>NZ_JTHL01000007.1 GCF_000818195.1 Streptomyces sp. 150FB | reverse complement strand
CGAAGGGAGATCGCGGTGCCGGGAGGCAGACTCACCCAGCAGGAACGTCAGCAGATCGCGCTGGGTATGGCCGACGGCCTGGCCTACGCGGAGATCGCCCGGCGTCTGGACCGTCCCACCTCGACGGTCACGCGTGAGGTGATGCGCAACGGCGGCCCGATCGCCTACCGGGCCGACTTGGCCCACCGTGCGACCGAACGCCGCGCCCACCGGCGCAGGCAGACCGCGCCCCCGGGGCGGGGGGTGCCCGCGCGGGCCCACGGGCGCGACGAGGAGGCCGTGCGCGAGTACGAGGAGACGTTCACGACCCTCTTCATGCAACAGGGGCTGCCCAAGATGACCGCCCAAGTGCTGACCTGCCTCTTCACCACCGACGCCGGCAGCCTCACCGCGGCCGAGCTCGTCCAGCGTCTCCAGGTCAGCCCCGCCTCCGTCTCCAAGGCGATCGCGGCCCTCGAAAACCTGGGCCTCGTCCGACGGGAACGCGACGAACGCCGCCGCGAGCGCTATGTCGTCGACGACGACATCTGGTACCAGTCGACCATCGCCAGCGCCCGCGGTATCGCCCAGGTCGCCGAGACCGCACGCCAGGGTGTCACCGTCCTCGGCCGCGACACCCCGGCCGCCGCCCGCCTGGAGAACATCGCCCGCTTCAGCGACTTCATCAGCGAGAGCATCCTCCGCGCCGCAGAACAAGTCCGCGGCATCCTCCACACAACGCCCGACACACCCCCGGCGGACACCACCACGGCAGGTACGGAACACGGATAGACAGCCCCGACGCCGCGGCGGCGAGCAAGGGCAGAACGGTGATGAGAGCGAGTGCTCTGGATGTCGGGGCCGCACGTCTTTACCTCAACGGCCGGTGCCTCTCGCCGTGCCGAAGATTGAGTTGAGGTACTCGATTTCGGCAGCGGAGAAGGCATCGATGTCCAACGGCAAGGCAACGGGAAGTCCCTGGCCGAGGCTTTCGAGTTCACCGGCGACGACACCGCAGACCGAGCATGCCTTGAGATGCTTGCGAACGGTGCGTTCTGCGCGCTTCCCCAGTGCTCCGCGGGTGTACGGGCCGAGCTGCTCGACGCAGCGCTGGCACTCGGGGCCCCGCGTCAGCATGGCGGCGACGTTCGCTTGCAGATACGCCTGCTTCAGGCCTTCTCTGGCACGTTGGACAAGGACGGATACAGCGTTGGGAGTGAGGCCGAGCATCGGCGCCACCTCCCGGGGCGCCCTCTGATGGATAGTGACGTGCCACAGCACAAACTGCCAGCGCTCAGGCAGACTGTGGAAAGCCCGCATCGCCAGCGACTGTTCTTCGATCTCCAGGGCCTGCGCCTCGGCACCTGGGCTGATCAGTGCCTCCGAGGCACCCGCGTTCACCGCGCGCACAGGCAGTGCGGAGAAGTCGTCAACCGACTGCGTACGCGCAGCTGATGCCGCCCACGTCGCGGCAACGTGGCGCACGGACGTCAGCAGATACGCCCGCACGGCCGTGTCCGGCCCGGCGCCACGGCGCACGGCCTGCAAGGTGCGGACGAATGCCTCGGCAGTCAGGTCCTCGGCCGTATGCGCATCCCGGCACATGGTGCGGGCGTAGCGGCAAACGGCCCCGGCATGACGCCGGAACAAGTCGTCAAAAGCGGTCTGCTCACCCGCTCGTACCCGCATCATCAGTTCTTCGTCGCTCGGCCCGACAGGCTGGAGCGCAGTGTCATGGCGATCGTCCATATCAAGAAGACGCCCCAGGCCCGGATTCATGACGCGACTTCACCGAACTCGCGTCACGATCCTCCGACATCCCGGTCTTCTGTCCATGAACATCCTTTCCACAAGCACAATCCTGGCGACCGGCTGTGTCGTCGCGGTCATCGCTCTGGCCATCCTCGGGCCTCGCCCCCTCAGGGAACGCTCCTTGCGGGTCCTGGAACTGGTGATGCGGCAAGGACTCGCATCATCGTGCGAACAGGAGCCGGCACCGCCCACAACACCGGTCCGCACATGCCCCACCTGCCGTCAGGGACAAGACGACGAAGCCGAATCGTCGGGATCCGCCCAACC
>NZ_JTHL01000006.1 GCF_000818195.1 Streptomyces sp. 150FB | reverse complement strand
GAAGACCATGGCGGTCTCGGTGGCCGCGTCCTCACTCAGGTCGTAGCGCGCCAGTTCGGCGCCGCCCGCCTGGTTGACCACCCGGATGAAGGCGTTCCGGACCTGGCCGAAGCTCTGGCCGCGGCTCTCGGCGTCATGGATCGAGACCGGGAAGACGATCTTGGCGACCCCGGCCGGCACGCCGGCCAGATTCACCTTGATGACCTCGTCGTCACCCTCGCCCTCACCCGTGAGGTTGTCACCCGTGTGCTCGACCGAACCGTCGGGGCTTGTGAGGTTGTTGTAGAAAACGAAGTCGCTGTCCTTGGCGACCTTGCCCGACTCGTCGACCAGCAGGGCGCTGGCGTCGAGGTCGTAGTCGGTGCCGGTCGTCGTCCTGACGTCCCAGCCGAGGCCGACCAGGACGGCCGTCAGCCCCGGAGCCTCCTTGCTGAGCGAGACATTGCCGCCTTTGGACAGGGAAACTCCCACGCTGTTCTCCTCCTGGTGACACGGACCGGGTGACCGGAACTAGAATCTACAACACTGTAGAAGCATCTGGGAGTGGTGATCGCGCCAGGTCAGTAATATGTACGACCCGCCCGGTGCCGGTGCGGCGCGGCTGGAGGGAGACGTTGTGAGCGAGAACGGCGGTCCGGACGAGCGCCCCCGCCGGCGCGGCCAGGGCGAGTTGGAGGCCCAGGTCCTCGCGGCGCTCCGGCAGGCGCCGGGTCCCGTCACGGCCGCCTGGGTGCAGGACCGGCTCGGGGGAGACCTGGCCTACACGACCGTGATGACCATCCTGACCCGGCTCCAGGCCAAGCGCGCCGTCACCCGCGAGCGCGCCGGCCGCTCCTTCGAATGGCGCGCCGCCTCGGACGAGGCGGGGCTCGCCGCCCTGCGGATGCGCCGGGTACTGGACGGAGAGGCCGACCGCGAGGCCGTACTCGCCCGGTTCGTCACCGCGCTACTGCCGGACGACGAACGGCTGTTGCGCGATCTGCTCGGCCTGGCCGAGGACGGGCCGGAGGTCTGAGCCGTGGGTGTGTTCGTCTTCCTGCCGCTCGTCCTTCCGCTGACGGCGCTGCCCGTCGCACGTCTCGCCGCGACGCACCTCCATCCGCGCGTCGCCACCTGCCTGTTGTCGGCGCTGGCCTGCGCCCTCGCCGTGTGCAGCACGCTCTGTCTGGTACTGCTCGGAGTGGTCGGTACGGCTCAACTCCCCGGCAATCCGCTGCCCGACGCCTGGTCGGACCCCGAGGTCAGGAAGGCGGTGCCGTACGACGAGGTGGCCGGCCGCGCCGCCATGGCCGCGCTCGGAGTCATCGCTGTCGGCTGCGCCGTGGCGGCGGGACGCCACCGGCTGGTACGCCGCCGCGCCCACCGCGCGCTGGCCGGCCTGCCCGACGGTGAGCTGGCCGTACTGCGCGACCGGGCGCCGTACGCGTACGCGCTGCCCGGCCGCGTCCCCGGCGGCGGGGCCGGGCGCGTCGTGGTGTCCACGGCCATGCTCGCCTGCCTGGACGACCAGGAGCGGGACGCCCTGATCGCCCATGAGCACGCCCATCTGCGCGGGCGCCACCACCGCTTCCTGCTGGCCGTACGGCTCGCGGCGCGAGCCAATCCGCTGCTGCGACCGCTCTGTCCGGCGGTGGCGTACGCGGCCGAGCGCTGGGCGGACGAGGAGGCGGCCCGGGTGACGGGCCGCCGGACCGTCGTGGCGCGCGCCATCGGCAAGGCCGCGCTCGTGTCACGGGGCACGCCGACCCCGACGCTGGCCGGTTTCGCCGCCCCGGGCCCCGGACCTGTGCCACGCCGCGTCGCCGCCCTGCTGGAGCCGGAGCCCCCGGCCGTACGGTGGCCCCCGGTGTTCACCGCGGTGGGGCTGGCCGTCTGGGCGGCGGCTGCGGGGACGATCGGTTCGGCGCTGGCCTCGGCGAACGCGACGATCACGCTCGTCCTCGTACTCCAGGCCGCCACGACGCTCTGAGCGAGGGCCTACAGGTCGAATTCGTGCGGGGGGAGGCCGAGGGTGAAGCAGGCTTCGCGGACGACGGCTTGTTCGTCCTTGTCGAAGTTTCCGTCGGCTCCGCCGATGACGATGCCGATCTGGATGACGGCGCGTGCTTCGGCGGGCTTTTTCTTGGCTTTGGCGATTTCCTGGAGGACGCCGACTTTTCCGAAGGCGTAGT
>NZ_JTHL01000005.1 GCF_000818195.1 Streptomyces sp. 150FB | reverse complement strand
AGGCGAGCCGGTCGGCGAGCGGCCAGCCGGCCAGCGTGCCGGTCACGAAGCCGGCGACGAAGACATCGCCGGCGCCGGTCGGGTCGAGGGCCTCCACCGCGATCGCCGGCACCTCGGCGCTCTCGCCGCTCGCGCCGTCCACCGCGTACGCGCCCTCCGAGCCCAGCGTGACCACCGCCAGCGGCACCACCTCGGCGAGCTTGTGCGCCGCCGCCTTCGGGCATTCGGTACGGGTGTAGCGCATCGCCTCCTCTGCGTTGGGCAGGAACGCCTCGCAGTGCGCCAGGTCCACCAGCCCCGCCAGATCCCAGCGCCCGGTGTCGTCCCACCCGACGTCGGCGAAGATCCGCGCCCCGTGGTGCGCGGCGTGCGCGATCCACTCGTCGCTGCGCCCCGGCGTGAGCGCCGCGACGGCGGCGCGCGAGCGGGGCGGGCACTCGGGCAGCGCCCGCTCGGGCGGTGGCGCCTCGTGGCCGTGCGAGACCATCGTCCGCTCGCCCTCGTACGCCATCGAGACCGTCACCGGCGAGTGCCAGCCGGGGACCGTGCGCGAGCGGGACAGGTCGATGCCCTCTCCCTGCTCCAGCGCGTCCCAGCAGTACTCGCCGTAGTGGTCGTCGCCGAAGGCCGCGGCGAGCGACGTACGCAGCCCCAGGCGGGCCAGCGCCGACGCCATGTTGGCGATGCCGCCCGGACTGGAGCCCATCCCGCGCGCCCATGACTCGGTGCCCCGTACGGGTGCGCTGGCGAGGCCGGTGAAGATGATGTCGAGGAAGACCGTGCCGGTCAGGTAGACATCGCAATCGGGATCCTCCGGCGCGCGCAATGCGCCCAGCGGATCGACGTCTGCGGAGTGTTCCTGTGACTTTCCTTTGGATGACATCACGGCCGTGCTCCCCGTCTGCGGTGCGGATCGGCCCAGTCTGCCCGATCAGCACCGCCGGGGATGACCGCCGCGAAGGGAAACCGGGCAGCGCGTCATGCTCTTGTCATCTGCACGTCACACCCGCCGCAGCGCGTCCAGGGCCGCGTCGATGTCCGCCTCGTTGTTGAAGTAGTGCGTGCCGAAGCGCACCCGGTCCTCGGTGACGGTCGCCCGGATTCCCCCGGCGCGCAGCGCGCGGGCCGTCTCGTCCGGGTGATCGGTGCCGAGGACCACGACCGGTGCCGGCGGCCCCTGGGAGACCCTGCGCAGCCCCAGCTCCTCCGCGCCCTCGATGAGCCGGCCGGCCAGGCCCAGACAGTGTTCCTCGACGCGTACGGGGTCCAGGTCGAGGAAGAGCGGCAGCGCGGCGGCGGCCCCGATCCAGGAGAACCAGGCGGGCGAGCCGTCGCAGCGGGTGGCGTCCGGCGCCAACTGGACCGGGCCGCCGAAATAGCCGTACGGCTGAGGGGTCGAGTGCGAGTTCGGGGCGAGGGGCACCAGTTCCTCGCGCCGGTCGGCCCGGGTGACGAGCCAGGCGGCGCCGCGCGGGCAGAGCAGCCAGGCGTAGCCGTGCACCGCGAGGTAGTCCGGCCGTACGGCCGCCGGGTCGTAGCGCAGGGCCCCCAGCGACTGGGTGAGGTTGACGAAGAGCCTGGCCCCGACCCGGTCGGTGGCGGCGCGCAGGGCAGGCAGGTCCAGCCGGTTACCGGCCCGTGTGGCGACCTCGCTGACCGCGAGGAGCGCGGTGCGGTCGTCGAGCGCGTCGGCGAGGTCTTCCGTACGGACGGCGCCGCCCCGGACGGGCACGGTCACCACTTCGTGGCGCGCGAACCAGGGGAAGAGGATGCTGCGGAACTCGTCGGCCGCCACCACGACCCGCCCGCGCGGCAGCGAGCCCGCCACTGTCGCCGCCGCCTCCGCCAGGGACCCCAGGGCGGACACGGCCTCCGGCTCGGCGCCGACCAGCCGCGCGAACACGTCGCGGGCGCGGTCCACCGAGGCGTCCCAGTCCAGCCGGTCGAAGGTCCCGGCCGACCAGGCGTCCAGCGTCGCGCGCAGCGCTTCGGTCACCGGAAGCGCGCCGGGCGCCACCGCCGGGGTGTCCAGCCACACCGTGTCGCGCAGGGCGGGGATCAGCGCGCGGAACTCCTCGGGGGTCACGACGGGGGCACCGGCGCGGACGTCACGGCCGTACGCGCCGCGCCGGGGGGCCTGCGTCGACGGATCATCGGGGGCTCCCTTCCGGGGCGGACTCGCGCGATCCGCCGGACGCGTACGGCGGAGGGTCGGTCCTCATACTGGGCGTATTCGGGCGATCCGACAACGCGGCGCGGTGTGCCTCGCGCCTCGCGGCGGGCGGCCGTGGGTCTGGGCGGTGCGGTAGTTGTGGCCGGGTCTTGGTTGCGGCCGGTTGGTTCTGTGCCGGGCGCCGGGGCCTCCGGAGGCACATGTCCGGACGTGTGATTTACGGCGTCGTCACCGCGGCACGTGTTGCCTGAGGCGGTTATGCGCCACAAATCTCACGTTAGCGTCCGGACACGTACCTCCTGCGACCCCGTCACCCTCCGTCGGCCCGTGGCTGCCCGCAACGCCGCGCCCGAGGCGGTCAGTGCGGGGTTCCCGCAGGTGAAGGGGGGCGCGCAGGGGTGGTGTCCGGGATACTAAAGCGTGATTTGCGGCGGACGACCGCCTCAGGCAACACGTCCGCGGTGACG
>NZ_JTHL01000004.1:6655-8483 GCF_000818195.1 Streptomyces sp. 150FB | reverse complement strand
CGCCGCGGCCGCCGGGAGCACCAACGTCCAGCACGCACGCCCCTCGTCCGCGCTGCCCGCGACCCGCGTGCAGGCCGCGTCGGCGATCGTGCCGTACGCCCCGCAGCGCCGGCCCGTACGCCGTCCGGGCGCCGGCTTCGACTTCTTCGGTACGCAGGCAACCGGCGGCTCGCACCACGCGGCCGCGGACGCCGACGGTACGGAGTCGACCGCGGACAAGGGCGACAAGGACGAACCGGCACCGGTCGCACAGGCACCGGTCGCACAGGCACCGGCCGCCGAACTGGCGAAGGTGGCGCGCGAGGACCTCGCCGACGTGGTGGGCGAGGAAGCACTCGCGGCGCAGCGCGCGACCGAGATCGAGGGGCGTGAGGTCGGCCAGGTCATCGACCTGACCGCGCACGACGAGACGGAACAGCTCGAACTGGGCGAGCTGCGCAGCGCGATCGGCTCGTAGTGAGGCAGGCGGCCCGCTACTTGTCGATGTCGCCCACGACGAAGAACAGCGAACCCAGGATCGCCACCATGTCGGCGACCTGCGTCCCCGGCAGCAACTCGGTCAGCGCCTGGATGTTGTTGAACGACGCCGAGCGCAGCTTCAGCCGGTACGGCGTCTTCTCGCCCTTCGACACCAGGTAGTAGCCGTTGATGCCGAGTGGGTTCTCGGTCCACGTGTACGTGTGGCCCTCGGGCGCCTTCAGCACCTTGGGCAGCCGCTGGTTGATCGGCCCCGGCGCCAGCTCGCCGATCCGGTCCAGGCACGCGTCCGCCAGCGCCAGCGAGTTGTGGGTCTGTTCGAGCAGGCACTCGAAGCGCGCCAGGCAGTCGCCGTCCTCGCGGGTGACCACGCGGAGCGTGTCGCGCAGCTCCCCGTACGCGAGGTACGGCTCGTCACGGCGCAGGTCGAAGTCGACCCCGGAGGCGCGGGCGATCGGCCCCGACACGCCGTACGCGTGGACGGCGTCGCGCGAGAGCACACCGACCCCGCGCGTCCGGCCCCGGAAGATCTCGTTGCCGAGGACGAGCCGGTCGTACACGTCCATCCGCGACCGCACCCCCGCCACGGCTTCCCTGACCCGGCCCAGCCAGCCGGCCGGCAGGTCCTCCTTCAGGCCGCCGACCCGGTTGAACATGAAGTGCATCCGACCGCCGGAGATCTCCTCCATCACGGCCTGGATCTCCTCCCGCTCGCGGAAGGCGTGGAACACCGGTGTGATGCCGCCCAGTTCGAGGGGGTAGGAGCCGAGGAACATCAGGTGGTTCAGCACCCGGTTCAGCTCGGCGAGCAGCGTCCTGGTCCATACGGCGCGCTCGGGCACCTCCATGCCGAGCATTCGCTCGACGCCCATCACGACACCCAGCTCGTTGGAGAACGCCGACAGCCAGTCGTGGCGGTTGGCGAGCATCACGATCTGCCGGTAGTCGCGCGCCTCGAAGAGCTTCTCGGCGCCCCGGTGCATATAGCCGATGACCGGCTCGGCGTGCCGGATCACCTCCCCGTCGAGCAGCAGGCGCAGCCGGAGCACACCGTGCGTGGAGGGGTGCTGGGGACCGATGTTGAGCACCATGTCGGTGCTCTCAGCGGCGCCGCCGATGCCGACCGTCGTGCGGGTGGTCTCCGTCATGGGCGACAGTCTCTCAGAGGGCCGCCAGGCCCGGCCCCGGCCCCGGCGCCCAAGCCAAGACCGAGGCTCAGCGCCAGGTCCAGGTCGATGCCGACCGGCTGCATCAGCCAGCCGAAGTCCCCGAGCCCGCCGCGCGCCGTCAGCTCCGCGCCCTCCCCGGCCGCCGACAGCGCCCGTACGTACGCCGCCGGATCCGTCGAGGC
>NZ_JTHL01000004.1:0-2029 GCF_000818195.1 Streptomyces sp. 150FB | reverse complement strand
AGGCGTGCGTCAGGGCCCGCTCGGCGGCCCGCCAGGCGGCCTTGCGCCGCCGCTGCGCCTCGGCCTCCGACGCGGCGTCGGGCGCGCTGTCGGGCGCGTCGTCCCGTACGCCGGCGTCGGCGTTTTCCGGGGCCTGTTCCGGGGCCTGTTCCTGGGCCTTGTCCGTCTCTTCCGTGCTCTCTCGCATGAGCCGATCATCGGCCAGCGATCTCCTGTTGCCAACAGCCTTGTGCGCGCCCGTGCGGGGCCGGGGAGGTTGTGGACAACTGAAGGGGGGCGGGGCCCGCTGGCGTAGCATGGCGGGAAATCGTCCGGTACCCGCCGCGGACTGGAACGGAAGGCGCCACCGAGTGAATCCAGTACCAGGACAGGAAGCCCCCGACCCCCGTGACCGCCCTGCCAGGCTCACGGTCGGAGTGGTCGGCGCGGGCCGCGTCGGCCCGGCTCTCGCCGCCTCCCTCCAGCTCGCCGGACACCGTCCGGTCGCCGTGTCGGGCGTCTCCGACGCGTCCGTACGGAGGGCGGCCGCGCTGCTCCCCGACGTTCCGCTGGTCACCCCCGCCGAGGTGCTGGAGCGCGCCGATCTGGTGTTGCTGACCGTGCCCGACGACGCGCTCCCCGGACTGGTGGAGGGGCTCGCCGAGACGGGGGCCGTCCGCCCCGGCCAGCTTGTCGTCCACAGCTCAGGGCGGTACGGCACGCAGGTGCTCGACCCCGCCACGCGCGCCGGGGCGCTGCCGCTCGCGCTGCACCCGGCCATGACCTTCACCGGCTCCTCCGTGGACGTGCAGCGGCTGGCGGGCTGCTCCTTCGGGGTCACAGCGCCCGAGGAGCTGCGGCTCGCCGCCCAGGCGCTGGTCATCGAGATGGGCGGCGAACCCGAGTGGATCGCCGAGGAGTCCCGCCCGCTCTACCACGCGGCCCTGGCGCTGGGCGCCAACCACCTGGTCACGCTGGTCGCCCAGTCGATGGAGCTGCTGCGCACCGCCGGTGTCGAGGCCCCGGACCGCATGCTGGGACCGCTGCTCGGCGCGGCCCTCGACAACGCCCTTCGCTCCGGCGACGCGGCCCTCACCGGGCCGGTCGCGCGCGGTGACGCGGGCACGGTCGCCGCACACGTCGCCGAGCTGCGCGCGCACGCGCCGGGAGCCGTCGCCGGATACCTCGCGATGGCGCGTACGACGGCGGACCGCGCGCTGGCGCACGGCCTGCTGAAGCCGGAGCTGGCCGAGGACCTGCTCGACGTCCTCGCCGACGGTGACCGGCTCGGAGGCGCGCCCGGAGGCGACGGCGGGGGCGCCCGATGACCTTCGCACTCACCTCCACGCGCGCGGAGCTGGACCGGCTCCTCGCGGCCCGTACGGATCACGGAAGCGCGAACGACGAAGGTACCGGCCACGGGGGACCCATATCCCTCGTCATGACCATGGGCGCGCTGCACGACGGGCACGCGAGCCTCGTACGGGCCGCGCGCGCCCAGGTCGGCCCGGCCGGCTTCGTGATCGTCACGGTCTTCGTCAACCCCCTCCAGTTCGGCGCGGGCGAGGATCTCGACCGCTACCCCCGCACGCTGGAGGCCGACCTGAAGATCGCGGCGGAAGCGGGTGCGGACACCGTCTTCGCCCCGTCCGCCGACGAGGTCTACCCCGGCGGCGCCCCCCAGGTCAGGATCGCGGCCGGACCCATGGGCGGGCGGCTCGAAGGGGCGGCGCGGCCCGGCCACTTCGACGGCATGCTCACCGTCGTCGCCAAGATGCTCCACCTCACCCGGCCCGACCTCGCCCTCTTCGGCCAGAAGGACGCCCAGCAGTTGGCGCTGATCCGCCGCATGGTCCGGGACCTGAACTTCCCGGTCGAGATCGTCGGCGCGCCGACCGCCCGCGACACGGACGGCCTCGCGCTCTCCAGTCGTAACCGCTACCTGTCCGGCGACGACCGGCGCACCGCCCTCCTCATCTCCCGCGCGCTCTTCGCCGCCCGCGACCGCCTCGGCGCCCAGCACGCGCTGCGCGCCCGCGCCGCCTCGGGA
>NZ_JTHL01000003.1:5234-8332 GCF_000818195.1 Streptomyces sp. 150FB | reverse complement strand
GCCGGAAGCGGCGGTCGTACCCGAAGGCACCGGCCTCGACCCCGTACCGGACGCGGCCCTCGTACCCGAGCAGGACCTCGCGCCGGACGCGGGCCCCGACTCCGAGGCCGAACCCGACGCCGAGGCCCCGGCCGGCGCCGAGTCGCAGCCGGAGCCGGAGCCGGAAGCGCTGTCCGAGGCGTTGCCGGAACCGCTCCCCGAGCCCGAACCGGCGCCCCTCACCAGCAGCAGCGACAGCCCCGAACACCCGGCCAACTCCTACGTCCTGCGCGTCAACGGCGCCGACCGCCCGGTCACCGACTCCTGGATCGGCGAGTCCCTCCTGTACGTGCTGCGCGAGCGCCTCGGCCTCGCCGGCGCCAAGGACGGCTGCTCACAGGGCGAGTGCGGCGCCTGCAACGTGCAGGTCGACGGGCGGCTCGTCGCCTCCTGCCTGGTACCGGCGGCCACGGCGGCCGGCTCCGAGGTCCGTACGGTCGAAGGCCTCGCCGCCGACGGCGAACCCTCCGACGTGCAGCGGGCGCTGGCCAACCAGGGCGCCGTCCAGTGCGGCTTCTGCATCCCCGGCATGGCCATGACGGTCCACGACCTGCTGGAGGGCAACCACGCCCCCAGCGAACTGGAGACCCGGCAGGCGCTCTGCGGCAACCTCTGCCGCTGCTCCGGCTACCGGGGCGTGCTCGACGCCGTCAACGAAGTCGCCGCACAGCGCGCCGCCAGCGCGGAAGCCGCGGCAGCGGCCTCCGAAGAGGCGCGCGTACCGCACCAGGCACCTCCCGGGGCCGGCGGCGCCGGGCCCTCGCACCCGCACTCGCACGACGGAGGCATGGCGTGAGCAACGACGCGGCCACCGAGGCCCCGACGCTCGACGGCCCGCAGCAGGAGCCGCCGGCGCACGGCCTCGGCGCTTCACTCTCCCCGGCCGACGCGCGCGCCAAGACCGAGGGCACCTTCCCGTACGCCGCCGACCTGTGGGCCGAGGGCCTGCTGTGGGCGGCGATCCTGCGCTCCCCGCACCCGCACGCCCGCATCGTCTCGATCGACACCGAGGCGGCCGCCGAGATGCTGGGCGTACGGGCCGTCGTCACGCACGAGGACGTGCTCGGCGACCCGTCGTACGGCCGCCGTGTCGTCGACCGGCCCGTCTTCGCCTCCGACGTCGTACGCCACCACGGCGAGGCCATCGCCGCCGTCGCCGCCGACCACCCCGATACGGCGCGGATGGCCGCGGCCGCCATCGCCGTCGAGTACGAGATCCTCGAACCGGTCACCGACCCCGAGAAGGCCTTCGCGGCGGAGCCGCTGCACCCCGACGGCAACCTGATCCGCCACATCCCGCTGCGCTACGGCGACCCCGAGGTCCAGGGCGAGATCGTCGTCGAGGGCCTGTACCGCATCGGCCGCCAGGACCCGGCGCCGATCGGCGCCGAGGCCGGGCTCGCCGTACCGAGGCCCGACGGCGGCGTGGAGATCTACACCGCTTCGACCGACCCGCACACCGACCGCGACCTGGCCGCCGCCTGCTTCGGGCTCGACGCCGACCGGGTGAAGGTCGTCGTCACCGGTGTCCCCGGCGCCACCGGCGACCGCGAGGACCCCGGCTTCCAGATCCCGCTCGGCCTGCTCGCGCTGCGCACCGGCTGCCCGGTCAAGCTCGCGGCGACCCGCGAGGAGTCCTTCCTCGGCCACGCCCACCGCCACCCGACGCTGCTCCGCTACCGCCACCACGCCGACGCCGAGGGCCGGTTGGTCAAGGTCGAGGCGCAGATCCTGCTGGACGCGGGCGCGTACGCGGACTCCTCGTCCGAATCCCTCGCCGCGGCCGTCGCGTTCGCGTGCGGCCCGTACGTCGTGCCGCACGCCTTCATCGAGGGCTGGGTGGTCCGCACCAACAACCCGCCGTCGGGGCATGTGCGCGGCGAGGGCGCGATGCAGGTCTGTGCCGCGTACGAGGGCCAGATGGACAAGCTGGCCGCCAAACTCGGCATGGACCCCGCCGAGTTGAGGCTGCGCAACGTCCTCGCCACCGGAGATATCCTGCCCACCAGCCAGACCGTGACCTGCCCGGCGCCGGTCGCCGAACTGCTGCGCGCCGTACGGGACTTCCCGCTGCCGCCGCTCCCCAAGGACACCCCGGAGGCGGCCTGGCTGCTGCCCGGAGGACCGGAGGGCGCGGGCGAGCCCGGAGCGGTACGGCGCGGGGTCGGCTACGGGCTCGGCATGGTCCACATGCTCGGCGCCGAGGGCGCCGACGAGGTCTCCACCGCCACCGTCAAGGTGCACGACGGCATCGCCACGGTCATCTGCGCCGCCGTCGAGACCGGACAGGGATTCTCCACGCTGGCCCGGCAGATCGTGCAGGAGACGCTCGGCATCGAGGAGGTCCATGTCGCCTCGGTCGACACGGACCAGCCCCCGGCGGGCCCGGCGGCCCATGGCAGGCACACCTGGGTCTCGGGCGGCGCGGTCGAGCGGGCGGCGAAGATGGTCCGTACCCAGCTTCTCCAGCCGCTGGCGCACAAGTTCGGGATGTCGACCGAGCTGCTCCAGATCACGGACGGCAAGATCACGTCGTACGACGGTGTGCTGTCCACCACGGTCACCGAGGCGATGGACGGCAAGGAGCTGTGGGCGACCGCGCAGTGCCGCCCGCACCCCACGGAGCCGCTCGACGAGTCGGGCCAGGGCGACGCGTTCGTCGGGCTGGCGTTCTGCGCGATCCGCGCGGTCGTCGACGTGGACATCGAGCTGGGATCGATCCGGGTGGTCGAGATGGCGGTGGCGCAGGACGTCGGCCGCGTACTGAACCCGGCGCAACTGGCGACCCGTATCGAGGCGGGCGTCACCCAGGGCATCGGCACGGCCCTGACGGAGAACCTCCGCACCAACCGGGGCCTGGTCCGCCACCCCGACCTCACCGGCTACGCGCTGCCGACGTCCCTGGACGCGCCGGACATCCGGATCGTCAAACTGGTCGAGGAACGCGACGTGGTGGCCCCCTTCGGCGCCAAACCGGCGAGCGCGGCCCCGGTCGTCGCCTCCCCGGCGGCGGTGGCCGCGGCGGTACGCGCGGCGACGGGCCGCCCGATCACCCGCCT
>NZ_JTHL01000003.1:0-2276 GCF_000818195.1 Streptomyces sp. 150FB | reverse complement strand
AGTTCGCGGATGCCCGCCTCGCCCCGGGTGATGTCGTCGGCGAGCGGACCCCGCCGCCAGACGCGGTCGGCCCCGCGCGGCGGAGCGAACGCCGTGACGATCTGGGCCGGCAGCGGGCGCGGCGCCGGGTCCTTGGCGAGGCAGGGGAAGATCAGCGGCCGCAGCACCTCCGGGACCTGGGACAGGTCGGGGTCACCGTGCACGACCTGGTACTGGAGGGCCGCCACATGACCCCCGTCGAACGCGCGCCGCCCGCTCGCCGCGTACACGAGCACGGCCCCGAGCGAGAAGACGTCGGCGGGCGGCCCGACGCGGTGCCCGAGGACCTGCTCGGGGGCGCCGTACCCGGGGGTGACCGGGATCTCGCCCGTGGTGGTGAGGGTCAGGCCGTGTTCGGGGCGGGCGATGCCGAAGTCGATGACACGCGGCCCCGCCGACGTCAGCACGATGTTGGCGGGCTTGAGGTCGCGGTGGATCAGTCCGGCCGTGTGGATGTCGGCGAGGGTACGGGCGAGAGCGGCCGCCAGCGCGCGTACCGCCGGTTCGTCCAGCGGCCCGTGCGCCTCGACGGCCTCGGCGAGCGTCGGCCCGGCGAGGAACTCGTTGGCCATCCACGGGCGTCCGCCCTCGGTCTGCGAGCCGAGGACCCGCGCGACCCCCGTGCTCGTGACGGCCTGCGCCATCCGCGCCTCGCGCACGAAGCGCTGCGCGAGGTTCTGGTCGTAGGCCAGTTCGGGGCGCAGCACCTTCACGGCGGCGGCCCGGCCCGCGTCGTCCTGGCCCACGTACACCTTGCCCATGCCCCCCTCGCCGAGCACGCCGAGCAGGCGGTACGGGCCGAGGCGGAGCGGGTCACCGGTGCCGAGCGGTTTCATGACGGGATGCCTTCTGTGATGGGTCGCGTGGTCGCTGGGTGGTCAGGGGTCAGGGGGCAGTGGGCGGGGGCCAGTGGGCAGGGGGGCAGCGGTCAGTGGTCACTGGAGCGGGAAGGCCGCGAGGAAGAACCCGCCCAGGGCGATCACGACCTCCGCCTCCCGGTGCGCGACGAAGCGCGTACCGGTCGTCCTGTACGTACGCGCTGTCGCACGGGACGCGAGGTCGATGGCCCGCAGGCCCGAAGGGCTCCTGCTGTAGAGGTACTTGGTGCCGAGGACGGGCCGGTCGGTGAGATCCCCCTTCGCCGCGTCGCCCCCGCCCTTCTCCTCCCAGCGGACCGCTCCGCCGCCCGCGTCGACGCCGACGACACCGCGCCCCTTCTGCACGGCGTACACCACGCCGTCCTTGACGGCGGGCGGTCCGAAGGAGCTTCCCGGGCGCGCCTTCGAGAGGTTCCAGGCCTCGCCGCCGTCGCTCAGCCGCAGGGCGCGCAGCGCGCCCAGGCCCAGGTAGAGATGCTGATCGTCGGTGGTCATCATGGATCTGACGGCGTCGGGCTTGATGCCGGGCAGCGGCTTGTCCCAGAGCAGGCGGCCGGTACGCCGGTCGCGCGCGTTCGCCCGTACGGCCCCGCCGGCCGTCTCCTGAAGGAGGATCAGCCGGTCGGCGACGACCCGGGCGTCGAGGAAGTGCAGCCGCTCGGACTTCTCCGGCCTGGCCGGCAGCGGCGTGCTCCAGAGCCTCTTGGCGGTACGGGCGTCCACGGCGGCCAGGAACCAGGGCTGGTCGTGCTGGAATCCGTCCTGGTCGTTCTTGCCCTGCCCGACGGCCAGATAGATCACCTGGTCGGCGACGCACAGCAACTGGTTCTCGAAGATGACCCCGTTGAACTCGCTCATCTCGGGAAGGCGCTTCTTCGGCTTGCCGGTCGCGAGGTCGACCGTCTCCAGGATCAGTGGCCAGTCGTCGCCCATGTGGCCCTGGTACTTGTCGAGTTGGGTGACGCGGTAGAGGTCCTTGCCGTCCGTCCCGACCTGCCAGGCGTTGTCGATCTGGGTCGGCCCCCACGAGGCGGCGCCGTCCGCCGCGTGCGCGGTCGCCAGCCCCGCTCCGGTGATCAGCGCGACGAGATCGCCGATCGGGAACGGGATCGAGGCGGCGGCCGGCCAGAGGTCCGAGGGCGGATCGCTGACCTGGAGCTGCCAGAGGTAGTCCTGCTTGGGCTTCCGCGAGGCCTTCGGCGACGGGCCGGTCCCCGGGCCGCCCTTCGCCTGCCCCGTACCGGCGGGACCCCACCAGGCCCAGGCGCCCGCCCCGGCGGCGGCCACCCCCAGGAGCGAACCCCCGCCCATGGTCAGCAGCTTGCGACGCGACGGGCCGGACCGCCCGGCCACGGACCG
>NZ_JTHL01000002.1:145064-152458 GCF_000818195.1 Streptomyces sp. 150FB | reverse complement strand
CTGGAAGCCGCAGAACGGTCCGTACGGAGCGGCTGGGGGTCTCCGTGAGGTCGCCAGGGCGCGAGCGGACCGCCGGGGCCGGCTGCGGAGTGTTGCCGGGTGGGTGCTCGGTGGGTGGCACGCACGCAAGGCCCTGGTACGGCCTTCGCGCGCGCGTGCGTCTTAGGGAAAAGAGGGCCGCTGCGCGAAACGGCCCCTGACCTGCGGTTTCGCGGAAGGGGATGTGTCAGCGCTGACACACTGACCTGCGGAAATGTGTTGGTGGTGCCACACCGACACCCATATTTACCAACCCAGCTTGTACAACTTGGCATCGTTGCAGGTCGGGACGCATTTCTACGGAGCCACCCTGAAAACCGGTGTGTCGACGTCGACACCAAAGCGCCACGCCAGCATGTACAAATCTGCCAAGTCAGGTTGGACAACTGCTAGGGTCCGTCGCGACCCGTCAAGATCGAGGACAGGACCACCGTCGATGCCCCGCGAGCCCAAGCGCCTTGCCGCTGGCCGAAGCAAGGGCCGGATCACTGCCGTTCAGCCCGGCGGTGACAGCGCCTTCCGCGAGACCCTGTCGTCCCGGCTGGGGCAGGACATCAAGCCGCCGACCCGCAAGCGGCCGGTGCAGCAGATGGACGTCAACGTCCGGTACACGTACCGCGCGCCCCACGAGATGTACGGGCGCTCCGGCTACAGCGTGGTCTCCAACGACTTCTTCGCCGACGTCCTGGCGGTGCTGATCGCCCAGCACGGCATGTCGCCGATCCAGTCCGCGGTCTTGCTGTGGTGCATCGGCCGCCAGCGCGAGGGATGGCTCCGGGCCACGCACAAGAAGATCGCGGACAAGCTGGGCGTGGAGCGGTCGAACGTGACCCGCGCGCTCGGACGGCTGGAGGAGTGGCACATGCTCCAGCGCGTCGACACCGGTCTGATCTTCGTGAACCCGCTGCTCGGCTTCGAGGGCAACGGCGACGTCCAGCACGAGATCCTGGAGGCCCTGCGCCGGGGCGCGCCGGAGGGCGCCTTCCCCGAAGTGAAGCCCCCGCCGGCGCCGCGCAGCGTGCAGTTGGAGCTCGGGGCCGGGAACGGCGACGATGAGGGTGTCGAGAGGGAGGGACAGGCATGCTGATCCAAGCGAGCGCCGGTTTCGGAATGCTGTACCGGCTGGACCTCACGAAAGCCGCGATGGAGCTGCTGAGCGTCCTCATCGAGCGCCAGGAGCCCGGCGGCGAGGTGAACGCCTCCCAGGCCGAGCTGGGCGCCCGCGTGGGTCTGTCCCGCAACTCCGCGAACACCGCCATGGCGCTGCTGGAGAGCCGGAACCTGGTGCTGCGGCCCGAGGACCGCAAGTACCGCACCTACTACCTCCACCCGTACATCGCCTCCTACGCCACCCAGGAGGAGCTGGAGGAGACCATCCAGGACGCCGCCGAACGCATCGAGGCCGGTGAGCTGCCCGAGATCACCGCCCCGCTGTACGAGACAGGCCCGCCGAAGCGGCAGCCGCAGACACCGCTCCGAGCTGTCCGGGCCGCCGGATAGCGCCGGTCATCACCCCCGGGTGATAACCACCCGCAGGATGTGCACCAGGGGCACATTCCTGTGCGCGGTCGGCGACCTGGTTGCAGCAGCCGGCCTTGCTACCCGTGCAGCACCCGTGTGCCGCCCGGGTCGGCGAATGCTGCACTGCGAACCGGGCGATCGGAGCAGCACCCGGTCTTGCACCCTTCACCACCAGGAGCAGCAGCCCATGCAGCAGGACGGGCAGCAAGCGGAAGGGTGCAAGGTCTGGCCGGTGCTGGAGATCCCGCCGGGAGTTCACCGGGAGACCGCTGGAGGCCCTCTGAACGGGTCGGGGCCGGGCACCGTCTTGCACCCCAATGTAGTTAGGTACTTGTAGTACCTATGCGCGGGTTGAACTCTCCCCCCCTGAGAGCAGAGCTCGCGGCCGGGAGAACAAGAACACCGACGCCGGATAGGACCTGCGGGGAGCCGTGGAGGCCCCAGAGCACCCGAGGCGCTGTACGCCGCTGTGACGGCACGAGAAGCCCGTGATCGTCGACTCGGAGCCCGGAGCCGCTCAGGACGCCGCAGGGGGCCGCACAGCGCCGGGAAGGATCATGCGCGCGCCGCTGCTCGGTCGTGCGAATGCTGCGCACCAGAACCACCGATCCGCAGCTACAGGCTGAGAGCGAGGGTCTCGCAGTACCCGAGGGATGTTGCTGCCACCCCGAGGTCGCCTTTGGCTGCGGTCCGCCGGGCCACGGCCATCGACGCCAGCATGTTCTGCAGTGGGCTGTCCTCGCCGGCGGCGGCGGCCTCTTCGGCTCGGGCGAGCAGTACGCGGTGAGCCTGGTCCAGGAAGTCGGCCCACCTGTCGCCGTACGCCGCCGGGTCGACGCCGGTCAGCGGTGTCAGCCACAGGTCGGCGTGCGACTGGAGGCGTCCTTCGGGAGAGCGGTAGTCGAACACGGTGCCGCATGGGTTCGTGCCGTTGTCCGGGTGGTCCGCGGTGCCGGGCCAGCCGTCCAGGTCCACGGTGTGCACGGGGCACAGGTACACAAGCCAGGCCGCGCCCGGCCCGGAGACCTGTGCGGGGCCTTCGCGGAGCACCGTGGCCTTGAAGGGGCAGTCGAGCAGGATGCGGAGTCCTTCGAGATCGCGGTGGCCGGAGAGCTCCTGGACGATGGACGGCACTGCGGCTCCTTCGCTGGTCAGACCTCGAGGTAAGGCCGAGATTCGGGGGTTGGCCCCGTGGTTGCGGGCCAAATTGGCAGCGTTCCCCAGCGTGACAGCCGGATCAGGGGTGCGTGACACCCCGAGCCTGACAGCGTGACAGTCACCTTCGGTGATCGCGGGCGGCGTCCGGCAACGAAGGCTGCTCACTCATCTTCGGGACGTCCGGCACCAGGTCCCGGTATGCCTGACGCATCGCGTCCAGCGCGGCGCATCGCGCCACGATCGCGTTCATCTCCTGGGCCAGGTCCTGCGCCCTGCCGGATAGTTCGTCACCGCTGTACAGAACCCTTCCGTCACAGAAGGCCCGGAGCCTGTCCGAGAGCCCCATCAGGGCACCGGACAGGTTCGCCGTGCGCAGGTCGATCTGTTCGTACTTCAGATGCAGGGTGTTGTCGGCCACGCCCTCATGATGTCCTCGCTGTGCCAGGCGCGGCGGGTGATCCCCAGAACGCGCCCGGGAGCGCGGCGCTACGGGCAGACGCGGGCGAGAAACGCGGCGAGCGCGTCGGCGGCTTCGGGCTCGGTGGTGGCGATCCGGGCCGCGAACGCCAGCTCGTCGACGTGGGCGCCGGGGACCAGGCGGGCAAGTTCGGCGAGCAGCGCGGCGTGCGCGAGGACCGGAGGCGTCAGGAGGCCGGCTGCTTCCTCGCGGGCGGCGGGTTCGCGGTAGTGCCCGAGGTGCGCGGCCAGGGCGTGCGCGAGCCAGTCGTCGACGTCGGCCTGGACGTACCCGCCGGTTCGACGGGTGAGTTCGTCGCGGACGGCTTCGTCGCCGTCGCGGGGCTCGGTCTGCCCCAGGGTGCCGAGCTCGCGCAGCGCCTGGAGCTCGTCGGCGCGGGCCGCGATCCGCTGGGCTTCGAGCAGTTCGGCTTCCCGGGCGGCGGCGGCCGCGGCGTCGGCGGCGAGTTCGGCCCGGACGACGTCGTCGGTGTCCGGGTCGTAGACCGTGCCCGGTGCGGCTTCGGCGAGCAGCTGGTCCAGGCGCTCCCACTCCGCGAGCTCCGCGTGGCCGCGGACGCCGGCAACCAGGTCCTTGTGCCGGGATGCCTGCCGGGCATCGAACCGCGCTTCCTCGAGGGCCGCCGCGACCGCGCCGGCGTCCATTCCCTTCGCCCGGCGCCGTACGACGCGGCGGCCGATACGGGCGGCGCGGGCCGGATCGTAGAGCGCGGCGGCTCGCGGGGCGGGCGGTCGGCGGGTGGTCTCGCCGGGCGGCCAAAAGCGGGTCATCTTCGGTCTCGCATTCATCGTGTGGATTCGGAGCGGGCCGCCGCCAGAGCGTTGTACGGCGGCCCGCAGATTTGGTTTATAGCAGGTCCGTAATTCGGCCGGGTCAGAACCGGAAGGATATTGACGACACGGACGTGAAATCCGCGCGGAGGCCATCGGCCCGTGTGCCCCATTCCGTGAAGTACGACTCCGTGATGGCCTCCGCGACGATCGGATGCAGATCTTCCTCCGTCGCCCCGGCCTCCTGGAGTTCCAGGATCTGCTTCACGTAGGTGGGCGAGATGTCCGTGGTGATCTGGCGCTCGCGGCCGTCATCCGAGCTGCCCGTGCAGGTGAATCCGAAGTACGCCGTCACCTCCACCATCATCCCCCTGGAGGTGGACGCCTGTGCGCGCGCTTGCGCTCTGACCTGCGGTTGCCACTCGGATTCGGTCTCCTCCACCAGGGCGGCCTGGAGGCGCTTCTGCGGGGTCGTCAGCTTCCCGGCCCGGTAGCGCTCCACGGTCCGGCGCGAGACGCCCAGGCGCTCCGCCAGGGCCTTGGTCGAACCCTTCGCCCGCGTGAGGAGGAATTTCACCTGTGCATTGGCTGATTTCGGCGCGGGCCGGGTGAAGACCTTCCGCTCGGCCCGCGCGAGGGCCTCCAGGACCTTGCCCCGGCGTGGGGCCGGCTGCTGCTCGTGATCGCTCATGAGCCCAGGATTCGACGCGTCACCTGTGGACAGAGGAAGACGATCGCCCGGGGGCGGCCGGTGCTGTTGGCGGCTGTTCGTCAGGTTCGGAAGGCGTCGGTGCCGCGGTCCCCGTCGCTCTCGCACGCCAGGATCTTCTGCAACGCAGCCAGGTCGGCTTCTTCGCTTCGACGCAGTCGCCCGCGGCCGTCGGCATCGAGGTCGGCGGGGCGGACGACGACAAGCCTCAGCCCGTGGATGGGGATCTCGGTGTCGCGGCGGGCGTCGTAGAGGGCCCTCTGCTCGCCGCGATGCACCCCGCTCACGGTCAGGCGATCCGGCTTGTCGAAGTGCGGCACGGGCTGGTCATGCTGCCGTTCCCGGTACTCGACTACGAGTTGGTGCCCAGACCAGTAGGCATCGACCGGCAGTTTGCGACGACGGCCGCCCATTCCAGCGTCGCCCAGCAGCCAGTCGAACGTGTGCTGGGTCGAGGCGTCCTCCCCCAGGATCCGATTGCACAGACCGACGACGTACGCCTCGTCACTGTCATCTCTCGTTCCCATGGACCGGAATCCTGCCACCCCGCAGGACGAGAGATCCGGAACGTTGCTCGATCCGGCTTTGGCGAGCTGAGCGGCGGGTCAGCGGCGGGTGACGGTGTAACCAGCGTCGTTGACGGCGGACGTCCATACGTCGCGGTCGAACCACTTGGTGATGTTCGGCTGCATCTCGGTGATGGTGCGCATCCGGGCTTCCCAGTCATGTCCAGACGGGCCGCGGTCGCCGCAGCCGGCGCAGCCGTCCTCGCCGTGGATGTGCCCGGCCATCCAGGCGTTGACCGCCACATTGATGATGGTCGCATACAGGTCTCCGCCGGTCTGGGCCAGAGAGTCCGGGACCCCGGCGAGGACCAGGGCGAGTTCCGGATTGTCGATCGGCGGCATCGGGGCCTGCCCGACACCCTTCTCGCTACTGCTCTCCTCGTAGGACGACAGGCTCTGCGCGAGCCGGTCGGCCGTGACGGAGGCGTCGAAGTACCGCCAGGCGGAGCGCACCTGGATCCCGAGCCGCTCGGAGACGGTGGTGATCTGCTTCTCGATCGTGTCCTCCACGGTCGCCGGCGCGAGGGTCACCCCCCGGCGGGCCAGCTCCGCGAGCGTCTGGGCAACGGCTTCCTTGAACGCCTTCGTGTTCCGCACAAGCGCATCGTAGGCGGGCGGGAGCAGCCGCCGGACGGCTTCGCCTGCATTGTTCCGGTGCAGGTGACTGAGGCGTCGCAGCGTCGTTGGACAGGGCACCGCGTGCATGAACATCAGACCCCGCGGATACGCGAGCGAGCCCCGGACCGTATCGGTCTGGTGCGTAACCGGCCGGGTGGCTTCCGTTTTCCCGGCCGCGCTCAGTCCCCCCAACCAACGTCATACTCCTGCGCGGCAGGGATATCGTGACCGAACAACTACCCTCGGCGAACGGCTGCGGAGGCAGAGAGGGGGATCTCGGCCGACCCGGACAGGGGGACGTGGGCGGCCCTGGAGACGGGCGCGGCAGCGCAGATCGGGCAGATTTCGTAATAGGACCGGGTGTCGACCGGGGGAGGCCGCAGTGGGTTACGCGATGAGGGGGATGCCGGTGGGCGCCTTCCTGCGGCGGCCGTTCCGTTCGCTGGGCGATGGCGGGTACGCAGGTCTGGTCTTCGTGTTGGCGCGCTCGGCCGACAATCCGGAGTTGCACCGAAGGCTGTTCCGGGAGTGGTCGGACACTCACGATGTCACGTGCCGCTACCTCGGTGTGATCACCCCGGCCCCCTCCGGGCTGGTCCCGGTCCCCTACTCCGGGCTGGTCATCGATGCAGGCCACTGGCGAAACGAGGACGGGACCCCCGTCGAGGGGGTGTCGTGCCTGGGGGAGAGCAGCAGGCTGGATACGCCGGGGGGAAAGGCGCGATCGACGCTCCGCATGGACGCGTGGCCGCCGCGCAGGGAAGCGGAGGGTGGGGGCCCGGCTGACGGCGCCGTCGTGGAGGACGTGACCCTCCTTCCGGCCCTGACCCACTCCTTGCGGGAGCACCAGGACGCGCTGACCGCAGCGGCCGGGGAGATGCGGAGGTTCTTCGGCGTCTCCGAGGAGCTGCTGCCGTGTGCCGTCGTCGTCTCCTTGCTGGAGAAACGAGCGTACGCCGTGGCGCTGGACGACGTCCCCAGCCTATACGCCCTGCTGAAACGGGTGCGTGTCGAGCTGGAGCCGGTTACCACGGAGATCGACCGCCGGGATGCGGAACTGGCTCGAGCGCGGGAGGCCCGTCGTGCCCTGCGCTCGGCCGGCGCCCGCGGCAACCTGCTTGCCAGAGCAGACGCGCAGCAGCGGCAGTGGTCGGTGCGGATGAAGCGCCTAGCCGCCGACCTGAGCGGTATCGCGGACCAACTTCCCGGTAACGAGGCCGAACTGTGCCGCTGGATGGCCTCGCGGCTCGCTGACCGAGGGCCGCTGACGGAGCAGGAGGATCGGTCGGCGCAAACCCTCGCACGCCTCCTCGCCCGCTCAGGAGATCACCGCCGCCTGCCGCGGCGACTGCGGCGTGCACTCGCCGTACACAGGGCCGGGGACTTCGGCAACGCCGAACTGGCGGCCCAGCAGTTGGCGTATGCCGCGGAGGAGCGGGCGGTCGAGACGCGGATCGGGCAGCTGAAGGCGCAGATCGACGATCTGGGGCGGCGCCTGTGCCTGGGGTCCGCCGTCGTCGCCGCCGCACAGCGGT
>NZ_JTHL01000002.1:103347-144508 GCF_000818195.1 Streptomyces sp. 150FB | reverse complement strand
AGCAGTTGGCGTATGCCGCGGAGGAGCGGGCGGTCGAGACGCGGATCGGGCAGCTGAAGGCGCAGATCGACGATCTGGGGCGGCGCCTGTGCCTGGGGTCCGCCGTCGTCGCCGCCGCACAGCGGTTCGGCCTGGCCCCCACCACTACCGCGAACGTACCGGCCTGGCGAGAACTCGCCTGGCCGGTCGAGGTGTTGGACCGAGCGGAGCAAAAGGACCCGCAGCGGCGCGGTGGCCGTACGATCGGCGCCGGGGGGAACGTGGTACACCACTCGTCGGCCGGGGCCATCCTCCAGGCCCGGACCATCCACGGGGACGTGTACGTCCACGAACAGTCGATGCCACCCCTGCCGTCCGACAGAGACGCGGACTCCGACTGAGTCATTGAGTGCGCCAGACAGGTCACCATCACCACGACGTCCCAGCCGAGCACCGCCCACCACCCCGTCAAGGGCTTTCGAGCCCGGCTTCGGCGAGCCGTGACTGGTGGTGGCCAGGGCTGTTGAGCACGGGGTGCGTACCGACGTCCGACCCCCGAGCGGATACGCGAGGCGAGCCCGGACCGTGTTGGTCCGGGCTCGCGGGCTGTCCGGGGCGCAGGCGGGGCTACAGGTCGAACTCGAGGTGCTCGATGTCCGTGAACCGGACTTCCTCCAGGGAGCCGGCGCGGCGGCCGCCGTCCTGGAAGTAGACCTCCTTGAGTGCTTCGGCCGCGATCTCCTGGAGCCGGGCGTCGCTGGCGCCCTGCTCCTGGGCGTCGAAGAGACGGGCGGCGTGCTGCGGGGGCAGGGCGATAGTCAGGTGCCGGATGCGGTCCTGGTCCGTCGACCCGATCGGCGCGGTGTAGCCCATGCGGGCGCGGGTGTCGATGACGATGCCGCCGGTCGTCGCAGCCTTCTCGCGGGCCTTGGCCCGGATCTGCGGCTGCCACCGCTTCTTCACCTCGCGCTCTATGCGCGCGGCGAGGTCGGGGCGGGGCTTCTTGATCTGGTCTTTCACGTACCGCTCGACGGTGCGCTGGGAGACCCGCAGCATCTGGGCGACCGCCTTGGTGCCGCCGAGCTGCTTGACCAGGTACCGCATCTGCGGGCCCGCGTTCTTGGGTGCCGGGCGGGTGAACGCCTTCTGCACCGCCTTGTCCAGGCCGTCCCCGATCAGGCTCATCGTGGCCTTCTCCTACTCTCCGTTGTCGACGTCGGTGACGGTGCCGTCCTTGATGGACCGGGCGAGGTTGAGCGCCGGGGCGTCAAATCGCTCGCGGACTTCCTCGCCCCACAGGACGGACTGGGTGCCCTCGTGCTTGACCAGGCCGGGGTTGATGCCGAGCTTGAAGCCGCCGGGCAGCGGCTTGCCGTCGCGGTAGGGCAGGAAGTCCAGCGGCGAGGGCCCGCCTGCCGCGTAGACGACGCAGTCGGACAGGATCGCGATCGGATACTGCCCGGTGAATGCCGCGTGCTTGACGATCTTCCGGTGGAGGTTGATGCGGGTGCGGGAGATGACTGCCGCGCGGATGTCCGGCCGCCACGTCGGGCGGGACAGGGCGCGCCACGGCTCGCCCGGCCGCCAGCCCTCGCCGCGGGGCCGCTCGCGGAGCTTGCCGATGCCGCCCTTGACCGTCGCCTTGATCGCCGTGATGACGATCGTCAGCTCCGGGTCGCGCTCCTTGTAGCCGTCCATCGCCGTGAGGAAGTCGGCGGGCGACAGGTCGGCGTCGACGCCAAGGTCGGCCATCGTGGCGAGGTAGGCGTCGCGCAACCGGCTGTACCAGCCGTCCAGGTAGCGGCCGTTGTCGTACCGGACCCACGCCTCGGTCGGCGCGACGTCGTAGCCGAGCTCCGCCGCGTAGGCGACGGTGGGCGTCGCGTACCAGGCCGGGCCCGTCGGGCGGTCGCCCTTCTGGGTGAACGGACTCGGCAGCAGGCTGCCGTCCAGCTCCACCCACTCCTTGCCGACCTTCACCTTCGACAGGTCGACGTGGGACAGGTCGACCAGCCACGAGCCGGGCAGCTTCGGGTCGAACACCGGGTTCTTGACGTGCGTCGGCTCACCGAGGCCGACGGTCAGCCCGTTCGCGCCGGCGGCGAAGGCCATGTTCACGTCCAGGCCGACCAGGTGGCGCAGGGTGCACTCGGCATCGGTCATCGGCCGCGCCCAGTCGTACGCCTCCTCGAACAGCTTCTCCGCCGGGCCGCGCACGTGGAAGCGCGGCAGCTCCAGCACGTTGAGCACCGGGTGCCCGTCCGGGGCCTCGCACGGCGCGCAGTCCACCGGGTCCGTGCCCAGCGACCCGGGCGTCTTGGTCTCGGCCTGCCGCAGGACGCCGGTCTCCTCATCCCGCACGGCGTGGGTCGGCGGGTGCAGGGCGGTCATCAGCTCCAGGCTGGTGACGGCGGTGGAGCCGCGCGGCGTCATCACCCGGGACGCGTACAGGCCCAGGACGCGGGCGAGTTCCGCCGGCGGAAGCTGCGCTGCGTCGTCCCAGAACCGGGGGTCCAGCGCGTTCCACGACGGGATGCACAGCTGCACGCACTGGCGGTCCGAACCCTTGGCCGGACGGTAGATCCGCGCCCACGGCCCGAACCCGCGCTTGGTCAGCTTCCACTCCGCACGGGTCAGCTGCTTGATGACCTTGTGGCTCTCCGGGATCCGCCCGGCGTGCTTCTCCTCCTCCGTGAGCGAGACGGGCAGGCCGTAGCGCTCGCACGCGGCCTCGGTGAGCACGATCAGCGGGTCGGCCGGCCTTCCCGGGCCGGACAGCTTCGGCTGACCGAGCTTCGCCTCCTTGAGCGTCCAGTCCACCAAGGACGGCAGGGACTTGGCGGGCACGTCAAGGACCAGGCCGCCGGTGCAGTACGCCAGCACCTTCCCGTCCTCGACGTCGACGACCGCCAACGGTCCGTTCTCGAACCGCGGATCGGCACCGCCCGCCAGGGTTCCGGCCGGGGCCGCCTTCTTCGCGCCCGGACGGCGCGACGTCGACGACGTCGGCCTGGTGGTGGGCGCCGGACGCGGCGCAGCCGCCGAAGCAGCGGCGGCGGGAGCAGGGGCAGGGGTCTGGGTGTTCTCGGTTGCAGTCATGACCGCAGCCTCGGGGGCCGGACCTGTGGACAGAGTCGGCGCTTCCGCCGGTGCGGGTGCGCCGGTGAACGTGGCGGGCACCGGGGCCGGGTAAAGCTCCGCGAGCTGCTTGAGCAGTCGCGCGTACGCCTCACGCTCCGAGCCGCGCGGCTCGGTCGGCTTCTTCGCCGACTCCCAGGCGGACACCGTGGCCCGCCGCACGTGGAGAGCGCCGGCGACATCGTCCAGCGTCAGGCCGTGCGCGACCCGCAGCCGCTTGCGCTCCTCCGCCGACGGCAGCGGAGAGCGGGACGCAACCAGCGCGTCGACCGCATCGAACATCTCGGACATGGAACACCTCCTGACCCACAATCTACCTCATGAACCGTAAGGATTGCGCACTTTTACCGTACGGATACCGTACGAACACTCTATGGGGTGAGGCGACATTTCATGCTGACGCCCGCAGCTTCCTCCGTGCGCCCGCTCGGCGTGCAACGTGAGGTGCTGCCAGTTCTCTCAGTACCGCCCTACGCTCGGCCCCATGACACGAGGACTGTGCACTGCGGCCGTCACCCTCACCTCAGAGGAGGTCACGTGGTTGGAAGACCTCCCCGAAGCAACGAATCAGGTTCCTGAAGCGGACGGCTGTTCGCACCTCGCCCGCCACCCCGGACGCCACGCCTTCGAGGTCCAGACACAGGAATACCCCGGCCAGGAAACAGTGACCTGGTGGGTGGTCTGGGATGGCCCGGAGCGGCCCGACAGCGCCGGCTACGAGATCGTGCCGCTTAACTCCTGCGGTGCCGAGCCGGAAGGCGGCGTCGACGGCCTGGACGTATGCCCGCTACCGGCAGAACACCTGGGAGAACACCCCTGGCGCTGACCAGCCCCATCTCAACGCGCACCGCCGGGGTGGGCAAGCCCCGTCCAAGGGTGGCTTACCCACGGCCCGGCGCTCCCCGGTTCCGCCGAGCGAAGTCCGGTTCGCGAGATCCCCTCGCATACGGGCCGGCTCGGTACGGTGAGGCGGGTGACAACGAATTCCCAGACTCGTCTCGTGGTGCTGCGGGGCAACAGCGCCTCCGGCAAGAGCTCGGTCGCCGCCGCAGTGCGCGAGCGCTACGGACGCGGCATCGCCGTGGTCAGCCAGGACACCCTGCGGCGCAACGTACTGCGCGAGCGCGACATCCTCGGCGGCGCGAACGTCGGCCTGATCGACCTCACCGTCCGCTACGCCCTGGAGCACGGCTTCCACGCAGTGCTGGAAGGCATCCTGTACGTCGCCCATTACGGCGACATGCTTGCCGGACTCCTCGCCGACTACCCCGGGCACAGCTACTGCTTCTACTTCGACGTCCCGTTCGAGCAGACCCTGGAACGGCACGCGACCAAGCCGATCGCCCGTGAGGTCGGCGAGGCGCATCTGCGTGAGTGGTATCGGCCGCTGGATCTGCTGCCGGGTGGAGTCGAGACCCTGATCTCCGCGAGCAGTGCTCTGGACGAGACGGTCGACCAGGTGATGCGGGTGTCTGGCCTGGCCGCGCTCGCCTTCGCGCCGAGCGAGAGGCCGAGGGCCGGACCGCGGGAACCGCTCGACGAGGCGCGAGCGCGGTGACACCGACGGCAGGGGACGCCGGTGCAGGCGCCGCTGTGGCGGCCGAAGAAGGGCGAGCGGCCGGAGGTGTGGGCATGGCCGGGCGGTACGGGGCCGGCCATGTACGTACGGATCGGCGGCCGGGTCGCCTATCAGGTCGTGGTCACCTGTCCCGCCCGAGTCGCGCGCACTGCGCGCAGCGCCTCGGGCTGCGTCGATGGGCATTCGAGGAGCCCACACCGAGGCAACGAACGCGACTCTCCAGGGTTTCGCTGATATTGGCGAGTCAGCTCTGCTCGTGTACCTCGTTCACCAGTTGCTCGGCCGCCTTTCGCGGAAGATCCTGCACCGCCCCAGAAGCGTGCAGGACCCGAAGGTGCGGCACGGCGTTCGCGGTCATGGGCTCACCTGGTCCAGACGCCGGGCCAGAGCCTCGATCGTTTCCGGGCTGCGCAGTTGCGCTGCGAGGAGTGCGGCGGTGAGGAATGCTCCGGCGCCCATCGCCGGGTCGGTGATTTCGATGGCAGAGTCGCTGATCATCTCCGCCAGCGTCTCGATCACGGCACGCGGTGTGTAGTAGGAGTCTGTGGCGGGCCGAGGCTCGACCGTGACGGTGATGCCGGCGGGAACCGACAGATGGACGACGTCGCCGTCGGCCGTCACCACCGTGGTGTCGAGGACAGCACGGTAGCCGGGGGCCCCGGTAGTCACCGGTACGTCGGCTGCCTCCGGGGCCTCGGGGGCGTCGAGAGTCGTCCGCATCCTGACGCCTCGCGTGAGGGCGAGGCCCTCCAGGAGCCGTGCGTAGGCAGCACGCTTCGGCGGCCGCGGCTCTGTGCGGCCGGCTTCCCAGCTGCCTACTGCCTCCCGTCGTGCCTTCAGGGCCTTCGCGATCTGGTCCTGACTCAGTCCCGCCGCTTCGCGCAGGCGTTTGCGCTCTGCAGGCTCCGGCAGGGGGTCCTGCGCGACCTGTTCCAGCAGCACGTCGACCGCGCTGAACAGCGTGCTCTCATCGTTGGACACGCTCACCTCCATTCCCTACATTATCCCCAGATCGCTCGTGAATAGCACCCCAAACGCTCTCCGATCGCTCGTCGGTGTTATGTTTCCCCCTGCCAAGATCGAACCGTGCTGCGCGTGAGTGTCCCGTATACCGCCCGGTGAGGAGATGCCTGTGACAGCCCCGGGGGGAGAAGCGGTGCGAGAGGAGGCCGTATCGGTCGTTCTGTCCGAGGAGGCGGGTCACGAGGTCCTCGTACGGCAGATCCTGCCAGTGTGGACGAGGGGTGCCGCCCGCCAGGACTGGCCGGTCGTCGTCTTCGTCGCCGGTCAGCCGGGCAGCGGGAAGACGCGGGTCGCGGACCTTGTGCACGCCGTCCTGGACCGGCGTGGCGGCGCGGTCCGTATCGGCGGCGACTTGTACAAGGCCGCCCACCCCCACTACGCCGGGCTCCTGGCCGGCGACGTGCGTACGGCGGGCATCGCCGTCCGTCCTGATGTGCGGCGCTGGCAGGCGGCGGTCGAGGCGTACGTGCGGGAGAACCGGTTCGACGCGGTGATCGAGACGGCTCTCGACGACGCCAACGCCTTCCGTACGGTCGCGGTGGCGAGCCGAGAGGCCGGCTTCCGTGTCGAAGTCGTGGTCCTGGCCACGGCGGAGGCGCTGAGCCAGTTGGGGATCCTGAACCGCTTCCTCACCGGCGACGGGCAGTATGTGTCCTGGGAGAACCACGACTGCTGCGTGAAGCAGCTGCCCCGGACCCTGGCCGTCATCGAGGCCGAGCGGCTGGCCGACCGGATCACCGTCGTGCGCCGGGACGTCGAGCCGCTGTATGCCAACGAGCTGGTCGGCGGGGCGTGGCGCCGGGTGCCGGCCGCGGGTACGGCGGTGATCAGCGGCCGGTTACGGCCGTGGACGGCGCGGCAGTCCGCGTGGTTCCGGGAGGAGCTGGCGGCCGCGGAGCGACGGCTCCACCACGAGGAGGTGGAGGACGACCGGCGCCTGGCAGTGCGCAGGGATGCCGAGCGTGCTTTCGCCCTGGCCGAGCCCGTACGGCGGGTGGCTCAGCCCCGGCCGGATCCGCCGGGCGTCGACTACCACCGGCTGTCGGCGGAAGAACATCGGTGGACGTTCGAGGAACTGATTGCCCCCTCCTACCTGAGCGCCATCACCGCCCAGGAGCGGCCGGTGGTGACGTATGTGCTCGGGCAGCCCGGTGCGGGGAAGTGGAGGGCCGCCAATGTGGTGAAGCGGGCGATGACCGGCCGCGGGGTGACCCGGCTGTCCGGGGACGACATGAAGGTGAACCATCCGGACTACCACCAGCTCCTCGTCGAGGACCCGCGTGGCGCGGGGGCGGCGATCCGGGCCGACTACCGGGCCTGGATGGCTGAAGCGGAAGCGTATGTCCGGGCACGCCGCGGTGATGTTCTGATCGAGGCAGCTCCGGGCAGCGCCGCAGAGTTCTGGCGCAGCGCTCGTCCGTTCGCGCGAGACGGCTACCGGATCGAGTTGGTCGTGCTGGCAGTGCGGGAAGCGGACAGCCGCCAGGGCACCGCGCGCCGGTACGCCGACGTCATCAGAGGCGGCGTACCGGGCCGTTTCACGTCCAAGGCCGGTCACGACACGTGTTACAGGGCGCTGTCCGACGTGGTTCGCAGTGCGGAAGCGGAGCCGGCGGTGGCGTCGCTGATGGTACTGCGGAGGGACTTCCATCTCCTCTTCCGTAACGACCGCACCGCCGACGGCTGGAAGCGAGCACCGCGGGCAGCCCTGACGCTCACCCTGGAGCGCCGGCGCCCCTACACCTCGCGGGAAGCCGGCCTGTTCCTCTCCGTGCACCGGGAGCTGGCGGCCGACCTGCCGCAGTACCGCGCCGAGCTCAGGGAAATCGCCGCCCTCGCCCTTCCGCTGCTGCCCGGCCACCTCCAGCCACGGCCGATCTCCCCGAGCGTGCCCTCGGAACTCATCGGTCACGGAGCCCTCGTACGCGGGCAAGCCATCCCGCTCAATGGATCGGATGCAACCTTTGCCGCCGAAGGCCTGTCTTCATCGCCATGACACCCAACCGAAGGTCACCATCCGATCCGAATGATCGGGAGTTACGGTTGTGGAGGGTCGGCCGGGCCCTGACCCTCGCCTTCGTCGCTGCGGTCCTGGTCGCGGGCAGCGTCTTCTACGGCCTGGTCGTGCTGCTCGGCTTCAACGAGATCGACACCACCGTCAAGCTCGACGCTAAGACGCTGTTCGACCTGGTGAAACTCTCCTTCGGGGTGGTCGCTGGATCCGGTGCGCTCGTCGCCCTGGTCGTTGCCTACCGTCGCCAGCGCGTCGACGAGGCCGGCGCCCACCGCGAAGCCACCCGCCTCCACACCGAACGCTTCTCCCAAGCCGTCGACAAACTCGGATCCGACTCACCCGCAGTCCGGCTCGGCGGCGTCCACGCCCTCGCCGGCCTCGCCGACGACGCCCCCGACGACAGCCTGCGCCAGACCTGCATCGACGTCCTGTGCGCCTACCTCCAACTCCCCTTCACTCCCGACCCCGGTGACGACCCCACTCAACAAGAGGAACACCACCGCTACCTCGCCTTCCGCAAGGTCCGCCACACCATCCTGCGCCTCATCGGCGACCACTACCGACGCCCCCAGGGCACCCACCGATCCTGGCAGGGCTGCGACCTCGACCTCGCCGGCGTCACCATCGACGCCAGCATGGACTTCAGCGATGCGATCTTCTCTGGCGGCACCGTGTACTTCGGCGGGGCGACGTTCTCCGGCGGCGCCGTGGACTTCAGCGGCGCGACGTTTTCCGGCGGCGCCGTGGACTTCAGCGGCGCGACGTTTTCCGGCGGCGCCGTGGACTTCAGCGGCGCGAGGTTCTCTGGCGGCACCGTGTACTTCGTGCGCGCAACGTTTTCCGGCAGCACGGCGGACTCCGGCAGCATGGTGGACTTCGGCGGCGCGATGTTCTCTGGCGGCAAGGTGACTTTCCGTCTCGCGACGTTTTCCGGCGGCACGGTGAACTTCAGCGGCGCGACGTTTTCCGGCGGCACGGTGAACTTCCGCAGCGCGATGTTCTCCGGCGGCACGGTGTACTTCAGCGGCGCGAGTTTCTCTGGCGGCGCCGTGGACTTCAGCGGGGCGAGGTTCTCTGGCGGCACGGTGTACTTCAGCGGCGCGACGTTTTCTGGCGGCGCCGTGGACTTCAGCGGGGCGAGGTTCTCCGGCGGCACGGTGAACTTCCGCCTCACGACGTTTTCAGGCGGCACGGTGAACTTCGGCGGCGCGACGTTTTCCGGCGGCACGGTGGACTTCCGCCTCGCGAGGTTTTCCGGCAGCACGGTGTACTTCAGCGGGGCAACGTTCTCCGGCGGCACCGTGGACTTCAGCGGCGCGACATTCTCCGGCGGCACCGTGGACTTCAGCGGCGCAAGGTTCTCCGGCGGCACGGTGGACTTCAGCGGGGCGACGTTTTCCGGCGGCACGGTGAACTTCGGCGAGGCGATAGGTCTGATTCCCGATGGGCTTCTCACTGCCGTCGGCACTCCTGTCCCTGCGACGGTCGTCCTAGCTTCCGCTTGGCTGCCCCCAGTTCCATGACACTTAAATTGCCCAATTCGGCTCCCTCTGGCTGGGCTCAATGGCCTGAGCGGGCGTACAAGGCGCACAACGTCACCAAGGGGAGGGGCCCATGGTGCGAAGAAGGCAAGACGGCGCCGGGCCGGCTACTCCTTGGTGAGTGCGGCGTAGCGGGTCTTGTAGAGGGTGGTGATCCGCTCGGCTTCCTCGGGCCCGGCCTGTTCCAGCGCCTGTTGGTCGGCGACGCATTCCCGCAGGGCGGCCGTCAACTGCTCCAGCCGGGCCCGGTTCGCCTCGCCGGACTGACGCTCCCGGAAGATCTCCTGCCGGTACCAGCTCATGACCGCCCGCACATTCTGCAGTGCCACGTCGTGCTCATCCCCCTGCCGTCCGTCATCGGAGCACGGGGGCTCGGAGTTGCCGGCCTGGGGTGTGCCGGGGTGGTCGTGCATGGGGAACCGCCTCTGTGTCGGAGCGAAAGGGCATTGTCCGCCGCGCGGAAACCCGCCCGCAAAGCAACCTCCGCCGCGATGGAGCACCGGAGCGGCCGGGAAGCGCCCGTGGGTCGTCATCCTTTCGGGGAGGCTTGTCCAAAGGTGCCCGGACGCGCGTAGGTTGAGGGGCCAAGGTGATCACCAGGGGGTTGTGCTGTGGCGGGTGCGGGTCGGGATCTGAGGGCGCTGTTCAGCTCGAACGACCAGCATCTGGGCGGGGACGAGGCGTTCACGAACCGGCAGAGCCAGTGGCAGACGGTCGCGGCCGCGCTCACCGAACACATGCGGGACATCACGGCGCCCGGCTTCGATGTCGAAGACCTCGAGGCCCCGCGGCGCAATCTGCTGGTCTTCCACGGGGTGGGCGGGATCGGGAAGTCGACGCTCTCCCGCACCCTGGAGGCCGCCCTCGCCGGGCAGCGCCCCGTCCAGTGGAGCGAACCCGTCTGGCCTCACGGTGCGTCGGTCCTGCCCGTACGGATCGACCTCGCCCGGTCGGCCGGCACCGACTTCGAACGGGTCGTGCTCACGATCAGGCTCGCGCTCGCCCGCCTCGACCGCCCGCTGCCCGCCTTCGACATCGCACTGCGCCGCTACTGGGAGCACCAGCACCCCGGCGAGCCGCTGGAGGAGTACCTGCGCCGCGGCGGACTCGGGGCCCGGTTCGGGCAGGCACTGCCGCAGCAGATGCAGTCCGCGCTCGCCGACCTCGCCCAGGCGCTGCTCCTGCCCGGCACCGTCGGCTCCGTCCTCGGGGAAGTGACCGGCTCGCTGGTGCGCGCCCTGCGGGAGCGGCGCCAGTCCGTGCGGGCCCTGGCCGGCTGTGCCCGTCTGGCCGATCTCCTCCAGGCCGAGCCTGACGTGGACGCACTCTCCTACTACCCGCACCTTCTGGCATGGGAGCTCGCCCAGCTCCCCGCCACGAAGCGGGTGGTGCCGGTGATTCTGCTGGACACCTTCGAGGACACCGGTGACCGTACGCACCGGGATCTGGAGCGGCTGCTGCAGCGGGTTGTGTGGCTGATGCCGAACGCGTTCTTCATCGTCACCGGCCGCAGCCGCCTCCAGTGGGCCGAGGCGAGCCTGCAGGGGCAGCTCGACTGGACCGGCCCCGTGGCCTGGCCCGGCCTGAACACCACCACGCTTCCCCGCCCCCGCCCCGCTCAGGCCGGTGACGGTGCGACGGCCGGGCGGCAGGTCCTGATCGGTGACTTCAGCCCCGAGGACTGCGAGGACTACCTCGCCCGCCGCCTCACCCGCGAGGGACAGCCCCTGATCGGCGCCCCCGTGCGGACCGTCATCGCCGGCCGGTCCCACGGCCTGCCGCTCTACCTCGATCTGGCGGTGATGCGGTTCCTGGAGATCCGCCGCACCCGCACCCCGGAACCCGAGGACTTCGACGTCGACTTCCCCGCGCTGATCGCCCGCACCCTCAGCGACCTCACCCGCGAGGAACGCCACGTCCTGCGCTCCGTCGCCCTCCTGGACGCCTTCGACCTCCCCCTCGCCGTCCGGGCCGCCGGCACCGACCGGGACGCACCGGTCCTGCGCCTGCTGGAGCGGCCGTTCGTACGGGAGGACCCCTTCGGGCTGTGGCCCTTCCACCTCCACGCCCTGATCCGCTCCACGATCCGTACCGCCGACGACCGTACGGACGACCGCTGGTCACCGCACGACTGGCAGCAGGCCGCCCAGCGTGCCTTCACCGCACTCGGGGAGCAGTGGGCCACCAGCAGCGCGCCGGGACGGATGCTGCTGATCGGATGCCTGCGCCAGGGCCTGGCCCTCGCCCGGGACTTCCGCCTGGACCTCGGCTGGCTCGCCGACGCCACCTGGACCTACATCGGCGACTCCGTGTGGGAACCCCTCGCCCCGCCCGCCCGGCCCACCACGGACCACACCCCCCTGACGGAAAGCACGGGCAGCACGAGCAGCGCGGAGACGGAGCTCCTGACCCCGGCCGACGCCCTGGTCGAAACGCTCAGCGCGCTCGCCCGCCGGCAGCACGAACACCGCGAGCGCACAGCCGACCGGCTCACCGCAGTCATCAACACCCGTCTCCTGCCCGCCGAACTCCACCAGATGGCCGTCTACTACCAGGCCAAAGCCCAACGCGACCTCGGACGCAGCGACGCCTCCCACCGGGGAATGAGGTACGTCGCCGACGGCGGGGGCCCTCTCGCGCCCGCCGCACGGCGCGGCCTCGCCCATCTGGCCCGGCTCGCCGGAGACTTCCCCACCGCCCTCGAAACCGCCCAGTCCCTCGGCTGGGAAGGCCGCCACCACCGTGTGACGGGCGATGTGTGGTGGGTCCAGGCCGAGATGACCCGCGCGGCCGCCGCCTACCAGAACGCTCGCGCGGAAGCCGAAGAGCACGGCATCGCCGGCGAACAGGCCACCGCCCAGGCCCAGCGCGCCTTCGTCCTCGCCTTCACCGACCCCGAACAAGCCGACGCCGAACTCGACCTCGCCCAGCAGCTGCTGTCCGGACTCGACCTGCGCGCCACCACCCTGACCACCCAGATCGCCGCCCTCGTACGCGACGCCGGAACCGACCGGAACGTCGAAGACCGCGCACGCCTGCTGCGCTCCGACATCAACGTCGCCGGCCTGACCTCCGCGGAAGCAACCCTCGACCTCGCCCTGTGCTTCCACCACGCCGTCACCGGCGACCGCGCCGCACTCGCCGGGACCATCGCCCGCCTCCGCGAACGCATCCACACCGGCGACTACGCCTACTACGCCGACATCACCCACTTCATGGCCGGCCTCACCCTCCCCGCCCCCTCACCAGCACGATGGCTCGACAGCGAACAGGAAACCCGCGACCGCTGGCGCGCCCTGGTCACCACCCGGCGCGCCCACCTCACGCCGTAGGAGCCGGCTCTCCGCTCGACGCCGCGGCCCTGTTGACGGCCATCGACACCTCCAGCCGGTTCTGCCCCGTCTCCTTGGCGTAGGCCGTGATCGCAGCCTCGGCCGCCTGGGCGGCCTCCAGCCACGGGCGCCACGCCTCCGCGCTGTACTCCCCCGCAGTCGCCAGCGCCTGCGCCTCAAGAGCCCCACGACGCAGGCCGACCAGCTCGTCATTCAGTTCGATCGCCACATCCCCGACCCTACGACGCACCAGACCGGCCCCCTCGACCGACACGGCCCGACCATACATAGAATCGGGCACATGTTCGAACTGCCGCCAGATCTCCCGCGCCTCCGCACGCTGGAGACCTGGCACGCCACGTGTCTGAAGCTGATCCAGGCAGCGATCACAGAGGCTGAGGCGAAGCAGCGGCAGGCCGTACGAGAAACCGCTCGCGCGGCGCCGCCGGCGGCCGGATGGAAGACCGAGGTCCAGCGCGGGGCCCCATGGAGGGTGCATCACGGCGACTGCACCATGGGCAAAGGCCGGCCGTGCACGCGGGAAGAAGCGCGGCTACTGCTCGCTGAGGGCGTGGCGTCCTGTTCGTATTGTCGGCCGGACACCGCGCTCGGGGTGCTGGGATGAGCGGCCGCGCGCACGCTGGAGGTATGGCTTCTGCGCTGATCACCGTGCACCCGCCGGTCCCCTCGGGCGGGCGCCGCGTCACGGTCCACCGGTCCGGCGGCCGTGAGGGGAGCCTCGGCCTGGCGTACAGCGACCACTTTACCGACCTTTCTCGTTGTGACCGGATCCCTCGCTCGAAGGGCCCCTGATCCCAACCCGTACGGTTTTGCCGACTGTCCGCGTTCTTCCGCGAGGTACGGGAGTGAACGCAGGAGGCCGGATGCGGCGGACGATGGTGGTCGGTGATCTCCGGTACACCTCACCGGCACTCGTGGCGCCGCTCTCAAGGGGGCGCTCCACAAGGGCCCCTGGCAGCATCCACGGCCGGATGCCCGGCGGCAGAGTTCACGCGATCACGCCCACGATCAGGTGAATGGGAGGAGCCCCGTACATCAAGGGGTTGACTATGGCCTGGACGCCTTGCCAGGCCAAGCGGCGGGTGCCGACAGAACGCCCTCGAAAGGCATGGTGGATTGATGGCCAACCTGAAGAAAACCTGCGCAGCAGCAGCCGCGGTGATGGGGATCTGCGCCAGTGTGCTCGCCGCCACGCCGGCCAACGCCGAAGCCCCAGGCCCAACCCGAGTCGCGAAGCTGCAGTTTCGCGATGTTGAGAACCCCAGAAACTATCTCCACAGTTCTGGGACTACGGGATTGATGTCCGCAGAAGGCCAGGTACAGACTTGGGTGATGTATTCGCTCCCTGGGGCTCCTCAGGGGGTGTACCAAATCGAGCTTTCCGGAACCGACCTCTGCATCAAGGCCAAATCCAAAACCGATGTTGGCTTGGCGACCTGTTCGCATTATCCCGGCAAGTCGCAGAGATGGGCCGTGCGTATCGACCAGGCACTCACCAAGATCGAGAGCAGGCAGTACCCGGGATCCGTCATCACCCGTATGCATAGTTCCATCATCCTCTCCGGGTCGTCTAACCGGGCCGAGGCGCAATGGAATGTAATCCGCCCATAGCGGGGGACGCGAGGGCAAAGGTGAGCATGCCCTCGTCGATGACCTCTAGCCCGGCCCCGGGCCCGGTCCGCTGGAGTCGGCCGGCTCAGCCTGGGGAATCTGACCGCAGGGGAATGCCCTGGGTTAGCACAAGATCGTTTCTTGTGCGCCTTCCGCTGTTGCGTTGATCCTCGAAGCCGCGACAACTGCATTGGGTCACCTGGCGCAGCCAGCACCCACGGCGTCACGGGACGAAAACGGCGGAGGCGGTCACCGCAGGGTGACCGCCTCCGCCGTCGAGGGAACCCGGCCCCCATTTCAAACTCTGGCCTCACTGTGCCAGGTCAGACAGAGGGACGCCTCGTCGAGGAAGAAGAAATGCTCCAGCTCGGACTGGGGACCTCAGCGAACGTCCCGTACGCCTCGGCCTGCTCGTTGGTCAGAAATTCGACCGGCACGAGGCGGACCGTAGCCGGCGCCGATACCCGATCGGCGAACTTCCGCGAACCCCAGCGGAGTCCCCGGCCGATCTACTAGCGATCATGCTTCTCGCCGGGATTCCTTGCACCCCAATTGTCCACGCGCGAGGTTCGAGATCATCTCATTGTCCCTGCCACGTATCCCCGTTGCACTACAAGATCTTCTGCACAGCGTCACGGACATCTTCGCATCGTAACGCTCCAGCTCAGAGGCGATACGATCTCATTCGAGATCGGTAAACACCACGACCTGGCGGTCTTCCTTGAGGCTGCCGGGGTCGACGACGCGGAGAGGGTCCTCGACAGCCCGGCCTGGGCGCAATGGCGGGGAGCGGCCGCCCACGAGTACACGGCCTGACCGCGCCGAGCACGGCTCAGGCCTGCCGCTTTTAGAAGTCGGGCCAGTCGTCCGAGATCACGATCCGGGCGACGTAGATGTTCGGCCCGTCGTTGCCAAGTTCGGTGTCGCCGACGTAGTACTCGGCCAGGCCGACATCCCGGGAGAGCGGCGCCGAGTACCAGCCCGGCCGCCCCGGAACAGGCTGTGCCAGGGGCGGTACCGGGCTGACACGTAACTCGACCAGCAGGTTCACGACCGCCGAGAACACGGACGCGGACACCTCGGGGTTGAGCAGCGGGTAGACAGCCGGCGAGAGCCGGATACGGTCCTCTTCCTCGCTGTCCTGTCCGGGATGGTCTTCGCTCAACGCTCCCCCGTCGTACGGGTGTCGACAGCCTCACGGACCGCCCTGGCCGCCGGGCGTCCGGGGGCGAGGCCTGCCTCGACTGCGGCACGCGTCTCGTCCGGCAGCGGGTCGGCATACAGACGGGCCCGCAGCCACCAGCGGCGCAGCACGCCCAGCAGCTCCGTCTCGTCCGCCTCGCCCATCTCCCGGTAGAACTCCATCCGGTCCGCCGGGGGCAGGGCCTTGGCCACATCGTTCTGCGTGCGCGGCAGCGACGGCGGCCCGGCGTCGCTGGGATGCACGGTCTGAGCGCTCATACCCTCATCCTCTCAGCTCCCGCATGCATTTCGGTGCTGCCGGTCTCCAGCTTTCCACCGCCTCGCACCGCGCCTTCAGTGTCTTCGCGATCCGTCTGCGTCAGAGGGCCGCTGACGCGAGAGTGCCGTCGCCGGTGAGCCTCCCGGACCGTACGCCGGACAGCTCGGCAAGCAGCTCCAGCATCGCGTCGCGAGCCCGTGCGGCGCCGGCGGCCTGCTTGCCCACCGGCTCAAGGAATGGCGCGTCGTACGGTGCGACTGGCCGCGAGTGCTGCGGCGCCGGGCCCCGAGGACTGCAAGGACTACCCCGCCCGACACCTGACCTGCGAGTCACACCCTCTCATCGGCGCCCGCGTGCGGACCGTCATCGCCCGCCGGTCCCAGGGCCTACCGCCCTGCCTCGATCTGGCGGTAATGCGGTTCCTGGAGACCCGCGCGGGAGGCAGAGGAGCCCCGGAGGTAGTCAAATATCTCCGGGGCCGGCTCCTTGGCGGCCTGACGTGCTTGTCAGCCGATGCCGGTGACGGACAGTGCGGTCGTCCAGTTGTTCTTGATGGCGGAGCGGGCGGCGGAGAGGGTGATGGTGCCCTTGCAGACTGCGTTCTTCAGCTTGGTCTCGACACCGTCCTTGCTGGTGGCGGTGTGCGTGCCGGAGTACGGCTCGGGCCACAGGTTCTTCGGGTCCCGCGGTGAACCGCCCAGCTCCAGGGGAATCTGGTGGTCCTCCTCGTAGGAGGACGTGGACGTGTCGGCGTATCCGTACTGCGCGATCTGCGTGACCTTCAGCGGAGTCGTGTACGAGGTCGGCGGGCGGACCGTCGCGGTCCACCCCGACACACAGATCGTGGAGTTGATCGTCGACTGCGTCACATCAGAGTTGTACACACCGGGCGTACACGCCGGGTCGGGCAGCGGCAGATAGGACTGCGAGCAGGTCGCAGCCTGCGCGGAACCCGTACCCAGGACCACGGTAGCGGCGGCGAGCGTGAGGGCGGAGCTGGTGGTGACGAGTGTGCGGACCAGAGCGCGCATTCCACTTCCCTGTCATAGGTCCCGGCGCGGCAGCCGGGGACGCGTCCATGACACCCCACACCTCGCTACGCGGGTAGATCCGGACCCGTGAATTCCTTATGACCACCGAGTTCGAACGACACACCAACTCTCCACAGCCCCCTGGACTGCCGCCGATGCACCCCGGTCGTCACCAGCGGTGGTTGTGGCCGTACGTCGGTGCTACCGCGGACGACGTCGACCGCTGCTGCTGGCGGTCGTTCCTGCGTTGCTTCGACGTGAAGCGCCGCCGGGCCCAGGTCGGTGGCCGTGCAGGCGGCGGGCGTTCAGTGGCCCTGTCCGTGGCGGGTGTCGAACTCGTCGTCCAGGTCGACGAGTCCGGGGAGTGCCGGTAAGAATCATGTCACCAGCCGCAAACAACGGTGATGTGCGACATCCCGTGAGTTCCCCTGCCACCATCAGGACCGTGACAGAGACACAGGCCGCGCTGTACGCCGCAGCTGTTGGCGCGCTCTCTGCGCTCGTAGTCGGGTGCTTAGCCGGTTGGGCAGCGCTCCGGCAGGTAGCGAAGACCGCAGAAGCTCAGCGCAAACAAGCCGACTGGCAGATTCGCAGCGAGGAGTACGCCAACTTCGTCCGTGTCATGTTTCGCTTCCGCGCTTCCGTAGGCCATGCTGCGCAGGCATCGCAGCTCTCTGCGGATCTCGCGAACGAGGTGCGCGCTCATTACGCGGATCTCGCCAACGTCGCAGCAACGCTCAGTATGCGCATCGCGGCAGATCCCGTGATGGACGCCATGATCGGCCTGGTGAACTGCGCCTACGCTCTGCACTCGCGGATCACCGACCGCAGACAGCTTTACCTGCGCTCACGAGATGCCGCGATGGATCGATTGCTCGAAGAATTCGAGGACGCGGAACTTGCTGTACGCAATGCCTTTCGCGACGATCTGTGGGGAGGGAAGTCTCTGCGGTGAAGCAGGCCCGTGGGCCCAAGGCGGCTGTCGGTACTGGCAAGCCAGTCGTCCGGACGAAATACGCCCGGCCGACACCCGCGACGCTCTGGACGCTTTACCTCACGTCGTCGATCTGAGGCGGGGACTGGACGTCGTCGTCGGCCGGCGGCTGGGCCCGGGCGCCGTCGGCCTCCGGCAGGCGGGTCCGGGTAAGGCGGCTGCGCAGGTCTGCGGCGCTCCAGGTCAACGGAGGGGCGGGGACATTCATGCGTCACCTGTCTTCGCGATCCGCCTGCGTCAGAGGGCCGCTGACGCGAGAGTGCCGTCGGAGGTGAGCCGCCCGGACCGTACGCCGGACAGCTCGGCGAGCAGCTCCAGCATCGCGTCGCGAGCCTGCGCGGCGTCGGCGGCCTGCTTGCCCACCGGCTCGAGGAATGGTGCGTCGTACGGTGCGACCGCCCATCGCAGTCCGGTCAGGTCGTCGGCCAGGCGCACCGGCCCAGCGCCCGCCGCCAGTGCGGCGGCCAGCGCGTGCATGGACGCCGCGACCGACGGATTTCCCTCCTGCGGCCACGCCGCCGAGGCGTCGACCAGGCGCTCGCAGACCTCCCGGATCCGGTCCTCGCGCGCCAGACACCAGGTGTCAGCGTTCCGCTGACACCTGCGCTCCTGGCGCTGGGCGGCAGCATCCCGGGTGCCGTCCGCGGACTTCTGTGCCCGCTCCAGACGAAGCGCCCGGCTTTCCGCGGACTGCCGGGTGCGCAGCCCCAGCGCCTGGGCGACCGCGCCCCACGGGGCCTCGCGCATGCGGGCGGCGCGGATCAGATCGGACTCCAGAGCGTCCATCTGGTCGCGGGCTTCGCCCAGTTGCGACAGGGCGGCCAGGATGTCCTCCGCCGGGACCTCCTGCGACCTCTCTCCCTGCCGGGCCGAATACCCGTACGCCGCCGCACGGACCGCTCTCATCGCTTCCGTCGGATCAATGAACTCGCGTCCGTCGTTGTAGCGCTCCCGGAGCAGCTTCTCCGCTGTGTTCCGGGCATGGCGCCGTGCTGCGTAGTCCATCGTCATGGCGTCAGCGTTCCACTGACCCGACGGGCTGTCAGCGGAACGCTGACATTGGGTACTTGTGCGCGCCCGGTCGGGTGAATGCGGCGTCATCCGGGCCTGAGCCGGGAGCACGGACCGCTACGACTATCCCCGTGAACATCCTTCGCGGCCTCGCTGCCGCCGCTCTCGCCGTGTCCGTACTGACCCCCACCGCCCCGGCCGCCGCCGCATCGGTCCCGGCCCCTGTGACCACCACCCTCCGCCAGGCCGTCACCCAGCTCCCCGTCGCGGAGGAGCACCGGACCGGCTACAAGAGGGACTTGTACAAGCACTGGAACCGCGGCTTGGACCTCGCAGACGGCTGCGACACCCGCCGGGAGGTCATCCTCTCCGAGGCCGTCACCGCCCCGCAGGTCGGAGCCGGCTGCAAAATCACCGGCGGCACCTGGCACAGCGCCTACGACGACCAGGTCGTCGTTGACGCCGGCCGCCTGGACGTCGACCATTTCGTACCACTGGCGGAGGTGTATGACTCCGAGCAGACACCGTGGAGCGCGGCCCGGCGGGAGGCGTACGCGAACGACCAGGGCAGCCCGGACACCCTGATCGCGGTCTCCGCCGCCTCGAATCGCAGCAAATCAGACAAGGACCCGGCGGAATGGCTGCCCTCGGACGGCTCTTACCGCTGCGCCTACGCCGCGACCTGGGCCGGCACCAAGTCCCGCTGGGGCCTGGCCGTCGACCCCGTCGAGCGCCAGGCGCTCCTCGCGCTCGCCCAGGAATGCCCCACCACCACCGTCGTCTACGAACCCGCCCCGTAGGCGGGACCCGTGCTCAGAACCGACAGTCCGCTCGGCCGCCTCATCAAAGCCCTGGCAGCCGTGCCTCTCCCGCGGCGCTACCCGCCGTCAGGCTGGGGCCCGTTGTGCGCCGCGCTCGCCGTGCAGCCGCTCCCCGACCGCCGTCTGGGCCGTGAGAGCGCCTCCGTACGGGAGGGCCATCCGTCGGCGGGGACCGACCTGACAGGCTGAAGGCGGCCGGCCCTTCGGCCAGCACCCGGAGGGAGACCGTCAGACGCGGGAGAGGAACGTCGCGGCGACGCTTCAGGTGCCGAGACGCCATCCGGACGTGCCCGAGTTCAACCGGCACCCCTACGACCCCGGGATCCGCGTTCTCCTGCACGACTGCTCACCCGACCCCATCCGCCGGGAGGCCACTGACATCGGCTCGACAGTGCGACAGGATGTCCGTTTGCCTCACCGACGAGCGAAAGGCCGTCCGTATGCCGCACCCGGCTCCCAACCCGACCGACCCGCTTACCGCCGAATTGGTGGTGGATGTCGCCGCCGCCGTGGCACCGGCCATCTCGTCGGACGGCCGCCTGGTCGCTCACGGAGTGGTCGCGAACGGTGGAAAGGACGGGCGTCCGCACGGCTCTATCTGGGTCGCTGCCGCGGACGGCAGCACCACCCCCCGCAGGCTGACCGACGGCACGGCCCGCGACCTCGCCCCGAAGTGGGCGCCGGACTCGGCCTCCCTCTTCTTCACTTCCGACCGCGGGGAGCGGGGCACCGCCCAACTTCAGCGGATCCTTGTGGACGGCAGCGAGGGTGTCGCCGGGGTCGAGGCCCTGACCAGATGGCGCGGCGGAATCTCTGACCACTGCCCGCTCGCCGACGGCCGCACCGTCGCCCTGCTCGCTGAGGACGAACCTACCGTCGAAGACGAACGCCGGGAGGCCGAGCGCGACGATGCCAAGGTCTGGGGCGAGCACCTCCCCGTCACCCGGCTGCGTCTCCTCGACCTGGCCACCGGCAAGCTCCGCACTGTCTATGGCCTTGGTGACCGTCATGTGGCTGAGCTGGCCCAGCGTCCGGACGGCGGCCCGCTGGCGGTGCTGAGCTGGTCTACCCCCGAACTTGACCCCGGCGTCATGACGGCGGAGCTGCACCTGGTTGACCCGGGCACGGCAGCCGTCCAGGACCTGGGCCCGGTCGGGGTCGAGGCCGGGTCCCCGGTCTGGTGGAACCATGACGGCGTCTGGCATCTTGCGCACCTGGCCGTGACCCCTCCGTACTCGGTCGGCGGGCTCGCCGTGATCGACACCGTCCCGCCCACGACCGGCCCCGCCCTCGAACACCGCAACCTCACCGCCGGCATGTCCGTCAGCCCCACCGAGCTGGTACAGGTCGCGGACGGGCCCCCGCTTGCGCTGTTCGCCGACGGGCTGGACACCGCGCTGTACCGGCTCGACCGGCAGTCCCTGCGATTCCATAAGTTGTCCTCCGCCCCCGGCACGCTCGCCAGGCTCACCGCGAGCCGCTCCGGGGAAACCCTCGCCCTACTGAGGAGCACTGCGTACGAACCGAAGAACGTCCACGCGGGACCCGTCGGCGGGCCACTGCTCCGGCTCAGCGACACTAGGCCCGAACTACGCAGGATTCGCTGGGGTGGCCAGGAGCGCCTCAGCTACCAGGCCTCCGACGGAATCCAGTTGGACGGACTACTGATCCTGCCGGCCGGCCTCACCCGGGACAACGGACCATTTCCGCTCGTCACCGTGGTCAACGGCGGCCCTTACGCCCGCTACGCCGACGAGTTCACCATCAATGCGATCGACTCCGGCCAGTGGCTGGCGACCGCGGGGTACGCGGTCTTCCTGCCCAACCCCCGAGGCGGCTCGGGCCACGGCCACGAGTTCGCCGCCATGGTCGCGGGTGCGGTCGGCGGCGACGAGTGGACCGACATCCTCAGCGGCATCGACCTGCTGGTCGCGGAGGGAATCGCCGACCCCGAACGCCTGGGAATCTCCGGCTGGAGCCATGGCGGCTTCATGGCAGCCTGGGCGATAGGACAGTCGGACCGGTTCAAGGCCGCCATCACCGGCGCGGGCATCAGCGACTGGGGCATGCAGGCGGGGACCGGCGACTGGGGGATCCTCGACGCGGCGCTCGGCGGCAGCACCGACTGGGAGGGCCCAGGACCACACGTTCACGACCGGCACAGCCCGATCTCCTACGCCTCCAGGATCCGTACTCCGGTACTGATCCTGCACGGCGAGGAGGACACCAACGTCCCGCTCGGCCAGGCGATCCACTTCCATCGCGCGCTGCGACACTTCGGGGTGGAGCACGAGTTCGTCGTCTATCCCCGCGAGGGCCACGGACTCCACGAGCGCGCCCACCAACTGGACGCCCTCCGGCGCATCCGCGCCTGGTACGACCGCTGGCTCTAGAGCTCAGCCAGTGCCTCATCGGACTCGATGCGATACGTCATGTCTCCAGAGTTCCAGACCAACCAGTCTCCGCGCGGTGGTTAAAGAACAAGCTCAGCTCTCAGTGCGGTAGTGGGCGGCGATCCCTGTGGCGTGCGGGTTGAGTTCGGGGCGCAGGACCAGGTCCTCGTCGTAGTCGCCGCCGTTCTGGTGGCGGAACGGCAGCGGCCCGGTGTACGGAAGGTCCTCGAGACGCTGGCGCAGGACGTTCGCGTGGAAGGCGTACGCGGCCTCGTCCACACGGTCGGCTCCGTGGACGAGCAGCGGGGGCAGGACCTCGATCCCTGCGTACCACAGCGTGCCGTGCTGGAGAGGGAAGAGCAGGTCGTTGAGCTCACCGTTGACGCCGCGAGGGCCGAGGCTCGCCTCCCGAGCACCGGCACTGACGACGACCATCGCGCGCTTACCCGCGAGCGCTCCCTCGCCGTAGCGCACTTGGCGCCCCCGGGCGTCGCGGACGCCGAAGGCGAACCCGCCGACGAAGACGCGGTCGAACCAGCCCTTGAGGATGGCCGGCATTCCGTACCACCACAACGGGAACTGCACGACGAGCGTGTCCGCCCAGGACAACTTGTCGTGTTCGACGGCGATGTCAGGGGACAACGCACCCCGTTCGAAGGCCTGCTGGGCCGCGCTGCCGACGAACAGCCGCTCGCCGTCGGGGTGGGAGAAGTCACTGGCCCTGACGACCGGGTCGAACTTCATCGCGTACAGGTCGCTGGTGCGCACCTCGCGCCCCTGGTCCAGGAGGTGTTGGACACCGTCGCGGTACAAGGAGCCGTTCAGGGAACGGGGTTCGGGGTGGGCGGTGAGCCATAGGACTTTCACTGTAGGCTCCCTTCTGGCAGATCCATGATCGTGCGCACCTACCCGGCCGGTCCCGAGGCACCCCGGCCGGGGCCGTCCCGGACGCGGTGACGCCGAGTCCCCGCCAGTGGCCTGGCGGAGACTCCAGGGGTGCGCGGGGTCGCGGCGCGGCCTACTTGGCCTCCACCACCTCGTCCGTCAGCAGCGGATAGACCCCGTTCTCGTCGTGGTCCTCACGGCCGGTGAGGGCCGGGGTGAAGATGCACAGGAACGTGCTGTCCTCGATCGGCTTGATCGTGTGGTTGTCGGCGTCGTCCAGGATGTGGAGAGTGCCGGGCGTTATGACGTGTTCCTTGTTCTCGTCGCGGTCGACCAGAATCATCTTCCCGGAGATGCAGAAGACGGCTTCCACGTGGTTCGCGTAGCAGATGTCGGTCTCGGTTCCGGCGTACACGACGGTCTCGGAAACCGAGTACCCGAATCCATCCGAAGCCAGCAGGATGCGCTTGCTGCGCCACGCGCCGCTCGCCGCCGTGACATCGCGGTCAGTACCTTCGATCTCCGAAATCCTACGAACCTGCATGATGTTCCTCCTGATCGTTCTCGAATCTTGGTGCTATGACAAATGAGGTGAGGTCGATAGGGCTAGCGCGTTTTCAGCGACTTCAGGAGCTCGATGTAGAGGCGGTTGAACTGGGCCCCTTTGTCCAGGTAGGCCGCCCCGACGATCGCGCTCTCCTGCAGGTACGTGACGAGGACTCCATCACCGGGGCGCTCGAGGTCACCGCGAACGATCTCCACGGAGTCCGCGTTCCTGGGTTTCCCCGCGATCTGGATGCGAAGTCCGAATACTTCGGTAGACATGCTGGGGAAGTATGCGATCCGGGTCATCTTCGATCCGTATCCCAGAGACGACGCTAGCGCCTTCCCGGCGATATTGCCGGTGTCAATCGCATTTTTCCAGAATTCCATTCGGGTTAGCCTTTCTGTGCCCCACGGGTCGGGATAGCGGGCGATGTCGCCGGCTGCGAAAACGCCCTCGCACTCCAGTACGCGCATATACTCGTCGACCCGTACCCCGTCAGACAGATCCAGGCCGTTCCCGTCCAGCCATTCCACGTTGGGAACGCTGCCGATGGCCTCGATGAAGAGCGGTCGTTCGGACGCCGCCCCGGGAGGCGACGCCGAGTGTCCGCCTCCGGAGCGCCTTCCCGAGCGGTCGCAGAGGAGCTCCTTCGCCGCCTCGCCTGTCAGCAGGGTGACGCCGTTCGCGGTGACCCAGCGTCCGAGCGCTCGCGCGACGTCCTCGCCCAGGATGTTCTCGAAGGGCCCGTGCCTCATCGCTTCGAGCATGACCACGTCGCAGCCGTACTCCTTGGCCAACGAGGCCAGTTCGCACGCGACGAACCCGGCGCCCGCGATCGTCACCACCTCTCTCCTATGGAGCTCCTGGTGGATGGAGTGCGCGTCGTCCAGGCCGCGCAGCGTCCTGTGCGCGTGCGAGGCGCACTCCTCGTCGTCGCGGACGGCGGTCCGCGGGCGTACTCCCGAGGCGACTACCAGGCCGTCGTAGGCGAACGTTCCGCCGGTGCTCAGGTGGAGGACCCTGCCGCGCAGGTCCGCCGCCTCAACGCGGGTGCCGAGGTGCCAGTCGAGCGCGCTGGTCTCGGCCCCCTTGACCCTCAGGTCCTCGGTGATGGCCGCTCTGAGGTCGGCCGACGGCGGGTAGCGCTTCTTCGTGAGACCTGGCCGGCTGTACGTGCGGTGGGCCTCGTCCCCGAAGACGGTGATCCTGGCACCGGTTTCGCAAGTGAGGACCGATTGGGCTGCCCGCAGGCCGGCTATGCCGGAGCCGACGATGCCGATGCGCGGCGCTGCGCCAGTCATGCGGCGTCACGGTCCATGACGATCGCCTGCAAGGGGCACGAGTCGATGGCGTCCTCGATCGCGTCGAGGCTTTCCTCGTCGAACGTCTCCTGGTACGCCAGCTTCCCGTCGGCGTCGAGCTCGAAGTGATCCGGCGCCGAGATGGCGCACAGGCCGTGGTTCTGGCACTTGACCTCGTCAACAGTGATCTTCATGGTCTCCTCCGATCGGAAGCGCGGTTTAGGAACGCGAGGTGAACGTGATGGGCAGCGCGACCGCCCCCGTGTTGCCGGAGTCGGGCAGCCACTCGGCGTCCTCCCCCACGTGCAGGTCGGTCAGCCGCGTGGCCAGCGTCGAGAGGGCCACGCCGATGTCCGCACGGGCGACGAAGTGCCCAAGGCAGTGGTGCAGTCCGCCGCCGAACGCGAAGTGCGGGGAGCGCTCGGCGTCGAGGTCGATGCGGTCAGGGTCGTCGAACGCGGCCGGGTCGGTGGCCGACGTCATGGTGAAGAGGTGGAGCGTGGTCCCCTTCTCGATCGTGCGCTCCTTGTACTGGAACGTCTCCGCCGCTTCGCGCGAGATCCAGCGGCCGATCGGGTTGACGCGCAGCGCCTCCTCGACCGCCGCGGCGGAGTAGCGCTCGGGGTCCGATGCCAGCTTCTCCCACTGGTCGGGCTGCTTGGAAAACGCCTCGACGCTCAGGGCCAGTTGGTTCCGGGTCGTGTCGATGCCCGCGAAGATCAACAGGATGATGAGGTTGATGAGCTCCTTGTCGGAAAGCTTGCCCGCGTCCTCGTCCCTCGCGTCCACAAGGGTGCTCAGGATGTCGCCCTTAGGGGACTCCCTGCGGCTGCGGACCAGAGACTCGGCGTACTCGGTTAGCTCGACGATGGCCTGGTCGATCCGGGCGATGTTCTCCTGGATGGTGATGCCGAGGCCGAGGCCGATCGTAGAGGCGAGTTCGTGGATCTTCTTCCAGTCGTTCTCGTCGATGCCCAGCATCACGCACAGAATCCTGGTCGCGTACGGTGCGGCGAACCGGCTCGCGAACTCGGTGCGCCCGTCCTCGATCCACTCGTCCACCAAGCCGTCCGCCAGGTCCTGGAACTTCGCGTGCAGGGGCGCTATCCGGCGAGGCGAGAAGGCGGGGTTCACCAAGCGGCGAATCCTGTTGTGCTCGCCGCCCTCCAGCACCAGCAGGGTCTTCTGCCACCACTCGTCGAAGCGTCCTTCGACGACCTCGTGCTGAGCGGGCCACTTGGCCGATCCTTGCGTCAACAGGGGGCTCTTCAGGAGGTCGCTGCTGTCCTCGTAGCGCAGGACGGCGATGCCCCAATCCGTACGTGCGTACCAGTGGGCGTCTCGTGCCTTCAGCACCTCCTCGGAGTCCATGCGGAAGTGGGCGTTGCTGATGTCGAGGTGCAGTGTCGTGGGTTGCGTGGCCATGGCGGTCGGCTCCCAGTCGTCGGATGCGGTGCTGCTCGGACCAGTGACGGGCGGCCCGGTTCAGCCGGCGGTCAGCGGGCCGATGCGGTACAGGACCTCGTCGTGGTGGCCCTCGCTGTCGGCGAAGAGGGAGCTAGGGAAGAGCACGCGGGTCTCGACGGGGGCCAAGTGCTTCTTTGCGTACTGCTTCAGCACCATGATGATCGCCTTGTTCTCGGCGGAGACCGTGGCCTCGACGTACCGGGCGCCGTTGGCAACCTGCTGGTCGGCCGCCTCCTGGAAGAGCTTGACGCCGAGGAACGGGATGCCGTGGCGCGGGTTGACGGCGGTCTGCCACACGAAGTAGGTCTCGGGCTCCTCGGGGCGGCGGTAGCCCGTGAGGAAGCCGACGAGTTCGTCGTCCACCGTCGCGACCAGCGAGCCGTCGGCGAAGTCTCGGAACCACAGCGAGTAGTAGTAGAGGCTGTTGGAGTCCAGGCCGGGAGTGTCCTCGACCATCTTCCACACGGCGGGTCCGTCCTGAGGGACCGGTGCGCGGAAGACGGCCCGCTTCTTCTCGGCAGTGTTCGGCTCCGTGGAGGCTGCAGTGGGCATAGTGATCGTCATGTCGGGTCGGGGCCTTTCTTTCGTGTGTCTCTCATGTCGGTGGCGGGCGCGGTCACGCCGTTTCGTAGACCGCGCGCTGCACGGTGCGCAGTCCCTCGTCGAGGTCGTCGGTGGTGATGGTGAGCGGGGGCAGCAGCTTCAAGACCTCGTCGTGGGCCCCGGAGGTCTCCACGAGGAGCCCGAGTTCGAAGGCGCGGCGTGCGGCGCGCCCCGCGTGCCAAGGGTCGGCGAGCTCCAGACCCCAGGCCATCCCACGGCCGCGGTAGGCCGATCCGCTGCGGTGTGCGGCGGTGTCGTGGAGCGCGGCCTCGATGGTCTGGGCGTGCGCCAGGGTCTGCCGCTCCAGCGTGTCGTCGCTCCAATAGGTGTTGAGGGCGGCGGTCGCGGTGACGAAGGCCGGGTTGTTGCCGCGGAAGGTGCCGTTGTGCTCGCCCGGCTCCCACACGTCGAGCTCCGCTCGGAACAGGCAGAGCGACATGGGCAGTCCGTAGCCGCTGATGGACTTGGAGACGGTGACGATGTCCGGCGTGATGCCCGACTCCTCGAAGGAGAAGAAGGCGCCGGTGCGGCCGCAGCCCATCTGAATGTCGTCGACGATGAGCAGCATGTCGTGCCGGCGGCAGAGCTGGGCGAGGGAGTGCAGCCACTCGGCGCGGGCGACGTTGATGCCGCCCTCGCCCTGGACCGTCTCGACGATGACGGCGGCCGGCTGGTTCAGGCCCGAGCCCTGGTCTTCCAGGAGCCGCTCGAACCAGATGAAGTCCGGGGTCCTGCCGTCGAGGTAGTTGTCGAACGGCATGGGGGTACCGTGTACCAGCGGGATGCCGGCGCCGGCCCGCTTGAAGGCGTTGCCGGTCACGGCGAGCGAGCCGAGCGACATGCCGTGGAAGGCGTTCGTGAACGACACGATCGACTCGCGGCCCTTGACCTTGCGTGCCAGCTTGAGGGCGGCCTCGACGGCGTTGGTGCCGGTCGGGCCCGGGAACATGACCTTGTAGGGCAGGTCCCGCGGGCCCAGCACCGTGTTCTGGAAGTACTCGAGGAACGCGCGCTTGGCCGTGGTGGACATGTCCAGCCCGTGGGTGACGCCGTCGTGCTCCAGGTAGTCGAGCAGAGTGCGCTTGAGCACGGGATTGTTGTGGCCGTAGTTGAGGGAACCGGCCCCGGCGAAGAAGTCGAGGTACTCGTGCCCGTCCTCGTCGTACATCCGGCTACCTTGCGCGCGGTTGAACACGGTGGGCCAGCTGCGGCAGTAGCTGCGTACCTCGGACTCCAGGGTCGTGAAGACGCTGAGGTCGGGCTGAGTGAGCGTCATGCCGCGACCTGCTCGCCCTGTGTGGCGAGGACGAAGTCGGTGAAGGTGTCCACGGAGACGAAGTCGTCCGCGTCCAGCTCCTCCGGGTCGACGACCAGGCTGATGGAGTCCTCGAGGAACATGAGCATCTCGAGCATGGTGGTGGAGTCCAGGTGCAGGTCGGCGAAGAGCTTCACGTCGCCGGTGAGACCGGCTACGGGGCGCTCCAGGACGTCGGTGAGGGCGTTCTCGAGAGCGGTGACGACGTGCTGGCGGTCCATGGTCAGTTCCTCACGTGTGTCGGGTGGTTGTCGTTCTCGGGCGTTGCTCTGGTGGGGCGTACAGGGGTCAGTGGGCTAGGCGCGCTTGGAGGGCCTCTGCGGTGACCGAGGCGGGCGGGTCTTGTTCGATCAAGGCGGCCAGCTTCTTGCGGTCGACCTTGCCGTTGCCGTTGGTGGGCAGGGCGTCTAGGCGGACGCAGCGGCGCGGGATCTTGAAGGGTTCGATGTGGTCCCGCATGCCCTCGCGCACTTGGTCGGCGGGGAGGTCCGCGACGACGGCGAGGAGCGCGGTCCGCTTGCCCTCGGGAGGCAGTACGACGGCAGAGGTCACTCCGTCGACCCGGGTCGCGGCGGCCTCGACCTCGGTGGTGCTGAGGCGGAACCCGCGCTCCTTGTAGAGGTCGTCCCTGCGGCCGGAGAAGTAGAGGTAGCCGTCCTTGTCCTGCCAGCCGTAGTCGCCGGTGTGCAGCTCAGGGAACAGCCCCTCCGTGCGCGGGAAGCGCTCGTCGGTCAGCTCGGGGCGACGCCAGTACCCGGCCATGACGTTGGGTCCGCGGACGACGATCTGGCCGATCTCTCCCGTGGGCAGCCGGTCTCCGTCGTCGTCGACGATGAAGACCTCGGTGCCTGGCAGCGGCAGCCCGCAGGAGCCCGGGCGGTCCAGGTCCCCATCGGGGGGCATGATCGTCGTGCGCTTGCACTCGGTGAGGCCGTACATCACCTGGATTCGCAGGTGGGGCAGGGCGGCCCGCAGCGCAGTCATGGTGGGCCCGGAGAGCGCCGCACCAGTGTTGGTGAGCAGGCGTAGGCGGCTCGGCCCTCCGCTGCTGCGGCTGAGCAGCCAGGCGAGTCGGTCCGAGACGGAAGGCATGGAGGGCAGGACGGTGGCGCCCGCCTCCTCCAGGCTGCGCAGCAGCGGGGGGCCGACCTCGGCGACCGTGGCCAGGTGGAGTCGGGCGCCGCTGAGGGCCGCGAGGTAGACCTGGTAGAGGCCGTAGTCGAAGGAGAGCGGGTTCGGGCAGTAGACGACGTCGTCGCTGCGGTACTCCAGGCACTCCTGGATCGCGGTGGCGGCGAATAGCACCTGCTGGTGGGTGCTGACCACGGCCTTGGGCAGGGAGGTGGTGCCCGAGGTGTAGATCAGGCTGGCAGGGTCCACGCCTAGGGCGTTCGGGTCGGCGGGGGGAGCGGCCTCGGCGATGTCCGCGTCGAGTGCCGTGCGCACGAGCTCGTCGAGCACGAGGGAGCGGACGCCGTGCTCGGCGGCGGTCCGTCCGGCGTCGAGGTCGTCGGAAACCAGCAGCGCGGGCTCGCAGTCGCGCAGAACGTGTTCCAGCGGCCCGCCGCGTACTTGCTCATGGAGCACGCTGAAGACGGCGCCGACGCGCGAGGCGGCGTAGACCAGGATGGCGATGCCGATGCCGTCGGAGGCGGTGACGATGATCCGGTCGCCGCGCCGCAGGCCCTCGCGCCGCAGACGGGCGGCCATGGCGGTGGTGGCGGTGGCGAATTCCCGATAGGTGAGGCCGCGATCGCGTGAGCTCAGTGCGGCCGACTCCGGGTCGCGGTCGGCGGCTCGGTCCAGTATCTCGTGCAGGAGCTGCGGAGTGCGGGGCATCAGGCCTCCTCGGCCGTGGAGGTGCGGGCGGTCGCCGTGTGTGCCCGGCGGTGGGGTACAACGGTGGTGGCGGTCGCAGCGCACACGAGTTGAGGCTCGTCGAGGACCTTGCCGGCGCTGTCGGCCACTTCGGGGCTGGCGCGGATGACCTTGTGCGCCTCCAGCTCGACCACGCGGCGCAGTCGAGTCTGGCGCACCAGCCGTGCGCGCGCCTCGATGTAGTCGCCAGGCCTCACGGGTGCGGTGAAGCGGATGTCGCTGTACTGGGCCAGCAGTCCTTCGTCGCCGTCCGTGTGGACGGTGATCTCGGTGACGAGGTCGCCGAACAGGCGCAAGATGCGCGCACCGTCGACGAGATTGCCCCCGTAGTGAGCCTCTTCCTGGCCGACGCGTACGCGGAGGAAGGCGGTGGTCTGCGCTTCTCGCTCGTCGCGGGTACTGGTCCCGATGGTCGCGGTCACGGGAGTGTTCGGCAGCGGCACGGCGTCAAGCTCCTTCGGTGCAGTGGGTTCGGTTCGTCCGTTTCCGGCTGCTTCGCCGGTAGTGTCGTCGGCGGTCGCACCAAGGGCCTCGGGGAGGCTGATGGCGACGGCGGCCACGACGTTCTGCTTATGAGTGATGGAGACCGAGACGGATGACGGGGTCAGTTGCGCGGCTCGTCCGCGGAGGTGGACGACAGGAGCGCCGTGCGCGGTGTGTTCCACGTAAATCTCCCGTGGCGTCACACCTTGTAGGAAACCGATTCCCAGGACTTTGAGGATGGCCTCTTTGGCGGCGAACCGACCGGCCAGGAATTCCAGGCGGCGATCTTCGCCGAGGGTCTCGGCGTGGGCTATTTCCTCCGGGGCGAAACTGAAGCGCAAGAACCAGGGTCGTTCGATGAGGCGGCGGAGTTCGGAGCGGTCGAGTACGTCCAGTCCGACTCGCGCAGCTTGCTTCGCTGCGGTTCTCATTCGGATCGGGTTCTCGTTCGGATCAGGTGTCCATACGGATCACGTGTTCAGGCGGACGCGGCGCGGAGATCGACGAGGCGCTGCTTCGCCAGCAGGTCCTCAGTCGTGTCGCGCTCCCGGATGAGGTGGGCGCGCCCGCCGTGGACGAGCACCTCGGCCGGGAAGCCGTGGCTCAGGAAGAGGCCGGGTGAGGCGGTCGGCCCGTAGGCTCCGGACCGCTCCACCGCGAGCAGGTCTCCCGGCCGTACTTCCGGCAGGCGGACCTTCTTGGCCACGACGTCGTTGGGCGTGCACAGGGGTCCGGTCACGCTGTAGGGTCGCGAGGCTCCGGCGGCCCGGTTTTCCAGGTGGCGGACCGGGAAGTTGCGCTTGACGAAGCTGCCGACGCCGACGGCGGCCATGTGGTGGTTCGTGCCGCCGTCGGCCACCACGAAGCTCTCTCCCATGGACTCCTTCACGTAGCGGGCGCGGACGACGTACGTCCCGGCCGTGGCGGTGAGGAAGCGGCCCAGTTCCATGATCATCCGGCAGTCTGGGTTGCGCACCGAGAAGGGGGTGATGACCTCCGCGAGGCCGGCGCCCAGCGCATCGAGGTCCAGGTCCTCCTCGTTCTCGAAGTAGGCGACGCCGAGTCCGCCGCCGAAGTCGACGGTCTCCAGAGGGAAACCGAGCTGTCCGGCCAGGTCCTCCGCGGTGGCGAGGATGCGCCGGGTGTTCTCGACGACGTCCTCGTGGTTAAGAAACCGCGTCCCCATGTACGCGTGCACGCCCTTCACTCGGACGTTGCGGAGGGCCGCGAGGCGGTGCTTGGAACCGCGGAGTTCGGCTTCATCGATGCCGAACTGCCGGGGTTTACCGCCCATGGCCAGCCCGGATCCCTTGCTGCCGAAGGCCGGGTTCACCCGGAGGAGCACCGGGAAGTCGTCACGTCCTGCCGCTGCCAACAGGGAGTCGAGCAGGTCGAGTTCGTCCAGTGACTCGCAGACAATGGCGTGAATGTCGGCTTCGACGCACGCGGTGAGCTCCCTCTCGTCCTTGCCGGGGCCGAGGAAGATGATGTCGCCAGGGTCGACTCCCGCCCGCAGGGCGGTGGCCAGTTCGGCGTAGGAGGAGACCTCGGCTCCCGTACCGAACGAGTTCAGCAGGGCGCAGACGCTGATGTTCGGGTTCGCCTTGAGCGAGTAGAAGATGTCGGCGCCGGCGGGGAGCAGGCCGCGCAACGTGCGGTACGTGTCCGCGAGGACGTCCGCGTCGTAGACGAACAGCGGGGTGCCGTACTTCTCGGCGAGATCCGCCATCGAATTTCCCTGGACACTGTTCTTCGAGGTCGTCATACGGTCACTGCCACCCGCCGTCGTCTTCGGGTGAGAGGCGAGGAATTCCCCTCTCCACCGGTGAGCTATCGGAGATGAACATTCGCTCTTTCATGACTCGCCTTTCGCTGGTTTGCTGTCCGGCGATAACGAGTCTGCGATGTTCGCAGCGGCGAGGGAAGGGCGGACGGTTGGCCTGAATGGGTCCTGACCTGTTCAGGCCTGCGGTCGGGTTACTGAGGTTTAACTCGTGGTGTCGTCATGCGGTTCTGATGGTCAGGCCGGTCTCGGTGAGGCAGCCGTCGATGAGGTTGCTGCGGTACTGGATGTGCCGTAGGCCGCTCCGGAGGGTGTGGTTGAGGTGTTCTGGCGTGGAGAAGACGATGTTGGAGAGCCAGCCGCGACGTAGCAGGGACCAGATGCCTTCGACGGGGTTGAGGTCGGGTGCGTAGGCCGGCAGGTAGAGGATGGTCAGCCAGTCCCGGGATGCGGCGAACTCCCGTAGACCTGCCGCCTTGTGCACGTTGAGGTTGTCCCAGATCAGGACGATGGGGCCGCCGAGCTGTTGGTGGGCTGCGATCAGAAGGTCCCGGTAGTCGCGCCAAGAGAAGCTCTTGCGCCCGTCACGTCGGCCGTCGTCCCGTCGCGGCCGGTAGATCAGCCGGGATCGGTGGCCGGGTTTGTAGCAGGTCAGCGCGGCGATCGATATACGTCTGCGAGAGCGGCCGCGGACTCGCACCACCGGGGTTCGGCCGCGCTGGGACCATGTCCTGGCATGCGACGGCGTCATGGAGAAGCCGGCTTCGTCCTCGAAGACCAGCCAGGCTCCATGAGCCGCCGCTAGTCTTCCGCGCGGGGCCACACCTCCTTGACCCACCCGGCCACCGCGTCGTCGTCGCGCTCCACGGCACGACGGGCCGGGACCTGGCATGACCAGCCGTTACGAACCAACAACTTGCGTACGCCCTGGATCGTGTAAGTGAGGTGGAAGCGCCGTCCGATCACCGTCTTCACACGGCTCAGAGTCCAGCGCTGGTCCTCCCAGCCGTGGGCGGCCGGCCCCTTGGCCAGCTCCGACTCCAACTGGGCGAACTGCTTCTCGCTCAGTCGCGGCAGCGATGCAGGCCCCTGCGATCGCAGGGATCGTGGACCGCCGTCGGCCCACGCTTGACGCCATCGCTGCACCGACCGGACGCTGACCCGCAGATCCCTGGCGATCGCTGAACTGCCCTCGCCCAGGGCGAACCGCTCAGCCGCCTGAAGCCGTAACTCCTCGCGTTTGCACTGCCGTTCAGCGGTCAACCCGCCACCCTGTGGATACCTCATCCTCCGGTGATACCGCAGGCAGGCACCACCCGTCAGCACCTATGACTTCACGAGTTCAATCTCAGTAGTCATCCGGCCAAAGGGCCACGGCGATCGCGACATTCTCCGGGCTGGACCGTTTGGGACACGCAAAAATGTGCATGCAGGTCCCACGCACCGCCCGGGCGCGGGCATCGGCGGCGCGTGGCACGGGCGTCGAGAGGAGCCGGGCTCACTCCATGTCGTAGGGGTGGAGGGGCACTTCGGCCCGCCGCAGGGACCAGGCGGCCAGAGGGCTGCATCTGGTGGTCGCGTGCTGCCAGATCCGCTTCGCCGCCGCCTCAGCCTCATCCAGGGAGGCGGCGCGGAGGAAGAGGCTGACGACAAGGTGGGGCCGCGTCTGCGTGTGAACGGTGACGTGGTCGACGACGTCCGGCGCCGCGTCGTGGAGCGCCTGCTTGATCTCAGCGGGTGGGTGGGCATCGCCCGAGGGTGCAAGGGTGAGATGTACGAGGTACATGAGTGGGTGTCCTGTCCGAATGGCCATTCCTTTCGACTGCTTGTCGATCGGCGACGTACGCGCCGTCATGGCCGGATGAGGCCCCTTGCAGCCGCGTGCAGGCCGGCTTGGAACCGGCTTCGCGCGCCGAGGTGGCCCATGAGCTTCGTGGCGATTCGGCGTGCCGTGCGGCCTGACACGCCCAGCCGCGCCGCAACGTAGTCGTCGGTGTGCCCGAGGGATAACAGCCTCAGGGCTTCCAGTTGTTGCGGACTGAGGCCCTGTTCGTCACTCGACTGGGCGCTCTCTCCAATGGGTTGGGCAGTCTGCCAAATATTCTCGAAAAGGGCGTACAGGGACGACACTACTCCAGCCGTCAGGAGGACCACCGCCCCGGCCGAGGTGTCCTCTGAGTCGACGGCGACGATGGCGATCTTCTTGTCGCAGATGATCAGGCGGTTCGGCAGCGAAGGCGCGGTGCGTATGCGGCCGCCTCGTTCGGCGAGCCAGTCCGCGTGCGCGACCGTGAGGGGATCGTTGCGGACGCTGTCCAGGTACACGGTGCGCATCTGTACCCCTCGCGCGAGCAGGGCGTCCGCGATCGGGCGCGAGCTGCGCCGGTTGGCCTCCGTCTGCGCTCCGCCCGGGGCGAAGGTCAGCAGCTCGTCCTGGACCTCGTTGTGAAGCGCCGCCAGGTAGTCGCGTACGGAGTCGACCCCGGTCAGGCGGTGCACCTCGTCCTTGGGACTCTCCTGGGTGAACTCCGACTTGAGCTGTAAGGCGGCGGCCTGGACCTCCTGCACGCGTTGCTGCTGGGCCGCGAGGTCGGCCCGTTCCTTGGCAAGCAGGATCTCCGCAGCGAGGTGAGGTTCCACGACGTGGAAGATCTGAGGGTCTTCGAGGGAGTGCCGCACCAGGGCCATCTCGCCGAGGGCGTCGAGTGCTGCCCGTACGTCCTGCTCGGTCAGTTCGAGCCGGCGCACCAGCTCGGTCACGCCCTCCTGCGGATGCGCCAGCATCTCGCGGTAGACCACTTCCGCGGTGGCGTCGATCTTCAGAACGTCCAGCATGTAATTCCCCCTCTGCACCTGCGTGCGGTGGCGGGACGAGGGAGTGCGGGAGCCTGATGGCAACGACGCCCTGTCCTCGTCGTCTACAGCGCCCGACGGTTGTCGAGCGGCAGCATTCCGAACTTGCGAGCAGCACACTGCGGCGCGGGCCGCTTCCAACGCACGAGGCAAGTCCTGGTGTGGACGCGGTCGGGATGAGCGACGATGGCGCGGCTACCCGCTTGCGACGGTCGAACACGGGGCGTTCTGGCCACCGTGCGACTGGGTCGGGCACCTCCCTGACGGGGAGGGACGGCCAGGAGGCAGGAGGGCGTCGGCTCAGAACGGCGCCCGGTGCGACCTCAGCCGGCGCGGCTCGGGTCTTGGCGCTTGTTGGCGAGGAACCGTGCCTTCTTCTCGCGGTTCCCGCAGGTGTTCATCTCGCACCATCTGCGCGTGGCGCCTCGACTGGTGTCGAAGAAGGCGGCCCGACACGTCGGGGACGCGCACAGCGCCATCCTCCCCTCGCGCGCGCCCGAGACGATGTCGACCGCGTCGGCGGAGATCACGCTGAGGGCGTCCTCGACGGAGGCGGAACCCAGGTACCACTCCTGTTCGCCTCGGGGCGAAAGGACCGCCGAGGCCTGGCCGCCCGTACTGCAGTCGTTGATGACCTGGATGGCTGCGGCGGGAGGGGGGACCTGCGTCGCGAAGGCGGTGGCGGCTTCGTGGATCGCTTCACGCAGTTGCCGAGCATGCTCCAGCTGGGAATCGCTGCACGAAACGACGTTGAGCCCGTTGACCGCCAACCAGTCGACCAGCCGCTCGGGGACGGGAATGCGTTCGACGGATTCACCGCAGCGTTCGGTGAGGGTCGCCGTGAAGCTGGTCGCCAGCACCTTGCCAAGACGGAACTCGGGGAATCGCTTGACGGACATGGAACCACCTTAGCCGGTTGCCACATCGAGGACAAGCAAGAGAACCGCTCCAGGCGGTTCCGCGCTGCTGGAGGGCACGGCGCTCCGCGTCCGCGTCTCCGTGGACGGACGGTGCACTTCGCGGTCCTGATTAGGCCAAGGACGATTCAGGACACTCGAAGACCCTTTCTTTACTCTCTGCGAGCTTGCAGTATCGAAAGGGCCGGAGGGCGGACCAATGAGCCGCGAGAAAAAATGCCTTGGAATTCCGGCACCTCGCCCCGCGAGCCGATGAATTGCGCGGCAGAAAAAGCCGCCGCTCCCCTGAAAAGGAGAACAGTACATGACTGTCGCTCAGCGCCCCGACCTTTATCCGACCCGAGTCCTCGGTGAGGCCGTTCCCAAGCCGCGGACGGACCCGTCGGTATGGGGGGAGGCTCCGGGCCCCCTCGACGCCGCACAGCTCAAGCAGTACGAGTCCAACGGCTACCTGGTCCTCGACAAACTGCTCTCCGCGCAGGAGGTGGACCTCTACCTCTCCGAACTCCGGCGCCTCGGCGAAGACCCGGCGCTGCGCGCGAGCGAGCGCGTCATCCTGGAACCGGAGTCCGACGAGGTCCGTTCCGTCTTCGAGGTCGAGAAGGTCAGCGAGATCTTCGCCGAACTGCTCCGGTCGCCCCGGCTCATGAACATCGCCCGCCAGGTACTCGACTCCGAGGCCTACATCCACCAGAGCCGGGTCAACTACAAGCCGGGGTTCGGCGGCGCCCCGTTCCACTGGCACTCCGACTTCGAGACCTGGCACTCCGAGGACGGCATGCCCCGGCCGCGCGCGTTCAGCGTCTCGATCTCCCTCACCGAGAACCACCCGTTCAACGGCCCGCTCATGGTCATGCCCTGCACCCACAAGACGTTCGTCCCCACGGTCGGGGCCACCCCGCAGGACTACCACAAGGAGTCGCTCCGCGTGGCCGCCCCCAGCGTCGGCTCCCCGGACCGCAAGCACCTGACGCGCATGGCGGAGGAGCACGGGATCGAGCAGATCACGGGTCCCGCCGGCTCCGCGGTGATGTTCGACTCCAACCTGCTGCACGGCTCCAACGGGAACCTCTCGCCGTTCGCCCGCTCGAACATCTTCATTGTCTACAACAGCGTGGAGAACACGCTGGGGGCACCCTACGCTGCGGACGCTCCGCGTCCGCAGTACCTCAGCAACCGCGAATTCCCTTACCCGCGGGGCATGTAGGGCACCCACGCCCGTCGTGGCGCTGCTCGGAGTGGTCGGTACGGCGCAGCTCCCCGGCAATCCGCTGCCCGACGCCTGGTCGGACCTCGAGGTCAGGAAAGCGGTGCCGTACGACGAGGTGTCCGGCCGCGCCGCCACGGCCGCCCTGTGCACAGGTGAGGCCGTGTCGGCCTCGGCCGTGGCGCTCCCTCTCCGGGCGCCGCACGGGGCGGGGCCCGACTTGCGTAGTTCCGGCCGCCGGCCCGCCGCGGAGTCGGCCTCCGACGCGTTGCTCGCGCGGCACCCCAGACAGGAGCGTGGAACCGGCTTGGCCGGTTGTCGTAGGAACCGCGGACTGGTAGAACCATCTTAGATGGTTCACTTTTCGGCTTGGAGACTTCATGGCCCCCTCGAAAACCAGCCCTGAGTGCCCTGCGGCCCACCGCGCGGCGCACGCACCTCCCACCGGGCTCGGAGAAAGAAGACCGACTGTGGATTTAGCAGTCCTGCCGGGCGTCGTCGCAACGGTCCTCCTCCTGCTGCGCTCGCCGAAGAATGCCAACTGAGACGAGGTCTGCCATGACCGGAACCGTCCTTGCCCCAGCACGGTCCACCACCGTGTCGAAGAAGGTCCTCTTCCCGCTGCTGCTGGTCCCCATGTTCCTGGGCGGTGTGGACTCCACGCTGTTCAACTCCATCGCCTACGACCTGCCGGTCCTGACCGGCTCATGGCACCTGTGGTTCATCGACGGGTACACGATCGCCCTCGCCTCCAGCGTCGTCCTCGGCTCGCGTCTGGGTGCACGCCTGGGTCCCGGCGTGACGCTGGCGACCGGCCTCTTCGTCTTCGCCCTCGCAGGGGCGAGTCCCGCACTGCTGGACTCGGCGACGACGTGGACAGGGAGCCGGTTCATCCAAGGCTTCGGCTACGCGCTGATCGTCTCCAGCGTCGCCTCGGTCATCGGCGGACTGCCCGAGACGTCGGAGCGCACCCTCGGCTACTCCCTGTGGATCACCACGTACGCCATCGGAGCCGGTACAGGACCTCTGATCGGCCGGGCGTTCGTCGGCATGGGCGCCTACACGATGCTCTTCTGGCTGCCCGCCGCCGTCGCCCTGGTGTGCGGAGTGCTCGCCACCGCGCTGCTGCGCGGCATCACCCTGGGACAGGCCTCGTCGACCAAGGTCGACGTCGCCTCCTCCGCCCTCGCCTTCGTGGGCTTCGGACTCTTCGTGGCCGGACTGCAGAGCCATGGCGCCGCGCTCGGGCGCCTCCTCGCGACGGTCGCGGGCTGCCTGGTCCTGGCGGTCTTCTGCACGCGGCAGCTCCGCTCGCGCGACCCGCTTATCGACGTACGGATGCTCAGCTTCTCCCGGCTTGGCGCGCCCTCCCTTGCGCTCGTCGTGAGTTCCGCCAGCTACACGGGATCGGTCTTCCTGTTCAGCGCGGAGGCCGACTCGCTCCTGTCGATCCTGCCGGTTTCGGTCCTGGCTCTGTGGGTCTCCCTCGGCGGGTTCGCGTTCCACAAGCTCCAGGCCCGATTCACCGCGGTGCACATGCTCCAGGTCAGCCTGGCCACCTGCGCCGTCGGCCTCATCGTGGCCGCCTCCATCGGCCTGTGGCCCGCCAGCTTCTTGATCGGCCTAGGCGTCGGCGTCTCCATGGCCTCCGGCGACGCCTACCTGCTGGGCAGCGTCCCGCCGAAGGACGTCGCGCGCGCCGCGGCCCTCCAGGAGACGGCCCTCGCGGTGGGTGCGGCGCTAGGCGTGGCCGGCTTCGGTGGCATCTTCGCCGCCACCGACTCGATCGTGGGGACGGCCGTCATCACGGCGGTCATCGTCGCAGTCGTCGTGGCGGCGCTGCGCTGCAACCGGGGCATCTTCAAGGCGTAGCCCGAGCGCCTCACGGGTCACGCGGGTGGCCACCGGTCCGCCGGTGACCACCCGCGTTCAGCGATCTACCGGCTGGCCGACGGTGTCGGTGTAGCGGGCGGTCTGCGTGTCGCGTCGAGCGTCACCGTCGCGTAGGACGGCGGGCCGGCCGGCAGCCGGTTGGTGACCAGCCGCATCGCCCACGGAGCCTCGGGGGCAAGCGTCGCCATGCGATTCCCTTTCCCCTTGCCGAACGAGGTCAGCCGGGCGGCTGCCGCCTGCACGGAAGAGGCCCGGCAGCTGCTCGCTGATGGTGTGGAGTCGGGTCCGTATTGCCGGCCGGACACCGCGCTCGGGGTGCTGAGATGACCGACCGCGCGCACGCTGGAGGTATGGCTTCTGCGCCGATCACCGTGCACCCGCCGGCCCCGTCGGGCGGGCGCCGCGTCATGGTCCACCGGTCCGGCGGCCGTGGAGAGAGTTGCCGGGAACGTCGGCGTTCCGGGCGGTATCAGGCTGCGGTCGTGGGGCTGGCCGATTCGGCGGTCTTGCGGTGTTCGGCGTTGATGCGCTGGGCTTCTTCGAGCTGGTCTTCGAGGATGACGATGCGGCAGGCGGCCTCGATGGAGGTGCCGGCGTCGACCAGTTCGCGGGCGCGGGCGGCGATACGCAGCTGGTAGCGGGAGTAGCGGCGGTGTCCGCCTGCGGAGCGCAGCGGGGTGATGAGGCGGGCTTCGCCAATGGCGCGCAGGAAGCCCTGGGTGGTGTTGAGTATCTCGGCGGCGCGGCCCATGGTGTAGGCGGGGTAGTCGTCGTCGTCGAGACGGCCGTAGAAGTCGTCTGCTGCCATCTGTTCCTCTCTGGGGACGCGTGGAGGGGCCCTGGTGCCATGTGGCACCAGGGCCCCGAAGGAACTGCTACACCATCTGCCGACCCTGGGACTGCGCCGGCCTACTGTCTCCGCACCGCCGCCGAGGGGGCTGGCAGGGGGTGCGGGGATCGCGGTTGCTCGACCGGAGACCACCTCACTATCGATGTCCTGCGGTACCCGGACTCAAGACGTCCGCCCGGGCGATCCTGATGGCGCTCGGCTCCTCCGTTCTTCCCTCTTGATCAGCACTTATCTTGATGCGTACTGCTGTGACCTGAGTAAGCGTCACTCTTCGGCAGCCAGCCCCGTCGCCTGTCCTGCGTCTGCTCTGGCTTGGAACCCCACTGCCGAACCTCCCGGTGCGCGCGCCCGCAGCCGACGCCTTCACCAAGGTGCTGCTGTGTTACTCACTGCTGGGTACTGCGAACTGCACTTACTGGTACTGCCACCGCGTCAGCCGCGGTCCTGCTCGCGGCGGCCCCTGATCACTGCGGGCCACCCGGTCCGGTCGCCAGTCCCGTCGCCGTCCTGCGCCAACCCTGGCTTCGAAACTCCGCCACCGCACCGTCGTGCGAACTGCAACTGCTGTACTGCTGCCCGCCAGTTCGTCTCTGCCGGGCCTTGTCGATCTCGGCTACGAGAGAAACCATAACCACGCCACCACCCAATGTCTACTCCAGCCATCATAGATTTTCGTGTGTCCGGTGGTGCGGTAATCGCCTCCGAAGGAAAGGAACGGAGACGGTCCGGCAGCCCTTCAGCCCCGGGTTGCCGGACTGCATGCGGGGTACGAGCCCCCGCAGACGGCAGCGGGCATGGCGATCCAGGGACGGTGACCTGATGGACAAGACGAGCGTCAGCGTCGCAACAGCCTCCTGCGTGACCTCCGCCGCCGACGCACGCGACAGCGCCCGGGACTTCCTCGAAGCCCTCGGAGCGCCGACGATCGCAGCCCAGGTGGCCGACCGGTGGTCCTGGTCGTCTCGGAACTCGTCACCAACGCCCTGCGCCACGGCGGCGGCACCTGCAACCTGGACCTAACCGCCCACCCGGACGGCCTCGAGGTGGCCGTGCGCGACGGCAGCTCGCAGCCGCCGCGCATGCGCACCCCCGACCTCAACGGCGGCACCGGAGGGTTCGGCTGGCCCATGGTCAACCGCCTCGCCACCACCACCGCCGTCACCCGCCGATACGGAACAACCCGGTTGATGGCTTCGCGCTTCGCGGATCTTGAAAATTACGGGGCTGAC
>NZ_JTHL01000002.1:0-103322 GCF_000818195.1 Streptomyces sp. 150FB | reverse complement strand
TGTGGCCTTGTGGTACGGGTCCCGGGCGAGGACCTTCAGGCCCCGCTCGAGGAGCGAGCGCCGAGCAGGGGACAGCTTCTCCAGTGCCTCTGCGCACTCAACTGTGTACGTGATCCGGAAACCGTCCATGCCCGCATCGTAGCCAGCGCCGGCAAGGCCGTCAGCAGCCCGGGGCGCGAAGACGTATTTGCCTACTTCACCGACAGCTCGGCGCGCCCTCTCATGCCGGACGCTGCTGAGCGAGCGGGACATGGCGCGTTCGCGGCGGCAGTCGGTTGGCTTGTAGATGATCTTCCACGGTGTTGGGCCGATCACCGGTCCTGCTCTTCTCGTGCTGTTGCCGGGCGTGGGTGAGCCCCGCCGACAGGGCCTGGCTGGGCGCTATCTGGTCTGATTGGGCGGGAGATCGTGGCGCCCCAGTGCTGCGGTACACCCACCGCCACATCGCCGATACGGGACGCATCGTCGAGGTGGCTCATCCGATCGTCCGCCGGGACGATACCACCGTCGTCGACTTCGTCATCAACCTGGACGACTGACCCCACACGCACGAAAGCGCCCTCTGCCAGACCCGTTGAGGGCCCAGCAGAGGGCGCGGTCGTTACTGCCAGGGGGAGGTCGGGTTCGCTTCCACCGGCAGCAATGGCCAGAGGTATACACCGGCAACGGTGTCTGGAGGACCTACCCCTTCGGCCAGGCGGCGCGCCGTTGCAGGATTACTGCGGAAGGTCTTCGAGCCAGGCCGCGACCTTAACGATGGAGACGCGCCTCGGCCAGCGTGCGGTAGTGGCCGACGGCTTCCTGACTCGCACCCAGACCTTCCTCCCGTCGCCGCACCTCACCCAACCGAGAGGAGAAGTAGCGGATTTTTTATACAAATGAGCCGATACAGAAAAATACGACTGAAGGGCGGATAATAGCAACATGATGTTGATTTCTTGGATTTTTGGTGTATGGGGTGTAAATTCGCAAAGAAATTCACAAGATAGAAAATCGACTAATCCAGCCAACTTTCAACAACCTCTACCGGTCGAAGGTCCGTACATCTATATTTACCGTGCCCATGCAAGATCGTCAGAATTTTTCGCATGACCAGAATTCGCATGACCAGAATTGGAAGAAATATGCAGCGTTTATCGAGCATCCTACTCTCGCTCACAGCAGCGGCATCGCTGGGACTGCTGAACACACCGGCCACGGCGGCCGATTCACTCAATGTGCCTGCGGGTTACAAACTGGTCGGCACTCTCGATCCGAGCGCTCTCCCTGCCTCCCCACCCCCGGAAACCGCCATCAGCGAGATCAAAGAGTCTACACAAAACTGTAGGAAAACTCCGGCCGATTCGAAACAGAGATCGTCCGGAGTCTATGAGGTTTGCACCAAAATAACAGGTGGGATACCCAAGAATTTGAGCCCGGCTCTGAAGAGGCAAGCGGCTAAGAACCTAGCGCGCTTTCACGTCAAGAGTGCCAAGTCTGTCGAGTCGTCGGCCGATGCAACCTGCACCACGACACCCGGTACCCGAAAAGTCGATCGCGGCAGCTTCTGCGAAAAAGGGCTAACGATAGAGGGGACAACGCTTGACGTAAAAGGGATTCCCATAGGTGAATCGCTGTGGACTGTTGACCTCTCATACGCTCTGTCAACGACCTCCACCACGTGGAATGAAACCATTTCCGTGCAACTGACTGCTGTTGTCGGAACAAACCCCATTCTGGCCGCGCAACTCGCCCAGTTCAACGCAACCTGTGCACCTACCGCTTGCAGCGTCGGGGGAGATTGGGCCACACCACAGCTCGTCGGCCTCGGCGAGACGGTAACAAAAGACCTAAAATTTAGCATGCCCGTCACGGCAGGTGACGAGCACGTGGGTACCCCGAGCATGTCAATGCTGGCTTGGCCGGTTGCTGGACTCCCCCTGGCTCCAGCAGAGTGGAAAGAGCCCAACCAGGTTCGTTGCGATGCCGCAGTAGGAAATTCGCAAGGGTGCGTCCACCCAGACTTCAAGGCTGAAGTTGTGTTTCCTGTTTCCAAATATGGTGCAGCGGCCGCGACCTATGACTTTGCCCAAAAGAGGCTGATAGACGCATGGGGGACTGCGGCCAGCCCGCTTCGCCGTCTAGCGGACGATGAACAATCCAAAAATAACCGGACGGCAACGTGTGAAGATAACACCTTCATCCCCGTTCCGGATGAAACCGTCTCCGAAGACTCCTGTGACGAATATCCATTCGCAAGAACGGAGCAGGGAGGAACTGCGGGACTTCTATGCGCGGAAGTAGTACCGCAGCTCCAGGCCAACGGAACGTACGGATATTTCGCGAGGGCCGGTCGCCCCAATCCAACTGGGAACGAGAAATGCATCCGAGGCCACGTTCCGTTCCCTCAGAACAGGGCAGCCGGAGCCGCGCTGGGGACATTTGCCTCTACAAGCCGCATAATGGACGGGGAAGCCTACCTAGTAGCTGTGGTCGCATAAACATTAATAGTTGAGCTCCGCCGAGTCCTGCCTACGAAAGGGGCGGGACTCGGCTGACGCGCAGGGAGAATAGAGTGAAAAGTAATTCCCCATGGTCCTGGATCGACAGCAACAGATATCCATCTTTTTGCCTTAGCTTTACTCGAAATATCACTCCCACTAGAGTTCTGGAAATATATGGAGCTACCCCAGGTGTGATCTCGAAACTCTCAGAGGAAGAAAGCGTAAACGTACGCCCAAAGGCGTCGGAAATGTCGACGCTGAGGGCAGGGTCAATCGCAGAATGGAGTTTCTGCTTCGAGACCTTTGGGCTAATCGGAGTGACCCCTAAAATCCTCAAAAAACTATCTGAAGGAAGGGAGGCAATCGTCATTTTTTCGGGTGGAGATGGTATGGATACATTGGATCGCTGCGTCGACTCCACTCGCTGTGAATCTTTCGACCTCTTAACGAGCCGCCCAGCATACGGAGAAGGCCCATTTCTCATCAAGTCCGCCATGGATAAACATCGGTCCGCGAATCCGGGTGACCTGATGCTCCCGGCTGTCTTCAACTTTATAACTTGCCATTATGGACTCGTAATCGACGAGATAACTGCCCGTGGGAAGCTGGCCACTGCCTACGTTCCTCCTCTTCCACTCGATCAATCGGGTAACTGGCCTCCCTCGACCAACAAGAAGCCAGCCGAGCGGGGGCTTGGCGCGAGCTTGCACCTCGACCCTCCGCCTGAGTGACGGCGGGGCGCCCGCGGAAACGTTTGACGGATCTTCCCCCGCCCCGAGTGCTTCGTCCGGTCGCCGCGAGGCCGGCCCGGCGCAGGAGATCTCCGTCCGTCGGCGGTCGTCGTCGATCCGCTTCGTCGGATCCTTCGGGAGGGCCGTTTCGTCGGCCAACCCGCAGTCGCTGGTCTCCTATGGCGAGATCGCCCCCGGGCTCCAGCAACCGGGTGCGATCCTGGCCGTCGAGCAGGACGGGGCACCGTCGGCCCGACCCCGCCTGGTCGTGACCGTCGAGGTCACCGGTGGGCGCGACGTCAGCGACGGCGTCGAGTTGGACGTCGTGCGCGTCGAGCCCACCGGCTAACCCCGAGGGACCTCCAACTGCTTGCCCTTCCTGAGTTCATCGGTGAAGGTCAGGTAGGGCGTTCCGCTGAAGGTCTTCTTCTTCTGAGTGCTTCCTCAGGGACAGGTGCCACGTGTTCCGCATCTGCACGCGGAAGTCTGCCGCCGCGTAGCCGGCGGCGATCGCCGCCGGCTCGCCATCCCAGTGGAAGGGCGCACTGTTCGTGAAGGGCTTGTCGGGCCACGCGGTCAACGGCTGCTTACTGAAGCTGGGCTGAGGACTCGGGGCGTCAGCGGTGCGGGCGTTCGGCGTCGGGGGCGCAGTGGTCTGGCGCTGTGCGCCGGTGCTGTGGTCCTGCGCCTGGTGTCCGGTGCATCCGGCGACGCTGCAGGCCTTGACAAGCACGGCCGCCAGCACGCCGGCACGCACCATATGCGTGCAAGGGTTCATCAGTATCCGAATCTGCAGATGCACGGGCACGAAGCCACGACGGGCTCAAAGGCGACGGCATCGAAGGCGATCGGCGTCTCCGCTGCCGGGGTCATGCAGGTTATCGGCCTCGACCCGCCCGCCTTTCCAGAACGGGACAGCACCCATGTCGCCGAGGAGGTCAAGGTCCCGCCTGGTTCCTGAACACGGCGGCGTCCGTCCCCACTCCCGAGGACGAAGACGACGGTGTGCTGCGGCTGCTGAGCGACGTCGGACTCGCCCACCACCCCTGCCCCGCCGCCGTCCTGCAGTCCTGGCTCGGCTCCCCCGCCATCGATGAGATCCTCTCCCGCTCCGAGGTCTACCAGGCCGTCGTCAAGTCCCGCCACCACACCCTGGAACACCTGCCCCAGATTCCCGCCGACGAGCTTCCGGTTGGAGTCGTTCCCGGAGCTGCCGTTCGGCGGCTGCCGGGGCAGGCCTGGTCAGCGAGCAGTTGCTGGGGCGGGTGTCTGCCGGGTGTCCTGAAGCTGGCCGTACCAGAGGCGGCAGGCGAAGGTCAGGGCTGTGAGGCCGCTGGCGAAGATGGTCGGCCACATGAGCCAGAGTGGAGGCCAGTCCGCGGGCCAGTGCCGATTGAGTGCGAAACCGTTCAAGGTCGTCAGTCCGATGGTGAAGAGCGGCACGACCCAGGAGAACGCGAGCGTACGGACTTGGCGACTGCCGAAGGTGCTCGCGACGGTCAGGTGCAGCCCCACGTTCATTGGCACGAAGAGCCACAGAGCCCATCCGTCGTCCCCGGAAGCCGGTGCGGTCAGGGCAACGGCTGAGGGGACGGCCGCGACCAGGCCCAGGTGGCAGACGCCGAGGAACGTAACGAGAAGGCGGATGAGCCAGTGGACCTGCGGTTTCACCAGGACAAAGGACGAGTCAGCGGAGGGGGGATCCGGGGCGTCGGCCTCCTGGGCGAGAGGCGCGCCGATCAGTTCCTCCAGGTCGTCGCTGTCGCGGATCGTGCGCTCCTGGACTTCGTTGATGAAACTGCTGGCCCACTCGTAGGTGTCAGGGGCGGAGTCTGGGTCTGCGGCCCGGTCGGCGACGGCATGTTCAAGACTGGTGAGCCACTGGCGGGCGTGGTCGCTGCCGAGTTCGGCGATGACGCTCTGGACTGCGAGGGGCAGCAGGAGTTCCGGGTCCGCAGCGACGGCCCGGTGGGCACCGGCGGCGAGGCCAGGCTGATCCTGGGCGGTGCGGGCGACGGTGCTGAGGGTCTGGTGGCGTTGCTCGATGGCGAGAGAGTCGTGCTGCAGGAAGGCTTCGATGAATTCCTCGCCGTTGTCGGTCTCGACTTCGGCGAGCCAGGCGGCGGCCAGTGGTTCGCCGACGGCGCCCCAGTGGGCCCCGTCGGTGGCCGGGTAGGCGGCGGTCAGAACGTCGTCAAGCGCGGCCAGTTGGCGTGCGTCGGGAGGGGCGGTGATCCCGTAGCCGCGGTGATGGACGTCGAAGCCGGCCCGGACGGCGGCGCGGCCGGCACGCGCGGTGTGCGCGCCGGCGAGGAACTGGGCGGCGACCAGGGTACGGAGCAGCTTGTCGTCGGCGGTGCCTTCGGGCAGGCGGGCTTCGGCTACGCGCCGTACGTACTCCACTTCGTTCGCGAGCAGGACCTCCATGGGGTGGTCCTTCAGCGCGAATTCGGGGTTGGCGTGGGCAAGGACGTCGGCGAGCGCGGCGATGTGGTGGTAGATCACCGGCTGCCGGGGGGGCGTGCTTGATACTGGCGCCGTAGAGGCGCGGTGTGTCGGCGACGACTCGGTCCGGCCAGGTGCTGTCGCCGTGTCCGGCTTGCTGGAGCAGCCTGATGCAGCGGGCGAAGGCGACCTTGGCCTCTACGTAGATGTCTTCCGGGCTGTGGCTCTCCAGCGCGTCGGCAGGTGTGAGGGTGAAGGCGTCCCCGGCCGGGCCGACGTTGCGGGTGCGCAGGTGGCGGCGCAGCGCCGGCCACCAGGTGTCGTGTCCACGGGCCAAGAGCAGGACCCGGATGGTGGATCCGTCGTATGAGATCGCGGATCTGGGGGAGGCGGGTTTCTGCGAGGTCGACCGCCAGGAGCAGTGGGTAGCTGACGGTGGCGAGCATCTCGTAGTCGGTGTGGTGTGGGTGTTCGGCGAGGAAGCCACCGGTCCACGACCGTTGATTGCCTGAGCTGTTGGTGAGCTGGTGCAGCACCTCGGTGAGGAGGCGGGACTTGCCCGTGCCGCCCAGGCCGGTCACGGCGGCGACGTCGACGCGGTGGGCGCTCTTGCACCACTGTTCGATGCGGTGGACGAGGTCACTCACGCCAGTGAGGTCGGTGACCTGGGAGCGCGGATCGAGCAGGTAGGTGGAGGACAGAGTCGGGTCGGGAGCGTTGTCCATCAGGGGGCGCAGGTCTGCGGGCTGGAGGCGCGGGGGCATGTCGGTGTGGGCGGCGACGGTGCTGGCGAAGCCGTCCCGGGACCGGTCCCGGGGGCGAGGCCGGACGATGGGCGACGGCCCACGCCGTCCGCGACAGGGGGAGCCCAGGATGCATGATCCGATGTACACCGTCCCGCCCGATCCGGCCCCGCCCGGGGGCACGGCGCATGATCCGCTGGCCGTAGCCCTCGGCAACGCGTCCCTGCTCGGTGTGGGCTACCTGATGCTGGGGCGCCGCAAGTTCGCCGTGGCCGCGGTGATGGGCACCGTCGTGCTCGTCTCCGTCGTCGTCTCGGTGGCCCAGCCGTGGTGCGAGGCCGTCGTGCTCATCTGGTGGGTGGCCGCCATCGTGCACGGGTGGTTCCTCGCGGGCGGGCGCGCTCGGCAGGTCGCTGTGCGAGGGCACCGCGTGGTCGCGCTCTGCGTCACACTTCCGGTGCTGCTCGCCGTGGGGCTCCTTCGCTATGACGCCTCCAGGATCCACGGCAGCGTCGACGCTGCACGCGAACGCGGCGACTGCGCACAGGTGTTGGACGAACAGGGCCGGGTGTGGCTGGGCGACCGGGTGGCCGACGCCCCGCTGACAGCCCGTGGCGACAAGGCCGTGAGGGCGTGCGAGCGCCTGAGGACGGCCACGGAGCGGCTGGCCACCGGACTGACCGGTGACACCAGCGCGTTGAAGGCGGGCTTCGGCACGCTCGCGTCGGTCCGCGCCGAACCGGGCCAGGACAAGACGGTCGACGCGACGCTGAACGGATTCCTCGGCGGTCTGCCGACCAAGAACCCCTGCGGCACCGTCGCGGTCACCGACTGGCTCCGCGAGCGAAAGCCGACCCGGAACGCACTGGACCGGTCCGCCGGCACCGCCGCGCGGGTCGCGCCTGCGGCGCTCCTCGGATGTGGCGACGCCCTCATGGCCGACAAGGCCTGGAAGAAGGCACGTGAGCGCTATGACCAGTTGCTCACCCAGTACCCCGATGACCAGCGTACGGCCAAGGCCCGGAGCGGGGCCAAGAAGGCGACGCTGACCATCGAGCTGGCCAACGTGCGCAGCCTGCTCGACGGTTCCACGGACATGCAGCCCGACTACTGCTCCACACCGGCGAAGTACAGCGGCGCGGCGCCCTATCGCAAGGGAACCAACCGCGCGTTGTTTTACGGCAACGACGAGTTCACGGGCAAGCTCCCCGCCAACTGGCGGACCACCGATGCCGCCAAGGCCGTGCTGGTGGTCTGCGCGGACGAGGAGGAGGACGGCACCTCTGTCCAGACGTGCCCCTACGTGAACAGCCACGTGGTCGGCGGCATTCAGGACATCACGTTCCACAAGATCGCGATCCCGGTGAAGGTCTACGAGCTGCGGACAGGGAAACTCGTGGCCAGTCGCAAGGTGCAGATCAGCGGTACGAGCTGCCCCGAGGTCCTGAAGTACACCACCTATCTCACCAGTGACCTCGGTCCTTCGTCGGATGTGCAGGTCAAAGCGTCCACGGCCAATGTACGTGCCGCCTTCGACTCGCTGATCAACCACTGATCAACCACTGCGGGGATCGCCCGCGCCCGGGTTCGCGGTCGGCACACCAGACCTGCACGTCATCAACGGCACGGGCCGTCAGATCCACAGCGGGGACGTCATCGTCCTCGTGACGAACGGCCGGTTCAGCAGTGAGTGCCCGCCGTACGCGGAATCGCAGCGCCTGCACCTGGTCGACCGGCACGTGCTGGCCGAATGGGCGGCCGGGAGCTGGCCTCTGTGGGAGATCCTCCGCCGCCTTCCACCGCCCCGGAAGCCCTCCCCGCTCTCCTGAACCATTCCCTGGGCCTGCGGCGTGGCCGCTGGAGCGGTCGGTGATCACGTTCGGGGCGGCGACTTCCGGCGCCGCCCCGAACGATCGACATCCCGGTGGTGACGGGGTTTTACCAGGCGGCTTGCGAGATCCCCTGGATGAGCTGGCCCAGGAAGTCCAGGAGCCCCTGTCCGAACGAGGTCGGGGCGATGACCACCCCCAGCGCCAGGACGATGACGACCGTCAGCTTCTCGTCGAACCGGCTCCTGGCCTCCGTACGGCGGCGCAGACGCACGAAGACGATGAAGGCCAGCAGTACCGCCACATTGATGGTGAACAACATCCCCAACCCCTGTATGAACCGGCCGCTCGCACCCGGCCCCTTACGGCGGACATCCAAGCCCAGCCCCTTTGTGTATCCCGAACCACCCACACATCCGCTTCAGTTACCGAAATCTGACGCAAAGTAACCGCGTGGCCGGATCTTCACATGCCCCCGGCGCCGGGCGACGGCGGCGGACCGGCGGGGACTGCGGCGTCGTCGATCACGGCGTTCTCGAGAAGTCCCTCCGGGCGCCTTCAGGCGTGGTGGTCAGATGTGCTGCTTGATCCAGAAGACGGCGAGGCTGACGACACCGGTGCCGGTGCCATAGCAGAGGCCGCGGAAGAGATGCGCGGCCGCGGTACGGCGTCGGGCCGCGATCCATCGCCGCAGTCGAGGCCGTGGCCGAGTGTCCGGAAGCGGGGCGGGCGCGGCGCTCACGACGTGCTCCTTCGGGTGTGCGGGCATGGCGGAGTGGGCCCGGGGGCTCATCTGTTGGAAAAGAGAGAAGGTCTCATGCGCGGGTGAAGTGAAGCCGTCGTCGAATCAGTGGGTACGACGACGCCTTCACTTCGCTGGAAGGCTCAGTGGAGGACGAGCGCTTCCGGATGGTCGTCGACCATGAATGTGCGTAGTTCCGCGCCGCACAGAGCCTCTTGGGCGACGCCCTGGGCTACGCGGGGGTTCGTACGTACGGGGCGCGGCAGGTGCTGCTCGGTGTAGCCGAGGATGCGGGCGTTGGCGCGCCATGCGCGGGCGTCGGCGACGGAGCCGACAGCCGCGTGGTAGGCGGCGAGCAGATGGGCGGCCAGTGGGTCTCCGGCTCCGGCTGCGAACCGCCACCAGTACAGGGCGCTGTCGAGGCGGTCGATGGTGTAGAGGAGGCACGCGAAGGTCCTCGCCCCCGTTTCGTCGTAGTCGATGTCGAACGTGACCAGGGTGTCGACGTCGTCGGAGCGCAGCACGGTGTCGCACAGGCCGCGGACGTGGGCGAGGACCCTTGAGGGGTGAACGGCGGGGTCGGGGGTCACGATGGGCGTGGGGCGTCTGCGTAGGCGCTTGCGGAAATGCGGGCGGGTGGAGCGGTGGGGCTGTGGGGTGAATGAGGGGGGCGGCGGTGTCGGGCTTGTGACCGTGGTGGCGTTCTCCGGCTCGAGGGCTGCCACGCCGTCGTCGCCGTGGTTTTCTCTGGGGGCGCCGGCGGTGTCCTGGGTGATACGGACAGCCAGGCGGCGCATGAAGTCGGCTGTGTCGTGGGTGCCGAGCATGTCGTGCAGTACCTGCGCTTCGGCGCGCAGAGTTTCTTCGAGCATCAGGAATCCCCTTTCCCCGGGCCGGGGAGATCCATGAGAGCTTGCAGTTTCTTGATTCCGAGGGAAATGTTCGTTTTGGCTGCACCTTCCGTGATGGTGAGGTAGGCGGCGATTTCAGAATTGTCCTTGTCGGCGAGGAAGCGCAGCCGGACGCATTCCGCCTGGAGAGGCGCGCGTTCTCCGAGGCTGGCCAGAGCCCGCTCGAGTCCTTCGTAACCGCGCATCTCCATCAGGTCGTCGACGCTGGGCTTGTCGGCATACGTCGTGTACACCGTGCCGGGCACGGAGACTTCACGCTCGGCGAGGCGAGCGCGGCGCCGGTAGAAGTCGGTCGTCGCCGTACCGAGGATCTTGTACGCGAGAGCGACGGGGTTGGGATGGGCCTTGATGCGGCGCCACTTGTTGTGCATCTGGGCGGCGGCCTCCATGAGCGCCTCATCGGCGTCATGGAGGTTGCGGAGCTTGCTCGCGGTGATCTTCAGGAAGCTGGTCTTGTGCTTCGCGAAGAAGAGGGTGAACTCCTCGTCCAGAGCTGACTGCGCCATGTCGCGTTCCCGTTCGGGGGACCCGGTGTAATCGTTCACTGCCACACCCCCTTGATCGGAGCCGGCGGCGAGTAACACGGTGGTGTGGTGCGCACAGCGGAGCGGGACTCCGCGCGAGCCTGCGGGGTGATCGTCAACTGGTAGGTACCGACTCGTGCCAGTACGTACCAGGCCCTGTGTTGCCCCACGGACCCTCCTTCGCGTTTTTCCATCCGAACCCCAGCCGCGTATTGCGGCCGGGCGAGCAAAGGCGCTCACCTCCTACACCGATCCCGAGACCCCGATTAGTTAACTCTGCGGCACGATATCTTCGCGGAATGTGATCTTCCGTTCGTTACGCAGGGTGTGACCTGCACTCTCCGACGGTCACGTGACTCTAATCACACGGCGCAACGAGTTTGCACGCGATCCACCCCTGCCAGTTAAGTGCCGCGCGGCGCACCACCCCGGGTGATCAGGAACGACGCCCCTGCGTGGCGACCTTGACAGTCAACGCGCGATCCGGCGTACGCCAGGACCGCGTTGAGCTCTGTTCGGTCTCAGGGGTGCGTCACAGGAAGCCAGGGACTGAAGGTTTCCTCGGCCGGCCGCCCCTTCGGCCGTCAGCCGCGACAGGTCTAGCGGCTCACGTGCGTGGCGTCGACGCTGTCGTCGATACGGAACGTGACGCCCGTCGTTTGGCCAGCCTCGGCGTCCGGGTTGACCAGTTCCACGAACTCGACCAGCTTGCTGTAGAGCCGACTGCAACGAGCAGAAGTCGCTGTGTCGTTCTCCTTCGTCCCCTCATGCAGCGCGCCCAGGAGCTGGGTGAGGTTGAGACCGGAGAGGAGTACCTGTTGCAGTCCGGCGCGGTCCGAGACGGTGCCGAGCTTCTTAATCCGTCCTGGCGGCAGATTCGGGTCCGAAGTGAAACGCGTTGATTCCTGCCGCTCCGGGGCGTAGAGCATTTCCAAGATCGATGACGGCCTGGTGCTCTGCGTCCAGACGGGTTTCCACTGGCCGAAGGCGCGGGCGGCCATGAAGGTCCACGTGTCCTCATGGCAGACAAGGGTCAGGTACGAGACACCGGTGGCTGTTCTCAGGTGCTCATTGTGCGAGGCCAGGGCAAGGGTGTTGTCCGCAACGGCCTGTTGCCTCGCGGCCCGGTCCTCCTCGCGCCACCGCTTCTCCTGCTCCCATTGCTCCAACTCGATCCGCCCGCTTCGCGGCCTGGTTGGTCCGGTACTCCTCGCGCCACGTCTTCGACATGACCCCTCCCCGGGTGTCGCTTAAAGTGATCACCTTATGTCTTTCTGTATCCGTCGAGTGATTCCTTCCGGTGCCCGCGATCGGGGACCCCCCGAAGCGGGTCTTTCCATATCACTACTGACGAACCAGGGTGAAACCGGACGGTCCTGATGTGGTGTCGGTAGCGTTGCTTCACGCCGAAGAAGAAGTAAGCACCAATGGCTGAGCCGACCTTGCACGAGCCGGACCCTGAGGAAGAAGCCACCGTCCGGCGGCTCCAGGCTCAGAACGAGGCCTTCGCCGAACTCGACCGCCAGTCCAGGCCCCGTACGGTGCCGGGGCCAGTGACCGTGGCGGTGCATGGTGAATGGTTCGTTGTCCCGCTCACCGTCAAGGACGTGCGGACCGCTCTGCCGGACGAACTGCGTGCGGAGTTCGAGGCGGAGATCGACGCCGCGCCGCCGAACATGGTCGGCCGACTGATCCGAAAGTGGGCCCTGGAAGTGATCCCTGGCGACGCGATCGACCGCGTCGATGTGCTGCTGCGGGCCGAGCAGCAGGCCGCCGGGATCGGGACGGCCGCCGCCCCTCGACCGCCTGCCCCTACCAATGACGGCTCAACTGGGCGCAATCCGTATTGATCTGGGCGAGGAGGCCGGTGTCGTCGTCCGCCGCGGGGCGCTGCAGGCGTCGTAACAGGTCCCGGTGCAGGCGCAGCGCATCGTCGCTGCCGGTGGCGGCCAGGACGGCTGACCACAGCGGACCGTCGGAGAGGGTCTTCTTCTCCACGGTCTCCAGGATTGCCAGTTTGTCCTGGTGGGCGAGGCGGCCCAGCTCACGCTGCCCGGTCTTGTCCTGGATCTCACCCCAGGTAGTGACCCGCTTTTCACGGGCCGCTTTCTTCAGCGCCCCGAGGAGAAACGGTGCCAGGTAGTCGAGCTTCTCGGCGCGCTCCCGCTGCGCTTGGCGCTCTGCGGTCTCCTCCCGTTCACGTTCCTCGGCCAGCGCCTGCTCCATCCACGCGCGCCGTGCGGCCTCGTTCTGCTCACGTTGTTCTGCCCGCTGCTGTTCCGTGCGTGCGCGCCGCTCCTGTTCCTGCTGCGCCTCGCGTGCAACGCGCAGTCTGGCCTGCTCACGGCGTGCTGCGTCCTGCTCCTTGTGGTGCCGGACCCACGCGGCACGCACCGTCTCCCGTTGTTCGGCCGTCACGTCGAGATCCCTCATCAGCTGAGTGGCCTCGGCGAGGAGGAGGGAGGTCGGCTGTTCCCGCAACCGCGCCAGGACCTCTTGGCGGTAGTGAGCCCGCTTCTCGAGCTGGGGCTGACCGCGGTTGAGTCCCAGGCGCAGTCGGGCGATGTTCTCCGGGGCCTTCTCTTCCTCCAGGAGCCGCTGGATTGCTCTCACCGCGCTGTACAGATGGTCCGGCTGGTCTCGCAGAGCGCGGTCGAGACGCATCAGCGCTCGTTTGACAGGGTCTTCCTGCCGGGCGGTACTCGCCGGCGGCGGCTGGGTAGGCGCGACGCTGACGATCGAGCAGCCGCCCGGCTCAGCGTGTTCCATCGGCTCAGGCATGGGCGCGCGGAGGGCGTTGGGCCTGGTCGAGGTGTTCAGGCCCTGTGATGTCAGCTCGACGTCTTCCAGGCCGTCCCAAGTGGTGCCAAGCCCCGGGAGTTCCGTGCCCAGCCGCATGATGCGGCCACCGCCGGGCCGGTCCTCGAAGCGGATGCGCTGCACGTAGCCGCGCCGCTCCAGGATGTCCGGAGCTATCCGTACACCGGGCCCGAGGATGACCTCCCAGGAGCCTTCGTCCCAGCTGACAGGCCGGTTACGGTCCAGGTGGGCCAGGAGGATTCGTCTGTCCTCCAGGTGTACCAGCACGGCCGAGCCCAGGGGTTCGGGGTAGCTGAACTCGGCAGTCAGGCCCTGTGTGTGCAGCCATGCCGCCAAGTGAGTCTTGGCGAACAAGTGGTTGGCACTGTCTTTTCCCTTCGTTTTGCGGCCACAACGCTCGCCCGATCCGTCGGAAGCGTAATGCGCGAAGTGGCAAATCTTGTCGATGCACAGACGGGTGGTCAGCCGCCGCCCGCAGCCGCCCTCGAATTTGGTGCCGCACCAGATGCTGTCGTTCTCGTGCGTTCGCCGGAAAGCCTGCAGTTCCTCCACGGTCTCCGGGCACACAGCGGGCTCGTCCGAGTCCGAACTCCCGAAAACCGCAGTCTGGATCAGGCGCCGATCCATGGTGCTCCTTCCATACGAATGACTTCGCAGCATTGTGTAACCCGCTACTGACACCGCCGGCGGATTCCACCGGGCATGGGCCGGCCGCCGGCCTCACCGGCACCGACGCGCCGATGGCGACAAAGGGAAGCACCGCACGTCGCGGGCCTAGAAACCCGCCGATCACTGGTCCCGCTCTTCTTGTGCAGTTGCCGGGCGTGGGTGAGCCCCGCCGGCGGAGGTGCGGCGGGGCCTGACTGGCGCTATCTGGTCTGGTTGGGCGGGAGATCGTGGCGCCACACCCATCGGCCTTCGTAGTCGGGCTGGTACCAGCACGTACCGCCGGGATACGTACACCGGCTGGAGGGGATAGCGAGGCCGCGCGGCGGGGCGTGGGTGCGGATACGGGTGGTTGAGCCGTCGAGGGGCCCTTGGTGGAGGGTGATGGTGGTCCATCGGGTGGTGTCTGCCATGCCCGGATCGTCTCGACCCTGTGGTCCCTCCGTCCCGACCTCGACCGGAGTGCTGAAGGCCGGGACAACGACGGCCCGGAAGTGGTATTGAGAGGCCCTATCACGAGGGGGCGTGACGGAGCCGGCAAGCGCCTGCTCGCGATCCCGACGGCTCCGACTCCCGCATACGGGACGGCGGTATACGGCCTGGACCTCCCGATCGCAGGCCACGAGTATCCGCGCGGCCGCCGAGTCAGGCGTCGACCGCGGTGGTTGTGCTCGTCGAGGAGTGCGTCCGGTCGGACATGTGACCGGCCCGGCTGTGCGTTGGTCCTCAAACGATCCATCGGTAGGAGTGATTATCTCGGGTCGTTTCGAAGCGTCAGACAAGTCTGGCAAGTAGCCAGAACGCCCCGTGCCTTGCAGATATCCGAGGGCTGTTCAGGCACGTTGGGCACGTACGACAAGCGTCGACCTGAGGAGGTGTCAACGCTCTCGCAAAACTGAACACCTACCAGTCCCGCAAAATTGACCCCCTTCGGGGTCGTGCGACTTGTTCGATGCGGTCCCGTCCGCCAGGCACTATTGGTGCATGGAAGACGATCTCCCGACCGTGACGGTGCGCCTGTGGCGTGCGGATGCCGTCGTGTTGTTCGACTGGCTGACGAGCACGGATCTCGACTCGGTGCCGGTCACCCACCCGGCTCAGAAGCAGGCCCTGGCCGATCTGCTGTCGCGGCTGGAATGGGCTGCGGACACCGATGTGACCGGGTCGACCGCGCAGGAGATCGCCGCAGCTCAGCAGGAAGTCGCCCGGGACATGGGCTGGTAGTTCAGCCGTGCTGGGTCCGGTTCTCCTGCGCCAGCAACTCGCGTCGCTGGCGGGTCCGGTAGGAGTCTCCGGTCAGAGTCAGGACCTCGGCGTGGTGGACCAGTCGGTCGATCATCGCGGCGGCGACGACGTCGTCGGAGAAGGTCTCTCCCCACCGACCGAAGGGCAGGTTCGAGGTCACCATGACGGAGCCCTGTTCGTAGCGTGAGGCTATGAGCTGGAAGAACAGGTTCGCGGCGTCCTGGTCGAACGGGATGTAGCCCACCTCGTCGATAATGATCAACTTGTAGCGGCGGATCTTCTTCAGCTCGGACTCGAGCCGCCCGGCCTGGTGGGCTCCTGCGAGGCGGGCGATCCAGTTGCTCGCGGTGTCGAACAGGACCGAGTAGCCGGCCTGGGTGGCCTTGACGCCGAGCCCGATGGCCAGGTGCGTCTTGCCGAGTCCGGGCGGTCCCAGCAGGATCACGTTCTCGGCCTTCGCGACGAACGTGCCGGTCGCCAGGTGCGCCAGGACGTCGCGCCGCAGCGAGGGCAGGTGGTCCAGGTTGAAGTCCTCCAGCGTCTTGACCTGCGGAAAGTGGGCTGTGCGGATCCGCATCACGGTGCCCTTGGACTCCCGGTCGGCGACCTGCCGCTGCAGCAGGGCCGCCAGGTACTCCTCGTGGGACCAGTTCTGGTCGCGGGCCTGCTCGGCCAGCTCCTCCCAGAAGGCGCCGACCGTGGGCATCTTCAGGACCCGGGTCAGGTAGGCGAGCATGGACGGCATGCCGTCCTTCGGGCCGGTCGTCGAACTGGCCGGCTTGGCCTTGATGGTGGCTGTGGTCATCGGAGTCATTTCGCTTTCGTGGACGGCGGGTTGAAGTCGACGCCGAACAGGGCGTCGTAGTCGGGCAGGGCCCGCAGCGCGACGGTGTGCCCGTCGGCGTGCTGGCGGGTGGCTGCCGCGCGTCTTTCGCGGTCGAGCGCCAGGGCCTGCCGCAGCCGGGCGGCGGTCGCGACGTGGAGCGAGTCGGTGACCACCATCTGCTTCGCCCAGGATCTGGTGTGCCGGGCGACGACCTGGCCCTCGCAGAGGACCAGCACTTCCAGCGGGGAGGCGGTGACGTCGACGAAACGGCCGATGACCTGCGGGTCGACCGAGTAGTCGACGGTGTCGACGCGGACGTAGTAGTCCCGGCTGAGCCGGATCCGGAAGTTCAGGCCGATCGGCGGGGCCACCGGCGGCAGCGGGAGCATCGACAGGCGGTCGGTGGCCAGCAGGTCGACCGGGCGGCCCTGGATGGAGCGGACGGTGCGGGAGTTGGCCCTGGTCAGCCAGTGGCCGAGCTGGTCGTTGAAGTCCGCCGGTGAGGCGAACTGCCGGCCCGGCAGGAACGAGGTCTCCAGGAACTGGTTGTTGCGCTCCACCAGGCCCTTGTATTCCGGATCACGGGGTGGCGCGAGCTTGATCTTGGTGGCCAGCGTCCCGGCGAACGCCGCCGCGGGTGCGGTCACCCGCCCGGTCCCGCCGATCGCCGACTCCCGGTCCCAGACCAGGGTCCTGGTGACCTTGCCGATCCCGCTGATCAGGGACCACATCCCTGAGAGGATGTCGCCGGCCTGCCGGGTCGGGATCATCGTTGCGGTCATGAACCGCGAGAACCCGAACGTCATCACCAGCACCGGCAGCACCCGCTCCTGCCCTGCGGCGACCCGCACCCTCGTCTCGGGGAACCACAGATCGCACTGAGCGATCTCGCCGGGCTCGTAGACGATCCGATCGACCGGGTCGACGCCGACGTACTGCGGCCGGATCAAGGCGAGCCGCTTCCGCAGCGGCGGCAGCGAGTACGGCCAGCCGATCCGCTCGGCGATCACCGGCGCCGGCATCCTGGGCCACTCATGCAGCAGGGCCCGGATCTGCTGCTCGAACGCGTCCGCGACCTGCCCGCGCGGAGCCCGGTCGTACTTCGGCGGCCGGTCTGAGGACAACGCAGCCCGCACCGTGTTCCGGGCCACCCCCAACCGCCGCGCTATCTCCTTGATAGGCACACCCTCCGCGCGATGAAGCCGACGTATCTCTGCCCAGTCCTCCACCTTCAGCACCCTCCAAATGATCAGGGGGGTCAAGGTTCCGAGAGCGGTACAGGGTCAGTTTTGCGGGAGCGTCGACAGGAGGGCAGGGGCGCGGCGGTCACTCGTCGTCGGCGGGCGCCGCGGCTATGTCCTGCTGGCGCAACCGGCGCAGTCGCTCACCAGCGGCTCGGTGCTCCTCGAAGCGCTCGCGTCGTTCCTCCGTGGGGAAGAGCATCGGCAGCCCGACATCCAGGAGGAAGTCGGGACAGGGGCCGGCCAGCGGGAGCGGGTCGAAGACGGCCAGCAGGGCCCCGCGGTCGTTGACGAGCGGGACGCCGCTGGAGTACCGGCTGTCTCCGACACTCCAGCCGACAGACATGCGGGTGAGGAACATGGCGGCGGCCTGGGCGATGGCTCGCTCGATCCCGGGCAGTCGGGCGGAATGCCGGGCCAGGGCCGCCCGGTCCGGGTCGGAACGCGCCGCACTTTCAGCGAGCGCGGCCTCCTGCCGGGCGTACCCCCGCCACTCGGCACGCTCCTGCTCCTCCTGTGCCGCGCGCTGCTGTTTTTCCTCATCTCCCAGCTTCCTGGCCTCCGCCAGTACGCACTTGGGATAGGCCCACAGCAGCGTCACGGGCCGGACCACGTGACGCTGCGGCGTGCGTGGAGCGTGCGAGACGAACCGCGAGGTGAGGACCCTGCCTACGAACTCGGAGAGCGGCATGGACGGCTCGGGGTCCCAGTAGGCGCCGGTGAACCGGGCCATGGGCTCGACGGCGACCAGGCCCTCGCCCTGCCGGGTCAGCCGCACCGAGGGAACGGCACCCAGCCAGGGAATCCGGTTGCGGTCACTGAACCAGTACGCCCGTACGCCGTCAGCCCCCATCCGCTGCGTACGGGCACGAATCTCGGCGGCGGTGATGCTCGCCAACTGCGCCTCCAGGGCGACACGCCGGCTGTTGGCCGTGGAGGCGAGGACGTCCGCCCGCCAACGACCGTCCGGCCCGCTCACCTCCAGCTCGGCCATCCATCCGGCCGCGCGGGCCGCCTGAGCAAACTCCAGCTTGAGCAGGTGGTGGGCCATGGACTCCTCCGCCAGCGTGCACGTCGGAGCCCCAGGCGCATGGGCGAAGAACCGCAGGCCCAGGGGCGACGCCTTGGCGTGCATCCCATGTCCACACTCCCGGCACACCAGGGAGGCTGGCGGCCGCACCCGGTGGATCGCACTCCAGTCCCAGCCGCAGCCGAGATCCGGTAGGGAGGCGTCCAGACGGCCCCGCTCCGCGTGTACGGCAGTGAAACTCACAGCGCTCCCCCCACGTCACGGCGTCGTCCGTCCATCATCTCGGCCGGGTCTGACACGGCGGTAGGGGCGATCAAGGGCCGCCGGGCGTGCCTAGCAGCGGCGGCACCGTCCGGTGCCTGGGCGCAGCAGCCGCAGCGCGCCCCGGACGACGTCCCGGGCCAGCAGGTAGAGCCCGTGGGCGGCCCGATCCCGATCGCGGCCGTGGCCAGGTGCTCGGGGGCAGCAGGTGGTGAATTCGTCGTCATGCGCAGAAAGCGTTTCGGTCGAAACACCTTCCTGGATCATGGCAAAGCCCCGCTCGCCTTACTTGCCTCACACCGGATCACCGGTCTGACCTGGGTGAAGTGCCCTCGCCCCTAGACAACGACCGACGTCGAATCTGCCGTGGCCGGTGTTCACGTCCTGGCGTTCGCCTCGCTCGATGGCATAGAGCGGTACCGACCGCGCGCCGTGCGAGCTGGCGGACACGACGGTGGTGGGGAGCTGGAGCCCGAGGTGGGCAAGGATGTCGGACCCGCCACGGCTGTCCTGGCCTTCACGTCGGACGCCGGTGGCAACCGAAATCAGCCACAGAGAAAAAAACCAGTCATTCTAATCCCAGAAAACAGAAGCGGAAGCACTTCCAGAAAAGGATAGGACGCACATGAAAGAGGCTGGGACGCGCGTAGAAAGGGACAGAATGCGCGCAGGGGAAGAAACTCAACTCATTCTTCTGGAAAGTTTTCAGACTTGCGCGTAGGCATCCTGACCTGCACTGTCACACATGGCGCGCCAGTCGGGGCAGCCGAATCCGAAAGGTTAATGATCATGGTTTTTGGTGTATTCCCGCCGACCCGTCACGCGCTGACGAATCGCCGCCGTTGGTGCGCGAGGAGTGCACTACCGCTGTCGATGGTTCGGCAGTCTGGGCTCGAAGTCCCAGACCGAGAGCCGGTCACTTCGTCGAGTTGTTATCAGGACTCCCTTCGCCGTAGCCCCCTGCGGATGGACGATCGCTCGGACACTCTGCCGGGCGGGCGGGGTCCCGGGTGAAGGCTCTGATCGAGAGCGGGGGGAACGTTCGACCGTATCGCCCGTAACGTGGTGTATGGCTGAACTCCCGTCGTTGCAGAGGGAGAACAGCACAGTGTCGACCCCGCACTTGGGGCGGCCGCTCGGAGGAATCGATGAGGGAAGTGACGCATTAGGCACGTACCGGGGGAACGTCCGCGTACCCAACCCGCACACCATCCGGTACCCGCCTGGGTTGACGAGTCCTTCCACGAGCACCCCTCCGCCGGCTTCTACATCATGGCCGCCGCGGTCATCCCGCCCGCCGCGGCCGAGGACGCCCGCGCCGCGATGCGCGGCCTGAAGGGCCAACGCGACACGAGCAAGGCCCACTGGACCGAGATGGATGACCGGCAGCGCCGTGACGCGGCACGCCTCGTCGCTGCCCAGAGCGGACTGCATATCGTCTCGGTCGGCGTGCCTGTCCCCAAGCGCAAGCAGGAGCGTGCGCGCAGTAAATGTCTGACGGCCCTGGTCTACGAACTTCACGCCTTCGGGATCGACCAGCTCTACCTCGAGGCCCGGGAGAGCACGCTCAACGCCCGCGACATCACCACCGTGGTCGCCGCCCGCCGGAATATGCCGAAGGGGACCCGGTTCCAGGCGGATCACATCCACGGCCGGGACGAGCCTCTGCTGTGGGTGTCCGACATCGTGGCCGGCGCAGTGCGCGCCCAGCGGCAGGGTGACGAGCGGTACACCAGCCTGCTCGGGGATGTGCTGTTCGACTTCAATGTGCCGACCAGCTGCTGAAACGGCCGCAGAAATGCGCCGAGCCAGGCTCCCGGTCTGCCCCAGGTCACCTGGCTCCACTTCCAGAGGCCCACGGCCCCTGACTTGCTTTCACCCTACAGGCCCTTAGGAATACCGCAACCACCCAGGATGAGGAAGCGGAACTCCGCGTCGGTGCGAAACGGAGCATGGCCGATCCGGAGGGCACCGTGCTGGTGTGAGGCGTCGGGTCGGTCGTTTCGTTCGCCGCTCACGCACTCATCCCTGACTCTCGCACCTTGGGCCTATCAGCGCCTCCCCTCCGACCTGTACGAGGGGGTTGCCCTGCTTTACCGCCTGGTTCACTATCTGTAATGGAGTCGACACAGATGTGCGGCGAGGGTGGGGGCTATGTCTTCTGGCACGAGTGGGGCGTACTGGCAGGGCAAGGCATTACCGAGCGTTTTCAAGCACGAACTCCTCAAGCGGTATCTACCGCCGTTCGGCGGGATGACGGGGGCGCAGTCACAGGACAAGCGGGTGGTGTACCTGGACGGATACGCCGGTGAGGGCCGCTACGAGAGCGGGGAGCCCGGCTCGGCGGAGATCGCACTGAAGGTCGCCTCGCACCACCGCCGGCGCGGCCTCAATCTGTCGTGTTTCTTCGTCGAGCAGCAGCCCAAGTCGTTCGCCCGGCTGGAGGAGGTCGTCTCCGGCTACCGCGCCCAGGGGGTGCAGGCCGAAGCCCGCCGGGGCGGCGTCGACGACGTCCTGGACGACGTGGTGCGCCAGGCGGTGGGGGTGCCGCTGTTCCTGTTCCTGGATCCGTGCGGGTTGTGCCTGCCGATGGAGCGCCTGGTGGAGGTCCTCGCGAAGCACCGGCAACAGACTTGGCCGCCCACGGAGTTGCTGATGAACTTCAGCATGATGGCGGTGAGGCGGCTGGGCGGGCATGTCCGCTCCCCCCGTGGCAACGAGCGGTCGCTGCAGCGCTTCGACGAGGTGTGCGGCGGACCGTGGTGGCGTGAGTACTTCGCCGACCGCTCTGAGGAGGACGCTGCGGAGGCCGTGGCCGCCGAGTACGGGCGGCGCCTGGAACAGCTGACGGGCATGTTCGTGCAGTCGGTGCCGGTCGCTCACTCGCCGAGCGTGAAACCCGTGTACCACCTGGTGTTCGCGACCCGCAGCCAGTACGGACTGTGGGTGTTCGGCGACACCGCGGCCCGCGCCCGCGCCGAGTGGTGGAAGACCCTCGAACTGCGCGAGGAGGATGCCGATCTGGCGCTGTTCTCCCTGACCTCGGTCTCACGGCCGGACCCCAAGGAAGTCGAAGCGAAGGCGGTCCCGGAGATCGCAGACAACCTGGCGCAGCTGCTGCGCCGAACGGGCCGGCCGGTGAAGCTGGTCGAGCACACCCTGGAGATCTTCGGCGCGTACTACGGCCAGGTCCCCGAGACGGTCGCGCGCAAAGCGGTCCTGCTGCTGCATGAGCGGGGGCTCACACCCAGCAACGGTGTGGGAGAGAAACGAATCCGGGAGATCCTCGTGCGGCCCGGGCCGCAGGCCTGACACGGCGCCGCCCCGACCCGTGAAATACCGGGCCGGGGCGCCAAGAACACTGTCGCTGCGCTCACACACCGATCGGCATCGGCATCTGATCCCACGTGCGGCCCTGCAGGGTGCGGCCGCCGGCCTTGGGCGTGTGGCCGCCCCATTGTTTGAAGAAAAAGGCGACTTGCTCCTCGAGGCACAGGTCCCGGATCTGTGTCACCCAGGATTCGTCCATCGGCCGGTGGCGTGAACCGGACTCGCCGCCGGCGATGACCCAGTGGATGCCGTCCAGGTCCAGTCCGTCGAGCGGGCCCAGCAGCGGCTCGCACGAGAGGAACCGGACTGCGGCGGGCACCTGCCGCAGGTCGTCGATCCGGGGCAGTTCCTTCGCCGTCTCGACGGAAACTCCCATCCAGAGGTTCGCGGGCCACACGAGCTGGTCGGCGACCTGCCGCAGCCGGCGTGCCCGCTTGGTCAGCACCTGGTAGGTGTGCTGCGGGGTGTCCGCCATCACCTCGAAGACCTGCCGTACGAAGTCCACAGGCACCCGGGCGTGGAACAGATCGCTCATGGAGTTCACGAACACGGTCCGCGGGCTCTTCCAGCCGTAGGGAACGTCCAGGGCGTCCGGGTGGAGCGTGACGTCGAAACCAGGCCCGGACGTACGCGGGTCGCCGTCGTTCTGATACTTCGCCGCGCCCATCGCCTTGAGCCGTTTCGAGAGCGTCAGGGCGTAGCAGTTGTCGCAGCCGGAGGAGACACGGTCGCAGCCGGTGGTCGGGTTCCAGGTTGCCTCGGTCCATTCGATGGAGCTGCGATCGCTCACCGTTCTCCTCCTGCTGCTGAACATGCGGTCACGCCGCCGCTGCGGGCTGGCGTGTGTTGCCTAACGATGCATCTACCGGGGGCGTAGTGGGCCCCACAGTCCGGTAATCGCAGGCTTCTGATCGCTTCTTGTAACCCCATGATTCGAACCTCCGTTCTGAACTTAGTAGTCGAGCCCGATCGAGTCGATATCGGCGGCCTCACGCCGTACAGCCCAGCGACGCCGACGCTTCGCGCGGGACCAGACCGGCTCGCTCCTCCGCCAGGCGGCGCAGCGCCCGGGCGTGGGTGGTTTCCTTGGCCGCGGTCCGCTCGGCCTCCTCGGCGGCGGACCTCATGGCCGCCAACCTGGTGCGCAGTTCTTCGGCTGCTGCCTGGCCGTCGCCGAACAGGTGCTGCGGCTCCCGCATACGGGGGCTGGCGGTGTGCCGGTCGTACGCGGCCTGGACCTTCGGGTCGACCTGCTGCTCGGCCTTGTGGGCGAGGAGTTCTGCTCGGGTCCGGTGGTAGCCGGCCGACGCGTTCTCTCGGGTCCGTACCGGACCGGCCGGGGAAGGCGTGGCCGTGCCAATCTGGGCCGAGCTGTGTTTCTGGGACGGCGCCGTGGCGGGGGTGTCGACCGTGCCGGGGGCGAGGATCTGCAGGTGCCGGACGGTGTCCTGGCCGATGGCGGCGTTGATTTTCGCAGTGATCTGCCGCTGGTAGAGCTCGACTTGGGTGCGGTAGGCGGGTGAGACCGGCCGCAGGCGCAGGGTGCGGGTCCGGTCGTCGAACGCGATGGCCGCGACCTTTCCGGCGAGTTCGGGGGCGATGGCCGGCCATTGGTCGATGACGCTGCCGCCTCGGGTGGCCACGTTCCATCCTCGCTCGGCGATCATCCGGCTCAGCGCGGTGGCGAAGGGCAGCGGCTCGCGTCCCGAGGTGCGGGCGGTCCGGGAGGCGGATGCGCCGGTACGGCGCTGGGGCTGCGGCTGGTTCTTCGCGGCGGCGCGGGCGTTCTGGAGTGCGACGCGGGCCAGGTCGACGCCGCTGTACGCACTGGTGGCGGGGGTGGTGTCGATCATGCGACGGCTCCTGTCATTCCGAGGAAGGCGGCCATGTCGGCGGCCGCGTCAACGCCGGTGAGGTCATCGAGGCCCTGCTCGGCTTGGCGGGCGGAGTAGGTGCTCAGGCCCTGCGCGAGCCCATCGAGGACGCTGCGAACGAGATCGGGGCGCGAGGCGGTGAAGGCGCCGGCGGCTTCGTCCTCGTCCCAGCCCTCGGCCGCCTCGAGCTGCTGGGCGTGATGCGTGGCGGCGGACTGCCGGAGGAGCTGCGCGCGGATGAAGTTGGCCGGGCGGGCCGGGCGCCAGGTCAGCATCCAGGAGTGGAGCTCGGCGGCGATGGTGTCTGCGTCCCACCCGGCATCGGTCAGGGGCCGCAGTACGAACTCCAGGCGCCGCAGCCGCTCGCCCTGCGCCCAGTTGACGCGGGCCCGTACCTGCCGGGTGATCCACATCGCACGCCGCACCTGAGAGGCCGAACGGCGGCCCCCGTCGCTGTTGCTGCTGGTTTTGTCGGGGCGGGGTGATGTAGTGCGGGTCGCGCGCTCGCGCGAGGTGTAGTAACTACGCCCATCAACATCAACTCTCCGCAGCAAAGGGGAACGACCAGGAGAATGGGGCTCACATCCCTCGGACCTGCCGTTATCCACAGGCGAGTTATCCACAGGAGGCATCCCCTGGGGGCTCGTACCGCCCGGTGCGGCCGGCCGGCGGCGATCCGTACCGCGACGGCCCCGACGGACCTGCTGCCGAGTCTTGCTACGTGCGGCCGACGCTGTCGTCGCACGCTCGCGGCCGGCCTCGGTCACACCGCACACCCTGCCCTCGTAGCCCTCCCCCGCCAGCCGGTGGCCCATCGCGTCATCGAAGACCGGGGGGATCACCGCCCCGTAGACCGTCGCCGTCGCCGTGTATGCCCGCCCCGGCATCCGAAGATTCCGCTTCGAGCCGTGCACCAGCCACACCAGCGCACCCAGCTCCCGCAGCACCGCGACGTGCCGCTTCACCGTCGCCCGCGACAGCCCCGTACGCGCCACCGTGCCGTCCAGGTCGTACAGCACGATCCCCCGCCGGTAATCCATCCGCCCCGCGAGATCCCTCGCGACGACCACCGTCGACGCCCCGGCCTTCGGATGCAGACCCGCACCGACCAACCACGTCACCGACCGAAGCCACGCTCGCGGCTCCGCACGCCGCGACCCCGTACGCTTCACATCCTGCGCACGACCCCGTACCGGCGCGAACATCATGGTGCTGTCCGAGGCATAATCCGCCACGGGCGGCTCCATCGCGGCGATCGCCGCTCTCGACATCACAGGAACACACCCCCGCCCAGCGGGGTGAACGGAAACCTGCTGCCGAACCGGTCGTTGTGACGGACATGGCACCCAAGAAAACGGATCCCGTGGTACGCCGCGCCCGAGAGTCTGCTCGCAGGGCCGCCGCCGCACAGCGAATCGGCCCGCGCCCCGCAAGGACCCCCCGCCCACGACAGCCCAGGTACTTGTACGACCTCGAGCCGCCCGGCACCTTCTACCAGGACTGGGATCGCCCCAACGGCACGGATACCGAGGTGATGGCCACCGTTGCGGATGCCTTCGGACCGGACTCCGGCGAGGCGGCCACCATGCGGCTGATGCTGGACTACCGCAAGACCTACGGTCCGTACGTTCCGCTGGCGGCCGCCGGCCAACTCGACCTGATCCTTGAGGACACCGCCCTGGTGGCCGAACTCGCCCAGTCCACCGGTTCCGCGGTAGATGACACCCGCGACTCCCTGCACTCCCTCCACGCGCAGGGAATGCTCCTCATCGCCGACAACGGCTCCCTGTGGATGACAGTCCCGCCCGGAACCCCCTACTCCGCTCCGAATGGCCAATGGGCGTTCGTCGAGAGAAGAGCGGATGCACCATCGGAGCCCACCGACAGCTGACCCACAGGACATCGGCCTGGCGCCCGTCTTGATTTCCATCCGACGACCATCCGACGGAACGCCTGTGGACAGAGGCGGAGAACCCGGGAACGGGGTGCTCGCTCCCATGGGGTGGTTAGAAATCTTGAAACGCGTCCCGCCAGGCGGGACGGACACGAGGGCCGGGGTGGTGGTGCCGGTGCGGGAGACAGATCTGTGCGTCACGCCTTTTAGAGGTGTCGATCTTGGGCTCCGTGTGACATCCAGGCACCGGGAACCTTCTCGACTAAACGCGCTAAACAGGCAAAACGAATGTGAAAATCCCGTCAGCCGGGAGACCTGTGTGGGCTGAACCGGGGTGAAACGGGCGTAGCCCGGCTGACAGGGGACACCAGAGTCGTGCATCATGAAGGACAAGCGCCTTTCATATGGGTGACCGAACGGAACCTGCCTCTGGCAGGGGCCCGGACCGAGTCCATGTGGGTGGTGTGGCCCCCTCCGTGAGGAGCGGGTGACAAGTGCGAAGACCAGAGGCGGATCTCCTTTCGTTTGGACGGTTTTCGGACTGGCGTTTCGAAGTCCTTGGCGGGGCCTCGAAACGACCGCGAAGCCCCTTGGCGGGGGCCTGCGGGTACTGCATGTGCATGGCACGGCATGGCCCTGATGAGGGGCCGGATTGAAATGAGCGGCTTGATAAGCCGCAGCTCAGAACCGGTGACAGCCGGGATCTGAGCGGACCGCTCTGGTGGCAACTCCAGGCGGTAGACGGGCCGCGCGCGGCCGAAGGGGATGGCTAGTCCACTTCTTGGCGCGAGCGGCCGATGACCTAGGTCATCCCAACCCCCTTGATCCGGAGGCTGGCGTCGGCATGCCCTCATTCAGCTCAGCGGCTTCGGGGAAACGCTCTGCGAGCCGTTTGAGTAGGTGAATGTAGGCGTCTCGCTGTGGGCGCCGAGGGTTGCTCTTTCCCAACTCCCACCGCACAACGGCAAGACGCCTTACCCCCACGGCCTCCGCGACGTCCAACTGGGTAAGCCCTGCGGCGAGCCGCAGCTGAGTACGCACGCGCGGCGGCGGTAGGACGTCGTCCAGGCTGTCCAGCAGGGCATCGACCTGCTTTAAGCGGTCCACAGCGGGCATGGCGCAGCCTCTCATGATCGACAGATCTCTGAAACATACACCATTTGATCTCTGCCGAGGGGATGCTGTCGTGGAGAACGCCGTTGCGTTCGACGGCCGGTAGGGTCCGGGACCATGCCCGGACTTGTACTTTTCGATCTGGACGGCACTCTGGTCGACCGGCATCTGGCGCTCAGCGACGCCGTGGCCAGCCTGTGCCAGGCCAATGCCCTCGCGCCAGACGCCGAACTGTGGCTCCGTGCCGAGCTGGCCGACCGCGCGAACGCCGCAGATTTCGTCCGGCTGCGGGAAGTCTTCGACCTGGAGGTCTCCGCAGCGCGGCTGTGGCAGGAGTACGTCAGCCTCATGGCGGCCGCCGTCACCTGCCCACCGGAGGTTCTCGAGGGCCTGGCCCGTCTGCGCGCGGCCGCGTGGACGATCGGCATCGTCACCAACGGGGCTGGCGACATCCAGCGAGCCAAACTCGCCACGACCGGCCTCGCCGACCTGGTCGACGGCGTCGCAGTCTCGGGCGATCTGGAGATCCGCAAACCAGACCTGCGCCTCTTCGACCTTGCGGCGACCCGTTGCGGCGTGAACCTCGCGCACGGTGGCTGGATGGTCGGCGACAACCCCTCCGGGGACATCGGTGGAGGTCATCAGGCTGGTCTGGGCACAATCTGGCTGCGCGGCCGCCCATGGCCGGACGATCTTCCTGCCGCTCACCACGTCGTAGACGACGTCACCGACGCCATCACCATCCTGCTCAACGAGACCTCGGAGTAGCACCGTGGACCAGCCGACCGTCGGGATCCTGCACCCCGGCAGCATGGGCGCCGCCGTCGCCGCCTGCGCCGCGACCAACGCAGCTGCGGTCCTGTGGTGCGAAGCCGGGCGCAGCACCACATCCGCAGCGCGCGCCGGGCAGGCAGGCCTGACTCCGGTGACCTCGCTGCCCGAGCTGCTGGACCGCAGCGACATCGTCATCAGCCTCTGCCCGCCGGCCGTAGCCGAGGACATGGCACGCGACGTTGCCGTGCATCGCTTCGACGGGTTGTACCTGGAGGCGAACGCCATCAGCCCCGAGCGGACGCTGCGGATCGCCGGACTGCTCGAACCAGAAGCGACCGTCGTGGACGGCGGCGTCATCGGCTCCCCGCCCGTACACGGCAAGACCCCGGTGCTGTATCTGTCCGGCCCGACCGCCGCGACCGAGCAGATCGAGGCGCTCTTCGCGGGCACCGCGGTGCAGACGAAGGTGTTGGGCACGGAGGCCGGAAAGGCGTCCGCGTTGAAACTGTCGTACGCCAGCTTCCAGAAGACGTCGAGGGTCTTGGTGGCGCTCGCCGTCGGGATGGCGCGCGAGCACGGCGTCGACCAGGAGCTCATGGAGGTCGCTTCTCGGCGCACCGATTCATACCTGTCGGAGCCGCAGTACGTGGCCAAGACGGCTGCGCGCGCCTGGCGTTGGGGCCCGGAGTTGGAGGAGGCCGCCGACGCGCTCGCGGCCGCAGGCCTCCCACCGGACATGCTGCGCGCGGCAGCGTCCACGCTGGCACGGTGGCGCGACGTCAAGGACGACAGCAAGCTCACGCTCACCGACGCCCTGGACCGACTCGCCCAGCCGTAGCCCGCGTTCATGTCGTGGCAGCTCCGGCCCGCTGGGTCAGGAGTTCGTCGATGAGCCGCGCCGCGTCCTGCGGGGACGCCGCCGTGGTGTCCACGGTCAGATCCCAGACCAGGTCTGGATGCGTGTCCAGGTCCTCACAGGTCGCCTCCCACGCCGCCAGGCGTGCCGTGGTGTCGCTGTCGCCTCGCTCTGCGGACCGCTGTGCAGTTACCTCGCGCGGGCACCACAGCAAGACCACAATCCAGTCGGACGGGTAGCCGTTGACCAGGGCGCAGATGCCGTCGACTTGCCCGAGGTGTACCACCGGCACGCCCAGGGCGGCTGCTTCAGCCAGGCCAGGACGATCGATGATGTAGGTGTTGCCGTACCGGGCGTTCGCGTAGACGACATCGCCCGCTGCCTCCAGTACGAGCAGATGCTCTGGCGTGCCCATCCGGTAGCCGGTGGACTTGCCCGCCCCGACCTTGAGCCGTGCGAACTGCGCGTACTTCGAGTTCAGCTCGATGAGCGCGGTAGTGATGGTGTCCTTACCCGCTGCGGGCGGGCCGTAAAGGATCACGCCCTGCTTCGAGGTCATGCGTACATCGCCCCCATCGCCTGCCGGGCCTGGTCAGCGAGCGTCACCGCAGTCCCCAGCCGGTTGTCGACGATAAGGTGCGGCACCGCCGGGCGCAGCTCCAGGTCGATCGTGGCCATGTATTCGTCCCAACGCTGGAGCTTCCACGCGTCCCGGGCTGCAGAGCGGAATCCGATGTACTCGCGCATCGACTCTTCATCGCAGCGAACCCACACCGGGAAGACGTCGACCCCCATCGAGCCCGCGCGGTTGGCCAGACGCTGCATCCAGGCCACATCTGTCATCTCCGCGATGAACGGGGCGGTCAGCACGGTGCTGATACCGCACTTGATGTTGGCCAGGGCCGACTGCATCAAGCAGTCGTACTCCACGGGCCGGACTTTCTCTCGGTAGAGGTCGGTGTGCCTGTCGTTCGCGTCGCCGCCCAGGGCGACCAGAAGGCGTTCCACGAGCGGGCGTGTGAGTGGGTCCTTGTCGAGCAGCGGCCAGCCAGTGAGTTGAACGAAGAAGCGGGCGAGCTCGGTCTTCCCGCTGCCGGCGAACCCGCCGACCAGGATGAGCACCGGGCGGTGCGGGTCGCCCCCCGTGTGCCTACGCTTCCACGCGTCAATGATGCGCTGCTGCAAGTCGAAGTGGTCAGCTTCGCCCGAGCCCGGCGCGATGCGGTGAATCGCCCGCTCAACAGCCAGGACGTGCGTGCCGTTGAGGCGGTCGTCTATCGGTGTGAGCTTGAAGGACGTCTCCTCACCCGGCAAGGCAGTGCGGAAACCGAGGTCGGGCTCGGTGGCCCGGTAGAGGAGACAGTAGGCGCGCCGGTAGTGAGGACCTGGGAAGACTTCGCCCTGCTCGTGCTGCCACAAGGTTTGAGGATTTGCGGCAGGAATGCCCTTGAGATTGGCCTGCTCGGCAACCGCCCGGAGGCGCTCACCGGCCTTCTCCAAAGTCAGGCCATGAGTCTCCCGCTGCTCACGCAGCCGATCCGGCCTCCACCCTGCACGCTGCTTTCCCACCCTCTGCCCCTCCGTCATCGTCATGGCCGCGAGCCTAGAGCTCGGGCCCCAAATCCCATGTGTACGCGGATGTTGAAAACCCGTGAATGACCTTGCGTACGAGCTTCGACAAGCCTCTGTGATGGTTCACTCCGGCCAGCCCGAGTCTGATGGCCCTCATGAGACGAGCAGATGGGAGGGGCTCCATGACAGCCGACCGCTTCCTACGGCAATCGGGAGGTGAGGTGCAGTCAGTGTTCGTCGTCGTCGCCGCCGTCGTCTCCGTCGTCATCGGTGAGTCGAGCGCTTGCGTGGCGTCGGATGGAGTAGCCGATCTCGAATTCTTCGGCACTCATTCTGGTGTCGTTGAGCTCAACGACCTCACCGCTGGGCGAGGTCGTGACTCGCACGACGCGCAGGAGTGGCACGCCGACATCGGCGGGAAGGTTCAGTGCTGCCGCTTCTTCGGGCGAGGGCATGCGGGCCGAGACGCCTTCGCTCCAGCGGAGCGGGCGGTGGCCCATCTCCTCAAGCCGGTCGTAGATGCCTCCTGGCCCTGTATCCGCCTCCGCGAGTCGAGTTCCTCGAGCGAGGTTGGTCGGCAGGTAGCTGGTGGCCAACTGTCTTGGCTTTCTGGTCTCGGGGTCGCCCATCACGCGATCACGAACGAGGACTTCGGAACCGGTGGCAAGGCCCATGAGAGCGGCGAGATCAACCGGCACGACCCCCCACCGCAGAGAGGGGGGCTCCAGGGCTACCCACGGCTGGGCAGTCGGGTCGAAGTAGTAGCCGATCTCATCGCGGAAAACTTGACGGGACCGGGTGATACGCCGCTTCTCAGGGCGCTCCCGCACGATGGTCCCTCTGCGGCGCACCGCGACGACCAGTCCCTCTTGCTCCAGGAGAGCGATGGCGCTTCGCACAGTTTGGTAGCCAGCGCCGTACTGCGTCTGAAGCTCAGTCAGCATCGGCAGCTTGTCGCCCGGCATGTATCGCCCCTCGCCGATCTGCTGTCGCAGGTCAGCGGCGATGTCGCGATACGAGACGGGCATCGGAGCCACCTTTCAGAGTGCTGCGCGGGATCTGATTCTAGGGCTAGCTCTATCAGGCAGCGATCTCGAGCACAACCGATCGACGCAAATAGAGCTATCGCTATTGACTCGGCTGCCGAACATGGTCTCTACTAGGCGATAGCGATAGCCCTAACGCTCCGTTGAGCGGGGGTTACGCCCTCAGTGCCACCGCAAAACAGCAGGAGTCACTGCCTCTTCGGAGGTGGCGGCAGTGGGGTGAGCCGAGCTCCCCCGGCCTAGGCGCCTGTACCGAATATCGAGCACCACAGATCCACTCCGAACAGCGTTGCTGCGCTGTCTGTCCGCCAGGACCACCAGCCGAAAGGCCGGCCCTGGTGTGGCAGAGAAGGCAGCACCCGCACCCGCCCCCCCGTCAGGAGGATTCGATGCCCCGTATTCGCCCCGGCCGCGTCCGGACCAAGAACACCAACCGCCGTGCGCCCCTGCTGCTCAGCACCATGGCTCCGGAGGACTTCAACGTCCGTCCGAACGAAGTGAAGTCGATCGCCTGCCCCGACTGCCGCACCTGGCGCCGCATCATGGGCGACACAGTCCTCAAGATCCGCGAGCACTGCGCCTCCGACAAGGTCGCGGACGGCGAGAAGCACGTCGTCTGCCTCGGCAGCGACCAGCTCGTGGTCGTCGACATTGACGTGCGGCGCTGGCAGGCTCGGCAGAACCGCCTGCTGCGCGACGCGATGCCGCAGGACAACCGGCGCGCAGCCCAGCAGTTCTACAAGCCGCTCCCGGCCCCGGCCGCTCCGATCTCCCGGATCGAGGCGGAGGCCACGCTGGAGACGACTCGCCAGTCCTACCTCGCCCACCGCAAGGGATGCACGCGGTGCGTCGGCGCCCAGCACTGCACGGATGGCGGCATCCTCGCCCGCCGCTACGTCCGCGCTCTCCAGGAGGAGCCCGCCCGCCGCGAGGCCCGCGATCAACTGGAGTGCCAAGAGCGGCGTGCCGCGCGGAAGCATGCTGCGCAGTGGCCGGCCGTGCGCAAGGACCAGTGGGCCAAGCACGGCGGTGAAGCGGTCGAAAAAGCGAACAACCGGTGCTCGGAGCGGACTTCGGGATCCCTGTCCGAGTTCAGCGGCCCCCAGCTTCCCCTGGAGCCGCTGCGGATCACCACCTGACCCGACCCCTGACGAACCACCACGGCCCCGGCCGCCCAACCCGCTCACCGAGTTGGGCGGCCGGGGCCGTCGTACGCCAGCCCCTCAGACACCTCCACCCGGAAGGACCCGCCATGTCCACCACCCTCGTCGACCTCTACACCCGCTACTCCGAGCGTCTCGCCGCCCACGTCGCCGACGGTCTGGGCATGACTGGCACCGATACCGACGACGTCACCCAAGAGGTCTGGCTCGAGGTCGCGCAGCTCAGTGCTCTTCCCGAGCCGGACCAAGCGTGGGCGATCCTCATGGGCCTGGCCGACCGGGTGATCGATCAGGGAGCCGACTACCGCCAGTTGGAAGTCCCGTACGGCGCTTTGGCTGACGTACCCAATCCGATGCGGGAAGCGGAACCGGCACGGACGCTCACCGAGTTCCATGTCGAGCACGGTGAGTGCAGCACCCGGCCCAGCGCCGACATCGAGACCTACGAGCACCTGGTCGAAGGCGCGCACCCGGCCATTGCCCACGCGTTCCACACCGACCTGGTCGTCGTCGGTCGACACGCGGAGGCCGACCAGGTCGTCGTCGACCTGCGCACGGCCGAGGAACTCGAGGCAAGCAAGGCCCGCACCACCAAGACCCACATCACCCCGATCTGCGAGACGGCACTCGCCAGCTGAGTCCGACGCCTCTTGCCGGAACCGCGCCCCGTGCGCGGGGCCGGTGACGGGCGCCGGAATCCGCCGGCCCCAGCACCACCACGCAGCGCGGCGCCCGGGACCTTGACCTCCCGGACGCCGCAGACAGGCACCCCTCTGAAAGGAAACCGCCTGATGCGAACGATGATCGCACGTCACCTGCTGCTGGTCACGACCAGCGGCGAGCCGGAGCCTCGGCACGACCGGCCGACCGACACACCGCCCGCGCCCACGCGTCCTCGCCTCCTCCGGGCGTCGACTCCCGCTGAGATTCAGAGGGAGGAGGAGGACCGTGCCGGAGACGACGGCCTGGGCTACGAGCGGGACGAAACGGACAACCTTCTGGTCCGTGCCGAGGATGAGGAAGACCGGCCGCCGCTGCCGAAGCGCGAGCCGGGCAAGACCCTCGAGGACTGCCTGAGCGCCGACTGGAGGTTGGCCGCATGATCACCCTCCTCACCCGGCCGGCCGTCACGGCAGTGAACCCCGAGTACGCCTGCGACCTCTGCAAGGGCTGGCACTCCGATGCCTGCCCCGCCGCACACCGGCTCCACCAGATGGTCCGGCACCTGGTCGCCGACGGCGACCTGCGCGCTGCGGCCGCAGGCCGCCGGGCACGCCGCACGCTCGCCGAGATGGCACCAGGAACCCCGGGGCGGGGGGTCGTAAGCGCCTCGACTCCGCCGCCGCTGGAGGGCCCCACCACCAACGACGACGACCTCGACAGGGCGCTGGGCGGCCCCTGGGACGACGAGGGAGACGAGTCATGAAGCACGCCGACCTGATCTCCTTCTCCCGTTTGTGTGACCGCCTGTGTCACCTCTACCAGTGCGCCATGTGCCAGGGCTGGAAAGACGAGGAGACCGTCAACGGCCTCTGCGCTGGCTGCCGTTGAGCGTGCCAGCCGCCGCCGGCATACGAGTTGCCCGCGCCGCACAGCACCGTGCGGCGCGGGCGCTCGCCGCACTGGGTCTGGGCCACCCCCGCGTCCGCGTTCTGCTGACGGCCGCCGCTCTGGCGGCGACCGCAGCCTGGGACACAGGCCACCCCGTGCGCGACGTTCACCCCATCCCCAAATCGGAAAAGACGATCCGTGACGAAGTGTGATCTTTTCATCCGGTACATGAAGGCCTTCGAGGAATCGACCAGCCACGTGCGCGCCTGTACCCCCGCCTGCGAGTCCGGCACGTGGTGTCAGGACGGCGCGGTGATCCACCAGCTCTTCTTCGACCTCCAGGACGAATACGAAGCCAGCCAGGGGAGGCCGCCGCTCACCTGATCAGCTCGGACCCTCCCCTCCAATCCCCAGCGCAGCCCGCTGGACGCAAGGAAGAACGTCGTGACCACCGACTTGTACACCCACTACATGCACGCCAGCCGCGCCTGGACCGACCACCGCAGCAGGTGTACTGCCTGCCAACTCGATCAGCGGTGCGCGTCCGGGATTCGGCTGTACCAGCAGTTCGCCGAGCTACAAGACGCCTACCTCAACCGCAAGCCCTGACCCCGGCGTTGTCCGTCGCCCCCGTGCCTTTCCGGGCGGGGCCGGCGGACAACGCCGGGAGCTCCCCGCTCCGGGGTATCGGACACGAAGAAGCAGGAGGAAATAGTGGAACAGGAACGGAACAGCGTCGAGTCGCCCGAGCAGGGACCATCGGAGATGGTCGTCGCGGTGGAGGCGTATCTGGCGGAGCAGGCCGGGTGGCTGGAGGCCGCGCACGAGCGGATCCACCGCGTGTACCCGGACGGTGCGCTGTGGTGGGGAGAGAGCGGCAGCCGGCTGACGGGCGAGGAGATCGCCCGGCATGCCGAGGCCGCCGTCCGGTACCTGGAAGCCGAGGGTTGGGCGCCCCGCGCGAGCGCCGAGGAGCGGTTCGCCGCCTACGACGCGAAGCACGGCCACAACTTCCGGGTCGTTCTTCCGCCCCAGGACCTGTTCCTGGCTCTGTTCCGTACGGCGCGTACGGATGACGTCCTGTACCGGCTCGGCACCGTCCTCAACTCGTTGCTCCTGGTGTCCACCGGGGCGCCTTCGGTGCGCTACCAGGACTGGGACACGCACCCGGACCGCACGCTCCGGGAGGTGCGGGAGGTGCTGGTCGCGGCTGCCGCGTACGCCCGCCGCTACGGGCCGCCCGCCCCCTGACCGACAGGGGAGCCGGACAGATCAACCACAGGCCACTGGGAGCGCCGCTCGGGGGCGCCCATCTCGAAGGTGGTCGCCTGTTCGCCACCTCTGGCGCCCGGCCGGATCAACATCCCACGCAGAAAGGAAGGAAGACCCATGCGTTTGGTCAACCTGCTCGGCATGGCCAGCCCGCTCATTGTCGTCATCGTCGTACTGCTGGCCCGCTGAGGCCACAGGCACCGCGGAGAAGAAAGGAGAAAGAACGTGAGCAGTGACAAGAAGTGGATGGACCTCTACCGCTCCCCGAGGGGGATCGTGCTGGCGGCCCTGGGGGTAATCACCCTGGGCGTGGCCGTTCTGTCGGTGTTCGTGAGTTACGGGATCCTCGATCCCGCGTTCGGGGCGTGGGCCGTGCCCACCGTCGGCGCTCTGGACGCTCTGTGGCTGGTGTTCCAGGCGACGGAAATACTGGCCGGCAACAACGCCCAGCGGGCCCAGCGGGTGCGGTGGGCGGGGCTCATTCTCACGGGTGTCAACGCGGCGATCCCGACCGTCCACCTGATCATGGCCACGCCTGGCGAGTTCGACCTGGCCATGGTGCTGACCCCGGTCGCGATCCTCGCCACCAAGATCGCCTGGTGGGTCGCGCTGCCGTCGCTGGGCCGGAAAGTGTCCGCCGCGACCCGGCAGAGCATCGACGACAAGCGGCAGGAGGTGGCCGACCGGCTGGAGGAGATGGAGGCGGAAGCCTCCCACCGCGTCGAGCTGCTCGAGACCGCGACCGCCCTGGAGAAGCGCGTGGCCGAAGCAGAGACGGCCTACCGGATGTCGGTACTCAAGACACAACAGTCCATGACCGAGGAACTGCATTCGCAGGCGGAGGCCACGGCGAAGACGGTGGCAGACCAGCCGTTGCCCAGCGCCGTCACGGAGATCACCCTTCCGGTTCTCGAGACGTGGAAGCCCGGCACGGCCGCCCTGCCTGGGCGTGCCGGTTCCGGCACGGTCGCCATCGGCCCCTCAGCCCTCGGCGCGCAGGTCAGCGGGGTATCGGAGACAGGTGTGCCGGATTCCGGCACACCGTTCGGCATGCCTGGTGTGCCGGAATCCGGCACACCAGGTGGTGCCCCGGCACGGGCTATCACGCTCGCGGAGCTCGCGGCTGTCGCGGGTGTGCCGGTTCCGGAGGTCGGCGAGAAGCTGACGGACGGACAGATGGAGGTCGTCCTGCGCCAGTTTCGCTACAGCGACGACCCGCCGCTGTCGTACCGCCAGGCGATGAGCGCCTTCCGCGCGGCAGGCTTCGTCGGCAGCGAGGAGCGGGTGCGCCGGGTGTGGGCCGGACTCATGTCGAAGGAGGAGACCGGCTCCGCCCGCACCGTCAAGTCCGAGGCTTCCGAGGACAGCGAGGACGAGCCCGAAGACGCGGCGGTCTGAACGAACGCGTCCGGCACCACCAGTGAGGGCCAGCCCGCATTCCCTGCGGGCTGGCCCTCGCTGCGACTGCCGGAACAGCACCACGCAGTCGACCGGTGCAGACCCGGTGAGTGACCCGGCGAGCGACACCACGTCGCAGACCCGGGGAGCAGACCCGGCGAGCACCACAACCACCCGAATCGACCCGTGGCGCGGACCTGAAGTCCTGCGTCCAGGTCATGACCCCGGAAGGAGGGGGTGTGGCGAAGAAAAAGCAGGCCAGCCCCGGTAAGGACGACGTATACGGGCAGGCCGCCGGTGCGATCGGCGGCCTGGTCACCGTTTTCGGCATCCTCGCCACGATCAAGGACAGGCTCGGCCTGTCCTGGCCGGCCACGGTGCTCCTCACCGTGGGGGTCCTGGTCGGACTCGGCTACCTGGCCTGGCAGATCCGCACCCGGATCCTGCGCCTGTGGGCCAAGGACGGCCGTACCGAGACGCCCTCGGCACTGAGGCAGGAGTCCACCGCCGTAGTCGCCGCCGATGGCCTGGAGGCGGCCGTTCCGGCCGCTGAGGTGCACCCGCAGCTGACGTCGGCGCTCGTGACGGCGGGCGCGATCGCCAAGGACCAGGCGATCCGGGCCGACGAGGTCACGATCGAGCAGGTGAAGACCGGCACGGTCTACGACTTCCTGATGCCCCCCGGCCGCACCTACGCCGACATCGAACGGCGCCTGGGCCAGGTGGCCGGCGTCTTCGGCGTCACGCGTCTGCACCTGACGCTGAACCGCAGCAGCGACAACGAACGGCGGGCACGGCTCCTGGTCCTTGATGAGCCGCCGTTCACCCGCCCATTCCCCTCGCCGAACCGGCAGGAGATCGAGGCGTTCGACGGTGTCGCCTTCGGGCGCAACGTCACCGGCGAACTCGCGGGCGTGCCCACGTTCGACAAGGCGTCGCTGCTGGTCGGCGGGATGACGCAGATGGGCAAGACCACGCTGGTCAACGGGCTCATGACGTGCCTGATGATCGCCTACGGGGAATTCGACCTTTATTTGCTCGACGGGAAGTTCTGCGGACTGACCAGGTTCGCGAAAGTCGCCGTCCGCTACGAAGCGTCTGATCAGCCAGTCGTATTCGAGAGCATGGTCGATGAACTGAACGCCCGCTCTGAACGGCGCTACGAAAAAATGTCGGAAGCGATCCGGAACAGGCAGCCCGCCCCGAAATTCCGCCCGGTTTTCTTCATTGTGGATGAAGCGGCGGACTTCTTTGCCAACGACGGATCGAATGAAGGGAAGGAAGCGACTCGGCGGATCTCGGAAAAGACCCGCTCGCTGGTGGCGAAGTGCCTGGAGTCCGGTATTTCCACTGTCCTGCTGACGCAGCGCCCTGCCCAGAATGCCATTCCGGTCATGGTGCGGGACCAGTTCCTCTACCGCATGTGCATGTATGTGGCGTCAGAGGGGACTGCCAAGGTCGCCCTCGGAGACACGTACTTCGAGACGGTGGCACCGATCAACCCCGCGCTGCTCAACCCGGACATCAAGGGGCAGGGCGTCCTCTTCGCGAACGGCCGTTCCACACTAATTCGCGGATTCAACTTCGAGGATGAATTCGTGTGGGATGTCGTGGATGAAGTGTCGTCCCTGCAGCAGAAGGTGATCGAGGCCGCCCCGGAGTCCCCGCTCAAAAAGGCCATCGACCTCATGCGGGAAAAAGGCGTCGAGTTCATGCCCACGGCGGAACTGGCCCCCGCGCTCGGCGTCACGGAAACCAACGCGACAGAGGCCGGGAAGAAGCTCGCCCAGCTCCTCGGGGCCAGCTCGGACAAGGGGGCGAAGGGCGTGCGCGGCTACCGGCTCGCAGACCTCACCGCAGCTCATATGTCCGGTTCGTGACCGCCACCCGGCACCGCCACAGCACCGCCCTCCCACCGCCACCCGGCCCTGCCGGGTGGCGGTCTTCATGACCGGAGTGGCGGTGGGACGGCGGTCCCCGGGCGGTCACGGGTGGCGGTCCTGGCCTGCGGAAACATCGAAAACCTCCCAGAAGGAAGGAGGAGGCTCTTGAGAGCCTCTGCAGCGGTCACCATCGGCGTCGGAGCGACCGCGGCCGTCGTCGTGGCCGCGCTCGTCCAGGGTGCCGGCGCCAACCCGATAGGGACGGCGCTCAGCCTGGCCGTCCCCGGCGAGTACGCGTCCCTGATCGAAGCCTCGGGGCACACCTGCCCCGAGGTCAGCCCGAACCTGCTGGCCGCGCTCCTCACCCAGGAATCCGGCTTCAACCCGAAAGCGAGCTCACCGGTCGGCGCACAGGGTGTAGCCCAGTTCATGCCGTCCACGTGGAAACTCCACGGAATTGACGGAAACGGCGACGGCAAGCGCGATGTGTGGGATCCGGAAGACGCGATCCCCTCAGCGGCCGGATACCTGTGCGACATAGCAAACGACGTAAAAAGCGTCCCCGGCGACAAGCAGAAAAACATGCTCGCCGCCTACAACGCGGGAAGCGGCGCCGTCCAGAAATACGGCGGAGTCCCGCCCTACAAAGAGACACAGAACTACGTCCGTACCATCACCGCACTCGCGAACCAACCGTCCGGCGGGAAAGACCTGACACCAGCTCAGGCATCAACCGCAATCAACGCGGCAGCGGCGATGATCGGCACCCCGTATTCCTGGGGCGGAGGAAACACCGCCGGACCCAGCACAGGAATCTGCTGCTCACCGGCGGGCCACACCGGCACAGATATCGCCGGCTTCGACTGCTCGGGGCTCACGCTCTACGCCTATGCGCGGGCAGGAATTACCCTGCCCCGCACCGCGGCACAGCAGTACGCCGCGTCCGAGCCGGTCAAGCCGGGAGAACAGCAGCCCGGCGATCTCATTTTCTACGGCTCCAGCGCCGCGAGCATTCACCACGTCGGTATCTACATCGGCGGCGGCTGGATGATCAACGCTCCCCGGCCCGGCACCCAGGTCCGTATCGACCCCATGGACTCGATGACCGACCTGTACGCCATCGCCCGCCCCGCACCCCACCCCAGCAGGGAGATCTGACCCATGCGCACCTTCATCAACCTCGCCGCGCCCGTCGACATGTCCGGCGGGTTCAACGACTTCTTCAAGACCATCGGCATGACCGGCGGCGGCCTGGTCACCAAGGGCGTCGCCGCAGTGATCGCCGTCATCGCGCTGCGCATGCTGCTCCAGGTCTCCGGTGACCCCAAGGGCGCGCTGCGCAAGGGGTCGATGGCGCTGGGCACACTGTTCGTCGCCGTGATCCTCGCCCTGTACGGCAGTGAGCTGTTCTCCACCGTCACCGACGCCAAGGGCTGACGGGCATGGCCAACACCAACGACAAGGTCAACTGCGACAAACTGTTCGGCTTGGCCCAGGACTACTGCGAACGCAGGACCGGCGGGGCCGGCGGAAAGGACCCGTGCTCCGGCATCCCCGGCCCGATGAAGGACTACTGCGACAGCAGCCCGGGCGGGGGAGGCGGCCTCCCCGGTGGCGGCATCACTGGCAGCGCCACCGAGCAGGTCAAGCAGCTCGCCGACAGCCTGATCAAAGACATCACCGGGTTGCTCGCGCCGAAGCACGGCTGGGCGCCCGAGACGGCTGACAGCGGCCTGTACGCGCCGTTCATGTGGCTCGGTCAGCATCTGGCCGTCGCGATTTTCGTGTGCGTGATCGTGGTGTGCGCGGTGACTGCCTGGCAGGGCGTGCCCCGTCTGAAGCAGATGGGGGCCTCGACCGGCTGGTCGCTGGCGGCGGTGGCCGGCATGGCGTCCGTCCCCGGCGTGGTGATGCTGCTGAACACGGCGGTGAGCAGCGCGTTCACGGCCGCGTTCGACAGCAACGAGACGACGCTGTTCGGCGCCATCAAGGACGACATCACCCATGGTGCGGACTCGGGCAATCCGCTGGCGATCCTGCTGATCGTCTCCGGTCTTGTGGTCGCTCTGGCGACGGCGGTGCTGGTGTTCCTGACGCGGAACATCGGCATCCTCGCGTTCGTGTGCATGGCGCCGCTGGTGCTGGCCTCGCTGGCCCGGGGAGGCGACATGGCCGCGGTCAAGGTCTGGGCGAACCGGCTGCTGGGGTTGATGTTCTGCCCCTTCGCACTGCTCCTGGTCGCGCCCTTCGTGCAGTTCACGAAGGGCTCGCTTGCGGTGGACGCCGTGCTCCTGGTCGCTGCGGACGCCCTGATGCTGCGGATGATTTTCCACGGGGTGCCCTACATCGGGCCCCGGGTGGCCGGCGCCGCCCGGGAGCTGGTGGAGCTCCACGTCCCCAACCGCCTCGCGCACGCGGTGGTAAGGGCTGGGGTGCCGAAGGTCTACGAGCAGGAGAACGCTCCGCGTGGCCAGCGGACGGTGGCCACACCGGGCCGGGCGGCACATCAGGACCGTGGCGTGCTGTTCGCCGCCTACGGCGTCACGCAGCATCAGCGCTCGCCGCGGCTGACCACAACCTCGGCTGTTGCGAACGCGACCCGGGAAGCGGGCCGCAGCGCGCAGATCGCCCAGGCGCGCCGCGACGCGCGGGCAGCTGTCCAGACGCAGCAGCCCGACTCCCCGCCGCAGGCACCGAACACCCGTGGGGAGGGGTCCTCGGGACGGGCGGCGAACCCCCGCCCGACACCCGACCGATCCCACCCGTAACCGAGCTGCTGCCCGGCCCCGGCGCTCCCGCCCCCGCCACCTGGTACGGGGCTGGGCGCCGGGGCCGGGGCCGCTCCACTGACTTCGAGGAGATCATCCCGTGTATTCCCTGACGCCCGGTTACCGCATCCCCGCCCTGCAGCGCGGGCTCAGCCCCGCCGAGATCCTGCTGACGAAGGCCAACGCGGGTGTCGGGAGTGCCGTCCTGATGTCGGCGCTGCTCAGCCCGCCGCCCGTGTGGACGTTCGGCGCGGTGGGCGCCGCCGCGGCGTTGCTGAATGTGGCGCCGGGCCCGCGATCGATCGCCCGGTGGGCGGCGGTCGGTTACCGGCACCTGCGCGAACGCACCGCCCCCGGCGCGATGGGCGGCCAGCCCGGGGCGACCAGTACCTGGGCGCTGTACCCGCAGCACGGCACCATGCAGGACCCGCAGCGCCGGGCCGCGTTCCACCAGGCGTTCGCCCGCGCCCTGGAGTTCACGGCCGGGCAGGTCCGCACCACGGGCATCCAGGTCCACGTCACCCACCACGCCGCCGTGGGCGAGGCCACTGCCCACACGCAGACGATCTCCGTCCACGTCCCCAAGCGCCTGATCAGCCAGCCCGCCCGCATCCTCGACACCCTGGAAGGAGAGTTCGCCCGCCTCGGCGCGCTCACCCCCCTCACCCCCGAGCCGATCCCCGTCGTCACCGAACGGGGCCCCGGGTGGGCAGGGTTGGACGACGGACGGTTCGCGGTGACGGCGCGGATCACCGCGTGGCCACAGGAAAGTGACGGGGACCTGATGCCACGGCTGCTGCTGGGACAGGACTCGGACCGCTCCCTCGCCGTGCTGTACCGGCCGCTGCCGGCGGGCCAGTCCCGCCGGTCCGCGATGTGGCAGTCCGCCGCCGCGGACGCGTTCACCACCGACAAGGTCAAGGCCGCCGCGCACGAGGCCGCGAGCGGCAGCACACACGGCGCCCTGGTCCAAGGCGCCACCCTCGTCGACCTAGACGCCTACCTCACCGTGTGGGGCGACAGCCCCGAAGCGGTCACGGACGCCCGCTGGCAGGCATCGCTCACCGCCGACCGGCACCGCATCCACCTCGACTGGCTTCCCGGTCAGCAGCACCGCGCCCACCTGATGACCACCCCGCACGGAGCCTCCACCAGGAAAGGGGCGATTCTGTGATTCGTCTGCCCTCCACCCACGCCGCGATCACCACCCCCCTCGTCGCCTCCAACGCAGCCTTCCCCGGCATCCCGATCGGGAAGTCCCTCCTCGACGGCCGCGCCTTCCATCTCTCCCCCGTCTTGACCGACGCGGCGATCCTCCCGTCGACCAACAGCCTCGCCTTGGGAGGTCTGGGGTCGGGGAAGTCGACCACGGCCAAGACCCGGATCCGCCGCGAGATCCTCCACCACCAACACCAGGCCGTCGTCATCGACTCCTTCGGGGAGGACAACGCCGGCGAGTGGGCGCCGCTGGTGCGCTCGCTGGGGGGCCGCGTCATCCAGGCCGGCACGTTCACCCTCAACCCGTGCAGCGAACTGTTCCCGCCCGCGGTCCGCGAGCAGCTCATCCGCTCGCTGATCCTCGCCGTCGAACCCGGCGCGCTCACCTACCAGGCCACCCACGCCCTGCAGCACGCCCTGAACCACCCCAAGGCGACATCGCTGAACGGGGTGGTCGACGCCCTGGTCAGCCCCGAGGACGGCCGGTGGCCGGCCGTCAAACTGGCCGAGTGGGGCGAGGGCGCCGCGCTCGCCCTGTCCCGCTACACCGAAGGCTCGCTGCGCGGGCTGTTCGACGGCCAGGAGGCGCGCCTTCCCGAGACGGACCTGCCCATCCTGTCCTTCGACTTCACGGGCCTTGACCGCAACAGCCCGGCGATCCCCTCGCTGATGGCCGCCGTCTCGTGCTGGGCCGAGCATGTGTGGCTGCCCCAGTCGACCGCCGTACACCGGCACCTGGTGATCGAAGAGGCCTGGCAGATCCTGCTGTCCCCGGCCACCAGCGAGCTGATCCAGCGCCTGCTGAAGAACTCCCGCAAGGCCGGCCTGTCGCTGGACGTGGTCATGCACACCCTGTCGGACCTGGGAGACGGCCGGGCGCAGGACCTGGCCCGCCTGTGCGAGGTCGCCCACGTCGGACGCCTGGGCCCCGAGGAAGCCGCGATCGTCGGGGCGCTGCTGGGCCTGCCCGTCTGGGCCATCGACATGATCCCGACCCTGGACCCGGGACAAGCCGTATGGAAAGTCGGCCCCGACCACGTCGACATCATCCAGACCATCCTCACCGACGACGAAGCCACGCTGACCGACACCTCATCACGGCGCCGCACCGCCCAGCAGGCCCTCTCGCTCGAAGCCGAAACTGAACGCGAAGACGAAGGGCCGGTAGACCTCGAGGAGGAGCCCGCGGACGATCAGCACAAGGACCAGTGGGAGGGCCTGCCGGCACCCGTCGAGCAGGAATCCCTCAGCACTGGCAGCGGCGAGGGTGAGAACGGCTGGGACTGGGAGCTGCCGCCCAACGTGATCGACATCGACACCCGACACCACGATGTCGTCCAGGCCGCGACGGAGGGCCGGTGCAGCGAGGCCGCAGACCTCGCCGCCATCGGCGAGCGCTCGGACATCACCGCCCACGGCATCAACTCCCCCCAGGCCGCCTCCTGGTTGTCCACCCGGGCCCACGTCGCGGACGTGTGCGGAAACCCCGAACAGGCCACCCAGCTTCGTGCCACCGTCATCCGCATGAGAAAGGAAACGGGCATGGGCGACAATCCTGACTGGTTCGCCACCAGCAACAACGGACAGCAGTGGTACAGCGGACCCCAGCCAGCCCCCGTACCCGCGGCACCGCCCGCACCGGCTCCCAACCACCTTGGCGATCCGTCGCCTCGGCGCCGCACCTGGCCCTACGTCGCCGCCGTCGCCGCCCTGTCGCTCGCAACCGCAGGGGTGGTCCACCACACCCACGACGAACAGCAGCAGCAAGAACGCGCGGAGAAAGCCCTCGCCTACAAGGGTCGCGCAGGAGCGGCCCTCCACGTCGACGGCGTCCACGCCTACGCCATCGCCCAATGGAGCACCGGCAGAGACCACGTGACCCTGGAACTGCGCTCCTACTTCGACCGAAACGCCCAGTACCTGCGCATCGACGCGGACGGCAAGACAGCCAGCAGCGTCCAGAAAGACGGCTGGTACCCCCTGACCCCAGAAGTCACGCTGCCGGTCACCGACCCGCTCGCCGACGTCACGGTCCAGGTAGCGGTCGGCGGCAAGACCTGGCAGAAGGGTTCTCCGGGCATCGTCCGGACCATCCGACTCTCCCCCACCGGCATCTCCTACGACGCAGAGACCGGACACCAACTCCCCTCCGACCTCTGAACAACTCTCCGGTCGCTCCGCCTGGTCCTCGCCCGCCCCGAAGTGGTCGAGCGAGGACCGGACAGGCCGCCCGGCCACCCTCACCTGCGCCCGCCGACGAACACCGCCGGTGGGCGCTTGCTGTTCAGCGCAACGCCTGACTGCCTCCGATTGCGGTCTTCCGCCTTGTCGGCCGGGCGGAACCCACGTCCCACCCTGACCAAGGAGCGACCCTCATGGTGGCATCCCAGGTGCCCGCCGCCGACGAGCTCGTCGTGCGGGAGACCGATCCGTACGGCGAACCCGCCCAGGGTTTCCCCGAGTACGACTGGAACTGCGCGCCCAAGGACTTCCTCGTCACCCGCCGCCAGCTCCGCGCGGCCGGCCTGTGCCCCGGAGGGCACGGCCCGGTCGCCCAGCTCAAGTGCCGCCGCTGCTCCCACCGGCCGCTGACCCGGTGCACCCACCTGGCCTGGCTCTACCGGCTCGACCTCGCGAAACCCAAACGGGTCCCGACGCTCGCTCAGGAAGCCGCGCTCGACAGGGCAATGGCCGCCAGGAGCACCTGCCCAGCGTGCCGCCGCCGGTACCACCACTGCCTGCCGACCTCGCTCGACACGTGCCTCGAATGCCACGACGGCATCCCAGCCGACCCCAGCAGCTACATCACCCTCCCGATCACACATCACCTGGCCGCCTGACCGACCAGACAAGGAGCGCTTGTGTTCACACGGTTCTTCCGCCGCCGCGCCGTACCGGCCGCCACCCCTCACCCGGTGCCGGTGCCAGCGCCCGCGCCGCCGGTGTCGGCACCGGTCGTGCTGTGTACCGCCTGCGGCTGTACCGCGATCAACGGGCAGGTCTGCGGCGACGGATGCCACGGCGTCCTGGACCAGGACACCGGATGCTGCGAGGCCTGCCTCGACCCGTCCGTGATCATCGACTGGTCGACCGCCTGTGACGGCGACGAAAGCGAGTGCGCCCTGTGCGGCGCCCCCTTCTACGCGCGCCGCCGCTACTGCTCAGCGGCCTGCGAAGCCGCGGACGGCGACGGCGAGGACGACGAGTGGGACCCCGGCATCCAGGTCTCGCTGGTCAAGGCCCGCATCGGCTACGCGGACGAACCACCGTTCTGACGGCTCCCGGCGCGAGTGATTCGCCGCAGCACACCCGATTCCCGAACTCTTTGCTACCTCCGGCGCCCTGCCCCGCCGCCCCGCCACCCGCACGTTCCTGACCGACACGGAGGAAGTTTCATGGCACGCAGCTCCCGGCCCGTCGTCCACTACATCGCGACCCGGCCCGACGGCACTGTCCCACCCACCGACAACTACCTCGCCCGCTACTACAGCGACCAGGGCGAGACCATCCCGACCGTGAACCTCGCCGACCGCGTCGGCCGGGTCGTCGACCACCCCACCCCCGGCGAGAGGTGGTACACCGACAAGCCGTTCGGGTACTTCCACGCGTACACCCGGCCCGGCGAAATCCTTGAACGCATCGAGGAGGGCTGGCCGATCCGGCTCTGGATCGTGGAGCCGCTCGGTGAGACCGGCAACTGGGGTGGCGACAACTACCCGTACTGGCTGATGTCCCAGCAGATCCGCGTCCTGGAGGAGACCGACTCCTGGCGTGCCTTCGGGCATCGCGGAGCGCAGGTCCTCGCGGTCCTCGCCCAACTGCCCGACCTCGCCCGGCAGTGGGCCGCGGAGTGGGCCGCCGACCCCGAGGGCACCCGCCGCACGTACAAGGAGTGGCAGACGCGGGTGGACGGCACCCGGGCTCTGAGCTCCTGGGCGTACTGCCGGGCGCAGTACTCCCGGCGCGAGGCCGCCCTTCAGACGGCCGACCAGCTCGCCGGTGACGCCGCCGCACAGGCCGCGACCGAGGCCGGCACCGACGCTCACGCCGTCGCCCTGATCCAGCTGCGGGCCCGCTGCCTGGTGGCTGGTCAGCTCATGTTCGACCGGATCCGCTCCGGCGAGTACGAGCAGTCGATCCGCGGCCTGCTGCTCGGTGCCGGACTCGACACCCTGGCCCTCGTCACGGCCTGACGCGCCGCGCCGCCCCCCGGCCGCACGGGCCGGGGCGGCGTCGCCCGGGCGGCCGCGTACACGCCTGCATGTCGCCGAGCTCCCGTTCTGATCACCACCGTCCCCGGCCGGCATCCGGCCGGGGACGGTGCACCACGAGGCGGCCGCAGCATCGGCAAGAGGCCGGCCGCCCACCTACCCCCGTCACTCATTTTCGAGATCAGGAGAACCCCAGCATGCACCGTCTACCCCTCACCACCGAGCGCCTCGCCCTCTTCGGTACCCTGCTGGCCACCTTCGGCGAACTGCACCCTGCCTGTGACCACTGGGTTCAGGGGTCGAAGACGGCATCGCGGAAGCGGCTCTACGGCGAGGACCTGGTCCACGCCGACGGCACCTCCGCCACCGAGGACTCCACCCGCCCGACCATGACCACCAGCACCCTCGGCAGGCGCGCGGTCGCCTGCCACGTCGCCTCCTACACCGCCGTACAGCTCGGCGCGACCATCGCGATCACCCGCGCGTTCGGCTACCGCGTCACGCCCACCGCACTGCTCGCCGGCGCGGCCATCAACGCCGGAACGCACGCCGCGATCGACCGCGGCGCCGTTCTGCTGTGGCTGGCGAAGAAGACCAAGAAGACCGGCTACATCGAGCACTGCCAGGCGGTCCGCCTCGACGACGAAGGCGCGGTCACCAAGGAGCTGACCGGGCCGGGCAGTGCATGGATGGAGCTGGACGCGGCCCTGCACCGGGCCATCGGCGTCGGCGCCGCCGCTGTCACGACCTGGCTCACCACCCGCCCCGGCGGCCGCCGGTGAGCCGCGCCCGCCTGGAACGCGTCCGCGCAGCGGCCGGGATCGTGAAGCTCGCCCTCCAGCAGATCGAGGACGAACTGGGCGGGCCCGGCGACGCCGAGTTCCTCGCCGGGATGCTGCGCGAGCTGTTCGACGAAGCCTTCCCGCAGGACGGCGTCTTCGGCTCGCTCAACCAGCTCCTGACGACAGCTTCCCGCGCCGCAGCGCTCACGACGCTGGACAGCGAGGACACCGAGTCCGCCGCCTGCGCGATCGAAGAGGCCGCAGCCCTCGTCGCCGACTCCGCCGGGATGCGCCTGCACCTGGCCACCTCCACCCTCCACCCGCAAGGAGAACGCCCGTGAAGACCACCTTCGAAGGAACCATGCAGCCGCTCGACACAACCATCCCCGACCCGGCGCTGATCGTCCTGATCGGGGCGGCGGGAAGCGGCAAGAGCACCTGGGCGAGGACCTGGCCGTCCACGCAGGTCCTGGAGCTCGATCAGTTCCGGGCGATGGTCTCGGACTGTGCCGGTGATCAGTCGGCCACCCTGTCCGCGGCCAACGTCATGAATGCCGTGCTGGAGGCCCGCCTCGCCCGGAAGCGGACCACGGTGATCGACGCGACGAACACCGAGCAGCACGTAAGGGCCGGCCTTCTGCAGGTCGCACGCTCCTACGGCGTGCCCACCGTCGCGTTTCTCATCTCCACCCCGGCTTCCGTGTGCGTCGAGCGCCAGGCCGAGCGCAGCCCGGCCCGCACCGTGCCCGACGACGTCGTACGCCGCCAGCACGCCGAAGCCGCCGCCGCGTTCCCCGGCCTGCGGGACGAGGGCTTCGACCACGTCGTCTTCGCCGACACCATCCACCGCCTGGAACCCCTGCTGCAACGCGCCAGCGACACCCGCCGCGCGGATCTCGGCTGGGACGGTCATGACGGCCTGGGTGATCTGCTCCTGGTCCGCCGCGTCTTCGGCGCGGACGTGCTGCCGCTGTGGCGGTGGCGCGACAACTCCCCACTGGCCGGCGGCGACCGCGTCGGCGAGATCCGCCTCGGCCCGGACCGCCTGGTACTCGCCCTGCGCACTGACATCGGCGGCGAAGGCGACCTCGGGTTCGACCTGCTCGTGTGCTGCCCGTACGACGACGACTGCACCGCCCCGGCGTGGCAGGCCGTCCACTCGGTCACCGACCTGCTGATCGCGCACACCAGCACCACCGGACCGAACCCGGACACCGTCTGCACCGCCCACGGCGGCCCCGACCAAGACGACGACCCCGAGGGCCGCGCCGAGTTGGAAGCGCGGTTCGCGGACGCGGTCCGCGAGTGAGCCGCGCTGCCGACGCTTCGCCGAACAGCCAGAACCCGCCGCGACCCGGCCACGCCGGGCACCCGCTGCTTCCCCGGGAAGGACACCCACGCATGAGCATCACGATCACGAACACGTACGGCACCGCGCACAACGTCAGCGAGACCAACCCGGCCCACGTCACCAGCTGCGACCGGTACCGGTTACCCCTCGTCGGCACCATCGCCCCCGGGAACCCCGGCTACGAGGACATGGTCGGGATCCTGAAGGACAACGGCCATGACACCCGCCCCGGGGGGTACGGGCTGATCTTCCTGGAGTCCGAGGAGTTCAGCGCGACGTACTTCGGGTCGATCGCACAGATCGAGCAGTACCAGCGCGAGAACACCGACGGCACGGCGACCTTCGACGCCTCGCAGGGCGTCATGTACGCCCAGTGGCCTCACGGCAGGGGTTGGGACGACTTCCTCCCCCGTGTCTTCTGGAACGTGCGGGCGCGCGGTGGGATCGCGGACGGCGTCGGCCTCGTCACCGCCTTCGCGCACACCGAGATCCCGGGTGCGGAGGTCATCGTCTACGAGTTCGAAGGCAAGTGGCTTCCTGACAGCGAGCCGCAGCAGCTCGTCACCTACCACTGCACCGGCTGCCACCTGGACACATTCCACGACAGCGGGCACGTGCACGAGAACACCGGCCCCAGCAGCCGCCGCTGGGCCGCCCGCCAGGCCCGCCAGCACCTCATCAGCGCCGCCCGGCACGGCGTCGGCGACAAGAACAGCTCCTGCCGCCCCAACGACGGCGAGATGCTGCGCGTCGTGAACGCGGTCGCCCGCGACGTGTGGGGCACCACGGGCAACGCCCTCCCGGACACCGACGACGCGTACTGCGCGACCAAGGGCCCCTGCTCGATCATCCGCGAACTCCGCGCCGGAGTCCGCCCGCCCACCTACCGCGCCTGACGGACGCTCCGTGCCGCCCCGGCCTCTCCGCACGACGGAGGCCGGGGCGGTCGCGGTGGTCCCTCAACACGGAAGGAGCTGGACGTGGCCACCGAAAAGCGTGGGTCAACCCCAACAGCCTGATGTGAATTCGCCCGGGACGGCCGCCCAAGGCCGGAAAACCAGTCGGCCGCCCCGGGTTCCCCATCCCGTACGAGACGAGAGGGAGACACCAGTATGGACTCCGTCCTGCACACGACGGGCCGGTTCGGCCCGCGCACCCTTCTGATCACCACCGCCGCCGTGCCGCTGACCGGCTGGGCAGTTCACGCTCTTGCGCTCCGCAAGCAGATCGCCAATGGCCGGAAGGACCCGCTGACCGGCCTCCTCGGCAGGCCCGAGTTCCTCGCGCACGTCCAGCGCCATTTGCGCCGCTATCGAAGGGGTCTGCACGTCCTGATGCTGGACGGGGTCCACTTCAAGACGATCAACGACACCTTTGGCCACGCGGGCGGCGACGCGGCCATCCAGACCGTTGGCCGGCGTCTCGCCTCCTGGAGTGCGGGCCGCCGGGCGCTGGCGGCCCGGCTGGGCGGCGACGAGTTCGCCTTGTCCGTCGTCCTTGACCCGGCGACCGCCCTGTCCGAGATCACCGCCCTGCGCGAGCAGCTGCAGCAGCCCTTCCGGGTCGGGCAGTGCACGCTGCACCTGGGCGTCACGGTCGGGATCGCCCGCGCCGTCGACCTGCCCGGCGAGGACGCCTCCCGCATCCTGCGCGGCGCGGACACCGCCATGTACAAGGTCAAGAAGGGCACGGCGGGATTCCCGTACTGCGCGACGCGGGCCGATGCCTACTCCCAGACCGTCAACGGGCGCCGCGTCGGCCGGCCGGGGACGCATCTGCTGGCGGGTGCCGCGTGAACGCCGCCGGACTCGAGGGCGGCGACTGGATCCGCGGCATCACGATCCGCCAGCCGTGGGCGACCTGCATCCTCGCCGGGAAGCGTACGGAGAACAGGCACAAGCCCTGGCCGTGGCGCGGCTGGGTCCTCCTGCACGCAGGGAAGGCGCGGCCGGCGCCCGCCGTGCTGCGCGACCCGCTGGTGGCCACCGCGATCCGCGGCCGTCAACTCCACTTCGGCGCGGTCATCGGCGTCGCCCGGCTCACCGACTGCCACCTGGACCGGGGGCCCGAGCGCTGCACCAGTCTGTGGGCGCAGCGGGAGGTTCACCACCTGGTCCTCGCCGACGTCCACGAACTGCCGCTGCCCGTGCCCGCCAGAGGCGCGCTCCCGGCCTGGAAGCCGACGCAGGACCTCGTGGACCAGGTCCTCCAGCATCTGCCCGACCTGCGCCCGGCAGCACCGTGACGTCTGGGCGCACACGGACCAGCCCACCGATACCGGCCGCCCGCCCCGTGCTCCTGAACTGGCGCGACGGCACCCATTTCCGCAAGGACGCCCCGTGCGTGCTGTGCGGTCACTCAACGCCGCTGCGCTCACACGCGGGTGAGGCCGTCCACAAGGTCTGCGCCGAAACGTGGAACGCGGACCACCCCGAGCGGGTCCTGGAGGGCCGGTTCGTCTCCGATCCGGAGCCCCGCAGCCGGACGAAGGGCACCGGCGATCACGCCTGACGAGAAGAAAAACGCCCCGGGGAGCCGCTCCGTCACAAGCCATCTGGCCTCGGCCCCCCGGGACACCCCCCCCATTCTCACGCACAAGGAGAGCTGCCATGCCCGGTAAGCGCGCCGGCGTCCCGAACACGCCCGGCATCGTCCTCGCTGACACCCGCATCCCCTTCCCCTACACCGAGCAGCGCCTGCGCTGCCGCGAGACCCCCGCCCTGTTCGAGATCGAAGACATCCACAACACCGTCGAAGACCCCCGCGCCCGCGAGAAGGCACTCGCCACGACCCGAACCGCCTGCTCCGGGTGCCCCATCGTCACCGCCTGTTTGAAATGGGCCCTCGCCAACGCCGACCTGACCGCGACCGGGGTATGGGCAGCGACCACCGCCCCGCAGCGCGACGAGCTGCGCACGACGCTGGCGGCACGCCTCGGGCACGACTGGGTGGGCGTGGTGGCAGAACAGGACCACCGGCGCGCACAGCGGCAGCCGGCCCCGCGCGTCGTCCCGCCCACCCGGGAGCAGGCCTTCGCCCGGCTGGAGCCCGAACTCATCCCCACCCGGCCCGACCCCTACAACCCCTGGAGCCAGCCGATCACACCCGGGCGCGCGGCGAGCAACCGGCGCGTCCTGGAACTCGCCCTCACCACCAGGGCGGCGTGAGCGGTGTTCACCGACTGGGCCCAGGCCCTCGAAGCCGAGTCGCTGCCCCTGAACCCCAACCCGCAGCAGCAGCTCGCCGCCGCGGCCCGCGTCACCGCACGCAGCTCCCACACCAAGGACGACCTCGCGCTGCTCCTGGACGTGATCGGGCTGCCCACCGACAACGACACCCTCACCGCCCTGCTGCCCCTCCTTCCGGAAACCGGAGACGCACCTGCCATGACGAACACCCCCACCCCGGCGTTGTCCGCGCAGGAGAACCTGGCGATCTCGATGCACAACAACGGTGACAGCGCGCAGGCCATCCGTACGGCCACAGGCCTGAGCGAGACCGTGCTCAGCGACGTCATCGCCGATCAGGTCCTCGGGCTGCCCCGCGCGGCCGCCGCCATTGATGTCCCGGTCATCCCGCTGCCGGACTCCACCGAGGTCGAGGAGCTGCTCGCCTGGGCGGGATCGCACGCCCTCGCCGGGATCCGCAGCCGGGCCGCGCGTATCACCGCCGACCTGACCGAGCTGTCCGAACGCCGTGACTCCGAGGCCGTGCAATGAGGTCGAGCCGCGAGGAGGCGCTCGGGATCAGTGCCGGGCCTGGTAGGGCGGGAACCTTGCCGAGTCAGCGAGGTCCTGGTCCACGTCGGGCCAGCGGCGGCGTAGCACGAGAGCGAGGCGACGGATCCAGGTGGTGAGGCGGGGCAGGCTCCGGTAGTTCTCGGCGGTGTGGGCGGTGGCTTCCAGTGTGGCGATGAGCTGGAGCCGGCTGTGGTCACCTGGTGCGCGGGTGTCGAGGAGGGCGAATCGGTGCAGACGTACCAGTGCCCAGGACACGCAGGCCGCAGCGAGGCCGTATCCGAACCGTCGGTCGTCCTGGGCTTCTGGGATACCGCGGGCCAGGGTGCGGCGGTACTCCTCAGCCAGGCCCGTGGTGGTCGGATCCCCTACTGTCAGCCAAGCCGGGCCCGGCACATACAGACACGCGGCATCGGTCAGCGCGTGCGCGTAGCCGGCGAACTCGAAATCAATGACTCGGGCATCGGCCGGGCCGGTGGCGTGGAGAAGGAGGTTGTTGGCTTCCGCGTCACCGTTACTCAAGGCCAGGAAAGGGCCAGGGGAAGCCAGTTCCCCCATGACTGCGGAGAGTTCATGGGCAGCGCGACCGTCGAGGGGTACCCCGAGTACCGATGCCTGCTCGATCGCACCCTCCCAAAGAGGGGCGAGTCGTCCTGTCCGGTCTGCCGCAGTGTCAACCGGCCCCAGCGCGGCCCGGCGGGCGTAGTAGGTCTCGGCCCGCCCCGCGGTGGCCGCGCTCAGCGCACCGCGAGCGCGGGCGAACGCAGCCAGCCGGTCGCCGTGCGCTGCTGCTCCGTCCCGTCGGAGCAACTGGTCCAAAGGCACGCGGGGCGCGAGGTCTTCCAGCACGAGGAATCGGAGGGCCGTGTCGGCGGCAATGACACGAGGAGAGAGGCCGATCCCGAGATCATCTTCGAGGAACTGGAGCGCAGCCAGCTCGGTACGCAGCCGCCATGAGGCAGTAAGTGCCTCGCGTTGCCCGTCAGGTATCCACTTGACGACAACGGAGCGCGGCACTGCGGCAGTATCCCTTCGAAGCCGGACCCGGGCTACGGCCCACGGCTCAATCTGCTCCCAGTGGTCGACAGCGACCGGCGAGGCGTAGAAGTCGGTCAAGAGGTTCTGCAGCGCGTCGACTCGGAGGATCCCTCTGGGGACAGCCATCCGCTCACCCTACGATTCGCCGACTCCCCATCGGGCATGCGCGTTACTGCTGCCTGGGGAGCCCTTGCCTAATGTGAGCGAGGTGGTCACCGGCCAGTTTCGAGGGCCTTGTCAGGCCTCCCCGTCTGGGAGGGCGAAAGCGTAGGTCCGGAGCGGGTCGAGGTGTAGTTCGTAAGGACCGGAGCAATCTGCAGCAAGTGTCGCGATCCGGCCTCCGCAGGGACATGCTCGGTTCGCTCCTTCGGTTCCGTTCGGGCCGCAGCATCCAGTGCTGTTCTCCCAGCGCGGCAGGGGCTGCAGCGCGGCGGCATCGTCGGGGTGCAGAACGATCATGTTGCGGGTGCCGGCCGATATGACGAAGCCGTCGTCCTGAGTAGCCATGAGAGGCCCGCGGGGCTGGGACGGTACTGGGTTGTCCTGGTCTTCCTGCGGGACGAACGGCACTCCCCACGGCTCGGGTTCGATCGCGTAGCAGCCCCGCGGAACGGTGGGCGGGGCCTGCCGTGCTCCCTTGGGACGGGGATCGTCGAGGCCTGGGACAGCCGGAACGGTGGGCAGCGCCGTCAAGTCCGGTGTGAGTGCGTTGCCGCACTTGGAGCAGTAGAAGACCGTCATGGGTCTCGTTGTAGCCGTCCATTGGTGCGTTCTGCACCCCAGATTCCTCGCCCCTGATCGGGAGCGGGGCGAGTCAGTCAGCGGCGAGGCAGGGGGACGACAGCCTTTGCGCGATTCTCCAGCCCAGCATTGAGTTCGCGGCGGAGCCGCTGGAGCTCGTCGTCCTGGGCAGCAAGGACGGGATCGGCGTCGCCGCCGCCCTCGTCACCACCCGTCTGGAGCGTGTCCACGCCTCCGCCGGGATCGTGAAGCTCGCCCTCCAGTAGATCGAGGACGAACTGGGCGGGCCCGGCGACGCCGAGTTCCTTGCCGGGATGCTGCGCGAGCTGTTCGACGAAGCCTTCCCGCAGGACGGCGTCTTCGGCTCGCTCAACCAGCTCCTGACGACGGTCTCCCGCGCCGCCGCGCTCACGCCGCTGGACAGCGAGGACACCGAGTCCGCCGCCTGCGCGATCGAAGAGGCCGCGGCCTTCGTCGCCGACTCCGCCGGGATGTGCCTGCACCTGGCCACCTCCACCCTCCACCCGCAAGGAGAACGCCCGTGAAGACCACCTTCGACGGCACCATGCAGCCGCTCGACACAACCATCCCCGACCCGGCATTGATCGTCCTGATCGGGGCGGCGGGGAGTGGCAAGAGCACCTGGGCGAGGACCTGGCCGTCCACGCAGGTCCTGGAGCTCGATCAGTTCCGGGCGATGGTCTCGGACTGTTTTCTCTGTCAAGTCGGCGTGTTGAGCGTCATCTGTTGGCTGCGGCCCAACTACCGCACATCAGTGAGCGTTTTCAGAGTTGCCCCTCCAGGGTGAGGACGGCTTTGGCGATGACGCTCATGCGATTGGGACTGATGCGGGATCTGCGGAAGATCTGCCAGGACTTCAGCCGTGCCATGCCTCGTTCGACGGGTGCCCGGGCTGCGGACAGGGCCCGGTTTCTGGTTCGCTCGGTGAGCGTGAGTTCACCGTGGGGCGGGAGGCGCTTGGCGGTGGTCACCCAGTCGCCGGCACCGATGCAAGCCATGTCGGCGAGGATCGGGACGCCCTGGCGGGCGCAGATCCGAAGGATTTGGTCGGTGCGGGCGGCCGTCAGATCGTGGATCCGGCCCGGAAGCGCGGGCGACAGCCACAGAATCTCTCCGGCCGGGTCGGTGACGACCTGCACGTTCACCCCGTGCCTCATGTGCTTCGCAGAGTAGTCGGCCATGCCGTCGCCGACCCGGTCGCACTCGGCAAGCGTGCCGCCCAGAAGGACGAAGTCAGGGTCGTGCTCGCGCAGCGTCTTCAGCAGGCTCGGTGCCTGCTGCGTTCCGGTGCGACACGCCCGCTTCCTGTCCCCCGTGACCTACTCCTGGACCGCGCTCGCGGTGATGAACTCGGGGATGTTGAGCCACCAGGTGGCCGCGGCGCGCACGGTCGCCGGGCACCGGGCGTCATCGGCGATCGTCGCAAGCAGAGCGTGCTGCCGGGTGATGCCCAGGGCGTAGATCAGTCCGTGCAGTACCCGCGCCGCCCCGTCACTGCGGGCACGTCGCCAGGCGGTCGAGTAGCGGGCGATCTCCGTGCGCCAGAAAAGCTCGGAGCTCGCGCCGTCGAGATGCCCGATGACCCCGGCGGCCGACTCCGCCGCCCACGGCGCCGCTCGGCCCGAAACGAGCCACTCAACCAGCGGCCGCTCCGCGGGGCCGCCCAGTTGCCGCAGCGCACCCAGGAAGGCATGGGTCAGCGCCTGACTGCTCAGGACCGCGGGGCGCCGCAGCTCCGCCGCGATCGCCGCCGCCAGGTTCTGCCGGTAGGGCGTCACCGAGAGCATGGCCGTCGCGTACAGCCGGACGTCGAAACTCGGGTGGAACAGCATCTGATCGACCATCAACGGCAGAGTGTGGTCCTCGAAGCCGGCCAGCTCCCGGGTCTGCGAAGCGAGGACCAGGTCCACGATCCGCCGGACCGAGAAACCGGCGGTGGCCGCGGACGCTAGCCGCCCGTCCTCCACAATGCGCTGCAACAGCGGGTGCGTCGCCAGCATGAGACGCAGCCGTCCCGCGACCGGCTCCGCCGGATCGAGGAGGCGCATCAGCTCGGCCGCCAGCAGCTGGGACTCCTCCGCGAGCGCCGGCTCGGTCAGCAGCTGCTCGACGCTGTTCCCGAGCCGTACGAGGTCCCGTCCCGAGAGGTGGCGCTGCCGCACCTTGCGGAAGCAGGCCAGCAACGCCCCGTAGAGCACGCGGTCGTTGGTGGGATCGTCGAGCTGCGCGAGCACGTGGAGCGCCGCGTCCGGGTGCGCGGTGGTGTCCAGCACGCAGATCGGTTCGACGAAGATCTGACAGCTCCTATCCCGGGCCAGCGTCGCACAGGCGGCGATCGCGGCGCGGCGCGCCATCGGATGGCCCAGCAACCGGTTGAACGCCTCGAACCGCTGCCGCCAGGCGTTGCCCGCGGAGATGATCGTCTCCGCGAGCAGCCGTTCGGCGAGGGCGTCCCAGCGGCTGCGCGGCACGAGCACGAGGTGCGGGTGGGCGCTGAGCAGCCGACACGTCTCGTCCCACTCGGACCCGGACACGAGGGCGGTGGAGCAGACCCGGTCGATCAGGACCTCCAGGCGGTCCAGCTCCTGGTCGGCGTCCTGGCCGTTCCCGGTCGACCCGTGCCGGGGGGACGGTCCCAGGGCGTCGACGCCGTAGTAGCGCATCGTCATCTCGACGGTGGACACGAGGGTGTTACGCGGCAGCTCCAGCAGTTCCTCGTAGCGGCGCAGGACTGCCAGCGTCGGCGGTGAACCGCCGTTCTCCCAGCGGGAGATCCTGCTCGCGTCGACCGGCTTCGGCCAGGAGCCGCCGTGGAACGCCTCGGCGAAGGACGTCAACCGGAACCAGCGTCCGCCCCGGCCGTAGACACGGTTTACCCGCAGGAGCCAGCCGACCCGGTCCTTGGGGAGCACAGCTTCGGTGCCTGCGCGCGGGGCTCGGGCGGACCCGTGCGGCCGGCCTCCGGAGGACCGGGACGACGGCGCTGTGTCCATGGGGCCATGGTAGGTCCGGCAGGCCGCCCCGACGCCCGCTCTCCGACGGGTTGTTGCGTTCGCGCTGGGATCCCGCAACAACCCGGTCCGCTCTGCGCGCACGTCCATAACGTCATGGGGACCGGCCGGTTCGCCGAGCGAACCGCAGGTCGTCCCCAGCGCCGCAGGTCCGTCACCGGACCCCACGGTGCGCCCCGGCTTCTGTTTCGGAGGTAGTCAACGTGTTCACCCACGAGGTGCGGCTCAGCGCGCACAGCCACCAGGCTCTCCACTCCCTCGTCGACGAGATCGACGCCGCTCCGCCGACCGAGGACGCGCTCTACGCCGCGATGCCGGCGCTCGTCACCCGCCTGCCCGCCGAACTCGTCGAGAAAGTCCTGGCGTTCCGCGAGTCCAGGACCCATGACGCGCTCGTGGTGCGCGGCCTGCCGCTGGGGGCGATGGCCTCGATGCCGACGCCCCCCGACGCCTACACCGCCTCCCGCGCAGTCCACGGGTTCGCCGCCGTGGGGATCGCCGCGCTTGGCCTCCTCGGCACTCCGTTCGCATACCGGGGCCAGCAGAACGGCAGGCTCGTCAACAACATTTCACCGATGTCCACGACGGCCGGCATGTCCGACGTCGGCACCGGATCGCACCTGCCGTTCGACCTGCACAGCGAGGACGCGTTCATGCTGAACCCGCCGAGCTTCCTGCAACTGTCTTGCGTCCGGAACCCGTTACGCGTTCCCACGACCGTCAGCGGTCTCTGCTCCGGGGATCTCGACGCTGGAATTCTCGGTGAACTCCGCAAGCCGGAGTACCTGGTGCGGACGAACCCCGCACAGACCGGCTGGGACGAGGAGCGGCTGCGCCCCGGTCCGGTTGTGTGGGGCCACCACGACAGGCCGCTGCTGCGGTACAACTCGAAGCGGACGGCGTCCACGACGCCCTCGCCCGGCGCCGCCGCGGCGCTCGACGTCCTGCGGAAGGTGCTCACCCGCAACGCCGAGGACGCCTACCTGTCGTCCGGCGACTTCCTGGTGGTCAACAACTACCGCCTCTGCCACGCCAGGCGCTCGTTCAACGCCCGCTTCGACGGGTCCGACCGCTGGCTGCTGCGCACCGTCGCCTACCGCGATCCCTACGTCGTCGAGGAGGGCATGCGTTACGACGGCTACCCTGTGTTGTCATGACGCTCAACGTGCCGGTCGCCGGTCCTGAGGAACTGCTCCGTTTCTCCTTCGTGCAAGGTGACGAGACGATCGAGTGCGTTTCGAGTGAACCGCGTCGACCCGCCGGCAGGACCGCTGTCCTGTTGCACGGGGCGGGCACCGCCTCGACGGAGCGGCTCCTGCCGCTGGCAGCCGATCTGGCCGCCGCCGGCGCCCGGACCGTGGCCCTGGACTTCGCCGGGCACGGGCGCAGTTCGGGTCGGCTCGACCGGCAGAGCCTGGAGAAACGGCACGCTCAGGCGGCCGAGCTGATCCGCCGGTTCGTGGACCCCGACGACGAACTCGTGCTGGTCGGATTCAGCATGAGCGGACAGACGGTGGCGGACCTGCTGGGCGATCTGGCGGACCGGGTCACCCACCTCTGCCTGTGCGCTCCGGCAGCCTATGCGGCCGACGCGTGGCGCGTCCCCTTCGGCGACGGCTTCACCGAGCTCATCCGCCGGCCCGGGAGCTGGCGGGAGAGTGAGGCGTTCGGAGCGTACGCCGCGTTCCGCGGGCGGTCCGTGCTGATGGTGCCCGGGCACGACGCGGTGATCCCCGAGGGGGTCACCGCGGGGCTGCGGGAGGCCCTGCGCGCGAGGGAAGACCTCACGGAGATCGTGCTGCACGGGGCGAGCCATCAGATCGGACTGGCCCTCGCACAGCGCGGCGACACCCGCCGGATGCTCGCCGCGCTGCTCGCCTCCTGACCTACGCGGCGCCGCCGGACATCGTCTGGCGGCCTGCGCAGCTCATTCTGCGATCCAAGGGACAACCGCAGCGATCTTCTGGCCGGACTGATGGATCAGGCGGAATCTCCGCTCAGCCGCCTGGTCATCGCCTTGGTGGCCATTCACGCGCTGCCTGGTGAAGAGCTTCGCACGATTCTGACCACCGATCTCAACCTTGCTCGCGGCACGCTCGAAGTCCGTCGCGGCTTGCTGCGGCACACCCTCTACCTGGAGGAATTCACCCACCGACTCGCCAGCGAGTGGCTCGCCTATCGCCACCACCGCTGGCCGGCATCGACGACCCCCTACCTTCTCGTCAGCCAGAAGACGGCCCTCGACCCAGATCATCCGGTGGTCAGCAGAACATTGCTTCGCAGGACCCTCCCCAAGAACGTCACGCTCGTCGGCCTGCGGCAGGACCGCATGCTCAACGAGGCGTTTGCCACCGGTGATCCCCTCAAGCTGATGCGGCTCTTCGGGATCACCGCGCAGACGTGTCCGCTCCCGTACCGGCTGCGTGGTCCCGGAAGTGACCGTTCGGGTGGCGCGGGCGAGCAACCCGCAGGGGCACCACGGCCATTTCCGGACCGCCGGCATGGTCCGGGAGCGCGGCCGGCAGCGCACCGACTCCACCCACGTCCTGGCCGCGGTCCGCGACCTGACCCGACTGGAGCTGGTCACCGAGGCCATGCGCGCCGCCCTCGAAGAGCTCGCCCGCCGGGCGCCGCACGAGCTGGTCGGCCTGGTGACTGAGGACTGGGGCAAGCGCTGCGGCCGCTCGGCCCGGCTCGGCAAGAACCCCTCCAAGCCCAAGACCCGGATCAAGGAGACCGGTGAGGACGCCCGCCTGCTGCTGCGCTACGTCCACCGCTACCTGCCCGCCCTTCGCGACGGCGAGCAGGTTCAGGCCCTGCGCCAGATCTTCGTGCAGAATTACTTCATCGACGCCCAGGACCGGCCGAAGTGGCGGGAGCCCGAGGACGCCGGCTGGCCGCCCTCGGCCGTCGCCATCGTCTCGCCCTACGACGTGAGCGCCCGCTACGCACGCCGCGGCGAGACCCGCTGGAAGGGCTTCCTCGCGCACGTCACCGAGACCTGCGACCCGGACACCCCCAGCGTGATCACCGACGTCACCACCACCAAGGCCCCGGTCCACGACACCAAGGCCCTGCCCGGGCATCCTGGCCAACCTCGCTGATCGGAACCTGCTCTCGAAGGAGCACTTCGTCGACGGCGGCTACCTCTCCGTCGCACTCAAGCAGCAGGTCGCCCCGCGAGCACGGCGTCGGCCTGGTCGGACCCATCCGGGCCAGGAGCACCCGCCAGTCCCGCAAAGGCACCGTCTTCCACCGCGAAGCCTTCACCATCGACTGGGACGCCCAGCAGGTCACCTGCCCGCAGGGCAAGGTCAGCCGCCGGTGGTCGACACCGCCATCCCTCGCGCCCTACGTCAACGCCGAGTTCGCCCCGGACGACTGCCGCCAGTGCCCGGTGAAGGCCGGCTGCACCCGCACCGACGCCCGCAAGGTCTCCTTCCTGCCCCGTGAGCTCTACGACATTCAGTCCGAGTCACGCACCGAACAGCAGACTCAGGAATGGCTCTCGCGCTACGCGCTGCGGGCCGCCGTCGAAGGCACGATCAGCGAATTCGTCAACGGCCACGGCATGCGCCAGTGCCGCTACCGCAGCGAAGACAAAGCCCACGTCCAGCACGTCCTGACTGCCATCGCGGTCAAGCTCGAACGCATCGACGTCCACCTGCTGCCGTCGCCGGCCCGGCAGCCTCGAAGTCCGACAGCTCTCCAGGGCTTCCTCGACTGGCAGTACATCCCGCAGTCCCGGTCCTGGCGCGCCGCCACCCACCCCGCCGGCTGAAGTGAATTTGGGTGAAGGTGTTGGTCAGCACCTTCACCCAGGATCACGGACGTCGCGCCAGGAAGACGAACTCCCTTCCGGGGCGGTCGGGCGCTTCACGAACGCCATCCACCACGTATCCGTACGCGTCCAGGTCCCGCTCGATTTCGTCCCGCTCACGGAAGCGCAGCGTCGAGTCCGACGTCAGTACCTGTCCGTCTGCTGCGAACCTGTAGGTCCAGCGGAATGTCACCAGAGGTCGGCTCACCTCTATGAGCTGAACCGAGCTCTCGATGGAACCGATGCCTGGGATCTCGGTCACGCGGTAGGACTTCTCGCGGGTCCACTCCTCCCAGGCGCGTCTGGCCGGATCGCGTGTCTCGAAGACCAGATGCCCGCCGGGCCGCAGTGCTTCGTGCGCTCCTCGTAGCGTGTTCTGCCATGTCTGCGGATCAGTGACGGCCTGGGCAACGTTCGCTGTCATCGTCGCGAGGTCGACCTGCAGCGGTGGAAGGCCGGTCGCGTCGCCGCAGACCCAGCGCACTCGTTCACTTCCCGCCTTGGTCAGGGTAACGTCGATGGATGCCTGGGCGGGATCCACACCGACAACCTCGATCCCGCGGTCGGCCAGGAGGAGCGCGAACACCCCTGTGCCGCAACCGATGTCCAGTACCCGTTGTGCCTCAAACTCTTCTGCCATCCGCAGATATGGATCGAGGTCACTGCGGTCGGGGTCGAGCAGATCGTAGATCGCGGCGAGTCGTGGATGCGCGAAGCAGTCGTCAGCCATGCGGCCGAACGTATGCAGAAACGGGCCCGAACAGCTACCGAGTTTGGCGACGGTCACAGGAACGCAGCTCGATGATCTCCCCCAGAAGACGCTCGACCAAGATCCCCGACAGCGTCAGCTTCTGAGGTCACCTCTTGTTCACCAAGCATCACCCGTGATCCGCTGTGTTCATGGCCGCCGAAGACTCCGAGCACATGAAGACCGTCCATCGCTGGCTCATCGGTGAGGCTGTCAACAACACCGTCGGCATCCAGGTCGTCGGTGGCCCCTTCGAAGGCCGCACCAAGATCGTTCACCTTCGCCAGGACGGGACGCCGCCCTCGCCCTTGCGGGCGAGCGGCGGACCAGCAGGCCCGACTCGGCATGTCTACGAAGCTGTCCGCTCCACCGATGCCTCGGCAGGCTGGATCTACGCACACCTCGGAGCCGAACCGGCAGCCGACATCTGAGGCGCAGTCCCAAGCCGCTTGACCAAACCCAGAGGGCCCCGCATACCGAAGCCCTGTCCCACGGCCCGCGCCGTGGGACAGGGCTTTTTGTGTTTTGAGGGCGCTTAGTCGGCCTCAATGAGTAGGTCGATCAACCGAGCCCTGAACTCTGGAGTGCTGCTCGCTACGAGATCGGCAGCGAAGCCCTCGGGCCCGCCAGCGAGCTCCGTGTATCGGGCCAGTGCTTTGTGTTTCTGTAGGTGTTTGACCAGGCTGTCGTAGGCGATGTCCATGGCAGCGGCTCCGTCGTGCCAAGGCATTTTGATCGGCGGCTTTGGAGCCGAACCAGGAGTGGGCTCGGCAAGCAGAGCAGTGTCGCCGCTGCTCTGCTCCGGTTTCTGGTTTACCGCGGTAAACCGCTCTCCGTCCCCATGACCTGATGCGGTGCGCCCCGGTGTCGCTACCACGGACGTGGTGCCCGCTGGCTCTGAAGGGCGGGGGATGATTTCAGTAACTTGCGCTGCTGGCTGACCCAGCCCTTCACGCCCCGGTGCCGCTACTACGGACGTGGTGCTCGCTTCTCCGACCTCAGACCGAAGCGTTGGGGTCGTGGTCTGCTTGGGCAGTTGCCGGATACGGGGTGCGGACTTCGCCTCGGTACGCCGCGCGGTCTCCGCCGCCCATGCCCTTGGCTGTTCGTCGGCGCTGAGGCCGGCGATGTCCCGGGCAACCCGGACCGGCATCTCTCGAGAACTCACCAAGGCCTGAAGGGCGGGGGTCAGTTTCAGCAGCTTGCGCTGCTGGCTGACCCAGCCCTTCGTCTTTTCGTAGTGCGCTGCAACCTGATCAGCCCCGCCGAGTTCGAGCACCATCGTCTCGATGCCGATGGCTCGTTCGATCGGATCAAGGTCTTCACGGTCGATGTTCTCCGACAGCACAGCGTCGAGGAAATCCGCTCGGGAAGCAGCGACATCCTCGTTGTGGACGACGTTCAGCGTGAGAAGGCCAGCAGCCAGCGAGCCGCGGAAGCGGCGCTCCCCGTTGGCGATGACGTAGGGGGTTTCCCCGACGTTCTCTTCCTCAGCCGGCCACAACTTCAAGTAACCCGCACGGGAGACCACGACGGCCGGCTGGAGCTGACGCTTCTTGAGGACCAGGCCGAAGGCCTTCAGGTCGTCCTGCGTACCGAAGTTCCGCCGCGGGTTGAAGCGGGTGGGGACCAGCTTCGTCAGGGGCAGAGTGAGCAGCAGGGGGTCGCTCTTGCCGGGAACGTCGTCGACTTTGGCACCAGCGAGCGAGGCGAGACTGGTTCGGCGTCCGGCCATCACGCTGCCCCCCCGTAGCCGAGTTCGAGCGCCAGGCGGAAGAAGTCTTCGCGTGCCTCCATTGCCACCCGGTTCTTCGGGTACTGCGTGACAACGCGGCCTTCGACAGAGGCGCGGGTGTGGACCTTGTAACGCCGGATCACGGTCTGCGCGCGAGGCCACCCCTGGGCGTCGACGTACTGCTGTGACTCCTCAAGATCAGCGGTGCCATCGCGAGGATCCCAGTTGTTGATGACGACCCGGTAGGGAAGTCCCGTCGGCTCGATGACCTTCTTGACCGTACGAGCTGTCGGGTCGAAGGCGAGTCCCTCAGGCGGCATGGGGATGATGACGTCGTGCGCGTACTTGAGCGCCTCTAGGAGCAGGTTTTCATCCTGGAGGCTGCCTGGTGTGTCGATGAAGACGTGCTGCAAGCCCTTCTGAGAGGACTTCAGAACGTCCGCGCACACCGCTCCCAGATTCAGCGTGGTGGTGGTCTTACCCACCCCGCCCTTCTGGTTGGCGATGACGTGGACCCTCGCGCCGGTATCCCGGAGGATCGAGAGGTTCTCCGGGTTCTCGTGCTCCTGCGAGAAGTCGAAGGGCAGATCAGTGATTCGGTTTGCCCACCAGACCGTTGATGCCTGTGGGTCGATGGACACGACGTAGACGCTTGCTGGCATGTGATGCTCCGTTTGCTTCCCGATGGTTCCGGTACTTCGGGCAGAAGGCATCATTCCAGACGGCCTGTGGCTCAGTCGCGTCTGCCGCACCCATGGAAGCCGCGATTCGCAGAAGAGCTGGTTTACCGCGGTAAACCAGCTCACTGGCAGGTGCTCTGTCTGGAGCTCGTCGCCCTTCCCGCTGTCCCGTCTCACTGAAGGTTGACCAATCTCACCGGACATTGACCGCTGCGGTGTTGTCTCAACGAAGCTTGATCGCGACATCCCGGTGGGAGCCTGGTGCCGTGGAAGACTTCACCGAACTAGGGCTTCGCGACGCGATCGCCGCAGCGGAATCTCCAGGCTGGTCCGCGAGAGCCGCTGCAGGACGACGTTTGGCGGCAGCGTCTCGGATCGAGAGTGTCGCCAGTGTCCTGCGCTGTCTCCTGCTGGACGCTCAGGACACCGGAGTGACCTCGGATACTGCGGCGGCTCTGTTGGCTCGGAGAGATCTGGCCGGCCTACGTGCCGTGCTCGCGGCCCGTGCAGCCGCGTCTGACGAGGGAACCGCTGATCAGCTGGCTGCGGAACTTGACTTTGACCCACGCTGGGCGACCGGACAGGACGGCGACGAGCTGATCACGCAACTCCGAACACTGGCATCGGATCGTGACCCCGAAGTCCGCAACGAGGCTCTGTTGCGACTCTCACGCCTGCGCTGACCGGACAGCCGTGGCCAATCTTCGGTGAGAATGGGCAACCTTCAGTGAGACAGGCACCCACATCCTTCTGGGCCTGGCAGTCCTGGCCGTCCGCAACCGCGTCAAACGCTGACCCAACGCCCCCAACAGCCAACGGCCGCGGAACGCCGTCGCCACCGGACACTAAAAGCAACCGGTACGAAGCGCCACGAGCTGCGGTCGCCAGCCACCTGTATGAAGAAGGTCGCCCCACCGGCCCTCGCAGTTCAGGACATCCGTGCCGACGGCGCCGGAGGCTGAGGCACGTTCCCTCGCTGTACAGCAGGATCGGCCCGAGGCTGCGTGTCTTCCTACGGTGTCGCTGATCATGGGATGTGACAGTCCGCCGTGTACTTTCCTCCGCACCGGCCGTTGATCCGGGCATGAACCCTCTCCTGCTTCTGCCTGACCGGGCCGCGCCGGGTGTCCAGGACCTCGCTGAGTCCCTCGCCGATGGTGCATGTCACCTGGCTGATGCAGCCAGCCCCGGCGCCTGGAACCTGCCCGCCGTCGAAGACGCCGTCGACACAGTCGTGCGGGCTCTGTCGGCGATCGACCCGGAGGCGGCTCGGATCCTGTCCTCCGTACCCGCTGCCACCGTGGCGCTGCTGTGCCACGCCGGAGGCACGGACATCCAGGACCAGGAGGAGAGCACAGTGCCGGGGGCCGGGACGGGGCTCCCGGCGCAGGGTTGGCGTTCGCGGCGGCGGGGACTCGGCCCCGGGTACCAAGGGATCCGCGCTCCGGAGTAGGCCCTGGTGGTGCAGGTCTGTCCGGCCGATCTTCGCGGATCACCGCACGGCGCCTGGTGGGGCACATCGCAAGGCGGCAGAGCACCCTTCGTAGCGGAGCTACTAGGGTGTTTTGCCAACGCGACGAGGCGCCGTGCCACACGGCGTGCGCCCGCGAAGATCTGCCGGACAGATCCGAGGGCTCAGTTCGCTGTCGCCAGCACCGGGCTGTTGTGGTAGGCGGCGATCAGCCACTGGCCGTCCCGCTTCTCCAGCACCCAGGTCGCGTTCACCTTGCGCGGGTCCGGGACCTCGGTCTCGCCGGGGAACAGGATGCCGGACTTGCTGACGACGATCGCGCCGTCCCTGCCGAGGAAACGGAGGCTGAGCTGCTCGTTGTAGGTCGAACTGCCCTTGAGTGGCCCGTCGAAGCCCAGTGCCATGTTCTGGCGGATCACGTCACGGCTGTCGCGGAGCGAGCCGGTCATGATGGCGGTGGCGTCCGCGGTGTAGTCGGCGACCATGCCGTCGGCGTCTCCGTCGTCCCACGCCTGGTAGGAGGCGGCCAGCACGGCCCTGATCGCGGCCACGTCTTCCGCACGACTCTCTGACATCGAATTCTCCCTGGTGAACGGCTGGCCCGGGGTGTTCCGGGCGAACTCGTCAGTACATACCGGCGCCAGGGTCGAAACTCATCGCACCTGCGGTCAGGAGATGTCGTCGAGTTCGGTCGGCAGACCGAAGGCCGCGAAGACCTCGGGATCCTGGAAGACCGAGTTCCGGCTGATGCCCTCAGCGGTGACGGTGAAGACCTGGAGCGTGTGCAGCCGGTAACCGTCACCGACCCGCTGGTAGGCGGCGAACCCGGGCTGGCCGCCGTTGGCCGTGACCGGCTCCAGCCGCCAGCCCGTTCCGGCCGCCCCGAAGACCCACTCCATGAACAGCCCGTAATTGCCGCGGCCGGTAAACCAGTTGAGCATCGGCGGCATCTCCATGAGCACGTCCTCGGTGAGAAGCCGCTTGAGCCCCTCGACGTCGGCCTGCTCGAACGCCTTCATATAACGGTCGACCCAGGCGCGCTGCTCGGCTGCGGACGGCTCGCTGAGACATTCCTGCCCGACTCCGGCCTCCTTCACCCGGGTACGCGCCCGTTGCAGCGAACTGTTCACCGACACGGTGGTGGTACCGAGGATCTCCGCCGCCTCGGACGCAGAGAAATCGAGTACGTCACGCAGGATCAGCGCTCCGCGCTGACGCGCCGACAGATGCTGCAGGGCGGCCGCGAACGCCAGGCGCAGGCTGCTGCGGTCGATCGCGGCCCCGGCCGGATCGCCCACCTTCAGCAGCGAGTCCGGCAGGGGCTGGAGCCAGGAGTTCTCCCCCAAGACGAGTGGCCCGAGCGGGTCCGACGCAGCCACCAGCCCCGACGGCAGGGGACGGCGCCCGCGGGCCTCCAGGGCGGTCAGGCAGACGTTCGTCGCGATCCGGTAGAGCCAGGTGCGCAGCGAGCTGCGGGTATCGTCGTACCACTCCCGTGCCCGCCACGCCCTGAGGTACGTGTCCTGGACCAGGTCCTCGGCGTCGTGGGCGGAGCCGAGCATCCGGTAGCAGTAGGCCAGCAGCTCCGTGCGGAACGGTTCGAGCCGACAGTCGAAGCCGTCCTCTCCTGCCGTCACACCCACGCTCCTTCTCCGCTGCTGCCAGGATCAGCTTAGGTCCTTCCGGGCCGATCACGTGCGGAGCCAGATGAAGGTGGCCGCGACGGTGACGGTGCCCAGGTAGACGTAGGCGCGTGTGTCGTGCACTCCAACGACTGGCGGCATCCGCGACCTTCTGACAAGAAGCAACGCGACAGGCCACGAATCCCACCCAATAACCGCTCCTACGCCTGACCAGCGAAACACGACGATCACGTCCGGAAAGACAACAGCAGCTTTGTGGTCTTGAGTGTTTCCCCAAGTCAGACAGAGTGGGCAAGTTGGGTGTTTCGCCGGAGGGTCGGGCTTGTGATGGTGTGGGGAAATCGCTGCGGTGAGGCGGGTGTTCGCGGTCGAATGCCGTATGTCTCCTGTGCCTTCACGCCGTCCACGGTTACGCCGCACCGTCCGATCTACCGTCCGGCCCAGCCGGTCGCGAGTGGCGGGTGGCGGCTCGGGGGGTGGGGCGGGAGGTTTGGACTGGGCGCGGCGGATCGAGTTGATGTCGGTCCTGGTCGCTTCTCTTGTGGCGGTGGCGGGTCTGTGGTACTCGGGTGTGCAGACGCGGCAGGCGAATGAGCAGGTGAGGCAGGCCGCTGTCCAGGCGGCGGAGGAGCGGGCGTTGGTCAAGGAGGGGCAGATAACCGATCGGTATACCGCGGCGGTGAGCAACCTCGGTGCAGACAAGCTGGATGTGCGGCTGGGCGGCATCTACGCCCTTGAGCGCATCATGCAGGACTCCCCCCGTGACCAGCCCACCATCGACAACGTCCTGGCTGCCTACGTCCGCACCCACGCCGCCACGCCGCCCGCGAAGGGTCAGGATGTTCCGGCCGACGTCACCGCGGCCCTCAACATTCTGGCCACCCGCGACATTACTCACGACAAAAACTTCCTCCTCGACCTCCGCTCCTCCCGGCTCCCCAAGGTCGAACTCGGCCCTTCAGACCCGCGACATAAGAGGGCCGGCCTGTCCAGTGATGACCCGGCGTGGCCAGCACAGGGGGCTGCCCTGTCTGGCGCGGACCTCTCCGGCGCGACCCTGACCAGCGCGACCCTGACCGGCGCGGACCTGACCGGCGCGGACCTGAACAGCGCGGACCTGTCCGGCGCGACCCTGACCAGCGGGACCCTGACCGGCGCGATCCTATTGGGCGCGGACCTGTCTGGCGCGGACCTGTCTGGCGCGAACCTGGACGGCGCGACCCTGGCCGACGCGACCCTATTGGGCGCGGACCTGACGGGCGCGACTCTCTCTGGCGCAGACCTGGACGGCGCGGACCTGGCCGACGCGACCCTGGACCTCGTGACCCTGACCAGCGCGACCCTATTGGGCGCGACCCTGCACCGCGCGGACCTGGGCGGCGCGATCCTGGCCGACGCGGACCTGACCGGCGCAGACCTGGACGGCGCGGACCTGGCCGGCGCGGACCTGGCCGGCGCGGACCTGAGGGCCGCGAATCTGTCCGGTGTGAAGAACCTGACGAGAAAGCAGGTCGACGGTGCCTTTACGGACAAGAAGACGAGGCTGCCTGCCGGGCTGAAGTAGCCCTGTGGTCCCCCCCCCGGGGCCTGGGGGCCGGCGCCACATTAAGTGCCACGGTCGTTTGAACGCCGACGTGTCCATCCAGACCCACCCGCACCGGGGACCAGAAGCCGGACGCTGAGGCAGCCGGCGAAGAGGTAGGGCGAGGAGCCTCCGGCGTGCCGTGAACCTCGGTCCGGCCTAGGCTCGGAGTCCCCAGGCAGAGGGAGATGTGCGATGCCGACGAGTATCTGGTCCGGAGCGATTTCGTTCGGCCTAGTCACGATTTCGGTGAGGCTCACGCCTGCTTCCGAGAATCACAGCATCGGGTTCCACCGGATCCACCTGGAGGACGGCGGCCGGGTCCGCAACAGGAAGGTCTGCGAGATCGAGGACCGGGAGGTCTCAGAGGGGGAGATCGGCAAGGGCTACGAGCTGACGAAGGACCGTCTGATCGAGGTCACGGACGACGAGCTGGCGCAGATGCCGTTGCCGACGGCGCGGGCGATCGAGATCGTCGCGTTCGTCGACCGGGAGACGATCGATCCGGTACGCCTGGGGACCTCCTACTACCTGGAGGCCGCCGGGGACGTCGCTGCGAAGCCCTACACGCTGCTGCGTGCGGCGCTGGAGCGCAGTGAGAAGGTCGCGATCGCGAAGTACGCGCTGCGTGGCCGGGAGCGGCTCGGCGTGCTGTCCATCCGGGACCGGGCCCTGGTTCTGCATCAGATGCACTGGCCTGACGAGATCCGTGACCCGTCGTCGCTCGCCCCTCCGCAGGTGGACCTGGAGGAGGGGGAGATCGAGCGAGCCATCCAGCTGATGGAGTCGATGGCCGCCGAGGACACCTCCGGATACCGGGACCGCTACCAGGAGGCGGTGGAGGCGATGATCGAGGCGAAGCTGGAGGGCAGGGAGCCGGCGCCCCCGACGGATCAGGAGCAGCCGCGCGGCGGTCAGGTGGTGGACCTGATGGCGGCCCTCGAGGAGTCGGTCCAGGCGGCCCGCGAGGGACGCGGCGAACACGGAGGCGACGGGACGGACGCGACCGTGCACGACCTGCCGAAGGCTTCAGCGAAGAAGACCGCTGCGAAGAAGCAGACCACCGCGGCGAAGAAGACCGCTGCGAAGAAGACGCCGGCCAAGAAGCAGGCGAAGAAGACCTCCCGCCACCGCAGCGCCTGACCCAGGACCCGGGACCTGTCTCGCCTCTTCTGACCTGCGGAAGTTCCACTTTTTGGCCCTCATATGAGGGCCCAGAACAAGAAGTTGGGCGACGACGGCCTGGAGGCACGGTGCCGTCCCGGACTCACGTCCCCGTGAAGCGGACGGGATCCAGATTCCGGGCCCTGCCGAGCGTGCGCGGCGTCCCGGTAGGGTGCGGCGGGTGAAGACGGGGAGCGGGGATGCGGGCAGCTGGCAGGGGTGATGGATCGGGCGGCGACCTTGCACGCGTGGCACGTGTACTACCGGCTGGGGATGGATTCGCAGGCGAGGCAGGCCCACGGCAGCGCCCATCCGGATGCGGACCGGGACTGGATGTGGGAGACGAGCTTCCTCGCGGTGGTGCTGTGGCGTACGGCCGCTGAGCACGACCGGCCCCTCGACGCGGTCACGCTCGCCGACATCCTGGCGACCTGTGCCCGGATGACACCTGCGGACCTCTCCGAGGACAGGCTCCCGCCCCCGGCGCCGCGCGTGGGTCAGTTCCCTCCGGCACGACACGTGCCGCGCGTGGCGGAAGGCGTGATGACGCTCCTCCGGCAGCACCCCGGCGAGCGGACCCTCGCATACACACTCCGCGCGCTGCGCGTCGATCCCGACCAGTTCGGGGGCCCCGCCGACGGTGGCTGGGCGACCGGCCTGAAGGTGCTGCGCAGCCTGTTGGAGACGTCACGCGAGTGGCTGGACGACGGGCGGTGGGTCGTCACCCGCGAGGACCGGGCCGTGATCGCGGCGACGGGACTGGACCGGCCGATCGCCTACGATTATCCGCCGAGCCCGGCACCCGGTGACTCCGGGCACCCGAGCGTGCTTCAACGACTTCACCGCCTGACGCACCTGTCGGTTGCGCTGCCCGCGGCCGCCGCACGGATGTCGCGTGACGAGCACGGATACGTGCGCCCTTTGCACATGGTGCTGACCGGCGCCGCCGTCCTGGGCATGCCGGATACCGCCGCCGACCTCGACGCCCTCTGGGCCGGCATGGACCCGTCCTCCACACAGGACTGGGAGCGTGAGCACGTGCCCGACGCCCTCCGTCAGGCAATCGCCGTATCCGAAGACGCCCTTGAAGAGGTGGCCACGTTCCTCCGGAGCATCACCGGCTGACACGCGACACCGCAGCGCGCCGTACGGCCGAACAGTGGCCGCCCCGATGCGCTTTCCCCTCTACTTCCCGGAGTTTTTCCTGTGACGTCCCAGGTACGGATCGGCACCTACAACGTCAACAGCCCCACGGACGACCGCGCGGCCGCGCAGATCCGCATGCTCGCCGAGCACGAGCTCGACGTGCTGTGCCTCCAAGAGGCCGAGGGCGACGACTGGATCGGCACCCCGGACCGGGACTTCTGGGCCGGATCGGGGCCGATGCTGCGCCGGTACGCGGACGGCCTGGGCGGCGACCCCCTGTCCGCTGGGTCTGACCTGCGGAAACGCCCGGCCCTTGGCATGGCGCTCATCCGCACGCGACCGCGCGGCCACGCCGTCCATGCCCAGGTCCGACAACCCTCATGTAGATGTAGCAAGGCAGCCTCAGCACCGGAGGACTTCGACCGGACCTCGACGCCGGGAACTGCTGCAAGCGCTGGGGATCTTCCAGAGGGCTACGCCCGATCAGCTGTGGAAGCTGACCTGTCCGGACAACCAGCACGACAAGCTCGTGCGGGACAACCTCCTGGATCTTGAGGACCACCAGCTGGTGAGGATCGAGTTGGTACGGGAGGACCAGCGGCAGGTGTGGGTGCTGACCCGGCGCGGACACGGCGAGGCGAAGCAGCTGCTGGAGCCGAAGGGCATACGGGTCTCGGCACTGCGCGAAGAGAAGTACGACCCGGTCACCGGGAAGCTGCTCGGGGCCAGCTACGACGACCACGCCGCGGCGGTCACCTCGACGGCCGCCGAACTCCACAGCGCAGGCATCGGTCACCGGCTCGGCAGCGGCTACGTGCAGCGGGCCGACCTGGTGGTGCGGGCGCCGGAGGCCGGGGTGCCGGTGCTGCTGATGGAGATCGACCGCCGCTCCGAGGACGCGCACGAACTGGTCGCCAAGCTGCGCCGGTACTGGGAGTGGGGCCGGCTGCTCCCGAAGGACGCGGACAAGCACACCGTGGACCTGGTCCGCTCGCGGCCGGACGCGATCGACCACGTCGACCACGAGCAGCGGCTGTGGCGCCGGGTCTACCCGCCGACCGGCCGGGAGGGCCTGGTGCTGGTGGCGTTCGTGTTCGCGGACACCACCGAGGCGAAGGTCGACAACACGGTCGCCGTACTGGAGGAGGCCGGACGCGACTACTGGGCGCCGCGCCGGTACGACACCTACCACCGGGGGATCACCGCCTGGGACTACGGCCAGGCGGTGCCCGTCGTCGTCACCACCCTGGAGCAGATGACGGAGCACGGCGCGGACGCGGCGGTGTGGCGGCGGCTGGGACGGACGAGCGAGCAGACGCTGACGGCCGCGCTCGACAACCCCGACGGCGAGGCTCTCTACCGCCGCCAGGCCGCCCGCGCCGAAGCGGAAGAGGAGCGGCACCGGGCCGTTGAGCGGGAGGCACGGCGGCCGGTGTGTACACGGTGCGGGGAGAAGTTCACCGACCAGCGCTGGGAGGAGACCACCACACCCGGGTACGCCTGGGAGGCCGGTAGCCCATCCATGTGCCGCGACTGCTACGCCGACTACCTCGCAGACAGGGAAGCCGCCGCCGGAGCCGCCCGCCGGCAGGCCGCCGCACCGCCGGAGCCGGAGGACGACCAGGAGCCGGGCAGCGGCCACGGCTGGTTCCGCCGGCGGCCCTGATGGAGGGGTACGCGAAACTGCGGCCTTGACCGAGGGTGTCGGTGCGCGCGACGGATCCCGAAGTCACCGCGTCACCGGGCCGGGACAGGGGAGCCTGGGCAAGCCTTCTGGCGCGACGGGCTTGCCCAGGGGCCGAAGGCACGGTCGCGCCCGCGTCAGCGGTCTGTGTCCGGGTCGTCTGCTTCGCTCGGCCCGGTCTCCGGATCCGAATCGTCAATGTCGGAGACTGCGGCACCCTCGTCATCGTCTTCGGCAGGGTTCTGGGTTTCCCCTGCCAACGCGGCCGCGGCGATCTCGTTGATGGTTGTCTGCGGGAGGAAGTGGCTGTAGTCGATCTTAGGGACGAAGTGGCTGAGATCGAGATCCAGCGGAGGAAACAGCCCGCTGAGATCCAGATGAGGAACCAGCCCGCTGAGGTCGGGCTTGAACAGCCCGGCGAAGAGGTGGTCAACGGGCGCCTGGTTCAGGGTGGTGGCGATGTCGAGCGTGGGCATCGAGGCCCTGATCCGCTCGAGGAAGCCCTGCCCGAGAAGATCGGCGGCAGTCAGCCTGGGGATCATGTCGGAGACACTGCGGGCCATGGCACCAGCGACATCGAGCGTGGGCATGGCCCCGGCGATGCTCTCGGCGATCAGCCGTTCGCCGGAAGACAGATGGTTGCGCAGGGCCCGCTGTGAGATGCGGGCAGCCCTGTCCTTCAGCTTCTTCATGATCTCCATGCACCGCGCATCCGCCGTATCCGGGAGCACGGGCTCGCCGGGGGTCAGCAGCGTCGGCGCCTCGTCCCCGCCGTTCGCGGAGAAGAGAACCTTCATCTCCCAGACGCACGACACGTACCGCACGTCCTCGTCGTCCCCGTTGACGGCAACCCCGTACAGCAGCCAGCGGGTGTTGGCCGAGTACCAGACACTGCCCTCGATCTCGTGACCGAGGACGTCCGCGATGCTCAGCAACTCGGCTTCGGGAGAAGCCAGCCACTGACGCCACTGAACGGAAGCCTCGGCGGTGTCCAGACCGACGAACCCGACCGGCGAGCTGAGCAACTCGCCCGCGGTCCGCGACACCCGGGCGCGAACCGACAACGACCTCAGCAACTCCTCGGCAGCTGCTTCGGCATCCCGCCCGGACACCTCCTTGGTGAACTTCGAGACGACCGCGTCGAAGTCGGCGAGCCGGGTGAGCCGGCCTTCCAGGCCGCGCACGTCCTCGTTCATCGGATAGGGATACGTGGCCCCGTCGCCGAAGTCCTTGGTGTTGTTCGTGACGAAGCAGACTTCCTCGTCCGGGTTCTCCTGCAGGTACTCAAGGATCGAGAACCAGACCGCCGCGTCACGGCCGCCCTCGGACCGCTCCTTGGTCGCCTTCGCCGGCGGAAGGGCCATGGCCTCACGAGCCAGAGCCCTGCGCGCTGCCTCCCCGCTGGTGTCTATGACCTCGAAGATCTCCTCGTACGCGCTGCGCCAATGGGCAACGAGGCGGTTCAGATCGAGGGGCTCCAGGGAACTCTTCAACTCCCACGGCAGTGCCTCGCGCAGCTTCGCCAGGGTGTTCACGACGGCTCGGTACTTGTCGGGGTAGTGCTTCGTCTGGTGGGCGACCAGCTCCTCCATGACCATCCACGGCACGGCCACCTTGTGGTGACCGGACTGCCGCAACTTGCGGATGATGTCGGCCCGAAGGCCGGACGGCGGGAGAAGGTTCACCGTATTCGTATCAAAGATGATCAAACGCGCCTCCGTAGTACTCACCGCGCATCATCTCGCGCGGCTCGCCGACGCAATCCGCAGGTTCGCTCCAGCCTGACCGCAGTCAAGCAGGCTCTGGCGCCGCTGTACGAGAGCCTCGTCAAGGCCGTCCTCTCGTGGACCGGCGAGGACACGCTCGCCGAACGCGACTATGAACAGATCGGCCTCCATCTGACCGGCCATGCCCGCGCGGTCGCTATCGACGTCCGGCGCCGCGCGAACCAACTACCCAAGGACAGCGGGCCCCGGGCGCTCGCCGACGTCGTCCTGCGCGAGACAGAAGGCCGGCTGTCCACGACGCTGGAGGGCACCGTGCGCTGCGTCCAGAACCGCGCCCGCCTCGTCCCGCGACCTCTACGAACGCCTAGACCGCCTGGACGCCACGCCGATCACCCCGACAGTCTGACGGTGCAACACTGCGCCGCGTTGCAGCCCCGACCTGCTATTTCGCACCGAACTGGGCTTCCAGGGACGGTGTTGCACCACCGTGTCGCAGCCACACGCACGAGACTCCGGGCCCTCTCAGTCGGCCTGGAGGACTTCGTTGCGGAGCGCGCGCAACAAGGTCAGGGCGTCTTCGTCTTCCGCGTCGGTGAAGGCGTGGATCGCATGCAGGATGGATCCGCCGATCCGCTTGGCGGTGACGAGGTCGCCGCCGGCGAGAACGGCTTGGTGGTGCAGGGAGTCGGTCAGGAGGAACACGATGCGCGCCATGGGATCGCCGTTGAGCTGCGTGACGCGCTGCCCGGTCTCTTCGCGGGTCATGGTGGCCTCGACGCCGAACGCGGCGAGCAGGATGCGCTCGAGGGTGTGCTTCCCGTACGCGGCCAGCAGGGCCGCCAGCGGGCGCTCGCACGCGCCGCCCGCCAAGACCGCCAGTGCCCCGTCGTTGTTCTGGACAACGGCCTCCAGCGCGGCCAGGGCCCTCAGATGGTCATCGTTGGTCAGCTCGGCGTCCATGGCCCGCAACATAGACCACCGACGTGACCCACGCGGCGGCGTTGGCGAAACCACCCTTCGGAGCGCAGCAGCCATCGATCAGGTTCGCTGTCGCAGGACACCCGGTACGAGCAGTGTCTGCGCCGTGCCCACATGACTCAAAAATCGAACATACGATCTAATGGCGATATGAACTCCACCCCCACCCCCGTCCCCGCCATCGAGGACCTGGCGCGGACCCAGCAGGCATGGAACGCCACCTACACGGCACTCGCAGCCTCGCCAGCCCCGTCCCTCAATACCCTGCTCCGCCGACGTCTGCTCCGGCTGTCGACCCGGCTGGCCCGGCTGCGCCGTCAGACCACCTGCCAGACCGAAAGGAAATCGGGATGACGGGAGCACCGACCGACCGCCAGGAAGAGATCCTCCGAGTGGTCAGGAGATGGATCACTGAACGCGGAGAAGCGCCGACGGTCCGGGAGATCGGCCAGGCCGTCGGCCTCTCCAGCAGCAGCTCCGTCGCCTACCAGATACGCCGGATGGAAGAGCAAGGTCTGATCAGCCGCACCGACCGGCAAGGGCGCTCGATCCGCCTCAGCTGACCCGTCCGCAGGGAAGCGTCCGGCGTGATCATTTCCCGTTCCGCGTCGTTGTAGGGGCATGGGACTCGTCTCCCGGGCTGCGCCCGGAGTGGAAAAGCAGGCCGAGCGGGCGGCCGAGAGCGCCTGCCACCTAGCTGACGCCGTCACGCCCACGGCCTGGAGTACGGTCGCGGCCGAGGACGCGCTCGAGGCGATCGACGTCCTCACCACCGCCCTGTCCCAGATCAGCCCGGACACCGCCACGGCACTCGCCGCGGTGGCGGCGGCCACCAACGCCGCTCGCCACAGCCTCGGCCTCCCGGTGGGCCCCGAGCCCGACCCCCAGGGGAAGGAAGCGGCAGTACCCGGTCCGCGTGCCGGCGACCAGCCGGCTCCCCGGGGCGCCCGCCAGCGGCCGAGACGGCGTGGCCTCGGGCCCGGCTTCCAGGGCATCCACACAGAACGCTGAACCCGGCGACCAGACACGCACGCCACCGCCGGAGACGGACCGGCCGTCTACCAGCCAGTCCCCCGGCGGGGGACAGGAAACGCCGTCCCGCCTCTCACCACAGCGCGGCGTTCCACCGTGCCCGTATGCCGAACGAGAACACCATGGTCGAGCTGAGCGCGCGAGCCGAGTACGACACCGACTGGCACGTCTACATCGACCACCCCGACCAGGGGCCGCTGGGATATTGCACCGGCGTCGGCCCTGACGAGCCCTTCGACGCCCAGGCCGCAGACCGGGCCCTGGAGCGGGGCGGCTGGCGGACTACCGGCCCCTGGACGAAGACACCCCCACCGTCAGACGACGCCCCGTACACCGCGACCGTCACACCGGCCTGACCGGCCTGACCGGCCTTCAGGCCGCAGCCACTGACTCCCCGCTCGTCTATGCGTATCTGACCCGACGGCGCACGGACAACGCACGCCTGCGTCTACTTCTTTCGGATGCTGCCGTTCGATATCCAGTGGACGAGGATCGCGGCCGTGTGCACCGCTGTTTCTGCGGCCTCCTGCGTGAGGGGTGCGCTGGTGGGTCCTCCTTCGTGACGGTCTCGCTGGCCGTGCCAGAGCAGGCTGACCATTGCGACGACCGCGTCAATGCTGGCAGGCGCCCCCGTCTTGTCGGCGATGACCATCTCGTACTTGTGTCCTCCCTGCTCCAGGTGAGAGCGCACTTTGCCGAGGGTCGGCTCGGGCGCGTTCGGGAGGAAGAGGGGGTTGGCGACGGCCTCGACTGCCTTGATAGCACGCGAGTAGGCGGCACTCGGATCGGGGTTGATTCCGTACGCCTCCGTGAACGCCGCGCGGAGATGCTCGGGCGCTGTCTGCGCCTTTGCGGCACCAGCCTCCATGGCCTTGTCGTACGTGGCGTGAAGCGTCTCGTCCATCCGCCGTTCAAGCCCGCTGCAGTCTTCGGAGACCGTGAAGACGGAGTCGCCTTCACGCAGAATGCCGTCCAACTGGCGGGCATAAGAAGCAACGGCATCACGCTGGTGCCAGGCAGCCCCCCGGACTGCCTGCTGGAGACAGCCGAGGGTCGCGTCGATTACTTCCAGCCGCAGCATCGGATTCATCCGGTCGTCCAGAGTGGCCAACTCGCTGCACGGGTCGCGACTCCTGAGGATCCTCGACGGCAGTTTCAGCCGGATCGCTACGGGCGCCGCCATGTCGTACCCGCGAAGCATTTCGTACAGCCATTCGCTGACGGGCACGTCGATGTGGTCCGGAACGCCTTCTGCCCACAAGGGCTCCGGCTCGGTCTTTCCCGCCAGACGATCAGTCAGGCGTTTCCATGGGGTTGTCACAGGCCGACTGTAGGTGGCCGTGATGACAGCCATGCCCCTGTACGCCACAACGCCTTCTAGTCGGCCCGCAGGGTCCGCCCAGGCGCGCTGTCGAATCCGTCCTCGTTCTCGAATGGTCCGCGACGCCTGCTGTCTGCCCCCAGCCCCTGCTGCTCATTGAACAGGGACTCTCTCTGTCACAGCGCACTCAGATAAGCAGGGAGCGGGCGCAGTTCGGCCCGTACCCGGCCTGGCGGGACAGCTCGTTGGTGAGGGTGCGTCCGCACCCCCAGCACGACGAAGACGGGCCCCCGCCAGTTGGTTGGCAAGACGAGGACGGCAACATGGCCCGGCCGGTCGGCCGGCCGTCCTCGCGGGCGGAGGAGAGCAGAGAGGCGAAGGCAGACATCGCGACGACGGTGACGATCGGCACGACATGCGGTCGGGCGGCAACGGCGGCCTTGACAGCCTGTTCGCGAACGCGTGTGGTGGCCGACGATGCGGTGGCCAGGATGCGGCCTGCTCGGCCCTGCTTGCCGCCGTCGGCCACGTCGGCCGGGGTGGTGCGGGGCGTCCACCGCTCGTGCGGGGAGGTGTCATCCATGGCGCGCCCTTCGTGGTCTGACGGTTGATCAGGCTACTGTGCAGGCGCCCGCAGCGATGTCATATACCCGAGCCCGGCACACCGGGACGTATCCGGCGCGATCAATTTCAGCACCGCGTCGTCGAGGTCAAGGCCGCCACCCTCCTCGCTGTGCGTCAGCAATTGAGCGCATTGCGTAACATGTGATCCTTGGGCCTGCTTTGGGAGGAGTTGACCAGATGATCGAGGACCTGTCTGTACCCGGGCCGCGCTCGGACATGGCGATGCACAACGACTGGTGGGCTTCGGGCTGGGATCACGTGCTGCCCCGCCAGGGCTTCCCTCTGACCATGCTGATCGGGACCGCGAGCCAGTCTGGTTTCGCCGGTTCCCTCGACGACCTTCTCCAGGAGATCTTCGGGGGTAGCTGGGACATGATCGGCGGCAACCTCGACGGTGCGCTCTCGTTCTCGTGGCCTGACGAGGAATGGGACTACATCGAGGCGCCAGAGGGGCGCGAGGCATGTGAGGCGAGCCGCTGGGAAGAGTTTGGCGCGCTGCTCACGGCCGCCGGCTTCCCGGTGCCCACGACTGTGCGGGATCTGTCCGAGCTCTACCTGACGTGGGGGCTGGCCCGCCGCAAGGAGACGCCTGACGGCACCCGCTGGTCGATGCCTGTCGCACTGCCCTTGCCTGGCGACCTGCTGCCTCTGGGCGCCGACCTCACCGCACGGCTCGACCGCATCCGATGGATGTGGCGCACCGGCCCGCTTGTCGACAGCTTCATCAATTATCTGGTCGATGATCTGGGCGAGCCGCAAGAGGTCCTCACATCCCTGGACCGCCTGGCGGCTGCCACGGGACAGACTGCGGACGACGCACGTATCGCCATTGCCGAACTCGTCCAAGCCGGCGACGCCTTGGTGTACCGAGGCCAGGAGCTGGCCGACGCGGAGCGACTGGAGGCGCATCGCCGATTCCGCCTGGTCATGAACTGGAACCACTTCCACGCGACACGGATCACGTTGATGGCGGGTGGTTGAGACCGCCCGCCGCATTCCTGAACTGCGGCAACACCCAAAGGAGGCCCGTGTCGCATCTTGCGCTTTCGCCTCGCACCGCCGTCAGCCCGGCGGACTTCACGTACGAGCCCCCGGGCCCTGACGATGATCTCGGAGGCGGTTCTGTGCGCCTCATCCACGATCGCGAGGTCGAAGCCGTCCATTTGCTGTCCGTAGAGCCGCTCCCCGCCCGCCAGAGCGGCCTCCAGCGGCCCGCGAACCTTCAGCTGACCGATGGGCCTTCCGGGTCTTCGCGGTCGACGAGGGAGGCGTACGTGGCGAGAACGATGACGGGCCCGTGGCCGGCCCACAGGGCGAGCCGGATCGGATTCGTGGTCGTCCGCACTCCGAGCTGCTCCAGGATTTCGTCCTTCTCCAGTGAGCACACCGCGACCATCGGGGCCCGGTGACCGACCAGGCGCCATGCCTCGGCGGTCTGCGCGAGCAGGTCCAGGGTCGGGACCATGACGAGGATGCGCCCGCCGGAGAAGTTGTCCAGCGCGGACGAAGCGGCCATGATCGTTTTACCGGAGCCGGTGGTGGAGACGATCGTGCCCCGGGCGCCCTGCTGGGGTACAGGTGACCTGGCAGGGAATCCCACCCACTTCCGGAACGCCGACTTCTGGTCCACCTGGTGCTCTCGAAGGCTGATCACCTCAGGCTCCTTCAGGGGTGGTGGCCGTCGGATCGGGCGTGGCCGGTCCGGGGTCCGGCGCTGGCAGGGGGCTCTGCTGCTTGCGGCGTCGGCGTAGTTCGCGCTGGGCTTGGGCTCGGGCGCATTCGCGGGTGCAGTACTTGATTCCGGTGGTGCGGTTCTGCCCGTACTCGGCGCGGCCGCGCTGGCGGACGAACGCACGCCGGCAGGTCTCGTTGGCGCACTCGCGGATGGTGGCGTCCTCGGCGAGGTGGTTGTACAGCTGCAGGAACGCTACGGCCAGGACAGTGGGGTAGCGGTCTTCGAGGCTGCCGATTCCGATGCTGAACGGCTCCAGTGCCGAGTTGAGGGAGCTGATCAGGGAGCCGAGCTTCAGGCCCAGCAGTTCCTCACGCATGTGATCCAGGTCGCGTGGCCAGGTCTCTTCCTTGTCGCTGTTCGCGGCCTGCCACAAGGCGAGTTCCTCCTCGGTGGCCCCGGCTTCGACCAGTGCGTCCAGCCCGCCTTCGTGGCGGAGGGCCAGCCATGTGGCGATGGCGTCCTGGGCCGCTGAGACGAACAGCGTCGCCACCTCGCCGTGGAGGGCGAACGGACCGTGCTTGGGGTGGAGTCCGTTCGCCAGCCCGGTGTAGTGCTCGTGTTCCTCCACATCCAGGCTCAACGAGCCGACGCTGCCGCCAAGATGCCCGTACGTCCGCATCATGGCGGCGACGGCATCCAGGTCGTTGGGGTCGAGCTCCATGAATTCGCGGAGGTAGAAGTCCTCCGGGAGCGGCACGGTCCGCGCGCCGGGGGAGCGGAGTTGCGGGGTCCAGACGATCCACTCTCCCTCCGTCCGTGCCCCGCCGAGAGGGTTCAACTCCGGGGCCGGCACGGGGATTCCAGGCCAGAGCGTGGGACGAAAGCGTGGGTCAACGTATGCCGCCATGTGCGGCATCATAGTCAACATTGAGGGGTACGAAAACCATAGAGTTCGTACCACCCCTCCCCAAAAAAGAGCCCAGTCGAAAGGAACCCGCCGTGACGCAGTGGCAGGACCGCAAAATCGTCGGAGACCTGCACGAACACCGAGTCGCCACCGCACTGCGAGCCAGAGGCTGGACCGTCCACCCCTGCGGACAGGGCACCTACCCCCACGCCGTCCGCGACGCCCTGCGCCGCACACGCTCCGCCTTACGCCAGTTCCCCGACCTGATCGCCGCCCGCGGCAGCGACATCGTCACCATCGACGCCAAAGACCACATGCCCAGCGCCACCACCAACCGCTATGCCATCAGCACCGCCACCATCAACGCCGGCCTCCAGTTCACCGCCGTCCACGCCCCCACCCCCCTCTACTACGTCTTCGGCAACCTCAAAGTCCTCACCCCCGCCGAAGTCCTCCACTACACCGATCACGCGCTGCGCCACCCAAGCGGTGCTTATCACCTCGTCAGCACTCACCGCGCCCACTTCTTCGACGACGTCTTCGGCACTGCCGCTGCCCTAGCCGCTTGACCACGCAACGGCCGGTCCCCCCCGCTGAGGACCCTGGCCCAGCAAATGCGCCTGGCCTGGCCAGCCAACGGACCCTCGCCCCGGGACCAGTACCTGACACCCGCTGCGGGTAACCGCTCCCGCAATCCCCGTACCGCAAGAGCCCGTAGAACGAGACCTGACCGTGCGTGATGGTGGCGCCGCCCGCTGTCGGTCCGGTTGAGAGTGGGGGGTTGGGTGTTCGGCGGTCGGGGGCTGCCCTGGCAATCCATCCCTACCTTGTGACACCTGCCGGCGGCGCTTCCGCAACGGGACGAGCTGATCGGTGCGTTCGCCTACCTTGCGCACCGTCACTCGGCGGCGGCCACACCGATTGCCCTGGCCGCCGCCGTCCTCGCGGCCTGCATCGTCCCCATAGTCGCCCGGTGACACCCCCAGTGCCGAGGGCTGGAGCAGCCCGCCGTCGTGACGACCTCGGCCAGGTGCCGGAAGCCGTTCGGCGGCGGACGCCTCGCCGGGCAAGCTCGCAGTTGCAGAAGAGGTCGGGCATAACGGGCGCGATGGTCGGAAGGGCGAGGTGATCGACCGAGTTTGCTGTCGCTCCCGCGCAGGCCCGTGGGCGCGGCTACGCGTTGGACCCCGGGCAGGCCGCGGATCCGGGGTGCGTGTCTGCGAAGTCCGCACGGCCGCCGGCCCCCAGCAGGACCCGCCACGCGCGGTGCTCGGGGTCGAGCCCCGGGTGCTGGATCGGGTTCATGGCCGCGACCGGGACGCCGGGGTGCTCGGTGTTCAGCAGCAGCGCCCACGCCTCCAGCACCGCCAGGTCGACGTCGCTGGGGGGCGAGCAGGACGGGTGCGCCGTGGCGGCGGGCGGCGCCGGGTCCGAGCGCGGTGTAGAGCAGCGGTTCCCAGCACCACACCCAGCAGCCGGGGGCGCCGGGCTCGTCCTGGTCCTCGCCGGGCTGCCACGCCAGGACGTACCCGGCAGCCGGCCACCGCGGCTCGTCTGCGGGGGGCGTCGTACGGACCGGGGCGGTGCTGGTAGTTCCATGCCCTCCCAACGGCCGTACGGCCCCTGTGGGTGCGTCAGGCGGGAAAACCGCCTCGTCCGCTGGTCAGCACCGCCACCCGGCACCGCCACCCCGCCCGCGCCGACCGCCACCTCTCGGCGGCGGGTGGCGGTGGAGGTGGCGGTGCGAAACGGACAGGGTGGCGGTCGGTCCTCGGGCAACGGCGGGACTTCCCCGGGCCGGGAGGGCGCCCCAGGGAAGTAGTCGGCGGCGCGTACGGCCGGAGAGGACCCCTTGTCCTCCAGGTCAGAGCCCCCACGGCGCCGCCGGGGCGAAGATCCCGGCGCGACCAGAGCCGCGACCAGGAGCGCGACGTGAGGCGCGACCAGGAGTGCGACCAGAGACGCGACCTCGTTTCAGGCTGCTGCTGGAAGAGGTGTCGGCGCCGTGGCCCGGCTTGCCCGCACAGTCTGACCTGCGGAAACCGCCGCGTTCACCGGCAGGGGGTTCCCACCTGCGGCAGTGGTCCCGGTCCACCCTCGAGCGCACCCCTCCAGCCCACGGTTCAGCCCCCGCCGGAAGCAACCCCGGCAGGCCTGGCGGGCCGGGGCTGCGGGGTCTACCCGCTGGGGGGCGTATGGGTGCCGGATCCGGCACCCTGGGAACCCCTTGAGCTCCAGAGTCTTGGGCCCAGTTCGTGCCGCGCCGGATTCAAGTGGCCCGCGTGTTTGCGCACTGCGTACGTACGCAGGCCAGAACCCTTGAATGGGTCTTCTCGGCTGCGCAATCTGAATCCGGCGGCTGTCTCGCATAACAAAACGCCTTCACCACCCCATCACCAAGGTGGGACGCCGGGCTTTCACCTCGCTCCCAAGCAGGTAGGCAGCCAGGCAGCCAGGCACCCCTTGTGTGGCTAACCCTCCGGCGTCGCACGGTGGTTGCCGTCCGGTACGAGCCCACGACGGTAAGGGCCGAAGCCGTTCACCATCCCGCCCCACCTACTGATTGGACATCCCGACATGACCACCCAGACCACCCCGGCCGCCACCGCTGCTCCCGTTCCGCCCGCCGCGCCGCCTGCCGTCACCGCGGCTTCCGCTCCCGCTCCGGAGTCCACCCCGTCGACGGGGCCGGCGGTGGTGGTGCTCGCGGTCCTGGTGGTGCTGCTCGTCGCCGGGTTCGGCGCGTACGCCGTGGCCGAGCACCCGGGACTCATGGCCCCGGCGGCGACGGCCACCGGGCTCGTGGCCGTCCTGGTGCCGGTTCTGCTGGCCGCGTTCAAGCGCCGGTGACCGGGCAAGCCGGGTGGGCAAGCCCTGACCGGCTTGTCCACCCGGAACCGGAGGTACCCAGGCTTGCCTGTACAGGACACCTGTACAAGACGCTTGTGCAAAATGCCTGGTCCGCCCGCCGGTGCTACGTCCAGATGCGGGGGGCGATCCAGCGCTGGAAGTTGTCGGCGGTGAGTGCTTCCACCAGCACGTCGGCCGCGAGTTCGGGGGCGATCCCGGCCGTGCTCGCTCCGGCCGCGATCCAGGCGCTGAGCCGGGCGATGTGGTCCTGGCTCAGGGTCCACGCCTCCCCGGCCGGGGAGGCGCTGCCGTCGCTCATTCCCAAATTTGGGAATGAGCCGGCCTGGCCGGAGGAGACGACCGTGTCCGTGACCGGCTCGGTGCCGCGCTCGGTGCGCCGGGTGCCGCCCGGCTTGGCGGGGGCGGGCACGTCGGGGATGGCGGGCGGGAGCTGCCGGGGCGCGAACAGCGGCTCCAGCCTTTCCGGCTCGGTGCCCGTACGCAGGAAGTCCGCGAGGTTGGCCACGGCGTCGGCGGTCACCCGGCGCCCGGTCTGCTGGCCGTGGCGGCGCAGCTCGGCGTACCAGTGGGCTACCTGCTTGTGTCCCTGCGCCCCGGCGACGTCGAGCAGCGCGCGGACGTGCGAGTCCGGGGCCGGCCTCTCGCACGCGTCGGTGATCTCCTTCGCCAGGCGCCACTCGCCGATCTCCCGGTAGGCGGCGGACTCGCTCAGCCCGTCCCACTCCTCGTCCAGGTACTGCTGGCGGCTGCGCGTCCCGTCCTCACCGCGGAACAGGCGCCGGCGGAACGCGGCCTCCAGCGCCTTGCCGCGCATCCACTTCGCGGCCCGGTGGTGGTCGCGGGCGGCGTGGACCCGGTCCAGGTCCTGCTGCTCCCGCGCGTTCAGCGGTCCGCTGCGGTCGAGGTCCTGGGGTTCGGGGATCAGTTCGGGGACGAACGCGCGTGCCCGGTCGCTGCGCCAGAGGGCGGTCTCCTCGCTCACGTCCGCCTCACTTCGGGCAGGTGGCCCAGCCGGGTCAGCTCGGTGATCAGCGCGTCGTACGGCGCCTTGCGCTCGGGCTTGTCGCAGGGGAAGCCGACCGCGCTCGCGATGCCCTCCCGCCTCGGGATCTGGGTGGACAGGACGGTCCACCGGTGCCCTTCTCCCCGCCGTTCTTGAGCGGGTCCGCGTACTTCTTCGGGCTGGCAGCCCCGGCCTGGCAGCGGTTCAGCAGCACGTAGGTTGTCGGCGGTCGGCCGTCCTCGCGCAGCGCGGCGGACCGCTTGATCACCTTGGCGAGCGCCGTCCCCCGCTCTGGCTTGGTCAGCCGCTCGTAGTCCGGGTTGGGGGAGAGCGTCAGGATCACCAGGTCGACCACCTCCAAGATGCTGTCCACGATGTCCGGGTGGTTCTCGGCGTGCCCGGCATCCACCAGGTTCACCCGGCTGTGGTCCATGCCGGGGTAGACCGCCTCCGCGAACGCGGGGGTATCCGCCTGGTGGACCTCGCACGGGAAGTCGCCGGCATCCCGCGCCCACGCCGCGAGCTGAAGAGACTCGTCCGCGTCGTAGCAGGTCACGGGTGGCCAGCCCGCGCCAGGGCGTAGGCCAGGAGTCCCGTGTTCGTCGTGCCGCCCATGGTCCTGGGCTTCAGGCTGGCAATCAGCATGCGCGCCACGATAGGCGGGTGGGGTGTCGCTTCGAAGCCACCCGGTCGATCGGCCAGTCCTGCTCATTAATCGGCAGGTCAGAGAAGTTTTCCCAGGTCCGCAGGCTGGGTGTGCCGTTCAAGTGCAGCTTGATTCGGGAGTTTTCCCGTGCAAGTCTTAAGAGTCACGCCCACAGAATCACCGTGTCTGTGCTGCCGAGCCGGACATGACAAAGGGCCCGACCTGGTTGCACAGGTCAGGCCCCTTGCCTGTGGGTTGGTGATGCAGCTACTGAGCCCGGCCGGGTTGCAATCGGCCGGGCTCATTGCTGAGCTGCCGCCGTCCGGTCTCCGTCATCGAGTCTCGCTTTCTCAGACGTTTTCGATGAGCCACTTCACCAAGGCCGCGATCACGGGGAGCCAGTCGACCACCACCTGAGGGGCGCTCAGGCGCTTCTCGTCGTCTTGCTCGCCGCGCTTGGCGGTCCTTTTCATGTGTCCTCCGGGTGAGCCCAGGGTTGTCGTGTCGTACCCGGTGTACGGGCCTTCGCCGACGGCGAAGAGTGGGGAGGGCTCACTTCTGAAAGACAGTCACATCATTGCATGCCGGTGCGGGACCTGAATCCGGCACCCCTACATGTTGTGGTTCAGGATGTGGCACAACCACTACATGTAGGGTTTGCAGTGTTTGCTGACGCTGCGTGAACTTCGCCGTGCCGGAGGGTTCTTGGCCCGGTGCGACGTTGGCTCAGACCGTAGTCACAAGGGAGTCACTTCTTCAAAGGGCCCGAAGCGCCCGAAAACGTACTCACCCTCTGTGTTTCCGCAGGTGGGGCCGTGTGGGACCGGCGGGAAGAGACGGAGGTGAAATGTGATGCCCGTCACTGATCTAGGCTGTGTCCCTGGCCTTTCTGGCGTGCGGGGAAGCGATCAGGACCACGTCGGCAAGGTCGAGACCGTTGTCGACTATGCGCACCCCCGCCGTCGGCGAGTACCGGTGACATCAATGGTGCCCGCATGGCCCGGCAATGCCTCGTCGACAGAGTTGTCGATGACCTCAGGCCGAGACCCGCGCTGATTCGCCTCGCGGAGACGACCGCGGCCTCTCCCCCGAGCGGCCGGCCACAGGTAGCTGCACCAGCCCTTGCAGGACTCCCTGCACTATCCCTTGCACCACCGGTTGCACTATTCCTTGCGCCAGCCTCGGCTGCTCCCGTCCGGAACCGCAGGTCAGACCGCCGTTGCCGCGTGGTGAGTGAGCCGACTTCCTCGTCTGCTGCCCTGATGTACCTGTGGGGGTTCGTGGTGGGTGGGGGTCGGGGTGGGCGGCGGTCTCGGAAGCGGGGGCGCCTGCCGCGCGGGCCGATTGAGGGCGGGCCGCCTGATGGCGACCCGGGCGTGTGTCAGCCTCCGGCCAGCGCCCGCCGAATCGCCCGGCCGCCACCCACACGGACGGCACCCGCTCACACCACCACGGCCTCCTTCGCCTTCGCCTTCGACTTCACCAGGGCGGCAAGCGGGGAGCGCCGGCCCTTCCCGACGCTGCGCAGCTGCTCCCAGTCGACTTCGGGGTGCGCGTCGACGACCGCGTCGACGGATGCCGTGGTGAACATCGGCACGTCGACCGCCCCGGCGCGGGAAGTACCGAACCGCACCTCCTGCCACTCGGCAGGCGTGATCCATCCCAGGGTCCGCATGTGGTCGAAGTCGGCGCGGCGGACCCGGAGGCGGGCTGCTGCCTGTTCGAGTCCGAGCGGGGTGTCGGCGTCGACCAGGTCCGCCAGGTCCTCGCGGCGGCAGACGTCCGCGACCTGGTCGGGGTGGTGCAGCGTCCCGTCCGGGTTCGCGCTCAGGTCGACTAGGAGGCCGCGGTCGACGAGCCAGGCCGCCGTCCCGGACTGCGACGTCAGGAGCACGTACTGTACGTCGCGGCGGAGAAGGACACCTTGCGCCAGCAGTTGACCGGCTGGCTCGCCGCAGCGGGCATCCCGTTCTCATGGCGGTCACGCAGCTTCGGGATCACCTGGGAGGCTTCGCGCACGAAATGGAACTGCACCATCGCTTCCCTACAGCCACCCCCACGCCTCCATCATCGCAAGACACACGAGTGCCGAAACCAGGAGGACGAGCAACTCCTTCCCAGCGCGGACCAGATTCCTCTTGTAAGACCTGATGTTCGGGCGTTTGGTGTCCTTGTTCCGGCGCTTGGCCCACGCACTGCAGGCAAGGGATGCTTCATGCCCCGCACCACCCACCGCCGTAAGAAGCAGGGCCACCAGGACAGTCACCGCAGTGGCGAGCGCCGCCAGGAGCGCGACCCTGGCGCGTGTGACGTGCTGAGCCACAGTGCCGGGGTGCACACCCATCCGCTTTGCGGTTTCCTGCCGGGTGTAGCCCAGCCCGTCGACTGCGACCACTGCGGCACGCTGTTGCTTCGGCAGATCCGCGAGTGCTCCTTGTACTGCGATACGGTCGGTTGCCGGGCCGCTGAAATCCGGCTGTGTCGGTGGGTCCCAGCGCACCGGGCTGACGGCGCGGGCCGCCTCGATGGCGGTATGCATGGAAAGACTCCGGGCCAGTTGTTCCACCTCTCGGTGAATCACGCCGTACACGTAGGCGCGTGGGTTCTCCAGCTCGTTCGCCTTGGGCAGCGCTGCGGCAAACGCCATGTTGACGAGGTCGTCGGCATCGGCCACAGATGGTGGAACCAAGGCCAGGGTGAGCAGTTTGCGAGCCTTGCCGGCCATCTCTTCGTAGTACTCGGCGAATACCGTGCCCAGTACTTCGGCCGTCGCTTCCGGCTCAGACATCCGCCCTCCCATGTGTCCGCGGCGCTTGTTCTGATCGGTCAAGCTCGCGCTCAGCACGGATCATCTCAGCCTGGCCGCGGGCTCGGATGCGGTATGCGACGCTGTCCAGCACTTTTGTAACGCCCAGTCCTAACTGCACAGCCAGTACCACCAGAATGCCGAGGAGCTCCACTGCCAACCACCTTTCAGCGTGCGACCGTTTGTGCACTCCGCGGATCGGAGCAACGGCCGTTCACTCTGTAGAGGTGCGAGGTGTCGGTTCTGATGACACGCGTTCCAAGATTCTTTTCTGCACACGCCGCTTACCAGCGCATGAACCCGACCTCGCGAGGCGTCGGCAGCGGCTGCTGACCACGGTGCTGGGGAACGGCTCGACGGCGCCGACGCGGGCCGGGCAGCGCTTGCATGCTCTGGATCGGCTGCGACAGCCGCGTCTGCCCGACCAGCGCTGGGAGGAGACCACCGCGCACCGGATGGCCTGGAACGCCGGGGACGTGTCCGTGTGCGGCCCCTGCCGCACCGACGACGTCGCCCGCGAGGAAGCCGTCGCCGAAGCCGTTCGTCTCCGGGCCGCCGCACCGCCGGAGCCGGAGGACGGCCAGGAGCCAGGCCGGCACTGCGGCTTGTTCCGCTGACGGCCCTGACAATGCCCTCCTGACGCTGGGCGGGGGGTTTGTTGGTGTACGGCGAGGCGGCTGGCCTGGTGTGTTGCTGGTTTGCTGAGAGGCGGAGTTGGCGGTTTGGTCGGGGTGGTCGGGGTGTGTGAGCTGGGGTTGTGTGTTGTGTGTTGAGGATGGCTGGGTGTGTTGTAGGTAGTTCTAGCGTGTAATGGCCCGGTTGGCGTTTGTGCTGGTCAGGGCCTTTTGCCTGTCTGATGGGCGGGGTTAGCGGGTGCGGGTGTGGGGGCGGTGGTGGGTTTCGGCGAGGTGGTCGAGTCGTACCGCGTCGAGGGCTGCTTTGGTGATGCGTTCGGTGCCGTCGCTGATGGCGGTGATGGCGGCTTGGCGGATGAGTCTGGTGAGGGATCCGATGCGGCCTGCGGTGCGCTGGTGGAGGTAGGGGGCGTGGCGGGGGAGGGTGCCGGGTGTGTGCTGTGGGAGGTCGAGGTTGTTCTCGATGTCGGTGATGACGTCGCGGAACGGGTGGCGGGTGCCGTGGCGGGCGGGGAGAGGGCCGCAGTCGACGAGCGTGGCCCGTCCGGCGAGTTGGGCGCCGCGGGTGCCGGTGAACAGGGGTGTGTCGGTGACGTTGATGCCTGCGTAGACGAAGGTGGCGGGCAGGCGTTCGCTGAGGTCCTTCAAAAGGTCGGCGGTTTGGGCGCCGGTGGTGGTGCGGGGGTTGAGGCGGTGGATCTCGTCGATGAGGACGAGTTGGACACCGGCTTGGGTGTAGGTGTGGCAGACGGCGTCGGTGATCTGGGTCTGGGTCATGCGGGCGGTTATGGGGATGCCGAGGTAGCGGGCGAATTCGGTGATGAGGGTTTTCGCGGTGGCGCCGGGCGGGACCAGGACATACGCGACGGGTACCGCGGCGTGTGCTGATCCGGGCGGGGGCGGGTTTTTGCGGGTGTGGGCGAGGTGGCAGGTGCGGCCGACGTTCAGGAGGGCGGTGGTTTTCCCTGCGGCGGCGGGTCCGGTGACGATCAGGGAGGGCCGTGCGGTGGTCTGTTGATGGCGGCCGAGGATCATCAGGGTGCGGACCTGGGTGGCCAGTGTGCTGATGGCGGGGGTGCGGATGGTGACGAACGCGGAGTGGTAGGCCAGGCGTTCCTCTGCGCTGCGGGGCGGGTCGCCGGGTCGGGGAGGGGCGGGCGGGTCGGTTATCGCGAAACGGTGCCAGCCCTGCCAGGTGGTCAGGGGCCAGGACAGCTCGGCCTCGCGCCTGTCGTCGGTGCCGCCTTGTGTGCTGCCCGCGTTTCTCTGGCTCGGGTTCACCATGTGGCGGCTTCCTCATAGGCGTTGTAGAGCCCGAATCCGGCGGCCGGGGCGGGGCTGAAGTCGTCGTCGGGCAGGTCGTCGAGGTCGTCGATGCTGTCGTCGCCCTGCTGTTCCGGGCTGTCGGCGGGTGCTTCGGTGCCGTGGTTCCCATCGCGGGCTGTGGGGAGCGGGACGTGAGCGGTGCGGGCCAGGAGAGCCTGCTCCGTTTTGGTGGCGTGGCCGCTGTGGACGCGGCGCATGAGCTGGTCGAGGGCGTCGGCGAGGTCGGCTTCGTGCTGCTCGGTGTCACCGTGGCTGCTGTGCAGGGCGAGGGTTCTGATGTGCTGCCAGGTGCGTTCGTCAAAGGGCCGGTGGACGTGGTCGCGGTGGATCCACGGAATCTCGGTGAGTTCGCCGTCGGGCAGCCGGACCCAGACCTGGCGCACATCGTGGGGGTTGTAGTGGATCTCCCATTTCCCGCCGCGGCCGGCGATGGGGGAGGGCTGGCCGCGGTGCGGGGCGAGGAGGTCTGCGTCGTAGGTGCGGTGGTGGATGCGGATGCCGGAAGCGGTGATGGCCTGCCAGCGCACGGGCAGCAGCTCGAGGTAGTCGCGGCCGGTCAACGGAACGGGCACGTATCCGGCGACGGCGACGAGCGCGGCCCACATCTGGTTCGGGGTGAGGGCCTTCTTGGGCATCATCGGGTGGCGCAGCCCTTCGTGGGGCCGGTGGTGGTAGTGCACCAGCCACTCATCGAGCAGGTCCTGCAGCTGGGCGGCGCTGTAGCAGGCGTCTTTCTCGGTGTCGGGGCCGCGGCGGGTGACGTCGGATCCGGTGTAGCCGGGCAGGTGCTGGCAGAACAGGTGATTGATGGTGCCGAAGGTGCGCTCGACGATGCCTTTGGCGGTGGGTGCGTGGGGCGGGGCCGGCTGGACGCTGATGCCGAGGCTCTCGCAGGCGGCGGTGAACGCCCGGGAGACGAAGACTTTGCCCCGGTCGACGACGATCGTCTCGGGCAGGACGACCGGCTGGGCCGCCGCGCCGGCCAGGCGCTCGTCGAGCGTGGCCAGTCGCTGGTGGGGGAGTGCGCGGGCATGGTCCATGCGCAGGATGTCCGGCCAGGTCGGCCTGGCGGGGTGTGGGACGGCCATCTCCGCGAGCAGCAGGGCCGCGTCGACGGCTTTGGTCGCGCTGGGGCAGAGCACGGCGGCGAGGATGGCGCGGGTGGCGACGTCGACGGCGATGGTGAGTTCGGGCCGTGCGAGGCGGCCGTCGTCGAAGAGGGCCAGGACGTCCAGGCGGGTGGTGTCGATCTGGACCTGCTCGCCGGGCCGCAGCGCCGTGGCAGGCGTGAAGGCTCGCCCTTCGAAGCTGGCGGGCACCTGGCGGACGGGGCCGGAGGGTAGTTCGCCGGGGCGGGCGAGCGTGGTGACGAGACGGTACAGCGTGGCCTGGGACGGCACGGGCACCGCACCGGGGCCGTGCTGTTCCTGAAGGATCTGGTTGATCAGCGGGAACAGGCCGTTGACGGTGCCCTTGGAGCGCCCGCGCCGGCGGCGCAGCGCCTCACGGACGGCTGCGACGACCCGTTCGTCGGAACGCCCGGTGGGGCTGGAAGCGCGGGTGGTGCGGTGGTCCAGGAGCCCCCACAGGCCTTGCTTGCGGTAGGCCAGGCGCATGCGCTGCACCGTGGTGCGCGAGATGCGGCCGAATCCCAGGGCGGTCAGTTCCTCGGCCTTGGCCTGCTCCCGCTCGGCCAGCGTGTGCCGTGCGGGGTCGTACTGCTCCCGCACCGCTCCAGCACTGCCGGGCCCGTCGGCAAGGCCGCATTCGACTTCTCTCACGTGCCGCTGCCAGGCCAGGGCCTTCTCCCGCGCCGCGGCGGGGGCGGTCTCGAACAGCCCCCACTGCGGGGCCGCCTGTGGTACATCGGCCCCGACGACGCTGAAGCCGGGATCGGCGAACAGGTACCCGGCGAGCACCGCCTCGCCACCGCCGTCCGGGCCGACGAGGTGAACGGTCTGCCCGGACAGGGCGACCACCTGCCACTTCACACCGCGGAAGCGGACATGCGCCCCGACCTTCACGGCCGGCCGGGCGTTGCGCCGCGCGGTCACCAGACACCTCCCGCCTTGCCCGGACCACTCCAGCCCGGAGGGCCGACCAGGACGCGGTCATGCAACGCCACCTCCAGATCTGCCGTCACCCGCCCGTGCCACAGGGCGTGGAAGACGGAGGGGAGAATCTCAAGCGGATCGCCGGCCGCTTCGGCGCCTTCGATCAGTGGCCGCGGCCGCGCGAACGCCTCCACAACTGCGTGCGTCAGGCCGGGGCGGCCGGCGTTGCGGGGGTGGCGGTAGCCGGCCAGCCATTTCAGATTGGCGGCCAGAACGCCGTCGAGCGGTGCAAGGCGCCGGTAGGTCCAGCCGGTCTCCTCACATGCCGCACGCACCGCTTCGGCCGCCTTCACAGCGCGTTCGCCGCCGGCATCCGGGTGGCTGGGGCAGTCGGCCAGCAGACCCGTGCCATCGCGGTACCGGGCGAACAGCTGCGGCACCCAGGAACGCACCCGGCCCCGCTCGTCGCGCCACAGCAGCCGTACCGGACGCCCCGCGAGCCCGGCCACATCGGGGTCGCGGTCCAGGACCATCAGCTGGGTCCGCATCGCGTTCGACCCCGCGGCCACGTGCCGTCCGGTGGTCGCCGACCACCACAGACCCGGCCCCCAGCGGCGCCCCGGGATCACCGGGAACGCCGACACTGGTGGCAACTCCTCGAACGGCATGGTCATGGCGGCATCCGCCCACCGCTGCTGGACCGTCTGCCCCACCGGGTCAAGGAACACCGCCTCGAACCCGATCCCACGATCCACCGCCGCTCGTCCTGTCCGGCCCCCGGGCCGGGCCGCTCCTGTGCTGATCACCTGCGTCAGCCAAGCCGTTCCCGCCGACAGACACCGTTGTTTTCAGGATTTCTGCCACAAACGAGTGCCGTTTCAGCTAACAGCCGACGCACCCGTCGGCCCGTGGCTCTCAGCCGTCGTCTTCTTGCCGGCCCGCTGTCAGCATGCTCCTGAGCGTTTCGGTGGGCGTGTCCGCCCACCGGGCGACCTCCTCCAAAGGCACTCCGGCGTTCGCGGCGGCCAGGGCGGTCCGCTTCCAGGCGTTCTCGATCAGGACAGCGCTGTGGCGGAGGTTGCCCAGGAGCTGCTCGGCAACGTCGGCGGTGGGCCCGGTCTGCACCCCGCGCAGTTGGTGGAGCTGCTCCTCGGCGCTCTCGATCTCACGGGTGATCAGCATGCGCTGTTCTGCGGACACCGACGCCCGCCACATCCTCCCCGAGCCCGGCGCCCGTTTCTCCTTGCCGAGCATCCGCAACTGCCCGGCCATCGTCACCGGCTGATGTTCCCGGCGCACCCACCACGGATCATCCGCGTACCCGGCCGGGCCGCCAGCCGTGCGGCGCTGGCGGATGACGCTGCCCATCCACGCGATCAACGGGCCGCCGTGATCCGTCGCTGCCAGTGGCCCCAGCCACTCCCGCCCGACCAGCTCACCGAGCCGGCGGCAGAACAGCCCGTCAGCGGGCAGCGCCCGCGGCCGCCCCGCACCACTGTCCACCCACACCAACTCGGCCATGCCTGGATCCAGCAGCGCGTCGGCGACCGCCACCACCTCGGGGAAGACGACCGCGTCCCGCCCCACGACCCGCCACCACTCAAATTCCGACCCGGCGTCACCGCCCGCGACCTGATGCAGCCGCCGCGGCCAGATCGTCTCCCGCTCCCAGCGCAGGGCCTGGTCCCACCACCGGGCCACCACCGCATGAGCCAGCGCGAAGACCCTCTCCGGCTCGGCCCCGGCCCGCACCGCCCGCCGCGCCACCCCGCTCCACCGCCGCTGCGCCGCGGCCATCTCCGGCAAGTGCCGCACGTCCAGATACTCGTGGGGCTGGTCGGCGTCCGCGTCCAGGAGCCACCGCCCGTGCCGGACACACACCCGGGACCAGAGCGGTGCGTACCGCACCACCCCCACGACCGTCCCTGTACGCCGGGCGGTGCAGAGGCGGCAGCCGAACGCCACCGGCCCGGCGACCCCACCGCCGATCCGCCACGCCGCCGCCGGCACTCCGCTCTCTTCGGCGGGCAGCTTGGCGTCCTCCTGCCCCCAGGACGGCAACGCCCGCGCCAGCACACCTTCCTCGACGCCGCACAGGCCTGACAGGAGCTGCCGTCCAGCCACATTCAGCAGCACCTCGGCGTCTGCCCGACAGGCCCCGCCCTCGTGCTTGGGCTGGTGGTTGCGCCAGTGCCAGCAGGACCGCAACGCCTTGGACTCCAGTCCGTAGCGGCTCGCGATGCGGCAGATCAGCGACAGGGTCGTCTCTCCGTGCAGGGGAGCGGTCCGCAGGAGGCCGGGGGGAAGGATCACTCCGCCACGGTCTCGTGTTCGCCGATCAGGAAGGGCGTTTTCGCAGTAGTTCCTTCCGGCCCCGGCCGTCGTTGGCTCACTTCCCCAAGGCCGCAGATGCCCCTTCCTGAAGCCAACCCCCTCAGTGTGGTGGGAGATTAACCCGTTCGAGCACACCGTGATGATCCGATCGCACTAAGCTACGCCTGTGGTGGTTGGCGAAGACGCTCAGGTGAAGGGCTTCTCAGGGGCCCGCAGAGCAAAGCAGTGGCTCGAGGGCACGATGCGCATCTTCGGCGCGTACGCGAACACGGACTCGGAGTCCTGCGGCCGCCGTCTGACTTTGGCGTGGCCGTACGGAGGCCGGACCTTCTCCTTCGATCTGGGGGGCGCCATGCGTGGTGACCCCTACCAGAACGACATGTTCTGCGCAGAGGTCAAGAACTACGCACAGCCGAGCGACCAGGGAACGCAGTTCGACGAGTTCCTCGCCAAGTGCTACGTCGCCGCCCAGGCCCAGCACCATCTCAGCGATCACTTCATGTGGATCACTTGGGCACCGTTCCGTGCGAACTCCTGGTCCGCTCTCAACTCACCCGGCCAGGTGGAGACCGCAGTCCTTCAGCACAGCAGCCGCGTCTTCGGCACCAGCGACACCGAGGAAGCCCGAAAACTCCTGGACGCTGAACTCGCCCGATCGGTCGCCGAACGCCTGTGGCTGATCGTGCTCTCGGACAAGCAGGAAACCCTTCTGCCGCTCAAGGACTGGGCAGCCATCGTCGCCGCCGAACTCACACGCAGAGAGGGCTCGTGGTGAACATCGTCGAACAGTCGATCTCCCAGGCCATGGACGAGCCCGACGACCGGATGATGTTCACCCGGGTCAAAGACATCGTCGCCCGGCACCTGCGCCGCATGGACCCCGGTGCCACCGTCACCAAGACCGAGTTCTTCAACCACACCCACGTCCCCGACATGGTCCTGGAATGGCCCGGCAGACCCCGTACACCGCGCCGCTTCATCTATCTGCGCACCACATCGGACCAACGCGAACTCGAGGACGATCTGCAACGCCTTCCCCGCGCAGACCGGCCGGTGCTTCTGGCTCTCGGCCAACTGCCCTCCGTCCGTCAACAGGGAGATCTCCTCACTGAGCCAGGCAGCAGCACCGCGCTCCTCCTTGACGCATCCGCGCTCGGAGCACTCCAGCCAGCCGATGATTCTCCCGGCATCCCTCATCTGGTGTCCCGCTCCGTCCTCGAAGGCGGCCGTGGCACCCTCGACAAAGCGGCGACCGAGGAGTTCTTGAGTACGGTCGTTCAGGGGGCGGAGGCCGCCCGTGCGGGAGAACGCGTTCCCACCCGCGATGCCGTCGACGCCCTCGCCGCGCGGATGACCACCGATGTCGCCGACCGGATGTCAGCCTTCCTCGCCGCGCTCTGGCAGGGAGGCGGATCCACACTCGCCAGCTTCCCCGCGCCCCAGCGAGGCGTCGGCCATCTCGACGAGACGGCTCTGATGTACCTGCTGGAATCCGAGGACATTGCCGACGCCGCGTTCTGGAACCGGGTCGTCCGCATGATCAGCCTTTCTGTCCTGCTGCGCACTCCTGTTGCCGGCACCGGAAATCTTCAGCACCTGATGCGTGAGGCGATCCGGCTCTGGACCAGCCGTGTCTGCATGATCGTGCCCGGCGTGGCAGACGCGGACATCAGCCCGTGGCGCTGGGCAGTGAAGGCCGGCCAGCTGATCCTGCAGACCCCGCGTTTCCATGTGCTGGTTGCCCAGTCCCGGCGCCAGCTCCCGTCCGGCCAGGAACACGATCTGCCCCGCCTCGACGAGGTGAGGAACAGGGCCGACCGCTTCGGCATTCCGTTGACTTCTCTTCGCATGGTCGTAACGGACCGCCACGTCGGATACGGCGGCCCCGGCGACGACATCTCCCACGACGCCCAACTCGACGGCATCAGCGACGCGCTGGGACAGGCCGAGGGAGTCATCGAGGCGGACGCCCGCGTCCCCTCCGGCGAGACTCTCCAATGCGTGTTCGGCTCCGGAATCGCCAGCGCCCGCGGCGCACGTACCCAGGTGCCGCTGGATGCTCTCCTCGGCACAACGACACGGCTGCTCTCCGAGCTCTCAAGCGACGAAGCCGAGAAGATCACCCAACTCCTTGGTGCCCAAGGCCCGCCTCCCGACCAGCCATGGAGTCAGCCCAGCTTCGACGACGTATAGGGCTCATGCCGGACCGGCCAGTACAACGCGGGTACCGACAGCACCTGGCCATGCGAGCAACACACCGACGCCCCCTGACGGAGTCGGCTGCGGGCACGAGCGAGAGCACCTCAGCAACTACTGATCAGCGCGCTCGGAAAGCCCGGGTCTCGGCCAGAGCACCAATAGGACGGCCTTGAGGAGCGGTCCTTGGAGACATGCCGGAGAGTTGCATCAAAGGCCTCTGCGGGCCCGTCGCGGCTCTCGTTACAGACGGGCGATCGGGCGGCGGGGTGATGTCAGTGGTGGCGGGCAGAATGTGGTCAGGGGAAGGAGTGGCGATGTCCACTGATGGGTCTGACCTGCAGATACCTGCGCCCAGCGGTTGCCGTTGGTGTGGGATCGATGAACGTGAGCACATGCAGCGATGGAAGCCGCCAGTGGGGTGGCACGAGTGGGTTGCTCCGACGCTGGAGCAACGCAAGGAGCGAATGAGGGCGCGCCGCCGCCAGCGCCCTTCCGGGGCTGGCGGCATCCAGGCCATGCAGGGACGTCTCAGGATGCTAGCTCTCTGAGCTGTTTGAAGACGCCTCGCAGCTGCTCCGGTACGTCGTCCGGGTCGTCCAAGGCCATGGCCAGCTCATACATCATCTCGGGCTTGCCGCCGGGACCGTTCTCGCTTCGTTCCTGGAGCATTTCCTGGACTGCTCCGCTGAACTTGCCTTCGCCTCGGAGGGCGGCGAAGTCGGCAGGCTGCCAGATGCCATAGGTCTTGGCCCAGATCTTGTTGGCGACGCGTGCCCATACGTCGTCGTGGAAGAGTTCTTCGAGCTCGTTGTACTTCTCCTGCTGCGGGGCGTCATCCTCCGGCTCACCGAGGAACTTCACGTAGCGGCTGGCATGGGAGCCGAAGAACTCGGTGAGCTTGGGGGTCTTGAAAATTCCCTTGCGCACGTTGCGGCTGTCGGCGTCGACGACCAGCATGATCGTGCGCCTCTGCTTGATCAGGTATCGGGCCAGGTGCAGGGCGCCTTCGTTGTTGAAGCAAGCCCACAGAGCGATGCCGGCTGCCTGCAGAGACATGCCTTCGCATAACCGGAACAGCAGTGGGAATGCGCGCTGCTCGGTCTCGCCTTCTACGGCCAGGAAGCAGCGTTCGTGCAGCAGTACCGAGTTCCGCAGGCCGACCGCGGCTGCGATCTTCCCCAGGTGTTCGTCGATCTCATCGCCGAGCAGCCCTGTGCCGAGTCGTTCCACCACGGTGCGGTGGTCCTCCAGCTTCAGGTGCACCACGTCGGAGATGTCGACACCGTCGATGAGGTTCATCGAGTGGGTGGCAACCAGCACGCTGACGTTGGGGATATCGCTCTGCGTCCGGATCAGTTGCATGATCTTGCGCTGGTGGGTGTAGTCGAGGTGGGTGTCCGGCTCGTCGTACACCACGATTGTCTGCACCGGCGGCGGTTCAGGAGCCTCCTCGTCACCTGTGCTAGTCGTGGGGGTGGTGTCCTGTTCCTCCGCCAGCAGTTCGCTCGTCCATTCCCAGATGGCTAGCGAGACGCGACGGTTGCTGCCCAGCCCGGTGCGATCCAGTCCCACCGCTTCGCCGGCACGGCGTGCGACACGCAGAGGCGCAGCCTTGAACCCCTGCTGGAAGGAAACGTCAGGCTCGACGGAGACCTTCTGCAGGTCCGGACACCGCATTTCGATGTGCTCACACAAGGACTTGGCGTCGATGCGCAACCGGTCCTGGACCTCGTCCTCGATGGCGGTGAGCTTGCCCTTGAGGTCTGGATCGGCCATGTAGCTCTGGAATCGGCCGACCAACACGGTCTTGACGGCATCATCAGGCTTCTTGCCGTCGAACGGTAGGTATCGCGGCATGCGCTTGTCGAGACCGGCCGGCGCAGCCATCCAGCCGTCCGAGCCGGAGTGTTCACGTCCGTACATACGCAGAGCCTGCTCGAGGTCTGGCTTGCGCATGGAGGTGGGTGAGAGCCCGAACTCCTTCACCAGGTCCCTCAACGCTGGCACGAGAAGCTGAGACAGGTCACGCAGCCGCTCGTCGGCCGGAATCGGCTGCCAGACGTCCAGACGAGAAATCAGGTCTTCTCCGGAGCAGCGCCGTAGCCGAACCTGTGCGGGGAGGTCGAACCGCTCCTGCTCCCAGGCGTCCAGAGTGAACGCCCCCTCGACGCTGCTCTCCTCGCACCGCACCGGCGCCGACTCGACTTCTCCGTCGACGGTCAGGTAGGTGCGGTCGTCCTCCGCCAGTGCGTGCTCGCCGAGCAGGAAGGCGAGAGCGTCCAGCAGCGCGCTCTTGCCTCCGTCGTTGTGTCCGGCAAGGATCGTGGGCTTCCTGACTGGGACGTCTGCGACCTCGGTCAACGAGCGGAAACCACTCACGCTAAAGCTGTTCAGGTGCACTGCGCGACTGCTCCAATTTCCGCGCCGATGCCCCTTTGCGAGCCCACAGCCTCTGCCAAAGACGCCTGGCACTTCTATCCCCAACCCCAGTCGGCCCATCCTAGAGTGTCCGGCCCAGCACCACCCGCAGTCCCGCTCAACCCCACGCGTGCCTCGCTACGCCCACGTGATGCCCAGCTTCCGTAGCGCAGCGAGCTGTTCAGCGGTGAGCTTGTCGCGCCGCGACTTGGTGTTGCTGTACCAGATGCCCAGTTTCACGGTCACCGGTTCCGTCTCGCCGTCTACCGTGATGGTCTCGCTGTGCCCCCGTGGTACGGGCCGGTCGGTGCCTTCCCGCTCCACCCACTGCTCCAGGGCCTTCAGACCCCGCTGGAACGCCTGCTGCGCCTTGTCCGGGCTCTTCATCGTGAACGTGGCCGCCGGTGCGGGAGAGGGGGCCGCAGCGGCTTTGATGCCCAGTGCGGTCAGCCGCTCTCGCTGTTCGGGCAGGAGCTGTGCCCAGGTGCCTGGTTCTTGTTGCCGCCATGTCCAGGTGCCGATGTCGTCGCCGTCGTAGACGACGCCGGGCGCGATGTAGGGCAGGACGCCGTCGGCGTCGACCAGGTCGGCGAGCACCCGGTAGTGGCGCTGCCAGTCCAGCGGCCACGGGCAGTCCCAGTCCGGGTCGATCGCGGTGAGCTGCGCCGCGCGTTCCGCTGCCCGCTCGGGGTCTTTACCCAGGCCGTTCTTCTGGCCCTTCCGGCGGAGGTTGGCCATGTGCTGCCCCACCGGCACCAGTCCGTCGGCTTCGCTCTCGCCCCACACCGCGTCCTGCCGGGGTGCGAGGTGCCCGGTGGCCCGGCGGTAGGAGCGCAGCGCGGCGAGCTTGGTCTCCCAGGCCTCTTCGCCGGGCTCCCAGACCATTCCGGCCTCGGGTGCGTCCAGGAGCTCTTTGCGGTGGGGATCGAGTTTTCCGGCGCGCAGTGTCTTGCGCTGCTGGTGCACCCACCGCCCCAGGGGGAAGGCTTTGGTGACGCCGGCCTCGGTCTCGGTGTCGTAGGGGACGGCGTACAGGCCGGTGATCGTGTTCTCCTTCCGCCAGTTCTGCAGGGCTTCGTAGCCCTGCAGCCAGGCCAGGGATTCGGGCTGGTAGACCCAGGTGCGCAGGAACGCCGCGATGGTCGCCGAGTCCCGGGGGGAGGAGAAGTGGAGCAGGGCCGACTCGGCAGCGGCGGTGTTGTCGTCCTGCTCCTGGTCCTCGCCGTCACCCTCACCGCCGCCGACGATCCGCCCGTTCTCATCCCGCTGGAGGTGAATCTTCCGCTTGCCGCTGGTGAGCGCGCGGGAGGCGAGCTGCTCGACCATGCGCTTGTCGTGGCTGCGCAGGCCCTGGAGGACCGCTACGAGGGGGCGGTAGCTGGCGCTGGCGACCATGCCGGTCGGGTCCTCGCGGGGTTGGAGGAACACCGGCACGATGATCCTGGCCACCTTGGTGGAGTCGTCCTTGTTGGGCCTGAGCGCCCGGCCGATGTTCTGGACGATCTCGACCTGGGAGCCGCGGGTGTCGGCGAAGCAGACGGCCTCGACTCCGCGCTCGCCGGTGATGTCGACGCCTTCCCCGAGCACGCGCACCGACGCGAGGAAGGCGCGGTGGACCCGCCGGCTGTTCGCGTCGATGCCGTTGGCGAACTGGCGGATCGTCTCGCGTCGTTCGGCGACGGTGTGGTCGCCGCACAGCCACGCAGTCCAGACCCGGTCCGGGGGTACGTGGCGGCCTGCATCGAGTTCGTAGAACTCCGCGTTGAGTGAGGACTTCGGCAACCGGTCCGCGGCGGCCAGATCTTCGTTCGAGGCGTCGTTGACGTACAGTTCCGCCGCCGTCTCGGGCAGCTTGTCCGCGAACGCGCGGGCTTCTTCGACTTTCTGGTGGAACGTCATGACGGTGCGCAGGTTGTGCGCGGCGGCGTGCTCCAGGAGCGCGGTCTGCAGGAGGGCCAGACGCCGGCCGCGCCGGGCTTCCTCCGACTCCCCGAGGACCGGGGAGGGGTCGCGGATCTCCAGGATGTCGATCTCGAACCCGGCGAGGATCTTGCGCTCGATCGCCTCGCTCAGACCGAGTTCCGCGAGCCACTCGCCGTAGGTGCCGTCCGGGTCGTTGGCCATGGTCGCGATCTCCACATCCTTGCCGTCCTTGCCCTTCTTGGCGCTGGGGGCGGCGAGAATCCGCGGGGTCGCGGTGAGGTAGAGCCGGAAGTCCGCCGGGATCCGCTGGTTGTCGTGGATCGCCGCCCACGGACGGCCAAGATCACCAGCGGTTCCGTGGGCCTCGTCCACGATGGCGAGGTGGAACGGGTCCATCTGCTGCCCGTAGAGCCGCTCCCCGCCCGCCAGGGCGGCCTCCAGCGGCCCGCGAACCTTCCCTTGTCCAGTGATGTCGGTGGGGTCTTCGCGGTCCACGAGGGAGGCGTACGTGGCGAACACGACCACGGGTCCGTGCCCGGCCCACAGGGCGAGCTGGATCGGGTTCGTGGTGGTGCGCACCCCCAGCGAGTTGAGGACCGGGTCGTTCTCCAGCGAGCACACCGCGACCATCGGCGCCCTGTGGCCGACCAGGCGCCATGCCTGGGCTGTCTGCGCGAGCAGGTCCAGGGTCGGCACGGTCACGAGGATCCGGCCGTCCGCGAAGCTCTCCAGCGCGCACGCGGCGGCCGTGATCGTTTTGCCCGAGCCGGTCGCTGACACGATGGTGCCCCGGGCGCCCTGCGGGGGCACAGATGACCTTGCAGGGAATCCCACCCACCTGCGAAACGCGGAGCGCTGATCTACCTGGTGTTCCTTGAGCTGAATCGCTGACATTTGGTTTCCTCCCCGAGCGCTGAATTCGTGTGGTGTTTCAGAGGGCCGCGTGCGGAATGCAGGCCGCGCCCGAGTCGTTCCAGATCGACGCGTCCGCCTTGTGCCAGCCGCCGGGCTTTCCGTCCTTGAAGGGCGGCTTGTTGTCCGGGTCGTAGTGACCGGCATCGAGCGTGCAGACGACGTAGTCCCCGTCGCTGTTCACCGTCCGCGCCGTGCACAGACCGCCGGCCTCACCCAGCGCCTCCAGGACCTGGCGGCGCGCCGTGGTGTGCGGATACGTGGCCGGCAGCACGGCTTTCCGGACGTACCTCTCCAGTCGCACCAGGTCGGCCCGCTCACGCTGCCTCACGTCCGCGATGTGTACGGCCAGTTCAGCGGACCCGGCAGACCGGCCGCCGCGCCGGGACCACTCCCGGTCCGCGATGCCCACCAGGGCCTCGCTGGTCCTCTTCACGCCGTCATCCCAGCCGTCCTCGAACACCGGGCCGCGCGAAGGCGGCGCCATGCCGTCCAGCTCCACGACCTCGCTCTGCGCCCCGGCGACCGCTCCGGCCTCCAGCGCGGCCACGAGGTCGTCCGCCTCGCTGGCGGGCACGCCCTGCGCCTCCATGAGCGCGAATAGCCGGAGCCGGGCATTGACGCCCGCCGTCTGATACTGGATCACCCGGCGGATGGAATCGCGGCTCAGCGCGGGATCGGGTCCGGTAGATTCGTGGTGACCGGTCATCTGCGGTCGTTCCTCTCGGAATTCCGGGGAGTTCCCGGGTGGTTGGAGGGTGTCCCGTGTTTCCGCCAACGGTACATGCTGCATCAACCTGATGCGCGCGGTACACTGGAACCCACACGAACGAGCGACCCCGTTCCTCGCAGCCAGCCCGGTCCGCGCAAGCAGGTCTCAAGGCCATGAAGGCGAAGCCGGAAAGGCCGTTGGGCGGAGGAGCGAAGCGGACTCACGCCAACAGTCTGGAGCGAAGCGAAAGACTCGCATGAGCAGGCGCAGCCTGACACGTCCCGGGAGCGCAGCGGACGGGACGTCATCCCCCTTGCGTAGCAAGGGGGATGAGTGTGATGCGCAGCATCACACCAGCGCTCCCGCGGAGCGGGAGCGCAACACCCGGGCGCAGCCCGGGTGTTCACTTGCACATCGCGCAGCGATGTGATACCCGCTCCGCGGG
>NZ_JTHL01000001.1:9619621-9626015 GCF_000818195.1 Streptomyces sp. 150FB | reverse complement strand
ACCAGGCCAGCCGCCTCGCCGTACACCAACAAACCCCCCGCCCAGCGTCAGTACGCAGACCGACAAATGGGCTGCCAACTTGGCTGCCGCCCGGCAGTACTACGAACGCGAAGGACACCTGCACGTCCCCCGCAAATGGGTCGAGCACATCGTCATCGGCATCGGCAGCGACGGAGACGGAGACGGAGAAGGGGACGGCCGGGAACAGCGGGTCGTGCATCTGAAACTCGGTGCATGGGTCGCGAACCAGCGCTCCCGGGCCGCCACCCTGACCCCACAGCGCACCGAACAACTCTCCACCATCGGCATGGGCGGGGAACGCGCAAGCGAGCCATCACGTCGGTGAAAGCCGGGGTGTCGCCGGCCTGCCCGGCGGTCAGCACGAAGACCAGCGGCCGACACCGGTCGTCGGACGCTGGCGTCGGCGGCCGGCATCCGGACGCCTTAGCGCCCGCCCCGCCATACGCGAATCTCGGGGTGCAGAGCTGAGCAGCGGGCCCCACCATGGGGGCTATGAGGGCATCCAACCCCGATCCCGACCCCGACTCCACCCCCGGTCTTGAACGCGGCGGGGGTGTACCTCCCGGTGAGACTCCGCCGGCCGAGGGGAGCACCTCGGAGGCCGGACCGAGGCATGCCGCACCGAAGGGCTGGGCCACGGGCCCGTTGATCGCTATCGGCATCGTCGTGGTGCTGGTCGCCGGATTCTTCCTCGCGTACGCGGTGCTCCTGATCACGTGAGGGAAGAGGGACGGCTTCCTTGTGCCGTGAGCCCTGGTCCGGCTCGGAGTTCCAGGCAGTTCGGGCTCACCCAGTGCGCCCGACAGGCCGAGCCACACCACGGCGTCGGCCGACATAAGACACACCGCGTCCGCCTCGGTGGTCATCCGTTGGGACGGTATGGAACCCACCGACGTCGTCACCATCCGTAATGTGCCTGCGTCCGCGGGCCGGCACAGGCCGGCGTCCGAGCCTCCGTGGCCGGTCGCGGGGTAGGTCCTGGTCCTGGCCGCCCGGCCAGAACCAGGACGAGCCCAGCGGCCCCGGCTGCTGGGTGTGGTGCTGGGAACCGCTGCCGTACACGGCGCTCAAGCCCTCCGCCGCCGGCCCCCGTGAGGGAGAAGGGTTTGCGGCTTCGCGGGGCGTGTCTTGCGTGCGGCGATCCGGTTCAGCTTCGCCCGTGCCCGCTCGGAGACCATGGACAGGACCTTCAGGTTCCCTTCGTCGTCGGTGGCGGTGACGTACTCGTGTTCAAGGTCCGGCAGCAGGCGGCGATCTGCTCGCTGCGGCGCGCGGTCCAGCGGATCAGCTCGTGCGGAACTCCGGCGACTTCCATGACCGGGCAGCGCCCGGCGGTGACGGTACGGGGCTCGGAAACCAGGCTCAGCGCGTCACACGCCTCGGAAGCGCGCGACCGCCGGGCCGTACGCGGGAAGGGTGCGTTCGGTGCCGCCCGCCCTGTACCGAAGCTTTGAAGGGACCTGTGCGCGAGTTCGCCGCTCTGACACTCGGACAGATTCGAACGTACGAATTTACGGTGACGTCACTCGTTCGGCCGGTCAGGGCCCTTCCGCGCTGTCAGACTCCTGGGAGGGAACGCGCCGGTGGGGCGTGGTCGAGGCGGGAGCGGCGAGGCAGGGTGGGTGTGACCGAGCGCGGTACTGCCGGTCGTGCCGCTCCGGACGGAGCGGGGCCGGGCATGACGGACCACGGCGTCCCGCGCGCACGCGCGGTGACGGAGGACCAGCCGGGCGGGCAGCAGCGGGACAACGGGGCCGCGCGCGCGGGGCCGCGGCACGTGGCCTGCGTGATGGACGGCAACGGCCGTTGGGCGCAGCGGCGTTCGCTTCCCCGTACGGCGGGTCACCGAGCTGCGGAGACCGCTGTCATCGACGTCATCGAGGCGGCCCGGGCCGCCGGCGTGGAGTGGCTCAGCCTGTACGCCTTCTCGACCGAGAACTGGAACCGTCCCGGCACCGAGGTCGACTATCTGATGCGTCTGGTGCGCAGGGTTGTACGGAAGCATGCGCCGCTGCTGCTCGCGCGCGGCATCCGCTGCCGTTTCCTCGGGGTCGCCGATCCGCGCATCCCCCGTGAACTGGCCAGGGACTTCGACGATCTGGCGGTGCTGACCGCCGACAACCAGGGGATGACGCTGACCGTCGCCTTCGACCACGGCGGGCGCCAGGACATCGTCGAGGCCGCAAGGTCGCTGATCCGCAGCGGGACGCCCGCCGACGAGGTGACCGAGCGGCTCTTCGCGGACCACCTGCCCTTCCCCGACACCCCCGATGTGGATCTGGTCATCCGCACCTCCGGTGAGCAGCGCATCTCCAACTTCATGCTCTGGCAGGTCGCCTACGCCGAGTGGGTCTTCCCCGAGGCGCTCTGGCCGGACTTCCGGGCCCCCGACTTCCTCGCCTGCCTGCACACCTACCGGCGCCGTGACCGCCGCTTCGGCGGCGTGCCGCCCCAGACGAACGGAGACCCGTCATGACGACTGGAACCACGGGAACGGCCTACGAGGCACCCTTGTTCGGCCCGGAATCACAGTTCCGCGCCTTCTTCGACGACCCGCGCTGGGCGCTGGCCATGATCCGCGCCACCGTACTGGAGGCCGCCCACCCGCAGATCGGCGCCGCCCTCGCGGACAACTCCACCTTCGTCGCCCACCCCTGGCGCCGACTGCGCAACACCTTCCTCAGCATGCGGCGCATGTTCGACGCCGACCCTGCGGTACGCGAACGGGAGGCCGCCCGACTCAACCGGCTGCACGCCCGCATGAGCGGCTCAGACCCCCGCGGCCGCGCCTACGACGCGATGGACCGCGCGACCCGCGCCTGGGTGGTCGCCACTCTCTTCGAAAGCGGCGTCACCATGTGCCGGTTGAGCGGCCAGCCGCTCGACCAGGACACGATGGAGCGGATGTACGCCGAGTACCGCGCGTTCCTCGCCGCGCTCGACGGCGACGCCGCAGAACTCCCCGAGGACCTGAACGACTTCTGGCGATACTTCGACCGGGTTGTCAATAACGAGCTGGAGAACACCGAGGCGGCCCGCATCATCCTCTACCGGCTCTTCGACCACCTGCCCGCCCCTGCGTTGCTCGATGGCGCGCCGACACTGTGGGCGGCCGGCCGTGCTGTCGCCGGACCGCTCCTCGGCGCGATCACCGTCGCCTCGCTCCCCGAGCCTTACCGGCGCAGGGCCGGCCTGCCCGAGATGCCCGGGGCCCCGACTCTGATGCAGGGCGCCTACCTCGCCGCCGGGCTCACCCGTTTCCTGCCCGAGGGCTGGATCAATGCCGAAAGCATCATCGAGACTCTGTCCCTCTCGCCCGACAGCGACGACCCCCGCGCCCGGACCATGACTGCCCTGCGCGCCCGCATGAAGCGGGCGTCGGCCCTGCTCCGCCTCCTCACACCACTGAGCGGCGACACCATCCCCGACCCGGCACCTTCGGCAGGCACCGAAGAGAACCGACGCTCGGCGGAGGAGTTCTTCCGCACAGTGCTGGACCAGACCGGCGACGGCTACCTCGACTGGCCTGACCTCGCCGCCATGGCACGTGAACTCTCCACCCGCCTCGACCTGGACGAACCCGAGGAGACACGGCTCTACGACGCCTTTGCCGCCTGGTGGCGCGAACTCCAGGCCGCCCTGGACACGGACGGCGACGGCCGTGTCAGCGCCAACGAGTACGCCACCGCCGTCCCCTCCCTCGCCGGACCCGCGCTCATCCGCGTCGCCGAGGTCCTCTTCGACGCCACCGACAAGGACGGCAACGGGAGCATCGACGCGGACGAGTACCGAACCCTCTTCCGCGCCGCCTTCCACCGCGACCTCACCACCACCGACGGCGCCTACGGCCAGAGCGCCTTCGTGGGCGTATTCCTCTCCTTCATGGCGGGCCGACGCACGGGCACCCCGTACGACCCTCTCCTCGCCGACGCCTGACGAGCCCGTGCCGGGATTGGCGGCTACGGCTGCACGCTCCCGCGCCTACGTCCTTTCGGGCCCGTGCCGGACCTGCTCGCCGGTCAGCCTGCCGGGGTCGTTCACGTACTGGTCGGCGATGGACTCAGTGCGTCCTGGATCCTCTGACTGCGCTTCGAAGCACGTCCGGCGGATTCGACTTCGTTTCCGGCCGCCACGGGCGTAGAAGGAGGATTTCCGGGGTCTGCTTGGATGTCGAGATGACGAGTAGTTCCCCGGTTTCCCGTGCAGACGAGGCCGATTCCGGCCGCCTGGCCACCTTGCTGGACCGTGCCGCGGCCGGTCGGGACAGTCAGGCCTGGAGCGACCTATGGACGGAGCTTTATCACAACGGCTCCCTCGACGTGTCTCATCCGCTGGTACTGCTTTCGCTGATGAACATGGCTGAGGGCGAGGATGCCGGCACGGCGGCTTCAGCCCTCCACCTGGCCGGTGCGCTCCTGGTTCAGGCCGACCAGCGATACGAGACCCAGAAGCTGCGAGACCAGCACACCCCCGAAGTCGCACGTCTGCTGGCCGCCGCGAACCGGTGGCGGCAGGCCACCGCTGACCGGAATGACTACTGCCACCTGCTTGAGACGGTTCTGAACCTGGAGGGCGACATCCACTGGGCAGAGGACCTGACCTGGGGCATCGTCAGTGAGGAGTACGAGCTCGAGTGCCCCGACCCAGACGGCTGCGCGACGGTATGGGTGATCATTGGTGAGCGGGGCTTCTTCAGTGCGTCGGAGGACTACGCCCTTTCCGACGATGTCGAAACCCTCCCTCTTCATCCGGCCGATCCTGGCGCCCTCGACGGCCTTGGCCGCCGTCTCCACGAGCTGGCTCTGGCGGACGGCCACGAGGATGTGGCGCACGCCTGGACCTATGCCTTCGGCGAGGCAACCTGCCCGGAGTGTGAAAGGCGCTTCTCCGTCGTCAGACAGGTCGTTGCTCGTTCGAGCTGAGTGAGAACCAGTCCGCCGCGAGAACGTCCCGGGTCAGCGGCGGCGAGGCGGGCCCCGCTGCGACGCCTCACGCGGCGACGTTCCTCCCGCTCGGGGTCCAGTTGGCCGTCTTGTTCCTCGCTGGTGCCCCTTTTTCCGCGGCGGCCTTCTCCAACGCGTCCAGGGTCCCGGGCTCCATGATCATCCCCGCGGCATCATGATGGGCCCGGGCTGTGGTCGAGTCCACGCTGACCAGCGACAAGTCCACCAGGCCCCGTTCGCCCGCGCGGCGATCAGGCGTGCGGCGGCTACACGGGCGGTGACGTGCCACTGCGCGGGGACGGTGATGTGCGGATGGGCGGGGGTCAGCGCGGCGAGGCACCCGTAGTGCCCGGCCGCCCGCAGCCCTGCCAGGGGCCGGGCGCCGGAGGGTGCGGTCGAAGCCGACGGCGTGCGGGGCGGAGGGACGGTCAGCCGGGTGAAGCCGGCCGCGCGGGCGGTGTCGAGGAGGTGCGCGTACAGCGTCCTGCCGATACCGCGCCCGATCAGGCCGGGCTCCACGAAGAGCAGGCCGAGTGTGCCGTTCGGGGCCTCGCCCTCCAGCGAGGCGACACCGAGCAGCTCACCGGACCGCTCGTCCTCCGCGACGACGACCCGCCTCGCCGCCATCTCGTACGCGGCGAGGGTGAGTTCGTCCCGACAGGCGGTCAGGAGGCCGTCGTACCCCATGCGCCTTGGAACGCAGCATCAGCGCACTGAGGGCCTCGGCCTCGTCGGGGCGGGCGTTCCGTATCCGCACGCCCCGACTCCGGGTCGTTCGGCGGGCCTGGTCAGCCGCCCACCTGGAAGGACTCCGCCGCCGGGGAGACCTCGGCGGGGCGCACCACGCGCAGGCCGCCGGGGACCTTGTCGTCCGGCTTCATGATCACGGACTCGCGGGTGGAGGGCGCGGCCGGGTCGGAGAAGTTGTGCGTGATGCCGAAGCCGCTGCGGTACGCGGTCACGGTGAGCAGCGCCTTGCCGACGCCCTCCCGGGTGAGGTCCTTGGCGGTGCAGGCCTTCTTGAGGACGTCGCCGTAGACCTGTGCGGCGGTGTACCCGGCGACCACTCCGTTGTCGAGGACGTCCTCGGGGTAGGCCGCCGCGTACTCCTTCGCGAGCTTCGCCGGTGCTGCTTCCGTGGAGCCGATGGGGAGGGTGGAGGCGGCGACGTAGTAGTCCTTCATCAGGGCGGGTCCGGCCGGGGTGGCGAGGAGTTGGGGCGCGAAGGCGGAGTTGTTGCCGATGACGGGGACCTGGAAGCCGGTGGCCGCGGCGACGCCGACGAGGGAGGCCGCCTGGCGGGGGCCCGCGCTGACGATCACCGCCTTGACACCGGCCCGTTTGAGCGCGGCGACCTGCGCCGACATGTCGTTGTCCGTCGGCTTGATCTTCTGCTCGACCACGGTCAACCCGGCTTGTTCTGCGGCGTA
>NZ_JTHL01000001.1:9615781-9619596 GCF_000818195.1 Streptomyces sp. 150FB | reverse complement strand
GACATGTCGTTGTCCGTCGGCTTGATCTTCTGCTCGACCACGGTCAACCCGGCTTGTTCTGCGGCGTACTTGGAGCCCTCGAGCGCGTTCTCGCCGTAGTCGCCCTCGAAGTAGACGTGGCCGAGCTTGTCGCCCTTCGCGAGGCGCTTCTCCGCGAGGAGGTAGTCGACGGCGTTGATGGTCTCGACGTCGTAGGTGGCGCCGATCACGCGGACGTACGGGCTGCCGAGGAGCGACGCCGACCACGCCTGTGGCAGGACAAGTCCCTTGTCCTGGCCGTCGATGCGCGGTTCGACGGCGGCGACGAACGGGGAGCCGATGAACTGGGCGAAGCCGAGGACGCCGGGGGCGAGTTCGTTGTACGCGGCGACGGCCTTCTGCGGGTCGTAGCCGTGGTCACGGACGGTCAGCTCGATCGTACGGCCGCAGATCCCGCCGGCCGCGTTGGTCTGCTTCGCCCACAACTGCTGGGCCTGGGTGACGCTCTTGCCGAGGGAGGCGTACACCCCGGTCATGTCGGTGAGCACCCCGAGCTTGATGGTCTTCGCGGTGACGCCCACGCCGGTCCGTACTCCTCCGGCGTCCTCGCTCCTGGGGTCCTTCTCGGTGGCCTTTCCACTGCATCCGGCGAGGGCGAGGGCCAGGGCGGCCAGAAGCGCGGCGCCGCCCTTCAGGGTGTGGCGGGCTGATGGGGTCATGTCTTCTCCCGTGAGGACCGTGCGGACAGAGTCGGGCGGGTGAGACCGCCGGGCAGGAACAGGACCACCGCGACGATCGCGGCGCCGTACAGGTAGCGGGAGGCCTCGCCGGGGGCGAGGCCTCCGGTGCCGGGGTCGGAGACCAGCGGCAGGCTGTCGCTGTAGTGGGTGAGGAGTTGGGGCAGCAGGGAGACGAAGGCGGCGCCGACGACGGCGCCCGCGACGGTCCCCAGGCCCCCGATGACGATCATCGCGAGGTATTCGAGCGCCAGGACCATGCCGAAGTAGTCGGGCACGGTGCGCTGGAAGAGCAGGGCCAGCAGGACACCGGCGAGGCCCGCGTACATCGAGGACAGGACGAAGACGGCGGCGCGGTAGCGGGCCACCGGCACGCCCATCACCCCGGCGGCGACGCGGTGGTCCCGGATGGCGTTCATGGCGCGTCCCGGCCGGCCGCGCAGCACGCCGCGGGCGAAGAGGCCGCCCGCGAGGAGGGCGGCGAGGCCCGCGTACCAGAGCTTCTCCGAGGAGTGGAAGGGGACGGCCGCCACGACGGTCTCGGTGTCGTCGAAGGTGACGCCGAAGAGGGACAGCGGCGGGACGGCGCGGCCGTTGAACCCCCCGGTCAGGTCGCCGGCGTTGAAGAGGAGGTGCTGGCCGATGAAGATCAGGGCGAGGGTGGCGATGCCCAGGTAGGCGCCGCGCAGCCGGCCCGCGATGGGGCTGAACAGGCCGCCGGCCAGGCCCGCGAGGAGGACGGCGAGGACGGCGGCGAGCCAGGTGGGCAGGCCGAGGCCGACGAGTCGGTGGCCGTTCTCGGCGCGGCCGTCACCGGCGAAGACGCAGTAGCCGTAGGCGCCGACGGCGAGGAAGAAGGCGTGTCCCATGGAGAGTTGGCCGGTGGCGCCGGTGAGGAGGTTGAGGCCGATGGCGCCGATCGCGGCGGCCATCGCGAACAGTCCTGCCTGAAGCCAGAAGCGGTCGGCGTAGAAGGGCAGGGCGAGGAGGACGACGGTGGTGGCGGCCCACACGTAGGGGCGTGGGCGGGAGGGGAGGCGAAGTCCGGATCGCTTCCGCTCGGCGGACTTCGACGTGGTGTCAGGTGATCGCGTGTCAGACACGGGCCGGCTCCTTCGTACCGAAGAGCCCGGCGGGCCGGACCAGGAGGACGGCCACCATCACCAGGTAGGGCGCGAGATCGCCGATCCCCCGGCCCAGGAAGACCAGATCGCTCTGGTAGCCGGTGGCGAGCGATTCGGTGACCCCCACGATCAGTCCGCCCGCCAGGGCGCCCGTGGTCGAGTCGAGCCCGCCGAGGATCGCGGCGGGAAAGGCCTTGAGGGCGGCGAGGGAGGTGGCCCGTTCGAGGCCGGGGGTCGGGAAGACGGTGAGGAACAGCGCGGCGACGGCGGCCAGCGCGCCCGCGACCGCCCACGCGGAGAGCGAGACCCGGCCGAGCCGTACACCCATCAGCGCGGCGGTGGTCGGATTCTCGGCCGCCGCGCGCATGGCCACCCCCCAACTGGTGTGGCGGAAGGCCAGCAGGAACGCGGTGATGAGCAGGGCGGCGGCGACAAACGCGGCCACCCGCGTCTGGGCGAGGGTGACCCCGCCGAAGGTGAGGACGCGGTCGCCCCACGGGTCGCCGAGCGCGAGCACGTCCGTGCCGAGGCGGCGGGTGAGTTCGGTGGTCAGCAGGATATCGACGCCGATGGTGACGATGGCGAGGACGCTGTGGTCGGAGCCCCGGTAGCGGCGCATCACCAGGAACTCGACGGCGGAGCCGACCACCGCCGCGCCCGCGACGCCGGCGGCGAGGGCGGGCCAGAAGCCGAGGTCGTCGTGGAGGACGGCGGTGACGTAGCCGCCCGCCAGGAGGAGCGAGGCGTGGGCGAAGTTGACGACCTCGGTGGCCTTGAAGATGACCACGAAGCCGAGGGCGATCAGGGCGTAGACGGAGCCGATGGACAGGCCGCCGAGGAGGAGTTCGATGAAGGTGGTCACGGCGTCGGCTCCTGGTCTGCGGGGTCGGGCGCGGCATCCGCGCCCAGGTAGGCGCGTACGACGGCGGGGTCGTTCTGTACACGCGCGGGCGGGCCGCTCGCGATCCTGCGGCCGAAGTCGAGGACGGTCACCGTGTCGGCGAGCCGCATCACCACCCCCATGTCGTGTTCGACCAGCACGATCGAGATGCCGAGGCTGTCGCGCACCCCGGAGACGACGGCGGCCGTACGGCGGCGCTCGTCGGCGGTCATCCCGGCGACGGGTTCGTCCAGGAGGAGCACGCGGGGCTCCATGCAGAGGGCGCGGCCCAGTTCGACGAGCTTCTGTTTGCCGTACGGGAGTGTCCCGGCGGGCCGTTCGAGATCATCGGCGAGGCCGACGAACTCGGCGATCTCGGCGACCCTGGCGCGGTGTCGGCGCGCCTCCCTGGCGGCGGAGGGCAGTCCGAGCCCGGTGGCGAGGAACCCGGCGCGGGTGAGCCGGTGGCGGCCGAGCAGCATGCTGTCGGCGACGGTCGCGTGCGGGGGCAGCGCGAGGTTCTGGAACGTACGGGCGACGCCGAGGGCGGCGATCCGGTGCGGGGCGAGGCCGGTCAGCTCGGTGTCGCCGAGGCGGACGCTGCCCGCGGTGGCCCGGTAGACGCCGGAGAGGACGTTGAAGCAGGTGGACTTGCCGGCCCCGTTGGGTCCGATGACGGCGTGCACACTGCCGGGTTCGACGGTGAAGGAGACCCCGTCGAGAGCGGTGAGCCCGGCGAAGCGGACGGTGAGGCCGGTGAGGGTGAGTGCCGGGGGCGCGGAGGAGGCGGGCGGCCCGGCGGGCGGATCGCCGTCACCGGGCTCGCGATTGGACCGCCCCTCCGCGGAAGGACCGCTGATGCGCGGGTCGCGCCGGGTACGGCCCGGTGCGGGGCCACTGCCGGGCGTCGGGGTGACACCGCCCGTCGGGTCACCGCCGGGCGTCGAGCCGTCTCCTGGGATCGGGCCACCGCCAGGCGTGGGCCCTTCGCCCGGTGGCGGGGCGCCACCTGGCATCGGGACGCCGCCATGCGTGGCGGCGTCGCCCGGTGCGGGTGTGGCGCCATGCGTCCGGTCGCCGCCCTGCGTCGGGTCG
>NZ_JTHL01000001.1:9588201-9615695 GCF_000818195.1 Streptomyces sp. 150FB | reverse complement strand
GTCGCCGCTCTGCATCGGGTCGCCGCTCACGTCGTCCACCGCCTCAGCGTGGGGGCGGTCGCGCCCGCGCCGGCCGCGTCGGCTGCCGCCGTCTCGTCGACCACGCCCAGATAGCGGCGCCGGACCTCGTCCGACGCGGCCAGCTCGGCCGCGTCTCCTTCGAGGGTCACCTCGCCGACCTCCAGGACGTACGCCGTCGAGGCGAGCCGCAGGGCGATCGCCGCGTTCTGCTCCACCAACAGGACCGATGTACCGGTGGCGTTGATCTCCTGAACCGTCTCCGCGATCCGCGCGGCCATCAGCGGGGCGAGCCCCAGCGACGGCTCGTCCAGCAGCAGCAGTTTCGGCCGGGCCATCAACGCCCGTCCCAACGCGAGCATTTGCTGCTCGCCGCCGGAGAGGAGCCCCGCCCGCTGGTGCGCGCGGTCCGCGAGGACGGGGAACAGTTCCCGTACCCGTGCCAGCGTCCCCGCGGCCTCCTTGCGGCCGCCCCGCGCCCCGAGGGCGCCCGCCCGGAGGTTGTCCGCGACCGTCATCCGGGCGAACACCTGCCGCCCCTCGGGCACCTGGACAACCCCGGCGGCCACCACCCGGGCCGGCGCGAGCCCGTCCAGCGGGCGGCCGTCGAACCGGACCGTGCCCGTGCCCGCCCTCCCCCGGTGGAAGCCCAGGGTGCGTGAAATGGCACGCAGCAGCGTGGACTTGCCCGCGCCGTTGCCACCGAGCACGGCGACGATCCGGCCGGGCGGCACGTCGAGGGAGACCTCGCGCAGCGCCCGCACCGGACCGTAACCGACCGACAGCGCACGCACTTCGAGCGCGGTCATCCCTGGGCCTCCGTTCCTCCGGGCCACCCGAGGGGGGCGGCCGTCCGTGCGGAGCCACACCTCAACACCGGGCGCGGGCACCGTCCACGACGCCGGGCACAATCGCTGCCGATGACCAGCGGCGCACCGCCCCCGTTGTGCACGCGCACAACGCCGGACGACCGTTCGGAAGGTCTTCGGCCCAAGGGCTGTCCCGCGGGGGCGGTCGATGGCATCCTCACCAGCCATGGGTGGTCACAGAGCGCGTACGGATCGTGAGTGGTCCGTTCTGGAGAGCGCCTCACGCGCGCTGCTGGATCGCGTACCACGCCTCACCGACCATCTGATCGAGGAACTGCGCGCGCATTCGCTGCAGTTCGACCTCGCCGTACCGCGCGACGAGCACTGGCAGCAGATCGACCGGGCCATGCGGTACGGCATCGAGGCGATCACCGCGCCGCGTTCGGCACCCCGGCCCGACCTGGAGTACGCCAGGGCGCTGGGCCGGCGCCGGGCCGAACAGGGCCTGGCGCTCGACCTCCTCCTGCACGCCTACCGGCACGCGGGCTACCTGGTCTGGGACGAGCTGCTGCGGATCGTCGGTGAACAGGCCCCCGCGGACCTGCCGTTACTGGTGCACACGGCGTCCCACATGTGGTCGGGGGTGGACCTCCAGGCGACCGCCGTCGCGGAGGCGTACCGGACGACGGAGCGGGAGATGCAGCGGCGCAGTGACGAACGGGTGCAGGCGTTACTGGACGCGCTGTTGGAGGGCCGGGCCACTCCGGGCCTCGCGGCCCGTGCGGCGGCGGGGCTCGACCTGCCGGAGCAGGGGCGGTACGCGGTGGTCGTGGCCCGGGTCGAACGGCAGGGCGGGCGGGAGCCGTTCGAGCGGATCACCGCCGCGGAGGGCATGCGGTTCTTCTGGCGGATGCGGGCCGACTGCGAGATCGCGGTGGTGGCGCTGGAACCGGACACGGGCCTCACGGAGCTGGTCGAGGCGCTGGGCCGGCCCTGTCCGGGGCCCGGTGGGATCAGTCCGGTGGTGGAGAGCCTCACGGAGCTGGGCCTCGCGCGGAGGCTGGCCGAGACGGCGCTGCAGACGATCGCCCCGGGCGGCCAGCAGATGGTCCGTCTGGACGCCTGCCTGCCCACGGCGTTGGTGGTCAGCCAGCCGGAGCTGGCCGCCCGGCTGATCGCGGACGTCTTCGGCTCGCTGCTCGAACTGGACCCGTCCGACCGGGCCGTCCTGCTGGAAACGCTGGACGCCTGGCTGGAGTACGGGGGTTCGGCGGGGCGGGCGGCCACCCGGCTGTACTGCCACCGCAACACGGTGTTCAACCGGCTGCGCCGGCTGGAACAGCTCACGTCCCGGTCGCTGTCCCGGCCCCGGGACCTGATCGAGATGACCCTGGCCCTGGACGCGTTCCGGCTGACCCCGGGCTGACGACCGGTCGGCCGCCCCCGTCCCGCGGCGGCCGGCCGACCTCGGCTGACCACCGGTCGTGACCTGGGCGGGGTGGCGACCGGCCGCCACCCCGCCGGGGTCTCAGCGGCGGGCCATGGAGAGCTGGAACGCCTTGTGGAGCGGCTTGTTGAGTGGGAAGTCCTGCTCGCCCAGGAACTCGGCGGCCTCGCCTCCCGTACCCGCCTTGAAGTGCGGCATTCCGAGCAGGTGGGCGACAAGGCGTACTCGTCACGCCAGAACAGTTCCCACCCGCGCAAACGTGGGATCAAGGCGGTCATCCCCGAGAAGATGGATCAGGCCGCTCACCGCAAGAACCGCGGCTCACGCGGCGGACGGCCCGTTACCTGGGACAAGGAACCGCACAAACTCCGCAACAGCGTCCGGCGGTCGAACGCACCATCAACAAGATCAAAAACTGGTGCGGCCTCACCGTCCGCCACGACAATGTGAATGCACGTTGCGTGTAGCGTCACCGGTTCGCTCAGCCTTCTCCCCCACCCATGCCGGCGCTTGCACCCACGATCGCCACCGCCTGCCCGCTCACCCGCACGCGCGGGGACGTGGCGGAGGCCTCGACCCGAAGCAGGCTGGGCCGACCGAGATCCTCACCCTGGCGGATGGTGAAGGCACCGGAGGACGGGAGGGCGCCGAGGGCGCGCAGGTAGCCACCGAAGGCGGCGGCCGCGGCGCCGGTGGCCGGATCCTCGACGACACCACCGATGGGGAAGGGGTCGCGGGCGTGGAAGAGCTCCTGAGCCTCACGCCAGACCAGTTGGAGCGTGGTCCAGCCGTGACGGTGCATCACCTCGGCCAGAGCGTCGAAGTCGTAGTCGAGGGCCGCGAGACGCTCGCGGGTGGCCACGGCCAGAACCAGGTGCTCGTTTCCGCCGAAGGCGACGTGCGGCGGCAGTGCCGGGTCAAGGTCCTCCGGGGACCAGCGCAGAGCCGCAAGTGAGGCGTTCACCTCCGCGTCGCTCGCCGGTCGGGATCGGGTGGGGACGCTGGTGAGCGTCGCCGTCACGAAACCTCCGGGCTCCGCTGAGGTGTCCAAGGCGATCTCACCTGCCTGCGTGTCGAAGACGAGCGGGCCGGGGCCGATCCGCTCGGCCAGGGCGACCGCGGTGGCGACGGTCGCGTGACCGCAGAAGGCGACCTCGGCAAGCGGGCTGAAGTAGCGCAGCCGGAACCGGCGCGCCGCGTGATCTGCGGCGGTGACGAACGCGGTTTCCGAGTAGCCGACTTCGGCGGAGGTCGCGAGCATGGCGGCATCGTCCAGTGCGGCCGCGTCGAGCACGATGCCGGCCGGGTTGCCGCCGGCGGGGTCGGTGGTGAAGGCGGTGTAGCGCAGGGTCTCGGGGCGTGTCCTCAGGCTCATGCCCTTACCGTGGCACTGCCCCGGCATCCGTACAAACGATGGGTTTCGATCGAGTCCATCGCAGTATCCGATGGCAACGGCTATCGTCGGCGACATGGACACCCGGCTGCTGCGCACCTTCGCCACCGTCGCCCGCACCGAGAACCTGACTGCCGCCGCGGAGCGCCTGCACCTCGTCCAGTCCACCGTGACCGCCCACGTACAGGCGTTGGAGAAGGAGTTCGACCTGCGCCTGTTCGACCGGCTGCCGCGCGGGGTGGTACTCACCAGCGCCGGACGCGAGGTGCTGGCGCGGGCCGAGGCGGTGCTGGAGGCCGAGTCCCAACTGCGGGCGGTCGCCGCCTCGGCAGGTGGCACGGGCGGTCCGGTGACCGGACGTGTGGTGCTCTCGGCCGGCGAGACATTGGTGTCCGCGCGGCTCCCGGGGGTCATCGCCGCGCTGCGGCGCAGCCACCCCGGGATCGAGGTGGACCTGCGCACGATGGGGACCGCGGCCGCCGTCGCCGCGCTCCGCACCGGCGAGCTGGACCTGGCTCTGCTGCTGGAGGACAAGGCGGCTTTCCGCGACATCGAGTGCTCGCCGCTGGCCCACGAGCCGCTCGTGCTGGTCTGCTCTTCCGAGCACCCCGTCGCCGCCCGCAGCGGCACGGACTCGCCGACCGACTGGGCGGAGCTGGCCCGCGAGGACTACTTCCTGCACGAGCAGGGCTGTTCGTACAGCGACCGCTTCGTCGAGCGGCTGCTCGCCGCCGCCCAGGGCGCGCCGCCCCGGATCACGCGCTTCGGCAGTCTGGAGGCCGCCAGATCCTGTGTGGCAGCAGGCCTCGGCCTCAGCCTGCTGGCCCGCGCCAATGTCGCAGACGCGGTCGCGGCGGGCCGCCTGAGGCAGGTGCCCGGCCCGCGGTTCCCCGACGTCACCGTCCAACTGGCCCGCCACCGCCGGCGCTGGCTCTCCCCCACGGCGGCCGCGCTCATCGCTGAGCTGCCGCACCACTTCCCGCACTGAGCGCAGGTGCGCCGACGGACAGCGAGCCCAGCCGCGCGCCCGGGTCCGCCGGGGACTCATCGCGCAGTTGACGCCGTCCGCGCGCATCCACGTCATGCGGGCCTGCCGCCCGCGAGCCGTCCGGCATCGCGCCGTACGGGACGGTGGCCGGACCTCTCGTCAGCGTCTCCGACGGCACCTCCCGGGCCTGGTGCCCTCCAGGTCATCCGTTCGACAGGGGGCAACAGTCATGCCGGGCCCGGAGACCAGCGGCCCTCCCGCAGGACCGGGGAAACAACGGGCGCTGAGGCGCCTCGCGCAAATAAGGTGGCCCGGTGGCGTCGATCAAGAAGTTCCAAGTCACCTTCGACTGCGCGGAACCTGAGCGCCTCGCTCGTTTCTGGTGCGAGGTGTTGGGATACGTCGTACCTCCGCCACCGGAAGGATTTGCCACTTGGGGCGATTTCAAGCGCTCGCTGCCACCTGAGAAGCAGGACGCGTGGTTTGCCCGCAGTGATCCCTCAGGCGTGGGCCCGCGACTGTACTTCCAGCGCGTCCCCGAAGGGAAGGCCGCCAAGAACCGGCTGCATCTTGACGTGCGGGTCGGCACCGGACTCGTGGGTGAAGAGCGCATCGCCGCACTTGAAGCCGAATGTGCACGACTGGTCCCGCTCGGCGCGGTACACGTGCGAACGCTCTATGACGGCCATGACTCGTGCATCCCGATGCAGGACATCGAGGGCAACGAGTTCTGCATCGACTGAGGCCGCGAACATGTTCTCCCGGATCGGCTGAGTCGGACTGGCGGGATCGTCCGTCGTGGTCGCCGCAGGTACCACGTCCGGCCGTGGCGGCCCGCTGCCCTCCGCCTGGCCCGGAGTCGAGGTGGTCAGATCCGCCAGTTGTCGCGGCGGAACATGAGCGAGGCCAGCACGGTGGGTTCGGCCCGCGCCCGCGCCGCTCCGTCCAGCAGTTTCGCCCGCGGGGTCGTGATCATGCGGCCCCGCTCCGGTCACTTCGGCAGATCGGCGGCGAGGAAGGGAGCAAGGAGCGCGAACAACGCGTCGGGGCGGTCGAGGGGGATGATGTGGCCGCAGTCCTGGAGATGGTGTCCGACGAGGTCATCGGTGATGGGGCGGAGTTGGCGTTCGAGCCCGGTGCCGACGGGGTGAGAGCCGACGGCCATGGTGGGCATGGTCAGCCGAGCCGTCGCGACGGCGTCCTGGATCTGCTGCCCACTGGTGGGCAGGGCCCGGTAGTAGGAGAACGCGCAGCGCAGGGCCTCACTCCCGGTGAACGCCTGGACGAAGGCGGCACGGATGTCGTCGGGTACTCCTCTCCCGAGCGTCCCCGCGTCGAGGAACCAGTCGATGTACGGGGCCTCGTTGCCGGCCAGGACGGTCTCCGCGAGGCCGGGGACGGTGTGGAAACCGAACCACCACGGGGTGCCGCCCGCGATGACGTGCTCCGCTCCGGGCAGGCGGCCGAGCAGTGCCTCCATCACGACCAGACGCCGGACGAGGCCGGGCCGGCGCAGCGCGAGCAGGACGGCGGGGGCGGTGCCCGCGTCGATGCCGACCACCGCTGCCGAGGGCTCGCCGAGTGCGTCGAGCAGCCCTTCGGCGTCGGCGGCGAGGGTGCTTGCGTCGTAACCCCCGACGGGACGTGAGCTGGCACCGAAGCCTCGCAGGTCCGGGGCGATGACCCGGTACCGGCCGGCGAGTCGGCCCATGATGCCGCTCCAGAGTTGCCAGGTGTGCGGGAAGCCGTGCAGCAGGAGAACCGCGGGTCCGTCCCCGGCGATTGCGACGTTGAGTTGGACGCCGTTCGTAGCGATGCGGCGCAGGTGGTGTGCGGTGGTGACGGGCATGACGGCTCCTCCGTGGTTACCATTGGTGACCACAGAACGATAGGTAACTGTCCGATCGCTTCCTAGACGGCACTTTCAGGGAAGGTGGTGAGCCACAGGTGACCACTCGAGGAGCCCGGGCAACCGGTGGTGGGGTACGCGGCGATCTGTTCGATCCCCGTTGCCCGACGCGGCAGTTGCTGGACCGCATCGGTACGAAGTGGACGTCCATGGCCGTCAAGACGCTCGCCGATGCCGCACCGGACGAGGTGCGCTTCGCTGAGCTGAGACGCCGGATGCCCGGCGTCTCACAGAAGATGCTGTCCGTGACGCTGCGAAGCCTGACCCGCGACGGGTTGGTGTCGCGCCGGGTCGAACCGACCGTGCCGCCGCGGGTCTTCTACCGACTCACCGCAGTCGGGCTGTCCCTGGAAGGCGCGCTTGCCGGACTGCGGACCTGGGCGGAGGAGCACATGGCCGAGATCGACCGCGCCAACGAAGCCGCCGACCAGGAAGCGGATGAGAGGTAGGCAGGCCCGAGACCCCATACCCCCTTCGTTCGTGCGGTGACCTGCTCCGGTGACCGGCCGTCGTTCTCGGTGGCGTCGATCACCAGCCCGGTCCGCACCAGGTTGGCCAGCTCGATCGCCGCCCCGTAGCGAGCCACGAACGCTGCTTCGTCGGGCGGACCAGGCCGTCCGCGGGCATCTGACCTCGGCGGGAGAGCGCTGAGTTCGGGACAGTCACCGCTCCCGAACGGCATAGGTCACATGCGTCACGCTCGGGGAGGACTCCGCACGGACCTGCTCCAGGGCCACGCGGCTCGCGTCCACGCCCTCGAACAGGCGGATTCCGGAGCCGAACAGCACGGGCGAGAGCGCGATCGAGAACTCGTCGATCAGGCCGTCGTTCACGTACTCCAGGATCGTCGTGCCGCCGCCCGCGATGCGCACGTCGCGATCGCCGGCGGCCTCGCGGGCCTGGTCGAAGGCGGACTCGATGCCGTCGTTGACGAAGTGGAAGGTGGTCCCGCCCGGGCCGCTCCAGGGGGCACGCTTCTCGTGCGTCACGACGAGGACCGGGGTGCGGAACGGCGCCTCCTCCGGTCACATCTGCTCGCCGGCGTCGAACATACGCTTGCCCATCACGCTCGCGCCGGTGCGCTCGGACGTCTCCCGCACGATGTCGTTGTCGCGCCCCTCCTGGCCATCAGCCCTCGGCCCCCTTCCGAACGATCTCGGTGACATACGTGGCCAGGTTGCTCAGAGTCTGCCGGCCGCCCTCGACCGCGTGGTACTTCTCGACCGCCTCGTCGCGCAGCTCCTTGGTGGGGAACAGCGTGCGCATCACGATCCTGGTCGCCGCGCCGTCGGGCTCGAACGTCAGGACCGACTCGAAGGCGTTCGGGTCACCGCTGGACTCACCGTGCAGCAGCGCGATCCGTTCCGGCGCGGCGAGCTCGGTCCAGGTGATCCACTCTTGGTAGTCCGTCCCGTCCGGTCCGTGCATCACGAAGTCCCACTCCCCGCCGACGCGGAACTCGAACGCCCGCGTGGTGGTGGTGAACCCTTCCGGTCCCCACCATCGCGACAGGTGCCGGACGTCGGTGAACGCCTCGAACACCAGCTCCCGTGGGGCGTCGATGATCCGGGAGATGAGGATCTCGCGTTCGGCTGTCGCCGACCGCGCCGGCGTTCCTTGTTCTGTCGTACTCATCAGCTACTCCGCTTTCCTTGTCTGCTTCAGGTCCTGCACGTAGGTGTCCAGTCGGTCGAAGCTCTCGTTCCAGAACTGCTCGAAACCGCCGGTCCACTCGTGGACGGGCCGCAGCCCGCCGGCGTCAAGGCCGTACAGGCGCTGCTTGCCTGCCTTGCGGTCGCGCACCAGCCCGACCTCCCGAAGCACCCGCAGGTGTTTGGACGCCCCCGGCTGGGTCATGCCCAGCTCCTGGGCCAACTCGGTCACCGACCGCTCACCCGCCCGCAGCAGTACCAGGATCTCCCGGCGCTGCGGCTCGGCGATCGCGTTGAAGACGTCCGACGTCGTCGCTGCTCGTGCCATGGGAAAATCATATGCCGATATCGGCATGCGTCAAGAAAGGAAATCAGACGGGTCATGTCGGAGGGACCATCGTCCGCCCGGTCGTGGAGAAACCGCTCGCCCGCACGCACGCCACCGACCTGCGACGGCCCTGCGAGAAGCCCGCCGAGCCGAACAAACCGAAACCCGCCCGCGTCCGCGGAGGGTTCAGGAACCGGTACGAGCGACGCTCCCGGTCAACAGTCGCCCGCCGAGCAGTACGGCGCAGGCCCCGATGGTCAGCAGGCCGCCGGCCAGGAAGGCGCCGCGCACGTTGTCGAGCGACAGGACCAGACCGCCGAGCGCGGCGCCCGCCGCGATGCCGGCGTTGTAGGCACCGGAGTTCGCCGCGAGTGCCATATCCGTGCGGCCCGGTGCACAATGCAGCATCGCGTTCTGGGTGGTCATGAACACCGGCCCGAGTGCACCGCCCATCAGCACCAGGAACACCACAGCCGCCACCGGGTCGGTGCCGGCCGCGTACAGGCCGAGCATGCCAACCGCCTGCGTGGCTACGGCGGTGGCCGGCGCGCCGTACGGAAAGCGGTCCAGCAGCACTCCGGTGATGCTCACGCCGACCAGGCACCCGACACCGAAGACCACGAACAGGACGGTGACCGTGCCCGGCGGGAACCCGCTCACGTCGCCCAGGAACTTCGTGATGTAGGTAAATCCCGCGAACGCCCCAGTAGCGGAGAGGGTCCCGGCCGCCAGCACGATCCCGAACCGGCGGGCGTCGGGACTGCTTCCGTAGGCGGCGCGCTCCTCTTCCGGACGCGAGGTCGGCAACAGAACGGCGATCGTCACAAGAGAGACGAGCCCCAGACCCGCCAGTGTGGCGACCGGCACCTGCCAGTCGGTCTGCCGGCCCAGCCAGGTCCCGGCGGGGACACCGAGTACGAGGGCGAGCGAACCGGCGACGGACAGCGCCCCCACTACACGTCCTCTGACCTCGGGCGCGAACAGGCCCACCGCGACCGGCCCCATCACGGCCCAGAACAGCGCCTGGGCGAGCGCGGTCAGCAGCCGCGACCCCAGGAGCAGCCAGTAGGAGGCGGCCAGTGCCGCGACCAGACTGGACACGACGAGCGCGGCCAGCAGTCCCGTGAGCACATGACGGCGGGGCACGGCCCGCATGACGTGGGCGAGCGGCAGAGACGTCACGGCGACCGTCACACCGTAGCCGGTGACCAGGAGGCCGACCGCTGACACTGAGACCCGTAGGCTTTCGGAGATGATCTCCAGGAGGCCGACCGGCAGGTTCTCCGCAGTGTTGAAGGTGAAGGCGGCCAACATCAGGGCCCCGAGCACTGCCGATTTGTGCCATGCGGCCGGTTGTGCCGTACCCCCATGGTCTCTTCCTGGCCTCGCCCCTTGCGCCTGCTCCGTCGCACCTTCCATGGACGTACTTCAGCGGGCGCACCAGGCCCCCTGCAACTGAATTCATCTGCCACGTGGGACGGATGCTCAAGGGGTCAAGCACGGCGCATGTGGATTACCGATTTCCCTTGGTTCGAACCCACTCGTCCCCGTGAACGTGGCGAGTACGGCGAGTGCCGCGTCCTCCGCCTTGCCACCGTTGCCATGTGGGTGCGGTTCAGCCAGTTACTGGCGGGGGCCTCAGTGCCGCGCCGGCGCCGGCACCGAGGCCCCCGCACACTCGCTGCCGGCCGTCCGCGCACCGCGTCGCGTTCCAGAGCCCTGACGTGGACGGAGTCCAGGACCGCACGGGACAGGTCAAGTCACACCGGGAGTGCGGTCCGGTTCCGGATGATCAGGTGGTGCCGCGCATCCGGATTCAGGGAACGAGGTGGCCCGCGGCGCGGAACAGTTCGTACCACTCGGCCCGGGTGAGGCGAAGTTCGGAGCCCTGGGCGGCGCCCGCGACGCGCTCCGGGTTGGTGGTGCCGAGCACGACCTGCATCTGGGCGGGGTGGCGGGTGATCCAGGCAGTCGCGATCGCGATGGCCGGGACGTCGTACTGGCCGGCGAGGCGGTCAATGACGGCGTTGAGCTCGGGGTAGTCCGGCGAGCCGAGGAAGACACCCGTGAAGAAACCGGCCTGGAAGGGGGACCACGCCTGGATGGTGATGTCGTTCAGGCGGCAGTAGTCGACGATCCCTCCGCCGTCGAGGGTGACCGACTGCTGCTCGGCGAGCATGTTCGCAGCGACCCCTTGAGCGATGATCGGCCCGTGTGTGATCGAGAGCTGAAGCTGGTTGGCCACGATGGGCTGACGTACGTACTTGCGCAGCAGGTCGATCTGGCGTGGGGTCTGGTTCGAGACACCGAAGGCGCGCACCTTGCCCGAGGATTCGAGCTCGTCGAAGGCGCGGGCGACCTCTTCGGGCTCGACAAGCGCGTCGGGGCGGTGCAGCAGCAGGATGTCGATGCGGTCGGTCCGCAGAGCCGCGAGTGAGGCCTCGACCGATTCGACGATGTGCTCGTAGGAGAAGTCGTAGTACGGGCCGTCCGTGACGATTCCCGCCTTGGTCTGGATCGTGATCTCGTCGCGCTGCGACGGGCTCAGCGCCATCGCGTCGGCGAAGCGGCGTTCACAGTCGTGCAGCTCGCGGCCGTAGACGTCGGCGTGGTCGACGAAGTCGATGCCCGCGTCGCGCGCGGTGCGGACGAGTTCGCGGACCTCGTCGTCGGTCTTGTCGGCGATACGCATCAGGCCGAGCACGACGTTCGGGGCGATGATGTCGGTGCCGGGCATGGTGAAGGTCTTCACGACGGTTTTCCTTTCAGATGTGCAGGTCTGCACAGTACAAGCGGACCCACTGTGCACTTGAGGGGCGGCGGGTCCACCGGCGGCGAGCAGCGAGTCCCGGGGACGCCCGCGGGACGGAATGCACACAGGATCGGGATCACTACGGGTGGCGGGAGTGCTTCGGATCCCAGTCGGCGTGTCGCCGCTCGCACGCCCCCGGTGATGGCGTCCGTGAGTGGAGGCAGGGGCCGTCGCTCGGCGCCGTGCCCCGGACCGTCTCGGCTCAGCCCCGCGTGTCCAACAGGGCGGTGACGTAGGCATCCAGCCGCTCCTCCACGGTTCGCGTCGTCAGCTCAGTCCTCCCTGCTTCCCGCCATGGCTGTGTGACCTGCTGTACTTCTTCCGAGAACGCCAGCGCGTCCCGTACCTGCCAGTACAGCCGTTCGCTCGCGACCGCTGCCAGTGCCCCGCCGGCCTCCTCATACGCCTGAGCGAACCGCAGCCCCCACGCCGGTCCGTGCAGCAGCGCGAGGTTGGTGGAGCAGTGCGCGACGTCCAGGTCCGCCGGGCCCCAGGACGTGGCCGCCCAGTCGACGACGCCGCTGATCCGGGGGCCTGCCGGGCCGGGAGGCGGCACGTCGAACAGCACGTTGCCGGGTTGGAAGTCCCGGTGCAGGAATCGCCCTTCATAGCGCGGCGGAGGCTTGCGGATGAGGTCGATCGCCGCGGTCCATGCCGCCGCGTCGGCGCACTTCGGAGCCACGACGGTGTCGGCAGTCGTCAACGCCTCGTACTTCAGGGGCCGCTCGGCAGGGCGCAGCGTGTGGATCGCCACGAGTTGACGGGCCAGCAGAGGGACTCGCGCCTCCAAACCCTCGTCGTCGAGGACGGTCCGGCCCGGCAGATGTGTCATGAGGAGCGACGGATACTCGCAATGCGCGGCGGTCGGATCAACGGCGATCAGGCCAGGAGCCGGCACATCGGCCCCCGCCAGCAGCGTCAGGGCGCCGACTTCCCGGTTCAGCCAGTTCTCGGCTTGCTCCACGTTGACGAAGGTCCGCAGCACCAGGTCACGGGTCCCTCCGTCCCGCGCCCCGATGGTCAGCCTCCGCATTTCGGCGGTGATGCCGCCGTGCAGCGTCTCGGTTCTGACGAGTCGTTCGCCGTTGTCCAGGTGCCGGCTCACCCAAGCCAGGGTCAACGGTCGGACGGACGCCGCCTCAGTGTGGTTGGTCACCGCGCCACCGCATCATCCGGACGGCAGCACGCGCAAAGGCTTTTACTCGAGTGTCTCCTGCCCGGCCCGGGCAGACCTCAGCCCGGCAGACCGTACGCCCGGGGGCCCTTGCGGCGCTGCTGGATGACCACGGCCACGATCAGCAGCGCACCCTGGGCGATGTCCTGCCAGAAGGAGTTCACGTTCAGGATCGTCAGGCCGTTCTGCAGCACGCCGAGCAGCAGGACCGCGAGGATGGTGCCGGAGATCCCGCCCTTGCCGCCCTGCAGCGCCACCCCGCCCAGTGCGGCGGCCGTGATGGACTGGAGTTCCAGGCCCTGACTGCCCGAGGTGGGCTGGCCGGAACCGGTACGGGCGGTCAGCAGGATGCCGGCGATTCCCGCGACGAAACCGGCCAGGATGTAACAGCCGACCACGTACCGGTTGAGGTTGATGCCCGCGAGCCGGGCGGCTGTGGGGTTGCCGCCGGTGGCATAGATGTTGCGGCCGATGTCGGTGTACCGCAGCATCAGGTGCACCAGCGCGGCGACGATGATCAGCACCCAGACCAGGATCGGGATGCCGATAATGCTGCCTCGGGCCAGGAAGACGAAGGTGGAGTCGGTGCCGGTGTACCCCTGGGCCCGGCCGTCGGAGATCAGGTTGGCCAGACCGCGCAGCGCGGCGTACGTGGCCAGCGTGGCGATGACCGCGTTGACCCGGCCGTAGACGATCACCAGGCCGTTGAGCAGTCCGACGCCGATGCCGACCACCAGGCCGACCAGGATGCCCAATCCCGCGCTGGCGCTGCTGGTGAAGACCATCGCGGAGGCAACGGAGGTGAGTCCGGCCGCCGAGCCGACCGAGATGTCCAGGCCGCCCAGCAGCATGACCGTGGTCTGTACCACGGCCAGGATGCCCACGATGGCGACGGTGGTACCGATCGTCTTGATGTTGGAGACCAGGAAGAAGTGGGAGTTCTGCGAACCTATCGCGGCGCAGAGCACGATCAGGGCGACGATCAGGCTCAGGTTCTGCACGCCGACGACATCCAGGGCGTGACGCAAGGGGTGTGGCCGCACGCGTGGCTCGGACCCGGCGGGCGCGGTGGGGGTGTCGGTCTTGCTCATGGGTGCTGTGCTCCAGTCGGGCTCAGGTCTTCGGCCATGGCCAGCGCCAGGACCCGTTCTTCGGTGGCCTCGGCCCTGGTGACCTCACCGGTCACGCGGCCGCCCTGCATCACCAGGATCCTGTCGGACAGGCCCAGCAGCTCGGGCATCTCCGAAGAGATGACCAGCAGGGCCATGCCCTGTGCGGCCAGGTCGTTGATGATCGAGTAGATCTCGGCCTTGGCGCCGACGTCCACACCGCGGGTGGGTTCGTCGAGGATGAGTACCTTGGGGCGGTGGGCCAGCCAGCGGGCCAGCACCACCTTCTGCTGATTGCCGCCGGAGAGCGTGGCGACCTCCGCCTCGATCGACGGTGTGCGGATGGAGAGTTGCTCGACGTGGAGCCTGGCGATGTCGGCTTCGGCCTTGCGCCGCACCACGTGCAGCTTGGCGAGCCGGTCGAGGACGGCCAGTGTGATGTTGTCCCGGATCGACCGGCGCAGCAGCAGTGCCTGCGCCTTGCGTTCTTCGGGTGCGAGACCTATCCCGGCGCGCAGGGCGTCAGCCGGGCTGCGCAGCCGGACCGGCCGCCCGGCCACCTCTACGCCGCCTTCGTGAATCGGCACCGCGCCGACGATGGCATGTGCCAACTCGGAGCGTCCGGCGCCGATCAGGCCTCCGAGGCCGACCACCTCACCGGCTCTGATGTCCAGGCTCACGTCCCGTACGTCGTCGGTCACCAGCCCGCGAACCGAGAGCACGACGTCGCCGGGCTCGCGTGTTTCCCGTACGAACATGTCCGCCAGGTTGCGGCCCACCATCATCCGCACCAGCTCGGTGCTGTCGGTCTCCGACACCGTACGGTCACCGACGTAGCGGCCGTCGCGCAGCACGGCCACCCGGTCCGCGATGGCGAAGATCTCGGACATCCGGTGTGACACGTAGACAACGGCGACACCGTCGTCCCGGAGGCGACGGATCAGGCCGAACAGCGCCTCCACCTCTTGTTCGGAGAGGGAGGAGGTGGGTTCGTCGAAGGCGATGACACTGACCTCGCCGGCCAGTGCCCGCAGGATCTCCACCAATTGCCGCTGTGCGGCGGACAGTTGCGAGCCGATGGTGCCGGGGTCCAGTACGTCCTGGAAGCCGTAGCGTTCCAGGTCGCGGCGGACCTGCGCGAACAGCGCCCGCTTGTCCAGCAGTCGGCCGCGGCGCGGCAGGGCACCGAGGTAGATGTTCTCCGCGACGGACACGTGCGGGACGATCTCCGGTTCCTGCTGGATCACCCGCAGACCGGCCCGGTGCGCCTCGCTCGGTGAGTGCAGGGTGACGGGCTCGCCGTTGAGCAACAGTCGTCCGTTGTCCGGCTGATGGTCACCGGAGAGCACGCGTAGCAGCGTCGACTTCCCGGCGCCGTTCTCACCCATCAGCGCGAGCACCTCGCCCGCTCGCACGTCCAGGCTGACTTCGGTGAGTGCGTGGACCGGGCCGAAGAATTTGCTGATCTGCTCGGCCCGGAGCCGGGGCGTCACTGTGGACGTCCCGGCCGCGGCCGATCCTGGGGTCGTCATGACGAGGGAAACTCCTGGATCACGTGGGGTCGAGACCGGCTCAGGTGCACTGGACGCCGGCCTTGGCGTAGTTCGAGGCGTCGACCAGGGCCGTCTTGGCGATCGACTGCGGAGGCAGCGGCGTACCGTTACGGATCTTGGCGACGAGCGCGTTCACCGCCGCGGCGCCCACCGCGTGACCGTCGATGAACAGGGCGGCCTTGTTGCCGCTTTCCTTCTTGGCCGTCCAGTCCTTGCAGGTGAGGTAGGCGCCCAGACCGACACCGATGATGTCGGCGGGGGCGAAGTCGCCGTTCTGCAGTGCGGTGACGGCACCGGTCTCGTTCTCGTCGTTGCAGCCCCAGACGACCCAGTGCTTGACGTTCTGGTTCGCCGTGATCACGGCGCCGGTCTTGTTCTGCGCGTCGACCACGGAGTTGTCCGTACCGACCTTGACGATCGGGACCTTCGCGCCGGAGGCGGCGGCGAAGCCCTTCTCCTCGCCCTGCTCGCGCTGCTGGCAGTCCGAAAGACCTTCCTGGTAGGCGGCGATGACCCGGGTGTCCGCCGCCTTCCAGCCGGCCGCCTTGAACAACTCGCCTGCTTTGGTGCCGACTTCGGTGCCCATCTTCACCGAGTCGAAGCCCGCGAACGGTGCGGGCTTGCCCGAGCCGTCGCTGATCGGGTCGTCCGAGGACACCAGCGGGATGTTCCCGGCGGCCTGGATGATCTGAGGGCCGATCTTCTGGTCGGGCACGACGACGGCGATTCCGTCGACCTTCTGGCCGACCTCTGTGCCGATGTCACTGATCGCCTTGTTGGAGTCGGTCCCCAGGTTGACCGTGACGATCTTGACCTTGCCCAGCTTCGCCGCCGCGGCCTTGGCACCGTTCGCTTCGTCGATGAAGTACTGCTGGTCGCCCTGCTTCTGCAGATAGGCGATGGTGATCTGGCCGCTCTTCGAGCCGGTGGACGTGCCGCCGGACGAATCGGTGGAGGTCTGTCCGCTGGAACAGCCCGTCAGCGCGAGCGCCGCGGCGACGGCCGCCGCGCTCGTGCCCGTCAAGGTCCTGGTGCTGCGTTTCATGTCAACTCCGCCTGTCGTGCTGGAAGTTCGATGGTCCGAGAGGTACGAGGAGGTGTCCGGGTGCTCAGCCTGCCGGGTGGACCGCCACGGCGATCTCGGCCGCTGACGCGGAGCCGTTCGCGGCCGAGATCGCTGTCAGTCGCACATAGCGAGCCTGGACCGGCGCGATCTGCACCGACTTCAGCAGGGCGTCCTGCGGCCAGGTGCCCGCCGGGGCGGCCGGCCGGTAGTTGGTGCCGTCACTGCTCACCTCGACCGTGTAGCCGGTGATGGTTCCGGTGCTGTCGCCGTCGAGGCGGGGCTGGTAGGTGAGTCCGGTGACGGTCCGCGCCGACTTGAGGTCGACGGTGAGCGCGATCGGCGGCGGGTCGGAGGCCGGGGCGGACCGCGAGTGCCACTGTGTGGTGACCTGTCCGTCGACCGCGTTGCTCACCGGGTATGCGTCGTCGGTGCTGGTCGCCGAGGCGGACTCGTCGCCGGGTGCGACGTAGTGCGGCCAGGGCCCGGCGGGAACCGTCGCGGCCGGAGCGCCGCAGGTGATCCGCATGCCTCCCCAGTCGGTGCGGTCGTTGTAGCCGCCGTCCCCGCCGTCGCTGACGACCAGGCTGATGACCTTCGCCGATCCCAGATTCACCGACAGGGCGTGGGTGGCGGTGCGGGTGACCGGCCCGCTGTCGTAGAGCTTCACACCGTCGCCCAGGATCTGGAAGCCGGCCGTGCCGCCGCTGGGATCGAAGTCGGCCGAGTCGTCGATGCCGACCGTGCCGGTGAGCGTGGAGCAGTTGCCCCCGACGTAGAAGTCCACGGTGGAGGGCGATGCGACGCCGATGCCCTCGGGGTACGTGGTGCCGTTCATCACCAGCGGTCCGCCGCCGGCGCCGTCGTGGTCCACCCTGGGTACCAGGTAGCCGCTGCCGGCGTCCAGCCACGGATGGTGGCTCAGCGCGCCGATGCCCGAGGGCGGCGCGACGGGCACCTGAACGGAACTGGTCTGGCTCGCGGTCGACTTCTCCGACACGCGATGCGGACCGTCGGCGCTGGAGCTGTAGGCGGCGCTCACGGTGAGAACGTCGGTGGCCGGCTCGGTGCCCGGCGGCGGAGTGATCCGCCACTTCCCCCGGACCTTGCCGCCGGTGCCCAGTTCGGCTTCGCGGGGCCTGCCCAACGCGGTGACGGTCCATCCGGTGGGCGCGTCCACCGCGAGGGAGACGTCCTTGAGCGGGCGCCTGCCGTTGTCGGTGAAGTCGGCCGTGGCGAGGAAGGGTGAGCCCGGCAGTACCAGTGACTTCGCGGCCTGGGCCGCCGCGGTGACGTCCAGCGGCGTCAGTGTGGTCGAGGGACTTGCCGACGCGCCACCGTTGCGGGAGACCCGCAGCAGCACCGCGCTGTGCGGGGCCACTGTCGCGGAGATGACACCGGCCGTTTCGGTGGTGGTGTGCTTCCACACGTCGCGCAGCGCGTAGTCGCTCGCCTGCGGCAGCCCGGCCTGTGCGGCGGTCGTCGAAATGACGTGGGAGGTCGTGCCGCGGTTGAACAGCGCGACCGCCTTGTCACCGTTGGACAGCGGTTTGGTCCACACCTGGGTGTCACCCTTGGTGGATATCGCCGTGCCCTGTACGCCGAGGCGGTCCTGGTCGACAGCCAGCACCTCGCGGTTGGTGAGCATCGAAATCGTGCTCGCGGAGAGCGACTTCACATCGCTGCCGATGATCAGCGGGGCCGCGACGACCGACCACATCGAGAACTGCGCCTGGGCCTCGTCGGGCGTCATGCCCAGTTCGGGGGCGACGTAGTCGGGGTCGTTCCAGTGGCCTGGTCCGGCCGCCTCGGGATGCTTGGCGTCGTCGTCCAGGTTGCGCAGCACATCCGAGAACACGACGTTGTGCGAGAAGCCGACGTCGGTGTCCGTACGCCAGGAGTTGCCGGTGGTGGGGCCGAACTTGTAGGAATCGTAGGCCGATCGGCCCGGCGCCGCGCCGGTGGACGGAACGAACGGGTTGCAGATGTTGAACAGCATCGGCCGGTGACTGCTGTTGTGCGTGAGGGCGTCGCTGAACTGGCCGTAGGCGACGGCGGGATCCAGGCCCTGCTGCTCGGCACCGCAGAAGTCGACCTTGACCGCGTCATAACCCCAGCCCGCGAACTGGTTCACGTCCTGCTGGTAGTGGCCGTAGCTGCCCTGGTCGGTGCCGCCGCAGCCGTTGATCCCTGAGTCTGTGTAGATGCCGGCCTTCAGGCCGAGGGAGTGGATGTAGTCGGCCACCGCCTTCATGCCGTCCGGCCACTGCGAGGAGCTGACGGTGATGTTTCCGGAGGCGTCCCGCGTGCCGCTCCACCAACCGCCGTCGAGCCATACGTAGTTGTAACCCGCGGCCTTGAGTCCGCGGCTGACGATCGCGTCGGCCTCGTCCTTGATGGTCTGCTCGGTGAAACTCGCGCCAAGACCGTAGTACGTGTTCCAGCCCTGATAGGGCGTCCGCGCCAGGTCGTTGACCGCGGCCGCCTTCGCGGGTCGCTTCTCCGGCTGCTTGTCCTGCTGTGCCGCCAGGGCCGGAGCCGCGGTGCCCAGCAGGGCCACCGTGGCCGCCATGGCTGTCGCCGCCAAGATCCGCCGGTGGGACCTTCGTCTGCCGCTGGTACGCGACGACCGGGTCCCTCTCACACTCAAACGTGCTGGCATGCCGCGCTCCTGACCGTGCCGAAGGCATCGTTGCCCTCGATGGTTTTTGAATTATTTACGACTTATTATTCGGGAGTCAACGGTTCCAGCGGACTTGCTTCCGCCTCGGCCGAGCTTGCGAACGCCTGCACCCACTGCCAGTGTTGTCATAATTTATGCAGGAGGCTGCCGTGAACTCAGGCGATCGGGAGGAGGCATCGTCCGTACGCTCCGCCATGCCTCGTCCGCGACCGGCATGGGAAGGACGTGGTGCTGTGGCACCGACGGAAGGGTGGGGAAACGATGGCGAGTTATGAGGGCCGCGGACTGCACGGCCAGATCGTCGAACGGATAGGCGTGCGCATCGTCGGCGGCGACTACCCGCCGGGCGTACCGCTCTTCTCCGAGCACCTGGAGGGGGAGTTCGACGTCAGCAAGACCGTGGTGCGGGAGGCCCTCAAGGTCCTCGCCGCGAAGGGCCTGGTACAGAGCCGTCAGAGACGGGGTACGGTCGTGCTGCCCCGGGAGTCCTGGAACCTGCTCGACGGCGACATCCTGCGTTGGCAGGGCAGACTGCCCCCGGACTTCGGCTTCCTGGAGCGGCTCGCCGAGGTCCGCGCGATGGTCGAACCCCCCGCCGCCCGGTTCGCCGCTCAGCGCCGCACTTCGCAGGACCTGGACACCATGCGGGCGGCGCTGGACGACATGGCGGCGGCTCTCCAGGACCCGGACATCATGGTCGACGCCGATCTCCGCTTCCACCGCGCCCTGTTGGACGCGGCCCACAACGAAGTGCTCAGCCGGATGGAGGTCATCCTCGCCACCGGACTCCAGATCCGTGATCGGTTCGTCCATCACAGCGAGCAGGGGGCCGACCCGATGCCCGCTCACCGCGCCCTTTACACCGCGATACTCGACAAGGACGCCGACAAGGCCGGCCTGATGGTGGAAGCGCTGCTCGGCCAGGCCGCCAGGGACTTGGCCGAGGCCCGGGAGCACGCCGAACGGCCCAAGACGCCTCCGGCCCGCGACACCTCCCGCGACACGGCCACCCCGGCAACACACGAGGCGGACGGCCATCACGCCGAAGAAGACCGGACCTTCCATCCCGTTTCCTCACCGAGACCGCGCTGAACGAACACCTGGGACGCTGCCTGAACGACGGCGGACTCCCGCTCGACGTCCGCATCGCGGGCGTCCCGATCGGGCCCGGACGACCCGAGGCGTAACGGTCAGTCGGCTCACTCGGGATCCAGCAGGTCGGCGCGGGATCGAAAGTCAAGGCAGCGTTTCCGGCCCGTTCCATGGCTTGTTGGGCGCTTTGCCGAATTCGCCGCTTCCATCGCTCCTAGCCTGTGACCTGACGCGGTCGAACGGTCGCGGAGTGTCGCGGATCCGGGGGGCTACCGGTGTCGGATCAGAGGGTCGGGTCGACAGGGCTGGGCCTGCCTGTTCGTGCGTGGGGCGCACTCCGGCACACCTCCTGACAGCCCGCCGCGAACGGTCGCGGATGACCGGCCGGTCCCTGAGAGAACGTGATCGAAGAACGCGATCTGGTCGTCGGCGCCGCGCGCCTGGCGCGTTGCGCACTTTCCGGCGCGGGGCCGAGGCCACGTCGCCGTTGCCGGCGACCCCGGGAAGGACACCTCCACACACCCCAACTGAACAGCTACCGAAGAGGCTTCCAGCACCCTGCCGAGCAAGAGGACCACCATGATCGCTTTGGTCGACCCCCTTTCCAGCGGCGTCTTCCTCTCTTCCGCCCTCAGGGAACGAGGCCAGGACTTCGTGCACTTGTACGAGAAACGCTTCTCAAGAACAGCCAGGAGCGACACGGGCGCGCCTGTCCTGATCGCGAGTGAAAACACGGCGGACACGGCGGCCGCCCTGCGCCGCCGGGGTATCCGGCACGTCGTTCCCGGCAGCGAGTTCGGCGTCGCGTTGGCCCATGACCTCGCAGCGGCCCTGGGCCTGCCGCGCAACGAGGACGATACGGCCGCCGCGCGGCGGGACAAGGCGCTGATGGGCGAAGCTCTGCGGAGGGCCGGCGTGCCCTGCGCGGGGCAGGCCGCGGTCGAAACGGTGGACGACCTGACCAGGGCACTGCGGCGCCTTGGACTTCCTGTGGTCGTGAAGCCCAGCCAGAGCTCCGGCAGTGACGGCTGCAGGGTGTGCTGGTCGGAAAAAGCGGCGGTGACACACTTCCTGGACATTCACCGACAGATGAACCTCGTGGGTCTGCCGAACGACAAGATTTTCGTACAGGAGTATCTGCAAGGTGAGCAGTACGTCGTGACAACGGTGAGTCTGGACGGCCGGCATGTGGTGTGTGAGGTGGCACGAAATGTCATCGAGGAGCTCGACGGCCTTCCGGTACGCCGGTACAACGTCAGCTCCCCAAGCCTTGGGGCAGCCGAGCGGGACGTGGTGTCCCACACCCTCGACTGCCTGGACGCTCTGGGTATTCGTCATGGCGCGGCCAACGCGGACGTGCGCCTCACCTGTGACGGCCCGCGCCTCATCGAGGTCAATGCGCGCATCCTGGGGCCGGTGCTCCACCCCGATCCGTACTTCGCCGCGTTCGGCAGCAGCCAGCAGCACTTACTGGCGGAGAGCCTCGACGACCCCGAGTCGTTCAAGGCCCACTCCTCCCGCACCTACGCTCCGCCGCAGGTGATGGGCAAGGCGTTCGTGCGTTGCTGGGAGTCCGGAGTCCTGACGGCGGTGCCGGGTCTGGCATCCGTACGCCGGCTCCCGGGTTTCCACAGCGTGCGGGGACTGCCGTGCGTCGGGCAAGCGATCCGGAAGAACACCCTGACCAAGGGCAGGACAGGGATCGTCTACTTCGTCCATCCCCAGGAGTCCGTGGTCCGGAAGTCTCTCGAGGCGCTGAGCAGACTGGAGGACGAAGGGGCCCTTTTCCGCGTCACGCCTGCACCGACCACGGGAAGCGGCTGTACATGAACGACGTGTTCTCCTCGCTGGCCGCGTGTGATTGCGAGACCACGCAGCAGATCGCGTCAGTGCTGCACTCCCGCAGGCAGGACCCGGACCAGTACCGGATGCTGCAGCGTTTCCTCACGGCCGTCGATGTCACCGCCGGACCGCTGCTGGAGATCGGCTGTGGTTCCGGTGAACTTCTCGCCGACCTCTGCGACCGGGCGCGTACCGCCACAGTTGTCGGCATCGACCACAGTGTCGACCTGTTGAGGATGGCCGGCCGATCGAGCGGAACAGCGGGGAACCTCAGGCTCCTGGCCGCCGACGCGCACCGGCTGCCGTTCGCCGCCGAGTCGTTCCCGACGGTCCTCATGTACACGTTGCTCAGCCACACTCCGGACATCCGCTCGGTGCTCCAAGAGGCACACAGGGTGTGCCGCCAGGGAGGGCAGATCGCCGTACTGGACGGCGACTACGCATCGGCAGACTTCTCGCTGGGCCCGCACGATCCGCTGAACGCTTGCGTGGCCGCCTGGCGCGCACAGTACGTCGTGAACACGCACGACCTGCGATCCCTCCCGCGCCTGCTGGAGGCGGCCGGCTTCCAGCTCATGCAGGAAGGTGCCCACAACTACACGGCCGCGCACTCGGCCTACGCGTACACCATCATCGACCGAGGCGTGGACACGATGCTCGACAGCGGGACGATCGGCAAAGACCTCGCTCGCTCGCTGAAGAACGAAGCGCGACGCAGGGCACACGACGAAGGGTTCGTCGGCAGCATCACCTACCGCTTCGCGCTGGCTCGCAAGCACCCAGCCGCCGGCACGACGCCCCCGAGAGCCTAGGAGCCGCGCATGCGTATCTGCGTTGTGGGCGGGGGCACAGCCGCGGCATGTCTCGTCATGGCCCTCGCCCGCGCACTCGGCTCACGAGATGTCGACCTCGTGATCGTGGAGCCCTCGGACCATCTGTGGCGCGGCAGGGCGTACCGGATGGACCGTGACGAGATCGTGGTGAACGCCCCGCCCGCCATGATGACGCTGGACCCGAACGATCCGGAGCACGCACAGCGGTGGCTCGCCCGTCACCACGACGGGAGCTGTGCTTCCGAACTGTGGACGCAGGAAGTCTTCCCGCCGCGGCACGTCTACGGCCGCTACCTCGAGGAAAGCCTCTCCCAGACCCTGGACGGCCTGACGGCCGCCGGATGGTCGGTTACGTGGCTGCGCCGACGCGTTGTGAGTGTCGCGCCCGACGGTGACAAGGCACTGGTCGGCCTGGAGGGCGGGGCCACCGTCCCGTGCGACCACGCGGTGCTGTGCGTCGGAGACCCGTCCGGTTACGACCCCTACAAACTCGCCGGTCACCCGTCCTACATCAGCCGGCCCTATCCCGTGGCAGCCACTCTTGACACCGTTCATCCGTCGGCCTCCGTGGCCGTCATCGGCTGCGGGCTCACCGCCGTCGACACCGTCCTGGGACTGCGGGCCCAAAGACATCAGGGGCGGATCACACTGCTTTCCCGCGACGGCATCCTGGCTGCCGTGCGCCGCCCACGACAGGGTGGGCGGCCGACGGTGATGACCCCGGAGACCGTCCGGGACCGGCTCGAGCGCTCGTCCTCACCTCCGCGGTTGTCGATGGTGGCCGCTCTGGCCCGGGCGGAAGCACTTCTCGCCGGGGCCACGCCAGGGCAGATCGCCGCCGAGACGACCATGGCGGACTGGGGTTTGAGACGTGTACGCCGACAACTCGCCGACCGGGAGCACGTACGGGACGTCGACTGGCTCCAGGTCACCACCTGGGCTCTGATCACCACCGTGCACCATTGGTGGCCGACTCTGCCCCGCAGCGATCGGCGGCAGTTCTTCCGCCGCTACCACCGACTGTGGGCGAGCTTCACCTCCCCCATGCCCGCCGCAACAGCCGGCACACTCGTCGAGATGGCCGACAGCGGTCAGTTGCGCGTCCTACGCGGCCTTGAGGACGTCACGCCCACGAAGCGGGGATTCCTGGTCATGGCGCAGCACCACGCGGTAGAAGCCGACGTCGTGATCGCCGCCGCGACCGCGGCACCGACGGACCGTCCAGCCACGCCCGCAGGCGCCCATGAACTGATGGACTCACTGATCCGTAACGGGGGCGGACAACGGCACCCGGACGGTGGCTTGCGCGTGCAGCCGGAAACCGGGCGGCTCGTCGACCGGAGCGGGAGGCCCCAGCGGTCGCTTCTCGCCCTGGGCTACCTCACGAGCGGCACCCACTACTACATGTCCGGCGTACCGATGCTCGTATGGCGCAGCGAAGCGATCGCCGCGGCGATCGCCGCCGACTCCCCGACCAGCGCGGCCTCGGCCCCACCAGGTCTGCTCACCCCCTGACCACCGCATGAGGCTCGACGCCGGGGGTGAACAGCCGCTGTCGCGCCGTGTCGGCAATGACGGGCCGGCGCTGCGGAGGTCATCCGGTCCCGTCGTGGCTCAGGTCGAAGACGGTGGGCGCGTTCGCCGACATCACCAGTTCGCGGTCCTCGTCGGTCAGACCCGCCTCATCGATGACGTCCACGGCGGCCCGCTGGCTCCAGCACGGGTAGTCGGTGCCGTACAGGACGTGGTCGGCGCCGAAGAACTCGACCGCCGTACGGATCGTCAGCGCCTGTGGAGCGACGGTGTCCACGAACAGTCTCCGCAGGTACGCACTCGGCGGCTCGGGCAGCGCGGCGATCCTGGCGTTCTTGTCGATCCGGCCCGCCTGGTAAGGCAGCAGCCCGCCGGCGTGGGTCTGGACCACCTTCAGCCCCGGGTGGCACTCCAGGATGCCGCTGAAGATCAGCCGCAGCACCGTGACGCTGGAGTCGAGCAGCCGTCCAACGGTGCGCTGGAACGCCTGGTCGTAGCCGTCCAGTGCCTCGCCGAAGGCGATGTCCGTGGGATGGACGATCAGTGGCACGCCCAGTTCGGCGACGCGCGCGTAGAACGGTTCCAGACGCTCGGCGTCGATCGTCTCGCCGCCGGTCATCGGCGGCAGGTTCACCCCCCGCAGGTCGAGTTCGCCGATGGCGTGGTCGAGCACGGCCAGCGCCTGCTCGGTGTCGAGCAGCGGAACCGCCGCGGTGCCGAAGAACCGGCCGGTGTGTTCGCGCTGTGCCTTCGCGATCTCCGCGTTGTAGGCGTACGCCTCGTCGACAGCCTCCGTGAGCGGCAGTTGGTCGAGCAGCCCGGACAGCACACCGGTGGTGCACACCACGGCGGTGTCGGGCCCGGTCACCGCTTCGGTGGCGGCGAGCCCGGCCTCCAGGTCGAACCACACACCTGGCAGCGGCAGGAAGCTGCGTCCGCGGTTGTAGTGGTAGCGGTATCCGTCCCCGTGCGGTTCGGTACGCGGATGGTCCGCGCGGCGGGCCATCGTCTCCATGTGCGAGCGGGGGAACCAGTGGAAGTGTGTGTCGACGGCGCGCAATTGCCTCACTCCTTGTGTGGTGGGCGCGGTGGATCGTCGGGTTCAGTCCTGGGCGCTGCGCGCCAGAACCCCTGCGAACAGGTCGCGGGCCTCCCGGTCGTAGGCGGCGTGGAGGGTGCGGAACAGTTCCAGACAGCGTTCCGCCGGCCAGTCGTCCGGCAGGTGCGCTGCGGGCAGTCGGGGTGTCTCCCGCAGGAGCTGGCGCCATGAGGTGATCAGGAGCAGATCCTTGCCGAGGGCGTCCCGCACCCCGGGGGCCGGTGTGGGAACGTCCCATTCACCGAGGAACTGCTCGTAGCGTTCGGTGAGTTCGTCGAGCTGCCAGGTCCGGGAGATCATGCCCTTCACATCGCTGAACTTCGGATAGGCGGTGAACGCCTCCACCCTGCGGCCCACCCCGGTGGGCAGCAACTGGTCGAGCACGTCCCCGAGATCGTGGTCCCCCGGCGCGATCCACACTCCGTCCCGCAGCAGGCCGAAGCCCTCCCAGGCGAGACGCCTGCGCAGCAGGTGCCGTTCGTTGCGCTGTGTCTCCGGCATCGAGAAGCTGAGGATGGTCCACACTCCTTCGGGGCCCGACGGTCCTGTCGAGTTCTCGAAGGTGCGCCTGTCCTGGTTGCGTACGACGTTCAAAGCCACCTCGGTGGCCTTGAAGTAGGCGATTCTGCCTCGGCGTTGACGCTCCAGCAGACCTCTCTCCGTCATCCGGGTCACGGTCAGCCGGGTGGCGTGTTCCGACACGTCGATCCGGCCGAGGACGTCGATGTAACCCGAGGTGGCGATGGGAGGGTTGTCGTCGACGCAGTAACGGCCGAGCATGGTCATCAGCACGGACTGCGGCGTAGGCATCCGATGGGTCCTCTCTGCCGTCTGCTGGTGGGGGGTGATCAGCACGGAGCTGGGAGCGTACGGAGAATCTACGCCGGACTCGCCTCGCGCCGGTGCAGCAACGGCAGTACGTACTCGGCGAGCGCCGACAGCGGCGTCTCGCCGTCGGCGCCGAGCAGCAGCCCGGCCAGTTCCCCCGCCGGTCCCTCGCCGAGTGACCGGCCGGCCAGCGTCACGAATTTCTCGGTGAGTTCGGCTCCGGTCAGCTCGTTGCCGGGATCTCCTTTGGCCCACCGGCGCTCGACGCGGACCGTCCCGGACACGGTGGTCACGTCGACGGTGGCGCCCCAGGCCGCGGGCTCCCCTGAGGCGGGAGAGGCGGCCGGGGTCACGGTCACCTGCCGGGCGAGGGCGAGCACCGTGTCGTCGGTCAGTGTCTCGGGGGTGAAGTCCCACGGTGTGCAGTGCCCCCGCACGGCGGCCACGGCGAGGATGAACTGCGCGCTGGCCAGGGCGTTCAGCGGCGAGCCGAACGGCGGCGGACGGTTGACCACCCCGGCCAGCCGGGCGGGCAGCCCGCACTCGATACGGCGTACCGGTGCCCCTCCGGCGTCGGCGCGAACGGTGAGTACCGCGTCGATCGCGGCCTGCAGATGCTTCGCGCCGGCGTGCCCCTTCATGCTCAGCTCCGGAAGCAGATAGCTGCCGGGGAGGGCCCTGCCGGGCTCCCGGCGCAGTGGCGACCGGGGGTCGTCGAGGATGTCGAGGGGGCCGCGCCAGCCCGCGCCCGCGGTGAACGCGGCGTCCACGGCGCGCTCGGCGGCGAGCCCGCTCAGCAGATACCGTCCGTCGGAGTCGGCCGTCGTACCCGCCACGCTGCCGCCGGCGTGCTGGGCGGCCAGCGCGATCGCCGACGCGGTGACTGTCCGGGAGTGCCCCAGCAGGACGGAGACGGCCGCCGCCCCGCCGAGCGGCGCGAGCAGTGCGGTCGGCCACCAGCCGCGCTGGATCAGCAGGTCGCCGCGGACGGCGATCGCGGCGGCGACGGCGACCTCGTAGCCGACGAGACACGCCCGAAGGATCTCCTCCCAGGTGAGGGCGGGGCATGTGCCGAGGACGCCGAGGACGGCGGGGAGCACCACATAGCCGGGACACACCACGGACGCCCGGTGGATGGCGCCGACCTCCCAGCAGTTCGCGTAGACACCGCAGGTGAACGCGGTACGACGGGCCGCGCCGCCCGGCCCCTGCCGCCCGCCGTCCAGGTTCCCGAGCCGACGTACGGCCGGGTGCAGGGTGGTGTGTCCCGCCAGAATGCCGCCGAGCGCGTCGGTCAGGTGCGCCCGCGCCGAGGCGCGCACGGTGGCC
>NZ_JTHL01000001.1:9571380-9588176 GCF_000818195.1 Streptomyces sp. 150FB | reverse complement strand
GTATCGGCTCGCCCGCCACCGCGTGCGCGCGCCCGGCGAGCTCGTCAACCAGTGACATCGGCCGGCTCGCCGATGGTGGAGACCGCCCGCAGCCGCTCGGTCAGGCCCGCGTCGACGACACCGTCGGCGGACACCGCGACCCGGTAGAGGTCCCGTGCCGCTTCGACCGAGACGAATCCGTCGAGCACGTCCCGCGCGACCTCTTCGACGGGCCGCTCGGCGGCCTCGCCCCAGCCGCCGCCACCCGCCGTGCGGAACGACACGTAGGAACCGGCTTCCAGCCGCAGACCGGTGTGCTTCTTGACGTGGCTCGCCTCGCCGCCCGGCTGACGTACCACGGTGTCGTTCACCGCGCCCGGGTGTCCGCCGCGCAGGCCCCACGGCGGGCAGGTGGTGCGTTCGTTGGCGATGTTGGTGAACATCTCCTGCTGGGGTTCGACGTCGATCTCCAGGCCGAGACCGCCCCGGTAGCGCCCGGCGCCGCCGCTGTCGGCTCGCAGTTCGTGCCTGTTGAACACCAGGGGGTAGCGCGCTTCCTGGATCTCGATCGGTACGTTGCGCACATCGCCCTGGCACATCGAGACGCAGGCGCTGGGGCCGTCGCCGACCGGCCGGCCGCCCCAGCCGCCACCGTTGATGTTCAGGCAGACGAACCGGGCGCCGGTGCGCTCGTCGATTCCGTGGAAGGTGAACCCCGACATGTCGCCCTTGTGTGCGGCCGGTACCCGGTCGGGCAGGGTCGGTGCGAGCGATCGTACGATGGTGTCCACCACCGTGGGCAGGGAGATGCTCCACTGGCCGAGCGCCGCCGGCGGCCGGGCGTTGAGCAACTTGCCCTCGGGCAGGATCACATGAAGATTCCGGAAGGACCCCTCGTCCACCGGGTGGGTGGGCAGGGTGAGCATCTTGAACGCGACCCGGGCGGCCGCGATGCCTCCGGATTTACCGGAGTTGAGCGGCCCCTTGACCTGCTCGGCGATGCCGGAGAAGTCGACGGTCAGCTCCTCCCCCGCCACCTCCACCCGGATGTCGAGGTGGATACGGCGGTCGAGGTCCTGGCCGTCGTTGTCCATCCACGCCGTGGCGGTGTATTCACCGTCGGTCATGCGTGCGACGGCGTCCCTGGACAGCCGCTCGGACTGGTCGCGCATAGTGCTCACGCAGGCCATGACGGTGTCGAGACCGTAACGGCCGATCAGCTCGGTGATCCGCCGCTCGCCGAGCCGGCATGCGGCGAGTGCGGCCCGCAGGTCACCGAAGGACGATTCGGGTACCCGGACGTTGTCCTTGATGATCTGCATGACGTCGTCGTCCCACGTGCCGGCCTTCATCACCTTGATGGACCGCAGTTGCAGGCCCTCCGAGTAGATGTCGGTGGTCGCCGTCGAGCCGAAGCCGATACGGGAGCCGCCGATGTCCACCCAGTGCGCGCGTACCGCCGGGAAGGCGACGACCTCGCCGTCCACGAAGATCGGGGTGTAGACGACCACGTTGTTCAGGTGCTGTCCGGCGACGTACGGGTAGTTCATCACGATCGCGTCGCCGGGCTCGAAGCCTTCGAGACCGAAGCGGTCGATGCCGTCCGCGACCGAGACACCCAGGTCCGCGAGGAAGATCGGCAGGCCGCCGAGGTTCTGCGCGATGAGCTCGCCGGAGGTGTCCACGAGACCGACGCAGTAGTCCTGCACCTCGAAGATCATGGGGTTGTAGGCGGCCCTGCGCAGTGCGGTCGCCATTTCGTCGCAGTGCGCGACCAGGGCGCAGCGCACCACTTCCAGGGTGATCGGGTCGACATCGGTGACGGTCATACCAGGCTCCCTACCGAGATGACGAGCGATTCGTCCGCGGCGACGGTGAGCACGTCGCCCGCGTAACACACCACCGACGAGGTGGCTTCCTGCACCACGGCCGGACCGGTGATCCGCTGACCGGGCAGCAGCGACTCCCGGTCGTACACCGGGCAGTCCACCGGCTCCGCGCCGGTGTTCAGCACAACCGGGCGCCGCTCGCCCGGTTCCGGCTCGCCGGCGGCGGCCGGCGCCGGTGCCGCACCGGACGCGGTTGTCACACCGGCGGCCAGCGGCATGGTGATCACCGTGCGCGCGCCCACCGCCTCGACCGGCTCTCCCGGCGCCTTGTGACCGTAGAGCTGGTCGTGCAGTGTGTCGAAGTCGGCTCGTACGGTGCCGTACGTGCCGACGGTCAGCCCCTCCTCGGGCACCGGCACGGAAATGGTGAACTCCTGTCCCCGGTACCGCAGTTCCAGCAGATGCCGGACTTCCGGGGCCTGGGTGGGCTCGCCGATGTCCGCGCGCAACTGCTCCCAGGCCTGTGCTCCGAGCGATTTGAGGATCCCCGCGTACTGCTCGACGGTCGCCTCTTCCAGCGGGGCGAGAAGTGTGCGTGTCAGGTCGTGCCGTACATCACAGGACAGCATGCCCTTGGCGGAGAACTGTCCCGGCAGTACGGGCACCACCACGGTGCCGATGTTGAGCTCACGGGCGATGGAGACCGCGTGCAGCGGGCCCGCTCCGCCGGTCGCGACGAGCGCGAACTCACGGGGGTCCTCGCCCTTCTCCACCGAGACGGCGCGCACCGCGAGGGACATCTGCGCGTCGGCTATGGTCACGATGCCGAGGGCAGCCGCGTACAGGTCGAGGCCGAGCGGGGTGCCGACATGCTTGACGATGGCGGCTTCGGCGGCTGCCCGGTCGAGGCGCATCCCACCGCCGAGGAAGCGACGCGCACCGAGCCTGCCGAGCACCAGATTCGCGTCGCTGACCGTCGGCCGGTCGCCGCCGAGACCGTAGCAGGCCGGGCCCGGCGAGGCGCCCGCGCTCCGCGGGCCGACCTTCAGCGCACCGGCGGCGTCGACCCAGGCGATGCTGCCACCGCCCGAACCCACTTCGACGATGTTCACCACGGGCAGTGTCATCGGATGCCCGGTCGCGTACCCGCCGATGAAGTAGCCGGGGCTGATGTCGACCTCACCGTTCTTGACCAGGCTGGTCTTCGCGGTGGTACCGCCCATGTCGAACGGGATGAGCCGTGGCAGACCGAGACCGCCGGCCAGGGCGGCGGCGCCGATGACTCCGGCGACGGGACCTGATTCCATCATCCGGACCGGGCTGCGGCGCGCGGTACCGACCGACATGATGCCGCCGTTGGACTGCATGATCAGCAGCCTGCCGGTGAATCCGCGCGCGGCGAGTCGCTCGCTGAGCGAGTCCAGGTAGCGTGAGACGACGGGTCCCACATAGGCGTTGAGTACGGCGGTCGAGGTGCGTTCGTACTCCCGGTACTCGCGCATGATCTGATGGGAGAGGGTGAGGTAGACCTCCGGCCACAGCTCCTCGATCAGTCGGCCCAGGGCCAGTTCGTGCTCCGGGTTGGCGTAGGAGTGCAGCAGGCAGACAGCGACGGATTCCACTCCCGCGGCCTTGAGTTCGGCGATCAGGGCACGGGCGGCCTCGGTGTCCAGGGGCGTACGGACACTGCCGTCGACCAGGACACGTTCGCGCACCTCGCGGCGCAGGTGCCTGGGTACGAGCGGTACGGGCTTGCCGAAGAAGAGGTTGTACGGTTCGGAGCGGTTGCCCCGGCCGATCTCGTAGACGTCGCGGAACCCCTCGGTGGTGATCAGTGCGGTGCGGGCGCCGGCGCGCTGGAGCACGGTGTTGATGGCGATGGTCGAGCCGTGCAGGAACAGTTCGGTGTCCTGGAGCCGGGCGTCGAGTTCGGCCAGCCCGTTCAGCACGCCCTCCGCGTGGTCGTCCGGGGTGGTCAGTGTCTTGGCCGTGTGAAAGGCGCCGTGTTCGTCGATGGCGGTGATGTCCGTGAATGTGCCACCGATATCGGCTGCGATGTGCTTCATGCGTGGGCACTCCTCGTCGCCTTGGTCTGGTGCGGGTCGAACGTTGGTCATCGGGGCCCAGGCCGGGCCGGGCCTTCGGGCCGGTCGTACGGGCCAGTCGTACGGGCCGGTCGTACGGGAGGTCAGCGCGGTTCGGTGCGCCAGGAGTCGGCCATTCGTTCCAGCCGCCTGGCCAGCCAGTTCAGGAGCAGGCCGGCCACGATCACCACCACGACGGAGGCCAGCACGTCGGTGGTGCCCAAGTGCCCCGCGTAGTAGCTGATGTTGTAGCCGATGCCGCCGTCCCCGGCGAAGAACTCCCCGATCACCACACCGACCATCGCGCGGCCGAGACCGAGCCTGAGCCCCGCCATCACGGTCGGCACCGACGCCGGCAGGATCACCTTGACCAGCAGTGCGCTCTCGCCGGCGCCGAAGGAGACAGCGGCGTCGACCAGCTTGCGGTCGACGTTGCGTACCGCCTGGGAGGAGTTGATGATCACCGGGACCACTGCCATCAGGAACGTGATCGCGGTGACCGCCGGCCGGCCGAGGCCGAACGCGAGGACCAGCAGCGGGAAGAGGGCGACGATCGGCGCCGAGTACAGGAGCCAGACGTACGGTTCGACGGCGAACTCGACGTAGCGGTAGCGCCCCATCAGCAGGCCCACCACCACACCGACGACCGCCGCCGCGCCGAAGCCGATGCACAGCTCGACCGCGCTGACGCCGACAGAACTCAGCAGCGTCCCCGAAGTGGCCTGCGCGGTCAGCGAGTCGGCGATCAGTGCCGGCGAGGAGGTGAGGAAGGGGTTGATGAGCCCCAGAGAGGCCGCGAGCTGCCAGACCACGGCGACCACGACGATGAAGCCGCCTCCCAGCAGTACGGGAAGGGACAACCGGAACCAGTTGGTGCGGGTCACACCGGTCAGGCCCGACATGGCTCACCCCTTCCCTGTCGTGACGGCGGACTGGAGTGAGCGCAGCAACAGGCTGACGAGATAGCCGAACACCGCGACGGTGAGGGTCACGAACAGCAGCGGAGCGATGTCGAAACTCTGCCCGTACGAAGAGACCATGAGCCCGATGCCCTGGCTCCCCGCGTACAGTTCGCCGACGATGACGGCGACCACCCCGCGGCCGGCGCCGAGCCGCAGTCCCGCCACGATCGTGGGCAGCGCGCTGGGCAGCAGCACTTTGGTGAAGACCGCGAACCGGGAGGCGCAGAAGCTGTCCGCGGTCTGGACGAGGCGCGGATCGCTCTCCCTGATACCGGCCATGGCGTTCACGACGATGGTGATCACACCTTCGACGAAGACAATGGCGATCTTGGAGGTCTCGCCGATGCCGAACGCGAGAACGATCAGCGGCAGCAGGGCGAGGGACGGCGTGACGTAGAGCGCCAGCAGCGCGGGTTCCAGTGTCTGGCGCAGCCGGAGCCGCCATCCCATCAGCATCCCGAGCGGTACGCCGACGACGACGGCCAGCAGCAGTCCGGCGCCGAACTCGACCAGGCTGACCCGCGCGTTGCTCCACAGTTCGCCGGAGCCGATGAGCTGCTTGCCGGCGCGCAGGACGGCGATCGGAGTGCCGGTGTATTTCGTGTCGATCAGGCCGCTCTGCCCGGAGAGCTGCCAGGCGACCAGCACGACGACGACGCTGCCGAGCGCGACGCGCACCTGCGCGCCCGGAAGCCACTTGGCGCGGCGTACGGGCCGGGCGAGGCCGGCGACCGGGGACAGGCGCGTCATCGGACCGACTGCCCTGAGCGGACCGCGGTGGACTTCCCGGGAACCGCCGTCCGCGCCCCGCCCGCCGCCGGTCCTTCGCTGTCCGGCGCGGGTCCTGGTCCTTCGCTGTCGTCGCCGAAGAGCAGGGAAGCCAGATGGGTACGGTACTTCGCGAAGGCGGCGCCGGCTCTGACCGCCGCGTCCCTGGGGCGTGGCAGGTCGATCTCGATGATCTCGGTGACCCGGCTGGGCCTGCCGCCCATGACGAGGATCCGGTCGGCGAGGAACACCGCCTCGTCGATGCCGTGGGTGACGAACAGTACGGTCTTGCGGTCGATGTCCCAGATCTTCAGGAGTTCGACGGCCATCAGCTCGCGGGTCTGCGCGTCGAGGGCGCCGAACGGTTCGTCCATCAGCAGGACGGCCGGGTCGGTCGCCAGGGCGCGGGCGATTCCGACCCGTTGGCGCATACCGCCCGACAGCTCGTGCGGACGGCTGGTCTCCCTGCCGCGCAGACCGACCAGATCGACGTACCGCTGTGCGGCCGCGAGCCGTTCCGCTTTGCCGACGCCCTGCAACTCCAGGCCGAACGCCACGTTGGACAGTACGGTCCGCCACGGCATCAGTGAGGCGTCCTGGAAGACCATCGCGCGGTCCGGGCCCGGCTTGGTGACCGGTGTGCCATTGATCCGTACGGCGCCGCCGGAGGTCGCGAGCAGGCCGTCGGCGGCCATCAGTACGCTGCTCTTGCCGCAGCCGCTGGCTCCGACGATCGTGACGAACTCGCCCTCGGAGACGTCCGCTTCGAAGCCGTCCACAGCGATGAACGGCTCCCTCCTGCCCTGGTAGGAGATCTGAACCTGGTCGAAAGAGATATGTGCCATGGGAGTGCTCCGCTCGCCTCGATCGGTCGTCGGCTCAACGGGGTAGGAACGTGGTGTCCAGCCACTTCGACTCGGGCAGCTTGCTGGTGAAGGACTTGCCGGAAATGCCCATGTTCCAGAAGGCGTTCATGGCCTTGTCCGACGGCAGCCGGCCGTCCGGGTAGAGCTGGTTGATCCATTCGGCCATGCTTGCCTTGGCGTCGGGGACGGACAGCTTCAGCTTCTTGGCCATGGAGGCCGCCGCGATGTCGGGCTGCTTCTTGGTCTTCGTCATGGCGGCGGACAGGGTGGCGACGAAGCGTTTCGCCCTGTCCTTGTTGCCGTTCACGAACGAGGACTTCGCCCAGGCGACGTGCATGGGGTAACTGTCGACAACGTCCTTGAGGTCGAGGATCTTGTTGTAGCCGTCCCGCGCGGCGTAGATGGTCTGCGGTTCGGTGAATACGTTGACCTGCAACTGACCCGCCTGCGTGGCGGCGAGCCGCGCGGCGGATGCGCCGCCCTGGATGATCTTGATGTCGTGGCTCGGGTCGAGCCCGGCGTGGGACACGGCGTACCGGGTGAGCAGGTCGGTCGACGAACCCAGTGTGGTGACACCCCAGTTCTTGCCCTTGCCCTGGCCCACGGAGTGAATGCTCGGGACCGCGTACCAGGCGAAGGCGGGCATGTCGAAACCGCCGTAGAACACCTTCGCGTCCTGGTGTGCCTCGATGGCGGTGAGCGATCCGCTCAGCGAACCGATCGCCACGTCGACGTCGCCGGACAGGACGGCCTTGGCGAGTTCGGCGTCACCGCTGAAGGTGACGGTCTTGACCTTCAGGCCGTTCTTGGCCCACAGGTTCTCCTCGTCGGCGAGATACACCGGTGCCAGTGTGGTGGCCGGGACCGGCAGTCCCAGCGTGATGGTGTTGCTGGTGTTGGAGGCGCCGCCGCCTCCGCAGGAGGTCAACGGCAGTGCGGCCAGCACGAGAAGGGCCGCACCGAGTCGTTTGCTGAGCAGGCTTTTCCGATACCGCATGGTGGCCTCGCTTCGTCCGCGAAGGGAGTACGAAGGGCCGGCCGGGAATGAGGCCGGGAGCGGTGCGCGCAGGTTGGTGTACCTGCCGCTTGAGCTGTGCCAGCCGAGGTTCAACCGTCAGATCGTTGTGACCGGGCCTCACTTCGGCATTTCATTGATAGGTCGTTTGTCGACGCCCGTCAATAACTTGAGAAACATTGGTGCGACCGGACGCCCGGGGCCCCTGCGGTCACATCCGTACTGACCTGCGGGTTTGCTTCCGCGATCACAGCCGGGCGGAGGGCGGGCGCCGGGAAGGGCGGAGGAAGGCCGCATCGGCACCCTTCACAACGCGTCGGATGCGGGCATAGCCTCTGCGGCGAGAGTTCGCGGTCACCCGATGTCCGGCGCTGGACACGCCGGAGCCCGACCGTCCCCATGGGCGCTCTCGTACCCCGGGGCGACTCCCCGCGCTTCAACTGCGCGGGCACACAGCGGTGTTCCTCCACACATGGACTGTGGACCGCCTCTCGTGCCGAGGGGCGGCCCACAACGGTCCGGAGACCTGGTTCGCTGGTCAGTCGGTGAGCAGTGAAGCGATTACGTGGTCAGCTCCTCCGCCGAGCGGACCGCCAGCCGCAGCACCGGTTCCGGAATCCCGGCCTCGCGCAGCGCGCTGCCGTCCCGGGTGGTGAGGCGGAAGGTGTGGGTCTCGCCCGGGAGGAGGGTGACCAGGGACGTGTCGGACGTCAGGGCGTACGGAGGGAGATCCAGTGCGGCGGCCAGCCGGTCGGGGAAGACGCAGACGTCGCGCAGGAGCGACTCCGCCGTCACCGTCAGGGCCAGCGCGCCGTCCGCGTAGGAGGTGGTCACCGTACGGACGGGCGGAGGCGAGGTCAGGACGCGGCCAGGGCGGTAGGCCCAGGTGGTACGCACCCCGTCCGCCTCCACGACCAGCAGCTCGGCGTGCGGGTCGGCCGGGGCCGCCACCGCCGGGTCCAGCGGCAGGGTGACCAAGCCGTTCGCCGGACAGCTCGCCTCCAGCCGGGTACGCGCCAGCTCCCGGCCGTCCAGGGAGACGCGGAACACCGAAACCTCCGGTGTCCAGTCCCCCACCGCGTCGTTGACCAGCGTCAGCGCGAGACCCGCCGTACCCGTCGGGTCGTGCGCCGGGCCGGGGCTCACGGGCTGTACGGTCGCCAGCCGGGGCGCGAAGGAGTGCCTGAGCGCGTACCACAGCGGCTTCTCGATGCCGGCCACGTCGACCGCCGACCAACTGATCGCCGGCCAGCAGTCGTTGAGCTGCCACACCACCGCGCCCGCGCACCGTTCCCGCGACCGCAGCCACTCCACGCCGGCCGCGACCGCCCGGGCCTGCACCAACTGGGTGGCGAAGTGCCAGTCCGCGCCCTCCGCGGGAGTGGGCACGTGCGGCTGGAGGCCACGGGTCAGCTTGTGCATGCCGTCGATGGCCCGCAGATGATGCCGGGTCAGCGGCGAGGCGGGGCCGGGGGTCTCCCCGCCGAGCACCCGCTCAAGGGTCGTCCAGGCGGCCGGCCCGCACCATCCCATCTCGGCGACGAAGGACGGGTCGTGGTCCCGGTAGTGCGCGTAGTCCGCCTCGTTCCAGGCGTCCCACAGATGGCTCAGGCCGTGCGTGTCGGCCGCCGGGTCGGCGTCGAGCGTCCCGGACCAGGGCGAGTTGGGCACGTACGGGCGGGTCGGGTCGAGCCGGGCCAGCACGCCGGGCAGCACGTCCAGGTAGTAGTACGCGCCCCAGCCGCGCTCGCCGATCTGGTCCGCCCAGCCCCAGTGGTGCCGGCCGAGGACCGTCTCGTTGCCACCGCACCACACGACCAGGCTCGGGTGCGGGGACATCCTGGCCACCGCCTGTTCGGCCTCCGCTGTGACCAGCGCCGCGGTTTCCTCGTCCTCGCAGTAGGCGGCGCAGGCGAAGAGGAAGTCGTGCCACACCAGTACGCCCCGCTCGTCGCAGGCGTCCAGGAAGTGCTCGTCGGCGAAGTGGCCGCCGCCCCACACCCGCAGCAGATTGGCGTTGCCGGCCACGGCCTGGTCGATACGGGCGACGACGCGCCGCGGTGTCTCGCGGCTGGGCAGGGTGTCGTCGGGGATCCAGTTGTAGCCGCGGACCCGTACGGTGCGGCCGTTGACGACCAGGGCCCAGCGGGTGCCGAGCGCGTCCGGGGTCTCGTCCACCGCGACCGAGCGCATCCCGACCCGTACGCCCGTCTCGTCCAGCACCGTGCCGTCCGGGGCGTCGAGGCGGGCGGTGAGCCGGTAGAGCGGCTGGGCGCCGAGGCCCACCGGCCACCAGAGTTCCGGGTTCGCGACGGTGAGCGTCAGCGCCGCCTCCTCCCCCGCGGCCTCGCCGGTGGCGTGTGCGGCCAACCGGCCGTCCGGGCCGGTCAGTTCGACCAGGACACGGGAGCCGGCGGGGGCCTCGACCCGTACGTACGCGGTGAGTTCGGCGGCGCCGTGGTCGGCGTCGAGCCGGACCAGCGGGCGTATGTGGTCGATACGGCCCGCGTACGTCTCCAGCCTGATGCCCCGCCAGATACCGGCGGTGACGTAGTGCGGCCCCCAGTCCCACCCGAAGTTGGCGGCCGTCTTGCGGATGTGCGCGTACGGCTCGTCATAGGGCGAGGGCAGCGGGCCGTGCGCGCGCTCGTGGGCGAGTGCGGCGTCCCAGGCGGAGGCGAAGCGCACCTCGACGGTGTTGTCGCCGGGCTCCAGCACGTCGTCCACCGGCCAGCGGTGGGCGAGGTGCTGATCGCGGGCGGCGCCGACGTGCCGACCGTTGACGTACACCTCGGCGACCGTGTCCAGGCCGTCGGCGACCAGGTCGGTACGGGCGCCGGGCACGGGCGTGAACGCGAAGGAACGGTGGTACGACCACTGGGAGCGCCCCACCCAGTCCTGCGCCGGCTCACCGAGCCCCACGTCCGGGTCGGTCAGGTGGCCCGCTGCGAGCAGTGCGGTGTGCACCTCGCCGGGCACCTGGGCAGGCAGCGCGGCGTCCCCGACCCCGGCGGGCGTGCCGTCGGGGCCCGCCAGCCAGGTCAGTCGCCACTCGCCGCCGAGGTCGTGGCGGGTGGCGGACGGCGTCGAGGTGTCGGCGTCGGCGCGTACGCCGTTCCCGGTAGGGGCGTCGGAGCCCGGGCCGGTGCTGATTTCAGTGCTGAGTGTCATCCCTTGACTGCCCCTGCGGTGAGTGCTTCCTGCATACGGCGGCTGGCGAGCGAGTAGGCGACATACACCGGCAGAAGAGTCAGCACGGTGCCGGCGGTGAGGACGCCGAAGTCGGTCGAGTCGGAGATCAGAGTGGGCAGCGCGACCTGCGCGGTGCGGACGTCGGGTCCGGTTCCGGTGATGGTCAGCGAGAAGAGGTACTCGTTCCAGAAGGTGAGCATCTGGAGGATCGCCACGCTCACCACGCCGGGCATGGCGATCGGGATGAACACGTTGACCAGCAGCCGCCAGTTGCCCGCGCCGTCCAGCGCCGCCGACTCCACCAGCGCGGGCGGCACGGTCCTCATGAACTGAGTGAGCAGCAGCACCGACAGCGGCAGCGCGCTCGCCGGCAGGAAGAGCATCTGGAACTCGCGCGTGTAGAACATGTCTATCTTGATCGCGAGGATCACGGTGGGGATCAGCGCCGCGAACGGCGGGATCAGAAAGCCCACCGAGAAGGTGCCGGTGACCAGCCGCGAGAGCCGGTTGTCGAGCCGGGCGAGCGCGAAGGACGCGGGCAGCGCGAGGCCCAGCGTCAGCACGATCGCGACGGCGGAGATCAACAGCGAGTTCAGCAGCGCCTGTCCGAGGGCCGCGGTCTCCCAGGCGGTACGGAAGTTGTGCCACAGCCAGTGGCCGGGCAGCGCGAAGGGATGGTTGAAGATCTCGATGTTGGTCTTGAACGCGCTCGCCACGAGGTAGTAGAGCGGCGCCGCGAGCACCAGCGCGTACAGCCAGGACAGCGGGACGGCGAGCCGTCCCGCGTCGCGCCGCCGGGAGCGCCGTACGGGGCGGGGGCGTTCGGGGTCCGGCGCGTGGGCCCGGGAGGGCGGGGAGGTGGGGACGGTCATCAGATCTTCTCCAGGGGGCTGCGCAGCAGCACGCGGATCAGCAGCATCCCGAGGACACCGACCAACAGCAGGACGACGCCGACGACTTGGCTGTATCCGAGGTCGCTCTGCGAGAAGGCCTTCTCGTACACCAGGTAGGACAGAGTGGTGGACGAGGTGCCGGGTCCGCCCTTGGTGAGCAGCAGGATCAGCGCGGCGGAGGTGAACAGTGTCCAGAGGAACTGGAGCATCGTGAGGGTGCGGACGTAGTCCTTCACCATGGGGAAGGCGATCTGCCACATGACGCGGAAGCGTCCGGCGCCGTCGATCCTGGCCGCCTCGATCACATCGCTGGGGACGCCGGCCAGCCGGGAGGCGAACAGCACGGCGGTCCAGCCGATGCCGCGCCACAGGTCGATGGCGATCAGGCTGGGCAGCGCGGTGGCGGGGTCGGCGAGCCAGGCGTGCGCGAGCGAGTCCAGGCCCACCGCGTTCAGCAGGCCGTTGGTGCCGCCGTTCGGCGACAGCACCCCGTAGAAGATCGTCCCGGTGATGGCGATGGAGATCAGGCCCGGCGAGAAGTACAGCACGGACAGCAGGCGGTAGCCGCGCGGTTTGGTGCTCAGGTGGTAGCCGAGCATGAAGGCGAGCGGGATCATCACCGGGATGACGACGGCGACCTGCACGGCACTGTTGCGCAGCGCGTCGTGGAAGACCGGGTCGCCGAAGACCTGCCGGATGTTGTCGGTGCCGACGTAGCTGGGGTCGTAGATGAGGCCCTTCCACCGCAGGGTGGCGATGACGAACATCGCCACCAGCGGCCCTGCCGAGAAGACGGCGAACCACACGAGGGAAGGGACCGTCAGCCACAGCAGACGGGGGGTGTTGAGGCCGTTGCCGCGCCGTCGGCGGGCGCGGTCGGCCGGTGGTGCGGCCTCGGGAGCGGCGCGGGGGCCGGCCAGTGTGCTGGTCGATGACATGGAACTGTTTCTTTCGGCCGAGGAAGCGAGGAAGCGAGGAGGCGACGGGCGGTACGGGCACGGGCTGACGGCCCGTTACGGGGAGGGGCTGCGCGGTACGGTCGCGGGTCGCGGGGGGGGCGCCGCGGTGCGGCGCCCCCCGGGTGCCGCACGGTCCACGCGGTCGGGCGACGTCAGTTCTTGGCGCCCTTGGTCGCCTCGTCGAGGCCCTGGCAGATCGTGTCCGCGGAAGACTTGCCGTACGCCCCGGTCAGGACCTGGATGATCGGGTCGGACGCCGAGCCGATCCACACGTCGGGCACCACCGCGTAGTCCACGGTCTTGTCGAGCTTCAGCGACTGCGCCAGCAACGGGTCGGTGGCGTACTTCGCGAAGTCACCGGTGGTGGGCGGCAGGATGCTCGCGTCCTTCACGAAGTCGCCGACGGCCGGGTCCTTGTAGAAGGAGGTGATGAACTTGCGCACGTTGTCGATGCGGTCCTTCGAAGCGCCGCGCTTGGTGATCATGAAGCCGACACCGGTGAAGCCCTGGAGGGCGGTGGGGTTCTGGTAGACCGAGCCCGAGGCCAGCGGCAGACCGGCGAGCGTGGTGTGCGTCTCGACACCGGTGCCCGACTTCTTGGCGTCGGTGTACGCCCAGGAGCCGGCGGACATCATGGCGGCCTTGCCGGAGTAGTAGGCCGCGTACATCGCGTCGCCGTTCAGGCCGGCCGCGTTGTCGGTGAAAACGCCGGCGTCACGAAGCTGGGTGAAGAGTTTGATGCCCCGCATCACCGACGGGGTGGCGCAGTAGCCGCCGCTCCCCATGACCTTCTCCATGGCCGCGGCGTCGGTGTAGGACTGCGCGATCTGGTAGAAGAGCTTCTGCCCGGTCCAGTCGTTGCCGCCGACCGTGAGCGGCTGGATGTGGGCGGCGCGCAGCTTCTTGGAGGCGTCGATCAACTCGTCGGTGGTGGTCGGGACCTTGCCGACCCCGGCCTTCTTGAGCAGGTCGGTGTTGTACCAGACCGGCCAACTGAAGCCGGAGAAGGGCAGGCCCTGGAGCTTGCCACCGGGCTTGCCGCCGACCCGCCACTCGTCGAGCGCGCCGGCCTTCATCTTGTCGGCGAGGCCCCACTCCCTGAGGTAGTTGTCGACCGGGACGGTGACGCCGGCGTCCTGCCAACCGAGCGTCTTGTCGTACAGGTTGACGATCACCACGTCGGGGGACTTGCCGGCCGCGACGGCGTTCTCGACCTGGTCGTCGATGGTCTCCAGGCCGTCGGTGGCGTTGACCTTGACGCCGGTCTCCTTGGTGAAGGCCGTGAAGACGCTCTTCTGCGCCGCCGCCGCGGTGTTGCCCGCCGACCAGCGGGTCACGACGTCTATCGAGTTGCTGGCGCCGGTGCCGCCCGCCGAGGCGCCGCTCGTGCCGCAGCCGCCCAGGGTGAGGGCGAGCGCGCTGACGACGGACGCGGCCATGACGCGCACGGCCCGGGGCCTGGTGCGGTGGTCCATTGAGCTTCCTTTGCTTGAACGGCTTCGAACGCGACACAGCGTCCACGAGCGTCCAGCGGAAAGTCAATAAGTAAGATTAATAATCTATCAAGGATCAGGATCCAGGCAGATGCGTGCGGGCTCGGACCGCGTACGGGCGTACGGGCGTACGGGCAGGCAGGCCTCAGACGCTGCCGCGCACCACCAGGCGGGCCGGCGGTGCGTTGACCGTGGTGGCGGGGGCGGCGACCACGGCGTCCGCCAGGGTGCGGCCGGCCAGCTCGCCCAGCTCCTGGACGTCATGGCTGACCGCGCCGAGCGGCGGGGCGGCGAGCTGGCACAGGGCGGAGTCGTCCCAGGCCACCAGCGACAGGTCGGCCGGCACCATGAGCCCGAGCCGGCCCGCCTGGTGCAGGGCGCCAAGCGCCATCACGTCGTTGTCGAAGACGACCGCGGTCGGCCGGTCCTCCAGCGCGCTGAGCGCGGTCAGCGCCCGTATGCCCGCCGCTTCCGAGTAGTCCCCCTCGAAGGTCGTGGTGCGCACCCCGTGCCCGGCGGCCGCCGCCATGAAGGTACGCCGGCGGATGATCGTGTGCGCCATCTGCGCCGGGCCGGCGACGTGCCCGAGGTGGGCATGCCCCGCGGCGACCAGCTCGTCCACCACGTCCTGCATCGCCACGTCGTCCTGCGTCCACACGGCCGGCAGCCCGTCCGCGGTCACCGGAGGGCCGATCACCACCGCCGGCATGCCGAGCTCCCTGACCAGCGCCACCCGCTCGTCGCCCGGCAGCAGGTCGATGAGGATCACCCCCTGCACCTGGCCGTGCCGCGCCCAGGCCCGCATCCGTTCGGCGGCCTGCTCCACGGTGGCGACGACCTGGAGCAGCACCGGCACCCCGAGCGGCAGCAGGACGCGCTCCATGCCGGCGATGAAATCGTGGAAGAACGGCTCAGCGCCCAGCGCCTCGGCGTCCCGCACCAGGGCGAGCCCGACCGGAATGCCGCGCACCGGGCGGGCCCCGTCGCTGGTCGCGGGCGCGGGCATGGTGGCCTCCCGGTCGTGGGTCTCGTCTAATCTCGTGCGTGACGTAGTCGTACGACAGCGTACGGCGAAGGGGAAGGTGGACGAGGATGGCCCGACGGGAGTCCGCGGCGGCGGGACCTGGCAGCCGCGCACTCATCGTCGACCTCATCAGGTCGTCCGGGCCGATCAGCCGGGTGGAGCTGGTCAACGCGACGGGGCTGACACAGCCCACGATCTCGAACATCGTGCGGCGGCTGATCGACGACGGGGTGGTGCGCGAGACCGGCGACACGGTGGCCACCCGGGGCAAGCCGCGCACCATGCTGATCATCAACTCGCGAGCGGTCTACGGCGTCGGCATCCACGTCGGCTCGGACGCGCTGACCTGCGTGGTCACCGACACCCGCGGCGGCACAGTGGGCCGCACCCTCGTCGCGGGCCCGAGCGCGGGTGCCGCTCCGGCCGGTACGCCGGGCCGCGGTGCTGATTCCGGGGGCGGTACGGGGCCGGGTGGTACGGAGCCGGGTGGTACGGGCTCCGGTCGCGCGGGCTCCCCCGGCGGGACGGACTCCGCCGGCACCGAGGACGCCGCCGAGCAACTGGCCGCGCTCTACCGGGACGTGACGGAGGGGCTCGGCCTCGAGAAGCAGAGCGTCGCCGGGCTCGCGGTGGTCGGCCCCGGGCCCGTGGACCTGGCGCGCGGCGGCTTCCTCGCCCCGCCGGGTCTGCCGCAGTGGGCGGGACTCGACCTCGCGGACTCGCTGGCGGCGCGTCTTGACATCCCGGTGCTGGTGGACAGCGACGCGGCGGCCGCGACGGTCGGTGAGTTCTGGAGCCGGCAGGTCTCCCGGGACCGGACCTTCGGCTGCCTGTACATGAACAGCGGCATAGGCTCCGGCGTCGTCCTGGACGGTGCGCTGCACCGCGGCTCCAGCTCCAACGCGGGAAAGATCGGACATGTGGCCGTGATCCGCGACGGCGAGCCCTGCCCGTGCGGCAACCGCGGCTGCCTGGAGATGTACGCGGCGCCGCGCGCGGTGGTGGGCCGGGCGCGTGCGGTGCCGGGGCTCGCCGAACGACTGCGGATCAGCCCCGACGACCTGGACGCCCGGGCCTTCGACGTGCTGGCGCGGGCCGCTATCTACGGCGACGAGCAGGCCCGCGCGCTTGTCGACGAGTCGGCGGCGCTGCTCGCCGAGGGCGCTGTGACCCTGGTGAACCTGTGGGATCTCGACACGTTGGTGCTGGCCGGGCCGGGTTTCGTGGTCGCCGGATCGATCTACGTGAGCGAGGTCAGGCGGCGACTCGCCGAGCGCGCGTACACCCGCGACGTGCACGGCGTGCGGGTGGACCTGTCGAGCAACCCCCGGGACGCGGCGGCGATCGGCGGCGCCGCGCTGGTGCTCCAGGGCTCGGTGGCGCCGGGCCACGGTCCCGAACTGGCCGCCCGCGCCTAGCCCCTGAGGCGCCGGGATCTGATCGGCGGGCTCGCTGGGGCCTCCTGACGGAGGCTCGGCTTTCGCTCACCGGCGGCCACTTTGGTCCGATGTATTGATGCCGCGCCGACGCGCGGGTACGGTGCTCGACCGCTGGCACCTGCGGAGCCGCGGCGCGATGAGTTTCATAAATTAATTAAGAAACTAAGCCTTGAGCCTCTGGGGCCTTCGCGCCGACCCGGCCTCCGCGGCGCCCTCTCACCCCTCCCGAAGGAGCCCGATGAGACACCCCGTCAGCCCGCCCCGCGAGGGCGCGCCCGGCCGCAAACGCCGGG
>NZ_JTHL01000001.1:9452380-9571047 GCF_000818195.1 Streptomyces sp. 150FB | reverse complement strand
TGGCCGCCGTCTTCCGCGCGGTGTGTGCCACGGTCGCCGCCGCCGCGCTCGCCGCGCTCGCGCTGCCCGCGGCCGGTCCGGCGTACGCGGCGGACGCCGCGCGCGTCATCCACGTGGCCAAGAACGGCAGCGACGGCAACGCCGGCACGCAGGCCGCCCCGTATCTGACGATCAACCATGCCGCCCAGGCGGCGCAGCCCGGCGACACCGTGCTGGTGCACGCCGGGCTGTACCGCGAGACGGTCAAGCCCGCGCGCGGCGGCACCGACGAGCAGCACCGGATCACGTACACCAACGCCGGCGACGGCGCGGTGAGCATCAAGGGCTCCGAGGAGATCAACTCCTGGACCCGCGGCAGCGGCAACGTCTGGAGTGTCACGCTGCCGAACAGCTATTTCGGCGACTGGAACCCGTACGCCCAGGGGCAGCCGAACGGCGGCGGCGGGGGCACCTTCGCCGGCTACACCGCCGGTGACGTCTACCTGGACGAGGCCGCGTACAGCGAGAAGCCGTCGCTCAGCACGGTGCAGAGCGCGGCCAACACCTGGTACTCCGAGGTCGGTTCGTCCAGCACCACTGTCTGGGCCAACTTCAACGGCGCCGACCCCAACGCCCGGCTCGCCGAGATCAATGTCCGCCGGCAGGTCTTCGCGCCCGACGTGTGGGGCCTCGGCTACATCACCGTCGACGGCTTCACGATCAAGCAGGCGGCCAACACGTACTCGGACTTCCCCGACAGTCCCGACCGCCGACAGGCCGGCGCCATCAGCGTCTACGGCGGGCTGAAGTGGATCATCGAGAACAACATCGTCATCAACGCCAGGACGATCGGCATCGACATCGGTCTGAGCAACGACACCTGGGCCGGAAACCGCCCTGGCACACCGCGCACGGACTTCCACAACACCAGCGCGTACGGCTCGCACATCGTGCGCAACAACTACATAGCGAAATGTGGTCAGTCGGGGATCGCGGGCGTCTTCTCCTGGCACTCGCAGATCCTCTACAACATGATCGAGGACACCAACTACCGCAATGAGTTCAGCGGTGCGGAAACCGCCCCGATCAAGGTCCACTACATGAACGAGGGCCTGATCAAGGGCAATTACGTCAAGAACTCCAAGGGCAGCAACTCGGCCGGCATCTGGACCGACTGGGGAAGCCAGAACGTCCGCATCACCGGCAACATCGTGATGAACAGCCCCTGGGGCTACTACGCCGAGGCCGTCTTCGGCCCCGTCCTGGTGGACAACAACGTCTTCATCGGCAACAGCGACATCCGGACTCTGGACGCCACCGGCATCGTCTTCGCCAACAACCTCTTCCTCGACAACGCGAACATCCACAACGACGGCGGCGGCCGGGACGCGTACTACTTCCAGCCGGGCACGATGAACGAGACGACCGCGCTCACCTCGCCCGAGAAGTTCTTCTGGTACAACAACCTGGTCCAGGGCTCGACTCTGCCGGACAACGCCACGGACAAGACCCAGGTGAAGGAAGGAAATTCCACCGGCACGGTCTCCAACGCGCACTACACGGCGACGAACACCCAGATGTCGCTGAGCTTCGACCTGAACGCCTCCGGCATCCACGGCAACACCCCGGTCACACAGGCCAGGGTCGGCACCATACCGCTGACCAACCAGAGCATCCAGGCCGACGTCACCACGGACTTCTTCGGCCAACAGGTCAGCAGCACCAACACCATGGCCGGTCCGTTCGCAGCGGCGCACAACGGCAGCAACTCCCTCACACTGTGGCCGCCGGCCGGCCAGACCGTGCCCACCCCGCCGCCCCCGCCGGCCGGCACCCCGGTGAACCTGTCGCTCGGAGCCAACGCCAAGGCGGTCGCCTCCTACCAGGACGGCAGCTACCTGGCCTCCAACGCCATCGACGGCAACGGCTCCTCGCGCTGGTCGAGCGACCACAGCAACGACCCCAACGCCTCGATCTACGTCGACCTCGGCGCGGAGTACGCGGTGTCCACCGCCGTACTCGACTGGGAGTCAGCATCCGGGAAGGCGTACAAGATCCAGGTGTCGGACAACGGCTCCAACTGGACCGATGCCTATTCCACGACCAACGGCCAGGGCGGCACCGAGACGGTGAACGTGGGCAAGAACGCCCGCTACGTACGGATGCAGGGCGTCACGCCCGCGACCGCGTACGGCTACTCACTCTACGAGTTCGAGATCTACGGCACCCCCGTCGGCAGCACCGGCACCAGCGGCGCCACCGTGTACGGCGACGCCAACTACGGCGGTACATCAGGGGCGTTCGGGCCCGGCGCCTACGACCTGCCGGCGCTCCAGGCCAAGGGCATCGCCAACGACTCCATCTCGTCACTCCGCGTCCCGACCGGCTACACCGTGACCGGCTACGCCGACGCGGGCTTCTCCGGCACCGCCTGGAGCTTCACCGGCGATGCCCCGAACCTGACCAGCACGGGCAACAACGACGCCATCTCGTCCTTGCGCGTCACCGCCAACGGCAGTTGAGGAGGGAGTCACCCATGATCCCCGTCAAACACCCCACACCACATGCGGGAAGAAAGCTGCTCGGCCTCGCCGTGACCTTCTTCCTGCTGCTCACCATGGCATCGCTGGCCCCCCGGTCGAGCGCTGCCGCCGCCGTCAACCTCGCCCGCGATGCGGGCGCCCGCGCGGTCGCCTCGTACCAGGACGGCGACTACGCCGCGTCCAACGCCATCGACGGCAACACCGGCACCCGCTGGTCGAGCGACCACAGCAACGATCCCAACGCCTGGATCTACGTCGACCTCGGCGGTGAGTACACGGTCTCGTCCGTGGCTCTGACGTGGGAGACCGCATACGCGAAGGCGTACAGGATCCAGACGTCCGACGACTCGGTGCACTGGACCGACGCCTACTCCACGACGAACGGCAGCGGCGGGACCGAGACCGTCACCGTCAACAAGGCGGCGCACTACGTACGGATGCAGGGCGTCACGCCCAACACCCAGTACGGGTACTCCCTGCGGGAGTTCGAGGTCTACGGCACCGCCGACGGCAGCAGCGGCAGCTCCGCCGTCGGCTCAGCGACCGTCGCGCCCTCCACCACGTACCCGACGACGTACAGCGACTGGCAGGACGGGCTGCTGGCCGGCAACGGCAAGCAGGGCATCATCGTCTTCGGCAATCCGCGCGACGACACCGTCGTCTTCGACGACAAAGACTTCTTCACGGCGCGGACGGAGGCCCATCCGCACCGCACCTTCAACACCGTCAGCCAGGGCAACATCAACACGATCCGCGACGAGCTGATCTCCGGCCAGTATCAACAGGCCAATCAGCTCGCCGCCGACGTGCAGGGCTACCAGGGCGGCGGCGAGGGCAGCAAGCACCCCGGTTACAAGATGAACATCGCGATGCCGGACGCCGGGCCGATCAGCGACTACGTCCGCTCCACCGACTACTCGCAGGGCGTGGTGAAGGTCAACTGGGCGGACAACAAGGGCGCGTGGGAGCGGGACTCATTCGTCTCCCGCACCGACGGCGCCACCGTCCAGTACCAGGCGGCGCCCGCGGGCCAGAAGGAGACCATGACCCTGGGCCTGTCCATCGACCCGGCCATGAACCTCCTCAACAAGGGCTTCACCTACACCGACAACTCGACCACCGACTATCTGAACCTGCGGGTCAAGTACCCCACCGGCAGCTACAACGCCGGCTACGAGGGCGTCACCCGCATCGTCACCGACGGCACCAAGACCATCAGCAACGGCCGGGTGACCGTCGCGAACGCCAGCCACGTCCTGTTGCTGTCGCTGACCCAGCGCTACAACGGCACGTACAACGGCGGCGTCCCGGCCGAGCAGGAGTGGGGCAAGAACGTGCTCCAGCAGAAGCTCGCCGGGCTCAGCTCCGACTACCAGAACCTGCTCAACCGGCATACCGGCGCGCACAGTTCGATCTTCGGCCGGGTCTCGGTCGACTTCGGCGCATCCCCGGCCGACCGCGCGAAGTCCACCGAACAGTTGCTCGCCGAGCAGAAGTCCTCATCGACACCGGTCCCGGCCCTGTACGAGCGGATGTTCTACGCCGGCCGCTACCATCTGCTCGGCTCCAGCGGGCCCACTGCGGCCCCGGACCTGCTCGGCAACTGGACGGGCGACAGCAACGTCGGCTGGGACGGCTACTACCATCTGGACGCCAACCTCAACCTACAGATCTCCAGCGGCAACATCGGCAACATGCCGGAGGCCATGGCGGGTTACTTCTGGCTCAACCAGCAGTGGCAGAAGGACTTCGAGACCAACGCCAAGAAGCTCCTCGGCACCCGCGGCATGCTCACCGGCGGCAACACCCCCAACGGCGAGGGCCTGATCTCCAACATCAACTTCGACTACCCCTACCAGTACGTGACGGGCGGGGAGTCCTGGCTGCTCGAACCGTTCTGGGAGTACTACCAGGTCAGCGGGGACACCACGTTCCTGGCCGACAAGTACTACCCGCTGATCCGCGACATGGGCGACTTCTACGAGGACTTCCTCACCAAGAAGGACGGCAACGGCAACTACATCTTCGCCGGCTCCATCTCACCGGAGAACACCCCGCCGGGCGGAGTGCCGCTCGCTGTCAACTCCGTCTACGACATCTCCGGGGCCAAGTTCGCGCTGACGACGCTGATCCAGACCGCGAAGACCCTCGGCCGCGACGCCGACAAGATCCCCGTCTGGCAGGAGAAGCTGGACCACCTGCCGCCCTATCTGATCAACAACGACGGTGCGCTGGCCGAGTGGGCGTGGCCCGACCTGGCGAACAAGAACAACTACCAGCACCGCCACTCCAGCGGCCTGCTGCCGGTGTGGCCCTACCGCGAGATCACTCCGGAGACCAACTCCGCACAGTTCAAGGCCGCGCAGGTCTTCCTGCAGAAGAAGGACCAGGGCGCGTACGAGAACGCCGGACACGGCCTGCTGCACGGGGCTCTGATCGCGGCCGACCTCGACATGCCGGACTCGGTGGGCGCGAAACTGCTGCGCTTCGCCAAGGACGACTACTACTACAGCAGCATGGCGACCTCCCACTACAACAACCACAACACCTTCGCCACGGACGTCGTCAACTCCGTGCCCACGGTGATGATGGAGATGCTGGCCGCCACCAAACCGGGCACGCTGGAGCTGTTGCCGGGGCTGCCGAAGGGCCTGGACAAGGGGTCCATCTCCGGGATGCTCGGCAAGAGCCAGTTCACCATCAAAAACCTGACGTGGGACACCAAAGCGCACACCGCGAAGGTGACACTCACCTCGAAGATCAACCAGAACCTGACGCTGATCCAGCGCTCGGGCATCTCCTCGATCACCGGTGACGGCGTGACCGTCCAGAGCTCCCCCCTGGGCGGCATCGCACGTGTCCTGCCGCTCCAGGCCGGGAAGACCGTAACCGTCAACCTGACCATGAACGCCCCGAAGGCCAACCTGGCACAGGGCAAGCCGGCGACGGCCTCCTCCCAGTCCACGGCCGACCAGTCCGCCGCCAAGGCCTTCGACGGGGACCTGAACTCCCGGTGGAGCGCGGGCCAGGACCCGAACAGTTGGATCCAGGTGGACCTCGGCAGCACGTACAACCTCTCCGAGGTGGACCTGCTGTGGGAGGCCTCGTACGCGAAGTCCTACAAGGTGCAGGGCTCCACGGACGGCTCCACCTGGCACGACCTCTACACCCGAACCAACTCTTCAGGAGGTACCGAGAAGATCCCCGTCAGCGGGCAGGCGAGATACGTCCGCATGCAGGGCAGCCAACTGTCGGGGCAGTGGGGCTACTCGCTCTACGAGATGCAGGTGTACGGCTAGCTGTGCTGTCCGGGGAGATCCTGGACAGTGGTCATGATCGCAGTTGAGGGATCTTGAACGAGTGGGGGCCTTCCGGGTTCGGTGTGGACTACCACGTCCCACCGGCCCGAAAGGCCCACATGCCACGCCGTAACGCGTCGGTGTCGTCGGTGCGGGAAGCCGGTGTGAGGTACGTCGCGGTGAACTCCGCTCACCACCAGGTGGTGGGGTACTTCTCTCGCTGTAGGCGGGAGGAGATCAGTTGCACCAGGACGAGGAGCACCGCGCCGGTGGCCAACAGGGGGACGAAGCCGGCGGCATGCGGTTCGGTAACCATGATCATGACGGCGGTCGCCATGGCCGGTGGATGGGCCGCCTTGCACAGGAGGACGACCCCGCAGGCAACGCCGCAGGCCGCCGCGGCAGCGAAGGGACCGTGCCAGCCGAGGGCGAGTAGCGCGTAACAGACGAGACAGGAAAGCATGTGTCCGCCGACGACATGGCGGGGCTGGGCGAGTGGTGAGCCGGGAGTGGCGGTCACGATCGCCGTCGTGGCCGCCAGGGGCGGTATCAGCACCGCCTGGTGCAGCAGTGTCCCGACAAGCACCAGGACGGTCAGCGCGACGGAGGTGGTGACAGCCGCCGAGGCGACCGTATGCCGGGGTGGCCGGGGTTCGGCGACCCTCCACCGTCGGACTCTCGGCTGCCTCGCCGGGCGGGCATCGCCCCGGCCTTCTCGCATGTCGGACGGGCTACGCGCCATGGCTAAGGCGCTTCCGCCCGACTTCCTGCGGACTGCCGAACGGGACGTACGGCTTCGGGGCGCGCGGAATGAGCACCGGTCTCCTTGGGGGCGCCCTGGCTTCCGGGCCTCGGCGGCTCCTCGTCCGTGAAGTCAGGCAACGCTCGGAAATTCTGGTGTCCTGGACCACGGGGAGTCCAAGACTCCTTCTTGATCGCTTGATCGACGGCGCCTATCAGCCGAACCGGCAGCCGAGCAGGAGCGACTCTCCGATGCCACGTGGGAGGGAGCTTCGTCCACTACGTCGGCGGCCACCCCGAACTCGGCCTGTCCTGCCCCGGCCCCATGGGAAAGGCCCGCGCAAGCGCGTGGATCGCCTCTGTGTACGCGTCAACGCGTGCGGCTGAGAACTCGTCGGGACAGCGACCGGCGCGCAGATGGGCCAGCGCGAATGCCCGGCCCCGCCGGGCCTCGCTCAATGCCGCCCCGCGCCGGGCCCCCTGGGCCAGCAGAAGATGGACTGTTTCTTTCCGCCCCGCGAACGCCGCCTGCTCCAGGGCTCCTTGACGCTCCCCCGTGAGTTCGAGGTCCGCCCCTCTGGCCAGCAGCGCCTCCGCCACGGCCGCGTGCCCGGCGGCTCCGGCCACCATCAGCGGAGTGATCTTCCGCGCGTTCGGCTACCGGTCCGGCTCAGCACTCGCCTCCAGCAGCAACTGCGCCAGAGGCAGGTCGCCACGCCCAGCCGCGAAGCGCAGCGGGGTGTCCTCACGGTATTCACCGATCGGCTGCTCCACGTCCGCGCCCGCGGCCACCAGTAGCCGAACGGCCTCAGTCATCCCGGCCCAGACCGCCCGGTCCAGAGCCGTCCGCCTCCGTCCGTCGACCGCGTCAACCGCGATTCCCGTACTCAGCAGATCGGTCAACACCTCGGTGTCCCCGGCAGCAGCAGCGGCTGTCAAACGATCAGCTACGTCCATACCGCGAATTCTGCCGCGCCAGCGCGATATCGTGCTGAGCCTCCCGGTGTGCGATGACCTGCCGGAACCGACAACAGGAATCCACTGCACACTGGACCCCACGCGGTAGAAGGAAACCCCCGCCGTCGGGCGGCTGAAGCTGCGTCCACGCAGCGAACAGCGTCTGGTTCAGGCGCCGATCAAGTTCTGCTCGGCCCAGATGGTCTTGCCGGTCTCCTCGTAGCGCGTGCCCCAGTGCCGGGTGAACGACGCGATCAGGAACAGACCGCGGCCGCCCTCGTCCTGGAGCCGGGCGTGGCGGAGGTGCGGGGCGGTGTCCGCGTCATCGGAGACCTCGACGGTCAGTGTCCGGTCGAGGATCAGGCGCAGCCGGATCGGTCCCGTCGCGTGGCGGATTACATTCGTGGCGAGTTCGCTGACCACCAGGTCGGTGGTGAGAACCTCGTCCTCCAGGCCCCAATCCGTCAGCCGGCGGCGGGCCGCCCGCCGTGCCTCACGTACCGAAACGGCCTCTGCCGGGAAGGTCCAGGAGGCGACGTGGTGCGGATCGAGCCGGCTGATCCTGGCCACCAGAAGGGCCATCCCGTCCCGCGACGCGCCGCGATACAACTTGTACGTCGCCGAGTCGCAGATCTCTTCCGGGGTCGCCGAGGGGTCCGCCAGCACGTCGCGCAGTCGGCTGAGCCGCGCGTCCGCCTCCGCCGGATACCGGCCGGTGACGCTGTCGGAGTAGAGGCACAGCAGGCTCCCCTCCCCCAGTTCGACGGTCCGCATCTCGTACGGGGCGCCCTGGCCGAGCGGCGCCCCGCGCGGGACCTCCAGCCGGCTGACGGTGCCCTCCGGGCCGGCGAGCAGCGGGCCGGCGTGCCCCGCAGACGCCATCGCGCACCGCCGGCTGACGGGGTCGTACGTCAGGTACAGGCACGAGGCGGTGAACCGCGGCCGGCCGTGCTGCCGGGTGCCGGGATCCGCCTCCTGGTCGCGCCCCAGGTTCTGGGCGGCGTCGTCGAGGTGTGCCATGAGCTCGTCGGGTGGCAGGTCCATCGAAGCGAGCGTCGAGGCCGCGGTCCGCAGCCTGCCCATCGTCGCCGATGCCCACAGGTCCTCCCCGGGCACGTAACCGAGGACCAGCCCCACCCGGCAACTGGACAGCGGCAGGACATCGAACCAGTGAGCTCCGTACTCACCGGGCAGGTAGCACTGGGCGGAGCGCACCGCCGCCACCTGCGGCGGTGTACGGGGCAGCAGGCTGCGTCGCAGCGCCGATGCGACGGTGTGCTCACGGGTGAAGCGGCGCGCGTTGTCGATACACAGTGCCGTGACGCCGGCGATCTGCGTCGCGAGCGACACGTCCGCCTCGTCGAAGGGGTCGGGACGGGTGCCGTCCCGGTAGAAGGTTGCCATCCCCAGCAGCAGCCCGTGGACGGTCAGGGGTGTCACGATGAGCGAGTGCACACCGGTCCTCGCGATGAACTCGGCACGCGCACGGTCCTGCACCAGCCACTGACCGTACGGAGACACCGTCGCGACCAGCCGCGGCCGCAGATCGCCCAGTGCCTGGGTGTACGGCGTGGGGAACGCGTAATAGCTCGCGCTGCCCACCGGAAAGGCGCCGTAGGCTCCCTCGTGGGACTGGAACGCGGCGCGCCGCATCGGTAGCCGGGTGCTCACCGGGCCTATGGGGGCGTCACCGGACAGGACGGATTCGACCACGTCGACCGCGACGGCGTCGGCGAAGGCGGGGACCGCCGTATCGGCGAGCTCCTGGGAGGTGCGCAGCGCGTCCAGAGTGCTGCCGATGCCGGCGCGTGCGCTGCTCAGGAGATCCAGGTCGTCGCGCTCGCGGACCTGATCGGTGACATCGTGGATCATCGAGGCGACACCGATCGGCCGGTCGCCGTCCCGCAAGGGGTATCCGGTGACGACGTACTCGCGCCGCTGTCCCGCTTCGGCCTCCGGGTACGCGGTCACCGGGCGGTCCTGGACCCTGGTCCCGGTCCGCAGCACTTCATCGATCACCGGGGAGACCGGGAATCCTGAGTCCAGTCCTCTGACGTCGGCCCCGAGGACGGCATCCGCCGGCCGGTCGCGCATACGCAGGACGGCGGGGTTGGCGCGGAGGATCCGCAAGTCCGTGTCGTAGACCTCAAGGCCCGCCCTGGCCTGGTCGAACAGGGCTTTCTCGAGGCTGCCCGCTCCGTCCGCGGCAGGAGCGCCGTTCATCGGTCTGACCGCCGGTGCTGTTGGCGTGGCATGGTCGACCTCTTTTCCCATCGACACCATCCAGTTAAGGCATCCATCGGAGCCCACGCCACTGGGGCCGCCCATCCCCGATGAAGCGGAGCCGGGGGTCGCCCCGGCCGGCCCGGGGACGACTACCGAGGCTCGGTGACGACTACCGAGGCTCGGTGACGCTGCGGACCGCGGCGAGCATGGCGGCCCGGTGCTCGCGCAGGCGATCGTCCGCCATGGGGTCCTCACCGCCGGCGGTCTTGAGGGCAGGCGGCGCGCTCAACCAGCTCTCCGTCAGGCGAAGGACGATGGCGAAGAGGTCGACCGCGGGGATGTCCGCCCGCAGCTTTCCTGCCTGCTGCGCCGCTGCGGTCGCGGCGATCCGGTCGCGGAAACTGTCGGTCTCGGCCTCGGTGGCTCCGGGCTGCTCAAAGGATCGCCAGGCAGCGATCCTCATGGCCTCCGGGTGGGCCAGGACGTAGTCGTACCGGGCGGCCGCGAAGGCGCACAGGTCGCCGTCGGGCAGCGGGACCGCCGCGAGGATCGCCGTTATCTGCTCCTGGACGACGATGTCGAACAGTTTGTCCTTGTCGCCGAAGTACACATAAAGCAATCGCTTGTTGGCGCCGGCTCGTTCCGCGATGCGGTCGATGCGCGCACCGGCGAGGCCGTGCTCGGCGAACTCCGAGGTGGCCGCACGCAGCAGGAGCGCCTTGGTGGCTCGGGAGTTGCGCGGGCGTGTCTCGCGCTGGACCGGGTTCTCGACCGGAGTCTCGGACATGGATGCACCCTAGGAGATAGAGGTAACTGATCGTTTAACCGCACCTCGCCGGCCTGGACGTTGCCGGTGCGCTCGCTCCTCGCCCGGCTTGGTCCTGGCCCTGCGCCCGGGCGCCGCGGCGGCGCCCGGCGACACGGAGGAGCGGGCTACCAGGGGATGGTGCCCGCGGCCTCGAAGAATCCGCCGGTGGGACCGTCGGTACCGATTTGGGCCATCCGGACGATGATCTCGGCACCCTGCTCGACGGTCTGGACGCCGGCGTGGAAGTTCAGGTCGGTCGAGGTGAACCCGGGGTCGACGGCGTTGATCCTGACCTTGGGAAACGCCTTCGAGTACTGGACCGTGAGCATGTTGACCGCGGCCTTCGAGGACGGGTAGGCGATGTCGGGGTAGAAATGCGACGGCGACTCCGGGTCCACCAGTTCACGCATCAGCGACACGCCACTGCTGACGTTGACCACCACTGGGGCCGCGGACCGCTCCAGCAGCGGCAGGAACGCGTGAAGCATCCGGACCTGGCCGAAGACGTTCGTCTCGAACACCGTCCGCACCGATTCGGCGGTCACCTCAGCGAGGGGGACGAAGCCGCCGTCGGCGGTGCGCGGCTCGATGCCGGCGTTGTTGACCAGTACGTCCAGGCCGCCGTCGGCCTCAATCGCCTTGGTCGCCGCGACGACCGAGGCCTCGTCGGTGACGTCGATCCGCACGAACCGCGCGCCGATCCCCTCGGCGGCCTTCCGGCCGCGTTCGGCATCCCTGGCACCGACGTAGACGGTGTGGCCGGCGGCCACGAGCCGTCGGGCGGTCTCCAAGCCGAGGCCCTTGTTCGCTCCGGTGATCAGTGTCGTTGTCATGACTGCGCCTCTCCTGTCGGACGTCACGGGAGGTCCACGTGAGCCTTGTAACTATCTGGATAGATACAAAATAGTTCCGCAGGGTAAGTATGTCAACAGTTAGTTACTCAGGCTATTCAGACAAAACGCCGCCATGTGTACGAGTGGCACCCGCCCGCGCGGCGGCGCCGTATCCCGACGCTCCCGGGAGCAGGTGTCCCCCGGTGGCGAAGGCGGCGGCGACCGAAGCCACCAGGACAGCGGCGAGCGCGACGACCGACGTGGCCGACACCTGGAGCAGGGCCGCGCCGATCACGGCGCCACCGAGCATCGCGGCGACCGAACCGAGCCGGCGAGGGGCTTTCCCCCCGGGGCCACCGCCGAGGGCGCTGTCGGCGGCCAGCGCGACAAGGGTCACCGTCAGCACGGAGGTGTTGAGGTCGGGCACACCGAAGTGGCGGACCGTGCTGTTCTGGAGCCCGGCCGTCAGGGCGAGCAGCGCGATGGAAACGTACGCGCCACGCCCGCCCGGCGCGGCCTGGCCGCCGGCGGTGAGCAGAGCGACGAGGGCGAGCACGACCGTCTCGGCGGCCAGGGCCACGACCAGCCAGCGGCGCGGCCGGTGGGACAGACGTGCGGCGATACGGCCGCCGGTGAGCGACCCCAGGACAAACCCGCTGACGGCGGTGGCCGAGGCGGCTATCAGTAGATGGGCATCCGGTAGCAGACCGACACCGAGAAAGATGACATTGCCGGTCATATAGGCGACGAATACGTGTCCGAAGTGGAGATAGCTGAAGGTGTCGACGAGTCCGGTCACCGCGGTCAGCGCCAGCATCGCCGCGACCGTCGGACGGGTGTCGAGAGGGGAGGTGATCGCCATGGCGGCTTCCGTTTCGATGGACCACGGGCCCAGGGGGACGGCGGGCCCCAGGACTTGGCGGGGCGGCCAAGGTCCAGGGGTCCGACCACGCACGGCGGGCCACTCTCGCTCCGCCTGCACCCGTCGGGCGGCGTACCAAGCGTCCGCCACGGCCCGTCATCATGTCCAACGATCACAAGTGTTGGGCCCCATCGATTTAATCGATGGGCCTTCATAGACTCATGTCATGGAAATCCGCGAACTGGAGTACTTCCTCGCCTGCTGCGAGACCGGGAGCTTCACCGCGGCGGCCCGGAAGGCGCACATCGTGCAGTCCGCGATGTCCAGCGCGATCGCCCGGCTGGAGCGGGACTTGGGCGTCGCGCTGTTCGACCGCTCGGTCACGCCCGTCGCTGTGACCGAGCACGGGGACGCCCTCCGTACCGCAGCCCAGCGTGTGCTGAACGCCGTACGGAGCGCGCGGGACGAGGTCCACGCCGTCTCGGGCCGGGTGCGGGGGACGGTCGTGCTCGGCAGTACGTTCAGCACAGGGCCACTCGACCTCGCCACGGTGCTCACCGGCCTACGGACGCGCCATCCAGAGGTCGTTGTGCAATTGCGCCAGTCGTCGGAAGGCTCCACGGGCAACCTGCGGGCGATCCTGGACGGTTCGCTGGACATCGCGCTGACGGCCAGTGGCGAGCGGCCGCCCGACGGGATCGTGCTCAGGCCTCTGATCGAGGAGCCGTTGGTGTTCGCCTGCCGTGCGGACCACCCACTGGCCGGGCGCGCCACGATCACACCGTCCGACCTGTCGGCCGAGTCGATCCTGCGTTTCCCGCCGGGCTGGGGAATGCGGCACGCCGTGGACCGGGTGCTCGGCCCGGCCCAGGCGGCGACCGAGGTCGCCGACTACGCGCTGATGGCCAAACTCGTCGGCGCCGGCTTCGGTACGACCCTGATGCCCGCCTCGGCTGCGGGCACCGGCGACGGCCTGTGCGTGATCCCTCTCGACGCGCCGGATCTGATGTGGCAGCTCTCCGCCGCAGTCAGCTCCCGCCGCCGCCCCGCGGCGGCCACCGAGGCTCTCCTCGACGCGCTCGGCTACGCGGCGAACGATGCCGCCAACTCCCGTAACTGAACGCCTGTCCCGCGCTCTGTCGCGGACCGCGCTGGTACTGGCGCACCTGATCAGCCCGTGCGGAGGGGGATGTCAACAACCCGGTCCGGGCCCTGTCCGAGCCAAAGATCGAGTGCGCGGTCACCGGCGGGTGCGCAGCCACGTGGCGAACGCGTCGAGGGCCGGCTCGGGGGTGAGGCGCCCGATGCCGATGCGGAAGCGGTCGGTGGGTGTGGCGGTCAGCTCGGAGCGGTAGACGCTCGGCGGCAGGAGGAGCACCCCGGCCTCGTCGACCAGGTCCGTACAGAAGTCCTCCGCCGTGCCGGGCCCCCGGTAGCGGGGATACGCCACGCAGCCGCCGTCCGGCGCTCGCCAGTCGAACAGATCCGGGAACTCCGCGAAGAAGCTTTCAAAGACCGGCACGTTGGCGGCGATGACGGCGCGGTTGCGGTCCAGGATCCGGTCGCGTGACTTCAGCGCGATGCGGGCGAGGATTTCGCTGGGTGCCGCGTTGCAGATGGTGGTGTAGTGCTTCGCCCGCTCCAGGCGCGAGCGCAACTCCCTGTCGCGGCAGGCGATCCAGCCGATCCGCAGGCCGGGCAGCCCCAGCGACTTGGAGGTGACGTTCAGCGACAGGGCACGCTCGGACAGGTCGGCCGCGTGGGGCAGTGTGCGGGAGGGGTCGCGTTCCAGGCCCCGGTACACCTCGTCGTTGAACAGGTGGATGCCCCGTTCGTCGCACAGTTGGACCAGGCGGGTGAAGTCCGCCGCGCCGATCACCTTGCCCGTGGGGTTGTTGGGGAAGTTGACGGAGACCACCCGGGTGTTGGGGCGCAGCGCGGCGACCAGACGGTCGAGGTCCAGCGCCCAGTCGTCGTCCGGGTCCAGGGCGACGCCGGTGACCTGGCACAGCGCGAGGGGGACGGTCTCGGCGGCCTGGTAGTTCGGGGTGATGACCACCGCGTGGTCATCGGGTCCCAACAGGACCTGCATGGCGAGGTAGAGGGCTTCCTCCGCCCCGGCGAAGCAGATGACGTCGTCGGCTTTCGCGTGGGTGTACATGTCGGCGATCGCCTGCCGCAGGGCGGGATCACCGAAAGTCTCGGTGTAGCCCAGGGACAGCGTCTCCCAGGCCCGTCGGTCCTCGTCGTCGGCCAGGGCGAGCAGGTCGGACATCGTCATGGTCTGTGCGTCGGACGCGGTGAGGTGGTGACGGGCGGTGAACTCCCAGCGGGAGAAATAGGCTTCGAGGCGGAAGTCCGGGAGCCGGCTCACGACGTACTCCTTTCGGCTTTGAGGTCGGCGAGCAGTGCGTAGACGGTGGACCGCGACGCCCGGAGGGCACCGGCGACGACGGGGACGGCGCGGCGCACGGCGAACACCCCGGCCTGGTCCAGTTCGTTGAGGAGGGCGAGGCGCTCCTCGCGGCCGAGACGTTCGACGGGACGGCCGTGGGTGCGTACGAACGTGCCGACGATCTGGTGCACGCGCTCGGTCCAGTCCTGTTCGAACAGCGCCTCGGGGCGCGCCGTCGTGGGCGCGGCGAAACCGGCCAGCAGTGCGGCCGCCTGCTCCAGCGGCGTACGGTCGAGGTTCACGCACAGTACGGCCGACGGCTCCCCGCCGGAGTCCCGGAGCACCGCGCTGACCGAGGACAGCCGTCTTCCGTCGGCCAGCAGCTTCTCGTACGGCCCGTAGACGTCGCGACCCGACGGGGCGAGGTCGTCCAGTTCACCCAGCAGGGACGGGTCGCCCGCCGTCCGCCGGGTCATCGGATTCCAGATGCCGAGGATCCGGTCCGTCGCCGTGTCATGCAGGACCACCTCGGCGTAGGGACCGAGCAGGAGGGCCACCGCCTGGCACACCGGTGACCACAGCCGTACGCGCGGGTCGGAACTGTCCGCTGCCGTTGCCATGAACCGGATAGTAAGTCCAGCTCGGACAAAGAGTCCAGAATTGGCCCGGTGGCGGGGTGACTGCCGGCGGACAGCGGCCTCGCCGGGCGTGCCCGCGAACTCATGCACAACTCCCCCGCGAACCTCCGCCACCGGAGCGGACGCGACGGCTCGTAGCGGCGGCCGAGCCGGCTCGGGGCCGCCGTGAACAGCGCGTCCCCTGTCCCTGAACATGGGCGGCCGCTCACCGTTCCGTCCGGCGGGCAGGTCAGGACGGGTCGGTCACCGTCGCGCTCCCGCGTTGCGCCTCGACCTCCGCGAGGCGGGTGGCGAGGGATGCCTGGATGGCCGTGTAGGCGTCGCCGCCGAGCAGCAGACGGCGTGGTGGCTGCGGGCTGTCGGCGGCGGCGATCACCGCCCGGGCAAGAGCGGCCGGCTCACCCTGAGGCGGGAAGAAGTCCTTCATCACCTGCTCGCGCAGCTCCGCGTACGCCGCCAGCGCGGACGCCTGCTCCGCACTGCGGGTATTCGCGTCGGTACGGAATCCTCCCGGCTCAACCAGCGTCGTTCTGATACCGAACCCCGCGACTTCCTGGGCCAGTGCCTCGTAGAAGCCCTCCATGGCCCACTTGGTGGCGTTGTAGATCCCCACGAAGGGGAACGCGGCCTGACCGCCCACACTGGAGAACTGGATCAGGTGGCCGTGGCCCTGGCCACGCAGATACGGAAGGGCCGCCCGCGCCAGCGTCATCGAGCCGAGCACATTGGTGTCCAACTGGCGCCGCACCTGCTCGTCACTCGGCTCCTCGGCCGCGCCGACCAGTGAGTACCCGGCGTTCGACACCACGACATCGACAGTGCCGAGCGCGGCGAACGCGTCGTCGACGACGCGTCGTACCTCGGCGGGCCTGCTCACGTCCAATACGGCCCGCCAGAGCCGGTCGCCGTACTGGCGCGCGAGCCCGTCCAGCACCTCGGGGCGGCGCAGCGTGGCGGCGACACGGTCCCCGCGAGCGAGGAGCTCCTCGGTCAGGGCGCGGCCGAAGCCCGTCGAGGTTCCGGTGATGAACCACGTCTTGGACGACATGAGTGGTTCTCCCATCCATCCGGCAGTCCGGATGATTCATAACGCACAACTTGTGCGCTATGAAAAACATACAGACCTTCCGGCCGCTACGCAACGCACACACTGTGCGTTATTCGAAGTGAACCATCGCGAGGCTTTTGCTATGTTCTGGCATGATTACTGCCGCGAATCTGGCCCAGGCGGTCCGGGCCGGGGACCTTGCTCCCGTGGCCGCTGTCCAGGACGCTCTGCACCGGATCGCCCTCGGCAGTGAGCAGATCGTCGCGTTCCGGCGGGTGCGGGACACGGAAGCCGTCGCCGAGGCTCGTGAGCTCGAAGAGCGCGCCGATCTCGGGGTACTCCCGCTGGCCGGGGTACCGGTCGCGGTGAAGGATGTCGTGGCGGTCGCGGGCGAGTACGCGGGATGGGGTTCTCAGGCCGGGAGCCGGGAGACCTTTACCTCCGACAGCGACATCGTGGGACGTCTGCGGACAGCCGGTGCCGTGATCGTGGGGCTGACTCATGTGCCGGAACTCTGCCTGTGGCCGATGAGCGACATTCCCGGGACGGTCGTCCGCAACCCCTGGAACACGGACTACACCGCCGGAGGCTCCTCCGGGGGCAGTGCGGCCGCCGTGGCTGCTGGATTCGTTCCGCTCGCACTGGGTACGGACGCGATCGGCTCGGTCCGCTCCCCCGCGGCGATCTGCGGACTGGTCGGCGTGACGCCAGGTACCGGAACCGTGCCCTCCGCCGACTCTTCGGACTGGTCGGGGATGCATTCGTACGGTCCTCTGGCCACGACCGTCACCGACGCCGCCCTGCTCCTGTCCGTGCTCGCCGGCAGGCCGGAACTGGCACGGATCTCCGAGGCCGGTGCTCTGCGCGTCGCTACGTCGGTCAAACCGCCAGGCGGCCAGGGGAAGGTCCCCCGGGAGTTCGTCGCGGCCGTCGGCCGCACCGCGGAACTCCTCCGCGGAGCCGGCCACAGCGTTACCGAGGCGACGCCGGAGTACGGCCGGATCTCACCGGCCCTTCTGACCCGCTGGCTCGCCGGACCGGGCAGGCCGACGGAGGCGCTGGCCTGGAAGCGACTCCAGCCGCGGACCCACCGCCATCTGCGGGCGGGAGCGCTGCTGCGCCGGGCCGGGCTGGGCGGAGAAGGCCCGAAGCGGGCGTGGATCGCCCGCGCCGAGGCCTTCTTCGCCGACCACGATGTCCTGGTGACCCCGATGCTCGCCACCCTGCCTCCCAGGGCGGAGGAGTGGAGCACGAAGGGCTGGCTCGCCAATGCCGTGCCGGCTGCTCGGCTCACGCCCTTCCTGGGACCGTGGGACCTGGCGGGCTGCCCGGCCATGTCCGTCCCGGCCGGACAGCACCCTTCGGGACTGCCTCTGGCCGTTCAACTGGTAGCGCCTCCCGGCGGAGAGGCGCGGCTGCTGGCCGTGGCGGCACAACTCGAAAGGCTGGCCCCCTGGCCCCTGACCGCACCCCGCTGAGCTTGTTCGGCAGCGGAGCCCGCAGCGGGCTCCGGGCGGGGCCGCCATCGACCACCAGATGCCGATCGCGGCCGCCGCCCTGAGGGGCGGGAACGTACCTTCCGGCATCGACCCCACCGCGCCCCCCGGACCTATCCGGCGGCGGGCGCGACCTCCGCGGTGTCCCCCGCGCCGAGGTCCACACGAGGCGGGAGGTCAACGGGCTCCGGCTTCCCGGGATCCCGGTCGTGCGCGACGTCCCCGTCCGGCGTCCCCTCCTCGAACTGGGTGCGGTACAGCTCCGTGTACCGCCCGTTCGCGCGGAGCAGTTCGTCGTGTGTGCCCCGCTCCACGATCCGGCCGTCCTCGATCACCAGGATCAGATCGGCGGCCCGTACGGTGGACAGCCGGTGCGCGATCACGACGGCGGTACGGCCTTCCAGAGCTTCGGCCAGCGCCGCCTGGATCGCCGCCTCTGAGGTGTTGTCGAGGTGCGCCGTCGCCTCGTCGAGGATCACGACACGCTGGCGGGCGAGGAGCAGCCGGGCGATGGTCATACGCTGGCGTTCGCCGCCGGAGAGCCGGTAGCCGCGCTCGCCGACGACGGTGGCGAGTCCGTCCGGAAGTGACCGGACGAGGGTCTCGAGGCGGGCCCGGCGCAGGACGTTCCACAGCTCGTCGTCAGTGGCTCCGGGCCGGGCCAGCAGCAGGTTCTCGCGGACGGACTCGTGGAAGAGATGACCGTCCTGGGTGACCATGCCCAGTGTGGCGCGGAGGGACTCGGAGGACAGGTCGCGTACGTCGACACCGCCGATACGGACGGCGCCCTCGTCGGTGTCGTAGAGGCGCGGGAGGAGTTGCGCGATGGTCGACTTGCCCGCGCCCGACGAGCCCACGAGGGCGACGGTCCGGCCGGGTTCGGCGCGGAACGAGATTCCGTGCAGCACCTCACTGCCGCCCCGGGTGTCGAGCGCGGCGACCTCCTCCAGCGAGGCGAGAGAGACCTTGTCGGCGGAGGGGTAACCGAAACGCACGTCGTCGAACTCGACGGAGACCGGCCCTTCGGGAACCCGCACCGCGTCGGGCTTGTCGGCGACGAGGGGCTGGAGACCGAGGACTTCGAAAACCCTCTCGAAGCTGACGAGCGCGGTCATCACCTCGACGCGCGCGCCGGCGAGCGCGGTCAGCGGCGCGTACAGCCGGACGAGAAGCAGGGAGAGCGCGACCACGGCGCCGGGGTCGAGGCTGCCGCGCAGGGCGTACGAGCCGCCGAGCCCGTAGACGAGCGCCAGGGCGAGGGCGGAGACGAGGGTCAGGGCGGTGATGAACGTGGACTGCGCCATGGCCGTACGGACCCCGATGTCCCGTACTCTGCGGGCCCGCGCCGCGAACTCCGCCGACTCGTCGTCGGGCCGCCCGAACAGCTTGATCAGGGTGGCGCCCGGCGCCGAGAACCGCTCGGTCATCCGGTTGCCCATCGCGGCGTTGAGGTCCGCCGCCTCCCGCTGAAGCCTCGCCATACGACGGCCCATCCGGCGCGCGGGCACCACGAACACGGGCAGCAGGACGAGAGCGAGAATCGTGATCTGCCAGGAGAGCGTGAGCATCACGGCGAGGGTCAGCACCAGTGTCACCACATTGCTGACGACACCGGAGAGCGTGTTGCTGAAGGCGCGCTGCGCGCCGATCACGTCGTTGTTGAGCCGGCTGACCAGGGCGCCGGTACGGGTACGGGTGAAGAAGGCGACCGGCATGCGCTGGACGTGATCGAAGACCGCTGTCCGCAGGTCCAGGATCAGCCCCTCGCCGAGGGTGGCGGAGAGGCGGCGGCCCAGCAGGCCCAGGCCGGCTTCGGCGAGGGCGATGAGCGCGATAAGCAGGGCGAGCCGGACCACGAGCCGCTCATCGCCGCCGGACACGATCGCGTCGACAACACGCCCTGCCAGGACGGGTGTCACGACCGCGAGCAGCGCGGTGGCGACACCGAGCAGGGCGAACTGGATGATGCGGCGGCGGTGCGGCCGGGCGAAACCGGCGATGCCTCGGAGGGTGGCGCGGGCGAACGGCGGGCGCTCGGACCGGGCGTACATGACGTTGTGCAACTGCGTCCAGGCTGTGGACTCCATACTCATGACAGGAACCGTAGAACCTGAAGCGGCCTTGAGGTCAACTCACCTGGCCGCGGCCCCGGGCACGGCTTCGCGTTCCCGCTCGCCGACTACTGACGGTCGAGGGCGGCCGTTTTACGAATCAAACGATTGCCCCGAGAGGTACGACGCCGGGGCTTTCCGCCGATCAGGGTCAACCACCCAAAGCGGCCTGTAGAAGGCTGACGCATGAGCATTGCCCTCGATGGGGTGCGGAGATACCGTCAGGCAATCGATTGACTCCATCAAGGTGTGCCGCGTCGCGCGCCAGGTCCCGGGACCCCGCGCCCCCATGTCGCCCCCGAGGAAGGGACTTTCATGCCTCGCCCCCACACAGATCGCACTCATACGGCCCATCCGCGCGGGAGACGTCCGTGGACGGGTCCGCTCGTCGGACTGTCGGCCGGTGTACTGCTCCTCGCGGGCCTCGTCGCACCCGAGGCGGCCGTAGCTTCGCCCGCTGCCCCGGCCCTCGCCCAGGCAACGTCCGGAAGCCAGGCGCGGCCCTCCCAGGTCCTGCACGCCGCCCCGCGCGGCGGGGGAAGCAGGTGCTCGGCCTCCCGCCCCTGCTCGGTGGAGGGCGCGCAGAAGCGGGTCCGCGCGCTCAACGACGACCTCAAGGGCGACCTGGTCGTGGAGTTGGCCAACGGCACCTACCGGCTGGACGAGCCGCTGGACCTCACGTCCGCAGACTCGGGCAGCAACGGCCACAGAGTTGTGTGGCAGCCCGCGCCCGGCGCGCACCCCGTACTCAGCGGTGGCCGGGCGATCACCGGCTGGCAGAAGACCGACCCGGCGCGCGGCATCTGGACCGCGGAGGTCCCCGCCTCCCTGCGCACGCGCCAGCTCTACGTCGACGGCAAGCGGATACCGGTCGCCCAGGGCCCCGCACCGGTCGATCTCACCCGTTCGGCGGGCGGCTACACCGCCGCCGACTCGACGTACGCGAAGTGGCGCAACCCCTCCGACGTCGAGTTCGTGTTCACCGGCGGCAACGGCTCCTGGTCCGAGAGCCGTTGCCGGGTCAAGGACATCCGGGGTACGCGTTTGACGATGCGCCGGCCCTGCTGGGACAACGTCACCGACCGCCCCAAGCCCCCGGCCCAGGCCCCGAGTTACTTCCCCGACCTGGCAGCCGACGCGAAGCCGACCCGGATCGAGAACGCGTACGAGCTGCTGCACCCCGGCCAGTGGTATCCGGACACCACGCGCCACACCGTCTCGTACATCCCGCCGGCCGGGACCGATCCCAACCACGCGGACGTCGAGGCGCCCGTCCTCCAGACCCTGGTCTCGGGCCACGGCACCCTGGACAAGCCGGTGCACGACATCGTCCTGCGCGGCCTCACCTTCGCCGACGCCACCTGGCTCGACCCGAGCGGCGACAACGGCTTCGCCGAGATCCAGGCCAACGTCCGCATCACCGGGGACCAGAAGGTGAAGCCGCAGGGCACCTGCGGCTTCACCGTGCCCGCAGGTACCTGCCCCTTCGGCGCCAACGCCCAGGACCGGCCGCCGTGACCTGGCGGGCCGCCCGCGACGTGGTGATCGAGGACAACACCTTCACGCGTCTGGGCGCGGCCGGACTCGGCGTCGCCTTCGGAAGCCGGCGGACGCTCGTCCAGGGCAACGAGTTCACCGACATCTCCGGCATCGGCCTGATGCTGGGGTCCACCGACGACGCGCACCCCTCCGACGTCGGCGAGACCGACCGTGAGATCAACACCGACAACCGGATCGAGAACAACTACATCCACGACATCGGGGTGGAGTACCCGGGCGCCGACGGCATCCAGCTCTTCTACAGCCGGGGAACGACCGTCGCCCACAACGAGATCGCGAACGTCTCCTGGGACGGTATCGACAGCGGGGTCAACGCCGGCCACCTGGACACCGCCGACCACCCCGACCTCACGTCCAACATCAATGCCGACAACACCATCGCGGACAACCTCGTCCACGACTACCACACCGTGCTCGCGGACGGCGGCGCCATCTATCTCGAAGGCCACCAGGGCGAGACCCTGCGCAAGGCCGACGGCAGCGTCGACGAGGAGGCGAGCTTCGCGCACGGGACGAAGGCCACCGGCAATGTGGTCTACGACGACCGGAGCAGCGGGCTGACGCTGTACAACGACATCGGCAGCCAGTGGATCACCTGGACCCGCAACATCGAGTTCAACAACACGTACGGCAACGGCGGCTGCTCCCCTGTCGGGCACATCCGCTTCACCGGCAACTACCACGCGGACCCCATCTCCCAGTACCCGTGCCTGGCCCCGGTGGACCTCCAGTACTCCGACAACACCCAACTCCCGCTGCGCCCGGCCCCCGCCGACATGCCGTCCGACATCCTGAGCAACGCCGGGCTCCAGCCCGCGTACCAGCACCTCGCCGTTGCCGGCGCACCGACGATCTCGTCCATGAGTCCCCGTACGGGTACGGTCGACCAGCCCACCGAGACCCTGATCGTCGGCACCGGATTCTCCACCGGCAGCAAGGCCTTCTTCGGCTCGACACCGGCCGCCACGACCACGGTCCTCTCCTCCACGTTCCTCACGGCGGTCGCACCCGCCGGCGCGAGTCTCGCCGAGACCACGGTGGAGACCGGAGCCGGGCGGGTGAGCGGCCCCTCGGGACTGCCGCTGAAGTCCGTGACGGCGGACTCCATGGACGACGAGGCGTTCTGGAACACCAGCTTCTACCCGTACAACGCGGTGGACGGGAAGCTGAACACCTTCTGGTCGTCGGCCGAGACCGCGATGCCGCACTGGATCGAGGTGCGCTTCGACCACCCGGTGACACTGGGCAAGGTCGTCGTACGGGCACGGCGTCTCGACGGTCTGGCCCTCGGACACGTCTCGCTCACCACGGCGAACGGCTCTGACGCACCGACACCGGCCGGCCAGGTCACCGACAACACCGCCCCGGACGTGCCCTTCACCTTCACCACACCGCTCACCGCCGACACCGTGCGCGTCACGGTCGAGGCCGAGACACTCAACGGTGATCCGCGTACCAACGCGGACATCGGACAGATCGAGTTCAACGACGCGCAGGGCAACGCCCTGAACGGGGAACCCGTGACCGGCTGACGCCGTACAGGAAACCGTGGACTGCCGGGCGGCCCCGCATGGGGCCGCCCGGCAGTTTCCTCGTGATCGTCCGGGGTGGTACGGCCGCCGCCCCGTCGTCGTAACTCCCCCTCAGTCGTGAGCCCGGGCCCGCGCCACGGGGAGCTTCAGCGCCGGTCCGTCCTCCGTCCCCGCGAGGGAGGGCTCGTGCTCCGTTCCCGCTCCGCCCTCGGGGCGGCCCCCGCCGCCGCGCCGTGCCGACCAGCGGGACCGCAGGAAGGAACGGCCGCGTGAACTCGACGCCGTGTAGAGGGCGGCGGCCGCGACCAGGACGCTCCCCTGCACCACGTTCTGGTAGTTCGAGCCGATGTTGAGGACGTTGAAGCCGTTGCTCAGGGTGAACAGGATGAGCGTGCCCGCAACCGACTTGGAGACGAAGCCCGAGCCTCCGAACAGCGAGGTGCCGCCCAGGACGGCAGCGGCGATGACGGTCAGTTCCCCGCCGGTCAGCACGGTCGGGTCGACGGAGTTGAACTTGCCCGCGTACAGCACACCGACCACCGCGGCCACCGCGCCGTTCAGCACGAACGCCGACATCTTGTAGCGGTCGACGTTGATCCCGGAGAGCCGGGCCGCCTCCGCGTTGCCGCCCACGGCGTACAGATTCCGCCCGACCACCGTGTAGCGCAGCACGGCGCCGGTGAGCAGCGCGAGCGCCAGCATGATCCACACCGGTACGGTCTGGTTGAGCAGCGCAGGCCGGAAGGCGCTGACCGCCACCACGGCGAGTCCGGCGACCGCGAGCCCGACGGCGGTGCCCGAGATCTTGACGGCCGGGCCGCCGCCACCCGTACCGTCGGCTCCGCTCGTACGGCCCGCACTGCTCGTGCGCCCCGCGCGGACCACTAGCAGGACGGCCACCGCCACCAGCAGCACCCCGACGACCAGTGCCGGAGTCCGGTGCCAGGCCAGTTGTGCGGTGGAGAAGGTGTGGAGGGAGGTGCGGGTGGCCGTGATGCTCTGCCCGTCGAGGATCGCCTGCACGACACCCCGTACGGCGGTGAGCGTGCCGAGCGTCACGATGAACGCGTTGACACCGACCTTCTGCACCAGGACCGCGTTGATCAGCCCCACCAGGATCCCGGTCAGCAGGGCGGCGACCAGCGCCACCACCACCCCGTGGGCGTCCACCAGTTTGAGCGCGACCGTGCCCGACAGGGCGGCGGTGGACGCGACGGACAGGTCGAAGTTGCCCGTGATCAGCACGACGGTCATGAAGATCGCGAGTATGCCGATCAGCGCCGACTGGTCAAGGATGTTGCTGATGTTGACGTCGCTGAGGTAGGCCGGGCGGCCCTGTGCGGACGAGGTGATGGTGAGTACCGCCACCAGCGCCACGAGGGCGTAGACCACCCCGGCGGAACGTGGCGACAGCGCACGGCGCACGCCTGCCGCGCCCTTGCCCGGCGGCCGGCCCGCCTCGTTGTCAGTACCGGAGGTCATGATCCGTTCGCCTTTCTGAACTGTCCGCTGATCCCACTGATCCCGCTGATCCCGCTGACCGCTGATCCCACTGCTCTGTTCATCGCGTGTGCTCTCGCCGCTCTCACAGGCCACTCGCCAGAGCGGTGAGCTCGTGCAGGTCGGTCGCAGCCACGTGGCGTTCGGCGATCAGTTGTCCCCTGCGCATCACCAGCACCCGGTCGCACGCCCCGAGCAGTTCCTCGAACTCCGAGGAGACGATCAGGACCGCGTGGCCCGCGTCGGCCAGGCCGTGGATGAGCTGGATGATGTCGGCCTTGGCGCCGACGTCGACCCCCGCGGACGGCTCGTCCAGCAGGAAGACCCGCGCCGGGCCGTACAGCCACTTGGCGAAGACGACCTTCTGGGCGTTGCCGCCGCTGAGTTCACCGACCGGCGCGTCGATCGAGGGCGCCGCGATGCCGAGATCGGCGAGCGCCCGGCCCGCGAGCGCACGCTCGCGGGCCCGGTCGGGCACCAGCCGCCGGCGGGAGAGACCCGAGAGGTACGGCAGGGAGGTGTTGCGCCAGATCTCCCACTCCGGCAGCAGGCCCTGGCGCGAACGGTCCTCGGGGACCAGCGCCAGACCGCGCCGGACGGAGGCATGCGGGGAGCGGCCCCGTACCCGCCGGCCCGCGACCTTCACCTGGCCGCTCGCGGACCGGTCCGCGCCGAAGATCGCTTCGAGGAGTTCGGTGCGGCCGCTGCCCAGCAGACCGGCCACCCCCACCACTTCGCCCGCACGGATCTCCAGGCTCAACGGGCCGAACCGGCCCTCTGAACTCAGTTCCTCGACCGCGAGCAGCGGCTGGGCTTCGGGGACGTCCCTGGTGTGCGGCCGTTCCTCCAGCCGGGCGAGCCGTTTCCCGACGATCGCCGTGATCAGCTCGTCCTTGCCGGTGTCGGCGGTCGGGGCGTCCACGACCACCGCGCCGTCCCGCAGCACCGTGAGGTGGTCGGTCAGCTCCAGGATCTCGTCGAGGAAGTGCGAGACGTACACGAAGGTGGTGCCCTGGTCGCGCAGCCGGCGGACGGAGCGGAAGAGGATGTCCCGCTCGGCGGGCGAGAGGGCCGCGGTCGGTTCGTCCAGCAGGACGAGCGCCGGATCGCGGGCCAGCGCCTGGAGGATGGAGACCATCTGCCGGGCGCCGATGGACAGTCGGCCGACGGGGGCGAGCGGGTCGAGGTGGTAGCCGATGCGGTCGCAGAGCACGCCCAGCTCTTCCGTACGGCGCCCGGCCTGCCACCGGACGGATTCGTGGCGCCCGAGGAAGATGTTGTCGAGGACGGTCAGGGAGTCGACCAGCGGGGTGTGCTGGTGGACCGCTCCCATGCCTGCCGACAGTGCCTGCGCGGGACTGGTCCAGACGACGGGCTCGCCGCGCCAGGCGACCGTACCGCTGGTGGCGGTCTGCACCCCGGAGAGGATCTTGATGAGTGTCGACTTGCCGGCGCCGTTGGCGCCGATGAGCCCGTGCACCGTGCCGGGCAGGACATCCAGGGACACGCCTCGCAGGGCGCGGGTCCCGCTCGGGTAGACCTTGTGCACGTCGGTGACCGACAGCACCGGCCGACCTGGCGTCTCCGTCTGCCGGGTCACCATTGCGGCGTGCAGGTGGAGACGTTGGCGGAGGTGATGCCGGGGGTGTCGTAGAACGTGGTCTTCGCCGGGCCCGTGAGCTTGCCGGTGAGCGTGTCGTGCATCATCTGCACGGCCATCGCGCCCTCGTCGTACGGCTTGTCGCAGACGGTCCCGTACACCGCACCGGACTTGATCGCCGCGATGCCGCTCTTCGAGCCGCCGACCCCGATGATCCTGGCGTGCGAGCCCGCGGACTTCACCGCGGAGGCGCAGCCGACGGCCATGTCGTCGGAGATGGCGTAGAAGAGCCCGACCTTCGGGCTGGCCGCGAGGATGTTCTGGCAGGCGGACTGGCCGTCCTGCTTCGTCCAGTTGCCCGGCTGGGTGGCGACGATCTTGTACTTGCCCGCGCCGGCCTTGGCGAGCGCGGCCTTGAACCGAGTGACCCGGGTGGTGTTCTCGACAAAGCCGGGCGCGCCAGCGATGACGGCGACCTGGCCGCCGGAGGGCAACGCCTTGAGGGCCATCTGTCCGGCGGTGGCGCCGGCTCCGAGCTCGTTCTCGTCGAGGACGAACCTCAGCTTCTGGTACGGGTCGTCCGCCTGACGGTCGGCGCCGACGTATCCGTGCACCGTACCGACCGGGATACCGGCGGTGTCGGCCTGGTCGACCAGCGCCTGTGCGGGCCCCGGCGACAGCGGTACCAGGAGGATTCCGCTGACCTTCTGCGCCACCAGGTCCTGCACCTGGCTCGCCTGCTTGGCCTGGTCGCCCTGCGAGTCCAGGTCGATCAGCTTGACCCCCAGCTTCGCGGCCCTGTCCTTGGCGCCCTTGGCGATCGCGGCGGGGAAGGTCACCGACTCCTGCTGGTTCGCCAGGCCGATGGTGAGGGAGGCGCCCTTCGCCTCGGCGGACGGGGCGGCGGCGCCCGAACCGGACGCCGTCGTCACCGTGCACCCGGCGGTGGCCGCGACGAGCAGTGCGACCGCCACGCCCGCCGTCCGGACGCGCCGGCCTCGGATTGATCCGTTCACTGTGTTCTTCCTGTCTGCACGCACGAAGAGAGTGGAAATCGTCAGGGAACACCGCTGACGAACGGCGTCAGTGGAAGGCCGCGCGGTCCTCGACACTGGGGGCTGCTGGTCGTTCAAACGCTTGAGTCAATCGTTTGACTGCACCATAAGAGCCGCTTGGGGCGGGTGCAATACCCTTGCCGAAACTGACTGCGGAGCGACCGCGCCCGGGCGCTCGCACGACGTCGGCGCGGGGCGAGCGCCTGCCGGACTCTCGCAGGGCGCCGCGCGGCCTCGCACGAGGAGCGCGGAGGCGACCCCCTCCCGGCGCGCACGAAGAGGCCGGCCGGGAGGCGGAGGCAGTCGACGCCGTGGCGCAGGAGTCACCAGCGATGCGGCCGACCCCGGTGGCGAGTGAGCCGCGGCCCTTGACCGGGTCGTCCGGCGATCCTAGACTTCATCCAGTCAAACGATTGACTAGAATGTCCCGACAAGAGGTTGACCCGCTCTCCGGGCGCAAGGCGATCTGGTTTGTTTCACATCACCGAACCGGCGCACACAATTCGCACCACGTCGAGATTTGTTATTTTCGGAGTTCTGGCCGAGCAGCCGCTGTTCCATATGCCGCGCATCAGTCGAAGGGAAACAGTCCATGACGGACGACGAGATCGATGCCCTCTTCGAGCGCTGCTCCAATACGGGGATGTGGGGCCCCGATGACGAGTTGGGGACCCTCAACCACATCACCGACGACAAGCGCCTCCGTGCCGCGCGGCTGGTGCGGCACGGGCGGAACGTATCGATCGGCCGGGACCTCTCGACCAGGAGCGACCGGCTCAACTCAAATCCCCTGGTCCACCGGATGCTCTTCGACGCCGACCCGCCCCAGTCGGCTCTCGACAGTATCGAACTGGCCACCCACGGCTTCGCCGTCACGCACATGGACGCCATCACCCACGTCTTCTTCGAAGCGAAGGCGTACAACGGCCGGCGGGCATCGGACGTGCTGCACCCGACCGGTCTGCGATCCGGGTCGGTCCATGCCCAGCGCGACGGCATCGTGACGCGTGGCGTCCTGCTCGATGTGGCGGCGGTGCGCGGTGTGCCATATCTCGAACCCGGTGAGGCGGTGACGGCCCAGGATCTTTCCGACGCGGAGGCGCTTTCGGGTACGGCTGTCGAACCGGGCGACGCCGTGTTCGTCCATGTCGGTCTGGCGCGCCGCGAGGCCGAGCAAGGCGTCGAGGACCCGGACGTACGTGCCGGGGTGGACGCGAGCTGCCTCCCGTGGCTGCACGACAAGCAGATCGCGGTGTACAGCGGTGACTGCGTCGACCAGATTCCCGGGCCGAGTTCGCGGCTGTCGCTTCCGCTGCATCAAGTCGGCCTCGTGGCGATGGGCCTTGTCCTGCTCGACTGCCCGCGCATCGATGAACTCGTCTCGGTGTGCGCCGAGTTGGAGACGAATGAATTTCTTCTCATGGTGGGACCGTTGCGCGTTCCAGGAGGTACGGGGTCGCCGGTGAACCCTGTCTGCCTGTTCTGAGGGCGCGGAGGGGGCTGATGCCTGGCCATCTCCAGGTGTGGCTCCGCTTGACCTTGACACAGTGACAAGGGCTTCACTGTGGCCAAGGAGGTGGTCCCGATGACCATGCCGCAAGAGGACACGTACACGACCCGAGCTCTCCAGGCGCTGGAGAACCGCGGTTCGTCGATCCGGCTGCAGGCAGCGCTGGCGGTCGGCACGACCCCGGATCCGCGGTTCATCGACAAGCTCATCGAACGATGCGCGATCGAGCCGGAGTTCTATGTACGCGAGATGCTTACGTGGGCACTCACCCGCCACGCGTCATCGGTGACGGTCCCCAAGCTCATCGATGAACTTGGCTCTGAGCGCGCGCAGGCACGAAGCCAGGCGTTGCACACACTGTCCAAGATCGGGGATCGGCAAGCGTGGCCGGCGATCACTCGGGCGCTTCTGACCGATGCCGACGACGAGGTGGCGCGGAGCGCCTGGCGGGCAGCGGTCGTGCTCGTACCTGAGGGTGAAGAACCCGAGTTGGCCGGCGTGTTGGGAACACAGCTCGGGCGCGGCGAACGGGAGACACAGTTGAGCCTCAGCCGGGCGTTGATCGCGCTCGGTGAGGTGATCATGCCGACGCTGCGCGCCGCGATGACGGATCTCGACCCTCGCTCGCATCAGCACGCGATCGCCACCGAACGGCTGTCGCGTGACCCGGATGCCGGATTCGAGTTCGCGATCGAGGAGGCGAAGCGCGTCGTAGCCCTCGACATGGCCGGCCAGGAGGGGTGATGGGCAGTGTTGATCGGTGATGTGGCACGAGAGTCCGGGGTCAGCGCCCGCATGCTCAGGCACTACGAGTCGCTCGGCCTGGTGCGGCCAACGGGTCGTACCGACTCCGGCTATCGCGAGTACTCCAGCGAGGACATCCGGCGGATCTTCCATATCGAGAGCCTGCGGTCGTTGGGCTTGTCGCTGCGTGAAGTCGGGCGCGCGCTGGATGATCCCGGCTTCAGGCCCTCGGAGCTTGTGGAGGACCTCATCCGCCAGACGCGAGAACGCATCGCGGCTGAGACGGAGTTGCTCACCCGGCTCCGCCGGATCGGTGCCGCGGAACCCGCCGACTGGGAGTACGTCCTCCAGATCGTCGCACTTCTCCAGGCGCTGGGATCACAGAACGCCGCGACGCGCCAACGCGCCGCCTTGTCCGCCGTCGAAGACATCCCGGGATCGGTGGAGGCTCTGGTCGAGGCGGTGTTGCGCGAGACGGACCCCAACGTCGCGGGGGCCCTTCGATGGGCTCTGGCGCACACGGGCGATGGCGGATTGGCCCTGCTCGCTGAGGGCCTCGGCTCACCGGTGGCCGAGGTCCGGAAACGTGCCGTCCAGTCCATCGTTGAGATTCCGAACGGCGAGGCGACCGCACTGCTGCGGGATGCTCTCACCGATCCCGACGTCGTGGTCCGCAGGTACGCGGCTCTGGCGCTCGGGGTACGTGGAGTGGCGGCCGCGGTCCCGACGCTCATCGATATGGTCGTCGAGGAGACGAATGACGTCGATGCCGCCGACGCGCTGAGCGCGCTGGCGAGTGATCCCGCGTTGGCGGATCAGATCGCTACGGGGCTCGTTGACTGCCTCGCCCACAACGCAGTTGAGTCGTCCGCACGTCGACGGCTGACACAGGCGCTCGCGGACATCCCGGGAGCCACGACGTCACGTGCCCTCGCCGATCTGTCACATGACGAAGACCGTGCCGTCGCGCTCACTGCCACATACATTCTCGGGATACGCGACGCACGATGACGGATCTTTCCTGGGCGCTCCGACCACGGCGTCAGTCGACTGCTCGACTATCGGGTCGCTCCGTCGGCAGCGGTGCGGGCCGCCGCGTCCCAGACGGGGAGTTCGGTGCGCCGAGTGGCGAGGCGGACGGTCTTGCTGTAGCCGTACTCGCCGAGGGTCTCGGGTGCGTGCTCGCGTCCGAAGCCGCTGGCGCCGACGCCGCCGAAGGGGCTCCCGATCGCGGCGCGTACGTAGTTGTTGACCGTCACGACGCCCGCCCGGATCTGCTTGCTCACCCTCAGGGCCCGGTCCGTGTCCTGCGTGTACACGCCGGCGACGAGTCCGAAGGGGGTGCCGTTCGCGATACGTACGGCCTCTTCCTCGTCGCGGAAGCGCGTCACCGTGACCACCGGACCGAAGATCTCCTCGGTCGCCACTCGCATGTCGGGAGTGACGTCGGTGAACAACGTGGGGGCGACGTAGAACCCGTCGGCGAGCCAGGGGTCGTCCGGCAGTGGGGCCCGCGCCACGATCCTGGCCCCTTCGGACTGCCCGATGCGTACGTACTCCAGGACGCGTTGCTGCTGGGCCCTGGTGACCATGGGTCCGACCTCGGTGGCCGGCGCGGACCCGTCGCCGACGACCAGCCGGCCGACCGCCACGGCCAGGCGGGCCGTGAACTCGTCGTGGACGGCCTCGCTCACGAGCAGTCGCGACGAAGCCGTGCACGCCTCACCCTGGTTGAAGTAGCCGCCGTCGATCGCCGCGAGCAGCGCTTGGTCGAGGTCCGCGTCCTCGAAGACCAGCAGCGGGTTCTTCCCGCCCAGCTCCATCAGTGACGGTGTGAGGTTGTCCGCCGCCGTCCTGAGGACGGCCGAACCGGTGGCCGGTGATCCGGTGAACGACACCTTGGCCACCAGCTCGTGGCCGACGAGCGCGGCACCGACCGCCCCGCCGCCCGCCACCGCGTGCACCACGTCGTCGGGCAGCACCTCGGCGATGAGTTCCACCATGCGGAGCACCACCGACGGTGTCTGCTCCGGCGGCTTCACCACCACCGCGTTGCCGACCGCCAGGGCGGGCGCGATCTTTCCTGCGGTGTGGATGGGGGGCCAGTTGAACGGTACGACGGCGCCGATCACCCCGTACGGCTCCAGGGTGGTCACGTCCAGGTAGGCGCCGTAGTCCCGCGCCTGGCTGGGCAGTACCTCGACCAGGCCGGCGAAGTACTCGAACTCGGCGATGGCCGCTTCGAGGTCGAACTCGCGGGACGTGGCGAGCTGCTTCCCCATTTCGAGGGTCTCCAGCTCGGCGAGCTCGTCGGCGTGCTCCCGTACGGTCTCGGCGATCTTCCGCAGATACGCGCCGCGTTCCCGCGCTGGACGCTGCCGCCAGGACAGGTGGGCCGCGTGCGCCGTACGGACGGCCTGGTCGACCTCCGCCGGGCCGGCGCCCTGGATGATGGTCGCGGGGCGTCCGGTCGCGGGATTGTCGACCACGAACCGGTCCGTCTCGGCCGTCGAGGACCAGCGGGTCACGGTGGTGTGCGGATGCCGAACGATGGCCGTCACTTGACACCGCCCACGATGCCGTCGGCGAGGCGGTCGGCCGCCGGGTAGTCGGTGTAGCCGTTCGCGCCGCCCTGGTAGAAGGTGTCGCGGTCGGGTTCGGACAGCGGGAGGCCACCGGCGAAGCGCGCGGGCAGGTCGGGGTTGGCGATGAACGGCTGCCCGTACGAGATCAGATCGGCCAGGCCCTCGTCGATCAGGGCGTTCCCGGTGTTCTGGTCCAGGCTCGCGTTGGCGATCAGTGTGCCGCGGTAGAGCGGCCTGAACTGGGCCAGGGACTCGACGCGCTGCTCAGGCGTGACCGTCTCGTTCGGCCGGCGCGTCATCATCAGATGCAGGTAGGCAAGGGGGTGGTCGTTGAGGCGTTCGGCGACGTACGCGTGCCCGGCCAGGATCTCGGGTGAGACATGGTCGGTGCTGATCGCCTGGTGCGGCGCGAACTTGATGCCCACCCGGTGCGGTCCGCACACGCCGGTCACCGCGTCCAGCACCTCGAACAGGAACCGGGCCCGATTGCCGGCGCTCCCGCCGTAGCCGTCGGTACGCAGGTTGAGAGCCGGGTTGAGGAACTGAGCGATCAGATACCCGCGTTGGGCATGCACCTCCACACCGTCGAAGCCGGCCCGCAGCGCGTTGGCGGCGGCCGTCCGGTACTGCTCGACGATGCCGGCGATGTCGTCGGCCGTCAGCGCCCTCGGCGTCACCGTGTCGGTGAAACCGCTGCCGGGCGTGAAGACCTTGCCGCCCGGATTGACCGCGGACGGTGCGACCGGCAGCTCCCCGCCCCGGAAGTCCGGGTGTGAGGACGAACCGGTGTGCGCCAGTTGCGCGAATACGGCCCCGCCCTCGGCGTGCACCGCCTCGGTCACGGCCGCCCAGCCCTGGACCTGCGCCTCGCTGTACAGGCCGGGCACGTTGACGGCGCCGATCGCGTCGGTGCTGATCCACGTACCCTCCGTCACGATCAGTCCCGCGCCGGCCCGCTGGCGGTAGTACTCGCCGTGCAGCGCCATCGGGGCCAGTTCCGCGTTGGCGGCGCGCGCTCGGGTCATCGGCGCCATCACGATCCGGTTCCGCAGACGCACAGAACCAAGATCGTAGGGACGCATCAACGGCTGTTCGTCCGCCTGCGGGGGAAGCGACATCTGGGACTCCTCGGGTGACACGTCATGTCTTGACGTCAATCACCGTCACATCCGCGAGGCATCACGTCCAACGATTCATTTTCATAACCCGCAGCACGCCCAGTGATAGCAGGCCCAGTGATAGCTGTGCGGGTGTGTGCCCGCCGACAGCGGACACACACCCGTTCCGAGAGCCGTCAGCTCAGCGCTTGGAGCGATACGTCGTCGACGCGTTCCCATGCCGATCCGGACGGGGCGTAATACCCCGCGTGGACGATCAGGGTGGTGTTCTCGCCGCTGTCGACAGTGAGGACGAGTCGTTCGTAGGCTGACGCGGCCCCGTGCTCGATCTCGCTCAGTACGGTTCCGTCCGGGGCCTTGGCCCCGAGCCAGCCCTGCTCGATGTTGCCGGAGTTCTGCACCCACACGGTGAGCCGGTAGCGGGTGTGGGCAGTGACCGGGACCGATTGCTTGACGGCCCCCCAGGCGTTGGCCTGCGTCGAGGAGATCCAGGCGTCGTGACTCCCCGAATGCGCTGTTCCGGTTCCGCTGTCCACGCCGTACGCCGAGGCTCCCTCGGAGTACCAGGGCGTCGAGGTGGAGGTGATCGAGCTCGCCTGCTCGAATCCCCCGTCCTTGAGGATGTCGGCTCCGGCGTGGGGCGTGTCCTGCCTCTCGACGGCTCCGCAATCAGGGCCGAGGCCGACGGTCGAGGGGTTTCCGAGGACGTCACGCGGGTCGAGGGCCGGGCCGGCGTTGTCGACGGCAGGGCTCGTGGCGTCCGGCGTGTAGTCGCCGTCCGCAGGGTCGGCCAACTGCGGGGCCCCGAGAATGTCGCCGGTGCCCGGTGCGTCGCCCAGCGTCCCGTGGATGACGTTGTGGTCGTGCGGCCAGGGGTGGTCGTGGAGGACGGCTCCCGAACTCATGTCGATCACGTTGCTGCTGATGGTGAGCCAGGAATCCTGCGCCGCCGGTCCGGACTCGCGGTAGAAGTAGATGGCGAACAGGTTCTGGTCATCGCCCCGGTCGCGCAGAATCGTGTTGTGCGCCGCCAGGTAACCGTCGGGGTGCGTGGTGGTGTCGAAGGCGAGGAACTGCTGGTAGTCGTCGCTGATGTTGTAGGTCAGACGCACATCGGCGGTGGTGGTCTCGGTCACCTCGGTGAAGCCCTGTGAGCCGATCGAGGTGTTGTGGTCGATGCTGATGTCGTTCTTCGGATGCGCGAAGCCCTCGATCTCGACGGCGCCGCCGTCGGCCCCGTACGGGCTGTCCGTCGAGCGGCAGTTGACGAAGCGGTTGCGGGTGACCGTCGCACCGCTGTTGTCGATCGACACACCGATGGCGCCGTACGAGGTCTCGCTGCCGGAGTCCGTGCCACGGAACGCGATCTTGAGGTCATGGAAGTTGTTGCCCTGGACCAGTGTGTTGGTCGCGTACGTTTTGACACCGACACCGACCTGGGTGAACTCGTTGTTCTGGACGACGGCGTCGGTTCCGTCCTCCGTGATCGCTATGGCGCCGCTGAGCTCGTACTTCGGTCCGGTGATGCCCTGGCCGTCGCTGTTGTCGAAGACGACCCCGTCGGCGAACCTCAGGTTCTCGACCGTGACGTGCGGCGCCTGGACCTGAAGCATGTTCCAGCCGTCGGGATTGGCCAGTGTGGGCGCGTCACCCGTGCCGTAAGCGGTGATGGTGACGGGAGCGGCCGCGCTGCCCGATCCGTTGATGACGGAGCTGCCGGTGAAGGTCTGGCCACGGTGCAGCTCGACGGTGTCGCCCGGCTGGAAGGTGACCGTGCTGAGCTTGGCGAGGCTCTTCCAGGCAGCGGTCGGCGCGGTCCCTGCGGCCTGGTCGTTGCCGCTCCCCGCGTCCACGTAGAAGATGCGGCCGGCCTGCGCGTGCAAGGGAGTGGCGAGTGCCGGGCCGGCGCCGGAAGAGAAGCCGAGGAGGACGACTCCGGAGATCAGAGCGGCTGCTTCCGCCGCGCGTCGGGACCAGGGCCTGGTCGGAGCGTGGGAGTGAGGGAACAAGACACAACACCTCTCTGTGGGTATCGCTGCTGGGCCATATCGCTGATACGGCCGTTCGTCCCGTAGATCCGGCACACGCGAGCCGTGGGGAGGTACGGAGTAACTCCGGGCCGGGCCCTGTCACTTCACGTGTGAGGTCGCGGGCCGTCTGTTGTGGTCGGACCGGGGCGGCCGTGCGCTCGACGCGGCCCGTCCTGCTCAGCGTTCGCTTCGCGCCGTGACGATCACTGATGCGGCGGCTTCGGTGGCCAGTGCCGCGGCCTCGACGAGTGCCATGTCCGAGACCAGGTGGGCGGCGAGTACGCCGGCGAAGGTGTCACCCGCTCCTGTGGTGTCGACGGGCGTCACCTTCGGCGCCGGCACGTGCTCCAGCCGGCCCTGCCACGCGACGAGGCATCCCGCGCCGCCGAGCGTCACAACGACGCTGCGCGACCTGCGCGCCAGCTCTTGTGCCGTGGTCCGCGGATCGGCGCCGTCGCGGGTCAGTTGCCGGGCCTCGCTCTCGTTGACGACGAGCGGATCGGCCGCGCGGAGGACCGATTCGTCGAGCGGGCCGTTGGGACTGGCGTTGAGCGCGAAGCGCGCACCGTTCAGCGACGCCCATCGGGCCCCGGCGGTCAGCGCGGCCGACGAGATCTCCTGCTGGCTGAGCACCAGGGAGGGCCGCAGGGCGTCGAGCGCCGCCGTGACATCCGTACCCGTGAGGCGGCTGTTGGCCTCGGGCAGTACGGTGATGCTGTTCTCGGCGTCGGGTGTCACCGTGATCAGCGCGCGCCCGCTGGCACCGGCGGACTTCGCGAAACGGGTCGTGTCCACACCGTGCCTGACCAGGGCGGCGAGAAGGAGATCTCCGGCGTCGTCGTCGCCCCGGAGACCGACGAAGGCGGTGGGTGCCACCCGGGCCGCGGCCAGGGCCTGGTTGAGGCCCTTTCCCCCGGGGTGCTGCTCGAAGCCGCTGCCGAGCACGGTCTCACCGGGTGCCGGCCGGTGCGGGACGTGTGCGACGAGGTCCAGGTTGGCCGAGCCCACCACCGCGACGACGGCCTGCCCGTTGCTGGAGGGCGTACGGGGGGTCAATTCTTGCTCCCTGTGCTGGCGACGGAGGCGACGAAGTAGCGCTGGAGGGCGAGCAGGATGATCGCCGGGATGACGGCCAGCACCGCTGTCTCGGCGAAGACCCTTCCGTAGTCGGTGCTGAAGGCGTTGAAGGTCTTGGCGATGGACACAGGCGCGACGTCGTCCTGATCGTCGCTGGTCACCAGGATGGGCCAGAGGTAGGCCTGCCACTGGAAGAGGAACAGGATCAGGCCTGTTCCGATCAGGGCCGGCCGGGCCAGCGGCAAGTAGATGCGGCTGAAGATCCGCGGCCATCCGGCCCCGTCCACGCGCGCCGCCTCGGCGAGCTCCCCGGGCACACCCAGGAAGAACTGGCGCAGTGTGAAGACGGCCAGTCCGTTGCCGAGCCCCGGCAGGACCAGTGCCGGGATGCTGGCGGTCAGATGCCAGTCGGTGAACGTCCGGGCCAGCGGAATGGCGATCGCCTCGAACGGTACGAGGAAGCTCAGCACGACCAGTCCGAAGACGATCTTGCGGCCGGGGAACTCGATCACCGCGAGAGCGAAGGCGGCGAGCGCCGAGATGCCGATGCCGAACACGACCGTCACGGCCGAGACGACCACGGAGTTCGTCAGATTGCGCGCGAACCCGCTGTCCCACGTGGTCGCCAGGTTGTGGAGGGTGAAGTTTCGGGGCCAGAGAACGTGCCAGTTGAGCGAGCCGCTGTCCGCGAAGGTCTCCGTCGAGCTCCGGAACGTACTGGCCAGCAGCCAGAGCACGGGGAGCAGGAACGCGAGGGAGACGAGCACGGCGAGCGTGGTGAGCGCGATGCGGCCGGTGCGTGAAGGGTGACCCATGGAGTGGTTCATGTTCAGTCCTCTGCTTTCCCCAGCAGCCGGAACTGCACCGCGACGATGACGATCATCAGCAGGAGCAGGACGAGCAGTTCTGCTGCCGCGGTGTGCGGGTCCGCGAGGTCGAAGCTGTTGTGGAAGATGTCGTACATGAGGAAGTCGGACTTCTGCTCGGGTCCGCCGTTGGTGAGGATCTGCATGGGGGCGAACAGAACGAAGTTGGAGACGGTGTCAGCGACGAGCACGAAGAGCAGTGGCCGCCGCAGTTGAGGCAGTGTGATCGACCAGAAGCGCCGCAGGGGGCCCGCGCCGTCGATCTCGGCGGCCTCGTAGTACACCTTGGGGATGTCGTTGATGCCTGCGATGAGGAAGATCATCCAGTAGCCGACGCCGATCCAACTGGCGATCAGGATCAGGCTCGCGACGACCTGGTGGGGGCTGGTGAGGAACGGCTGGTGACCGATTCCCACTCCCCCGAGTACGGCGTTGACCGGCCCGTCGGGCCGCAGGGCGATCCCCCACACGACGGCGGATCCCGTCATCGGCACCGCGGCGGGCAGGAAGATGATGGTGCGCCACAGGCCGGAAGCGGGGAGGTTACGGGTCAGCAGGACCGCGAGCACGAGGGCGGCCAGGATCTGCAGCGGATTGACGATCACATTGAACAGGAGGGTCTGCTGTACCGAGGTCCAGAAGGCGTGTGAGTGCCAGAGGGCCGTGAAGTTGTCGAACCCCACCCACGTCGGTGGAAGGGTGCTTCCGGGGAGGCTGGAGTGCGTGGCGTCGCCGACCGCCTGGACAACGGGTACCAGTCGCAGGACCACGATGAGGATCAGGGCCGGTGCGAGGAACAGCGCCGCCGTGGCGGCGTCGCGCATCGTACGCCGCCGCGTGCGCGGGGCTCCTCGGCGGACGCCGGACCTGGGCGTGCTTTCCCCTGGCGCGGTGTGTTCGCGGCCGGTGGGCGGAGAGCTCCTGACCTGGTGGCCGGAGGACGGCGTGGTGGGAATCGTGCTCATGGTAAAGGCGTCCCTCCCGCCGGTCCGGGTTCGTCCTCCCGGGCCGGTCGGTCTGTCAGGGTGGAGGCAGGGGCCGCCGGCCAGCACTACTGCTGCCGGTACTTGGCCCACGCCTGGTTGATCGTGCTCGTCGCGGAGGCGAGAGCGGTGCTCGGCGCGGCACCGTTGGAGATGTCCTCGAAGGTGCGGCTGAGTGTGTCCTCGAACTCGACGTACCCAGCGGTGCGCGCACGCAGCACCGACGTGTGCGCCAGTTCGTACTTGGTCAGGTCGACGGCTCCGGCCATACGCGGGTCGCTGAAGACCGGCTGCTGGTAGAAGCGCTGGATTCCGACGGTGTTGGAGGGCGGAACCGTGAGCCCGGACATGTGCTGGGCGTAGCCACCGTCGTCGAGTCCCATGTACTTCATGAAGATCTCGGCTGCCTGTGCGTGCTTGCTCGCGGGGTTCAGGCCGAGCGACCATCCCCCGGTGGGGGTGACCGCCTTGCCCCCGGCGAAGTCCGGATACGCGGCGACGCCGAAGTCGAGGTTCTTCTCACCGGCGAACTGGCCGGCCCACCAGGGCCCGCCGGCGAAGAAGGTCACCTGCCCGCCCGCGAACATGTCGGGCGTCTGCGCGACGGGGATTCCACGCGGTGAGATGCCGTCCTTGAAGAGCGAGCTGTACCAGGTCATCGCCTTCGTCCAGCCGGCATTCTGCAAAGCCGGCGTCAGGTTGCCCTTTCCGGTGGCCCCGGAGCCACCTCCCAGGCTCTCGGCCAGGGGCTGCAGTTGGTAGTAGCGGTTGACCTGGTCGAACAGGAGGCCCCATTTCGCTCCGGCCTTCTGGGCCTTCTTCCCCTCGTCGGCGACCTTCTCCCAGGTGAGCCGGGCGGAGGCCTTGTCGGAGGGGAAGGGGATTCCCGCCTTCTTCAGCAGCTTCTTGTTGTAGAAGAGGAGCTGACTGGACGTCTGGTACGGCATCGCGACGAGCTTGCCGTCACTGGTGGCCGCGTTCAGTGAGGCCTTGTCCACCTTGCCGGAGAGCTGGGGGAAGGCGGCGCTGAGGTCGGTCAGCCAGCCGCGGGCCTCGTAGGCGTCGGTGCGCGGCATGTCGACGTCGAAGAGGTCCAGGCTGCTGTCGCGCCGACTGAGGCGGGTGCTGAGCACACTGTTGAACTGGTCGAACGGCACCGACTGGTAATCGACGGTGATGTTCGGATGTGCCTTGTGGAAAGCGTCCAGAACCGGCTTGATGTCCGCCGCGGAGTACGCGGCCCCGGCGTAGGTGATGGTCACCGGGGACGTGGGGTCCTTGAGCCGGCTGTCCGGGACCAGGCCGGACGGGGAGTGCGCGCTCGTGCCGGAGCTTGAGCCGCAGCCGGCCGCGAGCATGGCGACAGCCGCTATCGCCGCTGTCACAGCGGCGCCACGGCGGGCACGGAAGGCCCCGGCCTGACGGAGTGTGCGGGAGATCTTCATGACAGTCCTCTCTGACGGTCATCGGTGGTACGAGTCAGTCGGTGGCCGCTTCGCCGGTGACACGCTCCAGGAAGAGCCGGCCGAAGCCCGCGGTGTCGGTGTGGGTGGCGACCGAGGCGTTGGGCGGCGCGGCAGGGGCGAGTGCCAGTCCGCGGTCGGCGATCACGAGGCCGCGGGCCAGCTCGCTGCCGGGATCAATGGCGACGTGGGCTGCTTCCCAGGTCAGCAGCCCGGGGTCGATCACCGCGGCGACGACGAGCGGATCGTGCAGGAAGCACGCGTCCCGGTGCTCCTCCCGCTGGGGGAACGCCTTGCCGAGGAAGTCGATCCAGGCCAGGGCGCACTCTCCCGCCCACTGTCCGAAGGCGTCGCCGCCCCTGAGCACCGCGGCGTCGGCCCGGGTGAGCCGGACCTGGGAGGTCTGGTCGATGCCGACCATCCTGATCCGCGCTCCACTGGCGAGGACCATGGCGAGCGCCTCGGGATCGACGTAGGCGTTGAAGTCACCGACGACGGTGATGTTCTGCGCGTAGCCGGTGGCCGAGCCCGCCATCATGACGATCTCGGCCACGTTCCGCGCGAAGGCGGGGTCCAGGCGGAGGGCGAGCGCGAGGTTCGTCATCGGGCCGATCGCGACCACGGTGATCTCACCGGGATGTGCGGCGGTGATGTCCACGAGGTACTGCGCCGCGTGCTGCGGACTGGTCGGCCCGAGCCGGTCGGCGGTCGCGCCGGGCGCTGTCGGCCGGTCGCCGATGACGTCGTCGAACAGGGCGCGCACCGGGGCCATGTCCCTGAGCAGCGGGCGGTCGGCACCACGGAGGACCGGCAGCTCGGGATGGCCCATCCGCCGGGTGAGCCGGCGCGCCACATCCACACCGGCGTCGACCTCGACGTTGCCGTTGACGACGGTGAGACCCTCCACCCGCAATTCCGGTGAACGCAGGGCGAGCGCGATGGCCAGTCCGTCGTCGATGTCGGAGCCGGGCTCACCCAGACCGGGGTCGGTGTCGATGACGATCCTGCGGGGAGTGGTCATGGCGCCACCTCTTCCTTCGAAACAGTGTGTCCGGCCGGTGCGGCCGCACCGGCGGTGAGTGAGCGGCGGACCTCGTCGGTACGCCGGGCGAGCTCCGCCACGGTGATCCGGTCGAAGCCGCGTACCGCGCTGCGAACCACCCCTCCGGTCGGAGCGACGAGACGCTCCGGCACGGCCGAGGGGCCGCAGAGCGCTCCGACGGCGCTGCCGACTGTGGCGGCGGTCGAGTCGGTGTCATTTCCCGCGCTGACCGCGAGGGCGATACTGCGTACGAAGTCGCCTTCCCCCCAGAGCAGTGCGACGGCGATGGTGGCGGCGTTGTTCACCGTGTGAACCCAGTTGTAGTGACCCAGATGGTGCTGGATCCAGGCCAGGGCCTCGGCCGCCTCGGCGCCGGTGTCGGCGAGGGCCAGCAGCGCACGTTGTGCCTCGTACATGCGGGAGCCGGGCGGCAGTACGTCGAGTGCGGCACGCAGCGCGTCGGAAGGGCGGGAAGCGACCAGGGCGCCGGAGATGAGCGCGGCCGACCACATGGCGCCGTACATGCCGTTGCCCGTGTGCGAGAGCCGGGCGTCCCTGAGGGCCAGGCGCGCGGCCGCCCTGGGGCGGCCGGGGTGGACGTAGCCGTAGGCGTCGGTGCGGATGAGTGCGCCGATCCATTCGCGATAGGGATTGTCGACGGTCGCCGTGGCAGGCGGCGTGTGGCCGGACACGAGGTTGCGGTAGGCGGCCCGCTCCGCGGTGAAGGTCTGTGTGAAGGGGATGCGGTCCAGCCATTCGCGGGCGATGTCCTGCGTCGTCATCCGGTCACCGTAGGTTTCCAGGAGATGCAGCCCGAGGATGGTCCAGTCCAGGTCGTCGTCGCGCGGTACGGCGTCGAAGCGCCCGGCCGACGCGTACGGGGCCGACTCGTGCAGGTGGCTCACGCCCGCCGGAAGCGGGTCCAGCAGAGGCAGATACCCCACTTGGGGCTGCTGGCCGACGGCCTCCAGATAGAGCGCGACCTCGTCCGCGGTCAGCCCTTCGACCGGTTTGCCCATGGTGTTGCCTATGCAACGTCCCAGCCAAGCGCCCTCGATGCGCTCGGCCACGTCGGCCGGCGCCTCGCCGTCGGGCTCGGAGGCGGCCGGCAGTGTGGCCCACACCGCTTCCGGTTCGGAGGGCTCGTCGTACGGCCAGTCGGCCGATCGTGAGAGGCGGGCGAACCGTCCGCGGATGGCGATCAGAGCGGTCGTGTCCGACCGGGCGGCCGCTTCACGGGCCTCGGCGAGCAGTCCCCCGGCGTCATAGCCGGAGTGAGTGAGCTGCTCAGCCTCGTCCGGGACGAGATCGCGGAGGTCGAGTACATCGTGCACGGGGAGGAGCTCCTTGGGTTGTGCGGTGGCCGGGCCCTGTCCGGCCTCGGGCTTCAGGCCGACTGGCGCGCCACGAGGCTGTGCTGGACCAGGATCTTGCGGACGGGGTGGGACGGGTTGTCGACCCGGGCCAGCAGTTGTTCCCCCGCCACCCGTCCGATCTCCTGGGCCGGCACCCGGACGGTGGTGAGAGCGGGGCTGACCAGACTCGCCGCGTCGATGTCGTCGATACCCATGACGGCCACGTCCCCGGGAACGGCGAGTCCCAGAGCCCGGGCGCTGTCGAGGGCACCGATGGCCATGAGGTCGTTCGCGCACATCACAGCGGTCGGCCGGCGCGGCAGATCCATGAGTTCGGCCATGGCCTTGGCGCCGGCTTCACGAGTCCAGTCGCCCGTCCCCTCGGCGGCCCGAAGCGGTCTCAGGCCATGGGCCCTCAGCGCGTCGCGATAGCCGCCCAGCCGGGGCGCGCCCGGGGCCGCCAAGGGCGGCCCGGAAATGATCCCGAAGCGCCGATGCCCCTTGCCGTAGAGGAAGGCGACGGCGTCCGCGGCGATCTGCTCGTCGTCCGACGACACGACATCGGTGGACGTGCCGTGGCGGGGCGTTCCCACCATGACCACACTGATGCCGGCCAGGCGCAGTGGCTCGAGTTGGCGCTCCGACACATCGACGGCTGCCACCACGACGCCGTCCACACGGCGTTGCACCGTCTCCCCGAGAAACGCGTCGACCAGTGAGGTGTCCGCGCCGACGTCCGCGAGCAGGACGACGTAGCCGCGCTTGGCGACAGCCTGTTGCAGGCCACGGGCGAGAGCCGGGTAGAAGGGGTTGGTCAGGTCCTGGACGACCAGTGCGACGGTGTGCGTCCGCCGTCCGGTCAGGCCCGTGGCGAAGAAGTTCTGCTGGAAGCCCAGCTCCTCGATGACGCGATTCACCTTCTGGCGAGTGGCCTCGGACACCGGGCGACGTCCGGACAACACGTGCGAGACGGTGGTCTTGCTGACGCCGGCACGCTCCGCGACGTCGGAGATCGTGGCAGCGCTGTGTGGTCTCACCGGAGGCAACCCGGTTTGCTCATTGGCGTCTTTCTGAGGCTTCTTCGACCCGGCCAACGTGCACTCCTTGGTTGCAAACCGGTTTGCGTTCTGGTCTGCAGCTTCAACCATGCCTACGGCCGGAGTCAAGCATTGTGCGTGGCTGAATCCACTCCCCCAGGCTCCGTGAACCGGTCGAAGCGACAGGTCACCGCGCGTCACACCGCCCCGCTCCGACCTGCCCTCGCCCCAACAACGCGGCGCTCAGGCCCAGATGGACACCACAACACACCACCCCCATCACTCATCCCGATGACTTCCATCATCAAAAATCATGGGATGTGACGCCACAGCTTCCCGACCTGCCGGGCCGGCGGGGCAGATTTCGCCCGGCTGGCCCGCGCGGTGATGGGACGGTCGGCATCGCGAGGAGGAGATAGTCACCAGGACGGGGAGGCCCGTCAGGCCGAGGAAGAGGAGTGACCATGCCTGATACCGAACCCGACGCACCCGAACCTGGCGGCTCCCACACAGGTCACACGGCCGGCGATTCCGGGGCCGGCCGACACGGCCGCCCCCGCGCCGAGCGCACTCCGCCCACGCCGAACAAGTGGTGGACGCTGACAGCCGTATGCCTGGGTACGTTCATGCTGCTGCTGGACATCACCATCGTGAACGTGGCACTGCCCGACATCCAGCGGTCACTGCACGCCAGCTTCTCCGACCTGCAGTGGGTCGTCGACGCCTACTCCCTCACACTGGCCGCCCTGCTGCTCACCGCGGGCAGTCTCGCCGACATGTACGGCCGCAAGAAGCTCTATGTGATCGGGCTGACGATCTTCAGTCTCGCCTCGCTGCTCTGCGGCCTCTCCCACAGTTCGCTGATGCTGCAACTGTCCCGGGGCCTCCAGGGAATCGGCGGCTCCATCATGTTCTCGGTCTCGCTCGCGCTGCTCGCGGACGCGTTCCGCGGCAAGGACCGCGGTATCGCCTTCGGCGTCTGGGGCACGATCACCGGATTGGCGGTGGCCGTCGGACCGCTGCTCGGCGGTGTGCTCACCACAGGCCTGTCCTGGGAGTGGATCTTCTACGTCAACCTGCCCATCGGGGTGATCGCCGTCGCGATCACCCTGCTCAAGGTCGCCGACTCCCGGGCCCCGGGGGCCCGCCACCCCGACTGGACGGGCTTCGTCCTCTTCACCGCCGCCCTGTCGAGCCTGGTGTACGCGCTCATCCAGTCCAGCCACGACTCCTTCTCCGACCCCGTCGTCATCGGGTGCCTGGCCGGGGCGGTCGCGCTGATGCCCGCTTTCGTCCTGTTCGAGCTGCGAACCGCGCAGCCGATGTTCGACCTCTCGCTCTTCCGCAAGCCGACCTTCACCGGCGGGCTGGTGGCGGCCTTCGCTCTCAGCGCCTCACTCCTGTCGATGCTCCTCTACCTGGTGCTCTATCTCCAGGACGTACTGGGGTTCAGCGCCCTGGGCGCGGGCGTGCGGCTGCTGCTGATCTCCGGCGGCATCCTGGTGATGTCCGCGGTGTCGGGACGGCTCTCGTCAAGGATGCCGGTGCGGTTTCTGATCGGACCCGGTCTGCTCCTGATCGGCGGCGGGCTGCTGTGGATGCGCGGCCTGAACGCCTCAAGTGAGTGGACCCATCTGATCCCGGGCCTGATCATGTCCGGCGCCGGTCTCGGCCTGGTCAATCCACCCCTGGCATCGACCGCCGTCGGTGTCGTTCAGCCCGCGCACGCCGGCATGGCCTCAGGCATCAACTCGACATTCCGTCAGATCGGCATCGCCACCGGCATCGCGCTCCTCGGCACCCTGTTCTCCAGCAAGGTCAAGTCCTACGTCACCGACCACATCGGCGCCATCCCCGGCCTGAGCGGGCACGGCACGCAGATCTCCACCGCTGTTCAGTCCGGTACGGTCACCCAGACCCTCAACTCCCTCCCGGCCGAGGTCCGCGCCCCTCTCAGGCACCTCACCGCCGCGGCCTTCACCTCGGGCCTCAACGAAATCCTCCTCATCGGCGCGATCATCGCCCTCGCCGCCGGCGTGGTCTCGTTCGCGACGATCCGCACCAAGGACTTCGCCCAGCAACCCTCATGACACCGCACAAGGGTGCGCACACCGGGTGAGGTCGCTCAGGGCAGGATCTCGACGTACCCGTCGGTCCCGTGCACGCGGATCCACTGCCCGTCGCGGATCAGCCGGGTGGCCCGCTCCACGCCCACGACGGCCGGCAGGCCGTACTCCCTGGCGATCACCGCGCCATGGGTCATCAGGCCGCCCACCTCCGTCACCAGGCCCGCGATTCCGACGAACAACGGCGACCAACTGGGGTCCGTGAAGGTCGTGACCAGGATGTCGCCCTTCTCGAGATCGGCGTCCGCCATGTCAAGGATGACGCGGGCCCGTCCCTCCACGGTCCCGGCGGAGACCGGTACGCCGATCAGGGCGCCGGCCGGCACGTCGTCGCGCCGGTACGCCCCGGTGACGGCCTCACCGTCCGATGTGAGCACCCTGGGCGGTGTGAGCGCGTGGTACGACCGGAACGCGTCCTCGCGCCGCTCGATGAGCCGGCCATCCGCCTGGTTCGACCGCACGACGTTCTGGAGTTCCTGGAACGTGAGGTAGAAGATGTCCTCCTTCCTCGGAAGCACGCCGGCCTGCACGAGGCGTTCGGCCTCCTCCAACAGGGCCTGCTTGTAGACGAAGTAGCGGCTGACGATGCCGTACTTCGGGTACTCCCGGTACCCGATGAAGGTTCTGACCCGGTCGATCATCCGCTTGGCCTCGTCGGCCTTCCGGTCCCCGTCCGGCAGGGCCCGCAAGCGTGACAGCAGGTCCTGTTCCTTCTTCAGCGCCTTCTGCCGCCCCTGCTCGAAGCGCCGCTCGGCGGCGCCCGGCTCGAAGTTCCTGACGTTGTCGAGGATCACGGGCACCAGCGTGGTGGGCCGCTCGCGCCAGCGGGGCCGCGTGATGTCGATCTCGCCGACGCAGCGCATGCCGTACCGGTCGAGGTACGCCTCTATCGCGTCGCGCGCTTCGCTCCCGCCCTCGACCTTCGCCAGCTCGTCCAGGAAGGCATCGTCCTCGACGTGCTCGACGCCCCGCAGGAACGCCACCACCTCCGGTCGCGGGCGGATCACGTCAGCGACGTCGAGCAGCGCAAGTCCCATCTCCGAGGTGACGTTGTCGGGGGCGGACAGTGTGAGCGTGTCAGCCGCGTTCTTCTCGCCCAGCCACTCCCGCAGCGTGTCGTTGAGCCACCAGGTGGCCTCCATCCCCGCCATGATCACCTGGAGGTTCAGCGGATCGCCGAGGACTCGCTTGTGCTCCTCGAAGGCCTCCAGCAGGAAGTCGAACAGCGCCGGTCCGGTCTTCGTCCGGATGTCGCGCTCCAGAGCGGCGATTGACCTCTGGCTGCGCTCGATCAGCCCGGTGACGATGGCCGGATCGGTCTCGATCGGGGCGGACGCACCTCTGGCCGGCGGCCCCCCGGGACCCGCGTCCGGGAGCGACGGAACGAAGTCGTCGTGGTCGAGGACGGTCTCCAACGCATCCCTGACCAGCGGATCACCGCGCCCCATGACCTCCAGGAGGGCGGCGCGGCTCGCGGGCGAGGCCAGGCGCCGGGTGACGTCGACGAACAGCCTCCCGCCGGCCTCGTGCATCGGCACCATGGCCGTCAGTCGCCACATGGAGAGCCCCAGGGGCTTCATGGGGTCGGTCATCATCTGCCCATGCCCCACGGAGACGTAGACGTGATTCTCCTGATCGCCGGCCTCGGGGATGGGGAACAGCGTCGTGATCGGCCGGCTCTGGACGATCTGGAAGCCGTCATCGACCAGGCACCATTCGATGTCCTGCGGGCTGCCGAAGTGCGCTTCGATCCGGCGCCCGAGCTCTACGAGCCGCACCACCTGCGCATCCGTCAGCGCCGGCTGCTCCCGCGACTGCGAGTCGATCGCCACTTCCCGCGTACCGCCGGCCGGCAGGGCGTGAATGGCACGCTCTTTGACGGCGACCGCCCTGGCGACGACTTCGCCGTGTCGCACCTTGAAGACGTCCGGGTTCACCAGGCCGGAGACCAGGGCCTCGCCGAGGCCGAAGCCGGCGTCCACGGTGGCGACCTTGCGGTCGCCCGTGACGGGGTCGGCCGTGAACAGGATGCCGGCCGCGTGCGGGAAGACCATCTGCTGCACGACGACGGCCATGTGGACCGTACGGTGGTCGATGCCGTTCCGCTGACGGTAGGTCACGGCCCGCTCCGTGAAGAGCGAGGCCCAGCACCGGCTGACGTGCTCAAGGATCGCCGCCGGGCCCAGGACGTTCAGGTACGTGTCCTGCTGGCCGGCGAAGGAGGCCGTCGGCAGGTCCTCCGCCGTCGCGCTGGATCGGACGGCGTAGGCGGCCCGCTCGCCGAGCTGGGCGAGTGCGCGGGTGATCGCCGCCGCGAGATCGGCCGGGATGGGGATCTCTTCAACGGTCCGGCGGATCTCCGCACTGAGTGTGCGGATCGCCTCCCGGTCGTCCGGGTCCAGGCACGACAGTTGATCGAGCCGATCGCCGATCGACGGCGCTTCCGCGATGATCCGCCGGAAGGCGTCCGTCGTCACGCAGAAGCCGGGCGGCACGCGGATGCCGTCGATCCTCGAAAGCCCGCCCAGGTGCGCGCCCTTGCCGCCGACGACCGCGACCTGTGTCTCGTCAACCTCGTGAAGATCCCACACGTACTGCTCGATCATCGTGATGCCTCCGGGGCAGTCGTGTCCCGCTGTACCGCACCGGCCGACCGCACTGCCGGCCTCACCGCCCGCCCCACCCCTGGTTCGACGTCACCGCGTCCCCCACACGTCGACAACACACGCACGTCGCGCCCTCATTTCCGCAGGTTGTGGCCTCGGCCGCCGATTCTGCGCCACCACCCGGGCCTTGCCGCAAGCCCCCCAGTGCGCTATACGTTAGTAGTGGCAAGGAGAGAGATCTCCTTGCCTTTGCTTTTGTCCGCCTCGCCAGGCTCTCCCAGCGGGACAGCCACGGCCAGGCATCCCCCAGGTAGCGCAAGCGATGACCCAGGACACAATCTTTCTATGTCGTTGGGCATATACAGTCCGCATACGCGTGGAAGGGTTGCGGGCCGGTCTGGGCCCGTCCGACGTCAGTTGATCGCGGACACGTTTCGCGCGCGGTCGGCCAGCACCGCCCGCACCGCGTCGAAGGGTTCAGGACTGCGCAGGGCGCGCGAAGTTATGAGCGCGCCCTCGACCGCCGCCACCACGGCGTGAGCGAGCTCTCGCGCCGCGGCGTTCTTCACCCCGAGCACGATGAGCTGGAAGGCCATGCCGTCGACCATGGTCGAGAACGAGCGGTGGCCTGCCGCTTCGAGTTCGCCGGACTCCTCGCCGGCGTCGATCACCAAGGGAGCGATGGCGCAGCCGCGCTGATAGCCGCTGTTCACCATGCCCTCGCGGGCCAGGTCGAAATACGTGCGGACCAGGTCCTCGGCCGATGACGAGGAGCCTGCCGCCCGATTGATCACCTCTACCTGTTCCCGGGCGTGGCTGTCGGCCGCCTCGGCCGCCATCTGCACCTTGCCCTCGGGGAAGTGGTAGTAGACCGACCCGCGGGGCGCCGCACTCCGTTCGATCACGTCGGACAGCGCCGTGCCGTGGTAGCCCCGCTCCCGGATGAGCTGCCGCGCGGCCGCGACCATGCGCTGCCTGCTGTCTGAACTTCTTCCCATGCCTCCAGTCTATCCGGTCCTTGACTTTCTATGTATGACGGTCGGCATAGTATTGATGTCACAAGACACCGAGCGCCGACACAGCCCCGGGTCAGCACGACCGGAACGAGCCCACTCCATGGGCGAGACCGGCCCCTGTCTCCGCCGCGTGGGCGCGAGCAGCACGCGACGGCGTCACGCCGATCCGGCGCTGGAAAGGACCGTCATGCCATTCGTCAACATCGACCTGCTTCGCGGAAAGGCCCCCGAGTACCTGGAAACCGTCTCCGACGCCGTGCACGAGGCACTGGTCGAGGGGCTGGGAATGTTCGCCGAGGACCGCTTCCAGATCATCAACCAGCACGCGCCCGGAGAGCTGGTCTTCAACCGTCATTTCCGTGGCGGGCCCCGGTCCGACGACTTCATCGTGTTCACCATCACCGACGGCCTGGACCGAGGCGAGGAGGCAAAGCGAGCCTTCTACAGCGTTCTGACCCGCAATCTGTCGGAGAACCCCGGGGTAAGGCCCGCGGACGTGTTCGTCAAGATGCACGTGACTCCGCCGGTCAACTTCTCCTTCGCCGACGGAGTACCGGCCACGGAGACGACTGCGCGGGAAGCGCTTGACCGCTCGGCCGTCGTGCCGGGCACCCGGGATGCCTACACCAGGGCGGAAATGGTGGAGGCGATCACCCGGCTTTTCCGGGGCAACGACCGCGGCCGGATCGTGTCGATGCTGCGCGACGACTTCGTACTGAAGATGCCGACCTCGATGCCGTACGGCGGGGAATTCAGGGGAGCCCGGGAATTCGACGACTACTTCAAGCGGGTGACCGAACAAGGGAGCGAATATTACGAATCCTTCGCCACCGACCTCAGGCATGTCATCGAGGCGGACGACCACCTGATCGCCGAAATCACCATTACCGCCAAAGGCAGGACAACAGGGCAGTCGATGGAGGCCGAGAATGCATGGGTATTCGACATCACTGGCGGTAACTTCGTGTCGGCACAGATCTACGCCGACACCGCCGCCGGGATAAAAACCCTCGGCTGAGCGATTCGTGCCCAACAGCGACACCTCATCACCCCGCACTCCACGGAAGCCGGGCGGTCAGCCATTGATGCGCCGCCGCTTCCGCCGCGCCACCCGAAACAGGAGCAGGAGAACGACATGACCTCCGTACTCATCACTGGCGCCTCCCGGGGCATCGGCCGCGCCATCGCGATCGAACTCGCCGCCCGCGGCCACAGGGTCGTCGCCACCGCCCGTCGGCCCGAGGACCTCGAAGACCTCCCCGTCGACCAGCGTCTGCGCCTCGACGTCACCGATCAGAAGAGTGTCGACGAGGCCCTGCTCGCCGCCGGAGAGATCGACGTCCTCGTCAGCAACGCCGGCGCGACGATCCGCGCGTCCCTGGAGAACGTGCCCATCTCCGAGGTCGAAGGCCTCTTCCAGCTCAACACCTTCGGCCCGCTGCGGGTGGCGCAGGGAGTGCTGCCCGCCATGCGCGAACGAGGCGCGGGGCGGCTGATTTTCGTCTCCAGCATCCAAGGCCGGCTCGTCGTGCCGATCATCGGCCCCTACGCCGCCAGCAAGTGGGCCATGGAGGCGTTCGCCGAGACGCTGGCCGTCGAGGCAGGCCACTTCGGCATCAAGGTGACCATCCTCCAGCCGAGCACCGTCTCGTCCGGCGGAGCCGAGCGCGCCAAGTCCTATTTCACGGACAACGACCCCTACACCCCCCTGTTCAAACAATTCGCCCCGCTGCGCGGCACCTCGATCTTCGAGCCCATCACCCCCGAAGAAGTGGCCACCGCGCTCGCCGACACGCTCGAACAGTCCGATCCTCCGCTGCGCCTTCCGGTGGGCGCGCCAGCCAGGACCGCCCTGGAGAACCGGAAGGCGGCACCTGAGGACGCTCCCTTCGTGCCGCTCACGCTCGACTGGTAACCGCCCCTCCCGGCCCCCTGACCCCGCAGCGGATGTCCGTACGGCCCAGCAGGCCCGTACGGATACGCGCGGGTATCCCGGGCCCTGCCCCTTCGTGGAGTGGGCCTTGGAGCGGCTCGGGTGGGCGTGGGAGCTTCCTCATCCGGAAAGTGCCTGACACCATCGCCAGAGGTAATGGCGGGGCGCCCGGCAATGAGGAAGAAAAAGCCACATGAGCGAGAACAATGTTCTGACTGATCTCGTCCTTTCGGACTCGACGGTCAATGCCACGATCAGTGCGCCTTTCGACCAGGTTGACCTCGCGGACTGGTTGGGAAACCTGTCCGACGAGGAATACCAACGCTGCGCCCCGGGCGAGCACAAGGCGTGTGCGCACGGAATCACCGACGACGGCCGCCGGGAAACACTGAATGTCGAGATGATCGGCACCACCCTTACCATCCAGCACGCCGTGCACGAGATCTTCGAGAAGCACCATCTCCGTCTGGTGTCACTGTCGGACGCGCTGACACCGAACGGCTGGACCACGTCGCAAGGAATCTGGGAACAACGTGTCACGGACAACGGTGACGGCACCTGCCGGTTGAGCAACAGCATCCTTGCCCATCCGACCACGGACGGGATGGCCTTCTACGAAACGAACGGCATCACGTTCGAGCAGGCGGCGACGGCGCGCCAGGAGGCCTCGGACGGTCACAACCACCGGGAGACGCCGAACTACGCCGCGAGCATCGCGCGCAGGGCGCTGGCATCCCGAGGCAAGTAACCCCACTGAACTTGACGGGAGGGCCCCTCTCCCCTGCGGGAACGGGCCCTCCCGTCGCCGGCTGCCGGGCCGGCGCCGGACAGCTCGCGTCGGCGTACGCCCCGCCCCGGCGGAATCAGTCGCTCGGCATCAGGACGGTCGGGTCGCCGGAGAACCACGCGCTGTCGATGGTGAGGCGCCTGATGCGCCAGATTTTGTCGTCGCGTACCAGGTCGGCGTCGTAGCGGTTCATCATCAGCGCCTGCCTGGTGCGTTCCGGCCTGGGGCCCTCCCCGGGCGGGAAGTGCTGGGCCATCGCGTAACACCGCACGTTCGCGGTGTCACCGTCCACCGTCGTACGGATGTTGCTGATCACATGGCTGGTGTCCAGGGGACCCACCGCGGGGATCAGCACTCCCACGACGGTCTCCCGCGGGGCCAGTACGGGAAAGTCCAGGCCGATCTTGGTCGTGGCGGGCGTCAGGTCGACCGTGGCGTCCTCGGTCAGCGACGAGGTGAGCAGTTCGGCGTCGCCGTGGTCCAGGCCGGCCGCGTAACGGTGCACTGTGTCCGCGATGGCGGCGCGGTCGACGATGAGCTGGAGCGTTTCGTCGGTCATGGGGTCCTCCGCAGGGGGGATGTTGTGGTTGAGGCGGAACAGGTTGTGGGGGTCGAAGCGCCGCTTGATGTCCCGCAGGCGGCGGTAGGCAGCCTCGTCGTAGGCGGCGCGCACATCCGGTATCGCGGTGTTGTGGGCGGCGAGGAAGTTGAGGTAGCGCCCGCCGGTGGACCAGGGGCGCATCCGGGCCAGCAACGCGTCGGCGTAGGCGTCCTGCGCGCCGAGGTCGTCGGGCATCCCGATGGCCACGACCCACAGGGCGAACCGGGCGTCCCGGTTGCCGACGGCGTTGTCCGCCGGCCGGGCGAGCGCGCCGCCGAGGTGGCGAAGTTCGACGAACTGCACCGGGCAGTCCGCTGCCGGCCCCGCTGCCGTCAGGATCGCCTCGACGGTGTCGGGTGTCAGCGCCGACAGCATCGCGGTGTACTCGGAGAACGGCGCGGGGTCGACCGGGTCGGAGTGGATTCCGGCGAAGTCCTCGTACGGCATCGGGCCGAGGGTGTCCAGGAGGACCGGGGCGGCCGCGCGCAGCGGGGCGACCAGATGCTCCCCCTCCTTTTCCGCTCCCAGGTAGGAGATCCGGATGTGCACGGTGAAGCGGCCGGCGAGCAGCTCGGGCACCCCCGGCAGTGGCGGCAGTCGCAGCAGGGCGATGGAGGAGCTCAGGGCGTTGGGGGCCGCGGCGGTGAAAGCGGCGTAGGCGTGCAGGACGGCCGCCGCGTCGTCCCCGGAGAAGAACAGGCCGCCGGCCCACAGGTGGGTGACGGGGAACAGCGCGAACTCCATGGCCGTGACGATGCCGAAGTTGCTCTTGCCGCCCCGCAGTGCCCAGAACAGTTCGGGTTCCGCGGTGGCGTCCACGCGGCGCGGCAGGCCGTCCGCCGTCACGACGTCGATCGATGTGACGTGGTCGCTGGCCCACCCGTGGGCGCGGCCCATGGTCGGGCTCAGGCCGCCGCCGAGCGTGTAGCCGACGACGCCCACCAGCGGGGAGGAGCCGTTGAGCGGGGCGAGCCCGTGGGGAGTGGCCGCGTCGACCACCTGCTGCCAGGTGGCCCCCGCCGCCACCCGGGCGGTACGGGCCTCCGGGTCGACACTGACCCCCGCCATCCGGCGGGTGGTGATGAGGACGGACTCGTCGGCCGGAACGATCGCTTGGTGCCCGGTGGCCATGACGGCGGCGGGCAGGCCGTGTGCCGCCGCGAAGCGGACAGCGGCCTGGACGTCGGCGCTGTCCACCGCACCCACCACTACGGCGGGACGGTGTGCCACGGCAAGGTTGTACGGCGCGCACTCCTCGGCGAACCCGTCGTCGTCCGGCCCCAGGACGGGGCCGGTGACCTGGGCGGTCAGAGTGGCGCGCATCGGTGAACTCAACATGGGGCCATCCGACAGGAGAGCTGTCGACGTGGTGTCGACGAACCGCCGATGGAGTGTCAAAGCAACGGGAGATTCCCGGAGATCCAGCCACCGATGGCCCCCGTCGGCGCGCCGGCCGTCACCGGCCCCGGGTTTCGCCCCGTGCGCCGAGGCCCCGCTGTTGCGGCCCACCGCGCCGGAGCGCGGGCTGGTGACGGTCCATCCGCTCCGGTACGAGCGCCGGCGCCGGGTCCGGGACGCCGGCGGCCTGATCCCGTACCGCCCGTACGTCCGCGGGGTCGGCGGCCCCGTCCTCCAGATAGTGGCGCAGCAGGCGCCGCAGCGCCCGACGGCACTGCTCGCGGCCCAGGCCGTCCAGGGCCTGCCGCCGGGCGAACGCCTTGACGAGGCCGAGGTAGTGGTAGCCGCCAGGACCCGTCTCCACCAGATGCAGGTCGACCAGAGTCTCCATGACCGCCTTCGCCCGGTCGACCGGCAGGTCGAGTACGGCAGCGGCTGCGCCTGCGGAGAGGCGGTGGCAGTCGGGGACGGCCGCGAGGTGGAAGGCGGCCCGGTGGCGGGCGTCCATGCGCGCCTGGGCGTCCCGGAAGGGCTGGTCGACGATCTCGCAGTCCTCGTGCATGACCACCGGCTGCCGCAGGTCGTCCTCCAACTGCGCGAGTATCTCGTCGATCGTCCACGACGGCCGGGCGGCCAGCCGGGCCGCCGCCACGTGGACGGCCAGCGGCTGGTGGGAGCAGGCGGCGACCAGCCGCTCGGAAGCCTCCCGCTCGGCGAACACCCGCCGTGGGCCGGCGACCGCGGCCAGCAACTCCAACGCGTCCTGAGCCCGCAGTACCCCGAGCCGGTGCCAGTGGACGCCCGGCAGGTCGATGATCCGGCGCCGGCTGGTCACCACGACAGCGCAGCCGGGCGCGGCCGGCAGGAGCGGACGGACCTGCCCGGCCGCGTACGCGCTGTCCAGGACGATCAGCAGCCTGCGGCCCGACACGACCGTGCGCCACAGCGCGGCTCGTTCGTCGAGGGTTGCCGGGGGCCGCTCGACGCCGACGGCGCGCAGGAACCGGCCAAGTACCTCGGCAGGTTCGGCAGGCGTGTCCTCTCCCCCGAGGTCGGCGAAGAGCTGACCGTCGGGGAACCGGTCGCGCACGAGGTGAGCGACACGGAGCGCGAGCGTCGTCTTGCCCGTCCCGCCCAGGCCGGTGATGCCGGCGACCGGCGTCCGGGAGGCGTCGTCGAGCACCGCCGTCAGCTCCGCGATCTCCGCGGCGCGGCCGGTGAACGCGGCGAGGTCCGCGGGCAGTTGAGCCGGGACCGGAGGGGGTGGGGAGCGGAGGGCGGCCCGCCGTACGTCCAGCACCGGATCGGTCCGCAGAATACGGGCGTGCAGACGGTCCAGCTCGGAGCCGGGATCGACGCCCAGCTCCTCACGCAGGATCCGCCGGGCCCCGCCGTACGCGGCCAGCGCCTCGGCGCGGCGGCCGGAACGGTACAGCGACAGCATCAGATGCTCGTGCAGGCGCTCGCGCAGCGGATGTGCGGCGACCGCGGCCCGGAGCTCGGCCGTCAGGCCGGGCCGCGCGCCGCCTTCGAGTTCGGCGGCGAACAGCTCTTCCAGCGCGGCCAGTCGCAGTTCCTCCAGCCGGTCGCGTTCCAGCTCGAAGAAAATCCCCCGTACCCCGGCCAGCGCCTGCCCACGCCACGCTCCGAGCGCCTGCCGCAGACCGCGGGCCGCGCCACCCGGATCGCCCTGGCGGCCCGCCTCGTAGGCCTGCTCCGTCAACCGCAGGAATCCGGCCACGTCGAGAGTTGCTTCACGCAGTGTCAGGACATAGCCGTTGCTCGTCGACTCGATCACCGCGGCGCCGCCCAGGAGCGGGCGCAGCCGGGAGACGTAGGTGCGGACGGTCCCTCGGCCTCCGCGCGGCGCCCGCTCTCCCCACAGCACCTCGAGCGCCGTGTCTGTCTCGACCAGGCGCCCCTCATGCAGGAGGAGCAGCGCCAGCAGTGCTCGCTGCTGGGGGGTGCCCAGGCCGATCTCCTGGTCCTCCCGCCAGGCCCGGACGGGACCGAGTAGCTCGAAACGCATCACCAGGTCGGTATCCGCGCCCCTGGCCGGCTCGATCGACCTGTCCTCGGGAGCCCGGTCCTGCCGGGTGGGCCGGTCGGCTGCCGGTGGAGGCCGGTGCGGGCCGGGCGCCGGCATGTCTAGCGCCTCGTGTCGAGCGGAGGTGCCGGGACGGCGGTGTCCACCGGCGGTGGGGTGGGCGGTGGAGTGGGCGCCGTATCGGCCACGGCGTGCGCCGACAGGCGTGCCCATGCCGTGGTCGAGAGGACGCCGAGGAAGAGGACCCCGGCCCCGTAGCCGGCGTTGAGCCACCATCCGGTACGGGTGCCGTGGGTGCTGGCTCCGCCGCTGCCGGCGAGGACGGCTCCGGCGATGGCGACGCCGAGGGTGGCTCCGACTTGGCGACTGGTGGAGCTGATGCCGGTGGCGACGCCGATCCGTGCTCGTGGCATGCCGGCCACGGCGGTTTGCGAGATGGGGGCGCCGACGGCCGCGTTGCCGATTCCCATCACGGTGTAGGCGAGCAGCAGCCACCAGTCGGGGGTGGTGGTGTCGACGACGGAGAGCATGACGCCGGTGGCGGCGATGCCGGTTCCGGCGATGACGAGTGGTGTGCGGGGCCCGCGTACGGCGAGGATGCGTCCGCTGACCGGGCCGAAGACGACGCTGACCGCCGCCAGCGGGAGGACGAGGAGTCCGGCGGTGAAAGCGGAGTATCCGCGCTCCTGCTGGAGGTACAGGCTGTTGAGGAACAGGAAGGAGCCGAGCGCCGCGAAGGAGAGCACGGCCATCAGGTTCGAGGCGGCGAACGGAATGCTGCGGAAGAAGCCGAGTTCGATGAGGGGCTCGGTGCGGCGCGGTTCGTAGAGGAGGATTCCGATCAGGCAGCAGGCCGTGACGGCGAACGCGGCAGTGATCGGTGCGGAGAGCCAGCCGAGTGTGGGGCCGTCGATGATGCCGATGGTGAGTGCGGCGAGGCCCACGGTGACGAAGATCTGGCCGAGCGGGTCGAAGCGTCGGGGGAACGGGGACCGGGACTCGGGGATGACGCGCAGCGTCAGGAGGATGGCGGCGATTCCGATGGGCACGTTGATGAGGAAGATCCAGCGCCAGCCGAGCGGGGAGTCCACGAGCGCGCCGCCGACTATCGGCCCCAGGGCCAGCGAGAGGCCGATCACGCCGCCCCAGACGCCCAGCGCGCGAGCCCGCTCGGCGGGTTTGGTGTAGACGGTGCCGATGATCGCCATGGCGACGGGGTTCAGCGCCGAGGCGCCAAGTGCCTGTAGGAGGCGGAAAACGATCAGCCAGCCCAGGGTCGGTGCCATGGCGCACAGGCCGGAGCCGACCACGAACACCGTGAGTCCGAGGATGAAGGTCCGCCGGCGCCCGAGCCGGTCCGCCGACGATGAGGTGAAGAGCAGGAAGGCGGCCAGAGTGACGGTATAGGCGTCGACGACCCAGGACAGACCAGTGGTGTCGGCGTCGAAGCGGGCACCTATCGCGGGCAGCGCCACGTTCACACCGGTCATGTCGATCCCGACGAGCAGGACGCTGACACAGCACAGGGCCAGCAGCAGGTTCTTGCGCAGTGGAGTCGCAACGGTGTTCATCGCGATCCTTCCATGGTCCGCGTTCCTCTCGTGTGGGGCAGGCGGCGCGGCGCGTGGAGCCGGAGAGGCTGCCCGAGGTCCCGCTCGGCGATCACAGTGGGGGCCCGCCGTCTCGCGACGAGGCCCCCACCGGGGACGGTCCGCACGCAGGCCACCAATCGGCCGGGCTTCCCGGCCAGGGGTGTGTCCGGTGGGGGTCAGATCTGTGCGTGGCCGCCGTCGACGAACAACTCGGCTCCGTTGACGAAGCTCGACGCGTCCGACGCCAGGAACACCGCGCCCGCGGCGATCTCCGCGGGGTCACCGACCCGGCCCAGCGGGATCCTCGCAGCGAAGGAGTCCAGGAAGTCCTGTTCCTGACCCGCCTTGGCCAGGCCGAGGAGGCCCGGGGTCTTCGTGGGCCCCGGGGTGAGGACGTTGACACGTATGCCACGTCCACGCAGGTCGACCGCCCAACTGCGGGCCAGGCTCCGTACGGCGGCCTTGCTCGCGGCGTAGACGCTCATGCCTGGGCCGTCGACCTTCACCGCGGTGGTGGATCCGACAAGGATCACCGACGCGTTGTGGTCCATCAGCGGGAGAGCCTGCTGCACCGTGAAGACGAGGCCCTTGACGTTGGTGTCGAACGTGGCGTCGTAGTGGGCTTCTGTGATCGTCCCCAGCGGGGCGTCGGTGCCGGCTCCCGCGTTGGCGACCAGGATGTCCACTCTGCCCTCGCGTTCCCTGACGGTTCGATAGAGCTCGTCGATCGCGGACAGGTCGGCCGTGTCGGTGCGCACACCTGACGCGCGCGCACCGATCTCCGCGACAGCGGCGTCCAGTTCCGCCTGCCTGCGACCGGTGATGTACACGCGGGCGCCTTCCGCGGCGAACTCGGCCGCGATCGCGCGGCCGATACCGGAGGAGCCCCCGGTGACAACGGCGATCTTGCCGTCGAGCGATACGTTCATGGTGGATCTCCGTGGTGTCTTGCTTACGTGGAAATGAGTTGTTCGAAGCGTTGCGGCAGGTCGGGGTTGCTGATGGACAGCGCGGCGAAGGACACCAGGTCGGCGAGGCCTTCACTGACGACGGCGTTGCCGGATTCCTGGTCGAGGCTCGCGTTCGCGATGAGCGTCCCCCGGTACAAGGGGCGGAACAGCCCGAGGGATTCACGCCGCCGCGCTTCGGTCACCCTTGCGTCGGGCCGCCGGGCCGTCATCACGTGCAGATACGCCAGCGGGTAGTCGTTGAGACGGACGGCCACCTGCTCGTGGACGGCCAAGGCCTCGGGCGAGGCCTCGTTCGACTCGCCCCGCACCTGGTGCGGGGCGAGCTTGACGCCTACCCGATGCGGCCCCCAGACACCGACCACCGCGTCAAGCACCGCGAACAGCAACCGTGCGCGGCCCTCCGCGGTGCCGCCGTAGGCATCGGTACGCGGGTTGGGGGCCGGGTCCAGGAACTGAGCGATCAGACAGCCCCGTTGCGCGTCCAACTCCACCCCGTCGAATCCCGCCAGCCGCGCGTTGGAAGCCGCTGAGCGGTACTGCTCCACGACGCCCGCGATCCGCGCAGTGCCCAACGCCTCGCGCGTGACCGGATGCGAGGCAGCCCCCGTGTGCGCGAGTTGGGCGAAGATGGCTCCGCCCTCGGCGTGCACGGCCGAGGTCACCGGGCGCCAGGCCCGAGCCTGTTTCAGGCCGTACATGCCCGGCACGTTCACCGCTCCGACCGCCTCGGTGCTGATCCAGGTGCCTTCCGACACGATCAGACCGGCGCCGGCGCGCTGCCGGTGGTTCGCGCTGTGCGATTCCGTCGAAGTCGCCGAAGTCAGGGACGGGTTGTCCGCGCGGGCCCGTGTCATCCGGGCCATGACCACGCGGTTGCGTAGTTTCAGGCCTGCGCCGAGATCGTAGGGACCGAGCATCGGCTGCTTTTCGGTCAGCGAAAGAGACATGCCCGCCTCCTCGTCGTGGCAGGTTGATCAAGCCGGCATGTCCACTGTCACGCGAGAGAGCAATCACGTCCAACGATGCTTCGTGATGAGAGGAAGCATCAAGAGTGATGAGGGGCAGAAGCGTAAACTGCGGGACGTGCGGGGCCGCTGGGCGGATGCCAGGCAGGTCCTCCCCCGGGTCCTGGCGGGCGTGAGACGTTGGACGGCCTCGCGACGCGGACCATGCGGCCGCCGACGAGAACAACGAGTGAAAGCACGGGAACATGAGCGACCTCGACACCGCCTACCGGAGCCTCGCGAAGGCAGATCCCGTCCTGGCTCGGCTCATCGAGGCTGTGGGGCGGCCCGATCCCTTCACCTGGTCGGAGTCCCACCAACTGACCAAGGGCAATTTTCAGGCGATGGCGCTGCACATCGTCGGCCAGCAGATCTCCACGGCGGCGGCCTTCACCATCTACGGCCGGGTCGTAGCGGCAGTCGGCGGCGAGCTGACGGCGGCGAGTGCGCAGTCCGTCAGCGTGGACGCCCTGCGGGCCGCGGGGCTCTCGCGCGCGAAGGCGAGCTACCTCCACGCCCTGGCCGCACGCGAGCTCGACGGACTGCTCGATCTCGACGGCTTGTCGTCCGTGGACGACGCTGAGGCGCTGGCGGCGCTCACCGCCGTGAAGGGGGTGGGGCTTTGGTCGGCACAGATGTTCCTGGTCCACCAACTGAAGCGCACTGACGTCCTGCCGGCGGGTGATGTCGGCATCCGCCGGGCGGTGGAGCGTGCGTGGGGTCTGGAGTCGCTGCCGACGGTGGAGGAGGCGCGTACGAGGGCGCTGCCGTGGTCGCCGTACCGGACGTACGCGGCGGCGCTGCTGTGGAGGTCGCTCGCCGGCCCCGGACAGGGCCCGGCGCGTCGTACGGACTGAGGGCCCTGAGGGCTTGAGCCCGGCGGGGAATCACGCGGACGCGGGCTGCTGTGCCGGTTGTTGACGTGTGTCGTCCGGTGCGGGCCGGAGTATTCCGGTGGCGGCAACCGCGACCACGCACAGGGCGACCGGCAAGAAGAAGGTGAGGTTCAGCGGCATCAGGTGGGTGAGCGGTCCGATGATGGCGGGCCCTGCCAGCATGCCGAGGTATCCCAGGCCCGCGACGCGGGAGACGTTCACGCCGGAGGCTTCCGGGTCGATGTGGCCCGCGGCGCTGAAGAACTGCGGTACACAGCCGGACAGGCCGATGCCGAACATGGTCCAGCCGGCCAGTGCCAGCGGGATCCAGGGGGCGAGGGCCGCGGCGCTCAGCCCGAGTGCGGCAAGGCCGGCACCGTAGCGAACGACGAAAACCGGGCCGCGGCGTGCGGAGACGCGGTCGGTGACCAGGCGTCCGACGGTCATCGCGGCGGCGAAGGCGCCGTACGCCAGCGCGGCGGTCGCCGCGGGCGCGTCGAGTACGTCCTTGAGGTGCAGCACACTCCAGTCGTTGGCCACTCCCTCGCAGAGCATCAGCATCAGGGCGAGTGCGGCAAGCGCCCACACGCGCCGGGGAGTACGGCGCTTCGCGGCGCCGGACGTGGAGGGCTGTTCCGCACCCGGGACGCTCTCGCGCGGCAGGAGCGCACCCGTGGCGAGTGCGGTCACCAGGAGCCCGACCACTGCCACTCCCGCCAGCGCCGGTGTGACGTTCCACCCCCAGCCGATCGTGGTGGCGCCGACCAGTGCGGCGAGCACCCCGCCCACGGAGAAGACGGCGTGGAAGGCCGACATCACCGGCCGCCCGTAGGCCCGCTCGACCTGCACGGCGTGCGTGTTCATGGCGACGTCCAGGCAGCCGTTGCCCAGACCGAGCACGAACAGGGCGCCTCCGAGCGACCAGGCGTTCATGGCGAGGGCGGGCAGGACGACGGCCGCGCTGCACAGGGCGGCACCGGCCGGGACTACGCGGCGCGCGCCGAGCCGGTCGGTCAGCGGCCCGCACACCTGCATGCCCACGAAGGCGCCCGCACCCAGGAGCAGGAGCAGCCAGCCCAGGGTCGCGTGGGTGATACCGGCGCGATGTTCGACGGCGGGGATGTGGACGATCCACATGCCCAGGACAAAGCCGTTCAGGGCGAAAAAGGCGAAGGTGGCCAGGCGTGCGGCCGACGGGGGTCGAGGCATGAAAGTGACCATAACAAACAATATTTATGTGCGTAAGTTGCGTTTCGAACATCCTTCATGTTCGATAAAGGCTATGGCGAGCATCGACAGACTGAGGCAGATCACCGACGCCGTACGAGCGGCCGATGAGCTGAGCGTGGCGGAACTCGCGGCCCTGACCGGCTGCTCGGAAATGACCATCCGACGCGATCTGGAGACCCTGGCCGAACAGGGCGTCCTGGAGCGGTTCCGCGGTGGCGCCCGGAGCCTGCTGCTGCGCGGCGAGGAGCCCCCGTTCGCACTGCGGGCCCAGGAGGGCCTGGAGGCCAAGCGCCGGCTGGCCGCCGAGGTCGCCGGTCTGCTCGCCGACGGCGAGTCGGTCGTCATCGACAGCGGTACGACCTGCCTGGAGGTGGCACGCGCCCTCACCGGTCGCCGGCTCACCGTCATGCCACTGTCCCTGCACGCCGCCAACGCCCTGACCGGCGGTGCGCGGCTCACCCTGCTGCTGCCCGGCGGACAGCCGCGCCCAGGAGAGTTGGCGCTGACCGGCCCGTTGGCACTGGCGTCCCTCTCCGCCCTGCGCTTCGACACCGCGGTGATCAGTTGCTGCGGCCTGAGCGGCCAGGACGGCCTGACCGCCTACGACTTGGGGGACGCCGCCATCAAACAGGCCGCGATCGCCTCCTCCCGGCGCGTCATCGCGGTCACCGAAGCGGCCAAGCTCTCCCGTACCGCCTTGGCCCATGTCGCCCCGCTGTCCGCGCTGGACACCGTGGTGACGGAGGAATCGGCCTCCGACGCCGAGACCGAAGCGCTGACCGCGGCCGGTGTGACCGTACGGAAGGTGTGAATCCGCCATGGACGCGGCGCTGTTCGACATGTTCGACCTGGTGGCACGCCACCGGCGCCCACAGAACAGGGCGGAGAGCGGTGTCTCCCCGGTGGAATCGGCCGAGGACGCTCAGGCCGCCGCCATCGTCATCAGTTCTTGCAGGCGTAGTCCGCGTGCCGCGTCGAGTGGGCCGGGGATGCCGGAGCGGACCGCGGCGGCGAACTCGTGGCGCAGGACGGGCCAGCACTCCTCGTGGTCCAGCTCCGCCGTGTCGTAGACGAGTTCCTCATCCGGTCCGTACAGCTCGATCCTGGTTCTGGCAGCCGCGAGCCGTACCGTGCCGGACAGCGATGCCTGGCTGACGGCGCCGTTGGTGTGTTCACAGGTCAGTTCGATCCAGCGGCGAGGGTCACCGGTGCTCCGGACGGTTGCGATCGGTCCCACGGCGGTGTCCAGCAGATCCAGCAGATGCGGGCCGAGATCCAGCAGCGCTCCCTGTTCGAGACGCCAGGGCGTGGCGAAGTCCCCGCCCAGGAAGGCGCCGTGCAGGTAGCAGGAGCGTGCCCCGGTGACTTCCGCACCCCTGGCTCGGACCAGGAACTCGCGGGTGACCGGGTGGTAGCGCTTGGTCAGTACGAGTTGTGAGACGACACCGTGTTCGGCGACGGCGTCGGCGACCCGGCGGGCCGAGGCGAGGTCCGGGCCCAGGGGTTTCTCCAGCAGGACCGGTTTTCCGGCCCGCACCGCGCGCACCGCGAGTTCGGCCTGGACTGCGGGCGGCACCGCGAAGGCCACCGCCTCACTGAGGTCGAGTAGTTCCTCGAACGAGCCGGCCACCACTCCCCCGTACTCCGCGGCGACCTGCCGAGCCGCCTCCGGACGGCGGGCCCACACGGCGGCCAGCGCTGTTTCCGGACCGGCGGCGAGCATGCGCGCATGCATCGTCCGGGCCCATGGCCCGGCGCCGACCAGTCCGACGCGCAGGGCGGCGGGAGCCGCGTCGGCGGAACGGAGCGGTGAGTCGGAAGGTGAGTCGGAACGGTGGGTGTACGACACGTCAGTCTCCGGTTGGGGCCCTGGCTGGGGCCGACGTCGTGGTTCGGGCAGCGGTGCGGGGCGGGCCGGGTGTCAGACGCCGCCGCTCAGGGCGAGCAGCCGGTCGTCGGCGGTGTCGGGCGAGTACAGATGCTCGACCACCATGGCCGCGGCGCCGTTGAGCGCGGCCGCGTCGCCGAGCCGGGAGGTGACCACATTGAGGTGGGCCGTGGTCCGGGGCATCGCGCGCTGGTAGAGCAACTCACGTACCCCGGTGAGGAACGGATTGCCGGCCAGGTCGCCCGCGAGGACGAGCACGCCCGGGTTGAGCAGGGTCACCACAGTCACCAGGACCTCGCCGACCCGGCGTCCCGCCTCGCGGGCCAGCCGTACGGCGTCCGGCTGACCGGCCGCCAGATGCCGTCGTACATCCGATCCGGATGTGGTCTCTATGCCGGCGGCCGCGAGTTGGCCGGCGATCGCGCCGCCGCTCGCCACCGCCGCCAGGCAGCCGTAGGAGCCGCACATGCACAGTGCGTCGGTCCTGTCGTGCAGCCGGATATGGCCGATGTCGCCCGCGCCACCGTCGATGCCGCGGTAAGGCACGCCCTCGACGACCACACCGGCACCGATCCCGGTCGACACCTTGACCAGGACGAACGCCGAGCAACTCGGGTAGAAGCGGCGCTGTTCGGCGTATGCCATCAGATTGGCGTCGTTGTCGACGAGCACCGGCACCTGAGTGCTCGCGGCGGGCACATGACGGGCGTAAGCCTCCTGCATCCGGGCCGGAACGGGGTACTCGTCCCAGCCAGGCATGATCGGCGGCTGCACCACCAGGCCGTGCGGCCAGTCGACCGGTCCCGGGACGGAGAGCCCGATCCCGCACACCCGGGACGGTTCGACCCCGGCCTTCTCCAGCAGTCCCGGGAACCAGCTCGCCAGGGCGTCGAGCACCAGGTCGGGGCCGTCCGCGATGAGCAGCGGTTCGGTGCGCTCGGCGAGGATCCGGCCGTCCAGGCCGAGTACCGCGGCCCGACTGTGCCGGGTCTCCAGGTCGACTGCGATCACCACGGCGTGTGAAGGGTCGAATTCCAGGCGCACCGAGGGGCGTCCGCCGGTGGAGGCCCCGGTGGTCGCCTCGCGCAGCCAGCCGGCTCCGAAGAGCTGGTCGAGACGGCTGCCGATGGTCGATCGGGACAGGCCGGTGGCGGACTGAAGTTCGCCGCGGGTGGTGGCCTGCCCACTGCGGATCAACCGCAGCAGATGTCCCGCGGTCGCCTGACTGGCCGGCATGGTCGTATGTGCTCCTGATTCATGTTCCGTCGGGGCGGGACCGCATCGCTGAGGTCCCGCACCCGCTGTATCGCTCGGCGGCCGAGGATCTATCCCTTGTCGGCCCCGCTGGTGAGACCCTCCGTCAGCAACCTCTCCGCAGCGTAGAACAGCACGACCACGGGGATGGTCAGCACCACTGATCCGGCCATCAGAACGGTGGTCGGGATCTCCACGCCATTGTCCAACTGCTGGAGCCCCAGGGAGACGGTCCACTTGCTGGGGCTCGCCGCCAGGAAGAGCAGAGCGAACAGGAACTCATTCCAGGCGATCATGAAGACGTAGAGGCCAGTTGCTATCAGTGACGGCAGTGCGAGCGGCAGTACGATCTTGCGTACCGTCTGCATCCGGGTGGCTCCGTCGAGCGCGGCCGCCTCCTCCACGCTGATCGGGATCGTGGTGAAGTAGTTCCGCATCATATAGATGGACACCGGTACGGTCTGCGCGATGTAGACGATCGCCAGGCCCACCAGGCTCCCGGAGAGGCCGAGTTTCGCGAACATCACGAACAGCGGTACCGCGAGCAGTGTCGAGGGGAAAAGGTAGACGGCCAGGAACATGGCGCCGACCTGGCGGCTGCCGAAGAATTTCAGCCTGCTGATGGCGTACGCGCCCGGCACCGCGGCCAGCAGAGTGAGGGCCACCGTACCCAGTGACACCAGCGCCGAGTTGCCCAGGAACCGCAGGAATCCCTGACCGCCCCCGGACGTCGGCCGCAGGACGTTCTGGTACGTGCTGAGCGTGAAATCCTTGGCCGAGACCCAGAGCGACCCGGGGTTCAGCAGAAGCGCGTCGATCGGTTTCACCGACAACAGCACCATGTAGTAGAACGGCACGACCGTGATGAGGACGAGACCGACGATGGTCAGTCTGCGCAGGCCGCCGAAGAGGCGTTCCTCGAACTGGGTGCGGGACATCGACATCACGCCTCCTCCTGAACCTTCTTGGCGAAGAACTTGAAGTAGATGCCGAGCAGTGCCATCAGGATGACGGCGAGGACGACCGCCTGCGCCGCCGCGGCTCCGACGTCGAAGTTGGCGGTGAGGAAGTCGTACACCCGCACCGCTACCACGTTGGTCCCCGAGCCGCCGCCGGTGAGCAGAAAGACGTCGTCGAACTTGTTGAACGTCATGATGAAACGCAGTACCGACAGCAGGGCGATGACCGGCATCAGCTGGGGCAGCAGGATGTATCGGAACTGCTGGGTGGGCGCGGCGCCGTCGACCCGTGCCGCTTCCTCCAGCCCGTCCGGGACGGCCTGGAGCCGGGCCAGCAGGAAGAGGAAGGCGAACGGGAAGTACCGCCAGGTCTCGAAGGCGATGACGGTCAGCAGCGCCAGCGGGATACCGAAGTGCCAGCCGAACAGGTCGACTTCGTAGGAGCGGGTGGACAGGAACGCGATCGGGTTCTTCCAGCCGAAGAGCTTCTCGCCCCAGTGGTTGACGATGCCGTACTGCGGGCTGAGCGCGGTCTGCCAGACGAAGGACATCGCGACGACCGGCGCGACGTACGGCAGCAGCATCGTGCTGCGCAGCAGACCTCTGCCGCGGAACGGCTTGCGCAGGGCGAGTGCGGCGATCAGGCCGAGTATCACCGAGCCGGCGGTGCCGCCGACGGTGTAGGCGAGGGTGGTGACCAGACTGGACCAGAAACCGGGAGAGCCGAAGACCTGGCTGAAGTTGTGCAGCGACCAGTTCCCGAATATCCCCATCCCGTGGATGTCCACCAGCTTCGCGTTCTGAAAGGCCAGTAGCACGGTCCACAGGATCGGGACGATGACGACGACCAGTACCACCACAAAGGTGGGGGTCACAAAGCCCAGCCCTGCGCGGTTCTCCCGCTGACTGGTGGTGAGTTCACGCCGCTTCTTCGCGACGCTCGGTGCTGTGCTCATGTGGGTTCCTCGACGGGGGCGGCCGATGGCCTGCTACTGGAGGGATTTCTGCAGGGCGGTTACGTCTTGGTCCGACTGCTCTGCGGCCTGGTCCGGGTTGGTCTGGCCGTTGGTCATCGCGCTGATCGCCTTGGGGATGGGCAGTTGGCCCTGGGTGGCGCCGACGAGAGCTCCCTGGCCCTCCTTGAACCCCCAGCGCTGCATGGTGTTGACGCCGGCGACAAGTTGGTCGAGGAGTCCTGCGGGATACGCCTTGTCCAGCGGCTCGCGGGTGTCGACGCCGATGTCGCTCCTGCGCCAGGCGTTCACATATTTCTGCGGATCGGTCGCTGTGCCGTGCCGGACCGGGAGTTGCCCTTCGGCGGACATGCCGAACCACTTCTCGTATCCGCCTGCCATCACATACTGGATCCACTCTTTGGCACCACTGGTGTTGGCGGTCTTGGTGACGGCCCACGAGGCGACTTCGCCGAAAGGGGCGGGTTTTGCGTTGTCAGGACCGGACAGCGCGGTGACCACACCGCTGTTGGCCGACAGAAACTTCTTGTCGTGCACGCACTGGGGGCAACTCGGCAAGGCGTCGTCGCGCAGCCCGGCGAGTTCGTCGAGCAGGGAGGTCGACCAGAGGACCATGCCGGACTGGCCGGCGAAGTAAGTGGCGCGGGTCGAGTCGACGGTCTGGGTGCCGGTGACGCCGTAGGTCTTTCCCAGCTTGTCATACAGGTTGTAGGCGGCCCGGCAGGCCGGGGAGTTCAGGGTGATCTTCGCGGCACTGTTCACCAACTGGCAGTTGTTGGCCAGGGCGATCGATTCGAAGCTCTGCTGTGTGAAGACGTCGGAGGGGTCGGTGGAGACCGACGCCCCTTCTTGCAAGCCGGTCTTTTTTATGGCTTTTGCCGCGTCTACGAGTTTTGTGTACGTATCGGGTGCTGACAGGCCCGCCTTGGCGAACAGGTCCTTGCGGTAGACCAGAAGCTGGAGCCAGGCGTCGGAGGGCACGGCCAGCGGCTTCGACTTGTCGCTCGTCAGCGCCAGGGCGTTGGCGTCGAAGGTGCCTCGGCCGAGGGAGTCCACCACCTGTGCGGCGACCTTCGTGTTCAGCAATCCGTTGGTGTACATCTGCCAGACCTGGCCGATCGGTACGCCGCCGATGACATCGGGCAGGGTGCCCGCCGCGGCCGCCGACATGATCAGCTGCGGCAGCTGGTTCTCATTGATGCCGACCAGCTTCACCTTGACACCGGTCGCCTTCTCGAACCCGTCAACAATCTTGTTCGTGTCGGCGATCTGCGGATCGGAGTTCAGCTCCGACCAGATGGTCAGCCGGTCCGGATGGGAAGCGTTGTTGCCGGCGGCACAGCCGGCCAGCAGGCCCGCCGCCATCACCGCCGCCAGGCCGCCCGCCGCGGTCGTCCTCGACCGGCGGTTCCACTTGAGCATGGCTTGTTCCTCACACTACTTACGCTGGGTGTCACGGCATCACAACACTACTTTTGCGTATTGACAAGACATAACTCTGAGATATCTTCATCCTAAGTAAGGGGAAGACCTGCTCGGTCGAGCCCTCTGTGCCAACTTCTCGGAGCTCCACGTGGAACGCGTCGTCCAGTTCACCGGCCCACGACAGGTCGAAGTCGCCGAGCACGCGAGTGCCCCCCTGCCTGCCGGTCATCTTCGGGTGCGAACCCGCTTCTCAGGCGTCTCGGCGGGTACGGAACTCACCGCGTACCGGGGCACCAACCCATATCTGACGCGCACCTGGGACGCCGAGGCGAGGATCTTCCGCGACGGTGCGGCCGGCATCGAATACCCGGTCGTCGGCTGGGGTTACTCCGAGACCGGCGAGGTGACCGAAGTCTCTCCCGAACTCCTCGGCACCGCCGGACTGCCGTCCGTGGGCGATCTGGTCTGGGGCATCTGGGGCCACCGCAGCGAGGGCATCGTCCCCGCCGAGCGCCTGATCGGACACACACTGCCCGAGGGACTCGAACCGCTCGCCGGTACCTTCGCAAGGGTCGGCGCCATCGCGTACAACGCCGTGCTCGCCGCCGACATCCATGTCGGCGAGGACCTCGCGGTGTTCGGGCAGGGCGTCATCGGCCTGCTCGCCACCCGTCTCGCGCAGCTCAACGGCGCCCGGGTCACCGCCGTGGACGCACTCGAAGGACGACTCGAAACCGCACGGACGTACGGGGCGACCGCCACCCTCGACGCCCGCTCGAGCACAGTCGCCGAGGACATCCGTGCGGCCACCGGCGGCCGGGGTGCCGACGGCGCCATCGAGATCAGCGGCGTCTACCCGGCGCTCCACGAGGCGATCCGCTCCGTCAGCGTGGGTGGACGGGTGGTGGCCTCCGGCTTCTACCAGGGGGACGGCATCGGACTGCGGCTCGGCGACGAGTTCCACCACAACCGGGTCCAGATTGTCTGCTCGCAGATCGGCGGTGTGCCGGCGCAGTTGTCGAACCGCTGGACCGTGGAACGCCTTCAGCAGACGTTCCTCTCACTCGTCGCCCAGGACCGCGTGGACGTGACCTCACTGGTCAGCCACCTCGTTCCGATCACCGACGCCGCCGACGCCTACACACTGCTGGACGAGCGTCCCGCCGACGCCCTCCAGGTCGTCCTGGAATTCTGAAAGGTCCTCCTGATGCTCAAGACCGCTTGCCAGGAGCAGTTGCTGCCCGGGGAAACCCTGCGGGACAAATGGGAATTCGCCCAGAATGCCGGATTTGACGGTATCGAGTTGCGCGCCAAGGGGGATCTGCATTTCCAAAGCCGGCTGCCCGAACTGCGCCGGGCGCACGCCGGAGGTGTGGTGATGCCCACCGTCTGCGTCGACATGCTCCACTTCTTCGGCGCCTTCGACGAGGACCTGCGGCGCGACGCCATCGTCCAGATGAAGTCGCAGCTCTCGGTGATCGCCGAGCTCGGCGGACTCGGCGCCCAGACCCCCGCCTCGTACGGAATGTTCTCGCGGAGGCTCCCGCCCTTCGAACCGCCCCGCGGCGAGGAGGAGGAGCGCACGGTTCTGCTCGAAGGGCTCACCGAGCTCGGCCAGCACGCCCGCAGCGAAGGCGTGCGCCTGTTCCTCGAACCGCTCAACAGGTACGAGGACCACATGGTCAACCGCCTCGAACAGGCCGCCGACCTGATCTGCGCGGTCGGGCTCGAATCGGTGAAGATCGGCATCGACAGCTACCACATGAACATCGAGGAGGCCGACCCGGCGGCAGCCATCCTGGCCGCCGCTCCCTACATCGGGCACGCCCAGGTCAGCGACTCCAACCGCTTCCAGCCCGGCGCCGGCCACCTCGACTGGCCGGCCTGGCTCGGCGCCTTGCACACCATCGGCTTCAGCGGCTATCTCGCCGCCGAATGCAGGCTCACCGGCGAGCCGGTCCAGGCTGTCCGTTCCATCCCCGCCTTTCTTCACAGGTCCGGCGCGTGACCTCCGTTCTCAGAATGCCGATGACTCCCCTCTCAGCAAACCCGGCCGCATCCGACCCCAACGGGACCCTGCGCGACGCCGCCGCGCGTGTTTTGTTCAGCAACTGGACCGGCGCCTCCACCGTCCCCTCGCACACCCTCTATCCACACCAGTGGAGTTGGGACTCCGCATTCATCGCGATCGGGCTCCGCCATCTGTCGCCCCGCCGCGCCCAGCGCGAGCTCGAGTCGCTCTTCGGCGCACAGTGGGCCGATGGACGGGTCCCTCACATCGTCTTCAACCCGGCCGTCCCGCTCGACGCCTACTTCCCCAGCCCGGACTTCTGGCGCTCGACCACGGCCGGCGCCGCGGCGGGAGCGCCCCGCTCACTGGAGACCTCCGGCATCGTCCAGCCGCCGGTTCACGCACTGGCCGCTTGGCTGGTGCACCAGGCAGACCCAGGGGCTTCGCATGCCCGGGGTTTTCTGACCAGGATCTACCTCAGGCTGACCGCCTGGCACGGGTATCTGGCCGAGCACCGGGATCTCGGTGGGCACGGACTCGCCTCGGTGGTCCACCCCTGGGAACCGGGTATGGACAACAGCCCTTGCTGGGACGGTCCGCTCTCCCGGATCACACCCGCCCCTGCATCGTCGTTCCGCCGCGCCGACCTCACCCACGGAGAGGCCGCCGACCGGCCCACCGACATGGACTACCGGCGCTACGTCCGGCTCGCCGCCGACTACCGCGAAGCCGGCTATCTGGATCGGGCCGCGGACCACGCGTTCGTCGTCGAGGATCCCGCTTTCAACTCGCTGTACATCGCCTCCGAGCACGCCCTCGGGGCCATCGCCGAAGCCCTCGGACGGGATCCGGAACCGCACCTCACCCGTGCGAAGGAACTGACCGGGCAACTGGTGGAACGGCTCTGGGCCCCGAAAGCTGGGCTGTTCCTCAGCCGCGACGTGCGCACGGACCGCCTGATCCATGACAGGAGCGTCGCCGGGCTGCTGCCGCTGCTGGTCCCGGGGCTGCCCTCGGACATCGTCGGGGCGCTGCTGCGTACCGTCTCCGGGGAACACTTCGGACTCGGCTCCACCACCGCCCTCGTCCCCAGTTACGACTTGCTGGGCACCGCGTACGACTCGTCGCGCTACTGGCGTGGCCCGGCCTGGTTCAACATCAACTGGGCGCTGGAACGCGGGCTGCGGCAGTACGGCGCCACCGACCGAGCCGACGACCTCGCCACCTCGGTCCTCGCCTCGGCCGGCGCCTCCGGATTCGCGGAGTACGTCGACCCGTACACCGGGGCCGCGCGCGGCACCACCAGCTTCAGCTGGACCGCCGCTGTCGCCCTCGACCTGCTCGCCGCGGCCGGCACCGGACGGTGCCCGTCATGAGGGAGAAGCGTCAACTCCTGGTGCATGCCGGGACGTTCGCGGTACTCGACGCCCAGGGTGACATCGAAGGGAGCCGGGGCACCGCACCCGACGGCATGTTCGTACGCGACGCCCGGCACCTCAGCCGCTGGCAGCTCACCGTGGACGGCGTCGCACCGGCCGTACTGGTACCGGCCGGTGACGGCGAGAGCGACGCCGCCACGGTCCTCACCCCGCCGGGCACCCGCGACGAACCGCCCTCCTGTACGTTGTTCCGTCGGCAGGCCCTCTACGAGGGCCGACTCACCGAGACGATCACCGTGGTCAGTAACGTCTCCCGAGCCACCTGTGTCACCATCGCCGTCGAGGCTGATGCCGATTTCACCGACCAGTTCGAGCTGCGCTCCGACCGACGTACCTACTCCAAACCCGGTGCCACGCGCGCTGTTCTGGAGCGCCCCGACGGCCTGGAGTTCGGCTACCGCCGCGACGACTGGCACTCGGGTACCACTGTCACCGCACATCCGCCGCCTACCCTGGTCGGCACGACCGGCAGCGCGTCACCCGGAAACACCGCTCGCAGCCTCGTCTGGCAGCTCGAACTGCCCGCCCACGCCCGCGCCGAACTCACCCTGAACGTCACGGCGGAGGCGCACGGAGCCCCGCCCCTGGCTGATCTGCCGAGCACCCCCGGCCAGGTGCGTCGCCGGACACGTCTGGCAAACGAGCCGTACACCCGGGGTGCGCCGCTTCCGCTGCCGGACCCGGCCGACCGTACGGTCCAGACCGACCTCGCCGTCGAACTCGCCTCGGCCTGCGCCCAGGGCATCGCCGACCTGGCCCGGCTACGGGTCCCCGCCACCGGCCCCGACGGTGAGGCACTCCAGGTCCCTGGGGCGGGCGTGCCCTGGTTCCTCACCCTGTTCGGCCGGGACTCGGCTCTGACCTCTTTCTTCGCACTGCCCTACCGTCCCGAAACAGCCAGGGCCACGCTGCTCGCCCTCGCCGCGACCCAGGCCACCGGGTACCTCCCGGACCGGGTCGCCCAGCCCGGCAAGATCGTCCACGAGGTCCGGCACGGCGAACTGGCCCACTTCGGGCAGGTGCCGTACGGGCGTTACTACGGCTCGGTGGACAGCACCCCGTTGTTCCTGGTTCTGCTCCACGCCCACGCCGCACAGACCGGAGACCCCGCGGTCGCCCGGCGGCTGGAGGGCCACGCTCGTGCCGCGGTCGACTGGATGTTCCACGACGGCGGACTTGGAAGCCGCGGCTATCTCGTCTATGAGGCTCACGAACAGGGTCTGGCCAACCAGAACTGGAAGGACTCCGCAGGCGCCGTCTGCTTCCGCGACGGTACCCAGCTCACCGGCGCCATCGCCGTGGCCGAAGCTCAGGGCTACGCCTACGACGCACTCCGGCGCACCGCGAACCTCGCCCGTACCGTGTGGCGGGACCCCGGCTGGGCGGAGCGACTGGAGGACGCGGCAGCGCGCCTGCGGAAGCGATTCCAGCGGGACTTCTGGCTGCCTGCCGGGGGCCCCGACGACCAGGGATTCCCCGCGCTCGCCCTGGACGGGGCCGGCCGGCCCGCCGGCACCCTCGCTTCCGACGCGGGGCATCTGCTCTGGTCGGGCATACTCGACGAGGACCGCGCCCGGGCTGTCGGCCGGCGACTGCTGGAACCGGACTTCTTCTCCGGCTGGGGTATCCGCACGCTCGCGTCGGGGCAACCCCCGTATCACCCGCTGTCCTACCACCGGGGCAGCATCTGGCCGCACGACAACGCGATCATCGCACTGGGCCTGGCCCGCTACGGGATGCGTGAACAGACCGAGACTCTGGCTGCCGGGCTGCTCGCCGCCGCGTCGCATTACGGTCATCGGCTTCCGGAGGTCATCGCGGGCTACCCGCGCGAGAGGGGCCAGGGCCCGATTCCGTATCCCCACGCCAACTCCCCCCAGGCGTGGGCTGCCTCGACACCGCTGGCAATGCTCACAGCGGTGCGCGCCGGTCGTACGGAGACCTGACCCTCCGTACGACCGGCGCGCGCCGGACGACAGAGCGGGGGCGCCGGCCGCGGAGCCCCCGCCCTGTCGTCCCTCATCTCCAGGTCATATTGATCTCCCGCTCGAAATTGCTGTATCCGGCGCGCCGGAAGGCGTTCGCCATGGGGACGTTGCCGAGGTCCGTGGCCGCTCGGATGCGGGGAACGCCCTGTTCGGCGAGGACGCGGGTGCCCTCGCCGAGGATGTCGTCGATGTAGCCGTTGCCACGGTGCGCGGGCAGGACCGCGATGTAGGCGATGATCGGGTTGTAGTCGTTGCGGGCCGGTATGACGAACCCCACCGGCTCCCCATCGGGCAGTGTCGCGATCCGCCACCAGTCCCGGGGGCTCGTGTAACGCGCGAGTTCCTCGTCGTACTGCTTGACCGCCGCTTCGTGGACGGACATCCGGGTCAGGTCGTCACGGCCATGGGCGTCCAGTGTCCCGTCCAGCACCAACGCCATCAGCGCCACGAGCTCCTCGGCGTCGTGGACTCCCCGGAACGCGAGGCGTCCGCCGGGCTCGGGAACCGGCGATTCCGGACGCCATTCCAGACGCAGCCGTTCGACGAAGAGCCGGGCACCGACCCGTTCCAACGCTGTCATGCGGTCCTCGACCGGCTGTCTGGTTCCCGCGTTCTCGCGCCAGTCCGGCGGGACGAAACGGCTGTAGTCAGGAGGAGGCGAACCGTTCGGGAGTGCGGTTGCCGTCGCGGCGCGCAGAAGTCGCACCCCGATGTCCACGCGATCGGGACCCGGGGCGCTGTCCTCGACGTCGAGGACATCCAGGATGAGCGGTACGTCGCCGCCTTGCCGGCCCCACCAGGCGGCCCTGGCCAGCAGTCGGTCACCGCGCAGGGCGACCCACATCCATTCGGGGCGTCGACGGCCGGCGGCAAGGTCGTCCGCCAGTTCCTCGTTGAGGACGTACGGCAGTTGGCAGAAGAGGTCGAGTTCTTCGCGTCCGGTGATCGGACGCATGGTCAGGTCGTTCTGTTCCACGGTCAAGGCACTTCCGGTGAAGGCGCCTGTGTCCGCTCCGGGGTCAGACGCGGTCCGCGCCCCGGGAGGAGACAAGCGCGGTGATCATGGCGATCATGGGCTTATCCCTCCTCTCGCTGTCGTGGCCCCTCCACCCTCGCGGTGAGAGGTCCAGGCACAACGTCTACCCAACGGCGGCTCTGTCCGCAAACTGTTTTCGATCATCTGCTCAGGCCGGAGACGGGCGGCGGGTCCCGTCCCGTCGACTTCCGCCGCACAGAGAACTGGCGCGGCTCGGCGGCAGCGGCCCGCGGTATGTAGCCGGGCCGCCGGCCGCCGAACACCGTGGCCTGGTGTCAGAGACTCATCGACGGAGGCGCGTCACGTGCGTCGCTGCCCCAGCGGGTGTTGGGCCGGGCGCCCATACGAAGGGTGAGAACGCCGCCGGCGACGACTTCCGCGTGGCTGAGCCAGGGGCGGCCGAGCGGCCTGCCGTTGAGCCGCGCGTCCTGGATGTAGACGTTCTCGGGCGAGTTGTCGGCGGCCACGACCGTGAACGAACGCTCACGGCCGCCGGAACTGACCCGCATGGTGGCCGTGTCGAACAGCGGGCTGCCGATCGCGTAGTACGGCACTCCCGGACACACCGGATACAGGCCGACGGCGCTGAACACGAACCAGGCCGATGTCTGACCCGCGTCGTCGTCACCGAGCAGGCCGTCAGGTGTCGGGCTGTACGCGGTATCCATGAGGCGGCGAACCCACTTCTGGGTGAGGTGGGGCGCGCCGACATGGTCGAAGAGGTAGCTCACGTGGTGACTTGGTTCGTTCCCGTGATCGTAATAGGCGCCGGTGAACCCGGTCTTCGCGCTGTTCTCGAACGTCGTGCTGAGCCGGTCCCGCACGGCGTCGCGGCCCCCGAGCAGTTTCGCCAGGCCGGCCGGGTCGTGCGGAACGAAGGAGGTGTAGATCCACGGGGTCGATTCCGTGATCCACGTCTGGGTGGCGAGCGGGTCGGCCGGTGTCACCCAGGAGCCGTCCTCGTGGCGGCCGCGCGCCGCCTTGGTAGTGGGATCGATGGCGTTGCGGTACCAGCCCGCACGCCGCGTCAGATCCTTGGCGTCGTCCTGGTGTCCGAGCTTCCGCGCGAGCCGGCTGAGGGTGAAGTCGTCGTACGCGTACTCCAGTGTGCGGGAGACCTGCTCGCCCTTGTGGAAGGAGTCGGCGACCGGGTCCTCCAGCGGGATGTAACCGTATTCGAGGTAGCTGGCGAGCCCCCTGCGCCCCTTGCCGAGCAGGTACTGGTCCTGTTCGGGCACGACGTAGGCGTTCTGCCGCATGAGGCGGTACGCGGTTTTGATGTCGAAGCCCCTGAAGCCCTTGAGGTACGTGTCCACCAGGGTCGCGGTCACATGATCGCCGATCATCTCCGCCGTGTAGTTGTTCCACATCGGGAAGATGGGCAGGAAACCTCCCTCGGTGCCCATGTCGGTCAGCGACTGCGCCATGTCGTCGACCCGTTCGGGCTGTACGAGGGCGAGCAGCGGATGCACGGCGCGGAAGGTGTCCCACATGGAGAAGTCCATGTACCGGGGACGGGTGGCGCGCACGATCTCACCTGTGTCGAACGCGGGGCAGGAACCGTCGACATCGCTGAACAGGCGTGGCAGCAACATGCTGTGATAGAGCGCGGTCGTGAAGACCGTCCGCTGATCGCTGCTGCCCCCGGTGACCTCGATGCGGCCCAGCGCCTCGTCCCAGGCGCGCCTGGCGGTCGTACGCACGCCGTCGAAGTCCCAGCCGTGGATCTCGGCGTCGAGGTTCGCGCGGGCGCCCTCGACGCTGACGAACGAGGTGCCGACGGTGACGAGCAGGCTGCTGGTGCCGCCCCCGGCGAAGCGGGCATAGGCACCGGGCCGGTCGGACGCGGTTTTCGCACCGGGCTGCGGCTGTTCCCCGAGATTCCATGTGCCGTACTCGGTGGGAGTCTCCTCGAACCGTACGACGAAGTACCCGCTCAGCCTGGCTGTCTCACCCGCCCCCTGGTAGAGCCGGTGGACCGGATTGCACCCGACGATCTCCCGCCGCTCGGGAAGGACCTGAATCCATCCCTCGCCCTGGGGCGGCTGCCCGCTGGGCTCGTAGGCGGCGTCGGAGTCGACCACCAGATACCGCTGATCGGCGGAGGGAAAGGTGAAACGCAGGAATCCGGCGCGGGCCGTGCCGGTCAGTTCGCTGGTGATCCCGTCCGCCGTCCGTACCCGGTAGTACGAGGGCGACGCCGACTCGTCCTGGTGCCGGAAGGCCACGGCCCGTTCTTCCGGTGTGGGGCGCAGCGTGTCCAGCAGGGGCATCAGTGTGACGCTGCCGTAGTCCTGCATCGCGCTGCCGCTCGGCCAGTGCGATCCGCGGAATCCCACGAGGGTGCTGTCTCCGTACAGATACGGTGCGACCCCCTTCGTGGCCGGAGCCGACGTGGAGGGTGACCACTGCGTCATGCCGAACGGCACACCGGCGAAGGGGGACGTCTTGCCGTGATCCACCTGGGTGCCGATGGTCGGATCGACGAAGCCGGAAGGCGATGGCCCCCGGCCCCGGCGCGGCGCGGCGGAGGCCACACCCTGCGGCAACGCCAGTCCCAGGGCGAGCGCGCCGAGTCCGGCTCCTCCGGCCGCCAGAACGCTGCGACGGCTGGGCGGCACAGCGCCGGCCTGTCCGGTTTCCTCTGTGGTCATGTGCAGTCATCATCCTTCGTGGCGCGCCCGGTACCAGCAGCCGAGCCTCACAGAAGACAACGTTGTCAAAAGCTACTGACAGACTGCTGCCTCAAGCGACCGAACCTTGTGGAAACCGGACTTGTGGAACAGCGACTCGCTCGTGGAGCAGCGGATACGTGAGTTCGCGAACCCGTCGGATCGCGTCCCTCGGGCCGCCGACACCACGCGCACCGAGGTTGCTACGCACGCGCGGCTCTGTCAACCACCTGCGGCGGGGCCGGCTCCAAGGACGGCGGCGACGGCACCTGCCGGATGGTTTCTCCTGACGGCGTGTCAGTTCGGGATCGCGTGCGGTGCGGATCGTACGCTGAGCCGGCGGCCTGGGCAGCCCTCGGGCGTCGCACCACGAGGACGCCGCAGATCTCTGCGCTGAGCGCGTGACCTGCCTGTGCGCCTCCCCTCACCACCATCCCGGAGGCGAACATCAATTCCCGTTTTCTCACGCCTCGCGTCTTCACCAGTCTTCCGCTGGCCGGCAACTACGCGGCGGCGATCACCCTCGCGCTGCTGGCGCTGAGCCCGTTCCTGGTCCTCACGACGGCGCTGTCCCTGTTCCAGCCCGTACTGATGGAAGAACTGAGCGCCAGCCGTTTCCAGCTCCAGCTCACGAGCGGACTCTCCAATGCCGGATACGCGTTCGGCGCGGTGGCGGCGGCCGACCTCTTCCAACGAATCCCGGCGCGGCATCTCTACATCTTCTGCGAATCCGGTTTCGTGGTGAGTTCCGTACTGGCGCTGAGCGCCCGGGAGATCGGCCTGTTCATGGCCGGCGTGATCCTCCAGGGGCTGTTCACGGGCATGCTGCTCGTCCTCGCGCTGCCGCCGCTGATCCTGACCCAGGGCATCCACCAACTGCCGACCACCTCCGCCGTCATCAGCATCGGACTCTTCGGCATGGTCACCGCCGGGCCCGTGATCGGCGGACTGATCGGGACCTACAGCGGATGGCGCCTGCTGTACACCTCCATCGCCGTACTGGCCGCGATCGGACTGGCCGTCGGAACCATGGCCTTCGCACCCAACGAACCACCGGCCAAGGGCGCGCGCTTCGACTGGACCGCCATCCCACTCGCCGTCGCGGCCACCGCTCTGCCGTTCTTCGGTGTCTCCTGGCTGACGCGCGGAAACTTCAGCGACTGGGAGTTCATCGCACCGGTGGTGGTCGGCATCCTGGCCGGCATGCTCCTTCTGGTGAGTCAGTACGTCAAGACCACACCCCTGATGCCGGTACGGATCATCAGCAACACCCTGCCGGTCACCGGCACACTCAACGCCATGGTCGTCGGCGCGGCCTTCACCACCCTGCTGGAGCTGGTCGAGGTCTACATGCTCCAGGTTTCCGGCTACTCCCCGGTGAAGACCGGCCTGCTCATCGCACCGGAGATCGGCGGCATCGTGGTGTCCGCCATCCTGTTCAGCAAGGTCATGTCCACGCGCTTGACCCCCTATCTGGCGCTGTCCGGACTCCTCAGCATCGTGGCGGCCGCCGGGGTGCTGCTGGCCCTGACCCCGTCGAACGTGACCACCATCGTCCCCATCGTGGCGATCCTCCTGGGGTACGGAGCCGGCGCCGGTGTGGTGCCGGGCCTGTTCCTGGCCGGTTTCTCCGTCTACTCGACCCAGCTCGGCCCGACATTCGCCCTCGTCGAGCTGGTGCGCTCCGAGGCCGCGTTCCTGATCGGTCCGGTCCTGGTGCATCTCGCCGTTATCCAGGGCAGCTTCACGGGCGGCTTCCAGCTCGCCGTGGAGATCATGCTGGCCTTCACCGGGGCCTCCGCGATCGTCCTGCCCGGTGTCTTCCTGCTGGGCGGCGCCCGCCCGGAGCCGCCGGACCTCGCAGGCTGGCTCGCCGGCACCTCGACCGGTTACCACTCACCGCCCCTGGGGAGCGCGATCCGCAAGTCCGCGCCCACGCCGTAGCGGTTCACGCCCGCCCGGGACCCGAGATCAGGCGGGAAGGCCGCGCCGGGACCCGCCCTCCGCGGCGGGCCCCGGCCCCTTCGGCGGCCCCACCGATATGCGTTGGGCCACGACCTGGATGAGTGAGGCCAACAGGTGGATCGGTCCCGTGCTCGGTCTGCCCGAGTTGCCGTTCGTCGATTTCGGCGAGGCCCTGCTCAACGAGCGCCCGGACGGCGTCCATCCGTACAGCGGGCATCTGCCCGTCCTGATGGCCCGTCCTGGCAGGAGAGGCATCTCCCGTGGCCGCGTTTTCGGCGCGGAAGGCAGAACAGGGCCCGGACAACCCGTCCGGGCCCTGTTCGTACGCCGCGAATGTCCGTCAGTCGCCGGTGTTGGTGGCCCAGACCGGCTGGTTGGACTTGTTGTAGACGACGACGTTGCCGTCGTCCTGGACGGCGAGGTAGCGGCCCTTCTGCCAGGTTCCGGCGGCCCAGAGCGCCTTGCCCGCCTTGTTGTAGACCACGAGGTTGCCGTCCTCCTGCATGACCAGGCGGTCGGCGTTGGGGTAGACGTTCGGAGCCTGCCAGGCGGCACGGTTGTTCTTGTAGAGGACGACGTTGCCGTCGCTCTGAACACGCAGGATCGCCCGGCCGTTGCCGGAGGTCCACGCCTGGTTCTTGCCGAGAGTCGCGGGCGCGAAGAAGCGGGAGTCGCTCCGCAGCGCCTTCTGGGACTGAGTGCTCTGGACGGTAGGGGGGCTCGCCACGGCATCAGCGGCAGGAGCGGCGGCCAGGATGGGCAGGACTGCGAGGGCGAACGCGGGAAGACCGCGCCACACGAATTTCTTGGTCACAACGCGAAGTTAGGCAACCCCCGTACGTCCGGGACAGACCTACAGCCGCGAACTCACCCGCATGGTCCAGCGAATTCATCGCCGAAACGACACTGCACACGGCCCGCAGCCAACTTCCGGGAACACATGGCCGAAGCGCCAACTCGCCGCCCCTTTAGAAGAATTGCGTCTCAATTAACCCAGCACTCCCACCCCTGGAGCTGCACGGTCGGCATCTCGCAGCTCAGAGGCCATGCTTCCGTTCGTACCTGGAGTCGTCCGGCGACGCCTCGGCCGTCCAGGACGCGAGGATGCGCAGCGCTTCGTACGACGGGGTGCCCGGTTCCGCCGTCAGTACCATGAGGCGCTGTTCGCTTCCGTCGGGGCTCGCCCATGTGTCGCAGTCGAGGACGAGGGGGCCGACGAGCGGGTGGTGGTAGTGCTTCGTGCCGTAGCTGCTGCTGGTGACCCGATGGGAGGCCCACCAGGTGCGGAAGTCGGGGTCCTGCACGGACAGTTCACCCACGAGGAGGGCGAGTTCGGGATCCTCCGGGTCGCGGGCGGCCTCCATACGGAGGGAGGCGACCGCCGTGCGTGCCGCGTCGGCCCACTCGGGGTGCAGGGCGCGCATCACCGGATCCGTGAACAGGAGGCGTAGGTAGTTCCGGCGGTCCGCCGGGATCTTCGCGAAGTCGGTGTACAGCGCGGCCGCACCGGCGTTCCACGCCAGGATGTCCATACGGCGGCCGAGCACCAGCGCCGGTGTCTCCGTGAGCTGGTCCAGCAGCCTACGCATCGCGGGACGGACTCGCTGGGCCCTCTTGCGCGTCGGGCCCGCCGGGACCTTGCCGGCCAGTTCGTACAGGTAGGTCCGCTGGTCGTCGTCGAGGCGCAGTGCCCGGGCGAGCGTCACGAGTACGGAGGCGGAGGCCCGCACCCTGCCCTGTTCGAGCCGTGTCAGGTAGTCGACGCTGATGGCGGCCGTCTGGGCGACCTCCTCCCGGCGCAGGCCGCGTACCCGGCGCGATGTCCCGTTGTCGGGCAGCCCGACCTCCCGGGGGGTGAGGTCGGCCCGGCGTGCTTTGAGGAAGTCGCCCAGTTCGTTCGGGTGGCCCGGTGAAGAGCTCATGTGTCTCATGGTAGGCACAGGACCGGTCGGTGTGAGGGGGCAGGTTTCTTCCCCCGAAGCCGTGTTCCCGGGCAATTACCCGTCTCTTTTCCGGGCGAGTGGCGGGTGTGAGTCTGCGGGTGGGCCCCGCACTCGGCAGGGCCGAGACAGGGGCCGGCCATCGCGCCGGGCTCCGTATCCACCGTAGAACCGGAGATCACTCCATGAAATCGAACGTCACGTTCCGCAGCGCCGGCCTGATGCTCGCCGGCCACCTCTACACCCCCGACGACGGCGTGACCGGTCCGCGCGCGACCGTCGTCGTCGGGCATCCGGGCAGCGGTGTGAAGGAGCAGGCCGCCGGCCTCTACGCGCAGCGGCTGTCCCGCGCGGGCTTTGTCGCCCTCGCCTTCGACGCCGCCCACCAGGGCGAGAGCGAGGGAGAGCCGCGCGACCTCGAGGACCCCGCACAGCGCGTCGAGGATTTCAGGGCCGCCGTGTCCTTCCTCAGCAACCGGCCCGAGGTCGACCCCGGCCGTATCGGCCTGCTGGGCATCTGTGCCTCCGGCGGCTATGTGGTCTCCGCCGCGGCCACCGATCCTCGCGTCCGGTCCGTCGCGACCGTCAGTGCCGTCGACATGGGCCGCCAGTTCGGCAAGGGGGCCGACGGTACGCAGGACCCGGCGGTCGTCCGGGGCATGCTCGACGCGGCCGCCGCCGCCCGTACCGCCGAGGCTGGTGGTGAGGGCGTCGGGGCGTTCCCGATCTTCCCCGCCACGGAGGAGGAGGCCCGTGCGGGCGGCCGGCACCTCTTCGAGGGGTGGGAGTACTACCGCACCGACCGGGCACAGCACCCGCGCTCGGCGACGTCCCTCACCTGGAACAGTGTGGACCGGCTCGTCTCCTTCGACGCGTTCCGCTTCATCGGTCTCATCGCGCCCCGCCCGCTGCTCATGATCGCCGGACGGGAGGCCGTGACGTCGTGGATGACGGAGGAGGCGATCGAGAGCGCGCGGCAGCCGAAGGAATCGCACTGGATCGAGGGCGCGAGCCATGTCGACCTCTACGACAAGGACGAGTACGTGTCTCCTGCCCTGGTGAAGCTGACCGATTTCTTCCGTGCCGGTCTCGGCGACAGGACCCGGTCGGCCGCCGCCTGATCCCCGCCGCGCGGTCGGGATGCGCAGGGGTCGTCTCGGGTGGCCCGTACGTCCGGGGACGGTCAGGCGTTCGGAGCCGCCGCTTCGAGGTCGGTGATGCTGCCCGACATGATCGTCCGTACGTGCGCGGTGATGTGCTCCGGCGGCCAGTCCCACCACGCCAGTGCGAGCAGCCGGGCCACGTCCCGCTCGCAGTGGCGGATACGGATGAGGCCGGCCGGGTTGCCGCCGACGATGCCGTAGTCGGGGACCTCGCCGGTGACCACAGCGCCGGAGCCGATGATCGCGCCGTGTCCGATCCGTGCGCCGGGCATCACCATCGTGTCGTGGCCGAACCAGACGTCGTTGCCGACGACGGTGTCGCCCCGCGTCGGCAGACCCGCGAGCAGGTCCCCGTGGTCGGACCAGGAGCCGCCCATGATGGGGAAGGGGAACGTCGAGGGGCCGTCCATACGGTGGTTGGCGCCGTTCATGATGAACCGCACCCCCGTCCCCAGGGCGCAGAACTTCCCGATGACGAGTTTCTCCGGCCCGTAGTGGTGCAGCACATTGCGCGTCTCGAACGCGGTCGGGTCGTCGGGATCGTCGTAGTAGGAGTACTCCCCCACCTCGATCAGCGGGGACTTCACCAGGGGTTTGAGCAGCACCACCCGTGGCTGCTCCGGCATCGGGTGGAGCACGGTCGGGTCGGCGGGCACGGGCATAGTGATGGGTTCCTCACCACGGCGGTCGGGGTACGGTCGCGTGATCGTACCGAGGCCCAAACCCGTTGCCCCATCGGTTTTCCCGCTCCTGTCAGGAGTCGCGGACCGTGCCGGCCGCCAGCGCGATGAGGGAGGCGACCTCGTCGAGAGCGGTCTTGTCCTCCGACAGCCGGGCCGTCGCCACCCGCACGTGCGGAGGCAGCGAGGTGACGCAGAAACGGCTCCCCGGTGAGACCGCCACCCCCCGGGCCGCGAGGGTGACCAGCGCCGAGCTCTCGTCCGCGACCGGCACCCACAGCATCAGCCCGTCCTGGTTTCCGGTCGCCACCCCGCGCGCCGCGAGCCGGCGGGCGAGGCCCTCGCGGCGCAGCGCGTAGTGGTGGGAGGCCTCGCGCACCCGGGCCGTGGTGGCGGGGGACGTCAGCAGGTGGGCCAGGGTGTCCTGGAGGATGCGGCTGGTCCAGCCCGTACCGTACGTGCGCAGCACCCTGACCCCCTCGACCACGTCACGCGGGCCGCCGATGACGGCGAGGCGCAGATCGGGACCGTACGCCTTGGAGTACGAGCGGACCACGACCGTACGGCCGGGCAGGTGGGTGCCGATACTGCCGGCGGGGGTGACGGCGAGCGGGCCGATGCCGTCGTCCTCCAGGACCACGACGTTGGGGGCGGTTTCGAGGACCGCGGCCAGCTCCAGCGCCCGCTGCCCGGTCAGCGTCCATCCGCACGGCGTCTGGGCGCGCGGCTGGTGCAGGAACAGCGCGGGCCGCGCGGCCAGGGCCTCGTCCAGCGACGCGGGCAGGGGGCCCTGTTCGTCGCAGGCCACCGGCAGTGTGCGTACGCCCAGCGCGTCCAGGATGTCGAGCAGCCGCGCCGCCGTGGGTTCCTCCACGGCCACGCGGTCGCCGGGCACCAACAGCGCCTGGCACAGCAGATGGACGCCCTCGAAGCCGCCGCCGACCGCGAGCCACGCCTCGGGAGGGAACGGCCAGGTGTCCTTGACGGCGTCCAGCAGCGCGCCGGTGACGGCGGTACGTGAGTAGTCGTGCAGCCGGGGGGTCCTGGCTCCGGCGAGCAGCGCCTCCTCCAGCGGTGGCAGGAGCGCCGGGTCGGGGGCGGCGACCGCCAGGTCCTGGGCCAGGTGGTCGCCGAAGTCCCCGACACGCTCGAAGCGCACGGGGTGGGCGACGGTCGGCGGACCGCTGACCACACTGCCGCGCCGGCCCAGTGTGCTGATCATCCGGTGCTGTCGCAGTACGGCCCAGGCGTCGGCGACCGTGCCCGCGCTGACGCCGAGTTGGCCGGCCAGCGCGCGGACGGTGGGGAGTGTGGCGCCGGGGACGAGGAGGCCCGCGCGGATGAGGTCGGTCATGGCGGTGGAGATTCCGCGCGCGCTGCGGTCGGTTATGCGGTCGGCGAGTTGGGCGGCCGAGAGGCCGGTCCGCTTCGCCGGCGTGGCCGTCTCGCTCATCGCGCAACCCCTGGGTAGATGTGTGGTCCCCGCAGCGTAGTCGCCGGAGTAACAGTCAGAAGAAACTATGTTCGGTAACAAAAAGAGTCTTGTCTGCTCGACTTTCTGAACAATAACCTCCATGTACCGCTCGGACGAATAAGCGCCTATGCGGATCAACCGCCCGGAGTGGGCGGAACCCCTACCGCAAGGAGCGTGCCTCGTGTCCTCCCCCGTCATACGCCTCGGACTGCGCGACTGGGATCACCTGGTTCCCCTGGCGGCCGGCGCGGTGAAGGCACCGGGGTTCTCCCTGCTGGTCGACTCCCGGGAGGTGACGCCCGATGTGCTGAGCGAGCCGGGACTCGACGGCGGGGAGACGTCGTTCAGCCGCTACGTACTGGCCCGGGCCGCCGGGGACGACAGACTGGTCGGGCTGCCCGCCTTCATCATGCGGGGTTTCAGGCACCGTTGTGTCCTGGTGCGGTCCGACAGCGCGCGCACCACTCTCGCCTCGCTCGCCGGTGCCCGTGTCGGGCTCACCGGCTGGCCCGACTCCGGCAACACCTGGACACGGGCGCTGCTGCGTGAGGCGGGTGTCGACCTGACCGGGATCGCCTGGCGCGTCGGTCCCCTGACGGCCGGCGAGACGGGGAAGGACCGGCTGGGAGACCGCCCGCTGCCGCCGAACGTCTCCGCCATGGCGGAGGGCGAGTCGCTGGTGGAGGAGCTGGCCGCCGGACGGCTGGACGCGGCGTTCACCCCGTTCATGCCGGTGGAGATGTTCGCCCCCGGCAGCCGCTTCCGGCATCTGATCGCCGACTACCCGGCAGCGGAACGCGCGTACGCCCACGCGCACGGCTTTGTCCCCGGCATCCACCTCGTCACACTGCGCCGCGAGGTCGTCGAGGCGCATCCGGAGCTTCCCGCCACACTGCTCGCCGCGCTGGAGGCGTCCAAGCGCCACTGGCTGCGCCGGCGCAGGTTCCTCGCCGACACCGCCCCCTGGCTGCTGCACGAACTCACCCGCAGCGCCGAGCTGTTCGGGGACGACTGGATGCCGTACGGCACGGACGGCAACACCGCGATGATCCGCGCGTTCTGCGCGGAGCTGTACGCGCAGGGCATCCTCGGCGAGCCCGTCGACCCCGGCGTCCTCTTCCCGGATCCGGCCCTCGGCGCCCCCGCGGCACCCGGTGCTTCGGGCGCCCCGCGGCCGGACCTCCTGAGCCGCTGATCCGCCTTCCCCTCATGTACGGAGACCACGCCATGCGCACCGCAGTTGGACAATTCGCCGCAGGACCCGATTGGAAGGAGAACCTGGCGCGCTGCCGGGAACTCACCGATCAGGCCACGCGGGGCGGCGCCGACCTGCTCGTCCTGCCCGAGGGCGTGCTCGCCCGCTTCACCGAGGACCGGCATCGCATCCGGGAGCTGGCCCAGCCGCTGGACGGCCCGTTCGTCTCCGCCCTGCGCGAGGCGACCGCCGGATCAGCCACCACCGTGATCGTCGGGATCCATGAACCGTCCGACGACGGTCGGGTGTTCAACACCCTGGTCGCGCTGCGCGACGGTGAGCTGGTCGGGCACTACCGCAAGATCCATCTCTACGACGCGTTCGGCGACCAGGAGTCGGCCAACGTACGCCCGGCCGACGAGCGCCCCGTCGTCCTCGATGTCGCCGGTACCAAAGTCGGCCTGATGACGTGTTACGACGTGCGCTTCCCCGAGCTGGCGCGGCTGCTGGCCGACGCGGGCGCCGAGGTGCTCGTGCTGCCCGCCGCCTGGGTCCGGGGTCCGGCGAAGGAGCGGCACTGGGAGGTGATGATCACCGCCAGGGCGCTGGAGAACACCTGCTGGGTTCTCGCCAGTGGCGAATGCGGGCCGCGCAACATCGGCAACAGCATGATCGTCGACCCTCTCGGTACGGTCCGCGCGCGCCTCGACTCCTCCCCCGGTCTCGCGTGGGCGGAGGCGGACCCCGAGGCCACGGCCGCCGCCCGGCGTACCCTCCCGGTGCTCGCCAACCGCCGCTTCGCCGTCGACTCGCGGCTCCTCGGCCTCGGGGCGCTCCGGTGAACGCGGCCCCCTCGCGCCGTACGCGCAGGGCGCTGCTCGCCGCCGTCACCGCCGTCGCACTCGCCTGCCCCGCCCTGGCCTCCTGCGGCGCCAACCCTCCGCAGGCGGAAGGGATCACCGGTGGCGGCGCCGCCAACGCGGCCAAGCAGCCCACGGTCACCGAGGACGCCGCGCTGCACGCGCTGCTCCCGGCGAAGAACCGCTCCTCGGGCACGCTCGTGTCGGTCAACAGCGGCTCCTTCCCGCCGTACGAGATCGCCGGTTCCGACGGGCGCAGCCTGACCGGAGCCTCCGCCGACCTGGGGACGGCGCTGGGCCAAGTGCTCGGCGTCAAAGTCGAGAACGTCACCGTCGACGGCCTGCCGAGCCAGCTCACCGGGATCAAGGCCCAGCGCTACGACTTCGCCCTCGGACCGGTCGGCGACTTCAAGGACCGGCAGGGCGCGAACGACTTCGTCGACTGGGTACGCGAGTTCGTGGTCTTCGCCGTGCCGAAGGGCAACCCGAAGAAGATCGGGTCCGTCGCCGACACCTGCGGTCTGCGGATCGCCGTCATGGGCGGCGGCTCGGCGGAGGGTGTCATCAAGAAGCAGTCCGCCACCTGCGTCGGTGCCGGCAAGCCCGCCGTACAGGTGCAGTCGTACAAGGACCAGCCGTCGTCCGTGCTGGCCGTACGCTCCGGGCGCGCCGACGCCTTCTTCTCCTCCCAGTCCCCGCTGACCTACTTCGTCACCCAGGCCAAGGGACAGCTCGAACTCGCGGGCACCGGGAAGCCGAACGGCTTCTCCGACCTGTACCAGGGCGCGGTGGTGGCCAAGGGCTCCCCGCTGCGGGACGTGCTGCTCAAGGCGTTCGACAAGCTCATCGCCGACGGCGTCTACACGTCGGTGATGAAGAAGTGGGGGCTGTCGGACAACAGCCTCGACAAGCCCGGGGTCAACCTGGGGGGCGCCGCCTGACATCTGACAACTCCTCCGCCGCATGAGGCACACCGACACAACGCACACCGACGTATCGACGTACCGACAGGAGGTGAGCCGCCATGGCCACCGCGCACACACCGGCCGCCCGCGAACACCCCGCGGAGACCGGGGCCCCGGCTCCGGCCGTCCCCGAGGTGGACGTGGCAGGAGCCGCACCCGTCCGCCATCCGCTGCGCTGGCTGTCCGTCCTGGTCATCGCCGTTCTCGCGGCACAGCTCATTCACTTCCTGGTGACCAACAGCAACTTCGAGTGGGGCACGGTCGCCAGCTATCTCAACGCCCGGATCATCGGCAGCGGCATCGCCACGACGATCGAACTGACCGTTGTCGCCATGCTCATCGGCATCGTCGGCGGTGTGCTGATCGCGGTCGGCCGCATGTCGGACAACCCGGTGATCAGCGCGGTGTGCGGTGGTTACGTGTGGCTGTTCCGGGGCGTGCCCGTCCTGGTCCAGCTCGTCTTCTGGTACAACCTCTCCGCCCTGCTCCCGCAGATCTCGTTCGGCATCCCCTTCGGCCCCGAGGTCGCGAGCGGCCGTACGAACGACCTGATCAGCCCGTTGCTCGCGGCGATTCTCGGGCTCGGCCTCAACGAGGCCGCGTACATGGCGGAGATCGTCCGCGGCGGACTGCTGGGGGTCGACCCCGGCCAGAGCGAGGCCGCCGAGGCGCTGGGGATGGGCCGCGCCCGCATCCTGCGGCGGGTGATCCTGCCGCAGGCGATGCGTGTCATCGTGCCGCCCACCGGGAGCCAGGTCATCAACATGCTCAAGGCCACCTCACTGGTGAGTGTGATCGCCCTGGCGGATCTGCTCTACACCGTGCAGTCCATCTACAACCGCACCTTCGAGACCATCCCGCTGCTCATCGTGGCCTGCCTCTGGTACCTGGTCATGACCTCGGTGCTGTACGTCGGGCAGTCCTTCATCGAACGGCACTACGCCCGGGGAGCGTCCCGGAACGCGCCTCAGGACTTCTGGGCCTTCGCACTCTTCCGGCGCCGTACGCCCCGGAAGCCGGCCGACGAGGAGACGGCATGACCCACGACATCCGGACAGCCACCGCGTCGCGGTCCTCGGGCGCGGCGCAGGCCGGGCCGCCGATGATCTCCGCGCGTGGCGTCCACAAGAGCTTCGGACCGCTGGAGGTGCTGCGCGGCATCGATCTGGAGGTGGCCCCTGGCGAGGTCGTCGTACTGCTCGGCCCTTCGGGCTCAGGGAAGTCCACGTTCCTGCGCTGCGTGAACCATCTGGAGACCATCGACGCCGGCTCCATCCATGTCGGCGGCACACTGATCGGCTTCCGTGACGACGGCGGGCGCGTACGTCACTTGCGTCCGCGCGAGGTGACCCGGCAGCGCCGTGACATCGGCATGGTGTTCCAGCACTTCAACCTCTTTCCCCACCAGACCGTCCTGCAGAACATCGTCGAGGCCCCCGTCGGCGTACTGGGACGGTCCCGGAGCGAGGCGCGGGAGAGCGCGGAACGGCTGCTGCGCCGCGTAGGGCTGTCGGACAAGGCCGACACGTACCCCCGGCAGCTCTCGGGCGGCCAGCAGCAGCGGGTGGCCATCGCCCGCGCCCTGGCGATGGAGCCGAAGCTCATGCTGTTCGACGAACCGACCAGCGCCCTCGACCCGGAGCTGGTGGGCGAAGTGCTCGGCACCATGCGGGACCTGGCGGACGACGGTCTGACCATGGTGGTCGTCACGCACGAGATCAGTTTCGCGAAGGAGGTGGCCGACCGGGTGATCTTCATGGACAACGGTCGTGTGCTGGAGAGCGGTCCGGCCCGGGAGGTCCTGGACAATCCGGCGAATCCCCGGACACAGGCTTTCCTCAAGCGGTTCCTGTAGCGGGAGCGGTGGGGCCAGGCGTTACGTGTCGACAGGCAACGGACGCCGGGCCTGCCCGGGGGTCACCCGACCGGACGCGTTCGATTTGGGCCCTGCCCCGGAGAACGGCAGGGTGAGCTCATGTGGCCCCGAAGACTCAAGCAGGGGGTGGCGCTTGTGCCGCTGGTCTTCCTGGTGACGTGCGCCGCTCCGAAACGCCGGACGCCGGAACCTCGGCACCATGAGGCCCTGCCCCGCCTCGCCGCGCCGCAGCCCGACATCGTGCTGCGCAGGACATGGCACGCCGACGAGAAGGCCGTGCGGGAGAGGCCGGTGTACGCGAAAGCCGTACAGGTCGTGTTCGTGCACCACACGAGCCACTCCAACACCTACGACTGCCAGCGCGACGTGCCCCGGATGCTGCAGTCGATGGAGGAGCACCACATCAACGACATGGGGTGGAACGACATCGGCTACAACTTCGTCATCGACCGCTGCGGCAACATCTACGAGGGGCGCGCGGGCGACCTGAACCGGTCGGTGCGAGGTGCGCACACCAAGGGCTTCAACGCCACGAGCGTGGGGATCGCGGCGCTCGGCAACTTCGGGGCAGGGGGGAAACCGCCGCGTCCCATGCTGGATGCGATGGCCGCCGTCATAGCGTGGAAGCTGCCGCCCGGAGTGAATCCGAAGGGGCGGGTGCGCATGGTGTCGGCCAGCGACAAGAGCCGGTTCCGGAAAGGGACAGCGGCGACGCTCGATGTGATCGCGGGTCACCGGGACGGGTACGAGACCGAGTGTCCGGGCGACGCGATGTACGACGCCCTGCCGGGGCTGAGGGACGAGGTGGCGCGGCTGCGGGAGCGCTGACCAGCACCGGCGGGTACCGCCCGTACACACGGACACGGGGACGAGCAGGAGAAGGGTGGCCGTCGTGCCCGCGATGCGTGAAGCACTCGATGTACTGGTGGTGGGTGCGGGCCTGGCGGGGCTCGCGTGCGCCCGCGACCTCGCGAAGGCCGGCCGCCGTGTCCGGATCGTCGAGGCGTCCGACGCCGTCGGAGGCCGGATGCGCTCCGACCTGTACGAGGGTTTTGTGATCGACCGCGGGTTCCAGGTGTTCAACACGGCGTATCCGCAGGTACGGGCGCGCTCGGACCTCGGAGCACTGCGGCTGCGGCCCTTCACACCGGGTGTGCTGGTGCACACCGGGCGCGGGACACTGCGCTTCACCGATCCCACCCGGAGGCCCCGCGAGGCGGGCGATCTACGGCCCGGCCGACTGGCGGGTGCCCGGGACCTGCTCGCGCTCGGGGTGCTGTCCGCCCGCGACATGCTGGCGCCCGTCGGGTGGCTGAAGAGCGGTCAGGAACTGACCACACGGTCGGCGCTCGCTTCGGCCGGGCTGTCCGAGGAGTTTGTCGAGCTGTTCTTCCGGCCGTTCCTCTCCGGGGTCTTCCTGGAGGACGAGCTGGAGACGTCGAGCCGTTTCTTCCACCTCGTCTGGCGCTCCATGCTGCGCGGCACACTGTGCCTGCCGACGCGGGGAATCGGCGCGGTGCCCGAGCAGCTCGCCGACGGGCTGCCGCCCGGCACACTGCGGCTCGGCAGTCCGGTCGAGCAGGTCACCGACGACGGTGTGCTGCTGTCGGACGGGCGTGAACTGGCCGCCCCCACCGTGGTGGTGGCGACAGGACCGGGGCCTGCCCGGGTGCTGCTGCCCGGGCTGGACATCCCGCCGTACCGCTTGACCACCACCTACTACCACGCGGCGACGACCTCGCCGCTGGCCGAACCCACACTGCTCACGGACCACCTCAGACGCTTCCTCAACACGTGTGTGCTGACTGAGGTCGTACCGGGGCATGCCCCGAGGGGGATCTCGCTGATCGGCACCTCCGTGCTCGGCGCCGACGCCCCCGGCCGCGAGCGGGAACTGCGTACGGCGCTGGCCGAGGTGTACGGGGCGGACACCTCGCGGTGGGACCTCATCACCGTCCGGACCGTGTACGACGCGCTGCCCGCGATGCCGCCTCCGCAGCGGCTGAGCAGCCCCGCGCGGCTCGGCGTCAGGCGCTATGTGTGCGGCGACCACCGGGCGACGGGGTCGGTGCAGGGGGCGCTGGCCTCCGGCGCGCGGGCGGCGCGGGAAGTGCTGCGCGACCTCGGAAGGTAGACGGCGAGAGCGCGCCGCCGCCGTGTGTGCGAGGCGGGCTCGGGGCGGCCCTGTCCGCTGGTGTCGCGACCGTATCTGCCAGCATTTTCCCCTCTTGCGTTCACATATCATCCACCCCTGCTTCACAATTGATTTGCCTTCAGAACCCGCCGCCGGATAGACCTGCCCCTGGACCTGGGGAGGGACACCATCGCTGTGGGGGCCGACTCCCGCCGTGCCATCGGCCGGCGGTACGTCAGCGGCGCGCCGACGCGCGCCGTCGCGCGTCGCCGTACTCCGCATGAGCGGTTCCTGACCCCCCGGGTCGTTCCCCGACATGACCGGAGGCAGCATGCCGTTCCATCTGTTCGACGCGAGACCCGGGGCCAGGCGGCCCCGGCGGATAGCCCTCTCCTCCGTGCTCGGCTGCGCCGCGCTGCTGGTGAGCGTTTCACCTGCCGCCTCGGCCTCAGCCGACACGCGGGACGGCGGGCCGCAGGGCACCGTCACACGCCCGGTCCCGCCGGCCGCCGCCCGGCCCACCTTCAGCGTTCCCGGCCGCTCCGCCACTGCAGCGCCCAAGGTCCGGCGTCCGTCGGCCGCCAAGGGCGCGAAGGGCCTCAAGTCTCTCGCGCTGAGCGCCGCGCAGCGCACCGACTTCGACGGTGACGGCTTCGGGGACCTCGCGTACCGCGCCAACTACGGCGCCGTGTGGGCCGACTGGGGCTACGGCGCGTCCGAGGCGATCTCCCCGGACGACGCCCAGGTCAAGGATCTGCTGCTGCCCGGCGACCTCACCGGGGACGGCAAGGCCGACCTGCTCACCCTGACGGCCACCGGTGAACTGCGGCTGCACGACGGGGCGCAGGCCACCGTCACCGGCGCGCTGGGCCCGTACACCAGGCTCAGCACCGGGTGGCAGGCGTACAACAAGCTGTTCGTCCCCGGCGATCTGACCGGCGACGGCGCGCCCGACCTGCTGGCCCGCAGCACCGCCGGGCTGTTCCTCTTCCCGGGGACCGGCACCGGATTCGCCGCCACCGGGATCAGTGTGGGCGGCGCGGGCTGGAGCCAGTTCGACCAGCTCGTCGGTGTGGACGACGTCAACGGTGACGGCCTGGCCGACATCGTCGCGCGCAACTCCACGGGCCTGTACGTGTATCCGGGCAACGGGAGCAGCACCGGCTACCCGTTCCAGGAGCGCTTCGAGGTCCCGGGCGGCAGCGACTGGCAGAAGTACAACCAGATCATCGGCGGGTCGGACTACGACGGTGACGGCGCGGCGGACCTGATGGGCCGCACGGCGGAGGGCGCCCTGACCCTTTACCGGGGCGTCGGGGACGGCACCTTCCTCCCGGCGGAGGCGGTGGGTACCAACTGGGGCACCGTGACGCAGTTCGCGGGCGCGGGCAACCAGCCGAACTTCGGCAAGTCGGGCGTCTTCGCCCGTACCGCCGACGGCACGCTCTACTACTACGAGACCACCGGCACCGGCCGTCTCCAGGAGAAGTACCTGATCGGCACGGGCTGGGACCGTGCCGACTCGTCGCTGACGCACGCGGTCTCGCTGCGTGGGAGCGGCGTGTCCGACCTGATCCAGCACAGCACCTACGACGGTCACCTCTACAACACCGCCGGCTACGCCGCGGCTGACCAGGACCTCGCGGGCGGCTCGAAGCTGTACAACCTCGTTGTCGGCCCCGGGGACCTCGACGGCGACGGCAAGAGCGACCTGCTGGCCCGCAGCTCCACGGATCTGTTCTTCTACGCGGGGAACGGCGACGGTCTTTCGGTGAAGGGCCGCGTCTCGGTCGGTGGCAGCGGCTGGTCGCAGTTCAACAAGATCGTCGGCGCCGGTGACCTGACCGGTGACGGCCGCGCCGACATCGTCGCGCGCACCCCCGACGGCCTGTTCCTGTACGCGGGCACGGGCAAGGCGGCGACCCCGTTCGGCGCGAAGGCGCAGGTCGGTGGTGCGGGCTGGAGCCAGTACGCGACCCTCGCCGCTCCCGGTGACATGAACGGCGACGGCGTGGCCGACCTGCTCGCTTCGAACTCGGCCGGCGAGCTGTACTACTACGCGGGAACCGGCAAGGCGGCGACGCCCTTCAAGGAGCGTGTGCAGATCGGCAGCGGGGGCTGGAACCAGTACCCCGACCTGCTCTGAGCCGTGCCGTACGGGCCGGGGCGCGCGCCCCGGCCCGTACGGCCGTGCCGTCGACCGGCACCAGGCCCGCCAGGGGCTCAGTCGCCCGTGGCACCGTTCCAGTCGACGAGCTGGACTATGACGCCGTTGGGGTCGGTGACCTGGAACGCGCGCTCACCCCAGGGCTCCTCGCGCAGCGGCATCGTGATGGTGACCCCTTCGGCCTCCAGGCGGGCCAGTTCGGAGTCGAGGTTGTCGACGACGAAGGCGAGGATCACGCCGTCGGCGTGGTCGTCGCGCTGATCGTCGGGGAGCGAGGCCAGGCCGCGCCGCAGGTAGATGACGTTCATACCGGCGTCCGCGCGGCTCAGCGAGACGAAGCCGGCGGCGGCCATCTCCTCGCTGAACCCGAAATGGCCGGTGAGGAAGGCGGCGGACGCCGCGACATCGTCGACGTTCAGCGACACGGCAGAACCGGTGATCGACACACATACTCCTTGACCGGGCTCGATTTTATTTCCGTACGCTGTACATTGTACCGCGTACGGAGATGTTTCATGGGTGAGGATGGTTCCCGTGCCCATCGAACGAAGTAGTGCCGGAGATCCGGCCCGGACCCTCGAACTGCTCTGGCGCGTGCCCGCCGACGCCCCACGGCGCGGCCCCCGGCAGCGGCTGAGTGTCGACGCGATCGTCGCCGTCGCGACCGGCCTGGCGGACGCCGAGGGGCTGGACGCGGTGACCATGCGGCGGGTGGCGGAACGACTGGGCGTGGCGCCCATGACGCCGTACACCTATGTGCCGGGCAAGGCCGAGCTGCTGGACCTGATGCTGGACGCCGCCTATGCGGGGATGCGGCGGGCGGACACCTCCGGTCAGCCGTGGCGCGCCCGGCTGACCGCCGTGGCCGAGGAGAACAGGTCACTGTTCGAGCGGCACTCGTGGGTGGCGACGATCTCCACCAGCCGTCCGCCCCTGGGGCCGGGGATGATGGCGAAGTACGAGCACGAGCTGTCTGCGCTGGAGGGGCTCGGCCTCGACGACGTCGAGATGGACGCCGCCCTCACCTACCTGCTCACCTTCGTTCAGGCCAACGCCCGCTCCGCGGCGGAGGCTCGGGCCGCCCGGCAGGCGAGCGCGATGGATGAGGAGCAGTGGTGGGCCGCCAACGCCCCGCTGCTCGAACGGGTGCTTGATCCGGAGCGCTACCCCACGGCCGCCCGGGTGGGCACATCGGCGGGCACGGCCCATGGCGCCGCCTACAGCCCCGGACACGCCTACGCGTTCGGCCTGAGCCGCGTCCTCGACGGGCTCGCCGTTCTCATCGCCGGCCGCGACGAGCGGAACGGGACCGAACCGCGCTGAGCGGCAGGCCGCCGTTGACAGTCACTTCATCGATCAATCGATTGTCTCCCTGGCGGCGCTACCCCTGCCGCGAGCTCCACACGCAGCGCCCATAGAGGGTTGCCAGCAGCAAAACAGGTGCCTATCGTGTGGTCAATCGATTGCCTAATGGAACCCGGCGCGGCGCCGAGCTCCGCGTATCCACCTGATGGAGTCAATGATGACCGAAGCAGCGACGGCGACCAGGGCAGCACCGCCCGGCTCCCCCATGACGAGGGTCCGCTACCGGGTCTGGGCCCTGAACTTCTTCGCGTGCCTGATCAACTACGGGGACCGGGTGGCGCTGTCGGTGGCCGCGCCCTTCATCCTGGACGAGTTCCACTTCTCACCGGCGATCTGGGGCGTCATCCTCAGCTCGTTCTTCTGGACGTACTCGCCGTTCGCGCTGGTCGGCGGGTTCATGGTGGACCGGGTCGGGGTGCGCAGGGCCTACACGATCTGCATGCTCGTGTGGTCGCTGACGATCCCGCTCACCGCCGGGGCGTGGAACGTCGGATCGTTCATCGTCGCCCGGCTGCTGTTCGGCATGGGCGAAGGCCCGCAGGCTCCCATCAGCACCAAGCTGACGGCGAACTGGTTCCCGTCCCGGCAGACGTCCACGATGCTCAACTTCGCGCAGGCGGGGACGACGGTCGGGCCGATCATCGCGACCCCCGTCGTCGTCTGGATCTGTACGACGCTGGGCTGGCGGCCGGCCTTCATCGCGCTCGGGGCGCTGGGCATCGTGTGGTGCGCGGTGTGGTGGTTCGTCGGGCGGGACAAGCCGGCCGACCACCCGGCTGTGAACACCGCCGAGAACGACTACGTCGTCGCCGACCACCCGAGCCAGGAGGCCGAGTTCACCGAGGAGGACGGGACCGGGGCCGGGGCGGGCCGGCTGGGCCGGTTCTGGACGCTGGTACGGGACCGGCGGATCGCGGCGCTCGCGATCGCGTTCTTCGCCTACTCGTGGGTGCTGTTCATGTTCCTCACCTGGTATCCCACCTATCTGGTGGACGGGCGCGGGGTGAAGAAGGGTGATCTGGGCGCGATAGCCACCTATCCCTGGGTCGCCGCCACCGCCGGGCTGATCGTCGGCGGTCTGGTCGCCGACCGGCTGATCAAGCGCTACAAGAGCTTTGTCACCCCGCGCAAATGGATGATCATCGGCTGTCTGGTGGCCGTGGCGGTGTGCTTCGGGCCCTCACCGTTCGTGAAGTCGCCGACGGTCGCGCTCGTCCTCGTCTGTGTGGCGACGTTCTTCCTGCTCGCCAGCTACCAGTACCAGGCGCTGATCGTCGCCCTCGTACCCGCCCGCTACACCGGCCGGATGGCCGGTGTGATCCAGATGTGCTCGACGATCGCGGGGATCCTCGCGCCGATCGTGACCGGCTGGATCGTCGATGTCTCCGGCAGCTTCACCGCCGCTTTCGTGCTGGCCGCCGCGATCACGCTGGCGGGCGCGATGGCGACGCTGATACTCGTACGGGAGAAGGGCGGCGACGGAGCCGCGCCACTCGCCGGCGGGCTCGACGGGCCGGCCGGGCGGGAGGGTTCCCGCACCGATCCGCAGCCCGCCGCGTGAGGACGGGACCATTTTCAACTGTCCGCGCCGTTCGAGCTGTTCGAGCTATTCGAGCGAGAAGCCGAGTTCGCGGGCGGCCAGCGCCGGTGTGGGCTCCGACCAGCGTTCCAGCACGTCCTGGGTGGTGGACAGCGACCGGGTCTCGGCGATGTCGAGGTACAGAACGCCGCCCAGGTGGTCGGTCTCGTGCTGGACGATACGGGCCGGCCACCCCGCGAACTCGTCGTCGAACTCCTTGCCCGTCTCGTCCTGGCCGCGCAGCCTGACGCGTTCGTGCCGGGCGACGACGGCCGCCCAGCCGGGAACGCTGAGGCAGCCCTCGAAGAAGACGGCCCGCGCGTCGCCCGCCGGTTCGTAGACCGGGTTGACCAGGACGCGGAAGGGCTGCGGAACCCGCCCGCGTGCCTCCCGTACCTCTTCCGGCACGTCGGCGGGGTCCTCGATGACGGCGAGGCGGAGGGGGATCCCGACCTGCGGCGCCGCGAGGCCCACTCCGGGTGCGGCGTGCAGGGACTCCCGCATGGCCTCGATGAGGCGGTTCAGACGGTCGTCGCCCAACTGGCCCTCGTACGCGGCCGCCGGGCGGCGCAGCACCGGGTCACCGGCGGCGATGATGGACAGCGGGCTGGGACCGTCAAGGAGTTGGTCGACGAGTTCGGTGAGTGCGATGACCGGCATGGCTCCACTTTCCCAGATCCGGGCGCACGGCAGGTACGGACCTCCCCGGCCCCGGGGCGGGTCCTGGGCCGTCGAGGCCGTCCCGGGTGCGGGGCGGCAGGGCCAGCAGCAGTCCGAGGGTGATCCATACGTAGGTGTTGGCGCCGAGGAACGCGCCCAGGCCCGTCGAGTCCCACCGCCACAGCCAGACCACGCTGCTGCACAGGATCACGTAGACCGCGGCGCACAGCGCCAGCAGGCCACGGTGGCGGCGGCGCAGCGCGGTGTCGCCCAGCATCACGAACGCAGGGATCACCCAGACCAGGTGGTGCACCCAGGTCACCGGGCTGACGAGGCACGCGGCCAGCGCCGTGAGCGCGAATCCTGCGGCGTCGTCACCGCCGCGTACGGCCGCACGGGCGCGGTACGCCCAGACGGCCAGGACCACGAGCACGCACACCGGCCACAGGGCGTGCCCGCCGCTGTCCGGTCCGAGCCGGGCCACGACTCCCTGGAGCGACTGGTTGGAGACATAACTGAGCGAGCCGACGCGGTCGGTGTCCCACAGCGCCTCGGTCCAGAACGTACGGGAGGCCCCGGGGTCGAGCAGCGCGGCCAGGAGCGAAACGGCGGCGGCTGTCGCCGTGGCGGTGGCGGCCTGCCGTCTGCGTCCTGTGATCAGCAGATAGCCGATGAACAGCGCGGGGGTGAGCTTGATCGCCGAGGCCAGGCCGATACCGATCCCCGCGTAGCGGCCGCGCCCGGTGGCCAGCAGCCGCGCGTCGGCGAAGACGAGCGCGACGAGCAGCAGATTCACCTGCCCGAAGCTGAAGGTGTCGCGGACCGGTTCGAACAAGGCGAACAGGCAGCCCGCCACGACGAAGGCGAACCACCTGCACCACCCCTCGCGCCGGATCACCGGACCCACCAGCCAGTGCAGCAGCAGCGCCGAGGCGACGACGCTCAGCGCGATGCTGACGGCGACCGCCGCGGGCCAGGACACGAGGGCCATCGGCAGCATGACCACGGCGGCGAACGGCGGGTAGGTGAAGCCGTACGTCGTGCCGGGGCTGAGGTAGTCGTAGATCCGGCCGCCGTGGTGGACCCAGTCGCCGACGGTGCCGTAGTAGACACCGACGTCGAAGAAGCCCCGGAACAGCGGAACGGTCACCAGGAACACGGCGGAGGCGACCACCAGGCACCCCGCGGTCACCGGCCGGCCGACCGGGCCCGTCAGGGCCGCGCGCCACCGTCTCACGAGGCGCTCCAGTGGCGGGAGACGGCGAGGCCCGGGTCGGGGGTCAGGGAGAACATCCACCAGAGGGCCAGCAGGGCGAACACACCGCCGCACACCGCCAGTGACAACTGGAGCCCGCCCGGCGCCGATCCGTCCGGTGGCAGCGCCAGCGCGAGTACGGCGCTGCCGCCCGCCACCCAGTTCCGTACCCGCCCCCGCGGCGCGGAAGCGGCGATCAGGAACAGGCCCCACAGCGCGTACCAGGGGCGGGACGCCGGACCGAGCACGAATACGGCCAGCATGCTCAACGCCAGCGCGTACACCGGTCCGAGGCGTTCGCGGCGCCGCCACAGCGCCACCACGAGGACGGCGGTGACCGCCATGCCGAGCCAGCGCCACGCGGGAAGCGCCAACGGCCCGGCTCCGCTTCCCACTTCGTCCAGCAGGATCCCGCTGAGCCGGCCCAGGCCGCTGGTCAGGGACCAGTTGTCGGAGGAGACGGGGGTCCCGAGGGCGCCGATCCAGCCGTATCCGGTGCCGCTCAGGGTCGTCACCGCGACCGTGGTCGCCCCGGCGACCGCCGCGGTGAGCGCGCAGGCTCTGACCGTACGGGCGCGGCCGGTGAACCGCGCCGACCACACCCCCGCGACCACGAGCAGGCCGAGCCCGGAGGGCGCCTTCACCAGCGCGGCCAGGGTGATGAGTACGGCTGCGACGGCGGGCCGGCCCGCCAGCGCCGTCGCGAGTCCCGCGCCGAGCAGGCCGAGCATCAGCGCGTCGTTGTGCGCGCCGGCGACCAGATGCAGCAGCACCAGCGGATTGAGCACCCCCAGCCACAGGGCGGCCGACGGGTCGACCCCGCAGCGGCGGGCCAGCCGGGGCAGGAAGACGACCATCAGCGCGACACCGAGCAGGGCCACGAGCCGCATGCCGAGCACTCCGGCCGGTATGCCGGTCCTGGCGAGCCCGGCGGTCTTCGCCGCCACGGCGAGGAACACCGGACCGTAGGGCGCCGGGGTGTGCTGCCACACCGGCGCCACCTCGGCGGCGAGCGGGCCGCCGAGGGCATGAGGGCCGTGTGTGTAGACGTCGATGCCCGCGTCGACCATGGCGCCCTGCGCCAGATAGCTGTAGACGTCCCGGCTGAACAGCGGCGGCCCGACGATCAGGGGCGTGGCCCACACCGCCAGCGTCAGCAGCAGATCCCGTACGGGCAGAGGGTGCCGGCCGCGCACGGCGCGGCCCAGCCACCACCAGGCGGCTATCAGCAGGACCAGCCCGAAGTACGCGCACATCAGCCCGAGCGCCGCGCGCCCGGAGGTGGCGGCCGGCTCCTCGGCCAGCGGAAGCGCGCCCGCAGTGAGGCCGCCGGCCGTGAGCGCGAGGGACCCCGCGAGCCCCAGCATCCGGCAGCGGTTCGGGTCCACGTCCACGTTCAAGGCGAGCATCAGTGGACCCTCGCAGAGCGTGGTGGACGTCAGGCAACGGCGCCGCCACCACGGGGTGGCCGACACACAACCACCGCGCCTCACCCGGATAGGGTGAGCGACCGCCGGCAGCGAGGATGGGGGACGGCGTATGAGGGTGGGTCAGGCCCGTTCGGAAGCGGCGCGATGGGTGGCCGAGTACGCACGGGAGGAGGCCGGTTACCGGGGGGCGTTCTTCAGCGGCTCTACGGTGGGCCTGCCGGACGGGGTGGAGCTGTCGCCCCACTCGGACGTCGACGTGGTCGTGGTGACCGCACTGAGCGACCCACCGCTCGGGCCCGGCAAACTCCGCTACCGCGGCGCCCTGCTGGAGGTCTCCCTCATGCCGTGGCGGGAGCTGTCCTCGACGGACGGGGTCCTCTCCTCGTACCACCTGGCGGGCAGCTTCCGCACCGACGCCGTCATCGACGATCCGACGGGCCGACTGGGCGAGTTGTACGCGCGTGTGTCGGCGGACTTCGCCGACGAGGTGTGGGTACGGCGGCGGTGCCGGGACGCCGTGCGCCGGATCGAGAGGCGGCTCGCGGCGCTCGATCCCGCGGCGCCGTTCCACGAGCAGGTGACCGGCTGGCTCTTCCCGACCGGTGTCACCACACACGTCCTGCTGGTGGCGGCGCTGCGCAATCCCACCGTACGGCTGCGCTACGCCGCCGTACGCGAGGTCCTCAGCCGGCACGGCATGCCCGGTCTCCATCCGGAGCTGCTGGATCTGCTCGGCTGCCGCGATCTGACGGCCGACCGCGTGCTGCGCCATCTCGGGGAACTGGCGCGGACGTTCGACGCCACGGCGGAGGTGGCGAGGACACCGTTCTTCTTCAGCGGTGACATCACTCAGGAGGCGCGCCCGGTCGCGATCGGCGGGAGCCTGGATCTCGTGGAGAACGGGCTGCACCGCGAGGCCATGTTCTGGATCGTCGCCACCTTCGCGCGCTGTCATACGATCCTGGCCGCCGACTCCCCCACTCTGCATGAGGAGTTGGCACCGGCGTTCCGTGCCGCCGTCGCCGATCTGGGCATTTCCTCCGGCGCCGATCTCGCCGGACGCGCCGGGCGGGTGACCGCGTTCCTGCCGCGCCTGTGGTCGGCCGCCGAAGAGATCATCGCGGGCCGCGCGGATTCCACAGGGCCGCTCGCCCCCGTCTGCCGTTAGGCTGGTCCGTGATGTTCTCACCCACAGGTCCGACCCTCAGCGAGCTCGCCGTACAGGCGCTGTCGTCCGTCGAGCACGGTTACGACCTGCTCGCCCCGAAGTTCGACCTGACGCCGTTCCGTACGCCGGAGCCGATCCTTGACGCGGTGGTGAACGCCGTACGCCCGCTCGGTCCGTTCCGCGCCGGGCTCGACGTGTGCTGCGGCACCGGAGCCGGTGTCGGTGTGTTGCGGCAGGTGTGCGAGGAGCGGGTCACCGGTGTCGATGTGAGTGCGGGCATGCTGGAAGCGGCCGCGGCCGCCGTGCCCGGGGTGCCGGGCGGGCCCGCCGTGGAGTGGGTACGGGCCGATGCCCGGGCCCTCCCCTTCGCCGGCGAGTTCGATCTGGCCATGAGCTTCGGGGCGTTCGGGCACTTCCTGCCCCGTGAGCGTCCCGCGCTCTTCGCCGGGGTGCACGCGGCGCTGCGGCCCGGCGGCCGGTTCGTCTTTCCGATTCCCGCGCCGCCCCGGGTCGGTTCGCGGCTCTACTGGGGGCTGTGGGGTTTCGACGCGGTGATGCGGCTGCGCAACCTGGTGTGGCGCCCGCCGTTCGTCATGTACTACCGCACCTTCCGACTGGCCGACGTGCTCGCCGAGCTGGACAGCGCCTGCTTCACCACCGAACTGCTCCCGCTGCCGGAACTCGGCCGACTGCCCGACGGCTCGCCGCGCTGCGCCGTGGTCGTCGCACAGCGGGCGTAGGGCCGGGCCGCGCGCGTCCAAGGGCGTGCGCGGCCGGAGGACGACCGCCCGATCAGATGTCGATGCCGGTGACCGTGGGCCGGCCGAGCCTGGCGTCGTCCTCGGAGAAACCGGCGGCGCGCAGGGCCGCCTCCGCCTTCTCCTTGGCGGAGGCCTCGGCGGAGGGGTTGTCGTCGGCCTCGATCTCCAGCCGTACGTTGAAGGTGTTGTTCTCGTTGACGGAGAGGATGTCCAGGTCCTCCGCCTCGCCCAGCGTGGTCTGCTGCGGGTCCGCCGAACGCAGCCGCTCGACCACGACGTTCCGGGACTCGTCGGTGACGTCCGTGAGGAACGTGCCGGGAATGGTGATGACGTAGGTGGTCATTGCGGACTCCTTGGTGGCGGCCCCCACTGCGGGCTGCGCTTGTAGGCCTCGGTGCGGTCCCTGGTAGTTCTGCCCCGCATCGCGCCACGATCACCTGCGGAATCGGTTCAGATCCGCCAAGAACGCAAACGGTCGGCGGCGGCGAAGACATCCGTCTTCTCCGTGGTGAGCTGCTTGGTCAGCTCGACCAGTTCGCCGTACGGGATGTCGACGCCCTCGCCGCTCATGGTCATGTAGGCGATCGCCACGGCGCAGGCGAACCGCACGTTGTACGCGGGCAGCGGTCTGAGGACGACCAGGGTGTGCAGGAGCGCCGCAGCGCGCCAGGCCGGATCGGAGTCGATCCCGAGCCTCGGCGGGTCGACGCGATGCCGCGCGACGGCCGCGACCAGGGCCGAGAAGTCGGAGACCACCGGCTGGTCGGGCAGGGCGCCCTCCTGCTGTTGCAGGAGCCATCGCACGTCGACGTAGAGCACGGGCGGCATGGTTCAGGCCGCCCGGCCCGCGGTACCGGCGCCAGGACCGTCGTCGATCCCGGCCGCGGCGATGGCGTCGGCGAGCGCGGAGTCGTCGAAGACCCGGCGGAAGACGTCGGTGCCTTCCTTGAGGGCCCGGTGCTGAGCGACGGCGTCGGCGGTCGAAGCGCGTACGAACGCCTTCATCGTCATCCCGCGCTCCGAGGCGATCTCACGGATTTCCTGGAGTTCCGTGTCGGGGAAGTCCACATTGAGTGCTGCCATGCCATCGAAGGTACCACTCAGGTACCCCGGCCGGCATATCCCCAGCTCAGAGGCGCTGGGTCCGGGTACCGGGGGATCTCCGCCGGGGCCTGGCCGGGGTGTCCCGCCAGGTGTGGGGTTCGCGCTGCGCGGCGGCGGCTGCGAACAGTGCCTGCCGCACGCGGCGACGCTCATGCGAGTCGCGGCGCGTTGTTCTCGCTACGTGGGCCGCGAGAGACGAGGTGCGGAAGGTACGCGCCGGCGCGGTGAGTTCACCGCTCGGCACCGGCCCTTCGTGGTGATGCTCGGGGCAGTCGTGGTGTGCGTGACGGTCGTCGTGTCCGAACGGCTCGCCAGCCCACGACAGTTGGGAGCGGCGACGGCCGCCCGAACCGGGCTGTTCCCGGTGACGGTCAACACTGCGACGGCAGTTCGAGGAGTGTGAAAGCAGGCGGGCAACTCCGGCCGGAATCAGGGGTTATGCCAGGCCGGACGCCTGCTGAGCCCTCCGTACGGTGTCCTGTCCGGCACCGGCGCAGAACCACTTCTCCGTGACAGCGCCTAGGCTGTGGCACAACGCGGCCACCGGTAGGACAACGGCGGTGGCCAGGAACGGAAAGGTGACCCCCAATGACATCCGCAACCGGCACACCCGACAGCCTCGGCTCGACAACGGCGCTTCTGCAGGCGGAACTTCCCCGGCTCGAAGAGCATCAGCAGTCGCTCGAAAAGGAACTGGCGGCGGTGACCGAGCGCCTGGAGTCCGTCAGGAACGCGCTGAACGCCCTCCAGGCGCTCTCCCTCGCGCCCGGTGTGACACAAGCACCGGCCCCTGACGCCTCACCAGTTGCCGCGGTCGAGCCCGCGCCGCCCGCCGCGACGCCGAAGAAGGACGCACCGGCGAAGGAGACTCCGGCGCCCGCCGCGGCCGAGGAGGCGCCGAAGAAGGCGGCGGCGAAGAAGCGGACCCCCGCGAAGAAGACCGCGAATCCGAAGCGCGCCAAGCTGGACGGCGCACAGGGCGGAGCGGTGAAGGCCGCCGGCGCGAAGAAGGCTCAGCCGGCGCCCGCCGACGACTCGGCCGGCGGTCTCACCGAGCAGGTCCTCGACGTGCTGGCCGGTGCGGCCGGCGGCTCGGTCCGCGCACGTGACGTGGCGCAGGTGCTGGGCCGCGACGACAGCCCCGGCAGCATCAACGCCGTACGTTCCACGCTGGACCGTCTGGTCGCGACGTCCAGGGCGGACAGGGCGGGCCGCGGCCTCTACCAGGCCCGTAGCTGATGATGTGCGGTGCGGCGGCCGAGGGGCGGCCCCCGGGCTTCCCCGGGACCCGCCCCCTTCGGCCGGCTACTTCCCCAGTGTGAAGGTGTCGATGTCGAACAGGGAGCCCGCTCCACCCGTGAAGGTGAGGTAGAGCGGACCGGTCGCCGCGCCGGTCAGAGAGGTGGAGACGTTCTGGAACGTCTCCCAGCCACCCGTGTTGGGGACCGCCACCGAGCCGAGTACGGGTCCGGTCGCCGAGCCCGAGCGGATTTGGACGGTGCCGCCGGCGCCCGCCGACGAGACCTTCGCGGTGAAGGTCTTGGCGCCGGTCAGCGATGCCTGGGAGTAGCCCGCCCAGTCGCCGTTCTCGATGTAGCCGAGGGTCCTGCCGCCGCTGGCCGGGCCGTGGTCGGCGGGCTGGACTCCGGAGCCCGAGGTGAACGACTCCCCTTCGAAGGTCGACGGGGTGACCGTGGAGCCGAGTTCCTTGATCCGGATGTTGCGGAAGGCGGCGTCGTCACCGGTGCCGTGGTTCTGGATCCCCACGTACCCCTGCTTCAGTGAGCGGGCCGGGTCGGTGTTGGTGAAGTCGTTGATCCGGACGCCGTTGAGGAAGACCTGGAGCCGCTCCCCCTCCACCCGTAGCTCGTAGGTGTTCCACTGTCCCGGCGGGTTCAGCGCGGCGTCCCTCGCCGCGATGTCGGCGGCCTTGAAGCCGTATACGGAACCGGTGGTCCGGTCGGCCGTGTCGGTGGCGTCGATCTGGACCTCGTACCCCTGGTTGACGGCCGAGTTGGGGTCGTCCGAGGCCGGGAAGCCCACGTAGACACCGGAGTTGTCGTCCCCGGCCAGCTTCCAGTCAAGCTTGAGGGAGTACGAGGCGTACTCCTTCGAGCGGTACCAGAACAGGCCCATGCCGCCGGTCGAGTTGAGTGTGGCGTCGGTGTTGCTGAAGCTGCCGGGCCCGGCCTGCGACCAGCCGGTCGTCGAGCCGTTGTACAGGCTCGTGTAGCCGGTCTCGGGGCGGCAGTCGGCCTTGGCGAACCCTGCCGCGTAGCGGATCCCGCCGAGCAGCAGCGTACGGAAGGCCGGGTCGGCGTACGACTCGATGGTGTGGCCGAGTCCGGTGTAGAACGACCGGCCCCCGCCCTGCGGGTGGCACCAGGTGATGGGGTGGTCGGAGCCCATCTCCCCGCCGCTGTAGGTGGATTCGTCGAGTGTCTGGAGTACGTGCACTGATGCGCGCGGGTTGGTCTGGTAGTTGTACAACTCGTCGGTGCGCGACCAGTTCTGGCCCAGGTGCGAGGTGGCCGGGTTGGCCCGGTCCTCGGTCTTGACCGTGGCCTGCTGGATCGCGGGGTGGCTCTTGAAGCGGGCCCCGACGAGCTGTTCGTATCCCGGCCAGCCGTATTCGGTGTCGGCCGCGGCGTGGACGCCGAAGTACCCGCCGCCGCCGTCGACATACGACTGGAGGGCGGTCTGCTGGGTGTCGTTGAGGACGTCGCCCGTGGTGCTCAGGAACACCACGGCCTTGTAGCCGGCGAGGTTCGCCGGGGTGAAGGCCGCGCTGTCCTCGGTGGCGGTGACGGTGAAGTTGTTGGCGGCGCCGAGATCCCTGATGGCCTGGGTGCCGGCCGGGATGGCGTCGTGCCTGAATCCGGCGGTCTTGGAGAAGACCAGGACCTTGTAGGCGGGGTCGGCGGCCTGCGCGGTCGCCGTCGGTGTGACGAGCGCCCCGACCAGGGCGAGTGCGGCGACCGACGCGGAGGCCGAGGCCGCCGACAGCCGGCGCAGCCGCTGGGGCATCACTTTCATCATGGTCCCTTTCCGGCCCGTCACTTGGTGAGGGTGAGGGTGTCGACGTCGAACAGGGAGCCGGAGCCGCCGGTGAAGCTGAGGAACAGCGCTCCGGAGCTGCCCGTGTTGGTCAGGGCGGTGGAGACGTTGGTGAACGTCTCCCAGTTGCCCGTGGGTTGTACGGCGACGGTGCCGAGGACGGCGCCGGTCGCCGACCCCGAGCGGACGGTGATGGTGCCACCGGGTCCGGCGGAGGAGACCTTCGCGCTGAACGTCTTGGTCCCCGCTGTCGGGACGGCGGAGTAGCCCGCCCAGTCGCCGTTCTCGATGTAGCCGAGGGTCTTGCCGCCGCTGGCCGGGGCGTGGTCGGCGGCCTGGACTCCGGAGCCCGAGCTGAACGACTCGCCCTCCACCGTCTGGCCGGCCGGCGTGCTGCCGGTGGTGAAGGTGAAGGCGTCGAGGTCGAAGAGGTTGCCCTGGCCCGTCGGTCCCTTGAAGACGAGGAACAACTGGGTGCTCCCCGACGGGGCGCCTGTCAGGTTGGCCGAGACGTCGGTGAAGGTCTCCCAGCCGCCCGTGACGGGCACGGTGACGGTGCCGAGCAGGGTGCCGGTGGCCGATCCCGCCCGTACCTCCAGTGTGCCGCCGGTGCCGCCGGAGGCGACCCTGGCCGTGATCCTGCTGGCGTTGCCGAGCGTGTACGGCTTGAAGGAGATCCAGTCGCCGTTGTCGGTGAAGCCGACGGTGCTGCCGCCCTCAGCAGTGCCGTGCCCAGCGACCTCGATGCCGGACTGGGCCGAGAAGTGCTCGGCCTGCCGGTGGCGGGGCTGGAGGATGCGCTGGCTGTGGGTGGTCAGGCCCGCCGCGTCGGTGTACTCGGCGTCGAAGACCCCGTAGATGTTGGCCGCGCTGTCGTGTTCACCGTCGACCGGTACGGACAGGGTGCCGGTGCAGCCGTTCTTCGAGGTGATCTGGTGCTGGTGGACGTCGTGGCCGAGGAGGTAGGTGACCTTGACCTTGGCGCAGTCGATCGCGCCGTCCTCGGGGTCGCTGACGTCGACCGTGAAGGGCACGGTGTCACCGAAGGAGAAGAGCTGTCCGTCGGTAGGCGAGCGCAGTGTCACGGTCGGCGCGGTGTTGCCCGCCGTGACGACGAGGCTCGCCGTGCCTGTCAGCCCTTCCGGGTCCTTGACCGTGAGGGTCGGCCGGTAGGTGCCGTTGGTGGTGTACGTGTGCGACGGGTTGGCCTGGGTGGAGGTGGCGCCGTCGCCGAAGTTCCACGCGTACGTCAGGGCCTTGCCCTCGGGATCGGAGCTGCCGGCGGACGAGAAGGTGACCGCGAGCGGGGTGGGTCCTGAGGTCTTGTTCACGGCCGCCGCAGCGATCGGGTTGCGGTTGCTGCCGCCGATGTACTCGATGCGGTAGAGCGCCTGGTTGCTCGCGCCGGTGCCGTAGTCGAGTACGTACAGCGCGCCGTCGGGGCCGAAGGCCTCGTCCATGACCTGGGTCCCGGTCCACGGGAAGGCCTCGATGACACCAGGGCTGCCGTCCGCCTTGACCTCGATCGCCTTGATCCACTTACGGCCGTACTCGGCGGCGAAGAAACGTCCGTCGAGGGACTGCGGGAACTTCACGGCGGAGTTGAGGCCGGCGTTGTAGCGGTAGACGGGGCCGCCCATCGGGGACTCGGAGCCGCTGCCGAACTCGGGCGGGGATCCGGCGTCGCCGGCGTACTTGATCCAGGCGGGCCTGACGGCGGGCAGGGTGGGAAGGCCGGTGTTGCGGAAGGAGTTGTTGGCCGGGCCGGCGCCGCAGTTGTACTTGGCGGCCGAGGGGCCGCTCGGGAAGGTGTACTCGTTGTACGTCTCCGTGGACGCGTTGGTCCCTGTGCAGTACGGCCAGCCGTAGTTGCCGGCGGACGCGATGCGGTTGAACTCGACCTGGCCGCTGGGGCCCCGGTTGGCGTCGGTCACACCGGCGTCGGGCCCGTAGTCACCGAGGTAGACGACTCCGGTGGCCTTGTCGACCGACATCCGGAAGGGGTTGCGGAAACCCATCGCGTAGATCTCGGGGCGGGTCCTGGCCGTGCCGGGGGCGAAGAGGTTTCCGGCCGGTACGGTGTAGCCGCCCTCCGCGGTCGGGTGGATCCGCAGGACCTTGCCGCGCAGGTCGTTGGTGTTGCCCGCGGAGCGCTGGGCGTCGAACTGCGGGTTGCGGTCGGTCCGTTCGTCGATCGGCGCGTAGCCGCTCGACTCGAACGGGTTGGTGTCGTCACCGGTCGTCAGGTACAGGTTTCCCTGCGCGTCGAAGTCGATGTCACCGCCGACGTGGCAGCACTGGCCACGGTCGTTGGGCACTTCGAGGACGACCTTCTCGCTGGCCAGGTCGAGCGTGTTGTCGCTCTTCAGTGTGAACCGGGAGAGGTTGAGGTGCCCCTTCCAGGCGTCGAAGGTGGACGCGCTGCCGGTGACGGGGGCGTCGCCGCCGGGGGTGTTGAGGGTGGGCGAGTAGTAAAGGTACAGATAGCGGTTGGCCGCGAAGTTGGGGTCGGCAGCGACGCCCTGGAGGCCTTCCTCGTCATGCGTGTAGACGTTCAGCTTGCCGGCCGTCTTGGTGTTTCCGGCGGCGTCCGTGTATCTGACTGTGCCGTCACGGGCGGTGTGTACCACGGCGCGGTCCGGCAGGACCGCGAGAGACATCGCCTCGCCCAATTCGGCCGGGCCGAGGGCGAGTTGGACCTGCTGGTAGTCGGAGGGCGGGATGGCGGCGGGGGCGGCCGGTGCGGCGGGGGCCGCTGCCGCGGGGCCCACGACGGCGCCTCCCGACACGATCAGCACCAGTACGGCGAGCCATCTCAGCCACATCTGTCTCTGTCCCGGGCGCTCCGGCGATCTCGGCGGTGCTGACAAGCCTGGCAGTCCTGACATGAAGCTTCCTTCCTGACCTGGCGGGGGTGATCAGGCATGGGCGCGCGTCGGAACACGCTGCCGTGTCACGGGGAGGAGGAGCCTGCGCCCGGGTGATGTCCCGTCACTCGGGCAACAGCCGTACCGATCTGAGGCGAACTTTCGGAGCACATACCGGTAATTGCGGAATCTCGCGAGAGTTTTGCATGTTGGCAACGTGTCCGTAATTTGTCAAGAGAGTGTCAAAATCATCGGACAGCCTCTCAACTCGTGTATGGAGCACGCGTGTTGCGCCCACGGCTGACGGGCCAGCGGCTATGCCGGCCGGGACCGAAAGAATTAGTTCCGGTGGACACGAAAACATGCATCGGCCAAGCAGTGCGGGAGCGGCGCGCCTCCGACCCGGCCGCCGGCCCGCGAGGACACGTCGGCGCCGATCCTGAGATCGGCCGACAATATGGACCATTCGGTCCAATTATGTCACGCCTCCGCCCTCCGGCCCGGTATCCTGCCCGTATGGAGCGCACGCTGACGGAGAAGGGTCTCGCCACCCGTAAACGGATCATCGAGGGCGCCGTCACCGAGGTGCGTACGCGCGGCGTCGCCGCCACCACGCTCGACGACATCCGCAACGCGACCGGCACCAGCAAGAGCCAGCTCTTCCACTACTTCCCGAACGGCAAGTCGCAACTGCTGCTCTCCGTCGCACGCTGGGAGGCGGACCTCGTCCTCTCCGACCAGCAGCCCCATCTCGACGAGCTGACCTCGTGGCGCGCCTGGCGGTCCTGGCGTGACGCGGTCGTCCAGCGCTACACGGAGCAGGGCCAGAACTGCCCGCTCAGCACGCTCATCTCACAGATCGGCTCCAGCGAACCGGAGACCCGCGACATCGTCGTCGGCCTCCTGTCGAGCTGGCAGGGCAAGCTCGCCGACGGCATCCGTCATATGCGCGCCCAGGGCGAGGTCGGGGCGGACGTCGACGCCGACCGGTCGGCCGCCGCGCTGCTGGCCGGGCTCCAGGGCGGGGTGGTGGTCATGCTCGCCACCGGCAGTGTGTCGACACTTGAGATCGCGCTCGACAACGCGATCGAACAGCTTCGCGCGAGCGCCTGACACCGTACGGTCGGCGCTGAGCGGCACGACGACGGCCAGCACGATGACGACCCACGCATGACGATTCTTTGGCGTGCTGTATCCGTTGGCTTAACATCGGATTTGCCCGTGCTACGCGCGCGTGCGTTTACCTGAATCAATGGAACACATCACGTTTCTCGTGGCAGTGGTGATCGTCACCGCCCTGGCGTTCGACTTCACCAACGGTTTCCATGACACAGCGAACGCGATGGCGACCTCCATCGCCACGGGCGCGCTGCGCCCCAAGGTCGCCGTCCTCATCAGCGGGGTTCTCAACATCGCGGGCGCGTTCCTGTCCACCGAGGTCGCAAGAACGATCTCCGGCGGCATCGTCGAGGACAGCCTGGTCACCCCAGGGATGATCTTCGCGGGACTGGTCGGGGCGATCTTGTGGAATCTCGCGACCTGGCTGCTCGGGCTGCCCTCCAGTTCCTCGCACGCCCTGTTCGGCGGGCTGATCGGGGCGGTGTGGGTGGGCGCCGGACAGCACGGTGTGCACTTCGGCCAGGTGATCGAGAAAATCCTCCTGCCGGCGCTCGCCTCACCGCTGGTGGCGGGGATCGCCGCGCTGATCGCCACGTATCTCGCCTACCGGCTGACCTCGCGGGGCCGGGAGTCCTCGGTGAACCGGGGGTTCCGGCTCGGCCAGATCGCCTCCGCCTCACTGGTCTCCCTGGCGCACGGCACCAATGACGCGCAGAAGACCATGGGCGTCATCACCCTGACCCTGATCTCGGCCGGCGCCCTCGGGCCCGACGCGGGGCCGCCCCTGTGGGTCATCGGCTCGGCCGGGCTGGCCATCGGCCTCGGTACGTATCTGGGCGGCTGGCGGATCATCCGGACCATGGGCAAGGGCCTCACCGACATCCAGGCGCCCCAGGGCTTCGCGGCCGAGTCGGCCGCGACCACCGTGATCCTGACCTCGGCCCACCTCGGCTTCGCCCTGTCCACCACGCAGGTGTGCTCCGGCGGCATTCTCGGCGCCGGGCTCGGCCGCCGGCTGGCCGAGGTGCGCTGGGGCACCGCCGGACGGATGGCGGTCGCCTGGTGCGTCACGCTTCCCGCCGCCGCCGCTGTCGGCGCGGTCGCCGCGAGTGTGGTGGTGCACGGCGGGACCGCCGGGGTCGTGGTCATCGCCGTGGTCGCCCTCGCCGTCGCCGCCTTCATCGTGCTCGCCGCCCGCCGCAACCCGGTCACCTCGGGCAACGTCAATGACGGCCACGACGTGGCTGTGCGCGCCAAGGACCGCCACGCGAAGGTCTGACGTACGCCTGCGATCGGCATCGGCTCGCATCGCACCGCATCCGCACGCACGAGGTACGAGGAGGGAAACCCATGAATCTGCACTGGAGCGCCCTGGGCGAGGTGGCGCTGGTGAGCGTCGGCGCGACCGTGGGGGTCGTGCTGGTCTTCGCCCTGGGCGTACGCGCCCTGGCGACCGGCGAGGAGGCGCGCGGCGGCAAGGAGGACGGCAGAAGCGCGCCGCTGTCCGTGGCCGTCGCCGGACTGTGCTTCCTCGCCTGCGCGGCCGCCGTGCTGTACGGGCTGTATCTGATCGTCCCGCAGTTCCACTGACGCCGGACGCGGCGCCGGCGGGTATCGCCGCCGGCGCCGCGTCCGGAGTCCGGAGTCCGGCAGGGCTACGGCAGGGCGGGCCGTGTCGGGCTCTCCAGCCAGGTCTGGAACAGGCTTCCGAGGTCCTGGCCGGATATCTTCTCGGCGAGCGCCTCGAACTGCTCCGTGGTGCCGTTCCCGTGGCGGTGCGCCGCCGTCCAGGCCGGGAGCAGCTTGAAGAACGCCCTGTCCCCGATGCGCTCGCGCAGCACTTCGAGGGTCATGGCGCCGCGCGTGTAGACGGCGTCACCGAACATGGTGTCGCGCTGCGGGTCGTCCACCTTCGACGTCCAGAACGCGGACGTGGCGGGGCGGGCGTTGTACGCGGCGGCCAGCGCGTCGTGCGCGGTGCGGGTGCCCTTGTGTTCGGCCCACAGCCACTCGGCGTAGGTGGCGAAGCCCTCGTTCATCCAGATGTTCTTCCACTGCTTCACGGACACCGAGTCGCCGAACCACTGGTGGGCCAGTTCGTGGACGATGGTCGACTCGCTCCGGACGGCCGAGTACGCGGGCTTTGACTGCACCTCCAGCGAGAACCCGGCGTCCGGCATGTCGTCGACGATCGCGCCGGTCTCCTCGAAGGGGTACGGGCCGAAGAGCGTGGACCAGTAGTCCGTGGCCGCCGCTGTCACGTCGTAGACGTTGACCGTTCCCTTGGGCAGGACCGGGTCGGTGGCCACGTAGATCGGGATGCCGCCGGGCGTCCTGCCCTGCTGGACGTCGAACTTGCCGACGGTGGCGGTGGCCAGGTAGGTCGCCATCGGCTCGGACTCCCGCCAGTGGAAGTACGAGCGGTCCCCCTTCGTACGGGAGTTGACGAGGACTCCGTTGGAGACCCCGGTGAGGCCCTTGGGGGCGTCGATGCTGATGTCGTACGTGGCCTTGTCGCTGGGGTGGTCGCTGGAGGGGAACCAGGTCGAGGCGGCGTTGGGCTCGCAGGCGATGAAGACGCCGTCGTCGGTCTTCATCACGCCGTACCGGGACCCGAAGACGATCGGGCCGCTGAGCGCCTCGGGCACGCCCTTGTACGCGACGGTGACCTTGAAGCGTTTTCCCTTGCGCAGCCGGTGGCCGGGGGTGACGGTCAGTTCGTCGCCCGCTCTGGTGAAGTGAGCGCGGGCGCCGTCGACCTTCACCTTGCCGACGGTGAGTTTCTGGAGGTCGAGGTCGAAGGAGCTGAGGTCCTCGGTGGCGCGGGCGGTGATGGTGGCGTTGCCGTCGAGGACGCCGGTCCCCGGCTCGTAGGACACACCGAGGTCGTAGTGGAGCGCGTCGAAACCGCCGTTGCCGAGGTCCGGGAAGTAGGGATCCCCGATCCCCGGCGCACCGGGGGACGCACCGGGACCGGCGGCGATCGCGAACGCGGAGGCGACGGCGGTCGCCAGGGCGAGCCAGCGGGAGGTTCGGCGGACAGAGCTGGTACGAGCCATGAGTGGTGGGGCCTTTCGTACGCGCGGCTGCCAGAACGGCGAGCGGACAACACCGCTCACTCTGCTCCGTTCCCTCACCTTTTAATCATGGGCATGACATTGAATTCTCACACTGTCCCGACCATGCCGGTGGCAGTTGCCTGGCGCGCTCCGGCGCGGGGCATGGCACAGCTCCCGCGTGAACTCCGGCCGTGAAACCGCCCGGAGTCCGCACGGGAGTCGCGTCATGCCGTGCAGAGCCTGACCGGGCGCGGCGAGACGCACGGGGGTGCGCCGCGTCGCGTCCGGTCGCGAACTCAGCGGGTGTGGTACGAGCTCACATAACCGGCCGCCGGACTTCCGACCCCGGTCACGTCGTCGTAGCCCACCGTCGCGGACAGCGAGCTGTCCTTGCCGATGGTCCGCAGCGAGGTGGTGATGCCGTCGGCGTCATCGGCGCCGTTGACGAAGTCCCTGCGTACGACGGCCGCGTCGTGGCCGGCACCCAGCGGGTGATCGGTCACGTCGTGGTAGGACGGCGTGCCGTACCGCTGGTAGATCCCCGGGTTGGCGAAGCCGATCGGCACATTGTGCTGTGCCTGCTGCGCCAGCGCCTGGACGCCCGCGATGACCGGAGAGGCCAGCGAGGTGCCCCCGATGCGGTACTCGTCGTAGCCCAGCGTCCCGTCTCCGAGCGTCTGGGTCTGGCCGACGAGGAAACCGGTGTTCGGGTCGGCGACCGCCGAGATGTCCGGCAGGGTGCGCATCGCCGTCGTACCGTTCGCCTTGGCGAGCGAGTCCGGGACGGTGCCCTTCTGGTAGAACGGCTGCGGCACGCTCACGCTCGTGCCGCCGCCGGCGCCCGACGTGAAGGCACCGGGGAAACCGGTCCAGTTGTTGTCGGCGCCCAGACTCGACTGGAGCGTGCCCCAGCCGGTCTCCCACTGGTACTTGTCGTTCTTGCCGACGTTGAGCGAGGTACCGCCCACCGCCGTCACCCAGGCCGAGTTGGCCGGGACGTCGACCTGCTTCGTGCCGGTGCTGGCGACGTTGTCGCCGTCGTCACCGGTGGAGAAGTAGAAGCCGATGCCCTCGACGGCACCCATCTGGAACACCTGGTCGTAGGCCGCGGCCGAGGCCGGGGTCTCGTTGGCCTCGATGTCGCCCCACGAGTTGGAGACGATGTCGGCGAGGTGCCCGTCCACGATCTTGCCCAGGGAATCGAGCAGATCGTCGTCCTGGCACGAGGCCGAACCGACATAGGTGATGTCGGCATCGGGTGCCACCGCGTGCACGGCTTCGACGTCGAGGGTCTCCTCGCCGTACCAGCCCGAAGCCTGGCAGTCCACCGTGCTGTTGTAGTCGGCGGGCAGCACCTGGGAGAGCTGTCCGGCCCGGTAGTTCTTGTCGCCGTTGCGCTTGGCGTACTCCTTGGCGTCCTGCGCGATGCTGGGCGAGGCGTACGCGTCCGTGATGGCGACGGTGACGCCCTTGCCGGTGTAGCTCTTGGCCCCGTAGGCGGAGCGGAGCTGCGTACCGGTGTAGCCCTTGATCGCGTACGGCGCCTTGGAACCGTAGGCCGACGGGAGCTTCTTGTCGGTCTTCGAGCCGTAGTACGTCGAGAAGGGGCCCGCGTTACGGAACACGGCGTCCGGCGGCGGCAGCGTGTCGTCGTGCTTCGACGTGTGCGGCGCGTTGTCGAGGCCGGTCACCGTGAGCACGGCACCGTTCAGGGAGTCGGGCACCGAGGGCGTCGCGACGGGCGCCCGGTAAGTGCTCTTGCCCTTGGTGTAGTTGTGCAACTGCGTGGAGAAAGCTTTCTCCACGGCAGTGGTGTCACCGGTCACCGTCAGGTAGTGCTTGTTCGAGCCGGTCACCTTCAGGCCGGTCGACTTCAGCCAGGCGGTGACCTGGGATATCTGTTCCTTCGTCGCGCCGAAGCGCGCGTCGGCCTGCTTCGCGCTCAGATACGTGCCGTACGAGGCGGAGCCCGGGTCGGACACCTCCTTGGCGTACTGCGCCAGGCCGGCGGCGTCGCGACCGGCCAGGTAGACGCGGGCGGTGACCTTGCTCGAGTCGGCCGTGCTGCCCTTGTCCGCCTTCTGGGTCGCCCACAGCGGCTTGGTGCCGTGGAGCGTGTCGCGCCCGGCGGGGCCTGTCGCGGCCCCCGCGGACGGAATGCCGAGTGCCAGGGCACCGACGACCAGAGGCAGCGCCGCCGCCAGGGTCACACCGGCGCGCAGGCGCGATCGGCTGGATCTCATAGAACCCCCTGCATTGCGAGTGAACGCGCGTGACGGGCGAGGTAGTTGAAAGTCACACGCAATGTGCCACTCTGTCGATCAAGTGTTCATAATGGGGACATGTGTTGGCCAAGGGAGTACCAAGCCCGCGCCATGTCACCCTCAATGGCCTGATCCGGGGGCCGGCGCGGGCAGGCTGTTGGCGCGTGTCACCTTCGCGTACCAGTGGGCGCTGGACTTGGGGATACGGCGCTGCGACGCGTAGTCCACGTACACCATGCCGAAGCGCTTGCTGTATCCGTAGGACCACTCGAAGTTGTCGAGCAGCGACCAGAGGAAGTAACCGCGCAGGTCCACCCCCGCCTCGATGGCCCGGTGCACCGCCGTCAGATGGCCTTCCAGGTAGGCGATCCGCTCCGGGTCGCGCACCTCGCCCTCCGGGTTGGCGTAGTCGTCGAAGGCCGCGCCGTTCTCGGTGATCATCAGGGGCAGTCCGGGGTGGTCGCCGGACACCCGCAGCAGCAGCTCGTACAGACCGCTCGGGTCGACGGTCCAGCCCATGGCCGTGGTGGGTCCGGGCGTCTGGTGGAAGTCGACATCGTCGGCGGCGGGCCAGGGGCTGTGGTCGCTCGCGCCGTGTCCGTCGGAGCGGTGGGTGGCGGTGCCCGTCCGCTGCGAGACGAGGGTCGGCGAGTAGTAGTTGACGCCGAGGAAGTCGAGCGGCTGGTGGATGAGTTCGGTGTCACCGTCCTGGACGAACGACCAGTCGGTGACCGAGGCGGTGTCCTCGATGACATCGGCCGGGTACGCGCCGTCCAGCATGGGGCCGGTGAAGACGCGGTTGGCCACACCGTCGATACGGCGCGCGGCGTCGGTGTCCCCCGCGCTCTCGGTCAGCGGCCTGACGTGGTGCAGATTGAGGGTGACGGAGATCTGCGCCTCGGCGGGCAGCCGCTCGCGGAGCGCCCGGACGGCGAGGCCGTGGGCGAGGTTGAGGTGGTGTGCGGCCCGCAGCGCGTCCGCGGGGTCGGTACGGCCGGGGGCGTGCACCCCCGAGCCGTAGCCCAGGAAGGCGCTGCACCAGGGCTCGTTGAGGGTGGTCCAGGTGGTCACCCGGTCGCCGAGGGCGTCGGCGACCAGTCCCGCGTACTCCGCGAAGCGGTAGGCGGTGTCGCGCTCCGGCCAGCCGCCGGCGTCCTCCAGGTGCTGGGGCAGGTCCCAGTGGTAGAGGGTGACGACGGGCTGGATGCCCTTGTCCAGCAGTTCATCGGTCAGCCCCCGGTAGAAGTCGAGCCCCTTGGCCGAGGCGGGACCGCTCCCGGTGGGCTGGACCCGGGGCCAGGAGACCGAGAACCGGTAGGCGCCGATGCCGAGATCGGACATGAGCGCGATGTCCTCGCGCCAGTGGTGGTAGTGGTCGGTCGCGATGTCACCGGTGTCGCCGTTGCGGACCCTGCCCGGTGTCCGGGAGTGCACGTCCCAGATGGAGGGGGTGCGGTCGTCCTGGTGGACGGCGCCCTCGATCTGGTACGCGGCGGTCGCCGTTCCCCAGAGGAAACCGGGCGGGAAGCTGAGTGCTGAGGTGGCCACAAGGGTCCTTCCACGTGACGGGCTGTGTGCGTACTGCCGTGTGTGTACTGCTGCGTGCGTCCTGCTGCGTTCGTTCCTGCCGTGCGCGTCCTGCCGTGCGCGTCCTGCGGTGCGCCGGCCGGGTGGAGCGCCGGCCGGCGGTGTGTCGCGGGCCCTCGCTCAGCCCTTGACCGCTCCCTGCATGATGCCCCCCACGATCTGCCGGCCGAAGACGAGGAACATCGCCAGCAGCGGCAGGGTGCCGAGGAGCGCGCCTGCCATGATCACCGACTGGTCCCGTACATACCCCGCGCTGAGCTGCGTGAGTGCCACGGGGACCGTGGGATTGGTCATGTCCAGCGCGATGTAGGGCCAGAAGAAGTCGTTCCAGGCGTGCACGAACGTGATCATGAACAGTACGGCCATCGGGGGCCTGGCGATCGGCAGGACGATGCTCCAGAAGATGCGCAGCGAATGCGCTCCGTCCAGCCGTCCAGCCTCGATGAGTTCGTCGGGCAGCGCCTCCTTGAGGTACTGGCGCATGAAGAACACGCCGACCGCGCTGACCAGCGTCGGGAAGATGACCGACGGCAGCGACTGCCCCCAGCCGAGGTCGGCCATCAGCATGAACAGCGGTACGACGCCGAGCTGCGGCGGTACCAGCATCGTGCCGATGACCAGCGTCAGCAGCAAATTACGCCCCCGGAAGCGGAGTTTGGCGAAGGCGAATCCCGCGAGGGTGGCGAAGAAGACCGTCGAGAGCGCGATCACCCCGGCGACGATCAGGCTGTTGAGCATCGCCTTGCCCAGCGCCGCGTCCTGCCACGCCGTCGCGAGGTTCTTGAAGAGGTTCGGTCCCGGGATGAAGGGCGGCGGGGTCTGGGAGACCCGGGTGTTGTCGGTCGAGGCGGCCACCATCGTCCAGTAGAGCGGGAAGAGGGAGACGAGGGCGGCGAGGGAGAGCAGGATGTAGGCGAGCGGTCCCGCGTGGTGCTGGCGGCCGGCGCCGGGCCGCAGCACGCGGCCGAGCCGGCTTCCGGTGGACGGCGGGGTGCGGTCGGGCCGGGCCTTCACATGTCCCCGGAGCGGTGCGGTGTCGGTGGTCATGGGACTGCTGCTCCCTGGTCAGGACGTGACGGACGGGCGGGATTTCGCCGGCCTGCCCGATGTGAGGCGTACGACGACGCGTTGCAGGACGAAGATCAGGATCAGGATGAGGAACATGGCCCAGGCGATCGCCGAGGCGCGTCCCATCTGGTAGTTCTTCCAGCCCTCTTCGTAGAGCAGCAGCCCGAGCGTCTGGTACTGGTTGTCGGCCCCGCCGCTGATTCCGTTGGGCCCCTGGCCGAAGATCAGCGGTTCGCCGAAGAGCTGGGTGGCGCCGATGGTGGAGAGCACGATCGTGAAGACGATCGTGGCACTGATCCCGGGCACGGTGACCTTGCGGAACTGCTGCCAGCGGGAGGCGCCGTCGATGGCGGCCGCCTCGTACAGATCGCGGGGTATCGCCTGCATCGCGGCCAGGTAGAGCAGCGCGTTGTAGCCGGTCCAGCGCCAGATCACGATGGTGGAGATGGCGAACTGGGCGGGCCATTTGCGGCTCTCCCAGTCGATGTTGTCGATCCCGAAGGCATTCAGCGCCCAGTTGATCATGCCGAAGTCACGCTCGAAGAGCATGGTGAACACGAGCGCCGCTGCCGCGATGGAGGTGGCGTACGGGGTGAGGATCGCGACCCGGAAGAACACCGAGCCGCGCAGTGTGTAGTTGAGCAGGTGCGCGAGTCCGAGCGCCATCAGCAGTTGCGGGACGGTGGAGATGACCCCGATGGTGAACGTGTTGCTCAGCGCGTTCCAGAACCGGTCGTCCTGGAAGAGGTCGGTGAAGTTGGCGAATCCGCGCCAGTCCATCGTGTCCAGCGAGGAGAGCTCGACGTGGTGGAGCGAGATCCAGAAGGTGTAGAGCAGCGGGTAGAGACCGAAGGCGCCGAAGATCAGGAAGAACGGCGCGATGAAGGTGTAAGGCACCGCCCCGAGGTCGAGCCGGTGAAGGATGTTACGGCGCGCCTGTCCGGCGTCGGACCCGCGGCCGGCGCCGCCCTTACGGGCGGGACCTGGCGGGGCGTGCTGCGGCTGCCCGCCCGTGGGGGCTGCCGGTGTGGAGGTGGCCACGCGGGCTTCCTTCCGTGGAGTGAGCGATGAGGGTGGGCC
>NZ_JTHL01000001.1:9445619-9451807 GCF_000818195.1 Streptomyces sp. 150FB | reverse complement strand
GCGGGTGCACCGTCCGCCGGGGCGGACGGACGGGGCACCCGCCCCAGGGACGGACGGCCCGGGGGAGGCGGCCCCGGGCGGGTCAGCCGACGAGCTTCTGGATGCGCTCGTCCGTGGTCTTCCACGCCTCGTCACGGCTCTTGCCCTGCGATTCGATGAGCTGCAGGCCCGCGGTGAAGGTGTCCTTGATGGTGCCGTCCTTGCGGCCGAGGATCTGCTCGTCGGGGATCTCCTTCGCCGCGTCACCGAAGATCTGGCCGATCGGCGCGTCGCTGAAGTACGCCGATTTGCCGTTCGCGACCGACGGCATGTCGATCGCCGTCTTCGAGGAGGGGAAGTTACCGAGCTTCTGGAAGATGTACGCCTGCTGTGCGGGCGCGCTCAGCCAGGCGATGAGCTTCTCGGCCTGCTTCTTGACCGGGCTGTTCTCCATCACCCCGAGGAACGAGCCGCCCCAGTTGGCACCCTTGGGCGCCTTCGCGACGTCCCACTTGCCCTTGTTCGCGGGTCCGGCCTTCTCGCTGATGTGGGCGAGCATCCAGGCCGGGCAGACCGCGGTGGCGAAGGTGCTGTTGGCCAGACCGGGGTCCCAGCCGGGCTGGAACTGGCGGAGTTTGGCGCTCAGCCCCGACTCGGCGGCGTCGGCGGCGAGGTTCCACGCCTCCTTCACGAGCGGGTTCTTCGCGTAGACCAGCGAGCCGTCCTTGTCGTAGAACTGCTCGGGACCGCCGTAGATCATCGCGTTGAACAACCCGCTTGAGCTGTCCATGTAGGCGACCTTGGGGGCCTTGGACTGCTTCTTGAACGTACGGCCGACCTCGACGTACTTCGACCAGTCACCCGCCCACAGCTTCGCCACCTCGTCGCGGTCGGTGGGCAGTCCGGCCTGCGCGAACAGGTCCTTGCGGTAACACACAGCCATCGGGCCGATGTCGGTGCCGAGGCCGATCTGCTTGCCGTCCTTGGTGGTCACCTGGTTCGACTTCCAGGGCAGGAAGTGATCGAGACCGGGGGTCTTGGAGAGGTCGGCGAACTTGTCCGCCTGGGTGTCGACCAGCTCCTTGGCGCGGCCGATCTCTATGCCCTGGATGTCCTTGAGGCCGCTGCCCGCGGCGAGATGTGTCTGTAGTGCGGTGTAGTAGCTCTGCTCGTCACCGGTCACGTCCGCCTCGATGGTGACGTCCGGGTTCTCCTTCATGTACCGGTCGAGGAGATCCGTCTCCTTGAACCCCATGACGCCGAAGAGACCCATGCTGATGACGGTCTTGCCGTCCTTGGTACGCGCCTTGCCGCTGTCGCCGCCCGAGCAGCCGGCGACAAGGGCGAGGGACACGACAGCCGCCGTGGCGGCTGCGAGGGTGGAACCGAAGCGCTTACGGGCAGTGCCCATGTGCTTCCTCCTTGCAGCGGCGCCCTGACATGCGCCGCTGCGGATCACGGTCGGGTGAAACGCGGAACCCCGTCTGCGGGAAAACCCGGGAGCGCAAAACTGGGAGCGCTCCCAACGGGTTGTGGAAGACTCTCGGCAGACCTGGGGGTGTGTCAAGAGTCGAAGTCGGTTCCGTTGCATGAATCTGTCCGGACCGGGCCCCCGCGCGGCGGTCGCGCGGGCCACGCAGGACACTTTCCCGGAGAGCGCCTTCGGGCCCCACCGGGGCGAGAGTCAGGAGATGTGATGAGTAGCCGCAAACGGCAGGACCGGAGGCCAACTCTTGAAGCGGTCGCCCAGTTGGCGGGCGTGGGCAGAGGGACGGTCTCCCGGGTGGTCAACGGCGCCCCGGGCGTCAGCGCGAAGGCCAGAGCCACCGTCGAGGCCGCCATCGCCGAGCTGAACTACGTACCGAACCCGGCCGCGAGGTCCCTGGTCACGAGCCGGACCGACTCCATCGCGCTGGTGATCCCCGAGTCGGAGAGCCGGCTGGCCGCCGAGCCGTACTTCTCCGCCGTCATCCGGGGGGTGAGTACGGAACTCGCCGACACCGAGATGCAGTTGCTGCTGATCCTGGTGCGCGACGAACGCGAGCTGAAACGGCTCACGCGCTTCGTCGAGGCGCACCGGGTCGACGGCGTGCTGCTGGTCTCGGTGCACCACGACGACCCGCTGCCCGCACTTCTGGAGTCGATGCAGATCCCGACCGTCCTCGCCGGCCGGCGGTCACCCGACGAATCGCTCAGCCATGTCCACTCGGACAACGTGGGCGGCGCGGCGCAGGCCGTACGGCACCTGCTCGACCGGGGGCGTACGTCGGTGGCCACCATCACGGGCCCGCTCGACATGGATGTGACCCGGAGCCGTCTGCAGGGCTGGCGCGACGCCCATCTCGAACGCGGCGCGGCGCCCGACGAGTCGCTGGCCGCACCGGGTGACTTCACCGAGGAGGGCGGGGCCGCCGCCATGCGCGAACTGCTGGGCCGCCACCCGGGCATCGACGCGGTCTTCGCCGCTTCCGACGTCATGGCGGCGGGCGCGCTGGCGGAGCTGCGGGAGCGGGGCCGGCGCGTCCCCGAGGACGTGGCCGTCGTCGGCTTCGACGACTCCGTCGTCGCACGCCACACCGTCCCGCCGCTCACCAGCGTCAACCAGCCGATCGAGGACATAGGGCGCACCATCACCCGGCTGCTGCTGGCGGAGATCGACAACCCGGCCCTGCCGCATCAGCGGATCACACTTCCGACGACACTGACGCACCGTCAGTCCACCTGAACGAGTTCACCTGAGCGACAGGGGTACATGTGTACGGATTTCCGATTTAACACACTCCGCGTGGACTAAGCCATTAGGTACCAACTTGTACCAACTTCGTAACAACCCCCGTGCCCTCCCGCCGTGGGCGCGCACCCCGGGTCGTATGGGGTGACGCAACTCCGCAGTCGATCGAGCGATACGGAAACAACAAAGATCGGGGATTGATATGAAGATCATCCAGCGTGCCGTGGCCGTCGGGGCCCTCGCGACCACTCTCGTGGGCGGCACCGCGCTGCTCGCCCCCGGGGCGGGCGCCGCCGGGCAGACCACGTCCCCGGCATCGGCCACGGCCGACCGCTCGCCGGTGCCGGTACCGGCGGCCAAGACCCAGGCGCAGTACAACGGCGCCTGCGGCGCGGGCTACACCGTCGTGAACTCGGCGGAGGTCGGGACGGTGGGCACCGTGTTCCTGACGTACAGCACCAAGACCGGCGACAACTGTGTGGTGACCGTGCGCACCAAGCCCGCTGCCGCGATCTGGATGGTCGCCTCCCTCAAGATCAGCGGCGCCGCCACCGGGATCAACGACTCGGACTACTACCGGTCGTACGCCGGGCCCGTCCCGCTGTACGCCGCCGGCAAGTGCGTGACCTGGTACGGCGTCATCGGCACGGCCAGAGGCGGCAAGACCCGCACGAACTGCGGTACGTACGCAGCCGTCCAGGGCTGACACACCGCCACCGGGGCCGCGCCCTTCCCGGGCGCGGCCCCGCTCGCTCAGACCGCCTTCGCGAAGGCGTCGACGCCTGTGAGGCCGGCCGAGAGCTCCCACAGCCGGGCCGCCTGCTCGGGGTCGGTCGCCCACTCGCGTACGCCGCTGAGCGCACCGCTGCCGTCGGCCGGTTCCGCGATGTCGCAGTCCTCGCAGTAGACCCCGCCCTCGCCCGCCAGCCGCGGCGACGTGGCCGCCCAGAGCTGCGTCGCGGCCCCCTCCTCCGCTGTCTTGAACCCGGCGGCTGTCAGATTGCCGTCCTCGTCGATCCAGCCGAGGTCGATCATCTCCTGCTTGGGGAGATGGCGCTGCAGTGGTGTGAGGATGCCGCCGGGGTGCACGGCGAAGGCCCGTACGCCGGACTCGCGCGCGAGGGCGTCGAGCTGGACGGCGAACAGGGAGTTGGCCGTCTTCGCCTGGCCGTACGCCTGCCACTTGTCGTAGCCGTGCTCGAACCGCACGTCGTCCCAGCGGATGCCGGAGTGGCGGTGACCGCTCGACGAGACGGAGACGATACGGGCTGCGCTCGCGACGGCCGGCCAGAGCCTGTTCACGAGTGCGAAGTGGCCGAGGTGGTTGGTCGCGAACTGCGCCTCCCAGCCGGGACCGACCCGGGTCTCCGGGCAGGCCATCACGGCGGCGTTGTTGATCATGATGTCGACGGAGCGGCCGGAGGCCAGGAAGCCGTCGGCGAAAGCGCGGACGCTTTCGAGGTCACCGAGGTCCAGCTCGCCGATCTCGACCCCTTCGACGGACGCCAGGGCCTCCTTCGCCACGACGGGCCGCCGGGCGGGTACGACCACGTGCGCGCCGGCGCCGACGAGCGCTCGTGTCGTCTCCAGACCGAGGCCCGAGTAGCCGCCGGTCACGATCGCCAATTTTCCGGTGAGGTCGATTCCGCGCAGGACCTCGGCCGCCGTGCTCCGGGCTCCGAACCCTGATCCGATCTTGTGCTGAGCTGTCATACGTCCGAGGCTAAGAATTGGAGCGCACTCCAAGTCAAGTCCGGGGCGACAGCCGAATCCGGGGACCGGCTGAACGACTGTCGAATTCACCAGCGGGTGCGGGGGCGCGAACCGCCCACGATCGGGTCAGTGATGTCCGGTCGGGGCCAGGCAACTGCTAGGCAGGGAGTCGTTGCCCCTCTAGCAGCTCTGGAGTCACTCTTGTCCATCGATGCCGTCCTCGCCCAGGGCCAGGAAACCCCCGCTGTCCGTCCGCTCATCCCCGGGCAGACGACGACCGACGCAAGGGAGGGCGGACCCGCCGGCCGGGTGGAGGAACGTACTCTCACCTTCGACGGCTTCGCCTACACCTGCCGCGTCCTGCGCCACGACACTCCCCTGACCGAGCCGCTCCTGGTGCTCGGCGGGTCGTCCCAGGACCGCAACTCCTGGCTGCGGCACGAGAAATGGCTGGGCCCGCTGGGTCAGGTGATCACGGTGGACCTGCCCGGCTACGGCACGGCCGACTTCCTCCCCGCGACCTACGGTGTGGACTTCCTCGCTGACGCTCTCGCGCATCTGCTGTCCGAACTCGACGTGGAGCGCGTCAATCTGGTCGCCGCCTGCTACGGCGGCGCGGTCGGTCTGCGCTTCGCCCAGCACTACCCGGAGCGGCTCGCGCGGCTCCTGCTGGTCGGCATGACCACCCGGATCCCCGCGGACTACGCGGCCGCCATGGAGCGGTGGGCCGTGATGATCGAGCGCGGTGAGACGGAGACCATCGCCCGTGAGCTGGCCGACCGCTTCATGTCACCGCCCGGCACCGGCCGCGTACGCAAGCACGCCGCCGTCTCGCGTCTCGTGTACCAGCAGATCGCGGGGCAGAGCCCGGAGGAGCTGCGCAAGTCGGCCGAGCACAACACCCGTCTGATGCGTCACGAGTGGTACCGCAGGGGCCCGGTGCCCGCCGTGCCGACTCTGGTGGTGACGGGCGAGCACGACACACTGTGTACGCCGGACATGGGCCGGGAGGTCGCAGCGGAGATTCCCGGGGCGCGCTTCCTCACCATCGAGGAGACCGATCACCTCGCCCCGGTCGAGCGCATCGCCGACTTCGCCGACCTCGTCGCGCGCTTCTGCACGGACCGGGCGCTGGAGGGGCTGCCGTACTGCGGCAGTCCGGAGAGCTTCGGCGGCGCCCTGCCCCCGCGTTGAGGGCACCCCTCAGCCGTCCAGCGCCCGCAGCGCGGCCAGTTGTCCGGTGCGGCGCTTCGTCAGTTCGGCGGCGAGGCGCTTCGCCGACGCCGAGGCACCCGAGTGCGTCTCGCCCCGCGCGACGACGAGGCTCTGTTCGAAGTGCTCACGCAGGTAGGTCCTGGCCAGGGTGTCGAAGGCCGCGCCACGGCTCGCGGCGACGGCTTCCAGCTCCTCGTCGGTCACCATCCCTTTCATGTCCATCCCGTCGTGCGGGTTCGTGCCCGAGGCCCCCGCCGCTGTCAGCACCGCGCGCAGTTCGGGGAGTTCGGCCCGATGGGTGCCGGACGTACGGCGGGCGAGAGCCGACAGGCCCGGGTCTCCCGCGCGGCCGGCGATCAGGTCGAGGAGCAGCAGGGTGCGTTCGTCCATCGGCACCATGATCTGCGCCCAGGCCAGGTCGGTCGCGTTGTAGCCGTCGGAGGCGACGCCGGTGGCGGCGGGTCCCGCGGTGCGCCCGCTCGTCGGCGCCGGGGCCGCCGTGCTGCCCCGCACCCCGTCCTCCGGTTTCTCGGCGGCGGCGCAGCCGAGC
>NZ_JTHL01000001.1:9435923-9445192 GCF_000818195.1 Streptomyces sp. 150FB | reverse complement strand
GCGGCCCTCCGCGGCGCGGCCGGCCGCCGCCCCGCGCTCTCACGGACGCCCGTTCGCGCCGCACTTGATGATCGGGTTGATGCAGTCGCGCACGCGGCGCTCCATCTCCCCGACCGGCCAGGCGTTGAAGAAGTCGCCGTGCATGGTGTACCCGGCTCCTGATGCCAGCCTGATCCGGGACGGGTCACCGTTGACCGGGTAGCGCAGCACCTGGCGGAGCTTGGGCACCGGCACCGGATGGGTGGCCGGGCAGGCGTTGTTCACCGGGTAGGACATGTGGCTCTTGTGGTCGGCCGAGTCGAGGTCCTTGCCGTTCCAGCACTGCGGGAAGTCGAGGTACGACTCCAGCATGGAGCCCGCCGGGCAGTTGACGAAGTCCTTCGAGGGGTTGACCTCGCCGTGGTGCAGGCACGACCAGCGGGCGCGGATGTCGCCGTCGTTCGGCCCGGTCGCCTTGGCGTTGCCCGCCACGATCTTCAGGCCTTCGGGGATGGGCCTGGTCTGGGCGATGACCGCGTCGGACACGCCCTCGCCGAGGTAGTAGAAGGTGGTGCCGGTCGGCTCGACGGCCTGGTTGTCGACGTAGAGCGTCGGTACCCAGTACGAGGAGAGGTCGACGACCGGGTCACAGGTGGTCCCGGCGGCCTTGAGGTCGCCGAGGTTGGTGTAGGCGTTGGTCGCGTGGCTGCCGAAGAAGCTGTGCATGTGCGAGGCGCCCGGCATGCCGGGCAGCACGATCGGGTCGTCGGGGAGCGCGTGGCTGAACTTGCACTCGGCGACGAACTCGGCGACGCGTACGACGTCGGCCGCCTGCGCGGCTCCCGCCGGCCGCGCCTGCCCGGCTGCGCCGGTGTCGGCTCCGGCGAACGCGCCTGTTGGTCCGAAGAGGATCTGTGCCGCGAGGGCGCAGGCCGCCACCACTCCGGCGAGTAGGGCCTGCCGTCTTCCCCTGCGAAGGCGGCTGCCGTTCCCGGACCGCGGTGCTCTCATGGAAACTCCTGGGATTCGGGGATTCCGCGCATGCCTGACACCGGCCTTGGCCGGGCGGGGGCAGAACGGGGATCCGAGGGTGGGGGGAGAGAGCCCGGTGAGGGGCTCTCTTGAGTGCCGGACGTTAAGGCCGCTTAAAGACTCCGTCAAGGCATCGCGTCAAGTTCCGGAACCAACTGCCCGGTTGTGATCCACCGCTCCGGACGGCTCGTCAGATCCCTTACCCCGCTTGCCATGTGGTCGTGCCTGGTCAGGGGTGTGCGGTACGGAGAGAGGCAGGGATTCGCCGGCCGGGCCCCAGGACGTGGGAGCGCCATATCTCTTCAGTTGGTCAACGCTTTACCGGAGTCCGCCGGGTAAAAGGTACGACAAGCGAAAGCAAGCGAGAGCCGGCGGGAAAGGTCCGTCAGAGAACGGGCGGAATACGCGCGGCGATGAGTGTGATGTCGTCCCTGGCGTCACCGAGGGTGCGGGCAAGGGTCACGCACAACCGGTCCAGGGGCTGGGTGTGTTGTGCGGCCATGTGCTGGCGCAGCCGGGTCAGGCCCGTGTCGATGTCCTGCGTACGGGACTCGATCAGGCCGTCGGTGTAGAGCAGGACGGTGGCTCCCGGAGGCAGTTCGGTGGTGGCCGTCGGGCGAGGGGTGCCCGGGCGCAGTCCGATCAGCATGGCGTGCCCGTCGGTGAGATAGCGGGCCTTGCCGTCGGCGGTGATGAGCAGGGGCGGCGGATGTCCCGCCGCGGACCAACTGAGCTGCCAGCGACCGTCCCCGGTGCGGTGCAGGCGTGCCATGACCGCGGTCGCGGAGTCGGCGAGCTGGAGGTGCGCCTGCGCGTGGTCCAGGCGTTGCAGGATGGCGCCCGGTTCCTCCTCGGGACGGTCGACGGCCAGCGCCCTGAGCATGTTGCGCAGTTCGCTCATCCGGGCGGCCGCCTGGATGTCGTGGCCGGTGACGTCGCCGACCACCAGGGCGAGGTCGCCGTCGGGCAGCAGGAAGGCGTCGTACCAGTCGCCGCCGACCTCGGCGGTACGTTCGGCGGGCTGGTAGTGGGCCGCCAGCTCCAGGGTGCGCACCGGCGGCAGGTCGGTGAGCAGGGCGCGCTGCAAGGTGGCCGCGATGTTCGCCTGCTGGGCGTGCAGCCTGGCGTTGTCGAGGCCGAGCGCGGTGCGGCGGGCGACCTCCTCGGCGAGGACCCGGTCGGCGTCGTTGAAGGGCGGGCTGGGCGCGCCACGGGTCAGGGTGAGCGCACCGAAGGTGCTGGTACGCAGCCGCACCGGCACGATCAGGGTGTACACGGCCTCAAGACCGGCGAGCATCGCCGTGGTGGCCAGGCCCAGCGCGTCGGGGCCGGCGGCCTCGTCCGGCTCCCCCGCGCCGGACGGCGCCATGCCCGACGGGGATATGCCGGAGGAGTCCTGGTCGGCGTAGAACGGCGCGGTCAACTGCTGGGTGGGACCGCCTCGCAGGACCTGCGCGAGCGCGGCGGTGGAGGTGTCGTCGTACGCCGGCGGGTCGGCCTCCAGCACGCCGGGCGGTACCTGGTCGGGGTCGTGGTGGGTCCAGGCCGTACGCCGTACGCGTCCCCGGTCGACGACCAGGTCGATCACGGCGGCGTCGGCGAGCCGGGGCACCAGCAGTCTGGCCAGCCGCGCGAGGCCTTCCTCGGCCTCCAGGGTGCTGACGAGCGCCAGGGTGAGTTCGCTGAGCCAGGTGGCTTCGGCGAGGTCGAACTCGGCCTGCTCGCGGGCGATCTCGCTGTGCGCGTAGCGGTCGGCGCGGCGTTCCTTGCGCTGGCGTTCGGCGCCGGTGTCGTGGAAGACCACGACGGCTCCCTGGGCCTGGTCCTCGCCGCGCGGCAGCGGGCTCGCCGTCCACCAGACGGCGAGCGGTGTGCCGTCGGCGCGCAGCAGAACGGCCTGGTCGCCGCTCACCCGGCGCCCCTCCGTCACCACGCTCTGCACCGGGTGCCGGGAGGGCAGGACGCCCAGGGCGTCGCCGCGCGGCGGGTGCAGGACCTGGTGGGCGTCGAGGCCGACGAGTCCGCCCGGCGGGTAGCCGAGCAGGTGTTCGGCCCAGGGGTTGCAGGCGATCACCCGTCCCGCGCCGTCGACGGCGTACATGCCGGCTCCGGCCCGGTCGAACAGTGCGGAGAGCAGGCCGTGGTCGACGTCCGGAGCCGTGGCGGGACTCCCGGCGCCGGCGCCCCCGCCGCCGACTGCGGCTCCCGTCAGCGCCCCGCTGTTTTCGGCCATGCTCTCCCCCAGGTGATGTGTCCGTCCCGCGCCGGCGGCCGGGCGCCGTGATCGTGGGTGCGGGCCGCTCCGGCGCTCACTCAGACCGGCCGCACCGTACAGGCGGCCGTCCGGTCGGCGTACTCGGGGATGACGTCGGCGAGGCCGGTCAGTTCCAGCAGCTTGCGTACCTGTGCGCTGGGCGCGGCGAGTCGCAGAGCGCCGCCGGGGTGCGCTTCGGCGCGCCGTATCCCGTACACCAGGACACCGATGCCCGCCGAGTCCATGAACGACACGAGCGCCAGGTCGATCACGATGCGCCGCCGGTTCTCCGCGAGGAGCAGGTCCAGCGCCTCACGGACCCGTGGCACGAGTCCGAGGTCGACCTCCCCCGCGAGCACGACCACCGCCCAGTCCCCCGGTCCGTCGGCGAGATGCACGGTGGACGCGGGAACCAGCACGGTGGTCCCTCCTCACGCTGAAGGCTTCCATCATCGCACCTGACCGTCCGCGCGCGGGCCGCCGGGCGCGGGACGGCCGAAGCGCACCGGCACGCCGGGCGAGTAGAGCACGCTCGCCGGGTCCCCCACCGGTGCGGGCAGTCCCCCCGCCGCCACCAGGTCCTCGCTGCATTCGAGGAGCCGCGCACGGTGCAGGCGCCAGCGCGGGTGGGTGTTCGGCAGGTACAGCGGGCGTCCGAGGACCGACGTGTGCAGGCCCCAGCGGGCGGTCAGGAAGTGTTCGAGGGCGGTCGGCTCCGCGATGGGCTCCCCGATCCGCACACCGATCCTGCTGTGCGCGCCGCGCGGTCCCGGCAGGCGTCTGGTGCTGGTGTACGTAAGGGTGTCGCCGTCGCGGCTGACCGCCATGCGGGACCACACGTACGGCAGCCGGAAGGCGGCCCTGGCGACAGCCACGGGGAGCAGCCGCCCGGCGTCCAGCGAGCGGAACACGACACCGCGGCGCCCCTGCCCGTCGACCGAGTAGAGGCGGACGTTGGTCTCGGGGAAGCTGCCCAGGTACGGGATTCCCGGCAGCCGCAGCCAGCCGATCCGGTGCATCCGGAAGGCGATGAGGCCCACGTAGGTGACACCGTCGAAGGTGTCGGGGACCGTTCCCCGCGGCAGCAGCGGCGCGACGTCCGCCGGGTCGGCGGCCCAGTGCAGGAAAGCGAGGTCCAGCCAGGACTGGGTGAGCAGCGGTCTCGGCTCGTCCCTCGGCGGGTCGGGTGTGACCGGTTCCGGAGTGTTCGTGGTGGTCGGCACGCCGTCAGCATTCCAGAGAGCGTCCCCGGTTCGGCCCGGCGCCGCTCTTTGACTTCTCTTCGCGGCGCTCCCTACCGTCGGTACGGGATCTTCACACCCGCCACTGACGGAAGAGCAGGATTCGTAATGGTCTCGCGCGACGCGTTCCACCCCGACCTCCCCGACCACGACCAGGACGCCGGCGACCACGCCGCCGCTCCCCCACGGGCCCGTCTCCACCACGTCCGCGCCGGCGCGCTGGACGGCGACACGGCGCAGACCGGCGGAATGCGGCGCTACGCGGCGATCAGTGGACGCGGTGTCGGTGCCGAGCGCATCTGGATGGGCCAGACACATGTGGCTCCCGACACGGCGTCCTCGAACCATCACCACGGCGAGTCGGAGACCGCGATCCATGTGGTGAAGGGGCATCCGGAGTTCGTGTTCCTCGACGACTCGGGCGGGGCGCCGGAGGAGATCCGTATCCGCACCTCGCCCGGCGACTACGTCTTCGTACCGCCGTACGTCCCGCACCGTGAGGAGAATCCGAGCCACGACGAGGAGGCCGTGGTGGTGATCGCCCGCAGCACGCAGGAGGCCGTCGTGGTGAATCTGCCCGCGCTGTACGTCCTCGGCGGCGAGCACCCCGGTGGCGGGGCCGACGCAAACTGACAGGCCGTCAGATACTCACCGTACTGCGGCCAGTTCGCGCACGGTCGCCATGTCGCTGAACGGGATCAGCTCGTCGCGGACGATCTGGTACGGCTCGCTGCCCTTGCCGGCGATCAGGACGACATCGTCGGGTCCGGCGGCTGACAAGGCGAACTCGATCGCCTGACGGCGGTCGGCGAGCCGCTCGAAGCGGGCTCCGGTCGCGTCGAGACCCGGCACGATCTGGTCGAGGATCGTCTCCGGGTCCTCGCCGCGCGGGTTGTCGGAGGTGAGCACGCACAGATCGGAGTGTGTTCCCGCGATCTCCCCCATCGGGGCGCGCTTGGTGATGTCGCGGTCGCCGCCACAGCCGAAGACGGTGATGATCCGGCCCCGGGCGAAGTCGCGGATCGTGGTGAGCACCTTCTCCAGGGAGTCCGGGGAGTGCGCGTAGTCCACGATGACGGAGGTGCCCTTCGGGGTCTCGAAGCGCTCGAACCTGCCCGGGATCGGGGGCATCCGGTCGAGCGCGCCGACCAGCGCCTTGAGATCGTGGCCGAGGAGGTGGCAGGCGGCGACGGTGGCCAGTGCGTTCGCCACCGAGAAGCGTCCGGGGACGGGGATCGCCGCCGGGTACTTGCGGCCGTCGTGGTGGAGTGTGAAGCGGGTGCCGAAGGAGTCCACGGTGAGGTCGGTCGCGCGGTAGTCCGCCTCGGCGTCGAGTGCGTACGTGGTGACCGCCCCCGGCATCAGCGCGACGATCCCGGCGCCCACCGCGTCGTCGACATTGACCACGGCGCGCCGGCAGAGGCCCTGGAACAGCCGGAGTTTGGCGTCCCGGTAGTTCTCCATGGTGCCGTGGTCGTCGAGGTGGTCCTGCGTCAGATTGGTGAAGATGCCGATGTCGATGAACGAGTGGTCGACCCGGTGTGTCAGCAGTCCCATCGAGGTGGCTTCGAGGACGACCGTCGCCACCTCGCGGTCGCGCATCACACCGAGGAGGTACTGGAAGTCCGGTGCCTCGGGGGTGGTGAGCACCGACCTCGGCATGGGGATCTGCTCATCGCCGATCCGGCTGCCGGCGGTCCCGATGACACCGACGGTGGCGCCTTCGGCGAGTCGCAGCACGGACTCGACCATGTACGACACGGACGTCTTGCCGTTGGTGCCGGTGATGGCGACCATGTCCATCGCGCGCCCGGGCTCGCCGTGGTAGCGGGAGGAGACGACGGCGGCGGTGACACGGGTGTCGGACACCCGTACGACACACACGTCCGGGTCGGCCTTGACGGAGGCGGGCAGGTCGGGTGCCCCCGCGTCGACCAGGACGGCCGCCGCGCCGCGTGCGAGGGCAGGGCCGATGGACTCGGGGCCGCCCTCACGATGACCGGGTACCGCGATGAACAGCGAGCCGGGCGTGACCCGGTGGGCGTCGAAGCAGGTTCCCGCGGTGATGACCGTCTCCGGATCACCCTGCAGAATTGTGTGGTCGTGTCCGGCGAGCAACTCGCTCAACTTCACAGGGGTCCTCTCGGCAGTGCGACGGCCGGCGGCGGCCGGGCGGCCCAAGGGGCACCGACGGCACGCCGGAGCGTCGCGGGAGTGATGTGGGGCGGTGCGGGAGGTGCGGTGCTCGAGGTGCGGTGCTGAAGGTGCGGTGCTGCGATACGGGCGGTGCGGTGAGTTACCGGCGTACGGGAAGCGCGTACCGCTTGAGGGGTGTACGGGTCGCTGCGGCGTCCGGCAGAGGTCCGGGGCGGAAGGCGGCTGGGGCGGCCCGGGGTTCGGCGTGGTGCGGTCGTTCTACGGATGTAACTGGGAGAGCGAACCGTGGAGCGGTGCTGCGCGGTCCTGACCGTGCGCCGGGAAGGCGGCTTGGCGCCGCGCTAGCCGTGGCCGTGCAGAGCACGGCAGCCGGCCTGCGGCGCTGAGACCGGACCGGGGCCGTGGACAGCCGCGACAGCGGCGGTCTCGCACAAGGCACAGGGGGACCCTGGCAGGCACTCCCTCATCGCGCGTGTGCAACCCATAGGGGGAGTGTACGTCCGCGCGAGCGCTCCCGGCTCCGTTCCTGCGGCTGCGGGATGCGTGCGGAGTGCCGGGCCGCTGCGGGGCGCCCGTGACGGCTGGGGCGTACGGGCAGCCATGAGGCGCGGGTGGCACCTCCCGGCACAGCGAAGCGCCCGGCCGGTCCGCCGGGGAGGCGGACGGGCCGGGCGCGGCGTTCGGTCAGCCGGTCGGGAGGGGGGACGGTGACGGCGTAGGCGCAGCCGTACGGTCAGACGCCCTGGCCCGCGCCGCCGGCGCCGCCGGACGCCACCTTGATCCCGCTGGTGATCTGGTCCATGACGGACAGTTTCGGCGCGCCGTCACTGACGTCGAAGCCGGATTGCACGACGACCATGACCTTCGGGGTCGACGGCGAGGGGAAGGCGAGCGACTGCACATAGCCGTCGTCGCCCTTGGCCGTCACAACCTTCCAGCGGACCAGGTAGCCCTTCTGTCCGGCGACGGTGACCGCCTCGGCCTTGAGCTGCTGGTGCGAGGAGATCTTCCCGTAGACCTTGCCGCCGTAGGACGCGTTGGCGTTGGCCTTGATGTCCTTCTCCGCGGTCTCCTTGGCGGAGAGACCCTTGTCGTTCAGCCCGGGGAGGGACGTCACGCCCGCGCGCTGGCACTTCTGGGTCGCGTCGCCGGGGCAGGTGTAGTCCCCCGTCGACACATTCGCGCCCGCGGCACCCGACAGGCCTGTCCAGCCCTTCAGGATCGGGATGCTGATCCCGCTGGCCGCGTCGGTGACCACGCCGGGCCCCGCCTGCGGCTGTTGGGGCGCGCCGTCGAGGCCGCCGGAACCGCCGCCCGGTGCGCCGGGGTCCTGGGGACTTCCCGGATCCTGCGGGTTCCCCGGGTCCTGGGGCCCGCCGGGTGCCGGTATCAGCGGGTTCTGCCGGCCGCGTCCCTGGGGAGGCGCCGAGGAGCCCGAATCGCCGCTGCCCGAGGCGTTGTTGTCGTCGGAGCCGCCGACACCGCCGCGTCCGAGGAGGAACGCTCCACCGGCGATGGCGAGCACGACGATCCCGGCGGTGACGCTCAGGACCACCCGCTTCCGCCGGCTGCCCGAACGCGCGGGCGGCGCCGGAGGATAGGGCGGCGGCGCGGGCATGCCCTGCGTCGCGCCCATCCACGTAGTGCCGTTGTACGCCTCGGGTGCCCCGGGTGCCCCGGTCTCGGCCGCTGCCGGCGTCGCCGGGGCCTCCGGAGCCGGTGCCTCGAAGGCCCCCGTGTGCGAGTCGGAGGCGGGGGCGGTGGCGGAACGGACTTCGTCGGTCCAGGCCGACCCGTCCCACCATCGTTCCAGTCGCGGGCCTTCACCTGTGTGTCCTGGATCGGGATGCCAGCCGGGCGGAGTCGAATACGTCACAGCCCACACCCTAAGCATCCTGTCTGAAAAGCCGGTGAGAGGGTGATGAGAATCCGCCCGGCCGCGTGTGTCAGGGGCCTGCCGGCACGATCCCCCTGACAGCTCCGAGGGACACCAGGTCCTGCGGGCGCAGCCGGAGCTGGTCGGCTGTCGCACCGGACTCAGCGGGAGGTCTTTTGAGGATCGCCGCGGCCAGTTCGGGCGCGATGACGGAGAAGTAACTGTCAGGCGTGGCCCAGGTGTTGCCAGGGGCCGAGAGGGCCAGCGCACCTCCGGATCCGCCCTCGCCGATCACCAGTGTGGTCAGTGGGACCGGCGCGGTGGCCATGGCCGCGAAGAGGTCGGCGATGGCGCTGCCGACCCCCTCGCGCTCGGCCCGTGCTTCGCTCGCCGCGCCGGCTGTGTCGACCAGTGTGAGCACGGGAATGCCGAGCCGTCCGGCGAGGCGGACCAGCCGGGCGGCTGTGCGGTAGCCGGCCGGGCGGGTCGGGGTTCCGCACTGCGCCGCGTACGCCACGGTGCGCCCCTCCCACAGGCCGAAGCCGCACAGCATCCCCGGGTCCGTACCGCCGCAGCGGTCGCCGGTGATGGCTTCGCGCCGGGAGAAGTACGCGTCCAGATAGGCGGCGGCGCGCGGGCGTTCGGGCGCGCGGGCGCGGCGTACCGCGTCCTGGCCGGTGGCGGGCGTGTCCGTGCGGCCCAGTGCGCGGGGTGGCGGTGCCGGGGTGGC
>NZ_JTHL01000001.1:9433515-9435415 GCF_000818195.1 Streptomyces sp. 150FB | reverse complement strand
GTGGCGCCCAGGTCGTCCTCCCTGACCACCGCGTCGATGTGGCCGGCCGCGAACTGCGCCGCCGCGGTGTAGGCGCCCGGGTCGGCGCCCGCCGGGCGTACCCGGGAGCCCGCGAAGCCGATCCGCGCGCCCTCCAGCGCCAGAATGACATCAGCGCCCGCGCCCAGGGTGGCCCAGCCGCCGCCCGCCGTGGGGTCGCGCACCACCGCGAGCTGCGGGTTGCCGGCCGCCCGGGTGAGCGCCGACTGCCGTGCCACCCGCTGGAGTTGGAGCAGCGCGCGCATGCCCTCCTGCATCCGGCTGCCACCGGTGGCGATCAGCGAGACCACCGGCAGTCCGTGCTCGCGCGCATGCGTGTGAGCGGTTTCGAGCAGGTCGCCGGTGCGCTCCCCCAGCGACCCGCCGAGGAAGCCGAACTCGAAGGAGATCAGGACCACTTCGGTGGCGCCGACGTGCCCGGTGCCGATGACGACGGACTCGCTCTCGCCCGTACGCGCCCGAGCCCGCGCGCGCAGCGCGTCGTACCCCTCCCAGCCGAGCGGTCCGTCCGGCTCCGGGGAGGCGTGTGGCGGCTCGGGGAGTTCGGTGAACGAACCGGCGGCGCCGGTGAGTACGGCGATCGCCTCGCGCGCGGTACGCCTTCCGTCCTCAGCCATGGAGCGAGCGCTTCATGATCTTGCCCATGTCGTTGCGCGGCAGCGCCTCCAGATAGCGCACCACACGCGGCCGCTTGTGCGCGGCGAGCTGTGCGGCGACATGGTCAGCCAGCTCTTCGAGCGCCGGCGGCTCGCCGTCGTCCGCCGGGACGATCCAGGCCACGATCCGCTCCCCGAGGTCGTCGTCGGGCTCCCCGGTGACGGCGGCCTCCCGTACACCGGGGTGCTCCAGCAGTACGTTCTCGATCTCGCCCGCGCCGATCTTGTAGCCGCCGCTCTTGATCAGGTCGGTGGCCTGCCGGCCGACGATACGGACATAGCCGTCGGGGTCGCGGATCGCCATGTCCCCCGTACGGAACCAGCCGTCGGTGAAGGCGGCGGCCGTCGCTTCGGGCCTGTTCAGATACTCACTGAAGAGGTTCGGGCCCTTGACCTGGATCTCGCCGACCGTCTCGCCGTCGGGCGTGTCGATCACGGCGCCCGACTCGTCGACCAGTCGCAGCCCGACGCCGCGCAGCGGGACACCGACGGTCCCGGCGCGCGGTTCGCCGTCCGCGCGGACGCTGGTGTTCATCAGTGTCTCGGTCATGCCGTAGCGCTCCACGACACGCCGTCCGGTCGCGTCAGCGATCCGCCGGTGGTCGTGGACGGGAAGCGCGGCGGACCCCGACACCAGCAGCCGCGCCCCGGCCAGCGCCTTGGCGAGGGCGGGGTCGCCGGGGAGTGCCTCGGCGATCCGGTGGTACATCGTCGGTACACCGAAGAACATCGTGGCGCCCGAGGAGAGTTCGCGGGTGACTCCGGCGGTGTCGAACCTGCCGAGGTGGCGTACGGAGCCGCCCCTGCGCAGCGGGCCGAGGATCCCGAGGATCAGGCCGTGGACATGGAAGAGCGGCAGCGCCTGCACGAGCACGTCACTGCCGGTCCACTGCCACGCGTCCTCCAGCGCGTCGAGGGTGGCGGTGACGGCGCGGCGCGGCAGGACGGCTCCCTTCGGGGGGCCGGTGGTGCCGGAGGTGTAGACGATCAGCGCGGGCGCTTCGGGCGAGGGCTCGGCGGGCAGCGGCACCGCCGGGCCGCCGTCCGTACCGCCGTCCGTGCCGGCCAGGTCCGCCGTCACGTCGAGCCGGTCCAGCGAGCCGAGGGCCGCCGGCAGTTCGGCGCCGGGCTCGGCGAGCAGAAGGGTGGGCGCGCTGTCGGTGAGGATGTGCGCCAGCTCGCGTTCGCCGCTCCTCGGGTTGAGC
>NZ_JTHL01000001.1:9426849-9433300 GCF_000818195.1 Streptomyces sp. 150FB | reverse complement strand
ACGCCCGCCAGCAGCGCGGCGACCACGCCCACCGCCGTCCCGAGCGTGGGCGTGGCCCACACCGCGACCCGCCGCTCCCCCGCGATCCGGCCGGCGAGCGACCCGGCCGCCACGGCCAGTTGGGAATGGGTGAGAGTGCGGTCGCCGAACTGGAGCGCCGGCAGCGCGGAACCGGCGGCGAGGGCGGGGAAGAGAGGAGGCACGCGTCGTTCTCCTTGTGTTCGTGCGGTCCGGGCGGGTCGTCATCCGAAGCCTGGCACCACCAGCGCGAGCCAGACCACAGCGGGTACCGCGACCACCACGATCCCCCCGTACGTCATCAACTGCCGGAAGAAACGCTCACGGTCCACGTCGGGAGCCGCCGCCAGGACCAGCGCGCCGTTGGTGGAGAAGGGGCTGACGTCGACGACGGTCGCGGAGACGGCGAGCGCGGTGACCATCCCGATCGCCCCGATCTCGCCCTGTGCGAGGAACGGCACGGCGAGCGGGATGAGCGCGCCCATGATGCCGACGGAGGAGGCGAAGGCCGAGATGAGCGCGCCGATGTAGCAGAGCAGTACGGCGGCGAGGAGCGGGACGCCGATATTGCCGACGGCCTGGCCCGCGTAGTCGATCGTGCCCATCTTCTCCAGTACGCCGACATAGGTGAGTACCCCGCAGATCAGCAGCACGGTGGGCCAGGCGATCTCTCCGACGGCCCGGCGGCTGGTGGTGGGCCAGAAGACGCTGAGCAGGACGGCGAGGGTGAGGGAGGAGAGACCGGCGTCGAGGTCGAAGCCCAGGACGGCGACCACGAGGGCGACGAGCGCGGCGAGGGTCGCGATACGGGCGGTGGTGAGCCGGGTGTCCACCTCCGTACCCGCCGGTGTTTCGCTGTCCTCCGCGCCGCCGGACGTTTCGCCGGCAGTCGCCTCACCGGCTGGGTCGTCGCCGGTGCCGGGCCCCCGCCCACCGAGTTTGAGGCCGCCGAGCACCACGAAAACGATCGCGGCGATGACGAGGTTGACCACCAGGGAGCCCAGGAACAGCGTGAGTTCGCTGCCGGGGAGCTTCTCGCGCTCCACGATCCCGTTGACGATCGAGCCGTAGATGCTGATGGGTGAGAAGCCGCCGGCCTGGGCTCCGTGCACGACCATGGCGCCCATCAGCAGGGGGCTGATCCCGTACCGTACGGCGAAGCTCAGCGCGACCGGCGCGACGATCGCCACCGCGGCGGGGGACAGCGCGCCGATGGCGGTCAGTGCTCCGGTGATCGCGAACATCACCCAGGGGATCAGCGCGATCCGCCCGCGTACCAGCCGGATCGCGCCGTGGACGAGCCAGTCCGTCGTGCCGTTGGCGCGGGCGATCGCGAAGAGATAGGTGACGCCCACCAGCACCACGAACAGGTCGCCGGGGAAGCCGGCGAAGATGCCGTCGGCGTCGAGTCCCGCGACCAGTTCGCCGACCCCGAAGGCGGCGGCGAAGGCGAGTGCGCCCATGTTGACCGAGCGGGTGGTGGCGATCACGAAGACGGCCACCAGTACGAGGATCGAGATCAGTTCGGGTGACATCGCGGGGCTCCCGTCCCTGGGTCCCGGTGAGATCGCCCCGCCGGGACAAGTGGCCGAGTGGCTGAACCACTTTGGCGGCGGGCCGTTCGGAGCGTCAAGGCATCGGACGAGAATTGGCTCAGCCACTTGGCCGCCGGTGTTAGGCTGCCCCTGACCGGAGTTGACAGGAATTAGTAGGGATTGGGGGCCTGAATGTCCGACTCACTACGGCCGATGACACGGCCGCGGTTGTACGAACAGGTCCTCGACCGGCTGCGCGCGTATGTCGTCGAGGCGGGCCTCGGCGTCGGTGACCGGCTGCCGCCCGAACGCGAACTGGCCCAGCGGCTCGGTGTCAGCCGGGCCTCCGTCAAGCAGGCGATCGTCGTCCTGGAGGTGCAGGGGCTCGTCGAGGTACGGCACGGCGGCGGCAGCTATCTGACGAGGGACAGTCTCGAAGTGGAGCCGGTGGAGCGGCTCGTGGAGCGCAGGCGGCGGCTGCCCGACGTACTGGAGGCGCGCGAGGCGCTGGAGACCAAGAACGCCGAGCTGGCCGCCGAGCGCCGCACCGAGGAGGACCTGACCGCGCTGCGCGCCGCGCTCGACCACATGGCCGGGGAGATCGACGCCGGCGGGCACGGCGTCGAGGGTGACCGGCGCTTCCACGCGGCCGTGACGGCGGCGGCGCACAGTGGTCTGCTGGCGGACTTCATGCGGTCCATCTCCGAGCAGATCGCCGAGAGCCGTACGGAGTCGCTGCGCCAGCCGGGCCGTCCCGCGCGATCGCTGGCGCAGCACCGCGCGATCCTCGAAGCGATCGAGTCGGGGCGCGGCAGGGCGGCGGCGGCCGCGATGCGGCGCCATGTGCGGACGGTGGCCAAGGTGCGGCTGCTGGACTGGGATCCGGACGGCGGGAGCGGCGAGGACGCCTGACGTCCGTCCGCGCCGTACGGTCTCCGCCGAAGCCACCATATGACCGGAACCCCGGCCACCGTCTATCGTGAACCGGTGCCGACAGCAGACGAACTCATTGGCCCGGCCGCGGTCGCCGGCCTGATCGACAGCCTCTCCGAGGCCGCTCCTGGCCTCGCGCTGCCCGCCCTGCGCGCCGCCGCCACCTCGCTGGAGGGTGCGGGGCTGCGCCAGCGGAACGACGCGCTCCGGGACGCGCTCCTCGCCGATCTGCCCGCGTCGTACGGCGACTTCGAGCAGGTGGTGCGGGCCGCCCTCAAGGACCCGGGGTTCACCGGCTGGATGATCTGGCCGGTCACCGAAGCAGCGGCGGCGCGTGCGCTGGAATCCCCCGATCCGGCTGCCTTCGAGCACGTACTCGCGCTGCTCGCCGACCTCACGCCCCGGCTCACCGCGGAGTTCGCCCTGCGGCAGCTCCTGAACGCCGACCTCGACCGCGCGCTGGCCGTCGTCACCCCGTGGACGGCCCATCCGGACGAGCACGTACGACGGCTGGCGAGCGAGGGCACCCGGCCCCGGCTGCCCTGGGCGGTAAGGGTCCGGCCGCTGGCCGACCGGCCCGAGGCGACCCTCCCGATCCTCGACGCGCTGTACCGGGACCCCTCCGACTACGTCAGGCGCTCGGTGGCCAACCACCTCAACGACCTCAGCCACACCAGCCCCGAGGTCGCAGTGCGCACCGCGACCACCTGGGCGGCCGCGCCCGACGCCCGTACGCAGAAGGTGATACGGCACGCGATGCGCACCCTCGTGAAGAAGGGGCATCCCGAGGCGCTCGCCCTGCTGGGGTTCGCGCCCCCTGCCTCGCTCGTGGTGAGCGGGCCCGTGCTGGACTCGGCGGCCGTGTCCGTCGGGGGCGAGCTGCTCTTCGAGGTCACGCTGACGAACGGCTCGGCCGCCGAGACCCGGCTCGCGATCGACTACGTGATCCACTACCGCAAGGCCAACGGCAGTACGGCCCCCAAGGTCTTCAAGCTGACGACGCGCACCCTCGCGCCGGGCCAGACGTCCGTCATCAGCCGGCGGCACTCGTTCAAGGTCATCACCACCCGGACCTTCCACCCCGGCGAGCACGCCGTCGAGATCCAGGTGAACGGCGTCAGCCAGGGCTCGGCGCCGTTCACGCTGACGACGCGCGCGTGAACGGGCCGGGCCGTTCGGTCCTCGTCAGTTGAGGGTGTCCGGGTCGGGACCCGTACGCAGGCCGCGGTCGAGCGCGGCCAGTGCCTCCATGTCGCCGGCGGTCAGCTCGAAGCCGAACACATCGATGTTCTCGCGGATCCGCTCCGGGGTGACGGACTTGGGGATCACGACGTTCCCGAACTGAAGGTGCCAGCGCAGGACGACCTGGGCGGGCGACTTCCCGTGCCGCCGGGCGATCGCGGCGATCGTGTCCTCCTGGAGCAACTGGCCGTGGGCGAGCGGGCTCCAGGCCTCGGTGACGACGGAGTTGCGGGCGTGGAAGTCCCGTAGCTCCGCCTGCTGGAGGCCGGGGTGCAGCTCTATCTGGTTGACGGCTGGCACCGTACCGCCCTCGTCCAGCAGCCGCTGGAGGTGCGCGGGCTGGAAGTTGGAGACCCCGATGGTGCGGGTACGGCCGTCGGCCAGCAGCTTCTCCAACGCGCGCCAGGTCTCGGCGTAGAGGTCACGTGCGGGGGCCGGCCAGTGGATGAGGTAGAGGTCCACCTGGTCCAGGCCCAGCTTGGCCAGGGAGGTGTCGAACGCGGTGAGGGTCGCGTCGTACCCCTGGTCGGCGTTCCACAGCTTGGTGGTGATGAACAGCTCGTGGCGGGGCACGCCCGAGGCGGCGAGCGCGCGGCCGACACCCGCCTCGTTGCCGTAGACGGCGGCGGTGTCGATGCTGCGGTAGCCGGCTTCGAGGGCGGTCAGGACCGCGCCGGTGGTCTGCTCGTCGTCGACCTGGAAGACGCCGAAGCCGAGCTGGGGAATCTGGACGCCGTTGTTGAGGACGACGTTGGGCACGGAACTCATCGTTCACCTTTTCCTTGGGGGGATGTGTGTGTGCGAGGGGGTGAGCTGACAGCCCGTCAGGAACGGGCCCCGGCGGCCGGTTTGTGCTCCTCGGCGGCCCCTGCGATCTCCGAGGTGGCGGCCACGCGGCTGCCCACGGGGGTACGGCGCTCCAGCGCGCTGGAGACGACAGCGAGCACGAGTGCCGCGGCGGCGAGCCCCGCGCCCACCCAGTTGGGCGCCGTATAGCCGTATCCGGCGGAGATGACGAGACCGCCCAGCCAGGCGGCGAGCGCGTTGCCGAGGTTGAACGCGCCGATGTTGACGGCGGAGGCCAGGGTGGGCGCTGCCGACGCCTGGTCGAGGACGCGCTTCTGGAGCGGGGGTACGGTCGCGAAGCCCAGCGCGCCGATCAGTGTGATCGTGACGGCCGCCGCGACCTTGTCGTGGGCCGTGAGCGTGAACAGCGCCAGGACCAGCGCGAGCGCTCCGAGGGACACCATGAGCAGGGGCATCAGATGCCGGTCGGCGAGCCTGCCGCCGACGAGGTTCCCGCCGACCATGCCGAGCCCGAAGAGCACGAGAAGCCAGGTCACCGAGGAGCCCGCGAAACCGGCGGTGCCCGTCATCATCGGCGTGAGATAGGTGACCGCCGCGAAGACGCCGCCGAAGCCGAGCACGGTCATCGCCATGGCGAGCAGGACCTGTACGTTGCGGAAGGCCGCGAGTTCGTGGCGCAGCCGCACGCCCTCGGCCCTCGGCTGCTCGGGGACCAGCCTGGCGACGCCGGCCAGCCCCACGACACCGAGGCCGGCGACCACGAGGAAGGTCGTCCGCCAGCCCGCGCTCTGGCCGATGAAGGTGCCGAGCGGCACGCCGACGACATTGGCGAGGGTCAGTCCGGTGAACATCATGGCGATGGCTCCGGCCCGCTTGTGCGGTGCGACCAGACCTGCGGCGACCACCGAGCCGATGCCGAAGAACGCTCCGTGGGCGAGGGAGGCGACCACACGCCCGGTGAGCATCAGGCCGAAGGCCGGCGCGAGCGCGGAGAGCACGTTGCCCGCGATGAAGAACCCCATCAGGAGCATCAGCATCCGCTTACGCGGGATCCGGGTGCCGAGGACGGTCATCACCGGTGCGCCGAAGACGACTCCGAGGGCGTAGCCGGACACCAGCAGTCCGCCGGTGGGGATCGAGACGCCGTAGGTGTGGGCGACCTCGGGGAGCAGCCCGATGATCACGAACTCGGTCGTGCCGATGCCGAATGCCCCGATGGCCAGCGCGAGCAGCGCGAGTGGCATGGGATTCACCTTCCAAGGAGATTGCAGGGGCCCTTAACGAGCGCCGACAATACTTGCACACGCGGCTTAATTGCAAGCGCGCTATATTGCACGCGTGCTCTATCCTTGGGGAACCTCGTACCGGCCCGCAGCCACCTCTCCCGCAGGAGCCAGCCATGACAGCCACGGACCCCGCGCTCACCCGCCTCGCCCAGGGCTGGCGCGCCCTCTCACGGCTGCACGACAGGATCGAGGCGCACATCGAGCGCGCCCTCCAGGGCGAGCACGGCATCAGCGTCCGCGAGTTCACCCTGCTCGACGTCCTCAGCCGGCAGCACGACGGCGAGGGAGGCCATCTCCAGATGCATCAGGTGGCCGACGCCGTCGTACTCAGCCAGAGCGCCACGACGCGGCTGGTCACCCGGCTGGAGGACCGCGGTCTGCTCACGCGCTATCTCTGTCCGACCGACCGCCGGGGTATCTACACCAACGTCAGCGAGACGGGACTGGAACTGGTCACCAGGGCCAGGCCGACCAACGACAGGGCGCTGCGGGAAGCCCTCGACGAGGCGACCGGGAGCCCCGAACTGGCGCCGCTGGTCAGGGCGGTCGAATCACTGGAAGCAACCGTCTGACCTCCGGCCGTCCGGCCTCCGTCGGAACACACAGGAGCGGGGCGGTCCCCATGGGGAC
>NZ_JTHL01000001.1:9419352-9426824 GCF_000818195.1 Streptomyces sp. 150FB | reverse complement strand
CCGCTCCTGTGATGTGCGAATCGATCGGACGATCAGATCTGTCGGATGGTGCCTGGACCGATGGTCAGCCGCGGCTGCCGTAGCGGCGCTCGAAGCGCTCCACACGGCCCTCGGTGTCGACCACGTGCCCCTTGCCCGTGTAGAACGGGTGGCTCGCGGAGGAGATCTCCACATCGACGACGGGGTAGGTGTTGCCGTCCTCCCACTCCACACGCTCCGCCGGATCGGCGGTGGAGTGCGTCAGGAAGGCAGCTCCCGCTGCGCGGTCACGGAAGACGACCGGACGCGATTCGGGGTGGATACGAGGCTTCATGCTGATTCCTTCCTCGGAACGAGGTGATGGACGGTGTCGGTGACGGCCGGACGCCGGGCGGGCCTGCCTCAGCGCTCCTCGCGGAACAGGACGTGCTCGCCGAGCGCCGGGTCGTACTTGCGCAGGAACAGGCGGTCGGGGTTGTTCCGGCGGTTCTTGCGCGTCACATACGTATGGCCGGTTCCCGCCGTGGACCGGAGAGTGACGACGGGACGGGTCTCGCTGCGTGCCATGAGGTTCTCCAGACGGTGCTGCCGGACTCCGCCCCGGTACCGAACCGGCCGTAACGGGGGTGGGAGTCGTTTCCATCAAGCTGTACGTCTCTGTAACGCGACGCCCCCCGGCGGCATTCCCGTCATGTCCGTGTCGCCGGGACGGGAGAGACTGTCCTTGACCGGCCACGGAGGCCGTCGCGGAGAGCCGTCGCGGAATGCGCCCGCGGCCCGGCGAGTTCTTTCCTTCGGATCCGGGGCACGACACCGGGACCGAAGGCCACCGGAGGCGATTTCGATGGCGGAGCGCGGAGAGCGGGAAGTAGGGACGAACCCCATGGGTGAGTTGATCCTGGTACGGCACGGAGAGACGGCCTGGTCCTTGTCGGGGCAGCACACCGGCCATACCGACCTGCCCCTGACGGAGCACGGCGAGAGCCAGGTCCGCTCGGTCGCGCCGCTGCTCGCCGACCGGAAGGTGGGGCTCACGCTCGTCAGCCCGCTGGCCCGGACCAGACGTACGGCCGAGCTGGTCGGCCTTGCCCCGTACCGCCTCACGCCCGACCTGCACGAATGGGACTACGGCGGCTACGAGGGCGTCACGACCGCCGACATCCACCGCACGCGTCCCGGCTGGAGTCTGTGGACCGACGGGGTGACGCCGGGGCCCGCCGAGTTTCCCGGGGAGACCCCCGAGCAGGTAGGGGCGCGCGCCGACCGGGTGCTCGCCGAGGTGACCGACGTCCTCCGGTCCGACGACGCGGATGTCGTCCTCGTGTCGCACGGCCATTTCCTGCGCGTGCTGACGGCGCGCTACCTCGGCCTCGAACCCGCGGCCGGCGCCCTCTTCCTGCTCGGCACCGGCACCGTCTCCCGCCTCGGCACCGAGCACGACCGTCCGGTGATCACGGCGTGGAACCTCGAACTGCCCGACAGCGTGCTGCGCGCCGCCGAGCAGGAGAAGGCGGACGTGGCCTGATCCGATCGCCGCGGCTCAGAGCCGGCCGAGGTCCGAGGAGAGCCAGTGCTCCGGCCGCATCCGGATGACCACCTGTGCGCCGTGGCTGCCGGCGGCGAACTCGAGGTACGGCTCGACCTTCTCCGGCGCCAGGTAGCGGGTCACCATCTCGCGGGCCGCCTCGGGGCTCGCGGGAACCGTCGAGGTCACGGGGCCCTCGACGGACACGTAACGGACCGTCGGCTCCGTACGGTCCGCCAGCAGGGTGAACCGTCCCGCCGCCGCGATCAGTTTGCCTTTGCGTGAGTCCGGCCCGGTCAGGATCCAGAGGTCGCCGCCGGGCTCGTACTGGTACCAGACCGGCACGGAGAGCGGGGCGCGCCCCTCCCCCTCTCCCGCGTCCACGGCCAGTGCGCCGATGTGCGGCTCGGACAGGAACTGTTCGCGCTCTTCGCGGCTCAGGGCCACCGGAATCTCCCTCTGTCGCTCCGCCTGCCGTCCAGGCCGTCACCCCCGCAGCATGATCAGTCGCACCCGGCCCGGAAGTCCGACTCGCCGACTCCCGCGCGAACTCTGGGCCGAGCGGGTGGATTTCGGGAGGCGCGGGGCCTGTTTATCCCGTTTGATCGTCGGGTACCCGCTGGCACCACCGCAGGACCGCGAGCGGCGGACGACCGACAGGCAGGAGACACAGCGCATGAGTCACTCCGGGGACGCGTCACTGGGAACCATCACCACGCAGGTGCCTTCGAGACTCGACCGCCTGCCCTGGTCACGGTGGCACTGGATGATCGTGATCGGCCTGGGGACCGTATGGATTCTGGACGGTCTCGAAGTGACGGTCGTCGGCAACATCGCGAGCCGCCTCTCCGAGGACGGCAGCGGTCTGCCGATCACGGACGCGCAGGTCACGGGGCTGGGCGCGGCGCTGTACGTGGCGGGTGCCTGCGCGGGCGCGCTGGTCTTCGGCCGGCTCGCCGACCTGTTCGGCCGTAAGAAGCTCTTCATCATCACGCTGGTGGTCTACCTGGCGGCGACAGCGGCGACGGCGCTCTCCTTCTCGGTCTGGTGGTTCTTCCTCTTCCGTTTCCTGACCGGCTTCGGGATCGGCGGCGAGTACGCGGCGATCAACTCGGCGATCGACGAGCTGATCCCCAGTAAGTACCGGGGGCGCGTCGACCTCATCATCAACGGCAGCTACTGGCTCGGCGCCATGGGCGGCGCGCTGCTGTCCGTACTGGCCCTGAACACGAACATCTTCCCCAAGGACCTCGGCTGGCGGCTCACCTTCGCGCTGGGCGTCGTGCTGGGCCTGGTGATCCTGCTCGTACGGCGGCACGTACCGGAGAGTCCCCGGTGGATGTTCATCCACGGACGCTCCGAGGAGGCCGACACACTCGTCGAACACGTCGAACACGAGGTCGAGGAGGAGACGGGCAGGCAACTGCCCGCGCCCCAGGGCTCCATCACCATCCAGCAGCGGCGCTCGATCGGTTTCGGCGAGATCGCCACGTCCCTGTTCCGTCAGTACCCGAAGCGGGCGATCCTCGGATTCTCCCTCTTCGTCGGGCAGGCGTTCCTCTACAACGCGATCACCTTCGGCTTCGGCTCGATCCTGGTGAACTTCTTCAGCGTCTCCAGCAGTTCGACCGGCTACTTCTTCGCGGCCATCGCCTTCGGCAACTTCCTCGGCCCGCTGCTGCTCGGGCGGCTCTTCGACACGGTGGGCCGCAAGAAGATGATCTCGGGGACCTACATCCTGTCCGGACTTCTGCTCTTCGTGACCGCCTGGCTCTTCAACAGCGGCTTGCTCAACGCCACGACCATGACGATCTCCTGGGCCGTGGTCCTCTTCTTCGCCTCGGCCGGGGCGAGTTCCGCGTACCTGACGGTCAGCGAGATCTTCCCGATGGAGACCCGCGCCATGGCGATCGCGTTCTTCTACGCCATCGGTACGGCCGCCGGGGGTATCTCGGGACCGCTGCTCTTCTCCAGCCTCACGTCGAGCGGAAACGTCGGGGACGCCGTCATCGCGTTCTCCATCGGTGCCGGGCTGATGGTGCTCGCCGGACTTGTCGCCATCTTCTTCGCCGTGGCGGCCGAGGGCAGGTCGCTGGAGGACATCGCGGCTCCCCTGACCAGCCAGAAGACGAGCGACAGCGACGACGGAAAGGACAGCGCCCCCACCGCCCCCGCGGTCTGATCCGGATGCCGGGGGCGCGCAGGGTCAATCGCCGTTCGACGCGCCGTTCGACACACCCGCCGGCGCGCCGGCGCCGACCTGTCCGGCCGCCCAGCGCGCCCACTCCTCCTCCATGGACCGCAGGCGCAGCCCGTACTCCAGCGCCAGCCTGCCGTTGACGGACAGCATGCCGTCCCCCCAGTCGCCGGTGTCGCGCAGCGCCACGAGCCCGGCGTGCCGTGCGGCCGCAGTCTCGGCCTTGCCGAGCAGCAGCCGCACGGCCTGTTCTTCGGGCAGGACGCTGAGGAAGAAGACCTGGAGGAGCGATTCGTCGCGCTGCGGCTTCTCCTCCTTCTCCACCAGCCAGCGGCGCAGTTCCCGCGCGCCGGCAGCGGTCAGGCCGTACTCCTTGCGGCCCCGGGCACCTTCCGTCACGACTTGGATGAGCCCTTCGCCGTCGAGGCGGTTCAGTTCGCCGTAGACCTGGCTCTGGGTGGCGGGCCAGACGTTGGCGAGCGAGGTGTCGAACAGCTTTATCAGGTCGTAGCCGCTGCCGGAGTTGTCGACGAGTAGTCCGAGGAGCGCGTGGCGAAGACTCATCCGGCCACCTTACATTCCACTCTTGACATATAAGATTTGACCTTTCGATGCAGACCTGTCGCCGGCGCGCGCCGACGCCCGCACACAGCGGGACGCCACCGGCGTGGTGCGCCGGTGGCGTCCGGATGTACGCGTGTACGGGGGTGCGCGTACGGGTGTGCGCGCGTACGGCTGGGCAGTCAGGCGTCGTTAGCCGCGCCGGCCGGCTTCGGTCTGTTCATCAGCGCCGAACCGGCCAGGACGGCCGTGATCACGGAGCACACGAGGACCACGGCACCGGCCCAGCCGAAGGCGGCGCCCAGGCTGTTCTCCAGGACGTCGACGGCCCCGAAACCGGTCAGGGTGTGCAGGGCCACCACCCCCACGGCTGTCGCGGCGCCCGCCGCCCAGATCCACAGGGTGTCCTGTACGGCGAGCCAGCCGGCGAGTGCGACGCACAGGACGGTGACGACCAGGGCCAGGGCGCCCGTGGATCCGCCGGAGCGCAGGCCGCCGATGTCCGTCGGCAGGTGGATCATGCCGACGACGAACAGGGCCGCGGCCGCCGGCCAGCGCAGTACGGAGCGGAAGCCCGGGGACGCGGGAAGGCTCGGGGCGGGCGCGGAGGTCCGACCGCCGAAGGCGACCGGACCCGGGATGTCGGTCGGGGACCGGAGCGGTGCGCCCGGCGTGTCGGTGCCGGTGATCCTGACGTGTCCGCCGGCGTCACGCAGTTCCATGAAGCCGGCCGGCGGGTCGGCCGGGATGTCGGCGAGCCCGGTCGGGACCGTGTCCCCCGGCGCCGCGCCGGTGCGCGCGTGGTCAGGGAAGCCCTCGGGGGCACCGTCCTCCTCGGCGCGGAAGATGGCCACGAGCCGCGCCACGTCGTCGACCGACCGGCCGACGGCGGCCGCGCGCAGGGCGGTGTCCGCCTCCCCGCTCTCGCACCCCGGCTCGTTCAGCAGGACGACAAGCTGTCTGACCTCCTCCAGGGGGCGCGCCACAGCGGCGGCGCGCAGCGCCTCGTCCCCGGAGTTGGGGAGGGAACCCGTCTGCTTCAGGAGGCGCACCAGGGCGGCCACCTCGTCGAGCGGACGGTAGGTCGCCGCCGTCCAGAGCAGAGTGCGCATCGGCTCGAGTCCCGGTTCCGGCAGCGGGACGTGGGGTGCGGCGGAGCCCGCCGGGGCGCCGGCACCGTCCTCGCCTGGGCGCTGATCGGCATCCCTCATGAAGGCGTGGGGGTCAAGAGACATGGCGCGGCTCCCTCTGCCGGACTCCACGGGTTCGCTCACACCCTGATGGTCACCGTGCGCCGGCACGGCGCACGCTTTGTCACATCCAAGCCCGCCGGGGAAGATTCGCGCCATCCCGGAGCGGCAGACGAGGGACATCCGCCCGGCGCCGGACATGCGAAGAGCGCCGGTCCGACGGGGATTCCCGTCGGACCGGCGCCCTGGTGTTCCGCGCCCTGCCGGGCAGTGCGGGACGAGGTCAGGCGGGGAGGATGTTCTCCGCCTGCGGGCCCTTCTGGCCCTGGGTGACCTCGAACGTGACCTTCTGGCCCTCCGTCAGCTCACGGAAGCCGGACGTCGCGATGTTGGAGTAGTGGGCGAAGACGTCGGGACCGCCGCCGTCCTGGGCGATGAAGCCGAAGCCCTTTTCCGAGTTGAACCACTTCACTGTTCCGCTGGCCATGCCGATTCTCCGAATCCGGTACACAAGGTTCCCCGCACGGTGCGGGGGACCCGGGAGGTGATCGCCTTGGTCCGTAGAGACGCTGAACAGCACAAACGCCCGTGACGGTGCGTCACGGGCGAGCGGTACTTCGGAACCACGACAGCTAGATCAAGACGCTACATCGCCGGACGCGATACAGCCACAGAATCGAGCAACTCTTGCGCCTGTGCCGTACATCGAGCCCGGCGTGTCGCCGTCGCGTTTCCTACCAGCGGTGCTGAATCTGGGCGCGGAGGCGGCGGTCGTAGAGATCCGTCACCGCGTCGAGTGTGGACTGCGGCAGCGGCGGGAGTGCCGCCGCCTGCGCGTTGCCGCGGGCCTGGGCCACGGAACGGGCGCCGGGGATGACGCTGCTGACGCCGGGCTGCTGGACGATCCAGCGCAGCGCCGTCTGGGCCGGTGTGGCGCCTTCGGGGGCCAGCTCCGAGAACTCGGCGGCGGCGGCGAGCCCCGTCCCGTACTCGATTCCGGAGAAGGTCTCGCCCTGGTCGAAGGCCTCGCCGTTCCGGTTGAAGGAACGGTGGTCGTCGGCGGCGAAGACCGTGTCCTTGGTGTACTTCCCCGACAGCAGGCCGGAGGCCAGCGGGACGCGCGCGATGATGCCGACGCCTGCTTCGCGGGCGGCGGGGAGCACTTCTTCCAGCGGCTTGAGCCGGAAGGGGTTGAGAATGATCTGTACGGCGGCCACGCCCGGCCTCGCGATCGCGGCGAGCGCCTGCGCGCAGGTCTCGACGCTCACGGCGTAGGCGGCGGTCCGTCCCTCGGCGACGAGGGTGTCGAGCGCGTCGAAGACGGCGTCCGAGGCGATGACGGCCGTGGGCGGGCAGTGCAACTGCACCAGGTCCAGGGTGTCCACACCGAGGTTGGACCGGGACCGGTCGGTCCAGGCGCGGAAGTTGTCGAGGACGTAGTTCTCCGGGAGCTGTTCGGCGCGGCGGCCCATCTTGGTCGCCACGAAGATCCCGGCGTCCGGATGGTTCTTCAGATAGCGGCCGATGAACTGCTCGCTGCGTCCGTCGCCGTACACGTCCGCCGTGTCGAAGAAGGTCACGCCCGACTCAGCGGCCGCGTCGAGCACGGCGAGCGCGTCCGACTCGGCGACATCGCCCCAGTCGGCGCCCAACTGCCACGTACCCAATCCGATGACGGAGACGTCGCGTCCCGTCCTGCCCAGTGTTCGCTGCTCCATTCGGGTGATATTACGCGCTCTGCCCCTCCGCCCTGACGGATTCATTTTGCAGATCCTGCACTTTTGCATACCCTGCAATATGTGAGGACCGAAGGCGCCGTTCCCGGACTGAGGGAGCGCAAGAAGCAGGCCACGCGTACGGCTCTGGCCGAGGCGGCTGTACGACTCGCCGCCGAGCACGGGGCGGAGAACGTCACCGTCGAAGCCATCAGCGAGGCAGCGGGGGTCTCCCCGCGTACGTTCTTCAACTACTTCGACAGCCATGACGACGCCTTCGTCATGATCGACACGGAGATAGGCGA
>NZ_JTHL01000001.1:9417105-9419327 GCF_000818195.1 Streptomyces sp. 150FB | reverse complement strand
GCGCGTACGGCGGGCGGTGCGCGAGGCCCCGGCGGCGCTGCCGCCGCTCGCCGCGGTACTCGAGGCGCTCGCGGCCGAACTGGCCGATGTCGAGGAGCGCCACGAGATCTGGTCCCTGCGGGCCACGGTGCTCCAGCGTTCGCCGCGGCTGCTCGTCCGGGGACTCGGTGCCCATATGGCCGACGAGCTGGAGCTGGCCGAGGCCATCGCCGAGCGGATCGGCGCCGAAGCGAGGGACCCCGACGGGCTCCCCGCCCTGGAGCTGTACCCGCGCCTGCTCGCAGGCGTCGCCGGGACCGCCGTACGGGTCGCCGTCGAGCACTGGTGCTCGAAGCCCCCCGGTACCGCTGTCTTCGCCGACGTCTTCCGGGAGGTCTTCAGCCAACTGGCAGCGGGCCTGCCCGGACCCCCGGCCCCGGACCCGGCCGGCACCTGACCGTCATTCGCCGCGCAACGATCCGCAGAACCCGAAGAAGGACACCTTGACCGTTACCGAGGCGCCGGAGCAGGCGCCGACCTCCATGTCCAACAGACAGATATTGCAGGCGATGTCCGGGCTGATGGCCGGCATGTTCGTCGCCATTCTGGCCAGCACCGTGGTGGCCAACGCACTGCCCCGTATCCTCGCCGACCTCGACGCCAGCCAGTCCTCCTACACCTGGGTCGTCACCTCGGAACTGCTCGCCATGACGGCGACCGTGCCCCTGTGGGGCAAGCTGTCCGATCTGTTCAACAAGAAGCTGCTCCTCCAGCTCTCGCTCGGCATGTTCGTCGCCGGGTCGCTGCTCGCCGGGTTCTCCCAGGGCGTCGGCCTGCTCATCTTCAGCCGGGTCGTTCAGGGCACCGGCGCCGGCGGTCTGACCGCGCTCGCGCAGGTCGTGATGGCCGCGATCATCCCGCCGCGCCGGCTCGGCAAGTACTCCGGCATCTTCGGCGCCGTCTTCGCCATCGGTACCGTCGCAGGACCGCTGATCGGCGGCCTGCTGGTGGACACCTCCTGGCTGGGCTGGCGCTGGTGCTTCTTCATCGGCGTGCCCTTCGCGCTCGCCGCGATCCTGCTGCTCCAGCGCACTCTGAAGCTGCCCGCGACGGTCCGCCGCGTGGTGAAGATCGACTTCCTGGGCGCGTTCCTGATCGTCGCCGGCGTCTGCTCGCTGCTGATCTGGACGTCCCTCGCGGGCAACGAGTTCGACTGGGCGTCCTGGCAGACGGGCGTGCTGACCGGCCTCGGGGTGGTCCTGCTGGTGGTCGCCGTCTTCGTGGAGACCCGGGTCGCCGAGCCGATCATCCCGCTGAAGATCTTCCGTAACCGCACCATCGCGCTGACCACGCTCGCGAGCCTGCTCGTCGGTGTGGCCATGTTCGGCGGCACCGTCTTCCTCTCCCAGTACTTCCAGATATCCCTGGGCAAGTCCCCGACGGTGGCCGGGCTGATGAGCCTGCCGATGATCCTCGGTCTGCTGGTCTCCTCCACCGTCGCCGGGCAGATCATCAGCGCCACCGGCAGGTGGAAGATCTACCTGGTCTCCGGCGCCGTCATCATGACGGCGGGCCTGGCGCTGCTCTCCACCATCGGCTCCGACACCGGCTTCGGGCTGCTCAGCCTCTACATGGTGGTCCTCGGGATCGGCCTCGGCATGCTGATGCAGAACCTGGTGCTCGCCGCGCAGAACGACGTGCCGGCCGCGCAGCTCGGCGCCGCCACGTCCGTCCTGTCGTTCTTCCGCAGCATGGGCGGCACGATCGGTACGAGCGTGCTCGGCGCCGTCCTGGCCAGCCGGGTCTCCAGCGAGCTCGCCAAGAGCCTCGGCGGCTCCGGCAAGGCCCCGGCGGGCGGGAACACCGTACCGAACCTCGCCGACCTGCCCGCGCCGATGCGGGCGATCGTGGAGCACGCGTACGGCGTGGCGACCGCGGATCTCTTCCTGGTCGCCGCACCGTTCGCCGCTCTCGCGCTGATCACGGTGATCTTCATCAAGGAGAAGCCGCTGAAGACCACGAGCGGTATGCAGCGGCTGGCCGAGGAGGCCGAAGCGGAGGCGTCCGCCACGGCTGTCTGAACCACCGCACCGCACGCTCCGGCCCCGGTCCGCCTTCGGGCGGGCCGGGGCCTTCGCGTGCGCGGTGCGCCTCGCGGCGGGCGGCCGTGGGTTTGGCGGTGCGGTGGTTGTGGCCGGTCTTGGTTGCGGTCGCGGTGGTGGTGCCGGGCGCCGGGGCCTCCG
>NZ_JTHL01000001.1:9391910-9417080 GCF_000818195.1 Streptomyces sp. 150FB | reverse complement strand
ACGACCGCGTTCACCTGGCAACCGCGGTGACGACGCCGTAAATCGTGCCATCCCGGATGCCACCCCGGAGCGACCCCCGGCGACAACCGCAACCCACGCCGGTGACCACGGACCCCGCCGCGAGGGATGTCAGTGGTCGTCCCAGTGGTCGTCGTGTTCCGCGTGCCGGTGTCCGTCGTGTACGTAGTCCACATGGTCCCGGTGCGGCACCGCGACGTGGCCGCAGCCCTCGCCGTGGCGGTGGGCGTGGTCGGTGTGCGGCCGGTGCGCGCCGGCCTCGCACTCGTCCACATGGTCGCCGTGGACCTGGTGGAGATGGCCGTCGTGCGCGTAGTCCACGTGGTCGTCGTGCGGTACGGCCACATGGCCGCAGCCGGCGCCGTGCCGGTGCGTGTGGTCGGCGTGAGGAGCGTGTGCGGTGGTCATGGCTCTGGCTCTCTCCGATCTCGCTCTGCATACCCGGCGGTGCCTCCCCTACGGGAGACACCGCCTGGGCGGACAGCTCCCCCAACGACGTTTCGCGGGCCGCGTCACCTCCGGCGTGCCATTCGGGTGCACGCCCTCACCCGCGCCCGCGCACCACCCCGATATCCGTGCATACCGGCACAGGACGGGGCGTGCGGGCGCGGCGTGCTGATTTGACAGGGCGTCAGCGGCGTAGCTAGACATAGCGACATGACATTCATTTCCAAAAGGAGTCGCTAGCCGTGCGTGTCGCGTTCGTCGGCAAGGGGGGCAGCGGCAAGACGACTCTGTCCGCTCTCTTCGCCAGCCATCTGGCGCGCTCACGCGCTCCGGTCGTCGCCATCGACGGCGACATCAACCAGCATCTCGCCGAGGCCCTCTCCCCCGGCGGCGGCGGGGCCTTCACCGCTCCGCCGCTGAGTTCGGGCATCGGCGAGATCAAGGACCATCTGCGCGGCGACAACCCGCGTATCGCCTCACGGGAGGCGATGATCAAGACCACTCCGCCCGGCCGGGGTTCGCGGCTGCTGCGGCTGCTCGGCGACGATCCCGTACACAGCCGGCACGTCCAGAGCGTCGGCGGGGTGCCGCTGATGGTGACCGGGGTGTTCGACGAGAGCGATCTCGGGGTGTCCTGCTACCACTCCAAGCTCGGCGCTGTTGAGCTGTACCTGAACCATCTCTCCGACGGTCCCGGCGAGTACGTGGTCGTCGACATGACCGCGGGGGCCGACGCGTTCGCCTCCGGGCTGTTCACCCGGTTCGACATGACCTTCCTGGTGGCCGAGCCCACCCGTAAGGGTGTCTCCGTCTACCGCCAGTACCGGGACCACGCACGGGAGTTCGGGATCGCGATCGGCGTCGTCGGCAACAAGGTCACCGGCGAGGACGACCTGCTCTTCCTCAAGGAACACGTCGGGGACGACCTGGTCGCCCACTGCTCGCACTCCCCCTGGGTACGGGCCCAGGAGCAGGGCCGTACGGACGGGGAGATCGAACCGCACAACCTGCTCACGCTGGACCGGCTCCGGGCGGTGGTCGACGCCCGCCCCAAGGACTGGGACACCTTCCGGCGCCACGCCGTCGAGTTCCACCTGCGCAACGCCGCCGCCTGGGCCGACCGGGCCACCGGCACCGACCTCGCGGGACAGATCGATCCCGCGTTCACCATGACCGGCCCCCTCACCGAAAAGGACGCCTGACCCATGTCACTCGATGTCTCCCCCGAACTGCTCTCCGACGCCGAGAACGGCCGGATCCGCGAAGCGGACTTCGTCTCAACCGTCCGCACCTCGCTGCCGTACGCCTACGACCTCATCGCCGGCTTGACGGTCGAACTCCGCGAGAACGACATCGAGTTCGCCGACAACCAGACTCCGCCGCCCTCCGAGCGCGAGCGCGGCCAGCTTCTGCGCGCCCTGGCCAGCGACGCCATCCGGGGCAGCCTCGAACGCCACTTCGGCGTCACACTGGCCTTCATGAACTGCCACCGGGTGGCGGTCTTCCGCCCTCAGGACCAGGGCGGTACGACCCACACCCGGTTCACGTCGCTGCGCTCGCAGATCCTCAACCAGTCACCGGAGTTCCGCGACTGCTGATCCGCTTCCCACCCCGGCGGTGAGGACGCCCGCCCCGCGCGCGTCCACGCCAAGGTTCTGGTGGATCTCCAGGGTCGCAGTGGAGCGGTTGAGGGTGATGTAGTGCAGGCCGGGAGCGCCCTCGGCGAGCAGCCGCTCAGCCATGGCCGTCGCGTACTCGACGCCGATACGGTGCCCTTCGGCCGGGTTGCCCTCGGCCGCTTCGAGGCGGCGGGCCAAGTCGTCGGGGAAGCGCGCGTTGCTGAGTTCGGCGAAGCGGCGGATCTGCCGCGCGTCGGTGGCGGGCATGATCTCCGGGATGATCGGTGTCGTGCATCCCGTGGCCGCGATCCGGTCACGGAGCCGCAGGTAGTCGTCCACGTGGAAGAACATCTGCGTGATGGCGTAGTCGGCGCCGGCCCGGCACTTGGCCACGAAGTGCCGTACGTCGCTGTCCCAGTCGGCCGAGCGCGGGTGGCGTTCGGGGAAGGCCGCCACGCCGACGGTGAAGTCGCCCAACTCCCTGATGAGGGTGACGAGTTCACCGGCCTGGGCGAGGCCCTGGGGGTGGCGGGTCCACTCGCCGCGCGGATCGCCCGGCGGGTCGCCGCGCAGCGCGAGGACGTCGCGGATGCCGGCGTCGGCGTACTGGCCGATGATGTGCCGCAGTTCGGTGACCGAGTGGCCCACCGCGGTGAGGTGGGCGACGGGGCGCAGGGTGGTCTCGGCCGCGATGCGCTTGGTCACGTCGATCGTCCGGTCACGCGACGAGCCGCCGGCTCCGTAGGTGACGGACACGAAGGACGGCGCGAGCGCCTCGATACGGCGGATCGCGTTCCAGAGGGTGCGCTCACCCGCCTCCGTCTTCGGCGGGAAGAACTCGAAGGAGAACGAGCGCCGGCCGTCGGCCAGCAAGGCACGCAGGCCGGGCCGGCGATCGTCGGGACGGTCTGCGGTCTCTGCCGCCATGGCAGGGGTCCTTCCTGGAGTGCTCCGGTCCGTCCTGAGGTGCGACGGAGGCGCGGGGGACAGTCCGCACACAGTAGCGGCGAAGAGCCACCCCGTTGGGGGTGCTGTCCGCATTTCGGTCACCCGGGGCGGAGGCGGCGGGGACGGGCGCGTCCGTCCGCGCCTCCCCCTCCATCGGACACGCCCTGTAGTTTCTACGGCGTGACACAACCGGAAAGCGCCGCCGGCCTCACCGGGGTGCCCCAGACACTGCTGTGGAATCTGCACCAGCGCGCCTTCGCCGCGCGGCAGCCGTCCCCGGTGCTCAGCGATCCCAAGGCCGTCGAACTCGTCGACACCGCGGGCTACCCCTTCGACGAGACGTTCGGGCCGCCGAGCCCCTTCCTCGCGCAGGGCCAGGCTCTGCGCGTACGGAGTTTCGACACCGTGGTGCGGAACTTCCTCGCCGGGCATCCGGAGGGCACCGTCGTCGCTCTGGGCGAGGGACTGGAGACCCAGTTCTGGCGGGTGGACAACGGCCGGATGAACTGGCTGACCGTCGAACTGCCGGAGACGGCGGCGGTGCGGCGCCGTCTGCTGCCCGACGGCCCCCGGCGCCGTACCGTCGCCCGCTCGGTCCTCGATCCGGCGTGGACCGAGGAGGTCGACACCTCACGCGGTGTGCTGGTCACCGCCCAGGGGCTGCTGATGTATCTGCGGCCCTCCGAGGTCAGGCGAGTGATCTCCACCTGCGCCGAGCACTTCCCCGGCGGGTCGCTCGTCTTCGACGCCGTCCCCCGGTGGTTCAGCGCCCGCACGGTCAGCGGCCGGATGACCACCCCGTCGGGGTACACACCGCCCCCCATGCCCTGGGGCATGAACGCGAGCGAGGTGGCGAAAGTGCGCGAGGCACACCCGGACATCACCGACGTACGCGAGGTGCCGCTGCCGCGCGGCAGGGGCGTGTACTACGGCGTCCTGCACCCGCTCGCCCGGCATGTTCCCGGCGTGCGCGACCTCCGTCCGACGATGACGGTGCTGGCCAGGTTCGCCTGATCGCCGGCAGGTCGTTGTCAGCGGTGGATGCCACGCTGTCCCCATGGCGACCTACGTACTGATCCATGGAGCGGGCTCGGGCAGTTGGGACTGGCACCGGGTGGCGCCGCTGCTGCGCGCGCGGGGTCATGACGTCGTCGCCCCCGATCTGCCGTGCGACGACGACGGCGCCGGGCTGCGGGAGTACAGCGATGCGGTGGTGGAGGCGATCGGGGACCGGAAGGACCTCGTGGTGGTGGCGCATTCGCTGGGCGGGTTCACCGCGCCGCTGGTCGCCGCCCGGGTGCCGGTGGATCTGCTGGTCCTCGTGACGGCGATGGTGCCGCTCCCCGGCGAGTCGCCGGGTGAGTGGTGGGAGGCCACCGGACAGCCGGAGGCCAGGGCGCGGCAGGACGCGCGGGAAGGGCGGACCCCCGGCGCGCCGCTCGATCCGCTGGTGACGTTCCTGCACGACGTGGAGCCGGAGATCGCGGCGGAGGCGGTACGGCGCGAGCGCGGCCAGTCGGGCACCCCGTTCGGTAAGCCGTGGCCGCTCGACGCCTGGCCGGGGACACCGACCGCTTTCGTGCTCTGCCGTCAGGACCGCTTCTTCCCGGCCGATTTCATGCGCCGGCTCGTCACGACGCGGCTCGGCATCACGCCCGAGGAGATCGACAGCGGCCATATGCCGGCGCTCAGCAGCCCGGAGACGCTGGTCGACGTGGTCGAGGGCCGGAGGCGGGCTCTGACTTGAGGGCCCCGGCTCCGGAGGCTCGGCTCAGGGGCCAGGCTCAGGGCTTGGCTGTCGCGCGGCGCGCCGCCCACGCCAGCGCGCCCAGCGCCGTGCCGGCCGCCACCGCCGACACGGGGCCGAGGTGGTGGGAGAGCCACTGCTGCGGGTCCCGGTCGTGCGCCCGGCCGCCGAACATGCCGTGGGCGCCGTGGTCGTGACCGTCGGCGCCGTCGGCGGGGTGCCAGAGGTTGTGCGGGCGGTACGGGTCCTCCGGCTCCGAGGTCTGCTGCGAGTCGACGCCCGTACGGGCCAGATAGCGGTCGAGCAGGCCCGGGGCGACCTTGTTGGCGAGGATCGTCGCCGCCGTGCTCGTACCGACGTAGTACTGCTTGCGGCCCGGGTGGTCCGCCGCGTACAGCACGGCGCGTGCAGCGAGTTCGGGCTGGTAGATCGGTGGTACGGGCTGAGGGCGCCTCGGCAGCCTGGAGAGGACCCAGGAGAACTGCGGGGTGTTGACGGCCGGCATCTGCGCGACGGTGATCCGTACGGCGCTGCCTCGGTTCATCAGCTCCGTACGGACCGAGGAGGTGAAGCCGTTGACGGCGTGTTTGGCACCGCAGTACGCGGACTGGAGCGGGATCGAGCGGTCGCCGAGCGCGGAGCCGACCTGCACGATCGTGCCGTGGTCGGCGGGCAGCATCCGCTTCAGGGCGCTCCTGGTGCCGTTGACGTACCCCAGATAGGTGACCTGGGTGACGCGCTCGTACTCCTCGGCCGTGATGTCGGTGAACGGGGCGAAGACCGAGGCGAAGGCCACGTTGACCCATACGTCGATCGGTCCGAACGCCTCCTCGGCGGCCTCGGCCGCCGCCTCGGCCTGGAGGTGGTCGGCCATGTCGGTGGGCACGGCGAGCGGGGTGCCACCCGCGTCCTCCACGTCGTGCGCCGCTCCTTCGAGGCCCGCCTGCCCCCGGGCCACCAGGACGACATTCGCGCCGCGCTCGGCGAAGGCCCGGGCGGTGGCACGGCCGATGCCGCCGGTCGCTCCGGTGATGACGACGGTCTGGGGCTGGGGCATGGGGTCCTCTCTCGGCGGTGCGTTCTCGTCGTTCTACGCGGTGCGGTAGCGCTCGGCGTGCTCGCGCCTGAGGACCAGGCCGAGTCCGGGGGCTCCTGAGACTCCTGGGGTGACGCGTCCGCCCGCCGGGTCGAGGACGCCCTCGAAGAAGTCACTCTCGATGCGGACGTGGTCGTGGAACCACTCCACATGGCGGATGTTGGGCACGGCCGCCGCGACATGGGCGTGTACATGGGGCGCGTGGTGGCCCGAGATCTCCAGGCCGTGGCTCTGCGCGACGGCGGCGGCGCGCAGCCAGCCGGTGACACCGCCGCAGCGGGTGGCGTCCGCCTGAAGGCAGTCGACGGCGCCCGCGTCGGCCATACGGGCGAAGTAGGGCAGGTCGTAGCCGTACTCCCCGGCGGTGACCTCGGTCGTGACGGCGTCACGGACCCCCCGGAGACCGGGCAGGTCGGCGGCGGGAACCGGCTCCTCGAACCAGCTCACGCCGTAGTCCTCGAACGCGTCCGCCATCATGACGGCCTGTTTGCGGCTGTAGGCCCCGTCGGCGTCCACATACAGCTCACGCTCGTCGCCGATGACGGCCCGTGCCCTGCGGATCCGGTCGAGGTCGGTGTCGGGCGCGCCGCCCCACGACTCGCCGATCTTGATCTTGACGCGCGGGATGTCCTGCTCCTGGGTCCAGCCGCGCAGTTGGTCCTCCAGCTCGCGGGGGGTGTACGTGGTGAATCCGCCGCTGCCGTACACCGGCACATCGGGGCGCGCGGCTCCGATGAGGTGGACCAGCGGCAGGCCGAGCAGGCGCGCCTTGAGGTCCCACAGGGCGATGTCGACGGCGGAGAGAGCACCGGCGGCGAGGCCCTGGCGCCCGGCGTCGCGCAGGGCGCGGCTCATCGCCTCGTTGGCCGCCGGGACGTCGTAGGCGCTGAGTCCGGTCACGATTCCGGCGAGCGCGCCGGTGATCACCTGGCCGGTGGCGGCCTGCCCGTAGGTCCAGCCGAGGCCGGTGACATCTCCCGAGACGGCCTCGACCAGGATCATCGTCGTTGAGTCCCACTCCAGCGTGCCGTCGGCCTCGGGCACCTCGGTGGGCACGGTGTACACGGACACGCCGACACGGTCGACGGCCGGCGCGTCGTCCGCCGTACGGTTCGCTCTCCCCGGAGGGCTCATCCGTCCTCCCCCGCTTCCGGCGCGCCGCCGTGCCGCCGCCCGGGCAGGAAGTCCTGGATCTTGGCCTTCACGCCCTGCCGGACCATGCCGGCCCGGTCGCTGTCGCCGTACAGCACCGACCACGCCGCCGCTTCCGCCTGTTCCAGGGTGGCGTGCGGGGGGATCGGCGGTACGGCGGGGTCGGTCCGGAAGTCGATGACGTACGGCCGGTCGCTGCTCAGCGCGAGCCGCCACGCCTCGTCGACCTCGTCGGGCTTCTCGACCCGGACGCCGCCGAGGCCGAGGGAGCGGGCGAAGTCGGCGTACCGCACATCGGGCAGCGCCTGCGAGGGCTCGAACTGCGGCGCGCCTTCCAGCGCGCGCATCTCCCAGGTGACCTGGTTCAGGTCCTTGTTGTTGAGTACGGCCACCACCAGACGCGGATCGCTCCAGTCCTGCCAGTACTTGGCGGCGGTGATCAGCTCGGCCATTCCGTTCATCTGCATGGCGCCGTCGCCGACGAGCGCGATCGCCGGCCGGTCGGGGTGCGCGAACTTCGCGCCGATCACGTACGGCACACCGGGGCCCATCGTCGCGAGCGTCCCGGACAGCGAGCCGCGCATGTCGCCGCGCAGCCGCAGGTGGCGGGCGTACCAGTTGGCCGACGACCCCGAGTCGGCGGCCAGGATCACATCGTCGGGGAGCTGGGCGTCGAGGGCGTGGACGACGTACTCCGGGTTGATCGGCTCGGCTCCGACACTCGCGCGCCGTTCCATCACCTCCCACCAGCGGGAGACGTTCTCCTCGACGGTCTTGCGCCAGCCTGCGGCCTTCTTGTGCTTGATCAGCGGCAGGAGCTGCCGCAGGGTCTCGGCAGCGTCACCGACGAGGTTGACCTCGAAGGGGTAGCGCAGGCCGATCAGCGAGGGGTCGATGTCGATCTGTACGGCCCGCGCCGCGCCGAAGGCGGGCAGGAACTGGCTGTACGGGAAGCTCGACCCGACAACGAGCAGCGTGTCGCAGTCGCGCATCAGCTCGTACGAGGGGCGGGTGCCGAGCAGGCCGATCGACCCGGTCACATAGGGCAGGTCGTCGGGCAGCGCGTCCTTCCCGAGCAACGCCTTCGCCACACCGGCGCCAAGGGTCTCGGCCACCTGGATCACCTGCTCGCGTGCGCCGCGCGCGCCCTGCCCGATGAGCATGGCGACCTTCTCGCCCGCGTTGAGCACCTCGGCGGCCCGCCGGATGTCGTCAGGGGGCGGTACCGGAAGGGAGGTGCTCATGCCGAGGCTGGAGGGGACCATCTTGAACGCATGGGTGGGCGCGGTGTATTCAAGATCCTGTACGTCCGACGGGATGATCACCGCGGTGACCGTGCGGCGCGCGTACGCCGTCCTGATCGCCCTGTCCAGCACATTGGGCAGTTGCTCGGGCACGGTGACCATCTCGCAGAACTCGGAGGCCACGTCCTTGTAGAGGCTGAGCAGATCGACCTCCTGCTGGTACGAGCCGCCCATGGCGCTGCGTGCCGTCTGGCCGACGATCGCGACGACCGGGACATGGTCGAGCTTCGCGTCGTACAGGCCGTTGAGCAGGTGGATGGCGCCGGGGCCGGAGGTCGCCACGCAGACTCCGACCTTGCCGGAGAACTTGGCGTATCCGACGGCTTCGAAAGCGGCCATCTCCTCGTGCCTGGCCTGGATGAACCTGGGTTTGTCGCCTGCGCGTCCCCAGGCGGCCAGCAGACCGTTGATCCCATCACCCGGATAGGCGAAGACGTGCTCGACGCCCCACTCGCCCAGCCGCCGCAGAACGTGGTCGGCCACTTTCATCGACATGGAACTCCTCCGCACCGCTTGGTCGTGCCGGCCGCGCGCGGACGCCGGACGGTCGCATGACCGGATAACCGGGGAGCGCCGGGGGAAACGCGTGCGACGGCACGGTTCTCGCCGGAGCGGTCGTGGTGGTTCGGCGTGGTTGTCGCTACCCACGTTCGCGAGGGCGGAGGTCCCGGCGCAAGGCGAAGGGGGCCAGTCGGCGGTTTCCCGGGTCTCGCGCGAACGTCCCCGGGTCCCACTGGAACGCGGGCCCGTCCGGGGCGGGGTGACGTCAGGGGCCGGTGGTGGCCCGTATCGCCTGGCTCGACACCGGTCAGGGGCGCTATGAGACTTGTCGTATGCGGCTCCACACCTACACCAACCCGCGGCAGGGAAGCACCTACGAGGATCTGCTCACCACGGCCGGGGCCGCCGACGACCTGGGCTTCGACGGGTTCTTCCCCGCGCCGGCGGAGATCGGACCGCGGCGCGAGCGGCTCCGGGCCGCCTGCGTGGAGGCCGGCGGCGACGACGCCGGCGGGCTCGGCACGAGCTGGATGACGCGGAACGGCCTGTTCGCCGCCGAGGGCATCAGCAGGCTCTGCGTGCGGACCCCTCAGCAGTTCGACATCGACCACCTGGAGTACTTCAGCCGGCAGACGGCGCATCAGTTGGACGCATCCGCCCGTTAGGAGCCGTGTCGAGCCGCCGGTCGCCCAGCCCGCCGGTCGCTCAGCGGTGGTGGCTCTCCGCCAGGGAACTCAGAGCGTCGACCGTGGACTGGTCCGGCTGGTCGATGACGGCCTTCGACTCGTCGACGAGGCCGGTCAGGCGGGCCACCTCGGCGTCGGTCAGGTTCTCGGCGATCTCGGCCGCCGCGACGTTGGCGCGCAGGTGGTCGGGGTTCGACGTGCCGGGGATGACGACCATGGCCGGAGACCGGCGCAGCAGCCAGGCCAGCGCCACCTGGGCCGGCGTCGCGCCGAGGCGCTCCGCGGGGCCCTTCAGCTCGTCGTAGCCGGCGAGCTTCCCGGAGGCCAGCGGGAAGTAGGGGACGAACATGATGCCCTGCGCCTCACAGTCGGCGAGAACGTGGACGCCGCTGCGGTCGAGCAGGTTGAAGCGGTTCTGCACGGCCGCGATCGGGGTCATCCTCTGCGCGCGGGCCAGCATCTCCGGCGAGGCACCGGACAGACCGATGCGGCGGATGAGCCCCTGGTCGCGCAGCTCGACGAGCACGCCGAGCGATTCCTCCAGGGGCACCTCGGTCCCCGGTGCCGGACCGTCGCCGTCGAGCCGCAGATACGTCAGCTCGCTCACCTCCGTGCCCAGATCGGCCAGCGCCTCGTGGACCTGCCGGCGAACCGTGTCCGGGTGGTCGGTGATGATCCAGGACCCGTCGGGGCCGCGCCCGGCGCCGACCTTGTTGCCGACCATCACCTCATCGGGGAACGGCCGCAGCGCCTCCCCGATCAGCCGGTTCACCGTACGTGGCCCGTACGCGTTCGCCGTGTCGAAGAACGTGACTCCCAGCTCGACCGCCAGGCGCAGCACCCGCCGCGCCGACTCGGGGTCGTCCGGCGGCCCCCATACGTTCGGCCCGGCGAGCTGCATGGCTCCGTACCCGAGACGGTTCATTGTCTTCTCCCTCGCTGTGTCACTCTTGCCGTATCACTGCCACACTGAACCGCGTAGCAGTGCCTGTTTCAGTGATACGCCGAATGCCGTAGCATTGCAACCGTGGACGACGCGAAGACCCGTACCCGGCGGCAGATCCTCGAAGTGGCGGCAGGCATCCTCGAACGGGAGGGCGCCCAGGCGGTCTCCACCCGCTCGGTCGCCGCGGCGGCCGGCATCCGTGCCGCCTCCCTCTACCAGCTCTTCGGCGACAAGGACGGCCTCCTCGCGGCCCTGGCCATCCACGCCTTCGACATCTATCTGGCCGAGAAGCAGGCGCTGAAGCACACCGACGATCCGGTCGACGACATGCGCCGCGGCTGGGACATGCACGTCGACTTCGGCCTGCGCCACCCCTCCTTCTATCTGCTGATGTATGGCACCGATCGCCCCGGCCGCCGCCCGCCCGCCGCCGAGGAGGCCCACGGCCTGCTGCTGAAGTTCCTCGACCGCACTGCCGCCGCCGGCCGCCTCCGGGTCCCGTCCACCCTTGCCGCCCATCTCACCCTGGCCGCCATCACCGGCGTCACCCTCTCGTTGATCGGCGCGCCCGCCGAGGACCGCGACCCGGAGATCTCCGCGAGAATGCGCGACACCCTCATCGACTCGCTCACCACGGACCCGCCCTCGGCCACGGACCCCGGCCTCGGCCCCCGGGCGCTCGCCCTCGACGCCGCCCTCACGGCCGCCGACGGAGCCGCCCTCCCGCTCCGCCCGACGGAGACCGCCCTCCTCCGCGACTGGCTCAACCGGCTCGCGCGCCGACCCGAACGGTCGCGCGGAGCGGCGTACCCGGCGGCCCGTCAGCGGCCCGTCAGGCGCCGGGCGCCCGGGGCGTGTCGGACCGCTGACGGGCCGCCGTACGCTCCAGTCGAACGTTCCCCGAGCCGTCTCCTGCGGGGCGCGAGGAACTCCATCACCGCACCGGCTCCCCGACGACGGCCGAAGCGGTGCCGAAGCTCCGCCGAAGTCCCCCCACCCGCCCGGCACATGGGAATCTGTTGACCCACGACGGACGCGAGGAGACAGCATGAGCGAGCATCCCACCGGCACCGGGTCCCACCTCGGCCTCACCGGCTGGACCTGGCTCAACCCGCCCAGCCACCGGCCCCCGGAGGGCGAATCACTGGAGATCACGACCGACCCGGACACCGACTTCTGGGTGACCACCCACTACGGCTTCGTACGGGACACCGCGCACGCGCTGCTGCGGCCGGTCCCCGACCGTTTCCGGATGGGGGTCACGTTCTCCGGGGAGTACCGGGAGCAGTACGACCAGGCCGGGCTGCTGCTCCGGATCGACGAGAAGAACTGGATCAAGACGGGGATCGAGTACGTCGACGGCCAGCAGCAGCTCAGCGCCGTGGTCACCCGGGAGGTGTCCGACTGGAGCGTCGTACCGCTCGCCCAGGTGACCGGCGACCCGTCGGCGGTGACCGTGGAGCTACGGCGTGAGGGCGACACCGTCACCGTGCTGTACGGCGTCGGGGGCACCGAGCCGGTGACCCTGCTGCGTCTCGCGTACTTCCCGCCCGGGGTCGCGGCGAAGGCGGGGCCGATGTGCGCCTCGCCCGACGGGAAGGGCTTCACGACCCGGTTCACCTCACTGCGGCTCACCCTCGACTGAGCCCGGAACGCGCGCGGCGCGCCGCTGGACCATGAGGCGCCCCGCGATGTTGTCATTGACTACAATGTATACGGCGACTACATTCGAGGTATGGGCACTTCATCGCACACCTCCCCCTGGACGCTCGCCGACCTCCCGCCCCAGAGGGGACGGACCGTCCTGATCACCGGCGCCGGCAGCGGCATCGGGCTGGAGACCACACGTGCGCTGGCCTCGGCAGGGGCACATGTCGTCCTGGCGGTCCGGAACACCGACGGCGCGCGCGAGGCGGTCGCCGGGGTGCCGGGCAGCACCGAGGTGCTGCCGCTCGACCTGGCCGACCTCGCCTCGGTCCGCCGGTTCGCCGGGGCGTGGGACCGGCCGCTCGACATCCTGATCAACAACGCCGGGGTGGCCAACATCCCGCTGCGCCGTACGGCGGACGGCTTCGAACCGCACCTGGGCACCAACCACCTGGGCCATTTCGCGCTGACCAATCTGCTGCTGCCCCGGGTCACCGACCGGGTGGTCACCGTCGCCTCCAACGCGCACAAGCAGGCCGTCCTCGACCTCGACGACCCGAACTGGGAGCGCCGCCCCTACCGCGCCTCGGCGGCCTACGGGCAGTCGAAGCTCGCCAACCTGCTGTTCACGCTGGAACTCCAGCGGCGCCTTGCCGGAGCGGGATCCCCGCTGCTGGCCGTCGCCGCCCATCCGGGCGCGGCCTCGACCGGCCTCAACCGGCACCTGGGGCCGGCGATGAGCCTCGTCGCCTCCACCGTGGGGCGGCTCATCTCGCAGAGCGGCCCGGCGGGCGCGCTGCTGACGCTCTTCGCCGCGACTCAGGATCTCGCGGGCGCGAGTTACGTCGGCCCCGACGGGCGCGGCGAGCAGCGCGGCCATCCGGTGCCGGTGGGGCGGAGCGCGGCGGCGCGGGACGAAGCACTGGCCGGGAAGCTGTGGGAGCTGTCGGAGCGGCTCACCTCGACGTCCTTCCCTCTCTGACTCGATCGGACGGACTGACCGGATCTGACGTACGGAGCGTGATGAGCGCCGTGCGCCCGGTGCCCTCCAGCGTCAGGTGGGCGCCCCGTCCTCCCTCCCCCGGCGTGAGCAGGACCGCGTCGTACGGTTCGAGCGCCGCGCCCGCCGCCGTCACCTCGCCCTCCAGCGCCACGACCAGAACGACCGCCCCGGCCGGTACGGGGACCTCGCGCTCGCCCCGTACGACCGCGACCGTCGCCGAAGCGCGGTCGCGGTGGTACATGACGTTGAGGTTGACCACGGGTCCTGCGAGCAGCTCGCAGTCGGTGGGCAGGTCGCCGGGAAAGTCCCGCGGGACATGGCGGGCGCCGATGTGCCGGAGCCGGCCGCCGACGTCAAGGTCCATGCCCGCACCCTCGACCACGGTCAGAATCCGGTCGGCGCCGGGGAACACGGAGAACGGCCCGTCCCGGGAGACCTCGGCGAGGCTGACCCGCCAGTCGAAGCCGTCCGTGCCGGCGTCGCGGGGATACGCGGCGATCTCGCGGGTCGTTCCGCCGCCGTTCTTCCACAGCACGGCGGCACGCTCCCCCGCACGCAGGAGACGCACACCGGGCGGGTCGTCCGGACCGGGTTCTCGCATCGTACGGCTCCCTCAGTAGTCGGCGAACTCGTCGATCAGCAGCTCGGCATGGGCGATCTCGCCGCTCAGCGGGTGGTCCTCCCGGATCAGCGGCAGCCGCAGGGCGGCTCGTTCGAAGGCCCGCGCCACCGGCGCCGCCGGCAGGTCCACCTCGCCGAGCCGCAGCGCGCGCACCGCCCCCAGCAGTTCGCAGGCGAGGACCGTACGGTACGCGCCGACCGCCGCCGAGGTGCTGCGCGCCGCCTGGGTGGAGAAGCTGGCATGGTCCTCCAGGCCGCGTGAGATCACAGCGGTGCCCAGCGTCACCGAGGCGGAGGCGTGCCGCAGTTCGGCGAGCGCGTCGTGGGCGACGTACTCGAGGATCATGATCCCGGAGCTGCCCGCGGGACCGCTGGCCAGGAACGGGGAGAGTCCGGTCAGCTCCGGCTCGACCAAGTCGCTGAGACGGGCCGCCGAGAGCTCCGCCACGTGGTGCAGCGCGGCGCGCAGCCCGTCCAGGGCCAGGGCGAGATACGCGGTGGAGAAGTGACCGTGGTGGTAGACCTGCTCCCCCTCGATGTCTATCAGCGGGTTCTCGGCGGCCGCGTTGATGTCGATCGCCAGCACTTTTTCCAGGGCGTCGGCCGCGTCCAGCGCCGGACCGTGGACCTGCGGGAAGGCCCGCAGCCCGAACGGGTCCTGGAGCCTGCGCCCGGCCGGCGGCTCGCCGTCGGGCATCAGGATGCGCCGCATCTCGGCGGCGCAGTGGACCGAGCCGTGGTGCGGCCTGGCGGCGTGCACCACTTCGGAGAACGCCTCGGGTGAGCCGCCGAGCGCGCAGTAGGACAGCGAGGCGATCACATGGCTGGCCCGCAGCAGCCTGCGCAGGTCGTGCCAGGCCAGCAGCGATTCGGCCAGGGTCACGGCGTTGCTGGAGATGAACGCCAGCGCGTCGCCGGGGCTGATCGGCACCGGGTCCAGGTGGCCGACGGCCCAGGGCCGTTCCCCCGCCAGAGTCAGCCCGATCTCGGCGAGCGCGCTGAGATCGCCGGTGCCGATGGCGCCCTTGGAGTGCACCAGCGGTACGCCGCCGACCCGCAGCGCCGCCTCCAGCGCCTGGAGCAGCCTCGGATGCACTCCGCTGCCCGCCGCGGCGAGCTGGTTGAGGCGTACGACCAGTGCGGCGCGCACCACGGTGTCCGGCAGCGGGTCCCCGGTGCCGCCCGCGTGGCTGCGGAGCAGGCGCAGCCCGTGCCGGTCGGCGGCGTCGGGGTCGACGACCTCGTGGCGGTTGGCCCCGACGCCGGTGGTACGTCCGTAGACGGCCCGCTTCGCGCCGGTGTCCCGGGCGATGTCGTAGGCTTTCGCGGCTCGTCCGACCGCGGCGTCCTCCAGTTCGACGGAGGCGCTGCGCCGGGCGACCCGTACGACGTCGGCGCACCGCAGACCTGTTCCGGAGATACGGATTCGGCTGCTGTCCGGCATGGTCTCCCTCCCTATTGACAAGCATCCATTCATCTCTGAAGCTGCATGAAACTCTTTATTCAACGAGTTGGCAAGGGCGGACCGTCAACACGGTCTCCCATCCGGACGGTTCGTGCCCGCTGCCCACAACCAGGGTGCGGCGAACGGCCGGACGACTCGTCGACGCGCAGGTCACACCCCTGCCGTCACCTGCGGGCCGTCGCCCGTAGGCCGTCATCCTTATGCCGTCCCTCCCCACTGCCCGGATGCCGCGAGCGAGGCGGCACATCCCCCCATCGGAGAACATCGCGGACCATGCCAGATCAAAGGATCACCTCATCCGCCGGGGAGCCGGCGCTCGTGGAGCCGGCCGGGGGCGCCCCGGAACCCGTCGCGAGCAGCAGCTTCGACGACGTACCGCTCAACCGCTTCCACCTCAGAATCACCGCGCTGACCTTCGGTGCGAACTTCTCCGACGGCTACCAGCTCGGGATCATCGGCATCGCGCTGACGCTGATCGCCCCGCAGATGGGGCTCGGCTCGTTCTGGCAGGGGCTGATCGGGGCGTCCGCGCTGATCGGGGTGTTCGCCGGGAGCATCGTCACCGGATGGGCCGCCGACCGGATCGGCCGGCAGCGGCTGTACATGCTGGACTTCCTGCTGATCGCGGTGGCCTCGCTGGCGCAGTTCTTCATCCAGGGGCCCGGTGAACTGTTCGTCCTGCGGCTGCTGATCGGCTTCGGCATAGGCGCCGACTACGCGCTCGGCCCGACGCTGGTCGCCGAGTTCGTGCCACGCCGCCACCGGGGCGCACTGCTGGCCTCGCTGACGGTGCTGTGGACCGTGGGCTATGTGGCGGCCTTCTTCTTCGGCACGTACCTGGCCGACATGGGCGGCGACGTCTGGCGGTGGCTGCTGGCCAGCAGCGCGCTGCCCGCGATCGTGGTGCTGCTGCTGCGCATCGGGACCCCGGAGTCCCCGAGATGGCTGGTCAGCAAGGGCCGGCTGACCGAGGCGCGTCATGTGGTGGCGCGTTTCATCGGGGAGCAGGTCGACTTCGACGCGTTCGCCGCCCAGCACACCGACCAGCGACGGGCCGCCTACCGTGAGCTGTTCGGGGCCAGGCACTGGCGGAACACCGCGTTCGGAGTGCTGTTCTACAACTGCCAGGTGATCCCGTACTTCGCCATCTACACCTTCCTGCCGCTGGTGCTGGTCAAGGTGAAGCTGAACGGGAGCGGGTTCATGAGCGACGCCCTGCTCAACGTTTTCCTGCTGCTCGGCGGCATCGGCGGGCTGTGGCTGATCGCCAGGATCTCCCGGCGCCGCCTGACGATCGGCTCGTTCGTCGTGCTGGCGCTGTCGCTGGGGCCGATCGCCCTGTGGCCGGGCGCACCCGCCGTACTGCTGTTCCCGCTGTTCCTGGTGTTCACCTTCACGATGTCGGCGGCCTCCAACCTCGATCAGGTCTATCCGCCCGAGCTGTTCCCCACCGAGCTGCGCAGTTCCGGTGTCGGGCTGCTGAACGGGATGAGCCGGATCGGGTCGGCGGCCGGCACCTTCCTGCTGCCGGTCAGCCTGGACGGGCTGGGCTTCGCCGGCACCATGACGGCGCTCACCGCGATCCTGGTCGTCGGCGCCGTGATCTCGGTGGCCTGGGCGCCGGAGACGAAGAATCTGGCCCTCGACTGACGACGCGGCACCGCGGCGGCGGGCACCCGGACCGAAGCCTGAGGGGCTGGGGGTCCGGGTGTCCGCCACCGATGCCGCGTCTCCCTGCTAAGCGGCGGGCGCCGCTGTCCCGGAACCCGCGGCCGGGGCCGCGATCCGGATCCGCGCCTGCTCGGTGACACCGTTCACCGTCACAGCGAGGGTGACGGTGCCGGACCTCAGCGCGGTGAGACTGCCGGTGACGGGGTCGAAGACCGCGGTATGACGGTGTTTCGCCCCGGCCAGGTCGCCGATCCGCAGATTCGGCGAGCCGGTCCAGTCGGCGCTGAGCGGGAACGCCACGGGGATCCTCCGCTCCCCCTGGGTGACGGTCGCCGTGACCTTCACCGCGTGGCCGGGCACCAGGGCCGCCGGCGCGTCCAGCGTCAGCGCGTCGGTGTGCGCCCGGGTCTGTACGGAGACCCAGTCGGGCCCGCCCTCCCAGGGCCGCGCCCGCGCCGCGCTCCGCTCACCCCCGGAGACCTGGTCCACGCCGACCAGGGACCAGCCGGTGAAGCCGCCCTGGTCCACCGGGGCCGAGGGCGCCTTGCCGGAGTTGCCGTTCACCAGATACGGCACCCCGTCGACGTGAGAGGCGTCGAAGACGCCCACATGACCGCCGATGAGGCCCGCGCCCTTGCCGGTCGTACGCCGGAAGTCGGACAGCCACTGCTCGACGAGCGCCGCCTCCTTGCGGTCGCCCAGTTCGCTGGCCTTCTGGACGGTCGGGTCGCGGGGCGGTACGTGCTCGATGAGCATCACCGAGCCGACCCGGTCGTCCCTGGCCGCGGCGTCCAACTGCGCGCGCAGCTCCTGGATCTGGTCGAAGCCACCGCCGCGCAGGGTCAGGCTGGAGGTGTCGAGGGTGATGAAGCGGGTCCCCCGGTGGTCGAAGACCTGGTGCGCCGGGCCGAATTCGGCGGTGAATTCGGCGATGCCGCCGCCCATCACCTCATGGTTGCCCGGCACGTAGTACCAGGGCACCGAGTCGCCCAACTCCTGTTCGAGGACCTGGTGCGCGAAGGCGAGGTCGGCGGGCGAGCCCTCGTCCACGAGGTCGCCGTCGACGACCACGAAGTCGGGCTTCGCCGCCTTGATCTCACGCAGGGTGCGGCGCGCCTGCGCCACGATCGCGCTGTCCGGGTCGCGCGCCACGAACTGCGCGTCGGACATCACGGCGAAGCGCCAGTCCCTGCCCTCGGTCCGCGCGGCGGTCGCGATCAGCGGGTCGGCCGCGCGCGGGCGCACCGGCAGATCCACGGTCGGCGGCACCTGCGCCGTCAGATCGTCGATCTGAATGCCGCCGGTGTACTGCTTGGTCGCCGCCGTCTCCGCGAGGTAGAAGCGGTACACGCTGAGCGGCATCGCCGCCCCCGGCGGGACCGTGAACGTCACCTGCTGCCAGCCTGTCCAGGTGATGTAGGGACCGCGCAGGAGCTGGTCCGTACCGGCCGCGTCCTTCAGATGCAGGGTCGGCCAGGCTCCGTTGCCGTCGCCCTTGATCCAGAGTTTGAAGGACTGCGGCTGCCCCGGCACGGCGATCCGCGCCGGCGGAGTCGCGTACGCGGCGCGGGTGGCCGTCGACTGGGTGAAGTCGTACGACAGGGTGAGCCCGGTTCCGGTGTGGCTGTCCGGTGCCGGGGCGACGGATCCGCTCGCGCGTGCCTGGCTGAAGGTCCAGGAAGCGGCGTCGTCGAATCCGGAGACCTGCTGTTCTTCGAGGCCGACACTGACCGCGAGCGCGGTGGTGACACCGCCCGCCTCGGCGGTGATCTCCCCGGCGCCGCTGCCGCCCAGGGACTTCACGGTGAAGGAGCCCTGGCCGTCGTCGGTGACGGTGAAGAGCGAGTGGTCGTAGTCGAGCCGCACATCGCGGGGTTCGACGGGTGCGCTGGTGCCGTGGGCGTCGAGTCCGACGATCCCGAACGTGCCGGTCGCCGCCGCGTCGGCGAGGCCGACGCGCTGCGTGGTCGGCTGGATTCCGGCGAGTTCTCCGAGGACCGTGACCTGGGTGCTGCCGTGGGCGGCACCGCGTTCCGCCGTCACGTCCGTGGAACCGCTGTCCCGCGCGGTGAACAGGCCGTGGTCGTCGACCCGGCCCACGGAGGAGTGCCCGGTCCGCCAGTGCGGAGCGCCGGCGGCGGGCCCGTACGTCTCGTCGTAACCGGCGGCGGTGAGCTGCCTGGACAAGCCGGGGAAGACCCGCTCGGGGTGGCCGCCCTTGACGGGGTCGACGGTCGGGGCGTTCAGCGCCGGCGTACGCGGCTGGACCCAGAAGCCCCTGAGGCGGCCGCTGCCGTCGGGTGCTGTGAGGGCGAGGCCGTTGGGGACCGTACGCTCGCTGCCGTCCGACGGGCTGTTCTCCACCCGCAGGGCGTCGCTGCCGGGGGCGCGGGCGACCAGCGTCGACGAGCCTCCGCCGTCGAGGTTGACCGAGCTGTACGAGCCGGCCTTCTTCATCATCAGGCCCAGCTCGGTGAGGGTGACCCCGCCGCTGTCGGCCTGCCTGCCGTCGACGGTGAGCACCTGCATGGTGCTGCCGTCGCGCGAGAACCCGACGGCGGTACGCGGCGCCGCCGTGTTGTTGCCCTCGCCCTCGTGGGACTGCGCGGCGCCGTCGACGACGAGCAGTTCCCGGCCACCGACCGCGGTGCGCGGCAGGGGTCCGCTGTCGGTACGCGGCCGGTACTCCACGCTCACCGGGTCACCGGGGCTGAGTGCCTTCAGCGCCTCGGCCCCGGCCTCCCGGCCCACGAGCACCGTGGTGCCCTCGGCGATCGCTCCCGTGCCGGGCTCGGCGGCGACCGAGACGACCTTCCCGTCCTTGACGAGCGCTTCGGCGGCCGGGGTCGCCGTGTCCACGGTGAGGGCGCGGTCGGCCTCGCCCCAGGCAGGCGTGTAGACGCCGATGCCGCCGGCGGCGATGTTCGCCGCGTTGTACGCCGTCAGCGGGAGCTGTCCCGACGGCAGGGTCACCGTGCCGTCGAAGTACAGCCGCAGGATGCGGCCGGCGTCACCGGGCCCGATGCCGATGGCCTCGTTGGCGCCGGCGGCCGGCGACTGGACGAGCCGGCCGTCCTGAATGCCGGGGCCTTCGGGCGCGCCGGTCTCGTTGATGTCGAAGAAGTCCGCGTTGATGGCGGCGACGGTGCGGCGGCCCTTGCCCGGGTCGTGCGCCGCCGCCAGTTCGGAGACCGGGCGGCGGTCGGACACCTTGCCGGACGACAGGTAGTCGGCGCGTGCGCCGGTGCCGTCGAGATCGACGGAGAGCGAGTCGACCCGCAGCCACTTGTCGGACTCGAGACGGTCGTACGAGGTGAGCCTGATGCCGGGGGCGACCGGGCGGGAACTGCTCGCCGTCTCGATGCCATCGGCGTCGGTCGCGCCCCCTTCGGCGGCGGATCTCGGTCTCCCGTTGACGCTCCCTGCCGGGGGCGGCGCGATCGGCCGGAGCACCTCGGCCGAGGTGAAGGGACGGGGGTCGGGGTTGGTGTCGGCGAGGGACGGGGAGACCGCCCCCGCCGTCAGAGCGGTCACCGCCGCGAACAGCACGACGGACCGCCGGGCAATGCCTGGGCCCACAACTTCTCCTGGAAAACGGTGGGTTACGCGTGGAGCAAGCGCTGTCAGCCGTCAGCATCGCTGTGCACGAACCAATCAACCAGAGGTTCGGGGAAACTTGAGGGAGAACACCTGGTGACACACGTGTTCAGGCCCCCCGCACGGTCCCGCTCGTGGTCCCCGGACGGCGGTGCTCAGCCGCGTCCGGGGTTCTCCTCGTCCCTGCGCAGGAGCAGCAGCGCCACGTCGTCCCCGCCGCCCTGGTCGCCGACCGCCTCGCCGAGCCGGTCGGCGAGTTTCTCCACATCGGACGGGCCCGCCCGCACTGTCTCCTTGAGCACCTCGAGCCGGTTGCCCAGGTCGGTGCCCGGCTGCTCCACCAGTCCGTCGGTGCACAGCAGCAGCGTCTCGCCGGGGCCGAGATGCCCGACGGTCACCGGATAGCTGATTCCGCCGGGTCCGGGGAAGTCCGCGGAGAGCCCGAGCGGCAGCCCGCCGGAGGTGGAGATCCACTCGCAGCTCCCGTCGGCCCGCCGCACCAGCGGGTCGAGGTGTCCGGCGCGCACGATCTGGAGGGTGCCGGTCGCCAGGTTCAGCTCCACATACGTGCAGGTGGCGAAGCGCTCGGTGTCCAGCTCGTGCAGGAAGGCGGAGGCACGTGCCATGGCCGTGGCGGGCGGGTGCCCCTCGGCCGCGTACGCCCACAGCACGATCCTGAGCTGACCCATCACCACGGCGGCGTCCGTGTCGTGTCCCTGGACGTCGCCGATCGTCAGCCCGACCCGGCCGCCGGGCAGCGGGATCACGTCGTACCAGTCGCCGCCGATGTTGCGGCCGATCCGCGCCGCGCGGTAGCGGACGGCGATGCTGGTCCGGGGCACGTCGGGGATGGACCGCGGGAGCATCGCCTGCTGGAGCCCCTGGGCGAGGTCGTGCTCCTGGTCGAAGAGCATGGCGCGCTGGAGGCTCTGGCCGATGGTGCTGCCGAGCGCGACCAGTACGTTGCGTTCCTCGTCGCTGAACTCCCCGCGCCGGGGGTAGAGGATGCCGAGCACACCGATCGGCTGCGCCTGGGCGATGAGCGGCAGGTAGGCGCCGGAGGAGAACGGGAGCGACTCCACGTACGGCCAGAACAGCGGGTACGAGGTGCGGAACTCCTCCCGGGAGGTGATGAAGAGGGGCCGTTGGGTACGCACCACCTCGCTCATCGGGTACTGGCCCTCGACGCGGGTGTACTCCAGCTCCGGTGCGAACGAATTCTGCCGCCCCTCGGCGGCGAGCCTGATCCGGCCGCCCTCGACGATGCCGAGCATCAGGCTCACGGCCCTGATGTGCCCGAGGGCCTCCTCGTCGCTCAGCACCTGGATGACGTCCTGGACGGTTCCGGCCCGCGCCAGCAGGGCTGTGGTGCGCTCGACCACGCCGGTCAGCCTGCGGCGTCCCTCGTCCACCTCGATCCGGGCCGCGGCCTCGGACAGCTCCTGGTCGGCGTTGCGCGCGATGCCGACGACGCGGTAGGCGCGTTCCTCCTCGTCGTAGCGGATGTGCGACTGGGCGTGGATCCAGCGCACGGATCCTTCGCGGTCGTAGATCCGGTAGTACATGCCGTAGCCGCCGGCCGACTCTTTGATCGCCTCCGCCAGCGCGGCCCGCAGCCGCACCACTTCGGAGCGCGGAATCCGCCGGGCGAGGCTCTCGGGGCGGCCGTCGAACTCGTCCGGGCGCAGGTCGAAGACCTCGAGCGCGGCCTGGTCGAGATGCAGCAGCCCGCGTTCGAGGTCCCAGTCGAAGCTGCCCATGTGGTTGAGCGCCAGGGTCCGGTCCGGATGGGCGGGCCAGTCGTCCGGCGGCGACACGGCAGCCGAAGGGACGCCCCGATCAGCCATGCAGCCACCCTCTCACCGATCGCCGCGTCCCACTTCCCGGGAGGGACCGGGGGAGGAAAAAGGGAGATATCGGGAGGGAACAACCGGGGTCGGTGGGCCCCGGGAGTGACGAGGAAATCGCTTCCGGTCGCGGCCCGGGCGGAGGAGACTACCTGTCTGCACGTCGAGCGCGTGTCACCGATGCGATAAGAGGCTTCGCTCTCCATGCAGAAACCCGAATCCGCTCCGCGTTCCAGTCCGCTGGACCACCACTACTCCGGGGAGCATCCGCTCCGTACCCTCGCCTATCTCTTCCGTCCCGACCGCCGCAGGCTGCTGCTCGCCGTGGCGGTCTTCTCCTTCAAGCACATACCGGTCTGGCTGCTGCCGCTGATCACGGCCAACATCATCGATGTGGTCGTGGACCACAAGCCGGTCGCCGAGCTCTGGTACAACGCCGGGGCGCTGGTCTTCGTCCTCGTACTGAACTTTCCGCTCGCCATGCTCTACGCGCGCCTGATGAGCACGAGCATCCGCCGGATGGGCCGGGAGCTGCGGTCCGCGCTCTGCCGCCGGATGCAGTACCTCTCGATCGGCTACCACGCGCGGGTCAGCGCCGGTGTCCTCCAGACCAAGGTGGTCCGGGACGTCGAAGCGGTCGAACAGATGACGCAGCAGAGCGCCGATCTGGGCCTCGGCGCGATCATGACGCTGCTCGGCGGCATGGTGGTGATCGGTTTCCGTACGCCGGTGGTGCTGCCGGTGTTCGTGGTCGTCGTACCGCTCGCCGCTCTGCTGGTGCGACGGCTGCGCTCCCGTATCCGTACGAACAACGAGGCGTTCCGGCTGGAGATCGAGCGGCTGTCGTCCCGGGTCGGCGAGATGACGACGCTCATCCCCATCACCCGCGCGCACGGTCTGGAACGCACGGCGCTGCACCGGGTCGACAACACGCTGGAGCGGGTACTGACCGCCGGATTCCGGCTCGACGTGCTCAACGGCCGGTTCGGGTCGCTGTCCTGGATCCTGCTCAACACCATGGCGGTGGGCTGTCTGACCGGCTCGGCGATCGTGGCGTACAACGGCTGGCTGGGCATTTCGGCCGGGGACGTCGTGATGATCAGCAGCTTCTTCACGGCGCTCACCACCTCCCTCATGACGCTGATGAACCTGACCCCGATCATCGCCAAGGGCCTGGAGTCGGTGCGATCGGTCGGCGAGGTGCTCCAGGCGCCCGACCTGGAGTCCAACGAGGGCAAGATGTCCGTCGCGCGTACCGAGGGGCGGATCGACTTCCAGCGGATGGGATTCACCTATCCGGAGGCCGGCGAGCCGTCGGTACGGGACTTCGACCTGACCGTGCGGCCCGGTGAGACGGTCGCCCTGGTCGGCGCCTCGGGCGCGGGCAAGTCCACGATCCTGAATCTGCTGATCGGTTTCATCCGGCCGACGGAGGGCCGGATCCTGCTCGACGGTTCCGACATGGCGGCGCTCGACCTGCGGACGTACCGGCGTTTCCTTTCGGTGGTGCCCCAGGAGTCGATCCTCTTCGAGGGGTCGATCCGGGAGAACGTCACCTACGGGCTGGAGGGCGGCGCCGACGACACGGCGCTGCGCCGGGCACTGGAGGCCGCCAACGCCACGGAGTTCATCGACCGGCTGCCGGACGGCATCGACACGGTGGTCGGCCAGCGCGGCGCCCGTCTGTCGGGCGGCCAGAAGCAGCGGCTCGCCATCGCCAGGGCGCTGATCAGGGATCCCCGCATCCTCGTGCTGGACGAGGCGACGTCGGCGCTCGACAACAAGTCGGAGGGGCTCATCCAGGACGCGCTGTCGCGGCTCGTCGAGGGCAGGACCGTGTTCGTGGTCGCGCACCGGCTGTCGACCATCCAGAACGCGGACCGCATCGTCGTGATGGACCAGGGCCGCATCATCGAGGCGGGCAATCACCACGAACTGCTCGCCCGGGGCGGGGCGTACGCGACGACACTCCAGCCGCGCCGGATCGGTTGATTCGTACGCGGGCGGCGCCCGTGCCCGGCCGGTCCGCTCCGGCCGGGCACGGGCGCCTCACTTCTGCGGCTGTGTGGTCTCCGGGCGTGTGGTCATACGGTCCACCTCACCGGTGTTCAGCGGCGGGTGCGAAAAGGTGATGTGCTCGGCGCGCAGCCCCGCCATCACGAGGTCGAGATGGCGGTGCCACGCCTCGGGACTCACCTGCCCGCTGGTCTCGATGACCCCGCGCATCCCCCAGACCACCATGGCCACATCGGTGAGGGTCAGCTCGGGGTTGACGAGGGAGGCCCGCTGCGCCTCGGCCAGCAGACGGCTCGTCACCTCCCGCAGGTGGTCCACCCTCTCGGGTCCCGCCAGCTCGCCCCAGGTCCGCGGCAGGTAGCCGCGACTGTTGGCGATGTGCCAGCCCACGGTCCGCAGGAACCTGTCGAGTCCCTGGCCCGGCGGTAGCCGTGACGCCTCGTCGGCCAGCGTGAGGAGCTTCTCGTAGAAGGCGGCCACCAGTTCGGCGATCAGGGCGTCCTTGGAGGGGAAACGCCGGTAGAGGGTCGCCGGGCCCACGCCGGCGAGCCGGGCGATGTCCTCCATGCCGGCGGCCGGGCCCTGCTCGGCGAAGGCCCGGCTCGCGGCCTTCAGAATCCGGGCGCGGTTCTCGGCGGCGTCGCGCCTGAGGGCGGGACGCCCGGCCCGCTGCCCGGCCGGGGCCTGGTCGTCCTCGTCCCGGATCATCCCGCCGTCTCCGCCGGGAAGTCCGCCGACCGGCTCACCTCGGCCCACTCCCTGGCCTCGGCGGCGCGGGTCTCGGACGACTTCTCGGCCGCCGCGACCGCGCCCGCTCCGAGGAGCAGCCGCAGCGGCGG
>NZ_JTHL01000001.1:9389159-9391885 GCF_000818195.1 Streptomyces sp. 150FB | reverse complement strand
CTCGGCCGCCGCGACCGCGCCCGCTCCGAGGAGCAGCCGCAGCGGCGGCTCGTCGAGTGCGGCGACATCCATGATGATCCGGGCCGCGCGCGCCGGGTCGCCGGGCTGGTTGTCGCTGTTGGCCTCCCGGTAACGGTTCATCGCGCCCACCGTCGCGTCGTAGTCCTCGCCCACCTCGTACCGGCGCATGGACGAGCCCTGCCAGTCGGTGCGGAACGCGCCGGGCTCGACGATGGTGACCTTGACGCCGAGGGGACCGACCTCGTTGCTGAGCACCTCGGAGAAGCCCTCGACCGCGTACTTCGCGGTCTGGTACGCGCCCATTCCCGGTGTGCCGCCGACCCGGCCGCCGATGGAGGAGAACTGGAAGAAGTGTCCCGAGCGCCGGCTCCGCAGCACGGGCAGGGCCGCCCTGGTGACGTTGACGACGCCGAAGAGGTTGGTCTCGATCTGCGCGCGGAAGTCGTCCTCCGGCATCTCCTCGATGGGTGCGGAGTTGGCGTAACCGGCGTTGTTGACGACGACGTCGAGTCCGCCGAACGCGTCGAGTGCCGCCGCGACAGCGGCCCTTGCGGCCGCCGCGTCCGTGACGTCGAGCGCGGTGGCGCGTACCCGGTCGCCGTACTTCTGTACGAGGTCGGCCAACTGCTCGGGGCGGCGGGCGGTCGCGACGACGTTGTCCCCTGCTTCGAGGACCGCCACGGCCAGCTCCTTCCCGAAGCCGCGTGAGCTGCCGGTGATGAGCCACGTCCGTGTCATGTCCGGTTTCCTTCCACTGGCGCGGCCCACAGCCGCAGGCCACACATCAAACGATAGTTCGCCTATCACTTAAACGCTAACACGACTGTCCGAACAACTGGCTCTGGAGGCTCCTCGTCCAAGATCGGTAGGGTCGTCCCATGCCGATACACACACACCCGTCCGGCGCGCCCGGACCCTCCGTCGTCACCTGGGCGGCGAGCGCCGACCGACTCGACGTACCGGCCGCCGCCGACCGCACCTACCGACTGATCGTCCGTACGAGCGTCGGGGGCCAGGCGCTGCGTGTCCGGCTCTCCAACGCCTTCGGCGAACAGCCCGTGGCCCTCGGGCCGGTGTACGTCGGCGAGTCGGCGGCCGGCGCCGAGGTCGCCGCAGGAACGAACCGCCCGCTGACCTTCGGCGGGTCGGCGACGGTGACCGTCGCCCCCGGCGCCGACGTGTACAGCGATCCGCTGCCCGGCGCCGTACGCGAGCGGGCCGACCTCGCCGTGAGCCTGTACGTACAGGACGCGTCCGGCACGGCGACCGGACACCTGCGCGCCGGGCAGACCTCGTACACCGGAAAGGGTGACCTGGCGGGCGCGAGCGGCCCGGCGGGCTACACCGAGGAGATCAGCTCCTGGTTCCACCTCGACGCGGTCACCGTCGAGGCGCGGGAGCCGGGAACCGGCGCTGTGGTGACGTTCGGCGACTCGATCACCGACGGCTCCGCCTCCACCGACAACGCGAACCTCCGCTGGCCCGACCAGCTCGCCCGGCGACTGCTGGCCGACCCGGCGAGCAGCGTCAAGGGCGTCGCCAACGCGGGCATCTCCGGCAACCAGGTGCTCACCGACGGGGCCGGGGTCAGCGCGCTGAAGCGGCTCGACCGCGATGTGCTGTCACACGACGGGGTGCGTACGGTGCTGCTGCTGGAAGGCGTCAACGACCTCAAGGCGGAGCACCGGCCGACCGCCGACGACCTGATCACCGGCTACCGGGAGATCATCGCCCGCGTCCACGCCGCCGGGAAGCGCGTCATCGGCGGCACGATCCTGCCGTTCATCGGCTGGCCGGGCTGGTCGGAGGAGGCCGAGGCGCACCGCCGTACCGTCAACGCCTTCGTCCGGCACAGCGGGTCGTTCGACGCGATCGTCGACTTCGATCTGGCACTGCGCGACCCCGAGGACCACGACCGGCTGCTGCCCGCGTTCGACTGCGGCGACCATCTGCACCCGAACGACGAGGGCATGCGGGCCCTGGCCGAGGCGGTCGACCTCACCTCGCTGTAGGGCCGGCGGGCCCCCTGCGGTCGTCCCCGCCGACGGGATCGATCCGATCCGCGGTGACGTGCTCGTACACCAGCGTCGTCTGTACGTCGGCCACCTCGCGGCGCTCCGTGAGGCGGTCGATGACAAAGGCGTACACGCCGTCGACACCGGGGACGGCGACATGCAGCAGGAAGTCGTGCGCGCCGGAGGTGACGAACAGTCCGATCACCTCCGGCAGCCGCGCCGCCCACTCACGGAATCCCTCGATGACCGGCCGGGCCGGCGGCCTGATACGGACCGAGATGAGCGCCTGCACCGGCCGCCCCATCGCTTCGAGGTCGACGGCCGCGTGATAGCCGGTGATCACACCGCGCTCGCGCAGCAGCTTCACGCGCTCCAGCGAGGTCGAGGGCGAGACCCCGGCCCCGGCGGCCAGGTCCCGGTTGGTCTGCCGTGCATCGTTCTGCAACTCCCGCAGCAGAGCCCGGTCAACCGCATCAAATTTCATGAAGGACCTCCTTTGGCGTACGGCATACGGCGCTCGATGACAGGGCCGGTATGTCTGCCTAGCGTATGCGGGTATACGCATACGTCCTCAAGGAGCTCCATGTCCCTCCCCGAACTCACCCAGGAAGACCTCACGACCCACGAGCCGACCCGTAAGGCACGGCTGAAGTGGGTCATCGTCGTGGACGGGAGCCTGCCGGCGGGCCG
>NZ_JTHL01000001.1:9387117-9389134 GCF_000818195.1 Streptomyces sp. 150FB | reverse complement strand
GCCGCCGTCTGCATGGCCGCCGCCGTCGGCAAGGCGCTGCCCGACCTGCTCGGCCCCGACGGCGAGGACGCGTCGGGGGTCGCGCACCCGGGGCTCCCCTGGGCGGGCTGCACCGTCCTGGCCGCCGACGCGGACACGCTGCGCCGGATCAGGGACAAGGCGGCGGCGAAGGACCAGATGTTCATCGTGGACATGCCCGGGCAGGCCCAGACCTCACGGGTCTACGACGAGTACCTCGGGCTGGTCGCCGGGACCAGGAGCGACGAGCTGGAGTACCTGGCCGTCAGCGTCGTCGGGCCGCGCAGCGCCGTCGACCGGCTCGTCGGCGGGCTGCCTCTGCTGCGCTGAACGGGTGTTGTGCATCTCTTGGGGGGAATTCCGTTACCCAGCGTGAGTCAAGGCGTTGAACGTGCGTGAAGGCCGCACATCGTGCGGCTGCGCGCCAAACGTTCAAGGAGAACTTGATGTCCCGTATTGCAAAGGCAGCCGCTGTACTCGTCAGCACGGGCGCCGTGCTGGCCGGTGGCGCCGGTATGGCTGCCGCCGACGCCGGTGCGGAAGCTGCCGCTGTCGCATCCCCCGGTGTCCTGTCCGGCAACATCGTCCAGGTGCCGATCCACCTCCCGGTCAACGTCTGCGGCAACACCATCAACGTGATCGGTCTGCTCAACCCGGCGTTCGGCAACAAGTGCGTGAACAACTCGGACCACGACCACCACCGTGGTGGCCACGGTCACAAGGACAACAAGGCCGGCGGCTACGGCGGCTGAGTGCGACGGCCGGTCGCGGGCGTCCCCGGGCGCCCCGCCTCCGGCCGGCTGACGGCCTTCCGCGTCTCGTCGCGGGAGGCCGTTTTCCGTACGCGGGTCCCGCCGGCCGTTACGCGCGTCCCGCCGGCCGTGACGAAGCCGCCGGTCAGGCGTACGTGTAGACGCCCTGGTGACGAAGGAGCGCGGACGGCGCGACGTCCCACGGCGGCATCGGCTCCTCCTGGCTGATGGCCCGGCCGCTCTGCGGGTCGTCCGGCGGGAGCCTCTTCAGCGGCAGATAGGTCGCCTTCGGGTGCTGCTTCTGCCAGCGGTCCCACACCAGGTCGATAAAGGCGTGATGGAGCCAGAAGACCGGGTCGTTGGGCGAGGCGGCGCCCAGCATCTCACCGCCGACCCAGCGGTGGACGCGGTTGTGGTTGAGCCACGGCTCCGTCCCGCCCCCGCCGGTCGTCCAGCCTTCGAGTCGATTGCGAAAGCCGGAGGCGGCGGTCGAGTCCCAGGGAGCCGCGTCGTACACCTTCTCGTTCAGTGCCCCGGCCAGTTCGGCCTTGCTGGGCAGGGTGACCGGGGCCGCCGGGCGGCCGAAGTTGCGGGTGAGGAATCCGTCGTCCCTGACGCCTCGCCTGATCCGCCAGTTCCCCGCCGCGTAGGCGAACGGCCCCGTCATCACCTGCTGGTCGCCCGACCGGCCGTTCCCGCCGAGGAAGTCCTCCGCCCACAGGGAGGCGGTCGGGCTGTTGTCGACCGTCCAGTCCCAGTAGGGGACGGTCACCTTCGGGTCCACCTCCCGCAGGGCCGACTCGAACTCCAGCAGCAGGCGCCGGTGCCAGGGCAGGAACGAGGGGGCCATGTGCCCGGCGCGCACCCCGTCCTGCGCGTCGGAGACGTAGTACTGGGCGTGCAACCCCACGAACTCGTCGTAAGCGCCCCGGCGTTTGAGCTCCAGGACGGCGTGGACGAACGACGACTTCTCCGCGCGGCTGAGGTTGCGCTGGTTCTTCCTTGTGTACACCGGTGGGTGCCTTCCCGCTGTTCAGAGGTGGTGGATCGGTCCGGAGACCGACAACTGGGCGCCGGCCAGGTCGTCGACGGCCGCGCGGGCCGTTGCGAGCGGGGTGGGGAACGACTCGTAGTGGTTGACCGCGCTCAGATAGCTGCCGTCGGCGCGTCGCATGATGTGCAGGGGTCTGCCGTCGATCCGGATGTCGAAGGCGGCGCCGGGGGCCGGCGGCCCGCCCGCCGAGACC
>NZ_JTHL01000001.1:9359363-9387092 GCF_000818195.1 Streptomyces sp. 150FB | reverse complement strand
CCCCGCGCTGACGATCGGCGCCAGCGCCGCCGCCGTACCCGCCACCGCGCCGAGGGTGAACATCGCGCGCAGCAGCCTGCGCCGGGACGTGGGTCCGATCGGAACGAGACCTGCCATGAACGACCTCCGCTTATCCGTTTTGATCATTTTTAGTCAGTTTCAGTCAGATTTAGTTGATATATGCCACGCCTTGCCGGAAGGGGTCGACCAGGAAACGCCGGATGCGTGCTGACCATGCGACAAACGGCACTCGGTCCCGATCCGGCACAACGAGGTGACGGCGAAACAGTTCCGCGCCGGCCGGTCCTCGTCCGCCCCGGCGGGGTACAGGGTCCGTACAGGTCACAGCGGGTGGCGCGGGTCGCGGGTACCGCTCACGGGCACCGCTCCGATGGTGCAGGGTGTGCCTTGGGTGGATGGACAGTTGGCGTACGACAGATGACACAGGTGATGACGTGGGAGAGAGCGTGTCCGTCGAGAAGGCCGGGCAGCGGGGGCGCGGAGAACCGGAAGGCGGGCGGTGGCGGGGCGGACGGCAGCGGGGCAGCAGGTGGCTCGGCGCGCTGCGGCGGGTGCCGGTCGCGCTGTGGAACGACGACGCGGGCGACCGGGCCGCCGCTCTCACGTACTACGCGGTTCTCGCGATCTTTCCCGCGCTGCTCGTCACGGTCTGCGCCATCGGGATCGCCGGCCTCGACGCGGGCGGAAAGCTGACCGACCAGGTGACCTCGCTCGTACCCGCGCAGTCACAGGCGCTGGTCCACAGCGTTCTGGTGGAGATGGCCGAGCAGCGCTCGGCGGCCTGGGTGCTGGCGTCGTTCGGCACGGCCGGCGCCCTGTGGTCGGCGTCCAGCTACACCGGGGTTTTCCGCCGGGCGCTGCACGCCATGTACGGCGCCGTCGACCACCGGCCGCCGTGGCGTACGGCTCCGCGTATCGCGCTCACCGCGTTCGCGCTGCTCGCGCTGCTCGTCATCAGCGCGTTCACCCTCATCCTGACGGGTGACGCCGCTGCGGCGCTGGGGCGGGCGCTCGGGATGAGTACGGCGGTCAGCCTGGTCTGGAGCGGGCTGAAGTGGCCGCTGCTGTCGGCGATCGCCGCCGTCCTGGTGCTCATCGTGTTCCGCAACGGGCCGCCGGGGACGCGCAGGCTGCGGCGGTCGCTGCCCGGCGGGATCCTCGCGGTGGCCCTCTGGCTGCTGACGTCGGCCGGCTTCGCGCTCTACACCACCCACGCGGCCACCTACAGCCGGCTCTACGGCTCGCTCGCCGGGATCATCGTCTTCCTCGTCTGGCTCTGGGTCACCAACCTGTCCCTGCTGGCCGGGGCGCAGTTCAACGTCGAACTCGCCCGGAAGCACGAGGAGGGGAACGGGGCGGAGAGCGGGAGCGGGGACGTGGAAGGGACCGGCGAAGGCCGGTCCGACTCCACCACACGTGTCGTCGGACCCGCCCGCTCCGCCGGGACCACGAGTCCCGGCAGCAACGTTCACACGGTCAGCAACTGAGGTTGGATCCAGGAGTCGTCCCGAGGATCCCGGTGAAGCTCTGGTAGCTGTTGATCCGGCTCTGCACCTGGGCGGGGTTCCCGCCGTTGCACTCGATGCTGCCGTTGATGCTGCGGATCGTCTCGCCGAAGCCGCGGCTGTTGACCATGGCGTTGTGCGGGGTCATCGTGCCGGGGCCGGTCTGGGTGTTCCAGTACCACAGGGCCGTCTTCCAGGCCACGGCCGAGTCGGTCTGCACGAGGTTCGGGTTGTGGAGGAGGTCGATGCCGAGTGCGTCGCCCGCCGCCTTGTAGTTGAAGTTCCAGCTCAACTGGATCGGCCCGCGCCCGTAATAGGCAGACTGGCCGGCCGGGCAGCCGTACGACTGTGAGGCGTCGCAGTAGTGCGGGTAGTTGGCCGTGTTCTGCTCGACGACGTAGACAAGACCGCCGGTCTCATGGCTGACGTTGGCGAGGAAGGCCGCGGCCTCCTGGCGCTTGACGGTGTCGGTTCCCGTCTTCGCGAAGCCCGGGTAGGCACCCAGCGCGGCGGTCAGGCCGCTGTAGCTGTAGAAGGAGTTCCTGCTGGGGAACATCTGGTTGAACTGCGCTTCGCTGACGACGAAGCCGCCCGAGGGCGGCGGGTCGGTCGTACCGCCGCACGCGCCCTGGTCGGCCCAGACGTCGGTGGTGCCGGGCTTCTCGTTCTGCGTCCACCACTTCGCCAGCCAGTTGTGGCCGTTGTAGGAGGCGGTGCCGCCGCCGACGTAGACGGAGGACGCGTTCCAGCCCGCCGCGCAGCTCGCGGCCGAGGCCGAGGCGGCGGGCAGGAAGATCGCCAGGGCGAGGGCCGAGACCATCGCGGTGAGCAGGGCCAGCATTCGCTGTCTCAATCGACTCACTCCTTCGCGCGGCCACCGGTCTCCCGGTGGCCGCCATGGGGGTGAGGGAACCAAATCGGAATCGCATGCACCTGTCAAGGTCTAGACCAACTATGGCCGGAGTCGGGCCCCTCAACGGACCGGGCCCCTCAGCGCACCGGGCGCGCCAGCGTGGAGGCGCGTACCACCAGCTCCGGCTGGAGCACGATGCGCTGATGCTGGTGGGCGGCCGCGTTGTCGCCCGTCTCCTGGATCAGCAGATCGGCCGCCGTGACCCCGAGCTGGAAGGCCGGCTGGCGCACCGAGGTGAGCGGTACGGCGGCGGCCGAGGCGAACTCGATGTCGTCGTAGCCGACGAGCGCCACGTCCTCCGGCACCCGTATCCCCGCCGCGTAGAGGGTCTGGAGCACCCCGAGGGCGAGCAGGTCGTTGGCGCAGAACACGGCGCCGGGTCTGGTCGACATCCCCAGCAGCCGGGCCCCCGCGTCGCGGCCCGCCGTGACGTCGAGGCGCGCCGCCTCGACATGGCGCAGCGCGCCGGGCGGCAGACCCGCCTCGGCGAGCGCCAGCAGCGCGCCCTCACGGCGGTCCTGGCACTGCGCCAGGTGCATGGGGCCGCTCACATACGCGATGTCGCGGCAGCCGCGGCCCAGCAGGTGGCGGACCGCCAGGGCGCCGCCGTTCACATCGTCCACCGACACCGAACAGCCGTCGGCGCTCGGCACGATGCGGTCCACGAAGACGAACGGGATCTCGTGCCGCCGGAACGAGTCAAGGTTGTGGCCGCTCATGTCGGCCGGGGTGACCAGAACGCCCCGTACCCGCTGCTCGGAGAACATCGTGAGGTAGATGGCCTCTTCCTCGGGGCTCTCCGCGCTGTTGCAGAGCATCACGCCGAGCCTGGCCTCGCGCGCCGAGCGTTCGGCACCCGAGGCCACGTCGACGAAGAAGGGGTTGGCCATGTCGAGGACGAGCATGGCCAGAATGCGGCTGCGGCCCGCGCGCAGTTGGCGCGCCGACTCGCTGCGTACGTAGCCGAGGCGCTCGATGGTGGACAGGACGCGGCGGCGGGTCTCCTCGGTGACGGACTCGGGCCGGTTGATCACGTTCGAGACGGTGCCGACGGAGACTCCGGCCGCCCCCGCCACATCCTTGATGCCCACCGGGCGGCGCATCAGACAGCGACTTCCACGAGCTCCAGGCCCGTCAGACCGGCCAGCGCCCGCAGTTCGGGGAGCAGCCGTCCGGTGGCCAGCGCCCAGTGGTGTCCGATGCCGGACGCACTCCACGCGTCGGTCCACTCCCCCGGGTCGCAGCCGAAGTCGACGCGGGACGTGGTGTTGCCGATCTCCAGATGCGGGCCCGGCACGACCTCGCCCTCGGCGGCGACGAGCCGGTAGCTCCCCTCGCGGCTCTGTCCGAGCCCGACCAGGGTGACGGGCCCCTGACGTACGTCGAACTCGACCGACACGCCCCAGCCGCGCTTGCCGTGGTAGATGCCGAGGCCGCGCAGCAGCGGCTTGCGTTCGCTGATGGCGAGGTGGCCGGGACCGTCGTGGCCCATCTCGACCACGCCGGCGGTGAAGTCGAGCGCCTGGAGTTCGGTGAAGGAGCCGCCGGCGCCGAGGCGGTCGGCGATCAGCATGGCCAGGGACGTGCGGAGTTCGTACTCGCCGCAGGCGGGGATTCCCCGCGCGGTCAGCAGCGAGGAGCCGAGGATCATGCCGGCGCCGAGGCGTTCGTGCACCTCGGCGTCGAGGCCCCGGTGGTAGTACGCGAGGGAGTCCAGGTCGAAGTCGGCGACGAGCCGGTCGAGGCCGACGGAGACCTGGGCGGCCCAGCGCAGGTCCTCCTCGACGACGGTGTCGGCGAGTTCGAAGACCTCCCGCGTCTCGTCGAGTTTCGCGTCCAGCTCGCTGTCGGTGACCTTCTCCACCCGTACCCGCAGGTCGTCGAACTCGACGACCTCCATGTGGCCGCCGAGGTTGCCGGTGACCATGGTCAGGTCGGTGGACACGTCGTACATGCCCGGGTAGAGGTGCCCCATCAGGCCGTGCCGGCCGTTGCGCAGGACGGAGCGGACTCCCGCGGCGCGGATCCAGCGGCCGATGCGCGCCCAGGCCCGGTCGTCCTCCAGGTATCCGGAGACCGAGCGGAACGGCACGCCGACGCGCTCGAAGGCGTTGGCCATCTCCGGCAGCGGGCAGGCGCCGCAGTAGGCCAGCCACTGTCCGGTGTCGAAGGTGGCGTGGTCCATCGACTCCGTGGGCTGGAGGTTGATGAGCAGGACGGGCGCGCCGCTGCGCTGGGCCACGGGCACGAGCATGCTGGCGGTCATGTAGGTGGTGAGGAAGCCGACGATCAGATCGCAGTCGGCGACGCGCAGCTTCTCGGCCGCCACCGCTCCTTCCTGCGCGTCGGAGATGAAGCCGACATCGACCACCTCGGCGTCGAACTCCCGCATGCGCTCCGTCACCCGGTCGGCGGAGCGCCGGAGTTGCGGGAGGAGGTCGGGGAACTGCGGCCAGTAGGCGCCGAGTCCTCCCGCGACGAGCCCGATCCTGGGCTTGCGGGCGACGGCGGGGGTACGGACGGTCATGGCGGCTCCTTCGGTCGCGGGGTGGATCGGTCCAGGATGTGACGGCGTGTCGTCCTCGAAGGACGACACGCCGCACGCCCTAGGCGAGGTGGAAAACCTCGGTCAGCGGGTGCATCGCCTCGTCGGGAGCCGTGCCCGCGCTCGTTCCCCGCTCCCCCGTGTCCTCGAAGAAGCCGGCCATCTCGGCCTGCCAGCGGGCGTTGACGCCGGTCGCCGCCATGGCCTTCTTGGCCGCTTCGAAGTCCTCGGTCTCCAGGTAGCCGACGAGCAGCCCGTCGTCGCGCAGGAAGAGCGAGTAGTTGTGCCAGCCGGAGGCCGCGAGCGCCCGCAGCATCTCCGGCCAGACGGCCGCGTGCCGCTCGCGGTACTCGGCGATCCGGTCCTGGCGGACCTTCAGCAGGAAACAGACGCGCCGCACGGGTCGCCGCCCGCTCAGAAGTTGAACTTGTCGATGTTGGCCTTGCTGAAGACGGTCGGCTCGCCGAGGATGACCTCGCCGTTCTTGCCGACGGTGTACTCACCGAGCTTGCCCGCCTTGAACTTCTCGCCCTCGGCGCCGGTGATCTGCCCGGACGCCAGCGCCGCGGCGGCGTACGACCCGAGGTAGCCGAGCTCCTCCGGGTTCCACAGGGAGAACTGGGTGACCGTGCCGTCCTTGACGTACTTGCGCATCTGGTTCGGCGTACCGAGGCCGTTGAGGACGACCTTGCCCTTGTACGAGGAGTCGCTGAGGTAGCGCGCGGCCGCCGCGATGCCGACGGTGGTGGGCGAGATGATGCCCTTGAGGTCGGGGTACGCCTGGAGGAGGCCCTGCGTCTGCTGGAAGGACTTCTGGTCGGCGTCGTCCCCGTAGGCGACCTTCACGAGCTGCATGTTCTTGTACTTGGGCAGCTTCAGCTCGTCCTTCATGAAGCCGATCCAGGTGTTCTGGTTCGTGGCGTTCTGGGTCGCCGAGAGGATGGCGATCTTGCCCTTGTAGCCGATCTGCGCGCCCAGGTGCTGGACGAGGCTGCGGCCGATCTCCTCGGAGCTGGCCTGGTTGATGAAGAGCTGGCGGCAGTCCTTGGCGGTGTCGGAGTCGTAGGCGACGACCTTGATCTTCTTCGCCATGGCCTGCTTGAGCGGCCCGCACACGGCGTTCGGGTCGTTGGCCGCGATCAGGATGGCGTCCTGGCGCTGCTGGATGAGGGTGTTGATGTAGGAGACCTGGGAGGAGGCGCTGGCGTCGGAGGGGCCGACCTCCTTGCCCGTCGAGGAGAAGTCCTTCGCCGCCGCGATGCCCGCCTCGTCGACGATCTTCTCGTACGGGTTGTTGATCTGCTTGGGGAGGAACGCGAGCTTGAGGTTCTTCTTCAGCGGCGCGTTCGGGTCGGCCTTGGCGGAACTGGCCGCGGTCGGCGCGTCGTTCTTGGCGCTGTCCTTGGTCGTCCCCCCGCAGGCGGTGAGTGAGACGGCGAGGAGGCAGGCGGTGGTGGCGGTGACTGCCGCGCGGCGTCGGGCGGAGTTGTGGATCATCATGGCGGGCTTGGACCTTTCAGGGTTCAGGGATGTCAGGACGCGGGGGGTGCGGCGGGGGCGTCGGCGGCCCGCCGGTGCCTTCGTTCGACCACGGCTGCGACGACCCGTGGGGTGAGGACGGAGGCGACGAGCAGCAGCCCGGTCACGATGACCTGGACCTCGTTCGGCACATCGTTGAGTGTGAGCAGGTTCTTCAGGACGCCGATGAGCAGCACACCGGCGACGGCGCCGAAGAGGGTGCCCTTGCCGCCGTCGAAGTCGATGCCGCCGAGCAGGACGGAAGCGATGACGAGCATCTCGAAGCCGAGGCCGTTGTCGGCGCGCGCACTGCCGTAGCGCAGGGTGAAGACGACGCCGGCGAAGGCCGAGAACAGGCCGGTGACGACGAAGAGGATCAGCTTGAAGCGCTTGACCCTGATCCCGGCGAAGTACGCGGCCTCCTCCTGCGCGCCGATGGCGAACAGCGAGCGCCCGAAGGCGGTGGAGTGCAGGAGTACGGCGGTGACCACGGCCAGCACGATGAACAGGGCGATGGGGTACGTGATGAAGGTGCCGGGGATGGTGGTGGTGTCGACGGCCCAGTTGGCGTACGTCTGGGGGAAGTCGGTGACGGCGTCGCTGCCGAGCGCGACCGAGGCGAGGCCCCGGTAGAGCGCCAGGGTGCCGATCGTGACGGCGAGCGAGGGCAGGCCGACCCGGGTGACCAGCCATCCGTTGAGCAGACCACCGGCGATCCCCACGACCAGGACGACGGGCACGATCGTCTCGAAGGCCCAGCCCGCGTTCCACAGGGCGCCGGTCAGGGCGCTGCCGAGACCGAGCATGGAGGCGACGGACAGGTCGATCTGGCCGGCCACGACCAGCAGGGTCATGGGCAGCGCGATGAGCGCGACCTCGGAGATGTCGTTGAAGGCGAAGGCGAGGTTCTCGCCGGAGGCGAAGCCCTCGGTGGTGCCGAGGCCCACCACGAACACCGCGACCAGCAGGGCGCCGACCGCCGTGTCCCAGCGCAGCGCGACGGCTTTGATGAACTCGCCGGGCGTCGCGGCTCCCGACGCCGGACCCTTCACGGGCGGCCGCGGCGCGGCCTTTGTGTCAGGCGCCATTGCCATGTCGGGCGCTCCTCTTCCTCAATGCGGCTGTCATCCGCAGGTTCACGATCCGGTCGGCGCTGATGGCCGCGAGGAGCAGTGCTCCGGTGATGGCGTCCTGCCAGAACGAGTCGACCTTCAGGACCACCAGGGCGCTGCCGATCGTGGTGAGCAGCAGGGCGCCGAGCGCCGCGCCCCACACCTTGCCCGTGCCGCCGGTGATGGCGACTCCGCCGACGACCACGGCACTGACCACGGTGAGTTCCCAGCCGTGGGCGTTGTCGGCGACGACGGTGCCGAACCGCGCGAGCCACAGGGTTCCCGCGAAACCCGCCACCGCGCCGGAGAAGACGTACGCGGCGAGGATCCGGCGGCGCATCGGGATACCGGCGAGCCTGGCCGCCTCGGGGCTTGAGCCGATCGCGTACAGCTCCCGGCCCGAGCGGTAACTGCGCAGGTAGTACGCGGTGAAGGCGAGCACGACCACGGTGATCAGGGGCAGGTAGGGCACGCCGAGGACGCTGCCGCTGCCCAGGCTCAGGATCGGGTCCGGCACGTCGGCGGCGCCGATCTGGTCGCCCTGCGCCCACCAGTAGTCGACGCCCTGGATGATGTAGAGCATCCCGAGCGTGACCACCAGCGCGGGGACCCGGCCGAAGCTGACGAGCGCTCCGCTGACCAGTCCGCAGACGATGCCGATGGCGACCCCGAGCAGCATGACGACGAGGACGCCGTGGTCCGTACCGGCGACGAACTTGCCGCAGGCGAAGGCGGAGAGCCCGACGACCGAGCCGACCGACAGGTCGATGTTGCGGGTGACGACGACCACGGACTGGCCGACGGCGAGCAGCACCAGGATCGAGGCGTTGAGGAGGAGGTCCTTCACGCCCTGGCTGTCGAGGAAACCGGGGTTGGAGATCCAGGTGCCGAGGATGAGCAGCACCAGCGCTCCGGCGATGCTGATCTCACGGGCCCGGAAGACGGCGTCGACGAGCGAGCGGGCGGAGCGCTCGTTCCCCGTCGCCGTGGCGGGCTTGTCCAGCAGGGTGGTCATGCCGCTGCCCTTCTGTCGGGTCCTGCGAGTCCGGTGGCCGCCGCCATCACCGTTTCCTCGGTGGCTTCGGCGCGCGGGATCTCGGCGGTGAGCCGGCCTTCGTGCATGACGAGCACCCGGTCGGCCATGCCCAGCACCTCGGGAAGGTCGGAGGAGATCATCAGGACGGCGAGTCCCTCGGCGGCCAGCGAGGACAGCAGCCGGTGCACCTCCGCCTTGGTGCCGACGTCGATGCCCCGGGTGGGCTCGTCGACGATGAGTACGGCCGGCTCCGTGGCGAGCCACTTGGCGAGGACGACCTTCTGCTGGTTGCCGCCGGACAGCACGCCGACGGAGTCCCCGAGCCTGCTGTATTTGAGCTGGAGGCGTACGGCCCAGTCGGCGGCCCTGCCGCGTTCCAGGGTCCGGCGCACCATGCCGCCCCTGCCGAGCCGGCCGAGTCCGGTGAGCCCGATGTTGCGTTCGATGGACATCTCCATGACGAGTCCGCGCTGGCGCCGGTCCTCGGGAACGAGCGCGAGCCCGGCGTCCATGGCGGCGGTCGGTGAACCGGCGGGCAGCTTCACGCCGTTCACCTCGACCTCGCCGGCGTCCGCGCGGTCGACGCCGAAGACGGCCTGGGCGACCTCGGTGCGTCCGGCCCCGACGAGCCCGGCCAGGGCGACGATCTCGCCGCGTCTGACGTCGAAGGAGATGTCGCGGAACACGCCCTCGCGGGTCAGCCTCCGTACGGACAGGGCCTTCTCGCCCACGTCCGCCTGCTGCTTGGGGTACAGCTCGCCGAGATCGCGCCCGACCATGGAGCGTACGAGGTCGTCCTGGCCGAGGCCTTCCAGCGGCTGGGAGGAGATGAGGCGACCGTCGCGCAGCGTCGTGACGCGCGTGCACAGCTCGAAGATCTCCTCCAGGCGGTGCGAGATGAACAGGACGGCCGCGCCCTCGCCGAGCAGGGTCCGTACGACGGAGAACAGCCGGGCGGTCTCACTGCCCGTCAGCGCGGCCGTGGGCTCGTCCATGATCAGGACGCGCGCCTCGAAGGACAGCGCCTTGGCGATCTCGACGATCTGCTGGTCGGCGATCGAGAGCCCGCGGGCGGGCCTGGCGGGGTCGAGGTCGACGCCGAGGCGCTTCATGAGGGCGGCGGTGGTGTCCCTGACCGCTCCGCGGTCGATGCGGCCGAGCGAGCGGCGCGGCTGACGGCCCATGAAGATGTTCTCGGCGATGGACAGGTCGGGGAAGAGCGTCGGCTCCTGGTAGATGACGGCGATACCCGCGTCCCTGGCGTCGGCGGGGCCGTGGAAGACGACCTTCCTGCCGTCGAGGAACACATCACCCGTGTTGGGCTGGTGCACCCCGGCCAGGGTCTTGATCAGGGTGGACTTGCCCGCACCGTTCTCGCCGGCGAGCGCGTGCGCCTCGCCGGGGAGGAGTTGCAGGGAGACGCCCTGCAAGGCCCGTACGGCACCGAAGGACTTGCTCACGTCCTTCAGGGCCAGGACAGGGGCGGGGCCCGTGACGGGCTCGTTCATGAGGGCTCCTCAGCGGTGGCGACCGATAGCACTACCCGCCATGAAAGGATTCAATGAGGTTGCTCGGAAGCTAAACGGCGTTTGTATGCGGCGTCAATGGGGTGTGCGCGATATTTTCGGGTGAGTTCACGTGGTGCGGGCAGGTCGGGCGAAGGTCACGCACGAAGGGTTGACAGGTCTCCGTGCCTCCCATAGCTTCACCGCGATGAAACGATTCATGCAGAGTGGCCTCACCGACTCGCACCGCGAGTCCGCATCACGGGAGCGCTGAGAGATGACGGGTCGATCCGCCGTGTCCGCTGTGAAGGCGGCGCTGAAATCGCAGGCTGTCGAGACGCCGTCGTGGGCGTTCGGCAATTCGGGCACGCGGTTCAAGGTGTTCGCGCAGCCGGGTGTGCCGAGGACACCGCAGGAGAAGCTCCAGGACGCGGCGCGGGTGCACGCGCACACGGGCGTGGCGCCCACGGTGGCCCTGCACATCCCCTGGGACCGGGTGGACGACTACGCGGCACTCGCCGCCCACGCGCGGGAGTTGGGGCTGCGGGTCGGAGCGATCAACTCGAACGTGTTCCAGGACGACGACTACAAGCTCGGCTCCGTCACCCACCCGGACGCCGCGATCCGGCGCAAGGCGCTCGGCCATCTCCTGGAGTGCGTCGACGTCATGGACGCCACCGGGTCGCGCGATCTGAAGCTGTGGTTCTCCGACGGCATCAACTACCCGGGGCAGGACGACATCTCGGCCCGTCAGGGGCGCCTCGGCGAGGCCCTGTCGGCGGTGTACGAGCGGCTCGGCGACCACCAGCGGATGCTGCTGGAGTACAAGCTGTTCGAGCCGGCCTTCTACGCGATGGACGTCCCCGACTGGGGCACCGCGTACACGCACTGCCTGAAACTCGGCGAGAAGGCGCAGGTGGTGGTCGACACCGGGCACCACGCGCCGGGCACCAACATCGAGTTCATCGTCGCCATCCTGCTGCGGGAGAAGAAGCTCGGCGGTTTCGACTTCAACTCGCGGTTCTACGCCGACGACGACCTGATGGCGGGCGCCGCCGACCCGTTCCAGCTCTTCAGGCTCATGTACGAGGTGGTCAGGGGCGGCGGATTCACCTCGGAGACCGCGTTCATGCTCGACCAGTGCCACAACATCGAGGAGAAGATCCCCGCGATCATCCGCTCGGTGATGAACGTCCAGGAGGCCACGGCCAAGGCGCTGCTGGTCGACGCGGACGCGCTGGACGCGGCGCAGCGTTCCGGGGACGTACTGGCCGCCAACGCCGTCATCATGGACGCCTACAACACCGATGTACGTCCGCTGGTGGCCGAGGTACGCGAGGAGCTGGGCGCCGACGCCGATCCCGTCGCCGCCTACCACGCCTCCGGCTACGGCAAGAAGATCGTCGCCGACCGCGTCGGCGGCACCCAGGCGGGCTGGGGCGCCTGAGCCCCCGCTCGGCCCCGTCCGTGCCCGTCCGTCCCCGTTCGTCCGCGCCTGTCCGCCCGTCCGCCTGAAGACCGCACCTCACAGAGGGACATGATGACCGACCAGCCCCAGGGCCCCGCCGGGACGCATCCCGTCGCCGCACAGCTCCTCGACCGCTCCCACCGGCTCGGTGCCGATCCCCGGAACACCAACTACGCCGGTGGCAACACCTCCGCGAAGGGCTCAGCCACCGACCCCGTCACCGGTGACGACGTCGAGCTGATGTGGGTCAAGGGCTCGGGCGGCGATCTGGGGACGCTCCGGGCGGACGGGCTCGCCGCGCTGCGCGTCGACCGGCTGCGCGCGCTGACCGGGGTCTATCCGGGCGTCGAGCGCGAGGACGAGATGGTCGCCGCCTTCGACTACTGCCTGCACGGCAAGGGCGGGGCGGCTCCGTCCATCGACACGGCGATGCACGGCCTGGTCGAAGCGCCTCATGTGGACCATCTCCACCCGGACTCGGGCATCGCCCTCGCCTGCGCGGCCGACGGCGAGAAGCTGACGGCCGAGTGCTTCGGGCAGACGGTGGTGTGGGTGCCGTGGCGCCGTCCCGGCTTCCAGCTCGGTCTGGACATCGCGGCCGTCAAGGAGGCCAACCCGGAGGCCATCGGCTGTGTCCTCGGCGGCCACGGCATCACCGCGTGGGGAGCCACCTCGGAGGAGTGCGAACAGAACTCGCTGCGCATCATCCGCGACGCCGAGGCGTTCCTCGCCGAGCGGGGCACGCCGGAGCCCTTCGGTCCCGTACTGTCCGGGTACGAACCGCTGCCCGGGGACGAACGGCGGGCCAGGGCGGCGGCGCTCGCCCCGCTGATCCGTGGTCTGGCGTCGGCGGACCGGCCCCAGGTGGGCCACTGGAGCGACTCGGACCCGGTCCTCGACTTCCTCTCCCGCGCCGAACACCCGCGTCTCGCGGCCCTCGGCACCTCGTGCCCCGACCACTTCCTGCGCACCAAGGTCCGCCCCCTGGTGCTCGATCTGCCCCCGGGCGCGCCGCTGGAGCGGGTACGGGAGCGGTTGGTCGAGCTGCACGCCGAATACCGCGAGGAGTACCGCGCGTACTACGACCGGCACGCCTCCCCCGACTCGCCGGCGATGCGCGGCGCCGACCCGGCGGTCGTGCTGGTGCCCGGTGTCGGCATGTTCTCCTTCGGCAAGGACAAGCAGACCGCGCGGGTCGCCGGGGAGTTCTACCTCAACGCGATCAATGTGATGCGCGGCGCCGAGGCCGTCTCCTCGTACGCGCCGATCGAGGAGAGCGAGAAGTTCCGTATCGAGTACTGGGAGCTGGAGGAGGCCAAGCTGCGCCGGATGCCCGCTCCCAAGGCGCTCGCCACCCGGGTCGCGCTGGTGACGGGCGCGGGCTCGGGCATCGGGAAGGCCATCGCGCACCGGCTGGTCGCCGAGGGCGCCTGTGTGGTGGTCGCCGATCTCAACGCGGACGGCGCGAGCGCCGTCGCCGACGAGCTGGGCGGACCGGACAAGGCGGTCGCGGTCACGGTGGACGTGACCGACGAGGAGCAGATCAAGGCGGCCTTCGACAGCGCGGTCCTCGCCTTCGGCGGGGTGGACCTGGTCGTCAACAACGCGGGGATCTCGATCTCCAAGCCGCTGCTGGAGACCACGGCGCGGGACTGGGACCTCCAGCACGACATCATGGCGCGCGGTTCGTTCCTCGTGTCCCGCGAGGCGGCGCGGGTGATGACGGAGCAGAAGACCGGCGGCGACATCATCTACATCGCCTCCAAGAACTCGGTGTTCGCCGGTCCCAACAACATCGCCTACTCGGCGACCAAGGCCGATCAGGCGCACCAGGTCCGGCTGCTGGCGGCCGAGCTGGGCGGCCACGGGATCCGGGTCAACGGCGTCAACCCCGACGGCGTGGTGCGCGGTTCGGGGATCTTCGCCGGCGGCTGGGGCGCCGAACGCGCCGCCGTGTACGGCGTGGAGGAGGAGAAGCTCGGCGAGTTCTACGCGCAGCGGACCCTCCTCAAGCGCGAGGTGCTGCCGGAGAATGTGGCCAACGCGGTCTTCGCCCTCACCGGCGGCGATCTCAGCCATACGACGGGCCTGCACATCCCGGTCGACGCCGGTGTGGCGGCGGCCTTCCTGCGCTGACCGCCCGGCGTGCTCATCGGGGCGCCGACCGCTGTGATGTACGTACGTATGCGGCCGGGGGCCGACCGGTCCGGCCCCCGGTTCCTTCCCGCCCCTGTCCCCGCCCCGCCGCCGAACGACGAGGTCCGACGTGCCGCACCCCGAACCCCTGCCCTTCGCCGCCGTCGACCTGGGCGCTTCGAGCGGGCGCGTGATGCTGGGCCATGTCTCGGGGCGCGGCGGCGGCACGCTGCGGCTGGAGGAGGTGCACCGCTTCCCCAACCGCCCGGTGCGGACCGCCGGCACCCTGCACTGGGACATCCTGTCGCTCTACGGGGGTGTGCTGGACGGCCTGCGCATCGCCGGTACGGCGGCCGGCCGCGCCCCGGCGAGCGTCGGCGTCGACACCTGGGCTGTCGACTACGGGCTGCTCGACGCGTCGGGCGCGCTGCTCGGCAATCCGGTCCACTACCGCGACACGCGCACCGAGGGTGAGGCGGCGAAGGTCGCGGCGAAACTGCCGCCGTCCGTCCTGTACGGGGCGACGGGGTTGCAGTACCTGCCCTTCAACACGCTCTACCAACTGACGGCGGCCGAGGGCAGTACGGCGCTGCGGGCCGCCGACCGCCTGCTGATGATCCCGGACCTCGTGGCGTACTGGCTCACCGGCGAGGCCGGCACCGAGCTCACCAACGCCTCCACCACGCAGCTCGTCGACCCCCGGACCCGCGACTTCTCCCGGACCGTCGCCGACGCGCTCGGTATCGATCTGTCGCTGTTCGCGCCCCTGCGCGAACCGGGCGATCCCGCGGGACTTCTGCTGCCCGAGGTGCTGGCGGAGACCGGGCTGCGGGGGCCGGTGCCGGTGACGGCGGTCGGTTCGCACGACACCGCGTCCGCCGTCGCCGCCGTCCCGGCGTCCGGGGAGAGGTTCGCGTACATCGCGACCGGCACCTGGTCGCTGGCGGGTCTCGAACTCGACTCCCCCGTGCTCACCGAGGAGAGCCGGCTGGCCAACTTCACCAATGAGCTGGGCGTCGACGGCACGGTCCGTTACTTGCGCAACATCATGGGTCTGTGGCTGCTCCAGGAGTGTCTGCGTACGTGGGAGGCCGGCGGCGCGCCCCAGCCGCTGGACCGGCTGCTCGCCGAGGCGGCGGCCGAGCCCGAGCTGAGGTCGTTCGTCGATGCGGACGATCCGGCGTTCCTCGCGCCGGGCGACATGCCGCGCCGGATCGCCGACGCGTGCCGGCGCGCCGGACGGCCGGTCCCGGGCACTCCGGCCGCGATCACCCGTTGCGTCCTCGACTCGCTGGCGCTCGCGCACCGGCGCGCGATCGAGGACGCGCAGCGGCTCTCGGGGCGCGGGGTGGACACCGTGCACATCGTCGGTGGCGGCGCGCACAACGAACTGCTCTGCCGGCTCACGGCTGACGCCTGTGGGCTGCCTGTTGTCGCGGGTCCGGCCGAGGCGGCCGCCCTCGGCAACGTACTCGTCCAGGCACGCGCCGCCGGCGCCGTCAGCGGCGGTCTCGCCGATCTGCGGGCCCTGCTCCGCTCGACCCTGTCGCCGCGCCGCTACGAGCCGACCGCCGACCGGGCCCGCCGTATGGCCTGGGACCGCGCCGCCGCCGCGTCCCGCCCGGCCTGACCCCGTGCCGGGACCCGGCCGCCGAAGCCGCATATGATGGCCCATCCGGTCGGGGGACGCATCGAGGAAGTGGCAGGGCGGGACGGGTGGCGCAGACGGTGGGCATCAAAGAGGTGGCCCGGCTGGCCGGAGTCTCGGTCGGGACGGTCTCGAACGTTCTCAACCGGCCCGAGAAGGTGTCGGAGAGCACCCGGGTGCGGGTGCGGGCGGTCATAGACGAGACCGGTTTCGTACGCAGCGAGACGGCCAGGCAGCTCAGGGTCGGTACCAGCCGCATCCTGGCCATCCTTGTGCTCGACATGGCGAACCCGTTCTTCGTCGCCGTGGCGAAGGGCGCCGAACGGGCGGCGCGCGAGACAGGCCTCGGGGTGATGCTCTGCAACAGCGCGGGCAGCGCGGCCGAGGAGGCGGAGTATCTGTCGCTCTTCGCCGAACAGCGGGTACGGGGGGTGCTGCTCACTCCGGCCGACCAGACGGGCCACAACGTGCGGCAGTTCGCGCGCCGGCGCATCCCGTACGTACATGTCGACCGGGCGGTACCGGCGGCCGAGGGCTGTTCGGTGTCGGTGGACGACGTGGCGGGCGGCACGCTCGCCGTCCGGCATCTGCTGGCGGCCGGGCACCGCTCGGTCACGTACATCAGCGGCCCGATGACGCTGGCCCAGTGCCGGGACCGCCGTACGGGCGCGCTGGCCGCGCTGCGCGAGGCCGGGCTGCCCGAACAGGCCCTGCGGCATGTGGAGTCGGCGCGGCTGGACGTGGCGTCGGGCATCGACGCGGGGGCGCGGCTGCTGGGGCTGGCGGAGCGCCCCACCGCTGTCTTCTGCGCCAATGACCTGCTGGCGCTCGGTGTGCTGCAAGCCATGTACGGGGCGGGCGTCGATGTGCCCGGCGATGTGTCCATCGTCGGTTACGACGACATCGAGTTCGCCTCGGCGGCGGTCGTGCCGCTGACCTCGGTGCGCAGGCCGGCCGACCGGATGGGGCGTACGGCGGCGCAGATGCTGATGGACGAGACCGGTCCCGACGCCGACGTGCACACGCACCGCTCCGTGGTGCTCCAGCCGGAGCTGGTCGTCCGCAGTTCGACCCGCAGGCTCGACGCCTGACCGTGGCCCGAGCTCCGCATTTACGCCTGGTGTCCCGGCCGAGGATCTCCCCGGCCGGGACGGGCCGCGATCAGCAGTGTGCGGACACCGGCAGTCCGCCGCGCTCATCACCCTTCAGGTAGACGGCACTGACGTACCCCTCGGCGAGGCGCACCCAGATGTTGTTGGTGATGCCGTGGTCGCTGATGGACTGGCCCTCCTTCCAGCAGGAGGCACCACGGGGCTGTCCGGCCGTGACATGCCCGGTGATGCCGCTGTCGGTCGTGGCCTCGGCGCGGACGTTGACGTTCTCGTAGGGCGTGACGCCGTACGGCAGTCCCGCCGGCGCCGCCATGGCCGTACCGGTCATGAGCAGGCCGGCCGCGAGCGCCCCCGCGCCGATGGTGGCGAGTGTCCGGATCTTGTTCACCCTCATGTGCATTCCCTCCGTCGGTGAATAGTCCTGATCATGGCCAGCGGCGACAAACCACCGCAAGCTTTTCGATCCCGCTCGAAACGTCCGGCGCCCCTGACCGCCCATACCCACCCGTCAAAGGGAGAGCAGTTCGACCAGCGCGCTGCCGCGTTCGGTGCGGCTGAGTACGACGCTGCGGCCCCGGCGCTCGCGGTGGAGCAGGCCGGCGTCCTGGAGTTGGGCGCAGTGGTACGTCATGTTCGCCGGGCTCGACCGGACGCTCGCCGCGATCTCACCCATCGTCAGCCGCGTCTCCGCCGCCCGCAGCACGGCGGCCCGCAGCCGGCCGACGACCAGGGTGAGCGGATCGTCCGCCGCCCGCGCACCGGGGCCGGGGCCGGGGTCGGCGCCGTCGTTCCAGAGCAGTCCGACCCCCGGCACCGGATAGCCGATCCAGACGATGTCGGTCCGGTCGGGGGCGAACATGGAGGCGCCGGGGCCGGAGACGATGGGCACCAGCACCAGTCGGCGATCGGCCAGTTCGAAGGTGCGCGCCTGCTGGTCGGGCAGGTGCAGGCTCGTTCCGGAGGTCCGGAAGCGCGGGCTTATACCGGGCAGCAGCGCGTCCACGCAGTCGCGCACCACCGCGCTGCCGACGCGTTCCGTCTCCCGCTGGAGCAGGCCCTCGGCCTTTTTCCAGACCGGCAGGAACTGTTCCCAGACGGCGTGCAGCAGCCGGGCGTACGCGTGGATCCAGTCGCGCGGCCGGTCGACGACGCCTTGCCACTGCCGCGGCACCGAGGGGCCGAAGTCGTCCTCCAGCTCGGCGAGCAGCCGGTCGGGCGAGAGGTCGGCGAGCTGCTGGAACTGGGCGGCGGTATCGCCGCCTGGCATGGTGGCGGTGGGGGTGAGGCAGTCGGGGATGACGGAGAACTCGGGTGCGAACAGCGGCCGCAGTACGGCGGGCGCCGTGTCCGGCACGGTCGATCTGACGGCGCGCCGCCAGCGTTCGGGCACTCCCTGGTCGCGTCCGCCCAGGGCGTCGGCGACGAGCGAGAGCAGGGTGGCGCCCGGGTGCGGCGCGACCGAGATCCGTACCCGGTCGAGCGGTCCGAGCCGCAGTTCGCTGAAACCTTGCATGAGGTGGTCCCCGTTTCACCGTGCGGTCTCCCGCGTACTGTCCCGTGATCCTGGACGGCGCGGGAGGCACCGGCGGTTGCCCTCCCTTCCGGCTCGTCTCCCGAACCGGCGGGAATCAGCCGTTACCGTCCGGATGGGGCCGGAATGCCGAGTCGCCGCTCCGTCACCCCCATACACGCCCGGACCACCACAGAACGAGGGCCACTTGGTTCAAGAATGGGTCAAGAGGCTGCCAACCCAAATCGTTGGCCAACGAAGTCACGGATAGCCTCCGGCGATGCTGACTCGACACACGGACACACCCCCCACGCCCCGCTCCACGGACACCCCGCGCCGCTCCCTGCTCCGCGCGGCGGTCGTCGGCACAGCCGCCACCGCCGGACTGGGTCTCGCCGGAGCCGGCGCCGGCGCGGCCACACACGCCCCGCAGCCGCGACCGCGGCCGGCCACCCCGGCGGAGGCCCTCGAAGAACTCGCCGCCGGCAACCGGCGCTGGCGTACGTTCAAGGAACGGCACCCGGACGAGACGCAGGCCGTACGACGCGAACTCGTCTCGTCCCAACACCCGTTCGCCCTCATCCTCGGCTGCATCGACTCCCGGGTGCCGCCGGAGCTGGCCTTCGACCAGGGCCTCGGCGATCTGATGACCGTACGGTCGGCCGGCGAGGTCCTGGACGAAGCCGTGCTCGGCAGCGTCGCCTACGGCGTGCTGGAACTCGGCATACCGCTGGTCATGGTGCTCGGCCACCAGTCGTGCGGCGCGGTCACCGCCGCCGTCCAGGCCGACCAGACCGGAGACCCGCTGCCCGCGCACATCCAGTACCTGGCGGACCAGATACGGCCGGCCATAGACCACGGGCAGCAGGGTGACGCCCGTATCGACGCGACCATCGACGCCAATGTCGCCCTCGTACGCGGACGCCTCAACGCCGAACCCGATCTGGCGGCCAAGGTGGCCTCGGGCGAGCTGGCCATCGTCGGAGCGCGCTACGAACTGACCACACAGCTCGTCCACACCCTCGCCTGACCCCGAACCCGGCCCGCGTCGGCCGCCTCAGGGCACGATCGAGTCGATGTAACCACCGTCGACCCGGACCGCCGCACCGGTGGTGGCCGACGCGAGAGGCGAGCTGAGGTAGACCACCATGTTGGCGATCTCCTCCGGTTCGATGAGGCGCTGGAGCAGGGACTGCGGGCGGTGTTCGCGCATGAAGACGCGCTGGGCCTCCTCCCAGGGAAGTGACCTGTCGACCAGTTCGTAGACGAAGTCCTCGACGCCGCCCGTGTGGGTCGGGCCGGCGAGTACGGAGTTGACGGTGACCCCGCTGCCCGCCGCCGCCTTCGCGAACCCGCGCGACACCGAGAGCAGGGACGTCTTGGTCATCCCGTAGTGGATCATCTCGGCGGGAACGACGATCGCCGAGTCACTGGCGATGTACTGAATACGCCCCCAGCCCTGCTCGGTCATCCCACCGAGGTAGGCGCGGGTGAGCCGGATCGCGGCGAGGACGTTGACCTCGAAGTAGCGCCGCCACTCCTCGTCGGTGATCTCCAGCGCGGGGCGGGTGCCGAAGATGCCCAGGTTGTTGACGAGAATGTCCACGCCGGGCAGCACACCGAGCACCTGTGCGGTCCCCTCGTCCGAGGCGACGTCGCCGGGGGCCGCCACGAACTCCGCGCCGGGCGACTCCTCGCGCAGCCGCTCAAGAGCCTTGTCCACGGACTGAGCCGTACGCCCGTTGACACCCACGCGGGCCCCGGCCCGGGCGAGGCCGGTCGCGATGGCGGCGCCGATTCCCTGTGTGGACCCGGTCACCAGAGCGGTCTTTCCGGTCAGATCGATACGCACGACTGCGTGTCCTTCCCTGTGTTCTCGTTCGGCGTTCTCGTTCGGCCCGGTCATTGTGCGCTCCGGCCCGCCCCCGCCCTCGCGAAGGCGCCGGAGCAGTGTGTCGCCGCCGGGGGGGGTGCACGCCCTCTTGATGTGAACCCGACACTGTGTCATATATGTCCAGACCATTGCCGTTCCGGATGGAGGACGTGGCCATGAGAAGGACCGTCGGCTTCACCGCACTGACCTGCGCCGCCGTCCTCGCCCTCGCCGCGTGCGGTACGGACCCCGAGGAGGCGGAACGCCCCGCCACCCCGGCCCGTGTCACCGCCCAGGCCGGTACCGCCACCTCCGTCCATGTCATGTGGTCCCGGGGCCCCGGCGGCGCCGACGTCAGCGGCTACGCGATCTATCGGGGCTCTACGAAGGTCAAGGACGTCTCCGCCGGGCAGACCATGACCGACATCACCGGGCTGAAGCCGTCGACCTCCTACACCTTCACCGTCCGGGCCAAGGACGCGAGCGGACAGCTCTCCCCGGGGAGCGGCGCGAAACCGGTCAGGACTCCGGCGGCGGTCGCCGCCGACACCGACGCTCCCGCCGCGCCCGCCCGTCTCTCTGGCCGGAGCGAGGGACCACGAGCCGCAGACCTCACCTGGGAGCGACCCAAGAACGACGAGGGCATCACCTCCTACGACGTCTATCAGGGCGATTCGAAGATCCACAGCGTCGGCGGCGACGCGTCCACGGCACGGATCACCCTGCTGCGTCCCGGCACCCGTTACCGCTTCACCCTCATGGCCAGGGACGCCGCCGGCAACGCGTCGGCGGCGAGCAGCCCGGTCGAGATCACCACCCCGCACGGCCCCGGCGACGACCCCGACACCGCGCCACGCGACTTCCGGGCCACCTCGCACCCGGCCGACGGCGGCCGTTATCTCGATCTGTCCTGGACCCCGCCGAGGACCGGCGCCGACGCCCCCTCGTACCAGATCTATCTCGGCGGGAAGTTCGCGACGACACTGATCTGGGGAGGCGAAGCCCCGCAGGGCCGGGCGACGTACAGCGTCTACGCGGGCAAAGAGGCAGGCGCCACCTACCGGGTGAAGATCCGCGCGAAACTGCCCGACGGCAACTGGGGCCGCTTCTCGACCGAGGAGACCATCACCACCGCCCCCGGCCGCCCCTGACACCGTCACACGGTGGGAGGTGCGCAGGCGCTCTCCTCCCGCCCACCCGTCCGTATCTCGTCGAGGTGGTTCTCCACCCACGCCCGCACCTGCCCGAGAGGCTCGGCGACACCATGCCCGAGCGGGGTGAGCGCGTACTCGACGTGCAGCGGTACCGCGGGAAAGACCGTACGGTCCACAAAGCCGTGGTCCTCCAGCCTGCGCAGAGTATTGGTCAGCACCTTGGGGCTGACGCCCTGAAGCCGTCGCTGCAACGCGCCGAAACGCCGCGGTCCGTCCTCCAGCGCGCCGATCGCGAGGGCGGCCCACTTGTTGGCCAGCAGGTCGAGCACATCCCGGCACGGACAGTGCGCCGCATAGACATCGTGATCGGCATGTCGTCCCGTCGTGCAGGCTATTGCCATCGTGTCTTCCTTCACACCGCCCTGAACTGCATGCTTTCCTATCGATAGTAATCGCCCTTGTGGGATACCTGTACCTCCGGGATAGCTTTTCGGATGTCGATCAACAACCGGCCGGGTCCCGTGTCCCTACCCGGCTCGTGTCAACCAGGAGAGCCACGATGAGCAGCAAGACGACGATGCGCGCGATCACCCAGGACTCGCTGGGCGGCCCCGAGGTGCTGAAGCTCAGCGAGGTCGCACGGCCCGAACCGCTGCAGACCGAGGTACTGGTCAAGGTCCATGCCGCCGGAATCAACCCAGTCGACTGGAAGACCCGCGAGGGCAACGGAATGGCCGGCGTCCTCGGAGATCCGCCCTTCGTGCTGGGCTGGGACGTCTCGGGTGTGGTGGCCGAGGTCGGCTTCGGCGTCCACACCCTCAAGGTGGGTGACGAGGTGTACGGAATGCCCTGGTTCCCCCGGCAGGCCGGCGCCTACGCCGAGTATGTGACCGCTCCCTCCCGTCAGTTCGCGCTCAAGCCCGCCACCATCGACCACGACCACGCGGCCGCCGTGCCACTGGCCGCGCTCACCGCGTGGCAGTCGCTGGTCGACGCCGCACACGTCGAGGCGGGTCAGCGCGTCCTCATCCACGCCGCCGGCGGCGGTGTGGGCCACTTCGCGGTGCAGATCGCCAAGCACCTGGGCGCCCATGTCATCGGCACCGCCGGCGCGGCCAAGCACGACTGGCTGCGTTCGCTGGGCGCCGACGAACTCGTCGACTACACGAAGGTCCGGTTCGAGGACGTCGTCAGCGATGTCGACGTCGTCATCGACCTGGTCGGTGACGGCCACGACTCGACGAGCACCCGCTCCCTCAAGACACTCCGCCCCGGCGGCATCATCGTCCCGGTCCCCTCCGGCGGATCCCCCGAACTGCTGGACACCGCCCGCGATCAGGGGCTGCGCGCGACCGCCTTCCTGGTGGAGCCCGACGGCACGGCGCTGGCCCGGATCGCCGACCTCATCGACGCGGGCGCGGTGCGGGTCGAGGTCGAGGAGGTCCTGCCGCTGGAGAAGGCGGCCGAGGCCCACCGCCGAGGCGAGCAGGGCCGCACCCGCGGCAAGCTCGTCCTGCACGTCGCCTCCTGACACCGGAACCGCCGGCCGGCCGTACTCCCACCCCCGGGCCACCGACCGTCCGTACCCCCGCCCCCGCGTCACCGGCCGTCCGCGCTCCCGTCGTCGGCCTCACCGCGCCGCTCCGAGCCCCGGATTCCTCTCGTTCCTGACCCCCAGCCGGGTCAGCAGCGAACCACGGCCGCCACGGCGGGGCACCTCGGGTGCCCTCGCCGTCGGTGGCTCCTGCGGCCGGCAGTCCGGCCTGACCTCCGTATCCGGTGCCGGTTCCGGTGCGGAAGCGGAGGCAGGGCCGGGGGCGGCGCCGGGACGTGGAGCGGCCTTGGCCAGTCTGGCCTCCTCCAACAGCACGGTGAGACTGGCCCTGTACCACCTGACCTCGTCCGGATGCCCGGCGAGAAGCACCCCCTGCACCGCCGCCCGTGCGGCCTCCGACTCGGGATGTGCGGGAGCCAGGATCGGCCTGAGACGGTTCAAGTACGCCCGCTCGTACGGGTCCGGCACCGCCTCGGCGAGCCTTGCCGCGCCGAGCACAGCACCGATGACAGCGGCTCGCTCCCAAGGGTCCGCGCTCCGGCGCAGAAGATGTCCGACCCGCCGCGCCCGCCAGTTCCGCCCGCGCCGGTCCTCCTCCGGCCCGGCGGTCTCGCCCACGGCCTTCGGGAACCGGCCGACGAGCAGGGCCGGTTCACCGGCGGCGAACGCCCTCAGCTCATCGGCGACGTACAGCCAGACGATCACGCGATACCGATTGAGATAGAAACGCATCGGCGTGATGTATCCGGCCCGGGCAAGCCGGGTGAACCGGCCAGGACTGACGGACAGCAACCGCGCGCCTTCGGCCGTCCCCACGGTCCGCACCCGCTCGCGTAACGCGTCGGGGAATCCCCCCGCCGCCCGCAGACGGTCGATCTCAGCCCGCTCGACCAGCCGCCTGCCACCACGGGCGGCCAGGACCGTGCGGATGTGACCGAGCTGGACGGCAAGCTCGAACTCGCCACGCCTCAGATCCAGTTCCTTCGCGGCCCGCGTCGCCCCGACGGTCCCCGCGCCCGCTGCCCCCGCCGCCCCCCGGCCGCGTTCGAAAGCTTCGGCGGTGCCGGTCCCGTTGCTTCCACCGGCCTCGTCGCCGCCACCGGCCCAGCCCACCTCCTGGGCCTTCCCCCCGGCCTCCTCCTGAACAGGCGGCCGGGCCGTGTCCTGAACTACGCCCCGAACAACGCTCCGAGCCGCGCCCTGAGCCATGTCCTGAGTTGTGCCATGAGTGGCATCCTGAACCGCGTCCTGAGTGACATGAGTGACAGACATGACGGTGCTCTCCCCGCGAGTGGTTGATTACTCTCGGTGATAACCGTAACGCTCCGGCACCCCACCCCGGCCCAGCCTGTGGATAACTCGGACAACCGGGGAGAACACGCAGGTCACTCGCCGTGGACCGGCGTCCCGCCGGGCTGCCGCGCCGCGACACCGAGATGTTCACCGACCCGGTTGACGAGCAGGGTCATCTCGTAGGCCACCAGACCGACATCGGCCTCGGCCGCGCTGAACACACAGAGGCAGCTTCCGTCGCCCGCCGCCGTGACAAGCAGGAGGGCGTCGTCGAACTCGACCATGGTCTGGCGGGCTCTACCCGCGTTGAAGTGCCGTCCTGAGCCCCGCGCCAGACTGTGCAGTCCGGACGAGACAGCGGCGAGATGCTCTGCGTCCTCACGGGCGAGACCTGAACTCGCCCCTGTCACCAGGCCGTCGTTCGACAGCACCAGTGCGTGCCGTATGTGCTCGACCCGTTCCGTCAGGTCATCGAGCAGCCAGTCGAGTCCTTTGTCCAGCGCCATAACCATGCCTCCCCGCTCGTATGTGCCCATGCCCCCGACGGCGTTAGCCTTCCGCACCAACCGCCCACGGGCAAGCGGTGTCCTTCTCTCGGGGCGTCGCGTCGCGCGGGGCGCCCTCGGGGGCCGAAAATGCGGACATGGCGAAAGAAATGAGCAGGGACGAATGGCGGGCCTTCGTCTCCGAAGGCACACGCACCGGCAAGCTGGCCACCGTCCGGGCCGACGGAAGGCCGCACATCGCGCCCATCTGGTTCGTACTGGACGGTGACGATCTCGTCTTCACCACGGGCAAGGAGACGGTGAAGGGGCGCAATCTACTGCGGGACGGCCGCCTCACGCTCTGTGTTGACGACGACCGTCCGCCGTTCGCCTTCGTGGTGATCGAGGGGCACGCCGAAATCGGCGAGGACCCCGCGGAGTTGCTCGCCTCGGCGACCCGGCTCGGCGCCCGCTACATGGGCGAGGCGCGCGCCGAGGAGTTCGGCAAGCGCAACGGCGTACCGGGCGAACTCCTCGTACGGGCAAAGATCGACAAGGTCCTGGCCTACGCGTCAGTGGCGGACTGACCGCCCGCCTCCTGTCCAGCCGACCGCAGGCCCTGCTCCCGGCACACCGGGCACCGGAAAACCGGGCCTGCGGAGGTCTGCGGGGGCTCCCGGAAAATACCCGGGAGATCCCCGCCGGCTGAGGGATCATGGTGGTCATGCCTCATGACCACACCCACGTGAAGGAATTCTTCGGCGCCAGGGCAGCGGACTGGGACCGCCGTTTCCCCGACGACGGTCCGGCCTACGCGGCAGCGGTCGCCGAACTCGGTGTGCGCCCGGGCGACGCCGTACTGGACGCGGGATGCGGTACGGGCCGTGCGCTGCCGCCGCTGCGGGACGCCGTGGGCCCCGGCGGCACCGTGCTCGGCGCCGACCTCACGCCCGCGATGCTCGACGAAGTCGTAAAGGCCGGCCGTCACCGCAACGGCCAACTGCTGCTGGCCGACGTCGCCCGGCTGCCGCTGCGGACCGGGGCGCTCGACGCGGTGTTCGGCGCCGGGCTGATCGCCCACCTTCCGCGGCCCGCCGACAATCTGCGGGAGCTCGCGCGCGTGGTGCGACCGGGGGGCGTGCTGGCGCTGTTCCACCCCGTCGGCCGGGCCGCCCTCGCCGCCCGGCAAGGACGGCAGATCACGGACGACGACCTGCGCGCCGAACCCAATCTGAGCCGCCTTCTCGCGGACTCCGGCTGGCGGCTCACTTCGTACGCCGACGAGGACACGCGTTTCCTCGCCCTCGCCGTACGCCAGGACTGAGAACGCCCCCGGGGTTTCCGCCGCCTCGTCCTGGGCGACCCTACGGGTGAGTACGAGCGGTGGGCCAGGACGGTCATCGCGGGTGATCGGTGCGGACACGCCCCAGCAGGGAGAAGGTGGAACCGGTGTTCAGCAAGCTGCGCGGGATCCTCACGTCGAACGATGGTGCCGTACGGTCCGAGGACGGGCCCCGGCCGCGTCCGCAGAACATATTCGAGGCCGCCGCCGGTTATGTGGCGGCGTGCGCCGAGGACGACCAACGCGGCATCGACGAGGCACAGAGCTGGGTCTCGCCGGAGGCACTCTCCTTCGGGGTCAGCGAACTCGCCTCCCGGGCCGTCCTCGCCATCGCGCGCGAACGCGGCGAATCGCCCCGGACCGTGGCACGCGACCTCCTCGGACTGCCCGCCGAGTGACGACTCGGCGCCCCCGGTCTCGACGGCGGATTCGCGACTGGTTAGGGTGCGCCGACAGATGATCCGCATGAGGAGGTGCCGTGACCGGAACGGACGATTCCGTCGACGAGGACGCTCTCTTCGTGCTGACGGCGGCGCTGCTGACACCGGCGCAGTTCCCGAGCGTGCTCGGTGACGACTACCCGGAAGCCTGTACGGCGCTCGGTCTGGAACCGTACGCCGACGGGTACGGCCTGGTGTTCGGCCAGGACGCCGACGGCGCCCGGTGGACGGTGGCGGTCGACGACGTGTCGCTGGTCGCGGTCGCGATCGCGTCCTGGGACTGCGGTATGGAGTACGACCTGTCACCGGCCGCCAACACTGTGGTCGCCGCCCTCCCCGGCTGGCCGCTGGCGCTCACGGTCGCGGCGCCCGGCGTACCGGCCCCGCACGACCCGGAACCGGAGCCGGTTCCGTCCGAGGATTCTGTCGGCGAGGAAGACGACAGCGACAGCGACGCCTCGGCGAGACCCCCGCTCGCGCCGCCCGACAACGATTCCTGGGGTCCGGCGCAGCGCCGACTCGGCGCTGACGAGATCGCTCTCCAGTGGGCCGGATGGCGGGAACAGTTCGACGCCGCGACGGCCGGTGACAAAGACGCGGAGGACGGGGACGACGAGAACAGCGACGAGGGCGCCGACGCCCCGGCCGTATCCGCCGGGGACCCTCCGCCGCCCTCCCATCCGGGTGTGCGGTACGTACTGCACGAGCTGCACGGTTACGTGGAAGCCCCTCCGCCGCCCGGCCGCGTACGGTCCAGCTTCGCCCCGGGCGACGCGCGGACACTGCGCGCCGACGGCCCGGGCTGGTCCTTCGTGGCACGGACCGACGACATGGCGTTCGTCCTGCTGGACGACGAACCGGGCGAGGTCCTGCCGGTGGGCCGGGGCCGGGAACTGCCCGGACTGCTGGAAGCGCTCGACGGCATGGCCGTACGCCCCGCCTGATCCTGGCCGCGACCCCGTCCCGCGGCCAGGACGGCCGGCGCGACCAGGACGTCTCAAGGCCAGAACGTCTCAGGCACGGCGCAACAGCGCGCGAGGACCGGACACGGCATCGCTCCGCTCGCGGGCCGGCGTTCCGGCCGGACCGCGAGCGGTGACAGCGATGCGGGCCTACTCCCGCGCGGTGCCTCTCCCGCTCGCTAGCGCCCTATCTGGTTGCGGTTGATCCGTCGCAGCCTGCGACGCTGCGAGGGGTCCAGCATCAGATAGGCGACCGCGGGCACCCCCAGCACCACCAGCAGTGAGAACCAGAATCCGATGAGCGGCCACAGCAGAAGGCCTACGGCCACTCCCCCGATGGCGATCTTCGTCCTTGTCGACATGTTTTCGACGCCTCCTCCGCGGCCGAGGCCGCTCCTGCTCAGTGAACGCACACGGATGTCCGCCAGTTCCACTATGCGTCCGCGCGCAACGGTTCGCCGACTTCGTACAGATGTCCCAGCGCCTGGCGGTACGAGTCGATCAGTCCGGTTTCCGTGTACGGGACCCCCAGGGAAGCACAGTGCGCGCGCACCAGCGGCTGCGCGAGCCGCAGGTGGGGGCGCGGCATGCTCGGG
>NZ_JTHL01000001.1:9351122-9359338 GCF_000818195.1 Streptomyces sp. 150FB | reverse complement strand
GGGAAGCACAGTGCGCGCGCACCAGCGGCTGCGCGAGCCGCAGGTGGGGGCGCGGCATGCTCGGGAAGAGATGGTGTTCGATCTGGTAGTTCAGCCCACCGAGAAACCAGTCGGTGAGCGGTCCGCCGCGGATGTTCCGCGAGGTCAGGACCTGTCGGCGCAGGTGCCCCCAGGACGCGCTGGTCTCGGGGTCGGGCATCTCCATGCCCTTGTGGTTGGGGGCGAAAGCCATGCCGAGGTGCAGACCGAGCAGCATCTGGTGGATCACGGCGAAGACCACGGCCTGGCCGATGCTCAGGGTGGTCAGCAGCAGCGTGACATAAGCCACGACATGGACCAGGAGCAGCGCGCCCTCCTGGACCCGCTTGCGGACCGGCATGGCGTCTTCGCCACGGGCGAGGACGGCCTGGAAGCCGTACACCTTGAGCGCGACACCCTCCAGGGTGGTCAGCGGGAAGAACAGCCACGCCTGGTGGCGGGTGAGCCAGCGGCGCAGACCTGAGCGGCCGGCCGTCTGCTCCTGTGTGAAGACCAGGATGTCGGCTTTGACATCGGGGTCCTTGTCGATGTGGTTCGGATTGGCGTGGTGCCTGTTGTGCTTGTCGTTCCACCACTCCTGGCTCATGCCCAGCAGCAGGTTGGCGTGCAGGAGCTGGACGATCCTGCCCCTGCCCCGGTCCGCGGTTATCTGGCAGTGACCCGCGTCATGTCCCACGAACGACATCCGCGCGGATACGAGGGCCAGCGCCGGCGCGAGGAGCAGCGCCCACCAGGAGGCCCCGATGAGGATCATCCCGGTCACGATCGCGGCCACGACCAGGAGATTGACGGTGATGCCCCGGGCGTACCACGCGACGCGGCGCTCCAGGAGTCCCTGCTCCTTGACCATTCGCAGGAGGGGAGCGAAATCGCTGCCGGCCGTGCGGCCGCCGGCGGCTGGGTCAGGGACGGGCTCCGCTATGAGGGCTGTGGCGGTGGCCTGGGGCATCTCGGTCTCCGGTCTGTAGGCCGATGCTCTGAATGGGACGGGTCGCGCGGAATCACGCCGACCTGATGAACGTACGGGGCCGTGACGGCAGGCAGCCATGGCGCTACCACCAGGGAAAAACGGGGGGATACCCGACCACCGGAGGCGGTGCTGGGTGCACCTCGCCGACCGGTGGTGGGTGGTATCTGTGAACGGTGACCAGGACGGCGCCGCTCCCGCGTGGCTTCGCGGTGGGGTACCCTCGGCGGCCCAGTCCAGTAGTCAAACTTGAGGAATACGTTTTCGCTGTGCAAAGGATCCCCGCGGCAACGCTTCCCCGGATCTCCGAACTCGCCCGCTGCTCCACGGTCTTCCTGCCGGCGGATCCGGCCCGAACCGGCCGGATCGCTTTCTGGCATCCGGGCGGCGCGGAACCGCCGTCCGCCCTTGGCTCCGTGGAGGAGCTGACCGTCGTCGGCTCCGACACACACCCTCTCATGGTCCACGCGTCGCTTGTGCCCGTGGCACGTGCGGTTCCGCTTCTGACCAGGGCCCGGGCTGCGGAACATCCTTCACCTTCGGTGGCATTCTGGGGTGCCGCCACCCTTTTCGCCTTGCAACTCGCCGCTCAGGGACGGTTGTTGCCCGGCATCACCGAGGCGGATCACGACGCCTGGCGGGCCGGGCCACTGACGGCGCAGGACCTGGAGGGCCTCCGGGCGCTCGCCGCCTCGATGCCGCCCACCGCACACTGCGTGGCGCTCGACACCGCTCCCGAGCAGACCGGTCCTGTCCTCCTTCCCCAACCGGAGCGGCTGCTGCGGGACTTCCTCGACGCAGTCGTCGACGGACTGCCACGCACTCCGGCCGCGCCGATCGTCGCCGGGAGCGAGGCCTTCGGCGCGGCGGAACCGGGGCGATTCCCCGAACTGCGGGGCTGGGCGGCCGATGTGGCGGCGGGACACGACGCGGGGGTACGGCTCTCCCTGCGCGTCGAGCTGCCCGGCCTGGCGGACGCGGTGCCGGAGGTGCTGCCGGAAGTGCTGCCGGACGGTGAACTCCCTTACGGAATGGGGGCGGAGGGCGGGCCCGCCTTCCGCGCCGTGCTACAGATCCACAGTGTCAGCGATCCCACGCTGGTCGCCGACGCCGTCGAGGTCTGGTCGGGGACGGGCACGGCCGGTACGGCCTTCGGCTCACGCGCCCGGATGGACGCCCTGCTCGCCCTGCGCCGGGCCGCCCGCGCATGGCCGCCGCTCACCCCGCTGCTGTCGGCCGCCGTACCCGACACCGTGGAGCTGGCGGACGAGGAGGTCACCGAACTGCTCGGCGAAGCCGCAACGGCCCTGTCAGCGGCCGGTGTTCAGGTGCACTGGCCCAGAGAGCTGACCCGCACACTGACCGCACGCGCGGTCATCGGCCCGGCGGACGCGGCACCCGGCACCGGGCCGGTGTCCGACACCGGCATCCCGGTCGGCGGCCAGGGTGACGAAGACACCGCCCGCCCGGGCCGATCGGGTCTGCCCACGTTTCTGTCGGCCGGCACACTGCTCGACTTCAACTGGCGCTTCGCGCTGGGTGGTCAGCCGCTCAGCCGCACCGAACTGGACCAACTCGCTGAGGCCGGGCGGCCGGTGGTGCGGCTGCGCGACCAGTGGGTGCTCGTCGATCCGGCCGAGGCCAAGCGCGCCCGCGAGAGCAGGGATCGCCGCCTCACACCTGTCGACGCGCTCGGTGCCGTACTGACGGGCTCCACCGAGATCGATGGACAGCGAGTCGGTGTGCAGGCCACCGGGTGGCTGGAGCAGTTGCGCGCACGGCTCGCCGACCCCGAGAGCACGATTACGGAACAGGGCACACCCGGCACACCCGGCACACCCGGCGCCGGGCAGCCGATCGGCCAGCCCGCGGCGCTCACCGCGACACTCCGCGACTACCAGCTACGCGGCCTCAACTGGCTGCACCGCATGACATCGCTGGGCCTCGGCGGTGTCCTCGCCGACGACATGGGACTCGGCAAGACCATCACACTCATCGCACTCCATCTGCACCGGCAGACCGAGGAGTCGGCGGCGGGACCGACCCTGGTCATCTGCCCCGCCTCGCTGATGGGCAACTGGCAGCGCGAGATCGAACGCTTCGCGCCCGGCACGCCCGTGCGCCGCTTCCACGGTGCCACGCGTGGCCTGGAGGGCCTGGCCGACGGGGAGTTCGTCCTCACGACGTACGGCACGATGCGCCTCGACGCGCCCCGGCTCGCCTCCGAGGACTGGGGCCTGGTCGTCGCCGACGAGGCGCAGCACGTCAAGAACCCCTACTCGGCCACCGCGAAGCAGCTCCGCACCATCGGCGCACGGGCCAGGGTCGCGCTCTCCGGCACACCTGTGGAGAACAACCTCTCCGAGCTGTGGGCGATCCTCGACTGGACCACCCCGGGACTGCTCGGCAGGCTCGGCACCTTCCGTACCCGCTACGCGCAGCCCGTCGAGGGCGGCGGGGACCCGGGCGCCGCCGAGCGACTCGCCGCGCTGCTCCGCCCGTTCCTACTGCGCCGGCGCAAGTCGGACCCGGGCATCGCGCCCGAACTGCCGCCCAAGACCGAGACCGACCGGGCCGTCTCGCTCACCAGGGAGCAGACGGGGCTGTACGAGGCCGTCGTACGGGAGACGCTCGCGGCCATCGCGGCGGCGGACGGGATGGAGCGGCGGGGCCTGGTGGTGAAGCTGCTGACCTCGCTCAAGCAGATCTGCAACCACCCCGCGCAGTACCTGAAGGAGGAACGGCCCCATCTCCCGGACCGATCCGGCAAGTTGGAGTTGCTCGACGAACTGCTCGACACCATCCTGGCGGAGGGTGCGAGTGTGCTGGTCTTCACCCAGTACGTGGGGATGGCGCGGCTCCTGGAACAGCACCTGACGGCGCGCGCCGTGCCGAGCCTGTTCCTGCACGGGGGCACGCCCGTCGGGGGCCGGGAAGCGATGGTGGACCGCTTCCAGAGCGGTGAAGTGCCGGTCTTCCTGCTGTCGTTGAAGGCGGCGGGCACCGGACTCAATCTGACCCGCGCCGAGCATGTCGTGCACTACGACCGGTGGTGGAACCCGGCGGTGGAGGCACAGGCGACGGACCGCGCGTACCGCATCGGCCAGCACCGGCCCGTACAGGTGCACCGGATGATCAGCGAGGGCACGATCGAGGACCGGATCGCCGAGATGCTGGCACGCAAACAGCGGTTGGCCGACGCGGTGCTGGGCTCGGGCGAGGCGGCGCTGACCGAACTGACCGACGCCGAACTGGCGGACCTGGTGGAGCTGCGGGGGAACACACGATGAGCGACTCGCCGAACACGCCAAAGGCGTCGAACACGTCGAACACGTCGAACACACCGCACGCGGCGACCACAGCACACACAGCCGACAGCTCGGAGCGCGTCTTCCCCGCCCTCGCGCCCGCCACCGGCCGTGGTTTCGCCCGGAGTTGGTGGGGCCTGGCCTGGCTGAAGGCGCTGGAGGACACAGCACTGGACGGTGCCCAGCTCAAGAAGGGACGTAAGCGCGCACGCGAAGGCGCTGTGGGCGCCGTGTCGGTGCGGCCCGGCCGGATCACCGCGGTCGTCAGGGACCCCGACGGCACGGCCCACCGCAGCGATGTACTGCTGCGTGAGCTGACCGGCGACGAGTGGGACAGGTTCCTCGACATGGCGGCCGACCGCGCCGGGCACGTCGCCGCCCTGCTCGACCGCGAGATGCCACCGCACCTCGTCGAGGACGCGGCGAGCGCCGGGGTCGAACTCCTCCCCGGTATCGGCGATCTGGAGCCGGAGTGCGGCTGCGAGGCCTGGGACCACTGCCCCCATTCCGCCGCGCTCTGCTATCAGGTGGCCAGGCTGCTGGACGAGGATCCGTACGTCCTGCTGCTGATGCGGGGCCGGAGCGAGCGGCGGCTGGTGGACGAGTTGCAGGTACGCAGCGCGGTCCGGGCCGCCCCGCCGACCGCCGGGGACAGCGACGGAGAGGACGGCAACGACAGCGCCGATGCTGGGGAGTTGGCGGGTGTGCTCGCCTCGGAGGCCTTCGCCGCCGCCGAAATCCTGCCGCCGCTGCCCGCTCCCCCGGTCCCGCCGCAGGCAATCGGGCAGCCGCCTGCCTTCGACACGGAGACGGCGCCGCCCGGGGGAATCGACGCGGACGCCCTGCGCCTCCTCGCCGCCGACGCGGCGGCGCGGGCCCTTCGGCTGCTCACGGAGGCGCTCTCCCCCGGGCATGAACAGCAGCCGCTCGAAGACGAGTTGACGCCCGGACAGGACGGTGTACGGCTGGCGGCCGGCGCCGACGGCGGCCCTCTCGCCGCGCGTATCGCCACGGGCACCGGCCGGCGGCCGGCCGATCTCGACCTCGCCGTACGCGCCTGGCGCCACGGCGGCGCCGCCTCCCTCGCCGTACTCGAAGAGGACCTGGCACCGGACCCCGAAGCCCTCGCTCGGGCGAAGGCGGCGCTCGACACTGCCTGGGACGGCGGGGACCGGCCCCGGACGCGTGCGGTGGCCCCCGGACGCTGGAGTGTGGTCGGCACACCGGTTCAGCTCCGCTGCGGAACGGACGGGCGCTGGTGGCCGTACCGCCAGGAGCAAGGGCGGTGGGCGCCCGTGGGCCCGGCCCATCACGACCCTGCCGCGGCTCTGGCCGACGGGCTGGGCGAGTGCTGACGGTACGAGGTTTGCGAGCGCGCGCCGAGGCGGCGGTGAACGGGCGGTGACGGGGTACCTCTTCCGTCCCGACACACCGTCGCCGTACGGTGAGCTCCGCGAGAACAGGCAGGTGACCGGCACCGTCCGGTGACAGGCGCGGCCCGGCCGACCGGCAGGTCCTGGGCCCGGAGATGGGAGCAGCACACCGATGAGCGACCCGAGGATCCTGACCGTACGTCCGGAGCAGGGCGAGTACGCGTGGACGTTCGGCGGCGCGCCGCCCGTCGCCCGTATCGCGCCCGGCACGGTCCTGGACCTGTTCACCGAGGACTGCTTCGCCGGCCGTGTGCGGTCGGTGAACGATCTGGTGTCGGAGGTGTGCGAGTTCCCCTTCCTCAACCCGCAGACGGGCCCCTTCCATGTGGAGGGCGCGGAGCCCGGCGACACGCTGGCCGTCCACTTCGTGTCGATCCAGCCGGCCCGCGACTGGGCCGCCTCGACGACCGTGCCGCTCTTCGGCGCGCTCACCTCGACCCATACGACGGCCACGCTCCAGCCCCCGCTGCCCGAGGTCGTCTGGATGTGGCAGCTCGACCGCGAGCGCGGCACCTGCCTGTTCAGCGCGCGGGACAGCGACATCGAGATCGAACTGCCGATGGACCCGATGCACGGCACGGTCGGGGTGGCGCCGGCCAATCTGGAGGTACGCTCCGCGCTCGTCCCCGACGCGCACGGCGGCAACATGGACACTCCCGAGATGCGGGCCGGCGTCACCTGTTACCTCGGGGTCAACGTCGAGGGCGCGATGCTGAGTCTCGGCGACGGGCACGCCAGGCAGGGTGAGGGCGAGACCTGCGGGGTCGCCGTCGAGTGCGCGATGAACACGGTGGTGATCGTCGAGTTGCTGAAGGGCGTCTCGACGCCCTGGCCCCGGATCGAGTCCGACACCCACATCATCTCGACCGGTTCGGCCCGCCCCCTCGAAGACGCCTTCCGTATCTCCCAGTTGGACCTCACGCAGTGGCTGGCCCGCGACTACGGCCTGTCGGAACTCGACGCGTACCAATTCCTCTCGCAGGCGGGCGAGGCGCCGCTCGCCAACGTCTGCGACACCAACTACACCTGCGTGGCGAAGATCCGCAAGGAGTGGCTGCCCGCCGGTGAACCGCACCGGGGCCTGCACCGTCATCTCCGCGAGACGGCGGCCGCGCTCCTCTCCCGGTGACCCGGGGTCATCCTCTCCGTCCAACTCCGGGCCAGATCCCGCGACTCCCGCGACTCCGGCGACTCCCCCGCTCCTCCCCCTCGTCCTGACAGGACGCTTGCCGGGCGGCCCCGCCCGGGCGACGATGGGCCGTGTCCGGTGAATCGTGGCCGGGGAGGCCGAGTTGACCGACACATGGGTGGCCCTGGAGGCCGGGGCCGATCCGGTGAGGCGCCGAGGGGCGCTGCGCCGCGCGTACGAGTCGTTCACCACGGCGGGCCACGTCGAGCACCCCGTACGGTCCGTCGTGGCGGATTCCTGGAAGCGCTCGGCACGCGCGCACGTCAGCCCCGAGGGCTCCGCGTGCGTCGACCTGACCGACGACGCGCTCGCCGCGTACCGCGACGGCCACCCGCTGGCCCGGGTGATGCCGCTCTTCCGTGAGCTGATGAGCGCGTACGCGCTGGACGGCGAGCATCTGGTCGCCGTGTGCGACGCGCACGGCCGGCTGCTGTGGGTGGAGGGGCACGCGGCGGCCCGGCGCGCGGCGGGCGGGATGAACTTCGTGCCGGGGGCGCGCTGGGCGGAGAGCGTGGCGGGCACGAACGCGCCGGGCACGGCCATCGCCGTCGACCGCCCCGTGCAGGTCTTCGCCGCCGAGCACTTCCAGCGTCCCGTGCACGCCTGGACCTGCGCGGCGGCGCCCGTCCACGACCCGGGCACCGGACGGCTGCTCGGCGCCGTGGACATCACCGGCGGGGACCGCCTCGCGCACCCGCACAGTCTGGCGTTCGTCGGCGCGGTCGCCCGCGCGGCCGAGTCGCAGCTCGCCCTGCTCGCGCCGCCGCCCGGCGCCGGGTGCTCGCAGCTCTCGGCGCTCGGCCGGGACGAGGCGCTGCTGCTGACGGCCGGCCGCAAGATCCCGCTCAGCCGCAGGCACAGCGAGATCCTGACGCTGCTCGCGCACCGCCCCGAGGGCGTCACCGGCGACGAACTCCTGGTGGAGCTGTACGAGGACGAGTCGGTGCCGCCGGTCACGCTGCGCGCCGAACTGTTCCGGTTGCGCGGGCTGCTGGGCCCCGAGCTGCTGCGCTCGCGCCCGTACCGGCTGGCGGGGACCGTCGACACGGACTTCGACACGGTGGCGCGCCTGCTGGCCTCCGGCGCCGTGACGTCGGCGATGAACGCGTACGCGGGACCGCTGCTCCCCGGGTCGCAGGCGCCGGCCGTGGTACGGATCCGGCGCCGGCTCGCCGACCAGTTACGGGCCGCGCTCGTCGCGCGCGGCGATCCGGGGCTGCTCGCCGACTGGGCGTACAGCCCCTGGGGCGAGGAGGACCTGCCGGTCTGGCGGGCGCTGG
>NZ_JTHL01000001.1:9332256-9350367 GCF_000818195.1 Streptomyces sp. 150FB | reverse complement strand
GGGCGCTGGCGGCGGCGCTCCCCGTACGGCAGCGGCCGCACGCGCTGGCGCGGGTCCGTGACCTCGACGCCTGCCAGGGTGCGTGAGCCCGGCGCGCCCTGGAGACCGGGTACCGGAGGCCCCCGGCTGCCCCTCCCACGCTGCGAAGGTGGCTCGTTCTCCTTACTGTCGGTTGACAGAGCACCTCAGGACGTGACCGGCGCGAACGGGCGGGGCGGCCGGCGGGTGCCGCATCCGAACCGGAGGAGCCTGGCATGCCGGAGCTGTTCATCGGTGGCCGGTGGATCGCCGCCGTCGACGGGGGGAAGCGCGAGATCCACTGCCCCGCGGACGGGACACTGGTCGCGACCGTCGACGAGGCGGGGCCGAAGGACGCCCGTGCGGCGATCGCCGCGGCGCGGGAGGCGTTCGACCGCGGCCCCTGGCCCTCCACCCCGGCCGCCGAGCGCGGGAGACTGCTGTCGCGCGTCGCCGACCTGCTGGAACGTGACAAGGCCGCGCTCGCCCGAGCCGAATCCCTGGACACCGGGAAACGGCTCGTCGAGAGCGGCTACGACATGGACGACATCGCGAACTGCTTCCGCTACTTCGGCAGTCTGACGGCGGCGGGCGGCACCGACCGGATCGTCGACACCGGCGATCCCGGCATCGACAGCCGGGTGGTGCACGAGCCGGTCGGCGTGTGCGGACTGATCACGCCGTGGAACTATCCGCTGCTCCAGACCGCCTGGAAGGTGGCCCCCGCGCTCGGCGCGGGGAACACCTTCGTGCTGAAGCCCAGTGAGCTGACCCCGCACACCGCCATCATGCTGATGCGGCTGCTGACCGAGGCGGGACTGCCCCCCGGCGCGGCCAACCTGATCCTGGGAGCAGGGGCGAGCGCCGGAGCGCCGCTGACCGAGGATCCCGGGGTCGACATGGTGTCGTTCACCGGCGGTCTGGTGACGGGGCGGCGCATCATGGCCGCCGCCGCTCCGACCGTCAAGAAGATCGCTCTGGAGCTGGGCGGCAAGAACCCCAATGTCGTCTTCGCCGACGCGGACTACGAGGCGGCGGTCGACTACGCCCTCACGGCGGTGTTCCTCCATTCGGGCCAGGTCTGCTCGGCGGGCGCCCGGCTGCTGATCGAGGACTCGCTGCACGACCGGTTCGTCGACGACGTGGTGGCCAGGGCCAGGGCGATCCCCATCGGCGGGCCCTTCGACGAGCGCGCGAGGACCGGGCCGCTGATCTCCGCGGCGCACCGCGAGAAGGTCGAGGCCTATGTGGACGCGGGTCTGGCCGAGGGCGCCGTCCTGCGCTGCGGCGGCGCGCGGCCGGACGACCCGGCGCTCGCCGACGGCTTCTACTACCTGCCGACGGTGCTGGACGAGTGCCGCTCGGAGATGTCCGTGGTGCGTGACGAGTCGTTCGGCCCCGTACTGACCGTCGAGCGGTTCCGCGACGAGGACGAGGCGGTCGCGCTCGCCAACGACACGGTCTACGGGCTGTCAGGAGGGGTCTGGTCGGGGGATGTCGGCAAGGCGCACCGGGTCGCTTCCCGGATGCGCGCGGGCACCGTATGGATCAACGACTTCCAGCCGTATGTGCCCCAGGCGGAGTGGGGCGGGATGAAGCAGTCCGGTTTCGGCCGTGAGCTGGGCCCCGCGGGACTCGCCGAGTACCAGGAGGCCAAACACGTGTGGCGTAACCTCTCCCCGCGTCGGCTGGGGTGGTTCGAATGAGTACGGGTGGCCGTCCGACGGAGGGCGGGCCGTCCGAAGGCGGCCCGGCTGCCGGGGCGCAGGGCCCGTCGGACGACGAGTCGCTGGAGGACTTCGGGTACAAGCCCCAGCTCAAGCGGACCCTCGGCAACTTCCACACCTTCGCGGCCGGCATCAGCTACATCTCGATCCTCACCGGCACCTTCCAGCTCTTCTTCTTCGGCGTCAGCTTCGGTGGGCCCGCCTACTGGTGGTCCTGGCCGATGGTGTTCGTGGGCCAGCTCATGGTGGCCCTCTGCTTCTGCGAGCTGGCGGCGCGCTACCCCGTCGCCGGTTCGATCTACAACTGGGCGAAGAAGCTGGGCGGTCCGCACATCGGCTGGCTGGGCGGCTGGATGATGGTCACGGCGACGATGGTGTCGCTGGCCGCCGTCGCGCTCGCCTACCAGGTCACACTGCCGCAGATCTCGTCCACGTTCCAGTTCGTGGGGAACAGCACGGGCGGGACCGACTCGGCCAAGAACGCGGTGCTGCTGGGCAGCGTACTCATCATCTTCACGACCCTCGTGAACGCCTTCGGTGTGAAACTGATGGCCCGGATCAACTCGGCGGGTGTGCTGATCGAGTTGATCGCCGCCGTCGTCCTGATCGGGCTGCTGGCCGCGCACATCACACGCGGCCCCAGCGCCATCGTCGAGACCCACGGCTTCGGGAAGGGCGAGCCACTGGGCTATTTCGGCGCCTTTCTCACGGCCTCGCTCGCCTCCGCCTACGTGATGTACGGCTTCGACACGGCGTCCTCGCTCGGCGAGGAGTCGACGAACCCCAGCCGCAACGCGCCGCGGGCGATCCTGCGCGCGCTGTGCGCGTCGTTCCTGATCGGCGGGCTGATCCTGCTGTTCGCGCTGCTCGCCGTACCCGACCTGGCATCGAAGCAGCTCTCCGTGGACGGCTTGCAGTTCGTGGTGCTCTCCGCACTGGGGCACACCATCGGGGAGATCGTGCTGTGGTGCGTGGTCATCGCCATCACGGTGTGCGAACTGGCCGTGCAAGCCGCCGGGATCCGGCTGGCCTTCGCGATGGCGCGGGACAACTGCCTGCCGGCGTCCTCGCTGGTCGCCCGGGTCAGCCCCCGGTTCAAGACACCGGTCCTCCCCGCGGTCGTCATCGGGCTGGTCGCGATCGGCATCCTGGTGCTCAACATCGACCAGCCGCAGATCTTCTCGGTCGTCACCAGCATCGCGATCATCATGATCTACCTGGCCTATCTGCTGGTCACGGGTCCCATGCTGTGGCGGCGGCTGCGCGGCGAGTGGCAGCCGGCCCCGGGCCATTTCTCGCTCGGCAAGTTCGGGCTGCCGGTGAACATCCTGGCCGTGTTCTGGGGCAGCGCGATGTCGATCAACCTCGCCTGGCCGCGCCGCGCCGTCTACAACGGGACCGGGCCGCACCACTGGTATCTCCAGTGGGGTGCGTTCCTGTACATCGGGATCATCGCCGGGGCCGGCTTCGCCTACTACTGGTTCGTCAAGCGCGGCCGGATCCAGATCATCGACTCGGCCAGGGCGGCTCCGGGGGACGAGGTACCGCCCGTGGGACCCACGACCACCCCCTGAATCCCCGCCTCCGTGCCCCGTCTCCGCGCCCTGTCCCCCGCTTCCGCCCGCCGTACGCGAACGACCGAACTGGAGCAGCGATGTCCGTCCCCCAGCCCCCTGTGCAGGAGTTCGACTACGTGGTCGTCGGCGGCGGCACCGCCGGCGCGGTCATCGCCGCCCGGTTGACCGAGGACCCGTCGGTCACCGTGTGCGTACTGGAAGCGGGCCCCTCGGACGTCGGTGACGACAGTGTGCTGAGGCTCGACCGGTGGATGGCCCTGCTGGAGACCGGCTACGACTGGGACTATCCGGTGGAGCCGCAGGAGAACGGCAACAGCTTTATGCGGCACGCACGCGCCAAGGTGCTCGGCGGTTGCTCCTCGCACAACTCCTGCATCGCCTTCTGGGCACCGGCCGAGGACCTCGACGAGTGGGCCGCGCTCGGCTGTACGGGGTGGAGCGCCGCCGACTGCTTCCCGCTCTACCGCCGCCTGGAGACCAACGACGCGGCCGGCGATCACCACGGCCGTTCGGGGCCGGTCACCATCCGTACGGTTCCTCCCCACGACCCTTGCGGCAGAGCCCTGTTGGAGGCGTGCGCCGTCGCCGGTATCCCCACGACACCGTTCAACACCGGCTCGACGGTGGTGCGCGGGGCACACTGGTTCCAGATCAACGGCCGCGAGGACGGCACCCGTTCGTCCGCCTCCGTGTCGTATCTGCACCCGATCCTGGGCCAGCGCCCCAACCTTGAGATCCGTACCGAACTCCAGGCGAAACGCCTGCTGTTCGACGACAACCGGCGCTGCACGGGCGTCGAGTACCTGGAACCCGACACCATCCACAGCAGCTCGGTCGCGGCGCGGCGGGAGGTGATCGTCAGTTGCGGGTCCATCGACTCACCGAAGCTGCTGATGCTCTCCGGCATCGGACCGGCCGGGCATCTGCGCGACAGCGGGATCGACGTACTGGTGGACTCCCCGGGTGTCGGTTCGCACCTCCAGGACCACCCCGAGGGTGTGATCATGTGGGAGGCGAAGCAGCCGATGGTCACCTCGTCCACGCAGTGGTGGGAGATCGGTATCTTCGCTGACACCGAACCGGGCCTGGACCGGCCCGACTTGATGTTCCACTACGGATCCGTGCCGTTCGACATGAACACCTACCGGCGCGGCTTCCCGACGAGCGAGAACGCGTTCTGTCTGACCCCCAACGTCACCCGCGCACGGTCCGTCGGCACGGTGAGGCTGCGTACCCGTGACTTCCGGGACAAGCCGAGGGTCGACCCGCGCTACTTCACGGACGAGCACGACATCCGGGTGATGACGTACGGCCTCCGGCTCGCCCGCGAGATCGCGGCGCAGGCCCCGATGGCCGACTGGGCCGGCACCGAACTCGCCCCGGGGCCCGCGATCCGTTCGGACGACGAGCTGTTCTCGTACATCCGCGACACCCACAACACCGTCTACCACCCGGCCGGTACGGTACGGATGGGCGCGCCGGACGACGCGAACTCGCCGCTCGACCCGATGCTGCGGGTCAAGGGGGTCACCGGGCTCCGGGTGGCCGACGCGTCGATCATGCCGTTCCTCCCCGCCGTCAATCCGTGCATCACGACCATGATGATCGGCGAGAAGTGCGCCGACATGATCAAGGCGGCCTGACCCACGCCGAGTCGCCTCCCCATCAGCGACGCAACGTGATCGCAACCTCCCCTTCCCTAGCCTCGGCCTCGGGCGTCGTCCAACGGCGGGCGGCGCGGATTCCGGGAGGCCACAGAGATGACCCGTTACGCAGCGCCCGGCACAGAAGGCGCGATCGTGTCGTACGAGTCCCGCTACGACCACTGGATCGGCGGCCAGTACGTACCGCCGGCCCGCGGTCAGTACTTCGAGAACCCGAGCCCGATCAACGGCCGCCCCTTCACCGAGATCGCCCGCGGCACCGCCGACGACGTCGAGGCCGCCCTGGACGCGGCGCACGGCGCGGCGCCCGCGTGGGCCAAGACCTCGGCGGAGGTGCGGGCCAACATCCTCAACCGGATCGCGGACCGGATGGAGTCCCACCTCGAAGAGCTGGCCGTCGCCGAGACCTGGGAGAACGGCAAGCCGGTACGGGAGACCCTGGCCGCCGACATCCCGCTCGCCATCGACCACTTCCGCTACTTCGCGGGAGCGCTGCGCGCTCAGGAGGGGTCGCTCAGCGAGCTGGACGACGACACCGTCGCGTACCACTTCCACGAGCCTCTCGGCGTCGTGGCGCAGATCATCCCGTGGAACTTCCCCATCCTGATGGCGACATGGAAGCTGGCGCCCGCGCTGGCCGCCGGCAACGCCGTCGTGATCAAACCCGCGGAGCAGACGCCGGCCTCCCTCCACCTCTGGATGAGCCTGGTCGCGGATCTGCTGCCGCCGGGCGTCGTCAACATCGTCAACGGCTTCGGTGTGGAGGCGGGCAAACCACTGGCCTCCAGCGCGCGCGTCGCCAAGGTCGCCTTCACGGGCGAGACCACGACGGGGCGGCTGATCATGCAGTACGCCTCCGAGAACATCAAGCCGGTCACACTGGAGTTGGGCGGCAAGAGCCCGAATCTCTTCTTCGACGACGTGTGGGCGCACGACGACGACTTCCGCGACAAGGCCCTGGAAGGCTTCACCATGTTCGCCCTGAACCAGGGCGAGGTGTGTACGTGCCCTTCGCGCGCGCTCATCCAGCGCGGCAACTACAACGAGTTCCTCGAAGCGGGCGTGGCCCGCACCGAGGCCATCGTGGCGGGGAACCCGCTGGACACCGACACGATGATCGGCGCCCAGGCCTCCAACGACCAGCTCCAGAAGATCCTCTCGTACCTGGACATCGGCCGCCAGGAAGGCGCGAAGGTGCTGACGGGCGGTGAGCAGATCGAGTACGAGGGCGAGTTGGCCGGCGGTTACTACGTACAGCCCACGATCTTCGAGGGCGACAACCGCATGCGCATCTTCCAGGAGGAGATCTTCGGCCCGGTCCTCGCCGTCACGGCCTTCCACGACTTCGACGACGCGATCAAAACGGCGAACGACACCCTGTACGGCCTCGGCGCCGGGGTCTGGACGCGCGACATCAACACGGCGTACCGGGCGGGCCGCGCCATCCAGGCCGGCCGCGTATGGACCAACTGCTACCACGCGTACCCGGCCCACGCGGCCTTCGGCGGCTACAAGCAGTCGGGCATCGGCCGCGAGAACCACAAGATGATGCTCGACCACTACCAGCAGACGAAGAACCTTCTGGTGTCGTACTCGGCGAAGAAGCTCGGATTCTTCTAGGGGCACAGAACAAGGCGCCTGAACTGGTCTTTTACCGGTCAGGCGCTTTGCTTACGGGGCGGTTGACATCGGCGGCGGTTTGCGAGGCACCTGCCGATATCTTCTACTGCTGTCCCAGCCCTGACCAGCTCTTCCGGACCAGTCACGGACCAGAATCCCCTACCCGCTCCGCAGACTCCGCGCTCCGGCTGGCCCTGTCCCACTCCTGCATCGATTGCTCGATGAGGCGGTTCGCCTGCTCCTGCACGCCGTCCAGAAACTTCGCGTAGTAGCGGAACAGGGTCTGAATACTCTGCCCCGCTCGGCGAGCGCATTCGGCCGGATCCACGCCGGAGTACAGCCAAAAGGAGATCCCGGCATGGCGCAGGTCGTAGGGCCGCTTGGCAGCCTCGAGGCCAGTGAGGAGCCGGGCAACCTGCGCCGGATTTGGCACACTGCCGGGTCCACCTCCTCGTTGCCCGCTGGAGGCTTCCGCCGGATCCCGTTGAGGGGGTTCTCCGCGAAGTACCCATTCTCAACTGCCGTGTTGAGCACTTCACTGAAGGCAGCTCGCTTCCGGCTGCGGTCATCGTTCACGAAAGCCACGTAGGGAGCGCGTACGTGGTTCAGGCCCTATTGCGCGCGGGCGCTGTGTCCGGGCTCTTGCACGCTCGCCGCGGTGACCAGAACAGCGAGGAGAAGACCGACCGCGCCAGCTCCGCTTCCTGCCCACGATCTTCTTACCCGCGTCGCCCCCCCCTGGCTGAGGGCGGGAACACTGGTGGAGGTCCTGACGCTTCGGGCATCGATACACAGGCCGCTGGTTCGGCGTCCCGACCTTCCTTACCCCGCAGCAACTGCCTGAGCAGGCCGCTGTGCGTGGACGCGGGCCGGGACACCCCGGCCGCCGTGCCCGCAGCGCACCACAATGAACACCGCGACTGCGCCGACCGCATCTGAACACCACGCGGACAGCGCGCAATTCCCTTTTGTTCGTGCCGTGTCCTTACGGCGCCGCACGGGTGTGCGCGCGACCGTCGATGAGTTCCCTGACTCCCAGGCGGCCGATCGGCACTCACGGCGGGAGCGGCGCCCTTCCGGCCGGTCGCTAACATGCGCCGCCAACTAACCCCTAAATCTGGGCGTATCGGGTGATTTACGATCGGTCCATGATCCAGATGGCGGCGGCGCCGAGGCGCAAGCCAGCAAGGTGGGGCTGAGGGGTCTTGTCGTAGCGGGTGGCGATGCCCTGCCAGATTTTTCAACTGGTCGATCAGGCGCTCGACGGTGTTCGTGGCTGATGGGCCGACCGCCCCCCCTGTTCTTCCGGCCCGCGGCCGGGTCCTTCTTCCGAGGACCAGAACAGGGGCGATGGCCAGGGCCCACACATTGGCCATCCACTTACCAATAGTAAGCAACTTACGCGGACTTTGCGGACCCTTTCGGAGCGGCGCACTGTGAATCCATGCCTGCTCTCACAACGTCACGCGAAACCGACCGTTTTGAACCTGCGGCAGTTGACACAACCACCATCATGGAGAACAGAATGGCCACTCTGCTGCACATTGACTCCTCCGTATTCTCCGGAGAAGCATCTACCTCCCGGTCCGTGGCGGGCATCTTCCGCCACGCGTGGCAAGAGCAGCACCCCAATGGGAACGTGATTTACCGGGATCTCGCGGTGTCGCCCGTTCCGCACATCACGGCAGACGCCCATACCGCAGGATTTGCTGAACCTGGCGACCGTACGCCCGAGCAGGCGGATGCGTTCTCCCGCCGAGTCCGATTGATCGAGGAACTGGAACTGGCGGACGCAGTGCTGATCGGCGCCCCCATGTACAACTACACGATCCCCTCGACTTTGAAGGCATGGCTGGACAACATCATCCTGTTCGGTCGCACCGTAGGGGATGATCCTTCGGTCAAAGGCACGCCAGTGACAGTCATCGCGAGCCGCGGTGGCTCCTACGCGCCGGGCACCCCCCGCGAGGGATCCGAATACGTACAGAACTACCTGGAAGCCGTCTTTGACGAGATGCTGGGCATGGAGCTCGACTTCATCGTTCCGGAGCTCACCATGGCCCCGCACAATCCGGCGATGGCCGAACTGGTTCCCCTGTACGAGACGTCCCGCGCCCGCTCCATCGAGCGGGCGGAAGCCAGGGCAAAGGAGCTTGCGCTGCGGGCATCCGCATAAGCACCCGTAACGGGCTACATGAATTACCGCCTGCCGTGCGACGGCCAGCGGTAATTCATGCGTTGCGGATGAAACCGCTCCGCTCTCGCGCCAAGTCGGAAAACTCCTTGCGAAGAGGGTGGAGTAAGGCGCCGGCCGGATGCTGGTTCTGGAGGCCTCGCGCGTGATTTGCCTGCATGCGCCTCAGCCCGGTGGTGCGTGGTTCCGCTCCAGCAGTGAGCCCACCGTCGCAGCGCAGCTTGCGGCGCGCTCGCCTGGGCGAAAAGCCTGGCCTACTGTGAGATCGTTCGCCGCCGCAGCCACGTCTGCGCCCGGTTGCGGCCCCAGCTCGCCACCGCGGCGAGTGCGGCACTGGTCCGTTGCGTGGGCTGGACGCTTCGAGTTGGCGAGGCCGTTAGCCGGACGGGCTCAGGGCCGCTCGGCTGCCCTCGTTGGTCAGGCCGGCCGGGAGGTGAATGCGCAGATTCGATTAACCCACCGGGACTTCTTTGGTAACCCGGGAGCCCGACCGCCGCAGGCTCCACTGTGAGAGAGGTTGCAGGGCAACCACTAGTGCCTGGCCCTCCGCTGTGAGCTGGTAGAGGATCTGCACAGGTGTGCTGGGGACAACGGTCCGGTCGATGAGGCCCGCAGCTTCGAGCTCTTTCAATCGCTGAGAGAGGAGCCGATCGGAGATCCCGTCGATCATTGCTCGGTACTCGCCGAAGCGCCGAGCGCCTCGGGCGGCGGCCTGTACCACTGAGCCGGTCCAGCGGCGGCCGATGAGCTCAAGAGTGCCTTCGAAGCTCGGGCAGGTGTCGTCATTGATTGATTGCACTTACAAAGTGTTAGCACCTTACTTGCAGCTTTGCAAGAGGCATGGGTCGCCACACTCTGGATACATGACCGACTACAAACGACCGCTTTCCTTCGGAATGAGTCTTGATCCCTCAGAGGGGGCCTGGGATCAAACCCGGCGGCTCGCACGGACGGCGGAGGACCTCGGCCTGGACTATCTTGCCGTTCAGGACCACCCCTACCAGGCCGGCCACCTGGATGCCTGGACCCTGATCTCGCATCTGTCGGCATTCACCGACCAAATCTCCTTCCTCACCGACGTCGCCGACATGCAGCTTCGCCCCCCGGTGATGCTTGCCAAGGCCGCTATGTCGCTCAGCGCACTCACGGGCGGGCGAATCCAGCTCGGTGTCGGCGGGGGCGGTATTCCCGACGCAATCGCATCAATGGGCGGGCCGGCGCGACGCGGCCAGGACATTGTGGCATTCGCTGCGGAGTCGGTGGAACTGATGCGCACCGCCTTGGCCGGAGGCGTCGTACGGCTACACAGCCCCTATCACTCCATTGGCGGCTATCACGCTGGTCCGGTGACCCCAAAACCCGTCGGACTCTGGCTCGGTGCCCAGAAACCGCACATGCTCGCCGCTACCGGCCGACTGGCCGACGGATGGATCTCCCCGCTCAACATATATGTCCCGCCCCTCGAGGTGCCCTCGCGCCAGCAGATCATCGACGAAGCGGCTGTCGAAGCAGGCCGGGACCCGACAAAACTTCGGCGCGTCTACAACGTGATCGGCGTAATCGGAGATCACGGAGAGGGGCCCGGACTCGTCGGCGATGTGCGACGTTGGGTGGACACCCTCACCCAATGGGTGGTGGAGCTCGGCTTCGACACGTTCATCTTCTGGCCCGCCACTGACCCCCAGCACCAGCTCACGCTCTTCGGCGGCGAGATCGTACCCGCGGTGCGCGAACGTGTCGACGCCATCCGGAGCGTGCGATGAACGGCAACCTCAGCACCATCCCAGCAGAGCTTGCGGGCAAGGTGGTCAGCCCCAGCGACCAGCGCTATCCGAGGTTCCGATCCACCTACACCACGGTAGGTAGCCCTGCAGCCGTCGTCCTGCCCGAGTCCTCTCATGACATCGCGGCAGCACTACGGCTGGCCCAGGAGGCCGGGCTGCAGGTGGCCATCCGCAGCGGCGGGCACGGCCTGTCCGGCAGCGGAACCAACAACGGTGGCCTCGTGATCGATCTGCGTGCGCTGAACCAGATCGAGATCATCGACCGCGGCTCCCGCCTGGTCCGCATTGAAGCGGGAGCGCGCTGGGCCGAGGTCGCTGAGGCGCTCACGCCGCATGGGCTCGCGATCAGCTCCGGTGACCACGGCAACGTCGGCGTCGGTGGCATTGCCACCGGAGGCGGCGTCGGCTGGCTGGTACGGCAGTACGGCCTCACCATCGACCACGTTCGTGCCGTCGAAGTTGTTCTACCCAACGGAACAGTTGTGCGTGCCGATGCCGCAACCGAGCCGGACCTACTGTGGGTTGTGCGGGGCGCTGGAGCGGGCGCCGGCATTGCGGTCGCCTTCGAGATCGAAGCCATGGAACTCCGCAACGTCGGCTACGCGCAGATGCTCTCGCCGGTGGACCCAGCCGGGGAGACGCTACGGCGCTGGGCCGACGTCATCGCGCAGGCACCGCGTGAGCTGTCGACAGCCGTAACGCTCTCCTCACAAGATTCCACCGCCGCTGCCTTCATCACCGCAGTCGTGGCATCGGACAGACTCTCCGTCATCCGCGAGGCCCTCCAGCCGCTCCTCGGGATCGCTGACGTGACGGTCCAGCAGGCCCGGATCGTCCCCTACACGGAGCTGGTCCCACGGTTCCATCCGCACCCCAATACCGGGCAGATGCCGACCCGCACGACTAACGGGCTCCTCACCGGTCTGACCCCCGAAGCAGCACGCGCTCTGGTGACGGTAACCAGCGGCTCCAACCCGGCCTTTGTGCAGCTGCGCTCGCTCGGCGGTGCCACCCACGATCTTGCTCCCTCGAGTATGGCATTCGCCCACCGTCACCAGGACATTCTCGCCATAGCCTCGGCGTTCCCGCCAAACGAACGCGCCGTACTGGCCGCCGCGTGGAAGCCCATCGCCCCCCATACCGACGGCGCCTACATAAACTTCGAGAGTGCTCGCGATGAAGCGGCGTTCGCACGCGCCTACCCAGGACCGACCGGCACCCGTGTGACCGACCTGTGGAAGCGCTATGACCCTGATGGTGTCCTGCGCCCCAGGCAGTCGACCTGAGCTGAGTCGATTGCTGCCCGCAGCGTCTTCGCAGCGAACGCCCGCCCGCTCATGTCACCCCGTGGGCTTGCAGGCAGCACGAGAACAGCCCGAAGAAGGAGACGACCTTGCGGCGACACGGCCCGTCAGGTGTCAGATCCGGCCGGCCGCCCGGACCGCCTCCGTCACCGGCATGTCGCCACTGACCGGGTTCAGCGTCAAGCCTGCCGTTTCCGGCGAGTCCAGCAGCGCAGCCACCACAGCGGCCACATCGTCGCGCGGCACGGCGCCGGACGCCCTCGCAACGGTGAGACGCACCATTCCACTGCCGGAATCCTCCGTCAGCCGCCCCGGGCGCAGCACGGTCCAGTCGAGACCCGCCCGGGAGCGGACGGCGCCGTCCGCCGCGCCTTTCGCCCGCCGACAGGCAGTCAGGACCGTGTCGTCGCTTTCCGGGCTTGAGCGTCCGCTCCCATCGACGACACGACGAGGGACCGGCGAACCCCAGCCCGCTCCGCCGCGTCAGCGATAGGAGCCCGGCGTCGCGGTCCACCGTGTGGCGCAGGCAACCCGGACGGCCCACGACCGGCTCGGCGTGCCGTCCGGCAGCCACCTGCTGTTGCCGGGCGTCAACGTCGGCCAGGACCTAACGTCGCACCTCCAGGCCACGTGAGCGGCAAGCTCTTCGTGTATGGGAGGAGGCGCCGCTTGTGTACGGCGCGTGCCCCGCGCGTCCGACACCGGTTTCACGGCGCCACCGACACCCTTGGTGAGAGCATCGGTGAGCATGGCGCCGCGGCCGTCGTCATCAGGGGGAGTAACGCTCATGGCGGGGGCGGCAACGCTTGACGGTGCGGCTGCCGGTGAACCGCGGCGCGTCGGACCGAGGCTGGTGATCCTTCTCGACGAGGTCAACGCCGCCGTGGCTCAGCCGCCGAAGCCTCCGAGCGGGCCAGGGCCAGGACTTCATGCCCCGACTCGATCAAATCGCGCACGACCGCGGAGCCGATGAAGCCGGTGCCACCTGTAATGAAGACGCGCATCAGGCTGCCCCACCAGCGGGACACCGCGGCCCCATGTAGTCCTTCAGCCGGGTCACGAGGCCGTCGCGCCGCGCGATGATCCACAGGTAGCGGATGTCGAAGGGATCACCGGTGGCCGCATCGAGATGATGCCCCTCGGCCTCGATCACCACCTCCTCGCCCAGCTCACGCACGGTGATGTCGTCCAGGGCGCCGAACTGCACGCTGCAGTCGAGCCAGACCAGCATGGCCTCGCCTGCTTTGGCAGTGGCGCCGAAGAACGGGGCCAGCGGCCGAACCACCCGCGCACCCATTCCAGGGCGTCGGCCTCATCCCAGAGGAGCGGGTAGATCTGCGCGGCCGTCATCTGCTCGGGGCCCACCTCCCGGATCAAGTCCTCGAAGGACAAGCCGGCCAGGGCTCCGGCAGCGAGCTCCACCTGGTCCGCATCCAGGTACTTGGCCGGCCCGTAGCCCCAGTCCTCGCTGGTGAACGTCTGCTCGCCATGAACGATGTCGACGGGAAAACTCGCGCGTTCGAGGAGGAATGCGATGGCGTCGAACGCCTTGTGGGTCGTCAGCTGCCGTGCATCCGAGGGAGCGACGTCATTGATGCCGTCTGTCTCCATGACCTCCATGACGTACTCGAACGCCCACTCCGGGTCCTTGACTGCCCTGGCCAGCTCGGCCGGTGTTACACGCAGGTACTCACCATTCACGCTCACCCGCGCAGAGTACGAGGGACCACCGACACTGCGATGCCCAGGAGCATCGAGGGGTAGCTGAAGCCAGATCAACTTGCCACAACCTGGAGCCCGAACTACCTGCTGCGGTGGTCCCGAAAGAACCTGCCAGAGACACCTGGTGCCCGTGCGAAGCCGCCACCACCTTCCGGCTCTTGCACTGGACCGTCCTCCCGACGCGTCGCCACCGGGCGCTGTTCCGTGGCCCCCGCTACGGCCTGGGCTCCAGCACCATCAGCCTCACCCCGGCCGGGGCGGTGCCGGCGGCCCGCGAAACGGCCGCTCGCCCTACTTCGGAGAGAACCGCAACTTCGCGGTGTCCCCAGTGATGGTGAGAACGGCGATCACCCGCTCGCCGATGGTGGAGCCCCCACCCGGGGCGCTCACCGGCCAGGTGATGGCGAAGTGGACGGCCGGAAAACGCCGGCCTCAAGGCGGCGGCACGGCGACATGGCCACGAAAATCTGATTATTTCAGCCGGTATTCACGTCTTCGTCTCTTGCACGCCCGGACGGGTCCATAGGTTCGCGAAGCCCCCTCACTCTTCCGGAGGTTTTGAGCCATGTCAGGCCTGTCCCGCAGAGACTTCATCGGCGCGGCAACCGCGATCACCGGTGCCGCCGCCGTCGGCGGTGTGAGCGCGTCCGCAGCCGAGGCCGCCGCCCCGGCCCACCAGCGGAAGCCGCACGGCGACATCCGCGACATCAAGCGCGTCGTCATCCTGATGCAGGAGAACCGCAGCTTCGACCACTACTTCGGCTCTCTGCGCGGCGTCCGCGGCTTCGGGGACCGTTCCACCGCCCAGCTGCCCGGCGGCCTGTCCGTCTTCGAACAGCCCCTCTCAAGCCCCGGCCAGCGCCTGACCGGGACCCAGTACCCCTGGCGCCTCGCGGCAGCGCCCGTATCCGCCTACCCGGCGGGCCACCAGCCGCCCAGCTCGGAGGTCGGTGCCCAGAACTACGGCGGGACGGACCACAGTTGGGAGTCCCAGCACACGGCCTGGTACGGCGGCCTCATGAACGCCTGGTACGTGAGCAAGGGCGGCCCGACCACCCTCGGCTATCTGGACCGAAGAGACCTGCCGTTCCACTACGCCCTGGCCGACGAATACACGATCGGCGACGCGTACCACTGTTCGGTGCTCAGCGCGACGGGCCCCAACCGCACCTACCACTGGGGCGGCACCATCGACGCGGCCAACAAGTACAGCGGCTACACCGCCTACAGCGGCGGTGACGAACTCGGCAAGAACCTCCTGTGGGAGTCGTACGCCGAGACCCTGCAGAAGGCCCGGATGACCTGGAAGGTCTACCAGGGCAGCGACAACTACGGCGACAACGCCCTGGAATACTTCAAGACCTTCGCCCAGTACGACCCCTCGCAGGGCGGCACTGCGACACCCGGCAACGTCTACTACGACAACGGTGTCGCCACCGTGCCGGAACCCAACGACCCGGAAACCGGCAACGCCGACAACCTGGTCGAGGCGATCAAGAAGGACGTGCTGGCCGGCACGCTGCCGCAGGTCTCCTGGGTGGTCACCAACCAGCGTTACTCCGAGCACCCCGACGGCGCTCCCACCGACGGCGCGTACTACGTCCACGAGGTGCTCAAGGCCCTCAACGCGGACCCCGAGGTCTTCAACTCGACGCTGGTCATCATCAACTTCGACGAGAACGACGGCCAGTTCGACCACGTGGCGCCGCCGGTCCCGGCCCCCGGGGAGAAGGACGAATTCGTCGCGGGCACCGACCTGTCGAACTACGGCTTCACCCAGCCCGCCCCGGTCGGCCTCGGCTTCCGCGTGCCGCTGCTGCTCCTCTCGCCCTGGACGCGCGGCGGCTGGGTCACCTCCGAGGTCTCCGACCACACCTCGGTGATCCAGTTCATGGAGAAGTGGTCCACCGCGCTCGGCAAGCCGGCGATCAGCCCGAACATCAGCGCGTGGCGACGTCGCGTCTGCGGCGACCTCACCGGCGCCTTCGACTTCACGTCACCGGTCTACGGCCTGCCCCGACTGCCCAGCCTCGAACCGATCGGCGACGACGTCGACTACGACCCGCCGGTCACCACGAACACCATGCCCAAGCAGGAGGGCGGCACCAAGAAGGCCCGGCCGCTTCCCTACCAGCCCAACGCCAACCTCGTCGGTTTCACCCGGCAGCACGGCAAGCCCGCGACGGCGAAGCTGGAGTTCAGCAACAACGGCCCGCACGTCAGTAGGGCGAGCCACTTCTCCGTATACAACAACCGTGCGGACTCGCCTTCACTGGCCGACTACCCGGCCAAATTCCCGGGTCAGTACACGGTCGACGCCTCACACAACCTGTCGCGGACCGTGTCCGGAACCGCGCCGGTGGGCAAGGACGACAACGACTCCGCGTACGACATCACCGTCCTCGGACCCAACCGGTTCCTGCGCCGCTTCACCGGCGACCTCGACCGCGAGGGCAGCACGGCACAGGTCGAGGCGCGGTACGAGCGGAAGGGCCACAGTCACGGTGAGCGAGACGTGCTCGTACTGCGGCTGACCAACGACGGCCACCAGTCCGTCACCTTCACGGTCCGCTCAGACCAGTACCTCAAGGACCGGACGGTGACACACCACGTGCCCGCGCGCGGGCACGTGACCCACACGGTCGACCCGCTGGACAAGAGCAACGGCTGGTACGACCTGACGGTCAAGGTCAGCGGCGATTCGTCATGGTCGCGCCAGTACATCGGCCACATCGAGAACGGCTCGCACAGCGTCACCGGCTGAGAGGCCGACGGGTGACCGCCCGAGGACCGGAGGTCACCCAAAAGCCTGTGCCGTCCGCGACGGCCGCCCGACCCGCGACACGGGCCGGGCGGCCACGCCCAGAAGCCGGACGAAGGTCTGACAGCGGCAGCATCTATGTGTCTTCCCTGCCCGGTTATTCGACGGCGTGCAGCAGTTCAGCCACGCCTTCCGCCGTCCGGTGAGGAGTGAAGGCCGTAGCCAGATCGCGGACGAGCTGAACGCACCGCGGTGCTCCGATCCGTTCGGCCAGGTGGAGAGCTTCGAGGGGGTCGGCAGCCGCGGCCTCAGGTTCGCGACGGCTGAGGTGCCCCTGCGCTCGGTATGCGAAGAAGATGCTGCGGGTCTTGTCGCGGCTGGCTGGCTGGCAGGAGAGCTTGACCTTCGGCGATGAGGCTGTGTGCCTGAGCGGTGCCACCGAGGTCGAGCAGGCAGCGGCCCGAGTCGACGGCGAGGTCGGCCGGCGACATCCATGAGCACCAGGCGGGGATGTCGCCCGCGTCACCGGCACCGAGCAGGCGTTCTGCCGTGTTCAGGGAGTGCAGGGTGGCACGGCGTTCGTCGAGCGCGGCTTGGGCGCGTGCCAGGCGCAGGTGCAGCAGTGAACTGGCTGCGGGGGTGGGTGGTGCGGCGGAGAGCCTTGGTCAGGATGTCGGCGGCGGTCACCGCGTCCGTTGCGAGGCGTTCCTGACCGAAGTACGCCAGGCGCACGGGATCGTGGGTTCCTCTTTTGATCGACTCAAGATGTTTCTCGGACGCGGCCTGGGCGGCCACAGCTTCCCGGCCGTTGCCGGCCTTTGCGTGGGCGCGTGCTTCGGCGAGCTTCGCGAACCCGAGAACGCGGGGTGCCGCATGGCCCCGGCCCCGTTCGTGGGCGGCCTCAGCCATGTCAGCGGCTGGCTCTGGGAAGCCGCGCAGGAGGGTCTGGAGTGCCATCGTGGTCAGGACGTAGCAGCCGGTCTCGACGTCGCGAGCGGCGACCCAAGTCTACATTTATAGATGGAACTCCTGACTCAGAAGACTAGTAGTGCTTTGTTATGTCTCTGGGTTATGTCTCTGGGCAGGTGGTCGCTGTGGCGGTTTCCTGCTGGTATGAGGGTGGATGAACTCGCTTTGTGCCGGGGCCGGTTGGAGTCGATGCGGCCTATGGCGGGACGGCTGGGTGTGGACCACCAGCAGTTACAGCAGTTCATGACCTCCTCGACCTGGCCGGTGGACACGATTCGCGCCGGGCCGACCCTGCGGGCGGTGAGCGTGGTGCGGCCGCAGGTGTGGGTGGTGGATGACACCGGTTTCCCGAAGGACGGTGTGTCCTCCCCGGGGGTGGCCAGGCAGTACTCCGGCACCCTGGGCAAGGTCGGGAACTGCCAGATCGAGGTCAGTATCCACGCGGCATCGGACACCGCTTCCTGCCCGCTGTCCTGGCGGCTGTTTCTGTCCGGCATCTGGGACGGGGCCCAGGCCGTCGGCCGGCGGGCCCGGTGCCGGATCCCCGACGGGGAGCACCACCGGCCGAAGTGGCAGCTCGCGCTCGACATGCTTCTGGCCGCCGGACGGGGCCAAGCGGTCACGGTCACCTGGCGCAAGGGTTCCAAAGCGGCCATGTCTCGCGCTTCGTGTTCCTGCGTGTCCGCCTCGCCGGCCGCCGTCCCAAACCCGCTCCCGACGGCGTCATCGGCCCCCAGACCGGGGTACGCCCGCTGCGCGCCGCCTACCGGG
>NZ_JTHL01000001.1:9294077-9331911 GCF_000818195.1 Streptomyces sp. 150FB | reverse complement strand
CAGCCTCGAACGTTCACCACGACCGAGCGTGATCCGCCGTCGCACATGCCAGCCACCGGGTGTGGAGTCGACCCGACGGTGGCCGGCATCCCCTCCCGTTGGACGAACTGCTTCTCACTCAGCCTCCCGGTTCGCGTCTCCGGCGAGGCGCCACCGGAGACCTCATGAGACCGCCGGTCGTCGTCAAGCAACAAGCCCTGAAGAGGAGTTGAACGGCGCGCCGAACGCGGACAAGGTTCTTCACTCGGATCGCGCAGCAGTACCATGTGCCGGGCCATCAAGCGGGGCCGACAAGGCCCACTTTGTGCCGTTGCACGGTGGCCGCACATCGCGCCGAACGCGCGCATACGAGGAGAACATGCCCCATGGACCATTCAGACATGTCCATCAAGACTGTGCGAATAACAGTGGGCATCCTGAGCCTGGCACTCTTCGGACAGACCGCTTTCTGGCTGCTCTATGACATCGCCGACCGGGGCGTCGCCGGGGCCTGGTCCGTGTGGGCTTCGGGTTCCGGTACGGGTCTGTCGGCGACCTCCTCCCTCGATCTCGGCTTGGGATTCCTTCAGTTGGCGGCCGGCTGGGCCACTCTGATCAAGGCCCGCACCGCCGGAGGACTCCTGCTGGCTTCCTGCGCGACCACCTTGTTGTTCCGGCTGCCGGCCGTTTGGTACGTCCTGCTCGACTCCCCGTCCGATCCCTGGTTCGGCGACGCGAAGGGCCCCTCGCTCGGCGCCGTCGGCGGCACCGCGATCGGCGCGGTGGCGACGGCCCTGGTCCTCACGGCGCTCCTGTTCCTGGTCCGCCACCTGGAGAACGAGGCATCCTCTCCGTACATCCTCCGGGGCGCGGGCCCCCGTCCGGTAAAGGTGACGGCCACCACCTCGGGTGTGCTGCTCGGCGTGCTGAACATCTTCTACATCGGCAGGAACGTGAACACGGCCTTCCAGGTCGGCCCGAACGCCCTGGCCCACCTGCTCGCAGGCAAGGGAGCGGTACGGTCGGAGCTCGGCGTGGCGTCCGCGTGGCAGTGGGCGTCGCTCACGGTGCTGTGCGGACTGGGTATGCTCTTCGCCTTCCGGCGCCGCCCGGTCGCAAAGGGGTTCTCGCTCGGGCTGGCGCTGTTCATGGTGCCGCCGGACGTCGCCGAGGTGTCGGACTACGTGACCACCGGTGTCCTCTTCAAGGTCTCGGTCGACACCGCGCAGACGTTCCTTGAGCTGCTGGGCTCCGCCGCAGTGATCGCCCTCCTAGCCGCGGAAGCCGCCCACAACCGCAGGGACCGTCGTCCTGAAGATCCCCCTGGCGCCCCCGCGCCCGCGCCGCTGGTGGGCCCCATACCGGCCGACGCGCGCCTGACCAACATGGCGGACAGCGGCTGACCGCTCCTCGTGACGACGAATGCCGGGTGTCCCCCTATGAAGGCCGCGAGCCCAAGATGGGCCACGTTCACCAGCACCAGCTTGAACGGGCCGCGGCGGCTATGGGTGACCATCGCGCCGACCATCAGAAGGATCCAGCACAGGGCGGTCACCGGCACCATGACCGGTGCGATGTCGAGCGCGGCGGGCAGGATCAGGCCCCTGGTGGCAAGCAGTTCAAGGATCCCGAGGGCCCTGATGGAGCCAGCACCGGCGTTTCCGGTCCACTCGCCGCCGTGCTGCGCGGCAAGACCGACAGCAGGGCCGCCGCCTGCGCAAGGGGTCACACATGAGGGACGGTCGCCTGGCTTCGACACAGAGCGGCACAAGAAACGCAACACCGTCGAACGAGCGATCAACAGGCAAGCCCCGCAAACTGCACGCCGACAAGGCATACGACATACTTGACCTGCGACGATGACTCCGCAGCAAACGCATCGGCGTCCCTATCGCCCGCAAAGGCATCAAGTCCAGCGAACGATGAGGAGGCCACCGGGTGGGTGATCGAACGGATTACGTCCTGGCTGACCGGCTACCGTCGCCTCAGCCCCCGCTATGAACACCATCCCCGCGACTACCTGGCCTTTCTCGGCTGGCAGCCGCCCTCTGCTGCTACAAACGACTCGTCAAACCGACCACGCAGGACACCGTCTTATAAATTGGTGATCATGAGCGGTGAGACAGGTCTGCGGACCCTGCTGAGCGGTATGCGTCCCGAACTGAACCCCGGACGCTACGTCTTCACCACCGTCGCCAGCCGTACGACGGTGCACGCAGGTCCTGACAATCCTCTCGGTGCGACTCCCGTAGTCACAGTCGCCGAAGAAGAGGGGCTGACTCGGTGATCCGCCTGGAGGACGCCGAGGCGGCGGGTCTCGCGTACGACTCCTCCTCCATGCACGTGAACGTAAGGCGCAGGCAATGACCGGGAAATCGCCTCATCACTGAGGCAACCGGAACGCCAGGACGTCAGCCAGCAACCCCGGGACGCTCACGCAAGCTGTGCAAGCGACGACGGCCTGAGCACCTCGGACGAGGCCGCCACGATCGGCCGGGGACGCCCAGAGCTGCGTGTCTTGGCGGTGCACGCGCCCCCGCAGCGTCGGCGGCGACGAGGACAAGCCGGAGCGAGCCCTCGCCAGTAATACGAAGCAACCCCACTCCGGTCCGCCGATAGACGCCGTCCCTCCTACGCCTGCGTTACCCCACCAAGATCCGGACCATACGCGGGCCGGAGCCTGCCCGCTCCCCTATCGACGGCGCATACATGCAGGTCAGAGGCATGAAACCGCTGTACTACCAGCAGACGAAGAACCTTCTCGTGAGCTATTCGGCGAAGAAACCGGGCTTCTTCTAGAGGCACGTGAAGGGCATCTGACCTGGGACGATGCTTGTCGGACACCCTATGCGGAGCGACGGACGACACTCACTCATGCAGCAGGGGGACATGGACGTTTCCTCACCTTGTCTCCCACTGGGTTATCCCACCTCAGACCAGACTGTTCCTGGGCACTTCCGGGCCAGATTCTCTCCGCCCCTTCATCCACGACATCCGAACGAATGAGGGCTGGACGGGAACAGGGCGGGTCGCTCCTGTTCAGTGGCCGGGCCAGTTCGGTGGGCGCTTTTCCTGAAAGGCGCGGACACCTTCGCGGCTGTCCGCGCTGTCCAGGGCCGCCATCAGCGCCGGCAGCCGGGCCGCGCGCGCCTCCCGGCTGGTCAGGTGGGCGGTGCGCTGCACCATCTGCTTGATGGCGCGCAGCGAGGTGGGGGCGCAGGTGAGAACGTCGGCGACCCAGCGGTCGACCGCGTCGTCCAACTGCTCTGCCGGTACCACCTCGTTGACCAGACCCATCCCGGCGAGCTCACCCGCGCTCGCCCGCCGCCCGGTGAGCAGCAGGCTCATCGCCTGGGTATGGGGCAACCGGCGGACAAGCTGGGTCACTCCTCCGTCGAGCGGGACGCGTCCGACACGGGGCTCGGGGAGCCCGAACCGGGCGTGCTCGGCGGCCACCACGATGTCGCATCCCAGGACCATCTCCATGCCGCCGCCCAGGGCGTACCCGTTCACGCGAGCGATCACCGGAACGTCGAGGGTGGCGCGCAGGGACAGGCCGCCGAAGCCGTTGGGGTCGAGATCGGCCCAGTACTCCAGGCCGGTCCTGCCGACCGCTTCGGCGGACATGTCGGCGCCGGTACAGAAGGCCCGATCGCCTCCGCCGGTCAGGACGACGACACGGACGTCGGTGTCGGACTCGATGTGTTCCCAGATCTCGTTGAGTCGTCGAAGCGTCTTGGCGTCGACGGCGTTGAGCACCTTGGGCCGGTCGATGGTCACGCGGGCGACGTGTCCTTCGATCTCCAGGCGCACCTCGTCCGGGAAGGGCGCCGCGGTCATTGCAGGATGCCCCCCTGCATCAAAGCCGTGATCTGGGCGTCGTCGAAGCCGTGTTCCCTGAGGACTTCGGAACTGTGCTCGCCGAGTCGCGGCGGGGCCTGGCGGACGTTCATACGGGCGCCGGAGAGCAGGATGGGCGCGGCGAGCGCCCTGACCGTGCCGGCGTCCGGGTGGTCCATCTCCACGACCATGCCGTTGACCGAGGTCTGCTCGTCGGCGAGGGCCTCTTCCAACGTACGCACCGGGGCACAGAGGATGTCCTGCTCCTCCAGTCGTGCGAGCCAGTGGCCGGTGGTGTTGGTGGCGTAGTGCTGCCGGAAGATCGCCTGGAGCTGCGGGCGTCGCTGGAACTGCGCTTCCATGGTGGAGTACTCCTCGCGCAGCGAGAGGTCCTCGTCCATCTCCAGGGCGGCGCACACCGCACGCAGCGGGTTCTCCTTGAACGCCCCGACCATGCAGACCGCGCCGTCGGCGGTCGGGAAGACGCCGCTGAGCGGCATGCTGGCCCAGTTGACCTCGTAGCCGCGGTTGAGCTGCGCGTAGGCTTCCTGCATCTGCATGTGCAACATCGAGTCGTACATGGCGACCTCGACCTTCTGGCCCTCGCCGGTCCTGGCCCGGCTCAACAGCGCGAGCAGGATGCCCTGCAGCAGATGCATGCCCGTGGTGTAGTCGCCCAGGGGCGTGGGGTACACGGACAGCGGCAGGTCCGGTGACTCGCGGCGCCACATCACCCCGGAGTACGCCTGACTGATCACGTCCTGGCCGCCCTTGTGGCTGTACGGTCCGGTCGTGCCGAAGCCGGTGCCGGAGGCCCAGATGAGACGAGGGTTGATCGCCCGCAGGTCGTCGTAGCCGAAGCCGAGCCGTTCCATCACACCGCCGCGGAAGTTGCTCACGACCACGTCGGACTTGCGGACCAGGCGCAGGATCACCTCCTTGCCTTCGGGCGCGCGGATGTCGACACAGACGCTGCGCTTGTTCCGGTTGATGGCGAGGAAGATCGGTCCGTCCAGTCCGTCCCGGTCCGGGAAGGACGTCCGGGAGAGGTCGCCCGTTCCGGGACGCTCGACCTTGATCACGTCGGCGCCGTAGTCACCCATCATCTGGGTACAACTGGGACCCATGAAGACCTGGGTGAAGTCGAGAACGGTCACGCCGTCCAGAGGCAGCGCTTCGGCGCTCATGCCGTGGCCTCCACGGAGAGGGTCGATATCGTTTCTGCGGGGGGTGGCGCGGCGTCGGCGCCAACTGCACTCGATGTCATAAAAACGGCCTTTCGGGGATTCGCTCGAAGGGCAGTTGAAAACCACGCGTAAACGAGGAGACGGATTGGCCGGAATGGGACCGCGCAGCGTTAGGGTCCCGGAAGCCGGGAGCGCGGCAACCTACGGCGAGGGGTGACTTTATCAGTTGCAGCCTTCCCCGTGAGTGCCTCCGCGAATCTCAGGTCGTTTCAGAGTAATGAAGATCTTGAGTCCGTCAAGACCCGGCGCCTCCCTTTCCCGCGCGCGGACAAACAACCCGAACACATCAAAGGCCAACTTCACCGGGGCCTTCCGCCCCGCCGGTCCCTGCGGCGGGAAGTGCGAGGATATTTACCTCGATTACCGCTATACCCCTTTTCTGAACGCGACACGATCCAAAACATTTCCGCCAGGAGAGGTTGTGTGGTCTGCGTCACTGTTGACCTTTAAATCGGTCTGGGATTAGATTCCGGATGCCTCGACCGAAATTCACTGACTCGCCGATTGTTTTCATCCTCTTCGCCTCTCTAAAAATACCTCTGACATCAGGTCGCAGGTGAAGTCACAGAGAGGAACCACTGCCGGACGGGCGGCTTCCGAACCCTGCCCGGCATGGCGAAGCCTGACCACACGGCGTCCCGTACGCCTTCTGCTGTCCGCACCCGACTCCTGACCTCGCGCATGCGTTGCGTCGGGCCTGCCGGAACGCGTACCTGCTTTCCCACCTTCCTTTCTCATGAAGGGAATTCCGTGTCTGCGTCTCGCATCACCACCCCCCACGTCCCCCCGACCACCCCGTCCACCTCGCCGGCGCCGGCGCCGGGACCCGACCCCACCCCCACCTCCCGTCCTGCGCCCCTGTCGCTGGTGCAGGAGCAGTTGTGGGTCCTGGCACGCATGGACGGGGACGCCAGCGCCGCCTACCACGGGCTCATGAACTTCGACGTCAGGGGGCCGCTGGACCGGAGCCTGCTCGTGCGGGCACTGGACCTGCTCGCAGCCCGGCACGAGGCGCTGCGCACCCGGCTGGTGCCCGCCGAGGGCTCGGCACTCCAGGTCGTCGATCCCCCGGAGACCGGCTTCCCCATGACCGTCGAGGATCTGAGGGGGCTACCGGACGCGGCCGAGCGCCTCGCGAAGGCGCAGCGGGCGGTGGGCGGCACTCCCTTCCGTCTCGGGGAGGAGGCCATGGTGCGCGGCCGCCTGCTCGTGCTCGAAGAGGACCACCACGTCCTGCTGCTGACGGCACACCACCTCATTTTCGACGGCTGGTCCCAGTCACTGCTGCTTCGGGAGCTGAGCACGGTGTATGCCGCGCTGCGCGGCGGGCAGGACGTACCGCTGCCGGAACTGACGTGGCAGTACAGCGACTACACCCGCTGGCAGTGGGATTGGATCGCCGGCGAGGAACCAGCCGCGCACGCCGACTACTGGACCGGGGCGCTGGCCGGTGTCCCGGCCGTGCTCACCCTGCCCACCGACCGGCCCCGTCCGCCCGAGCAGGATTTCCACGGTGGCCGGGTGGCCGTGGACGTCGACGAGGACCTCGCCGGCGCACTGCGCGAGCTGGCGAAACGCAACGGGGTCTCCCTGTACGCGACGGTGCTGACCGGCTGGTCGGTGTTGCTGTCCCTGCTCTCCGGGCAGGACGACATCGTTGTCGGCGCCCCGACGGCAAACCGCCGGCGTGGGGACGTCGGCGGCCTCATCGGCTTCTTCGCCAACACCCTCGCCGTTCGCGCGGACCTGTCCGGCTCACCCACCGTCGAGGATGCGCTGAAGCGGGTGAACCGGCGGCTGCGCGAGGGCCTCGCGCATGTCGACCTGCCGTTCGAACGAGTGGTGGAGCTGGTCAACCCGCCGCGAAGCCCTGCCTACACGGCCCTGTTCCAGACCATGGTCGCGTGGGTCCCCTCCATGAGGCAGGAACTCGAACTCCCCGGCGCGGAGGTCGCGGTGCGCGAGGACGACTCGCACGTTCCCGCGAAAATGGACCTGATACTGGTCCTCGCCGACGAGGGTCGGCGCCTGGTCGGCGGGATCGAATACGCCGTCGCCCTCTTCGAGAGGGCGACGGCGGAGCGGTACGCACACCAGTTGCTGCGGGTGTTCCGGCTGATGACCGAGCGGCCCGAGGCGGAGATCGGCGACCTGACCTTACTGGACGAGGACGAGCAGCGGGAGCTGCTGGCGACCTTCAGCAGTGGAGGTGACCCGGTGGCACCGGCGTCGGCCGGCCTGCTGGAGCGTTTCGCGGCACAGGTGCGGACACGACCGGAGCAGCCGGCGGTGGTCGCCGGGCACACGGAGGTGGACTACGCCACGCTGGAGCGCCGGGCGAACCGGCTGGCGAACGCGCTGATCTCCCGCGGTGTGCGCCCCGACCAGGTGGTGGGCCTGCACACCGGGCGCACGGTCGAACTGGTCGTCGCGGTCCTCGGCGTCCTCAAGGCCGGGGCCGCCTATCTGCCGCTCGATCCCGGGCAACCCGCCGAGCGGCTCGCGGCCATGGTGGCCGACGCCGAGCCCGCGCTGGTTCTGACCGACCTCGGGGACCCGGTGGCAGGCGGCCGGCAACTCTGGGAGGACCTCGCCGCGGTCGAGGCCGAGGGCACGCGGGAGGACGCACCGGAGATCGACGCGGACCCGACCCGACTGGCGTACGTCATCTACACCTCCGGATCGACCGGTCGCCCCAAGGGGGTGGCGGTGACACACGGCAGCGTCGTCAACCTCCTCGACCACTGGCGCGAGCTCATGGACGACGCGCCGGGCGAGGCCGCTTCGGCCTGGTCGAGCATCGGGTTCGACGCGTCGGTGCACGAGCTCCTCGTGCCGTTGACCACGGGAGCGGTGCTCCACCTCGTCCCGGACGAGCTTCGGGGCGACCCCGAGGCTCTGATGGGTTGGCTGCGGGAGCGTCGGGTGACTCAGGCGTTCCTGCCCCCGTCCTACATCCTGTGGATCGACGAGGACCCGTCCCGGCGGCTGGCCGGGCTGAGCCTGCGTCAACTCCTGACCGGCGTGGAATCCCTGCCGGAGGCCGCGCTGCACCGCATGCGCGAGGAACTGCCGGGTCTGCGCATCTGCTACGGCTACGGACCGACCGAGGCCACGCTCTACACCACCGCGTACACCGATCCGGGGGCACGTACGCGGTCATGCCCCATCGGGCGGCCGTTGCGCGGCACCCGCCTGTACCTGCTGGACGGCCGCATGCGCCCGGTGCCCGTGGGAGTCCCCGGCGAGGTGTACGTGGCGGGGGCGAGCCTGGCGCGCGGATACCTGCACCGGCCCGACCTCACCGACGAGCGCTTCGTGCCGGACCCGTTCGTACCGGGGGAACGCGCCTACCGCACGGGCGATCTGGCGCGCTGGCTGCCGGACGGGAACGCCGAGTACGCCGGCCGCCACGACGACCAGCTCAAACTGCGCGGCTTCCGGATAGAGCCCGGCGAGGTGGAGACGGCCCTGCTGGCGGTGGACGGCGTACGGGAGGCGGTCGTCCTGGCCGACCGCCGGATGCCGGGCGGCCCGCACCTGGTGGCCGGCGTGGGGCGCGACGCCGGGCCCACGTGGACGCCGCACGAATGGCGCCTCGCGCTGGAGAACCGGCTGCCGGACTACATGATTCCCACGGTGGTCGCCGAGTTCCCGCGGCTGCCGCTGAACCGCAACGGCAAGGTGGACCGGGAAGCGGTGCTGAGCGCGGCCGCCGGCACCCTTTCCGGGCGGGTCAACACGGCCGCGCCCCGCGACCACGTCGAGATGACCCTGTACCGGATCTGGCGGCGGGTGCTGCTGCACCCGGACGTCGGGGTCGGGGACAACTTCTTCGAGCTGGGCGGCACCTCGATCTCGGCGATCAAGATGGCACACGCCGTCCAGGAGGAGCTCGGTGTGGCGTTGCCGGTCCGGGACGTCATCGTGCGTCCCACGATCGAGGCGCTCGCGGAGCGCGTCCGCGGCGCCCGGTCGGAGGCGTCCGGGCCCGCGGGCGACAACAGCCTGGTCGCGTTCCGGGCCGGGGACGGCCGGCACCGTGTCGTGTGCGTACATCCCGCCGGCGGCACCGCCTTCTGCTACCTGCCGCTGTCCACGGCGCTCGCGGGAAGCGTCGGCGTGGTGGGCCTCCAGGCACCAGGGATCGATCCCGGCGAGTCGACCCTGCCGGACGTCGAGGCCATGGCCCTGGAGTACCTGCGGCTTGTCGATCCCCGCCCGGAAGAGGCACTGGTGCTGTGCGGGCTTTCCTACGGGGGACTGATCGCCTACGAGATGGGCCGCCGCCTGGTGGCGGCCGGGCACGAGAGGGTGAGCGTGGTCCTGCTCGACACCCGCGGTGTGGAGGACGCGCGGGAGCGCGCCGCGATCACCCCGACGGGCATGGAGGAGTTCCGGGAGAAGCTGGTGCGCTTCAACGGCATGTACCCGGGTATCGACGACGACCAGGTCGCCCGGTACCTCGCGGTGTACAACCACCACCAGGCGACCGGCCGCGACTACGTGGTGCCCGACTCGGGGGCCCGCGTGGTGCTCATGCAGGCGACGGCGGTGGAGGACGACGACAACGGTGAAGCGGCCGCCCGGCTGCGCGCGTTCTGGCAGCGCCGGACCCGCGGCGGCTTCGCCGTCGAACCGGTGGCCTGCGGTCACTGGGACATGCTGGAGAGCGACGAACTGCCGCGTGTCGCCGCGGTTCTCACGGCCGAACTGGACCGGCTCGACACCGACACGGCCGGCGGCACCGGCCCGGCCGAGGCGCGGGGTTCTGCCCTCCCTCTCACACGGGACGCCTGATGGCACCCGCCGAGGAGACTCCCGAAGCCTCCGTCGCCGAGGACCCGGGCTCACCGGGCGGCCTCGCCCTGGAGGTACACCGCCAGGCCCTGCGCACGCCGCGGGCCGTCGCGCTCACCGACGGCGACGCGCGGCTGGACTACGCGGCGCTCGACTCCTCGGCAGCCGCCGTGGCACAGGCACTGCGCCGTGCCGGAGTCGCCCGGGGGCAGGCGGTGGCGGTGGCGCTGCCGCGTTCGTGGCGGCTGGTCTGCGTGATGCTCGGCATCCTTCGGCTGGGTGCCCAGGTGGTGCCCCTGGACACCCAGAGTCCTGCGGAGCGCCGCCGCTACGTCCTTCAGGACTCCGCGGCGGTCGCGCTGGTGCACGACACCGACGAGGCGGGCACGCGACTCCCGCAGGGGGTGAGGGCGCTGGCCGTGGGCAGCCTGCTCCCCCGGGTCCCCGAAGCCGAAGCGGCCGCGCCGGCACCGCGTGCCGCGGGCGAGGTGTCCTTCCTGTTCTACACCTCAGGAACGAGCGGACGTCCCAAGGGCGTCGAGGTGCGCGACGCCGGAGTGCTGCGGCTGGCGCGGCCCGGCTACATCCGCATCGAGTCCGGCGCGCGTTACTCCTGCCTGTCCAACCCGGCCTTCGACGCGCTGAGTTTCGAGGTCTGGGTACCGCTGCTGACCGGCGGCTGCTGCGTGATCCTGAGCGACGTGGACGTGCAGACACCCGAACTGCTCGCCGCGGCGCTGCGACGCGAGCGGATCGACACGCTCTTCATCACGGTCGCGCTGTTCGACGCGGTGACCGCCGCGGTACCGGAGTGTTTCGCCACGGTCGGCCAGGTCCTGACCGGCGGGGAGCAGCTCAACCCCGCGGTGATCCGCCGCTGGTACCGGCACAACGCCGCCAGCCGCACCCGGCTGTTCAACGTCTACGGCCCGACGGAGACCACCACCTTCGCGCTGTGCCACCCGATTCCCCGGGACTTCGACGGCGACGTGGTGCCGATCGGCCGGCCCCTGCCGCACACGGGTGCGGTCCTGGTCGTGCCGGGCCGCGATCGCGTCGCCGCGCCCGGTGAGGTCGCCGAACTGCTGCTGAGCGGACGCGGTCTGGCCGCCGGATACCGCAACCTTCCCGAGGAGACCGGGCGGCGCTTCGTGCGCCTGCCCTGGCTCGACGGGGGCCGGGAGACGCACTACCGCACCGGCGACCTGGTCCGGAGCGACGGCGAGGGCAGGGTGGAGTACGTCGGGCGGACGGACCGCCAGGTCAAGGTCCGCGGCTTTCGGATCGAGCCCGGCGAGGTGGAGCGGCAGATTCTTACGCACCCGGCGGTCCGGCAGTCGTACGTATGCACGCGCCGTGCCGGCGAGGAGGGGCCGAACGAGCTGCTGGCGTTCGTCGTCCTGCGGCAGGACCTGGCCTACGAGGAGTTCGCCGGCCACCTGGAGACCCGCCTGCCCGCCTACATGCGGCCGCACCAGGTCCATCTCGTCGAGGAGCTGCCGCTCAACGCCAACGGCAAGGTCGACCAGGCCGCGCTCCTGGAGCGGACCGGCCGGCCCTGGCGCCCGGCCGCTGCCGCCGGATCGGCCCCGACCCGACGGCAGCGTGAGCTGCTGGAGCTGGCCGAGCAGGTCCTTGGGACGACCGGGGTGGGGCTCACCGACCGGTGGATCGCCTGCGGTGGGGATTCGCTGAAGGCCGTGCGGCTCCGTTTCGAGATCAGGCGACGGTGGGACTGCGAGGTGCCGCAGGCGACCGTCCTCCAGGGGGATCTGGCGGCGGTCGCCCGGGCCGTCACCGCGGCCCGTCCCGGGGCGGTGAGCGTGTATCCCGTACCGGCGGTCTCCGGTGCCCGCTCCGGGCCCGCCACCAGCGAGCAGCAGCGGCTGTGGCTCGTGCAGCGCCGCGCGCCCGGTTCACGGGCCTACCACGTGAACCAGGCTCTCCGGATCGACGGGACGGTCGACACCGCCGCTCTGCGGCAGGCGATCCGGCGGCTGGTGGAGGGCCACGCCGCGCTCCGGACCGGTTTCGAGACGGGGCCGGAGGGCCTCGTCCAGGTCGTGGGCGAGCCGTACGACCCCTGGCACGACCCCGGCGTGCGGCGGACGTGGGACGAGGCGGCAGCGCGGGCCTTCGCCGACGACTTCTTCGCCGAGCTGTTCGACCTGGCGACGCCGCGCATGCTCCGAGCCTGCTGGCTGCCCGACGAGGACGGTGGGACCCTTCTGCTCCACCTGCATCACATCGCCGTCGACGGCTGGTCGCTGAGCGTTCTGCTGCGGGACCTGTCCGCGGGCTACGTCGACGCCTCAGGGACCGGCCAGGAGCAGGCCGCGCCCACCCCGCTCGACTTCGCCGACTGGCAGGCCGACTGGTTCGCCGCCCCGGCCTACCACGCGCGGCGCGACGAGCTCCTGGCGTATTACCGCGGCCTGGAGGAGCCCCGGGAGGCGCTCCCCTTCGAGGACGAGGGTTCGGCACCGCGGGCACGGCTGCTCCACACGTCCCTGGACGTCGTGCGCCGAGCCCAGGTGGACCGGCTCTGCGCCGAGTTCGGACTGACCCGCTTCCAACTGCTGCTGGGCGTCTTCGCCTGGAGCCTGTACGGCGTGACCGGTCTGGTCCGTCCGCGCGTCGCCGCTCCGGTGGCCAACCGTGCGGTACACGAGTTCGAGGACAGCGTCGGCATGATGGCGAACACGGTGTTGCTGGCCGTGGCCGTCGCGCCCGACGAGGAACTGCGCTCGCAGCTCGCCCTCATGGGGGCCGGCGTGGAGGAGGTACTGCGACGGCAGGACGTGGCACTGACGGACGTGCTGACGGGTTGGGAGGCGGCAGGCGACGGCGCCCCGTTCGACGTCCTGTTCGTGCTGGAGAACACCGACTACGGCGCGCTCCGGCTCCCTCATTGCGTTCACCGACCCCTGTGGTGGGGAACGCCGGAGGCCAAGTGCCCGCTGACGGTCTCGGTGATCGAGCATGCCGACGGCCTTGACCTGCTGTGGGAGTACGCGCAGGACGCATTCCCCGACGAGACCGCCGAGGCCATGGCCGAGTTGCTGCGGCGGGGCGTGGACGCGCTCGCCTCCGGCGGACGGTCGACCCTGCGCGAGCTGGTCGCGCCGTACCGGAGGTCGCTGCCGGAGCACGGGCGCGGGAGCGACCCGGAACCGGGCTTCACCACGATCGCCGAGGGCTTCGCGCGGCAGGCCGCCCGCACACCGGACACGCCCGCTCTGGTGACGGCCGACGGAAGCACTGTGAGCTACGCGATGCTCGACGCCCACGCCGCGGCGCTCGCGGCGGATCTGGCCGACCGCCGCGCCATCCCGGCCGATGGCGGAGCCTGCCACGTGGCCCTGTACCTGGAGCCGTCCGTCGAGCACGTGACGGCCCTGCTGGCGCTGGCGCGGCTGAACGTCACCGCCGTCCCACTCGACCCCTCCTACCCGCCTGACATGCTGCGCGGCGTTCTGGAGCGGGTCGATCCGCTGTGCGTGCTGGTCATGCCCGGCGGCTCGGCGGCACTGGACGCGCTGCTCCCCGACGACGTCGTGCCCCACGCGGTCGTCCTGACGGACGCCGCGCCACAGCCCCCAGGGGCCGCGGCCGCGTCGCACGACGGACGTGTGCACGACGGCAGCCGGCCGCTGTACACGCTGTTCACCTCCGGCTCCACCGGCGTCCCCAAGGGCGTCCGGATCTTCGACCGCACGCTGTGCAACCTGCTGCGATGGCAGACCGGCCGGGGCGCCCTGGCCGCCCCGGCGGCCACCCAGCAGTTCTCCATGCTGTCGTTCGACGTGTCGTTCCAGGAGATCTTCGGGACGCTCTGCGGCGGCGGCACCCTTCACCTCGTACGCCCCGAATGGCGCCAGGACGCCCCCGCGCTCCTCGAGCGGCTGGAGTCGGCGGGGGCCGAGCGGATCTTCATGCCCTATGTGGCACTGCAACTGCTGGCCGAATACGGGGTCCGCCTGGGCAGGTTCCCCTCGCGGCTCCGTGAGGTGGTCACCGCGGGCGAGCAGTTGGTGTGCACCGACACGATCCGCCGCTGGTTCGCCGGGCTGCCCGGCGCGCGCCTGTTCAACCACTACGGGCCGACCGAGACGCACGTGGTGAGCGCCCTGTGCCTGGACGGCGATCCGCGTCAGTGGCCCGAACGTCCTGCCATCGGCCGTCCGGTGGCCGGCGCCCTGCTGCGCGTGGTGGACGCCGCCGGCGAGCCCGTACCGCCGGGGTGCACGGGCGAGTTGCTGATCGGTGGCGTGATGACCACGCGCTGCTACCTCGACGACTCCGTTCCCGACGACGAACGCTTCGTCGAGGTCCCAGGGGAGGGCCTGTTCTACCGCAGCGGGGACCGGGCCTGGTTCGACCGCCGGGGCCTGCTGCACTACGCGGGCCGGGACGACCAGCAGATCAAACTGAGCGGGCACCGGCTGGAACTCGGGGCGGTCGAGACGGCGCTGCTGCGCCATCCGGCGGTGATGAACGCCGTGGTGGCGCACGACGGCGATCGGCTGACGGCCTGCCTGGAGTGCCGCGACGAGGCCCCGACCGCCGACGACCTGACGGCCCACCTCTCCGCGCTGCTGCCCGCCTACATCCGCGTGGACCGTTTCCGGCGACTGAACGCGCTGCCGCGCACCCCCAGCGGCAAACTGGACCGCAAGGCGGCGCTGCGGGCACCGGGCGAGGAGATACGCCGTTCCGCGATCGCCCGCACCGGGCTGTCGCGCGAGGAGGAGCAGCTCGCCGCGGCGTTCGAGGCGGTCACCGGAGCGACGATCGGACCGGACAGGACCTTCTTCGAGGCGGGCGCCTCCAGCCTCTCCCTGATGCGGTTCCACCTTCGCTGCACCACCGAACTCGGCCTGCGCTTCAGCGTCACCGACCTGTTCGAACACGTCACCGTCCGCGCCCTGGCCCGCCACCTCGCCCCGGACGGTTCTCCGGGTGCCGGTACGGGCACCCGTACCGCGCCGGCCGCCGTATCGGGCAGTGCCCCGGATCCCGGCGAGCCCGTTGCCGTCATCGGCATGTCGGTGCGGCTGCCCGGAGCCGTTGACCTGGCCGCTTTCTGGGACCTGACGGTCTCCGGCGGCACCGGCATCCGCCGTTTCGACGCCCCGGAGGGTTTGGTCGGGGCGCACAGCGCGCTCGACGGCCCGCTCGAGTTCGACCCGGGCCACTTCGGCATCAGCCCCCAGGAAGCCCGCCTGATGGACCCGCAGCAGCGTCACCTGCTGATGGCCTGCGTGCAGGCCCTGGCACACGCCGGCGTGGCGGAACCGTCGGCCACCCGCGTGGGCCTGGTGGCGAGCGCGGGGGAGAACACCTACTTCCAGGCGATCCTGCGCGAGGCCGACCCCGGTTCGCTGCCCGACGACTTCCAGCTCGCGCTGCACCATGAGAAGGACTTCCTGGCCACCAAGGTCGCCTATCACCTGGGCCTGACCGGTCCGGTCTTCAGCGCCCAGGCGGCGTGCTCCAGCTCCCTGCTCGCCGTCCATCTCGCGGCGGGCATGCTGCGGCAGGGCGACGCCGAGGTGATGCTCGCCGGAGGGGTGCTCATCGACCCCGGATCGTCCGCCGGCTACCGGTACCGCCCGCAGCACATCTTCTCCGCGGACGGTGCCTGCCGATCCTTCAGTGACGACGCGACCGGGACGGTCGGCGCGAGCGGCGTAGGGGTCGTGGTCCTCAAACCGCTGCGGCAGGCACGGCGCGACGGCGACACCGTCTACGGGGTGATCACCGGCTCCGCCGTCAACAACGACGGTTCGGCCAAGATGAGCTACAGCGCGCCGTCCCTGGCCGGGCAGCGGGACGTGATCCGCACCGCCCTCGCCCGCGCCGGGCGCACCGGCGCCGACATCGGCTACGTCGAAGCGCACGGCACCGGCACCCGGCTGGGAGATCCGGTCGAAGTGGGCGCGCTCCGCCAGGCGTTCGACGTGGCCGAGTCCGGTCGCTGCGCGCTGACCTCCGTCAAGAGCCAGCTCGGCCACATGGGTGCGGCCGCCGGCGTGGTGGGGCTCGTACGTGCCGTCCTGGCCGTGCACCACGGGACCGTGCCGCCCAGTAACGGCTTTCGCGCCTTCAATCCGGAGATCGGCCCGGATCCCACACCCTTCTACGTCCCGACCCGGGCCACGCCCTGGCCGAACGGACGGGAGCCGGTGGCCGCGGTCAGCAGCTTCGGCATCGGTGGCACCAACGCCCACGTGATAGTGGAACGGAACGCGCCCGCCGGCAACGCCGCCCCCGCCGGGACCGCCGGCGTACCGCGCTGCCTGGTGCTGTCCGCCACCAGTACGGAAGCACTGCGTGCCGACGCCGCCCGGATCGCCGACTACCTTCGGTCCCGGTCCGAACTCTACGAACCCGTACTGCGCCACCTCCAGGCGGGCCGTCCTGCCCGCGGCCTGCGGATCGCGGCGTCGTGTCCGGACGCCGCCTCCGCGGTGCGTTGGCTGCGCGCGGTGGCCTCGGGGGAGGTGTCGCACGGCACCGCCGGCCCGGACGCCCGCCCGATTCCCGCCGCGGGCCGCACGACGTCGCGACTCGCCGAGGACTGGACGGCGGGGCGGCGCATCGACTGGCCCACGGGCCCCGCACCGGCGCCCTGGGACTTCCCACCCCCGTCCTTCGCGCTGGCGCGGTACGACTTCGAACGGGCGGCCGGCACCGCCACGACGGGGCCCCCGCGGCTCCCGGAGACCGACTGGTTGCACCAGCCGCACTGGGTCCGGTCGCACCGCGCGTTCACCGCCGCCGACACCGGGCGGGAGCGCCGTGCCGCCGTCGTGGTGGTCGTGACCGCGGACCTCCTGCCGCCGGCGGCGTACAGCCCCTTCGAGGCCGTGGCTTCACGAGTGGTGCGGGTGCGCGCGGCCGGCGCCTTCGCCCGCGGGGGAACCGACGCCTTCGAGGTCGATCCGGCTGATCCGGCGTCACTGCGCCTGCTGCTCGACGCGCTGGCCAAGGACGACCCCGACCTCGACCTGGACGGCGTGGAGTGGGTGCAGGCGCTGCCGCTGTCCATCGCGGGTCCGGTGGGCCCCGACACGCTGGCACGCGCCCGTCACGCCTGCCTTGACACCACAGCGGCCCTGGTCCAGGCGCTGTCCGACCGGACCGGCTCCCCGAGGGTCTGGTGGCTGTCCTACGGTGCCCGGCCCGTGGCGGGAGCGGTGCGGCGGCCGGAGCTGGGGCTGCTGGCCGGACCGGTCGAGGTCGCCCCGCAGGAGGGCGTCCTCCGCGGCCACTGGCTGGACCTCCCCGACGGCGAACTCACCCGCTGGGCGGCACATGTGGCCTCGGTCGTGGCCGAAACGCGCCGACACCACCAGGCCGATCCCGGCGGCCCGGCCCTGTACCGGCAACTCGCGCTCCGGCAGGGCTACTGGTGGCGACCGGACACCACGCCGGTGACAGTGCGGGCGGCCGAACCCCCGGCGCTGCCCGGGGACGACGCGGTCCACCTGGTGCTGGGCGGCACGGGCGGCATCGGTCGCGCCATCGCCGCCTGGCTGCTGGAACACACCGGCGGCCGTGTCCTGCTGCTGTCACGGAAGCCCGTACTGCCCGTGGAACTGACCCGCTGGGCCGACCGCGTCGACCTCGTCGCCGCGGACCTCGCGACGACGCCCGCGCACGAGGTGGCATCAGCGGTCGCCGGGCACACCGCGCGGCTGGACGGTGTGATCCACGCGGCCGGCGCGGGATTCGGCGGCCTCCTCGTACGGCGCGACGCTGCCGCGATGCGCGAGGCCGCCGCTGCTCGGGAGAACGGCGCACTCGTCGTCGAGCATCTGATCCAGCGGTACCGCCCCGCACTCGCGGTGTACTGCTCTTCGATGTCCGCGCTGCTCGGCGGCGTCGGACAGTGCGACTACGCGGCCGGCGCGGGCCTTCTCGACGGCTTCGCGCACTACCGCGGCGAGACCGAGACCGAGACCACGGCACGGATCGGCATCGACTGGGACGTGTGGCGCGAGACCGGTATGGCGACCCGTATGCCCGCCGCGGACAGCAGGCATCGAGCGCACCTGGAGGTCGGTCTTACGGTGCGGGAAGGCACGGCGGTCTTCGCCCGGGCCATCTCACTCCAACTGCCGCAGGTGTTCGTCTCCACCACCGGCATCGAGGCGTCCCGCGCCTTCTACGCCCCCGCCGTCCGGGACCGGACGGGGGCGGACTCCCCCGCGCTGCACCCCGGGGTGCCGCGCGACGCGGACGGCACGGCAGGCATCGAGGACAGCGACAGCGCCGAGGACACCGACAGCACCGAGGACCGGGCCGGGCTCGTCGGCCAGTGGCTTCGTGAGTGGCTCGGCGCCGATCACCTGGACCCGCACGACTCGCTGTACGGCCTCGGCGCCGACTCCCTGATGCTGCTGAGCCTGATCACGAAGGTCGAGGACGCCTTCGGGGTCGAACTCGACCTGGCCTCGTTCAGCCACCAGGTCAGCCTCACCGAGATCCTCAAGCACCTCCAAGGAGCCCTCGCCCTGGCCGAACCCGCCCCCGAGACCGCACACCGCGCCGCGGTCCGCACAGCGCCCGAGGCGGCACTCGACGTCTGGCAGGAGGGAACCGGCCCCGCTGTCCTGTGCCTGGTGCATCCCGTCGGCGGGGACGTCCAGGCGTACCGGTCGCTGGTGGCGTCGCTCGGGCCGGCGCCGACCGTGTGCCTCATCGCCGATCCGGCCCTGCGCACCGCCGCTGCTCCGCAGTGGTCACTGGCCGAACGCGCACAGCACTACGACGGCGTGCTGCGGGCCCGGTTCGGCGGACCGGACAGCCACCTGCGACTGGGAGGGTGGTCCTTCGGCGCCAGGGTGGCCATGGAGATGGCCGGCCTCGCCGAGGCCGGCGGGCAGCCGGTCGACGCCCTCTATCTCCTTGATCCGCCACCACCGGAAGCCGGCGCGCTGGTCTCCGCCTACGACGAGACCCACCTCGAAACCGTGTTCGCCGCCGAACTCGGCCACGGGACCTCAGCGGCGGCCCGCGAGCACGGGCGGGCCTATGCCGAACGGCTGGCGCACTGCTGCCGGGCCAACCTGCGCAGCCTGGCCGAGCATCGGGTGCGGCCGCTCACCTCGACCCCCACCCTCGTCTGGCTGGCCGAGCAGCCCGCCGCCGGCCTGCCCGCTCCCGCCGATCCGCGGGAGACAGCCCGGCAGTGGACCTCCCGCCTGCCGGCCGCCTCCCTGCCGCGGTGGCTGCCCACCGACCACTACGGCATCATCACGCCACCCCACGTGCACACGGTGGCCGAGGAGATGAGAAGAGCGCTGACGGACCCGACCGCCGGCTCCCGGACTCACCGCGAGCAGGAGGCGGAGCACCTCCAGTGAATCCCTGCCAGTCAGTCCCCGTCCGGTCCTGTCCTTCCGGCGGGCCGCGGTCACCGACGGACCCCACGAACCGCTGCGAAATGTTACGAACCGCCGAGAAACGCATGGACCCCATGGACATCGAGGACGTCTGGACGCCCGTGTTCACAGCGGGGCAGGAGCGTGTCCGGCGGCATCGTCCCGCCGACCTGCCGGACCGAGGTCTGTAACCCCACTCCCCTGGAGGAACACATGGAGCAGTACGAGCGCGAAGCAGTGGAAGCGGTGACGACGCGACCTCCGCACCCGTACAACACCCTCGCGATCGAGCGGATCACCCCCGTCATCGGCGCGGAGGTCTCGGGTGTCGACCTGTCGAAGGAGCTGTCGGCCGAGCAGCGGGAGGAGGTGGGGATCGCGTTCCGTGACTACCACGTCCTGGTCTTCCGCGATCAGTCGCTCACTCCCGAGGACCACATGCGCTTTGCCGGCAGCTTCGGCGAGTTGCGTCCGGTCGACCCGCCGCCGCCCGAGGGTGACCCCCACATCCTGGAGATCCGCACGACCTCAGGGGCGGCGAACGCGGCCGGCAACGGCTGGCACGCCGACGGGACCGCGGACGCCGATCCGTCGCTGGGATCGATGCTCTACATCACGGAGATCCCGGAACCGGGCTGCGGCGGCGACACCATGTTCGCCAACATGCACCTCGCGTACGAGATGCTGTCCCCGGCCATGCGGTCCCTGCTGGACCCGCTGACCGCGATCCATGACGGCGCGCAGGCGTTCCAGGGCTACACCCCGCCAGAGGGCTATGTCATACCCCGGAGCGAACACCCGCTCATCGCGCGGCACCCCGAGACCGACCGCAAGCTGGTGTACGCCAACAAGGCGTACACCAGCCGCATCCCGCAGGTCTCACCGCAGGAGAGCCGGGCACTGCTCGACATGCTCTTCGACGCCATCGCCTGCCGGCCGGTGCTCCACTGCCGTGTCCGCTGGACCCCCGGCACCCTGGTGTTCTGGGACAACCGCTGCGTCCAGCACCACGCGATCTACGACTACTACCCCTACGCGCGGTACGGGCAGCGGGTCGCCATCAACGGGGGCCCCGTCAAGGGCTGACGGCCCTGGCAGGTGACGTGGGTCACCGGGCCCACGCCGGGTTCCGTTCACGACACCTCACCCGGCGAAAACCGCGGCGCGGGCGAGCCGCGTGACGTACTCGTCCGAGAACGCAGGGAAAGGGATTCAAGAGCATGGAACTCCACCAGTTCGCCGCCCTGTCGGCGAGGCTGACCGGTTTCGACTCCGGGGAGCTACAGGAGAGCGGCATGGTGCACGCGTACCGACAAGTCGTCACGGAACAGGTAGGGGCCGAGCGGCTCGACAAGCTCGCCGACTCGGTGGCGGTCACCGCCGACGACCCGCCGCGCTTCACAGACGATTCCGCCCGGGAGTTGGCGCGGGCGATCACCCACCTGTGGTACCTCGGAACATGGCCCGGAGTGCTCCGTCCACCCTTCCCGGACGGCGAAGTACCACCGTCGGCGTCCGGGCCGTTCGTGGTCTCGTCGCGGGCCTACGAGCAGGGCCTCGTGTGGCGGGCATTCGGCGGGCGTGCGCCTGGCACGACGGCGGAGGGGTACGGCAGTTGGGCCGGCTCTCCGTCCGTGGCGACGCCCCTGGGAGCGCACGGCAGCGACTCGGCGGTCGCGAAATGAGCACTCCGGACGGGCGGCGATGGGACGCGGTCGTGGTCGGTGCCGGGTTCGCGGGCTCCCTGGTCGCCAAGCGCCTGGGCGACCAGGGCTGGCGGGTCCTCGTGCTGGAGGCCGGCCACGGCGCGTCCAGTCCGGAGGCGGCTCATCTGGACGCGGTCGAGGCATACCGTTCGGCGCGGCTCAAGGTGCCCAACTCGCCCTACCGGAAGAGCACCGCGGCGCCGTCGCCCGACATGCCCGACGCTGACGGGTACTTCGTGCAGGACGGTCCGCTCCCGTACGGCAGCGGCTACCTGCGGGCCAACGGTGGCACCGGTCTCGCCTGGACCGGACTCGCGCCCCGGATGCACCCTGAGGACTTCCGCGCCGGGGACTTCGGACACGGGCGCAACTGGCCGCTCGGGTATGACGACATTGAACCGTACTACCGGGCGGCCGAGCGCGAGATCGGGGTGTCCGGCGACGCCGAGGAGCAGCACACGGCCATCGGTCTGCCGTTCCCTGACGGCTACCAGTTCCCCATGCGGGCCATCCCGCAGAGCTACCTGGACCAGGTCATGACGAAGACCCTGGACGGCAGTGCCGTGCGGGACCCGGGCGCGGACGATCCGGTCCGTCTGCAGGTGGTCACCACGCCGCACGCCCGCAACGGACTGCCCAACCCCTCGTACGACGGTGGCGCCGGTTACCGGCCCGCCCCCGGTCCGCACCAACCGGATCAGGGGATGCTGTGCCAGGGCCACGCCAGTTGCGTACCGATCTGCCCGTCCCAGGCCAAATACACCCCCCTCAAGACCCAGACCCGTTGGGGTTCGTCCGTCACCCTTGTCACCCAGGCGATCGTCACCCGGGTTCGGATCGGTGCCAATGGACGAGCAGCCGGTGTCGAGTACCAGTCCTACCGCGACGACACCGCCGAGGTGGTGACACACAGCGTCGACGCGGACCTCGTCGTCCTGGCCGCGCACGCGATCGAGAATGCCAAACTCCTCCTTGCCTCCGAGGCCGCCAACAGCAGCGACCAGGTCGGCCGCAACCTGATGGACCACCCGGTCCTGCTGACCTGGGGCCTGATGCCGCAGCAGGTCGGTGCTTATCGTGGCCCTGGCTCGACCTCCGGCCTTGAGGGTTTCCGCTTCGGTGCCGCCCGTGCCCGACGCGCTCCGTTCCGCGTCGAGATCGGCAACTGGGGCTGGACGTGGGCCCTGGGGCCGCCCGACCAGCGGGTCGCGGAACTCCTGCGCAACGGAGGGCCCGATGGACAGGGCCTTTTCGGTACGCACCTGCGGCAGCGGCTCGGCGACCGGATCGGACGCGAATTCGCCTTCCAGTTCGAGATAGAACAGGACGCCGATCCGACGAACCGCGTCACCATCGATCCTCGCCACCGCGACGCCCTGGGCAACCTGCGGCCGGTACTCCACTACGACTTGTCCGACTACGTCAAACGCGGTATCGCCGCTGCGAAGTCCGTTTCCGACCAGCTCTTCGATCTGCTGGGCGCAGAGGACCACACATCCTTCGAACCAGGGCCGGAATGGCCCGGCTACTTCGAGTTCGAGGGCCGCCCGTATGCCTACCGGGCGGCTGGACACGGAGCCGGAACCCACATCATGGGCGACTCGCCGGCCACTTCTGTTGTCGACGGGTGGCAACGCTGCTGGGACCACCCCAACCTGTACGCCGTCGGGTGCGGCAGCATGCCCACTGTGGCTACTTCCAACCCCTCGCTGACCATGGCGGCGCTGGCCTTGCGCAGTAGTGAGGAGATGCATCGCGACCTGCTCGGACAGCGCCGTATCGCATCCGCCGCACCCCTCGCGTAGCTGTACGTTCCCGCGCGACAGAGGTGCCGGTTCCCGGCGTTGTGCCGCGACGCTCGCCCATCCGCGGGCCGGAAGGGCGCGTGATCCCGAGCAGCGGGCCTGCCACGCGGCCGGCTCCTGGCGCCCACGCCGGGAGACCGGCCCGCGAGGGAGCAGTCGCCGGCGCGCCCGGTGAGGTCTTCGGCCATCGACGGGATGACCTCGTATCGGCATTCGCGCAGGTCAAAGTATCGATGACGCTGGTTGCCAGGCGCTGCGGGATGGTTGGCCGGTGTGAAGACCTTGCCGGGGCCCTGGTGCGCGCGATGGCCGCCGGACAGGCTAGTTTGCTCGGATGAGTCTTCTTGATGATGTGGCCGAGCGCGACGGCTGGCGGTGCTGGGTGTGTGACGAGGCGGTGGACCCCGACGAGTCGGTGAACGACCCGCGGGGGCCCAGCGTCGACAGCCGGACCGCCGACCGGAAGGCCAAGGTCGTCGAGCGGCTCGCACACCGCGGATGCAACACCCGCAAGGGCGCGGTCAAGGTGGCCATCGCCTGGCCGGACCGCCTGTACGTGGTCGAACCCGCGCCGCTGATCACCGTTGCCGGAAGGCTGGAGCGCAAGGGGGGGCCGCGAGATGGTGGGCCGTTGTCCGACCAGGCGGGACGCCCAAGAGGCGGCGGATTGGCTGGTGGACCGGTTCTCCCGACTGGTACCGGGGCTGCCGGTGACCGCCGACATCGAGCCGGGCGGCGGCCAGTTCCTCGTCGTCCTGTCCACCGGCCGCCGCTGACCGGGAATCCCCGGCGCACACTCGCGTCGAGCTGAACCGTCGGCCCACACCGACATGTCCTGGCACGAGCTGACCCACATCGCCGGCCTGTGCACAGCTACGGGTCGATGCCGTCGGTTGCCGCAGCCACGACGGGGGCCGAACCGGAAACACCGCGCGCGCTCCGCGACATGGAGCACGTCCTGCTCCCGCCGCCACTCCTTCACGCCGAGACCCACGCCCTGTACGACAAGAGCGGCGGCATCGACCGTATCGCCGGCCAACTTCCCGTCGGGGCGTTTGTGCAGCCGGCCGCGTCAGGCAGTTCCCTCAGCGTCCCCGTCCGGTGTTCTCGTCACGGAGGAACTCGAAGTGCCTGCGCAACCTCAGCAGCGGATCGACGTCCGCGTCGGCGAGCCCCCCCAGTCGGCGGCTCACTCCGTAGCGCTCCAGGGCGACCACGGCCAACGCTTCCTTGCTCTCGAAGTGGTTGCAGAACGACCCCTTCGGCACGCCCGCACTGTCCGTGATGTCCTTGACGCCGGCCCCGTTGAACCCGTACGTGTGGAACTGCTCGACCGCCGCCTCGACGATTTCCTCGCGCATGCTCCTTCTGCCCACCGGTACCACCCTCTTCCGGCAATACGACCAATCATCTTATTCTGGGACCTTACCGCCCACCGCCCATGACCTCTGGGTCATCGACGGCAGGAGGCACGGAAGGATCCGGCCGCCAGTGCGGTGCGCTCCACCATGGCTCCCAGGTTTCAAACTCGCGCCGGGCACACGCCCCCATCCCCCACTGTGTTGCGAGGTCGCGCAGATGGGAACGCGAGCAACAGCACGCGTGAACAGTGCGAGCGGCCCGGCAGGATGTGAGGCAGCCGCGGACACCGCCCGCCAAGGTCGGCGGGGCCCGTATCCGCATATGCCGGGGCGGCGCCGTCACCGAGCCGGACCTGGATAGATATCTCACCTGTTAAGCGTTCGACAGTGGTAAGATCGCTCGCATGCTTGAGCGACCACATGTGGGTGAGCCGTTGGCGCTTGACCTCGTGAACACCAGGTGGATGAGCCGCGGCAACCTCGTGGACTTCCTCGAGGACGAGCAGAACGTCCAGACCTGGCTCGCGGAGAACGGCTTTTCGGAGCCCGCACAGGAGGCGTGGCCCGCACTGCTGGAGACGCGCGACACGCTCCGTGCGAGTCTTACCGGTCCGCGTCCCGAGGCCGAGCGGCGGCTCAACGCTGTGCTGGAGCACGGTGCCGTGCGGCTTGCCGTGCGCGACGGCCGGCCCGAGCGCACGGTGCGTGCCGAACCCGGCTGGCTGGCCGCGTGGTCGACTGCCGGCCAGTACGTGGAGCTGATCGACGGGCAGGCGGACCGGGTGCGCCAGTGTGCTCACCCCGATTGCGTCCTGTTCTTCCTTGACACGTCGAGGAACGGCACCCGCCGCTGGCATTCGATGGAAACCTGCGGCGCCCGCTCCAAGGCGCAGCGCCATTACCACCGTGCCCAGGGGCGCTACACCGAGGGGGACGCCTGACAGTCGGGCCGCCCTGAGAACCTGACCGGCGCCACAGTCGCTCTTCTGGCGGACAGTGACAGACCGTCCGTGCCGCGCTCCAGGAAGCGCCGCGAGCTGCGGACCGTCTGTTGAGCGGCACGCGACCGTCGGCACACCTCCATGGCGCCGAGTGGCCTTTGGCGCACTCCGGCACGATCTACGACCCTTGAGTCAGCGCCCGGGCCGTCGTACGACAACGGCCCCAGGGGCCTATTGACCGTCGAAGTGCCGTCTAGCAGCCTCGATGTGTCGGGCATGCTGCCTGGTCCATGTGCACATCTCATTGACCGTGTCCCTGAGGCCGCGCCCGGCCTCCGTGAGGCTGTACTCGACCCGTGGTGGCACGGTCGCGTACACGCGGCGGTCGACGACTCCATCCCGTTCCAGCGTGCGCAGTGTCTGCGCGAGCATCTTGTGGCTGATGCCCTGGACCGCTGTATGTAGGTGCGTGAAGCGCAGGGTGCCGTCACCCAGGGCATTGACGATGAGAAGTGCCCACTTGTTCGCGATATGCGTGAAGATCTCCCGTGCGAGAGAGTTGATATGCACCATGGCGTGCATCACATCGTGAGGTTCGTGCGCAATTTTGACCTCTTCGGTCACCTCCGGGTTCCTTTCTATCCTCGAGGTACGTTCTTTCCGGGTATTCGCTGCTCGGCTACGGTGACGGAGTGGCCCACGAAAACGGCGTAAGGAGTCGCATGCTTATCTTTGACCACCAAGGAAATCCCTTGCAGTCTGCTCGAGCCGCAGTCAACGGAACGCAACTGCACTACCGCATGGGCGGATCAGGTGAGCCGGTGGTTCTGCTGCACGGTGTTCCCAAGACCGGCTACCACTGGCGGCACATCGTTCCCCTACTCACTCGGAACTATACCGTCGTAGTCCCGGATCTACGGGGGCTGGGCGACTCATTTCCCGCAGAGGAGGGCTACGACACCGTCACTTTGAGCGAGGACATCGCACAGTTGATGGATTCGCTGGGACACCGTGAATACCGTGTCGTCGGTGAGGACTGGGGAGCGGCGACGGCTTACCAACTTGCGGCGCGGTACCCCGACCGCGTACGGCAACTCGTCTACCAGGAGGCGCTGCTCGCCGGTTTCGGCTGGGAGGACACCACGCGCCTCACCCGGTCGAACGTGTCGCAGGGGTCATTCGTGTTCCATCTAGGATTCTTCTTCAAGCCCGATGTTCCCGAGCTTCTAATATCCGGACACGAGCGCGAGTTCATCACCTGGTGGCTCAAGAACGAGGCGTACAACGTCGATGCCCTGACTACGGAGGCGCTCGACGAATACGTGCGCTGTTACTCGTCCCCGGGCAGCCTTCGGGCCATGCTGTCGATATACCGGGCAAGCCTCGATGATGCTGACAGCAATCACCTTGCAGCTCAGACTCCTCTGGGCATTCCGGTTCTCGCAGTGGGCGGGGAGTTCGCCATAGGCGCGGACACCGAGCGTCAGATGCGCGAGGTGGCACGTGACGTCCGGGGTATCGTGCTGGCCACGGGGCATCAGGTGGCCGAGGAGGCTCCGGCGGAGACCGCAGCGGCTTACCTTGAATTCTTCCGCACGTTGCCCTCGTCTTGAGTTGCTGACTGAAAACCGTCCCGGCCGACGAGTAGAACCAGGTGCGGCACACCACTGTTGTGGTGTGCCGCACCTGCTCGGCGGTCCGAGCGGCTGGGGCCAGGGGTGGCGGCGACCCCTGGCGATTACGACGGACGCAGGCATACCCGAGCGGCTTCGAGGGGAACGTCTCAGGACCGCACATCCTGCCTCCTGGATCCCACAGATTCCCCTGATATCATATTGGCACCGCCAGGAGTTGAGGGCCACACTGTTCAGTGTCACCGCTTTCACTGTTTCGCTCCAGGGGAGCAGTGGGCCGGAAGTCATCTAGGATTCTTAAATGCCGTCCATCACTCGTTCACCCTCCGATTCCGAAGAAAACCGTGCGAAAGTGGAGTCCGCCGTATTCGAGGCGGTCAAAAATCTGCTCGACAGCGGAATGAAATATACCGAAATCAGCGTGCAAAAGATTATCGTCGAGGCGCAGATTGCGCGTTCGACTTTCTATGCGCACTTCCGGGACAAGTCTGATCTCTTGTCCCGGCTCGGTAGGTCACTCAGCAAAAGCTTTTTCGAGGAGGCGACTTCTGATGCCCTCGATGTGTGGGACGCGGTGGAATCGCCGGACGGCCTGCGGGGCATCACCAAACTCCTCGAAGAGTCGATCGCGCGACATCGGAGGCATTTCTCCGTACTGTCGGCCATCAGTGAGACTGCCGCGTATGACCCTTCGGTGCACAACTTTTACACAACTGATTTGGAAGAATTTGAGAAAAGGGTCGTCAGTGACTTGAGACGGCGCCAGGAAGAGGGGATGACAGACAGCCGAGTGGATCCAAGGGTGGCCGGGCAGATCATTGTCTGGGGTGGGGAGCAGGCGATCGCCCACCACATCAGCAAGGTGGACCAGAGCGGCGACGCGGCTTTCGCCCTCGAACTGGCCTCCATCTGGTGGTACGGCGCGTACAACCGCCGCCTTTCCTGAGAGGCCGCCGACCAGCATCCCGGAACACCACTCCGGGTGCGCCTCAGTCGAGAGACGCTCTCCGCTCTCCTTCAGCCCGGTCCGAGGCGCGCCCGCGTAGTGGCGGGCCGTGCTCCCGTATCGGCCGTTCGCCTACCAGTGATCCCAGTGGGAGAACTGTTCGGCATGCGCCCGGGAGCCCTGCTTGAAGTCTGTCCCGATCGTGTAGGCGACCGGCGTGAGGGCCACCTGGACCACCTCGTCGTACGGGATGCCGAGCACCTCCGCCATCTCGCGCTCGTAGCTGAGATGGCTCGTGGTCCACGCGGTTCCCAGCCCTCGTTCACGGGCCGCGAGCATGAAGCTCCAAAAGGCGGGGATGACAGAACCCCAGGCGCCTGCCTGACCACGGACCGTGTCGAGTTCAGCCCGGTCGGCCACGCGCAGACAAGGAATGAGGATCAGCGGGACCTCGTGGAGATGGTGGGCAAGGTGATCAAGGCTGCCGGCGATACGAGCCCACTCCGAAGACCCGAAGTCCATGCGTGTGGGCTCCGGGCCCACCACCCCGGGGGTTGCGGGTGCGGCCAGACCGCGCCGCCACACTTCCGCCACAGCCGCCCTCGTCTTCCGGTCCTCAACGAAGACGAAGTCCCAACGTTGCCTGTTACGGCCGCTGGGTGCCTGAAGGGCGACGCGGACGCAGTCGTCCACCACCTCCCGCGGCACCGGTCGTTCCATGTCCAGCCGACGGCGTACCGCGCGGGTCGTGGTGAGAACCTCGTCGGCGGACAAGCCGAGCCGCATTCGCGGGTCCGGCTGCCGGGAATCGTTCGCATGGTGCATATGTCAGTCCAAAGCGAGAGAGAGCAGGGGTTACGGCTCGGTAGTACCGGAAGAACCTAACATTCCGGCGGACACTATGTCCGACACATTGTATGGTACGGCGAGAAGAAACCGGACATGGCGGATGCGTCAAGGCGGTCCACCGCTCAGGGATCCACGGACCACTCGGCCATTCCCATGCCACCTCCGGGCCGAGCGCCGGAGCCGACCACGACCACACGCGCCCCGACAGCAGACCCCGAAGCGGGCCGCAGGCCGGTGACCAGGGCGAAGTGGCCGAGGTAGCCGGTGGCGAGCCGGGAGCTTCGCGCCTGCCGGGCTGCCCCGGGGTGGGACGGTCCGGCCGCCGGACACCGTGGACGGCCCCCTGCGCGACGCATCACGCCTGCGGAATGCGCCGCCGTGAAGGCCGTCACCAAATGGCGGGCCGGCCGCTCCGCGGCCGGCCGAGGGGCCCTTGACAGGCGAGAAACGACCTGCTTAACCTCACCACTGAAACAAGTTTCAACGGTGAGAAAGCTGGTGGGCGCACATGCCCGACACATCAAACGACGTACCTGGCCGAGCGGGAATGGCGACTCGTCACCGCACGGCGCTGGTCGAGGGCCGCACCGTCTTCTACCGGGAGGCGGGCGATCCTTCGCAGCCGACGCTGGTGCTGCTGCACGGATTCCCGACGTCGTCGCACATGTTCCGGCGCCTGATCGAGGATCTGAGGGGCGACTACCATCTGATCGCCCCGGACCACATCGGCTTCGGTTTCTCGGACGCGCCGCCCGTGGAGGAGTTCACCTATTCCTTCGATCGACTGACCGAGATCACACAGGGGCTGCTCGACCATCTGGGGATCGACCGGTTCGCGCTGTACATCATGGATTACGGTGCTCCGATCGGCCTGCGCATCGCAAGCCGCGCCCCGGAGCGGGTGAGCGCACTGGTCGTGCAGTCAGGCAACGCGTACACGGAGGGGTTCACGCCTTTCTGGGACGTGCTGTTCGCGCACGCCAAGGACCGTCCGGGTAATGAGGCCGAAGTCCGAAAGCTGTTCGAGGCAGACGCCACCCGCTGGCAGTACACCCACGGTGTGCCCCAGGACCGGCTCGACCGGCTGGGCCCGGAGGCGTGGACTCTGGATCAGGACCTCCTGGAGCGCCCCGGCAACGCGGAGATCCAGCTACAGCTTTTCTGGGACTACCAGTTCAACCTCGACCTCTACCCCGGCATCCAGGAGTACTTCCGCACACACCGGCCGCCGACCCTGATCGCTTGGGGCGAGCACGACGAGATTTTCGGCGCAGAAGGCGCCCGTGCCTACCTGCGTGACCTCCCGGACGCCGAACTCCACCTCCTGAACGCCGGCCACTTCGCGCTCGAGACCCACGGCGACGAGATCGCGGGCCTCATCCGCGACTTCCTGGGCCGCCATCTGAACTGAGCGCTCCCCGTCACGGCTTTCGACTGCGTCCCGGCGGGACCGTCCACCGAACAAGACCAAGGAATCGCCTCTCATGGCCGACATAGCCCTCACCTACGTCGGAGGCCCCACGGCCCTCCTGGAATATGGAGGCCTCCGCTTCCTCACCGATCCCACCTTCGACGAGCCCCGGACTTACGAACCGCGAAACGGCGTCACGCTCACGAAGACCCACCGGCCGGGTCTGGCGCCGGCCGACCTCGGGACCGTCGACGCGGCGCTGGTCTCGCACCACCACCACGGCGACAATCTCGATGTCCTCGGAACGGAGCTTCTGCGGCATCTCCCCCTCACCATCAGCACAACCAAGGCCGCGGAAGACCTCGGTGGCACCGTCGCGGGCCTTGAGCCGTGGCAGTCCCGGCTCGTCGGCGACGTCACGGTCACCGCCGTTCCCGCCCTGCACGGCCCACCCGGATCCGAAGGCCGCGGACCTGTCAACGGATTCGTCCTCCAGGCCGCTGATACGCCCAATGTCTACATCAGCGGGGACAACGCTTCGCTGCTGTACGTCAAATCGATCGCCGAGCGTTTCGGGAAGATCGACATCGCGCTCCTGTTCGCCGGAGCCGCCCGCCTGCCCGTAGTCGAAGGGGACCTCACGCTTTCCTCCGCCGATGCCGCGCGAGCCGCCGGCATCCTGGCGAGCGACACAGTGGTCGCGCTGCACACGGAGGACTGGGCCCATCTCACCGAGAGCCGGGACGACTTCCGCGACGCCTTCGCTGACAAGAATGTCTATGTCGAGACTCCACGCGCCGTACGTGTGGTCCTCAGGCGCCTCTGAGTTGGTGCCGGCGCAGGCATCCGTATGCCCCGACCTGCCTACGTCACGCGCGCCCCCATCCACCTGGGTGGGGGTGCGCGTGAATCATGGAGACGCCATGAGGTCATGCGCATGGCCTTCGGATGCGTCAAGTCGGTCGTCGAACCCAGGGCACCAGTGCCCACGAGGTCACGCTGCCAGACGTCCCAAAAAACCGTGGATGTATCCGCTGACAGCGGAGACGTGCGTCTCCAGCGCGAAGTGACCGGTTGTCGGCAGCAGATGGATTTCCGCGTCGGGGAGATCACGCGCGAACGCCCGGGCACCGTCCGGGGCGAAGATCTCGTCGCCCTCTCCCCAGACCGCGAGCAGGGGCACCCGGCTGGAACGGAAATACTCCTGTAGTGCGGGATAGCCGTCGACGTTGGTCGGATAGTCCCGGAAAAGAGCCAGCTGCACGTCATCGTTCCCCGGTCGGTCCAGCAGGTGCTGGTCGTGGTTCCATCCGTCCGGGCTCACCAGACTCACGTCCTCGACACCGTTCTCATACTGCCAACGCGTCGTTTGAGACGTCAGCTTCGCACGTGCGCCGGGTTCCGTATCCGGTCCGGGCGAGGAAGCGTAGGCGAACAGATCGTCCCAGAACGGCTGCGCGAATCCTTCCATATAAGCGTTCCCGCTCTGGGTGATGATCGCAGTGACCTCGAAGGAGGAATCCATGGCCAAACGCCAGCCGATCGGCGCACCGTAGTCGTGCACGTAGATCGAGAAGCGGTGGACCCCCAAGCCCTCGAGCAGCCCTGCGGTGATCTCCGTCAAGTTGTCGAAGGTGTAGGAGAACTGATCCACCGAGGGCATCGAGGACCGTCCGTAACCGATGTGGTCAGGCGCGATCACGTGGTATTGATCTGCCAATGCCGGTATCAGGTGGCGAAACATGTGGGAACTTGTCGGAAACCCGTGCAAAAGGACGACGACTGGAGCGTCACCGGGGCCGGCCTCACGATAGAACACACGTTGACCATCGACGGTCGCCATTTTGTGATGTGTGGGAAGCACTTCAACCTCCACGATGCGATCAAGGCGCCGGAAGACACGAATCGCCCGTAGTCCGCTGCGGCACACGGGGGGCGAGGCGATGAACATGCCTCTCGTGGCCTGGCGCCTGACGACAATCACTTGACTGCCCCTCTTCCAACGTAGGCCCGAGGCCGTCGGCGGGCAACGGCGACGGTCGGGCACGGCCCACTGCCGGCTCTCGCGGAAGCCCGGGACCGAGTCCGGTGGTGACACGGCGCTTGTGGCGCCACCGCCGCTCCCCCGCCCGGTCCGCGCTACGGCACCCCTTCCGCCCGTTTCGCCGTCCGGCGCAACACATTGGCATGAAAATGACCGGTCGTCTTGTAGGGTTTCCCGGGGCGCCCGCCGGGTGCCCGCAGGACCTGGATGGAGATGGAAGTCATGGACCTCGTAGATGTCGCGGTAGCCGCACACGGCGGCTTGGACCGCTGGAAGGGCTACACGTCCGTCAGCGCCCATTTGAAGGCCGGAGGGGTTCTCTGGTCCCTCAAGCAGCAGAGTGGGCCACTCGATGACACCAAGGTGCGCGTCGCACTCCACCGGGAGTACGCCAGCCACTACCCCTTCGGCGACGCCGGCCTGCACACGGTCTTCACCCCGGAGCGGGTGGCGATCGAGAACCAAGCCACCGAGGTCATCGAGGAGCGACTGAACCCCCGGGCGGCCTTCGAAGGTCACACACTCGACACGCCGTGGGACAAGCTGCACCTGGCCTACTTCGCCGGCTACGCGATGTGGACGTACCTCACCGCGCCGTTCTCCTTCACCATGCCCGGCTTCCAGACCGAGGAACTGTCCCCGTGGCAGGAAGACGGCCAGACGTGGCGGCGATTGAGCGTGGAGTTCCCGGACAGCATCGCCACGCACAGCAAGCAGCAGACCTTCTACTTCGACCGCGAGGGCCTCGTCAGGCGACACGACTACACCTCTGAGGTACTCGGCGCAGGGCCTGCCGCTCACTACAGCTCCGGACACCGGGAATTCGGAGGCATCGTCGTTCCGACACAACGGCGCGTCCATCTCATCGGTGAGGACGGCAGCGTCATGCCCGATCCGCTCGTCGTCTCCATAGACATCGACGATGTCGTTTTCGAGTGACCGCCGGCAAACTCCGCCCCGCAGCACACTCGAGGCAAACGACACAACAGCTTCCGCTCTTCCAGAAAGCCGGAGCATGACGGCCGGCGCCGACCAGTAAGCCCTTGTCAGCCGTTTTTACCGGCGGTTTGACATCACCGACGTCGCTGGATGCGGTCCTCTCCCCTGACCTGGTGGACCACAGTTCGATCCTCCGAGCGTCATCGCCTGCTGCGAGCAGCGGTGGTACAGCGCACCGCCGGCAACCGCGCGTGGGACGCGGACATCGTCGGTCGGCAGCCCCCGTGGGGCGTCGGCAGTGCTGGTGGCACGGGCGGCCTGAGGCCTCGTGGGTCGCGAACGCTGAACGGTGGGGATCCGATCGCACCGGCGGCACAGCAGTGCTCACACCGCGCGCACGGTGTGAGCACTCCTGGTGCCGGCGGTCAGCGCGACAGCGTCGTCAGCATTTCCTCCGCCAGGGGCACGGACGAGGCCGGGTTCTGCCCTGTGTAGAGGTTGCGGTCGACGACCACGTGCGGCTCGAAGGCACTGCCCTCCTGGAAGTCGACGCCCAGCTCCACAAGCCGGTCCTGGAGAAGCCACTTGGCCTTGTCGGCGAAGCCCGCGTGGGTCTCCTCGGCGTTGGTGAATCCGGTCGCCCGGTATCCGGCGAAGGGGGATCGGCCGGAGGCGTCGGCGGTGGCGAGCAGCGCCGCGGGCCCGTGGCAGACGATCCCGAGGGGCTTGCCCGATGCGAGGGCCGAGATGAGCAGGGTGCCGGAGACCGCGTCGACAGCCAGGTCCTCCATGGGCCCGTGGCCTCCGGCGTAGAAGACGGCGTCGTAGTCCTCGGCCTTGGCGTCCGCCAATTTCACGGGACGGCGGAGTTGGTCGATCTCGGCGAGGCCCGCGACCAGTTCGTCGACCTTCGCCTGCCCGCCGTTGGCCTGCGCGGACAGGCTTCCCGCGTCGACTGTGGGCGGGACACCTCCGGGCGTCGCGATGACCACTTCGTGGCCCGCCTCCCGGAATGCCTGGTAGGGGGCGACAAGCTCCTCGGCCCAGACACCGGTGGGGTGCTTCGTACCGTCGGCCAGGGTCCAGTGATCGGCGGCGGTGACTACGACAAGAATCTTGGACATGTCTCTCACTTCTTTCATGGGTGAAGTCGTCGGGGGTGAGGTGTGCTTACGCGTTCTTCCGGGTGCCCGGTGTGAACAGGATCTTGCCTGTCCGGCCGGGCCGCTGGGCGTGAGCGAGTGCCTCGCGGTGCTCGTTGAGCGGATAGGTGGCCTCCACGGAGGCGTGCAGGGTGCCCGACTCCACGAGGCTCGCGAGTTCGCCGTAAATCCGCTCCAGCTCCGCGCGCGGGGTGTTGCCGAGCCAGCTCATGATGAAGAAGGAGCGCAGGGAGACACTGCGGTAGATGAGATCCGGCAGTGGAATCGCAGGCGTCTGGCCCGTGGCCGAGGAGAACGCGACGACGCTGCCGCCCGCTTCTACGGAGGAGGAGACCCGGGCGACCTGCTCGGGGCTGCCGGTGCCCTCGAGGAACAGCTTCAGCTCGCTGCCGCCCAGGGCGTCTGCGATACGGCTGCCGAGGTCCTGCCCGTCCAGGAGGACGACATCCGCGCCGGACTCCCGGACCTGCTTGACCGCATCCTCCCGCCGCACGACGGCCAGCGTCTTGATTCCGGCCCGCTTCGCCAAGGTGATGACGTACTGGCCGACCGCCGAATTGGCGAGGTTGAGGCCGATCCAGTCCCCCGGACTGAGGGCCACGTAGTCGTGGAGCAGTGCGTAGGCCGTCGCGGGGTTGACCGGCAGCATCGCGAGCTGGAGTGCGTCGGCCGTGTCGCCGACCGGGATCGCACTGCGGGCGGGTATGACGACGCGGTCGGCCCAGGTCCCCTGGACGAAGGTCGGCAGGATGAGGACGCGTCGGCCGATCAGCGCCTGATCGGCCTCGGGGCCCGCCTCGATGACGCGGCCGACCCCCTCGGCGCCCATGGCGCTGGGGACCTGCGGATGGACGCCGAACCAGCCGGCGGCGAAGAGGACATCCGCGTTGTTGACGGGAGCGGCTTCGACGGCGACGACCAGCTCGTCGGCGTTGGGAGCGGGCACGGTGTCATCGCTCGTGGAGAGGGTTTCGCTGAGGTCGCCGCCTACGGCGGTGAGGACAAGCTGACTCATGGCGGAGCTTTCCTGTAGGACGCGCAAGGCCATCACGACCTGGACGTAATGGCCTTGCGCGTTTTGAGACACTTACAGGTTTACCACGATGCACTACGCCCGTAAAGGCCTATCGCTTTTAGAACATGTCAACCGCAGTTCGGACGCGCACCGGCAGGCCGCCGCGACGGGCGGCCACGACTCGAAGAGAGGGCCGGCGATACTGGGCGGAGGGGGCTCTGCCCCGTACGGCCCGTCACAGGGGAAGGCAGGCCGCGGGCGTGCCGCCGAACGCCATGAGCGCGGCGCCGACGAGAGCCGGGTGACGCAACTCCCGCTCCACGAGCGGGCATCCGCCCAGCGGGAAGCCCGCACGCACGGCCATCCGCTCGGCAGCAGGCCACCCCCGGCGAGCCGCCCGAGAGCCGTGCGGGCCCGGCCGGACCGCGTGAGCATGACCACGAACCACAGGCCCAGGGTGCGGCGAGAGCGCTCATGGGCAAGCCTCCACGCGCCCGCGTGAGGCGTCGAGGAGGAGTCGAGGAGGAACTGGGCAGTGGTGTGGGTTTGAGGACCCGGTCGAGCCATAACGGCACGGACCGAAGAAGGACAGGGGAGGCGCGCGCCGAGGGATGTCAGCGGCGGTCAGGGTTCAGGCTCCGCCACCCAGGTCCGACGCAGTGCGCTTGCGGGTGCGATAGGCCGCCACGTTGGCGCGGTTGCCGCACAGCTCGTAGGAGTGCCACCGTTGGGAGCGGCTGCGGGTCGTGTCGTAGAACACCGCCCGGCAGTTCCCGTTGCCGCAGACGCGAAAGCGCGTCCAGGCCCCTTCCCGCACCAGTTCGGCCACGCTGGTGACCAGACCGCCCACCAGCGGGTCACCCGCCACCTGGCGCAGTCGCGCCCCGTCGGCCGAGAACGTCTGCCGGAATTCGGCCGACGCCGAGTGCGCGGTAAGGGTGTCCCATCCGCGAGCCTCCTCTTCAGCGTCCGGCGTGTCGATGACGTCCATCAGATCCGTACGCAAGGCGCGGACGAGGGCGAGCTGTTCGGACGAGGGGCCGGCGGCCGCGGACGGGCCGAACGGCGCCAAAATCCTCTTCGCGGCCTGCGGGTCGTCGAGCTTGTCCGGCAGGACCGGATTGGCATGGGGGCGCGAATTGAGCAGTTCCACGACCGCTCCGGCCAAGTCGGCGATCCGCGCCTTCGCCGTGCCCACTGTCTCCATGTCAACCATGGAGCCAGCGTACGACGACAGGCCCTATCTCGGAAAGGGCTTTACGACCGACAGGCACCCCGCGCCATCGACCACGAGGAACCGCCCACCGCCCTCGGCCGACCGGACCGCCGGCGGGGGAACCGGCAGTTCCTGTCGGTCGGGAACCCGGGGGCATCACCCAAGGTGTCACCCTCCATGACTTACACCGCACGCCGCCGCCTCAAGATCCTGGGAACAGCCGGAGTCCTCGACGCCCGCCAGGCAAGGAGGGTGCCGCGCGCTTCGCTTAAGACGACCGGTCATATTAATGTTTGATCCAACTGCGGCTTCCCGCATACCGGACGAAGGGCTCGACGATGAACATGCTGACAGCGGGGCCGCGTCGGACGAGCCCCCTGCTCGGGCTCGGCATCATGGGCATGTCCGAGCTCTACGGGCCGGCCGACGACGGGGAATCCCTGGCCACGCTCCGGGCCGCCCTCGACGGCGGAGTGCGGCTGGTTGAGACCGGCGACGCCTACGGCATGGGGCACGGCGAACTCCTGCTGGGCGAGGCGCTGCGTGCCCGTAGCCGCGAGTCGGTCGTCATCAGCATCAGGTTCGGCGCCCTTCGGGAGCCCGGCGGCGGCTGGACAGGCTCGGACAGCCGGCCGGTAGCCGTCAAGAACGCGCTCGCCTTCTCACTGCGCCGGATGGGCACTGACCACATCGACCTCTACCGGCCGGGGCGCCCCGATCCCGATGTACCGCTGGAAGAGACCGTGGGAGCACTGGGCGAACTGGTCCAAGCCGGCCACATCCGGGGCATCGGGCTGTCCGATGTCAGCGCGCGGACCCTGCGCCGGGCCCACGCGGTCCACCCGATCGCGAATGTGCAGACGGAGCACTCGCTGTTCTCCCGGGATGCCGAAGACGACATCATCCCCACCGCGCGGGAACTCGGGATCGCCGTGACCGCATACGGAGTTCTCTCCCGCGGGCTGCTCTCCGGGCACTGGTCACGAGAGCGCCAACAGCGCTTGGCACCGGAGGACTTCCGTCTCGGGCTGCCGCGTTCCCAGGAGCCCCGTCTCGCACACAACCTCGCACTGGCCGCGGCACTCGGCGAGACGGCTGAGCGGTACGGCGTCACCACAGCGCAGCTCGCCCTGGCCTGGGTCGCCGCACAGGGCCAGGACATCACTCCCCTCGTCGGCGCACGCACCGGTCCGCAGCTCACGGAAGTGCTGGCAGGCGCGGCGCTCAACGTCGACGAGGCCGCGATCGCCGAGGCTCAGAAGGCGATCCCCCGCGGTGCGGCCGCTGGGCAGCGCTACATGAAGCCGCTACTCGATCTGCTCGACAGCGAACGGTGAGCCGTCGCGGGCGGACGGCTGTCAGGCCGTCCGCCCGCGACGGCCGGGCTACGCCGGACCGACTGCCGAGAAGAGCATGTTCAGCCCCTCGGTCATCGTGGGATGGGTGATCACCCTGTCCCGCAGGGCGGTGTACGGCAAACCCGCGATCATCGCGGTCTGTTACAGTGGCGAGATTCTCGCCGGACTCCGGACCCAGCAGGGTGACA
>NZ_JTHL01000001.1:9251203-9292835 GCF_000818195.1 Streptomyces sp. 150FB | reverse complement strand
GGATCCGGCCGGTGCCGGCCTCGATCACGGCCTTCCACACTCCGTAGGTCTCCCCCATCGTCCGGGCGCGTGGAATATGCGCGAGGTCGAAGCTCAAGAACGTTGTGCGCGGGATCAACCGGTCCCGGGTGGGACGTCGGCCGCCCGCAAGATTCGTCTTCAGTACTCGCCAGTCGTCCAGTGACGCATGAGTGAACTGCGAGGTGCCGGCCACGTCTCCTGCCGCCCAGGTATGCGGGGCGCTCGTAGCGGGGTACTCGTCCACCTCGATGAAACCGTCGCCGGTCAGCACCACCTTGGCCCTGTCCAGTTCGAGCGCCTCGGTCACGGGGGTATGGCCGACCGCGACCAGCACGTCATCTCCATACACCAGGCTGCCGTCCGCGAGCGACACGGCCAGCGCACCGTCAGCCTCGCGCGTCACCCGTGTCACCTCATGGCCCAACAACACCGTGACACCATGGTCGGACAACAACCGGCGGACCGCGTCCGCGAACTCCGGCTCCGCACGCGGCAGCAACTGCTGCCGCGTGGCCACGACCGTGACGTCACTGCCGAAGGCCGCGAACATGTCCGCGAACTCCAGGCCGATCGGGCCGGCCCCGATCACGACCAACCGATCCGGGAGGCGCCGGAGTTCGAGCAGGGTGTCACTCACCAGCACACCGGCTTGGGCGAGCCCGGGGATGTCCGGGATCCGGGGCCGGGTCCCGGTGTTGATCACCGTGTCCGCACCGCGCAGGACCCGGGTCCCGCCGCCCTCCAGGGCGACCTCCACCGTCCGTTCCGCGACGAACCGGGCCTCCCCGATGACCCGGACCATGCCCGAGTCCATGAACCGCTCGCGGTTGATGGCGACCACCACCGCCACTGTCGCCACTCCTCTCCACGGCGCTTTTGCGAACGCGCCCTCGAACAGTGAGGATGTCGGGTACAGCGCTCGCCCGTCGCTGTCGGCGACCGGTCCGCACGGGTCCAATCACGGTTCCCACCCTCGGGATGACGGGACGCCACGACTCAGGCAGCGGTCAGCGTCGGGACCAGGAGCTCCATGAACACGTTCCAGGTCCCAGATCCGCATAGTAGAAGAAAGTAGACATCTCGGCCGCATGGGGGAGGTTGCGCAGTCCACCCGACGCGGACTTCAACAGTGCGCGGGGGGTGCTGGCGACGCCGAAGCGCTTCCCCGCCGAGCTGGGAACCTGACACCCGGGCGGCACGGATGGCGGATTGGGCCGCGAGCAACTCCCCGCGCGCGTACCGGAAAGGGAGCCGGGGAGAGCCTGTCCGGAAGCTGGGGCGGGGACGGCGGTGTGTGTCCCCCCGCCCCGGCTTCCGGCGTGGTCACCGGGTGGTTCCGGCGGGGACGAAGAGGATCTTGCCGGTGCGTCCTGTCCGTGCGGCGTGTGCGAGTGCCTCCTGATGCTTCGCGAGAGGATAGGTCGCTTCGACAGTGGCGTTGATGACGTTCTGCTCGACCAGTTCGGCAAGCTCGGCGTAGATGCGCTCCAGTTCCGCCCGCGGCGTGGTGCGGATCCAGTTGAGGATGAAGAAGGAGCGCAGGCTAACCCCTCGGTAGATCAGGTCAGCGAGGGGGAGGGCCGGAGACTGGCCGGTGGCGGCGGAGAACGCGACCACGGTGCCGCCCGCTTCGACGGAACGTGCCAGTTGTTCAAGCGGTTCGGTGCCGCCAACGCCTTCGAGCAGGAGGCGCAGTTGCTTTCCGTCCAGGGCCTGGGCGACACGGTCGCCGAGGTCCTCTCCGTCGACAACCACCAGTGTGGCGCCGAGCTCGCGCACCAGCGGGACGGTTTCCTCGCGGCGCACCACGGCGAGTACGTTGACGCCGGCCTTCTTGGCCAGGGCGATGACGTACTGTCCGACCGCGGAGTTGGCCATGTCGATGCCGACCCAATCGCCGGCGCGCAGGTCGACGTAGTCGTGGAGCAGTGAATACGCCGTCGCGGGGTTGACCGGGAGCATGGCGAGCTGCAGCGGGTCGGCCTTCCCGGTCACGGGAACGACGGTGCTGACCGGCACGACGACCTGGTCGGCCCAGGTCCCCTGCACGAAGGTCGGCAGGACAAGGACTCGCTCGCCCACGAGGGAGCTGCTCACGCCGGCCCCCACGGCGATCACGCGTCCGACGCCCTCGGCTCCCATGGCATTGGGCACCTGCGGGTAGACGCCGAACCATCCAGCCGCGAAGAGCAGGTCCGCGTTGTTGACCGGAGCGGCCTCGACGGCGACGAGCACCTCGTCCGCGCCGGGGGTGGGAGTGGGTTCCTGCACGAGGGCGACGGTTTCGTCGGTGTTCCCGCCCACGGCGGTCAAGATGATCTTGTTCATGGTGTGCGTGCTCCTTGTACGGCGATGACGCCACTGTTTCGTAAGGCCCAAAATCGAATTCACGCTTACTTTCTATCAGCACTCCACTCGACCTGTAAAGGCCTTAAGGCGAAAGACCATGTTCCGGTTGTCGTGTCGCCACGCCACCCGCGCGCTCTCGCCCGCCGCCACGGACGGGGCGTCCATCTCCGGCCTGCTTGCGGCACGTTGAGCGGGGCTGCGTGGACCGGCCGGAGCCTTGGCCCAGCGGCCGAGCGCCTGGGCGGCGCCGTCGGCCAGGGGTTGCGGGGCCTTCCAGACGACGGCGGGCGCCGCAGGCGGTGGCTCGTAACTCCGCCACGTGGCGGTCGCTGCGCCCGGGCGAAGCGGGGAGGTTCAGTGGTACGCGTGGACGACGGCGTGACCCTTGCCGCGGCCGATCATCCACCGATTGACCGGCGTAGCGATCAAGAAGGCGAGTACCAGGGAAGCGGCGAGCGAACTCCAGAACAGGGCGTCCACCAGCCCGACGTTCATGGCACCCGGGATGCCGACCATGACCGTATTGTCGATGATCTCCATGACGGCGACGGAGAGCGTGTCGGCGGCCAGAGCGACCTTCAGCGCCTGACGGCGCGAAAGCCCTGCCCGTAGTACGCCGCGCATGGTCAGCGCATAGCCGAAGACGAACGCCAGGGCGACGGAGAGGACAACCGTCGCACCGTTGTTCAGGCCCGCCGCCGTACCGATGGCCATCCCCAGGACCTCGCCGATCGCACAGCCGGTCAGGCAGTGCAGCGTGGCCCGCGCGGCCGTCCGCCAGGGCGCGCCACCCATTGCAGTGTGTCCCGAGTGGTCGTGATTGCCATGGCCGTGGCCGGATACGTGATTCATCGTGCCGTCCTCTCCTGATGCCCGCGCGGGAAGGTCGTCGCCTCCCCCATCCCAACCTGATACCCCCAGGGGGTATTCGGCGATCGCCGGAGGAGATACGCGGGTCGGGGGCTGTACGCGTGTCGGCATGACGGCTTCTCGCGGAACAGAGCACACATGTCCGCAGCACCACGGCGAGGCGGCGATCCCGCTCGACATGGCCCGCGAGACCGGGCTTCTCAGTGCCGTCCGGGGCTGACGGCGTTGACACTGATGCCACGGCATCAGCGGGAAGGCCTTCTCGACGAGACCCTTGATGTTGATGTTCAAGTGGCGGTCACCCCGGCCTCGGTGAGGCCACCAACGAGCGGGTTCCACGATGAAGGCGTTGGCGAAGAGGACGCCGATGTGACCGCGTACCTGCCGGACGCGCGTGCGGAGGCGGTCGAGGTTCCCGAGCACGGCCGCGTCCGTCCGCACGCCGAGCGTGCAGCACTGTCCGACCGGCTGGGCGATCGCTGAGTTCCTCGCGAGGTGCGTCCTGCCCCGCCCTTGCTTCAGCCGAGTGGACCATCGAGCCCGCCGGCGAGGGCCAAGAAGCGTCCGGCCATCCTCCGGTAGCCGGCGGCGTTGGGGTGTAGGCCATCCGTCATGTCCTTGACATCGTCCGCTCCGAAGAGCGCGAGTCCATCGATCACACTGAGATTGGTGTCGCCCTCCTTGATGCGGATGTCGACCTCTCGCACAAGCAGTTCGCGGACACGCGTCAGACTGAGCGCTCCAGCGGCGAGCTCTGCGGGGCGCTCGATGGTACGCATCTGATAATTGGCATCGAAAAGCGTTGGCCCGGGCTGCTGCTCGGCGACCGGGCAGATGACCGGCGTCACGATCGCGATGGGCGTGTTGGGATGTCCGTCACGCACGGTGTCGAGGAAACCGTGGAATGCCGAGGCGAAGGTGCGTTCGCGCATGGTGTCGAAGTTGACTACGTTCGTGCCGAGTTCGAGGCTGATCGCGCTCGCGGGCAGGTCACGAACAGTACGGGCCATGAACTGGTCGAGTTGGCAGTGTCCGCCGATTCCGAGGTTCAGCAGGGACCTGCCGGTCTCGCGGGCGACCATCGCCGGCCACGTCTCCGTGGGCCGGTCGGCCTGCGAACACTGGCTGATCGAACTGCCGTGGTGCACCCAGAGCGGGGCACCGACCGGCGCCGGTCGCAGTGACGTCCCCGCGGCGATCCGCACGTCGAGCAGCTTGAGCATCGAGGACGCGGGGAACCAGATCTCGACCCGGCGGTCCGCGGCCCCCTCACCGAGTTCGAAGCGCAGAGTGGTGGGCCCGGCGGGATGGAACTGCGTCTCAAGCGTGACGGGATCAACGATGACGAGGTTCTCAGTCGCGCGCACCGGTTCCTGGAGCACCCCGTCGACCACCAGGTCGAACGTGCTCCCGGGGGACGTCGTGTCGGGAAGCAGATCACGTGTGAGCTCGACGTCGAACTCGAACACGGACGTGTCGGTGAGTGCCTCAAGGCGTACGCCCGACGGCACAGCGCTCATGAGATCGAAGTAGTCGTCGGCCATCCGCGCTCTCGCGGTGGCAGGTGTGCGGTGGAACGTGACGCCGGTCGCGTCGGTTGTCGTCTCGAGGGCGCCGACGACGTGGCCGACAGCAGTTTCCAAGACGGAGTACATGGGAATCCCATCATTCAGCAGGGGCAGGTGTGCCGTCGGCGAAAACAGCACGCCGACTTGGGTGCTCACCTGCCCCCTTGCGGTGGACTGAATTGCCGCTGCTTCCCGCACAGTTGCCGGGACCCCCGACCGTCACACGCGTGCGTGGCCCGGGACTCACCGTGTCGTTGTGCTCCTGCGTGGGCTGATGCGGGGGCGCTCACACCCAGGGCGGCCGGACAGGGAAGAAGCGGGGCGCCCGAGGTGCGGAGCCTTTCGCGAACACGCGCTCACCTGGCGAGACACGTCCGTCCTCGCGCCGAGCGGTCGCGCGTACGTCCCGCGGAGGGACGACTGTCCGTCCTGCCCTTGCGCGGCTCAAACGCCGCCCGACCTGGGAGGTGGCGAATTTACCTCGAACCCACGCCCTGCAGTGCTTCGTTCACGAGGGGAAGCGCGTAGTCCCAGAGGCGATCCGCCGCCGCGGGGTCCACGGCCCAATCGGCCACACCCGTCGTGGCGCCAGGACCTCCCGGCACGACTGCCGACTCCTGGTTGTCCTCGAAGTAGCGTCCGGTCACGCCCTCCAGCAGGGGCGATGCGGCCAGCAGCACGGAGGTGGCGGCCCCTTGTCCCGGTGTCTTGAAGTAGTCGTGCGTGATCAGATTCCCGTCGGCATCCATGGCCCCCATGGCCTGCATGGTCTCCATGGGGATGTGGCGTGACAGGTTGGTGTGAATGAAGCCGGGGGCGCAGGCGTTGGCACGTATCCCGTCGTCGGCCCACCTGTGGCTGATCCCGACGGCCAGCAGCACGTCCGCGGTCTTGGACTGTGCGTACGCCGCGAAGGGGTCGTACGGGCGTCGCACGAACTGGGGATCATCGAAATCGAAGCCGCCCATGAGGTGAGCGCCGGAACTGACCATGACCACGCGCGCCTGCCCGGCAGCCTGGAGGGCCGGCCGCAGGCCGGTGACCAGGGCGAAGTGGCCAAGGTAGTTAGTCGCGAGCTGCAGCTCCCAGCCCTGCGGGTTCTTCTGGTGTGTGGGCAGGGCCATAACGCCCGCGTTGGCGACGATCGCGTCCACGGGACCTTCCCACCCGTCACAGAACGTACGCACCGAGGCCAGGTCGGCGAGGTCGAGCGCCGCGACGTCGACGCCGGCGAACTCCTCGGTGAGAGCCTTCGCGTGGCCTGGATCGCGCGTGGCGACCGTGACCCGGACACCGGCACCGGCAAGAGCGCGGACCGTCTCCGTACCCAGCCCGGAAGCGCCGCCCGTAACGATCATGCGCTGTCCGGTCAGGTCCACACCGGCCAGGACATCCGCAGCAGTGGCCCTGGGGTGGAAGGGTGTTGATAGGAGTGACACGCGGTATTTCCTTCTCGATTGAGTGGGGTGGGTATGAGTGGGTGTCTGTATCGGAAACGCGACGGACGAGACCCGCTCCGTGGCGTCATCCGGCACCAGTCGCAGCCTGAGGGCGACGACGCCGGACCTCTGCCGGACCGGTTCCGCTCAGGTGAAGCCGGAGGGTGCGGGTCAGGCAGTGACCGGCACGAGCTTTGGCCGCTCGATCTGCCGCCACGCCGACCTCGCACGATCCGAGATCTCGGCGGGGCGCATCGTGCTGGGATCCCGGGCCACGACGGTGCGTGTGCCATGGGTGTCCGTCGTGACACCAGGGCCGTCGCAGGTCCGTTCGACCAACAGCGCGTAGCAGGTGTTGTGCAACATGCTGAAAGGGTCAAGATCATCGAAGTGAACGGTAACGGCGAGGGGCACGCCGCATTCGTCAGGGGCGACGGGGTCGGCGTGGTGGCTCAACAGCCATAAAAAATCCTTCTCTTCACGGTTTGCAGCTATTACCGACCTTCACCTATCGGGGACGCGGTCGCCGAGTGGGGCGCCTTACACACACGCCCACCCACTTGGGAACACTGGCCTGCGGCGCGTCAACAATCTTGCCATACATCGTGTCGTACAGAGTGTACGGCACGATGGCCGCTGTCGCGGTGACACCGATTTCCGACCGAATCGGCCCCCGCGCCGCCGGACGATCCGGGGATGCGATGACGGTGGGAGCCTGCTGTGGAATACCGGCTGCCCTGCCCCACCCACAGGTGTCTTCGCCTCCGCGGCCTCACTGCGACGGGATGCCGCGCGTGTGGTTCCCACAGCGAGCGGTGACAGCTCGACGCGAGATCTCGCCGGCGCCCACCCGCACGACCAAGGGCGTGCCATGTGTCCCCCGCGACGCGACGCCGCCTGTGCCGGGCGGCGTCGCGTGAGACCGCGTACGTTTTACCGTCCCGGCAGCCGGACATGACGCTTCGTCAAACCCTTGCCGTCGCTGTCGTGGTCGACTGTGGACCGTGACGGTGCTGGTCATGCTGACCGACGCATCGTTCTGGGACTGGCTCGTGTTTCGACGGGATCGACGACGTGGATGTCGAGGTGTCCGGACTGCGGCTGTTTCTCGGACCGAGGCCACGACCGCTAGCGGCGCGGGTCGAAGGATCTTCCACTCGCTGAGCAGGGCTTTGTGATCCTGTTGGCGGTGACCTCCTGGTCACCGCCATCGGCCTGTGGCTGCTGCGCTCCGCAGTCCTCGAAACAGACCCGCACACGGCCACGGCCACCATCACGGCCACGGTCATCACCACGGTGAGGACACACGGGCGCCCCCTGAGCACGGGCATCAAATCCCGCCACCGCAGCACCACAGAGACGCTCCGCCGGGCGTTCACGGCCACGCGACGGCCATCGCTGTGCTCGCCAGGCCAATCGTCGGCATCGGGCTGACTCTGCGCGCTGCCACCGGCCCCTCGTAATACCGTCCTCGCTGATGACCACCGTCCAAGAGCACACGACATGACTGGCGTGCGATATCGGAGACGAACCCAGCGCAGAATTCCGAACAGGACTGTATTAATCCACCGACCCGGGCAGCACCGGATCTGCCGAGGGACCGTTTCGGGCTGCGAGAACCTACCAGGACTGCCCTGCGAGATACGAGGCGATCGCTTCCCTCTCCCACCTGCCGTCCGCGACCACGACCCGGTAACGCCGGGCGAGCGTGTCGCCGGGAGGCAGTACCAGTTCGTCGTGGAAGGCCCACGACGGTGCTACCGCGGCGAACGGGGTGTTGCGTACGAACCAGTGCGCGGGATGCGCGCCGCCCAGCCCGGTGTGATCGTTCTCGGGCGCGTGCGCGAAGACCAGGGTGGCGAACCCGTCGCGGCCGTCGAACTCCCCGCTGAAGGCCAGCCACGCGGCCTGCTCGCCCATGAGCTCCGGCCCTTCTCCCTGGGGCGCGAGGACACGTCCGTCACGGAAGGACCGCGGGCCGCGCCAGAACATCCCCGTGTACCCCGCCAGCTCGCGCCCCTCCGTGGTGGGGCTGCCGAAGCGCAGCGGCTCGTCCCGCCGGTTGGTGATCGCGCTGCTCCAGGTCAGGGACCACGCGCCGGCGCGGGCGTCGACATCGTGGACCTCCACCGTGCGGGCCTCCTCCGCCCAGTGGTCCCCGTCGTGGTTGCGCCAGGCGAGCCGCTGGGCGATCACTGCTCTGGACTCGTCGGCGCGCACCTCGTCGAACCGCTCGTGGGTCATCGAGCCGACCAGCTCCGGCAGTTCGAGGTAGCCCTTTCCGCGCACATAGACGTTGCCACCCCACAGGTTCTGCCCCGACAGGTGCGAGGCCGTCATTTGGAGGCCCTTGTGCCAACGGTGGTCGTTCGGCCGGTAGTCGGTGACCACGCCGCCCGAAAGGGTCCGCAGGGGATGCAGGTAGGGCTTCGGAGCCTCGAAGGCCGCTTCGGGCCAGTACACGTACGACAGCAGTCCTGTTCCGCCCGCCGACACGTCGATACGGTCGCCGTGCGTGTGGGTAAGGGCGAGTGCGGGTCCGCTCACAGGGAGACCTCTTCGGCGGCGCCCGCGGGGGCCCAGCCGGGCGCCCCGCCGTGCAGGGAACGGTGGAACGGGTCACCGGGGCCGATCTCGCCCGCGTGGACCGTGGTGTCGGTGAAGGCGGACTTGTACAGTCCGGCGATCAGTTCGAGGCTTGTCCGGCCGCCCGCGCCGCTGCTCGCGGGCCTGCGTCCCGCTGCCACGTCCGCGACGAAGGAGCGCATCTGTGCCAGGTGTGAACTGGGCACATCCTCGCCCATGTCGCGCCAGGCACCGGCCTCCTCGGGGGACACACCGGGGGCGGGGGTGATCCGCCAGTTCGCGTTGGAGTACCCGTACAGATGGGTGAGTTCGACGGTGGCGCGCTCGCAGTCGATGCGGATGCGGCTCACCTCGTCCGGGCTCAGGACGCTGTTGACGACGGTCGCCATGGCGCCGTTCTCGAACCGTACGAGCGCGGTGGAGACGTCCTCGGTCTCCACGTCGTGCACCAGACGCCCCGCCATGGCACGCACCTCGGACCACGGCCCGAGCAGGTCGAGCAGCAGGTCCATCTGGTGGATCCCGTGGCCCATGGTCGGGCCGCCGCCCTCGGTCTCCCACCGGCCCCGCCACGGCACGGCGAAGTAGGCCGCGTCCCGGTACCAGGTGGTCTGGCAGTGTGCGACCAGCGGCCTGCCCATGGCGCCCTCCGCGAGGAGGTTCCGCACATGGCCGGCCCCCGACCCGAAGCGGTGTTGGAAGACGATCGCCGCATACGGTCCTCCGGCGCCCTCCGCCGCCTCGATGGCGTCGAAGTCCGCCAGCGACGGACAAGGGGGCTTCTCACACAGCACCCACGCCCCCGCTCGCAGTGCGGCGACGGTCTGCTCGCGGTGGACGGCGGGGGGCGTGCAGATGACGACGAAGTCGGGGCGCTGCTCGGTGAGCATGGTGTCGTAGTCGGTGTACGCGTGCGGGATGGAACCGTCCGCGCAGAACGCCGCCACCGCGTCGGTGTCGATGTCGAAGGCGGCGACGGTCTCGACGTCGGATTGCAGCTCCTGGAGGGCGGGCAGGTGCGCCTCTCTGGCGATGCTCCCCGTCCCGACGATGGCGGCCTTCAGGCGCCGTGCTTCCGGATGGACAGATGAGGACACAGCCATCAACTCCGCGTCGTGGGGCCTGGATGGAGGGAAAGGGGGAGAACGAACCTCCGGCCGCCCGTCATTCGGCCGCCTCACGGGCGACCACGGCGGAGACCGCGTAGGCCAGTGGTCCCGCCATGAAGCCGCCGAAGGCGGGTATCACGGCGACCAGCGCGATCACGCAGGCCAGACCGGCGAGCACCAGCGGTACGGTTGACGGCACGGCTCGGGCCCGGTCGGCCGCGGCACGGATCGCCGTCCGCCACGAGGTTCCGGTGGCGGCCCGGCGGGCGACCGTGAGAAGGACGAGCGACACGGCGCCGGACCCCAGCAGCGTCAGTGCCGCCGCCTCCACCGGGTATCCCGGCATCCGCGAGGTCAGCACCACATGAACCTCGAACCAGGTCGCGGCGAGAACGGCCAGCACGATGAACTCCAGGGCAAGTCCGGCGCGCAGGTCGCGACGGACCACTCTCATGAACGTACGCAGGAGCGGCAGTTCACGCCCGCGGTGCCAGCCGGCCACGACCTCGGCGGCGGCGCACCAGGAGGCCCCCGCGGTGACAACCGGCAGCGAGAACAGCACGAACAGCGCTCCCACGGCCATCGTCTCGGCGGCCACACGTACGTGTTCCCCGCGCTCAGGAAGCGGTCTCGTGCCAGGGAGCGGCCGCCCTCGGGGGGCCGCCGGGCGGTCCGTGGACATCCGGCTCATCCCTTCAGTCCGCTCGACGTGGCGCCGTCCACCAGGAGTCGCTGGAAGGCGAGGAAGAAGAGGAAGACCGGCAGAAGCGCCAGGATCGACATGGCCATCATCGGGCCGTAGGAGGTCATGCCCGTCTGGTCGACGAACAGTGACAGTCCGATCGGCACGGTGAACTTGTCCGTGTCATTGAGGTAGACGAGTTGGGTGAAGAAGTCGTTCCACGTCCAGATGAAGCTGAAGATCGCGCTGGTGATCATGGCCGGCCGAGTCAGCGGCAGCAGGATGTGGAAGAACGTCCGGTAGGGACCGCAGCCGTCGATCCGGGCGGCCTCGTCGATTTCCCGTGGAATGCCGCGCATGAACTGGACCATGAGGAAGATGAAGAACGCCTCGGTCGCCAGGAATTTCGGAGCGATCAGCGGAAGGTCGGTATTGATCCAGCCGAACTGCTTGAAGATAGCGTACTGCGGAACGATCAGGACGTGGTAAGGCAGCAGGATTGTCGCCACCATTCCGGCGAAGAGGACCGAACGCCCCCGGAAGGCCAGCCTGCTGAAGGCGTACGCGGCGAGCGAGCAGGAGAAGAGCGTGCCCACCACGGCGCATGCCGAGATGAACAGGGAGTTCACGAAGAAGCGCCCGAACGTCACACCCGGATTGGCGTTCCAGCCGTCCGGGAAATTGTGCAGCGTCCAGTGCAGCGGCCAGGGCCGGTTGGACGTGACGATCTCGGTCGCGGGCTTGAACGACGTTCCGAGCATCCAGATGACCGGATACACGAGAACGGCCAGGACGGCGATGACGAGCAGATGCCACAGGAACGTCCGGCCGGGCCGCTTCGCCGACCCCTGCCTGGAAACCACCGGCAGCGGGCGTTCCGCCGTCGGAGTGCGGTCGTTCATCGGGTTCCTCCGTCACCGTAGAAGACCCAGACCCTGGAGACGCGGAACATCAGCAGGGTCAGGACCGCGACCGTGGCCAGCAGGACCCATGCCATGGCCGACGCGTAGCCGAACTGAAAGTCGGTGAAGCCCTTCTGGTACAGGTACAAGGTGTAGAAGAGCGTCGAGTCGGCGGGGCCGCCGGTTCCGCCGCTGATGACGAATGCGGGTGTAAACGCCTGGAATGAGTTGATGGTCTCCAGGAGCACGTTGAAGAAGATGACCGGCGACAGCAGAGGAAGCGTGATGTGCCAGAACCTGGTCCATTTTCCGGCGCCGTCGACGTCGGCGGCGTCGTACAGTTCGGACGGTATCTGCTTGAGGCCCGCGAGGAAGATCACCATGGGCGCGCCGAACTGCCAGCAGGCCAGCAGGATGATGGCCGGCAGCGACCACGTCGGGTTGTTGATGAAGTCCGTCTTCGGCAGACCCAGCGAGGCGAGTCCATTGCTCACGGCGCCGCCCTGGGCGAACAGCGAGCGCCATACCAGGGCCACAGCGACGCTGCTGCCGAGCAGTGACGGCAGGTAGAACAGCGAGCGATAGGCGCCCGTGCCGCGCCGTTTGCGGTTCAGCAGCACCGCGACGGCGAGCGCGAGCCCGAGCTTCACGGGTGTCACCACAACCACGTAGATGAGGGTGACGCGCACGGAATGGAAGAACCGGGGGTCGGAGGTGAACATCTGATGGTAGTTCGCGAAGCCGATCCACTTCGGCGACTGCAGAAGGTTGTAGTCGGTGAACGAGAGGTAGAGCGAGTACACCAGCGGACCGACGGTGAATACAGCGAGCCCGACGAACCAGGGCAGCAGAAAGACGTATCCGGCGGTGCGATCGGCGAAACTCTTGTTCCGGGTGGTGCTGCGCTTACCCGGTCCCGGCAGTGCCGGGACCGGCTTTTCGAGGTTGGCCGTCAAACTCACCGGCATAACTCCTTCGTCAGGCCCTTGGCGGGTCAGGCCGTCACTGCGCCAGTATTTGCTTGGCCTGCTGCATGAACGAGGCCGCGCCGGCGGCCGGACTCTGCTGGCCGAAGCTGACGCCTCCGTAGATCCGCTGCATCAGGACGATCAACTGTCCGTCGCCCTTGGGCGGGGCGGTCGGGGTGGCGCTGAGCAGCGGCGCGCTCGCGGTTCCGTAGTCGGACACGACCTTGTCGATCCCGGTGGACGCGGCTGCCTGTTGCTTGCGCACGGTGAGGTTGGGGAACAGGCCGCGGCTGGTGCCCAGCGTGGTGGCCGCCTTGGAGTCGTTGACCAGGAAGCTCAGCAGCTTGGCCGCTTCCTTCGGGTGCTGGGAGCGGGCGTAGACGGACAGCAGCATGGACGGCTTGGCGTACATGCCGGTCTTCCCGTCGGCGGTCGGCAGCGAAACCAGCGCCAGCTTGTCCTTGGTCGCGGCGGAGTGGCTGGCGTAAATGCTGTCGTAGTCCCATTCGGCGGCAGCGCTGCCCTTGGCCAGCGGATCCTCGGCAGGGCCTGAGGCGAGCGTGGCCGTGAGGTTGGCCGCCGTCGCGCCACCGGACTTGCGCAGGCCGTCGCAGAAGGTCCAGAAGCCGGCGAGGTCGCTCTGGGAGAACCCGAGCTTGCCGTCGGCCGTGTAGAGCTCCTTGCCGCGCTGGAGCATCCAGGACTGGAACGCCGCCCACGTCGTACCCGGGTCGGTGATGCCGGCGACCTTCCCGTCGGACTTGGCGTGAACCTGGTTGGCGAAGTCCGCCAGGTCCTGCCAGGTCCAGCCGGCCTTCGGCACGGCAACACCGAGCGCCTGGAGCTTGGTGGTGTCCACCACGAAGCTCTGGGCGGTCTGGCCGAACGGCACCGCGACCTGCTTCGCGCCGTCCTTGCCGCTGCCGGCGAACTTCGGGTCGAGGCCGGACAGGTCGACCGTGCCGGGACCCGAGGAGAGGTTCAGGAGTGTGTTGCTCTGGGCGTACTGGCTCTGGTTGCCCCAGTCGATCTGCATGAGGTCGGGCGCGCCGCCACCGGCGATCTGCGTGGCCAGCTTCTGGTTGTACGGACCGAAGGTCGCGTACTGGGTGCTGACCGTGATGTTCGGGTTCTCCTTCTCGAAGATCGCGATGGCCTTCTCGGTGGCCTTGGCGCGAGAGGCGTCGCCCCACCAGGAGAAGGACAGCTTGACCTTTCCTCCGTCGGCGGAGTCGTCACCTCCACCGCACGCGGTCAGGGACATGGCGGCGACCACGGTGGCGGCGACAGCGACCGATCGCATTCGGCGGGAACGGCGCGGGGTGGTGAGACGAACTCTCATGAAAGGAACTCCTGTGGGAGAGGGGAGACGCCGAGTGAATCGGAGCCGGGATACAAGTCGTTACCGGGAAAGCGGGGTCAGTGGGACCGGCCGGTGGTGCTGGTCGTCGCGCGGCCGCCGTTCGCGCTGAGGCTCACGACGAAGGACCGCGGGTCGACGCCCGGGTGATCGTTCAGGTCCGTGGTCACCTGGAAGGTGGCCGATGCGCCGGGGGCGAGCGCCGCGACGACCGGCACCGGGAACCGCCGCGGGTCACGACCCGACACCGCGACCGGTTGCCGAGTGCCCCAACGACCCTGAAGCGCCACACCCGTCAACCGCACGTCCTGGGCGGCACCACGGCCCTTGTTGGTCACCCGGACCGTACAGACCGCGGCACCCGACGCCTCCGAGATGTCCATCACGTCCGCCCGCAACTTCGCCACCGCCGGAGCCTTCGGCTCCGCGACCTCCAAAACGAACGTGTCCCAGCCCAGACCGTCGCCGGCGGCGCTCGTTCCCCCACGGGTGAGCGTGATGCTGTTGTGGCCGACTTTCAGCGCGTCGGCGGGGAAGGTCAGGACGGTCTGCCGGAAGTACCCGCTGCGGTCGGTCTGCCGGCTGATGGTCGAATCGTTCTGGCTCGGAAGGGAGTTGGTCACCACGGTGCTGGATCCGTTGACGGCGACGGTGGGCGGCTTGCCTTGCTGCATGGACGTGGCGACGGTGAGGTGCGCCGTGCCGTCGTACGGGCGGTCGAGGGTGAAGTCGATGGTCCAGGTGCCCGGGTTGGTCTGCGCGTAGTACCAGTCCGTGGGCTCCCAACTCTCGCCGATGGTGAACGTCAGGTCGCCGGGGACCCGGGACGGCTTGTCGTAGTCGCGCGGGTGGACGTGCTCAATCGGATGGGTGGCCAGCGCGAACTCGCCACTGCGCCGGTCACTGGAGCCGATCTGCCAGAGATGGGTGGTCCGGCTCGCGGGTGTCCACGTGATGTTTCCCAGGTCCGTGGTCCTGCCCTTTACGGTGATGCCGGTCTGCTTGTGCTGGTCGACGATGGAGCCGCCGGCTGCGAAGACGTAGAGGGTGTAGGTACCGGCTGTGGTGGTACCGGGCAGCCTCGCCGGGGGTATGCCCGGGAGCCGGAAGCGGCCGTCGGCGTCGGTTTTCACGAAGTAGGTCGGCTCGTGGATGGTGTAGACGTCGTCGACGTCCTGAGTCGAGAGCAGGACCCACAGGTCACCCGCGGGCCTGCCGTCGGTGATCCGGACCCGGCCCGATACGGTGCAGCGCTCGGCGGGCGTCGGGTACAGCGCGTCGTCGATCCAGCCGGCTCCCGCGCGGTTCTCCGCGATCTCCTGACCGGCGATCTTGGCCGCGTCGGCGATCACCGCGTCCGGGTCCGACTCGTCCCCGACGGTGAAATACGTCAGCCACGGCCCGTACAGCCGGCGGTAGCCCGTGGTCAGCGGATAGGCGGGAAGGCCGTAGTGGTTCGCGCCGAAGTAGTTGAGGATGGTCGCGTCCTGGTGGATCGCGAGGTCCTGGTGGGTCGGGCCGACGCCGTAGAACGCGCTGAGCGTCTGGTCCGTGATGCCGCCCAGCGGTGTGAACCAGACCCCGAAGCCGTGGCCGTAATGACCCCACATCGGATTCTCGTGGTGGTACAGGCTCCATTCGTACTTGCTGTACGCCGTACCGGCCGGCAGGTTCCCCGAGTTGCTGTCGGGAGCGGGGAGATCCGGGTTGTTGACGCCGTCGATCCGCCAGGTCTCGTCCTGCAGCATCTGCTGCGTATTCAGGTACTGGTAGGTCGGCTGCTGGCCCTTGCCGCGCTCCCAGTTGAAGGAGTGGTCAAAGATCGACCGGTCCCAACGCGAGTTCATCCGAACCTCGTTGATGGCTGTCGGCGCGACAGCCGTGAGGATGTCGTAGCCGTAGAGGCCGCGGCGGCCGCTGCGCATGATCAGGTGATGCTCATGCTGCAGTGGCGTGCTCGTGTTGTCGACGAACGCGACCTCGACCAGTTCCGGGCCGACCCGCACCACCCGGACCTCGGTGCAGATCAGCCGGGTTTTGCCGCCCGAGTCGTCCACGTAGAACGACGGGGCCTTGCCGTCGTCCTGCGGCTTGGAGCCGTTCAGGTTGTGGCCGAGCTCCACGCCGTCGACAACGACCGAGACCGCGGCGATCGAGACGCCCACGGTTCCCGAATACACACCGTTCAGATCATCGCGCCCGAAGGTGAACCGAACGAGACCGTTGTCGAGTACGACGGTATCCACCGCGTCCGGAAAGGAATGACTGCCGGCCACGGCCTCCCTCCCGTTCAACAGCAACCGAACCGGAGTGCCGGACGGCTCCTCCCGCGGCGTCGTCGCGGGGCCGGCGTCCGCCCACGCCACGCCACCGGTCATCCAGGCGGCGGTAGCCGCGGTACCACCGACGACACCGATGGCGGTTCGTCTGGACATGTCCCTGACTGGCTTGTCCATGGAGGTCTCCTTCAATCACGTAAAGGCGCGGGCGGGGTACGCGTGGTGGGCGTGGCCCGGGAGGCGGGAAGAGCCGCCGAAAGCAGACGGAGGAATCGGGGCGGGGGCTCCGCGTCAGCGGGGACCGGTCACCATGACCGGACTGTCTCGGCCTCGATGTACTCGAGGTTCAGGCTCTCCCCGAGCCCCGGATCGGTGCCGAGGTGGACATAGCCCTCGGCGTCGATGGGTGCGGTCGCCCGGTTCAGATGTGGAGGTACCTCGTCGAAGTCATAGGCAGGGTGCAGCAACCCACGTTCGTACCAGCGGCTGTTGGCGACCGCGCTCAGTACTGCCAGCGTGCCGGCGCCGCCGCCGTGCATCTCGCAGTCCATGCCGAATGCCTCGGCGAGATGGACGGTCTTGAGCGCCGGGCCGATACCGCCGGCGGTGTGCACGCCGACCCGGAGGATGTCGCAGGCGTTGGCGGCGATCCATTCCGCACGGGCGTGCATCCGGCCCTCGACGCTCTCGGGCCCTATGACGAGGGTGTCGAGCTGTTCGGCCAACCACCGGTAGGACTGGGTGGAATGCTCCTCCATCGGCTCCTCAAACCAGTAGAAGTTCAGCCTGTCGAGCGCGCGGCCGAGTTCGAGCGCCTCGGATCTGCTGTACCAGTGATTCGCGTCGAGCATCAGCGGGACGTCCGGTCCGACCGCTTCCCGGACGGCGGAACAGGCGCGGATGTCCATGGCCACACTGGGCGCGAAGGACACCGGCGGCATCCAGGTGTGCAGCTTGATGGCGTGGTACCCGTCCGCGACGAGCCGCTCGGCGAAGGCGGCGTAGTCCTCCGGACTGGACAAGCCGCCCGGGATCTCATCGCCGCACATCGTGCTCCCGTAGGCCGGTACCTTGTCGCGCATACCTCCGAGCAGCTTCCACACCGGCAGTCCCAGCCTGTGGCCGGCCAGATCCCACAATGCCTGCTCGACGGCCGCGAGCGTCCTGTCGTTGAGTGTTCCCGCGCTCCCGCGCTGCCGCCGGGCCAACTCGTGCCACAACCGGGCCCGGTTGAGCGGGTCCTGGCCGAGCAGCACCGGCCGGATCGTCTTCTGCAGCCGCGCCTCGCCGACATGCGCCTCGTCGACCAGAACGCGACCCCGATGTCCGTCACTGTCCACAATGGTGAGGAGAGCGTGCGTGACGGTCCGTTCACTTCCGGGGTGCGCGTGCCCGTCCGCATCGTGCACCAGCTTCGTGGTGGTACGGAAAGTCTGGGCGGACACATCCACGATGGTGGCCCAAGCGATTTCGGACAGCATGGTGTCTCATTCCATCCATGTGAACTCTGTTCATCACGCTAGATGCGCTGGGACGCTACGGCGTCCGTTGTGCGGCGTCAAGGGACTTGTTGAAACGATTTAGGGCTGCGAAGAACCGGGCGCCAGGCCCTCTCTCCGCGATCCGCACGCAGCCGACAACCGGAAGGTCCGACGAGGTGCGGCGACAAACAACCGTCAGGAAGCCTTCTGACACCGCAACTTCTTGACGTACGCGCCTCTCGGCCATCGATCCCGCGCCGACGGAACCGCCACGGCGGGACACCGTATACGACGACGCTCCCGGAGGTCGGGCGAGCCGGAGATCAGGACCGACACCCCCGCTCGATTGAATCGATACATGGACAGCCGGCCACGGACAGAGGCAGCATCCTGTCCCAAATGGCCGGCCCCGCACTCGCGGCGGCAGGACGCGAATCCCCTCGGACCGGTATTGCCCAGCCCACAGACATGAGGCCACGATGAAGCCCACACCTCCCACGTTGCTGGTCACCGGAGCCGCCGGCATGCTCGGCCGGTTCCTGACGCGTCGTCCACCGGAAGGCTGGCGGCTGCGGCTCACCGATCTGACGGTGCCGGCCGACCCGCACCCCGAGTTCCCCGAGACGCCCCCGGCGGGGGTCACTTGGCAGCGGTTGGACGTCACCGATCGCGAGCAGACCGCGGCCGCGTGTCGTGGCGTCGACGCCATACTGCATCTGGGCGGCGTGTCCAACAACGCCGCCGCGACGCGAGACCGGTTGATACCGGTCAACGTGGGCGGCACGAGCAACCTGCTCGACGCCGCCGCCCACGCCGGGGTCCGGCGGGTCCTGATCGCCAGCAGTAACCACGCCGTCGGATTCCGGCGCCGTACGACCGGCGAACCTCTCCCGGACGACGTCGACTGCCGACCCGATTCGCTCTACGGGGTGACGAAGGCCGCCATGGAAGCGCTCGGCACGTTCCACGCCGACCAATACGGGACAGAGGTCGTGCTCCTGCGGATCGGTTCCTGTTTCGAGCGGCCGACGTCGCCGCGGATGCTGTCGACCTGGCTGTCGCCCGCCGACTTCTGCCGCCTCGTCGAAGCCTCGCTACGGGCGCCGGTCGCGGGCTGCCGTCCCGTGTGGGGCGTATCCGCCAACACGCGCCGCTGGTGGTCGACCTCGGGAGGGGACGCGCTCGGGTACCGGCCGCTCGACGACGCCGAGACTTTCGCGCCGGACCTGGACCCGGCCGCGTTCGCGGTCGACCCACGGGGCGAGACGGTCGGCGGCGCCTTTCCCGCGACGACCCCGGGAGGGGCGGAAGCCTGAGCGCCGCCCCCCGATTACCATCGTTTCAACTTTTTCTCCCGTCCGGTGATCCTGCCGCGCCGTCCGGTGGACGCGAGAAGGACGGGCCAGGTATCGCATCGCGATCCCATCCGCACGGTCGCCCGCACGAACCACGCACCACCTCGCTGAGCTGCACTTTCGCTGCTCGACACACGTCTGTCCCGGGCCGGCGGCACAGCCCGGGCCGCCGGTCGGCCGGGGTCGGGGTGCGGCCGGGCCTCTTGAAATCAGCACGCCTCTTCTCATCCGGACAGTCACTCGCTAGCTTGGTCGTAGACAGCGCTTGCTACGTTTCAATCGGTTGCGGCGCCGGTGGGTGGGAGCGCTCTGCTCGCGTCCGCATGCCCCCTCGCGCAATCGCTTTACCCTTCCACCGCCTTCCAGCATGGGGAGCCTTGATGTCCTGGCAGCGAAGTGAATTGAGCCGTCGCTCGACGCTCGGTCTCATCGGCGCGGGCGCGGCAGCGACCGTCTGGAGCAGCGAAGGCTCCGCCTCCGCGACATCCACGACGGACGCGGCACGTGGCAGCAGCCAGAGTGGCGCCGCGGTCCAGGTGCTGATCAACGGTCGGCCGGCACGCGTCGGCACGTACGCCTTCCCGACTGAGGTCGACGAACTCGTACTGGACAACGGCCTGGTGCGCTACGCCTTCGGCCGTGACGACGCCGCCGGAGGCGTGGTCACCGGCTGGACCGACGTCTCGATCACGGCGACCTCCGTGATCGTGGACGGAACGGAACTCGGGCACAAGCTCAACGGCGTCGACCCTCGCGATCCGGACCGCCAGCATTCGTTCTACGTGGACGCCGGGGGCGGCAAGACCCGGCTCGTCTGCACCCAGGTCAGGGTCTTGCGGGTGGAACACGGGCTGGTCGAGGTCGCGTTCGTCGACGTCACCAGCACTCCGCTGCAGCACGAGCACCACTTGATCATGAGATCGGGCAAACGCGGGCTGTACGGCTACGACATCCTCAGCGCCAGCGCGGCCACCTCGATCAGCGAGGTCCGGATGAACACACGCTGGGACCGCGGCATCCTCGACCACAGCTTCAACTGGGAGCGCGGCAAGGGCCAGCAGCCCACCTACGCGTACCTGGCCACGCAGAAGAACCTCGCGGACGAGACCTGGCTGGTCGACGGAGTCAACAACCCGGACCTGCCGTCGCCGGAGAGCAATGCCGGCGGTACGAAGGCCGGCGATGTCTACACGAAGTACGACTGGAGCCTGTACCACTTCGAAAGCCCGATGTTCGGGCACTACGGCAACGGCTTCGGTACGTGGTTCACCCCGCTCGGTGGTGTGTCGGACCAGACGCTGTCGGGGTTCTACGGTGTGGGTCCGCAGCGCCAGGACCTGGCCATCCATCAGGACGCGCTCATCCTCAACTACTTCTCGCCCAACCACTACGGGCTTCCCGGGTACGCGCTGCCGATCGGCTACCGCCGGCTGTACGGCCCGTGGTTCAGCTACGTGACGGTCGGCGACCCGCGGGACCCGGACGCGCTGATCGCAGATGCCGCCCGGATCGCCCAACAGGAGATCGAGGAGAACCGGGCCGGATCCTCCTGGGTCAGCGACTCCCTTTACCCGCGGCCCGCCGAGCGCACAACCGTCAGCGGCAAGGTCCGCATCTCCGACGGCCGTCCAGGCGCCGGGCTGTGGGCACTGCTCAGCACCCAGGACGTGGAGGACGTCTACAGCATCCACGAGGCCGCGTACTTCGTACGGACCGACGAGGACGGCTCCTTCAGCATCCCGGGCGTCCCGCCCGCCTGGCGACCCGGCACCACCGACCCGGGGACGTACACGCTCTACGTCTTCTCGGCGGACGGCTCGGTCACCGATCAGTACAAGCTGACCGGCATCGACGTACGCGGCAGTCGGCACAACCTGGGCACGCTCCTGTGGTCACCGGTCCAACGCTCCACGTTTCTCTGGCAGATCGGCCGGGCCGACCGAACCGGCGGCGAGTACGCACTCGCCAGCAAGTCGCCCGCCCGGCCGAGTCCCCGGGACTACTGGAAGCCCACGCTGATACCGGGTGACCTGTCCTTCACGATCGGGCGGGACTGGGAGCCGGAGTCCTGGTACTACGCCCACCCGAACCCCGGCACGTGGACCGTGCACTTTCCGCTCGACCGGCTACTGGACGGCACCGCCTTCCTGACCGTGTCCTCGTCCATGCAGCAGGGAACGCCCCCCACGGTCAGCGTCAACGGGACGTCCGCCGGCATCGTCGGTTCACTGCCGAACCACAACGACTCGACGATCGGCCGTCAGGCCGACCGCAGCGGCTATCCGCGGCAGGCCCTGCTGACGTTTCCCGCCTCGCTCCTGACCGTTGGCGACAACACCATCTCCTTCACGAACGGTGGCGCCGTCACGCCCGACGCTGTGGAACCGTCGTCCTCGGGATTCGGCTGGGACACGCTCCTGCTGGAAGTCGACGGGGCCGGCCCGGCCAAGCCTGCCCGGCTCAGCGGCCGGGTGACGAGTCTTGGGTCCTCCCACGGCACGAGTACCTGGCAGATCGAGATCACCAACAAAGGTTCGGGACCCGCCAACGACGTACGGCTCGACGCGGTCCACTGGTCGGACGGCAGGCGGACGGCGGACAAGCGTCCGCTGGTCGACGGTGCCGACCCCAACAGCTTCCCTGTCCCGGTCGCCGCCTCGATCTCACCGGGCGCGTCTGCCACGGCAACCCTTCGAATCGCCGGCCACGGGTCCCTGCCGAACTTCGATGTGATCGAGCTGGGATTCTTCGCCAACGGAGGACGGATCCGCGGATCGGCCAGGAGCCGCCGGGCCCGATGACCGCTGTCCGCCCCGGGTGAGGCCGGGGCGGTGACCCATACGCGGCCTGAACGAGTTCGGTGTGTTTGGTGGTGGCGGCGGACCAGCCGACGATGCGGCGGGCCGGGGCCGGCGGCTTCGCGGGCCAAGCCCGGGAAGCCGCCGGCCCCGGCCGGTGATCAGTGTCGTCCGGTGGAGGGCATCGTGAAGGACGCCGGGCCGGCCGGCAGGTCCACCGTGTACTGGCGCAGGTAGGTGTCCAGGAACGGTGAGCGGGCGCCCCCGGTGGCATGGTCGTCGGACGGGTCGTCCAGGGCCAGTTCGAGTCGCGCGTCGTGGACCTTGATGGTCTGTCCGGAGGGTGTGTCGCGCCAGGAACCGGTCTGGATCGAGCCGATTTCCACCGCCAGCACATGCCCGGCAGCCATGGTCCAGTCGGTCGCCTTGAGGTCGACGGTCAACTTGCCCGAGTCCAGCAGGGAGACCTGCTCGTCGAACATGGCGGCGGTGCCGTCCGGAGCGACGTCGTACAGCTTGAGCATGACATTGCCCTCGCCCTTGGCGGCCAGCGAGAGGCGGGGGGTGCCGGTGATCCGTACCGCCTCCTTCACCGGCTTGGACCACACGAAGAAACTGGAAGTGGTCTCACCGGCGTTCTGGCGCCTCGCCTGTCCTTCGGCGAGGCCCTTCGGGGCAGCGGGCTCGATGGTGGGTGCGTTCTCCATGTCCCAGTTGCCGGAGGGCTGTTCCGTCACCGGGGCGGAGGGGGCCAGGCCCGCGTTGGCGGAGGCGCCGCCATCGTCCAGGTAGGAGCCGCTGCCGAGCGCGACGGTGGCGGAGCGCTCCACGGCCGGCCAGGTGTTCTGGGCGCGCCAGGCGCCGGTGGAGTCCTCGACCGAGTAGGCCGGGTAACGGGCCGTCGGCTTGATGCCCTTGAGGTACTGGTCGTAGAACGACAGCGTCTCGTCGTACCAGCCCTCGCGCCCCATGGCCAGGCGTCCGTCGCTGACGTGGTCGCCGCCGCGCACGTGGTCCCACTGGCCGAGCCAGCCGCGCTCGGGTCCCTTGTGATGGTCCAGGTATTCCTGCATCTCCTCGGGCTTGGTGTTGTTCTCGACGAAGCCCTGGGTGACGAACAGCGGGGTGTCGGTGCCCTTGGCCATCTTCGCCAGGTCGCGAGAGGTCCAGTGCTTGTCCCGCTTGTCTGCTATCCGGTAGCCGGCCGAGTTCTCCGTGAGGCACTCGGGGTGGGTCTCCTCCCAACGGGAGTTGGCCAGGTAGCGGGGGTTGTCGTCGGCCATCTGGCCGAGTGTGGCTATGGAGTTGTAGGCGTCGGCGGTGCCGGTCACATTCGGGCGGGCCACACCGCCCGAGTAGATGTAGGGATACATGTCCCACAGTGGTTCCTGCGCGACGACGGCCTTGAGAGAGGGCTGGTCGAAGTCGTTGCCGATAAGACCGGTCACGGCGTCGTAGGACTTCCCGTACATACCGACCGCACCGGTGGACCACGGCTGTTTCGCCGCCCAGTTGATCGCCGCCTTGACGTCGGCCTGCTCGCCGGGGCCACCCCAGTCGAGGCAGCCGGTGGAGCCGCCGAAGCCGCGCAGATCCACCATGACGAAGGCGTAACCCTCGTCGAACAGGTCGGTGCCCTCGATGAAGTCCTGGAAGCGGGAAGAGGGGCCGGTGTGGGTCCAGCCCTCGGCGTCGGTCTGGCCGGAGTGCCCGAAGTAGGGGCCCACCGACAGGATGACGGGTACCCGCTTGTTCTTCGCGATGCCTTCGGGCAGCAGGACATCAGCGTGCAGTTCGGTGCCCGAGTGGTCCGAGGACGGCAAGTAGTGTTCGGTCCAGACCGAGCCCTCGGGGACGCGGTCGTTCTCCGCGTGAGTGACGGGTTCGGTGGCGGTGGCGGTGGTGCCTCCCGCCGTCCGGTCCTGGGCCGAGGCGGCGGGGCCGGCGAGCGTACCGGCCAACGCGAGGGTAGTGACCAGCACGGAGGCGGCCCAAGTGACCGTGCGACGTCTTTTCACATGCGTCTCCCAGAGTTGTGGGACGGAGTCGTGCAGGTGATATCGGTCGGGCGGCGGCCCTGACCTGCCCACACGAAGCGACAGGGAGCGCCGCGCGGGCACGGTCGGAGCTGACGGCGAGGGGAGCTTACGATTATCGTTTCATCGCGTCAATGCGGATGCGGTGGGGATGTACCTGTCAAATGCATGATCCGCGCAGGTCGGTACGGGTGCGGTAAGTCGCCCAGGATCCAGTCGAGTTGAGGCACGGACGGCCAGACGCGGGGCGCGCGGCGCCCGGGCAGCCGTCACGATGCGGGCAGCCGTCTCAGCGCGGCCAGGCGGTCGGGCGGTCAGGCGGTCAGGCGGTCAGGCGGTCGGCAGACCATGTGGCCGGCCTTGGCCGTACCAGCACATGAAGGAGCAGCCCCTGTTCATCCGACAGGGGCTCCCTTCTGCCACAACGCACTTACCTCTTGTGGGGCGACGCCACGTGCAGGACGGTCAGCGTCACTCGGTCGTTCTTGTAGGACACTCGGAACTGATGGCCGTCCGCCTTCAGGATCCGGTGCTCCGGCAGCGCGTCGAAGGCACCCTTGACCGACTTACCGCTCATGATCGTGAACACGGTGCCCGGGGTCAGCTTGCCCCGCACGTCCAGGTCCAGCTCACCGTTCAGCACCAGCTTCCCCGCCGCCCGGACGCTCGTGTGGTCCCGGTCACCGGAGATCGTGACGGCAACGCGGCCCTGCTTGCCGATGGTCGCGTTCCCGCCGACACGCAGCACATTGCCCGCGGTGCCCGAGGAACCGATCCGCTCGGCATCGTGCGCCGTGAGACCCGGTCGCAGCACGCCGTGGCTGACGTTGACGCTGTCACCCACCGTGCCGCTGCCGCCGAGTGTTCCGCCGCGCACGTCGATCGCGCCGGCGTGCGTGCCGACGACGGAGAGTTCGCCGTCGAGGACGGTGCTCTTGCCGTGCCAGGTCTCGCCGCCGGTGAGGAACAGGGTGCCGTCGCCACGCTTGGTGAGGCTGCCCTCGTAGGCGCGGTCCTTGCGGGCCTGCTCACGGCGGACCCCGATGGCGTAGTCCGACTTGTCGGCGTCGCTCGCTCCGGCCGGCAGGCCCTTGGTCCAGCCCTTGGCGGCCTTGGTCGCCTTCCACGCGGCCGCTTCGCCAGCGTCCTCCTGCTCGCGGGCCCGGATCGCGATGTCCGAGATGTCGTTCGACCACACGTCGTCGCGCCCCTGCGTGTCGACGGCGAACGGCCCCAGGAACTGGCCCGGGCCGTTCATGGCCTCCCGCAGGCTGACCGTGCCCCAGCCGTTGCGGCTGTCCGGCACCTGGACAATCCGGCCGGCGGTGGGGTTCGGTACGGCGTTGCCCGCCGCGTCACTGACCGTGTTGTTCTGCCGGCCGGTGGTGAACATCGTATAGAGCGCCTGCTCGTTGGTCATGTAGGGGAAGCGCTCCATGATCAACGACAGCGCGGCCGCCGAGTGCGGGCCGGCCATCGACGTCCCCGACGAACTGCCGTAACGGGGCTCCGGCACGCCGTCCACGACCGACACGGTTGTGCTGTTGATGTTGTTGGCCGGCGCCGTCACACAGGACCATTTCGCGACGCCGCACTGATTGAACGTCTGCTGGCCGGGGACCAGGACTGAGCCGTCAGGGTTGAACGTGCGCCCCTGGGTGGGATTGATCCCCGACGTCGTGTACCAACTGCCCTCCAGTTCGGGCATGAAGTACGGAGCGGCGCCTCGCGGCGACGGGTTCACATAACCGCTGTTTCCGGCGGTGAACTGAATGATCGTGCCGGTACTCGCGGCCTTGATGGCACCGTTCAGCCAGCGGGAGGTGCTGCCGTTCGCGTCGACGACGCCCTCCGGCGTGGACCACAGGCGCCATGCCGTGTTCAGACCGTAGCCTGCCGGGCTGCCGGGCGGCGCATCGTAAGTGTTGTAATTCTCCGTGGTGGGCTGACTGCCCCAACTGCTGGTGATGATCCTGATGGACTTGCCGTTCGCCGTCCTGGCGGAGTTCACGGCCCCGTAGACATTGCCGATGTAGGCGTCGTCCGGCGTCTGCGCGGGGGTCGCGTTCGTCGGCAGCAGACCGTAAAGGACGCCGTCCGTCTTGCCGGTGTTGCCCATGTACACATTGCTGTTGAACGCGACACCGTGCATGTTCGCATCCGGCCCGCCCGGTTGCGTCTCGCCGACGCCGTCACGGCTGGCCCCTATGGTCCCGCTGACATGGGTGCCATGGCTGTCGTTGAACGCGGGGTCGTAGAACCCTGGAGTGGGGCCCGTCCGGCCGCCCCGGGCCTCGACCGAGAAGTACCGGTCCCCGACTGTGTAGTTCGTGTCCAGGCTGCCGTGCTCCCGGACGTGCCCGGCGAAGACGCCGGAGTCGACGACGCCGATGTTCATCCCGGTGCCGGAGTCACCGGCGGCGTAGGCGAATTCGGCTCCCATCGACACCAGACCGGCGTCCCGGTTGAACTCGGAGGTACGCCAGCTCGCCGGGTCGCCGAGCCGACCGGGATCTCCCTCGTAAGTCGTGATCGGTGGTGACACGGGCCCTTGCCCCATCGCCGGCTGCGCGGCGACGCCGAGCACCACGATCGGTAACAGCGTTGTTATCAGTGTCAGCTTCACACGTTTCGCGTTCGGCACTTCCCGACCCCTTTTCAAGATCCATCTTGCCGAATGGCGGACGTATTATCTGCCTACATTAGAAATAAGCACCAGGGGCCGGATGATCTGGGACGCGGCAACCGACGTGCGTACCAGGAACGTTGAGTGCCGGGCGGACCGCCGGGTACCGGATGCCCCACACCTCTTCGCGGACGACGGCGGCCTGGGGGCGGGTCCTGACAATCACCCAACCGTTGAAGCGGGCCGTGCCCGATGGGCACGCGCTCACCCCCGGACAGGCCGCCGACAGCCCGCAGTTCATTCCCGTCCTGCAGGGCGTCAAGGTCCGCGGCTCGCCGGGGAGGCGCGCACCCGGCCCGACGCCGTCACCCGCGACAAGGCGTATGCCGTCGAAGAGGCGATCTTGACATGGCCGCGTCGAAGTGGTGGTTTAGACCACATCAGCTCGTCGTCCGCGGTCGTGCCCCCACTCCCTGGAGATGCCATGCCCCGTACGTTCCGAAGCCGTGCCCGCGGCCTGACGCTCGCCGGCGTCGTCGCGCTCTCCCTCGGCCTGATCGCAGCCAATCCCGTCCAGGCGGTGCCCCACCACGAGGGAGCGGGCGGCCCGTCGTCCGCGAAGGCCCTCCCGGTCGTCACCCCCACGCCGCAGCAGATGAAGTCGGCGGGCACATCACTGACGGTCCCCGACCGGGTCCGCGTCGTCGTGGGAACAGACGTCGACGACGCCACCCTGTCCCTGATCGGACGGACACTGACCTCCGCGGGCGCGCGGCACGTCACCACGGTGCCGCTCGGGGACCGGGGCACCGTCCCGGCGACCCACGGGAGCGGCACCCTGACCGTCGTGGTCGGTTCCGTGAAGGACCGCCCGGTGGCTGCCGCCCTGCGCGCGGCGGGCGGCGAGATCCCGCACGAACTCGTCGCGGAAGGGTATTCGCTCGCCACCACGGCCGGAACCCGCCACAGCGGAAGCACCGCCGTCCTCGCGGGCAACGACGGCGACGGCGTGTACTACTCCGCCCAGACCCTGCGCCAGTTGGTGACCGGGAAGCACACCCTCGCGTCCGTGACGGTCACCGACCACCCGTCGATGCCGCTGCGCGGGAGCATAGAGGGCTTCTACGGCGCGCCCTGGTCGCAGGCCGACCGCCTGGACCAACTCGCCTTCTACGGCGACGTCAAGGCGAACACGTACATCTACGCCCCCAAGGACGACACGTACCTGCGCGCCAACTGGCGCGATCCGTACCCCGCCGGGGAACTCGCCGACCTGCACGCCCTGATCACGCAGGCCACCTCCCACCACGTCGACTTCACGTACGCCGTCTCGCCCGGCCTCTCGATCTGCTACAGCGATCCGTCCGATGTCGCAGCGCTCGAGAGCAAACTGGGGAGCCTCTACGACCAGGGCGCGCGCAGCTTCTACATCGGACTCGACGACATCAGCTACACCAAGTGGAACTGCGCCTCGGACCAGACGAAGTACGGCAGCCCCGGCCAGGCCACCGCGGGACAGGCACAGGCCGACCTGCTCAACGCTGTCCAGCACGACTTCATCGGCTCGCACGCGGGGAACAAGCCGCTCCAGACCGTCCCCACGGAGTACTCCGACTTGGCCGACTCCCCCTACAAGAAGGTCCTGAGGGAGCAGCTCGATCCGCAGGTGGTCGTGCAGTGGACGGGCACCGACGTCGTACCGCCGTCGATCAGCCTCACCGACGCCCAGGCAGCCTCGCAGGTCTGGGGCCGCAAGGTCTTCCTCTGGGACAACTACCCGGTGAACGACTACGGGCGGACCGCCGGGCGGCTTCTGATGGCCCCGTACGACAAGCGCGAGGCGGGGCTGCACACCGCCCTCAGCGGCATCGTGCTCAACCCGATGAACCAGGCGTCCGCGAGCAAGGTCGCCCTGTTCGGCGGCGCGTCGTTCGCGTGGAACGACCAGGACTACGATCCCGCGCGCACCTGGCGCGCCGCCGCCGACTACCTCGCGGGCGGCGACGCGAGGACCGCACAGGCCCTGCTCGACTTCTTCGACACCGAGCACCTCGCACCGACCTTCGGAACGGAGAACTGGCAGCCGCAGGCACCCGCTCTTGCCGCACAGCTCGCCGACTTCCGCTCGGCGTGGGCCGGCGACGTCCCGCGCGTGCGCCGCGCGGGCCTGCAGAAGCTGCGGGCCTACGCGGCGAGGCTGTCCGACGCACCGCGGCGGATCAGGAGCGGGGTGCGTGACCAGGCCTTCCTCACAGAGACCGCTCCCTGGCTGAACGCCCTCGACCTGTGGGCCGGCGCTCTGGACGCGACCCTGGACGGACTGGAGGACACCCTCCACGGCGGTACCGGCGCAGCGGACTACGCGCGCGCCGCGGACCTCGCCGACCAGGCGGCCGCGATCACGACGATCCCCGGCACGACGCGGCCGCAGGGACCGGTCAAGGTGGCCGACGGCGTACTCGATGTGTTCATCCAGCAGGCGCCTGCCGCGACGCGCTGACGGGCCGGGGGGGACGGTGGCGCCGCGGCGCCACCGTCCCCCGCGGACACAGCTTGTGCCGGTTCCCGGGTTTGTGCTTCCAGCCGCCCGGTCCTGTCGCCGCCGGCCGGAAGCGGCTTCCTCGGCATCGTGACGGCGAGCGGCCCTTCCGCAGTACCCGGGCCCTCGCATCCACGGCCCGGGTGCGGTACGAAGTCCGGGTGAACGATCAGACTCAGCCCGCGACCGTTCGAGTGTTCATCGCCCTCGCCCCGCCCGACCACGCGAAAGAAGAACTGGCCCGCGAGCTGCGGCCCGCCCAGGGCACACACCCTCACATGCGGTGGAACCGCATGGAAGACTGGCACATCACCCTGGCGTTCCTCGGCGAGCAACCGGCCGAGGCGGTTCCGCTCCTGCGCCCGCCTCTCGCTGAAATCGCAGCGGACCACCAACCACTCGGTCTGGCACTACGCGGCAGCGGAACCTTCGACGGCCGGGTGCTGTGGAGCGGAGTCGACGGAGACCTCGACGAGCTGCACGTGCTCGCCGCCGATGTGCGTACCGCCGTCAAGGACCGCGGTGTCGTCTTCGAGGACCGGCCTCTGTGTCCCCATCTGACATTGGCCCGTGCCCGTCGAGGAGATCGATCCTCGGCAGGAGAAATCGCCGAGGGGTTCGCCGGATTCGCCGGCCGCCGATGGCCTGCCGAGCGTCTCCACCTGGTCGGCAGCAACGCCGGCCGTAGCCGAGGCCCGATCCACTACCGCGACATCGAGGCTTGGGCCCTCGGCAACGGGAACCGCACTGCCTCGTGAACCAACGGCGACATGCGTGCCGCACATCGCCCTGTTGGATATACATTCTGTATTACTTGATAAAGCAAAAGATTCGTACTCAACTGGGGACGACGTTCACTTGTACGCGGAAAAGGACCGCGCCGTGAATTCACCGATCGGAACTGACCACTCATCACGTTTATTTCGTCGCAACATACTCAACCACCCCACAGGTATCACGGATTGTCGTTGCACTACTCGACACCGTTCTGCAGGTATGGGATAGTCGTTTTGGATTCACCTCTCCGAACAGAAGCAGATGTTATCGCGAGATTTTGGGTTCAAAACGTGTACATCCGGGAAGTTGAAAACACCCCCTGGCGTCAAGGGAGCGCGAGTTGCCCATTTTCAGGCACTTGATCTCGCCCGAGGGGCGCATCTGGGAGACAGACGAAATCGTGGCCCGGGTATTCCGTGCCACCGAACTCCTTGCCCGCCGCGGCATCACGCCCGGTTCGCGGGTGATGATGAGCGGGGCCAATTCCCCGGAATGGGTCGTCAATTTACTCGCGCTCATTCACCTCGACACCTCGGTGGTCCTGGCCGATCATCGAGCCACCCCGTCACAGCGATCACAGATCCGCTCCCGGGCGGGCGTGGTGCACGAGATCAGCGACGGCACGAGCGACGGCACCGCGCCACGGCCCGCTTCGAACACGGCGGCCGTGCCCGATGTGGCCGCCTGGGCACGGCGCCAGGACGCCGCGATCTCGTGGTCGTCGGGTACGACAGGCAGCCCCAAGGGCATTGTTCGCTCCGGCCGCTCGATTCTGGACAACCTCGCGCTCAGCGCGGAACGAATGGGGTACCGGCCTGACGACGTTTTCCTGCCGGTCCTGCCGTACTCCCACCAATACGGGCTGTCGCTGGTCCTCTGCTGGTGGCTGGGCGGAGGCACGCTTGTGGTCTACGGGCCGACCACCCGCCTCGACCGTGCACTCGCGGTCGGCGTGGAGCACGGCCTCTCCATCGTGGACGGGGCCCCGTCCACCTACTACAGCCTGCTCAACCTGCTCGACCGTCGTCCCGCTCTCGCAAGCGCGCTGAAGACGGTACGAGGCTGGTGCGTGGGCGGCGCGCCACTGGGACGCGACCTGGCGGCGCGGTTCCACGCCCGCACCGGCCTGCACCTGCTCAACGGCTACGGCGCGACCGAGCTGGGAAACATCGCCCTGGCGCCCCCCACCGATCCGGTCGGGTGCGGCACGCCGCTGCCGGGCGTGATCGTCGAAGTCCACGACGACCACGGCAGACCGCTGCCCAAGGGCCGACTCGGCGAGCTCGTCGTACGCGGTGACGGCCAGATGACCGGCCACCTGGGCGATGACGGTGAGATCGTTCCGGTTTCGGGCCCCTTCCACCGCACCGGCGACATCGGCCTGCTCGACGACGCGGGCCGCGTCTTCCCGATCGGGCGCAAGCACGCGGTGCACCGTGACGGCCACACACTCTATCCCGACCAACTTGCCGAGCGGGCCGAGTCGGCCGGCGCGGAGACGGAGGTCGTCGCCGTTCCCGACGAGCGTCTGGGCTGCCGTCTGGTGTTCGTGGTCGCGGACCCGGACGGTCACGAGCCCGCGCACTGGAAACGGCTGCTGCGTTCCGTGCTCGGCCGCTACGAGCAGCCCGATCACATCGTCGTGCTTCCCGCGTTGCCTCTCACGAACACGGGCAAGCCCGACCAGGCCGTTCTGGAGAAGATCGCCATGACCTCGCTGTCCGCCTCACCCAACGCGACCACCGACGTAACCGTGTCCGGCTCGACCGTCGGTGCGACCGACTACCGCATCCCCTTCGCCGACCGTGTCGACGCGCTGCGCGCGGTGCGCCGGTTCGTGGCCGACAACGAAGACACGGTGATGAGCGTTCTCACCGACATCTCGCCCCACCACACCGCCGGCGCGGAGATTCGTTCGTTCCTCGCCACCCTCGACGGAGCCGAGGAGGAGATCCGCCGTGTCAGGCCCGGCTGCGTGGATCGGGCGGCGGTCTTCATGCCATCGAACATGCCGCTCTATTCCTACGCGCTTTACATGCTCGTGCCGTCCCTTTACAGCGACGGAATCACCTTTCGGCCCTCCTCCGAGATCAAGAGCCAGATGCAGCGCCTGCACGCCCTGCTGGCACCGGTTCACGGATTACCCATCAAGATTTTCGAACTCAGCCAGCGTAAGTTCGTGACGGGACCGGTACGCGAGGCGGACCTCATCGTCTTCACCGGTAATTACTCCAATGCCGAGACCGTCCTCGAAGGGCTGGCGGAAGACCAGCTATTCCTCTTCTTCGGTCATGGCATCAACCCCTTCGTGATCGCGCCCGACGCCGATCTCGAGCTCGCCGCACATGACGTCACTAGGGTCCGGCTCTACAACTCCGGCCAAGACTGCTTCGGTCCTGACGTGGTGTTCGCGCCGAAGGGCCGCACCGAGGAGTTCCTCGACCTGTTGTCGGCCAAACTGAGTTCGCTGCGTTTCGGGCAGAACAGCGACCCTGTCGTCGACTACGGCCCGATCTGCTACGACTCGGCGCTGGTGAATTGCTCGGACTACCTGGTGCGTCACGCTCGTCGCATTCGGCACGGCGGGCGCATCGACCTGCCGTCCCGCAGGATCGAACCGACCGTGCTGCTCTGGGGCTTCGACGACAAGATCCCCCTTGAGGAGATGTTCGCCCCCGTGTTCAACGTCGTCGCCTATCCCAGCGCGAGGCTGCTGCGTGAACGGTTGTCACGCGCCTACTTCAGCGAACGCGCGATGGGAGCGATGGTCTACGGGAACGATCCGGAGACGGTGAAAGTTCTGGCCAAGCGTCACCAGACCTGTGTCAACCACACGCTGCTCGACGCCGAGGACGGCAACCGTCCGTTCGGCGGGTTCGGGATGAGGGCGAACTACATCTCCTACGGCGGCGAGCGGCACGCCGAACCACTGCTCATCTCGCAGGCCGTGGCGCGGAATCTGCCGGCATCCGCCCCTGTCCTGGTGGGTGGGAAGTGACCCGGGTGAGCAAACGGTACGCCGACGCGTGGTCCGCGATCGTCGACTTGCTGGTGGCGAACGGAGTGGACACCTGCTTCGGACTGCCCGGCGACGATCTGGAGTTGCTTCGCGCCCTCGACGCTGCCGGCCTGGACCTCGTGCCGTGCCGCGACCAGCGCAACGCGATGTACATGGCGACCGGCTACGCGCTGCAGTCGGGCCGGCTCGCCGTATGCGCACTGGGCAAAGGCCCGGCTGTCACACACGCGGCCACGGGGCTGCTCGAAGCGCGGGAGTCCGGTGCGCCCGTCCTCGTGCTCGCCGCCGGCGTGCCCGAACGGCGCCGCGGCAGCGGCGGATTCCAGGAACTCGACCAGGTCGCAGTGACAGCGCCCCTCGTGCGGTGGGCGCACCGGGTGGGGCACCCGGACCGGGTCGTCCCCGCGACGGTGACGGCGCTGACCCGAGCTGTGGGGCCGCCGTCAGGACCCGTGTACCTGGAGATCCCCGACGACGTCCGCACGGCGGAGATCCTCGTCACCGGGCCGCGGCCGACGCTGCCCGAGTCACTGGTCCTTGAGTCCGTCGCCGTGACCCCGGGACCGGCACTGGCGGCGATCCGCGCGGCCCGGCGTCCGGTGGTGCTGGTGGGCGGCGGCATGCGGCACCGCAACGACGGTGGTGTCATCGAGCGCTTCGCCGAACGCCTCGGCGCGGCGCTCTTCACCACCGCGTCCGGTCGCGGTGCCGTCGACGAGCGCCACCCGCTGTTCTGCGGCGTGGCAGGGCTTTACGCCGCGGCCCCCGCCCGTGAGCTGTGGTCATCCTGCGACCTGGTGGTCTCGCTCGCCGGGCGGCTCGAGGAGACAGTCGCCGAAGGCGGAACGCCGTGGCCCCCGGTCGCTGTGGTGCAGGTCAATGTCGACCCGGGCGCGCTGTCGGCCGAGTTCGCGGGTCCGCGGGTGCTCGGAGACGCCCGGCACGCCGTGCTCGGCTGGTCGCGGGCGCTGGACGAAGGCGGCAAGGCCGGGCACGCGGAAGAGACCGAGGCATGGGCGAACAAGATCGCCGTCGCCCGTAAGGCCATGTCGGTCGAGGTGGAAGCGGAACTGGTGCGCGCGGCGACGCTTCCGGGGATCCGCATCGCTGAACTGCTCGCCGCGCTCGACGCCACCGCCGGCGAGCACCATGTGCTGGTTCAGGAGAACGGGCTGCAGGACATGTGGTCCTACTGCTTCCCCTTCCACGCCGGCGGCGGGTCCATCGTGCCGTCGGAGCAGACCCCCTTGGGCTTCGGAGCGGCCGCGGCCATCGGGGTCAAGCGGGCCGCCCCAGGGCATGAGGTCACCGCGTTCATCGGAGACGGAGCGTTCCTCGCGGCCCGCGCGGACATCGCCGCCACCGCTCCGGCCCACGGCGGCGTTCTTTACGTGGTGTTGTGCAATGGCGGCTACGGCTGGCTGGACGCCCAACGCGCCCGCCTCGGCCTCGACCCGGAACGCTACCCCTTCACCCGCCCGGGCACGCCGCCGCCCGTGGTGGACGGGCCGGACATCCACTGTCGAGTGCTGCGGGACAAGGCCGCGCTGACCGATGAGCTTCTTGCCGCGCGACGGCTCTGTTCCCAGGGATACACAGCCGTGCTCATGGTGCCGGTCGCCCCCGACGACATCCCCCCGCCCATCCGCGACGCGGGGGTTGTTCCCCAGTGACAGGCGCGAGAGAGCGAGATGACGCCGGGCGCAGCCGGGCCCCGCACCGGGTGATGGTCACCGGGTACGGGGCGGTGACGCCGCTGGGCCACTGTGTCAGCGAGACGTGGACGGCGATGCTGGCGGGGCGCAGCGGCATCGACACCGTGGACACGATTGACGTGACCGGTCTCGGAGTCCGGATCGGCGGCCAGGTCCGCGGATTCACCCCCAGCCGCTACATGCCCACGATGGTCAGTCGTCGCACCGACCCCTACGCTCAGTACGCTCTTGCCGCGGCGCTGGAAGCTCGCGAGCACGCCGGACTCGTCGTTGACGACGGCCTGGCGCCGCGGGTCGCCGTGATCATCGGCAGTGGCTACGGCCCGGTGGGGTCGATCTACCGCGCCGCGAACACGCTGCGCGACAAAGGGCCACGGGGTATCGGCCCATTCACCCAGGTCACGACCGCCATGGACAGCGCTGCCTGCGAGATCAGCATGCGTCTCGGCACGCAGGGGCCCAGCCGTGCCCAGAGCACGGCGTGCGCCAGCGGCGCGGACGCGGTGGGCGCGGGGATGCGCATGATCAGCCATGGGGAGGCTGACATCGTCCTCGCCGGCGGCGCCGACGCCTGCGTCACCACCGTCGATCTCGCGAGCAGCGGCAACGCCGGCGCGCTGTCCAGGCGCAACGACGACCCGACCGCGGCATGCCGGCCGTTCGACACGCATCGCGACGGGTTCGTGATGAGTGAGGGAGCCGCCGTGGTGGTGTTGGAGGCCGCGGAGGTGGCCGACAGGCGAGGGGCGACGGTCTTGGCCGAACTCGCGGGTTACGGGGCGAGTTCCGACGCCCATCACTGGACCGCCCCGCATCCGGGGGGACGGGGCGCGTGCCTTGCCGTCGAGGCAGCGCTGCGCGACGCGGGGATCACCGGGGCGGACGTGGATTACGTCAACGCGCACGGCACCGGAACGATGCTGAACGACGCCACCGAGACGGCCGTCCTGCGCAAGGTACTGGGTGATCGTGTCACCCGGATCCCGGTCAGCTCCACCAAGTCGATGACCGGGCACATGATCGGTGCCGCGGGGGTGGTCGAGCTCGTGGCTTCGATCCAGGTCCTCCGCACGGGTGACGTCCCGCCGACAATCAACTGCGACGAGCCGATCGATCCGGACATCAACTTCGTGCCGCACCGGGCGCAGCACCACGAGCGTCTGCGGATCGCTCTCAGCAACTCGTTCGGCTTCGGCGGCCACAATGCCGCTCTCGTGGTCCGAGCAGTTTGAGGTCCCGGCCGTGAATCACCTTCCGGAGCCGACGCCGAGCCCCGCCACCGTCATTCGCAGCGGGCCGCTGACCTGGGTCCAGCAGTGGCACTGGTTCGAACGCACCATTCCCGCACCGCGCCGGGTGAACCCGACGCCGCTTGCCGACCACTGCCACGTCCCGCCCCCGGCGACCGTCGCCGACGTCCACGAGGCGCTCGCGTCCCTCACCGCCCGCCACGAGGCGCTGCGTACCACTGTCGACCCGCACCGCCCGATACAGCACGTCCACCGCGCGGACTGGGCCCCACTGCCGGTCGACTACGTCGACGTCCCCGCCGTCGATGCCGAAACCCTGGAGGCTGCCACAGCAGCGCTGGCAGCCCTCCCGATCGATCCCGAACGACATCCTCCCTGGCTCGCCAGGGTGCTGCTCGAGGCAGGAAAGCCGCGTGCGGTCGTGATGGCCGCCCACCACGTTCTGATCGACGGATGGGGGCTGGCGGTACTGATCAACCAACTGCACGATCAACTGCGCGATCAACTGCGCGGCGACGACGCACCGGTACGGGCATCCACGCACCCGCTCGACACGCTCGCCGCCCAGCCCTCGGAACGCGCCCGCGCGGCGGAGCGTGAGTGGCTCATGCGTCTCGCGAGCAACCCGACCGGCGTGCTGGCCCCGTTCGGCGGGACCGACAACGGCGCCGGGCGCCACCGCCTCCAGCACCGCTCGGCGGACGCGTACGACGACCTGGACCGCGTCGCCCGGCGTCATCGGGTCAGCCCGGAGGTCGTTGTGCTCGCGGTGCTGGCCCACTACGTCGCCGCCCGCACCGGCGAACGCCGATTCCTCGCGTCCGTGGTGGTCTCCAACCGAGCCCGGGCCGTTCTGCGGAACAGCGTCGACGTCCGGGCCCTGACGGTTCCGGTACAGATCGATCTCCGTCCGGGCGCGGCGTTCGGCGAGGTGGTCGCCTCGGTCGCGACTGCCTGCGCCGCGGCCTACCGGCACGGTCAGTACCGCCCCGCGCAACTTGTCGCCGCCCAGGCGCGCATGGACCGTCGGCGCGGTGTCGTGACCGTACACACCATCGAGTACAACTGCTACTCGTGGCCACGCGACTACCTGGTCCCCGCGCGGAACACTCGACCGGACGGGCCCGTCACCTGGATCAGCAGCTCGCCCGACGAGCCCTGCGACACGCTCTACGTCGATCTCAGCCGCGACGCGGGGGTCGTCACCCTCGATGTCACCGTCGGGGATCATCTGCTCGACGCCGGACAGGCCGCGGCGCTGCCCATCAGTCTGTGTGATTTCCTGCGCGCGCTCGCCGAGGGTGCCGAGTGCCCGGTTCCGGTGGGCCCGCTCGCACCGGCCGCCCCCGGATGGTGGCGCGCCCCGCAGGGATGGGTGTGTCTGACCGAGGTCGAGGACGTGTTACGCGGCCATCCCGGAGTGCTCGACGTGACGGTGGCGCCCGGCGGGGACGCCGCGCGGGAGGGCGACGAACCGCACCTCGTCGCGCACGCCCGCGTCGCCCCTGATGTGACCCCCGGCGACTTGCACCGCCATGTGCTGGACCACCTCGGCGAAGTGCCCGGTCTCATGGCACCGGGCCGCTACGTCCTGTCCCCGGCCCGCCCCGAATCCGGCCGTCCGCCCGACCGGTCGCGTACCGCCACCCGCGGCGCGGGAACCCCGCGCATCCCGTCGCGCCCGCCCGCGACGGGCGCCGAACGATCGCTGGCCGCCGCCGTGGCCGCTGTCGGACCCGGCGGACCGCCGGCCGGCACCTTCGACAGCCCTGATGCCGTCGACATGAACCGTTGCCTCGCCGACCACGGAGTCACTCTGGTCGCCGTCCCCCGTCTGCTGGCGCTGCTTCACCAGTTCGGGTTCACCGGGATCGCGTCGGACGAGCTGGCCGGAACGGCCTCGCTCGGCCATCTTGCCGCAGCCCTGGAGCCCTTACCCCGCCGCGCCCATCGTGAAGGAGAAACCTCACCATGACCGCGTCCCACACCGCCGCACCGCCCGTGGACCGCCTGGCCCCGTGGACCTTCGCCGCTTTCGTCGAGGCGAACACGCACGACACGGCATACCGCCCCCCGGTGGTGGACGGTCCCGTCGGGCCGACCATCGTCCGCGACGGCCAGGAGCTGGTGAACTTCGCCAGCATCAGCTTTCTCGATCTTGAGCGCCACATCCCGGTCCGACGTCATTTCGCGGAGGGGGCGCTCGCCCACGGCTTGAGCACCAGCGGATCCAGGATGACCCAGGGGATCTGCCGCCCGCACCAAGACCTGGAGGAGACGATCGCCCGCCACACCGGCAAGGAGCGGGCCATCAGCTTCGCCACGGGGCTACTGGCCAACATCGGGTTCGTCCACGCCATGAGCAGTACCGCGCACTTCGACACCGGGATCGAGGTGCGTAATCACGACACGGTTTTCGTCGTCGACCGGGACGTCCACTGGAGCATCTGGAAGGGCCTCGAGGGGCTTGGCTACGGCCGCGGCGTCCACGCGTTCCGTCATAACGACGTCTCCGACCTGGCACGCGTCCTGGACCGGGTCCGGGCCGGCAAGACCGTGGTGATCGCCGAGAGCATCTACTCGGCCGACGGCACCATGGGGCCGATCGTGGAGATTCTCGACGCGTGCGACCGCCACGGCGCCATCAGCATGATCGACGATGCGAACGGCTTCATGGTCTACGGGCCCGAGAATCGTCCCTACGCCCGGGAGGCGGCCGCGATCCGGGAGCGGGCCGACTTCGTCATGGTGTCCCTGTCGAAAGCCATCGGTCTGGAAGGCGGCGCGATCGCCGGGCCGGCGGCGGCCATCGACGCCTTCGAACTGCTCTCCGGCACGTCGATGTTCACGGCCGCCATCCAGCCACCCACCGCCTACACGGCCAAGCGCACGATCGACGCTCTCGCCGGCAATCCGGCGATCGTCGACGGCTACCTGGCGCATGCCGCCCGCCTCCGCCGGCAGATGAACGAGGCCGGCACGCCGACGACACCGACCGAGTCGTACATGCTCTCGGTGCCGATCGGGAACGACGCCGCTGCCCTGCAGATGCGGGAGTGGTTCGTCGGGGACGGCTACCTCGTACCCGTCTTCTCGTACCCGGCCGTCTCACGTAACCAGGCGCTACTGCGCCTGTTCCCGCACGCGGGTCACACCGAGGAGCAGATGGACGGCTTCCTGCGCACCCTCCTCACCTACCGACGGCGCCTCGGGATCTGACGTGCGCGGAACACACGCGGTGGCCGACCCACGCAGCCCCCATCCCAAGAAGGAGAAAACCGTGCTGAACAACACCGACATTCTCGACGCCATTGCCAAGATCGTCGAAGAGGTCGCCGGCGTCGACGCCGCTGCGGTGACCACCGAGAAGTCCTTCACCGACGATCTCGACATCGACTCCCTCTCGATGGCCGAGATCGCCGTCGCGGTCGAGGACAGGTTCGAGGTGAAGATCCCCGACAACCAGGTCGGGGAGTTGAGGACCGTCGGCGACGCGGTGAGCTACGTCGCCGACCACCGGTGACTGCTGCCGGACGGCGATGGCCCCTCGGGAGATGTGCCGTGCACGGAATAGTTCCCCACGGGGTCAGGCGGCCATGAGCGTCATGGATCGCTTCCGGCTCGACGGCCGCGTCGTCGTGCGTACCGACATCGCCGATCCGGTCGTCAACGTCTCGAGCATCCTCGTCCTGGTCTCCGACGCGGCGTCGTACATCTCCGGCACCACCCTGACAGTCGGTGGGGGCGCGCCCATCGCCCAGTGACAGGGGTAAACACGCGGCTTCGATCTCATCTGGGCGAGCGGCGCGTGCCTCCGGAATCTGCGAGCGTATGTGTTCATGTTGCTGATCAGAGAGCGATGCGGTCATGTCCGACTCGGTGTGTGCGGGCGCGACCATGTCGGCGGTGACGTCGCGGGCGCCGGGCTCGCGGGTCAACGTACGGAACGCGGGCGTCAGATGGGTGTCGACAACGGTGGCGAAGTCGTTCGCGGCGCTACGCGGGAGGAGAACATCATGGGTCATACCGGCGTCGACGCCGGCGGACCCCGCCGGTCCCACCTGTGCCTCAACAGCCCGGAGGACACAGTCACTTCATCGGTTCTGCGGACGTGCGTCGCATCGCCGGGCTCGGAGGTGCGGGGGCTGCGACTCATTCGCATGCCGCGGATGACGTTGTGGCGGGCGCGGTTACGGGGCGACGTTCGACGTCGGCGAGGTGAGCATCTCACGTACCGCGCCGCCGTTCCGGACGCGGAAGGTGTCGGCCGTGGGCAGATCCTCGGCGCCCGACAGTTCGGTATGTCAGTCCTGTGCCTTGTGGGGGGCGCCGTCACCACTCGTTCGTGTATGACTTTGGTCAGTTACCCGCAGCGGATCCGGTTCCGAAGATCAGATCGGTTACACGGTTCGGAGTTGAATCCGGCGAGCCTTTCGCCCGGGACGGGTTCACTCGGCGCCCCGGGGAGCCGGCGATGACGACGGAGCCGACTGCCCCTTCTCTTCCGCACGAACCGCTCAGCGATCCGCACCTGCGCCGCCTGATCGTGGGCCAAGGGCTGGCGGCCGTGGTCGACGCGCTGTTCCTCGTATGGCTCACGCTCTTCGTGCTTGAGCTGTCGGGACCCGGGATCGCGACAGGGTTCGTTCTTGTGGCCGTGGCGCTGCCGCGAGCGGCGCTCCTGCTTCCCGCGGGAGTACTGGTCGACTCCGTCGGTCCCGCCCGTGTCATGGCCGGCGCCGCGTGGCTCCGGGTCGCCGTCCTGGCCGCCCTCGGCGCCGTGGTCACCTTCAGCTCGCCATCGGTGACGACAGTCGCGCTGCTGGCCGGGCTGCTCGGCGTCGCCGACGCCGCTTACTTCCCGGCAGCCCTGGCGTTGCTGCCCGTGATCGTGCCGACCGAGAAGCTTTCCCGGGTCAACGCGCTGGTGCAGGGCGCGGAGTCGGGAGGCGATCTGGTCGGACCGGCGGTGGCCGCCGGAGTCATCGCCGCAGTCGGCTTCGACGCCACGCTCGGTGGGATCGTGGCGATGGCGGCGATGGCGGCTGTCGCCCTCAGCACGCTCATCCGCGTGGTACGACGTGACGACGGTGCCGAGAACGACGCCGGTCAGGAGGCCGGTCAGGACGCCGTCGCCGGTGAGCAGTTGAGCAGTGCACGTGCCCTCGGCGCCGGCTTGAGATACGCCTGGCGTGATCCACTGGTGCGGGGGATGCTGACGGCCATCGCCCTGATCAACATCGCGGTCGTCGGCCCCGTGCTCGTGGGCGGGGCGGTGCTCGCCGATCAACGCCTCGGTGGCGCGGGATCTCTGGGCGTCGTGCTCTCCGGTTTCGGTGCCGGCGCACTGGCCGGCTCGGTCATGGCCGGGTGGCGGCCGCCCACCCGGCGCGGCTGGACCGTGGTCGGCGGGGTCGCCGCCATCGGCGCGGGCGTGGCCGGACTCGCCGCCGTCACCCATGTCGTCGCCGCAACGGCGGTCGCCTCACTCGTCGGCCTCGGATCCGGGTTTCTCGGCGTGGTCATCGTGGCCACTCTGCAGGAGCGAGTGCCCGAGCGACTGCTGGGCCGAGTGCTCAGCCTCGTCGTGCTGGCCACGGTGGCGTTCGACCCGTTCTCCTACGTGATCGCCGGCCTCCTGCTTCCCTACGGCACCACGGCGCTGTTCGTGGTCTGTGGCAGCGCCGTCCTGCTGTCCGCCTGCCTGGTCGCCGCGAGTCCAGCGATCCGTGCCCTGCGCTGACGGTGCCGGTCCGGGTCACCAGGACGACAGGCTGTGAACCTGCGCCCCCTGACCCCCCAGGAGTGTGGTCCATCCAGGAGACGTCACGATCGCCCCCTGCCCGAGGCGGGGAATCAAACCTGGTCGCCGGACGGTTTCGACAAGTGTGAAGAAGATCGGA
>NZ_JTHL01000001.1:9248998-9251178 GCF_000818195.1 Streptomyces sp. 150FB | reverse complement strand
CCCCCTGCCCGAGGCGGGGAATCAAACCTGGTCGCCGGACGGTTTCGACAAGTGTGAAGAAGATCGGATTCCTCTCCTTCGGCCACTGGTCACCGAGCGTGCACTCGCAGACGAGATCAGCCGCCGACTTTCTGCACCAGTCCATCGACCTGGCGGTCGCTGCCGAGGAGCTCGGCGTGGACGGCGCGTATTTCCGCGTTCACCACTTCGCTCAGCAGGCGGGCAGTCCCTTTCCCCTGCTCTCGGCCATCGGCGCGCGGACCTCGAAGATCGAGATCGGCACCGGCGTGATCGACATGCGCTATGAGAACCCGCTGTACATGGCCGAGAACGCCGGCGCCGCCGACCTCATCTCCGGCGGCCGACTTCAGCTCGGCATCAGCCGTGGATCGCCGGAACAGGTGATCGATGGCTGGCGCTACTTCGGCTACAGCCCAGCCGAGGGCGAAACGGAAGCGGACATGGCCCGCCGGCACACCCAGGAGTTCCTTGAGGCGCTCACAGGGGAGGGCTTCGCGAAGCCGAATCCGCGGCCGATGTTCTCCAACCCGCCGGGCCTGCTGCGTGTCGAGCCGCACTCGGAAGGGCTTCGCGAGCGGATCTGGTGGGGGTCCAGCTCGAACGCGACAGCCGTCTGGGCCGGGAAGCTGGGGATGAACCTGCAGAGTTCCACGCTGAAGGACGACGAGACGGGCGAACCGTTGCACGTCCAGCAGCGCAAGCAGATCGAGGCGTACCGCGAGGCGTACAAGGCGGCAGGCCACGCGCACGAACCGCGGGTGTCCGTCAGCCGCAGCATCTTCGCGCTGACCAACGACATGGACCGGGTCTACTTCGGCGGAGACCGCAACTCGCGGGACCAGGTCGGCATGATCGATGAAAAGACCAGGGCGATCTTCGGACGCTCGTACGCCGCGGAGCCCGATGTGCTGGTGAAGGAGCTCAAGGAGGACGAGGCCGTCCGAACCGCGGACACTCTGCTGCTGACCATCCCGAACCAGCTCGGGGTCGACTACAACGCCCATGTGCTGGAAAGCATCCTCACCCACGTGGCACCGGAGCTGGGCTGGCGCTGAGGGTTCTGCCGCCCCGCGCGCGGGCAGGCTGCCTTCCCGGGGCCGAAGAAATCAGTGTTCTCCCAGGGCGGTGGCCGACGACGGCCACCGCTCTCCCCCTGCCGCCCATCCCTCCACGGGGTAGCCCCGCCTGAACGGCCCCCGCGCGAATGGCCCCGCGTGGCCGGGCAGTCACCGTTCGATACGATGGCGCACCACCGCATCCGCACGCTCGAAGGCGCCGTGCCGCACGACCGAAGGGGTCGAGATGGCTACCATCAGGGACGTCGCCCGGCGGGCGGGAGTCGCGCCGAGCACCGTCTCCTACGTGTTCAACGGATCCCGGAGCATTTCCGAGGAGACCCGCAAGCGTGTGCGGGAGGCCGTGGACACCCTTGGATACCATCCCCGGGCCAGTGCGCGGACGCTGCGCAGCAGTCGTACGCAGGTGATCGCGCTGGCTCTGCCGCGTGCGGCGGGGCTCCAGCACTCCGTGGACGGGCGGTTCGCCATCGATGTCAGCGACGCCGCCAACGCTCTCGGCTACGACCTGCTGCTCACCACGTCCCAGGACAAGGCCGGCGGGCTGCGGCGCGTGGCGCTGAGCGGACTCGCGGACGCGGCGGTGCTGATGGCCGTCGACATGGAGGACGCGCGGATCGACGTCGTACGCGAACTGGCCTTTCCCGCCGCGCTCATCGGGCGTCCCGCCGACGAGGACGCCCTCCCCTGGACCGACCTGGACTGGGAGCAGGCGGCCGCGCTCGCGGTGCGTGAACTGTGGGCGGCCGGCCACCGCGATCTGGTGTACCTCGCACCGGGTGAGGCCGAGGTCCGGGCCAGGCGCAGCTACGCGCTGCGGGGCATCGCGGGCGCTCGCGACGGCGCGCGCGCCACCGGCGCCGCCGTCAAGGTGGTCCACTCGGTCGACGATCCCGCCAAGCTCGCACGCAGACTGCACAAGCTGCTCATCGACCCGGCGGGCAGCGGGCGCGGGAGCGCGCCGACCGCCCTGGTCGTGCAGCACCCCTCCGCGCACCACCACATCCTGGCGTCCGTGACCGCGGCGGGGCTGCGCGTACCGGAAGACCTCACCGTCGTGGTCATCGGCACGCTCCCCGGCGA
>NZ_JTHL01000001.1:9188620-9248650 GCF_000818195.1 Streptomyces sp. 150FB | reverse complement strand
GGTCGAGACGCTGGCCACCGAGGTCACGCGGCTCGCGGTGTCCGCCGCCGCGGCGCTGCGCGACCCCGCGGATCGCGCCGAGCCCGGCGCCCGGCTGCTCGCCTCGTCCCTCGGGCATCTGCTGATCGCACCGGTTCTGCTGCCGGGGACCGCTCCCCTCACCGCACCGCCGCGCTGACACGCCGGCAGGACGGACAGCCGCATCTCTCGTCGGATCCCTTGTCGCCGCCCCCGCGAGCGCCTAACATCGCGGCGTCGCGCTGTCGAATCGATTCGATGATTCGGGCCGGACCGTCGGCGCCCCACGCAACATCTCCGTCTCTCACAGAGCCGTCGAACGAACGGAGAGCCACCTCCATGCAAGCGTTTCGCCCGCGCCCACCGGCGCCGGCAGTCATCCTCACGGCCCTGCTGTCCGTGGCCGGCCTCGCCGGGTGTGCCGCGACACCGGACCCGGGCACCGTCACCGTGCTGAACTCGGCCACCGACACCCTCGAACACGACCAGGAGCAGAAGTTCTTCGACGCGTGCGCGAAACCGCTCGGCGTCACGGTCCAGCAGACCAGCGTCCCCGCCGACCAGGTCGTCTCCAAGGCCCTCCGGATGGCCTCGTCCCACTCGCTGACCGACATCCTGGAACTGGACGGCTCCGAGGTGCCGCAGTTCGCCGACACCGGCGGCCTCGTGCCCCTGAAGAAGGCGGGGGTGGATGTGGCGGGCATGTCCCGCAGCGCCATCACCATGGGCAGCTTCCACGGGGTCCAGTACGGCGTCGCCAGGTCGGTCAACTCCCTCGCGCTGATCTACAACACCGATCTGCTGAAGAAGGCGGGCGTCAAACCGCCCAGGACCTGGGACGAGTTGAAGGCAACGGCCAAGCTGCTGACCCACGGCACGACGTACGGGATGGCGTTCAGCGCGACGCCAGACGCGGACGGCGTCTACCAGTTCCTGCCGTTCTTCTGGTCGGCCGGCGGTGACGAGGCACATCTCGACGACGGCAAGGGCGCCCCCGCCCTCCAGTTGTGGAAGGACCTGGTCGACGAGAAGGTGACCTCCAGCGCCGTCGTGACCTGGAACCAGCAGGACGTCAACGACCAGTTCATCGCCGGCCGGGCCGCGATGATGGTCAACGGCCCCTGGCAGGTGCCCGTCCTGAACGGGCACAAGGACCTGCACTGGGCGGTGGCCGCCATACCCGTACCGGAGGCCGGCCGGCCGCCGGTGCCCCCCATCGGCGGCACCGTCATGGCCCTCCCCCAGACCGGCGACCCGGGCCGCCAGAGCACCGCCGCGAAGATCATCAACTGTCTCAACGAGGCGAAGAACCAGGTGGCCTGGGGCGAGTCGGTCAACAACGTACCCACACTGAAGAGCGCCTCCGCCCAGTACAAGGCGCAGAACCCGGAACTCGGGGCGTTCGCCGACGAGGTCGCCACCGCGCGCTCGCGCACCGACCGGGTCGGCGCGCGGTGGCCGGTCGTCTCCGACGCCCTGTCGGGCGCCTTCCAGTCCGTGCTGACCGGGCGCGCCACACCGGAAGCCGCCCTCAGACAGGCCCAGTCACAGGCAAAGGCCGACGAGTGAGGAGACAGCCATGACCATCACCGCTCCCTCCGTCCCCGTGTCACCGGCCGGAGCCGCGTCCGTCGCCGGAGCCCCCGGCCGCCGCGCCAAACTGCTGCGCTGGTGCTTCGTCGTCCCCGCCCTGCTCTACATGCTGGCGTTCTTCGGCTATCCGCTCGTACGCAACGTCGTCATGAGCTTCCAGCACTACACGCCCCGTACGTTCTTCACCGGCGCCGCGCCCTTCAACGGCCTCGACAACTGGCGCGGGGTGTTCGACAACCCGCTGTTCACCGGCTCGCTGTGGCACACCGTCGTTTTCACTCTCGGTTCGCTGCTCGGCCAGTTCGTCCTCGGCCTGGCGCTCGCCGTGTTCTTCTCCCGGCGCTTCAAACTGTCCGGCTTCGTCCGGGCGGTCCTGCTGCTGCCCTGGCTGGTTCCGATGGTGGTGTCCGCCGTCGTCTGGCGGAAGCTGCTCGACCAGGACACCGGGGTCCTCAACACCCTGCTGATGAACCTGCATTTCGTGGACTCCCCGGTCCCCTGGCTCAGCAGCCCGAACGTCGCTCTGCTCTCCGCCGTCCTGGTCAACATCTGGGTCGGGATCCCGTTCAACATGGTGATCCTGTACGGCGGGCTCCAGGAGATCCCCCGGGACCTGTACGAGGCGGCCGCACTGGACGGCGCCGGGGCCTGGCGCACCTTTCGCGATGTCACGCTCCCGATGCTGCGCCCCGTCGTGACCGTGGTGCTCGTGCTCGGCTTCATGTCGACGGTCAAGATCCTCGACCTGATCCTCGCCCTCACCGGCGGAGGTCCCGCCGACTCCACCCAGACCGTGGGCACAGTCACCTATCAACTGTCCTTCCAGCAGCTCGACTTCGGCCAGGGCGCGGTGGCCGGCAACATTCTCATTCTTGTCAGCGCGGTCTTCGCCGTGCTCTATCTGCGGGTCAACAGGTCCGACTTCGGCCAGGGGAAGTGATTGCTGTGCCCACCCGCGACCTGCGCCGTGGCGGCAATACCGTCATCGCGCTGATCATTCTGGTCATCCTCCTCTTCCCGCTGTACTGGATGCTCAACATCGCCCTTCAGCCCGGCGAGAGTCTCGCCTCGACCGACTGGCTGCCCACCGCGCCCGGCTGGAGCAACTTCAGCCGCGCGCTGAGCACTCAGGGCGACTCACTGGTGACGAGCCTGGTAGTGGCGGTCGGCGCCGTGGTGGTGTGCCTGGCTCTCGCGGCCCCGGCGGCGTACGGCCTCGCCCAGCTCGGGCTGCGCGGCAGCCGCAGCATGGTGTTCGGCACGCTGATCACCCAGATGGTGCCGGGCATCGTCATCGCCAACGCGCTGTACAGCGCCTATGTCGATCTGCACCTGGTCAACTCGACGTTCGGGCTGATCCTGGCCGACGCCTCACTCGGGCTGCCGTTCTCCATCGTGCTGCTGCGGGCATTCATGGTCTCGATCCCGCGTGAGGTCGTGGAAGCCGCGCTGGTCGACGGCGCGAACCGGTTCACCGCCTTCTGGCGCGTCGTGCTGCCGATGAGCCGCAACGCCCTCATCACGGCAGGCCTGTTCACCTTCCTCTTCGCGTGGTCGGACTTCATGTTCGCTCTGACGCTCAACACCACCGACGCGGTCAAGCCGATCACCCTCTCGATGTACGAGTACATCGGCGCGCATGTCAGTGACTGGGGCGCCGTCATGGCGACCGCGGTCGTTTCGGCGGTACCGGCGGCGATCCTCCTGGTGCTGGCCCAGAAATACGTCGCCGCCGGGATAACCGGCGGCTCCGTCAAGTGATGCCGATCCCCTTCCGTACTCCCACCGAGCAGGAGCGCAGATGAAGTTCACCGATGGCCACTGGATGATGCGCCCCGGTGTCACGGCCCACTACGCGGCCGGGGTGACCGACTCCGTCGTCACCGACGACCGGGTCACCCTCTACGCACCGGTCAAGCGGATCAACCACCGGGGCGACACCCTCGACGGCCCCCTGCTGACCGTGGAGTGCTGGTCACCGGCCGAGGGCGTGATCGGCGTCCGCTGCACGCACTTCGCCGGACGGGCCGCCGGGCGGCCGGAGTTCGCACTCGCGGAGGCCCCCGGCCCCACTCCCGGCACAGTGGTGCGCGAAGGTTCCGTAGTCGAGCTGGTGTCCGGCGCGCTCTCCCTGAAGGTGGACACCGCTGCCCCCTGGCAGCTCGACTTCTCATCCGACGGCCGGCACCTCACCTCCATCGGCTCACGCGGCACCGGCATCGCCGTCGACGCCGAGGACAGGCACTTCATGCTCGCGCAGCACACGCTCGGTGTCGGCGAGAGTGTCTACGGGCTCGGCGAGCGGTTCACTCCGCTCGTCCGGAACGGGCAGAGCGTCGACATCTGGCAGTCGGACGGCGGCACCAGCAGCGAACAGGCGTACAAGAACATCCCGTTCCACCTCACCACCCGGGGCTACGGCGTCTTCGTCAACCACCCGGGGCAGGTGTCCTACGAGGTCGGCTCGGAGGCCGTGGGCCAGGTCCAGTTCAGTGTGGAGGACCAGAGCCTGGAGTTCTTCGTCGTCAACGGCCCGACGCCCAAGGAGATCCTCGCCCGCTACACCGCGCTCACCGGCCGCCCCGCGCTGCCGCCCGCCTGGTCGTTCGGCCTCTGGCTCTCGACCTCCTTCACCACCTCGTACGACGAGGAGACCGTGACCCGTTTCGTCCAGGGCATGGCCGACGCCGAAATCCCGCTCAGTGTCTTCCACTTCGACTGCTTCTGGATGCGCGAGTACCAGTGGAGCGACTTCGTCTGGGACCCGGCCGTGTTCCCCGACCCGCGCGGGATGCTGGCCCGTCTCAAGGAGCGCGGGCTGCGCGTCTGCGTCTGGATCAACCCCTACATCGCCCAGAAATCACCGCTGTTCGCCGAGGGGATGGCCGGAGGTTACCTGCTGAGGCAGCCGGACGGGGACGTCTGGCAGTGGGACCGGTGGCAGGCCGGCATGGCCCTGGTCGACTTCACCAACCCGGCGGCACGCACCTGGTACGCGGACAAGCTGCGGCTGCTGCTCGACCAGGGCGTGGACTGCTTCAAGACGGACTTCGGCGAGCGCGTCCCCGTCGATGTGAAGTGGCATGACGGCTCGGACCCGGAGCGGATGCACAACTACTACACACAGCTCTACAACGAGACGGTGTTCGACCTGCTGCGGGAGGTACGCGGTGAGGGCGAGGCCGTCCTCTTCGCCCGCTCGGCCACCACCGGAGGCCAGCGGCTGCCGGTGCACTGGGGCGGGGACTGCGAGTCGTCCTTCGAGGCGATGGCCGAGTCACTGCGCGGCGGTCTCTCGCTCGGCCTCTCCGGCTTCGGTTTCTGGAGCCACGACATCGGCGGGTTCGAGGGCACCCCGAGCCCCGCCCTCTTCAAACGGTGGGTGCAGTTCGGCCTGTTGTCGTCGCACAGCAGGCTCCACGGCAGCAAGTCCTACCGGGTGCCGTGGGACTACGGCGACGAAGCGGTGGCCGTCACCCGCGCCTTCACCCGGCTCAAGCACCGGCTGATGCCCTACCTCTACGGGGCGGCGACACAGGCCAGGGACGCCGGCACCCCGATGATGCGCGCCATGGCGCTGGAGTTCCCCGACGACCCTGCCTGCCGGCCGCTGGACAGTCAGTACATGCTCGGTGACGATCTGCTGGTCGCGCCGGTGTTCACCGAGGACGGCACCGTCGAGTACTACCTGCCCGCAGGTACCTGGACGAACGTTCTCACCGGCGCGCGGGTGTCGGGTCCCGGCTGGCAGCGCGAGACGCACGGTTTTGACACGATGCCGCTGCTGGCGCGGCCCGGTGCGGTGGTGCCTTTCGGGGCCCTGGACGAGGCGCCCGTGTACGACTGGGCCCACGACGTGACCCTGCGCGTGTACGCGCCGGCCGACGGCTCGGCGACCACGACGACCGTCCCCACCGCGGACGGCTCGGGCGCCGCCGCGGTCTTCACCACACGGCGTACGGGCGAGGAGATCGTGGTCGAGACCGCGGCCCGAGTCCCCTGGAACGTCCTGCTCGTGGGGGCGGCGCCCGACGGGGAGGGCGTCCCTGATCCGCTCGGGGCGCTGTACAGGTGTCCGGCCGGTACACCACGGCTGACAGTCCGTTCGCGCTGACCGGCGCCCCGCCCCCGTACCGCCGCCCGCGCCCCACCACCTCTCAGGCCGGGCCTGACCCCGCCCCTCATCGAATCGATTCGACCATCCCGGAGCGTCTCCTGTCGGAGGACCGTGACATGAACCAGAACAGCCACACCAACACCTCGGGCACCAACCCCTCGGGCACCAACGCCTCGGGGCCCGCGGAAGGACCCAGCCGGCGCGTGCTCCTCGGCGTGCTCGCGGCAGGCACCGCGGGCGCCGCCCTCGGCCCGCTCGCACCGTACGCCGAAGCCGCCACCGGCCCCACAGGGACGGCAGCGGCCGCAGCCGGCGCCGCCGACTACCTGGACACCTCGCTGCCGCTCGACCGCCGAGTGGACTCCCTGCTCGCCCTGATGACCGACGAGCAGAAGCTCGGCTGCCTCACCGGTCTCCCCGCCATGACACTGAGCGACGGCTACCGGCTTCCCGCGCGCAGCAGTTCGGGCGTGGAGGGACTGCACGGCTCCGGACAGGTGGCCAACGCCACGATGTTCCCCCAGGCGATCGGGTTCGGCTCGACCTGGGACACCGACCTCGTCGAGTCCATGGGCCATGTCGTCGGGTTCGAGATCAGGTCGAAGAACCCGGCGAGCCTGCGTGCCTGGGCTCCCGTGGCGGATGTCCGGAGCAACCCGCTGGCCGGCAGATACGAGGAGGGGTACGGCGAAGACCCCTTCCTGAGCGGGACGTTGGGCACGGCCTACGCCTTCGGCATCAAGGGCCGCCATCCGCTGTACATCCTGGCCAAGCCGGAGATGAAGCACTTCTTCGCCTACAACCACGAGTGGAACCGGGCCCGTTCGAGCAGCAGCATGAGCGCGCGGGCGATGCACGAGTTCAACCTCGTCAGCTACCGGATGCCGGTGGAGGCGGGGGCGGTGCTGGGCGCGATGGTCTCCTACAACCTGATCAACGGCGTACCGAGCAACGTGAATCCGATCCTCCAGAAGGTGCGCGACGACTGGGCGCCGGGCAGCTTCATGTTCGTCTCCGACGCCTGGGACGAGTTCAACGTCTACAACACCAAGGGCGCTCCGTACGTCTTCCCCCTGACGGTTCCCGAGAAGGCCGACGTCTCCTACGTGGCGGGGCTGAGCCCGCAGCCGTCGGACGACGCGACGAACCAGGCCACCACGGGCGCCCTGCTGCTGCGCTCGGGCATGTCCAACTTCTCGGACGGCAACGGCGCGGGGTTCAAGGCGGACGACGCCGCCCGCAGCGCGGTGGCCAAGGGTGTCCTCGGTGCTTCGATGGAGCACGTCGACCGGGTGGTACGGGACTGGCTGGCCTACCAGATACGTTCGGGAGCCCTCGACGGCGACGCCAGCCCGTACACCGTCAAGACCGTGCCCCCGAACCAGAATCCGCAGGAGCTGCGAGCCAGCAGGCAGCTCGCCCTGCTGGCGGCCCAGGAACAGATGGTGCTGTTGAAGAACGACCGGGGCGTGCTGCCGCTGCGGGGCTCGAAGGTAGGCACTCTCGCGCTTGTCGGCCCGCTCGCGGATGTCAATCTGCGCGACTACTACAGTCCGGCGCCGCCCGACGACCAGCGGGTCACACCGCTGCGAGGTGTCCGCGAGAAGATCGGGGCGGACCGGGTGACGTTCGCCAACGGCACCGACACCGTCGCCTGGAAGTCGGTCGCCCACGGGACGTATGTCACCGCTGCCTCCGGGGACGCGCAGATGACGGCCGACGCCGAACACATCGGCGCCGAGCAGCAGTTCCAGGTCTACGACTGGGGCTTCGACCAGCACTTCTTCAAGAGCGTCTCCACCGGCGGCTATGTCAACACGGACCAGGACATCGTCAACAGTGCGACGCAGCTTCGGACTTCGCAGAGCACGATGCCCGACGGCGACGCCCAGTGGAACACCAACACCAACTTCCACTACCTGCGCAACGAGGACGGCACCCGCTCGATCTACGGAGTGGACTACATCGAGAACGACCAGTTCTACCGGCAGTTCCCCACCGGCCGCTATGTCCGCGCAGGGGACGACCCCGCTCACCTGCTCGCCCCCACCCTGGACCACGACGACTTCGAGGCCGGCGACGAGCAGCTCCGGTCCACAGCGAAGTTCACCGAGGTCGTAGTGGAACGCGGCACGCACAAGGCGGCCGAGCTCGCGAAGGCGGCGGACTACGCCGTGGTGGTGATCGGCAACCACGTCAGGGTCAACGCCCGCGAGAGCCAGGACCGTCCCGGTCTCGCGCTCTCGGCCCAGCAGTCGGACCTCGTGCGCGCGACGGCCGCCGCACGTCCGGGCAGGACGATCGTGGTCGTGATGAGCAGCTATCCGTTCGCGCTGGGGGACATCCAGGACAATCCAGATGTCGCGGCGATCGTCTACTCGTCGCACGCGGGCCAGGCGGCGGGGACGGCGCTGGCCGACGTGCTGTTCGGCGACTACGCGCCGGCCGGCCGGCTGAGTTCGACCTGGCTGGCCGACGAGTCGTCCCTGCCGAAGCTGGGACCCGACGCGGACGGGCACGAGCCTCAGTACACGGTCGACATGCTCCAGTACGACCAGTTGTCTGCCCGGCTGACGTATCGCTACTCGAAGGCGCCGCACACCTATCCCTTCGGCCACGGCCTGACGTACACCGGCTTCCGCTACGGCGGTCTGTCGGTCCCCGAAGAGACGTCCGACGGCGACGCGTTCACCGTCGGCCTCGACGTGACCAACACGGGCAGGGTGACCAGCGACGAGGTCGTGCAGGTCTACGCGCACGCGCAGGACTCCGTGTACGGGGCGAACGTCCCGGTCAAGCAACTGGTGGGGTTCCGGCGGATCAAGTCGGTGAAGCCCGGTGAACGCAGGAAGGTGAGCATCGAGGTCGACCCGAAGGCCCTGGCCGTGTGGGACCCCGCCAGCCAGAGCACTGTGGTCGAGAGCGGGCACTACAGGCTGATGGTCGGCGCCTCGTCGGCCGACATCAGGCTCAGCACGACGCTCGTCCTCACCGCGCACAGGATCGGCGCGCTCGACCTCACGAGCACGGCGCGCAACGCCTGGGAGTACTACACGGTGAGCAGTCCCGGTATCAGTCACTGGGAGGTGTCCAAGCAGAACACGCTGGCACGGCGCGGCGGCTACCACTCGGTCACCTCACGCCACCCGGGTGACCACATCGGCTTCTCGAACGTCGACGTACGCGAGGCGCGCTCGGTCGAACTTCGCGTGGCGACGACCACCGCGTCCTGGGCGCGGGTCACGCACCCGGCGATCAGTGTCCACGCCGACCGGCCGGACGGACCGCTGCTCGGCACGGTGAGGTTCGGCCCCACCGGGGGGCTCCAGAACTTCACGACGGCGACAGGCACGCTACGGGGCGCCGGAGGCGCCGGCAGGACACGCGACCTCTACCTGGTCTTCGCCGAGCCGGGCATCTACCTCGACACGCTGCGCCTGACCACGGACGGCTGAGGCTTCGCGTCGCCGACGCGCAGGACCAAGGGGGTGTCCGCGAAGTCTCGCCAGGCGTACGACGAGACTTCGCGGACACCCCCTGGCGCTGGACAGGCCGGCCGGCCTGTTCAGCGCCGAGCAAGGTCAGGGATCAGGCTCCGGCGACGGTTCGGCCCGGCATCGGCTCCGCGAGCGCGGCCCGCCAGGCCGGCGCGCCGAAGGGGTCGGCGAAGTACTGCGTCTCGTGCACCACGTGCCGGCCGGCGAATTCCATGACGCTCACCGAGTAGGAGGGCACACCGTCGTAGGTGATGGTGCATTCGCTCACCCACAGCTCCGCATGGCCGGTGATCCGCCGGACGGTGAAGTGCCGGTCGGCAGGGTGCCCGCCGCGTTGCGCCGCGATCGTCGCGCGGCCCCGGAACCGCTCACCTGACTGCGGGTAGTCCAGGATCGCGTCCGTGGCGTAGATGGCGTGCTCGGCTTCGGTGTTCCCGCGTTCCGAGGCCCGCCAATGCTCCTCGATCGCGGCCCTGATCCGGGAGTCAGCATCCATGGCACCGCCCTTCCGTAAGGGTGGCAGCTTAGGCACCCCGGGCCACAGCCGGCCCGTGGCCGGACGGACGCGGGCCGCCACGTCGTCCCTTTGGCCGAAGGCGCTGGGTTTGGCTTCGCCGTTCGTCCACACGACCTAAGATGATCAACGGTGACCACACCCCGCCTGCCCACCGGACACACGCTCGCCCAGCAGGATCGCGATCTCGATGTGGAGTACCAGCCAGGCCGTTCGTTTCGCATCAAGGGGTACTGGCCCACCGCCCGGACATCGCGGGATGGACCGCAAGGTCACGGTGGGCACCATGCGGGGCTAGGGGGTTTCGCAGTTGCAGAGAAACAGGGGGGATCAGGGTGTTCAACCCTCATCCGAAGGATGGCCCGGAGACGGGCCGACAGCAGCCGGCCGAGAAGAACGGCGGTCGTTTCACGTGGGGGTTCGGCGGCTTGCTCGCCGTCGTGGTGATAGCCGCGGCTGTCTCCGGCTGTGGGAGTAACGACCAGGCCGGCAAGGCCAACTCGGCTGGAGGCGCACCCGCTTCGCCGTCGGCGGAGGCGTCCCGGAAGGCGGCGCCCGCCGCCACGCACGAGGCCAAGCCGCCGACCACGGTGCTCGCCCTCACAGGTTCCGGTACCAAGGACACGAGCGCGTTCAAGGTCGGCGACACGTGGACGCTGTCCTACACGTTCGACTGCGCCAAGGCCATGAGTGCTGTCGGCGGTAAGGGCAACTTCATCGTTTTCGAGAAGGACGCCAAGCTCGTCAACGAAATAGACAAGTCCGGCAAGGGCAGCACGCCACAGCACACGTCGGGCACACATCAGCTTCAGATCGTCAGTGAGTGTGATTGGACCGTGAAGGTCACCGGCTAGCTCCGATTCCGTGACGGCCCGCCGGGTTCGCCCGGCGGGCCGTTTCGGTTGCCGGGCGGCTCCGGGCGCCGCTGGGAGAGGGGGCGCCTCGCGATGCCCGCCGCGCTCATTCCTTGGTCGCTCCGGCGAGCATCCCGGACACCAGCGTGCGTTGCGAGAACAGGAAGAGCACCAGAACAGGCAGGATGGCGACAAGAATCGCCAGGGCCAGTTCCGGGATGGTGATGTTCAGACCGGCGCCGGCCACCGGGTTGAACGACGGAGTGGAGGTCAGGAGCTGGTTCAGGCCCACCTGGACAGGGAACTGGTCGCTGTTCGGCAGCACGAGATACGGCAGGAAGAAGTTGTTCCAGTTGCCTACGAAGCTGAAGAACGCGATCAGCCCGACCACCGGTTTCGCCAGCGGCAGCGCGATGCGGGAGAAGAGCTGCCATTCCGTACAGCCGTCGATCCGCGCGGCCGACAGCAGGTCTCTGGGCAGGCTGCTCCCGAAGTAGATGTAGACCAGATACACGCCGAACGGATAGAAGGAGAAGGGCAGGATCACCGACCACACGGTGCCGATCAGATGGAAGCGGTTGAGTTCCAGGAAAACCGGCAGTACCAGGGTGGCCTGCGGCATGATCATCGTGACCAGGGTGATGGTCAGCAGCGTCTTGCGTCCTCGGAACTTCGTCAGGGCCAGCGCGTAGCCCGCGGGCACGCTGACGGCCAGCGTCAGTATGAGCGATCCACCGGAGTAGATCGCCGAGTTGCGCAGCCACGTGATCATGACGCCGTTCTGGAAGCCGAACAGGTGCTGCCAGGCGGTGCCGATCTGCTGGAACGAGCCGAAGGAGAACGGGTTGTCGTGCACCACTTGGCCGGCGGTCTTCGACGGCGCGAGCAGCAGCCAGATCACCGGCAGTACGAAGAACACCAGCAGCACGGCCAGCAGGAGGCCCACAACCAGGAACGAGACGGCCCGCGAGGGCCGGACGCGCCGGCCCGCCGCTGTCGAGGGGAGGATGGTTTGTGTCATTTCTCGTCCAACTTGAACAGGTTCGATCGGGCGACCAGCAGACCGGCGGCGATGAGCCCCAGTGCCAGCAGAAAGACGGAAATAGCGGCGGCGCCGTTGAAGTCGCCCTGCTGGAAGGCGAAGACGTAGGCGAGCTGGTTGGGTGACCAGGTGGGGCTCACCCGGCCCAGGCTGGCGGTCTGGAGCAGTTGGGGCTCGACGAACAACTGGGTGCCGGTGGCGAAGGCCATGATCGCCATGTACACGATCCACTGTCGGATCATCGGTATCTGGATGTGCCAGGCGGTACGCCAGGGCCCAGCGCCGTCCATCCGGGCGGCTTCCATCACCTCGTCCGGGATGTTGTTCAGCGCCCCGTACATCACGACCATCCAGCCGCCCGCGCCGGTCCAGAAGGCGATCAGCATGAAGATCAGTGGCAGGTGGCCGGGCGCGAGCACGGCCGCGAAGCTGTGCATTCCCATGCTGTTGAGCAGCCAGGACACGGGGCTGACGTCCGGGTCGAGAACGAACAGCCAGACCAGGACACTGGCGACCCCGGCGAGGGCGCCGGGAATGTAGTACAGGAAGCGGAAGAGCGCCGATGTGCCCGGACGCACCCGGCTGCGCAGGACCACCGCGACCAGGACGACCAGCACGACCAGCACGACCAGCCACATGACCAGGTAGATCAGCATGTTCGTGAAGGCCGGGACGAAACGGTAGTCCTGGGCGACCTTCAGGAACTGGTTGAGCCCGGTGAACTGGCCCTGGTCGTTGGTGAGTGCCAGATAGAACGAGTAGCCCGTGGGGAAGACGCCGAACGCGAGCAGCAACAGCGCGTAGCCGGCGACGAAGAAGTAGCCCGCGCGGCTGCGGCCCCTCCGCCGCGGCACGGTGCCGCGGCGGAGGAGGGAGACGGCGACGCGCTCAGTCTCCAGCAGTGTCATTTGCCGGCCACCTGATATCCGTTGGCCTTCGCCTCGTTACTGATCTCCTGCTGCCACGCCGGCAGGGTCGAGGTCAGGCTCTTGCCGGAGGTCAGGGCCGGCAGTACGACGCTGGACCAGGCAGTGGCGTCCGAGAACTTGGTGTTCGACCAGCCGCTCCACACCTCGTTGGCGGCCTCCTGGAAGGGCTTGCTCACGTCGGTGGCGAAGTAGTCGCTGTTGGCCGGGTTGGCCAGCCACGCTTCGGCGGCCTTGGTGTAGGCCGGGTAGGTCGGCGCGGCGGCCTGGTTCTCGTTGGAGGTGGTCAGCCAGGTGGCCAGATCCGTCGACGCCTTGAGGTTGGCGCTGTGCGAGGACACCATCCACACACCACCGCCGACGTTGCCGGTGGCGGCCGTGGTCTCTCCCTGCCAGGTCAGCGGTGCCGCCGCGGCGATCTGCTTGGCCGGGGTCTTGAAGGCGGCCTGGAACAGGTACTGGCCGTACCAGGACGGGCCGTACGCCATCAGGACCTTGTCGGCGCTGTCCTTGGCGAAGCCCTGGCTGAAGAAGCCCTTGGTGGTCACGGCCTTGGCGGAGATCAGGCCGTCCAGCAGCTTCGACATCCGGGTGCACTTCGGATCCGTCAGGTCGCTGCGCAGCGTGTCCGGCTTCGTCAGGCTGAACGCCGGGCACTGGCCGGACCAGAAGTACGACTCGTGCGAGTTGGTGTCGCCGACCGAGCCGACCAGGTAGCCGGGGTGGTCCTTGGCGACCTGCTTGCCCAGGGCCTCGTACTGCTCCCAGGTGGTGGGGACCTTGTATCCCCACTTGTCCATGAGGGTCTTGTTGTACCAGAGCACCACCTGCGCGATGTCGTTGCGCAGGCAGTAGGTGTGGTCGTTGACCTGGCAGGGCGCGAGAGAGCCCTTGGCGAAGCCGTCCAGCGTGCTCTGCGGTACGAGCTTGTCGTCCAGGGGCGCCGCGAACGGCCGCGCACCGGACTTCGTGGGCTCGGACGCCCAGGTCACGTCGGTGGGTGTGCCGAACACCACGTCCGGCCAGCCGCTGCCGGTCCGGTCGAACAACTGCACCTTCGACTGGAGATAGGTGGAACCGTCGGCGCCGCCGTCGTACGTGACTATCTTCATCTTCACGTCGGGGTGTGCCTTCTGGTACGCCTGCACCGACGGGAGCCGGGTCGAGTCGGCCCACACCGTGATCTGTGAGCCCGCCTTCTGCGTGACCGGTTTGAACTCCGGTCCCGAGGAGGAGGGCTTGGTGGTGGTGTCGGCGCTGGCGCAGCCGGCCAGCATGGCCGCTGTGGCCAGGGAGAGCGCGGCCGCGGCAGTGCGCAGCACTGCGCGGCGTCGGCCGGCTCTCGGAGATCCGGAAGACCTCATCGTCTTGCCTTTCTTGGTTCTGTGCGGAGGACGGGCGACGCGCCGGATGGGGGCGCCGGGTGCGGTGACGGGGTGGACGACTGCCACCCCGTCACCGCCCGGTCAGCGCGGCTGCTCGACGAACGGCTGGAGTTCGCTGCCGTAGCCGAGGTCGAGCGGGAGGGCTATGCCAGGCCCCGTGGGGGCGTGCACCAGGCCCTGTGCGTCCACATGGCGCTCGCGGACGACCTTCGCCGCGGTCACCAGGGACTCGTAATAGGTGGTGTTGGAGATGGCCATGCACAGGTGGTGGTTCGGGATGTCCGAACCGTGTACCTCGGCACGCAGCCGGTAGGCGTCGGCGAGGTGTGCGGTGCGCATGGCGCCGGTGATCCCACCGCGGAGGGTGGTGCCGGCCCGCACGCCGAAGGTGGCGGCACCGGCCTTGATGAAGTCCGCGGAGTTCATGTGCGCTCCGTCGGAGGTCTCGGCCACCAGCAGCGGTACGTCCACGGCCGCCGCCAGTCTCTGATAGGCGGAGATGCTGAACTCGCGCATCGGCTCCTCGTACCAGAGGTAGTCCGCCTCGGAGAGCGCCCGGCCCAGACGGATCGCGTCGGGCAGGTCGAAGCCGGCCGACCCGTCGTACATGAGAGGTACTGAAGGACCGACGTGCTCGCGCAGCGCCAGGCACAGCTCGGCGTCACGGCGGGCATCGCCCCAGGCGTGCAGTTTGATACCGCGGTACCCCAGTTCCAGGCACTGGTCCGCCACGTCGAGGAACTCCGCGACGCTGGAGAACGTCGAAGTGGAGGCGTAGGCGGGGATCGACTTCCGGAACCCGCCGAGCAGGCGCCAGACCGGCTGGTCGTGGTAGCGGCCGGCCAGGTCCCACAGGGCGGTGTCGATCAGCCCGAGGACGGGGAGCGGGAGTTCGTGGATACGGTCCAGCTCCCACACCCGGTGCCACAGCCATTCCCGCTGGAACGGGTCGGCTCCGACCAGTTCGTCACGGAAGACCCGCTCCACCAGGTCCCGGAGGGTGGTGAAGGCTCCCGGCCTGGCGAACAGGGCCACCCCCTCGGCTCCCTCGTCGGTACCGATACGCAGCACCGCGCCGTCGCCCACCGGAGCGCTTCCGCTCAGTCCGTCCCTCCAGCGGAAGGGCGGGCTGGCCGGCGGAACATCGATCCGGTGTACTTCGACATGCGTGATCTTCATCGTGACTTTCATTTCGGTGTGAGCGGGCCGGCCCGGTGGGCGCGCGTACGGTTCAGAACTCGCCGTACGCCTGGAGCTCGTAGACGCTGCCGCCGTTCCCACTGGAGCCGGTGACGGTCAGCCGCAGATAGCGGGCGGTGACGGGCTGGTCGGCGAACGAGTAGTTGGCCGCCGAGACGGTGTTCGCCGAGGTGTGGTCGTCGAGCGTGGACCACTTCGTCCCGTCGGTCGAGTACTCCAGGCGGTACTGGTAGCCGCCGGGCAACTCGAAGGTGGTCACCACACTGGAGACGCTGGTGTCCTTGCCCAGGTCCACCTGGATCCAGGACGGGTCGGGCAGGCCGCGGCCCTGGGCCCAGCGGGTGGACAGGTCGCCGTCCACGGCCTTCTCGGGGACGTTGCCGTCCGAGTCCGACGAGGCGGTGACCGGCTTGCTCAGCGCCAGGTCGTTGTCGGCCGGCGTGGTGACGACGGTCGCCCGACCGGGCGCTGAGGTGTTCAGTACGGCGTCGCGGGCCACGACGGTGAAGGAGTACTCCTTCGCCGGGGTCAGGCCGGAGACCCGCAGGGTCGTGTCGCCGGTGACAGCGATCCGCTTGCCGTCCTGGTACACGGCGTAGCTGGTCACGCCGGTGTCATCGGTCGCGGCCGGCCAACTGAGCTCCACCAGACTGGGCAGCAACGGCCTGACATCGGGAGCTGCGGGGGCCGAGGGGGCGGTGCTGTCCGAGCTGGGCGCGCTGGGGGTGCCGTAGACCTGGAAGTCGAAGACGCTGCCGCCGTTCCCACTGGTCCCGGTGACCGTCAGCCGTACGAAGCGGCCGGTGACGGGCTCGGCGGTGTGCGAGTAGTTGGTCGCCTCCGTGGTGTTCGCGGACGTGTGGTCCGCCAGTGTCTTCCAGTTGACCTCGTCGGTCGACACCTGGATGCGGTACTCGTAACCGCTGCTCTTCTCGAAGGTGGTGATCGCGCCGTTCACGTCGTACCGGGCACCGAGGTCCACCTGGATCCAGGACGGGTCGGGCAGGCCGAGACCCTGCGCCCAGCGGGTGGACAGGTCGCCGTCCACGGCTTTCCCGGGGATGTTGCCCTCCGAGTCCGACGAGGCGGTGACCGGCTTCTTCAGTGCCAGGTCGGAGCCCGCGGGCATGGTGATCTTCAGTGCCTGGCTCTGCTGGGACTCGTTGCCGGCCGCGTCACGGGCGGTGATCCGGAAGCTGTAGGTCTGACCCGCCGTCAGGCCGGACAGACGCACCGAGTTCTTTCCGGCGGCGCTGACGAGCTTGCCGTCACGGTGGACGGAGTAGCCCGTGACGCCCGTGTCGTCGGTGGACGCGGGCCAGCTCAGGTCCGCCACCGTCGGGAAGTCGGCGGCAGCGGTGGGAGTGCCGGGCGCGGTGGGCGCTTTGCTGTCGGTGACCCCGGGGCCGGGGTCGAGATCCCGGTAGGCCGGCTGGAGACCGGCGTTGTTCACGATCGAGGCGGGGAGCTGGTCGCAGGCGCCGACGGTGACGTTGCCGCTGACGGTGTCGCCCGTGCTGTTGGCCTGGGTGGTGAACGCGGGCTGGGTGGTGAAGTTGCCGGTGGCGGTGATGTCCATGCCGTGGTTCATCAGCAGCCACTGGTACGCGACGTCGCACAGGGCGTTGCCCGTGTTCTGCCAGTAGCGGCTGCCCTCGTCGTGGTAGATGGCACCGTAGGCGGGCGCCGGAACGCCGTGGATGTAGTTGCCGGAGACCGTGCCGCCGGGGTTGGTGCCGAGGGTGTAGATGGCGCCGCCGTCGGCCTGCGACTTCATGATGTCGGAGATGTCGTTGTCAGTGACGATGTTGTCGCGGCTGGTGGTGTCGGTGTCCCAGACCGGTACGCCTGAGTTGCCCGGGTAGTTGGTGTCGCCGCCCTTGTCGGTCAGACCCCAGCCCCAGCCCACGGAGATGCCGCTGTAGGGCAGGTCGTAGACCTTGTTGTGGGTGATCACGGTGTGGTCGGTGTAGCCGGCCAGGATGCCCAGCGAGCCGTTGTACTGGTCGGCGACCTTGGTGACGACGTTGTTGTCGACCATGGTGTTCTTGGTGATGTCCCGCGGGTCGTCGGGGTGGGAGTCCACCACGTCGGTGCCGCCGATCTGGATGCCGGTGGCGGCGATCTGCCGGAAGACGTTGCCCGTGATGGTGGTGGACTGGGTCCCGGTGTTCAGGTTCAGGCCGACGGCGCCGAGGTGGGTGAAGGTGTTGCCCGTGAAGCCGATGCCGTGGCCGTAGCTCACGTTGACGGCGCCGGGTGTCTTCTGCCACTTCAGACGGGTGGAGTCGAAGTCGGGGTTGTCCGTGCCGACCATCCGGAAGCCCGCCTGGCCCTCGATGAGGCCGTCCGGCGAACTGGGGGCGAGCCAGGTGGAGTAGGAGAAGGTGATGCCCTGGAAGGACACGTCCGTGACCGGGGCGGCCCTGGTGCCGTTCAGGTCGACGAGGTCCTGCACGGTCGGTACCGTCACGGTCGCCGTGGACAGGTTCTGACCGGCCTTGGGCATGTAGTAGACCTCGCCCGCCCCCTTGTCCAGATACCACTCGCCGGGGGTGTCCAGCAGCTCGCGGGCGTTCTCCAGCCAGGTCGGATTCTGGATCTCCTGGCCTGCCTGGAGATTGGCGTTGTGCCAGCAGGGTTGCCGCATCGTCATCGTGTTGCCGGAGATCGACTGCACGGGGCAGCGCATGAGCTTCCAGCCCCAACTGCTCGCGACCTCCAGGTCCTGGGGCCGCTTGTAGCCGCTGAGACTGGTGTCGGTGAAGGTGTAGCCGGTGGAGGTCTTGGTGAAGCCCGGCGGGTTCTTCGCGCCGCGCGCCCGCGTCTCCAGCTCACCGTTCACATAGAGCTGGCGGGTGTCGAGGTCACCGATCTTGGCCTTGTAGATCCCCAGCGCGGGGTCGGCCACGGTCCAGCCGGTGACCTGCTTGCCCCCACTGATCACCGGCTGCGCGCCCGGGGCGGCCTCGTAGACGATCCGCTGCGCGTCACTGCCCGAGTCCTGGGCGGTGAGGCTGAAGGTACGGCTCAGTTGGTACGTACCGGACAGCAGCCGCACATGGACATCGCCGGAGACCTTCTTCTTGGCGGCACGTACGTAGTCCCGCGCGTATTCCAGCGTCTTGAACGGATGCGCGGTGGTGCCGGAGCCGGAGTCCTTGCCGGTCGGCGAGACGTAGACGTCCAGGCCCGACGCCTTCGACGGGGACGCCTGGGCCGTCCCGGCGGCCAGGGGCGCCGCCATCACCCCCAGGGACAGAGCGACAATCAGCGCTCTCCTGAACGGTATGGGTATGCGTTTGCGAGCAGACGGTACAGACACGGAAATCCAATCGCCTGAATGGAATGACGTAGGGGAACCCGGTCGTCCTCCGGGTTCCTGGCGTTGGGCGGCTCGGCCCGCGCCCGTAACGACGGCATGCCGCCGGTTTACGAGGCGGACGTCTCCGAGGGGGACGGTGGCTCGTCCGCGGCAACGGTGCTCCGCGACGGCCGCACCGGCGTCCCGGAGGCACCGCGGCCGTCAAGGTTGAACAGCCGGTCGCGGATCTTTCGTTCGAACTGGCTCTGAGTCGTGGCGATGTGCTCCACCATCAGCTCACCGGCGAGATCGGCCTCCCCTGCGGTGACCGCCTCAGCTATGGCGAGGTGCTGTCCGGCGGCCACTTCCAGCGACCCCGGCGCGTCCCCGTGGAAAAGCAGCACATCGGACTGTGAGGCCAGACGCCGTACGTTGCCGACGCTCGATCTCAGGAACAGGTTGTGCGCGGCGGCACCCACCGCGTCGTGGAACGCGGCGTCGGCCTTGGCGAAGCCGTACCCGTCGGCCGCCCGGGCCGCCACCAGTGATGTCTCGGCGCACTCCCGGATGGCCCGGACCTCGATCGGCGTGGCGAGGGCGGCGGCACGGCGCGCTGTCTCCGACTCGATCACCGTCCGGTAGTCCAGAAGCATCAGCACGTGTTCCATGCTCGTCGGCCGGAAGTGCGAGAGCTCGTCGTCCACCAGCCCGCCGGCCGACTCGGCGACGAAGATTCCCGCGCCACGCCGCACACTCAGCCGCCCGATGGCGGCCAGGACCTTCACCGCCTCGCGGGTGACGTTGCGGGAGGCGCCCAGGATCTGCGCCAGGCCCTGTTCCGTGGGAAGCCGGTCCCCGGACCGCAGGTTCTGCTCGGCGATGTAGTTCAGCAGTTGCTCGGCGACCAGCTCGTAACCCGGTCGGTAGCGACCTGACGCGTCGTCATCTCCTGCGCCAGGGACCTGTGCTGGAGCTGCCATGGCGTACCCCCCTCGTGACCTTCAAATGAATCAGGTTAATCGGCGGGGCAACTATGACATCTCCGTTACGCGTTGAGAAGTGTTCGAAGGTAATTCGTTGAATCAGCCGCTAAATTCTGCCTCTTATGGCAACAAAAGGGGCATTCAACCTGGAACTGTTGCACGGAAGGGATCTGATCCTTATGGTCCTGCCTGTCAGATGAAGCAGATCCTTCCCGACCTGGTAGCTCGCTACGAGGACGTCCCCGCGCCCTGGAACCGCGCTCGGCATCCGTAGGACGAATCGAGGAGCCGAGTCGGAGCGAGTGCGGTGCACCGGACCGCGTCCCCACTCGGACGGTGTGCGCGGGCTCCCGTCCGGACGCGGGTGCGGGCCCCGTCCGAATACCCGTCACCGAACCGAAGGACCGAACGGTGCGCATCGACGTTCATCACCATCTGTGGGACCTCGGAGTACGCGACCAGCCATGGCCCCTGGCGTCCGGGGACCCGCACATCCGGACGGTCGTCGGCACGACGGCCGCGCGCCGGTACGGGATCGCCGGGTGACGCCCCGCCGGCTCGGCCGTACGAGTGTCCGCGTCAGTTCCCTGGGGTTCGGCGCCGCCCCCATCGGCAATCTCTACACCCCGCTCGACGACGACCAGGCGCGGGCCGCGGTCGAGGCCGCCTGGGACGTCGGTGTGCGCTACTACGACACCGCCCCGCACTACGGTCTCGGACTGTCCGAGCGGCGGCTCGGCGCGGCCCTCGCCCACCGGCCGCGCGCCGAGTTCACTGTCTCCACCAAGGTCGGTCGCCTGCTCGAACCACACCCCGCACCGACCGGATCCGACCTGGCCGCGGGGGGCTTCGCCGTACCGGACACGCTGATCCGCCGCCCCGACTACTCGCGTGACGGCGTCCTGCGGAGCCTGGAGGGCAGCCTGACCCGCCTGGGCCTCGACCGGGTGGACATCGTCTACGTCCATGACCCAGACGATCACCTGGACGCCGCCCTCGACCAGGCACTGCCCGCCCTGGCGGCCCTCCGCGACCAGGGCGTCATCGGCGCTGTCGGCGTCGGCACGAACACCGTCGCCCCACTGCTGCGGGTCGTCGCCGAAGCGGACGTGGACACCGTGATGACGGCCGGCCGGTGGACTCTGATCGACCGCACCGCCCGCCCACTGCTGGAGGCGTGCGCGAAACGCGGTGTCTCGGTGGTCGCCGCGGCGCCGTTCAACTCGGGTCTGCTCAGCCGGCCCAGCCCTCCCGATGACGCTTCCTTCGACTACGGTCCCGCCTCCGGCGCGGTGCTGCGCCGTGCCCGGCGCCTTGCCGAGGTCTGCGCCCTGCACGGCACCGTCCTCCCCCACGCCGCCGTCCGCTTCCCGCTGCGCGACCCCGGCGTGGCCGGCGTGGTCGCGGGCTTCCGTTCCTCCCAGGAGGTCACCTCCGCAGCCCGCTGGGCCGGCGAGGACCTGACCGACGCCGCGTGGGCCGACCTCGACGCGGCCGCCGTGCGGTGACCCACCGGGGGCCGCCGCCGGTCGGCGTTCGGGTAGCTGATCCTGCCTGCCACTGTCCGGTTGCTCCCCTTGTCAGGCAAGCTGTTCATGCCGCTGATGCGTCCCAGCTCGCCAAGGAGCCGTCATGTCCGAGATTTTGTCCCTCGATCCCGCGAAGACCGCACTCGTCCTGATCGAGTACCAGAACGACTTCACCAGCGAGGGCGGCGCACTCAACAGCGCCGTGGCCGGAGTGATGGAGAAGACCGGCATGCTCGCGAACACCGTGACCCTGGCCGGAGCGGCGCGCGCCGCCGGCGTCACCATCATGCACGCGCCCATCACCTTCGCCCCCGGTTACGGCGAACTGTCCCGGCACCCCTACGGCATCCTCAAGGGGGTCGTGGAGGGCTCGGCCTTCGTCAAGAACACCTGGGGCGCCGCGATCGTGGACGAACTCGCCCCTGCCGAAGGTGACATCGTGATCGAGGGCAAGCGCGGCCTCGACACCTTCGCGAGCACGAACCTCGACTTCATCCTGCGGAACAAGGGGATCGACACGATCGTCCTCGGAGGCTTCCTCACCAACTGCTGCGTCGAGTCAACGATGCGCACCGGGTACGAGAACGGTTTCCGGGTCATCACGCTGCCGGACTGCGTTGCCGCCACTTCCCAGGAGGAGCACGAAAACGCGATCACCTACGACTACCCCATGTTCTCCATCCCCATGACGTCGGCGGAGGTCATCGCCGGCCTCTGACAGTACGCAGTGGTAGCGCTGAGCCTCCGTCGGCCCGGGTGGGCGGCTGACGGAGTACGACCTCAATTGGAACGGGTGAGTGCCTGGTCCGGTCCCCGTGGGGCACCTGACCAGGCACTCGGGGTGGTGATCAGGCCGGACAACGACCGGGCCGCGCGGAGCGGATATGGTCATTCAGGCCGTATTGGGTGACGTTTCCCGAGTACGTCGCGGCGACAGGCAGGCAGCGTCCCGTGAAGTTGGTGCCGCTGTAGACGGACCAGATTTTGCCGTTGCGGTTTCTGATGGACGAGGTGATCTTGTCGAATTTCAGGGAGCCGAGAGTCCCGCGCGCACCGTGCAGTCCCACCGCACGCCCTGTCCCGTTGATGTGCTCGAACAGGCAGAAATTCCCGGCCCCGCACCGGGCATAGCTGCGTAACACCTCGGTGTGGGCCGGCACTGTGGCTACGACCGCCGCGTTCTTCGCCGACGGCGCCGCCGACGCCACGGGCACGGTGAGCGCCGTGAGCGTAAGCCCCGCTGCCGCGGCCATGCAGGCGGCCGTCATCCGGAACTTCGATGCGGACATGTGTCCTCCCCTTGAGTTGGTGTGTGTCCGGTGGTGACCACGCGCCGCAAGGCCGGGTGGCAGCTTCGCGGACAGATCCTCCATACCAGGACAGAAAGCGACGACAGGACCCTTGCACCGGTGCCGCCGAACACGCCAGGCGCGAAGAGCGTTGTCACCCGAACGGGATCCCTCGCACGGTTGGGCGGAGGCGGCGGAACGCGTCAGCCGTTCTCCGGTGGTGGGCCCGCAGCCGTGGGTGGGCGGCCGTGCCGTGATCGTCGGACGAGGTGTCGCCGCCACCGGGGAGGGACTCGGCCTGGGAAGCGCTCAGGTGCCTGCCGTGCTGTACTGGCCAGGTGGACCGTAAGCACCCATTCGCGTCCCTGACGCACCCCGCGCGGCCCAGCCAGCCGGCTGCCGAAGCCGTGCGTGACCAGCGGGCCGACGAGACGCGCAGCAGGGTCCGGCTCATGATCGAGATCACCGCCCGGGCCGGCGCGTACCGGAAGGGGCTGCTGGCCGCGGCCGGACGCCTCAGCCCCGAGGAGGCGGTCATCATCGCCGATCTGGAGGGGAACGGGCTCCAGGTGCCGCAACTGCACGACGTGCTGTGCGGCGGCCACGTCCTGGTGGACGATCCGCGGTTGTACGAGCGGTGGCGGTTCGCCGGCATCAGTCATCCGCGTGTGTCCAGCCACCATCACGACATCGACAAGAAGCTCTATCCCGACATCGGGATGCGCGGACACGTCGTGCGGGAGAAGCTGCACGGGCGCACGGCGCAGGGCACCTGGGTGCAGTTGGAGAAGACCCCCGCCGCCTTCGGTGGCAGCAAGCTGCCCCGCCCGAGCGATTTCCGGCATCTCATGGACTACGTGGTGTACCGGATCACCCGCAGCAATGTGGGCCCCTGGGGCCTGTCGCGGATGACCGAACGGCGTCCCATGTACCTGTCACCGAATCTGGCCATGCCCACGTCCCTGACGCCTCCGGTCGCGCGGGCGCTGACCCGGGCTCTGCACCGGATCGAGGAGGACGACGACGTCACCTCCGTGTCCCAGGACCTGGCGGCGCGCTTCCCGCCCCCTGACCGCCCCGACCTGGGCGGTGAGCTGGGCCGGACACTGTCCGGGAGGGCCGGGCGGGGGCTGTTCGGCAACTCCGAGGTGTGGGTCACCGAGACGGCGTCGGGCAGCGCCGCCGCGATTCTGCACGAGCACCACCGGCCGCCCCCGTTGGAAACACGGCGGACGGGAGACTCGACATGAGCGACGACCCGCGCGACGCCCCGACCCCGCCCGGCTCCGACGAGGCGGCCGTGCCCGAGGGGCTGGTCTCGGCCGTGGTGAATCTGGTGCACACCGGTCCTGTCCTGCTCGGCGCGTACACCGTCGCCGAGCTGACGGCCGTGGACGCCGTCGTGGACTTCCTGGAGGTCCGGCCGTCGGACGACGTACTCGCCGAGGCCGTCCGCTCACTGGCGGCGCGCCAGATGCTCGTGGCGGGCTCCACGGCCGAGCAGGTCCAGGTACGGGGAGACCTGGGCATCGCCGTGGCGTTCCAGCAGCGGGCCCGGAGCGTGCTCGACGCCCGTACGACCGGAACGGATCCGGGCGAGCCCTGGCGGATCCTGCTGCTCCCGCAGCCCGAGGAGATCTGCCTGCTGATCCGCATCGACGCGCTCGGCGTCCACCAGATCGGCCTGTACAAGATGGACGACGCCCTCGAGATGCTCACCGACTGGTTGCCGCGCGGGTCGGCCGCGGACCCAGACCGGGCGCTGGACACCGATGCCGTACTCGCTGCCTCGGAGCGTTCCGCGCTGGTGACCGTCACCCACTACACCGCGCGAGGATCGGCCGAGATCGCCGGCGTCAGCACCGACCTGGTCCTCGCCCGGCACGACGGGAAGCTGCACGTGCTTTCCCGGGATCCGGACGACAAGGAGCGTCTGGTGCCGAGCCGGGTGGAGGGCAGGGACGGCGTCCGCGACAGGCTCGTCGGACTGCTGGAGTAGGCAGCGGAACGTACTCCTGGTCGACGACCGACGCCGTCTGTCGGTCTCTGCCGCCCCAGCCCGTTCATCGGTCCGCCGATTGCCGGGAATTCGCGTTCGGCGAGCACACGCGTATACGTGATGCGCCGGATTCCACGCCAGCGCATTCCCCGGTCGTACGCTCCCGCATCAGAGTGGATGAAACCTTTCTGCTTTCACCTCCAGGGGTGATGGCGCTGCCGGTGCCGGTGTCTGCCGGGGGCCTGGGTAGAAATGGGCTGCACATGCCTGACTCCCCCGAATCCGGATCAACGCGCATCTGCCACTTGCCATTTGAGGAGAGTGTTGAATGCTGCCCAGAATGACAATTGCTCAGCGGGAATCGTTCCTGGCGGGAGCCCACGTAGGAGTGCTGGGCGTGCGGGACACGCGGCCCGGGGCGTTGGAGCCCCTGCTGGTTCCCCTCTGGTACGTGTACGAGCCGGGCGGCGAGGTAGTGGTGCAGACCGGGCGGGAGAGCCTCAAGGCGAGGCTGATCCGTGAGGCGGGCCGTTTCAGTCTCTGCGTGCAGGACGAGCGGGCTCCCTATCGTTATGTCAGCGTGGCCGGCCCCGTCGTCAGTGTGTCCGACCCCGCGGATCCCGCGGAACGTGCGGCGATGGCTCACCGCTATCTGCCGCCGGACGAAGCCGCGGCCTATCTGCGGTCCACGAAGGACCAGTTGACCGATGACGTGACGTTCCGCATGAGGCCCGAACGCTGGCGGTCGGCGGACTTCTCCACCTTCGCCGCAGAACTCGTCTGAACCCGCCGCATGTTCCGAAAGGATGCCTGACAGGTGATGACGACCAGACCTCCGCGTCCCTCCGAGCCGAGATGGTGACCCCGCCCGCCTACACCCGGGACCGCGACCTTCCGCTGCACGAACTGTTCGACCGGCAAGCCCTTCGTACGCCCGGGGCGGTGGCCGCGCGTCACCACGGCCGAGCCCTCTCCTACCGTGAACTGCACGACCGTTCGGACGCGTTGGCGGTCCGGCTCACCGAGTGCGATGTCAGCACGGGGACGAACGTGGGTGTCTGCGGGCGGCGTTCGTTCGAAGCGCTGGTGGCCTTCCTCGGCGTCCTCAAAGCGGGCGGCGCCTACGTTCCGCTCGATGACGAACTGCCGCCCGCACGACTCCAGGCGATGGCCGAGGACGCCGAGGTGCGCACCGTCGTCGTACTTCCCGGCAGTACCTGTCGGGTACGCGGCATCAGGGCGCGCGTCGAACTCGCTGCGGACGGGACACAGCCACCGGTCCGCGTCCGTACACCTGCCCCTGCCCGTCCCCCGAAGCCCGGTCCGGCCGACTGCGCGTACGTGATGTTCACCTCGGGATCGAGTGGGCGGCCGAAGCCGGTCATGATCCCGCACCGCGGGGTGGTCCGGCTGGCGCTGTCCGGGCCACACCCCACCGCACCCCTGCCGGACGATGTGGTGCTGCACGCCTACGCGCTGTCCTCGGACGCCTCCACCATCGAGATCTGGTCCGCCCTGCTGAACGGAGCCTGCCTCGAACTGCTCGACCGCGAGGACCTGTTGTCCGCCGAGGGGCTGGAGCGACGCATCCGTGAAGGCGGGGTGAGCGTCGCCTACCTGACGACGAGCGTCTTTCACCACGTGGCACGTTCCGGACCGGAAGCGCTGGCCGGCCTACGGTTCGTCTCGGCGGGCGGGGAGGCCATGGACGCCGGTCTGGCGCGCCAGGTTCTGCGCGCCTGCCCCGGCACCACGGTGGTGAACTTCTACGGGCCCACCGAGAACTCCGTCGTGTCCACCTTCCACCAGGTGACCGCGGCCGACTGCGACACCGGCCGCGTACCGATCGGCCGTCCCTTCGGCGCGTCGACCTGCTACGTACTGCGCCCGGACGGCAGCGAGGCACCCCCGGGAGAGGAGGGTGAGCTTGTGGTGGGAGGCGACGGGCTCGGCCTCGGGTATCTCGGCGACCGGGACCTGACCGCCCGGCGGTTCGCCGAGTCGCCCGGCGCTGTTGGCGAGCGGGTCTACCGCACCGGCGACCGGGTCGTGCGGAACGACGACGGCGCACTGGAGTACCTGGGCCGGCTGGACCGGCAGGTCAAGCTGCGCGGCCACCGGGTGGAACCGGACGAGGTGGAGGCCCTCCTGCGGAGCCACCCCCGGGTGGGTGAAGCGGTCGTCGAACTAGACACGGCGGCCGAGGCCCTTGTCGCCTGGGTGACCCCCCTGCGTCCCAGCGCCCTCCCCTCGCCGGACGAACTGCGGCAGTACTGCGCACAGTGGCTCCCCCCACAAGCGGTGCCGCGACTGATCGTTCAAGAACATCTGCCGGTCACCGCGGCGGGAAAGGTCGACCGGCACGCACTGCTCCGCACGGCCCCGGGCCACAGCGCCGCTCCGCCCCTGCCCAGAGCCGGGGAGACAGCGGACGCCACGGGCGTGCGCGGACTGGAGGACGCGCTCGCCGAGATCTGGCACACGGTCCTGCGGGTACGTCCCGCCGGGACGGACAGCTTCTTCGCGCTCGGCGGCGACTCCCTGCTGGCGGCTGAGGCGGTCACCCGTACCGTCGGTGTGCTCGGTCTGGAGGCGGAACACAGCAGCAGGCTCATCCGGGCGCTCCTCGCCACTCCGACGCTGGACGCCTTCGCCCACGCGGTACGGACCGTTCGGCACGCTCCTTCGGGAGAGCGGACCACCTCGGAGAGCTACTTCGTCCAGCAGGCCGAGCTCGGTTTCGCCCTTCCCCCGGCGGCGGGCGCGGCTCCTTGCCCCGGCCGGCCGCGTCACGTCCTGCTGACGGGAGCCAGTGGCTTCATCGGCGCCTTCCTGCTGGCAGAGCTGTTACGGGAGACCGACGCGGTGGTGCACTGCCCGGTCCGGGCCCGCTCCCCCGAACACGCCCGGCGCCGTGTGCACGCGGCGTTCGACCGCTTCGGCCTGGTCATGGCGCGGGCCGAGGACGCGCGCGTGCGCTGTTTCCCGTACGACCTGACCGCCGCCGGGCTCGGCCTCGACCCCGCCCATGCCTCGGAACTCGGCGACCGGCTGGACCTGGTGCTGCACAGCGCCGCGCACGTGAACTTCCTCTACCCGTACGAGGCGTTGCGCGCCGCCAACGTGGAGGGCACGCGCGAGATCATCCGACTGGCCGCACCGCGCCGTGTCCCGGTGCACTTCCTGTCTACCGTGGCGGTGCTGGCCGGATTCGGCACGGCGGGTGTGCGTGCGATCGGGGAGAACGAGCCCCTGGACCATGCCGAGGGTCTGACCATGGGCTACGCGGAGTCCAAGTGGGTCGCCGAGCAACTCCTGCGCAACGCGGGCAGCGAAGGGCTCCCGGTGTCGATCTACCGCCCCTACGAAGTCACCGGTGACCGTCGCAGCGGTGCCTGCAACACCGAGACGGCGATCTGCTCACTGTTCAAGACCATCGCGGAGACCGGGCTCGCGCCTGGCATTCCCCTCCCCATGGACTTCGTGCCCGTCGACCACCTGGCCGCGGCCGTGGTGCGGATCGCCACACGGCAGCCGGCGGACAACCGTACGTATCACCTGACCAATCCCGCCCCCGCGTTGCTCGACGACGTGCTGGACCGCATGCGGGCCGCGGGTTTCCACCTGCGGACACTGCCGTACGGACCCTGGGTCCGTGAACTCGTGCGACATGTCGTGGCTCACCCCACCAGCGCCACCGCACCGTTCGTCTCCTTGTGCGTCGACCGCAGCAACAAGGCCGACATCTCAGTCAAGGAGATGTACTTGCAGGGCACCTTCCCCGCGCTCGGACGCGACAACACCGAACGCGCCCTGGCCGGCGGCGGCCTGGAATGCCCGCCGGTCGACGACCAGCTTCTGGACCGGTACCTGGAGTACTTCTTCACCTCCGGCTTCATCTCACGGCCGAGCCTCGGTGCCGGGTGCCCCACGCCCGTCGCGGGGCCTCGGGACGGTTCTTCCTCCATCGTCAGGAGTGCGACGTGAGTACCACCGAACGTGCCTCGCCGCTTCCCCACTACCCGTTCAGCTTCCGCGGGGACGACGGCCTCGCTCCCGCGCTCAAACGTTTCCTGCTCCACGAGCCGGTGGCCGGGGTCGTGACCAACGCCGGAGATCCGGCCTGGCTGGTGACCGGATACGCGCTCGCCCGCGAAGCCCTCAAGGACAGGCGCCTGAGCCGGAGCACGATCAGTGACCCCACAATGCCGCAGGAGGACATGGGAGCCCCACCGTTCGCCGTCGTCGGCACCATGCACATGCTCAGGACCGCCGGGCTGCGGGACGAAGCGGTCAAGGGGTTGAGCCCGCGACAGCCGTACATCTCTCTCGCCCGCGTGCGCGGCATCGCCGACGAACTGCTGGACACCATGGTTCGGAACGGCAGCTCCGGTGATCTGGTCGAGGACTTCGCGCTGCCCTGGGCGGCCCGGACCACCTGCGAGCTCCTGGGCCTGCCCCGGGAGGCGGCTGTCGAACTCGGCAGCTGGTTCGACCTGATGGCCACCGGGCCGGTGGGCGACGAGATCCTGCCCACCGCCTGGCCGGCGTCACTCGACCGCTTCCGGACCTGGGCGGACAACCTGGAGGAGACGGGCCTGCTGGTCTGCCTCAAGCGGCTGAACGACACGTCCCCTCAGCCCCTCTCGCAGGAGCAGTTCACGGAGATCGGCCAGATGCTCGCCTTCTCCGGACTGGCGAATCCCGCGGCCTTCCTGGTCGCCTGCGGCCTGGCGCTCGCCCGCGATCCGGAACTCTCGGAGCGCCTGCGCCTGCGGCCCGGTCTCGTACCGCGCATGGTGCAGGAGGTGTACCGATGGGCGCCACTGCTCGGTGACTCCATCGCCCGCATCGCCACCGAGGACCTCGTCATCGGCCATGTCCACGTGAAGGCCGGTCAGTTGGTGATGATCTCCACGGACGCGGCCAACCACGACCCGGCTGTCTTCCCGGATCCCGAGCGCCTCGACATCGACCGGGAAGCGGCGCCGCACCTGCGTTTCGGCCAAGGCAGCCACTACTGCCCCGCTGCTGCCTTGAACCAGATGCAGACCGAGGTCGCCCTGCAGGCACTCGTGGCCGGAATGCCGAATCTGCGACTCGCGACCGACGCACCGATCGAGTGGCGCGAGCACCACGCGGTACTGATGCCCGTCCGGGTTCCCGCACGCTGGGCCTAGCGCGACGCGGACGCGCCGGGCACCTGTTCCGCCCGCCGACTCCACAACGGTCAGTCGCGCGGGGGCACGGCGCCCGCGAACGGGTAATGGCGGGACGGGGTGAAGGCCGGCCAGGGCTGGTAGGCGTTCACGCCGGGTTCGCCGCGCAGGTGGAACGCGCTGGGGAAGGGCTGCTCGTCCGCCGTGATGCGGGTGGAGGTCGGGATGTAGCGGATCGTCAGGCCGCAGCGGCGGTGCGGGGAGGTGTTGGCGTTGCTGCCGTGGACGATGTTCGGGTGATGGACCTCGACATCGCCCGGCGCGAGGACCATGTCGACGGCCGCCGACTCGTCGACGGTGACGGCGATCTCCTCGCCGAGGACGTTGTCCACCGACGTGTTGGTACGCATCGCCTCCAGGGCGCCGCGGTGGCTGCCGGGGATCAGCCGTACGCAGCCGTTCTCCGGTGTGGAGTGGTCGACGGCCAGCCAGAGCGTGACCACCCGCATCGGCTCAAGCGGCCAGAACGCCGCGTCCTGGTGCCAGAGCACCGCCTGGCCGGAGTACGGCGGCTTGCTGATGTAGTGCGAGGCGAACAGCGCGATGTCGGGGCCGATGAACGTCTCGGCGATGTCCAGCAGTCGGTCGTCGCTGACCAGGCGCAGCCAGAACGGGTCGTCGCGCAGCAGAGTGTGGCCCAGTTGCTCGGGCCGTAGGTCCGGGTGGCGGGCTTGCAGCCACTCCGCGTGGCCGGCTGCCTCCCGTATCAGGTCCGGGTCGAGGGCATCGCGGAAGATGGTGTAGCCGTCGCGGTCGAAGCGGTCGAGGATGTCACTCATCACGGTCTCCCAGGATGTGCAGCGGGACAGGCGCCCCGCTGTGGATGACGCGGCCGTCCACCCGCACCTCGCAGTGGGCGGTCGCGAGCTTCACGTCGATCTCGTGGCCGCGATAGCGCAGCCCGTGCAGTTCCAGCTTCCCCGGCAGCCAGGCCGGCGGGGTCAGGTCGAGCGTGCCGTCGACCCGCGGACGCAACCCCGCGAGGCCCGTCACCACGGCCTCCGCACCCGTCAGACCGGCGATGACATTGGCGCGCCGGCCGCGCGGCGGGGCCGCCGGGCGGTCGCAGAAGTGGTCCTGCGGAAAGTACGGGAAGTGCTCACCCATCCACAGCACCCGGCGCAGCACGTCCCACGCCAGGTGCGGCTCGCCGCGCTCCCACAGCGTCAGCGCCAACTGCGGCGCCTCACCGGTGTAGGCGCCACCGCCGGACCAGTCGACGTCGCCCAGCTCGTAGTGCAGTTGGTCCTCCGCCGACACGCTGCTCACCCCGTACGGGCCGAGGAACGCGCCCTCCCCCAGGTGTGTCAGCAACGCGGCGGCCATCGGCGGCGTACACGCCCCCGCCCGCAGCGCGTCGAACGCCTGCACCGAGTAAGCCAGTTCGCTGTGCCCGTCCGGATATCGGCTGCGGAACCAACCCGCCTCCTCGTCCCACAGCTCCTGACCGACCGCCTTCAGGATCCGCCGCGCCCGCGCCCGCAACGGCGCGGCCCGCAACGGGGCTCCGCACTCCTCGGCCAGTTCGGCCAACAGCTCAAGACTCCACGCTCGCTCGGCGTTAGGACTCGCCACCACGTGCTCCCAGCCGGCCGAGCGCATCTCCAGCAGGTTGGGCTGGCCGCCGTAGTCGCGCAACTCCCCCACGGCCGGGAAGCGTTCGGCGAGTTGCTCCTCGGTCTCGTGCAGCCGCGCCACCAGGTCGGGGGCGATCCCGTCGTGGCAGGCGGCGGCGTTCGCGAGCATCACCAGCGACCAGGCGCTGTACGCGTAGGCCACACCGGTGCCCGAGCCGTCCGGGGCGATGGCGTAGTGGTCGGTCAGGTCGGCCTTGACCATGGCCTCCAGCACGTCGGTGATGCCCCGGCCGAGCATCAGGGTGAGCAGGTGGGGGGCGTAGCCGCCGGTGTCCCACGCGTACGCGCACAACGCCCCGCCGTCGATACCGGATGTGGCCGGGAACGGGACGGTGGCGAAAGCGGGGTTGTCCCACAGGCACACCAGACCGCTCGCCAGCGACCGCCGGTAGTACGTGTCCAGGCCCGGTACGTCGGTCACCAGCCGCGGCACCCGCTCCAGAGCGTCGGCCGCACGCCGCGCGGTCCGGGCCCGGGATCGCGCGGCCCACTCCGCGGGCGAGCCGTCCGGCCGGGAGCCGTCGAGCAGCACCGCCAGCTCGAAGTCGGCCTCGTCGGCGGGTCCGAGTTCCGCCTCCAGGGGGCCGTGCACCAGGGCTGCCCGGTCCCGCTCGCCCGCCGGATTCTCCGGCGGCATCCACCCCCAGGCGCTCAGCGGCACCTCGCCGACCGGGCCGGTGGTCAGCTCGGGGAGCAGGCGCAGGTGCAGGGGCCGCTCGGAGCGGTTGCGTACGGAGATCCGCAGGGCGTAGCCGGGGTGTCCGTGCAGCGGCGTCAGCTCGGAGCGGACCAGCAGCGACAGCAGTCGCCCCTCGTGCCGACGGTGGTACGTACCCTGCCGGTCGATGCCGTCCAGGTTCCAGGTGCCGCCCTGCGGCAGCAGCACGATGCTGTGCATGCCCGCGGCGCCGGTGTCGGCGATGCGGATGCCGTCGGCTTCCAGGGTGAAGGCCAGCCCGGCCTGGGGGGCGGCGTAGGGCGGGGCGTGGCAGGCGCCCACGCCGCACACCGTGCCCGGTGCGAGGGCCACGGTGGACCAGCCGCTGGTGGTCCAGGGGGTCTCGGCGACGCCCTGTCGCAGGTCGAAGGCGAAGTCGCCGACCTCATAGCCCGTCACAGAGCGATCTCCCGTGTCTCGTGCGCGGCCCGGTGGGCCGCGAGAATGATTTTGAGCACGTCCGTGCCTTCTCCATGGGTGTGCCCCGGTTCGGCGCGCTCGGGAACGGAGCGGTAGCCGCGCAGGTGGGCGCGGGGGATGTTGCAGCGGCCGAACAGGCCGATGGACACGGTCATATCCGGCTTCCCTCCTCGCGGCTGCTGCGGGCGGCGGCGGCCATCAGGCGGGTCAGGTCCAGGCCGAGGGCGAGGTTCTCCTCGTCGCTGGTGCCCTCGGCGACATGGCGTACGAACAGATCGAACGGGGTGCCGGCGGGGGGCGGTACGGGTAGTTCGCGCCAGTCGCCGTCGGTGCGCAGCAGCAGCCGCGGCTCGGGCGTGCCGTAGACGAGGGAGCCCTCGGTGCCGTGCAGTTCGATCGAGAACGGCGAGGCCGGTGTGGTGAAGGACGCCTCCACCACCGCCAGGGTGCCGTCGTCACAGCGCAGCACCGCGACGGCGTTGTCGTCGACGGCGTGCTGCGTCACATGGCCGAAGGACGCGCTCACGGTGTCGGGCATGCGGCCGAGGAACAGCCGGGCGAGGTACATGGGGTGGCAGCCCAGATCGATCAGGGCGCCGCCCGCGGTGGCCGCCGGGTCGTAGAAGCGCTCCGGCAGCCAGCGCTCACCGACCGCGCCGCCGTGGGCGAGCCGGACGCGTACCAGGGTGAGGCGGCCGAGCACGCCGTCGGCGAGCACCTCGCGGACGGCCGCGGTGAAGCCCTCGTACAGCCGTGGCAGGGCGAGCATCAGGGAGACGCCGGCCTTCCGCACCGCCGCGACGATCTCGGCGCACTCGGCCGGGGTCGGCGCGAGCACCTTCTCGGTGAAGACGTGCTTGCCGGCGGCCGCGGCGGCGGTGATGACCTCGCGGTGGGCGGTGGTGGGGCAGGTGACGACCACGGCGTCGACGTCGTCGCGTGCGAGCAGTCCACCGAGGTCGGGGTGGAAGTCGGCGCCGAGGGCGTCCGCCTGGGCGCGCCCGCGGGCGGTGTCCTCGTCCCAGACTGCGGTGATCTCGGTGTCGGGGTGCGCGGACGCCTGGCGTGCGTAGTCGGCGGCGTGCACGTGCCAGAAGCTGAGGATGGCGAGGCGCAGAGGCACGGTGGTCCTTACGTCGCGGGGGTGGGTTGGTTCGGGTCGCACGCGGGCGCGGTGGTCGGTCGCGCCGGGGTGGTGGGGGTGGGACCGGGAGTGCCCGGCACGGGCGTCCGGCCGCGCCGTCCGGCTATCCCTTCACGGCGCCGGCCAGGCCGTTGACGAAGTAGCGCTGGAGCAGCAGGAATATCACCACGATCGGTACCAGCGAGATCACCGAGCCCGCGCAGAGGAACGTCCAGTCGGTGGAGTTCTGGCCCACGAAGGAGTACATCCCCACCGGGAGCGTGCGGAGTTCGGGCTTGGAGAGGGTGAAGACCAGCGGGATGAAGAAGCTGTTCCAGGCGCTGATGCAGGTGAACAGGCCGACGGTGGCGAGCATCGGTCCCGACAGCGGCAGCATCACCCGCCAGAAGGTCTGGTGGAAGCTGGCGCCGTCGACCTTGGCCGCGTCCTCGATCTGCCTGTCTATCGTGGAGAAGTAGCCCATGAACAGGAAGGTCGCGAAGACCAGGCCGCTGGAGGCCTGCACGATGATCACCGCCCACACCGTGTTGAGCAGGTGCAGCCCGCGCACGATGTCGAAGATCGGAATGATCGTGTAGCCGTGCGGCAGGAACAGCGTCACCGAGATCAGTCCGATGACGGCCTTGCGCCCGGGGAAGTTGGTGCGGGCGAGGACGTAGCCGGCCATGGAGGTGGCGAGCAGCACCAGGACCACCGATCCGCCGGCGACCAGCACGGTGTTGACGAAGTAGCGCCCGAAGGACGCCTGCTGCCAGGCGCTGCTGTAGTTGCCGGCGTGCACGCCGTCCGGGAGGGGGTTCAGTCCCTTGGAGAAGAAGCCGTCGGGGCTCTTCAGGGAGCTGCCCAGGGTCCACAGGAACGGGAACAGCCACAGCAGGCCGCCGCCGAGCAGCACCAGATGGGTGAGGGACCGGCCGGCGGTACGGCCCGCGCGTGCCCGGCGTCGCGCGGATGTACTGCGGCGTCGGTCGTCGGAGACCAGGACTGCCATGTCGCCGCCTCCTTTCAGGCGCGCCCGGTGGCGCGGCGCTTGGCGATGGAGCGGAAGATGAGCACCTGCATCACCGAGAAGCCGATGAGCAGCAGGCCGTAGAAGAAGGAGGACGCCGAGGCCAGTCCGACGTTGGGCTCGGTGGCCGTGGCCTGGTTGCCGCCGAAGGCCAGGTGGTAGATGTAGGTGTTGACCACCTCGGTACCGAAGTACGGGCCGCCGCCGGTGAGCACCTGCACCAGGTCGAAGATCTGGAAGGAGCCGATGAAGGCCAGGATGACGATCATCAGGCCGACCGGGCGCAGCAGCGGCACCGTGATGCGGGTGAAGGTGCGTACCCGGCCCGCGCCGTCGATCTTCGCGGCCTCGTAGACCTCCTCGGGGATGGTCTGGAGTCCGGCGAGGAAGTAGACGAGGTTGTAGCCGAGGGTCTGCCAGACGCCGACCAGGATGATGATTCCCAGTGCGACGTGGGGGTTGCCCAGCCAGTCGACGGGCCGGCTGATCAGGTCGGCGTCCAGCAGCCAGCCGTTCAGGATGTCACCGAAGTTGGACAGCATGAGCTGGACGATGATGCCGACGACGGCGGGCGAGGTGACCACCGGCAGGAAGAACAGCGTGCGGTAGAAGCTGGAGAAGCGCAGCTTCTTGTTGTTGAGGGTGAGCGCCAGCACGAGCGCGATCAGCAGTTGGATCGGCACCATCACGATCGCGTAGACGAAGGTGTGGCCGACCGCCCGCCAGAAGATCGAGTCGTGCGCGACCTGGCGGAAGTTGTCGAGGCCGACGAAGTCGCCGGGTGAGCCGATGCCGTTCCAGCGGTAGAAGGCGTAGCCGAGCGATCCGAAGATCGGGTAGATGACGAACGTCAGCAGCAGCACCAGCAGCGGTGCGAGGTACAGGTAGCTCCACCTGTGGGCTTTGAGCCGTTGCCACAGCCCGGTCCTGGGCGGTGTCGGCGTGGGGGCCGCCGCCCCTGGCCCGCTGAGTGGCGGGGTCGGGGCGGCGGTTTCGAGGAGTTGCACACGAACCTCCGAGTCAGGCCGGCTTGTTCTGGTAGGGCTTGGTGGGGTCCCAGTCCTTGAACACCCAGTCGGCCAGGCTGACCTTGGCTCCCTTGGCCTGGGCCTGCTTGATGCCGTCGGCGAGGGCCTTGTTGCGGCGGTCCTCCAGGGCTGTCAGGGCCGAGCCCATGTCCCCCAGTTGGCCGGTGTAGAGGCCGACGAGGACGTCGGGCAGGTCAGGGGTGACGGCCGGGATGACGACCTTGGACGCGTCGGGGTTGCGGATCGCCGGGACGGGCATGGGCAGCGCGTAACGGCGCATGTCGATGTACGCCTGGAACTGCTCTGAGGCGACCTTGGCGTTCTTGTTCGCCTCGGGGAAGATCGACAGGCCTTGCCCGGCCTCCACCCAGCGCTGGCCGGCCGCCGGGCTGTGCAGCCAGTCGAACCAGGCCCAGGACTCGGCGGAGACCTTGGTGCTCTTGGACAGTGCCCACACGCGGCCGCCGGGCAGGTAGTAGAAGAACGCCTTGGGGTTGGCCGTCGGCGAGGGCAGCGTGGTCAGGCTGTAGTCCTTGAACCCGTGCTCGGTCCAGGTCGACTGGTTCCACACACCGCCGACGATCATGCCGAACTTGCCGCGCTCGAAGAACGCCCGCGCCTGTTCGTCGCCGATGGACATCGAGGACGGGTAGATGTAGCCCTTCTTCTTCCACTCCAGCAGCAGTTCGATGAAGTCCGCGTAGTTGCGGTCGGAGCCGAAGGTCCACTTGCCGACCCGGTAGTCGGGCAGGTCCACCCCGTAGCCGGCGGGCGAGCCGGCGCCGCGGACGAACAGCTCCACCCACCACGGCAGCGACACGTTCGGGACGTTGCCGAAGCCGAAGCCGTACGCCTTGCCGCCGGTCTTCCTGGTGATGGCCTCGGCGGCGGCGGTGACGTCGTCCCAGGTCTTGGGGAGCTTGACCGTGCCGTCGGGGTTGGTGATACCGGCCTGCTTGAACAGGCCGTTGTGGATGTACAGCTGGAGCCAGGGGCTGTTGCCGCCGAAGGGCGCGCTGTAGGTCTTGCCCTCGACCATGTCCACGCCGTTGTAGAAGTTGCCGGCGGGGAACTTCGCCTGCCACTGCGGGGTGGCGTAGTCGTCGAGCGTGCGCAGCCAGCCGTCGGCGACCTGCTGTTCAAGGGCCGGCGACTTGGGGATCATCAGCATGTCGGGGGCGGTGTTGCCGCGGAACGCGAGGTTGATCAGGTCCGGGTACTTGTCGCTGACCTGGACCGTGCGGTTGATCCTGATCTTCGGATGCGCCTTCTGGAACAGGGCGATCTCCTGCTTGAGCCACGGCTCCTGGCTGACGTACCAGTCCCAGTGGTTGATCGTCTTGGTGCCGGGAGGCACGGAGGGCGACGAGGAGCAGCCGGTCAGCGCGGAGGTCAGGGCGGTGCCGCCGAGGGCGGCGGAGGCGGTCAGGAAGCCGCGTCTGCTGAGGGGAGACATGAGGGCTCTACGCTCCGTTCGTGAGTGATGCGTCGTCGAGGAGGAGGTCGCCGGTGCCGACGGCAGAGTTGACCCACCACTCGGCCTCGCTGAAGGTCTTGTCGTGAAAGTCGAAGGGCACGGCGGAGAGACTCGCCGGCCGGGCCCGGCCGCCGTTCGAGACGGTGGCGGAGGCGAGCGGGACGGATTCGGGGGTGCCGTCGGCGTACGACAGCTTGACCTTGATCCGCGCGGTGGTGCCGGCACCCGGCGCCGGGCCGAGGCGGTACCGGCCGGGGAGGCCGGGGGTGCGGTGGGTGCCCCAAGGGGCGGTGGTGCCGGACGCGTTGGTCCGTCACTGCGTGGTCACTACGTCGTGCCGGAGCCGGCCGTCGGGCTTGAGGGGGCGCTCGGCTTCAGGCCATTGACGGGCAGCACCTGGTACTGCGGGGCCGGGTCGCCCATGGTCTCGACCGGGTGAGCGGCGGCGCGGGTGGTGCCCGGACCGCCCGGAAACCCAGGTCGGCGACAACAAGTGCGGCGGGAATGGCGAGCGTCTTTCTCGCCCGGGCTTTGTGTGGCGGTATTCGGTGTCTCCAGGAATGCCTCATGACGACTGCTCTTCCGGGTATGGGTGGGCACGGTGCTTTCCCGCTCCGTGCTGCGGCTCCACCGGGGTGAGGCGGTGCGAATGAATGAGCTTGCCCAGGGAATTAAGGGCGCTTCAACGATCGGCCGGAACGGACGTCGTGCTGTCCCGGACGATCAGTTCTGTGGGAAGGACGACGCGCTGTGACTCCTCGTCGGATTCGACCCCGTCGAGAGCGGTCATGAGAATGCGGGCGGCCTGCCGTCCCATGTCGACGAAGGGCTGGCGGACCGTGGTGAGCGCCGGGCGCACATGGGCTGCCGCGTCGATGTCGTTGAACCCGACCACCGACACGTCCTGCGGGACCCGCACTCCGGCCCGTACCAGCTCGTCCAGCACGGTGAAGGCCGCGGAGTCGTGGTACGCGAACAGCGCGGTGGGACGGCGGTCCGCGGGCAGTGCCATCAGCTCCCGGGTGCGGCTGCGGATCAGCGCCTCCGCGAAGTCGGTCTCGGCCTCCAGTTCGGGATCGGGCTCCAGGCCGGCCTCACGCAGGGCCTCCCGCAGCCCGCTGCGCCGCTCCTGGACGTACGGGTGGTCGAGCGGCCCCAGGATGCCCGCGATCCTGCGGTGCCCGAGCTCCAGCAGATGGCGGCCCACGAGCAGGCCGCCGGTGTAGTTGTCGGCGCCGACCGAGGGCAGTGCGTTGACCGCGCCGAGGGTGTTGATGAGGACCAGCGGCAGGCCGCCCGCGTGCAGGTCGACCAGCCGGTCCAGCGGCTGTTGGTCGTGCGTCACCACGATGAGACCGGCGCACAGGCCCGAACTCATGACCCGGTCGATGGCGCCGCCGTAGTCCCGCTCGTTGGTACTGGTGAACAGGACCATCTCGTACTTGGTGTCCTCGACGACCTTGGCCACGCCGTAGTTGATGTTCGCCATGAAGCGCCAGGTCAGACCCGGCACGATCATTCCGATAAGACCGGTGTTCCCTTTGGCCAGTGCGGTGGCGGCGAAACTCGGCACGTAGTTGTGCTCGCGCATCACGGCGATCACCCGGCGGCGGGTCTCCGGATCCACCTTGGGGCTGTTGTTGAGCACCAGGGAGACGGTGGACTTCGAAAGGCCGGAGAGCCGGGCTATGTCGCGAATGGTGAGCTTGGCCATGCCGTTCCTCTTTCTGTTGGACTGGTCCAACGCCACGCTGTCAGAGAGGCGTTGGACCGTTCCAGCGCTGGTTGTGGAACTTACTTTTGGAACGGTCCAACGTCAACGCATCGGACAAAGAAAGTCCGTTGGATCAGTTGAGGGCGGCCCGGGAGGGCGGAGAGTCACCAGTCCGAACGGACGGAGGGCCCCAACTCCACGGTGCCGTCCGGGCGTCCGCCAGGAGGCGCCCCATGTACCCCGTCGCGACGGGGTACATGGGGCGCCACGTGGGGCGACGGAGAGCGAGGCCCTGGAAGGGGATCAGGTCACTGCCACTGGGAGTACACGGCGTTCCGCGCCGCGTTGAGGGTGCCGTCGGCGTTCAGCGCGCCGAGCCCCTGGGTGTCCCAGACGTACCAGGTGATGCCGACGCCCTTCTCGGTGCCGGAGAACGTGGGCCCGCCATTGGCACCCTGCTGGCCGTTGACGTACGAGGTGAGGGTGTCGGCCCAGGCCGCGTCGCGCGTGCTGTCCATCGCGGCGCCGGCCTCGCCGATCCACACCGGGGCGATGTCCTGGGACACCAGATAGCCCCACACCGCGTTCATGCGCTGGACGGCCGCGGTGCCGCTGTCCGGGTCGGTGTGGCCGACCGAGTACGGGTACTCGTGGACCGAGTAGACGACGCGTGACCGTCCGCCGTTGGCCCCGGAGAGTACGACCGGGTGGGCGGCGACCCCGGTGAGGTCGCCTTCGAAGGCCTTGACGCCCGCGCCGCCGGCGAAGGAGCCGCCGTAGTTCTGCGGGCCCTCGCAGATGATGAGCACCCCGGGGTCGATGGACTCCAGTGCGTTGCCGACGTCTGTGTACATGGCGTGGATGTCGGTGACGCCGCCGTCTCCCCAGGTGCTCTCGCCGGGGTACGCGAGCGGCTCGTTGTCGATGTCGAAGCCGATGACGGTGGGGTTGCCCTTGTACCGGGTGGCGATCTGCTTCCAGTCGGCGAGGAACGACGCCTGGGTGACGGTGCCGGGGGTGCCGCAGCCGTCCGTGCCGTCGGTGCCGGGGCCGCTGTCGTACCAGAGCCCGTTGCCCTGCTGCGCCAGGCAGTTGCCGTTGCCGGCGGCGCCCTCGTCGTTGTGGTGGTTCAGGATGACCTTGAGGAGGTTGGCCTTGGCGGCGGCGACCACCGCGTCGAGGCCCGCGACGTAGTTCGCGGCATTGGCGTCGTGCAGGCTGGCGTCGCTCCAGGCGAGGGTGACGGTGTTGAATCCGGCGGCGCGGATGGCCCGCATGTTGGCGTCCAGGCCGACGAACGGGGTGTCCTGGTTGACGATCTCGTTCTGGTCGAGGCGGGAGTTTCCGTGCAGGGCCACGGAGGAGATGCGTACCTGCTTGCCCGTGGAGTCGACGATCTGGCTGCCGTTCGTGCCCAGATAGCCGTTCCCCAGCAGTGCCGCGGCGGCCTGCGGTGCCGCCTGCGGCTGCGCGGGGGCGGGTTGGGCCTGGGCGGCGGTGCCGGCGCCGGTCGCCGCGAGCAGTACCGCGGCGGCGATGGCGACGGCCTTGGCTGTGTGTTTCATGGACCATTCCTCCTTCTCGGTCCGCCGGGACGGCGGACCGTTCAGTGGGTGGGTGCCGAAGGGGTCCTGGGCGTGGGAACGCGGGACCCCGGGGAGGGCGCGCAGGGCGGGATGACCCGTGCGGGCGCGCGCAGGGTAAGGGGGAAAGCGGTACGGGGCGGTCGCGGGCCCGCGACCGCGCGGGCGCCCGGTCAGGCGGCCGGGCCGCCCGGGTGCGCGGTGGAGGACCGGACCACGAGACTGGTCGCCAGCGCGGCGTGCCGCGGCTCGCCGTCGGGGTCGTCGATCCGCCGCAGCAGCAGGTCGACTCCCCTGGTGCTCATCAGGTCGAGCGGGATGTGCAGCGCGGTGAGCGCCGGGTGGATGGCGCGCGCCATGAACGTGTCGTCGACCGTCACCAGGCTGAAGTCGCCCGGGATGGAACGGCCTTGGCGGGCCAGGCCGCCGGCGACGCCGTGCGCCACCATCTCGTTGTGCGCGATGACCGCGGTCGCACCGCTGACGGGCACCAGGTCGGCGGCCGCCACGCCGTTGTCGAAGGTGAGGTCGAACGGGCCGAGTTGCTCGACCAGTTCGACCCCGTGCTCGTCGCAGGCCTCCCGCACCGGTTGCCGGTGACCCGCCGTACGGGCGGTGCGGGTGCCGTTGACGTAGACGATCCGGCGGTGGCCCAGGGCCGCCAGGTGCCGGACCACGTGCCGCATGCCGGTGCCGAGTTCCGCGTAGGCGCTGTCGGTCTCCGCGAGCCGGGCCCCGATCAGCGCCACCGGGCCGGCCCGGGCCAGCGCGCGCACCATGTCGTCGGTCATACGCGGGCCGGCGAGCAGCAGGCCGTCGGTCTGCCGGGCCATCGCCTGCGCCAGTTCGAAGCCGTCGCCGGGGTCGTCGCCGACGTCGGCCAGGAACAGCGCGTGGTCCTTGGCGCGCGCCCGGTGCTGCACGGCCTTGACGATCTCCGCGTAGTACGGGTTCGCCACGTCCGGCACGAGCAGCCCCAACGTACGGGTACGGCCCCGGGCGAGCGAGCTGGCCGCCCTGTTGGGTGTGAAGTCCAGCCGCCGGGCGACGGCGAGCACCCGCTCGCGGGTGTCGGCCCGTACCGTGTCCGGCAGGCTGAAGACACGCGAGACAGTGGATGCGGACACCCCCGCCTCGCGTGCCACGTCCGCCATGGTGGCGGTCACTTGACGCGCACCACGTCGTCGATGTCCACGACCTCACCCCGGCTGAAGGCGGTGTTGGCGGCCAGGCCGACGGCCAGCGCGAGCGCGCCGTCCGCGGCCGTAGCGGTCTGCGCGCCGCCCTCCGCGCCACCCGTTCCGCCGTCGAACAGCGCGTGCAGCATCCGGGCGTCCCCGCCGCCGTGTCCGGCGTGGTCGAACTCCGGGATCTCGACCTCGCGCGGCGGCTGCCACAGCGGGCGTACCAGGATGCGGGCGCCGCCTGCGTTCTCCATCTCGGTGTCTCCGTGCACGTTCCCCTTGGCGGACGTGACCTTCGCCTGGGGCCGCTGCCACGCGCTCTCCTCGACCTCCAGCTCAAGCCGGCCACGGGTGCCGTTGAACATCACCCGGTAGCCCTCCCAAGGCGAGTAGGCGGTGAGGTGGTACGACATGGACGCACCCGAGTCGTAACGTACCAGGACCGCCATGTCGTCCTCGATCGTGATGCCGTCGCCGAAGACGTTGCGGTCGCGGAAGTAGCCGTCCTCGTGTTCGGCGTCCAAATACAGGGCGCGCAGGCCTTCGTTGTCCTCCAGGTGCAGGGCGAAGGGGTCGTCCAGCGCGGCGGACGAGCCGTGCGCGCGCTCGTAGTCGCGGCGGTAGCCGGTGCGCTCGCCGTTCTCCCGGCCGTAGAAGGCGAGCCTGCCGAGACCGAAGACGCGCTGCGGGCGGGCGCCGAGCCACCAGTTGACCAGGTCGAAATGGTGGCCGGCCTTGTGCACCATCAGGCCGCCGCTGTTGGCCCGCTCCCGGTGCCAGCGGCGGAAGTAGTCCGCGCCGTGGCGCACGTCGAGCATCCACTCGAAGTGCACCGAGACGAGGTCGCCGATGGCACCCTGCCGCAACTGGGCATGGACCAGCTCGTGCACGGGGTTGAAGCGGTAGTTGAAGGCCACCGACAGGTCGCCGCCGGTCTCGTCGACCGCGGCCAGGATGCGACGGCAGCGCTCGGCGTCGGTGGTCAGGGGCTTCTCGGTGACGACACGGCAGCCGGCGCGCAGCGCGGCGACGATGTAGCCGTCGTGCAGAGCGTCGATGGTGGTGACGACCACGGTGTCGACGCGTTCGGCGCGGAGCATCTCGGTGAAGCGGTCCGGCCGGTACGTGATGGCCGGCGGCCGCCCGGCGGCGGCGAGCAGCCGGTTGTGGTGCGCCATGCGCTGTTGGTTCGGGTCGCAGAACGCGACGACCTCGATGTGCTCGCGGCGGGCGAGACCTTCGGTGAACTGCTGAGCGCGGCTTCCGGTACCAACGATGGCGGCGCGTGCGTGGACAGTCATCGCTCACCTCCTTTTCTGCAATCCTGCACGCGCTTGCAGAACAGTGTCAAGCCGTCGGTCAGGGCTTCCTGAAGGGCTTTGGGTGCGAGGCTGTAGACGAATCGCATGCTTCATGCGCAGCATTGAGAGCGCATTCACCGATGGGCGCGGCTCGCCCGGAGTCGGCGACGACCGACGGTCCAGGGCTCGTTCGCGCCATGTGCGCCCGCTTCTGCTCCGACTTCGGCTTCCAGGCCCCGCCCACCTGGGCGACGCTGGACCGCTGGATCCCGCGCCATCGCCTCCGCGATCGAGCACTTCCGCTCCTGGTGGCCGCGGACCGCCGGAGCCATCGTCCGGCAGCTCAACGACTGCTGGCCGGTCACGTCCTGGTCCGCCGTCGACGGCGACGGTCGGCCCAAACCCCTGTGGTACGCCCTGCGCCAGGCGCCCGCCCCGCGGCTGCTGACGGTCCAGCCGCGCGACGGGCGCGCCGCACGCCGAACGGCAGTCCTTCGACGGCGATGCGCGGGACGCGGCCGATGTCGCGCTGGACGTGCCGCCCCGCTCGGTGGCGCGGCTGGAGCTGCCCGGCTCGCTGCTGGAGCCCGGCGAGCCGAAACGGGAGGTCTTCGTGGCGGCGGGCGCCGACACCCGGGTCGTCCACTGTTTCCTGGAGGACCCGGAACTGGCCTGCGCCCCTGACGCCTGGACGGCACACGCCACCGCCGTGGAGGGCGGCTACCGGGTCGACGTGCACGCGTCCTCGTTCACCCGCGACCTGGCGCTGCTCGCCGACCGGCTGGCGCCCGACGCGGAGACCGACGAGATGCTGGTCACCCTCCTCGCCGGGGACCCGCTGGTTCCTGGTCCGCACCACGGTGTACGCGTCGGCGCTGAACCCCGGCCGGGGTGTCACGGGGCCGGCGGCCACAGGCGGGGGCACACCGCGGGATCGGCATAGTCAGGGGTGCCGTCGGGGCGTGCGGTCAGCCGGTCGTTGTGGTGGGTGGCGGGGTCCCCGTCGGGGTTGCGGGCGGCGACGTGGTGGTTGTCGCCGGGTTGCAGGTGGATGGCGAGCGACCGGCGCGGCTCGCCGCTGGTGTTGGGGCCGCTCCCGTGGATGGTCCGGCAATGGTGGAAGCTGACCTGCCCCCGGCCGAGCGTGGCGGTGACCAGGCGCAGGTCGCGCCGGGCCGCGTAACGCTCGATGGTGGACAGGTCCTGGTCGAAGAAGTCCAGGTCGGCCCGGGCGTCCCAGCGGTGGCTTCCGGCGACGAACATCACCGGGCCGTGGCTCTCGGTGATGTCGTGGAACGGCACCCAGGCGGTCAGCATCTCCTGGCTGGAGCAGCCGAGCCAGTAGCGCCGGTCGGTGTGCCAGCCGACGTTGACCTGCCGGTCGGAGCCGCTGGGCTTGTACAGCAACTGGTCGTGCCACAGCCGTATCTCGTCCGCTCCGGCCAGCCGGGCGGCGCAGCCCGCGATCACCGACTGCCGTACCAGCAGGGCCAGTTCGTCGACCCGCAGCGAGGCGCCGTCGTTCTTGCGCAGAACGTCGCCGTCCGCGGGGCGCCAGCCCCGGAACACCCCCTCCGGGTCGCGGGCGATCTCGCGGTCCACGTCGCCGGCGTGGTGGCGGCGCATGCCTCGCTCGGCGGCGTCCAGTATGTCGTCGGGGAGGATCGGAGGGGAGATCCAGTACCCGTTCTCCCGGTAGAAGGCCACGTCCTCGTCGGTCGGCAGCGCGGTGAGCGTGTCGTTCGTCATGGCCGAGACGCTACGGCCAACTCCCCTGCCGGGGCGTGCGGGTGACCCGGGCGGATGTACATAATCCTCGGATGTCCATCGACCGTCCGACCGGGCTCAGCGCGGGCTTCCACGCCCATCTGCGGCACGCCGGGGTGCCCGGGCTGCGGCACGCCGGCGACCAGCACGCCCCCACCAGTTGGGTGATCCGCACACACACCCACGACGCCTGGGAGCTGTATCTGCAACTGGCGGACCCGCCGACCCGGTGGACCGTGGCGGACCGGACGTGGGAGGTGCCCGCGCGCGGCCTGCTGGCGGTGCCTCCGGAGGTGCCGCACGCGATGGCGGCCGCCAGCACAGCCCCGTACCACTTCCACTTCGCCGCGCTGGCGCCCGCGGAGCTCGTACCGCCGGAGGAACTGCACCCGGTGTGGCGGCAGCGCCGGCCGTTCGTCGTCGCCGACGCAGGTTCGATGGTCGCCCCCTTCGCGCTGTTCCTGCGGGAGGTGACCACGTATCAGCCGCTGCGCGCGGCGGGCCTGGCGTACTCCGCGGCACTGCTGATCACCGAGGCGTCCCGGCTGGCCGACGGCCGGCGGCCGGGCCGCCCGCTGGCGCTGCACCCGGCGCTCGCCACGGCCAAGCGCCTGATCGAGGACCGCCTCGCCGACGGCCTGACGGTCGTCGAGCTGGCCGCCGCGGCGCACCTCTCGCCGTCCCACCTGGCCGAGCTGTTCCGCGCCGAGACGGGTGAGACGCCCGGCCGGTACCGGACCCGGCTGCGTACGGAGCGCGCCCGGCTGCTGCTCGCCGAGACCGACCTGCCGATCACCACCCTCGCCGCGGACCTCGGCTACTCCTCGTCCCAGCACTTCGCCACGGCCTTCCGCCGCGAGACCGGCACCACACCGTCCCGCTACCGCGCCCAGGTCATCGGCGGGGCGGCGCAGGTGTGAAGGACGCACATGTGAGGGACGCGCCTCACACGGTGGTGCCGGGCTGCTGGTGCGCGGCGCGGTACCCGGTCGGGCGCAGGCCCTTCAACTCGCGGAAGCGGCGGTTGAAGTTGGACAGGTTGCGGTAGCCCGCGCGCGCGGCGACCTCCGTCACCGGCAGCGACGTGCCGGTCAGCAGGGAGCAGGCGGTCTCCACGCGGAGCTGGTTGACGTAGTCGGTGAGGGTACGGCCCATGGCGGCGCGGAAGAAGCGGCTGAAGGACGTCGGCGACATGTGCACCAGGGCGGCCACGTCCTCCTGGCGCACCGGTTCGGTGTGCGTCTGCTGGAGGTGACGGCACACCGCGTCGATACGGTCGCGCGTGGCGTTACTGGGCGCCGGGGCGTAGCCGGGGCCGGTGATCGGGGTGGCCGAACCGTCGGCGGCCAGGCGGCGCAGCACGTCCAGGACCGCCACCGTCTGGGCGGCGGGCTCCAGATGGGGCAGCCCGGTCAGCACCGCCCGCGCGTCCTCGCCGACGCCGCCGAAGCGCAGGCCCCGGGCTGACCGGGCCAGCAGGCCGTCGATGCCGCGGAACTGGGGCAGCTCGAAGAACCCCGGGCCGAGGAAGTCGTGCCGGAACTGCGTCACCGCCGCCTCGGCCATTCCCTCGTACGGCTCGGAGGTGAAGGTGTGCGGCAGATCGGGCCCGAGCAGGACCAGGTCGCCGGGTCGGTAGCGCTCGACGGTGGTACCCACATAGCGGGTGCCCTCCCCCTCGGCGATGAGGGTGAGTTCGTACTCCCTGTGGTAGTGCCAGCCGAAGCCGAAGGCTCGCTCACGGCGGATATAGCTGAGGAAGGTGGTGCCGTCGAGCGTACGTGGCTGCTCGTAACGGGGCTTCACACGGGCCAGCCTAGGCCCGGCGGCCTGGCCGTTCGGATAAGCGGCAACTGCGTACCAGAAGTGGGCAACGGCAGCGTGGCGCCACCGCTGACGCGCTGGGACGGTGGAGTCGGCAACCCGCCCGTCCCTCTCCTGTCTGGAGTCGTCCGACATGACCGTGATACCGGAAACGCAGACCGACGAACTCGACGTCCCCTACCCCGGCCTGCCCGCGACAGCCGCCGCCGACTTCGCGCGCGACGGATTCGCGCACCTGACCGGCGTGCTGTCCCCCGGGACGATCGCCCGGTACGAGCCGGTGATCACCTCCGAGGTGATCCGGCTGAACACCCAGCACCTCCCGCTGGCCGAACGCGACACGTACGGCCGGGCGTTCCTCCAGGTGTCGAACCTGTGGCGGGAGAACGAGACGGTCAGGCGACTGGTGTTCTCGCGCCGGCTGGCCGGCATCGCGGCCCGGCTGCTGGGCGTGCACGCGGTCCGCCTCTACCACGACCAGGCCCTGTACAAGGAGCCCAGCGGCGGAATCACTCCCTGGCACGCCGACCAGTACTACTGGCCGCTGTCCTCCGACCGCTGCCTGACGATCTGGCTGCCGCTCCAGGAAACCCCCCTCGACATGGGCCCGTTGGCCTTCGCGCGCGGCAGCCACAACTTCGCCCACGGCCGCGACCTGCCCATCTCCGACGAGTCCGAGGACAGGCTGAAGCAGGCCGTCGTCGAGCAGGGGTTCGAGGACATCGTGCGGCCTTTCGCACTCGGCGACGCCAGCTTCCACCGCGGCTGGACCTTCCACCACGCCGGCCCGAACCGCGGGCGTGTGCCGCGCCGGGTGATGACCGTCATCTACATGGATGCCGACATCCGCGTGACCGAGCCCGCCAACGCACCCCAGATACGGGACCGGGACTGGATGCCCGGCGCCGGGGTCGGCGAGATCCCCGACACCCCACTGAACCCGGTGCTGTACGACGGCCGGACCTCCTGACGGTCAGGAGGCCGGCCTGGCCAAGTAGTCGCCGTGCTCCAGGTCATCGAGCAGTGTCGGGCGGGTGGGCGACCAGCCGAGCAACTCCTGTGTGTGAGCGCTGGATACGGGCGCGTCGAAGCCGTAGACCCTGGCCATGAACGGGCTGACGTAGTGCCCGGCGGCCTGGTCGGGTGTCAGCGAGACGGTCGGCAGGTCCAGGCCCCGGGCGATCGTCTGCGCGATGTTCTTCATCGTGACGCCGCTTTCGGCCACTCCGTGCAGCACACTGCCCGCAGGAGCCTTCTCCAGTGCCAGGCGGAACAGGACCGCGGCGTCAAGCCGGTGAACCGCGGGCCAGCGGTTGGTGCCGTCGCCCACGTAGGCCGAGACGCCGGTCTTTCGCGCGGTGGCGATGAGCATGGTGATGAAGCCATGGTCTTCGGGGCCGTGGACGGTGGGAGCGAGCCGGATCACGCTCGCCCGTACTCCCCGGGCGGCGAAGTCCAGACAAGCTCGCTCGCCCGCGATACGGAAGGCGGCTATCCCGGCCGTGTCGGGCTCGTCGTTCTCGGTGGTCTCCCGGCCGGCAGGCATGACCAGGGTGCCCGAGGTGACGACGAGCGGCTTGCCCGAGTGTTCCAACGGCTGCCCGAGGACCTCGATCGCGGTCCGGTCGCGCCTCATCATGTCGTCGAGGTCGGAGAAGTCACCGCCGTAAGCCATATGCAGGACGCCGTCGGCGGCTTCGGCGCCGCGGCGCAGGCTGGCGTGGTCGTCCAGGGAGCCGCGATGCGATGCGGCGCCCAGTGACTCCAGCCGGGCGGCGGCGGCATCCGAGCGAGCCAGAGCAGTGACCTGGTGGCCTGCCGCGACGAGCTCTGCGACAACGGCGGGGCCTGTTTGGCCAGAACCGCCAGTGACAAAAATATGCATGAAACGCCCTCTCCGTGAGTGTGCGCACCGCGGCCGCCACTGGGTCATCGGTCCGGTGAAATCCGGTGAACGGACCGCTGCCCACCAACGACGACACGTGACGCCAGCGACTGGCACTAAGTAGCGCCAGTCACTGACTTTACGTAGCGCCAGTCACTGGCGTCAAGCAGTGTCAGTCGCTGGCGTATGCGGTATCTTCGAGGGGTGCCACGAAGCGGAGCAGAAGCGCGCCGCCGCCTTCAGCAGGCAGCCCTGGAGCTGTACCGGGAGCGCGGATTCGACCAGACCACCACGGCTGAGATCGCCGCCCGGGCAGGCCTCAACGAGCGCACGTTCTTCCGGCACTTCCCGGACAAGCGCGAGGTGCTCTTCGACGGCGAAGCCGGCCTCCGTGCGGCGCTGACGCAGGAGGTCGCCGACGCCCCCGATGATCTGCCGCCACTCGGCGTACTGTTGTGGGCCTTCCGGAGAGCCGGACGAATCCTTGAGGACAACCGCCCGTTCTCCGAGCCACGGCTGGCGCTCATCGCCCAGACTCCGGCGCTCCGGGAACGCGACCTGGCCAAGGCCGCATCCCTCACCGAAGCGGTGGCGGAGGCACTACGTCAGCGCGATGTCCCCGACCGGCTGGCCGGCCTGGCCGCACAGACCGGCTGGGCCACCTTCCACCACGCGGCCCAAGCCTGGATCGACGACCCCTCACAGAGCTTGGACGCGCATCTCCTCCAGGCCTTCGACGATCTGCACGCCCTCTCCGCGACCCGTCCCACCCACCGGCGCGGGCGCGGCCTGAAGGCTGATACCCCGATGTAGCTGCCGTCCCGCACCACTGTGCCTGGCACCCCCGTGGAGGAGGGTGCCAGGCACAGTGGTGGCAAGGGGGCGAGTTCTGTCGGTCAGTGGTGCGCCGAGGCCGGTTCGTTCGCCGTCACACGGTGAATCCGTCGAGGGTGCTGTACTGACCGGACAGCTTGGTCACCACGACGGTGTGTGTGCCCGAGGAGAGTCGGCCCGAGGTGTACACCGCGACGTTCGCGTGTCGTACGCCGTCGCTCGGCAGTGTGCTGACGACCTGTTGCGCTCCGCCGTCGACGCTGACGCCGATGTTTCCCTGGTCGGTGTTCTGCTCGCCGTACACCGTGACGGTGGTGCCGGTGAAGGTGAGCGACGCGGTCGACCCGCTGGCCGTCGCGTAGTGGACGTCGTTCTGGTAGTCGCCGTACGAGCGGCCGCCCGCGTACGTGAACCCGCTGTAGGCGACTCTGCTGTCGTCGTCGTTGACCCGGATCGATCCAGGGACCTGCGGAGTGACCGAGATCTGCCCGGCCGTGGTGCCGGCCGGAACCGGGACGATCATGAATCCGCTGGACAGGTGGGTCACATTGCTGACCGGGGTGCTGCCGATGTACACCGGCGTTGACGGGCCGAAGCCCTCGCCGGCGACGAGGACCTGCGTCGCGCCGGCCGTGGGCGACACGTAGAAGATGCTCGCGGGGACGGAGAGGACCGGCGTGAAGGAGCCGGAGCCCGCGCCCGCGGCCTTCAGCAGGGCGTTGGGGAGGTCGGTCGGCTTGGGGGTCGCCGGGATGGTCGTGTTCCCGCTCGCGTGTGTGTCGACGGGCTGGGCACACGGGTACGACTGGATGCCGGCGGAGAAGTAGTTGCCGGTGATCCAGAAGTGGCCCGTCGGGCTGCAGCCGCCCTGTGCGCTGCCGCCTGCTCCGAATGCGACGTTCCCCTGCCAGTTGACCCATTCCGAGCCGGCGTCGTCGTAGTAGGTGAAGTTGGTCGACGGGCCGTGGTAGGCGATGTTGCCGGTGACCTGAAGGCCCTTGGCCAGGGTCTGCACCGGGTCGATCGTCTTCCCGTCCGCCTGGTACACGTACTGCGCCTGGTGTCCCTCGACGTAGATGGCGCCGCCGTCACTCCGGACGGACAGGTAGTCGTGGAAGATGTTGTCGCTGATGGTGTTCGAGCTGTTGATGTTCGTGCTGTTCTGCGGGGTGCTCGCCTGGTCGACGTGTCCCTGGACGACTCCGGCCGTGATGCCGGTGTAGGGCAGGTCGTAGAGGTTGTTCCGGGTGATGGTCGTGTGCTGCGAGAACAGCAGGGTGATGCCGCTGGCCGAGGAGTAGTCCGTACCGATGTGGTGGATGACGTTGTCCGCCACGGTGGTGCCGGTCAGGATTTCGTTGGTACCGATCGCAGCGCGTTCAGTTGCCCCGTTGGAAGTGCAGTTCTGGCTGATCCCCGCGGCTTCGGACGGGTCGGTCGGCAGCGGGTCGTAGGTGCAGCCGAGGAGGATCGCGGTGGAGGCGATGTCGGTGAACTCGTTGCCCTGGATGAGGGTGTTGGCCGCTCCGTACATCACGTTCAGTCCGGCGCCGCCGAGTTCGGCGAACCGGTTGCCGGTGAGGGTGATGTTCTTGGAAGCGGTGAACGAGACGTTCGCCAGGGGCTGGGTCAGCGATCCCCAGGGGCAGCTTCCCGCAGGGGTGGAGAACGTGCACATGCCCTGGTTGTTCGCGCCGGTCATCCGGAGGTTGCTCTGCACGTCGGCGAACCCGGCGCTCGTGGAGGGAGCGTTCCAGGTGGCGAACGAGAACTGAAGACCGCTGAGGGTGATGTCGTGCACGGGCGCGTCGAGCGTACCGGCGCCCTGGACCAGCGACTCCAGGTGCGGCAGTTCCACGTCGAGGGCGGACATCTGCTGGCCCGCGGAAGGCTTGTAGTACAGCGTGCCGCCGGCGCCGTCCAGGAACCACTGCCCGGAACCGATCAGAGTCCGCGCGTTCTCGATGAGCGCGGGCATCGTGTTGGTGGACATGGACGGCAGGCCACCGCTGCCTTGTGCGAAGGACGCCCGGGCGGTCACATCGGTCCAGCACGGCTGGCTCATCTTCAGCGTGCCGGCCGCGGCGGAGAAGCTCGCCACTCGGCATCTCGACTCGGTCCAGGGCCCGTTGCCACCGGGGTAGTCGAACTCGACTCCCGCCACCTGGCTCGCGGTCAGCGAGCCGAACCACGCCATCGCCGCCTGGTCGCCGGAGATCGTGTAGCCCGTCGACGAGCCGGTCCACGAGCCCCGGAATCCCAGGCTCGCCGGGGTCGCCTGCGCCATCGGGGCCTCATGGCCGCCGACGTACAACTGGCGGCTGTCGCTGGTCCTGGGTACCGGAGCGGACCACACCCCGCTCGATCCGACCTGCGTCCATCCGGTGACCTGCGAGGCCCCCGAGATCACCGGACGCGCCCCTGGCGCGGACTTCCACACCACAGGGTGGCCCGGCGTGCCCGAGTCCGCCGTGCCGAGGGACCAGGTCTTCGACAAGCGGTACACACCGTCGGCCAGCAGCACGCTGACGTCCGCGGAACCGTTGGCGGCGAGTTGGGTACGAACCGCGCTCTGGGCCCCGGACAGAGAACACGGGGACGAGGAGGAACAGGTCGAACCCGCCCCGGACGGCGACGCGTAGAGCGTCACCGAGGGTGCGGCTGCGGCGGATTGAACTACGGGCGCCGCCAGAACCAGACCGAGGACTGCCGCGATCGGGCCGGCGCGGCGCAGCAGCCTCCGCGTGATCGAACCTTGTGGTGACACGGGTGGGTCCTTCCCTTGTACGGACGAGCTGCTTCTGATTGACCGGAGGGAGGGCGTGGGGGAGGCCGGGCAGCGCGAATCCTCATCAAGGGCGTACCGGCGTCGAGGGCCCTGGGGCCCTCGGCGCCGGCCCGGGTGTCAACGGACGAACGGGTAGGCGAGCGGTGGAGTCGCCTGCACTGCCTGGCCGCCCCTGCGCTTACATCCGATGTTTGGTGAATCCTCGGCCTGCCCGTGTTCCCTGTCAAGGGTCTGCGCACAGCGCCTCGACTGCCCGTAGCGCAGATTCATCGGGTGTCTTGGCTGCCGGGCACCGGTCCCGGGTGCCTGCTCGTAAGACGCGTACGGGGCCCAGCACCGGCGTCGCGGCGTCGCCACGCACCAGGCCGGCGCCCCGCGCCGCGCCTTCCTACGCCGGGAGGTCCGCGCGGGTCGCTGCCACCACGAGGGCCTGACGCTCCTGGCGGCTGAGTTCGCCCGCGCCGAACCGTTCCGAGGAGACGTCGGCGACCGCGCGGATGAAGGCCGCCCGGTGCGCGAACGGCCCCTGGTCCCACACCTCGTCGAGGAACGTCCGGCCGTCGCGTCCGGCACGGTTCGCCACGCCGGTGTCCGTCGAGCCGAAGACGACCTCAGGTTCCGCGCGCCGGTAGTACATGTGGTAATTCGCGGTGGTGTTCAGGTAGAACGGCACCAGCGTCAGGCCGTTGGCGGTGAACGTCATGGGCGTCGCCCCTGGCCGTACGGCCCGGCTGAGGTCGCGGCTGAGCGGATAGTCCCGGTAGAGCGTCAGGTTCTGGTAGCTCGTCGCTGAGCTCTCGATCACCAGGGGGACGGGACCGTAGGCGATGCTCTGCGTCGCGGGGTCGTCCAGGGCCCGCTCGATGCGCAGAGTGAACGGGGCGGCGATCTCGACGGTGTCACCGGTCCGCCAGCGCCGGCTCAGCGTGACGTACGTGCCGGGAGTGGCCTTCACCTTCTGCACCACGCCGTTGAGCCGCACCGTGAAACCGCGCTCGACCCAGTACGGCACTCGCAGTTTGAGGTCCAGGGCAGCGCTGCCGGTCACCGTCAGGGTGCTCGTACCGGCCGGGTCCGTGGGGTAGTTCGTGGACTGGGTGATGCTCAGCCCCCTCTCCGGCCAGTCCAGTGTGGACGGGAGGTAGAGGTTGACGTAGAGGGCCGTTGCGTCGACGGAGCTGAAGTAGACGGAGTCCTGGAACTTCGCGTGTGACTCGAGGCCGGTGCCGCCGCAACAGGTACCCATGTTCCCGTACGCACGCCGCGCGCCGGGATTCACCGGCACGAAGTAGGTCAGCAGCGGGTCGTCGTCACTGTCGGCGTTCTTGCGTGAGGACAGGATCTGCCCGTAGAGGGCCCGCTCGTAGTACTGCATGTACTTGGGATCGGCCGTGTGGAAGAACAGGCTCCGGCTGAGCTTGAGCATGTTGTAGACGCAGCAGGTCTCCGCGTTGTCCTTCTGTATGGTCTCGGCGATGACGTCCCGGGCCCCGAAGATCTCCCCGGATCCCGCCATGCCTCCGTCGGCGTAGGTGCGGTGCGGCACCACCATGTCCCAGAAGTTCTTGGCGGCGGTGAAGTACCGCCGCTCACCGGTCCGTTCGAAGATCTCCAGGTAGCCCTGGTACTGCGGGATGTGCTGGTTGGCGTGCTCCCCGTCGATGGTGTCCTGGCCCGCGACCGCCGCCTCGAAGAGATACGTGTTGTCGAAGCATTTGGCGGTCGTCAGATAGTCCTCGTTGCCGGTGAGCGCGTGGAGATCGGCCATCACCACCGGCATCGCGTTGTATTCGCCCGCGATGTAGATCTTCCACATCCGGTCGAGCTGCGTACGGGGCAGGTGTCCGAGCCTGCTGTGGGCCCAGTCGGCCATGCCGAGCACGATGCTCAACGCCTGCTGGTTTCCCGCGTGTTCGTAGGCGTCGAGCAGCCCCCTCATGATCATGTGACACGTGTACCAAGGTGCCCAGATCGTCGGGTAGGTGGCGTACTGCTCCAACTGGATGAACTGCGCCTCGGGATACGCGGCCAGATAGCCGGCGTGACTGGGCGCGGCGGGATCGCCCTGGCCGACTGTCGCGTTCAGCGCTTCCTGGCACTCTCCGAGGGCGGTGACCAGGTAGTCGGTCTTGGTTTTGTAGGCGGCGGTGCCGGTGCCGGCGTAGGCCAGGGCCAGGGCGCTGAGGAAGTGCCCTGCGTAGTGGCCGCGAAGGTTGCCGTCGGCGGTCTCCCAGCCGCCCGGCGGGCGAGCGCCGAGGGTGTCCAGTCCGGCGTTGATACGGAAGACAGCGAGCATCCGGTCGGCAGGGTATTCGTGCAGGAAGTTCAGCACGCGGTCACGGTTCACCGTGAACAGGCTGGGCGCGAGGGCCACTTGCTCGTTCGCGAACGGCTTGACGGTCCAGGCGGCAGGGACGGGGAGGGCCGGACCGGAGGCGTGACCGGTCGCCGCCGCGACCGAGTTGCCGGTGGCCGCACCGCCTGCCGTGGCCGCTTGCGCAGGTGACGCAAGGGAAGCCGCTGTCTGGAACGCCGGGATGGCGGTGGCCAGTGCGACCAGTCGCAAGGCGTCGCGCCGTGAGAGTTCTGCCATTCTGATCTCCTTCTTGATCACGAAGGGACACCGCCCGCGAGGAGCCTGGCCGCGTTACGACCGTCCGGCGGGCAGGCTCCGACCCGCACCCGCACCCACCGGAGCCCGGATCGGCTGCTGAACGAGTACGCGGTCCTCGACCGGTACGTCTGTCCGGGCGCGGCACCCTCGCCGAGGAGGGAGGCGGCGCCCGCCGCACATGCGCTCCAACTGCCGTGAGAGGTAGGGCGACTGCCCGCACCGTTCGATATTTCGTCACTCGTTCGAGATGCTGAGTGCCAGTATGGAGACGGTTCCCGAGGTGTCAATGGGCCGGATCTGACCCTCTGCGCGCCGTGTTGCCTGTGGGAGTCGCCGCCAGTACAGCGGGGCTGACCACAATCCCTTGGGGCAGGCGCTCCGGCCGTGTGGACGACGCCCTGCTCAGGTGCGTCGCGCCGCCCATACGGTGCGCTCGGTCCGTACCGTCAGGTCGTCGCGGCGCAGAATGCTGTGAGGGCCCTCGGTGTTCAGCAACTGGTCGAGGGCGGCCAGGTCTTCGACCGTCAGCGCCTCCGTGACACTGCCACGCAGGCGGCGCAGGCTGCTGAGTGCGTAGCGGCCGACCGCCTCGGTGTGGGGCGGGCCGAGGTTCACTGTGATGGTGCGTTCGCCCTCGACGGTGAAGCCGGCGGCGGTCAGTTTGGGTCCCCAGTCGGCGCCCCGGTGGGGCACGTGCTCGGCGTGGTGATGGTCGAGTGCGGCGTGGCAGCGTTCCTCGAGGCCGGGCCGGTCCGCTGGAGCGTCAGCCGGCAGGAATCGCGGGAAGCCCGCCAGTTCGACGAGGGCGAACAGCCCGCCTGGCGTGAGCGTCTCGTGGATCTGTCGCAGAGTGCGGTCGGGGTCGGCCATGTGGTGCATGGAAGCCGACGCCCACACGAGATCGGGCCTGCCGAGTTCGGGCCAGGCCGTGTCGAGGTCGGCCTGAACGGTGTGCACGCGGCCGGCCGGCCCTTGCGACTCGGCCTTCTCAAGCAGGCGGCGAAGATGGCTGGTTGAGGAATCGACGGCGGTCACCTCGGCCTCCGGGAAGCGCTTGAGCAGGGTGAGAGTGCCGGCTCCGGTCCCGCAGCCCAGATCCACGATGTGACGAGGGGTGGCTCTGACGGGCAGCCATGCGGTGATGGCGGCGTTGTGCTCGGCGAGCACTTCCGCGTCCAGGTCGAGGATCTCCGCCTGCCCATCGGTGTCGTGCTGCTGTCCGTGCTGGTGGATCGTAGGTGCACCTTGGTCGTGCGCTGCGTGCGGGGATGCGTGCGGGGATGCGTGTGTCATGGCACCCACGCTAAGAGGATCATGGGCTTGCGGCAGCGTCGCTTTCGGAATGGGCAAGGCAATGGCCGCGTGGACTGCTGAATCAGCAAGCGGCTCGCGACCTGCGGCGAGGAGAGACGGCCGCGCACGGCGCTCGTATCACTGCGACGGCCCGGCGGCGTCCCCTGCGCTCTCGCCGCTTTGGTGCCCGCGGCGGGCGTCGCGGTCGAAGATCCCCAGGATCTCGCACGGGCCGCCCTCGGCGCCGATGGCGTGCGGAAGCATGGTGGGGAACTCCGCGGCCTGATTGGTCTCCACGCGAAAGCGGCGGTTGCCCAGCAGCAGGGCCGCGGTGCCGGAGAGGACAACGAGCCACTCACGGCCGGGATGGGCACGCATACGCGCCGGGTTGTCGGGCGGGGGTTCCGTCATCCGCTGACGCACGACCGTCATGCCCGGGTCCGCCCGTACGGGCCACCGCATCAACTGGTGGGCCGCATCGATCACCGGACTGGAGATCACTTCGTCCGCGGCTGTCTCGACGAGCTGATCGATCGAGGTGTCCAGGGCACGGGCGAGGGTGGCGAGCTGATCCAGAGCCAGCCGGCGCCGGCCGGTCTCGATCCGGCTGAGCGTGGAGGGACTGAGCCGGGCTCGGGCGGCCAGCTCGTCGAGAGACCAGCCCTGGGCCACCCGAAGAGCGCGGATCCGCTTGCGTACCAGGCTGTCCAGCTCGCCATCTTCTTGCGTCATAGGCAATATTATATGCCCCTTGCGCAAAGCGTGCTTACTGTGAACGCACAAGGGCCCGCTCAGGGCTCACTCACCGCAAGGAAAGGCCTCACGCATGTCTATGAGAACTGCTGAGTACGCGACTGAGTACGCGACCGACGAGCTGCCCCGTGAGACCGTCGACGGCGTGGTGATCGGCGGGGGTGCCGCGGGGTTGAACGGCGCGCTGATGCTCGCGCGCTCCCGCCGCTCGGTCGTCGTGATCGACAGCGGCACGCCCCGCAACGCACCCGCCGAGGGTGTGCACGGCCTGCTCGGCCTGGAGGGCATCGCGCCGGCGGAACTGCTGCGCCGCGGACGGGAGGAAGTACGCCGTTATGGCGGCCGGATCGTGGCCGGCGAGGTGACCGCCGCTGTCCCGGCCAGCCCGACCGCCGAGGGTGATCCGCGCTTTGCCGTGACTGTGGCCGACGGCAGCGTTCTGCGGGCGCGTCGGCTGTTGGTCGCCACCGGGTTGCGTGACGTACTGCCCGACGTTCCTGGGCTGGCGCAGCACTGGGGGCACGGCGTGGTCCACTGCCCGTACTGCCACGGCTGGGAGGTACGCGACGAAGCCATCGGGATCCTGGCGGTGGGCCCTGCCTCCATCCACCACGCGCTGCTGTTCCGGCAACTGACCGACGACCTGGTCTACTTCACTCGCGGCACCGACCTGGACCAGGACACCCGCGCGCGCTTCGCCGCGCGCGGCATCCGCGTCGTGGACACCCCCGTCGCCGCGGTCGAGTCCACCGAGGACGGCGGCATCGCGGGCGTACGGCTGACCGACGGTCAGGTGGTTCCCCGCCGGATCCTCGCGGTCGCGACCACGGTGCGGGCCCGCACCGACGGCGTCGCCGGCCTGGATCTACCGATGCTGGACCTGCCGGGCGGCATGGGCAGCCACTTCGCGACCGGCACGGCGGGCACCACGTCCGTTCGGGGTGTGTGGGTGGCGGGGAACGCGACTGACCTGACCGCCCAGGTCGGAGCCTCCGCCGCCGCCGGCGCCCTGGCCGGAGCGCGCATCAACGCCGACCTGACGAGCGCCGACACCGACGCGGCTCTCGCCGTCGCGCAGTTGCTGTGCTCTTGAGCCCTGCGCAACAAGCGTTCAGGACCGAACCCGATTGCGGCGCCGTCATTTCTTCGGCGTCTCGAAACGAGCGTCGTCTCTCGCGGAATGCCATGATGATCCCGTGCCTTATCTCATCAAACGAGTCTACGATGACCCGGTCCCCGAAGACGGGCTGAGGATTCTTGTCGACCGTCTCTGGCCCAGAGGCGTATCCAAGGAACGCGCCGCCCTTGATGTGTGGCTGAAGGACATCGCGCCGAGCGCCGATCTGCGCCACTGGTTCTCGCATCGCCCTGACCGCTTTGCCGAGTTCTCTCGCCGTTATGTCGCCGAGCTGCACGCCAATCCGGCAGTTGATGAACTGCGCCGCCTCGCCGACGAGAACGAGACAGTCACCTTGCTCTACAGCACCAAGAACCGTGCCCTCAGCCACGCCCCCGTCCTCGTGGAATTCATGGAATCACCTTCCTGACGCCCAGGCACCTCCACCTTGTCGCCCGGAACCTCGGGCAACTGAGCGCAGTAACCCGGTCCACCCTGCGCCAATCGGGGGAAGGGCCGGGTGCGGGAACGTGTCGTTCGGTGGAAGCGATGGGCTGCTCGCCATGCTGAACGACATTTAGCCGTTTACGAGTAGGGGTGAATCCGTGGACTCATCACGCGGTATCAGCAGGCGTGCGCTACTGGCGTCGGTTCCCGTCCTGGCCGGAGGCGTAATGCTCGCTCCCGGAGCGTCGGCGGCGCCCCGGCCATTCCGTCAACCTCCGCTGATCCGCTCGGCGAACGGTGTCCTGTCGACCACCTTGCGGGTCGCGTTCACCCGTGGCGTACTCCCCGGGGTCGGCAACGTCAATCTTCGGCTCTACAACGGGCACGTCAACGGGCCGACGCTGCGAGTGCGTCCGGGCGATCTGCTCGACCTTGAGCACATCAACAATCTGCCGCCCAACCCTGATCAGGATTCTCACGGCGATCACAACATTCCGCACAAGTTCAATTCGTTCAATCTGCACACCCATGGACTGCACGTGTCGCCCGTCGGGAACGCGGACAACGTCTTCCGTGAGTTCGCCCCCTACGATCCTGCCAACGGCCTGACCACCAGGAGCTACCGCAGCCGGATCGAGATTCCCTCCGACCACCAGGGCGGTACGTTCTGGTACCACCCGCATGTGCACGGATCAGCCGCCGTGCAACTCTCCAGCGGTCTGCTGGGCGCACTGATCGTGGAAGGCGCGATCGACCGGGTTCCGGAGATCGCGGCCGCGAGCGACATCGTGATGTGTGTCGGTGAGCTCAAGATCTCCAACGGGAAGGTACCCGAGCTGCGCGCCGAGGAAGACCTCAGCGCGGTCAAGTCGACGTTCGTCATGAACGGCAACTACCAGCCGGTGATGCGGTTGCGCGTGGGCGAGGTGCAGCGCTGGCGGCTGGTCAACGCGTCCGCGTTCACCGCCCTGCCGATCGAGGTGGAGGGACACACCCTGCACCAGATCGCCATGGACGGCGTCGCCTTCACCCGGACCGTCGAGCGTGACCGGGTCACCCTGTCGATGGGCAACCGCGCCGACGTCATGATCAGGGCGCAGCGCCCGGGCAACTACCGCATCATGGCGGGCGACACCTTGCTGGCGACCATGACCGTGCAGTCCGGCGCCGGAGTACGGATGGACCTGCCCACCGATCTGCCGGGTCCCGCCCCGTTCATCGACCCGCGCGAAGTGACCCGGCGTCGCTCCCTGACCTTCCACAGCGACACGGATGCCTTCCCCGGGCAGCCCTTCAGCCATGCGTTCCGGATCACCGGTGACGGTGCGACGCCGGCCACCCGTGACCCGGCCGACCCGGCGGATCCGACCTACGGCCGGTTCGACCCGACGTACGTCAACCACACCCTCCGGCTCGGCGAGACGGAGGAATGGACGCTCCACAACGACTCGACCGGCCACGCCAACCATCCGTTTCACCTGCACACCAACCACTTTCTGGTCACCGCCGTCGACGGCCGCCCCCTCGACACCCCGGTCTGGCAGGACACCGTCGGCATCAACAAGGCGGGCTCAGTGACCATGCGAGTCCGCTTCAAGGACTTCGCCGGGCGGGCTCTCGTCCATTGCCATCAGCTCCAGCACGAGGACCGGGGAATGATGCAGCTCATCGAATACGTCGGATGAGGGGCGCCAATCGGTGACGCACGCGGTGATCAGCCTGGACAGGGTGTACGAGCTCAACCGGACGGAGCGGCCGGGGACCACACGCCGAACCATTGCTCGGCGCCGTACTCCTCGAACCGCTCCACCTCGGTGAACCCCAGCTTCGCCGCGAGCCGCATCGCGCGGTCGTTGGCGGTCTGGGTGCAGAGCACCAGCGGCTCGCCGGGACGCGTGTCGGCGAACCAGTCGAGTGCCGCCGCGCACGCCTCCGCGGCGTACCCGCGTCCCCAGGCCTCCGGCAGGAACAGGTAGCCGAGTTCGGCCTCCCCGGCATCCGGACGGACGTGCCCCGGGCGCTCC
>NZ_JTHL01000001.1:9175444-9188520 GCF_000818195.1 Streptomyces sp. 150FB | reverse complement strand
GGCCTCCCCGGCATCCGGACGGACGTGCCCCGGGCGCTCCGCGTCGCGCCGATCGAGCGTGATCATGCCGATCATCGCTCCGTCGAGATCGATCACGAAAAGGCCGGGGCGCCGGCCGGGCACCTCAGGCACCGCGCGTTCGAGCTCATCACGCGGTCGAGGCCCGCCGACGTACGTGCCCACCTCCGGCGAGGCGAACAGCTCGATGAACGCCGCACGGTCCCGGGCATCGGCCTCGCGGAGCACGAGCCGCTCGGTCTTGATCGGGGCAGGCGGCCAGGCGGCGGGTCCGTGCTCGGTCATGGCGGGCAACCTATCGCACCGACACCAGACCGGCGGCGGTCACCGTCCGCGCATCAGGTCCTCGTCAATCCGGCACCAGGCGTGGCCGGTTGTGCTCCAATCCATCACGCTCGTCGCGAAAAGTGATCTCTCGATCGCTGAACGTCAGTAGGGGTGCTTGGATGTTCGTCTGCGCGGGGAGCGCCGTTTCGTCTCGTCCAAGGGGAGAGCTATGTGGACTGACGCCTATGCGCGGCCGGACGGCACCCGGGCCCCGTGGGTGGGGTCGGCGGTCTTACCGGTCCGGGCAGCGGCCAGGAGCGGGCCCGTCTCGCTCCCCACCGGGGTACGGCGGTGACGCGGCGCAGGCCGAATGCCCGGCGCCGGACTCCGGTGGTACGGCGCGGTCGCGTCACGGGGCGGCGGGTGCGCAGGAAGCAGACAGCGCGGATCGAGGGCATGGGTGCTCTGGTCGTCGCGGTGGTGGGGGTGTCGGTCGCGGTGGCCGTGTTCCGGTGGCTTGCGGCGCACTGGTGGGTGTTGGTGGTCCTGGCCGTACTGGCGGGCGGAGGCTGGGCTGCGTGGGCCCACTGGCGGGGGCAGCGGGCGCAGTGGGCGCGGGTGAAGGAGCGGGGGCTGCGCTATCAGCTCTCACAACTGGATGCCCTGCATCACCGGGAGTTCGAGTACGCGGTACGTGATCTGATGCTGCGGGACGGCTGCGCGGATGCGGTCCAGGTCGGCGGGCGCGGCGACAACGGCGCGGACGTGAAGGCCACCGACCCACTCGGCCGGCGGTGGGTCATCCAGTGCAAACACAGGAAAGCAGGCTGGTCCGGGCCCGCGGTCGGCACCCCGGACCTGCACGTCCTCAACGGCACCGGCCGCCAGCTCCACGGCGGGGACGTCATCGTCCTCGTGACGAACGGCCGCTTCAGCAACCAGTGCCCGCCGTACGCGGCATCGCAGCGCCTGCACCTGGTCGACCGGCGTCTGCTGGCCGAATGGGCGGCCGGGAGCCGACCTCTGTGGGAGATCCTCAACCGCCTTCCACCGCCCCGGAAACCCTCTCCGCTGTCCTGAGCAGCCACCCGCGTTCACTTCGCCTGCGGTCGCTCGGAACTACCGCCGCGCGCGAGGCCCCACGCCGGTTGTTGACGAGAACATCGAGGCCGCCGGTCGTAGCGGCTTTATTCCCGCCGGAACGCGTGTCCGTCGAGCGGATGGGAAGTGTACGAGCAGCGGTACGCCCCCGGGTGCCGCTTCGCCCGGCTGCCCGGAGGTTGGCGTGGAGAAGGCCCATGGAGCAAGCCCGCGCCGGCCGGCCGACGCGTTGGGGATGGCGCCGGAGGAAATGCGCCGGCTCGGTCATCTGGTCGTCGACCTGGTCGTCGACCACTTCGAGACCCGGGCGGACGGGCCGGCGATCCAGCAGAGCACGCCTGAGGAACTGCGGGCGGTCCTGGGCGGTCCGGTGCCGCGGGTGCCGGGCGACGCTGATGCCGCGATCAGGACCTTGGTGGGCACGGCGCTCGCCAACATGCAGCACGGCGACCACCCGCGGTACTTCGCCCGGGTGCCGGGGCCGTCCTCCTTCGCTGCCGTGCTCGGGGAGTGGCTGGCCACCGGTCACAACGCGATCGCGACATCCTGGGGAGGCGGGTCAGGTCCCACGACCGTCGAACTCGTCGTCATCGACTGGCTCCGCGAGTTGCTGGGCATGCCCGACGGGACCGAGGGCATCCTGGTCAGCGGCGGTTCGCTGGCGAACCTCACCGCTTTCGCGGCGGCCAGGGCGGAACTTGGTGACGGGGTCGTCTATCTCACCGACCAGACCCACTCCTCCATCCCCCGCGGCCTGCGGGCCCTCGGGTTCCCGCCCGACCGCGTACGGGTGCTGCGGAGCGACGGGGGCCTGCGGATGCCGGTCGGGGAACTGGCGGCGGCGGTCGCCGCCGACCGCGCCGCGGGCCGCCGGCCCGTCATGGTGGTAGCGACCGCCGGCACCACCAACACCGGGGCTGTCGACCCCTTGCCGGAGATCGCCGATCTCTGCCGGGCGGAGGGCATGTGGTTCCACGTCGACGGCGCCTACGGTGCCCCCGCCGCGCTGAGCGCCGCCGGCGCAGCCGCGCTGGTGGGCATCGAACGCGCCGACTCGCTCGTCATCGACCCCCACAAGTGGCTGTTCCAGCCGTACGACGTGGGCTGCGTCCTCGTCAGGCGCCCTGGGGCGCTGGAGCGCGCGTTCTCCATCGACGCCGAGTACCTCAGGGACACCTCGGCCGCCGGCGGCGAGGTCAACCTCCGCGACCGGTCACTGGAACTCAGCCGCCGCTCACGCGCGCTCAAACTCTGGCTGACCTTCACGGTGCACGGTGTGGAAGGAATCAGGTCGGCCATCGCCCGGGGAATCGCGCTCGCCGAGTTCGCCGAGGGCCGGCTGCGCGCCGACCCCATGTGGGAGGTCGTCACCCCCGCCCGACTGGGAGTGGTCACCTTCGCGCTCATCCACGGGGCGGACGGTACGCACGCGGCTCGCGCGGCCGCCCTGGCCACGAGCGGCTACGCCGCCGTCACCTCCACCACCGTGCGTGGCCGCAGCGTCCTGCGCCTGTGCACCATCAACCCGGCCACGACCGAGGACGACATCGTCCGGACCCTCGACCGGCTGGCCGCCCCCTGACATTCACGCCGCGGGCTTCGAGACTGTCCGTTTTTGTACATGCCCTGGCCGCGATGTACAACAGCGGTCCTGGCCTCGCCGCATACGTTGAGAAGCGGGAGAACCGCATCACCAGGGTGCTCCGGCCCGCGAAGGAGACCTGAGGTCTCGTCGCCTCTATTCGTTCTGGAGCTCTCTTGCCGTACGACGACCTCCGCGCCTTCCTGAACACCCTCGACACAGAGGGCCAGTTGCTCCGTGTCACGGAGGAGGTGCTCCCCGAGCCGGACATCGCGGCCGCCGCCAACGCGGTGACGCGGTGGGGCGACCACGCACCCGCGCTGTACTTCGACAACATCAGCGGCTTCACCGACGCGCGCGTCGCGATGAATGTGCACGGCTCGTGGGCCAACCACGCCTTGGCGCTCGGCATGCCCAAGGACACCGGAGCGAGAGAACAAGTGGACGAGTTCATCCGGCGCTGGGAGGACTTCCCCGTCGCCCCGGTGCTGCGCGAGGACCCTCCGTGGGCGCAGAACACCCGGGAGGGTGACGCTGTCGACATCTTCCAGGTCCTGCCGCTGTTCCGCCTCAACGACGGCGACGGTGGTTTCTACATCGACAAGGCCGCCGTGGTCTCCAGGGACCCCGACGACCCGGAGGACAGCGGCAAGCAGAACGTCGGTATCTACCGGATCGAGGTCAAGGGCAAACGCAAGCTGGCCCTGCAACCGGTACCCATGCACGACATCGCCCAGCACCTGCGCAAGGCCGAGGAACGCGACGAGGACCTTCCCGTCGCGATCGCCGTGGGCAACGACCCCGTCATCTCGATCGTCGCCTCCACACCCCTGAAGTACGACGAGAACGAGTACGAACTCGCCGGAGCGCTACGAGGCTGCCCAGCGCCCATCGCCAAGGCACCGCTGACCGGCCTGCCCGTGCCCTGGGGCTCCGAGGTGGTCATCGAAGGAGTCGTCGAACGCCGCAAGCGGGAAATCGAGGGCCCCTTCGGTGAATTCACCGGCCATTACTCCGGCGGCCGCAAGATGCCCGTACTGCGCGTCGACCGGATCTCCTATCGTACCGATCCCATTTTCGAACACCTCTACCTCGGAATGCCCTGGACCGAAATCGACTACCTCATCGGCCCCAATACCTGTGCGCCGCTCTATCAGCAGCTCAAAAGCGAGTTCCCCGAGGTCCAGGCGGTCAACGCCACATACACGCACGGACTCGTGGTCATCGTCTCGACGGAAAAACGGTACGGAGGCTTCGCGAAAGCGGTCGGCACGCGGGTCCTCAGCCTGCCTCACGGCCTTGGTTACGCGGCTACCGTCATCGTGGTGGACGAGGACGTGGACCCCTTCAACCTCCCGCAGGTCATGTGGGCCCTTTCGACCAAGATGAACCCGTCCGGCGATCTGGTCCGAGTTCCCGGCCAGCCGATCATGGAGCTGGCTCCGCAGCCGGAGCACCCCGGCATCATGGACAAGCTCGTGATCGACGCGACCACCCCGGTCGGCCGGGACCGTCGTGGCAGCTACGGCAACCAGGTGCGCGACCTTCCCGAAATGCGCGAGTGGCTCGCGAAACTCCAGCGCATCGCGGCCGGCCGTACCGCCCCCGCACAATCCCAGGGGGCATCCTGATGACCGGTCACATATGCCCGCGCTGCGCCCATGGCGTTCTCGAGGAGCTCTTCCTCTCCCCTGTCCCGGGAGTGTGGGAAGTCTTTCAGTGCGTCCGTTGCCATTATTGCTGGCGAACCAGCGAACCTGAGCGGCGCACACAGCGCGACTCCTACCCCGAGGAATCGAGAATGACGGTGGAGGACATCGAAAACGCCCTCTCGGTTCCCCCCGTCCCGCCCTTGCGGTCCTAGGGAACGACTTCGTGTTTCACCAGCTCCGCCCGGCCAGGGAAATGACGTCAGGATCATCATGAACAACAGCTCGGCCCGTCCCCAGGTCCCCACCTCCAAGGGAGCCGTCCGAGGCATCGTGGAGGCGGGCGTCCATGTCTTCCGTGGCATCCCGTTCGCCCAACCTCCCGTCGGGGCCCTGCGGCTCGCCGCACCGGAGCCGGTGGCCCAGTGGGAAGGCGTGCGCGACGCCGGGACATTCGGCCCCTGTTCTCCTCAGTCCGCCTTTTCGGTGTCCGCGAATGCCGCCACCCCTGGGGGCTTCGGCGGCGACGTCGCTGCCGGGACCGACGACGGGGGTTGGCTGACGCTGAACATCTGGACGCCGGACCTCGGTGCCGCGCGCCTCCCGGTGATGGTCTGGATCTACGGCGGCGGCTACACCGGAGGGCGCGCGGACGATCCCATGTACGACGGGACCCGGCTGGCCGGCGAGAACGGCGTTGTGATCGTCAGCATGAACTACCGCCTCGGAGCGGAGGGGTTCGGCATGTTCACCGGAGCCCCGGCCAACCGCGGTCTGCTGGACCAGACGGCCGCGCTCACCTGGGTGCGTGACAACATCACGGCGTTCGGCGGGGACCCGGCCCGCGTCACCGTATTCGGCGAATCTGCCGGGGGCGGTTCGGTCGCCGCCCTGCTGGCCATGCCCAGGGCCCAGGGGCTGTTCCGGCGCGCCGTGATCCAGAGCATGCCGAGCAAGTTCTACAGCCGCGAACTCGCCGAGCGTCTCGGCCACGCCATGGCCGACCAGGCAGGTGTGCCGGCCACCGCCGCCGGTATCGCCTCGGTCGGACCACAGGAACTCGCCGATGTCACCACCGCACTCGCCCAGCAGATGGCGGGCGATCCCGAGCGCTGGGGCGTGGAGGCCAACCGGCCGGTCAGCCCCGTCGTCGACGGAGACGTCCTCCCCCGCTCCCCCTGGGAAGCACTCGCCGCGGGGCAGGCCAGGGACGTGACGGTGCTCGGTGGCCACACACGTAACGAGTGGCTCGCCATCATGGCCATGAGCGGTCAACTGGGCGGCATGGACGAGGCCGTCGTGGAGGCGTACTTCCACGCGCTGACATCCGACGGCGGGAAGGCCTACCGCGCCGCCTTCCCGGACGCGCGGCCATGGCAGCTCTACGAGAAGCTGATGACGGACTGGTCCTTCCGCGCGCCGCTCCTCCAACTGCTCGACGCGCACGTAGCCGGCGGCGGCACCGCGTACGCCTACGAGCTGGCCTGGAAGACATCGATCTTCGGACAGCAGTTGGACGGGACTCCCCACGGCAGCGACCTCCCACTCGTCTTCGGCAACTTCCCGGCAGGCGCCTTCGGCGAGCCGACCGAAGCCGAGAGGGCCCTGTCGGCACGTATGCGTACGGCGTGGACCTCGTTCGCCGACAGCGGCACCCCGGGCTGGGCCCCCTACGATCCGGAGCGCCGCATCGCGAAGGTCTTCGATCTCGAGGACAGCGTGGGGCCCTACACCGGGCAGGTGAACCTGGCGCTCTGGGCCGACACGGCGTTCGGTGCGATCCCCGCGCCCAAGGGCTGACCGACAACCGTACCCGCGCCTACCCGCGCCACCCGTGCCGTGGCCGCCCGCCGGGGGCTCCTTGCATAAGCTGGGTTTCACACATGGTCACGATGAGGAACAGCGAGGTCGCCGATCTCGCCTTCTGGCCGACAGCCGGCGCACCTCCCGGGGTGGAGGTGTTCCGTTGTTCCGCGCTGCCGCCCCGGGCGGAACGTCACGGCGTCGACCCGCACTCCGCACTCCGCCCGGACTTCCACCAGTTGATCGTCGTGCGCTCGGGCACACTTCGCTGCTCGGTGGATTTCACCGACCACGTACTGACCGACGGCCACTGGCTGTGGATCCGCCCGGGGCAGGTGCGGCAGTACCGTTCGAGCGTCGCCGAGGCCGAGGGCACCATGGTCCTCTTCCAGTCCGACTACCTCGACGCCGCCGCCGTACGGGCCGCCCGTCTCGACGAGCCCGGTCCCGGCCGCCCGCTCGATCTGCGTGGAGCACGGGGGACGACCGAACGTGACGTACTGGCGCTGCTGCAACGCCAGCACGACAGTCCTTCCACGCTGCCACCGGAGCTGTACGCAGCGACCATGCGCCATCTGCTCGCGGTGCTCGTGTTGCGCCTGGCCCACGCGGCGGGACGGCACGACGAGGTACGGAGGGGCGGGGAGGCTTTCCAACGTTTCCGTCTGGCCGTGGAATCCGACTTCGCACGAACCCGGCGCGTCGAGGACTACGCCCAACTCCTGGGCTACAGCGTCCGTACGCTCACACGCGTCACACACGCGGCCGTGGGATGTGCCGCCAAGCGCTTCATCGACGACCGTGTCCTGCTCGAAGCGAAACGTCTCCTCGTCCACACCGGGCTTGCGGCGCGAACCGTCGGGGAGCGGCTCGGATTCTCCGAGGCCACAACGTTCGCCAGGTTCTTCCGGCGACGCACAGGCATGACACCCGCCGACTTCCGCGACCAAGCGCGAGGGGTGACCGCGTCGCCCCCAGGAGACCACGTCTGAACGGCGTGGAAGCTACTCGGACTGGGCGGGCCCGGACGCCTGCGGCGTCTTCCTCTCCCGGCTCGCGGCGGCGTAGGCGACCGCGGTGAGCCCGGCCGCCCCAGCTCCCACACCGAGCGGCCACTCGATCGCGAAGTGCCGCAGGAGCAGCGCTCCGACATACGCTCCGAACAGCATCGCGGCGACGGAGACGAGCCGTCGTGTCAACTGCTGTGTCGTGATCACCCCGCGTGCCAGGTCGTACGCGAGGGAGGTGAGTGTGAGTGTCAGTACCGTGGTCCGCATTTCCGCCACCTTGATCCGGCTCACCTGCGCGTTACGCGTGCCCATGGCGAGTGCGCCCAGCACGATCACCGTGTAGCGCGGTCCCGGCCCGGATACGCCGTTGGCCGCCGCGACCCCGCAGGCACAGCCGAGCAGACAGGTCTCGACCGCGAGGGCCGCCAACAACTGCGACCGAACGGTCTTCATCAGCGGACTGAGCCACCCGACGATCGCGGTCGACACCAGAAAGCCACCGAGTGAGGCCAGGGACGCGGGGACGGAGAAGCCGGGTGCGCCTGCGGCTGCGAACCCCAGGATGACCACGTTCCCCGTCATGTTGGCGGTGAACACATGGCCGAGGCGGAGATAGCTCGATGCGTCCAGCAGACCGCTGAGCACAGTGAGCACGGTGAACACAGGGACGAGTGGATCAATGCGCTTCAACACAAAGCGAGCATAGGGCCACATGGTCTGCCATTCCGGACATGGGGCGCACCCCTCAACCGGAACTCGGTCGAGCGGACCGCGTGTCACTCGATCATGTGAGTGCCCGCGCTGGTGTGGCACGGGGCCCGTTGTCCGGTTCAGGCGCCGTATCGCGCAAGTGGGCCGGTGGGTTTCGCGTGACCCGGGTGTACGTCTCGTCGACGTCAGCGGGTTGCGGGTGGCCGGGAGCGTGCGCGCATCCATGGCTGAGAGGCACTTATGGGCACCATCGAGGACAACCTGATCGGCATGCGGAACGGGAAGTTCGGCGTGGAGCCGGAGTTGCTCCGCCCCACCGACCTCAGCCCCGCGGATGAAGCACACCGCGAAGCGCAGGGCCGACCACCTTGAAGTACTGCGAGCACGAGCCGGACGCCTCGAAGAGCGACGCCAGGAGCGTCGGCCCACCGACGCGGGCTGGCCGGTCACGAGGGGCTGACCACAAGGCGCTGGCCCCTCCGCCAGGACGTCGTTTCCTTTGGCGTGATCGTTCGTTGTGCTGGCCGTGGCGACTCTTGCCGAGTGGCTGGTGCCGGTGTTCGGGTCGGCCTGGCCCACCATCTGCCGGCGCTTGCCAGTTCCGCCACAACCGTAAAGCGAACGCCACGGACAGGTGGCGCGGATGGAGCCGAGATGAGCCCTGCGACCGGCGAGAAGCGACGCATCGATGTGGAAGGTACCGAGATCGCGGTTGTCGAGGCGGGCCAAGGCGACCCGATCGTATTCCTCCACGGCAACCCGACCTCCTCGTATCTGTGGCGCAATGTGATGCCGCACCTCACCCCGCTCGGTCGCTGTCTGGCACCCGACCTGGCCGGAATGGGCGACTCCGACCCGCTACCCGGGCGCGGCATGCGACTGGCCGACCACGCCGCCTTCTTGGAGCGCCTGTTGGAGCGGCTCGACGTTCGCGAGCGCGTCGTACTCGTCGTACACGACTGGGGCTCGGTGCTCGGCTTCGACTGGGCGCGCCATCACCCCGACGCCGTGCGCGGCATCGCCTACATGGAAGCGATCGTGGCGCCGTTGACGCCGACGGACTTCGCCGACGGCGGCGAGTTCATCGGACGTATCCGCGGCCCCGAAGGCGAACAGCTCGTCCTCGACGACAATGTGTTCATCGAGGGTTTCCTCCCCGGCGGTGTGCTGCGCGAGCTCACCTCGGAGGAGCTCGACACTTACCGCCGCCCATGGCGCGAGCCCGGCGAGGCGCGCCGCCAGATGCTGGTCTGGCCGCGCGAGCTGCCCATCGACGGCGAGCCCGTCGACGTCACCAATGTCGTCAGGGCCAACGCCGCCTGGCTCGGCACCACGCCGGTGCCGAAGCTGTTCGTCAACGCCGAGCCGGGCCAGTTCCTCACCGGCAACCCCCGCGAGCTGTGCCGCACCTGGCCGAACCAGCGCGAACTCACCGTTCAGGGAGTCCACTTCGTCCAGGAAGACGCCCCCGACCAGATCGGCACAGCCATCGCGGCGTGGCTGCGCGAGCTGCCCTAGGACGCCGTTTCGTGCGAGGCTCGATGCGGAGCGACACGTTGAGGTACGTCGCCTCTACGTCCACCGCAGGACGCGGCTACATGTCCGAGGGCCTTCGCCTCGTCGTGCGATTCGCCTTCACCGAACTCGGGCTGCACAGACTTGAGGCGAACATCCAGCCGGCGAATGTGGCCTCGCTGAACCTGGTCAAGCGTCTGGGCTTCCGCCGCGAGGGATACTCGCCGGGCTTCCAGCGCGTCAACGGTGTCTGGCAGGACCACGAACGATGGGCGCTGACCGCTGGCATGCTCCCGGCCGGACCGAGCGAAGGCACGGCGTGACTCCTGTCCTCCGGGGTTCCGGACGAGTACCGCGACCCCGGACCCGCTTGAAGGCGGGCCCGGGGCGTAGGGCCTGGAGCCGTGGGGAGGGGGTCAGCGGGTCACTGCGGGGTTACGCGCATGGTGAGGCCCCGGATTTCCGGGGCGAGGAGGGCGGCGAGGTACTCGCTCCCACCGTATTTGTCCTGGTACGCACCGTCTACCCGGTCATTGACCATGTCGTCGTCGACGTTCTCGATGGTCACCGGGTAACGCCGGGACTCATCGATGAACTCTGCCCGGCCGGCCCGCCGGACCCGGCGGTACCACTTGGATCCGGGGCCGTAGGCGGAGCGGATGTAGGGCACGTTGTCCACGACAACCGACCAGATCGGGGTCACGACCTCACCGCCACCACTCTGCTCGGTGGCGATCCGAACGGTGTCGGTGTTTGCGAAGTAATCAATGGCAGTCACGGTCACACCTTCGCGGCTGACCGGGCGGGCCTTGCCGATTCCGCCGACCGTGGGCGTTTCCGTGGGCCGGTGGCTGCCCCGGTCTCCACGAGCGGGTTCGTGGTACTGGTCACCGGGCGGGCGTCGTTCCACAGTAGTGACCATGCTTGAGCGAGTAGCCGTCCTGTCCGACATCCACGGAGTCCTGCCCGCCCTGGAGGCAGTGCTCGACGAACCAGAGGTCCGCGCCGCCGACCGCGTCGTACTCACCGGCGACATCACCGCCGGACCGCAACCAGCCCAGGTGCTGGACCTGCTGACTGCCCTCGGAGACCGTATCGCCTGGGTCAGTGGGAACGCCGACCGCGAGCTTCTCGAATACCGCGGCGGCCAGCGCGACACCATCCCCGACCCGATCGCTCCCTGGGCTGCCGAGCAGCTACGCAGGGACCATCTCGAACTCCTCGCCCGCTTGCCACCATCGCTCTCCCTGCCTGTGCAAGGCCTGGGGAAGGTCCTGTTCTGTCACGCCACTCCTCGGGATGACGAGGAAGTCGTCCTGGTCGACTCCCGTCTCGACCGCTGGCAAGAGGTCTTCAGCGAACTCGACGCCGACGTTCGCACGGTGGTCCTCGGCCATACCCACATGCCATTCGTCCGCCTCGTCCACGGCCGACTCGTCGTCAACCCTGGCAGCGTCGGCATGCCGTACGGGCGCACCGGAGCACACTGGGCGCTCCTGGGACCCGGCGTCGAGCTGCGGACCACGAACTTCGACATCGAGGCCGCGATCACCCAAGTGACCCAGGACTCCTCCTATCCCGAAATCGCCCAGTGGGCCGACTACTTCCTCCGAGCGCGCGCAACCGATGCCGATGCTCTCGCAGCCTTCGGTCCACGGGACGGACGCGAGCCGCGGATCCCGGATGCGTCCGGCTAGCCGCAGATCTCACGGGCGGGCGCCCCGTCGGAGTCTGAGGTCAGCGCGCGCGGCTCGGAACGGTACGTGCAGTTCGGCCGGGGCCCCGAGGCCGCGCTCCGCCGGACCGAAGTACTGACCCCGGCCGCTTCGCGTAACGGTCGCGCGCCTGCGCGTTGAGGGTCGCGAAGGCGCACAGAGCGTCGCCGAGTCGCATCCGTTGCAGGTATTCGCGCGTGAGGGGATGCCCGGTAGGGGTACGCATCGCTCCGAGTTCCACAGTCGGCGCGCCGGGGCCGGAGTCGAGCCGTTCCAACTTGGCTTACGTATTCAGCAGCCGCGCGGGGCGAAGACGGCGGCCTCCGCGTAGGGGGCCTCCGCGCACACACTGCGACGGTGGGTGCGGAGCAACATGACGCGTGCACGTGGGATCGCCGGTCGTCGAACCGGCGATCCCACGCGTCATTGACACTTCAGCACCAGGCGCCCGTCGGCCTCCTTCGGTGTCAGAACACTCGAATCGGGATCTCGGCGGGGTCGGTGAGCAGATCGAAGATCTCGTCGTCCAGCCGGACCAGTGTCACGGAGGCACCCGCCATGTCGAGCGAGGTGCAGTACTCCCCCACGTAGCTGCGCCTCACCTCGATGCCTCGCTCGGCCAGTTGCTTGTGGGCCAGGCCGTACACCAGGTACAGCTCACCGATCGGTGTGCCGCCGAGGCCGTTCACCATCAGTGCGACGCGGTCACCGGAGGAGAACGGCAGGTCATCCACGTCCGCGCTGACGAGTTCGCGCACCATCGCGTCCGCCGACTGGAGCTTCTCGCGCTTCCGGCCCGGTTCGCCGTGGATGCCCACGCCCATCTCGACGGCGTCCTCGGGCAGGTCGAACAGCGGCGAGCCCTTTGCCGGCGGCGTGCAGGCGGTGAGCGCCATGCCCATGGTGCGGGTGACGGAGTTGACCTTCTCCCCGATCCGGTACACCTCGTCGAGGTCCGCGCCCCGCTCGGCGGCCGCGCCGACGGCCTTCATCACGAAGAAGTTTCCGGCCACCCCGCGCCGGCCGACGGTGTACGTCGAGTCCTGTACGGCCACGTCGTCATCGATGAAGAGAGTACGGACGGTCACCCCGTCGGCCTCCGACAGCTCCTGGGCCATCTCGAACGCCATCCGGTCCCCGGTGTAGTTGTTGACCAGCAGCAGCACGCCCTTCGGGGACGCGACCAGCTTGACCGTCTCGTAGACGAAGTCGGCGGGCGGCGCGGAGAACACGTCGCCGGGACAGGCGGCGTCGAGCATCCCCTTGCCGACGGTCATCACGTGCGACGGCTCGTGGCCGGATCCCGATCCCTGCACGATGGAGACCTTGTTCTCCTGGGGGCTGTCGGCACGCATGATCAGGTTGTACTCAGGCACGTACTTCAGCGTGTCGGGGTTGGCCAGGGCCAGCCCCTCCAACATCTCAGCGACGTAGTCCTTCGGGTCGTTGACGAACTTCTTCATGTCGTAGCTCCTCCTGGTCCTGCCGATCCCGGGTGCCGGGAGTCGGTCCGGGCCCCCCGGCTTGGCGCCCCGGCCTGGCGTCCGCCGTCAGTCGCGCGCGTCCCACTCGGCGGCGACGCGCTCCGCCATGACCGCGACCGCCACCGCGCCCGGGTCCGGTGAGCCGATACTGCGCTCACCGGTGTAGCTCTGGCGGCCGCGTCTGGCCTGCATGGGTGTCGTCGCGTCGGCAGCGGCGCGGG
>NZ_JTHL01000001.1:9169939-9174781 GCF_000818195.1 Streptomyces sp. 150FB | reverse complement strand
CGCCGCCGGCCGCCGGTTCGCCGTCGGCCAGCCGCTGTTCCAGGGCGTCAGTCATCGGGATCAGCGCGTCCAGCAGCGTCTTGTCACCGATGTCGGACTTGCCTCGCGTCTTGATCCCCTCGGCGGCGGCCCGCAGCATGGCCACCGCGTCCGCGGCGTTCAGCTCCGGCCGGTCCTTCACGGCCCCGGCGGCCCGCAGGAAGGCGGTGCCCCAGAGCGGCCCCGACGTACCGCCCACCCGCTTGGAAATGACCAGAGCGACCTTCTTCAGGAAGTCGGCCGGCGAGTCCGAGGCGAGGTCGTCCCAGTCGCCGAGCACGATCTCGAAACCGCGGGCGAGCGAGTACCCGAAATCCCCGTCTCCCGCTACGGCGTCGAGGTCGCTGAAGGCCCTTTCGTTGTCCACCGAGGTCCGGGCGATGGCCCGGACGACGAAGGTGAGGTCGTCGACGGACTTCGACGGGGATGGCGATGGCGATGACATGGCTCTCCTCACTGCTGCGACGTCACTCCGGTCGAGGACCGGACGCGGTGGGGTCCGACGCACCACCGGCGGCGGTGGGCAGGACGGCCAGGTCCGCGAGCATCACACAGGGCCCCGGACGGATGCCGAGCGGATCGCTCAGCACCTGGGTGACGGTCTCCTCGGGCGGCGGATCGCCGAGCGAGGAGACCACCAGGGAGCCCCCGGTGAAGTCCTCCTCGCCGGTGTAGGCGCTGGTCGTGACCGCGCAGGCGAGCCCGGCGCCGAGCGCGGCCAGCATCCCGTTACGGCTGTCCTCGATCACGACGACGTCCGCGGGATCCAAGCCGAGCCGGTGTACGGCGAACGCGTAGATGTCCGGGGCTGGCTTCTTCCGCTCGACCACGTCTCCGGCGAAGACGCTGAAGGAAGCGGCCAGTTCCTGCCCCATGGCGAGTTCGAGCACGCTGCGGACCGATGCCTCCGCCGAGGTGGAGGCGACCGCGAGCGTCCACCCGGCCTCACGCGCCGCCGCTGCGACCCTCCGTACGCCGGGCCGGGGCGCGATGCGTCCGCTGCTGATGATCCCGGTATAGATCTCGGTCTTGCGCCGGTGCCAGCGCGCGACCTGCTCGTCGAGCGCGGCCGGGTCGGAGGGCAGACCGGCGGCGGCGATGAAGTCCGGGGTCAGCAGCGTCCGCATCCGCTCCTTGCCGCCGCCGACCTTCACTTTCTCCGCGTACTCCGCGTCGCTCCACCGCACAGGCAGACCGAATTCCTCGAACGTCTCGTTGAAGGCGGGCAGATGCCCGTCGCGTTCGGTGTCGGCGAGGACGCCGTCACAGTCGAAGATGAGCGCGGGCATGGCTAGCCCGCCCGTCCGGCGCTGCCGAACCGCGTCATCAGCGAACCGGCCATCTCGATGACGTCCTGGCGGACGGCCCGGAAGAGCGACGGCGGATCCCACTTCTGCCGCTCCGCGGCCGTCTGGAGGAAGGCCAGGTTCGACTTCATGTACATCTCCTTGAGGGCCGTCGAGATGTTGACCTTCGCGCACCCCCGGGAGATCAGGTCACGGAACTGTTCGTCGGACAGTCCGCTGCCGCCGTGCAGCGCGATCGGCACCGGATAGATCTCCACGAGATCGGACACCCGCTGGGCGTCGAGCACCGGCGCCTGCTTGTACGACCCGTGTGCGTTCCCGATCGCCGGTGCGAAGACATCGACCTGCGTGGTCCGCAGGAACTCCAGCGCGACCGCGAGGGTCTGCTGCTCGGCGGTCGCGCTGCTGCCTATGCCGTCCTCCACGCCGGTGATCGACTCGATCTCGCCCTCGACCGCCGCCCCGTACGCGCGGGCCTCGGCGACGACCTCGACGGTCTGCCGCATGTTCTCCTCGACCGGCAGCTTGGAGGCGTCGAACAGCACCGAGTTCCAGCCCCGCCGCAGACACTCGGTGATGACCTCGCGCTCCGGACAGTGATCGAGGTGCAGGGTGACAGGCACCTCGATGCCGGCGGTCATCGAGGTCCACATGGCATAGAGGACGTCGCTTCCGATGGACTTGACCGTCTTCACGGAGGTCTGCACGATCAGCGGAGAGGAGTTCTCCACCGCCGCCGCCAGTACGGCCTCCAGCGTGAGGTCGTTGAACACGTTGATGGCCGGTACGGCGTAGCGCTCGTCGAAGGGCTTGGCGAGGATCTCGGTCAGCGGTGTCACACTCACGGCGCCTCCACGTCTCCGGCCCCCGCTCTTCGTCTCCGCCCCCGTTCTTCCATTCCACGCCCGCGCATCGCGCCCCGCCACTTTTGGCCTGGGCGGACGGCCTCAGCGAGGCGGCAGGCAGGTCAGGGGCGATGGCGCCGGGCGGTGGCGGACGGCCGGGGCCGCTCACGCCGCCGCGCCGCCTGAAGCGACCCGTCGGCATGAGCGGTCCGGGCTGTGCGAGTGGTGCGAGCGGGATCAGCTCGGGAAGGGGACGGCGTCGGCGGAGTCGGCCTGCCAGTTGGTGGCGATGGGCTGGTTGACCGAGACGGTCTCGGGGAGGCCGAGGGTTACGGGCCGGGTCTCGTGGCCGGTGATGTCGAGGCTGAGCTGCCGGGAGTCCGTGCCCTCGTTCGTGCCGACGGACTTGGGGCTGATGCCGGTGTAGGCGGGGAGCGAGTCGCTGACCTCGATGGACGAGTAGGCGGCGGGCGGCTCGGAGGGCGAGACCTGGGTCTCGGGGGTGGAGCCGAAGGACGCGGTGGGAGCGATGCTCTCCAGGGAGCAGGTGATACCGGGCTTGGCCTTGGCGGTGACGAGGTAGTAGCCCCCGGCCTGGGTCTTCTCGCTGAGCGAGAATCTGAGGTCGTCGGTGGTGCAGGGCTGTACGGCGAACGGAACGGCGTCGGCGGGGTCGGCGTGCCAGTTGGTGGCGATGGCCTGGTTGACCGAGACGGTCTCGGGGAGATCGAGGGTTACGGGCTTGATCTCGAAGTTCGTGATCGCGAGGGTGAGCCGGTGGGAGTTGGTGCCCTCGTCGGTGCCGACGGACTTCGGGTTGATGCCGGTGTAGGCGGCTGTGGAGCCGGACAGCTTGATGGTTTCGGTGGCGGCCCGTTCGACAGGCGAGACCTTGGTTTCGGGGGTGGAGCCGAAGGACGCGGTGGGGGCGATGCCCTCCAGGTAGCAGGTGATACCGGGCTTGGCCTTGGCCGTGACGAGGTAGTAGCCCCCGGCCTGGGTCTCCTCGGTGAGCGAGAAGGTGAGGTCGTTGGTGCCGCAGAACTGCCCGACGTCCTTGTGGGCGGCGTGGGCGGCGCCATCGCCGCGTCCGCTCGTGCCGGCGAAGGCGGTGCCCGTGGCGGCGGTGGTGAGGGCTGTGACGGAAACGGCGGCGGTCAGAAAGACCTGGGCGGAGCGGGCGGCAAGGCGTGAACGCATCGAGATCTCCATGGTGCGGGAATTCGGATCTGCCAGCAGAGTGCTTGGACGATCACAGAATGTGCCGCGTTTCGTTCCACCCGCCACAACACGCTCGCATTACGGGATGCCGGAATGCCGGGACCGGCGCTGACCAGCGCAGACGCTGACTGCCTGGAACGGATGCCTGGAACGGGCAGACCCTTCGTGAAGGGCGAGAGCAGCCCGCTGAGGTCGGCCTTCAGCAATCGCCCCCGCGATCGGGTGGCGGGCCCACCACTCGATCGCGGGGCGCAGGTCGCCCGCGTTCGTGAGGTCCTGTTGTCAGATGGCGGTGGCGCCGCCGTCGACGGCCAGGGTCGAGCCGGTGATGAAGCTGGAGCGGGGGGAGGCCAGGAACAGGATGGATTCGGCGATCTCCACGGGCTTCGCGGTGCGACGCAGGGGAAGGTTCTTGCCCAACTCCTCGACTCCGTCGCCCCATTCGGCGAGGACGCCTTCGGTGACGGTCGGGCCGGGGGCAACGCTGTTGACGCGGACGCCGCTGGGGCTGAACTCGGCGGCCCAGGTCCGGGCGAAGGACGTCAGGGCGGCCTTCGTGGCGCTGTAGCCGGAGGCCCCGGGGACGCCCATGTGGGCAGCCATGGTGGTGACGTTGACGATGCTTCCGGCGCCCTTGGCGAGCATGGCCGGTGCGAGAGCGGCGGTCAGGAAGAACGTTCCGCGCACGTTGGTGTCGAACATCCGCTGGAAGGACTCGATCTCCTGCTCGACGGTCGGCGCGACGGGGAAAGCGGCGGCGTTGTTGACGAGGATGTCGACCGGTCCGGCCTGCTCGGCGAGGTTGGCGACCGACTCCAGATCACCCAGGTCCGCCTGGACGAACCGTACGGTGCCCGGGCCCTCGCCGATCTCGGCGACGGCCTTGGCGCCGCGTTCGGCGCTGCGGCCGGAGATGACGACGGCGGCACCCTCGCGTACGAACAGCCGGGCGGCCTCCAGGCCGATGCCGGCGGTGCCACCTGTGATGAGCGCGACCTGATCCTTGAGTTCCATGGTGTCCGTCCCTCGGGTGATCGAGGCGGGTCGAGCCGCCTGCTTCTGGAGCTTTTAGAGCGCTCACTCTTTTTAGAGCACTGGCTCTATAGTGAGTCGAAGTGAGGGCGCTGTCAAACGTCGGCCCCCTCCTCGGGCCGGTCGCCCCGCCCCCGCGCATGGCATGCGAAAAGCGGCCCAGCACAAGAGCTGGACCGCTTGCGGTGGTCGACGGTGGCGGATCGGGTCGGGTCGGGTCGGGTCGGGTCAGGTCAGGTCAGGCGAGCGGGCCGAAGAGTTCGGCGAGCAGTGCGGCCCCGTCGACGGGGGCGCGCACCTCCAGGTGCAGCGTCCGGCCGTCGAGGTGGAGGCGGAAGTCGAAGAAGGGGCAGCACCGCTGCTCGGCGGCGGCGAGTCCGGCCACCGCGGCGACCCGC
>NZ_JTHL01000001.1:9165016-9169562 GCF_000818195.1 Streptomyces sp. 150FB | reverse complement strand
GACCCGCTCGGCGGGCAGCGACAGCCGCAGCCCGTCAGGGATCTCGGTCCGGGCGGCGCCGTCGATCGAGGCGCGCCACCGGGCCGTACGCTCGCGCGGTCCGTCGCCCGTCAGCGAACAGGCCACCGGTGCCGTACGCCACCGCCCCGCCTCCCCCTCGGCGTCCTGACCGTTGGGCGGAGGATCCACGTCCACGGGGTGCGCGGGGCCGGGAGCGACCGGTTCGAGCAGGCCGCATCCAGGATCGCAGCGGCTGGTACGGTCCGGCAGCGCGTCCAGGTGCTCGACCGCGGTGCGGAGCGAGGCGGTGAACGCTGACAGCTCGGCCGTACGGGCTTCGGCCTCGTCCAGCCGAGCGCCGATCCGCGGCCTCAGGTCGGCCTTCACGTCCTGACAGGCCCCCGCCTCCCACACCCCGAGCAGTTCGCCGATCTCCTCCAACGGCAGACCGAGGCGCTTGGCCGCGCCGATGAACGACAGGCGCTCGACGGAGTCCTCGCGATAGACGCGGTAACCGGCCGGGGTCCGGCCGGCCGGCAGCAGACCCGCGCCCTCGTAGAAGCGCAGTGTGGTGGCCGGGACGCCGCAGCGTTCGGCGAGCTGGGAGATCCGCATCGTACTCACGCCCCCGAAGCTAAGCCTTCGACCCGGCTCGAAGGTCAAGCGCGGTTCAGCCCGGAAGCCGGACACGCCTGACAGCCGGAGATTCGCGGGGCGTCTCTCAGGTGGTCGCGTGACAGCGGATGCGGTCGATCATCGCGTTCAGGACAGCTTCCAGTGCGGTGGTGTCGCGGCGCGCCTGGGTCATCAGCAGGCCGCCCTGAAGGGCGGTGAGCAGTGCCAGGGCCAGGAAGTCGGGGTCCGCGTCCTCGCCGAGTTCGCCCCGGGCCTGCATGGCTCGCAGGCCGTCGCGGATGGCGTCCTCCCACTGTCCGTAACCGGCCACGATCTCCGAACGGGCCTCCGGGTCGCGGTCGGACAGCTCGACCGACAGGGACCCGATCGGGCAGCCGCCCTCGCAGCCGCCGGCGTGCTGGGCCTCGACAATCGCGTCCCGCCACGCCTCCAGCGCCTCGAAGCTGTCGAGACGGCTCAGCAGCGGCCGCTGAAAGCTCAGGACGTACTCGGTCTGGTGCGTGATGACCGCCTGGACGAGGGACCTCTTGTCGCCGAAGTAGTGGTAGAGCTGGGAGGGGCTGGTCACCCCGGCCGCCTTGATCACATCTTCGGTACTGGTCCCCGCCACCCCGCGCTCGAACATCAGCTTCGCGGCTGCCGCCACGATGCGGTCACGAGTGGCCCGCCCCTTGGGGGTCAGGCGCTGCGGAGCGGTGCTTGTCTTCATCCGGCCAGGGTAGCAAATATCTAGAGCACGTACTCTATACTCCGCCGGCCCGCACTTTCCGACGCGGACGGCTCGCCATCTCCCGTATCGCCGCGTCCGCGGCGGTCAGCGAATCGGCTGCCATCTCCTTGAACCGGGCCAGTCGCGGAACGAGGTCGGCGATGGTCATCTCGGCCCGCACGATGTGTACATCCGTCTCCCTGATCCCCAGGTTGCCGAAGTACGCGCGCAGGTAAGGCATCTGGAAGTCGAAGCCGTGGCGAGGGGTGCCGGGACCGTAGGCCCCTCCGCGGGTGAGGACCGCGACGACCTCGGTGCCGGCCAGCAGCGGGGTGCCGGTGTCCGGGTCGGTGAAGGCGGCGGGGAAACTCACCCGGTCGATCCAGGCCTTGAGCGCCGCGGGCACGGAGAAGTTGTACATCGGGGCGCCGATGAGCACCGTGTGCGCGGCCAGCACGTCGCTCAGCAGCGGCTCGGTGAGGGCCCATTCGCGTTCCTCGTCGGGGCCATCGACGAGCCCGGACACCTTCTCCGGCGGGACACCGCCGTGCTGCTCGATCCGGCGGCCGAGGGCCGTGTAGGCGTGGGTGATCGGCGGTACGGGGTCGGCGGCCAGATCCCGGTACCGGTAGCCGTCGCCGCCGTGCCGCTCGCGCCAGATGTCCGCGTACAGCGAGGTCAAACGCCTGCTGATGGAGCCGTCGTGGTGACTGGCGCTGGAATCCAGACGCAGCAGGCCCGGGTTGTCGATCATGTCAGCCTCTCCTGGTGTCACCTCTGATCGCCAGAGGACGTCATCAGGGGGACGGGGCGCGACGAGGAAAGGTGACCGATGTACGAGCAGGACGGGCCCGGCGGCCACGACGCGCTGGCGGAACGTTTCGAAGCGCACCGCGGCCGCCTGCGCGGGGTCGCCTACCGGATGCTGGGTTCCGCTTCCGAGGCCGACGATGCCGTGCAGGAGGCGTGGCTGAAGCTCAGCCGTGTCGATCCCGGCGGCATCGGGAATCTGACCGGCTGGCTGACGACCGTGGTGTCCAGGGTGTGCCTGGACATGCTGCGTTCGCGCCGGTCACGCCCGGAGGAGCCGATCGGGCAGCGGATGCCGGACGACATCGGCGCCGAGGCGGTCGACGGGGGCGGTCCCGAGGACGAGGCGGTACTGATCGAGTCGGTGGGCCGGGCGCTGCTGGTGGTCCTGGACAGGCTGGGTCCCGCCGAGCGGATCGCCTTCGTGCTGCACGACATGTTCGCCGTACCGTTCGACGAGATCGCCCCGATCGTGGACCGCACCCCGGTCGCCACCAAGAAACTCGCCAGCCGCGCCCGCCTGCGGGTACGCGGCAACCCCGTTGTGCCGGGGCCCGAGTTGGACCGGCACCGGGAGGTCGTCGAGGCTTTTCTCGCGGCGGCCCGTGGTGGCGACCTCGACGCGCTGCTCGGGGTGCTGGCCCCCGATGTCGTACGCCGCTCCGATCCGGCGGCCGTGCCACCGGGCGCGGCGGCCGAGGCGCGCGGTGCGCGGACGGTGGCGCGGGAGACCGTGATCCTGGCCGGCCGTGCGCAAGCTGCCGCCCTGGCGCTGGTGAACGGCACTGTCGGAATCGTCGTGGCCCCGGGCGGCCGACTGGTCATCGCGCTGCTGCTCACCGTCGAGGACGACCGGATCGCCGAATACGAGGTCATCGCCGACCCGGCCCGCCTCCGCGCACTGGACGTGGCGGTCCTCGGCGACTGAGCGGGTGGCGAGGCGGATACGTGTGGCGACCGGGGCCCGGACCACATCGAAGGTGTTGTGCCCAGCCGGCTCGCTTGATTGACCTCAACCTTGGTTCATGTACGAGGCTCCACGTCAGGGGGCGTCAGCCACGTCCGCCACGATTCAGGACGATCAAGGAGTTCTCGTGACGACAGAGACAGTGACCCGATGGATCGAGCAGCACGCCCACCCTCTTACCACCGTGGACCCAGGGGCCCCCTTACTGGATCTCCTGCCCTTGGCCGACCTGGTACGCGACGCCGACGTCGTAGCCCTCGGTGCCTCGACCCGCCAGGCCCACGAACTGTCCGCTGTCGCCCACCGGGTGGTCCGGCTCCTTGTCGAGCACCTGGGGTTCCGCTCGCTGGCTCTGGAAGGCGATGACGCGGCACGGCTTGGACTCGACGAATACACCAGAGGCGGAACGGGAGACCCTCAGGCACTGTTGGCCGGCGCCCGGTCGTTCTGGCAGACCGAGGAACTCCTCGACGTCATCCGATGGATGCGCTCGTACAACCACCGTCATCCGGGCGACACGGTTCGCTTCGTCGAGGATCTCGGCCGTCCCCGGACACCGGCATCCGGGCTGGACGGCCTCGCCGGTCTCCAACGGAACCTGGCCGAGAGCGTGATCCGGTGGCATGAAGATTCCGGCGACAAGATCGTCTACTGGGGCGGCCTCGCACACACCGCCAACGGCGGTTCGGGGACCAGCTATTCCGCGTCTCCGGCGATGACACACCGGAACACGGGCAGCTACCTACGGGAGCGTTTCGGCGCGCGTTACGTATCCATCGGCCTGACGTTCCATCACGGCGCGGCTCCTTACCCCATCCCCTCCCCACCGCCGGATTTCGCCGACGCCACCTTGGGGAGCACCGATCTGGACGCCTATCTCCTTGACCTGCACACCGAAGCCCCCGCTTCTGTACGGGCATGGCTCGACGCCCCGACCAGAACTCGCATGATCGGCCCCGTCTACGACCCGGCCGACAACGACGCCTACCGTCTTTCCGGCGGATCGCCGGCGGACTGGTTCGACGCCGTCATCCACACCCAAGTGGTCACCCCAGTGCGTGTGATCGGGCGCCCCTCGGACTGAGCGGCACAACGCGCCGGGCAGCCGTCACCGGCCGCGCACCGAGGCAGGCGGGCGGATCCTCGGAATCGCCATGCTGCCCCGCTGACTCGTCGCCGGGGTGCGCCACGGCCTTCGCGGGTCGTTTCGCTCTGCCTCGCGGCGGGGAACAGGGGACGGGTAAGGCGGGCACAACCACCGGACGTTACGCGGGACTTCATCTTGGGGGATCTTCCGGCGGCCGGGCGCCGGATCTAACCTCACGTTGCTCCTCCCCCGTCCCCCCGCACCCGGAGGTAAAGCCGTGTCCGGCTTGTCCGCACGACTGTCCGTCTCCCGCCGCTCCCGTACCGCTGTCGCCGCC
>NZ_JTHL01000001.1:9162673-9164723 GCF_000818195.1 Streptomyces sp. 150FB | reverse complement strand
CCCTGTGGGCCGGCCTCGGCGGCGCGCCCGCGGCTCAGGCCGCCGGCAGCGTCCCCACCCCCGCACACGTGGTCGTCGTGGTCCTGGAGAACCACGCCTACAGCCAGATCATCGGCAGTTCCAGCGCGCCGTACATCAACTCACTGAAGACGGGCGGCGCCAACCTCTCGGCGTCGTACGCCATCACCCACCCGAGCCAGCCCAACTACATGGCTCTGTTCTCCGGTTCCACTCAGGGCATCACAAGCGACAGTTGTTACACCCCCGGCTTCTCGTCGGCCGCGAACCTCGCCTCCGAGCTGACCTCGGCGGGCAAGACCTGGGGAAGCTACAACGAGACGCTGCCCAGCCAGGGTTCGACCACGTGCAGCAGCGGCGACTACGCGCGTAAGCACAACCCGTGGTTCGGCTTCAGCAACGTCTCGACGTCGTCGGCGCACACCTTCGCCCAATTCCCGACGGACTACAACCAGTTGCCGCAGGTCTCGTTCGTCGTCCCGAACCTCTGCAGCGACATGCACGACTGCTCGGTCGGTACGGGTGACACCTGGCTGAAGAACAACCTGGGCGCGTACGCGACTTGGGCGAAGACGCACAACAGCCTGCTCCTGCTCACCTTCGACGAGGACAACTCGCTCTCCGGCAACAAGATCACCACGGTGCTGTACGGGCAGCCGGTGAAGGCGGGTTCGTCGTCCTCGACGAAGTACACCCACTACAACGTGCTGCGCACCCTTGAGGACATGTACGGCACCTCGCATGCCGGCCAGGCCGCCGGCGCCTCCGACATCACGGGGATCTGGGCTTCCTGACGTGTATGTAGCAGACAGCCGCGGCACGCCGGCGGCGGCGCCCGCCCGGGCAACTCCCGGGCGGCGCGCCGCCATCGCCCCCACCGTGCTCGCTCTTGGATCCGTCAGTCTCATCACCGACGTCTCGTCCGAAATGGTCACCGCTGTCCTGCCGCTCTATCTCGTCGCCGGGCTCGGTCTCTCGCCGCTCGGCTTCGGCCTGCTCGACGGCGTCTACAACGGATTCAGCGCGCTGGTACGCCTGGTGGGAGGCCATCTGGCCGACCGGGGCGGCCGGTACAAGGCGGTCGCCGTCTTCGGCTACGGTCTCTCGGCGCTCTGCAAACCCCTGCTGCTGATGGTGAGTTCGCTGCCGCTGATCGGCGCCGTGCTGGCCGCCGACCGTACCGGCAAGGGGCTGCGTACGGCCCCGCGCGACGCGATGATCTCCCTCGCTTCGCAACCCGCCGCGCGGGGGCGGGCGTTCGGGGTGCACCGCGCGATGGACACGGCGGGCGCGCTGCTCGGGCCGCTGGTGGCGTTCGTGATCCTGCGGGTCGCCGCCGACGGTTACGACGCGGTGTTCACCGTGAGCTTCTGCGTGGCGGCGGTGGGCGTCCTCGTCCTGCTGCTCTTCGTGCCGAACAGGTCCGTCGCCGGCCCGGCCGCGCAGGCGGGCGCTGAGGTGTCGCCGTCGGGGAAGCCGGCGGCGGCCGTGTCGCTGCGCGCCGCGCTGCGGCTGCTGCGCGAGCGGGACGTACGCCGGCTCGCGGTGTGCGCGCTGCTGCTCGGGCTGGCGACGGTCAGCGACTCGTTCGTCTATCTCCTGCTTCAGCACCGACTCGGCGTGCCTGACCGCTGGTTCGCGCTGCTCCCGCTGGGTACGGCCGCGTCCTTCCTGCTGCTGGCCGTGCCGCTGGGGAGGCTGGCGGACCGGGTCGGGCGCTGGCCGGTGTTTCTCGGCGGCCACCTGGCGCTGCTCGCCGCGTACGGACTCATCCTGTCGTCCTGGGGCGGCGGCGCACTGCCGTACGCCGTCCTCGCCCTGCACGGCGGCTTCTACGCGGCGACCGACGGTGTGCTGATGGCCGCCGCCGCCGGCTGTGTCCCGGCCGAACTGCGCTCCAGCGGCCTCGCGTTGGTGCAGACAGGGCAGGCGGGGGCCCGCTTCGCCTGCTCGCTCGCCTTCGGCGCCGCGTGGAGCGCGTGGGGCGACCGTACGGCGCTGGGCGCGGCGGCCGTGGCGCTCGCGGTGTGCG
>NZ_JTHL01000001.1:9079887-9162321 GCF_000818195.1 Streptomyces sp. 150FB | reverse complement strand
TACGGCCGCTCGGCGCGGCGGAGGTTGCCGTATGACCACCGGAACTCCCCCCGTGACTCCCCCCGACTCCGCGCCGCCCGCCGTGAGCGGCCCGTCCATGACGCCCCGCAACAGGCTGCTCGTGCTGCTCGCCGGCGTCCTGGTGCTGGCAGCCGTGGCCGCGGCGGCCGTGGTCCACGCGAGCGACCGCGCGGCGCGGGCCCAGGTCACACAGGCGGGCGGCCCACCGGTCGGCGCGGGACCGGTGTCCCTGTCGCAGGGCCCCGCGCGGCGGATCGTCTTCCGCAACATGGCGCTGGGCCCGCACCGGGACGAGCTCAGCACCGTCCCCGCCACGGATCCCGGCGGCCGCCGTACCGCTTCCGGCGTCGCCTGCCTGCGGTTCTACGCGGCGGCGGGCACCGGGATCTGCCTCCAGGCGGTGCACGGCGGCATCCAGGACACCTACCGCGCCGTGGTCCTCGACAGCCGTCTCAAGGAACGCGCGCACTACGACCTGCCCGGCATCCCGACCCGGGCCCGGGTCTCGCCGAGCGGGCACCTGGTGGCGTGGACCGTCTTCGTCGGCGGCGACTCGTACGCGGGAACCAACTTCTCCACCAGGACCGGGATCGTCGACACACGCACCGGCCACCTCGACCAGAGCCTGGAGGACTTCCGTACGGTCGAGGACGGCCACACCGTGCACCCCGCCGACATCAACTTCTGGGGCGTCACCTTCGCCGACGACCGGTACTTCTACGCGACGATGGCAACCGGCGGCAAGACCTACCTGGTCCGGGGCGACATGACGGGCCATACCCTCACCACACTCCACACGAACGTCGAGTGCCCGTCCCTGTCGCCGGACGGCACCCGGATCGCCTACAAGAAGCGGGTCGCCGGCCTGCCCGCCGACGCGCCGTGGCATCTGTACGTCCTGGACCTGCGAACGATGCGCGAGACGCCACTCGCCGAACCCCGCAGCGTCGACGACCAGTTGGTCTGGTCGGACAACGGAACCGTGGTCTACTCCATGCCCAGCGACTACGGCTCCGACCTCTACACCCTGTCGGCCGACGGCTCGGGCGCCCCGCACCTCATGATCGAGGCGGCGCTCGCCCCCGCGTACCTCGACTGACATCCGTCGCGGTTACGCGGCCGGGCCGGCGTCAGCGCGGCGGCGGGGCGACAAGTGGCGCGCCGGCGTCTCGAGGGCGGCGGTGACCTCGCGTACCGCACCGGGATCGGCCGCCCCCGGGCGGCCAACGCCGGGCGGCCTCCGCGTAAACACCGTCACCCTCGGGGTACGGGGTCCGTGTGGTCCATGATCCAGCGGGCCAGGGCCGCCTGATAGCCGGGGGCGAGGCGGGTGCCTCCCTCCGTCCGGACCCGGTGATCACCGCCGGGGTACACCCGCACGGTCAGCGTGGCCCTGTGGTCGCGGCCGGGATCACACGCGGCGGCACTGAACACGCGGATGCTGTCGGCGACGGGGACCAGGTCGTCCGCGCCGCCGAAGATCGCCAGGTGCGGGCAGTTGAGGCGCATGACGTCCCGGACAGGGTCGTGGTCCTGTTTGTGTGCGAGGAAGGTCCAGAGGCGTTCGTCCATGCCGGCCCAGTACTCGCCAAGTCCGGCCCCTCCTCCGGCAGCGTCGACAAGTGCCGCCGCGGCGGCGAAGTCAGCGCCGCCGCGGCCTGCTTCGACGAGCCGGTCGTACAGAGCCAGAGCGCTGTCGGTGTCGCGCCTCGCCGTGTCCGATGCGCGCAGGGCGTTGGCCAACGCATGACGTTCCTGCACCGCGGGAGTCACTCCCGGGCAACTGTTGGTGATCACCCAGGGCAGATCGTCACGGGCAGCCGCTGCGCGCAGGACCACCCAGCCGCCCTCGCTGTGGCCGAACAGCCCCACCGAGCCCGCCGGGATTCCTGGCTGGGCTCGAAGGAAGTCCAGCGCGGCACCCGCGTCGGCGGCCAGATCGTCCATGGTCGCCTCGCGCCAGTCGCCGGACGATTCACCGACACCTCGCTTGTCGTAGGACAGCACTGCGACACCGGCCTCCACGAGGCGCCGCCGGATGGGCGGGAAGTAGCTGTCGTTGTCCCGGTCGGACGGTCCGGATCCACCGACCAGCACCACTCCGGCCGATACCGCGCCACCCTCCGGTACGTCCAGTGAACCGGCCAGCCTCACCGGCCCGTTGACGAACCTGACATCACGCGGGGCCCGATAGGTCGACATGGGACCAGTGTGCCCGCGACGGACCTGCCGCTGCCCGGCGCCCCCACCTTGCCGGCAGCGGCCCGGACCTCAGCGCGGGAGCGCCTTCGCGGGCACCGGCCGGGGGCGGCGCAGCAGCCACTGGACGAAGCTACGGCGGGGCGGCCTGGGCGGCCGTACCGTGATGCTGCCGCTGTGCACCGAGCCCGTCACCTGGACGCGCAGCCTGACCTCGGTGGCCGAGGCGAGTGGTGCTCGGTTGCGCACACTGCCACTGCCCACCTCCACCTCGTCGACGTCCACGAAGACATCGGGCGGAACCACCAGTGTCAAGGACCCACTGCGCACCGAGGCGTCGATCTCCAGCGTGGGCAGCACCATGACGGCCCTGGTGAAGTCGAGAACGACGGACCCGCTCCTCGCTTCGACCTCCAGGCGCCGGGGGACCACCCAGGCGCCGTCGCGCTTCGCGCTCCCGCTGTCCACCGCGATCCGGGACATCTCCTTGGGAGTGACGGCCGCCGCACCGACCACCGGCGCGGGCCCGGCCGCGGGCAGATCCGTGAGCAGTACCTCGAGCTCCCCGTACGTACGGGCGGTGAGCGCCACACCGAGCCGTTCGTCCAGCTCCTCGGCGGTCAGCCGGCCGTCTCCCGCCGCGACCCGCAGCAGTTCCACGACCTGGTCGCGATCTTCGTGGGACGCGCGCAGTTCGCCGCGATCTGGCACCAGTTCACCGGACATGCTTTCACTCTAGTGGGCCAACTACCCGCTGCGACAGCTTCCTGAGCGCCTCCCGTCCGTACGTGCTGCCGCGACGCGCCACGGGCGGGCGATGGTCCGCGACGTGATCGACGACCTGTACGACGTCCTGCCACGCTGAGTTCTCCGTCCGCCCGAAGCCCGAAGCCCGAAGCCCGAACTGCGCGCGGGGCTCACGGTGTTCTCACTGGGAGGTCCGGAAGGTGGCCATCATGGCCATGTCCTCGTGTTCGAGGTTGTGGCAGTGCAGCAGGTAACGGCCCGCGTAGTCGTCGAACCTGATCGCGACGTCGGCGTACTGCTTGGGGCTGAGATCGATGGTGTCCTTCCACCCGTGGTCGCCCGCTCCGGGCGGGCCTCCGTTGCGCGAGACGACCTGGAAGGGCGAGAGGTGGATGTGTACGGGGTGATAGGCGTCCGTGGCGAGGCGCCAGATCTCGACCTCCCCCAGGTGGGGTGCGGCGTCGATACGCTCCGGGTCGAACTCGCGGCCGTTGATGACCCAGCCGGTCGTGTCCGCACCCATGCTCGTGACCTTGCCCTTGCGGAACATCCAGGGCCGCGTCTTCGCCGACTTCGTCGGCAGCGTCTCGATCGTGGAGAGCTTGGCGGGTATGCGGCTGTCGTCCTTCGCCTTGCGGGCGACGACGAAGCGCATGATCTGCGCGGTCCCGCCCTTGCCCGCCCGGTTGGTGAGTGTCACCCGCGTGCCGACCGGGTAGGCGCCGAAATCAATGATCACGTCGAACCGCTCGGCCGGTGCGATCGGGAGGGTGGTGTGCCGCCGCGGTGCCTCCAACAGCCCCTGGTCGGAGCCGATCTGGGTGAATGACGTGCTCCCACCGGGTACGGGGTCGAGCGCCAGCTCGTAGCGGGGGGCATTGGAGGCGTTGAGGACGCGGAACCGGTAGCGGACCGCTTCGACCTCCAACTCCGGCCAGGGAGCCCCATTGACCAGGATGACGTCACCGGCCGCGCCCGCCATGTGGTCGGCGTCGACGCCCGCCATGCTGATCAGCCGTGGATCCATGGCCGGATAACTGAACTCGCCGTCCTTCTCGAACGCGCGGTCCGTGATCATCAGCGGGATGTCGCGGTCCGCGTCCGGCAGCGGCAGTGCCTTCTCCTCGTCGTCGGTCACCAGCAGGAATCCGGCCAGCCCGCGCCAGACCTGGGGGCCGGTGAAGCCCATCCGGTGGTCGTGGTACCAGAGCGTCGCGGCCCGCTGGTCCAGCGGATAGGTGTAGTCGCGGGTGCCCGTGGTCGCCGTACCGCCGACGGCCTGCGCCGCGAACTTCGCACCGCCGGTGGCGGGCAGCACCAGATCGGTCGGGAAGCCGTCGCTCTCCGGCGGGGTGTGGCCGCCGTGCAGGTGTACGACGGTCGGCACGGCCAGCTCGTTGCGGTAGCGGAGTACGGTCTTCCGTCCGCGCCGCGCCGCGATCGTCGGCCCCGGGAAGATCCCGTCGTACCCCATGATCGTCGTCCGGAGGCCGGGCAGGATCTCGGCACGGGCTTCCCGTGCGGTGATGTCGTAGTAGTCGGCGTCGGCGGTACTGCGCGAGGGCCGCTTCACCGGCGGGATCGGCAGCGGTACGGCGAACGGTTTGGGCAGCGCGGCCGCGGACTCGATCGTCCGGCCGTCGAATTCGGCGCCGCTCGCACCGGCCCCGGAATCCGAGCCCGCCGACTCGCACCCGGTCAGCGTCCCCAGCGCCACGGCGCCCGTGAGCGCCGCCGTAGTACGGAGAAAGTGCCGTCGATCCAGTCCGAAGAGTTCGTTCATGACGATGACGATCGGCGACGCCGCCCGTCATCGGCATCGTCCGGACGCGGTGGATCCGCCCTACCGCGCGTGCGGTACGGCGGTACGCGGACCCGTACCGCACCCGGACGACGACGCCGCGTGCGGGCCTCCGCTACCTTGCGTGCCATGGCTGATCACCGGTTGTCCCGGATGCGCGACCGTGTCACCTCCCGTCCGGGGGCCGTGGACGCGGCCCTCGCTCTGCTGGTCGCCGGCGCGACACTGCTCGCCGCGCGGTTCGGGCCCGGGAACCCCTCCGGGAGTCCGCTCGGCGTGGAGGATTTCCTCGCCGGTGCGACGGCGTTCGTACTGATAGCCGCCCGGCGCCGGTGGCCGCTGCCCGTCTTCGGTGTGGTCACGGTGGCGAGCGCCGCGTTCAACCTGCACGCGGCGCTCGTCGGCCCGCTGCTCGCCGCGAGTGTGATCTGCACGTACACGGTCGCCTCGCGGACCACCCGGAGGATCGCCGTGGCGGCCGGCGCCGTCACGCTCGTAACGGTGTACGTCGCCGTGGTCGTCGGAGCCGGCCGGAGCTGGACGGATCCGCTGAACGCCTCGATCGTTGCGTGGGGCGCCCTGACTGTCGCCGTCGGTGACGCCGTCCGGATCCGCCGGGCCAATCTGAAGGCCGTGGAGGAACGCGCCCGGCAGGCCGAGCACAGCCGCGAGGAGGAGGCGCGCCGCCAGGTCGTGGAGGAGCGGCTGCGTATCGCCCGGGACCTGCACGATGTCGTCGCGCACCACATCGCCGTCATCAACGTGCAGGTCGGCGTCGCCGCCCATCTGCTGCGGGACCATCCCGAAGGGGCCGAGGAATCGCTCGCCCACGTCCGGGGGGCCGCCCGTACGGTACTCGCCGAACTCTCCTCCGTACTGGACGTGTTGCGCTCCGAGGACCCGAACTCCTCGACCGAGCCACCGCCGGGACTGAGCCGGCTGGCGTCGATGCTGGACTCGCTGACCGCCGTCGGGCTGCGGGTCGAGCACCGGCAGGAGGGCGAGGCGCGTCCGCTGCCTTCGGCGGTGGACCTGGCCGCGTACCGCATCGTGCAGGAATCCCTCACCAACGCCCACAAGCACGGCAGCGAACCGGCGGCGCGGCTGCGGCTCGACTACACGCCCGCGGGTCTCGGGATCGTGGTCGAGAACGCCGCCGGGCGCCGGGTCCCGGACGCGGACGGCACCGGACACGGCCTCATCGGCCTGCGGGAGCGGGTCAGTTCGGTCGGCGGGACGGTACGGACCGGACGCGGCGACGACGGCCGGTTCACCGTACGGGCCTTCCTGCCGGCCGCCCTCGAAGCCCCGCCTCGTGAAGCCCCGCCTCGTGAAGCCCCGCCTCGTGAACAGGCGCCGCCCGAACACGCGCCGCCCGTACCCTCACCACTCGAACTCGCGTCTCCCGAACTGCCCGCCCTCGACGGACAGGACATCCGCCCGTGACGATCAGAGTGCTGCTCGCCGACGACCAGACGCTCATCCGCGCCGGATTCCGGGTCCTCGTCGACCGCGCGCCGGACCTCGAGGTGGTGGGCGAGGCGACGACCGGACGCGAGGCGGTCGACCTCGCCGGCAGCACCCGCGCCGATGTGATCCTGATGGACATCCGGATGCCGGATCTGGACGGTATCGAGGCGACCCGGCTCATCACGGCGGACGAGGACCTGGCAGGGGTACGGGTGCTGATCCTGACCACCTTCGAACTCGACGAGAACGTTCTGCGCGCCCTGCGCGCCGGGGCGAGCGGATTCCTCAGCAAGAGCGTCGAGCCGGTCGATCTCCAGGAAGCCATCCGGGTCGTCGCGCGCGGCGAGGCGCTGCTGTCGCCGAGGGCCACCCGGGGCCTGATCTCCCGCTTCCTGTCCCAGCCGGACCCGGGGCCGCTGCCCAGCCCGGCGGTGCTCGACTGTCTCACCGAGCGGGAGCGCGAGATCATGGCGCTGGTCGCGGACGGGCTCTCCAACGACGAGATCGGCGAGCGGCTGTACGTCTCCCCGCTGACCGCCAAGACCCATATCAACCGGGCCATGATGAAGCTGGGCGCGCGCGACCGCGCGCAACTGGTCGTCCTCGCCTACCAGAGCGGCCTGGTCCGCCCCGGCGACCCTGTGCGGTGAGAGCCCGGCGTCCCACATTCCCCCGTCGCGATCCGAAGGTGAATACTGTTGGCGGGCGCAAAAGCGGGACGGCTGTCCCGACGCACGATGTGACCGACGACGACAGCCTGTTGTCATTGTCGGAAGGGAGCGCGATGGAGCCCGGCGACCCCCGAGGGGACGACGAGAGCGGCACGCGTCAGTCGGACGCACCGCAGGCGCCCGGCGGGGCCGGTACTCAGAGCCGCGCCCGGCTCATCCACGCGCTGGCCGCCGCCGTCAGAGGACGCGACGCCCGGGAGATTCCCGGGCAATTGTGCCGGGCCTGCGTGGACGTTCTCGACATCACCGGCGCTTCGGTCTCCCTCTCCGGCGGTCCCGGCATGCGCACGCTGTGGTGGTCGAGCGACCCGGTGGCCGAGCAGCTCGCCGAAGCCCAGTACACGCTGGGGGACGGCCCCTGCCACAGCGCCCTCTCGCTGGCCGCTCCGGTGCTCGGCGGCGATCTGACGGACGGCGCCGACGTACGACGCTGGCCGCTCTTCGCCCGGCGCGCGGTCGAGCTGGGCGTACGAGCGGTCTTCTCGCTGCCGCTCGGCAGCGAAGCGGTGACGATCGGCACGCTCGACCTCTACCGGGACCGGCCGGGCGACCTCAGCGCCCAGGACATGGCCTTCGCCTTCCCTGCCGGTGATGCCATCACGCTGGCCCTGATGAGGCTGCACTCGGGAGGCGTCGGCGACGACCAGGACGTGACGTCGTGGCTGGACGCCGCCGAGAGCGAACATGAGGAAGTGCATTACGCCACGGGCATGGTGATGGTCCAGCTCGGCGTCGATCCGCAGTACGCGCTGGCCAGGCTCCGCGCGTACGCTTTCGTCGAAGGCCGGACGGTGACCGAGGTCGCCCGGGACGTCATCGCACACAGGGTGGTCCTCGATGAGTAGGACCGTCACCGAGGTGCGGAAGACAGGGACGGTGGATCCGGCATGAGCCGCCAGCAGCACGTCGCGGAGGCTTTTGTCAGCCTTGCCGACACCTTCGGGTCCGGCGTCGATCCGCTCGTCCTCGTCGACCGGCTCGTCGGCCACTGCGTGCGTCTCACCGGGGCCGACGCGGCCGGGATCATGATGGTCACGGCCCGTGGCGGCCTGCGGACGATGGCCGTGTCGGACGACCGCGCCGACCTGCTGGAGGTCTTCCAGCTTCAGACCGGTGAGGGTCCCTGCGTGGAGTGCCTGCGGCGGGAACAACCCGTGAACGCCGGGGACCTGGCCGCGCACCAGGACCGCTGGCCGGGCTTCGTACCGCTGGCGCGCGCCGCCGGGTTTCACGGTGCGTACGCTCTGCCCGTACGCGTCAACGAACAGACCATCGGCGCCCTCAACCTGCTGTGCGCGTCGCCGGGCGCGCTGACGGAGGACGATCTGCTGCTCGCGGGCGCTCTCGCCGATGTCACCGCCGTCGCGCTGATGCACTGGGACGTGGAGCCCGTACGGCCCCAGGACGTCCTCACCCTCGTCCAGGCGGTCATCTCGGCGAAGGCGACCCTGGAGACGGCCAAGGGCATGCTGGCGGCGCACGGGCTGCTGACTCCGGCGGAGGCGGGCGCGGCGCTGCGGGCCTACAGCCGGCGGCAGGGCAGGCGCCCGAGCGAAACCGCTCAGGAACTCGTTCACCGCACGCTCGACCCGGCGACCGTCGTCGTCTTTCGGGAGGGTCCTTTCGCGGCGGACTCGTCGACCGCGCCGGGCGGCGACCGTTCCTGAGCCGGGAATCGGCTCTCGGACCGGACACGCGCGCGTTGATCCGGTCAGGCCGGGCGCCTGTCGCCTTTCGGCGGCGGCCCGCTGGTGCCGTGCCGGGCGTTCCGGGCCCGCGAAGATCCGCCGGACAGGGCCTAGCATGAGTGGGGAGGCGGGACGTCTACGCGTACCGGAGCGCGTCCACGCGTACCGGAGCGTCCCGGAGCGTCCCGGAGATGCCGACGGCACATTCGGGCAGAGCCACGCCCCGCCTCGCGCCTCCGCGCCGCGCAGAGGGGAGGTCTTCCCGTGACCCGCGCCGGCCGACTCGCGGACGCCATGGCCGAGCCCCTGATCGGCCGCTCCGAAGAGCTGGACATGCTGAGCGACTTTGTGGACACATCAGCCGCTCATGGTGGGGCGATGCTGCTGTCGGGCGAGCCCGGTGTCGGCAAGACGGCCCTGCTGAACGCGGTCGGACGGCTCGCGTCCACCCGCGGGACCCGGGTCTTGCGGGCCTCCGGCGCGGAATTCGAAGGCGCCCTCAGTTTCGCCGGGCTCAACGAAGCTCTCTTCCCCCTGCTAGGAGCGATCGAGGAGCTGGACCCTCCGCACCGGGAGGCACTGCGTGTCGCCCTGGGTTTCGGCAGTGGTACGCCGCCCGGTCGGCTGATCGTGTCCAACGCGGCCCTGCTCCTGCTGCGCCGGGTGGCCGCCGAGGAACCCCTCCTGCTGATCGTCGACGACCTTCACTGGCTCGATCAGGCGAGCGCGTCCGTTCTGGGTTTCGTCGCCCGTCGGCTGGCCGGCAGCCGGGTGGGGTTTCTCGCCGCGTCCAGGTCGGGCGCGGCCGACCACTTCGACCACGGCGGTCTGCCCGGGTACGAACTCCCGCCGCTCGACGCCGAATCGGCGACCGCGCTGGTGAGCCGGAGGTTCCCGGCGCTCGCGCCAGAAGTACGGGATCGCATGCTGGCCGAGGCCCGGGGCAATCCGCTCGCGCTCCTCGAACTGCCGACCGCGCTGAGTGTGCCGCAGCGGGCCGCACAGGAGTCACTGCCCGACGTGCTGCCGCTGAGCCTTCGCCTCCAGGCGCTCTTCGTCTCACGCGTGCTCCGGTTGCCCGCGTCGTCACAACACCTGCTCCTGCTCGCGGCGCTGGACGGCACCGGGGATCTCGCCGTACTGAAATCGGCAACGGCGGGGACAGCGGGAACGGAGGGGGCGGCAGAGGCGGAGGGGTCGGCAGAGGCGACTGCGGTCTGTGACCACGACAACGACCTCCAGGCGTTGACGGCCGCCGAACGTGACCACTTGATCCATGTGGATGAACACACCGGCCGGCTCCGCTTCCACCACCCGCTGATCCGCTCCGCGGTGATCGAGGCCGCTCCCAGCAACGAACGGCGCCGCGCCCACCGGACGCTGGCCCGCGTCCTGGTCGATCAGCCCGAGCGGCGTGCCTGGCACCTGGCGGAGGCGTCCGTGGGACCGGACGAGGAGGTCGCGGCCTCGCTGGAGGACGCCGCGCGCCTCATGCTGCGCAGGGCGGACGCCGTCGGCGCCGTCGCCGCGCTGACAAGAGCGGCGGATCTGAGCCCGCTCGGATCCGCCGGCGGCCGGCGGCTGGCCGAGGCCGCCTACATCGGGGCGGACGCGATCGGTGAGCTCCAGAGCGCTTCAGAGCTTCTGAAGGACGCCCGCAGGGCCGATCCGGACTTCGGCGGGACGCTGCACTTCGCGGCAGCGGCCGCGTCCGTACTGATCAACGGGGACGGCGACGTCGACACGGCTCATCACCTGCTCACCGATGCGATCGAGTCCGGAAGCCACGGGTACGACGCCAGGGACAAGCCTCTCGTCGACGCGCTCCACACACTCCTCCTGGTGTGCTGGTTCGGTGGCCGGCGGGAGTTGTGGGATTCCCTGTTCACCGCGATCGACCGGCTCGAACCCGCCGTTCCGCCGCTGCTGTCGCTCGTCAGCAGGACCTTCCCGGATCCGGTGCGTACGGCGCGGCCCGCCCTGGACGACCTCGACTCCGCACTGGACGCCTCTCACGACGAGACCGATCCGGCACGCGTCGTGTGGCTGGGCACGGCGTGCGTGTACACCGACCGGCTCAGCAGAATTCGCGAACCCACCTGGCGCGTCGTCCGTGCGGGGCGCGACGGCGGCCCCGTCCGCAGGTACCTCGGCGCGCTGAGCCACCTCTGTCTGGACGACTACCTGACGGGGCAGTGGGACGAGGCGACGGCCCTGGCCGGCGAAGGCCTCGCACTGTGCCGGGGACACGGATACGACTACTACGCCTGGTACTTCCGCTACTGCCTGGCCCTGCTCGCCGCCGCCAGGGGCGACTTCCGGGGCAGCCTGGATCTGGCCGACCGGATCACCCGGTGGGCCGCGCCGAGAGGCGCCAGGGGCACCGAGGTGTACGCCGATCATGTGCGGGTGCTCGCCGCCCTGGGCAGCGGTGACTTCGACACGGCGTACGGGCACGCGGCCGGCATCAGTCCGGCGGGGGTGCTCGCGCCGTACGTCCCGCACGCCCTGTGGGTCACGTACGACCTGGTGGAAGCCGCCGTGCACACCGAACGCTGTACCGAAGCGGCCGACCATGTGCGGGCGATGCGGGAAGCCGACATCGCCGCGCTCTCCCCTCGGCTCGCCCTGCTGTCGGGAGCCTCCGCCGCCTCGGCCGCCGACGCCGTCGGCGACGAGGGCGCGAGCGGGTATTTCGAGGAGGCACTGTCCGTACCGGACGGCGACCGCTGGCCGTTCGACTTCGCACGGGTGCAGCTCGCCTACGGGGAACACCTCAGGCGCGCCAAACGCGTTGAGCAGGCGAGGGCACAACTCGCCTCCGCCAGGCGGAGTTTCGCATGGCTGCGGGCGGCGCCCTGGGAGCGGCGCGCGACCGCCGAGCTACGGGCGACCGGCCTCAGCCGGGCGGGCTCGCCGCACTCCGGCCTACCCGAACTCACCCCGCAGGAGCGGGAGATCGCTTCGCTCGCCGCGTCCGGGCTGACCAACAAGCAGATCGGGGAACGGCTGTTCCTCTCCCACCGGACCGTGAGTGCCCACCTCTACCGCATCTTCCCGAAGCTCGGCATCACGTCCCGGGCGGCTCTCAGGGACGCTCTCGCCGGACTGCCGTGAACTCCCCCGGTCAGCGGGTCAGCGGCTGAGCGGCGTCACCCGGCCGCGGCGTCACCTGGCGTCACCCGGCATCGGGCTCGGCGACGATGGAGAAGTCGGCGGAGCCGTGGCCCGCACCGACCGCGTTTTCGAGGGTGGCGAGCGCGGCGGCCGTGGCCGGAAGAGCCGAGTCGCTGGTCCGCATCATCAGACGGACGTCCTTCGTCAGCAGGTCCGTCGAGAACTGGGTGTCGGCGAAGGCATGTTCAAGGATCGTGGGGCCTTTGAGGCCGGCCGTCCGTGCCAGCATCGTCAGGTCCAGGGCGGAGATGATCTCGGCGGTGTCCAGGTCCCCGGAGTGGCCCAGCCGAAGGGCCTCGACGAGTCCCTGGATGCCCACGGCGATGGCGAGGTTGGCGATGAGCTTCACCACGGCGGCCTTCGCCGGGGTGTCGTAGGTCTTCGTACGGGCCGGATCGGCCCACACCACCACATCCCTGGCCCTGGCCACCGCGTCCGGATCGCCGCCGAGGAGCGTACCCATAGCGCGGGCGCGCGCGGGGGCGAGGGACCCGACGACGGGGGCGTGCACATAGGCGACGGAGTGTTCCCGTGCCCACCGGGCGAAGCCGTCGGTGTCGTCGGGTGAGACAGTCGTGACGTCGATCCACAGCGCGCCCTCCGCGATGGGCAGGTCCCCTCGCGGCACGACCTCACGTACCGCGTCGGCCCCGAACAGCACGGTGACCACCACCTCGGCGCCGGCGACGGCATCGGACGCCTCGCGGGCCGCGCGTGCGCCGAGGTCCACCAGCGGGCCGGCCGCCTCGGCCGTGCGGTTCCACACCGTGACGTCATGCCCGTCGGTCACCAGGTGCGTCGCCAGCTCGGTTCCCATCCGCCCCAGTCCCAGGAATGCGATCTTCATGGTGTTCTCCTCTCCCTGCCGCCCAACCGCCCGGCCGACCACCCTTCGGTCCTGCTTCCAGAGTGGGCATCGGCGGTGAGCCGCCGCATCGGTCGAATGACTGCGCTGTCGAGACCGCCGAGTCATTTGACTGATGCAGTCGCACGGGACCGGCGCAAGGGTGGAGTGTGTCGGTCTTGGCGCTCCCGGGTGCTCCGCTCTCCGCGACCTCCGGGCGGGCCGGGCCGGGGCGTCATCACCTTCGACTGAGATTTCGGGAGACTCCCATGTCCTCAACCATTGTCGTCACCGGCGCCTCCAGTGGCTTCGGTGCACTCACCTCCCGCGCCCTCGCCGACGCCGGACACACCGTCTACGCGGGCATGCGCGGGACCACGGGCCACAACACCAAGGCCGTCGCCGAGGCGGAAGAGTACGCCCGGGAGCACGCGGTGGAACTGCGTACGGTCGAACTCGACATCTCCGACCAGCAGTCCGTCGACACCGGCATCGGCGAGGTCATGGACCGGACCGGCCGGATCGACGTCGTGATCCACAACGCCGGTCATATGGTGCTGGGCCCTGCGGAGTCCTTCACCCCGTACCAACTGGCGCAGGTCTACGACACCAATGTGCTGTCGGCCCAGCGCGTCAACCGGGCCGTACTCCCGCAGATGCGGGCCCGCCACGACGGGCTGCTGGTCTGGGTGGCGTCGAGCAGCACGTTCGGCGGCTCTCCGCCGTACCTCGGCCCGTACTTCGGGGCCAAGGCGGCGATGGACCACCTGGCCAAGACGTACGCCGTCGAACTGTCGCGGTTCGGCATCGACAGCAGCATCGTCGTCCCCGGTTCGTTCACCTCGGGCACCAACCACTTCGCCCATGCGATGCAGCCCGACGACGAGGAGACAGCGAAGGCCTACGAGGAGTTCTACTCCGGAATGATGGAACAGGTCGGCGAGCGGCTCGCCGCTCTCGCGCCGGCCGACGCGGATGTCGGGGAGGTGGCGCGCACCATCGTCGACGTCGTGGACAGCCCGAAGGGCAGCCGGCCGTCCCGGATCACCGTCGACCCCGCCGACGACGGGTCCGAGACGGTGACCGATCTGGCCGACCGCGTCCGTGCGGACTTCTACGAGAGGATCGGGCTGGCGGACCTGCTGAGCACGCGCGTCGCTCCGTGATCGTCCGGCTCCGCACAGGTTAAAGATCAAGCCAGGACCTGTTTCGGAAGCCGGGGGATGTCGGTTCTGAAGGGTGGCGTTCCTCGTAGGGTGAGAGACGGCCGAAAGGGGCCAACGACCACGGGAGCCAGGTATGACGCGGTATTTGATCTCGTTCGACGACGGCGCGATGGCCATTTCGGAGGAGGAGTTGCCCGAGGTGGCCGAGGCCGCGCACGCGGTGGTGCGTGAGGCTCAGGCCGCTGGCGTGTGGGTCTTCGGTGGTGGATTGGAAAGCCAGCGGGCGAGCGTCGTGTTGACCGACGGGACGGTCACCGATGGCCCGTACCCGGAGACCAAGGCGGTGCTCGGCGGGTTCTCGATCATCGATGTGCCCTCACGTGAGGAGGCGCTGGAGTGGGCTGCCAAGACCGCTGCCGCGTGCCGCTGTGCGCAAGAGGTCCGGGAGATCATGCCCGACCCGACCTTCTGATCGAGGACGACGTGCTGCGGCGGGCGACCGCCACGGGAACCGAGCTTCTGGCGGAGTGTGCTGCCTGGCCGTACCGGTGCCCGCTACGGAGATCGCGGCGGAGGAGGTCCCCGCGGCGATGTCCGTCTCGGGTCCGGCGGGCCACTTCAGATGCGAGGCGATCGAGGGGCACGGCCGGATCCTGACGGTGATCGCGGCCGAATACGCAGGATCAGAAGGGTAGTTGATCCCAATTCGATCACAGGCCGGCGCGGAGCGGGCGGGCCCGGAAGCATGGGGCCCGATACGAGGAGAGCCGATGACCGACGATCAGGGGACTCAGACACCGATGGACCGGATCGACACAAGTGTCCCGCATTCCGCACGGATCTGGAATTACTGGCTGGGCGGCAAGGACAACTACGAGGTGGACCGGGTGCTGGGTGCGCGGATGGAGGAAGTGTTCCCGCAGATCATCGATATCGCCCGCGCCTCGCGCCAGTTCCAGACGCGCGCGGTGCGGCATCTCGCCGGTGTGGCGGGCGTACGGCAGTTCCTCGACATCGGCACCGGGCTGCCGACGGCGAACGCGACACACGAGGTCGCCCAGTCGGTCGCCCCGGAGGCGCGCATCGTCTACGTGGACAACGACCCGATCGTTCTGGCCCACGCCCGCGCGCTGTTGACGAGTCGGCCGGAGGGGGCCACCGACTATGTGCACGCGGATCTGACGGACTCGCGTACGGTCCTGCGGGAGGCGGCGAAGACGCTGGACCTCGGGCAGCCCGTGGCGTTGATGATGCTCTCGACCCTGGGACATGTCGCGGACTCGGGTGAGGCAGCGGCGCTGGTGCGCAGTTATCTGGACGAACTCCCCACCGGGAGCTACCTGATGCTGTGCGACACGATCGCGACACCGGAGACCGAGGCCGGGTCGGACGAGTACGCGAGCGGCGGTGCCATGCCGTACATCTCGCGCCCCAAGGAGGACATCCGCGCCTTCGCCGACGGTCTGGAGCTGGTGGAGCCGGGCTTCGGGTCGATCAGCCTGTGGCATCCGGACGAGCAGGTCACCGGTGAGCCGGTCGAACAGTGGGGATTTGTCGCCGCCAAGCGGTAGGCGGTACGGCGGTCGCGGCCCCGGGAGGACCCTCGTACGCGAGGGTCCTCCCGGGGCAGGAGCGGGGTTACGGCGTGACCGGCTTCCGGAGCAGAAGACACGCCCCCGCGGCCTTCCCCAGGCTCTCCCGATCGAGGAACAGCCGGGCACGCACCTCAAGGCCGGCACGGGCCGCGACTCCCGCGACGCGGTCGGGCGGCATCAAGTAGACGTCGACAGACATCGGGTGACCGCCGTACCCCTTCTTCTTGTGCCGCCGTTCGTCGCCGGCGTGGAAGCCGAGCAACACATGACCGCCGGGGGCGAGCACCCGGTGGAACTCGTCGAACACCACCGGTAGCACCTCCGGTGGTGTGTGGACGAGGGACCACCAGGCGAGGACCCCGCCGAGCTCGCCGTCCCGCTGCTCCAGGGCGGTCATCGACCCGACGTCGAACCGCAGCCCGGGGTGGGCACGGCGGGCCACCTCGACCATCCCCGGCGACAGATCGACACCGAACGCGGTCAGCCCGAGCGAGTGCAGGTGGGATGTCACATGGCCGGGGCCGCATCCCACGTCTGCCACAGGTCCGTTGCCCGCGTCCCGTACGAGTTCGGCGAACGCGGCCAGCATCGCGTGGCCGAAGGTGTCCCGGTCGAAAGCGGGAGGCACCAATGTGGCGTAGTCGGCGGCGACGGTGTCGTAGGACTCCCGGGTGGAGCGCAGGTGGGCGGGCTCAGTCATGGCGGGACCCTACCCGGCCGTACGCGGGGAGTCCTGCGCGGGAGCCTTGCCCATGCGCCCGCGCAGGTCTGCCTCAGCCGCGGTCCAACTGGAACGTCGCCAGTTCCCACGGCCGCAGTTCCACCGTGACAGCGCCGTCGCTGACGGTCAGTTCCTCCCCCGGGTTGCCGAGCAGGTCGCAGCGGCGGGCGGAGCGCAGCCCCGGCAGTGCGAGGCGGGCCGGGGCGGAGTGCGGCGTCTGGGCGCAGACGCGTACCTCCAGCGGGCCGTCCCGGTCGCGGGCGGAGCTGAAGACCACACCGCTGCCACTGACGGTGAGCGAACCCGCCGCCTCGGGGAGTTCGGTCGCTGCCGGAGCTGTGCCGGAGAGGGCGACGAGCGGATGGCGGAAGGACTCGGCGGCGGTGTGCGGGTCCGCCTCGTCCCAGGCGCCCGCGTACGGCAGCAGGGCGAAGCCGACGGTCCGGAGCCCACGACACTGCGCGGCCGGGGTGGGGACCTGGGGTCCGGCGGGCTCGTCCCTGTGGGCGTGCCGGTTGCGCGAGATCTGTCCGGTGGGACGAAGCAGCGTCACGGCCAACTCCTCCCCGTCGCGCACGAGTTCGTATTCGGTCGGGTGTTCCAGCAGGAGGGCGGCGCCGCCCGCGGCGACGAACGCGGAGGCCGGGAAGGTCGGCAGGGGCTCCTCACCGAAGCCCGCCTCCGCCGTCAGACCGCGCTCGACCACCGCGAACTGCCCTTCGCCGTACGAGGTTTCCGCCCGCCGAGGCAGTGGCACATGCAGCCGTACGCGGTGGTCGTCGCCGCGGTTGTCGAAGGAGACCCCGAAGCGTACGAAGGGCTCCCCGGCGCGCAGTTCGACACGGCTGGTGACGGTCGTCGGCTCGGTGCCGGGCGTACGGCCGTCGGCGGCGAAGTCACCGGCCAGCGGCCAGTCGTAGCGCCGCTCGACCTCGTAGGCGGCCACGAGCGGTCCTTCGGCGGTGCGGCGGAAGGTGACCTCGGTGGGCCGGTCCACGAGCACGTCGTGCGCGGGCGGCGCGTAGTTGTACGTGTCACCCAGGTCTCCGCCGTCGACGATGCGGCCCGCGCCGGTGAGGGACACGCCCTCGGGGGTGCTGACGGAGAAGGTGCCGTCGTCGGCGATCTCCACGCTGACCAGGCCGTTGGTGAGCGTCCGGCCGGACTCCCCTACGGCTGCGGGGTGTTGGGGCGGTTGTGCGGCTCCCGCGACGGCCCGCAGCGTGGTGTGGCCCAGCGCGGGGACGTCCACCAGGGCCGCGACCCGCTGCCACGGCTCCGCCTCGATCACGACCCGCCAGTCACCGGCGTCCGCCTGCCGCCCTCCCGCTTCGGCGAGCGCGGCAGCGACCTCGGCGCGGTCGAAGCGCAGTTCACTGCGCGGGGCGACGGTGAAGTGCAGCAGCCTGGCGTCCGCCTCGACCCGCCAGGCGGTGATCTCCTGCCCGTACAGCTCGATTCCGTGGATGCGGGCGAGGACGGTCGGGAGCCGGTCGGCGGCGAACGTGTCGTCCGCCAGCAGGGTCGGTGTGGTCGACAACTGCTGGGCGGGGAAGGTCCGTCCAGCCGCGTCGGTGAGATGGACCGGCCCCGCGCCGGGGACGTCCAGCTCCACCTGGCCGGTGCGCGCCGCGGGGGTCGGGTTGAGCACCAGCCGCGCGTCGTGCGGAACGCGCGCGGTGAGCTGCTTTCCGACCATGTCCCGTACTGTCAGGCCGAGTTGCTCGGCCTCTGCGATGCGCGCCGCGACCTGCTGAGCCGTCTCGTCGCAGCCGCAGCCGGTGACCGAGTCATGGCAGGAGACCTCGATGAGGCGGTGCCAGGCCATGTCCAGGAACCGCTGGGCCGATCCGTCGTACCAGAGGGCGGCGAGCGGTTCGGCGTAGCGTTCGACGGCGCGCTCCGCGCGGGCCATGGCCTGCTTGACGGGGGCGCGCACGGAGAAGACGCCGGGGAGGATGTTGGCGTGGGCGTGGCTGCGCAGCTCGCCCTCGACCGTCAGCAGACCGTCCGTGCCGGTGGGCTGTGCGTCGAAGTACTCCGCCATGGTCGCCAGGCGCAGGGTGACTCCGCCCTGCCCGGCCCGCTCGGCCTCGGCGTTGTGCCGTACGAGGAGGTCGGCGAGGTCGGCGGCGGGTGCGGTGTGGTCGGAGCCGTACATGGCGAGCATCGGGGAGCCGTCGGGGCGCCAGGGGCGCAGTTTGGCAGCGATCGTGGAGGCGCGCTCGGCCACCTGAGAAGGGTCGTCGAAGAGACCGACGGCGTTGCCGTAGCCGCCTGCGGCGAGATATTCGGTGCGTACGGCCGTGCCGTCGGGCGCGGTCCACGCGAAGGCGTGCCGGTCCACAGCGGCCGGAACACCCCTCCATACACAGGCGTGTTCGATGCCGGCGCCGCGCAGGATCTGGGGCATCTGCGCGCAGTGGCCGAACATGTCGGGGAGGTAGCCGACGCGCAGCGAGCCGCCCATCTCCTCGCTGCGGCGCAGCCCGAGTTCCAGGTTGCGCACGATGTTCTCGCCGGAGCAGAGGAATTCGTCCAGCAGGATGTGCCACGGCCCCACGGCGAGGCGGCCCGACTTCACCAGTCCGATGAGCCGCTCGCGCTGCTCGGGGCGGACCTCCAGGTAGTCGTCGACGGCGACGGCCTGCCCGTCGAGGGTGAAGCGCTGGCGCGGGTCGTCCTCCATCCGCTGGAGCACCTCGTCGAGGAGGCCGATGAGCTGGAGCCGGAACTGCTGGAAGGGCAGGTACCACTCGCGGTCCCAGTGCGTGTGCGGGACCACCACCAGCTCGTCGGCGGCGCCTGTGCCACGGGTCGTGGCCGGGGCTCCGGGGTTCGGGCGGGGTGTGGTGCTGGTCATGCGGGTGGGGCCTCTCGTACGTGGGAAGGGGGTGCCGCGGCCTCCGCCGGGCACCTCAGGCGTCAGGCGCAGAGCGCTATGACCTCGCAGGTGTGGGTCTCCAGGCGGTGCGTGCCGTCGGTGGCCGGCAGCAGGGTCCGGTCGTCGCGGACGACGGTACGGCTGCCGTCCGGCCGGACCAGTACGGTGCCGGCGGCGTCCAGCGCGAGCAGTTCGTCCCCGCAGCGCAGCAGCAGCGGCGCGCCCGGGCCTGCCGACACCGCGGTCCGCCCCGCTGCCAGTGCACCGAGGACGTCACCGTCCTCCGCGAGGACCCAGGTGGTGGGCGTACCCGGCGGCCGGCCGTCGGTCGGCCGGTGGAAGTCGCTGCCGCCGAGCGGGATCACGTCGGGCCGCCAGGCCCGGGACCAGGCGAGCGGCGCGCCGTGCCGCCGGTCGGTCCAGGTGTGGTGCCACACCTCGGCGTGCCGCGGCCGGGGTCCGGTGAAGGGAAGTTCCCACGCGCAGTCGTCGGCCAGGGGGTGGTTGACGGACAGCACACCGCCGCCCTCCTCGGCCTGTTTCAGCCAACTGCTCGCGTCCTCGCGGAAGTCGATCCAGCCGGTGGGTCCGAAGACATTGGCGTGCCCGAGGTCGGTGGTGACCTCCTGGCCGGGCAGCAGTGTGATGCCCTGCCGCCGGCCTGCCGCGTCCAGGTGCGGGTGGTGGCTGACGGTGTTGTGGTCGGTGACGGCCAGGAAGTCCAGGCCCTCGGCGGCGGCCAGCCTGGCGAGTTCGTCGATGGTCAGCGCGCCGTCGCTGTGCAGTGTGTGGGCGTGCAGGTCCCCGGCGAGCCAGCGGGCACCGTCGACGCCGGGCACTCTCGGGTCCCGGCGCGGCCGGTCGGCGAGCGGTACGGGCTTCGGCACCCCCTCCCCGGGGGCGGCCGGCGCGCTCGCGTACGTCCGGGCGGTGACCTCGTACGGCAGCCCTTCCGGCGGGACGCGGTGCAGCCGCAGCAGCACCTGCCAGGTCCCGGCGGTGAGCGGGCCCGGCAGATAGCCGGGGGTGGCCCACTCTCCCGTCACCGTGAAGGTCCGTCTGGCGCCACCCGACCAGCCGTGGAACTGCCCCTCGGCGCCCAGCAGTCCGAGGTCGAGCACACCGGCGGCGGCGGGGAATTCGAGCGTGACGCCGAGCGCGCCGGTACCGGGCGGCACTTCCACGGGGAGGGCCCGCAGCACCTGCTCGGCGCGGTGTTCCATGGTCCAGATCCCGCGGTGCGTGCGGGTGCGGTCGGCCGTCACGCGGGCACCGTCTCCTCGCTCGGGGTGTCGGCCGCCCGTACGAGGTCACCGTCGCGGTAGAGCAGTGCGCGGTCCTGGCGCGGCACGGCGCGGCCGATCCCGCCGACGACCGGTTCGTGGTCCTCGGAGACCACGACCCGTACGGTGGTGTCACCGCACTCCAGGGAGACGAGTTGCGCGCTGCCCAGGTTCTCGACCACCGAGACGGTGCCTTCCAGCGCGCCTTCCACGGCGGTGTCCGACCAGCACAGGTACTCGGGGCGGATGCCGTAGACGACCTTCTCGCCGTCGCGTACGACGTCGGCCGTTCCGGCCGGGAGCGGCAGCGTGCTTCCGCAGGTCGTGAGGGCCTCGCCCTGGATCTCCGCGTCCAGCAGGTTCATCGGTGTCGATCCGATGAAGGAGGCGACGAACGTGCTGGCGGGGCGGCGGAACACCTCGGTGGGGGTGCCGGTCTGCCGGAGCCTGCCGCCTTCCATCACGGCGATGCGGTCGGCCATGGCGAGGGCCTCGGCCTGGTCGTGGGTGACGAAGACGGTGGTGACGCCCAGTTCGCGCTGGAGCTTCTTGAGGAACGTACGGGCTTCGAGCCGCATCCGGGCGTCGAGGTTGGACAGCGGCTCGTCGAGCAGGAAGACCTCGGGGTGGCAGGCCATGGCGCGGGCGAGTGCGGCGCGCTGCTGCTGGCCGCCGGAGAGCTGTCCGGGCCTGCGCTCGGCGAGTTGGCCGAGGCCGAGTTCCTCGGCGGTCCGCCGGGCCTTCTCGGTGCGTTCCGCCTTGCCCTGCTTCTTCACCTTCAGCGGGTAGGCGATGTTCTCGTTGACCGTCATGTGCGGGAACAGCGCGTAGTCCTGGAAGACCATCGCGATGTCCCGCTTGCCGGGTTGGAGGTCCGTCACATCGCGGTCGCCGATCCGGATGGTGCCCGCTGTGGCGGCCTCAAGACCGGCGATGGTGCGCAGCAGGGTGGACTTGCCGCAGCCCGAGGGGCCGAGCAGGGCGAAGAACTCACCGTCGCGGACGGTCAGTTCGAGGTCGTCGAGAGCCTGGACGCCACCGGGGTAGACCTTGGCGAGCCGGCTCAGGGTGATGTCTGCCATCAGGCCTTGATCCCTCCGTGGAAACGGAACCCGTACCGGCGGCTGACGAAGAGGAACATCAGCACCACCGGCAGTGAATAGAGCAGCGAGAAGGTGGAGATGAGGGCCAGGTCGGGCTGGCCGCCCTCCGTGTAGAAGGTGTACATGACCACGGCGGCCGGGGATTTGTCCGGTGAGCGCAGCAGTAGGAACGGGATGAGGAAGTTGCCCCAGACCTGAGCGACCGTCCACACTCCGACGGTCGCGAGCCCCGGCCGTACGACCGGAACGACGATGTCCCACATCACCCGCAGCGGGGAGGCGCCGAAGACGCGCGCGGACTCCTCGTAGGACCGTGGTGTGGTGTCCATGAAGTCCTTGAGGATGAATATCGCCGCGGGCAGCAGGCCGCCCGTCAGTACCAGGATCACCCCGAGGTAGGAGTCGACGAGGTTCAGTTCGGCGGCCAGCAGGAAGATCGGCACCATCGCCGCTGTCCCGGTCACGATGGAGGAGAGCAGCAGCAGCGCGTACAGCAGCCCGTCGCGGCCGGGGATGCGCACCCTGCTGAGGGCGTACGCGGCGAGCGCCGAGAGCGCGACCACGAGTACGGCGCTGCCGACCGCGAGAATGACGGAACTGGCAAGCGAGTTCACCGCGTTGGGGTTGTCCCAGAGCCGCTTGAAGTTGTCGAGGGTGAAGTCGGGGACGGAGGCGGTGATGCCCGGGTGCCGGTCGAAGGGCGCGGTGGCCAGCCAGAGCAGCGGCAGGGCGAAGAAGGCCAGGGCGAGTGCGACCAGCGTGTACGAGCCGACTCCGCGCAGCAGTTCGGTGACCGCGTTCCCCGAGCGGGGGCGGGTGCGGGACCTCATGCCGCCACCTCCTTCTCCGTGTCGGAGCCCGGGGCTCCGGTGGCGTTCCCCGTACTCCCCGTACTCGCCGAACTACCGGCGCTCTTCGCGTCCTTGGCGGTCTTCCGGCTCTTCTTCTTCTGACCGAGCAGCCGCAGGTAGATCACCGCGACGATCAGGTTGATCAGCAGCATCAGGAAGGAGATCGCCGCGCCGTAGCCGAGCTGACCGCTGCCCAGCGCGGTCTTGTAGATGAAGACCGGGAGGGTCTCCGTCGCGCCGTCGGGTCCGCCCGCTGTGATCAGGAAGGGGGTGAAGTCGTTGAAGGTCCACAAGCTGATCAGCAGGAGGTTCGTCAGTACGTGGCCCCTGATGCACGGGAAGACGACGTCCCGCAGTTGCTGCCAGCCGCCGGCGCCCGCCAGCCTGGCGGTCTCCAGGTGGGACCTGGGTACGTTCCCGAGGGCGGCCCCGTAGAGCATCATCGAGAAGGCGGTGCCGCGCCAGACGTTGTAGACGATGATCGACAACATCGGGTGGTCGAGCAGCCAGGCGGCGCCCGGTGTGTGGAGCAGTGTGTTGAGTGTGCCGCCGTCCCGGTCGAGGAACGCGATCCAGAGGAAGGCGACCACCGAACTGGGCAGGATCCAGGACAGCATGATCAGCGCTTCGAGCAGGCCCTTGAGCCAGCCGGAGCGGTCCCGCATCCACCAGGCCAGCGAGAATCCGAGACCGGCCTGGCCGATGACGGCCGAGCCGAGCACGAAGAGCAGGGTGAGCAGCAGGGAGTGCAGGAAGCCGCTGTCGCTCAGTGCGTTGGTGATGTTGTCGAGGCCGACGAAGCTCGGGTCGATCGCCGGGATGCCGGTGAGCCGGTAGTTGGTGGAGCCCAGGTAGAGCGTCCATACGGCGGGCAGTACGAGGAACAGCGCGATCAGGACGAGCGCGGGCGCGACAAAGGCGGCGGCGCGGCGGCGGCCGAGTCCGGCAGCGTCGCGTTCGGAGTCCTCGGGCGGCGGGGTGTCCCCGGGCTCCTGGGCGCCGGTGCCGGCGCCCGCGGGGGCGCCTGGCTCAGCGGACGATGTGGTCGTTGCCACCGAGAACCTCCTCCAACTGCTTGCGGTATGCGGCGGCAGCCTGCTTCGGGTCCGTTCCCGAGACCACTTGGGCGGTGGCCTCCTGAAGGGCGAGGGAGACCTCGGGGTAGGCGGCGAGCGGCGGGCGGAAGGTGGTGACCGGCAGCGCCTTGGTGGCGGCGAAGGTCAGCATGGGGTCGTTGTGGAGCACGGTGGCGTTCACATCGTCCCGCTCGGTGATCATCGCGTTCTGGCCGAGCCTGGCGCGCAGCGCCGCCGCCGAGTGCAGGGACGTGAGCAGCTCGAACGCCTCCCGGGGGTACCGGGTATGGGGGTTGAGCACATGCACCGCGCCGCCGGAGAGACTGACGTGGTCCCTGCCCTCGATGCCCTCGCCGGGCGCCCGGGCGGGGAAGAGTGTGTATCCGACCTCGGTGTCACGGTTCTTCATCGGTGTGAGCCCGGTCTTCGGTGCGACGACGTCCCGCCAGAGGTAGTCGCTCTCGCCGATGATCCCGAGCCGTCCTTCGGAGAACTGCTCGAAGGACCTGTCCCGCCCCTTCACCTCCTGCTGGAGCTTAGGGTCGCCGAGTCCCCCGTGGTAGATGTCCCGGTAGAAGCCGAGCACGGCGCGCAGCTCCGGGGTGTCGCCGTACCAGAGGTCGCCCTTGCTGACCTGGCCGCCTGCCCCGGCGAGCAGCGGCAGGATGCCCTGCATGGTGGTGGCCTCGCCCATCGGCGTACCGGCGTTGATCTGCAGGGGCGTGACTCCGTCGATCCGCTTGAGGCGGCGGGCGGCGTCGAGGATGTCCTGCCAGCCACGCGGCGTCCAGTCGGCGGGCAGCCCTGCCTTGCGGAAGAGCGGCTTGCTGTAGAAGAGCACGCGCGCGTCGGTGCCGGCCGGGATGCCGTACAACTCCCCCTCGAAGAAGGCGAGGTTGCGTACCCGTGCGTTGATCTGCTTCCAGCCGTCCCAGGCCGCCGCCCGCGAACCGACCACGTTACGCAGCGGTTTGATGTAGCGGGCCTGTGCGAACTCGCCGACGCAGATGCCGTCGATCGACATGATGTCGGGCCCGGCCTGTGCCTTGAGGTCGAGCGCGAGCTTTGTCTTGTACTGCTCGTCGTCGACGCCGCTGGGCGCGAACTCCACCCGTACGTGTACGCCCTTGGCCCGCTGCTCCGCCACGAACCGGGGGATCACCCAGTCGGTGATCCAGTCCGCCTCGTCGGCGTTCTTTCCCCCGGAGACGGCGTTGCTCGCGACGGTGAGTAGCTTCTCCCCGTCCCCGCCGTCGTTCCGGGTCGGATCGAGCGGGCTCCCGCACCCGGCGAGAGCCACTGAACCGGCCCCGAGCAGGGCCGCTGTCAACGTGGTCCGCCGCGCGATGACTGCCATTCGGCGCCTCCCTGCGCTGAGGATCGTGCCGGAAGGTTTACACGTGGCCCCAATGACGTAAAGACCGGTTGTCCTAACATTCACATCACAGTTACACGGATGCGGTAAGGACAGGGGCTCGGGGTACGGGTCCCGGCACCGCGTTCGCCCCTCTCGGGCCGTCGGCATCGTGGTGACCGAAAACGACCGGGCCCGCCCTGTCCGGGGACGTCCGATGTGGCTACCGTGGCCACGGAGGAAAAGCGAATGATCAAGACGGTGTTCCGGAGTGACGACCTGCCGCCCGCCGAACGGCTCGCCCGCTTCGACGAGTTCCAGGTCGGCAGCGTGCATCCGATGCGGGTGCTGAGCGACGATCCGGCGGACTTCCGCGCGACGGCGCGGGCGCTGGACCTCGCGGCCGTGAACGTCGTCGAGCTGACATGTTCGTCCTCCGACGTGCGGCGGACGCCGAAGCTGGTACGGGCGGCCGACCCGGAGCTGTACTCCCTCGTGTTCGCTCTGCGCGGCGAGCTGGGAGTGACTCAGGCCGGCCGCGAAACGGCCCTGCGCGCCGGGGACTTCGCGTTCTACGACAGCTCGCGGCCGTTCAGCCTCGACATCGCCGGGGGCCGCGGGACGACCACGCTCGTACGCGCCCACGTACCCCGGGCGCTGCTGGCGATGTCGATGGACGACACCGACCGGCTGGTCGCGGTTCCGCTGTCCGGGCGGGAGGGCATGGGAGCGCTGCTCGTCCAGTTCCTGACCAGTCTGACGACGGACTCCGCCGGCTACCGGCCCGCCGATGTGCCCCGGCTCGGCACGGTGGCCCTCGACCTGCTGACCGCGGTGCTCGCCCATCACCTCGACGCCGGGGACCGGGTGCCCGACGACTCCCGGCAACACGCCCTTGTCCTGCGCGTCGAGGCGTTCGTCCGGCAGCACCTGCACGACCCTCAGCTCTCCCCGGGGGCGATCGCCGCCGCACACCACATCTCCGTCAGCTATCTGCACCGGCTGTTCCGGGCTCGCGGAACCACCGTCTCGGCCTGGATCCGGGGCCTGCGGCTGGAACAGGCACGACGCGACCTCACCGACCCGGCGCTGCTGATCGTGCCCGTCCACCGGATCGCGGCCCGCTGCGGCTTCCACGACCACGCCACCTTCACACGTGCGTTCCGGGCCGCTTACGACGTACCGCCCAGGGATTACCGGCACCGCGCGCTCAGCGCCGCCTCGGCGTAGGCCCGCCTGACCAGCCGGACCAGCCTGACCAGCCGGACCAGCCGGACCAGCCGGACCCGGTGGACGCGCCGCAGCCGTGCAACGTGCCCGCAACGTCGAAGCGGGTTGACTCGGCCACCACATCAGTGTGGCCCGGTGGCGATGGACCGGACCGGTGGAGGGCTGGCACATGAACCGACACGAGGCGCGGAACCAGCAGGACCACATCGGCGGCGCACCGGCGACGGACGGGCAGGCCGCCCGGGTGGAGATCACGCCCGCAGCCGCCGATCTGATCCGGCGGCTGCGGGCGGACCACGGGCCCCTGATGTTCCATCAGTCGGGCGGCTGCTGCGACGGCAGCGCGCCCATGTGCTTCCCGGCCGGTGAGTTCCGTACGGGCAACTCCGACGTGCTGCTCCAGTCCCTGGAGGTCGAGGGAGTCGCCGAGCCGGTCCCCTTCTGGATGTCCGTCAGCCAGTACGAGGTGTGGAGTCACACCCGGCTGATCGTCGACGTCGTGGAGGGGCGCGGCAGCGGCTTCTCCCTGGAGGCTCCCGAGGGGGTGCGGTTCCTGATCCGCTCGCGGCTGGTCGGCACGTGACAGCGCGGCACGCGGTGCCGCTCGCTCTACGGTCTGACGCTGCTCACCAGCCCCGCCGTGGTGGAGATCCCGTCGGCGATGGTCGGAGCCATGCTCGACCCCGCGAGGAAGAACCCCAGCAGGACACAGACCACCGCGTGTGAGAGCTTCAGTCCGCCGTTGCGCAGAAAGATCACGGCGAGGACCACGAGAAGCAGCACCAGTGAGATCGAAATGGCCATCGACAACCTCCTCGGCCGCACGACGATATGCGGCATTCGGCCGCCAGTGTGGCGGAGGTCGGAGGCCGGACGGCCGACCGGCAGGCCCGCCGTACGGGTGATTGTTCGCCGGGCCTCATTTCCGGGGCGCGATCCGGAGCGCCGGACACCACAGGTCCTGCTCGCGGTCCCCGTACCGTCCGCAGAGGCCCACCTGCTCCGGTCTGGCCGCTCCCTCGACGTGCTGCACCGTGATGAGCTTGTCCAGCGGAACCTGCTGGTCGACCTGGCCGCCGAAGTCGATCCTGCCGCTCTCGCCGTCCAGCGCGGCGTCGCCGTGGATGCCGCTCAGGCCGTGCCACACGGCGGTGGCGCTCAGCGGCAGGCCGGGCGCCGAGTCCTGGAGACGGCCCACCGCCTTGACGAAGAGGTTGACGGCGTCGAAGGCCAGCGAGGCGTGTCCGTCGAGGGAGGAGTCCTTGACGAGCACGCATTCCTCGTGGAACAGCTCCCGCATGCCGGTGTAGAGGTCGCTCTCACCTTCGCAGGACGCCGATTCGAGGGTGAAGTCCAGGAAGTCGTAGTCGAGGGCGGGGAATCGGCCGCTGCGCCCCGGGTCGGCGACGAGGCGGGCGACGTCGTCCCCGCCGAGAATCACCGGCGGATGGGAGCGGCACGCCTGGTTGACGCCTTCGAGGAGCTGCTCGAAGTGCTCGGAGCGACCGGCGAAGAAGACGAGGCCGGGGTAGTCGCAGCTCCTCTCCCCCACCACGCGCAGAGCCGGATGGCCCTGCGACCCCGGCGCCGGATTCGGCAGGGTGTAGGCCTGTTGCTCGACCTCGAAGCCCTTCTTCCGGAACGCGTTCCCGATGTCGGCGTTCAGGTTGCCGCTGTACGAGTCGGCCGCGTCGGCCGAGTAGACGGTGCGGATCTTCTTCTCGATGCCGAGCCGTGCGCGGTGTGCGTCGGCGTACGCTGCGGCGACCGATGCCTCCCGCCGGTTCTGCGGGGAGACCTGAAAGTACAGGGCGGAGACGTCTGTGAGGGAGTCCGCCGATGTGATGGTCCCCATCATCGGCAGCCCGACGCGGGTCAACTTCCTTATGGTGTCGACCGTTTCCCGCCTGCTCTGGTCGATCCCGGTGACGCCGACGATCGTCGGGTCGTCCTTCCGCATCCTTTCCAGGATGTCCACGACCTGCTTGCCGTAGCGCATGTCGGTGCCCGCGTTGGCCGGGAAGATCCGCAGGACGGGGTCGGTCTCGCCGTGCTTGTCCAACTGGCGTTTCTGGGCGATCGCCGCGCCCTGCAACGCCTCCCGCGAGTAGGCGAGGTCAACGGGCGACCGTCCGGCGCTGCTCAGCAGCGCCGACAGATGTACGAGCGTGATCAGCGGGCGTCTGCCGTGTTCCCGGTTCGCGGCCTCGGCGGCGCGGTTGAGTCCCGCGATTTTGCTCAGCACCGCCTTCAGCGACGGGTCCTCGGTCCCGAAGGCGAACCCGTTCGGTGCCACTCCGACACACTGCCCGCCCCGCGCCGTCAGGAGCGTCGCCGCGTCCGCCTCGGCCGGACTCAGTCCGCAGTGATCCGCGGTCCACCGGGCCCGCTCCCCGACCCCCCAGCCGGCGGTGCCGGCGAGTGCCGCCACCATCAGGCACACGACTGTGACCGACACCCAGCGCCTGGCCCACCACGCCGGGGCCGCCGCCTCGATCGGCCGGAGCCTGTCGAGCCGGTCCCGGGACCTCCGGGCGCCGGGCACGACCTCAGCGCCGGTCCTCGCCGTCACGGCGAGCGGCAGATACCAGGTGGTGCGGGTGCGCTCCCGTCCGGCGTGCAGGAAGTCGTCCTTCCAGGACGGGTACCGGTCGGGGCCCGGCCTCGCGGGGCCCTGGTCGTCCCACTCCCCGTACATGCCCGCGGCCAGCGCCGCGCCCCGGGTGCCGCTGGTGACGACCACCAACGGGTCGAAAGCACCTGTCTCGTTGCGGACGTCGATGATCGAACGGAGCGTCATGTAGCCGCAGTCGGTGTCGCCCACACCGCGCAGGAACGCCACGCAGTACGTGGTGCGGCGTGCCCCGCGCGGTCGCCAGAACCTGCGGCGGTACGCGACCCGCAGGTCCTCCAGAAAGGCGTTGACCATCAGCTTGCGGAGCTGCTCCCGGTCCTCCTCCCCGTTGTGCGGTTTGGTCAGCCGGTCGGCGAACCCCATGAGGGTGCCGGGGTCGCGGGGCGCCAGATAGGGCTGGCGCAGCAGTCACCGGTACTCACCGCCCACCCCGCGCCAGAGCCGGAACCAGATCACCGGAAGCACATGCAGTCCCAACAGCCTGACCCACCAGGGGACTTCGGCCGGTACCGCCAACTCGTTCTCCGGGTTCCGCAGCCAGCCGAAGACCCGCCGGCGGCCCATCTCCCGGTCGCTCAGCTTGCGCAGCAGGATCCGGTCGTGCTGGAGGTCGGCCTCGCCCGCGTCCTCGAACGCGAAAGGTTCCTGCTGGAGCAGCCAGTTGACCAGGCCGAAGCGGCGGAATCGGATACGCCGGTCCCTGCCGTTCCTGGTGGCGGACAACTCCTGGGCGAGCCTGGCCAGTACGCCGCGTACCGCCTCCACGGAGGCGTAGGCCGACGGGTCGGCGGCATTGGCTCCGTCGGAGGCGCCGGCCGGCCGCTCGGTCGCCATGTCGACGAAGGCGTGCGGCACGCGCCGGGGCCGCGCGTCACGCAGGAACATCCTGATGCCCTCGTCCAAGGTGTCCAGGGCGGCGTCCTGTCCGCCGTCCCCGACCAGGCAGACAACCGGGATGCCACTGCGGCCTTTCGAGGCCTCGGGTAACTCCCCGCGCAAGGGCCTCGACACAACGGTCCTGATCAGCTCGAAAAGCTGGGCGGCGCCCTCGACGGCCGTCAGTCCGGCCGTGGCGTCGTCGCGCGCGGGGCCTGACGGCGTTCCCGTTCGTACGGCCACGTGTTTCCCCCGTGGTGCTCGTCGGAGTACGCCGTGTGTGCGTCACACGACGTACTCCGATGTAACAGGAGAGGGCGGGCACGGTGAGGAGTGTTGGCGAAGAGCCCCTCCAAGGAGGTCTGTTCCGCGTTACTCCATTCGGCCGGGCGGCCCCGTCAGGTCGACGAGTCCGGCGATGGTCTCCTTGTGCCGGCCCGCCGAACCGAAGGCCACGGCGTCGCTCTTGGCCCGCTTGAGGTAGAGGTGCGCGGGGTGCTCCCACGTCATCCCGATCCCGCCGTGCAACTGGACACACTCCTCCGCGGCGTGCACGGCCACGCGTCCGCAGTACGCCTGTGCGACGGCCACCGCGAGCGGGGTCTCGGGGCCCCCGGTGGCCAGCGCGTCGGCGGCGTTGCGGGCGGCGGCGCGAGCGGAGACGACCTCCAGCCAGAGCTGTGCCATCCGGTGCTTGAGCGCCTGGAACGAGCCGATGGGACGGTTGAACTGGTGCCGTTCCTTGGTGTGCCGGACGGTCTCCTCCAAACACCATTCGGCCAGACCGAGTTGTTCGGACGCCAGCAGCCCGGCGCCGGCGAGCAGCCCGCGCCGTACGGCCTCGCGTGCGGTGTCGGCGTCCGCGATCAGGACCCCGGCGGCCGGCTCGACAGTGACGGCGGCCAGCGGGCGGGTGAGATCGAGGGGTGTCAACGGCTCGACTGTCACACCGGATTGCTCCGTGTGGAGTTCCACGGCGTACAGGCCGTCCTCGCGCGGTACGAGCAGGACGTCGGCGCGCACCGCGTCGGCGACCCCCCTGACGGTGGTGGCGCCGGTGGGCAGCGGCGCGTCGGGGGCCGTTGTCAGCGGAAGGGCCAGTACGGCGACCCGGTGGCCGCCGGCCAGCGCGGTGAGCAGCCCGGCCACATCCGTGCTCCGGGTGTCGCAGGCGAGAAGTGTCTCGGTCGCCACGACCGAACTGGTGAGGTAGGGCGCGGGCGTCACGCGCCGCCCCAACTCCTCCAGGACCACCGCGACTTCACGGTGGCTCGCGCCGTGTCCGCCGAGCCGCTCGGGTACCAGGAGCCCGGCAGCGCCGATCCCGGCGGCGAGCGAGGTCCACAGCTCCGGATCGTACGGATCGCCCGACTCGGCCCGTACGAGCGCGGCCGGCAGGTCGTCGCGGTCGGTGAGCAGCGAGCGTACGGCGGCGCGCAGGTCGTCCTCGGTGTCGGTGTACAGCAGGTCGGGAGAGGTGTCACGCACCGTCGACGGGATGCCCGGGGTGCCCGGTGTGCTCGGGGTGGTACTCATCGTGCGAGGTCCTTCCAGGCGACGTCCTTGTCGGTGCGCGGCTCCGGGGGCAGGCCTAGCACGCGCTCGGCGATGATGTTGAGCAGCACCTCGCTCGTACCGCCCTCGATGGAGTTGCCCTTCGAGCGGAGATAGCGGTAGCCGGCGTCCCGGCCGGTGAAGTCGACCAGGTCGGGGCGGCGCAGCGTCCAGTCGGAGTACAACAGGCCGTCCTCGCCGAGGAGTTCGACTTCAAGGCCGCTGATCTCCTGGTTGAGCCTGGCGAACGCGAGTTTCATGCCGCTGCCTTCGGGGCCCGGCGCTCCCGCGACCAACTGCTGGCGCAGCCGCTCGCCGGCGAGCCTGGCCACCTCGGCCTCCACCCAGAGGGTGAGCAGCCGCTGGTGCAGGTCGTGGGTGCGGAGTTCGGGCCGCTCGCGCCAGACCCGGGCGACCGGCCCGATCATGCCGCCCTCGCGGGGGACGCGGGCGCCGCCGATGGACACCCGCTCGTTCATGAGTGTGGTCTGCGCGACCCGCCATCCCTCGCCGATCTCGCCGAGGCGGTGGGTGTCGGGGATGCGGACGCCGGTGAGGAAGACCTCGTTGAACTCGGCCTCGCCGGTGATCTGGCGCAGCGGCCGCACCTCCACGCCGGGATCGGTCATGTCGCAGATGAAGTAGCTGATGCCCCGGTGTTTGGGCAGGTCGGGGTCGGTGCGTGCGATGAGGATCCCCCAGCGGGCGACATGCGCGCTGGACGTCCACACCTTCTGTCCGTCGACGATCCAGTCGTCGCCGTCGGGCACCGCGCGGGTGCCGAGCGCCGCGAGGTCCGATCCGGCGCCGGGCTCGCTGAAGAGCTGGCACCACACCTCGTCGCCGGTCCACAGCGGGCGCAGGAAGCGCGCCTTCTGCTCCTCGGTGCCGTACCGCAGGACGGTCGGCGCCGCCATGCCGAGGCCGATGCCGATCCGGCGCGGGTCGTTGTCGGGCGCGCCCGCCTCCTCCAGTTCGGTGTCGACGACGGCCTGGAGGGAGCGCGGCGCGCCGAGGCCGCCGAGTCCTTCCGGGTAGTGCACCCAGGCGAGTCCCGCGTCGAAGCGCGCGCGCAGAAAGGCGGTGCGGTCCGTGGTGGCCGGCGGGTGTTCGGAGAGGAACGCGCGGGTACGGTCGCGCAGTTCGCTGGCGTCGGTCTTCACTGGTCGCTCCCCGGTACGACGACAACACGTCCGGTCGTGGCACCGTCGGCGACGCGCTGTACGGCGTCGGCCGCGCCCTTCATCCCGACCCGCTCGCTGACGAGCGGCTCGATCGCGCCCCGCGCCGCCAGCTCGGTGAGCCGCTCGTGGCAGTCGGCGATCGAGGCCGGCTCCTTCGCCGCGTACAGGCCCCAGTGCAGTCCGAGGACCGAGTAGTTCTTCACCAGCGCGTGGTTGAGCGAGGGCGCGGGGATCTGGCCGCTGGCGAATCCGACCACCACGATCCGGCCCTCGAAGGCGACACACTTCGTGGACTGGGTGTACGCGTCGCCGCCCACCGGGTCGTAGACGACGTCGGCGCCCCTGCCGCCGGTGGCTTCCTTCACGGCGGCGACCACATCGTCCGCGCGCCGGTCGATGACCACGTCGCAGCCCAGTTCACGGGCGGTCCGGGCCTTCTCGGCTCCCCCGACGACGCCGATGACGGTGGCTCCCGCCGCCTTGCCGAGCTGTACGGCGGCGCTGCCGACCCCGCCGGCCGCCGCGTGCACGAGCAGCGTCTCGCCGCTCCGGAGTCCCGCCCTGCGGTGCAGGCCGAACCACCCCGTTTGGTAGCCGATGTGCAGTGCGGCGGCTCCGGCGTCGTCCAGCGCCTCGGGCGCCGGCAGCAGTCCCGCAGCGTCAGCGAGCGCGTACTCCGCCAGACCGCCGTGCGGCAGCGCGACGGTGGTGATGACCCGCCGGCCGTCCGCCGTCTCGCCGCAGATCTCCACGCCCGGGGTGAAGGGCAGCGGAGGCCGGATCTGGTACTGGCCCCGGCAGAGCAGGGCGTCGGGGAAGTTGATGTTCGCCGCGCGTACGAGCACCTTGACCTGCCCGTCGCCGGGCACCGGCCGGTCCACCTCTTCGAGCCGCATCACCTCGCCCGGCTCGCCGTTCCGGTGCACTCGCCATGCCAGCATTCGGGCCTCCACACACGATGGGCAGTACCGTCCTCCCGCGCATACTAAGCGGTCGCTTGTATCGCTGGGAACAGCCGGAACCGGGCCTTACGTGCGGAGCAGGTCCGCTCAGGGCCGATCGCCCACGCCGGGACCCACCCGTTCCGTCCCCTCCGGGAAGATCGGAACCGGTTTGATCCGGCGCAGGTACGCCTCGGCCTTGACGATCGCCTCGCGTGCGGTGCGCTGGCCCATCAGTACGCACAGCGTGTACGCGACATCCTCGAACCGACTGCGTGTGGTCGTGTCGAGCGGATCGGCGAGAACCAGCCGTTCCCATGCCCGGTAACGGCTCAGCAGGTCAGCGACCAGATGTCGGTCAGGCAACAGCATGTCTACCACTTCCAGCATCGGAGTCCCGCGCGCTCGACCGGGGCTCTGACGGTCCTGCCCGGCTCACGGAGACGGTGTGTACATGGGCGGCGCCTCGCGGACAGCGGCACCCACGTCCCCCGCCTTCCAGTGAACACCCGCGGCGCCCGGTCCGCTCGGCGAGGAAGCGGGGGCCGGCGGGGCGGCCGGGGCCGCCGCCGCGTAGAGCACCTCGCGCAGGCCGGGAACCGACTCGCGGTCGGAGCGCCAGACCAGCCGCAGGGCCAGGTCGGGGGCGTCAAGCCCGAGCCTGACGAGGGTGCCGGCGGCGAGCTGGGCGGTGACGGCGAAGTCGGGGAGCAGGGCGATGCCGAGGCCCTGTTCCGCCCAGGCCCGCATGACGGCGACGCCTCCGGCGGCGACCCGGGGGACGGCGGGCCCGAGGAGACGCTCGCCGGCCAGCCGGAACGAGCAGGCGGGTCCGTTGACCAGCAGCCGCTCCCCGTGCAGGTCGTCCGGTACGAGGGCCGGCCGCCCGGCGAGCGGATGACCGGGGGCACCGACCAGCGCGAGCCGTACGGGTTCGAGGTCGACGAAGTCGAGCGGCGCGGGCGGCGGTGTGAAGCCGAGCGTGCCCAGGCCTTCGCCGGCGTCCAGGAGCAGCGCCGCTTCGAGGTCCCCGGCGGCGACGGCGGCGAGGAGCTGGTCGCGGGCGGCGTCCGAACGCACCTCGACCTGGAGCCCGGGGCGGCGCGCGACAAGGCGGGCGAGGACCGAGGGGACATGGGTGACAGCGATGGTCTCCAGGGCGCCGAGCCGCAGCACGGCGGGGGCGCCCGTGACCTCCCTGCGGGCCTGTTCGGCCTGGTCGAGGAGGCGCCGGGCCCAGGCACGCATCCGCGTGCCCGCCGGGGTCAGGCTCATTCCCCGGGGACCCCGGTCGAACAGCGCGATCCCCAGCGAATCCTCCAGGACGCGGATCTGCTCCGAGACCGAGGACGGCGCGCAGCCGAGGGCGTCGGCCGCCGCCGTCACGGTGCCCTCCCCGACGACCGCCTCGAACGTACGCAAGTGACGTAGCTCCATGCCGGGCCAACTCCCGCCGTGCGTTCGGTTATTCCGAACGCCGCGTGCGGCTGAGGCGGCGGGGGCGGCCGCCCAGAGTGGAACGTCCCGATTCCCTTCCCGGAGAACCTGAGAACTCTGATGACTTCCGTCGCATCGTCCCCGTCGTCCGCATCTTCCCCGTCGTCCACGCCGTCCCCGGCCGCCGGACCCACCAAGGCCCGCCGGGCCCGTGGCCTCACGCTGTTCGGCATCTCGCTCGGCTACTTCATCGTGTTGCTGGACACCACGGTCCTGTCCGTCGCCGAACCCGATCTGGCGCGTGCGCTGGGCAGTTCGGTGGCCGGCCTCCAGTGGGCGGTGACCGGCTACACCGTGGTGTTCGGCGCGCTGCTGCTGTCGGCGGGCGCGGTCGCCGACCGGGTCGGCGCCCACCGGGCGTTCCGCTTCGGCATCGCCCTGTTCGGCGTCGGTTCGCTGCTGAGCGCCTGGGCGCCGAACCTGTCGACGCTGGTGGCGCTGCGCGCGCTGCTGGGTGTCGCCGCCGCCGCGTGCGTACCGGCGTCCATGGCCATGATCAGCACGCTGTACCCGGTGCGGGCCGAGCGCGCGAAGGCCGTCTCCGTATGGGCCGCCGTCAGCGGCGCCGCCCTGGCGGCGGGACCGGTCGCCGGGGGGCTGCTGATCGACGCCTTCAACTGGCGGGCGATCTTCCTCATCAATGTGCCGCTCGCGGCCGTCGTGCTGCTGCTCACCGGCAGCCGCGCCGTGCGCTGTCCGCGCGGCGAGCGGTCCATCGACATCGCCCCGCAGCTCGCGGCCGTCGCGACACTCGGGCTCGGTACGGACGCGCTCATCGCGCTCGGGTCCGGCGCCGCCGCCCACGCTTCCTGGTCGGCCGCCGGTACGGTCCTCGCCGGCGGCGTCTTCACCGTACTGGAGCGGCGGAGCGCCGACCCGGTGCTGCTGCCGGCGCTGCTGCGCACCCGTGGCACGGTCGCCGCGCTGTTCGCCGGAGCCGCCGTCAACTTCACCATGACCGGGGTGCTGTTCATCCTGCCGCTGCTCTTCCAGGGGACCCTGCGCCTGTCGCCGCTGGAGACCGGTCTGAGCTTCCTGCCGATGACGCTTCCCTTCGCGTTCAACCCGCTGCTCACCGGGCGGATCGTCGCCGCCACCGGGCCGCGCGGGCCGGTACTCGCAGGACTGGCCCTGCTCACGGTCGGCAGCCTGGAGTTCGCCTTCGCGGTGGACATCGGCTGGGGGTACGCGGGGCTGGCGGCCGGTCTGGTGTGCACCGGCTTCGGGGTCTCGTTCGCGCTGCCCGCACTCGTCGGCATGGTCGTGGGGGCGGCGCCGGCCGGTACGGCGGGCGCGGCGGGCGGCCTGCTCAACGCCGGGCGGCAGATCGGGGCGACGGTCGGTGTCGCCGCGATGGGAGCGTTCGCCACGGTCGGTTCGGCGATCGACGCCCGGCAGATGTCGTACGCGCTGGTCCTGCCGGCCGTGGTCTGCGCGTCGGCCGGAGCGGCGGTGGCGCGCCCGCGGCGCGGCTGACCGCGCGCGACCGCGGTGTCCGTTCGGCCCCGGCCCGTGTGCGGGGGGTGCCTGGCGCTCCTAGCGTGAGGCCATGATCCGGTTCGAGCAGGTCAGCAAGGTCTATCCGGACGGCACCGCCGCCGTGGACGGCCTGTCCTTCGAGGTGCGCGAAGGTGAGCTGGTCACTCTGGTCGGGCCGTCCGGCTGCGGCAAGACGACCACCATGATGATGGTGAACCGGCTGATCGAACCGACCTCCGGGCACATCTTCGTCGACGGCGAGGACATCGGAGACCTCGACCCGGTCCGCCTGCGGCGCCGGATCGGCTACGTCATCCAGCAGGTCGGGCTCTTCCCGCACCGTACGGTTCTCGACAACACGGCTACCGTGCCCACCCTGTTGGGCTGGAAGCGGGCGAAAGCCCGGGAGCGGGCGGCCGAGTTGCTCGATCTGGTGGGCCTCGACCCCGCGACGTACGGTCCGCGCTACCCGGCCCAACTCTCGGGCGGGCAGCGCCAGCGGGTGGGAGTGGCCCGCGCGCTCGCCGCTGATCCGCCGCTGCTGCTGATGGACGAGCCGTTCGCCGCCGTCGACCCGGTGGTGCGCGAGCGGCTGCAGAACGAGTTCCTCTCCTTGCAGGCGACCGTGCGCAAGACCGTGCTGTTCGTGACGCACGACATCGAGGAGGCGGTACGGATGGGCGACCGTATCGCCGTGTACGGGAACGGCCGGATCGAGCAGTACGACACCCCGGCGGCCGTTCTCGGCGCGCCGGCGACGCCGTACGTCGCCCGGTTCGTCGGCGCCGACCGGGGGCTGAAGCGCCTGTCGGTCACCGCTGTCGAGGCCGCCGATCTGGAGGAGCCGCCGGTCGCCAGGCTGGCTGAGCCGGCCGGGGACGCGGCGGTTCGGCTGCGCGCCGAGGGCGCCCGCTGGGCGGTGGTGCTGGGCGCCGGCGGTGAGCTGCACGGCTGGGTGTCGGCGGAGGCGCTGGCGAGCGCGGGGGAACGGGCCGTCGTGGGTGACCTGGCCCGGCGCATGGAGGCCTGGGTCCCGGTCGGCTCGCCGCTGAAGCAGGCGTTCAGCGAGATGCTCCAGCAGGACGCGGGGTGGGTGGCCGTGCTCGACGGGGCGCGTTTCCTCGGCGTACTGACCCCGGCGAAGCTGCACGAGGCGCTGCGCAGGTCGGTCGACGCGGACGCGCGCGGCATCGCGCGCGGCGAGGTCGCTTTCGACTCGGTCGCCGACGCGTAAAGCCCCGTCAGGCGTCGTCCGGTCCGGCCCCCACCATCAGTGCGACCGCGCGGGAGATCGACGCGCGCAGCGCCCCGGGGTCGTCCGCCAGGTGCGGGGTGAGGGCGGGGCCGAAGGAGCCCCCCGCCGACCACGCGGTGGCCAGCGTCATGACGGCGGTCAGTACGAATGCCGGGTCGAACCCGCTCCCCGGGCCGCCGTCGGTCCGCGCCGCCGCCATGGCCTCGACCATCGCCTCCTGCGCCGCGCCGCGTGCGGGCAGCCTGCTCGCCCGCTGTTCCAGGTTGGACCACGCCATGAGCCGCATCAGGTCCGGATGATCCATCGCGAAGTCGAAGACGCGCCCCGCGTAGCCCGGGATGTCGTGGGGCGTGAAGGGCAGTTCGTCGTACACCCGGCGCAGGTTCCGCTCCAGGACGGTGGTGAAGAGCGTCTCCTTGTTCTGGAAGTAGATGTAGAGCAGGTTCTTGTTGCAGCCGGCCTCTTTGGCGATGCGGTCGACCCGCGCACCGGCGATGCCGTGGGCGGAGAACTCCGACAGGGCCACCTCCAGGATCCGCGCCTTGGTCGCCTCGGCGTTGCCCGTCGCCATGCCCTCACCCCTTCCGTCCGGCCCCTTCAGTCCCGCCCCACCGTAGCGTTTGACTAACCAGTTAGCCAGTCCTAGGCTCGACACTAACCAACAGGTTAGTCAATTTCATCGAACAGATGTCGAACGGAAGGGAGCGGGACCATGACGAACCGCACCTGGCTGATCACCGGAGTGAGCAGCGGCTTCGGCCGGCTGCTGGCGGAGCAACTCCTCGAACGCGGCGACCGGGTGGCCGGCACCGTCCGCGATCCTGCGGCGGTCGAGGACCTGAAGATTCGGTACGGGGACCGGCTGTGGACGGCCGTGCTGGACATGACCGACGCACCCGCGATCCAGGGGGTCGTGGACCGGGCGTTCGCGGACCTCGGCAGCATCGACGTGGTCATCAGCAACGCCGGATACGGGCTCTTCGGCGCGGCCGAGGAGCTGACGGGCGAACAGGTCGACCACCAGATCGCCACCAACCTCGTCGGCCCGATCCACCTGGTCCGCGCGGCGCTCCCGCATCTGCGGGCGCGGGGCGGCGGCCGTATCCTCCAGGTCTCCAGCTACGGAGGGCAGGCCACCAGCCCCGGCGGGTCGCTGTACAACGCGAGCAAGTGGGGAGTCGAGGGCTTCATGGAGGCCACGGCGAAGGACGTGGCGCCGTTCGGCATCGGTGTCACCATCGTCGAACCGGGGTCGGCGCGCACCGGGTTCCGTACCGGAAGCTCCCGGCTCGCCACACCTCTCGCCGCCTACGACGACAGTCCGGCCAAGATGGTGCGCGGCATCCGCGACCCCTCGCTGCCGTCCAAGGGCGATCCCGCCAAAATGGCGGCGGCGATGATCGACAGCGTCGACCGGCACCCGGCCCCGCTGCGGATCGCCCTCGGCAGCGACTCCTACGCGTATGTCCGCCAGGCCCTCGGGGAGCGCCTGGCGGACATCGAGGCGCAGCGGGATCTCGCCTTCTCCACCGACCTTCCGGCCGGTGGCTGAGCAGGCCGGATCAGGTCAGGGCCGATCCGGCCGACGGCTCAGAGGTACATGGCGGCGGTGACGCTGAATCCGCCGAGGGCGACGAACCAGACGTACGGAAGGGTGCGCACCATGACCTGTTGTGGTGTGACCCCCGCGTACTGGGCGGCCCACACCGTCTGCGTGCTGGTCGGGTCGGCGACGCCGAAGACCTGGTTGTACGAGGTGGTCAGGCCGAGCACGGCCACCGCGGGGTACACGCCGGCGGCGATGAGGACACCGGCGATGCCCGCGCCGAGCCCGTACACGTTCAGCGGCCCCCGGTAGAGACACAGCGGCACCAGCAGCGTGAACACCAGCACGAACAGCAGGGCGTTCTGCGGGCTGACCGCCTTGACGAGCGGTTCCAGCGCGTCGACGGCGCCGGGCAGTTTCACCGCCGCCAGCAGGATGCCGATGGCGACGAAGAGCGCGATCGGCGCCGCGGCGACCTCGAAGCCCGCGTACAGGGTGCGCAGGAGCCGCTTGTTCATCTCCCGCGGCCGCGTCGTGGTGACCAGGGCGTAGAGGACGCCCGCCAGCAGCGACGGGATGATGGCGACCTCGAAGCCGAGGGCCAGGACCAGCGGCACGATCGGGGTGAGCAGCGCGTACCAGGGCGCGTCCCCGAGTTGCTCGCGCCGCGAGCGCGGCTTCTCCCTGGCGGCCTGGGACTTCAGGGACCATGCGTGCTCGACGCCCCTGCGGCGGGTCTCGATGAGCACGAACAGGACCGCGGCGAGCAGCGCGAACGGGAACAGCTTGATCATGAAGCCGCGCACGGTCGGGATGGGCAGTTCCAGCGCACTGGAGAAGAACTGCCAGACGGGCAGCTCGAACGGCATACCGGCGGCGATGCCCATCAGGATCGTGCCGGCCGCCGTGACCTTGGGGATGCCGACGGCGATCATCGCGGGGATGCCGATGATGCCGGCGAGCATCGCGGCGGGCGCCGAGCCCGTGACCGTACCGACGAGCGTGGAGACGGCGAGCACCCCGAGAGCGACCACGACGGGCCGGTCGCCGCCGAATTCGACGATCTTGCGGACGAGAGTCCCCGCGATGCCCGTCTCGTCGAGGAGCTTGCCGAGCCAGGAGCCCAGCAGGATCGCGATCATGGTGGCGGCGAGCGCGGGGGCGCCTTCCTGGAGCACCGTGTCCAGCACACTGTTCTTGCCGGTCAGCGGGGCGCCGGCGACAAAGGCGATGACCACGGCCAGCACGACGAGCGCGAAGGCCGTGGGGAGTTTGCGGCTGAGCATCGCGGCGACACCGGCCGCCATGATCAGCAGAATGACGATGCCCATGGCGTTACTTCCTTCTTCCGTGCGAGCCGCGCGGGGCGTGTGCCACCGGTTCGGCCGCCGTGGCGAGCGCGGCGGTCAGCAGGAGCGGGTCCCGGCCGAGTCCGCAGACCGTACGGGCGTACGCGTGGGCGGCGATCTCCTCGGCACCGGCGACATGCCCGTACACCCGGTGGCTGCCGAGGCGCAGCACGACGTGGCCCAGCGCCCGCTTGAGCGCGGCCTTGGCGGGTCCGTGGTGGAGCTGTTCGTGGACGGCTTCGTGGGCGAGGGCCGCCGCGCGCACGGACCCTTCCGGATACCAGTGCCGCCAGCCGAGCCGTTCCGCGAGATCCTCGGCCGCGGCGATCGTGTCGGTGTACAGCTCGACCGTCTCCGGCCGTGAGGTGTAGCGGGCCAGCAGCCCCGCCTCCAGGCCGCCGTCGCTCTCCACGACGCGGGCCGTGCACGGTACGGGGTCCAGCGCCGCCCCGAAGGCCGCGGCGGCGGCCGCCCACCGGCGCAGCAGCTCAGGGTCGCGGCCCTCGTGGGTGGGGGTCCCGGCGAGGAGCCGTACGCCGAACTCGACGTCGTCGAGGTCCGCGAGCCGCCGCAGAGCGGCCAGGTCGGCGGGCGCGTTGCGTATGACGGGTGCGGTGCGTATGGCAGGTGTGGTGCGTATGGCAGGTGTGGTGCGTACGGCGGTCATGTGCGGGCCTCCACCACGGCGACGACGGGTTCGGCGGCGGCGCGCGTGCCGAGTTCGCCGCGCGCCAGCGCCAGCAGCGGCTGCGGGTCGAGCACTCCGGAGAGGTCGGCGATCCGGGAGCCGATGAGCAGGCGCAGCGCCGGGGCGCGTACGCCGCCGTCGCCGTACGACGTGGACTCGTCGACCAGCGAGGCGAGCACCTGCGGCGCCGCTCCGACGGTGGTGGTCTCGACGCGGGCGTCCGGCGCGTGCAGCCGTACGACTCCGTCCGCGTCGACGACCCGCACCGGATGGCGGTCGGCGCGGAACCTGTGGTGCACCTCGGTGCCGTACACGGTGTGCGAGGCCGTCGTCGCCAGCACCCGCACCTCGCCCGGGTCGGTCTTGAAGCTCGCGGCCGCCGCGCGCAGCCGCTCACCGTCGTCGGCGCGGTGGGAGCGGTCCTGGGTGCGGAGTTCGGAGGCACCGGTGGCGACGGCCCGTACGGTGTTGGTCTGCGGGTCGACGGTCACCTCGACCTCGACCCCGTCGGCCGCCGCTCCCTGGGCGATGACGGCCTGTTCGGCCTCGGCGCGTACGGCGAGGATCTGCTCCTGGCCCGCGCCCGGGATGATCCGCTCGATCTGCTCACGCACCAGGGCGAGCGCGACGCCGATGGGGCTGATCACCTCGTTGTGCCGGGCGATCCGGCCCTCCTGCCCGGAGACAGCGGCGAGGTGCGGGGTGACGGAGGCGGCGCCTCCGCCGCCGCCGACCAGGACGGCGGTGTCCTTGTCGAGGCGGTAGTCGCCGATCATCGCGTCGACCACGGCCTTCACCTGGCCGGTCCCCGCGTCGAGGACGCGGGCCGCCGCGGTGGCGACGTCGACGCCGAGCGCGGCGGCGAGCGGCGCGATCGCCGCCTTCGCTACCGCCTGGTCGGAGCGCGCGAAGTCGCCTTCGGGCACCCGGCCGAGCGCGTTGGCCGCGCAGGTCATGGTGATCGCGAACCGGCCGCCCGCCGCGTCCACGACCGCGTAGTCCGCCGGGTCGCCGTCCATCGGCCGGACGGTGGCGAGCTTCGCCCCGGCCAGGTCCGCCGCGGTGGCGAAGCAGGCGTAGGGCAGTCCGGCGATGTGCGCGCTGCGCGGTCCGACGGCGGTGACCTTCGCGCCGTCGGTCCTCACCATGGATCCGCCGCCGACCCCCACGGTCCGTACGTCCAGCGCCGACAGGTACGACGTCTTGCCGAGGATGGTGGCGTGCCGGACGGCGACCCTGCCGCGCCGTACGACGCTGATGTCGGTGGACGTCCCGCCGGTCTCCAGGAACAGCCCCTCACTGATCCGCTCCTGCATCAGGGCGCCGGCGACCCCGGCGGCGGGCCCGGAGAGCACGGTCAGCAGCGGCCTGCGCCGCATCTCGTCGAGCGACATCACCCCGCCGTCGCAGCGCATCACCATCAGCGGCGAGGTGACGCCGGCCTTGGTGATGGAGGCGTCGACCAGGTCGGCGGTGGCGAGCATGCGCGGCAGGATCGCCGCGTTGACGACGGCGGTACGGGTCCGCTTGCGCAAGCCGTACAGCGAGGTGATCCGGTGGGCGGCCGTCATCGGCAGGCCCCTGCCACGTGCGGCGTCGAGCACCGCCTCCTCGCCCTCGGGGCGGTCGACGCTGAACGGCTGGGTGGCGACGAGGACTTCGGCGCCCCCGCGCACGACCTCGTCGACCGCCCTGCGGACGGCGGCCGCGTCGTCCGGGTCGCCGACATGGGCGTAGGCGAGCGGCAGCCGCTTGCCGGGGGTCAGTTCGAGCTTGGACAGACTCGCGAGTTTCCGGGTCAGGGCGGCACCGGGTCCCGTACCGATGCCGATCAGGCCGACCGTGGCGACGTCGCCCTCCAGCAGGGCGTTGGTAGCCTGTGTGGTGCCGTGAGCCAGGAAGGCCACGTCGTCGGGGGCGTTGCCGGTCTGTTCCAGCAGCCGGCCGAGCGCCTCGACGATGCCGTGGGCGACTCCGTCCTCGTGGTGGTGGCTGGTGGGAACTTTCACCTGTCCCAGGAGTTCCAGGGTCGTGGCGTCCACGGCCACGGCGTCGGTGAAGGTTCCGCCCACGTCGATGCCGACGCGAATGCGGTGGGTGGTCATTGTCAGGGCACCTCCTTGTGCGCTGTTGGCTGATACGCGGGCGGTGGGCCGGGCGGGGCAGGTGGAGCTGCTCCCGTCCGGCCGTCCGCCCCGGGCTGCGGGGGGACGGATACGGGGTCAGTAGCCGCGTACGTCGGGCCAGTGGCGCTGGACCCCGGCGCGGTCGAGCACCCCGGCGAACGCGTCGAACCGCTTGTCGTCCGACTGGACCTGACGCGGTTCCACGTCTTCGGCGAGGCAGTGGGCGGCCAGGGCACCGGCGACCTCGCCGATGTTCCACTCCACCGGGTGGAGCCGGTAGCAGCCGTTGGTGATGTGGGTGGTGCCGATGTTCTTTCCGGCGGGCAGCAGATTGCGGACCCGGCGCGGTACGAGGGCGCCGAGCGGGATCTCGAACGGCACCGAGCCGATGTCGATGTAGTTGTCACCGCCGGTGGAGGGGTGCAGGTCGATGCGGTAGTTCCCGACGCCGACCGAGTCGCGGTACTTGGTGCCGCCGTACGGGCCGACCAGGTCGATCGCGACATCGTGCTCGGTGACGGTGGTGACGGCCTTGATCCGGCGTGACTCGCGGACGTACGGCGCCTTGGCCAGGCCGTCGTCGGTGCCGGTGACATCGGGGCGGGGGCGCAGCCCCGGGAAGCCCTTGCCGCCGTCGGCGCGGGGTGCCTCCGTCTGGAGCCAGTACAGGACGGACAGCGAGAGCTGCCGTGCCTCGGCGACCGCCTGCTCGGAGGTCTCCGGCCCGGCGCCGATCAGCGGCTTGAGCCAGTAGTCGTTGAGCGGCCAGTTGGCCAGGGTGATGTCGGAGTCGAAGGATCCCGGCCTGTGCAGTTTGCGGGCGAGGATACGGCGGAAGCCGAACAGTTCCTTGTCGCCGGCGTCGGCGCTCTGGTCGGCCGTGACGTCGAGCGGGTCGAGGTCGGGATTGGGTACGAAGGTGCGCGGTACGGCTTCCAGGGTGCGCGGGTCGGGGGCGAGGAAGCCGAGCAGCGGTCCCGGCCAGAAGTCGGGGTGGTAGGCGCGCCAGAAGTCGTAGTCGGCGGGCCTGTCGATGGTGTGGTCCTCGCCCTCGTGGTGCGAGAGGGCGAAGCAGACGGTGATGCCCTGCTGGTTGAGCGGGTCGGCGGTCTCGGGCGCGTGCGGCTCGTCGAACTCGGCTCGCGCCTCGGCGCCGACCGCGTACTCCACCCCGGCCAGCTCCAGCAGTTCACCGGTCTCGGTGGCGTCCAGCACGTAACGCGCGCCGATCGTGCGGCGGCTGCCGTCGCGGAGGCTCTCGACCGTGACGGTGCGTACGGTGTCGTCGTCCGCCTCGGCGGAGACCGGGCGGTGCTCGGTCAGCAGGGTGAGCCGTCCTGCGGCCCGGTGCGGGGCGAGCATGGCCTCCAGGACGGCGAGCGCGACGCGCGGCTCCGCGCAGAGCTTGCTGACGCGGCCGGCGCCCGGGTTGAGGCGGGGAAGGGCGAGCGCCTCGGAGCGCATCGGGTACCACTGGCGGTAGTAGCCCCTGATCGCTTCGCGCAGGGTGCGGTACGAGGCGGTGGTGCCGAACTCCTCGACCCACGGGTGCTCGTCCGGCGGGACGGCCTGCGAGGTGAGCTGGCCGCCGATCCAGTCGGTCTCCTCGGTGAGGACGACACTGCGCCCGGCCCGGCAGGCGGCGAGGGCGGCGGCCACGCCGCCGAGTCCGCCGCCGACGATGAGAATGTCCGGTTCGGGTGTCACGCGGGTCTCCTTGTGGTGCTGTGTTGTGCGTGTGCGGTGTGTTCGGCGGTGGGAATGGGTCACGTACGGGCCGGTGCCGCTCCCGCCGTCGCGCCGGGTCTGAAGACGCAGGCCACCAGTGGCTCGGTGGCCTCCTCCCCCGCGACCAGGGCGGCGAGCATGCGCACCGCCGCCGCGCCCAACTGCGTCCGGGGGATGTCGAATCCGGTGGGTTCAGGTCCGCCGGGCAGATCGGGCGACGGATTGCCGAGCAGCGCGAACGAGGCCTCGCCCGGGCAGTCGACACCGGCCGCCACGGCGGCGGTGCGCAGCGCGCGCCAGGCGGCGCCCGTGTCGGTCTCCTCGGCGACGAAGGCGGTCACCCCCTCGGCGAGCCACGCGCGCAGCACGTCCGGGGTGAGGGCGCGCTCCGGGTCCGCGGAGCGGAAGACGGTGTCGGGACCGCCGGGCAGTCCGGCCTCCTCCAGGCCTTTCAGGAAGCCGTGTTCACGGTCGGTGGAGGCGGGTGCCTCGTCGTCCTCGCGGACGAGCACCATCCGGCGGTGGCCGAGGCCGGCGAGATGGGCGACGACCTCCCGGCTGGCGCTCACGTAGTCGGCGCCGACCCAGGCGAGCCCCTCCAGTTCGTCCCTGCGGCCGACGTGGACCACGGGGAAACCGTCGGCGACCAGCCGCCGCAGTTCGGCGGCCGGTGCGTGGCGGCCGAGGAAGAGGCAGCCGTCGGCGAGCCGGACCCTGCGCAGCGCCTCGGGCCCCGCCGCACCGGCGCCGCCGGTGCTCGACCCGGTGAACAGCACCAGGTCGTAACCGCGCGCCGCCGCCTCCCGCTCGACGCCCACCAGGAACGGGTAGTACGAGTGCTGCACATCGGTGGGGAAGGTCGCCGTGAAGCTGAAGACGCCCAGCAGGTCGTTGCGCGCCGCTGCCAGACTCCGGGCGGCCGGGTCGGGTACGTAGCCGAGGCTGCGCGCGGCTTCGAGGACCTTCGCCCTGGTCTCCTCGGAGATCGCGGCGCCCTGCTTCTTGCCGCCGAGCACCAGCGAGACCGTGGCCTGCGACACCCCGGCGAGCCGGGCGACCTCCGCCTGGCGCGGCCGTGAGGTACGGCCGGCAGGGGCGGGGGTCCGGCCTGGCCGGGACCGCTTCCTGGGTTCGTCCACCCTGACTCCTCCGGCTGTTAATGCGTATTAGTAATGCGCATTAATGAGTACTGTGAGCCTCTTGGGCGCTCCGGTCAAGGGGCTTCGCCGTCTTTTTTCAGCCACCGGACAGGGTCTTCTGCGCCGGACACGCCCGTCGTACGGTGTGATCGTTTGCCACTCACCCGGCAGGCGTGTCCCACGTAGGTGTCCCTCATGACCAAGGCGGTCCCCCGTGTCCCTGTTCGACCTGCCCCTCGAAAAACTCCGTGACTACCGGAGCGCGTCCACGGAACCGGAGGACTTCGACCAGTTCTGGGCGGACACCCTCGCCGAGACGCGCGGCCACGCTCTGAACGCGCGCTTCGAGCCCGTCACGACGGCTCTGACGACGCTCGACATATTCGATGTGACCTTCGCCGGATTCGGCGGGCATCCGGTCAAGGGCTGGCTCGTCCTGCCCGCGGGGACGGCCGAACCGCTGCCCGTGGTGGTGGAGTTCATCGGTTACGGCGGCGGGCGCGGGCTCCCGCACACGCATCTGCTCTGGGCCTCGGCCGGGTTCGCGCACTTCGTGATGGACACCCGTGGCCAGGGCGGCGGTTGGGGCGGCGGGGACACCCCTGACCCGGTGGGCAGCGCCTCCTCGAACCCGGGCTTCCTGACCCGGGGCATCGAGGACCCGCACGAGTTCTACTACCGGCGGCTGTTCACCGACGCGGTACGCGCCGTGGAGGCCGCCCGCTCCCATCCGCTCGTCGACGCCACCCGTACGGTCGCCGCCGGGATCAGCCAGGGCGGCGGAATCACCGTCGCCGTCGGAGGCCTGGTGCCGGACCTCGTGGCGATCGCGCCCGACGTACCGTTCCTCTGCGACTTCCCCCGGGCGACGACGGTCACGGACCGCGATCCGTACCGGGAGGTGGGCAGATACCTCAAGACCTACCGTGGCAGGACCGAGCGGGTGCGCAGGACGCTGAGCTACTTCGACGGGGTGCACTTCGCTTCGCGCGGCCGGGCTCCCGCGCTGTTCTCGGTGGCGCTGGAGGACCAGACCTGCCCGCCGTCGACCGTCTTCGCCGCCTTCAACGCCTATGCCGGGCAGGACAAGACGATCGAGGTCTACGACTTCAACGACCACGAGGGCGGCGGCCCGTTCCAGCAGGCGGTCCAACTGGCCTGGCTGCCGGAGAGGCTGGGCGTGAGCGCCCGCTGACGCGCGAGCAGCGCCCGCTCAGCGGGCCGGGATCAGTTTCCTCGATCGCAGATAGGTCCGCGCGACGTCCTCGGGCAGCCGCCGCCAACTGTCCACCTGCTCGTTCATCGCGGCCAGGTCCCGCGTCGTCAGCGCCCTGTTGAGCCGGTCCAGCACACGCCTGACCGCCTCGCCGCCCGCCCGGGAGCGGTTGACGACGGGCACGAGGTGGTCGGCGTTCTGGAGACGTCTGTCGTCGGCGAGGATCACCAGGCCGAAGTCGTCGAGGGTCGCGTCGGTGGTCGTGGTGACGAGCATCTGGTCCTGGCCCCGCTGGACCGCCTGCTTGGCGGCGGTGGTGCCGATGCCCTTGGGGTCGATGCCGGTGATGTCGATGCCGTACGTCTTCTTCAGCCCCGGCGAGCAGTACGGTCGCCGGGCGCACTCGTCGCCCGCGGCGAGCCGTACCGGCAGCCCCGCCCTGCCCAGGTCGCTGAGCGTCCTCAGCCGGTGCTTCGCCGCGTAACCGGCGGCGACGGCGTACGCGTTCTGGTCGACGGCCCGGCCCGGGGCGAGCACGGTGAGTCCGCGTGCGGCGGCCAGCGGGCGCAGGGACTTCATGGTCGCCGCCAGATCGGGCGACCCCACGGGCTCGGCGTCGGCGCCGTGCGCCCTGGTGTTCAGCCAGTCGGCGAAGGTCGCCGCGTACTCGGGTACGACATCGATCTGACCGCTCTCCAGGGCCGGTTCGTAGATCTCCCGGTTGGTGACGGACAGCAGTTCGGTGTGATAGCCGGCGTGCCTGAGCAGGGACGCGTACATCTCGGCGAGCAGATCGCTCTCGGTGAGGCCCGACGAGCCGATGGTCAGATGCCTGCTGTCGCCGGGCGGCGCGGTGACCGCGCCCCGGTTCTCCAGGGACGGGCCGGTGGAGCAGCCGGCCGCGGCCGGGGCGGTGACGGCCAGGAGCGCGGCTACGAGAGCCGGCCGTACGGATCTCATCCGGCGCCGCTCCTGGCCCGGCGGCCGGGCGCCAGCCACTGTCCCAGCGCGAAAACCCCCTCGACCAGCAGCGCGAACACGGCGACGAGCGCGGCGCCCGCGAGCACCTGCGGGGTGGAGGCGAGGTTGAATCCGGCGGTGATGATCCGGCCGAGACCCCCGCCGCCGACGAGGGCCGCGAGCGTCGCCGTCGCCACGAGCTGTACGGCGGCGACCCGTACACCCGTCATGATCAGCGGCAGCGCGAGCGGCAGCTCGACCCGTCGGAGCTGCTGGGCGCCGGTCATCCCCATGCCCCGTGCGGCCTGTACGACATCGGGGTCCACGCCGCGCATGCCGACGTAGGTGTTGGTGAGCAGCGGTGGGATCGCGAAGAGGACCAGGGCGATGATCGTCGGCCACTGCCCGTACGCGCCGAGCGGGGTGAGGAGCAGCAGGACCAGGACGGCGAAGGTGGGGACGGCCCGGCCGGCGTTGGAGATGTTGACGGCGAGGGCGCCTCCCTTGCCGAGGTGTCCGAGGACCAGCGCGACGGGCAGGGCGACGGCGCAGCTCAGGGCGAGGCAGGCGACGGTGAGGAAGAGGTGTTCGGCGAGCCGGTTCCCGATGCCGTCGGAGCCCGACCAGTGGGAGGCGCTGGTGAGCCACGACCAGGCGGCGGCGAAGGTGTTCACGCGCGCTGCCCCCTCGTCCAGGGGGTGAGCGCGCGCTGGACGGCCAGCAGCAGCAGGTCGGCGATGACGGCGATGACGACGCACAGGACGGACGCGGTGAGCACCTGCGCCTTGAAGAAGGTGTTCATCCCCGCGTAGATGAGATTGCCGAGACCGCCGTGGCCGACGATCGCGCCGATGGTGACGAGGGAGACGGCCGATACGGTCGCGATGCGCAGCCCCGCCATCGCTGCGGGCACGGCGAGCGGCAGCTCGACGGTGAGGAGCAGCCGGACGGGCCCGTATCCGAGGCCGCGCGCCGCCTGCCGGGCATCTTCGGGGACGGCCCGGAGGCCGGCCAGGATGTTGCGTACGAGCAGGGTGAGCGAGTAGAGGACCAGGCCGGCGATGACGAGTGAGACGGACAGCCCGTACACCGGCAGGAGCAGCGAGAACATCGCCAGCGACGGGATGGTGTAGAGGACGGTCGTGACACCGAGGACGGGCCCCGCCGCCCAGTTCCAGCGGCGGGCCGCCAGCGCGAGCGGTACGGCGATCACCAGCCCGAGCAGGACGGACACGGCGGTGAGCGCGACGTGCTGGAGCACCGCGTCGAGCAGGACGTGGCGGCGGCTGGAGACGTAGGCGCCGCAGACCCACTCGTTGCGCGCGAGGCAGTCGTCCGGGGGCGCGGTCACTCGTCCATTGCAGCCGGGGCGGCGGTGGCCCGCGCGTCACGTTGGACCGTACGGGCACGGCGGGTGCCCGCCCGGTGTCAGGCGGCGTTCGCGTGGTCGGCGAGAACCTCCCGGATCACATGGCGTGAGTTGGCGGCGAGCACCGGATTGGTGGTGCGGTAGTACGGGAGCTGGATGAGCGAGATCGACAGCGCCCAGCCACGGGCGCGCGCCCAGGTCGCTTCGTCCGCCCCCACCGCCTCGCGGAACACTCCGCGCGCACCGGCCGGCAGGAGGTTCCACGCCGCGATCAGGTCGACGGTGGGGTCGCCCACGCCGGCGCATCCGAAGTCGATGACCGCGCTGAGCCGGCCGCCGGTCATCAGCAGGTTGCCCGGTGACAGGTCGCTGTGCGACCAGAGGGCCGGACCGGTCCGCTCGGGGACCAGGAGGGCGGCGTCCCAGGCGGCGGTCACCGCTTCGGTGTCGATCAGTCCGCGCAGCTCGCCGATGGCGAGGCGCGTCGGGGCGTCCCTGGTCGCCAGCGGCACACCCCTGCGCGAGGCGGGCGCGCCGGTGCTGGCGACCCGGCGCAGATCCGTGATGAACCGCGCCAGGTCGGCGGCGAGCAGGTCGGGTGCGGCGAGGTGACCGACGACGGGGTTCTCGCCGCCGAGCCAGTGGTAGAGGGACCAGCTCCACGGGTAGCCCTCGCCGGGGCCGCCCTTTCCGAGCGGGACGGGAACGGCGTACGGAAGGTGCGGGGCGAGCACCGGCAGCCAGCGCTGTTCCAGCTCCACCGTCCCGGCGGCGTCCGGCTTGCGGGGAAGGCGGACGGCCATCTCGGCGCCGAGGCGGAACATGGCGTTGTCCGTCCCGGCGGATTCGACGCGTTCCAGGGGCAGGTCCGCCCAGTGGGGGAACTGCGCGGCGATCAGACGGCGTACGAGAGGTCCGTCGATGTCCACCTCGTCGGCGTGCATCCTGGTGGGCAATGAGCACCTTCCGGGGCAGGCGCCGCTCCCGTGGGTACGGCGGACGATGGCACGGCGCGGGGTGCGCCGGGGTACATGTCACCCGTCGAGGTGCCTAGCTGTCGACCCGATATCGGCGCCGGCGGTTATCGCGGGAACCGACCGTACGCGGAACATGGCTGACCCCGGCCGGAGCGTTCTCCGGTCGGGGTCGGCCATGCGCGGGGTGTGCCGGTTCTGTTAGTACGGGCCGTTCACGTTGTCGATCGAGCCGTAGACGGCGGCGGCGTAGTTGCACGCCGCGGTGATGTTGGCGACCGGGTCGTAGCTGTCCATCGACGTACCGGGCACGTGGTAGGCCTGGAACGTCGGGTCGATGACCTGGAGCAGGCCCTTGGACGGCGTTCCGGCGGCGGCGTTGGAGTCCCAGCCGTTGATGGCCTGCGGGTTGCCGGAGGACTCACGCATGATGTTGCGGTAGATGCCGTCATACGTGCCGGGAATGCCGTTTTTGGCCATGACGTCCAGCGACTGCCGGATCCAGCCGTCCAGGTCGTTGGAGTAGGTGCTCTGCGGGGCGGGGGCGCTGTCGGCGCTCGTGTTCTCGGCGGGCGCGCTCTTGGTCGTCGCGCTCTCGGTGGTGGCGCTCTTGGTGCTCTCGGTCTTGGTCGTCACGGACGAGGGGTCCGCCTGACCGGCCGAGGACTTGTCCGCCGTACCCGCTGCGGCCTTTCCGCCGAGCGTCAGCGCGAGGCCCGGGTGGATCAGGGACGGGTTGGAGCCGACGGCCTGCCGGTTCTCCTTGTAGAGCTTCTTCCAGCCGCCGCCGAGCGAGTGCTCGCGGGCGATCTTGGCCAGGGAGTCACCGGAGACGACGGTGTAGGTCGCCGAGTGGTCCTTCTGGGCGGCGGCGGAGGTGACCGCCGTTTCTGTGGCGGCGTGCTGCGCCGAGGGCGCGGCCTCGGCGGTGGTAGCGGCCACCAGCGGGATGGCGAGTGCGGCGCCACCCGTGCCCGCTGCGACAAGGCGGCGGGCGAAACGGCTGCTCATGGAACGACGGTGCTTACCCTTTATGGGCATGACGAAATTCCTCTCCGTCGCCTACGAGGTGAGCTGTCGGGTTCGGGCTGGAGATGCCCGGTCGCAGGTGACTGCGACTTCACCCCGAGCCGGTCCGTTTCCGGATCGGCGACTTACCTGGGTCCCCCGCTCCTGCCGAACGTGAGTGGGTTCGGATGGGTTTCCGGACAGCGGCAGGATTAGGCGGTCCGCCCGGATTGACGTGAACGTAAGCGACAACACCGGAACGAAACAAGTCCAGAATTCACAGAGCTATCCGAATGGCGATTCCCACGGGGGAGGATTCGCTTGGCCGTCGGGCTCCGGAGCGCTCAACTTTCTTTCTCCGCCAGGGAACTGAGCCAGGGCTCACGGCACCACCGCCCAGCGGTTGCGTGACACATATCACTGATGCGGCCTTGAACCCGGCCCACAACGCCGTAGATATATCAATAAGTTGCACGAGTGGAACATAGGAGAGTTACAGGGAGAACAGTGTCAAATCACCCCTAATGGGCACCTGTCATTTCCCCTGTCTCAACTCCCGGAGCCGCGCGGTTCCACCGGGGTGTACGGACGCCGGCGAGGGCGGTTATGCGTTACCCGCCCTCCCGGCGCCCCATTTGCCGGGGGCCGTGCGCAGACTCCCGACCGTATCGAATTGACAGGCCCGTTTGTGTTTCTGACCCCCTGTCGGTCCTGAGTTCCGGAGTCCATCGGCGTCAAGAATGGCCGGGGGAACAGCATTTACGGGTGCGCGCATCGGATTCGTGGAAAAGACCCGGCTAGTCGAAGACGGAGACCTGCGCACGGTGGTGCAGCGGACTCTCGATCTCGTCGATCAGCGCCACGGCGAGATCCGCGTAGGAAAGGCCCAACGGCCCCGCTCCGGTGACGGATTCGCCTCCGGTGCGGTAGCGGCCGGTCCTCGGGCCCGCCGAGTCCAGCAGCGCGGGCGGGGTCAGCACGAGCCAGTCGACCTCCGTGTCCGCCGACCTGAGCCTCTCCAGGCCGGCGAGATGGGCACGGGCGAACGGCCTGATCTCGGGCGGGAACTGGCCCGGATCGTCCATCACCAGGCCCCCGCCGGGCGTCCTCAGATACGCGAACAGGCCGACGACCACAAGCCGGGGCACCCCCGCGCGGGCCAGTCCGTCCAGCAGCGCGCCGGCGGCCTTGACGAAGAATTCGGGATCGAGAGCGGCGAATCCCTGTTCCGGTCCGGTGAACGGACTCACCGCGTGGATCGCCGCGCCGTGTCCCCGCGCCGCGAGCGCGATCCCCCGCGCGTCCGTGACGTCGCCCCCTACGACGGAGACACCGTCCGCCGCCAGGTCGCCGTACTTCCCCGGATCGCGGACCACGGCGGTGACGCGGTGCCCCCGCGCCCGCGCCTCGGCGGTGGCCGCCCGCCCGGCCCGGCCGCCGGCCCCGAAAATGACGATGCCGTCCATGACGTCCCCCTCCGGCAGCGACTCTCGCCGCCCGGCAGAAACGGTATCCATGGGATACTGGTTACTTCAAAGAAACCGGAAGGGGTCTAACCTTCCCGCATGGCTGAGCCGTTGGATCCAGACATGTTCGACCCCATGTGTCCGTCGAACGCCATGCCGATCAGGATCGGCGACAAGTGGACGGGCATGGTGGTGATCTGCCTGGAGGACGGCCCCCGGAGGTTCAACGAACTCCGCGCTCCGCTGCGGCGCATCACACCGAAGGTGCTCACCCAGACCCTGCGGGCGATGGAACGCGACGGCCTGGTGAGCCGTACCGCGTACGACGAGAACCCGCCCCGGGTCGAGTACGAACTGACCACGCTCGGCCGCTCCCTGTTCCCCCTCATCGCCTCGGCGCGCGCCTGGAGCCGGGAGCATCTGGGGCCGCTGCTCATGGCCCGGGAGGCGTACGAAGAACCCGAGGCGTAGCAAGGCGTTGGTCAGGTGGCGTCGTGGAACACCAGGCCGAGCGTGTGCCGTTGGCCTGAGCGGACGGCGGAGACGCCGTGCCGTACGGGGGCCGCCGACCAGCCGCGCCGCGAGAGCACCGGCCGGTCGCGGGTGGTGAAGACCAGGCCCTGCCCCTGCGGGACGAGGGTCGCCGTGCCCCGGGACTGGGCGCGCGGGCGCTGCTCGACGAGCAGGAACTCCCCTCCGGTGTGGTCCTCGCCCGGCGAGTTGAGGTTGATCACGACCTGGAGCGGAAAGACCTTCTCCCCGAACAGGTCCCGGTGCAGGGCGTTCCAGTCGCCGCTTCCGTAGCGCAGCAGGATCGGCGTGGGCCGCTCCTGGCCGGCCCGGTGGCAGATCTCCAGCCATTCGCCGAGGGAGTCGGGCCACTCCGCCTCGCGGCCGAGCTTGTCGTACCAGTCGCGGGCGATGGGCAGCAGCCGCGGGTACAGCTCCTCGCGCAGGCGTCGTACCGGGTCGGGGAAGGGGTTGTCGAAGTAGCGGTACTCGCCGCTGCCGAACCGGTGCCGCCCCATGTCGACCGTGGAACGGAACAGCTCGTCCCGGTCGTAGAGGCCGGCGATGTCCGCGCATTCGGCGGGGGTCAGGAGTTGGGGCAGCAGCGCGCAGCCGTAGTCGTTGACCTCGTCGGTGACCGCGTGCCAGTCGGCCCCGGCGACGCGCCGCGCGAACGCGTCCGTTTCCGTGGCGACCTCTCGGGTCGCGCCGCGTTCTTTCCGCTTCGTTGTGGTGCTCATGGTGCCGCCTCCGAAGTGCCAGGTGCGTGATCGCTCACACCAGGTAGACGCAGCAGCGGCGGAAAACGTGAGGGCCCTGGGCCTCAAGCCGTAGATCCGGCCCTGCCCTGGTCCGCCGGTCGGACGGGGCGCAGCTCCCTGACGATGGCCTCGGCGCGGGCGGTGGTGACGCCCACCGACAGCAGGGCCGTCATCGCGGCCGCCCTGCCCGCCTCGGCCGCCGGGATGGCGTCGTCGTTGACGGCCTCCATCATTCCGAAGAGCTGCTGCTCGTGTACGTACGCCAGCGCGGCAGCCGGCACCGGGGTGGCGAACTCACCCTCGTCCAGGCCCCATTGGATCAGCTTCAGGCACTGCTCACGGACCGGCTCCAGCCGCCGCCTGATGCCTTCCATGCTGACGCTGCGCTGGGCCAGGCCCACCAGGAGACGGTAGCGGTCAGCGGTTTCCCACACGGCGGCGACCGCACCCGCCAGCGCCCTGCCCGGTTCCGTCGCGCCCTCCCGGCCTCGCGCGTGGGCCTCGATCACCGCGTCGACCGCCTCGTCCACGAGGGTCGAGATCAGCGCGTCGCGCGTCGGGAAGTGACCGTAGACCGTGCGCCGTACGACGCCCGCCGCGCGCGCGATCTGGTCCATCGACGCGTCGGGCTCGTGCAGCAACTCGGCGAGTGCGGTCCCCAGGATGTGGCGGCGGTTCGTATCGGCTCGGGTCATGGCTCCATTTTGCACACGCCTGCGCAAAGAGGTAACTTGCACAGCGCCGTGCAATTGCACAGCACTGCGCAAGTCGAGGAAGGCGGAGGACTGTGGCTCTCGTTGTGAGACAACCGGTCGCGGAGATGGAACGGCCTTACGGCCGCCGGTGGTGGGCGCTGCTCGTGCTGTGCCTGAGCCTGCTGGTCATCGTGATGGCCAACACCGCGCTCACGGTCGCCGCGCCCGACATGACCCGGGATCTGGGCCTGTCCAGTGCCGATCTGCAATGGGTCATAGACGCCTACACCGTGCCCTACGCGGCGCTGATGCTGCTGTTCGGGGCGGTCGGCGACAAGTACAGCCGGCGCGGTGCCTTTGTGCTGGGACTGGTGATCTTCGGCGCCGGTTCGGTCTCCGGCTCGCTCGTGGACAGCTCCACGGGCGTCATCCTCTCCCGCGCCGTGATGGGCGTCGGCGCCGCGATGATCATGCCGGCGACGCTCTCCCTGCTCGCTGCGACATTCCCGCGCGCCGAACGCGCCAAGGCGATCCTGCTGTGGACGGCCACGGCCGGGGTCGCCATCGCGGCGGGGCCGCTCCTCGCCGGGGCGCTGCTGGAGGGCCACGGCTGGTCCTCGACGTTCCTGATCAACGTGCCGCTCGCCGTCCTCGGTGTGATCGGCGCCTTCACCCTCGTACCGCCGTCCAGGGCGGGCGTGCACAGCCGGATCGACTACGCCGGCGGGACCCTGTCCGTGCTGTGGATCGGCTCGCTCGTCTACGCGATGATCCAGGGGCCGCACTTCGGCTGGGACACCAAGGCCGTCGCCGCGGCCGTCCTCGCCGCCGCGGCGCTCGCGGTCTTCGTGTGGTGGGAGCTGCGCCACCCCCGGCCCGTACTGGACGTCCGGCGCTTCCTCGACCGTACGTTCGCGGGCACGAATCTGGCCGTCGCCCTCTTCTTCGTAGCGGTGTTCGCGTCGTTCTACTACCTCACCCAGCACCTCCAGTTCGTGCTGGGCTACAGCCCGCTGGAGACCGGGACCCGGATGCTCCCCCTGGCCGTCGCCGTCTTCGCCGGCTCCGCACTGACCGGCTTCCTGACCCCGCGCCTGGGCATCAAGGTCACCATCACGGCGGGCATGGCGGGCGCCACGGTGGCGCTCGTCCTGCTCACACAGGTGGACGCCAGCTCCGGTTACGGTGCACTGGCACCGGCGCTGGCCGTCCTCGGCCTCTCGGTCGGCCTCGCGCTCGGCCCCTGCACGGAAACCATCATGGGCGCCTTCCCGGAGTCCGAACTCGGCGTGGGCGGAGCCGTCAACGACACCTCGCTCGAACTCGGGGGATCGCTCGGCATCGCCGTCATGGGCTCGGTGCTGGCACGCTCGTACGCCGACAACCTCGCCGACGCGGTACGCGGCAGAGCCCCCGCCGCCGCACTCGACGCGGCCCAGGACTCCGTGGGCGCCGGTTACGCGGTGGCCCGGCAGGTCGGCGCGCAGGCGGGACCGCAACAGGCGAAGGCATTCTCGGACGCGGTAGCCGGCGCCTTCTCCGACGCCGTCGCCCACACCAGCCTCCTCACGGCGATCGTGCTCGCCGTGGGCACACTGGCCGTCGGATTCATCCTCCCGCGCCGCACCTCCGCGCGCCCGGCGGCGCCGGAGACTTCCGTGCCGGCGGCTCGGCCGATGGAGCGGGAGAAGGCTTAGGGATCGTGGTCCCGCTCGGCGAGCCGCCGGGACCGTATCCGGGGTATGGATGGTGCCCCGTCATCCCGGTGCTCAGTCGGCACTTCCGGCTGATCTGGTTCGACAACCGTGGCACCGGGAGGAGCGACTCCCCTCGCGGAGTGACCTCGATACCGGCCGTCGCCGAGGACGCCCTGACCGTCCTCGACACGGCCGAGGTCGAGGCCGCCCACATCTACGGAGTCTCCATGGGCGGCTTTGTCGCGCAGCACCTGGCCATCACCGCGCCCCGGCGGCTGCGCTCCCTCGTCCTCGGATGCAGCGCCGTTCCCACCGCGGAGAAACCACGATCGGGCAGGGCCGGCTACGTCCAGTACTGGCTTCCGCCACGGCTGTCCACCCCGCTCTCGCGGCGCTACTTCATTGGCCACAACTACCTGGTCGACGCCACACGCCAGGCCGACGACGCGGTGCTGTCGTTCCTTCGGGATCCGTGGCGGGCCGCCAGTACAGGCAACACCCGCTAGGCCCTGTCCGCCCCAAAGGCGCGGCGCACCGGGAGCGGGCCGTGCGCGGCGTACGTACGGCCAACTCGCCCCGGGCGGCGTCCACTCGTACGCCTCAGTCGCGGCGCGTCTCCAGGATGCGCAGGTCGTCGCTGACCGGGATCGTACGCACCACACGCAGGCCCGCCCGTTCCGCCAGCGTCCGGTAGTCCGACTCCGGCCGGTCCTGGCCGCCCACCAGCACGGTCAGCAACAGCCCCCGGAACAGCGCCTCCTGGTCGGACTCCTCGTCCACCACGCCCTCGATGATCAGCAGGGCGGAATCGGGCCTCATCGCCCCCTTGATCTGCTCCAGGATGCGCACGATCGTGTCGTCGTCCCAGTCGTGGAGGGCGCGCTTGATGGTGTAGACGTCGGCCCCGGCCGGCACCTTCTCGAAGAAGTCGCCTGCCACCACCTCGTACCGCCCGGCCAGGCCCGCCTTCGCCAGGCGCTCCTCGGCGAGCGGCACGATCTCGGGGCGTTCGAGGATGGTGCCGCGCACCCCGGTGTGCGCGGTGAGGACGGCGGCCAGGAGGCTGCCGAGTCCCCCGGCGACATCGACCACCGTGCGGGCCACCGAGAAGTCGTACGCCCTGGCGACCCCGGCGCTCTCCTCCTGGGACACCGCGTTCATCGCCGCGTTGAACCGCTGCTTGGCGTCCGGGTCGCTCTTGGTCAGTCCCCAGAACGACTCCCCGTTGGCGATCTCGAAGGAGGCCTCCCCGGTCCGTACCGAGTGGAGCAGGTCGCCCCACGCGGCCCAGTGCCACTTCGCCGCCATGAACCGCGCGTCGGTGGACTCGGCGTTGCCCGGCTCGGTGACCAGCACGGCGGAGAGCGGCGACTGCGCGTACGTCCGGCCGTCCGCCCCGCGCAGAAACACTCCGAAGGTGGACAGGGCGCGCAACAGCCGGCCGAGTGTGGCGGCGTGCGTGCCGGTGTGTTCGGCCAGTTCGGTCACGGTGTGCTCCCCGCGCGTCAGCAGGTCGGGGATGCCCAACTCGACGGCGACATGGATGGCGCGGGCCCGCCATGCCCCCTGGAGCAGTTCCACCATCTCCTTGTTCGGGCCCTTGTCCGCTGTTTCGACATGCTCGGTCATCTGTGTTCTCCGTAAACGCTCGGCTCTGGCTGGGGCGTCTGGTGAGTACGGGAGGAGCGTGCGTGCCCGCGGGGGGGGCGGTTCCCGGTGCGCCGGGAACCGCCCTGGGCCGGGAGAGAAGGGAGTTATCCCTCTGCGGGAACCGGCGGGATGTTGTGGTTGACGCGGAACATGTTGCCCGGGTCCCAGGTGTTCTTCAGGGCGACGAGCCTGGCGTACGCCTCGGGGGTGTACGCCTCGCTCACATAGGCGGCGTCGGTGTGGGCGATGCCCGCAACGAAGTTGAGCATCCTGGTCCCGCTGTTCCAGGGTGCGAACGCCTCCACGACCTTGTCCTGGTCCGCCAGTACGGCATCGTCCTCACCGATACCCAGCACCCCGGCGGAGTAGACCTGGAACGGCGCCTCGACATGGGCGACGGCGTTGGGCACCTCCGGCGGCCTGGCGAGCGCACCGCCGAGCTGCCGCATCTCCAGAGCGACCGCGCTCTGCGTCCCGGGCCCGACCAGGCTCAGTACGACGTCGGCCACCTCGCGGTCGAAGCGGGTGAGCTGGAAGGTGTTGATGTGGTAACGGCCGGGCGTGGGCGGGTCGTTGTGGATGGTGCCGACCTCGGTGTACGGGATGTCGGCGACCGTGTCGAGCAGGGTGGGCGCGAGGTCCCTGAGCGGCTTGATGAGCCGCTCGCCCTCCTCCGGCGCGCCGAGGTAGCAGATCCGCAGGTGCAGGGCGAAGTGCCCGCGCAGCTCGTCCGGTACACCGTCCACATCGGGCCAGTTCAGCATGAAGAAGGAGGAGCCCATCTCCTCCGGCATGCCCGCAGCCCACTCGCTGTAGAAGCGCAGCACCTCCGGGGCCGACTCGGCCGGGAAGAAGAGCCCCCCGCCGTAGAGCCGGGACACCTCGAACAGCTCGACCTCGATCGCGGTCACCACGCCGAAGTTGCCCTTGCCGCCGCGGAGCGCCCAGAAGAGGTCGGTGTTCTCCTCCTCGGTGGCGACCCGCAGTTCACCGTCGGCCGTGACGACCTCGATACGGCTCACGTGGTCCGCCGCGAACCCGTAGCGGCGTGACATGACGCCGACGCCGCCGCCGAGTGTGTACGAGACCGCGCCGACGAACGGCGCCGAGCCGTTGAGCGGCGCGAGACCGTGCCGGGCCGTTTCGGGGATGACGTCCTGCCAGAGCACGCCGGCCTCCAGCCGGGCGACACGGCGCCCGGGGTCGACCTCGTACCGGTTCATCCCCCGGGTGGCGAGAAAGAGTGTGTTCCCGTCGGCGGGCAGTGCCGCGCCGTGTCCGGTGATCTGGACGGCGACCGCCAGCCCGTGGTCACGGGCGAAGCGGACCGCTGTCACCACGTCCTCGGCGTCCGCCACGGCGACAACCACCGCCGGACGGTGCTCGACTGCGCGGTCGAAGCCGTCGATGTGCTCGCTGTAGCCGGAATCGTCCGGCAGGAAGACGGGGCCGGTCACGCTGTCGGCGAGTTTGCGGACCTCCTCGGGGGGCACGGTCGCCCAGTCCGACCCGCTTCTGTGCTCGCTCACTTGTCGCCTTTCTGTTCTGTCGCGCTGTCGTGTGTTCTGTCGCCCGGCGTCCACCCGGTCCCCGGTGGGGTGGATCGCTGAGTTCAGCGTCTCGGGCCGCGAGAGTATCCAAGCAGCGGGCACTGACAGGCCGTAATGAGCCAGTGCGCCCGTCTGGTCGGCACTTGTCCGCCGCGCGCGGTGCCCCTCATGCGAGCCGGCGCCCTCTGAGCAGGGTGAGCAGTGCCGTCACCGACTCCTCGACGCTTCCCCGGTGCGCCGGGAGCGTGAGATCGGGCGGGGCGTGCGGGTCGTTGTCGGCACCCGGTCCGGCGCGTCCGGCGCGTCCGGTGGTGACCTGGACCTCCAGACACGTGGTTTCCGTCCGCGCGTGTCGCTCGCGTACGGCCGCCATGTCCCGCGTGTCGGGGGCCGTCAGCGGCACCAGGGCGAGGACGCCGTTACGGGCGAGCACCTCGGCGACGAGGCCGACGCGCCGGACGTCGGCGACGCGGTGCTGAGAGGCCCGTCCCGTACCGGGGCCGAACAGCGCGACTGTCTCGTCCCCGTCGAAGACGTGCACGCGCCGACCCTCCGTCTCCAGGCGGCGGGCGAGCGCCCTGGCGACCGTCGTTCTGTCCGCGTCCGCACCTGCGGGCCCGGTGAGCCATACGGTGGCCCCTGGCCAGCAGGTGCAGAAGGGGCGGTGTGCTGTCATCGACCACTCCGAAGGGTCAGTGGCGGGTTTTCGGTGCGGTCCGGCACCCGCGCGACGATGCTCCGTACCGCCGAGGCCAGCCGCCGGCGGCGTTGCGCGCCGGGGGGCGGTACGGCGCACTCGGCCCGCCACGCCACGAAGCCGTCGGGCCGTACCAGCAGGGCGCCGCCGGCCCCCGTACCGCAGGACTCCGCGAAGGCGGCGGGCGATGTGCCCGGGCCTGCGACGACCGTGTGGGCGGTGACCGGGACCGCGAGTTCCCCGGCGACCTCCGCCGCCGTGTGCCGCCACCGGTCGTCGGTGGCGAGCAGGGTGAGATGGGGGGCGCCCCGGGACGGCCCGAACAGGTCGAGGGTGGAGACCGGCGGCGCCCGGTCGGCCCCCAGAAGCCGTACCGGCAGATACGGCAGCCTCGTGCCGGGGGCTCCCGACAGATCGAACGTGCGGGGAAAGGCCTCGTCCGGTCCGGCCTGGCTGTCGGATCCGGCCCACCGGCCGGGCACCGCCGGGGAGTTGTAGCGGTATCCCATGATGATGACGCGCGGGTCGCAGGTGGTGACACCGCCGAGCCGTTCCGACGGCACACCGTCGAGCAGGAGGGTCTGCTGGGCGGTGGCGTGCCCGACCGGCCGCCGTTCCGTGTCGTACGTGTCGAGGAGCGCCGGTCCCGCCCAGCCGCGCAGGACGGCCGCGATCTTCCAGGCGAGGTTGTGCGCGTCCTGGATCCCCATGTTGGACCCGTAGCCGCCGGCCGGCGGGTGCAGGTGGGCGGCGTCCCCCACGAGGAAGACGGGTCCCCGCCGGTAGCGTTCGGCGACCCAGTGTCTGGCCTGCCAGCGGAGCGTCCCCGCCAGTTCGACGCCGATGCCCGGATCCCCGATCGCGGCGCGTACGAGGGCCAGGCAGCGGTCCGGGTCGGGGGGTCCCCCGTCGGCGCCGACGGCGTGGCTCTCCACGGCCGCCGCCCAGGTGTGTTCCTGGTTGAGCTGCATCACCGCCCCGGAGAAGCCCGGGTTCTCGATCATGCTCATGAAGAACCGGCGGCCCTTCACCAGTCCGGTGAGGTCGGCCCTGAAGAGGATGGTGGTCCGGGATGCGACCGTGCCGAGGCCGGTCCTGGGAATGCCGATCTGCTCCGGGATCCTGCCGTGCGCGCCGTCGGCGGCGATCAGGTAGCGGGCGGTGAGGGTGTCCGTCCCGCCGTCCGGGCGCCGGACCCGGGCCAGCACGCCGTCCTCACGTACCGTCAGGCCGGTCAGTTCGTGACCGAACCGCACGTCGGCGCCGGCCAGTACGGCGGCGTCGCGCAGCAGCGGCTCCATCCGGTCCTGTCCGCACCAGTAGGGCGGGCACGGGCCGGGTACGGCGAGTTCCTCGTCCCCGGTCTCCAGCACCTCGGCGCTGTCGAGTCCGGCGAGTGAGCTGACACCGACCACCGTGCGGGGCAGCACCCGGTCGGGCTCGGTGTCGGCGCGCGGGTCGCCGCCGGCGACGACCTCGAAACCGGCTGCCGCCACCGCCGGCTCCAGGCCCGCCTCGCGCAGCAACTCCATGGTCCGCCGGGTGACATGGGTGGCGCGGGGCAGCGTGGACGTACCGGCCCTGCGGTCCAGGAGGCTGACGGCGACGCCCGCGCCCGCGAGGAACAGCGCGGCCGACAGCCCGGCGGGTCCGCCGCCGACGACCAGTACGGACATGGGCGCAGCCCCCCGCCCGGTCTCGCCGCTCAGCCTTTGCTCACCAGTTGGCCGCCCACCACGAGATGGTCGAGGTTCATGGAGGCGAAGGCCTCGACCGCCTCCTCGGGGGTCTCCACGATGGGCTGACCCGCCACGTTGAAGGAGGTGTTGAGGATCACCGGGCAGCCGGTGAGCCGCTCGAACTCGCCGAGCAGCCGGTACACGGCGGGGTTCTGGTGCTCCTCCAGGGTCTGGTGCCGGGCCGTGCCGTCGACATGGGTGGCGGAGGGAATGGCGTCGGGGCGGGTCACCTTGGTGACGATCAGCATGTACGGGGACGGCTGCCCGAGGTCGAAGAACTCGGCGCTGCGCTCGGCGCGGATGACGGGGGCGTACGGCCGGAACCACTCGCGGAACTTGACGTGGTCGTTGAGGTGGTCGCGTACGGAGGCGGGGAACGGTGCGGCGAAGATGGAGCGGTGGCCGAGCGCGCGCGGCCCGAACTCGCTGCGGCCGTCCCACCAGCCCACGACCTTGCCGTCCGCCAGCAGCGACGCGACCTCTCCCGGCAGGTCGTCGGGGGTACGTACGGGCAGCCCGGAGCCGGCGACGGCCCGCTCGGCGCGGGAGCGCGGGTACTCCGGGCCGAGGTACGCGTCACGCAGGATCGGCAGCCGGTCCATCGGCACGCCTTCGAGTTCGTGCAGGCCGTAGTAGGCACAGCCGAGGCTGATGCCGTTGTCGCCGGCGGCGGGTACGACGAAGATCCGCTCGAAGGGCGTCTCCTTGAGGATCCGGCCGTTGGCCACGCTGTTGAGCCCGACTCCCCCGGCGACGCACAGGTCGGTCAGCCCCGTCCGCTCGTGCAGGGCCTGGGCGCAGTGCACCAGGGAGCGTTCCAGCACCTCCTGGGCGGCCCGGGCGATCGCCGCCTTCGTGTCGAAGTCGGCGTCCTTGGCGAGCCGGGAGAGTACGTGGGTGGCCTTGCTCGCCGAGATGCTGACGCCGCCGCCGGGCAGCAGGGTGACCAGCTCCGACAGGTCGTCGACGAAGCGCTCGTCGCCGTAGGGGGCGAGCCCCATGGTCTTGCCGTCCTCGCTGACCGGGAAGCGGGTCTTGGGGCCCGTGTAGGCGAGGCCGATGGCGATGCTCGCCGCCCGGTAGAAGTGGCCGAGCGAGTTGTCGGTCTCGCCGGGCTGGTAGTACGCGCTCTCCGACCCGGCGTCCACGAGGTGGGCCCCGCTGACCCGGTCGAGCAGCCGGATGCCGTTCTCGTCGGCCACGTACGAACTGATCGTTTCGGCCTCGCGGCCCCCGGGTCCCACCTTGGCACCGGCGGTGAGGCTGCCGGAGTTGTCGCAGACGAGCACGGCGGCCCGGGACATGCCCGAGGCTCCGAACGCGCTGTAGGCGTGGGCGAGATGGTGGTTGATCACCCGCACCCGGTGGCGGAAGGAGTGGTAGAAGGGGCGCGGCACCAGCTCGCAGGCGACCACATGCTCCACCTCGGCCGCGGTGACGCCCAGGTGGGACAGGCATGCCTGGCGGCTGACGCCGGCCAACAGGTCAGTACCGAGGCCGTACTTGCTGCGCATGAGGCGTTCCTCGTCGATCGCGACGAGACGTTCGCCGTCGGTGGCGCACGACGCCCAGTCGTGCCCAGATCCGCCGAGGCCCAGCACGGTCATGTCGTGTCCTTTTCCCTTGGCGTCCCTCGACGAACACCGATTCCACCGGTGGACGTCGATCGGGACATGCGAAACCTGGGCCCGACGGCAGGAGAGCCGGTACAGGTGGAACAGTCGTGGGTCGCCGCCCGGCGTGGTCTGTGTGCCTGCCCAACCGGTTTGCGCGGGAGGGCGGTTGTGAGGTGGGGGAGCGTCCGGAGAACGGCGGCGAACTGCGTGAGGGGTCCTCCGGCAGGGACTTCAGGAGACCGGAGCGACCACCAACTCTAGTCAGCGGGCGTCACTCACTGTCAAGGACTGATGACCACAGCGCCATCAGTTGTCCGAAATGCCATCGACACCGAGTGAGGCGCCGCTCCCACCGTCCGAGCGCCGGCAAGCCCCCCGACCGGCGAGGACACCGGAGCCGGCGGCGGCGGAGCGGGACCGCGCCGCCGGGCGAACGCCGCCGAGTTCGCGCTCCACGTACCACTTTCGGTCATCGTCGCCCATCAGCACCCACGGCAACTGCCCGAGCATGTACGGTCACACCGTGCTATCGGCGTGGCGATCGGCCCCCGTGGACGATCCCCGCTTCCGTGCTGCCCGGAACTCCGTGCGGCACCGACGTCCCGCCGACATCCCGTACATGGCAGACCTGATCCTCCGCACAGCCGGACGAGGGAGCGCTGTGACCGAGCAGCAACGGACGATCGTCATCATCACGGAGGGCGCGGCTCCCGCGCTGCTGGACCGCTGGTGCGCCGCCGGCCTCCTGCCCGGCTACGCCCGCCTCCGGCGCGAGGGCGCCCACGGGGCGCTGTCGGCGGAGGGCACTCCGTACGAACCTCCGGGCCTGTTGAGCGTCCTCACCGGCCAACGGGCCGCCGATCACGGGTTCTTCTCGTACTGGACCTGCCACGACCCGGAGTACTCGCCGCAGGTGCTCGGCTCCGGGGACCGCCGCCATCCGCTGCTGTGGCAGCAGGAGTCGTTCGCCGGTCTCCGTTTCGCCTGCGTCGGGCTGTTCGGCACGCATCCCGTCGAGCCGATGGACGGCGCGCTGATCAGCTATCCGATGCACGCGACCCTGCACGCCTGCCATCCGCCGGACCTCCAGCGCCGGCTGGCCAGGGACGGCATCCGGCCGGTGCACGACGTCTCGATCTTCTGGACGGGCCAGCCCCGTGAACACCTGCTGCCGCGGCTGCTGGAGGCGGACCGGCAGCGTGGGAAGGCCGCCCTGGCGCTGCTCCCCGAGTCGGATGTGGTGATCGTCAACCTCACCTGCATCGACCGTACGTCGCACATCTACTGGCAGGAGCTGGAGCACGGGCCCGAACGGGAGCAGGAGAGCGCGGTGTTCGCCGCGTACCGCACCTGCGACCAGGTCATCCAGGACGCGCTCGCGCTGGCCGGCGACCACACCGATGTGCTGGCCTTCTCCGAGATCGGCTTCGGCCCGCTGCGCGACTACTGCTCCATCAACGACGACCTGGAGCGGGCCGGCCTGCTGGCGAAGACCCCGGACGGCGGCATCGACTGGGCGAACACCACCGCCTTCGAGGCCGTGCAGGGCACGCACGGGATGAACATCAACGTCAGGGACCGCTACAAGCACGGCACGGTGCGCGCGGAGGACGTCGACCGGGTGCGCGCCGAGGTCGGCTCGGTGCTGCTGGAGATCCTCAACCCCCGTACGGGGCTGCCCTTTTTCTCCTCCGTGGCGACCCGTGAGGAGATCTACCCGGGTACGGCGACGGCCGGCGCCCCGGATCTCATCATGGAACCGGCCGACTGGCGCTATCTGCCGATGGGCGATCCCCGGTGGGCGTCCCATGTGCACCGGACCTGGCAGAGCGGCTGGCACCGCCGGGAGTCCTTCTGGGCCGGGCTCGGCCCCGGCTTCGCGCCGGAGCACACCGACGACGCCGTGGCCTCCCCGATCGACATACCGGTCACGCTGAGCCGGCTGCACGGGCGGCCGGTGCCGGAAGGGTGGCGGGGGCGCCCGCTCGGCAGGCCGGCCTGAGCCGCCCGGCGCGCCGCGCAGGTCCTACCCAACTCCGCTTCCGCTTCCGCTTCCCTCTGTTCCGTTTCCTCTCTCCCTGTGGAGGTCTCCATGCCCGAGGTACGAGCACCCGAACGACGGCGTGAACGGCGCAGGTCCCTCACCGAGCCGGGCGGGGAGACGAACCGGGAGGAACTGGCCGGCGCTGCGCGGTTCACCGAGTGGTCTCCCGCGACCCCGGACGCGCTCACCTGGGAGGGCCCCGGCGACCGGCCCCCGGCCGATCTGCTGCGCGCGGCGCTGGCCGAGGGCCTGTTGGGACACCCGTGGGACCGCGGGTTTCCCCGCTACGCGTGGTACCGCGCCGGTGACGTGGTCCACGAGTTCCGGCTGACCGGGGACTCCCCCGGTCACTACACCGGCTACACCCTGCACCCGAGTGAATGGCCGGAGGGACTCGCGTGAGCACACTTCCCGACTTCTCCCTGAGCTGGAAATGGCAGGAGCCGCCCACCACGGCGGGCGGTGAACTCGCCGCCACCTGGGCCGATCTGGAGATGTCCATCGGCTCGCTGCCGCCGCTGACGGTGGTGGAGGACCCGGAGGCCGGCACGGTCCGGCCCTACATCACAGGCTCGTTGTACCCGCTGGCCGAGTGGATCGCCTTCAACTGGTGGTCGCTGCTGGCCGATGCCCGCCCGGGGACGCAGATCTCCCAGCTCCGCTTCGCCTACCGCAACGGCGTCGGCGACGCCCGCGGCTCCTGGTGGGTGCGGTCGCGGCGGCACATCCTGCGGGCCGCCTGCGACGGATTCCGCTGGCCCGACGTGCTGTTCGTGCCCGAGGGGTCCCAGACCCGGGTCGTGTGGATGCCCGACGGCGGCCCGGACCCCCGTGGCGGCACCCGCTTCCTCACCCGGGGGAACGCGGTCGTCGGCTCCGACGCCCTCGCCGAGTCGCTGGGAAGTTTCGTCGACGCGGTCCTCGGCCGGCTCACCGAACGCGATGTCACCGGCACCCCTCTCCAGGAGGAGTGGACCGCGATCCGGGCGACCGGCGAGGAGGAGGCGGAGTTCTGCCGCTCCGCCGCCCGCCTCGGGCTCGACCCGTACACGGAGTCCGCGCCCTACGCGGCGGACATCGTCCGGGCGGCCCGGGAACTGCCCGAGACCATGGGGCTCGACTTCTTCAACTCGGTGGCCCCCGACCGGATCACCGACCAGCTCGGCTGGATCGAGCGCGCCAGGGAGGTCGCGGGAACCGCCCCGGCCGGGCGGCCCGCCGACGCCACCGTCGCGGCGCTCCGCGCCGCCTGTGCGGATGTGCGGCAGGCGTTCTACGACCCGGGCAGGCTGGAGAACCCCTGGCATCTCGGGTACGAGCTGGCGCACCGGGTCCGCGCCTGGGCCGGTGTGCCGGACACCGACCGGTTCGAGACGGACACGCTCCTCACGTACTACACGGAGCAGACGCCCTACATCGACCGGGGGTTGGTGGCGTACGGCAGCCGGGACGCCGGGCCGGGTCCTGTCGTGGTGTCGAGCCGCCGCTACACCGAGCGTCCCCGCCGCTTCCTGGAGGCGCGCGCCCTCTGCCACTTCCTCTTCGACGCCGACGAGGACTTCCTGATCGTGGCCTCGCACACCCGCCGGCAGCACCTGGCGCGCGGCTTCGCCCTGGAGCTGCTGGCCCCCGCGCAGGGCATCGCGCGGCTGCTGGGCAGGCCGGACGGCCTGGTGACCGCGGAGGACGTGGAGCAGATCGCCGAGGACTACGGCGCGGGGACCATCGTGGTGGAGCACCAGTTGGACAATCGGGTGCTGGCGCAGGACTTCCCGTTCGAGCCTGCCACGCCGTCCGTACGCCACCTGACCCGCTACCCCCGGGGAGCGACCGGGTGAACGCGGCGGACAGCGACGTCTTCCCCTATCCGGCGGGTCCGGGTGGCACCGTCCCGCCGCGGTACGGGCGGCTGCTCGCCGAGGAACCTGTCGCGCGGGTACGGCTCGCCGACGGCGCCGAGATCTTCCTCGTCACCCGGGCCGCCGACGTACGGACGGTGCTGAGCGACCCGGTCTTCAGCCGGTACGCGGCGGCGATTCTCCCCGGCAGCGGTCTCGGCAGGGGGCAGGGCACCGGGATCGTCGACGTCGACCCGCCCCTGCACACCGCGCTGCGGAACCCGGTCGTCTCGGCGTTCTCGCCGGGCCGGGTGGCCCGGTGGCGGCCGCGGATCGAGGCCGTGGCCGACGAGTTGCTGCTGCGGCTCGCCGACGAGCCAGGGCCTGTGGACCTGGTGCGGTCCTACACCGCGCCGTTCGCCGGCCGCGTCATCACCGAGCTGCTGGGCTTCGACGGCGCCCGGTGGCGGGAGATCACCGGCGACGTCGAGACGCTGCTGATGTCAGGGGGCGACGGAGGCCCGGACGGCGACGCCTGCCGGCAGCGGCTGCACGACGCCTTCACCACGCTGCTCAAGGAGCGCGGTCAGCGCCCGGCCGACGACGTGGCCACCGTACTGCTCGGACTCGACGACCCGGACTCCGGCGGCGGGGAACTGCCCGACACCCACCGGATCACCCTGCTCCACGGCCTGGTCATCTCCGGCTACATCGGGATCCGGGACCTGCTGGCACGCCATCTGTACGGGGTGCTCGCGGCGCCGGAGTCCAGGGACCGGCTGGTGGCGCGGCCCGAGCTGGTGCCGGGGGCGGTGGCCGAGCTGCTGCGGTTCTACCCGTCGAGCAACGACGGCCTGTTGCGGCTGGCCACCCGGGACGTGGAGCTGTCCGGCCGCACCGTACCTGCGGGCAGCCCGGTGCTCCCGCTGGTGTCGGCGGCCTGCCGTGACCCCCGGGTCGTCGACCGGCCCGACGAACTGGTCGTGGACCGGGCGGAGGTGCCGACCCTCGCCTTCGGCGCGGGACCGCACGCGTGCCCGGCGGCCGACCTCGCCCGCGTCCAGCTCTCCACCGGGCTCGGCCGGCTGCTCGCCGCGTACCCCTCGGCCCGGCTCGCCGTACCGGCCGATGACGTGGTGCACACCTCGGAGCTGCTGCCGCTCGGTGTCGCCGAGCTGCCCGTACGGCTGCGCGCCCCGGCATGAGCCCCGCGCGCGCCTCCGTCCTTCTGTGGTGCGTGTCCACCGAGGCCACGGCCCGGGTGACGGCGGCCGCGCGGGAGGTCCTCCCCGCCGCCGACCGGGGACGGATGGCGAAGCTGCGGTCGGCGGCCGACCGGGACGCCTTCGCCCTCAGCCATGCCGTGCTCGCCCGGTGCCTGGGCGGCCTCACCGGGGTCGCGCCGGCCGATCTGTGCTTCGTCCGGGGTGCCGACGGCAAACCCGGACTGCGCACCCGGGGAGCCGGTGACGGGCCGGAGTTCAGCCTCTCGCACACCGGGGGCCTCACGCTGCTGGCGGTGGTGCGCGGGCGCCCGGTCGGGGTGGACGTGGAGCGCGTACGACCGGTCCCTGCGGCGCGGATCGCGCGGCGGTACTTCCCCGCCGACGAAGCGGCGGCGGTGGCCTCCCGTACCGAACTCAGCGCCCCTGAGCTGTTCTTCCGGCTGTGGGTACGCAAGGAGGCAGGCGTCAAGGCGTGGGGCGGGCGGCTCGCCCAGGGCCTTGGCACCCGGGTGGGGACAGCGCGGGACGACCGTCCTGGCTCCGTCACCACCCGGGGACCCGACGGCAGGTCATGGCAGGTGCGGGACCTGGCCTGCGTACCGGAGCCCTGTCTCGCGGCCGTCGCGCTGCCGCGGGGCAGCGGCGCGGCGGAGCGGATCGAGGTCCGGGCGCTGTCCGTCGGTCAGTTGCTCGACCGGGGTCCTGAGTCCGGACCTGTCCTGCTGACCGACCTGCCCCGCTGACCGGTGGCTGTGCTTCCACGGGCGGCCGGCGACCGTGAACCGAGCTGGACGAGGAGGCCCGAATGGGCGAGCACTTCCCGAGGTACGTGGACGGCCGGCCGGCGCAGGCGTCCGACGGGGCGACCTTCCGGTCGTTCGAACCGGCCACCCGGCGCCATCTCGCCGATGTGCCACGCTGCGGCGAGGCCGATGTGCGCGAGGCCGTGGCGGCGGCGCGCCGCGCCTTCGACACCGGCCCCTGGCCCCGGATGGAGCCACCCGAACGGGCCGCGATACTGCGGCGGGTCGCTGGACGGCTGGCCGAGGAGTCCCCGCGGCTGGCCGAACTGGAGGTCCGCGACAACGGCACCACCCTGCGCAAGGCGCTGGGCGCCGACGTGCCCGGGGCACACGCGGCGTTCCTCTGGAGTGCCTGGTGGGCCGAGCACATGTCCGACCGGCTGGCCCGGGGGCACACCGGGGCCGATACGGCGGCCGCACCGCACTATCTGCGCTGGCATCCGCTGGGGGTGGTGGCAGCGATCGTCCCGTGGAACCTGCCGCTGCTGCTCGCGGCCTGGCGTATCGCTCCGGCCATCGCCGCCGGCAACACCTGTGTGATCAAACCGGCTTCGTTCACCTCGCTCACCGCGCTGGAACTGGTCCGGCTGCTGCACGAGTGCGGGCTGCCGCCGGGCGTCGTGAACGTGGTCACCGGGCCCGGCGGGACGACCGGGGAGAGCCTGGTGCGCGCCCCGGGCGTGGACCTGGTGGCGTTCACCGGCTCGGACGCGGTCGGCGAGAGCGTCCGCCTCGGCGCGGCGGGGGCCGGCGCGGCGACCCGGCTGAACCTGGGCGGCAAGTCGCCGAACGTGGTGCTGCGCGACGCGGATCTGGACCGGGCGGCCGCCGGGGTGGCCTGGGGCATCTTCCTCCACAACGGGCAGGTGTGCATGGCGGGTTCACGCGCCGTGGTGCACGCCGACGTGCACGACGAGTTCGTGGAGCGGGTACGGGAGCTGGCGGGGCGACTGGTGGTCGGCGACCCGATGAGCCCGGCGACCGACCTCGGCCCGCTGGTCTCGCGCAACCAGGCCCGTACGGCCCAGCGCTTCACCCGGCTCGGGGTGTCCGAGGGCGCGCGCCTGGTGTGCGGTGGCAGGGCACCGGAGGCGGGAGAGCTGCCCGAGGGGCTGGACGCAGGCGCGTACTTCCTGCCCACCGTGCTGAGCGAGGTCGCGCCCGACAGCACGGTGGCCCAGGAGGAGATCTTTGGACCCGTCCTCTCGGTCATCAGGGCCGCCGACGACCAGGAGGCCGTGCGTATCGCCAACGGCTCGCGGTACGGGCTGAGCGCCGGGGTCTGGTCGGCCGACCCCGCGCACGCGCGGGCGGTCGCCGAGTCGCTGGGCGCCGAACGGGTGTGGGTGAACGACTACCGGCTGGTCGACCTCGAACTGCCGCCCGACGGGGCGGTTCCCGGCGATGTGGTCTGGGAGCGGCTGACCAACGACCTCGACGGCTACCGCCGCCGCCAGTCCGTCACCGACTCGTCGAGCGGATCACCGGAGGTGACGGCGACTCCCTACGGGCTGTTGGGGCTCTGAGCGTCCTGTCCCGTCCGGCCCTGTCCCGCGTTGTTCCCTCCTCTGCTCCCCCATTTCTTCGCTGCGGAGTCCGCCCATGAAGATCGGCATCGCGTTCCCCAACACCATCCCCGGGGCCTCCGGAAGGCTCCAGACCGAGTGGGCCGTACGGGCCGAGCAACGGGGCTTCTCGACCGCCGCGGCGACCCAGCGACTCTGCTACCCGGGTCATGAACCGCTGTCCGTGCTGGCCGCGGCGGCTGCGGTGACCTCGCGGATCGGGCTGGCCACCAACATCCTGGTCGCCCCCCTGACCACCGCCGCCGTGCTCGCCAAGGAGGCGGCCACGGTTGCCTCTCTGGCCGGGGGACGGTTCCTCCTCGGCCTCGGTCCGGGCGTGCGCGCCGACGACTTCGAGGCGGCGGAGCGGGAGTTCGGCCCCCGGGGCGCGGTCTTCGACGGCCAGGTGGCGGAGTTGGCGCGGCTGCGGGAGCGGCACGACCCCGGGAACCTGCCCGGCCCCGTACCGCCGCTGCTCATCGGCGGCCTGAGCGCGGCCGCGGTCCGGCGGACCGTACGGTGGGCGGCCGGCTGGACCGCGCCCGGACTTGAGCCGGAGCGGGTGGCGCCCACAGCCGGGAAAGTGCGTGCGGCGTGGGCCGAGGCGGGCCGGGAGGGGGAACCCCGGCTGATCGCGCTGTCCCGGTTCTGGCTGGGTGAGGATGTGGCGGAGGAGGCCGGCGGTTTCGTACGGAAGTATTTCGGCGTGCTCGGAGACGAGGCCGACGATTTTGTCCGGAAAACACCGCGCACGCCGGAGCAGGTGCGGGCGCGAATGAAGGAGCTCGCCGAAGCGGGCTTCGACGAGGTGGTATTCCATCCGACGGCGGCGCGGCTGTCGCAGGTGGACCGGCTGGCCGATGTCCTGCTTCCGTGATCGTTTACCTGCCCGATTAGCCGACCGATTAGCTGATCGTTCATCCGTTCGCTTCCTGCACTATCCATCCGGCCATTCTCCGGCCGAGGTTCCGGTTGGTTCTCTGTTCCGGACCTTCTTCTTCCGCCGAACAGCCTCCGCTGATAAATTCTTCCTATGCATGCGACCGTGACGGGCAACAAGCTCAAGGCCGTGAAGGATCTTCGGGAATTCGGTTACTGCGTTCTCGAACCCCCGCTGCCACCGCACGAGTTCAAGCAGTTGAGGAACCGCCTCACGGAGGTGGCGGAACAGGAACGCGAAGAGAAGACGGCCTTTCTCTACGACGGCGGGAACCAGCGTGTCTTCAGCCTTCTGAACAAAGGCGAGGAGTTCGAACGCTGCGTGCAGGAGCCTTCGACACTCGAACTGATGGAGGAGGTGCTGGGCTTCAACTTCCTGCTGTCCAGTACGCATGCGAACATCGCGGGCCCGGGCGGCGCCTCCATGAACGTGCACGCCGACCAGACCTTTGCCCGGCCGCCGTGGCCTCCGTACGCGCTCGTGGCCAACAGCATGTGGATGCTGGACGACTTCACCGAGGACAACGGCGCCACCAGGGTGGTGCCGCGCAGTCATCTCCTGGGCCGCCAGCCGGACTACGACCGGGGCGAGGGGGATGTGGAGACTGTCCCGGTCTGTGGGCCGGCCGGCAGCGTCATGATCTTCGACGGGCGGCTCTGGCACCAGACGGGGGCCAACGCCACCGATCGGCCCCGGCACGGCATCCTCAACTACTACTGCCGTGGGTACGTGCGCCAGCAGCAGAACTTCTTCGCCGGGCTGAAGCCGGAGGTCGCCGAGCGGAGCGGGCCCATGATGCGGCGGCTGCTGGGCTTCGAGAACTACTTCTCGCTCGGGCTGTCGGACGGGCTGTCTTGAGCACGGCCGCCTTCGACGCGCGTCAGTTCCTCCAGGCCCCGGGGTCCCGGCCGGTGCTGCGGCTGGTGCTGGCGGACCCGGCGGGCACCGTCGGCGTTCCGCTGCTCAGGGAGCTGGCGCCGGAGCTGGTCGTGGTGCCGGCCGGTACGGGCGCCCTGTCACGCGCCGGGGCTGACGAGGCTTCCGGGCTGCCCTGGGCGCTGCTCGCCGCGGCCGGCCGGGCTCCGGGCGGCGCGGCCGTCCTGGCCGCCGCCGTCCACGCCGTGCGGACCGGGCCACCGCCCGCCCATCTGCTGCTCTGCCCCGGGCCTGGCCCGGTCGCCCAGGGCCTCGACGGGGACACCGAAGCGAACGCCGAAGCGGCCGCTCTCGCCCCGCTGCCCTGTCCGGTCACGGTGTTGCTCGCCGAGGATCTGGCCCCGGGCGGTACCGACCGGTCCGTGGCCGGCTGGCGGCGGCTCTCGCCGGACGCGTTCACCGTCCGGCTGCTGGGGCCCGACGCCTGGGTCGCGGGTAGCAGCGCCGCCACCGCCGCACGCGTCATCAAGGAGGAGCTGCGCGTCTGGCCCGCCTGAACGCGCGGGCGCGGGCGCGGGCCGCAGTACGTGCAGGCACAGGCCCCGCGCTCAGCCGGCGAGCGTCCCGTACAGCTCCACAGGACTGGAGCGCCGCAGGTCGATGTCCGACGGCAGGTCCATTCCCAGCTCCTCCTCCAGCACGATGGCCAGCTCGATCATCCGCGCGGAGTCGACGGAGAGCTGAACGCCCAGCGGTACGTCCGGGTCCAGTTCCGTCCCCTCAAGACCGAGGCCCGTGACAACGGCGGAAAGGAACTCCAGCATGCTCAGCGGCTCCTTCGGCGGTTCGCCCATGGCCCGCACGTCCTCTCGGTCGCGGACCGGCCGCACCACGCGCACCGGGGCTCCCGGCGCGCGCAGGGGCAGGTCCTGGTCGTAGTTCAGTCCCAGCCGCAGCGCGGTCTCGGCCTTGGTCAGTTCACCGCCGAGATAACCGGCGTGCGCCGCCTCGGTGATCACCCCGGCGTTCAGCAGACCGAGCAGCATCGATTCGGCACGGGCCCCGGTCATCTCATGGCGGGGAGTCAGATCACTGTCGTACTGCCGCAGGACGATACGGCGGGCCCGCCGGTCGAGGCTGATCACCACGAACCCGTCGAGCGCGCCGCTGATACCGGTCCGCTTCCCGCCGGCTCTCAGCCGCCGGAAGACGGGCCGGGTGCCCGCCTCCGGGTCCGGCAGTTGTACGAGCGCCCGCTCGGGGGCCGCCTCACCGAGGCCATGACGGGCGCGCGCCCACAACTGCGCCACCAGATCGCCCAGCACCAGCAGGTCGCACTCGCCCCGGGCGTCGACCACCTCGACCCGTAATCGCACCCGCTCCACCTCGGCCAGGGAGACCGTGGGGAGTACGGGGAGATAGCCGGCAGCCCCTCGGATGCGCCGGCGCTCGGCGTCCACGCCCTCCCGGAAGAGCGCGATCAGGCTCTGTCCCGCGTGGAAGCGCGGCGAGTCCCGGCCGCAGACCAGCAGCCCCCGGATCTCGGGCCGGCACGCCAGTGTGCGCACCAGTTCCTCGATGCCGAGGTTGGCCGTCATCAGAGTCCCGGCCAGCACCACGCCCGGCAACGCCGAGAGCGGCTCGGGCAGTTCGCGACTGCTGAGGCTGCACACCGCGATCCGGTGCTCCCCGGCGGCCGGCCGATCACCAGGTGGCACCGCTGCCCTCCCCGGTGTACTGACGGGGCAGCCCGCCCGGCCGCACCGGCGGCAGGCTGGAGCTGATCTCCGAGACCCGGGCGCCCAGCCGAGTGAGGCGCTTGCCGACCCGCAACTGCTCCGAGCGGAGCCGGTCGAGCCGGTCGCGGAAGTACTCCTCGACCTCCACCACCTGCTGGGCCTGTTTGTCGGTGTCCAGGCTCTCGCTCATCACGGACTCCAGGTTGGACATGAAGAACGTGAAGTTGAACTGCCCCATTTCCTGGCGGATTTCGTGGACGGTGTCCTTGAACCGGTTCATCACCTCGTCAACGCCGGAGAGCATGCCGAAGCGGCGCTGCAACCGGGTGATGAAGGTCTGGAGCACCACGTTGTAGGTCTCGAACTCGAAGACCGCCGACTGGTCGGTGATCACCCCGTGCCTGTGGTAGTCGTCGTTGTTGTAGAGCTGCGCGAAGTGCCTGGCCAGCCGCCCGACGCGGTCATCCGCGAACTCGTAGCCGTACGGGTCCAGATCCTGCCGGTACGTCTCGGCCAGCAGCCCGTCGCCCTCCATCCGCCGCACGATCGCCGTACCGGGGTAGATCTCCAGCCGCTCGGTCATCCGGCGCAGGTTGTGGCCGGAATTGTCGCGCAGGAAGCGCGCGTTCGCGATCAGGGTGTCCACGGTGGCGTACGGGTGGAAGGGGATGAAGCCCATCGCCAGATAGATGCCGTGCTCGCGGAGCATCCGGATGATGGTGACGTTGTCCTCGACCGTGGCGCGCTTCTCCCAGAGCAGGAGTTCCTCGGCCGTGCCCGACTCGATGCCGACATTCACCTTCTCCAGGCCGGAGGCGGTGAGCAGGTCGAGCAGCGCGTGGTCCTCGGGGGTGTCGTGCCAGTTCTCGGCCCGCATGCAGACGTTGTAGTAGATGTCGAGTCCGCGGTCGATGAGGCCCTGGGCGATGGCGCCGGCCCGTTTCTTGCCGACGCGTCCGCCGTCCGGGTCCTCGAAGGTGGAGTCGACGAAGTCGAACGTACGGAACTGGTGCCGCTCGACGATCTGCGCCACCTCCTCCACGATCTGCGCCGGGCCGCGCCCTCGCCATGCCTTGCCCGCCTGGACCCGGTTCTTCAGATGGGGTGCGGAGCAGAAGGTGCAGTTGGCGACGCAGCCCCGGCTGGTGCTGACCCGTACGTACTCCAGCTTGTCGCCGTGCTGGCTGAGCTGGTCCCTGGCGGGGAAGGGCAGTACCTCCAGGTCGTGGACGAGTGGGCGGGCCGGGTTCTGGTGCACGCCGCCGTCGGCGTCCCGGTAGCAGACACCGGGGCATTCGGTGAGCGGTTCCTTCAGATACAGCCGATGGACCAGGTCGAGGATGGTCGGCTCGCCCTCGCCGACGGCGACGATGTCGGCGTACGGGTTGTTGCGCAGGACGTCGAGTCCGGCGAACGTACCGGCCGGGCCGCCACAGGCGATCGGGGTGTCGGGAAGAGCCTCCCGGAGTTGCCGGCAGAGACTGAGGCAGCTCGTCAGGTTGAGGCTCATCAGGGTGAAACAGACCAGGTCCGGCCGGTAGGCGCGCAGATGGTCGATGACGGCGGCGTGGTGGCTGTCGCCGTGCTCCACCTCGCGGATCTCCGCGGTGAAGCCGACGGATCGCAGGACGCTCGCCATGTAGGCCACCCCGAGATGCTCGGGTGACATCACGAGGTCACCGTCGAGCAGGATCAGGAAGCTGACCTTGAAGGACGAGGGATCGGTGACGCGTGGGTCCAGTCTCAGCTCGAACGTGCCGGGCTTCTTCTGGGCGGCGGTCCGGCCGATGGTGATGTCTTGGGTCATCAACCCTCCTCGGGGTGCGGTGCCGGCCGTGACCTGGGCGGCCCTGACCTCGGCGGTCCTGTGCTCGGGTCGCCCGGCGCTTTCCGGAACACGCCCCGGACCGGCTCGGACAGCGGCGGGCGCGGTGCTCAGCTCTGCTGGTCGGCCAGGGAATCGTCGGGCTTCAGCCTGCTGTTGACGTAGTCGGCGAGGAGGTCGAGGTCGTCGATCAGCTTGATCGACAGGTCCTCGTCGGCGATCTCCACGCCGAATTCGCTCTCCACCCAGATCAGGAACTCGATGGTGTTGATCGAGTCCAGTCCCAGCGCCTCCACCAGTCCGCGATCGGGTACGTCGGACGGTGCGACGGACAGTTCGAGGGAGTCGACCAGCACTTTGCGCAGCCGGGCCTTCGTCCCCTCGGTCTCCTCCATGAACGTCATCCCTTCATCAGTCTTCGGTGGAACGGCAGCTCGGTGGTTCGGCGGCTCGGTGGTTCGGCGGCTCGGTGGTTCGGCGGCTCGTTGGTACGGCGGCTCAGAGGTATCCCATTTCGCGGAGCCGGCCGGCGGTGTAGTCGTCCTCGTCGGCGGTACGCGCGGCCGGCTCGGCCGTGGGCACCGCCTCGGTCCTGGCCGTCACCCGCGGATCGGGTGCCGGGACCGGGAGGTCCTCGGTGAAGATCTCCGTACGGGGACGTCCGTCGATGTCCGCGGGCCAGGCGGCGCCCAGGTCCATGAGCAGGGTGGGAAGGGTGTCGACGAGCGGGACCGTGCCCGCCGCGCGGCCTGGTCTGACCCGGGGCGAGCGCTGCGCCCAGATCCCCTGGTGCCGGTGCAGGCCTGTCTGCGCGCTGGGCGACCAGAGGGCGCCCGTCAGGTCGGTGACCGGCAGGACGGACTCGTCTGCGGGGACGAGGAGCAGGTCGGGAGCGCGGCCCTGCCCCGTCCCCGGGTACGCCTCCGCGCTCGGCAGTACGGCCTGGAACACGGGGTCGCCCGAGGGGCCCTTGAGGCCGCCGAACAGGTCGGTGACCTCCGCCGTGATCCGGTCCCTGTCCCTCGGGGCGACCGTGCCCCGGGTCTGCCGGGCCTTGAGGTTGAGGTTGAGCCCGTAGCTGCCGGGGACCGGCATGTAGACCGCGGTACGGGAGAAGTCGACGCGCCGGCCTCCGCCGGCGAACCAACTGGCGGCCCCGTCGGCGGGTTCGTCGCCCGGTTCGGTGGCGAGCAGGCCCGCTCCCTCCAGCAACTGGTGTACGGCCAGGGCGTGCGCGCCCTGGCCGAGACCGTGGTCGGAGACGAGCGTCACCACCGTGTCCTCGTCCACCAGGGACAGCAGCTCCCCCACCGCGGTGTCCATGGCCTGGTACACCCGGGTGATGGCCCGGTCCCAGCCGGATCCGGCGGGCGCCTCCTCGTGGCGGGGGTGCGCCGTGTCCTCGTAGTGCCAGTAGTGGTGCCCGACCCGGTCGGCCTCGGTGAGCACCACCATGACCACGTCGGTGGGCCGGGTGGTCATGAGGTGGCGTACGGAGCGGATCCGGGCCTCGACATTGCGCTCGGCCTGTTCCAGGTAACCCATGTCGCCCCGGAACATGGTGGCCAGATCGGACTGGAAGTGGGCCTTGGCGGCGGCGAGTTCGCGCAGCAGCGAGTCAGGACGGCAGTGCCGCAAGGTCCGTTCGAGGGGCCAGGAGATCTGGTAGCCGGGCAGCTCCGCCGGCGGGTGGGACATCGGGATGTTGATGAGGCCGAGGGTGTACTCCTGGGCCGCGAGCCAGTCCCAGGCCGAGGAGCGCCCCAGGTCGCCGGCGCGGGTGACCCGGGCCCCGTAGCCGGGATCCTGGGTGTCGTAGAACTGGTAGATGCCGTGGTTGCCGGGGTGGGCGGCGGTCACGAAGGTGCTCCACCCGGGGGCCGTGTGGGCCGGCCAGGTGCACCTGGTCCTGCTGCTGGCCGAGGAGCGCAGCAGCCGGTCGATGTTCGGGAGCAGCCCACGGGCCGCCAGGGGATCGATGACGTCGAAAGTACCCCCGTCCAGACCGATGACGAGGGCGTGCGGCGAAGGTGACATCGGTTGCCTCCAACTGTGGACAGCGCACCCGCATCAGATAAGTGGTGGCCCGTCGGTCGCCAGTTGATCGGGGCGACCGTAACACTTAAATCATTCCGTCTTCCACGGAACGCCGGGCCGGATCCGAGGGTTGACCTGATGACGCCGTAGCAATGTCTTGCTTTCCCTAGATCGAATACGCTCCGCCTCGACCGGGACCTCCCAGCCCACCCGCTCTTTTACCGCTTCCGGCGCCTCTGTCGGGCCGTCAATTCACGGCGAACGGCTTGTCCGGAACGGATCGGTGCCCCCCTCTCCGGTGTCTGGATTTCCCGGCACCCGGCCTCAAGATCGCCTTCCACTTATGATCTCTGGCTGCCTGTTGACTTCTTTCACCTCCGTGGTGGAGCCTCATAAGACGAACCTTTTGAGGACACCTCACGTATCAACAGTCACTCAGCTCTTATGGTTCCTCCAATTTCGAAAAGCTCTACCCAGATCATCTCCTTCGGGAACGGTCGCGGAATATGAAGAGCAGCGCTGATTCGCCTTGCTGAGGGAAAGGCCGGCCCCCATGCCCCCGCCCACTCCGTCCGCCCCTCCGGCCCCTTCCGCACTGGCCGTGGTGATCCCCACCCGGGGCGACCACGAGCGGCTGCGGGTCACTCTCGCCTGTCTCGCCGCCCAGACCGGCGCTCCGCCGCACGAGGTGGTCGTGGTGGACGACAACGACGGCGGCGGGAGCGAAGCGCGGGCCCTGGCCTCCGTACTGGAGGAGGTGGGCCGGCTGCTGCCGGTACGAGCGGTGTCAGGCCCCGGGCGGGGTCGCGCCGCCGCCCGCAACCACGGGGCCGCGGCGGCCGAAGCGCCCTGGCTGCTGTTCCTCGACGCGGATGTGGTGGTGGGTCCCGGCTTCCTGCGCGCCTACGCCGACGCGGCGCTGCCGGGCCGTTTCCTCCACGGCGGGCTGCGCGAACTCCCCACGGCGGCACGGCTGCTGGGCCGATTACGTGAAGCGCCGCTCTCCGCCGTCCAGGAGGCCGGGGCGGCGCTGACGACCGCCGGGGCCGAGGGCGGGGGCAGGGACCCGATGCGGCGCACGATGGCCAACGCGCTGGAGCGCGCCGTCGAGTCGATGGCCGCGGGCGAGCTGCCGGACGTCGCGCCCTGGCTGGGCCTGGTGGGCGCCAGTTGTGCCGTGGAGCGCGCGGCCTGGCGGCTGACGGGCGGTTTCGACGAGGGATTCGCCCGGGTGTGGGGGTGCGAGGACCTGGAGTTCGGACTCCGGCTGTATGAGGCGGGCCTGCGGCGCCGGTTGGTGCCGGACGCTCTCGGCGTCCACCTCAGCCACGCCCGGCCGGACCGGTGGGAGCAGCACAGCGTCAACATGGACCGCTTCGCGGCTCTGCACCCGCGGCGTTCGGTGCGGGCGCTGGCCACCCTGCTCGGTCCCGGCGGCACACCCGAGCGCTATGTGGCGGCCGTCGGGGCAGCCGGCCAGGTGCCGAGTCCGGCGGGCACCCCGTGAACGCGGCGGACCGGGCCCGGGCGCAGATCGTGGTGTCGCCGCATCCCGACGACGCGGTCTGGTCCCTCGGGGGCCGGCTGGCCCGCTGGGCGTCGCTGGGCGCCCCGGTCACCGTGGTCACCGTCTTCGACGCGCCGCCGGCGACCGCGCCAGGTGAGGGCGGTGGCCCCGCCGGGGATCCCCGCGACGCCTGGCGCGCGGTCGCCGAGCCCGCCGTCCGGCGCCGGGAGGACAGGGCCGCTCTCGACGCCCTCGGGGCCGAGCACGTCTCGCTGGGCTTCACCGACGCGGCGCTGCGCACCTCGTACGGCCGCTACCGCTACCGTTCGGCTCCGCGGGTGCGCGGCCGTCACCACCCCGACGACGCCGCGCTGTCCGACGCGATCAGCGACGCCCTGCGCCCCTGGTGCCCGCCCGGCGCCAGGGTGCACGGGCCGCTGGCCGCCGGCCGGCATGTGGACCATGTCCTCGTCCGTTCGGCCGTCGAGAGACTGGGCCCGCCGGACACGGCCTGGTACGAGGACTTCCCGTATCCGCTGCGCCACCGCGACCACCAGGGCATGACCGCCCGCTGCGAGCCGCTCTCCGCCACCGACCTCGCCACCTGGCTGGCCGGCGCGACGCTGTACGAGAGCCAGGCCCTGGCCCTCTTCGGCGGTACGGCCGCACTGCGCGAGAAGCTCCTGACCCGTGCCCGGACCCACGGCACGACAGCCCGCCTCCCGTACGCCCACCGCTACTGGCTACGGCCCCCGCCGGCCGTGGACGGCACCCCAGGACAGCCGCCACCCCTGACCGGATGACCGAGACAAGCGCACGCCCTGTTCGGACGACCGTGAAAGGACCCCGCTGTGCCGCCCTTCGCCCCACTCCCGCTGATCGGCAACGATCTCGTCATCAACGAGGACTCGTGCAACCTGAGTTGCACGTACTGCCTCACAGGACAGAGCAACCTCAAAGAAGGTCACTCGCTGCAACTCATCTTCGATCCGCCCAAGCGCGACGACTACTCGCCGACGACGGAGCTCGGCAAGCGCGTCAACACCGTCGCCGGCCGGCTCCAGGGCCGCTTCAACCTGCCGCTGCTGAAGGTGACCGGCGGTGAGATCTTCCTCGTCCGGGGCATCATGGACTTCCTGGAGGAGCAGTCGTCGCACTACGAGGTCCTGGTCATCCAGACCAACGGTGTGCTGGTGAGCGAGGACCACCTGAAGCGGATGGCGTCCTGGGGCAATGTGGTGCTCCAGATCTCGCTGGACAGCCACCTCTACCAGGGCAACAGCTACCGCGTGCAGTCGGAGTCGCTGCACACCAAGGTGCTCCGCTCCATCTCACGGGTGCTGGACTCCGGTCTCCCGGTGGAGATCTACGGTGTGCTCAACGACCGCAGCATCAGCGAACTCAGCGAATTCGCCGGGTGGTTGAACGGCTTCGACCGGCCGCCGACGTTCTTCCCGTTCCCGGTGCGCGGCCCGGACTCCGACACGTTCAAGATCCGGCCGGAGCAGATCGCCCACATCGACGAACTGGTCGCGCGCTACGCAGAGTTCAGCGCGATCCTGCCGCCGCGCGCGTACTTCGACCGGCTGCTGAGCTTCTACCACGAGGGCAAGCGGACCTTCCGCTGTCACCTGCCCCGGCTGGTCGTCTCCAGCTTCAGCGACGGTGTGATCACGCCCTGCCCCAACATCTGGTTCTCCGACATGGGCAACATGCTGGGCGACGACGCCGAGAGTCTGCTGGACAAGCTCGGCAGCAGCGGGCTCTATCAGGCCCTGCTGTCGCCGAAGCCGCGTCTGAGCGCCTGTCACGGCTGCTTCACACCTTGGGACACCCTGTCGATGTACTTCGAGGACGAGATCACCCTCGACGAACTGTGCTCGGCGCCCACGTACTCCCCGCCGCGCATCCGGGGCATGATCGAACGCGCCAAGGCCGACTACCTGGCGGGCGCGGATGCCTGATACGGCCGGGTCTCCCGGCACCCTTCTCGGCGCCGTGGCCCGCCTCGACACCGGGCAGGAGGTGCTGCCGGGGCTGACCCGGGGCGACCTGCTCTCCCGCGCGTACGCGCTGGCCGACGCCGTGAAGACGGAGGACGCCGTCGGGGAGGCGGTGGCCCTGCGGATGCCCAACGGACCCGACTGGGTCGTGGCCTTCCTCGGGCTGCTCGCCGCCGGGGCCCTGC
>NZ_JTHL01000001.1:9071490-9079110 GCF_000818195.1 Streptomyces sp. 150FB | reverse complement strand
CACCGGCGGCGCCGGGGCTGCGGATCGCCATGGTCGGGGCGGGGCCCGTCGACGCCTCGCTCGACGCGCTGTTCGCCGAGGCGTACGGGGTCGGGGTCGCCCGTAACTACGGCTCCACCGAGCTGGGCGCGGTCTTCAGCGGTCCCGCCGGGCTGGCTCCGCTGTGTGTCGGCGCGCCGCTGCCCGGTGTCGACAGCCGGCTGGTGGACCGCGCCACCGGGGAGCGGACGGCGCTGGGACCGGGGACGCTCCAGATCCGCACCGACGTGGTGCCCGACTGGCACGACACGGGCGACCTGGCGGTCTCCCACGAGGGTTCGCTGCGCATCCTCGGCCGCGAGGGCACCGCGGTGCGGCGCGGTGGTCGGTGGGTGGCGCCGCTGGAGATCGAGGCGGTGCTGCGCGCCCACGACGGCGTACGGGAGGTACGGGTCACCGCCAGGCGCCGCGTCCACACGGGCGAGGACGGCATCGTCGCCGAGGTGGTGGTCGCCGCCGGAGGTCCCGGCGAGGCGGAGCTGCGCGCCCATGCCGCGCGCCATCTCGCGCCGTACAAGGTCCCCGACACCGTCGTACTGCGGACCGCGCTGCCGAGGACCGCGAGCGGGAAGGCGGCCGCACCGGTCCGCTACCGGCTCACGCCTCGTGCGGCGGAGGCGGCCCGTGCCTACAAGACGTCGGAGCTGCTCTTCGCGCTGCACGACCTCGGCGCGCTCACGGCCCTGGCCGAGGGCGTCGACCCGGCGGCGCTGAGCGCGGAACTCGGCTGCGACGCGCGGGCCCTGGAGATCCTGCTGGACACGGCGGCGTCGCTGGGCCTGCTCTCCACGGCCGCTGAAACCACCACCGAAAACACCGCCGGAAACACCGCCGAACCGGCGACCCCCCGGGTCCAGGTGGCCGAACTGACCGCCTTCGTACGCCTGGAGGAGAGCCTGTCGCGGAGTCTGGTGACGCGGGAGGCGCTGGCCGCCGTGGCCCGCACGGGCCTCGCGGACCGGCCGTTCGAGCGCGGTCCTGACGACGCGGATCACGCGGTGCTGGTGTCGGCGTACCAGGGCGCCATGAGCGGCCCGTCGTCCCGCGCCCGCACCGCCCTCGGGCTGCGCCTGCTGCGCCCGCGCCCCGGCGCGCGGCTGGTGGAGGTGACGGCAGGACCTGGCCGCTATCTGGACCGGCTGCTGGCGGCCGATCCGGCGGCCGGCGGTCATCTGTGGCAGACCGGCCGGCTCAGCGGGCCGGTCGCGCGCCGAGTGGAGGCCGCCGTCGCCGACGGCAGGGTGACGACGGGGCCCGGACTGCCGTACGGCGAGGCGGACCTGTGCGTGGTCGCCAACTCCGTGCACGACGCCTCGTCGGGGGCGCTGCTGTCCGCCCTGCTGGCGACGCTGAGACCGGGCGGCCTGCTGCTGGTCGACGACATCTTCCTGCCGGCGGGCGGATCCGGCACCGGCGGACCTGGTACCGGCGGATCCGGCACCGGCGGTACGGGCGGCGCCGAACTGGCGCTGGACTGGCTGACCCATGGCGGCACCGAGTGGACCACGGTCGGGGCGCTCACCGCCGGACTCGCCGAGGCGGGCGCCGACATCGTCCGGCATCTGCCGTTCGAACCCTCTCCCTGTCATCTCGTCATCGCGAAGGAGGCCGACTGATGGGCGAAAACTCCGCCCGTATCGCGGAAAACATGGGTCAGCGAGGCCGGGTCGTCGTGGTCTCCGGAGCCTCCGGAGACATCGGGAGCGTCTGCGCCCGCCAGTTGGCCGCCCTCGGCGCCACCGTGGTGGCGGGCTACCACCAGCGGGAGGAACGGGTGCGGAAGCTCGCCGCCGAGGTCGAGTCGGACGGCGGGATCCTCGTCCCCGTCCAGGCCGACCTCTCGGCAGCGGACGGACCGGGCTTACTGGTCCGCGCCGCGCTCGACCGGTTCGGCCGCGTCGACGGCCTGGTCGCCGCCGCCGGGCTGCGTACCCGCCGGCTGGCGATGGCCACCGACGCCGCGGCGCTGGACAAGCTGCTCCAGGTGAACCTCGCTGGGACCGTCAACCTCGCCAAGGCGTGCCTGCGGCCGATGATGCGCGCCAAGTACGGCCGTATCGTGCTCTTCGGTTCCCGGGCCGGCACCAGCGGCCTGCCGGGCCACGCCGCCTACGCGGCCACCAAGGGCGCCTTGCAGCCCTGGGCCGCCTCACTCGCGGGTGAGGTCGGCAAGCACGGCATCACCGTCAATGTCGTGGCGCCCGGTGCGATCCGCGCCGAGGTCATGGACTTCTCGCCCGAAGAGCGGGACCTCGTCATGAAGTTCATCGGCGCGGGACGGCTCGGTGAACCGGAGGAGGTCGCGTCCGCCGTGTCCTTCCTGCTCTCCCCCGGGGCGTCGTACGTCAGTGGCAACACACTCGTGGTGGACGGCGGTGCGCGCTTTTGAACCCCGACGTGTCCGGCGGACCGCCGTTGCGCATCGCGATCCTGGGCGCCGGCTGGGTGTCCCGTACGGTGTGGCGGCCGCTGCTCGACGCGCATCCCGCCTTCGAGGTGGCCGCCGTCGTGGACACCGATCCGCTGGCGGCCCGCGCGACCGCGCCCGAGGGCCGGGACGTCCCTGTCGTGTCCCGGGTGGCGGACCTGGCGGGCCTGGATCTGGACGCCGCCGTGGTGGCGCTACCCAACCACCTCCATGTACCCGCCGCCTGCGAGCTGTTGGCCCGGGGCGTCCCGGTGTTCGTCGAGAAGCCGGTGTGCCGGACCCTCGCCGAGGCGCGGACGCTGGCCGCCCGCGCGCTCGACGGCGCGACGGTGCACGCCTGGAGCGCGGCCCGGCACCGGGGCGATGTACGGGCCCTGGCGGGCCTGCTCCCCTCGCTCGGCGAGGTGCGCGCGCTCGACCTGAACTGGACGCGAGCGGCCGGCGTACCGCAGCGCGACGGCTGGTTCACCGACCGCCGGACGGCCGGCGGCGGTTCCCTGCTCGACCTCGGCTGGCATCTGCTGGACGTGGGGCTCGACCTGCTGGGCTGGCCGCAGGTGACCCGCGCGCTGGGCACCGTGTCCGGCGACTGGATGGGTCGCGCCGACGCGGCGGCCGACTGGAGCGGCCGGGCGGCGGGCGACGGCGCCACCGGCGCGCCGCCCGAACCGGTGGAGGACACCGCCCGGGGCTTCCTGCTCACCGAGACGGGCGTCGCCGTCTCCCTGGAGTCCCGCTGGGCCTCGCACCACGCACTCGACAGCACGACACTCACGGTCGAGGGCACCGAAGGCGTCGCCGTACTGCGCTGCACGTTCGGCTTCAGCCCGCACCGGGCCGGCGGGTCGTCGCTGACCCTGCTGCGCCGTGGCGAGGAGACCGCCGTGCCGCTGCCCGACGAGCCTGTCGGCGTCGAGTACGAACGCCAGGTCGCCGAGCTGGCCCGGCGGCTCACCCGCGCCCGCGCCGACGGGCCGCGCACGGACGCCGGTTCGCTCGCCGAGATCACCGCACTCGCCTCCTGCGTCGACCGGCTGTACGACGCGGCGGGGCGGCGCGCTCTTCCCGTACCCGGCCCCTCCCGGAAAACCGTCCGCCCTCAGCTCCGGAGCCACTGATGGAATTCGCGTACTTCACCCATGTCTGGGGACGGGAGAACGTCACCGTCCGCCAGAGGTACGACCAGTTGTGGCAGGAGGTCGAGGCGGCCGACCGGCTGGGCTACGACTACGCCTTCTCCGTGGAGCACCACTGCACGCCGGAGGAGAGCTGGATGCCGTCTCCCGCGGTGTTCTGCACCGGCGCCGCGCTGCGCACCGAGCGCATCCGGGTCGGGCCGATGGGCTGGGTGCCACCGCTGCGGCATCCGCTGCATGTGGTCGAGGAGGTCGCCACCCTCGATCAGCTCCTGGGCGGACGGCTGGAGGTGGGGCTCGCCTCGGGCGTCAGCGACGAGCCGTTCCGGCCCTTCGGCGCCGACTTCGCCAACCGGAAGACACTGAACCGCGAATGCGCCGATCTGCTGCGCACCGCCCTGACCGCCGAAGGTCCTTTCGACTTCGACGGACCCGTGCACCAACTCAAGGACGTGACGCTGTCGTTCACGTCCCATCAGCGGCCGCATCCGCCGCTGTGGATTCCCACCACCGACCGCTCGACCCTGCGCTACCTCGCGCGCACCGGCGGCCACACCTCCTCGACCATGATCGTGCCGCGTGCGGCCATGGGCCTGGTCTACCGCCACTACCTCGACTGGTGGCGCGAGGAGGGACAGCCGGGGACCCCCCGCATCGGGTACTGGAGCCTGGTACATGTGGCCGACACGGACGCCGAGGCGGAGGCGCGGGCCGCCCGGCAGGTGACCGACACCTTCGTGAACACCCTGCGGTACGGGTCGGTGAAGCGGTCGGGCACACCGGCCGCCCCCGCGAGCCGGCTGAGCACCCCCGACATCCTGGCGGGCAGCCATGACTTCCGGTTCCTGATGGATCAGAACCTGGTGTTCGTGGGCTCCCCGAGCACCGTCGCCGAGCGCATCAGGGCAGCCGCCACCGAGGGCTGCTTCAACACACTCCTCGGTGAGTTCGCCTTCGGTGACATCGCGGGCGACGAGGCGATCGGCTCCATGGAGCTGTTCGCCGGCGAGGTGATGCCCCTGCTCGCCGGCTTCTCCCCCTATCAGCCCGAGCAGACGGACGGACCGCGCGTCGCCGTCTCCTGAACGACAGGAATCCACGTTCCATGACCGAACGAGACAGTGTCCTGATCGGGTTCGCCGGCGGCGACGACGCCGAAGTCCGGGCCGTCGCCCGGCGCCTCGCCGACGCCGTGGCCGAGCGGGGCGCCAAGGCCGCCGTACTGAGCGGTGACGCGGTGCCCGACGGCGTACGGGCGGTGGCGGAACCGCCGGAGGGCCGGGGCGCCTTCGCCGTCGAGGTGACGGGCGGCCCCCGCGCGTACGAGCCGCTGGTCGTCGGCGCCGCGGAGGCGGACCCGGTGAGCAGGCTGCTCGCCGAGCTGGAGCCGCTCGGGCTGCCGGAGGCTCCCGCGGCGCCCTACAGCGCGGAGGAGGAGGACGAGGTGGCCCGCCGCCTCGAAGCCCTCGGCTACATCGACTGACGCGACAGCGCACAGAAACGACCCACCGAGTCGACCCCGGCAACCGACCGACCCAAAGGATTCCGCGAATGGTGACGCCCGTCGGCAGCGCGACGCGTGACGCCGGGGCCCCCGGCCCCGCCCAACTCGGCGACCTCGTCCGGCGCCTGCGCCAGGTGCCCGACCGGCAGCGCCGGTTCGCGGACACCGAGACGGCGGCGCGCCGGCTGCACCGCATCCGCCCCGAACTGCTCGCCGCGCTGACCGCCGCCGGCCTCCCCTACACCGGTGAGGGGACCGAACGGCTCTTCGACGGGTACGACCTCGGCAACTCGGCCCTGCATCTGGGGCTGGTCTCGGTGCAGAGCCGGTCCATGCGGTCCTGGGCCAAGGCGCTCCAGTCGTCCGGCGCGCCCGGCCGGAGCTATCGCGTCGAGGTCGTCTCCTGCTGTCCGGTGCCGGGCCACACGGGCCCGTGCCCGTACGGTGTGCTGCTCCCGGACGGACGGCGGCTGATCGAGGGGCCGCCGGCCGACGCCCGCCTCGCCGAACTGACGGTGTCCCCCGTCGTACGGTGGCCCGAACTGCCCGAGGCGGTACGTGAACTGCTCCGCGAGGTGGAGGGCATCGGGTTCTACCTGCTCCCCGAAGCGGTGCGCTGGGACCCGGAGTTCATGTGGCGTACCCGGATGGCGGACTGCGGCGGGGCGGCGGCCTGGCTGGTCGCCGAGGGCACGCGGCGGGGGCTGGCGGCCCGCTTCTCGTTCGGGCTGCTGGTGGCGAAGCCGTACTCCACCCCGCACTGCTGGGCGGAGTTCCTGGTCGACGGGGTGTGGGTGCCCGTCGATCCGCTGCTGGTGCGGGCGCTGAACCAGTGGGGCGGGCTTGACGCACAGGTGTTCCCGCCCGACAGCGGGCCCGGCGCGCTCTTCCACCGGCTGACCGGCCGCTTCACCAAAGTGGTGAGCCACGGCGGGATTTGGGCCCAGGTCTCGCTGCCCACCGAGACGGTTCCCTAGAGGGTGTCCCCAGGGAAATCCCGGTTTGTATTCACAACACACCGGCCGACAGGCGCCCTTCGTCATGTCGTGCCGCCCCGAGACATACGCCTCATTCGGCTAGGCTGTGCCGTGCCCTTGGAGCCTCGTGAGCCCCACCATTCCTGTCACGACGAGAGGACGGGCATGACTCCCCAAGAACTGTCCGAATGCGCCCTGGAGTTACCCGGCACCCTGGACGACGAGGCCTTCGGCCCCGGCGCCACGGTGTTCAAGGTCGAAGGCAAGGTGTTCGCGATCCTCCAGGACGAGACGGACAGCCAGCCTGCCCAGGTGACCCTCAAGTGCGCACCGGATCTGGCCCTGCACCTGCGGGACCAGTATCCGGCCGTGGGACCCGGGTACCACGTCAACAAGCGTCACTGGAACACGGTCGTCCTCGACTCCACCATCCCGTCACCCGAGGTGCGGGAGATGGTGGAGCACTCCTGGGACCGGGTGGTCGCGGGAATGACCAAGGCCGCACGCGACCGGCTGACGCTCCAGCGTGGCTGACTGTCCCACCGGGCGCGTACCGCGCGGCGCGCGCCCATCCGTACAACTCGCCTCGCACCACACCGACTCAGAGAGAGAACACCACTCATGGCAGTACCCCGGCTGACAATGTTCGCGATCGTTGCGGAAGACATGAGCAAGTCCCTGGCGTTCTACCGCCGTCTCGGACTCAAGATCCCCGCCGACGCCGACTCGGCGCCGCACGTCGAGGTGGTGCTGCCCGGCGGCGTGAAGCTCGCCTGGGACAGCGTCGAGACCGTCCGGAGCTATGACCCCGACTGGAAGGCCCCGACCGGCAGCCACCGCGCCGCCGTCGCCTTCGAGTACCCGGACTCGGCGGCCGTCGACGCCGCGTACGCGGAGCTGGTGGACGCCGGCCATGTCGGGCACCTCGACCCGTGGGACGCCGTCTGGGGCCAGCGCTACGCGATCGTCCTCGACCCCGACGGCACGGCCGTGGACCTCTTCGCCGCGCTGCCCGCGTAACAACCCGCTTCACACAAGGGGGCCGGCGGGCCGTGTCGTATCTCGGGATGGACATCGGCGGGACGAAGACAGCCCTGCTCCTGGAGCGACCGGGCGCGGCACGTCCGGCGTACGCCCGGTTCGCCTGGCCCCCGGGTGCCGGCGTCGAGGCGGACCTGGCGGCGCTGGCATCGGCGGTCTCCCGGCTCGCCGGACCTGACGGTCTCGGCGGTGTACGGGGTGCCGGCGTGGCACTGCCCGCCACGGTACGGGGCGGGCGCCTGGTCGCCTGGCCCTCCCGCCCCTCCTGGGCCGGGATGCGGCTCGACACCCTGACGGAACGGATCCTCCCGGGCGGCCCGGTCGCCCACGAGGACGACGGGAACCTCGCCGCCCTCGCCGAGGCCGCCCGGACAGGCGTGGCCGACCTGGCGTATCTGGGTCTGGGTACGGGTGTGGGCGGCGGCCTGGTTCTCGGCGGCCGGCTGCACACCGGGCCGCGCGGCGGGGCCGCCGAGATCGGCCACATGGTGGTCG
>NZ_JTHL01000001.1:9007039-9070925 GCF_000818195.1 Streptomyces sp. 150FB | reverse complement strand
TGGGCGGACCGGTCACTCCCGCGGCCTTCCGCGCGGGCCTCGCCGAGAACCGCGCGTGGGCGACGGAACCGCTGCGGCGGACAGCGCGGGCGCTGGCGGTCGCGGTGGTCAACCTCGGCGAGCTGGTCCAGTGCACTGAGGTCCGTATCGGCGGCGGCTTCGGCCACGGAGTGCCGGGCCTCGTACGGGCGGTACGTGAGGAGACCCGGCGGCTGGCCAGGCCGGGCACCCCGTTGCCCGCCGTACGCAGGGCGACCGCCGGAGCGCGCGCCTCGCTGCACGGCGCGCTCCTGCTGGCGCGCGGGGCGACCATCACCGGCTGACCCGCGCGCTCCCGCCGCCTCAGTGAGGGAGCCGCCCGCCTCCCGGCAGGCCCAGCATTTCGCGCAGCGCGGGCGCCACGTCGTACAGCGACAGATCACGGGCGGGGCCCGGGGTGACGCCCGGGTGACTGAGCATCAGGATCCCGGTGTCCGCGTGGTTGGCGTGGTCGGGCCCGGTGTCGTTCTCCGTGGTGAAGAGACCCTTCTCCATGCCGAGGGTGGCCAGCGCGCGCCAGCGCAGATTGCCGACGTAGACCAGCAGGTCGGGGGCGATCCCGTTGACCTCCGGGTAGAGCTCGTCGGGGCGCAGCGCCCGGGTGCCCAGCGGTTGACCGGTGTCGTCGTCCATCCGCTCCAGGGCCCCGGCGATCCGGTCGAGGGTGTCCTCGTACTCCCCGGCCGGCACGATGCCCTGGGGTTCGCGGCCCTCCACGTTGAGGAAGATCCGGCCGTAGTAGCCGCCCTCCGCCCAGGCCGTGGTGCGTTTCCAGTCGACCTCGGCCTTGGCCATGGGGGTGGGTCCCCCGGGTTCCTTCGCGAGGACGAGCAGCCCCTCCTGGCGCAGCCACTCGTTGATGAACAGTCCGCCGACCATGGGCTGGGCTCCGTGGTCGGAGACGACCATGACCGAGGTGTCGTCCGGTAGGCACTCCAGGAACTCACCGATGTGCCGGTCAAGACCCCGGTAGTAGTCGCGGAAGAGGTTCTCGTACGGGTTGCCGGGCTCGTAGCGCGGATGGTCGGGGTCGCAGTACTTCCAGAAGCCGTGGTGGAGCCGGTCGGGGCCCATGTCGACGAAGGAGAGGAAGTCCCAGTCCTGAGTGGTCGCCAGATGCCGGGCCACCTGGAAGCGCTGCTCGCTCATGTCGAAGATCTGCTGGGAGACGCGGGCCAGTTCGGGCGAGCGGAAGTTCTCCACGTCGAGCGCGTAGCCCCCGGTCAGCTTCTCCAGTTCGTCGCGGAGTCCGGGCGGGGACGTGTACTGGGCGCGGGTCGAAGGGGCCAGGAAGCAGGAGACCATCGCGCCCTGGATCGGTGTGGTGGGGTAGGTGCCGGGCACCCCGAGCACCACGCTGTCGCGGCCGGCGGCGGTCATCTCGTCCCAGATCCGGGGTGCCTTGATGCTGCGCGAGGTGGCGAAGGCCATCGGTCCGTAGTCGTAGGACGAGCGGTCGCGGAAGCCGTACACCCCCAGCTCGCCGGGGGTCCGGCCGGACATCATGCAGGACCAGGCGGGCATGGTGATGGGCGGATCGACGCTGCGCATCGGGCCCCACAACGAACGCTGCCGCAGCGCGCCGAGGACCGGCATGTCCTCGGCGAACCGGTCGAACAGGAGTTGAGGGGTGGCCGAGTCCAGTCCGATCACGGCGACCCTGCCGGGGTGTGGCATCTGGTTCTCCCTCTTTCGCCGGCTCTCCGGGGGCTCTCCCTGGCGCGGGAATCCCGCCTGGCCGGGGGTGTGGTGCGGTACGCGGTCGGGGTCGGGGGTCAGTCGGGGGCGCGGGTCGGGGGCAGGGCTCGGGGCTCGGTCAGGATGCGGTCACGAGCCGGGTGAGCGCGTGGGCGGCGAGCCGGTAGCCGAGTGCCCCCATGCCCATCACCACACCTGCGGCGAGTGGCGCTGTGACGGAGGTGTGGCGGAAACTCTCGCGTGCCCAGACGTTGGAAAGGTGCACCTCGATCCAGGGCGGGGCGAAGTCGGCCAGCGCGTCACGCAGTCCCCAGCCCGCGATCATCAGGGCTCCGGGGTTGACGATCGCGCCCACGGCGCCGCCGTGTCGCTGCAGCAGTTCGATCAGTTCGCCCTCGCTGTTGCGCTGTTCCGACTCCAGTTTCCAGCCACGGGCGCCGACTTCCTCGGCCACCGTGTCCTCGATCTCGGCCAGGGTGGTGGTGCCGTAGATCTCCGGCTGCCGGGTGCCGAGTGTGCCGAGATTCGGCCCGTTGAGCAGCAGTACATGGCTCATTCCCGCTCACTCTCCCGTACGCCGAGGACGATCGACCCGTCCTGCCCCAGCGGCCGTACGCCGATGGAGGCGAGCACGGTCGGGGCCACGTCCACCATGTCCATGGGCGTCTCCCGGCCGGGGTTCTCCGGACCGGCACTCTCCGGTCCCGCGCCTTGGGAGCCCACCGGTGCGGGTGCGCCCCGCCGGTAGAAGAGGGCGTTGTCGCGTGTGTGGGTGCCGGTCAGCATCTTGTCGGGCCGCACAACGCCGGTTCCGCCCCAGGCGCCGCGGAGTTGTACCCCTTCGGCCGGCAGCACCAGGAGGTCGGGCGCGTGGTGGAGCAGCGGCCCCTCGTACAATTCGTCGGCGCGCAGGACCTGCGAGATCAGCAGGGGCCCGTCCACCTCGGTGCCCACCAGGGGCCCGTCGGAGCGCAGTCGCAGGAGCTCTCCGGTGATCTCCTCGGCGACGCTCTCCCCTTCGCTGTCGGTGAGTCCCCCGCCGGGGAAGCGGCCCTTGCGGTGCAGGTAGATACGGGCGGGGTCGAGGGCGAAGGCGGTACTGCGGGCGTCGAGTCCTGTGAGCTTCTCCGTGGTGTCGAGGGCGGCCAGGTGACCCGCCTCCCGCAGCCAGGCGTTGACGTAGAACTGCCGGTCGGCGGGGCCGAATCCGTGGTCGCTGACCATGAACAGTTCGTCGTCCGGGCGGCACAGGTCCACGAGCCGGCCGACGCAGGCGTCGACCAGCCGGTAGAAGTCCCGTACGGCCGCGTGCAGCGGATCGCCGGGGTCGGCCACGGCCCGCCACAGGAAGTGGTGCACCCGGTCGGTCTCGGTGAAGATCGCGACGCCCAGCTCCCAGGGCTCCTGGGTCAGCAGATGTTCCATCGCATCCGTTCGGGCGCGCAGGGCACGCTCCGCCCGGGCGAGGAAGCCCCGCGGGTCGGCCACCACGTCGCCGATCTCGACGTCGAGTTCGTAACCGAGGCGGCGCAGCTCCGGCAGGAGCCTGGCCGGGGTGACGGCGTGTTCGAAGCGGGGCGCCACGAATCCGGAGACCAGGACGCTGTCCATGGCGACAGCCGGATAGGTGCCCGGCACATTGACGCACACCGTCCGCCGGCCCGCCGCCGCCGCCAGCGCCCAGAGCGCGGGCCTGCGCAGGTGCAGCAGGTTGGGGAAGTGGACGCGGTAGCCCTCGCCGGGGAGCAGGTCGGTGAAGCCGAAGATCCCGTGCCGGGCCGGGTTGGTGCCGGTGAGGAAGGTCGCCCAGGAGGTTGAGCTGATCTCCGGTACGGGGGCGCGCAGTTCGCCGCAGACGCCCTCGGCCAGCAGTCCCGCGATCCGGGGCAGCACCCCCTCGGCGGCGAGTTCGGTGAGCAGCGTGCGGGGCATTCCGTCGAGCCCGATGATCAGAGCGCGCTCTGCCATGTCGGCCGTCTCCTCATCTCATCCCAGCCGGTGGGATTGCCGGCGAGGGCGGTGCGTTGGCGAACGTTTTCGGCAAGGAGATCGAGAGCGTCGATCGGTCTGACCGGGGGATCCTCGCCGGTGATCTCCACAGCGAATTTGCTCTCCGTCCGGATCAGGAACTCGACGGTGCTGATCGAATCCAGTCCCGGCGCTTCCACCTGCCCACAATCGGGAATTTCGAACGGCGCGACGGTAAGTTCGAAAGGATCATCCAGCACTTTTGGCGGCCGGGTCATGATCTCTTCCACGGTGCAACGTCCTTTCGCGGGACAGGGCGAACCGGAAGGGCGACTGGATAAGGTCGGAAAACTATTTCCGCTCGGACGGGACCCGGCCACCAGGGACCTCCGGGCTGCCCGGAGACCCACCGTGGAGCGAGGAGAAGTCCGTACGTATGTGCTACATGAACCTTGTCCGGGTGTCACGTGATAGGAGCCGAACCATTCCCACTTCCCCAACGCCGCCCCACCCTAGGGGATTTACCGAAGTCTTCAAGCATGCACTTCTGGCCATTCCCCCGAAGGGCGCGTCAGGCGACCGAAGATGAGGCTCGGGTGCGCCCCTGCTATTTCCGCGCCGGTGTCTTCACGCGTATCGGGGGCAGGAAACCGCTGGCACGGCTGATACCCGCCGTATACGCCCGGACACGCGGTGTTGACGCGCTTCGGCGGAGCTTGCTAGATCTGATACCCAGCGCAGTTCGGCACCCCTTGTGCCCGCCTTCTTCGCAGAACTCCGCGCGTCCGGGGCCGGGCTCCCGCAGCGCACGCGATCTCCTTACGCCAGCCCGCTCGCGCCATCGACCGAGAGGCACGACCATGTCATCCAGCCCGGTCCAGCAGGTTCTGACCTTTCCCGCCTGGCCGCAGCGCGGACCCGAGGAGCGTGCGGGCCTGTTGCGCGCCCTGGACCAGGAGGGCTGGTGGCGCAACGGTGGAAGCGAAGTGGACAGCTTCGAGCGGGAGTTCGCCGCCCTCCACGGCGCGCCGAGAGCGATCGCGACCACCAACGGCACCCATGCCCTCGAACTGGCTCTGTCGGTCATGGGAGTTGGCCCCGGTGACGAGGTAGTCGTCCCCGCCTTCACGTTCATCTCCTGCTCGCTCGCCGTGCAGCGGGTGGGCGCGGTGCCGGTGCCCGCCGATGTCCGCCCGGACACGTACTGCCTCGATGTCGACGCGGCGGCGCGCGTCATCACCCCGCGCACCAAGGCCGTCATGCCGGTGCACATGGCCGGGCAGTTCGCGGACATGGACGCGCTGGCCGAGCTGAGTTCCGCCACAGGCGTCGCGATCCTCCAGGACGCGGCGCACGCGCACGCGGCGCGATGGCGCGGCCGGCGGGTCGGCGAGTTCGGCTCGATCGCCGCCTTCAGTTTCCAGAACGGCAAGCTGATGACGGCGGGCGAGGGCGGAGCGCTCCTGCTCCCTGACGAAGACACCTACCAGCAGGCGTACTTGCGGCACGGCTGCGGCCGCCCGCCGGGCGACCGGCTGTACGAGCACCGCACCCAGGGCTCCAACTACCGCATGAACGAGTTCTCCGCCGCGGTACTGCGGGCGCAGTTGTCGCGGTTGGAGACGCAGGTCGCGCTGCGCGAGGAGCGGTCGCGCCACCTCATGGCGGCCCTCGCCCGGATCCCCGGCGTGGTCCCGCAGGGCCGGGACGAGCGGTGCGACGTCAAGTCGCACTACATGGCGATGGTCCGGCTGCCCGGCCTGACCGCCGAGCGGCGTCTGTCACTGGTGGACACGCTGCTGGCGCACGGCGTCCCGGCGTTCGTCGCCTTCCCGCCGGTCTACCGCACCCGGGGTTTCTGGCAGGGCCCCTTCTCCGGCGATGTGGACGATCTGGCCAAGCGCTGCCCGGTGTCCGAGGAGATAGGGCGTGACTGCGTGTGGCTGCACCACCGGGTCCTGCTGGCCGACACCCCGGTGCTGGACCGGCTCGCCGAGGTGTTCGCCGAGGCCGTCGCCGCCGGCTGAGACAGGGCGGCGCGCACCTGGCCACGGCTCACTTCACCCCGGCCGCTTCGCCCCCGCAGCTTCTCCCGGCTCGCTTCACCTCGGCTCCATTCACTCCGGCCACTTCACTCCGGCCACCTCACTCCGGCTCGTCCCATCTCGGCTCGGCGCGGACAGACCCATCAGGACACTGCCGGTCACTTCCAGCAAGGGAACGGGAGCACATGACGGCGCACCAGGAGTACCGCACGGTGGTCTTCGATCTGGACGGCGTACTCATCAACAGCTTCCAGGTGATGCGGCAGGCGTTCGCCCTCGCATACCACGAGGTGGTGGGCCCCGGCGAGCCGCCGTTCGAGGAGTACCGCACCCACCAGGGGCGCTACTTCCCGGACATCATGCGCCTGATGGACCTCCCTGGCGCGATGGAGCGGCCCTTCGTCGAGGCCAGCCAGCGGCTGATCGGTGAGGTGGAGGTGTACCCCGACGTACCGCTGCTGCTGAAGCGGCTGCGGGAGTCGGGGATCGGTACGGCGATCGCCACCGGCAAGACCGGGGAGCGGGCGCGCCGGGTGCTCGACGTGGTGGGGCTGCTGCCGCTGCTGGACACCGTCGTCGGCAGCGACGAGGTGCCGCGTCCCAAGCCCGCCCCCGACATCGTGCTGGAGGGGCTGCACCGGCTCGGCGCGTTACCCGGGAGCGCCGTGATGGTGGGTGACGCCGTCATCGACCTCCAGGCCGGCCGGGCCGCCGGAACGGCCACGGCCGCGGCCCTCTGGGGCGAGACGTCCCCCGGCCCGCTCCGCGACGAACAGCCCGACCATGTCCTGGCGGAGCCCGCGGATCTGCTCGCGGTCGTCCTGGACGAGGTGACCCGGTGAGCGCCCCGGTGGTGGGTCCGCGCCGGAGTGTCGTGGCGCCCCAGGGCGCCCGTCTCGAACTCGCGGGTCTCAGCGGCGCGGAGGCGTGGCGGACCGTGGCGGAAACAGCCGAGCTGGCGCGGGCTTCCGGCTTCGACACGCTGTGGCTGGAGGACCGGACGGACACCGTGCCGCGCCGCGAACCGCAGCCGGTGATCGAGGGATGGACCGCCCTCGCCGCCCTCGCCGCGACCGTCCCCGACATCGGGCTCGGCCTGCTGAGCGCGCTGCCCCCGCACCGTAACGCCGTTGTTGTCGCCAAGCAGGCGGCGTGCGCCGACCTCGTGTCCGGCGGCCGGCTCACACTCGGCCTGCCCACCGCCGACCACCTCTCCGAGCACCTCGCGGCCGGAGGCGCTCCGCTCGGCGCGGAGACGGCGGCCGCGCTCGGCGAGACGGTCGAGGCCCTGCGCGCACTGTGGACCGGCACCCGCACCACCCTCGACGGTGAAGTGGTGACACTGGCCGGAGCGCACGCGGTGCCCACGCCCCTAGGGCCCCGGCTGCCGCTGTCCGTACGCGCGGACGCGGCGCGGACGGACGCCGCAGCGCTGCTGCCCGAGGCAGTCGTACGAGAGTGCTCGGCCGTGCAGTGGGAGGGTGAGCCCGACGAAGTGGCCCGCGCCATCCGGGACTTCGGGCGGCGACGGGAGGCGCTGGGGCTGGATCCGGCGGGCGTGCGGCACGCTCTGTTCGCCGAGTGCCGGGTCTTCGACGACCGGCTCGGCCGGGACCGCTGGCTGGCCACCCCGCACGTGGTGGTGTTCTGGAGCCACCACCCCGACCTGCTGGCCAGGCGCAGCCTGTACGGGACCGTGCACCAACTCGTCGAGAAGGCCGGGGAGTACACCGCCGGCGGTGTGGAGGAGTTCGTGCTGTGGTTCCGCGACTATCCCTCGACCGAGAGTCTGCGGCGGTTCGCCGAGGAGATCGCGCCTCGGGTGCCGACTGCGGTGACTGCGGGGGTGTGACGGATGACCACACTCCCCGGGCCCGCCAACACCGCTTTTCTGTCCGCCGGTTGGCTGGACGCTGTGGTGGGGCGGCTGGCCGCCCCCGACCCCGTACCGCGCAGCACGGTCGCGCTCCGGCTGACCCTGACCGACCCGCCGCCCGGCGTCGTCACCGCGACGGACGTCCTCGTCGATCTGGCGGGCGGACGGCTGGGCCTGACCCCGGCGGGCGGGGAAGCCCCCGGGCTGCTGATCGCTCTGCCGTACGCCGCCGCCTACGACCTGCTGCTCGGCCCCGCGCGGGCCCGGGTGGAGATCCTGGAGCGCGGTGACGTCACCGTCGCGGGCAACTTCAGCCTGTTGTTCTTCATCGATGCCGCGCTGGAACGCGACCGGGCGAGACACGTCGCCGCGCTGCGCGAGGGCACCGCCGTACCACCGGGGTCGGTCCGCGCGCCTGTTGTACGGGACACGCAGCGCGAGGCAGGCGCCGCGCCGGCGGACGCCGAGGCGGTCGAGCGCGCGACGGAAGCCCTGCCCCGGACGCTGCGCGAGCTGCGCCGCGAGGTGGGCGACTCCACCCCGGGCGCACAGGTGTACGTGTCCCTGGACGGCAAGACCCTGGCCGACGCCGGACTGGGCGTGGCCAGGCCGGGGGTCGCCATGTCCGCCGACTCCGCGCCGCTCTGGTACTGCTGCGCCAAGCCGCTGCTCTCGGTCGCGCTCGGCCGGCTGTGGGAGCGGGGGGACTTCGACCCGTACCTCCCGGTGGCCCACTACCTGCCCGCGTTCGGGACCGGCGGCAAGGCGGCCATCACCTCGATGGAACTCCTCACGCACACCGCCCCGGTGCCCACCGGCCAGGACCCGCTGCACGGTGTGGTGGCGGGACCGGACGAGGAGCGGCTGCGCCGGGCGTTCGGCGCCGTACTGCCCCCGCGCGGTCCGGACACAGCGGATGCCCCGACGGGCATAAACTACAGCCAGTGGTGGGCGTGGTTCGTGCTGTCCGAGCTGCTCCCGGTGCTCGACGGACGGGACTACGCCGGCTATGTCGAGGAGGAGATCCTGCGCCCGTGCGGGATGGACCGTACCCGCGTCCATCTCACACCGGACGACTACGACGCGTACGGCGACCGGCTCCCGCTCATCCATGTGAGCAATCTCGGCGACACACCCCAGCCCACCTACTTCTGGTCGACCCGGGCCGCCACCACCCGCCGCATCCCCGGAGTGAACACCCGGGGCCCGCTCAGCGATCTGGGCCGTCTCCTAGAAATGCTGCTCGCCGGAGGGTCGGCCCCTGGCGGGCGTGTCCTCTCGCCGACGACCGTGGCCGCGGTGACCGGCCGTCACCGTACGGGAGTACGCGACCGGTACGGGAACGCCGACTGGGGGTTCGGGGTCCGGCTGGAATGCCGGTCGCTCGGGGAGGAGTTCACCAGCTTCTCGCACCACGCCTCACCCAGGGCGTTCGGCCACGACGGACTGTGGACCGCCACGGCCTTCGCCGACCCGGCGACCCACCTCGCCGTGGCGGTCCATCTCAACGGCAAGGTCGAGCACGAACGGCACCGGGAGCGCATCTTCCGCATCACCGACGCCGTTCACCAGGATCTGGGACTGGTCTGATCCGCACCGCTCCTCCCCCGCCCGGCGACCGGCGCCGGCGGGGTCCCTCACCCGAAAGGCGCCCGATGGCACAGCAGCCCGCTCCGCCCTCCCTCCCCGTGTCCGACGAGGTGGGCCGACTCTACGACCGCTACACGGACCTCGGCAGCGTCACGCTCGGCGAGAACCTGCACTTCGGCTACTGGGACAGCCCTGACAGCACCGCCTCCCTGAACGAGGCGACCGACCGGCTCACCGACCTGATGACGGAGCGGCTGCGGATCGGCCCCGGCTCCCGCGTCCTCGACCTCGGCTGCGGCACCGGCGCTCCCGGCAGCCGTATCGCCCGCACCACCGGCGCGCAGGTGACCGGCATCTCGGTCAGCCACAAGCAGGTGCAGCGGGCCAACGCGCTGGCCACCACACTGGGCCTCGGCGACCAGGCTCGTTTCGAGCGCGCCGACGCGATGGACCTGCCGTACGCCGACGGGTCCTTCGACGCGGTCATCGCGCTGGAGTCCATCATCCACATGCCGGACCGGGCGCAGGTGCTGCGCCATGTCGCCCGGGTACTGCGGCCCGGCGGCCGGCTGGTGCTCACCGACTTCTTCGAGCGCGCGCCGATCCCCGACTCGGGGCGGCCCGCCGTCGAACGGTATCTGCGCGAGTTCATGATGACGATGGTCCAGGCGGAGGACTATCCGCCGCTGCTGCGCCGGGCGGGCCTGTGGTTCGAGGAGATGAAGGACATCAGCGAACCCACCCTGCGCCGTACCTTCGTCGAACTCTCCGGCCGTATCACGGAGTCGGCCCCGGAACTGGCCGCCGACTACGGGGGCGAGCTGGTCCAACAGTTCAACCCGGGCGACCTGATCGGCGTCGAGGAGTTCGGCCATCTGCTGGTCGTGGCGGTGCGCCCCGATGCCTGAGGCGCCGAGGCCCGGCGGGGAGGACGGAGGGGAGAGCGGCGTAGGCGAGTTCTACGACCGGATCACCGAGGTGATGGTCGCCGCCATGGGCGGCTTCCTGCACGGAGGTTACTGGGAGGGGCCCGACGATCCGAGCACCGTGGAGGAGGCCGGCGCCCGGCTCACCGACTTCGTGTCCGACCGGCTCCGGCTCACCCCCGGTGCCCGGGTGCTCGACGTCGGTTCGGGCAACGGCAAAGCCACGGCGCACATCGCGGCGCGGCACGGGGTGCGGGTCACGGGCATCACGATCTCCCCGCAGCAGGTCCGGCAGGCCGGGGACCTGGTCCGCGCACGCGGCCTCGCCGACTCCGTCGGCTTCGAGGTCCACGACATGCTCGCGCTGACCTTTCCCGACGCGTCCTTCGACGCGGCGTACGCCATCGAGAGCGCCTGCCACGCGCAGGACCGTACGGATGTCTTCGCCGGCCTGGCCCGGGTGCTGCGCCCGGGCGGGCTGCTCACGGTCACCGACTTCGTACTCCTGCGGCCGCTGGAGAGCGACGAACACCGGGCGCTAGTCGAGGCCGCGAACAAGAACTTCCAGCAGGGCCCCATGCTCACCCAGGACGAGTACGAGGCCTGCGTACGCGCGGCCGGCCTCGAAGTGGTCGAGTTCGTCGACATCGGCGAGTTCGTCCGGCCGTCGTACCGGATCGTCGGCGGCAATCTCGCCCGGTCCTGGGAGGCCCTGAAGGGACTCGTCTCCGAGGAGGAGTTCCATTACATGGTGGAGGATCTCAGCCGCTTCGGGGACATCACGGAGCTGGGCTACGCCGTGGTGACCGCCCGCAGGCCCGGCCCCCGGACAGCGGAAGGAAGGATCTGATCCGATGCCCCGCACCCAGACTCAACCCGCCCCTCCCGGCCAGTGGTCGGTGGCCCAGGCACCCGGTGGGCTGCCGCTCCTCGGGCATCTGCTGCCGATGCGGCGCCGCCCGCTCGAATTCCTGACCTCGCTCCAGTACGAGGGTGACCTGGTCCGGCTGAACATGAAGGGGCAGCCGCTGTACATGGCCTGCCACCCCGAACTGATCGACCAGATGCTGAAGGATCCGAGGACCTTCGACCGGGGCGGGCCGTTCTACGAGAAGACCCAGCTCCTGATGGGCAACAGCCTGGGCAACTGCCCGTACGCGGACCACCGGCGGCAGCGCAGGCTGGTGCAGCCGTCGTTCCGGCGCGAGCGCATCGCCTCGTACCCGGCGGTGATACGTGAGGAGACGGAGGCGGAGACCGCCACCTGGCATCCGGGCGGGACGATCGACGCCAACGCGCGCATGCACGCGATTACCGCCCGGATCGGGGCCCGTGTGCTGCTCTCCACCGACATGGCGAGGGACCACGTCGACCAGATCGTGCGCTGCCTGCCCATCGTGCTCAAGGGGATCTACCGGCGGATGGTCGCGCCGATCGACCTGGTCCACCGGATACCCAGCCCCGAGCGCCGGGGTTTCGAGAGCGCGCTGGAGGAACTACGGGTCCTCATCGACACGGTGATCAGGGACTACCGCGAGGCCGGGGTGGACCACGGCGACCTGCTCTCGGGGCTGCTCGCCGCCCGGTACGAGGACGGCGACCGACTGGCCGACCAGGAGATCCACGACCAGGTGATGAACTTCCTCACCGCCTCCACCGAGACCACAGCGACGGCCCTGGCCTGGGCGCTCCAACTGCTGGGCAGGCACCCGGAATACGAACGCCGGCTCCAGGAGGAGGCGGACGCCTTCATGGCCCTGGACGGCCCCGCCGGCCACGGCCCGGGGGATCTGCCGTACACCGGGCGGGTGGTCACCGAGGTGCTGCGGCTGTATCCGCCGGGGTGGTTCGTCACCCGGGTCGTCTCGACCGACACCGAACTGGGCGGGCAGTCGCTGCCCGCGGGAACGGTCGTCTTCTACAGCTCGTACGCCCTGCACCACCATCGCGACCTGTTCCCCGACCCGGAGCGCTTCGACCCGGACCGGTGGACACCGGAGCGGGTGAAGGAGGTGCCGAAGGGCGCGATGATCCCCTTCGGCTCCGGCAGCCGTAAATGCATCGGCGACGACTACGCCATGGCGGAGACGAGCATCGCACTGGCGACGATCGCCTCGCGGTGGCAGTTGCGGCCCACCTCGGTCACCCCGGTCCGGCCGACACCGCGGGCTCTGGTGGGCATGGGCGCGCTGCCGGTGGTGACGCAGCCGCGCGGCTGAACGAGCACTACGCCGGGCGGAGTTGACCGGAGTGCGTGCGCGCTCCGGACAACTCCGCACAGCGAGGAAAATGACGACCCGTCAGATGGCGATCTGGAGGCGGTTGTCGACGATCTGCGTGAAGTCGGCGTCCTCGGGGATCAGGTCCCAGGCCACCATCCAGTCGTACGTGCGCTGGAACTCGGCCGCCGGGTAGGGAGCCGGCTCGGTGTAGCGGAGCCGGTCGCGGCGGAAGTCGGTCGGGTCGAGGTGCACGATCTCCTCGGGCACATCGGCGATCAGATAGTGCAGATACGGCTTCGGGTCCTCGTTGATCTTGTGTACGGCCTTGATCACGGCGCGCTGGATCGCGGTGAAGGTCTCCGGGGCGAGGTCCGGACTGGCGATCTCGGCGCCCACGTAGAAGGCCTCGGCGATCAGCTTGTAGCCGAGCTTCTCGGCGACGGTGATCCAGGGCTCCATCACGGCGGCGGCGTCGACCTTGCCGTCGCGCAGCGCCTCGAAGCGCTCCTTCGGTCCCCCGACGTGGACGACGTTGATCTCGTCCTTGTTGAGGAAGCCCTCCAGGGTCTGGATGCCGATGTAGTGGGAGCCGTGGTGGAAGTTGACGGCCACCGTGCGATTCGCCAGGTCCTGGGGGTGGTTGGCCGCGTCGTCGGGCCGTACGTAGATCGCCTGGCTGCCGACGGCGGCGCGCTTGCTGACCACCTGGCCGCCGGCCTCGCTGTCGTACGAGCGCCGGATCTGGCCCCACTCGCAGGCCCGGTACAGCGAGGCGTCGCCGGACTCGAAGTTCGACCTGCTGGTGAAGGAGGAGATCAGGTGGTGGTCCTCGACGGGCTTGATGATCGCTTCCCGCTCGCCCTTGCGGACCAGTTCGACGTCCAGGCCCTCCTCCGCGAAGTAGCCCTCGTCGCGCGCGACGAAGTAGGGCAGGGAGAAGACGGGGCTTGACGTCTCGCTGACTATCTTCTTGAGTGTCATGGTCTGACGGCCTTTCTCGGGCGTGTTCGGTGGTCCGGCGGTGGTGTGACGGTCCGGTGATCCGGCGTGATGCGGTGTGATGCGGTGTGATTGCAGTGTGATGCGGTGTGTCCTGGCCCTCAGCGCAGGACCTGCGCGAGGGTGGTGCCCTTGGGCAGCGGGCCGTAGGTCTTCTGGAGACCGGTGTAGAACCCCTGCTTGTCGAGTGCGTCGATGGCCGAGTTGTCGATGAGCGGGCCGAGATCCTTCAACGCGCCCTGCTGGGCGGCCGGCTGGTAGCGGACGTACGGCGCGAAGTCGGCGGCCGAGCAGCGGCCGACCGGTGCCTGTACCGGGGGCAGATACGCGTCGAAACTCTTGCTGAGCGTGGCCTTGTCGGCGGGCTTCGAGGGATCGAGACTGAGGAACTTACCCAGTGACGTCAGCGCGTCGGCCTTCTTCGTCTGGTAGGACCAGCCGCCCTCGGCCACGCTCTTGAGGATCTTCGCCACGACCGCGGGATTCTTCTTCGCCCACGCCGCGTTCACCACGTACGGGGTGGGCGGGCCCGTGGCGTAGCCAAGGTTGGGCAGCTTCGCGGTGTCGGCACGGAAGTTGAACGGTGTCGAGAGCAGTCCGCTGTCGATCTTCTTGCTGGTGAGCGCGGTCAGTACGTTGGGGATCGAGCCGAGCGAGACGAACTTGACGGCGTCCGGCTGAAGTCCCTTGCTCACCAGGTACGACTGCATCGCGATCTGCGGGGCGCCGCCCAGTGAAGGCACACCGACGGTCTTGCCCTTGAGCGCCTGGACGGATCCGATGCCCTTCTGCGCGTAGAGGTAGTAGCCGGTGTTCTTCGCGACGCAGCCGATGACCTTGATCCCGACGTGTTTGGCGTACAGGTCGAGCACGTCGCCGCCGGCCAGTTGGTCGAAGTGGACCGAGCCCGCCACGAAGGACGCCTTGAGCTGGCCCTCCGCCGAGAGCGGGGTGGTGACCGTCAGACCGTTCTTCTTGAAGAACCCCTTGGTGACCGCGTACTGGAAGGCCCCCTGGGAGGCGGACACCGAGCCGGCCGGCACGCTCAGATCCGTCGCCGAACCGTCCCCGCCGCCGGCCCCTCCCCCGGCGCCGCCCGAGCCGCAGCCGGCGAGGGCCGCCGCCAGTACGACGGTGAGGGTGGTGAGAAGGGCCGGGAACCCGGCACGGCGTCGGAGCGGGGCGCGCGCGGGCCCGTTGCGTGGTTCATTCATCTGGCTCACTCATTATTTGGCTCACTCATCTGGCTCACTCATCTGGCTTTTCCCTCTGAGGGGTTGACGGGTTCGGGCGAACTCGGACTCGCTGGCCCGCTCGTCACTGGTCTTGAGCCGCTGGTAGATACGGGCGCTCACCGCCGCGAGAGCCTCGCTGTGCTGGAACTCCTCGGTCCTGGGCCGGTCTTGGCCGACCTCGAAGGTCTCCACGATCCGGCCGGGCCGCTCGCTCATCACCGCGACCCGGTCCCCCAGGAAGACGGCTTCGTGAATGTCGTGGGTGACGATCACCGCAGCGGTGCCGAGCGCGTCGAGCGTTCCCGAGAGGACACGTTGCAGCCGCTCGCGGGTGAGGGTGTCGACGGCGCTGAAGGGCTCGTCGAGCAGCAGCACCACCGGGTCGATGGCCAGCGCCCGCGCGAGGTTGACCCGCTGCTGCATGCCGCCGGAGAGCGCGGCGGGCCGGAAGTCGGCGAATCCGGTGAGCCCGACCATGTCGAGCAGCCGGTCCGCCTGGTCCCGGCGCGCCCCTGCGTTGAGCCGCCGGGTGTGCGAGCGCAGCCGCAGCCCGAACTCGATGTTCTTGCGCACGCTCCACCACGGGAAGAGCGACGGCTGCTGGAACACGTATCCGCTGTCGGGCGTCGCGCTGTCCGGGCCACGGCCCTGGATGGTGGCGGTGCCCGTGTCGAGTGCCGCGAGGCCCTGGAGCACCCGCAGCAGTGTCGTTTTGCCGCACCCGCTCGGGCCGACGACCGCGAGCACCTCACCCCGGCGGACCGTCAGGTCCACACCGCTCAGCACGGGCAGCGGTCCGGAGACCGTCGAGTAGTGGGCGTACGCGTCGCGCACCTCGATGACGGAGTCCCCGTCCGGCGGCTTGTGCGTACGGTCCTGTTCCGACCTGGCGAGAAAGCTCATGCGTGGTCCATCCGGCCGCTGCGGGCGGCGCTCATCCGTCGCTCGAAGAACGCGACGAAAGCCGTGAAGACGATCCCGATCAGGCTCAGGGTCACCACGCCGACGTACACGTCGTCCGTCTTGAGGTTCTGCTGCCCGGAGATGATCAGGTAGCCGAGGCCCGATGTGGAGCCGAAGAGGTCGGCGGCGACGAGTGCGATCAGGGCGCGCCCGATGGCCAGCCTGATCCCGGTCAGGATGAAGGGCACCGTGCCGGGAACGGTCAAGAACCAGAGCGTCTCAAGGGAGTTGGCCCTGAAGGCCCTGGTCACATCGCGCAGCCCGCCGTCCACGACGGTGGCCGCGCCGGCCTGCGTGTTGATCGCCACGGGGAAGAAGCCGGAGGCCGCGACGATGACGATCTTCGCGGTGGTGCCGAGCCCGAGCCCCACGATGATCAGAGGAGCCACCGCGATGACGGGGATGGTGTAGAGCGCCGTCACCCAGGGGCCGACAGCACTCGCCAGCCAGCGTTTGGTGCCGAGCAGCAGCCCGGTCAGCACACCGGCGACAACCGCGACGGCCAGTCCGGCCAGGAGCTGGACGAGACTCACACCGATGTCGGGCCCCAGCGTGCCGGCGCTGTACAGGTCGGCGGCGTCGTGAGCGATCCGGACGGGTCCGACCACGGCGAGTTCGTTGGGGCGGAAGAGACTGATGACGATTTGCCACAGCGCCAGGCCGCCCACGATGGAGAGCAGTGGCACCACCAGCCTGCGGATGCGTCTGCCCCTGGACATGCTTCTGATCACGACAGAAGCGCGCACGGAAATCCTCCGGTGCTCATGAGGGAAGTTCTGGGCGTACGGGGGGGGTGGACCGCGTGGCCCGTACGGGAAGGGGATCACCGGAATGACGGCGTCAGGACGCGCCGGGACGCGGCACGGACTCCGGTCCGGCCGTACGGCTCGTACCGCTCGTACGACTCAGAGGTGATCGGAAGGAAGGGGCTCCCGCAGGCAGAGCGCGGGGCCCGGCGGTTCACCGACAGAGAGCTCCGCTGTAGAGCTTGAAGTCGAGATACCGTCGCCGTACCAGGATGTCAGCGGCCGGATTCATGTGCTGAAGTATGCGCAGCCGCCGTCGCCGGTGTCAATGCCATCGCATTTCATTGACATGGAGGAGGCGAACGGGCCCTCGGGCAGGCGGACTCGGTGTCCGGCCCGGGGTCAGTGCGAGGTCAGCTCAAGTCGGCGCCGGTCAGCGTGAGATCAGCGTCAGATCAACGCGAGGGCGCATCGCGCAGGGACCTGCGCCCGCCCTGGTCCGCTATCCGTCGCTGGGATGTCAGGGGCCGCCCGTCGCTCCGCTCCAGCCACACACAGATCAGATCCGTCCAGGCGTGGATCCGGGCGACTCCGGAGATGTCGAGGGCCATCAGGCGCAGCAGCCTGTCGGTGCGCGCCTGGTTGCCGAAGGTCGACCGACGCCGGCCGACGCGTTCCTCCAGTTCACCCAGGGCGGCGCGTATCCACTGGCGCGAGCGGTGCACACCGTGCGCGCGTGCGGCGAACTGACGGGCCATCGTGGGTTCGGCGCGCGCCAGCCACCGTTCCAGCTCGGGCAGGCCGTGACGGTGTCCCTCGGCGGTGAAGCGGTCCCAGTCGTCCGCACTGCGCCACGCGCGCTGGACAAGCTGCCAGAGGCGTCCGCCCCGGCCGTCGAGACCGCGGTCTCGGCAGATACGGCGCGCCTCCTGGCGCATCAGATGCTCGTCGGTCCACAGCGCGGGCGACAACGACCGGGACGGCGCGTCGGCTCCGTCGTTCTCCGGCCACACCAGGGCGACGGCACGCGCCAGTCCGGCGGAGCCGTCGCCGACGACGTACGCGGGCCGCCCGCGCCGCTCCTGGTCCAACTCCCGCAGGAACGCCTCCCAGTGGCGGGCCCCGGTCCCCGTCGAGGTGCGGATCCCGAACACGGCGGGCCTCCCGTCGGACCCGTACGCCACGGCCACGAACACCGAGAAGACCAGCCGCGTCGCCGCTTCCCCGCCGGGCGCGTCGGCCGTGAGGGGCAACACGCCGACAAGGACCGTCTCGGGCCACGTCTCGCGGTACGGCGCCTGTGTCTGCCACAGCGCCTCGGCGTACACCTCGACCCAGTCGGAGACCAGGGTGCCGTGCCGCCGTGCGCCGCCGTCCACGGCCGCGCCCCAGCGGCGGGCGGCGTGCTCCCGTACGTCCTGGCCCGCCTTCGCGTAACTCGTCCCGCGCGCCACGGCGACCAAGCCCGACGCGATGTCGTAGGCGGTGAACTGGTAGTTGCGCGCGGTGCGCCGCTCCTCGGTCTCGGCGCCCGGGTCGCCCGCGCCGGACCTGTCCGGATACGGCGTGGCCATCGGTGCCGTGAACCGGTGCGAGGGCGCCGCCGAGCCGGGCTTGGCCATCCCGCATACGTAGAGCTGTCTTTGCCGGCCGGGCTTGCCGTACCGGCCGCCCAGAACAACCTTGCTGAATTCATGCCCGGGAACCGGGCATCGCGGCAGCGCTGCCGCGGTCGCGTCAGGCGTCACCACGATCGTGATTACAGACGGCGTGTCCGCCTGCTGTCAAGGCGCGGCTGTCAACGCGCGAGCCGGTCGGACAGCGACTAGGGGATCTCAAGGACCCGTTCCGCCACCACCCGTACGAACAGCAGGTCGTCGTCGGCCGGAACCTGATCGCCCAGGAACTCGGCGTGGGACAGGCCGGTGTACTTGGCGGACAGTGCGTCCATCAGCCCCGGGTGCTGTCCCGGCGGTTCAAGGCGGGCGGTGCCCCGCACGGACACGTACGTGTAGGGGGCCTCGGGCGGGTGCAGGAGTACGCCGACCCGGGGCGCCCGCGCGAGATCGCGCGCCTTCCGGCTGCCCCGCTCGATACCGAAGATGAGCTGCGAGGCGTCGTGGGTGACCCATACGACGGACTGGTGCGGCATGCCGTCCGCCCCGACCGTGGCCACGACGGCGAAGACCGGTGCGTCCAGCAACGCCCTGACGCGTTCCGACAGCGGAACTCCGGCGACCGGGTCAGCCGTCACCGCGTCGGCCGCCGGCGCAGCGACGCGTCGGTCAGGACGCGGGGCACATAGTGGTTGTCCGCCCGGTTGAGGTCGGTTCCCGGCGGCACGATGGCGTCCAGCCGGTCAAGTACGTCGTCGTCCAGCACCACATCGGCGCCGGCCAGCAGATCGGTCAACTGCTCAGGCGTGCGGGGGCCGATGACCACGGCGGTGACTGCGGGGTGGGCGCGCACAAAGGCGAGCGCGAGATGGGTGAGGGAGATGCCGGAGTCCGCCGCCACCTTCTTCAGGGCCGCGACCGCGCGCACCTTGGCGGCGTTCTCCGGCACGGCGAGGTCGAATCTGCGTGCCTCCAGGACCGCGCGGCCGACGCCCGGCCGGATCTCCTTGCCCGTCAGCCAGCCGGCCCCCAGCGGTCCCCAGGCGAGCACCCCCATACCGTGTCGCAGCGCGGTCGGCAGGACGGCGGTCTCCACGCCTCTGGCGAGCAGTGAGTACTGCGGCTGTTCGCTGCGGAAGCGGATGTGGCCGCGGCGTTCGGCGGTCCACTGCGCCTCGACGATCTGGTCGGCCGGGAAGTTCGACGTACCGATCGCCAGGACCTTGCCCGACCGTACGAGGTCGGACAGCGCGGAGAGTGTCTCGTCGATGTCGGTGTCCGGGTCGATCCGGTGCACCTGGTAGAGGTCGAGGTGGTCGGTGCCGAGCCGGCGCAGCGAGCCCTCGACCGCCCGTACGATCCAACGGCGGGAGTTTCCCTGGTGGTTGGCGTCCGGGCCCATGGGGCTGTGGAACTTGGAGCACAGAACGATGTCATCCCGGCGCCCCCGGATCGCCCTGCCGACCATGCGTTCGGATTCACCCTCGCCGTAGATGTCGGCGGTGTCGACCAGGTTGATCCCGGCGTCCAGGGCGAGCCGGACGACACGGGTGGTCTCGGCCTCGTCCGTGTTGCCCCAGGATCCGAACATCATGGTGCCCAGGGCGAGTTCGGTCACCGAGATGCCGGTGCCACCCAGGATCCTTCGCCTCATACGACGTATGCCTCTCCGTCAGCGGACAGCCGCGCCACGCCGTACTACTGTGGCCCTCCCCCGACGGGCACACCAGGGCGCATGCGCATCATGACCGGTTTTCCCGTAAGCGGCCGATACCCTATGCCGACCCGGACGCCCCGACCGACCCCGCCCGGGCCCGACCAACTCGCCGCTCAGCGGGCGGACATGGCCCCTGGGCGCTCAGACTCCCCACCACACGAGGCCCCGATGACCCAGCGCCCCACACTGTCCCCCACGATCGTCGACCGCGCCGAGCAGTTCATCTGGCTGTCCGCCCGCCTGCTGGAACAGCACCGCTTCGCCTACCACTTCCTCGGCGGTGCGGCGGACGCCGTGGAGACCGCGCTCGCGCCGTACGCCCGCCCCGACGGGGGCTACGGCTACGCCCTGGAGGCTGATGTGCGCGGCCCCGCCTCGCAACCACTGCACGCGGGGACGGCGTTGCTCGTGCTGGACGAGATCGGGCGCTGCGACGCGGCGCACACGGCCCGCCTCCTCGATCATCTCCCCACCCTGACCACGCCCGACGGCGGCCTCCCCGCCATCCATCCCGGAGGCGCCCGTTACCCGTCCGCCGCCGTGCTGCCGATGCGGAGCGACCCGCCCGGCGCTCTGCTGTCGACCGGTGTGATCGCCGGGACACTGCACCGCAACGGCATCACGCACCCCTGGCTCGACGAGGCCACCGAATTCTGCTGGGCGGCCGTCGACTCCCTGGAGACCTCGCATCCGTACGAGGTGGAGGCGGCCGTCACCTTCCTGGACGGTGTCACGGACCGCGAGCGCGCGGCGAAGTCGGCCGACCGCCTCGGTCAACTGGTCCGAGAGCAGCGGCTCGTGGTGACCGACCCGGCCCGGCCCGAGGAGTTCCCCGTCAACTCCTCGTACGCGCCCGGCGAGTACCACTACGTGTACGACGTGGCGCGGACCCCGGACTCACTGGCGCGTGCCTGGTTCTCCGACCGGGAGGTCACCGACGCGCTCGACCACCTGACCGCCGTCCAGCAGGAGGACGGCGGCTGGCCGGTGCTGTGGCGGGTCTGGGCGCCCGGCACGCTCGCCGAGTGGCGTCCCATCGTCACACTGAACGCGGTGCGGACGCTCCGGGCGTACGGCAGACTCTGACCCGGGGTACGGCGGCGGAGCCGTACGCGGCTCCGCCGTCACACTCGCCACTCGCATCACTCACACTCCTCGCGCCCCATCGACGCCAGGACGGTCCCCACGACGCTCTCCGGTACGTCCGCCACGCGTTCCACCCCGGACGGGCCGTCCAGGACGAAGGTGAGGCCGTTCGTCGCCTTCTTGTCCTGCCGCATGAGCGCGATCAGTTCGTCCGCCCGCACCTTCGCCGGCAGCTTCTCGCGCAGCCCGTAGGAGCGGACGACCGCCAGGTGTTCGGCCACCCGGTCCTCGTCGATGCGTCCCAGGGCGCCCGCCAGCCGGCCGGCGAACACCGTGCCGATCGCGACCCCTTCGCCGTGCCGCAGCGCGAAGTCCGTGGCTCGTTCGAGCGCATGGCCCAGCGTGTGGCCGTAGTTGAGGATGTGGCGCGGGCCCGCGTCCCGCTCGTCGGCGGCCACGACCGACGCCTTGAGGGCGACGCTCGCCGCGATCTGCTCGTGGACGGGCAGCCCCCGCAGGTCGCCGGCGCCGATGAAGTGGCAGCGAGCGATCTCCCCGTACCCGTTGGCCCACTCCTCCGGCGGGAGGGTGCGCAGCAGGTCGGTGTCGCAGAGGACCGCCTGTGGCTGCCAGTAGGCGCCGATGAGGTTCTTGCCCTCGGGCAGGTTGACCGCGGTCTTGCCGCCGACCGCCGCGTCGACCTGCGCGAGCAGGGTCGTCGGCAGGTGTACGACCGCCACTCCCCGGTGGTAGAGGGAGGCCGCAAGCCCGACGACGTCCGTCGTGGTGCCGCCGCCGCAGGAGATGACGAGGTCGGCGCGGGTCAGGCCGTACGCGGCGAACTCCCGGCACAGCTCGTGCACGGTGGCCAGCGTCTTGTGGTGCTCACCGTCCAGCGCCCGGATCACCCGGTGCGGCACCCCCGGGTCCGGCACGGCCTCAGCGGGCCGCGCCGACACCACCACCGCCCGGGCTGCTCCGCTGCGCGCCACGGTCCCGGGGAGCAGCAGGCGCGCCCCGGGACCGATGTGGACGGGATAGGAACGGTCGCCCAGCCGTACGTCGATGCGCCGCGCAGTCGTCATGCCATCAGTCTGCGGATCCGACGGGGCGCGGAACAGGGCGCAGTGGGCCAACCGCCGTGCGCCCTCCTACGCCGCGGGCCTCATTCCGCCTCCGCCTCCAGCTCCTGCCTCGCCTCGGCCTTCGCCTGCTGCAACTGCGGCTCCAACTGGGGCTCCGACCGCGGCTCCGGCTCGGGCCGCGCCGTGGGCTCGGGTGTCTGCGTCGGCTGCGCCCCCGTGCGCTCCTGCTTGGGCAGGAGCAGCACCATCGCCGTGCTCGCCAGGATGATCAGACCGGCCACCAGGAAGGCGCGCCCGTACCCGGAAGCGAGAGCCTGAGCCCCGCCGCCCGCACCGGCGGCGCGGCTGGTGGCGACCGACGCCAGCAGCGAGAGACCGATGGCTCCGCCGATGGTGCGTGTGGTGTTGAGGAGTCCCGCCGCCAGGCCGCCCTGCGACGCCTCCACTCCCGAGGTGGCCGCGACGGCGAGGAGCGTCATCATCAGGCCCGCGCCGAAGGAGAGGAGGATGCCGGGGCCCAGCAGGGTGCCCAGGAACGTACCGTCGGCGCCCATGGAGCTCTGCCAGAGGAAGCCGCCCGTCGTGAGCAGCCCGGCGAGCAGCAGCAGGGTCCTGCTCTCGATCCACTGGAGCAGCCGGGACGCGAACTGCGCGGCCAGGATGATGGAGAAGGTGTGCGGGAGCAGGGCGAGGCCGGTTTGGACGGCCGTGTAGCCGAGGACGTTCTGCATGTAGAGCGAGAGGAAGTACCACATCGCGTAGAAGCCCGTACCGCTGACCACCATGATGGCGTTGGCCACCGAGACGGACCGGGTACGGAACAGGCCGAGCGGCATCAGCGGCTCCGGCGTCCGGTGCTCCACCGCGATGAAGGCGGCGATTCCGGCGCAGCCGACGACCAGCGGCACCAGGGTCTGCGCCCCGGCCCAGCCGTGCGGCTCGATCTGCGAGATGCCGTACGCCAGGCTGCCGACGCCCACCGTCACCAGCAGCGCGCCCAGCAGGTCGATCCGGCGCGCCTTCGGGCGGTGGCTCTCCACCAGCCAGACGGCCGCCGCGATCAGTACGACAACGCCGAGCGGCACATTGACCAGGAGCACCCAGCGCCAGGAGAGGTAGTCGGTGAGCAGACCGCCGACGAGCCCGCCGAGGGCCCCGCCACCCGTACCGACGGCCGTCCACGCGGCCACGGCCCGTACGCGTTCACGCCCCTCGGGGAACGTCGTGGTGAGCATCATGAGCGTGGCGGGCGAGAGGATCGCCGCGCCGATCCCCTGGAGTGCGCGCGCCACGATCAGCATCCACGGTGCGCTCGCGAGACCGCCCAGCAGGCTCGCGAAGGTGAACACTCCCAGGCCGAGGACGAAGATCTTCTTGTAGCCGAACAGGTCGGAGGCCCGGCCGCCGAGCATGAGAAGTCCCGCGAAGGTGATGACGTAGGCGTTCACCACCCATTGCAGGCCGCCCTCGCCGATGCCGAGTCCGGCACGGATGGAGGGCAGGGCGACATTGATGACGGAGATGTCGAGGACCACGACGAACTGGCCCACACAGGCGGCCAGGACAGCCACCCATAAGAGTCCCCGTGACTCCCGCGCCTTCCCGGCGCGGTCGGATTCTGAAGTTAAGCGTTCCATGGGCGACATCATCCTCAGCTCGTCCCGGACGTTCAACAAACCATTGAAGTGGGCGGCCTGCCAGGTGGGACCCAGGCAGTTGTACGGGTCCTGGTCCTCAGGGGGTACCGGTGGCTGTGGTGCGCCCGGACCGCGTCCGCCGGTTCACCGAGCGTGTCGAGGACGCCGGTTGACGACCGATGTTGACACCATGGCTGACGGCCGGTCAACGGCAGCTACCAGGGTGCCCGACGGCGGCGCTCGCGGTCAGAAATACCCGTCGCGCTTGCGGTCCTCCATGGCGGCCTCGGAGAGCTTGTCGTCGGCCCGGGTCTCTCCCCGCTCGGAGAGCCGGGACGCCGCGATCTCCGCGATGACCTTGTCGATGGTGTCGGCGACGGACTCGACGGCCCCGGTGCAGGACATGTCGCCGACGGTGCGGTAGCGCACCCTGCGCTTCCCCGAGGTCTCGCCCTCGCCGGGGCCGCCCCACTCCCCCGGCGCCAGCCACATGCCCTTCCGCGCGAACACCTCGCGCTCGTGCGCGTAGTAGATCGAGGGCAGTTCGATCCTCTCCGCGCGGATGTACTGCCAGACATCCAGTTCGGTCCAGTTGGACAGCGGAAACACCCGGACGTGTTCACCGGGCGAGTGGCGGCCGTTGTACAACTGCCACAGCTCGGGACGCTGGCGGCGCGGGTCCCAACCGCCGAACTCCTCGCGTAACGAGAAGATCCGCTCCTTGGCCCGCGCCTTCTCCTCGTCGCGGCGCGCGCCGCCGAGGACCGCGTCGAAGCGGTTCTTCTCGATGGCGGCCAGCAACGGCGCGGTCTGCAAGGGGTTACGTGTCCGGTCGGGCCGCTCCCGCAACTCCCCTCGGTCGATGAACTCCTGCACCAGCGCCACGTGCAGGCGCAGCCCGTGGCGCGCGACGGTCCGGTCCCGGAAGTCCAGCACTTCGGGGAAGTTGTGTCCGGTGTCGACGTGCAGGAGTACGAAGGGCAGCGCCGCGGGGGCGAACGCCTTCAGCGCCAGGTGCAGCATCACGATCGAGTCCTTGCCGCCGGAGAACAGGATCACCGGCCGTTCGAACTCCCCCGCCACCTCGCGGAGGATGTGCACCGCCTCCGACTCCAGCAGATCCAGATGCGTGAGGGCTTCTCCGGTCTCCCTCAGGCCGACGGGCCGGGAGGGATTTTCGCGTCCGTGGTCCGTGCTCACAGCGTCCTCCACGAGGTCGGAGCGGCTTCGGGGGCATGCGGCCGGGAGGGGAACGTGCCGGGCCGGGCCGGTGAGAACCGGCAAACCATCGAGACCCCCGTCGAACCAGGCAAACTGTGTCAACCGCCGCGCCGGGGCGTCAAGATGGCCCCGGCGGTCGACTCTGGCCGGAATTCCCCTCGAACCGCAGTTCGGGGGCGCGCGGGCCATCTGGAAAGTCCCCGCACACCGCTGTTAGCTTGAGGTGGCAGCCGCTCACCCGGAGCCTCGTTCGGCGGGGGGCGGGTGGGCGACGCCGACAGGGGGAGCCAGTGGACGACGGGACGGCCTCACACCGCATCAGCGGCAGAACCAGGCTGTTCGCCGTCATCGGCGACCCCGTGGCACAGGTCAGGGCCCCCGCCCTGCTCAACCCGCTCTTCGCCCGCCTCGGCGTGGACGCGGTGCTCGTCCCCGTACATGCCACGCCCGAGCACTTCCCGCAGGTGATCACGGGATGGCTGCGCACGGCGAACGTCGACGGCCTGCTGATCACCGTGCCCCACAAGATCAGGGCGTGCGAGTTCGCCGACGAACTCGGCCGTGGCGCCGCCCTGTCGGGCAGTACGAACGCCATGCGCCGCGATCCGGACGGCCGTTGGCGGGCGGAGAACTTCGACGGCGAGGGGTTCGTCGCCGGGCTCCGCGCCTCCGGTCATCCACCGGCGGGCAAGCGTGTCTGCCTCCTGGGCGCCGGCGGCGCCGGGCGTGCCATCGCCGCCGCGGTCCTGGAGGCCGGAGCGGCCCGGCTGACGGTGTACGACCCCGAGCCGGCCAAGCGCGACGCGCTGCGCGCGCGACTGGAGCGGCACTGGCCCGGCAGGTCCGCCGTCCTCGACATCACCGACGGCTCACTCGACTGTGACATCGCCGTCAACGCCACCCCGCTGGGCATGCGTCCCGGGGACCCGCTTCCCTTCGCTCCGGAAGCGCTGGCCCCCGGCACGCTGGTGGCGGACATCATCATGAAGCCGAAGGAGACTCCACTGCTCGCGGCGGCGGCCGCGCTGCGCCTCCCGACGCTCCACGGCCACCATATGCTCGACCATCAACTGGACCTCTATCAGGCGTTCTTCGGCCTCCCGGGCCGCTGAGCGGCAGGGTCCGGGCAGCGGTCCTGGCGCTCAGCCGGGTGCCCGTGTGCCCGTGTGCCCGTGTGCCCGTGTGCCCGTGTGCCCGTGTGCCCGGATGTGCCCGTGCCCGTGTCAGCGGTTCACGCCGCCGGCGAACGGGACCGCCGCTTCCCGCTGAGCGCCGGCGGGGGCGTTCGGGTGGGTCCACAGACCGGACTCCGCGAGCCTCGGCAGGACGCCCTCGCCGAACCAGTACGCCTCCTCGACGTGCGGGTGCCCCGACATGACGAACTCGTCGATGCCGAGGTCGTGGTACTCCTTGATGCGATCGGCGACCTCGGCGTGGCTGCCCACCAGCGCCGTACCCGCGCCGCCCCTGACCAGGCCGATGCCCGCCCAGAGATTGGGCGACACCTCCAGCCCGTCCCTCTCTCCTCCGTGCAGGGCGAGCATGCGCCGCTGGCCCTCCGACTCGCTGCGGGCCAGGCCGGACTGGACGGAGCTGATCGCCTCGTCGGAGAAACCGTCGAGCAGCCGGCGGGCCTCGGCCCACGCCTGGTCCGCCGTGTCACGTGTGATCACATGGAGCCGGATGCCGAACCGTACGGTACGGCCCTGCTCGGCCGCGAGGCCCCGGATCCAGGCGATCTTCTCCGCGACCTGCGCCGGGGGCTCCCCCCAGGTCAGATAGACATCGCTGTGCCGGGCGGCGACATCGCCCGCGGCCGGTGAGGAGCCGCCGAAGTAGATGGGCGGCACCGGATCGGGTACGCGGGCCAGCTCGGCGTTCTCCACCTGGAGGTGCTCGCCGGTGAACGACACGGACTCGCCGCGCCACAACCCCCGTACGATCTCCAGGAATTCGCCCGTCCTCGCGTAACGCCCCTCCTTGTCCAGGAAGTCGCCGTACGCGCGCTGTTCGTGGCTCTCGCCACCGGTGACCACATTGAGCAACAGCCGCCCGGGCGCGTGGCGCTGGAAGGTGGCCGCCATCTGGGCCGCCAGGGTCGGGGCGACGAAGCCCGGGCGGAAGGCGACCAGGAACTTCAGCCGCTCGGTCTCCCGCGCCAGCATCGCCGTGGTCAGCCACGCGTCCTCGCACCAGGCGCCGGTCGGGGTGAGCGCGCCGACGAATCCCAACTGCTCGGCGGCGCGGCCGATCTGAGTGAGGTAGCCGAGGTCGGCGGGGCGCTGGCCGCCGGCGGAACCCGCGGGCACCCCGTGGCCGCCGCCGACGACGTGCCGGCTGTCTCCGTAGGTGGGCAGGAACCAATGGAAGGTGAGGCTCACTGAATTCTCCGGACTCTTCTGGCAGGGCGCTGCCTGGACGGGGGGCGGCTCAGATCAGGCCGTGACGGGGCGGCCTGGTGCCGCTCAGGACGTAGCGGCCGATGTGCTGGATCTTCCACCGGGACGGGTCGTGCAGGGTGTGGGTACGCGCGTCGCGCCAGTGCCGGTGGAGGTTGAGGCTGTCCAGCGCCGAGCGGGTCCCCGACACCTCGAACAGCGCGCTGCTCGTCTCCACGGCCGTCGAGGCGGCGTGGACCTTGACGGCGGACACCGCGATCGAGGCCTCGGCCGCCGTGTCGTCGGTCAGGTCGGCGGTCGCCGCGTCCACGGCGGTCGCGGCGGCGACCAGCAGGGCCTCCGACGCCCGTACCTGTACGGCGAGTTCGCCGAAGCGCTGGATCAGCAGCGGGTCCTCGGCGGCGGTCTCGAATCCGCTCTCGAACCATGGCCTGCTCTTCGTACGGACGAATTCGGCGGCCTCGGCGAGCGCACCGGACGCGATGCCGGTGTCGATGGCGGCATGCAGCAACTGCGCGACGGCGCCGTGCAGTTGGGGCCCCTGGAAGGTGAGGTGATGGGGCACGACCCGGTCGGCGGCGACGGTGACGCCGGAGAGGCGTACGGTGCCGCTCGCCGTGGTGCGCTGCCCCATGCCGTTCCAGTCGTCCACGACGGTGACACCGGGCGCGTCGCGCGCCACGTACGCGACATGCAGCGCGTCCTCCTCGGCCCGCGCGAGGACCGGGATCCAGTCGGCGAACAGCGCTCCTGTCGAGTAGTGCTTCTCGCCGGTGAGCAGGTACGAGCCGTCGTCCTGGGGCGTCAGCCTGGTCTTGATGTCCTGGACGTGCTTGGTGCCGGCCTCCGACTGCGCGTTGCCGAAGCTGCGTCCGGCCAGCACCTCCGCGAAGAAGAACTTCTGCTGCTCCGGGCTGCCCTGTCTGCGCAGCACGTTGACGTAGACGAAGTGGTTCTGCGGTATCTGGGACAGGCTGGCGTCGGCGCTCGCCAGCAGCCGGAAGACCTCGGCGAGCGTCCGGGCCGAGACGTCGGCACCGCCGTGGGTGCGGGGCACGGTGATCCCGAACAGTCCGGCGGCCTTGAGCTGCGCCAGTTCCTCGCGCGGCAGGACGCGCCCGGCGTCCCGCCGCGCCGCACCCGCCCGGAAGGCGTCGGCCAACTCGGCCGCCACGGTGAGCGCTTCGAGGTCGTCGGCGATCACATGGGCGTTGGCCGGCCCCGTGTCGTCGGGAAGTGTGGATGCGGTCACCGTAGGGCCTCCGGGCGGGATGCGGCAGATGGGCAGGGGGGTGCGGACACGGCGCGTGGACGCCGTATCCAATGGTCCATGGTCGGACACGGCCGGGTGGTTCAGGACCGGGTGGTTCAGGCGGCGGCCGGCACCTGGTACGCGCCGCCGGGTCGTAGCGCCCAGGCGAACTGGTCCACCACCTGGTGGAGTCCCTTCTCCGTCTCGGCGTCGAGGGACACCCCGCCGCCTTCGAGGACCGTGATGTGCCGGTCGAGGACGAACCAGCCCTGGACGATGTGCTGCGCGCCCATGGAGGACAGCACCGGGCGCAGCGCGTAGTCGATGGCGAGGACATGGGCGGTGCTGCCGCCGGTGGCCAGCGGAAGGACGGTCTTGCCTGCCAGCGCGTACTGGGGCAGCAGGTCCAGCAGGGACTTGAGCAGGCCCGAGTAGGCCGCCTTGTAGACGGGGGTGCCGATCATCACGGCATCGGCCTCTTCGAACAGCTCCGTCGCACGGACGATCTGCGGGTGGGCGAAGTCGGCGCCGAGGAGCGCCTCGGGCGGAAGTGTGCGGACGTCGAACGGGACGACGTGATGGCCCCTGGCGGCGAGTCCGGTGTCCAGGTGCCTGAGCAGCCGGGCGGTGCGGGAGGCGGGGGACGGACTGCCGGAGACGGAGAGGATGGTGGCCATTTCGGGAATCACCTCGTGAAATCTGCGGGTGCGGTGGAGCGCGCGGGCAGCGGTGAGCGACCGCGTACGCCGGCGGTACGGTCTCCGTCAGGGCATACGGGAAGCGTCAGAGAAGATCGGAATGGCCGGGGCCCGCGCGCTGTGAACGCCGGGTCCGTGCCGCGTCGGTGTGACACGCGGTGTGATGCGGGCCCGGTCCTATCGCGCCCGACGACACAGGGCGCTGGAGACGCGCACGAGGTCCACGTGACGGCGGCAGGTCAGCTCCCACAGATCCCGCATCGCTCGTCACCACCTCTCGAACCTGTTTCACCGAAGCATGTGCTCATGAGATTAGCCGTCGTTGTTGTCGGCGTACACCGGGGTACCTTCGGGATCCGCGAAGTGGTGATAGGGATTCCCTCTCACACCGATCGGAGAACGTGGGTGTCATGCGGATAGAACAGCTCGAATACATTGAGGCCGTGACCCGTCTCGGGTCGCTGCGCCGGGCGGCCGAGGCCCTGCATCTGTCCCAGCCGGCGCTGAGCGAGACCGTCCGCAATCTGGAACGCGAGCTGGGCGTGGACATCCTGGACCGCAGGCGCTCGGGAGCCAAGATCAGCGCCGAGGGCCGCGAGTTGCTGCCGCACATCGCGGGCGTGCTCGACGCGGTCGAAGGACTGCGCAGGGCCGCTGACGAACAGCACCACACCAGCCGCATGATCCGGCTCGGTACGGTCCACGCCGCCACCGTGCCGCTGCTCGTGCCCACGATCCGGGCGTTCCGCGCCGAGCACCCGGAGACGCAGGTCGAGGTGGTCAGCGGGCAGCAGGCCGAGCTGCACAGGTCGCTGCTGGAAGGCGGCCTCGACCTCGGCCTGGTGAACTACCTCCAGGGGGACGACACTCCGCCCGGCTTCCACACCACGGAGCTGCTCCGCGGTCGCCCGGTGGCCTGCGTACGCTCCGACAGTCCGCTCGCGGCCAAGGACAGGGTGTCGGTGGACGACCTGCTCAGCCAGCCGCTGGTGATGATGCGGTCGGGCTATCTCATGCACCGGTACGTACACCGGCTGCTGCACGGGCGCAGCCCCAGCTTCTCGTACTCGACGGACGGCGCCGAGATGGGAAAGCTGATGGTCGCCGAGGGTCTCGGCACCACTGTGCTGCCCGACTTCAGCGTGCGCGGCGATCCTCTGGAGCGCGCGGGGATGATCACCTACCGGCCGCTCGCCGTCGAGGACACCGCTGTGCTGCTGGTGATCCAGCGGGCGCTCGCCGGCTCGGTTCCGGCTGCTTCCCGTGCGCTTCACACGAAGTTCGTGGACATCGCCGCCCTCCACAAGGCGGAGGTCGCCTCGGGCGGCACCGCCCCGGCGGCCGGATGACACGGCGCCCCTGAGGCCGCCGCCATGAGCGGCGGCGGCCTTGTGTGTGTCGCCGCGACATTATGTTGCCGCGACATTGCGACCTCGTGGCGGCTCGACCGTGCCACTTCCGGCCACCGCACACCGCCGTCTAGCGTCGTCGACCGGACGTATCGCGCCAAGATTCCGGGTCACCGGACAGCTCCAGCCCTTCGTCCTCGTACCGGCGGTGCCCCGCTGCGCGCCGATCGGGCCCTTCGCGTGCCGGTTCCCCCTGTGTTCCCGGTCCCGCGTCCCAGCCTTTTAACGATCCGGCCCTTTTGACGACCCGGCCTTCGAGCTGTTCGGTCTGAGGAGAACCTGTGCCCACACACCAGTTCAGAAAACTGGCGAAGAGAGCTGCCACTCTGATCGCCGCTGCCGCCCTGCTCGCCGGCTGCAGCACTTCGGCTCCGGCCGGCGGATCCCCTTCCGGGCCGAACGCCGCGCAGAGCACCGCGAAGGCCGGCGCCGTGCTCAACGGCGGCGGCGCCCCGGTCGACGGCGGCACGCTGAAGATGTCCATGTCGGCCGACCCGCTCTGCCTCGACCCGCACGCCATCTCGGCCGACACCGAGCAGATACTCGGCCAGTTGCAGTTCGACAACCTGACGTACCTCGGCAAGAACGGGGCGCCGAGTCCCTGGCTCGCGACGTCGTGGACCATCTCGCCCGACGGCAGGACGTACCGGTTCACACTCAAGAAGGGCGTCACGTTCGCCGACGGCACCGCCTTCGACGCGCACGCCGTGGTGGTGAACTTCGAGCACATGCTCGCCCCCAAGACCCGGTCCCCGCTGGCCGGTCCGTACATCGCGCCGTACGACAGCAGCGAGGTCATCGACGACCACACCCTTGAGGTCCACCTCAAGACGCCGTACAGCCCCTTCCTCAGTGTGCTGGCGCAGGGCTGGCTCGGGATGGAGTCGCCCAAGGCGATCCAGCGGGACACGCCGGCCGAACTGTGCGCGCACCCGGTGGGTTCCGGGCCGTTCAAGCTCGCGAAGTACACACCGAACGTCGGCGCCAGCTATGTGCGCCGCGACGACTACGACTGGGCGCCGCCGGCCCTGGGCCAGACCGGTCCCGCGCATCTCGCCGGCGTCGACCTCTCCTGGATCGGGCAGGACCCCGTACGGTACAACTCGCTGGTCAGCGGGCAGTATCAGCTCTCCGCGTACGTACCGCCGCAGAACGGCGCCGCGCTCGCGGCGAACGACCAGTTCGTCTACGAGAACGTCAACCGCATCGGCTGGCCCTTCACCCTGGACTTCAACACCTCCAGGGCGCCGCTGAACGACGTAGACGTCCGCACGGCGCTCGTCAGGGGCGTCGACACCAAGGCCATCGTCCAGACCTCGCAGTTCGGCCAGCGGCCGACCGCCGACAGCTATCTGGACTCGGTCACGGCCTTCTACGACCCGTCGGCCAAGCTGCCCGGCTACGCCCCGGCCGCCGCGGGCGCGCTGCTGGACAAGGCCGGCTGGAAGACGAAGAACGCGGCCGGCTTCCGGACCAGGAACGGCAAGGAACTCGCCCTCTCCCTGCCCGTGTCGAACGCCACGACGGTCAGCCCGGTCTACGACCTGCTCCAGGCGCAGCTCAAGAAGATCGGCGTCAACCTGAAGATCGACCTTCAGCCGCAGACCCAGGTCACCACCCTGCGCTACAAGGGCGACTACGACCTGCTGTCCGGTGTGTGGCACACCAACACACCGGACGTGCTCTACATCAAGTACGCGTCCAGCCAGATCTCCGACTCCAAGCACCTGGGGCAGAACCTGGCCAGGCTCTCCGACCCGGCCCTCGACAAGACCCTCCAGGAGGCCAGGGAGACCACCGACAGGACCAAGCTGACCGCGCTGTACTCGACGGCGCAGAAGCAGCTCGTGGCCGGTGTGCCGGGGCTGCCCATCTACCAGAACACCGTCCTGTGGGCCTTCAACAAGAAGCTCCACAACGTGGTGGTCAACACCTCCCACGGCACACCCCTGCTCACGTACGCCTGGCTGTCCCGATGAAGGCCGCTTCGATGAAGGCCGCTTCGATCGCCCGCAGGGCCGGCTGGCGGATACTCGCCGGGGTCGGTGTGATGTGGGGAGCAGCCACCGCTTCCTTCTTCACCCTGCACGGCACGGCCGGTGACGCGGCCCTGTCGACCGTGTCGGGCCAGGGCGCCGACCCCACGCAGGCGGTGCTGGAGCAGGTGCGCCGGGACTACGGCCTCGACCTGCCGCTGTGGCACCAGTACACCGACTACCTGGGCCGGCTGCTCCACGGCGACCTGGGCGAGTCGTACCAGCAGCGGCTGCCGGTGAGCCGTGCCATCGGGGCGCAGCTCGGCCAGACCGTCGAACTGGCCGTCGGCGCTGTTGTCATCGCGCTCGTCCTCGCCCTGGCCGTGGGCGTACTGACGGCGAAGCGGCGCCGCAGGTGGGTCGGTCCCACCACGACGGGCGGCGAGTTGGTGCTCGCGTCGATGCCGACCTTCGTACTCGGCCTGATCCTGCTGCTGATCTTCTCGATCGGCCTGGGCTGGTTCCCCGTCTCGGGGCAGGAGGGCTTCCGTTCGCTCGTCCTGCCGATGTTCACCCTCGCCCTGCCGGTGGCCGCCGTGCTCTCGCAGGTACTGAGATCGGAGCTGGAGGACGTGCTGGAGCAGCCCTTCATCCTGACCGCCCGGGCACGCGGAATGCGCGACGCGGGGGTCCGCTTCCGGCATGCCCTGCGGCACGCGCTGATCCCGCTGGTCACCATGTCCGGGTCGGTCATCGGCTGGATGCTCGGCGGGGCGGTGGTCACGGAATCGCTCTTCAACCGCCAGGGGCTGGGGCAGTTGATGCTCACCGCCACCACGAACAAGGACATCCCGCTGGTGGTCGGTGTGATCATCTTCGCCGCGCTGGTCTATGTGATCGTCAACCTCGTGGTGGACGTCCTCTACACCGTCATCGATCCCCGGGTGGTGACCCAGTGACCACCACCACGGTCCCGGCGACCACCTCGTCGCGCGGGGCGTCCCGCGCCGCCTGGCTGCGGTCCCGGCGCCCGCGCGCCGGGACCGTCCTGGCCGCCCTTTTCCTGGTGCTGCTCGCGATCGCCGCGCTGGCGCCCGGACTGCTCACCTCGCAGGACCCGCTGGCGACCGGTACGGACCCCGGGTTCCTCGCGCCGTTCCGCGGTACGGCGCACATCCTCGGTACCGACCAGGCGGGCCGTGACCTCTTCGCCAGGCTCGTCCACGGCACCCGGGCCTCGCTGTCCATGGGGCTCGGGGCCACCGCCATCGGTGTGACCGGCGGGACGGTCCTCGGGCTGCTCGCCGGTCTCGGCACCCGCTTCACCGAGTCCCTGGTGATGCGGCTTCTCGACATCGTGCTCGCCATCCCCGAACTCCTGCTCGCGCTGGTCGTGATCGCCCTGCTCGGGGCCGGGACGGTGGACGCGCTGGTCGCCGTCGGTGTCGCCAGCATCCCGTACTACGCGCGGATGGTGCGCGCCCAGACCCATGTGGTGCGCAGGTCGGCGTACGTGGAAGCGGCCACCGCCCTGGGGGTACGCAGGTCCACGGTCGTTCTGCGGCACGTCCTGCCGAACGCCGTCAGGCCCCTGACGGTGCTGGCGACCATCGGTACGGGGACCGCCATCGGCGTCGGCGCCAGCCTGAGCTTCCTGGGCCTCGGCGCCGTACCTCCGGCCCCTGAGTGGGGAAGCATGCTCTCCTCAGCGATCCCGTACATCTCCAACGACTGGGCGCTGGTGGCGCTGCCGGGCGGCCTGATCACACTGACGGTCCTCGCGGTGACGGTCACGGGACGCGACATCAAGCGCCGCGGCGAAGGAAGGACGGGCCAGTGACCACCACGGCATCAGCGCGCGAACCAGCGCCTCGAGAACAGGCGTCCCGTACGTCCGAGGCGCCCGGGCCGGGTCGCGGTGGCGGGTCCGGACCCGTACCGCTGCTCGATGTCGCGGGCCTGCGCGTGCGGTTCGGCTCCCGTACGGCACAACCGGTCGTCGACGACGTGTCGTTCACCCTCCACCGGGGCGAATGTCTCGCCCTGGTCGGCGAGTCGGGATCCGGCAAGAGCGTCACCGCGCGCACCCTCGTCGGACTCACCGGGGCAGGTGCCGTCCTTGAGCACGACCGGCTGCTCTTCGACGGCGAGGACTCGTCCCGCTTCAACGAGGCAGTGTGGCGCCGGATACGCGGCAGCCGCGTCGGGTTCGTCATGCAGGACGCCCTTTCCTCGCTGGACTCGCTGCGCCCGGTGGGCCGGGAGATCGCCGAACCACTGCGGCTGCACGCGCCCATGACCAAGGAGCAGCGCGAGAAGAAGGTCCTCGACCTGCTCACCTCTGTCGGTGTGCCGGAGCCGGAGTTCCGGGTCACGCAGTATCCGCACGAACTGTCCGGCGGGCTGCGGCAACGGGCCCTCATCGCCTCCGCCATCGCCTGCGACCCCGAACTGATCATCGCCGACGAGCCGACCACCGCGCTGGACGCGACCGTCGCCGCGCAGGTGGTCGATCTGCTGCGGGAGTTGAAGACGGCGGACCGGGCGCTGCTGGTGATCAGCCATGACCTGGCGATGATCGCCAGGATCGCCGACCGGGTCGCCGTGATGCGGGCCGGCCGGATCGTCGAACAGGGCCCGACGGAGCGGGTGTTGCGCAATCCCGTACACCCCTACACCAGGGAGCTGCTCGCCGCTGTGCCGTCGGCCGCTTCCCGCGCCACCCGGCTCAGCTCGGCGCCGCCGGCCACCGTGGGCACCGGGCGGAGCACCCGCCTGCGGCAACGGCCGGACCGTGGCACCGTCCTGATCGAGGCGACCGGCCTCAAGCGGTCGTACAAGGGCCGGGACGGTGTGACACGCAAGGCCGTGGACGACGTGTCCTTCACACTGGCGGCGGGCGAGACGCTCGGCATCGTCGGCGAGTCGGGCTCCGGCAAAACCACAACGGCGCGCATCGTGCTCGGCCTGGAAACAGCGGAATCCGGAGCCGTCACACTGCGCGGCCGCCGCTGGGGAACGCTCTCCGTACCGGAACAACGGGACGAACGCCGGCACCTCCAGGTGATCCATCAGGACCCGCTCGCCTCCTTCGACCCGCGCTACACCGTGGAGCGGGTGCTGACCGAGGCGCTGCGCGTGGCCCGCGTACCCCGTGGGCCAAGGCGCCGCGACCGGCTGCGCGAACTGCTCGATCTCGTACAGCTCGACCACGGCCTGCTGCGGCGCCGTCCCATCGAACTCTCCGGCGGCCAGCGCCAGCGCGTCGCGATCGCCAGGGCGCTGGCCCCCGAGCCGGAGATCGTCGTCTGTGACGAGCCCGTCTCCGCGCTCGACGTCTCGGTGCAGGCCCGCATCCTCGACCTGCTCACCGATCTCCAGCGCGAACTGGGCCTCGCCTACCTGTTCATCTCCCACGACCTCGGTGTGATCCACCACCTCAGCGACCGGGTGCTGGTGATGAAGGACGGGGCCGTCGTGGAGTCGGGCGGCGTCGAGGAGATCTTCGACCGGCCGGCCCACCCCTACACCCGTACCCTGCTCAGCGCCGTGCCACGGCTCACGACTGCCGGAGACTGATGTGAAAGAACTCAAGAAACTCCACGTCAACCTGTTCGAGATGAACTGTGTCGGGCACATCTCCCACGGCCTGTGGGTGCATCCCGACAACAACCGGCACCGCTTCAACGACATAGATTTCTGGCTGGAGTTGGCGCAGCTCCTGGAGTACGGCACGTTCGACGCGGTCTTCCTCGCCGATGTCATCGGCGCGTACGACGGCTTCCGCGGCGGTCCCGCGACAGCGCTCACCGAGGCCGTCCAGATCCCCAACAACGACCCGCTGCTGCTCATCCCCGCCATGGCCGCCGTGACAAAGGGGCTCGGTTTCGCCGCCACCTTCTCCACGACGTACGAGCCGCCGTTCGCCTTCGCCCGCAGGATGAGCACGCTCGACCATCTCACCAAGGGGCGGGTCGCCTGGAACGTGGTGACGTCCTACCTGCCGAACGCCGCGCGCAACTTCGGCCTGTCCGACGAGGTCGACCACGACCACCGCTACGAGATCGCCGACGAGTACCTGGAAGTCCTCTACAAGCTCTGGGAGGGCTCCTGGGACGACGACGCGGTGATCCAGGACGTGGACAACCGCGTCTACACCGATCCGGCGAAGGTCAGGTACATCGACCACGCCGGGCGCTACTACAAGGTGGCGGGACCGCACCTCTCCCAGCCGTCGCCGCAGCGCACCCCCGTCATCTACCAGGCGGGGAGCTCGACGGCGGGCCGGGCCTTCGGCGGGAAGCACGCGGAGGCGGTGTTCGTCGGCGGCGGCTCGCTCGACGACACCCGCACGTACATCGAGGGATACCGCGCGCAGGCCAAGGCCGCGGGCCGGGACCCGCGGCACATCAAGTTCATGGCCGGTGCCTCCGTCATCGTCGGCAAGAGTGACGAGGACGTGGCGCGCAAGGTCGAGGAGTTCACCGCGCTGCGCAGTGTGGACGGCTATCTCGCGCACTCGGGAGCGGGCCTGGACTGGACGCGCTACTCCCCCGAGACACGTATCGGCGACATCATCGCCCGCGAGGACCCCGGCTACCAGCGGCTCACCAGGCGGTACAAGCCGGGGCAGACGGTGGGGGACATCATCGGGCAGACCGGCCGCTTCGACCGAGGCCCGTTCTATGTGGCGGGAACTCCGGGTGTGGTCGCCGACGCCATCGAGAACTGGCTGGACGAGGGCGGGATCGACGGCATCAACCTGCGCCAGTTCCTCACCCCGGGCACCGCGCGGGACTTCATCGAGCTGGTCGTCCCCGAACTGCGCCGCCGGGGACGGTTCCGCGAGTCGTACGAGGAGGGCGAGACGCTGCGCGAACGGCTCTTCGGGCCTGGCAGCGCGCGACTGCTCGACGACCACCCGGGCAAGCGGTTCCGCGACCTCGAAGGCCGCCCGGCGGGCCCTGGTCCGGTCGCCGAGCCAGTCGCCGAGCCGGCCACGGAAGTGGCGGTGACGTCGGCCTGACGGAGAGCGGCGGTGCGCGCCGCCGCCGAGCCGCTCGGCGGCGGGGTTCGCCTCAACGGTCCCCGCGCGCGTAGCGTGCTCGGCGGTACGTACACGACGCGCACGAGAGGCGAAGCCACCATGACCGCACCGGACCCCACCGTCCCGCGCTTCCACCTGGCCGTACCGGTCGACGACCTGGCCGCGGCGCGCCGCTTCTACGGCGAGGTCCTCGGCCTGCCGCAGGGGCGGAGCGCGGACACGTGGGTCGACTGGAACCTGCACGGACACCAGTTCGTGACCCACCTGGCACCGCGCGCCGGGGAACGCGCGCACAACGTGGTGGACGGCCACGACGTGCCCGTACCGCACTTCGGACTCCTGCTGACGGTCCCGGAGTTCCAGGAGCTGGCGGACCGACTGCGGGCCGCCGAAACGGAGTTCGTCATCGAACCGTACCTGCGCTTCGCCGGCGAGAAGGGCGAGCAGTGGACGATGTTCCTGCTCGACCCGGCGGGCAACGCCCTGGAGTTCAAAGCGTTCGCCGACGACGCCCAGGTCTTCGCGGCGTAACCGCGCGCGACAGCGGGCCGACCGGCCCCGCGCGGGCCGTCAGCTCTTCTGGGTCTGCTGTTCGCGGAGCGTCTGCTCGACGGCCTCCCGTACGCGGGCGTCCTCGCGCAGCGTGCGCCGTGCGCGGCTCCGGCGCGCGAGGACGAGCGACCCGACCACGATCGCGATCAGCACAACTGCCAGCAGCAACAGCGTCCATGGCACGGCCCAGCCATGGGCGGTGGCCTCGACCGGTTTGAGTGAGGTGGTCGAGCCGGACGCGTCGGCGAGCAGTGGGGTGAGGGTCGCTGTCGCTGCCAGGCTGATGCCGGGAGCCACCCCGTGTACGGGCACCGTCACCTTCCAGGTCTCCCCGGGGAGCAGCTCCGGCGGCGGCGCGATGTCACCCGCTTCGGCCCGCAGCCATCCGAACGGGCCGGACACCGACACCGCCTGCTTGGCCGACAGGATGGCGTTGCCGGTGTTGTGGACCGTATAGGTGACGGTGGCGTCGCCCTTGCCGAACGGGTTGTACGTGCCCGCGTAGTCCGCGTGCAGGTTCTCGATCGCGAGGGCCGGCCTGAGTGCGCCGCTGACCCGCAGCTTGATCCTGATACCGAGGCGCCGGTCCACGTTGACGCCCTCGGCCTCGTCGGACTGCTTCAACGAGGTGAGGATGCCGCCCACATGGTCGCCGGGTGTGGCGTTGGCCGGGACGGTGATCGTGAAGGGTACGTCGGCGGACTTCCCGGGCTTGATCGTCACGTTGGCGTTGTCCGTGTGGACCCAGGCGCCGATTCCGACGGACTTCTTGGCCTTGGTGAGCAGGTCGAGCTGGCCCGTGTCGGTGGTGAAGCCGTCAGCCGCGTAGACGGCGAGTGTGAGGGGCGCCGTGCCGCGGTTGGCGACCGTCATGGTGTCCTTGACCCGTCCGCCGGGGTTGACGCCGTAGCTGAAGCTGGACCGATCGGCGCCGTAGCCGTTCGCGGCCGTCCTGACCGTCCAGGTGACGTCACCGTCGTCCGCCAGCGCGGGGCCGGCGCCCAGGCCGGCGGTGGCCATGACCACCAGCAGGGCCAGCACAGCGGTACGGACGAGTGCGGTGACAGCGGTCCTACGGCGCGTGGTGTGCGCGTGCATCTCAGGGGTCTCCTGGCGCGAGAGGCGGGGCGGGCCACCGGAAGGCGCCTGCCCCGCCAGGTGGAACGGGTCCGGTCAGCTACTCAGTGCGGTGATCGTGAGAGTCGAGCGGTAGCCGCCCTTTTCGACGCTGTCCGGGATCTTCAGACTCAGGTCGGCGCCCAGCTTGGCGGTGCCCCGGGGGTGGCCCTGAACGGCCGAACCGAGACCGCGCGAGATGGACAGGCCCTTGCCGTTGTCGTCGTAGCCGGAGGCCACCGAGTCGCTGGCCTTGGCTCCCGCGCCGTCCTGGAGCACGCGCGGCGCCCAGCCGAGGAAGGAGCCCGAGAACGTCTTGCCGGCGTCCTGGAAGTCCGTCACGTTGGCCGAGATCGACCAGGGCGAGAGCGAGCGGCGGCTGTCCGAGACAGCGATCGGGTTGATCCTGCCGGTCGCCTCGAAGTGGTCGCTGTCGCGCTCCTGGGCGGTGCCGAGGTCCACCAGGCCGTTGTGACCGTCGATGGTCCAGCCGAACTCGCCGGGAGCGGCCTCCGGCACATTGACCTGAAGGTCCTGGCCCGAGCCGTGGTACGGGTGGACGGTGACCTTGTCGACGAGGGAGCCGACCGGCTGCTCGGCGGTGGTGTTGTTACACCAAGAACCGTTCTCCACAGCCGCGTTGGGGGCAGCGCAGGTGCCGCTGCGGATGTCCTCGACGACGAGCTTGTCGTTCCGCACCTGGACCTTGACGTAGGTGCGGACGTGCTCCTGGTCCTGCACCGAGTTGTACCAGTAGTTCTTCGGGTTCAGCGGGTCGGCGCCGTTGCCCGCGCCGCTCGTACCGCTGTTGTCCGGGGCCGTGATGTCGTAGTACTTCGAGCCCGACGAGGAGTTCGCCGTCACGTAGATGACGCCGCCGGGACCGGCGTTGACATCGGCGGCACCGGGCTTCTCGTCCTTGTCGGCCTTCTCCCCGTTCTTGATCAGGTAGCTGCGGGAGTAGCTGTGGTCGTGTCCCTGGAGCACCAGGTCGACGCCGAGCTCGGAGAAGGTGGTCGGGAAGTCGACCCGGCGCTTCTTGTTGTCGCTGTCCTTGGCGTGGTCGGCAGGCGAGTAGATCGCGTGGTGGTAGGTGAGCACCTTCCACTTCGCCTCGGCACCGTGCTGGTTGATGACGTCGGTGACGTACTTGATGTGCGCCGCGTCGCCGCCGCCGCCCTGGGAGGGGTCGTAGCTGTTGCTGTTGAGGTCGATGAACAGCACATCCTTGTAGATGTACCAGTAGTCACCGCCGGACGTGTCGGACGCCGGGTTCCCGTTGGAGTAGTACGGGCCGGAGCGGTCGGTGTTCGGGGTGAAGAGGTGCTGCTCGTACGCCTTGCCACCGACGTCGTGGTTGCCGATGGTGGCGGCCCACGGGTACTGACGCAGCTTGTCGGGTGCGAGGAAGGCGTTCCACTGGGACTCGGTGTTCGCCGTCTCGACCTGGTCGCCGCCCGACACGAGCAGCTCGGAGTCCGGGTTGGCCGTCAGGGCGACGTCGAGTGTGTCCTGCCAGCCGGCCTGGTCCTTGGCGACATTGCCGGACGAGCCGATCTGCGGGTCGCCGAAGAACAGGAAGTCGTAGTCGCCTTCGAAGTCCTGGGTCTTGAAGGAGTACGCCGAGGACCACGCGCCCTCGGTGCCGACCCGGTAGGAGTACGGCGTGTGCTCCTTCAGGTTGGTGATCGTGGCGTGGCGGTTGAAACCGCCGCTGGTGGCTATGTTCGCCCCACCGACGGCGTCGTAGGTGGCGGCGCCGGCGGGGAACTCGCCCTTGACCAGCTCCGCGGTCGGGGCGACCTGGATCTTCTGGGCGCTGTCCGTCGAGGAGTACCACGTCACGGTGCGCTGCGACTCGTTGGCGCCCACACCGAGGATGACACCGGTGGGAGTGGTGGGTTCGGCGGCGCCGGCGGGGGACGCCAGTCCGCCGCCGAGGGCCACGGCCAAGCCGAGGATGGTCGCTGTGGCCCCGGTGGCCACGCGCCGCCGCACAGGCCCGGAGGCCTGCGTCGAGGGTCTGGATCTCATCAGTTTCATTCCTTCTGCGCACGGACGTACTGGAATGCGGACCGTCAAGCTCTCATCGCCGGGTTAACCAACCCCAAATACAATCTTGGTAATAGCTAAACTTCCCCATGACCCGCACCAGTCCGAGGGCCGGGTCCGACCCGGGATCTGAGCCGGCCTCAGGACTCCATGACCCGTTGTACGAACCACACCAGGCCCACGGCCGCCACGCCCGCCGAAATCGCGCCGGTCGCCCAGAGGCCGGTCCTCGGCGCGCGGTGCCGCAGCAGGGTCAGCAGGGGGAAGACGAGAGCGATGAGGGCCAGTTGCACCCCCTCGATGCCGACGTTGAACACCAGCAGGGACCACAACAGGGTCCAGGACCACGCCTGGTCGATTCCCAGCGCGCCCGCGAAGCCCAGGCCGTGCACGAGCCCGAAGCAGAACACGACCCCGAGGCGGGTCCAGCCCGCGCGGTCCAGGCTGAAGTGCCCGTCCCCCAGGGCCTCCAGGTCGGCGGCCCGGCCGCCGCGCCGCCAGATCCGCCACAGGTACCAGCCCGCGACCACGGCGATCGACAGCGCGATGACGGGCTCCACGACCGCCGTCGGCACATCGACCAGACCGAGGGCTGCGAGCATGAAGGTCACCGAGTGCGCCAGGGTGAAGCTGGTGGCGGCGAGCACGATCTCGCGCAGCCTCCGTGACCCGGCGATGAGCGCCAGCAGGAACAGGATGTGGTCGATCCCGGTCAACAGGTGCTCGGCGCCCAGCCGGAAGAACTCCCAGAACCGCGCGTACCACGCCTGACTGATCGAGAAGGCCGGGTGAGCGGCGTCGAGCGCCGCGCTGCCGGTGCGCCCGTCGACGTCGTAGGTGACGATCGTCTTGGTCCCGGTCACATAGGTCTCGGCGTCGGGGAACAGCCCGCCGCGCACCTCGTGATCGCCGCCTTCCCCGGAACAGGCCCAGTCGAGCGGCAGTTCGGCGTACGGCACACCCTCCCGCCGGCCCATCGTGAAGTCGCCGGCCCGGGTCGGTACGCAGGCCTTGCCGCCTCCGCTGACCGAGAAGCGCTCGGTGACATACGCGACGGCCGACTTCGCGTGCGCGTTGAGCGCCGCCGCCTGTCCCGCGGTGTCACCTGCGTCGAACGCGGCGTTTCCCGTACGGAAAAAGGCATCGTCGTGCTCGGAGTCGGCAGTGGATACGACGAAGAGGTCGTACTCCAGCTCCAGCACGGTCCGGAGGTGCCCGTCGTCGCCGGCGGTGACGTGGACGTACACGACCGACGAGAACCCGTGCGCGGCCGCCGGCTGCCCGGAGCACAGAAAAGCGATCACCACCGCGGTGATCGCGACAATGGTACGGCGGAGCCGTCTTGACATGTCACTCCTTGAGGTTGGGAGTGCACGTTGCAGGTCATGGATGAACACGAACCGGCCGGTCGGCGAATCACTGAAAAACAAACACCGGAGCGACGCCCGCGGGCGCGGACGACGCGAGTCGGGATAGCAGGATGGACGCGTACCAGCCGCCACCGTTCGAAAGGACGATCGCCTTGCGCTCCTCGCTACGGGCCTTTGCCGCACCGCCCGTTGCCGTGCTGGCCGCCGCCGCGCTGGTCACCGGATGCGGCTCGGGCGACGACTGGTCGGGGCCCCACCCCGAGCCCACGCCCGTCGGTGCTCTCGGCGCGGGGTTCATCGACCCATCGTCCCCGCCCGCCCCGGAAGCCACCACAACGCCACGGCCGGGCTCCTGGAACGGGGTCCGCCCGTCGGAGGGTTACCGCGTGGTGCTGCTGACCGCGGGAGACGACCGCCCGACCAAGGCGTTGGTGAAGGCCGTCAAGGAGTGGGCCGACGACGAACACGTCGACCTCAGGACGGTGGTGGCCGACGGCCCGTCCGATCTCGTTCCCAGCGTCGCCAGGGCCCTCGAGCTGAGCCCGGACCTCATCGTCAACGCGGGCAACGACCTGGTCGACCCCCTCGCCACGGTCACACCGAACCACCTGTCGCAGGACTTCCTGGTCGTGGGCGCCGAGCTTGCCGAGCCGACGCAGAACGTCACCGCGGTCGACTGGTCCGGCGCGTCGTTCCGCGGCGAAGGGCTCGGCGCGTCGTCGACGTACGACCCCGCCTCGTTCACCGCCGACCGCTGCGCGGCCGCCATCAGGGCAGGCGTCGCTGCCGTGCTCCACGACCGGACCGGGATCGTGCTCTGGCTCGACACCATCTGACCACCGGGCAGAGCCTGTCCGGCTCCGCCACCGGGGGTCCGGGCCCCGAGCGCCTCCGTCCCCGGAATCACCGCGCCCCCCATTGCGTTACACACCATGAACGTAATGAAACCCGCGCGAAGCGGAGGACCGCATGACCCTCGCACCTCAGGACGCGACAGGGACGACGACCCGCGCCGTAACCATCGACCACTGGTTCGACTTCATCTGCCCGTACTGCTACGTGGCCCAGGACCGCAACCGGGTCCTGCGCGAGCAGGGCATGAGTGTGGTGGAGCACCCGCTACAGATCCATCCCGACATCGGACCGGGTGGCGCGCCCGCCGGGCCGCGCTCAGGGCCCGCGTACGATTTCCTCGCCCACGAAGCGGAGGCCGCGGGTCTCCCGCTGCACTGGGGCGAGCGAATCCCCTACTCACGGCCCGCTCTGTCGGCCTTCGCGTGGCTGCGCGAGGCGGACCCCATGGCGGGTGAGCGGTTCGCCCCGGCGGTGTTCGCGGCGTACTTCGCCGACGGCCTGGACATCGAGTCCCATCACCTCCTCGCCACGCTGGCCGAAGAGGCCGGAGCCGACGGCGAGGGGCTGCGCGCGGCCCTGGAATCGAACGCGGCGAACGAGGCGCTGGACCGGGCCCTCCCCCTCGCCGACGCGTACGGCGTGGTCAGCACACCGACGTGGATCAGCGGTGAGCAGCGGGTCTCCGGCCTGCGCCCCCGAGAGTGGTTCGAGGACTGGGCCACCGAAGTCGCTCAGTGAGCGCGGCATGCGCGGCGAGCGCGGTGTCGTCCGTCCGGTGCGTCAGGGGTGACGCGGGCGTACGGTCGGACGCAAGAAGGCATCACCGTCGCGGGAGCGGCGGACGCGGTCGAGGCACGCGCGTTCGTTACCCCCCGCCACGAGGAGAATGCTCCATGTTCACGTCAAGGCGGAAAGAACACAACGCCATAGCGGCGGACACCAGGATCGAACGCCCGCCGTCCGAGGTTTTCGCCTTCTGTGCGGACCTTCGGAACATGCCGCGGTACTCGGGGGACGTCATCGCGGTCGACCTTGTCCGATCCGGCGTGTACCGGTGGGTGGTACAAGGCCCCGGCGGTGTGCGCATCCGCTGGACCGTCAAAGTGACCGAGCGGCACGAGAACACACTGATGCGCTACGAGACGGCGCCTTTCCCCGGAATCCGGGCCACCTGGGAGTTCCGTTTCGCGCCCGGCGGGAATCCGGACGAGACCGAGGTCCGCGAGGTGATGTCCGCTCCCCTGGGGAGGGCGAGCAGGGCGGTTCTGGCGTCCATGGGAAAGTTTCCCGCCGAGGAGGTGCTCGCGAACCTCCGGAGGCTCAAGCAGGTCATGGAGACGGGCCAGGTCACCGACAGGAGTTACGCGGTGGCGGGCAGGAACTTCGCGTAGTGGTCGGCCAGGGGCTGGATTGCCTGTAGGCGGTCAGCGCAGGACCGTTCGTAGCCACGCGGCAGTGGTCGCGAGCATGGCGGGGCTGTCGAACTCCGGGTCCTCGTGCCCGGCTCCGGACAGAAGTTCGAAGCGGCTCCGGGCGCCGGCCCGGCCGAGGGCCTGATGGAGGGCGAGACCCTGCGACGGAGAGACGATCTTGTCGCCGTCCCCGTGGGCGATGAGGAACGGCGGAGCCCCCGGCGAGGCACGCGACATCAGGCTGAGCCCCCGCGCCCGTTCGGCCAGTTCCAGCGGGTCATCGGTGGCGAGCAGGTCCGCCTCGAACCGGAAGGGCAGGAGCTTCGCCTCAGTCGGGGTGCGCGCCGCCGACGCCGCCAGATCCGACTGACCGAACCAGTGCACCACGGCCTGCACAGCGCTGGAGTGCCCGAGGTTGCCGCCGACCGTACCCTCCAGCGCGCCGTCCCCCTCGGACAGCGCCAGCAGCGACCCGAGGTAGGCCCCCGCGGAGGCGCCCCAGATGCCCAGCCGCGCGGTGTCGAGCCCGAGCCGGGGCCCCTGGGCACGTACCCAGCGCACGGCCCCCTTCAGGTCGTGCACCTGCTGCGGGAAGACCGCTCGCGGTGCCAGGCCGTAGTCGACGGAAACCACCGTCACACCGTGGGCGGCGAGTGGGGCCAGTCGCCCCTTCCCGTCGGTGCGCTTGTCGCTCCTGGTCCAGCCGCCGCCGTGTACGTAGAGGACGACCGGCGCGTTCCGCTGGGGAGCGCGGTAGATGTCGAGGGCGAGTTGAGTTCCGTCGAAGGTCGCGTACGCCAGGTCCCGTTCCACCGGGACCGCGTGTCCTTCGCCGCTCATGCCGAGTCCGCCTGCGCTGCCACTCCGGCATCGTAGGACGGCGCACGGCAGTTGAGGACCCGCCGTGCCGCCCGCTCCGCGGGTTGCGGAACAGTGATTCGCCGTAACGGATTGGATATGATGCGACGGTCGGAACCGTCTATGAGGCAGGGTCATGGTCCCAGCACACGAAGCGGCGAACGAGCGTCCGGGCGCCGTCGCGCGCTCCGGTGGGCGGCCACGGGACACGGCCATCGACGAGGCAATCATCCGGGCCACCCGCGACCGCCTTGTCCGGGACGGCTATTCGCGTATGACCATCGGTGACGTCGTGGCCGACGCGAAGGTCAGCCGCCCTGCGCTCTACCGACGGTGGAGCACGAAGTTCGAGCTGGTCGTCGACGCGCTGGACTACGGCTTCCGCAAGCAGCGCGACATGTACACCCTGGACCTGAGCACGATGGAGCCGCGGGAATCCGTGGTCGAGGCGGTACGCCGGCTGGACCCCGCGTACTTCAACCCGGACGCCATGGTGCTGATGGGTAACTTCTCCGGTGAGGCGGACCGCACCCCGGGCCTGCTCGACATACTCCGCAAGCACGCGGTCGAGCCACGCGTCACACTGATGGAGAACGTGCTGTCACAGCTCCAGGAGAGCGGTGCCGTGCACAAGGAAGTCGACAGGCACACGGTCGCCACCCTGTGCTTCGGCAGCTACTTCGCCGCCTTCTACCGCGGTGAGAACAGGGCCGACATCCCCGAGGCGGTCGTCTCGGTCCTGTGGCCGGCGCTGACGCGAAAAGCGCCCGGCGGGGCACGGCGCACCGCCGGCGCGGCCAAACGTAAAAGCTGAGGCGCGCGACCCCCTGCGGTCCGAGGTCCGCGCGCCGTGCCGGTGTCAGTGTGTGGGCGGCTTCAGGCCGTAGCGGCGCACGATGTCGTCCATCCAGTCAGGGTTCCCGTACGTGAGTCCGTACTTGACGGCGAGTTCGCCGAACTCGGGCAGGTCGTGGAGGAGACCGCCGCCACCGTCCGTCGTAACGCCCGAGTGCGCGGTCAGCAGCTCGCCCAGCTCCCGGAAGTAGCTCTCGAACCCGCCCGGGGTGATGACCTCCACGATGCGGCCGGGGCGGTCGCCCGCGTTCCACATCGCGTGCATCTCTCCGCGCGGCTTGGTGATGTAGCCGCCGGGGCCGAGGACCACCTCGCTGTCGTCGGACCGGAACCCGATCTCACCCTCCAGTACGAGCGAGTGTTCGTCCTCGCGGGTGTGCCGGTGGGCAGCGGTGATCGTGCCGACGGCGAAGGGGTGCTCCAGGATCGCCACCTCGCCGCCGTTGTCGCGGCTTCGCAGCTTGAACACGGCCCCGAAGCCGGGGAGCCGTACGGTGTCGCCCTCTCCGGGTTTCACCACCGCGACCTTGGTGCGGTTCTCATCGGCCACGTCGCATCCCTCCTCCTGCGCCCGCACCCGCCGGCCGTTCCCGGACCCGGAAAGGGGGTGGTGCCCGCGGATGATTTCGTTACGGGCATTTATCGTAACCATTCTCGGGGGCGGTCGCCTCCTGGTGGGTCCTCGGGCGTATCGCCCGGCGAGTTCATCGGTCGGAGCGGCCTCCTTCATCGGTCGGAGCGGCCTTCAGTACTGGGCGTCAGGGGCGTCTCGTAGAAGATCGAGTGCCTGGCCTTCACCACGAACAGCGAAGCGTCGTCCGGCGTACGGAGGGGAGGAGCAGGTCGGCGTCGGTGTGCTCACAGGTGTTGATCATGTGGATGACGACGACCGCGCTCTCGCTCACGCACTCCATGGTGGCGCTTCCCCGGCCGGGCGCCCGGCGGCCGGGATCCGCGCCCGACGGACTCGGTCAGGCGCCGGGCGCTCCGTCGTCGAGCGGCCCACGGAGCGCCGTACGGCCGCCACGCCAGTTCGCGAGAAGATGCCCGCTCAGACGCTCTTCGAGGAAGCCGGTCGCCTCGATCCCGAAAACGACATCGTCTTCGAGTCCCGGTTCGTCGGCGAGCAGGCCACCGATGACATCCCGGCGGACCACCTGTTCGTGGACCGCGTCGGCTTCCACATGCTCGTCGTAGAACAGCTCGGCCGCCGGCCCGGCGGCCACCCGGCGCATGGCCCCCGCCAACCGCCGCGAGCCGGGTGAGGACGTCACCTCGACCGAGGCGAAGTGCCCCACCAGGGCCCCGCGCAGGCTCCGGTGCAGGCCGAGCAGCGACATCAGGTTGACCGTGGCCAGCACCTCGTCGGGGGCGACGTCGAGGTAGCTGCCGTACGACGGGTCCAGGCCCAGGTCGGCCATCAGGTTCGCGAAAAGCCGCGCGTGGATGTTCTCCGCCCGGCCGGCCCCGAACTCGTCGAATTCGATGGCCACCATCGCCGCTTTGGCGCGCCCGCGCAGCCGGGGAATCACCCAGGCGTGGGGGTCGGCCTCCTTCAGGTGGTAGAGGGAGCGCAGCGCCGCGTACTCCCGCACCTGCCACAGTTCTCCCTCGTCGTGGAGGTAGTGGCTCACACTGTTCCCGTCGTCGCCCACCGGCTCCGCGAGCAGCCCGGCCAGGGCCTCGTCGATGCCGGGGTTCCCCGGAACGTCCGCACGCAGAGTCGTCAGGAAGCGCTGTTCCAGCCTGCCGCGCAGCCGTAGCAGGTCCGGATCCCACTCCCGGTCGCCGGCCACTCCCCCGAAACCGCGGTAGTGGAGCTCGTACAGCGCGTAGAGGGCGAGGTGGAGGTCGCCGCCGTACGGCTCGGCGGACATCACGTCTTCGTACGGCGGCAGCGCGGTGACGGTGCCGCGCAGCGAGCTGATCACGGCGGACGACAGGGCGCCGCGCGGCTGGGGCAGCACGGGGTCGGCCTGCCTGACGTCGGTGGGCACGCTCACCATGCTGCTCCCTTTCCGTCGGCTCGTTCCGTTTCCGCTTCTGCTTCCGTTTCCGCTTCTGCTCCTGATTCCTGGTCGTCATGGGTGGCTGCCTTGGCGCGACGGCGGTGGCTGGTGTCGCACCAGGGATAATTACGACTGCGACCGCACGCGCATATCGCTACGGTGAACCGCTCCGATGACACCACACTGCCGTCGTCCAGAGTCACTTCCACCGGCCCCTCGATCAGCAGGGGCCCCTCGCGGGACGCGGTCACACGGCGGAAATCGTCAGATCTTCTCGGCACGGATGATCACCAGTTCTTCCATCTCCTCGCGGGACTCCACCAAGCCACGTTCCCGCAACCAGGACAAGCGCTCGCGCAGTACCGGCCCGAAAGGGATGTGCGTACGGTCGCTGATCGTGGCGCGCATGCCCGCCAGGGACAGCCGTCGCAGCGTGGCGTCCGTTCCGCACAGGGCGGAGTGGACCATCAACAGCACCCCCTGCGGACGCAGAACCGCGGGAGCGGAATCGCATATACGGTCCACGAGAGCCCGGCCGTTGGCACCGGCGTCCCAGGCCCGTGCGGCGCCCCGGCACGGTGGATGCGCGCCGGGCCCCGGGACGTAGGGCGGATTGGTGACCACCACGTCGAACGAGTTCGCGGGCAGCGACGCCATCAGATCGCCGCGTCGCACGATGAGACGCCGCCGTGCGAGCAGGGCGTTCAGCCTGGTGATCAGAACCGCCCGACGGCCGATGTCGACAGCGGTGACCCGCGCGCCCAGCCGGGCGGCGTACAGCCCCAGCGCCCCGCTTCCGGTGCACACGTCCAGCACATCCATGCCGACGCGTATCCCCTCGCGTCGCATGGCCTCCGCGAGGAGGAAGCTGTCGGACTGCGGCACGTAGACACCGGGCAGCGTAAGAAGTCTGCCCAATATCGCGGGCGCCGCAGGCGCGGTGGTCACGACGCGGCTCCCGGCGGGCTTGACAGCCGCACGGTCCGATCCGGAACGGTCCGGGGAGACGCGGCATGGTGCACGGACGTGACCGCCATGTCGAGTCTCCCTTTTCCTCGTGGTTGCCTCGGTTGGTTTCCTCGGTGGTCACGCCGCCAGGCACCGGCCGCGGCCCGGCCGCCATAACAAAACATCCAGCCCATCCGGCCCATCCTGGTCGTCCCCGACAGAATCCCATCGATTCCACGACCGTGCGAATCAGCGCCCTGGAGGTCGATTCCAGGGCTCCGGCCCCATCCGCGTCCCTACGGGTGGGCCGGGCAGGGAATCCGGTACGCAGGGCCGGACGGGGGAAGGCCTGCACCATGGTGTCCGAGCACGGTGATGACTCTCCGCTCATCTTTCTCGCCAATTTCGCCTCCGCCGTGACGGTGGACCTGGGCGAGAGGGACGTGGTGCGCCGGTGGTCGGCGCAGGCGCCGCGAAAGATGTGGCTGAGCCGGCCCGGCGACGTACTGATCACTCCCGTACCGCTCTCGGACGCGTTCGTACGCTACGCGAGCGGCCTGCTGGGGATGGAGCACGGGGCGGTCGACATCGTCGTCGCACCGGACCTCCCCGACATGGGAACGGGCGAAGCCGTCGGACACCACGGGCTGACCGACCTGCTGAGGAGCCTCGCCCAGCGGCACCCCGGGACGCGTCTGCTGCCCACCATCCTCGACGCCCCGTCGGTCGCGCTCGCCGCCGCGCTGGGCGTTCCCGTATCCCCCTTCGCCCGCGACCTCATCAGCCCCGGCGTCGTGCACTCGGTCACCCGCCTCAACACGAAGAGCGGATTTCGCCGTGCCGCGGAGGAACTGGGCATCCGGATTCCCGAGGGGCGTGCCTGCGAAGGTAGCGACCTTCCACGAGCCGTCTCGGAACTGCTCGCGTGCCACGAGCGAGTGGTGGTCAAGGCGGACCGGTCAGCCGGCGGCCATGGCCTGCGGTTCCTCTCCCACGACGACCCGGTCAGTGTGGAACCGCAGAGAAGCTCCTGGGTCGTGGAGCGGTTCGTCCGTCACACGAAGGAAGTCAGTGTGATGTGCCTGGCCGAACCGACAGGGCCGCGAATCCTGTTCACGGGTGAGATGCGGACGCGCGACGGCGCGTTCATCGGCTACCGCTCCCCCCTGTGCGACGTCCCGGACTCGACCCACCGGGACCTGGAGCGCTGGGGGCTCGCCTTGGGACGCCATCTGGGCGGCCACGGCTACCAGGGCCCGTACAGCATCGACGCGCTGGTGGCCGAGGACGGAACCCTGTACGCGACCGAGAGCAACGTACGGCGTACGGCGACGACAACGCCGCACGCCATGGTGACCCGCTTGAGCGGGGGCGGACACGGGGACGGACCGCAGCCCGCCTGGCTGATCGCCAAGCGCGACAGCTCCGTCAGCCATACCTTCCCGGGGGCCCTGAAGCTGCTCGATGCCGCCGGCCTCAGCTACACACCCGGCCGCGGCGAGGGCGTTGTCCTGTACGCGGACCGTCCCGCCGCCGGATCCGAGTGGCGGTACGCGGTCATCGGCTCCGATCCGCGCCGTACAGAGGAGTTGGAGGACAGCCTCGTCACCACACTGCGCCTGGGCGGGACCTACTAGACCCCGTCAATCCAGACCCCGTCAATCGCCCGCCGAGAGCGCCACGAGGTCGCGGGCGAATCCGCCCTCGGCGCGGGCCTGGAGCCGGTCGGATGTCAGAACGGGGCACTCGTCGGTCCGCAGGATGCGGTGGCCCCGGCGCTGGAGCGCCCGTACCAGGGCGCGGTCCTCGCCCACAGCGAGGGACCGGAACCCGCCGGCGTCCCGGTAGGCGCCGGCGCTGAAACCGAGATTCGCGCCGTGCACATGCGGGTGGTTCCAGGGGGTGATCGAGGCCGGGCGGCCCGCGTGGTAGCGGAGCGAATGACGGGAGGCAAGGAGAGAAGGCGGCAGTCGCACGGTGCCGACGACGGCGTCCCACCCCTGACGTGCCCGCGCGTACTGGAAGCTGAGCCAGTGCGGTGGTACGACGCTGTCCGCGTCGGTGGAGGCGATCCACGTACGCCCGCCGCCCAGCAGGTCGAGCGCGTACGCGACACCGGCCGCGCGTGCGGCGCCCGGATTGCGGCAGAGCGTGGGAACCACCAACGCCCCGGCGCCCATGGCGATTTCGGCGGTACGGTCACTGCACGCGTCGGCCACCACCACCGTCGCGATACGCACCTCACCGAGGCCCGGGCCCACGGCCGCCCGCTTCAGGGCCCGCAGGGCGGCCGGCAACAGCTCTTCCTCGTTGTGTGCAGGGACGACAACGGCGATGGCATCGATGGTCATACGAGACCCTCCCGCCGGGCGGGGCTCGCGGCGGCCCGGCCGTCCGCGTCGACGCGCGTGTGGATCTGGAGCACGAAGTCGTCCTCGCGGTGGTCGGCGAGCAGGGCGAGACCGGGGAGGCCGGCCAGGCGTCCGGCGATCCCGCTGCCGGTGCTCAGGTGTTCCCGTACGGGGTGGTTCCAGTGCACGGTGGCCAGCGTGCCGCCGGGTTCGAGCGTCGCCACCGAGCGGTCGAGGACACGGTCGACGTCGGTGTCGTCGAGGTAGTAGAGGACTTCGGACAGCACGATCAGGTCGAAGGTGCCTTCCGGCCACTCCTCGGGGATCGTCAACTGCCGGACCGTCACCCCCGGCAGCCCGGCGGTCGTCCGTGCGGTGCTCTCCACGACGGAGGCGACACGATCGCAGGCCAGCACCGCGTCGCAGCGACCGGCCAGCCGTCGGGTGAGTTCACCGACGGAGCAGGCGGGCTCGAACGCCCGCCGGTAGCGCGGAAGTGGCAGCGCGGCGACGGTCAGATCGTATTTCCGACGCTCGTACCACCGCTCCGCGAGGTGCCAGGGATCGTCGGCACCTCGGTACATGTCCTCGAAGTAGGAGGCGGGCGTAGCGGGCCGGTTCATGTGAAGACCACCTCGAAGGGCCGCAGATGGTGGGCGAGTTCGTCCGGTGGGAGGATCGCCGCGTCCTCGGCGAGCGGGCCCAGCGGCTCGGTCTGGCTCACGAAACAACCGACGGCCCGGCGCTTGCGCTCCAGTACGGGAGCGGGCAGGCGGACACGCTCGGCTGTCGACCAGGGCACGCGCGTGTCCCCGGGGGCCGCCCAGTGCCACATCCACACCGGGTACGCCGCGCACCGCACCCCGAGGTCGCGGGAGGCGGCCAGCGCCGCCCGCCCGGCCGCCTCGTGGTCGCTGTGCAGATCACCGGTCCAGGGAGCGAGGCACAGCCGCGCACCGCTCAGTACGCGGCGAAGGGTGTCGGTCACGCGGTCCTCGTGCTGTGCCACTTCGGTGTCGGGCACGTGCAAGGGGACGATGTCCGCCCCTCCGAGGTGGGACAGCGCGTCCCGCAGCTCCAGGCGCCGGATGCCGGCCAGGTCGGCCGGGGTTACGGCACCGCTGGCGGCATGGGACCGCTCCCCGTCCGTGACGGACACCACCGTCACCTCGACGCCCGTCTCGCGCAGCCGCGCGATGGCGCCTCCCGCTCCGAGGACTTCGTCGTCGGGGTGGGCGGCGACGACCACCACCCGGCCCGAGGTGGGCAGCCGGAAGTCGGGCAGCCTCTCCCAGCCCGTCCAGGTCCGCCAGTGGATCTCGTCGGTGCCGGGCGCCTGGATGGGGTCGGCGTACTCCCGCTGTCCCTCGGCGTGCGCGGTCACAGCGATCCCTTCCCCGCGACGAGCCCGCCGAGTTCGGCGAGGTCGCGTTCCGCGTGGTGCTGCCGGATGTAGACGGCGAGGTCGGCGGCGGCGCGCGCGTGGCGTTCGTCGTGACACAGCGGGCCGGCTCCGGTGGCCCGGCCGACATGGGTGAGGACGTCCGCGCACACCGACTCGACGAAGGCACGTACCCGCAGACCCCGCTGCCGGGCCGTGCCGGCGGCGTCGAGAGGGTCGTCGTCGATGTCGCGAGCCGCCTGGTCGAGAACCGCCCCGGCGGCGTGGAGGCGCATGTCGACGGCGCCGAGGTGAGCGCGTGTGAACGGTTCGCCGCGCCCGACGGCGGACTCCAGCAGGGTACGGGCGACCGCTCGCGCCCCTCCGTACCAGCAGGCCGCCACGCCGATGCCGCCGTGCTGGAAGCCGGGCCGGTGTACGTACGACTCGACGTCCCCGAGCGGTTCGGCGGGGACGTCGTCGAAGCGGACGTCCGGGGTGTCACTGCCGGCCATGCCGAGGGCCTGCCAGGTACCGGGCACGGGCCGGGTGCCCGCGCCGAGGCCGACGCGGAAGAGCCGGCGCCCGTCGGGTGCCTCCGCCGTCGCCAGGGCGTGCGTACAGATGTGGGCGCCGGAGCAGTACTGCTTGAGTCCGTTCAGCACCCACCCGGCGCCGGACCTCTCGGCGGTCAGCCCCTCACCGGGTGGTTCCGCCGCCCACACCGCCCATCGCTCCCCCGCGCGGGGCGGCGGGCCGCCGAGCTCCGCCAGAATCGCCGCAGCGTCCACATGCCCCTCCAGCAGACGGGCCACGCACACGTCCTGCTCCCCGGCCGACGTCAGAGCCGCGAACCGCTCGCCTGTCCGGCCGCCCCCCGGCAGGGGGAAATCGTCAGCCAGGGCGGACACACGGGTGGCGAACCCCTCGGCCGTCCGGCGTCGGGATTCCTCGGCGGAGAAACCGGGACTGGTTCCCACCTCGGCTGACGCGGCACGATCGGGGGAAGAAAGCTGAGGCATCGGGGTCTCCTTGGCGCCATGACATTGACAGGGTGATGACGTGATGACATGACAATTTGATTACGCTGAGCGATCAGATATGAGCAAAGTGTTTCGATTATGCGGCTGGCCTGCCGCGCGGCGCGCTTCGGCGGAGGCGCCGGGTACGGCCGCCGGGTACTGCGTGTGTACGGTCCGGCAGCCTCGGCCGGCCGGCGGATTCCGGCTACGGGCGGCTCATACGGCGAAGTGGTCGGGGTCGGCGGCCAGCCAGTCGGCGGCCCACGTCGACGGCGGTTCGGCCAGCAACTGGCCGGGCGCGAGCCACTCGTACATCTCGTCGAAGGAGCGCACGCTGTGCGCGTCGATCCGCCGGCGCAGCATGTGCGGGCGCAGCTCGGACGGATCGGTCACTCCCATGGATGCCATGATCTGCAGGCTGCTCGCCACCGTCGCCTCCTGGAGGCGCCGGACGCGCTCCGACTTGTCGCCGACGTCCAGGGCGCGGGCGCGCCGGGGGTCCTGGGTGGTGACACCCGTCGGGCAGGTGTTGGTGTGGCAGCGCTGCGCCTGGACGCAGCCCACCGCGAACATCATGGCGCGCGCCGCGTTGCCGTAATCGGCGCCCTGCACCAGCCGTTTGACCAGATCGGCACCCGTGGCGATCTTGCCACTCGCGCCGATCCTGATCCGGTCGCGCAGGCCGGTGCCGACGAGTGCGTTGTGCACCATGAGCAGTCCCTCGGTGAGCGGTGTGCCCACGTGGTCGGCGAACTCGAGGGGCGCGGCCCCGGTGCCGCCCTCCGCGCCGTCGACGACGATGAAGTCCGGGCCTGTGCCCTCCTCGATCATGGCCTTGCACACGGCGAGGAACTGGCTCCGCGAGCCGGGGCAGAGTTTGAACCCGGCGGGCTTGCCGCCGGACAGCTCCCGCATCCTGGCCACGAAACGCACCAGTTGGCGCGGGGTGGAGAACACCTGGTGGTACGGGGGTGACACCACGGTACGGCCCTGCGGCACATCCCGTACCCGGGCGATCTCCGCGTTGACCTTGGCACCGGGAAGCACACCGCCGATACCGGGCTTGGCTCCCTGCGAGAGCTTGAGGGAAACACACTTCACCTGGTCCCGCGCCGCCTTGTCCGCGAACTCCGCGGGGTCGAACTCCCCGTCCCCGGTGCGGCATCCGAAGTAGCCCGTGCCGATCTCCCAGACCAGGTCGCCGCCCGGCCGCAGGTGGTACTCCGACAGGCCGCCCTCGCCCGTGTCCTGGGCGAAACCTCCCGCGGCGGCACCCCGGTTGAGGGCCAGGACGGCGTTCGAGGAGAGGGAACCGAAGCTCATGGCGGACACGTTCAGAAGTGCCATGTCGTACGGACGGGCGCAGTCGGGGCCGCCGATGCGTACGCGCGGCGGCGTTGTGGGTACGGGACAGGGCGCCATCGACGGTACGAGGAACTCGAAGCCCGGCCGGTAGACGTCACGTTCGGTCCCGTACGGCTCCTCGGCATCGGTGCCCTTGGCCCGCTCATACACGATGCTGCGGACATCGCGGTCGAACGGGCGGCCGTCGAAGTTCCGCTCCACGAAGTACTGCTGCAACTCGGGACGTATGCGCTCCAGCAGGTAGCGGGCGTGCCCGAGGACGGGGTAGTTGCGCAGGACGGAATGCCTGCGCTGCACCAGGTCGAAGACCCCGAGCAGGCCCACGAGGACAAGCGGTACGGCGGCGAAACACCACCACGGCGAGACCCGGACGGCCGCGCCCACCGCCGCGAGAGCCGCTGCCACCGCCAGAACGATCAATCCGATGCGTATCACGCTTACGCGGGTTGCCGGGCGTCGGTGTTTCACACCACGGTGCGGGTCAAGAGATCCCCTCCTCCGACGCGTCCTTGCGGTCGGCCGGGACGGTGGTGAGGCCTGATGGGTGTCCTCGCGGCGCAGGCCTCGGCGGTGTGTTACGGCGTGGCCGACGTAACCGGCGGCTTGTTGTCCCGCCGTGCGCACTACACGTATGTGGCTGTGATCGGGCAGGCCGGAGGGCTCCTCCTCGCCCTGGTCGCCGCCGTCCTGCTGTCCCGAGGAGTCCCAGAGGGGGCTGATCTGGCCTGGGGCGCGGTCTCCGGGGTGGGCACCGGCCTTGCGATGATCTTCCTGTACCGGGGAATGGGCCGGGGCGCGATGAGCGTCGTGGTGCCGCTCAGTGCGGTGACGGGGGTGGCACTGCCCGTACTCATCGGCGTGACGCTGCTGTCCGACCGCCCTTCGGCGCTGTCCTGGGTCGGACTCGCCGTCACGATACCGGCGTTGTGGCTGGTGAGCCGGGACGGGAAGCAGGCTTCCGGAAGCTTCGGCGCCTCCGGCGACGGCCTTGTCGCGGGATGCGGCATCGTGAGCAAGCTCCGGGCGATCGGCCTCGCGGCGGCAGGCGCCGCCATCGGACTGCCGGCACTCGGCTGATCGACATGGGCCGTTCGGCCGCGTCACGCCGAGCCGGTGGGGGCGGAACAGTCCAGGTGCCCCGTGTGTCCGACGGCTCTACGCTGCGGTCATGAGCGGTCGGACCCGTCCGGCACCGCCGTCACACCGCACACCCCCCACCCGGACGCGTCCGGCTACCGGTCCGGCGGCTGATCCACGCGCCCAGCCCACCCATGGCAGGAGAAGAACATGACGCCCGATCCGAACCGGCCCGACGACGCCGACACCGAGGGAAGGACCGTGCCCCCGTACGAAGGCCGCAAGAAATCGGGCGGAGCGGCCGGCAAGGGCGAATCGGCCAAGGGGGGCGCCAGAACCGCGGGCGCGACCAGCCCCGTCGAGGACGAGGACATGAGGGCGGCGGAGTCCATGGAGGCCGAGGGCGGCGCGACGAGCACACCCGCCGACGAGAAGCCCGCCGGCCGGACGCGGCGATCCCGCGACGACGACTCGGGCACCGGCCCGGCCCACCGTCGCGGTACCCCGCGCGGCGAGGACCAGCCCTGAACGTACGGAGCCCACGCCTTGGCCGGTCAGGTCCGCGACGCCCCACCCAAGAGCCGCGCCAGTGCTCGGAAAGGAAGCGTCACAACGGATGCGATCGTGCCGGCGATCGCACGCAATACGTCTGCCACAGCACTCAACATGCTTCCTCCTCATGGGGTGAGCAGAGTTTTGATCATGCCGTCACCGATCATGCCGTCACCCTGCGGAACAGGCGTATGCCCTGTTTATTCAGGTATACGCCCAAAGAGGCTAGTGGACACACCCGGCTTTTGGTGTCGGCACGCACTCGCTCCGCTCCCTACGGCGGCAGACCGGCCGAATCCACGACGACGCGGCCCCGCCGGTCAGCGATTCGCGTCGCGGTTGAAGAGGGAACGCGACCACAGGTGGCCGACCAGCGCGATCCCCGCACACCAGGCGAGCGCGAGCCAGGCGTCGGCGCCGATCGGGGATCCGGTGAGCAGCCCGCGCAGTGTTTCGATCATCGGGGTGAAGGGCTGGTTCTCGGCGAACCAGCGCAGCCCGGGAGACATCGAGTCGGCCGGCACGAACGCGGAGCCGATGAACGGCAGGAACTGGATGATCAGCGGTTTGTTGCTCGCGGCCTCGACGGTCTTCGAGATCAGACCGAGAGCGACCGACAGCCAGGTCAGCGAGAAGGCGATGGCCATCAGCAGAGCCGCCGCGGCCACCCACTCCAGCGCGTTCGCTTCCGGCCGGAAGCCGACAGCCAGGGCGACCGCGAGAACGACGACCACGCTGAACATCGTCTGTATGACACTGCCCAGCACATGCCCCGTCATGAACGACGAGCGTGTGATGTTCATGGTGCGGAAGCGGTTGATGATGCCCTCGGTCATGTCGGAACAGATCGCGATCGAAGTGGACATGGACCCCGAGCCCACTGCCATGATCACAATGCCGGGGGTCAGGTACTCCAGATACGCGCCCCGGCCGGCGATCGCCCCACCGCTGCCGGTGCCGATCGAGTCCCCGAAGGCGTACACGAACAGCAGGAGCATCATCACGGGGAGCAGCGCAGCGCTCAGGGACAGCGACGGGTAGCGGATCGCGTGCTTCAGGTTGCGCCGCAGCATGGTCGTCGAGTCCTGCACGGCGTAGCCGAGGGTGCTCATCTCAGGGTCTCCTTCAGGTGGAGCGGGCTGCCAGTGGGACCGTCGCCGGTCAGGGCGAGGAACACGTCGTCGAGGTCGGGGGTGTGCACGGACAGGTCGGCGGCGCGTACACCGGTCGCGTCGAGCCGGTCGAGGAGGGTACGCAGGGATTCGATGCCGCCGTCGCCCGCGATGCGCAGGGCCAGGGCCTCCTCGTCGCGGGCCGCTCCGGGGAAGACTCCGATCGCACGCTCATATGCGTCGGCGTCGGTGAACCGCAGTCGCACATAGCTGCCGGGGATGCGCGCCTTCAGCTCGTCGGCGCTTCCCTCGGCCACGATGCGGCCGCCGTCGAGGACGGCGACGCGGTCCGCGAGCTGGTCGGCCTCCTCCAGATACTGCGTGGTGAGGAAGACGGTGACACCTTCGGCGACCAGCGAGCGCACGGTCTCCCACATGGTGCGGCGGCTGCGTGGGTCGAGGCCGGTCGTCGGCTCGTCGAGGAAGATCACCTCGGGGTCGGCGACCAGCGTCATGGCGATGTCGAGCCGGCGCCGCATGCCGCCGGAGAAGGTGGCGGCGCGTTTGCCGGCCACGTCAGCGATCCCGAAACGGCTCAGCAACTCCCGTGCCCGTGCGCGGCCTTCACGTTTGCCGAGCCGCAGCAGATCGGCCATGAGGAGCAGGTTCTCCTCGGCCGTGAGCAGGTTGTCGAGCGCCGCGAACTGTCCGGTGACTCCGATCGCGGCGCGCACTCCGTCGGGCGAGGTGGCGACGTCGTGACCCGCGACCAGGGCCTGACCGCCGTCGGCCGCGATCAGGGTGGACAGGATCTGCACGGTGGTGGTCTTGCCTGCGCCGTTCGGTCCGAGCAGCGCGAAGACGGTGCCGGCCGGGATGCGCAGGTCGATGCCGTCGAGGACGGTCTTGTCCCCGTAGGACTTACGCAGGCCGAGGGTCGAAACGGCGTACGGCGGCGGCTGATCGCCCGAGCGTCTGGGCGTGGGCATGACAGATGAAGGCATGGCGCTCTCCCCTTTCGAGGGTGTGGATCGGTGCCGATCGGTGGTCGGGCGGGTGCGGGGCCGGAGGCTGCTCAGCTCATGGGGGCGGCGCGGTGGATGTCGATGTTGCCGTGGCTGGTACGGGCCCGGACCTCGATCGTGTCCTCGGAGCCGTCCGGGCTGTCGGACCCGGTCAGCGAGTTGTGCACGCGCCCGGAACTGGAACTGACGTCGAGCCAGGCGGCGGTGCCCGCGCGAACGCCGACGTCGATGGACCCGTACGAGGTCTCCAACTGGACCGAGCCCCGGATGACCTCGTCCAGGCGCAAGGCGCCGTACGCCGTGGTCGCGGCGACGGATCCCTCGGCGCGCTCCACGATGATGTCGCCGTAGGCACCACTGATCCGCAGATCGCCGGTGGAGTGGCGGACGGTTGTGGTGCCGTAGGAGTTCTTCAGGATCGCGGCGCCGTCGAGGGTACCGACCCGCATGCTGCCCGAGCTGGTGGTGATCTCGGCGGAACCTTCGACGCTGTCCACGACGATGGATCCGTGGGACGCGTCAAGACGCAGCGGCCCGGTCTCGCCGAGCCGGATGTCGCCCGACGAGGTCTTCACGCGGACCTCACCGAGGCGCCCGTTGCCGCGCACCTCGACCCATGAGCCGGTCGCCTCCACGTCGGAGCCCGTGGGGAGGTCGACCACCACGTCGACGACGCCGGTGCGCCCGAAGAGGCTGCGCTGTCTGGACATCTTGATGTGCAGCCTGCCCCCGGCGTAGGTGACCTCGGTCTGCTCGGCCGCCCGCACGTCCAGGTCCTTCTTCGGATCGTGGGGCCGGACGTCGACGACCGTGTCGTTCCGGTCGGAGGCGGCGAAGTGAATGGAACCGGCGAACACCTGAGCAGTCACCGAGATCGGTTCGGATGTGTCGAAAGAAGGCATGACTGTCCCGTCTCATGAGGTCGCGTGATCGTCCCCGCTGGTGGGACGTGATGTGGTCGGAACGGCGTGGGAGCGCTCAGCGCACCCAACCGGTGAAGCTCTGTCCGCCGGTACGGGTCTTCTCCGCCGTACGCGGCTCCGTGCCGCCGGGGTCGACGGCGGCCGACACGGCACGTACGAGCCACGCGTTGACCGACAACCCCTCGCGGCTCGCCGCCTCTTCGGCGCGGGCCTTGAGGGGGGCGGGCAGGCGCAGGTTGACGCGGGCGGTACCGCTGTCCTCCGGGTCGCCGGCGACAGGGGCCGTTGTCGGGTGCGGCGCCTTGGCCGGCTCGGCCTGCCCGCCCCGTTCCTCGTAGCTGCCGCCACTCGGCGGCAGGGTCACCACGAAGTCGGGCTCGAGCCCGCGAAGCCGTACGTCGACGGAGCCGGGGGCGAGGTCGCGGGTGATCTCGTTCATCGCGGCGGAGAGGACGTTGAGCATGGTGAGGCGGGTCGCCGACTCCAGAGGAGCGGTGAGCCGCTCGGCCAGCTCGCGAGCTTCGTCCCCTCCGGCTTCGGCGGCCACCGCGAGTTCACGGCGGAGGGTGTCGACGTAGGGCGTGAGGTCCATGACGCCATAGTGGCACCATGTGGTGCCACGCGCAAGTCTCCGACGGCGGGCCTGCGGGAGGATGCCCGCATTCACGCGACTGACCTGCATAAACGTCAGGTTCCATACGGCACACATGAGGGCTCAGGGCGGCACCACGCGGCGCCGCATGGCATCACGTGGCACCACATGGCATCACCTGGCATCATCTGGCGCCATGTGATGCCACATGCGCCGCAAATCATGCCTGGCGATTCGTAATCCCGAACGCCAGCAGCACATGTGATAGTGGAACCCATGGAGCTACGCCACCTTGAATACTTCCTCGCGGTCGCTGACACCGGCAGCTTCACCCGCGCGGCGAAGACCCTGCATGTCGTCCAGTCGGGAGTGTCGGCAACCGTCAAGGCGCTGGAGCGGGAGCTCGGATCGGCCCTGTTCATCCGGAGCCCCCACACCATCACACTGACGCCGGCCGGCCGGGCCTTCCTGCCACGGGCACGGGAAACACTGAGTGCCGCGAGCGCGGCCAGAGACGCCGTTCACCGGATGCGGGGCACTCTCCAGGGCGACGTGACCGTGGGCACACTGACCTCGGTCGAAGTCGTCGATCTCCCCGAACTGCTGACCGTTCTGCACACCAGGCATCCCGCTGTCACAGTCCGGCTGAGGGCAGCGGCGGCGGGCTCGGCCGGCCTGGCGCAGCAGTTGCGCGACGGTCAACTCGACGTCGCTTTCCTCTCGTTGCCGGGCCCCTCGCCCGCCGGCCTGGACACCCGGCTGCTGGCCGTCGCCTCGCTCTCCCTCTACGTACCCAGCACGCATCCCCTGGCCGGGGCAGGACGGGTGTCGCTGACCCAACTCGGCGAGTTCCCGTTCGTCGACACCCCGCAGGGCTTCGGCAACCGCATCCTGGTCGATCGGGCCTTCGCCTCTGTGGGCGTGGACAGAGAAGTGACCCTTGAGGTCGCGGACATCGGGACCGCCGTCAAGTTCATCCGCGCGGGGCTCGGGGTCGGTTTTCTCAGCCCGTTCCTTGTCAACGACCTTACGGACCTGGAGGTCTTGGAGGTGGCCGATTACGACCTGCGGTGGCAACTCACCGTTGCCACCGCGGCGAATCGGCGGCCCAGCGCGACGACCGAGGCATTTCTGGACCTGCTCAGGGAGCGGCACCCCTCACCGCTCACGCTCACAGGTCCGTAGGCGTCGCGCTCGGCGGCTGCCTACGCGAGGTCCTGTTGAGGGGACAGACGGGCCATTTCGTCGTCCGAGAGCCGCATCGCCCCGGCCGCCATGTTCTCCACGAGATGGGCCGGATCGCCGGTGCCCGGGATGGCCAGCACATGTGGCCCCTGCCGCAACGTCCAGGCCAGCCGCACCTGCGCGGCCGACACACCGCGCGCGCGTGCGACGTCCAGCACCGCTTCATCCTCGGCGGCCCTCGCGCCTGCCTCGCGCCCGGCACCGGCGATCGCGAAGAACGGTACGTAGGCGACGCCGAGTTCACCGCAGGCCCGCAGGAATTCCTGCTCGTTGCCCGGCGCGCCGACACCGTAGGAGTTCTGCACGCATACGACCGACGCGATGGCCCGCGCCTCGGCCAGGTGTTCAGGGGTGGCGTTGGATATACCGAGATGACGTATGAGCCCGGCATCACGCAGCGTGGCCAACGCCCCGAAGTGCTCGGCGATCGAACCGTTTTGGCGGCTCGGCGGTATGCGCAGATTCACGATGTCCAGGTGATCACGGCCCAGTTGGCGGAGGTTCTCCTCGACCTGGCCGCGCAACTGCTCGGGTGTGGCCCACCACCACGCCCCCGACGGGTCCCGGCCGGGCCAGACCTTGGTGGTGATGATCAGATCGTCCGGGTACGGCGCGAGCGCGCGGTTGATCAGCTCGTTGGCTGAGCGCTTCGACGAGAAGTAGAACGCGGCGGTGTCGATGTGGTTGACACCGAGCTCGACCGCGCGCCGGAGCACACTGATCGACCGCTCGCGGTCGCTCGGCTCGCCGGGGTCGAAGGGCCTACCGCCCGTCAGGCGCATCGCGCCGAACCCGATGCGGTTGACGGTCAGGTCACCGAGCTTCCATGTGCCCGCGGCCGCCGCGGTGTTCGTCTGTGAGGTCATGATCAGCCGCGCACCTTTACGGGGCCGTGGGCGTATGGCATGAATCTCCATTTCAGGAAAGGCTCATGAGGGGGCGCCGCATATCAAGTCGCGCTGCGCGGGGTCGGCATCGCGAGAGCGGATCCCCACGCTCCGAACGCTCCGAGGGAAAGTCGCCCCGGGCATGAAAAAAGCCTCCTCGGCGGAAACAGCATCCGCAGAAAGAAGGCTTGAACAACAACGCACACTCTACCAGGTCCCGCCACGGGTGGAGCGCTTCGCGCACCGCCCGGCCGGATCGTACGCCGAACCCCGTCCGCCCCGATCCCATGGGACCGGGGCGGACGGACCGCGCGGCTCAGCGTCCCCCGGTCAGCGCCAGGGACACGAGACGGGCACCGCCGTGCGGGGCGCCGTTCTGGACGGCGAGGGCGACGTAGCGCGCCGTGCCCTGGAGGCGCAGTGACGACGTGCTGCGGCCGGCGAGCGTCCCGGCCTGCCGGTACGTCAGCCCGTCCGTACTGGTTTCGACGCGCGCGGCCGGCGTGCGGCCGCCGGTCCAGCGGGCCGTGACCGTACCGAGCGGGACAGCGGAGCCCAGATCGACGACCATGCGCCCGCCCGGGCCCGGCGTCCAGGCGGTGTGCGCACTGCCGTCAACCGCTGCGGCGGGGTCGGACATGCCCGGAGGCAGCGGCGAGGTCGGGAAGGTGACGCGGCCGAGCGCGAGGTCGTCCAGCGGGTAGGGCGCGGCCCCGGGCAGTGTGACCGTGTGGGCGCGTCCCGCGCGCAGTGTGACGCGGACGGTACGGCCGCCGCCGGGGGCGGCGACCTCCACGCGGCAGGACGGGCCGCGCAGCACGACGGTCGCGGCGTCGCGGACCTCGGCGCTGAGCCCCTGCGGGAGCCGGCCGCCCGC
>NZ_JTHL01000001.1:8978147-9007014 GCF_000818195.1 Streptomyces sp. 150FB | reverse complement strand
GCCGCCCGCGGCGCGCAGGACAGCGCGGGCGGGCGCCACCGCCGCCCCGGCCGCGCCGAGTTCGGCGTGGTAGACGGTTCCGTGTGCGGTCACCGACTGGTCGCCCGCGTAGAGGGTGACGGAACGGGTGTCCTGCGGCAGCGAGACCGACGCGTTCACCGCCGAGCCGGAGAGGTTGAACAGGCTCAGGTGGCCGCCGGCGGTGGAGGCGCGTACGGCGTCGTGGTCGGCGGTGGGCGCCGGGCGCGCGGCTGCGGCCCGTACTGCCGCCGTGCTGCCGTCCGGCACGCCCTCGACAAGCAGCGGCTCGGCGGGTCCGTCCGAGAGGATCACCGTGTCGCCGTACACGGCAAGGGGGTTGGCGGCGCCGCGTACGACGAACCCGGCCCGGCCGTCGACGTTGATCCAGTCTCCGCTGCTGCTCAGGTCGGCCGGCGGGTAGGTGGCCAGGTCGGTCCAGGTCGAGCCGTCTGCCGAGCCCTGCACGGTGTACGCCTGGCCGGCCGCGGACTCCCAGCTCAGCGTGGTCCGGTCCAGTGCGGCGGGCGCGCCGAGGTCCACCTCCAGCCAACTGTCGGCGCGGGCACGGTCGGCGACCGAGACCGCCCAGCGGGTCGCCGCGTCGCCGTCCACGGCCAGCGCCGCGCCGTTGCCGGTGGCCGCGGAGGACGCGGTGGCGGTGGCACCCCGCGCCAGGTCGGTGCCCGAGGCCCCGTCACGGGCCTCGAACGCGTAGAGGGAGTAGCCGTACTGGGAGTTGCCGCGCCGGCCCTGCATCCGCAGGTAGCGGTAGGTGCCCTGGGTGAAGACGAGGTTGTCGACGCGCGGACCGTTCGTCGGGTGCCCGCTCTTGCCGGTGTCGGCGGCGGGCACAGTGACCGAACCGTCGGCGGTGGTGTACGTGCGGCTGCCGTCGAGACCCGCGACGCCGGGCATGGTCAGGTTGAACAGCTCGATGTGGCCCTCGCCGGCGCCGGTGCCGGCGGTGGCGTAGACGACCTCGCCGCCGGGCAGCGTGGTGAAGCCCGCGTATCCGCTGTCCAGGGCGAGCAGCACCGCGGTGGCGTCGAGCCCGTCCCGCAGGTCGGTGTACGTGGCGACGTTGCGGGTGGCGACCTTGCCCACCGTGGTAGGCAGGAACATCGGCGTGCTGCCGCTGAGCGAGAACAGCCAGTCGTCGTGCGCCGGCTGCCAGCAGAACTTCACGAAGCCGGGCTTGGAGACGGACGCCGCCCAGGCGCGCTGCGTCTGGTGGGCGACCAGGCCGGGGCCGGTGCCGAAGTCGGTGACGCCGGCGGCCTGGCGGAAGAGTTCATCGGCGCTGAGCGCGGTGACCTTCTCGCGCTGTGCGGCCCGCCACTCGTGCAGCAGGTAGCTGATGGCGATCTCGGCGCGTGCCTCGGGCTCGTACTTGGGCTCGCCGGAGAATTTGGTGATCCGGTCGACCGGCGCGTACGCCTGATACGCCGGCAGGCGGTCGGCGAGTGCGGTCTCGGCGCGCGCCGCGGCCCGGTCGCCCAGCACCTGGGCGAGAAAGGCGACGGGGATGACGTCGCGCCCGTACAGGTGCTCGCGGTCGTTGACCATCGGCATCAGCGGCTCGCCGGCGTCGCTCATCATGGTGAGCAGGGAGGCCCACAGCCGGTCGGCGTTCGGCTGGGCGGCGAGGACTTCGGGCATGGGCAGACCGGCGGTCACGAAGTGGGCGGTGTTGCGGCCGGACGTACGCCACAGCTCGCACTGGTAGTGCGGGCCGAACGAGCCGTGGTTCTCCACGATGAAGGTGTCGTACAGGTTCTGCGCGGTGTTGTCGCTGACCGGGACGCCGTCCACAACGGTCGGGTTGGCGTGGTCGGCGGCCGGCAGGCCGGTCTCGTTCCGGCTCCATGTGCCGTACCAGGAGTTCCAGTCGGAGTGCCGGGCGTCGTCGGGGGCCCAGGCCAGGGCGGGCGCGAGGGACTGCGCGTAGACGCCCATCTCCTCCAGCTTGGTGTCGCCGACGTTGTTGCCGCGCAGTCCGTCGGGCGTCCAGCCCGGCGACAGCGGGTCGTCGCCGGAGCCCAACGAGGTGGTGTACGCGGCCTGTTCGCGCACGATGACGTCGATGTTGGCTTGCGTCGCGGTGTCCAGCTCGTCCCACAGCAGGCGGGCGGCGAGCACGAAGTAGAGCTGGAAGGTGGAGTCGAAGAAGAGCGTCTTGCCCCATTCGGTGCCGCCGGTCAGGCGGTTGGAGGCGGCGAAGTGGGTGATGGTGGCGAGGGTGCGCGAGCGCAACGTGGCCTCGTCGATGCCGGTGGCATCGGCGTCGTAGCCGCCACGGGTCAGCAGCAGAGCGTGCCCGAGGACGACGGCGAAGCCGAAGTCGGTGGCCTTGTAGTGGCCGGCGGTGGCGTCCCACTGGGTCTCGGTCCATCGGGTGTGGCGCAGCAGCACCTGGTGGTACGTGGCGGCGACGGCGTCCGGCGGAGTGCTGGACGGCTTGATGCCCCCGGCTGCCGGCTTCCCGGACGCGGCCAGCGCGGGCGACGCGGTCGCGAGTGTGGTCGGCACGGCCACCAACGCCGCGGTGATCCCTGCCAGTTGTGTGAACCGGCGACGGCTCAGCGGGGTTGTGTGGTGCTGCACGGGGAACTCCATTCTCGGCGCTGGCGCCGACACTGCACTCGACAACGTTGTCAGGACGCCATTCTTCGTACCGCTCCCGACGCAGTCAACCCTCCTGCGGCGATGGACGATCGAGCTCAGGCGGTGGCCCGTGGAGTCTGGTGCGGGTCTCGCGCCGACGCCTCGAAGGCGGCGAGAGAGAGCAAAACCCCGCGCGGATTCCGGGAGCGGATACCCGGAAAAGGCCCGGGCGGGCGCACTCGGCGGGCCGCGAACCCCAAGGTGCGCGAAGTCTCAATAACGAACTTATTTCCCATTTCGACCATGCCAGGAATACCGTGGAAAGGAGTAACAAGAAAGGCGGTACCTTGCCGTGGACTCAGAACGTGCCACTCGGTTGGTGTCCGATCTTCGTGCCCGCAGGGTGATGGCGCATGTGGCCGAGACCGGTGTTTATCAGTTCGGGATCCGTGTTGTCATCGACAACAACATCGAAGCGCTCTGGGATACGGACGGAGCACCGGGACTCGACGCCGAAGTACTCAGCGACGGAGTGCTCGTCGGGTTCGTCCCCCACATCGCCGGCTCGGAGGATTTCACCGACCAGCAGCTCGTGGACGCCATCGCGGCAACGAGGTATCCCACCGAGGGGCTGGGCTCCCCGTCCGCCGGCGAGCCGGCCCCCGAGGCCCAGGACGGGCCGGCGGCGGTTCCGCTGGCTCCGGCGAGTCCGGCGAGGCCGTCGGGGCCCGCGAGGCACGCGGCGCCCAAGCGGGCCAGGCTGGGACGCTGGTGGCACCGCTCACGCCCCTGACCGGCTGACCGGCTGACCGGCTGACCGGCTGACCGGAGCCTGACGGGAAGCGCGACCGTCCGCCGGTCCGTACCCCTTCCGGGGCGGGGCGGCGGATGGCCGCGCGGAGGGCGGATCGACGGGCGGGACCGGGCAGGCGGTCAGAGCCGGTCAGACCTACAGGCGGGGCCCCTACAGGCCCGGCGCCCCCCAGACGGGGAACCAGCGGGCGAGATCAGGTTCGACCCGCAGATCGTCGCCAAGCACCGCCCGTATCTGAAGTTCGAGCTGGCTGTCCCGCTTCTCCGCCCCGCCGGTCAAGGGGGCGAAGGGGAAGAAACTGCCTCGCTTGTAGAGATAGACCAGGGCCAGCGGCCGCTTCTCCGCGTCCTGGAAACTCAGCAGGGAACAGAGAAGCTGCGGCCCGAAGCCGCCGTCCTGAAGCAGCGTATTCACCGCGTGCAGGTCGTTCACCAGCGCGGGGATGTCATCCGGGGCCCGCTGGGCGAGCAGCCAGGTGTACCCGTACGAGTCACGGCTGAACCGGACCGGCGCCTCCCCCTCGGGTGCGCCGCCCTCCGCCAGGTCCTCCTCGGACACATCCATGTCGAGCAGTTCCCTGACATCCTGCTTGAGCCGCGCGAATTCGCCGCCTTCGACACCGGCGAAGCAGACCGACCCCCTTCCGGTCGGGCTGAAGCCTGCTCCTGCCTGCAGTGTCAGCGCGGCCGAGGGAAGAGCGAAGAGCTGGTCCAGATCGGGCGGGACAGGCTTGCTGCGGCCGAGGATGGTGTCGAGAAGGCCCATGGATCAGCGGCCGAGTTCCGTGGAGATACGGGCGAGCTGGTCCAGCCGCTGTTCCAGCGTCGGGTGCGACGAGAACAGCCGGCTCAGGCTCTCCTTCGAGGAGAAGGCGGGCACGAAGTACAGGGCGTTGAACGGCTCGGCACGGCGCAGATCCCGCGTCGGGATGCGCCCCATCTGGCCACTCACCTTGGTGAGGGCGGAGGCCAGCGCCGAGGGCCGGCCGGTGAGAAGCGCCGCCGCGCGGTCCGCCGACAGCTCCCGGTAACGCGAGAGCAGCCGTGTCAGCAAGAAGCCGATCACATACACAGCAGCGCTGACCAGCGGAATCAGCAGGATCGCCAGGCCGAGCGGACCGGCGTTGCGACTGCTCCTCGCGAGACCGCTCCAGAGCGCCACCCGGGTGATCAGACCGGCCATCACCCCCAGGAACGAGGCGATGGTCATGACCGCCACATCGCGATGCGCGACATGTGACATCTCATGGGCCAGCACGCCCTCCAGTTCCTCCGGCTCCAGCCTGTTCAGGAGTCCGGTGGTGGCGCAGATCAGAGCCGTACGTTCGCTGCGCCCTGTGGCGAAAGCGTTCGGGATGTCGCTGCGGGCTATCGCCACGCGAGGCTTCTCCATGTTCGCCAGCGCGCAGATCCGGTCGACGGCTCCGTGGAATTCCGGCGCCTCCTCAGGCGTGACCTGATGCGCGCCCATCCCGATGGCCGCGATCTTGTCGCTGAACCAGAACTGCGCCACGAACACGACAGCGGCGACGATCAGAATGATCAGCCACGCCCCGTGCAGCACGGCCAGCAGCACGCCGACCAGCACCACGTACAACAGTCCGATCAGGAACATCGTGGTGACCATGCGTGTGGTCAGACCATGATCGGGCTTGTAGCGACTCCGCGTCATCATCATCTCCTGGGCCACGTCCCCCGCTCTTCATTGTCCTCCTTCCATGGCAAAACGGAATAAGAGTTCGATGAGACCCACGGGCGTGGGCGGCCCAGGCGCTCAGGCACTCAGGCACTCAGGCACTCACCGGCCGACGTACGGAATGCGGCCACCAGCGGGCTGCGGTCCGCGGCCCGGGTGGCCAGGACGACACGCCCCGGTTCGACGCCGTACAGCGGGACTGTGGTGAGGTCGGGGCGGATGCCGCCCGCGCCCGGGGCGGCCGGGACGATGGCCACGGCCTGCCCGGCGGCTATGCATTCGAGCTTGTCCTCGATGGTCTTGACCGAGGGTCCGCCGGGCGCGGGGCGGCCTCCGGGCCGCGGGTCGACGCGCCAGTACGCGTCGAACTCCCGATCCGGGAAGCGAGGGATCGGCTCGCTCTCGATGTCGTCGAGAGTGACCGACTCCTTGCCGGCCAGCCGGTGACCGACCGGGACGAGCAGCATCTTCGGCTCGTCGTGGAGGACCGTCACGCGCAGGTCGTCGGCTCGCAGCGGCAGCCGGGTGACCGCCGCGTCGACACGGCGGTCGAGCAGGGCCTCGCGCGACTCGTTCCACCCCAGGTGCAGCGTGCGTACGTCGGCGTCGGGGTGCTTCTCCCGCAGGTTCCGCACCGCCGGGGTGACGATCAGACCCGCGGTGTAGCCGACGGCGATCCGGGCGGGCCGCGCGGCGGCGCGGGCGGCGGCCGCGGCCTGCTCGGCCGCGCGCAACAGTTCCCGGGCGCGCGGAAGGAACGCCTCTCCCGCTTCGGTGAGCCGGGTGCCCTGCCGCGTACGGTCGAGAAGCCGCGCACCCACCAAGGCTTCGAGCTGGCTGATCTGCCGACTCAACGACGGCTGCGCGACGCGTAGTTCGGCTGCGGCCCGGCCGTAGTGCAGGTGTGACGCGACGGTGGTGAAGTAACGCACCAGCCGGAGGTCGAGATCCGTCATGCCTGAATCGTATGACGTGTTCCGGAACAGGTCTTTGATCACCGAGGGTGTGCGTCCCTACCGTGAGATCCATGCCAACTGACAACGAGATCGCGGTCCGGCGCTTCTACGAGGCCCTCGCCACCGGTGACACAGCGTTGACCGACAAAGCCCTCACCGCCGACTGGGAGGCCGTCCCGGCCATGCGGACCGGGCCAGGACCGGACGGCTGGAAGAAGAGCATCGATCACCTTCGCGGCATCTTCTCCGGCCTGACCGTCACGATCGAGCACGTCGTCGAGTCAGGCGACCTGGTGGCCGTGCGTTCGGTCGGCCGGGGCGTGCACGTCGGGGAGCTGCTCGGCGTCGAGGGCACCGGCCGTGAGGTCGAGTTCCGGGCGTCGGACTTCCACCAGGTGGTTGACGGCCGGATCGTGCGGACGTGGCACCTGGAGGACTACTTCGGGATCGCGCACCAGCTCGGACTGGAGTTCACCCGTGGCGCTTGACGGACAACCCGGCGGAAAGCTTGAGGGAAGGACGGCGGTGGTGACCGGGGCGGCGCGGGGCATCGGTTACGCGTACTGCCGGCGGCTCGCAGCGGACGGCGCGAACGTGGTCGCCGTCGACATCGACGACCCGGCCGACGGCGTGAAGGAGCTGAAGGGCCCCGGCGAGCCGCTGGGGCTGGTGTGCGACATCAGCGAGCCGTCGCAGGTCGACGCCGTGGTCGGCACGGTCCTCGACCGGTACGGGCGCTGCGACATCCTCGTCAACAACGCCGGCGTCTTCCCGTTCACCGACCTCGACCACGTGACGATCGACCTGTGGCGCAAGGTGCAGGCGGTCAATGTCGAGGCGATCCTGCTCTTCGCCCGGGCGTTCGCACCGAAGATGCGGGCCGCAGGGTGGGGGCGCATCGTCAACACCGGCTCGGGCATCACCGTGACACAGAACCGCGACCTCGCGTACATGACCAGCAAGGGCACCGTGCACGCGCTGACCAGGGCGCTCGCCAACGAGCTGGGCGAGAGCGGGATCACGGTCAACGCGATCGCGCCCGGACTGGTGGCGACGGAGGGTTTCCTCGGCCGCGTCCGGACGCACGGCCCGAGCGCCGACGAGGTGTTCGCCCGGATGACGGCCCTGCAGACCATCAAGCGCCGGTCGGTCCCGGCGGACCTCGGCAACGCCCTCGCCTTCCTCGTCTCGGACGACGCCGACTTCATCACCGGCCAGATCCTGCACGTCGACGGCGGCGTGACGCGTACGGGGGCCTGACCAAGCTCGACGAGATGTCCCCGGTGGCGACCGGCACCCGCCCGACCGGCGCCCGCGCGGCCGACTGGCCGGCGGCTCAAGTCATACCCAGTCATGCTCCGGGGCCGCCGCCCTCAGCACCTCGCGCGCGCCTTTCAGCACCGGCTCGCCGTGCGGGACGCACAGCGCTTCCACGTCCAGCGACGCCAGCCGTCGGAAGGAGGTGATTGCCTGCTCCCTGTCCGCGTTGAACGGGCCGAGGATCGCCCGGCCCTCCGCGGTGGCGACGGTGTCGCCCGGGAACAGCACACCGCTGGAGGGGAGGTGCAGCGCGATGCTTCCCGGGGTGTGGCCGGGCACGTGCAGCACGTGGACGGGCTCGCCCCAGCCGTCAATGGTGTCTCCGTCGTGCAGTTCCACATCCACCGGCACAGGTCGCGGAGACGGGAAGTTCCCTTCGGAGAAGCCCGCCGTGATCTGCTCATGGAGCGCGCGTTCCTGAGCGGTGTATACCGGTGGGGGTTCAGGTGTCGTGCCGCGGATGAACGGGGCGTCCAGCGCTCCGGCCAGGACACGAGCGCCGGTCGCTTCGGCGAGATCCGCGGCAGAGCCCATGTGGTCGATGTGGGAGTGCGTCAGCACGATCTGCCGCAGGTCCTGCGAGCGGCCGCCGAGCCGCGCCAGGGCATCGAGGATCGCGGGGGCAGACCCTGGCATGGCGGTGTCGATCAGTGCGTAACCGTCCGGCAGGCGCACGAGATGGACGTGACCGACCGGGAAGGCCAGTTGCCAGACAGCGGAGGTGACTTGGGTGAGCTCCATGGTGGGACGCTAGCGAGGGCCTGGCGAGCGGCCGGATGTTTCTGCCGACGGCGAATCGCGCGGCGTGACCCCGGCAGCGTGAACCGAGGAGCGTGACCAGAGCAGCGTGAACCGGGCCGCGTGCCGCAGGACCTGGGTTCATGACGCCTGTTCGTCGCCGCCGGCCCACCGGATCAATCGAGGTCTCCGGCGACATCTTCAAGCTGGCGCACCAGAGACGCCAGTGACTCCTTGTCCAGGCGGTCGACCACCCGGCGGCGCACGCTCTCGAGGTGTGCGGGGTAGGCATCGCGCAGGCGCGCGAGCCCTGCCGGAGTCACAGCCGTCACGTTTCCGCGACCGTCCTTGTCGTGTCGGCGTTTGACCACGTGCCCGCGGGACTGGAGCGTCTCCACGACGCGGGTGATCCGGCTCGCGGACAGGGAAGCGGCGGCGGCGAGGTCCACCATCCGGAGTTCGCCGTTCTCGGCCTCGGACAGGTTCAGCAGCACGCTGTACTCACTCAGCGAGAGCCCTGTCGCGTGCACCAGATCCCTGTCGAGCGATCGCGGCAGGACGATGAGCACACGCATCAGGGCACGCCAGAGGCGTTCCTCCTGCGTGTTCAGGGGCTGGGCAGGGGTCATGTGCGGCAGTTTAACGTGCGCAAGCAAGTACTTTCCGCGCTCGCTCCTGTCTGACTCGGGGCCCCTGACCTCGGAACTGAGCGTAATGTACTTGCTTGACAAAGCACATACTTCGCTGCGCATACTCGCCGAGACAGCACCGGACTCGTCCGTCGGGAGAAGCAATGCAATTGGGGATCTTCGGCGTCGGGGACCGTACGCCCGACCCCGCGACCGGCGTCGCACCGAGCGAGCACGAGCGGTTGCACATGATCGCGCGCATCGCCGTGCACGCCGAGGAGGCGGGCTTTGACGTCTTCGCCATCGGCGAGCACCACAACCCGCCCTTCGTCGTGAGTGCCGGTTCGACCCTGCTCGCCTTCATCGCCGCCAGGACGTCAACCATCACCCTGTCGACCTCGACGACCCTGATCACGACGAACGATCCGGTGAAGATCGCGGAGGACTTCGCGACGCTCCAGCATCTGGCGGACGGCCGGGTGGACATCATGCTGGGCCGTGGCAACACCGCCCCGGTCTATCCGTGGTTCGGCCAGGACATCCGCGAGGGCATACCGCTCGCCCTGGAGAACTACGGCCTCCTGCGCCGCCTGTGGGACGAGGAATCCGTGAACTGGAGCGGTCGATTCCGGGCCCCGCTGGAGGGATTCACCGCGATCCCCCGCCCGCTGGCCGGACACCCCCCGTTCGTGTGGCACGGCTCGATCCGCAGCCCCGAGGTCGCGGAGTCGGCGGCACGCCACGGCGACGGTTTCTTCGTCAACAACCTCTTCATGCCCACCGCGCACTTCGCCAGGTACGTACGGTTCTACCGCGAGCGCTGGGCGGCGCACGGGCACGGCTCAGCCGAATCCGCCGTCGTCGGAGCGGGCTCTTCGCTGTACGTGCGACGCAACTCGCAGGATGCCTTCCGGGAGTACGCGCCCTACTACTACGGGCACCCGGTGACCTCCAGCGCGGGTCCCCTGGAAGAGGCAAGTCAGCGGACCGGTGCCATCGTCGGGAGCCCCGCACAGGCCGTGGAGCGGGTCCTGTCCTTCCGCGAACAGTTCGGGCCGTACCAGAGGCAGTTGTTCGGGTTGGATGTCGCCGGCATCCCCGAGGCCACCATCCACGAGATGATCGAACTCGCGGGCGCCGAGATCCTGCCGGCGATCCGCGAGGAGGTCGGCAGCACGCCCCCGGACGCGTTCGCCCACGGCTTCGGCGGAGCGACCGGCCAGCCGGCCGGCTCCTCCCAGGTCGGGAGCGCGGGATGAAGCTCGGTGTCGCCCTGGCGGACTTCACCCTCCCCCAGGGACCGCGGGCGATCCCCCGTCATGTGGGGCAGATGGCGAGGGACGCGGAGCACCTGGGCTTCACCCGGGTCGCCGTCATGGACCACCTGTTCCAGATCGGCGCCGTCGGCGCGGCCGAGCGCGAGATGCTGGAGGCCTACACGACGCTGGGCTTTCTGGCAGCCTCCACCCAGCGGGTGGAACTGCTCACCCTGGTGACGTCCGCCGCATACCGGGAACCCGGCCTCCTCGCCAAGATGGTCACCACTCTCGACGTCCTCTCCGGTGGCCGCGCGGCGCTGGGTATCGGCACCGGGGCGGACTTCAACCTCGCGGAAGCCCGTGGACTCGGCCTGCCGCTCCCTCCCCTCGCCGAGCGCTTCGAGCGCCTGGAGGAGACCGTACGCATCTGCCTACAGATGTGGAGCGGCGACGACAGCCCCTTCGAGGGGAAGCACTACCGACTGGAACGCACCCTCAACTCACCTGCGGCGGTACGCAGACCACACCCGCCGATCCTCATCGGCGGCTCCGGCGAGCAGAAGACGCTGCGGCTGGTGGCCCGTTACGCCGACGCCTGCAACCTGTTCCACAGCCCGGAACTGCCACACAAGCTCGACGTCCTACGGCGCCACTGCGACGACCTCGGCCGGGACTACGACGAGATCGAGAAGACCGTGCTGCTGCCTCTGGACCCCGGACCGCGCGGCGCGTACGCCAAAGGGCTGCTCACCGAACTGGAACGGCTGGGGCGGATCGGCGTCCAGCACGTCATCGGCCCCGTACGCGGCACGGACCAACTGGCCGCCCTCCACGCGCTCGGGGAGTACGTGGTGCCGGAAGCCCTGGCCTTCTGACGGCCCCCGGAAAAGACGATTCGCCCAACACCCGACGTGGTGGCGGAACCGGCCGCGCCACCGAACCGGCGTCCGGCGCGTTGGTCGTGGGGGTGCGGATGTCCACGTGCAGAATGACGACAGCGAGCGCCGCCCATGCCCACATACCTTCCGGCGCCGGTACCTGAGCCGCCGATGCGTCGCGCCGTACGTCGTTCGTTCGGACGGCGGTGCTTGAGAACCGGGCACCGCCCGAAACAACGATGAAGAGAGAGAACCATGGCAGCAAATCGGCGGGACTTCATCCGCCTGACCGCCGCGACGTTGGCCGCCACAGCGGGCGTGGGTGCGGTCGCCGGCACCGCTGGGGCCTCGGCCGGAGGCGAGTCAGGAGCGGCCAATTGGGCCGCGTTACGGAAGCACCTGACCGGTGATCTCGTCCTGCCCTCCGACACCGGCTACGACCAGGCGCACCAGCTCTCCATGGGCCAGTTCGACGTTGTCCGGCCCCGGGCCGTCGCATACTGCGAATCCGAACGTGATGTGCAGACCGTCCTCGCGTTCGCACGCGATCACGCGCTGCACACGGTCCCCCGGAGCGGGGGCCACAGCTTCGGCGGCTACTCGACGTCGCCGGGGGTCGTACTCGATGTGTCCCGCCTCAATCAGGTCCGGGTGCGCCCATCCACCGTGGTGCTGGGGCCGGGGGTGCAGCAGGTCGACGCGCTCGAAGCGCTGTCGCCGCTGGGCCTGTCGCTGGTGGGCGGGCTGTGTCCGAACGTATGCGCGGGCGGGTTTCTGCAAGGAGGCGGGATCGGCTTGGGGACCCGCAAGTTCGGCATGGCGTCGGACCGGCTCGTGTCGGCGTCCGTCGTACTCGCCGACGGCCGTACGGTACGCGCCTCGGAGACCGAACACCCCGACCTCTTCTGGGCGTTGCGCGGCGGGGGCGGGGGCAACTTCGGGGTGGTGACGAGTTACGAGGTGACACCCACCCGGATCCCCTCGATCGTGAACTACAACGTCGGATTCCCCTGGGACAGCGCCCGCGAGGTCATCAGGGCGTGGCAGCACTGGATCGTCGACGGTTCCCGCGACAACGGCGCCGCGCTGGGAATCCAGTACGGCGACGCCGGAACGGGCGTGCCCGATGTCCTCGCCCACGGCGGCTGGTTCGGCAGCAAGGAGGAGCTGGACAAGCAACTCGACGCGTTCGTCGCCGACGTCGGTCTCGCGCCGATCAGCCGGAGTGTGGAGGAGAAGCCGTACGGCGACGGCATGATGGAGTGGTACGGGTGCGCGGACCTCACGGTCAAGGAGTGTCACCGCGTCGGCTACACACCTGAGGCCAAGCTGCCCCGGCAGAATTTCTCCGCGGACCGCAACCGCATGTACTCCGAGGCCATTCCCGACGACGGTCTCGACCGGATGCTCGCGGCCTTTGTGGCCAATCGGCGCAGCGGTCAGTTCCGTTTTCTGAGTTTCTTCGCTCTCGGCGGGGTGGCCAATGAAGTGGACCGCTCGGCGACGGCGTACGTCCATCGCACCACTCAGTTCTTCGCCGGCTTCTCGCTGGGTCTGCTCGACCCCGCGTACACGGAGGAGGACAGGACCACAGCGGTGACCTGGATCGATGCGGCATTCGACACCCTGGGCGCCTACTCACTCCACGAGAGCTATCAGAACTTCATCGATCCGGCGCTGGTGGACTGGCAGAAGTCGTATTACGACGAGAACTACCGGCGGCTGGCGGAGGTGAAGCGGAGTTACGACCCGGACCGTTTCTTCCGCTTCGCCCAGGGCATCCGCTGACCCCGGTCACGTAAGGGTGTTCACTCGGTCGGCCCGACCGCGCGCGCGACCCTGACCGCGTCCGCGGTCGCGCGCACCTCATGGGCCCTGACGGCCCATGCCCCTTGATGGGCGGCGATGGCCGAGAGGGCAGCCGTGGCGGCGTCCCGTTCACGGGCCGGGGGCGGCGCCCCGTCGCCGTCGCTCAGAGTTCCGACGACACTTCCCTCACCACGTCTTCGTACACCGCAGGGCTGTTCATGTCGTGGCTGAACCCGCGCCAGTGCATGACCACGAAGGGGATGGCGGCGGCCGCCACGACGGGGACCATGGCGGGGTCGGCGAGCCCTCCGCTGACGTCGTTGACGAGGACCGCGCCCGCCGCGATCGCCTGTTCGGCGACGGTGGCGCGCATGGTGTCCACGGAGACGACGACGCCTTCGGCCGCCAGGCCCCGTACCACCGGAATCACGCGCCGCAGCTCCTCCGCCTCGTCGACCCGGGACGCGCCGGGATGTGCGGTGTGCTCCGATCGTGTTGAGGGACCCCCGGCGATTTTCGCTCCGGTGTGACTCGCGGGCCGGGCCGGACACCAGAGGCGCCCGGCCCGGCCGCGGGGCGATCAGGAGTCCCGCGCCGCCAGCTCGGTACGGATCTCGCGGGCGGCGGTGACGAGGTTCTCCAGCGAGGCCCGGGTCTCGGGCCAGCCGCGGGTCTTCAGGCCGCAGTCGGGATTCACCCAGAGCCGCTCCGCCGGGATGGCCTTCAGTCCCTTACGCAGCAGCGCCGCCGCTTCCTCGGCGCTCGGCACCCGCGGGGAGTGGATGTCGTAGACACCCGGCCCTGCCTCGCGCGGGTAGCCGTGCGCGGCCAGCTCGCCCGCCACCTGCATGTGGGAGCGGGCGGCCTCCAGGCTGATGACATCGGCGTCGAGGTCGTCGATGGCCTGGACGATGTCCCCGAACTCCGCGTAGCACATGTGCGTGTGAATCTGCGTGCCCGGACGTACGCCGCTCGTGGTGAGGCGGAACGACTCGGTCGCCCAGGCCAGGTAGGCGGCGTGGTCAGCGGCGCGCAGGGGCAGTGTTTCGCGCAGGGCCGGTTCGTCGACCTGGATGACCGAAGTGCCTGCCGCCTCAAGGTCGTTGACCTCGTCGCGCAGGGCGAGCGCGACCTGCCGCGCGGTGTCGCCGAGCGGCTGGTCGTCGCGGACGAAGGACCAGGCGAGCATGGTGACCGGACCGGTCAGCATGCCCTTGACGGGACGCTCGGTCAGCGACTGCGCGTACGTGGTCCAGCGCACCGTCATCGGCTCGGGCCGCGAGATGTCCCCGGCCAGCACCGGCGGCCGGACGTAACGGGTGCCGTACGACTGCACCCAGCCGTGCTGGGTGGCGAGGTAGCCGGTGAGCTGCTCGGCGAAGTACTGCACCATGTCGTTGCGTTCGGGCTCGCCGTGCACCAGGACATCGATCCCGGCCTTCTCCTGGAAGGAGAGGACCTCCCGGATCTCGTCCTTGATCCGCTCCTCGTACCCGGCGGTGTCGATCCGCCCGGTCCGCAAGTCCGCCCGCGCGGTGCGCAGTTCGTCGGTCTGCGGGAACGAACCGATCGTGGTCGTCGGCAGCAGCGGAAGACCGAGGTGCGCGCGCTGCGCGACGGTCCGCTCCGCGTACGGCTGTGAGCGCCGGCCGTCCGCGTCGGTGATCGCGGCCGTCCGGGCCCGCACGGCGGGATCGCGGGTGATCGCCGAGCCGGCCCGGGAGGCCAGGTCGGCGCGGTTCGCGGCGAGTTCGGCCGCGATGGCGTCCGTACCCTGCCCGAGACCGCGCGCCAGGACGGCCGTCTCCTGCGTCTTCTGCCGGGCGAAAGCCAGCCAGCGGGCGATCCGCGGATCGATGCCGCTCTCGGCGGTGGCGTCCAGCGGTACGTGCAGGAGCGAGCAGGACGCGGAGACGTCCACGTGGTCGGCGAGGCCGAGGAGTGTGCCGAGGGTGGCGAGGGACTTCTCGTAGTCGTTGATCCAGATGTTGCGGCCGTTGACGACGCCGGCGACCAGGCGCTTGCCGGGCAGCCCGCCCGCCGCTGCGAGATCATCGAGGTTCGCGCCCCCCGACTCGGTGAAGTCCAGGGCCAGCCCCTCGACCGGCGCCTTCGCCAGCACGCTCAGCGCGTCACCGAGCCGCCCGAAGTACGAGGCGACCAGCAGCTTCGGCCGGTCGGTGGCGCCGCCCAGGTCGCGGTAGGCGCGAGTGGCCGCGTTCAGTTCGGCGGGGGTACGGTCCGCCACCAGCGCGGGCTCGTCGAGCTGGACCCACTCGGCGCCGGCGGCCCGCAGGTCGGCGAGCACCTCCGCGTACACCGGCAGCAGCCGGTCCAGCAGGGTCAGCGGCTCGAAGTCCGCGGCCACGCCCGGTGCCGCCTTGGCCAGCAGCAGGTAGGTGACAGGTCCGACGAGGACCGGGCGGGCGCTGTGTCCGACAGCGAGCGCTTCCGCCAGCTCGGCGACCTGCTTGGTGGAGTCCGCGGTGAAGACGGTGTCAGGGCCGAGTTCGGGCACGAGGTAGTGGTAGTTCGTGTCGAACCACTTGGTCATCTCCAGCGGGGCGATGTCCTGGGTGCCTCGCGCCATCGCGAAATAACCGTCCAGCGCGTCGGCCTCGACCGCAGCGCGGTGCCGCTCGGGGACAGCGCCGACCATGACGCTGGTGTCCAGCACATGGTCGTAGTACGAGAAATCACCGGACGGCACTTCGTGGATGCCGGAGTCGGCCAACTGCCGCCAGTTCGAACGGCGGAGGTCCGCCGCGGTCTCCCGGAGGGCGTCGGCGCTGACGCGGCCCTTCCAATAGCCCTCGACGGCCTTCTTCAGCTCACGGTTCTGACCCTGGCGGGGGTAGCCGTACACGGTGGCTCGTGCTGCCGCGGCTGCGGGCTTCGCTGTCACGGAACTCTCCTTCGCGAGATGTGTCCTGGAATCCCGGAGACGGGACCGCGGACGCGAAGGGACGAACCGACCGGACGGCCCACGACGCTGTGCCGTCGCGTATGCCGCTCGATATGTGCGCCGACCCGCCCACGAGGTCACCGGGATATCCGCGCGCGATCGGTCGCGCGCGGTCAACGGGCAGGTCTTCGGACTCGCGGGCTCATCTCGTATCGGTTACGAGACACCTAATGGCCGTCGCTTCCCAGACCCGGCCGGGTCCAGTGCGTATGACGGCGGTCGTTCCCACTCACCGCTGCGGGGCAGTCCCGGATTCCCACCGGGTTCCCTCTTACGACACCCTGCCTGGCTGACAGGGCGAACCAGTCGCAGGGCCACCCTAGAGGGAGAAGCGGCCCACGCGCACGCCCACCCGCGTTCCGGACCGGCATCGGCCTCGGCCCCCGCCCGACGACGCGTGCGGAGAATTCAGACCTTGTCGGCTTCCGTGGCGCTCGGCGGTCGGAACCGGACAGGTGCCCGGAAGCGGGCGCGGCGGGCGGCCCTGCGGAAGGTGGTGAGCACCGCGGGTCCGGCCAGGACGACGCAGACGAGGTTGGTGACGGCGCGGCCGGTGTCCCTGCCCAGTGCCACTGCTCGGTGAAGGGCAGGCCAGGGAGGTGACGCCGAGGGTGAACCCGAAGCCGGGGCCGTACACGCGGCCGACCAGGACCAGGACGAAGAAGACGGTCTCGATGCCCGCGGTTCCGGCGCCCAGCGCCCAGCGGGCGCAGGGCCGCCGACCTGGACAACGGCCACGCTGGGGGCCGTGCTCGACGCCGCCGCGGGCGCCGCCACCCCGTCCGGCTGTGTGACGGCGGTGACACTCCCGGTGCGGACCGAGCCCGTTCGCGCGCTCGGCCCGCACCGGGGCACGGTAGCTCTGGAGAAGCAACACAGGTACGAGGAGGAACGCCACACCATGAGCAGCGAGGTCCGCCGTCTTCTGGTCATCGGCATCGGATCCGGTGACCCCGACCATCTGACGTTCGCAGCCGTGAAGGCCATGCGCAGGGCCGACGTCTTCTTCGTGCTCGGCAAAGGGCGGGAGAAGTCCGCCCTCACCCAGGTGCGGCGGAGCATCCTCGACGAGCATGTGCCCGGACCGTACCGCCTGGTCGAGGCCGAGGATCCCTGGCGCGACCGCTCCCAGGACGAGGACGCGGGGTACGTCGGGGCGGTGCACGACTGGCGGCGCCGACGTGCCGACGTCTGCGAGCGGTTGATCCGCGAGGAGCTGGCTCCGGGACAGTGCGGAGCGTTCCTGGTGTGGGGTGACCCCTCGCTGTACGACAGCACTCTCGGCATCCTGGAGGACATCAAGGCCCGCGGCGAGGTGACGTTCGAGCACGAGGTGATCCCCGGTGTCAGCAGCGTTTCAGCTCTGGCCGCGCGGCACCGCGTCAACCTCAACCGGGTCGGCCGCCCCATCCGCATCACCCCCGGGCGACGGCTCGCCGAGAGCCTGCCGAACGACGACGGCGACATCGTCGTCATGCTCGACGCCCACGAGTCCTTCCAGCACCTGGCGGGCAGTGGCGTATGGATCTACTGGGGCGCCTACATCGGTACACCGGACGAGGTCCTGATCTCCGGGCCCCTCGACGAGGTCTCCGACCGCATCCGGCGCACCCGCGCCGAAGCACGGGCCAGACACGGATGGATCATGGACACGTATCTGCTGCGACTCCACCCCGACAGCACCGACAACACCGACAACTGAGGTGAGGCTCCGTCAGCAGTAACGCGCCCGCCAGTGCGCCCCTTTGACCCACCCGCGCACCCACTCGTTCCATATGCGCCTGTGCATGCCCCGGGGCTCGGGCAAGACTTACGAGAGTCGCCGGCACCGGTCGGCCGGAGTCAGGGTGGCCATGACACACGTTCCGACATTCGCGGACGCGTCAGGCGGAGTACCGGTACTGGGGCACGCGATACAGCTCCTACGGGACCCCCTGCGATTCTTCACCTCGCTGGCGGCCCAGGCGGATCTCGTACGCATCAAGGCCGGTAGCTGGCGCGGCTACGTCGTCTGCCACCCCGACCTCGTATCGAAGGTGCTGCTCGACGACCGCACGTTCGACAAGGGCGGTCCGCTCTTCGACAAGGCTCAGGACTTCCTGGGCAACGGGCTGATCACCTGCCCGCACCGGGATCACCGCCGGCAGCGCCGCCTGGTCCAGCCGGCCTTCCGCCGCGACCGGCTGCGCGGGTACGGCGCCGCGATGAGTGCCCACATCGACACGGTCACCGATTCCTGGGCGGACGGCCAGGCCATCGTCCCGAGCGCCGAGATGTACGACGTGTCCATCGGCATCGCGGCCGACGCCCTCTTCGCCGTCAAGATCGACGCGTCCACCATCACCGATCTGCGGCGCTCCATCGGCGTCCTGCTCACCCAAGGCTTCCGGCAGATCATCACACCGGAGTCCCTGGCGAAGGTGCCCACGCCCGGCAATCGCCGCTACACCCGGGCGAACGCCAGGCTGAGGGAGATCGTCCAGGGCATGATCGACGACTACCGGCGTCAGGGCGTCGACCACGGGGACGTCCTGTCCATCCTCCTGACGGCCGGGGAGGAGGACAAGACCGAGATCCTCACGGACGACGAGATCTACGAACAGGTCGTCAGCATCCTGACAGCCAGCGTCGAGACGACCGCCGCCGCCACCGCGTGGGCATGTCTGCTGCTCGCCCGGCACCCTGACCTCCAGGACAGGGTGCACGCCGAGGCCCGCACGGCACTCGGCGGGCGCGCGGCCGACTGGGCCGACCTGCCCGGGCTGAAGCTGACCGGCCGCTTCGTCACCGAGGTCCTGCGCCTCTACCCGCCTGCCTGGGCCCTCACACGGACCGCCACCCGGGACACCGATCTCGCCGGTCACCGCGTCCCCGCCGGCGCCCCGCTGATCTACAGCCCCTACCTGCTCCACCACCGGGACGACCGCTTCCCCGCTCCCGACCGGTTCGACCCGGACCGCTGGCTCGGCGACGACACCTCCCGCCGCCCCCGTACCGACTACGTGCCCTTCGGCGCGGGAGCACGCAAGTGCGTCGGAAACGACTTCGCCTGGAACGAGTCGGTCCTCGCCCTGGCCACCATCGCCGACCGCTGGCAACTCTCCGACCCCACCCCGACGGCGCCGCTCCGCCCCACGGTGCGAATGACCCTCACCCCGCCCCCGGTGCCCCTGCGTGTCCACCGCCGCCCGACCTCGAAATCGAACGGTCAGGGCGGATCGCTGGCAGCCTGACCCAGGCGCGCGGAACAGCCGACCTGTTCGTCGATCCCGCACCCGATTCCGGCGGGGCCCGGGCCACGGCGACCGCCGCCCGAACTCCATCTGCGGACCGTTCACGGCTACGCGCACCCGGTGGCGACGGGCCTTTGGCAGGACGTGACGTCCCGGCTGCCGCCCGGCTCAGCCCGACGTCGGCTTGACACCCTGTTCGACGCGAACTAGTTTTTTAGTTAGCACTAAAAAACCTCTGGACCTTCCCACCGCCGACGGATGGCGGGGGTCCGCGCCTTGATGTAACGATAATTGTTGCATCTGGTCGGCATCAATCCACTTCTCTGACGCGGAGCACCAGATCATGGGACAACTTGAGGGCAAGACGGCCGTCGTCACCGGCGGCACCAGCGGAATCGGCCTGGCCACCGCGCAGCGATTCGCCGCCGAAGGCGCGCATGTGTTCGTGACCGGTCGCCGTAAGGAAACACTCGACGCGGCGGTGGCAAAGATCGGCGCCAAGGCCACCGGCGTACAGGGCGATGTTTCGGACCTCGCCGACCTGGACCGGCTCTACGCGGTCGTCGCCGAGCAGGGCAGGGGCATAGACGTACTGTTCGCCAACGCCGGCGGCGGCGGGTTCTCCACTCTGGAGCAGGTGACCGAGCAGCACTTCGACCAGACGTTCGGCACCAACGTCAGGGGAATGCTGTTCACGGTCCAGAAGGCGCTGCCGCACCTGAACGACGGCGCTTCCATCGTCCTCACCGCGTCGAACGCGGCCACCCTGGGCAATGAGGCATTCGGCGTCTACGCCGCGTCCAAGGCCGCGGTCAGGTCTTTCGCGCGTACCTGGGCCAACGAGCTGAAGGGGCGAGCGATCAGGGTCAACAGCATCAGCCCCGGCACCGTCGACACCCCCGGAATCGACGGCCTGGCCCCCGACCAGGAGCAGGCCGACCAGCTCAAGAGCCACATGGCCGGCACCATCCCGCTGGCACGCATCGCCCGCCCCGAGGAGATCGCCGACGCCGTCCTCTTCCTCGCTTCGGACCAGAGCACCTTCATCACCGGCACCGAGATGTTCATCGACGGTGGACGCAACCAGATCTGACGACTGACCGCAACAACATCCATCAGTACGGACGGGACATCACAATGCAGTTGGGACTGACAGGGCTCTGGAGCATCGAGCTGCGGACAGCAGATCCGGGGGTGGTCACGGACGCCGCCGCAGAGCTGGATGAACTGGGTTGGGGGGCCCTGTGGATCCCGGGGCTGGGCGGCGGTGACATCCTCGGCGACTCGGAGCGGCTCCTGCGCGCCACCCGCGGAACGAAGGTGGCCATCGGAGTGCTGAGCATCTGGCGCCACCAGGCCGAAGAGATGGCAGCAGGGCACGCACGGCTACAGAGTGAGTACGACCGGCGGCTCCTTCTCGGGCTCGGCGTGAGCGACCCGGCGGCCGCGGAAACCGCAGGACGCCTTTACCGCCCGCTGGCCGACATGGGCGCCTATCTGGACACCCTCGACCATGCCCCGGCCCCCGTCCCCATGGACGAACGTGTCATGGCCGCGCTCGGACCCAGGATGACCCGACTGGCAGGGCAGCGTACCGCTGGGGTGCATCCCTTCATGGTCACACCGGAATACTCGGCCGCGGCCAGGGAGCAACTCGGTGAGGGGCCGCTCCTCGCCCCGTACCAGGCGGTCGTACTGGAAAGCGACCCCCGAAAGGCACGTGCCGCCGCCCGGGGCTTCCTCGGCGCATTCCTGGAGATGGACCACTACGCCAGGAACCTGCTCCGGCAGGGCTTCACCGAGGACGACCTGGCCCACGGCGGCAGCGACCGCCTCATCGACGCTGTTGTGGCGTGGGGGGACGTGGACGCCATCGGCAAGCGCGTGCACGCGCACCACCAGGCCGGCGCCGATCACGTCTGCCTGCACGTGGTGGGGTCGGGCTCCGCCGTCCCGCTGGCCCAATGGCGAGAGCTGTCCGCACTCAATCGCTGACGTGAGCCGGCGGCCTGCCCGGCCGGTGGCTGCCCGGCTGCGGGGACCGGGCCGGGCAGTCACGTCGTGCGAGATCCCGGCCGGGTCAGACTGCGACCGGCCCCGGCCAGACAGCCATGGCGACGTCGACGATCTCGTGCAACTGCTCGCGGGTCGCGCCGCCGGCGGCCTGCACGGCCAGGCCCTGGTAAATCGTGCTGAAGTAGCGGGCAAGCACGTCGGGATCGGTCCCTGCCGGCAGTTCGCCGCGATCGCTCGCCCGCCGCAACCGCTCCCGCAGGCCCGCTTCTCCGGCTGCCCTGCGCGCTGTCAGCTCATCGCGTGCGGACTCCGCGCCCGGCGAGCATGCCAGAGCACCTTGGACCGTGATGCAGCCGCGTGGGTGGTCGGGATGCGTCGTCGCGTCGGCGGCACCGTGCAGAAGCGCTTCGACAGCCCCTCTCGCCGTCGGCTCCCCCAGGGCATCGCGGATGTATCGGGCGGGGCCGTCGGCGTAATGGTCCAGCACCTGGCGGAAGAGCTGTTCCTTGTTTCCGAAGGCGTTGTAGAGACTGGGCGCGTTGTTGATGCCCATGGCCTTTGTGAGATCGGAGATCCCGGTGCCTTCGTAGCCCTGGCGCCAGAACACCTCCAGCGCGCGGCCGAGAGCCGCCTCACTGTCGAAGATGCGTGGCCTTCCCCCTGCCATGAGCGCCTCCTGGTTTGACCGTATTTTAGTGCTTTCTATAATACTCCCGAGAGGGACCATCCGATGAAGCGGCCGGGGCTATGCGATGTCCGGGGTCATCGAGGCGAACGCGGGGCTTCTGACCTGCCGCTCCAGGTACCTCCCAGAGCGCGCCGCGATCGGCCCGTCCGTGCGAATGGCCCAGGATCTCGCTCCAGAAGTGCGCCGTATTCCAAGGCCACTGGTCGCCTGGCGTGGCGGAGTACGCCTGGCGTGGCGGAGTAACGGCGGCTGACGCGGCACACGACGTAACACCGGCGAGGCTCCGGCCGCCACGCACGACATCCTCACTCAACCGTTATCCCCGGATACCACCCTGTGTCCTGGTCTACTGCCTGCGGATATTCAAGGACCGAGTAGAGGAGGGACACCTTCATGCATGTATTCCTCGCGGGCGCGACCGGCGCGGTGGGCCGGCTGCTGGTTCCGCTGCTGTTGGATGCCGGACACCAGGTCACGGGTACCTCCCGTACGCGTGCGGGCGCCGAACGCGTACGGCGTCAGGGGGCTTCATGCGCTCAGGTGGATGTGTTCGACCGGGACGTTCTGCACGAGGTGGTGACGGCGACCGCACCCGCCGCGGTGATCCACCAGCTCACCGACCTGGCCGCCGCGAACGGAGAGGCGACGAACCGGCTGCGCAGGGACGGGACCCGCAACTTGGTCGACGCGGCCAAGTCCGCCGGGGTGACGAGGATCGTCGTCCAGTCGATCGCCTGGGTGTACGCGGCGGGGGAGAGTCCCGCCGAAGAGACAGAACCGCTCGAGGTCGGAGCCGCGGAGCCGCGCGGCGGGATGGTGAACGGCATCCGGGCGCTGGAAGAGACGGCCGCCGAAGCGGACACCGCGGTGTCGTTGCGGTACGGGATCCTGTACGGCCCGGGCACCTGGTACGAGCCGGGCGGCCCCGTGGCCGCCGCCCTCGCCGGTCGTCCGGACGCGCCCTTCCTCGGAAGCGTCGAGGCGGACGACTCCGTCAGCTCCTTCGTTCACATCGCCGATGCCGCCCGTGCCGCCGTCGCCGCCCTCGACTGGCCCTCGGGACCTGTCAACATCGTGGATGACGAGCCCGCGCGAGGACGTGAATGGCTGCCGGTCTTCGCCGCCGCGCGCGGGTTGCCCGCCCCCGAAGCCACCTCGGGTCGCCCGAGTTGGGCGCGAGGAGCAGACAACCGCCTGGCCCGCTCACGGGGTTGGCGCCCGGAGCACCCGACGTGGCGCGCGGGCTTCGCGAATCAGTACGAGCTCTAGGCCCTTTCCGGCCCTCGATCGTCGCCGGGAAGAGACTGACTCACGCGCCCTCCACTCCGTACCGTTTACACTTCCATGATGGAAGTGACTGGGTACGGAGTGGAGGAGGCGGTGGAGGCCGCATGAGACACACGAGCTTCGCCGGGATGCAGTGCCCGATAGCCCACGCGCTGGATCACGCGGGCGAGTGGTGGAGCCTGTTGATCCTGCGGGACGCGTTCCAGGGCCTGAGCCGCTTCGGTGAGTTCCAGAGCAGTCTGGGCATCTCCGAGAACTCCCTGACACGCAGGCTGGGCGATCTGGTGGACAAGGGGCTTCTGGAGCGCACGCCGTACCAGGAGCGTCCGACGCGTTACGCGTACGTGCTCACCGACGCCGGGCGGGACTTCCTGCCCGTTCTCGTCAGCCTCGCCAAGTGGGGACAGAAGCACGACCGGCCCGAGCAGGGCGAGATGCGGGTGGTCGACACGCGTACGGGCGAGGCACTGTCCCCGGTCCTCGTCGACCGGCACACAGGCGAGGAGATCACCGGGCATGGCGTCGTCCTCGTCAACACCGCGGACACCGACCCGGCCTGCGCCCGCCGCCCCGGCTCCGTCCCCACTGCCGCTGAACCGCCCCACCCGGAAGAGGGATCGTGACGGCATCCGCATCCGGCGCCGACCACACGTACGCGACCGCCCGCGAGCTGATGGCCGCGATGAACGCCGGTCAAGTCTCCGCGGTGGAACTGGCCGAGGCCGCGATCGAGCGGATCGAGGAGTACGACGACGACATCAACGCCGTCTGCGCACCCGACTTCGACCACGCCCTGGAGGCGGCCCGCGCCGCCGACACCGCACGTGCGCGAGGTGCGGCGTCCCCTCTTCTCGGTGTGCCGACGACGGTCAAGGAGTCCTTCAACGTCGCCGGTCTGCCCACCACCTGGGGCATGCCCCGCTTCCGCGACTTCGTACCGACGGAGGACGCCGTCGCCGTCACCCGCCTCAGGAACGCCGGCGCCGTGATCCTGGGCAAGACCAACGTGCCCTTCGCACTGGGCGACCTGCAGAGCTACAACGACCTGTACGGGACGACGAACAACCCGTGGGACCTCGGCCGTACCCCGGGCGGCTCGTCCGGCGGCTCGGCAGCGGCGCTCGCCGCCGGCTACGGGGCGCTGTCCATCGGCTCCGACATCGCCGGTTCGCTGCGGGCGCCCGCCCACTACTGCGGGGTCTACGCCCACAAGCCGTCGTTCGGACTCGTGCCCTCGCGCGGCCACACGGCCCCGCCCGCACCGCCACTCGCCTACGACCGGGACCTCACGGTTCCGGGGCCCCTGGCACGCAGCGCCGCGGACCTGTCGCTCATGCTCGACGTACTGGCCGGACCGGACGACACCACCCTCGGCATCGCCCACGGACTGACCCTGCCACCGGCCCGCCACGACGACCTCGCGAGCTATCGCGTACTCGTCGTCGACACCCACCCCCTGATGCCCAGCGCCGCGAGTGTCCGGGAGGCTCTCGACGCCGTCGGCGACCGGCTCTCCGCCGCCGGCGTCAGCGTGTCCCGCCACAGCCCCCTGCTGCCCGATCAGGTCGAGGCGGCACGTCTCTATATGCGTCTGCTGCTGTCGGCCATGACGGCGAACTCCCCCGCCGACGCCTACGAGCGGATGCGTGAGGCAGCGGTACGGCTCGACGCCGAGGATCTGAGTCTGGCGGCCGAGCGTACGCGTGGCGCCGCCCTCAGCCACCGCGACTGGCTTGCGGCGGACACCCTGCGCGCCGTGCATCGCGCGCGCTGGCGTGAGCTGTTCGCCGAGTTCGACGTCGTGCTGTGCCCGGCGATGCCCACACCGGCCTTCCCGCACGACCACTCCCCCGACCAGTGGGGCCGCCGGATCAGCGTAGACGGCGAGGATCACTGCTACGCCGATCAGCTCGTATGGGCGGGCATCGCCACGACGCCGGGCCTGCCCGCGACCGTGGCGCCGATCAGCCGGTCCGAGGAGGGGTTGCCCATCGGAGTACAGATCATCGGCCCGATGTACGAGGACCGCACTCCGATCCGGTTCGCTGAGCTGCTGGAGCAGACATTCGGCGGTTTCACCTCACCCCCACTCGCACGGTCCGGCGGCTGACGATGCCGGAGGACGCCGCCGCACGGAGCCGCCGTCGCCGCATACGCGCCCTTCGTACCGTGCGCCCTTCCCTGCTGAAAGCTTTGGTTCACCCATGAGAATCTGCGTTTTCCTCTCCGCCGCCGACCTCGACGAGCGCTACACACGACCGGCCCGCGAATTCGCCGAACTCCTCGGCAAGGGAGGCCACACCCTGGTGTGGGGCGGTTCCGACACCGGGTTGATGAAGGTCGTCGCCGACGGGGTCCGGGAGGCCGGGGGGCGGCTTGTGGGCGTCTCCGTCGAACTCCTCCGGAGCTGGGCCAGGGAGGACGCCGAGGAGATGGCGTTCGCCCAAGACCTCGCCGAACGCAAGGCCCTGCGGCTCGCCGGCTCGGACGCGGTGGTGGTGATGGCCGGAGGACTGGGCACTCTGGACGAGCTGACCGAGATCCTGGAGCTGAGGAAACACGGACTGCACGACAAACCAGTGGTGTTGCTCAACGCGGCGGGCTTCTACGACGGGCTGACACTCCAGCTTCGACGGATGGAGGAGGAGGGATTCCTGCCGCGCCCGTTGGACGGGTTGGTCCTCATCACCGACGACGGAGCCGACGCGCTCGCCCAGTTGGAGAAGGCCGTCGGAACGCGCAATGGGGCGTGACGTCACGCCTCCGAGTCGCGTTCGCGGCTCGGAGGACGCGGAGACAGCAGCCCGTCCCAGGGCGGCATCTTGGGCCAATTTGTCGTAACAACCACAGTTGCGACTGCGAAGGATTGAGCGCACACTTGAACGATGAGCGCGAACAGCAGATTGACGATCGCGGCACATGCGCTGGCATGGATCGGGCTGTACCAGAGGCAGGGTCACGACGTGGCCACGTCGGAGCAGATCGCCGACAGCGCGAACACCAACCCCGTGGTGATTCGACGACTGCTCGGCCAGCTACGGGATGCGGGGCTTGTGGAGTCCCGGCGCGGTGCGGGCGCGGGATGGCGTCTGAAGCGGGAGCTGGAGGACATGACGCTGCTGGACGTGTACGAAGCGGTGGAGCCGAGCCCCCTGTTCTCCATGCACCACGCGCCGCCGAATCAGGGCTGCGTGGTGGGCGCGGGGATCCAGCCGGCACTGCGAGGGGTCTACGACTCCATAGAGAAGGCCCTGCGCGCCGAATTGGCGCAGACAACGCTCGCCGAAGTGCTCCGCTCCACACTCGCCGCCCGGTAGGTCACCGCCCTCCGGGCATCTGAACGCTCCCGGTTGGCAGGGTGAGGGGTCGGGCGGCGTTGCAGCGAGATGCTCAACACCGGGGCGCCTGTTCCAGGAACGGGAATACCTATAAATTTCCACAACATACGTACAGACTCACGAGAGTCGCACCTATGAGCCCTTCACGGTGCCGCCTTCATTCGCTGCGGCGCCGTGAATTACGGAGCGATTTCTCCGATACGGAGTAGATCGATATCGCGGTGGATAGTCTCGCCCGAGACGGCATTTCCGATACGCAATGAAGGAGTGGTCATGGGTCTGCCCATCGTCGGCGGTTTGATCGACAGCATGGTTGGCATCCTCGTGGGTGCGGTATACGGCATCGCACCTCAGGTAGGAGCTCTTTTGAGCGGCCTGGTTTGAGCGGTCCGGCAGTGAGATGATCTCGTGGCCCTGGTGGCGCCAGGGCCAGGAGAGAGAGAACCATTTCAGGATGGACGACGCCGCCGGGCCGGCGTGCGGCCCGTACAAGAAAATGCCAGGTCAGACCTCAGGCGAGACATGCCTCGGCGACTGCGACGTCCTCGGGCACCTGACCGCCGGAGACGCCAACAGCGCCGATCACACGACCGTCCTCACCGGTGATGGGCAGTCCGCCACCGAAGGTCACCAAACCGCCGTTGGTGACCTCGATGTTGTACAGCGCACCACCCGGCTGGGAGAGCTCTCCGATCGCGGCCGTCGGCATCAGGAACAGGACCGCGGTCCTCGCCTTCTTGATGGCGATGTCGATGGACCCCAGCCAAGCGCCCTTCATACGCGAGAAATGAAGCAGATTACCGCCCTCATCCACGACGGCGATGTTCATCGCCACACCCATCTCGGTGGCCTTGGCGATGCCTGCCTCGGTGAGGTTCATCGCTTCCTGCAGCGTGACGGCAGTCATGTCCCTGGTCCTTCCGGTATTCGCAGTGCCGCGCCGGGATGAATCGTTCTCAGGCTGAATCGTTCCCGGGCTGAATCGTTCCCGGGCTGATTCACTTCACGATTTCCAGGAGCCGGTCGGCCAGAACCGCGGCCGAGCCGGGGTTCTGCCCGGTGACGAGGTTGCGGTCCTCCACCATGTACGGCTCCCACATCGGACCGCGGCTGAAGTCGACGCCCACCTTCTCCTTCAGGTCGGTCTCCAGCAGCCATGGGGCCCGAGGCGCCAGTCCGACGGCTTCTTCCTCCTCGTTGGTGAAACCCGTGACCCGGTATCCCTTGAAGGGCGACTCACCGTGGATCCTGGTGGCCAGCATCGCGGCGGGGGCGTGGCACACGATGAAGAGTGGATTGCCCGAGGCGAGCTGCGCCGTCAGCAGTCGGCCGGCGTCGGCGTCCCACGCCAGATCTGACATCGGACCGTGCCCACCGGGCAGATAGACCGCGTCGTAGCCTTCGAGGCGGACGTCCGACAGCTTGAGGGGCCGCCGCATCACCTCGGCGGAACGGATGATGGACTCCAGTTCCAGAGCCCCGTCCTCACCGCCCGCCATGGAGGGGCGCAGGCTCATCATGTCGACGTTCGGGGTCACACCGCCAGGAGTCGCCACCACCACCTCGTGGCCGGCTTCCGTGACCTTCTTGTACGGCATCGCGAACTCTTCGGCCCAGTAGCCGGTCGCATACCTGGTGCCGTCCTTGAGCACCCAATACGTCGCCCCACTCACGATGAAAAGTACCTTCGCCATCACACTCCGCCTCCTCACCCCACCTGACGTACTCGCCCCTCCCCAGCGTAGGTACGTGGTTGAACGGGCGCCTGCGGACGGCTTTCGCACCCCCGAATTCAGGACCGTGGCACGACGTGGAGTGTGCACGCCCATGAGAAGAGCTCTTTATCCAGCCCCCCGTAGCCCGATCCCAGGTCAAACAGACCGCATGCTCTCGATATCCCCCATACGAGTGAATTCAGGGCTGGCCGCCGGCGGCAGGGACAGGAGGGACGGGGGCGGGAGGCACCGTCAAGAATTCAGCGACGGGCTGCCACACCTGCCCTGAGCCGGTATTTCTCTTATTGATCGAGGTCGGGAAGGTCGTGCCCGCATACCTTCTCCGCGGCTTTCTGCGCGGCGTCCCATGGTTTTTGCGTCGGACCGTAGTCGACGACGAGTCCGGGCCGGGGCTTCTTCTCCACGACGAAACGCGTTACGGCGGCGCTGGCGGCGGCCCACTCCGTCAGTACCGGCCGCAGCCTCCCACCGGCCTGCCCCGAGATCAGGAACAGATCGTCGGCGAAGTCCTGGTAGCTCTTCGCGACCTCGGCCCGTAACACGGAGTCGCCCTCCTTCTCGTCGCTGATGGCCGCGGCCATGGCGAGCACCTGGTTGAACGCCGCCGTGTCCACCATCCGGCAGACCTCGGGAGTGGTGTCAACGCTGGGGGACGCGGTTTTCGTCGCCCTGGAACTTGCAGGAGACGGGGTGGCCGTCCGTGGCGCTCCCCCTTGTCCGCCTCGGTCGGAGGTCTGGTCCGAGCAACCAGTCCCGGCGAGCGTCAGCACCATGGCCAAGGGGATGACCGTCTTCCTACCCACGAGATCCTCGATTCGTTCCTTCGCGCCCTACGTCCCTGCCCGACTCCGATACGTACCGTACGGATCGCTCTCGGGACC
>NZ_JTHL01000001.1:8957820-8978045 GCF_000818195.1 Streptomyces sp. 150FB | reverse complement strand
TGGCCAAGGGGATGACCGTCTTCCTACCCACGAGATCCTCGATTCGTTCCTTCGCGCCCTACGTCCCTGCCCGACTCCGATACGTACCGTACGGATCGCTCTCGGGACCGGTCCCCAACCGTTGGACCGCGCGAAGGCCGGGAGCCCTATCCGGCAAGACCTGTGCTCCGGCTTGTCGGCTCCCAGGCATCCAGTTCCGTACGCAGGTCCTGCTCGACGGTGCGGAAGCCGTCGACCGCGTCCTCCCCCAGGAGGAGCATGAACGGCGGTTCGGGGGTTTCGACGGCCTGGATGATCAGTTGTGCCGCCTTCGCGGGGTCGCCCGGTTGGGTGCCGTGCGTGGGGTCGTTCTCCTTGCGACGCTTGCCCGCCGTCTCCGCGTAGTCAGCGATCGCGTCCGGTGACTGCTGGAGCGAGCGGCCCGCGAAGTCGGTACGGAAACTGCCGGGTTCCACGACCATCGCCGTGATGCCCAGCGGGGCGACTTCCTTCCGCAGGGAGGCGGACATCGCCTCGAGCGCCGCCTTCGTGGCGGAGTAGTACCCGGACCCGGCCGGCGAGATGCGGGCACCGATCGAGGAGATACTGGCGATCACGCCGCTGCGCCGGGCGCGCATGCCGGGAAGCACGGCCTTGATCATGGCGACGGCGCCGAAGAAGTTGGTGGCGAACAACTGCCCCACGTCCGCGTCCCGGCCCTCCTCCACGGCGGCGCGGTAACCGTAACCGGCGTTGTTCACCAGAACGTCGACCGCGCCGAAACGCTCCTCGGCCCGCCGGACCGTCGCGGTGACCTGCTCGGGGTCGGTCACATCGAGCGGGAGCGCGAGCGCGGTGGCGGGGTGGTCGTCCGCGAGGCCCTGGACGTGCGCGGTGTTCCGGGCCGTGACCACGGCGTTGTGGCCGCCTTCAAGTACGGCCTGCGCGAGGGCGCGGCCGAGGCCGGTCGAACAGCCGGTGATGAGCCAGGTGGACATGGTGGTGGACCCTTCTGAGGTATGCGGTCTCAGGGCTGAGGCCGGCCGGAACGCCGGTGCCCGACGGATGCCCTCATACCCGCCGTGTCCAGCTCTCCCACGGGCGGGCTGAGGAAACCTTCGAGGGGAGCATCCGGCTGCCGGCCAACTCGCGCCGAAGCTGCGGCCGGTGCGCCTGACCTGGTCACCGGGTGAGTACGTACCAGTCGGGTGAGTCCGGATCTCCGTACTCGTAGTTCAGCTTGGGCCGGCCAGCCGTGCCGCCCAGCGTCCACTGCTCCGGCCAGCAATCGCCGGCATCGATGTTGACGCTCTGGAGCCAGGGGTTGTCGTTTCGTTCGAACGTCCACGTGCCTGAACCCTCACATCGACCGTCAGGCAAGGCCACTTCCCAGCGTTCGCCCCGGGTGTTGGTGGCGACCGTGCGCCCTTCTTTGCCCAGCCGCAGCGTGCCGCCATGGCCGTCGTTCCACGTGCCGACCAGATCCGAGGCGTGAACTCCGGGCGGCGCGTACTCCTCCACCAACCCCGTACCGTAGGCCAGAGAACCCACGGCGACTACGGCGACGGCCGACATCAGGCCGACCCCCACGACTGTCCAGTACGGACGTCCCCGGGTGACGGCCCAGCGCGTCAGCAGCGCCACCGTCGACAGCACCACCGTGCCGGACAGCCACACCGGCAGCCAGATCCCCGGGCCGCCGTCCACCACCGCCGGCCACAGCGCCACCGCGGCCGCCCAACAACTGGCCACCACCAAAATCCACCGCACGTGCCGACCGGCACACCGCCGCGCCATCCAAACGGCGACCGACAGCGTTGGCAACACCCCGAACACCGCGCCCAGCACTGCCGCAGGAACACCGACGCAGAATAGGAAAGGAAGCCACAGCAGCACGATGCCGGGACCGTCACTGCGCGTTGGAGACTCCCCAGCCATCTCCACGAAGCCCGTGAGCTCCACAGCCGTCGGACCGACCATCAGCACTGCCACCATGGAAACGAAGACCGTCCGCGGCTCCCACACGCCGTGAGGGCTGTCCAGCCCCTTCACGCGCAGCGCCGACGGCCGCTTCTCACTGCCGTTCACGTGCCCCTCCCCCACCGACGTCATCCTCCCACGGGGGCCGCCAGCGGCCACATCGAGGTTTCCGGCTGCGTTGACGAGGTCCGTTCCGGGCTTGACCGGTGGCGGAAACGCCGAGGTGTCAGTCGTACCGCGGGAGCCGCTCACCGTGCCACGAGTCCCAAAGACGGGCGTAGGCACCCCCGTCTGCGACCAGGGCATCGTGGGTCCCCAGTTCGGTGAGCCGGCCGCCCTCCATGACGGCCACCCGGTCGGCGTCCTGCGCCGTGTGCAACCGGTGGGCGATGGCCAGGACCGTGCGCCCTTCGAGGACGGCCGACAGGGCGCGCTCGGTGTCGCGCGCCGCCGTCGGGTCGAGCAGGGAGGTGGCCTCGTCGAGGATGACGGTGTGCGGGTCCGCGAGCACGACCCGGGACAGCGCGAGCTTCTGGGCCTGGCCGCTGTCGAGCCGGTGTCCCCGGGGGCCGACCTCGGTGTCCAGCCCGTCGGGGAGTTCGTCCACCCACCGGGCGCCGACCGCATCGAGCGCGCCGCGCAGTTCGGCGTCGGAGGCCCCCGGCTTGGCGATCAGCAGGTTGTCCCGGACCGACGCGTGGAACACATGGTGCTCCTGGGTCACCAGGACGATGTGGCGCCGCAGTTGGTCCGGCGACAGCTCCGCGACCGGCACTCCGCCCACGGTGACGGAACCGGTGTGGGGATGCTCGATTCCTGCCAGCAGCCGGCCCAGCGTGGACTTGCCTGCTCCGGACGGTCCCACGATCGCGAGGCGCTCCCCCGGCTGGATCTCCAGGTGGACACCGTGCAGGACGTCCTGCCCGTCGCCGTACGCGAACGAGACGCCTTCGACGTCGATCCGGTCATTCGCGGGAACGACCCCGGCGGCCGGCTGCGAGCCCGGCAGATCGCCGAGCCCTTCGAGCCGGGCGAACGACGCCGTACTCGTCTGGAGCTGCTCGATCCATATCTGCATCGTCTCCAGCGGACCGGCGAGTTGTCGCAGATACAGCGCGGAGGTGACTGTCGCGCCCAGGCTGATCATGTCGTGGCCGTACAGCGCACCCCCGACGAGCAGGACGCCGACGAGCGGCAGGACGTAGGAGATGTCGACGGTCGGGTAGAGCACCGTACGCAGTGCCAGGCCGCGCAGACGGCTCCGCCGGGAGCGCTCGATCGCCTCGGCGCTCGCCTCCATGCGGCGAGCCTGGAGGCCCAGCGCCTCGACGGTGCGCGCCCCCTGGACGGTGCTGACCAGCACCTCGGCGAGCGACGAGTTGGCCTCCCCCAGCGCGAGGTAGGCGCTCCGGGCCCGCCGTAGGTACCAACGGGTCGCCACTACCAGGCCGAGCAGACCGACCACCCCGCAGGCGCCGAGCAGCGGATCGACGAAGAAGACAGCGACGATGACGAACACCGCCTGGATGAGGGCGATGAGCAGATCAGGGGCGCCGTCACGCATGGTCGTGTTGACGCTGTTGACATCACTGGAGCCGCGGGTCGCCAGGTCGCCGGTGACGAGGTGTTCCACGATGGACGACCGCAGGTCGAGGACCCGGTCGAGGAACTGCTCCCGAATGTGCGCCGAGATCCTCTCCCCGAAGCGGGCGCCGAAGTAGCGGGCGTAGCGGGTGAGGACGAGTTGCAGCAGCGCGGACAGCAGGATCAGCAGCGCCAGCCGGTCGATACGGCTGACACCGCCGTGGGACTGGACGATGTTGATGATGCGTCCCAGCAGCCATGGGCCCAGCAACCCCGCGGCGGTCGCGAGCCCGTTGAGCAGCAGGATCCAGGCGAAGGCGCCCCGTTCGCGCCGGATGAGCCGGTACGCCGCGCGGCGCACGGTCGCCGAATCGGAGACGGGCAGGTGGTTCGCCGTCCCAGTATCGCTGCTCATGACGCCGCCTTCGGTGTGGTCGACGGAGCCGTGGCCCTCTCGGGCGCTCCGAGGTGATCGTCGTCCTCGCCGAGACCGCGGGAGACCAACTGGCGGTAGCCGGGCCGGGTCCGCAGGAGTTCACGGTGAGTACCGGTGGCGGCGACCTGTCCCTCCACGAGGTACTGGACGATGTCCGCCCGGTCCAGAAGCAGGGGCGAGGTGGTCGTCACCAACGTGGTGCGGCCCGAGCGGGCCTCGGACAGCCGGTCAGCCATCACCGCCTCGGTGTGGGCGTCCACCGCCGAGGTCGGTTGAACGGCGAGCAGTACCTCCGGGTCGGCCACCAGGGCGCGGGCCAGCCGGACGCGCTGCCGCTGGCCGCCGGAGAGATTGCCGCCCAGCGACTCGATCGCGGAGGCCACTCCGTCCGGCAGGCCGGCGGGGATGTCCTCGGCCGCGGCGGTGAACAGTGCCCGGGCGATGGCCTGGTCGTCCTGCGAGTGACGGCCGGCGACGACATCGCTCAGGGCTCCGGCGAAGATGTCCGCCTCGTTGTCCGCGACCAGAACGCGTTCACGCAGCCGCCGCGGGGCGATGCTGTCGAGGCGGATCCCGCCCCACGTGGCCTCCGACCGGCTGAACCGGCCCAGCCGGTCGACCACCGCGGCGGTGTCCGCCGGCCGCGCGCTCGCCAGGGCGGTCATCCGACCCGCGGCTACCTCGACCCCGGATCGCGGGTCGTGAAGGTCCGCGGGCGCCTCGGGTCCCTCGCCGGTCGCTTCCTCGGCCGTGTCACGCGCGTCCCGTCCCAGTCGGAGCAGGGTGATGACCCGGCGTGCGGAGACCACCGCCTGGGACAGGTTCGATCCGCTCTCGATCAGCTCCGAGATGGGGATCACGAGGACCGCGACGTAGCCGTAGACAGCGACGAGATCACCGATCGAGATGGTCCCCTCGGCGGCCATCCGCGCTGCCAGCCATGTGACGACGGCCAGGAAGATCAGCGGCAGGCCCACGCCCAGGGAAGGGATCCAACTGGAGACAGCCCCGACCCGGTAGCCCTCGTCGCGCAGTTCCCGGGACTTCTGCTTGTAGCGGGCCGCGAACAGGCCCTTCCCACCGACTCCGTTGAGGACCCGGAGTCCTTGTACGACATCGACCAGCGAGGTCGTCAGGTTGCTCTGCCCGGCGCGGTAGATCTCGCCCGCCGCCCGCAGCCGTCCGAGCGGCGGCCCCACGAGCACAGCGACCAGGGGCGCTCCCAGCAGGACGACCAGTGCGAGCAGCGGCGAGATGTTCAGCAGCAGGAGGGCCACCACGACGTAGGCGATGACCCCGCCGACGCCCGGACCGACGACGGTCAGGCTGACACTGATCACCCACACGTCACCGATGCCGATCGTGGCCACCTCACCGGCCGACACCTTGGCGGCCAGTCTGTCGCCGAGCGTCGTGGACCGTTCGAGCACCGCGTGCAGCGTCCGGAAGGCTCCGTCCATGCGGACCTTGGTCAGCGTACGGTGGCGCATGATCGCCACGTAGGCGTTCAGCACGCCCATCGCCAGCAGCACCATGGTCCAGGCGACGAGTGAAGAGAACCGCCGCTGCTGCAAGCCGTTGTCGATGGCGAGGGAGAGCACGTACGGCGGGAGCGCCAGGCCGAGCATCCACAGGGTGCCGAGCACCGCCGCGAGCAGAACCCGTCGGCGCTGGCTGGTCACCAGCCACCACAGGAAGCGCCCCGGGCCGCGCAGATCGGCGTCCCGGGGAAGTGTGTAACCGCTCTCGGCTCCGGCCTGGTCCCGCTCGCGTGCCCGCGCCGACGTCGGTGCCGGTGCCGGTGCCGGTCGGCCTGGCCGAGCGGCACCGCCGCCCGGGGCGTCTCGGGCTTTCGCGGCAGTGGGCGCTTCGTCGTCGGACAGATCGAACAAAGCCGGACTCCTTTCGGATGCAACCTACACAGGACCGATAATGCATTGAATTGGCCGAGGGCAGCCAATAGGCCGCCCACCGGCCCATGGGCGGCCGGGTGGCCGGTTCCGTTCCCGTCCGAACAGGTCGTTGTGGAAATTGAACGACCCGACGGCGATGGTCCGGTCGCCGCCCACGGGACGGGGTCGTTGCCCACCTCCCAGCGACCGCTCAGACCGATGTCCAGCAGGAGTTCGAACGTCTCGGCCAAGACCGTATCGCGGGCGGCGGGCACCTCGGCGCGCGTTCCACGGGAGTTACGGCCGCACGTCGCTGTTCGACGACCAGGTTGACCTTGCGCACGCCATCTCGGCGGCGGCGAGGATGTCGGACGGCACGAAGAGCATCAGGCGCCGGATCTGGTCGGCCAAGCCGAGCGGGACGGAGGCGCTCAGGGGGACGTGCCTGGCCACCGTCCCCGGCGGCCGTTCGGCCACACCCGGCCAGCCAGTCGCTCTTCGCCTCGCCGAGCCGGACGATGCCGTCGACGGTGCGGAAGTTGTCGAAATTCAAGTCCTCGGGACCCAGTTCCAGGCTGAACTCCCGCTGCACGAACCGGGCAAGCTGCATCGCGAACAGCGAGTTGAGGTAGCCCAGTTGGAAGATGTCGTCCCCGTCGGCCGGCGGACACCCACCCAACCGCGGCTCCGACGGAACCGGCGCCCAGACCGCCCGCTCCCCGGAGTTGCACCGCCTGGTTCGGGTCCCGTTCATCGTCGCGACCGACACACGTCCGACCGCTGCGCCGCCCGTAGCGGGCCAGTTCGGCGGCGGACAGCTCAACCACGGCCATCCCCGTCCCCGGGCCCGACACCCGGCGCTACTGGCGCCGCTGTAGTGGTGGACGATCCGGGCCGCCGTCGGGAGGTCTACGACGCCGGCGGCCACATAGGCGGCGATCTCTCCGAGGCTGTGCCCCGTGGCTGCTCCCGGCACGACGCCGACGGCCTCCAGCCACCGTGCCAGGGCGACCTCAAAGGCGAAGTCGATGGGCTGCATGACCCCGACGTCGTCGGTTCTCATGTGCTCGTCGCCGAGGAAGAATTCCTCGGCGACGTACGCCCCCGTGTGACCACGGTGTGACAGCACCGGGGGCCGATCAGCACGACGGCCCCTACGCAGTCACGCAGGGCATAGGCGGCGCGCCAATCCCCCGTCGCGCAGGTTCCGCCTACTCTTCCCGCTGGTCGTCGGCTTCCGCACGCTGTTCGTCCAGATCGTCCTGCGCCGCCACATAGAGGTCGCGCACGAACTGAGCCTCGGCATCATCCGTGGCCCGAGTGTTGGTCAGGTCCTTAAGGTGCTCGGTCCAGGAGCCCAGAGGATCACTCATCGGGGTCTCACCTCCACAGTGCGATGACCGTTGCCCACCCTGACGCAGCGCAACGAATCCACCCATACCCAGAACAAAGTCTACAAAGCTATCCAGACATCGGCGCGCCCATCGCCTGAGCACGTATAGACCAGCGGCGCCGAGCAGCAGCGCCGCCTGTGCACACCGGGAACACCTGGACGCGGTAGCCGCCTAACTCAATGCCCGCCCATGCAAAACGCTCGACTGGGAAACCCCAGCCGAGCGTCTGCATAAACTACCCGCCGCCTGATCAAACCAGCCACGTGTTGTGACGGTCCCGAGAAACCGCCGAGTTCAGCAGGGGCCCACGGATCAGAGAGCCGCGGAGGGCCGGGACCTGTCCTCGATGAGCGGCATGCCGGCCGACATCAGCTACCGTCTGCTGCCGGTCTGACAGCCGGCCTCACTTCAGATGTCGGATGAAGAACTGGGTCGCGGCGTCCCCCGCGGACTGCGGGACGCCGGTGTGCCCGCCGAGATGGGCGTGCAGGGACTTCTCCTTGGAGCCGAAGGCGTCGAACAGGTCGAGGGCCGCCTGCCGGTTGTTCCCTTCGTCGTCCCACTGCAGCAGGACGTGCAGTGGAACGGTGACCTGCCGGGCCTCCTCGAACAGGGCGCGAGGCACGAAACTCCCGGCGAACAGAACGGCGGCCGAGATGCGAGGCTCGACCGTCGCCAGCCGGATGCCGATGGAGATCACTCCCCCCGAGTACCCGACCGGGCCGCCGATCTCGGGCAGCGATAGGAGGGCGTCCAGGGCGGCCTGCCATTCCGGGACCGCCTTGTCGACCAGCGGGAGGATGAGGGCGTCGACGATCTCGTGGCTGACCGGCTCCCCGGCCTTCATCGCTCGGCGCAGGTCGGCGCGGGCCTGCTCGACGGCGGGCCAACGGGGCCTGTCGCCGCTTCCGGGGAGCTCGATGGTGGCCGTGGCGAAGCCCGCCGCCGCGGAGTGCCGGGCCCGGGCCACCAGCCGCGGGTACATCTTGCGCAGCCCCAGGGGCGGGTGGCCGAGCAGGATCAGCGGCGCCGGTGGGGACGCGGGCGCCGATGCGGGTGTCCACAGGATGCCGGGGATCTCATCGAGGGTGAATTCGCGTTCGAGGAGGCCGTCGTCGAGGCGCTGCTCGGAAGTGAAACGCATGGTCGTGCCTTTCGGGAGTGCACTGGAACGGCGCTCCCGGACGACCTGTCTATCGCCCGACCGCGACCCTGGAGGGGAGCACCCATGTCGATACTGCGTTCACGGGTACCACCTCCTCGATCTCTCGCACGGCCTCCGGAAAAGTAGCAGTGGTTGCCCTCCGTCCACCAACGGGTTTTGCGGAGTCCCGTGGCCGGTTGCCGATGGGCCCCGGAACCCACCCTCCGCGCCGGCGGAGCGGTGGGATCCGGTGCGGCATTGCGTCAGCTCGGGTCGACGACGGTGGTGACTACGCCGGTCTTCAGGTCGTAGGCGTAGCCGCCGATCTTGAACTTCCCCATGCTGCCCGCGAGTTCGGGTGCCTTGCGCAGCAACTCGACATCGGTACGCACGGTGGCGGACGGGTCGAGCACCGCCATGGCGGCGGCGGTCTCCTCGTCGTAGCAGCCTCGCTCGACGTAGGTGCGGCGCAGTCCGGCGTCGGCGAACAGTCCGGAGCCGCAATCGGTGTGGTGGATGATCGCGACCTCGAACCAGTCGGCGTCGGGGGTCTTGTTCTCGTGCAGGTGGCAGATCCAGGTCAGATCACGGATCACGGAGGGGGTGACGCGGCCGCCGACGTTACGGGCCACGATCGCCTCGCCGAGCTGCGCGCCCACGATCGCCGCGGGCTCCACTCGCGGGTCGATGCAGGTGATCAGGTACACCTGCTTGAAGGGGATGAAAGGGATCTCGGGGATCCGGTTCTTGGCGTCGGTGGCGGCGAACTGTTTGTTGCGCTCGAGGTAGGTGGCGAAGTTCGATGAGGTCATGGCCGTGTCTCCGATCGGAGCGAAGTGGACGGTGAGACCGAGCGGGCGGCCTCCAGAATCAGGTCGGTGACTTCCGCGGCCCGGGACACCGGGGCGGCGTGCGCGGATTCGACCTCGACGATGCTCGATCCGGCGCGTTCAGCCATGAACCGCAGTGCCTCGGGCGGGAGCGAGCGGTCACGGGTGGACACGAGCGCCCACGAACGGACCGAGCGCCAGGCGGGCTCCCCCGCGAACGTCTCGCCGAGGGCGGCCGGTTCGATCGGACGCTGGCTCGCGGCCAGCACCGCAGCGAGTTCCGGATCGAGGTCGGCGGCGTAGACCTCGGCGAAGCGTTCCGGCCTGAGGGTCAGGTCGTCACCGCCGAGCGGGTTCGGTGAGACGGCGAGATTGTCAGGGGTCAGCAGACTGCCGGGGAACTTCGCGTTGAGTTCCTCCGCGCTCTCCCCGCTGTCCGGCTGGAAGGCCGCGACGTACACCAGACCCGCGACATTCCCCACTGCGGCGACCTCCGGATGGGAGATCACAGCTCCCGCGTACGAGTGCCCGGCGATCACGACAGGGCCGACGACGCCCCCGATGATCCCGGCCAGGTAGCGCGCGTCCTGCTTGAGACCGCGCATCGGCAGAGCAGGGGCGAGGACCGCGTATCCGGCCGATTGCAGCCGCTGAGTCACTTCGTGCCAGACCGAGGCGTCTGTCAGTGCGCCGTGCACGAGGACAATCGTCGGAGTAGAAGTAACGTTCGTTCTGCTCATGTCCCGGACTTTAGGACCGCCGGAGTGAGGGTGTCAACAGAACGTTCTGTATCTATACTGGTGCCCATGCCGCAGACTGCTCCGCCTCCCCGTGACCGGCTGCTGGATACCGCGCGCCGGTTGTTCTACACCGAGGGCATCCACGCCGTACCGGTCGATCGCCTCGTGACGGAGGCCGGTGTGACGAGGGCGACCTTCTACCGCCACTTCCCGGCCAAGGAGAACCTCGTCGAGGCGTACCTACGTGCCACGGACTCCGACCTGCGCGTCGCGGTCGGGGCGGCGCTGGACACCGGGGGCCCGCAGGAGAGCGCCGCCGCGCTGCTCGAACTGATCGGCCAGACCACATGCTCCGCCGGCTTCCGCGGCTGCCACTTCATCAACGCCTCGGCCGAGTACCCGGATCCCACGGACCCGGTGCGGGTCGCCGTAGCCGATCACCGCGCCTGGTTCCAGGACACCGTCACGCGACTCGCCGAGCGTGCCGGGCACCCCGATCCCGACTATGCCGGACGCGTGCTGGTCCTGTTGCACGACGGGGCACTGTCGGCCGCTGAACTCGACGACCCTCAACAGGTACGGGAAACCGTGATCCGCGCCGGGCGCGAACTCCTCGGTCTGGGCAGTTGAGCGAACCCCGCGGGTGCCGCTCCGCCAGGTGCGGTCCGGATGAACGCGCACCACGGGCTCGGTCATCGCCCGGTCACCCCGCGACAACTCGTCCAGCGGCCGCTTACCGCACCAGCCTGACGCGTCCCCGGGCCGGTGTCCTCGGGACGGGCGAAGCCGCACACGTGTCCACGGTGACGCACCCCGACGGCACCGACGGTGTCACAGATGAGATTCGCATGGCCTGGTACATCTGCCGGCCTGTCGCTTGCGGTGCGGTGGGCGCGTTCAGCGCCAGAGGTCCGCGATTCGGGTGGCTGCCTGCCGGCCCTGGTCCCGGCCGGCAGTGGCGACCGGGCCCCGGCGGGCCGGGTCGTAGGGGTTGGGGCCGATCGCATGGACGGACTGCGGGTCGGGAGTGATCAGTTCGACCTTCGCGGTGGCCCGCATGGCTTCCACGTCCTGTTGGGCCGAGGGAATGCCCGCATGGCCCTTGGGCATGGGCGCGATGACCAGGACCCGTTCATAGCCGTCGGCCAGGCGTGCGTTCGCGGCCGAGACCATCCCGCCGTCGATCCAGCTCCGGCCGCCGAACCGGACCATCGGCGAGATGCCGGGTACCGCGCCGCTGGCTGAGACGACCTCCGCCAGCGGGTGTCCGCAGGTGTGGTCGAATGCGGCCAGGACGCCCGTTTCGGCATCCGTCGCCGCGACGTGCAGCGTGCTGGGCCACTGCGTGGTGTGGAGCCGGGCCTGCACCGTGCGGCGTCTTTCCTCCACGGAGACCCGAGGGGTGAAGCGGCGCGCGACGGCCCCGAACCCGGCCCCCACGCGCTCGGGGTTGCCGCGTCCGCGCAGGAAGGCCCAACCCCACGCGGCGGTCAGCACGCGTGACGCCTCAGTGGTGGACTCATCGACGGGGGGTGCCTGCTGGGCCGCGTAGAGCTGTTCGATGTCGGCGCCCGCGGCCAGGGCGGTGCCGACGAAGGCACCGGCCGAGGTGCCGAACACGGCATCGGGGCGCAGGTCCACTCCGGCCTCCAGCAGGCCGGCCAGGACGCCGATCTCCCAGGCGATGCCGGTCACACCTCCGCCTCCCAGAACGATCGCACTGCCACCTGTGGCTTCGGCCATGATCCGTACCTCCGCGTTCCGGGGACATCCCCGCGATCCCCGCGCTGCCGTAAATACGGGAACATCGGTTGCCGTTAAAAACATAGCAGTCGGCACAGATTTTCGAGAACCTGCGTTCCGGTAGGGTGCTCGCATGGAAGCCGGTGACGGGCGGGGGCGACCTCGCAAGCAGGCGATCGACGATGCCGTCCTGCGGGCCACCCGGGAGTTGGTCGAGGAACGCGGCTACGAGGCGTTCGGCGTGCGCGAGGTCGCCGAGCGCGCCGGTACCAGCCTTGGGGCCCTGTACCGGCGCTGGCCCGGCAAGCACGACCTGGTCGTCGCCGCACTGCGCGCCGCCACCCGTGAGGTCGACGTCGCACCCACCGACGACCCCGAGGCGGACCTCCTGGAAGGACTGGTCCTGCTCGCCCGGAGCCTCAACGGCGGCGCCGGCCCCCTGCTGGCCCACCTCCTGGCCAAGCCCGACACCGAACTCTCGCGCGCCATACGCGAAGCCAAGATCGAACCTTTCGGCACCGCACACCGACAGCGTCTGCGCCGTGTGATCGGATCACCGCCGGACTTCGAGGAGCGCGCCGCCCTCGCCCCGGCCCTCATCATCTTGACCACCATGACCACCGGTCGTCCGCCCGACCGGGACGAGATCCGCGACCGCATCATGCCGCTGCAAAGGCCCTGTTGAGTCAACCTGGCGATCACCCGCCGTCCGCATGGCCGTCGCCCGCCACCCGGCCGTCGCGGTGAACACCGTCCGCAAGTGGCGCGGCCGGTTCGGGGCTCCTACGGAGGAGGTCGCCGACGAGCTCGGCAGGGCGGGATCCCACGCCTTCTCGGGTAAGGACTGGGAAGGGCCTCAGGCGGGGAATCGCACGCGGGCGAGACGCCCGGAGATCTCCCAGATCATTTTCGCCTCCCGCTCAGACGTGAGCCGTGAATACAGTCTCTGCTCGGCCGGAGCGCCGGAGAGGTGCGCGAACCCGGACGGCCCGTAGAAGTGCCCGCCCTGAGCATCCGGGTTGGTGGAGGCGTAGAGGGCGGGGAGGAGGCCGCCTTCGGCTGTCTGGACGAGGAACCCGATGCGGGCGGAGCCGCGGATCATTTTCACCGCGGCGGTGTCCTTCTGTCGCCCCATGCCGGGCTGGGCGGCGAGGAGGTTCGTAGGTGAGACACCGGGGTGCGAGAGGTTGCTGGTGATGCCCCAGTTCCCGGCGATGCTCCGACGGTTCAGTTCCAAACCCCACAGGCCGAGGGCGATTTTCGACGATGAGTACGACTTGAAGCCGTTGTACGTCTTCTCCCACTGGAGGTCGTCCCAGTTGACGGCGTTCCGGTTGGCGGACAGGGCGATCTGGGTCGTGACCCGGGCACGGCCGGCGCGCAGCAGCGGCAGGAGGTGGGCAGTGAGGGCGACGTGGCCGAGGTGGTTCGTGGCGAACTGCAGCTCGTAGCCGTCCTCCGTGACCTACGGGTCGGCGGTGTCATCACACCGGCGTTGTTGATCAGGATGTTGATCGGCCGATCCTCGCCGATCAAGGTCTCGCCGAGGGTGGCGACCGAGGCGAGGGACGACAGGTCCAGCACCCTCGTGGTGACCTTCGCGTCGGGGATGGCGGCGCTGATTCTATCGACTGGCGGCGGCGCCCTTCTTCGGGTTCCGGACGGGAAGGACCACTTCAGCACCGGCTTTGGCGAGCCGGCGGGCAAGGACCAAGCCAATCCCATCACTGGCACCGGTAACAAGTGCAAGTTTTCCCGTGAGGTCAGGGACGGTGATGTCAGGTACGCGAGGCATGGTGGATTCCCTTGATATTGATATTGACATTCAAGCGGTGCCGGCGTTGAAGCGAGTATGACCGCCATATCCGCCACAAACCTGTTGTGGCGCGTGGAACACGGGCGATCATCGGCGCGTCAACTGGCGGAAGCCTGTGACCACGGGCGACGGCCCCTTCGACGCCGCCCCGATGGGCTCAACGCTGGGTGAGAGCGGTCGCGGACCACTCGACAGACACTGAACGAGACCGTTTCGTTCCGGAACTAGTTGGTCCGTTCGACCATGTCGGGAGCCGCGATGCCTGTCACCCGTTCACTGCCTCCTTCCACCCCGTCGCTGTCCGATCAGACTTCGGAGCGGGGCCGCGGTGGCCGCTCCCGCGACACCTCGCGCGATGACGTCCTGCGCCGGGCCGCGCTCGACCTGGTGACGGAGATCGGCTACGACCGCATGACGATGGACGCGGTGGCGGCTCGGGCGGGGGCGGGCAAGGCGACGGTGTATCGCCGTTGGTCCAACAAGGCGGAGCTGGTGGGCGATGCCTTGGCGCACGCGCATGTCGACGGCGAGGTGCCCGACAGCGGATCGCTGCGGGGCGACCTGGCGGCGCTCGGCGACTACCTGTTCTCCGGTCAGGACCCGCTCTACAAGGCCCGGCTGATCACCGGGATGGCATCGGCCCTGCTGGCCGACCCGGAGCTGCGCCAAGCCTTCGGGACGCTCGCACCGCCGATCGAGCGCGCGGTGGCGACGATTGTCGACCGTGCGGTGGCCCGCGGCGAGATCGCCGCTCCGGCCGATCCGGCGCTGATGGCCGCGATCTTGCCGGCGTTGGGCCTCCACCGCCTGATCTTCACGGGGGGCGGCCCTGACCCCGACCACGCGGCTGCCGTGATCGACAACGTGCTGCTTCCGGCCCTGTTGGCCTCCTCCGCGCCGGAGTCGCGCGGGTCGACCCGCCCGGCACGAGAGACCTGACACGCGCGTACGGCCGAACCGGCCCCCGGCCCGACGACGGCCCATCACGGCCTGGCGCCGCCACCTCACCTCACGCTCACCGCAGAAGAAAGAGGTCTCCATGTCCACCCCTGACACCCCCGGAATCCGGGGCACTTCGACCGACGATCGGCGCCCCGGTGGCTCGGCCGCCTTCGCCGGTCGAACGGTCTCCCGGATCGGATACGGAGCCATGCAGCTCACTCGTCTGGCGGACAATCCCGATCAAGCGGTCATGCTTCTGCGTCGCGCTGCCGAACTCGGAGTCGACCACTTCGACACGGCTCAGTTCTACGGAAACGGCCTAGTCAACGAGCTGATCCGCGAAGCGCTCCGTTCCGATGACGACGTTCTCGTATCGAGCAAGATCGGCGCGGATGCCAATCCTGATGGACCTGTCCATCTCCGACTCGCTCAGCGCCCCGAGGAACTACGCGCCAGCGTCGAGGACAACCTCAGGAGCCTGGGACTCGAGCAGATCGCGGTCGTGAACCTTCGGCGTCCGGATGACCGCCCGGGCCTGCGGGGCGAGGGCGACCAGGCCGTCGACCTCGATGATCAGCTTGCTGCGATGACAGCGATGCGCGCCGAGGGCAAGATCGGCGCGATCGGGCTGAGCAACATCACCCTCGACGGGCTGCGCCGAGCGATCCCCGCCGGCGTTGTCTGTGTGCAGAACGCGTACAGCCTCGTCGACCGACGCGATGAGGGACTGCTCTCCCTGTGTCTGGCGGAAGGCATCGCCTGGGTGCCGTTCTTTCCGCTCGGCGGTGCGGTTGCCGGTCTGCCCAAGGTCGCGGAACAAGCCGCCGTCCGAGCTGCGGCCGCAGCCCTCGGACATACCCCGTCACAAGTCGGCCTCGCCTGGCTGCTTCACCACGCCCCCAACGTGCTCCTCATCCCCGGAACCGCCGGGGCCGAGCACCTTGATTCCAACGTCGCCGCCGGCTCCATCCACCTCGGCGACGCCGTGCTGGCTGCCCTCGACGGTATTTCCGGCATCTGAATCAGGACGCGTCGCGAAAGTGGATCAAGGTCGTAGACGATCAGGCTCCCTGCCGCCGTTAAATACCTCGACATCGGTCGCGGTCATCGGGGACGCTTCGCGCGATGACCAGAATCGACGACACGCCGCCCGCGTGGGACGAGCGCACACAGCTCACCACGTTTCTCGACTACGCACGTGACATCGCCCGCGCCAACTGTGAAGGCGTCTCTGCGGAGAACGCGCGCAAGGCGCTGCTGCCGGGCTCACCGCTGATGACCATGAGCGGAGTGATCAACCACCTCCGCTGGGTCGAGTACTACTGGTTCCAAGTGGTCTTCCATGGCGAGGAGGATCGGGGCCCCTGGACCGAGGAGGACCCCGACCGAGAGATGCGTATCGCCGTCGACTTCCCACTCCCGCAGTTGCTCGACGAATACGCCGAACAGAGCGCCCACTACCGCGAGCTGGTCACCGGAAACAGCCTGGACAAGCAGGCCCAGCGAGCCGTCCGCGACGGTCTCCATGTCGACCTGCGCTGGATCCTCCTTCACCTCACCGAGGAGACGGCCCGCCACAACGGCCACCTGGACATCCTGCGCGAGATGCTCGACGGTACGACGGGCAACTAGAACGTGTTGCGAAGGGAGAAATACGCCTTGCCGCCGCCGAGATGGTCGGGCCGGGTGCGTGGATGCACGCCAGCGAGGCGGGCCGGCCCACAGGCCGCCGCGCGACCGGACTTCGGCAGATGAGGCTTAAGCCGGCCCACTCCTCGCGGGTCAAGTCTCCCCGCCTCAGGCTCATGCCAACGCCCCGAAGCCACGACGGTCACACGATCCGCCGGACCATGCCTCGATAGGTGCGTTGGCACCCGGTGCGTTACCGCCGTAAGCACGGCCTGTGGGTGTGAACGTTTCGATCCTCGTTGAAATGATTGAAGCCTCCAGACGCCTCGGTGAATAATTTCTCTTCTGGTAGACCCGAAGCGCGCAGGAGTGCTGAACGGCGCGCTGCGAATCGGAGTGAGAACTCATACCGGCCGGGCACCACGGGACGGGTTGTCACACACATACGGGGAGAAGCTTGTGACCGAGTGGATATTGACATTCGACGCCGACTGCCCATTCTGTGAAGAAGTGGTGGATCGGGTTCGCCTGTCCGTCGACGGTACGTTGACCACCGCGGGCCTCACGGAACCCCGTGTTCGCGCCCTGCGCCTGCGGGCCCTGGGGGAAGGGGCCGAGTGGGCCCCGACCCTGTTGGCGGTCAACGGCGACCAGGTGCGGGCCTGGACCGGACCCGCGCTGTCCCTCCGCCTGGCGCGGCTGCTGGGGCCGTCGGACTCGCTGCGGGTGGTGCGTGCGCTCCGCGGCCTCGATGTGCTGCGGCCGCCGAGCCGCCGGGGAATCCTCAAGGCCGTGCCGGGGCTGGCCCTGGGAACGTTTCTGGTCACCGGCGGCCTGGCCGCCTCACCCGCGCAGGCAGTGTCGCGCGCCAAGGGCAGTAAGGCATCGCGATGGGTGAAGGCCAACCGCGACCATCTGCCCTCCGGCTACTCCGAGTTCGCCTCCTACCCCGCGGACTATCGGCGCGCCGTCTACGGCGCGCTGTCCGCTCCTGCTCGGAGTGATCTGTGGGTGGCGCACTTCGCGCACTACCGGAAGACACACCCCGGTCTGTCGGCCGAGCAGTCCGCCGTCCTGGACGACGCGGCGCGGCTGGCACCGCGGATCATCGCGGGGCGCCGGCTAGGAGCAGCCGCAGAAGGGGTCGAAGGGCTGGAGACGGCTGCTGTGGCGGCGTTCGGCGAGAGCGAGGCGCGGGCGATTCTCATGGCGCTGGGCCCAGTCGACACGCAGAGGGCGGCACCTCGGAGCGGTCAGCACGCCGAGGTCCTCGACTGCAATTCCCAGTGCGCGGGCACGGGAAGCTGCGACACGGTGTGCTACGACGCAGGGTTCTACTGCAACTGGACCGACTACGGCTGCGGTCCACTGTGGCTGGGACCGTGCAGCGGGTTCTGCATCCCCTGAACCCACCCCTGCTCCGAGCTCGCCCCTTCCTAGCGGCCCGGATTCTCGCCGAGCACCTGGAAGTCGGCCGGCCGAGGCCTTGCGATGCGGCCCCAGTCACGGTCGGTGCCGGGGCGGGATGTCTACTCAGTCTCGTTGGCCGTCTTGGGGGAAGTCGGTCGAGCGGGCGAGGTCTTCCCAGGTGTTCAGATCGTGGTCGACGGCGTCGCGGCCTGTCCGGATCAGGCGCAGGGCGTCGGAGCCGAGGACGAGGTGGGCGGGCGGGTGAGGTATGTCGAGGATGTGCAGGACGGCTGCGGCTGCCCCGGCCGGGTCGCCGAGCTGCTGTCCACTGGCCTTCTGACGGGCGGCTCGGATGGGTTCGAACAGGTCGTCGTAGTCGGGAATGGACCGGGGTGCGCGGATCATCGAGCGTCCGGCCCAGTCGGTACGGAAGGAGCCGGGCTCGATGGCCGTGACGTGGACGCCGAAGGGGGCGACTTCCTTGCCGACGGCTTCGAGGATGCCTTCGAGCGCGTATTTGCTGCCGCAATAGGCGGAGACGCCGGGGAAGGACGCCAGGCCGCCCATGGAGGTGACGGCCAGGATGTGCCCGCGGCGGCGTTCGCGCATGAAGGGCAGGGCGGCCTGGACGGTGGCTGCGGCGCCGAAGACGTTGACGTCGAACTGGGCGCGCAGGTCGGCCAGGGGTGTTTCCTCGAAGGTTCCTTCCAGGCCGTAGCCGGCATTCGCGATCAGCACATCGATGGGGCCGACATACTTCTCCACCTCACCCACCACGGCGAAGACGTCTTCGTCGTCGGTGACGTCGAGGATGCGGGCGTGAGCGCGCTCGGGGTGGAGCGCGGTGAAGGCTTCCGCGTCGGCGTTCTTGCGTACGGTTCCGACGACGGTGTGGCCCGCGTCCAGGGCTGCGGTGGCGAACGCGCGGCCGAGGCCGCTGCTGACGCCGGTGATCAGAAAGGTCCTGGCCGTGTCGGTCATGCCTGCTGCTCCTTGTAGAGGACGAGGTGTTCGTGGAAGGGCACGCCGTCACGGATGTCGCCGGTGGCGGTGAAGCCGGTGTCGTCGACGTAATCGAGGTGCTTGCCGGTGACCGTGTAACGGCCGGTGTAGGCGCTGCGGCGGGTGCCGCGCGCCTCGTCGTAACGTCCGTCGGCGCGCAGTTCCTGCCGGATGTGCCCGTCCGGAGTCACCCACATCCCGACCACGTCCACATCACCGGTCCTGCGCCCGGTGGCTTCCACCGGGGAGCTCGACTGGTTCCTCACCATGCGCTCCTCTCTGTTCGCGGGTGCGGATCACCAGGCTGGCCGGTGCCGGCGAAGGGAGCCAGGACGAGTCGTGCCTGGGTACGGCGCACCCAGGCAGGCGGGCGGGGCGCGCCCTAGCCTGTAGGTGTGACCAGCAACGATCTCGGAGACTTCCTGCGCGCCCATCGCGCCCACCTGCGGCCTGACGACGTCGGGCTCGCCTCCTACGGCGCGCGCCGGGTGGCGGGGCTGCGGCGGGAGGAGGTCGCGGTCCTGGCCGGGATGAACAGCGACTACTACGCCCGCCTCGAACAGGGCCGCGAGCGCAGTCCTTCCCCGCAGATCCTTGAGTCCATCAGCAGCGCCCTGCGGATGGACGACGAGGCGCGGGAGCACATGTTCCGGCTGGCGGGCACCGCACCGGAAGGTGAACGGACCCAGCCGAGGGAGAGGGTCAGCGCTGCGCTGCGGCAGTTGCTCGACGGATACGCGAACGCCGCGGCGTTCGTCCTGAACCCGGCCACCGACTTCCTGGCCTCGAACGCGCTGGCCGACGCCTTGTTCTCACCGTTCGAGAGCATGGACAACATGGCCCGCATGACCTTCCTCGACCCGGCCGCCCGGGGATTCTTCACCCAGTGGGGACGGGCGGCAGAGGCGGTCGTTGCCGGGCTACGCCACGCCACGGGCCTCGACCCGCACTATCGGCGCCTGCACGACCTTGTCGCTTCGCTGACCGAGGAGAGCGAGGAGTTCGCCGCCCTGTGGTCCTCGCACACCGTCCACGGCAAGACCCGTGACGGGAAGGAACTCGTCCACCCCGACGTCGGGCCCCTCGACCTCACCTACCAGACCTTCGACGTCCGCGGAGCGCCGGGCCAGCAACTGATGGTCTACCACGCCGCGCCGGGAAGCCCCAGCGCCCAGGCACTCGCCCTGCTCGGCAGCCTCCATGCCACCCACCACCAGGAGGCGGACCCGGAGCAGTGACACCCCCGGCAGAGCATTTGTGCAGGTGAGCGCTCCGGTACGCGGGCGGCGGGAGAACCTGGCGATGCGTCATCGACGTCGAGGTCACGGACAACGCCCTCACCCTGCTCGGCGGCGTGTATGCCTGACACCGCCAAGGCCCCCGGCCCGCTCATCGTGCGCCCCACACCCGCCGCACTCGGATCGGCTCCTCAGGTCACGTACTCCGGTCCCGCGCCCGTGTCATCTGCTTCAGTTCGATGATGGTCGCGACGGCGCGCAGCCAGGTCGCCGCGGTGTCGTCGGCGGCGATCCCACCCACGAGTTCGGCGCCGGCTCGCAGCCACTCCCGTACGAGGAGGGCCGCCTCCCGGCCGGGCAAGGGCTCGGGCAGCTCCGCGGCGCGGGCGAGTCCGCCGGCGCGCACGGTGTCGGCGAGGAAGGCGACCGAGCGCGGCTCGGTGCCGAGGCGGTCGAGGATGACGGC
>NZ_JTHL01000001.1:8876511-8957503 GCF_000818195.1 Streptomyces sp. 150FB | reverse complement strand
GTCGAGGATGACGGCCGCGGCCGCGGCACCGTCGCCGATCAGGGCGGTGCGCCGGGTGCCGGGCTCGGCGGTGAGGCCGTAACGCAGCAGGACGGTGATGTCGAGCCGGGCCAGCTCGTCGTCCGTGCGGTCCGGCGGGTACGCGGCGTCGTTCATGGCGGGGCCTCGGCTATCTCGTCTCAACTGAATGGTCCGCTGCGGTTCAGTTGACGGTGACGGTGTAGGTGATGCGCTCGGGAGCCGGGGAGGCCGCCCCCGTGGTCGGGGTGGCGGAGGGCTCGGTCGTCTCGGGCGGCAGCGTGGAGGTGTTGCCCTGGCACGTGGTGAAGGTGCAGTGCAGCAGCGTGAACCGGGTGGTCCCCTTCCCCTTGGCCTCGAAGGTGAAGGTGAGCCGGCCGCCGTCACCGGGCACCGACTCGCCGCCGGAGTCAGACGCGTAGTCCTGGCCGCGGCTGACCAGCACCGAGCTGTCGGGCTCGGGGTCGACCAGGTACCAGTACTCGCGGGTGGAGGCGTTCTGGTCGACGGTGAGCGTGAAGCGCTCGCCCGGCTCAGCAGTGATGCTGGTGTCCTTCACCGGGTGGCTCGTGGTGCTCGCGGAGCCGCCGGTCGGTTCGTCGGTACCGTCGGTGCCAGAGCCGCACCCGGTGGCGAGAGCGAGAAGCGCGGCCGCGGCGACCGCGGCACCGCTTCTGTTACCGCGGAAGATAGACGCTGTACGCGTTAGGGAGATCACTGTCGGAAGCCTTGCCCATGTGGCCGTTGATGAAGTCGTCTTCGCTGACCCAAGTGGTCGAGCCCCAAGGGTTGTACACCTGAAGCATGTCACCCTCCTGGGCGATGATGGTCATCGCGTGGGCGCCCTTCTCGCCCGAGACGTCGACCGGCACCGGCCGTCCCTGTGCCACCGACTTCTCGACTTCGGTGAGGACGCCTCTGCGGTCGGCGGCGCTGTTCAGGTCCTGGCGCTGGTAGTCACTGCCGGTGGCACTGCCGATGGCGTCGTCGTCGATCCGTTCCTGCCCCTCCGGCCCCATGCCGCCCCAGTTCTCGCCGCCGTCACCTTCGGTGTGCAGCCGGTGCTGTTCGGCCACCAGTCGCTGCTTGAATGCCTCTGGGTCGTCCTGCTGCCCGTCGGGACCACCGGTGAGATCGAGCGCGTACATGGGGTCGACCATGGCGCGGGAAGTGACGGTGGACGAGGCCACGCAGGTGCCCTCGGAGCCGTCGCCGCCCTGGATCCACCGCTGGCCGTCGAACGTGACGAAGTCCTTGTTGTTGTTCGAGCCGTCCGACCCCAGGCCCTCGTCGTTCATGCTGTCCGAGGCGGTGACCACCGGAGTGAGGTGCCGGCGCAGCCAATCGGGGTCCTTGCCGTGGATCTTCTCCTGGAACTTTCCGATCTCGGCGACGCTGTGGCCGGCGGCCAGGGCCTTCATCAGATACGCCCGCTCCTGCGGGTTGTCCGACTTCGCCAGCATCCGCTCCATGGCCATCTCGTCGTCGAGGCTCAGCAGGTCCATACGCGTCGACGCGCGCGCCAGGTCGCCGGGCGTGAGGATCTCGTTCAGCTCGGTGTCGGCGCCGGCGACGCCGGTGTCGGCGAGCATCAGCTTGTCGACGGCGCTGAGTTCGCTGGTCTCCATCTTCCCGGCCCGCGCCTCGGCGGCCCACTTGTTCAGGTCCCGGGCCGCGACGCGGGTGGCCTCCTGCGCGTCGGAGACGGCGGCATGCATCAAGTCGACCGCGTACGAGCCGAAGTGGGCGGCGTTCTTGCGGTCCCACTCCTCCTCGTCGTTCTCGTGCAGGTCGTCGAAGAACCCGTCCTTGCCGCCGAGCGTCTTCTTCTGCTCCAGCAACTGTCCACGGCCCTGCGCGTCCTTGCGCTGGGCGGCGCCGATCGCGTCGGCCAGCGTCAGCAGCACCGTCGAGCAGCCGTGGAACGCCTCGCTCATCTGGGTCACGGCCCGCCCCGCGGCGTTCACCGCTTCGGAGGCGAGGACGCTGGTGTCGCCGACCCATACCTCAGGAAGGCCTTTGCGGCCCACCCGGTCGACTTGGTCGAAGACACTGTCGACGGGGCCGACCTGGCCGCTGTAGAGCCTTGCCAGGCCCTCCAACACGCCCTGGTCGCCGCTTGGTTCGGGCACCGAGAGGGCGTCGCCGATCAGATCGATGAGCTCATTCTTGCTCCCGGCACCGAGCATCTTCTTGGACAGACCGGCGAGCCACGAGAGGCGGAAGGAAGGGGAATCGAGAGGAGAGGAGAAGAACGACAACGGCCCGACCTCAGTAACTCGACAGGGCCGAGGTGCGACCGCTCTGCGTCGATGCGCCGGTGAGGCCGCTCGCGCCCTCGACGGTGACGCCGCCCATTTGCGTCTTCACCAGGCCGTCGGTGCCGTGGTAGATCTTCTTGGCCAACTGCACCTTGCCACCGAGCTCGTGCAACGCCGACGCCAGTGTCTTGGCCTCCGCCTCCCACGCCTTGACGAACGCGTTGAGCGCCGACGCGGCGTCATTGCCGCCGGCGTCGTCGTACGAGTAACTCGCGCGGGACTTGACGGCCGAGCTGACGCCGTCCATATCCGTACCGGCGTCGTCGAGTTGCTTGGCCTGGCCGGTCATACCCGCCTTGATCTGGTAGCCGTCAAAGCCCACCGCGTCTCCCCCGTATGTGTTCGATTATGACCGCAGGCAGGCTAACACTCACTCACCGCGTAGAAGAAGGTCACTCGACCGCCGTGATCCGGGTCCTCGGTGCGGCGGGCGTCGCAGTCAGGGTCATGCCGTGCCGCTGTACCGTACGGCCAGCGTCTGCTTGTCCGGCTTGCCGGTGCCCGTGAGGGGCAGAGCGTCGTGGAACGTCACGACGGCTGGTACGTGCTTCGGGGTCAGCTCGGCCGCCACGTGACCGATCAGCGTCCCGGCGTCGGCGGTGGCGCCCGGTCGTGCCACGACGGCGGCGTGGATGTGCTCCACCTGGTCGTGGTCGATCACGCAGTACACCGCGGCCTGAGCCACCTCGGGATGGGTCAGCAGGGCGTTCTCCACGTCCGTGGGGCGGACCTTGATGCCGTTGGTCTTGATCACCTCGCCCATGCGGCCGTGGAGACGCAGAAAGCCGTTGGCGTCGATGGAGCCGAGGTCGCCGGTGTGTACCCAGCCGTCGCGGATGGTCGCGGCGGTCAATTCCGGTTCGCCCCAGTAGCCGAGCATGGTGGACGGGCTTCGCACGCACACCTCGCCGATCTCGCCTGGTGGGAGGTCGTGGTCGTCGTCGAGGTCGCGGATGCGTACCTCCACCGCCGGGCGTCCGACGGTCCCGCGGAGTTCCGGGTCGGAGTGGTCCTGCGGGGTGAGGACGCCGATGGGGCTGGTCTCCGTCGTCCCGTAGAGGCCGAGCAGTACCGGGCCGAATACGTCGAGCGCCTCGGCCAGTCGGGCGGGCGACGCCGGGGAGCCGACGTAGGTGATGTTCGTGAGGCTGGACCGGTCGATGGTGGCGAGGTCGGGGTGGTCGACCAGCATGTAGAGCTGCGGTGGGGTGATCGCGAGCGTGGAGACGCGGTGCTGTTCGACGGCTCGTAGCACGTTGCCCGCCTCGAAGCCGTCGTGCAGGACGACCGTTCCGCCGGAGGCGAGCGCGAGGTCGACGACGGAGCCGCTGGAGCTGCTGACCGGCAGGGTCGACAGGTACACAAGGGGCTCCGGGGACTGGAAGCCCATCTTGAGGCCGACCTCGAGGTAGTGGTCGCGGACGCGGAAGGGCATCGTGACGGCCTTGGGGCTGCCGCTGGTTCCGCTGGTGCAGATCACCACGGCCGGCTGTTCGGGGTCGGCATCCACGGTGTCGAGGTCGAAGGCGTCCGGGTCGCCCGCCGAGAGGTCCAGGACATCGGGGCCGAGGGTGCCGAGTGCGGCGAGGCGCGGTGGCTCGGGCAGTCGGTCGCACAGGTCGCGGGCCGCGTCCAGGTTCTCCTTGTCGACGGCGAGAAAGGTCGCCCCGGTCCTGCTGAGGATCTTCTGCCGTCCGGCGGCGGCCAGTTGGTCCCTGGGATCCACCGCGTTCGTGGAGTGCAGGTGGACCAGCGTGGCTCCGGCGAGGTTGGCCGCGTAGCGGAAGATGATGGTCGCCGGGCTGTTGGTGACGGTCAGCACCGTCACAACCGGGACCTTGCCGCCTGCGGTTGGAGCCCGGTGCTCCGTGAAATGGCGACGCAGGACTTCCGCCGCCGTGAGAACCGCCCTGGAGAACTGGCCTGCGGTGAGCACCTCCCCCTCCCGCCAGAGGGCAGTCCGATCGGGGTTCGCCGCCAACGCCTCAAGCACCCGGCGGGCATAATTCTCATTCGAAGACATCGGAACTCCACTTCGCCGGCTCTCTCTCGGGCCGTGCGGGATTGGGCGGTTGTGAGGGCGTGGCGGCGCTCGTGGCCGAGGGCCGCGGCCGCGGGCAGCTTGAGCGCGTAGCCGGCCGGCTGACGGGCCTGCCGGCCGGTCAGACTCGCTGGCGTGTGGGGCGCAGGCGAATGTCGTCGAGGTGGACGTGCATCGGGCGTCCGATCACGTACCCGACGACCTCGGCGACGTCTTCCGGGACCAGCAACGGCCCGTTCTCCTCGGCGATCGCCTCGAACCACGCCGTGTCGTAGCCGGCAGCCTCCTGGAACCCGGAGCGTACGAAGCCCGGTTCGATGAGCGTCACCCGGATGTTGTGCCGGCACACCTCCTGTCGCAGTGCCTCCACCAGGGAGTGCACCGCGAACTTGGTCGAGCCGTAGACCGGATTGGCCGCTGAGACCTGCCGGCCGGCGGTCGAGCCGATGACCACGATGTCGCGTGCTCGCGCGCCGTCGTCGGCCTCCGCTCGCTCGCGGAATTCGGCAGCCACCACGCGGAGTTGGCGCAGCATGGCGAGGTAGTTGACCTCTACGAGCTGTTCCCAGCGCTCCGGGTCGGAACCCAGTACGGTGCCGGGCAGGCCCTGCCCGGCGGCGGCGACGAACACGTCGGCAGGGCCCCACTCCAGCTCGGCCGTGGCCAACAGTTCCTCAGTGTGGCCCGCCAGGGTGATGTCGCCTGCCACCGGGACGGTCCGACCGGGCGCGGTGGCCACCTCTGCCGCCAGTTCCTTCAGTTGTTCCGCGCGCCGCCCGGCGGCCACCACGTGGGCTCCCCGCTGGGCGAGGTCACGGGCGACGGCCCGCCCTATCCCCGACGAGGCTCCGGTCACGACTGCGATGCGTCGGTCTGTCATGTTGAGTCCCTGTCCTTCATCGATCGGCCGGCTCATGGAGAGGGCGGAGCGGCAGCTCGCCCTGGTCGATCACGCCGGTCAACCAGGCGTGCAGCCAACTGCGGTCCGGTGCGGGGAACGACACATCCAGGCGGGTGAGCAGGCGATGGGTGCGGCTGTGGTCGTAGCGGACGTTGCGCTCCGGGCGGCTCGCCCAGAAGTGGGCCAGAGCGATCAGTTCGTCGCCGTCGGCCAGGTGGGCCGCGAACAGCGGCGCGAAGTCGGCGGCCTCGTCGGGCTCCAGGTCGAACCCGAGGTCGCGCAGGGCGGCGAACAGGTCCGCGTAGGGCACTTCGTGGTGCGTGTCGACGTGGAAGGTTCCGCCGGACACCCTTTCGCTCCGGGAGATCCGCAGGATGCCTTCGGCCACCACGTCCACCGGGCTGAGTGCGACCGTCCGCGCGCCGACGCCGGGTACACGGCCGATCTGGACCGCGGCGCGCAGGAGTTGGACCAGCCGGCTGTCGCCGCCGTTGCGCTGGAAGCGGCCGGTGACCGAGTGGCCGGTGACGTTCCCCGACCGGTAGATGAAACCTGTGCCGCCGGCCGCGGTGAACTCGTGGACGATGCGCTCCGCTTCGTACTTGCTGCGCTCGTACTCGTTGAGGAAGCTCTGCCCGATGTTGAGGGTGTCCTCGGAGAAGACCGCCGGCTCGCCCTCCGGCCCGGCGCCGCAGACCGCGAGAGTGGACACGTAGTGCAGGTCCTTCGGCCGGCCGTTGGAGGCGAGAGCTACGACGGTGCGCACCGGGTCGGTGTTGAGGCGGGCGAAGCTGTCGCGGTCGCCGAACAGACGGGTGTCGGCGGCGAGGTGGTAGACGGCCTCGACCTCGCGGACCAGCCGTGCGTAGTCCCGGTCGGGCAGCCCGAACGCGGGCTCGGCCAGATCACCGGCCAGCACGGTGAGTCGGTCGGCGTAGCGGTCGAAGTCGCCGTCGGGGAGGTACCAGGCGAGCGTCTCGCGCAGGCGCTCGGCGGCCGGGCGGCCCTCGCGGTCACGAACCAGGCAGTAGATCGTGCCGCTGGTGCGGGTGAGCAGCAGGTGCAGGAGGTGGGCGCCGATGAAGCCGGTGGCCCCCGTGAGGAGCACGGTGCCGTACTCGCGAACGCCGGTGCGTCCGGGGCCGCTGTCGGCCGGCGGCTCGAAGCGCAGCGTACGCGGGACTTGCACGAGCAGACCCGTGGTGGAGCCGGGCTCCACCACGAACTGCCCTTCCTCCGGCGGGAGTCCGGCCGCTTCCAGCAGATGCGCTCGGGTGTCGCGCGCCAGGCCGGTCATCTGTCCGGAGTCGTCCAGGTGTGAGGGGTAGGACAGGTCGGCGGTCAATTGGCCGTCGTGGAGGCGCGCGGTGAGCTTGAGGGCGTAGCCGCGGTCGTTCTCGGGTCCTCGGACCGGGCCCTGCCCCTGTCGTGAGGGCGACAGCCGAAGCTCGTCCTCCTGCGGGAAGGCGAGCGTTCCCAGGTAGTTGAAGCACACGTCGGTACGCTGTGGCCGACCGTGGAGCCCGTAGGCGACGCCGAGGCGGGGCACATCTGCCAGCGCGGCCTCGGCGGCCTTGATCGTGGCCGTCATGTCGTCGGCGACGGACGCGATGCTGACGGGAAAGGTGGAGGTGAACCAGCCCACTACGCGGGAGACGTCCAGGGCCTCGTCGAGTGGGAGTCGTCCATGGCTCTCGACGTCCACCACGACCTCGTCCGTGGCACGCGCTGTGGCCAGTGCCTGAGCGAAGGCACCGAGCAGGACAGCGTGAGGGGGGAGCCCCGTGCGATTCAGCGAGTCGGTCTGGGCGCGGGACAGGCGGAACCAGACCGTCTCGGCGTCGGCCTCGCGGTTGTCGCCGATGGCGGCAGGGGCCCCGGGCGAGGTGGTGATGTCGTCCCAGTACTGGAGGTCATCGGCCAGGGCAGGGGCCTGGACGCGCAGGTGGGTGGCCCAGTCGCCGAAGTCGGTGGGCGCGGGAAGGAGCGACGGGTCCGCGCCGCGCAGCCGTTCGGCGTAGCAGTGGGCAAGGTCGCCGGTGACGATGCGCCAGGAGACGGCGTCCATGCACAGGTGATGGGCCACCAGGAGCAGGTGACTGCGTTCGGTGCCGAGGAACAGGTGGGCCTGTAGCAGGGCACCGTCCTCGACCCGGATCCGCTGCTGGCAGGCGGCGGCGGTCTCCTCGATGTGCCGTTCGGCCTCGTCGGCCGCGGTCGGCAGGGTGGAGCTGGTGAAGGGCGTGCCGGGCTCGGTGAGCACGCGGCGGACTCCCCTGGGTCCGGGGCGGAAGGCGGTGCGGAGCAAGGGGTGCAGGCGGACGACGTCGGCCACCGCGGCAGCCATGGTCTTCGGGCGGACGGGAGGGTCGGCGTCCAGCAGCACCGCTTGGTTCCACTGGTCGGGCTGGGGAAAGTGCTGCCGGAAGAACCATTCCTGGGCGGGTGACAGCGCGGTGTCCTCGGCCAGGACCTGGACCGCCGGGCGGTCCGTGGTTTCGAGGGCCTCGGCCATGGCGCCCGCTCGGAGCCGGGTGGCAAGGGCGGCCGCTGTGGGTTCGGCCAGAAAAGCCGCAGCGGATACCCGATGGCCGCGGGACTGGAGGTCCGCGATCACCTGGATGGCATCGATCGAGTTGCCGCCGACCGACGAGAAGTCGTCGTACGGGGTGAAGTCGTCGTGACCGAGTTGGCGCCGCCAAACCGTCAACACCTCGTCCAGCAAAGGATCTTCGGAGGAGCGGGGGCTTCTGCGCTCGGTCGCGCACTCCTCGACCAACTGACGCAGAGCCGCGTGGTCGGTCTTGCCGTTTCCGGTCCGTGGGAAGGCTTCGAGGACTTCGATCCGGTCCGGGACCATGTACGACGGCAGCGCTTCCCGGGCCCGGGCTCGGAGCGCGGCCGATCGGTCACGCGTACCGGACGCCGCGCTGACCACGGCGACCAGCCGGCCCTGCTCGCCGGGCAGCACCATCGCGAGGGCGTCGGTGACGCCGGGCATCCGGCGCAACCCCGCTTCGACGTGGCCGAGTTCGACGCGGTGGCCGCGTACCTTGACCTGCCGGTCGCCGCGGCCGAGGAATTCCAGCACCCCCTGGGCGTCGGCCCGGACCCGGTCGCCGGTGCGGTAGGCCACGCCGAGGCCGGGGTGTCGCGCTGCCACGTCCTCGGTGAACGCCGCCGCCGTGGCTTCCGGCGCGCCCCGGTAGCCGAGTGCCACCGAAGGTCCGGCCACGTACAGCTCGCCGGTCGCGTCGCGCTCGTGGAAGGCGCCGTCCGGCGTGCGGACGAAGAGCCGGTTGGCACCGAGCGGGCGGCCTATCGGTACCGATCCCGCGTCGCCCAGGGCGTCGAGGTCGGTCTCGGAGGTCAGGAGGTGGACGGAGACGCCGACCGTCGTCTCGGTCGGGCCGTAGTGGTTGACCAGTGTGTCGGTGATACCGGAGGCGATGACTCTGCGGGCCAGCGGCAGGGGCAGGAGCTCGCCGCCGAGCAGCAGATGGCGGAGCTTCGGCCGGGTGGCGCCGCCGAGCCCGTACGCCTGGAGCAGGACGCTCCAGTGCGAGGGCGTGGTCTTGAGGACGTCGATCCCCTCGGAGTGCAGATAGCGGAGCAGCCCTGCCGGGTCGCGCCGTGTGGCGTCGTCGACCAGATGCAGTGTGCCGCCGGTCCACAGGGCGAGGAAGACGCAGGTGTTCCCGAGGTCGGCAGCGAGCGTGGTGATGTGGGCGTACTGGAGCGGCTCGGTGATGTCGAGCCGCTCCAGCAGAGACTCGGTGTAGTGCCGGATGTTGGCGTGCGTGACCATGACGCCCTTGGGTACGCCGGTCGAGCCTGAAGTGTGCAGCACGTACGCGGTGTCGGTGTCCTGTGCCGCGTCAGTGGTCACGTCCCCGTCGAGGGGCTCGCCGGTGTCTTCCTGTACGTCGATCTGTAGGTCGATGACGTCGAGCCCATGCCGACGCAGTTCATCGGCGTACGGCGTCGCACTGAGTACGAGGTCGGGGCGGGCCGCCGCGAGGCGGCCCGCCCCCTCGGAGACCGGATCGGACGGGTCGATCACGGTGTACGCGGCCCCGGCGGAGAGTGCGGCCAGGAGCGCGGCGACAGCCGCGGGCGTACGGTCCAGGTGGACGCCGACGAGATGCCCGCGGCCGATTCCTCGGTGGCGCAGCCGGCGGGCCAGCCGTGAGACCCAGACGTCGAGCTGGGCATAGGTCAGACGATCGTGACCCACGGCAACGGCCGTCCAGTTCGGGTGAGCCCTCGCGTGCGCTTGGATCTGAGCCGGGAGCATCTACTTCTCGTCCTCTGAGTGTCGACGCGTGGCCGAGCGGCCGGTGGGGGGCGTCAGCTCCAGAACAGGAGCGGTTCCTCCGGGCCCTTGGTGAGGATGAAAGCGCTCGCTCCGACCCGGTGCCGGTCCTTGGCCGGCGTCACCGCGTGTAGCTGACGGGGGCTCATGAGGATGAGGTCCCCGGCTTCCGGGTGGATCTGAAGAGTTGGCTTCTCGATGGAGTCCGGCTCCAGGCCCTCGACCTCGAGGATCCTCTCCTTCTCCTCCGGAGAGGGCTCGCGCAGCCAGAGCTGGAGGTCGCCGCCCTCGTCGGCGGACTGCAAGAAGATATTGGCAACAAGTTGGTTGAGGACGCCATCGATCTCGGGGGCGTCGGTCTCCCAGTCGATCGAGTCGCTGTGCGGCCAGAACTCCGAAGTGTTCGGCTGGAAGACCCGGAGGGCACCGACGAAGCAGGCCCGGCCTCGCAGGCGCAGCAGGTTGGCTCCCGCCGGCCACAGCTCCTGCAGGTCCAGTCGGATGCGGTCCACCGGCGCGATGTAGGGATGGAACATCGAGCGGACGTCTTCGGTCGCCGGGAGCGCCTGCTCGTGGTACTTATTCGTCAGCTCTTTGTCCCACTTGGTATCAATGTGAGGCATATGGACACGACCGACACTGCTGGTGTTCTGCTTGTGGTAATGGCCGAGTTCTTGGTGATTGATTGCCTTCTCGGCGACCTTGGCCGCGACCTCGGCCGGGTAATAGCCGCGCACGTGGATCGCAGCGATCTCTCGGCTGGCGAGCTTGAGCAGATTATCTGTGGTGAGTTCATGCACGACCGTACTCGTGGCGGACCGTACGACGTCGGGTAGGGTAGTCAAAGGATGGCTTCCTCTCTATGGACGGCGCAGGACTGGTGCAAGAGTGCGACCTCGCCCGGAACCTGATTTCGCGTTCATTCGGATCGACAGTAGCGGCGAAACAGCCCGGACCAAAAAGAACGAAATTCACCGTTCACGACGGTATGACCGAGCCGAGAGCAGCGGTTTGAACCCTTGATCTCAAGCACGGTCGCTCATTACAGTTCTCCTCCAGTCGCGCACTGCAAAGCACATGTCGTTCGCGAATTGGACTGCCGAAGACTCGTCAGCGGGTGGAACCGAGGCTTCCACGACCCGGAGTTCAGAGTTATTCAGAAGTCCAATGGAAAAATCAGACTTTAGTCTGGGCGATCTCCCCAGCGGTGTCAACGAGGGGCAATGAAAACTAGGAAAACCACTAAGACCGTGTCCTATTAGGGTTGGTTCGTTGGGCCGTTCATGGAGCGGGATGCGCGGAGTTGTATTGTTCCGGACGGGTTGTGGGAGATTGCGGAGCCGCTGATCCTGCCGGCGGGTGGGGGCGGTTGCACGAGGCGGTCCTCCTGACCACGCAGGACACCGTCTTATAAGCTGGTGATCATGAGCGGTGAGAAAGATCTGCGGACCCTGCTGAGCGGCATGCGCCCCGAACTGAACCCCGGACGCTACGTCTTCACCACCGTCGCCAGCCGTACGACGGTGCACGCAGGTCCCGACAATCCTCTCGGTGCGACTCCCGTAGTCACAGTTGCCGAAGAAGAGGGGCTGACTCGGGTGATCCGCCTGGAGGACGCCGAGGCGGCGGGTCTCACGTACGACTACGTGGCGGGATGGATCACGCTGCGCGTCCACTCCGCCCTGGAAGCAGTCGGCTTGACCGCCGCCGTCGCCGGGAAACTGGCTTCGGCCGGCCTGAGCTGCAACGTGATCGCCGGTTTCCACCACGACCACCTCTTCGTCCCCTACGATCGGGCGGCCGAGGCTGTTCTCCTGATCGAGGAACTCGCGCGCCAGTCGGGCTGACATCGGCCGACTCTCGCGAATACGGATGCGCGAAGCGCCCCGGCTGATCCTCAGGAACCTCCTCGTAGACCCAAGTCCGCCCGGACGATTGCCGCTCTCGCAGTTTGACGAGGTGGTGCGCACGGCGGCTCAGGTGCTTCTACCGGGGTACGGGATGGATGTCAGGATTTGACGGACTCTGCCTCGACCGCCAAGTCGCCCCATTCCTTCCAGGTTTTGAGGCGCTCCTGGTAGAGGGGTTCGACCGCGTTGAGGGGAAAGGAACCGAACATCACACGGGACGGCGGGTTCTCCGCGTCAACGATCTTGAGCAGAGCGGGACCGGTGGCGGCCGGATCACCGGGCGGAATCTCCGCGAGGGCGCTGAAGAAGGTGTGCCTCACGCCGTCGTAGGCGGCGATCGGAGCGGAGTGGGCGGCGGAGGAACCACCGAAGTCTGTGGTGTAACCCCCGGGCTCCACGAGAGTCACCTTGACGCCGAATCCCGCGACTTCCTGTCCGAGCGCATCGGAGAACCCTTCCAGCGCGAACTTCGACGCGGAATAGGCTCCCATCATCGGGATCGAAGCGATCCCATTGAAGCTGGAAATCTGGATGATGTGGCCGCTGCCCTGCTTCCGCAGATACGGCAGCACTGCCTGACTCACCCAGAGGGCGCCGTAGACGTTGGTCTCCATCTGCGCGCGGAAGTCGGCTTCGCCGAGCTCTTCGACGGTTCCGAACAGGCCGTACCCCGCGTTGTTCACCACGACGTCCAACTGCCCGAAGTACCTGACCGCCTCGTCGACCGCCTCGACCACGGCCGTCTTGTCCGTTACGTCCAGAGCGATCGGCAACACGGCGTCACCGTAGGTGTTCACCAGGTCCTTGAGGGACTCGACCGACCGGGCGGTCGCAGCGAGCCTGTCACCGCGAGCCAGCGCCGACTCCGCGAACTGCCGACCGAAGCCACGCGACGACCCGGTAACGAACCAAACCTTACTCATGTGCTCACTCTCAGTTAATGCCTTTGATGAGCTGCCACTCACCTGAACGGCCTGGTCGGCTTCGCCACCAGAGGCGGGACCGAATGATCAGATCTGAGCCCACCGACGCGCCCGTGATGAACCAAGCCCCTCCGGCTGCTTTCAATCATCCAGTTGATTGAAAGGTAGGCGCAGCGCGACAGCCATGTCAACCAAACGGTTGACTGGGATATCCTGGCGGTATGCCCTACGATCCAGCCGCCACCCGAGCGAATCTCCTTGATGCCGCCTTCGCCGAATTCGCCGAGCGCGGCTTGGCGGGCGCCCGCGTCGACCGGATCACCCAGGCCGCCGGCACGAACAAGCAGGCCATCTACTTCCACTTCGGATCAAAGGAACGGCTGTTCGATGCAGTGGTGGAAGCTCGTTGCGGTGCCCTGATCACGGACGTTCCCTTCAGCGCCGATGATCTGCCGGGCTATGTGGGGGAGGTCTTCGACTACCTGCTGGACCATCCACCCCTGATGCGGATGATCTTGTGGCAGCAGCTCGAACGCCAGAGCCCGACCGAGCACGAAGCCGAGAGCTACGGAGCGTTGGCGGAGAAGCTGACGGGCCTGTTCACGGCCGCCGTGGACAGCCCGGACGACGCCCTTCTCCTTGCCCGCACACTCTTGATGCTGATCATTGCCCTGGCCACGGCGTGGGCGACATCAACCCCGGCCCTGCGACCCGGCGACGAGGCACAGGTGCGCCGACACGTGGCCATCCACCGTCGCGCGGTCGTCGCTGCGGCCACCGCGACGATCACCGCCCTGACGACAGAGACGACATAGCCGCCGACTCGTCGCCCTCGGCTCCCACACACAAACGGCCAGGTCAGCGCACTCGACCCCGTGGTTTCAGCGCGACCGGCGGCAGTTCGGGAGCGGGCAGCCGGGCGCCGTCGTAACCCTGTACCTCGCCGAAGCGGGTGCTCTCCATCCAGTCCCTTCGCGCCGCCTCGATCTCCTCGTGCGAGCGGCCCACGAAGTTCCACCACATCTCACACAGTTTCGGCGTTTCCGCAGGTCAAAGGCGTCTGAGTCCGCAAGGGGCGGTTCCGTGCTCGTTCGGCCGGACGGATGCCCGCCGGCCCCGGCGCGAGGAGCCTCATTGTCGATCTGGGCCTGCAGTAGGAGCAGGAAGAAGACCGTGACGATGAATCCGATGAAGATCTTCTTCTGCGCCGCCCGGGACAGCCCGATGGGCTGGGCGGAGGCGAAGGTGCGGCGGGGTCGACGAGGCTGTCGAGCATCTCGTCGGGTACTTCGTCCGCCAGCTCGGCCGTGTCGACGTGCAGGGTGGCCTCGTCGACGACGCGGCGGGCCCATTCGCGTTGCCCGGCCGGCAGGGCGTCGAAGGGAAAAGGGAGTATGGCGTCGATGTTGCGGCGCGAGACGTCCAGGCGGAATCCGCGGTCGATCTCGACGTACCGGGCTCGTATCTCTTCCGCCAACGAGGCTACGGGTCGGGTAGCCGGATCACGGTGCCGTGACCCGGCTACCCGACCACACGTACCGGAGGCCCCTCGGTGTGCCGGGGCCGTTGACCCCCGGCGCTCCAGCGTCCGCTCCGGGGATATCAGGTCGCCCGGCGCAGGCTGAGGTCAGTGCTCCAGGGCCGGAAGACCGGTGAGGCCGGTATCGCGCATGATGCGGTCGGCCGTGTCGTGCGGAGCGCTGTGGGCGGCGATGACGGTCTCGACGCCTCCGGACAGAAGATCGGGCGGCCGGTACCACTCCCGTAGCCGGCCCTCGCTGACGTCGGCGGCGATCGGCTTGGCGGCATGCCTGACCGTCGTCTCAGAAAAGGGCACGTCCAGGTAGTAACAGTGAGTCCGACCCCGGTGGTCTGCGATCAACCGCTAGAGCATGTCGCCGTAGTGCGCGACGTGGAGGATGCCTTCGAGGACGACGTGGTACCCGGCGTCGAGGGCGTACCGGGCCGTCAGGTCGATGAGGTTTTCGGTGCTGCCCACCATCACGCGCATCGCGCATACGAGGGATCGGCTCGCACCTCGCTTGTTGACAATCCTGGATCATGCGAAACATAGTGGAACTATGGAAACTCAAACAGGTTCCTCAGTTTCTGAACTGCCCGGCGGCGGCCTCACCGGCACAGACACCGCCGAGTTGGTGCTGGACGCCGCCGACCGGCTGTTCTTCTCCCTCGGCTTCACCCGGACGAGCATGGACGAGCTCGCGCGGGAACTCGGCATGAGCAAGAAGACGATCTACCGCTACTTCCCTGGCAAGCGCAGTCTGCTCGCCGCCGTGCTCGACCGGCAGTTCGCCCGGGTCGACAAGGCCCTGGCCTCCGCGGCCGAACCGGTCGCGGGGCAGGCCTTCGACCAGCAGGTGGAGCGCTTCCTGATCGCGGCCGGCGGTGAGCTGTCGCGGATCGGAGCGCCGCAACTGCTGTGGGGGCGAGGAGATCCGATGCTGCGGCCGTATGTGGAGCAGCGCGTCGAGGCCGTGGTCTACCGGCGGATCGACGAGCTCTTCAGGACCGGTCACGAACGCGGCCTGCTGCCCGCCCCGCCCGAGCTGCTCAGCCTGATCACCCGAGGCGCCCTCGAACAACTCCTGGCGTCGCGGCTGCCCCAGGATCTCGACAGGAGCGCCGCTGACCTCCTTCGCGCCACCATCGACGTCGTGCTCCACGGAGCTGTGCGGCCCCCGGACGTGGACGCCGGGGCAAGGACGCAGGACAGCGCGTGAGCGACTCCGTGAACACTCCGAAGGTCGCCCTGATCACCGGCGCCAGCCGGGGCATCGGCGCCGCCACCGCCCGTCTCCTGGCGTCCCGCGGCATGCGCGTCGTGGTCAACTACCGCAGCAGCGGGGAAGAGGCGGACGGCGTCGTCGCCGCGATAGCCGACGCGGGCGGCCAGGCGATGGCCGCACAGGCCGACGTGCGGGACGAGCACGCCGTGAGGTCCATGGTCGAGGAGGTCGTCTCGGCCTGGGGCGCGGTGGACGTACTCGTGCACAACGCCCTGATCCCCTATGCCGTCAAGTCGTTCCACGACATCACCTGGGACGAGTTGGGCGGCAAGCTGGAGCAGGAGGTGCGCGCGGCGTTCGGCCTCACCAAGGCCGTCCTGCCCGGCATGGCTGAACGCGGCTACGGACGCATCGTCTATCTCAGCACCGTACTCAGCCGCCACCCCCGCGAGGGCATGATCGCGCTGGGCACCGCCAAGGCCGCCCTGGACCAGTTCGCGCGCTTCGTCGCCCAGGAGGCCGGACCGGCCGGCGTCACCGTCAACGTGGTGGCGCCCGGCCCCGTCGACGAAACCACTCTCGCCGATGTCTTCGGCGCGGAGCACAAGCTGCGGCATGCGGCGGCGACACCGATGGGACGTATGGCCACACCGGACGACGTCGCCCGAGCGGTGTCGTTCTACGCCTCGGACGACAGCGCCTTCATCACCGGAACCGTCGCGCCTGTCAACGGCGGAATGGCCATGGACTGAGCCCCTCCCGCATTCGGAAAGGAACACCACACCGTGCACACGATGGACCTGACCCACGTAGGCCTTGGAATTCACGAGGAGTTGGTCGCGTACGTCGCCGACCAGGAGAACTACTACGCCGACGAGGGCGTGCACGTCGCCTTGCGTGACGGCTGCGCCTGGGACGACGAGCAGGTCCGCGGGTCCGCCACCATCGGCCTGGGCCGCGCCGTGCTCTCGCGTGTCTCCGGCGGAGCCCCGTGGACCGTGTTGTGCGTCAACACCGAACGGCCGTTGTTCTGGCTCCTGGCCCGTGACACCTTCGCGACCGTCGAGGATCTGAAGGGCCGCAGAATCGGCTTGCATGCCCCCGGTTCGGCGCCCGGCTGCTTCGCCCGCATCGTACTGAGGAAGCACGGGCTCGACCCGGACCACGACATCCGGTCCGTGGTCCTCGAACCGGGCGACTACGGACGTCACCTGAGGCGTCTCGCCGCAGGATCACTGGACGCCGCGTTCGTCGGCAGCACACTGGTCCCCGAGGTCATCGCCCGTGAACACGGCCTGCGGCTGCTGGCGTTCATCGGCGACGACTTCCGGATCCCCACGGTGGGAATCGCCGTCGACCCCACGCGCCACGCTCCGGAGGACCCGGCCGTCCGCGCGCTCGTACGGGCCAACCGGCGGGCCCTGCGCGCCATCCACGACGAGCCGGACCTCGCCGCCCGCCACATCAACGCCCTGATACCGAGCCTGGACAGGGAGGAGGCCCGGCAGCACTACGAGCGTTATGTCGCCCCCTACTTCACCACGGACGGCCGCCACACCCCGTCCGTTGCCACGGAGGCCCTCGCGTCGGTGGCGCGGGAGCTCAACGCCCCGTCGGCGCCGGACGCCGCCGAGATCTACCGCACGGACCCACCGCTGTAACCCGGATCTCCCTCTCCCGACTCAGGACCCGCTGTCGTGCCGGCGCAGGGTGGGCAGACCGGGGCCGGCTCCTGGCGCGAGCGGCCCCGGTCGCGTGTCGGGGATCTTGGAGTTTCACAGTGCGCCAGCATGATCAGCGGGCATGCTCGGAGCTGTTCCGAAGACCGATGTAGCTACCAACGTGTCCGTTGTCGCTCCGCCCCCGTTCCGGTGAACAAGTCCCTTCTCCGACCGCGCGAATCGCACGGACAAGCAACCCGGGCGGTATGACGGCGATGTGGGTGAGAGACCGGCCGGACGGCCTGTGGTGCGACGAGGACTTCGCGGGCTGATACCCCGTGACGGACGCCCCGGGCTCTCGCCGGCCCAACTGGCCACCGTCTGTGTTCTTCAGTTCCTGCTGTGGGTGCAACACCCGCATGGAAGTCCTGCTTGCCGAGTCCCGCACCAAGCCGATCGTCGAGGCCGGGGTGCAAGGTCGGGACGAAGCTCCGCTGGAAGCTCACCGCCGACAAGGACGAGACAGACACAGTCGCGGAGATCGCCGAGGGCTGCGGGACGACGACCGGGGAGTACACCGTCGCGCCGTAGCCGCCCGAGCCGAACGCCCGCCCTGGCCTGGATCGTAGGCGTTCGTGCCTCAAGCCACCTTTATGCAGGGGGTGTTCGTCCTGTTCGAGCACCAACTACCCTGATGGGCAGACCCGTTGTCAGTACCTCCTGCCACTCTTGCCGGACAACGCGACCATCCAGGCCGCGCACCCTCCAACACCTCCTGGCCACCTGGACCGGCACCTTCCCCACCTGCCGACAACCCACCCCATGGCAGCCCTACGACACCACCTAACAAAGCACTACTAGCTGGTGACGCCCTTCACGGGAGTGAGCCGCTATACCCCAGAATCCTGCTGCGAGGATCAGCCTCCGACTCCGCGGCCTGGGCAGGTGATCCGATAGCGCTGCCGTGGGGACGGGGTTTATGACGGTTCTCGTAAGCCCTCGCCGTATTTCAGAGGGGTACCCGGGCTGTTTTGCCAGCGGCAGAACACCGGCCGGACCGGGCTCGACGATCACTACAGTCCAGTCTCATGACGACGATTACGACGCGTACGGTCGAGTATCCGGCCGACGGTTTGACGATGATCGGGCACCTCGCGCTCCCGGCCGGTGTCGACCGCCGGCCCGCGCTGCTGCTCGGACCAGAGGGCATGGGGCTCAGCAACGTCGAGCGCCGCCGGGCCGATGCTCTCGCCGAACTGGGATATGTAGCGCTGGCCTTCGACCTTCACGGCGGGCGCTATTTGGGCGACCCCGAGGAGATGCTGGCCCGCTGCCTGCCGCTGCTCGCCGACCCCGACCGGATGCGGGGCATCGGCCACGCGGCGCTCGACGTGTTGCGCACCGAACCGCGGACCGACCCCGACCGGATCGCCGCCGTCGGCTACGGCACCGGGGGCGCCATCGCGCTGGAACTCGGGCGAGATGGCGTCAACCTGCGCGCGATCGGGACAGTCAACGCAACTACCACGGGCCGACAGGGCGAGGCGGCGCGCATTCACTGCCCGGTGTGGGCCGGGGTCGGGTCGGAAGACCCGATCATGCCGCCCGCGCAACGGAACGCGTTCACCGCTGAGATGCAGGCCGCGGGCGTTGACTGGCGCCTCGCGGTCTACGGCGGCGCCTTGCACGCCTTCCACCACCCGCCGGTCGACCACCCCATGGTCCCCGGCGTCGGCTACCACCCACAGCACGCGCAGCGAGCCTGGCGCGACGTCGTCGACCTGCTCGCCGAGTGCCTGCCCGTGACGGAGGACCTGGGGGCATGACCCAGGCAAACACGCTGGCGCCTGGCCTGGTCGGCGTCGGGCCCTGACAGTCCCCCCCTCAAGTCCGCACAGCGGAACCGCAGTCGGGCAGATGCTCGATTGCGGAGGCGTATGCACAACTGCGAAGACCCAGGAGTGCACGGTCCTGGAGAAGAAGCTGAAGGCCGCCCAGACGGCGATCGCGGCCCTCTTCCATGACAACGAAGCCCCCTGCTGATCAACAACACCGGCGTGATGTACGCCCCGAAGCAGACCACCCAGGACGGCTTCGAGCTGCAGTTCGGCACCAACCACCTCGGCCACTTCGCACTCACCGGGCTGCTGCTGGACCTGATGCTGCCGGTGCCCGGCTCGCGCGTAGTGACGGTCAGCAGCACCAGCCACCGCATCCGGGCCGCGATCCACTTCGACGACCTGCAGTGGGAGCGGTCGTATAGCCGACCCGGCGCCTACGGTCAGTCCAAGCTGGCCAACCTGATGTTCACGTACGAGCTGCAGCGCCGGCTCGCCCCGCACGGCACCACAGTCGCGGTGGCCGCCCACCCCGGCGTGTCCAGCACGGCGCACGCCTTGTCGGGGGGCGCCAGCCGTCAGACGGTCACCGTTCGATGCGTCGCGGCCCGCGGTGAGTGCCGCACTGCGGTGCGCGCGGTGCCCGGGGGTGGGTTTAGGGGCAGGTGGCCAGGATGAAGGAGATGACGGTGCAGGTGGCGCTCGCGGTGTCGTTGGCCGGGTCCGGGTCGGTCGGGGTGGAGGCGGTGCGCGCTCCGGTGACGGTGACGTGGCCCAAGGAGAGCAGGCGTAGAGGTACGTGGAAGGACTTGGCCGTACTGGCCCCGTTCGCGATCGCACCGTAGGCGCAGGTCACGGTGCCCATGGTGGTGGCGCATCCGGTCGACAGGTCCGTCGCGGAGGCACCGGGCGGCAGGGCGGCGGTGACGGTGGCGGAGGTGACCGCGTTCGGGCCTGCGTTGTGGGCGCTCAGGGTGTAAGCCAGGTAGGGGACCAGGATGCCCAGGTGCGGCTGCGCGGCCACACCCACGGCGAGGTCGGCGGCGGGCGGCGGCGCGTCGGTGACAGTGATGGTCGGCCCGTCCTCGATGGCCTCGCCGCCGTTGCCGTTGCCGTAGAGCTGGTGGCGCAGGACGAACGAGCCGGTCGCGGTCCCGGGGTTCACCCTCAGGGTGAGCGTTCCGCTGAACGCGTCGCCTGCGGCCACGTCACCCACCGGTACCCGCTGGCCGATGGTGCTGACATTGGTGCAGGGGGCGCTGTTGCCCGTGCACGACACGATGGTCGTGAAGGCCGGGAGATTACCGAAGGATGAGGAGCCGGCGTAGAAGTTCTCACCGGCGCCGGTACGGGCCGAGTCCGCGGTGCCGTTGAAGCTGATCGTGAAAGTGCCGCCGGAGACGACGGTGGTGGACGAAACACTGATGTTGGAGACGGCCTGGGCGGCCTGAGGAGCAGCCACGGCCACCCCCGCGGCCATGGCCAGTACCGCCAGCCCGGACAGCGCCCGCCGGCGGATACGGTGCAGCGGGCCCGGTCGCGCAACCGGGGCGGAGCCCGAGGCGCGTGTCCTGGCCCAGCAGTGCCATCGGGAAGGCGCGGGTAACGCGGTGGTGTTCGAGGACACGAAGGTTCTTCCCCCACTCGGTTGCGCACCACCGCGAGCGGGAACCGAAGGACCCCGACAACCAGCGGCGGTGCGGTCGTGCCGGCACGGGCCCAAGAGGTCCGGGAGATCACTCACCACCCGGAACACGGACCGCGCATGGCCCATCCCCCCGGCAGGAGTCCGGGCCACGGCGACCTCGCCAGCATGACAGCGGCCCGGACGCTCACGAACAGGAACGTGGTAGCTGTTCGGATTCAGCCGCCAACCGACCAAATGACCTCTACATCCGGCAGACTCCCGGCCTTGTGGCAGTGCGCGAAGTCAGAATCGGCAGGACAGAAACAGATGCGAGGTCCAGAAACAGGCCCTCAAAGGCCTGGGCCCCCAGCTCGGCGCGCAGGTGCCGGCCGAGATCGGCGACGACAAGACACGCTTCGCCGACCCCCGCCCGCTGAAGGCATACGACGGATCAGCACCGATCACCCGCGCCTCCGGCAAAAACGCTACGTCGGGCGCCGACACGGCAAAAACGATCGCCTCGTCCACGCCGGCTACCTCCGGGCCTTCGCCTGGGCGGCCACAGATCCTGCGCGAATGCCGGGCTGACCGAAGGTGTCCGGAACCGGCAGGGTCGCCCAGCGACCGACGGGCCAGGCGACGACCACGGCACGCCCGACGACATCGCCGATAGGGACGAAGCCGTGCGTCTTGTCGTGCTGGTGATAGCGGGAGTCCAGCGAGTTCTGACGGTGGTCGCCCATGACCCAGATCTTCCCCTTGGGCACGGTGACGTCGAACTGGCCGCCTTGGTCGTCGTTGCTGCACGGGGTGTCTCCGGCGAAGACGTAAGGCTCGTCCAGCGGCTTGCCGTTGACTTTCACAGGTCCCGTACCCCGGCACTCCACCGTGTCGCCGGCCACCGCGATGACCCTCTTGATCAGGTCCCGTTCCCCGGCGGCCGGCATGAGTCCGACGATGCTGAGAGCCTTCTGCGCGGGATTGGGGTGCGGGGCTCCCTCGTCACCCAGCCAGTCGGCCGGGTCATGGAAGACCACCACGTCCCCGCGCTCGGGCTTCGAGCCGAACCAGGGCGTCAGCTTGTCCACGAGAACCCGGTCTCCTGGCTGCAAGGTGTTCTGCATCGACTCCGAGGGGATGGAGAACGCCTGCACCAGGAAGGTCTTGATGATCAGCGCGAGCACCAGGGCGATGACGACCAGGATCGGCAGTTCCTTCCACACCGAGCGCCTCCTCCCGCTTCCGTGTCTGGATGGACCGGACACCTGCTCGCCGTCGATCCGAGAAGCCCCGTCCGTCCCTACCGCGTTCACACTTGCTCCCTTGTCCGCATCATCGTCCGCTCCCGCGGCGCTACTTCTGCCCATCACTCAACGATCGGGAGTTCCCTGAAAGGCGCTGGGGCGGCGCCTCCATCGGATGCTGCCTCTCGGTCGTGTCGGGTCCAGCAGCGCCTCTGAGCCACGCGCGGGCGGCCCGGCCCACCTCCTCACCGCCGACGGCCTGCGCCCCTACATCGAGTGGTGGTACGCCCACGTCGTCGGATCACTACGGTCGTGTTCGCGGCCTTCGCCCCTGTCTCCGCCCTTGCCGCTCCCGCTTCTGCGATCGGTATCGACCTCGGTGGCGGCCTCACCTTCTAAGCAGCTTGTCGGAGGCCCCTCTGCCGGGCCTTCGTGCTGTTGTGGAGCCACGAGTTTCGCCAAGGGCGGCTACATCCTTCACGGCACCGTCACCGTCGTCTCGATCCGACTCTGGCTCGGCCCATGATCTCCGCCGGATCTAGTCGCGGGTCGTCGAGTGTCTCGCGCAGGATGTCGAGGTGGCCGTAGTGGCGGGCCGGCACGCGGTGCGCCCGCACCGAGAATTCCGCTGCGACCCCTGCTTTCCGTACACGACTCCGATATCTGGTGGGAGGAACCATGATCTCGGTGTCCGAGGGATGTTCCGTTCGCCTGCCCAGGACTTCCCGGTGCCGGTGCTCAGGACTTCCCGCCCCGGACCTGTCGTCGGGGTGCGGGTATCCGCCCGGTTCAGGCCGGGCGGGCGCCCGACGCGGTCCGCTTGGCGGTGTACCGGCGTGCCTTGGCCCGGTTGCCGCAGACCCGCATCGAGCACCAGCGGCGGCTGCGGTTCTTGGACACGTCCCAGAAGACCCAGGCGCAGGCGTGCTCCGCGCAGCGCTTGAGCCTGGCGGACTGGCCGGTGATGGCCAGCTCGCTCCAGGCGATCGCCAGGCCGGCCAGCGCCTTTCTGGCCGGGGGCAGGTCCGGGGCGGGGAACAGTACGCCCGCGCCGGCGTACCGTCCCCCGGCGGTGATGAGGACGGGCAGCTCACGCAGTGCCTCGTCGGCCCCCGCCAGCAACGCCGCGTCGGCGGTGTCGCCGACATTGACACCCAGCTCCTCCCGGATGCCGGTGCGCAAACGCAGCCCCAGAGCGTGGTCCTCGGCACTGACGACACCGTCGCGGTCGAGCAGGCCCCGGGCGGCCAGCCAGGTGCGGAGCCCGCCCGCTGTGTCCAGCTCGTCGGTACCGAGCTCCACGTCGACGGTGTTGACGAAGGCTTCGATCAGTCGGGCCGGCGCCGGGGCATCGAGCATGAGTCACCTCCAGGTGAGCCACCATCCTACTGCTGATGACCGTCTATCGGTTTGACCGGTGACATGGACCGCCACCCTCTGTCAGACTCGACGCGTGCCACTCACCACTCAATCTGTTAGACGGTTAGGAAGCCTCGATGGGCGGACAGTTGATGGACGGAGAATCGACGAGCGACCAGGCCTCCAAGGCCGCCGAGGGGCCGGTGGCAGTCGCGGAACCTGTGGCGGAGGTCTACGCGGGGCCCTCCGCACAACTCGGTAGCCGGAACACCGTTGTCCTCCTGGCCTTCACCGCCGCCACCAACCTCGCGGACGGCGTCACCAAGATCGCCCTGCCGCTCCTCGCGACCCGGGCGTCGGCCTCCCCGGCCCAGGTCGCGGCGGTGTCGCTCAGTCTGTCCCTGCCCTGGCTGCTGACAGCCCTGCACGTCGGGGTCCTGGTCGACCGCGTGGACCGCCGCCGCCTGCTGTGGGGGGCGAACGCCCTGCGACTGCTCGCCCTCGGCGTACTGATCGAGGTGGCGGCGGCCGGTGGCGTCACCATCGCGGTGCTCTGCGCCGCCGGCGCCGGGCTCGGCATCGCCGAAGTCATCGCGCTGACCTCGGCCGCGGCCCTGATACCGGCCCTGACCCCGCCGGAGGGCCGCGAACGCGCGAACGCCTGGATCACCGGTGCCGAGACGGTCTGCAACGAGTTCTGCGGCCCCTTCGTCGGCGGCCTGCTCCTCGCGGCCGGCACAACCGTCGCGCTGGGCACCACGTGGGTGTCGTACCTGCTGGCCTCGTTCATCCTGATCCTGCTCGTCGGCCGATTCCGCGCGGTACGGGAGACCGCCACGGGCACCGGGGAGGCGGCCGCCCCTGAGAGCGTCAACCAGCAGATCGCCGGCGGCCTGCGCTATCTGTGGCGGAACCTGCTGCTGCGCACCATGGCCCTGATCCTGACGGTCCTGTGCGCCTGCTGGGGTGCCTGGCTTGCCCTCATGCCGCTGTTCGCCACCGATGTCATGCATCTCGACTCGCGGCAGTACGGCACCGTGCTGAGCGCCCTGGGCATCGGCGGCCTGGTCGGAGCTCTCGTCGTCACCCGGATCAACCGGTTCTTCGGCCGCCGCTGGGTGATGTTCGCCGATCTGATCGGCACCTTCGCGATGATGGCCGTGCCCGCGGTGACCACCAGCCTGTGGGCGGTCACCGCCGCGGCCTTCGCCGGCGGCATGGGCGGCACCCTGTGGGCCGTGAACTCCCGGACGATGGGTCAGCACATCGTGCGCGGTGGCATGCTCGGCCGCTACAACGCGGTGAGCCGGCTGTTCAGCTGGGGCGCCATGCCCATCGGCGCGGGCGTGATGGGCCTGCTGGCCGAATGGGTCGGCCTCCGCCTCGCGTTCGCCGTCTTCGCCGTGTCGGTGGCCGTGACCATCCTGCCGTTCCTGCGCGTTCTGACCCACACCACGCTGAACGAGGTCTTCGCCGAGGAGCGCGCCTGACCGGCCGACGCGTGCCGCGCCCGGAAGGGGCGTAGCACGCCGGACCGCGGAAAAGGAGGCCGGACCCGCCGGTTTCCTTTTCTGTATCACGGAAATAAATAACGGTGCTCAGGGTTCGCGGGTCATCAACTCCCTCGATAGTCGCTCAATCGCCGGTTGGCTCCTCTTCGGGATTTCGGGAATCATCGGCCGGGCGTCATGGAGAGTGACCGATGCCCGAGGACCGTGAGTAATGAATGGTACGGACGGCACGACCGACGGGGAAATAAATTCAGTTATCGGAGGCGCGCGCGTTCCTTTCAATGATCATTCCCCGCTGGCCGAGATGGGACTGGATTCAGCGGCCGCAGGGCTGGCGGTGCCGGGTGCGGGTGCCAGGACGTGCGGCGTACGGACATTCGCCCCAGGAACCCTTTTGTTGGCCTCCGTGATCAGTCTCGGCGCGCTCCAGCGCAGCTTCGTGCCGTAAGCGGGGTTGGCGGGGGCGACGTCCAAACGGCCTGTGTCGGCGTCGAACCGCACCGCGCGACCGTGTTCGGCGAGTTCGGGCACGGTCGCGCGGACGATGTCGTCCCAGCAGGCGAGGACGCTGCCGCCCGCGGCGGGGGCGGCGAGGCCGCGCTCGGTCATCATCATCTGGATCGCGGCACCGAGCCCGAGTGGCTCGCGGCCGTCCCGCCGGACCGTCTGGGTCCGCCGTCGGGGCTTCTCCTTGCGGGTGCCACCGCTCTTCTTGGCGGCCTCGCGGGCGGCGATCAGAGCCTGGCGGGCGAGGTCGACGCCGCTGTGCCAGGTGGTCACGTGTTCACGTGTTCACCGTCCCGGTCGTACCACCGTGGAGGGGGCGGGCGGCGAGCTCGGGCAGCCGGTCCCGCCACGGCAGGGGCCCGGCCGTCTCGGTACGGGCGGTGCTCTGCTAGCGCAGTTGCTCCAGCCGTACCGTGAGCAGGTGCTGAGCGGTGCGCTCCCGGGCGGTATTGGCGGCCTTCGTCGCGGCGGCGATCGCGTCCGCGCTGCCCGGGTTCGCTCGGAACCACCTGCGATTCTGCTCGGCCGCGAACGCCCGCTTCGTCTCGGCTTCGGCTTCTTCGGTCCGGCCGAGCCGCCCGAGGGCGCTGCCGCGGAACTCCGGCAGAGCCTGCTCCACCGCCTGGAGCGCGCCGAAGGCGAGTGCGGCCGCGGCCTTCCTTCGGCCGGCAGGAAGGGACACAGATGATCTCCGATCAGGAACACAGCGCGCGAGCGGTCAGAGAACACGCCGCCGCGCGCGAGACGCTGGTCGACCTGCTGCGTACAGCGGCCGGCGAGCTCGCCACGGATGCGCCTGCGCTTGAGGCGGTACGGCGCCGCGTGAGGGCTCAGGACCGGGCGTACGCGGCGGACCTCGAACGCCACGGTGACCGGGTTCCGTACGGGCTCGGCAGAACCACCTAGCGGGACACCGCAGCGCCCCCTGCCCGACCCGTTGAGGGCCGAGCAGGGGGCGCTTTCGCGCATCCGGGTTCAGGTCAGGGCGCCGATGGCCCTGACGATCAGGGCGCGCGCCTCGGCCCCGTACACAGCCATGCTCCGCAGCTCCTCGAACGCCGCCAGATACAGGGCGATCTCCGACGGCTGAGTGATGTTCACCTGCGCCAAGAGCAACTCCACCGAGACGAGAGTGTCGTCGTACACGTGGAAGGTCTCCTGCGGCCACATGCTCCGCCGGCGGGTTGCCATCGGAATGACGCCGAGGGATACGGACGGTAGGGCGCCTGCGCTGAGCAGGTGCCCGAGCTGAGCGGCCATGGCGTCCGCGTCGCCGAGTTGGTAGCGGAGGGCGCTCTCCTCGACGAAGAGCACGAAGCGGTGCCCCCGCTCATGCCGGCGCGGCGCGGTGCTACTGGTCGAGACGGTCCGCAAGTCCGGCCTGGACACCGCGACATCAGCGGCTCTGGCGCCGTGGCACAAGCGGCGGGCGGTGCACGATCCGGGCAAGATCCTGCTGGATGCCGCGCTCAAGACGGCTCTGGGCGGGGACTGCCTGGCCGATATCGGCAAGCTGCGGGCCGAGCCGGGCGCCTTCGGGCCGGTGGCGTCAGATCCGAAGGTCTCCCGTCTCATCGGCACCCTGGCCGCATCCGGGCCGAAGGCCCTGACGGCCATCCGGAACGCGCGAGCCGAAGTACGCCGGCGAGTATGGGAGTTGGCCGGCGAGAACGGTCCGGCTGCCAACGGGCAGGTGATCGTGGACATCGACAGCCTGCTGGTCCTGGCGCACTCCGAGAAGCAGGATGCCACCGCGACCTGGAAGAAGACCCTCGGCCATCTTCCGCTGGTCGCGTTCGTCGACCACGGCCAGGCCGGTTCCGGGGAGCCGGTGGCCGCGCTGCTGCGGCCCGGCAACGCGGCAGTAACGCCGCGGCCGACCACATCTCCGCCACGAAGCTGACCCTGACCCAACTACCCAAACGCTACCGGCGCGGACGCCAGACCCTGATCCGCACCAATTCCGCCGCCGGTACTCATGAGTTCGTCGCCTGGCTGGCCCGCCGCGGCAGGTGGCTGTCCTACTCGGTCGGCATGACCATCACCGCCGCCATCCACCAGGCCGTGCTGCAGGTCCCCGCGTCCGCCTGGACTCCCGCCGTCGAGCCCGACGGCCACATCCGGGACGGAGCCCGGGTCGCCGAACTGACCGGGAACGTCCTCGACGGCTGGCCGGAGGGCATACGGCTGATCATCCGCAGAGAACGCCCGCACCACGTCTCCCGGTTGAGGATCACCGACGCCGACGGACCACAGTTCACCTGCTTCGCCACCAACACCGTGACCATCCCGATCGCCGAACTGGAACTACGCCACCGCCTGCGGGCCCGCTGCGAGGACCGCATCCGCAATGCCCGCGCCACCCGCCTGCGCAACCTGCCCCTGCACCACACCGCCCAGAACCAGATCCGGCTCGAGATCGTCCAGCTCGCACTCGATCTTCTCGCCTGAATGCCGATGCTCGCCCTGACCGGCGAAACCCGCCGGTGGGAACCCCGACGGATGCGACTCCGCCCGCCGCTGGCCCTGGACGGACGTGATCACACAGGCGATCCACCGCCTCGCAGCCCTTCCGAACCCCTGCTGACCAGCCACCCGCCATTCCAACGAGCACACCACAACCGGAACTGTGGAACCGGCGCCCACCCGACACGACAGCCGGGCATCACCCTGCACAAAAACAACCACACAGCACAAACGGCCCGCCAAATGAATCGACGGACCGACGTGCAAGAGGCCAGCGAACTTCAGTCCTCGGATGCCGAGGTGGTGTTGATGTGTATGTTGAACTTCACTCCGTTGATGAAGACCAGCAGATTCCCCTGGTATCGGCGCGTATCCAGGGTGTTGCCGACGTTTCCGTGGCCGGCCGCGGCCTTGTCTGTCGCGGGATAGCTGTGGAAGTTGGTGAAGATGCAGTTCGGAATCTTGCCAGCCACGTCTCTCACCATGTTCCACTGCTCGCGCAGTTCATCGTGCTCCCACGCTAGGAGTGTCCGGCCGAGTGCGAGATTGACCCGGTGACCTCCGACGTACGCATCCGCCAGTTGCTCCACGATGTTGCGTATGTCGTCATTCAACGACCCGACGGGGGCGATGGCTGCGCTCAGTTTGTCCTTGGTGACCCGTTCCTGGCGTTCACGTTGTCTGGCCTCACTGAGGTGCTTCTCGCTTTCCTCAACGATGGTCTTCTTCGCATCCTCCAACCCAAGTTTGGGGTTGTAGACAATCATCACCAGGGTGCTCCAGTCCTCGAGCGCCTCAAGATCGAACCCGCGGGTCTCGCAAAAGGCCCGCAGATCGGCCTCAGCCCGTATCCATCGCGGGTCCTGGCTGGCAGGTGTCTCAGTCACAAGTGCCTCCTCGCTGGTGTCGAGTGTCCTTTCAAGGTTTCACGCACCATGCCAGTGAGGTATCGCCCGATCTCCGCGACGTACGACACCTGGGGGGCGGACAGCAGCACGATCCGGCGCGCGGCCCGCGCGCAGCTGTCCGACCTGAGGCGAAGCCTGATTCACGCGCACATCACGCACACCCGCCAAACCTGCAGGTCAACGGCCCTTTTCGACAGGTTCCAGGATCGCGACGCACTCCACGTGGTGGGTCATCGGGAAGATGTCGGCCTCGGCAACTCGTGGAAAAGACCAGGTCAAGGCCTGTTTTTCGCCTCACGATCCCTGGTGCGGGCGCCGAGAGCGTCAAGCGAGCGTCATGACCAACAGCCTTCCCGCCTCTTCGGGCGGAACGGGCTGCCACGGCCGAATCGCCTGCACGAGTTCACTGCCGCTCGCTCCGGACGCAAGCTCATGCATCATGACCCACGCCACCTTCCCCATCGCCACAATGGAGTCATGCCCTCCAGCCCGCAGAGCCCCGCACCCACACGGAGACCCTGGAACGCCCTCATCGTCTCGTTCGTGCCACGCGCAAGGCCCTCGGTCTGCCCCAGGGCCTGATCGACACCCGGGACAGACCGGAAGTTATCCCGCTGTACCTGTCACGGCCTCTCGCTGAAGGGCCTTGCGGATCATGCACGCGCTCCTGACCGAGGCCGAGAGCCGCGGCTACACGGTGGAGACTCAGACCGACCTGCAGCGTGGTGATGCCGTGCACACGCTGGCGATCGTGATCCGGGGCCGGGCCTTTCCTCTCGTCCTCACCAAGCGGACGGCCAAGGTCCCGCGCGAGCCGACCTCGCAGGAGCTCCGCCGGCAGGAGCACAGCCCGTGGACCCGCGTACCCAAGTACGACGAGGAGTTCATCGGACACCTTGCACTCGGTGCACCTGCCGGGAACTGGTATCAGCATTCGTACTTCTACAGCGAAGGTGCGCGCTGGACGCTGGAGTCGCGGCTGGGACACCCCCTGCAGGATCTCGAACAGCTCGCGGCGGAAGCCGAACGCCGGGAGCGGGAGAAGGAATTACGCGAGGCAGAGCAGCGGCGGCGCTGGTATGCGACCGTCGCCCTGGCTCGCGAGCAGCAGGTCGAACAGCACCGGGCGAGAGTTCTGACCGGGCAGACGCGGGCCTGCCCGCAGGCCGCCGAGATCCGCGCCTTCTGCCAGGCCGCCCGCGCCCGAGCCGGCGACACACCGGTTGCGACGGACGAGGCGGACTGGCTGGAGTGGGCCGAGGCGTATGCGGAACAACTCGACCCGCGCCAGACTCCGTTGCACACTCCGCCGGATCCCCAGGCCGCGCGAAGGTCCTTACCCCATACGGCGGGGACGATCTCGGCGGTGCTGACATGGCGCCCGCGCCGCGACGGCAGCGCCGCCAGCACTACACGCTGCTGATGCGAGCCGAGGGTCAGCTCCTCCTCGCCCCGCCATATCAGAGGTGCCCCCCGGAGAAGCGCAGGGAGGCTTCGGTAGCTTTCCCTCATCTTGGCTTTGGCTGCGCGGGCTCCGTTCCGGTTCGCTGTGTTTCCCCCAGGCGCTCGCGCCTCGCGCTTCCGCGCCGCCGCTTCCCGCAACACCTCCGCAGCCGCTGGACAGAGCATCCGCTAGTGGCGGCCGCGGAGAATGCGGCCTCCGGGCTGCGGGTCCTCACAGATTCCCTTACGCCGACCGCCGACCGCCTGCCGCCACAGCCCGGACGACGGCTACGTAGCGTCCCGACCGTGTCCGAGATGCTCGTCCAAAAAGCGCTCCACTGCGTGGTACACGGCGATCAAGTTCTCCGGGTTCTCGATGGAGTGCCCTTCGTCCGCCATGAGTATGTACTCGACGGGGACTCCACGTGCCCGGAGAGCCTCGACCATGTTGTCGGATTCTGCCTGCGCTACCCGGGCGTCGTTGGCGCCCTGGGCGATGAGCAGCGGTGTACGGACCTGGTCCACCCGGCTGATCGGTGAGCGGGCCAGCATGTCGGCCTCCTGCTGCGGATCCGCGGGGTCGCCGACCCAGCGGAACCAGTTGGCGGCAAGGGCCGGCCGGACGAATTCCGGCTGGTTGCGCAGGAAGTTGGCGAGGTCAGAGACCCCGAAGATGTCCACCGCAGCGGCGAAGACATCGGGCGTGAAGGTGACTCCGACCAGTGCCGCATAGCCCCCGTAGGAGCCGCCCAGGATCGCCACCCGGTCCGGGTCCGCGTATCCCTGCTGGATGGCCCAGTTCACACCGTCGATCAGGTCGTCGTGCATTTTGCCGGCCAGCTCCCCGATGCCGGCCTTCATGAACGACTTGCCGTACCCCGTGGAGCTGCGGAAGTTCACTTGAAGCACCGCGTAGCCCCGGTTGGCCAGCAGTTGGACGAGAGGGTTGAACCCCCAGCTGTCTCGGTCCCAGGGACCGCCGTGCACAAGCAGGACCAGCGGCAGCCGGTGCGGCTCTGTCCCGATTGGCAGTGTCAGGTGGGAGGGGAGCGCGAGACCGTCCCGAGCGGTGATCGTCACCTGTGTCATCGGTGCCAGATGCTCGGGATCCATGTGACCAAGGGGCCGGAACAGTAGCCGACTCTCGCCCGAGGAGTGGTCGTAGAAGTATGTGGCCCCGGGATCGCGGTCGTGGGTGAAGCTGACGACCCACCGCTGCTCGCTCTCGTCGGACGAGATGTGGGCCAGGTCGCCATCGGACAGATTCCTCAGGTTCTCCAAGACCTCGGCGAAGTGCGGGTCCAGTGCGTTGATCACCAGTCGTTCCCCGAGGTAGCGAACTCCGATGAGCTCGCCGGTACGTCGACTGAAGATGAGCGGCGAGGGCAGTGCGGGAAAGACACGGGCTCGTGTGTCCAGGTCGTACTGCGGGTGGGAGTCGACCTCCGTCTCCACGCCGGTTTCTGCATCCAGCCGGGCCAGGCGGAGTCTGTCCGAGCCCGTGTTCGAACCGAAGAGAACGCCGCCGGCGTCGGCGGTGACCTCCAGCGGATAGATGCCCAGCGGATAGTCCTCACCCTCGAACTGCGCGATGTGGCACAACGTCTGCGTGGCCTCGTTCCAGCGCGAGAGCCCTAGGTCGCCCTGTTCGGTGACGTCGCTGGTGAAGAGGCCTTTGCTGCCGCCATACAAAAGGGTGGTGGCAGCGCCTCCGGTGTTCTCTGCGAGGGTCCGCAGGTCACCGGTGGCGATGTCCAGCTCGAAGAGGTCGAACGTGGCGGGATTCCGACTGTTCGAGGAGAACACCGCCTTCCCCGGCCGCCCGGCGGGCAGCTTCAGATCCATGATGCGTGCGCCGGGGAAGGGGGTGAGGTCGGTAGCCGCTGCGTCCGGGTCTTCGAGATCGACGCGGTAGAGGTGCCGGTTCTCGTCACCTCCTCGGTCACGGGTATAGAGCAGCCACCTCGGATCGTCGGTCCAGTGGTAGCTCAGCAGGTTGCGGTCCTCGGAGGTGACCCGCCGCGCGTCCCCGGGCGCGTCGACACTCTCGATCCACAGGTTCAGGTGGTTTCCCCAAGGAGCCAGGTACGCGATCTTGGTGCCGGCCGGCGAGAGGGAGGCCCTCGAACGGACGGGAGGGGCAAAGAACTCCTCGACGCTGATCGGCTTCGGCAATGCCATGTGGGTCCTTCCTGTGGCTGTCCCCGGACAGCGAGTGATGAGGCCCTGACAATGGTCGGCAAGGGCTCTGAGTGGGTCCGCAGCCTGGAGCCGGTCACCGTTCAGCGATCGAAGGCTGTCACTTAATGACAATGTCACTAAGTGACAGCAATGGCAAGGGCGCCGCACGTCCAGCCGCTGTGGGCCGCCGATCGCAGCCCCACCCCCCTTGGACGACCGCTCGACTGGCAGTGGATTTGTGGCGCAGGTCACACGCGCCAAGAGTGTGCAATACTGTCACCAAGTGTCATCATTGCAGTTAGTGACACGATGGTGAGGTCGCGCGAGATGGACTCGGGAGAGTTGACGGCCTTGAAGATCACGAGCTTCCTGCTGCGAGTCGGGTGACCGTGGTGCGGATTCATGGCGCTTTCGAGCGGCCGCAGTCCCGTCGAGTCAGGAAAAGCGCTACGCCGACAGGTCGACGGCCGAGGTCGGCGAACCCAATATGCCGTCAACGGCCCTTTTAGATCGCGCCATGTAGTAGGAACTGGTCCTGTTGCCACGTATTCAAGGAGTTCACATGGATCTCACACTTCCGCAGCAGATCTACCTGTGTGCCTACGCCTTCAGAAAGAACAAGTTTCCGGCTACTCTTCTGCAGTTCCGCGGACAGCGGCTGCGCGCTGCTGCCCTGACCGAGCTAGTCCTTGCGGGACAGGCTGAGACCGACGGGCGCCGGGTTCGCGTACTTGGAGACCGATCACCGACGGATCCGTTTCTTGCCTCTGTGTGGGAAGAGCTGCACGCGAGGCCGAAAAAGTGGATGGCACTGGTGCACAACACCGCGCACAAGGCGGAGAAACCGGTCGAAAACCAGCTCACGGCTGCTGGGATTATCGAAAAGAAGACCGGCCGCCCCTTGAGTCTGCTTGGAGGGAGCAAAGTTGTCTTGCGGCGGGAAGAGGAGGCCCGAGCTGTGCAGCAAGTATTGCGCACGCGGGTCACCACCACTCCCGACCCGTCCACTCTGTCCCTGGCGCAAGTGGCACTGCCGGTGATCGCCCTGGAGAGCGACGCGACCATGGGGGTCGTACTGAACCGTTCCGAGCGCCGCAAACACAAGGGTACGATTGAGGAACTCGCCAAGAAATTCGATCGAGAAATACCGGGCCTGCGCAAAGCCCTGTCAAGCTCGGTGCTTTCCAGTCGGGCTGTCGGCGGCGGATGGAGCTGAGCAGGACAAACCTAAAAATGCGCACGTCCGCAGAATGCGAGCCGAAGTAAAATCTAGTGACATCAAGGCCGGTGCTGGAGACTCTGGTTGCCGCGTTCGCCGCATGGTGGCTGATGGAACCAAGTGTCGAGCTCACGTCCATCCCTTGGGCTCCGGTTGATCATCGTCGGCGCCACAGTCGTTGTGACGAGTGGCGACGGAGAAAAAATCGCGCCACGGCAAGACAAACACCGCAAGGGAACACCGCCGTACCCGGACCGTGTCCCGTACACCCCACAAATACCGTCCGCGACGGGTGAATTCGCCACCGGTGAGCGGGAACCCATCACGCCGCAGCGAGTTTCCCTGGCCGTCTGGCCGACGTCACCGGAACCGCAACCGTCCATCTCGTACTCCCGGCGGGCCTTGCGCTGCAGCCGGGACGGTCGGGGCGCCCTGGGGACCGTCAAACGGCTTGGCAGTGCACGGCGGGAGCGGCGGTGGAGTGGCCCACTCTGCGTCGTCCACCTCGGTCACGCGGAGGAATTCGGCGAACTTGCCCGGCGTATCGAGGGTGACGACTGCCCGTGGCAGATGTGGCGTGGTGGTCGGCGGCGTTGTCGTCGGGCATGAGGTCGACCACAACGGTGCGCACGGCGCCACGGCTGATGCCGTGCTCGCGGGCCTGGGTAGCCGTGGCCGGCCTTCGAGGTACGCGGCGCACGTCGGCAATGGTCCTGCCCGGATAGCCGATCGCCACCGCCGTTGCCCTTGGCCTCGGCGATCCGCCGCCCGTCGTAGGTCGCTTCACACAGGAGACCGCCCTGCGGTTCGCAGGCGGCGGCGAGGCCCCGCACCATGGACTTCACGTTGGACAGACCCGCGCATCGAGCAGTCTTTGCTCACGGTGTTCAGCCGAGCGAGCGACCGGCTGGGGTGGCCCCAGCCCCATCCGCTCAGGTGATGGCAGATCACCTACCAACCCTTACCGCCTTCTTGTGACCCGTCGGCGGCGTGTCGATCAAGACACGCTGCAAGCCGCAGAGGCACCACGCACGGATCCCGGGTGCTCGATCTAGGGACAGTGCAGCCAACAGAAGGAGGAAGTCGTGTCGTTCCCGCATCACCGTCGGCCTCGCCGTCGGCGCCGCACCGTAGCAGTCCCGCTGACAGCCACCAGCGCAGTCGCCGTCCCCCCCCACCCGGCAGCGGCTGGCACGTGGCTGGCGGTATGACGTATGACTCGAAGAGGCAGTGCGAGGCTGAGGAGCTGCCGAACGCCCAGCACAACGGGTATGACGAGGTGTGGTGCGACGGTCCGGGTGGTCGCGCCGAGTACACCGTCTGGATGCGCTGACCGCTTCGCAAGGCGCAGAAGAGGCGGCCACCCTGGCCCGCTGCGCAGGGTGGCCGCTCCTCGTTGTCTCACCAACAGCCCGGTCCGTCTGCTGCCGTTCGGGCCGCAGGCTCTGGGTGGGGCCCGTTCGCCCGCTGGCCGGCACGGTCGCAACCGCGTCGGGCACGGGGTCCCCGACATCCTGCTTCCGGTAGAGCTGCCCAACGGCAAGAAAGCGTCGGTCAGCCTGTCGACGAGCTCGCACTCTCGTACTGGGGTACTCCGGGGAGCTCGGGCCCGAAGGCTGGGAGCGCACCGGTTCGTCCAAGCGCCTCCAGGACTTCATGAGGGGCACCGACCTGTTCGACAAGGTCAGGGCTACGCCTTCGTGATGGTTTATACGCGCGGGTTCGGCCGTTCCACCGGCTGTCCCGACTTCGGCGAACCCGGCGAGCAGGCCGATGGGAAGGCCGCGATCAACTGGAGCGCGAAGCAGTCGTGGTCCCACAGGCGCAGTGGACATGAACGGCAAGTCGTTCGACGCGTACCGACATCTTCGTACCTCCGGCAGTCGCCGGATGGCGACAAGCGCTGCAGGGCCAGGCCGACCAGGAGAAGCGGCAGACGGAGTGCCCAGCGCTCAACTCGTGGAACGCGGCCATGGCGAGGCTGCGCGGGGCAACACCTTGGAAGGTCCGTCCGCTGTGCTGCTCCAGGTCCAACTGTCCCTTGAGGGTGTCGTTCACGGACTCGATCAGATGCCGCACCGACTTGAGCAGGCCCTCGCCCTTGCGCTTCTTCGCCCGCTTGAAAGAGGGCCGCAGCAGTTCGGCCCCACGCATGACCAGTCGTTCTCGAACTCCTTGGAGGCGAAGCCCTCGTCCGCGATGATCAGCAGTCCGGGCCGGTCGGCGATCAGGTCTTCATCGACGTCGAGCATGGCCTGGTCTTCGCGTTCGTCGAGTTTCGGGTTCGCCAGCGCCCACAGGATCGCTCCCGAGCCCACGGAAGCTGACGTCGAGGTCGTCGACGTCCTGTCTGACGACGTCGCCCCAGAGGAACGCCGCGCTCTGGTCGAGCGAAAGCAGCAGGACTACTCGGCACCTGGGTCGTGCTGGACATCAAGCCCTGCGGCTGCCAGGCCGCATACGTGTCGGGGCTGCACCAGCAGCCGTCAGACATCGTCAACGGCCTCCCGCCCGAACTCCCGGCTCGGGGTTGGCACCACCTCCTCCCCCAGGGACTTCCACCCCCAAGCAAACCCCTTCCGTGCGCGCGGGCGGTCGGCAATTCCGGTCGCGCTGTGGCGTCGATGGGATACCCTGTCCGAGATTTAGCGCGGCAGGCTCTCTGCCGCCCCGCTCGGCGCGCTCGGCGTCGACACGCACCGCGTGCCCTACCCGGAAGGAGGCGAGAGACATGGACCATGCCGAATGCGTTGCGGCCATAGTTGCCTCCGGCCGTGTGCCCTCCCTCCTCTGCGGCGCGCGGTAACTCTTCCCCCTTCTTGTTTCTTATCTTTGGCATCTTCCTGAGATGCCGCGTCACGAGATGTCCTGGCCTGCGCGGTTCGTCGCCGCGCGGCCTGCGGGGGCGCGTGCCCGAAGACGGGCCCTTATCTTGCTGTTCACCGTGATCTCGGCACTCTCCGCCTCACGACCAGCAAGAGCGCCGGCGTGAGTGACACGCATCTGGTGAGGCAGGCCCCGGGTGCTCTTTGCGGTTCCCGCTGCCCCACCGCCATGCCGTGTCCCCGTGCTGCGTACACCGGCCCGTCGTCACCACTGCGACCTTCCCTGGCCGGCTGTCTCGACAGCACTTCGACACGAAACGTGCGTGATCGCCATGAGCAAGAAACGTCCCGGAGGGGAATCCCTCCTGTCCGCCCCTTCCACGGCCGCCGACCGTTCCCCGGACGGCGAGGTTCCCTCCGCGACTCCGGCACCGGCACCGGATCCGAAGCGCTGGTGGGCGCTGGCCGTCATCGCCCTCGCCCAGCTTATGGTGATCCTTGACGGCACCATCGTGAACATCGCGCTGCCCTCCGCCCAGCGCGCTCTCAGCATGTCGGACGCCGACCGGCAGTGGGTGATCACCGCCTACACGCTGGCCTTCGGCGGGCTGCTGCTGCTCGGCGGCCGGGTCGCCGATCTGGTGGGCCGCAAGCGCACCTTCGTCATCGGCCTGGCCGGGTTCGCCGCGGCCTCCGCGCTGGGCGGCGCGGCGGCCGGTCCTGGGATGCTGTTCGCGGCGCGGGCCCTGCAAGGTGCGTTCGCGGCGGTCCTGGCGCCCTCGGCCCTGTCGCTGCTGACGACGACGTTCACCGACCCCAAGGCGCGGGCCAGGGCGTTCGGGGTCTACGGTGCGCTGGCCGGCGGCGGCAGCGCGGTCGGGCTGATCGTGGGCGGTCTGCTGACCGAGTACTTGAACTGGCGCTGGTCCCTGTACGTCAACGTGCCCATCGCGCTGGCCGCCCTGCTCGGCGCACCGGCCTTCCTGCGCGACCGCTCCGGCCGCCGGCGCGGGCACCTGGACGTGCCGGGCGCGCTGCTGGGCTGCGGCGGGCTCGTCGCCCTCGTGTACGGCTTCAGCGAGGCCGAACCTCGCGGCTGGACCAGCCCGTCGGTGCTCACGCTGCTCGCGGCCGGCGTGATCTTGCTCGCCGCCTTCGTGTGGTGGCAGAGCCGCGCGGCGAGCCCGCTGCTGCCGCTGCGCATCGTCAAGGACCGTGTCCGGGCCGGATCGCTCGCGACGATGGGCTTGGCCACCATCGGCATGTTCGGCGTCTTCCTGTTCCTGACGTACTACCTGCAGGTCGTCCTCGGCTACCCGCCGGTGCGGACGGGCCTGGCCTTCATGCCGATTTCGGCCGGTATCGTCATCGGCGCGACCCAGATCGCGACCCGCCTGCTGCCACGCACGGCGCCGCGCACCTTGATGTCGTCCGGCATGGTGCTGGCCGCCGCCGGCATGGTGCTGCTCAGCAGCCTGACCGTGCATGCGCGGTACGTCCCGCACGTGCTGCCCGCCCTGCTGCTGCTCGGTCTGGGCATGGGCCTGACCTTCATGCCGGTCTACGCGACGGCCACCGCCGGCGTGCCCGCGCAGGACGCCGGTGTGGCCTCGGCTGTCCTCAACACCGTTCAGCAGATGGGCGCTTCGCTGGGCACCGTACTGCTCAACACCATCGCCACCGGCGCCACCAGCCGTTACGTCCACTCGCACGTGCACGATCCGGGCCACGGCGGCGCGACCCTCAACGAGGGCATGGTGCACGGCTTCTCCGTCGCCTACTGGTGCTCGGCGGGCGTCCTGCTGCTCGCCGCCCTGGTAGCGGGCCTCACCGTACGGCGCAAGACGCCGAATCCCGCCGGAAATGACACACCGGCCTAGCGAGCCGGGTTCGTGTCCCGCCACCGTCCACCTGACCCCTCGAAGGACCCTCCATGAAACCCCTGACCGAGCACGACATCCGTACCTCGTTCGTCAACTGCTCGAAGGGCCAGGCCAAACGCCTCCCCCTGCCCAAGAACCTGGCGGACCTCGACCACTGGGATGACCTGGACTTCCTGGGCTGGTTCGATCTGTCCGCGCCCGATCGCAGGTATCTCGTCGTCGAACGCGCCGATGAACTCGTCGGCCTGTCCCTGCGCTCCGCTTCCGGCAACCGCGGCTTCCTGCGCCGCAGCATGTGCTCGCTGTGCCTGACCACGCATCCCGGCAGCGGCGTCTCCCTCATGGCCGCCCCCAAGGCAGGCCCGGCCGGCCGCAGAGGCAACTCGGTGGGCCTCTACATCTGCGCCGACCTGGACTGCTCGTTGTACGTACGGGGCAGGAAGAAGGCGGCACCGGGCGGGCGCATGGAGGAGTCCCTCACTGTCGAGCAGCAGATCGATCGCCTGCGCGGCAACCTCGACGCGTTCGTGGAGCGGGTCTTCCAATGAGACCGACAGGGGCTCGACGGCCATGGTCGCCGAGCCCCTGTCCACTCCTTTAACCGCCGTCTCCTCGCGGCTCCTCGGTCTGACGCGCCGGACACACGCCGACCGGGATGCCGATCCTGTGGGCGCTGGCGAACCCGAAACTCGACGAACGCGAAGTGCCAGGCCATGCTCGACGTCGATGAAGACCTGATCGCCGACCGGCCCGGACTGCTGATCATCGCGGACGAGGGCTTCGCCTCCAAGGAGTTAGAGAACGACTGGTCATGCGTGGGGCCGAACTGCTGCGGCCCTCTTTCAAGCGGGAGAAGAAGCGCAAGGGCGAGGGCCTGGCTTCTCTTCGATGAACAGGACAGCGATCAGCGCCAGCAGGGCGAACGGGGTGGCCCAGAGGAAGAGTTCGGCGATGGCGATGGCGATGGCGATGCCGTAGGCGTTCTCCACGAGCGCACGCACCGGGGCGGGCAGGGTCGTGGCGTCGGGGACACCATGCCCGGCTCCGCCTCCCGGCGTGTCACCTGCCGCAGCGCGGCCGTCGGCAAGTTCGGTGGCGACGCGGTGGGCGAGGACCGCTCCCAGGACGCTGGTGCCCACGGTCCCGCCCATGCTGCGCGAGAAGGACAGGACGGAGGTCGCGCTGCCCAGAGTGTCGGCGGGCACGTCGTTCTACGCGGCGAGGACCAGGTTCTGCGTCAGCATTCCGACGCCGGTCCCCAGGACGGCCATGTAAACGCTCAGCAGAACGAAGGGCGTGTGGGATCCGATGGTGGCCAGCAGGGCAAGGCCGACGGTCATAAGGACGGTGCCTGCCACGAGGTACGGCTTCCACCTGCCGGTCGCGCTGATCCGGTGGCCGGCGAGCATGGAGGCGGCGAGCGATCCCAGGACCAACGGCAGGCTCATCAGACCAGCAATTTTGGGCGACTTGCCCATGGCCACCTGGAAGAACTGCGAGAGGAAGACGGTACCGCCGAAGAGGCCGACTCCGACCAGTAGGGAGGCCAGGCTGGTCAGTGCCACGGCGCGGTTACGGAAGATGCTCAGCGGGATGATCGGCTCGGCGGCCCGGGACTCGACCCGGACGGCCGCCGCCAGCAGCAGCGTTCCGCCACCGACGCGGCCGTCTGCCAGGAGAACCAGTCGAACGTGCTGCCCGCCATCGAAACCCAGATGAGCAGCGAGCTGACACCGGCGACGATCAGGAAGGCACCGAGCCAGTCGATCTTCACGTCGCGGCGGACGTGCGGAAGGTGCAGTGTGCGCCGCAGCGGCGCGATGGCAAGGAGCGCGGAGGGCACACCAATGAAGAAGCACCACCGCCAGCCGAGCCAGGAGGTGTCCACCAGGAGGCCGCCGATCAGCGGGCCGGCCACGGTGGCCCCGGAGAAGACGGCGCCGAAAACGCCGGAGTACCGGCCCAGCTTCCGCGGGCGGATGACGGCCGCCAACACGACCTGCGTCAGTGCCGTGAGTCCGCCTGCCCCCAAGCCCTGCGCCAGCCGGCTGAAGATCAACGTGCCGACACCTTGGGTCAATCCAGCCAGGAATGAGCCGACCACGAACAGGCCCAGCGATGTCTGGAGGAGCAGCTTCTTGCTGTAGAGGTCGGACAGCTTGCCCCGCAACGGAACGGTGGCCGTCATGGCCAGCAGCTCCGCGATGATCACCCAGGTGTACGAGGATTGGCTCGCCCCCAACTCTGCGGTGATCCGGGGCAGCGCGTTGGCCACCACGGTTTCGGCGAGGATGGCGACGAACAAACCGGCCACCAGTCCGGAAATCGCCTGAAGCACCTGCCGGGACGGCATCGTCGCCGCTTCCGGTTTCGTCGCGGGGGAATAGTCGGTAGTCACTGAGTCTTCCGATCGAGGACAGCAGGTGACGTACACACTGGGTACCGAGCGCCACCTGACGGGAATGCTTCGAGCGATCGGGAACGGGCGGTATCCGGTCCGGCGCCGGTGGATCGACCTGCCACCCGGCCTGTGTCACACACGGCGAACAGCGCGGGCAGCCCGCTCAGGCGCATGCCGAACGGGACACTCAATGCCGGTGTTTGTGCGACCTGAGGGGGTCGTCGCGTACGGATCTCAGGTCGTAGCCGCGTCCCCCACGGCGCCTCCCGTGGCACTGCGGATCGCCTGGGCCAGGAGCTGGTGCGCATGTGCGAACTGGCGCACCTCGGCACCGCCGAGCAGGGCATCGCCGATCTCCTCGTTGACGACTCGTAGGGCGCCCGAGGCGGCCGCCGCGTGCACCTGCACCCTGATGTCGTCGGCCGGCAGGTCAAGTCGGTCGGCGATGCTCCCGGCCAGCTCGCGTTCTACCTGGTCACAGGCCATCAGCCAGGCCGTGCGGAGCACGGGCTCCCTGCTGCTGAGCGCGATCATCTTCATCGCGAGCGCGTCGTCGGCGCGCTCCGCGCAGTCGGCGTCGCGGCTATGCCTGCTCATCTCATCGGCGAGATGGTCATCGAGGGAGAGTTCGGGTTTCCAGCGGCGCAGGGCGGCCATCTCCCACGCGACGCCATGCAAGATGATCGGTTCGGCGCAGCTCTCCTTGCTCCGGAAGTGCCGCCAGATGGTACGCGTCGACAGGCCCACTGCTTCGCCGATCTGGTCACCGCTGGTCGCGGCAACGCCCTGCTCCCAGAAGAGACGCGACGCCTCCCGAGAGATCTCCAACCGGATCCGGCAGCGCCGCTGCTCGCTCATCCCAGGTCCGACGCGATTGCTCACCTGCATGGGGTCACCTCGCCATTCAGCCGTGGGACAAAGACGTCGTTCCGCTGCGGCCATGCCGGCGAAGGGCCTGGAAGTGTCGGGCCGTGTGCTCGCAGCGGCGGTGCGGAGGTCGGCAACCCCACAAGAGATGACGCCCAAATCGGCCGTGGTCGCTCCGCGGTGCGGACGCGTGTGCCGGACGGGCCGTGGGGCCCGTCCGGCACGGACGGGGAGCGGGGAGGGCGTCAGTTAGCTGCGCTTGGCGGGCAGCAGCCCTACGGCCTTCAGTCGCTTGTCGGAAGCCCGGGCGGCCCAGGCGACGGCCAGGAAGCCGACGGCGAGGAGCGGGTAGCCCATGGCGATCTTGGCGAAGCCCAGGGAGCCGACCTTGTCGGCCTGGTAGAGGTACTGCTGGACGGCGAACCGGGCGCCGAAGATGGCGGCCAGCACGAGGGTGGCGATGTCGTAGTAGAACCGCGAACGCTTGTCCGCCCGCCAGACGGTGCCCTTGCCGGTCGTCGAGTTCCAGATCAGGCCGGCCAGGGGCCACCGCAGCACCACGGAGAGGACGAAGGCGACGGCGCCGACCAAGCTCAGCCAGATGCCGATGAGGAAGAAGTCCTTGGCGGATCCCGTGTACCAGGAGATGCCGGCGGCGATCGCCACGCCGAACATGCCGCCGAGCGCGGGCTGGATCGACTCCTTGCGTATCAGCCGCCGCACCGCGATGCCCAAGGCGCCGAGCAGGGCGGCGAGGACGCCCACCTTGAGTCCCCTGGCGTTGTTGGCGACGACGAACACCACGACCGGCAGCGCCGAGTAGATGACCCCCTTGGTGCCGCCCGCCTGTTCGAGCGCCGACTTCTTCGTCCGTTGGTCTGCCGCCTGCATGTCGATCGCCGCCTCCTGGGGACTGGTGGTCTGCATGGTGATCAGCTCTTCCGGGTTCGTCTATGGGAGCAAATTCCGCGTCACTAAGTGACATCTTGACATCAAGTGGCGAACAAAGCCACCTCGCGTGACGTGACCTGAGTCACGCCTCGGCTAAACCCCGCTCGGCGAGTCGCCCGTCATCGCGTGGCGATCAGGGTCCGTACGACGGTGCGGCGATCACGGCGTTGATGCTGATCGGACCCTCGGGAGGTGTCCCGCATCGCGCGGTGGTGAACGGATCGAACAGCGCGATGCCGCCGAATCAAACCCCAGGTTGACCGGCCCCCGCGCGGCGCGCCGACCAGCTCGTGGTCGGATGCGTGGCCTTCGAGCCATGGCTGATGGGCCTGCCACGGTGCAGCCACACTCCGCCGCTCGCTGTCCGAAGCCCTCCTGGCGGGGCGTCGGTGCGCGGGGCGATCGGCTCGGTGATCTCTGTGCGGGAGAGCCGGATTTCGACGTGCTTTCCACACGTGGGCAGACCAGGCGATGTCGGCATCGTCTGAATCAGGGAGGAATGGTCCGATGGCTCGAACCCCCGATGCCGCTCCGCTCACGCGAGCCCTCGACGGCGTCGAAGCAGACCCGCGCACCCTCTCCGGGTGAGACCAGCCCCGTCGCGGCTCACGATCATTACCGCGAGCCGGTGTCCTGCCAGACCGGGGTCTTCGTCGCGTATGCCTCCTCAGGAGAAAGGGCTCTGGCGGACCGGAAGCTTTACCTGCCCAGGTCCTGCACTGCGGAGGCGGACCGGCACCGGGCGGCGAAAGTCCCTGACAGTCGTGGCTTCGCGACCAAGGGAGAAATGGCCCGCGCGATGATCCTGCGGGCACTTGCTTCGCCACTCCCCGTCGCCCGGGCGACGGGCGACTGCGCCTACGGACAGGAATGGCCCATGCACCGCACCCTGGAGGAAGCCGGTGTCGGCTCCGTCCTGGCCGTGTTGAAGTCCCAGCAACTGGACGCTTCCTTCGGCCGTATCGGCCAGGCCATCGCCGGCGCTCCCGACGAGGCATGGGAACGACGTTCCTGCGGCAACGGCGCCAGAAGGCCCGCGTACCTACGACTGGGCAGCAGCCCGTCTGCCGGTGATCGATGTCTTTGACGGTGACCGTCCCGCCGTCAGCGGTGGATGCCGGCCCGCCGCAGCCCGGCCCGACCGGACGAGATCGCCTACTACCTCGCCTACGCACACCGTGACCACGCCGCGGTCGATCTTCCCGACCGAGCCGAGGTACTGCTTGCCCACATGGGCGGTCGCGCCGCCGTCCTTGCGATCTCCGGAATCGTCGATTACCAGCACCCCGCCGTCATGCGGCGCCGTGGCCGGGTCGGCCAGCAACAACTGCAGGCGCCGCGCTGCACCGCCGCATGCTGGGCACCCACCACGGACTCCTTGCCGGCCAGGCATGTCAGTGTCTTGTTGCGGTCCCGCGGCAACAACAACCCCGGCCAGGAACTCGCGCAAGCCCCGCCGCTGTGCCAGCGTCCCGAAGAGATCATCGAAAAGGACGGCGTACGCTTCCAGCGGCCCCGGTGCAGGCGGACGCGGCAGCCGCTTCGTCATCTCGGGCTCCCCAGACCGTAGTTGACGCCTCCACTCACGGCCTACTCCCGCTCGAACCCGCCGTCGACAAACCACAGGTAGGCGTCGCCAGTCGAACAGATTCACAGATCACAAACCCGTGACACCATCCCGCGTCATTGGCGAGTTGCCCTGGCTCGAGTCTTGATCGCCAAGATGACGTCGTTCTTGGCGTCGGCGTAGTCGTTCATGTCGTTCCACTGCTGGCTGAGCAGAGCTCGTTTGACACTCTCGTACAGGGCGCGATCGTCTGCATTGGTGCGCAAGTGGTCACGGAAGAGAAGGTACTCGTGCACCGCTGCGTCCCCCCGTTCATATACGTGCACGTGAACGTCGCGAGTCGGCGTACGCACGAGCCGATGTCCTGGCTCGCGAACCCGCAGTTCGTAACCTGCGGCCAACAGCCCGTCGAGGTAGTCCTCCTCTGCTGTGATGTCGGCCACCGCGACGACGATGTCAACAATCGGTTTGGCGGCAAGGCCTGGAACCGCAGTCGATCCAATGTGCTCGACATCGACGTCCACTGCCGCCAACGCGTCAAGGATCCGACGCCGGTGATGCAGGTAGACCTCCGCCCACCGGGCGTCATAGTTGCCAAGGCCGACCTCGAGCGCTTCTGGACCACCGATGATCTCGACCGTCGTGACGTCCGGCCGACGAGGCTCGCTGCTGTTCATCACCAACACATCCTTTACGTCTTGCGCCAGTTCACCACCTCGATCGACGGGGCTGCGGTTGGCGGCTTCGTCGAGCCTCGCCGCCGTCACGCGGGTTCGGCGGATCGGGACCTGCGTCGCGCCGAGAGCGGCGACACGTTCCTGCTCGACCCGGAACAGGTCGATTCTACGTGCGGCGCGACATGTTCGGCCCAGGCACAGAGGAGAGCCAGAGGACTGTTGGGCCCTCGGATGTGCGGCTGCCCCTCCGTCATCACTACGGACACTTTGTCGGTGCCGGGGCTAACGATGTCGGCGCCCCTGCTGTGAGTGCAGTACACAAGAACCCGATCTGCGAGCGGTCCCTGAGTCCGCCGCCGCTATCCCGGGTCCTCACTCGAGCGGCTCTCGGCAGACAACGCTTGCGACGAAGTCTGGCCTGAGTTACGTTTTTGGGCTGACCATTTCAGCCCGGCCAGGCTGTCGAGGTGCCCGGCAAGATGGGCAAGACCCGCCGCGTGTTAGCGGCGCAGCCCGCGCCGCGGGCTCTACATGATCTGGAGCCAGTAATGACCGACACCGGCAGCATCTCCGACGGGTTCCACACCTTCGACGAGCTGTACGAATTCAGGCTGCTCTACCACGCACACGCAGTCCGGGCGTGGCTGGCCGCCAGGTACCCCGTCGTCCGCTCATGGAAGCACCACGACGGTGAACCATGCTTCGGGGGCGGCTGGTTCATAGTCACGGCCCAGCTCCCCACGGGGCAGGTCAGCAATCACTACCGAGCCAATAGCTGGTCGTTGTTCGGTGACGTACCCGAGGTAGAGACGGCGCCCGTGTGGGACGGGCACAGCACCACCGACGTAGCTCGTCGGCTGCGCACCCTCCTCAGTGGGGATGGATCCACGAGCGTGGCGAGTTGACGCTGCGCCGATAGGGCAGTCCGCTTTCGACATGAGTCGCGGAGGGCATCCCCGGTGCCGCCCTCGCCGACCTCCCACGCGAGCGCCGCGCCCACCTCTTCACCACGGACCAACAGCGAGAAGCAGACCGGCCTGCGCACCGAAGCGTCCCCACGCTCCGCAGGGCAGAGGAAGAGGCGCCTGAAGCTGTTGACCTGTCCCGCGCCAGCCGTCTCGCTCAGTTCGCCGCCGGCTTTCCGTAGAGGTCGCGGCCGTCGAGGTTGCGCAGGTGCGAGTCGTCGGACGCCGATGTCCGAGGACCTGCGCGAGTACGTCGCGGACGACGGGGAGGGTCAGGCGCCAGGTTGGGGTCGGGAAGGCCAGAGCGCGCGAAACGGCGCGCGTCAGCCGCAGCCCACTGACGGCGTCAACCCGGCATAGCAAGAAGGCGGACGGGCCTACGCCGGCCCGGCAGCCGGACACCCCTTCTGCCTCCGGCCAGTGTCCGACTTTGATTTCAGCAAGGCCAAGCAGGAGGAGGATCAGTCAGCTTTGGCCGGAGCAGCGGCCCCGGTCGAGGCTGGGTGGCGCGGATCCGTCTGCACCCCGTGCCGACAGTCGTGTCGGGCACCATCTTGTACCCGATCGTCCAGAGCGCCAACGTTCTCGCCGACCTGGGTGGGATCCTTCAGGACTGTCCGGATGAGCTGACGGTGGACGTGGGGTTCCTTCCCGGCCCGGACGGGAAGCCGATGGTGTACGTAGCGCCGACCTGTCGGGGGACATCGAGGTGGGGAACGCCGAGAACGGGCCGGTGCGTACCCTGGCCAGACTCGGTACACCCGTGCTGGCCGAGATTGGACCGGTCGCCCGTTCCGCGGCGTTGGCCGCGACGGACACCATGTTCCCACCCGGGCGGATGGGCGCGATTCGCACGCGCACCGTCCAGAGCATCTCCGGGCTCCATCGCGACCGTCCTGGACCGGGCTGCCCAGGAGTTCAGCTCACCGTTCTCCGCGATCGTGTGGCATCAGTTCCATGGTGCCGCCGCCCGTCTGCCCCTCGGCTCGACGGCTTTCGGCCGACGCGAACCGAACCTGATGGTCGAGCTGATCTCATTGTGGGAGGGCGAAAGCAAGGGCAACGCGGGAGCCGGCGATGCCAGGTCCCCGCACCTGCGCCGGCTGGAAACCTTGCACGCGGCACTTGAGCCGTTCTCGTTGCCGGGTGGCTACGTGAACTTCCTGGGGCCGGAGACTCCCGACCAGGTCGCGGAGTCCTACGGGCCGAACACCGAGCGTTTGCTCGCCGTGAAGTCTGCGGTCGACCCGGACTCCGTCCTCGCCGCCACGCCGCTCCCCAGCGGGAGTGCCGACGCCGGTTCCAGGCCCGTGTCAGGCGTGGAACCGGAGCATCCGGGGGTGCCGGCGGTCCCACCGGAGAACGGCATCGGGTCATCGGACATTGGCCTCGGGCTTTCACCAAGGGGGCCGTCCGACGGGTGATCAGATAGCCGGGGAGCGCCTCTGACCTGGGGCGGTAGGGCTTGTCGAAGGTCCTGTTCGTCGCCCGGGGAGAAGCCCTCCCCGGGGCCAGGGCGCCGGGGCAAGGTCAGGCGCCACCGGCCGCTGTATCCGGGATGGTGAGCCGGGGTCTTCGTCGGACTGGCCGAAATAGCGCCCTGGGCCACAGAGTTCATATGGGCGCTACGGGGTTGTCTTGCCCTGGGAGATCGGCGGTTGAGCGGCGTACACAGCACGTGCAGCAGCAGCCGTGTCCCCTCCTGCCTCCGTGACTGAGCCCACCGGAGTGTGCCGCTCAGGGGGCACCGCTTACTCCTGTCGATCGGCGGCGCCCTGGTCCGGCACGGCAGGCGCCTCGTCGACCTGGACCGGGTCGCCCACGGCGCCCCCGGTGGCCTTGCGGACAGCGTCCGCAATGAAAGCGAAACTCTCGTCACCGAGCTTTCGCGGATCGGTGCCGTCCAGAAGGCCGGCTCCGACATACTCGTTGATGACTCGCAGGGCGGCCGCGGCGGCCGCGGCGTGCAGACGTACCTGTAGGTCGTCGGGCTTGAGTCCGAGGCGAGTCGCGATGACCGCTGCCAGTTCGTGTTCCACCTGGTCGCAGGCCATCAGCCAAGCCGTGCGCAGGGCCGGTTCGGTCTCGGCCAATCGAATCATCTTGACGCCCAGCCCGGCATCGGCCTGCTCCGAAGGGCTGATCTCGCTGACCAACCGCTTCGCCTCCGTGGCGAAGTGCTCCTCCAAAGAGCGATGCAGCGGCCAACTGCGCAGAGTGGCCAGTTCCCACTCCACGCTCTGCGCAACGATCGGCTCCGCGCAGCTCTCCTTGCTACGGAAATGACGCCAGATGGTGCGGGTCGACAGGCCCACCACCTCGGCGATCTGGTCACCGCTCGTGCCGTCGACGCCCTGCGCCCAGAACAGGCGTGCCGCCTCCCGCGAGATCTCCAGACGTACACGACGGCGGCGTTGTTCACTCATCCCGCCACGGCTGCGTTCGGTCGGTACGACGTCGTCGGCCATCTTTTCGCCACCCTTTCACTATCACGCTCACTCAGTGCCATATTGGCATTAAGTGACGCTGCACGCGAGCCAGTGCGCATGCCCCGATCCAGACTCAAGCGCATCTACTTGCAATATCTGCCACCAAGCGACAATGGCACTAAGTGACAGAATTGTCCCGCCGTGCGGTGGTCTTTGCCGCTCGCTGTGCAAGGCCGACCTGCGCAGCGAGTGATCCCCTTCCGAGCCCACCCCAACCCAAGCTCCGGAGTACCGCACGAGGAAACGACCAGCCGCCACCGCCGCAGCCCTGCTCACGGCCTGCGCTCTGACCTGTGGCCTCATAGGGGCAGCCGTCGCCGCGCCGGACCAGGCAACCGGCGGCGGCCGAACCGGGAGGACGACCGTCGCCACCGCTACCGATTCGCTCACGGGCCTGCCTCAGTTGCCGGACGAGGACAAGCGGTAGTGGACCAACGCCGCGTACGAGAAGAAGCACCCCGAGTGCCTGGTGCTCGGCTCCTTCGGCCCCTCCATCGGTGATCCGGACGACCCGTACTGGAAGGACCCCAGCCCGGCCAGGAAGGCGAAGGACAAACCTCGGCAACTGGCGCGCGGAGAAGTCCTGGCCCACAGCGAACCGCTCCGCGAACCTCTGTCTCGGCAAGGGCTCGTACGTGGACAGCGAAGCGGGTTCGCAGCCGACACCCCCGGAACAGGATGCCGGTCGTGACGCTGCGAGCTTCATCGTCTGGTCCGGAACTCTTGAGACGGCCACCCGGGTCACCGGCGCGCCCCGGGTCACCATGACGGCCAAGGGTGAGGGCAACGTGATGGTCAAGCTGTACGACGTGGGCGCCGACGGCAACGCTGTCGCATTCGACGAGCGGGTCTCCCGGCTGGACCGGGACCGGCCGGACATCGGTCTGAAGTCGACCGACTGGACCCTGCGGCCAGCCACGTTCTCGGTGCCCCAGGCCCGTGCGCGGCGCTGAGGACGCCACACCGCTGGACATCCTCGTCGCGTTGGCTCACAGGGCGGAGCACAGTTCCCCCACGCAGCGCGGCCGACGACCATGCCGCGGGGCCCCGGCCAGGCCGGTGGGCGGGGCCCCGCGAGCCCAGCGTCACCACAGGTGCCAGGCGGCACAGCCCAGCCCCGCCGTCCCGCCACCGAAAGCCCACCGACCAGCGCAAACGACAGGCCGGAAACAGCTCAGTTCAACAAACCAAGGAAGACCCCCGCGCCCATCAGCCTTCCGCCTCTCTTTCACGTCGGCATCATCGTGGAAGACTTCGACCGTGTCGTCGCCGACTACGAGAAACGGTGGGGGGTCAGCACAGAGCAGATAACGGATCTGGAATTCCCCACGGCCAAACTTCACCGGGAAGGTCGGCCCCTCTGCCCGCTACGGCTGCATAAGGACGGGATCTTCGGAGATCGACTGATCCAGCCGCTCGGTGGCCGCTCGCCGTACACGGAGTTCCTCGACCTCCACGGCGAAGGCGTCCACCACCTCGCCTACGTGGTGGGAAGCATCGACCAGCACCTCGAATCGCTGCGAGCGACGGGAGAAGGGGCTCCTGTCACCTTCAAGGCATCGATCGCAGGGCGGACACGCTTCCTGTACCTGGACGGTCTGGCCCATGGGCCGGCCATCGAGCTGATCGAAGTGATCGGCGAAGACGCCTGACCGCGGCACGGTTCCGGACGGACGCGACACGGCAGCGGGTTCTCACATCTGACGGTCGCGCTGGCCAATGTTCACGAACAGTCGCCATCTTCGACGCTCGGGCGCGCGTACCAACGGCGCCCGAGCGGCAACCGGCGACTGGCGGGCAGCCGACAAGCCCGCCGTGTTCCGAAGCGCCTTCGCGTCCACATCAAGGGGGGCTGCACGACGAGCGGCACGATGCAGCCTCCGGCCCAACGTCCGACTTCGGGCCCAGCCCGCACCCAGAGCCCCGGTCGTCAGAGGGTGGGTGCGAGGCCGGCCCGGAGGATGTCGAGGTAGTTGTCGATCGCGACCTCCTGCCGCTCCGCCGGGTGCTCGCTGACGGCGTGGATCAGGCCGCACAGGAGCTTGAGCAGGTTTTCGCCGGTGAGGGCAGGGGCAGGGCGGATGCGTGCGAGCAGGTGGGAGGTGACTTCGACCAGCTCTCCCTTGGCCCGGTGCAGAGAGTCCGTCTCGTCGGACCCGGTGATCAGAACGTCGGTGAGGCCTGGTCGCGCCAGGGCGGTCAGGAGTGCCGTGCGGAGGAAGTCAATGAGTGCCTTGGCGGGATCGGGGTACCCGTCGGCTACGGTCGCGGCATCGATGAGCTCTCGGACCGCCTCTTCCAGGACGGACTCCCGCATGGCCCGCTGCGTGGGGAAGACCCGATAGACCGTCCCGACCCCCACGCCCGCCCTGCGCGCGAGCTCGTTGAGGGTGAGCGCAGTCTCCCCGCCGATGACGGCGCCGCGAGCCTCATCGAAGATCCTCTGCCTGTTGCGTGCGGCATCCGACCTCATGATCCCTCCTTCGTCACACCTATGTGGATAACCTATCAGGTGGGTGCTACGGTGAAGTGGATAACCAATCCACTTCACTGTGTCAGGAGCAGCCATGACCGTTGTGTTCATCCATGGAGTACCGGAGACGCCCTCCGTCTGGAACGACCTCCGGGGGCGGATCGACCGCCCCGCCACGACCCTGCGGCTGCCCGGATTCGGCATCCCTCGCCCGGCTCACCTGGACGGCAAGGAGGCGTACGCCGTCTGGCTCGCGAACGAGCTGCGCGCCGTCGGTGAGCCCGTCGATCTCGTGGGCCACGACTGGGGCGCGCATCTGGTGATGCGGATCGTCTCCGCCTACGACGTTCCGGTACGCAGCTGGGTGTCCGACGTCGCACACGGCTGGCACCCCGACTATCAGTGGCACGAGGCGGCCGCCCTCTTCCAGAAGACCCCGGAGGGCGAGGAGTTGCTCGCTTCGCTGCGCACCCAGACCCCCGGCAGCCCCAGCTTCGGCGACTTCCTCCGCCCCCGGGGGATGAGCGCCGAACTGGCGGCAGAAGTCGACACCACCCACGACGAGGAGATGAGCAAGGCCATCCTGACGCTCTACCGCTCGGCCTGGCCCAACTTCCACAACGACTGGGGCAAGGACTTCGACCGCCCCGCTCCCGCGCCGGGGCTCGTCCTGATCCCGACCGGCGATCCGATGGCGCAGCCCGCGATGGACCTGGACATGGCCGCGCGAACCGGAGCACAGGCAGTGGAACTGGACCACCTCACCCACTACTGGATGCTCCAGGACCCTGACCGGGGCGCAGAGGTACTCAACCGATTCTGGGACTCCCGGCCCGCATGACATCCGGTACCGGTGTGCGACGTCCTCGCGGTGATGAGGTCGCTTGCACGTGAGGGCATGGCCACGATGGCGGGGACTCGCAAGATGTTCATTGCCCGGGAGGTGGCCGGTCGGGTCGCTGCCACGGACGTCGGCGGCGTCCGCCATACACAGGACCGGCGCCCGGTCCGGGAACCCTCGCAGGGAAGGCTCCCGGCGACGCGGCAAGGCTGAGTCCAAGCAGGTCGCCCTCCGTTCGGCCTGTGCTCTGATACTCCGGCAGCCGGGGCAGGCTGCGTAACCGGTTGTTCGTTGCCCAGTCCGCCCGAGCCGGACAACACCCGCCGACCTGGTGACATCACCGAAAGCGTTTGATCCGTCACCCATTGGCGCGGTGGACGCTGGAGTCGCGGCACCGGGCGAGAGTTCTGACCGGGCAGACGCGGGCCTGCCCGCAGGCCGCCGAGATCCGCGCCTTCTGCCAGGCAGCCCGCGCTCGAACCGACGACGCTCCGATTCCGGCTGACGAGGCAGTATGGCTGAAGTGGGCAGAGGCGTATGCCGCGCGCCTCGACCCGCTGCACCACCCGCTGGCTGCTCCGCCGGACCCCCCGGCCGAGCGAGAGGTGCTTCAAGAGCTTGCGAAGGTCGATGCCTACGCCTATCCATGGCCGTTCGACGCTGACGGCCGCTGGGCACTCCCCCAGAACCTGCCGACCGACTCGAACACGTGGTCGCGACCTCGTTCCGCTCGCAATCGGCTTCGCCCCTGTCCATGCGGGACAGGGGCGAAGGAACGTTCATGCGGCGATAGTGAGCGGGGCTTCCATACTCTCCCAGGCTCCGAGGACGGCCTTGTGCGCGTCCGGCTGCAGGTGTGCGTAACGCTGGGTGGTCTGGAAGCTCTCGTGGCCGAGGAGGTGCTGGACCTCGTAGAGCGAGACTCCCCTTTGCACCAGCCATGACGCGCAGGTGTGGCGCATGGAGTGCGGCGGGTAGTGCGGGACGAGCTGCTGCTCGCCGTCGTCGTCGAAGTAGTGGGCGCCGGCGAGAGCCGGCCACCAGGTCTGGCGGCGCCAGTTGCCGTCGTCGAGGAGGCGTCCGGCCCGGCCCTGGGTGACGGTGGTGAATATCACGGTGTCCCGGTCGAGCCGGTGGATGTGACGTTCGAGGACTTCCAGGACGTGGGGTGGGAGCGGGACCTCCCGTCGGCTCCTGGAACTCTTCGGGTACTCCTTGATGCCGTTCTTGGTGTTGACCTCCACCACGAACAGGCGTGATCGGCGCTGGTCGATGCGATGACGGTGCAGGCCGGAGAGCTCGCCCCAGCGCAGGCCGGTGTAGAAGCCGAGCAGGCACATTGTCCGCCAGACGCCAGGGAGTTCGTCCAGGACGCTCTGAGCCTGGTCCGGTGTGAACCACTGTGGCGGTTTGACCGCGATCTGCGGCAGGTCGATGCTGCGGCACGGGCTCACAGCGATCACATCGTCGTCCACGGCTGCACGCATGATGGACGACGTGAGGTTGTACGCCCGCTTGATCGCGGACGCGCCCACACCCTTCTCGGCCAGGGAACGGATCCAGCTCTGGACGTCCATGCGGGTGATCGCCCGCATCTCCCAGTCAGCCCAGTAAGGCAGAACATGGTTCTTGATGCTGGAGGCGTCGCCTCGCAGGGTGTGCGGCTCGACGATACGGGCGTTCCACCACCGGCCATGCCACTCGCCGAAAGTAACTTCGCCGGCCCGCGGATCTCGCATGCCTCCGCGGGCGAACTGGGTCTCCAGCTCGATACCCCAGGCACGCGCCTGGGCCTTGAGGGGGAATGACTCACTGAACCGGTCCCCCGCACGGTTGCGGACGGTCGTCTGCCACTTGCCGGACTTCAATTTACGCAGGTACGCGGCACTGCTCCTTCATTCGGGGTCGGCGAGGGCCTCAGCAACGGTGCGAGGTCAGCGGCGGGACCGCGGGGACGCGACCGATCTGCCAGTGATGAACTCCTCCAGTCCGGCAGCAGGGACACGGACACGGGAGCGTCCCGATCCTGTGCGCAGGTCGACGACCGGGAGCTCCCCGGCAGCGATAAAGCGGTAGACGGTGCGCCGGTCGACGTCCAACGCGGCGGCGACAGCAGGGATGGACAGCAAACAAGCAGGCATGGGCGAGTCCTTGAGAGCGGGTTGGAAGGGGAAATCGGCGTACCGGCTCTACCTCACTGCCGGGCGGACCCGGACAAAGGCGAATTAGCCTGGTTACGGCGGTGGAACTACACTGGCGGCTTCATCGCCTGACAGGTGGCCAGGCGTGCGCCTGGCGACGTTCAAAAGATGCAGTGGCTGAACGCCGCACTCCGGCCTGCCGAGCGCCGGCCCCGGATCACGGATTGGGCGACTTCGGGAGCTCCATCACTGCGGCCAGGTGATCCCAGTCGATCTCGAACTGGCCCGGGCGGAAACGATGCGGGTAGCGCAACGCGAGCCAACTCGGTTTCACGCCAGCCCACTCGGCTACCAGCCACGCCGGGACACCGGCCTTGAGCCAGAGGTCCAGACAGGAATCACGAAGCCTCGTAACACCCCCTCTTTGACCCGCCTCCAGTTCGTCCGGGGTCAACACCCCCTCACGAGCCTGCTTCCACGCCTTCCGATAGACGGAAGGCGACAACGGCCCACCATGCTCATCGGGGAACAGCAGATCGCCCGGCTTCAAGTTCGCCCTGTCGATCCACCACCGCAGCACTCCCACGAGTGCCGAGGGAGCAGGAACCTTCCGCCCCTCACCTGAGCGGACCAGCACCTCGCTGCCGCCCCCTTCCGAGAAGGTCACATCGTCCACTCGGAGCCGGACAGCCTCACCAGGCAGCAAGGCCGCGCACGCGATGGCGGCCATCAAAGGGAACACAGCTTCTGACCTCCCAGGGTGTTTCTCAACCCATTCCAAGAGGGAACGGACACGCTCTGCGGAGAGCAAGGACGCTTCGGCTATTTCGGGCTGTGACACGCTGTGACTCCTCAAACAAGAACCCGGGACGCCCTAGCGGCTCCTGGTGATTCAATGGTCCGAAGAAACACCGGTTTCGCTAACCGGCGATCGTCGGCTACATTGCGCCCGACACCTCGCTCACAACATCACGCCCAAATCGTGAAGAGCATGAGCCAGCAGCGCACGGCCCCCCAAGTCCGTTCTAGGATCACTTGGTTCGCCCCTGCATTCCAGTCCGTACCGGACTCGTTGTGTCTGCTGTCGGCGAACCATCAACAAGCCCGGCCAGTGGAGCGAACGCTCACTTCCCTCCACCACCAAGAGCACGACCTAGATGCCTAAATCTGACAGAACAGAGCAGGTGCCTTCTAAGCACCTACTGCATCTCAAGCACCGTAGGCACCTCAGTCTGTGAGCAGAGAGGCACGTCCCGCCTTGGGCCCGTACCCCGGCATTCGACCGTGGCAGGCGCAGAGTTCAAGCGCGGCCACGGCGGGGATGGTATCCCCACCCGCCAGGCCAGCAGACCCCATCCTCAGTCGTGCATCAGGTCGTAAGGTACTTCGAGTATGGGGAGGCAGCCGACGTCGAGAAGCTGCTCGACTCGCGCGTTAGGCACCATGTCAAGTGACGCGCCGAAGATGGACCCCAGCGATGGGAGGGGATCTCCAGAACATCGCGGCTAGGGTTCGCGGATGGCGACGAGCAGGAAGCAGAAGAAGGACCAGCGAAAGCGTCCCGGCGCCCAAGAGGCGGGGAACCCTCAGATACAGCGCACCGCAGGCCCGAAGTCCCGACTGAACTCGTTCTTCAAGCTGATGGGGGGAGATCGCGGCAGCAGCAGAGCACGCCGTCCTGTCGACGCCGGATCCCGACGATCGTCTTGTCCGCTTCGACATAGAGATCTTGATGCGAGGCGCGAACAGCGTGAAGGCGGTCCGGGTCCTCCTGGAACAGAGTCATTGGGAGCACGCGGTCGGTGTGACCCGCCAACTGTTCGCGCTGTTGATGAACATGGAGCACCTGGGCGCGATGGAGGACCGGCGAGAGGGGACTCTGCAGTTTGCGCGGTTCGGGATGCTCCAGATGCTGCGCGCTCAGCAGCGCAAGGCAGCTTACGAGCGGGAGAAGGGGCGTCCGGTCGATGCCCATCTGGCTGCCATGATGGAGCACCTGGACAACGACTTTATGGACTTCCGCTCCAACACGAGGAACGGCTCGACGGGGTGGGTGACGACCTGGTGCAGGAGGACGACGTCCGCGCTGGCCGATGCTTCTGCAGACCCGATGCGGCCCTATCAGTACAACCTCTTGTACCGGGTGTGGTCGGAGCAGTCTCATGCCGCGCCTGGTGCCTTGATAGCTGACCTGTTCCGTGAGGCCGACGACGGGTGGGTGGAACGCGCCATCGCCGACGACGACCGCTCGATCATTGACACCATCACGTTCACCGTCATGTTCTTCCTGCGCCTGTGGCTGGAGCTGTCTCACGTACAGTCGGACGAACGCACGGCTGGCTGGTTGAGCAAGCTGAGCAGCATGAGCGGCGGGCCTGACCTTCCTACCCGGCCCTGGCGCCCTGAGGAAGTCGTCGCACAGAGGTTTTCGCCGGTACACCCCGGAACTGCCTGACGACCCCGCGCCGGGACACGGTCGCCCCGTGGCCGCACCCCGGTGCTGCCCCACCGAGGCCGGCCTGCCATCCGCCCCGCATGACGACAACACGATTTCAATCTCAGTAGCCACCGGCAAAAGCGACCGAAAGGCGGCTCGCGCGGCCAGCCTCCGGCGTGATTCGCTACCACCGTGGAGGGGATCGTTGCCGGCGCATTAGCCGTGATAGGCACCTTGCTGGGCTCCGTCATAGCGCACCACTACCAGGAGAGGTCCGCCAGCCGAGCCGAGGCCCGCGCGCATACTCACCTACAACAACAGCGCCTGTTTGATAACTGCGCGGGCTTCATTGCCCTCGTCGAGGACTACCGCCGCGCGCAGTACGACCGATGGTCACGCTGGGACACCGACCCCACGGGTGAAGAGGCTGCGACCGCACGAGCCGAGTCCTACCGGCTCTACGTGGAGACACGCAGCAGTGCCTCCCGCCTCAAGCTCATAAGCAGCCAGGCTGACGTGCAACAGCTTGCCGATCAGGGCACCACGGTGTTGGAGCTCACCAGCGCGATCATCCGGACTGACGATAGAACAGACATGCTCCAGCGTGGCCGCACAGCTCAAGAAGCCTGCGACGCTTTCGTCGCCAGAGCCAACGCCGTGCTACACGGATAGCGTCCTTGGGCTCCGACAGCTTGAGGTGAGGAACTACGACCGTCTTCCAGCGGTCCAAGCGTCGCAGACGAAGTGCCCACTGCCCCTCTGAGGATCCCGGTGCGGGCTCGACAGGACTGCTTGGTCCTGCAAAATCCCAAGCGATCTTGCTCGATTGGATGCATCGCCAGGCATCCTGACCAGCACCCGGACGCGCCTGACACCTCATCAGAACGAGCGTCAAATGAGCGTCAAGATACCCCTGAGAGCGTCATTTCAGCGTCAAGATATCGCCCGTAACGCACATAGTGCACATCATGCGCACCTGCTAAAGTCGCAGGTCAACGGCCCTTTGCGGCAGGCTCAAGGATCGCGACGCACTCCACGTGGTGCGTCATCGGGAACAGGTCAAAAACGTCTGCGCGGAGCCTCCAGCCCTCACCGTCCGACATGCCGGATACGTTGCTGCTTCAACGCCGGTCAGCAAAATGGGCCACCCCGTCGAGGTGCGGAACGCCGGTACCGGTCAGACTTTTTCCACGAGGACCTTCGGGGCATGCGCAGGGCGGCCCGAGAAGTCACATACGCGCACTCCCGCCTGCGGCCTCACACGGCCTAAAGGTTCACCTACGCGCGCAACCCCGCTTTTCTTCAACAGCGCACCGCCAGCCGCAGAGGTCCAGCAGATCGGTGGGGCGGGCGTCACAGCCAGTGGCTACGGGGATCTGATTACGAGTCAGCAGGGTCAGCAAGTGTCTGATCAGGCCTGGTCACAGGTGCCGACACTTGCAGGTACCTGGCATCCGAGGAACAGGCCCCCACCGAGCGTCGCCGCGCACCCTGACCCCGTAGGCGAGGGGACACAGCGAGGACTCTCGGAGACGACACTCGGCAGACACATCACCCCAGGTCAGCGCACTCGGCCCCGTGGTTTCAACGCGACAGGCGGCAGTTCGGGAGCGGCCAGCCGGTCACCGTCGTAACCCTGCACCTCGCCGAAGCGAGTGCTCTCCATCCAGTCCCTTCGCGCCGCCTCGATCTCCTCGTGCGAGCGGCCCACGAAGTTCCACCACATCTCACACAGTTTCGGCGTTTCCGCAGGTCAAAGGCGTCTGAGTCCGCAAGGGGTCAGCAAAAGGTCAGCAAAAGGTCAGCATCCTGACAGGATGGTTCCGGAGGCTGAGCCCGGCAGCGCTCCTCCATGTCTCAGGCCGTCAAACCGCCGTCCAGGAGTTTGCCGCCGCGCCTGTCGAGCCGGGCATGAGGTGACAGTAGATCTTGAACGTCACGCGTCGATACTCCTGTGCCCCATCCACTCAGCCACGTCGGTGATCGGGATGCGGTTGGCCAGGCAGTTCGAGGCGAGGAAATGGCGGAACCCGTACATGACCATCCCGTCAGGTACGTCTACCTCCCCGGCCCTCTTGATCCTCTGCCACTGGTTCGAGAGGTAGTAGTAGGGGAACGTCTTCGCGGGATCCGCCGGATGCCTGAGAAGGTAGCCCTTCGCGGTTCCGTGCTTGTTCGCATACCACTCGATGGACGACCGCCACTCTGGCCCAGGACTCCGAGATGACCACGGGCGGTCGTCCTCCGGGACGACCGAGGATCGCAACGCCTTGGGGTGGCGGCCCTTCGCACGTAGGCGGAGCCGCCGTTCACCCCGTGCGGAGTGCCGTCGTCGTCGAACTCGGTGGCGAACTTGGTGGCGAGGACGACCTCGTCACGGCTGTGCCCGAGCGCGCTGGCGATGAGCTTCTCGTTTCTCCCGGTAGGCGGCGATCTTGCGATCGATAGCCGTCAGGTGGACACGGGTCTGCTCCATACGCGCGATCACGCGCTCGCGGTGCTGCTCCAGCATCCGCATGCGCTCGCCCTCGGTGCCGGGATGACGGGCCAGCTCGGTGTAGCGCTTGATCTGGCCGATCTGTATGCCCGTGCCGCGCAGCATGACCAGAGCGGCCAGCCAGCGGATGTCACTCATGCCGTAGCGGCGCTGTCCGGACGCGTTGCGCGGCGTCCGGGACAGCGTCAGCCCTTCTCGCTCGTAGTAGCGCAGCGTGTCGATGCTCAGCCCGCAGGCCGCAGCGGCCTCTCCGATGTCCAGCCCCTCGTCCGGTACCTCGCCCCGGGGCCTCCGGGACGATCAGCTCGTTCGTGGGTTCCAGCATCGCTCCTGGAGCGCGCTCCAGGTCAAGTGCCGCTCGCGTGGCCGACCGCGCCGCTCACGCGGACACGTGGAAGCGCAGGACGCCGACGGCCGCTCGAGCCCGCTGGAGCGCCTCTTCGGGGGCGTCACCGACAGCCCAGGCATGGGCGGGCCGGTCCCTCGACATCGTCAGCGGCGACAGCCGGTCGCCGGCCCGTACGTCCACGGAGACCTCGACCACACCGTCCATGCCGCGCGCCTCTTCGACACCGTCCACCGCGTCCACGCGTCCGCCGGCGTCGGACGACGCGTACCAGATCGCCGCGTACGTGGCGGGTCCGCTCCCGAATCGGCGTCGCGCCGCGAGTACGTCCTCGAACGCCTCAAGGCCGAGACTCTGCCGGGCGAGGGCGTCCACGAGGTCGATCCGCGACACGTGGGCCAGCATCTTCGGTATTTTGTCCCCGGCCGGCCGCAGATGGGTTTCGACGATCCTGACCACGCCGTCGGTCAGGATGACTTCGGTGTGGGTGACACCGTTCTCGACGCCGAGCGCGGACAGCATGTCGGTGACGGTCTTTTCGACGAGGTCCTGAGAGCCCGTGGGCAAGGGGGCGGGCAGAACGTGGCCGAGTTCGACGAAGCGGGTCGGTTCGATGTGTTTTTCCGTGACACAGGCGACAAGGTGCCGACCGCGGTCGCTGAACGCCTCCACGCTGAACTCCTGTCCTTCGTGGAAGCGTTCGACCATCAGTGCCGTGACGTCGAGCGTGTGGGCGGCTTCCGCTCCGCCTCGCAGGGCGGTGGGTATGTCATCGCACGAGCGGATGAGGGAGACGCCTCGACTGCCGACACCGCTGACGGGCTTGCAGATCAGCGGGTAGCCGGCGGATTCCGCGAAACGGCGGACCTCGGACTCCGTGGAGACCAGTGCCGCCGGGGTGTCGTCGATTCCGGCCGCGGCGAGACGGGCCCGCATCGCGCACTTGTCCGACACATACCGGTAGGTGTCCCGGGAAGGCGCCGGCAGACCGAGGTCCTCGGAGATGGCGGCGGTCTTGTCGGTGTCGTACTCCGTGTAGTTCACCATCCGGTCCACCGGGTCGATCTGATCGATGTACCGCGCGGCTGCGAGCCATTCGGCGGTGGAGGCGCCCGCCGGGAGGACGACGAGGCGCTGAATCCTGTCGGGCTGCTGGAGGTAAGGAACCGTCTGCTGCTGGCAGACGACACTCGTCCGCAGATCCGGCCGGATCGCGCGGGCGCGCGGGTGGAGTTCTCCCCCGCCGCCGAGGATGAGCATGTGCACGGTTCTACTCCGTGGATCTCGGGGTTACGGTGGGGCCCGGGCTCCGGGCCTGCTCAGGGCCGGCGGTGAGGTTCAGCAGCCGCAGCGCGAGGTGCCGGAACCCGCCGCCACCCAGCGTGAAGACCGCGCCCAGGAGCACCCAGCCTGGGGCGCCGAGCCCGGTGAGGGCGGCGGCGGCAAGAGGCGGGCCCCCTATGTCACGCGCCGACTGACCGAGCCCGAAGACCGCCAGATAGGCGCCTCGGGCGTTCTCCGGGGACAGCGCGAACGATATCTCCCAGGCGGCCGCGACGTGCAGGTTCTCGGCCACGGTCAGCAGTACGGCTGCCGCGCACGTCAGCGAGGCGAAACCGAGCGGGCCGAGGGCGCCGGTGAGCGACATGGCCACACTGCAGGCCGCCAGGGCGAGCCCGGCCGCCATCGCCGCCGTGGCGGCGGCTCTGGGAGTGCGGGAGAACCGGGTCCACCACACCTGGCCCGCGGCGGTGAGGATGGTGTTGATCGCGATGACGAGGCTGACCAGGGACGGTGACACGTCCTTCTGTGCGGAGATCCACAGGGGTATGGCCGTGAAGAGAAGGGTGCTGTGCATCGAGAGCACACCGTTCACACCGCTGAGTCCGAGCTGGCGCCACTTGCCGACATGGAAGGACGACTCGGGCGGGGCGGTGTGCCGTACGGGCTCGGGCGCCGGTCCGGTGAGCCGCCGGAGCCTCCACAGCTGAGTGGCGGTGAAGACGAACGAGAGCCCGTTGAGGACGGTCAGGACGCGGAAGCCCGCGGTGAGGTCGATTTCGAGGACGGCCGCCGCCGTGAAGGATCCGAGTGACATGCCGATGTTCTGCGTCACGCGCACCTTGGCCAGCGCCCTTGTGCGTTCCTTCTCGCCTGTGAGGGTCCCCGTGAGGGCCTGGCTCAGGGACTGACTGGCCTTGTCGCAAAGGGTGATGAGGCACGCGACGGCCACGAACTCCGGAAAGTTCCCGACCCACGCGTAGGCGATGTAGGCGCCGGCGCGCAGCAGGTGCAGCGCGATGAGGGACCGGCGGTGCCCGTACCGGTCGGCGAGTGCGGCGATCGGTACGGAAGCGACCAGCCCGGCCACACCGGCGGCGGACATCCCGCCGGTCACCTCCCAGGCCGTCAGTCCGACGACCCGGGTGAAGTAGATGACGTACCCGGCCAGGAACAGCCCGGTCCCGAAGTTGCCGACGAGGGCGTTCAGGATGAGGATGCGGACGGCCGCCGAGCCGCTGTCCGGCCGCCGTCTGAGGAGTCTCACCCCAGAGCCCCCTGCTTGTCCCCCTGGCCGTCCGGCGCCGTCCCCCGGGCGGCCTCGACGATCCCCATGGCCGTCGCCGGGTCAGGGGCGAACTCGACGACCGTGGAGGAGGGATGGTCGAGGAACCCGGATCGCTCCATCCTGCCCAGCAGAAGATGGAGGCCGTCGTAGAACCCGTCGAAGTTGACCACGACTATCGGTTTGTCGTGCGTCCGATGGCGCCGGAGTTCCAGGACATCGGTCCACTCGTCGAGGGTCCCGGTGCCGCCCGGCATGATGATGAAGGCATCCGACCGTTCGAGCAGCAGTGCCTTGCGTGCCGCCAGGTCTTCCGTGACGTTCATTTCGTCACCCTCGCGGAGCTTGTCCCTGAGGATCCAGCGCAGTGACTCGACGGAGACGCCGATCAGGCTGCCGCCGGCGTCCTGGACCGTGTCCGCGAGCACCTTCATGAGCCCCGCTTCGGACCCTCCCCACACGAGGCTGTGTCCGCCCTCGACGATGAGTCTGGCCAGTTCCCGGACGGGTGCCGCGTAGAACTCTTCCGTGTTGGTCGCGGAAAGGAAGACGCAGATCTTCATCGCTGAGGGCTACCTTTCGATACTCATGGCGAACTGTGCGGTGCGAACGGTGCGGTGCGAACGGTGCGGTGCTCGGGACAGGGGCGGGTTCTCGGTCAGTGGCCCACCGTGTCGAGCCACGCCTGGGCGAGACGGAGCGGCTCGGCCCGCATGGTGTGCCGCATACGCTCCTCGAAGCTCATCTCGCCGAGCGTCCTGCCGGTGCCCGCGACTTCGAAGATGGGTGTCCAGCCACCGAGGTCCCCGCGCGCGGGGACGATACGTCCTTCGGTCCGGCCGCACCAGACCCGCGTCTCGCCGCGGAAGGCGACGCCGACCGCGCTGGTGGCGACCGCCGAGTCGGGCCCCTCGGCGCGCAGTACCTCCGAGAGACGGTCGAGGCTGAACTCCTCCACGAACCACTTGATCAGCGCTCCGGGCAGGCGCTCCCAATGGAGCACGGCCAGCCCGGTGTCCTCCACGAGGACAGGGGCGTCAAGCCCCGCGCCGACCACCTGATCCAGCTTGTGCCGCACCACCACTTCCGGGTCCGGCGACTGGATCTCGGTCAACTCGATGTCGAACGGCACGGCGTCCGGAAAGACTTGGAGGCACTCCTCAAGTTTGATGGGGTTTCGACTGGCGACATACACCTTGACCATGAGTGGCTATTTCCTTGCGGGCGTGGACTGTTCAGCCATGTCGTACCACGGAATGGGAGGCTCCCCGGAATTCATCGGGAGGACGAACTTGTGCGCCTCCAGCACGCCGCTGTCGTACGGCTGGCCGGCGGCCTCGAATCGGTGCCGGATGGCCTGCCGCACCTGGCGGGGTCGGCGACCGAGTCTGCGGTGGAACGACTCGTTCGGTTGGAGGAACAGGAAGACCTGGTCCCGCACTCCGAAGGTGTGCCGGCTGTGCTCAGCGGGGTACAGGGGCGCGAACACCGGCATGAAGTAGTCGACCCCGGCGAAGGAGAGCCGCCAGTCCGGTCGCAGTACCGCCGGTCGGTCCAGGGGGCGCGGGGCGCGTGGATCCGCGCTCATGAGCGTGTGGACCATGGTGCGAGCGAGCCGGCCGAGGGCCGTCAGGTCTTGGCCGAACTCCGCCGCCGGCATCCGGTAGACAAGAACGTCGAGGCTGTCCTTACCGGCTCGTTCGGAGAAGGCGATCACATCATCCATCGAGCGCGCGAAGTAGTCGCGCAGCGGTTCCCCCTCCCGTCTGGGACGGGCCGCGACCGTGTGGGCGCTGATCGCGAACGGGCAGTTGCTCCGCAGGACCACCTCGCGAACGGCGTGCAGCGCGGCGGCGTCAGCCGTCTCGGTGGTACATGGGCCCGGTGTGGACGTAACTGACTTGATGACCATGTTGGCAGACCGCTCCCCGTTGTCATCTTGCTCGCTCCGTTGGCTTGGTGCTCCGGTTGACCTGCTCGCTCCGTCGAAGGGGTCGTACGGGATGCTCAGGAGGTGTGGCGCTCGGCAAGCAGGTGGCCCCACTGGTGGTAGTGGTCGACCGGGTAGTCCAGGTGCGCCTTGTCGAGGGTCGGCCGCATGGCCCTGTTGTAGACGACGTTCCATTCGGACCGGGCCCGGAAGTAGTCCTTCCACCAACCGGCCTCGGGGCAGTTGGGGCGTCCCTTGTACTTCTCCTCGTGGGGGAGCATGTAGTCGATGTACAACAACCCGCCCTCGCGTACGAGGCCGCCGAGGCGGGTGACCATGTCGCCGAGGTCGTTCCCCGTGTTGTTCGAGTACTGGAGCGCGCCGCTGGTGAAGACACCGTCGAACCGCCGCTCGGGGTGGATGTCGACGAAGGATCCGTGCCTGACCTCGACGAGGTCCTCAAGTCCCTCGGTCTTGAGGCGGGACACGAGGCCCGGGACACGGGTCTGCTCCCCGTCGTTGTCCTTGTAGCCGCCGAAGAGTGTCACCTCGTCGATGTCGATGGCCCAGACCTTGATGCCCCGCCGGGCCGCGGGCAGAACGAACTTCCCGTCGGCGCACCCCAGCACGGCCAGTGTGGGTGTGCCGGTGGTCCTCTGCTCCAGACGCTGCAGGAACGTGTAGAAGCGGGTGGGCGGAGCCCCCCAGAGGCTGGCGGTCTTCATCGAGCTCTCCTTCTCTGCCGAGTTGGTCGATCCGTGGAAGTCACAGGTTCTTGAACAGATGCGAGGTCGCGACCAGTACGGTGCGTTCGTCGACCGTGATCACTTTCCTCCCGCGGAGATCGGCGTACGCGGCCAGAGCGGCGCAACTGCTGATCTCCCAGGTGTGCCCGTGGCGGCCCGCCCGCTCGAACCACGCTCTCGCCGTGGCGGACGGCACCACGACGGCGCTGCCCGCGCTGCGTGTCACCGCGGCGTGGGCCTGCACGGTGGTGCTGTCCCCGGCGATCGAGTGAAGCTCCCCGTGGTCCGCGGTGAAACGCGAGGTGATCGCGGTGCCGGACAGGACCGCGGCCAGTCTGGGGAACGGCTCGACGAGGTGGAGCCGGGGAACGGGGACGCCGTGCATCTGATTCAGCTCGCTGAATCCCAGGTGGACGCCCCAGGCCAGGTCCCCCCGGCTCGAAGGCAGCACCACATGGTCGATCGCGCCCCCCGCCTGCTCCGCCATCTCCCAGGCGATCTCCTTGTACCCCTCGATGCCGAGGCAGTTGCTCCCGACGACGACATCGGCGATGTTGGACACCGCCAGCACGTCCTCCCGCTCCGCCATCCGCCGGACCCAGGCGGTCCGCTCGGCGTCCGTGTCGAACGTCCGCACCTCCGCGCCCAGTTGCCGGAGCTGGTCGCGTACGGTCCCGGGCAGCCAGGAGAACCCGGCCACCAGAGCCCCCAGGCCGGCCGACGCGGCGAAGGCCGCCATCGCGATGCCGGCGTTCCCCGAGGAGGCCACCACGACGGACGCGTAGCCTGCGGCTCGCGCGTGCGCCGCTGTCATCGCGGCGAAGCGGTCCTTGTGCGACCCGGTGGGGTTCGCCGCCTCGTTCTTGACCAGGACGTCCTCGAGCCACGGCAGTCGCAGCATGCGCGTGGCTCCCTGCCCGAGGTCGGGAACGGACGCGTACGGCAGCCGCCGGCGCGGCTCCTGATCCGTCCCCGGGGCATAACGGCAGAAGAGGTTGGAGTTCTGCCCCTGGGCCGCGCAGCTCGGGCAGCCGAACGGATGCTCCGCCACCGGCACGCGCCGGGCGCACCTGATGCACTCCAGGCTCTCGACCGACAACTCCGCCGCCGGTACCGCCGGTTCACTCCTCACGTCACGTTCCAGATGAAGTCGCCACCCTCTTCGTAGTCGTCCCCGGGGACGCAGAACACGGAGACCGCGTCGGACCGCTCCCAAAGCCCCAGGCACTCGGCGAGCGGGGCACGCTCAGGTTTCCCGTCCCGCTCCTCGCCGAGCCCGCGGACCAGGAAGGCGGGCGTCCGCGGATCCCGGTGCCTCAGCAGTTCGTCGCGCAGTGTCACGAATCGGCGCCGGGCCAGATCCACCGCGGGCTCGGGCGTCGGATACCGTTCCGGCTTCATCTCGCCGTTGTGCCGGAGCATGTAGGCGACGAGGCCCAGCCCCGACGCCGCGACGCCCTTGATCTGCCGCAGGATCTTCGTCTCCGTGTGGCTGTAGAGGCACAGCGAGAGCACGCACACGCCGCCGTTGAAGGGGGCGCCCAACCGCGCCGAGGCGTACTGCCACGCGGACAGTCCCGGAAGGATCCGCACGTCCTCGACCGGCCGGTCCTCGCGCGCCCGCGCGTACAGGCCGCGCAGGAACGGGCCCGCCATGCCCAGCAGTCCCGGGTCGCCTCCGGAGACGATCACCACATGGGCGCCCTTGAGGTCCCGTTCGACCGCGGCTCTGGCGCGGACGGCGAAGATGTCCTCCGTCGCTGTCGCCATCGCCTGTACGTCGAAGCACTCGGCTCCGGCCCGGACGAGATGGCGGACGGCCGCGATGAAGGACTCGTGGCCGATGACCACGTCCGCCCGGGCCAGGACGTCTCTGACCTCGCCCGTCACGTCCGCGCCGTATCCGATCCCCACCACTGAGACGCTCATGGCGCCACCTCCCACTCGATCTCCGCCTCGACGGCGTCGAGGGCGCGTTCTGCCGCGGCATGGCTGTCCGCCGCCACCATCACGAAGGCCGGGCGGTTGAGGTGCGCGTCCTCGTACGAGACACGGTCACCGAGGTGCCAGGGGAACTCGAAGCGGATGACGTCCGGAATCCGGGACGCCCTCGCCAGACCGGCGTGGTGGACCAGCCTTCCGGGCGGGATCCGGAGGAACCGCACCGCGGCGACGCGCTGACGGGTCGCCTTCAGGTGGGGGGCGGGGTCGAGTCCGAGTTGGTGGGCGACGGCGAGCCGGACCATGTCGACGCCGAGCGCGGCGTGCACCAGGTCGAGGATCTTGCCGCCCCCGTGCCGGACATGCGTCTCGATGATCCTCGGCCCGGACGCGGTGAGCATCACCTCGGTGTGCGTCACACCGTGACGCACACCGAGGGCGTCCAGCATCCCGGTGACGGCCCGGCACACCGACAGGTCGTCGTCCTCGGCGAGCGCCAGGGGAAAGGTGTGGCCGTACGCGTAGAACTCCGTCGCCTCCCCCTTCGGTCCGAGGACGCTGCTGGTGCAGCCGATAACGGTGTGCCGTCCGTCCTGGCTGAACGCCTCGACCGAGAACTCCACGCCCACCAGTTCGGACTCGACGAGGTAGGGATAGCCGTCCTCCGGTGGCGGGGTGCCGCGGTCGTACCTCGCCACCCCGTTCGACGCGGAGCCCGCCACCGGCTTGGCGACACAGGATCCGTCCGCGCCGTCGAGGTACCGCTGGAACGCCGGCGGGTCCTCGACCCGTGCCCAGTCGACACGCAGGTGCGGCACGCCGTCGAGCCTCGCCCGCATCCGTGACTTGTCGATCGTGTTCCGCACCGCCTCGGGCGAGTTGTCCGGAGCGCCGAGGAACGCGTTCACCTCGGCGGAAAGAGCCATCGCGACCTCGGTGAGTGTCAGGCAGGCGTCCGCCCCGCCGATCGCCGCCCGGGCGATGGCGACGATGGACTCGGGCGACCGCCGCAGATACTCCGCGTCGGTGAGCGCGCAACTTCCCGTCGGCAGGTCGAGGATGGAGATGAACGAAGGGGTGTCGAAGACGATCACGTCGGCACCGAGACGCAGGGCCTCTTCGACCGTGTGGCGTGTGACACCGAGCAGAATGAGTTTCGGTTTCAATTCCCTCACCTACCGTCCGGCGATTCGGACATGGCGCGCCGCGGCGTGGGCCCGGCGCAGCGCCTCGTCAGGAGCCGGGCCCGTCGCCGTCACCAGGCCGTAGGCCGATCGCTGGTCGTCCGTGGCGAGGACGGTCGCCTCCGGTCGCAGAATGGGATGCCAGGCCACCTCTCCGGGGAAGGAGCGCAGCCCCTCGGTCCCGAGCACCGTTCCCAACCGGCCTGTGCGGCCGGCGTACTTCGCCACCTGCGCGTAGGCCCGCGCCACCGGGGGCGTGGTCGCCCGGCCCATGACGCCGTCGAGATCCTCGGCGAGCGCCTGGCCGATGAGGAGGTCGTACGGGCTCAGGCCGTTCACCAGCTCGATTCCGTGCCCGACCAGAAAGCCGCCGAGCCGGCAGTTCACCTCGACGACCTCGAAGCCCGAGCCGGTGTCGACGAACTCAACGTGGGACGGGCCGATTCCGCGTCCGATCGCCGAGAGCACGTCCGACACCCAGTGCCGGACGCTCGACTCCCAGGGCGTCCCGCGCCCGACGGGGTAGCTCAGGTCGAGTTCGCGGAAGTCCGGGAGTTCCGAGACCGTCCGGCTGGTGACGCCGAACAGCGTGGTACCGGTCGCGGTGGTGTAGGTCTCCGCGCTGTAGAGCGGGCCCTTGAAGTACGGCTCGACGGTGATGCCCTCGGGCTCCAGGCCGTTGCCGATCAGCTCCGTCATCCGCTTGCCGACGTCCTGCGCGGACTCGGCGAACAGGACGTGCCGACTGCCGGTCCCGGAGGCGTCCTTGACGATGAAGGACCGGTCCTCGCCGGCGGGCGGGTCGGCCCATTCGGAGGCCCTGACGGCCCGATGGCCGCTCAGGCCGGCCTCGAACAGGGTGTTTCGCACCCGGACCTTGTCACGGAGCAGCGCGATGTTACGGGCCACGTGGGGGAAGCCACGTTCGATGGCCAGGGTTTCGGCGTGACCGGACCAGGTGTCCGTATTCGAGATGAGGCCGTCCACCGGGCCGAGGGAATCCAGGGCTGCTCGCACGGCGTCGATGTCGAAGGTGTCCACGTCCACGACCCGGACGTGATCGTGCCGAGCGAGGCCGTATTCGTAGTAAGGGCGGTCGAATGTGAAGAGGACCAGTTCCGCATCGCGCCGCTCGGCCGAGCGCGAGAGCTCGTCCACGCCGAATCCCAGCGCTTCGAGCATAACAATGGTAGCCACGTCACAGAATCCGTTCCGGCGTGGAGAAATCTCCGGCGTTCTCGGCCCAGTCGGTCCAGCACCAGGGAAGTCCGAGTTCCGACTGCCGTGCGATGGGAAGCGGATGGGAGGGGTCTCGCTCGACGACAGGATCAGATGAGGCGAATACATCTTCGACGTACCGGTGCCCGGTGTCCGGAGCAACGAAGACGACGGGATGATCGATGTCCTGACGCCAGTAATCGAGAACCCATTGCGCCACCAAGTAGGCCGCGCCGCTGGACAGTCCGGCGAACACTCCGTGCCGACGCATCAGCTCGATGCTTCCGGAGCGTGCGTAGTCGAAGTTGATCCAGTGAATCGCCCGGAAGAGCGAGTAGTCGATGTTGTCGAAGTAGATACCGCTGCCGGTTCCGGAGATCAGGAAACGCGGGTCCTCGATGTGATGGCTGCCGAAGGAGGCGCTCCCGAAGGGCTGCACGCCGATCAGGTCGGTCTGTACGCCCAGCTTCTCCAGGGTGCTGGTCAGGCTGCCCGAAGAGGCTCCGGTGCCGACGGCCGAGACCAGGGCGACCCGAGGCGAGTCGAGAGCCGCAGCCACCTGCTCGGCTATCGGACCGTAGCCGGCGTAGTGGACCCGGTCGTGGTACTGGCTCATCCAGTGCGCCCGCTCATGGTCCTTGACGTAACGGACCACCCTTTTGACCCGGGCCGCCTGATCGAGACTGGCGTCCTTCGTCGAACGCGGTTGATCGACGGTGGCGCCCAGCAGGTGGAGCTGGGTCTTCAAGGTCAGATCGACGCTCGGAGAGGCGACGATGTGACACTTGAAGCCGTACTTGTGGCAGGCGAGGGCGAGCGAGTAGGCGTAGATTCCGCTTGAGCTGTCGACCAGCGTATCGCCCGGAGTGATACTCCCCTCGGACATGAGCTGGCGAACCGCACCGAGCGCAGAAGCAACCTTCATGGCCTCGAATCGGAGGACATGAATCCGCCCGTCGAGGTGGATAAGATCCGCCTGCGCCAAAGCGTCGGAGACGTGTTCATAAACCATTCGCCACCAGTCCATCGACCAAGAACCGAGTCCGTCATTTCCCGGGTTTGGACACGGAAAGGTCCTCTGTCTTAACGAATCCCCCGGGCGAGTTCTCAGTCTTCATGTAACCGCAATGTTCGGCAACCGGGTTCGAAGACGCAGAGTGTGGCCATCGTCACGTTTGCACCAGTCGACGTCCACCCAATCGGATAAAGCAGTTCATTCCCTGGTGGCCGCCGTTCGGCGGAGGCGAATATTCCGCCACATTTGCCTTCAGTAATCCAGCCGTAGAGCGCGATCTTCATGTTTGAGTGATTTTGTCATCGACATTTGCCGACGCCTGCCACAAATCCCACCCGCGGCCCAGCCCCTTGCGAAAAAGTGCATTTCACACGAGACCGGAGCGAGGTGGAGCGACACGACGCGGGCCCCGTCACGCAGTTCCACATCCACCGGCACATGCCGCGGGGACGGAACGCCGCCTTCGGAGAGGCCCGCCATGATCTGCTCGTGGAGCGCGCGTTCCGCGACGGTGAACACCGGCCGGGGTCCGGGGGCCGCGCCGCGTACGACCGGAGCGTCCGCCACTCCGGGATCGCGGGGGCGGACCCTGGCACGGCGGTGTCGATCAGGGCGTAGCCGACCCGCAGGCGCACGAAGTGGACATGACCGACCGGGAAGGGCAAACGCGAACAGGCTGGGGTCGCGAAAACCGGATTATCGGCGTCCAGTTCTATCCGCCCGCGCACAAAACGGCACGCACGTATAGGAAGGCCGACTCTCAGCAGTTCCAGCACTGAAGTATGATCAGAAATCACTGTGTTGGCGGGTTCCTCGGTGATAGCCTCCAAAAGATCTTCATTCCTACGATCTCAGGAGCGGACGGCCGAACCGGCTGCCGCCTTGCGGGAGGTGCCCTCGTGGCAGCCAGCCGTCTCTTGAAGGAGGAGCTGCACGCCAGCGTCTCCGACCCGGTGCTCGACACGATGAATTTCCTCAACGGGATCACTCACCGTTATCCGGAAGCGATCTCTTTCGCACCAGGCCGCCCGTACGACGGCTTCTTCGACGTCCAGCAGATATTCGAGCATATCCGCCGCTATCTGGACCACCTGGCCGAGAGCGGCCTGTCCGCCGGCGAGATACGCGACGCGCTCTTCCAGTACGGCCCGACGAACGGCCAGATCCGCGAGCTGATAGCCGACTCGCTCCGCAAGGACGAGGGCATCGACGTACCGCCCGAGGCCATCGTCGTCACCGTGGGCTGCCAGGAGGCCATGCTCCTCGCTCTGCGCGCCCTCATCGCGACCCGCGACGACGTGCTGCTGGTGGCCAGTCCCTGCTATGTGGGGATCACGGGCGCGGCCCGGCTGCTCGACATCGAGGTCACCGCCGTGGAGGAACAAGCCGACGGCCTGCGGTACGCGGACGTCGAAGCGGCGATCAAGGCGGAGCGAGCCAGAGGCAAACGCCCGCGCGCCTTGTATCTGGTTCCTGACCACTCCAATCCGTCAGGTGTCACCCTGTCGTTGGCGGCCCGTCACGAACTCCTCGAACTCGCCGCCCGGGAGGACATCCTCCTGCTGGAGGACAGCCCGTACCGCATGGTCAGCCCCGGACCGCAGGTGCCCGCCCTGAAGTCGCTGGACCGCGAGCGCCGGGTCGTCCACCTCGGCTCGTACTCCAAGACCCTGTTCCCCGGCGCACGCATCGGGTTCGCCGTCGCCGACCAGATCGTCGTCGACCGGGACGGCCGCACCGGGCTGCTGGTGGACGAGATGACCAAGATCAAAAGCATGGTGACGGTGAACACCTCCACCCTCGGCCAGGCCGTGGTCGGCGGAATGCTGCTGGCCGCCGACGGCCGCACCGCGGACCTCAACGTGGAGACCTCCCGCTACTACGGCGACGCGATGCGGGCCGTCCTGCGGGAACTGGCCGGTGTCTTCCCCGAACCGGAGCGCACCGCGCTCGGAGTGCGCTGGAACCAGCCCACCGGAGGTTTCTTCCTCACCGTGGACGTTCCGTTCCGTGCGGACAATTCCGCACTGGAGCGCTCGGCGGAGGAATTCGGCGTCATCTGGACACCCATGTCCTACTTCTATCCGCAGGGCGGCGGAGACAACACGCTCCGCCTGTCGATCAGTTATCTGACACAGTCCGAGATCTCGGACGGCATCAAACGACTGGCCCGTTTCATCAAGGAAGAAACAGCCGCCCGGTCCGAGTGACCACTCTGGAGAAAGCCGATCCATTGTTGACCGCACATATCCTGATTCGCAGCAAACCCCGCATGTGGGGGTGGGTCTTCCGATGACCATCGTGATGAACCCCCCGCGTACCGATCCGCTCGAACCGTCGACGGCCCACCGACCCGGGTCACTGAGCGCGGCACGCATCACCGGTGTCGCCACGGCCGTTACCGACACGGCCTACACGCAGAGTGAATTACTCGACATATTCAGGATCACCGACCCCAAGGTCAGGTCCGTCTTTCTCAACAGCGCGATCGAGAAGCGCTTCCTCTCCCTGCCCCGGCGTGACGCTGACGGCATCTGCCTCCCCGAGAAGCAGAGCGAACTGCTCGACAAACACAAGGATCTCGCCCTCGACATGGGGGCGCGCGCCATCGAGCGGTGCCTCGCGAACGCCGGGATCGACCCGGGCGACGTCGACTACCTGTGCGTGACGACCACCACGGGCTTCCTGACTCCAGGGCTCAGCGCCCTGTTGATCCGCTCCATGGGACTGCGCCCGCAGACGAGCCGGGTCGACATCGTCGGTATGGGCTGCAACGCCGGGCTCAACGCCCTCCAGGCGACGGCCGGCTGGGCCGTGGCGCATCCCGGTCAGGTGGTGGTCATGCTGTGCGTGGAGGTCTGCTCCGCCGCCTATGTCATCGACTCCTCCATGCGGACCGCCGTCGTCAACAGCCTCTTCGGGGACGGAGCCGCAGCCGTCGCCCTGATCGCCGGCCCGCCGGACACACCTTCGCCGTCCGCCCCGGCCGCCCCGCCCACCGGGTTCGGCGGTCCGCGGATCCTGGGATTCGCCAGCCACCTCATCACCGACGCCATCGACGCGATGCGCTACGACTGGGACGACGCGCAGGGGAAGTTCAGCTTCTACCTCGACCCGCACGTGCCGTACGTGGTAGGCGCCCACGCGGAACAGGTCGTCGACCGGCTGCTGGCGCGCGAGGGACTGCGCCGGACCGACATCAGCCACTGGCTCGTCCATTCCGGTGGCAAGAAGGTCATCGACTCGGTCCGGATCAACCTGGGTCTCACCCGTCACGACGTACGGCACACCACCGGCGTCCTGCGTGACTACGGAAATCTCTCCAGCGGTTCGTTCCTGTTCTCCTACGAACGGCTGCTCCGGGAGGACATCGCCACGGCAGGCGAGTACGGCGTCCTGATGACCATGGGACCCGGCTCAACCATCGAAACCGCGCTGGTCCAATGGTGAAGGAGGAGCAGGTGAAGGACATCCCGGGCGCGATCGCCACGGCCGCCGCACAGTTCGGGACCGAGGCTCCGGTCCTCCGTATCGACGGGCGCCACCCCCTGTCCGTCTCCTCGATCGACAGGGTCAACGCCGTCTGCGACAGCGTCGAGGACGGCACGCGGGCCCGGGTGATCGTCCAGGTGTCGGGTTTCCCCGAGGGGGCGCTCGCGAAGGATCTGACGGTCTCCACGGTGAGCAAGTGGGAGCGCGCGCTGCGCCGCCTGGAGCGCTTGCCCGTGCCGACCATCGCGGTGGCCGAGGGCGCCTGCGGCGGTCTCGCCCTGGACGCGCTGCTGAGCACCGACTACCGCATCGCGACCGGCTCCACGAGCCTGGTGGTGACGGTCGACAACGGGGTGGCCTGGCCGGGCATGGCGCTGTACCGGCTCGCCCGGTCGCACGCCGGCGCCGCCGCGGTCCGCCGGGCCGTACTGTTCGGGGTTCCCGTCAGCGCGCCGGACGCGCTGGCGCTGCAACTGGTCGACGCACTCACCGACGACCTGCCGGGCGCCCTCGCCACGGCCGTCGAGCGCACCGGATCCGTACGGGGTAGCGAGCTGGCCATCCGGCGTCAATTGCTGTTCGACGCCCCCACCACCAGTTTCGAGGAGGCGGTCGGCGCCCATCTGGCGGCCTGTGACCGCGCCCTGCGCCAGGCGGCGTCACCGGAGGCCGCCGCGTGAGCGCCGGCCGGGACGCCGTACGGTCGCCCGATCTCACCGCGGCCCGCGCGGCGCTGGCGCGGGCGGCGAAGGACACCGAAGCCGTGCTGACGGGGCTGGGCGAACCCGCGCGGCGCTCACCGGAGCAGCGCACCGCGGGGGCGGCCGCCGTCGATGCCACCCGGGCGCTGCGCGCCGCCTTCCTGGACACGCACGCCGAAGCGGTCTACGGCGAACTCACCGAGGGCGGGACGCTGCGTCTCCGGCTCGCGGAGCTGGCCCGGTCCGCCGCTCCCGCCTTCCCCGGACTCGTCCCGACCGCGGAGCAGGTGGCGAGCGACCGTGCGCGTACCCAGGCGCACAAAGAGGGCCACGAGATCGACCAGGGCATCTTCTTCAGCCGCGTGCTGCGCTCCCCGTCGGCCGGCGCCCACCTGCTCGACAGCATGCTCCTGCCGACGTCCCGGGCCCTGGAACTGCTCCCGGAATTCGCGGCCGGCGGCAAGCTGGAGCTCCGCTCCGTACGCCTGGAGCGCGTCGGGGCCGTGACCCATCTGACGATGTGCCGCGAGGACTCGCTGAACGCCGAGGACGATCAGCAGGTCGACGACATGGAGACGGCTGTCGACCTGGTCCTGCTCGATCCGGCCACGGAGGTCGGGCTCCTGCGGGGAGGCGTCATGACGCATCCCCGCCACCGCGGCCGACGGGTCTTCAGCGCGGGCATCAACCTCAAGGCGCTGCACGGCGGGGACATCTCGCTGGTCGACTTCCTGCTCCGGCGCGAGCTGGGATACCTGCACAAGCTGATCCGGGGAATCCTGGTGGAGGGCGGGGCCGACTGGCGCCGCACCACCTTCGACAAGCCCTGGGTCGCGGTCGTGGACGGCTTCGCCATCGGCGGCGGCGCCCAGTTGCTGCTGCTCTTCGACCATGTCATCGCCGCGTCGGACGCCTATGTCAGCCTTCCCGCCGCGCAGGAGGGCATCATCCCGGGTGTCGCCAATTTCCGGCTGACCCGGTTCGCCGGACCGAGGCTGGCCCGGCAGGTCATCCTGGAGGGGCGGCGCGTCCACGCGAGTGAGCCGGCGGCCCGCCTGTTCGTCGACGAGGTCCACGAACCGCCGGAGTTGGACGCGGCTGTCGAACGCAGCGTCGAACGCCTCCGCGGCTCGGCCGTCCTCGCCAACCGGCGCATGCTGAATCTGGCCGAGGAGCCGCTCGACCAGTTCCGTGCCTACATGGCCGAGTTCGCGTTGCAGCAAGCCCTGCGGATGTACGACTCGGACGTGCTCGACAAGGTCGGCCGGTTCTCCCTGTCCTCCTCCGCGAGGGGGTCCCACGCCCCATGACGGACACCGACGAGCCCGGGGTGCGGTACGAGAAGAGGGACCACATCGCCTACGTCACCCTCGACCGGCCGGCCGTGCTCAACGCGATGAACCTGCGCATGCACGAGGAACTGGCCGCGGTCTGGGACGACGTCGAGGCCGATGACGACGTCCGGGTCGCGGTCCTGACCGGCGCCGGCGACCGTGCCTTCTCCGTGGGGCAGGATCTGCGGGAGCGGGCCGAGCTCGACCGGCAAGGGGTGGTGCCCCCGTCGACGTTCGGCAGCCGGGGGCAGCCCGGCTGGCCCCGGCTGACCGAGCGTTTCAACCTCTCCAAGCCGGTCGTCGCACGGGTCGACGGGTACGCGTTGGGGGGCGGCTTCGAGCTCGCGCTGGCCTGCGATCTGATCATCGCCTCCGACCGGGCTGTCTTCGCCCTGCCCGAGGCCACACTGGGGCTGGTCCCCGGCGCTGGAGGGGCCTTCCGGCTGGCCCGGCAGCTTCCCCTGAAGATCGCGATGGGCTATCTGCTGACCGGCCGGCGCATGACCGCGGCGGAGGCGCTGCGGTCGGGGCTGGTCAACGAGGTCGTTCCGGGCGGGGACTCGACGCGGCCGTGGCCGGTTGGACGCGGGCCCTCCTGCGTAGCGCTCCGCTGGCCGTACGCGCCATCAAGGAGGCGGTACTGCGGTCCGTGGACATGCCCCTGGAGGAGGCGTTCACCACGCCCTTCGCGTGGGAACAGCGCCGCAGGCACAGCACCGACGCGGTGGAGGGCCCCCGGGCCTTCGCCGAGAAGCGCGAGCCGCAGTGGCGGGGCCGCTGACGACTTCCGTACGGGTGGGTCCTCCGACCTCGGAGGATCCGCCCGGCGGGCTCAGCACCGACCACCGCCCCTCCGTGACACACGCCCCGGTCAGGGGCCCGGCCGTAAGGGATGTCCACCGCACATGCGCGCAGCAAGCTCCCGGAACCGCATGATCGTCCTGTGGCGGCACGGTCAGACCGCGTGGAATCGCGAGCAGCGGTTTCAGGGGACCACCGACGTGGAACTGAGCGCCGTGGGGGTCGAGGAGGCGCGGCGGGCAGCCCGGCGGCTGGCCGTCCTGGCACCGGACGCGATCATCACCTCCGATCTGAAGCGTGCCGCCGCGACCGCCGAGCAACTGTCCTCGGTGACGGGGCTCCCCGTCACAGCCGAGGAGAGTCTCCGCGAGGCCTTCACGGGCCGCTGGCAGGGGCTCACCCAGGATCAGATCGTGGCCCGGTACGGGGACGAGTACGCCGCCTGGAAGCGGGGCGAGCCCGTACGGCGTGGCGGCGGCGAGCTGGACACCGAGCTCGCCGCGCGGGCGGTGCCCACCGTGGAACGCCATGCCGGGAAGCTTCCCGACGGCGGGACGCTGGTCGTGGCGAGCCACGGCGGGACCATCAGGGCCTGCGCCGGCCGGCTCCTCGGGCTGGCCCCGGAGGACTGGATATCGCTGGCCGGCCTGTCCAACTGCCACTGGCACGTCCTGAGCGAAGAGCCCTCCGGGTGGCGGTTGTCGGTGCGCAACGCGGGAGCCCCTCAGGAAACGGAGTTCAGCGAGGGCTGAAGACCTTCAGGGACACGGGGCAGCCGCACCGCACCGCGGGGACGCCCACCGGACGCTCGTCCCCGCGTCGCCCGTCACGTCGGCGCCGTGGGCATGGACAAGCTCGCCGCCCCGGGCCCGGCTCGCGGGCGCGGAGTTCAGCACGCGCCGCTCCGGAACAGCTCGGCGACGCGTGCCGCCTGGCTGTCCGTGCCCCGCTCCCGCATGTCGAGCACCAGGCTGACCTGCGCACCGTGCAGCCGATGGTCGCCGGCGAGCCGGGCCCGCCCCCCGCCGGTGATGTTCAGCAGGACCGACGCCTCGCCCGGGATCCGTCCGTCGAGAACAGCGAGCCGAAGTCCCGCGAGCGCGACCGCCGCCGCCGGTTCGACATCGACGCCCTCCGTTTTGGCGAAGACCTCCCTTTCGTACTCCGCCGCTTCGCTCGCCACGGTCAGCATGTCGCCCGCGCTTTCGGTGAGGACGTCGTAGACCCCGGAACGAACGGAGTACGGCGGGAACCGGTTCGTGAGCTCGTCCGCGAACACCTGTGCCACGGCAGTCCGTTCGTCTTCGACGAACCCGGTGGCCAGGCGTCTGGTCCCGGTGCTCCAGGAAGCCGCCAGCGGTGCGAAGGACGCGTTCTGACAGAGCATGAGCCGTGGCGGAGTCGTACCGAAGGAGCCCGTGGCCCGCAGTCTTCTCGCCGCCTCGTGCACGGCGATGGCCCCGGCTCCGCTTCCCACCGCCTGGACGTAGTACTCGGGCAGCTTTCCCATGGCTTCCACAGCCGCGTAGAGAACCGTCGCGAGTCCGTCCCGCCGGCCGACGTTCCGCACGCCTCCCTCCGCCTGGAAGCCCGGCAGCTCGGCCACCGCGTCGGCGAGGGCGATCGCGTCGGAGTAGTCCGCGTGGTCGAGCACCACCAGTTTCACGCTCGGGTCGAGCGGCGTACGGAAGTTCATCCGGCTCAGTCCGCGCCGGGGAACCACGAGAAGACACGGCTGCCGATAGCGGGAACAGACCGCGGCGAAAGCCGCTGCCGTGTTTCCGGCGGACGCGACGACCAGGACCTGAGGATCGTCGGGCAGCCTCCCGAGCACCGCGTACGCTTCGAGTTCCTTGAACGTGCCGGTCTCCAGGAAGGCTCCGCGTTCCGGCCAGTAGCCGTTGAACGCCAGCCAGAGGTTCGGCAGGGCGAGACGAGCGGAGAGTTCCTCGCTCCGGAACACCACCGTGCGTGCCGAGGTCGCGCAGGTCCGGGCGACCGGAAGCCAGTCCCGGTAACGGAACAGACCCTCGGCGCGGGGGTCCGGGGTGAACGTCTTCGCCGCGTACTCGGTCTGCAGGAGCGCGGGTTCGTGGTCGTGCTCGCATGACAGGGTCACCCCGTCGTCCGGCCTGCGGTGCCCGCAGGCCGGACACAACAACGTGTAGTGGCGTGTCGCCCGTTCTTCCATTCCCCACGTTCCCCTCTCAAGGATCCACACGAATACACATCGATGACCCGTGGGAGGGCACGGCCGACGCGTCCGTACGACGCGCCGGCCACCGCTCCCCCGCCCGGCGGTGGTCAGCCGGTGACGGTGTTGATCGCACGGGCCTCAGCGACGCTCCCGCACCCCGCGAGCCCCAGGGCGTCCAGGAGTTCCTCAGCCACCAACTCCAGGACGCGGCGCACCCCTTGCTCCCCGGCGGCAGCGAGCCCCCAGAGCACCGGACGCCCCAGGAGAACCCCGTCCGCTCCCAGTGCGAGGGCCTTCAGCACATCGGTCCCATGGCGGACACCGCTGTCGAACAGGACCCGGCAGTCACCGTCGACGGCGGCGACCACCGGGGCGAGCGCGTCGATGCTGGCGACGGCGCCGTCCAACTGCCGGCCTCCGTGATTCGACACCACGACGGCGTCGACACCCATGTCCGCCGCGCGCCTCGCGTCCTCCGCGGCGAGTACCCCCTTGAGGATCAGCGGCAGTGTGGTCCTCGACCGCAGCTCCTCCACGTCCGTCCAGGTCAGTGACGGCGCGAGTGCGGCCTGGGTGTGTGACGCCACCGCGGATCCCGAAGCCGGTGACCGGTGTGCCTCGGACGACGACCCCCAGGTGAGGTTGGCCGCCTCCACACCGGCGGGCAGGACGAACCGGTTGCGTACGTCCCTCAGGCGGCGCCCCATCCAGGGCACGTCCACCGTGAGCATCAGCGCCCGGCATCCCGCGTCCTCCGCTCTCCTGACCAGTTCGAACGTCTTCTCCCGGTCGCGGAGCCAGTAGAGCTGGAACCAGACGGTGCCACCGATCTCGGTGATCGCCTCGACCGGGCAGCTACTCAGGGTGCCGACGGTGAAGGGCACTCCCGCGGCCTTCGCCGCGCGCGCGGCCGCGACCTCGCCCTCCGGGTGCACAAGCCTCTGATAGGCGAAGGCCGCCGTCGCCACGGGCATGGCGAGCGAATCACCGAACAGCGTGGTCTCGGTCGTGCAGTGCTCCACGTCCCGCAGGACACGCGGGATCAGCTCGATCCGCCGCAGCGCTGCACGGTTCGCGGACAGTGTCGCCTCCGCACCGCTGCCACCCGAGACGAAGTCCCACACGTCGGCGGGAAGCGACTCCCTGGCGATCCGCTCCACGTCGTCCAGGCACAGCATCTCGCGCCCGGCGCCGCTCACAGTTCACCCTGTTTCGCGAGGCGCTCCAGCTCCACCGCCTCGTACAGGGCCTTGATGTTCGAGCTGCCGAAGGTCTTCGCACCGCACCGCTCGATCACCTCGAAGAACAGTGTGCGCCGGGGGTGCGCCGACCGCGTGAAGATCTGGAACAACTGCCCTGCGTGGTCCTCGTCCGCCAGGATGTTCAGCGCTCGCAAACTCTCCAGGGGGTGCCTGGTGGGGGCGATGCGCTGCTCCAGGAGACCGTAGTAGGCGTCCGGGGTCGTCAGAAAGTCGACCCCGCGTTCCGACAGCGCCCGAACCGACCGTACGACGTCGTCAGCGGCGAACGCGACGTGCTGAACTCCGGAGCCGACGTGGTTCTTGAGGAACTCGTCTATCTGACCGGGGTCGGCCGCGGGGTCTGGCTGGAGGATCGTGAAGGTCACCTCACCGGACCGGCTCTGAACGACCTTGGACAGCATGGCCTGCGTGCCGACGACGATCCGCTCCTCGAAGATGTCACGGAACCCGAACGCCTTCTCGTACAGCGCGACCATCGGTTCCAGGTCACCGACGTTCATACAGACCGCGAAGTGGTCGATCTCCAGGAGGCGGAGGCCGTCGTGGGCCGCTCGTCCGGTGTGCTCCGCCGGTCCAGCCGGGTGAGCCCGGAATCCGGGCGGCAGGCCGGCTCCGGTGCTGGTCCGCCGCTGCACAAAGGTGTGTACGACGTCACCGAAGCCGGAGACGGTGGCGCTGAGGAGGACGTCGTCCCCCATGTGCTCCACCGGCTCGGCGAGCGCCCGCGCCCCGCCCCCGACCGCCTGGCTGAACGCCGCTCGCACATCGGCCGTCCGCAGAGCGATGTTCGCGATGCCGTCGCCGTGCGCGAGCACGTAGTCGGACGCCGGGTGCGATTCGGCTGTCGCCTCCGTCAGCACCAGCCGCGTCCTGCCCTGGCTCAGTACGGCGGCCCGGAACCCCTCCTCGGGCGAACCGCCCACAGCGACCTCGGCGAACCCGAAGCGATCACGCCAGTGTGTGGTCTGGGCATCGAGATCGTGGACATACATCTCCACGTAGTCCAACTCGAAGTCGTCGATGACCCTGTCTGCCGTAACGGACGTCATGGGGAACTCCAATTCTCTTGCGTGAGACAACACTTGAGAGAGCCAAGGAACAGCGGAACGGGGCAGCGCGCCGTGCGGCGCCCTATTCGGTTTCCTTACGGTTTGTCGGCCCGGCTTCCGGGCCGGTTCACGGGCCCTGCGGGCCTTGCGGGCCGTCCGGGCAGCAGTCGCTCCCGGAGGGCACGGCCGATGTCGGCGAGCGGTTCGGGCCGCATCATGCTGACGTGATCGCTCTGGATCACGCGCTCGTCCACGTCGCCTGCCACGTGCGCGCTCCACGCTTCCGGGCCGGACATCGGCATCGGGTTGTTGATGCCGGCGCGGAAGAAGAGAAGGTCGCCCTCCACCCTCCCCAAGGACACGGAACGAGCGAGTGCGCGGTTGTTCTCGACGACGGCGATCAGACCCTGAGCCTGGTCGACGTCGACCTGGAGACTCTCCGCGACCACACCGTTCTGGTCAGCGGCGTAGGCCTCGATCAGACCGGAGACGTCATCATCGGCGCTGTCTTCGGGCAGGCTGAGGCCGGCGCCCTCGGCGAGGGCCCGGATGAGGCTCGGACGGTCCTGCTCCCGCGTCTGCGGCAGCCTGGAGGACGGGTAGGCGTCGATCACCGCCAGAAGGCTCACCTGGTGCCCTTGGCGCTGAAGCTCTTCCGTCACGGCGTGCGCGACGAGTCCCCCGAAGGACCAGCCGAGGATGCGGTAGGGCCCCTGCGGCTGGAGGGACCGGATCAGCTCCGCGTACTCCGCCGCCATCTCCCCCACCGTGGACACGAGTTCCCCGCCGCTCGGGCCCCGGGACTGGAGACCGTAGATCGGCACGTCGTCCGGCAACTCCTTGATCAGACCCGAATAGCACCAGCTCAGGCCCGCCACAGGGTGCACGCAGAAAAGGGGATCGTCCGTGCCGTGTCCGCGCAGCGGGAAGACGACATCGAACGGGTCCGCGACGCCGCCCTCGTCGAGTTGGTGGGTCAGTCCGGCGACCGTGGGTGCCTCGAAGAGAGCCCGGATGCTTGCTTCCACGCCCAGCGTGGAGCGGATACGGCTCACG
>NZ_JTHL01000001.1:8871199-8872873 GCF_000818195.1 Streptomyces sp. 150FB | reverse complement strand
ACGTCCAGCAGGACGAACGCCGACGGGACCATGTAATCCGGAAGCCGATCCGCCAGGTGAGCGCGCAGCTCGGCCGCGTCCGGGGTGGTGTTCGGTGCGGGTACGGCGTACGCGACCAGGCGCTTGTCGCCCGGCTGGTCCTCACGCCCCATCACCGCCGCCTGTGCGACCTGGTCGTGCCCCGCGAGGACCGCCTCGACCTCACCAGGTTCGATGCGGAAGCCCCGCACCTTCACCTGAGCGTCCGCACGCCCCACAAACTCCAGCACACCATCGGCGTTCCACTTCACCAGGTCACCGGTGCGGTACATCCGCGTCCCCGGCACACCGAACGGATCCGCCACGAATCGCTCCGCCGTCAAGCCCGCACGACCCAGATATCCCCGGGCCAACTGCGCACCGGCCACATACAACTCACCCGCGACACCCACCGCCACCGGCGACAAACCCGTATCCAGCACATACACCCGGGTGTTGGTGACAGGGCGCCCGATCGGCACCGAGTCCGGCACCTCGGCGTCCGTGTACCACGAGGTCGCGTAGACCGTGGCTTCAGTAGGTCCGTAGCAGTTCGCTATGCGCGATTCCGGGAGGACCGAACGGACCTTCCTGGCGACCACCGGCGAAATGGCCTCGCCGGCCATGACGACCGTCGAAATGCCGGCCCCCAGTTCACCGCGTTCCAGCAAGGCGGCGAAGACCGAGGGCACACCGCTCACCAGGCCGAGCGCCCGCCTTTCCGCGATTCCCTCCCCCAACGCGAGGAGGTCACGAAGGACGTCGATACGACCGCCCGCCAGCAAGGGAGAAATCATCTCGAAGACCGACACGTCGAAGTTGAGAGACGTGCTGGCGTGGACCCGGGTCAATCGGTCGGCGCCAAGGCCGCAGGCGGCCCACGAGGTCAGGTTCACCACGCTGCGCTGCTCGATGACCACGCCCTTCGGCCGTCCCGTCGACCCGGACGTGTAGATCACATACGCCGGGTGCCGCAGCTCCAGTCGAGCCGGCCGGTCGTCATCGCCAAGGTCGCCGGATTCCTGCCCGGCCGTCGTCTCCTGGACGGCGGACTCGTCCAGGACCACACGGCCCGTCCCCGCGTCGCTCTCACTTGGCAGCACGGCCGCCGTCACGGCGTCCGTGAGGACGAGCACCGGGTGCGAGTCCCCGAGCATGAAGGCGATCCGGTCGGCCGGGTACGCCGGATCCACCGGCACATACCCGGCGCCCGTCTTCAGGACCGCCCACAGCGCCACGACCAGGTCGACCGAGCGCGGAATACAGAGGGCCACGAGCCGCTCTGGTGCGGCACCCCGGGTCACCAGATACCGTGCCAGCCGGTTCGCCCGCGCGTTCAACTCCGCGTAGGTGAGTTCAACGCCACCGCTGGAGACCGCGACGGCCCCTGGAGTCCGCGCCACCTGCGCCTGGAACAACTCCGGCAGCGTCGTCTCCGGTACCTCGCCTTCGGTGGCGTTCCACGCGGTCAGGATCCGCTCACGCTCGTCCTCAGCCAGGACGTCGATCTCGCGGATCGGCTGATCGGGGTCGGCCACGGCGGCTTCCAGCACCCGCGCCAGCCTGTCCGCCAGCTCCTGCGCCGTACGCCCGTCGAACAGGTCCGTGCGGTAGTCCAACTGGCCTGTGAAGCCGGCGGGGGTTCCCTCGTCGGTA
>NZ_JTHL01000001.1:8866880-8869538 GCF_000818195.1 Streptomyces sp. 150FB | reverse complement strand
CTGTCCAGCAGGACGAACGCCGACGGGACCATGTAATCCGGAAGCCGATCCGACACAAGACCACTCAGTACAGCGGTGTCGAACTCCCCCGTCTCAGCCGGCACGACATACGCGACGAGACGCTTGTCGCCCGGCTGGTCCTCACGCACCACCACGGCGCTCTGGGTCACCAGCTCATGCCCGGCCAGGACCGCCTCGATCTCTCCCGGCTCGATACGGAAGCCCCGCACCTTCACCTGGGCATCCGCACGTCCCACGAACTCCAGCACCCCATGGACACTCCACCTCACGAGGTCCCCGGTCCGGTACATCCGCGATCCCGCAGGACCGAACGGATCGGCGACGAACCGCTCCGCTGTCAAGCCCGCGCGCCCCACGTACCCCCGTGCGACTCCAGCACCGGCCACATACAGCTCCCCCGCAACACCCACCGGCGCCGGAGACAACCCACCATCCAGCACATACACCCGGGTGTTGTCCATCGGACGACCGATCGGCACAGAGCCACCCACGGCGACACCGGCAGGCACCTCGTACTGCGTCGCGCACAGGGTGATCTCCGTCGGACCGTACAGAGCCCGGACCACGGTTCCCGGACACGCGTCCAGCACACGCTGAACCGCGACGGGTGACACCACGTCACCACCGGTCAGGACCTCGCGCAGGTGGGTGAGACATGCCGGCGTCTCCTCGGCGATGACCCGGAAGAGCCCGGCAGTCAGGACGAGGCCGCTGATGTCGTGCGCTTTGATCATCTGTTCCAAGGACGTCGCGTCCACATTCCCCCGGGGAGCGACGACGACGGTTCCTCCGGAGAGGAGAGGGTGCCAGAGCTCGAACGTCGAGGCGTCGAAAGCATGCGGTGAGTGGAAGAGCACACGCTCGTGGTTGCCCGTCATCCAGCACCTGTTGAGTACGAGGTCGGAGACACCACGGTGCGTAACCGCCACGCCCTTCGGCTCACCGGTGGAGCCCGACGTGTACATCACGTAGGCGAGCCCCTCGGCACTACCAGCGTGGCCACCCACCACACCGCCCAGGACCGCGTCCTCGGCGAGGTCGCCCATCCCGACGATTCGCGCCGACCCCGCGAAGTCCGCGGCCTCTCCCGGCCGGTCCGTCACGAGAAGAGCCGCTCCGCAGTCGTCCAGTACGAGCCGGCGCCGCTCCGGCGGATATCCGTCATGCAGCGGCACGTAGTAGCCACCGGCCTTCAGGATCGCCAGCATTGTGATGACCAGCTCGGCGGAGCGCTCCATCCACACCGCAACCGCCTGCTCCGGCCCGACGCCCTGGCTCAGGAAGTGCCGGGCCAGTGTGTCCACGCGTTTCCGAAGTTCGTCGTACGACAACTCGACGTCACCACTGACCAGAGCCGTGTTGCCAGGTGTGCGCGACGCCTGGGCCTCGAACAGCTCGGTGAGTGTCGCATCGGGCGCCTCGCAGGCGGTGTCGTTCCAGGCGATCAGGACCTTCTCGCGCTCGTCCGCGCCCAGCACGCCGATCTGCCGGACGGGAACCTCCGGTTCGGCGGTGACCGTGTCGAGGAGCTCGACCAGGCGCTGGGCGAGGAGCTCGACCGTGGCCGCGTCGAACAGGTCGGTGCGGTATTCCAATCTCCCGGTGAGACCAGCAGGTGCGGTGCCGGCATGGGTCTCGCCCAGAGTGACAGACAGGTCGAACTTCGCCACCGTCGCGTCGATCGGCTCCGGCCGTACGGTCAGGCCGGGCAGACCTGACAGACCGAGCTCGGGCGCAGTATTCGACAGGATCGGTGCGTGGTGCTGAACGGTGAGCATCACCTGAAACAGTGGATGGCGCCCCATCGAGCGCACCGGGTTGAGCACCTCGACCAGACGCTCGAACGGAACGTCCTGATGCGCGAACGCCGCCAGATCCGCCTCCCGCACCCGCTCCAGGACCTGGCGGAAGCTCGGATCTCCCGACATGTCGGTGCGCAGAACCAGCGTATTCACGAAGAACCCGACCAGCTCGTCCAACGCGTCGTCGGTACGGCCCGCCACCGGAGTGCCGATGGCAATGTCCTCGCCGGCACCGAGCTTCGACAGCAGCACCGCCAGCGCGGCCTGCACCGTCATGAACACGCTCGCCCCGCACGAACGGGCCAACCTCACCAGCCGCCCATGCACCTCGGCAGGCACCTGCAAGGCCACCGATCCGCCCGCGTGCGAGCCGACGACCGGACGCGGACGGTCCAACGGCAGCTCCAGTTGCTCGGGCAGCCCCCGCAACGCCTCCCGCCAGTACGCGACCTGCCCGGCGATCACGCTGTCGGGGTCGTCCTCGCTACCCAATACTTCCCGCTGCCACAGGGTGTAGTCGGCGTACTGCACCGGCAGCTCCCCCCACACCGGAGCCTCGCCGTCACAGCGAGCTGCGTAGGCGGTGGAAAGGTCCCTCATCAGGGGAACCATCGACCAGCCGTCCGCGGCGATGTGATGCACCACCACGACCAGTAGCCACTCGTCCGCGGCCGGCTGGAGTACCCGTACTCGCCACGGCAGCTCCCGCTCCAGATCAAACGCGGCGGACATCGCCGCTGAGAGCGCGACAGCGACGTCACGCTCCGGGACCTTGTCTACCACGCACTCCGGCAGCCCGGCGTCACCGTCCAGAACTTCCTGCAGCGGTTCGCCG
>NZ_JTHL01000001.1:8860219-8861807 GCF_000818195.1 Streptomyces sp. 150FB | reverse complement strand
ATGACCACGCAGATCGACCGTGTCGAACTCAGCCTCCACTGCCGACACCACATAGGCGACCAAGCGCTTGTCGCCCGGCTCGTCCTCGCGCACGACCACCGCCGCCTGCGCCACCTGATCGTGCCCGGACAGCACAGCCTCGACCTCGCCGAGCTCGATACGGAAACCCCGCACCTTCACCTGAGCATCCGCACGCCCCACAAACTCCAGCACACCACCAGCAACCCACTTCACCAGGTCACCGGTCCGATACATCCGCGAACCCACAGGACCGAACGGATCCGCCACAAACCGCTCCCCCGTCAAGCCGGCACGACCCACATACCCCCGCGCCAACTGCGCACCCGCCACATACAACTCACCCGCAACACCCACCGCCACCGGCGACAAACCCGCGTCCAACACATACACACGGGTGTTTCCGAGCGGACGTCCAATCGATGGCGGTCGGTCTTCGGGCGTGATGGATCTGTCTATCTCGACAGATGTGGTGATAACCGTGGCCTCGGTCGGTCCGTACGTATTACGCATCCGCGCGCCCGGCGTCCAGCGGCTCGCCAGGTCAGCGGTCAACTGCTCGGCGCCCAGGACCCAGTTGCGCACCCCGGACAGCGCGGCCGGATCCAACACCCCGATCAAGGAGGGAACGACACTCGCCACGCTCACGCCGGTACGCCTGATCATCTCGGCCAGCCTGTCCGGCTCGGACCGTTCCTCCGTCGACGCGATGGCCAACGTCCCGCCGGCAGCCAAGGTGACCGCCACATCCAACACCGACGCATCAAAGCTGAAGGACGCGAACTGCAGGGCCACTGTGCCCTGGTGGACGCCCAGCACCGGCCGCATCACCTCGGCCAGGTTGGTCACGCCCCGGTGTGGAATGGCGACGCCCTTCGGACGCCCCGTGGAACCCGACGTATAAATCACATAGGCAAGCTGGTCCGGTTCGACCATCGCGTCCGGCCCATTGGATACGGACGGCGTCATGTCCTCGATTTCGTCGAGAAGCAGCACCTGTACCGAATCCAACGGCAGTTCTTTGAGCGTCTCGGGGGTCCCCAGCACTGCCACGGCCCCGCTGTCAGCCACCATGTAGCCCAGACGTTCGACGGGGTAGTCCGGATCAAGCGGAACGTACGCGCCGCCTGCCTTCCAGACCGCGAACAACGCCACAACCATGTCCAAACCGCGAGGGAGGCACAGGCCCACCACACGCTCCCGACCCACCCCCCGTTCCACCAGATGTCCAGCAAGTCGATTCGCCCGCGCGTCGAGTTCGGCGTAGGTGAGTTCGGCGCCGTCGCTGATGACGGCGAGGGCGTCGGGGGTGCGGGTCACCTGGGCCCGGAACAGCTCGGGGAGGCTCGCCTCCGGCACCTCGTGCGCGGTGTCGTTCCACGCCACGAGCGTGCGCCGACGCTCCTCCTCCCCCAGGACATCGATGGCACGGACCGGCTGATCGGGGTCGGCGACGACCGCCTCCAGCACCCGCACCAACCGATCCGCCAGAGCCTCAACCGTCGCCTCGGCGAACAGATCGGCCCGGTAGTCGAGCAGTCCCTCAAGCCCGGCGGGCGTTCCTTCGTCG
>NZ_JTHL01000001.1:8853895-8856597 GCF_000818195.1 Streptomyces sp. 150FB | reverse complement strand
TCGCACCCTGGGTCGGTTCCAGGCGTACTTCCAGCTCGGGCAGGACGAGTTCCGGCTCAGCAACGTTCTGGAAGGTGAGCATGACCTGGAAGAGGGGGTGCCGGGCCATGGACCGGGTGGGGTTGAGGATCTCCACCAGCCGCTCGAACGGCACATCCTCGCTGGCGAATGCGGCCAGATCCCGCTCACGGACCCGCTCCAGCACCTCACGGAACGACGGATCACCCGACACATCCGCACGCAACACCAGCGTGTTCACAAAGAACCCCACCAGATCATCAAGCGCATCATCGGTGCGCCCGGCAACTGGGGTCCCGATGGGGATGTCCTCGCCGGCGCCCATCTTCGACAGCAGCACAGCCAGCGCGGCCTGCACGGCCATGAACACACTCGCGCCGCTCCCATGCGCGATCTCCACCAGCCGCCGATGGACCCCGGCCGACACCGACAACCCCACCGAGCCGCCCACATGGGAGGCGACCGCCGGACGCGGGAAGTCCACCGGCAGATCGAGCTGCTCCGGAAGATCCTCCAAGGCCCCCTTCCAGTAAGCGACCTGCCCCGCCATCACGCTGTCCGGATCGTCTTCGCTGCCCAGCACCTCACGCTGCCACAACGTGTAATCCGCGTATTGCACCGGCAGTTCCTGCCATCCCGGTGCGTGCCCCTCACGACGCGCCGCATACGCCTGAGACAGGTCACGGGCCAACGGCGCCATCGACCAGCCATCGGCGGCAATGTGATGCACGACCATGACGAGCACCCACTCACCGGAGCCGTCCACCTCCAGCAACCGCACCCGCCACGGCAGATCCCGCTCCAGATCGAACCCCACACCGGCAGTCGCGGCCACCTCCTCGGCGACCCGCTCCGGCGCGACAGGCCCCACGGTCAATGACGGCACGCCCGCCTCACCCCGGACAATCACCTGCCGAGGCTCACCGTCCACCTGCGGAAACACCGTACGCAGGCTCTCGTGCCGACCCGCCACATCACCCAGCGCCGCCCGCAACGCCTCCACATCCAGCGCACCCGACAACCGCAGCGCCAAAGGGATGTTGTACGTGGACGACACACCCTCCAACTGGCCCAGGAACCAAAGACGGCGCTGTGCGAACGACACCGGAATCACAGGGTTTTACCTTTCACTAATCCCTCAGAACCAAGGGCACTGACGACATGCGGGGGCGGTCGGCCCGACAAGGAATCGTGAGCGGGTAGAGCTAGAGCTCTTCGCGAGCTCCGCGTCTCTCGCCGCCCGTCAAGTAAGAGGCGGCGTCATCTGCTGTCCTCTTCGGACCTGGGCATACGTCGCAGCTGCGGGCGGGGCTTGGCCGTTGTCGCCGAGGCAAGCTCATTCGCCAGCAACGCCACCGTAGGCGCCCCGAACAGGGATCGAACGGATACCTCAACGCCCAGCGCCGATCGGATACGGCGCACGAGTCGCGTCGCGAGCAGAGAATGGCCGCCCAGCTCGAAGAAACTGCCGTCGATCGAGACAGATTCGACGCCGAGGACTTCCGCGAAGACCTCGCAGAGAATCTTCTCCTGCGGAGTGCGCGGCGCACGACCGGCCTCAGCCGAAGAGAATTCCGGCCTCGGCAACGCCCGCCGGTCGAGCTTTCCGTTCGGAGTGAGCGGCAAAGTCTCCAGCACCACGAACGCCGATGGAACCATGTAATCCGGCAGGCTGCGGCTCACATGACCGCGCAGTTCAGCGAAGACCGCGGTGGCGGGGATGCCGTCAGTGTCCGCTCCCGCCGTCGGTACGACATACGCCACCAAGCGCTTGTCACCGGGGCGATCCTCCCGCACCACCACCACGGCCTGGCTTACGCTCTCGTGATCAGCCAGGACCGCCTCCACCTCGCCCGGCTCGATACGGAAACCACGCACCTTCACCTGACCGTCCGCGCGGCCGACGAACTCCAGTACCCCGTCAGCAGTCCACTTCGCCAGATCCCCGGTCCGGTACATCCGTGCCCCCGCCGGACCGAACGGGTCCGCGACGAACCGCTCAGCCGTCAGCCCGCCCCGCCCCGTATACCCCCGGGCAACACCCAGACCAGCCACATACAGCTCACCAGCAACACCCACCGGCACCGGCGACAGCCCCGTATCCAACACATACACACGTGTGTTCCACACCGGTCGGCCCACGGGCACCGACACATCCCCCGCCCGACACTCCCACAGCGTGATGTCCACTGTGTTCTCCGTCGGACCGTACGAGTTGAAAATCCGACGCCCCGCGGCCCATCGGTCGACCAAGCCCGCAGAGGACGTCTCACCCGCCAGCACCAGCGTCAGACCGTCCGGAAGAGAATCCTCCTCCATCACGTCCAACACCGCGGGCGGCAACGTCACATGCGTCACTCCGTATCGCGTCAAGCACCCGGACAGCGCCTCGCCAGGGACCCGTTCCTCCAACGACGCAACCACCAGGGCCGCACCGGACAACAACGCCATCCACAATTCCCAGACCGACGTGTCGAAGCTCACCGAAGCAAACAGAAGGACCCGGCAACCCGGGCCCACGCCGAAACCCTCGACCTGTGTCCCCGACAGGCTCCCCACACCCACATGCGACACCACCACGCCCTTGGGCCGCCCGGTCGACCCCGACGTGTAGATCACATACGCCGGGAGCCCGGCCAGCAGCCGGCCCAGTCGATCCCCGTCCACGAGATCCGCACTGCCCT
>NZ_JTHL01000001.1:8850285-8851700 GCF_000818195.1 Streptomyces sp. 150FB | reverse complement strand
CACCGCCAACAGCGCCACAACGAGTCCGACCGACCGCGGCAACGCGACAGCCACCAACCGCTCAGGACCCGCACCCCGACCCACCAAATACCGGGCCAACCTATTCGCCCGCGCGTTCAACTCGGCATAGGTCAGTTCGACATGGCCGCTGACCACCGCCGTAGCCCCGGGGGTCCGAACGACCTGCGCCTCGAACAATTCCGGCAACGTCCCATCCGGGACCTCACGCGTCGTGTCGTTCCAATCCACCAGCGTCCGCCGCCGCTCGTCAACGCTCAGCACGTCGATCTTGCGGATCAGCACGTCGGGGTCGGCCGCGACCGCCTCCAGCACGCGCACCAACCGATCCGCCACACCTTGAACTGTCGCCTCACTGAACAGATCGGTCCGGTAATCCAGTTGCCCTTCAAGGCCGGCGGGTGTGCCGTCTTCGGTGTGGGTTTCGCCGAGGTTGAAGGAGAGATCGAACCTGGCCGCCGTGCTGTTCAAGGGCTCCGTCCCGGCGTTGATGCCGGGCAGGTCCAGGTCGGGGCGGGTGTTGTTCTGGAAGGCCAGCATCACCTGGAACAGAGGATGGTGGGCCATGGAACGGGTGGGGTTGAGGATCTCCACCAGCCGCTCGAACGGCACATCCTGATGCGCGAACGCCGCCAGATCCCGCTCCCGGACCCGCTCCAGCACCTCACGGAACGACGGATCACCCGACACATCCGCACGCAACACCAGCGTGTTCACAAAGAACCCCACCAGATCATCAAGCGCGTCATCGGTACGCCCCGCCACCGGAGTACCGATCGGGATGTCCTCGCCCGCACCCATCTTCGACAGCAACACCGCGAGCGCGGCCTGCACGGCCATGAACACACTCGCCCCGCAACCACGCACGACCTCCACCAGCCGCGCATGCAGCTCCGTCGGAACCGACATCCGGACCGAGCCGCCCTCATACGAGGCCACCACCGGACGCGGGAAGTCCACCGGCAGATCGAGCTGCTCCGGCAGATCCTCCAACGCCTCCTTCCAGTAGGCGACCTGTCCCGCGATCACGCTGTCGGGGTCGTCCTCCCGGCCCAGCACCTCACGCTGCCACAGGGTGTAGTCCGCGTACTGCACCGGCAGTTGCTGCCATCCAGGCGCACGCCCCTGACAACGCGCCGCGTACGCCTGAGAGAGGTCCCTCGCCAGCGGGGCCATCGACCAGCCGTCGGTCGCGATGTGGTGGACCACCATGACGAGCACCCACTCACCGGTGCCCTCGACCTCCAGCAGCCGTACCCGCCACGGCAGATCCCGCTCCAGATCGAACCCCGTACCAGCGATCGCGGTCACCACCTCAGCGACCCGCTCCCCCGTAACCGACTCCACGAGGATCTCGGGCACGCCCGCCTCACCTTGGGCGATGACTTGCCGGGGTT
>NZ_JTHL01000001.1:8845245-8847421 GCF_000818195.1 Streptomyces sp. 150FB | reverse complement strand
CAACGCCCGGATGCTCACCTCCACGCCCAGCACGGAGCGGATACGGCTCACCAGCCGGGTCGCCAACAGCGAATGCCCGCCCAGCTCGAAGAAGTTGTCGTCGATCGACACCGACGCCACACCGAGCACCTCGGCGAACAGACCGCACAGGATCTCCTCCCGCGGTGACCGCGGCGCCCGGCCGGAGACATGAGAGGCGAAGTCAGGAGCGGGCAGGGCCCGTCGGTCCAGCTTCCCGTTCGGAGTCAGCGGCAACGCCTCCAGGACCACGAAGGCCGAAGGGACCATGTAATCCGGCAACCGCTCCGCCACATATCCACGCAGCGCTCGGGTGCCGAGACCGTCGGCCGACACGCCGGCGCCTGGTACGACGTACGCCACGAGGCGCTTGTCGCCGGACTGGCTCTCTCGCACCACCACGGCGCTCTGTCCGAGCAGGCCGTGTCCTGCCAACACTGCCTCGATCTCGCCGAGTTCGAGGCGCTGACCTCGAATCTTGACCTGGTGGTCGCGCCGCTCCACGAACTCGATCCGGCCGTCGGGGAGACACCTCACGTAGTCGCCCATGCGGTACATCCGTGAGCCTGGCTCGGCGGAGAACGGGTCGGCGAGGAAGGCAGTTGAGGTGCGGGCCGGGTCTCCGACGTAGCCCTGACCGACGCCTACGCCGCTGACATACAGATCGCCAGGCATTCCCATGGGAACCGGCTGCAGGCCTTCATTGAGGACATACAGACGTATGTTGCGGATCGGGCGCCCGATGGTCACCTTCCTCTCCCGCCCGTAGCGCTCGCTCGTCATGATGGCGTGCGAGACGTCGTCGGAGCATTCAGTCGAGCCATAGGCATTGACGAGAGGAACGTTCGGGTAACGGGCGAACCAGCGCTCGCAGAGGTTGCCGGGTAGCGGCTCTCCCGTCACCACAAGCCAACGCAGCTTGGGCAGTTCGAGGATGTCGCCAGCGGCGTCCCATGTGTCGAGGGCAGCCCTCAGAAGGGAGGGAACGACTTCGAGTACGGAGATGCCTTCGTCAGCGACGCGCCGGAAGAGCTCTCGCGGATCAGCGGCGACCGAATGGTCGACGACGCGTATCTTCCCACCGAGTATCAGCGCGGCGAACGTCTGCCAGACCGAGATGTTGAAGGTCAGCGGCGCGTTCTGCATCACGTTGTCGGCGGAGGTGAGTTCCAGATCTTCGATCTTCGCCAGCAGGTGGTTCTCCATGCCCGCTCGGTGGACCATGGCGCCCTTGGGCCGCCCCGTGGACCCGGAGGTGAAGATGGAGTAGGCGATGTCGTAGTTCTTCGCTTCGTTCGGATACCACTCCCGCCCGTCCTGGTCCTCGTCGATGACCAGGACCTCGACGGCACCGCCCGATTCGGCCGCGATGGCGCGGGCACGGTCGAGGTGCTTCTTCTCTGCCAGCAAACAGCTCGCACCGCTGTCGGTCAGGAAGGTCGCGCTTCGCACCGTGGGAGCCTGGGGGTCCAGCGGGATGTAGCCGGCCCGGCTTCCGAAGACACCCAGTACCGACCACACGAACCGCGCACCGGGGTCGGAGATGATCCCGACCAACGTGCCAGCTCCCGTACCGCGTCGCGCGAGTCGCCTGGACAGAGCGCTGGCCCGGGAGATCAGAGTCTCGTATGTCACGTCTCCCGCGTCATCCACGACCGCGACGGCGTCGGGCTGCCTTTGGGCAACGGACCTGATCCTGTCCACGACGTCACGGAACTCCTCAACCCTCTCGGGCCCGTTCAGCGCGGCAAGGACTCGGTGACGCTCGGTCTCGTCGAGGATGTCGAGCCGGCCCACAGGGGTGTCGGGGGCTCCGGCAATGGTCTCCAGGATACGGATCAGCCGGTCGCCGAGTTCCTCGACCTCGGCACGGGCGAAGAGGTCGGGTCCGTACTCCAGGCGGATTTCGAGGTTGTCCCCGGGCAGGACGCGCAGGTTCATCGGATAGTGGCTGGCGTCGTGTGCCTCTGCTTGTGTGAGGCGGAGGGTGGAGGTGGCCTGGGCAAAGGCCTCCTCCTCCACCGGGTAGTTCTCGAAGACGACGACGGTGTCGAAGAGCTCGCCGGCCGGAGTGAGCCCGTGGATGTCGGTCAGCTTCAGATGCTGATGCCCCAGCAACCGGCTCTGCTCATCCTGCAAACGCACCAACGCCGCACGC
>NZ_JTHL01000001.1:8840306-8842080 GCF_000818195.1 Streptomyces sp. 150FB | reverse complement strand
AAGACCACGCAGATCGGACCCGTCCAGGGTGCTGCTCTCCACCAGTACGACATAGGCGACCAGACGCTTCTCACCCGGCTCGTCCTCGCGCACGACCACCGCGGCCTGCGCCACCTCCTGGTGCCCGACCAGAGCTGCCTCGACCTCGCCGGGCTCGATACGGAAACCCCGCACCTTCACCTGAGCATCCGCACGCCCCACAAACTCCAGCACACCACCAGCAGCCCACTTCACCAGGTCACCGGTCCGATACATCCGCGAACCCACAGGACCGAACGGATCCGCCACAAACCGCTCCCCCGTCAAGCCGGCACGACCCACATACCCCCGCGCCAACTGCGCACCCGCCACATACAACTCACCCGCAACACCCACCGCCACCGGCGACAAACCCGCGTCCAACACATACACACGGGTGTTCCACACCGGCCGCCCGATCGGCACCGTTTCCTCGTCAGCGCCGCATTCCCAGAACGTGACGTCCACGGCAGCCTCAGTGGGGCCGTAGAGGTTGTGAACTGACGCGCCAAGCGTGCTCAGCGCGCGGTTCTTGAGGTCCGTGGACAGCGCTTCACCGCTACAGATCACCCTCTCCAGCGGTTCACAGGGAACTGCCAGGGGATCCTGGAGAAATGCGTTCAGCATCGAGGGGACGAAGTGCGCGGTGGTGACCTTCTCGCGCCGGATCAGCTCGGCAAGAGCGGCGGGGTCCTTGTGTTCTCCCGCCGAGGCGACCACCATCCCGGCGCCGACGATCAGAGGCCAGAAGAACTCCCATACGGAGACGTCGAAGGCCATGGAAGTCTTCTGGAGAACCCTGTCGGTCGTCTTCAGGGAGTAGACGCTCTGCATCCAGAGCAGCCGGTTGACGATGGCGGAATGGGGGACGGCCACACCCTTGGGCCGCCCCGTGGATCCCGACGTGTAAATGACATAGGCCGGGTGCTGGGGCAGCAGGCTCCCCAGCAGCTCGTCATCAGCCGGATTCGTGGTGCCCTGGTCGCGAAGCCGCGCCTGAACGATGCCCTCGTCCAGCACCACCCGGCTCGCGCCGGTCGAGCTCTCCGCGGGCAGACTCTGCGCCGTGTCCGTGTTCGTGATGATCAGGACGGGGTCGGCGTCCTGGAGCATGTAGGCGACGCGGTCGCTGGGGTACTCCGGATCCACCGGCACATACGCGGCTCCGGTCTTCACCACGGCAAGGAGCCCGACGACGAGGTCGAGCGAGCGCGGCATGGCTACCGCCACCGATCGTTCGGGTCCGGCGCCCCGGCTCACGAGGTACCGCGCCAGGCTGTTGACCCGCGCGTTCAGCTCCGCGTAGGACAGCTCAGCCCCGCCGCTCACCACCGCGACGCCCTCGGGGGTCCGGGCCACCTGCTCCTCGAACAGCTCGGGCAGAGTCGTCTCCCGTACCTCATGTGCCGTGCTGTTCCAGCCGCGCAGGATGCGCTGACGCTCGTCCTCGCCGAGCACGTCGATCTCACGCACGGGCCGTCCGGTGTCGGCGACGAAAGACTCAAGGATGCGGATCAGGCGCTCTGCGAGGTCCTGCACCGCTGTGCTTGTGAACGTGTCCGGCCGGTAGTCGAGGCGTAGGTGAAGTTCGCTCCCCGGCATCACCATCAGGCTCAGCGGGTAGTGAGTGGCGTCGTGTGTTTCGGTGTGGCTGAGGCGGAGGGTGGAGGTGGCCTGGGCAAAGGCCTCCTCCTCCACCGGGTAGTTCTCGAAGACGACGACAGTGTCGAAAAGCTCGCCGGCCGGAGTGAGCCCA
>NZ_JTHL01000001.1:8831566-8839867 GCF_000818195.1 Streptomyces sp. 150FB | reverse complement strand
TGGATGTCGGTCAGCTTCAGATGCTGATGCCCCAGCAACCGACTCTGCTCATCCTGCAAACGCACCAACGCCGCACGCAACGACTCCCCCGGCAACAGCCTCACCCGCACCGGAACCGTATTGATGAACAACCCGACCATCGACTCAACACCCGGGATCTGCCCCGGCCGACCCGACACCGTCGCCCCGAACACCACATCGTCCCGGCCCGTCATCCGCCCCAGCAGAACCCCCCACGCCAACTGGACCACCGAGTTCAACGTGACCCCACACCCACGCGCCACCACCGACAACGCCCGAGTCACCTCACCCGACACACGCACACTCACCCGCTCAGGAGCCACCCCGACCCGACCCACCCGCACCGGAGCCAGCCGCGTCGCCTCCTCCACCCCCACCAGCGCAGCACCCCACGCCGCCAACCCCGCCGCCCGGTCCTGACCAGCCACCCACGCCAAAAACTCCCGATACGGCGTCACCACACCCAACGCACCACCACCCCGCGCATACACCGTGAACAACTCACGCATCAACACCGGCAACGACCAACCATCCAACAACAAGTGATGACACGTAAACACCAACCGAAAACGCTCACCACCCAAACGAATCAACGCAAACCGCACCAACGGCGGAGACCCCACATCAAACCGACGCGCCCGATCCTCCTCAAGCCACGCCCCCACCGCAACATCCTGCTCAGCCAACCCCAAACCACTGAAATCCACCTCAACCCAAGGAACATCAACCTCCCGGGCAATCACCTGAACAGGCTCCCGCACCCCCTCATACACAAACCCCGCCCGCAAATTCGCATGCCGCTCCAACACCACACCCACAGCAGCCCTCAACCCACCACCATCCACCCGCCCCTCCACCAACGACGACAACTGCGTCGTATACACATCCAACGCACCCTCGTCATACAACGCATGAAACAACAACCCCTCCTGCAACGGAGCCAACGGAAGAACATCCGCCACCTCCCCAACCAACCCCAACCCATCAATCTCCACCTGCGACAACGACACCAACGGCAAATCAGACGGCGTATAACCACCCACACCCACGCCCGCCCCATGACGCGTCAAGGCAAGTGCTGCCACGGTCTTACGCTCAAACACGTCCCGTGACGAGAACAGCACCCCTGCCGCGCGCGCCCGCGCCACCAGCTGAATCGACAGGATGCTGTCGCCACCCAGCTCGAAGAAGCTGTCATCGATCGAGACGGACGGCACATGGAGAACCTCGGCGAACAGCCCGCACAGGAGCGCTTCGCGCGGCGTCCGCGGGGCGCGACCCGAGCCGTCCGCACCAAACTCAGGAGCAGGCAGGGCACGTCGGTCGAGCTTCCCGTTCGGCGTCAGCGGCAACACACCGAGCGTCACGAAAGCTGAAGGCACCATATAGTCCGGAAGCCCCCCGGTAAGACGCGCACGCAGGGCGACCGTGTCGACGTCGACCCCCGCGACCGGCACCACATAGGCGACCAGACGCTTCTCGCCCGGCTGGTCCTCACGTACGATCGCCACGGCCTGCGCCACCTGATCGTGCCCTGCCAGGACCGCCTCGATCTCGCCAGGTTCGATGCGGAAACCCCGCACCTTCACCTGAGCGTCCGCACGCCCCACAAACTCCAGCACACCACCGGCAGCCCACTTCACCAGGTCACCGGTGCGATACATCCGCGACCCCGCAGGGCCGAACGGATCGGCGACGAACCGCTCCGCCGTCACCCCCGCACGTCCCACGTAACCCCGGGCAAGCCCCGCGCCCGCCACATACAGCTCACCCGCGACACCCGTCGGCACCGGCGACAAACCCGCGTCCAGCACGTACACCCGGGTGTTGTCCATCGGACGACCGATCGGCACAGAGCCACCCACAGCGACGCCGGCGGGCACCTCGTACCGCGTCGCGCACAGCGTGATCTCCGTCGGACCGTACAGAACCCGCACCCCGGTCCCCGGACACGCGTCCAGCACGCGCTGGACCGCGGCGGGCGACACCACGTCACCACCGGTCAGCACCTCGCGGACGCCGGCGAAGCACTCCGGATCCTGTTCCGCGATCACCCGGAAGAGGCCGGCCGTGAGGTGAACGGAGGTGATCTTCTCTTGAGTGAGCAGATTCCTGAGAGCCGCCGCGTCGATCTGCTCCGCCGGGGCGACCACCACCTGTCCGCCGGTCAGCAGCGGAACCCACACTTCGTACGTGGAGATGTCGAAGGCATGAGGTGCGTGGAGGAGAATCCGCTCGTGCTGACCGCTCTGCCAAGAGCCGTCCAGCGCAAGCTCCACAACATCACGATGGGTGATCGCCACGCCCTTGGGCTCACCTGTCGACCCGGATGTGTACATCACATACGCCAGGCCTTCCGGCCTCGCTGGGGCACCCGAACCCTCCTCCGCTCCTCCACCGACAGCAGCCGCGGTAGCCGTGGCCGCAGCGGCAGTCGCAGCGATGTCGACGACCCGCGCCGCACCCGCGAACTCGCGTGCGCCGGCGGGCCGATCGGTCAGCAGGAGGCGGGCCCGGCAGTCCGCCACGACGAGCCGACACCGCTCCACGGGGTAGCCATCGTGCAGCGGCACGTAGAAGGCACCGGACTTCAGCACCGCCAGCAGTGTCACCACCAGTTCGGCGGAGCGCTCCATCCATATCGCGACGGCCTGCTCCGGCCCCGCGCCCAGCTTGGTCAGCTCGCGGGCCAGCGCGTCCGCCCGCGCGTCGAGTTCGGCGTACGTCAGGTCCTCTCCGTCGCCGGCGAAGGCAACGGACAGCGCCACGGCGTCCGGTGTGCGGAGTGCCTGCGCCTCGAAGAGCTCGGCCAGTGTCGATTCCGGCGTCTCTTGGCGGGCACCGTTCCCCGCGGACAGCATGCGCCGCTGTTCAGCCGGGTCCAGGATGTCCACGTCCCGGACCGGTGTGCCGGGCTTGCCGACGATCGTGCTCAGGACCCGTACGAGGCGAGCGGCCAACTGCTCCACCTCGTCCCGGGTGAATACATCCTCGCGGTAGTCGAGACGGAGCCTGAGCTCGTCACGGGGCAGGACCATCAGGCTGAGGGGGTAGTGGGTCGCGTCTTGGCCGGATACGCCGGCGAGTTCCAGGCCGGCGCCGAGCGCGGTGGACGCGGCCTCGTCCACGGGGTAGTTCTCGAACACGACGACCGTGTCGAACAGGTCGGTGAGTCCGGCGGTCTTCTGGATCTCGGAGAGTCCGAGGTGCTGGTGGGGCATCAGCCGTGACTGGTCGTCCTGAAGCCGCGCGAACACGTCGAGCACGGACCGGCCGGGGTCGAGCCGGACCCGGACCGGGATCGTGTTGATGAAGAGACCCACCATCGTCTCGACGCCGGGGAGCTCCGGCGGGCGTCCGGAGACCGTGGTGCCGAAGACCACATCGGTCAGGCCCGTCAGTCGTCCCAGGACGATGCCCCAGGCACCTTGGATCAGTGTGTTGAAGGTGAGGTCGCGGGCGCGGCCCAGCTCGGTGAGGCCCCTTGTCAGATCCTCGTCGAGGGAGAGTGTGACCTGCGCGGGGAATGCCTCAGCTGATCCGTGCGCCTGGGCCGGGGCGAGGCGGGTCGACTCTTCGAGTCCGCTGAGCGCGGTCCGCCATTCCGTACGCGCGGCCTCCATGTCCTGCTTCGCGGTCCAGGCCAGGTAGTCGCGGTAGGGCGTCACCCGCCTCAGCCGGGCCTCGCCGGAGTTCTGGTAGAGGCCGAAGAGCTCCTGGAAGAGGACGGCGTTGGACCAACCGTCCAGTAGGACATGGTGGTTGGCCCATATGAAGCGGTAGTCGTCGTCGGACATGCGGATCAGGCTGCATCGGACCAGCGGCGCCTTGCTCAGGTCGAACCGGCGGGCGCGGTCCTCGGCCACGATGCGCTGGAGTTCCGCTTCGCGTGCCTCCGGCGTCAGATGCGTGAGGTCGATGTCCTTCCAGGGAGTCTCCACCTCTCCCATCACGATCTGGACCGGCTGCCCCGACTTGCGGTGCTGAACGCGCACCCTGAGATTGGCATGACGTGTCAGGACGTCGTCGACGGCCTTTCGCAGCGCGGGGGAGTTCACCCTTCCCCGCAGCGCGATGACGAGTTGGACGACATAGATGTCCGCTGCCTCGTCGTCGTACTGCGCGTGGAAGAGAAGCCCCTCCTGCAGAGGCGACAACGGAAGGATGTCTTCAATACGTGAGCGCTTCATTTTCATTCCTTCCGTTCAGTCTTCGATCTCGCCGAGCTCGAATTCATCGATCTCGTCCTGGCTCAGAGTCAGGAGTGACACGTCCGACGGCGTCAGGCCGCCGACCCCGGGGGCCTCCGCCAGGGCGGCCAGCGAGGTGAGGGCGTGGGTATAGGCCTCGGCGAGGCCCCGTACCCCTTCCTCGTCCCACATCCGGCCCGGCCAGGCCCATGTCGTCAGCAGTTCGGAGCCCTCGGCGGTTTCCCGCGCCACGGCGTTGATCGTCAGGGAGTAAGCCATGGCCATACGCGGGTCGGCGCCGGCGCCGACCTCTCCGTCGCCGACGACGGACCAGGGTTCCTCGGGGGTCTCCCCTCCGGCCGGCACCGGGATTCGCCCCAGGTAGTTGAAGAGAATGCCCGGCTCGGGAAAGCGTGAAAGACGCTCTGCCGTGCGTGGGTTCAGGTATCGGAGCATGCCGTAGCCGAATCCGTTGTCCGGCGCCGCCCGCAATTGTTCTTTCACATGTTTGAGGGCGGCCTCCGCATCGTTCTCCACGGTCGTACGTCCGTTGCTCACGGACTTCAAGTCGAGGCGGACAGGGGCGACACTCGTGAACCAGCCCACTGTTCGCGAGACGTCCAGCGCGGGACTGACCTGCTCCCGCCCATGTCGCTCGACGTCGACCACAACAGCCGGTTCGCTGCCTTGGCGCTGTGCGTCCGAAGCGCCCACGGCCAGCAGGAAGGCGGCAAGCAGCACGCTGTCCGGGCCGCAGTTGAAGGCATCGGGCAACGACGTCAGCAGGGCAGAGGTGAGGTCGGCGGGCAGTGTCACGGTGACGCTCCGCGCCGTGCCCCAGGTGTCGTGGGCCGGGTCCAGAGAGCGTGCGAAGCCACTCAACGCTCCTCCGGCGTCCGCTACGACGCCCTCCCACAGGGGGAGTTCGCCGACGCGCCGCTCCGCTTCTGCCGACGAGTGGTCCGCCCAGCGTCGGAAGGAGGTGTAGACGGGCTGGAGTTCCGGTTTCCTGCCGGAGACAATGTCCTGCCATGCCGCCACGAGGTCCGGTACGAGGATCCGCCAGGACACGGCGTCCACCGCGAGATGGTGAACGGTGACCACCAGGCGCCCGTGACGCCGCGGCCCCGCGTCGAGCCACACCACGCGGAGCATCCTCCCGTCGCTCGGCGACAGGAAGCTCCTCGCCTCGTCCTCCTGTTCAGCCACCGCCTGCCGGAGTTCAACACCTTCGATCCCCGCGACCTCGACGCGGCTGACGCACGAGGCAGCGGAGAGCGCCTCGGGTGGCAGCACCTCAAGCTGCCACGCGCCGTCGGCTGAGGTGGTGTTCAGCCTTGCCCGCAGCAGGTCGTGATGGTTGGTCAGGGCCTGCACAGCGGCCGTGAGGTCGTCCCGGTCCAACCCGGCCGGGGCCACGAGGGTCACCGACTGGCTGAAGCGGTCCACGGAGCCGCCGCGCTCCCGCAGTTGGTGCATCACCGGTGTCAGTGGCACGGGTCCGACTCCCAAGTCCTCGCCGGCGGCCGTCCGCTCGTCGGACTCGACAGCCACCGCGGCCAGTGCTTCAACCGTCTTCCGCTCGAACACGCTCCGTGGGGTGACGATCAGGCCCGCCGCTCGGGCTTTGGCGACCAGTTGGATCGAGACGATGCTGTCGCCACCCATGGCGAAGAAGTTGTCGTCCGCGGAGACCTGGTCCACGCCCAGCACCTCCGCGAAGACCTCGCAGAGCACCCGCTCCTTCTCGGTACGTGGTGCCTGCCTGCCGCCGCCCGAGTAGTCAGGCGCGGGAAGCGCCGAGCGGTCGAGTTTCCCGGTCGCCCCGAGCGGCAGGGCGTCGACCCGCACGAAGGCCGCGGGGATCATGTAGTCGGGCAGGACCTCGGCAAGGCGGAGACGCGTGGCATCCGCGTCGATCCGCGCGCCCGTGGCAGCGACGAGGTAGGCCACCAGGCGTTTGTCCCCGGGGCGGTCCTCGCGCGCGATGACCACGGCCTGGGCCACATTCGCGTACGACTCCAGCGCCGCCTCGATCTCGCCCGGCTCGATACGGAAGCCGCGCACCTTGACCTGGTCGTCGGTGCGGCCGGCGAACTCAAGAATGCCGTCCCTCCGCCACTTCGCCCGGTCCCCGGTTCGGTACATCCGGGCGCCCGCGGGACCGAACGGGTCGGCGACGAACCGCTCGGCCGTCAGGTCGGGACGGTCGACGTACCCGCGCGCCAGTCCTTCGCCCGCGACGTACAACTCGCCGACCACCCCGGGGGGAACCGGCTTCAGCCCTTTGTCCAGTACGTACAGCCGCGTGTTGTCCAGCGGCCGGCCGATCGGGATCGACGCCCAGTCGTCCGTTTCTGACGGCAGCGCGTAGTGAGCGACGCAGAGCGTCGCTTCCGTCGGCCCGTAGCTGTTGGTCAGCCGCATGCGGGATGCCTGGCCCCTGACCTTCCGGACCGCGGCACGGGACATCGTGTCCCCGCCGACATAGACATCGCGAAGAGAGCTGAAGGACTCCGGTTCGCTCTCGGCCAGGAGCCGGAAGATGCCCTCGTTGAACAGCCCGACAGTGACCCGCGACTCGCCCATTGTGCGGGCGAGTTCGGGAATGTCCGCGGCCACCCCGGCCGGTGCGACCAGGGTCGCTCCGGTCAGGAGGGCGCCCCACATCTCGTACGTGGAGGCGTCGAACGACGGCGAGGAGTGCAGCAGCACGCGGTCCGCGGCCGCACGCTCCCAGTAGCGGTCCGAGACGAGCGCGACAACATTGCGGTGGCTGACAGCTACACCCTTGGGCCGGCCCGTGGACCCGGAGGTGTACATGATGTACGCCAGATCGAGCGGCCGTACCTGCGGCGCCGTGCCGGTGGCGGCCGGGGGGCGCCCCGTGGGAAGCTCGTCGACGGCCAGCACGTCGATGCCGTACGGGTTCTGCTCCGGGATCAACGCCAGCGTCTCCCGGTCGACCACTACGGCAACGCTGCTGGTGTCGCCGAGGATGAACTCCAGACGGGCTGCGGGGCTCCTGTTGTCGAGCGGAACGTAGGTCGCGCCGACCCGCGTGAGCGCCAGCGTCATCGACACCTGGTCGATCCAACGGCCGAGGAGCAGCGCTACGCGGTCGCGTGAGCCGACACCCCGCGCGTTCAGCCCGTGCGCCAACTCCTCTGCACGTGCGTCGAGTTCGGCGTAAGTGAGTTCCGCGCCGTCGCTGATGACGGCGAGGGCGTCGGGGGTGCGGGTCACCTGGGCCCGGAACAGCTCGGGGAGGCTCGCCTCCGGCACCTCGTGCGCGGTGTCGTTCCACGCCACGAGCGTGCGCCGACGCTCCTCCTCCCCCAGGACATCGATGGCACGGACCGGCTGATCGGGGTCGGCGACGACAGCCTCCAGCACCCGCACCAACCGATCCGCCAGAACCTCAACCGTCGCCTCGGCGAACAGGTCGGTGCGGTAGTTCAGCTCCCCTTCGAGTCCGGCGGGTGTGCCGTCGTCGGTGTGGGTTTCACCGAGGTTGAAGGAGAGATCGAATCTGGCCGCCGCGCTCTTCAGGGGTTCTACCTCGGCGTGGATGCCGGGCAGGTCGAGGTCGGGGCGGGTGTTGTTCTGGAAGGTGAGCATCACCTGGAACAGAGCGTGGCGGGCCATCGACCGCGTGGGGTTGAGGATCTCCACCAGCCGCTCGAACGGCACATCCTGATGCGCGAACGCCGCCAAGTCCCGCTCCCGGACCCGCTCCAGCACCTCACGGAACGACGGATCACCCGACACATCCGCACGCAACACCAGCGTGTTCACAAAGAACCCCACCAGATCATCAAGCGCATCGTCAGTACGCCCCGCGACCGGAGTCCCGATGGGGATGTCCTCGCCGGCGCCCATCTTCGACAGCAACACCGCGAGCGCGGCCTGCACGACCATGAACGCCGTGGCACCGCTCCCACGCGACAACTCCACCAGCCGCGCATGCACCCCCGCCGGAACCGACACCCGCACCGAACCACCCACATGCGAGGCCACCGCCGGACGCGGAAAGTCCACCGGCAACTCCAACTGCTCCGGCAGATCACGCAGGGTCCGCTTCCAGAAA
>NZ_JTHL01000001.1:8827463-8829860 GCF_000818195.1 Streptomyces sp. 150FB | reverse complement strand
CCAAATCTGCACTGTCCAGGTCCGCCACCGCCGCCTCGACGGCAGGCTCGTCCAGCACCACACAACCCGCACCCGCCGGCAGCACCGGTGCCGTGGCGATGTCGGTCACCAGCAGCACCGGGTCCGCGTCCTGGAGCATGAAAGCAATCCGGTCAGCCGGATACTCCGGATCCACCGGCACATACCCCGCACCCGTCTTCAACACCGCCAACAACGCCACCACCAGATCAACCGACCGCGGCAACGCCACACCCACCAACCGCCCAGGACCCGCACCCCGACCCACCAAATACCGGGCCAACCGATTCGCCCGCACATTCAACTCGCCGTACGTCAGCTCCACACCACCACTGACCACCGCCAGCGCCCCAGGAGTCCGCACCACCTGCGCCTCGAACAACACCGGCAGAGCCACCACCGGCACCTCACACACCGTGTCATTCCATACAGTCAGGACGTGATGCCGCTCGGCCTCACCGAGCACGTCGACAGCGCGAATCGGTTGATCGGGGTTGTCAGTGACTGCTTCGAGGAGCCTGACCAGGCGCCGGGCCAGATGCTCGACGGTGGGCTGCTCAAACAGGTCTGTCCGGTAATCCAGTTGCCCCTCAAGCCCAGCAGGTGCGCCGTCTTCGGTTCGGGCTTCACCCAGGCTGAAGGACAGATCAAACTTCGCCACCGCACCGTGCACCGGCTCCAGCCCTACACTCACGCCGGGCAGCACAAACTCGGGATCAGCGGTGCTCTGGAAGGTGAGAGTCACCTGGAACAGAGGGTGGTGGGCCATGGACCGGGTGGGGTTGAGGATCTCCACCAGCCGCTCGAACGGCACATCCTGATGCGCGAACGCCGCCAAGTCCCGCTCCCTGACCCGCCCCAGCACCTCACGGAACGACGGATCACCCGACACATCCGCACGCAACACCAGCGTGTTCACAAAGAACCCCACCAGATCATCAAGCGCATCGTCAGTACGCCCCGCCACCGGAGTACCGATCGGGATGTCCTCGCCCGCACCCATCTTCGACAGCAACACGGCCAGTGCGGCCTGCACAGCCATGAACACACTCGCCCCGCAACCACGCGCGATCTCCACCAGCCGCGCATGCACCCCCGCCGACACCGACAACCCCACCGAGCCGCCCACATGGGAGGCGACCGCCGGACGCGGGAAGTCCACCGGCAGCACAAGCTGCTCCGGAAGGCCCTCCAACGCCCCCTTCCAATAGGCGACCTGCTCAGCGATCACGCTGTCAGGATCATCCTCACCACCCAAGACATCGCGCTGCCAGAGGGTGTAGTCGGCGTACTGCACCGGAAGTTCCCGCCAGCCCGGCGCACGCCCCTCACAACGCGCTGCATACGCCAGCGACAGATCCTTCGCCAACGGCGCCATCGACCAGCCATCAGCGGCAATGTGATGGACCACTATCACCAGCACCCACTCACTGGCGCCTTCGACCTCCAGCAGTCGCACCCGCCACGGCAGATCGCGGCCCAGATCAAACCCCGTACGGGACATGCCGGCGACCACTTCAGAGATATCAGCGGCAGTGACCGACTCCTCCAGTACCTCGGGAACACCCGCCTCTGCCTGGATGACCACCTGCTGCGGCTCAGCGTTCACCTGCGGAAACACCGTACGCAGGCTCTCGTGCCGACCCGCCACATCACCCAGCGCCGCCCGCAACGCCTCCACATCCAGCGCACCCGACAACCGCAACGCCAAAGGGATGTTGTACGTCGCCGACAGGCCCTCCAACTGCCCCAAGAACCACAACCGACGCTGCGCGAACGACACCGGCAACCACTCAGGACGCTCCCGCACCCCCAACCGCTCCCGCACCCGACCACCCTCACCCAGCCGGTCACCCAACTCCGCCACCGTCGGCGCCTCGAACAACGCCCGGATGCTCACCTCCACACCCAGCACCGAACGGATCCGGCTCACCAGCCGGGTGGCCAAGAGGGAGTGGCCGCCCAGATCAAAGAAGTTGTCGTCGATCGACATCGTTTCAACGCCGAGGACTTCAGCGAACAGGCCCCACAGGATCTCTTCCTCCGGCGACCTCGGAGCCCGGCCGGACCCGGCCGAAGCGAACTCCGGTACGGGCAGGGCCCGTCGGTCCAGCTTCCCGTTCGGAGTCAGCGGCAACGCCTCCAGGACCACGAAAGCCGAAGGCACCATGTAGTCCGGCAGCCGCTGCGCCAGGTAAGCGCGCAACTCGGCCGGGTCCGGGGTGGTGTTCGGTGCGGGAACGGCGTACGCGACCAGACGCTTGTCGCCCGGCTGATCCTCACGCACGATCACCACGGCCTGTACCACGTGGGTGTGGCCGGCCAGGGCCGCCTGGATCTCCCCCGGCTCGATACGGAAACCACGTACCTTCACCTGAG
>NZ_JTHL01000001.1:8812643-8824655 GCF_000818195.1 Streptomyces sp. 150FB | reverse complement strand
GAGGGCCCTGATACCGACCTCCACGCCCAGTGCCGACCGCACACGACTCACCAGCCGCGTCGCCAACAGCGAATGCCCGCCCAGCTCGAAGAAGTTGTCGTCGATCGACACCGACGCCACCCCCAGCAGCTCGGCGAACAGACCGCACAGGACTTGCTCCCGTGCGGACCTCGGCGCCCGACCGGGCGCGTTCGAGGCGAAGTCAGGAACAGGCAACGCACCCCGGTCCAGCTTCCCGTTCCCGGTGAGTGGCAGCCTCTCCAGCACCACGAACGCCGAGGGGACCATGTAATCCGGCAGCCGCTCCGCGACGTAGCCACGCAGTGTGGACGTGCCCAGATGTGCGGCGACGGTGCCCGCCCCGGGCACCACGTACGCCGTGAGCCGCTTGTCGCCGGGTGTGTCCTCACGGAGGATCACCGCGGCTTCGCCCACCCGGGTGTGCCCGGTGAGCACGGCCTCGACCTCGCCGGGCTCGATGCGGAAGCCCCGTACCTTCACCTGGCCGTCGACTCGCCCGACGAAGTCCATCGTGCCGTCGGTCAGCCAGCGGACCACGTCTCCCGTGCGGTACATCCGCTCACCGGGCTTACCGAAGGGGTTGGCGACGAAGCGGTTCGCGGTCAGTTCAGCTCGGTTCAGATAGCCGCGCGCGAGGCCGTCACCGGCGATGTACAGCTCGCCGCTCACGCCCGGGGGGACAGGGGACAGCGTGTCGTCAAGGACGTACAGCTGTGTGTTCCACAGGGGACGTCCGATGGGTACGGTGTTCTCCGGAACCCGTTGGGCGTCGCGGAACGGATTGACGGCGGAGAATACGGTGGTTTCCGTCGGTCCGTATTCGTTGGCCACGACCGTGCCCGGGCATGCCTGGAGGACCCGGCGTACGGCAGCGGGTGACACCACGTCGCCGCCGGCCCAGATTTCCCGTACGCCGCGGAAGCAGGCGGGGTGTTCCTCGGCGAGCACCCTGAACAGACCGGCGCTCACGAAGAGACCGGTCACTTCCTGCTCGGTGATCACGGCGGCGAGGTCGACGGCGTCGAGCGGGCCGGCCGGGGCCACCACTACGCGCCCGCCCGTCAGCAGCGGCGTCCAGATCTCGAAGGTGGACGCGTCGAACGCGTACGGGGAGTGCATGAGCACACGCTCGTGCCGGCCCGAGCGCCAGTACCTGTCCGCGGCCAGATGGACCACATTGCGGTGAGTGTTGGCGACTCCCTTGGGCGTCCCCGTCGAGCCGGAGGTGTACATCACGTACACCAACTGCTGGGAATCGACCGTGACGGCCGGAGCGTCCGCCGGACCGTTGCCGGAATCGGAACCCGGGTCGGACTCGGGCTCGGAATCGGCCGGCTCGGCCACCTCGCCCCCACGGGACACCCGGATCCGCGAGACACCGACCGTGAAGGGGATGTCCCCGGGATCGCGGTCGGTGAGCAGTGCCATCGCCGAGGTGTCGCGCAGGATGAACTCGGAGCGAGTGGCGGGCTGGTTGGGGTGGATGGGGACGTAGACGCCGCCGGCCTTCAGTACCGCCAGGGACGACACCACGACGCCCACGGAGCGCTCCTGGAGGACCGCGACCCGGCTCTCGGTGCCCACACCGGCGCGGAGCAGGTGACGGGCGAGTCGGTCGGCCCGGGCGTTCAGCTCCGCGTAGGTCAGGACGGTGTCGTCGCCGGTGACGGCCACGGCGTCGGGGGTCCGCGCCGCCTGTGCCTCGAAGAGTTCGTGGACAGCGGAGTTCCGCGGATAGTCGACGTCGGTGTCATTCCAGCGTACGAGGATGCGTTCGCGCTCGTCGGGGCCGACCAGGTCGGCGTGGCGCAGGGCCGCCTCGGGGTTCGCGGTCAGTTGGTTCAGCAGGTGGCGGAACCGGGCCTGGTGTCCGGTCAGTTCCGCGCGGTCGTACAGCTCGGAATTCCCGTCGAAGTCGATGGTCAGGCCCGGGCTGCCGAGGGTCTCGCGGACGGCGACGCTGAGGTCCGCCACGGGGCCGTTGGAGAGGTTGTGCGGTACGCCGTGGAGGTCGCCGAGGTTGATCCCGTCGTTGAAGGACATGATGTTGACGACCACGTTCCAGATACGCTGGGTCCGGTTTCCCGCGCGGATCTCGCGGATCAGGTCCTCGGAGCGGTAACGCTGGTGCTTGAGAGCGTCGTTGACCTCGGTGGTGGCCCGTTTCAGCAGGTCGGTGAAGGAGTCCTCGCCGGACACGCGCAGGCGCAGGGGCAGTACGTCGGAGACCATGGCGGGGGTACGCCTGGACTGGGCCGACTTCCGTCCCATGACCGGCAGTCCGATGACGACGTCCTGTTCGCCCGTCATACGGTTGAGGTAGACGAAGGCCGCTGCTGTCAATATGACCGAGCGGGTGGTGCGGTTGGCGTGCGCCAGGTCGTCCAGTGTGTCGCGGTCGCCGCCGCCCAGTGCCGTGGACACGCGGGTGAACCGGCCGTTGATCCGGGGCTCGCGTGAGGCAAGGGTGGTCGGGTGCGGGCGATCGGCGAACTTGTCCAGCCAGTACGCGCGGTCGGTGGCGTATCTGGGTGAGGCGAGGTACTTCTCGTTCTCCTCGAAGAGCGGGTCGAGGCTCTTCGGGCTCGGCGTCACGGCCGCCGTGGAAGTGCCGTCCTGGAGGGCCGTGTACAGCTCGCCCAGGCGCCGCTGGAACAGGGTTGCGGCGTAGCCGTCGATGAGGATGTGGTGGAACCGGACGTACCAGAAGTAGTGCTTGCTCGATATCTCGATCAGCGCGAAGGCCGAGAGCGGATCGGTGATCAGGTCGACCTGCCGGAACAGGTCGGTGTGCATCCAGGTCTTGGCCGCGGCCTCGGGTTCGGGTTCGCCGGACAGATCGACGAACTGGATGCTCGGGACGGTGCCGGGGACGACGGTCTGGCGTACCCCGTCGTCCAGGTCTCTGAACCGCAGGCTGAGCGCCTCACACTCGTCGAACGTCTGCGCGTAGGCCTTCTGGAGCAGAACTCGGTCGATCTCCCCGTGGAATTCCACGTATTCGGCGATGTTGTAGGCGTGGCCCGAAGGGTCCATCTGATGACCGAACCAGATACCTGCCTGAGCAGCGGACAATCCCCTGTGCACGCACTGACCCTCGGACACCTTAATCACCTTGCTCTGAAAGCTACTGTCTGGAATGGGCGGCGGATGAGGCCTCGCACATCAGGCTTGGACGGCGCGCGCCTCGATCACACTGAAGTACGACCCGGTCAGTGCGGTGACGTTCGACATTTCCAGGCCCGCGGGCCGGAGCAGCGTGCGGTATTGGGCGAGGGTGCGTTCCCGGCCGCCCAGTACGACCATCATTCCCAGGTCGCTCCAGCGTGCCGGGTGCGGGTCGCCCGACTCGGGAAGGATCATTTCGCAGATCAGTACCCGGCCTTCGGCGGCCAGTGCTTCCCGGCTTCTGCTGAGGATTTCGATTGCTTCGTGGTCGTCCCAGTCGTGCAGCACACTGCACAGGAGATGTGCGTCAGCGCCGGTGGGGAGTTCCTGGAAGAAGTCACCCGAGGCCGTGGTGCAACGGTCTCGTAGCGGGGTCAGAAAGCCTGTTTTCTCCGTTCTCTCCAGGACGGCGGGGCGGTCGAAGAGGATCCCGTCGAGGTGCGGATTGGCTCGGAGGACGGAGGTCAGGACCGCGCCCTTGCCGCCGCCGACGTCGAGTACGCGGTGCACGCCCTGCCAGGTCGAAAGCGTGGCGAGGCCGCCGTAGAGACGGCTCGCCCGCTCCTGCATGCGCTGGTCGAAGGCGGCCCCGACCTGGTCGTCGCCCTCCTTGTGGGCGAAGAACTTCGTTCCGAACTCGGTGTCGAAGGCGGGCCGGCCGGTGGAGATGGTCTCGACCGCGCCGAGCCAGGCCCGGTAGGAGTCGATGTTGCTGAGGGTTTCGCGCATGGAGACCGGGGAGTCGCTCAGCAGCAGCTGACCCAGCTCGGTGAGGGCGAACCGTCCTTCGTCGTCCTCACTGAAGAAGCCGCAGCCGGCGAGCGCCCGCAGGAGTCGCTCAAGTGCCCCGGGTGCCACATTGAGCACCCGGGCCAGATCCTTGACGTTTCTCGCGGAGTCCGCGCATTCGTCCGCGATCGCGAGCCGTGCTGCCACGGACAGGGCGTACGGCAGGACGGCGACAATGCTGTCGTCGGCCATGCGAAGGAAGTCACGGACCGCTGGGTCAGTAGCGGTGGAAATGACGTGCTCTCTGTCCGTACTCACCCAGGTAGGCCTTTCGTTCGCGCCGTCACACGGTCAGGTCAGGAGGCGTGTTCAGGAATGGTCTTCGCCCATGGCGTCCACCAGGCTCTTCGGGCGCATGTCCACCCAGTTCTCGTTGATGTAGTCGAGACAGGCCTGGCGGTTGTCCTTGTCGTGAACGATGGTCCAGCCGGCCGGCACTTCGGCGAAGGCAGGCCAGAGGGAGTGCTGTCCCTCGTCATTGGTGAGAACGACGTAGGTGCCCTCGGGGTCCTCGAACGGGTTGGTCATGACGCGGTTCCTTTCCTTTTCACGAGTGTTTCCGTGGGTTGTTCATCGAGCCGAACGGGGGAGACGGAGCACGGCACTGGCCACTCCCCCGTCGGGATCGGTGGCGGTGACGAGGGCGACGCGGTCGCGGTCGGCGGCGGTGCTCCCTGCCGTGCTCAGCAGTGCGGCGATCTGGAAGACGGAGGCCGCCGCTGAGGTGTCTCCGATCAGTGTGGCGATGTCGGGCCGGGAGAGGGCCTGCCCACCGAAGATGTCTATCAACAGCCGGTTCTCCTCCGACTCCGCTGTCCCGCCGCAGCCGGTCGACATCGCCGCCCACACATCCGGCGGCGATACCCCGGCGTCCGTCAGGGAAGCGGAGAGACAGGCGTGGAGGGCGGTCACGGGGTCGCCTTCCACGTCGACGCGCGAGGTGACCGAAAGGACCTCGGCGAGGACCGTACGTCCGCCGGGCACCGACTCCGGTCGTTCCAGCAGCAGGACGGCGCTGCCTTCCCCCAGTCCCCCGTGGTCGGAGTTCACGGGCCGCCGGTGGTACTCGATCCAGGAACGGGCCTGGGAGTACTCCTCGGTGCCGCCGACCACCACGTGGTCGGCGCGGCGCGCGGCCAGCAGCCGTCGGCCGTAGCCGAGGGACATCAGGCCGGACGCGCGCCCTGCGGCGATGGTGCTGTTGGGTCCCCGGAAGCCGTGCCAGATGGCGCCGGCGGAGGTGGCCCTGTTCATGGCCATGCTGGGCAGGGCCACGGTCGGTACGTCCTGAGGGCGGCGGCCCTCGAAGGAAGCACGCGTGACGTCCGCGTACCCCTTCGCGCTGTGGGTCGTGGTACCCAGCACCAGTGCGGTGGTCAGGCCCTGGTCGGCGGCGAGGTCGGGCGCGCGTCCCAGCAGGTCCCGTACCGCGGTGATCGTCAGGCCGGTGGCCCGGTCGAGCCCTCTGGTACCGGCCTTGCCCAGGACCTCCCGCACCTCGAAGCCCGGGACCACGTGGACGTGTGTGTCGGCGACGACGCCCCAGCGCGTGGTGTCCGGACGCTGGGCGGTCCCCTGTCCGGACAGCAGTCCTTGTTCGAAGGCCTCGCGTCCCACGCCGAAGGGCGAGACCGCCGACCAGGCGGTGATGACCGGACCCCTCGTCCGGTCAGCGGTGGTGGTGGACACTGCGGCTCCTCTCCGAGATCGATGTCATGGCGGTGCTGGGTGTTCCTCAAACCGCCGGACGGGTCTCAGATGTCCCGTCCGGCCCACGGGGGCGGCTTGGCACGCGCCCTCGCCGCGTTGCGGGAACCATCCGCGTACGTCGTCTGCGTAGCCTGCGTCGCGTACGGGCACGGTGGTCCGCGTCGCGATCACACGCACCGGACGCCGTGCTCCCCGCCCTGCGGGTCGGCGACGCTACTTCTGAGACACTCCCTGCCCGTGGTGTCTGCCGAGGACGACAACGGCGTTGTTCCCGCCGAACGCCATCGCGTTGTTCTGCACGATGCGCACCTCACTCCCGACCGCGTGGTTGGGCACGCAGTCGACGGGGCATTCGGGGTCCGTCCGCCGGTGATTGGCCGTGGGCGGAATGAACCCGCGGCGGATGGCGAGGGCGCCTGCCACCGCCCCGAGGGCGCTGGCCGCGCCCATGGTGTGTCCGATCATGGACTTGATCGCCGTGGTGCGTGGGATCCCGTCGCCGAACACGTCGCGCAGGGCCTGGGCTTCGGTGACGTCGTTCATCTGCGTACCGGTGCCGTGGGCGACGACGAGGTCCACGTCCTCGGGCTTGACAGCGGCGTCGTCGAGGGCGAGTCGCATGCATCGGGCCACGCCGCTCCGTTCGGGCGCCACGGGGTGGTGGGCGTCGCAGTTCAGGCCGTAGCCGAGCACTTCCGCGTACACCTGCGCTCCCCGGGCCAGGGCGGACCGCGCGTCCTCCAGGACGAGCATGCCCGCCCCCTCACCGAGCAGCATGCCGTCGCGTTCGGAGTCGAACGGGCGGCACTCCTCCCTGGCTACCAGACCGAGCCTGGTGAAGGTGACGAGTGTCTTCCTGCACAGTGCGTCCGCTCCGCCGACCAGGGCGTAGTCGCACTCGCCGGACCTGACCGCGTCGAAGCCGTTGCCGATGGCGTAGTTGCCGGCCGCGCACGCCGTGGCGATGGTCGTCGCCTCGACGGCGCCGAGCCGCAGGTCGCGTGCCACCTGCGTCGAGAGCTGGGCGGCGGACACCCTGCGCGCCATCCGGGCCGGCATGTCCTCCAAACCGCCGGGCAGGACGGCCTCGACAATGCGGTCCAGGTCGGGCACTCCGCCGTCCGTCGTGCCGACGCTGACGACGCCCCTGCGTGCCGCCAACTCGGCCGGGTCGAGTCCCGCGTCCGCCAGAGCCATGCGGGTCGTCGCGATGGCGAACTGGGCCGCTCTTCCCACGTCTTCGAGCGGCAGGTGCCGCACCCAGGCCTCGGGGGTGAAGTCCCGTACCTGGTGGCCGCGTCGGTGTGGGAAGCCCTCGGTGTCGGGCTGTTCGATCTCCGCCGTTCCCGCACGGCCGGCCCGTAGCGCTTCGGTGAAGCGGTCGACGCCGTTGCCGATGCTGGACAGGACGCCGATGCCGGTGATGACCACCCGCCGGCGTTCGTCCATTGCAGTTTCCCCCGTGACCGTGTTCACCTCGCTGTGGCCGCTTCCAGAATCTCGAGTATCGACCGCAGGTCGACCATGCGTTCCACGACCCCTCGATCGATTTCCACACCCAGGTCCGTTTCGATGTCGATCAGGATTTCGATCGCGTTCAGGGAGTCGGCGCCGTAGTCGTCCCCGAACCGACCGTCGAGCGTCAGCTCGCTGTCGTCCAATTCGAGGACCCTGCAGATGATTTCACGAACTCTGGCCTCACGCTCGGCAGGAAGCACTGTCTCTCCTTCTCTTACGGTCCCCGGTCACGTCACGTGCCGTGGAAGGCGCTCTTGTAGGCGTCGCTGTGCAGACCGTGCCGGTATGTTTCCACTCTCAGCAGCTCTTCCAGCCGTACGTTCCCCAAGGCCACGCCGGGGCCGAAATGGTCGAGCAGTGCGAACTGACTGGGCTTGGTCGGCGCTTCGAAGATCAGGCGGTCCAGGCCGAATTCGTCGGCGAGGGAGTCGGCGAGAGTTCCGTTGAGATGGCCGTCGGCGTCAAAGAGACCCACGTCTGCGGCGTTCTCTCTCCCTTCCACCACCAGATGTGTGGCACCTTCGTTGAGCCACTGCCCACCGAGCGCGACAAGCTCCTTGGTCGTCGCCTCGTCAAAGGGGCCGTCGTGCTTGCCGCCTATCTCATAGATGACGGTGAGACCGCGTGCGGTCGCGGCTTCCATCACGCGCCCCGGGTGGGGGTCGGAACTGGTGAATCCCTGGCCCGCTTCAATTCCGGTCACGCCCAGCCGGCGGCACAGGTCGAGGTACTCGTCGAGATGACCCTGATCCGCGGCTATCTCGAACATCCCGCCGCCGACTGTCACCGCCAAGCCGTGATCTCTCGCGGCGCTGATCTTCTTGCGCAGGCTGTCGTCCTCGATGAGGAGCCAGGTCGCCATGGAGAGTTTGAATCCCGCCATCAGGGCATGGCTCTGCCTGATGTGACTCGTCACCGTCGCCACGTCGTAGCCGGGGTCGAAGGGATATGTCCGGGGGTTTCGCCGGACAACGCCCAGAGACTCCAGGAAATCCCGTTGGGGGGACACCGCGTTGTTCCTTTCGGACACTGATGTACTTTCCGTCACTGAAAGGGACTACCTCTCCAGGTGAATGCCGACGCCCTGTCCGAGCGCCCGCCGGTAGACGGCGGCGGCGCACGCGATGTCTCCGATGGCTTGCCCGACGGGATTGAAGAAAATGGTCTCCTCCGGCGTCTCCCGTCCCGGGCGGGATCCGGTGACCAGGTCCGAGAGATCGGCATGGCAGCGGTTGGGGCCGAAAGTGCCTTGCTCGGCCATGCTGTGCAGCAGCTTCCCCGGCCGCATCACCTGCTCGTAGCAGTCGACGACGATCTTGTCGCTGGTGAGTACGACGTCCGGCATCGGATCTGCGAGGGAGATGTTCAGGAAGAGGGACCCGCGAGGTACCCACTCGGCCGGAATCCATGACTCCGGCGCTGTGGTGACCGCGAGGACCACATCGGCGTCGCGCAGGCAGGCGGCCGGGTCGTCGTGGACCGTCACCGTCAGATCGTGCTTCTCCTCGGCCCACCGGGCGAACGCCTCTCCGTGCCCCGGTGCGATGTCGTAGACGTCGACACCGTCGGGTCGCCCCCACGACGCGCGGAGCAGGGACAGGTGGGTCCGGGCCAGCAGGCCCGTTCCCAGGACGGCGAGGCGCCGCCCTGCTGGTGCCAGGAACCTGCAAGCCAGGGCGGAGACCGCCGCGGTGCGCCAGGCGCTCACGACGGAGCCGTCCATGAGGGCAAGGGGATAGGCGCTGTCCGCGTCGTTGAGCACGATGACAGCGGAGGCCCTCGGGAGGCCGCGCGTCCGCTGGTTGTCGTGTGCGCTGCCGATCCACTTCATTCCGGAGAGCCGGACGTCACCTCCGACATAGGCGGGCATCGCGATGATGCGATCGGTCGGGTGGGGCCGTTCCGGCCGCCGCAGATACGGCTTGAGCGGCTGCACCACGTCCCCGGCGGCCTGTGCGCGCAGCGCGGCCTCCAGCGCTTCCACGAAGATGGCGTGGTCCTCGCCGATGGCCCGTTCGACATCGGCGGCCGACAAGTACAGCAGAGAGTCACTCTTGGTGGAGTCCACCGTTTTCAACATTCCCCCATGGATCCGTTTCCGTTGGACAACCTGCTCAATTCACTGTGCCGGAACCGGGTCAAGGTCTCTCGGCACTGTGTCGCGGGACAACCGGCGGACGGTACGGATCGCCGCGTGTGCCACTTGTCTCTCGTGTTCCGTCAAAGAGAAGTGGCCATCAGGGAAAACATGGGACGGGAAGGCTGCCCGGAGGGGCCGTGGCGGGTATTTCCCGACCCGTCGGACGCCGGTCCGGATCGCGGGCATGACCCGTTCTCCGAGGTCTGACCGACCCACTGATTCGATGCCGCTCGGACGGGGACGCGGAGCCTCCATTTCCGGTGCTACATCGTCCGTCCTGGAGAGGCAACGCCGGCTCACGCGGCCCTGGAGGCCGGGATTCCGGACGGTGGAAAGCTCGACTCTTCGGGGCAGTCGGCGGGCCCGTCGGCGGTAAAAGCTCCTAGCACCGCCGGCATGTGGCAGACATACATGCGGCAGGCACGCAAGGCGCATACGTGGGTCATGACATCGCTCGGCGTGTCGAATCCACCGGGAAGTGACAGTGACGCGATCAGTGCACACGTCTACCACCACGGCGGATGGACGTACATCGACACTGCGGCCGGGCGCCGCCCGCAATGGGGAGACACCCCCCGTCTAATGCCGCACAAAGAGACGCGCTGATGCCTACACAGCGACGAAACACGCCATTCACCCCCGTGATAGGCCAGCCTGTCTGGTGTTACAACCGAACGAACTGTTCAAGATCCTAGGCGAGGTGAGCGATGAAGGCAACGGAAAATGGATGGCCCTCGGTCGATCGCCTGGTGCGGCGAGCCAATACGACTGCCCAAGACCGTCGAACGGGCACGTGCCCGATAAAGCAGCCCAACGACCAAATTTCAGTCATTCATGGACTCGGACGATTTACGAGGACACTCTCCCACCGCTGAGGACACTCTCCCACTGCTGGTATGTACACGTTCCAGCACCCGCACGGCCTCCTCGACGCCGTTCTCGGCGCCCAGTTTCTCCGCGAACTGCTGGGCCGTCAGACCGATACGCTCATCGGTCGTCGCCGTGACGACGGCAGCGGCCAGGGCCTCTGCTGTGAGTTCACGGAACTTCAGTGGCGCGGTTGCCACTCCGAGTCCGTGGACGTGGTCCGCCCACATCTGCTGCTCGTTGTGGAACGGGCAGGCCACCTGGGGGACGCCGGCCACCAGAGCGGCGTTGAAGGTGCCGACGCCTCCCGCGTGCACCGCGGCGCGGACCTGCGGGAAGAGCCAGTCGTACGGAACGTCCTTCACCACCAGGATGTCCTCGGCTCCGCGGATCTTCACACCGCCCCACCCCTCGACCACGACCGCCCGCTCCCCCGCCTTCCGTACCGCTTCGGCGACGAGCGCTCCGGTGGCTTCGGGGTCGCCTCCGAACATGCTGCCGAAACCGATGGAGATGGGCTTCCTGCCGTTCGCGAGGAACCGCACCAGCTCGGCCGGAGGCTGCCAGTCCGGGCGCCGGGACAATGTCCAGAAGCCCGTGGTGTGCACCCACTCGGGCCAGTCGGATGCAGGCTTCAGCACATGCGGGCTGAAGGAGTGGAGAACGGGTGTCGGGTTGCCGTCGGCGTCGGTCCTGAAGTCCGTGGAGCCGTCGCGGGGTTGCAGGCCCAGCACATCGGAGCGCCAGGTCGACACCCAGTCGGACAACGGCGGCGGGAGAGGCCTGTTGACCCGCGCGTGGTCCTCCAGATTTGTCTCGGTGGGCCGCAGGCCGGGTCCTGCGGAGTACTCGCGTGATGTGACGTGGTGCGGGTAGAGGGAGGCCAGGACATGCGGCACGCCGAGCCGTTCGGCGATCTGGGGCGCCACCTGCCGGGAGGACGGGGAGTACACGACCACATCCGCGCCGTCGGACGCCGCCTCCCACATCCCCCTGAGCAGAAGCGGGAACACCTTGGGGAAGAGCGCCGTCATGGCTTCCCGGAGGCGCCGGCGCGCCTCCGGGTCGTCGTTGTGCAGGTACAGGCCCCGGATGTCCGGGCTTGACTGGAGCTGGACGAGTTCGTCGTTCAGCGGCGCGAAAGCGACTTCGTACTCAGCCGCGAACGACTGGTAAAGGCGGGGACCCGCGAGTACGGCGGTGTGACCCGCCCGGTTCAGGGCGTGGGCCAATGCCAGATATGGCTGTATGTCACCACGACTGCCGTCCGTCACATATACGAGAGCCTTCAATTCCATTCCTTTCCGACACAGCACAGGATCACTACCGAAAGCGGAGCAAAGCAGAGAAGAAAAGCGGCTCATGGCCGCGACCGACCTGCGCGGACGGACGGGCGAACGTGCACACGGGCACGCGGTCGAGGGGTCCGCCAACCAGGAAGCCCGGCCCCGCGAATCGGCGGGAACTCCTGGATCTTACAGGCACTGCGGCGAGAGCGGCATGGACACGTACTCACACAACTCCCTTGCTCAGGCACGCTCTTGACTGTCCGGCGCATGCCGTTCGACACCGCGCGGCGATCAGCGACAGCTCCACCCGTGCACAACGCGCCACCGAAAGGACGACGGCTCGCACACCGTCACACCACACCACACGCGAGGCCCCAGCCGTCGCAGCGTCCTCGGCGGCGCCGCGGCAGTAACGGGCACCGCCGCGCTGTCCGCCGCCGCTGTCAGCCCGGCCGCCGCGTCCTCCGCCGCCTCCGCCGCGCCGTCCGGATCCGGCGCCGCGTTCCCCGA
>NZ_JTHL01000001.1:8786924-8812356 GCF_000818195.1 Streptomyces sp. 150FB | reverse complement strand
TCACAGATGCCGACACCTGCAGGTACCTGGCATCCGAGGAACAGGCCCCCGCCGAGCGTCGCCGCGTCCCCTGTCCCCGTAGGCGAGGGGACACAGCGAGGGCTCTCGGAGACGCACGCGAGAGACACATCGCCCCAGGTCAGCGCACCCGGCCCCGTGGTTTCAGCGCGACCGGCGGCAGTTCGGGAGCGGCCAGCCGGTCACCGTCGTAACCCCTTACCTCGCCGAAGCGGGTGCTCTCCATCCAGTCCCTTCGCGCCGCCTCGATCTCCTCGTGCGAGCGGCCCACGAAGTTCCACCACATCACGATCTCCTCCTCGAACGGCTCGCCGCCCAGCAGCATCAGGCCGGCGTCCGACCCCGCCCGCAGCGGGAGTTCCGAGCGGCCGCAGCCGAGGTAGAGCATCGAGCCCGGCAGTACGGGTACGCCGTCGACCTCCGCCTCGCCCGACATGGCCAGTACCGCGTACTCGAAGTCGGGGTCCAGCGGCACCGAGGCCTCCGCGCCCGCCGTGAGTGCGAGGTCGGCGCCGACCAGGGGGGTGTACGTCGTGCCGGGTGAGCGGGTGCCGTCGAGTTCGCCGAGGATGACTGTCGCCGTCAGTCCCGGTGCAGTGACCTCGGGCAGGTCCGTGTGGTGCTGGAAGTGTGGTTCGACGGCGCGGTGGGCGTCCGGGAGGGCGACCCAGAGCTGTGCGCCGTGCAGCAGGCGCGCGTGGTTCCGGGGGCTTTCCTCGGAGTGCGAGATCGCGCGGCCCGAGGTCATCAGGCCCAGCTCACGCGGCCGTACGGTCTGCAGGCTGCCCAGGCTGTCGCGGTGCAGGACCTCGCCGTCGTGCAGCCAGCTCACGGTCTGGAGTCCCATGTGCGGGTGCGGCGGCACCTGCATGCCCGACTCGCCCGCGATGTCGTCAGGACCATAGTGGTCGACGAACGCCCAGGCCCCGACCATGCGGCGGCCGAGGTTCGGCAGCAGCCTGCGGACCTCGGTGGACTCGCCGAGCTGGACCTTGCGGGGGCTCAGGAGTTCTCGCACCGGTTCGGCGACGACGAAGCCCCGGCCGCCGCACAGGGTAGGGGTGGCCTGACGGTCAAGATTGCTCATGGGGCTCAACCTAATCCTGTCGCGTGCCGTCCGTCAGCTCTCACGCCGAGCGGTAGTGGAATGTTCAACCATCTCACCTTGTTGCAGCGGACACCAGACAATGGAGGTGGACCACGTGGAAAGCACGTACTACGAGTACGGTACGGCGGCGGAGCGCTGGGACCGCGCGCTGATGTTCTTCGACGCCAAGGAGTACGTCACGGCCGCCCGCATCCTCGGCGGGCTGGTGGAAGAGGTCCCCGAGCAGGTCGCTCCCCGGTTGCTGCTCGCCCGTGCGTACTACCACTCCGCGCGGCTGCGGAAGGCGGAGACCGAACTGCTCGCCGTTCTGGAGCGGGACCCCGTCGAGCACTACGCACGGCTGATGCTCGGCCGCACGCTGGAGCGGCAGGGCCGTTCCGAGGAGGCCACGCCTCACCTCCGGCTGGCTGCCGCGCTGGCCGGGGAATTCCCCGACGAGGGTGATCGGGAGGAGTCCGCCGCCGCCTAGTCAGCGGCACGCGCCGCTGACTACTTCAGCGCTTCGAGCCGCCTGCGCGCCGGTCCCAGTGCCCTGCCCCTGGCCGGCAGATCCGACCAGGGGCGGGTCTCCGCCTGCTCCAGGACGTCCGTCAACGTCCAGCGGCGGGCGGTGACCTCCGGGTCGTCGAGCTGCTCCCAGGTGATGGGCGTCGCGACCGGCGCCCTGTCCCCCGGGCGTACGGAGTACGGGGCGACGGCCGTCTGCGCGTACCCGTTGCGTTGTACGTCCAGGTAGAGCCTGCCGCCCCGCTCCCCCGTCCTGACCTCCGTGGTCAGCCGGTCCGGGTCGCGCCCGGCCAGGGTGCCCGCCACATCGGCGGCGAACGCGCGTACGTCGTCGAAGCCCGCGCGGCCGTCGAGCGGGACGATCACATGCAGCCCCTTCGACCCGGTTGTCATCAGGGCGCTGGGCAGCTTGAGTTCGCCGAGCAGTTCGCCGAGTTGGCGCGCGGCGCCGCGTACGCTCTCGAAGTCGTCCTCGGCGGGGTCCAGGTCGAAGACGAGCCGGTCGGGGAAGTCCGGCCGGGCGGCGTGCGAGAGCCAGCGGTGGATGGTCAGGGACGCCTGGTCGGCGAGGTACACCAGGGTCGCCGTGTTGTCGCACACCGTGTGGGTGACGGTCCCGCCCTTCTTCGCCAGTTCGACGCGGTGGATCCAGTCCGGGTAGGAGGCCGGGGTGTTCTTCTGCATGAACCGGGGGCCGTCCAGCCCGTCCGGATGCCGTTCCAACATCAGGGGTCTGCCCGCGAGTTCGGGGAGCATGAAGGGCGCCACGCTCCGGTAGTACTCGACGAGGTCCGCCTTGGTCAGGCCGGGCCCGGGGAAGAGGACCTTGTCCGGGCGGTGGACCTCGACGGTCCGCCCGCCGGCCCGTACCTTCGTGGATTCGCTCATCGCTCGCCCCTCTCCTCTGTCCTGGCCCGTCAGCCCGTCCAGGTCCAGTCGGCGACCTCGGGCAGGTCGGTGCCGTGCTCGCGGATCCAGGCGTGGTGCCGGGTACGTACGTCGGCCATGGCCTGGCGTACGGCGACCGACCGCACACCGAGCCCCGGCACCCGGTCGATCACGTCCATGACCAGCCGGTATCTGTCGAGGTCGTTGCGGACGACCATGTCGAAGGGGGTGGTGGTCGTCCCTTCCTCCTTGTAGCCGCGCACGTGGAGGTTGGTGTGTCCCTCACGGTTGTAGGCCAGCCGGTGGATGAGCCACGGATAGCCGTGGTAGGCGAAGATCACCGGCTTGTCAGTGGTGAACAGCGCGTCGTAGTCGGAGTCCGTCATCCCGTGCGGGTGCTGCTCGTGGGGCAGCAGACGCGCCATGTCGACGACATTGACCACCCGTACGGCCAACTCCGGCAGATGGCGGCGCAGCAGGTCCGCGGCGGCCAGCGTCTCCAGGGTCGGTACGTCGCCCGCGCAGGCCAGCACCACGTCCGGCTCGCGCGATCCGTCCTCCGTACCCGCCCACGGCCAGGCTCCCGCACCGCGTGCGCAATGGTCGATCGCCTCTTCGAGGGTGAGCCAGTCGAAGCTGGGCTGCTTGCCGGCGATGATCACATTGACGTAGTCGCGGCTGCGGAGCGCGTGGTCGGCCACCGACAGCAGGGTGTTGGCGTCCGGCGGCAGGTAGACCCGTACGACTTCGGGGCTCTTGTTCAGGATGTTGTCGACGAAGCCGGGGTCCTGGTGGGAGAAGCCGTTGTGGTCCTGGCGCCAGACGTGTGAGGTCAGCAGGTAGTTCAGCGAGGCGATGGGCCGGCGCCAGGGCAGCCGGCGCGAGGTCCGCAGCCATTTGATGTGCTGGTTGACCATCGAGTCGACGATGTGCGCGAAGGCCTCGTAGCTGGAGAACAGGCCATGACGACCCGTCAGGAGATAGCCCTCCAGCCAGCCTTGGCAGAGGTGTTCGGACAGCACCTCCATCACTCGTCCGTCGCGGGACAGGTTCTCGTCGGTGGGCAGTGTCCGCTCCTGCCACGCCTTCCCGCTGGCCTCGTAGAGGGCCTCAAGGCGGTTGGAGGCGGTCTCATCGGGCCCCACGACCCGGAAGTCCCTTCGCCCGGACGTCGCTTCCATCACCGCTTCGAGCAACCCGCCGAGCACACGCGTGGGTTCGTGCAGGACGGTGCCCGGTTTGTCGACCCGTACCGCGTGCCGCTCCAGCGGTGGGATCGGCAGATCCCGCAGCAGCAGACCGCCGTTGGCGTACGGTGTCGCGCCGAGCCTGCGATCGCCCTCTGGCACGAAGGTGAGTACGTCGGGGTGCGGCGCGCCCGTCGCGTCGAACAGGTCCTCCGGACCGTAGGAGCGCATCCACGCCTCCAACTGCCGCAGATGCTCGGGGTTGTCGCGTACGCCGGCCAGCGGGACCTGGTGGGAGCGCCATGTTCCCTCGACGGGCAGGCCGTCGACCTCCCGCGGTCCCGTCCAACCCTTGGGCGTACGCAGCACGATCATGGGCCAGTTGGGACGTTCGGTGGCGCGGCCCTCGCGGGCGTCGTGCTGGATCTGCGCGATCCGGTCCACGGCCCGGTCCATCGCCTCGGCCATCGCACGGTGGACGACGAGCGGTTTGTCTCCGCTGACGTACAGCGGTTCGTGGCCGTATCCCCGCAGCAGTGAGTCGAGTTCGGCCTCGGGGAGCCGGGCGAGCACCGTCGGGTTGGCGATCTTGTAGCCGTTGAGATGCAGCACCGGGAGTACGGCGCCGTCGTGCACCGGGTCCAGGAACTTGTTGGAGTGCCAGGAGGCGGCGAGCGGCCCGGTCTCGGCCTCGCCGTCACCGATCACACAGGTGACGAGCAGGTCGGGGTGGTCCAGCGCGGCGCCGTAGGCATGGGCGAGGGAGTAGCCCAGTTCGCCGCCCTCGTGGATCGATCCCGGTGTCTCGGGCGCGACATGGCTGGGCACTCCGCCGGGGAAGGAGAACTGCCTGAACAGTACGTCCATGCCCTCCCGGTCCCGGCTGACATCGGGGTACGTCTGCGAATACGTGCCCTCCAGCCAGGAGTTGGCGAGTACGGCGGGCCCGCCGTGCCCCGGCCCCCAGACACAGAGCGCGTCGATCCCGCGTGTCGTGATGAGGCGGTTGAGGTGGGTGTACACGAGGTTCAGGCCCGGTGAGGTGCCCCAGTGGCCCAGCAACCGGGGCTTGATGTGTCCGGGTGCCAGCGGTTCGAGCAGCAGGGGGTTGGCCATCAGGTAGATCTGCCCGACAGCAAGATAGTTGGCCGCGCGCCAGTGGGTGTCGAGAGCGACGATGTCGCTGTCGCTGATCGGGGCCTTCGCGGTGTCCGCCTCGTGCATGCTCGTCTCCTGGTCGTCCGGTGCGCTGCGTGCGCTTGCCGTCACCCCGCGTCGGGGTCGGCGCCGTGCCATACCGTGGTGGCGTTGCAGAACTCCCGGATGCCGTGCTCGGACAGCTCACGCCCGTACCCGGAGCGCTTCACACCGCCGAAGGGCAGGGCCGGGTGGGACGCGGTCATCCCGTTGAAGAACACACCGCCCGCCTCCAGGTCGCGTACGAAGCGGCGCACATCGCCTTCGTCGCGCGTCCATACGTTCGAACTCAGCCCGAACGGCGTGTCGTTGGCGACCCTGACCGCCTCGTCCAGGCTCTCGACCCGGTAGAGCGTGGCGACCGGGCCGAAGGTCTCCTCGCGGTGGATGCGCATGCTGTCGGTGATGTCGGTGAGCACGGTGGGGCTGTAGTACCAGCCCTGGGTGAGATGTTCGGGGCGCCGGCCGCCGCAGAGCGCGGTGGCGCCGTGGCTGAGGGCGTCGTCGACCAGGTCTTCGAGGTCGGAGCGGCCCTGCTCGCTGGAGAGCGGGCCGACGTCGGTGGACTCGTCCAGCGGGTCACCGACCTTCAGATCACGCATCCCCGCGGTGAACCGCTCGGCGAAGTCGTCGTGGACGTCCGCGTGGACGATGAACCGCTTGGCCGCGATGCAGGACTGGCCGTTGTTCTGTACGCGGGCCGTCACCGCCGTCTTCGCCGCCCGCTCGATGTCCGCCGACGGCATGACCACGTACGGGTCGCTGCCGCCCAGTTCCAGCACGGTCTTCTTGACCTCGTCGCCCGCGATCGCGGCGACCGAGCGGCCCGCCGGCTCGCTGCCGGTGAGAGTCGCCGCCGCCACGCGCGGGTCGCGCAGGATGGCCTCGATCGCGCCGGAGCCCACCAGCAGCGTCTGGAAGCAGCCTTCGGGGAACCCGGCCCTGCGGAAGAGGTCCTCCAGGTACAGCGCGGTCTGCGGCACGTTCGACGCGTGCTTGAGGAGGCCGACGTTGCCGGCCATGAGCGCGGGGGCCGCGAACCGTACGACCTGCCAGAGCGGGAAGTTCCACGGCATCACAGCGAGGACCACACCGAGCGGGCGGTAGCGCACATACGCGCGGGAGGCGCCCGAGTCCTGCACGTCCGTGTCGGACGGATGCTCGTCGGCCAGCAGCCGGGGGGCGTTGCGCGCGTACCAGCGCATCGACTTGGCGCACTTCAGGGCCTCGGCGCGGGCGGCGGCGACCGGCTTGCCCATCTCGATGGTCATGGTGCGCGCGATGTCCGGCGCGTCCTGTTCGAGCAGATCGGCTGCGCGGTTCAGCAGCCGCGCCCGCTCGCCGAACGCGGTGGTGCGGTACTGCCGGAACGTGGTCTCGGCGATCGCGAGAGCACGCTCGATCTCGTCGCTTCCCAGCGCGTCGAACGTCTTGAGCGTCTCCCCGCTGGCGGGATTGACCGTCGCGATGGGCATGAGTGCTTCCTCCTGGACTCGACAGTTGGACCCTTTCGCGACCTGCGGGGCCCCGCAACACGGGGCGGCCCTCAGGGGCGGCGTGAACGGCCCGGCGCCGACTGCTGCCTGCCGCGCGGCGGGGCCGCCTGGACGGCCCTGCGGCGGTCACCGCGACGGCGCAGCCGCCTGCGCTCCTCCTCGTCCGTACCGCCCCACACGCCGGAAGTACGGTTGGTGCTCAGCGCCCATTCGAGACACTGCTCCTCCACCGGGCAGCCGTGACACACCTGCTTGGCGCGCTCCGCCTGCTCGGCGGCGGGTCCCGACTCCCCCACCGGGAAGAACAGCTCCGGGTCGGCGTCCACGCAGGCTGCCCGGCGCAGCCACTCCCAGGTGTCCGCGTCGGGGAGGCCCAGGCCGCCGGGGCCTCCGCCGGGGTCGACGCCGGACAGGCCCGCTGTCCTGCCTGGTGTCCTGTCCGCGGTCCTGTCCGCTGTCCTGACCGGTCCTGCTCGCCGGTCCGATGTGTTGTCGGCCGTCGCCGTACGCGGGCCGCTGCCGGTGTCCATGCCGGATCCCTTCTCGTGCTTTCGCCGTGTGCTGTTCGCGTACCCGGTCACTCGCTGCGAAACGGGTGACAGGTGACGGGCCGACGTACGGACGCCGGATCCGGCCGGTTCCATGCGCGACCGGCCGGATCTGGCGTGCGCGTGAGGGAGCAGACGTGTCGGGGAGCGGACGTCTCAGGAGCGCGCGGGGGCCGTCAGCGGATGACCTTCTCCACCAGCAGCCGCAGCCCGGCCGCGATCGAGTCCGCGTCGATGCCCGCCGCCCGCAACTGTTCGTGGGAGGTCGCCGAGCCCGGCATGTTCCCGACGGCGAGACGTACCAGCCGCGGTGTGGGACGGCCGTCGGAGAACGATTCGGCGACCGCGTCACCGATACCGCCCTGCGGGTGGTGGTCCTCGACCGTGACCAGGCACCCGGTGTCCTCGGCTGCCGTCTGGAGTGTGCGCTCGTCGACCGGCTTGACCGAGTACAGGTCGATGACGCGGACGGCGATGCCGTCCTCGGCGAGCTGGTCGGCCGCCCGGAGGCATTCGTGGACGGTGGTTCCGGCGGCGACCAGCGTCACCCGGTCCGCGTCCGAGTGGCGCAGCACCTTGCTGCCGCCGACCGGGAACTGCTCGTCGGCACCGTAGATGACCGGCGTCTCACCGCGCAGGGTACGCAGGTACCGCACGCCCTTCAGCGCGTGCATGGTCGCCACGAGCTGCGTGGTCTGGTTGGCGTCGCAGGGGTGGAGCACCGTGCTCCCGTGGATGGCGCGGAACATCGCCAGGTCTTCGAGGCCCATCTGGGAGGGGCCGTCCTGGCCGATCGCGACACCCGCGTGCGAGCCGACGACATTGATCGAGGCGCGGCTGACCGCCGCCATCCGCAGGAAGTCGTGCGCCCGGGTCAGGAAGGCGGCGAACGTCGAGGCGTACGGGACCCTCCCGAGCGCCTGCATGCCGACAGCGGCTCCCACGAGCTGCTGTTCGGCGATGTAGCACTCGAAGAACCGGTCGGGGTGCTCCTTGGCGAAGAACTCGGCCCGGTCGGAGTCGCTGACCTCGCCGTCCAGCGCGACGACGTCACCGCGCGCGTAGCCGAGGGCGGCGAGTGCCTTGCCGTACGCGTCACGGGTCGCGACGGAGTCACCCACCTCGTAGCCCGGCAGGTCGGGGTGGCCGTGGTGGCCCGCGTCCGGGGCCGGGGTGGCCGGACTGGCGGGCTTCGCCACCTCCACCCGGATCGACCGGCGGCCGCCCAGCTCCTCGATGGCGGCCGGCGCGTCCTTCAGCGGCTTGCCGTGCATACCTTCGCGGTCCTCGACGGCGGCGACGCCCTTGCCCTTGCGGGTACCGGCGATAATCGCTGTCGGCTTGCCCATGGTCGAGCGCGCCTCGTTGAAGGCGGCGTCCACGGCGTCGACGTCATGGCCGTCGATCTCGATGGTGTGCCAGTCGAACGCGCGCAGCCTGCGCCCGTACGCGGCCAGGTCCCGCTGGTGCCTGGTGGGTCCTCGCTGGCCCAGCCGGTTGACATCGATGATCAGCGTCAGCGAGTCCAGGTGCTGGTCGCCCGCATGCTCGATGGCCTCCCAGACGGAGCCTTCCGCCATCTCGCTGTCCCCGGACAGCACCCAGACGTGGAAGGGGTTCGGGGCGAGGCGCTGTCCGGCGAGCGCCATGCCGACGCCGACGGGCAGTCCCTGTCCGAGGGAGCCGGTGGCGACATCCACCCACGGGAGACGGGGAGTTGGATGGCCTTCGAGCCTGCTGCCGAGCGTGCGGTAGGTGAGGAACTCGTCCTCGTCGATAGCGCCGGCCGCCAGGTACATCGAGTAAAGGAGCGGCGAGGCATGCCCCTTGGAGAAGATCAGGTGGTCGTTGCCCGGGTGGTCGGGGCGGTCGAAATCGTAGTGGAGGTGGTTGGCGAGCAGGGTGGCCATCAGGTCGGCGGCGGACATCGACGACGTCGGGTGTCCCGACCCCGCCTTGTCGGCCACGCGTACCGAGTCCACCCTCAACTGCTGTCCCAGTTCGGTCAGTTCTTCGCTCTGCATGTCACTCCTTATCGGGCGCGCCCGGGGTTCGGCTGAGTTCGGGCGAAGAGGATTCGAGGGGCACGGCCGGTGATCGGACCATGCCGAGTTGTACGGCCTGCCGTGGTGACATCGCGTCGAGCAGCCAGTCGGCGGCGACCCGCAGCCGGTTTCCCGGCATGGCCGCCAGGTGGTAGCCGCGGGTGACCGCTCCGGCGAGCAAACCCGACAGCGGTACGCCGAGCGGGTTGGCCGCGCCCTTGACGCCGCCGAGGTCCACGACGAAGCCCAAGTCGTTGTGCTGATACGTCTGTCGCTCCCCGACGCCGAGGGAAGCGGCCACATTGCGTCCGGCGGTCTTGCCCTGCCGTCCGGCGTGCTGGGCCGTCATGGGCGTGTACTCCCCCGGCCTGGTGAGATCCGGTACGGCTGCGGCGTCACCGCAGGCGAACACCTCAGGATGATCAGGCACGTTGAGCCAGGCGTCGACCAGCAGCCTGCCCCGCTCCAGGGGCAGGCCGACCTCGGAGACCAGTGGGTCGGGCCGTACGCCCACACACCAGACGAGGGTGCGGGTCGCGACGAACTCCCCGTTGTCCAGGGTGACACCGGCCGGCGTGGCCTCCCTGACCGAGGTGCCTGTCCGTACCTCGATCCCGCGTCTTCGCAGCACCCGGTCGGCGGTCACCGACAGCCTGGGGTCCAGCTCCGGCAGCACCCGGGGGGCGATGTCGAGGAGCAGCCAGCGCGGCCGGGGGCCGTGCCGCCACACGGTCTGCTCACTCACCAGCGAGTCGGTGAACAGCTTTCCCTGCGCGGCCACTTCGGTGCCGGTGTAGCCGGCGCCGACCACGACGAACGTGGCGCGGGCTGCGCCCTGCGCACGGTCGTCGGTGGCGCCCGCCAGCTCCACCTGGCGGGTGATGTGGTCCCGCAGGTAGATCGCTTCGGGCAGTCCCCGGAAGCCGTGGGCGTACTCGGCGACACCGGGGATCGGCAGCAGCTTGTTGACACTGCCCACGGTCAGCACCAGCCGGTCGTACGCCAGCTCGCCCCGGCCGCCCTCCGGGTCGACGTAACCGACTCGCCGCGACTCCAGGTCGACGCGGTCGGCCTCGCCGAGGACCAGCCGTGTGCGGCGCAGTGTCCCCGTGAGGGAGACGGTCACCCGGCGCGGTTCCAGGATTCCCACCGCCACCTGCGGCAGCAGCGGCAGGTAGAGGAAGTAGTCGGTCGGGTTGAGCAGGACGATCTCGGCCTTGTCCCCCAGCAGACGGGAGAGGGTACGAGCGGTCTGGTAGCCGGCGAACCCGGCTCCGACGATGACGACACGTTCTCGGCTCACGTTCGACTCCGGACGGTGACATATGGGGTCGTACGGACGGACCCACCTGGTTCCCACGGCGGGCTGTGGCAAACGCGGAGCCCTCGCGGGGCGGCTCCCGAAGCCGTGACAGGGGCCTTCCGCCCGTCGTTTGACACGGTGGTGATTGATGCGAAGGTGGGACGAAGGGGGGGTGACCGAGAGCGTGCTCCCGCAGATCTCGGAGACCGGGCGCAGGGGCATGCCGTGAGGCAGGAGAAAGTGCCATGAAGGCTCTCGTCTACGAAGGCGCACACGACGTCAGCGTCAAGGACGTGCCGGACGCCCGGATCGAGCGTCCCACCGACGTTCTGGTGAGGGTCACCACCACCAACATCTGTGGTTCCGACCTTCATATGTACGAGGGCCGCACGGACATGGAGACGGGCCGGATCCTCGGTCACGAGAACCTCGGCGAGGTGATCGCCGTCGGTGACGGCGTCGACCGGGTGCGCGTGGGCGACATGGTCTGTCTCCCGTTCAACATCTCCTGCGGGTTCTGCCGCAACTGCGAAGCGGGCAGGACCGCGTACTGCCTGACCACCAACCCCGACCCGCGCACGGCGGGTGCCGCGTACGGTTTCGCCGACATGGGGCCGCACGCCGGAGGTCAGGCCGAGCTGCTCAGGGTGCCGTACGGCGACCACAACTGCCTGGTCCTGCCCGGCGACGCGCACGACAGGGAGAGCGACTACGTGATGCTCTCCGACGTCTTCCCCACCGGGTGGCACGCCACCGAACTCGCCGGTGTGCGGGCCGGTGATTCGGTGGTTATCTACGGGGCGGGACCGGTGGGTCTGATGGCGGCCCTGTCCGCGAATCTGCGGAGCGCCGCCCAGGTCATGGTCGTCGACTCGAACCCGGACAGGCTGGCGCTGGCCGAGAAGATCGGTGCCGTCCCCGTCGACGACACGGTCGCCACCGCGGAGGAACAGGTCGACGAGATCACCAAGGGCGCGGGCGCCGACCGGGGCTGCGAGTGTGTGGGCTACCAGGCCCATGACCCCCAGGGCGGCGAGCACCCCAACATGACACTCAACAGCCTGGTGCACTCGGTGAAGGCCACCGGTGGCATCGGTGTGGTCGGTGTGTTCGTGCCGCAGGATCCCAGCAGCCCGGACTCGCTCTACCAGGACGGCGAGGTCGCCTTCGACTTCGGTCTGCACTGGTTCAAGGGCCAGACGATGGGCTCCGGCCAGTGTGATGTCAAAGCCTACAACCGGCAGTTGTGCGCGCTCATCGAGCAGGGCAAGGCCGAGCCGTCCTGGATCGTGTCGCACGAGCTGCCGCTTACCGAGGCTCCCGAGGGGTACCGGCACTTCGACGCCCGCGACGACGGCTGGACGAAGGTGCTGCTGCACCCGGCGGCCTGAGCGGTGGCGGGCGCCGGGTGAGAGACACGGAGCGAAGAGAGGTACGTGAACGACGTGAGCGGTGACGGCAACGGGACGACGGGCGACGAGTTCTCGATGGGCGACGAGGTCTACCAGCCGGACGACGCCGACGGGGACGACGTGACCGAGGACGAGGGCATCCTCGACCCCGAGGACACACTCGTCGACCGGGGATCCGACCCGTTCGACGAGGGCTGGTCGCCGCCCGAGCGCCCGCTGGGTCTGAACCACACGGGTACGACGGCCGCCGAGCAGCGGGACGGCGAATCGCTGGACCAGCGCCTCGCGGAGGAGATCCCCGACACCGGCGGACCTGACGGCGACGGGCTCGGTGACCTGGTGTACGGCGACGGCGAGATGGTGGACGACGAGGTCGGCGAGGCGAGGTCCGGCCGGCTCGTCGCACCCGACGAGGGGGCCCACGAGGACGCCGAGAAGGACATGATCGCGAGCGACGTGGGCATCGACGGCGCCGCCGCCTCGGCTGAGGAGGCCGCGGTGCATCTTGTACCCGAGGCCGGCGCCGCCGACGACATGGACGAGTTCGGTACGGCGGAGGACCGCGCGGCCGAGGTCGACCTGTCGGGGGACAACACGGAGGACGACTACACGGCGGGGTGAGCGGCTGCCGTGTCCCGGCACCGTGCGTACCGCACACCGTGCCGTACGCCGGGCGACGGCAGGCGCCGTCCGCCCGGTGTGCGGCTTCCCGCTGTCAGACAACGACCGGGCCGGAATCGTGGACCGCGACAGGTCCGGGGACCGGCACCGGCCCCGCCGGCATGACGGGCCCCGACTGCTCCGTTCCCACCCCGCCCAGCGGGATTCCGGCCGTCCGGAACACATCGTCGGGGGACGCCACGCTTCTGGTGAACCACACGACTTTGCCCCCCGGCGTGGCGCACGTACCCCAACTGTCGCTGAGCGCGGCGACCCGCGCGAGGCCCCCGCCGCCGGCCGTGAGCAGCCGTGGCATGCGGGGGCCGCCGTCCTCGACGGAGACCGTCAAGTGGCGTCCTGTCAGCCGGAGTTCGACCACACATCGGACGCCGTCGGCGCCCTGGCCCGCGTGCCGGCGGACGTTGCTGATCAGCTCGTCGAGGCCGGCGCCGACAGGCTCGACATGCAGGTCGAGAGTCCAGCGCCGGAGGTGTGCGGCGACGGTGCGCCGGATCTGCGGAACGCGCTCATCCGAGGCGTGCAATTCCACCACGTACTGTCTGGCGAGTGGAACTGTCATGTTCGAGGCTCCTCACAGAGAGGCCCACGGGCTTCACCACGTTGCACCAACGACCCCCGAATACGAAGCGTGAGCGAAAGACACTTCTGGGTCACTCTCAGGATCCCTTCGCCGGGCCGGTCCCGCAACACGGACGGGGACATCACAGGGGACATCACAGGAGATGGGGCAGGAGCTTGTCGGGGGTGAGGGGAAGGTCCCGCAGGCGCACCCCGGTGGCGTGCCGTACGGCGTTGGCGACGGCCGCCGCCGTACCCACGATGCCGATCTCCCCGATGCCTTTGCTGCCCATCGGATTCAGGTGCGGGTCGTCCTCGTCGAGCCAGTGCGCCTCGATGTTCCGGATGTCGGCGCAGCACGGTACGTGGTAGGTGGCGAGGTCCCTCTCGGCGTAGTCGCCGAACACCGGGTCCATGGTGGAGCCCTCGGTCAGCGCCATGCCGACGCCCATGATCATGGCGCCGATGAACTGGGAGCGAGCGGTGCGGGCGTTGAGGATGCGGCCGGCCGCGTAGACGCCGAGCAGGCGGCGCAGCCGCACCTCCCCCGTGACCCTGTCGACCTGTACCTCGGCGAAGTGCGCCCCGAAGGCGTGGCGCGCGAAGGGCGGCTTCTGCGCCGTCTCCTCGTCGGTGTCGGCCGCGACACTCACCCCGTCGCGCGGGACCGGCCCCGGGAGCGCGCGCAGCCGCTCGGCGAGACCGGTGCACGCCTTGTGCACCGCCCAGCCCCAGGACGCCGTGCCCGACGACCCGCCGGCCAGCGGAGCCGATGGCAGGTCGCTGTCGCCGATCTCGACCCGTACGTCGTCCAGCGGGGCACCGAGCGCGTCGGCGGCGATCTGCGCGAGTACGGTGCGGGCGCCGGTGCCGATGTCGGTGGCGTTGGTCCTGATCAGGTAGGAGCCGTCGGCGGACGCGTGGGCGGACGCGGACGAGCGGCTGACGAGCACGGGGTAGCTGGCCGCCGCCACCCCCGTACCGAGCAGCAGATCGCCCTCGGTGCGCGTGGAGCGGTCGTGGGCGCGGGACTCCCAGCCGAACCGCTCGGCACCCTCGCGCAGGCACTCGATGAGATGGCGGCTGCTGAAGGGGAGGCCGCTGTCGGGTTCGGTGTCGGGTTCGTTGCGCAGCCGCAGGTCGACAGGGTCGAGGTCGAGCAGGGTCGCGAGTTCGTCCATCGCCGACTCCAGGGCGAACATGCCGGGAGCCTCGCCGGGTGCGCGCATCCAGGAGGAACTGGGTACGTCGAGTGCCGCGACGCGGTGGGTGGTGCGGCTGCTCGGGGATGTGTACATGACGCGGCCGGGGACCGCTGTCTGTTCCACGAACTCGCGGACCGTGGAGGTCGGGGCGATCACCTCGTGCGCGAAGGCGGTGATGATGCCGTCCGTGGCCGACCCCAGCCGCACCCGCTGGATGTTCGGTGCGCGGTGCCCGACCACGGCGGCGAGCTGGGCGCGCGGCAGGACGAGCTTGACCGGGCGGTCGGTGACGCGCGCCGCCATCGCCGCCATGACCGCCTGGGGGCGGGGTGTCCCCTTGGAGCCGAAGCCGCCGCCGACATGCTGGGCGATCACGGTGACCCGCTCGGGACCGATGCCGAACATCGAGGCGAGGACGTCGCGTACGGCGGTGGTGCCCTGGCTGGAGTCGTGCACGGTGAGGTGGCCGTCCCGCCAGTGCGCGGTCGCCGCGTGCGGCTCCATGGGGTGGTTGTGCAGGCCGACCATGGAGTAGGTGGCGTCGAACCGTACGGGCGCGGCTTCGAAGGCGACGTCGAAGTCGCCGTGCTCCCGGTCCGCCGGGTGGCCGGCGTTGGCGGTCTCGGGCGTGTAGAGCCCCGGGTGCGCCGCGGTGACCGGGCCCACGTCGTGTTCCTCGGTCCGGTAGTCGACACGGAGGGCCCCGGCCCCGGCCCGCGCGGTTTCGAGGCTCTCGGCGACGACGAGCGCGACGTACCAGCCGCGGTGCGGCACCCGGTCGTCCTGGAGCACCCACAGGGTCCGGTCGGCGGGCTGTTCGAGCCGGGGGGCGTTCTCGTGGTGGAGTACGGCGATCACACCGGGCATGGCCAGCACCTCGGCCGTGCGGACGGCGGCGACCCGGCCCCGGCCGACGGTGGCGGGCACGGGCCATGCGTAGGCGCAGCCCGGCGGGGTGTACTCGGCCGCGTAGCGCGCGGCGCCGGTGACCTTGTCGCGTCCGTCGCGGCGGACGACGGGGGCGCCCAGCGGCTCGTTGCTCATATTCGGGGTCCTCGGGTCCTCGGGTGCTCAGGGCTGCGGGGAATGCGGGTCCGGTGGGCAGGGGCTCAGGTGGGCAGGGGCTCAGGCGCGGGCCGCGAGGTCTCCCAGCACACTGATCGCGAGATTGCGGGCGAGCTTCACCTTGAAGCCGTTGTCGCGCAGGGGCCTGGCCGCCGCGAGTTCGGCGTCGGCGGCGCGCGCGAAGGTCTCCTCCGTGGCCGGGGCGCCCACCAGCACCTCTTCGGCCGCGCGGGCACGCCACGGCCGGTGTGCGAGCCCGCCGAAGGCCAGCGCTGCGTGGCGGACCGTACCGTCACGCACCTCCAGCACAGCGGCGACCGAGGCGAGGGCGAAGGCGTACGACGCGCGGTCGCGCGCCTTGCGGTAGCGCGAGTGGGCGCCCGGGGCTACGGGTGGCAGCCGGACGCCGGTGATCAGTTCGCCGGGCCGGATCTCGGTGTCCCGTTCGGGCCGGTCCCCGGGCAGCCGGTGGAAGTCGGTGACGGGCACGGTGCGTTCGCCGTCGGGGCCGCGCAGTTCCACCACGGCGTCGACGGCGGCGAGGGCGACGGACATGTCCGAGGGATTGGTCGCGACACAGTCGGCCGAGTGCCCCAGCACGGCCAGATCCCGGTGGACGCCCTCGCGCGCGGGACATCCGCTGCCCGGCACCCGCTTGTTGCAGGGTTTCGCGGTGTCCTGGAAGTAGGTGCAGCGGGTGCGCTGCATCAGATTCCCGCCGGTCGTCGCCGCGTTGCGGAGCTGCCCCGACGCGCCGGCGAGCAGCGCCTGCGACAGCACGGGGTAGCGGGCCCGGACCGCGTGGTGCGCGGCCAGGTCACTGTTGCGTACGGTCGCGCCGAGCCGTAGGCCCCCGTCGGGGAGTTCCTCGACGCGGTCGAGCGGCAGCCGGGCGACGTCGACGATCAGGTCCGGGGCCTCGACTCCGAGCTTCATCAGGTCGACGAGGTTGGTGCCCCCGCCGAGGAACCGGGCGATCCCGCTGTGGCCCGTCCAGGCCCGTACGGCGTTCTCGGCGCTGTCTGCGCGGACGTACGCGAAGGGCTTCACGGTGACACGTCCTCGACGGCCTCGACGATACGGAGGTAGGCACCGCAGCGGCACAGGTTCCCGCTCATGCGCTCACGGATCTCTTCCTGGGTGAGCCGGGCCGTCCCCGCGCCGGGTTCCACCGGGGTGACACGGCCCGGTGTGACATCGGCCGGTGTGCCGGGGATCGGTGTGGCGTGATTCGGTGTGCCGTGGATCGGTGTCACGTGCGAGGGGAACCCGTCGGCGGCCTCGGCGAGCATGCCGACGGCCGAGCAGATCTGACCGGGTGTGCAGTAGCCGCACTGGAGGGCGTCCCTCGCGAGGAACGCCTCCTGCATGGGGTGCAGCCGGTCCCCCTCGGCGAGGCCCTCTACGGTGGTGACGCGGGCGCCGTCGTGGGCCACGGCCAGCAGCAGGCAGGCGTTCATGCGTCTGCCGTCGACGAGCACGGTGCAGGCACCGCACTGCCCGTGGTCACACCCCTTCTTGGCGCCGGTGAGCCCGAGGTGTTCCCGCAGGACGTCGAGGACTGTGGCGCGGTGGTCCAGCAGCAGGGTGCGGGACTCGCCGTTGACGTGGAGGGTCAGGGTGGAGCGGTCGACGGCGTCCCGTACGGAGCCGTGCGTCACCGGTTCTCCAGCCGCAACTGGACCTCTTCCTCCTGGTCGCCGGCGGCCGTGCCGACGACCCGTACGGTGAACGCGGCGGCGAGGGTCCTGCGCAGGTGGTCGACCGCCGCGTACCCCCCGTGGAGGCTGGCCGTGACCGGCGCCGTCAGCCGGGTGGGCTCCGGCTGGGCCTGTACATCCGAGACGTCGAACGTCGCGGTCCATACGGTCGGCCGGTCGCCCGGCACGTCCTCCGGCAGGTCGTCGGCGGGGCGGTCGGTGGCGAAGGCCGTCCGAAGCGCTCCGAACACGGCGTGCGCGTCCGCCCTCGAATTCCCGTTGAGCGCCACCATGACCTGCGATTCGGGCTGGTCCGCACTGCTCACGTGATCTGTCCTCTCGGTGCTGCTGCTCGGCCGGTGCCGTGAGGCGGTCGCCTCAAGGCTCACCCGGGGGCCGCGAGTCTGCGACCCGAGCCGGGCGGGCGGGCTACGCCTCCGGGACCCCCGGGTACCCGCCGGGCCCGGCGGCAACCACGGTCCGGCGGGGTCGATGAGGCCGCGGCCGGGGTACGGGCAGAGGGGTGACGGCCGTACCCTTTCCGGTCTCCGGCCGTCGCACTCCGTGTGCTGCCCGCTGCCGGGGGTACACGCCACCGCATGACCGTCGCGAAGACCAGCGTTCTCGTACTTGACAGCGCGGAACCCACCGAACTGGCGGAGTTCTACTCGACTTTCCTCGGCGCGGAGATCCGGATCGGAAAGGATCCGGACTTCGTGGAGGTGGTCGGCAACAGTGGGGTGCATCTGGCGATACACCGGGATCACGGCCACGCGCCGGCGAGCTGGCCCCGGCCCGAGACCTCTCAGCAGGCGCACTTGCGCATCCTGGTGGCACAGGAAGACATCGACGAGGCCGAGCGTGAGGCGATAGGCCTCGGCGCCCGGCCGATCGAGACGAAGGACAACGGCGGCACGCACGATGTGCGGGTCTACTCGGACCCGGCCGGGCACTCCTTCATCCTCGCCGTCGCGCGCCCGTGACCGCGCCCGGTGCGTTCCGTGGCTGACGGTACGCACCGGGCGGAGGCCGGCGGGCGGTACGGGAGGGCGCTGTCAGGCGCCGAACTCCTTGAGGAACGTCGCGCTGAACGCCTTCAGGTCGCCGGGCTTCCTGCTGGTGACCAGGGTGTTCGGCCCGGTCTTGCAGACATGGACCTGCTCGTCGACCCAGGTGCCGCCCGCGTTGCGGATGTCGGTCTGGAGGCTGGGCCACGAGGTCAGCGTCCGGCCGCGCAGCACATCGGCCTCCACCAGCGTCCACGAGGCGTGGCAGATCGCCGCCACCGGCTTTCCGGCGTCGAAGAAGCTCTTCGCGAACGCCACGGCGCCCGCGTCGGTCCGCAGAGCGTCCGGGTTGGCGACACCGCCCGGCAGCACCAGGGCGTCGTAGTCGGCGGCGGACACCTCGGACACGGTCGTGTCGACCGGGAAGGTGTCCGCCTTGTCGAGATGGTTGAACGCCTGGATACGGCCCTGATCGGTCGAGACCAGTACGTGTTCCCCGCCGGCGTCACCCACGGCCTTCCAGGGTTCCGTCAGCTCGACCTGCTCCACTCCCTCGGGAGCCACGAGAAAAGCCACTCGCATGCGTCTCACGTCCTTCATCTCTCGGTACGGCCATGTCCGTGTGCCCTGCGGCGGGGTGCCTATACGGCAGCCGCAGGGCCGACCAGCAAGATTCTTGCCGATATACGGCATTTGGGCGCGTCGGGCGACGGAGAGAGGCGCGGGCCGGACTCAGGTACGGGCGGCAGCGGCGGCGGGGGTGGCGGCAGGGCCGGAGACGGTGCCGGGCCGCGGGGCGAGGGCGGGCCGTGGCAGGGCGAGTGGCCGTTCGACGGCGGGTTCCGGTGCGGTGGCCGCCAACTGGGGGTCGATCGTGACCGCGGTGACGTCCAGCGGTGCGGCGAGGTCGCGGAGGGCGGGTTCGGAGAGCCTGATCCAGGTCTGCTCGGTGCCGAGGGTCGCGGCGAGCTGCCGCTCAGTGGTGAAGGCGACAGCCGTACGGCCGCCGAGGGGGGTACGGAAGAGCCGGACGCAGTATCCGGCGGGACCCGGCCGGACCGGGACGTAGAGCGTTCCGGCCGGGACCGGATGGGAAGGTTCGGGATCCTCGTCGATCTGATGCTCGTACATCGGCTTCTCCTGATACGGACGTATTGCCCCGGTCCACGGAACGGAAGCGGGGCATGTGCCTGACGCTACGCCGGTTCGGCCCGCGCCAGAACCTGTCCCTGATGTGGTCTTGACCTCCTCCGCCCTTCCCCTGACGCGGTGTTGACGGGTCGTGGGCGGGCCCCCGGGGGTCAGGCGCGCGTCAAAACAGGTCCGTACGGCGTAAGCCCCGCGTCAACGGGCGCCGCACGCCGGCGGGGAGTGCCTAGCGTCGCCGGTATGGGAGAACGTCACGCACAGCAGGTCACGGACCACGCCCCCGGTCGCGCCGGTCCGCCGGGGGCCGTCGTGCGTGACGCCCACTGGGCGGGCGCCGCGCGCTGCGCGGCCGGCTGTGCGGCACTGCTCCTTACTCTTCTGCTGGCGGTCGACACGGTCGCCGGCGGGCTCGGTGTGGCGCACACGGCGTTGTGGACCGCGCTGGCCGCGCTGCTGTTCGCCGTACTGCTTCCGACCAGGGTGTCGGCGGCTCCCGGGCGGCTGGTCTCGCGCGGCCTGCTGAGTGAGCGGTCCGTACGTACCGACCGGCTGGTGTCGGTGCGCTGGCCCGAGGGGGTCTCGCAGCGTCTGGTCCTGCGTGACACGGACGGCGGGCGGGTCGAGCTGGACGCCCGGGTGCTCCTCGCCACTCCGGAGCTCTGGCACCGTCTTGACGAGGACGCCCGGGTCTCGCTGCGGAACGGCACACTGCGGTGGGGTGCGCCCGCCCTGCGCAGGCTGGAGGCGCGTCTCGACACTGAGACGGCCCGGCTGGTCCTCAGGCGGTCAGGTCTCGGCTGAGCGCCGCCCAGTCCACGATCCGGCCGCGGATCCGCTCCGCCGTACCGGCGTCCTCGGGGCAGGGGCAGCAGGCGTGATACCTGCGGACGACGCCTTCCAGGTCCAGGTGTGCGCCGAAGTCGGCGTGTGACGCGAGGCGTTGGGCGTATGCCCAGAGCCGCGGATAGTGGGTGAGGCACCGCCGGGCAGCCGTGTCCAGGTGCGGGCGGTCCACGATGTCGAGCAGCGCCAGCGCCACCCACAGGTGCACGTCGGCGGCGGTCGGTCCGCCGCCGAGCACGTAATCCCGGTCCGCCAGCCGGTGTTCCAGCGAGTCCAGCGCGGCGAAAAGAGTGCCCAGGGCGCGGTCGCGCGCCTCGGCGTCGGTGCCCGGCTGCCCGGCGCGCCGCGCCGACTCGCCGATGCCGCTCTCGCAGAGCAGGACGACCGCCTCGATGGCCTCCTCGTCACCGCACGGCCGCAGGTCGGGCCCGCCGCCGCCGAAGCGCTGGGCCAGGTCACGCAGGATGTCGGGGCTGTACGTGCTGACGATCCGGCCGGTCCAACTGTCGGTGAGCACCGGCGCGGCCGCCGGTCCGGGGTGGTGGTGCGAGCTGGCCTCGTACAGCGGGCGCAGCGCCGCGTACTCGCCGCCGGGGCCGTCGGGTACGGGAGGCAGCAGCGTCACGGGGACCGCCCTGCCGAGGTCGAGCAGGCTGTGGGTGACGGCGATGCGCAGACAGGACGGACAGGTACGCGAGAGGTGGAGGCCGTAGCGGCGCGGTACGGCGTAGTGACCGCTGCGCGCGTCGCCGCCGATCCTGCCGCGGATGGCCGGTGCCGGTTCGGTCGCCAAATACGTCGCCGTGAATGTCGGAGATGTCGGAGATGTGGCGGGCATGCGTCTCCCTGCGGTCCGTGGGTGGTGCTGGAAGTGGTGGCGCGCACGACGGGCAGAAAAGGGCACAAGTCGGGCATTCGGCACATACGCGGACGGCACCGGACGACAGCGGGGGCTGTCGCCGTGTCAGCTCAGGGGACCGGCCGCGCTGCAGACCCGCAGCAGGTCGATGTGGCGGCGGGACGTCAGAAGCGGCAGCGACCGGGCCATGACGGCCGCACAGTCGGTGTCGCGCCCCGAACGTCCCATTTTTGCCCGCCTGTTCGCCGGAGTCCCGTCTTTGAGTGTCGGGCCGCCCCGCTGCCCCGTCAAGAGCCCCCTCCCCCCGGAACGAGTCCGGCGCGGGCGTGGGGGCAGACTCGTTCCGCGCCCCGTGCCGGGACGCGGAACGAAAAGCACAGCGGGTACCGAGGAGAAACGATGGAGCAGATTCGTCTGGGCAGGACCGGACTTGAGGTGTCGAGGGTCATCCTCGGCTGCATGAGCTTCGGCGACCCGAAGCAGGGCAACCACCCCTGGTCACTGGGTATCGAGGAGGCACGCCCGCTCGTCCGCCAGGCCGTCGAGGCGGGCATCACCACCTTCGACACGGCCAACGTCTACTCGCTCGGGAGCAGCGAGGAGCTGACGGGACAGCTCCTCGGGGAATTCGCGCGCCGGGAAGAAGTGGTGATCGCCACCAAGGTCCACGGCCGGATGCACGAGGGCCCCAAGGGAGGCGGCCTGTCACGCGCCGCGATATTCACCCAGGCCGAAGCGAGCCTGCGGCGTCTCGGCACCGACTACATAGATCTTTACCAGATACACCGGTACGACCCGCACACGCCGGTCGAGGAGACGATGGAGGCGCTCCACGACCTCGTACGCGCGGGGAAGGTGCGCTACATCGGTGCCTCGTCGATGTGGACCTGGCAGTTCGCCAAGGCGCAGTACACCGCCGATCTGCACGGCTGGACGCGCTTCGTCTCGATGCAGGACCAGTACAACCTGCTGATGCGCGAGGAGGAGCGCGAGATGCTTCCCTTCTGCGAGGACCAGGGCGTCGGGGTGCTGCCGTGGAGCCCGCTGGCGCGCGGCCGGCTCACGCGTGACTGGGACGCCACCACACCCCGTACGGAGACCGACCGGTTCGGCGGCACCCTCTACCACCAGGCGGAGGACTCCGACCGTGCCACGGTGAAGGCGGTGGCCGACCTCGCGGAGCAGCGCGGTGTGTCCCGCGCGCAGATCGCTCTCGCCTGGCTGCTCCACCGGTCCGCCGTCACGGCGCCCATCGTCGGTGTGACGAAGGCGCAGCACCTCACGGACGCGATCGCGGCCGCTGAGCTGCGCCTCGGTGACGACGAGATCGACCGTCTGGGCGAGCACTACGTACCCCGCGCGTCGGAAGGTTTCTGAACGTCTTCGAAATCCTTACCGCGCCATGGAAATGCCCGGGGAATTTTCGGGAATGGACGGCCGGAGATCTTAATCCACGGTGATTGGGAGGAGACGCGGCGGGATAACCGGGCTTCCCGCACCTGGGTTCATGTGGGATGCTAGGGGTATCTGCGATTTCCCCTTCTCCCTGCCGAGGCACTATGCGTTGCGTCATCGCCCGCTTCCCCTTCGAACTGGTCAAAAGCGAGGTGCAGCAGTCGATGAAGGGCATCAAGCCCGAGCCCATCACCGGTGAGTCGGTCATCATCAGCCGCCGGGTCTACCCGGTCAAGCAGGTGGGTGAAGTGATCACCCGCCAGGACCGGCGCGATTTCACCGCCGGTGAAGTGGTCAGGGCGCTGACACGTCTCGGCTTCACCTGCCGGTCCCTCCCGGAGCCCGAGCCCGAGGTGGTCCCGACCCCCGTCGAGGCCGCCTCCGCGCTGCTCGGCACCCCGGCTGCCGGCTGACCGCCCAGGTCGGCGGAGTGACGAACGCCCCGGTACCGGCCTTTCGAGGCCGGTACCGGGGCGCTGCTTTTGTCATGTGAGGTCACGCCACGCCGGGCGCGCCGCGAGGGCTCAGGCGGCGCTGCTGCGGGTCGACGGGTACGACGAGGTGCCCGTACGCGCCCTCGACGAGGCCGAGGCCGACGAAGCCGAGGACGACGAGGTACGGCGTCCCTGGGGCGAGCGGCCACGGCCGCGTGCGGACGACGAACCGCGCTTGGCGCGCTCGGTGACCGGTGCCGAGATGGTGACCGGCACACCCGAGGGTGTCTGCGCACCGGTGATCCGGCTCAGCTCCGCCTCACCAGAACGGACCTGGGCGATCTGCGGGGTGATCCGGGCGTCGGCCATCAGCCGGGTCATCTCGCGGCGCTGGTTCGGCAGGACCAGTGTGACGACACTGCCGGACTCGCCGGCGCGGGCGGTGCGGCCACCGCGGTGCAGGTAGTCCTTGTGGTCGCTGGGCGGGTCCACGTTGACCACGAGGTCGAGATTGTCGATGTGGATGCCGCGGGCGGCGACGTTGGTGGCCACCAGCACCGTGACGTGCCCGGTCTTGAACTGGGCCAGGGTGCGGGTGCGCTGGGGCTGGGACTTGCCGCCGTGCAGCGCCGCCGCCCGTACACCGCTGTTGAGCAGGTGCTCGGTCAGCCGGTCCACCGCGTGCTTGGTGTCCAGGAACATCAGCACCCGGCCCTCGCGCGCGGCGATCTCGGTGGTGGTGGCGTACTTGTCGGCGCCGTGGACGTACAGCACGTGGTGTTCCATCGTGGTGACCGTGCCGACCGAGGCGTCGACCGAGTGGACCACCGGGTCGTGCAGGTAGCGGCGGACCAGGAGGTCGACGTTACGGTCCAGCGTCGCCGAGAACAGCATCCGCTGGCCGTCGGGGCGCACCTGGTCGAGCAGCTCGGTGACCTGGGGCATGAACCCCATGTCGGCCATCTGGTCGGCCTCGTCGAGCACCGTGATGTTGACCCGGTCCAGGCGGCAGTCGCCGCGCTCGATGAGGTCCTTGAGGCGTCCCGGCGTCGCGACGACGACCTCGGCGCCACCGCGCAGCGCGCTGGCCTGCCGGCCGATCGACATGCCGCCGACGACCGTCGCGAGCCGCAGCTTGAGCGACCTGGCGTACGGGGTGAGCGCGTCGGTGACCTGCTGGGCCAGTTCGCGGGTGGGAACGAGGATCAGCGCGAGCGGCTGCCGGGCCTCGGCGCGCTGTCCGGCCGTGCGGACGAGGAGCGCCAGGCCGAAGGCGAGGGTCTTGCCGGAGCCGGTGCGGCCACGGCCGAGGACGTCACGGCCCGCGAGCGAGTTCGGCAGGGTGGCGGCCTGGATCGGGAAGGGCTCGTTCATGCCGAGGCTGGTGAGCATCTTCAGCAGCGAGTCCGGCATCTCGAGCTCGCCGAACGTGGCCGCGGCGGGAAGGGCGGGGGTGAGGGTGACCGGCAGGGCGAACTCGCCCTGCTGGGCGGCGGGACGGCGGCCGTAGCCACCACCGGAACGGCTGGGCGCTCCTGACCGGCCCTGACCGCCGCTCGGCCGTCCCGAGGACTGCGCGCCGAAGCGGCCGCCCTTGGCGGAGCCGGCCGAGCTGCCACCCGAACGGGTGCGGGAGTAACGGTCGTTGGTACGAACTGTGCGGTTCATGCAGAACCTTTCTCGATGCGGCGCGTATCGAGAATTCCTGGCGAAATGAACGCACAAAGAATCGCAAGAACGAGCCGGGAAAAATAATGAAAAGGGAGCCTCGCCGGGGTGAAAAATAGCCGGAACCGGCATGTCTGAATGCGCGGCGTCCGCCGATCAGAGGCGGTGTGCCGCCGGGGCGCGAGGCCGGGGCGGGTGTGGTGCGGCCGGCTCCGGCGGGGCCTGTTCGGCCACCGTCGGCAGGTCGGCGATGCTGCGCCGGCGCCACCCGGCCGTAAGGCTGTCACGGCACGCGGGCGGGTCGGGAAATAAAGCGACGTAGCTGGGGCCCGCATCCCAAGGAGCGGGCCCCAGCTACGTCGTACGCTTCAGCGTCAGGCGGGAACGATGTTCTCCGCCTGGGGGCCCTTCTGGCCCTGGGTGACGTCGAAGTTCACCTTCTGGCCTTCCTGAAGCTCACGGAAGCCCTGGGCGGCGATGTTCGAGTAGTGGGCGAAGACGTCAGCGCCGCCGCCGTCCTGCTCGATGAAACCGAAGCCCTTTTCCGCGTTGAACCACTTCACGGTGCCACTAGCCATGTCAGATCTCCTTCGGGGCAATGTGCCCGGAGGCTCGCACTGTGCAAGCCCCACGTCGCCGTGATGATTACCCCGTCCGGCAAAAACACCGGAAATACAAAAGCGCACCCGCCGACACATAAAGTCAGCAAGAGCACTTGAAGTCTTTGGGAACCACAACTGCAACTGAGATCAACAGTAGCACGGCGCAACCGTGCGGGCACGGCACGTCCCATCGCTCCGCCTGCCAGGCCATAAATTCTCTCCGCACATCACGGTAATTTCTGTAGCTGCGGCAATAGATATTCGGGGAAGCACTCCGGGCCGGGAACCGGAAGACCGCCCGGAGCCGCCCCGCATACGGTGTGAGCGGCGCCGCACTCCTGGCGGCGCCCCGGGGGCGGCGGTCGCACATCTGCCGCGCCCGCTACAGATAGCTTCCCTCCCCCGGAACCAGAACCGGGGCACCCGGCGGGCGGGCGCCCCTCACGGCCGCCGGTCGCTGTGTCCGCAGACCCAGGCCAGCGCCTCGTACACGCCTT
>NZ_JTHL01000001.1:8766699-8786682 GCF_000818195.1 Streptomyces sp. 150FB | reverse complement strand
TAGCTTCCCTCCCCCGGAACCAGAACCGGGGCACCCGGCGGGCGGGCGCCCCTCACGGCCGCCGGTCGCTGTGTCCGCAGACCCAGGCCAGCGCCTCGTACACGCCTTCGATGTAGTCGCGCGGCACCGTGCGCTGCGCCGCGTCCTCCAGCCGTACGGCCGCCGCGTCGGTCTCGGCCGTCAACAGGGACAGGTCAGGGGCTCCTTCGCAGTCGGCGCCGGTGACCGGCGCCACGTCGCCGCGCCCGAGGGCCCAGAGGTAGCCGGTGAGGGCGCCCCGGGTGAGCTGGGTCTGCTGGTGCGTACCGGCCGCCACGCCTTCGAGAGCACGATGAGCCTCCTCGACGTCGGTCCGGGGCCTCACCCCGACATTCGGATCGCTGTGCGGTTCTGTCTGCTGAGTGCTCATACCTCTACGTCTGTCCCCTCCAGCGCCAGGGATGTCCCCCGCTTTCGGGAAGGACGGCCCCGGCGGGGCACAGGCTCCGCCACCGGCCGCGCACAGACCACGCTCACAGACCACGCTCGACGGATTCCATCAGCCGGGCGCCCGCCTGCCCGGCCTCGGCCGGGGACAGGCCCCGCAGCGGACCGTCGACCAGGAGGACGGCCATGCCGTGCACCGCGGACCAGACGAAGTACTCGGCTCCGGCACGGCGGCCAGGGGGCAGGGCCCCTGCCTCGACCAGGCCGTCGAGCGCCGCACCCAGGAGTTGGAAGGCGGTCAGGCCTCCGGGGCCGGCGGCGGACGCGTTGCCGGTGTCGGCCATGTCCGACGTGGCGAACGCCGCACGGAACAGCCCCGGCTCGGCCTGGGCGAAGCCCAGATAGCCGGCGACGAGAGCGCGGACCGCCGCACGGGCCACCGCGGGCGGCCCGCCCTTGTCCCCGCCCGCGGGAACTGCCGCCACCACGGCCGCCTCCAGCTCGGCCGCCAGCAGCGCGAGGGCCGCCTGGGCCACGGCACTCAGCAGCGCGCGGCGGTCGGCGAAGTGGCGGTAGGCGGCGTTCGGGACCACCCCCACCCGGCGGGTCGCCTCCCGCAGGACCACTGCGTCGGGGCCGCTCTCGCGGGCCAGCTCGAGTCCGGCCTCGACCAGCGCGTTGCGCAGATCGCCATGCCGGTAGGTGTCCCTCTTCGGTGCGCCGGTCCGGGAACCCATCACCACTCCCCTCATGTGGACAGCATCCACATGTCTGTGTAACGTGCGGCCCGTCAGTCAATGTGGACGTCGTACACAAGACTACGGGGGAACGATGGCCGACGCGGTACGGCTCGACGCACTCACCAGAACGTACGGCTCCGGGGACGGCACGGTCACCGCGCTCCGGGACGTCGGACTGTCTTTCCCGAAGGGGACATTCACCGCCGTCATGGGCCCGTCGGGATCGGGGAAGTCGACGCTGCTCCAGTGCGCCGCCGGCCTCGACCGGCCCACGTCGGGACGCGTGTTCATCGACGGGACCGACCTCTCGGCACTGAACGAGACCCGCCTCACCGAGTTCCGGCGGCGGTCGACCGGATTCGTGTTCCAGGCCTTCAACCTGCTGCCCTCCCTGACCGCCGCGCAGAACGTGGCGCTGCCGCTGCGGCTCGCCGGGCGCAGGCCGGAGCCGGGGGCCGTACGGCGGGCGCTCGCACAGGTCGGTCTGGAGGACCGGTCGGGGAGCCGGCCGGGGGAGCTGTCCGGCGGCCAGCAGCAGCGGGTCGCCGTCGCCCGCGCTCTGGTGACCCGTCCGGCCGTGCTCTTCGCCGACGAACCCACCGGCGCCCTCGACCTCACCACGGGACGCGAACTGCTCGCCCTGCTGCGTGAGCTGGTCGACAGCCGCGTGGACGACGCGATCGGCACAGTGGTGATGGTCACCCACGACCCGAACGTGGCCGCGTACGCGGACCGGGTGCTCTTCCTGGCCGACGGCAGGGAGGCCGGTGAGCTGGTCTCCCCCACCCCCGGCACCGTCGCCGCCCGGATGACCGAACTGGCGGCCGTCGCATGCTAGGGATCGCGCTGCTGACCCTCCGGGCGCGCTGGGTGTCGTTCCTCGGAACCGTGGTCGCGCTGGTGCTCGGGGTCGCGCAGATCGCGGCCATGGGTGTGCTGCTGATGACCATGCTCGATCTGCCCGACCGCCCTGCGGAGCGCTTCGCTTCTGCCCCCTCCGTGGTGCTGCCCTCCGACCCCGCCTGGAACGCCGCCCAGCACGACCTGGGCGTACGGTCGCCGGCAGCGGCCATGGGCGTGCCGACGGAACTCGCACGCCGCGTGTCGGCCACCGGTGGCGCCGCCGACACGGTGGCGGACCGGGCCTTCTACGCCCAACTCGGCGGCGGCCCTCCCGACCAGGTCGGCCACCCCTGGCCGGTGGCGCGCTTCGGCGGTTACGTCCTCGACGACGGCCGCGCCCCAGCCTCCGCCAGGGAGATCGTCGTCGCCTCCGACCGGGCGCACACCGGCGACCGGGTCACGGTCCTGACCGCCGGAGGACCGGGAAGCTACACCGTGGCCGGTACGGTCTCCCCCGTCGGCTGGGAGGACGCCGTCTTCTTCACCGGCGCCGAGGCGGCCAGGATCTCCCCGAGGATCGACGCGCTGGTCGCCCTCGCCCCGGTCGGCCGGGTACGGGCCGCCGTCGGCGGGGACGCCGAGGTGCTCACAGGACAGGACCGCCACAAGGCGGACGCCAGTGCGGACAACGACCGCGAGACGCTGGACAACACCGTCACCCTGGTGCCGGTGATGGCGGGCGTGGCCGGCACGACAGCGGTGTTCGTGGTCGCCTCCACCTTCGCCTTCGCCGTGGTCCAGCGCCGCCGTGAGGTCGCGCTGCTGCGCGCCGTCGGCGCCACGCCCCGGCAGGTGCGCCGGATGGTGCGCGACGAAGCACTGCTGGTCGGCGGCTGCGCGTCGGCAGTGGGAGCCGTACTCGGCCTGTACGGAGCCCAGTTGCTCGCCGACCTGCTCATCCGGACGGGCATCTCGCCGCCCTGGCTGCGCATCGGGCCCCTCGCGCGCTGGTCGGTGCTCGCACCGCTCGCGGCCGCCTTCCTGCTCGGCACGGTGGTGGCACTCTGCGGCGCGGTGGCCGCCTCGCGGCGCGCCGCGCGCATCCGTCCCGTCGAAGCGCTGCGCGACGCCTCGGTGGACGATCCGGGAACGACCCTGGGCCGACTGCTGCTGGGGGCCGCCGGGCTGGTCGGCGGAGCTGGTCTGACCTGCTGGATCGCCTTCGGCTCCCCGGCCACCGTGCTCTCCCCCAACACCTATGTGGTGTCGCTGCTGGTCCCTGTCCTGGCCGCCGCCGTGCTCGCGCCGCTCGTCGTGGGACCGCTCGCCCGGCTGCTGATGTGGCCGCTGCTACGCCTCCAGGGCCCCACCGCGATGCTCGTACGACAGAGCGTGCTCACCTCGCGCCGGCGTACGGCCGCCACGGCGGCGCCCGTCCTGCTGACCGTCGGGCTGGTCCTCTCCCTGCTGTCCGCGACCGACTCGATCGGGGCGGCACGCGACAACGGGCTTAGGAGCACGGTCACTTCGCAGTACGCGCTGGCCCCGGACGGCACCCCCGGCATCAGCCCTCACGTCATCGCGAAGGTCGCCCGTATCGAGGGGGTGCGTATCGTGGCGCCGATCCTCACCTCCCTCTACATCCGGGACGGGAACCGGCTCGACGAGAACGACGGCCTCGTCGTGGACACCCGGGCACTGAAGCAGATGATGAATCTGACGATCGTCCACGGAACGCTGGACGGGCCCGGGGGTCCCGACGGATCCAGCATGGTGGTCGCCGAGCAATGGGGGATGAGAGTCGGTTCGACGGTCCATGTCCTGATGGCCGACGGCGAGGAGGCGGATCTGCGGATCGCCGCCACCTACAAGGCGCTGAGCGGCGAGGACGCCGCGTATCTTCCCCCGCGCTTCGCGCGGACCGCCGCGTACGCCCACGACGGCCTGGCCCGGCGCGCCTATGTGTCCCTCGATCCCGGCACCGACCGGACGGTGGCGACCGCCGCGATCCGGGCGGCCGTGGCCGGGACCGGTGCGCGCTTCATGACCAGGGAGCGGCTGGTCGCCTCGGAGAGCGCCTACTCACGCCATCTCACCGAGGTGCGTCAGCGCGCCACGGCCGTGATCATCCTGCTGTTCTGCTTCATCGCGATCCTCAACACCCTGCTCATGGCGACGGCCGACCGCCGCCGCGACCTGGCGGTGCTCCGGACGGCCGGAGCGACCCCGCGGCAGGTCGTACGGTTCTTCGTCGCCGAGTCGCTGCTCGTGACGGCGATCGGTGTGGTCCTCGCCCTGGCAGCCTCCGCCGTCAATCTCCTCGGGCTGTGGGTCGCCCTGCGCCGGCTCTTCGGCGGTACGGGCATGGTGATCCCGTACACGACGGGCCTCGGCATCACCGCCGTCGCGACCCTGCTCGTCGTCGCGGGCACCCTGCTGCCGGTCGGGGCGGCGCTGCGCGCCCGCGCCGTGGACCTCGTGGGCAACCGCGAGTAGCGCGGGAGCCCCGCGAGCCCTCAGGGGCGGGCCGGCTTCGCCGCCGTGTCGAGGAAGAACGCGTCGATCCCCTGGACGGAGTCGGTGAAGTCGTCGAAATTGACGGGCTTCGTCACATAGGCGTTGGCGTGCTGCCGGTAGGCGTCCTCGATGTCGTCGGGCGCCGCCGACGTGGTGAGCACGACGACGGGGATGCTGCCGAGCTGCTCGTCGTCCTTGAGGATGGCGAGCAGTTCGCGGCCGTTCATCCGCGGCATGTTCAGGTCGAGCACGATGAGGTCGGGGCGTTCACGGGCGGGGTCGCGCAGATACTCCAGCGCCGCCACCCCGTCGTCGACCTGGGCGATGCTGCGCGCCATGCCGCGTTCGACGAGGGCGTCCTCGATCAGCATCGCGTCGGCGGGGTCGTCCTCGACGAGCAGGACGCTGTACGGACGCTCGGGAGCGAACGCGTTCATGGTGGGACTCCTGCGATCTGCGGAGGGAAGGGGACGGGAGGCGGGCCGCGCGGTGAAGACCAGCCCCGGCCAGCGCCGGCGGGCGCCCTGCCTGCTGATCCCCCACGCCGCGCCCAGTTGCGGGTACGAGGCGCCCGCCTCGGCCGCCTCGGTGGCCTGCTGCCTGGCGCAGTGGTCCACAGCGCGGTTGAGGTAGGCCAGCGCGCGGAGTCGGGCGAGCGGTTCGCCGTCACCGTCCGCCGCCACCGCCGCGTCGGCCGCCAGCCGGTGGGCGAGTTCTTCCACGGCTCGCACGGCGAGTCCGGTCAACTCGTCGTGGTCGGGATGAGCGGTGAGGTCGCGGGCCATGGCCGCACCCTACGGCCGGAGCCACCACCGCGACAACAGATGTTGTCGGACGACGGTACGCTGTGGCGCGTCCGGCGCCGGCCGGACACGGAACCGGCACGGACCGGCACGGACCGGCGGACGAGCAGAGAGAACTCACCGTGAGCACTGTGGGACTTGAGGATTCTCCGCACGGAGTGGACACGCCGCCCCCCGCACCGCGACCCGCTCCGGCCGCCCCGCCGCCCTCGCCGTCCGGGTGGACGACACGCCGCTGGCTCACCGCCGGCACGGGCGTCGCCCTGGCGGTGCTGCTCCTGCTGGCCCTGTGCGGGGCGTGGATCTTCGCGCACTCCACCGCGGTCAACAACCGCCTTGTCGACCGGAGTACGCCCGCGCTGATCGCCTCGGTGCGTCTGGAGAGCGCGCTGGTCAATCAGGAGACCGGCATCCGGGGCTACGGCATGACGGGCCGCGACGAGTTCATCACCCCCTACCGTGAGGGCCTCGTACAGCAGCGGACCACAACCCGCGAGCTGGGGACCCTCGACGGCGACGACGAGACAGCCGCGAAGGATCTCGCCGAGGTCAGTGAGCGGGCCGCGCACTGGCAGACCATGTTCGCCGAACCCGTCGCGGCCTCCGACCGTCCGGTCGCCCTCGCCGCGAGCCGCGCCGAGGAGGGCAAGCGGGACTTTGACGCCGTACGCGCCGCGATCAGTACGCAGCAGCGGCACCTCCAGGCCGAGCGGACCCAGGGACGCGCCGACCTCCAGCAGGTGAGGGCCCTGCGGAACTGGACCTTCGCCGCCATCGCCGCCGTCATCCTGCTCCTGACCGCGCTGGTCTTCATCGGCCTGCGCAGGGGTGTGACCACCCCCGTCGACCGGCTGTCCGCCGATGTCCGCAAGATCGCCGACGGCGACTTCGCGCATCCGGTCACCGGCACGGGACCCGCGGACCTGCGGCGGCTCGCGGCCGATGTCGAGTCCATGCGGCGCCGGCTCGCCGACGAGCTGGCCTTCAGCGACTCGGCCCGGGCGAGCCTCGGCGCGCAGGCCGCCGAACTGCGCCGCTCCAACTCGGAGCTGGAACAGTTCGCGTACGTCGCCTCCCACGACCTCCAGGAGCCGCTGCGGAAGGTCGCCAGCTTCTGCCAGCTCCTGGAGCGCCGGTACGGGGACCAGCTCGACGCCCGCGCCAAGCAGTACATCGCGTTCGCCGTGGACGGTGCCAACCGGATGCAGGGGCTCATCAACGACCTGCTGGCCTTCTCCCGCGTCGGGCGGCTGCTCGCCGACCACAGCGCGGTGGACCTCGCCGAACTCTTCGACCGTACCCAGGAGTCGATCGCCCTGGCCGTCGAGGAGTCGGAGGCCGTCGTCACCCATGACCCGCTGCCCACGGTCCACGGCGACCGGACGCAGCTCGGGATGCTCCTCCAGAACCTGCTGGGGAACGCCGTCAAGTTCCGGTCACCCGAGCGTCCTCCGCTGATCCATCTCGGGGCCCGGCGCACCGAGGGCGGCTGGGAGTTCACCATGTCCGACAACGGCATCGGTATCAGCGCCGAGTACGCCGAGCGGGTCTTCGTGATCTTCCAGCGCCTGCACACCCGCGAGCAGTACACGGGCAACGGCATCGGTCTGGCCCTCTGCAAGAAGATCGTCGAGTACCACGGGGGAGCCATCTCCGTCGGTCCGGCCGACCCCGACCGGGGCCCCGGGACCCGCGTGACGTTCACCCTGCCGGATCCGCCGGATCCGGGGGACGTGACCGGCGAGAGCGGTGAGGCACTGTCAGACCCTCCCGCTAGCCTCCCCCGATGAGTATCCGAGTGCCCACCACGGGCGACGAGAAGCAGAGCCTGCTGGTTACGCTGCGGCGGCACCGTGACGCCGTGCTGTGGAAGCTCGAAGGACTCGACGACGAGCAGGTACGGCGTCCGACGACGCCCACCGGCACGAACCTGCTGAGCATCGTGAAACACCTGGCGGCCATCGAGTACGGCTATCTCACCGAGGCCTTCGGCCGCGAGGCCGAGCCTCTCTGGTTCACACCGGAGGAGGACATGACGCTGGGTCCGAAGGACACCACCGCGGCGATCGTGGCGCTGTACGGCAGGGCCGCCGCTTCCGCCGACAGGACCGTCGCCGAACACGGAACCGACGACCTCGGCACCGCGTGGTTCGGTGACACCATCACACTGCGCTGGGCGCTGCTGCGGGTGATCGAGGACACCGCGCGGCACGCGGGACACATGGACATCGTCCGCGAACTCATCGACGGCGCGACCGGAAGCCACCGCCCCGACTGACGGCCGCGGGGCCTCTGGCGGCCGTCGGCGCAGGGCGGCGATCGGGTGAGGTCCCGGCACCCGAAGAGCTGAGCCCGCACAGCGGGCACCCAGGTCCGGTTGGTAGCCTCGGCGCGGGCCGGCCGACCGGTGCGGCCTGCCTTACGAACTGGGAGATTCCCATGGTCACGACGATCCGCAGGGCCGTCATCCCCGCCGCCGGACTGGGCTCCCGCCTCCTGCCGCTGACCAAGGCGACGCCCAAGGAGATGCTGCCGGTCGGCGACAAGCCCGTCGTCGAGCACACCGTCCGCGAACTGGTCTCCTCCGGCATCACGGACATCACCATCGTCGTCTCCGGCGGCAAGGGGCTCATCCAGGACCACTTCCGCCCCAACCCCGCGCTGGTCGAGCAGTTGCGCGCCGACGGGAAGACCGCCTACGCGGACGCGGTGGAGGAGGTCGGCGAGCTGTCCCGGCTCGGCCACATCACCTACCTCGACCAGCACGGCCCGTACGGCAACGGCACCCCGGTGCTGAACGCCGCGCGAAACTTCGGTGACGAACCGATGCTGGTCCTGTGGCCCGACGACGTCTTCGTGGCCGAGGTCCCGCGCGCGCAGCAGCTCATCCGGGCGTACGAGGCGACGAACTGCCCCGTCCTCGCCCTGATGCCGATGGACCCCGCCGACTCGCAGCGCTACGGCGTACCGGTGGTCAAGGAGGATCTGGACGACGGACTGCTCCGGATCACCGGTCTGGTCGAGAAGCCGAAGCCCCAGGACGCGCCGTCGGCGTTCGCCGCCATCGGCGGGTACGTCATCACCCCCGGCATCATCGACGAGCTGCGCGAGCAGACGAAGCGCTGGCACGAGCACCGCAACGGCGAGATCTACCTGACCGACGCCATCAACGCGTACGCGGGCAGCCGCGCCGTGTACGGGCAGGTCATCCAGGGCCGTTGGTACGACACCGGCAACCCGCTCGCCTATCTGACGGCGCAGTTCGCGACGGCGCTCGCCGACCCCGAGTACGGCCCGCACCTGCGCCGGCTCGCGCAGGGCCTCGACGAGAGCTGAGCCCTTCCGGTCGCCCGGCGCGCACGGCGCCGGGCAGCCGTACGTGGAGCGCCACCCGCGCCGCACGCGCGTCGCACCCGCGCCGCACCACCAGCGGGCGGCTCACTGGGCGCCTTTCCCTGACAGCGCTTTCCACATTTATCGCCGCACGGGCCCATGATCCCTTGCGGGACACCACCGAAAGCCCTTTCCGCATCTCCCGTATCGGTAAGGGTCTTACTGTGGTAATTAACGTCGTGGCCGCCACGTTCACCCCCCACCCGCACGGCGGCCCGATGAAAGGAACTGCCTTGCGCAGAACCGCGTCCCGCCGTGTGACGGCCCTTCTCACCTCCCTTGTCGCCGCCGCGGCTGCGGCCGTTGTGGCGCTGACCCCGGCCACCGCGAGCGCCGCCGAGTCCAACGGCGGCGTCCGCATCATGCCGCTCGGCGACTCGATCACCGACGGATTCACCCCGCTGCCCGGCGGCTACCGCATCGGCCTGTGGAACCGGCTGGCGACCGGCGGCTACAAGGTCGACTTCGTCGGCTCGCTGTCCAACGGACCCGCCTCGCTCGGCGACCACGACCACGAGGGCCACTCGGGCTGGCGCATCGACCAGTTGGACGCGAACATCGTCAACTGGCTGAACACCAGCGACCCACGCACGATCATGCTGCAAATCGGCACGAACGACATGAACCAGAACTACGACATCGCGAACGCGCCGGCCCGGCTGTCCACCCTCATCGACCACATCCGTACCCAGAAGCCGAACGCCGAGGTGTTCGTCGCGACGATCACCCCGGAACAGAGCCCCGGCCTCGAAACACGGGTGGAGGCTTTCAACGCCAAGCTGCCGGCCATCGTGAGCAGTAAGGGCGCGCGAGTCCATCTCGTCGACATGTACAAGGCTCTGACGCTGTCCGACCTCTCCGACGGGATCCACCCCAACCCCGGCGGCTACGACAAGATGGCCGCGGTCTGGTACAACGCGCTGCGCTCGGTGCCGGCGAGCCTCGTCCCGCTGGCGTCGCCGGCGGCGGGCGGTCTGGTCAACACGCAGTCGGGGCGCTGCCTCGACGTCAACGGCGCCACCACGACGGCGGGTTCGCAGGCGGTGCTCTACGACTGCCACGGCAAGGCCAACCAGCAGTGGACGCGTACCGCCTCCGGCGAACTGCGTGTCTACGGCAGTAGCTGCCTGGACGCGAGCGACAACTCCACCGCCGACGGCACTCAGGCGATCATCTGGTCGTGCAAGGGCTCGGCGAACCAGCAGTGGCGGATCAACGCCGACGGCACAGTCGTCGGCGCCGCTTCCGGCAAGTGCCTGACCCCGGCGGCGAACGGCACGGCCAACGGTACGAAGGTGCAGCTCGCCACGTGCGACGGTCGCGCCGCCCAGCGCTGGACCACCGCGGCCTGACGCTGCCTCAGGACAGCGTCGGGACACAGTTCGTGGGGCGTGCCCGTACGCCCGTACGCCCGTACGCCCCACGAACCGCCGTAGACCGGCGGCGTCCCGGGCTTGACTCTCACACCGGTGTCAGACTCTACGGTCACCGACATGAGCACCGCACACGCCCACGCCCACCCGCTTCCCGCCCCTCGCCTCGACGTCCTCGTACGGGGCAGCGGTTCGACCTGGTCTCACGGGCGGACGTCCGAGGGGACCTCGGGCGCCTGTCCGTCCCCACCTCGGTGCTGGTGCCCACCGGCGACAGGCTGGTACTCCCCCACAGCTCCCACCGCCTTGCGGCCGGCATCACCGGCGCCGAGCTGATCGAACTTCCCGGGGCCGCGCACGTCCTGAACGAGGCCGACCGCGCGACCTGGCTACGACACGTCCGCGCGTTCCTCTCCGCTCTTCCCGCAGCGGCGTGAGCCGTCCGCTGAGCCGGAATCAACAGGCCGAGCAGTAGTGTTCGACGCGACCGGACGACGGCGCCGGACCGTGTGCCGGGGCCCCGGCCCGGCCGGGAGACCGCGGGAGATCCCGCCGAGGAGAAGACGCCGACCATGGGCGAACCCACGTGGCAGAGCGACCAGTTCGACTTCGACGCGTACACCGCGCGCATCGGATACACCGGCCCGCTCGAACCGACCCCCGGCGTCCTGCGCGAGCTGCACACCGCGCACCTCGCCGCCATCCCCTTCGAGAACCTGGAGATCGTGCTCGGGCGGGGCATCCCGCTCGACCTGGCGTCGCTCCAGGCCAAGCTGGTCGGCTCGCGGCGCGGCGGCTACTGCTTCGAGCAGAATCTGCTCCTCGCAGCGGCCCTGGAGCACATCGGCTTCGACGTCGAGGGCCTCGGCGCCCGGGTCCGGCTGGGTGCGGGCAGGCTGCTCCCCACCACCCACGCGCTGCTGCGGGTGCGTATCGAGGACGAGTCCTGGATCACGGATGTCGGCTTCGGCGCGTTCTGCGTGCTCACTCCGCTGCCCCTGCGGGACGGTGCGGCGGCGACTGTCGGCGGGTTCGGTTTCCGGCTCGGCCGCGCCGGCGGTGGGTGGATGCTGTACGGGAGCGAGCCGATGAGCGGCGGGCAGGAGACCGATCTGTACAGCTTCGACGAGTCCCCCCGGCTGCCGGTGGACTACGAGGTGGGCAACTACTACACCTCGACACATCCCCGCTCCCCCTTCACCGGCCGCGTTGTCGTCCAGCGGGCCGCTCCGGGGCGCCGGTCGCGGCTGCTCGGGGACGAGTTCATCGTCGACAGGCCCGACGGGCGCCGCGAGACCCGGCGGGTCGCACCGGAGGAGACACCCGAGCTGCTCGCCGCGGAGTTCGGTATCCGGCTGGAAGCGGCGGACGCGGCGGCGCTGGTGGACTTCCAGCGCGCCGTCGGATGATCAGCCGACCGGCGCGCCGCCGCCTGATCAGCCGCCCAGCGCCCGGTCGAGGTTGATCGCCGAGCTGATCAGGGCGAGATGGGTGAACGCCTGCGGGAAGTTGCCCAGATGCTCGCCGGTCAGGCTGATCTGCTCGGCGTACAGGCCGACGTGGTTGGCGTAGGTGAACATCTTCTCAAGCGCCAGCCGTGCCTGTTCCACCTGTCCGGTCCGGGCGAGCGCCTCCACCAGCCAGAACGAGCAGATGGAGAACGTGCCCTCGGTGCCGTCGAGCCCGTCGGGCGCCTGCTCCGGGTCGTAGCGGAACACCAGGCTGTCCACCACGAGCCGGGCGTTGATGGCCTCGACGGTGGACCGGAAGCGCCCGTCGGCCGGCGAGACGAACTTGACCATCGGCATCAGCAGCAGCGCCGCGTCCAGAATGGTCTCGGGGGCCGTGTCGTCGTCCGGGGAGAGGCGCTGTACGAAGGTGCGCGCCTCCTCGTTCCAGCCGCGCGCCATGATCTGCTGGTAGATCCTGTCGCGCGCGGCCATCCAGCGGACCATGTCGGCGGGCAGGCCGCGCTGGCGCGCCATCCTGACCATCCGCTCGACCGCCACCCAGCACATGAGCCGTGAGTACGTGTGGTGCTGCTGGCCCGCACGGGTCTCCCAGATGCTCTGGTCGACGCTGTCCCAGTGGTCGAGCAGCCAGTCGAGCACCTCGCACAGATCGGTCCAGACCTCGTGCGAGATCCCGCCGCCGTGCTTGTTGAACAGGTAGATCGAGTCGATGAGTTCGCCGTAGATGTCGAGCTGGCGCTGACCACTCGCGTCGTTGCCGGTACGGACCGGGTAGGAGCCCCGGTAGCCCTCCAGATGGCCGAGGATCCTCTCCGGCAGACGGGCGTCCCCGTCGATGGAGTACATGACGCGCAGCGGACCGGCCTCGCCGTCGGTGGCCTCGCGCAGCCGTGCGGCGAGCCAGCCGATGAACGCCTCGGCCTCGTCGGTGAAGCCGAGGCGCAGCAGCGCGTACAGGGAGAAGGCGGCGTCCCTGATCCACACGTAGCGGTAGTCCCAGTTGCGCGCGCCGCCGAGCTGTTCGGGCAGTCCTAGGGTCGGTGAGGCGATGACGGCGCCGGAGGGTTCGTGGGTCAGCAGCTTGAGTGTCATCGCCGAGCGGTGCACCATCTCGCGCCAGCGGCCGGTGTAGGTGGACTGGGTGAGCCAGCGCCGCCAGAAGGCGACGGTCGCCTCGAAGAGCGAGTCGGCCGCCGAGGCGTCGACCGTGGCCGTCCTGGGCCCGTCCTGCTCGTCCGTCTCCAGGACGAACAGCGCCGCTTCCCCCTCGTTCAGCTCGAACTCCGCGTGGGCGTCGGTGTCGTCCAGCACCAGGGCGACGGTGGCCCGTACGGAGAGGGTGATCGCGCGGCCGACGAACCGTACGCCCTCCTCGACGCGTTCGAGGCTGGGTTGCTCGCTGCCGTAGTTCATCCTCGGCGCGATGCGTACGGACATGTCCATCCGGCCACGTACGTTGACCACCCGCCGCACCAGGCGCTGTTTGTGGTGGGGGTCCTTCTCCCGCAGGATCGGCATGAAGTCCTGGATCTCGACGATGCCGTCATCGGTGTGCATACGGGTGATCAGGATGTTCGTGTCGGGGAAGTAGAACTGGTGGCGCTTGGCGATCGCGCACAGCGGCACGATCTCCCAGTAGCCGCCGCGCCGCGCGTCGAGCAGCGAGGCGAACACACTGGGCGAGTCGAAGCGGGGCGCGCAGAACCAGTCGACGCGGCCGTCCGTACCCACCAGCGCGGCGGTGCGCAGGTCCCCGATCAGACCGTGTTCGGCGATCGGGAGGTAGTGCCCGCCGCTCTGTTCGCCGCCGGTGGGCGGGTCTTCCGCCGGCTGGCCCTGATCGTCGAGGTTCACCCCGCCGAGTCTCGCGTACCGGGCCGGGGCCCGCATGTCGGACGGGGGCCGTACGTCCCGGGTGGGACGTGCGGCCCCCGTCGTCGTCGCGTGGCGGTGGCGTGCGCTGGCGTGTGGTCAGTACGCCAGGGCCTTCGAGGCGAATGCCGCCTTCAGGTCCTTGCGCCGGTCGCGGGGGAAGGCGATCGTGCGGGGGTTGCCGTCGGAGGTGTAGCGGCTGCCCTCCTTGGCGAGCTTGTCCAGCCAGATCGTGGAGCCGAACTGGGCGTCCTGGTCGTGGGCGCCTGCCGAGCGGATACGCGGGATCGACGCGGCGTCGAAACGCGCGGCGAACGGCGAGGGCGAGGGGTTGGCGCCGACCAGGTAGACACCGGCGTTGTGGTAGCCGGGACCCTGGACGGCCAGTGCGGCCGGCTGCGGCATGGAGCCGTACGGCAGGGCGAGCGAGCGCACCTGGGCCTTGGGGACGGCCTTGACGATGTTCTTCTGTTCGCCGCCGATGGCCTCGCCGACCGCCGCCTGCGCCATCGAGCGGAGGTCGCCGTGGTGGAGGGTGTGGTTGCCGATCTCGAAGCCGTGCTGGTGCAGCCAGGTCAGCGCCTTGGCGCTGCCGGTCTCGGAGAACGCCTCCTCGTTGACGAAGAAGGTGCCCGTGGCCCTGAAACTGGGGTGGGCCTTGGCTGTCTTCAGCAGGATGCCCACGGCGGAGTCGGCGGCGGGTACGCCGTCCTTGCCGAGCCGGACCTGGCTGTTGGTGGAGTCGTCGAAGGTGAGGACCACCGGGTGGCTGCCGGCGGGGATGTCGATGTTGCCGGTGCTGAAGTCGGCGGCGGTGACCGGTACGTAGTTCTCGTTGGCGAGCCGGTTCAGCTCCGCCTGGAAGTCGGCCGGGGTCCGGTCGTACACGCTCGCCGGCTTCGCCGTGAGCTGGTGGTACATCAGCACCGGTACCTGGCCCAGCTCGTCGGCCTTCACCGAGGCGGGACTCACTGCGGCGGCCCGCGAGGCGGAGGCGGCCGGCCGCGCCGCGTGCGCCGCTCCGGTGCCGCCGGAGGACGAGGACGAGCAGCCGGTGATGACCAGCGCCGTGGTGACGGCCAGGAACAAGGGGACAGCGGGGCGGCGCACAGGGCACTCCTGAGGGTAGGGGTCGTTCAACACCTACCGCCGGAAAGCTCGTTCATATCGGACTCCCCACCGATCGGACCAACAGTCCTCGGCGTGGCATGTGAGCCATTCGCATGATTTAGCGGATTCTTCCGACACATCGGCGTGTCCCCTGGCAATCAATAGTGTGATTAATCGATCCGGGTGCAAAGGAATCCGTATGCCCACTCCGTGGTCCTCACCAGCTCAGCCTGCAAACCGACCGGAAGCTCCGGCCCGCCCTCGTCGCAGACGCGCCCTGCTCACCGTCGCCGTCGCGGTCGCCTGCGCCGGCGCCGGTGCGTTCACGTGGACCGCGTTCTCCTCGGGATCCCCGGTGCACGGACTGTCCGAGGGCGCCGTCCTCGACGCGGCGGCCGCCGGCAAGCTGAACCTCTACCTCGACGGCGCCGACAGCGCCAGGAAAGTACATGTCACGCTCGACGGGGCCGAGGTCCGCACCCGTGCCGAGGGAGGCCGCCTCCAGCTCGCCATACCGCCGCTGAAGGAGGGCGCGCACCAGATGGTCGTGAAGGGGCACGGGCAGTTGCCCTTCGCCCCCTCCTCCAAGCGCCTTGCCTTCACCGTGGACAGCACTCCCCCGACGCTGCGGCTCCGGCCCGCCGTGGCCAAGTCCCTGCGGGCCCCGGTCACCGTGACCGGCACCGCCAAGGACGCCGTCAAGATCACCGTCGACGGGCGCAACGTCGGCACCGACCACGCCGGTACGTTCACCACGACCGTCACCCGCCCCCCGGCCGTCATCAAGGTCACCGCCACCGACCGGGCGGGCAACACGATCACCAGGGAAGCCGAGGCACAGGTTCCGCACCCGGCGATGCGGGCCGCGCACATCACCGCCATCGGCTGGGCCGACGCCACCCTGCGCGGCCGTATCCTCGCGCTGGTCAAGAGCGGCAAGCTCAACGCCGTACAGCTCGACATCAAGGACGAGGACGGCGAGGTCGGGTACGCGTCACAGGTGCCGCTCGCCAGGAAGATCGGCGCGGCGAAGGGGTACTACGACGCGCGCAAGGCCATCACCCAGATCCACGCGGCCGGTGCGCAGGTCGTCGGGCGGATCGTCGCCTTCCGCGACCCGATGCTCGCCGGGGCGTCCTGGAAGGCCGGGCGGCACGACGACGTCGTACAGACACCGGGCGGCCAGCCGTACGGTGGCAGCAACTACGGCGCCATGGCGTTCACCAACTTCGCCAGCCCGACCGTCAGGAAGTACAACGAGGACCTGGCGAAGGAGGCGGCGGGGCTCGGCTTCGACGATGTGTTGTACGACTACGTGCGGCGCCCGGACGGTCCGCTGAGCCAGATGAAGTTCAACGGCCTGGGCACCACGACACCCGAGCGGAGCATCGCCGACTTCGTCGCCGACACCCGGGCCGTGGTCCGGCCGAAGGGCGCCTTCCTCGGGGTCTCCGTCTTCGGGATCGCGGCGACCCGGCCCAAGGAGATCGCGCAGGACATCAGTGCGCTGGCCAAGTCGAGCGACTACATCGCGCCGATGGTCTACCCCTCCCACTGGGGTCCCGGTGAGTACAACGTGGCGAACCCGGGCGCGTCCCCGTACGCCATCGTGCAGCGGTCGCTCAAGGACTTCGCCATCAAGGCCAAGGGCACGCAGTCACAGATCATCCCCTGGCTCCAGGACTTCTCGATGGGTGTCCACTACGGACCGGCGGAGGTGGCCCAGCAGATCAAGGCCGCCCACGACAACAAGATGGACTCCTTCATCCTCTGGAACGCCGGCGCCCAGTACCAGGGCACCGCGCTCGCGAGTCTGAAGACGTCCAGCGTGAAGGCCTCCAGGTAACCCTGGTCCGGTCCTCCGGGCGGCCCCGGCCCCCGGGCCCGAGCGAGCGGCCGGTCCGTCGGCTTCCCCACAAGCCGGCGGGCCGGCCGTTCGCGTGCCGGGGGCGCGGAGCACAGCCGCCTCCGGGCGGACCTCGGGCGGACGCTCCGGGCGGTACGGGCGCTACGGGTGGACCGGTCGAAGGCGGCCGGACGCCTGGCCGCATCATGGTCGGACGACAACCGCCCGACCTGGAGATCAGAGTGCCACTCGACGAAGAACTGCTCGCGCTGCTGCGTGAGCCGAGCACGTGCTACCTCGCCACCTCGATGGCGGACGGCTCGCCGCAGCTCACCCAGGTCTGGGTGGACACCGACGGTGAGAACGTGATCGTCAACAGCGTGCAGAGCCATGTGAAAACGGCGAACATACAGCGGGATCCGCGCGTCGCCGTCACCGTCTCGCACCCGGACAACCCCTCGCGCTACTACCAGGTGCGCGGCACGGTACGTGAGGTCCGCACCGAGGGCGCTGTCGATCACATCGAGACGCTCGCGCAGAAGTACCTCGGCAAGCCGTACCCCTGGTACGGCGGCCGCGATCAGGTGCGCGTCATCTTCGTGATCGAACCGGAGCGGGTCGTCGGCGCGCGCTGACCCGGCGCCGGCGGTACTACAGGAGGACCGGCGGCCGGGCCGCCGGTCCTCTGTCGTGCGCAGCAAGCTTTGGTCAAGGCTCCCGCAAGACTCCCGTCTCACCCTCCGGGCATCCACCCCCCACAGCGGATCCGTCCCGGTTCCGCACGGACGCCTTAGTCATCGGGGGATGCCATGTCCGTAGTCAAGACCGCGAAGAACCTGTCGAAGGAAGGAGCCGATCCCGGGCGGTGGGCCGCGACCCTGCCCGGCCGCAAGAGGATCCTCGTACTGGCGCAGACGGAGGTGTACGCCAGGAGGCTGTGGGACCTGCTGCCGCTGCTGGAGTCCGATCTCCGGATCGAGGTCGCGTTCACCGTCCCGCCGCACGCGTTCAACGAGGGCGCCGCGCGTTTCCTGCGCGGTCTGGGCGCCACCGTACTGCCGTGGGACGAGGCGGTGCGTACGCCGTTCGATCTCGCGCTGGCCGCCGGGTCGCAGGGGATGGAGCAGGTGCGGGCGCCGTTGGTCCGGATCTCGCACGGCGGCGGGCACCTGTCGCTGGCCCGGGTGCCGGAGGGGCTGGAGGGACAGGCGGGGGCGCAGACCGTACGGGAGCCGGGGGGCATCACCGGGCGCGCACACCTGACCTGGAACGGTGTGGTGGTCCCCAGGGCGGTGGCGCTGCCCCACAGTGACGACCTGGACGCCCTGGCGCGGTGGTGCCCCGAGGCGCTGCCGGTGGCGGAGGTAGTGGGTGATCCCTGCTACGACCGGATCGCGGCGAGTCTGCCGTACCGCGAGCGGTACAGGGCCGCGCTCGGGCTGCGGCTCGACGAACATCTCACGCTGGTGACGTCGACGTGGGGCCGTAAGTCGGCCTTCAACCGGCTGGACGCGCTGCTGCCCCGGCTGCTCACCGAGCTGCCCGCGCGCCGCTTCCGGATCGCGCTGCTCGTCCACCCCAACGTCTGGTCGCTGCACGGCCATTACCAGGTACGTGCCTGGCTGGCCGACTGCCGGAGGGCGGGCGTGATCGTGCTGCCGCCCGACGTGGACTGGCGGGCGCCGCTGGTCGCCGCCGATTCGGTCATCGGGGACTACGGGTCGGTGACGCTGTACGCCTCGATGACGGGTGCGCCCGTCCTGCTGACCCGCTATCCGCACCAGGACGCCAATCCGGTCTCCCCCGGCGTCGCTATGGCGCTCGCCACTCCGGCGCTCTCGCCGGGCCGGCCGCTCGCCGAGCAGCTCGACTACGCGGCGGCCGAGTACCCGGCACGGGAGTACGCCCGGATAGCGGCCCGGATCTCGTCCGAGCCCGGCCGGTTCAACGCCAACATGCGGCGGCTGATGTATCGCCTGTTGGGCCTCGGCCAGCCCGCGTACGCGCCGGTGACCGAGCCGGTGCCGCTGCCGGCGGCGCTCTCCGACGGGCAGGTGTCGGCGTGAAGGGGGTGACTCTGATGGCCGACCATGTCCGGGCCGACTTCGACCTCGTCACCGACGGCACCTGGCTGAGCTGCGCCGATGTGCTGTACGGAACGGGCGGTCCCGAGCTGGCCGACGGGTTGTTACGCCGCTATCCGGGCGCTCTGCTGGTCGTCGTCCGCGATCGGGGCGACGGGCGGTGCACGGCCGTCACCCGTGACGGTGCCCGGATCCCGGCCGGCCGGGTGCGGGGCGCGTGGGAGCACGCGGTACTGGCCTCCGTACTGCACGCGTTGTTCCGGGTCGCGCTCAGCCGGTGTCCAGATTCCGCAGCCGCTCATGGAGGCGCCGGGTGTCGGCGGGACTGACCGGGGTGTAGGCGGCCAGGGACTGTTCGTACCAGTCCCTGGCCGTCTGCCGTTCGCCTCTGCCCAGCGCGCTGAGTCCGAGCATCTCCTGAACCCGGGCGCCCCAGTGCACCGAGCCGGTGGCCGCGAACTCACGCAGTGCCTGGCGCAGATGGCGGTCGGCGGTGTCGAAGTCCCGGATGCCGTCGGCCGCGTGGGCGTGGCCGAGGAAGGCGAGCGCCCGCGCCGCGTCGTACGGATCGGGTACGGCGAGCAGGTCGGCGCGGGCCCGGGTGAACAGCGCGAGCGCGTCCCGGGGGCGGCCGGAGGCGAGGGCGACATCGCCCAGGCACAGCCGGGACAGGGCGGCGCCCCGGGTGTAGCCGATCTCCTCGCGCAGAGTGAGCGCCTCGGTGAAGAGCCCGGCCGCCGTCTCCAGCCGGCCTGCCAGCCGGTGGGACTGGCCGAGGCCGTGCAGCGCATGGGCCTCGGCGCGGCGGTCGGCGTCGCGACGCGCGCCCTCGAGTGCCTGGGTGAACCAGTCGACGGCTTCGTCGTAGCGGCCCGCGTTGTAGAGGCCGCTGCCGCCGGTCGTGAGCATCCGGCTCACGCCCTCGGGGTGGCCGGCCCTGCGCGCGGCGGCCAGGCCGGCTTCATGGGCCTCGATCCACAGGTCGTAGGGGCGCAGGCGGAGGAAGAACGGCTGGAGGCTGTCAACCAGTTGCCAGGCGAGGCCGTCCCAGCCGTGTTCGACAGCCGTACCGACCGCCGTCATCAGATGCAGCCGCTCGGTGTCCAGCCAGGCCAGGGCGACCGTGGTGTCGTCGAAGGTGCGGGCGTACGGAGGCGTACTCACCACGTAGTCGCGGCGCAGCACGCGGTGCGTCGGGGACAGCAGACTCTTGGCGGCCGTCGCGGTCGCCAGGTACCACTCCACCACGCGGCGTACGGTGTCGGCCCGCGCCGTCGTTGTCTCCTCGGCGGCGGCGCGCTGGGCGGCGTGCAGACGTACGAGGTCGTGGAAGCGGTAGCGGTCGGCGCCCAACTCCTCGACGAGGTTGGCCTCGGCCAGCTCTTCGAGGAGGCGTTCGGCTTCGTCGGGAGTGAGTTGGCAGGCCTCGGCCGTGACGGCGGCGCCGAACTCCACGACGGGTGCGAGGCCCAACGCCCGGTAGCCGCCCGCCGTTTCGGGCGCC
>NZ_JTHL01000001.1:8749581-8766141 GCF_000818195.1 Streptomyces sp. 150FB | reverse complement strand
CGGCGGCGACGGGTCCGAGCGCGTCCAACTGGTGGAAGGCCGCGCCGTCGACGACGAGCCCCGGCAGCCGGCGCCTGCTGGTCACCGCGACCAGCGCGGTGGACGCGGCGGGGAGCAGCGGGCGGACCTGGGCGGCGCTGAGCGCGTTGTCCAGCATGACGATGATCCGCAGCTCGGCGGTGACCGTGCGCCACAGCGCCGCCTGCTCGGCCAGCTCGGCGGGCACCTGTTCCAGGCCGAATGCCCGTAAGAACTGCCCGAGTACCGCGCCCGGCCGTACCGGACCCTCCTTCGAGTGGCCACGCAGATCGACATAGAGCTGACCGTCCGGATAGTCCGTGGCAAGACCGTGCAGCCAGCGGGAGGTCAGCGCGGTCTTGCCGACACCGGCGGTGCCCGTGACGACGACGGTCAGCGGCGCGGCGCCGGGGTGCGCGGCGCGCAGCGCGTCCAGGGCGGCCAGGTCGGGCCTGCGGGCGGTGAAGTGGGGTGGTCCCGGGATGAGTTGGCGAGGTACGGGAGGGCGCGCCGGACTCTTCGTGTGGTCGTGGACGTGGATGCCGCCGTGGATCTCACCGGCCTGGATGGCGGCACCGGTGATCCGGGCGTCGCCCGAGATGGTGTTCGCGGCCGAGATGGCGTTCGCGGCCGAGATGGCGTTCGCGGCCGAGATGGTGTTCGCCGCTGGTACGGCGACGGCCAGCCACAGCCGCAGGGCGGCGGTCAGCTCGGGACGGGGGGCGGCCTGGGCGGTCAGGCGCAGCGCGAGCGCGTGGGCCGCCACGGTGTCCGTGGGCGCCCGGTCCGGCAGGTCCCCGAGCGGCAGCAGACCGGTCAGCGCCTGCCAGCCGGTGGCGTCCACCGCGGCGATGGCCCGGACCAGTTCGGGGACCGTGACCGGGTCCATACCCGCCGCCTTCCCCGTGCGCCAGCCACACCGGACTCCACAGCGTAGAGCGGCTGTCGCCCCGCGTGATAGGGCGCCTGTCTCCCGTATGACCGTGAAAGACCGATGATGACCACTGCGATCACGACTGAAGGAGCGATTCGGCCAACCTTCGCATCCGTATATGTCCTCCCCTTGACCGAAGTTGACAACCTGACAGAGTAGAAACGGCGTGAGCGATACGTCACAGGGAGTGCTGGTGGATGTGGACATCCTGATACTGGGTCCTGTCGAACTCAGGCTGGACGGTCACCGCGAGATGCACGGCTCCGCCAAGGACGTCCAGATGCTGGCAGCGCTCGCCCTCGACGCGGGAAAGCCCGTGCCGTTGGAGACGCTCATCCAGCGCCTGTGGGACGACGCCCCACCCGGCAAACCGCGCTCGTCGCTGCACTCCTGTGCCACCCGGATCCGGAGCAGGCTGGAGACCGGGCAACTGCCCCAGGAAGCCCACGCCTACACCCTGGCCGTCGACCCCGATGTGGTGGATTACCACCGCTACCAGCGGCTGACCACCCAGGCACGCTCGCTGGCAGCGAGCGGCGACGACACGCAGGCGCTGGCCCTTCACCAGCAGGCCGAGGCGCTCTGGCGCGGCGAACCGCTCACCGGATTCACCGGTATCTGGGCCGAACAGGTCCGCAGGTCGCTCGCCGAACAGCGCCTGGCCGCCGTGCTGTCACGGACCGGGATCGAACTGCGCATGGGCCACTACGCCGAGGTCACCGGCGAGCTGTCCGCCCTGGTCGAGCGCCATCCCACAGACGAGACGGTGGCCCGCTACTTCATGACGGCGGCCTACGGCCGTGGCCGCCAGACCGACGCGCTGCGCTGCTACGAGTCGCTGCGGCGACTGCTGCGCGAGGACGGTACGGAGCCGGGCGAGGCCCTGGTCCGTACGTACCGCCTCATCCTGGACGGCGCCCCGGTCGGCGACCTGCTGGGCGAGCGGGCGCCCGGCACCGCGCCGCCCGTACCCAACAACCTTCCGGCGCACAGCGAACTGGTGGGCCGGGCAGGAGAGTTGGGACTCCTCCAGACACCACTGTCCGGCGTTATCGCCTTTCAGTCCATCTCCGGCATGGCCGGCGTGGGCAAGAGTCATCTAGCACTTCACGCGGCCCGCAGCCTGGCCCGGCACTACCCAGATGGTCAGATACACATCAACTTGCGCGCCCACTCGCCGGACCCGCGACCGCTGTCACCGAAGACCGCCCTCATGACGCTCCTGCGTCACTTCGGGGTCCCCGGCACCGCCGTGCCGCACGATCTGGAGGAACTCACCGCGCTCTGGCGCACCATGCTCAGCACCCGCCGCGCGATCATCATCCTCGACGACGCCGCCGACAGGGAGCAACTGGACCGCCTTCTCCCCGGCACTTCCCCGTCGTTGATACTGATCACCAGCCGACGCCGCCTCACCGGCCTGCCGGGCATCCGGCACGTCCTGCTCGACATCCTGCCGACGGCGGAGGCGGTGGCCCTCTTCACCAGGCTGGTGGGTCCCCAACGAGCCACAGACATGCCTGGAATCGCCACACTCGTCCACTTGTGCGGTCGTCTGCCACTCGCTCTTGAACTCGTGGCAGGACGACTGAACTCCCGTCCGACCTGGACCGTTTCACACCTCGTGGAGCGAATGTCACACGGCCCCAGGCTCGCCGAAATCCGCGACGGCAATTCAGAGATCGCTTCCGCCTTCGCGCTGTCGTACGACACACTCCCGGACGATCAACAAACAGTCTTCCGCCTGCTCAGCCTTCATCCGGGAGCCGATTTCGGCCCGCACTCGGGAGCCGCACTCACCGGCCTTCCCCTTGGGATCGTCGAACGGATACTGGAGTCGCTCCTCGACTCGAATTTGGTACAGGAGCCTGCGCCTGACCGCTACAGATTCCATGATCTGATCGGTGAATTCGCCCTCACGCTGGCCGTTTCACAGGACACCGAGTGCGCGCGCGAAGCCGCTCTCGACCGCCTGGCGGAATTCTGCCTGGGCGCCGCCGCCGAGGCCGATCGCCTGCTGCACCCGCGCCGCCCGCGCCTTGACCCGCCGTTCACCCCGTCCGCTCACACCCTGCCGACCTGGGCCCATCCCGGGCAGGCGATGTCCTGGCTCACCGCCGAACACACCGCCCTCACGGCGGCAGAGCGCCACTTCCGCTCACGCGGCCGCCCGGCCCACGCGGCTCTACTCGCCCACGCTCTCGCCGGTTTTCTCGACGCCGAGGGGCACTGGGAGGAGGCGGAGGAAATCCACACGCACGCGGTGCGCCACTGGCGTACGGCGGGCGAGCGAGCGCGGGAGGCACACGCGCTCATCGATCTCGCCGACGTCCAGTCCCAGACGGCCCGCTACGAGGAAGCGGAAGGAAGCGCACAGCGGGCGCTGGCCGCGGCCAGGGAGGCGGGCGACAGCGCGGGAGAAGCGGAGGCGCTGCGGACGCAGGGACTGCTGTACTGGAATCTTGGCCGACTGAACGATTCGCTGAGAATCCAGCAGGAAGCACTAAATATCAGCCTAAACGCTGGCGATCCGATACGAATAGCCACAGGGCAGGACAATGTGGGTATCGCCCTCCTCCAGCTCGGCAATCACGCCGGCGCCTCGACGTTCTTTCGCGAGGCGCTTGTCGGATTCATTCATGAAAAGAATTCGAGAGGCGAGGCACAGGCTCTCAACAACTTAGGAGAACTCCATTTACGCATGGGGGAAATCGATTCAGCTCGTCAATCTTTCAACCGTGCGTACGAGATATTCCTCAAAGTGGGCACTCTCTTCGAGCAGGCGACCGGCAGGCTGAACAAAGCAAACACCATGCGAATTCCGAGAGAATTGAACGAAGCGCTCGATTTATGGCGCCAGGGGCTCGCAATTTGTCGTCGAATTCGGGACAGACGCACGGAGGCCGTGATGCTCAACGCCATCGGCACGGGCCTCCACAAGGCCGGCCTGCACACCGAAGCCGCCGCACACCATACCGCAGCCCTGAACCTCTCCCAGACGATCGGTGCAGCTCAGGAGGAGGCCCAAGCCCTGCGGGGGCTCGGCATGGCCGAGTTGCACTCGGGCCGGCCCGCCGTCGCTTCGGAGCACCTGACGGCAGCGCTGTCCGTGGCGCGGCGCATTAACGCGACGGAAGAGATCGCACGGTCGTGCTCGGCTCTGGCGGAACTCGAAATAGCCGCAGGACGGGACGGCGCGGCGCTCAGGCACCTCGAGAAAGCGCTTCCCCTCTTCGAGGGGCTGAACAGGTTCGAGTTTGATCGAATCCGAAGCCAAGTGAACAAAATCCGTCACACGGTCGACCTACGCGACTAGATAGAGCGGAAGCGATCCAGCAGCGGCCATTGCAATCGATTTGCGGTCGAAGATGATCAGTGACAGCATTCGTACACGCACGATAGCCACTGAGGCTCGCACGCAAGGATGGGCGCCACGTGATTGCACCACCACCCCCGGAACACTCTCCAGCTCTGGTTATCCAGCAGCAGACCGAGAAGGCTCCGGATGCCTTCAAGTCCGGTCCGGGACGCTTTACAGGTTCGATAGTCATACCGCGCACGATGCACTGCACACCGTCGGCAGAAGAGGCCGCGTAGCCGGGCTCATCGATGGCGGGTTCCGCATCCGGCAGCCCGCCGGATGCGGAACCCGCCGACGGCCGCGCGGGCCCGCCAAGGGCCCGCGCGGTCACCCCTACCTCAACCCGTCCTGCCGGGCTCGGCGGACGAGCTGGCTGGCGCGCCACGCGGCGGCAAAGGTAGACGAATCTTGAGCTGAAGGTGCAGGTCTCGACGAGTTCGAGGTCCGCGACAACTCGACCGCCAATCCGGACCCGCCAGATCAACCGCTTGCGGGCCCTGCTCCTGGAGTTCTTCCCCGTGCTGGAACGGTCGCTGGACCTGACGAAGAAGGGCCCGTCGTCCTGCTGACGACCTACCAGACCCCGGCCGCGATCCGCCGCATGGGAGTCCGTCGGCTGGAGACCTGGCTCCGCAACCGCAAGGTCAGCGGCGCCGGCGCGCTCGCGGCCCGGGCCGTGGAAGCCGCTCAGGCCCAGATGACCGCCCTGCGCGGCGAGCAGTTGGGCGCCGAGCTCGTCGGCCGCCTCGCTCACTCGGTGGTCGCCCACAACAACGAAGTGGCCGAACTCGACGCCCGGATCGAGGCACGCTTCCGCCAGCACCACGACGCTGAGGTCATCCTCACCATGCCCGGCATGGGACCCACCCTCGGAGCGGAGTTCGTCGCCGCGACCGGCGGCGACCTCACCGCCTTCGCCAGCCCCGACCGCCTCGCCGGATTCGCCGGCCTGGCCCCGGTCCCCTGGGACTCCGGGAAAGTCAGCGGAAACCTGCGCAGGCCCCGTCGCTACCACCGCGGCCTGCAACGCGCCCTCCACCTCTCCGCTCAGGTCAGCGAGTTCTTCTGCCCGGTCTCGAAGGCGTACTACGGCCGGAAGAGGAAGGAGGGCAAAGGACACAAGCAAGCCGTCCTGGCTCTCGCGCGCCGACGGGTCAACGTCCTTTGGGCCGTGATCCGGGACAAGGCGCCGTTCCAAGCCGGACCGCCTCGCGCGGCCACGGCATGATCGAGCTGGTGAGCAGGGCTGCGTGTGAGCGGGACTTGGCGCGCGTCTCACATCCCACGGGTCGGCTACAGATCCACGAGCCAGGAATGCCCCGGGTGTACACGGGCGAGTAGCTCGGCCAGGGTCTCGCGCTGAACCCGGGTCATGTGCGGGACGGTCGTATCGAAGTCTCTCTGATCCTTTCGGCGGGCGTGCTTGGCCTTGAACAGCAGCACCAGTTCGGGCACCAGATACGGGATACCGTCTTCGGCGTGGTGGATGATGTCGCCGTAGGGAAGCCGGATCTCCTCATCACGGCGGCAGATCCAGGTGTCGCCGTCGTGTGGCTCCCGGAACACGTCGAGCAGGTAGTTTCCGGTGGCCGGATCGCGGAGCCATGTCTGATGTACGGCGGCCAGCACCTCCGGTGTGGCGTCCTCCCAGATTCGGCCGCTGCCTGCCGCGTCGAAGACGTATGCGGGAAAGCGCTGGCGGACCCGGGGAAAGCTCGCGTCCGGAATCCCGATCTCGATGTCGCCATGAATGCGCGTCTGCCTGCCCAGGAACAGGTCCAGAGCCCAGCCTGCGGCTACATACCAGGGCGTGCGAATCCCGGCCAACTGCTGCGCGACCTCGTTCGGAGTCCAGGAGGATGACCACCTGACGTGGAGGTCATCGATCTCTTCGGGTGATAACTCGATGCCGCCGCCGGGCAGTTGCTCGCTCACCTGAGGAACCTATCAGCGGACTCAAACGCCTGGCCGTTGTCGGCAGTATCAGACCCGGCTTGACATCGAGATCGGAAAGTTGTGACTCGTGGCTGGGCGTCATTCGCCGCGTCCAGTCGGACTTGTCGCCGAGTTCTTCAACGACGAACGGCTTGTCCGTAGTGTCGTTGGCGTCGATGGTGGAGATCTGGGAGGCCGTCGTGGTGGCCCCGGTATTCGAGGCGATGGCACCGGTCGCAGTCGGGTAGACGTGCCTGTCGTTCCCGCCCAGCTCCGACGCCATCCCGGTGGACGCCCTCGTCAGCCAGTCGGGGGTGGGGTCCGGATCCTGCGTGCCGGGCCCGAGCACCGACATGTCCAGGTCGCGGGCGGCGATCCGCGCATCGATGTTGTGAACCTCGGTGCGCCACCGCCACTTGTGGTCGCGGGTGGGTACCAAGATGCCGTCCACAATCACCACGGTGTCCTTCGCGAACCGCTACGGCGATTGCGGCGCGAGCCTTCGGTCTCAGCTCGTCGGTGACCCGGCCGGCTGTCGACCTCGAGACCCCGAAAGATGGGGCCAGTTGGCGCGTCGTCAGGTGCGTGCGCCAGCACCCCGCCCGGTGAACGGGGCCCTCCTGGAAGGCTCCGACGCCGCGTCCGGCGAGTCGTACGTACCCGGTGTGCCCCGTCGTCGGCGTGCCTGGGGTCGGAGCGCAGGACACCGAGGCCGGTGCCGGGTACGGCGGTGGGGGCGTCGTCGCCCGTCAGCTCGTACTCGCGACTCGCGGTAGCCGAGGAAGGTGAAGTGGTTGTCGGTGAGCCGGCGCGGCAGCTCGCGCGCCTCGCTGATCTCCTGGTCGCGCAGGTCGTCGGCTGTGGGCTCGCTGGGCACTTCGTCGGCGAGCGCAGTGCGGACTCGCGCATCGTGTCCCGGTCCTCGACGGCCTCACGGGCGACGACGGGACACAGGCGGCAGGTCGGAGGCGATCTGCTTGAGATGGGACAGGTCGCTCTCGCGGTCGATCTCGACGTGGATCCAGGACTCGATCAGGGTGTCGTACGGCAGATCCGTCGACCCGGCTCTCGTGAAGGCAGGATCAGCAGGTGGATGACGGCGTGGATGCCGCGCTTCTGCCAGGTGAGTCCGTTGGTGACCGAGTCGACCAGGAACGGCATGTCGTCGGTGACGACCTCGACGACCGTGTGGGTGCGGGTCCAATCGTTCCCCTCGACGGACGGCGTGTGGACCCGCGCGTTCGCCGTGCTTTGCGGTCGTCCGCCGGGCGGTGCGGCCTCGCCGGCAATACCGCGTTGCCCTCGCCAGGGGCGCTGGGCAACGCGGTCCTCCGTGATGGCGCCGGTCAGTGACGGGACTGAACCCAGAGCACGAACAAGCTGCTCACAGCAGTGCCGGCACCATAACTGGCACCGCGCAGAAAGTGACCGGCCGCAACACGACGGCGCGACAGCACCCACCGAGCTGCCTGGCGGACCCGCGACCAAGCATGCCACCCACCATCGGTCATGTGTCTCTCCCTTTCGTTGAGCTGACACAACGCGGGGGCCCCGCCACCACCACAGCCTGCAAACCGAACGGAGCGACGGGGCCCACCGCTCATGCACCACGCTATTGAGCGACGGGCGGGCGCCGGCTTGAGCCCTCTCATGCATCTTCCGTGAGGGAGTGTTGAGCGGGATCCGGCAGGACCACCATGTTCTTGACCGTCTGCGCGCCTCGATCCTCAGCCCTCGCACCGGTCGGACCACCGCAGGCGCCTTCGACGCACAGCGGGAAGGACGTCGATGAAGATGTGCCGGTGGCCGACCGCCGTCTTCGGCCCGGGCGCCTCCGACCCGACGGTCTCCCACTTGATCGACGTCCTTACCGTCGTGCAAACACACTCCGCACGCCGGTGGACAGCTCACACGGCTGCGTCCTTTCAGGCATTACCTGATCGAGCCGGCTCGGTAGCATGCAGCGCATGGCCATCAAACTTGAGAACGTCGGCATCGCCGTTCGCGATCTCGAAGCAACGATCTCCTTTTTCACCGACCTCGGGCTCACGGTCGTCGGTCGTGACACGGTCAGTGGTGACTGGACCGACACTGCCGTCGGCCTTGACGGCAATCACGCCAACATCGCGATGCTTCAGACGCCGGACGGTCACGGTCGCCTTGAGCTCTTCGAGTACATCCACCCCGAAGCGATCGAGTCGGAGCCCACTCGTCCCAACGAGATTGGCATGCATCGCGTCGCCTTCTCGGTCGACGACATCGATAAAGCCCTTGAGGTAGCCGCAAAGCACGGATGCCATCCGCTTCGTGGTGTGGCGACCTATGAGGACGTCTACAAGCTCACGTACCTCCGCGGTCCCAGCGGCATCCTTGTGATGCTCGCCGAGGAGCTGAAGAAGAACTGACGGCCCATCGGGTCAATCAGCCTCGCGCCGGCCGCCTTCGGCCCGCTCGCCTCCGACCCGACGGTCACCCGCCTGATCGACGTCCTGACAGCGTTCGTCGACCACGGCCCGCGCTGAACCGGAGAACCGCAGGACGTGCCCGCCAACAGCCTCCGCTGCGGCGAGCACCTCGTCCCGTTGGCGTTCAGGAGAGGTGGTGACGGCGGACACCTGCCACACACCTCCGCCGTACGTCCTCAGCCCCGGTACGTCTCCAGCAACCGCCTCTACAGACACACGTTGTCGCCGCGCCGCGAACGGTGAGTGCGAGAAGCCGCTGTACGCGGCGCCTCCGGCCCGCTGCCACGACCAGGGCAGGGACCGGTGCCGGGACCGAAGTGGCGCCCGTCGACCGGCTGCCCGTCAGCGGGCATCTGTGGCGTGAGCCGTGCTGCGCACCTGACCGCGTAGCCGGTCCGGCCGCCCGCTCGTTGTCCGTGTGTAGGGATTCCACCCTCTCCGCTACGGCCCGCACGGCCGCGGTGTGCCAGGTCGTTACGCCTGTCCGATTCGCCAGGTCGGGGGCGGGCCGGCTCCCCGTACCGCCGGCGTGGCGCGCTTCTCACTCCTCGGTCAGGATCCCGGCCAGCAGCTCCGGCGCTATGTTGCGGCCGGAGACGATCAGCACCACCGGCCTGTCGGTGGGCACCAGGCCTGCGAGCAGCGCGGCCAGGGACGCGGCGGACGAGCCCTCGGCTATCAGCCCGGCGCCCAGGGCGAACTCGCGTACCGCGCGCCGGATGGCGGCCTCGCCGACGCTCACCAGCCGGACTCCGCACTCGCGGATGATCGCCGGTGTGATGGAGCCCGGTTCGATGTTGCCGACGAGCCCATCGGCGATGGTGTCACCGACCGGTACCGTCACCACCTGCCCCGCGGCGACGGCCGCGGACACCGCGTGGCAGGCGTCGGACTCCACTCCGATCACCCGGATGTCCTGCGCCGCACGTCGCGCCCCCAGCGCCGTGCCCGCGACGAGTCCCCCGGCGCCGGTGGGCACGACCACGGTGAAGTCCTCACCGAGGCTGTCGGCCACCTCCCCGACGAGTGTGCTCTGCCCTGCGACGACCTGCGGGTCGTTGTAGGCGGAAACGTACCTCATGCCGGACTCGGCGAGGGCCAGAGCGTGACGCTCGGCGCCGTCGTAGTCGTCGCCCTCCAGGACGAGGTCGATGGGGTACTCCCGCAGCGCCCGGATCTTGGCCCGCGACCCGCTCTTCGGCACCACGACAGTCGCGCCGACGCCGAGCAGTCCGGCGGCGTGCGCGATGCCGAGGGCGTGGTTTCCCGCGGAGGCGGTCACCACGGGGACGCCCTCGGCGGCGTAGGCGGACAGCGCCGTCACCGCACCGCGGACCTTGAACGAGCCCGTGGGCTGGGCCCCTTCGTACTTGAGGTAAACAGGCACCGGCAGGCCGGCGCCCCGGTAGGCGATGAGTGGTGTGGCTGCCAGGTGCCGCGCGACGGTCTCCCGCGCGCGGTTGAGGGCCGCGTCGTCCGGGCCTGTCCTTACTGCGTGCATCTCTCTCCTCGGTGGAACGCCCAGCCATGGCTCAGGGACCGAGGGGCACGTCGAGGTGTCAGACCTCCCCGATGATCTCCTTCCGGAGCCTGGTGAGCAGTACGTAGGTATGGACGGTGGCGCTCGACACCCGGGACCGCTTGCCGATGCGCTTGAGCTTGAGCGCCGGGTAGCGCGCGCTCAGCTCACCGGCACCCCGGCCGTGGCAGAACACCTCGGTCGCCGGGGCGACGATCGAGTTCTTCAGGTCGGGCACTCCCGCTCAGCCGAGCCGACAGGCGGTACGGACCTGCGGCGGCTAGGCCACCAGGAGACAGGAAGCCGCCGGCTCACAGGCCGGTGGCGTCTCCCTCCGGCAGCGCGGCGTCGCCGGCCGGCACTGTCCGCCGTGGGGTGCCGTACACCGCGGGAAGTTCGGTGGGACCGGAGTTGACGTTGACCTGCCGCACGACGGTGACCCCCTCCGTCCCCAGGGTGAGGGTGAACCGGTCGATGAACGGTGCTTCAAGGAAGTGCCAAGTGAGATGGAGCGCGTCCGCGCTACCGGTGGACCATTCGGCCGTGGCGAGGATCAGGGCGGAGGGATCCTGGTACGAGTGGTGCAGCCGCCAGACGCTCGCACCGGTCTCCTGCTTCACCCAGTGCCCCACACCGTGCTCGACCAGGTGCCTGCCGCGTTCGTCCTCCAGCACGACCTGCACCGAGTCGGCCCGGACATCCACGGCGAGGGACCGCAGGCCCTGGGCATTGGGCTCGAAGTCGTAAGTCGCGGCGAAGCCCTCCCGGTAGGACGACGGGTCGGGCCGTTCCGGAGTCCGGGCGTCAGCGACCTGCTGCCGTACGGCCTCGGCGAACCGGCCGTCGGTGGGATCGCGGCCGTCCGTCTCGAAGGCCGCCCGGAACGCGTTCCGCAGCATGTCCGGCAGGTCGTGGTACGTGCCGTCGCCCATCGCTCCGGTGACCACGACGACCCCGCCCTGGTCGGGGAAGACCATGCACTCCTGGCCGAAGATGCCCGAGGCGCTGTAGACGCGGTCCTCGGTCGTCCAGAACTGATAGCCGTAACCGGAGTCCGCCACCGCATCCCGGGCGGGCGGCACCAGCTCCTTGCCGTTCCACTCACCGCTGATCGCCCGCCGCACATGCAGCGCTGACGCCTTCTGGGTCCAGCCCGCAGGCAGAATCCTCCGGCCTTCCCAGATTCCGTCCTGGAGATAGAGGACGCCGAAGGAGAGCAGATCGCGGGGCAGCATCGACAGGCCGTTGCCGCCGCTGGCGACGCCCTCCGGGTCGCGCTCCCAGTCGAAGTCGGTGATGCCCAGCGGGTCGAAGAGCCGCGGCCGCAGATACTCGTCGACCGGTTGTCCCGAGACCTCCTGCACGATCGCGGAGAGCATGTGGCTGGTGGTGCTGCTGTAGAGGAAGGTACGGCCGGGAAGTTCGACCACCGGCTCCTCGAGGAACTCGCCCACCCAGCCGGTCCGGCGCAGCCGGGTGGTCGCACCGGACAGTCCCCGGCCGTGCCCGGTCCGCATGGTGAGCAGGTCGCGGATCCGCATCCGGCTGAAGTTCTCGCTCGGTTCGGCGGGCAGCCTCCCGCCGAAGAAGTCAGCCACGGGATCGTCCAGCCTGAGCAGTCCTTCGTCCTCGGCGAAGCCGATCGCCGTGCCGGTGAAGGACTTGGTGGCTGAATGTATTTTGTGCTTCAGGCCGGGTTCGTGCGGCCATTGCCACAGGTCGAGCAACGTCTCCCCGTGCCGGTGGACGAGCAGCGAGTGCAGGCGCATGCCCCGGCTCGCCAGTTCCTTGAGCAATGTGTGGATCGGGCGCATGTCAAGGGATGGCAGATCGTTCGCCATGGTCACCGTTCCTCTCGGTCTTGTGGGGGTGTCGGATCTCGTCGGTCATCAGGGAGGCGCGGGACACGGTGCGTTCGCCCGGCCGGCCCCGCACCACGCGCGGAGGAGCCTTGTACTGCGGGCCGTGCCGAGCGCGCCGGCGGCGAGGGTCGTACCGCCCGGGGCGGGACTGTCCGCTCATGCCTGCGGAGGCCGGTGCCCGGTGCCGGTGACATGCGTGGTGGAGACTGCGGGCCTGCGCGGGAAGGCGTGGGCCGTAGGCCGGATGACGGCGGTTCGTACAGCCCCTGGCCGCCGGCCCCGGAAGCAGCGCGGGTGACCTGGCGCCGGCGTCTCATCCCCGGCGTCCCGTCCCAGGCGTCCCGTCCCCGGCGTCGCGGCTACTCCGTGGACCGGTCACGGTGGGACGTGAGGGCTTCAGGAACGCCGACTCAGCAGTTCGGCCATGAACTCCTGCACCACCGGGATGACCAGGCTGCCCTTGTGCGCCACTCCGGGCACCACGTCGAAACGCACCTCGACTCCCCGGGCAACGAAGCTCGCCCGCAGCTTCTCCAGCCGCTCGATCCGGGTACGGCCGGTCTTCTCCACGCCGTCCATCCAGTTGGGCCCGCCGGCGTTGTTGATCTCCCAGGTCTCGGTGTCCTCGCCGCCGACGACCATCTGTACCGGCACCGTCCGCAGGGCCGGCAGGTCGATGTCGATGCCGAACCGCTCCTTGAAGCCGCCCGTCCCCAGCCACCAGGGCAGCGAGTCGTCGAGCTCGGTGATCCGGCCGGGCGCCCCGATGGAGATACCGGCCAGCCGGTCGGGGTGCGCGTAGTAGAAGCGGTGCGCGAACTGGCCGCCGCCGGAGAAGCCGTGCATCAGGAACCGCTCGGTCTCGGTGTTGAACCGCTCACCGACCTCTTCGACGATGTGCAGCAGCTCCTCGTCGAAACGGGTCCCCTTGTACTCCAGGAACTTGAAGCTGTGCAGCTCACCGGGTTCCACCAGGCCGGCCGGGAAGAGCGGCGTGAGGATGACACACCGGTGGTCGATCGCGAACTGCTTCCACTGGTTGCGGTACTGCTCGGCCGACCGCCCGGTGCCGTGCTGGATGACGACCAGTGGCAGCGGGTTCGCCTGCGCGGTGTGGTCCTTCGGTACGTACAGGGCGTACGACAGCCGCTGGTCGTGGCGGGAGGCGAAGAAGGGGGTACCGCCGACGAAGTGGGCGCCCTGTGAGTCGGGCTCGGTCTGGCTGGTCATGTGGCGTTCTCCTCGGAGGTTCGGCGAAGAACTTATAGGCTATAGCTAGATCAGGCCAACGCGCCATACCGGCGAGCCGGGACGAGCCCGGCTGCGCGGCACCAGGAACTCCGGCGCGCCCGGCTTCGTGCCACCCGTTGACGGGTCAGCCGGCCAGGCATTGTTGGTATTTTGTACGCAGCTTGAACCGACCTCATCCGCCGACGAGACGAGAGGACCGAAGGTGCGCGACACCACTGCCGCCGACGACAGCGCGGCTCCCCCCGAGGAGACCGAATTGACGGCCCGGCTGTGCGTCGAGATCCTCACGTACCTGCGTGAGGAGAACCCGCCGATCGGCCACCGGCTCACCGAGCGGGCACTCGCCGAGCAACTGCGCGTCTCCCGCTCACCGGTGCGCAACGCACTACGGCAACTGCACCGTGACGGCTTCATCGAGCGCACGGCGTCCGGGCGTTACCTGGTCGCGCGCTCCGGGGCCGGGATCACCACCGCGCACATCGATCCCCCCGAGGACGAGGTCTATCTGCGCATCGCCGCCGACCGGCTGGACGGCCTCCTGCCCGACCGGATCAACAAGAGCACCCTGCTGAAGCGGTACGACCTGACCCGGACCCAACTGGACCTGCTGCTGCTGCGGATCTCCAACGAGGGCTGGATCGCCCCACTCCCCGGCTACGGCTGGACCTTCCTGCCGGTGCTCACCTCACTGGAGTCGTACCGCAGCAGCTACCGGTTCCGGCTGCTGATCGAACCCGCCGGCATCCTCGAACCCACGTTCCGGGTCGACCGGGAGGCGATCGAGCGGCGCCGCGCGGAGCAGCGGCAGCTCGTCGAGGACGGCCTCACCTCGGTGTCAGGCGCGCAACTGTTCGACCTCAACTCCCGTTTCCACGAGACCCTCGCGGAATGCACCAACAACGACTTCTTCGTCGAGGGCCTCGCCCGCGTCAACCGGTTGCGGCGCCTCATCGAGTATCGGCAGGCGCTGGTCCCCGAGCGGGCGGTCGTGCGCTGCCGTGAGCACGTCGAACTGGCAGATCTGCTGCTGGCAGGGGACCTCACAGCGGCGAGTGCCTTCCTTCACCGGCACCTCACCACGGTCGGCGTGGAGAAGTCAGGACCCGACACCCCTCCGGAGGGTACGGGCTGACGGCCGCTCGACAATCGGGAAATGGCCGGGCCCCCGCAGGGGCCCGGCCCGATGCCGTGGTTTCGCCCGGCTCCCGGGGGCCGTCGCCGAACGGCCCCCGTTCTTCAGGACCGTGCTTTCACCGTCTCCGGCACCGTCTCGGTCCGCACCGGCCGGGAGAGGCGTTCGGACAGCTTCGCGGTCGCCACGAAGGAGATCACCAGCATCACCACCAGCAGCGCGCCGATGGCGAAGATCCCGCCACTGAGCGCCGGATCCGGATCACCCGCTTCGTCGCGGGACGAGCCCGTCAGGAAGGAGAGGACGAAGAGCACACCCACCGCGAGCGTGACCTCGATCCCGACCAGTGCCGGGAAGGCCCGCAGCGCCAGCCGGAACACCGAGCCTTCCTCTCCCGCGGCACGCGCCCTGGCGATCCGGGGCATCATCACGAACTCGTTCAGCCCGCCGACAACGATCATCGTGGCCACGAGGGACACCTTGACCAGCAGGAAGCGTCCGAAGCTGGTACTGAACAGTTCGCCCGGGCTGCCGACGTACGTCCAGGCCAGGAAGAGTCCGCTGATCAGCAGGCATCCGACGGCGACCAGGGCCAGTGTGCTGAAGCGGGTCCACAGTTGCGCCCAGGTCGTGCCTGCGGCCGGGGTGAGCCTGCTCCGGGTAGCGGCCAGCGCGACCAGGCCGGTGATACCGCCGACCCAGGTGGAGACGGCGAAGACATGCAGGTGGTCCAGGAGGGCGTCGATGACGTCGAAGGAGGTCTCCTTGCCGAAGTCAGGCGGCAGCAGTGTCACCTGGTAGGCAACGAAGACGAGCACCAGGCCCGCCCATACGACCGTGGTCGTCCGGGCCCGGATCCGCGACGACCACAGCAGCATCAGCGCCACTGCCGAGAGACCCCACAGCAGGTACTGGACCAGTGTCAGCGTGCCGCTGGAGACCCATTCGCCGGGGTTGGCCGGCACGCGCACGTACTGCCAGATCGTGCTGGGCCGCAGGCCCTCGGTGTAGGGAATCTCCTTTCCCTTGATCCGGGAGGCCTTCCCCGCGATCTGGAAGTAGAGCGACACCAGGAACCAGGTGCCGACGAGGGCGAGGATGAGACCCGCCCGGCGTTGCAGCACGGCCCGGTCGCCCGGAGCCACGGACGCCCGGCGCAACACCGGCCGCAACACGATCAGGTAGAGCATGCACACCCCGATGGTCCCGATGAGACCGGCGAAGTAGGCCATCTTCGTGATGATCCGCCAGGGCGCGGGGGTCGGGTTGGCGGCATTGGCCAGCACAACGTGAGCGATCAGATGGGACATCAACGGCCGGGCCTCCTGAGAAGTGACAGCCGACAGGGGCTGGGTACGGGAGCGCTCGCAGCACGGCAGTGAGTACAACGATTCTCGAGAATACGAAGTACTCACTACGAACGGCTCGGGCCGTGGGCCGGTTCGGCGAGCGGAGACAAGCGGAGACAAGGTGGTGCGAGTGGGCCCACGAGGGACGGCGGAGAGTCAGGCGGAAAGTACGGCTCGCAGTTGGTCGAGGCCCCAGTCGAGGTCTTCCTTGCTGATCACCAACGGCGGCGCGATCCGGATCGTCGAGCCATGCGTGTCCTTCACCAGCACCCCCCGTTCCATCAGCCGCTCGGAGATCTCCCGGCCGGTGCCGTGCGAGGGCTCGATGTCGATTCCGGCCCACAGCCCCCGGCCGCGTACAGCCTCGACGGCCCCGCCGTCCACCAGCAACTCCAGCTCACGATGGAGGTGCTCACCGAGCTCGGCCGCGCGCTGCTGGTACTCCCCGGTGCGCAGCATCGCGATGACCTCCAGGGCCACCGCGCAGGCCAGCGGATTGCCGCCGAACGTCGAACCGTGCTCGCCGGGCCCGAACACTCCGAGCACCGCCGCCGAGGACACCACCGCCGAGACCGGCACCACGCCCCCACCCAGCGCCTTGCCCAGCACGTACATGTCGGGCACCACGCCCTCGTGCTCGCAAGCGAACGTCCTGCCCGTACGCCCCAGACCCGACTGGATCTCGTCGGCGATGAAGAGCACGTCGCGCGCGCGGGTCAGCTCCCGTACGCCGG
>NZ_JTHL01000001.1:8700493-8749425 GCF_000818195.1 Streptomyces sp. 150FB | reverse complement strand
ACCACGCCCTCGTGCTCGCAAGCGAACGTCCTGCCCGTACGCCCCAGACCCGACTGGATCTCGTCGGCGATGAAGAGCACGTCGCGCGCGCGGGTCAGCTCCCGTACGCCGGCCAGATAGCCGGCCGGCGGCACCAGCACGCCCGCCTCACCCTGGATGGGTTCGAGCAGCACCGCCACGGTGTTCTCGGTCACCGCCGCGTCGAGCGCGGTGAGATCCCCGTACGGGACGATCTCGAACCCGGGGGTGTAGGGACCGTAGTCGGCCCGTGCCTCCGGGTCCGTCGAAAAGCTGACGATCGTGGTCGTACGGCCGTGGAAGTTGTTGCCCGCCACCACGATCTTGGCCATGCCGTCCGGCACACCCTTGACCCGATAGCCCCATTTGCGTGCCGTCTTCACCGCCGTCTCGACCGCCTCGGCCCCGGTGTTCATCGGCAGGACCATCTCCATGCCGCACAGTTCGGCCAGTTGCCCGCAGAACTCCGCGAACCGGTCGTGGTGGAACGCCCGCGAGGTCAGCGTCACCCGCTCCAGTTGCGCCTTCGCGGCCTCGACGAGCCTCCTGTTGCCATGGCCGAAGTTGAGCGCCGAATACCCGGCGAGCATGTCGAGGAAGCGCCGTCCCTCGACATCCGTCATCCACGCGCCCTCGGCCGAAGCCACAACAATGGGCAGCGGATGGTAATTGTGCGCACTGTGCGCCTCCGCCGAGGCGATGGCACTCTCCGTTGTCGACACTGGTTCTCCGTTCGTTGGGTTTGCACGACCGAGCACGGGCATTCGGCGCGGAGGTCGGGTGCACGCTGAGCGCGACCACTGCGGCCGGCCCGGGGCCGCGGTCGATACTCACGGCCACCGCACGCCACGGCGCGAATGGCCCGGTGGTGCGTACGAGGTGGTGGCCGCCGTGGCCGAGCACCATGTCGGGGCGGCGTCGGGGTCTGCCGGTCCTGCCCTGTACCGGCGCATCACTCCCGGCGGCGGGACGAAGCGCGTGACATCGTCGCGACCGGGTGGGTCCGCGATGCGACGGGAGGGATACGAGGGGGATCAGCGATCAGATGCCGCCCGCCGCGCGGCCTGCCTCGGTGGCCGGGGCGCCGCTCCGGTGCGGAGTTCGCCCGGCGTCCCCTGCGGGAGCTGTCGGCCGCGGCGGAGGTGTGAATGCGAGGGGTCCGCCCCACGAAGCCCGGCGGAGCTTCGTGCGGGAGGAGAGCAGTCCCGGCGGTGACCGCTCGCGGACGCTTGTCGCGGAGTCGCTGCCGTCATGTCGTCGGGACCGAATGTGCGGGCCTGGATCAGCCCTTCTCGATCTGCTGCTGGATCGAGGGCCAGTACTTGTACATCTGCTTCGGGTACGGCAGGTCCGGGAAGTACTTCTGGTACAGCTTCAGGAACGTTCCGTTGTTGGCGAGAGTGGCCAGCTCCTTGTCGTAGGCCGCAAGGAACTTGGGCAGCTTCTTGCTCACCGCCATGGCTCCCGGGTCGTCCTGAGGGCTGGTCACAGCCACCTTCAGCTTGCCGGGGTGCTCTTTGAGGATCTTGCCCACGTGTGTGGAGCCCAGGACGATCGCATCGACGTTGCCGGCGAGCAACTGGCTGACGCCGGCGCTGTCGGTTGCCTCCGACACGAGCTCCGAGGTCGTCATGTTCTTCTTGGCGAAGTCGGCCTGATTGCTGTTGGCGCCACTCCCGACGCGCTTGCCCTTGAAGTCCCCGAGGGCCTTCGCCTTTGAGTCCGCGGGCACGACGACGACGTTCTGTCCCCAGAATATCGGCTTGGTGAAAGCGACACTCTTCCTGCGCTCCGCGGTCGCGACCAGACCCACCGACATCATGTCGTACTGGCCACTGGTCAGAGCGGGGAGACCGGCCTGGACCGTGGTCGTCTTGTAGACGATCTTGAGACCCATCCGCTTGGAGATCTCGTTGTTGAGATCGACGAGCATGCCTACCGGCTTGCCGCTCGCGTCGGGGGACACGAAGGGGTAGTCGCCGGCGGTGATGGCGGCGGTGATGGTCCCCGGCTGGACGAGCCCGTAGTCGGGGCCTCCGCTCGAAGCCGAGGCCGAACCCGAGTCGCTGCCGCAGGCCGTGACGGCGGTGCTGAAAGCAGCGGCGACGGCAAGCGCACTGACACCTCGTCGCGTGGTGAGTCGGTTCATGGTTCTCCTTTGGACTGCCTGAATGAGCGACCGACGATGGTGCGTGACTATAAGCTATAGGGAATTGACCAGTCAATGACCTCAAGTCCGGTCTTCGTGAGGGAGTTCGCCGCCCCGGAACTGACCGGTGTCGCGCAGCTCAGGAGGCGTTGACGAGTTCCGCGAGTGCCGTGATCACAAGCCGGTAGGCCTCGTCGGTGAGGTGGATGCCGTCCACGTGCGTCGGCACGCCGGATGCCGCCAACGGGGCCAGTACCGCATCGGTCTCCACCGCGCGGTCCGCGGAAACGATGTCGCGCAGCACGTCCCGGTACGAGGCCAGCACCGCGTTCGTCCGTCCCCTCGGCCCCACGCCGTCCTGCTCCACGACCGATGGCGGCAGGAAGCCGAGCACGGTGGCGCGCGGGAAGGCCCCGGCGATCGCGCGGAGGTACGCGCCGAAGGAGTCGAGGTCGACGAGCCGCTCAGGAGCGCAGTCGTTCGCACCGAAGGAGAGCACAACGACGTCAGGAGCGATCCTGGCAACCGCCTCGGCCCGGCGCGCCCCGTCGCGGCTGGTCCAGCCGCCGGCCGCGCAGTTGATGACGACCGCGCCCGTCACAGTCTCACCCTCCAGATGATCGATCCGGCTCTTCGTGAATCGCCCCAGCATGCTGTCGCCGAACAGAACGATGGTCTTCAACAGACGTCTCCCTTGCTGTCGTACCGGCCTCGGCCGGAACTGTCACCGCCCCGACGGGCGGTTCATCCGGCTGAGGCCTTCCGGTGGACGCCGCCCTGCGCGTGGTCTCCCATCAGCGAGCCGCCGCCGCGCGGATGTCGCCGCTCCGTCACGCCCGGACCCGGGCGGAGGCGGGTCCGAGAATACGCGCGGGTTCGACCACCGGGGCCGATCCGCCTCGTCCGCCACCGGCCCTTCCCCCGCCGACGAAGCCGTCACGGCGCACCTCTCACGACGGCTTCGCCCACCCGGGAGCGGCCGACAGGAGGTTGACATTCTGGTACTAGCAGCCTACAAAATACCAACAGTTCGCCCGTTGCCGTCTGAGCCCGCCGCCAAGCGCCGGCCTTCGCTCGACCGCTCGGGACCGAAGACTCGGAAAGAGGCTGTGCCGTCGCCATGAAAGTTCTCGTTCTGCCCGGAGACGGGATCGGCCCGGAGATCGTCCCGCCGACGATGGAGGTACTCGAAGCGGCTGACGGGGCGTTCCGACTCGGCCTTGCCTTCGAAACGACCGAGATCGGCCTGGCCGCCCTCGCCCGGCAGGGCACGACGCTCCCCCAGGCAGTGATCGACCGGATCCCCGAGGTCGACGGGGTGATCCTCGGTCCTGTGTCGCACTACGAGTACCCGCCGCGCACGCAGGGCGGGTTCAATCCCTCCGCGGAGCTTCGCGTGCGCTTCGAACTGTTCGCGAACATCCGGCCGTCCCGGTCAAGGGAGGGCCTGCACTACCTGCGCGCGCCGATGGACATCATCCTCGTCCGCGAGAACACGGAGGGCTTCTACTCCGACCGCAACATGTACGCGGGAAGCGGCGAGTTCATGCCGGACGCGGACAACGCGTTCAGCATCCGGAAGATCAGCGCGCGGGGCTGCGAGCGGGTGGCCCGCACCGCGTTCGAGATCGCGCGCGGCCGGCGCCGGAAGGTCACGGCGGTGCACAAGGCGAACGTCCTCAAGTTGTCGGACGGGCTCTTCCTCCGCGAGGTGCGCAAGGTCGCCGCCGAGTTTCCCGACGTCGAGCTCGACGAGCTGATCGTCGACGCCACCGCCGCCGCGTTGATCCGGCGCCCTGACGCGTTCGACGTGATCGTGACCACGAACATGTTCGGCGACATCCTCTCCGACGAGGCCGCCGAGCTCTCGGGCAGCCTCGGACTCGGCGGCTCGCTCAACGTCGGTCACGACATCGCTGTCGCACAGGCGCAGCACGGGTCCGCGCCCGACATCGCGGGCCGGGACGTCGCCAATCCCACGTCGCTCATCCTCTCCGCGGCGATGCTGCTCGACTGGCGGGGCCGTCGCGACGGGAACGACGCGATGATCGCGGCGGCAGCCGGCATCGACTCCGCCGTGGAGCGGGTGCTCGACGACCCAGCGACCCGCACGCGGGACCTCGGCGGAAGTCTCGGCACCGCCGAGTTCACCGCACGGGTGGTCGCGAGCCTGCGAGGCGAGAGCCGGATCACCGCCGGCCAGAACTGAAACACCGAGACCAGCACCGTCGAAAGGACCACGCATGCCCCTGTCCCTCAACCCGGCGACCGAGGTCCGGGTGGCCGAGTACGCCACGCACACACCCGCGGAGGTCGAGGCCGCTCTGGCGGCCGCAGCCACCGCGCAGCGGGGGTGGCGCGCCACACCGATCGCGGGCCGGCTGCCGCTGCTGAGCGCGATCGCCCGCGAACTCCGTTCCGGTCAGGAGGAGTTCGCCCGGTTGATCACGCAAGAGATGGGCAAGCCGATCTCCGAGGCACGTGCCGAGATCGAGAAGTCGGCATGGACGCTCGACCACTACGCCGAACACACTGAGCGCTATCTCGCGGCTGAGCCGGTCGCCTCCGGTGCGACGGAGAGCACCGTCGTCTTCGAGCCCCTGGGCGTCCTGCTCGCGATCATGCCGTGGAACTATCCCTTCTGGCAGTTCTTCCGCTTTCTCGCCCCGGCCCTGGCCGCGGGAAACGGAGCGATCCTCAAGCACGCGAGTAACGTGCCGGCCTGCGCGACGCTGCTGGAGGAGATCGTACGGCGGGCGGGAGCGCCGGAAGGTCTGTGCGCCACTGTGCTGGTGGAGACCGAAGCGGTGGCCGGCCTGATCGCCGACGACCGCGTCGCGGCGGTCACCCTCACCGGCTCCACCCAGGTGGGGGCGATCGTGGCCGCGCAGTCCGGTGCCCAGTTGAAGAAGCACGTCCTCGAACTGGGCGGCTCGGATCCGCTCATCGTCCTCGCTGACGCCGACCTGGACGAGGCCTCCACGGTCGCGGTCCGGTCCCGCTTCAACACCGTCGGGCAGAGCTGCGTCAACGCCAAACGCTTCATCGTGGACGAGAGCGTGGCGGACGAGTTCGTGGAACTCGTCGTGGCCAAGGCCGGTGCGCTGGTCGTCGGCGACCCGCTCGACGAAGCCACCGCCGTCGGGCCGCTGGCACGGGCCGATCTCCGCGAGGTGCTGCACGACCAGGTGCTGCGCACCGTGGCTGCGGGCGGGGTCCTCCGGCTGGGCGGGAAGCCCGTCGAAGGCCCGGGGTTCTTCTATCCGCCCACGGTCATCGACCACGTCACCCCGGAGATGGCCGCGTTCACCGAGGAGACGTTCGGCCCGGTGGCAAGCGTGACCAGGGTCAGCGGCACGGAGGAGGCGATCGAGCTGGCCAACAGGACCGAGTTCGGGCTGGGCGCCGCGCTGTGGACGTCGGATCTCGACGAAGCCCGCCGACTGGTCCCCCTCATCGACGCCGGCGCCGTCTTCGTCAACGGCCAGGTGGGCTCCGACCCCCGCCTGCCGTTCGGCGGGATCAAGAAGTCGGGGTACGGCCGCGAGCTCGGCGGCTACGGGATAAGGGAGTTCGTCAACGTGAAGACGGTCTGGTTCGGACCGGCGGTGACGGCATGAGCACAGAGATCCACCAGCGGCCGTCGGTCCTCCGCCCCGATGACCTCCCGGCGAAGGACCGCGGCTCCGGCGCGCGCACGGTGCCGCTGGTGACGAACGCCCGGGGCGCGACCGCGTTCCTCAACGGCATCACGAGCTTCGAGCCCGGTGCGGCGATCGGGCACCATGTCCACAACGTGGCGGAATCGGTGGTCGTCGTCCAGGGTGACGCCGTCGTGGACATCGACGGAGTGCGGACACCTCTGAGGGTGTTCGACACCACCTTCGTGCCGGCGAACATCCCGCACCATTTCGAGAACGCCTCGGACTCGGCGCCCATGAAGATCTTCTGGACCTACGCCTCCGTCGAGGCGACCAGGACCCTCGTCGACTCCCGTGAGCACTCCCGCATCGACGCCGAGCACCAGGGCTCGGCGGCGGAGTCCGGGACCGTGGCGTACGAGGTCGCCCGCATCACCGTACGGCCGGGAAAGGAGGCCGAGTTCGAGGCCGCGGTCGCGGCGGCGGCCACGCTGTTCCAGCAGACAAGGGGGGCACGCACACTCGTCCTGGACCGGGCGTACGAGAACCCGCTGGAGTACCGCCTCGTCGTGGGCTGGGAGTCGGTGGACGACCATCTCTCGGGCTTCCGGGACTCCCCGCGATTCCAGGAATGGCGTCGGCTCATCGCCGGCTCCATCGCCGGGCTCCCCGAGGTCACACACTTCAGGAACGTGTTGACCGCGTTCTGACCACTGGCGGAGAAGGGCATGACGTGACGAGTGACTGGGACCTGGACGCGGTCCAGGATCTGCTGCACGGGCGAAGCAACTGGCGCCGCTGGGGCGATGACGACCAGATCGGTGCCGTCAACCTGATCACCGACCGGAAGCGTGTCGAGGCGGCGCGTCTGGTGCGGACGGGCCGCACGGTCTCGTTGAGCCGGCCGTTCCCGACCCGCCCACAGGCAGGCAATCCGCGCCCGGCCGCCCACTACACGACGAAGACGCCCCGGGGTTCGGGCGGCATCGCCGGCGACTACTACGGAATCGAGTACCACGGCGTCGCGTCCACCCATGTCGACGCGCTCTGCCACGTCTGGGACGAACGGGGCATGTGGCAGGGCCGTGACCCCGATGTGGAGTTCACGTCCCGCGGCAGCCGGTGGGGTTCGATCGAGCACTGGCGCCGCGGGATCGTCACCCGCGGGGTGCTGCTCGACGTGCCGGCCTTCCGCGGTGAGCCGTACGTGACACACGACCGGCCGGTCCACGGCGACGAGCTCGACGAAATCGCGAAGGCCCAGGGAGTCACCGTCGGAGCCGGGGACGCGGTGATCGTCTACTCAGGACGCGATCGGTGGGACCGTGAGCATCCCGCCTGGGGCACCGAGCACACGGAACTCGGCGAGCCCCGCCGACCCGGGCTGCACGCTTCCTGTCTCGCCTTCCTGCGCGACCACGACTGCGCGGCACTCGCCTGGGACATGCTCGACCACGCCCCGAACGACTGGGGGATTCCCTGGACGGTCCACGGCGCGATCTTCGCGTACGGGCTGGCTGTCGTGGACAACTGCGAACTCCGGCAACTCGCCGCCGCGTGCCTTGCCGAGGCCAGGTACGAGTTCATGTTCGTCCTGTCGCCCCTGGTCGTCGAGGGCGGGACAGGTTCGCCCGCCAACCCGCTCGCGGTGCTGTGACCGGCGGCCGGTCAGGACTCCAGGGCGGTGATCGCGTGGGCGCCGAGACTGCCGCGCACGTGCTTCTTCATAACCCTCTCGGCGGTCCTGGCATCACCGGCGATCACCGCTTCGGCGATCGCGATGTGCTCCTGCCTGACCCGCTCCTGGTCCTTGACGGAATCGGGCTTCGAGCGAAGCCTCAACTGGCGGTAACGGTCGGCTTTGTCCCAGAGGCCTTCGAGCAGGGACATCAGCAGCGGGTTGTGGGATGCCGTGTAGATGCTGCGGTGGAAGGCCCGGTGCACGAGCAGGCTCTGGAAGTCGGTCGACGTGCTGAGCGGCGCGAGCCCCTTGAGAGCCGCCTGTATGGCCACGCTGTCCGCTTCCGTCAGCCGGTTCGCCGCGAGCTTGGCGGCCAGCGGGTCGAGCTGCTCCCTGACCTCGAACAGGCTGCGCGCCTCTTCGGCGTTGAGCCTCGTGACCCGCGCGTCCCGGTGCGCGTCGATCGTGACCAGCCCCTCGGCATCCAGCCGCCGGAGCGCCTCACGCAGCGGGGTCGTACTCACACCGAGCTCGACAGCGAGCTGCTCCTGGGAGATGGACTGCCCCTGTTCCAGCTCGCCGGCGAGGATACGTTGCCGCAACTCCTCGTAGACGTAAGCGTTCTTCGTAAGGGCGGGACGAGGGTTGGCGCTCATCGACCTGGCATTCTCTTCTCCGGCGGATGTAGTGAAGGTCAGGATACAGAGCCTGTCGGGCAAGCGAAGGCAAGCTGTCCACTACGGGTTACATCCTATGGCGTCGCCGATCAGGTGACCCCTGGTCGGCCGGGACGAGGGCCAGACAACATCGGCCTGGCCATTTCCTCTTTACCTTATAGGCTATACCATTTCATCGAACCCCTGGTAGCATCCGCCGCCGCCGACACCGGGCAACGGTCCAGGATCGAGCCATGCACCGGACCGGAGCCGCACCCGGGACTCCGGCAAGAAGCTCACACTTCACTCATTGATTATTAAGTCGAGCCTGCTACAGTCCTCACCTAACAGGGTTATGGCCTATAGGCTGCAGCGGGTGGACGTTTCGCGGCGGCGCCGATCCTGGAAGCCGGGTTCGGTGAGCTGCCGACGGTACGCGGCCACAAAAAGGTAAGGACACCTTGTTCTATGGGCGATTTCATCCATTCATTCTTTGATCTGCACCAGATACTCGCGGTCATGCCGGACCTCCTCGGTGAGGGCCTGCGCAACATGCTCGTCATCGCGTCCCTCTCGCTGCTCCTCGGCCTCGTTGTCGGACTCGTCCTGTCGATGCTGCTCATCGCCGCGCGCTGGTGGCTGAGGGCACCCGCCCGGATCTACGTGGACGTGTTCCGCGGCCTGCCCGCGATCGTCACCGTGAGCCTGATCGGCATCGGCCTGCCCTCCGCGGGGATCAAACCGTTCGGCCAGTCGCCCTTGGGCTACGCGGTTCTCGCTGTCGGCCTCATCAACGCGGCCTACATCGCCGAGATCTTCCGCTCCGGGATCCAGAGCGTGCCGGTCGGTCAGGCGGAGGCCGGGCGCAGCCTCGGCATGAGCCACATGACGACCCTCCTGCTGATCGTGGTGCCGCAGGGCATCCGCAACGTGCTGCCGGCGCTGGCCAACCAGTTCATCATCGCCGTCAAGGAGAGCTCCCTCGTCTACCTGCTCGGGCTCGCCGTCGGCGAACGCGAGCTGTACTTCATCGCCCAGCAGGCCCAGTCGATCACGTACAACTCCTCCTCATTCGTGGCCGCGGGCCTCGTCTACATCGTGTTCACCGTGCCACTCACCCACCTCGTCAACTGGTTCGACCGGCGCCTCCGCGAGGGCAAGCGCCCCACGGCGGACGACGAACCGGCCATGCCCGATCCACTGACGCCTGCCGGCGCGGGATTCGAAGCAGGAGTCTGACCATGGAAAAGGTCGCCCAGTCCTATGTGAAAGCCGATCCGCGGGGGCGGGAGAGCGGTACTCCCGCCATCGAGCTTCAGGACATCTGTAAATCTTTCGGCAGGGTCGAGGTGCTCAAGGGAGTCTCGGCGAGCGTGGGTTCAGGTGAGACCGTGTGTCTCATCGGCGCCTCCGGCTCCGGCAAGTCCACGCTGCTTCGCTGCGTCAACCTGCTCGCGCCGCCGACGTCCGGGGCCATCCGCCTGCACGGGCAGACGATCACCGATCCGAAGGTCGACCTCAACCTCGTCCGGTCGCGCACGGGTATGGTCTTTCAGCACTTCAACCTCTTCCAGCACATGACCGCGCTGGGCAACATCGCCGTGGCCCTCCGCCGGGTCCGCAAGATGTCCCGGGAGGAGGCCGAGCAACGCGCGATGGAGCAGCTCGACAAGGTGGGACTGCGCGCGTTGGCTTCGGCCCGGCCGGGAAACCTGTCCGGCGGACAGCAGCAGCGGGTGGCCATCGCCAGGTCGCTGGCGATGGAACCCGACATCATGCTGTTCGACGAGGCCACTTCCGCCCTCGACCCCGAGCTGGTCAAGGGAGTGCTCGATGTCATCCGCGACCTCGCCACGTCCTCCGGAATGACGATGCTGATCGTCACGCACGAGATGAACTTCGCCCGCGAGGTGGCGGACCGGGTCCTGTTCATGGACCGCGGCGTCATCGCCGAGGAGGGCCAGGCACGGCAACTGCTGTCCGACCCCCGGACGCCGCGGTTGCAGTCCTTCCTCTCCCAGGTCCTCTAGGCCCTGTCTGACAAATCCCAGCACCAAGAGGGCACTGCCCCCTGTGGTCGGCGTGACCCGCCGGCCACAGGGGGAATGACCCGTGTGCTGGGCGGACTTCGCACAGCCAAGAGCCCACAGAGCCGCAGGGGCGCCGATTCCCTCACCTTGGAATCGGCGCCCCTGCGGCTTCTCCGTCGGGACTCAGGCCCGCAACTCCGAGAGGGAGCGGTGAAGCTGATCGGTGAACAGGTCAGCGTGGGCGGCCTCCCAGACGAGCGGCGGGCGCACCTTCAGCACGTCGCCGCGGGGGCCGGTGAGACCCGCGAGCACCCCCCGTCCGACGAGGCTCTCCAGCACGGACCGCGCCACTTCGCGCGAGGTCGCTCCGCCGTGGGAGGCCACGTCGACGCCGGCGAGCAGCCCGGTACCGCGGACCTCGCCGAGCAACGGCTCGTCGGCGGCGAGTTCGCGAAGCCGCTCGCGGAGCCGTATGCCGACCTCCACCGCCTGCTCCGGCAGGCCGGTCATCTGGAGCACGTCGAGGACGGCGTGGCCCGCGGCCGCGGCGGCCGGCGTCGCGGCGAATGTGGAGAAGTACTCGTACTTCCCGGCGAGCGCGTCGGCGATCTCGCGCCGGGTGACGACCGCGCCGATCGGGTACCCGGCGCCCATCGGCTTGCCGAGCGTCACGATGTCGGGTGTGACGCGGGCGCGCGCGAAACGCCACAACTGCGGGCCGCTGCGGCCGTATCCCGACTGCACCTCGTCCGCGAGGTACAGGGCGTGGGCGGCGTGGGCGCCGTCGATGAGCCCGCCGAGGAACTCGTCGGGGACATCGATGATCCCCTCGGACGTGAACTGCGAGTCGGCCAGTACCAGCGCCGGGCTCTCGTCCGCCGCCCGCAGCGTGGCAGCGGCCTGCTCGACGCGTCGTACGGCGACGGCCCTGGTCAGTCCTGCCGCGGGTCCGTGCGCCGCCTCGAAGGTCGCCACGCGCCGCGGCCGGTATCCGTCGGGCCACTCGTTCGAGCTCAGGTCAGCCATCAACTTCGATGAACCGTGGAACGCGTGCTCCGCGACGATCGCCGCGTCGCCCCCCGTGTACTCGGTGGCCAGGCGCCAGGCGAGCTCGTTCGCCTCGGTGCCCGATGTGGTGAACAGACAGGTGTCGAGCCCGGGCGGCATCGTCTCCAGGATGCGCTCAGCGAGGCCGACTATCCCGGAGTGCAGATAGCGGGAGTGCGTGTTCAGCGTGGCCATCTGGCTGCTCACGGCGTTGGTGACCGCGGGGTGCGCGTGTCCGACAACGGCGACGTTGTTGTACGCGTCCAGGTAACGGGTGCCATCGGTGGCGTACAGCCATGGCCCCTCGCCGCGGACCAGTTCGAGCGGCTCGCGGTAGAAGAGGGGTGACAGCGGACCGCCCATGGAGCGAGCCCGCCTGCCGGGCAGGCTCGGGTCCCGTGCGTAGTTCCCGGCCTGCCGGGTCCCCGCGAGTCGTTGGATCCGGTCCGCGAGCTCGTCGGGTCCGAGTGCGCTCAAGAGACCGAGGACGTGCTCGCTGTTCTGGTCGTACTGCGTGATGTAGCGGTAGTTGTCACTGTGGCGTCCGCTCCGCACCGAGGACACCGCCAGGGTGGTGAGCAGACGGGCGATGACGAGTTCGCCGAGTAGCGACGCCTCCGCCGAGGTCAGGGCGCGGTGCCGCTGGTAACCGCGCAGTACCGCGTCGGTCAGCCGCCAGATCTGCGTCATGTCGTCACCGACCGTGCCGCGCAGTACGGAGGTGAGCGTGACGGCCAGGTCGCAGACGGCGGCCGTGTGGTGCATGTCCCCGAAGTCGATCACCGCGCTGACCGTGCCCGACTCGGCCAGCACATTGGTGAGGGTGACGTCGGCGTGCTGGACACCGGACGGCAGCTTGTCGGTCGCTTCCAGTGCCGGGGCGACTCTGGCCGCGAGGTCACGCAAACGGCCCTCCACGAGGCCCGATTCGGCCACCACGGTCGGCATGCGCCTGATGTCCCACATCAGGGTGCGTCCCGCCGCCGGGTGGAAGAAACCCTGCAGGGCGACCGACATGCGCCCCGCGACGGCGCCGACCTGCTCGGCGAGTCCGAGGCCGAGTGTCTTGCCTTCCAGCGGGGTGCCGGGGAGGAACGTGATCAGCCGGGCCAGGCAGCTCCGGCCGGTGTCGTCCCGCAGCTCCGCGATCCAGGTGCCGTCGCGCGTCGCGACGGAGGCCGGTACGGGCAGCGAGGGGTCCGAGGCAAGAACATGCTCGCGTGCACGGACCTCCATGTCGACGACGTCCGGGTGCTCCGCGGGATTCGCGATCTTGAGGACGAGCCGTTCGTCGACGAGGAGGTTGAGGTCGCGCTCGGCGTCCAGCGGGCTCAACCGCGGGTTCGTCAGGTTCCAGTGCTCGCTGAGCACCTCCCTGAGACTCGCCGGCGAGAACGTGGGTGCCGGCTCCACGAAGACCCCCGTCGCTGGGTCATTCGTGCCGTCCGTCCTGAAAGTCATGGTGGCGGGTTTCCTCTCCTCGGTCGGTGCGCGCCGCCCGTCAGGGCGAGGCGGAGGATCTGTCGGTCAGGGGGTCCGGCGCGGCCGTGACCAGGTCCGCGCGAGGGAGCAGATAGCTTCCGGGGGCCCGGGCCACGACGGTGAAGGGCCGGTCGTGGCCCGGGTACACAAGATCCGCGTGTGCCCGCACGTGCTCCATCGAACGCGCGGCTGCGTCCTCGCCCGCGGAGATGACGGTGCAGCGTCCCGAGCGCAGCGCACGTGCCGAGGAGACCGCGTCGCCTGTCAGCAGGGCGGTACCGGCGGCGGTCTCGACGGTGAGTCCGATCGAACCCGCGGTGTGCCCGGGCAGAGCCGTGACGGTGACACCGGGGGCAAGGGCGAGGCCGTCGCCGGCCGCTCGGACGGACAACGACCGCAGAATGGCCCCCGACCAGGGAGGAGTCACCGGGTCGTCGAGGGGTGCGCGGGCGAGATGGTCGGCCTCCGCCGGATGCAGCAGGACGTCGGCGTGGGGAAAGAGGTCGGCGTTCTGGATGTGGTCGTAGTGTGCGTGGGAGAGCACCAGGGTGTCGATGTCCCGGAGGGTCAGCCCGCGGCGGGCGAGGGCGCGGTACAGCGCGCGTCTGCGGCCCGCGTGGGCGCAGTCGAAGAGAATCCGCCGCGCCCCGGAGCTGACGAGGTAGACGCCGCAGAACCCGATGCTCCCCTGCTCGGAGGAGAGTCCGAAGCCGAGGAGAAGAGTGTCGACGGCGGGTGTGGCGCCCACGGCGGGTGTCGCACCGACGGCGGGTTCGGCCGGGCTCCCGTGGCCCCGCTTCTCAGACAATGTCTCCTCGCAGGAATCGGCGGTAGACATAGGGCAGGACACCGCCGTTGGCGTAATAGACGACTTCCTGGGGGGTGTCCAGGCGCGCCCTGACCTCGAACTCGAATCCGGCACGCTCGCCTGTCCGCGGCCGGACCCGTACGGTCACCGTCGACGAGGGGGTCTGCAGCGATTCTCCCGTCCCGACGATGTCGAAGGTCTCCGTACCGTCGAGTCCGAGGGACTCGGCGCTCTGGCCGTCGAAGAACTGCAGTGGCAGCACACCGAGTTGGACCAGGTTGGACCGATGGATACGCTCGAAGGACCGCGCGAGGACCGCGTCGACCTTCAGCAGTGCGGTCGCCTTCGCCGCCCAGTCCCGTGACGATCCGGTTCCGTACTCCTTGCCCGCGATGACCAGCAGGCGGGTTCCCGCAGCCGCGTAGGACTGTGCGGCCTCGAACACGGGGACGACAGCGCCGTCCCGGGTGAAGTCCGGGGTGACTCCGCCCCCGTGGGTCGTCGTCAGCAGGTTTCGCAACCGTGGGTTGGCGAAGCCGCCGCGCACCATGACCTCGAAATTGCCTCGGCGGGAGGCATAGGTGTTCAGATCGCGCTCGCCGAGCCCCGAGAGATAACGTCCCGCGCTGCTTCCCGCGGGTATGCGCCCTGCCGGGCTGATGTGGTCGGTGGTGACCGAGTCCCCGAGCAGCATGAGTGTCCGGGCACCGAGGATGTCCCCCCGTGGAGTCGTCTCGACGGAGACGCCGTCGAGGAACGGCGGGCGGCGCAAGTAGGTCGACTCGTCGGGCCAGTCGAACAGGTCACCGCTCGCCGTGGGCACCGCCCGCCAGCGCTCGTCGCCCTCGAAGATGCCGGCGTAGGCGTCACTGAACAGTTCGGGCGTGAGGTTGGCGCTCACCACCGCGTCGATTTCGGCGTCGCTCGGCCACAGGTCGGCGAGCATCACGGGCACACCGTCCGCGTCCACGCCCAGAGGCTCGGTCATCACGTCGTGGGTGATCGATCCGGCGAGCGCGTAGGCCACGACCAGCGGGGGTGATGCCAGGTAGTTGACCGAGACGTCGTTATTGATCCGTCCGTCGAAGTTCCGGTTGCCCGAGAGCACGGAGGCGACGACGACGTCCCGTTCGGCGATCGCCTCCGCGGCGCTCGGCAGAAGCGGGCCCGAGTTGCCTATGCAGGTCATGCAGCCGTAGCCGACGAGGTGGAAGCCGAGTGCGTCGAGCGGCTCGGAGAGCCCCGCGCGCGCCAGGTAGTCCGTGACGGTCTTCGAACCGGGTGCCAGGCTCGTCTTCACCCACGGCTTGGAGGTCAGTCCGCGTGCACGGGCGTTGCGCGCGAGCAGGCCGGCCGCGATCATGACGTGCGGATTGGACGTGTTGGTGCACGATGTGATCGCGGCGATGGCGACCGCGCCGTCACGGATCCCGTCGCCTCCCGCCGTCAGCGCGGGCGTGCTGCGGACCGTGTCGGACGGCAGGCCGGAGGCGCTCGCGGCTCCGGTGGCCCTGTTCGACTTGATCTGTGCGATCGCGGCCGAGGCGTTGGCGGCGACCGCGCCCAGCGCGACGCGGTCCTGCGGACGCCGCGGGCCGGCGAGCGACGCGGTGACCGAGGAGAGGTCGACGGTCAGCCGCTCGTCGTAACGCGGGAGGAGGCCGGGCTCGTGCCACAGCCCCTGTTCCTTCGCGTACGTCTCCACCGCCGTGAGGTGATCCTCCCGGCGACCGGTCAGCCGCAGGTAGTCCAGCGTCGCGCGGTCGATCGGGAACATGGCGGCGGTGGCACCAAATTCCGGACACATGTTCGAGATCGTCGCACGATGGGCCAGCGGGATCCCGCTGATCGCGGTGCCGGTGAACTCGATGAACTTCCCCACCACTCCGTGGGCCCGCAAGGTCTCGGCGATGGTGAGCACCAGATCGGTCGCGGTCACGCCTGGCGACAGCTCACCCACAAGTTCGACACCGACCACAGCCGGCACGGCCATGCTCAAGGGCTGCCCGAGCAGGGCGACTTCGGCTTCGACACCGCCTACGCCCCAGGCGAGCACGCCGAGGGCGTTCACCATCGTCGTATGGGAGTCCGTGCCGACACAGGTGTCAGGGAAGGCCCATCCGTCGCGTCGCTGGACGACCTGCGCGAGGTACTCCAGGTTGATCTGGTGCATGATCCCGGTGCCCGGCGGAACGACGTGCACGCCGTTGAGCCGTCCTCCCCATTTCAGGAAGCGGTACCGCTCCGCGTTGCGCGTGTACTCGAACTCGACGTTGACGCGCAGAGAGTCCGGACGCCCCGACACCTCGGTGGAGATGGAGTGGTCGACGGTCAGATCACTGGGGATGTGAGGGCTCACCCGCCGCGGGTCGCCACCCGCCGCGGCGACCGCGTCGCGCAGCGCGGCGATGTCCGTAAGCACCGGGACACCGTTGGTGTCATGCAGGAACACCCGCGAGGGCGAGAAGGAGACGACGTCCTGGGCGGCGCCGGTCCGGCCGGCCACGAGCGCCGCGATGTGATCCGCCGTCACCGTGCGGCCGTCCTCGTGACGGAGGAGGTTCTCCAGCAGGATCTTGAGGCTCATCGGCAACTGCTCGGCCCCGGCCACGGCATCGAGGCGGTGCACACGGAAGCCACTGCCCGCCAGGTCGAGGCGGGCGAGGCTCCGATAGCTGTTCAACGGCGCTTTCTGCATCGCGCTCACATTGGTCCCTCCGTGTCCATCTTATAGGCTATATGCACAACGGCCGACAGGAACGCCGAGCAGCCCTCCGCCCCGGCCGCCGGCCCCATGCGTCTGAGCTCCGCGTCAGGGCCGGACGCCTGCCGAGGACGGCTGCGGGACAGGACAGCCACGCGAGGCACAGAGTTCCGGGGCGGCCGGTAGGTCCACGGCGGCTTCACACCGTTCCGGAAGCCGGGACCGGCAGCACGGCGGCCGAGCCGTCGGACCGGGGATCACTTCCGGCGGTCAGCGTGCCGTCCGCTTCGACCGAGACGACATTCGTATGGCCGAGGAATTCGGTACGGGCCGGCACCTCACGTACGGGAAACCCGTCCGCGACCAGGTGCGCGACGGTACTCCCGGGCACGTCGGACTCGTAGTGGACGGTGTCGGACGTGTCACCGGGGCTCCGCGGGCCGACCACCCATCGCGGCGCGCTCACCGCGTCGCGCGGCGACTTGCCGTTGAGCAACTGGATGAGCACCTGGGCGTGGATCTGCGGCTGGCCGTGACCGCCCATGGTGGAACTGACCCACCGGACGCGTCGGCCACGCGTGACCATGACGGGCATCAGCGTGTGCTTCGGCCGCTTGCCCGGCTGGATGACGTTGGGCGACCGCGAGTCCAGGGAGAAACTCGTGCCGCGGTTCTGCAGGAGGATGCCCGTGTCCGCTTCGAGGACGGCCGCACCGAAGCTGTCGAACACGCTCTGGATGATCGAGATCGCGTAGCCGCTCGAATCAACGGCGGCGATGCCGACGGTGTCGCCACGTGGCACGGACGGTGTGGCGACCGGTCCCGGGGCACGCACGCTCCGGGACCGGAGCTGCGTGACGATCTCGGCGAAGCCGTCGTTGTCGACGTCGGCCGGAGAGAACAACGGGTCGGCCAGGAGGGTGTCGCGCACACGGGTGCCGTCGAGGAACAAGCGGCCCAGCACGTCGGCCGGAACGCTCCCGGGGAAGGAGCCCAGGCCCAGCTCGGTAAGGGCTCGCAGCGTTCGCAGAAGCGCGAACCCCTGCGTGTTGGGCGGACTGGTGTGTACGTCAAAGCCTCCCAGCGACGCGGAGATCGCCGGAGTGACATGAGCCGCGTACCGCGCGAGGTCGTCCGTCGTCAGCGGGCAGCCCCTGGCCTGCAGGCCCGCGGCGAGCGCGGCGCCCACCGAGCCGCCGTACAGCTCGTCGGGACCGTTCGCCGCGATCTTCTTGAGCGACTCCGCGAGACGTGTCTGAATGAGCGGCGCGCCCTCCCGGAGGAGCTCGCCGCCGGGTGCGAACACCTCCATGGCCCCGGGGTCCTCCACGAGGGCATCCCGGTCGTGGACGAGCGCCGCACCGAGCGAACGTGCGACCGGCACGCCGTCGCCGGCGTATTCGATGGCCAGCCGGAAGTGTTCGGCCCAGGCCAGCACGGCGCCGCGGCTCCTGATCGCCTCCCAGCCGCGTACCGCGCCCGGCACGGTGATCGTGCTGGGACCCCTCGTCGGCAGTTGGTCACCGTGGCGCTCGCGCAGCTCGTCCAGGCTCCGGGCAGCGGGGGCCGTTCCCGTGGCGTTGACGCAGACAAGGGAGCCTTTCGGGTCCCGGACGAGCGCCACGAGGTCTCCCCCGACAGCGGTGTTGTGCGGGTACACGACGGTGAGCGCGATCGCCGCGGCCAGCGCGGCGTCGATCGCGTTACCCCCCGCCCGATACGCGGCCTCGCCCGCTTCCGTCGCCAGGTGGTGCGGGGAGGCGATCGCGCCCATGGTCTCGGCCAACGAGGCACCTGTCCTTCGTAGTGGAGGCGGGGCAGGAGGAACAGACTGCGGAGGCAGACCGATAACGACCCCACGGGATCGCAGGCGGCACCGCATCGGGGATGTGGTCCGCTCCGATTTCCTCCGACTCTCCTTATAGGTTACAGGCTATCTTAACAGGGTCGTTGCTGATCGGGACCTGTACGTCCAGGGATGCGCGAGGACAACCGGACCGGTCGAGATCGCCAATGCGTTGCACGCCGGCCGCTTCGGCTCCTCGGCAACTCAGACCGACTGGAGCGACTTGAGCGCCACAGCCTCGGCTGGGTCTGCGCACGGGAGGACGGCTCTCGGAGCTCGTCGGTCGAGAGGGGGTGGCGCCGCCCTGGTGGCATCCGCGGTGAAGGAAGCCAGTGCCGCGCAGTGCGACAGGCTTCACGGCGCGATACCAGGAGGCGGTCAGGCGCGGGTCAGCGACGCTTTTCGCCTCGTGATCGGCCTGTTGTTCCGCGGTGTGTACGGTGCGGGTGCCCGGGTCCGAGAAGGACACGAACGATGTCGGGCCCGGGTACGGTGTGATCCCTCAAGGCGCCGGCGGAGTCATCCCGTCCTTCCCGCTGGTTCCTCGCCCTCCCGCAGAATCAGGTCCAGGACAGCCGAGGCGAGTGCGGCGTCGAGTGCTCCGACGCCGGTGAGGTCGGCGACCGTGATCCCGGCGTCCGGCCGCGCTGCGGGCCTCTTCAGCAGGAGGCCTGCCGGGATGTCGCTGTCCGCCGTGGTGGTGCCGGACCGTACGGCGTGGCCGAAGTCGCCGTGGTCGAGACACTGGGCATGATCGTCCGTGGCGATCAGGCCCGCACGGCCGAACAAGGCCGCCGGGAGCTCGTTCTTGTGCGACATGTCCGTACCGATCCCCGTCACGTGCGCGCCCTCGCGCACATGGGCGGCGTCCAGAACCGGACGGGTCGCGGGAGTCGTGGTGACGACGATGTCCGCGCCCGCCGCCTCCCGCGCGGTGGCGGGTCGGGCGGGCAGATGATGATGTGCGATCAGCCAGTCGCAGGCCGTCCGGGAGGTCTCCAAGGTCCTGCCGTGCACGAGTACGTCACTGAGCGGACGGAGCCGGGAGAGCCAGAGGGCCTGGAGACGGGCCTGTTGGCCCGTACCGAAGACCCCGAGCGTGCCGGCATCGGGCCGGGCCATCGCATGGGTGACCAGCGCTCCGCAGGCGGCTGTGCGGACGGCGGTGAGCAGCCCGTGGTCGTCGAGGATCGCTCGGATCTGGCCGGTCTTCGCACTGACGACGCAGATCAGCCCGTGGTCGGAGGGGAGGCCGAGCGAGGGGTTGCGGTAGAAACTGGTGGCGATCTTGATGGAGAAGTCGGGGGCCCCGGCCATCTGCCCCGCCTTGACGTGGCAGTCCCCGTCCGCGTCGGGAAACTTCATGGCCAACGGTGGTGGCACGTTGGTCCTGCCCTCGGCGTGAGCGATCAGCGCGTCGCGGACGGTGTCCAGAACCAGTTGCGGTGTGGCGGCGTCCTGGATGGTGTCGGCGTCGAAGACGGGCAGGGTCATCGGCAGCCTCGCATCCACCGGGCAAGAAAGGGGTGCCGGTTCTTGTCGTCGGCAAGAAGGGCCATGGGTGTTCACTCCCCCGCGCGCTTCATGGCGTCGAGAAACGTCTCGACCGCGATGTTTCGACCACAGAGGACGACCGCCACCTTCTTCCCGCGATAACGCGCGGCCGTCTGTATCAGCCCGGCGACGGCGACGCCGGCAGCCCCCTCAATCATCCACCGTTCACCTTCGGCCACGAGGCGCATCGCGTGCGCGATCTCCTCCTCGCTCACGGTCAGGGTTTCGTCGATCACTTCCTTGCAGATCGGGAAGGTGACAGAACCCGGTTCCACCGCTCCGGTCGAGCCGTCGGAGAGCGTTTCGCACTCCGGCGTCTCGACGATGCGACCCGCGTTCAGCGAGTCGAGCATGCATGTGGACGCCTTGGGCCAGACGCCGACGACGCGGGTCCTGGGACTCAACGCCTTGAGCGCCGTGCCGACTCCGCCGATGAGACCGCCTCCGCCGACGCAGACGAACACCGCGTCGAGATCACTCGCCTGCTCGAAGAGCTCGACGCCCAGAGTGCCTTGCCCTGCGACCGTGTCGAGATCGTTGTAGGGGGCGACGTACGGCTTCCCCCGCAGCTCCGACTGGCGGCGCGCCTCCTTCTCCGCGTCGAGCGCGCTCCCCTGGATCACCACGAGTTCCGCGCCCAAGGCCTCGATCGCCGCCATCTTCGACTTCGTGGTCGAGTGACTGACATACACGGTGACTCCGACGCCGGCCAGCTTGCCGGCGCGGGCCACCCCCTGCCCGTGGTTGCCGGTGGACGCCGTGATCACGCCCGTACGCTTCGCGGCCGAGCCGAGGGTGCGGATCTTGTTCGCCGAACCGCGCACCTTGAAGGAACCTGTCGGCATCAAGTGCTCGGTCTTCAGCCAGACATCGCTCCGCAGCTCACGGGAGAGAAGGGTGCTGCGTTCAAGCGTGGTTACCGGAACATCAGGGCGAATTCCTTCGTGAGCTTCCAATATTCTCTCGAAAAGGCTGACCATGCTTGAACTCCCGCGCTCGGTGCCCCGCTGAACGAGTTTCTCGGAAAGGGAAATCAAGAGGAGGAATCTTCCGGAATCCTCGGCCTACATGCGGCTACGGACATCGACGGCCCTCCTCTTGCGCGCCACCTGTGCTCCTCCCCCGGACTCGACCTGTGTGCCACCCGCGAGGCCGTCAGTCACGCGGAGGCTGCGGTGCCCCTCGGAGAGCATCACCACATCGACGCTAGCAGGAATATAGCCTATAGCGTACAGGCCAAGTGGACCTTCAGTAAGGATGCGTTACGCCACGGCAGCAGACGCCTGCAGCCGTGGTGGCCCTGCTGCGGCCCAAGACCCCGCGGCTGGTCGAGGCCCTGGTCGAGGACATCTCCGAAGCCCTCGACGAGCAGAGCGTCGTCGTGCCCGGCACCGAGGCCGCCTCGCTGATCGTCCCCAGCCTCGCCGGCTCGCTCAGCTCCGTGCTGCCCGGCAAGCGGCGGTTGGTCATCCTCCGAACGCCGTCCGGAGCTCGTCAAGTGCCCTGATCGCAGCTTTTCCCAAGGTTTCCCCAAGACCCTCCCGGCATGGTGGGCATCAGCCGGATGCAACCGGGATCGGACAACCGTCCATCCCCCCGGCCTTGGTCGAAGTGACAAGGAGAGACACACATGCGCGCACGGATGTTGCTCACCGGCATAACCCTCGGGGCCACCATTCTGGTGGGTGGCGCAGCCACCGCACAGGCGGCCCCCGCGGCGCCCGCCCGGACGAACACGGCAGTGGCCGCGGCCGGGCACTGGGAGAATCTCGGCACCTACTCCGAGTCGGCTTGCTACGACCTGGTGGCGTCCTACGCCGGCCCCGCCTACTGCACCTCGGTCTTCGGCGGGTACGCGCTCATAGTGTGGGTTGAGTAACCCCTTCGTCTCCGGCCCGGCTCGCGAAGCACACCCGTCCGCGGGCTGAACAGGGCCCGTCGTGACGGTCGCAAGCCGGATCCCGCAGTTGGTGTTTCTTCTGCCGTGTGGGGCTCGGTGTGGGGCGGATTCCGGTTGCGGTGAGGTGGAGTCGCTGTCCGTTCTGGACGGTGATGAGGGGGAGGGGCGGGCTGTCGGGGGACGGTCCTGGAGTTGTCCGTGGACGCGGGCTGGGCGTATGGGGGAGCGCGCCCAGCGGGGAGGCAGGTCTGGCATCGGCGGTGGGCCGCGCTGTCGTGGACTTCGACCGCGGTCGCGGTTTCGTCCGATGCCGGTTTCGTCCGATGCCGATGCCGATACCGATGTCGCGGATGAGCGCGGCAGGCCGACGGGGGGCGGTCTGCCGCGCGCCGGGGCTCCGGCCGCGGAGCGCCTCGCACCGCGGCCGCCACGGACGTGGACGCGTGCGGCGCGGTGACGGACCGGGCCGTCCCGGGGGCGGACCTCAGCCGTCGCCGGGTCGCCCGGTCACCTCCGTCGTCGTCCTCGCCTCCAGCTTGGTCCTGAGCCGTTCGACGTCCTTCTCACGGTGCTGGGCCCGGTAGAGGCCGGTGGCCCGCTCCCAGCTCTCGCGGGCCTCGTCGTGCCGGCCGAGGCCGAGGTGGACGTCGCCCAGGTTGGCCAGGGTGTTGGCTTCCTCGTAGGTGTTGCCGAGGTCGTGGAACAGCTCACGGGCGTGCCCGTAGTGGACAAGCGCCTCGACGTGGCGGCCGGCGGCGTGGGCGATGTAGCCGAGGCTGTCGAGGGTGCAGGCCTCTCCGTCGCGGAAGCCGCGCCGGCGGTGGATGGCGAGGCCTTCCTCGCAGTGGGCCAGAGCTTGTTCGTAGTCGCCCAGACGGGCCTCGTACCACCCCACCCCGTTGACGGCGTTCGCCACCATGAGCGGGTCGTCGCCCATGCGGTGCAGACGCAGCGCGTGCCGGACGTGCGACAGAGCCTGCCGGTCGTCGCCCTGACGGGCCCAGGCCCAGGCGACGACGTCGTGGACGCGTGCCTGTTCGCCGGCGTCGCCGGCCTCCTCCGCCGAGCGCAGGGCCAGGCGGGCGTGTTCGAGTGCGTTGTCGTGCTCCCCGGCTCTGGCGCAGGCATGGGCCAGACGCCGGTGCGCCCATGCCCGTACGGATACGTCGTGGAGCCGCTCGGCCGCGGCGAGGCCCGTGCGCCACAGCGCCATGTGGTCGTGCAGGCGGCCCTGCCGCCACATGAAGCCGTCGAGGACCCGGGCGAGTTGCCACGCGGGGACGTCCCACTCCTGGTCGACGGCGAGCCGTTGTGCGGCGAGCAGGCAGACGTGCTCCGTACGGAACCAGGCCATGACCGCGCTCTGGTCGGGCAGTGTCAGGGCCGCCGAGCCGTCGGCCGGCCGGCCGAGCTCCAGGGAGTGATGGCTGAACGGGCCCAGGACGCGGTCACCGCTGTACGCCGTGTGCAGGTAGAAGTCCGTGACGCGCCGCAGAGCCTGACGGCGGGACTCCTCCGGCTGGTCCTCCCCGGCGCGTTCGGCGGCGAACAGGCGGACGAGATCGTGCAGTTGATAGCGGCCCGGTACCGGTTGCCGCACCAGGTGCACGGTCTCCAGCTCTCGCAGTACCGCGCGGGTGGCTCCGGCCGGTCTCGCGATGAGGCTGCCGGCCGCCGCCAGCCCGATCTCGGGGCCCGGGGCCAGCCCCAGCAGCCTGAACACCTCCGCGCTCTCCGCGGCGAGAGCGCGGTACGAGACGGTGAAGACCGCGCGTACGTTGGCCGCGAGATCGCCCGCGTCCAGCGCGTCCAGCCGCGCCGACTGGTCCGCGAGTTCTTCGGCCAGCACGGCCAGCGGGAAACGCGGGTGGGCTGCCGCGCGGGCTCCCACGACGCTGATCGCCAGAGGCAGCCCCGCGCAGTGGTCCAGCAGGGCGGTGACGGCCTCGGGCTCGGCAGCCGCGCGCTCCTCGCCCACATGAAGGCCCAGCAGCTCGCGGGCCTTGGGACCGGTCAGTCCGTCGAGCGTCATGATCCCGGCTCCGTGTGCGGTCGCCAGACCTGTGAGCCGTCGGCGGCTGGTGACCAGCACCGCGCATGTGGCGCTGCCCGGCAGCAGGGTGGCCGCCTGGTCGGCGTCGGCCGCGTTGTCGAGCACGATCAGCATCCGCCGGTTGGCGACCAGACTGCGGTAGAGCCCGGTCTGCGCCTGCGGATCCACCGGCATGGCGCCGGGTTCCACCCCCAGGGCGTCGAGGAAGCCCCGTACGGCCACGGCGGGCGCGACGGGCTCGTTGGAGGGATCGAAACCGCGCAGGTCGACGTAGAGCTGTCCGTCCGGGAATCGATCGAGGTTCTCGTACGCCCAGTGCACGGCCAGCCAGGTCTTGCCGATTCCGCCGCTGCCGCCTATCGCGGAAATGGTCATCCCGCCGCCCAGCTCACCGGGGAGGTCAAGGGTTTTCGTGAGTTCAGCGAGTTGTTGATCCCGGCCGGTGAACCACCGCGGCGAGGCGGGGAGCTGGCGAGGCACCAGGACGGACGGACCCGTCGGTGGACCGGCCGGCGGGATGGGCCGGGGCCCGGCCGTCGCGCCGCGTCCGGGTACGGCCAGCGCCGGGTCACCGGTGAGGATCTGCTGGTGAAGCCGGAGCAGCGGTGCCCCTGGATCGATACCGAGCTGACCGGCCAGGATCCGCCGCGTCCGCCCGTAGTGGGACAGCGCGTCGGCGGAACGCCCCTCCCGGTACAGGGTGAGCATGAGCTGACCGGCCAGCCGCTCGTCCAGCGGATGTTCCTCGGTGCGGGCGACGAGGCCGGGCAGCAGCCCCGCCTGCCGCCCGCACCGCAGCGCTATGTCGTTGCTGTCCAGCTCGGCCGAGAACCGCTCGCGCTCCAGAGTCTGGCCCAGGTCACGGAACCACGGGCTGTCGACGGTGGCGAACGCTTCCCCCCGCCACAGCCCCAGCGCCTGTTTCAGCAGCACTGCCGCCCGCTCGTCACCGTCGGCACGGGCCCGGACGACCAGAGCGCGGAACTGGTGCAGATCCACCGTTTCCGGATCGGTCTCCAGGACGTAGCCGCCGGACCGTCGCACGATCCGGACGCCTCCGGCGGCGGCCAGCGCCCCGCGCAGACGGGACAGATAGCCGTACAGCGTTCCCTTGGTGCCCCCGCTCGCACGCTCTCCCCACACACGGTCGACGAGCTGGTCGACCGGCACGGTGCGATTGGCATCCACGAGCAGTGCCGCCAGCACACAACGCTGCCGAGTGTGGCCCATATCCGCCGGTAGGCCGTTCACGCAGGCCTCTATCGTGCCGAGTAATCGGAATCCCACAACCACGCCGCCCCACCCCCAGTGTGAAGCTCAAACTAGTCCGTGCGTGGTGGGAACGGAACGTGTTCTGCCCATCCGGTCCTGGAACCCTTCCAGGACCGACGGTTCCCGGGACAGCGCGAACACCCCGGAAAAACAGGTCGGTTGAGACCCCCGCACCGCATCAGAGAGACGTTCAGGAGTCCTCAGCCGCGGTACGTCTCCAGCAGCCGCAGCCAGATCTCGCTGATCGTCGGGTACGAGGGCACCGCGTGCCACAGGCGGTCGATCGGGACCTCGCCCACCACCGCGATCGTGGCCGAGTGCAGCATCTCGCCGACGCCCGATCCTACGAAGGTGACCCCGCGCAGCGTTTCGCTGTCCAGGTCGACGATCATGCGGGCGCGGCCGGTGTAGCCGTCCGCGTACAGGGACGAGCCCGCCACACCGGCGAGGTCGTAGTCGACCGCCCGTACGTTGTGGCCCGCCGCCTGGGCCTCGTGGAGGGTGAGGCCCACCGAGGCGACCTCGGGGTCCGTGAAGACGACCTGCGGGACTGCCGCGTGGTCCGCGGTCGCCACGTGGGCGCCCCAGCGGTCGGTCTCCAGCAGCGGAACGCCCTGGGCCCTGGCCGCGATCGCCGCTCCGGCCATCCTCGCCTGGTACTTGCCCTGGTGGGTGAGGAGGGCGCGGTGGTTGACGTCCCCGACCGCGTACAGCCAGTCGCTGTCCGGGACGCGGCAGGTGTCGTCCACCTCCAGCCAGGCGCCGTTCTTGAGGCCCACCGTCTCCATGCCGAGGTCGTCGGTGCGCGGGGCGCGGCCGGTGGCGAAGAGGATCTCGTCCGCCTCCAGGCGCTCGCCGCCCTCCAGGACGGCGGTGAGCGGCCCCGTACCGCCCGGGCGCTCGACCGAGGCGACGGAGACGCCCGTACGGATCGTGGCGCCCGCCTCCCTCAGCGCGTCCGCCACGAGTTCGCCGGCGAAGGGCTCCATCTTGGGCAGCAGGCCGCCGCCCCGGATCAGCAGGGTGACCTCCGAGCCCAGCGCGCGCCAGGCCGTGGCCATCTCAACGCCGACCACTCCCCCGCCGACGACCAGCAGCCGCCCGGGGACCTCCTGGGAGCTGGTCGCCTCGCGGCTCGTCCACGGCTTGGCTTCGGCCAGCCCCGGCAGGTCGGGCACGACGGCCCGGCTGCCCGTGCACACGGCGACGGCGTGGCGCGCGGTGAGGACGGTTTCCTCGCCGTCGGCGCCGGTCACGGTGACCTGCTTGGGCCCCGAGAGCCGGCCACGGCCCCGGTGGATGTCGGCTCCGATACCCTCGATCCACTGGACCTGGCCGTCGTCCTTCCAGTGCGAGGTGAAGTAATCACGGTTGGCGAGAACGGCCGCCGTGTCCAGCGGGCCCTGCACCGCCGCCCGCAGCCCGGGAACGCGGCGGGCCTCCGCGCGTGCGATCACCGGGCGCAGCAGCGCCTTGCTGGGCATGCAGGCCCAGTACGAGCACTCACCGCCGACCAGCTCACTCTCCACCACCGCGGTGCTCAGACCGGCCGCTCTGGTCCGGTCGGCGACGTTCTCCCCCACCGGTCCGGCACCCAGCACCACAACGTCGTACTCCATCGCTTGCGTCATGGTCACAGTCTTGTCCGCGTCACGCCGCATGGCTACACGATCTTCGGGAATGGGCGTGGGATACGGGTCTGGAATACGGCGGCGGTGTGTGCCGTTGTGCCAGGCGGCTTCACCACCTGAGAGCAGGAAGAGGTAGCAGGCAATGGCCACTGTGGAACTCACCAAGGAGAACTTCGACCAGACGGTGTCGGAGAACGACTTCATTCTGATCGACTTCTGGGCTTCCTGGTGCGGTCCGTGCCGCCAGTTCGCCCCGGTCTACGACGCGGCTTCGGAGCGCCACGACGACCTGGTCTTCGCCAAGGTCGACACGGAGGCGCAGCAGGAGCTGGCCGCCGCCTTCGAGATCCGGTCGATCCCGACGCTGATGATCGTCCGCGACAATGTCGCTGTTTTCTCCCAGCCGGGTGCGCTGCCGGAGACCGCCCTGGAGGACGTGATCGGCCAGGCGCGCGCGCTGGACATGGACGAGGTACGGAAGTCGGTCGCCGAGGCGGACGCCAACAACGCCTCGGGTGCCGCCGAGGCCTGAGCGCCCGCCCCGGCGGATCCCGCTGTGCGGGTAGGGACGGCTCAGAAGGCGTGGCCCGCGGGTTCGCGCCGTACGGTCGTCCACCGCAGCTCCGTGAACGCCTCCAGGTTGGCGTCGCCGCCGAACCGCGCTCCGGTTCCCGAGGCGGCGATGCCGCCGAAGGGGGCAACAGCCTCGTCGTTGACCGTCTGGTCGTTGATGTGGGCGACACCGGTGGGGATACGGTCGGCGAGTTCGAGCCCGAGGGCCGTGTCCCTGGTGACGATGCCCAGGGAGAGCCCGTACGGGCCGTGGGACGCGAGAGCGGCGGCCTCGTCGAGCGTGTCGAACGACCGGACGGGCGCGACAGGGCCGAAGACCTCCTGCGCGTAGGCGGGTGTGTCGTCGTCGACGCCCGTGAGCACGGTGGGACGGTAGAAGAGGTCGCTGTACGTGCCGCCGGCGGCGATCACCGCGCCCTGTGCCGTGCTCGCCTCCACCAGTGCGTGCACCTTGGAGAGCTGGCCGGAGTCGATGAGGGGTCCGAGGTGGACCTGCTCCCTGAACGGGTCGCCGACGGCCATCGCCTCCGCCTTGGCCGCGAGCCGTTCGACGTACTCCTCGAAGAGCGAGGCATGCACGAGATGGCGTCCGGTGGCCATGCAGATCTGGCCCTGGTGGAAGAACGATCCCCATGAGGCCTGTGCGACGGCGCCCTCGATGTCGGCGTCCGCCAGGACGATCAGCGCGGAGTTGCCGCCCAGTTCCAGATGGGCCCGCTTGAGGGCCCGGCCTGCCGCCTCGCCGACCGCGCGCCCCGCCGCCGTCGAGCCGGTGAAGGAGATCACCGGCACCCGGGCGTCGGCGACGAGCGCCTGTCCGGTCTCCGCGCCCCCGGGCAGTACGTGCAGCAGCCGCTCGGGCAGGCCCGCTTCCGCGAAGAGCGCCGCGAGCGCGAGGCCGCCGCAGACCGCCGTACGCGGATCGGGCTTGAGGAGGACGGCGTTGCCGAGGGCCAGCGCCGGGGCGACGGACCTGATGGAGAGGATCAGCGGCGCGTTGAACGGCGCGACGACCCCGACGACACCGACCGGGACGCGCCGCGTGTACGAGAGCCGCTGCTCCTCGGTGGGCAGCGTCTGTCCGGTGGGGCGGGAGGCGAGGGCGGCGGCCTCGTAGCACTCCTGGGCCGCCACATGGAGTTCGAAGTCGGCCTTGCCGGGTATCGATCCCGACTCGCGTACCAGCCATTCCCGCAGCTCGTCCGCGTGCGCGGCGAACAGGTCGCCGGCGCGGCGCAGGACAGCGGCGCGTACGAAGTGCGGGGCGCGCGACCAGTCCCGCCACGCCGCGTCGGCCGCCTCAGCGGCGGCCTCGACGTCGTCGGGCGAGGCGAGTGTGACGGTGCCGAGCCGGTCGCCGGTGGCGGGCTCCACGACCTCGTACCCGCCCCCGGAGAGCCCCCCGGGCTGCCATGTCTTCGGATCGATCAGGGACAACGGGTTCTCCGGTCGTTCGGCGCTGGCGAGTTGGCGCCCGGCCTGGACCATGTCCCGTGCGGTATCGGAGAGTTCGTACGTACGGCCTGCGGCCGCCGCGACCCACAGCCGGGCGGCCCCGAGTCTCTGCCCGGCGCCGTCCGGTGTCAACGGTCCTGGACGGTACGGCGATCGCCGCCGTACCGCCCCGCCCCGCTTCCTGCCGGGGTCAGCCGGCCTGTGGCTCCACGACCCGTACGGACAGGCCGTAGTCCAGCTCGTCCCCGTCGATCAGCACCGCCTCCACCGTGCGCGTCTCGGGGTCGATGTCCGCCTCCATGCCGTTGCCCGCGTAGCGGGGGTAACCGGAGGCGCCGAGCTTGCCGGTGAACTCGACAACGGCCGAGCGCAGCGCGTTCGCCGGCGGGGGCGGTCCTGCGTCGCGGCCCTCGGCGAACTCGGCCACAAGAAGGATCTCAAAACTCTGCGGAACACTAGTCATACGGGTGACGCTAACCATCCCGCGCCCGGCGCGCACGCCGCCCCGCTCCCCGCGTACTCCGGCTGCCCGGGAAAACGGCCTGACGGCATGTCGGGAGACCCGCCCCACGGGCCTTCCGACGGACGTTCTAACGTCTTGCGGATGACCCACTCACCCATAGCCCCTGACCACGCCGGCGAAGACTTCCCCGGACGCAACGGCCCCACCGCCACCACCGAGGCCGAGCCCCGCGAAGTGGGCAAGGTCCACACGTCGTACGCACCCGCCCACGACGGCGATCCCGACCCCGGCGAGATCGTCTGGACGTGGGTGCCCTATGAGGAGAACGACGGGCGTGGCAAGGACCGCCCGGTCCTCGTGGTCGCCCGTGAGCCCGCCGGCACGCTGCTCGCCGTCCAGCTCTCCAGCAAGGAGCACAACCAGGACCGCGACTGGGTGCCGATCGGCGTCGGGCCCTGGGACCGCGCGGGCCGCGACTCGTGGGTGGCCATCGACCGGGTGATGAGGCTCCACGAGGAGGGCATGCGGCGCGAGGCGTGCGCGCTCGACCGGGGGCGTTTCAACCTGGTCGTGAACCGCCTCAAGGAGCGTTACGGCTGGGCCTGAACCGGCTGTTGGGCCCTGAGCCGGCTCCTGGGAACCGGCTCCTGGGCCGGCCAGGCTCGGGATCTCATCCCGGCTGTACTCGCCGAACACCCCCGTCTCCGCTGTGGATACGGGGGTGTCCGGCTTCACACGCCGGCCGGTCAGGTCAGTTGGCCACCTCGACCAGACGTACCGGACCGAGCAGCCCCGAGGGCATGGGATCCCACTTCTCGGGAGGGGTCGTGCGCCAGCTCATGTAGAAGTTGGGGTCGTACTGCCCCTTCAGGGCGAGGTCGCGCACCCGGTTCGCCGCGAGGTTCGTCACCTCCAGTTCGAGCACGTTCTCCCCGTCCCGCAGCGCGTTCCCCAGCGGGATACGGAAGGGCAGGGCCCAAACGGTCCCCACCGCACGGCCGTTGAGCCGGACCCGGGCGCTCTCCCGTACGTCACCGAGGTCGAGCACCCAACTCGCCCCGTGCCCGGCGTCCTTGGGCGCCGTGAACTTCAGCGTGTAACGGGCCGTGCCCGAGAAGGCCGCTTCCCGCTCGCCCAGGTCGGTCCACGAGGCGAGAGAGGTCAGCCGGCGCGACGGGGGCAGTTCGGGGCCGCCGTCGAGAAAGGCCAGCGTCCAGGGCCCGTTGAGGGTCTGTTCCCTGCCGGTGGGGACGTGCGCGGGGTACGCGGGGGCGTGCGGCCGTTCGCGGTCGAAGGTCCGCAGGATCAGCGACTCGCCGGGGTCGAGGCGCAGCCGCACCTGGACGGCGCCGTGCCGGGTACGGGTCTCGGCGAGGCCCTGTACGTCCCGCAGCGGGTCGAGGACGCCGACCGAGGCCGGGGCCGAGCCGAGGCTCCACCAGCCGTCGATCCGCTTCGCGGTGACGTTGGCGAGGAAGTAGTGCAGTCCGCCGTCGTGGCGCCGCCGCAGCACCCGCAGCCCGGAGTCGGCGATCGGCTCGCGTACGGCCGAGGCGTCGGCCAGCGCACCGTCGGGACCGTCCGCGCTCGCGCTCACCACCACCCGTCCGGCGCCCACCCGGTGGACGCCCGCGTGGCCGGCCACCGGGTGCGCCCGGAACGCGTCGAGCAGCGCCGACAGCCGGGACCTGCGCCGGTCGAGGTCGGCGAGACCGGGCACATCGGCGGGCACGTCACCGACGAAGACGACCGTCGCGCCCGCCGCCGCCAGGTCGTGCAGTTTCTGGACGGTGTCGAGGGGCATGAGCCGCGCGCCCGGGACCACGACGACCGCGTAGCGGCCGTGGCTGTTCGTCACGCCGGAGGCGCTGCCGCGGAATCCGGCGAGCTGCCGGTCCGACACCCAGTCGAACTGCCAGCCCCGCTCCTCCAGTCCGGTGGCGACGTCACCCGCGCCTGACGGGTGCTCGTACATCCAGGGCAGGCCCTGCCACTTGTAGTCCGGTGTCAGCTCGATGTCCTCGGCGCTGTCCCCGAGACCGCCGTCGGGCTGTGCCCACAGGTCGTGCTGCGGCCAGTAGACCAGCACGTCGTTGCCGTGCGTGCCGCTCTGGAGCACCGACTGGCAGCGGGTGATGTATCCGGTGAGTTCGGGCAGGTCGTGCCAGAGCGGATTGGTGTGCTTCAGCTCTGTGCCCGCGTAGAAGGAGTATCCCGGCCAGGGCGCGTTGTCCGGCTGGTAGGCCGATCCGTGGAACACGAGGTGGTTGATGCCCGCGGCGAACAGCACGTCCACCGTGGGCTTCGCCTGCGACAGCGACACGTGGTAGTGCTCGTCGCGCCAGGTCAGGGTCTCGGCGCCGACGAGCGGCTTGCCCTGGTGGTGCGCCGGTGACGAGGCGAGCCGCCACACCAGCGACTTCGGCGGTTCGGCGGGCCCGGCGCCCTCCCGGAGTCCGGGGATCGGGATGACCTCGCCGCCGAGGTACTCGGTCTCGGGGATGTCGGCGGCCCCGTAGATGTCGAGCAGGTTCGCCGGTGACCCGTGGGCCTGGTTGCGGACGAGCCATCCCCGCTCCGCGCTCCAGTCGGTGAACGGCTGGGCGAACCGCTCCAGGAACAGGTCGGAGAACGTCTCCCGCACATCGGACAGCACCCGCCCGCGCACCTCTGCCGTACCCGCGCCGTCGAAGACCTCCGGCAGGTGGGGTACGAGGTCGTAGCCGCGCATCCGCGCGAACTCGGCGACGGCGGCGTGCGTCCAGTCGGTCCGTTCGAGTTCGAACGAGTCGTGGAACAGCGAACGTATCCCCCGGGGGCCTTCACCGACCGCGCTGCCGAAGTGGTCGAGGTGGTGCTGTACGGAGTCCGCGTCGAAGTAGTCGACCATCAGCCCCTTGCCGCCGGGGCCCGCCCGCTCGACCCGCTTGAGCACCAGACCGCTGAAGACGCCCGTAAGCCGCCACTGGCCGGCCGGCGCCGTCCAGTCCAGGGTCCCGTCGGCGCCCACCCGCCCGGTGAGGTCGACCGTCTCGCCGCTGCCGGTCTCCCGGGCGACCAGCGCGGCCAGCGGCGGCTCGGGCAGCGGCTGCATCGGCGGGCGCAGGTCCGGGCGGGACAGCTTCTCCTCGTCGACGAGTCCGGGATGGGGCGGCTGGACCGTGCGTACGGGTACGTCGAGCCGTCCGCCCCCGGCGAGGTCCCACTGCTCGGTCAGGGCGCGCCCGGCGCTGATCTCCGGGGTGATCCAGGGGCCGCCGAAGGTCCAGCCGGAGCCGGTCGTCAGATCGACGCCGAGTCCGAGGTCGCCCGCGTGTCGTGTGGTGGCGTCGAGCGCGTCGAGCCATCCGGCGCTCAGATACGGGAGGATCGCGTCCTCGTCGCCCTGGGATTCGTAGATCGGCTGAATCTCCACCCCGCCGAGCCCTGCCTCGGCGAACCGCTGGAGGTGGCTGCGCAGCCCCTGCTCGGTGACGGCGCTGCCGAGCCACCACCAGCGGGTCCAGGGACGCATCTCATGGCTGATCGCACCCCAGCCGAGGCCCCCTGGGCCGGCGGCGGACGCCGGCGCCACGGCTTCCGCCGAGGTCGCGGCGGCGACCACCGCCCCGGGGGCGAGTACGGAGGCGGTCAGTACGACCGATCCTCGCAGGACGTCTCGGCGGCGGATCATGGCCCAACTCCTCAGTGGCAAGGCAGTCCGGCCGGGCGGCGGACGACGGCATGACGGCATGCCGAAGTGCGCCGCCGATCCGCCAACTACGGGGGGATCCGGGCGAGACCGCGATTGAAGAAGATCGTCGGTCGACAGTCGAGCACAGGAAATGAAACGTTACAAGAGTCGTGCGAGCACCTTCGCCGAAGCCACCGGGCCACCCGGTCGGCAGACGCCGCCGGTCCAGTACGAGCGCCGCTGACGCGCTACGACGGTCACGCTCCGTCACCGCAACCCGCCCGACGGCCGCCCGCCGTCCCGTACTCCCCGCAAAAAGGCGGGCGTGAAGGATCACACGCGGGGCAACCGGATTTCTGACGAATTTGTGACCTCAGGGGCACTCTTGTGCGAAGCGGCGGGAGTGGCTTTAGGTTGGATCGAAACGCTTCGCCCCGATCCCGGGACGGAGTCCGGTCACGGTCTTCGACAGGAGGATCCGGCCATGCCAACAGACGATGTCACCGACGACGGTTCAGCGCTCAAGGAGGACGACGCCGAGGATCTGCTACGCGGTATAGCGTTCAAGACAGGCCCGCCGCGCACGGTGGGTGTCGAACTCGAATGGCTTGTGCACGATCTGCACGACCCCGAACATCCCGTTCCGACCCGCCGTCTCGAGGAAGCCTTCGACGGTCTGCGCTCATTGCCGCTGCGGTCGGCACTCACCTTCGAACCCGGCGGCCAGTTGGAGCTCAGCTCCCAGCCGGCCGCGTCCCTGATGGAGTGCGTCACCTCCGCCTCCGCCGATCTGGACGTCGTCCGCCCGGCCCTGCGTACGGCCGGACTCGCCCTCTCCGGCATCGGGCAGGACCCGTGGCACTCTCCCCGGCGCATGCTGCGCGCGCCGCGCTACGACGCCATGGAGACCTACCTCGACCGGATCGGGCCTGCGGGCCGGGCGATGATGCGGACGACGGCCTCCGTGCAGGTCTGCCTGGACGCCGGCCACGAGGAACCCGGGCCGCTCGGCTACGGCAGGCGCTGGCAGCTCGCCCACCTGCTCGGCGCCGTGCTCGTCGCCGCGTTCGCCAACTCGCCCATGGAGGGCCGCCGCGACACCGGCTGGCGCTCGCACCGCCAGGCGGTGTGGGCCGCGCTCGACCCGGCCCGTACGAGCGCGCCGGCGGGCGGTGGTGACCCGCGCGCGGCCTGGGCCACGCACGCCCTGGACGCGCCGGTGATGTGCGTACGGGCTCCGGAAGGGCCCTGGGCCATTCCGGCCGAGGGGTTCAGCTTCCGCGACTGGATCCGCACGGGGCTGCCGAGACCACCGGTCAGGGCCGACCTCGACTACCACCTGACGACCCTCTTCCCACCCGTACGGCCGCGCGGCCATCTGGAATTCCGGATGATCGACGCACAGTCCGGGGACGACGGCTGGGTGGTACCGCTCGCTGTCACCACCGCGCTGTTCGACGATCCGGAGGCCGCCGAGACCGTCTACCGAGCGGTCAAGCCGCTCGCCGAGACGGCGGGCGCGCTGCCGGCACCCGGCAACCCCCTGTGGGACAACGCCGCGCGGTACGGCCTGGCCGACCCCGAGCTCCGCTCGGCGGCGGAGGCCTGTTTCGCCACCGCTCTGGAGGCGCTCCCGCGTATCGGCGCGACCGACGCCGTCCAGGACGCCGTCGCCGCCTTCAACGACCGCTACGTCCTGCGAGGCCGATGTCCCGCCGACGACATGTGTGTCCCGGAACCTGAGAAGGATCTCCAGTCATGACCGACCGCCCCACCGAGACTGCCGACAACGGCGACAGTGTCGACATATCGATTCAATCGCTTCCATCAATTCAGGAGTCCGGCACCGAGGATCTCCGGCGCCGGGCCGTCGAGACACTGACGACAGCGCGCGATCGCACCGCCCTGCTCACCTCCTGTGTCGACGACCACGACCTGACGGCGCAGCACTCCCCCCTGATGTCCCCGCTGGTCTGGGACCTGGCCCACATAGGCAATCAGGAGGAGCAGTGGCTGCTGCGCGCCGTCGGGGGCCGCGACGCGATCAGGCCCGAGATCGACTCGATCTACGACGCCTTCGAACACCCCAGGTCGGCGCGGCCCACGCTGCCGCTGCTCCCGCCCGCCGAGGCGCGTACGTACGCCGCCGACGTACGGGGCCGGGTGCTCGACATCATCGAGCGGACCCCGCTGGACGGCGGCGGGCCGCTGCTCGACGCGGGCTTCGCCTTCGGGATGATCGCCCAGCATGAGCAGCAGCACGACGAGACGATGCTCATCACACACCAGTTGCGGCGGGGCCCCGCCGCGCTGACCGCTCCCGAGCCGCCCGCCGGGGACATGACGGGGCTCCCCGCCGAGACCCTGATACCGGCGGGCCGTTTCACGATGGGCACCTCGGCCGAGCCCTGGTCGCTGGACAACGAACGCCCGGCGCACCAGCGGATCCTGCCCGCGTTCCACATCGACACCGTGCCGGTGACCAACGGCGCCTACCAGCGGTTCATCGAGGACGGCGGCTACACGGACGAGCGGTGGTGGGCCCCGGAGGGCTGGGCCCAGATCCGCGAGCACGGGATCGAGGCCCCGCTGTTCTGGCGGCGCGAGGGCGGCCAGTGGCTGCGCCGGCGCTTCGGAACGGTCGAGGCCGTCCCCGCCGACGAGCCGGTGCTCCATGTGAGCTGGTACGAGGCGGACGCGTACGCCCGCTGGGCGGGACGGCGGCTGCCGACCGAGGAGGAGTGGGAGAAGACCGCCCGGCACGACCCGGTGTCGGGGCGCTCGCTGCGCCACCCGTGGGGCGACGAGGACCCCACCCCGGTCCACGCGAACCTCGGCCAGCGCCATCTGCGTCCGGCGCCCGTCGGCAGCTATCCGCGCGGCGCCTCGCCGCTGGGCGTACGGCAGTTGATCGGGGACGTCTGGGAGTGGACGTCGAGCGACTTCCTGCCCTACCCGGGCTTTGTCGCCTTCCCGTACCGCGAGTACTCAGAGGTGTTCTTCGGGAGCGCGCACAAGGTGCTGCGGGGTGGTTCCTTCGCGGTGGACGCGGTGGCCTGCCGCGGCACGTTCCGGAACTGGGACCTGCCGGTCAGGCGCCAGATCTTCTCCGGGTTCCGTACGGCCAGGGATGCCTGATGTGCCGTCATATCGCCCGTGTGGGACCGCCGTTGGCCCTCGGCGAGGCTCTGTCGGCTCCGGAGCACTCGCTCTTCCGGCAGTCGTGGGAACCGCGCCGGCAGCGCTACGGCACCGTCAACGCCGATGGTTTCGGGGTGGGTTGGTACGCGGACGGCGACCCCGTGCCGGCGCGCTACCGGCGGGCCGGGCCCATCTGGGGTGACCTCGGCTTCACCGATCTGGCGCGGGTGATCCGTACGGAGGCGCTGCTCGCCGCCGTACGCGACGCGACGGAGCCGGGGGCCGACGGGGAGGCGGCGGCGGCGCCGTTCGCCGACGGGCCCTGGCTGTTCAGTCACAACGGCGCCGTCAAGGGCTGGCCCGGCACTCTCGCCCCGCTGGCCCAGTCACTTCCCGCCGAAGAGCTGCTCTCGCTGTCGGCCCGCAACGATTCCGCTCTGGTGTGGGCCCTGGTGCTGCACCGGCTGCGGGACGGCGACGGGCTCGGGCAGGCGCTGGCCGACACCGTCACCGAGGTCGCAGCCGCCGCTCCCGGGTCCAGGCTCAATCTGCTGCTGACCGACGGGGGGAGCATCGCGGGGACCGCTTGGGGGGACACGTTCTGGTACCTCGCGGAACCGGGCCTGCACGCCGTGCTGGCCTCGGAACCGTACGACGACGATCCACGCTGGCGCGAGGTGCCCGACCACACCCTGGTCGTGGCGGATCGCGCGGGCGTATCGCTCACCCCCCTCAAGGAGCCACTCGCGTGAGCCAGTTCGAGCTGACCCGTACCCTGCCCGAGGACGCCACCGGCGCCGCGCTGCGCGCCGATGTGCTCCACGGGCTCACCCGAACGCCCAAGATCCTGCCGCCGAAGTGGTTCTACGACGCGCGCGGCAGCGAGTTGTTCGAGGAGATCACCAGACTGGACGAGTACTACCCCACCCGAGCCGAGCGGGAGATCCTGATCGCACGTGCCCCGATGATCGCGGCCGCCACCCGGGCCTCGACCCTGGTCGAACTTGGTTCGGGCTCCTCGGACAAGACCCGTCATCTGCTCGACGCGCTGCCGGGGCTGCACAGTTACGTGCCGGTCGACGTCAGCGGGAGCGCGCTGACCGGCGCCGCCGAAGCGCTGCTCGGTGAACGCCCGGACCTGCGGATCCACGCGCTGATCGCCGACTTCACCGCAGGTCTCGTGCTGCCCGACACACCGGGCCCTCGCCTGGTGGTCTTTCTGGGCGGCACCGTCGGCAATCTGCTGCCCGATGAGCGGTCGGCCTTCCTCACTTCGGTACGGGCGCTGCTGGCGCCCGGGGACGCGCTGCTGCTCGGCACGGACCTGGTGAAGGACGAAGCCGTCCTGGTCAGGGCGTACGACGACGAGGCCGGTGTGACGGCCGAGTTCAACAAGAACGTTCTGTCGGTCATCAACAGGGAACTCGGCGCCGACTTCGACCCCGCCGACTTCGGGCATGTGGCGCTCTGGAACGCGGAACAGGAATGGATCGAGATGCGGCTGCGGGCCCGCAGGGCCCTCACCGCGAAGATCCCCGAACTCGATCTGGTGGTGCACTTCGCGGCCGGTGAAGAGGTGCGTACGGAAGTCTCGGCGAAGTTCCGTCAGGACGGCGTACGGTCCGAACTGGCAGCCGCCGGGATGGAGTTGACGCACTGGTGGACCGATGAGGCCAACCGGTTCGCCCTCTCCCTCGCGACGGCGGTCTGAGCTTCGAGAGCAAGGGAGCGACGGTCGGTGTGGCGCCCGCCTGGGATCAGCGGCAGTACCGTGATCTCCGCCGTGAGCCCGCCGGCCGTCGCGACCCGCCACAGGGATGTGCGCAGTGTGTCCTCCCCCACGAACGCCGGAGCGCCCGAGAGCACACCGGCCGCCGTGCGGTAGGTGATCCGTACGGGCCTGACGTCGGCCTCCGCGTTCAGCGCCGCCTGGAACACGGCCGAGGTGAAGCGGCCCTGCTCGCGCCCGCACCAGGTGCAGCCCTCCGGGAAGACGACCACCCGGGAGCCCTCGGTGAGCGCCGAGGCGAGGGTACGTACCGTCTCCGGCAGCGCGCGCAGCCGCTCGCGCTCCACGAACAGTGTGCCGCCCCGAGCGGCCACGCCGCCCAGCACCGGCCAGTTCCGAATCTCGCTCTTGGCGAGCACCCGGCCCGGAAAGACGGCGGCGATCAGCGGAATGTCGAGCCACGAGACGTGGTTGGCGACGACCAGCACCCCGCTCCTCCGCCGGGGGACGGGAGCTCCCACGACCCGTACACGCAGGCCGAAGGCGCGCAGCAGGGTGCGCGCCCAGCGGCGGGTCAGCCGGTCCCTGAGGCCGCCGCCCAGGAGCGAGACGATCGGCGAGAGCACAACTCCCGCCAGCAGCACGCCGATTCCCGCGAGCAGCCGCGCCCAGGCGGCGGCCGCTCCCGCCACCGGTCCGGCGTGGGTGCCGCAATTGCGTGGTGTGCAGGGCGCGATGGGCAGCCAGATGCTCATCGTGCCGGTGCGAGGGAGAGGAAGTGGCGGAGGTAGCGGGGGTTGGCGCGGCGCATCGACAGCAGGACGTAGAGGTCGGCGCAGTCGAAGTCCGGGTCGTGCGCGGGCGCGCCACAGACCCAGGCGCCGAGCCGCAGATAGCCGCGCAGCAGCGGGGGGAGTTCGGACCTGCTGGCGGCGACGGCGTTGTTGTCGGGGGTCCAGAGCCGGTGCGGGGTGACCCAGTACTCCTCGGGCGCCAGGTGCTTGTCCTTCACGGTCCGCCAGGTCGAGCCGGCCAGCGCGCCGCCGTCGGAGAGCTGGACCGAGCAGCAGCCGGCCAGCCAGTTGTAGCCGCCGTCGGCCATGTAGCGGGCGAGCCCGGCCCAGATCAGACTGATGACGGCGCCCGTACGGTGCCGGGGGTGGACGCAGGAGCGGCCGACCTCGACGAGGTCGTCCCTGATCGGAGCGAGGCGGGAGAGGTCGAACTCGCTGTCGGAGTAGAGCCGTCCGATGGCCCGGGCGCGCTCGGGCGGCAGCAGCCGGTAGGTGCCGACGACCTCGCCGGAGCTCTCCTCCCGTACCAGCAGGTGGTCGCAGTACGCGTCGAAGGCGTCCACGTCGAGGCCGGGCTCGGACCCTTCGAAACCCGGAAGCCTGGCGCCGAGTTCACCGGCGAACACCTGGTGGCGCAGCCGCTGGGCGGCTCGTACGTCCGTCTCGCAGGCGGCGAGGGAGATCACATAGCTGGGAGCGGGAACCGGGAGAGGGGCCGGGAGAGTTATGGGGAGCGGGGCGGGGACGACGGTGGACATGACTGTCTCCAGTGCCGGTAGGGAAGGCAGGCGACCGGCCCGACGCTGAAGCGGCGGCTCGGCACCTTGTTTCTTCCGTGGCCGGCTGGATTTGACATGACCACAGCGCGGAGAGTGGATGTGGGACGGCTGAATGCCCGGGGCCGGTGCCCGGAGGCCCGGCGCGGACGGCTCCCGGGGACCCGCTTCGCACTCCCCCGCACCACGCTGGACAGCCGGCGCCCGTAGTGCGAACGGCCGCCCGGCGTGCTCCGGTCCGGCGGGGCCCGGCGTACGCGGATCAGGCCTACGTGCGTCAGGCGTACGCGGGTGCCGTAAGCGGACGGCGCAGGATATCAGTGACCCTTCGGCCGGACGGTGCGCCGGCCCAGCGCGAACGCCGCTCCCGCGACGCTCACCACTCCCGCTGTCGCGCCGGCGGCGATGGCCTTCCGGTGCTTGATGACGTTCCACGTGGTGGTGGCGGCCGTCGCGGCGCTGCCTGCGGTGGAGACGGCCTTGTCCGCGGTGGAACTCAGGACCTGTCGGCCGCTGTCGACGCCGTGCGCGGCAGCGCTCGCCGTCCGGGTGCCCGCCTTTCTGGCGGCTCCCGCCGCGGCTCCGGTCGCGGCATCCGCCTTGTCCCGTACCGCGGGTACGGACGATGCCGCCTTCGCCGCCGCGCCCGACGTGGCGCTCCGCGCCTTGTCGCCGGTCCCCGCGGTCTTCTTCTGGGCGGCGCCAGCGGCACGTTTGGCCGGCTGCCGCGCCTTGGAGGCCGTCGACTTGACGTTCCGACGCGGCTTTCCACTGCCCTCGGACGATTCGGATTTCTTGCTCTCTTCAGTCATGCGGTTCGTGTTTCCGCTCCCCGCTTCACGAAACCCCGCATTCATTCGTCAGCCGTCGTTCCTGGGCAGCAGAGAACCCAACGGACCGAGATCCAGGTTGAGATCGTCCATGGTCAGTCCGTAGCGGTCGCAGAGTTCGGACATACGGTCCTGGAGAATCATGAGGGTGAGTCCTATGCGCTCCTCCTGATCCTCACTCAGATCTCCTTGGTCCACCCGGTGCAGCGCGGTGCGTTCCATGAGCTGACGCAGCAACTCGACAATCGTCAGGACCAATTTGATCAGGTCCCGCTCCACGGTTTCCGGATCTGTCACGAGGCGCTGTGCGGTATCACGCGGACCGCCCTCGCTGATTCCGGCCGGCACGAGGTCAAAAGCCCGTGCCGCCGCCTGTGCCACCGCGTCGAGGCCGCCTTCGCCAGAGGTATTCCCGGATTCTTCGGACAGCATCATGACCTCCTCACCACGGCGCCGGTTCGTCGGATGTGATCGAGCGGATGACGGCCCGCAGATTGATGTGCACCAGGTCCACATCGGCCACGGAGAGAACAAGGTCCCCGGTGAGCACCGCGCCACCGTTCAGCAGCCGGTCGAGCAGGTCGATGAGGGCGACCTGTCGTCCGGCCAGGGCGCCGCCGCCGTCGGGCTCTTCGGCCGGGCCCGCCCCGTTCACCGTGCCTCCCCGCCCGGCTCGGCCGGCTCGGCCTGCGGCGTCGCGAAGGAGTACGGCGCCCAGGGGCCGGTCAGCTCGATACGTACACCCGGCACGTCGTCGGCCAGCGCGCCCACCGCCGCGTGGAAATCAGCGACCCGGGCGGCGGGCACCAGATAGGCCTCGTTGGCGATGTTCTCACCGGCCGACGCGGCCAGTTCACCCTGTTGCGGCCGGTGCGCCACTCGCGCACGGGCCAGCGCGGCCACCCGGTCCGGCACCTGCGCGGCGACGGCCCCGGCAGCCCGGTAGGCGTCCTGATGGCTGCGCCGCTGGGTCCGCCGCTGCCGCAGGTAGGCGCGGCCCGGGCTGACCGGGGTCGCTTCGGCCTCCGTGCCCTGCCGCTCCGGCTGCGTCACCTCGCGCGGGTCGGCGTACACCTTGACGCCCAGCTCCACATGGCCTTCGAGCCACGAGAGCAGTTCGCCGAAGTCCCGCCGGCGTTCACGCAGCATGTCCCGCACGCGGGCGTCGTCCAGATAGACCGTCGCCAGCCGCATCGGCAGGACTGTGGCGCTGCCATAGGCGGCTTCGACCACCGAGTGGTGCGTGCGAGCGAGCGTTTCCAGCCGCTCGATGTCCTCCATCTGCGCCTTCATCCCCTCGGAGCTGAAGGCGTCGTGCGACACCGAGGACACCAGGGCGAGCAGACCGTCGCCGCTGACCGTGCGCAGCGGCCCCTCTTCGAGGCCCGTCAGCCCGGGCGCCGCCGCTTCGAGCGGCGTACCTGCGCTGCCGATGGCGTAGACGTACGAGATGCCGGGCGCGGCGGCGGGCGGATGGGCGATCACCGTGCCTTCCCCTCGCCGGTCTTTTTCTGGCCGGTCGTCGCCTGGCCGTCGGCGTCCTCCTGGGCGGACCCCACGGGGAGACCCGCCGCCGCCCGCAGTTCGGCCAGTTCGGCGCGCAACTGGGCGTTCTCCACGGCCAGCCGGTCATCGCCGTCCACCTGGTGCGGGACATGTGCCCCGGAGGCGCCCTGTTGGGGTGTCCGGGCCCGGGAGGAGAGGGAGGGGTCGTGCTCCCACCAGTCGATGCCCATTTCCTTCGCCTTGTCCACAGAGGCGACCAGCAGCCGCAGCTTGATCGTCAGCAGCTCGATGTCAAGAAGGTTGATCTTGATGTCGCCCGCGATGACGATGCCCTTGTCCAGGACGCGTTCAAGGATGTCGGCCAGGTTGGCGGAGGACCCTTGCTGGCCGTACGGGGACGCCGCTGCGGAGCCGCCCATACGGCCGGCGAGTGAATCGGACACGTGTTCAGCCTTGTCTGTGCTGTCGGCCTGCGTCAGTGACTGGCCGAGGCGGTACGGCGCCGCGAACGGCGGGCCGGCTGCTCTTCTTCCTCTTCCTCGCCGTCGACGTCGTCCTCGTAGCGGACGTCCTCGTCGTCGGCGGGCTCGGGCTCCGCGTCCTCCTCGTCCCACTCGTCGGCGGGCGCTTCGGTGTCCTCGGCGTCTTCGAGCTCTTCGTCCTCGTCCCGGGGTTCGTCGTCCTCGACGTCCTCTTCGAGGTCGTCGGGGTCGTCGGCCTGCGCCTCCGGGTCGTCCTCGGAGTCCTCCGAGTCCGAGCCTTCCGGCCCGTCGTCGGCCTGCGCCTCTTCCTCCTCGGCGACCGCGTCGTCGTGTTCCACCACGACCTCGCCGTCCCGGATCTCGCCGCGCCACCCGTCGGTCGCCTCACCGCGCATCATGATGAATTTGCGGTACAGCTTGAGGTCGAGCCGGGCCCTGCGACCCTGTGCGCGCCAGATGTTGCCGGTCTTCTCGAACAGCCCCTTGGGGAAGTACTCGAGTACCAGCAGCACCCGCGTCAAGTTGTCGGTGATGCGGTGGAACGTCACCACACCCTTGACCGTGCCCTTCGCGCCCTCCGTGGTCCAGGTGATCCGCTCGTCGGGCACCTGCTCGGTGACGTTCGCCTTCCAGCTCCGGGTGGACTTGGCCACCTTCACCTTCCAGTTGCTGCTGGTGTCGTCCGCCTTGTCGACGCTGACGACGCCCTTGGCGAAGGTGCTGAACTCCTGGAACTGCGTCCACTGGTCGTACGCCTCACGCACCGGGACACCCACGTCGATGTCCTCGACGATGGTCACGCTCTTGGACTTGCCCCCGCCGCCCTTACGGCCCTTGCCGAACATGCCCTTGACCTTCTCCTTGAGGGTGTCCTTGAGATGCGAGGTACCCGCGGAGAGCGCGGCCTGCGCGGGCGACTTGCCTTCTCCCAGTGCCTGGCCGCCCTTGGCGAGGCTCTTCGCGAGGCCGCCGGCCTGGCCGGGGTCGCCGAGCTTGGTGACGCCTTCGCCCAGCTTCTGTCCCAGGCTGGAGACGGTGTGCTGGGCACGGGCCCGGAGGTAGTTCTGCAGCTCTTCCTTGAGCCGGTCGGTGGCCGGATTGTTCACGACCTCGTCCTTCAGCTTGCCGAAAGTGGAGTCAGGCATCGCTGCCTCCGCTGTTCTTGGTGCCGCGCGTGGTGTTCTTGCGCGCGCCGGAGGTGGTCTTGCGCGCCGCGGAGGTCGTCTTACGGGCAGTGCCCGAAGCGCTCCGGCGGGCAGCGGGGCGTCCGGTGCCGCCGGACTTCTTCGCAGCCGGCTTACGGCGCCGCTGCGGCTCCTCGTCCGTACTCTCGCTGTCCTCGGCGTCCCGGTCCTCGGCGTCCCGGTCGTCGTCCTCCGCGTCCTCGTCGTCCACGTCCTCGTCGCGTGTGCCGCGGCTGTCCGGGTCGTCGAGGAACGCGCTGCGCTCATGCAGGGAGTCGGCCAGGCCGCTCGCCCGCTTGCTCAGCGCCGAGGTGGCGGCGGACTTCGTGGCCTCCACCAGTTCCTTGCGCACCTGCGTGTTGAGGGAGCCGATGACCGGCGAATTGGCGACGAGCTTGCCCAGCTTCGCCGGGTCCAGACTCAGTTTCTTGCCGGCCAGGAACATACCGAGGCCGATCGCCATTTTCGCTTTCTTCGTACGTCCCAACAGATAGCCGCCTACCACGGCCGCTGCTATCTTTCCGTTGTCCGTCATCTCCAGCACACCTCAATCTCCTTGAGAATCATGAATTGTTCCGCAACCGCCGCTGATGTGCCTCAAGCCATTCCAGCCTGTCCAGCAGATCGTTCTCACGGCGGTCGAATTCCTCTTCGCCGATACGGCCGCCGAGGAGGTCTTTCTCCAACTCGGCCAGCTCCGCGCGTACGGGCTCCGGGTCGTAGTACTCCCGCTCCGCCGTGTCCAGCACCTGCTCGATGACCCAGGCCGTGCCGCGCAGCGGGGCCAGCGGGACGGTCAGGATGCCTGTGATGAGACCCATGACCGGGTCCTCCACTCCGTCGGGTGGGCTCAGATCCGTCGGTGGGCTCAGACGAAGCTGTAGGGCGGCAGCGGCCCGTTGAGTGCCAGCGTGTAGGTGTCGCCCCGTCGCTCGGCCTCTTCGTCGACGGCCTGTGAGAAGGCCGCTGTCTTGTCGCGCTCCACCAGGAAGGAAACGTTCAGGAAGTGCGTCTTGGTCGGCTCACCGACCGCGACGCGGACAGCGGCCGGCGTGAGCGTGGCCACCAGGTCCCTGCTGTCGTTCTCCTGACGGGCCCGCACCTCGTTCGAGATCAGCTCGCCGAGCGCCACCTTCTGGTCGTGGGCGCCCGAGTCCTGGCGGGTGCGCTCGTTCAGCTCCCGTACCTGGTCGGACTCGGTGACGATCTCCATCAGGAGGTCCTGCTCGTCGCGGGCGACCTTGAGGTTGTACTCCAGACACCCGTCGATCTCCTGGAGGCGGTCGAGGTAGGTGTCGTGCTGCTGTTCCAGTACGGCGACCACCTGGTCGTCGTCCGGACCCACCAGGCCGAACCGCATCGGCAGTGCCGCGCCGTCCGTCAACAGCCCCTCCAGCACACTCTGGTGAGCCACCAGGTCCCGGCGTTTGGCCCTGAGGTCCGGCGGCGCGTCACTGACGACGGCGCTGAGCGTCTTGGTCTTGACGACGCGGAGTTTCGAGGCCGGGTCGCCGATCCCGCTGATGCCGTCCAGGCGGAGCGGGTGGTCGGCCGCTGTGATGGCGTAGATGTACGTGGACATGGGCTAGTCCTCTCGGCGGCTGGAGCTACGACGGCTGCTGCTGGAGGTGGACTTGCGCGCGGGGCGCTCCTCCTTCTCCTTCTCCTCCGGCTCCTCACGGCCTCGCTGGAAGGAATCGCTGAACGCCTCGACGGCACCCGTCAGCGCTCCTTTCGACTTTCCCTTGGAGCCGTTCTCGGTCATCTCACCGACGAGGTCGGTGAGCTTGCTCGGAGCCTTGCGGCCGGACTCCAGGTCCAGTCGGTTGCAGGCTTCGGCGAATCGCAGATAGGTGTCGACGCTGGCCACCACGACACGAACGTCGATCTTGAGTATCTCGATACCGACAAGGGAGACCCGGACGAAGGCGTCGATGACGAGGCCTCGATCCAGAATGAGCTCCAGAACGTCGTAGAGGTTTCCCGAGCCGCTTCCGTTGCCGGAAGAACTGGTCTGCTGGACAACACTCATGATCTAGCTTCCTCTCCGATGGGAGATTTTTCGTGATCGGTGTCTGCTCGCAGATACCGATTTCTTTTCGGTCAGCTGTCGATCTGCCCCCTCGCGTATCGGCGAATCCGCTCGTACCCGATGAGTTGGCCCTGTCCGTCGAGCGAGACGCTGTACGAAGCCATGACGCTCGCGGTGTCCGGGACTTTCTCGACCTCCACGACTTCCACGTGCGCGGACCAGCCTTCGCCCGTCGCCTTCAGGGCCGATACGGAACTGGGCTCCAGGCGCAGCAGTTCCGCCAACTGACCGGCCGCGCGGCGCATTGCCGTAGGGGCGTCAATACGCTTGTGGCCGCTCTTTGTGCTCTCGCCACTGTTACCGCTCGTACTGCCGTCGCTGTTACCGCTGTTGGTCGCTGCCATGATCCCGCCTGTCGCGCGTCGTAAGTACATGTCGGGCGAAGTCTGTTCAGCCGCTCGTTCGCGGCTGAAGGGCGCGTTCCCCTCGGATGCGAACGTATGCATCACGCTCTTGGCAGCTCTTATGCCGGATGCCGGAAGCCCTATTGGCGGACAACTCCGGGGCACGGCGCATAGCCAGGTCGCGGCTGTATCAGCGACCTGGGAGGGCGGCTTCTGTCAGCTCCGTCACATCACGGCCCGGGTGCATCACGTCGCGGGCACACCACGGTGCGGCCGCGCGATGTCGCGGCCGCACGGGATGCGCGAGGAGGGGATACGTAAGGAGCGAGTGCGTCCTGGCAGCGGGCGCGCCGATGGCGCCCCGGGGACCGCGCGGGGGTCGGCTTCCCGGTGAGGGGGTGAGGTCGGGTCGGGCAGGCGGGCCGGGTCAGGCCGGCCGGTGTCAGCCGTCGGTCAGCGCGGCAGTGATGCTCTCGGAAGCCGCCTTGGCGGCCGGCTTCGGGTCCTGTCCCTCAAGGACAGCCGTCATGTAGGGCTTGATCGGGTTCTTCGCCTCGACCTCGGCCCACTGTGGGGAGTTGGGGGTGGCACGGCCCCGCGCCGCGCCCTTCGCCATCGCCGCCGTGCTCGCCTCGCGCTCGACGACTCCGGCGAGGGATGCCTTGTTGGGCACGTAACTCATGGTCCTGGCGAGGTCCGTCTGCCATTTCTTGCCGGCCAGCGCCTCGACCACAGCCACCGCCGCCGAGTGGTGGTCGGAGTTCTCAGGGACGATGAGGTCGGAGCCGCCGGTGAAGACCGCACCAGGCTTGTCGGCGGTCTTGCCGGGCACCGGGAAGAAGCCGAGCCGGCCCTTCAGATCGGGGTTCTCCTGCTCGATGATCTTCGCCGAGCTGGGGGTGGAGATGATCTGGGCGACATCGCCCTTGGCGAAGACGTCGGCCTGCGGCGGCTTGGCCTCGTCGGAGTCCTTCGGGCCATTGCCGAGTGACTGGAGCTGCTTGTAGAAGGCCATGCCCCTGAGCGCGGCGGGTGAGTCGAGTTCGCCCTGCCAGTCGGCGCCGTTCTCGACGGCCAGGTCGCCGCCCTCGTCCCAGATGAAGCCCGCGAGGCTGTACCAGTCCTGACCGGAGAGATAAATGCCTTGGTTATCACCGTGGTTGAGGGCTTCGGTGTCGGCGAGCCACTGCTCGCGGTTCTTCGGTGTCTGCTTGATCCCCTGGAGCGCGAACAGGTCCTTGTTGTAGATCACGACCCGGTTGGCCGCGTACCAGGGGATGCCGAACTGCGCGCCGTCGACACTGCCCGGCTGGGCGAGGCCGGGCAGCCACTCCTCGCTGCCGAGGTCCCGTACCGACTCCAGGGTCAGATCGCGCAGGTTCCCGCTCTCCGCGTACTGCGCGACCTGGGTGTTGCCGACCTCGATGATGTCCGGCGCGTTGTCGCCGGCGAGCGCGGCCGTCACCTTCTCGCCGATGCCGGTCCACTCCTGGATCTTGACGTCGAGCGTGACCGAGGGGTTCTGCTTCTCGTACGTGCTGACGAATCTGTGCAGGAAGTCGTCCGACACACTGTCCTTCATCAGCCAGACGGTGATCGTCTGCTTGCCCTCGTCCCCGCCTGGCAGCATGCCGCAGCCTGTGAGCGCGAAGGAGGACGCGAGGGCCACGATGCAGACAAGGTGACGGTTCTTCACGTAGGTCACTTTCTGGTGCGGGGGACACGAGAAGGCCCGACGTGGGGGACGCGAACAGTTCGTTCGCACGGGTGCCTGGAAGTTTGGTATGTACCAATGAGTCGGTCAACCCCTTGGCCCATACCTTCTGTTCAGGACAGCAGATGCGGGGCGTACGACCGGACCGCTTCCAGCACTTGACGCTTCGACGGATTCACCATCGGCCGGCCGGCCACGGTGACGGTCGGCACCGTCTCGTTCCCGTCGGCGACCGTCCGTACGAACGCGGCGGCCGCCGGGTCCCGCCAGATGTTGATCTTGGTGCGGGGCAGTCGTGTGAAGAGCAGCCGCAGCCGAAGCTTCATGCAGTACACGCAGCCGGGCCGCCAGTAGACGACCACACCGTCCTGGTTCTCGCTCATGGTTCTTCCCCCTGTTGTCCGTGCTGCGTCCATGCGTCCGCGCGTCCGCTGTGCGCGTACGTGTGCGACTGAGCGTAGACGACAGGTCTCCGGGCGTCCCCGGGCCCGTCGCGCTCGTACGCGGGCCGATCTGTCGCGCGCCGGCGGGGCGTAGGGCACCGTGGAGTGGGTACGCGGGACCGTCCAAGCACACCGGAGAAGGAGAGCCGTCCGATGACGAATCACACGTACCGGGTCACCGAGATCGTCGGCACGTCACACGTGGGCGTCGACGATGCCATCCGCAACGGCGTGGCGCGCGCCGGGGAGACGCTGCGGGGCCTCGACTGGTTCGAGGTGACGGAGGTCAGGGGGCATATCGAGGACGGCGACATCGAGCACTTCCAGGTCGGGCTGAAGGTCGGATTCCGCCTGGACACCGCCGAGGCGTGAACGACGGGCCCTCCGGGGCCCAGGCGTGAACGGACGGGCCCTCCAAGCCCCCGGGCCCTCAGGTAGGGCTCAGGTGCGGCCCTCGCGCTCCTGGGCGTCCTTGAGAGCCGCCGACGTACTGGCCCAGTGGGCCCGTACGACCCGGAAACCGGCCCGCCGGGCCGCGTCGCAGACCAGTTCGTCGTCATCGACGAGCATCCGCACCTCACGCGTGGCCGCCAGCTCCCGCAGGACCTCCAGCTTGGTGGTGCGCGCGGGACGCCGGTCGCTGTCGGCGCGCATCCGCAGCCGCCCCTCGGGCAGCCCGTGCGCGGACAGCCAGGCCAGCGTGTCGTTGCGGCAGCGTTCCGGGCGGCCCGTGAGGTAGAGGACCTCGCACTCCTCGGCGGCCTCGACGGCCATCCGTACGCCCTCGGCGAGCGGTGTGTCACGGTGGGCGGCGCCGAAGAAGCCGTTCCAGTCGCGGGGCTTGCGCTCCAGGAAGTGCTGCCGGTGCCCCGTCTCGGCGAGAGTCCCGTCGAGGTCGAAAATTGCCAGCGGCCTGCTGCCGCCCGGCACGCCTTTGTCGGCCCCGCGCTTGTTGGTCCCGCCCTTGTCCGTCACACCATCAGCCTAGGTTGTGCGTGCGGAATACCGCTTGGCGCGCGGCCGGTCCAGCCGTACAACTGGGAGGCGGGCGTCGGTAGATTGGCGTGGCCACCCACCTGCCGGTCGGATGTCGGCGCGCGTGCGTGCCGGTCCCTATCAGAGAAAAACTGACTGCTCCGAAAACAGCGGACCGCACGAGACTCTCACCCCGAACCGCCGGTCGTCGCGGCCGAGATGGCTCGCGAACACCACGCTCGCCGCACTGGCACTCCCCGGCGCCCCGGCCTTCGGGGGTTCGGGC
>NZ_JTHL01000001.1:8699497-8700166 GCF_000818195.1 Streptomyces sp. 150FB | reverse complement strand
TCCCCGGGGATCCCTGTCTGTTCTGCTGCTTTGCTCCCGGCTGCCAGCTGCTTGCCCTGCGGGGCACGCACGAAGGGATCACTGCCCCATGCTTCGCTGCTTAGCGGCGACCTGCTGGCGTTGTGGCGGGGAGGGTCGGTTGGGGAGACGTGGTGAGCGCCGACGGACGCAGGCGAGCCCTTGGCTGATGGCCGATCGGACGAGGTGCACCTCGGAGAGCCCCTGAGGTACTGCCGACCCACCAGCCTGGGACGGGCGTGATGGGGAGTGAGGCATGTGGGTGGGAAAAGGGAGGTGGGAGGCTGGCAGGCCTGTCTCCTGCGTCCATCGACGCAGAAGTGGTTGTCACAGACCATCCCACCCCCACCAACCTCCCATATGGGCAATATGCCCTATTTTTGAGGGTGGTTGTGGTGAGGAGAGGCCGCTTATGCGTCCCAGGACTCAGAAGAAGCATCTGCCAGACACCCACGGCCTCTCACAGACCCACATGCCACACCCCCGTCACACCGCCGTGCGGGTCAGTGGTCACGCAGGCACGCTCCGGGGTGCACCTCGTCCGATCGGCCATCGGCCAACGGCTCGCCTGCGTCCATCGGCGCTCACCACGTCTGCCCAACCAACTCTCCCCGCCACCACAGCCAGCTCGCAGACGCTTGGCCGAGTGGG
>NZ_JTHL01000001.1:8685167-8699472 GCF_000818195.1 Streptomyces sp. 150FB | reverse complement strand
CTGAACCCGCACCCCAAAACACCCCCCACCCCGCCCGATCACCCAGCAACCCCCCGCCCTCCCGCGTCCATCGGCGCGGCCCAAGCCCGCCCAGCCAACCCTCCCCGTCACCACAGCCAGCAGTTCGCCGCTAACCCAAGCGGCATGGGCAGCGACCCCTTCGCGCCCGCCCCGCAGCGCAAGCAGTCCGTACCCGGCAGCAGCGGTGATCTCCGGCAACAGCCCTGCCTGCCCCCACCGACAACGGCCTCGCCAACGACGTGCGCGCTCCGGCCACCGAGCAGTGCGCGGCGTTCCGACAGCTTGAACCCCGGACCGGCCGAACCCCCAACAGGCGAACCACCGACCGGCCGAACGCAGACGACTACCGGCCAGCGGGCCCCGGGCCCCGCTGGCAGCGCGGGCACCAGTACGTGGGGCGCTCGCGGCCGGTCCAGCCGTGTGACTCGGACGCGGTACGGATCGGCGTACCGCAGATCAGGCAGGAGCGGCCGGCCCGGCCGTACACGTACAGTCGCTCGGTGGAGCGGGACCGGACAGCGGGGCCGGTGGTCGTACGGTCGGGCCATTCGCGGTTCGCCTCCAGCAGGCGCCGGGCCGCGCCGAGCAGGCGCTCGGGCGAGGGGAGGTCGCCGACCGGTGTCCAGGGGGTGAAGCGGGCGAGGAAGCAGAGTTCCGCCATGTAGACGTTGCCGATCCCGGCGAGATTGCGCTGGTCGAGCAGTGCCGAGCCGACCGGGCGTGACGGATCGGCCAGGAGCCGGCGCAGGGCCTCGCCCGCGTCCCAGTCGGGGCCGAGGAGATCGGGGCCGAGATGCCCCACCACGTGGTCCTCGTCGGCGGTGCGCAGCAGTTCGAGGACGGGCAGCCGGTAACCGACGGCCGTGGTGTCGTCCGTGGCCAGTACCGCCCTGATCTGGTGGCCGGGGCCGCCGCTCCACCGCTGGCCCGGCGCGTAGACCTTCCACGAGCCGTCCATCTGGAGGTGGGAGTGCAGGGTCAGGCCGCCGGAGAACCGGGTGAGCAGGTGCTTGCCACGCGCGATCACATCAATGACCGTGCGGCCGGCCAGATCGACGGTCGCGAGCCTGGGCACGCGCAGGTCCGAGCGCACGAGCGTACGGCCGGCGAGCCCCCTGTGCAGCCGGCGGGCCGCCTGCCACACGGTGTCTCCTTCGGGCATGCCTTCCATCATGCGACCCGGCACCGACAACCGCGCCGGACCTGTCCGCCACCCTCCGTCCACCCTCCGTCCGCCACCCTCCGTCCGCCACCTCCCCGCTGGCGGCCCCGGCCGCGCTCCCTACGCTGGAGTCCTGCGATCCCGCCGGACCCGGAGCGCCCATGGCCACCCCGCACGACCCGCACGACCCGTACGTACGCGTCCGTGGCGCCCAGGAGCACAATCTCCGGAACGTGGACGTCGACATCCCGCGCGACGCGATCGCCGTCTTCACCGGGGTCTCCGGGTCGGGGAAGTCCTCACTGGCGTTCGGGACGGTGTACGCCGAGGCCCAGCGGCGTTACTTCGAGTCGGTCGCCCCGTACGCGCGCCGTCTCATCCACCAGATCGGCGCACCGAAGGTCGGTGAGATCACCGGGCTGCCGCCCGCGGTGTCGCTGGAGCAGCGGCGGGCGGCGCCGGGGTCGCGGTCCTCGGTCGGCACGGTGACCACGCTCTCCAACTCGCTGCGCATGCTGTTCTCCCGGGCGGGCGACTACCCGCCGGGCGCCGAGCGGCTCGACTCGGACTCCTTCTCGCCCAACACGGCGATCGGCGCCTGCCCCGAATGCCATGGCCTCGGGGTGATCCACCGTACCGATGAGCGGCTGCTCGTCCCCGATCCCTCGCTGTCGATCCGGGAGGGCGCGATCGCCGCCTGGCCCGGGGCCTGGCAGGGAAAGAACCTGCGCGATGTGCTGGACGCGCTGGGGTACGACATCGAACGGCCGTGGCGGGAGCTGGATCCCCGGGACAGGGAGTGGATCCTGTTCACCGACGAACAGCCGGTCGTCACGGTGCACCCCGTCCGCGACGCCGGGCGGATCCACCGCCCGTACCAGGGCACGTACATGAGCGCGCGGCGCTATGTACTGCGTACCTTCGCCGACTCCAAGAGCCGCTCGCTGCGGGCCAAGGCAGAGCGGTTCCTGCGCGCGCTGCCGTGCCCGGTGTGCGGCGGGCGCAGGCTGCGTCCCGAGGCGCTCGCCGTGACCTTCGGCGGACGGACTTTTCCCGAGCTGGTCGCGCTGCCGCTGACCGAGCTGGACCGGCGGCTGACGGCCGGCCCCGACAGCTCCCCCACGGTGCGCGTCCTCACCGACGACCTGCGGGCCAGGATCGGGGCGGTCAGCGAGCTGGGTCTCGGCTATCTGAGCCTGGACCGGGCGACGCCCACCCTGTCCAGCGGCGAACTGCAACGGCTGCGGCTGGCCACCCAGCTCCGCTCCGGGCTCTTCGGTGTGGTGTACGTCCTCGACGAGCCGTCGGCCGGGCTGCACCCGGCCGACACGGAGGCTCTTCTCGTCGTACTCGACCGGCTCAAGGAGGCCGGGAATTCCGTGTTCGTCGTGGAGCACCATCTCGATGTCGTACGGCACGCCGACTGGCTGGTCGATGTCGGCCCCGAAGCGGGCGAGCACGGGGGCAGGGTCATCTACAGCGGCCCGCCGGCCGGACTCGCCGACGTGGACGAGTCGGCGACCCGGCGCTTCCTCTTCGACGCGACGCCCGTCCCCGTACGGACCGTTCGCGAGCCGTCGGGCACGCTCAGGATCGGTCCGGTGACCCGGAACAACCTGCGGGATGTCGAAGTCGCCCTGCCGCTCGGTGTGTTCACCGCAGTCACCGGTGTCTCTGGGTCCGGCAAATCCACCCTGGTGGGCACGGTGAACGAGGAACTCCCCGGTGTGGGGCGGCTGGTGACGGTGGACCAGAAGCCCATCGGCCGTACGCCGCGCTCCAACCTCGCCACCTACACCGGGCTCTTCGACGTCGTACGCGCCCTGTTCGCCGGCACCCCGGAGGCGCGGGCGCGCGGATACCGCGCGGGCCGGTTCTCCTTCAACGTACCGGGCGGCCGATGCGAGACCTGCCAGGGCGAGGGGTTCGTCTCCGTCGAGCTGCTGTTCCTGCCGAGTACGTACACACCCTGCCCCGACTGCCACGGCGCCCGCTACAACCCGGAGACGCTCGAAGTCCGTTACCAGGGACGGAACATCGCCGAGGTGCTGGACCTCACGGTGGAGGCTGCGGACGGCTTCTTCGCCGGCACGCCGACGGCGGAGCGCAGCGTACGGGCGCTGCTCGACGTCGGCCTGGGCTATCTGCGGCTGGGCCAGCCCGCCACCGACCTGTCGGGCGGCGAGGCACAACGCGTCAAGCTGGCGACGGAGTTGCAGCGCACCCACCGCGCCCACACGCTCTACGTCCTCGACGAGCCGACGGCCGGGCTGCACCCGGCCGATGTCGAGGTGCTGATGCGCCAGTTGCACGGCCTCGTCGACGCCGGGCACTCGGTGGTCGTCGTCGAACACGACATGACGGTGGTGGCGGGCGCCGACTGGGTGATCGACCTGGGCCCGGGCGGCGGCGACAAGGGCGGCCGGATCGTCGCGGAGGGCTCCCCCACCGAGGTCGCCGGCGCCCGGGGCAGCCGCACCGCGCCGTACCTGGCACGGGCGCTGCGCCGCTCAGCGATCGGGTGGGCTCAGTAGACACCCGCTCAGCGTGCGACCTTCCGCGTCGCCCGCAGCCACTCCTTGTTCATCGCGGTGATCGACGGCAGCGGGATCCCCTTCGGGCAGGCCGTGGCGCACTCCCCCGTGAGCGTGCAGCCGCCGAAGCCCTCCTCGTCCATCGTCGCGACCATGTCGAGGACCCGGGTCTCGCGCTCCGGGGCGCCCTGCGGCAGGACGCCCAGGTGGTTGACCTTCGCCGAAGTGAAGAGCATCGCCGAGCCGTTGGGGCAGGCGGCTACGCAGGCTCCGCAGCCGATGCACTCGGCGTGCTCGAAGGCGAAGTCGGCGTCCGCCTTGGGGACGGCGGTGGCGTGGGCCTCGGGGGCCGCGCCCGTGGGGGCGGTGATGTAGCCGCCGGAGCCGATGATCCGGTCGAAGGCCGAGCGGTCGACCACCAGGTCCTTGACCACCGGGAACGCCCCGGCGCGCCAGGGTTCGACGTCGATCGTGTCGCCGTCCTTGAAGTGCCGCATGTGGAGCTGGCAGGTGGTGGTGCGTACGGGGCCGTGGGCGTCGCCGTTGATGACAACTCCGCAGGCGCCGCAGATGCCTTCGCGGCAGTCGTGGTCGAAGGCGACCGGTTCCTCGCCCTTGAGGATCAGTTCCTCGTTGAGGGTGTCGAGCATCTCCAGGAACGACATGTCCTCGGAGATCTTGTCGATGTCGTAGGTGACCATGGCGCCGGGGGCGTCGGCGTCGTGCTGTCGCCAGACGCGCAGGGTGAGCCTCATGCGTAACTCCGCTGGGTGGGGTGGACGTACTCGAAGACCAGGTCTTCCTTGTGCAGGACGGGTGCGGCGCCGGTGCCCCGGAACTCCCAGGCCGCGGCGTACGAGAACTCCTCGTCCCTGCGCGCCGCTTCACCGCCGTCCGTCTGTGACTCCTCGCGGAAGTGGCCGCCGCAGGACTCGGAGCGGTGCAGCGCGTCGAGGCACATCAGCTCGGCCAGCTCCAGGTAGTCGACGATGCGGTTGGCCTTCTCCAGCGACTGGTTGAACTCCTCGCCGGTGCCCGGCACCTTGATCCGGCGCCAGAACTCCTCGCGGATCTGCGGGATACGGTCGAGCGCCTTGCGCAGGCCGTCCGCCGTACGCGCCATCCCGCAGTGGTCCCACAGCAGTTCGCCGATCTCCTTGTGGAAGGAGTCGGGCGTACGGTCTCCGTCGACGGCGAGCAGCAGCCGCAGCCGGTCCTCCGTGTCGGCGACGGCTTCGGTGACGGCCGGGTGGGTGTCGTCGAGCGGTTCGGGGTGCGGGTTGCGGGCCAGGTAGTCGGCGAGGGTCGACGGCAGGACGAAGTAGCCGTCGGCCAGGCCCTGCATCAGTGCCGAGGCGCCGAGGCGGTTGGCCCCGTGGTCGGAGAAGTTGGCCTCGCCGATCGCGAACAGGCCCGGCACGGTGGTCTGGAGGTCGTAGTCGACCCAGAGTCCGCCCATCGTGTAGTGGATCGCCGGGTAGATGCGCATCGGTACCTCGTACGGGTTCTCGGCGGTGATCAGCTCGTACATCTCGAAGAGGTTGCCGTACTTCTCCTCGACGGCCCGCCGGCCGAGGCGCGCGATGGCGTCGGCGAAGTCGAGGTAGACGCCCTGCCCGCCGGGGCCGACGCCGCGTCCCTCGTCGCAGACGTTCTTCGCGGCGCGCGAGGCGATGTCGCGGGGCACGAGGTTGCCGAAGGAGGGGTAGATCCGCTCCAGGTAGTAGTCGCGTTCGTCCTCGGGGATCTCGGCGGGCGGCCGCTCGTCGCCGCGTGCCACCGGCACCCAGATCCGGCCGTCGTTGCGCAGCGACTCGCTCATCAGCGTCAGCTTGGACTGGTGCTCGCCGGAGCGCGGGATGCAGGTGGGGTGGATCTGGGTGAAGCAGGGGTTGGCGAAGTACGCGCCGCGCCGGTGCGCGCGCCAGATCGCCGTGGCGTTGCTGTTCTTGGCGTTGGTGGAGAGGTGGAAGACATTGCCGTAGCCGCCGGAGGCGAGCACGACGGCGTCCGCGAAGTACGTGGAGATCTCGCCGGTGATCAGGTCGCGGGCGACGATGCCGCGGGCCCGTCCGCCGACGACGATCAGGTCGAGCATCTCGGTGCGCGGGTGCATCTCCACCTGGCCGGCGGCGATCTGCCGTGACAGTGCCTGGTAGGCGCCGAGGAGCAGTTGCTGACCGGTCTGGCCGCGCGCGTAGAACGTACGGGAGACCTGGACGCCGCCGAACGAGCGGGTGTCGAGCAGGCCGCCGTACTCCCGGGCGAAGGGGACGCCCTGGGCGACACACTGGTCGATGATCTCGACCGAAACCTCGGCGAGGCGGTGGACGTTGGACTCCCTGGCCCTGAAGTCGCCGCCCTTGACGGTGTCGTAGAAGAGCCGCTGCACGGAGTCGCCGTCGTTGCGGTAGTTCTTGGCGGCGTTGATGCCGCCCTGCGCGGCGATGGAGTGGGCGCGACGCGGGGAGTCCTGGTAGCAGAACTGGACGACGCGGTAGCCCTGTTCGGCGAGTGTGGCGCCGGCGGCGCCCCCGGCGAGGCCGGTGCCGACGACGATCACGGTGTGTCCGCGGCGGTTGGCGGGGTTGACGAGTTTGGCCTCGAAGCGCCGCCGGTTCCAGCGCTCGGCGACCGGCCCTTCCGGTGCCCGGGTGTCGGCGACCGGCTCGCCGGTGCCGTAGTCGCTGTAGTCGCCGTAGTGGCTGTGGTCGCCCTGGTCGGCGTGGTCCCCGTAACGGGAGTGGTCGGTGTGGTCGCTGTGTGCGTCCGAAGTGGTCTTGTTCATCTCAGCTCACGAGTCCGGTCATGACGGCGACGGGTACGGTGATGAATCCGGCGGTCAGTACGACCGCCAGCAGGTTGGCCGTCGCCTTCAGGGCGCGGTCGCGGGTGACGCTGCCGGCGCCGAGCGTCTGGGCGGCGCTCCAGAAGCCGTGCTGGATGTGCAGTCCGAGCGCGAGCATCGCCACGATGTAGATGACGTCGTTCCACCAGCGGGAGAAGGTGTCCACGACGTTCTCGTACGGATGGCCCTCCTGGAAGCCGCCGGAGTGCACGGTGCCGGTTGTCAGGTCGAGGATGTGCCAGACGATGAACAGCGCGAGGATGATCCCGCCCCAGCGCATCGTGCGGGTGGCGTAGCTGGCGCGCTGCTTCTTGTGTACGTACGCGGTGGGCCGGGCGGCGAGGTCGCGGCGGCTCAACTGGTAGGCGCAGACGGCGTGCAGCACGACGGCGGCGACCAGGACGACGCGGATGATCCACAGCGCCCAGGTGTAGTGCAGGAACGGCTCACCGATGGTTCGCAGCCAGTGCGCGTAGCTGTCGAAGCTGTCCAGCCCGAAGAAGATCTTGAGATTGCCGTACATGTGCACGACCAGATATCCGAGCATGATCAGTCCGGATACGGCCATGACCGTCTTTTTCCCGACGGTCGATCCCCAGAGGGTGCGGGTCATGGACGGCCGTTTGTCCGTCCGCGTTGCCAGAGCCATGTTCTGAAGCTAGACGGCGTGCTTCAAGACGTCCAAGACATGGCGCGGCTCATGTCCATAGGCTGTGTCTATCCTTCGATAGTGCAGTTCCATCAGCTTCTCTATTTCGTGGCCGTCGCCGAGACCAGCCATTTCACCCACGCCGCCGAACAGGTCCATGTGGCACAGCCGTCCCTGTCCCAGCAGATCAGAGCGCTGGAGAAGGAGCTGGGCGCGGAGCTGTTCAGCCGGGCGCGCGGCAATGTCTCGCTCACCGAGGCGGGCCAGGCGCTGCTGCCCCTCGCCCGGCGCATCCTCGCCGACGCCGAGACCGCCCGGCACGAGGTGCAGGAGCTGGCGCAGCTCCGGCGCGGCCGGGTGAGGCTGGGGGCGCCTCCGAGCCTGTGCACGGGGCTCCTCCCCGACGTGCTGCGCGCCTTCCACGATCTGTATCCCGGCATCGAGCTGCTGATCGAGGAGAGCGGCTCGCACGACCTCGTACGTAACTTGGCGCGCGGGGCGCTCGATCTGGCGCTGGTGGTCCTGCCGCTGCCGACGCCTTCACCCGCCCTGACGACGGTGGAGCTGCTTCAGGAGGACCTGGTCGTGGTCTCGTCGGCCGCCGGTCCCGCGCCCCGGCGGCCGGTCAGGATCGCGGATCTCCAGGACGAGCCGCTGGTGATGTTCCGGCACGGCTACGACCTGCGTGAGCTGACCGTGGCGGCCTGCCGTGCCGAGGGGTTCGACCCGTCGTTCACCGTGGAGGGCGGCGAGATGGACGCGGTGCTCGGCTTCGTACGGGCCGGTCTCGGCGTGGCGGTGGTGCCGAGCATGGTCGTCGCGCTCGCCGGCCGCGATCTGCGGGTCACCGCCCTGGCCAAGCCGGGGCTGCGCCGTACGATCGCGCTCGCGCACCGCAGCGATGTGGCCCCGCCGCGCGCGGCCCGCGAACTCCAGCGGGTCATTCTCGCGAGGGCGCGCTGAGCCTTCCCCGACCGACCGACCGACCGGCCCGGCATGGCTCGGACCCGCTCAGATGGATGCGCCGGCCGAGGGGAGCCCGCCGACTTGGCGTACGAGCGAGAGCAGGTTTCCCACGCCCCAGTGCTCGACGATCCTGCCGCCGGAGACCCGCATGGCGTCGACCGACTCGAAGTGGACCGTGGTGCCGGTCGGCGCGATGCCCAGGAAGTCTCCGGTGTGGATGCCGTGATACGTCTTGAAGGTCGTGACGAGGCCGCCGTCGGCCGACTGCCAGTGGATCTCCGGGTCGAACTCGGAGAACGCGGAGCGCAGCGCGCCGTACAGCGTCCTGACGCCCGCCTTGTCGGCGGTGACGCCCGGCTGCGGTGTGTGGTCGACGAAGTCGTCGGCGAAGAGTTCGTCGTAGACGCCGAAGTCGCCGCGTCCCTGCACCTCTTCGATGGCGCGCCGCACGACGGCGATGGCCGCCTGCCTCTCGGTGTCACTCGCCTGATCATTCGTCGTGTCATTCGTCGTGTCATTCATCTGGTCATTCATCGGGTTCTCCTGTGTACGGCCGGCCGGCGACGAAGTCGTCGAAGCGGTTGACCAGCGGATCGGCCGGGGCGGTTTCCCGGTCCCCGGGTTGCGGGTCGGCGGTGAACTCGCGGGCCGCGAAGTGCCACCGGTCGTCGATCTTGGTGTAGCGGTCGCGGTACACACCGGTCAGGACCACGCCCGTACGCGGCGCCGTGCCCGGCCGCAGCACCATCAGGAAGGCGACACCGGTCGCGTCCCGGCCATCGCCCTCGACCACGGGCTGGGACGCCCAGTGCCGGACGGTTCCCCGGGTGTGCTCGTAGAAACGGGCCGCGAAGGCGGCGATGCTCGGGCGGCCCTCGAAGCGTTGCGACTCCGAGGGTTCGGGCGGCAGGCCGGTCTCGTCGAAGCGGCCCTCGGGGGCGAAGCAGGCGGCGAGGGTGGCGGTGTCACCGAAGTCGAGCGCGAGGCTGTAGCGCGCCAGGAGCTGCCGGATTCCCTCGTGATCCAGAGCGGTCATGGCCATGGCGTGATCTCCTTCCGGCGCGGTCAGACGAGGACATTGCCGCCGTCGATGGTGATCGTGGAGCCCGTGGAGTGTTTGTTCCGCATGAGGTAGAGGTACGTCTCGGCGACGTCGCCGGGTTCGCCGACCGTGCCGACGGGCAGGCGCTCCTCGAGTGACCGGTACATCGCGTCGCGGTCGGCCTCCGGGAGACCTCCCCACATCTGGGTCCGGATGATCCCCGGCACCACCGCGTTCACCCGAAGCGGAGCGAGCTCCACGGCCAGCGCGCGGGTCAGTCCCTCCAGCGCGGCGAGGACGCTGGAGACGGCCGTCGTGCCGTGCTGGGGCCGGGTGGAGGCGGTGCCGCCCGTCAGGACGACGGAGCCGCCCGGCCTGATGTGCGGAGCGCCGTACTTGACGGCGGCCAGAGCCCCGAAGTAGCGGATCTCGAAGAACCGCCGTACGTCCTCGATGTCCGTATCGGCGAGGCCGCTGCTCATCAGGGGCTCGCCCGCGCTGTAGATGAGGTGGTCGAAGGCGCCCAGTCCGTCGAAGAACGTCCGGACAGCGACTTCGTCTGTCACGTCCAGGGTGAATCCTTCGGTCCGCTCCGGCAGTGCGGAGACCGCGCGGTCGACGCCGGAGCGGCTCCGCGAGACGACCACGACGGATGCTCCGGCGGCGGACGCCGCTCGGGCTGCGGCGAACCCCAGGCCCCCTGTACCACCGATGATGACTACTCGTTTTCCGTCCATAATGGGAACGTAACGCAGGGGTACCAGTTACCCGCAACGGAACCTACTACCCAAAGGGAAGTGCCATGGTCGAGCATGACGAAGACCTGGTCATGCCGCGTCTGAACGTCCCGCAGGCAGCGAGGGACGTCTACTCGGCGAGCTGTCCGTGCCGCCTGATCCTCGACCTGCTGGCGGACAAGTGGAGCGCGCTCGCCCTCAGTGCCCTGACGGCGGGGCCTGTCAGGTTCGGCGGGATCAAGGCGCGGCTGGACGGGATCAGCCCCAAGGTCCTGTCCGCCGTGCTGCGGCGGCTGGAGCAGTACGACCTGATCACCCGGACCGTCTATCCGAACGTCCCGCTCCATGTGGAGTACGAGCTGACCGACCTCGGCCGGGACGCCTGTGTGCCCCTGGGGGCGCTGCTCTTCTGGGTCGAGGACAACGTGGAACGCTTCCCCGACCTCGCGTGAGCGCCCGTGACGTCCCCGGGGCCCGTGCTGCCCGCGTCCTGCCAGGCGGCCGCTACGAGGCGTCCACCAGCGACAGCACGTGCAACTGGTCGGGCGGCCCCGGACGGGCGTAGTACCAGCCCTGGCCGGTGTCACAGCCGAGCCTGCGCAGATGGTCGGCCTGCGCCCCGGTCTCCACGCCCTCGACGGTCACGGCCAGATCCAGGCTGTGGGCGAGTGAGACGATCCCCTCGATGATCTTCAGGTCGACCGGGTCGGCCGGATGCTGCTGCATCCCCTGGGTGAAGGAACGATCAAGCTTGAGCACGCTCACGGGCAGTCTTCGGAGGTTGGCCAGGTTCGAGTAGCCGGTCCCGAAGTCGTCGAGCGCGATGTGTACGCCCATCTCGGCCAACTGCCTCAGCGGTTTCAGCAGGTCCTCGTCGGCGCCGATCAGCGCCGATTCGGTGACCTCCAGGCAGAGCGCCGACGGCGGCAGGCCGACGCGCTCCAGCACCTCTACGGTGTCGGCGACCAGTCCGGGATGGTGGAGCTGGGCGGGCGAGAGGTTGACGTTGACCCGCATCGGTCCGCCGAACACCCCGCCGGGTGACTCCCGTTGCCAGGTCATGGCCTGCCGTACGGACTGTTCGAGCACCCACCGGCCGAGCGGCACGATCAGACCCGTGTGCTCGGCGAGCGCGATGAACCGGTCGGGGCCGAGCACACCGTGCTGCGGATGGAGCCAGCGCACCAGCGCCTCGGCGCCGTGCACCGTACCGTCGTGGAGGTGGACGAGCGGCTGGTACTCGATGAAGAACTCACCGCGGTCCAGCGCCGCGGGCAGCGCCGTGGTCAGGCCGTGCCGGGTGATGGCGCGCGCGTCGGCCTCCGCGTCGGCCAGCTCGAAGCGGTTGCCGCCCGCCGCCTTGGCCCGGTACATCGTGATGTCGGCGCTGCGCAGCACCTCGGCGGCGCCGCGCCCGGCCACCGGTCCCTCCACGATGCCGATGCTGCCCCGTACGGTGAACTCCCGCCCGTCCAGCCGGATCGGGGTCGCCAGCACACCGAGGATCCGGGACGCCAGGTCGGCCACCTCGCTCTGGGCGGTGTGGCCCGTGGTCAGCGCGACGAACTCGTCGCCGCCGAGCCTGGCCACCATCTGTCCCGACCCGGTGGCGCAGCTCTGCAAGCGGTCGGCGACCTCCACCAGCAGCCGGTCCCCCGACGAGTGGCCGAGGCTGTCGTTGATCGCCTTGAAGCCGTCGAGGTCCAGGTAGCAGAGGCCGAAGCGCGCGTTCTCGCCGGCGGCGAGCGTCTTGTCGAGGCGCTCGAAGAACAGGGTCCGGTTGGGCAGCCCGGTGAGGGCGTCGTGCGTGGCCTCGTACCGCAACCGGAGGTTGAGCAGGCGGCGTTCGGTGGTGTCCTCCATCAGCGCCAACTGGTACTGCGGCACCCCCTCGGCGTCCCTGAGCAGTGACACCGTCAGGTTGGTCCACAGGACGGTGCTGTCGTTGCGGAAGAACGCCTTCTCGATACGGAAGTGCTCGCGCTCGCCCCGTACCAGCTCGCCGTGCAGCCGGCAGACCTGCGGGGAGTCCTCGGGGTGGATCCACTCGCCGACCCGGCGGCTGCGGACATGGGTTTCGAGCCCGCCGAACATCTGGGTGAGGGTGTCGTTGACCTCCAGCACCCGGCCCTCCAGGTCGGCGATCCCGATGCCTATGGCCGCGCCCTCGAACACGGCGCGGAAGCGGACCTCGGTGGCGTGCAGCGCCTCCTCGGCGTCCCTGCGGGCGGCGAGCGCGGAGCGGGCGACCGACTCCTGCTCGGCGAGGGTGCGTTCGCGCAGTGCTTGGGCGAAGCCGGTCGCGAGCGTGTGCTGGAGGCGGGAGCAGCGCGCCCTGCTCTCGTCGGCCGGCAGGTCATCCGTGCCGCAGTACAGCATCAGATACGAGTCGACGACGCCGAGGGTACGGCCGAGGGCGTCGGGGTCGGTGCAGTGGGCGGCGACGAGCGCGGCCCCGACGCGGTGCGCGGGCGCCGCGTCGAAGTGGCGCGCGTGCAGCGCTTCCTTCAACTCCCGTGCCAGCGAAAGCAGATGACGCTCGAACTCGGAGCGCGTCAAAGGCGTGGCCGTGGCGGGGAACACCGCCCTGCTCCAGATCGTCGCGAACCGCCGGAGTCTGTCCTCCGGTCCGTCCGGGTCCGCCGGTGAATCCTCGTCCTGCTCCGGCACCATCACGCCTTTCGTCCTACACCGGCGAAGCCGGAGAAAGCGTACGGCTCCTCCTGGCAAATGGAGCCGTCCGGGCGCCAGTTCGGCGGGGGGACAAGTCCTGGGTCGATCATCTCGAATCCGTCGAAGAACCGCGTCGTCGCCTCGCGGCCGCGCATCACGAGTGGGTTGCGGATGTCCTTGTAGAGACCGACGACCCCGCTGACCTGCTCCTGCGGGAGAGGGATTCCGTCGTACGCGGCGTGGGTGAGCACGAGCAAGCTGCCGGGCGCCAGCGCGTCGCGCAGTGTGGCGAGGGCGCCGTACGGGTCGTCCTCGTCCTCCAGTGAAGTGCAGGACGGAGACGAGCAGCAGCGCCACCGGGCGTTCGAGGTCGATGATCTCGTCCAACTGGGGGCTGTTCAGGAGCTGCTCGGGCTTGCGGAGGTCGGCGCTCACCATGCCGGCGTTGTCGTGGTCCGCCAGGACTGCCCTGCCGTGGGCGACGGCGACCGGGTCGTGATCGACGTACAGCACCCGGGCTTCGGAGGTCGCAGCCATGGCGGCCTCATGGACACTGCCGAAGGTGGGAATGCCGGACCCGATGTCGAGGAACTGTGTGACGCCCTCGCCGGTGGCGAATGTGACGGCGCGACGCATAAAGGCACGGCTCGCCTTCATGATCGTGGGAAGGCCCGGCATGAACTCCATTGCCTTGCGGCCGACTTCCCTGTCCACCTCGAAATTGTGCGATCCGCCCAGATAATAGTCGTAAATGCGGGAAACGCTCGGCACCGAAATGTCGATGCTCGGCGGGGCCCAGGCGGGTCGCTCCATCGATGTCTCCCACACGTCGCCACGAGTAGCGGCCACGTACATGGCCGTATGTTCGAGCCGAGGCTACTGATCGCCCGCCAAGAGAGCGAGCCCAAACGGAAATTAGCGGTCCGTTCTTGGTCACACGCTCCCGGCACGTGCGCCCGGCTCCCATTGTGGCGCCGGGCGCACGGGACCGGTCCCCGGGGGGCGTGCGATCCGTGGACGAGCTGTACGAGAGAGCGCGGAAGCCGGATCACACTGCGTCCGGCGCAATCGCGTACGGGATACCCCCAACGTCCTGACCATGGGCTTCTCCTGGTGTGGTGTCAGTGCCCGGCTCCGGGACCGCCGGTCGTGCGGTGGGGCGCGCGATACCCGTGCCGGACCGTTGTGTTCGGCGGGCCGAACATCAACAAGCGTCTGGCGAGGGGGGCTTGGATGTCCATTTTCCCGAGTGCGGTCGACAATAAGCCACTTACCGAGAGGTTCCGGTCTTCGTCTCCTCGGGGAGATTAAACCCGCGGACGCAAAGTCCCCCTCTTCGGGGGAATCCAGGGCGCTTTCGGCGTGCCGATCTCCTGGACGGTCCAAGCTCCTGCCCGTGTACGGATCCCTCGCCGGACGGCTGTTGGCTGCGGCTTCACTCATCTGGCTCTCCGCCGTCCCCGCGCCGGCGGCGGCCGACAGTTGCGCATACGCGTCGATCGGCCCGGGTGGCTCGGTGGTCGCTGTGGCGGTGGCCGGCGGCCATCACTGCTGGCCGCTCTGCCACTCGTGCCGGCCGCACTGCCACTGGCCTCACTGGCCACCGCCGTGCCCGCCGCCACCTCCGCCCCCGCCCCCGCCTCCGCCCTCTTCACCGCCGCCGACGCCACCAC
>NZ_JTHL01000001.1:8663440-8684611 GCF_000818195.1 Streptomyces sp. 150FB | reverse complement strand
CGACCAGCCGCCCTCCGGTGACACCGAAGCCGCCGACACCGCCCAGGCCCACTCCGGCACCGCCACGCGCGGCGCCCGAGCCGATCCCCGCTCCCCCGCGAACACCGCCCCCGCCGGCCCCGGCACCCAAGCCGGCTCCCAGGCCGAGCCCCACCCCTTCGCCGACCCCGTCGGCCTCACCCACACCCTCGGCGGTGGCGCTGCCCGCGTATCACAAGGCGGTGCACAAGCCGCCCCGCAAGGGCACCTCGCCCGTCCTGATGATGCTGATGCTCACCGCGCCCGCCGTACTCGCGGTGGCCGTCCTGCGCCCCCGCTCCCGCTGATCGACGGAGACTCCATGTCGGAATGGCTCGTTCTGAGCATCGCGATGGCGGCCGCGTGCGTCGTCGTCATCACCATCGTCCTCATCAACAACCGTCACGTCAGAGATGACGACGACACCAGCGAAACTCCCGACGTCATGGACTACATGACGATGATGATCGGGGTGATCTACGCGATCGTGCTCGGGCTCGCGATCGCCGGCGTCTGGGAGGGCCGCGGCGCGGCCCAGGAGTCCGTACGCCAGGAGGCACAGGCCCTGCACGAGGTCCAGGAGCGGGTGCAGGTCTACCCGCCCGACGTCCGGGACCGGATCCGCGCCGATGTCGACGCGTACGTCAGCTACGTCGTGAACACCGAGTGGCCCCACATGACCGAGCACGAGACCGTGACGGACAAGGGGGGCGCGCTGCTCGACACCGTACGCGGCGACATCACCCAATACGCGCCGAAGACCGACCTGGAGGGGCAGGCCTACCAGCCGCTCGTCGACGCGGTGGCGGCGGCCGACGACGCTCGGGGGACCCGGGCGCAGAACGCGGGACCGACCATGCCGGGGGTCGTCTGGTTCGGACTCATCACCGGGGCCGTGGTCACCGTGGGTCTGATCTTCCTGCTCCAGATCCGGCGGACCTTCCGCGAACTGCTGCTGGCCGGACTCTTCAGCGTCCTGATCGCCTTCCTGCTCTTCCTCATCTGGGACTTCGACGCCGCATACGGGCGCGGCATCTCGGCGACGGCCCAGCCCTTCCTCGATCTCTTCCCGAACATCCGCTCCTGAGACACAGTTCGCGACGTTGTCGCTGTCGGGCGCGGAGCTGCGAGGGACTGAACGGATGTCCACCGCCCGGGGGACATCCGTGCCCCATTCGCCCGACAGCGATCGCGGGTGTGCTAATGCACTCCTAGCGTTTCCGGCATCGAGGTGCATTCCCTGCCATTTGTGGAAATTGGTTCCGCAGTCTGCTCCTCGGGGACCCGGAGGACTCACCATGCGCGCGATACGTGCCGCATCCGCCGCTCTGCTGGGAGTGGGCGTTCTCGCACTGGCCACCCCGGACGCCGCAGCGGCGTACCAGGGCAACATCACGTCGTTCGGCTTCACCGTCACCCCGTCGACGATCGCCGCGGGCGGCAGGGTGACCCTGGCCCTCACCGACTGCGACACCACCGCCACCGTGACCTCCGGCGTCTTCGACAGCGTCAGCGTCCCGTCCGGCCGCAAGGCCATGGCCACCGTCGACTGGGACGCCAAGCCCGGCGCCCGGTACCCGGTGAAGTTCACCTGCGGCGGCGGTTCGGGGAGCACCAACCTGACCATCGCCGGGGGCGCACCGGTCCCCCGGCCGACACCGACACCGAGCGTCAGCGCCACCTCGTCGGCGCCCGGCGGGGTCAGAGGTGGTCTCGGCGGCAGCATGGGCGGCATGAACACCGCCGAGATCGTGGCCGGTACGGCGCTGGTGATGGCGGCTGCCACCGGCACCATCTATGTCGTCCGGCGGCGGAACGAGAGCCGGAGTCACTGAGCCCGGCCAGGGCCTTCAGCCCCGGCAGTTCCGATCTGCCCGACAAGCCGTCCCCCGTACGCCTGTCGCCCCGAGTCCTCGTCACAGGACTCGGGGCGACAGGCGTACGGGGGACGAGCGGTGCTCAGACCGTACGGTCGCCCAGCCGGCGACGCCGTGCGATGAAGAGCGAGCCGCCGACGGCCGCCGTGGCGACGAGGCCGGCGCCGACCCCCATCTCCGTGGAACTCGGGCCGACCGACCCACCGAGGCCGCCCATCGAGCCCCGGCCGGGGAGCACGGTGAAGGGGACGGTCACCGAGCGGGTACCCGGGTCGTTGCACCGCACGGCGAGGTTGTAGCGGCCGGGCGTCGCGTTGTCGTGGATCCTCGCCGTGGCACTGACGTGCCCGGAGGGGTTCACCGGGAACTCGACCCTCGGGAAGGCGTTGGACGTGACCGAGCCTCCGTGACCGCAGCCGTCGGCGCTGATGTGGATCCTGCCGCCCTGGTGGACGGCCTCCGGGTTGACGGTGACGTCCCTTGGACCGTTGGTGGCGCCGGCCAGCGGGGCGGAGAGCGCCACCGCCGCGCAGGCGGCCGCGGAAACCGCGAAAGCGCGTGAAGCACGCATGGTTGTTCCTCCAGCGGAAGACGCCCCAAAGCGGTGCTCCGGGAAGATCGACGAGTACGCCTTCCATGACGAACCCTCACCGGGCGCCCCATTGCCCGCATTTCGGCGCTGGTCCACCCCGGTGAGGCGACACGCCGTCAGAATGCTTGACCGCCTGACGGAGCCGCAGGTCAGGGACCATCAGAAGTTTTATATGCCGATTACTCATATGGGTCATGGGCGCAGTGGGCGCCACCCGTTCGCCCGTCAGTGATCGCCGCCCCGGCAGCGCGCGCTTAGCGTGCCTACAGGTGCCGACGAAGGGAGAACCATGGGCCAGGACCACAGCGGCCCGGAGTCGAGGAGGCGGGCGCCCTGGGGCGTACTGGCTCTCGTCATGCTCACCGGCATCGCGATGATGCGCAACGGGGTGGACGTACCGTCAGGCCCGCCCCAGCCCGCGTCCGCGGCGGCACCGGACAGCCAGGAGCGCGACCCGGCCGCGATGGCCGCCGCTGCCCCCGAGGGCCTGCGCCCGCTGCCGTACGCGGCGATGGAGCGCGTCCGGATCCCCGAGATCAAGGTCGACGCGCCCGTCATGGATGTGGGCCTGGACAAGGACGGCTGGATCGAGGCGCCGCCGCCGCAGGATCCCAACATCGCGGGCTGGTACCAGAACGGCATCTCGCCCGGCCAGTTGGGCACGGCCGTCGTCGTCGGCCATGTCGACAACCTGGCGGGGCCCGCGGTGTTCTACGGGCTCGGCTCGCTGAAGAAGGGCGAGCACATCGAGGTGACCCGGTTCGACAGCCGCGTCGCCGTCTTCGAGATCTACGGAGTCGAGGTCTTCTCCAAGAACGACTTTCCCGGGGCCAGGGTCTACGGCGACACCGGCAGCCCGGAGCTGCGCGTGATCACCTGCGGCGGCGGCTACTCGAAGGCGAACGGTTACGACGGCAACGTCGTCGTCTTCGCACGGCTGGTCCGGACGACCTGAGCAGGACGGAACGAGCAGTACGCACGCCTGGCATACCGAGGACGCGCCCCACCGGTCGCGTCCTCGGTACGTAAGGGGTACGTCAGTGCCCCGCCGTCACCGGGCCGGGCCCCGGGTCACCGGTGCGGGATCGCGACGCGGTAGCCGGCCGCCAGCAGGCGCGGCAGATAGAGACGCAGCGCCGCCACACTCTGCGAGCGGTTGCCGCCCGCGTCGTGCGAGAGCACGACGACCCCCGGTCCCGCACCGTCCATGACGGCTTTGACGATGCTGTCGGTGCCCGGGATCGTCCAGTCCATCGTGTCGACGGTCCAGGCGAGCGGCTCCATGCCGAGTTCCGAGCCGAGTTCGAAGGTGTGCTTGTTCCAGGAGCCGTAGGGGGCCCGGAACCAGAGCGGCGCCGCGCCCGTGTTCTTCTCGATCACCTCACTGGTCCGCTCCATCTCGTCGCGAATCTTGGCGCGGGAGAGCTTCGGCAGTTCGGGGTGGGTCCAGGTGTGGTTGCCCACGATGTGGCCGGCGTCGGCCACCTCGGCCAGCAGGGCCTTGTTGTACGAGGCCATCTCGCCGCACACGAAGAACATCGCCCGTACGTCGTGTTCGCGCAGCACGCTCAGGACCTGCGGGGTGTAGCGCGGGTCAGGGCCGTCGTCGAAGGTGAGCACGACGGAGTTGCCGAGGTCGGGCAGTTTGAAGAAGGGCTCCTCTCGCACGGGCGGCGCGTCCCTGTGCGGACCGGGCGGGTTGTCGGACGTCATCGGCCGCAGCCGGTAGGCGGACGGGTTGAGCGGAGCCGCTGCGGCCCGCTGCGCGCCAGCCTGAGGGCCGGCCGCCACCGGTCCCGCCGCCGGGGCAGCGGCCGACGACGAAGACGGGGAAGGGGAAGGGGTGACCGCGGCCTGGCCGGGGGTCTGGGCCGGTCCCGTGATCATCATCCGCGCGGTGACGGCGGCACCAAGGCAGCCGGTGATCCGCAGAACGGCATGACGCCTCGGAATCATCTTGTCCTTTTTCATGACTAATAGCTCGCACGGCGGATGCTTCGCACGCACGCACGACACGCACCCAGGGCGAAAGTAGCCCGATGGGACCAGCCAGTTCCCCGGGCTCCGAAAACGGCACCGGGGAAGAGCGGCGGCGGCGCGCTCACACCGTACCCCCGGCCACCTGGGGGTACGGAACGGAAGGCGGGGGGTACGGAACGGATCCGGACATGCCGGGCCGGGGCTGTCCCTCGAAGGAGACCGCTGGTGGACACGTGTCCGGATACGGATAACCTGCCTGCCGTGACTGAGCAGCAGCCCTCCCAATTCGAACGCGGTACCGACGGCCCGAAAGTGATCGTCGTCGGCGTGGACGGTTCCTCGTCGTCCCTCCGCGCCGCCTCGTACGCCGGAGGTCTCGCCCGGCGGCAGAACGCGCTGCTGGCGATCGTCTACGTACAGCCCGTTATTCCCGCCGGCGCCGCCCTCGGCGCCTCGGTCGCCGATACGACCGGGGAGATCGCAGAGGAACTGGTGTCCGAGATCCGTGCGGCCACCGAGCGGGCCAAGGGCGTCTGGGACGTCCGCTGGGAGTTCCACACCTTCCACGGCGACCCCTACAACGGACTCGTCACCGCGGCCGACGAACTCACCGCGGACGCCGTGGTGGTGGGCGCTTCGGAGTCGGCGGGGCACCGGATCGTCGGGTCGGTGGCGATCCGGCTCGTCAAGGCCGGCCGCTGGCCGGTTACCGTCGTCCCGTAGAACCGCAGGGCCGTGGACGCGTAGGGGCGTGACCCCGCCGTGGGGCCCCGCCCGGTGGTGCGTACGGGTCAGCGGCCCATGGTGAGGCCGTCCTTCTCGGCGCCCCTGCTGAGGACCGCCGTACGGATCGCCTCCCGCGCCTCGCGGTAGTCGCCCCGGCCCGGGTCCTCGCGGGTCGCCTCCGGCAGGCTGACCACCCGTCCGGCGTCCGTGTCCATCCACTCGGGGATGAACTCGGCCTTCTTCACGGTCCACCGGCCGCCGTCGGACGACGGGGGAGCGAAGGTGAAGCGGCCGATCGAGCCCTGATTGCCGCGGGGGTCGTTCTGGTCGGCGTAGTTGACCATCGAACCCGCGATCTGGTCGCCCATGCCGTAGATGACCCAGGTGCCGTTGACCTTCTCGTACGCCTGCGGGACATGCGCGTGCGTGCCGACGATCAGGTCGATGTCGGGGCGGTCGCCGGTCCTGGACGCGGTGAGCCGCCGGCCGAGGCTGATCTGCTGCTCGTCGGGGGGTGTCTCCCACTCGGTGCCCCAGTGGAGGCTGACCACCACGACATCGGCTCCCGCCTCCCTGGCCGCGCGGGCGTCGGCGACGATCTTCTTCTCATCGAGCAGGGAGACCGCCCAGGGCTGCCCGACGGGCAGCGGGACGTCGTTCGTGCCGTAGGTGTACGCCAGTTGGGCGATTCTCGCGCCGCCCGCCTCCAGCATGGCCGGGCGGGTGGCCTCGGCCGCCGTGCGGGCCGAACCCGCGTGCTTGACACCCGCCTCGTCGAGCGCGTCGAGGGTACGGCGTACCCCGGCGCTGCCGTCGTCGAGTGTGTGGTTCGACGCGGTTGAGCAGGAGTCGTAGCCGGTGTCCCGCAGCGCCCGGGCGATCTCGGGCGGCGACTTGAAGGACGGATAGCCGGTGTAGGGGCCGCCGTCCTCGCCGTACACCGTCTCCATATGACAGATCGCCACATCGGCGCCGGAGACGACCGGCTTCACGCCGGCGAGCATCGGGCGGAAGTCGTATCCCCCGCCGCCCGCGTCGGCGGCCGCCTGCCGGATGACCGAGTCGTGCGGCAGCACATCGCCCGAAGCGACGAGGGTGAAGCCGTGCTGGGGCCCCGCTCCGCCCACGACCGAGGCCGGCGGGGAGCCGAGCCGGGAGAGGCCGGAGTCGGGGCCCGGGGCCTTGTCCGGGGCGGCGCAGGCCGCCGCTGTTCCGAGGAGCAGGGTGAACGCGGCCACCGCTCCCTGTCGTGCGTGCTTGCCCATCGGGCAATCTCCTTCTTTCGAGGGATATCAGCCCAAAGAGTTCATACAGTCATATTTATTCGAGTCAAGGGACCTTGCCGATAAATACGATTAATCGGTCCGAACGCCTCCACGGGACCGTTCACCGCACCACTCGCCGCAGTGAGTGACCGCTCGTCGCACACCCGCGCGCACGCTCTGTCGCCGGGCGCCGGTATGCGTTCGGATACGCCAGGCGGAGGTGACCGCCATTCACCGGCGCCCCCTGGAGGAGAGGACGTTCACGATGACCACTGCCACGGCCACGGCGACGACCGACGAGCGGGCGCTGGCGAGGCTCCAGCGGGAACACGGCCCCGCGCTGCTCCGCTTCCTGCTCGGCCTCACCTACGGCGACCGGCAGCGCGCCGAGGACCTGCTCCAGGAGACTCTGGTCCGCGCGTGGCAGCACCCGGAGGCCTTCGACGCCCCCTTCGAGTCCATGCGCCCGTGGCTGTTCACGGTCGGCCGCCGGCTGGCGATCGACGCCCGCAGGTCCCGGCTGGTGCGGCCGGCGGAGATCAGTGACGTGATCCTGGCGGCGACCCCCGATCCGGAGGACCTCACCGAGGCCGCCGCGGCGACCCTCGACGTACGGGAGGCGGTGAAGGCGCTCAGCCCCGAGCACCGCGCCGTCCTGGTGCAGCTCTACTTCCGGGGGCTGAGCATGCCGGAGGCCGCCGAGGTGCTGGGCATCCCGCGCGGCACGGTCAAGTCACGCTCGTACTACGCGCTGCGCGCGCTCGGCCGCTCGCTCCCCGGCTACAGCGGACCGTCCTCGGCGGACCGCGCGGACCGAGCGGACGCCCGACTGACCGGCGCCGGATAGCCGTCGACCCGCCCTGAGCGCGCCTGTGCACCATCACCGGTCACACCCGTCACAATCCGCGCCCAGGGGCCGCCCGATCCTGTCCTTCTGGCCACGCGAGGCGTCCGCCGCCGGTTCAATGCTCCCTGAAGCAGACTTCACGGAGAGGAAGGAAGGCGGAAAGCGATGCGCCCGAAATATACGGAAGGGGCCGGTGGTGGACTGCTGGTGCCGATGGCATGGATGTACGCCGAGTACATCGCCGACGAGTTGCTGCGCACCGGTGACCTGATGCCGCCGACGACCCTCGAATACCGCGCGGGACGCGACGCGCTGGCCCTGACCATCTTCCTCGCCGACGGGTCGCGCGATGTGCCGCCCGTGGGGGCCAGGATGGAGGAGTGGCGCTCACTCACCGCGTACGGCACGTCCTGGCGCGACTGGGTCTGCGGGCGGCTCGACCGGCTCGTGGCCGCAGCCTTCGAGGCCGGTACGAGCGGCGAGGACCCGGATCTGGAACTGGCGTGCGCCGCGTGGCGGTGGCTGGAGGAGACGGAGCTGCTGGCGCCCGACCTCGACGCCGTGGGTCCGCCCGGCGGTGAGCCATGTCCGCTCGGGGAGGAGGAGGGACCCCAGGTGTGGACCCCGGCCTGGCAACTCGGCCTGCCGCTGGGGCATCTGGCGATCCACCTGTTCTGACCGCCCGGCAGCGAGCGGACAGAGCGCTTCCGCGCCTATGAACCGTGCACGCCCGCCCGGTACTTGGGGATGCGTACGGTGATCCGCATCCCGGCACCGACGCCCGTCTCGATGACCAGGCCGTAGTCGTCCCCGTAGACCTGGCGCAGCCGTTCGTCCACGTTCAGCAGACCGATCCCGGTCGAGGCGCCGCCCTCACCGCGCAGGATCTGCCGCAGCCGGTCCGGTTCCATGCCGACGCCGTCGTCCTCGATCACCACCTCGGCCTCCGCGCCGGCGTCGAGCGCGCTGATGGTGATCCGGCTCGTGGTCACCGCGCCTTCGAGGCCGTGCTTGACGGCGTTCTCCACGAGTGGCTGGAGGCAGAGGAACGGCATCGCCACGGGCAGTACCTCGGGTGCGACCTGGAGGGTGACGGAGAGGCGCTCGCCGAACCGGGCGCGTACGAGCGCCAGATACTGGTCGATGGAGTGCAACTCGTCGGCGAGCGTGGTGAAGTCGCCGTGCTTGCGGAACGAGTAGCGGGTGAAGTCGGCGAATTCCAGGAGCAGTTCTCGGGCCCGCGCCGGGTCGGTGCGGACGAAGGACGCGATGGCGGCCAGCGAGTTGAAGATGAAGTGCGGCGAGATCTGCGCGCGCAGTGCCCTGATCTCGGCCTCGATGAGCTGCGTACGCGAGCGGTCCAGCTCGGCGAGTTCGAGCTGGACGGAGACCCAGCGCGCGACCTCGCCCGCCGCCCTGGCGAGGACCGCCGACTCGCGGGGCGCGTACGCCACCAGCGCGCCGAGTACCCGGTGGTCGACGGTCAGCGGGGCCGCCACCGCCCAGCGCAGCGGACAGTCCAGGTCGCCGCAGCCGCCGGCGAAGGCGGTACCGCGCCCGCTGTCCAGCAACTCCCGCACGTGGTCCATCACTTGCCCGGCGTGATGCTCCCCGGAACCGTCCCAGGCCAGCACCTGGTCGCGGTCCGTGAGGCAGAGCGCGTCGGTGCCGAGCAGCGAACGCAGCCGGTGGGCGGCCTTGCGCGCACTCTCCTCGGTGAGACCCGCCCGCAGCGGCGGGCTCGCGAGCGAAGCGGTGTGCAGCGTCTCGAAGGTCGCGTGCTCCACGGGTGTTCCCACGTCACTGATCCGCTCGGGGCGCGCCGTGCGGCGGCCGAGCAGGAAGCCGCCGGCGAGCAGCAGCGGACCGAGGACGATCAGGACGGCGAGGGCGGCTCCGCTCACCCTGTCCAACCCTTCGTCCGGTGCCGCGTCTTCATCGGGTGCCTCCCCTGCCGTCCGGCGCCAGCGCCTCGGGCAGATGGAAGCGGGTCATCGCGGCGTTGGTGCCCGGCGGTATCCGATGGGGTGTGGCGAGGGAGACCAGGATCATCGAGAGGAAGCCGACCGGCACCGACCAGACGGCGGGCCAGGCGAGCAGCGCGTGCGCCCAGCCGCCGGACACCGTGCCGCTGACCGTGACGAGCGTGGCGATGAACGCCAGTCCGCCGCCGAGCAGCAGCCCGGCGACCGCGCCCTGCGGGGTGAGCCTGCGCCACCAGATGCCGAGCACCAGCAGCGGGCAGAAGGAGGAGGCGGACACCGCGAAGGCCATTCCGACCGAGTCGGCCACCGGCATGCCGCTGATCAGCAGCGATCCGCCGAGCGGGGCGCCCATGGCGAGCGGGGTGGCCAGCCTGAAGTGCCGTACGCCCCGCGAGGGCAGCACATCCTGGGTGAGGACTCCGGCCACGGCCATCGTCAGCCCGGAGGCGGTGGAAAGGAACGCGGCGAACGCCCCGCCGGCGACCAGCGCGCCGAGCAGATCGCCTCCGACACCGCCGATCGCGTGCTCAGGGAGCAGCAGCACAGCCGCGTCGGCGTCGGTACCGAGCGGGAGTTCGGGTACGTAGAGCCGGCCGAGCGCGCCGTACACCGGCGGCAGCAGGTAGAACGCGCCGATCAGCGCCAGCACGACCACGGTGGTGCGGCGGGCGGCCTGGCCGTTGGGGCTGGTGTAGAAGCGCACGACGACATGGGGCAGGCCCATCGTGCCGAGGAACGTGGCGACGATCAGCCCGTAGGTGGCGTACAGCGGATGGTCCACGCGCCCCACGACATCCCTCGTCACGGCCAGGTCGAGTCGCGGCCGGCCGTCGCCCTGCCAGGCGAGCAGCAGGAAGATGGCGGGGACGAGCAGCGCGGTGAGCTTGAGCCAGTACTGGAAGGCCTGCACGAAGGTGATGCTGCGCATGCCGCCGGCGGCCACCGACACCACCACGACCAGCGCGACGAGCACCCCGCCGAACCAGTAGGGCGCGCCGGTCAGGGTGGTCAACGTCAGCCCAGCGCCCTGAAGTTGCGGTACGAGGTAGAGCCATCCCGCGCCGACCACGAGCACGCTCACGAGCCTGCGTACCGCCAGCGACTCCAGCCGGCCCTCGGCGAAGTCGGGGAGTGTGTACGCGCCCGAGCGGCGCAGTGGCGCCGCGACGAAGACCAGCAGCACCAGATAGCCGGCGGTGTAGCCGACCGGGTACCAGAGCATGTCGGGGCCGTGCAGCAGGACGAGGCCCGCGATCCCGAGGAAGGAGGCGGCGGAAAGGTATTCGCCGCTGATGGCCGCAGCGTTGAGCGCCGGTTTGACGGTGCGCGAGGCGACGTAGAAGTCGGAGGTGGTGCGGGATATCCGCAGCCCGAAGCCGCCGATGAGGACGGTGGCGAGGACGACGGTGGTGACGGCTGTGACCGTGTAGCTCTGGCTCACTGCGGGGGCCGGCCCTTGACGAGCCGGGCGAAGTCCCGTTCGTTGCGCTCGGCGCGCCGCACGTACCACCAGGCGAGGAGCGTCAGCAGCGGGTAAGCGGCGAAGCCGAGCACGATCCAGGAGGCCGTCGCGTCGCGGAGTGCGGCGAAGGCGAGCGGCAGGGTGCCGGCGACCAGCGCGAGGACGCCGAAGGCGGTGAGTCCGGCGCGGAGTTGACTGCGCATCAGGGAGCGGACGTACGCGTCGCCGAGCGCGGTCTGCTCGTCGATCTCGGCCTGGGCGCGGTAGCGGGGCAGCGGCCGTACCCTTCGGGGTTCGCCGGTGACGACCTCACGGCGTGGCGCGGGCTCACCCGTCATCGTGTCCCTCCCCCGTCACGCGCCGCCTCCCGGCCGGGGCCCGTTGTCCCCGGGCCCGGAGTGTACGCACGCCCCGGCGGCGGGGGGAATCGTTCAGCGGCCGGGCAGCCGCATCAGCAGATCGCGCAGGGCGCGCGAGTGCCGTCGGCTGACGGCGAGTTCGGCGTCCCCGACCCGTACGCTCATCGCCCCGGCGTCGAGCCGCAGTTCGTCGATCCTGCCCAGCGCGACGAGATGGCGGCGGTGGATGCGTACGAAGCCCCGCGAGCGCCAGCGCTCCTCCAGCGCGGTCAGCGGGATGCGCACAAGATGGCTGCCGGTGGCGGTGTGCAGCCGGGCGTAGTCGCCCTGGGCCTCCGCGTAGGTGATGTCGCCGACGGCCACGAAGCGGATCACACCGCCGAGTTCGACGGGTATCTGGTCGGCGGCGGTGTCCGTGACGGGTGACCGGTCCCCCACGAGTTCGGCGACCCGGCGGACGGCCTCGGCGAGCCGCTCCCTGCGGACCGGTTTGAGGACGTAGTCGACGGCCTTGAGGTCGAAGGCCTGGACGGCGAAGCCCTCGTGGGCCGTGACGAAGACGATCAGCGGGGGTTCGGCGAATCCGGCGAGCAGCCTGGCCACGTCGAGCCCGGTGAGACCGGCCATGTGGATGTCGAGGAACACCACATCGACGGCGGCCGGGTCGCCGGGGCCCGCGTCCAGCGCAGCGCCGATCCGGCGCAGCGCCTCGGTGGCGCTGGTGGCGCCCTCGGCCGCGCGGACCCTGGGGTCGGCGCGCAGGAGGTACAGCAGCTCTTCGAGGGCCGGTTCTTCGTCGTCCACAGCCAGTACGCGCAGCATGACGCCGGAGTGTACGACCAGTTCGGCGTGCGGATCAGCGGCCATCCGCATTGAGTGTTCCAGGACTCTTACACGTACCAGACAGTATGCGGACCTTGGACATTCATCGCGACGTCGGCGCCTACGCGCTGGGCGTGCTCGACGCCGCCGACGCGTTCCGGTTCGAGGACCACCTCATGGAGTGCCCCGGATGCGCGCTGCGACTGGCGCGCTTCAGCGAGGTGCGGGAGCAGCTCGACGAGTACGTCAGGCGGACGCCGGCCGATGTGTCGCCGTTCACCGCCGTCAGCCCGGACCTGCTGCGCGGCATGCTCGACCGTACGGTCACTGCGCGCCGAAGAAGCCGCAGGCGGCGGCTCGCGCTCGTCGCGGCCGCCGCGGTGCTCGTCGTGGGCGGCCCGCTCGCCGTGCTCGGCACGGGCGCGGGGCCTCGGGACACGGCGGTGACGCGCTGGAGCGCGACGGACCACAGCACGGGAACGTCGGCCGTGGTGACGGCGGCGGGCAAGGCCTGGGGGACGGACATCGGTCTGAAGCTGGAGCGGCCGGGTGTGTCCGGTGTCTGCGCCCTGATCGCGGTGGGAAGGGACGGCTCGCGGGAGACCGTGACGACCTGGGAGGCCACGAAGGACGGGAAGGCGCCGCTGCTCACCACCGGAGGGGCGGCGCTGCGGCCCGACCAGATCGACCACTTCGAGGTCCGCACGGCGGACGGCCGCCGCCTGGTGACGATCGGCGGATGACCGGTGGACGGCATGAGGCGACGGGCAGGTGACGGCAGGCGACAGGTGGTACACATCACCGGCGGCGCGGACCGGAGACGCGCGTCACTTCAGCGCGCGTCACTTCAGCAGTCGGGAGAGCCTGCGGTCGGCGAGGAGCTTGCCCCCGGTCTGGCAGGTCGGGCAGTACTGGAGCGAGGAGTCGGCGAACGACACCTGTCTGATGGTGTCGCCGCAGACGGGACACGGCTCCCCGGCCCTGCCGTGCACGCGCAGTCCGCTCTTCTTCTCCGACTTCAGCAGGCCTGCGGCCACCCCGCGCGTGCGCTCGACGGCGTCGGTCAGAGTGGTGCGCATCGCCTCGTAGAGGACGGTGATCTCGTCCTCGGACATGTTGTGCACCGGTTTGAAGGGCGACATCTTCGCCACATGCAGGATCTCGTCGCTGTAGGCGTTGCCGATCCCGGCGATCAGGCGCTGGTCCCGCAGCGCGCCCTTGAGCTGGCGTCTCTCCCCCGCGAGCAGCGCGGCGAACGCGTCCCGGTCGAAGGAGTCGTCGAGCGGCTCGGGGCCGAGCGTGGCGATGCCGGGGACGTCCGGGAGCTCGCGTACGAGATGGACGGCGAGGCGCTTGGTCGTACCTGCCTCGGTCAGGTCGAAGCCGTCGCCCTCGGCGAGCACGACCCGCAGGGCGAGCGGCCCTTTGCCGGGGCGCGGCGGCTGCGGCGGGAACGAGTCCTTCCAGCGCAGCCAGCCGGCGCGGGCGAGATGGATGGCGAGGTGCAGACCGGCGTCACCGGCGACGACGTCGAGGTACTTGCCCCGGCGGCCGACGGAGGTGACCGTCGCACCCTCGACGGCGGACAGCGGCGGGTCGTAGGTCTTGAGCGCGTTGACGGTCAGGGGCAGGACGCGGACGATCTCCTTGCCCACCAGCCGTTCGTCGAGGAATTCTCGCAGCGCTTCGACTTCGGGAACTTCAGGCATGCTTACCAGAGTGCCGCAGTCGCCGCGCGAATGCCCCGACAGGCCCTCGGCGGCACCGCGCGGGAGCCATCCGCCGCCGCTTCCGCTACGAATCATCCGGACAGGGCGCCCGGCCCGCTCGCCCTCGGAGGAAAGGCGCTCACGTGCATGTGACCGACCGCCGTACGACAGTCCGACCCGCCCTGACCATCGAACGGACGGCCGCGCGCCCCCGCGCCGCCGTCCTGCTCCTGCACGGCGGGCGCTCACTGAGCCAGGATCCGCCGCCCCTGGTGAATCTGGCGCTCGCCCGGATGCGGCCCTTCACCCGGGCGGTGCTGCGGGCCACCGAGGGGGACGGCGTCGTGGTGGGCCGGGTGCGCTACCGGCACCGGGGCTGGAACGGCAGCCGGGCCGACGCCGCCCGCGACGCGCGGCGCGCGCTCGACGAGCTGGAGCTGCTGGCCGGTGACGTTCCTGTGGTGCTCATCGGGCATTCGATGGGCGGCCGCGCCGCGCTGAGCGTGGCGGGGCACGGTCTGGTGACCGGGGTGGTGGGACTGGCCCCGTGGTGCCCGGACGACGAACCGGCCGAGCAGTTGGCCGGCCGGCGGGCCGTGCTGCTGCACGGCGACCGGGACCGTACGACCGATCCGGGCGGCAGCGTCGCGATGGCGGCCCGGGCGCGCCGGGCGGGCGCCGAGGCCTGCGCCGTCCTGCTCTCCGGCGGCGACCATCCGATGCTGCACAGGGCCTCCACCTGGCACTCCCTCGCCGTCGACACGGTGATGGCGCTGCTGGACATGGGCCCGTTCCCCGATGTGGTGCGCCGGTCCTTCCTGAACGGCGAGGGACCGGTCCTGTCGGTCTGAGGGACCGGGGCGTCCGGCCCTGCGGCCTCCCGCGTCTGCCAGGCCTCCCCGGCCTTCCAGGACGAGCGGCGGGACGGCTCGCACGGCAGGCTGGAGGCAGGGGGACGGAGCGGAGCCACCGACTCACGGAGCCGCGCGGACGCCGTACGGGCGGGCCTCCGCGCGGCCGGGGAAAGGACCACCCATGTCGAAGCCGCTTCCCGGCGGAAACCTGAACCTGGCCGAGGGTCTCACGCTCAGCCGGGTGGGGTACGGAGCGATGCGGCTCGCGGGCCCCGAGGTGTGGGGGCCGCCGCGCGACCGCGACGAGGCGGCCGCCGTACTGCGCGAGGTGGTGGCGCTGGGAATCACCCACATCGACACCAGCGACTACTACGGTCCCTACACCGTCAACGAGCTGATCCGCGAGACTCTGCACCCCTATCCGGACGACCTGCACATCGTCACCAAGGTCGGCGCGCGGCGCTCCCCCGACCGGTCCTGGCAAGTGGCGCTGTCCCCCGAGGAGCTGACCAGCGCCGTCCACGAGAACCTCCAGCACCTGGAGCTCGACGCGCTCGACGTGGTGAACCTGCGCGTCGGCGAAACGCTGACCTCCGCTCCCGGCTCGCTCGCCGAGCCGTTCGGGGCGCTCGCCGAGCTGCGGCAGCAGGGGCTGATCCGGCATCTCGGGGTCAGCGGGGTGTCGGGCGAGCAGCTCAGCGAGGCGCAGTCGATCGCGCCGGTGGTCTGCGTACAGAACTTCTACAACCTCGCCAACCGGGGCGACGACGAACTGGTCGACAGGTGTGCGCGCGAAGGCATCGGCTACGCCTCCTTCTTCCCGCTCGGCGGCTTCAGCCCCCTGGAGTCGGAGGTGCTCGACCGGGTCGCCGCCGGGCTCGGCGCCTCGCCCGGCCAGGTCGCGCTGGCCTGGCTGCTGCGGCGCTCCCCGACGACGCTTCTGATCCCGGGGACCTCGTCGGTGGCGCACCTTCGCGAGAACGTCACGGGGGCGGGTATCGGACTGTCCGCCGACGCGCTCGCGGAACTCGACACGATCGGCGCCTGACCAGAACCGCCGCTCAGAGCCGCTCCTCAGAGCCCGTAGGCCCGCCGCGCCGTCGTCGCGAAGACCGCCGTACGCTCGTCCGCGCTCAGCCCGTCGGTCAGGGTGCGGGCCGTTTCGAGCACCTCACCGTACGAAGCGGCGAGCGTGGACACCGGCCAGTCGGAGCCGAACATCACCCGCCCCGGCCCGAAGGCGCCCAGCACGGTGTCGGCGTACGGGCGCAGGCCTTCGGCGGTCCAGGAGTCCCAAGCGGCTTCGGTGACCATGCCGGAGAGCTTGCAGAAGGTGTTGGGCCTGGCGGCGAGGTTCCCGAGGTGGTGTGCCCAGGGTTCGAGGTCGCCGGTGGCGATCGGCGGCTTGCCGAGGTGGTCGAGTACGAAGGTGAGTTCGGGCAGCAGCGCCGCCGTCCTGGCGGCTGCGGGGAGCTGCTGGGGCAGGAGGACCAGGTCGTAGGCGAGCCCGGCCTCGGCCACCGCCGCCAGTCCGCGCCTGACCTCGGGCCGCAGCAGCCACTCCGGGTCGGGTTCCCCCTGGACCTGGTGGCGGATGCCGACGAGCTTGCCGCCCCCGGGGAGCGCGCGGAGCGCTGCGAGGGTGTCGCCGATGCCGGGGTCGGTGAGATCGGTCCAGCCGACCACACCGGCGACGAGGTCGCTGCCGGCGGCGAGGGCGAGGAATTCGGGGGTCTCCTCGGCCACGGTGACGGTCTGGACGAGAACGGTGGCGGTGACGCCCGCGGCGCGCGCTTCCGGTTCCAGGTCTTCGAGGGAGAAGTTCCGCCGGATGGGGGCCATCTCCGGTCCGGTGATCCAGTCCTGGTCACGTACGGACAGGTCCCAGAAGTGCTGGTGGGCGTCGACGACGCCGCTCTGCCCCGCCTGTCCGGTGGGCTGTTCGTCGGGCTGTGTCATACGGCGTCCTCCGTGAGCAGTCCCTCCGCGCGCAGTTCGGCCCAGAGGTCGTCGGGGATGGTACGGGCGAACTGCCCGGCGGCGTCGCGCACCTCGTCCGCCGATCTGGTGCCGACCAGGACGCTCGCCACCGCCGGGTGCCGGAGCGGGTAGTGCAGCGCCGCGGCGCGCAGCGGGACGCCGTGGCGCCGGGTGACCGCGTCCATCCGCAGAGCCCGGTCGAGCAGGTCCGCGGGCGCCGCCGTGTAGTCGTACGTCGCGCCGGGGCGCGGGTCGGCGAGCAGCCCGGAGTTGAAGACCCCGCCGACGACGACGCTGGTGCCGCGCGCCGCCGCCTCGGGCAGCAGGTCGGCGAGGGCGGAGCCGTCGAGGAGGGTGAAGCGCCCGGCGCACAGGACGGCGTCGACGTCGGTGTCCCGTACGAAGCGGGTGAGCATGGCCGTCTGGTTCATCCCGGCGCCGATCGCGCCCACGACCCCTTCCGCCCTGAGACGTTCAAGGGCGGGGTACGCCTGGGTGAACGCCTCGTCGCCGTGGTCGTCCGGGTCGTGGAGGTAGGCGATGTCGATCCGGTCGAGGCCGAGGCGTTCGAGGCTGTCCTCGATGCTCCGGCGTACGCCGTCGGCGCTGAAGTCCCAGAAGCGCCGGTGCGTGGCCGGTACGGCGAAGCCGTTGGCGAGGTCGTCGCCGACCGGCTCGCCGGCTGCCGCCCGTACGGGTTCGAGCACCCTGCCGACCTTGGTGGACAAGGTGTACTCGGCGCGGTCGCGGGTACGCAGTGCCTCGCCCAGCCTGCGTTCGGCGAGGCCGATGCCGTAGTGGGGTGCGGTGTCGAAGTACCGGATGTCGGCGTCCCAGGCGGCGTCGACGGCCTCGGCCGCCTGTTCGGCGGGTACGGAGGTGTAGAGGCCGCCGATCCCGGCGGACCCGAAGGACAGCGCGGTCACCGGGACCGCACCGCGTCCGAGCGTGGTGTGCCGCATACCGCTGCCGCCTCCCGCAAGCCGTGCCGACGACCGGTGCCGTCGACCAGGAGAAATATTCATCGGATGACTGGACGGCGTCAACACCTGTGAGGGAGCTGTCTGCGGCATTTTCTGCGGGAGCTGTCCGATCTATCGGTCGGTCGGCAGTCGACGGCCGTTCAGCGCCCGGAGGAGTCGGGGATGACGAACTCGGACCATACGCACTTGCCGCTGCCGCGCGACTCCACGCCCCAGGCGTCGGCGAGCTGGTCCACCAGCAGCAGCCCGCGCCCCGAGACGCCCGCCTCCCCCGCGTCGCGCCGGTGCGGCAGCGCGCTGGAGCGGTCGTCCACGTCGATGCGCAGCACCCGCTGCGACCCGGGCAGCACCCGTACGGTGACGACGGCACCGCCTTCGGTGTGCATCAGCGCGTTGGTGATCAGCTCGTCGGCCGCGAGTTCGATCTCGTCGGACCGCTCCCTGGCGCCCCAGGCGCCGACGGCCGCCCTGATCATGTGCCGTGCGGAGCTGAGGGCCTCCGGGTCGTTCCGGGCGACGTGCTGCTGGAGCCGGCCGCCGGTCTGCGGCGCGTAGGCGCCCCTGCGGCGCAGCAGCAGGACGGCCACGTCGTCCTCGCCGCCCCGCTCGTCCACCACCTCGCAGAGCCGGTCGGCGAGCATCTGGAGGTCGCGCGGACCGGTCTTGACCAGCTCGGAGAGCTGCCGCATCCCCTCGTCGAGGTCGGTGCCCGGCTGCTCCACGAGACCGTCGGTGTAGAGCACCAGGGTCTGGCCGGGTTTCAGCTCGAAGGACTTGACCGAGTAGTCGAGGCCGCCGAAGAGGGCGGAGAGGCCGAGCGGCATGCCGCCGGACACCGGCAGCCGGCGGCAACTGCCGTCCGTTTCCCTGATGAGGGGGTCGACATGGCCGGCCCTGACGAGCTGGATGACGCCGGTCGTGAGGTCGGCCTCGGCGTAGATGCAGGTCGCGAAGCGGTCGGTGTCCAGCTCGTGGAGGAACACGGAGGCGCGTGCCATCACGGTGGCCGGTGAGTGCCCCTCGGCGGCGTACGCCCGCAGCACGATGCGGAGCTGTCCCATCACGGCGGCGGCGTGGGTGTCGTGCCCCTGCACGTCCCCGATGACCGCCCCGACCCGGCCGCCGGGCAGCGGGATGACGTCGTACCAGTCACCGCCGATGTCTCTCCCGAACCGGGCCGAGCGGTAGCGGACGGCGATCTGGGCCCCGGCCACCGAGGGGATCCTGCGCGGCAGCATCGCCTGCTGCAACCCCTCGGCGAGGTCGTGCTCCTGCTCGAAGAGCACGGCGCGCTGGAGGCTCTGCGCGATGCTGCTGCTGAGGGCGACCAGCAGGTTGCGGTCCTCGGGGGTGAAGCCGTTCTTGTCGCCGTAGATCAGCCCGAGCGCGCCGATGGGCTGTCCCTGGGCGATCAGCGGGAGGTAGGCGGCGGCGGTGATGCCCAGGTGGTCGATGTGGCGCCACAGCTCGGGGTAGGACTCGGCGAAGTCCTCGGGGGACTCGATGAAGCGGGGCGTGAGCCCCCGTACGACCTCGCTCATCGGGTAACGCTCGTCGATCCGGGTGATGCGCGTCCCGGGCACGAAGGACCCTTCGGGCCCTTCGGCCACGAGGCGGATGCGCCCGGACTCGACCAGGCCCATGACCAGGCTGGTGGCGCCGAGATGTTCGAGTCCGCCGGACTCCTTCAGTACGTCGATGACGTCCCGGACGGTCCTGGCGTGGGCGAGCGCGGCCGTGGTGCTCTCCACGACGCTCGTCTGCACGCGGCGGCCCGCTTCCAGTTCCAGCCGGGAGGTGGCGTCGGCCAGCTCCTGCGCAGCGTCGCGGACGATACCGATGATGCGGTGGGGGCGGCCCTCGGCGTCGCGCTGGATGTGGCCCTGGGTGTGCGTCCAGCGCAGCTCGCCGTCGGGGCGCCTGATCCGCAGGTAGGCGCCGTAGCTGACGCTGCCGTCCTTGAGCGCCTGCGAGATCAGGGTGTCCAGCCGGACGCTTTCGGTGTGCGGGATCCGGGGGGCGAGGGTGGTCGGCCGCTCGTCGTAGTCGTCCGGGCGCATGTCGAACACCTCGAGCGCCGGCCCGTCGAGATGCAGCAGCCCGCTGTCGAGGTCCCAGTCGAAGGTCCCCATCCGGTTGAGGGCCATGCTCCGGTCCGGCCTGGTGGGCCAGTCGTCGGGGAGCGTCAGGGGACCGGCCGCCCGATCAACCATGGGAACACTCTGTCATCATTTGTCGGAATTCTCGACTGGTCTGATCAGCTCTGATACGTCTCGGGGCTGATGAGTCCGATGCTGGTCTGCTGCGCGTCCGGCATCGGCGGATAGAGATCACCTTCGGGCGGGAGCCCGGGATCGTCGGGTGAGGGCGGTTCGCTCGGCTCGGGGGCGTCCGGCGGGGTGTCGCCGGTGGGGGCGTCGGACGGGGGCGGCGTGCCGTCCCTGCCGGACGGCGGGTCGGAGGGCGTGGGCACCGCCGGGTCGCTGGGCGTGGGCGCGCCGGACGGGTCGTCCGGCAGTGGCACCCCCGGCGGTGCCACGGCGTCCGGGTCGGTGATGTCCGCGTCGGCGTCGTACGGCGGCATCACGTCGGGCACCCGGTCCTCGTCGCCGTCGGTGCCGGTCCTGCGCTCGATCCAGGTGTTGTCGACGGCGTTGACGATGACCAGTCCGCCCACGGCGGCCGGTGCGCGCTGGACGACCACGACCCGCCCAGGGCTGTATCCATGCCACTTGGCGCCCCGGTGGGCGACGGCGCCCTGTACGGCGACGGCGGGGCGCAGCGGGTTCCCGCAGGCGCAGCGCACGCGCGGCATGCCCCGGTCGTCCGCCATGACGGCGGTGCCTGCCTGGAGCACGGACTGGAAGGAGGTGGCTGAGCCGCCCCGGAAGCCGTGGTTCGTCACCCGGGTGTCGGCCCGCAGCACCACGGGGGTGAGGCCCCGCAGGAACGACGGCAGGGATGCGGGTCTGATCCCCGCCCCCTTGGCGAACGCCCTGGCCTTCCCGCGGTCCTCCGTGAGGAGGCGGACCTGCCGCTCGACATCGCAACTGGACCGCGACCTCTTGCCGCCGTAGAGGCCTGGCGTGGAGCCCGGCAGCGAGCGCGCCATCCGGGCGGCGGACGCGGCCACGTCGTCCGGCGCCGCGGACCGGGCGGCCGAGGTGTCGCCCGGCTTCCCCCTGGGCACGGCGCCGGAGCGGGATGCGGGGGCGGCGGTCGACGCGGTGAACGGGTCGGGTCCCCGCGCTCCGGCGGTCTGGAGGAAGAGTTCCCTGGCGTCCGGCGCCTCTTTGCCGCTGACCTTCCCGCCACAGCCTGCCGTGATCAGAATGCCGGCGGACAGCGCGGCAAGCGCGACATGCCGACGTCGGATGGGTGAGCGCACCGGTGTCTCCCGCCTCTTCCTCAACACGTATCTCCCTATGTCTGCCGGATCGGCCCCGGGCCCGCAAGCGGGAGCAGCGCCGATCCGGGAGGCAGGGAGGGGGACTTGAACGCGTTCAGGCAACGGCATAAGCTCGACGTAGGACTTGAACGCGTTCAATTCGGGGGGTGGGGTGCGATGTCCGTGCTGGTCAGCCTGATCGTGGCGCTCGGCATGCTGGTGATCGTGCCGCTGGGGCTGCGACTGCTGGAGACGTCCGGCGCCCCGCCCTCTTCCGCCCTGCGCGCGCTACGCCGCCTGTGGCTCGCGCCGGCCGCTCTCGGC
>NZ_JTHL01000001.1:8662235-8663415 GCF_000818195.1 Streptomyces sp. 150FB | reverse complement strand
GACCCTCGCGCTCGCCCTCCAGGCGCCGGTCCGACTGGCCAGGACCCGGTCCCTGGCGCCGGCCGAGATCGCGGCGCTCACGGCACTGGTGACGCCGTCGGTCGCCGGACTCGCGCTGGTCGCCGAGCGCTGGGGGCACCCACTGTTCGGCTTCGCCCTGCCGGTCCTGGCGCTGACCGTCGCGCACTTCCACTTCGCCGGGTTCGCAGCGGCGCTGCTCGCCGGGCTCGTCTGCCGGACGACCGGGAGCCGGGCCGGCCGGTTCGCCGCGCTGAGCGTGCCGCTCGGCACGCTCCTGGTCCTGGCCGGGTACTTCGTCGCCGACTGGGCAGAACTCGTCGGAGCCGTTGTCCTGACAGCCGGTATGTGGACGGTGTCCCTGCTCACCTGGCGGGACGTCAGGCCGGGAGCCGCCGGTCCCGGCACCCGGGCGCTGCTCGCCGTGAGCGCGGGCGTCCTGGTGGTGACGATGCTGCTCGCGCTGAGCTGGGCGGCGGGCGAGGCCACCGGCCTGCCGCGTCCGAGCCTCGGATGGATGGCGGCCACCCATGGCGTGGCCAACGCCCTCGGCTTCGCACTTTGCTCGATCCTGGCCTGGCGACAACTCAAGGAGAGCGCTGTATGACCGCCCCGCTGCCCCCCGCACGCCCCACCTTCACCTACCCCGAGGTCGGCGCGACCCGGCTCGGTCCGCTTCCCGAGGGCTACCACCACCTCCACCACAGCGCCAGGATCGGCCGTGGCCGCGCCGCCTTCGACGCGGCGGGGACCGCGCTGACCACCTGGCGGGCGCACCGCCGTACCGGCGCACGCGTCCGGGCGAGCTCCCCCTGGGCCGCTCCCGGCGCCCTGGTGGTGGTCAGCCTCGGCGCGGGGCCGCTGCGGCTGCGCGCGCCCTGTGAGGTCGTGTGGACGGCGTACGAGAAGGACCGGACCGGCTTCGGCTACGGAACACTGCCCGGCCACCCGGAGACCGGCGAGGAGTCCTTCGTCGTCGATCTGCGGGAGGACGGCTCCGTGTGGTTCACGGTGATGGCCTTCAGCCGGCCCGGCTGCTGGTACACCAGGCTCGCCGGTCCCGTCGTACCCGTGCTGCAGAAGGCGTACGCGCGTGCGCTGGCGCGTACGCTCCGGCGGATCGCGGCGACGGCCCGGCCGTCCTGACGGGCCGTCCCGACCT
>NZ_JTHL01000001.1:8647547-8661366 GCF_000818195.1 Streptomyces sp. 150FB | reverse complement strand
CCGCGCGGTTGCCGCCGCGCGGGCCGACCGGGCGTCAGGGCCGCTGGTCGATCTTGAACACCCAGACATGCCGCCCGGCCGCCCGCGCCGCCGCCGGGACGTCCACGACCAGCGAGCCGCCGGTCGTACGCCAGTTCAGCGGCCGGTCGTGGCCCAGCAGTGTCACCCGGACCCCCGGCCTGACCGGCACCGGCGCCGCGACGGTGAGTTTCGCCCCGGGCTCGGCGAGCGAGTGGATGTAGAACGCGCTGTCCGGCCGTACGGTGAAGCGCAGGTCCTCACCGAGCTGCGGCATCCTCGCCCAGTACGTACTGCCGTAGATCGCCTCGCCGTTGACCTTCAGCCACTCCCCCGTCTCACGCAGCCTGCGCTGCATGATCTCCGGGATGGTGCCGTCGGCGCGCGGCCCGATGTCGAGCAGGAAGTTGCCGTTCTTGGAGACGATGTCGACCAGGGAGTGGATCACTTCCTCCGTCGTCATGTACTGGTCGTCCGGGGTCGCGCTGTTGTAGCCGTAGGAGCGCGGGTCGAGGCCGCGGCTGGACTCCCACTTGTCGGTGACGACGGAGTCGTACGTCGCGTACTCGGGCGTGGTGAAGTCGTGCGGCCCGATGCCCGAGCGGTCGTTGACGGTCACCTCGACGGGGCGCGCCCGGTTCTTGGCGTGGTTGAAGTACTCCGCGAGGACCCGGCGGCTGTCGTTCTCGCCGCCGATGTCGCACCAGATGACCTCGGGGTCGTACCCGTCGATCAACTCCAGCATCTGCGCGGCCTGGACGTCCTCGACGTAGTCCTTGCCCGCGGTGTAGCCGGTGTACGGCACGGGTTCGAGGGTGTACGGATTGCGCGGCGCGTGGCCCTGCCAGGGGCTGTCCGGGTTGAACCACTCCGGCATCGAGAAGTAGAGGCCCCGGTGCAGCTCGGGTGTGTAGCGGCGCGAGGCGTCGAAGAGTTCCCTGACGATGTCCCTGCGCGGGCCCATCTTCACGGAGTTGCGGTCGGAGACCTTGGTGTCCCAGAGGGCGAAGCCCTCGTGGTGCTTGGACGTCAGTACGTGGTACTGCGCGCCGGCGTCCCTGAACAGCTCGACCCAGGCACGCGGGTCGAACTTGTCGGCCGTGAACCTCGGAATGAAGTCGTCGTAGGCGAACGCCTCGCCGTACGTCTCCCGGTGGTAGGCGTACGTCGGGTTCGTCGGGTCCTGCATCTGCGCCCAGTACCACTCCGCGTACTGCACGCCGACCGGCGCCCAGGCGGGCACCGAGTAGACGCCCCAGTGGATGAAGATGCCGAACTTGGCGTCCTGGAACCAGTAGGGCGCCTGATGGGTGCTCAGGGACGCGTCCGTCGGCTGGAAGTCGGGGATTCCGAGCGTCAGCGCCCGCCCGGCGGCGGCCGCCCGCCGCCCGTGGCTGAGTGCCACGACGGTGCCGTCGGCGCTGGTGCCCGGCGGGGTGCCGGGCGAGGGACGGATGCCGATGCGGACCCTGGCCTGCTCGCCGGGTGCGAGCCGGGTGACGTGGGCGGGGGCGACGGTACGGGCGCCGGGGACGTCCACGGAGAGGGTGAGCGCGTCGGAGGAGAGGATGCCCACGGTGCCGGCGTTAACGACGGTCGCCTCGACGCTCTGCGCGCCGTTGTCCAGCGTGGAGGTCGTCGCCCGCGCGTTACGCAGGGTCAGCGCCCGTCCCGCTGCGGCGGGTTGGACCGACAGCGCGAAGACGTGCAGCGAGGAGCTGTTCTCCTCGGCCGCGTGGGTGACGGGCAGGGTGAGGGCCACGGCCTGCCTGGCGGGGTCCATGGCGACCTCGGAGGTCGCGATGACCACCTGGTGCGGGTCCTTGGCGCCCGACGGGTCGTAGCGGTACGCGGCGACGAGCGCGCCGCTGCCCGCGTACCAGTCGGGGCCGCCGAGGGCCGCCGTCGACGTACTGCCGTCGGCGTAGTGGACGGTGGCCGTGCCGGAGGCGGCGCCGTAACTGCACGCGGTGAGGAAGAAGCCGGAGAGGTAGCGGCCCGGGGGCAGTTCGACACGCTGCCCGAGCGCGACGGCGTTGTTGTTCGCGCCCGCCGCAGCGGAAGGGAAGAGGTAGGTGACTCCGTCGATGTCCACTTCTCCGGCGGGGAGTTCCTCGCCGGGGAAGGTGTAACCGGTGCCGTCGAAATCGCCGCCGGGGGCGTCGGCGGTGTCGATGCCGTCGTTGTCGAACAGGCTGTCCAGGGGTACGGGTACGGCGGCGGGGACCGTACCCCAGTCACCGCCACCGTGATCGGTGGCGCCCGCCGCTCCCGGGCCCTTCGTGCGCGGGCTCGCGTCGGCCGTGGCCGGGAGAACAAGGGCGGCGCCGACTGCCGCTCCTGCCGTCATTCCGAGTACATGGCGTCTGGGAAGTTCGGTCATGACATCCGATGATTCGAAGCAGACAGGTCCATGTCAATGCCTCGTACGTGACGGGCGCGAACTCGTTCCTCACGGTCATCGGATGAATCCGGATGAATGAAGGCGCCCCGCACCCCAAACGTGAGGGGAAACGCGGGGCGCCCGTGTGCTCCGTCAGTCGACGCCCTGGAGGATGTGCGGCTCCGCGAGGTCGTCCTCGTAGCCCGCCAGCCGGATCGGGGCGGACCTGGCCCACACTTCGAGATTGCCGAGCTTCTCGGGGTTCCGGGGCCGCTCGCCGCCGTCCTGCGGTCGTTGCTCGGTCTTCTTCTTCGGGTCTGATGTCACGGCGCACTCCTTTGTGTCGCGCAACTCTGGGACAGGGCTGTTACGTCGCGGTGGCGCCGCTTTTCGGGCGGGACCGCGGCCGTGGTAATGGGCCTTGTCCCTGGACAGCCGCGGAGAGGGTCGTTCTCCTGATGCCGTCCTCGCCGACAAGAGTAACCAGATGAGCGGGCGTCCGCTCTATGGGGCTCCGTTCGGGTGACGTTTCCGGCCGTTCGGCTCTACCAGTTGGCGGGCGCGTAGTCCTTGAGGAAGCAGCCGTACAGGTCCTCGCCGGCCTCGCCGCGCACGATCGGGTCGTACACCCGGGCAGCGCCGTCGATCAGGTCCAGCGGGGCGTGGAAGCCCTCGTCGGCGAGCCGCATCTTGTCGGGGTGCGGCCGCTCGTCGGTGATCCAGCCGGTGTCGACCGCGGTCATCAGGATGCGGTCGGACTCGTACATCTCCTGCGCGCTGGTGCGGGTGAGCATGTTCAGCGCGGCCTTCGCCATGTTGGTGTGCGGGTGTCCGGCGCCCTTGTAACCGCGGCTGAAAACCCCCTCCATCGCGGAGACGTTGACGACATAGGCGCGCTCGGCGCGCGCCGCGGCCATCGCCGGACGCAGCCTGCTGATCAGGATGAACGGCGCGGTGGAGTTGCAGAGCTGGACCTCCAGCAGTTCGACGGCGTCGACGTCGGAGACCGTCTGGACCCAGCTATTGGTGTGGTGCAGATCCGGCACGAGGCCGCCGGCGTCGATCGCCGTACCCGCCTCGATCCTGGCGAGGGTCGCCGAGCCGCCGACGAGGGCGAGCCCGGTGACGTCGGACGCGCCGAGCGCCTGGGCCCCGCCGGCCGGCAGTACGGCCTGCGCTCCGCTGCCGAACGCGCCGATGACGTGCGAGGCGGGGAGTTCACCGGCGGGCAGCGGAGCCGACTCGGCGGCCAGCAGCTCGCTGTACGCCTGCGGTGAGCGGCGTACCGTCTGCGCGGCGTTGTTGATCAGAATGTCGAGCGGGCCCTCGGCGGCGACCGAGTCGGCGAGCGCGACGACCTGGGCCGGGTCCCGCAGGTCGATCCCGACGATCTTGAGACGGTGGATCCAGTCGGCGCTGTCCTCCATCGCCTTGAAGCGGCGGATCGCGTCGCCGGGGAAGCGGGTGGTGATGGTGGTGTGCGCGCCGTCGCGCAGCAACCGCAGCGCGATGTACATGCCGATCTTGGCCCGGCCGCCGGTGAGCAGTGCGCGCCGGCCGCTGAGGTCGGTCCTGCCGTCGCGGCGGGCCCGGTTCTCGGCGGCGCACTCCTGGCAGAGCTGGTGGTAGAAGGCGTCGACCTCGACGTACCGGGTCTTGCAGATGTAGCAGGAGCGGGGGCGCTGGAGCAGGCCGGCGATCTCACCGGCCACGGAGGACGAGGGCAGCAGACCCTGCGTCTCGTCGTCGATACGCTCGGCCGAGCCGGTGGCCGTGGCCTCGGTGACGGCCTTGTCGTGGGCGGTCTTCGCCGCCCTGCGCTCCTGGCGGCGGCGCTGTTTGACGGTCCGGTAGATACCGGCGGTGGCGCGCCTGACCGCTATGGCGTCGGGGTGGTCGACGGAGATGTCGTCGAGTTCGCCGAGGACGTCCAGGCAGACCGCGAGACGCTCGGGGTCGATGCCGGGACCGAACGCGGAGGTGTCGTCGTGCGCGGGGCTCTCGCCGTACGCCGCCGGGCTGTCCTCTGTCACCGTCATCGCTGCTGCCGTTCCCTCGTTCACTCGACCTGCCGGAAACCCGAAATGGGGCATTTGTTCGCTATTGCGACCATCCCCGCAGGTCAGGAGCATACCGACGCGCCGGGAGGCAACAAAATCCCGGCATCGTGTCCGGGCGGGGACGCGGCGGCGAAAGTGCGGCCGCGTCCCCTCTCAGATTCTCCTGATGGGCTTGGTGGGCTTGGTGGGCTTGGTGGGGCCTGGCGGCCCTGGCCTCAGCCGCCGACCCGTTCGCTCTGGCGCTGCTCCACCGCGGGCACCCGGGCCCCGAGGAATGTCAGATTCCGCCGCAGCTCGAAGCCGAGCTTGTCGTACAGCCGCAGCGCGCCGGTGTTCTCGGCGGCCGCGTGCAGGAACGGCGTCTCGCCCCGCTCGCGGATACCCGCGGCGACCGCCAGGATCAGCCGGGCGGCCAGCCCCTGTCCCCGGAACTCGGGCGCCGTGCAGACCGCGCTGATCTCCGTCCAGCCGGGCGGGTGCATCCGCTCGCCCGCCATCGCCACGAGCGCGCCCTCGCGGCGGATGCCGAGGTAGGTGCCCATCTCGATGGTGCGCGGCAGGAAGGGGCCCGGCTTGGTGCGCTCCACGAGGTCGAGCATCTCGGGCACGTCGGCCGCGGTGAGGCGTACGGCTTCCTCGTCGGGCACCGCAGCCAGCCCGGCGTCGACGTACTGCACGCCGTCGGCCCGGAAGTGCACGTCCCAGTCGTCCGGCGGCGGGACCTCGAATCCGGCGACGGTGACCGATCCGCCGGGACCGGCGAGCGCGACGGCGTCCGCCCAGTCCTCCGCCCCGGGGTCGTCGGGCAGCGCCAGCCACGGGGACACGTCGGGCGAGTAGCGCAGCAGCCTGCCGCGCCGCTCGGCGAAGTGCGCGTGCGGTCCCGTCAGCGAGGCCAGGGCCGGGTTGTCGAGCGGGTGCGGTGTCCGCGCCTGCTGCGGAACCCCGGGGTTGGGCGATGTGTTCACGCGTCCACCTCGATCACGATCTTGCCTTGTACATGTCCCTGCTCCACGGCGCGCAGCGCGTCGGCCGCGCGCTCCAGCGGGAAGGTCTGGGTGACGTACGGGTTCAGGGCGCCGCCGATGACGAGTTTCGCGACCTCGTCGAGAACGGCCGCGGTGCGCTGCCGGACGATCGGCGAGCCACCGAGGCGGGTCACGGTGTCCCGGTCGGCCCCGCTGATGAGTTTCGTACGGTCGTCCTGCCCGAGGAGTTCGGCGACGGCTTCGAGGTCGGCGCCGCCGACCAGGTCGATGACCGCGTCGACGCCGTCGGGCGCTGCGTCCCGTACCCGCCGGGCGATGTCGGGTCCCGGAGGCAGGTGTACGGCGCCGAGCGACTCCACGAAGTCCTTCTTGCCGGCACTCGCCGTGCCGATGACGCGAAGGCCGAAGCTGCGCGCGATCTGCGCCGTCGCCACGCCCACTCCCCCACCGACGCCGGTGACCAGCAGCGTCGCGCCGGGCCGCAGGTCCACCTGGCGTACGGCGTCGTACGCGGTCGCCGCGGCGACCGGCAGCGTGGCCGCGTCCCGGTAGGACAGCGCGTCGGGCTTGTGCGCGCAGACGGTGGCGGGCAGCAGCGTGTGCTCGGCGTATCCGCCGGTGAGCGTGGCGCCGTACACCGCGTCCCCCGGGGTGAAGCCCTCCACCCCCGTGCCGACCTCCTCGACGACGCCCGCCGCCTCGCTGCCGAAGACGGCCGGCAGCTCCAGCGGCGCCGCGCCCGGCCTGGTGTAGCCGTTCCGCAGCTTCCAGTCGACGGGGTTCACACCGGCGGCGCGTACGGCCACCCGCAACTGGCCGGGGCCGGGTACGGGCGGCGGCCGGTCCACGAAGCTCTCCGCCTCGGGACCGCCGTGGCGGGTGAAGACGTACGCCTTCGACATGTGACTCCTCGCTCCGGCCCGGCTCGGGGCCGGGTCGTGTCCGTCGCCTTTCGGGCAACAGACGTTTCAAGGAGGAGCGCGGGAGCCGTATTCCCGTGATCACACATCGCTCATGGACCCGTCACAGCCGGTCGTGCGCGTCTCATATGCCGGACCGATGTGTCCGGCTCGGGGCACTGTCGGGCTTGGGCCACTGCCGGGCGTGGGCCGCCGTCCGGCTCACACCGTCGTCCGTCTCAGACCACCGTCCGGCTCACGCCACCGGCCCTCTCACACCACCAACTGATTCTTGCCGAGCGCGATGATCCCGTTCTTGGAGACGGTGTACATCTCGGCGTCCCGTTCGGGATTGACGCCGATCGTGGCGCCCGGCGGCACATCCACGTTCTTGTCGAGGATCGCGCCGCGCACGACGGCGCCGCGGCCCACCCGTACGTTGTCGTGCAGCACCGAACCCTGCACGACCGCGCCCTCGGCCACCACCACGCCCGGGGAGAGGACCGACCTCGTGACCTGGCCCCGGATGACGCAGCCGGGTCCGACCACCGACTCGCTCGCGATGCCGCCGGCCACGAAGCGCGCCGGCGGGAGCTGCGGGGAGTGGGTGTAGATGGGCCAGCGGCGGTTGTCGAGGTTGAACACCGGGTGGTTAGAGATGAGATCCATGTGCGCGTCGTAGTAGGTGTCGAGCGTTCCCACATCGCGCCAGTACCCGTGCTCGCGGGGCGTCTCGCCCGGTACGTGGTTGTCGTCGAAGTCGTAGACCTGGGCCATGCCGCGCTCGGTGAGCATCGGCAGGATGGAACCGCCCATGTCGTGCACCGAGTTCTCGTCCTCGGCGTCCTGGTGCAGCGCGTCGATCAGCACCTTGGTCGTGAAGAGGTAGTTGCCCATCGAGGCGAAGACCCGGTCGGGGTCGCCCGGCAGGCCCGGCGGGTCGGCAGGCTTCTCCAGGAACTGGTCGACCTGGACACCGTCGGAGCCCGGGGTGATGATCCCGAACGACGGGGCCTCGGCGCGCGGCACCCTGATGCCGGCGACGGTGACCCCGGCGCCGTTCTCGATGTGCCGCTGGAGCATCTGCCGGGGGTCCATGCGGTACACGTGGTCGGCGCCGAACACCGCGATGTAGTCGGGCTGTTCGTCGTGGACGAGGTTGAGGGACTGGAGGATCGCGTCCGCACTGCCCAGGTACCAGCGCGGCCCGAGTCTCTGCTGGGCCGGCACGGGTGTCACGTAGTTCCCGAGGAGGCTGGACATCCGCCAGGTGGTGGTCACATGGCGGTCCAGGGAATGTGATTTGTACTGCGTCAGAACGCAGTTGCGCAATATGTCGCCGTTGACGAGGTTCGACAGGACGAAATCGACGAGACGGTACGTGCCGCCGAACGTCACCGCTGGTTTGGCCCGGTCCGCTGTGAGCGGCATCAGGCGTTTGCCTTCCCCGCCCGCCAGTACGATCCCGAGCACCGAAGGTCCACCACGCATCGCCGCTCCCTCTACGAGGACTATGAGGATGAGGACTTGAGAAGGTCCTGGTACAGCTCATGCGTACGGCGGGCCACTTGGTCCCAGCCGAATTCACGCACCGCTCTCTCCCGCCCTGCTACCCCCATTCGGCCCGCCGACTCGGGATCGTCGAGGACCCGGTTGAGGGCTTCGGTGAGTCCCGATTCGAAGGCGTCAGGGGCGTGTTCGTCGTACGGGACGAGCAGCCCCGTACGACCGTCGTCGACAACCTCGGGGATGCCGCCGACCGACGAGGCGACCACGGCCGTTCCGCACGCCATCGCCTCCAGATTGACGATGCCCAGCGGCTCGTACACGGAGGGGCAGACGAAAACGGCGGCGTGTGTGAGGAGTTGGACCACCTCGGAGCGCGGCAGCATCTCCGGGATCCAGTGCACGCCGTCACGGGTGCGCTGGAGTCCGTCGACCAGCTCGCGGAACTCCCGCCCGATCTCAGGGGTGTCGGGCGCTCCGGCGCACAGGACGAGCTGGGCGTCCGGCTCCAGGGCGCGGGCGGCGCGCAGCAGGTGGGGGACGCCCTTCTGGCGGGTGATGCGGCCCACGAACAGGACGAAGGGGCGGTCGGGGTCGATGCCGATCCGTTCCAGCACGGCGGTGTCGTGGTCGGGCCGGTAGAGGGTGGTGTCGATGCCGTTGTGCACGACATGCACCCTGCCGGGATCGAGCGCGGGGTAGCAGCCGAGGATGTCGTCGCGCATCCCGCGTGAGACGGCGATCACGGCGTCCGCCGACTCGATCGCCGTACGCTCGGCCCAGCTCGACAGGGCGTAACCGCCGCCGAGTTGCTCGGCCTTCCAGGGGCGCAGGGGTTCGAGGGAGTGCGCGGTCATCACGTGCGGGATGCCGTGGAGCAGCTTGCCGACATGGCCTGCCAGGTTGGCGTACCAGGTGTGCGAGTGAACCAGCTCGCGTCCCTGGAGCGCGGCGGCCATCGCGAGGTCGACGGAGAAGGTGCGCAGCGCGTCGTTGGACCCGTCGAGCTGGGGGGCGGGGCGGTGGCGTGTCACACCGGCCGCCGTGTCGGCACGGTTGCTCTCGCCCCAGCAGTGGACTTCGAGGTCGGTCAGCGCCCTGAGCTCTCTGGCCAGGAACTCGACGTGGACCCCGGCACCGCCGTAGACGTCCGGCGGGTATTCACGGGTGAGCAGACCCACCTTCACGTGGTGCCCCCAGTCGTCGTGGATCAATGGATCGATGGATCAGCAGTCATGGATCAGTCGTGATGCGTAAGTCGTAATGCCCAAGTCGGCTTACATCAGTCATCAGTCATCAGTCGTCATGCATCACTCGTGGTCGCAGGGTCATGGTCACCCGGAATCGGCTCTTGGGGAAGAGCGCCGAGGAGGCTGATCAAAAACGCAGTCGCCGCACAGTGTGCCCTGAGGGCAGCGGTAGTACAGGCAGCAGCTCCGGCGCCGGAAGACGGTGGGGCCGGGTTCGGGCCCGGGTCCTGGTCCGGGTCCGGGTCCGGGTCCTGGTCCGGTGTCCTCTGCGGCGGGCGCGTCTCCTGCGGGGCGTCCGAAACCCGCGGCGCGTGTCTCTCCTGATCCGCGCAGATCCGGGTGGTCGAAGAGTTCGGCGCCCAGCGCGCGGGCGCGCACGGCGACGTCGGGGCGGCCGTTCGCGCGCCCCCAGGTGACAAGTTCGCTCACGGCGCCGGCGAGCGCGGATCCGGCGTTGCCCCAGAGCAGGCGGGGAGCGATACGGATGCCGGCGGGCCCGCGCAGCGCGGCGGCGAGCGGGACGAGATGCCCGTACTGCACGGCTTCGCGCACACTCCGCGCGGTGGCCGGCAGCGCCCGGACGCCGTCGAGCCAGAGGTCGTCCGGCGTGGTCAGGGCCGGGTTCCAGCACAGCCGCCCGGGGTCGAGGTCGGGGACGGCGCCTGTCAGTACGGCGCAGCCCAGCGCGATCGACCACAGTCGGGCGGCGAGCCCGAGGTGCGCGATGGAGGCGCCGATTCTGCGCTCGGGTGCACGCAGGCGGGCGGCGACCCGGTCGACCCGGTCGGTCAGCGGGGCCACCTCCCCTGCGTACACCCGGGCCAGCGGGGTGTGTGCGCCGGGGCTTGGGTCGGGGCTTGGGCCTGGGCTTGGGCTTGGGCCTGGGCTTGGGCCCGGGCCTCGGCCCGCAGGTGGAGCTGTCCGCAGCGCGAAGAAACCGCCTACGGTGGCGACCCTGGCCAGGTCCGCCCCGGACAGACCCGCCGTGCCCAGGCCGCCGCTCCTGTCACTCCCGTCCATCCCCGCCCCTCTCCTGCGCGTCACGGTCGACCACGGCCGACCACGGTCGTGACGTGTTCATCGGCGTTGCGTCGGAGCACAAGCCCCTCCGGTACGCCAGGATCACCAGCGGTGAAGGTCCTGTACACCTCGCTGACCTGGTCGGCCCTCCATAGGACTACACCCGGGGTCCATCCTGTACTACGGGAGTGGTACGCCGGAATGACCTCTCCAGGACGACGAATTAACGGTGCCGAAGAGGGATCGTGGATGCCATGAGTGCACTTGCGCTGGCCGTACTGCTGTCGCTGGTCTCCGCCGTCGCCTACGCGGCCGCGGCGATTCTCCAGGAGCATGTCGCCACCGACACCCCCGACCGCCCTTACGCGCCCTGGCACCACGGTGTGTGGTGGGCGTCCGTACTGCTGAACGGCCTCGGGGCGCTGCTCCATGTCGGCGCCCTGGCGTACGGACCTCTCAGCGTGGTCCAGCCGCTGGGTGCGCTGACGATCGTCTTCGCGCTGCCGATGGCCGCGCTGTTCGTGGGCCGCAAGGCGGGGCGTACGGCGTGGCGGGGTGCGTTCATGGCCGCCGTCGGGCTCGCGGGCCTGCTCGCGCTGACGGGGAGCGGCGATTCGCACTCGCTGGACGGCGGGGAGCGGCTGATCCTGGGCGCGGCCACCTTCGGCTGTGTCGGAGCGCTCTTCCTGGCGGCGCAGCTCGTCCGCAGGCCGATGGTACGGAGCGTGCTGCTGGCGGGCGCGGCGGGCGCCGCTTTCGGTATCGCCTCGGTCTTCACGAAGACGGTCGCCGTTGACTGGACGTCAGCGACCACGTCCGTACAGGTGCCCAGCCTGCTGGCCATCGCCGCGCTGGCGGCCTCGGGCCTGATGCTCTCTCAGGCCTCCTACCGGGGCGCGGGTCTCGCGGCCCCGCTGGCCGTGGTGACGGTCGTCAACCCGGTGGTGGCGGCGGCCGTGGGCCTCACCCTGTTCGGCGAGAGTTTCCGGTACGGGGTGAGCGGCACCCTGCTGGCGCTCTTCTCCGGGGTCGTCGCCACGGCCGGACTGATCCTGCTGACCCGTGAGCGGCTCACCTCCCAACTGGCGAGCGGTCACGAACCGACCGAGCCGGACCCGAAGGACCAGGCACCGGACACCTCGCGGTCGCGGCGCGGCGCCTCCCCGGACGACGATCAGGACCAGGACCAGGACCGGATATTGGACCTGGTGCCCGTACCTCGCCGGTCGGCCAGGTCGCGCCGCTGAGGCACGTCCGTCGGCATTCGCTCGGCGCTCGGTCGGCATTCGTTCGTTAGTTCTTGCGGCACGGTGGAGCTTGTTCCGGTCGAGCAGTGATCACTCGCCGCGGTGCGTGCCGCGGTGCGCGAACGGGCCGGTGGCGGCGAAGGCCAGGGCGGCGAAGCGTTCGCCGATACGGCGGTGCGTGGCGGCGTCCGGGTGGAGCTGGTCGGGCAGAGGCAACTCGGCGAAGTCGTCCTCACCGTAGAGTTCACGGCCGTCGATGTGGTGCAGGTTCGGATCCTCGGCCGCCCGCTGCTCAACGATCCGGGCCAGCTCTTCCCGTATGACGTTGAGTGTCAGCTTCCCGCTTGCGCGCTCCGCCGGATCGCCCGTGGCCCGGAACCCCAGTTGCCCGCTGTCCAGGGTGGAGAGGTCCACGGCGCTGGGGCCGGGGGTGTCTTCGTGGATGGCACAGAAGATCGGCGAGACGACCAGCAGTGGTGTGGTGGGGTGGCCGTCGCGGATGGCGTCCAGGAAGCCGTGGACGGCGGGGACGAACGCGCGCAGGCGCATCAGGTCGTTGTTGACCAGGTTGATGCCGATCTTGAGGCTGATCAGGTCGGCCGGGGTGTCGCGCAGGGTACGCGCGACGAACGGGTCCAGCAGGGCGCTGCCGCCCAGGCCCAGGTTGATCAGCTCCACGCCGCCGAGGCCGGCGGCGAGTGCGGGCCAGGTGGTGGTGGGGCTGGCTGCGTCGGAGCCATGACTGATCGAACTGCCATGGTGCAGCCAGACCTTACGGCCGCGGTCCGGTGCCGGCTCGACGGGCGCGTCGGTGCGCAGGGCGAGGAGCTCGGTGACTTCGTTGTGCGGCAGCCAGATCTCGACGTCCTTGTCGCCGTCGGGCAGGCCGCTGAAGCTGAGGGTGCCGGAGGGGCCGGGAGTGTGCTCGGCGGTGCCGGCGGTCATGTCGATGGTGAGGGTGTTGCCGCCGGTCACACTGGCCTGGGCGGCCAGGCGGCCGTCGACGAGCAGGTCGTACACGCCGTCCGGACGGGCCGGTGCGCCCACGTAGACGCGCTTGGTCGGCAGTGTGTCCAGCTCTATGACGGTGGCCGGGGTACGGAAGGCCAGCCGGACGCCGGAGGGCTGGGCCTCCGCCATGGCGAGCTGCCCGTCGGTGTACCTGGCTCGGACCTGGGCGGGCAGCCGGTGCGGGAGGACGCCGTGTGCGGTGTGTTCGAGGTCGATGGCGCCGCGTAGGAGGTTCGCGGTGATGGGGGTGGTTATGGGGTTGGTGATGGGGTTGGGCTTGGTGGTCATGGTCTCAGCCTGTTGTTTGGGTTGTTTGGATTTCTTCTGTTGCTTCTGTTGCTTCGTCAGTTCAAAAGGGCGGGATCGTTCGCCCGGGTTCAGGGGGCTGGCCAGTTGCGCAGCATGGCGTCGAGGCGGTCCAGGATCCATGACCAGGTTTCTTGCGAGTCAGGGGCGCTGTGACTGAATCCCCCGGCCAGCTCCAGGCTGACGTAGCCGTGGAACACGCTGCCCAGCAGCCGGACGGCGTGCGTCTGGTCCGGCTCCGTCAGGTCGTATCCGCGCAGGATCGCGCGCGTCATCTGCGCATGCCTGCCACCGGCGCTCGCGGCCGCCGTCTCCGCGTCGAGCGGGAGCCGGGCCGCGGCATAGCGGCCGGGGTGCTCCCGGGCGTAGTCGCGGTAGACGTTCGCGAAGGCGGCCAGAGCGTCCTTGCCGGCTCGCCCGGCGAGCGCGGCGGAGACGCGGTCGGCGAGCTCCTCCAGCGCGAGCAGGGCGATCCTTGTCTTGAGGTCCTGGGAGTTCTTCAGATGCGAGTAGAGACTCGCGACCTTGACATCGAACTGTCTGGCAAGCGCCGAAACGGTCACCTGCCCGAAGCCGACCTCGTCTGCCAGCTCGGCCCCCGCCTGGACGAGGCGTTCTGTGGTGAGTCCTACGCGCGCTGCCATATGTGCCCTTCCATCTGCCTGAAGGGATTGTGCATCTGCCTATACCCTTTAGGCAAATCGTTTAGTGGGTATGGACGGAGCGTGGCGTGATCGCGGACGGGGACGGGGACGGGGACGGGGATGCGAGTGGCTGAGCGGGGTGCACGGTGTTTTGGGTGCGGGTTCGGGCTGGCGGTCGGGGTGGGCCGGGTCCGTTTGGTGAGGGTCGGGCCGCCCCTTTTTGTTGATTTTCGCGGTTGCGGGGTGGGTGTCAAGGGCGCTCCTGCGTCGCGTCGGCTGCGCCGATTCCGCTGCGCTCCACCCTTGACACCCACCCCTCCACCGCAAGTGCAGATGAGGGGGCCGCCCCCAGGGGGGAGACTCCCCGGGGACGCCTGCCTGTCCTGCCGCTTTGCTCCCGACTGCCACTTGCTTGCCCTGCGGGGCACGCACGAAGGGATCACTGCCCCATCCCACTCGGCCAAGCGTCCGCGAGCAGGCCGTGGT
>NZ_JTHL01000001.1:8646210-8647522 GCF_000818195.1 Streptomyces sp. 150FB | reverse complement strand
GCTCCCGACTGCCACTTGCTTGCCCTGCGGGGCACGCACGAAGGGATCACTGCCCCATCCCACTCGGCCAAGCGTCCGCGAGCAGGCCGTGGTGACGGGGAGGATCGGTTGGGGAGGTGTGGTGAGCGCCGACAGACGCAGGAGAGACCTTGGCTGACGGCCGATCGGACGAGGTGCACCCCGGCGAGTCCATGACCCCATGGCCTGGTGTGGATGTGACTGGGGGTGAGGCATGTGGGTGGGAAAAGGGCAGTGGGAGGCTGGCAGGCCCGTCTGCCGTGTCCATCGACGCAGAAGCGGTTGCCGGAGACCATCCCACCCCCACTGGGCCATCAGGTCAGTGGCTTTGTATCCGAACGGACAGTAGATGTGACCGCCTTCGGGAGGGCGGCAGCAGCAATCGCACTTCTAACTCTGCGGCCGTTGCCGCACTCCGTGGCATCAAACACGGTGGCGGGAGATAGATGCGACCCTGCATGCATGAAGCAGCTCGGTGATGCGCACCTGCATTCCTGGACGCGTCGCTTTATGGCCCTCCTAGCAGCGGACACCCAGGATCAGCTTGCCTGGCTGGGGGACCACGAGCAGGAGGCTAAAGATGTCGTTGGGGAGGTGGAGTTGCTCTGCCGCGCCTCCGAAGGCCTCGCGGAGCGCGGAGCCTTCGAGCCCGAGGATCTGCGCGAACTTCGGGCCCTGGACCGTCGCTTCGGTGAGATCGATGCCATCTGCCGCGTCGGCCGCTGGGACAACGCCCTGGCCACAGATTCGGCGTGGGACCGCGGGGGTCATCGAGGGGCCTAGCTTGTCGGGAGTGCGCCACCGGCGCGGGGTCGGGCCGGTGGCTCAGGCTAGGGCGGTGGCCAGGAGGGCGAAGGCGGCGACTATGACGGCGACGCGGATGTAGTGGAAGCGGTCCCAGCGGTTCGTCTGTTCCTTCCAGTCGTCGGGCCGGTTCTCGGGGGTCCACGTCTTGCTCAGGTTGTTGATCGGGACGAGCAGCAGGATCGACATGATCACGCTCAGGATCAGCAACGCGGCGGCGATGACGACGAGGCCGGCGCCGGGGTGGTGCCATCCGGCGACGGCCCAGACCGCGCTCAGGACCAGCGAGCCGATGTACCAGAACGGCATCACGGCGCCGAGCATCCGGCCCCCGTGGGCGCGGCCGAGTTGGCCGCCGTCGCCGGGGAGTCCGTTGAAAATCGGGTTCATGACGAAGGCGACGGAGAACTCCACCCCCACCATCAGACCGACGACCACGGTGGTGAAGACCTCAAGTGCGTCGAGCATGATGACCTCTTCTGGATCTAGT
>NZ_JTHL01000001.1:8641399-8646086 GCF_000818195.1 Streptomyces sp. 150FB | reverse complement strand
GGAGAACTCCACCCCCACCATCAGACCGACGACCACGGTGGTGAAGACCTCAAGTGCGTCGAGCATGATGACCTCTTCTGGATCTAGTGTTGCTAGATGGTGAGGCAACGCTAGTCCTGTTGCCGCTCGATTGTCTAGCGGTGATAGAATCACAGCATGTCGGTACAGGAACGCAAGCAGCGCGAACGGGCGGACCGCGAGCGCCTCATCGTGGCGACAGCCCGTGAACTCGCCGAGCAGCAGGGCTGGGACGCGGTCACCACCCGTCGGCTCGCCGAGCGCATCGAATACAGCCAGCCCGTCCTCTACAGCCATTTCCGCGGCAAGCGCGAGATCATCGGCGCCGTCGCCCTCGAAGGCGCCGCCGAGATGGCCGCGGCGCTGCGGGCCGCGACCTCCGCCGCGGACGGCCCTCGCACCCGGGTCACCGCCCTCGCCCGCACCTATCTCGACTTCGCCGCACGCAACCAGGCGGTCTACGACGCCATGTTCCAGCTCGACGGCGGCCTGGTGTTCGCGAACGAGGACACCCCGGAGCCTCTGAAGGACGCCTTCGCCGCCCTGCTGGAAAGCCTCGGCGAGGTCGCCGGGGACGGCGTCCACCCGGGACTGTTCACCGAGGTGTTCTGGGCGGCCCTGCACGGACTGGCCACCCTGACCCGAGCGGGACGACTGCCGCCCGAGGACACCGAGCGGAGGACGGAGCTATTGGTGGACCGGCTCGCCATGCTCTGACCCACCGGGACCGGCGACGATCGTCAACGCCCGGCCCGTGCGGGAGGGGCAGTACCATCCGCCGCTCGTTCGACCTCGACGAACAGGTTGCGCGGGAACCACAGGCTGCTCGCGCCCGCCAGCGCGAGGATTGCCGCCCCGATCAGCACCGGCACGATGCCGACTCGGGAAGCGAGCCATCCCCCGGCGAAGGCGCCAACAGGCAGGGTGGCGGTCAACACCGCCTGGAGGAGGGCATTAACGCGCCCCAGCAGGTGGGCGGGGGTGATGAGCTGCCGCCCCGTGGTCATGGCGACCGTCCAGACGGTGGCCAGCAGTCCAAACAGCAGCTCATACAGAACCAGCACCGGAAACGCGAGCCCCAGGGAGGCCGCGGGGATGAAGAAGAGGCTCGCCCCCGCACCCAGGGCGCACACCTGGATGACCCGGCTCATCCCCAGCACCCGGGTGGCCGATGTCGCGACGAGCACGCCGGTTCCCATGCCGACCGCATATGCGGCGTACACCGTGCCGAGCTGCCACGAGGGCAGCCCCAGTTCCCGGACCGCGTACAGAACGAACAGGCCGCTTCCCGCGCCTCCTCCCAGGTTGAGCCCGGCTGCGGCCAGGGCCTGCCGACGTAACAACGTTTCGCGCCGGATGACCGTCAGCCCTTCCCTGAGGGCATCGATACGGGACCGTGCGCTCGTGCCGACGTCATCCGCCGACCGGTTCAGCGACGTCGGCAGCGCGAGAAACAGGGCCCCGCCGATGACATAGGCGGCGCACTCCACCAGGAGCGCCGGGGCCGGGTCGACGATGCCAATCAGGACGCCGCCAAGCGCGGGTCCGCCGATCAGGCCGGCCGTCCGGGCCCCGGTGAGCGAGGAGTTGGCAGGCATGAGCTGTTGCGAGGGCACCACGCGAGGCAGGCAAGACTGCAGCGCGACACTCTGCGTGGAGCTCAGGGCTCCGGAGACGGCGGCTGCGGCGAACAAGTGTGACCAGGTCAGGCCGTTCAGCGCGGAGGCGAGCGGCACGCTGCCGATGACGGGGACCTGCGTCCATGCCACGGCAACCAGCAGGCGGCGCAGCCTGGCTCGGTCGACGACCACTCCGATCAGCGGACTCAGCACGACACCGGGAAGGTAGGCCATCGCGATGAGTGCGGAGGTTCCCTGCGGGCCGGCGTGCAGATAAGCGACAGCAAGGAGCGGCAGCGCCAGAGCGGTGACCTGACGCCCCACTGAACTCGTCATCTGCTCCACGACAAGGAGCAGCAGAGGACGATTCCGACGCAGCGTAACGCGCTCGGCCTTGGCCGTCGGCGTGGGTGGTCGGGGCTCCGGAGGCACCATGTCAGATCCCTGTGTCGAGTACGGGCTTCGCCGGCGCCGAAGCGGCCCGCGCATCCTGTCGGTGCGCGGGCTCCGGTCCGGCCTCGGTATTGGTGATCAGTTGCTGATCGCCGGGGCGTTGCGCAGGTAGGTCTCGTCGGTCACTTGGCTGAGCAGGAAGGCGGCCATGTCGGCGCGACTGATGGAGAGGTCCACCACCCCGTGGCCGTAGTGTCCGACCTTGATGGCTCCAGTGGCGGGCTTGTCGTTGAGTTTGGCCACGCGGACCAGCGTCCAGTCCAGGTCGCTGGCGCGTACCGCCTCCGCCGCGGAGCGCACCTCGGCCCAGGCTCGGGGCGCGGCGGTCCTGACGAGTTGGACGAGGGCTTTGAACTTGAGGTCCGGCCGATCGGCCGGGTCCGGAACGCTGCATGTGGACACGACCACGAAGCGTTTGACGCCGGCGGTGTCCATGGCGGCGATGATCCTTCGGGTCGCGGCACTCTCGGAGCCGACGCCCTCAATGACGGCGTCCGCGGGGCGGACCGCTTCGAGAATCGACTGGTCGTCATCGAGCTGTCCGGCAGCGATGGTGAGGTTCGCGTGCGTGAGAGGGAGCTTGCCGGGTGTGCGGGCGTAGGCCGTGACCACATGCCCCGCGTCAAGGGCTTGCCGCACCAGCAGTTGCCCCATCCGTCCGGTCGCTCCGAAGATTGTGATCCTCATGGTGGGCTGCACCTTCCTGAGGGAAAACCACTAAAGGTTGTTTACCAGTGAAGGTAGCACGGCGGTCTAGGATGGGCGGCATCATGAATCAGGCGGAGGATCCCCAGACGGCGCGATGCATGCAGATCCTGTCGGTCATCGGCGACCTGTGGACGCTGGCGATCGTGATGACACTGCAGGCTTCGGGGATGCGCTTCAACGAACTTCAGCGGGCCATCCCGAAGGTCAACGCGGTCACCCTGACCAACCGCCTGCGCAAGCTGGAGGACGCCGGCATCGTCAGCCGGGTCGCGGAGACGAGGAGCAAGCAGTCGACGCTGTACGACCTCACTCCATTCGGTCGCAAGCTGCTGCCGATTGTCGATGCGGTGCGTACCGTCGCGCTCGACCTGGAGCGTTCAGGGCAGGCCCCCTGAACGGGCGGACGGCAGCAGAACCGGGCGGACGGCAGCAGAACCGGCTGGCCGCCCTGGAGGACGTCGCCACCACCCCATGGGAGAAAAGCCCTGCGGCAGCGGAGCCGTTGACGACTACGATCACCCGATGACGCACCTCACATACCCGGCCAAGCCCCGGCCTGGAGATCGCGTTGCGGTCCTCTCCCCCTCGTCCGGCCTGCCCGGTCTGCTGCCCATGCCCTACGAACTGGGATTACGCAGGCTCCAGAGCGACTTCGGGCTGGAGACGGTGGAATACCCCACGTCTCGCCAGATGGCCGCGACCCCACAAGAACGCGCCGCCGATATCCACGCGGCCTTCGCCGACCCCCAGATCAAAGCAGTGCTCGCCAGCATCGGCGGCGACGACCAGATCAGTGTGCTCCCGCACCTCGACCGCGATCTCCTCCGAGCCAATCCCAAGCCCTTCTTCGGCCACAGCGACAACACCAACCTGCTGATCCTCCTCCGGAACCTGGGCATCGTCGGCTACCACGGCGGTTCGGTAATGGTCGAACTCGGACGCCCCGGCGCCATGCACCCACTGACCGAAGGATCCCTCCGGGCGGCCCTGTTCACGTCCGGCGAGTACGAGCTCACGCCCCCCGATGCTTCCGGAGACGTCGACCGCCCCTGGGAGGACCCACAGACGTTCGAAGCCGAACCGGAGATGGAACCCGCCGAGGGATGGACCTGGCACAACGCGGACCGGGTAATCGAAGGGAGCAGTTGGGGCGGCAACCTGGAGATCCTGTCCTGGCTGCTGATGGCCGACCGCGAAATACAACAGGCCGACACGTACTCCGGCAACGTCCTCTTCCTGGAGACATCCGAAGAAATGCCGGGAGCAGAGGAGGTCTACCGAATCCTGCGGAACATGGGCGAACGGGGACTCCTGCGGCAGTTCCCGGCACTGCTGATGGGCCGGGCCAAGAGCTGGTCATTCGAACAACGGCTGACCATCCCGAAGCGAACGGACTTCCGGCAGCAACAACGCGAAGCCGTCCTGCGGGCACTCAACCAGTACGCCCCCGACACGATGACGGTGTTCGACGTCGACCTGGGCCACACAGACCCACAGTTCGTCATCCCCTACGGCGGTCGTATCCGAGTGGACGGCCCAGCACGCCGAATCAGTGTCACCTACTGATCCATCCGTTGAATCATGCGGAACGCACGATGCCGTGCGGCACCATCCTCGACCGCTCTCCCGAGGACCGGATCCAGTCGCACGCCGACCTGTGGCCTCTCCAAGACGTGCATCGTCCAGCGCCCAAGGCTCTCCCGCGTCCATCGGCGCTCACAACACCTCCCCAACCAACCCTCCCCGCCACCAAAGCCAGCTCGCAGACGCTAGGCCGAGTGGCATGGGGCAGTGATCCCTTCGTGCGTGCCCCGCAGGGCAAGCATCTGGCAGCCGGGAGCAAAGCAGCAGAACAGACAAGGCCCCCCGGGGAGTCTCCCCCTGGGGCC
>NZ_JTHL01000001.1:8635458-8641326 GCF_000818195.1 Streptomyces sp. 150FB | reverse complement strand
ACCACCACGGACCCGGCCCACCCCGACAACCCGCCCGAACCCGCACCCCAAAACAACCCCCACCCCGCCCGATCGACCATCAGCCAAGGGCTGTCCTGCGTCCATCGGCGCCCACCACACCCGCCCAACACACCAGCCGGACCCTACGGCGCAGCCGCATAACCGCCCACTGACGGCCAGCGGACTGTCAACACCACCGACTCCTCCTCCGCGAACCAGGAGTGGTCGACCCCGCGCCCCCACACGACGTAGTCGCCCTGCTGCTCCAGGAGAACGCTGCGGCCGGGGAGTTCGACGCGAAAGCGGCCGCTGATGAGCACCAGGAGAGCGGTCCGCTCCTCGCCGCTCACCCACCGGGCCCGCTCGTCACCGCGCGGATGAACGCCCCATTTGATCTCCACGGCCTCGCTGTGGCGTGGGTCGCCGACGTCCTTGAAGTGCCCGAGGAGCCACCCACGGTCAAGTACCGCGTCCTGCCCCGCATTACCCACGTACACACCGTCGCTCATGCGCGAAACCCTAGGCCGTCTCCACCTCAGGTCACCGGCCACGGGTCACCAGCCCCAGGCCACCGGCCCACCCCAACCACGCCCCAGAACCACGCCTCAGAGCCACGCCCCCCGAGCCGCGCCCCCGAGCCGCCCGTCCGTCAGACGTGGACGCCCATCGACCGCAGGTAGGCCAACGGGTCGATGTCGCTGCCGTATTCGGGGCCCGTACGCATCTCGAAGTGCAGGTGCGGGCCCGTGACGTTGCCCGTTGAGCCCGATCTCGCGATCCGCTGGCCGGTGTTGACCTTCTGGCCCACGTGGACGTTGAGCGCGGAGAGGTGCGCGTACTGGCTGTACTTGCCGTCCGAGTGCCGGATGACGACCTGGTAGCCGTACGAACCGCCCCAGCCCGCCGAGACGACATGGCCGGCCTCGACAGCCTTCACCGACGTGCCCGTGGGGACGAGGAAGTCGACGCCGGTGTGGTAGCCGCTCGACCAGGAGGAGCCGGACCGGTGGTACGGAGTGCCGATCGACGCCGAGACCGGGGCGGTGGCGCCGCTCGACTTCGGCTTCTCGGTGTGTGGCGCCGGCTTGTGCGCGGCGGGCTTCGGCTTCGCGGTGTGAGCTGCCGGCTTGGGCGCCGCCTGCTTGGGCTTCTCCGCCTGCTTGGGCTTCTCGACCTGCTTGGGCTTCTCGACCTGCTTCGGCTTCTCCACCTGCTTGGACTGCTCGGCCTTCTTCGCCGCCGGCGCCGGGCCCCCCTTCGCCGGTGCCTGGACGCGCAGTACCAGTTTCTGTCCCGGGAAGATCAGGTCGGGGTCGGCGCCCACGACCCCGCGGTTCTCCTCGTACAGGCGGTGCCAGCCGCCCTTGACCTGCTCGTCGACCGCGATCTCGGAGAGGGAGTCCCCACGGGCCACGGTGTAAGCCTCGCGCTGGCCCGGCACGGTGGTCGGGGACGCGGCCTTCTTCGTGGCGATCTGTTTCGTGCCCACGGAGTCGGTCACGGGCGCGTTCCCGGACATCGACGCGTTCCCGGACACCGACGCGTTCCCGGCCGTCCCCGCGTTCCCGGCCCTCGACGCGTTCCCCGTCCCCGGCGCGTCACCGCCTCGGGTCAGACCCGCCTTGACCGAGCAGGCGGGCCACGCCCCGGGGCCCTGCCCCTTGAGCACCTTCTCGGCGACCGCGATCTGCTGGTCCTTGGTGGCGAGATCCGCGCGCGGCGCGTAGCTCCCGCCGCCGTAGGCCTCCCAGGTGGACTGGGTGAACTGGAGCCCGCCGTAATAGCCGTTGCCCGAATTGATCTGCCAGTTGTTGGTCGACTCGCAGGCCGCGACCTTCTCCCAGACGTCCCCGGGCGCCGCGTGCGCCAGTCCGGCGCCGATGAGCGGCAAGGCCATTCCCGCACCGCCCGCCGTGACGGTCAGTGACGCGCGGTTGATACGGCTGGGCTGGTATCGGCGGTGCCGACCGTTCGCGGCCATGGCGTGGCTCCCCCATCGGCAAAGTAGGACACGTCGCAATGGGTCAACCTAGAGGGTGCGCGCGGAGCGGGACAAGGGCCTCCACTACTTTCTGCTCGTCTCCGACCACGCAACGCTGCCGGGGACCCGCTCCGAGCTGCGACAAGAGTCCCCATTGACAGCTCCGACATTCTCCGGAGACTCTTGGCCCGAGGCAACGGGAGAGCGCTCTCCGGCCGCCGCGCGAAGGGGGCAGGCATGAATGACGACGAGATCGATCTTCTGCTGGGGAAGCTGGACACCCGCCAGAAGACACGTCTGTTGACGGGCGCCAGTACGTGGAGTACCCACGCGGAGCCCGCCGTCGGGCTCCGTCCGCTCACCCTGTCCGACGGTCCCGCAGGGGTACGCGGAGACACGTGGGACGAGCGGCGCACCTCGCTCGTACTGCCCTCCCCCACCGCGCTCGCCGCCGCCTGGGACGACGAACTCGTCGCCGAACTCGGCGGGTTGCTCGCCGCCGAGGCGAGGCGCAAGGGCGTCGACGTCCTTCTCGCCCCCACCCTCAATCTGCACCGGTCGCCGCTGGGTGGCAGGCACTTCGAGTGCTTCTCCGAGGACCCGCTGCTCACCGGCCGTACGGGCGCCGCCCTCATCGCGGGGATCCAGGCCGGCGGGGTCGCCGCAACGGCCAAACACTTCGTCGGCAACGACGCGGAGACCGACCGGCTCACGGTCGACGTGGAAATCGACGAACAGACCCTGCACGAGGTGTATCTCGCCCCCTTCGAGGCGGCGGTGGAGGCCGGGGTGCTGGCCGTCATGTCCGCGTACAACCGGGTCAACGGCGTGACCATGTCGGCGGGTTCGCTGCTCTCCCGGCCGCTCAAGGAGGACTGGGGGTTCACCGGGCCCGTCGTCTCCGACTGGGGCGCGGTGCGCTCCCTCCTCGACACGGCGCGCTCCGCCCAGGACTTGGCGATGCCCGGCCCTGAGGGCCCCTGGGCCGATGGGCTGCTCGGCGCAGTACAGGCGGGCCTGGTGCCGCTGGAGGCGGTCGACGACAAGGTACGCAGACTGCTGCGCCTCGCCTCTCGCGTGGGCGCCCTCGGCGAGCCGGTCCAGGTGAAGCGTCCCGCGCAAGGCCCGTCCGCACAGCGGCGGTTGCTGCGCCGGGCGGTCGCGGCCGGCACCGTGCTGCTGCGCAACGAGAACCAGGTGCTGCCGCTGGACCCGGGGGTGCTGCGTTCCGTCGCCGTCATCGGCCCGCATGCCACGGCGGTACGGATCCAGGGCGGCGGCAGCGCCGAGGTCTTCCCGGCCTCCGCGGTCTCCCCGCTGGAGGGCATCGCGGACGCCTTGCGCGGGATCGCCGCCGTGACCCACACCCCCGGCCTGCCTCCGTCCGGGCTGCCGCGCCCGCTGGACCCCTCCTGGTGCCGGGATCCGCGTGACGGCGAACCGGGCTTGCTCGTACGACTCTTGAACGCATCGGGCGACGAACTCCACGCCGAGCACCGGCTGTCGGGGCGGATCGTGGAGCCCGCCCGAGTGACCGGGGCGAGCACCGTCGAACTCCGCGCCCTCATCCGGCCGCCCACCGGGGGCTGTTGGACGCTCGCCGTCGGCGGCTGGGGTCCGATCTCGCTGTCCGTGGACGGGCGGATCCTGCTGGAGGGCACCTTCCCGCTGGACTCCGACGACCCGACCCGGGTCCATGTCGCACCGCCCTACCACCGCGTGGAGACGGACCTGCGCGCCGGGCAGGAGGTCGAGGTCACCGTCACACGCGGGCTCGCCCCGGGGACCGGCGTGGCCACTTTCCTGGCAGCGGCCCCGCCCCCCGGTGACCAGACAGCCGCGCTGGCCGCCGCCGTGCAGGCCGCCCGTACCTCCGACGCCACGATCGTCGTCGTCGGCACCACGGAGGAGAGCGAGTCGGAGGGACGCGACCGGGACACCCTCGCGCTGCCGGACGGGCAGGACGCGTTGGTACGGGCCGTCGCCGAGGCCGATCCGCGTACGGTCGTCGTGGTGAACGCGGGCGGACCCGTCACCCTGCCCTGGCTCGCGCGGGTTCCGGCACTGCTGCTGGCCTGGTTCCCCGGGCAGGAGGCCGGACACGGCCTGGCCGACGTGCTGTTCGGGCGGGCGGAGCCGGGCGGCAGACTGCCCACCACCTGGCCGGCGGCGGCCGAGGACGTACCCGTTCTGCGTACCCGTCCCACCGACGGCGTGCTGCGGTACGACGAGGGCCCGCACATCGGCTACCGCGCCTGGCTCCGTTCGGGCACGGCCCCGGCCCACTGGTTCGGTCACGGTCTCGGCTACACGAGTTGGTCGTACAACGCGATCCAGGCGCCGGGTACGGTGCGCGCCGGCGAGCCCTTCGAGGTGCGTGTCCGGGTACGCAACACGGGTGCCCGGCGCGGTCGTGAGGTCGTTCAGCTCTATCTGGCCAGGGCCGACACAGCAGTTGAGCGCCCGGTGCGCATGCTCGTCGGCCATACGGCGGTCACCGCCGACCCCGGGCAGGACGCCGTCGCCGTCGTACGGGTGGGGGCGCGCGCGTTGGCCCACTGGTCGGCGCTGTCGCACAGTTGGGAGAGCGAACCCGGCGATTTCACCCTGCTGGGCGGCCGTTCGGCGGGCGATCTTCCCCTGGAGGCCGTCGTCAACCTGGCCGCTCCACCCACGTGCTGAGCAGGGGCGACCACGGAGAGCGCTCTCCCCTCCTGCTATAAATGCGGTCATGACGGAAGATCCCCGACCCTCGGCGGCCGCGCCCACCCTGGAGGATGTGGCGAAGGCGGCCGGTGTCTCGCGTGCCACCGTCTCGCGTGTCGTCAACGGCGTACGCAACGTCGATCCGGTGATCCAGGAAGCGGTGCGCAAGGCGGTCGCCGCCACCGGCTACGCACCGAACCGGGCGGCCCGTTCGCTGGTCACCCGCCGCGCGGACGCCATTGCCCTCGTGGTCTCCGGCGCCGGAGACGACCCGGCCCCGGGCGAACCGGCCGACCCGACGGACCCCGCCGACCCGACAGACCCGGCCGACCCCACGGACCCCGGCGACCCCGCGCCCCCGACCGCGTCGAGCGAGCCGACCGTCCCGGAGAGCAGCGGTAACAGGGCGGAGGTCCCAGGGGCCGACGCCGGCGGCTCCTTCACCGCGCAGGTCTTCGCCGACCCGTTCTTCGGCCGGGTGGTGACCGGCGTCGTCAACTACCTTCGCCCGCGCGGCATGTACCCCGTGCTGATGTTCGCCGAGACCTCCCGCGCCCGCGACGAGGTCGTGTCGTACCTGCGCAGGGGGAACGCCGACGGCGCCCTCGTCGTCTCGACCCACGCCGAGGACCCGCTGCCGGGTCTGATCACGGAGGCGGGGGTGCCCGCCGTGCTGTACGCGCGCCCCTCGCGGCCCGTGGGCATCAGTTATGTGGACCTCGCCCACCAGGACGGCGCCCGGCTCGCCGCCGAGCATCTGCTGGCCCGCGGCTGCCGCCGTATCGCCACGATCAGCGGCCCGCTCGACGTGCCCGCCGCCGCTGACCGGCTCACCGGCTTCCGCGACACCATGGCGCGGCGCGGCCACCGTGATGTCCCGGTCGCCGGCGGCGAGTTCACCCAGGAGAGCGGTGAGGCGGCCATGGCGCGGCTGCTCGCCGAACACCCGGATCTGGACGGGGTGTTCGCGGCCAACGACCTGATGGCGGTGGGCGCCTGTCATGTGCTGCGTGAGCACGGCAGGCGGGTGCCCGAGGATGTCGCCGTGATCGGCTTCGACGACAGCAGCGCTGCCGCCGCCTGCCGTCCGCCGCTCACCACGGTCCGCCAGCCGGTGGAGAGCATGGCCGCGGAGATGGCCCGGCTGCTGATCGCACGACTGGCGGGACAGGACCTGCCGG
>NZ_JTHL01000001.1:8605596-8634915 GCF_000818195.1 Streptomyces sp. 150FB | reverse complement strand
GAGGAACGCGGCGAGCGGCAGGGTGGCGGCGCCCACGGTGACCGCGTCCGGGCCCAGTTGCCCCATCTCGATGGTGGTGCGCCCCGCGGCGTGGCTGAGCGCGTACTGCTCGGCGTGCCGGCGTATCGCGGGCAGCAGATGGGGTCCGATCAGCAGGCCCGCCCAGCCGCCCAGCAGGATGCGCTCGGGCAGGAAGAGGTTGATCAGGTCTGCCACGGCGGCGCCCAGGCACTCCGCTGTGTCGTCGAGGAGTGAGACGGCCACCGGGTCCGGCTCCGGTCCGTCCGGGCCGGGGAAGGCGGCTTCGAGGAGGGCCGCGAGGGCGGTCTCGTCGTCCGTGTCGTCGGGCAGCGGACCGCCGGCCTCGTACCAGCGCTCGCGCATCGCCTCCGCGCCCGCGTAGGCCTCCAGGCAGCCGATGGAGCCGCAGCGGCAGCGCCTGCCGCGCATCTGCACCGTCGTGTGGCCCCACTCGATGGCGCTGCTGCGGCGGTTGTCCTCGAAGGTGGAGCCCTGGATGACGGAGGCGCCCACACCGGAGCCGATGAGGGCGATGGCGGCGGCGCCCGCGCCCCGGCCGCCGCCGAACCACATCTCGGCCTGGCCGAGCGACAGGGCGCCGTTGTCGATGAACAGTGGTACCTCGGGGGGCAGTTCGACCTCGTCGCGCAGCAGCCTCTCGAACGGCACGGCCTGCCAGCCGATGGTCTGGCCGTGCACGACTGCGCCGTCGGGCCCGCCGCGCTCGATGATGCCCGGCACACCGATCCCGACCCCGAGCAGGTGGTGTGCGTCGGCTCCGGCGTCGCGCAGGACGTCGGCCACGCCCGTACGGACGTGGGAGACGATGCGTTCCACGTCGTAGCCGTGCTGGGCCAGCAGGCGGTCCGTACGGGCCAGTTCGGTGAGGGAGAGGTCGAACAGCTCGACACGGATGCGGGTTTCGCCGATGTCGATGCCGATGAGCAGGCCGCCGCCGGGCGAGACACGGAGCAGGGTGCGCGGGCGGCCGCCGTCGGAATCGACGACTCCGGCCTCCTCGAGCAGTCCCTCGGCGGCGAGTTCGGCAACCACGTTGCTGATAGATCCTGAACTCAGTCCGGTCGCGGATCCGAGCTGCTGGCGGCTGAGCGGACCGTCGAAATACAACCGTTGTACAACCCGGGCACGATTGCCCCGTCGCAGGTCACGCACCGTTCGTCTGTTGCGTTCCGACATGTTGCTCCTTCCCTGGACGCAACATACCCCTGCCACAGGCCTTGACGCGACCTTCTCTCACCTCTTAAATCACGTCATAAATTAAGTCATGGAGGCCGTTCGACTCTCGAACGCAGCCATCCCCGGAAAGGGGCGACACCTCACATGCGCAAGACCAGAGCCGCAGCAGTCATCACCCTCGTCAGTGCCATCGCCGCCGCAGCCACCGGATGCGGTGGTGGCGGTTCGTCCGCCGGCGGAAGCAACGAGTCCCCGAAGACATTGACGTACTGGGCGTCCAACCAGGGGCCCAACATCGAGGCCGACAAGAAGATCCTCGGTCCGGAGCTGGCGAAGTTCCAGAAGGACACGGGCATCAAGGTCAAGCTCGAAGTCATCCCCTGGTCGGATCTGCTCAACCGGATCCTTGCCGCCACCACTTCGGGTCAGGGCCCCGACGTGCTGAACATCGGCAACACCTGGTCGGCCTCGCTCCAGGCCAGTGGCGCCCTCCTGCCGTGGGACAAGAAGAACTTCGACGCGATCGGCGGTGAGGACCGCTTCGTCCCCTCGGCCGTCGCCTCGGCCGGTGCCGCGGGCAAGGACCCGTCGGCGGTGCCGCTGTACTCACTTGCCTACGCGCTGTATTACAACAAGCAGATGTTCGCCGACGCGGGGATCGCGAAGCCGCCGACGACGTGGGACGAGCTGGTCGCCGACGGCCAGAAGATCCACAAGAAGGACCCGAACAAGTGGGGTCTGGGTGCTGAGGGCGGTAACCTCTCGAACAACATTCACCAGGCGTTCGCCCTCGGCCAGCAGCACGGTGCCGACTTCTTCGACAAGGACGGCAAGGCGACCTTCACCTCGGACGGTGCTGTCGCCGCTGTCAAGCAGTACGTCGACTTCATGGCCAAGGACAAGATCATCGCTCCGGGCAACGCGGAGTACGCCCAGAACCAGTCCCTCCAGGACTTCGCCAAGGGCAAGACCGCCATGGTGCTGTGGCAGGCCGCGGCGACGAGCTTCGCCTCCCAGGGCATGAAGCCCTCCGAGTGGGGTGCCGTGCCCGTTCCCGTCGCGGCCGGTACGCCGGGCGCCGGCAAGCAGACCAACTCCATGGTCGCCGGTATCAACATCGCGGTGTTCAACAACACCAAGAACGTCGACGGCGCGAAGAACTTCGTCAAGTTCATGACGAGCGACGACGAGCAGAAGATCCTCAACAAGAGCTTCGGTGCGATCCCGCCCGTCAAGGCCGCCCAGGCCGACCCGGCGTTCTCCGCACCCGACCTCCAGGTCCTCCGGGACACTCTCACCAACAGCGCCGCGCCGCTCCCGCAGGTCGCGAACGAGTCACAGTTCGAGACCACCGTCGGTGGTGCGATCAAGGCCCTGTGGGCGGACGCCGCCGCCGGCAAGCCGGTGACCACCGAGAGCGTCAAGGCTCAACTCACCAAGGCTCAGCAGCAGATGGGTCAGTGAGGCTTTCTCCATGACCGCCACAGTGACACCTCCCAGTGAGCACAAGGCGGGCGGCACGGAGAAATCGGGCAATGGGGGTGCGCGGCGACGTCTGCCGCGCATCCCCAACCGTATCCGCCAAGGCGGTCTGCCCTACCTCCTGCTCCTGCCCGCCGTCCTCTTCGAACTGCTGGTCCATCTGATCCCGATGGTCGTCGGGATCTGGGTCAGCTTCCGTCAGCTCACCCAGTTCTTCATCCGTAACTGGGGCCAGGCCCCTTCGGCCGGGCTGAGCAACTACAAGGTCGCCATCGACTTCGACGCGCCGATCGGGCAGGCGCTGCTCCACTCGTTCTTCGTGACATGCGCCTTCACCGTGCTGTCGGTCGGCCTCTCCTGGCTGTTCGGCACCACGGCCGCGATCATGCTCCAGGAGAACTTCCGGGGCCGGGGCATCCTGCGGACGATCTTCCTCGTCCCGTACGCGCTGCCGGTCTACGCCGCTGTCATCACCTGGTCCTTCATGTTCCAGCACGACAACGGCATGATCAATCACCTGCTGCACGACCAGCTCGGACTCACCGACAAGCCGTCCTTCTGGCTGATCGGGAACAACAGCTTCGTCGCGCTGGTCGTCGTCTCGCTCTGGAAGTCCTGGCCGTTCGCCTTCCTCATGATCATGGCGGCACTCCAGAACATCCCGCGTGACCTGTACGAGGCCGCCTCGATCGACGGCGCCGGCATCTGGCAGCAGATCCGTAAGATCACCCTGCCGTCGCTGCGCCCGGTCAACCAGGTCCTGGTGCTCGTCCTGTTCCTGTGGACGTTCAACGACTTCAACACGCCGTACGTGCTGTTCGGCAAGTCGGCGCCGGAAGCCGCCGACCTGATCTCGATCCACATCTACCAGTCGTCGTTCGTCACCTGGAACTTCGGCTCGGGATCCGCGATGTCCGTCCTCCTGCTGCTGTTCCTGCTGGTGGTCACGGCGATCTACCTGTTCCTCACGTCCCGAGGAAGGAAGGGCTCCGATGTCTAGCGTCAAGTCTCCCAGCGCTCCACCGCAGTCCTTCATCTGGACGCGCCGCGTCGTACTGACGCTGCTCGCCCTCTTCGCCCTGGTGCCGGTCTATGTGATGGTCAGCAGCTCGCTGAAGCCGCTCCAGGACGTCTCGGGCAAGTTCCAGTGGATCCCGACGAACCTCACGATCCGCCCGTACTTCGACATCTGGAAGACCGTCCCGCTCGCCAAGTACTTCGTGAACTCGCTGATCGTGGCGGGCTCGGCGACCGTGGCCTCCGTGATCATCGCGGTGTTCGCGGCGTACGCGGTGAGCCGGTACAGCTTCCGCGGCAAGCGCGTCTTCACCGTCACGGTGCTCTCCACCCAGATGTTCCCCGGCATCCTGTTCCTGCTCCCGCTGTACCTGATCTTCGTCACCATCGGGAACGACACGGGCATCCAGCTCTCCGGGTCGCGCGGCGGACTGATCCTCACGTATCTGACGTTCTCGCTCCCCTTCTCCATCTGGATGCTGATCGGGTACTTCGACTCCATCCCGAGGGACCTCGACGAAGCCGCCAAGGTGGACGGCTGCGGACCGATCGGTGCGCTCGTACGTGTCGTCGTGCCCGCGGCGACCCCCGGCATCGTCGCCGTCGCCGTCTACGCGTTCATGACGGCCTGGGGAGAGGTGTTGTTCGCGTCCGTGATGACGAACGACAACACCAGAACGCTCGCCGTCGGCCTCCAGGGCTACGCCACCCAGAACGACGTCTACTGGAACCAGATCATGGCCGCCTCGCTCGTCGTCAGCGTGCCGGTCGTCGTCGGGTTCCTCCTCCTCCAGCGTTACCTTGTCGCCGGCCTGACCGCGGGCGCCGTCAAGTGACCGATTCAGAAAGGCAGTCCGTGAACGACCTCAACGCCCTCCCCGCAGATTTCACCTGGGGCGTCGCCACAGCCGCGTACCAGATCGAGGGGGCCGTGGCTGAGGACGGCCGCGCCCCGTCGATCTGGGACACGTTCTCCCACACGCCCGGCAAGATCGACAACGACGACAACGGCGATGTGGCCTGTGACCACTACCACCGGGTGCCCGAGGACATCGGGCTGATGAAGCAGCTCGGTGTCGACGCGTACCGCTTCTCGCTGGCGTGGCCGCGGATCGTGCCCGACGGGAACGGCCAGGTCAACAAGGCGGGCCTGGCGTTCTACGACCGGCTCGTCGACGGACTGCTCGAAGCCGGCATCACGCCGTTCGCGACGCTCTACCACTGGGACCTGCCGCAGGCCTCCCAGGACCGGGGCGGCTGGCCGGTCCGCGAGACCGCCGAGCACTTCGCCGCGTACGCCGGTGTCGTCGCCGAGCGCCTCGGTGACCGGGTCAAGGACTGGGCGACGCTCAACGAGCCGCTGTGCTCGTCGTGGATCGGCCACCTCGACGGCCACATGGCTCCCGGGGTCAAGGACCTGACCGCCGCGGTGCGCACCTCGTACCACCTGCACCTCGGCCACGGGCTCGCCGTGCAGGCGATCAGGGCGGCGTCCTCGGACGCCAGTGTCGGCATCGTCAACAACCTGAGCCCGATCCTCCCCGCGAGTGACAGCGAGGCGGACCGGGCGGCCGCGGTGCGGGCCGACGGCCACACCAACCGCTGGTGGCTGGACCCGATCCACGGCCGCGGCTACCCGCAGGACATGCTCGACGTGTACGGGGTCGAGCTGCCGGTGCGCCCCGGCGACCTGGAGACCATCGCTGCGCCGCTGGACTGGCTGGGGCTCAACTACTACTTCCGCCAGTTCGTGCAGGACGACCCGACGGGTCCCGCTCCGTACGCGAAGCAGGTCGACGTCCCCGAGGGCCGCCACACGCACATGGGCTGGGAGGTCAACTCCGACGGCATCGAGCAGCTCCTGACGCGGCTCACCGAGGAGTACAACCCCCGGAAGATCTACGTCACGGAGAACGGTTCCGCCTACCCGGACGTCGTACGCGCCGACGGCAGCGTGCACGACCCGGAGCGGATCCAGTACCTGGAGGAGCACCTGGCCGCCTGCGCGCGGGCCGTCGCCAAGGGCGCGCCGCTCGCCGGTTACTTCGCCTGGTCGCTGATGGACAACTTCGAGTGGGCGTACGGCTACGCGAAGCGGTTCGGCCTGATCCACGTGGACTACGAGACGCAGGTACGGACCGTCAAGAGCAGCGGCCGCCGGTACGCCGAGATCATCAGCGAGGCAGCCGCCCGCAACAGCAAGGCCGCCTGACCGACCGCGTCAGCGACAGCGACCGCGGACAGCCCAGGCACGGCATACGTACGGGAGCCGCCGCCCTTCCTGAGAAGGGCGGCGGCTCCCGTACGGGGCGGTGCTTCAGGCGTCGACGGGCATCGAGGGTTCGGTGCCCGACTGGGCGACGACCGAGGCCGCCACCGCCGACGCGAAGCGGAGCATCGCCTCGGCGCCGGCCCTCGGCAGCGCGGCGGCGCCTCCGTCGCGGAACGCCTCTTCCCTGGTTAGCCAGGTCAGCATGCCCGCCATGAACGCGTCGCCGGCGCCGATGGTGTTGACGACCCGCACGCGCGCCGCCGGCACGGACACCGGCTCGGCCGACCCGGTGTAGGCCGTACTGCCGCGTGCGCCCCGGGTGAGTACCACGAGCCTGCCCTCCCGGGCGAGCGCGCGGCAGGTGTCCTCGGGGTCGGCGTCCGGCCAGAGCCGGGTCAGGTCCTCGTCGCTGGCCTTGACGACCTGCGCGAGGGAACACAGCTCCCGCAGCCGCCGTGCGCCCTGCTCCGGGTCGAGCGTGCGGTCGTCGCGGACATTGGGGTCCACCACCAGGACCGACCGCCCGGCGGCGGCGCGCGCCGTGGCGGCGACCGCTTCGGCGGACGGGTCGACGACGGCGGCGAGGCCGCCCGCGTACACCGCGCCGAAGCGGCCCACCTCGGCGCTGCGGTCCTCCAGTTGGAAGGTGGCCGTGTCCGCGAGGTGGAAGTGGTACGCGGTCCCTTCCGGGCCCGGGTCGGCGACCGCGAGCGCCGTGGGCAGCGGGGAGCGTGCGCACAGGCCGAGTTCGGCGCCCGCGCCCAGCAGCCGCTCCTCGATCGTACGGGCGAAGCCGTCACCGCCGAGGGCCCCGGCGTACCAACTGGGCGTGCCCAGCTTGGCGAGCCCGACCGCGACATTGGCCGGCGCGCCGCCCGGCTGTGCCAGGTGCGCGAGCGGGTCCAACGCCGACGGCACGAGGTCGATGAGAGCCTCCCCCATCACCAGGACGGCGCCGGGGCCCTCGGTCACGGCTCGACCACGATCTTGCGGCCCTGTCCCGCCTTGAACTTCGCCAGCGCCTCGGGGTACTGCTCCAGCGGCATCCGGTCGCTGATGAAGACCGAGGGATCGAGCACACCGGTGGCGAAGAGCGCCGCGGCGCGCTCGTAGCTGTGCAGCACCGCCATCGAGCCGGTGATGGTGATCTCCTGGTTGTAGATCTTGTACGGCTCGATGACCGCGGTCGTCGCGTAGTCGGCGACGCCGAACTGAAGGAACGTACCGCCCTTGGCGACCCGGCCGAGTCCGTCCTGAATGGCCTTGGCGTTGCCGGTGGCGTCGATGACGACGTCCCAGCCCCGGACCGTGTCGAGTTCGTCGGCGGAGCCCGCCGAGCGAGAGACGCCCAGCCGGTCGGCGGTCTTGAGCCGCTCCGGGTTGATGTCGAGGATGTCGACGCCGGCGGCGCCGGTGCGCTTGGCCAGCTCCAGCATCATCAGGCCCATGGTGCCGGACCCGTAGATCAGCACCTGGGCGCCGAGCGTGCTGCTGAGCACGTCGTAGCCGCGTACGGCGCAGGACAGCGGCTCGATGAGCGCCGCGTCCCTGACGTCGATGTGCTCGGGCAGCTTGACGCAGTTCGCGACGGGCGCGACCGCGTACTCCGCTGCGCCGCCCGGCTTGCTGACGCCGATGGCGTTCCACCGCTCGCACAGGTTGCCGCGCCCGATGCGGCAGTAGTGGCACTCGTGGCAGTACAGCGAGGGGTCAACGGCGACCAGGTCGCCGACGACCAGTTCGGTGACGTCGGTGCCGAGTCCGACGATCTCCCCGGCGAACTCGTGGCCGGGGATGATCGGCAGGGTGGGCGCGAACTCGCCCTGCAGGATGTGCAGATCGGTACCGCACAGTCCGCAGGCGGCGACCCGTACGACGACGTCCCGTGGGCCCGGGGTCGGGTCGGGAACCGTCGTCACTGACACCTTGCCGACGGACTCGACGATAGCGGCCCTCATTTCACAGCTCCAAGAGAAAGGCCCTGGACAAGCTTGTCCTGGGCGGCGAAACCCGCGGCGAGCACCGGCAGGGACACGACGACCGAGGCCGCGCACAGTTGGGCCAGGAAGAGTCCCTGGCTGGTCACGAAGCCGGTCAGGAAGACGGGCGCGGTCTGCGCCCGTACGCCGGTGAGTACCCGCGAGAAGAGCAGTTCGTTCCAACTGAAGATGAAACAGATCAGCGAGGTGGCCGCGATGCCGGGTGCGGCGATCGGCGCCACCACACGCGTCAGTACGGTCGCCAGCCTGGCGCCGTCGACCTGTGCGGCCTCGATGATGGAGACCGGCACGTCGGCCAGGAAGGACTGCATCATCCATACCGCGATCGGCAGGTTCATCGAGGTGTAGAGGATGACGAGCAGCCAGATGTTGTCCAGCATGCCGGTGTTCTTCGCGAAGAGGTAGATCGGCAGGAGTCCCGCGACGACCGGCAGCATCTTCGTGGAGAGGAAGAAGAACATCACGTCCGTCCACTTCTCCACCCGCTTGATGGACAGCGCGTACGCCGCCGGCAGGGCGAGGACGAGGACGAACAGGGTGGAGACGACCGAGGCGGTCAGGGAGTTGATCAGCGAGGGCCACGGGGACTGCCCGCCGCCGGCGCCGAAGAACACCTTGTAGCCGGCGAGGGTGAGCGGGGCGCCGATGGACGGCGGGTTGGTCGCCGCGTCCGTCTCGGAGTGGAAGGAGGTGAGCAGCATCCACAGGGCCGGCACGCAGAAGACGATGCCGACGATCCAGGCGAGCAGGCCGAAGGCGGCGGAGCGCCGCCTGGCCTTGCGTTCGGCGGGTGCGTACGTGTGGCTCCGGGAGCCCGCGGCGGTGCGGGTGCCGGGGGCGGTCAGGGTACTCACGCGCGGTTCGCCTCCTCACTGAAGAGCGACGAGACCACACGCAGGGCGAAGGTCGCGATCACAATGGTGCCGATCACGACGACGACTCCGGCGGCGGACGCCAGTCCGTATTCGTGAGCCTGGTAGAAGGTGGTGTAGATGGTGTACGGGAGGTTGGCGGTGCCGAGTCCTCCCGCGGTGATGGTGAACACCGCGTCGAAGTTCTGCACGATGTAGATCGAGCCGAGCAGGGTGCCCAGTTCCAGGTAGCGGCGCAGGTGCGGCAGCGTCAGGAAGCGGAACATCTGCCAGGTGCTGGCGCCGTCCAGCCGCGCCGCCTCCGTGATGTCCAGCGGCCGGCTCTGGAGTCCGGCGAGCAGGATGAGCATCATGAAGGGGGTCCACTGCCAGATCAGCGCCACCTCGACGGAGATCAGCGGGGAGCTGGAGATCCAGTCGGGCTGGGAAGGGCTGCTGTCGCCGAAGAGTCCGGCGACCCACGACCAGGCGCCGTTCAGCAGGCCGTACTCCGGGTTGAACAGGACGTGCTTCCAGAGCAGCGCCGCGGAGACCGGCACCAGCAGGAACGGCGTGATGAGCAGCGTACGGACCAGGCCCCGGCCCATGAACTTGCGGTCGAGCAGCAGGGCGAGGAGCAGTCCGAGGATCACGCTGACGACGACCACGGTCACGGTGAGCAGGATCGTGGTGAACACCGAGCCGCGCAGGTCGGCGTCGCTGAACACCTCACCGTAGTTGGAGAGGCCGGAGAAGGCGCGCTTGTCGGGTGCGAGTGAGTTCCAGTCGAAGACCGAGATGAACAGCGTCGCCACGAACGGGAGTTGCGTCACCGCGATCAGGAAGATCAGGGCGGGCAGGAGGGGGGCCCGGGTGGCCCAGGCGCGGGCCCGGCGGGACGGCCCCCGGCCGGTGTGTCGTGACGCCGTGGGGGGCGACGCACCGGCCGGGGACAGTGACGGTGTGCTGACGGATGTGCTCACTTCTGCTCCTTGCCGACCTTCTCGGCGAGCGCCTGCGAGGTCTTGAGCGCCTGGTCGACCGTCTGCTTGCCCGCGATGGCGGAGCTGATCTCCTGCGAGACCTTGGTGCCGAGGTCGATGAACTCAGGGATGTCGACGAACTGGATGCCGGCCGTGGGCCTCGGCTGGACGCCCGGGTTCTTCGGGTTGGCGCTGGAGATGGCCTGCTGGGTGACGCTCGCGAAGGCGGAGGCGTCCTTCAGGTAGTCCGGGTTGCTGTACGTCGAGGCGCGCTTGCCGGCGGGCACGTTGGGCCAGCCGATCTTCTTGCCGACGAGCTCCTCGTACTTCTGGCTGGACGCCCAGGAGACGAACTTCCAGGCGTCGTCGGCCTTGGTGGTGGCCTTCTGCACGCCGAACGCCCAGGTGTAGAGCCAGCCGGAGCTGTCCGTCTTGTCGACGGGCGCGGGGACGTAGCCGATCTTGCCCTTGACCGGGGAGCCGGCCGCTTCGAGGGATCCGGCGCCGGAGGTGGCGTCGTACCACATGGCGGTCTTGCCCTGGGTCATGTCGTTCAGGCACTCGGCGAAGCCGGACTGGGCGGCGCCGGACTCGCCGTGCTTGCGGACGGTGTCGACGTAGAGCTGGGTGGCCTTCTTGAACTCCGGGGAGGTCAGCTTGGCGTTCCAGTCCTTGTCGAACCAGGTGCCGCCCATCGTGTTGACGACGGTGGTCAGCGGTGCGATGACCTCGCCCCAGCCGGGCTGGCCGCGCAGGCAGATGCCCTTCATCTTGGCCGACGGGTCGTCCGTCTTGGCCGCGAGGTCGGCGACCTGCTGCCAGGTGGGCTTGGCGGGCATCGTCAGGTGCTTGGCGGCGAAGATGTCCTTGCGGTACATGAGGAAGGACGACTCACCGTAGAACGGCTCGGCGTACAGCTTGCCGTCGGCGGCGGTGAGGGACTCCTGGACGGGCTTGAGGATGTCGCTCTGGTTGAACGCCTTGTCCTTGGTGACGTACGAGTCGAGCGGCTGGAGCCAGCCGTTCTTGGCGTAGAACGGCACCTCGAAGTTGCTGATGGTGGCGATGTCGTACTGGCCGGCCTGGTTGGAGAAGTCCTGGGTGAACTTGTCGCGGGCGTCGTTCTCGGCCAGGACGGTGAAGTTGACCTTGATGCCGGTCTGCTTCGTGAAGTTGTCCTTGGTGAGCTTCTGCAACTCGACCATCTGGGGGTTGTTGACCATGAGCACGTTGAGGGTGGCACCGCCCCCGCCCGCGTCGGTGGCACCGCCGCCGGCGCCGCTGCATCCCGCGAGCAGCGCCGTCAGTGCGGCGCCCGCGCCCACACGCACATACATTCCACGTCGTCGTGGCTGAAGAGGCATGAGATTTCTCCTGATCAATTGGTGCTGAGGGGTTCTTCACGACGTGCCGGCCCGGCCTTCCCGCCGTCCCGGGGAGGTCGATGAGCACGAAAGGAAAGGTGGGTGGTCCGGGTTCAGACGCGGATGACCTGCGGTCCGAGGAGGGAGTACCGCTGCGCTTCGGCCGAGGGCAGGCCCGCGTCGGTGACGATGGTCGCGAAGTCGCCGACCTCGGCGAAGCGGCAGAAGCTCACAGCGCCGAACTTGGTGTGGATGCCGGCGAAGACCCTGCGGCGCGCACTGCGCATGGCCTGCGCCTTCACCTCGCTCACGGCCGGATCCGGGGTGGTCAGGCCGTATTCACGGGAGATGCCGTTGGCCCCCACGTACGCGAGGTCGATGACGAACTCCGAGAGCATGCGGGTGGTCCAGTGGTCGACCGTGGCCATGGTGGAGCCGCGCACCCGGCCGCCGAGGAGCAGTACGGCGATCTTCTCCGCGTCGGCGAGCGCTGTCGCCACGGCGAGGGAGGCCGTGACCACGGTCAGGGAGCGGTCCCGGGGCAGCGCCTCGGCGACCAGTTGGGGGGTGAAGCCCTCGTCGACGAACACCGTTTCCGCGTCGCCGAGGAGATCGGCGGCGGCTGCCGCGATCCGTGACTTCTGGGGTACGAGACGGGTGGTCCGTACCGCGAGGGTGGTCTCAAAGCCCGCGCTCTCGACCGGGTAGGCGCCGCCGTGTGTCCGCCGTACCAGGCCGTGCTCCTCCAGTGTGTGCAGGTCCCGCCGTACGGTCTCCTTGGCGACGCCGAGTCTCTCGGACAGCGCGGTGACGTCCACCGCCCCGTCACGTCGGGCGATCTCCAGGATTTCTCGTCGGCGTTCGTCGGTGTCCACGACATACTTCCCTGCTCCACTGCGGCTGAGCACCCGTTCGGGCTCATGCGTCGTTTGTACAAGCAAGAGACCCACTGCCACCAGGCTCCTGGCCCCACCGACTGTGCCCGGTCATGCCCGCTTTGCCAAGACCGTCACCGCAGGTCATGCCGGTACGGCGGGTACGTGAGGGACAGGTCACTGCCCGTTTCGGCGGGCACGTCTGCCCGAACGGAGCCCGAAGCGGTACGTGCAGTTCCGTGAAACGGAGCGGACATGGCGGCGGCGGCCCACGGATGTCCGCGGGCCGCCGCCGGTCCTCTCAGCGCCGAACGATCAGCTGTAGACGCCGAATTCGTAGAGCGAGAAGCCCCAGGGTGTGCCCCGTACGGTCGCGTTCACCCGCAGATAACGGGCGCTTCCGGTGACCGCGAGGTCATCGATCCCGCCGTTGCCGTCGGTGACCGTGTTCAGGGTGGTCCAGTTCTGGCCGTTGTCGGAGGTCTGGAGTGTGTAGCCCTTGGCGTACGCGGCCCCCCAGGCGAGCTGTACATGGCGGAACGAGGTCTTGGTGCCCAGGTCGACCTGGATCCACTGGTTGTCGCTCCAGTCGCTCGCCCAGCGGGTGTCGAGCGAGCCGTCGAAGGCGTTGCCCGCCGTGCAGGGGCAGCCGGTGCCGGTGGGCTGCGAGGTGGAGGCTGTGGCCGCCTTGCCGCGGGCGACGTTGGTGCCCTCGACGGGCGGCGGCACCACCTTGAACGACTTGGTCTCGATGCCGACGTTGCCCTTGCCGTCGGAGGCCTTGACGTAGACCTTCCACACTCCGAGCCGGTCGGGGGCGGTCACCTTGAAGGTGCCGTTGCCCTGGTCGGTGAAGTGCGCGTCCGTCAACTGGCTTGAGTTGTCCAGGTATTTGCTGCCTACCAGTACCTGGTAGGAGAGCGGGTCGCCGTTCGGGTCGCTGACCGAGGTGCGTACGGTGAAGTCACGCCCGGCCGGGACCGCGCCCGCGCCGTCGACGGACATCGAGGAGATCACCGGCGGTGTGTTGTCGCGGGAGGTGTCACCGCCGTACGCCTTCTTGACCGCGTAGTACGAGAGGCGCTTCTGGCCGGCCGGGAGCAGGTTGAACCAGACGCCGCCGAAGTCGTACTCGGTGCCGTAGTGGAAGAGTGTCGCGCCGAGTGCGACACCCGTGTGTCCCGTGATGCACCCCCACGCCTTGGTGTAGCCGGCGGCCTTCGCGGTGTCGGCCGGCTCGTCCGGCACGCCGTTGGCGTCGTTCGCGACCTCCCACTCACCGGCGGGTCCGCCCTCGGTGACGATGTAGGGCTTGGTGTAACCGCCGCTCTGCCAGGCCTGTTTGATGTTGCAGACGTCGCCGTAGGAGTTCACGGCGTAGAGGTCGAGGTCGGGCGCGTTGCGCTTGTAGTACGGCCAGGCCCCGGTCCAGGCGTCCGTGGAGGTCACGGGGTGGTTGGGGTCGACGGCGTGGATTTTCTTCGCGATCTCGTTGACGAAGGTGGTGTACGCGTCGCGCTGCTGTTCCAGCGCGGTTCCGCTGTAGCAGTTCTGGAGTCCGAGCACGGACTCGTTGCCGACGTTCCACATCAGCACACCGGGGTTGTCCTTGTAGGTGTCGACCCACTTGGGGAACTCGGCGAGCATGTCGTTCTTGTACGTGGTGTCGGTGAGGTAGTTGGTGCAGCCGCCGCTGCCGGGGCCGCCGCCGGGCTGGAGCCAGAAGCCCGCGATGACCTTGACGCCGTTGGCGGCCGCCGCGTCGAAGAGCGGCTTGCTGGTGGCGTCGGTGCCCCACGTCCGTACGGTGTTGGCGCCCATCGACTTGACATCGGGCATGTACCGGGCGGCGTCCGCGACGGCGGGCCCCCAGGTCAGGCCCTTGACCTGGTAGGGGGCTCCGTCGACGGACAACTGCCAGTTGCCCTGGCTTCCGGTGACCTTGACGACGCTCCCGGCCGCGTGGGCCGCCGGGGCGGGCAGCGCGACGGCGCAGGCGGCGAGCAGGCCTGCGACTGCGAGAGATACGGCCGTCGGCCGGTTTCTCCATGCTGGTCGGTACATGGGGGTGGTGTTCTCCTCACGAGTGGGGGGCGGGTCGATGGGAGAGCGCTCTCCCTCGTGGGCGCGGTGCGCCCACGAGGGAATCGCGCGTCCGGGGTCAGGGCAGTTCGTAGTTGGCGTTCAGTGCGGCGCCGGCCTCGGGGTGGGACTGGTCGTAGCCGCGGGCGTCACACTGGAGGCCCTCGACGACGCAGTGCTGCACCAGTGCGCCCAGCGTCGCGTCGTCCCACGCGTTGAAGAAGTCGTAGTGGAACGTGTGTCCGGCCCCACTGGCCAGCCTGACCTGCGACATGTCGCCGTGGACGGGCCAGGCCATCTTGAACTCGATCATCGGCAGCGCGACCGGGTGGTCGGCGGGGCAGACGTCCTGGTTCGCGCCCTGGACCCCCGGATAGGCCATGTGTGCCTGGTGGTTCGGTGTGTCGAGGTTCTTTCCGTCCCAGCAACTGGGCGCCTGGAAGCGGAGGTTGAGCTGCACGTCCTGGCCGGTCGGGCAGGAGGCGGGGAATTCGGTGTTGCCGTAGCTCTCACCGCACTCCCAGCCCTCCACCCAGCCGCGGTGGTTGCGGAACTCGGCGGCCGACTGCATGGGGCTGCCGACGACGAAGCGCAGCCCCTTGGGGAAGGGCCGGACACTCCTGTAGTCCGTCACACCGGACTTGTAGTAGATGGTCTGCGGTCCGAGGGGGCGGATCTCGGTGTTGCCGTTGTAGAGGGTCGGCATCCAGTAGGCGGACGCGTCACCGGGCGCCTTGCAGGTGGTGGCGCCACCGTTCAGCGTGGAGCTGGTGCTCGACGCGTTGGTGGTCTTGTTCCCCATGAACGTGTGGTTGTGCGAAGCGCCCGCCTGTCCTGGGAAGACGATCGGGTCGTCGGGCGCCGTGTGGTCGACCGAACAGTTCGCCTGGAACTCGTGGAAGTAGCGGTGCGGGGGGATCTCGGCCGACGGCACGACGCCGGTGACGGGCGGGTTCGCCGGGATGTACCCGTCGCCGTCGGGGTCGTCGCCGAACGCCACGGGCACGGCCGGGGGCATGATGTGCCCCATATGACCGGGCGCGGCCGGCGCCGCTGCCGCCGCCCGCTCGGTCGCCGTCGCGGTGTCCGGAACACCCGCGAGCCCGAAGGCCACCAGGGCCAGAGCTGTCGCGACGAACAACGCGGACACCAGGATGGAACTGCGGAATCTTTTCGCCATGCGGACCTCCATGCCGCTCTTCGTCCGCACACGCCAGGTGTGCGCCGGGGGGAGAGTGGAACTGGACGGTGCACCGCGGAGAGCCCCCTCCCCGGCCCGGCGAAGGAGCCGGAAACCGCCGGGATCACTATGGGAGAGCGCTCTCCAAAGCCGTGCCAGTGTTACGCCGACGCTGAGAGGGTGTCAATAGTCCGTGAACGATCCCCGGCGGCCGAAGCGGCTGTGCCGGGCAGGAACACCGGCACCGGACCCCCGTTGATCTTCCGGCCACGCACGCGTCGAACTCGGGCGCGTGTGGCGGGAGTTAACAGCTTCCGTATGGGACCCGCACTATGATCATCACCGGATCCCCCCATCTTCTGTGGTCGCGCCCCACCGCCTCCCACCCCGGTCCAGCCGCCCCGGCCGCATTCGTTCGTTAGGAATCCATCCGGTATGCCGTACACACTCCGCCACACCTGTCGCATCTCGTCGGCCGATCGGGAGGTGTGTCCCAGATCCCCGGGGGGTGGTGTCCGAGGCGGGGGTGACGGGGCGTGACGCGGCGGTGGTGGCGGGTGGGTCGTCCCTCGCGCGCGGCGTTCCATACGCGGCTCTCCTCGGCGGTGCGCGCGGTACGAGCGGTGCGCCCGGCAGACGTACGCCCCAACTATCCGCGCTCGGCGCGCTCCGGGTTCCGCCGGTGGGTGCCTTCGTGGCGGCAGAGTCTCACGCTGCTGCTGGTCTGCGCCGCCGGGCTCACGGCGTTCGTGACGTACTCCTACATCCGGACGGACATACCCGAGCACCTCAACTCCTTCGCGACCCAGCAGGACAACGTCTACTACTGGTCGGACGGCTCGGAGCTGGCGCGCAGCGGCTGGGTCAACCGCCAGGAGATGCCGCTCGCGAAGATCCCCGGGCCCGTCCGGCAGGCCGTGCTGGCGGCGGAGAACGCGAACTTCTACTCCGATCCCGGTGTCTCCGTCACCGGCATGGGCCGCGCGGTGCTGCGGATGGCCACCGGGGGTGACACCCAGGGCGGCTCCACCATCACCCAGCAGTACGTCAAGAACGCCTATCTCGACCAGGACCAGACCGTGGGCCGGAAGTTCGACGAGCTGCTCCTCGCCGTCAAGGTCGACAACCGGCTCAGCAAGGACAAGATCCTTGAGGGCTACCTCAACACGAGCTGGTTCGGCCGTGGCACGTACGGCATCCAGCGCGCCTCCCAGGCCTATTACGGCAAGGAGGTCGGCCAACTGAACGTGAGCGAGGCCGCGTTCCTCGCCTCCCTCCTCAAGGGCGCCTCGCTGTACGACCCGGCGATCAGCCCCAAGACCCACAAGCGCGCGGTCGACCGGTGGAACTGGATCCTCGACCGGATGGTCACCACCGGCGCCCTGACCCCGGCGGAGCGCGCCACCTACAAGGTCTTCCCGGAGCCGAAGGCACCGCCCAGGACCTCGTCGGCGAGCGGGCAGCCCGGCTATCTGGCCGACCTCGCGAAGACGTACTTCCAGAAGTCCGCGCACATCTCGGACGCGGCCTTCGACCTCGGTGGGTACGAGATCCACACCACCTTCGACAAGCCGCGCACCAAGGCGCTCGCCAAGTCGGTGGAGGCCGTGCGGGAGGACTTCGACCCGCACCACCGCGACACCGACCGCTTCGCGCGCACCGGCGCCGCCTCGGTCGCGCCCGACGGACGCATACTCGCGGTGTACGGCGGCCCCGACTTCGCCACCCAGGGGTTCAACGAGTCCAACTCGATCACCATCCCGGCGGGTTCGTCGTTCACCCCCTTCGTATACGCGGCGGCGCTGCGCGACGGGGTGCTGCGCGCGCGGGGCCGCCCGCGTACCCCCGTCTCCCCGGAGACCGTCTACAACGGGGACGACAACATCCCCGTACAGACCCCCGAGGGCCCGTACTGGGACCGCAACGGCAAGGTCGTCAAGGGGCAGAACGACGGCGGCCGGTCGTGGGGGCAGATCAGCCTGCACGACGCCATGGTCCACTCGGTCAACTCACCGTTCATGCAGCTCGGTACGGATGTCGGCTACGACAGGGTGAGCCGCGCCGCCAAGGACGCCGGGCTTCTCACCTCCAGCTTCGGACCACGCGTGCCGGCCTTCTCGCTGGGCAACTCCACACCGAGCGCGCTGCGGATGGCCGGTGCGTACGGGACGTTCGCGGCCGGCGGTGTGCACACGGAGCCGTACTCCGTCGCACGCGCCACGCGCAACGGCGACGCCCTACGGCTGGACCCGCCCGACCGGGAACGGGTCTTCAGCACCACCGTCAGCTCCCAGGTCACCGACGCGCTCCGGGGAGCCCTGCGGGAGCAGAGCCCGGCGGCGGGTCCGGGGCTGGGCGCGTCCGTCGCCGGCAAGATCGGCACCACCGAGGACCACACGGCGGGCTGGTTCACCGGCTACGACGCGGGAGCCGCCACGGCCGTCGTCGTCTACCGCATGGACCTGAAGGATCTGAAGCCCCTGCCGCTCACCGGCGTCGGCGGCGACGCCCACGCGGACCTGACCTATCCGTTCCGGATCTGGTCCGATTACCTGAAGTCGGTGGCCACGAAGCAACCGTGACGGCCCGCCACATCTCTTATCCGATGTGACGCCACCCCGGCGCGCACCCCTGCCCTCCCAGGAAGCGACCTCCGTATGCCCCGCACACCGCGCACCGCGCGCTTCTCCCTGCCCTCCACCCGGATACGGGTCGCTGTGGGGGCGGCCCTGGCCCTCACGGCGGCGGCGGTCGCCGTACCGCTGGCCGGCGGCGACGCGGACGGCTCCGCGCCGTCTCCGGACGCGGCACACGCGAGTACGGCGCCCAGAACCGGGCCCCCGGCAGGGGCGGGTGCGGGTGCGGGGGCCTCGGGGAAGAAGAACGAGGACGCGGACTGGGACGGGAAGGTGAAGGTCCTGGGGGACGGATCCACGTCCTACACGGGCCCGCAGCCGAAGCAGTTGAAGCCCGTAAAGCTCAAACCGGGTGAGAAACCACCCCAGTTCGTCGTCTTCTCCTGGGACGGCGCCCTGGAGAGCGACGACCATCTCTTCTCCCGCTTCCGCGAGGTGGCGAAGGAGAGCAACGCGCAGATGACGTTCTTCCTCACCGGCATCTACCTGCTTCCCGAGGACAAGAGGAAGCTCTACAAGCCGCCGCAGCACTCCGCCGGCGACTCGGCCATCTCGTACCCGACCGACGAGCACATCAAGATGACGCTCGAACAGCTCCGGAAGGCCTGGGCCGACGGCGACGAGATCGGCTCGCACTTCAACGGGCACTTCTGCGGCGCCAAGGGCGGCGGTGACTGGAGTTCCGCCGAGTGGACGAGCGAGATCAACCAGACCCTGTCGTTCATCAAGAACTGGAAGACCAACACCGGGTTCAAGGACATCCCGCCGCTGCCCTTCGACCCGGACCGGGAGATCACGGGCGGCCGCGCGCCCTGCCTGGAGGGGCAGAAGACGCTGCTCCCCGCGCTGGGGCAGTTCGGCTGGCGTTACGACGCCAGCTCGGCCGGGGATTTCCAGATCTGGCCGGCCAAGAAGAACGGGGTCTGGGACTTCCCCCTTCAGCTACTGCCCTATCCGGGCGGCAAGTTCCAGGCGCTCTCCATGGACTTCAACTTCCTGTACAACCAGACCGGCGGCGAGACGCAGGGTGACCAGTCCCAGTGGGCGACCTGGCGCGAACAGGCCAAGGACGCCTATCTCAACGGTTTCGAACGGGTCTACAACGGAAACCGTGCGCCGATGTTCATCGGGAACCACTTCGAGGACTGGAACGGCGGCATCTACATGGACGCCGTCGAGGACGTCATGCGGGACGTCTGCCCGCGCGAGGGCGTGCGCTGCGTGTCCTTCCGCGAACTGGCCGACTGGCTGGACGTACAGGATCCGGCCGTGCTCGCGCAGCTACGGAATCTGGACCCGGCGCAGGTGCCTGCCTGGAAGTCGCTGATCCGATAGCTGTCCGGTCCGACAGCTGTCCGGCCCGGCACCTCGCGCTCGCGCCGGGAACACGGCACGATGCCACAAGCCCGGAATGCGGAATGCCCCGGGCGGCTTGACGATTGATGAACGGCCGCGCGGCCGGGCAGGTGTCCCCGTGAGAGGGGCGCCCCGGGCGCGCGGAAGCGGTAGAGCATGACAGAGCCACATCCGACGTACATACGGAACATCCAGGAGCACACGCATGAGTGGTACTGCCCAGATCGGCGTCACAGGGCTCGCGGTGATGGGCCGCAATCTCGCCCGGAACTTCGCCCGGAACGGTCTCACCGTGGCGGTGCACAACCGCACGGCGGCGAAGACCCGCTCACTGGTGGAGGAGTTCGGCGACGAGGGCACCTTCGTCCCCGCCGAGAGCGCCGAGGACTTCGTGGCGGCGCTGGAGCGCCCCCGTCGTCTGGTCATCATGGTGAAGGCGGGCGATCCGACGGACGCGGTGATCAAGGAGTTCGCGCCGCTGCTCGAAGAGGGCGACGTCATCATCGACGGCGGCAACGCGCACTTCGCCGACACCCGGCGCCGCGAGAAGGAGCTGCGCGAGCGCGGCATCCACTTCGTCGGCGTGGGAATCTCGGGCGGCGAGGAGGGCGCGCTGCACGGTCCGAGCATCATGCCGGGCGGCTCGACCGAGTCGTACGCGTCGCTCGGTCCGCTGCTGGAGAAGATCGCGGCGAAGGCCCCGGACGGCGCGCGCACGGTGGCGCACATCGGCCCGGACGGCGCAGGTCACTTCGTGAAGATGGTGCACAACGGCATCGAGTACGCCGATATGCAGCTCATCGCCGAGGCCTACCACCTGCTCCGTTCGGTCGCCGGGTACTCCCCCGCGAAGATCGCCGAGACGTTCAAGACGTGGAACACCGGCCGGCTCGACTCGTACCTGATCGAGATCACCGCCCAGGTGCTCGCCCATACGGATGAGGCGACCGGGAAGCCCTTCGTCGACATCGTCACCGACCAGGCCGAGCAGAAGGGCACCGGTCGCTGGACCGTACAGATCGCCCTCGACCTCGGTGTGCCGGTCTCCGGGATCGCCGAGGCGGTCTTCGCCCGCTCGCTCTCCGGCCACGCCGGGCTGCGCGAGGCGTCGCGCGACCTGCCGGGGCCGAACGCGGCACCGCTGGGCGAGGCGGACGCCGCGCGCTTCGCCGACCAGGTCGAGCAGGCGCTGTACGCGTCCAAGATCGTGTCGTACACCCAGGGCTTCCACCAGATCCAGGCGGGCAGCGAGGAGTACGGCTGGAACATCGACCTCGGTTCGGTCGCCGCCATCTGGCGGGCCGGCTGCATCATCAGGGCGGCGTTCCTCGACCGGATCCGTGCGGCGTTCGACGCGCGGAGCGACCTGCCGAGCCTGCTCTCCGACAAGCAGTTCGCGGAGGAGATCGGCGCGGCGCAGAACGACTGGCGCGCGGTGGTCGCCGCCGCCGTGCACCAGGGCGTCCCGACGCCGGGCTTCGCCGCCGCGCTGTCGTACTACGACGCGCTGCGCGCCGAGCGGCTGCCGGCCGCGCTGACCCAGGGTCAGCGCGACTACTTCGGCGCGCACACCTACCGGCGTACCGACCGCGAGGGTTCGTTCCACACCCTGTGGGGCGGCGACCGGTCCGAGGTCGCGACCGACTGACGGTCAGGTCACCGGGCGCCGAAGCGCACCGACATCCGGCGGCCGGTCGGCGCGTGACCGACCGGTCAGCCGACCGGCCCGGGTGCGGGCTCCGGCTCCGGTACGGGGTCGGGGTTGGGGCCCGGCGGTTGCGGGATCGGGTCCGGTGCCGGTCCCGGGGGCGGCGAGGGCACAGGCCCGGGCCCCGGCAGCGGACCGGGCTCGGGGGCCGGCGGTCCCGGGCTCGGGATGGGCGCCGGCGGTACGGGGTCGGGCTGCGGACTGGTCATGCCTGAGACCTCCAGTGGTACGGCGTCGTACGTTTCCACTCTCTCCCGGTGCGCGTGCCCACGCGATCCGGATCCACTCATGATCGGCCGTCGCCCCCGAGCCCGCCTGCCAGGGCGACGGCCGCCGCCGCGCTGAGGCCCGGGCGGGGGCTGGAGAGCACGGGCACACCGTGCGCGGTCGGCCCGGCGGCATCCGCCATGGACGCCTGGGCCAGCACGATCACATCGGCCCCGGTCACGGTGTCGACGCGGGCCACCACCGCGGCCAGGTAGCCGGCCCGGTCGCCGGCCTCGAACCGCTCCCAGGCGCCGTCGGCCAGCACCGTACGTATACGGGGCGCGCGGCCGGCCGCCTCCTCGCGGATCAGCGCGACCGTCGGCTCCAGCGTGCTCTTCAGGGCGGCGACGACCACGACCGTACGGGCCTTCGCAGCGACGGCCGCCATCGGACGGTCCACCCTCAGCACCGGTATCCCGACGGCCTTCCCGGCCCGCTCGGCGACGGCGCCGATCGTCGAGCAGGTGCAGAGCACGGCGGCGGCGCCCCCGACGGCGGCCTCGGTGAGCACGGCGCCGACGTCGGCGGCCACGGATCCCGGCCCGCCGGACCTGGCCCGTACGAGCAGGTCCTCGTGGACGAGGTGGCGCAGGGCGAGACCGGGGTGGTCGGCGTCCCGCAGCGCGTCGAAGACGGGCACATGGACCGGAGAGGTGTGGAGCAGCGCCAGCATGGTCCCCGAGCCTAAAGCCCGCCGTCCAAGGAGACCTGTGCCGTCGCGGAACCTGAACCGTCCCGGCTCAGATCCGCGGTTCCAGCCGCACCAGGACGCCCTTCGACGTCGGCGTGTTGCTGGTCTCGGCCACGCTGTCCAGCGGGACCAGGACGTTGGCCTCCGGGTAGTAGGCGGCGGCGCAGCCGCGCGCCGTCGGGTAGCCGACCACCCGGAAGTCCTCGGCACGGCGCTCCACGCCGTCCCGCCACACGCTCACCACGTCGACCTTGGCGCCGTCGGGCAGTCCGAGCGCCGTCAGGTCGTCCGGGTTGACCATGACGATCCGGCGGGAGCCGTGGACTCCCCGGTAGCGGTCGTTGGTGGTGTACGGGATGGTGTTCCACTGGTCGTGGGAGCGCAGTGTCTGGAGGATGAGGTGCCCCTCGGGCGCGGGCAGCGACTGGAACGCGTTGCTGCTGAAGGTCGCCTTGCCGCTGGCGGTCCGGAAGACCCCCTCGTTCACCGGGTTCTGGAGCCCGAAGCCGCCCGGCCGTACCGCCCGGGCGTTGAAGTTCTCGAATCCGGGTACGACGCGGGCGATCCGGTCCCTGATGGTCCCGTAGTCCGCCTCGAACTGCTCCCAGGGCACAGCGGCCGAATCGCCAAGAGTCCGCCGGCCGAGCCTGCTGAGGATCGCGACCTCGCTGAGCAGGTGGTTCGACGCCGGTTCGAGGCGCCCGTGGGAGGCGTGCACCTGGCTCATCGAGTCCTCGACGGTGACGAACTGCTCCCCGCCTGCCTGCATGTCCTTCTCGGTGCGGCCGAGGGTGGGGAGGATCAGCGCGGTGTCGCCGCAGACGGCGTGCGAGCGGTTCAGCTTGGTCGAGATGTGCACGGTGAGCCGGCAGCGGCGCATCGCCTGCTCGGTGACCTCGCTGTCCGGTGTGGCCCGTACGAAGTTGCCGGCGAGACCGAGGAAGACCTTCACCTGGCCGTCCCGCATGGCCCTGATGGCGTCCACCGTGTCGTAGCCGTGCTTCGCCGGAGGGGTGAAGCCGAACTCCTTGCCGAGCGCGTCCATGAACTGCTGGGGCATCTGCTCCCAGATGCCCATGGTCCGGTCGCCCTGGACGTTGCTGTGCCCGCGCACCGGGCAGGCGCCGGCCCCCGGCTTTCCGATGTTGCCGCGCAGCAGAAGGAAGTTGACGATCTCGCGGATGGTGGGCACGGCGTGCTTGTGCTGGGTCAGTCCCATCGCCCAGCAGACGATGACGCGCTTGCTGTCGAGTACGAGGTCCCGGACGCTCTCGATCTCCTGGCGGGTCAGGCCGGTGGCCGCGAGCACCTCCGGCCAGGAGACGCTGCTCCGGATGTGGTCGGCGAACTCCTCGAACCCGCTGGTGTGGGCGTCGATGAAGGGCCGGTTGAGTACGGTGCCGGGCGCCGCTTCCTCGGCCTCCAGCAGGAGCAGGTTCAGCGCCTGGAAGAGGGCGAGGTCGCCGCCGAGCCTGACCTGGAGGTACTGGTCGGCGAGCGGGGTGCCGCCGCCGATCACGCCGCGGGGCTTCTGCGGGTTCTTGAACCGCATGAGGCCCGCCTCGGGCAGCGGGTTCACCGCGACGATGCGACCGCCCCTGCGCTTGTTCTCCTCCAGCGCCGAGAGCATCCGGGGGTGGTTGCTGCCCGGGTTCTGGCCGAGGGTGAGGATCAGGTCGGCGTGGTAGATGTCCAGCAGGCTCACATCGCCCTTGCCGACGCCCAGCGTCTCGTGCAGCGCGGCTCCGCTGGACTCGTGGCACATGTTGGAGCAGTCCGGCAGGTTGTTGGTGCCCAGGAGGCGCGCGAAGAGCTGGAGGACGAAGGCGGGTTCGTTGCCCGCCCGTCCGGAGGTGTAGAAGACCGCTTCGTCGGGTGAGTCCAGGCCCCGCAGCTCGTCCGCGATCAGGCCGAGCGCGTCGCTCCAGTTGATCGGTTCGTAGTGGTCGGAGCCGGCCCGTTTCAGCATGGGCTCGGTGAGCCGGCCCTGCTGGTTGAGCCACAGGTCGGAGGCGCGGCCGAGTTCGGTGACCGAGTACCGCCGGAAGAAGTCCGCGTCGATCCGGCGGGACGTCGCCTCGTCGTTGACGTGCTTGGCGCCGTTCTCGCAGTACTCGTTCTTGTGGCGGTGTCCGGGTTCCGGGTCGGGCCACGCGCAGCCCGGACAGTCGAAGCCCTTGGTCTGGTTCATGTTCAGCAGGGTCAGCCCGGTGCGCCGGACCGTTGTCTGGGACAGCGAGTACGTCATCGCGTGCTCGACGGCGGGCACCCCTGCCGCCCAGGTCTTGGGCGTGGTGATCTCCGCGTGTTCGCCGCCCGGGTCCTGCTCCTGCTCCTGCGTCGGTGGCTTCTGCATCCCGAACCAACCTCGCTTCAGTCGAATGCGCACAAATCTACGCATACAACCACAGTTTCGCGATCGAGCGACCGCACCAGGGAGGCGTCAGGGGGCGCGCCGAGTGGCAGCCTCAGCCCGTCGGCCAGGACGGCACATGGGGACGGTCCTGACCGGAGTTGGGCCGTACGTGGCTCCCGTCGATCTCGCCCCGCCAGCCGCCGGTCTCGGCGCCCTGCCGCTCGATGTACTCCTTGAAGCCGTCCATGTCGGCGTGCACCCGCCGGTGGATCATCCCCAGCCGGTCGCCGATCCGCTCCGCCATTCCGGTCGGTACGAAGTCGATCCGCAGGGTGACCCGGCACTGGTCGGCGCCCAGGGAGTCGAACGTCACCGTGCCCGTGTGCAGCGGCCTGGCGAGCGAGCGCCAGGTGACCTTCTTGTCGGGACACTGCACGACGATCTCCGCGTCGAACTCGCGAGTCGTTCCCCAGCACTTCGCCACCCAGTGGGTGAGGGCGGACTGCTTCCGGTCGACCCGCAGCACGCCCGGCATGAAACGCGGGAAGCTCTCGAACTGCGTCCACTGGTTGTAGGCCGTACGGACCGGGACGTCGACATCGGCCGCGTATTCGATGCTGCTCATGGCTTTCCCACTCTCTGCGCGCCCCCGTCCGACCGATCGATTCACGGCAGGATTCCCCATGTTCCAGAACACAAGAATACCGCGCACCGGACTATAAATCACACCGGGACACAATTCGACCGGAGGGCCCGCATTCCGCTGCGGCGTGTCAGGGCACGGACCATGCCCGTTATTGGTTTAATGCGGGATCACATCCGACGCCGACGCCCTCGGGGCGGGTCGGCGTCTCCTTCGTCGGAGGTTGCGCTCTATGGACCCGGGCAAATTCGCATTGATCTTTCCCGCATCGACATTCGTGCCCGTGGTGCTCGGATTCTTCGGTCTCGGCACGGGATACCTGATCTACGGCCCGCAGGAACTCTTCCACGCCCCGCGGCGGGACGCCGCTGTCGACCGGTCGACGGGCGTGTGGGGCATCTTCATGCCCGGCCTGTGCCAACTGCTCGCCGGGGTCTATCTCTTCGTCGGACTCACCTGGTTCCAGGTATTCCAGGACAAGGCGCTTTTCATGGCGGCTCTCGCCTTCAGCGTCTATGGAATTCACTGGTTCGCGCTGGGCTGGAACCGCTACCGGCAGTCCGACGCGCGACCCAACGGCGGCATGTCGGTCGCCTTCGTCATCATTTCGGTGCTGGGCATGGTCGTATTCTTCGGCGTGGGCGCCTGGCCCGTCGGGCTTCTCTTCGCCGGCCTGACCGCCGTCTATGTCGCCGAGTTCTTCGCCAGTGTGCCGATCGGGGGCCGGACGTCCTCGCTCGCCGGGAAGACCATGGCTCTCGGCGAGAAGGGGCTCGGGCTCTTCCACATCGCCACGGGTCTCTGGCTGATGTATCTGACCTTCGCCACCACGCTGAACATCACGTCCGGTTACTCACTCCCGGGCGGCTGAGCCCGCCGGTTCCGAGGTGTCCGGTTCCGAGGTGTCCGGTTCCGAGGTGTCCGGTTCCGAGGTGTCCGGTTCCGAGGTGTCCGGTTCCGAGGTGTCCGGTTCCGAGGTGTCCGGCCCGCCCCGCTCAGCGGAATCGCGGGTCGGACTTCACCTGTTCCTCCGCCGCCGCGACCGTCTCCGGCGTCGCGGCCGGCGCCTCGTCGGGGTGGCGCTGGGCCCACCTGGCGGCGTACGGGCAGAGCGGGACGACGGGGACGCCCTCGCGTCCCGCCATCGCGTAGAACTCCCGTACCAGCGCCCCGGCGATGCCCTTGCCCTCCTGACCTTCCTCCACCACGGTGTGGACGGCGATGAGCGCGCCGGGGGCCGCCTCCAGCACGGTGTAGTCGATGGCGCCGACGACCGCGCCGTCCTCGTACGCCTCCAGGCGGCCCTTCGCACGGCTGTCGCGGATGTCGATCTCCGCCATGGTGATGTGTTCCCTTCGGCGTCGGGTGCCGCCGCTCCCCGGCGGCGGACGCCGGTGAGCGTACCCGGTTCGTCAGGCCTCATCCCCTGGCGGCTGCGCGCTCTCCTCCGCGGACCGCGCCTGCGTCCGCAGCCGCTTGCTGATGACCACGGAGGCGCCGAGCGCGCTCGCCGCGAGCGCGGTGGGGACCATCCAGCTCCGGTTGAGGCAGTGGCCCATGACGTGGTCGAGCGAGTAACGGCCGGGGCCGATCAGCGCGATGCAGGCCGCGGTCCAGCCGAGGAGGCCCGGGTGTTCCAGGCCGCCCGTCTCGTTGAAGAACCCGTTGGGGACGTGTACGGACACAGCGGCGGCCATGCCTCCCGCGGCGATCGCCCCGGCCGCCGGGGTGGCCAGCCCCAGCGCCAGCAGCGTCCCGCCGCCCGTCTCGCACATCGCCGAGGCGATGGCGCTCGGCCTGGCCGGTCTGAAGCCCATCGCCTCCATCCCCTGCGCGGCTCCGCTGATCCCGTGCCCCCCGAACCAGCCGAACAGTTTCTGGGTACCGTGCGCGGCGAGCACGGTGCCGGTCCCCACCCGCAGGGCGAGCAGGCCGAGGTCACGTCGGGGCAGACAGGTCATGGCGGGCTCCGGTGTGTCGAGGGACGGAAGGTCATCTCTCCACTGTGGACGGACGCGCGCGCGAAGGCGCTGCGTTGTTGGGCCGTACGCGCCAGGTCACCACGCGGCGGGCGTGCGATACATTTCCGGCTCTTGACCGCGATCACTTTCTGCTGGGGAGACAGGCTTCTCAATGAGCGACATAGTCAACGGACTTGGCCGGGCCGGCACCTACGGGGTGCTCGGTGTGATCCTGCTGATTCTCGGCATCGGTCTGGTGGACCTGCTGACCCCGGGGAAGCTCGGCAAGCAGATCTGGGAGGAGCGCAACCGCAACGCGGCCGTTCTGCTCAGCTCGGCGCTGCTGGGCATCGGCGGCATCGTGTTCACCTCGATCTGGACGACGTACGACGACTTCGGCAAGGGCCTCGCCTCGACCGCCGCCTTCGGGGTGCTGGGCCTGGTGATGATGGGTCTGGCGTTCCTGGTGCTGGACCTGGTCACCCCCGGGAAGCTGGGGGCGACGCTCGTGGACACCGAGCCGCACCCGGCCGTATGGATCACGGCGTCCTGCAATATCGCTGTGGCGGCGATCGTGTCGGCCTCCATCGCCTGACTCCGACCACACCACCGAGCCACCACCTCGCCCTGGCGTCTGGATTCCCCCTTTCGTCATCTTGACGATAACGAGTCACCCTCGATATCGTCGCGTTGACGAGAAAGAGGGGATCCCGCCATGGCCGACATCACCCGGCGCCTCGGACGGCGCCATCTGCGCTCAGCGCCCACCGCCCACATACGCCACCTCAAGCGCGGCCGGCTGGTCCACGACGGGACCGGGCTGAGCTTCCGGTTCCGCGCGCTGACTGCCGCGATCTCCGAAGTCCCGGTCGACGACCGCGAGTTGGCCATGGCTTTCCACGCGCGTACGGCCGACTTCCAGGACGTCACCGTGCAGGCCACCGTGACGTACCGGATCAGCGACCCGGCCACGGCCGCCGGCCGTCTCGACTTCTCCATCGACCCGGACACCGGCGTCTGGCGCGGCACTCCGCTGGAGCAGCTCGCCACCCTGCTCACCGAGACCGCGCAGCAGCACGCGCTCGACGTGCTCGCCAGGACCCCGCTGGCCGGGGCCCTCGCCGACGGCGTCGCCGCCGTACGGGAGCGCGTCTCCGCCGGACTCGCCGCCGAGCCCCGGCTGCCGGCGACCGGTATCGAGGTGGTGGCGGTGCGCGTGGTCGCCGTACGCCCCGAGCCCGAGGTGGAGCGCGCCCTGCGCACCCCGGCGCGCGAGCAGATCCAGCAGGAGGCGGACCGAGCCACCTACGAGCGGCGGGCCGTCGCCGTGGAGCGCGAGCGCGCCATCGCCGAGAACGAACTCGCCAGCAAGATTGAACTTGCCCGGCGCGAAGAGCAGTTGGTGGATCAGCACGGCACCAACGCCCGCCGCGAGGCCGAGGAGAACGCGGCGGCCGACGCCGTACGGGCCGAGGCCGAGGCGCTGCGTACCGTACGCCTGGCGCGCGCCGGGGCCGAGGCCGCCAGGGAGAGTGGCGAGGCACGCGCCGCCGCCCAGTCCGCCTGGCTGCGGGTGCACGGCGACACCGACGCGGCCACACTGCACGCGCTGGCCGTCACCCTGCTCGCCGAGAACCTCCCCCGTATCGACAGCGTCACCCTCTCCCCCGACGTCCTCACCGGGCTGCTGGCGAAGCTCGGCGGCGCGGCGGACCGGGGGAACCCGGCGGGCGGGGGCGGGCGGTGAGCCTGGCACCGCGCGCGGTGCTGGTGCACCGCACCAGTGAGTACGAGGAGTTGCTCGCCCGGCACGGCACCCACGGCCAGGCGGCCTTCTACCTCTCCTCGCGCGGCCGTTCCATCGCCGAGGTCGCCGAACGGCACCACAGGGAGCGGCGCGCGCTCGCGGAGGTGGCCGCCGCCGTGCCGTTGCGGTGGCGGCGGGCCCAGGTGGAGCGCGCCGATCTCGACCGGTTCCTCTTCGGCCCCGAGGACGTGGTGATCGTCGTCGGCCAGGACGGCCTGGTCGCCAACGCGGCCAAGTACCTGGCGGGCCAGCCGGTGGTGGGGATCGACGCCGACCCCGGCCGTAACCCCGGTGTCCTGGTACGCCACCGCGCGTCCGACGCACCGGCGTTGCTGCGGGCGGCGACCGAACCGGCCGCGTACGCCGACGAGTTGACGATGGTGGAGGCGGTGGCCGACGACACGCAGCGGCTGCTGGCCCTCAACGAGATCTATCTCGGCCGGCCGGGGCACCGGAGCGCCCGCTACCGCCTGGGGCCGGACGACGGGACGACGCCGCCGGAGGCGCAGGCGTCCTCCGGCGTCCTGGTCGGCACCGGCACCGGCGCGACCGGCTGGCTGCGCTCGCTGC
>NZ_JTHL01000001.1:8565498-8605571 GCF_000818195.1 Streptomyces sp. 150FB | reverse complement strand
TCTGGTACGTACGGGAGGCCTGGCCGTCGCCCGCCACCGGCACCACTCTCGTCGAAGGCGTGCTGGAACGCTCGGACCGGCTGCGGCTGACGGTCGAGTCGGACAGCCTGGTGGTGTTCGGCGACGGCATGGAGAGCGACGCGCTGGAGCTGACCTGGGGTCAGACGGTCCGTCTCGGCAGATCGGCGACCTCGCTGCGGCTGCTCGGCTGACGCCCGGCCGCCGGCGGCCCGCCACCGGTGGCCGGGCGCTCATCACCCGTACGAGCGGGGGAATCCCGGCCATCGTCCGCCCGGCATCACCGCAGTTGTACGTAAAAGAAGCTGATGGGACGAAGGCCTGTTTCATACCTTTCACGCGATGCGCCCTGGTGCGCCCCCCGGCGGCTCTGGCTTGGTGGTCCCGACCGGCGCGTGACCGCCCGGCCGACCGTCAACGAGGGGATCCCCATGCGCTCACTCCGTGCCACCGTCGTCTTCCTCGCCGCCGCCGGCGCCCTCGCGGCCGGCCTCGCTCCCGCCTCGGCCCGGTCGGCCGAGGCCGCGTACACCTGCTCCGACGGGTACTTCTGCATGTACAGCGGCTGGAACGGGACCGGGACCCGCTGTCAGTACAGCCAGCGGGTCAACAACACCGCCGATCGCTGCTCCTTCATCCGGAACGGGGAGAACGTCCTGTCCGTGTACAACCGCAACAGCCACAAGGCCACCTACTACACCCAGACCAACTACAACGGGCGTATCGGCAGCACCGGTTCGGGCGGGCGTGGCAGCTTGCAGGGCAACTATCAGATCCGCTCCATCTCGTTCTGACCGGGCGGGACGGGGGCCTTGAAGGCCCCCGTCCCGCGACGTACCACCGCTCAGCGGTCGCAGCGCAGGCTGCCGAGGTCGACGGCGTCGGCCATCGCCTCCATCCCCGCGTCGTTCGGGTGGAGATGGTCACCGCTGTCGAAGGCGGGCAGGATCTTCCCCGGCGCCGCCGGGTCCCGTACCAGCGCGTCGTAGTCGAGCACGGCGTCGAAGGCGCCGCTGTCCCTGATGAACGAGTTGACCGCCTGGCGGGTCGCCTCGCCGTTCTCGTTCCACTCCGACCAGCCCTCGTACGGCATGACGGTCGCGCCCACCACACAGGCGCCGGAGCCATGGATCCGCCGGATGATCTCGCGGTACGCGTCGGTCAACTGGGCTGCCGTGGGCGCCGGGACGGCCTTGATGTCGTTGACCCCTTCGAGCAGGATCACCGAGCGCAGTCCGCGCTGCGACAGGACATCGCGGTCGAGCCGCTTCAGCACGCTCACCCCGGCACCGTCCGTCAGCACCTTGTTGCCGGAGATGCCCTCGTTGGCCACACCCTTGACACTGCCCCGCCGGTCGGCCTGGAGCCGGGCGGCGAGGAAGTCGGGCCAGCGGCGGTTGGTGTCGTCGGTCGCGTTCGAACCGTCGGTGATCGAATCGCCGAGCGCCACGACGGTTCCGGTGCCGCGCGGCGCGTCGGCCACCACGGCGTCGAGGTAGAAGCGGTTCTTGGTCTGCTGGGTGAAGGAGGTGCCGGGCTCCTCCGCCGCATGGTCGCCGACGGGCGCGATGTACGAGGTCTGGTGGCCCGCCGCATGGCCCGTCGCCGTACCTCCCGCGCCCTGTACGTACACACTGACGGCGAGGTCGGAGCTGGGCGCGACGGCCGTACGCAGCGGGTCGCTGTACACGGAGCCGCCGGGCGCGACGGTCACCGAGGGCGCTCCGCCGAAGGTCAGGGCGCGGTTGGTGCCCGGTACGAGGGCCGCGCCGGAGGCGCGCGTGCCGACGTAGGCGCGGCCGAACGTCACGGGCTGGTCGCCGAAGGCGTTGGACAGGCGGATGCGCGGGGCGCTGCCGCCCGCGCTGGTGTGGATGACGATCCGGTGGGTCTGTTCGGGTACGGCGGCGCCGAGCCGGTCAGCGCTCGCCGCCCAGGTAACCACTGCGGACGTCTGTGCGGGCCGCGCCGAGGAAGCGGCGGGAGCCGCGAGAACGGCGGCGAGTGCGAGAGCCAGGGCAGCCGCAGCGCGCCGGGCGCGTCGCGGCAATTCCGGTCTGTACATTGCGGGTTGATCCTCTCGTTGCAGAGACAGGTCATGCCATCAACGGCACGGACAGAAAGCGCTTCCGGTTCGATGTTCGAAGGAATCCCGTGGCGGGCCCCGGATACCCCCGGGGGCCACATGATTCGCCGGAGCCCGGATGGGGAGCATGGTGACTGATGGCCCCTCATGAGAAGACCGACGCCGCGCCGGACAGTCGGTCCCCCTTCGACGACTTGTTCTGCGGACTGCTGCCCAGGCTCTACCGCAGGGCTGTCATGCTGGCCGGGACGCGCCAGTCGGCGGAGGACGCCGTGCACGAGGCGTACCTCAAACTGGTGGCCAGGCCCGAGAGGCTGCTCGCCCATCCGGAGCCGTACGCCTACGCGTTCTCGGCGCTGCTGAGCGCCGTACGCGACGCGCACCGGAAGGAAGTACGGCAGGTGCTGGTCGACGATCCGGACGCGGCCGGCGTGTCCGGCTGGGACGGCGGAGTCGAGCGGCGGCAGGGCGAGTTGGAGACGCTGCGGCTGCTGAGCCGCTTATCGGCGCGTCAGGCCGGGGTGGTGATCCTGGTGGATCTTGACGGTTACACCATCGACCAGGCTGCCAGAATCATGAAGGTGCACCGGGGCACGGCGGCCAGACACCGTACCCGCGCCCTGGACAGCCTGCGCACACTGCTCGTCGAGACAAAGGAAGGAGGGCGCCATGAACAAGCCTGACGAGCCTTCCGAACCTTCCGAGCCTTCCGACCGCATCGTGACCGCCGCGCTGCGTGAGCGGCTGCGGTCGGCCGACGAGGAGATCGAGGTCCCGGCCGGCCTCTGGGACCGGATACGGCCACCGGATCAGGCCGCCCTCCCGGCCCGTCGCCTTGTCGTCCGGCTCCCCCACCCCGCCCTTGTCGTCTCGCTGGCCGCCGCGGTCGTGGTGGCCGTCGCCCTCGGCGCCTGGTGGCTGACGGGCTTCAACACCGGCAGGCAGGCACCGCCCGCGGGCACCCCGGCGGTCACCGTCCGGGTGTACAACGCCGAGGTGCAGTGCCAGGAACTGCGTACGACGGAGTGCGCGTTGCGGCTGGCCAAGAACCCGCACAAGCTGTACGCGGCGAGCGGCAACCGCGCGGCGATGGTCTGGCACGGCGAGCGGCTGACGGCGCGTTGCGTGATCAGCGACGGCGTCATGCTCAGGGACGAGTCGGGCATCACCTCGGCGCGCTGGTACCTGGTGCGTACGGAGGACGGCGTGGAGGGCTGGCTGCCCGGGGTGCGCACGCGCAACGCGGCCGAGATCCCGGACTGCGCGGACGGCGAAGGCATCCCGGATTGACATGTGACGCAGGTCACACCCGCCGGTGTCATACGGATCGGGTCCGCCGACCGTGTAGCGCGTGAACAGCACGCACAACACGGGGAGTTCGACACATGAAGATCCGTACCGCGCTGGCCGGGATGATCGCGGCCACCGCTCTCGTCGCCACAGCAGGGGCGGCTTCGGCCGCCGTACCGCACACGGGGAACCAGGCCCTGGGCCCGGCGGCGACCTTCACCGTCTGGGCGACGGACGTCAACGTCCGGGACAACCCGGGCAACCCGGGTCTCTGCGACGGTTTCCCCTCGACCGCCAACTGCCCGGCGGTGGCGGGGAAGCTGCAGCCGGGCCAGCCGTTCGACGCCATCTGCCAGAACGACGGTCAGACCATCAGCGGCAACCCCTGGTGGGTCTACATCCAGCGGGGCGACACCCGGGGTTACATCGCGAGTTACTACGTGGACAACGCGAGCAACCAACTGCCGGGTGTGCCGGTCTGCGGCGCCTGAGCGAGTCGGCGCGCACCGACCGAGCACCAGCACATCTGAACACCGAACACTGAACATCTGAACTGAAAACGGGTGGAGAGACATGAAGTTCATGTACAAGACCATGGCGTCGGTGGCGCTGGCAGGCACCGTGGCGGCGCTGGCCCTGACCTCGCAGGTTCCGGCCGGGGCGCAGCCCGACGGCACCAGGGTCACGGCAGCCGTCCGGCCGGCGGCGGGACCCGCCGTGCGGCAGGCCGCACAGCGGCTCGAAGGGACCAGGGTGACCGTGTGGGCGAGCAACGTACGCCTGCACAACGGGCCGCACGTCAACGACCCGTCGCCCACGACCTTCGGTCCCGGCGAGCTGATCGCGAGCTGCCAGACGAAGGGGGACCTGGTCACCGACCCGGCGGGCACCAGCGAGTGGTGGTCCTTCGTCTCCCTGCCCTCCGGCAGTGACGAGCTGTGGATCAGCAATGTGTTCCTGAAGGGCGGCGCGAAGATCGACGGCGTCCCCGACTGCTAGCCAGGCCTTGTCCGGCCTGTAGAGCTGTGGTCGAGCGGAACCGATGACCGCACGGCCGGGCGCCGCGCCCCCACGCGCGGCACCGGGCTGTGCTGAGGGCTTCTCCGGCCCCGTGACGGGGGCGGGGCCGGAGACAGCCCGTCAGGCCCTGTCAGACACAGTGCCTAGGCTGCCGCTTCGCGCACCAGCGGGAAGTGGCAGGCCACCTGGTGTCCCTCGCCGTCGGGCGTGCTCGCCAGGGGTTCGACCTCGGCGCAGATGTCCTGTGCGAGAGGGCAGCGGGTACGGAAGCGGCAGCCCGACGGCGGGCGCGCCGCCGACGGTGTCTCACCACTGAGCGGGGCCCGCTCGGGGGCGGTGATACCGGGGTCCGGGACATTGACGGTGTCGAGCAGACCCCGGGTGTACGGGTGGAGCGGGCGCGCGTACACCTGATCGGCGGGGCCTGCCTCGACCAGCTTCCCGAGGTACATCACCCCGACCGTGTCGGCGAGGTAGCGCACCACGGCCAGGTCGTGCGAGATGAAGAGGTACGTCAGACCGCGGTCGCGCTGGAGGTCCCGCATCAGGTTGAGGATCTGCGCCTGGACGGAGACGTCGAGCGCCGAGACGGGCTCGTCGGCGACGATCAGCTCGGGGGAGAGCGTCAGGGCGCGGGCGAGACCGAGCCGTTGGCGCTGTCCGCCGGAGAACTCGTGCGGGTAGCGGTCGACCGCTCCGCGCGGCAGGCCGACCGCGTCGAGCAGTTCGGCGACGACACGGTCCTGCTCGGCCCGGTCCCCCACGCCCTGGATGACCAGCGGCTCACGCAGGATGGTGCCGACGCGCATCCGGGGGTCCATGGCCGCGGTGGAGTCCTGGAACATCATCTGGATCTTCCGGCGGTGGGTCCGGCGGTGAGCGCGGTCCATCGTCGCCAGGTCCTCGCCCTCGAAGGCGATCGCCCCGGAGGTCGGGGTTTCCAGACCGGCGACCATCCGGCCCATGGTGGTCTTGCCGCAGCCGGACTCCCCGACCATCCCGAACGTCTCGCCCTTCCTGATGGTCAGGGTGACGCCGCCGACCGCGCTGACGGTGCCGCGCGACCGGGAGAACGGGCCGCCGCGCAGCGGGAAGTCCTTGTGCAGGTCGGTGATCTCCAGCAGGGCGGCCCCTTCGGGTACGACTGCCCCGGCGCGCCCGCTGTCGTACGGCTCGACGTCCAGCGGCGTCCCCGCCTCCTCGGGCACGGGGTGGAAGCACGCGAAGCGGTGCCCGTCCCCGGTCAGCGGCGGCTCCTGCGTACGGCACTCGTCCGTGGCGAACGAGCAGCGCGCGGCGAACCGGCAGCCGTGCTGCGGCGAGGCGAGGTTGGGCGGCAGGCCGGGAATCGTACGCAGCTCGGTGGCGCCGACGACGGCCTTCTCCGGCAGTGCGGCGAACAGGGCCTCGGTGTAGCGGTGTCTCGGGCGGGCGAAGAGGTCCCCCACGCCTGCGCTCTCGGCGACCTTGCCCGCGTACATCACGGCGACGCGGTCGACGCGGTGGGCGATGACTCCGAGGTCGTGGGTGACCAGGATCATCGCCATGCCGAGACGGGAGCGGAGATCGTCGATGAGTTCGAGGATCTGGTGCTGGGTCGTCACATCAAGGGCCGTGGTGGGTTCGTCGGCGATGAGCAGCCGGGGTTCGCACACGAGCGCCATGGCGATCGCGACGCGCTGGCGCATACCGCCGGAGAGCTGGTGCGGATAGTTCTTCATCCGCTCGGCGGGCTGGTCCATGCCGACGAGCCTGAGCATGTCCTGCGCGCGTTCCCAGGCCTCGCGCTTGGTGATGTCGCGGTGCAGCAGGAGGGGTTCGGCGACCTGGGCGCCGATGGTCATGGTCGGGTTGAGTGAGGTCAGCGGGTCCTGGAAGACCATGCCGATGGTGTTGCCGCGCACCTCGCGCAGGACCTTCTCGCCGCCTTCGGCGAGGTCCTGTCCGTCGAAGGTGATCCGGCCGCCGGTGACGGAGCCGCCGGAGGGCAGCAGGCCGAGGACGCTCAGCGCTGTCATCGTCTTGCCGCAGCCGGACTCCCCGACGATGCCGAGGGCTTCTCCGGGCGCCAGGTCGAGGCTGATGCCGTCGAGGGCGTGGACGGTGCGGTTACGGGACGCGATGTCGACGTGGAGATCGTCGATCCGGAGCAGCGGATCGGTCATGAGCGGTTCCTCCGGACGGTGACGCGGTGAGAGGCGTGAGGGACGGGAGCGGGGCGCGGGGTGCCCTCGGGGGGCACGGGGCGGGCCGTCACTTCTTCCTGAGCCGCACTTCGAAGGCGTCCCTGAGCCCGTCACCGATGAAGTTGAAGGCGCCGACGACCAGCACGATGGCGATGCCCGGCGGGAAGATCAGCCACCAGTAGCCGTTCTGGGTGTAGGTGATGCCCGCGGAGAGCATCGAGCCCCAGTCGGTGGCCGGCGGCGGGATGGACAGGCCCAGGAAGGCCAGGTAGCTGACGTAGAGGATCGCGTCGGCGATCTGGAAGGTGCAGTTGACGATGACCGTGCCGATGGCGTTGGGCACGATGTGCCGGAACACGGCGCGGGCGCCGCCCCCGCCCATCATGCGCATGGCCTGCACGTACTCGCGGTCGCGCAGCGCCAGCGCCTCGCCGCGCACCAGCCGGGCCGGGGAGAGCCAGGCCACGGCGGCGATGATCAGGATGAGGACGGTCTTGCTCGGTGTGATGATCGCGGCGACGACGACCAGCAGGAACATCGCGGGGATGGCGAGCGCGGCGTCCGTGACGCGCATCATCACCGCGTCGAGCCAGCCGCCGAAGTAGCCGGAGACGGCGCCCCAGACCGTACCGAAGAGGGTGGCGAGCAGTCCGGCCGCGAGGCCGACCTCCAGTGAGGACCGGCCGGCGATCATGAGCCGGCCGACCAGGTCGTAGCCGAGGTCGGTGGTGCCGAGGAGGTGACCGGGGCTGCCGGGGGCCAGGTTGGCCCGGGCGAGGTCGGTGTGGACCTGGTCGGTGGGGTGGATCAGCGGCCCGAGGTAACAGAACGCCAGGAGCAGCACGAGCACGATCACGCCGGTGAGGGCGAGCTTGTTGCCGGTGAAGACCTGGAGGGTACGGCGGGCGAGTGAGGGGGTGGCGAGGTCGGCGTCCTCGTGCCCCGGGGCTATGACGGCAGTACTGCTCGCGCTCATGACACGCTCCGGATCCGGGGGTCGAGGACGGCGTAGACGATGTCGGTGAGGAGCGATCCGAGGACCGTGGCGACGCCGACCACGAGCGTCACACCGAGCAGGACGGGGAAGTCGGAGCCCTGAGCGGCGTTCCAGAAGAGGAGGCCCATGCCCGGGTAGTTGAACATCGACTCGACGACGAGGGCTCCGCTGAACAGGGTCGGCAGGTACAGGCCGAGGAGGGTGACCAGCGGGATGATCGCGTTGCGCAGGACATGCCTGGCGAGAATGCGCCTGCTGGACTGGCCCTTGGCCATCGCGGTGCGTACGTATTCCTCGGTGAGGTTGTCCAGCGTGGCGGAGCGCATGTAGCGGCTGAACATCGCGATGATGCCGAGTGCCAGGGTGACGATGGGCAGCACCATCCCGGAGAACCCGCTGAAGATGCCGGCCACGGTCTCGCCCTGCGGCGCCTCTGAGGGGAAGATCGGGATGGTCTGGCTGAAGACGATGATCAGGATCAGACCGAGGAAGAACACCGGGGTGGCATAGGCGAGGAAGGCTCCGGCGGTGAGCAGATAGTCGGAGATCTTGCCGCGCCTGACGGCCTGGAGCAGGCCGAGCGGTACGGCGACCACGACCGCGAGCAGGGTGGCGAGCGCGGTCAGCACCAGCGTCTTGGGGAGCCGCTCGGCGAGCAGGTCGGAGACCGGCTGGTTGAGCTTGTACGAGAGTCCGAGGTCACCGTGGAACAGCCGGCCCAGGTAGTCGAAGTACTGGAGCGGCAACGACTTGTTGTAGCCCTGGAGTTCGTTGAAGCGGGCTATCTGCTGCGCGGTGCCCTTGGGGCCGAGGATGGCGCGGGCCGGGCCGCCGGGCAGCAGGTGCAGCAGGACGAAGACGATGATCGACACGAGGAGGAGGACAACCAGCGCCTGGAGGAAGCGCTTCACGAGAAAACCGGTCACTGATCGGCCCCCTTCTTGACGTAGTACCAGTCCTGCGGGGCGAAGGTGACGGTGGGGTTCTGGCTCACACCGCGCAGGTCGTTGCGGATGACGGAGACCTGGTAGGCGGGGTTGGGCATCCACATGACGGGCAACTGCCGGGCGAGGTACTCCCCGTAGGCGTGCATGGCGTTGGGGTCCCCGGAGTACTGCACGGCGCGGATGAGCTTGTCGGCCTTCGGGTCGGAGTAGTTGCCGAAGTTGGCGGAGGCGCCGGTGGAGAAGAGCTGCTCACCGCTGGGGTTGAGCGGGAAGTACCAGCTTCCGGCGGTGCCGAAGAACGACATGTCCCAGTCGCAGCCGGGGTCGTTCTTCTTGCACGGCACCGAGTTGCCGAGGACGGAGTTCAGCGGCTGCTGACGTACCGTCAGGTCGATGCCGGCCTTGCTGAGGGAGGACTTGAGCTCCTGCATCATGTTCGTCGTCTCGGTGGAGCCGGACTGGGAGAGCAGGGTGAGCTGGAGCGGCGCGTTCTTCGCGATACCGGCTCCGCACTCGTCGGCGCCGGTGCCGGGCCTCGCGCAGCGCGCCTGACCGCCGGCGAGACTCCAGCCGTGGTCGGTCAGCATGGTGCGTGCGGTGGAGACGGAGAAGGGGTACTGGTTCTTCTCCATCGCCTTCGACAGGTACTGCGTCTTCGGCGCGGCCGGCACGGGGCCGAGTGTCGGGGCCGCGCTGCCCTGCCAGATGACATCGCTCATGGCCTTCTGGTCCACGAGGTGCTGCATCGCCTGGCGGATGTAGAGCTGGCGCATCTCCGGGCCGCCGGCCGAGGAGTTGAAGTTGTAGACGATGTAGCTGACCGCCCAGCCGTCCCACGGCTCGACGGAGTAGCCGCGGTCCTCGAACTTCGTCTTCTGCGCCAGGACGGACGGCGGTATGTAGCCGTAGTCGACCCCGCCCGAGCGCAGCACGTTGTACTCGGAGTCGGCCGTGGTGAAGGGCTTGAAGACGACCTTGTCGAGGTGCGGCCGGTCGGTGCCGGTGTACTTGGGGTTGGGTACGAGTGAGACCTGCCCCGAGTCCCGCCATTCGGCTATCTTCCAGGGGCCGTCGACGGTTTTCCAGAGCGGGTCGGTGCCGTACGACCCGAGGCTCTTCGAGTGCTCGGTGAGCCGGCTGAAGACGGCCTTGGCGCCCGCCGGGGTGCGGTCCCAGTCGCCGGTCTTCCCGCCGTCGGTCCTCGCGTCCCAGGCCTGTTGCGGGAGGGCGCGCATCAGGGTGAGCTGGTTGGCGGTGAACCAGTCGGGGTTGTAGGCCCGGTTGAGGTGCAACCGTACGGTGTGGGCGTCGACGGTCTCGAAACTCTTGACGTTGTCGGGCATCGCGCCGACCGAGTAGCTGGCCCAGTCCGCCTTGGCGGACTTGACCATGTTGAACCAGAACTCGATGTCGCGCGCGGTCACGGGGGTGCCGTCGGACCAGGTGGCGTCCTTGCGCAGCGGGAGTGTGACCGTACGGTTCCCGTCGCTGTAGACGGGCGTGAGACCCAGTGTGTTCGGTCCGGTGGGGACGAGGTCGGCGCCCTTCTGGACCGCGTCGTAGACCGGCATGAACAGCAGTGTCTGGATCGACGCGTTGTAGCTGGCGCTGAAGCCGGGGGCGCCGATGGGGAAGATCCAGTTGGGGGTGGCGGCCGGCGGCAGGGCCATGGTCGCCGTACCGCCCTTGACGGCGACGCCGCCGGTGGGGGCCATGGCGATCCGGCCGCCGTCCTGCGTACAGCCGGACAGCACCGCGATCAGCACCGCCCCGACGGCGGCCGCCACGGCTGTGCGGAGCCGTGCGGGTGAGCGCCCTGAGCGCATGGATGGGCCTCCATCGGGTCCGGCGGAAGGCCGACGACGGGATCGGCCGAGGATTCGTGAAAGTTAGGACCGATCACAAAACTAAGTCAAGGGCTGCATACAACACGGGGAGTGAGTTGGGCGGGGCGTTTGTGGCAGAAGGATCCGTTTTCGCCTTATCCCTTGGTGAAGACTTTCCCTCATCTCCTGGCGGAAGTTGACCCCAAATCGGTAACTTACATCGAGACAGCGACAACTTGATTCGAATCCTCGAAACAAGATCCAGGGAGTGAGATGACGGAGAGCGCCTCGACCAAGGACATCCTGCGCATGGTGTCCTCCGGCGTGGCATCCTCACGGGCCGAACTGGTACGTGAACTGGGCCTGGCCGCCTCCACGGTCTCGCTGCGCGTACAGGAACTGGTCGCCTCCGGGCAGCTCACCGAGTCCGGCGAGGGCGCGTCCCGCGGCGGGCGGCGGCCCCGGCTGCTGCGGGTGCGCCAGCACGACGGGGTCGCGCTCGCCGCCGATCTCGGTTCCCATCACGGGCGGATGGCCGCCGTCGGGCTCGACGGCACGGTCATGGACGCGGCCGACCACAGCCACGACCTCACCTCGGGTCCCGAACCGTCCGTGGAGTGGCTCGTCGGCCGACTCACCGACCTCGCCGGGCAGCAGCGCGAAGCGGGCCGTACGGTGACCGGCGTCGGCGTCGCCTTCCCCGGCCCGGTGGACGTGCGGACCGGCTGTGTGATGACCCCGTCCAGGATGCCGGGCTGGCACCGCTTCCCGCTGCGCGACGTCCTCACCCGGCGTCTCGGGCTGCCCGTCTTCGTCGACAACGACGCCACTCTGATGGCCGTCGGCGAACACCTCACGACGCGCAGGGAGTTGGACCACCTGCTGGTCGTCAAGGTGGGCCGCGGCATCGGCTGCGGAGTCATCTCGGACGGCCGTCCGTACCGCGGTGCGAACGGCGCGGCCGGCGACATCAGCCACGTACGCGTGGACGCCGCGGAGGAACGCGCGTGCAGTTGCGGCAACATCGGCTGCCTGGAGACGGTCGCCAGCGGCGCCGCCCTGCAACGTGAACTCGCTCTCCAGGGCCCCACGGTGGACGGTACGGCCGAGCTGCTCCGGCTCGTGTCCGACGGCGACCCGTACGCCACCACCCTGGTCCGCACGGCCGGCCGGCACATCGGCACCGTGCTCAGCGTCGTCGTCAACTTCTTCAACCCGCAGGCGGTCGTCCTCGGCGGCGCGCTCGCCGCCGCCGAGCCGCTGGTCGCCTCGGTCAGGGCCGTGCTGTACGAGCGGTGCCTGCCGATGGCCACGGCGGGCCTCGACATCTCCACGACCGTCACCGGCCGCGACTCGGGACTGCTGGGCGCCGGCCTCACCGTGCTGCGCGAGGCACTCCCCCACACCACGGCCCCCTGACGCCCGCCCCGACTGTCCCCGATCCCGTACCCCCGACCCGGAGAACACTCCCCATGACGACCACCTCCGACCGCCTGCTGCGTATCGCCATCGGCGGCATCGGCATCGAGTCCTCGACCTTCTGCCCGCACCGCTCCACCGCCGACGACTTCCGCCAGACACGCGGCGCGCGGCTCCTCGACCGCTACACGTGGACGCGGAGCGACTCCGACCTCGCCCCGCTCGTCGAGTGGGTCCCGCTGCTGCACGCGACCGCCCTGCCGGGCGGCCCCGTCGAGGCGGACTCGTACCTGCTCCTCAAGGACGAACTGGTCAACCGCATCCGGGCGGCGGGCCCCCTCGACGGCATGGTGTACGACCTGCACGGCGCGATGAGCGTCATCGGCCTCAGCGACGCGGAGGGCGATCTCACCGAAGCCGTACGGGCGGCCCTCGACGCGGTCGGCACGCCCGAGGACCCGGAGCACGGCCGGCCCATGATGTCGGCTGCGATGGATCTGCACGGCAATGTCTCGCGCCGGTTCGCCGACCCGGTCGACCTGCTGACCGCCCACCGGCTGGCGCCGCACGAGGACGCCTGGGACACCCGCGAGCGCGCGGCGCGCAAGCTCGTCGAACGCCTGCGGATGCCCGTAGGATCCCGCCGCCCGCACCGCGCCTGGGTGCAGGTCCCCGTACTGCTGCCGGGCGAGAAGACCAGCACCCGGCTGGAGCCGGCGAAGAGCCTGTACGGGAGGCTCGCAGCGATCGAGGCCAAGCCCGGCATCGTCGACGCGGCGATCTGGGTCGGGTACGCCTGGGCCGATCAGCCGCGCTGCCGGGCGGCCGTCGTCGTCACGGGCGACGACGCGAAGCTCGCCGCCGCCGAGGCCGAGTCGCTGGCCCGCCAGTACTGGGACGTGCGCCGCGACTTCCGGTTCGTCGGGCCGACCGGCACCGCCGAGGAGTGCGTGGCGAAGGCCGTGGCCTCCGACCGCAGGCCGTTCCTGATCAGCGACTCGGGCGACAACCCCACGGCGGGCGGCGCCGGTGATCTCGCGTACATGCTCGGCAAGCTCCTCGACAACGACGAGATCGCCTCGGGCCGGGTCACCGCCGTCCACCCCGGTATCACCGACCCCGCGGCCGTCCGGGCCTGCTTCGAGGCGGGCATCGACGCGAGCGTCACGCTCGACATCGGCGGCAAGGTCGACCCGAACCACGGCGGGCCCTACCGGCTGACCGGCACCGTGACAGGACTCCAGCGCGCCGCCGACCGTACGGACCACCCGGGCGGCGGCCCGTACGAGAGCGGCTGCGACCTCGCCGCGATCACCACGGGCGGCCTCACCGTCGTGGTCACCGAGCGCCGCAAGCCGTTCCACACCCTCGCCGATTTCACCGGTCCTGCCGAGGGCGGTCTCGGGATCGATCCGCGCACCTTCGACCTGGTCGTCGTCAAGATCGGCTACCTGGAGCCGGAGCTGTACGACATGGCGGCCGACTGGCTGCTCGCGCTGACCCCGGGCGGTGTCGACCAGGATCTGCTGCGGCTGGGCCACCACCAGGTGGAGCGTCCGCTGTACCCGTTCGACGAGGACGCGTTCGGGGAAGGACCGGGCCCCGACCTGACGCCCGTGCTGCTCTGACGTAACTACGCCGACGTACTGCTCCGACGTACTGCTCTGAACGGAGCGTGCGAGGGGAACCCGGCCGGGCGACAATGGTTCCGGCCGGTAGCGACCGGCGCTGTTCGCCTGTGTGTCGGGGGCGCCCGGCCCGAGGAGGTGCGTCGCGTGGCAAAAACCAGTAACCGCGAAGCTGTACGGGAGATGCTCGACACGTACGGACGTACGTACGCGGCCGAGGCGAACATCCGCCTGAAGAACACCCCCCAGCCGCTCTACCAGCTCCTGGTCATGTCGCTGCTGCTGAGCGCCCGGATCAGCAGCGGCATCGCGCTCGCCGCTTCACGGGCGCTCTCGGAGGCGGGGCTGCGGACCCCGCACCGGATGGCGGACGCAAGTTGGCAGGAGCGCGTCGACGCCCTGGGGCGCGGCGGCTACCGCCGCTACGACGAGCGGACCGCGACGCAGCTCGGCGAGGGAGCCCATCTCCTCCTCGATCTGTACGGCGGTGACCTGCGCAAACTGCGCGCCGAGGCGCACGGCGACACCGGCGAGCTGCACGAACTGCTCCAGCGCGTGCCCGGCATGGGGCCGGTCGGCGCCGACATCTTCCTGCGCGAGGTGCAGGACGTCTGGCCCGAGGTCGCCCCTTATCTGGACGGCAAGGCGCAGCAGGGCGCGACTCGCCTCGGGCTGCCGGCCGAGCCGAAGAAGCTGGCGCGCCTCGCCGGTGACACGGACCGCGCCACGTTCGCGGCCGCGCTGGTACGGGCGGCGCTCGACAGGTCGAGGTCGAAGGCGAAGGCGTCGTGACAGTTGTGCGTCCGTGACAGCCGTGTGTCCGTGACAGCCGTGTGCCGCCGACAGCCGTGTGCCGCCGGACCCCGGAGGGTGCGGCGGCACAGGACGGCGACGGTGACCGCGCGGGGTCGTCAGTGCTGCGGCGTCAGTGCTGCGGCGGACGTTCCCCGGAGTCTCCACCATTGCCGAGCTGGTCGTCGATCTTCTGCTGACCGGAGTCGACCTGGTCGGTGTGCTTGTCCCCCGTTTTGCGGTCGACCGCGTCCCCACCCTTGTCCACACCCTTGCGGGTGGTGTCCTCGTGCCCCTTGACGAGGCCCTTCAGCTTGTCGAGCATCGACATTGCTAGCTCCTCACTCGGAACGTACGTCTTCCCACCTTCCCCGGCCCTTGGTGATCCCGCATCTGGGGGACCGTATCCGCAGGTCAGGGGCGTCTCGGGGCAGTGTGAGGACGTCAGCGTGAGGACCCAGGCGCGAGGGCGTCAGTGTGAGGAGGAGTACGCGCGCTGCCGGGTGCAGGGATCGTTCCCCGGTCCGGTGACCGGGCCCTCCGGCAGTACGGTCGCCGCTTGGAGCGCCGCGCTGACCAGTGTGGTCAGCAGGTCGATGTCGGCGCCCGTGTCGAGACGTACGGTGACCCAGCCCGAACCCGCCCGCAGCCGTATCGCCGTGGAGTTCTTGAGCACCGGACGCAGTTTTGCGATCATGGAGTGGGTCAGGTGCACGTCGGCCTCGTTCTCGCCGTGGAAGTGCACGATCTCCTTGGTACCCGTGCGGACGCACAGGTCGGTGCCGCAGTAAGCCTGGCCGCCACTGAGACCTGGCCAAGTCATCAGCCGTTCGCCGGCGTGTCTCGCAGCGTTCATTGTCCCAGCCTGCCGTATGACGACCGTCCGGCACAGGGGAAAGGGATAACAGATGCGAGTCCATTTTCTCCCGAGGTGCCCGGAGCGTGTGCCTTGGTGCTCGCGGGGCGTGTGCCGGGGCCGAGCCAGGGGCGGGGCGGGTGTGTCCCGCGGCCGGAGCCCCGCCCGACGGTTTTTGTTCGCTGCGTGTTCAATCCCCGGTGCGGCGCCTTGTCCACCCCCGCGTGATCTGCTCGTCGGAGGGGTCGGCGGCGGACACCGTCGGGACAGGGCCCAGGGGCAAGAAGGCCGGATGACCAGGGACGCGAAGGGGAAGCACATGGCTCCGAACTCGGTCGACGAGCTGATGGACCTCCTCCACGCGTGCCGGGGAGCCCGGTCCCGTCCGGATCACGGCGGCGGTTCGGTCGATCTCCACGACCACGCCCTCAGAACGGCGGCCCTGCTGCGCCGGCGGCGCCCCGCCGACAAGGAGTTGCAGCTCGCCGGGCTGGTCCACGGCCTGGGCGCTCTGCTGGACCCGAACGACCCGGCGGAACACGGGGGCAGGGCGGCCGACGCCGTACGCCCGCTGCTCGGCGAACGCGTCGCGCGGCTCGTCCTGCTCCACGCGGCGGCCCAGCGCGCGCGGAGCGAGGCGGTGAGCGCCCGGGAGGCCTCCGACTTCGCGAGTGATCCACTGGCGGAGGACGCGGTCACCCTGCTCCAGGCCGGCGACGAGGGCAGGTCCCCCGGTGTCGAGGGCGGGGTGCTGGAGGACTGGCGGCCGGTCCTGGAATCGGTTGCCGCCGCGCACGCCGGCCGCGCCTCCGGACCCGTACGCCGCTGACGCGGTGCCGGCCCGCCGTGCCTCTACGAACCCGAGGCCTCCCCCGGAGCGGTGGGCGCGCCCATGACGTCGTACGTGTCCAGCCGGCCGCACATGCCGAACCTGCCGTACGCGGCGGGGAGCCGGGCGTGCACCCGGGCCTCGGTGAGGTGCCTACCGTCACCGTCCGCGAGCAGGTCGAGCTGGGCGCCGGTCTGCCGGGCAGCCTCGGCGGCGCCCTTCTTCCAACGGGCCCGCCAGTCACCCACCTTGGGGCGTACGAGCGCGGCCGCCGCCCGGTGGAAGTCCAGCAGCGGGCGCCTGTCGCCGGCCTCCCCTGCCGTACGCAGCACGGTGTATCCCTCGACGGCGAGATCACGCCGACGGCGCGCGGCCGTGGCCTGCTCGGCCTCGCTCCCTTCCGGGATGCGGACCGCTTCGGCGTACGTGGCCGGGTCGGTGAGGTACTCCGGCGGGAGGGTCAGCACCGCGTCCCCCGCCTCGGGCAGTCCGTTGTTCTGCATCAGCACGACGATGCGCAGACCGCCGTCGTTGATCAGCCGGTGGATGGTGCCGGGTGTGAACCAGACGAGCGCTCCCGGCTCCAGCGGTGTGGTGTCGGAACCGGTCGCTGTCAGGGTCTGGACGGCGCCGCTGCCCGCCGTCACCACGTACCCCTCGGAGCAGGTCAGGTGCAGGTGCGGGGTGCCGCCGCTCCGCCCGTCGGCAGCCTCCCAGTCGTACACGTTCAGATGCGAGACGGCGACCGCGCCAGGCAGTCCGGCGAATCCCGCTGCTCCGCTCACCATGACAGCTCCCCCAGGTGGTTGGTGACGTCGAACCGTGAGTCGGTGGCCGGCCGGGCCGACCAGGCGCGGCAAGCGTGGCAAGCGCTTTCCGCCGCAACGTAGATGGGCCGCATGACGATGTCAACGGGTGACCACGTCCACGGGCGACGACGTCAACGCCCCGTCAGCGCAGGGTCGGTACGGCGCCGCCCTCCACGCGGGCGACCCGGACCCCGCGCAGACCCCTCCCCCATGTCTCCGCGATCCCGGCGAACCGGTCGGCGTCGGGCGGGGTCCGGCCGAGGCCGATCGCGTAGGTCGCCCGGGACGGGCCCGTCCCGAACGGCCGCGGCCAGGCATGTGCGTCCGCCGCCCCTGCCTCCTCCAGCGCGGTCAGCAGCGCCCGCGCGCGGCCCCGGACCCTGCCCTGCGTCCGCATGAACTCCCCGGCTCTGTCGGCGCGTACGGTGACCGTCGCCCAGGCCGCGTGGCGCCGGTGCAGCGGCGGGGACGCGAGCAGTCCGGACCAGCGGTCGGCGCCGGTCCCTGCGGCCGTCTCCAGGATGTCCCACCCCCGGTACAGCTCCTGTACGAGCAAGTCCCGCATTCCAGGCCCGACTTGGTCGGTGCAGCTACGGACAGGAGCGGTCGGGGTCATGATCGACACGGCCCCCGCCGACGGCCTTACGCCCGCTGTGAGTTCAACCGTGTCGCGCCAGTCCCAGGCCGCCCAGGTGGCGAAGAAGTGCCGCAGCAGACCGTCGGCCGGCAGGTCACCGGCCTCGCGCACGGTGCGTCCGGCGAGCACGGACCAGGCCAGGCCCGGCAGTCCGCCGAACGGGGCCGAGTCGAGGCCGCGCGCCTTCGCCCACGCCTTGACCTGTCGGGCCAGCAGGGCGAAGGCGGCCTCCCGGCCGCCGACGGCCGACCGTACCGCCTCCGAGTCGCTGACCGCGCTGAGCGCGATCGCCGCCGCCTCGCCCAACTCCGCCCGGCGGGCGACGGCTTCGGCGGGCGGGAGCGCGCGGGTGGCGACCACACTCAGGTCGATGTCGAGATCCCGGATACGCAGCCGCAGGCCCGGCACACGGGCGCCCGTCACCTGTCGTATCCGGGTGGCGTCCGGCAGCTCCGCGGTCACCCGCGCCTGTACGTCGGCGATGTCGGCGGTGCCGGGCAGCGCTGCGACCAGGTCGAGGTCTGCCCCGGGCAGGGCGCAGCCCGTACGGCGGGAGCCCACGACGTGCACGATCCCGGGACCGCGCGCGTCCAGTGTGTCTAGCGCCGCCGCGATGCGGCGGGTGGCCTCCCGGGCCGGGCCGCCATCCGACTCCCCCTCACCCTCACCGTCGAAGTCCCCTGCCAGGAAACCGACTTCGGGGTCCCACCGCATCTCGCCGGAGCCCAGTGCGAATGTCGCCCGCCGTCGCATCGGCTCGTCGTCCCGACGGGAGAGCAGAACCAGCTCCCCCACCGCCACTGACACGTCAGCGAGTTGGGCGGCGCAACGGGCGGCAACGCGTTGCGGGTCCTGCGAACGGCCCAGTGTCAGATGGGGCGTGAAGCCCTCGGCGCGCCCCCGGCAGCCGGGGAACCGCAGATCGAGCGCCGCGCGCAGCTCCGCCCACGGTTCGGGGCCGGCCGCCGCCGGATCGAGCCAGACGGTGGCGTCCTCCCGGTGTCCGAAGGTGTGCACACCGGCCAGTCGGGCAGTGAACCCCGTTGTCGCGGCCGCCACTTCGGCCAGGAGTGGCACTGCCCGCTCGAAGTCGGACTCGGGTACGAAGCCGAAGAGCAGGTTCACGTGTGGCGGCCAGCGGTCCATCCCCGGATCGTGCTCGCGACGAATGTCCTGGATCGCCGGCCACAGCTCGTCCGGCGGTATCCACGCCACAGCGGTACGCGTCGTCGCCGGAACGTCCAGGACGCCAGGCACCTCCCCTACGTCCGTCTGTCCGCTGTCCCCGAAGCTCACCTCCGCCTCCACGCCGTAGTGGTCCGAGATGAACCGCCCGTCAGGGGTGGGCGATTCGCCCCGCAGCCGGACCGCGTCGACGCGTACGAGGGTGTCGTCGCCACGCAGCAGGATCCGGTCCAGCCGCGATGCCTGGCCGGACAGTGAGGAGACAGCGGCCAGCGGATTGGCCACCGGGTCGAAGGTCGGCGTCCGGTCGCCAGGTCCGCGCACCTCGGTCCAGGCGTCCCGCATTCCGAGCGCGGCGGCCGGTCCCTCCGCGCCGTCCGCTCCGTCGTTGAAGTCGCCCACCAGCAGCACATCGCCGTCGATGCCGGACAACCCCTCGCCGGTGCGGTCGAGTTGGGCGCGTCGCAGGTCCCGGCCGTTCTCGGAGTGGTCGCTGCTGAGGTGGGTGGCGGCGACCACGAGCAGGCCGGATCCCGTGTCCACGGTGAGCGCGGCGACGGCTTTGTGCCGGCCGAGGACATGCCAGGCCGCCTCCCTGACGGGCAGCCTGCTGAGCAGCAGCAGCCCGCCGGTTTCGACGTCCTGGCCCGCCGGATCGGTGCCCAGGGTGTAGCCGTCACGGACCCACGGCGCGCACAGCAGCATGTCGAGCAGTCCGGCCTCGACCTCTTGCAGGGCGATGACATCGGCCCGCGCCTCCCGCAGCGCGGCGAGCAGCAGCGGGCGGCGCCTGGCGGTGTCGATGAGGTGGCTGTCGTAGCGGTCCCACAGGGTGTTCCAGGTCAGTACGCGCACTCCCCGCCCGATCGGCGCCGCCTGCTTCGGCGCCCCGTCGGCCGCCTGCCATCCCCCGGCGGGATCCCATGCGTACGGGGTCCTGGCGGTGAAGAACGGCGCCCGCAGGCGCCGTGGTTCGCGTACCCGTCCCGCGTCCGAGGCACCGACGCGGTCCGTCCCGGTGGCGCGGTCCCAGACCACCTCGCCGTCGGCCTCGACGAACAGCACGCGGTGCCACGGGATGTCGCCCCCCGGCACGAAAGCGGGCAGTGGCACTCGCTTGGGCGCGGCTCCACGCTGGTTGATGCCGAGGACGAACCTGGCGGGGTCGAACCGCGCGTCCCAGCGCACCTGGTGGTAGATCTCGTCGCTGGTGCGCATCACGCCTCGTCTCCGTGCAGGGTGCCCGCGGTGTCGTCCACGGCGCCGCCCGCCCCGATGTACCACGTGCGGTGCGCCTGGCCGGGGTAGGGCGGGTCGAAGCGGTGGAGTTGTGAGCTGAACACCCCGGCCGGTACGGGGTACGCGCGGGTGGCGTTGCGCCGCAGCAGTTCGGCTCCGTCGACCAGCGCGACGGCGTGGGTGACCAGGGCGTCCCGACGGCGCGCCACCGCGTGCACCGGTGAGCGCTGGTGCCGGTTGAGCGAGGTGGCGTCCCATACGACGGTCCCGCCGCCGGCGAGCGCGGTGTCGAGCCGGTCGAGGCCCTCGCGCAGTATGTCGCCGTTGGCCCGCTGGTCGGTGCGGGAGCCCCTGGCCGTACGCAGGTCGTCGAGCGAGATGTACGCGCCGACGCCGGGGAGGGCGGCCGCGAAGGTGCTCTTCCCGCTGCCGGAGGTGCCTGCCAGGTGGATCAGCCGGGGGAAGTCGCCGTCCCGCCATCGCCAGGTAGCGGCGACCGCTTCGGCGGCGCCCGTGATCTTTCCGGCCGCGTACGCTTCACGTGCCTCGGCCCAGCACCGGTCGGCGGCGTCGCCATGGACGCCGGCACCGTCGAGCGCCTCACGCACCTCCGTCCGCAGGGGCTCCAGCGGTGCTTCGCCGAGCAGTCCCGCGTCTTCGGCGTACAGCGCCGACCAGGCGGTCTGCTCGCGCGCCTCGGCGCCCTCCGCTCCGCCCAGGCCCCCGGCGACGGCCCCGGCGACCGCGTGCAGGACGCCCAGGTCTGCGGCGGCGGTCAGCCGTACCAGTCCGCTCCCGCGCGCTTCGTCCGGGTACGGCCGGTGCGGGCGGGTGTGGAGCCCGGCCAGGTCGGCGACGCGGCGCGCCCACCGCATGCCGAGCGGTCCCACCAGGTGGGGTCCGAGCCAGGACCGTGGTGTGTCGTGGAGCAGGGTGGCCACCACGCCCGCCAGCCGCGCTTCGGCCGGCCTGCCCAGCACACCGAGCCGGGCCGAGACGTCGGCCACGGCCTCCTCGACGGCCGCCGTGGGTTCTCTGTCCACACCGAGCGCGGTCAGCAGGGCCGGTACGTCGGGGGCCGCGCCGCCGCGTACGGCCCACAGCGCGGCGGCCGGGCCGAGCCCGTTCTCCACGACGGAGGCGTGCATCCAGTGTGTGTCGGTCTGAACGTGTCCCGGACGGACCCACTTGGCGACGCGTCGCCCGAACTCCTCGCGGCCGAAGCCCTCGACGGTCCGCACGACGTACCCTTCCTGCTGGGCGAGGTCCAACCGCAGCGCGCGCAGGGCCCGTTCGTCGAAGGTTCCGCGCCACAGCACCTTCGGGACGGGCACGCCGAGCCGCCGGGTGAAGCGGACCGTACGGTCCCAGTCCAGGCAGTGTTCGCCGTCCCAGACGGAGAACGCGTAGAACCAGGAGTCCAGTTCGGTGTACGCGAGCGAGTGCCGCGCGAAGAGGTTCTCGCCGCAGACCCGCCACCCCGGTGGGATGGCGGCGCCGATGCGTCCCTGAAGTCCCTTGACCCAGGCCCGCGACGGATGGTGTGCGGACTCCAGCGACCTGGCGTGCAGTCCGTCGGCGTAGAGGGTGGTGTTCTCCCCGTCGAGCTTCTCGGTGACCACGACCTCGCGGCCGGTAAGCCCGGACAGCCCACCGGCGCGTACGTCGTCCGAGGAGACACCGGGCGACCAGGGCAGGTGCGCGGTGCGCGGATAGTGCGTGCGCATGGCGCGCTCCTGAGGACGACGGTGTGTCCCGTGACTGTAGAAGCGCGCGTGCGAGTGATCCACCGGTTTACCGGTGTCCGCGGCGGCCGTCAGGACACCGCGGAACCCCCGCGTCCCACCGATCCCAGACCGGCCTCTTCCAGCATCTCCCGGATGGTCCGTGTCTCGTTCTCGTCGAGCGGGAGCAGCGGCGGATTCGTGGCCGGGCAGGTGATGAGCCCGCGCAGGGCCAGTGCCGCCTTGAAGGCGCCGAGCGCGCCCGCCGTGAAGCCGATCCTGGCCGGGTCGGCGACCGTGACGATCCTGAACAGCCGTGCGAGCCGGTCCTGTTCGGCGCGCGCCGCCGCCCGGTCACCGGCCAGCGCCGCACGGTGGAGCCGTACGTAGCCGTGCGGGTCGACGTTGCCGAGGCCCGGCACGATCCCGGCGGCGCCGAGTTCGAGCGAGGTGTCGGCGAGCAGTTCCGAGCCGGTGAGGGTGGGCAGTGTGCCGCCCGTACGGCGCAGGGTCTCGCGAAAGTCGGCGAGGTCGCCGCTGGAGTCCTTGAGCGCGATCACCAGCTTGTCGGCGGCCAGTTCGGCGACGATGTCGGGCGTCAGATGGATGCCGACCGCGCTCGGGATGTCGTAGGCGACGACCGGTACATCGATCGCTCCGGCCACCCGCCGGTAGTGCTCGACCACTTCGGCCGCGTTCGGCCGGATGTAGAACGGCGCGGTGACGACCACCGCGTCGGCGCCCGCCGACGCGGCGAGCCTGGCGTGTTCGACGACCCGCCGGGTCCCGGTGTCGACGGCGCCCACCAGGACGGGGACGGCCCCGGCGACGGTCCCGGCGGCGACCTCCGTGAGCGTGCGCAACTGGGCGGAGTCGAGCAGCGCGACCTCGCCCGTCGAGCCGCCGAGGAAGATGCCGTCGACACCGGCGTCGAGCTGGAAGGCGATCAGCCGCTCCAGCGACCGGACGTCGATCTCCCCCGTCGCCTCGATCGGGGTGACCAGCGGCGGGATGACGCCGCCGATCCGGAGGGAGGAGTCAGATACCACGGGTGGCTGTCCTTTCCGGGACGGTGAAGGCGGGCGCGTCGGAGTCGACTTTCAGCGCCCGGCCGATACGCGCGGGCACATCGAACCCCACTATCAGGGCGACGACGACGGTGAGCACGCCGGCGAGCCCGGCCAGGGCGGGCCCGAGGCCGGTCCGCTCCGCGATCGAGGCCCCCGCCAGGGGTGCGACGGCGCCGCCGAGGGCGCCCACGTTGTAGGAGAAGCCGAGCCCGGCGGCCCGTACCCGGGTGGGGAAGTGGTCGGAGATGTACTTGGGCAGCAGCCCCGAGATGCCCTGGCTGGTGGCCTGCATGACGAACAGGAGCAACCACAGCAGGACGACGCTGCCCGACGACCCGAGCGCGAACACCGGGAACACGAAGGCCAGCGAGAGGAACAGGCCGAAGACGTACGTACGGCGGGTGCCCAGCCTGTCGCCCACCACCCCGGCGACGCAGCACCCGGCGGCGTACCCGAGCCCGGCCCAGGTGAGCGCGTCGGAGACCTGGCCGGGGTCGTACCCGAGGTCGGTCTTGAGGTAGGTCGGCAGCAGCGACTGGATGGGCCATGAGTAGAGGAACGCGCAGAACGTGGTGAGCATGACCGCGATCATCACCGGCCAGGTCCGGCCGGCGAGTTGTACGGCGAACCCCACCAGACAGACGACGGCGAGGACGATCAGCCAGGGCGCTGCGGCTCCGGCGTTCTGGCTGAAGAGGAGCACGAGGGCGGTGGCGAGGACGACGGTCAGGACGGTGTTGGACAGCCGCCGCCCTGGCGCGAGCAGCACCGAGGAGGTGCTCACGCCGGGGCGATCACCGACCTCGGCCTGCCACTCGGCCGCCTCGGGGAGCGAACGCCGGAGGTAGAGGGTGAGGGCGATCGGGAGGATCCCGACGTAGAACAGCCACCGCCAGCCGCCCGCCGGCACGATGACCTCGTAGGCGAGCGCGGCGACCACACCGCCGATCGGGTACGCGGAGAGCAGGAACCCGGTCGCCCTGTTGCGCATGGCCTTCGGCCAGGACTCCATGACGTACGTCGCGCTGGAGCCGTACTCCCCCGCCATGCCGATGCCGACGACCGCGCGGAAGGCGAACAGCGACCAGTAGCCCCACGCGAAACCGCACAGGCCGCTGCCGATGGAGAAGGCCAGGATGGCGAGGACCATCGCCGGTTTCCGGCCGAACCGGTCACCTATCGCACCGAGCACGAGCCCGCCGAACCAGCGGGAGACGAACGCAGCCGAGACCAGGGTGGCAGCCCGGGTGAGGCTGATGTGGAAATCGGCGGCGATCTCCGTGAGCACCAGGGTGATCAGGACGAAGTCCAGACCGTCCAGCAGATACCCGAGCCAGGCGGCGAAGAAGGCCTTGTGCTGCTCGCGGGTCAGTTGCCGGAAGGACTGAGGGATAGCTGGCGGCGACACTGCCACGGCTGGACCTCCCAAATAGCTTGGACATAGGATGTCCTATGTCCAAGGCAAGCTACCTTCGGGGAGTCAACGATGCAAGCACTCGGCCCGCGAAGCCTGAAGGGGATCTGGTCCCCTCTGCTCCTGCCCGTCGACGCGCACGAGGCGATCGATTTCGACCGGCTCGGCGAGAACCTGGCGGCGGTGCTCCGTACGGGTGTGAACGGCGTCTACACCAACGGCACAGCCGGCGAGTTCCACACGCTCGACGAGCGGGAGTACGACCGACTGCACGAGCTGGTGGCCGACCGGTGCACCGCAGCGGGTGTCCCGTACCAGCTCGGCGCGAGCCACCCCTCCGGACAGATCTCGCTCGACCGGATCCGCCGGGCGGCCGCGCTGCGCCCCGGCGCCGTCCAGGTCGTACTGCCCGACTGGCTGCCGCTGCACCCCACCGAGGTGCTCACGGCGCTGACCCGGATGGCCGAGGTCGCCGACGGCGTCCCGCTGGTGCTGTACAACCCGCCGTACGCGAAGACTCAGCTCACCCCGCGCCTGCTCACGCGGATCGCCGAGGAGGTGCCGCAGGTCATCGGGGTCAAGGTGCCGGGCGTCGAGGTGGCCGAGGGACTCACCGAGCGCCTCGCCGTGTTCGTCGCCGGGCACACCCTGGCGACGGCGTGCGGGAAGGGCGCGGCGGGGTCGTACTCCAACGTCGCGTGTATGAGCCCGGCGGGAGCCGTGCGCTGGTACGAGCGGACGCGCACCGATCCGGCAGGCGCGCGCGAGGTCGAGGGGCGGCTGCGGGGCTTCCTCGACGCGTACATCGCGCCCCTGGCGGCGGACGGATACAGCGACCCCGCCCTCGACAAGACGCTCTGCGCGGTGGGTGGCTGGGCGTCCGTGGGCACGCGGGTCCGCTGGCCGCACCGCTCGGTCCCCGAGTCGGCGATCCCCGCGCTGCGGGAGGCGGCGTGGGAGGCCGTGCCCGATCTGCTCACCGATCCGGCAGGCTCCGTCGACGGAATTAAGCGGAACCGGGCCGCTTCAGGTCCTGCGGGCTCCGCCCGGGGCGGGGCTTAGACTCTGGGACTGTGGATAACTCGGCGACACGCAGGCCGGGCGGCGCCCGCGCGAACCAGCGTGCCCTACAGGAATCGATCAAGGCGCTGATCGTCGAGCGGGGACTCGCGGCGGGCTCGCCACTGCCCACCGAGTCCGAGCTGATGGGCGAACTCACCGTCAGCAGGCACCCGCTGCGCGAGGCGATGAAGGCCCTCGAAGCGGTCGGCATCGTGGACATCAGGCACGGGTACGGCACCTACGTGGGCTCCGTGCCGTTCTCCGCGCTCGAAGCGGGGCTCTCCTTCCGTACCGCCCTGTCCGTACGCGGTGACTACGCCGACATCCGGAATCTGCTGGAGGTCCGCGAGGTTCTCGAAGCGGGCCTGGTCGGGCGGGTGCTCGCGGCCCACAGCCATCTCGACTTCGCCGGGCTGGACGCGGCGGTGACACGGATGGAGGAGGAGGCCGAGCACGGCCGGTTCACACCGGAGCAGGACTGGACGTTCCACGAGACGCTGTACCGGCCGCTCGGCAACGAGCTGGTACTCGATCTGCTCCAGGTCTTCTGGAAGGTCTTCAACACGCTCGACGCCGATCTGCCCCGGGCCCCCGACGCGCCGGCGGCGACCGCGCGCTGGCACCGGCAGATCCTCGACGCGCTGCTGGCCAAGGACGAATCCGCGCTGCATGAGGCGATCAGCGGGCATTTCCGTGGCATCAGGGACCGGCTGGAGATCCCGCGTTGATCCGCCGGACCACTGATTCACTGATCCTGGGGAGCCACTGATCCTGGGGAGCCGCTGCCCCTGGGGAGCCGCTGCCCCTGGGGGCCGCTGCCCCGGACGCCGGAGCGGGCCGTGCCCGGAGGGGGTGTCCCCCGGTACGGCCCGGCTCGGCGTCCTCGCCGCCCTGATCAGGCGCCGGGTGTTGCCTGTTCCCGTTGATGTCGTTCCTCCTGCTCGCGGAGCGCGGCGGCTACCGGGTCGAGCACCCGCGCCAGGAACAGCTTCGTACGGTCGTGGCTGGGCGCGCCGATCACCTGGGCCGGCGCGCCTTCCTCGACGATGACGCCGCCGTCCATGAAGACGACACGGTCGGCGACCTCCCGCGCGAAGCTCATCTCGTGCGTGACCACGAGCATGGTCATCCCCTCGTCGGCGAGGGAGCGCATCACGGCGAGCACGTCGCCGACCAGTTCGGGGTCGAGCGCCGAGGTGGGCTCGTCGAAGAGCATCAGCTCCGGATCCATCGCCAACGCCCGTGCGATGGCGACCCGTTGCTGCTGCCCGCCGGACAACTGCGCCGGATAGGCGGACTCCTTGTCGGTCAGGCCCACCCGCGCCAGCCGGTCGCGGGCGACGCGTTCCGCCTCCGCCTTGTCACGGCCGAGCACCCGGCGCTGCGGGATCGTCAGATTCTGGAGTGCCGTGAGGTGCGGGAAGAGGTTGAACGACTGGAAGACCATGCCGATCCGGCGGCGCACCTTGTCGATGTCCACGTCGGGGTCGGTGACTTCGGCGCCCGCCACCATGACTGTGCCGGCCGTCGGTTCCTCCAGCAGGTTCACGCAGCGCAGCAGGGTCGACTTGCCGGAGCCCGAGGGGCCGATGACGCACACCACTTCGCCTCTGGCGACGGTGAAGTCGATGCCCGACAGCACCTCCAGTTCGCCGAACGACTTGTGCAGGCCCCGCACTTCGATCGCGGGCGGGTCCGCGTGCGCTGTCTTCCCTGTTTCGGGGACCGCGTTCACCGCGCTCACCTCGCTCTCGCCGTACGTGCTTCGAGCCGCCGGACCAGATGGCCGAGCGGCAGAGTGATGACCAGGTAGCAGAGTCCGGCGATGAGGATCGGCGTCAGGCTGCGGTTCTGGTTCAGGGCGTCCCGGCCGAACTTGGCAAGCTCGTACTGGTCCAGTGAGAGGCCGAGCAGATACACCAGGGACGAGTCCTTGGTCAGCAGGATCAGTTCGTTGGTCAGCGGCGGCAGCACGATCCGCAGCGCCTGCGGAATGATGATGGAGACCATCGCGCGGCCCTGCGACATACCGAGCGAACGCGCCGCCTCCGTCTGCCCCTTGGGGACCGCCTGGATGCCCGCCCTGATCGTCTCCGCCATGTAGGCGGCGCCGACCAGGCCGAGTGCCAGCATCACGGTCAGGTACTGGTTGAGCGCCACCTGGAAGGCGAGCGGTACGCCGAACCCGAGGGCGATGAAGACCAGCAGCGCGGGAACGCCCCGGAAGAACTCGATGTAGGTGACGGCCAGCCAGCGGTACGGTCCGAACTCCGACAGCCGCATCAGCGCGAGGATCAGTCCCAGCGCGAGGCCGAAGCCGAAGCCGAGCAGCGTGTAGATGATGGTGTTGACGAGGGCCGTGGTGATGATGTCGGGGAACTGCGCCTTGGCGACACCGACATCGAAGAAGGCGCGGCGGATCTCGCCCCAGTCGGCGGACAGGGCGATCGCGATCAACGCGATGGCCAGAACGGCGTATTGAGCGGTCCGGATGGCACGGGTCCGCCGTCTGCGGGAGATGGGCATCGGTACCGGATTCCTCACTTCTTGGGAGCGGCGGGGAACCACTTCTTGTAGATGCGGTCGTAACTGCCGTCCGCCTTGGCCTTCTTCAGTACTTTGTTGATCTCCAGGCGCAGCGCGTCGTTCCCGGTGCGCACCCCGATGCCGTACTTCTCACCGGTGTTGAACTCGGCGGTGACCTCGGTGTCGGGGTTCTTCCGTACGTACTCGAAGAGCACGCCGTTGTCGTTGATGGCGGCGTCGACCTGACCGGTCTTGACGGCCGTGAGGAGCAGCCCGAGGTCCTCGAACTGGACGGCGGTGACACCCTTGGCGTTCTTCTGCGCGTACGTCTCGCCCGTGGTGCCCTGCTGGACGCCGAGCTTCTTCCCCTTGAGGGCGGCCAGCGTGGTGTAGGACGTGCCCTTCTTGGTGACCAGGGCCTGAGTCGCGTCGAAGTAGGGGTCGGTGAAGTCCAGGTTCTTGGACCGGACCGGGGTGATCGTCATGCCCGCAGCGGCCAGATCGCACTTACGTGTGTTGAGGTCCTCGCCGCTCTGGATGCCCTCGAACGGTGTGTCGATGATGTCCTGGGTGACCTTGAGGTCCTTGGCGACCAGGTCGACGAGGTCCACGTCGAAGCCGACGATGGAGTTGTTCTTGCGCACCTGGAAGGGCTCGTACGGCAGGTGCGTGCAGGTGGTGATCTTGCCGGACTTCACGAGCTGAAGCTTCGAACCGTCGTCGGACGCGGAAGGCTTGGTGCTCGTGCAGCCGGCCAGCGCCACGACTGTGGCGGCGGTGAGCATGACGGGTAGCGCGGAACGAACGGACACGGCCACTCCATGGTGAGGTCGGCGAAGGACCCGACTCTGTCGGTGAGTTGCGTTGATCTTGCCATCGCGGGTGCCTGTTGTCTCTGCCCCCAGGTCAGGGTTTGGCGTCGGTAATCGCCGGGGCGCCACGGCTGATCAGCGTTGCGGGGCCGCCGAGTTGTGGCAACGACCAGTCAACGTTGCCGATAACGGATGGTCAACGTTGCCGATATGGGGATTGCCCGGCGCAACGCCCGCGGGACAAACCAAGCTGAGGCACATCTCCGGACAACCGTCCGCGGATGTGTGTCGCATTCGGTGTCCCGTCGTGGCGCCTGGAGAGGTATCTGGTGGAACGTTCACTTTTGTCGCTGAGGTCGACGCTGGTGTTCCTGCTCGCGCTGCTGACCGGTGTGGGAGCAGGGGTGCTGGTGGTTCTCGCGGGCCGGGGCACGCTGCGCGGCGTGCTGTACGGGGTGGCCGCGATCGGTCTGGCCGTGCCGTTCTTCGACCGGATCGTGGCCGCCGACTGCCGGGCGCCCGAAGGCCGCGAGACCGGAGGCGACGTCGGACATGGGTGATCTCAGGCCGCTGGCCGCCCACTTGAGCCGGGAGAACCGTGTACTGGCGCAGACCCTGCGGGAGTTGTTCGGCGGGCTGGGGGTGTCCGTACGACGGTACGCGGTGCGCCGCCCCCGGGACCCTGGCACGCTCTCGCGGTATCTGAGCGGAACGCGTATCCCGCCCTGGGACATGGTGATGGACCTGTTCACCGATCTCGCCGAGCACTTGGGCACAGCGGCGACGCCGGAGACCATCGAGATGGTGCGGATGATGCACCAGGCCGCCGTACGCACGAGCGCGTCCCCCAAGCACGCCGTGGAGTTACTGGAACAGCAGCTCGCCGACGCCGACCGGGTCAGCAGACGCTCGACGACGGAGGGTGACGTGCTGGGCGAAGCCCTGCTGGACCGCCGGCACCGGATCGCCGATCTGGAGGTGCGGCTCAGCCAGTTGGAGGCGGAGTGGAGCGCCGAGCGGGCCCGCGCCGACGCCCTGGCCTCGGCCTCCCCCGACCTGGCCGATCTGCTGCGCGAGCGCGACACGCTTCAGGAGGAGGTGATGCGGCTGGCGGCCGATCTGGAGGACACCCGGCGCCGCCGCGCGCTGGCCGAGGAGCGGTGCGAGCTGCTGGAACGCCAACTGGAGACCATCGAGGCCGCCAGGCAGCCCGCCGATCTCCACACCCTCGCGCCGATCCCCGTCGCGACCCACGGGAGCATGCCCAAGGTGCTGATCGTGGACGACCAGCCGGACAACCTGCTCGCGATGACGGCGGTACTGGCGGGCCTGGACCAGGAGCTGGTGGCGGTCTCGTCGGGCCGCGAGGCGCTGAAGGCGCTGCTCGATCACGACGACTTCGCTGTGATCATCATGGACATCCAGATGCCGGACATGGACGGCTACGAGACGGCCGCCCACATCAAGCGCCGCAACCGGACCAGGGACGTCCCGATCATCTTCCTCACCGCCATGGGCACCAACCCCGAGCACAGCGCCCGAGGCTATGCCGCCGGCGCCGTGGACTACATAGGCAAACCGTTCGACCCCTGGGCACTGCGCGCCAAGGTCGCCGTTTTCGCCGGCATCTTCCTCGAACGGCGCCTGCGCACCCAGTGAAGCGGTTCGTTCCAGGTGGCGCGGAAAGGCGGTACCGGACATCTCCGATACCGCCTGAGCGCTGTTCACCCTGAGCGCCGTTCTATCCGGTGGTGTCGGACAGCCAGGGCCTGATCTGTTGGCGTGCGCGGTGCAGCCGTGACTTGACCGTCCCCAGCGGGATGCCAAGGCGCTCCACGATCTCGGCGTAGTCCATCTGACAGATGTCCCGGTACACCAAGGGCGCCACCAGATGCGGACTGTCCCGCTCCAGTCGCTCCAGCGCGTCCAGCAGATCCAGCCGCGAGCCGGCGATCACACTCGTGGTGCGCGGTTCCGCTCGCATCACCTCTTCAGGGGCGAGCGGCCGCTCGGCGGCCCGCCGCTTCAGCTCCCGGTACTTCTGCCGCGCGCAGTTGGCGACCACCGTGTACTGCCAGGTACTGAACCGGCTGCGCCCCTCGAACTTACGGATGTTCCTGGCGACCTGGAGCAGCGCGTCCTGCGCCGCCTCCTCGGCGTCCTCCCGGAACGGAAGGAACCGCGCGCAGCGCCGTACCACCTCGGGGCGGATCGCATGGAGAAGCAGCTCAAGGGCTTGATCATCACCGGCGGCCGCGGCGGCGGCGAGGGCTTCGGTGTCGGCGGAATCCATCACACCGCTTGCAGTCGCAGCACTGTCACTCGGGCATCATAGCCACATGCCTCCTCCTGAGCGGATCGGTCGATACCTGATTGAACGACGCCTCGGTACGGGTGCTTTCGGCGTCGTCTGGCTGGCCCATGACGACCGTCTTGAGGCGCCCGTCGCGATCAAGGTCATGGCCGAGAACTGGGCATATCAGTTGGACATCAGGGAGCGTTTCCTCTCGGAGGCGCGGTTGCTGCGCAAGGCCACCTCCAGCGGCGTCGTGCAGGTCTACGACATCGGTGAGCTGCCGGACGAGCGGCCGTACTTTGTCATGGAATACGCCGATCTGGGGACCCTGGAGGACCGGCTGACGGCCGGGCCGCTCCCCGTACTCGAAGCCCTCCGTCTCACCGCGTCCGCCGCCCGTGGCACGGCGACCCTGCACGGGACCGGCATCATCCACCGCGACATCAAGCCGTCGAACGTGCTCCTGGCGAGCGGCGCTGACGGCGAGGAGCGGGTCCTGGTCGCGGACCTGGGCCTGGCCAAGAATCTCGCCCAGGCCTCGGGGTTCACCGTGGTCGCGGGGTCCCCCGGCTATACGGCACCCGAGCAGACGGAGTCCCTCGACGGCCTCGACGCACGCGCGGACGTCTACAGCCTCGGCGCGCTGCTGTACCACCTGGTGACCGGTACGGTGCCGGCCCGGCCGGGCAAGAGCGTCCGGCCCGACGAACTGCGCCCCGATCTGCCGCGCGAGGTGCAGCGCGCCGTCCTGCGCGCCATGGAGACCAACCGTGAGCGGCGATGGCCCAGCGCGAAGGCGTTCGCCGACGAGTTGGACCACCTGCACGAGCAGCTCGCGGCGCGGCAGGCGGGCGGCAAGACCCGCCGGCCTCGCCGGTCCCACCGGATCCGGCGGTCGCATGTGCTGATCGCCGTCGCTGTGGCCGCGGTGGCGGCGCTCGGGGTCGGCGCCACGGTCAAGGCCATGGACGCGCCGGCCGCCTCGTCCGTGGAACGGGTGAACGACGCCAGCGGGCGGATCAGCGTCGCCGTACCGAAGGCGTGGGCCGGACAGATGGTCGACTCGGACTGGACGCCGACCTCGCTGGGCCTGACCGGCGGCCCGGCCCCTGGACTGATCGTCGCCCCCGATGTGCGGCAGTGGCAGAATCTGCGGGCCGATGTCAGCGGTGTGTTCGTCGGGCTCGGTACGAGCGGGGAACTGGCCGCGCGCGTCGACAAGCTCGGCCACCGTGACTGTACGTACCAGGGCAGTCGCGCGTATACGGACGCTTCCTGGCACGGCCGCGTACGCACCTGGTCGTCGTGCGGCACTCCGGGCCACTCGCTGGAGGAGATCGGCCTCGTCCCGGCCCGGGCGGGGCTGCCGCAGGTCTATGTGCAGATACGGTCCGCCGGGGGCACCGACCGGACGGACCCGATCCTGCACAGCCTGCGGATCTCGGGCTGACCCCGCCGTATGGTCGGGACCGGTCCGCGTGGTCCGTGTGGTCCGTGGTGGGCGCCGGAAAAACACCGTGAACTTTTTCGACGGGGATCTCATCACAGGTGGAGTACGGCTTGCCCGCACACGATCGGCGCGGGCAGGTCATCTCCGAAAGAGAGCTCGAAGTGAGAGGGAACAGAACAGAAATGGCTGAGCACAGGGACATACCGTCCGGCCCCGTCCGGAGGCACTCACAGCTCGCGGTGGGCGGCCTGGCACTGCTGGCCGCCGCTGTCCTGGTGACCGGCTGCGGCAAGGACACCGCGGGTCCCGAGTCCGTGGCGGGATCCGCCGCACCGCTGAGCGGCGACTCGACCGGCGCGCCGACCCCGGGGACGACCGACGGCAGCGCGCCTCCGAAGACCCCGGACGGCGGCGGCGGGAAGACGCCGCCGGGGAGTCCCGCCACCCACACTCCGAGCACGCCGAAGTCCGACAAGCCGGTGACCGCGGCGAGCGGCCACTGCCACACCTCGGAGCTGAAGGCCTCGGTCGGCGACAACGAGCCGGGGGCCGGGCAGGAGAACTTCGCCCTCGTCCTGACCAACAAGTCCCAGCGGTCGTGCACCGTCTACGGTTTCCCGGGCCTGGCCTTCGTCAACAGCGCGGGAGAGCAGGTCTCGCTGAATCCGACCCGCGCCGGAAGCGCGCAGCCGCCGGTCCGGCTGGCCCCGGGCAGCAGCGCGTGGGCGCCCTTGAGTTTCAGCAACCCGGAGATGACCGGGGTCACCACCGTCGATCCCGCCGCTGTCGAGATCACACCGCCCGACGAGAAGGCGTCGCTGAAGACCTCGTGGCCCGGTGGGCCGGTGACGAACACCGGAAAGGCGTCCGTCCCCCAGGTCGGCCCGTTCCAGGCGGGCTCGAAGCCCTGACCTGACCCGCCTGACCCGCCCCCCGGCCGCCTGACCTTCTGATACGAACGCCCCGGGGCCCGTCAAGGATGACGGGCCCCGGGGATCAGGCACTCAGCGGCTGGTTCAGCCGCTGATTCGGTCGGTCACTCAGCCGGTGACGGTGATGTGCGGGGCGAGAGCCGTCACATCGAGGCTTCCACCGTCGACCCAGTTGTCGAACGCGAGGGTCTTGTGCGCGGTGGACGCCGGCGGGGTCACTTCCAGGTAGGCCGCGTGGCTGGCATCCGGCGTACCGGTGTTGGCGTGCGTCCAGGCGATGACGGCCTCGGCGGTCTGGCCCGACTTCAGCTCGACGACCTTCTTGGCGGGGCTCGCCACGTACCAGGTGCTGCCCCACGTGGTGTGCGTGGTCAGCGGCTTGTGCTGGGCGTTCTCCAGGCCGAGGCCCGGGAAGCCGAGCAGCGCGCAGGTGCGGCCACTGGTGTTCTTGAGCTGGAGCACGACGCCCTGGTGCATCATGCCGCCGGCCAGCGGCTGCTTCAGCGAGGCGCTCAGACCCGTCACCGAACAGGTCGGCAGCGCGGCGGCTGTCTTCGCTGACGAGGCTGTGGACGCCTGCGCCACCCCGACGCCCGCGGCGCTCACCAGGGCAGTGGCGGCGAGGGCCGCGGCTATCTTCCGGGTGACACCGCTCCGCAGTCCGGACTCAGAATCCTGGTACTTCAGCATCTCGGTCGCCTCTTTCGGTTGTTCGTGTTGTTCCTGTGGTGCTGTCCGGGCCACGCTGTGGCGCCGTACAACAAGTTGGATGGCGGTTGCGCCGAGAAAGTTCACGGAAGTTCCGGAAAATATCTGCCAGCTCGGACGGTTGTCTCAGCGGTATCGGCGCGCCTCTCGTAGTCGCAGGCCGTGAGGACCCCGGCCTCCCTCTGCCCCGGGGTTCGGACCTGTGCGTCCACCCCCCCGTTCTCGCCCGGATGTGGGCAACCGTCAAAAGAGCCTGGCAGCAAGGCGTTCCGCTTCGGGCTGCCCGCCGACCCGCCGACGCCCGCGCGCGGACGCACACCTACAGCCAATTGACATAGTGAACACAATCTCAATAGTGTTCGATACGTGGAAGCGGTGCCCGGGCATCGCCGTCCCGGCCGTCGCCCGACGCCGCGGGCAAGGACCTGCGCGTCGGCGCTGTGCGCACCGGCCCTCAACACATCTCTCGACACACGGAGCGAAGAAATGACGTCCTCCTCAAAATTCCCGCGCTACCTGCTCGGAGGCCTGCTGATCGGCGGGTTCTGGTTCCTCAACCGCGAAAGGCCCCTGTGGGAGGAGACGTTGCGCACCATCGTGGTGTTCGCCGTGGTGATGTTCCTGCTCACAATCCGGCTCAAGCGCAAGGGCATCGAACTGCACCTGGTTCCCATGATCGCGTCCAAGGCAGTCCTGGTCGTGCTCGCGGCCCTGGTCGAATCACAGATCGAAGACGCGATCAGCGACCCGGCACTGGTCGTCTCCATCGGACTCGGACTCGCCGTCACCGTGCTCGGCCCCCTGGGCGACAGCCACTTCTTCAGCCGGCTGGCACCACCCACGACTGCTGGGCACATGCGGCAGCCCCACTAGTGCAGTTGCCGCTGCCGGTGCCGCTGCCGGAGACCGGCGCCATACAGCCCGAGCTGATGGCTGGTACGTGCGCAACGGGCCCAACCCGCCTACAGAGAAACGGCGTTGGTTCCACGGCGAGGGCATGCTCCACGGCATATGGCTGGAGAACGGACGGGCCAGGCGGTACCGCAACCGCTGGGTGCGCCCCGCGGGCTTCGACACCCCGCTGACGCCCACTCTCGACGGGACACCGGATCTACGCGGTTCGCCGGCGAACACTCACATCATCAATTAGGCCGGCAAGAAGTCGCCGCTATCCCTTCCCGCCGCGAGACGGGTCGAGAGACGCGTTGAGACCGACGAACAGCCAGTGCACGGCGGTCCCGTACAGCTCCTCCGGAACCAGCGCGGGATCCACGCGGCGAAGCTGGACGAGGCCTTGGAACAGCGCCAGCACGACCGTGGCGACATCGTCGAACGGGGCTTCGCCGGACTGGCCCCGGCCCTCGGCCCGATCGGCCAGGACACCGGAAAGCGCGTCCCGGTGGGTGCGGAACTGCGCGACGAGGTGCTCCTGGAACTCCGGTCGGCGGATCGCGTAGAGCCAGAACTCCGCCTGGAGCGGGGCAAGGTCCCTGTCCTTGTCGGCGACGTCGAGCAGGAGTTGGGAGAGCCCCTTCCGCGAGTCCTCGATGCTGCCCTTCGGATCGGACACGATCGTCGCGGCCTCGGCGAGACGGCTGCTGCTGCGGCTGGAGAGAAGCTCGATGAACAGCTCGTCCTTGCTCGCGAAGTTCGAGTACAGGGCGCCGGTGGAGAAGCCTGCGCTCTCCGCGATCTCTTCGACGGACGCTCCGGCGTAGCCCTTGCGCGCGAAGACCCGCGCGGCGGCGTCCAGCAGCAGGGACCTGGTACGCGCCTTGGTCTCCGCCCGGGTGAGGCGTCGCGGACGCGGCTCATCGTCTTTCATATAGAGAACGCTATCCGTATAGCAAAAATTATGTCAACAGTTGACGGACGTCCGGCGGGGAAGGGGCGAAGCACTCAGGACGAACAGGCGCTCAATTCCGGGCCCCAGGAACAGTTGCGCCGACTGGCGGGCCCCGCCAAGGGCGCCCGGGTCAGGCCAAGTTGTCCACCAGGGAGCGCGCCCACGCGGGCGCGCCCGGGGTTTCGGTGAAGACGGCACGGAAGTACAGGGGGGCCAGCAGGATGTCCGCGGTGTGCTCCGCCTCCGGCGGTTCGCCGCCGCGCTCCCGCTCCCGTTCGAGCATGGCCTCCAACTGCTCCATGCGGTCGCCCCGGCACAGGCAACCACCGCTCTCCCCCGCCCCGATGGTGGCTCGCATCAGCAGCAGGACGTCCGGGTCGGCGAGGTCTGCGGCCACTCCGGCGGCCCACTGCCGCAGGTCGTCACGGAGGTTCCCGGTGTCGGGCACCACGATCTCGTCGTTCGCCCCGCTGAACCGGCTGGAAGCGACATCGCCCAGCAGATCCGCGATCGATCCCCACCTGCGGTACAGCGTGGTCGCGTGTACGCCCGCGCGCGCGGCCACCGAAGGGATCGTCAGGACTTCGCCGTCCTCCTCCGCGAGCAGCGCCACCACGGCGGCGTGAACGGAGGCGCGGACGCGGGCCGATCTGCCACCGGGGCGGCTCCCGGCGGCGGCATCCGCACGTACAGCGGCACTGGCTTCACCGGCGACAGTCGTAGGGCTCGACATGGCTCCATATTCGCACAGATCGCTGCGATAGGCTAACGCAGTCGTCATTGCCTTAGTGTAGGGTCACGTAAAAGCTCAGAGTACTGCATTAAGGATTGAGGAGAACCACGTGCCCACCGCTCCGCCGGCCACACGGCCGGACCCCGCGCACACGCGCCGCCACCGGGTGTTCTTCGGCGTGACCACCGCGCTGGTCGTCCTCTTCATGGCCGCGTCCAGCGCACCCTCCCCGCTGTACGTCGTCTACCAGCACATGTGGGGCTTCTCGCCGACGATCCTGACGGTCGTCTTCGCGATCTACGTCTTCGGACTGCTCGCCGCGCTGCTCACGGTCGGCCGGCTCTCCGACCACGTGGGCCGCCGGCCCGTCCTCACCGGGGCGATCCTCCTGGAGATCCTCGCCCTCGTCCTTTTCCTCCTCGCCGGTGACACCCTGGCCCTCTGCGTCGCACGGCTGTGCCAGGGCATAGCCACCGGAGCGGGCATCTCCGTGCTGGGCGCCGCACTCGTCGACCTCGCGCCCCCGCACGCCAAACACCACGCGGGAACCGTCAACTCCGTCGCCCCGACCGGCGGGCTCGCCCTCGGTGCGCTCGGTTGCGGAGCCCTCGTCCAGTTCGGCCCCGAGCCCACCCGCCTCGTGTACGCCATCCTGCTCGTCGGCATGGTCGTCTCGGCGCTCGCCGTCATCCTCATGCCGGAGACCGTCAACCGCAGGCCCGGTGCGCTGGGTTCCCTCTCCCCCAGGGCCGGCATCCCGAGTCATCTCCGTCCGCACATCGCCCCCGTCATACCCGTTCTCATCGCCACCTGGGCCCTGGGCGGTCTCTACTTCTCCCTCGGCCCGTCGGTCGCCGCAGGTGTCTTCGGCCTGACCAACCACCTCATCGGCGGCATCGTCATCACACTGCTCTGCGGTGTCGCCGCGGTCACCTCCTTCACGCTGCGCGGCGTCCCGGCACCCCGGCTGCTGGTACCCGCCGCGGCCGGCCTCGGCCTCGGAACGCTGCTCGCACTCGTCGGCGTCCATGACGACAACATCGCCTTCGGCGTGGTGGGTACGGTCGTCGCGGGCGCCGGCTTCGGCGCCGGGGCCCTCGCCTCTTTCGGTACCGTCGCGCGTATCGCCCGGCCCCAGGAGCGGGGAGCGCTCATCGCGGCCGTCTACGTCATCTCGTACCTGGCCTTCAGCGTCCCCGCTGTCATCGCCGGCTTTGCCGACACCCACTACGGGCTCCGGCCCACGACCGAGGTCTACACACTGGTGGTGCTGGCCCTCACGCTCGTCGCCCTCGCCCTGCGTACCGCCTTCAACCGTCCCGAGCCGCCGGCGCCGCTCACCCCGCTCACCCCGGCGCCCGTGCGGGAACCCCGTGAAGCAAGCCCCGTCCACACCCCCTGACGGTGTGCCGCCGCATCGGCCCGCGCCGCCAACTCGTCCCCGTACAGCGTGAGTTCAGGTTGGCTCGCATGGAGCGTCGGGAAGCTCCTCAGGGTCGGTTGACCGGCGGCCGTAGGGTGGGCCGATGCCCGCGCCCGGGTGTCGGCCGCGCAGCTCACAGGAAGGGGGTCGGGGCAATGAGCATCGCCCTGTTCACACTCGGCGGCACGATCGCCATGGCGGGCCACACCGCCGACGGGGAGCCGGGCCGGCCTGCGGGCGGCGGCCCGGTGGTCACCCGGCTGACCGGCGCGGACCTCACGGCGTCCGTGCCGGGGCTGGCCGAACTGGGCATGCCGCTGGACGTCCACGACGTCGAAGCCGTCCCCAGCGCCGACCTGACCTTCGCGCAGGTGCTCGGCCTGGTCGGCACGGCGTCCCGGGCGGTCGCCGCGGGCGCCCGCGGCATCGTCGTCACCCAGGGCACCGACACCCTGGAGGAGACCGCGTACCTCATCGACCTGGTCTGGCCGCACCCCGAGCCGTTCGTACTGACCGGGGCGATGCGCAACCCGACGCTCGCCGGGCCCGACGGTCCCGCGAACCTGCTCGCCGCCGCCCGCACAGCGGCCGCTCCCGGCGCTCGCGGACTGGGCGCTCTGGTCGTACTCAACGACGAGATCCACAGCGCGCGCCGGGTCCGCAAGACGCACAGCACCAGCACGGCCGCCTTCGCGTCCCCGGGCACCGGCCCGCTCGGCCTCGTCTCCGAGGGCCGGGTCCGGCTGCTGGTCACCCCGCCGCGCCACACTCCGCTCCCGGCCCCGCCCTCACCGCGAGCGGCAGAAGACGTACGGGTCGCCCTGCACACCGTCACCCTGGACGACGACGCGGCCCACCTCGCCGCGTTCGCCGAGACCCGGCAGGGCCTGGTCGTCGCGGGTTTCGGAGTGGGCCACGTACCGTCCGCGCTCGCTCCCGTCCTCGGGGAGCTGGCCGGACGTATCCCGGTCGTCCTCACCTCGCGTACCGGCAGCGGCTCCGTCCTGCGCCACACGTACGGTGCGACCGGCTCGGAGACCGACCTGCGACGGCGCGGCCTGATCAACGGCGGACTCCTGGACCCCTACAAGGCCCGCGTCCTGCTGCGTCTGCTGCTGGCGGGCGGCGCCGACCGCGCGGCCGTCGTCGCCGCGTTCGACGAGCGCGGCTGACGGCTCCAAGGGAGCCGACGACGTCCACGGGTTCACCGCTGACACAGGCCCTTCCGTCGGCCCAACTCACTTTCGTACCAATCCAGTCGGAGTTCTCACACCTTCCAGCACACCCATGCTGTGACGGTCCGTCGGAACGGCCTAGACTCTGCCCGGCTGACTCGGTCATGGGGGAGGGTGAGGATGCTGAAAGCCGCTGCGTTGCAGGCAGAAGATCCCAGGGAGCTGTCCGGCTACCGGCTGGAGGGCAGGCTCGGCGAGGGAGCACAGGGCATCGTCTTCCTCGGCCGTGACCGGTCCGGCGACCGGGTCGCAGTGAAGGTGCTGCACGCCCGGCTGGCCGGCGATCCCGAGGCGCGCCGCAGGTTCCTGCGGGAGCTGGCCACCGCCAAGCGCGTCGCCGGCTTCGGCACGGCGCAGGTGCTCGACGGCGACGCGACCGGCGACCGCCCCTACGTGGTGAGCGAGTACGTCGACGGGCCCTCACTGCAGAAGATGGTGACCGAGCAGGGGCCGCACACCGGAGGCGCGCTGGGCCGTCTCGCGGTGGGCACGGCGATGGCGCTCGCCGCGATCCACCGCGCCGGGGTCGTGCACCGCGACTTCAAGCCGGGCAACGTCCTGCTCGGCCCCGACGGCCCCCGCGTGATCGACTTCGGTGTATCCCGCGCCCTGGACAGCACGGCCACCCTCACCGTGGGCGCCGTCGGCACCCCCTCCTACATGGCGCCCGAGCAGCTCGGCGGGGGCAGCGTCGGCCCGGCGGCCGACGTCTTCGCCTGGGCGTGCACGATGCTCTACGCGGCCACCGGTGCGCCGCCGTTCGGCAACGACACCGTCGCCGCCGTGATGACCCGCGTGCTGCACGCGGAGCCCGACCTGTCGGGGGTGCCCGCGCCGCTGGCCGGCGTCGTCGCGGCCTGCCTGACGAAGGATCCCGCGGCGCGGCCCGGGATCAGGGAGGTGCTCGACCGGGTGCTGGGTGAGCCCGCGGGCGGCGCGGCGCCGAGTGCTCCGGCGGTGTCGCCCTCACCGTCCGGGACCGCCGCTGGGCCCGACCCGGCTGCGGCCACCCTCACCTCCACGTCGTTCCCGCCTCCGCCCTCGCCTCCGCCGGCCGTTGTCCCCAGGGTGCCGCCCG
>NZ_JTHL01000001.1:8563859-8565473 GCF_000818195.1 Streptomyces sp. 150FB | reverse complement strand
GGGAGCGGTGGCAGGCGCCGGCGGTGGCCGGCGCTCTCCGGGGCCGTGGCCGTGCTGGCCGTGCTCGCCGGCGCCGGCGTCTGGTGGCTGGGCGAAGGCGGCGAGCAGCAGAAGTACACGTCGCTGACCGAGAGCGGCTGCCGGATGGTTCCGGCGGCGACCGTACGGAGGCTGGTGCCGGCGGCCTCGGTCGACCGGGACGGCGAGGGCCCCGAGCAGAAGGCGGCGTCCGTCCGGGCGGGCTGCGTCTGGGAGCACACCGGCGACTCCTCCCCGATCTGGCGACAGCTCAGCGTCGACGTCTCCGTCCAACTGGACATGGAGGACGCGGACCTGGTCGACGGCGACCCCACCGACGGAGTACGGCGGGCCGCCGCCGATCTGACCACCACCCGGCAGGACTTCGCGTCGAAAGCCAACCGCACCAAGGATCTCGGCGGCGGCTACGTGGACTACTACGGCCCGACCGAGGAGCTGACCGGAATAGGCGACGAGGCGGTCTCGCTCTCCCACCACGAACTCGCGAAGGACGGTGCCCACTACGACCCCGAGTTCGTCGAGATCGACGCCCGCCTCGCCAACGCCGAGATCACGGTGAAGTACAGCTCGGGTGCCAACACCGGCAAGCGGATGATCCCCACCTCGGAGGCCGCGGTGCGGAAAGAGGCCGAGACCGTGGCCCGCTCCCTGGTGAACAGCCTCAAGAACTGTACGGGGTGCACCCGATGAGCCCGGCGGGCGACGGGACGTCCGGTGTCTCCCCACTGCACTCCGGCGACCCCCGGGCCATCGCCGGCTACCGCCTCGCCGGCCGGCTCGGCCAGGGCGGCCAGGGCGTCGTCTATCTCGGGTACGGCCCCGGCGGCGAGAAGGTCGCCGTCAAGCTGCTGCACGCGTCCTTCGGCACCGACCCCAGGGCGCGGGCCCGCTTCGCGAGGGAGGTCGAGACCGCCCGGCACGTCGCTTCGTACAGCACCGCGCAGGTGCTGACGGCGGACATCGAGGGCAGCCAGCCGTACATCGTCAGCGAGTTCATCAAGGGCCCCTCACTGCACGAGTACGTCCGCGCGCACGGCCCGCAGCGTGGCACCGCGCTGACCCGACTGGCGATCGGCACGCTGGCCGCACTGGTGGCGGTGCACCGCGCCGGGATCGTGCACCGCGACTTCAAGCCCGCCAACGTTCTGCTGCCGCCGGAGGGCCCTCGGGTCGTCGACTTCGGCATCGCCCGCGTCCTGGAGGCCACCAGTACCCTCACCAGCCAGGTGATCGGCACACCCGTCTACATGGCGCCCGAGCATCTGAGCGGCGACCCGGTCACCCCGGCCGCCGACATGTTCGCGTGGGGCTCCACGATGGTCTACGCGGCCACCGGCCGGGCGCCGTTCGCCGCGGACAGCGTGGCGGCCGTCATCGGTGCCGTGCTGCACACCGAGCCCGACCTGACCGGCGTCGACGAGGCGCTGCGCCCCGTGATCGCCGCCTGCCTGTCGAAGAACCCGGCGGAGCGCCCCGGCGCCCGGGAACTGCTCGCCCGGTTCCTGGACGGCCCGCCCGAGGACGACGCCCGGATCCCGATGACCGCGGCGGCCACGCTCCTGGACGCCGCGAGCC
>NZ_JTHL01000001.1:8548537-8563834 GCF_000818195.1 Streptomyces sp. 150FB | reverse complement strand
GACCCCGTCGCCGCCCACGGCGCCCGCCGCCGGTCCGTCGCGCCGGCGTCTGATCGGCGGCGTCGGAGCCCTGGCCGTCGCGGGCGTGCTGGGTGGCTCGCTGGCGTACGCGCTCAGCGACCGCGGCACGTCCCCGGCGGGCGGGAGCGGGCGGACCATCTGGACGCACGCCCTGCGCGGCGAGAGTGTGGAGCAGATCACCGCGACGGCCGACACGCTCCTCCTCGGCCGGCCGCTCGGCCCCCTCCAGGCCCTGGCGACGGGCACCGGAAAGACCCGATGGACGCACCCCGGGCAGGTTGCCCGCCTGGCGCACTCCGGTACCGCCGTTCTCCTCCTCGGCGACGACCGGTTGAAGGCCCTCGACGGCAACAGCGGCCGGACCCTCTGGTCCGTGGCCGCAGGGCACCCGGTCATGGGCCCGGACGGCATGGGTCTCGCCGTCGCGGGCGACGCCGCGGTCACCGCCATTGTGCAGTACACCGCCGATGGATCCAGCCGCGCGGTGGTCGCGGCGCGGGGCGTGGCCGACGGAAAGCAGCGGTGGAGCACCGCGCTCCCCGGCCTGCTGGCAGGGGGCACCGTCTCAACGCTCGCCCTGGTGGCCTCCCCGAAGGTGGTCCTCGTGACCGCGTACGAGACATCGGGGCAGGTGCCGTCGGCGAGCGCGCCGCGCGGCAGCGTGTTCGCGCTCGCCACGGACACCGGCAAGGAGTTGTGGCGCACCCGCCTGAACATCGCGGGCCCCTTCGGCGGTCGAGCCGTGGCCGGCGACAGCGTCGTGGTGGGCTGGGCCGACATCAACGCGTACTTCTACGCGTTCGACGCGATGAGCGGCAAGCAGCGCTGGCGCGCCCCACTGGTCGAGGACGGCACGCTCTCCCTTGGCGTCGACGCGGACACTGTCTACTTCTGCGGCGCGCGCCACGCGGAGCCGGGCGGCAGCAACACCAACCAGGCCGTGTACGCCCTCGACCTGGCCACCGGCGGGCAGCGGTGGAGCGCGAACGAGCAGATATACGGCGAGACGTGGGGGCCGGTGGGCGACGTGGTGCTGGTCACCGGGGCGTCCAGCGGAGGCATCTGGGCGCTGGACGCCCGCACGGGCAAGGCCGCCTGGTCCATCGCGGACATGCCCAGACCCACGGTGCTCGCGGCCACCGGCACCACGGCGTTCCTGGTCGCCGGTGGCGATGACAACGGCAACAACCAGACGGTTCACGCCTTGCGCGTCACCGACTGAACAGCCGCCGACGCGCCCCTCGAGAGGTTGCTCAGGACTCATCGGCCCTACTGGCGGCGGGCCTTGGCCCCGGCCGCGGTGTCCTGCTGGTGCGCCCGGCGGGACACCGCGCGGTCCCTGACCTTCTCGATCGTCTGCTCGACGGTCTCGCCGGGCAGGTCGTCGACGCTTCTGCCGACCGGCTACGCGGCGGCCCTCGCCGCCGTGACGGGGCAGGCCGACAAGGCAGGCTGCACGAGATCGACCGGAGGCGCTTCGAGCGACTCGTATCCCTATGAGAAATACCGCCGTCTCAAAAGAACGCAAGCTGAGCAGCCAGGCGATCCGGTTCAGCGCAACTCCTGTGGCATCCCCAAGCCGCGCGGGAATAGAGTTCCCATGGACTCCGCATGGACTCCGCAGACGGTTGGAGAAAGGAGGCGCGGGGATCGGTCCGGCGTGGCATGCTCGCGGGTCGCCAGTGGGCGGAAGCAAAGGAGCAGAAAATTGCTGGGGACAATTCTCGGGTCAACATTTCGCTGGATCCAGCCGAACGGGTGGGAATTCGATCCGGTGTATATGGGTCCGGATACGATTGACTACACCGTGAAGCACGGTCCCCATGCGGGACGTCACGCGGTGCAGAGGATTTTCTTTCACCGCGTCGCTCCGGGCATCGAACTGACCTCGTGGTACGAGGAAGTAGGTACCGTCGTCAGCGTCATCTGGTACCTCGAATCCCAGACCAGCCACCGGTTCGCAGCGCTGCCCGCGTGGGCCGGCGACGACTACTCCGTCCTGGTGGGAGACAACCAGGACCCGGAGTACATCGACCGTGTCCGCATGCTCGCCCAGAGCAATCCTGACGGCCCTCGCAACCTGCTGTGGGACGACGGCTATTTCGAACTGAGCTGAACAGGCCACCCCTATGCCGCACTTCTTTCCCCTGACGGAATTCACCGAAGGTCGTCGTTCTTCTCGGCCCCCACGTTCCAACCGGTTGGCGGGTGTATGAGCGCTTCCCTGGTCCCGGCGATTCTCGGCCTGGTAGGCACAGTAGGCTATCTGGTCGTCTTCGGTGCCCTTCATATCGTTCCCTCCGGATACCATCCGATCCACAATGCCGTCAGCGACTACGGCATCGGCCGCTACGCCATGCTGTTCCGCACAGGGCTGTGGCTGTCGTCAGCGGGTGTGCTGCTGCTGGCTGTCGCCCTCGCGCTCAAGCCCGGCGTTCCGCCGCTGTCCAACGGCGATTTGGTGTACCTGTTCCTGGTCCCGCCGCTGCGAGTGGCCATGTCACTTTTCCCCACCGACCTGGAAGGCCGGCCGCTCACCCGCAAAGGCGCACTGCACTACCTTTTCGCCGTCGCGTCCTTCGCCTTCACCTACGCGGCCATCTCCGGCATGACCTCGCCTCTTGAAGACGTGTCGCCCTGGGGGTCCGCGCACGGTCTTCTTTCGGTGCTGCGCTGGATCGTGCTGATCTCGCTGATCCTGCTGGTGGTGACTCTCATGCCGCGGCTCCGACGGGTCTTCGGACTCTTCGAGCGGCTGTTCCTGGTCAGCACCAACGCATGGTTCGTGACTGTCGGTGTGTGCCTGGCCATCGCGTCGGCCTGAGCACCGGCGTCGCCACACTCCTTGACTGCCTGTCACAAGCGGGACAGACTGCCGCGCGTGACAACGATGTCACGAGCGCGCGCACAGCCGGCGCGGAGAGTGACACAGCGGAAACAGGAGGTCCGGGGTGCATCGGCGAACAGGCAGATGGATCGGGTACCGGGGATACGCGAGATTCGGCATCGCGGCGGTGGTGCTGGCGGCGTCCGTGGCCGGCGTCCCGTCGGCGGTCGCGACGGCACGGTCAGGACCGGCGCACGTGGCGCTGGTGTCCGACCCGACCGGCTACGTAGATCCCATGATCGGCACCAAGAAGGGCGTCGACTGGGAGAACACGTTCCCCGGCGTGACGGCGCCGTTCGGAATGATGCAGTTCAGTCCTGACACCACGTCAGGACCCACTGGCTACTCGTACGACGACAACGCGATCAAAGGCTTCAGCCTGAACCACTTCTCCGGCGGGTGCTCGTCGTTCGGCGACATACCCATCCTGCCGGTCACCGGCGCGGTCGGCGACAACCCCGCCGCCCGCACCGAGCACTTCTCGCACGCCGACGAGCACGCCGCGCCCGGTTCGTACGCGGTCAAGCTGACCGACTCGAACGTGACGGCGAACCTTGGCGCCACCACCCGCACCGGGATCGCCTCGTTCACGTACCCGTCCAGCAGCCAGGCGCAGGTCCTGGTCAAGTCGGGCACCAGCCTCGGCGGCGATCTGTCCGCGCAGGTGAACGTGGTCAACGATCACGAGCTCAAAGGCACCACCACACCGCACGGGCTGTGCAACAACAGCAAGTACACGATGTACTTCGACATCACCTTCAACCGCCCGTTCACCGCGCATGGCACGTGGCAGGGCAGCAGCGTCACGCCCGGCTCGTCGAGCGCGACCGGTTCCGGTTCGGGCGCCTACCTGACCTTCGACACGTCCTCCAGCAGCACGGTGACCGCCAAGGTCGGCATGTCGTACGTGAGTACGGCGGGCGCCGCGGCCAACATGGCCTCCGAGATCCCCGGCTGGCGCGTCTCCCAGGTACAGGCCCAGGTCCGCGATGCCTGGCGCGACCTGCTGCGCAAGGTCGACGTCGGCGGCGCGTCCCCCGGCGAACTGACCACCTTCTACACCTCGCTGTACAGGTCGTTCCAGTCGCCGAGCGTCTTCAACGACGTGGACGGCCGCTACATCGGCTTCGACGACAAGATCCACAAGGTGCCGGCCGGGCACACCCAGTACGCGACCTTCTCCGACTGGGACATCTACCGGTCACTGGCGCCGTTGCAGACCATGCTGTACCCGCAGAAGGCCGGCGACATGGCCAACTCACTGCTGCGCGACGCCCAGCAGCAGGGCGGCTGGTGGCCGAAGTGGCCGTCGCAGAACATGACCGGCAACGTGATGAACGGCGACAACGGCGTCCCGCTGTTCGCCCAGTACGTCGCCTTCGGCGCCAAGGGCGTGAACATCCGTGACGCACTGCCCATCATGAAGAAGGGCGCGACCCAGTCGCAGGAGGTCGGCTGGGGCTGGACGGAACGGCCGGGGATCGAGGATTACGTCAAGCTCGGCTACGCGCCCAACAACGCGACCTCGCAGGGCGATCACGGACTGCAGGGCGCCTCGCAGACCCTGGAATGGTCCATCGACGACTTCGCCATCTCCCGGCTCGCCGCGGCGATCGGCGACCACAGGACCGAGGCCGAGTACGCCGAGCGCGGCAACAACTGGCAGAACATCTTCGACCCGGCCACCGGTTACCTGCGGCCGCGCGACGACAACGGCTCGTACCCGGCCGGCCCCGGCTTCCAGACACCGCCGGCCTCGGCCTTCGGCCAGGACGGCTACGACGAGGGCAACGCGGCCCAGTACAACTGGTCCGTCCAGCAGGACATGGCGGGCCTGGTCGCCGCGATGGGCGGCAAGGAGAAGGTGATCCCCCGGCTCGACGACTTCTTCAGCCAACTGAACGCGGGCGGCAACGCCCCGTACGACTGGGCCGGCAACGAGATCGACACCACCGCGCCCTGGGCGTACGACTACGTGGGCCAGCCGTGGAAGACCCAGGAGGTCACCCGGCGCATCGAGACGGAACTCTTCACGACAGCACCGGACGGGCTGCCCGGCAACGACGACAACGGGGCGCTGTCCTCCGAGTACGTATGGGCGGCGCTCGGCATGATCCCGGCGACCCCGGGCACCCCGACGCTCGCCCTCAGCAGCCCGCTGGTCAAGCGCGCCGTGATCAGCCTGGGCACCGGCCACACCGTAACGATCGACGCGCCCAGGGCCGCCGACAACGCGCCTTACGTCACCGGCATGAAGCTCGACGGGCGGTCGTACGAATCGACCGCGCTGCCCGCGTCGTTCGCCACGCGCGGCGGCAGGCTGGACATCGACCTCTCCACCCGCCCCGACACCCACTGGGCGACCGGTGCGAACGCCGCGCCCCCGTCGTACCGGACCGATGAGGTGCCGGCCATCGGCTACCTCACACCGACCGGTACCCAGGTGACCCCGGTCGGCACCAGTCTGCCGGGCACCGTGGGCGCCGCGACGCTCGCCGGGCACGCCGGTACGGTCCGCTGGACGGCCGCCTCGGACGTCGCCGGGGTGAGCGTGACCCCGTCGTCGGGCACGCTGAACCTCGCGCACGCCGCCACCGCCTCGGTGCCCGTCACGATCAAGGTCGCGGACGGCACGCCCTCGGGCTACCACCCGGTCAAGGTCAGCTTCCGTACCGCCGACGGGAAGACACTGCCGGGCGGCGCGGTCGTGATGACCGTGCCGGCCACCGACGGCACCGCCACCGCCTGCGACACACTGGGCACCACCGACACCGAATGCGGGCTGCGGCTGCGTGACAACGGCGACGGTCACACCACTCCGGTCACCGTGGGCGGCCGGTCCGGACGGTCCACGACGGACGGTTCGCCGTTCGAGTACTTCGACATCGACAACACCATTGTTCCAGGAGGCAGTTACCACGCGACGGTGACGATCGACTACTACGACCACGGCACCGGTGACTGGAGCCTGCAGTACGACGCCACCGGCAACGCCTACAAGTCGACCGCTCCGGTGGCCAAGACCGGCACCGACACGTGGAAGACCGCGACGTTCACGGTGGACGACGCGGCCTTCCACAACGGTGAGAACGCCGGGACGGACTTCCGCGTCGCGAACAGCGGCGACCCCGGCACCCTCGGCCGCGTCCACGTCGCGGTCAGCGGTGACAACGTCCTCGCGCTCCATCTCTGCCCCGCCGACAACTGACGGACCAGGCGCCGCCGGCTGCCCACGGGGCATCCGGCGGCGCCGTTCCGCCGGACTCCGGCGCGGCCGGTCGGGCGGAGCCGGGGACAGTGCGGGGCTCGAATGCGAGCGATCGGAAGGGCACACCACTACCCCACCTCGATGATCTCAGTCCCGGCGGCTCCTTGAGAAGGGGCAGCGCGTGCGCCCACTCCGCGTTGTCCCAGGTCAACGTTTCCGGCGGGTGGGGCCCCCCGGCCACACCACACCGAGTGGTGGCCCGGCATACTCGTGTCAGCGCCGTGATCCCGCGCATCGTCGTCGAACAGGCCAAAGGCATCCTCGCCGAACGCTGGAATGTCAGCCCGGATCTCCGATTGCGCCCGCCAGCTCATCGACCACACCCTCGACCCCCATGACATCGCACATCCGTCACCTGGCTCCTGCGGCTGCGCCGCGGGCACCGAAAAATATCGCGCTGACCGTGCCATTACCGGTTGGTCACCTGGTGGTGGGGACCCGGCACCGAGGTACGCCGGGGAACATGTTGCTGAAGTTCGTCGAGCAGACGCCCGATGTCGGTGACGAGCGACCCGCGCAGGGCCGTAAGTGCTGGTGATGCAATTTGCTGGGTGTGGTTGCCGACCTCCAGCGCTTGACACCGGGTGCCGGCTTGACGCAGAGCATCTTCGAGCTCGGCAGGGTCGTGCTGTTGCCGCAGGACCTGCTTCAGGATGCCGGCGATTCGGCCCAGCAGCTCGCTGAAGGGATCGAGGAACTCCCGTGGCATGGCGCCGTATTCACCGTCGTGGGTGGCATAGGAAAGACTGCGGACGATGGACTGGACGTGCCACAGGGACCGGTCGACGAGAGTGATGGCCCAAGGGGTCCGGGTCAGCAGGTCAGCGGCCCCGGAACGTGCCCGGCGTGGGTTGAACCGGGAGTTCTCGCTCTCGTGGTCGATGACAGCCCGGGCGCGAGCAGTCCCGGCGGAAGTCGAAGCGCACTGACGCATCCAGTCATCCAGATCCTTTTTCTCAAGGCTTTCCTCTCGCGCCGTGGCGGCTGCGATGGAGGTGAGGACCTCCTGGGCTTGCGCGGAGAGTGCCTCAACGGCCCGTTCGGATCGGCCGGCGCGCCGGGCCGGCGCGAGGAAAAAGTGCAGGGTGATCGCGCAGACTGCGCCCAGGCCCACGGAAGCAACCAGGTGGCCGATATACGCGAGACTGCCATGACCTGCGGAGAACGCGAAAATACCGATCACGGACACCTGCGTGCCCTGATACCCCAGGCGCTGCGTCCTGCCGATCGCCAGGGCACAGAGAATCAGTACCGCCAGGCTCCAGGCGTGAACACCGACCGTCGCGCCCAGCCCTGCTGCCAGGGCCGTGCCCAGGAGCATGGCACCCAGGTACTGAACGCAGTCACGGAACGACTTGTAGAGCGTGACCTGCAGTATCAACAGCGCGGTGAAGGGCGCGAAGGTGGTCACCGTCGACGGCAACAGCCCTTTGGCCAGAGACCAGGCGGCAACCGCCGCCACGACACCTTTCGTCTGGAGCAACAGGTCGTCACGCTCGGGGCCGGACGAGACTGCCCCCCGGGCACAGTAACGGACGGAATCCGCACACCAGCGCACCAACGGCCCGACGCCTCGTAGGTCTCTCAGCACACGCGGACCGCACCGTCGCGAAGAGCGCCTCTTGAGTTCGTGGACCCGATAGCGATCCACGACGGATACGATCCAGCAGATATCCCCGTTCCAGCGCGGCTCGGCCTCGTCATTCTTCGTTCTACTTGCCGGCCTGCCCATGGCGTCGCTGTCATTGTTTGAGAAATGAACAGCTTTCCGGCTGTCCGCGAACAAGTAGAGTAAACGCACCACCGGTCAGGGAAACCTGTGCGGATGGAAAATGGAACCGTATCGAGTTCGGACGCATGACTACGGATCCGTGGGGCAGACGGCTGCCTGGAGGTTGATAACTATGGTTCCCCTGCTACTTGTTCTTCTGCTCGCCCTGATCCTTTTCGGTGCGGGCTTCGCACTTCAGGCACTCTGGTGGATCGCGATCGTCGTCCTGGTCGTCTGGGTGCTCGGTTTCCTGATCCGCCCCGCGGCGAGCGGCGGCAAACGTGGCCGCTGGTATCGCTGGTAAGTGCACATAATCGCTGTGCAGAAGTGTGGGGTGGACCCGGATTTCCTCCGGGTCCACCCCACACTTCTGCACGTCACTTCTGCACGCCGAAAGCGTCGCACGCCGCGCTCGCACCATTCCGGGGTAGGAGGTCCGCGTGACCGGGACGGCTGCCGTGCAGCGCCGGGAACCACGCTTCCATCACGGTAAACACCTCGGTCCGCCCTTCGGAAATATGTTCACCGAAATCATGCATGCGGTCAGAATCGATGGGCACGCGAAGAGTCAGGAAGTACTTCCCGCTTTTCGGGAGGTAGTTATTCGCTCCTATGAATCGTCAATGAGGGAGAACTTTTATGAGTAACAGCATCTGGGGCTACCAGCCGACGACCGGCCACTCCACGGGAGCCGATCTGACCGGTTACAAGGTCGAGGCGACCGACGGCAGTATCGGCAAGGTCGACAAGCACTCCGATGAGGTCGGTTCCTCGTACCTGGTGGTCGACACCGGCGTATGGATCTTCGGAAAGCACGTACTGCTGCCCGCCGGCACCGTCAGCCGCATTGACACCGACGACAAGTCGATTCACGTCGACAGGACCAAGGAACAGATCAAGAACGCACCCGAGTTCGACAAGGACAAGCACACCACGGACACGGGCTATCACGAGCAGGTCGGCGGCTACTACGGCGATCACCGCGCCTGACGCACCCATGCGAGAGGGGACCCAAGCCATGGCTTGGGTCCCCTCTCGCATGGGTGCGGCCGTCGGCCCGTACCGCTTCCACCTCCGTTGGTCATGCTGGTGCACGGGTTCGGCCGTGACCACAACAGGTGGCGCCTGTGGGCGCGCCCGCGCCGGCCTAGGACTACCGGGTGGTGCTGTTCGACTACGCCGGTTCGGGACGCTCTGATCTGTCCGCAGGCTCGGAGGGTTACGCGTGGCTCGAAGGCTCGCGCAGGATGTGCTGGAGATCTGCCATGAGCGAACCCTCGGACTGGGGGAGATCGTTATTGCGCGAGCCCTGTGTCAGGCGTCTACGTTCGCCGCGGTGATCAGTGCGATGACGTGTGTGCCGGCCGGCAGCCTTGCCTTAGGGGCTGTACGGACTTCCCGGGCGCCGTGCAGTGGACGATGCCCCTCGCCGTAGCGAACTCCACCCGGATGACTCCTCTGCGTTCCCCCACCGGGCTGCCCAGGGCGGGAGCGGCTCCACCGGACGCGATCGCACTCGTGCTCCGTGACCGGCTGATGGAGGTTTCTGTCGACCCTCAACTCCCGCCCAGCCGATGACGACAGCGCAGCCTCACGGCAACCGCACTTCGGTGGAGAAGACCGTCGCCGCCGCCGTGAGCCGCAGCTCCTCCAGCGTGTCAATCTGATCGCGCGCCCGACTCAGCAGGCCCCGCAATTGCACTTCGTCCAGATGGGCCTCCCCCGGAGCCAGCACGAGCAGCAATCGCCAGATCAGTGTTTTCCCCTCCACCCCCAGCCGCAGCGTCTCCAGCTCGACGACTGTGCTCAGCCCGGAGCGCCGGTAGAGGACCCCGTTCGGTTTCAGGCGCCCCAGCCTCTCGGCCGCCCAGCCGCCGTAGATCTTGTAGCGGCGTGTGGGCACACCAAGGGCCTCCATGATGTCGAGCAGGCTCTGCCGGTCCTGGTCGATCTCCTCAGCGATGCGCTCCAGCTCGGCCCCGCGCACCGAGTGGCGGTGCTGGTGGGCGATACGTCGCGCGAGCTCGATGCCGAAGGTGGAACCGGCCAGGTGGTCGTTCAGGTAGATCCCGAGCTTGTCGCTAAGCATCGTGAGTCCTCTCTCGGTCGTCTTTGCGATCTTCCCGGCTGCGAGACGTCATCGCGTCATGCTCCGCACCGCGACAGCAAACCGCGAGACAGCAGAAGCGTCCGGGTGCAATGCCGCTACATGCCCCAATTGGCCCCGGAGCCGACTCACTGGAGAGGCTGTGCGGTTGGTCAAAGCCCCCTCGGGCAGCAGGGCCGTGCCCATCCGTGGCCGCCTCGGGAGTTTGGCGCCGGTCCGTCGTCCCGCATGAGGTGGGCCCCCTGTACGACCTCACCGCCCTGCTGCTTCATGCGGCGGTCCCGGTGCACGCGACCGATCGTCAGGACGCCGAGCGCCGCTGGAGCAGACATACACCCGCATCAGGAAGGCAGCACCGGCCTACCGGAGTGACATCGGAGCCGTGTCCTGGCTCCTACATCACGCCCGCTGGATTCCGCACTCGCACGACGAGAGTGTGACCGCACCCGGGTCCCGTGCGGGGCCGACGCGCAGAGCCTCAACCGACCAGTGGCCCTGCACGGGTTCGGCCAGGAGCGGGGCGAAGGCCGGGGCCCGGGGGCTGCGAAGACGGTCAAGCATCCACCACGGCTGCGGTCCGCAAGCGCCCCACGGCGGTGTCGACCTCCACGCGGAGTCCGCGGCAGCATCTGGTTCGCCGACCGTATCCGTTTAAAGCCGTTGAACCGCCCGCCCTGCTGTAGGCAGGATCAACTCTGTGGACACCTACCTGGAGACCGAGCGCCTGACCCTGCGCCACTTCACTGCCGACGACGCGGACTTGCTGATCGAGTTGGACAGCGACGCCGCGGTGATGCGCTATCTGACCGGGGGCGATCCGACCGCCCCGGAGATTGTCCGCGAGCGCCACCTGCCGGGCATCATCGCCGGCTACGAGAGGTGGGGCGGCGATCTTGGACTGTTCGCCGCGCACGAGAAGGACGGTGGCGCGTTCGTCGGCTGGTTCTGCCTACGTCCCGAGCGGCAGGGCCCGCTGGACGAGGTCGAACTTGGCTACCGGCTGCGGCAGGCGGCTTGGGGTAAGGGTTACGCCACCGAAGGCTCGCGGGCTTTGCTGCGCAAGGCGTTCACAGGGCTCGGTGTACGCATGGTCTGGGCTGAGACGATGGCCGTGAACGAGGGTTCGCGCAACATCATGCAGAAGCTCGAAATGACGCTCGCGGACACCATCCCCACTCCCTCCGACATGGAGATGATCGAGGGCTCCGAGCACGGGGGCGTACGGTACGAGATAACCAAGGAACAGTGGGAGCAACACTAGCCACTGCGCGAACGGCCGTTCCGCATCCCGCATCCACGCCCACTGGAACCGGTAGGTGGACGGCAGAGGTCGCCCCAGCAGGGCCGAAGAGTTCTCAGGCTTCAAGATCGAGTAGTTGGACTGACCTCGCGCCAGGGCAGATGCCGCCACTGTCGGCGGCAATGACGTGCTGGGGCATGGCAGGCCATGGGAATCGCCCGCCAGCACCCCGCGCCACCCGTCGTCGGCGACAAACCCAACACCCCGGTGACCGCCCCGCCTTCGGCCAACACCTCCGACCTCGGCAAGACCCAGCCCCCTGCCTTGCCGACGTCGGAACCCGTGAAGGTAAGCATCCCGGCAATCAAGGTCTCTTCGGCACTTGAGAGTTTGGGGCTGGACGAGCACCAAGCGATGGAGACCCCCAAGGACCCGGCCAAGGCAGGCTGGTACCAACCGGGTCCCACTCCCGGAGCCGAGGGGCCCGCCGTGATCGCAGGCCATGTCACCTACAACGGCATACCGGGAGTCTTCTTCAAACTCGCCGAACTCAACCCCGGCAACCGTATCGAGGTGACACGCGAAGACCGACGGGTCGCAGTCTTCACCGTGGAGCGGATCGCCACATACGCGAAGGACCACTTCCCGACTGTCGAGGTCTACCGCAACCTCGACCACGCCGGACTCCGGCTGATCACCTGCGGCGGCACTTATTCCAAGGCTGAGCACCGATACGCCGACAACGTCGTGGTCTACGCCTCGTTGACGTCGACCCGATAGCCAGGGCAACCTCGCGCCCGGAAGCATGGCCCAGACCATGTACCGAGGAGGCTGCCGAAAGAGTCCTCGCCGCCGCACCGCCAAGCGACCCAGGCGTGTAAGCGTGGCTTGAGGACCTGTACGGGGTTATGACTTGAGCCGGCGCCCGGTCCTGTGTTCGTGGTAGAAGCAGCCGACGAGTGCGCCGCTGTACACGACGAAGCCCGCACCGACCAGCCACGACTGAAGAACCAGTACGGTCCCGAACGGACCGTAGGTCACCGCGCTTGAGGCGATCAGCGGCGAGAAGACGATCCGGGAGAAGAACCTCAGGCCAATCAGTCCCAGGGTTGTCGCGACAGCACCAGGGAACAGTGAGCCCTTTCCAACCTGGTGGTGGGGGCGGTTGGCGCCAGGAACTTCGCGATGCCTGTCCATCCGTCTGCGCAATGCTCTCAAGGGCTTCCGCGCCGTAGCCACCCGATTCGACAAGAGGGCGTACATCTTCCATGGCAGCGTGAGCGTCGCTGCCATTCGCTTCTGGCTTCGCTCGTCCTTTAGAGCCGTCCGGCTTCGGCAAGGGCCACCAGGTCGTTCGCGGCCTCCTGGGAGCGGATGCGGATGGCTGCCGGGTCGGGGGCCGGTCCGCCGAGCAGGGCGGTGTCCACGATCTCCCACTGGAGGAGGGCGGAGAAGACGTGGGCGGCCCGGGTGGGGTCGCTGACCTTGGAACGCAGCTTCGCCGGCCAGTGGGACAGGTGCCGCGTGAACAGGGCTATGCGTTCTCCCAGGATCTCCTGCTGGTAGCGGCGGCCGAGCTCGGGGAAGCGCTGCGCGTCCCGGGCCACCACCCTGAACAGGGCCAACTGCTGGTCGGACAGGATGTGTTGGAGAAGCTCGCAGCCCGCTTCCGTCAGTCCCTCCAGCGGCGGCAGATTCAGCCATAGCGGGTCCGAGGTCTGCGCGGAGGTCTCGCAGGCCTCCTGGATGACCGCGACGAAGAGATCGTCCTTGCTGTCGAAGTGCCGGTACAGGGTGGTGATGGACACGCCTGCGCTCGCGGCGATGCGATTGACCGAGCTTCCGCCGTACCCCTCTTCGAGGAAGGCCGCGAGGGCAGCGTTGATGATCGCTTCGCGCTTGCGCGCCATCAGGCGCGCTTTGGGGTCGTTCTCGGCCCAGGTCCGCACGGTTCTTCCTCCAGTCTTGCGTCGACTTGACAGAGCATACGACAGTGATGACTATCGTGTCATACGAAAGTGATTGCTTTCGTAATGGGCAAGGAGCGACAGATGCGGAATACAGACACCTCGCGAGTGCTGGTCCTCGGGGCCACGGGCCGCATTGGATCGGCGGTCGTGAAGGCGCTGGAGGCGACACCTGGTCAAGCAGTCCCGGTGCGGGCCTCACGCAGCGAGACGACCGTCAAGCAGTGGATCAAGGAGGGGAGGGAAGCCGTCCGCATCGATCTCGATGACCCTGACACCTTCCCCGGTGCACTGGAGGGCATCGACCGGGTATTCCTGATGACCGGCTACACCGCGGCGATGAACCACCAGACCAAGACCCTGGTGGACGCTGCGGAGGACGCTGGCGTCACCTTCCTGGTGCACCTGGGCGTGTTCAGCGACAAACGCTCCACCGACCCGCACTTCGTCTGGCACGAACTGGTGGAGCGCTACATCGCCGGCTCCAGGCTTGCCTGGGCGAATGTGCATCCGCACGTGTTCATGGAGAACCTGCTGGGCATCAACCGGCTGCGCGACGGCCACATGGTGTGGCCGATGGGCGACAAGCAGGTCGGCTGGATCGCCGGCGACGACATCGCAGCGGTCGTGGCCAAGGTTCTGACCGAAGGCCCCAAGACGCATTCGGGCAAGGACTACTACCTGTCCGCCGATCTCCTCAACGGCGCTGAGGTGGCCGAGGTGCTCACCGCCGCCCTCGGCCGGGAGATCCCGGCGCTGGTCCTGACCCCGGACGATCTGCAACGCATGATCGACGCCGGGCTGGACGCCGCGCCCGCCGACATGGACGCCGCGTACGCAGCCAGCACACTGATCTGGGCACGACAGACCTACGAGGGCCGTTTCGACTACTCCGCAGTCACCACCAGCACCGTCCAGAACCTGCTCGGCCGCGAGCCCATCCACCTCGGCTCATGGGCCACCACACACCGCCAGGAACTGCTCAACCAGCTCTCCTGACAGCTACGGCAGAGTTCGTGCAACGCGGGCGTCGCTGTGCCCGCCACGACCGCGCGGCCGGCTTCATTCGACCACCGGGCCCACAGCGGCGATCGGCCAGTCGTCGCGCAGCGCGTGGCGTTCGATGTTGTACTCCTGCGGGTAGTGGCATTCCGGGGTGCTCAGCCACAGGTGCAGGTGCGCCATGGTCCCGATCACCGGTTGCGTGTTGTGCACCGTGATCGAGCGGTTGAAGGCGCCGGCCACGGCGGCGAGCTGCGGCGTCCCGTCCGAGCCGTTCCATCTCGTACACCGTGAAGATGACCTGGCAGTGCGGGGCGTGCGCCTTGATCTCCCTCGCTGCGGTGAGCGCGGCCTCGAACTTCGGGCGGACCCGGGGCCGTGCCCACCGTCAGGGCGAGTGCCGGCGTCGCGGACGTCATGATCTTTCGCATGGCCGGTCAAACGACCGCCGTCGAACAATCCACCGTGCACGGCCGTGCGGACCTCAACGGACACCTGCCGGTACAGCGGCGAGAAGTACCCGCCCCGGTCACCGGTGCGGCCGGCCTCCCGCACAACCCCGGCAAGCCCTTCCACGACATCGTCGATGTTCTCTGCCACCATGCCCGACTCCCGTCTCGCGGTGCCCTCCTTCAGCCCGCACTCTGGCCGCTGTCCGCAGATGATCACAGCCTCGTCCTGCACCGCACACCGGGGAGCGCCCCGCCCTACCAGGCCGGACACCCCCAGCCGCGACGCGCTCACCTGGTGACACTCCACCGGAGACAAGGCCCTTGGACCCGCCGGCGCTTGCCGCCGATCCCGGCCCCAAGGCGAAGCGGACGGAGACCTGCATGTCGTCCTCTGAGCATCCGGGACACGCGGCCCGTCCCCAGACTGCCCGCGAGGTCAGCCGAGCGCCGGCCACTCTGACCGCCGGAGACTTCATCGTCTCGGCGTCATGCCCCTCGCCGGGAGTGTCGGGCAGGTGGTTCCGCCCAGCCCCACGGCTCCTACGCCTTGGGGATGTTGGAGGGACCTTCCCGTGAGCGGCA
>NZ_JTHL01000001.1:8544457-8548512 GCF_000818195.1 Streptomyces sp. 150FB | reverse complement strand
CCCCTCGCCGGGAGTGTCGGGCAGGTGGTTCCGCCCAGCCCCACGGCTCCTACGCCTTGGGGATGTTGGAGGGACCTTCCCGTGAGCGGCAGGTCCCTCCAACGTATTGCTTCAGCGGGATTCCGTGTCGTCCATGGCGTTCGGGCCGCCGGTCAGGTGCGGTCCTTCTTGGCCAGGATGCACAGCAGCGAGCAGGCGACGGCCGACGACGGCCCGCTGGTGGTCGGTGGTGTGCCGTGCGGGGCGTGGTCGGCGCCGAAGGTGACGCTCGCGGTGTTCTTCATGGGGAGGGCGAGGAGGAGAGAGGAGCAGTAGATCTGACGGCTGGCCCCTGCCGCCAGGGTGAAGGTGCCGGCGGCGGTCCGGCAGGAAGGGGTGGTGGGGTCGTTGACACTGGCGTTGACGGCGTCCACCGGACCGGTGTTGGTGACGGTGATGCGCCACCGGGCCGTGCCGAGCAGGTCGAGAAGACCGACGGGGCTCTTCTTGGCCCAGGGGCCTGCTCCGCCGGGGCCGCAGGCGTGCGGCGAGGAGACGGTGCAGATCTCCTTGTCGCGGCTGATCACCCGGCCATCACCGTCACTGTCCAACAGGTTGCAGGGCAACGCGAGTCTTATGCGTGAGCGCCGCCCGCATCACGGTAGAGACGACCGGTGAACGCGTCATCCGATCTGACCAAGCCGGTGGCACGCTGAGCGACATTGGCCACTAGCTGTCGCGATATTTTGTGTCCGTGACAGTTTCTCTTCGTACGGCTTCGTTTCGCAGCGGATCCCGTCGAGAGTCCAGCCGAGTTTGGGCACGCTGACACTCCAGCGACGCCTGGCGCGCGACTACAAGCCGAATCCGGCTTTTTCTGAATCGCGCGTGTGCTGGGGCCATAATCGGCGTCAGGGCCCGCAGAGTGACGGGCCAGGCGACCCCGAACTGGCGCGGAGCATAAGGGCGCGCGGCGATGGCGAGATCGCTGGGCCCGGCGCACCTGCTGTTCCGCAGGCCGGAGCCCAGCCGACGCGGAGTGCCACGGCCACAAGCGAGTGCGGCAGCACCGCGGACCTTCCGGTTCTTCAGTCAGGTCTCCAGTCATCCCCCTCACGGCAAGACGACGGTACGAGTTACTCCTCGAAGACGGCTTACTTCTCACTGCCGGTCAGCCAGTGGGCCGTTTGTACTTCTTTACCGCCCATTCGCGGGTCTGTTCCCCGGTGGCGAGCACGAAGACTACGTTCATAGCTGAGGCGGAACAGATCAGCCTCGGCGCGCTCCACCGCACCTCGGCCGCGACCGTGGCCCCCAGCCGGTCCCGAACCAGGTCCCAGAACGCGTCCCTGTGGTCCATGAGCCAGGAGAGGTACAAGAGGCCATGGTTGATCACCCCGGCATCGACCCCGCGCTTGTACTCCACGATCACCGGAGCGTTGTTCTCGTCAATACCCAGCGAGTCGATCCGCCCTCCGTGGACGGGCCCGGTGCTGTACTCGCTCGCCAGGAACCGCACTCCCAGCATGGTCTCCATGTGCGCCTCGACAAGGCACTGCACATCCGCCTCGATATCGGCAAAACGCGGCGCGACCTCCGTCACCCCGCTCCTCGTGTGGAACAGCTTCAGCCCCGACACATTCCCCTCCTTAACCACGAGGTACACAGCGCAGGCGCGGGGCATATTTGTTTCCCCTGAGAACCTCGGTCCCACCTAGGACGCTACAGACGCCCCCGTCCCACATGACGTCCCACACCTGCGGATCCCATAGACGTCCCACAAATCTCCTGACGGGCCGACACACAAAAGAACTCCCAGGTCAGGGCAGTTGAGATAGCGTTAGACCGAGTGCCTTCTAATCGCCCACCCCATTCTTGGATGCACATAGCCTCCGCCGTAACCCATCAACGGCGTGTCACGAAGCTGCCAAGCCTCCTCCGCGAACCTGCTCCGTACGACGAGGTCGTCACGTCGGACTCCCCGTCTTGGGGGTAAACCACCGACCCGGCTTCGGACCACGGCCCGTAGGGAGCGCGCGTGCTGCCGGACACGTGCCCAGCCCCCGGGCTTACGCCGCCGGACCACCCCCGCACCCGGCGGACTCACCGACAAGAACACCAAAGGCAAACGCGCCCGCCAGGACCCCCTCATCGAAGAAATCCGCCCGCTCATCGCCGAACGCATCCTCGCCTCAGGCCCCGACCCGCACGCCCGCCTCTTCACCGGCCCCCGCGGCGGACGCATCTCCACCGCCGTCCTGCCCGACGCCACGCACTGAGACGACGTCGTCACCCCACTCGGCCACGAACACCTGCGCCGACACGACCTCCGCCACACCGGCCTCACCTGGTTCGCCGACGCAGGCATCCCCGCCCACGTCCTACCAAGATCGCCGGACACGGCTCCCTAACTGGTCCCCAAGAAACACGGAAAGGCGGCATCGGATTACTCCGATACCGCCTGCGACCTGCGTGCATGCAAGTCGGGACGACAGGATTTGAACCTGCGACCCCTTGACCCCCAGTCAAGTGCGCTACCAAGCTGCGCCACGTCCCGGTGCCCGGTCCCGGCGGAAATGACCGGACGGCCGTGCAGGGGAAACATTACCTCACTCAGCGCGGCCTCAGGACGCGCCCCGGCTGGGCGACAATCGGCGTATGACGGAAAACGAGCGCGACCGTGACGCCGAGGGCCGGGCGCGTAACGCGCGTCCCCGAGACGGGCTCGGGCGTCCGCTGCCGTACGGAGCTCCGGGTGTGGAGCGGCAGCCCGAGGGAGTCGTACGTACGCCCGGCGCCACCGTGAACGAGGCGCAGCGGCTGCTCGACGCGGGCAAGCCGTTCCACGCGCACGAGGTGTTCGAGGACGCGTGGAAGTCGGGGCCCGAGGAGGAGCGCGCGCTGTGGCGTGGGATGGCCCAGCTCGCTGTGGGGCTGACGCACGCCGCGCGGGGCAATACGCGGGGTGGTGCGCGGCTGCTGCTGCGCGGGGCGGGTTCCATCGAGGCGTACGGCACCGGGCCCCACTCGCTCGATGTCCCCGGACTGGCCGCCTGGGCACGCGAGTTGGCCGAGCGGGTCGACGCAGGGGGGAAGCCCGTCGACGCCGCCGCCTCGGCGCCCCGGTTGCGGGGCGCCTCCCGGGGCTGACCGGCTCCTCACCCCTCGGTGTCGGTCACCAGGATGACTTCGAGGGTGCGGGGGCCATGGACGCCTTCGACGCGGTCGAGTTCGATGTCACTGGTGGCTGAGGGGCCTGAGATCCAGGTCAGCGGACGGGTGGGGTCGAGGCGGGGGATGGCCTGGGGCACGGAGCCGACGACCTGATCACCGGTTCTGATGACGCAGATGTGGTGGTCGGGTACGAGGGTGATGCGGCGGCGGCCCTGGTCGGGGCCCGCGTCGAGGACGATCGTGCCGGTCTCGGCGATCGCCAGCGCGCAGCCCGTGACCACGCTGTCCACCGCGTCCAACTCCCGTGCGGTGGTGTCCGGTTCGTCCTGGAGCTGGATGGTGTCGGGGGCGACCGCAGACAGCCACGCGGCGGGCAGCAGCGGGGGTACGACCACGGCGCGCGCCCCGCGTTCCGCCAGTATCCCGGCGATCAGCGCGGGGAGCCCGGCGGAGTCCGTACGGTGGACGATCGCGCGGTAGTCGGCGAGGTTCTCCGCGAGGAGGTCGACAATGCGGTCCTCGGGGGTGTGGGTGACGCGGTAGTCGCGGGCCGCCTCCGGCGCGGCGGGCGCGTCGGCGACCGCACCGCGTACCCGGGCGAGGATCCGCTCACGCGAACCTGAAGGGGTGGTCATGAGCGGGTGCCGTCCTTCCGGTTCTTCTTCCACCAGTCGCGGAACGACTCGGCCGGCAGCTCCGGAAGGTCCCGGCTGTCGGTCCAGGCCCCGGATCCCGGCAGTTTCTTCGGGTGCAGCCCCCGGGTCTTGGAGGCCACCTTTTCCCCGGCGGCGAGCACCCGGGGATGGTCGAAGACCCAGCCGGCCGCCTTGATGGCCGCTTTCTCCAGTCGGTGTCCCTTGCCGCCCTGGTCGGCGACGCGTTCGCGGAGATGGACCAGGACT
>NZ_JTHL01000001.1:8539645-8543479 GCF_000818195.1 Streptomyces sp. 150FB | reverse complement strand
CGCGCAGTGGCGCCTTCTCACGGCTCATGACGCCTCCGATATGCATCAGGCAGGAGTTGTCGGCGCCGCACAGGACCTCCGCGCCGGTCGAGACGGCGCTGCTGACCTTGTCCTGGCCCATCGCCGCCGAGACGTCCGCGTTCTTGACGGCGAAGGTGCCGCCGAAGCCGCAGCACTCGTCGGCGCCCGGCAGTTCGCGCAGTTCGAGGCCCTTCACCGCTTGCAGCAGTTGCCGGGGCCGGTCGCCGAGTCCCAGCAGCCGGAGCCCGTGGCAGGACGGATGGTAGGTGACAGTGTGCGGGAAGTAGGCCCCCACGTCCGTCACGCCCAGCACGTCGACCAGGAACTCGGTCAGCTCGTACGTACGGGAGGCGAGGGACGCGGTGGCCTCGCCGCCGAACTCCGGGTAGTGCCGGCGGATCATCGCCGCGCAGGACCCGGACGGCGTCACCACATGGTCGTAGCCCTCGAAGGCCCGCACCGTACGCCGTACCAGGGGCTCGGTCTCCTTGCGGTAGCCGGTGTTGAACTGTGGCTGCCCGCAGCAGCTCTGTGCTTCCGGGAAGTCGACGTCGACACCGAGACGTTCGAGGAGACGCACTGTCGCGACCCCGGTGGACGGATACACGGCGTCATTGACGCAGGTGACGAAGAGAGCGACGCGCATGGGCGGAGCATATGTCGCGGGCAGCGGTACGCGTAAGACCCGCCGTCCCCGATGTGGCGCCGCCCCGCCGAGGAGCTGCCTCAACCCCGTTGCGCCGTGGGGAAGTTGACGACTCGAATCCGGTTTGCACCACTACATGCTCCCGCACGGGTCGAAGATTTTTACTTTTGCCTTCAAAATTTGCGCAGATTCATAGACTTCCTGCGGTCTCACTTCTAGCCTTTTCGCGTCCGCAGAGTCCCCACGAGCCGCAAGGACGTATGTCTGTGACACCTCCCCCTCGACGCCGCTTGCTCCGCCGCGGCATATCCGCATCGGTTTCACTCGCCCTCGCCGTGGCCGGGACGGCCGCAGCGGTGGTGCTGTCGACCGCACCCGCCGCGCAAGCGGCGGCAGTCCCCGCTCCCTCACCGCTCAACGTTCCCGGCCGCGGCGCGAGCGTGCCGTTCAAGGAACAGGAGGCCGAATACGCCGCCACCAACGGCACCTTGATCGGCCCCGACCGTCTCTACGGCCACCTGCCGTCGGAGGCCTCGGGACGACAGGCCGTGACGCTCGACGCCGCCGGTGAGTACGTGGAGTTCACGCTCTCCGCGCCGGCGAACGCGATGTCGTTCCGCTACTCGCTGCCCGACACCTCGGACGGCAAGGGGCGCACCGCGGCCATCGACCTGAAGGTCAACGGCAACCAGCTCAAGAGTGTGCCGGTGACCTCTCAGTACAGTTGGTACTACGGGGGTTATCCGTTCAACAACAACCCCGGTGACACCAACCCGCACCACTTCTACGACGAGACCCGCACCCTGCTGGGCTCGACACTGCCGGCCGGAACGAAGATCCGCCTCCAGGTCGCCTCGACCTCGGCGTCACCGACGTTCACCATCGACCTCGCCGACTTCGAGACGGTGGGCGCCCCGATCGCCAAGCCGTCCGGCGCGCTCGACGTGGTGAGCGACTTCGGCGCCGACCCGACGGGAGCCGCCGACTCGACCGCCAAGATCCAGGCGGCCGTCGACGCGGGCCGGACCCAGGGCAAGCAGGTCTACATCCCGCAGGGAACCTTCCAGGTCCGCGACCACATCGTCGTCGACCAGGTCACCCTGGCCGGTGCGGGCCCCTGGTACAGCGTGCTGACCGGACGTGACCCGTCCAACCGCGCCAAGGCTGTCGGTGTGTACGGCAAGTACGCCAACGCGGGCGGCAGCAAGAACGTCACACTGAAGAACTTCGCCATCCTCGGTGACATCCGCGAGCGCGAGGACAACGATCAGGTCAACGCCATCGGTGGCGCGATGTCCGACTCCACGGTCGACAACGTGTGGATGCAGCACACGAAGGTCGGGGCGTGGATGGACGGCCCGATGAACAACTTCACCATCAAGAACAGCCGGATTCTCGACCAGACCGCTGACGGCGTCAATTTCCATATGGGCGTCACCAACTCCACCGTCACCAACACCTTCGTACGCAACACCGGTGACGACGGCCTGGCCATGTGGGCGGAGTCCGTTCCCAACGTCAACAACAAATTCACCTTCAACACGGTGATTCTGCCGATTCTGGCGAACAACATCGTCACGTACGGTGGCAAGGACATCACCATCTCGGACAATGTGATGGCCGACACCATCACCAACGGCGGCGGCCTGCATATCGCCAACCGCTATCCGGGAGTCAACTCAGGTCAGGGAACGGCGGTTTCCGGCACCACCACCGCCGCGCGCAACACCCTGATCCGTACCGGCAACAACGACTTCAACTGGCAGTTCGGTGTCGGTGCCGTCTGGTTCAGCGGTCTCAACGAGCCGATCAACGGCAACATCAACATCACGGACAGCGAGATCCTGGACAGTTCCTACGCCGCGATCCACCTGATCGAGGGCGCGACGAACGGGCTGCACTTCAACAACATCAGGATCGACGGAGCCGGTACGTACGCGCTTCAGATCCAGGCGCCGGGCACGGCCTCGTTCACCAACGTCAAGGCCACGCACATCGCGCAGCCCAACCCGATCCACAACTGCATAGGATCCGGCTTCCAGATCACGCAGGGCACGGGCAACTCGGGCTGGTTCTCGGACCCGCCGGTCTGCACCGGCACCTGGCCGACCCCGGTGTGGACCAACGGCGGCGTACCGCAGGGCGGCACCAACCCGCCCACGGACCCGCCCACGACCCCGCCGACCGACCCGCCCACCACGCCGCCGACGGACCCGCCGACGACGCCGCCCGCCGACACGGGCAACCTCGCCCAGGGCCGTCCCACCGCCGAGTCCGGCCACGCCGATGTCTACGGCTCCGGCAACGCGGTCGACGGAAACGCCAGCACCTACTGGGAGAGCAGAAACAACGCCTTCCCGCAGACGATCACCGTGGACCTCGGCGCTGCGAAGGCCGTCAAGCGAGTGGTACTCAAGCTTCCCCCGGCCACCGCGTGGGCAACCCGCACGCAGACGCTGAGCGTGCTGGGAAGCACGGACAACTCCACCTTCACCACCCTCAAGGCCTCGGCGGGATACACGTTCAACCCGTCGAGCGGCAACACCGTGACGATCAGCCTGCCCGGCACGTCGACCCGCTACCTGCGGCTCAACGTCACGGCCAACACAGGCTGGCCGGCCGCGCAGATCTCCGAGTTCGAGGCGTACACGAGCTAGTAGCGTCGCGCTCTCGGACATACGCGTGCGGGCCCGGCCGCGAAGGTCGGGCCCGCACTGCTGTCGGTGTTCCGCGCCACTCCGAGAGCGCCAGGAGAGCCCTGGAAGCGCTCGGATTACGGGGATCGCTGACGGCGGCTCAGGCGTCGCAGGAGACGTCGACGAGCTGGATCGTACGGGTCGCGTCGAGGTCCACGTACGCCGTGAAGGTGGTGGTGGACGCGCCGTCGCCGCCCCAGTGCGCCGTCACCTCGGCCCAGCCGACGCCGGCGGACTGCGCCGTCACCGCGGGGCCGACATCGATGGAGGTCGGAGTGTTCTGCGCGCACAGCAGCAGGTCGAAGCCGTCGGCGTCCTTGACCCGCTGCGCCAGGTACGGGGAGATGCCGTACTTCCGTGCGAAGTCGCCGGGTCCGTGCTCACCGTAGAAGTCCTCGATGAAGGTGTGGACCTGCTCCCCCGTGTAGCGGTCGTTCGGCTCCGTACCGGCGACGGCCGTACCGGAAGCAG
>NZ_JTHL01000001.1:8503145-8539351 GCF_000818195.1 Streptomyces sp. 150FB | reverse complement strand
AGGCCGCCGACGCCGGAGCGGCCGGCGAGAGCGCGAGGCCGAGCGCGGCGACGGCGCCGGCCACTGCCAGGGCCGGGCGTCGAACTATGGGGCGTGCGGCGGAACGTGCGGTGGATCGGAACATGTCAGGTACCCCGTTTTTGTCGTCTCCGTGCCCGGTCCCGGGCCGGTCACGAGGTCAGACCCGGGTGACACCCGCGCAGTTGTAGTCCAACCGCGCACTGTTCCCGTACCTGGACATGTGCCGCACATTCGTGACGTTAAGGCTCCCGCACGGCGGCCGGGTCCGACGAACCTCGTACGAGGGCGTCCTCCACGGTGTCGTACACCGGCAGCGCCTGCCGCAGGCCAATGACGTCGAACAAGCGCTCGACGAAGGCCGACGGCCGGGCGATACGCAGCCTGGGGCCCAGCTCACTGTGGGCCCGGAGCAGCACGTTCACCGTGGAGGAGTCGGCGAAACCGACTCCGGACAGGTCGAGGACGACGGGACCCTCCCCGGCTCCGCCCGCCTCCGCCAGCGCGGTGACGAGCGGTGCGATGCTCTCGAGGTCGAGATCACCGCTCACGCCGAGAACGAACGCGTCGTCATCCTGTCGCACGGTCACACCGACGGCGTGACCCGCACTGTGGGGAGGTAGCACGACAATCCCTCGGGGGCTCGGAAGGTGAACGAAGATGACTACACGCTGCCACCACGATAGAAGCGATACTTGTCATTTGACAACATTCTCCAGTGAGCAACAATCTGTTCACCGATCACGTGGGGGCGGCCTCCCGCGTCGACTAACGTGCGGATGCCAGGAAGTGGGCCTCAATGAAGCTATGCGCTGTCCGCCACGTGGCTCTCTCCCGGATGCCCCGGCTGCCCCGGACCTCCTGGGTGTCCCCGGCCTTCGGACGCGCCGTCCACCGCCCCCAGGCGTCCGGTGGCCGCGGCGCGGAAAGCGGCGAGCCCGTCGGCGAGCATGATGATGTCCGAGGGGTCCATCTGATCGAGCACCATGCCGACCTCCCTCGTACGGAAGGCGCGGTACTCGTCGAGCACCTTGTGACCCCGCCGGCTCAGCCGCAGCTCCACCTCACGCCGGCTCGTGGGGCTCTGCGAGCGGTGTACGAGGCCCATCGCCTCCATCCGGTCGCACAGCCTGCTCAGCGAGGACGGCCGCGAGCCGAGGACCTCGCCCAGGGTCCGGAGGTTCGCACCCTCGTGCTTCTCGATGACGAGAAGGGCACGTAGTTGGGAAGGCGAGACCGGCCCCGAGGGCGCCGCGTCCTGTCCGCGACCCCACAGCACCTCAAGCAGCTCGGAGGCGGCAGCGGCCGCTTCAGCGACCTGCTGGCGCCGGCGCGGCTGCCCGGTGAAACGAGTCATCGATCCACTCTTTCATCCGGCATGGGCCTTTGTCAGCCCGGACGGATCTCACCCCTGGAAGAAGAAGGCCTGAACGACAGTGACTGCACTCGCGGATGTGGAAAGAGCGGTTCGCACAGCGGCGCCGTACGCCCTGCTGGACACGGTTCGCGCCGCGCTCATCAAATCGTACGGTGCGAGCGCCGTACGGCTGCACCTCGCCGACTACGCGCTCACCGTGCTCCAGCCGGTGGATGTGGCCGCCCACCCGGAGGAGGCGCTGTCGCTGCACAACAGCCCCGAGGGCCGCGCCTTCGGCAGCCAGGAGCCCCACGAGCAGCTCAGGCACGAGGACGAGGTGGACCATCTGCTGCCGGTCACCGTACGGGGTGAACGCCTCGGCATCCTCACGGTCCGGCTGCCGGGAGACCGTTCGACGCCGGAGGCCGTCGACGACCTGACCCAGGTGGCCGAGCTGCTCGGGCACGAGATCCTGGTGGCCGAGCGGGACACCGATCTCTACCAGCGGGCCCGCCGGGTCAACCGGCTGACGCTCGCGGCCGAGATGCAGTGGAACCTGCTTCCGGCGCGCGCCTGCACGGCACGGGAGTACGCCATCGGGGCCCAGCTCGAGCCCGCGTACTCCATCCACGGCGACAACTTCGACTGGTCGGCCGAGGCCGGCGAGCTGACGCTCTCCGTGACCAACGGCATGGGCGAGGGCATCCAGGCCTCGCTGCTCACCAATCTCGTCGTGAACGCCCTGCGCAACGCCCGCCGGGCCGGCATCGGCATCGCCGACCAGGCGTCGCTGGCCGACCAGGCGCTGTACGAGCAGTACCGGGGCGCGGCGTCGGTGTCGACGCTGTTGCTGCGCTTCGACCTGGAGACGGGCAAGGTCGACGTGGTGGACGCCGGGTCGCCGCAGCTCTGGCGGCAGCGCGGCAAGAGTGTGGAGCGCGTCGAGTTCGACGCGCAGCTCCCCCTCGGCATGTTCGAGGAGTCGGACTATGTGGCGGAGTCGTTCCGGGTGCTGCCGGGCGACCGGCTGTTCTTCGTCAGCGACGGTGTCTACGAGGCGGTCTCGCCGCGCGGCGAGGTGTACGGGGACCGCGCGCTGGCCCGGGTGATCAACGCGACGAGTCTGCTGCCTGCCGCGATGGTGCCGCGCGCCGTACTGACGGAACTGGCGGGCCACCGGGAGACGGAGACGGCTGACGACGCCCTGGTGCTCTGCCTGGACTGGTTCGGCAGACCGGGCGACGGCAAGGGCTGAGCCGCCCGTACGGGTACGGGTACGGGACGGCCGGGCCGAGGCGTCCCGTATCCCCGGTACCGCTATCCCCCGTACCCCGGGGGCTACAGCTCGAAGATCGCCCGCACGCGCTTCCCGACCGGCACCCGCTCCGCCGTGAGCCGGTCGCAGAGCGCGTGGACGATCTCCAGGCCGTGCCCTCCGAGCCGGGTGGGGTCACGCTCGAAGCGGCGCGGCAGCGTCGAACTGCTGTCGTACACGGTGACGGCCACACGCCGGTCGCTGCCCTCCAGCTCCAGGATGTAAGGACCGTGGCTGTGCCGCTCGGCGTTGGTGATCAGCTCGCTGACGACCAGTAGCAGGTCGTCACAGGTGTGGTCGCCGAACTCGGCGAACCACTCCGCCTCCAGCTCCTGGAGGAAACGCACGGCGAGCCGCCGCGCCTCGGCGATACAGCCCGGCTCGCCGGTGAACTGGGTCGCTCTGCGCAGAGGCTCCACGGAATCCGCCACGACGGGCGCGTGGGCACCGCCGACAGTAATGGTCTGGTCGTTCATACGCTCCTGCCCGCGCACCGGTAAGGGCGATCGGGTCCCCCTTCTCCGACAACGCTTATGCCCCCCGAATCCGACCGCATGCGTCCCCCTCTTGTGACAGACGTCACTGGCGCCCCGGAAGCCGGACCACGGTCACGAAGAATTCGTCGATCTGCCGTACGGCGGCGATGAACTGGTCCAGGTCGACCGGCTTGGTGACATAGGCGTTGGCGTGGAGTTTGTAGCTGCGGAGGATGTCCTCCTCGGCCGAGGAGGTGGTCAGCACGACCACCGGGATCGAAGCGAGCGCCGGATCCGTCTTGATCTTCTCCAGCACCTGGCGGCCGTCGTACTTCGGCAGGTTGAGGTCGAGCAGGATGAGATCGGGCCGCGGGGCCCCCTCGTAGCGGGTGCGCCGGTAGAGGAAGTCGAGGGCTTCCTGGCCGTCGCGCACCACATGCAGCGTGTTGCGGATCTTGTTGTCCTCGAACGCCTCGCGGGTCATCAGTTCGTCACCGGCGTCGTCCTCGACGAGCAGGACCTCGATGGGCTGAAGGGGCGTGTTCACTGTGCGTCTCCAGGCGGAGTGGTCGGCAGGGCGGGGAGGGTGAAGTGGATGCCGGTGCCGCCGTCGGGCACGGGCTCCAGCCAGATCCTGCCGCCGTGGAACTCGACGATCTTGCGGCACAGCGCGAGGCCGATGCCGGTCCCCTCGTACTCGTCCCTGGCGTGCAGGCGCTGGAAGATGACGAAGACCTTCTCGGCGAACTCGGGTGCGACGCCGATGCCGTTGTCCGAGACGGTCAGATGCCAGTCGTCGTCCTCACGGACACAGTTCACGGTGATCACGGAAGGGACGTCCGGCCTGCGGAACTTGATCGCGTTGCCGATCAGGTTCTGCCAGAGCATGGCGAGCGTGGTCGGGTCGCCGTTCACCTCGGGCAGCGGGTCCTCGCGCACCATGGTGACGCCGGACTCCTCGATGACCATGCCGAGGTTGCCCAGGGCGCTGTCCAGGGTGGTCTCCAGCCCGACGGTCCGCCAGGCGTCGTGCACCCGCCCCACCCGGGAGAAGGTGAGCAGGTCGTTGATCAGGACCTGCATCCGCTTGGCGCCGTCGACGGCGAAGTCGATGTACTGCTTGCCCCGGTCGTCCAGCTCGTCGCCGTACCGCTTCTCCAGCAACTGGCAGAACGAGGCGACCTTGCGCAACGGCTCCTGAAGGTCGTGCGAGGCCACGTACGCGAACTGTTCGAGTTCCGAGTTGGAGCGGCGCAGTTCCTCGGTCTGCTCGGCGAGCAGGTCCTCGCGGGAGCGGGCGGCCGCCAGTTCGTCGGCGAGGCGCCTGCGCATGTCCTCGACTGCGGCCCCCACGGCTCTGAGGTCGGCCGGGCCCCTGATCTCGATGCGCTGGTCGAACGCTCCGGCGCGTACGTCGTCGGAGGCCGCGCGCAGGGCGCTCAGCGGCCGGCCCACCATGCGGTGCAGTACGACGGCGAGGCCGATCACGGCGACGGCGAAGACGATCAGTGCGGCGAGGAAGACGGAGTCGCGATGCGAGCGGCTGGTGTCGAGCCGGAGGCGGGCCCGGTCCCTGGCGGCGTCGAGATGGCTCTGCTGGGTGGTGAACAGGCCCCGCAGACTGTCGAACTCGGTCTTGCTCCGCACCAGGCTCACTGCCGAAGCGGCTTCGGCGCCCCTGGTCCGTACGGACGTGATCAGCGGCTGCGCGACCTCGGTCCGCCACCGGGAGGCTGCCGCCGTGATGTGGTGGAGGTCGGCGGTGAGGACGGGATCGGAGGCCACGGTGCGGCCGAGGCCGAGCGCGAAGCGCTTCTCGTCGGAGCGGCCCTGGTTGTACGGCGCCAGGAACGACGGGTCGGCGGTCAGCGCGAAGCCGCGCAGCCCGGTCTCCTGGTCGAGCAGGGCCTTCTGCAACTGGAGCGCGCCCGCGCGGGCCGGCTGGATGTGGTCCACGAGTTCGTCGGTCCGGGCGTTGGTCTGGGAGAGCAGCACCCCGCCGGCGACCGTACAGGCGCACACGACCAGCACCAGCGCGCCCAGGATGAGCCGGACCCAGCCCTGTACGGAGAGCCGGGACCGGGCGGTGCGCCAGGCGCTGACGCCACCGGCACTCAAAGCGCGGCCTTCCAGCCGAGGTGGAGCACGGCGACGTCGTCGGCGAGTCCGCCGTACGGCGCGGCGCCTCTCGTGGCGCCGTCGACCAGCGCGTCGATGAAGGCCCCGGCCGGCAGCGTCCCGTGCTCCTGGGCGAGGCTCAGCAGCCCTTCCTCGCCGAGCCGCTCCGAGGGGCTCGTACGTCCTTCGAAGAGGCCGTCCGTGAAAAGCACCACATGTCCTCCCTGTGGCAGCGGCAGTTCGGTCTCGGCCCAGCGGCCGGCGCCCGGCAGCAGGCCCAGGGCCATGCCCACGCGTGGCTCCTCCCAGCGGACCTCGGCGCCGTCCCGTACGAGCAGACCGGGGTGCCCGGCGCGTACGACGCGCACCTGCCGCCCGCCTGGCGGGAAGACCAGGGAAGTGACGGTGGCGAAGACATGGGGGTCGGCGCGCTCGGCGACAAGGATCTCCTCCAGCAGCCGCACCTGCTCCAGCGGCACCGTTCCGCACAGGACCGCGGTGCGCCAGGCGACCCGCAGACAGACGCCGAGGGCGGCTTCGGCGGCGCCGTGGCCCGAGACGTCCCCTATTACCGCGTGCACCGTGCCGTCGGCGGTCTGCACGACGTCGTAGAAGTCGCCGCTCAGCAGTCCGTGGGCGCGGCCGGGCTCGTATCTGGCGAGCGCCTCGAAGTCCTCGCCGCGCAGCAGCGGTACGGGCAGCAGGCCGCGTTCGAGGCGGGCGTTCTCCTGGGCGATCTGTTCGTTGGCCCGCAGGGCGGCCGAGGCCTGCTCGACCTGCTTGCGCTGGAGGGCGTAGCGGACGGCGCGGCTGAGCGCTTCCGGGTCGAAGCGTCCCTTGACGAGGTAGTCCTGCGCGCCGGTCGCGACGGCGGAGAGGCCGGCCTCGCCCTCAGCCATGCCGGTGAGGACGACGATGGCCGCGTCGGGGACCCTGCGCACGATGCGGGTGACGGCGTCGACGCCGTGCACGTCCGGCAGGTGGAGGTCGAGGAGTACGCAGACGGGGGTGACGACGGTGGTGCGGTCGAGCAGGAACTGCTCGGCCTCCGCCATCGTCTTGCACCAGGTGAGTGACGAATCGAGATCGCTGTCGGCGAGCATCTCCTCGACGAGCAGGGCGTCGCCCGCGTCGTCCTCGACGAGCAGCATCACGGCGTCCGTGGCCCATAGGGAGTCACGCTGCACCGCTGAGACCTGCGCCTGCGCGGGTACCGGCGCCGGGCGACGGCGAAGCCGCTCCGGACGCGACGAGACACCTGCGGGGAACTCACTCACTCTCCACCCCCTGGCTCACACAGGACGGCGCGGGTTCACGGCGCCATTCCGGCCGGAAGCATATGCGACAACCGGGAGCATCTCTCCTGGGTGGTGCGCGAACGGTGAACGTCCGTTGTGCCGCAAAGCGCCCGGGACGGGCGAACAATTCAAGCACGACCGGAATCGTGCGATGCTCTGCGGCGGAGCCTTCCCTTCCGGGCGCGCGTACGGCGAACGGGGGGACGGGCGGGTGGACGGGCAGGGACGGCGAACGGGCGGGAAGCCGCGGCCGCGTACGGGGGTACAGGCATGACGACAGTGGAGGACGGGGCGGACGCCGTCGCGGGAGAGCCGGCGACGATGGACGCGCTCCCGGCGGACGCGGCCGAGGCCCGCGCCCTGGTGAGATCGTTCCTGGCGCTGCGGGTGCCTCTGGCGCTGGAGCCCACCGCGGTCGAGGCCGATGTAGTGCTGGTGGTCTCGGAGCTGGTGACGAACGCGCTGCGGCACGCCGGTGGCGTGACGGGCCTGCGGGTCTCCTGCCGGCCTGGCGTGGTCGAGATCACAGTGCGGGACGCCGCGCAGGCCGTACCCGTACAGAGGGAGCACGGCAAGGAGTGGCTGCCGGGCGGATACGGCTGGCCGCTGGTGCACCGGCTGGCCGAGGTGGCGGTAATACCCCTGGGAGCCGAGGGCAAACTCGTCCGCGCGACCCTCCGGTTCTGATCAGTTCCGGGCGACAAGGCGCCTCCGCCGACCCGATCGGCCTCTGCGGAGAGGCAGTTGGACGCGCGTAGCGTCCATTTGATCGCCTTATACGGCGTCTGTCTGACAACACAAGGTCAAATCCTGGTTACAAGGCTGTTGGAAATCGACCAAGAGATGTCAGGCTCTGGACAACTTACCCGGCGTCACCACGTATCGCGGTGAGTTCCATCCCCCCACAGGGCTGCCGAACCGGGCGGCCCGGCACTCTTGGAGACTGAGTGAGCCAGCTAGCTTCCACCCCCCGCAGGAACACCCTTCGTATAGCGGCACTGGTCGCTTCGGCGGCCATGGTCGCCCTCGGAGTTCAGACCGGCGCGAGCGCGCAGACGGACTCCGCCGCCGGCACGAAGGGCGCCAACGCCCTCGCGCTCTCGGCGACCCAGCACGCCGACGCCGTCAAGTCCGCCCAGACGGCAACGGCGAGCGAGGCCAAGGCCCTTGGCCTCGGCGCTCAGGAGAAGCTCGTCGTCAAGGACGTCATCAAGGACGCCAACGGCACGGTCCACACCCGTTACGACCGTACGTACGCGGGTCTGCCGGTCATCGGCGGCGACCTGATCGTCCACCAGGCGGCCGGCGGCACGAGCACCGTCACCAAGGCGACCACCGCGCGCATCTCCGTGGCGACCACCGACGCCAAGGTCGCCGCCACCACCGCCAAGTCCACGGCGATGAAGGCGGCTTCGTCGGCGAAGACCACCAAGGCGAAGGCCGGTACGGCCACCAAGGTGATCTGGGCGGCCGACGGCAAGCCCGTACTGGCCTGGGACACGGTCGTGAACGGCTTCCAGGCCGACGGCACGCCGAGCAGACTGCATGTCATCACCGACGCGGCCACCGGCAAGGAGCTCTCCCGCCAGGACGACGTCGAGACCGGTACCGGTACGGGCACTTGGGACGGCAAGGTCACCATCGGCACCACCAAGAGCGGCAGTTCGTACCAGCTCAGCGACGCCGCACGCGGCGGCCACAAGACGTACGACGCCAACCAGAGCTCGTCCTCCGCCAAGGGCACGCTGTTCACCGACCCCGACGACGTCTGGGGCGGTGGCCGGCAGAGCGCCGCCGTCGACGCCCAGTACGGCGCCGCCGAGACCTTCGACTTCTACAAGAACGTCCTGGGCCGCAACGGCATCAACGGCGACGGCAAGGCCGCGTACTCCCGCGTCCACTACGGCCAGAACTACGTCAACGCGTTCTGGGACGACAGTTGCTTCTGCATGACGTACGGCGACGGTGAGGGCAACGCCCGCTCCATCACCGAACTCGACGTGGCGGGCCACGAGATGAGCCACGGCGTCACCGCCGCCACGGCCGGCCTGATCTACTCCGGCGAGTCCGGCGGGCTCAACGAGGCCACCTCGGACATCTTCGGCACCGCCGTGGAGTTCTACTCCAACACCGCCTCCGACACGGGCGACTACAACATCGGCGAACTGGTCGACCTCTACGGCGACGGCACCCCGCTGCGCTTCATGGACCAGCCCAGCAAGGACGCCGCGCACGGCGGCACCGGCTCGCCCGACTACTGGTCGTCCTCGCTCGGCAACCTGGACGTGCACTACTCGTCCGGTGTCGCCAACCACTTCTTCTACCTGCTGTCCGAGGGCAGCGGCGCGAAGACGATCAACGGTGTCTCCTACAACAGCCCGACGGCCGACGGCTCGAAGGTCACCGGCATCGGCCGCGACAAGGCCGTACAGATCTGGTTCAAGGCGCTCAGCACGTACATGACCTCCACCACCAACTACGCGAAGGCGCGCACCGCGACGCTCAGCGCGGCGAAGGACCTGTACGGGGCCGACAGCACGGAGTACAAGACGGTCGGTGCCGCTTGGACCGCCGTGAAGGTGAAGTAACCACGCAAGACAGACACACAATGTAATTCCGGGGCACGGTCCACGCGTTTGTCTTACGCGGGGTCCGTGCCCTGTCTGTTGTCCGCGCGCCGCCCGGCATACGGCATGACCGGACACATCCACACACATTCGAACACGACGACGCGGCCGGAACCGAGGCCGCGCATAATGGCGAGTGTCGGCACCGACCGCAGTCAGTGGGTCCCTCGCGGCCAATTGGCCCTGGGGACCGCGGGGCAGTTACCGCTTCGACCAATCCCGCCCATTTCACGGCGACCCGGCCCATGGCAAACAACCTCGCTAGATCAACCATGCCCCATCCGCTGATCATTTTTCTTCGGGCAATTTCTCATACCAAATCCACTGTGAATAATTAGACTGCACACGCTCAACTCGGCCGGACCGCTGGAGGATTCCCGGACATGCACAAGAAGGCGCTACGCACCCTGCTCCGCGAACGCCGCGCCCTCATCGACCCGGAATCCCACGGTCTGAGCCGCCCCACCGGGCAGGGCCGCCGTGCGCCAGGACTCTCCCAGCAGCAGGTCGACCAGCTCCTGAACCGTGCGATCCACACGTACCACCGCCTGGAAGCGGGCACGTACCCGAACCCGCCCGTCGATCTGTTGCGCGACGTGGCCGAACTCTTCGCTCTCAACGAGCAGGAGTGGGTGTCGCTGTGCCGCTACGCCCGCGAGCAGGACCCGCCGGGGCCGCTCCGTACGTCTTCTGGCCAGGAGGTCCCCGGAGTCTGGCAGGAGGCCGTGGACAGCATCGGTCACATGGCCTACGTCACCGACGCTTCGTGGGACCTGCTCGCCTGCAACCAGGCCTTCGCCGACCTCTTCCCGTCCGGCCGGCCGCCGTCCAACACCATGCGGTGGATGCTGCTCGACGAGGACGGCCGGCGGACGCTCACGGACTGGGAGACCGCCTGGGCGCCCCTGGTGCTCCCGCAGTTGAGCTCCGCGCTCGCCTCACGCCGCGACGACCAGGTGCTGCGGCAGATAGAGAAGGAGGTACTTGTCGACCCCGTCGCCGGTCCGATCTACGAGGCGGGCGGCGCCTCCATCCACCCCGACGGCGACGAACGCCCCATCTTCCACGCACAACACGGGCCCGGCTGGGTGACGATGTGCGCGGCACAACCGTTGACAGCACCGGGCTCCCGGCTCATCATCCTGGTGTTCCACGCCGGAACCCGCCGGGCGCACACAAGAACTCCGATGCTCCGAGCCAACTGGCCCTGATCCGATTCCGGATGGGTCACGGGCGACGACGCGGACATAGTGTCGTAGGTTGGGCGCCACCCCCACGCTGCCCGCCGCGCCCAGCCGGAGGTCCACACATGACCGCTTACGTCTCAAGACCCCAGATCACTCTGGCGGATCACAAAGTCACCACGGGCGACATACTGGATGACATCAAGGCACACCACCCGGATCATCCCCGGCTCGGCGCCATCTTGCGCGTGGTCGGCAACTGCGGTGTGACAACGCGGTACTTCACCCGCCCGCTCGCCTCCCCGCTGATATCAGGCACCGCCCCCGTCGAGGAGCGGGCGAAGACCGCGTTCGCCGACGCGCTCGGCATGGCCGAGCGCGCGGCCGTCGAGGCGATGGACGCGGCGGGGCTGAGCCCGGCCGATGTGACGGGGGTCGTCACCAGCCACTCCACCGGCTGGTCCGTGCCCAACCTGGACGTCCACCTGATCAACCGGCTCGGCCTCAAGCCGACCGTACGGCGCCTCGCACTGACAACGTTGGCGTGCGCGGGCGGAGTTCAGGCTCTCGTACGCGCCTGCGACATGGTGGCGGCCCGGCCCGGCGACCGCGTACTGGTCGTTGTCTCCGAGGTGATATCCAGTGTGTACAACCACGCCGACACGAGCATCGAAGCGATGATCTACAAAGGGCTGTTCGGGGACAGCGCGGGCGCCGTCGTGGTCACCGGTGAGCCTCTCGGCGAGGGGCTCGCCATCGACGACACCTTCGAGTACGTCCTGCCGGGCAGCCTCGACCGCTACAGCGGACGCCTCGACGGGAGCGGCCTCCACTTCGACTCGACCAAGAAGGCGCTGACCGCGGCCGACGACGTGCTGCCCGCCCTCCTGGAGTGGACGGGCGACTCCCCCGCCGACTTCGCCCTCATCCACCCCGGCAGCCCGCGCATCATCAGCGACACCGCCACGGCGCTCGGCCTGGCCCCGCACGACTCCCGGCACTCGACGGACACACTCGCCGAGGAGGGCAACCTCGGCGGTGTGTCCGTCCTGCGGGTCCTCGACCGCACACACACCGACGCTCCCCCGGCGGGCGCACACGGCTTCGCCGTCGCCTACGGCCCGGGATTCGCCACCGCCGCGCTGCGGGTGCGCTGGAACTCCTGAGGATCGCTTGGGGGGTTGGAGCGCCGCTAGAGGGTCCCGGCCGGAGCGGTCACGGCGAGTCCGACCTGGTGGCCGACGTCCTCCGCGTCGGCCGCCGCCAGTACCGCGTCGAGCAGCCCCGGGAACCGTACGGCGAGATCGTCACGGCGGAGGATCACAAAACACCGGGTGCCCTCCTCGCGGGTACGGGTGACGCCCGCCGCCCGCAGGACCTTCAGGTGATGGCTGAGGGTGGACTTCGCCACCGGCGCCCTCAGCTCTCCCCACCCGCGCTCCGCCCCGTCGGACAGTACGCGTACGAGCCCGGCGCGCACCGGGTCGCTCAGCGCCGCCAGCACGTCGGTGAGCTTCATCTCGTCGATGTCGGGGTGCACCGCATGCCTCATCTGGCCATCGTAAACGTTCGCGCACCCGTCAGATGCGGCCGAACAATTCACCCGGACGGCGGACACCGACGTACGAGTACCGTCGGATACACAAGCAGCTTGCGCAACTTACTTGTGTGACTTACGGTAGTCCTATGAGCGCACCTGAAGATGATCGCGAAACCGCTGAGATCGCCGTCCGGCTGAGCGTGACCATGACGCGCCTGCGGTCCCGCCTCCGCGCGGAGGCCGGGGTCCCCACCAGCGGCTTCACGATCTCGCAGCTCGCGATCCTCCAGCGGGTCCTTGAGGGCGGTCCGGCGACGGCGGCGGCCATGGCGGCGGCCGAGCATGTGAGCCAGCAGGCGATCGCGCAGAGCGTCACGGCGCTGAAGGCCGCCGGACTGGTCAGCGGCGAACGGGACACCAACGACGCGCGCAAGGTGCTGATCAGTGCCACCGACGCCGGCCGCGAGCTGTTCGCCTCGATGCTCGCCTCCCGTCAGGCCTGGCTGGCGCGTGCGATCGACGCGGTCGTCGCTCCGGAGGAGCGCGCGGCGCTGGAGAAGGCCGTCGACCTGCTGGCACGACTGGCCGACGCCGACCCGAGGCCGGCGGACGGCCGATGACCGCCCCCCGAGGTGAGGGCGACAAGGACAGCGGCGCCCGGCGCGGCACGGTGGGCCGGGCCGACGCGTTCGCCTGGCGCTTCGTCTCCCCCCTCTACATGGGAGCCGCGCTCAACCCGATCAACAGCTCCCTGATCGCCACGGCCCTCGTACCGATCGCCCACTCGCTCCATGTGCCGGTGGGGCGTACGGCGGTCCTCGTGGCCGCCCTCTACCTGGCCAGCGCGGTCGCACAGCCGACCGCCGGCAAACTCTCCGAGGAGTTCGGGCCGCGCCGGGTCTTCGTGACCGGTGTCCTCGTCGTCCTGCTCGGCGGCATCGTCGGCGGCCTGGCCCAGAACCTGACCACGCTGATCGTCGCCCGGGTCCTGATCGGCATCGGGACCTCGGCCGGCTACCCGTCGGCCATGCTGATGATCCGTCGCCGCGCCACCTGGGCGGGGATGGACGCGCCGCCCGGCGGTGTGCTGGGCGGGCTGTCCATCGCGGGGACGGTGACCGCCGCCGTGGGGCCGCCGATCGGCGGGCTGCTGATCGGCGCGTTCGGCTGGCGCAGCGCCTTCTTCATCAACATCCCCTTCGCGCTCGCCACGCTGGCGATGGCGCTGCTGTGGATTCCGCGCGACACCGCGTGGGTACGCAGATCGCCGCGCGAGGTGGCCGCCCGTATCGATGTCGTGGGCATCGTCGGCTTCGGCGGCTCCCTGTGCGCCCTGCTGGTATTCCTGCTGGGACTGCCCGAGGCGAACTGGACGGCGCTCGTCGTCGCGGCCGTGATCGGCGCCGCGCTGGTCCGGTGGGAGCTGCGGGTACCGACGCCGTTCTTCGACGTACGGCAGTTGGTCCGCAACATGGCGCTCAGCCGTACGTACATCCGCACCGCACTCACCCTCCTCGGCGTCTACACCGTGCTGTACGGGGTGACGCAGTGGCTCCAGGAGGGCAGGGGCTACTCCGCCGAGGCGGCGGGGCTGCTGATCCTGCCGATGGGCGCGGTGGCGGCCGTGGTGACCAGGCCGGTGTCGTCACGCAACCTGGTCAGGGGCCCGCTGGTCGTGGGCGTGCTGTGCATGCTCGCCGCGTCGACCGGGCTGCTGTTCCTGACCTCGCACTCCCCCGTGGTGCTGATTCTCGGCGTGACCCTGATCTTTGGCCTCACGCTGGGCGCGACCAACAGCGCCAACCAGACCGCGCTGTACTCCCAGGCGCCACCCGACCAGGTGGGTACGGCCTCGGGCCTGTTCCGGACGTTCGTCTACTTCGGCTCGATCGGTTCGTCGACGCTCACCGGCATCGTCTTCAAGAACCATGTCACCGACGGCGGGCTGCACACCATCGCCCTGATCCTCATGGGCGTCAGCGTGGTCGTGCTCCTGATGACCCTCGCCGACCGGCAGTTGAGGTCGCCCTCGGCCTCCTCCGTGCCCGAGCCGAAGGACGCACCGCCGATCCACGGGGAATGACCGGTACCCGGACCCGGTCCCGGCCCGTCCGCGTAGCCTCGCTCACCCGTCGGTCCGCGAGCTGCCCGCCGCTGTGTCGTGGACGGACTCCACCGCCTGCGCCGCCAGTACGGAAGGCCGGGTCCCGGCGGGCGCGGCACCGGCGGCGACCAGTGCCGGTCGCAGTACGCCGGTGCTCAGCCGCGTCACCAGCGGGACGGCGACCCGCCCGAGGGCCAGGCCGGCCCCGTACGCCACCGGAAGGGCGACGACCACGGAGCCCACGACGTCATGCGGGTAGTGGGCACCGACATAGACGCGGCTGAAGCCCTCCAGCAGGGCGAAGAGGGCCCCGACCGCGCTCAGGCGGCGGTCGAGGAGGAACAGCGCGGCGACGGTCGCCGCCGCCACGGTCTCGTGGCCGCTGGGGAAGGCGTAGTCGCCGCGCACGGGGCAGACGTCGACGAAGTAGGCGTGCGGCAGCGAGTAGCAGGGGCGCACCTCGGCGACCAGTTGTTTGACCACCTCCGTGACGGCGAACGCCACCAGTACGCAGAGCGGAGCGGCCAGCGCGAGTGTCATCGCGCGGGGGCCCCGGGCGCGGGCCCGCCACCAGCCGATGATCATGAGTACGGCGAACACCCCCAGGCCCGCGTTGGTCCACAGCTCCATCGGAGCGTTGAGCCAGGCGGTGTCGCGCGCGAAACCGGTGAGCGCGGTGAACAGGGAGCCGTCGATGCCCGAGCCGTCGTAGGCCAACTGGACTGTGGTGTGACCGGTCAAAGAGATCCCTCACAGATGAGTACATATGGGTCATGACCGGCCGCGCGAGAGGAGCGGACGGGGCGAGCTGGACGGGGTGAGCCGGACGGGCGCGCCGCCCCTTCGCGCGACGAATCTACGTCTACAAGCCTGTAGACCTTCTACGGACTGTAGACGATGAACAGAGGAGGGCCAACACGTGAATACCCGTCCGCCCCTCCCGTCTCACACCCCGCCGCTCACACCCCGCCGCACGGGCGAGCACGACGGGGAGCCCGGCCCTTCGTCATCGGGGTGACCTCGGCGGTTCCGTCGTCGAACGGCCGAAGTGGGAGCAGCCTCCGGCCCCTGCGGCAGTGAGATATTTGCGCCGTGACCGGTCTCGAAGTCGTCGTGGTGGTGCTGACCGCCGTACTGGCTCTCACCTGGGCCGCACGCAGGCTGAGGGTGAGCGAACCGGTCCTGCTCCTGGTGGGTGGCGGGCTCATCGGCCTGGCACCGGCCTTCGATTCGTTCCGGCTGACCGCCGACGTCGTGCTGCTGATCTTCCTTCCGCCGCTGCTCTACGCCGAGAGCCTGAACATCTCGCTCCAGCAGATCCGGGAGAATCTGCGGGTGATCGTCCTGCTGTCCGTGGGGCTGGTGCTGACCACCGCGGTGACCGTGGCGGCCACCGCCCACGGTTTCGGTCTCACCTGGCCGATGGCGTTCGTACTCGGCGCGGTCCTCGCGCCCACCGACGCGACAGCGGTCGCGAGCGTCGCGAAGGGCATGCCCCGCAGGGCCCTCACCACGATGAAGGCCGAGAGCCTCATCAATGACGGCACGGCACTTGTCGTGTTCGCCCTCGCGGTGGACCTCGCCGTCGGCCGTCATGGTTTCGAGTGGGCCGACACCGTGGGCCGGTTCGCGCTGAGCTACGCCGGAGGGATCGCGATCGGAGCGGCGGGGGCGCTGCTGGTCGTCCTCGTACGCAAGGGGCTGCGTGACACCGCCGTCGAGAGCGGTCTCAGCGTTCTCACCCCCTTCGCCGTCTACCTCCCCGCCGAACTGGCAGGTGTCTCCGGCGTCCTGGCCGTGGTGGTGTGCGGTCTGATTCTCAGCAGGGCCAGCCCGCTGCTGATGCGGGCCGGCACCCGGATCCGGGTGCTGGCGTTCTGGAACGTGACGACCTTCCTCCTCAACGCCTCGCTGTTCGTCCTGGTCGGCATCCAACTGCCCGGCGTCGTGCGCGATCTGACGTCGCTGGGACTGCGCGAGGCAGCGAAGCTGGCCGGTGTGGTCAGCGTGGTGGTGATCCTCACCAGAATGGTCTTCATTCACACCACGCCCTACGTGATCAGGGTCCTGGACCGGCGCCCGCAGCAGCGGGCGCGCCGGATCGGCTTCCGGCAGCGGATGCCGGGGGCGTGGGGCGGGGTACGCGGAGCGGTCTCGCTGGCCGCGGCTCTGGCCGTCCCCACAGTCACGCACAAAGGAGCGCGGCTGCCCGACCACGATGTCATCGTGTTCGTCACCGCGGTGGTCATCGTGGTGACCCTGCTCCTCCAGGGGCAGACACTGCCCGCCGTCATCCGCTGGTCGAAGCTGCCCGCCGATCCGGCGGAGGACGAGGAGGAACTGCTCGCACGCCGGGAGGTGGTGAGCCGCGCGCTCGACGCGCTTCCGGATCACGCGGCCCGCCTCGGCGCCCCCGACCTGGTCGCCGACCGTCTCGCGCAGGAACTGCATGATCACGCCGAGAGCCTGACCACGTCCAACCGGCCGCTCCAGGAGGCGGAACACAGTCTCCGCAAGGCACTTCTCGTCGCGAAACGCAACGCCCTGGTGGACATGCGCGACGCCCACCGCATCGATGACGCCGTGCTGCGCCGGGTGCAGGAGACCCTGGACTCGGAGGAGGTACGGCTGGAACTGCGCGCGACGGCGCCGCTGCCGGACGCGGCGGACGACGGGCCGGATGACGGCGAGGGGGACGACCCGTCCGACCGGGACGGCGGGGATGACGAGGACGAACTGGGCCCCGATCGCGGGTGAGCCGTGCCGCACCGGCCCGGCACCGGCCCCGGCCTCGGCGGAGACGGAACGGCCCGGCGCCGAGTGCGGCGCGCCGGACCGTTCCCCTGCTCTGCCGAGGATCGCTCAGCTATGCGAGACGGTCAGCCCGTAGAAGCCGACCTTGGCACCGTTGGTCGTGCTGTTGGACGACGACTGGTTGTACGAACCGGCCTTGAAGTACTGCTTGTACGGGTTGAACGACGACGGGATCGCGTAGTGCGTCGTGCTCCCGTTGACCGTCAGGTCGATCGTGTGCCCGCCGGAGACAGCGATCGTGTAGCTCCACGTCTTGCCGATCGAGACGTGCCCCACCGTGTGGAGGGTCTGGCCGCCCGACGGCGAGTCCTCCGTACCGACGACGATGTCGCCGCTCGACCGGTAGTACAGCTCCACCAGCGGCTTGGTGGACGAACCGCCCGAGCCGAGGTGGATCTGTCCCACGCAGACGTTCGACGTCACCGACACGACGCGCAGGGTCGCGCTCAACTTGTGTGAACCACTGAGTGACCAGTCCGCCGCGCTGCCGTTGGAGTTCATCTCACGCAGCTCGGAGCGGGCGTAGTTGGAGTTCGGCGTGGTGACGCCCTTCTCCGGCGCCCAGAACGTCATCGCGCCGTCGCGGGTGTCGGTGTAGAAGTACGAGTCCTGGAACCCGTTGGCGCCCTGGAGGCGGGACGAGGAGATGGTGGTCGGCGAACCGGGCGAGCCCACGGGCTCCTGGAGCTGCCAGACCGAGAGGTTGAAGTTGCCGCCGGGCGCGACCGACGGGTCGGCGAGAACACCGGCGTTGGCGCTCGTACCGCCCAGAAGGCTGAGCGATCCGGCGATGCCGGCGGTGGTGATGATCGCGAGGAGTTTGGAGCGGAATCGCATGTGGGGGGTCCTTCCGCGTTCAAGAGTGTGAACTAGGTCCAGTCCAATGAATGACTCCAGTTGTGAATAGCACGGCTTGAATCAGGCCGTCAACGGTCCTGTCAGCGAGGGGAATCCCGGCGGCATGGCTCGAACTGCTCCCGGAGGCAGTGCTTCCGCCGTGTGACAGGGCATGAAGGCCGTGTTACGGCATCGCGAAATGAACGGCGGCCACGGCCGTCACCAGCTCGCGGCCGGCGTCCCGGCCCGGTCGAATCCCGGGAGCGTTTCCCCTGTTCGGAGCGGTGCCGACCGCTCGTATCCGGTACGGGTGACCCTGCCGCAGAGCCCCGTTCACACGTCACGCCGGCTTGTTGACGCCGGCTTCTCCGCATGGGTTACTGACGCCGGATCGGCGCGGTGATCCCGCGCCGGTCCGGCGGTCACGACTCTCGTGTGCCGCCCGTTTCGCCGAGCGCGTCCCAGGCGGGGCGCCTGTGCGGCAGAGAGAGCCGGAGTCAACGGGGTGATCAGCGTGGAGAGCACATCGGAGGGGACGGCAACCGTCCTGCGCCTTTGCTCCGCCGTGCCGGCCGCAGCGCCGCACGGCGCCTCCGCGCGTACGGCGTCTCCCCAGCGTGCGGCGTCTCCCGCGCGTGCGGCGTCTCCCGAGGTCCACCCCTCCTGCTCGTGTACCGGCGGGCCCTCCGTCGGCGCCCCGTCCCGCCGCCGCTGACCGCCCGGACAGAATCCGCCCCGCCCCCTCCCGTACGGCCTCTTCCGTACCGCCGAACTCCCGGTCCCCGCCGGGGGTTTCCGACTCAGCCCGACCGCGTCGTCCCCCGCCGTCCGGCCACCTCCCGATCGCTGGAGTACCCATGCCAGAGACGTCCGCGCCCCCGGACGAGCCGGTCACCGCCGGCTCCTCTCCCGTCCCGCCCGGACAGCCTCCGGCCGGTTCGGACGCCGTCCCGACCGACCAGCCGCGCAGCCCCGCCCTCGCATCCGAGCGGGTGCTGCCGCTGCGCCACCCGTGGCGCTGGGTGCTGACAGCGGTGGTCCTGGTCCTGGTCGCCCAGTTCGTCCACGGGCTGCTGAGCAACCCGTTCTACCAGTGGAGCCGGTTCTCGTACTGGTTCTTCCGCCCGGTGGTGCTCGACGGGCTGGTGATCACCCTGGAAGTCGCCGCTGTCAGCGCCGTGTTGGGTCTGATCGGCGGTGTGATCCTCGCGCTCGGGCGGCTCTCGCCGAATCCGGTGCTCCGGTCCGTCTCGTGGGTCTACATCTGGCTGCTGCGCTCCGTACCGCTGATCGTCGTGCTGCTGTTCCTCTACAACTTCAGCGCGCTGTACCGGACGTTGAGCCTGGGAATCCCGTTCGGGCCGGCCTTCTTCGAGTTCGACGAGTCGCGTCTCGCCACGGACATGGCCGTCGCCGTCGTCGGCCTCAGTCTCAACGAGGCGGCGTACGCGGCCGAGGTGGTCAGGTCCGGTGTGCTGTCCGTGGACCAGGGGCAGCACGAGGCGGCCTCGGCCCTCGGGCTGCCGCGCGGGTTCCAGTTCCGCCGCATCGTGTTCCCGCAGGCCCTGCGGGTCATCGTGCCGTCGTACGTCAACCAACTGATCGGCCTGGTCAAGAGCACGTCGCTGGTGTTCTACGTCTCGCTGCTCGACCTCTTCGGCACCGTGCAGAGCCTGGGCAGCACCTACCCGGGCGACATCGTGCCGCTGCTGCTGGTGGCCACCTTCTGGTACGTCGTCCTGACGAGCGTCGTGTCGGTGGTCCAGTTCTACGTGGAGCGCCACTACTCACGGGGCGCGCTGCGCACCGTACCTCCCACACCGCTTCAGAAACTCCGGGCCGGCATCCGTAACGCCCGTGCCCGGATCGCGATCGGATCGAGCCTATGAGTGTCAGCGCACCGCGGAGCACGAAGTCTCCCGCCCGCTCCGAGCCGGTGGCCGTCGAGATCCATCAGGCGCACAAGTGGTTCGGGGAGCACCAGGTCCTGCGCGGGATCGATCTGACGGTGGAACCAGGCTCGGTCACTGTCATCCTCGGCCCTTCCGGCTCCGGCAAGTCCACACTGCTGCGCGCGGTGAACCATCTGGAGAAGCTGGACATCGGCCATGTGACGGTCGGCGGCGAGCCGATCGGCGTACGGCACCACCGGGGGCGGCTGAAGGAACTGGCCGAGCGTACGATCCGGGCCCAGCGCAGCCGTATCGGCTTCGTCTTCCAGAACTTCAACCTGTTTCCGAACCTGACGGTGCTGGACAACGTCGCAGCGGCGCCGACCGCCATCGGCCGCACCGACCGGGAGGGCGGACAGGCCCTGGCCGGCGCCCTGTTGGAGCGGGTCGGACTGGCGGACAAGGCCAACTCGTACCCCCGGCAACTCTCCGGCGGCCAGCAGCAACGAGTGGCGATCGCCCGGGCGTTGGCCCTCGAACCCGGGGTGATCCTCTTCGACGAGCCGACCTCCGCGCTCGATCCCGAGCTGGTCGGCGAAGTCCTCGCCGTCATCAAGGAGTTGGCGACCGGTGGCACCACACTGATCGTGGTGACCCACGAGATCGGGTTCGCACGCGAGGTCGCCGACCAGGTCGTCTTCCTCGATCACGGCCGCATCGTCGAGCAGGGACCACCGGCCCAGGTGCTCGACAACCCCCGCGAGGCCAGGACCCGGGAGTTCCTCGGCAAGGTTCTCTGACTCCTCCGAACTCCCCCGCACACTTCCCCCCTCCCCGTCCTGTTGTTCTCGTCCACCCTCAAGGAATCCGACATGCCCCGCCGCAGATCCCGTCTGTCCACTCTCGTCACCGCCGGCACCGCCCTCGCTCTCGCCGCCGGACTCAGCGCCTGCGGCGACAGCGACGCCAAGGACTCGTCCGGCTCCCTGGGCGCCGCGGCCAAGGGATCCGTGATCATCGGCGCCGTCTCGAACGGGGCCGCCAAGGAGACCACACTGAAGGTCCCCGAAGTGGCCGCGATCCGGGCGGAACTGCCCAAGTCCGTCACCGAGGACGGCAAGTTGACCATCGGTCTGGGCATGTTCCCGGCGGGTTCGGCGCCGCTCGGTTATGTCGGTGACGACCAGAAGACCCTGACCGGATCCGAGCCCGACCTCGCCCGGCTGGTCGCGGCGGTCTTCGGTCTGGAGCCCGACGTGAAGAACGCGACCTGGGAGAATCTGTTCGTCGGGATCGACAGCGGACGCACCGAGGCCGGGTTCTCCAACATCACGGACACGGAGGAGCGGAAGAAGAAGTACGAGTTCGCCGCCTACCGCGAGGACAACCTCGCCTTCGAGGTGCGCGAGGACTCCGACTGGAACTTCGGCGGCACGTACAAGAGCCTGGCGGGCAAGACCGTCGCCGTGGGCGCGGGCACCAACCAGGAGAAGCTGCTGCTGGAGTGGCGCGACAAGCTGGCGGCCGAGGGCAAGAAGCTGACGGTGAAGTACTTCCAGGAGAGCAACAGCACCTACCTGGCGCTGAATTCGGGGAAGATCGACGCGTACTTCGGCCCGAACCCGAGCCTCTCGTACCACGTCACCAAAACCGCGTCGACCCCGACGGCGACCCGCATAGCCGGCACCTTCTCGGGTGCCGGAGCCTCGTTGCAGGGCCTGATCTGCGCGACCGCCAAGAAGGACAGCGGACTCGCGAAGCCGCTGGCCGACGCCATCAACTACCTGATCAAGAATGGTCAGTACGCCACGTGGCTGGAGGCGTGGAACCTCAAGAACGAGGCCGTGAAGACCTCCGAGGTCAACCCTCCCGGCCTGCCGACCACCAACTCCTGAGATCCGGCCGTCCGGGGTCCTGTCCGACCCGGAAGAGCGGCCATGAGGTTCGCCGGGCCGCCCTCCGAGGCTGCCCGGCCGCACAGAGAGGTCGTCCCTGTCATGGCGCCCAGCGTATTGATCGTCGGCGGTGGAGTGATGGGCGCGGCGGCGGCCTGGCGGCTGGCGGTACGCGGCCACCGGGTCACCGTGCTGGAGCAGTTCGGGCCCGGGCACGACCGGGGCAGCTCGCACGGCAGCTCCCGCATCTTCCGGCTGACGTACGCCGACCCGTTGTACGTCTCGCTGGCTCTGCGGGCTCTGCCGCTGTGGCGCCGCCTGGAGGAGGAGACGGGCCGGCCGGTCCTCACGGTCACCGGAGCCGTCGACCACGGACTGCCCAGCGCCGTAGGCGAGTTGGCGGACACACTCGCGGCCGCGGGCCACCCTGGGACAGTGCTCGGCCCGGCGGAGGCGGCCGAGCGGTGGCCGGGACTGGTGGCCGACTCGACCGTACTGTTCCACGCCGAGGGCGGCCGTCTGCACGCCGACGCCGCCGTGGCGGCACTGCTCGCGGCCGCGGCGGGACGGGGAGCGGAGATCCGGTACGGGATACGGGTGAGCAGCCTGTCCCCCTCCGACCACGGCGTGACGGCTGTCACCGACGACGGGCGGTCGGTGACAGCGGAGGCGGCCGTGGTCGCGGTCGGCGGCTGGGCTCCCGCCGTTCTCCCCGAGCTGGTCGACGGACTGCCGCCGCTGCGCGTCACACAGGAGCAGCCGCTGCACTTCCCGGTGCCGGACGCGTTGGACTGGCCGGCCTTCGTACACCACCCGGGCGCCGGCTTCGACGTACCGGGCGGGGTGTACGGGCTCGGCAGCGCCGACGGGGTCAAGGTCGGGTTCCACGGGGTCGGGCCGCTCGTCGACCCGGACCACCGGGACCGTACGCCCGACCCGCTGGCGGCGGAGCGTCTTGCGGCGTACGTCCACACCTGGCTGCCGGGGCTGGCCTCCGCCGTACCCGAGCCGGTCACCTGTCTCTACACCACCACCCCCGACCACGACTTCGTGATCGACCGGCGCGGTCCGGTGACGGTGCTCGCGGGATTCTCCGGTCACGGCTTCAAATTCGGCCCCGCCATCGGGGAGTTGGCGGCCGACCTGGTCGAGGGGCGGCCGGGGCCAGGACGTTTCGCCCTCGGGCGGGCGGCGCCGGCCGGCCGCTGACCCCCGTACCGCCTTCCAGTGCGGCGACACACCACGCACACCAGAGAGAAGAGAACGACGCGTCATGTCCACCGACCTCCAGTCACCGGGCCCCGTCCCGCCGCCCGCTCCCGAGCCGTCCGGGGAGCCGGCCCCGGCGCACCTGCTGGACAACGCGGCCTGGGCGGCGCTCTCCGGACCACACCGCCGGTTCGCCGAGGTGGTCGGATCCGCCGCGCGCTACCAGACGGACGTCTCGCCCTTCGTCGCACTGGCGGACCCGGCGGACTCCCGGGCCTGGGACGACCTGGCGGTGCTGGCCGGCCCAGGCGCCGAGACCTCGGTGAGTGGGGCCACGCGTGTGCCGGACGGCTGGGAGACGGTGCGGCGGGGGACGGGCGTCCAGCTCATCGCCGACACACTGCGCTCGGCCGCAGATCCTGAAGCCGTCCGGCTGACCCCGGCCGACGTACCGGAGATGCTGGATCTGGTGAGCCGGACCCGACCGGGCCCCTTCCTCCCCCGCACCATCGAACTGGGCGCCTACTGGGGGATCCGGCGCGGCGGACGCCTGGTGGCGATGGCCGGCGAGCGGCTGCGCCCTCCCGGCTACACCGAGATCAGCGCCGTCTGCACGGATGCCGGCCACCGGGGCGAGGGGCTCGCCACCCGGCTGGTACGTCATGTGGCCCAGGGGATCCGGGACCGCGGGGACACACCGTTCCTGCACGCGGCGGGCACCAACGAGAACGCCATCCGCCTTTATCTGTCGATGGGCTTCATCCTGCGCCGCCGCACCCTGTCCACCCTGGTCCGCGTCCCGGTCCCGGAAGGGCGGTAGGACCCGCTTGGGGGATCGCCCTTGAGGTGGCGGACAACGCCCAGGCGCCCATCAGTCGAGCCGTCCTCAGGCGGCAAGGTGTCCCCCCGCTATGAAGGCCGCGAGCCCGAGATAGGCCAGGTTCACCAGCACGAGCTTGAACTGGCCGAGGCGGCTGTGGGTGACCATCGCGCCAACCATCAGAAGGATCCAGCACAGGGCGGTCACCGACACCACGACCGGTGCGATGTCGAGCGCGGCGGGCAGGATCAGGCCCACGGCGGCGAGCAGTTCAAGGATCCCGAGGGCCCTGATGGAGCCGGCGCCGACGTTTCCGGTCCACTCGCCGCCGTGCTGCGAGGCCAGCTTCTCCTTGGGAATGAACGTCTTGGTGACGCCGCCGACCAGGGCAACAGCGGCCAGCAGTCCGGCGGCGATCCACAGTGCGAGGTCCATGAGGTACTCCTGATCTGGATGCATGAGGGAGGTACGAGCGGTCGGTTCCGGGTCCGCGACGGTCCGGGAAACAGAACTCAGGTCCGGTCCGCTGAGGGCGGTGGCGAGCCTGCCAGTGGCGTGGAGTCCAGATACCTGACCTCGTAGACGCGCTCGCTGAACTTCCAGCCGTCCGGGGTGCGCTGGTAGCAGTCGTGATAGAGCGCGTAGTTCAGGTGTGAGGCGCCGTCGCGCATCCGCCCGAACTCCTGGATGTACGCGCGGCCCGTCGCTGTGTCACCGTCCATCCGGATGACGCCTGGGTGAACGTGCTGCACGAAGAACTCCCAGAGCCCTTGCCCCCACTCGACCCCGGCACGGATCTGCTCCCGGCCGATGAACTCCTTGTCGATGTGTGGCCACCGCATCACGCCCTCCTGCGTGAACAGCGATGCGACGCGGTCGAAGTCACGCATCATCACCGCGTCGGCGAGCTCGGCGCCCAGCGCCTCGATCTCGATACGGTCGGCGATCTCCCGCATGTCGCTCATCGGTTTCCCCCAGCCTCATCCATAGGTGGTCAGGCCCGTGTCGCCTGTCCGGTGGTGATGTGTCCAGCATCGACGCGGGTCAGCGGCGGAACAATGTAGGTTTTGTGGGGCGATCCATAATCTGGGGGTTATGTATGGAGCTGCGGGACATCGAGATCTTCCTGACGTTGGCGGAGGAACTGCACTTCGGTCGCACCGCCGAACGGCTTCACGTGTCCCAAGCCCGTGTGAGCCAGGCCATCCGCAGACAGGAACGGCGGCTCGGCGTCGCCCTGTTCGATCGCACCAGCCGACGCGTGAGTCTGACGCCGGTCGGGCGGCGCCTTCGTGAAGACCTCCAGCAGGCCCTCGACCTTCTCCAGGCGGGACTCGCTCGCGCCGAAGCGGCCGGTCCTGGCACCGGCCAGACCCTGCGGCTGGGAGTGTTCGGCCATGCCGGACACGAACTACGCCCTCTCGTCGACGCGTTCCGCACCCGCTACCCCGGCAGTGATGTCCAGTTCGGTGAGGTCAATGGCAGCGACCCGTTCACTGCCTTGCGTACCGGCGAGCATGACGTGCACGTGCTGTGGCTGCCCGTTGCCGAACCGGATCTCACCGTCGGCCCGACCGTGCTGACAGGAGGCCGTGTGCTGGCTGTGTCGGCGAACCATCCGCTGGCCGAGCGCGGCACCGCGTCCCTTGAGGACCTCGCCGACAACCACGTCGTCGACCTGGGCCCCGGAGCCCCTGAATACTGGGTCGCGTCGATGGTCCCCACACGGACGCCGCTCGGCCGCCGCGTCCCTCGCGGGCGCGCAGCGCGGACTTTCCACGAGATCCTGTCGCTGGTCGCCGCCGGACACTGCGTCCACCCGCTCGGCGAGATCGCGGCCCGCTACAACAGGCCGCCCGGCATCGTCTTTCTGCCCCTCCGTGACGCCCCCGCCCTCCAGTGGGCCCTGACGTGGCGCTCCACCAACGACAGCCCCGTCATCCGGGCACTTTCCCAGACCGCCGTCGCCCTCGGCCCCATCTCCCTGTGACCGGAGACCGACCGCTCCAGGAAACTGACGGCGGCCGGCTCCGACGGCGCTCCCTCCGCGTGCTCAGGTCCAGCGCATCGCGGCCCGCTCGCTCCAGTACGCCGACGGGTCGACGGCGTACGACACGTACCGCTCGGGCTCCGGTACCTCGGCGCTGATCGCATCGAGGTTCGACTTCATCTGCTCGACGGTCACGGCGCCCGAGAGAACCACGTCAACCCATGGCTGGGCCAGCACGGCGGCCAGGGCCCCGACATCCGGACGCTCCCCCAGGGCCTCAGTGCCGGGGCCCGGCACGGCGAGACGTCCGTTGGCCAGTGGCTCCTTGACGATCACGGTCCATCCCGCGTCCTTGGCCTCGCTCAGCGCGTCACCGGCCGAGGGCTCCAGCAGATTCCAGGTGGCCTGTACCGCCGAGAAGACAGGCAGACCGTCGACCCGGATCTCCAGCGCCCTGCGAAGGGTGTCGGCCTGGCCCCGGCCGCTCAGACTGAGACCCACCGGCACCCGGAGCCCGGCGAGTTCACGCAGGACCGCACCGTCGTCGAGGATCCCCGAATCCAGGGTCGCCGAATGGACCTGGTAGAGACGGAGCCAGGGCCCGAGCAGCGACTCGCTCTCCGGCCACTGGCGGGCCAGGGCGGCGGCCGAATGGTCCTTCACCTCCTGGACCTCCGCGTGCGGCTGCCAGTCGGCCGTATAGGTGTAGCCCCACTTCGACGACACCGTGACGTCCTCGGCCCCGATACGGCGGCTCGTCAGCCACCCCGACAGGAACTGCTCGGCCAGACCGTACGAGCGGGCCGCGTCGAACCACCGGATCCCGCCCGCCCAGGCGGCGTCGCAGACCTGTTCACACCGCTTGCGCAGGCCGTCGACGGAGCGGTCCGCACCGAGAGAGTCACCATGACCGACCGTCAGGTATTCGGGACGCCCCAACGCCGCCAGCCCCAGTCCGAGTACAGCCACTGGCCCCCCTCTTTCTTCACCGACCGCGGCAGCGGCTTGTCCGGCTCGACGGTTCAACGGTCTCAACGGTCTCAACGGTCTCAACGGTCTCAACGGGAACCCTAGCCAGCCGCACCGGCTCGATCGGCTCCCGACCGCGCATGTCGCGAAGACGCTTCAGCATCGGGCCGGCGGCACCGGCCGCCACCCGGCGTACGGCGCTGCCGGCCAGGGCCGGACATGGCTCTCTCACGACAGCGTGGCGTCGAGAAGAGAGCCTGAATTCGTTTCTAAGATCAAACGCCGGGGGCTCCACCCGAGCAGAGGAGAGAAATGAACGAGCAACCGCCGGCCATCACCACGGAAGCCGGAGGCCCGGTCGAAAGCGACGAGTCCTCGCTCACGGCGGGGACCAACGGTCCGATCCTGATGCAGGACACCTATCTGATCGAAAAGCTGGCTCACTTCGTGCGCGAGCGGGTTCCCGATCGCGTATATCACGTCAAGGGCGGGGGCGCTTTCGGGTATTTCGAGGTGACGGATGACGTCACCGAGTGGACCAGGGCCGCTTTCCTCAACGGGGTCGGAAAGCGCACTCCGGTACTGCTCCGCTTCTCGTCGGTGGCCGGCGAAGAAGGCTATCCGGACTCGGACCGCGACGTACGCGGCTGGGCCCTGCGGTTCTACACCGAGGAGGGCAACTACGATCTCGTCGGCAACAACACACCGGTCTTCTTCGTGCGCGATCCCATGAAGTTCCCCGACTTCATCCATTCGCAGGAGCGGTTGCCCGACAGCGGCCTGCGCAGCAACAACATGCAGTGGGACTTCTGGTCACTGTCGCCCGAGTCGGCCCACCAGGTGACGGTCCTGATGAGCGACCGCGGCACACCGCGAAGCTGGCGCCATATGAATGGCTACAGCAGCGACACCTATATGTGGGAGAACGCGGGGGGTGAGAAGTTCTGGGTCAAGTACCACTTCAAGACCGAGCAGGGTATCCAGAACTTCACCGACGCCGAGGCCAAGGCAATGCGGGCCGAGGATCTCGACTGCCACCGGCGCGACTTGCGGGAGGCCATCTCCCGCGAAGACCACCCGTCCTGGCGCCTCGAAATGCAGATCATGCCCTACGAGGACGCGGCGGACTACCGCTTCAACCCCTTTGACGTGACCAAGGTCTGGCCGCACGAGGACTATCCGCCCATCACCGTCGGGCGTTTGGTGCTCAACCGCAATCCGGAGAACTTCTTCGCCCAGATCGTGCAGGCCGGATTCGACGTGGCGAACTTCGTTCCCGGAATCGGTCCCAGCCCTGACCGGATGGTTCTGGCGCGGCTGTTCGCATACGGCGACTCGAGCCGCTATCGCACCGGCCCGAACTACACCCAGCTCCCGGTCAATCAGCCGCTCAACGAGGTGCGCAATTACAACAAGGACGGACCGATGCGCTTCCGCCACAACGGGAACCAGCCGGTCTACGCGCCCAACAGCTACGGCGGCCCCAAGGCCGATTCAGGGCGCTACCGTGATCCGAGCTGGTTCGTGGAGGCCGGCGAGATCATGCGTACGGCGTACGAGGCGCACAGGGACGATGACGACTTCATCCAGCCCGGCACGCTCTACCGCCAGGTGATGACGGAGACCGAGCGGGACCATCTCGTCGGCAACATCGTGGCGCACCTGAGCGAAGGGGTCGAGCGTCCCGTCCAGGACCGTGCGGTCAACGACTACTGGACGAAGGTGGACCCCGACCTCGGCGCACGCGTCGCCCACGGCCTGCGGGCGCCGTAACCCCCCGGTCCGGACCGCCCGCGTCATCCGCTCCCGTCACGGGCCGGGGCAGGGAGCGGACGCGGGTGTGTCAGCTCAGGATCGGGATGAGGCCGAGGGCGAAGACCACGTAGAAGCCGGCGGCCACCGCGAGGCGTACGGGTGTGAGCTTGTGAGCCCGCATCGTCAGGAGCAGGTAGACGATCGCGGCCATGGTGATGCCGCCGGACCAGATGAGGGCGTTGTCGAACTTCCAGGTGGTGAAGAGCAGTCCGAGGCCGCTGGGGACGGTTGCCTGGATCATCATCGCGCCCGAGATGTTGGCGAGCGCGAGTTTCGTCTTGCCCTGACGCACCCAGATGACCGCGTTCATGACTTCGGGCAGCTCGGTGGCGACCGGCGAGAGCAGCAGGGCGGTGACGGTGGTGGAGAGGCCCAGCATCGGGCCGATGGCGTCGAGTTGCTTCACGAAGAGCTGCGAGGCGAGGAAGATCACCGCCAGGGTCAGCACCGTCTGGCCCACGACAGCCCAGTTGCTGGGCGAAGCGGCCTTGCGCTGGAACCTCAGCGGCTCCAGTGCCTCGTTCTCGCTGTGACCTCCCTGGTCACCGCTGCGGATCTCACGCCAGAAGTAGACGGCGTACGTGGCGAAGAACAGCAGGCCCAGGGTGGGCTTGAACGCGAAGGCGACGAGCCCGAGGGTGACCTTGACGACGAAGATCGGCAGGAACCATTTCTGGTCCTTGGCGAGGCGTCTCATGTCGTGTTCGTCGCCCAGCACCTCGTTGTCGCCGGCGCTCGGCGGCGTGCCGGTCTCTTCGAGCACCCGGGCGCGGTCCTTGCGGCGCTTGAGCAGCAGCATCACGCCGGTGACGCCGTAGGCGATGGTGGACAGGGCCAGCGGGCCGCCCATCGCGGCGCCGACACCGATGTCCTTGGCGTTGGTGGTGGCACCGGTGGTGACCGCGACGAGCGTGACCACTGATTCGGGCAGGGCGGTGCCGAAGGCGGCCAGGATCGTGCCGACCGCCATCTTCCCCACGTTCAGGCGCTGGCCGAGCCACTCCACGGCGTTGACGAACCACTCGCAGGAGAGGTAGATCGCCGCCGCGCACACGACGAGCAGGAAGAAATGGATCACGGGTCTCGTTCAGCCTTCCCGCACCGGCAGGGGCTTCGAGGACGACCGGCGCGGAGCGGGTACGGCTTCGACCCCGCCGACACGCAATCATCCGTCGACAAAAGGGCCGAAGGTCTCGCCCACCCACATCATTACCCGACGCGGGCCCGGCCACCGGGAACCCGTGGCTGAGTTCCAGTATGTCGACGACCGGTTTTCGGGGCTACTCCCCTTCGCGGCGGCTCACCCTACACGCCCGCCCACACCGCCTCGGCCCGGCGCGTGGCACCCCAGAGCCGCCGCACGTACGTTGCTGTCGCCGCCGCCCTCGGCGGTGCGGGGGAAGCGGTCCACGTGAACGCGCAGGCTTCCCCGCTACCTGAACGGGTGACGTTCGCCGCCGGTCCGTGTCGCCGGACCGGCGCGCCGAGCCCTGCATGGACGATGCAGGAATGCCAACTTCCGCACACGTCACCGGGATTCTGCTGCGGGTCGCAGCCTCGGCCGCCGACCCGCCGCAGCTTCTGCCCGCCCGGGAGCAGATGGCCTTCACTCTCGGCTTCCACATCATCCTGGTGCCGTTCGGAGTGGCACTCACCGCCCTTATGCTCATCGCCAACTACCGGGGTCTGCGGCACGGTGACGAACAGGCCCTGCTGCTCGCCCAGCGCTGGTCGAAGGTCGCCGCCGTGCTACTCGCGGTGGGAGCGGTCACCGGGACGGTGCTGAGCTTCGAACTCGGCATCCTGTGGCCGGGACTGATGGGCACCTATGGCGCCGCGTTCGGTTTCCCGTTCGCGATCGAAGGTATTTTCTTCTTCCTGGAAGCGATCTTCGTCTCGATCTATATCTACGGCTGGAAGCGGCTTCCTCCCTGGGTGCACTTCTGGACGGGCGTACCCGTGGTCGTGGCGAGCATGGGCGGCACCGCCGCCGTCGTCGCCGCGAACAGTTGGATGAACCAGCCGGGCGGTATCACCATGCGCGGCGGCCGGGTTGTGGAGGTCCGTCCCGCCGAGGTCTTCTTCAACGGTGCCTTCTGGTTCGAGAGCGTGCACATGCTGCTCGCCGCCTATATCGTCGCCGGTTTCTCGGTGGCGGGGGTCTACGCGGTCGGCATGCTCAGGGGACGCCGCGACCACTACCACCGGCTCGGCTTCCTCATCGGCTTCATCGTGGCCGGGGTCGTCCTGCCCGTACAGGTCTACGTCGGCGATGTCGTCGCGCGCCAGGTGTTCAACAGCGAGCCCAGGAAGTTCGCCGCGCTCGAACTGCTGCCCACCACCGGCACCCATGTACCCGAGACACTGGGCGGGGTGCTCATCGACGGGAAGGTCCGCTACGGACTCAAGATTCCGGACGTGGCCTCGCTGCTCGCCGGGTTCAGACCGTCCACGAGGATCCGCGGACTCGACGCGATCGCTCCCGCCGTACGGCCCACCGACAGATCGGTGAGCGTGGTCCACCTCGCTTTCGACGTGATGGTGGGAACAGCCAGCGTGCTGCTCCTGCTGGTCGTCTGGTCCGTATGGCTGTGGTGGCGCCGGCGGCAGGTGCCCACCAACCGGTGGTTCCTGGGCTGCGCCGCCCTCAGCGGATTCGTCGCGGTGGTGTGCCTGGAGAGCGGCTGGGTGGTGACCGAGGTGGGACGGCAGCCGTGGACGGTGGTCGGTCTGCTGCTCACCAAGGACGCCGTGACGACCCAGGGCAACCTCTGGCCGTTCTTCGCCGCCGCCCTCGGCATCTACCTCGCTGTGGGCATCGGCGCCCTGTTGATCCTGCGGTCCCTGACCAGACGGTGGAGAGCCGGCAGCGACGGAGACGACGAGGGGCTGGACGTCCCGTACGGTCCCAACCGGCCGCTGACCGACGCGCACGCCGGAGAGGGCCGGCATGAGTGACGCCGTCGCAGTCCTGCTGTTCATCGGTGTCATCGCCTACGCGCTCTTCGGGGGAGCGGACTTCGGCGCCGGTTTCTGGGACCTGACCGCCGGCGGAGCGGCGCGCGGCAGCAAGCCCCGCCATCTGATCGACGTGTCGATCGGCCCTGTCTGGGAGGCCAACCACACCTGGCTGATCTACTGCCTCGTCATGCTGTGGAGCGCTTTCCCCACGGCGTTCGCGGCCATCACCACCACGCTCTACATCCCGTTGGGCCTGGCGGCGCTGGGAATCGTCCTGCGGGGCGCGGGCTTCGCCTTCCGCAAGGCGTCGATGCGTACGCCTGAACAGCGCATCTTCGGGGCGTCGTTCGCGCTGTCCTCGGTGCTCACCCCTTACTGCTTCGGGTGCGTGGCCGGTGCCATCGCTTCGGGCCGGGTACCCACCGCCGGCAACGGCGATCCGATCGAAAGCTGGAACAACCCCACATCCGTCCTGGGCGGGGTGCTGGCCGTAGCGGTGTGTGCCTACCTCGCCGCGGTGTTTCTGACCGCCGCCGCGCGGAAGAACGAGGGCCCGGAGATCGAAGCGTGGTTCCGCCGGCGCGCGATGCTCTCGGTGATCGTCACCGGGATCATCAGCCTCGCCGGCGTCTTCGTCCTCCACTCCGACTCCCCTCGTTTGTTCCACCAGTTGAGCCATCGCGGCCTGGCGCTGCTCATCGTCTCGGCGCTGAGCGGACTGCTCACGCTGTTCCTCCTCAGACGCGAGAAGCCGCTCGCCCTGCGCATGCTGGCCGCCCTGGCCGTGGCAACGGTCGTATGCGGCTGGGGGGTTGCGCAGTACCCGTTCCTGCTGGGTACGCATCTCAGCATCGCCGACGCCGCGGCGCCGACGCCCACGCTCTGGGTGCTCGCCTCCGTGGCCGGCGCCGCGGGGGTGCTCATCGCCCCGTCGCTGGCCGCCCTCTACATCCTTCAGAACCGGGGGAGGCTGGAGACCCGGGTCTGACACTTCGGACCAGGGCCGCTGCGGCGAGCAACACGACAAGCGTGCACACCCCCAGCCATCCGGCGTACGTGTAAGTGCGGGCTCCGGCCCAGGAACCCACGCTGCCGCCGAGGTAGGCGCAGGTCATGTAGGCGGTGTTGACTCTGCTGCGGGCCTCGGGGCGCAAGGCGTAGATCCGCACCTGGTTGGCGACCATGCCCGACTGCATTGCGACATCGAGCAGCAGTGTGCCCAGCGCCAGGGTCGCCAGGCCCGGCGTGCCGCCGAGGCTGCCGAACGCGAGGACGAGGGCCGACGCGATGACGCCGAGTATGCACACGACGTTGACCGCGTCGGGCCCCCGCCGGTCCACCTGGCGTCCTGCGAACGGTGTGCAGAGCATGGTCCCCGCGTTGACGAGGGCGAGCACCCCGACCGCCTGCGCGCCCATGCCGTACGTCGGGCCTGTGAGCAGGAGGGCGACGCCGGTCCAGACCGCGGAGAAGCCGGCGAATACCGTGGCCTGGTAGAAGCAGGAGCGGCGCAGGGCGGGTTCGGTGCGCAACAGGCGCAACGGCTCGGCCAGCAGCGCCGGATACCGCTGCCCCGATGGCGGGGACGTCGTCGGCAGCGCACGGATCAGGACCATGGCCATGATCAAGGAGAGGGCGGCGGACATCAGATAGGGGGCTCGCCACCCCAGCCACTCCCCCATGGTCCCGCCGAGGGCGCGGGACAGCAGCATGCCACCGATGGATCCGCTCAGCAGTGTGCCACCGACCACACCGCGGCGGTTGCCGGCCACCAGCCCGGCCGCCATCGGACCGGCGAGGGGGGCGACCACGGTCGTCACACCGACGAAGGCGGTCGCGCCGACCAGGGCCGCGAGTCCGGGGGCCGCGCCGGCCGCGAGCAGCCCCAGGCCGCTGAGTCCGAGGAGGGTGACGATCAACGGCCGGTACGGGAACCGGTCGCCGAGCGGCACCAGCAGGAAGATCCCGGCCGCGTAACCGAACTGCGTCGCGGTCACCACGAGGGCGGCCGAGTCGGCGGACACGTGCAGCGCGTCGGCGACCAACGGGCTGATGGCCTGGGGGAAGTAGACGTTGCCCACGGCCACTCCGCAGGTGAGGGCCAGGAGCAGGATGACCCGGTTGCTCACACCGGAGCCCGCGTGTTCCGGATCGGCGGACATGTCGGTCCGGCGGTGTGGGCGGCGTGGGCTGCGTTGCGCCGGTAGCCGATCGCTGTGATCTGTCATGCACCGAAGTCCAAAGCAGATCCGCGCGGGTGCCAAACGATGTAGCTTCCCGCTTAATGATCGGTTTCCTGCTCGATGTCGACGATCTCGCGGACACCCGGTTCGCCATCTCGCCGTTGCAGGAGATCATGGCCAGCCTCTGGACGCTGCGTGATCCCGGCCGCTACCCGTCGCACATCCCCTGGCGCAGATCCGCACTCGGCAGACTCGACGCGCCCGACGTCCGCCTCCTGCTGTCCTTGGTGGGACCGACGCGTGCCCTGCCCGATTTCCTGACGCCACGGCCGACGAGTTTCGCGCCCACCATCGAGGAACAACTGATCGAGGTACGCGGCACACCGCCGGACATCGTGCGCCGCGACCTGCTGGCAACACACGCGCCGGCCCTGCTTCCTCACCTCCTGCGTCAGGCCACCGCGCCCGGTGACGTGCAGGTCGTCAGGCTTCTGGACGAGATCTGCGAGCTGCTGCGGCGCTACTGGGACATCGCCTTCCTGCCGACCTGGCCGCGGATGCGTCTCGTACTGGAGGCGGACATCACATACCGCGCACGGCAGTTGGCAACGGGAGGCGCACGCCTGCTGTTCTCCGACATCCACTCCAACCTGCGGTGGCAGAACGGGGTACTGCACATCGACAAGATGATCGGCAAACACCAGGTGGCCGCGTCCGGCAGAGGACTGCCGCTGGTCCCGTCCCTGTTCGCCTACAAGCCCGTTCCCCCGCTCAGCGCGGAGGAACCGCCGATGCTGGCCTACCCCAGCCGTGGGATCGCGACCCTCTGGACCCCGACCCCGGAGCCCGACACGGCAGCTCTCACGTCGCTGCTCGGTCTGCCCAAGGCGAAACTGCTGTCCCTGCTGGGCGAATCGATGACCACGGCCGAGATCGCCCGCCGCCTCGAAGTGACCCCGAGCGCCGTGTCACAGCATCTGCGCGTGCTGCACGCGACGGGCCTGGTCACCCGAATCCGCGACGGACGGCACGTGCTGTACCGCCGGGGCCCACTCGGCAACCAACTGTACGGGCGTACGGACCGTACTGGCGGAGCGGTTGGCAGGGGGCCGCGCAGGGGGCCCGGAAGCGTCGCCCCGTCAACTGGGACATGAACCGCGAACTCGGTGAGGAAGGACGTGTGAGCAACCTTGTGGTCAGGAGACCGGTGTGAAGACGCAGAACTCGTTGCCTTCGGGGTCCGCCATCACGCTCCACTCGATGTCGGCCTCCTGAGCACGGACCAACGTCGCGCCCAGGGCGAGGAGTTCGGCGACACTCCCCCAGACGTCCAGATGCATTCGGTTCTTGACCGTCTTCGCCTCGGTGACATGGTTCACCCAGATCAGCGGGCCTTCGCCCCCGGGGTCGTGAATCGGCACCGTGTTCTCACCCTCGTCGCCGGCCGGGGCGTCCCGGCGGACGTACCCGATGGCCGTGCACCACCAGTCCGCGAGGGCCTGGTGGTCGGTGGCGTCGATGCACAGGTCCTTGAAACGTGCGGTCATGGGAAGCTCCTGTCGAGTGTTTCCGGTGCTGGGCGGGTCGGCCGTCGCGGTGTGACGGTGCTGCGGCTCCCGGCCCTCGGTCAGCGGAGATTCCACAGGTGGCCCGAGCCGTTCCGGGTCACGGCGAGGAACGCGCCATCGGTGCTGAACGCCAGTCCCTGGGTCGCCGACTCGTCGCTGGACAGAGTGATCGTCTTCGTGACACGGCGGCTGCTGACACCCCACAGCCGGATCGTGTCGTCGTCGTAGGCGACGGCCACTGTCTTTCCGCCGGAGCCGAACGCCAGCGCTGTGGGCGACGAGTGGGTGTGCGTGAGGGAACCGATGACCGGGTTCTTGTCCGCGGCGTGCGGTACGTCCCACAGCAGGACGGACTCTTCGCGGTCGCCGATTCCGGCAAGAATCTTTCCGTCCGTGCTGAACGCCAACTGCGTGATGACGCTCTCGCAGACGATGCGGGTGGTTTCGCGCCGGGTCGCCGTGGACATGAGGGAGACGGTGCCGTTGCCGCAGGCGACAGCCAGGGTCTTCCCGTCCGGTGCGAGGGCGCTGTACTTGAGCTCCAGGCCGGTGGGTCCAGTGGGACGCAGGGAGCCGGATGGTTGTTTGTCCAGCCGGTTCCACACCCACACCACGTTTCCGTCGTTCCCGTACACCCTGTTGCCGTCGGGGGCGATCCCGATCGATTTGATCCCCCACGTGTCCTTGGCCTCAAGGACAGCCAGAGACCGCCTGGTGGTGGTCGACCAGAGGTGAACGACGCTGTCGTCGGTTCCGGCGGCCACCATCCGGCTGTCCCGGCTGAACGCCAGTGTGTGCACCCACGACAGGTTGCTCACCGGGAGTTTGCCCAGGCTCTGCCGGGTCCGCGTGTCCCAGAGCTGAACGAATTCGTCGCATCTGCCGGCCAGGATCTTGCCATTCGGGCTGATCACCACGTCGCTGACGCCGGACTCACTGTCAGGAGCGTCGAACCGAAGGCTTCCGTCGTCCTCGTCACCGGTGAGATTCAGCGCGAGAGGAACCCCCACCGCGGCGGCGACCGTCACCACGCCGAGCGTCAGCAACGCTCGACGGCGTGACGACCCCGGGGCGGAGCCGGCCGACGCCGGAGACCCGGACCGCGTCGAGGCCCGAGGCCGTACCACGCGCCCTGAGGAGCGCCCCGGCACTCCGGGCGCCCCGGGTGGGGTGGGCGGGACAGGCCGGGAGGCTCGCGGAGGCGCGGCCGCCGTCG
>NZ_JTHL01000001.1:8464512-8502816 GCF_000818195.1 Streptomyces sp. 150FB | reverse complement strand
GCCCGCCGGGGGCGGCTCCTCGTACGGGCTCCGGGGCGGGCCCCGCCCCCGCAGAATCGGTCACCGTCGGGCCCGGGCCGGACGGCACGTCGAGGACGGTGGCGGGCGGCCACCCGTCGCCGGGAACGGTGTCGCCGAGCTGACGCAGAACGTCCGTCACGCTCGGCCGGTCCGCCGGGTCCTTGGACAGACAAGCGGCGACCAACTCGCGCAGTCCGAATTCGGTGGGCACCCCGCTCAGGTCAGGCTGTTCGCTGGTGATCCGGTAGATCACGGCGGGCAGTGAGTCACCGTCGAAAGGGCTCGTCCCGGTGGCGGCGAAGGCCAGCACACCGCCGAGCGAGAACACGTCACTCGCGGGTCCGGCCTGCCGCCCGTACGTCTGCTCCGGGGACATGAACAGATACGTGCCCAGGATGGCGCCCGCCGTGGTCATCGCGGCGCCGGCGCCGGTGGCGCGGGCGATTCCGAAGTCGATGATGCGCGGACCGTCGTCGGCCAGCAACACGTTGCCCGGCTTGAGGTCGCGGTGGATCAGACCGCAGGCATGGATCGCACCCAGCCCCTCGGAGAGCCCCGCGCCCAGGGTGCGCAGTGCGTCGGCGGGCAGTGGTCCGTGCTGGGCGACGGCGTCGTGCAGGGAAGGCCCTGCCACATAGGCCGTGACCATCCAGGGCGGATCGGCGGCCGGATCCGCGTCGACCACGGGCGCGGTGTGGAATCCGCCCACGCGGCGGGCCGCCTCGATTTCCCGGGCGAACCGCTCCCGGAACTGGGAGTCCCCCGCGTACTCGGAGCGGATGACCTTCACCGCGACGGGCCGCCCGCCGGCGGAACGGCCGAAGAACACCTCGCCCATGCCACCAGCACCCAGCCGACCGAGCAGGCGGTAACCACCGATACTTGCCGGGTCACCTGGCTGGAGAGACTTCATCCGCTTGATCCCCCGTCGATGAGCATGACTGGAGGCGCCCGGGAGGCGCCGCGCACCGCCCCGGAAGTGTAGACCTCCATCGTCATGTCCCCTGAGTGGGACGGGACTTGACGACGCGGCCACGGGATGACTGCCCGTCGGCGCATTGCCGTTCGGACTCAGGCGTGAACGTGCCCCTCGTCCCACCAGTTCGTGACGAGGCTCGCGTACTCGTCCGGCTTCTCCTCCCAGCAGAAGTGGCCCGCGTTGTTGATGAAGTCGACGCGACTGTGGGGAAGTCGGGCATGGAGAAACTCGGCGTTGACCGGAGGCACGACCTGGTCCTCGCTGCCTTGGACGATGCGCACCGGCGTCTGGATGGTGGGGAGGAGATCGCTGAGGAGCGGAAGCTGGTCGGGGTAGCTGCGGGCGTAACGCATCGACTCGACGAAGCGGTCACCCTCGAAGGACGAGAGATAGTCCTCCCGGATCTCGGGCGGCGGTGTGTATCCCTCGATGGTGGACAGTGCGACCGTGACGATCTGCCGTGCGTCCATCTGCCGGTACGGTTCCAGGTCGGGAGCCTCGACCCACTCCTTCAGTACGCCCGTGAGCTGGAGTGGAACTGCCGCTCCCCCGCTGCCGATGACCAGACTGCGGAACCGGCCGGGTGCCGCCGCGGCAGCGAACAGTGCGGACGAGGTGCCGATGTCGGGGCCGACGATGTGCGGGTTCTCCAGTCCGAAGGCATCGGCGACACTGACGATGAAATCGCCCATGGCCTGGGGATTCATCAGCGAATCACGACGCTCCGACTTGCCGAATCCGGGCGGATCGACGGCCACCAGATGCGTGTGATCGGCCAGCCGGGCCCAGACCTGGTCGAACGCCAGCACACTCTCCGGCCACGGGCTCAGCAGAATGGCGTCCTGACTGCCCTCCCCGCCCTCGGCATAACGGATCGACAATCCGTCGATGGTCGTGAACTGCGGACGGATGAGAGAGTTCGATGTAGTAGTCATACGGACTTCCTGTTCGAACGGCCGGCAGTAACCGGCGCCGGTTTCGAGGATTCCTGGGGCGAAGCCGATAAACCCCCACGAGCACCCCGGAAGGCGGTCAGCCGCGCGCTGCGGTTCGGTCCGACCGATCCGACCGTACGCGGCCCATGCCCCCATTATCGGCCTGTTCCGCATTCGGGCCAGAGAGCGCCGATCCTTGAAAACAACAGCAGTTCCTGCCCCTGGAAGGCAGGGAGGGAACGGGCGACAGCCACTGCCACATTTGACTGGAGGCGCCAAACCTTACACGGTACGCTACGTTCATGGTGAGCGAAGAGAAGGTGCGCCCGGCAATGCGGGACGTCGCCCGGCGGGCGGTTCAGGCGGAAATAGCGTCGGCAGCGATGCGGCTGTTCCTTGAGCGGGGTTTCGACGAGACAACCGTCGACCACATCGCCACCGAGGTCGGAATCTCGCCCCGAAGTGTCTTTCGCTACTTCGACACCAAAGAAGACATGGCCATCGGCAACATGACCCAGCTCGGCCTTGTTGTGGCGGAGACAATGGAGAGCCGCCCGACGGAGGAGGATCCATGGGTGGCCGTTCGGCATGCGCTGAATGTGGCTGTCACCTCGATTGAGGACGGCGAATCCGGGCTGCGCACCGCGACCATGCTGGCGAACACCCCAGCACTGGACGCCGCGATGGTGCGAAAGCACGCACAGTGGCAGCGACTGCTCGTACCTCACGTCGAGTCGCGACTGAAGGGAACCACGGCTACGCGACGCTTGAAGGCTGAGGCCATCGTGTCCTGTGCGCTGTCCTGTCTCCAGGTCGCGGCCACCGAGTGGACCCGCATGGAAGGCAAGGCTCCACTCGGGGACCTGGTCGACCAAGCGATCGCGGCGGTCCGCGACTGACGAGCCAGGGATCACCTCCCACGCCTCCCGCCTCGCCCGCCCACCGAGCTGAATGGTCAGCCGCCGCCATCCTTGTCAGTCACTGACAAGGATGGTTACAGTTGTCGTGCAGTCCTCGCGGACCGCCGACTCCGGTGGGCGGCCGCAGGTACATCGCGGTAGCCCCGGGAGAACGTATGAACATCGGCACCTACGCGGACGGCATGCCGTCCTGGGTCGAGCTGGCCACACCGGACGCCCCTGCGGCCGTCCGCTTCTACGGCGAGCTCTTCGGCTGGAGGGCCGAACCGGGATCAGCCGGCCTGCGGGAGCGCTCGACCTGCCTGCTTCGCGGACGACCTGTCGCGGCGATCACATCCCGTGCGGGCCTTGAGCACGCGACCTGGACGACGTACGTCGACGTCGGCGATGTCGACAAGGCCGCCGCGGATGCCACGGCCGCAGGCGGCACCATCACGACAGCGCCGAGCGATACGGCGGACATCGGCCGGACCGCGCTCGTCACCGACCACAGCGGAGCGACCTTCGCGGTACGGCAGACCGCGCGGCGCGACGGCACCGGCCTGGTTGACGAGCCCGGCTCGTTCTCCTGGGCCGAGCTGATCACCGACGACGTGGAAGCCTCGGCCGCCTTCTACGGGCGCGTCTTCCGCTGGACCCTCACCAGCCCCGAAGGCGCGCTGAACCGCCGTAACTGGAAGCTCGACGACCACGCGTTCTCCGGCCTTCTGCCGCGCCCCGCCGGCATGCCCGCCGAGATCCCCCCGTACTGGGACGTCTACTTCACCGTGGCTGACGCCGACGCCACCGTCGCGACCGTCACCCGTCTCGGCGGCGCCGTGTTGATGCCCGCCACCGCGACCGGACACGGCACCATCGCGGTATTCCACGATCCCGCCGGCGGCGTCTTCAGCGTCAAGGAAGCCGCGCACTGATCACCAGTGTCGCCGACGGCGCTCCGAACGCGCCGCCCATGCAGGGCAGTTACGTAACACACCAGGGGAAGCGGTATCACGTGTCATCCAAGGGAAAAGTAGCCATCGTCACCGGAGCCGGTTCCGGGCTCGGCGAAGCTGTGGCCAAGCGACTCGGCCGGGACGGCGCCAAGGTCGTTGTGGCCGACCGAAGTCGGGACAGCGCGGAGCGGGTGGCCGAGGAGATCAGCGGCGCGGACGGAGAAGCCACGCCGTTCGTCGCCGATGTGTCAGTCCTCGAAGATACCGAGCAGCTCGTCGAGTTCGCGGTCTCGACCTACGGCAGGCTCGATCTGGCGGTCAACAACGCGGGCATCACACCGAAGCTCGTCGACGTCCATGAGATCGACCCGGCGGACTGGCTCCAGGTCATCAGCGTGAACCTCACCGGGGTCTTCCTGAGCATGAGGGCCGAACTGGCCCACTTCGTGGGGCACGGCGGCGGAGCGATCGTCAATATGGCGTCGACCGCGGGAGTCATGGCCCATGCCGGCCGGGCGGCGTACTCGGCGTCCAAGCACGGGATCGTCGGCCTGACCCGGTCTTCCGCCGTTGAATACGCACAACGCGGCATCCGCGTCAACGCAGTCGCGCCGGGTCCGATCGACGCACCGTCCGCTCGGGGACTACCGGCCGAAGTGCGGGCGGCAATCGCGGCGAAGACCGCGATGAACCGAACAGGCACAACGGAAGAGGTCGCCGGCGTCGTGGCGTTCCTGCTGTCCGACGAGGCCTCTTTCGTGACCGGCTCGGTGTACGAGGTGAACGGTGGGCAGACCCAGCTCTGACTGAGCCACCCGCCGAGGCGGAGCACCCCAACACCGGAACGCCGCCCCATTCACTCTCCACAAGGGACGACTCGTGGTTACGGTCAGTGACGCCTTTTACAGAATCCTGCGCCACCACGGAGGTGCTGGGGCCCGGGGCGGACACCGGGAAGGGGTTCCAGGCCGCTGTCGCCCTGGCCGAACGGGCCCGCCTTCCCGTCTGGATCGCGCCCAGCCCGCCCCGCTCGCTCTTCCCTACGCGCCATCGCCGCTACCAGGGGCAACTGCCCTCCGCAGCGGGCGAGGTCGCCGACGCCCTCGCGGCGTACGACGTCGTGGTGTGTTTCGGGGCGCCCATCTTCCGCCACCACGCACCCAGCGACGAGGACGTCCTGCGGCCAGGCATCAGTGTGTACGCGGTCACCGACGACCCCGACGAAGCGGCCCGCGCGCCCTTCGGCCGTATCTCGGTGGGCGACCCGTCGGACGCGCTCGTACGCGTCGCCGCCGCGGCCACCAAGAGCGACCGCCCGTGGCCCGCCACACGTACCCTCCCCGAGGCCGACACCAGTGGGCCGCACTTCACCACCGAGGCGATCCTCGACGCGATCGACCGGGGCAAGAACGACGACACCGTCATCGCGCTGGAGTGGACCTCCGCCGACATGCTGCGCGACCGCCTGACGATCACCATGCAGTACACCACGTCGGGCCTGTGGACCGCGGCGCGCCACCAGGTGGCCGTCACCTTCGTGGTCTGTACGAACACCAAGTACCGCGCGCTGCAGGAGTTCTCCGAGATCCTGCACGTCCCGGAAGGTGAGTACCTCGACATCTCCGGCCTCGGCGTGCTGGACATCGCCCGTGGCTACGGCATCGAGGTCCACCGTGCGGAATCGCTGGAAGACCTCACCGAGTACATCCGGGCAGGCGCGACGGCGACGGGCCCACGACTCGTCGAGATCCTCCAGCGCCGACCGCCCGCCCACGACCGGCGGCGGACTTGGCCGGGGCCGCTCGGGACAGCGAGTCGCCGGAGGACGCCGGTCCTCGAACTGGTACCAATATCCCATAGGCGCATTACGGGCTAAACACCCACATCGCACCTCCCCTCGGGGGCACCCGCCTCCTCCCGCAGTCGTCGAGCGCAAAGGATCAGCGCCATGCCCTTCATCACCGCGAAAGACGGAAACCAGATCTTCTACAAGGACTGGGGAACGGGTCAGCCCGTCGTCTTCAGCCACGGCTGGCCGCTGACCGCCGACGCCTGGGATCCGCAGCTCCAACTGGTGGCCGACAACGGCTTCCGCGCCATCGCCCACGACCGCCGCGGCGGCGGGCGCTCCGGCCAGACCTGGGACGGCAACGATCTCGACACGTACGCGGACGATCTGGCCGCACTGATCGAGACCCTCGACCTGCACGACGTGATCCTGGTCGGTCACTCCACGGGGGGCGGCGAGGTGGCCCGCTACATCGGCCGCCACGGGACGGGCCGCGTGGCCAAGGCCGTGCTGCAAAGCGCGATCCCGCCCCTGATGGTGAAGACGGACGCGAACCCGGAGGGTCTGCCGATCGATGTGTTCGACCAGATCAGGGCCGGAGTCGCCGCCGACCGCTCGCAGTTCTACAAGGACCTCAGCGAGAGCTTCTACGGCGCCAACCGTCCGGGCCACAAGGTCTCGGGGGGCGTACGGGACGCGTTCTGGCTGTGGAGCATGTCGGTCGGCATCAAGGGTGCGTACGACTGCGTGAAGGCGTTCTCGGAGACCGACACGACCGAGGACCTGCGCCGCTTCGACATCCCCACGCTGATCGTGCACGGCGACGACGACCAGATCGTGCCGATCGTGGCAGCCGCACAGAAGTCCTCCAAGATCGTCAAGGACGCCACCGTGAAGATCTACCCGGGAGCCCCGCACGGCCTGGCCATGGTCGCCCCGTACAACGACACCTTCAACAAGGATCTGCTCGACTTCATCAAGAGCTGACGCCCGGCGCAGTCAGGTGTCGTCATACCGTGTCGGAGTCCGAACCGGAGTCTGAGTCTGAGTCTGAGTCGTAGAACGTGGTGAACAGGCCCACGGGTTCACGAGTGGTGCGATGGGCGCCGAGCCGGTGGTCCTCGTCCGCGTAGCCCAGCGCCACACCACAGATGACCACATGGTCGTCCGGTACGGTCACGTGCCGGCGCAGCACCGGATGGAAGTCGATGAACGCGGCCTGGGCGCAGGTGTGCAGACCGTCTCCGCGGGCCGCCAGCATCAGCGCCTGCAAGAACAGCCCGGCATCGAGCAGGGCACCACCCAGCGGTGCCCTGCTGACGGTCAGGATGATCCCGACCGGCGCGCCGAAGAAGTCGTAGTTCCGCCGGTGATGGCCGCGGTGGGCGGTCACGTCCTCCGCCGCCATCCCGAGCGTCTCCTGGTACAGACTCTGCCCGAAGCTGCGGCGCCGCGAACGGAAGGGCTCCGGCCACGCGTCCGGCTGCGGCTGGTAGTCGAACTCGGCCTGCTCGGCCCGGCGTTCCTCCGCGTGCGCGCCGAGCAGATCCTCGGTCAGCGCCCGCTTCGCCGCGCCGGTCAGCACATGCACCTGCCAGGGCTGGCAGTTGGAGTTGCTGGCCGACCGGGCCGCGAGGGTGAGCAGCCGCTCGATCTCGGAACGCGGCACCGGGGTCGGCAGGAAGGCTCGGCAACTGCGCCGGGTGAGCAGGGCTTCCTCGATGGTCGTCGCGGGATCCATGACGCTAACGTCCCCTCCGGGTGTCAGGCGGTGGACGGCGTTATGTCGTACGAGATCCGCCCGGCGGGCAGGTAGAACAGCGCGATCAAGGCACCACCCTTGACCTCGGGGTAGTGGTGGCTGCCCGGGCCGGGTGCGGTCCAGCCGGGCCCGCTCCAGCCGCGCGGCCCCATGAGCCTGGCGCCGGGGTCCAGCGGTACGACGAGGTTGAGTTCGCCGTACGGGTGCTGGTGGTACTGCCCGCGCAGCGGTTCGATGCTGTCCATGTAGACCGCCGTGATGCTGAAGTACCTGAGGGGCGCGCTCGGTTCGGCGATGCGGCTGCGCCGGTACGTGCGGCCCTCGACCTCGATGTTGGCGGCCCAGCCCTCGCGGACCCCGTCGGTGATCATGGCGGCCAGGTCGCCGTACAGCTCACTCCCGGCGCCGTGGGTCTCGTTCAGCCAGGTCTCCAACTCGCCACCCGCCGTGCGGTTCTCCACCTCGTGGAGGAACGGGATGCTGCGCTCGATCAGTTCCTTTGCTGTTGCCGCCACGGTCGGCTCCTTCTTCCTGCGTCTCGTTGTTCGAGCACGAGCCAGGGGTACGCCGGCGCACCAGGACCGTGTCTCGCGGCTAGTTACGTTACATGTAATCATCGTAACCGTAATGTCGCGTACGCGACACGGGCCGTACGTCCGCCGGCCGTGCCCGCCGACGTACCCGCCGCCGCGCCAACTACCGCGAGGAGTACCCGCAATGGACGTTTACGAGGCTCCGTACACCACGCGGATGATGCGCCGTATGCACCCCGACCCGATACCGCTGGAGACCCAGGCCCGAATCCTCGACGCCGCCATCCGGGCCCCCAACGGCGGGAACACCCAGCGCTGGCACTTCCTGGTCGTCGACGACCCGGACCTCAAGCGCGAGTTGGCGACGGCGTACCAGCGCTGCCGCGCCCAGGAGTACGCGGAGATCGCCGCGGGCCAACTCGCCAAGCCCATGCACGACCCGGGCCCACGCGGAGACCATGCGCCGGATCAAGGCGTCCGGCGACTACTTCACCGAGCACTTCGCCGACATCCCGCTGCTGGTCTTCGTGTTCGCCATCGACGACCACGGGGGCGCGAACATCTACCCCGCCATCTGGAGCATCCTCCTCGCGGCGCACGCGGAAGGTGTGGGCGGCACCATCAGCACGGTACTGCGCTACGAGGCGGCCGAGGTCATGAAGACGCTGGGCGTGCCCACGGACGAAGGCTGGCAGATGACCGCGCTGCTCGCGCTCGGCTACCCGCGCGGACGCTGGGCCACAGCCGCGAACCGCCGCCCCGTGCACGAGGTCACCAGCCGCAACCACTGGGACCAGGGCTTCGGCCACTCCGTCCCGGAACCGCTCTGACCGGACGGGCCCTCAAGGTGAACCACGAAGCACTGACGGGCCACGCTCGACCACCTCACGGCTGAGGTGCGCGGGGCAGCGAGGTGGCGGGAAACTCCGGGGGTGAAAGTCCCCAGGCGTGGGCCGGCTCACCGGTGGCGTGCGGGCCGCGGGCCAAGGTACGCGGCAGCCGAAGCCGTACCGGATGCGCGAGTGCCTCCAGCCGTAGCGTGACCGCCACCAGGTGCGGGCGCCCGAAGGCGCTGGGGAGGAAGGTGACCCCGGCACTGTGGGCGGCGCCCGCTTCCAACTCTCCAGGGGCTAGGGAACGCGGCTCAGCGGTTGCTGCCCCCGGGTGCGAGCAGGATCGCGAGCTCGGCGTAGTTGTGTGACGCGGGTCCCACGAATCCCTTCCGAACGCGAAACATATGGACGCCGCGTTCATCTCCATGCTTATATGAACGCAGCGTCCACAAAGCGCACCGGGGGGTCCCGGAGCGCATCGGGCGCGCCTCTGGAAGGGACATCACCATGACCAGCACACACATCAACACCGCAGCCGGCGAGTCGCCGCGGGTCGCCATCGTCACCGGGGGTTCTGGCGGGATCGGCCGGTCGGTCGTCGAGCGGCTCGCGGCTGATGGGATGAGCGTCGTCATCGGCTACGCGGGCAATTCCGTTCGCGCTCAGGAGACCGTCGAGGCGATCGAAAAGGCGGGCGGCACCGCCCTCGCCGTCAAGGCGGACGTGGCCGAAGAAGCCGACGTGGCCTCGCTGTTCGACCTCGCCGAGGAGACCTTCGGCGGTGTCGACGTGGTGGTCCACACGGCCGGCATCATGCTGCTCTCACCGCTGGTCGGGCTCGAGCTCGCCGACTTCGACCGGATGCACCGCACCAACGTGCGCGGCACCTTCGTGGTCAGCCGTGAAGCGGCACGCCGACTGCGCACGGGAGGCGCCCTGGTCAACTTCTCCACCAGTGTCACCAAGCTCGCCCTGCCCAACTACACCGCCTACGCGGCGACCAAGGGCGCGGTGGACGCCATGACGATGATCCTCGCCAAGGAGTTGCGCGGCAGGGACATCACGGTCAATGCCGTAGCCCCCGGACCGACCGCCACTCCGCTGTTCCTGGAGGACAAGGACCAGGAGACCATCGACCGCCTCGCCCATGTCCCCCCGCTGGAGCGCCTGGCCTACCCCGAGGACATCGCCGAGGCGGTCTCCTTCCTCGCGGGGCCCGCGCGCTGGGTCAACGGACAGATCTTCTATGTCAACGGCGGCGCGGCCTGACCCACGCTCCCTCCGCAAAGCATCCCCCCGACCCCAGGAGAGCTGTCATGTCTTCCCACGTCGTTCTCGTCACCGGCGCCGCCACCGGTATCGGCAACCTGACCGCCCGCGCACTGGCCGCCGCGGGCCACACCGTCTTCGCCAGCATGCGCGACCCGTTCGGCCGCAACACCCCCAGATCGCGTGAACTGCTGGACCTGGCCGCCCGGGAGAACATCGATCTGCGCGTGGTGGAGTTGGACGTGCAGTCCCAGGACTCCGCCGACAACGCGGTCACGTCCATCCTCGCCGAGACCGGCCGTCTGGATGTCGTCGTGCACAATGCGGGCCACCTGATGGTGGGCTTCGCCGAGGCGTTCACCGCCGAGGATCTGGCGCATCTGATGGACGTCAATGTGCTCGGTATGCAGCGCGTCAACCGTGCGGCGCTGCCGCACCTCCGCTCCCGCGGCGAGGGCCTGCTGGTGTACGTGGGCAGCTCCACCAGTGTCGTTTTGCCGCCGTTCCTCGCGCCCTACGTCGCTTCCAAGGCCGCCTTCGACGCACTGGCCCGTACCACCGCGTACGAGGTGGGACAGTTCGGCATCGAGTCCACCATCGTGATGCCCGGTCCCTTCACCTCCGGCACCGAGCACTTCCCCAACGCGGGCCGGGCCGGCGACCGTACCGTCACCGCCGCCTATGCCGCTCTGGAACCAATGGTGGAACGCAACGAGGAAGCCACCGCGGGACTCTTCGAGGAGAACGTCGACGCCGACCCGGTCGCCGTCGCCGACGAGATAACACGCGTCCTGGCGCTGCCCCGCGGCAGCCGCCCCTCCCGGACCGTCGTCGACTTCACGAAAGCCGGCGTCGAACACGCCAACGAGGTCAACGAAGAAGCCCAGCGCAACTTCCTGACCCGCATGGGCTTCGCCGAACTCCTCCGGCCGGCGTACGAACGGGAAGCGTCGACAGGGTGAACGCGGCCACGCTGGGCATAGCATCCGATTGAACCCGTCCGGCCATCCACACCCCCACCAGGGCCGGTACCAGCAGGTGCGCGGACCTACCGGAGATCTGACATGCCAACCACCCCCGGCGGTCCCGAAATGCCTTCCGTTCCTGAAGCCGCACCCCGGGGCCGTGGCCGGCGCCCGGCGGAAGAGGTCCGCCACGACATTCTCCAGGCAGCCGGAAGCGTCCTGCTGGCCGAAAGCATGGCTGCCTTCACGATCGAACGAGTGGCCCAACTGGCCGGCGCCAGCAAAACAACCATCTACAAGTGGTGGCCCTCCAAAGGCGCCCTCGCCCTCGACGGGTACATGCACGCCGTCGAAGACAGCCTGGCCTTCCCCGACACCGGCGACATCACCGCTGACCTGACCTCCCAACTGCATGCCTTCGTCAACCTGCTCACCGGCACCCGGGCCGGCCGGGTACTGGCCGAACTCATCGGCCAGGCCCAGACCGACCCCGATCTGGCCACCGCCTTCAGCGACCTGTACTCCCTCGGCCGCAGACGACTGGCCGCGGGCGTTCTCCAAAGGGCCCAGCAGCGCGGCCAGATCCGCCCGGACGCCGACCCCCGTGTGATCATCGACCAGCTCTGGGGCGCCTGCTATCACCGGCTGCTCATCCCGGACGAGCCCCTCACCGAGGAATTCGCCGACGCCCTGATCGCCAACCTGATGTACGGCCTGCGCCCCGCGCCACCGGCGAACGAACCCGGGCCGGCCCCGCGGGAATGAGACGGGCCCGGGGGCCCTGGGGGCGCACACGGCCGAGGCGCTCACCGCTCTCACCGCCGGGCGGTGGCCCGGGGATTCAGCGGCGGCGCCTCGTATTCGGGGCGGGCACGAGCCGGACGATGCCGTTGAGAAGGTGGTCGATCGTGTCGCGTGAGGGGTCGTCGGTCAGGTTGGTGAGCAGCCGCGCCAGTGCGTTCAGCAGGAAGGGGGAGCCCAGAACGTATCCGTTGAGGACCGACTGGAAACCCGAGCGCTTCAGCAGGACGTCCAGGGCCACATTGCCCAGGCGGTAGTAGCGTCCCCAACGGCGGTTCATCTCGACGGGATAGTGGTGCAGCACACGCTCCCGCCCGGGACCCACGGGCCGCGCCAGGGCAAGTGCCACCATCTCGGCGGCGGCTTCACCCGCCTCCATGGCCTGGCCGATGCCCTCACCGGTCCAGGGGCTGATCATTCCCGCGGAGTCCCCCACCAACAGGAGCCCGCGGGTGTAGAGCGGACGCCGATTCAAGCCCATGGGTAACGCGGCGCTGCGCAACGGGCCCTCGGCGTTCTCCTCGCGCAGGCCCCAGGACTCAGGGGTACGGGCCAGCCACTGGGTGAGGGTGGCCCGCAGTTCGAGGTTGCCGTGCTGCCGACTGCCCACACCTCCCAGACCGACATTGACCCGCCCGTCGCCCATGGGGAAGATCCAGCCGTATCCGGGCAGGTACCGGTCGCTGTCCGGCAGCCGGACGTCGGCCCACAGTTCGAGGTACTCCTCCTGGGACCGGTCCGGACTACGGTAGTAGCGGCGGGCCGCTGTGGCGACCTGCCGCTTCTTGTCCCGTTCCACCCCCATGGCGAGCGCGAGACGTGCGGACGCGCCGTCAGCCGCGATGACGATCGGCGCACGGTGGACGGAGGGTTCACCCCCGTCGGTCACGGTGGTGACGCCCGTGACGCGGCCCGCGCGATCGGTGACAGGACCGGTGACCTTCACACCGGTGGCCAGCCGAGCTCCGGCCGCCACGGCGTGGCGGGCAAGAATGTCGTCGAAGTCGTGTCGGCTGCGCGAGAGCCCGAAGTCCGGGTAACGCCCGAGGTCCGGCCAGTCGATCTGCACCTGGCGGCCGCCGATGACCCACCGCATGCCACGGGAGCGCACCCACCCGGGTGCCTTGAGGTCGACGCCCATGCGGATCAGTTGGTTGACAGCACGGGGGGTGAGCCCGTCACCGCACACCTTCTCCCTCGGGAATCGCGACTTCTCCAGGAGGAGGACGTCGACGCCCGCTCTGGCGAGGTGGTACGCGGTGGACGAACCGGCGGGTCCCGCCCCACCACGATCACGTCCGCCTGCCTGTCGGCTGCCTCGGCTGCGTGGCCGTCCAGCGGCCTGTCTGATGCCGTATCACGCATCGGAGTCCCTTCCTCGAACAGCTTGAGCCGCGTCGCAGACGGCACGGTCCATATCATGGTTGATCACCCCGGAACGCGGTGTATCCGACAGCCGCAAAGTGCCTCTCGTACGGTCGTCCGGTCGTCATCGGCGTTCGGGATCGGGATCGGGACCGGAGCCGGCCCCGCACTCGCCGCGCTTGCCGCCGAAGCCGGGAATCCCCCCGACCTGCCGCAGGATGGGGGCCAGACGCATCAGGTTGTGGGGCATGGGGCCTGTGCCTGTCGGGATTGCCTGGGTTATCCGTATCGCTGTACCGTATTGACATGCCTGTCGAGAAGAGGACCAGACGCGCCGGTGGACCCAAACGGCTCGCGGTGCTGGACACCGTGATAGCGGTGCTGGCCGACCGGGGGTACGAGGGAACCCGCTTCGCCGATGTGTCCGCTGCCAGCGGCACGGCCGTGAGCACCTTGCAGAATTACTTCGGGTCCCGCGAGGACATGCTCGTCGAAGCCCTTCAGCGCTCCACGAACGGTCAGGTGGAGGCCCTCGAGGCGCTGGCCGCCGTACACAGCGATCCGTGGGAGCGCCTGGTCGCTCTGATCGATCGCAGTCTGGGGAATCCCGAGCCGGTGCAGCGGACGCTTCTGGAGTTCTGGCGCTCGGCCATGCGGGACGAGGAACTGCGCGAGCACAGCGAGCAGGTGCAGAGGCGCTATCGCGAGCCCTTCCTGACCGCGGTTCAGGAAGGCTGCGACGAGGGCGTGTTCCAACCGGAGCACAGTGCGTCGGACGTCGTGCACTTTCTCCTCGACGTTCTTGCCGGTACGATCATTCCCAGGGTCCTTCATCAGGACGGGCCGTCGCCGGAGGCCTTCAGGAGTCTCCTGCTGTCGCAGGTGGGTGTCGCGCTGGGCCGGAAGGGCTGACGCGAGGTGGCGCCGGCCCTTCGGGCCCCGTCACATCGGGCGCCGCGCGGTGGTCCTGCTCAGTTGCCCCTCAGTCTGTTCACCACGGGGGCCAGTTCCTCCATGAACGCTTCGTGGACGCTGATGTAGGGCAAACTCGCCGTCTCCCTGCGCCTGTCCTACCCCGGAGCGCAAGACGCCGGCGAGGAGCTGATCGCACCTCCGCGCCAGGCCGCCCCCGTCCTGATGGACACCGTCTCGGAGAAACCCTTCACCGAATTCGGCTCCATCAGCATGGATCCCAGCGACCCGGCCCCCGCGATCGAGCACTTCGGACTCCTCAGCGAGCTGGCCGAAGACACCGTCGAGGCCATCGCCGACGTCGCCGGGCCCGACTCCGGCATCAACCTCGTCGACCTGCGGCACCTGGAAGGCGCCTACAGCCGTCCGCCCGCCACTCCCAACGCCGTGGGCGCGCGCGACGCCGCCTTCTCCCTCTTCGCCCTGACTGTCGTGCCCCCCGGCCGGGAAGTCTCCGCGTACGCGAACACGGGCCTCGGCCTCTTCGAGCGCCTCTCCCCCTGGCTCAGCGAGGCGAAGCACCCGAGCCTCCTCTCACCCGCTGACGCCACCGCGCAGGAGACCCGCAAGGCCTACGCGCCGGACGTCTACGAACGCCTCCGCGAGGTCAAGGCGCTCTACGACCCGGACAACACCTTCCGCCTCAACCACAACATCCCCCCGCGCCAGAAAACCTAGGACTTGTCCGTCTCGGACGGCACTGTCGTACTCGGAGCGGCCACGCACGAACGTCGTACGAGGTGGCCGACGGTCTCCCGCCGGCCACCCGGTGGAGGTCACCTGGCCGAGCCACTGGATCACGCGCCCAGTCACGGGCTGTTTAGCCGCGCTAAACATGCCTTGAGACATTGGGCGTTGTCGGCCTGAGCGATAGCTGTCAGCGTGTCGGAGGCAGCGAGCGGGCCCATACCGCCCCGTGCGTGAACGGGGTGAGCCAAAGCAACGGCCTGCCCCTCTGCCCGTCCCATGGCGGCCGCGTCGACGCGCTGTACGCCCCCTTTCCGCTTCGAAGGAACCCGACATGCCCCTTCGTGAAAAGGTGAGCTTCGCCGGTGATGCGGCCAAGCTCGCCGGCCACCTGTTTCTGCCCGATGCCGCGCGCACCGATGACGCCGCCCCAGCGCCGGGTGTCGTGGTCGCAGGCACCTGGACCAGCGTCAAGGAGCAGATGGCCGACCGGTACGCCGAGGAGCTGGCCCGGCGCGGTTACGCCGCTCTGTCCTTCGACTTCACCGGATACGGCGAGTCGGCGGGCGAACCCCGCGACTACGAGTCGCCGCGGCTGAAGGTCCAAGACCTCCGCGCGGCGGCCGACTTCCTGACCGGGCATCCCGCGGTGAGCAACGCGCAGTTGGGCGCATTGGGGGTCTGTGCGGGCGCGATGTACGTGAGCGCCCTCGCCGCCGAGGACTCAAGAGTGGGCTCGCTCGCCCTGGTCGCGCCGTGGCTGCACGACCGCCGTATCTGCGAGGAGAACTACGGCGGTCCGGACGGCATCAAGGCGAAGAAGCTGGCGGCGGCCGAGGCCCGCCGCAGGTACGAGGAGACCGGCGAGGTCGCCTACGTACCGGTGGTCAGCGGCAGTGACCCGGAGGCGGCCATGCCCTTCGACATCGACTTCTACCTCGATCCGGGGCGCGGCGGGATCCCGCAGTGGCCCAACCGGTTCGCCGTCATGGCCTGGCCCGGGTGGCTCGACTACGACGCGGTCGCGATCGCGTCGAAGGTGACCGCGCCCGTGCTGCTCGTACACAGCGAGGACGCCGCGATCCCGGACGGCGCCCGCCGCTTCCACGACGGCCTCGCAGGTTCCAGGGAATTCCTGTGGACCGAAGGCATCCAGTTCGACTTCTACGACCAGTCGCCACAGGTCGACTTCGCCGCTGACGCGGCGGCCGAGCACTTCGCCCGCACGCTGTGAGCACCGCACCAGCACGCCCCGGCCCGCCCCGCACATCGCCCCGACAGGAGACCACTTCGCCATGTCCGAGTCCGCTGAGGCAGCCGCGCCGTCCCCGTCCGAGACCAGGATCGAGGTCATCGAGACCTGCACCCGGATGGCCGTGCACGCGGACCGCCGTGAATGGGCGCTGCTGAGCGGCCTGTTCACGGAAAAGGTGCTCCTCGACTACACGAGTCTGGGCGGTGGCGAACCGGTCCAGCTCACTCCTCAGGAGATTGTCGACGCCTGGTCGGCGACGCTCGGCGGCTACGACGCCACCCAGCACCTGGTCGCCAACCACTTGGTCCAGGTCGACGGGGACCGCGCTGTCTGCACCGCCTCCTTCCAGGCCACCCACCTCCTCTCCAGCAGCCTTGGGTCTCCGCTGTGGACACTCGGCGGCGACTATCGCTGGGAGTTGAGCCGCACCGGTGGCCGATGGCTGATCAACTCCATTGTGATGGAGGCGACTTGGGGTGACGGCAACAAGGACCTGCCCGCACGTGCAGCCGGCTGACAGACACGTACGGCAGGCACGTACCGGTACGCCGGGCGGCGGAGCTCCCGTGGCGCGGCTCGCCCGGCGCCCGCTCAGGTCAACGCGCCAGGGTGCTCCCGATACCGGCCTGCCGGCAGTCGCCCCTGACCTCACATCTCGGTTGTACATCCGCAAGAAGAAGGTCTCAGGAGTGCCGATGAAACCCCTGCTCAAGTCTTCCCCTGTCTCCCCTGTCTCCCCTGTCTCCCCTGCTGCCTCCACTTCGGCCAATGTCGCGGCCGATGCGACTGAGGCGGCCCGAGGCGGATCCACCGTAGTGCTCGGTGCCGCGCTGCTGGGCTTCTTCCTCATCTCGCTGGACGCGTTGATCGTCACCGTCGCACTGCCCGACATCGGGCGCAGTCTCGGCGGCGGCATGTCCGGCCTGCAGTGGATGGTGGACGGCTACACGCTGATATTCGCCGCCCTGATGCTCTCGGCGGGCGCCCTCTCCGACCGCATCGGGGCCCGGCGGGCGTACGGCGGCGGCCTGGTGCTCTTCGCGCTGGCCTCGGCGGCGTGCGGGCTCGCGCCCGGGCTCGGCGTGCTGGTAGCGGCGCGACTCGTACAGGGGGGTGCGGCGGCGGTGATGATGCCCGCTTCGCTGGCGCTCGTCCGGCAGGGCTTTCCCGACCAGGCGAAGCGGGCGCGGGCCATCGCCCTGTGGACCGTGGGCGGCGCGGTCGCGGTGGCGGCCGGGCCGGTGCTCGGCGGGGCGCTCACCGCTTCCGTGGGGTGGCGCTGGATCTTCTTCGTCAATCTCCCGGCGGGCTTGCTGGCGCTCGCCCTGCTCGCCCGTGTACCGGCCTCCCCGCGGCTGCCCGCGCGGCTGGACGCAGTCGGGCAGGTGACGGCGGTGGTCGCGATGGGCGCGCTGACGTACGGCGTGATCGAGGGCGGCGCTGAGGGCTTCGGCCGGCCGTTCGTGGTGGTGTCGCTGCTTGCGGCGGTGGCCGCGGCAGCCGTCTTCCTCGCCGCGCAGGCCAGAGGCGCGCACCCGATGCTGCCACTGCCGCTGTTCCGCTCGCGCGTGGTGGCGGTGTCCTTGGTGGTCGGCTTCATGCTCAACGCCGCTTACTACGGCGGGGTGTTCATCTTCAGCCTGTACCTGCAGCAGGAGCGCGGAGAGTCGGCGTTCCACGCGGGCCTGATGTTCATACCGATGACGGCCCTTGTCGCCGTGGTGAACCTGGCCTCGGCGAAGCTGGCCAGTCGGTTCGGCCCCCGCGTGCCGATGGTGGCGGGACAACTGATAGGGGCCGCAGGCCTGTTGGCGCTGCTCACGGTCGACGTGCAAACCAACGTGTGGGCTGTGGCGGCGCTGATGGTGCCGGTCGGCCTCGGCGGGGCGCTGACGGTGCCGGCGCTGACCGCGATGCTGCTCGACGCGGTGCCCGCCGATCGGGCAGGCACCGCCTCCGCCGTGCTCAACACCGGCCGCCAGGTGGGCGGAGCGATCGCGGTGGCAGCATTCGGTGCGCTGCTGGCGGGGGCGGACACGTTCCTGGCCGGAATGCGGTGGAGCATGCTGCTCGCGGCGGCAGGGCTCGTACTGACGGCGGCCGCGACGTTGGCGCTGCCTCGGGACGGGCGCCCGGACGCGGAGGCGTGAGGCCTGCTGCCGACCTGGATGTCATGTGGAGGCAAGGCGGGAATCCGGCAGTTCAGGCCAGGCAGCTCAGGCCCGGCCGCCCGCCTCCGGGGCGAACTCGAGGACGGTCGTAATGAACGCCCTGAGCCCGGCGCCGCAACCCGCTTCGCGCCACATGAGCGCGTAGTCGACGGGCGGAGCGTCCTTGAACGGGACGTAGACGATATCCGGTCGACCGTAGTAATGCCCCGCCCGGACGGTGGCCACCGTGGCCCCCTTGCCCACCCCGACCAGTGAGAGCACCTCCTGCCATCCGGCGGCGGCCGGTCCGCGCCGGATCAGAAGGCCCTGGGGGGTACGGCGGGGGAAGAAGGCGTCGTGCCAGGCGGCGGACACCCCGACCGCCGTGATCAGCGGCAGGACCGCGAGATCCTCCAGCGACACCGACTCCTGTGTCGCCAGGGGGTGGGCGGCGGGCACGAGAAGCGCGCGGGGTTCGGAGAACAGGACGGGGCCCACGGTGATGGCCGGGTCTTCAACGGGAGGCTCGGCGACCACCAGGTCGACGTCCCCGTCCTGCAATGCCGCGATGGCCGCGTTGTACGTCACTTCCTGCAGCTCGACGGTGCACAGGGAATGGCGCGAGTTGAACGCCTCGGCCGCCCGCACGATGAGGGCGGCGCACCAGGCGGCGGTGAACCCGACGCGCAGCACACCGCTGAAGCCTCGACAGGCCGCTGACGCGTTGGCGAGGGCTTGCTCGACCTGCTGATACGCGGGGAGCAGCTCGGCGTGGAGCTGTCGACCGACCGGGGTGAGGGTCACGTGACGGCTACTGCGTTCGAACAACGCCCCGCCAACGCGACGTTCCAGTTTCTTGACCGTCTGGCTGACCCGGCCCGGCGAGACGAGCAGACGTTCGGCGGTGCGCGTGAAGTGGAGCTCTTCGGCCAGGGTCAGGAACGTCTCGATCTCATACCGCTCCACTGGCCCCCACACATTCCGCAGCCGTGCCCAGTCCGCTCCAGGACGAAGCCCTGCCACCGACAGTAGTACGAAGAGGTGCTCACGGCTCCGATCCGACTCCGGTGTGACCGCGGTACGCCTGGAGGAACGCGGCCGCCGTGGCTTCGGCCGTTTCCCGGCCGCTTTGCCAGTTGGATACGGAGATCCGCACCGCGGAGTGGCCGTTCCACGTCGTGGGGGTCACCCAGCAGGAGCCGCTGCTGTTGAGCGTGTCGACGAGCCGCCGCGTACGGTCCTCTTCCCCGACGCGCAGCAGCACCTGGTTGAGTGTGACGGGAGCCAGCAGGTCGATGCCGGGTTCCTGCTCCAGGAGGTGGCCCAGGTCGCGGGCCGCCAAGCAGTTGCGTTCGACGATGTGCGCGATCCCGTCGCGGCCTTCGTGGTGCAGGATCGCCCACAGGGTCAGCGCCCGGGCGCGCTGGGAGATCTCCACGCGGTGGTCCATCGGATCACGGCCGGTGCGTTCGGTGGTCTGCAGATAGTCGGCGTTGAACCGCACCGCGTCGACGAAGGGTTCGGGGTGGGCGCAGAGGGCGATCCCGCAGTCGTAGGGCGTGTTGAGCCATTTGTGTCCGTCGCAGGACCAGGAGTCCGCAAGGTCGAGGCCGCCCAAGTGTTGCCGCAGGGTGAGGGACGCCGCGGCCCACATGCCGTAGGCGGCGTCCAGATGGAGCCAGCCGCCGTGCTCGTGGGTGATGTCGGCGATCTCGGCCAGCGGGTCGACCGATCCGCAGTCGGTGGAGCCGACTTGTCCGCACACGATGAGGCCACCGGGCGCCTTTGTCGCGAGTTCGGCCAGATGGCGCGGGTCCATACGGCCGTCGGCGCCGGCGTCCACCCGGCCGATCTGGCCGCCGAAGCCCAGCAGCCGCAGACACCGCAGGCCGGAGACGTGGGTGTGTTGGCCCGTGAGAACGGTCACGGGTGGCGCCTGTCGCATCCCCTGCTCGTTGACGTCCCAGCCCGCCTTGTGGAGTTGGTGCTCGCGGGCGGCTGACAGGCAGGCCAGGTTGGCCGTCGTACAGCCGGAGGTGAGTCCCATGATCGTCTTCGTCGGCAGCCCGAACAGGTCAACGAGCCAGCGTTCGCAGACCTGTTCGGCCACCGAAGCCAGCGGGCTGGTTTCGTAGACGGCCGCGCACTGGTCCCAGAGGCTGACCAGCCAGTCGGAGGCGATACCGACCGGCAACGCGCCCCCGACCACGTAGCCGAAGCTGCGGGAGTCTCCCGAAGGGAGCAGTCCGGACTCGCCGGCCTCGATGAGCCGGCGCAGCGTCTTGTCTTCCCCGTTCCCGTTCTCCGGCAGTTCCCCGCCCAGCAGTTGGCCGAGTCGCTCCGGATCGCGTGGGTGTACGGGGCGTGGTGTCTCCAGGAAGAAACGGGCGTAGTGGGCCACTGATTCGAGAAGATCCAAGTCCTCCGGTACGACCTGGCCGTCGGCGATATGCGGTTGTCCGCGGCTGACGGTCATCTCAACTCCCGCCGTGGAGCGTGTCGGAGTGTGTACGTCCGGCCGCCGTCGAGGGCGGCCGCCAGATGGGAAAGACCGGTGGTCCGTCGGGAAGTGTCAGCACGGGTCCCAGCCGGCGCTGGCCCAGCCGTTCGTAGAGAGCCAGGTTGCGCGGCGACGACGCTTCCGCGTAGGCACCGGCCCGGTCCTCGTCCGCCAGGGCGAACAGGCACTTCTTGAGCCGGGTGCCGAGGCCGCCGCCCTGGTGCTGCGGCCGGGCGGCGACGAAGGTGCCGTAGTAATGAGGGGCAAGATCGAGCGGGTGGGACGCACTCAGCATCGTCAGGAGATGGACGGTCCTGCTGGACTCGTTCCCGAGTGCGTCACGCAAGGAGTCGAGAAGCCCGTCGCGTATCTCCTTCGGCTGTTCCACCGCGTCGGGCGGGAAATACATGCTGACCGCGCCGTAATCCTTGGTCTGCAGAATGGAACCACCGTGCGCGAAGGTGTGGCCGGCCATGACGGTGAAGAACTTCTCCAGCAAGGGCGGACGAGTCTCCGCGTCCGGGAACAGCCATTGGAACACCGGATCCTTGTCGAAGGACTGCCGGTAGATGGAGACGATGTCGTCCTGCCGGTCGGGAGAGGCGGGGCGACAGGAGAACTCGGTTGCCACATCGGTGACATTCATGCGTTCTCTCCTTCGCGAGGTGAGAAGTCGGCGTACGGGTCAGGCAGATGGCCGGAGTGCGGAAGGGGTCGCGATTCCGATCTGGCTTCCGCTGTGCAGGGCCACCTCTTCGTGGGTGGCGAACCAGACACCCGGTCGGCTGCTGATATGGGCCAGCAGTTCTCGCAGAACGACCATGCGTGAGCGGTGGCCGATCACATGAGGGTGCAGCGTGAGCTGGAACAGCCCGCCCTCGGCGAAGGCGCCGTCGAATTCGTCCTTCCAGATCTGCAGGACCTGACGGGGAGCCAGTATCTGGCGTGCTCCCGGGTCGTCCGGAAAGTACGGAGCGTCGTCCCGGATCCAGGAGACGGGAAGCTCGACGATTCCGGTCCGCTCGCCGCGGTCCAGCAGTTCGTAAGGCTCGTCGTCGGCCATCATCGAGGAGTCGTACAGCAGCCCCAAATGCCGTGCTACTGGAAGGGTGTGCTCGGTGAATTCCCACCACGGCGTACGCATGCCCCGGGGAGTGACGCCCGTGCAGCGGCGGAGGACTTCGGCGCTGCGTTCGGCCAGCGCGTACTCCTCGGCTTCCGAGAGGTCGCCGCACCGCTCGTGGATCCAACCGTGCAGACCCACCTCGTGCCCTTCCGTCCGAACCGCCTCGATGGCGTCGGGTGCCAGTTGCACCGAGACGGCGGGTACGAAGAAGGAGGCGCGGGCATCGTATTCCCTGAGCAGCGACGTAATTCTCGGCAGGCCCACGCGCGAACCGTAGTGAGCCTGAGAAATGTGCGCGGGGGATGTCTTGTTCAGACAGAGAGCGGCCGTTTCGTTGTCGACATCAAAACTGAGGGCAACGGCGACGGACACTCCGCTCGGCCAGCGGGAAAGAGGCGCACCTTGCCCTGCCTGTACTCGCGTGGTCAAACGCCGCCATTTCTCCTCCGGCCAGCGCCAGGGCTGTGCGGTCCCGGGGTCCTCCGTGGTTCTTTTCTCCGCGCTCTCCGTTCGGTTCTCCATTGATCATCAGTCCCGTGGGGTAGAGAGATGAAGGAGCCGAATGTCTACCGAGTTCGGGCTGCTCCCGGGCGAGGAAGCACGGCTCAAGAACAGTCTGAGGCCGGTGACGCACGGCCGCCACTCGGCTGCGGTTACGCCTGTCGGCGGTCACACATGGCCGGGATCAATTAGACTCGTCGAGGCGCGTACGCCTTGAAAAATTCCGGACACCTCTTCAGGCCACGGAGCAGAGTATGGGGCTGGAAATCGGCCAGGAAACCTTCACGGAGTCCGACTTCTCCATTTTCCGCGGACGCCTGACAGATTCCGTCAGGGCATTGAAAGAAACGCTGAACATACCCGGATTCGGCGAGTCGGAGATCAGCTTGGGCGCGGAACTGGAAATGTTCCTCATGGACGCCGAAGGCCGTCCGGCGGCACTGAACGACCGTATCCGGAAAGACGTCTCGGACCACCGCATATCCCTCGAAGTGGACCAGTTCAACCTTGAAGCGAACCTGACCCCGGTCGGACTCCGGGGAAGGCCCTTCTCCGCGATGCGATCCGAGACCGACGCGCTGCTGGCGACGGTCGGCGCGGCAGCCCGCTCCCACGGAGCGCTTCCGGTACTGATCGGAACCCTGCCCACACTGACCGCCTCCGATCTGCGCCGGGGGGCCCTGACACCACGCGGCCGGTTCCATCAAATAGAGCGCGCGCTGTCCCGGGCCCGCAGCACGCCCTACCTCCTCGTCCTCGGCGGTGAGGAGCCCCTTACACTGCTGGCCGACTCCATCGCGGTGCAGGGCGCGGCCTGCTCCTGGCAGGTCCATCTGGTGGTGACACCCGAGGAGTTCACCCGTACGTACAACGCGGCGCAACTGGCGACGGCGCCGGTCCTCGCGGCGGCGGGCAACTCGCCGCTGCTCCTGGGCCGTCGGCTCTGGCAGGAGACACGTATCCCGTTGTACGAGCAGGGCTTTGGCGACGGCGCCGGGCCTCCGGGAGCCGGGCGTCGTCCACGGGCCTCGGGAGCCGGGGCTTGTCCACGAGCCTCCTTCGGCCGACGCCGGCTGGACGGAGGGGTCGTACGTCTCTTCGCGGACGCCGTGAGCGAACACGACGTGCTGGTCCCCGTACTGTCACCGCGGGAGCCGGTGGTCCTCGCCGCGTCCGGCGCCGCACCCGTGCTGGACGAACTGCGCCTGCACCAGGGAACGGTGTGGACCTGGAACCGCCCGGTGTACGACCCGGGCGGACACGTCCGTATCGAGTTCCGGGCTCTGCCCAGCGGACCCACCTCCCTCGACATGGCCGCCAACTCCGCTTCCTCCTGGGGCTGACCCTTCACCTGTCAGGGCAGCCGGACGATCCCCATGCCGCCATGCCGTTCGAGACAGCCCGGGGAAACTTCTACCGAGCGGCCCGCTCGGGCCTGCGCGCCCAAATCTGCTGGCCCTCGGGGAACCACGGCGCTCTCACCGGGGGCAGCGCCGCGGAGTTGCTTCCCCGTCTGCTGCCGCTCGCCGCCGCAGGGCTGGTCTCAGCGGGAGTCGACTCCGAGGAGGCCGACCAACTGCTGTCCGTGATCGACCGGCGTGTCAGCAGCGGGCAGACCGGGGCGGTGTGGCAACAGCGCGCCCTGACAGCCATGGAGGAGTACGCCGACCGTCGTACCGCGCTGCGCCTGCTGACACACGCCTACACGGAGTTGGTCGCCTCGGGCGCCCCGGTACACACCTGGCGAACGCCGACCCGATCCGTCAACAGGTGAGCACACCGCGCCCTGCCGCTCCCCCGGAGAGGATCACATGCGCAGAACGCCGCACCGCGACACATGGGTGAGCGCGTCCCGTCTGTGGGACGGTCATGCCGACAGCCCGGCCGACGGTGTCTCCGTGCTGGTGCGTGACGGGCGTGTGGCCGAGATGACCACCGCGCCTCCGGCGTCGCCGGACGCCGACACCGTGGAACTGCCCGGTTGCACACTGATGCCCGGCTTCATCGACTGCCATGTGCACACACTGGACGAACGGCTCGACACGGCGTCGGCCGCCTACCAGACCCTTCAGGCCCTGCCCGCACTCCGTACCCTGCTGGCGTGCGGATTCACCACCGTCCGCGACCTCGGAGGCGCCCACCAGGCGCTCAACACGGCACTGCGGCGGGCGGTCCTCGAGGGACTCGTCACCGGCCCCCGCATGCGCGTCGCGCCCAACATCCTCTCCCCGCGCGGAGGTCACGCCGACAAGACACCCGAACTCGCTGAACGGTACGGGGTCGAGGTCGGCACCCTGGCCGACGGCCCCGACGAACTGCGCCGCGCCGTACGCCAGCAGGCGCGCGCGGGGGCGGACTGGATCAAGTTCGTCGCCAGCGGAGGCTTCTCCTCACCGGCGGACAGCCCCGACGACACCGCCTACTCGCAGGCGGAGATGAACGTCCTCGCCTCGACGGCCCGGGACTTCCATCTCCCGTGCGCCGCCCACGCCTTCGACGACGAATCCATCACCCGGGCCATCCGGGCCGGCGTGCGCAGCATCGAGCACGCCTGCCTGGCCACCCCGTCGGCCTACTCGCTGATGGCCGAGTACGGCACCTATCTCGTACCGACCCAGTACGCCCAGACGTATTTCCTGGAGCGGGTGGACGACGAGAGCCTCTGGGAGGACCGGCCGCCCAAGATGCACCGCGCCTACCGCCGCTACGCGCAGGATCTGCGCGAGGGACTGCGGCGTCCCGCGGGTACGGAGGTGAAGATCGCCTTCGGAACCGACGCCGGGATGTTCCCTTACGCCGACAGTTGGCGGGAGTTCCCGACCCTGGTCGACAACGGCCTCTCCCCTCTGCGCGCTCTCCGCGCGGCCACCAGCACCGCCGCCGAACTACTGGGCCGGCCCGACCTCGGCCGGATCGCACCAGGAACGACGGCGGACCTCGTGGCGCTGAGAGGCGACCCGTTCCAGGACATCAACGCGACCGGGCGCGTCAGCTATGTGATGCAGGGCGGTCACTCCTTCTCGTCGGAGCGGTTGTCCGACGGTCCCCCGCAGGGGGAGTAGACCAGGGGGTCGAAAACGCCGGGGGGGCAGCGGTTTCCCGCTAGTGCGGCGCGGTCGGCTCCCGTCCCATCGCCTTGCGCACGATGGAGTAGACCGATACGAGCGCCCACACGCCCTCAAGCAGGATGAAGCCCCATTCGAGGCTGATGACCGCTGTGACGGTCAGTACCCCCGAGCCGATCGCGTTGGGGATGAGATAGCGATAGCTGGACTGGTTGAGACGCCCGAGCAGTGAGGCCACGAAGGCGGCCAGAATGAGCAGAGAACCGACGATCTGAATAACGTCATACACCACGAAGCACCACCCACACCGTCTTGTCGCTGTCCGGGTACGGTGAACCTCGTCCGGGACGCTCACGTCCGTAAGCGTCACCAGTCGACTATAACGCGACACCCCCTTGAAGCCGGCTCAAGCGGCACCGGGCGCGAAAGAGAGCGCCGAGATGTGGCCCGCTCACGGCCCAAAAGCTGATCCCCGGGGTCGAGGGGATGCGGGGCCGGAGTTTCGGGCGGGTGTCGATGGTCGGATCACGCCTCCCAGTCCGCATAGTCCCCGATCGCCACGTCGTCGCAGAAGGTCTCCCAGAACCCGTTGTGCGCGAGAGCGGTCTCGTCGATGCCGGAGACAAGATCGCGCAGCTCTTCCGCCACCTCAGCGAGCCTCTCCTCGTCGCCCTCCTCGTCCCCCTCAGCGTAGAACGGGAAGCGTTGGATCACGACCGCCACGCATCGGCGGAAGGAGTCGAGGTCCCTGTTCACGTGACTGGCGGTCGCTGACTCGATCCCGGGAATCTGCACCACGTGACCACTGGCCAGGTCGACGGCGATGTGTCCGGACAGGCCACTTGTCGCGATGGCGACCGACCCCTGCTCACCGATCCTCCCGAAGTACACCGCTTCGCTCAGCCGCTGGTACTCGTATCCGATCAACCCGCCGGGGATGCCGGTCTCCCCAAGATCGACAGCGATCGGGGTGGGCACCTCGGGCGGGGCCTCGGTGCGGATCAGGACGAATCCGGGCTTCGGCAACTGCGGCAGGGACTGGTCCATGGGAGGATCCTCTCCCGACGGGCTGCTCGGCAACACCCTGGACCCGCGGGACAGACGACTTCATCTATTCGGGCGAGCGGCCTTTCCGTTGGCGTGGTCGGCACTGTTCTGCGAGATCGGATCGACCTCGCACTTCGAATTGTGGACCAGGATCAACGGCTCAGTACGATCGCCCCCAACAGCACGGGCGATCTCTTGAAAACCCGTGTGCGGTCACGATTCTTGGCAAGGTTCGACGTCTGCGGAAATCGAGTTCCGAATAACGTACGAAAAGCCTGACGGCCGCGAACCCCGCGGACGCCAGGCCATGCCACTCATAAGCGTGCGGGTGTTGGTCAGCCGACGCAACTGGGTACGGCGGGAACACTGCTGGTGCAGTTGTTCGCCGTGTTGGCGGAGATGGGCGAAGTGGTGACCGTCATGGTGCCGGACTGGCGGTAGACGCCGCCCGCGGTAGAGGTCGCGGTATTGGCCGTGACAGGGGTGCTGGTCACCGTAAGGATGCCGTTGACGGAGGCGATGCCCCCGCCCCTGCGGCCCTTGTTGCCCCCATTGACGAAGCTGCTGGTGAGTGTGGCGGTGGCGGTGTTGTACAGGCCGCCGCCGTCACCGACAGCGGTGTTGCCGGACAAGGTGCTGCCGGTGAAGGTCACCGCCGCCGCACCGCCGCCGCTGTGAACGCCGCCGCCGGTGCCACTTGCTTTGCTGTTCGTCACGGCGCTGTTGGTGAGCGTCAGGGCACCGAGGTTGAGGATGCCGCCCCCGTTCGCGGGAAGCAGGCCCAAGAGCCCTTTGGCGGAGCCGTTGTTCACGGTCACGCCCTTGAGGGTGAGGTTGCCGGTAGTACCGACCAGGATGATGCGGAAGTCGGCCGATCCCGAGCGGGTTATGACGTTGTTGTCGCCCTCGAAGGTGATGGCGGTGGTGATGGGCGGAAGGCCGTCGCCACCGTTCACGAGGTCGCCCGCGTGCGCGGAGGTCAGGTTGTAGGTGCATCCGCCGGCCAGGGTGATGACCCCGCCGCCGGCGGCGTTGGTGGCGGTGACCGCGGCCACGAGCGCGCCTTCGGAACAGGCCACCGAGGCAGCTCTCGCCTCCGCGGTGCCGGGCAAGAGGATGGCTGTGCCGGCTGCCAGAAGTACTGCTGCGGAGACTCCTGAGACGGTACGGGTACTGCGCATGACAACCCCTTGCGAAAACGGCCGGTGAAAATCCAGTCGAGAGCTCTGGTAATTTCCGTTGGGAACGGTCACCGGCAACCAAGATCGGCTGAAAATTAAACTACTATGAATTATCTGGACAATTGGAGCGGAGCGCGAAAGGATCACCATTTGGCGCGATCCAGGCGGTATTGAGCCCTCTTTCAGCCATCTGAAGAGCTCATTTAAATATGGCGAGCTGAGCGAATTTCCGTCGTTCTTGGGCTCTCCGGTTTCCGATCACGACGTCCTCGGAACCAGGCCTCTGAGAGGTCGGCGTGACCACGGACGGTCCCCGGAAAATACGGAAAGGCGGTACCGGATTTCTCCGATACCGCCTGCGACCTGCGTGCATGCAAGTCGGGACGACAGGATTTGAACCTGCGACCCCTTGACCCCCAGTCAAGTGCGCTACCAAGCTGCGCCACGTCCCGGTGCCCGTGTGACCTGGGGTTTCCCCTGGCCGAACGTGCAAGAGAACGATACCGCACTTGGGTCACTGGTCACGAACCGCTTTCCCGGGCGTCACCTGGTTGACCTCAAGTCAAGTTGAGGTTGCACGGTGGCCGTATGACGACCACATCGCCCTCCACCCCCGCCCCCACCGCCACCCGGCCGGGTTTCGGGGATCTGAACCGGCTCATGGCCCTGATGACCGGCGACGAGAAGCACGGCCCCGCCGCCACCTCCACGCTGGACGCACTCTGGGTCCTCTACGACCGGGTGCTGCGCGTGTCGCCGGAGACCGCCGACACGCCCGGGCGTGACCGGTTCCTGCTGTCCAAGGGGCACGGGCCGATGGCGTACTACGCCGTCCTCGCCGCCAAGGGGTTCCTCTCCGAGGACCTGCTCCCCGGCTTCGGTTCGTACGGCTCGCCGCTCGGCCACCACCCCGACAGGACGCTGCTGCCCGGCGTGGAGATCAGCAGCGGATCGCTCGGGCACGGGCTGCCGCTCGCCGTCGGCAGCGTGCTCGGGCTCCGGGCCCAGGGCATCCGGGACCCGCGGGTGTGGGTGCTGATCGGGGACGCCGAACTCGACGAGGGCAGCAACCACGAGGCGATCGCCTACGCCGGGCCCGCCGGCCTCGAACAGCTCCACACCCTCGTGATCGACAACGCCTCCTCCTCGCTCGGCTGGCCCGGCGGCATCGCCTCCCGGTTCGAGGCGGCCGGCTGGTCCGCCGAGACCGTCGACGGCCGGGACCACGACGCGCTGTACGCGGCGTTCACCGCGCCCCATCCCGGGCGCCCGCGCGCGGTCGTCGCCCGGGTGGAGCCCAAGTCCTGAGGGACCGCACCCCTGACCCATCCCCCCTCTCCCCAGGAAGGCCTTTTCCCATGGACACCATGCGTGACCGTTTCATCTCCACCACCTCCCGTCTGCTGGACGAGGACCCACGCCTCGCGCTCGTTCTCGCCGAGATCACCCGCGACGGCTTCACCCCGGCGATGCGCCGCCACCCCGACCGCGTGATCAACGTCGGCATCCGCGAACAGCTCCTGGTCGGCGTGGGCGGCGGACTCGCCCTCACCGGGCTCCGCCCCGTCGTGCACACCTTCGCGAGCTTCCTCGTCGAGCGCCCCTTCGAGCAGGTCAAGCTCGACATCGGCCACCAGGGCTCCGAAGCCGTGCTGGTCAGCGCGAGCGCTTCGTACGACTGGCCCGCCGGCGGCTACACCCACATGGCACCCGGCGATGTCGCGCTGCTGGACACGCTCGACGGCTGGACCGTCCACGTACCGGGCCACCCCGACGAGGCCGAGACCCTGCTGCGGCACGCCGCCGCCGCTGACGGCGAGCGGGTGTACGTACGCCTGTCCGCGCAGAGCAACGCGTCGGCGCACCCGGTGACCGGAGCGGGTTTCCTGACCGTACGGGAGGGGCGCACCGGGGTTGTGATCGCCGTCGGGCCCATGCTGGACAACGTGCTCGCCGCGACCGAGGGCCTGGACACGACGGTGCTGTACGCGACCACCGTGCGCCCCTTCGACGGTGCCGCCCTGCTGCACGCCGTCAGCGGCAGCGCCTCGGCCGATGTCGTGATCGTCGAGCCGTATCTGGCCGGGACCTCCACGGCCGCGGCGAACGACGCCCTGGAGCGGACACCGCACCGGGTGCTCGGCCTCGGTGTGGCCAGGGAGGAGCTGCGTAAGTACGGGGAGATGGACGACCACCTCGCCGCGCACGGCCTCGACGAGCGGTCGCTGCGCGAGCGAATCTCCGCATTCCTGACGTGGTGAGCACGTCAGCGCCCACCTCCATCGGCGAGTCGCCGGACCCCGGCGGGCATCCCGCGACCGCACAGGGGAACCTGTGGAAGAGGTACGTCGAACGCCCCACCTAAGGAGCCACACCATGTCCACAAGCGGTGACCTGCTCATCGACGCCTTCGGCCGGATCCGCGAGGTCGTCCACGAGACGGTCGAGGGACTCGAACCGGAAGATCTCGCCGTACGCCTCGACGAGGGCGCGAACTCGATCGCCTGGCTCGTCTGGCACCTCACCAGGGTCCAGGACGACCACATCGCGGACGCGGCGGGGATGGAGCAGGTGTGGGCCTCGGAAGGCTGGCCGGACCGGTTCGACCTGCCGTTCAGCCAGAGCGCGACCGGTTACGGCCAGTCCCGGCGCGATGTGGGCGGACTTGAGGGCGTCACCGGGGATCTTCTCCTCGAATACCACGACACCGTGCAGGACCGGACGATCGAATACCTGTCCACCCTCAAGGAAAAGGATTACGAGCGCGTCGTCGACGACACCTGGACACCGGCCGTCACGCTCGGCGTCCGGCTCATCAGTGTGATCTCCGACGACCTCCAGCACGCGGGACAGGCCGCCTTCATCCGCGGGTCGCTGGGACGGCGGTGATCTCGACCGGGTCCGGCAGGTAGGAGAGCAGCTCCAGCGCCGCCGGCCCGGTCCGCTGTTCCTCCGGGATGGCCGCCGACACCTCCCACATGTGAGCCTCGGCACCGACGAGCGGTACGGTCCGCAGCGCCGCCGCCTGCTCCTTGCGCGCGATCGGGCGGGGCACCACGGCGATGCCGAGGCCGTGGCCGACCAACTCGATGAGGCTGTGTACGTCGTTGACCTCCAGGGCGACCCGGCGCTCGGTGCGGGCGGCGGCGAAGGCCTGATCGGTGAGGCCGCGCGCCCCCCAGTCCGCGTGGAAGTCGACGAACACCTCGTCGCCGAGGTCGGCCCACTCCGCCTTCCCCGCCCCCGCGAGCGGATGGTCGGGGTGGCAGAGCAGCACCATGGGTTCGCTGGCCAGCGGAATCAGCCGGACGCCCTCCGGCACACTGCCGCACACCGCGACGAACGCGATGTCGACCCGGCCGGCCGCCACATCCTCGACGAGCGACGCGGATCCGGCCTGGCGCAGCCGGATCTCGACCTCGGGGTGCTCGGAGCGGAATCGCGCGAGCAGCCCCGGCACATGTGCCCCGGTGACACACTGTTCGGTGCCCACCGTCAGGGTGCCGCGCAGCAGCCCCTGGACCGCCGCCACCGCCTCCTTGGCGGCCCGTACGCTCGCCAGCGCGCGGGTGGCCTCGGTGAGCAGCGCGAGACCGGCGCTGGTCAACTCGACCCGGCGGGTGCTCCGTACGAAGAGCCGCGCGCCCAATTCGCGCTCCAGCGCGCGTACCGAGGCCGACAGCCCCGACTGCGAGACCATCAGCCGCTGGGCGGCCCGGGTGAAGTGCCGTTCCTCGGCGACGGCGACGAAGTATTCGAGGTGTCGGAGTTCCATATTCAGAAGCCTAGCTGCTCAATGCGTTCGCTTTCTTCTATTGGACTCTCCGGCGGACAGCGAGGAAGGTGATGTTCCGTCCCGCCGGAACCGGTGGGAAATCGCAGCAGGAAGGGTGCCCCACACCATGAAGACTCGCCGCATCGGGACCGTCGACGTCAGCACGATCGGTCTGGGCGGTATGCCGATGTCGATCGAGGGGAGGCCCGACGAAGCGCGTTCCATCGCCACCATTCACGCGGCGCTCGACGCCGGAGTCACCTTCATCGACACGGCGGACGCGTACCACCTGAACGCGGGTGAGGTCGGTCACAACGAGTCCCTGATAGCAAAGGCTCTCGCTTCGTACGGCGGCTCTTCCGACGTCCTGGTGGCCACCAAGGGCGGCCACCTGCGGCCCGGCGACGGGTCCTGGACGCTGAACGGCTCGCCCGAGTACATCAAGGCCGCCTGCGAGGCGTCGCTCGGCAGGCTCGGCGTCGAGGCCATCGGCCTCTACCAGTTCCACCGCCCGGACCCGAAGGTGCCGTACGAGGAGTCCGTCGGCGCGCTGCGGGACCTGCTCGACGCCGGCAAGATCCAGCAGGCGGGCATCTCGAACGCGACCCCGGAGCGCATCAAGCTCTCGAACGAGATCCTCGGCGGGCGGCTGGTGTCCGTACAGAACCAGTACTCCCCCGCGTTCCGCTCCAGCGAGCCGGAGCTGGAGCTGTGCGACGAGCTGGGCATCGCGTTCCTGCCGTGGAGCCCGTTCGGCGGCATCACCAAGGCCGGTGAACTCGGCTCCACCTTCGCGCCGTTCGCCAAGGTCGCCGAGGCGCACGGCGTGAGCCCCCAGCAGGTCTGCCTGGCCTGGCTGCTGGCGAAGTCGCCCTCGGTGATACCGATCCCCGGCTCCAGCCGTCCGGAGACCATCCGTGACTCGGTGGCGGCGGCCGACCTGGTGCTCTCGGACGCCGAGATCGCCGAGCTGAACGCCGCCTGACCGCGCGCCCCTGGCCGCGTCACCCCGGCCGCGTCACCCGTGGCCGGGAGACTCTGGCCGCGAGACCGACCGACCGCGTAACCGCCTGACTGCCTGACCGTGCGGCCGACCCCCCGTGCAGCCGCACCCACCGCCGGGGTTCAGGCGGATCTCACCGTCGGGCCCGGCCGACGCACGCCGACTCAGACGTGCTGGTCGAGCCAGCCGGTGAGATCCTCCTGGACCCCGATCCGGTTGGTCTCGTTGAAGATCTCGTGGCGCGCGCCGGGATAGCTCTTCCAGGTCAGGTCCTCGGTGCCCACATAGCGGAAGTCCTCCAGCAGTTCGTACACCAGCGTCATGAGCGCGTTGCACGGGTCGTTCTCGCCGACGGCGACATGCACCGGCAGGTCGGCCGGGATACGGGCCAGGTTGCGCGGGTCGTTGATCTTACGGATGGCGCGCAGCCAGTCCAGGGACAGCCCGGCGCTGAACGGGAAGCCGCAGCGCTCGTCGGCGACATACGCGTCGACGTGCGACTCGTCCCGCGAGAGCCACTCGAAGCCGGTCCGGTACGGGAACTGGTCGTTGAAGGAAGCGAAGAGTTCCGATACGTACGAACTGATCGCGGCGCGGCCCACTTCGGCGCACTCGCGCTCCAGCCGCTCGATCGATCCCTCGATCTCGGCGCCGGGCAGCGTACGGAAGGTGCCCGTGAGGATGAGCCCGGCGAGGCCGTCGGGGAACTCCTGCGCGTAGTCGCGTGCCAGCATCGAGCCCATGCTGTGCCCGAGCAGGACGACCGGCACACCGGGATGCAGGGTACGGGCCTGGTCGCCCGCGATACGCAGATCGTCGACGATCGCCCGCCAGCCGTCCCCGTCGCCACCGACTCCGGCCCCGGTGCTGACACTGGCGCCGGCGGCTCCGGCCTCTCCGCTGCCTTCGCCCTCGCCTTCCCTCTGCGCGCCGCTCGCGCCCGCGACCCCGTAACCGCCGGTGTACTGCGCCGTCGCACCGTGACCCCGGTGGTCGGTGGCGAGTACGCCGTAGCCCCTGGCCACCAGGTGCTGGGCGAACCGGTCGTAGCGCAGGGCGTGTTCGGCGGCGCCGTGTGCGATCTGCACCAGGGCGCGCGGCCTGCCGTTGTCGGGCAGCCAGGTGTAGGTGGCCACTTGGGTCCCGTCGTGCGCGTGCAGCAGCCCGGGGTGGTATGCGGTCATCGGGTGAACGCCTTCCGGCTCGGTGTCAGGGGCTATACCTGCGACTCCCCCGACATCCGCCGCTCATGCCCGCGATCCGGCGGCGGCACCGCAGCCCCGCACCCCTCCCCGGGGCCCCAACTCCCGTACCACATACGGCCCTTCTTACCCATTGACCCCCCGGAACCGGGCACTTACGCTGAGCGACGTACTCCAGAAAGCGCTTTCTAAACCCGCAGCCGGCTCAACGAGCACCCGGGAGCGCCCATGAGTAACCGTCCTGTGCGCAGTGGTCAGACGCGCACGCGTCCACGGCGAAGAACCTTCTCGCCCTTCCTCGTCATCACCGCACTTCTGGCGCTCGTACTCGGTGCCGGGCTGGCCTCGCCGCCCCGCGCCGACGCGGCGTCCTTCCGCGTTCTGGTCTTCTCCGAAGTGACCAACTTCGCGCACGACTCGATCCCCGCCGGGATCAAGGCCGTTCAGGAGCTGGGAGCCGAGAACGGCTTCGAGGTGGAGGCCACCGACGATCCAGCCGCCTTCAGCGTCGCCAACCTCGCCCGCTTCCAGGCCGTCGTCTTCAACAACACCAACTCCACGCCGGAGAGCGGCGATCTGCTCGACGCGCGGCAGCGTGCGGCCCTCCAGTCGTTCATCCGCGCGGGCCGAGGCTGGGTCGGACTGCACGCGGCTTCCGCGAGCGAGCGCGACTGGGGCTGGTACGAGGGGCTGGTCGGCGCGATCTTCGACAAGCACCCCGCCGTCCAGACGGGGCGGGTGAAGGTCCTCGACCAGGCGCACCCCTCCACCAAGGGCCTGCCACAGCTCTGGGAGCGTACGGAGGAGTGGTACAACTGGCGCACCAATCCCACCGGGAAGGTGCACACACTCGCGCAGATCAAGGTGCGTGACGGCATCGACGGGCTGGACGAGGGTGTCGACCACCCGTGGTCCTGGTGCCAGAACTACGACGGCGGACGCTCCTGGTACACGGCGGGCGGACACGACGCCTCGGCCTTCCAGGAGGACGTGTTCCGCAAGCATCTGCTCGGTGGGATCCAGTGGGCGGCCGGAAACAAGCCCGGCGACTGCTCGGCCACCAAAACGGGCGCCTTCCAGCGCACCGCGCTGGCCACCGGCGATCTCGCCGACCCGTTCGAGCTCGCTGTGGCACCGGACGGCAGGGTCTTCTTCATCGAGCGCACCGGCAAGCTCAAGGTGATCGACCAGAAGTCACGCAAGGTCTCCACCGCGCTGGACCTCGCCTACACCCCGCAGATGCTCACGCAGTCCGACGGGCTGCTCGGTCTGGCGCTCGACCCGGACTTCGCCTCGAACCACTGGATCTACCTCTACCACTCCGACCAGGTGGAGAAACGGGTCGATCTGTCGCGCTACACGGTCACCGGAAACACCGTCGACCCCACGTCCGAGAAGCGGCTGCTGGCGATCCCCACCCAACGGGACGAGGAACGCGCCAACTCCCACATGGCGGGCTCGCTCGCCTTCGGCAAGAACGGCGAGCTGTTCCTGTCGACCGGTGACAACACCGATCCGTTCGCCCAGGACGGGTACACGCCGATCGACGAGCGCGCGGGCCGCGCCGTGTTCGACGCGCAACGCAGCGCCGCGAACACCAATGATCTGCGCGGGAAGATCCTGCGGATCACACCGACGGATGACGGTACGTACACCGTGCCCGCCGGCAATCTCTTCGCACCGGGGACGGCGAAGACCCGTCCGGAGATCTACGCGATGGGCATGCGCAACCCCTTCCGTATCACCACCGATCCGGAGAGCGGCGCGCTGATGGCCGCCGACTACGGGCCGGACGCGCGGGCGGCCGATCCCGGCCGGGGGCCCGAGGGCACGGTCGAGTTCACCCGTATCACCGCACCGGGCAACTTCGGCTGGCCGTACTGCGTGGGGCACAACACCCCGTTCAACGACTACGACTATGCGACGGGGACCTCGCGCGGCGACTTCGACTGCGCGCACCCGGTCAACGACTCGCCGAACAACACGGGGTTGCGGGAGCTGCCGCCGGCCCAGCCGGCGACGGTGTGGTATCCGTACTCGGCGTCGCCGGAGTTCCCCGAACTCGGCACGGGTGGCGCGGGTCCGATGAGCGGTCCGGTCTACCACTACGACCCGGCGAACCCCAACCCCGCCAAATTCCCTGAGTACTTCGACGGGAAGTGGTTCACCTACGAGCTGACCAGGACGTGGTTCAAGACGTTCTCGTTCCAGCAGCAGGACCAGACGTTCAAGGACCCGCGATTCGACCCCGTGAACGCGGGCGATCTCCAGTCCATCAACGGGGTGTTCACCGACCTCAAGTGGAATCAGCCCTTCGACGCCGACTTCGGTCCCGACGGCGCGCTGTACGTCATCGACTTCGGGCTCGGCAGCGGTACGGGCCGGGGCGGCACCAACGACGGTGCGGGCATCTACCGCATCGACTACGTTGCCGACGGGAGCCTGCCGACCGCTGAGGCGACAGCGACGCCGGACAGCGGCGCAGCGCCGCTGAACGTGAAGTTCTCCAGCGCCGGATCGGGCCGGGAGGACGCCGGGCGGGTGACGTACGCCTGGGACTTCGACGGGGACGGGACCACCGACTCCACCCTGCCGAATCCGGCTCATGTCTACCCGGACAACGGGCAGTTCACGGCGCGACTGACGGTCACCGGGCCCGACGGGCTGACGGCGAACGCCGACCGGGAGATCACCGTCGGCAACACCAGGCCCGTCGTGAGCATTCAACAGCCGCCGGACGGCGGGATGTTCAGCTTCGGCGACACAGTGCCGTTCGTGGTGAAGGTGAAGGACACCGAGGACGGCACGGGCGAGCGGATCGACTGCTCGCGGGTCGAGGTCAGCTCTCAACTCGGCCGTGACAGCAGGCTGATACCGCTGGACGACTACACCGGCTGCTCGGGCGAGATCGCCGCGGTCGCCGGTCCCGACCAGGCGGCGGGCAATCTGTATCTGGGCATCACAGCCCGGTACGAGGACAAGGGCGCCCCGGGCGCCCCCGCGCTGGCCGGTACGTCGTCGCTCACCCTGCGCACCACACTGCGCGAGGCCGAGCACCTGACCGCCACGGGCGGCGCGCACGACGGCGCCGTGGTCGCGGCCCGCGCGGACGCTTCGGGCGGGAAGCGGCTCACCGAGATAGAGGACGGCGACTGGATCTCGTTCGACCCGGTCAGCCTGAAGGGCATCCAGTCCGTCACGGTCGGCGCGGCCTCGGGCGGGATCGGCGGCGACGTCGAATTCCACAACGGCTCACCGACGGGTCCGCTGCTGGGCACGGTGTCCGTCCCCAACACCGGAGACTGGGCGAACGTCGTCTCGCCCACCACCGCGCTCAAACCGGTGGGCTCCACGGTGACGTTGTACGCCGTCTTCACCAACCCCGCCTGGTCCGCCGACAAGCTCGACCTCTTCGCGGTCGACTGGCTGCACTTCAACGGGCCCGGCGTGGAGAAGAAACCGGCCGCGAAGGTCTCCGTCAAGGCCGCACCGGCCACCGGAGACGCGCCCCTGGCCACCTGGCTCATCGGCACGGTCACACCGGTCACGGGACACACTGTCGCCTCGTACCACTGGGACTTCGGCGACAACACCAAGGCGACGGGTGCGCAGGGACCGGAAGTGACCCACACGTACGCGCGGCCCGGCGCGTACACAGCGCATCTGACCGTCACCGACAACACGGGTGACACAACGACCGGCGCGGTCCGGATCAGTGCCCGATGACAGACACACGCACGCTGAGAGGAGAGGGAACATGAACAACACCCGGCGCACATTCCTCGGCGCGGCCGCGGGCCTCGCGGCCCTGGGCATCACAGCCACCCCCGCCCAGGCCGCCCCGGCCCCCGCGACCACGGCGTCCCGCTGCCGCCGGCGCATCGCGCCGTCAGCGATCGGCATGCACCTCTACACCATGCGCACCCCCCTGGCCACGGACTTCAGGGGCACGCTGGAACGCCTCGCCGAGATCGGCTACGCGACAGTGGGCGTCAGCGGCAGAGCGGGCCACACCGCGGCCGAAATCCGGCAGATGCTGGACGAGACACACCTGAAGGCGGTGCTCGAACACGTCGACTACAACACAGTGACCGGACCTGGTCTGCCCCAGGCGATCGAGGATGTACACACACTCGGCGGCGCCTGGGTCGTCGTACCGAGCCTGCCCACCACCCTGCACTCACCGGCCGGATACCGGGAAGCGGCACACCGCATGAACGAGGCGGGCCGCGTAGCCCGACGGTCGGGCCTCAAGGTGCTCTTCCACAATCACGACGGCGACCACAACGTGGTCGACGGCGAGAACCTCTACGAGATCCTGCTCAAGGAGACGGACCCGGACCTGGTCGGCTTCGAACTGGACCTGTTCTGGGCCTCCAAGGGAGGCGACGACCCGAGACGCCTGTTCGTCGAGGAGGGCCACCGCTTCCCGGCGCTGCATGTGAAGGACATGACGCCGGAGGGCGACTTCGAAGACGTCGGCTCCGGCGTGCTCGACTTCCCGTCGATGTTCGACAAGGCGCAGCAAGGCGGCGTCAAACAGTGGCTGGTGGAACACGACGCCCCGGCAGACCCGTTCGCCTCGGCACTGACGAGCTACCGGTATTTGTCGAGGCTGCGGTACTGAGGGGGAGTTAGGGGAGAGGGGTGGGCCCGGACTGCGTGAGTGGTACGGGCCGCACCTCTTCCCGCCTTGGGGGGTGTGGTTCGTGGGTGGGGTGGGTGTTGTTTGC
>NZ_JTHL01000001.1:8434226-8462774 GCF_000818195.1 Streptomyces sp. 150FB | reverse complement strand
CCCTCCCCTCGGGCCTCTCGCTCCCCCTCCCCCCTCACTCCCCAGCCGAACCCCCCGAAGCCGCCCCCAGCAACCCCCTGATGCGCGCCGCCGCCTCGCCGAACTCCCTGCTTCCCAGGGTCTCCGTGTAGTCGCGCTCAGGTGGCAGCCCCACGTCGATGATCTCGGTGATCGTGCCGGGGCGCGGGCTCATCACCACCACGCGGTCGGCCAGATAGACCGCCTCCGAGATGGAGTGGGTCACCAGCAGCACGGTGGTCCCCGTCTCCCGCCAGATGCGGTTCAGCTCCGTGTTCATCTGCTCCCGGGTGAGCGCGTCGAGTGCGCCGAACGGTTCGTCCATCAGCAGCACCGGCGGCCTGTGCAGCAGCGCCCGGCACAGTGCGACCCGCTGCTGCATGCCCCCGGACAGTTCGTGCGGGTACGCGTCCTCGAAGCCGGTGAGTCCCGTCATCGCGATCAGCTCGTCCGTACGGGCGCGGGCCTGGCCGCCCGGCATCCGGCGCATCTCGGCCTGGAGCAGAATGTTGCGCCGCGCGGTGCGCCATTCCAGCAGCGCGGCCCGCTGGAAGACGTAACCGATGTCGTGGCGCGGCCCGTCGACCCGTTCGCCCTGGAGTCGTACGTCACCGGAGGTAGCCCTGATCAGCCCGGCCAGCAGCTTGAGCAGTGTCGACTTGCCGCAGCCGGAGGGGCCCACGATCGCGACGAACTCCCCGGCCGCGACGTCCAGGGACACCTCGTGCAGGGCGGTGACGTCGCGTTTCTTCGTACGGAACCGCACGGCCACATCGGCGAGGCCGATCGCCGGCGCCGTGGGCTCCTGCCGTGCGGCACCGTTTCCGGTCACGGCCGGCTCCCGGAGCGTGGCATCCCTGGCCATCTCTCTCATCCCTTCAGCGCGTTGCCGTTGTCCCAGTACTCCGACACCGCTTTGGGGTTCTTGACCATGCCTGCCGCGGCAAAGACATCGATGGTCTGCTGCCAGTCGGCCTCGGTGTTGACTCCCGGCGCCTTGCCCCGCGTCGACTCGGTGTGCAGCAGTGTCAGTGTCGTCCTGAACTGCTCGGTGAGGACGGACTTGGGCGGCAGTTGTTTGGAGGCGCCCTCCATCGCGGCGACCGCGGGAGCGGGGGCCTTCTCCGCCGCCGCCCAGGACTCGCTGACGGCCTTGGCCATCCGCCCTGCGAGTTCGGCCCTGCCGGAGAGGATCTTCTGACCGGCGATCAGGCCGTTGGAGTAGAAGTTGAGGCCGTGGTCGGAGAAGCGCAGATATGAGACCTTCTTCTTCGCCTTGTCCTGCATGGTCGGCCCCTGGTCGCTCGCGTAGCCGAGCAGGGCGTCCGTCTTCCCCGAGATCACCGCGGCGATCTTGCCCGCCGGGTCGGTGTTCTGGATCTTTACGTCCGCCTCCGACATGCCGTTCTTCTTGAGGAAGATCGGGAAGGTCTTGGTGAGCGCGTCGCCCGCGGTGCCCGCGATGGTCCTGCCCTTGAGGTCGGCCGGCGTCGAGACGTGCTGGTCGTCGAAGAACTGCACCGACGACGGTGTGGTCTGGAGGACCACACCGAGGCTCTTGACCTTGATGCCCTGGTCGACGGCGCTGAGCAGGGCGGGTGTGTCGGCCCAGCCGAACTCGGTCTGTCCCGCCCCCGTCGCCTGGACGGTCTTCTGCGAGCCCTGGCCCGCCCGGATGGTCAGGTCGATGCCGTGCTTCTCGAAGATCTTCCGCTGCTTGCCGTAGTAGAACGGCGCGTGCTCGCCGTACGGGTACCAGTTGAGCGTCAGGGTGACCTTGTCGAGCTTCTTGCCCGAGTCACTGGTCGTCGTCCCCGATCCGCCTCCGCCGCAGGCCGTGGCGGCCAGGAGCAGCGGGACGAGCCCGATCAGAAGTCTTCGCGCTCGCCGGGTCGGCTTGGTCGGTCTGACCGGTTCGACCGGTTCGACCGGCATGACGGACGTGACTGGCATGGCTGGCATGGCTGGCCCTTCCCGGAGCGGGTCGTGTCAGGAGCGGGTCGTGTCAGTAGGAGGTGGTGACGCCGGCGTCGCGGCGGCCCGCGTGCCAGGGCAGCAGGAGCTTCTCGGCGATCTCGACGAGGACGAAGAGCACCACGCCGATAAGTGACATGACTAGCAGCCCGGCGAAGAGCATCGGGGTGTCGATATTGCCGTTCGCCTGGAGAATCACATATCCGAGGCCTTCGTTGGCGCCGACGAACTCGCCGACGACGGCCCCGGTCACGGCGAGGGTCACAGCCACTTTGAGACCGGAGAAAAGATGGGGCAGAGAGGCGGGAAAGCGGATCTTGGCAAATGTCTGCCAGGGCTTCGCACCCATGGTGGCGGACAGTTGAAGCATTTCCGGGTCGACCGCCTTCAGTCCCGTGACCATCGAGATCACCACGGGGAAGAAGGCGATCAGTACGGCGATCAGGATCTTCGGTGTGATCCCGAATCCCAGCCAGACCACGAACAGCGGCGCGATGGCGATCTTCGGCACCACCTGGGCGAAGAGCAGGATGGGATAGAGCGTCTTCTCGACGGTCGAGGAGTAGACCATGACAACGGCGGCGAACACACCGACCGCGCCGGCGATGACAAAGCCGAGCAGTGTCTCGTACGTGGTCACCCACGTATGCTGCCAGAGGTAACCGGCCTTGCCGGTAAGGACGTTCAGGGTCGCAGCCGGTGAAGGGACGAGATACGGTTCGACCAGTTCGGCCTCGGCGATGATCCACCAGGCGGCGAGACAGGCCACCAGCAGCGCGACGGGGCGCCACCCTGCCTCGACCCCGCGCGCGAACCGCTCCCCGGCGCCTGGCCTGTTACGTTGCGCGACTCCCGGCACTTTTCCGGCCGGTGCCTTTAGGACGCTCTGGCTCACTGTGAACTCCTCGGGAAACCGGGCAGTTACGGAAAGCGCTTTCAGGGCAGAATGATCGCCACGCTAATGACTGCCGGTCCGCATGGTCAATAGGGCGTACTCAAGTTTCGCCCCGCGTCCGCCGGAGAGCGGCGTTTTCCGCCAACTCGCCTCTGTCGAGGGCCTGCTGAGGTAGGAGAAACCTGGCATCAGATGCCACCGTCCTCACCCAGGCACATCTGCCGGATCAGCTCGGCGGCGAATGCCTTGATGGTGTCGAGGCCCGCCCTGCCCCAGCGCCGGGGTTCGGTGTCGATGACACACACCGTGCCGAGCGCCATTCCCGTACGGTCGACCAGCGGCGCCCCGAGATAGGAACGGATGCCGATCTCGTCCACGAGCGGGTTCCCGGCGAACCGGGGGAAGTCGCGTACGTCCTCCAGGACCAGCGCCTTGCCGCGCACCACCACATGCGGGCAGTAACCGCGGTCGCGCGCCATGAAGCGCTCACCGCCCGAACCCGAGGGGGTGTGCAGCCCGGCGAAGAACTGTCTGTTCTCGTCGATGAAGTTGACCATCGCGTAGGGGGCGGCGGTGAGGTGCGCCAACTGCTGCGCGAGCGCGTCGAAGGCGGGCTCGGGCCGCTCCCCCAGGCCGAGTTGGCGCAGCCGCTGAACGCGGTCGGGAGCCTCCCGGTCGACCGGGGTGAGCAGCAGGCGGCCGATCGGGTCGTACGTCACACTGACGCTCCGTCGCTCGGGGATTGCCGTCGGATCGCCGTGATCATTCGACGGGCTCGGGGACTTCGGGGACCTCGGGCGCCGCGGCGGCCGGGGATGTCCGGCGTGGCTGCGGCACTGTGGGTCCATGGGGCGCTGTGGGCGCATGGGGCGCTGTGGGTGCATGGGGCAGGTCGGGTGCCCGGGGTACGTGGGGGACGCGCGGCGCCTGGGACGCCTCAGGCCCCCGGGGCTCCGCCGCCGTCGTCAGCAGGTGCTGGACCAGCGTCAGCAGCGTCTGGATGCCGGAGCTGGCGATCCGCGCGTCGCACAGCACGACGGGCACGTCGGGCTTGAGGTCGATCGCGGCCCGCACCTCCTCGGGCCCGTAGCGGTACGAGCCGTCGAACTCGTTGACCGCGACGACGAATCCGATGCCGCGCCGCTCGAAGAAGTCCACCGCCGAGAAGGAGCACTCGAGGCGCCGGGTGTCGGCGAGTACGACCGCTCCGAGTGCGCCTCTGGACAGCTCGTCCCACATGAACCAGAAGCGTTCCTGTCCCGGTGTGCCGAACAGGTAGAGCACATGCCGCTCGTCCAGGGTGATTCGGCCGAAGTCCATCGCGACCGTCGTCGTGGTCTTCTCCTCGACCCCGGTGAGGTCGTCGGTCGCGGCGCCGACCTGGGTCAGCAGCTCCTCCGTACTCAGCGGCGCGATCTCGCTGACCGCCCCGACGAAGGTCGTCTTGCCGGCTCCGAAACCGCCGGCGACGAGGATCTTCAGCGCGGTAGGGAAGGGTTCAGAGCTGTCGTCGTAGGCCATCGAGCACCGCCTCCAGCAGAAAACGATCGGTCGGGTTGTGGAAGCTGTCCGGCGGCCGGGCGCTGATCGCTCCGCAGTCCACCAGATCGGAGAGCAGGATCTTGGTGACCGTCGCCGGCAGTCTGAGGTGGGCGGCGATCTCGGCCACCGAGGTGGGCCCCTGACAGAGGCCCAGCGCGTCGGCGTGCTCCGGGCCGAGGTGCCCCTGAGGCACCGAGCCCGTGGACATCACGAGGGTCAGCAGATCCATGGCTGTCGTCGGCCGGGTGCGGCCTCCGCTCACCGTGTACGGGCGGATGAGCCGACCGGCCGCCTCGTCGAGCCACGGCCCATCGGTCGGGGCCGACACGGTCACTGCCCCGTGACGCTCTGCGCGGTGCCCGCCGTACGCCTGAGCGGCGTGGCGAGATACGGCCGTACGCTCTTGACCAGCATCGCCATCTCGTAGCCGAGGACGGCGGCGTCGGCCTCCCGTCCCGCGAGCACGGCGAGGCAGGTGCCGGAGCCGGCCGTGGAGACGAAGAGCAGGGTGGAGTCGAGTTCGACCACGACCTGCCGCACCTCACCGCTGTCGCCGAAGCGCGCACCGGCGCTGCGTCCCAGTGAGTAGAGCCCCGAGGCGAGTGCGGCCATGTGGTCGGCGCTGTCGGCGTCGAGGCCGTGCACGGATCTCACCAGGCCGTCGGAGGAGAGCAACACCGCGCTGCGGGTGTACGGGACACGTTGGACCAGACCGCTCATCAGCCAGTCGAGGTCCGAGACAAGGACGGTCGGCACATCGCTCGCCATGGTGTATCTACTCCTTGAGGGTGGTGTCGTGGCTCTGCGGTTCCGGCATGTCGCGCGGGTCGAGCGGGTCGGGCCGGGCCGGTCGGTGCGGTACGTGAGCCGCTTGCGGCTGTTCCGGGAGTGGTCGCCCCGACGGATCCGACCCTGGCTCCGGCCGGGACTCCGGCTCCCGCTCGCGCTCCCGCTCCGGCTCCGACTCGGCGAGGCCGATGCCCCGGCGGAATGCGGCCATCAGCCCCGGGTCGTGGAGAACCGGTTCCTCTGTGGAGGGCGCGGCCGGCGCGTCGCGGAGCTGGGGGACGAGGTGCTCCTGGCCACGGCGCTTGGGGAGTTGGGGCCGCTCGCCCGTGGCGCTCTCGGCGAGCCCGTCGGCGCGCGCTTCCGGCACGACCTCCTCGGCGGGGCCGGTCTCGTTTCCGGTCGCGGTCCCGGGCGGTGTGCGGTGGGTGAAGCCCGGGCGCGCCTCCGCGGGGGTGGGGCGTCCGCTGTGCCGGCCACGGACGGGCAGCGGGGTACTTCCGTCCGGGCCAGGCACGGGGCCGGGTGCGGGTGCGCCGTGCGGCAGGTGTGTCCCGTACGCCTGCGCGTGCATCAGCGCCTGCTCCTGGGCCTGATCCTGCGCCTGGTCGCGCGCGTGGGCGTGAGCCTGTGCGTGGGCCCGCGCCTGGTCGTGGGCGTACGTCTGGTCCTGCGGCCTGCCGGTCCCCGGCTCGGTCGTCCCGGCGGGGTGCCCGGTCGGCACGGACATCGGCCGGTTGCCGTTCCCCGTCCCCTGCTCGGCGCCGAGCAGGCTCTCCGGCAGGACGAGTACGGCCTGGACACCGCCGTAGATGTTGGACTGGAGACGTACGGCGATGCCGTGCCTGCGTGCCAGCGCCGCCACCACGAAGAGACCGATCCGCCCGTCCTGGAGCAGGTGTGCCACGTTCACCTGGTCCGGGTCGGTGAGCAGCGCGTTCATCCGCTTCTGCTCCTCGGCCGGCATGCCGAGGCCACGGTCCTCCACCTCGATGGCGAGGCCGGCCGTGACGCGTTGCGCGCGGAGCAGCACGGTGGTGTGCGGGGAGGAGAACAGCGTGGCGTTCTCGACGAGTTCGGCCAGCAGGTGGATGACGTCGGCGACGGCGTGCCCGCGCAGGGTGCCGTCCATCGGCGGCACCAGTTTGATCCGTGGGTACTGCTCCACCTCCGCGATGGCGGAGCGCAGGACCTCCGTCATATGGACGGGCTTGCTCCACTGGCGACGGGAGTGGGCGCCGCCGAGGACTGCGAGGTTCTCGGCGTGCCTGCGGATACGGGTCGCGAGATGGTCGACGTGGAAGAGGCCCTTGAGCAGTTCGGGGTCCTCGACCTCGTTCTCCAGCTCGTCCAGGAGCTGGATCTCCCGGTGCACCAGGGACTGAAGCCGCCGGGCGAGGTTGACGAAGACCTCGACCTTCTGTTCGTTGCCCGCGCTGCTGGAGAGCCGGGACGCCTGGATCACGGCGGCTGCGGCGTCCTCGTGGGACCGGCTCAACTCCCGGGCCAGCAGGTCCAATTCGTCGCCCCCGGTGGAGGGCACGGACGGCGTGGGGCGTGCGGGTACCTTTTCGCCGCGCCTGAGTTGCCCGACCAGGGCGTTCAACTCCGCCTGCCGGCGGGCGTTCGAGCGGCGCAGCTCGATGCAGCGGTCCGTCAGGGATCTGGCGGCCCGGTCGGCTCCGAGCGCGGCGACGCCGATGGCGGCGAGGGCGAGGAGCGCCATCGCGGTGAGTCCGGCCCAGATCCCGGGGGTCGGTTCGGCACCGCCGGACCGCAGGGTCAGTACGACCGCGGCCGCGCCGCTGAGCGTGGCGACGATCGCGGGGAGCACCGCCGCACGCAGGAGCTGGGGGCGTATGCGCGCGTCCGGCGGGGACGGTGCGTTCGCCCCGGCGGGGGATCCCCCGGAAGGCCGGGCGGCGGGTTTGGGTGTCTGCTGCCGGCCGGCTGACAGCAGCGAGCGGTTGCCAGGGCGGCCGTGCCGCCCGCCCTCGCGGCGTTCCGGCCGCGCGGCAGGTGCGCGAAGTTGAGACATTTGTGTCCTCGGTCGTGGGGCCCCGGGAAATCGGCGTCGTGCGGAAGTCGGTGGCGGTTGGCTCGGACGTGGTCGGAAGGAGCTGGCCCGGGAGTTCGACGAACAGGCTTGTGCCCCTCCGTTGATCACCCGACACATACGGTAGTTGCGCCATGGACGCGTGCGGAGTGCAGTTGACGAACTTGCCCATGGACCGTCCCGCTCTGGTATGAGGCTTCGTACGTCAGCACGAAATACCGGATGCGCGGGCGAGGCGGCGGACGGTCGCCCCACGCGACCGCCCACGGCTCAGGTTCCGAGAGGGACCAGGCCGTACCTCACTCGCGCCTTGGCCCGGGACAGCGCGACGGCCCGTCGGAAGAACCGACGGGCCGTCGCACAGGACCGCAGCACCGCTCAGCGGCAGAAGCCGGACCGCGTCACCGCTCGGCTGCCAGGCTTCGATCGTCCAGCTCGGCACTAGGTGCCGTACGCACGGTCTTCGGGCGCCGCCAGGGATGCGCGAGGGGCGCGGAGACCGCTCGCCACCAGGGATTGACGGGGAGAGTGCCCGCCGGCTCGAAGGGCTCGCCCGGCCGGGGGAACGCCACGGCCTGCCCCGCCTCTTCCGCGGCGTCCAGCGTCCACTCGCCGGGCTCCGCCCACGGGTGGGGTGCCAGGTTGAAGGTGCCCCAGTGGATCGGCATCGTCACACCGGACGGGGTCCCGCCCTGGAGGTCGAGGTGCGCGAGCATGCCCTCGGCCGGAGTCATGTGGATGTCGGGCCAGTGCTCGCTGTACGCGCCGATCTGGATCATCGTCAGGTCGAAGGGGCCGTGCTCGGCGCCGATGTCCTTGAAGCCGGGGAAGTAGCCGGTGTCACCGCTGTGGTAGATCCGGTGCTCGGGTCCCTCGACCGCCCAGGACGCCCAGAGTGTGTGCTGCTGGTTGCGCAGACCACGTCCGCAGAAGTGCCGCGCCGGGGTCGCGGTGAGCCGGATGCCGGCGACCTCGGTGGACTCGTTCCAGTCCAGCTCGCGCAGGCGCGAGGCGGGCACGCCCCAGCTCTCCAGGTGCGCGCCGACGCCGAGCGGCACGGCGAAGACCGTGTCCGTGGTGGCCAGGGCCTTGATCGTGGGCAGGTCGAGGTGGTCGTAGTGGTCGTGGGAGATCACGACCACATCGACAGGGCCGAGTGAGGCGAGCGGGACGGGCGCCGGATGCAGCCGCTTCGGACCGACGAAGGCGAAGGGCGAACAGCGCTGACCCCATACGGGGTCGAAGAGCACCCGCCGGCCGTCGATCTCGGCGAGCACGCTGGAGTGACCCATCCAGGTGATCCGCAGCCCCGAGGCGGGTCGCTCGGCTATATCGGCGAGCGTGGTCGGGTGGACCGGGATGGTGCCGGTGGGGGCACGCCGTGCGCGCGCCTCCTTCTCGAAGTAGATCTTCGCCAGCTCGATACCGGAGCCACCGGTGGGACGCGTCCTCGCGCCCACCGGGTTCTGGAACACCCCGTCGGCGAAGTTCGGCGAGCTGTGGATCCGCTCCAGCCGCTTGCCTGCCGAGTCGGCCCCGAAGGCCGGGGGCCGCATCGAGCGGAGCCGGGAGCGCAACGATAGGGGGGAGCCAGCGCCTGTCACGGCACCTCCTGGTGGTTCGGTGTCGTCCCCATTATGGCCGGGGTCGCACATCGGTGCGGTACGAGTCCGTATGGCCGGTCCCGTCATGTGTACGACCCACCAACGTCGACCGCACCCGCAGGATTCCCGGCACGCCCCCGCTACGGCCCCTTTTCGACAGGGCGGGCGACCGCCAGGATGCTGACCAGCGGTTCGGTCAGGGGGTTCACCCGTCCCGGTTCAGACCATGACGCCATCCGCTGCGGTCATGCCCCGGTGGGCCTCGGCGAGACCCCGGTGGTTCTCCTCCTCGGATGCCGCGCCCCGGACGATGCCACGGGAGATACGGGAGGCGAAGTACATGGCCTGGCACATCCAGCGCAGCCGGACGAAGGTTCCGAGATGTCCGAGTTCGCCCGCGAGCTCCGGCGTGGTGTCGAGGTAGCCGGCGACGCACCTCTCCAGCAGTCGCGGGTTCCGGCACGTCATCACAGCGAAGCAGGCCAGGTCGTGGAGGACCGGCGCCTGCATGGTGACCGACCAGTCGATGAGGCCGTCCAGGCGCGCGGACTCCTCGCTGAGGAGGAAGGCATCCAGCCCCGGGTCGGCGTGCACCACGCCCATACGCAGCGGCGCGCGGTCGGCGAGCTCCCCGGCCTGGTCGAGGACGCGCGCCGCCGTGTCACGAATGTCCTGGGGCATGGGGATCTCGTCGATGCAGGCGGGAGCCCAGGACCAGGGCCAGATGAACTGCTCGCTCAGGCCCGTGACATTGTTCCCCAGCGCGAGATGGGCCCGCGCGAGGGTGCTTCCGACCCGCCGTAGATCCCCCGCCGAGGACTCGTCGGGCGGCGTACCGGGGACATGGGACAGCAGCGCGAGCACCCCCTCCGGGAGATCCACCGCCAGCCTGCCGTCCGGGGTCGGCACGGGCGGCCCGCTGGAGAAGCCGTGGGCGGCGGCGAGAGTCGCCACCCGCAGTCCGCTGCAGAACGCGTCGGCGTCCTCGGTGTCACCGAGCTTGGCGACGTACAGATCATCCGCGTCGCCAAGCTCATCCGCGTCGCCGCCGTTGCCGCCGTCGCCGCCGCCCAGGGCCACCCGGACCAGCCAGGTGCTCGAGTTCCAGCCGCCGGTGAGACGTTCGACGGACCGCACCGGAAGGCCCCAGGGCGCGAGCGCGGCCGATAACCGGTCGATGGTCAGAGGATGGGGGTCGCGTGTCATGCACACCAACGTAGCGATCATGGGCAGCGCCACGCGTTCACCGGGCGCCGCCGGGCGGTGGTACGGGGATCGGCCCCCGCGCTCTTCAGTAGGGTGGGCCGCGTGGCAAGAGTGCGGTTGAGGGTTCAGGAGCGGCGCGAGGAACTGCTGCGCGCCGCCGTGGGACAGATCGAGGCACGGGGTGTGGCGGCCCTGCGGATCTCCGACGTCGCTTCCGTGCTCGGCGTCAGCAACGCGCTCGTGCTCTACCACTTCTCGACGAAGGAACACCTGGTCGCTGCCGCTTTCGGCCACGCGGCACAGGAGGACCTCGCTCGGCTGCGCACCATGCTCGGCCGGCCGGACACCGCGCTGAACAGGCTGCGCGAAGCCGTCCGCTGGTATGCGCCGACCGGTGGGGCGAAGGGCTGGCGGCTGTGGATCGAGGGATGGGCGTCCGCGCTGCGCGAGCCCGCGCTGCGCGAGGTGGCGGGTGAGCTGGACCAGCAGTGGAAGGCGGCGCTCGCCGACGTTGTCACGCAGGGGGTGGCGGCGGGTGAATTCCGGTGTGCCGACCCGGTGTCGGCGGCCTGGCGGCTGACCGCCCTGCTGGACGGGCTCGCGGTCCAGATGACCGCGTACGCGGGGGCGCTGGAGCGGAGCACCATGCTGAGGTGGGCGGACGAGGCGCTCGCCCGTGAGCTGGACCTCGATGTCGCCGCTCTCGGCGAGGCCGGCAGACCCGGTACGTAGGTGGCGGAGACGCGTTCAGGGAAGTCAACGCTCCTGCGGTTCAGGGGCGGTTACGGTGCATGCCAGCGACGCAAGGGGAAACTGTGGCACAGGAGCAGAGCGACCGGACCGATCAGATGCCCGGCCACGATGTACTGGTCGTCGGCGGCAGCGGGGTGGATACGGTGGTCCGGGTCGACTCGCTGCCGGTGCCACTCGCCGACTCGGTCGGTGTGGGACCGATCCTCGAATGGCCCGGGCACACGGGTGGCAATGTGGCGCTCGGCCTGCGGACACTGGGACTTGACGTCAAGTTCCTCGATTTCATCGGTGACGACTGGACCGGCGAGCAGGTCCGTGACCGGCTCACCGAGGGCGGGGTCGACTTCGAGACGCTGATCTCCCCTTCGGGGACGCGGCGGGCCGTCAATCTCGTCGACAAGACGGGCCGCCGGATGTCGTTCTTCGACGCCCGCGACCCGGAGGACCTGCGGATGCCGCGCGAGTTCTACCTGCCGCACCTCCGGCGCGCCCGCCATGTGCACCTGTCGATCACGAACTTCGCGCGCTATCTGTACGACGACATCGCCGAACTCGGCGTGCCCGTGTCGACCGACCTGCACGACTGGGACGGACTCGCCGACTATCAGAAGGAGTTCGCCTTCCGCTCCGACCTGGTGTTCCTCAGCGCCTCCGGGGCCAGCGCGCGGATCGCGTCCGTGATGCGCGAGATCCTGCGCGAGGGCAAGGCCGAGGCGGTGATCGCCACAGCGGGCGCCGGAGGCTCGTACGTGATGGAGCGCGAGGGCAGCCGCACCCCGCGTCCCATACAGGCCACGGCCCCGCCGGGACCCGTGATCGACTCCAACGGCGCGGGCGACGCGTATCTCTGCGGCTTCCTCTACGGCCGTCTCGACGGCCGGAAGCTGGAGGAGTGCGCCCGGCTCGGGGCGCTGGCCGGTGCCTATGCCTGTACGGGTGAGGGCAGCGCGGCCCAGATCGGCCTCGACGACCTGCTCGCGCGCAAGGTCTGACCGGGTGCCGGGGCCCACGCCCCGGCCCGGGCCCCGGTTCGCGTCTCCGATCCGTCCCCTCCCGTAGGCCTCCGTCTCCCGTCCGGGCGTCAGGTCTGCCGCACCGGCTCGTACGTCTTCGCGTCGAGTCCGAAGGTCCACGCCACGCCTTCCCTGGCCGTCGTCGTGGTGGGCGGGACCCGCAGCCAGTACGTGCGGTGCACGCCGTCGGGCTCCGGGGTGGAGTTGACCACCTCGACCGTCATGATGTCCTCGTCGTCGGCCAGCCCGATCCGCCACAGGACGCCTGTCTCGTCGCTGTGCACCGGTCGCGCCCCGGAGTCGGCGAGGTAGCGGTCATAGCCGTAGTACTCGAACATCACCCGGCGCAGCTCGGCGTTGGGCTCGGCGCGTATGCGCTCGGGTGTCAGGGACGCCAGCTCCTCGAGGAAGGCGGCCGGGACCGGCATGCCCCGCCACGCGTACAGGGCGAAGCCGTCCGGATAAGCCAGGGCGGGGCCGTCGGCACAGTCGAGCCGGCCCGCCTCGTCGCGGTGGAGTGCGACGGGCCGCTCGCAGAGCACGGCGGCGTTCTCGTACGGCCACCACCAGCCGGCGTGCCGGGCCACGGCGGCGAGCCCTTCGAGGCGCTCGCTGCGCCCGTCGAAAGCCGCGAGCCAGGCGGCGTCGTGCTGGCCCAGCACCGCGTCGAGCAGCACTCCCCGGACCTCAGCCACCTCCTCGGCGGTCGCGGGCTCGGGCGCGAGCCTCTCGACGATCCCGGCGCGTATCCGCTCGGCGAGCGCGCGGGTGGTGTCCCAGAGCCTGGCTCCCGTCATGCTCCAGTGCTCGGCCCAGCCCGCCGGTCCCAACGCGTCGTGCACCCTGCGGCGTTCGGCGGCCCAGGGCTGCGTACGCACCTCTTCGCGCACCGAGCGTCCGCCGTCGGTGAGTGATCGCGCCGCCTCGACGCCGGCCAGCGGCGATGCGGCCCAGATAATCCGCTCCGGCTCGGCAAGACCGGCCTTACGGTAGGCGAGGCGTACGCCGTCCTCGGCGGCCGCCCGGTCCGCCCCGCCCGTCGCCGCCGCGACCGCCCGCCATGTGTCCACGTCGCTCATGTCCCTGACCCCGTCCCCTGCTTGTACATGTTTCCCATGTCCTGTGATCCCGCTGTCCCGTCGTGTTCCGCCGGTCCGTGCGCTGCCGCGAAGGGCCGCCCGGCCGGGCGCGGTCAGTCGGCGACGACGCGCACCGAACCCGGCAGGTACTCGCGCTGGCGCACCACCCGGAACCACCCCTTGGGCAGCGGTATCGCCGCGTGCTCCTCGTGCACCACGCGTCCGCCGCTGGGGAGATGAAGGAGCATCCGCCCCGACGCGTCCCCCGGCTCGCGGATGAGCCTGCCGGGACCCGTCACCGCGTGGGCGTGGCCGGTGACTTCACCGAGCGCCAGGACCAGCCGGCCCCGCACGTCCCTCGGCTCGCCCGACGCGTCCGCGAGATATGACGGCACTTTCTCCGCGTCGACGGGCACGATGAGCACGTCTCCCTGCCGGTACATGGCTCTCCCCTCCGGCCCGCGGCGCCCGGTGCGCCCGACCGATGACAACGCTAGGTGCAGGGTCTGACAACGGGTCAGCCGAGCGTCCCCGCCCCCCGGTGTTGTCAGTGCCGCTTGATAGAACTTCTCCCATCGTTCGTCGGCCGTCCGGCGTCACCGCTGTCTGGAGCATCCGCCATGAGCTTTCCGACCCCGCACGAGCAGCTCGACCTGCCCGTGTTCGACTTCCCCGCAGCCGGAGAGACGGTGGTGTCACTCCCGGAGGCCGATTCCGTGACGTGGCGTGTCGCGGTCGTCTCGTACGACTCCGACGAGCAGTGGGAGAAGGCCTTCGCCCGGTTCGCCGAGGCCGTGGACCTCACGAAGGTGCGGTCACTGGTGGTCGGCTCGTGGAGTGAGCCCTTCGAGTCCGGCCCCGACGAGGTGATCGGGGCTCTTGTCGGGGCGAGCGGTCAACTGACCGCGCTACGCTCGCTGTTCATCGGTGACATCGAATCCGAGGAGTGTGAGATCTCCTGGATCACCCAGGGCGAGGTCAGTCCGCTGCTCGACTCGTTCCCCGGGCTGCGGGAATTCAGGGTCCGCGGCGGGCAGTCGCTGGGCTTCCCCGCGGTGCGCCACGACGGGCTGCGTTCGCTCACCATCGAGACGGGCGGTCTGGGCGCGGATGTGGTGCGCGGCGTCGGTGAGAGTCACCTCCCCGCGCTGGAACACCTGGATCTGTGGCTCGGTGTCAGTGAGTACGGCGGCAACGCCGAACTCGCCGACCTGGCGCCGTTCCTGTCCGGGGCGAGCTTCCCGAAGCTGCGGTATCTGGCCCTGCGCAACAGCGAGATGCAGGACGAGATAGCCGCCGCGATGGCCGGTGCGCCGGTCGTCGCCAATCTGGAGGTCCTCGACCTGTCGATGGGCACGCTCGGCGACGTCGGGGCCGAGGCGCTGCTGGGCGGCCAGCCGCTCACCCATCTCAAGAAGCTGGATCTTCGCTGGAACTTCCTGACCGAGCCGATGCGGGAGCGACTCGTCTCGGTGATCGGCGCCGCCGGTGTGGAGGTCGACGTCTCGGAGACCGAGGAGGCCGAGGACGACGGCGACGGCAACGAGTGGCGCTACACCGAGGTCTCCGAGTGAGTCTCACCGTCGTCGGGGTCCCCGGCAACCGCAGGGTCACCCTCTTCCAGGACGCCGTCAGGGCCGCCGGACTGCCGGCGGCCCGCGTGGTGGCCTGGCGCGACGTGCTCGACGGCGAGGCCCGGTTCGGTGCGAGAGAGACCGTACGGATCGAGTCACCGGGCGAGGACCCGGAGGTGGGTCGGCTGCTGCGCGGTACGGACGACGGCACGCGCGTCGAGGGCTCCGGCCGGTGGTACGAGCGGTTCACCGCCGCCGTAGGGGAGTTGGGGCGTACGGCGGCAGCGGCCGGGGCCGATCTCCTCGACGATCCCGAGGAGTTGGCCGTGCTGTTCGACAAGCGGCTCTGCCACGGAGTGCTGGACCGGGCGGGCGTACCGGTCCCCGCCTCGCCGACGTCAGGCGGCCGCGCCGCAGTGAACGGCTGGGACGACGTCCGGGCCCTGATGGCCGGTGCCGGGCTCCGCCGTGTGTTCGTCAAGCTCGCCCACGGCTCGTCGGCGTCCGGGGTGCTCGCCGTCGAGACGGCGGGCCCGGGCCGTATCCAGGCCACGACGTCCGTGGAGCGTGACGCGGGGGGCCACCTGTTCAACTCGCTGCGGGTGCGCCGCTACACGACGGAGACCGAGATCGCGGCGATCGTCGACGCCCTGGCGCCCGACGGACTGCATGTCGAGCGCTGGCTGCCGAAAGCGACCCAGCAGGGCAGGTCGGCCGATCTGCGGGTGGTGGTGGTCGCGGGCCGTGCCACCCACGCGGTGGTGCGCACCAGCCGCTCCCCCATGACCAACCTGCACCTCGGCGGGGCGCGCGGCGATCTGGCCGCGGCACGCGCGGCGACGGAGGCCGCCGGAGGCAGGTGGGCCGACGCCCTGGCGGTCTGCGAGCAGGCTGCCGACTGCTTCCCCGGCACCCACTGCGTGGGCGTCGATCTGCTGCCGGCCACCGGCTGGCGCGGCTTCGCCGTCGGCGAGGTCAACGCCTTCGGCGATCTGCTGCCCGGCCTGACCGGGCTGCCGGGCAGCGGCGCCGAGGGCCTCGACACGTACGGGGCGCAGCTCGCCGCCCTGACGCACCGCCGTCCCGGACAACACCGCAGAGCGGGGCACGACCGTGTACACGCCTGACATGAACGACGTCGTCGGCCGGGACGACCTGCTCCTCGTCACCCTCGACACCCTGCGCTTCGACGTCGCCGACGAACTCGCCGCCGCCGGCCGCACACCGCGTCTCGCCCGCCGGCTGCCCGGGGGACGCTGGGAGAAGCGGCACGCGCCGGGCAGCTTCACGTACGCCTCGCACCAGGCGATCTTCGCCGGATTCCTGCCCACACCGGCCACCCAGGGCCCCCACCCCCGGCTGTTCGCCGCGCGCTTCGGCGGCAGTGAGACAACGGCGGAGGGGACATTCGTCTACGACACCCCCGACCTTGTCTCCGCTCTCGCCGGCGCCGGCTACCGCACGGTCTGTGTCGGGGGTGTCGGTTTCTTCAACAAGCAGGCCGCGCTCGGCTCCGTCCTGCCCGGCATGTTCCAGGAGAGCCACTGGGAACCGGAGTTCGGTGTGGCGTCCCCGACCTCCTTCGAGGCGCAGATCACCCGCGCCGAACAGGTCATCGCCCAACTGCCGCCCTGGAGGCGGCTGTTCCTCTTCGTCAATGTGTCGGCGCTGCACCAGCCCAACTGGTTCCATCTGCCGGGCGCCACCCGCGAGGCCGGTGACACCCGCGCCACACACGCCGCCGCCCTCGAATACGTCGACCGCCACATCGAGCGGCTCTTCACCGCGATGCGCCGCCGCGGACGCTGCTTCGCCATCGTCTGCTCCGACCACGGCACCGCGTACGGCGACGACGGCTGGACCGGGCACCGCCTGGGCCATGAGGCCGTCTGGACCGTTCCGTACGCCCACTTCTTCCTGGAGCCGGGGGACACACCATGAACACCACCGTCACACCACGTCCGTACGAGAGTTATGTGTACGCCTATCCGCACAAGACGGCGTACGCCCCGCTCGCCGAGCGCCCGGTGCTGCGCGAGGTGTGGGCCGGTGAGAGCAGGGACGCGCTCTCCCTCTATCTGCACATACCGTTCTGCGAGGTCCGCTGCGGCTTCTGCAACCTCTTCACCCGGATCGGCGCGCCCGGCGAGCTGACGACGCGTTACCTCGACGCGCTCGACCGCCAGGCGACCGCCGTGCGCGACGCGCTGGGCGACGCCGGGCCCGTACGGTTCGCCGCGGCGGCCTTCGGCGGCGGCACGCCCACTTTCCTCGACGCCGGTGAGCTGGAGCGGCTGTGCGACATCGCGGAGAAGCGGATGGGCGCCGATCTGCGAGGCGCCCCGCTCTCGGTGGAGACCTCGCCGTCGACGGCGACCGCCGACCGCATCGCGGTCCTCGCCGAGCGGGGCGCCACCCGGCTGAGCATCGGGGTGCAGAGCTTTGTCGACGTGGAGGCGAGGGCGGCCGTACGCCCGCAGCGCCGCGCCGATGTCGAGGCGGCGCTCGGCCGGATCCGGGACGCGGCGATTCCCGTCCTCAACATCGATCTCATCTACGGCATCGACGGCCAGACGGAGCGGACCTGGCGCCACTCGCTGGACGCTGCGCTGGCCTGGCGTCCCGAGGAGCTGTATCTCTACCCGCTGTACGTGCGACCGCTCACCGGGCTCGGGCGGCGCGGCGCCACCGGCGAGGAGGCCTGGGACGCGCAGCGGCTGCGGCTCTACCGGCAGGGACGCGACCATCTCCTGGAGCAGGGGTACGAGCAGGTGTCCATGCGGATGTTCCGCCGCCCGGACGCCCCCGCCGACAAGACCGGCGAGGGGGTGGGCGTGGGGACCGGAGCGGGAACCGGCGACCACGCCTGTCAGACGGACGGCATGATCGGTCTCGGCTGCGGCGCGCGTTCGTACACCTCGCGGCTGCACTACTCCTTCGACTACGCGGTCGACATGCCGGAGATCCGCTCGATCATCGACGACTACACACTCACCGACGACTTCTCGCGGGCGCGGGTGGGTTTCGCGATCGACCCGGACGGCGACGAGGCACGCCGCCGCCACCTGCTCCAGTCGGTCCTCCAGGCCAGGGGCATGGAAACGGCCGCCTACCGCGCGCGGTTCGGCACCAATCCCGCCGACGACTTCCCGGCCGAGCTCGACCGGTTCGCCGCGCTCGGCTGGCTCGACGGGAGCGCGGGCCCGGACCTGCTGCGGCTCTCCCCAGAGGGGCTCGCCCACTCCGACGCCCTGGGCCCGGCGCTGTTCTCCCCCGCCGTACGGGCCGCGATGGCCGCGTACATACCGAAGTGAGACACCGTGGACCTGACGATTCTCTACCGCGGCCCGCTCGCCTCCTGCGACTTCGACTGCCCCTACTGCCCGTTCGCCAAGCGGCAGGACAGCCGTGACCAACTGCGCGCCGACCGGGCGGCGTTGGAGCGGTTCGCCGGATGGGCGGCGGCGTCCGGCGATCAGCTCTCGCTGCTGTTCACACCATGGGGCGAGGGGCTGACGCGCTCCTGGTACCGGCGGACGCTCGCCGAGCTGTCCCGGCTCCCGCACATCCGCCGGGTGGCGATCCAGACGAACCTGAGCTGCCGTACGGACTGGCTGGCGGACGCCGACCCCGGGACGCTCGCGCTCTGGTGCACGTACCACCCGGGCCAGACGCCCTACGACCGGTTCCTCGCGAAGTGCCAGGACCTCGCCGGGCGCGGGATCCGCTTCAGTGTGGGCGTGGTCGGTCTGCCCGAGCACCTGGAGCACGCCCGGCGGCTGCGCTCCGAGCTGCCCGGCCATGTCTATCTGTGGATCAACGCGGCGGAGGGACGGACATACACGGACGAGGAGGCCGCCCGCTGGACGGAGCTCGATCCGCTGTTCCCGTACAGCAGGCACCCGCACAGCTCGGCCGGTCTGCCGTGCCGCACGGGTGAGTCGGTGATCTCGGTCGACGGGGCGGGGACGGTACGGCGCTGCCATTTCGTCCCCGCCGAGCTGGGCAATCTCTACGACGGCAGCTACCGGGGGGCTCTCGGCCCGCGCGGCTGCCCGCTGTCGGTGTGCGACTGCCATATCGGCTATGTGCACCTGGAGACGCTGCCGTTGTACGACGTGTTCGCGGGCGGTGTGCTGGAGCGGATCCCGGCGCCCGCTCCCGCGCCGACACTGCCGGGGAGCCTGTCGGGGAACCTGCCGTTGCTCCGGCCGGTGTGACGACGGGCTCCCTGTCGCGCTCCGTGCTTCACAGGGTTTCGCTCAGTGCCTCAGAGGCAGCAGATCGGGACGTTTGGCGGCGAGGTGGTCACCGGAGGACTCCCCGCGCAGCCGGCGCCCGATCCAGGGCACCAGGTGCTCCCTGGCCCAGTGGATGTCGTCGCGCCGCACCTCGAACGTGCCGCGCGGCGGCTGCGGCGGCCACACCTGGTCCGGGTCGGCCGGCACGTCGAGGCCGAGCACCTGGGCGGCGCGCAGCGCGACCCGGGTGTGTCCCTCGGGTGACAGATGCAGCCGGTCGGTGTCCCAGGCGCGCCTGTCCTGGACGGACTTGAGCGACCAGAGGTCGAGGACGGGGCAGTCGTAACGGTCGGCGATGGCCCGCACATGCGCGGTGTACGTGGCGACCTTGCCGCGCATGTGGCGCAGGACGGGAACGCCCCTGGTGTCGAAGCCTGTGGTCACCATGACGGTGCCGACCGCGCTCGTGAGGTCGGCGACGGCCCGCTCCAGGCGCTCGGCGATGTCGTCGGGGTCGGTGCCGGGGCGGATGATGTCGTTGCCGCCCGCGCAGAACGTCACCAGATCCGGGGCGAGTTCCTTCGCGCGCGGTACCTGCTCGGCGACTATCTCGTCCAGGAGCCGGCCCCGTACGGCGAGATTCGCGTACCGGAAACCACCATGGTCGTCATCCCCCGCCGGATCGCCGTCGGCCGCCAGTTCATCGGCGAGCAGCACCGCCAGCCGGTCGGCCCAGCCGACACAGAGCCCGTCAGGTCCCAGATCCCCCACCCCCTCGGTAAAACTGTCGCCGATCGCCGTGTACGACCCGAACACGCTATTTACTCTTGATCTCGAACCATCAGCCACAACTCCGCATTTTCCCTCAGCGGATGTGACCTACGCGACCGTAAGGAGGGGTTGACGAGGGGTGAGATATGACATCTTCAAGGTTCACCAAAATGGGAATAGCCGCCGCCCGGCGCGATCTTTGCCGGGCGGCGGCTGTGCTCACCGATTCAGGTGCGCTTCATCCGTTCAGACGGTCACACCGTGGTCACGCAGATACGCGATCGGGTCGATGTCGGAACCGTAGTCGGGACCGGTCCTGATCTCGAAGTGCAAATGCGGTCCTGTGACATTGCCGGTCGCGCCGGAAACGCCGATCTGCTGGCCCTCGCTGACGGTCTGTCCGGCCGAGACGGAAAGCTGGGACATGTGGCCGTACTGCGAGTACTTGCCGTCGGCGTGCTGGATGACGACCTGGTTGCCGTACGAACCGCCCCAGCCGGCCGTGACGACGGTGCCCGCGGCGACCGCCTTGACGGTGGTGCCCGTGGGGACCACGAAGTCCTGGCCGGTGTGGTAGCCGCTGGACCACATCGAGCCGTTCTGGTGGTACGGCGTGCCCAGGGTGGCGCCCTCGACGGGCAGGGTGTAGCCGGAGTCGCCGCTCTGCTCGGTCTTGCTCGCCGTGGTGGCGGGCTTGGCCGGAGCGGACTTCGCGGGGGCCGGCTCGGCGGGAGCCTGCTTGGCGGGGGCCTTCGCGCCGATGGTCAGCTTGAGACCGGGGTGGATGATCGACGGGTTGTCGCCGACGGCCTGCCGGTTGTCCGCGTAGAGCTTGTGCCAGCCGCCGCTGACCTGGTGCTCCCTGGCGATCTTGGCCAGGTAGTCGCCGGAGACCACGGAGTAGGTCGTGGTGGTCCTGGCCGCGGTCTGCTGGGCGGCCGCCTGCTTCGTGACGGAGCCGGTCACCGCGTGGACGGGAGTGGCTGAGGGCGCGGCCTTCTCGGCGGCATGGGCGCCGGTGGCACCGATGAGCGGCAGGGCGATGGCCGCCCCGCCCGCGCCGGCGGCGGCGAAGCCACGGGCGAGCGAGTTGGACCTGGGACGGCGGTGCTTACCCTTTGCGGGCATGACGGTTTTCCTCTCCGGCGCCTGCGAGGTGAGCTGTCGGGTTCGGGCTGGAGTTGCCCGGCCGCGTGTGCTGCGCGACTTCACCCCAAGCCGTCCGGACGTTACGGATCGGCGTACTACCTGGGTCCCCCGCTCCTGCCGACGTATGGGTGGGTGGGAATTCCGGGCGGCGGCAGGATTCGGCGTTCCGCTCGGATTGACGGTGACGTTAAGCGAGCGCGAGTGCCGGGAACAAGCCGAGATGTGCTCCGAAGGGTGCACGGTCCGATATCGCTGGGGAATCGCCGTCACCCTGTGTGGATTGCGGTCTTCAATTCCCCCTGGACGGCGCAATTCCGTTTTGCCGGACCGCCACGTACCGTCACAGATATGATCCTGCTCACGACACCTAAGGCCACGTCATCCACGATCGGGGCACCGCGTATTCAATGCCTCAATTCGGACAGAACTGCGCCGTAAATCGATGTCGTAGGGTCAGAAGCCAGAACCCGAACCCGAACACCGCCGGCGAGCCGCGCCGACGGCAGACACGGAGGAGCTCCCGTGACGCAGCACCTGCCGCACGTTCCGTCGACAGAGCCCGAACTCACCGGAGTACGCAACTTCCGTGACGTGGGCGGCCTGCCGACCACGGACGGCAGGATGGTGCGGCGAGGCCGTCTCTTCCGGAGCGGTCACCTCGCGAACGCGAGCGCGTCGGACGCCGCGGCCCTGGCCTCGCTCGGGCTGCACACGATCTTCGACTTCCGCAACGCCGCCGACCAGAAACTCGACGGCGCCGATGTGGAGCTGCCGGGCGTACGCCATGTGAACATCCCGCTCAGCGACCCGGCCGACGGCGCCGAGTTCTGGCGGATGGTCCGGGACGGCGATCTCGACCAGTTGCGGTCGCTCCTCTCGGACGGCAAGGCCGCCGACCGGATGATCGCTTCGTACCGCAGGATCATCACGGACCGCACCGCCGAACACAGCCGGGTGCTGCACGCGATCGCCGAGGACAGCGTCCCCGTCCTGATGCACTGCGCCGCCGGCAAGGACCGGGCCGGGCTGTCCGTCGCCGTGACGCTGCTCGCCGTCGGGGTGGAGCGCGAGGCGATCGAGGAGGACTACCTGAAGTCGAACGATCCGCGGCGCCGTTACGCCGTACGCCGTAGCGACGGGTCCCCCACCGGATCGTCCACCGAGGTGATGGAGCTGCTCAGTCCGCTCTTCGAGGCTCGCATCGAGTATCTCGACACCGCCTTCGACACCATCGAGAAGACATGGGGCGACACCGAACGCTACCTGTCCGAGGGGCTCGGGCTGTCCCCCGAGACGCGTGAGCGGCTGCGCCACCGCCTGCTGGACGACAAGGCTCCCGCCTCCGACGGCTGACCTTCTCTCCCCCCACTTATTCGACACTCCGGGCCCGCGTGCGGCCGCCTCGACGGCGGTTGTGCGCGGGCCTGTTTCGTATGCCCCGACCACATGATCGAGTTCGTGCTCGACGGCCGCTCGCGGGTGGCCACGTACATGCAGCTCGTGCTGCAGGTCAAACAGTGCGTTGCGGGTCGGCCTCGCGCAGCCGGGTGATCAGTTGCCCAAGGTGCGTTCGGTGGCCCAGGCCCTGGCGATCAACCCGAACACGGTCCTCAAGGCGTACCGGGAACTGGAGATGGAGGGCCTCGCCGAGGGCCGTCCCGGTGTGGGCACCTTCCTCGTGCGCACGCTGGCAGGGCCGTCCCTGGCGAACCAGGCAGACCTGCGGGAGGAGTTGGTGGTCTGGCTGCGCAAGGCGCGCGCCGCCGGTCTGCCTCCCGAGGACATCACCGCCCTGATCGACACCACGATGCGCGCCACCCTTGACGCCCCGCCACCGAAGGACAACGCGTGAGCAGCTCAGGAGCAGACATGACGGAAACGGCGCTGGAGACCCACGCGCTGGGCAAACGCCACGGACGCACCTGGGCGATACGGGATTGCTCGCTGAGCCTCCCGGCCGGGCGTATCGCGGGGCTGGTCGGACCGAACGGCGCCGGGAAGTCGACGCTGCTGCATCTCGCCGTCGGCCTCCTGCGGCCGGACGCCGGAGAGGTACGGGTCTTCGGCAAGGACCCGCGCGGCGACACGGCGACCCTGGCCGACATCGGGTTCGTCGCCCAGGACACCCCGCTCTACCGCGACTTCACTGCCACCGATCTGATCACCATGGGCGGCAAGCTCAACCGCCGCTGGGACGCCGCGTTCGTCCGCGACCGGCTCGATCAGCTCGGCATTCCGCCGCGGAAGGCGGTCGGGAAGCTGTCCGGCGGGCAGCGCGCCCAGGTGGCGCTGGCGCTGGCGCTGGCCAAACGCCCCCGCCTGCTGCTCCTGGACGAGCCGATCTCCAGCCTGGACCCGCTCGCACGCCGTGAGTTCATGGGGACCCTGATGGGCGCGGTCAGCGAGAGCGGCACCACGGTGCTGCTGTCCTCGCACCACATGGCCGATCTGGAACGGGTCTGCGACTACCTGATCGTGATGCGGACCGCGCACGTCCAGCTCGCACTCCGCCGACACCCGTACCGCCACCGCATCGGAAGTGAACGCATGATCTGGCTCATCTGGCGCCAGCACAACAAGCAGGCCCTCTTAGCCGCCGTCGGACTGATCGTCCTCGCCGCGATCATGCTGCCCACCGGCCTGCGGATGCACAGCGTCTTCGACGACTCCGGCCTCGGCTCGTGCCTGGCGAAGCTGGGTACGGGCTCGCTGGTCGCGAACAAGGCGGCCGACAGTTGCAACGCCCTCAGCTCGCAGTTCCAGAACGAGTTCTCGACCCTCACGTTCGTCGGCATCCTCTTCGTGATTCTGCCGCTGCTGGTCGGGCTCTTCTTCGGCGCCCCGCTGATAGCGCGCGAGATCGAGCAGGGCACCCACCGGCTGGTGTGGACCCAGGGCGTGAGCCGGCTCCGCTGGGCGACGGTGAAGCTCGGCGTCGTCGGCCTCGGCACGATCCTGATATCCGCGGTGTACGCGCTGGGGGTGAGCTGGTGGTACGCGCCGCTGGCCGCCAACGGCAACGGGCGGTTCGGCTACCTCTGGTTCGACGTGCAGGGCGTGACGCCGGTCGCCTACACGGTGTTCGCCGTGGCGCTGGGCATCTTCGCGGGGACGGTCTCGCGCAGAGTCATGCCCGCCATGGCCGTGACGCTGGCGGGGTTCGCCGTCGTACGCGTCGGCATCGAGACCCTGGCGCGGATCCACTACATCCCGGCGAAGACGCTGACCTACGCCCTGACGAGCACGCGCTCGCCCAATCCCGCCTCCGGCGACTGGGTCTCCGCCCTCGGCATACGCGACGCGGCCGGGAAACTCGTGAAGGAGAACGCCTCGATCGGCTGCGGCGGCGGGCCCGGTGACGCGGCGGGCGAATGCGCGAAGTCGATGGCGAGGCAGGGGCTGGGGCCGGGCTCGTACAACTGGCAGCTCTACCAGCCGGGCGACCGCTTCTGGGCATTCCAGTCCGTCGAGACCGGTATCTTCGTCGCGCTGGCCGCGCTCCTGATCCTCCTGGCCTTCCGGCGGCTCCAGCGCATCGCCTGACACCGGGACCGGACCGGGGTCAGTGGCTCTGCGCTCCCACGTGGAAGAGCAGGTACAGGAATCCGGCGAAGAGGTGGCCGGCCACCAGGTAGGCGATGAGCCTGATCACCAGCGCCCGGGGCATCGTGCGCCCCTTGACCGGGTTGTGCGACGGGTCCTCGGACATGACGGAAACCTTTCTGCGGCGGGTCAGCCGCGGTGCGCGGCGCCGCCACCGAGGCAGAGCTCGGCGGCGGGGCTCCGCAGCAGGGTGTGGACGAAGAGCAGTTCGGTCCCGCCGGTGTCGGCGGCGGCGATCCGGTGCGGGGTGAGTGAGTCGAAGTGCGCGCTGTCGCCGGGATCGAGGAGATGTACGGCGTCCCCGAGGCTGAGCCGCAGCCGCCCTTCGAGTACGTAGATCCACTCCTCCCCCGCGTGTACGCGGACGAGGTCGCCCTGGGGGCCGTACGGCACCCGTACATGCAGCGGCTGCATCGCCCGTCCTGGTCCGCCCGCCTGGCGGTAGGTCCAGCCGTCGGCCTCGACGGCGTCCATCCGTCCGGCCCGGACGATCGGGTCGCGCTCGGGCGGGGCCTCTCCGAGCAGCTCGGAGACCGTCGTACCGTAGATACGGGCCAGCGCGAGCAGCATCGGGAGCGACGGCTGTCTGTGGCCGGTCTCCAACCGCGAGAGGTGGGCGGCGGACAGCCCGGCACGCTGGGCGGCGGCTTCGAGGGTGAGGCGGCGCGCGCGGCGCAGCTCACGCAGTTGCGGTGCGACCTCGGGCAGCTCGTCGGCCGCCTCTCCCGGTGGAGAAGTGCTCATGCCTCCATTGCGCCAGGGTTTTTCCTCCGAGGCAAATTTCTTGCCCCGGAGGCAAAAACCATCACCGGTTCGGCTCAGCGGTTGGCGACGGCCTGCTTCACCAGGGTCTTGCCGAAGTCCCACATCAGTCCGCCGCCGCCATGGGCGTCGTCCATGACGGCGGTGAACGCGTCCACGAACCGGTCGACCTCGCGCTCGCCGATGGTCAGCGGCGGGATCAGCTTGATCACTTCGAGGAAGTCACCGGACACCTGGGTCAGGATGCGGTGCTTCTGGAGCAGCGGTACGACGACCATCTGCGCGAAGAGTCCCTTGCGGGCGGCCTGGAGCATGGTCCAGCGGCTGCGCAGCTTGAGCGAGTTCGGCCGGCCGAACTCGATGCCGATCATCAGGCCCCGGCCGCGTACCTCGTGGAGCAGTTCGTAGCGCGGTACGAGCGCGGCGAGGCGGGTCCGCAGCAGGTCGCCCGTCCTGCGGGCGTTGGCGACGATCCCGTCGTCCTCCATCACCGACAGGACGGCGAGGCCGGCCGCCATGGCCTGGGCGTTGGAGCCGAAGCTCGCCGAGTGGACCAGCACCCGGTCCATCGAGGAGTAGACCTTCTTGAAGATCCAGTCCTTGCCGAGGGTCGCGCTGACGGGTACGTATCCGCCGGACAGCGCCTTCGCCACACACACGAGGTCGGGCTCGACGCCCGCCTCGTGCTGGTACGCGTAGAACTCACCGGTCCTGCCGAGCCCGCTCTGCACCTCGTCGGCGATGAGCAGCGCCTTGTGCTTGTGCAGCAGCTCCTGGGCGGCGAGCAGGAAGCCGGGCGGTGTGGTGTGCACACCCTTGCCCTGGATCGGCTCGACGACGAAGCCGGCCACGTCGCCGCGCTTCAGCTCCTTCTCCAGCGCGGCGAGATCGCCGAGCGGGATCGCCGTGTCGGGCAGCAGCGGGGCGAAGCCGTCGCGGAAGCTGTCCTCGCCGTTGACCGACAGGGAGCCGGTGGTCAGACCGTGGAAGGCGTGCGAGGCGTACAGGATCCTCGGCTTGCCGGTCGCGTAGCGGGCGAACTTGAGCGCGGTCTCCACCGCTTCGGTGCCGCTGTTGCCGAAGAACACCCGGTCCAGATGGGGGCTGTGGGTGAGCAGCTTCTCGGCGAGCAGCCCCGGCAGCGGCTGGCAGTCGAAGCGGGTGAGGTCGGCGAGCGAGGCGTCGAGCACGTCGTGGAGCGCCTTGCGTACGACCGGGTTGTGGCGGCCGAGGCCCATCACACCGAAGCCCGCGAGCATGTCCAGGTAGTCGTTGCCCTCGTCGTCCCAGAAGTAGGCGCCCTCGGCCCGCTCGTAGACCCGGTCGAAGCCGATGGTGTGCAGCATGCGCGGGAGCTGGTGGTTGAGGTGTTTGGTGTACAGCTCGTAGCGCTCGGCGCCGCGCTCGGCGAGCAGCCGTGTCAGGTCGAAGCCCTTGCTCTGCCCGGGCTCGCCCGGCTCGCCGGAGGCCCCGGGGTCCGCCGGTGCGACAGGCGCGACGGGCGCGACGGGCGCGACAGGTACGACGGGCTCGGTCGGGTGGGTCATTGCGCGCTCTCCTTGTGTGCCAGGGCGGCACTGATCCGTCCTGCGATCTCCACCGGGGTGAGGCCGATGTCGGCCAGCACCTCACTGCGTTTGGCATGGGCCAGGAACTGTTCGGGGATGCCGAAGGTCCGCAGGGGTATGTCGACCCCGGCGTCGCGCAGCGACTGTCCGACGGCCCAACCCACGCCGCCACTGCGGCTGTTGTCCTCGACGACGGCGACCAGCCGGTGCCGGGCCGCCAGCGGTGCAAGCTGTTCGTCGACGGGTTTGACCCAACGCGGGTCGACCACCGTGCAGTTGATCCCGCGCTCGGCGAGCAGATCCGCCGCGCCCAGGCAGACGGAAGCGAGTACGCCCACCGATACGAGCAGGACCTCGGCGTTGTCCTCGCCGCGCAGTATGTCCATGCCGCCCACATGCCCCACGGCCGGCAGGGTCCGGCCGACGGACTCCTTCGGGAAGCGCACCACGGTCGGCGCGTCGTCCACGTCCACCGCCTCGCGCAACTGGGCCCGCAGTTGGTCGGCGTCGCGCGGGGCCGCGAGTCTGAGGCCGGGGACACACTGGAGGATCGACATGTCCCACATGCCGTTGTGCGAGGGCCCGTCGACACCGGTGACACCGGCCCTGTCGAGTACGAAGGTGACTCCGCACCGGTGCAGCGCCACGTCCATCAGCAGTTGGTCGAAGGCGCGGTTGAGGAAGGTGGCGTAGAGCGCGACGACCGGGTGCAGTCCGCCGGTGGCGAGCCCGGCGGCGGAGACCGCCGCGTGCTGCTCCGCGATGCCCACGTCCCAGACCCGGTCGGGGAAGCGCTCGGCGAACTCCGTCAGACCCACGGGGTGCAGCATGGCCGCCGTGATCGCCACGACATCGGGCCGTTCCTCGCCTATCGCCGCGATCTCCGCGCCGAACACCGAGGTCCAGGAGGGGCCGCTCGGCGGCGTGAGCGGCTCACAGGTCAGTGGGTCCATCACACCGACGGTGTGGAAGTGGTCGGCCTCGTCCTCCAGCGCCGGAGCGTAGCCGCGCCCCTTCTCCGTCAGGCAGTGCACGAGGACGGGCCCGTGGAAGCGTTTCGCCTGTTGCAGCGCCGACTCCACCGCGGCGATGTCGTGGCCGTCGACCGGCCCGACATATTTGAGGCCGAGGTCCTCGAACATGCCCTGCGGGGCGAACGCGTCCTTGAACCCCTTCTTTGCGCCGTGCAGCGACTCGTACAACTGCCGCCCCACGACAGGGGTGTTCTGGAGGGCGTCCTTGCCCCAGGACAGCGCGCGCTCGTAGCCGTCGGTGGTACGCAGTGTGGAGAGGTGCCGCGCGACGCCGCCGATCGTCGGTCCGTAGGAGCGTTCGTTGTCGTTGACGACGAGGATCAGCGGACGGTCCTTGGCGGCGGCGATGTTGTTGAGCGCCTCCCACGCCATGCCGCCGGTCAGCGCGCCGTCGCCGATGACGGCGACGACATGGTCTTCGCGTCCGCTCACATCCCGGGCCTTGGCGAGGCCGTCGGCCCAGCCGAGCACCGTCGAGGCGTGTGAGTTCTCGATGACGTCGTGCTCGGACTCCTCGCGCGAGGGGTAGCCGGAGAGGCCGCCCTTGCCGCGCAGTTTGGAGAAGTCCTGCCGCCCGGTGAGGAGTTTATGGACGTAGCTCTGGTGTCCGGTGTCCCACAGGATGCGGTCGGCCGGCGAGTCGAAGGCCCGGTGCAGCGCGATGGTCAGCTCCACCACCCCGAGGTTGGGCCCGAGATGACCGCCGGTCCTGGCCACTGCCTGGATGAGGAACTCTCTGATGTCCCCGGCGAGTTCGCCGAGTTCGTTCGTCCCTAGCGCCTTGAGATCGCGCGGCCCCCGGATGTTCTCCAAGATCGACACGCTCGGGCCCCCTCTCGGAATTCTGTTCAGCTCACGGTGACGGCGGGCGCGCCCGACGGCGTCCCTGCGGCCTCCATCGATTCGGCGATCTTCATGGC
>NZ_JTHL01000001.1:8417255-8433235 GCF_000818195.1 Streptomyces sp. 150FB | reverse complement strand
CGCGTCAATCGCCGCGAACACATACTTCGGCTGGAAATGAATATCCGCGATCACCGGAATCTGCGACTTCCTCGCGATCGTCGCCAGCGCGTCCGCGTCATCCTGCGTCGGACACGCCACCCGCACGATCTGGCAGCCCGACGCGGTCAACTCCGCGATCTGCTGCAACGTCGCCCCGATATCCGACGTACGCGTCGTCGTCATCGACTGCACCGACACCGGCGCATCCCCACCGACCGCCACCGACCCGACCTGGATGCGCCGTGAAACACGGCGCACCGCAATCGGCCGGGCCGGCAGCTCGGGGAGCCCCAGTGCGACTGGCTCTCCAGTGGTCATGTCGTCACCGCGTCCCGGCGACCGTCTCACGGGCCGCTCGGATGGTCTCCTTGAGAGAGCCCATGGTGGCGAGCACGGCCGTCGGCTCGTAGCCGCAGTGCGCCATGCAGTTGGCGCAGCGGTCGTCCTTGCCACGGCCGTACTTGGACCAGTCGGTCTCGTCGATGAGCTTCTGGTACGTGGTGACGTACCCGTCGGCCATCAGGTAGCAGGGCCGCTGCCAGCCGAAGAGCGAGTAGTTCGGGATCGCCCAGGCCGTGCACGGGAAGTCGGCCTTGCCTTCGAGGAAGTCCAGGAACAGCGGCGAGTGGTTGAGACGCCACCGGCCCCTGTTCCCGCCGCCGAACGCCTTCCTGAACAGCTCCCGTGTCTGCTCGACACCCAGGAAGTGCTCCTGGTCGGGGGCCTTCTCGTAGGCGTAGGCGGGCGACAGCATCATCTCGTCGACGTGCAGTTCGTCATTGAGGTAGTTCAGCACCTCGATGATGTTCTGCGGGGTGTCCGTGTTGAAGAAGGTCGAGTTGGTGGTCACCCGGAAGCCGCGCCTCTTGGCCTCCTTGATGGCCTCCACGGCCTCGTCGAACACACCCTCCTTCGCGACGGACTCGTCGTGCCGCTCGCGCAGCCCGTCGATGTGCACCGTGAAGGTGAAATACGGCGAAGGGGTGAACTTCTCGATCTTCTTGCGCAGCAGCATCGCGTTCGTGCACAGGAAGACGTACTTCTTCTTGGCCACGAGCTGACGGACGATCTCGTCGATCTGCGGGTGCATCAGCGGCTCGCCACCGGCGATGGAAACCATCGGCGCCCCGGACTCCAGCACGGCGCCGACCGCCTGGGCAACGGGCATCCGCTGCTTCAGCACGCCGGCCGGGTGCTGGATCTTGCCGCAGCCCTCACATTTCAGATTGCACGCGAACAGCGGTTCAAGCTCGACAATAAGCGGGAACTTCTCGCGCTTACGGAGCTTCTGTTCGACGAGGTACGTCCCGACCCTGATGGTCTGACGAAGCGGCATGGCCATCTAGCTCACCTCCTGGGGAGCAGCAAAGAACGGTGCCATTCATAGAAAGCTGGAAGGACGGCACGGAGAACGGAGAAGGCTGATATTCCTCCGCGCACCGTGCCAATACGGACGAGCTCATGCTCTGGAGCGTCCACGACCACCCGGACGGCCGCAACCGGGCGCGGCCCGGCGCTCAGAGCACTTCGGAGCGTGGCGGCGGACTCCATGTCCACCGCGATCGCCCCTGTGGCGCGCAGTTCGGCCCGTTCCTGGCCGCGTACCACATGGTCCGAGCCGGTCATCGGACCGGTGTGGACCGTGTGCCCGGGCACAGCCCGGGTCAGCGCGTCGACGAGCAGGCCGGTGCCCGTGCAGGGCGTGGAGCCGTGCGGGCCCCGGGTCTCCTCGGCGACGATCAGATCCCCTGGGCTCATCCCAGGGGCCAGCCCGGCACAGAAACCGGACGCGATGACCGCCGCGTCCCTGTTCCGGGCGGATCCGAGCGTACGCTCCACGGCACGCTCGGCGTTCTTGGGCCCCATACCGGTACGCAGGACGGTCACAGGCCCGGCCGCGCCGCCGCTGCCGCCGCTGCGCAGGGCGAACCGCTCGATGCCGAGCGCGCAGGCGATCAGCAGTGGCGTGTGTGGGCCGTCGGACCCGGAGGACCGGCCCATCAGCCAGCCTTACGGCTGGGCGCGGCGAAGGGTTCTCCGTGGACGTACCTGCCGAGGGCGGTGAGCGGGAAGACCTGCCGGTACAGGTGGTAATTGATGGAGAAGTCCCAGGGGAAGCCGGTGCCGGTGAAGTAGGGCTCGTCCCAGGAGCCGTCCTCCCGCTGGGTCTCCGAGAGATAGGCGATGCCCTGCTCCACCGCCTTCGTCTCGCGTTCCCCGGCGGAGAGCAGCGCGAGGAGCGCCCACGCCGTCTGGGACGCGGTCGAGGCGCCGTGCCCGATCCACTCCTCCTCGCGGTACGAGCGCAGGTCCTCGCCCCAGCCGCCGTCCTCGTTCTGGACGGATTCGAGCCAGGTGACCGCACGCCGGATCGCGGGGTGCGAGACGGGCAGCCCCGCCGCTGTCAGTGCCGGCACCACCGAGCCTGTGCCGTATACGTAGTTGACGCCCCAGCGCCCGAACCAGGCGCCGGTGGTCTCCTGTTCGGCGAGGAGCCACTCGACACCGCGCCGGGTGTCGGGGTGGTGCGCCTTGCCCTCGTAGGCGAGCATCTCCACGACATGGCCGGTGACATCGGCCGACGGCGGGTCGATGACCTCGCCGAAGTCGCAGAACGGCAGCCTGTTGGGGAACGGACTGGTGTTGTCGGCGTCGAACGCCGCCCAGGCGCCGTTGCGCGACTGCATCCCCAGTGTCCACCGGGTGCCGCGCTCGATGGCCGCGTCGAGCCGCGCCGGTGACGGGTGCCTGACCCGGCGCAGCGCGAGGATGACTTCGGCGGTGTCGTCGATGTCGGGGTAGTTGTCGTTGTGGAACTCGAACGCCCAGCCGCCGGGGACGAGTCCAGGTCTGCGTACGGACCAGTCGCCCGGCCGTACGATCTGCTCGCCCAGCATCCAGTCGGCGGCCTTGACCAGCGCCGGGTGGTCGGGGCTCAGGCCCGCGTCGGCCAGCGCGATGGCGGCGAGGCAGGTGTCCCAGACCGGGGACTGGCAGGCCTCGATCATCCGGGCGCCGTCCTCACGCCACACCGCGAAGCGGTCCAGCGATTCGAGGCCCGCGCGCATCACGGGGTGGTCGAGGTCGTACCCGAGCAGGTGCAGGGCGATGACGGAGTAGACGGCGGGCGGCTGGATCCCGCCCCAGCAACCGTCGTTCTCCTGGCGCTCGATGATCCAGCGCGCGGCCGCGTTCATCGCTGTGCGGCGCAGCTTGCGCGGGGCGAACTTGTGGTAGACGTGCAGGAATTTGTCCAGGCGCTGGAAGGCGCCGTCCCAACTGGCGACCTGCGCGAGGGGCTTGGCCGGGTTGGGGTCGTCCGGGTCGGTGTGCAGCTCGTCCAGCGGGAACGGGGCGGGCCGTACGGGGCGCTTCGCCGAGACGATGGTGAGCGGGACGATGGTCTGCCGCGCCCAGCAGCCGAAGTCGTAGATGTTGAGCGGGAACCACTTGGGGAAAAAGATGAGTTCGGGCGGCAGCTCGGGAAGGTCGTCCCACTTCCACCAGCCGAACAGGGCCAGCCATACGCGGGTGAAGACCCGGCTCGCGGCGATGCCGCCCTGTTCTCTCACCCACGCGGAGGCGCGCGCCATGTGCGGCGCCTCCGGGGCGTCTCCCGCGAGCCGCAGGGCTACGTACGCCTCGATGGTGGCGGACAGTTCACCCGGGCCTTCGTGGAAGGTGGCCCAGGTGCCGTCGGCACGCTGTTCGCCACGGATGAAGAGGGCTGACGCCTCGGTGGTGTGCGCGTCCTGGACTCCGAGGAACTGACGCAGCAGCAGGTCCTCGGCGTCCATCGTCACATTGGTCGCCAGGTCGCCCTTCCACCATCCCTGGGCGTCCTGCTGGCCGAGCAGATGCTCGACGGATCGTGCGGTGGCCCGTTCGGCGGCCACCATGAGGTCATCACCCGCCGCCGGGGTCGTATCGGTCGGGCGGTTGGCCGAGGCTGCCTGGGGTCCCATGGCCCCGGTGCTTCCGTCGGTCGTCGCTGTCATGGTTTCCCCTTCGTGCAGTGGTACTGCTGCTGTGCTGGGGTTTCCGTCGTCCGGTGCCCTACGGGCCGTGGACGGCGACTGCTTGGGGGTCCGGGATCATTTCCCGGTGAGAGCGGATATGGGAATGGCGATCATCTCTTCCGTACAACGACGAAGTCGGCGAGCGCGGTGAGCTGCGCCCTGACTTTTTCCGGCATGTCCACGCGATCCAGGGCCTCGACAGCGACGGCGTGCTGCCTGCGGGCCTCCTGAGAGGTCCACTCCCGGCCGCCCGCCTCTTCGATCAGCGCGGCCCTGGTGGCGAATTCCTCCTCCGAGAAACTCTCGAAGTCACTGCTCTTGGCATCGGCGGCGAGCAGCTCGCCGAGCCGCTCCGACGCCGGTCCCCCGGCGGCGAGCGCGGCGACGACCGGCAGCGACTTCTTGCGCTGGCGCAGGTCGCTCCACGTCTGTTTGCCGGTGGCCTCGGGGTCGCCCCAGACGCCCAGCAGGTCGTCGACGGCCTGGAAGGCGAGCCCCAGGTGGTAGCCGTACGCCTCCAGCACGTCGGCCGTGCGGTCGTCGGCCCCGCCCAGCACGGCGCCGATGGAGGCCGCGCAGGCCAGCAGGGCGCCCGTCTTGTTGCCCTCCATCTCCAGGCACTCCTCGACGGTGACCCGCTCGCGGTGCTCGTAGGAGATGTCCTGCGCCTGACCGTCGATCAGCTTGCGTGTGGCGCTGGTCAGACGGCGTGTCGCACGTCCGGCCTCGGCAGTGCCGATCTCCAGCAGGAGTTCGTTGGCGAGCGCGAAGAGCGCGTCACCGACCAGGATCGCCTGGGCCGGGCCGTGCACCTTCCACACCGTGTCACGGTGTCTGCGCTGTTCGTCGCCGTCCATCAGGTCGTCGTGAAGCAAAGAGAAGTTGTGCACCAGTTCCACGGCGACGGCGCCGGGGATCCCGCACTCGGCCGAGGCGCCGGCCGCCTCCGCCGAGATCAGTGCGAGCGCCGGGCGTACGGCCTTGCCGCCGTCGCCGTCGGCGGGACGGCCCTCGGCGTCGATCCAGCCGAAGTGGTAGGCGGCCACGGTGTCCATGGGCGCGGCGAGGCGGTCCACCGCGGCGCGCAGCACGGGGGTGGACAGGGTTCGTCCGCGCTCCAGCAGCGCGAAGACGTCCGCGGTGTCGACAGCCAGATTGGCCGGGGGCACGGTCGGCACGGTCTCTCCTCTTGTTCCGGTACTCGTAGGTGCGGCACTCGGTGCGGTGTTCCGGCTCATGCCGCCTCCTGCAAGGGACTCTCGTATGGCCGGCCGAGTTCGGAGAGGGCGGCGCCGGCCGCGCCGAAGCCGCTGCGGACGGCGCCCTCCATGGTCGCGGGCCAGCCGGTCGCGGTCCACGCCCCGGCCAGGAAAAGGCCCGGGGCGTTGGTACGGGTCGCCGGCCTGAGCCGGCCGACACCGGGTGTGGGGGCGAACGTCGCTGTCCGCTCCCGGGTGACGAAGAAGTCCAGCACCCGGGCTCCCCCGGCGGCCGGCAACAGCCGTTCCAGCTCGGGGAGGTAGCGCGCGCGCAGGTCGGCGACCGGTGTGTCGATCTCGTCGTCGGCCGCCGACTGGGACAGCGCCAGGTACTGGCCCTCCCCGAGACCCGAGGCCTCGGTGCGGTCGAAGACCCACTGGACCGGGCTGCCGAGGGCGGCGAAGAACGGGCGGCGCAGCACCTTGCGGTCGTACACCACATGGACGTTGAGGATCGGCGAGACGCCGATGTCGAGCAGCCGGCCGGGGTTGTCGAGCGCGCCCTCGGGCAGCAGGGCGTGGGTCTCGCGCTGGGGTACGGCGAGCACGACGGTGTCCGCCTCGATCCGCTCGCCTTCGAGGTCGACGAGCCAGCCGCCGCCGTCGCGCGGTGAGATCCCGCCGACCCGGGCGCGCAGTTCGGTGCGTACCCCCGCCGAGTCGAGGGCCTTGCGGGCCAGCGTGTCGTGCAGGTCGCCGAGCGGTACGCGGGACCAGCCGATGTCGGCGGCGCCGGGCTCGGTGAGCAGCCCGGTCTTGAAGACCTTCGCCGCGAGTCCCAGCGAGGCGTGCGCGGCGGTCGCGTTGAGGGTAGCCACGCCCACCAGGTCCCAGAGGGCCTCGATGGTGCGCGCCGACTGGCCGTGCCGGCCGAGCCAGGTGGCGAAGTCGATGTCGTCCAGGGCCGGATCGGCCGGGTCGAGCGCCTTGAGCGCGAGTGCGGCGCGCCCGACGGACAGCCGCTCGGCGAGCGAGAGGTGCGGGTACATCGCGAGGCCTGCGGCGAGATGCAGCGGTACGGGCAGCGCGTTGCGCCGCAGCCGTCCCAGCCGTGCCCCGCCGGCCCGGCCGACGTCGAGCACGGGTACGTCGAGGCGGTCCTGCACGGGGGCGAGCGCGGCGCCGTCCACCCGGTCGAGGAACCACCGGTACGCGGTGCAGCAACGCAGGTACACGTGCTGGCCGTTGTCGACGCTGAGGTCGCCCCTGCGGAAGGAGAAGGCGAGGCCGCCGAGCCGTGGCCGCGCCTCGGCGAGGGTCACCCGCACGCCGGCGTCGGCGAGCTGGAGGGCGGCCGTGATACCGGCGAGTCCCGCCCCGACCACGACCGCGTGGCCAGGTCGGATGCCGTCGGCTGTGGTCATCCGTGCTCCTCTCGGGTTGTCGCAGTCAGGGACGCGACAACCGCGCGGAGGGTTGTCAGGGATGCCACGGCGCTCGTATCTCTCCCACGGGGTGCGCGCGCCGCCCGGTCGGTACGGCCCATCAGCCGCGCCTCCTGACGGTCTGCCGGGAGATGTGGCGGGCGTCGAGGCCCGAGAGGCCGCGCACGGCCACGTACGCCTTCTCCCGGCCCGGGAGGGAGACACGCCCGCGCAGGACGGCCTCGGGGTCGCGCTCGATGCGGTCGAGGAGGCGGCGGTAGATGCCGGCCATCGCCGCGACGCAGGCGCCGCTGCGCCGGTCGAGCATCGGCAGCAGCCGGTAGCCCTCGGCGAAGAGCGCGCGGGCGCGCCTGACCTCGAAGTGCACCAGTCCGGCGAAGTCGGATCCCTTGGGCGGGGTGGCGCTGTGGAATCCGGCGGAGCAGCCGAACTTGGCCAGGTCGTCGGCCGGCAGGTAGGTGCGTCCTGTGCCGGCGTCCTCGCGTACGTCCCTGAGGATGTTGGTCAACTGGAGTGCGAGCCCCAGCGTGTCGGCGTACTCGGAGGCGCGTTCGGCACCGGGCGCGCCGGTCGTGGTGCCGAACACGCCGAGCGAGAGCCGCCCGATCGCACCCGCGACACACCGGCAGTACGTCTTCAGGTCGTCCCAGGTCTCGTACGTCTCGCCGCGTACGTCCATCAGGACGCCGTCGATGAGTTCGTCGAGGCCCCCGATCGGGATCGGGAAGCGGCGCGCGGCGTCGGCGAGCGCGACGGCGACCGGGTCGGTGTCGTCCTCGTCGATCGCGCCTTCCCGCACTCTGCCGAGCAGGGCGCGGGTGTCCTCCAGGCGTGCCTGCTTGGCCTCCGGCGCCAGTGTGCCGTCGCCGATGTCGTCCACCCGCCTCGACAGGGCGTACAGCGCGGACATGGCCTGCCGTTTGTCGGCCGGCAACAGTCTGATGCCGTAGGCGAAATTGCGGGCCTGCTGCCCGGTGACGGCCTCGCAGTAGCTGTAGGCCGCCTGTACCGGCGCGGACATGTGCGTCTGTCCCTCCACGTTCCGGCTCACCCCTCTCTGTGCGCTCTTCGCAAGACAGCTCCCACTTCGCGCAGCAGACGTGGCTTGGTGGGTTTGGGCGGTCCGGGGAGCACATCGTGCCCGGCGGCCGCGATCGAAGCGAGGGCGGCGCGCCCTCCGGCAACAAATCCAGCGAGCAACAGCTTGAGCCTGCCGTGAACGCTACCCACCAATGGGGTGCCTTCATCCAGCAGCCGGGCGGCGCGTTCCGCCTCGAAGGCGATCAGGGTGCGTACGGAGGCGTTGGCCGTGCCCGCGGCCAGGTCCGCCTCGCCGACATGGAATCTCTTCATGTCCTCGGCGGGCAGGTAGATCCTGTCGCGGCCGAGGTCCTCGGTGACGTCCTGCAGGTGTTCGATGATCTGGAGTGCCGTGCAGACCGCGTCGGACATCCGGACGCGGCTGTCGCTCACCGTCCCGGTGAGCTGGAGGACGAGACGGCCGACGGGGTTCGCGGACAGTTCGCAGTACGCGAGGAGGTCGTCGTACGTCTCGTAGCGCCGTACGAGCTGGTCCTGGCGGTTGGCGGCGATCAGCCCGCGGAACGGTTCGGGGGTGAGGAAGCGGCGCCGCACGACCGGCGTGAGGGCGTTCAGCAGGGGGTGGGAGGGCGCGGGGCCCTCCGGGTCAAAGACCCGGTCGAGGTCGGCCTCGAAGGCGTCCAGCATGACGACCCGGTCGTCCGCCTCGGCCGCGGCGACGCCGAGGTGGCGGGCGTCGGCCCCACCGGGGGCGAGGTCGCCGTCACCGATGTCGTCGACGAGGCGGGCGAAGCCGTAGACGGCCATCAGGTCGTCGCGCCAGGCGCGCGGCAGGAAGAAAGGGGCCACGGGGAAGTTCTCGGACGCGGCCTTGTCCAGGGTGGCGCGGGAGGAGGCGTCGGGGCGCACCTGCGGGTCGCCCGTCACAGCGGGATTCCCGGCGCGAGGACGGCGAAACTCTCGCGGAGCTGGAGATCATCCGTCATTGCCGTCACATCTTCCGTTCTACACTGCTCACGCAATACATCCCATTTCGGACACGCCGCCCGCCTTCCCCAGTAATCCGTCCCGCAAACAGGCGGGACCGCAGGTGCCGTCGGCCCACTCGCCGCGAATAAGAACCTGCACAGCTTACGTTGTACAACGCGGATGACCTCGTCGGGGTGAAACGCGCATTACAAGAACGCAGCGATGCCGGCCAACCTTCCCGGATACCCGATGACTTGACTGATCTTTGACGAAAGATGATCACGGAAAGGTCTCGCCCCGCGCACGGCAGCGCCCCCGCCCGTGCGATCCGGCGGAGGCGCTGTCGGTGGCTGTCGGCGGCGGTCCGTGCCTGCCGATGACCGTTGTTGTCTGTCGGTGTGGTGGGGCGTTGCCGGTGCCGGTGGGGTGTTCAGGGGCACCGGTGGTGTCGGCCGCCCACCTCGCCGGCCCACCCCGCGCCGCTACTTGCCGGTTTCCTTCTCGTACGCCTTGATGACCTCGTCGGTCGGGCCGTCCATCAGCAGCTCGCCCCTCTCCAGCCACAGCACACGGTCGCAGGTGTCCCTGATCGACTTGTTGCTGTGACTGACGAGGAAGACCGTGCCGGCCTCCTTGCGCAGTTCGCGGATCCGCTCCTCGGACCGGATCTGGAACTTCCGGTCACCGGTGGCGAGCGCCTCGTCGATCATCAGCACGTCGTGGTTCTTGGCGGCGGCGATGGAGAAGCGGAGCCTGGCGGCCATGCCCGAGGAGTAGGTGCGCATCGGCAGGGTGATGAAGTCGCCCTTCTCGTTGATGCCGGAGAAGTCGACGATCTGCTGGTAGCGCTCGCGGATCTCCTCGCGCGACATGCCCATGGCCAGGCCGCCGAGGATGACGTTGCGCTCGCCCGTCAGGTCGTTCATCAGCGCCGCGTTCACACCGAGCAGCGAGGGCTGACCGTCCGTGTAGACCTTGCCGCTCTCCGTCGGCAGCAGCCCCGCGATGGCGCGCAGGAGTGTCGACTTGCCGGAGCCGTTGGTGCCGATCAGTCCGATCGCCTCACCGCGGTACGCGGTGAACGTGACCCCGCGTACGGCGTGGACCTTGCGGACCCCGCGTGACTCGCCTTTGTCGCGGCGGATTATCCGGCTGAGCGCCGCGGTCGCGCTGCCTTTGCCGCCACTGCCGCCGTTGACGCGGTACACGATGTGCACCTCGTCAGCGATGACGGTGGGGATACGTCCCTGCTCGTTCACATCAGCCACGGCCGTAACGCTCCTCAGCCTTCCAGAAGTACACAAACCCGACAGCGGCGATGAACACGGCCCACAGCAGTGCGGCGAACCACACGTGCGCGGGCAGATTCTCCGCGCCGTACCCGGAGATCAGCGCGTGCCGGATGAGATCCATGTAGATCGCGACCGGGTTGTACTGGAGGATGTCGGCGATCCAGCCCGGCTTGCCCTTGAGCATCACCGGGATCGAGAACATCACGCCGGAGCCGTACATCCAGGTGCGCATCACGAACGGCATGAGCTGGGCGAGGTCGGGGGTCTTGCTGCCCATCCTCGCCATGATCAGCGCGAGACCGGTGTTGAAGAGGAACTGGAGCGCCAGCGCGGGCACCACCAGTGCCCAGCTCAGCGACGGATAGCTGCCGAAGGCGACCGCGACGACGACCAGCACGATCATCGAGTACAGCAACTGCTGGAGCTGTTGCAGCGCGAAGGAGACCGGCAGCGAGGCCCGCGGGAAGTGCAGGGCGCGCACCAGCCCCAGGTTCCCGGAGATGGCGCGCACGCCCGCCATCACCGAGCTCTGGGTGAAGGTGAAGACGAAGACGCCGGTGACCAGGAAGGGAACGAAGACGTCCTGCGGGATCCCCCTCTTGGTCTGGAGGAGCAGGCCGAAGATGAAGTAGTAGACGGCCGCGTTGAGCAGCGGCGTCGCCACCTGCCAGATCTGCCCCAGCTTGGCCTGGCTGTACTGGGCGGTGAGCTTGGCGCTCGAGAAGGCCAGGATGAAGTGGCGCCGGCCCCACAGTTGCCGGACGTACTCGGCGAGACCGGGCCGGGCACCACTCACCGACAGGCCGTACTTGTCGGCGAGCCGCGCCGAGGAAAGGCCGTCGTCGGGGGACGGCGGGGCGCTCATCACGATCGCGCCGTCATGGGTTGTGTCACTCACAAGTTGAAACTTTCGTGTTCAAGATGCGCAGCCGATCGGGCACAGGCGCTGAAGCCAGGCCCCGGAAGAACGCCTGATGCTTGTTGAACCGAGCCTGTCAGATGACAGGCGGTCGGCCCAGGCGGGTCAGCCGCCATACCGTACGCCACTTCATGGGTTGCCGGGGCCCGCACGGAGTCGCCCAGCCCTCCTTGAAACCGCCGAGCCACGCTTTGAGCGCGGCCCGCGAAGGGCGCCTCAGGAGTGTGAGCGACAGCCATACCCCGAGGTAGAGCGGTACGAAGGGTACCGGAAGGTTACGGCGTGCGAGCCAGACCCGGTTGCGGGCCACCATACGGTGGTAGACCGCGTGCCGGGACGGCGGCATCGTCGGGTGGTTGAGGACCATGTCGGCGCGGTAGTCGATCATCCAGCCGGCGTCCAGGGCCCGCCACGCGAGGTCCGTCTCCTCGTGCGCGTAGAAGAAACCGCCGGGCAGTGGCCCGACTTCGTTCAGGACCTTCGTCCGTACGGCGCTGGCGCCGCCGAGGAACGTCGTCACCCGCGAGGAGCGCAGCGGGTCGGAGGCGCGCAGCCGGGGTACGTGGCGGCGCTGGGTGAGCCCGGTCAGCGGGTCGGCGATCCGGAAGCTGACGATGCCGAGTGCCGCGTCGTCGGCGAAGGCCTCGCGGATCAACTGCGCCGTACCGGAGTTGGGCAGCGAACCGTCGTCGTCCAGGAAGAGCAGGACGTCGACGTCCGATCCCGCTGGACCGAACGCCTCGATGCCGACGTTGCGCCCGCCCGGGATGCCGAGGTTCTCGGGCAGTTCGACGGTCCGTACGCCCGGGGGGACGTCGCCCGGCGGGGCGCCGTTGCCGACCACGACGATCTCGACGGGCTCGCCCTGCTGGCCGGTGACCGAGTCGAGGAGCGTACGCAGCTCGGCAGGGCGGTCACCCATCGTGATGATCACCGCACCGAGTCGCATGTCGCTCACTTCAGCCTGCTCGATGCCAGGATCGAGACCAGGTGCAGCAGCGTCTGGACGAGTGCGATACCGGCGAGCACGGCGACACCGAGCCGGGAGAAGAAGAGGTCGCCGTTGACCACGTCGAGGATCGCCATCACCAGGATGAAGAGGCTGGCCTCGATGCCGCCGACGAGCCGGTGGAACTTGAGCGCGGCCGCGGCCCGCCTGGCGATGGCCAGACCGGACGAACGGGGCGCCGACGCCTCGTCCTTGACCGCGGGGAGGCCGCTGCGCTGCCTGGCCACGTCGACGAGGTCGGTCTCCGCCTTGATCAGGATCGCGCCGAGGGCGGCGAGGGTGCCGAGGAAGGCCCAGAGCCAGTTGGTGGTGGCGCCGTTCTGGTGGAAGACGTCGGCGCCGCGTACCCCGAAGCCGACCAGCAGGGCCGCCTCGCACAGGTAGTGGCCGACGCGGTCGAGGTAGACGCCGGTGATGGACGTCTGCTTGCGCCAGCGGGCCACCTCGCCGTCCACGCAGTCGAGCAGCAGGTAGATCTGGAACAGGACGACGGCGAGGATCGCGCCGGTCAGTCCGGGGACGAGCAGGGTGGCTCCGCCGATGACGCCCACGACCACCATGAGATAGGTGAGCTGGTTGGGCGAGATCCGGGTGTTCACGAGATACGGGTCGATGTGCAGCGAGATCTCGCGCATGTAGATCCGTCCGGCCCAGTGTTCTCCGCTGCGCCGGTCCTTCACGCCGTCCGGATGTACGACCGGGCGGAGTTCAGCTACTGATGGTCTTGGCATGGTCGGCGTACGCGTCCCTGATCTGGTCGGTGGACAGGTCGAGGTGTTCGAGGATCGTGAAGCGCCCGGGGCGGGTCTGCGGCGCGTAGGCCACGGCCGTGACGAACTCGTCGACGGAGAAGCCGATCTCCTCGGGGAGCACGGGCAGTCCGTGCCGGCGCAGCACCTCGGCGAAGTGCCGCGACTCGTCGCGGGCGCCGCGCAGGTGCATCGCGAAGGCGGCGCCCATGCCGACCTGTTCGCCGTGGAGCGCGGCGCGCTTGGGGTAGAGCAGGTCGAAGGCGTGGCTGATCTCGTGGCAGGCGCCGGAGGAGGGGCGGGTGTCCCCGCTGATCGACATGGCGATGCCGGTGAGGACGAGCGACTCGGACAGGACGGTGAGGAAGGCGTCGTCACCGGCGCCGCCGGGGTGGCGCAGAACCGCCTCGCCCGCCGTACGGGCCATGGCGGCGGCCAGGCCGTCGACCGGCTCGCCGTTGACCTCGCGTGACAACTCCCAGTCGGCGACGGCCGAGAGGTTGGAGATCGCGTCGCCGACGCCGGACCTGACGAAGCGGACGGGCGCCTGCCTGATGACGTCGAGGTCGATGACGACGGCGATGGGGGTGGGTACGCCGTAGGAGCCGCGTCCGTTGTCGTTGTCGAGCGTCGCGACCGGCGAACAGATGCCGTCGTGCGAGAGGTTGGTGGCGACGGCGACCATGGGCAGCCCGACGCGGGCGGCCGCGTACTTGGTCACGTCGATGATCTTGCCGCCGCCGAGGCCGACCACGGCGTCGTACCGCTTGCCCTTGATGTCGTCGGCGAGCCGGACGGCGGAGTCGATCGTGCCGTCGGAGACGGGGAACCAGTCGGCACCCGGCAGGTCGGGCGCGAGCCGCTCGCGCAGCGCCTGGCCCGAACCACCGCTGACCGCCACGGCCAGCCGTCCTGAGCTGGAGATCCGCTGGTCGGCCAGCAGGCCGGCGAGATCGTCCAGGGCGCCTCGGCTGATGTCGACGACGACCGGGGACGGGATGAGCCGGGTCAGTACTGGCACGCGATCTCACGGCCCTTCGCGAGGTCGTCGTGGTTGTCGATCTCGACCCAGGGGATGTCGCCGATGGGAGCCACGTCGATGATGAAGCCCCGGTCGACCAGCTCCTGGTAGCCGTCCTCGTAGTAGAGGTCGGGGTCGCGCCGGAAGGTGGTCTCCAGCGCGTCGGCGAGCGCCTCGGCGGCCTCCGGCTCGATCAGCGTGACCCCGATGTACTCACCGGTGGCGGTGGCGGGGTCCATCAGCTTGGTGATCCGGCGTACGCCCTTCTCACCGTCCGTGATGACCTTCATCTCCTCGTCGGCGAGGTGCTTGACCGTGTCGAGGGCGAGGATGATCTGCCGCCCCTGGCCGCGTGCGTCGAGGAGCGTGCGCTCGACGGAGACGGGGTGCACGGTGTCGCCGTTGGCGAGAATGACGCCCTGGCCGAGGAGGTCGCGGGCGCACCAGAGGGAGTACGCGTTGTTCCACTCCTCGGCCTTGTCGTTGTCGACCAGGGTGATCTTCAGCCCGTAGGTGGCCTCGAGATCGGCCTTGCGGGCGTAGACGGCCTCCTTGCGGTAGCCGACCACGATCGCGGCCTCGGTCAGGCCGACGGCGGCGAAGTTGCCGAGCGCGAGGTCGAGGACCGTGGTGGTCCCCTCCCCCGCCGGGTCGACGGGCACGAGGGCCTTCGGAAGCGTGTCGGTGTAGGGGCGCAGACGCCGTCCGGCACCGGCGGCCAGTACGAGGCCGATCATGCGGTTTCTCCTTCGTCGTGTACGGCGGGGGCTCCGGAGGACACCCAGAAGCGGATGGACTCGTAGAGCACGACCAGCGCGACAGCGGCCGTGAGCACCGTGAGGGCCGTGGTGAAGTCGGTGTTCCGCGTCACGAGGACGGCGGCGAGCGCGGTCACGAGCAGCGTCCGGCCCTCGTGTCCGAGGACCGTCCGCACCAGCCAGTGCGGCGGCGAGCCCGTGCCGCCCCGGATGCGGTACACCGTGTCGTAGTGATGGTAGGCGACAGCGGCCACCAGTCCGAAGGCCGCAGGCAATGCTCCGTTCACCTCGGACCGGGCGGCGAGCAGCAGGACGGTGCTGTACTCGGCGGCCCTGAAGACCGGCGGTACGAGCCAGTCGAGCGCGCCCTTGAGGGGGCGGCTGACCGCGAGGCCCGAGAGCAGGACGTAGACGGCGGCTCCGACGACGGGCCAGGGTCCGCCGACGCGGGTGAAGGCCGCCGTGGCGACGACGGCGGCTCCGCCGGCGAACGCGAAGAGGAAGGGCAGCGCCGAGGGCAGTCGGCGCGCCGCGCCGCGCAGCAGCACGGCGACGCCTTCGGCGAGCGGCCCCGAGTCGCTCAGGTCGCCGAGGGCGGTGGCGGCCCTTTCGGTACGGATCGCCTTGCGGGTCACCGACCGCAGGACGCGTCCGGCGGTGGTGTAGCAGGCGGCGAAGGCGCAGCCGACGAGCAGCGCGTAGAAGACGATCCTGGGGGTGGTGAGGGCGGTGAGTACGGCGATCCCGGCCCAGCGCTCCCCGATGGGCAGCACGATCATCCGCCGTACCCAGACCGTCCAGCCGACGCTGTCGAGCTTGCTGGAGAGGGCCGCTGTGGGGGTGCCGACGACGGCCTTGCCGGCCGCGCCCGAGGTGGTGGCGGCTGTGGCGTCGACATTCGCCTCGTTGAAGGAGAAGTCGATCACATGGCGGCAGCTCTGGAGGACCATCGCGCCCAGTGCGAGCGCCCACACGTCGTCGCCGCCGCGGGCGGCGCCGAGCGCGAGGCCCGCGTAGTACGCGTACTCCTTGGCCCGGTCGAAGGTCGCGTCGAGCCAGGCGCCCATCGTGGAGTACTGGAGGGAGTAGCGGGCGAGCTGCCCGTCGGTGCAGTCCAGTACGAAGGAGAAGAGCAGCAGCACTCCGGCGGCGACGTATCCGCCGCGGGTGCCGGTGGCCGCGCAGGCCGCCGCGATCAGCGCGGTGAGCAGTGAGGCGGTGGTGACCTGGTTGGGGGTCAGGCCCCGGCGCGCGCACCAGCGGGCGATGTAGCGCGAGTAGGGGCTGATGCAGAAGGTGGTGAAGAAGCCGTCGCGCGCCTTGACCGCCGAGCGCAGCCGTACGGCCTCGTCGTCGACGGCGGCGACCGCGGTCTCGGCCTCCGCGCGCGCTTGCGGGTCCAGGGGGACGGCGGCGACGAGCGAGCCCAGTTCGGGCCGCTGTACGGCGGTGCCCTCGGCGTCCAGCGCCCTGACGATCTCGTCGGTGAGCAGGTGGCCCCCGGCGGGAACCCCGGGGCCGGGCCCGGCCCCGGGGTC
>NZ_JTHL01000001.1:8352062-8416958 GCF_000818195.1 Streptomyces sp. 150FB | reverse complement strand
CGGTGACGTCAAATCCCAGCGACCGCAGATCGTCTTCGAGCGACGATCCGGGTACCGGGGGGCCTGTGAGGATGGCGGTCGACAGGCGAACTCACTCCTTGGCACTGACAGGGCGGGGTGCGCGGCGAAGGACCCGAACATCCGGGCGGCGGCACGTCGGCAGAGGCTATCGGATGACGGGAAGGTTGAGTTCACCGGCTGTTTACGCTCCGGACGTCCCGCTCTGGGAGTGGGGGAGCAGGCGTGGAGATCATCATTGTCGATCGGGCGCCGCCTCACAAACCGCGTACCCCGAGGTCCCGGACCCCTTAAGCCGAGGAATTACAGTGACGCCATGACGTGGCTGATCACAGGCGGAGCGGGTTATATCGGGGCACATGTGGCGCGGGCGATGACCGCGGCCGGGGAGCGGGTGGTCGTCCTCGACGATCTGTCGTCCGGTGTTCCCGAGCGGCTGCCCGAGGGGGTCCCGCTGGTGCGGGGCTCGGTCCTGGACCGGGCGACCGTCGACCGTACGCTCAGCGAGCACGCGGTGAGCGGGGTCGTCCATCTCGCGGCGAAGAAGCAGGTCGGGGAGTCCGTCGAGCGGCCGCTCATGTATTACCGGGAGAACCTGTCCGGCCTGACGGTGCTGCTCGAAGCGGTGGTCGCCGCCGGGGTGCCGCGCTTCCTCTTCTCCTCGTCGGCCGCCGTGTACGGGATGCCCGACGCCGAGCTGATCACGGAGGAGACGCCGGCCGTCCCGATAAATCCGTACGGCGAGACGAAGCTCGCCGGCGAGTGGCTCGTGCGGGCCACCGGCGCCGCGCACTCGCTGGCCACGGGCTGTCTGCGCTACTTCAACGTGGCGGGGGCCGCCGAACCGCTGCTCGCCGACACCGGGGTGTTCAACATCATTCCGATGTTCTTCGACCGGATCACCCGGGGCGAGGCGCCGCGGATCTTCGGCGCCGACTATCCGACCCCTGACGGCACCGGTATCCGCGACTACATCCATGTCGCGGACCTCGCCGACGCGCACCTGGCCGCCGCCCGGTGGCTGACCGGCCGGCCGGGCGGCACCGACCTGACCGTGAACATCGGGCGCGGGGAGGGGGTGTCGGTGCGCGAGTTGGCCGACGTGGTCGCCGAGGTCACCGGTCACGGCGCTCCCCCGCTGGTCGAGGCGCGCCGCCCCGGCGACGCGGCGCGGGCCGTCGCCTCGGTCGCACTGACCACCCGGGAGCTGGGGTGGCGGGCGGAGCGCGGCGTACGGGAGATGGTCGAGTCGGCGTGGGAGGGCTGGCAGTCGCACCATCCGGTGGCTCCGGTCGGATGATCCGCCCACCCTCCTGAGGCTGAGTCCCGGGCTCTGACCTGCGGCCATTTCCGCAGGTCAGAGGAGATGACAACGGTGTTCAGCCCCGTGTTGCCCGATACCCCCCGCCCGTAGTTCACTGACCACGTCCGGAGTTGTCTCGACGCGACCGGGAGGCGTCCCCATGGGGGCAGGGCACGACCACGGCCACAGTCACGGAGGACCGCCGCCGCCAGGTACGACGACCGCCGCCTACAGGGGCCGGCTGCGCATCGCGCTGATGATCACGCTGGCCGTGACGGTCGTGGAAGTCGTCGGCGGTGTCGCCTCGGACTCGCTCGCCCTGGTGGCCGACGCCGCCCACATGGCCACCGACGCCGTCGGCCTCGGGATGGGCCTGCTGGCGATCCACTTCGCCGCCAAACCCGCCGACGAGAACCGCACCTTCGGCCTCGCGCGGGCCGAGATCCTGGCAGCGCTTGCGAACTGTGTGCTGCTGCTCGGGGTCGGCGGCTATCTGGTGTACGAGGCCGTCGAGCGCTTCATCACGCCGCCGGAGACCAAGGGCGGCCTGGTGATCACCTTCGCGGTCGTCGGCATGGTGGCCAACCTGATCTCGCTGTCCCTGCTGATGCGGGGGCAGAAGGAGAGCCTCAATGTGCGCGGGGCGTATCTGGAGGTGCTCGCCGACACGCTCGGCTCGGTCACGGTGCTGATCTCGGCGGGGATCATCCTGGCCACGGGGTGGCAGACGGCCGACCCCATCGCGTCCCTGGTGATCGGGCTCATGATCGTCCCGCGTACGGTGAAGCTGCTGCGCGAGACGCTGGAGGTCCTGCTGGAGGCCGCGCCCAAGGGCGTCGACATGGCCGAGGTGCGGGCCCATATGCTCGCGCTGCCCGGCGTGGCCGACGTACACGACCTGCACGCCTGGACGATCACCTCGGGGATGCCCGTACTCTCCGCCCACGTGGTGGTGGACCAGGAGGCACTGGATACGGTGGGCCACGAAAAGATGCTCCATGATCTGCAAGGGTGTCTCGGCCACCATTTCGACGTCGAACACTGCACCTTCCAGTTGGAGCCGAGAGGCCATGCGGAGCACGAGGCGAAGCTCTGCCACTGACCTGCGGCCCGGACGCGGGGGGAACGGACATGCGGACGCCCCCGGAGTGCGGACACGGGGCTCTTGTGCGGCAGACTTGGGAGCCGAGGCCCGAAGCGAAGGATGGTTATGCCGACCACACCAGTCACTGCGGCGAGCAGCTCGTCGAACGGCGTACAAGAGTCGAACGGCGCACAAGAAGTGATCATGCTTGAGCTGGTGGACGAGAGCGGCCGGACCATCGGTACCGCCGAGAAGCTGGCGGCCCATCAGGCTCCGGGACAGCTTCACCGGGCGTTCTCCGTCTTCCTCTTCGACGAGCGGGGCCGCATGCTCATCCAGCGCCGTGCCCTCGGCAAGTACCACTCCCCCGGTGTCTGGTCGAACACCTGCTGCGGACACCCGTACCCGGGCGAGGCGCCGTTCGCGGCGGCGGCCCGGCGCACCCATGAGGAGCTGGGGGTCTCGCCCACGCTGCTCGCCGAGGCGGGCACGGTGCGCTACAACCACCCGGACCCCGACTCGGGCCTGGTCGAGCAGGAGTTCAACCATCTCTTCGTCGGCCTGGCCCAGACCTCGCTGCGGCCGGACCCCGAGGAGGTCGGCGAGACCGCCTTCGTCACCCCGGCCGAGCTGGCCGCACGGCACGGCGAGGCGGCCTTCTCCCAGTGGTTCATGACCGTACTGGACTCGGCGCGCCCGGCGATCAGGGAGCTCACGGGGTCCTCCGGGGGCTGGTGACACCCCCCGCTGCGGCTGCGGGACCACCGAGCGGGGGCGTGAGCGGCAGCGCCGCCCAGACGATCTTCCCGCCCCCGGCGGTGTGCTCGACGTCGAAGGCGCCGCCCGCCTCGCGGGTGATCTCCCGTACGAGCAGCAGCCCGCGCCCGCCGGGCCGCGCCCGGTCGGCCGCCAGGACGCCCGCCTCTCCCACGTCCGCCTCCAGCACTTCCGCCTCCAGCACCTTCGGCCGGCCCGGATGGCTGTCCTCGACCGACACCCGTACCCATCCGGTGGTGACGGCGACCTCGACCGCGACCTCGGGCGAAAGCACGGCGGCGTGTTTCACGGCGTTGGTGACCAGTTCGGAGACGATCAGCAGCAGGCTCTGGAGCAGATCCGCGCCGGCCGGTACGGCCTGACGTCTCAGCAGATCGCGTACGGCGTGCCTGGCCGCCGGTACGGAGACGTCGACGGCGGGAGTGGTGAACCGCCAGACCCCCTCGTACGACAGCGGCCGGGCCGGAACTCTCCCGCTCTCCATAAGTGCGGTACCCCACCATCGGCTCGGCCGGCTGTCCGCTCCGGCGTCCTGTCCCGTCTTGTCGACTACCGAGTGTGGGAACGATTCGGCCCGTATCGGCCCACTGAACAGAAGTCAGCTCCAATTGGTGGAATGCGACCGTGAATGCGCACAGAAGTCACACGGACGATCGCTTCTGACACCCGCTTGTCGCTTTCAGAAGGCTCTCGAAGCTGATCTCCTCCGGATCCGCTGCGTTCGCCTCCCCCCGGCCCCCGTCCTGCCGGGCCGTCCCCGGATAGCATCCGGGCCATGGAGCCGCACCTGCCGCACACGGTCGCCGACGGCGTCGCCACCGTCGTCATCCACCACCCCGCCAAGCGGAACGCCATGACGGCGCGGATGTGGCGGGAGCTGCCGCCGCTGCTCGGGACGCTGGCGCGCGATCCCGGCGTACGGGTGCTGGTGCTGACCGGCGAGGGCGCCACCTTCTGCGCGGGCGCCGACATCTCGTCGCTGCTGGAGCCCGGCGAGGACGCGCGGTCGCTCGCCGTGGAGGCGGAGGAGGCGCTGGCGGCCTTCCCGAAGCCGACGATCGCCGCCGTACGCGGCTACTGCGTGGGCGGTGGCTGCCAGTTGGCCGCCGCCTGCGATCTGCGGTTCGCCGAGGAGGGCACGCTGTTCGGGGTGACGCCGGCCCGGCTCGGGATCGTGTATCCGGCGTCGTCCACCCGCCGGCTCGTCGAACTGATGGGCCCTTCGGCCGTCAAGTACCTTTTGTACTCCGCCGAGTTGATCCCGGCCGAGCGGGCACTGCGGACCGGGCTCGTCGACGAGGTGCTGCCCGCCGGGGAGTTGGGCCGACGGGTGGCCGGATTCGCCCGGGTGCTGACGTCCCGTTCAGGTCTCACCCAGGCGGCGGCCAAGGAGTTCGTGTCCGGCCGGGACCACCGGGCGGAGTACTGGGACGAGGAGGCCCGCCGCAGCGGCGACACCGCCGAGGGGGTCGCCGCCTTCCTGGGGCGCAGGGAGCCCCGGTTCAGTTGGACGGTGCCGAAGTGACCGGAGCGAGCGGCGCGACCTGGGTGTCCGGGTTGAAGCGGCTGCTCGCGCGCATCTCCCGCACGAGGTCCGCCGGCGCCTTCTCCGGTGATCCGGCGTCGTAGGGCGGCTCCGGGTCGTACTCCGTCAGGAGCTGGACGGCCTGCGCGGTACGGTCGCCGGCGACCCGGCCGATCAGCGTCAGCCCCATGTCGATGCCGGAGGAGACGCCGGCGGCGGTCACGTACTTCCCGTCGGTGACGACCCGCTCGCCGGTCGGCTCCACGCCGAACCGCCCGAGCCATTCGAGCGCCAGCCAGTGCGAGGTGGCCCGGCGGCCCGTCAGCAGACCGGCGGCGGCCAGCAGCAGCGACCCGGTGCAGACGGAGGTCGTCCAGGTGGTGGTGGCGTCGACGGCGCGCAGCCAGCCGAGCAGCGTCTCGTTCTCCATCTGCGCCAACTGGCCCGGGCCGCCCGGCACCACCACGATGTCGGGCGAGGTGACCTCGCTGAAGGACTTCTCGGCGACGAGGGTGAGGCTGCGCCTGTCGTCGGTGACGGGCCCGGGGCGCTCGGCGACGAAGACGGTCGAAGCGCCCGGCGTGGGACTGAGCATCTGGTACGGACCGACGGCGTCGAGCGCGGTGAAGTCGTCGAAGAGCACGATCGCGATCTGCATGGGTGAGCCCGTTTCTTGTTCGTGGGAGCGAGTGCGGGGTGTGCGGGTCCGGGGTGTGCGGCTGTGGGGGGTGCGTCAGCCTGCGTGCTGCGGGCGGAACCGGCGCCGGTACTCCGCCGGGGCCGTGCCCAGCGCCTTGACGAAGGCCCGGCGCATCGCCTCCGGGGTGCCGTATCCGCAGGCGCGCGAGATCTCCTCGACACCGTCGGCGCTGTCCTCCAGCAGCCGCCTGGCGTGCTCGATCCGTACGCGCTCCACGTACCGCCCCGGCGTCACGCCGGTCTCCGCGTGGAAGGCGCGGGCGAAGTGGCGCGGCGAGAGCCTGGCGCGTCCCGCCAGCGACTCGACCGAGAGATCCTCGCCGGGGTGTTCGCTGATCCAGCTCTGCACCTCGCGCAGCGGGTCGCGGAGCGCGGTCTGGGCTGCGAGCTGGACGCTGAACTGCGCCTGGTTGCCCGGGCGGCGCAGGAAGACCACGAGATGGCGGGCGACGGCGAGCGCCACGTCCCGGCCGAGGTCCTCCTCGACGAGCACGAGGGCGAGGTCGATGCCTGAGGTGACACCGGCGGAGGTGGAGACCCTGCCGTCCCGTACGAAGATCGGATCGGGATCGACGTCGACGGCCGGATAGGTACGGGCGAGGTGGTCGCAGACCGACCAGTGGGTCGTCGCCCGGCGCCCGTCGAGCAGTCCGGCGCCGGCGAGCAGCAGCGCTCCCGTACAGACGGAGACCAGCCTCCCCGCGTCCGGGCCGTGCTCGCGCAGCCAGTCGATCAGCCCGGGGTCGGGCGTGCGGGTACCCCGCCCGCCGGGCACGACCAGGGTGTGCGGAGTGGCCGCGTCGCCGAGCGCGCCGTCGGGGACAAGGGTGAGGCCGCTGGAGGTCCGTACGGGGCCGCCGTCGAGCGAGGCCGTACGGATGCGGTAGGCGTCAGGGTCACCGGCCTGCCGGGCCGCGCCGGCGAAGACCTCCAGGGGCCCCGTCAGATCAAGACTCTGGAGGCCGTCGAAGAGGACGACCAGCACGGATCGCTCTGTCATGGCCCCCATGCTTCGCCGCCCGCACCGATGACCGCAATGACGAATTCCCCTCCTTTCCTGCCATGGGGGTACGCGGAAGCCGTCGGCGCCCGCCGCCCGCGCCCCCGTCCGGCCGATGCCGGACGGCGGGTTTCGGCCTCCTGCTACCTGCGAGTAACGTAGGCGCACATGGTCACTCTCCCCCCACGCGCAGGACGCCACTGCTACGCCGCCGTCAGCCCGGTCCACTCCGCCTTCTACTTCGCCCCCGAACTGGGGCAGGAGTTCAAGGACCTCGGTCTCGACGACAAGGGCGCCGCCTACTTCGCCGCCCGTGCGGCGCCGATGGGCCGGGTCGGGGCCGGCACGGTCACCGCCACCTTCTACAACTTCGCGTACGCCACGGTCGCCCGCCACATCCCCCGCATGTGGGACGTCATCACGCCCGAGGACGCGCTCGCCGCCCGGCTTCGCGTGGTGGACTCGATGCTGCTGCGGCTGCTGGGCGAGGACGTCCTCGCCTCGAAGGAGCTGGCGGAGGCCACGGAGCTGGCGCTGCGGGCCACCGAGGGCTGCTCGCGCCCGGCCCGTCCGCTCTACGCGGGCAACGCCGACCTTCCCGTGCCGGACGAGCCGCACCTCGCGTACTGGCACGCCGCCACCGTGCTGCGTGAGCACCGCGGCGACGGCCACCTGACCGCCCTGGCGCACCACGGGCTCGACGCGCTGGAGGCGCTGGTCACCCACACGGCGACCGGCAAGGGCATGGCCCCGAAGTGGGTCATGGCGAGCCGGGGCTGGACGCCGGAGGAGTGGGCCGCCGCCGAGGACCGGCTGCGCGCCCGCGGGCTGCTGGACGCCGGCGGTGAGCTGACCGATGAGGGCAGGCTGCTGCGGCAGGAGGTCGAGGACGAGACCGACCGGCTCGACCTCGGACCGTACGAGCACCTCGGAGCGGCCGGTACGGCCCGGCTCACCGAGCTGGGCGGCGCCTTCTCGCTGGCCGCGCGGGAGGCCGGGGCGTTTCCCACCGGTCTCATCAGCAAGAGCTGAGTCCGCCCGGGCGGGCCGGCGCCGCTACGGCGCGAAACACTCCCCGTCCCGCCCGTCCGTCTCGCCGCCACCTGCGACAATGCAGACCGCCGAACGGACAGGAAAGCGGAGCGTGACAGTGACGACGTCCATCGAAGACAGGATCGCCGGCGAACTCGGCGTACGCGAGCGGCAGGTGAGGGCGGCCGTCGAGCTGCTCGACGGCGGATCGACCGTGCCGTTCATCGCTCGCTACCGCAAGGAAGCGACCGAGATGCTCGACGACACGCAGTTGCGCACCCTGGAGGAGCGGCTGCGCTACCTGCGGGAACTGGAGGAGCGGCGGACCGCGATCCTGGAGTCGGTGCGCGAGCAGGGCAAGCTCGACGAGGCCCTGGAGGCGCAGATCAGGGCCGCCGACACCAAGGCGCGCCTCGAAGACATCTATCTGCCCTTCAAGCCCAAGCGGCGGACGAAGGCGCAGATCGCCCGCGAGGCGGGTCTCGCGCCGCTCGCCGACGGCCTGCTCGGTGATCCCTCGGTGGACCCGCTCGCCGCCGCCGGGGCGTACGTCGACGCGGACAAGGGCGTCGCCGACGCGGCGGCCGCGCTGGACGGCGCGCGCGCCATCCTCACCGAGCGGTTCTCCGAGGACGCCGACCTCATCGGGGAGCTGCGTGAGCGGATGTGGACGCGCGGGCGGCTCACCGCGAAGGTGCGCACGGGCAAGGAGGAGCCGGGCGCGAAGTTCGCCGACTACTTCGACTTCGCCGAGCCCTTCACGGCGCTGCCCTCGCACCGTGTGCTCGCCATGTTCCGGGGTGAGAAGGAGGAGGTCCTCGACCTGGTCCTGGAGCCCGAGGAGCCGTCGGACGAGCCGTCCGGGAAGCCGGGCCCCACGCTGTACGAGAACATGGTCGCGCGGCGCTTCGAGGTGAACGACCGGGGCCGCCCCGGTGACAAGTGGCTTGCGGACACGGTCCGTTGGGCGTGGCGGACCAGGATTCTGGTGCACCTCGGGATCGATCTGCGGCTGCGGCTGCGGACGGCCGCCGAGGACGAGGCCGTTCGGGTGTTCGCCTCGAACCTGCGTGACCTGCTGCTGGCCGCGCCCGCCGGGACCCGCGCGACGCTGGGGCTCGACCCCGGGTTCCGTACGGGAGTGAAGGTCGCCGTCGTCGACGCGACCGGCAAGGTCGTCGCCATCGACACCATCTACCCGCATGTCCCGGCGAACAAGTGGGACGAGTCGCTGGCGAAGCTCGCGCGGCTCTCCAAGGAGCACTCGGTCGACCTGATCGCCATCGGCAACGGCACCGCGTCCCGCGAGACCGACAAGCTCGCCGCCGAACTCTGCGCGAAGCACCCGGAGTTGAAGCTCACCAAGGTGATGGTCTCGGAGGCGGGCGCTTCCGTGTACTCCGCTTCGGCCTTCGCCTCGCAGGAGCTGCCCGATCTGGATGTCTCCATCCGTGGCGCGGTCTCGATCGCGCGCAGGCTCCAGGACCCGCTGGCCGAACTGGTGAAGATCGACCCGAAGTCGATCGGTGTCGGCCAGTACCAGCACGACCTGTCCGAGGTGAAGCTGTCGCGGTCGCTGGACGCGGTGGTCGAGGACTGTGTGAACGGTGTGGGTGTGGACGTCAACACCGCTTCGGCGCCGCTGCTTTCACGGGTGTCCGGCATCGGGGCGGGCCTCGCCGAGAACATCGTCTCCCACCGCGACGCCAACGGCCCGTTCCGCTCGCGCAAGGCGCTCAAGGAGGTGGCGCGGCTCGGCCCGAAGGCGTACGAGCAGTGTGCGGGCTTCCTGCGGGTGCGCGACGGTGACGACCCGCTGGACGCGTCCAGTGTGCACCCCGAGGCGTACCCGCTGGTGCGGTCGATGGTGAAGACCACGGGGACGGATGTGGCGTCCCTGATGGGGAACAGCCAGGTGCTGCGCTCGCTGAAGCCGGCGGAGTTCGTGAACGACTCCTTCGGCCTGCCGACCGTCACCGACATCCTGCGTGAGCTGGAGAAGCCGGGCCGGGACCCCCGTCCGGCCTTCAAGACGGCGACGTTCAAGGACGGTGTCGAGAAGCTCGGCGACCTGGCGCCCGGGATGGTGCTGGAGGGGGTGGTGACGAATGTCGCCGCTTTCGGGGCGTTCGTCGACATCGGTGTCCACCAGGACGGTCTTGTCCATGTCTCGGCGATGTCCAGGACGTTCGTCAAGGACCCGCGGGACGTGGTGAAGCCGGGCGATGTGGTCAAGGTGAAGGTGCGGGAGGTCGACATCCCGCGCAAGCGGATCTCGCTGACACTGCGGCTGGACGACGAGGAGCAGGGCGCGAGTTCGGGCGCGGGTGCGGCCGGGGCCGGTTCGTCCGGTGGGGGCCGTGAGGGCGGGTCGCGACCGCCCAGGCAGCGTGGCTCAGGCGGCAACTCCGGTGGCGGCGGCGCGCGTCGTCAGTCGGGCGCGGGCGCTGGTTCGGGCTCGGGCGGCGGGGCGTCGAAGGCGCCTGCTCCCGGGAACAGCGCGATGGCGGACGCGCTGCGCCGGGCGGGTCTGGTCGACCCCAAGTCCGGTGGCGGCGGGGGCCGCAGGCGCGGATGAGGTGATCCGGGGCGCGGTGTCGGCGGTGTCAGCGGCGTCAGTGGTGTCAGCGGCGTCAGTGGTGTCCGGCGATCGACGAACACTCTCGGCGACGCTCTGCGTGGAGGTGATGTCCCGGGGTAACCGGGATATCACCTACGCGGAAACGAGGATCTGATGACTGACACCTACAACACCGGCAAGGCCGATACCGGCGCGCACGGCCAGGTGAGCAACGGCACGGGCACCGCCGCGCTGGTCCTCGGCATCATCGCAGTGGTGATGTCGTGGTACTGGGTCGCCGCGCTGCCCCTCGGCATCGTCGGCATCGTGCTCGGCGTCGTCGGCCGGAAGAAGGCCGCACGCGGCGAGGCCACCAACCGGGGCGCGGCGACCTCCGGCATGGTCCTCGGCATCGTGGGCATCGTGCTCGCCGTGGCCTTCATCGCCATCATCGCGGCAGCGGCCTGACCCGTGGCGGGGTGTGCGTACGTACGAAAGGGGCGCACACCCCTCGGCGTCAACGCTCCACCACACGCCCGGACTTGACGTCGAGGCGGCGTGTCGTACGGACCACGTCCAGCATCCGCCGGTCGTGTGTCACCAGCAGAAGCGTGCCGTCGTACGAGTCGAGTGCGGACTCCAACTGCTCGATGGCGGGCAGGTCGAGGTGGTTGGTCGGCTCGTCGAGCACCAGCAGGTTGACGCCCTTCCCCTGGAGCAGCGCGAGCCCCGCCCTGGTGCGCTCGCCCGGTGACAACGACGCGGCCGGGCGGGTGAGATGCCCGGCCTTCAGACCGAACTTGGCGAGCAGGGTGCGGATTTCGGCGGGTTCCAGGTCGGGGACGGCCGGGCGGAACGCGTCCAGCAGGGCGTCCTGGCCGCCGAACAGCCCGCGAGCCTGGTCGACCTCGCCCACCACCACGGCGGAGCCCAGTGTGCTGTGCCCCTCGTCCAGGGGCAGGCGGCCCAGCAGCGCGGCGAGGAGTGTGGACTTGCCGGCGCCGTTCTCACCGGTGATCGCCACCCGGTCCCCCCGGTCGATCTGGAGCGACACCGGGCCGAACGTGAACGTGCCCCGGCGTACCTCGGCCTCGCGCAGGGTCGCCACGACGGCGCCCGAGCGCTCGGCCGAGGCGATCTCCATCCGCAGTTCCCACTCCTTGCGCGGCTCTTCGACCACGTCGAGGCGTTCGATCATGCGCTGTGTCTGGCGCGCCTTGGCCGCCTGCTTCTCGGTGGACTCGGTGCGGAGCTTGCGGCCGATCTTGTCGTTGTCCGTCGCCTTGCGGCGGGCGTTCTTGACGCCCTTGTCCATCCAGGCGCGCTGCATCTGGCCCCGCGCTTCGAGCGACGACTTCTTGTCGGCGAACTCCTCGAACTCCTCGCGGGCGTGGCGGCGGGCCGTCTCGCGCTCTTCGAGGTACGCCTCGTAGCCGCCGCCGAAGAGGGTGATCTGCTGCTGGGCCAGGTCGAGTTCGAGCACCTTGGTGACGGTGCGGACGAGGAACTCGCGGTCGTGGCTGACCACGACCGTACCGGCGCGCAGCCCGCTCACGAACGCTTCGAGCCGCTCAAGTCCTTCGAGGTCGAGGTCGTTGGTCGGCTCGTCCAGCAGGAAGATGTCGTAGCGCGAGAGAAGCAGCGACGCGAGGCCGGCGCGGGCGGCCTGGCCTCCGGAGAGTGTGGTCATCGGCTGGTCGAGGTCCACGGTCAGGCCGAGTGAGGCGGCGACCTCCTCGGCCCGCTCGTCGAGGTCGGCGCCGCCGAGCGCGAGCCAGCTCTCCAGCCCCGCGGCGTAGGCGTCGTCGGCGCCGGGGGCACCGTCGACCAGCGCCTGGGTGGCCTCGTCCAGGGTGGCCTGCGCCGCGGTGACCCCGGTGCGCCGGCCGAGGAAGTCCCGTACGGTCTCCCCCGCGCGCCGCTCGGGCTCCTGCGGCAGATGCCCCACGGCGGCGCCGGGCGGTGAGAGCCGCAGCTCCCCGTTCTCAGGGGTGTCGAGGCCCGCGAGGAGCCGCAGCAGGGTCGACTTGCCCGCGCCGTTGGCTCCGACGAGACCGATCACATCGCCGGGGGCGACCACCAGGTCGAGCCCGGTGAAGAGCGAGCGGTCGCCGTGTCCTGCGGCGAGATCCTTGGCTACGAGAGTGGCAGTCATCAGGACAGCGATTCTAGTGTCCGCGGGGAACGCCGCTTTCCTCGCGTGGGGTGCCCTCGTCGGTGGGGCCGATGCGCAGTTCGAAGTCGCCGTCGTACCGCTCGTGGCCGGCGATCACGGCCGACTCCACGGCCTCGGCGCCGAGCTCGCCCCGTACGATCACCGGGTCGCCGCGCAGGTCACGTACGAGGGCCACGCAGAGGCCGATCATGACCACGGCGAACGGGGCTGCCACCAGGATCGTCAGGTTCTGGAGGCCTTCCAGCGCGTCGTTGCCGCCGCCGCCGACGAGCAGCATCACCGCTCCGACGGCGCCCGTGACCACACCCCAGAAGGTGACCACGTACTTGCTGGGGTCGAAGGCGCCCCTCTGGGAGAGCGTGCCCATGACGATGGACGCGGCGTCGGCGCCCGAGACGAAGAAGATCCCGACGAGGACCATGACCAGGATGCTGGTCACCGTCGCCAGCGGATACTGCTGGAGCAGCGCGAAGAGCTGGCCCTCCGAGGTGGCCTCGTCGGCCAACTGGCCTTTCTCCTCCTGCAGTCTGATGGCTGTGCCGCCGAAGACGGCGAACCAGATCAGACTGACCGTGCTCGGCACGACGATGACTCCGCCGATGAACTGCCGGATGGTGCGGCCGCGGCTGATGCGTGCGATGAACATGCCCACGAAGGGGGTCCAGGAGATCCACCAGGCCCAGTAGAAGACGGTCCAGCTACTCAGCCAGTCGGCGACGTCCTTGCCGCCCGTTGCGTCGGTCCGCCCGGCGAGCTGGGCCAGGTCACCGACGTAGGACGCGATCGAGGTGGGCACCAGGTCGAGTACGAAGACGGTCGGGCCCACGACGAAGACGAAGACCAGGAGCAGCCCTGCCAGCACCATGTTGATGTTGGACAGCCACTGGATGCCCTTCTCGACCCCGGAGATGGCCGAGGCGACGAAGGCCACGGTCAGGACGGCGATGACGGTGACGAGGAGGCCGGTGCTCACGTCGTCCAGCCAGCCGAGCTCCTCGAATCCGCTGCCGATCTGGAGGGCGCCGAGACCCAGCGAGGCCGCGGAGCCGAAGAGCGTGGCGAAGATCGCCAGGATGTCGATGATCCGGCCAGGGGTCCCGTACGCGTGCTTCCTGCCGATGAGCGGGACGAACACCGCGCTGACCGTCTGGCGCCGCCCGCGCCTGAAGGTGCTGTACGCGATGGCGAGACCGACCACGGCGTAGATGGCCCAGGGGTGCAGGGTCCAGTGGAAGAGTGTGGTGGCCATCGCGTGCTCCAGGGCCTCGGCCCTGGATACGGGGTGGGTGCCGGGCGGGGGGACGGTGAAGTGGGTGAGCGGTTCGTTCACCCCGTAGAACATCAGCCCGATGCCCATGCCGGCGCTGAACATCATCGCGACCCAGGACACCGTACGGAACTCGGGTTTCTCGCCCTCGCGGCCGAGTGTGATCCGCCCGTAGCGGCTGACGGCCAGCCACAGCGCGAAGATGACGAAGCCGGTCGCCGCCAGCACGAAGGCCCAGCCCGCGGTGTGGATCAGGCCGGCCAGCGCGTCGCTCGACACGTCCTCCAGCGAGTCGGTGGCGAGGGAGCCCCAGAGCACGAAGGCGAGTGTGAGGACGGCTGTCACACCGAACACCACCCGGTCGGTCACCGGGTGGCCGCCGCCTTCGGGCTGACCGGGGAAGGCCTCCGTGACCGGCGGCCCTCCCCCGTCTCCAGATCTCCCGTCTCCGGGCTTCTGTTCGTCCAGCGGCACGAGCGACACCTTTCGGGGTTTCACAGAGCCGGATCCGGCGCTCTGTTACGCCCTACCACAGGTGAGCCGTGCCCCCGGGGATCAACAGGCGGTCACCGGCTGTCCGGCCGTCAGGTGGTACTGCGCCCGCTCGTCGAGCAGCAGTGTGACCAGTGCCCGCTGTGACTGCCGCAGCGGCACGAAGGCTCCCTTGCCGAGCGGCAGGGCGTGCACACCGTGCAGTGCGAGTTCGTCCTTCACGTCGGCGAACTGGGCGGCGTCGAGCCGGTATCCGCAGGGCGGGTTCTGGATGGTCTGCTCGGGGGTCGCGGGCTCGTTGTCCCCGCCGCCGACATAGACGGGTCCGCTGTCCCGCAGGCCGGCCAGCCTGGCGGCCGCCGTGGCGGTGACGATCTTGGCCCTGTGTGCGTCGGTGAAGGAGAACAGCCCTTGCAGGGAGTCGAGTTGGCTGGTCACCCGGCGCCGGTTGTTGAGGGATTCGTCGGCCTTCTCGGCGTCGGTCATCGGGTCGACGCGGCTCTCGATGAGCAGGCCGAGGGAGTGTTTGACACCTGCGGCGTTGCGCAGGATGCGCTCCTGGCCGTCGCCCGCCGTCTGTTTGATCGGGTCGCCGGTCTCGGGGTCGGTCCAGATGCCGTACGTGCCGATGCTGAAACCGGCGTCGCGGGCGGCCGGCCGTACGTACTGCTCGGACAGCGTCTCGGACTCGTCGTGGACGCGCTGGTCCGTGTTGAGGTTGCGCGGCCAGAGGTCGAAGAGGTCCTTGTCGTAGTAGAGCGGGGTGGCGCCGTACTCGTGCAGGTCGTAGATCACGTCGGGCTGCCGGTCGCGCATGACCGCCGCCATCGCGCGGCCCTCGGCGGTCTTGAGCGCGATGTGGTCCCGGTTGATGTCGACGCCGTCGGAGTTGCCCCGGGTGTCGGCGGCGTGCCCGTCGGGGTTCGCGTTCGGTATGACCAGGACCGTCGTACGGTCGAGGTAGCGGCGGGTCGCCGGGTCCTTGGCGTAGGCGAGGTCGCGCGCCTCGGTCAGACACGCCTCGCGCCCCGACGGTTCGTTGCCGTGCTGGCTGCATACGAGCAGCACGGTGGTGGCGGCGTGTTCGGCGCCGATCCGCAGGAGTCTCATCGGACGGCCCTGCTTGGTGGTGGCGATGGTGCTGAGCGAGACCCGGTCACCGCCCCGGTCGACGGCTTTCAGGAAGTCCTGTTCCTCGTCGAGTCCGGTCCACCGGGCTCCGTGGGTGGTCTCGAACTCGGTGCGGGGCGGCTGCGCGGCGCTCGCGGCCTCGGCCGGCACGGTGAGCAGCGGTGCGGCAAGGGCGACGGCTGCCGCTGCCAGGACGGCGGTACGGAATCGGTGTGTCATCGGCGGTCTCCCGGTATCGGATGCGTCGGGCGCGGCTGGGACGCCACGCCCCTCGGACGGGACTCGGGGGGTGCGCTGTACGCCGGGACCGTACCGGTGGTCGCGCGCGTGAACGCGCCGGCCCCGCCGACGAGCGGGAGCCGTGCGGCCGTTCGGGCCAGGTCGACGGTGAGGGTGGGGGTGGTGGACGGCGGGTCGATGAGGCCCCGGTCCGTGCCGGCGACGATCAGGGCCAGGCGGTGTCCGGCGGGGACGACATGGTCACTGGCCGCGAGAGCCAGTGTGATCGTGTACGGCTCCCCAGGGGTGAGCGGCTGTCCGTGGCCGGGTGAGGTGGCGGTGCCGAGGTCGGCCCAGCCACGGCTGAAGACGGTGTGGCCGACGTCCGCCGTCGCCGCCTGTGTCTCCTTGTAGCAGGAGCTGTCGCCGGCGGTGCTCGGTCCCCAGCAGGTGCGGTTCGTCAGGGTGGTGATGCCTTCGCCGGACGCGGAGTAGTTCCGGATGGTGGCGGGTCCGAGGTCGACAAGGACGGCGGAGAGGTGGGCGGTTGTGGTCGAGGGGGTGGCGGTGACCGTCACCGTCGAGGAACCGGACAGCCGCAGGTCGTGGCTGAGCGGCCGGGTGGTGAATCCGGCCTTGGCCGGGGTGGACGAGTCGACGGACGCAGCCCAGTCGTCCTCGTCGAGCCCCGGGTCGTCGGTGAAGGTCTCGGCCGCACCGGGCTTCGCCTGGGTACGGGTCAGTGTGCCGACGCCCGCCGTGGCTCCCGTACCGGGGCGCAGTGTGGTGGTGGCCGTGGTGCGCGGCGGCCATTCCCGGTCGGTCGACCACTGGTCGGGGGCACGTTCTATGTCCGCCATGGGTTCGCGGTCGATACCGTTGTCGTAGCCGAGGAGTGTGTGGTCGAACCAGCGGTGCAGGGTGTCGACCCAGGCGCCGCGCCGGTAGTCGAAGGGGTCGACGTGTCCGGTCTGGGAGAGCCACACCTTCCGCTCGACGCCCGCGCCGGCCAGCGCGTCCCACCACTGGCCGAAGTGCTTGGTGCGGACGTTGAGGTCCTGCATGCCCTGGACGGCGAAGACACTGGCCGTGACCTTGTCCGCGTTCCGTACGTAGTCCCGGTCGGTCCACAGCTTCGTCAGATCGCCGGTGCGGGGCGCGCCTTCGACCAGGCTCCGCTGGACGGCCTGGCAGCGGTCCGCCGCCTCGGGGCTCTCGACGTAACCGGCGAGCCAGTCGGGTCCCGAGTCGTAGAGCGGCGCGCCCTGGGCGAAGAAGTAGTCGTACCAGGAGCTTATGGCGCTGATCGGCACGATGGTCCGCAGGCCCTTGACCCCGGTGGCGGCGACGCCGTTGGCGATGGTGCCGTCGTAGCTCTTGCCGATCATGCCGGTGGCGCCGTTGGTCCAGTCGGCCCGTGCCCTGGCCGTGCCGGTACGGCTGGAGTAGGCCGTGGCGCGGCCGTTCAGCCAGTCGATGACGGCTTTGGCCGACCCGATGTCGGAGGGGCCGCCGACATCGACGCACCCGTCCGAGCGGTTGGTGCCGGCGAGGTCCACGGCGACGAAGGCGTAGCCGCGCGGCACGAAGTAGTTGTCGTAGTGGAGCGGGAAACCGACCGGGTTCCCCTGCGCGTCGTAGGTCTTGAGCTGGTTCTCGTTGCCCCGGCCGCAGCAGGAGTAGTACGGACTGGCGTCCATGATCACCGGTATTTTCCGGTGCTGCTGGGCGGGTTCACGCGGCCGTACGATGTCGACGGCGACGCGGTCCTTCTTGCCGTCGGCGTCGCCGTCGAGTCCGGTGTCCACCCAGACGGACTCGCGGATCGCCCCTTCGTAGGAGTAGACGGGTTCGCTCACGCGGGAGGGTGGCGCGCCCGAGGTGAGCTGTGCTCCCTGGGCCCCTGTCGGGGTCAGCAGCATCCCCAGCAGTGTGACCGCGGCGATCGCGACCAGCGCTCTGAACGACCGGCGGGCTCCTTGCGCACGGATCTCCATGTGGCGGAAGGTACCCCGGTCAACTCCTGTGCGACAGAGGGCAGTCGGGGCGCCGGGGGCGAAGAGGCCGGAGGCACACCCGCGTATCCGCCGCGTGGCAATCGTGTGACACAGGGCGCCATGGACATGACTATGCAGGCCAGGGCTCAATAGAGTCGCAGAGATCTTCCGATCCCCCACTCCCCCACGATTTGGAGCATCAGTGCACCGCAGAATCATCGTTCCGGGTGTCCTCGCGGCTTCCCTTCTGCTGGCGGTCCCGGCCTCGGCCGCCGACTTCACCCCGGGCGCGCCCGGTATCGGCGACCCCTACTACCCGGTCAGTGGCAACGGCGGGTACGACGTGTCCCACTACGACCTGAGGCTGAACTACGAGCCGTCCACCGACCTGCTCCAGGGCACGGCGACGCTCATCGCCACCGCCACTCAGGACCTCTCCCGCTTCGACCTCGACTTCGGTCTGAAGGTCAGCGAGGTCCGGGTGAACGGGAAGAAGGCGGCGTTCGCCACCTCGGGCACCCAGGAGCTGGAGATCACCCCCGCCGCGCCGCTGACGAAGGGCCAGGCCGCGACGGTGGTGGTGCGTTACGCGGGCAAGCCGTCGGAGCTGGAGATAAACGGTTATACGGCCTGGCACCGCACCCCGGACGGCGGCGTCGGCGCCCAGGAGCCGGACCAGGCGGTCTGGTGGTACCCGTCCAACGACCACCCGCTGGACAAGGCGACGTACGACATCTCGGTCTCGGTGCCCGACGGCACCCAGGTCATCAGCAACGGTGTGCTCCAGTCGCAGACCTCCGAGCTGGGCAGGACCAGGTTCAACTGGCGCTCGGACAAGCCGCAGGCGACGTATCTGACGACCCTGGCCATCGGCAAGTTCGACATCACGACCGACACCACCGCCGACGGACTGCCGATCATCAACGCGTACAGCAAGAACCTGGGCGCCAACGCGGGCGCCGCCCGGGCGAGCGTCGAGCGCACCGGCGAGGCCGTCGAGTTCCTGAGCGGCGTCTTCGGCCCGTACCCGTTCAGCTCGGCCGGCGGTTACGTACCCGATGTGACGAGCGGCTTCGCGCTGGAGACGCAGACCCGGCCCTACTACAGCCCGTCCGGGTTCAAGAACGGCGCGAACGTCTCCGTGGTCGTCCATGAGCTGGCACACCAGTGGTACGGCGACGACGTCTCCGTCCACGGCTGGAAGGACATCTGGCTCAACGAGGGCTTCGCCTCCTACGCCGAGTGGCTCTGGTCTGAGAAGGAGGGCGAGGGCACGGCGCAGCAACTGGCCGACTACGTGTACGCGTCGCACCCGGCGGACGACCCGTTCTGGACGGTGAAGCCCGCCGATCCCGGCCCCGACAACCAGTTCGACGCGGCCGTCTACGACCGGGGCGCCGTGGCGATCCAGGCGCTGCGCAACAAGATCGGCGACGAGGACTTCTTCGCGATCCTCAAGGGCTGGCCCACCGAGCACGCGTACGGCAACGCCTCGGTGAGCGACTTCGTCAGCTACGCGGAGCGGATCTCCGGCGAGCCGCTCGCCGACTTCTTCGACACCTGGCTCTACCAGCCGTCGAAGCCCGCCTCCCCGGCGGCCGCGGGAGCGGGCATCGCCCGGTCGGCGGCGGCGCCCGCCCAGCCCGCCTCGTGGAAGGAGATCGCGGCCTCGCACGCGATGCGGGGCGGCGCCCGCCACTGAGCGCCCGCCACTGAACGCCCGACACCGCCCACCGTGCCGCGTCCGCCCCCCGGGGCCGGCGCGGCACGCCGCTGTCGCTGGTGAAAGCCATGGAAGCGCTCTCTGGGGTCCGTGACAGGATTACGCTGTAGCCGACCCGCCCGCCGACGAGGAGCGCATGCCTTGCCCGATCCGTTCCCTGGGGACCGCCCCACCCTGGAAGCCGTCGCGGCGTACGCGGGTGTCTCGCGCGCCACGGTCTCCCGGGTCGTCAACGGCAGCACGGGCGTCCGGGAGTCGCTCGTCGAGAAGGTGCGGCGGGCGGTGGAGGAGCTGGGTTACGTACCGAACCACGCGGCCCGCACCCTGGTCACCCGCAGAACCGGCGCCGTCGCCGTGATCATCGCGGAGCCCGAGGACCGGATATTCTCCGATCCTTTCTTCTCGCTGCAGATCCGGGGCATCAGCAAGGAACTGACCGCGCACGACACCCAGTTGGTACTGCTGCTGGTCGAGGGCGGCGACTACGACCGGATCGCGCGCTATCTGGCGGGCGGCCATGTCGACGGCGCGCTCGCCTTCTCGCTGCACACCGACGACCCGGTGCCGGCGATCGCCCGCAGGACCGGCGTACCCACGGTCTACGGCGGGCGGCCCCTGTGGACCGTGGCCCCCGACGACCAGGCGGTGCCGTACGTGGACGCCGACAACCGGGGCGGCGCGCGGGCAGCCGTACGGCATCTGCGTGACCTCGGCAGGCGCCGGATCGCGCATATCGCGGGTCCGCCCGACCAGACGTCGGCGACGGACCGGCTCGACGGCTACCGGGACGTGCTGGCCGGCGGGGATCCGGCGCTGGTCGCCCAGGGCGCTTTCACGGCGGAGAGCGGCGCGCTGGCGATGGCGGAGCTGCTGGACCGATGTCCGGATCTCGACGCCGTCTTCGCGGCGAACGACCTGATGGCGTCGGGCGCGCTGCGCGTCCTCAAGGAGCGGGGCCGCACGGTGCCCGGCGATGTGGCACTGGTCGGCTTCGACAACATGGACTCGGTCGCCGAGACCACCGAGCCTCCCCTGACCACCGTCCAGCAGGATGTGGAGGGCCAGGGCCGGCTGATGGCGCGGCTACTGCTGCGGCGCCTCGGCAGGGACGACGGCGGGGACGACGCCGCCCCCGACGGCCACGACAACCACAGTCACCGGGACGCCCGGGACGGCGGAAACGCACCGGATCAGGGATCGGTCATCATGCCGACCACCCTGGTACGGCGCGCCTCGGCCTGAGCCCGCCGCCCGGAACAACACCGTCTGAAAGGCCTCGCCCATGCGGGTCAAGGATTTCGATCATGTCGTGCTCAATGTGAGCGACGTCGAGCGCGCGCTCGCTTTCTACTGCGGAACGCTGGGCCTGGCCCCGGTCCGCGTGGACGAGTGGCGGGCCGGTCAGGTCCCGTTCCCGTCGGCGCGAGTGAGCCCGTCCACGATCATCGACCTGAACAGCGGCCCGCGCGGCGAGTCGAACGTGGACCACATCTGCCTCGTCGTCGATCCGCTGGACTGGCAGGAGGTCATCGACTCGGGCGTGTTCACCGTGCTGGACGGCCCGGTCAAGCGCTTCGGCGCACGCGGCACCGCCCTGTCGGTCTACGTCCAGGACCCGGACGGCAATACCGTCGAGCTGCGCTGGTACCCGGAGAACCCCGGGAGCGACCTGCCGTGAGGGCACGCCACAGCCGGTCGCTCCCCGGGAGCCCGCCCGTTACGCGTCGCTGAACGTCTCGCCCTTCGCCGCCTTCTCCACCAGCAGCGCCGGCGGTTCGAACCGCTCGCCGTACCGCTCCGTCAGTTCGCGGGCGCGCGCCACGAAGCCGGGCAGGCCGCCCTCGTAGCCGTTGATGTACTGGAGCACACCGCCCGTCCAGGCCGGGAAGCCGATGCCCATGATGGAGCCGATGTTGGCGTCGGCGACCGAGGTGAGGACGTTCTCCTCCAGGCAGCGGACGGTGTCCAGCGACTCGGAGAAGAGCATGCGCTCCACCATGTCGGTGAACGGGACGTCCGCGTCCGCCGTGGTGAAGTGCTCGCGCAGGCCCGGCCACAGGCGCGTCCTGGCGCCGTCCTTGCCGTACTCGTAGAAGCCCGCTCCCCCGCTGCGTCCCGGGCGGCCGAACTCGTCCACCATCCGGTCGATGACCGTGTCGGAGGGGTGTCCCGCCCACGCCTCGCCGGCGTCCTCGGCGGCGCGCCTGGCCTCGTCGCGGATCTTGCGCGGCAGGGTCAGCGTCAGTTCGTCCATCAGGGAGAGGACCTTGGCGGGGTAGCCGGCCTGCGCCGCGGCCTGTTCGACGGAGGCGGGCTCGATGCCCTCGCCGACCATGGCGACGCCCTCGGTGATGAACCGGCCGATGACACGCGAGGTGAAGAAGCCACGTGAGTCGTTGACGACGATCGGGGTCTTCCTGATCCGCCGGACCAGGTCGAAGGCGCGCGCCAGGGCCTCGTCGCCCGTCCGTTCCCCCTTGATGATCTCGACGAGCGGCATCCTGTCGACGGGCGAGAAGAAGTGCAGCCCGATGAAGTCGGCGGGCCGTGCGACGCCTTCGGCGAGGGCCGTGATGGGCAGGGTCGAGGTGTTGGAGCAGAGCAGCGCGTCGGGCTCCACGATGTCCTGGATCTCCTGGAACACCGTGTGCTTGAGCGCGGTGTTCTCAAAGACCGCCTCGATCACGGCGTCGCAGCCGGCGAGGTCCGCCGGGACGTCCGTCGGGGTGATACGGGCGAGCACCTCGTCGCGCTCGGCACCGGTCGAACGGCCGCGCGAGACCGCCTTGTCGAGCACCTTCCGCGCGTACTCCTTGCCCTTGTCGGCGGCCTCGCGCGAGACGTCCTTGAGTACGACGTCGAGTCCGGCGCGTGCGCAGGAGTACGCGATTCCCGCGCCCATCATTCCGGCGCCGAGCACCGCGACCTTCCTGACCTCGCGCTTCGCGATGCCGGCCGGCCTGCTGAGGCCGGAGTTGACGGCCTGGAGGTCGAAGAACAGCGCCTGGATCATGTTCTTCGCGGTCTGTCCTGTGACCAGTTCGGTGAAGTAGCGCGCCTCGACGGCCATCGCGGTCTCGAAGTCGACCTGGGAGCCCTCCACGGCCGCGGCGAGGATGTTGCGCGGGGCGGGGTAGGGCGCGCCGGCGATCTGCTTGCGCAGGGTCGCGGGGAAGGCGGGCAGGTTCGCCGCGAAGCGCGGGGTGGAGGGCGTACCGCCCGGGATCCGGTAGCCCTTGACGTCCCAGGGCTGCCACGACTCGGGGTGGTCGTCGATGTAGGCGCGGGCCAGGGCGAGCATCTCGTCCGTGGTGGCGGCGACCGCGTGGATCAGACCGGCGTCGAGTGCCCGCTTCGGTGTGTACTGGGTGCCTTGCAGCAGCACCTTGAGCAGGGCGTCGGCGATGCCCATCAGCCGTACCGTACGGGTGACGCCGCCACCGCCGGGGAGCAGTCCCAGCGTGACCTCGGGCAGGCCGATCTTCGATCCGGGCGCTTCGAGGGCGACGCGGTGGTGGCAGGCGAGGGCGATCTCGTAACCGCCGCCGAGGGCAGCGCCGTTGATGGCGGCGACCACGGGCTTGCCGAGGGTCTCGATACGGCGCAGGGCGCGCTTCATCGCCATGGTGCGGTCGAAGACCCGCTCGGCGTCGCCCGGCCCCATCCGCATCATCTCTTTGAGGTCGCCGCCCGCGAAGAAGGTCTTCTTGGCCGAGGTGACGATGATGCCCCGGATGGTGTCGACCTCGGCCTCCACGCGATCGGCGGTCGCGGCGAGGGAGGCGTGGAACGCCTCGTTCATGGTGTTGGCCGACTGGTCCGGGTCGTCGAGTACGAGGGTGACGACGCCGGTCCCGTCCTGCTCCCAGCGGATGGTGGTGGACTCGCTCATGCTGCTGCTCCGTACTGAGGGGGGATTGACCGGCGATTCCCGGGAGTTGGAAGTGACGAGTTCAGAGACGCTCGATGACGGTGGCGACGCCCATGCCGCCGCCGATGCACAGCGTGGCGAGGCCGTAGTGCTTGTCCTGGCGCTCCAGTTCGTCGACGAGGGTGCCGAGCAGCATCGCGCCGGTGGCCCCGAGCGGGTGGCCGAGCGCGATCGCACCGCCGTTGACGTTGACCTTGTCCAGGGAGAGGTCCATGTCGGCGGCGAAGCGCAGGACGACGGCGGCGAACGCCTCGTTCATCTCCACCAGGTCGATGTCGCCGATGGAGAGCCCGGCCTTGGCGAGGGCCTTACGGGTGGCCGGGGCCGGGCCGGTCAGCATGATGGTCGGCTCCGATCCGGAGACGGCGGCCGAGACGATCCGGGCGCGGGGCGTCAGCCCGTACCGCTCGCCGATCTCCTTCGAGCCGATGGCGACGAGGGCGGCGCCGTCCACGATGCCGGAGGAGTTGCCCGCGTGGTGGACGTGGTCGATCTTCTCGACCCAGTGGTACTTCTGGAGCGCCACGGCGTCGAAGCCGCCCGCCTCGCCGATCCCGGCGAACGACGGCTTCAGCGCGGCGAGCGTGTCGGCGGTGGTGCCGGGGCGCATGTGCTCGTCGTGGTCGAGGACGGTGAGTCCGTTGCGGTCGAGGACCGGCACCACCGAGCGCTTGAAGCGGCCCTCTTTCCAGGCGGTCGCCGCGCGTTCCTGGGAGAGGGCGGCGAACTCGTCAACATCGCGCCTACTGAACCCCCCGATCGTGGCGATCAGATCGGCACCGATGCCCTGTGGGGCGAAACCGGTCGCGAAGCTGGTCATCGGGTCCATGGCCCAGGCGCCGCCGTCGGATCCCATCGCCACCCGCGACATCGACTCGACCCCGCCGGCGAGCACCAGGTCCTCCCAGCCGGAACGGACCTTGGCGGCCGCCAGGTTGACGGCTTCGAGACCCGAGCCGCAGAAGCGGTTCTCCTGTACTCCGGCGACGGTGTCGGGCAGTCCGGCGGCGACGGCGGCGATCCTCGCGATGTCGGAGCCCTGGTCGCCGATCGGGCTGACCACGCCGAGCACGATGTCGTCGATGGCCGCCGGGTCGAGTCCGGGGAAGCGGGCGCGCATCTCATGGATCAGGCCGACGACGAGGTCGATCGGCTTGGTGCCGTGGAGGGCGCCGTTGGGCTTGCCGCGCCCGCGCGGGGTGCGGATCGCGTCGTAGACATACGCTTCGGTGGTCACGACAGGTGCCTTTCGACGTGGTCGGTCGGATGGATCGGTCGGATGGATCGGTCGGGTGGGTCGGCTGCTCAGCCGGTGGCGATGCTCGGTACGTCCCAGTCGCGGGCGATCTCCGCCGTGTCGGCGCCCGGCAGCGGCGGCGCGCTCCGTACGGAGGTGGGCGTGGCGGAGAAGCGCGGCGCGGGCGCGGGCTGGGTCACTCCGGCGTGTTCGGTGAAGGTGCCGCGCGCCGCGAGATGGGGGTGGGCGGGGGCCTCGCGCAGCGAGAGTACGGGGGCGACGCAGGCGTCCGACCCGTCGAACACCTCGGTCCACTCCTGCCGGGTCTTCTCCTTGAAGCGCGCGGCGACGGCGGTCCGCAGCTCCTCCCAGCGCGCGAAGTCCTTCCGGGCCGGGACCTCGTCCTTGATGCCGAGCAGCTCGATGAACTCGTTGTAGAACCGTTGCTCCAGCGCCCCGACGGCCATGTATTCGCCGTCGGCGGTCGCGTACGAGCCGTAGAAGGGGCTGGCGCCGTCCAGCAGGTTGGCGCCGCGCCTGTCCTGCCAGCCGCCCGCCGCCATCATCGCGTGGATCATGGTGGTGAGATGGGCGGCGCCGTCGACGATCGCCGCGTCGACGACCTGTCCCGCGCCGCCGGGGGTGCGCGCGTGCTGGAGTGCGGCGAGCACGCCGACCACCAGATAGAGGGAGCCGCCCGCGTAGTCGCCGACCAGATTCGCCGGGATCGCCGGCGGCTCGCCGGCCTGGCCGATCATCGAGAGCGGTCCCGCGAGGGCGATGTAGGCGATGTCGTGGCCTGCCGTCGCCGCGAGCGGTCCGTCCTGGCCCCAGCCGGTCATCCGGCCGTAGACCAGTTTCGGGTTGCGGCCGAGGCACTCCTCGGGGCCGATGCCGAGCCGTTTGGTGACGCCGGGGCGGTACCCCTCGATGAGCACATCGGCGCGCTCGACCAGATCGAGTACGCGCGCGGGCCCGTCCGGCGCCTTGATGTCGATCAGTACGGACCGCTTGTTGCGGTTGGTGAGGTCGTACTCCGGGGTGATGCCCAGCCCGGCGCCGCCCGGCCGGTCGATCCGTACGACGTCGGCGCCGAGGTCGGCCAGCAGCATGGCGGCGAACGGGCCTGGTCCGATCCCCGCCAGCTCGACCACCCGGACACCGCTCAGCGGGCCGTTCCCTGTCCCTGCCATGGAGCTCCTCGAACTGTGACGCACGTGCTGTGAACAGCACGATGTGATGATGCCAGCAACGCGCCCCGCCGCCCACAAGATCGTGGCAAGCAAGCGCTCAGCTCTCTGTCGTTACGAGGTTACGTTCCCGGCCGAACCGACCCTCACGCTAGCCTCAGCCACCGACACGACGTGGTATCAGCCCGGGGCCAGTTGCCCCGGGATCAATGACGGAGGGTCAATGATCAGGAAAAACGGGGAGCGGCGTCCGTACGACCTCGTGCTCTACGGCGCGACGGGGTTCGTCGGGAGGCTCACCGCCGAGTATCTCGCCGCGCACGCGCCCGACGACTGCCGCTGGGCGCTCGCCGGCCGCGACCTCGGGCGGCTTGAGAAGCTCCGGGAAAGCCTCTGCGAGATCTCCCCCGCCTGCGCCACGCTCCCGCTGCTGCACGCCGAAGCGACGGACACCGCCGCGCTGCGGACGCTGGCCGAGTCCGCCCATGTGGTCGCTTCCACGGTCGGCCCCTACCTCTGGTACGGCGAGGAGCTGGTCGCCGCCTGCGCCGAGGCGGGCACGGATTACGCGGACCTGTGCGGCGAGTCGGAGTTCGTGGACCGGATGTACGTCCGGTACGACGCCCGGGCGCGCGAGACGGGGGCGCGGCTGCTGCACTCCTGCGCCTTCGACTGCGTACCGCAGGACCTCGGTGCCTACTTCACCGTGGCGCAGTTGCCCGAGGACGTACCGCTGCGCGTGGACGCCTTCGTCCGCACCAACGCCTACTTCTCCGGCGGGACGTTCGCCTCCACGGCGAATGCCATGAGCCGGGGTCCGCAGATGACGCGGGCGGCGAAGGAACGGCGGCTGCACGAGCCCCGGTTGGTCGACCGCCGGGCCCAAGCGGCCTTCGGCGCACCCCACTTCAGCAAGGAGACCGGGCTCTGGGCGCTGCCGCTGCCGACGCTCGACCCGCAGATCGTGGCGCGCTCGGCGGCGGCCCTCGGCCGGTACGGCCCGGACTTCCGCTACCGGGCCTTCGCCGGTATCCGCTCGACGCCGTTGGCGATCGGGGCGCCGCTGGCGGCGGGGGCCTTGCTCGCCGTGGCCCAACTGCCGCCTGCCCGGCGCTGGTTGCTCGGTCGGTACGGGTCGGGCGAGGGCCCGGACGCCGAGCGCAGGCGGGCGAGCTGGTTCGCGGTGCGCTTCGTCGGCTCGGGCGGCGGACGCCGGGTGTTCACCGAGGTCTCGGGCGGCGACCCGGGCTACGACGAGACGTCGAAGATGCTGTCGCACACGGTGCTCTCGCTGGTGTACGACGATCTGCCCGAGACCTCGGGGCAGGTCACGACGGCGGTGGCGATGGGCGAAGCGCTGCTGGCGCGGCTTCAGCGGGCGGGGTTGCGCTTCCGCGTCGTGGACGCGCGCTGAGCGGCCGCCGGGCGCGCTCAACGCCCGTACGACAGGCTCCCGTTCAGGCGATCGCCGCGCGCAGCGCCCGCCTGCACAGCGCGTCGGCCCTGCGGGTGGATTCGGGGAGGCGGTAGTCGCGGGCGAGCAGCAGGGTGTGGGCACAGGCGTTGGCGAGATCGACCCGGTGGCCGACCGACACGAACACGGGCTTGACGCCCGGCTGGGTACGCAGCGCCCGGCCGACCTCCTCGCCGTCGCCCGCCACCAGCGGCGAGGAGTCACCGCGCAGGGGGCCCGGCTCGTCGTACGAGAAGGTGAACGGGTTCTTGGCCACACCGATCACCTGAAGCCCGGTGAGGACGCCGAGGTGGCTGGCGAGCCCGAAGCGGCGCGGGTGCGCCCTGCCGTAGCCGTCGCAGACGATCAGGCCCGGGTCCCCGGTGAGCGAGTCGAGCGCCGTCAGCACGGTCGGGATCTCGCGGAAGGCCAGCAGGCCGGGGACGTAGGGGAAGGCGATCCGGCCGACGGCGGTGGCCTCGCCGACCACGGCGAGGGTCGCCGCGTCGAGCGTGACGGCGGCAGCGGCGACGACGTCGCGCTCGTCGTCGTACGCCACGTCGACCCCGGTCACCAGCCCCGTACCGGGCGGCGGGCCGGGCTCGTCCAGCACCACTCGCGCACGCAACTCGTCCTGGATCGCGCGCGCTTCGGCCTCGTCGGCGGGGATCTTCATCATGGTCATGGTGGGTGCCAGCCTAAGGGCTGTCCCGTAATCCCCGGTGGATCAGCGCGCGGCGTCAGATGCGGTGCATCGCAAGGCGGAGGGTCGTCCTCATACTGGGCGTATTCGGGCGATCCGACAACGCGGCGAGGTGCCGTAGCTGTCTTCGTGCGCCCGCCGGGGATTGCGGGACAGCCCTCAGGGCCCGTCCGTACGACCGCGCGACAGCCGGGGATCATGGATAGCGTGGGGTTCATGTTCATACTCGAGCTGACCTACACCGCCCCCGTCGAGCACGTCGACCAACTGCTCGACGCCCATGTGACCTGGCTGGACGCGGGGTACGAGTCCGGCGTCTTCATCGCGTCGGGCCGTAAGAACCCGCGCGACGGCGGGGTGATCCTGGCGGTCGGCGAGGACCGGGCACACATCGAACGGCTCACGGCGACCGACCCCTTCGTCACCGGCGGCGTCTGCGCGTACCGGATCACCGAGTTCACGGCGACGAAGACCGCGCCCGCGCTGGCCCCGTACCGCCAGCGGGTACGGGGCTGAGCGCGGGCGACGCGCTTCCCGGCGCGGGCGCCGGCGACGGTCCCTGTCGCTAGAACCCCAGCCGCGCCACGCGGCCCTGCTCGCCCGCCGCCCAGCACCCGAGGTCCGGGGTGCAGTCGACGGTGTCGTACGAACCGGTGTCCACCGTGCGCCAGTCGCGCCCGCCGTCCGTGGTCAGGTCGGTCCCGGTGGGGCCGACGGCGAGCGCCGTCGTACGGCTGTGCGCCAGCCAGGCCACCCCGGAGCGGTAGGCGGCGGGCGGGTTCTTCGCCTGCGTCCAGGTGCGGCCCGCGTCGCCGCTGACCGCGGCGGCCTTCGGGGACGGCTGTCCGGCCCCGAAGTCACCGCCGACCGCGATCCCGTGCGTCCGGTCGCGGAAGGCGAGCGCGAAGACTCCGCGCGCCGGGTCTCCCGCCGGGATCGTCGACTCGGAGGCCGTCCAGTGCACTCCCCGGTCCGAGGAGTGCAGCACGCGCGCGGTCGCGCCGCCGCCGGTCGCCAGCCAGACATCCCTGGGCCCTGAGCTGACCAGGCACTGGCCGCTGGCGGCGAAGCCCGCCTCGCCCGGCAGCGCGGCGGGCATCCCGGCGTCGGGCAGCACTTTCCAGGACGCGCCGCCGTCGCCGGTCGACAGGATGCGGTACTTGCCGTCCACGGGGTCGCTCATGGCGAGCCCGTTGCGGCTGTCGAAGAAGGTGACGCAGTCGTAGAACGCGCTGGGATCGGTGTTGCGGAAGGACTCGGTCCAGCTCGCCCCGCCGTTCTCCGTCCGGAAGATCCTCGACGCCTCGCCCTCGCCGATGGCCAGAGCCACGGCGCGCCGCCCGTCGAACGCCTCGATGTCGCGGAACTCAAGACCGGAAGCCGCGGGCGGCGAGACGTCGCGCCAGGTACGGCCGCCGTCGGCGGTGCGCAGCACCGTACCCCCGGTGCCGGCGACCCACGCGGCCTTCCGGCTCACCGCGGCGAGACCGCGGAACCTGGCGTCGGTGCCGGTGTCGGTGAGGTGCCAGCGCGGGCTGTACGCGCCGGACTTCGTGTCGGGCACGGGCTTCGCCTCCGGCGTGGACTTGGCGTGGGCCTCAGCGTTCGCCGGTACGGCCGTGCTCATCGCCAGGGCGAGCGCCGCCCCGCACGCCCCCACGGCCAGTCCCGCACGCACCACTGATCTCAGTTTTCCCATGGGCCTCATGGCGCTGGAAGCTAACCCACCGGCCGTGCCCCGTCCAGACGTTCGGGGCCCGCCGTTCGGTTCCCGCTTCGACGGTGACACACCTCACGCACCCCCGGGGTGCACGGAAAGGGCCTTTCCTTCGTCTTAACAAGTAGCGGAGGACCACTGGCGAAACTGGTCCGTCGAAGTCGAAGGGGTACAGGCCATGTCACCTGTCATCGAGCAGGCCGTTCAGGCCCGCCTGGTCGCGTCCGTCCCCCGGATGGAGAGCGTCCCGGCGACGCTGCGCTACGACCGGACGGACCCGTTTACCGTACATATGGCGTTCCCTCCCCTGGCGACGCTGGAGGGCACCGAGGTGACCTGGGAGTTCTCCCGGGAGTTGCTGGCGCTGGGGGTGGACGAGCCCGCCGGTGTGGGCGATGTGCGCGTACGGCCCTTCGGCTACGGCAGGACCGTCGTCGAGTTCCACGCCCCCGAGGGGACGGCGATGGTGCACCTGCGCACGTCGGAGCTGCGCCGCTTCCTGGAGCGGGTGCAGGGGCTGGTCCCGGCGGGGCGCGAGCATCTCTATCTGAATCTGGACCACGATCTCGACGAACTGCTGCGCGACGCCTGCTGAAGCGCCTCCCCGGCGCGCACTTACACCGGCCCGCAGCTCGCGTTCGCGACGATCCCGGCGAGCGCGCCGGGCATCGACAGGAACGGCGAGTGCGACGCGTCGAGTTGGGCGACGTGCGTGCGGTTGCCGGGAAAGGCCGCGTCGGCCTCGGCGATGAAGCGCCGCTGGAGCGCGGGGCGGCAGACATTGTCCCGTCCGGTACATACGTACGTACGGGGCACCGATCCCCAGCCCTGCGCGGTGAGAGCGGTGGCGCCGCCCGCGATACGCGCGGGGGCGTCGCAGCTCAGCAGCGCGATCGACGCGTCGGCCGTGACCGGGTCGAGGTCGTTGTAGAACGTGTGGCGCAGCAGTCCCCGGTAGTCGGGGTCCGGGGACGCGGGATCGAGCCGCAGGGCGCCGACCTCGGCGGGGTCGGCCAGGAGCAGGCCGCCCACCAGGGCTCCGTCGTTCTCCGGTGCGTCGAGGTAGCCGGCGGCTGGGGTGGCAGTCGCGGGCATGAAGGCGCAGACGTACACCAGGTGGGAGATCAGCCCGGGCGCCTGCTCGGCGGCGCGGCCCGCGACCGTACCGCTCATGCTGTGCGCCACCAGGACACAGGGCCGCCCCGCGCCCACCTTCTTGATCTGGGACACCAGCAGTTCGGCGGCGTCCTCCAGCGAGACATGGCCCACCGGCGAGTGCTCGGTGGCGAACTCCTCCGTGCTGAAGGGACGTTCCCGGACCGTGGACGGACGTCTGGCGTGCAGCCCGTGCCCCGCCAGGTCGACGGCCACCGACGACCTGCCGCGCGCGGCCAGTTCGGCGGCGACCGGGGCCCAGCACCAGGTGCCGTGCCAGAAGCCGGGGAGCAACACGATCGGGGGTGGGGCAAGTGAGGGCATGACCACTCCAGCTTCAACCTAAAGATACGCTTTTCATCCCTTTCGGGGATGGTATTGGATCTTCGATCGGCCCGCCGGGAGCGGAAGCGGCGGTTCCTTGTTCCCTCCACGGGCTTGGCCAGAGGCTTACGGCGGCTTTAACCTACGGTTTCGTAACCTACGAATCCGTAGGTACAACTCTCCCGTCCCCAGGAGTACCCGTGACGCTCACCTCTCCCCACCGGAGCAGTTCGGAGGCGTGGACAGACGCCCGACTGCTGTACGCGCTGGAAGAGGTGGTGGAGAAGGAACTGAACCGCCATCTCGGCGTCGCCAAGGACTGGATGCCGCACGAGTACGTGCCGTGGTCCGACGGCCGCAATTTCCCGGGCATCTTCGACAACGGCGAGGCCTGGGACCCCCAGCAGTCCAAGGTCACCGAGATCGGCAAGACCGCGCTCGTGGTCAACCTCCTCACCGAGGACAACCTCCCCAGTTACCACCACGAGATCGCCGCACTCTTCGGCCGCGACGGCGCCTGGGGCACCTGGGTGCACCGCTGGACCGCCGAGGAAGGCCGGCACGGCATCGTGCTGCGCGACTATCTGCTCGCCGCCCGCGCCGTCGACCCGGACAAGCTGGAGCGGTTCCGGATGTCCCACATGTCGGAGGGGTACGAGTCCGACAACAGCCAGTCGATGCTGCACACGGTCACGTACGTCACCTTCCAGGAGCTGGCGACCCGGGTCTCGCACCGCAACACCGGGCATCAGTCCGGCGATCCGGTCTGCGACCGGCTGCTGGCGCGGATCTCCACCGACGAGAACCTGCACATGGTCTTCTACCGGAATCTGCTGGGGGCCGCTTTCCAGCTCGCCCCCGACCTGACCATGAAGTGCGTACGCGATGTCGTCGTGGACTTCCGGATGCCCGGCCACGGCATCCCCGGCTTCGAGCGTGCCGCCGCGCAAATGGCCATAGGCGAGATCTACAACATGCGCATCCACCACGACGACGTGCTCCAGCCGGTGCTGCGCTACCTCAAGGTCCTGGAGATCGACGGGCTCGGTCCGGAGGGGCTGCGGGCACAGGAAGAGCTGGGCATGTACATGAACGGCCTGGACAGCGAGGCGCGTACGTTCGACGAGAAGCTGGCCGCCCGCAAGGCGCGGATGGCCGCCCGTCTCGCCGGCTGACGCCGTCTTTCAGCAGTCACCATCGGGGCGCGCCGGTGCGCCGTACGCTGTGCCGGGTGAAGCCCGTCACCCGTCTCCTTCTCATCGGCGCGCCTCTGGTCGTCGTCGCCGCCGTGGTCTTCGGTGGCGGCGGCGACTCCGGCGCTCTCGCCGACCACCCGCCCTCGTATCCCGGGCACGGCGGCGCGAGCGACCCGCTCGCCTCCGGGGGTGCGGACGACAGGGCGGAACTGGAACAGCGCGTCAGGAAGATGCCGCCGGGGCTCGCCGCACCGGGCAAGAAGGAGATCGCCGCGCGGCTCGTGGCCAGCGCGGAGAGTTCCACTCTGGACTGGCGGAGCCAGTACGGCGCGATCGAGGACATCGGCGACGGCAACGGCTACACGGCCGGTGTCATCGGCTTCTGCTCCGGCACCGACGACATGCTGCAGCTCGTCGAGTCGTACACCGGCAAGCACCCCGGCAATCCGCTCGCCGGCTATCTGCCCGCGCTGCGTGAGGTGAACGGAACCGATTCGCACCAGGGGCTGGACCCCGGGTTCCGGGACGCCTGGGCGCGTGCGGCCGAGGACCCCGCGTTCCGCGCCGAGCAGGACAGCACCCGCGACCGGCTCTACTTCGATCCGGCCGTGAAGCTGGCCAAGGCCGACGGGCTGGGCACACTCGGACAGTTCGTCTACTACGACGCGATGGTGCTGCACGGCCCCGGGCTCGACCCGGACGGCTTCTACGGCATCCGCGACGCCGCTACGAAGAAGGCGAGGACGGCTGCGGAGGGCGGTGACGAGGAGGCGTATCTGAACGCGTTCCTGGACGCGGGCCGGGCCGTGATGAAGACGAAGCTCAACAACGCGCAGCGCGATTCCTCCCGCGTCGACACCGCTCAGCGGGTCTTCCTGCGGGACGGCAACCTGGCCCTCGATCTGCCGCTGACCTGGCAGATGTACGGGGAGACCTTCCGGATCACCGCGCTCTGAGCGGCGCGGGACGTACGCACGAGACGTCGGTACGCACGAGACGTCGGTGCGCGCGGGGCGTACGCGGGCGTCAGTTCCCGTTGCGCCGCAGACGCTGCCGCTCCTTCTCCGAAAGCCCGCCCCACACGCCGAAGCGCTCGTCGTGCTCAAGGGCGTAGGCGAGGCACGCCTCCCGCCCCTCGCAGGCGCCGCACAGCCGTTTGGCCTCGCGGGTGGAGGAGCCGGGGGCCGGGAAGAAGAACTCGGGCCCGGTCTGGGCGCACAGCGCGCTCTCCTGCCAGGAGAGCGCGTCCTCGGTGCGGTGGGACGTCTCGGCGATGCGGGTGCTGATGTTGATCGGCATGCCTGACAGCGTGCCCCGCCGCGATAAACATTCGATTGATGAGACTGCAACGGCCTTGCCACAGCTTGGCACGCGCCCCTGCGCTCAGCCGAGATCCTCGCCCTGCATGACCGCGAACGGCGCCCCGTAGGGATCGGCGAGCTTGGCGAACCTGCCGACACCTTCGACGTGCACCGGCTCCGCCCGTACGCTCCCGCCCAGACTCCGCGCCCTTGCCACAGCAGCGTCGCAGTCCTCGACGGCGAAGTACAGGAGCCAGTACGGCGCGCTGCCGGTTTCTGTCGGATCGGAGCCGATCGGTACGAGCCCGGCGAACATCCCGTCCGGGCCCTGTCCGGTGGGGTTGACCAAGCGGTACGTGCTCTCGCCGTCCGGCATCGGCATGGTGTTCGTCTCCCAGCCGAAGACGGAGCCGTAGAAGCCGGTCGCCGCGACCTCGTCCGGGGTGTACAGCTCGGCCCAGCAGAGGCTGCCCGGGTCGCCGACGACATCGAGGCCTTTGTTGGTGCCGGGCTGCCAGACGGCGAACCTGGCGCCCTCCGGATCGGCGAAGACCGCCGTCCGGCCCATGTCCATGACGTCCACCGGTGCCAACTCAACTTTTCCGCCGCCGAGTTGGACAACCTTGGCGGTGGCGTCGGCGTCCCCGGTCTGGAAGTACACCGACCAGGCGGCCGAGGACTGGTCGGGCGGTACGGTCATGGCGCCGGCGACGGTCCCGCCGTCCTTCTGCATCATGCCGTAGCCGCCGGCGTCGGGCCCGGCTGTCTGGAACTGCCAGCCGAAGAGGCCTTGGTAGAAGGCGGTGGCCCCCTCCATGTCGGGTGTGCCGACGTCGATCCAGTTCGGGGAGCCGGTGACATAACGGGTGGTGAGCATGGTGTGCCCCTTCGTGGAAGCCCGTTTTCTCCTGCTCCTCACCAGTCTCCACCGGATAGGGCGTCGCCGCAGAAGACCCGCCAGGGCCCCGCCCCCATGCTCCCCTGCCCATGCCCCTCGGCCGGGCGGCCTCAGTGCTTCATGCCGGCCATGCCATCCATGCCGTCCATTCCCGCCGTGCCGTCGTCCGTCGCGCCCATGGCGCCCATGGGCTTGGCGGTCTCCTTGGCCGTCTTCTCCGCCTTCTTCGCCGCCGCCGGGTCGGGGTGATGCGGCTCGTACCCGGGGATGGTGCCGTCCGGCTTCGCCACCAGCAGCAGCCCCGCCATGCCCATGTCGGAGTGGCTCTGCACATGGCAGTGGTACATCCACGCACCGGCGCCGACATGTTCGCCCGCGATGACCTGGAAACCGAACGAGTCCGCCGGCCCCACGATCTTGGTGTCGATGACCCTGCTGGGGTCGTCGGGGCCGGTGAGCAGGCCCGTCCTGTTGTCCGCCCAGCGGTGACCGTGCACATGGAACGTGTGGTAGTACTCACCGTGCGTGATCATGATGATCTCGACGCGGTCGCCGACCGTGGCTTCGAAATTCGGTGTCTCGGCGGCCGGCTTGTTGTTGATCTGGAGATCGTTGAAGACGATGGTGAACTGCTTGTCGGGCAGGATGTCGCCCTTCCTGCGGACCACCAGGGGACCGTAGAGGCCCTTGCGGATGCCTCCGGTGCCGTGATCCGTGCCGACGACATGGTCGTGGTAGTGCCAGTAGCCCGCACTGCCCGGCTGCCAGGTGCCGTCGGCCCGCTTGCCGGGGAGGTGGGTGCGCCAGGTATACGTGCGCTTGCCGCCAGGCTCCACGATGCTCTTGTTCATCCTGGTGCCGTCGCTGGCGACGTCGTAGTCCACGCCGTGCGCGTGGAGGCTGACCTCGCCGGCGGTCGTGTTCTCGAAGTCGATGTGGAGGGTGTCGCCCTCGGTCAGCTCGATCAGCGGCCCGGGGGTGCTGGCCTTGCCCTTCTCCAGGCCGTAGCCCATCGAGCCGTCGGCGAGCGTCTCGGCGAACAGGGTGATGTGGCGTACCTGCCCGCCCGCCGGCGCGGTCTTCGGCGGGGCCTCCGCCGAGGTCGCCGCAGGGGCCGAGGCGACCGCCATTGAGGTGACCCCGGTCGCGACGGCGCCACCGGCCAGCAAGCGCCGGTTGAAGCTCCTTCTGTCCATGGCCATACCAACTCCCCAAGTCCCGTGCGGAGATTACGGGGCACCTTGCAAGGTGCATGACACCCCGGACGGCCACACGGTAGACCAGAGATCTTCGTTTATCCACACTCAGGACAAAGTTGGCGCCATTCGAGTCATACCTATTGGCGAGTCACGGAAAGGGGTCTAGCTTCCAGGCTGTTGCTGTGACCAAAGAGGGGTGGGTGAACACATGCAGCGCGCACCACATCACCGGTCGAGATCCAGGCGTGGGATGACCGTGGCCCTGGTGACGGGAGCCATGGCCGCGTCACTGCTGGGCGGGACCGCCGCCGTGGCCAAGCCGTATCCGGAGCCTTCGGCGACCGCACTGGCTCTTCCGTCGCCGCCCGGCGGCGAGAACGTCAAGGTGCTCGTCTTCACGGCCTCGGACACCGACGAGACGCCGGCCGTCAACGCCGGCATCGAGGCGATCGAGGCCATCGGCCAGTCGGGTCCGGCCGCGAAACGATTCAAGACCGAGGCCACGGCCGACGGCTCGGTCTTCACCAACGCCACCAAGCTCGGCAAGTACAACGCGGTCGTCTTCCTCACCGGCGGCGGCGATGTGCTCGACCCCGACCAGGAAGCCGGCCTGGAGTCGTACGTCAAGGCGGGCGGCGGCTTCCTCGGCATCCATGACGCCGCCCGCACCGAGCCGTACTCCGACTGGTTCACGGGCCTCATCGGGGCCCGCCCGGCCGACACGAGTCCGACGAACGTGCAGCGCGCGACCGTCGAGGTCGCCGACCGGATCAACCCGGCCACCAAGAATCTCCCGCTGGAGTGGAAGCGGCCCGACACCTGGTTCAACTGGGCCACCAACCCCAGTGGCTCGGTGCACACCGTGGCCAGCGTGCGGGAGAGCACCTACAAGCCGGGCGCCGGCGCCAACGGCGCCGACCACCCGATCTCCTGGTGCCGTGACTACGACGGCGGCCGGTCCTTCTACACCGGTATGGGCGGTACGGCCGACTCGTTCGGGGAAGCGGACTTCCGCGACCACCTGCGCGGCGCCCTCGAATGGACGACCCGGATCTCGCGTGCCGACTGCAAGGCGACGATCGACGCCAACTACACGGCGGAGCGCGTCACCCAGCCGAACCAGCCGGGCAAGCAGGACCAGATCGCCGAGCCGCACGGCCTGACGATCGCGCCCGACGGACGTGTCCTCTACATCGGGCGCGGCGGCGGCACGAACACCGACCCCGTGGTGACCGACTGGGCCGACCCGAACGTGGGCAAGGGCCAGGGCACCATCTACATCTACGACCCGAAGACGAAGAAGACGGCCCTCGCCGGGTCCCTGACCATCTTCGGCAACAGGGGCGGCGGTGACGAGCTGAACAAGACCGAGGAAGGTCTTCTCGGCATCACGCTCGACCCCGACTTCGAGTCCAACGGCTGGATCTACGTCTACTGGTCGCCGCACTCGGAGATCAACCGGGACACCCAGATGGGCAAGCGGCGCATCTCGCGCTTCACCCTCAACTCGACCACCAACAAGGTGGAGATGACCTCCGAGAAGGTCCTCCTCCAGTGGCCGATGCAGATCCACAGTTGCTGCCACGCGGGCGGCGGGATGGCCTTCGACTCGAAGGGCAACCTGTACGTCGCGGTCGGCGACAACAACTCGTCCGGCTTCAGCGACGGTTACTCGGGCAACAACCCGCAGCCCAACTACAAGGGTGTCTCGTTCGCCGACGCGCGCCGCACGGCAGGCAACACCAACAACCTCAACGGCAAGATCCTGCGCATCCACCCGGAGCAGGACGGCACGTACTCGCTGCCGGAGGGCAACCTCTTCACCGGCAAGGAGACGGCCGAGGGCGGCGGCAAGACCCGCGGCGAGATCTACGCGATGGGTGTCCGTAACCCGTCCCGTATCTCCATCGACCCCAAGACCGACGTGCTGTACGCCGGTTGGGTCGGCCCGGACGCCAACGACCCCAGCACCACGTGGGGTCCGGCGAAGTACGACACCTTCGCGGTCATCGACCACGCGAGCAACCGCGGCTGGCCGTACTGCATGGGCAACAAGCAGCCCTTCCGTGACCGCAACCTGCCGGACCCGACGAAGCCGCTCGGCTGGTACGACTGCGACCACCTGAAGAACGAGTCGCCCAACAACGACGGCCTGGTGAACATCCCGCCGGCCGAGGCCAACAACATCTGGTACTCGCCGCAGGGCGGCGCCCCCGACTACCCGCGGAACGCCGACGGCGTTCCGAGCTACGACGTCAAGCAGTCGACCTACCTGCTGCCGTGGCTCAAGGGTGGCGGCCAGGCGACCATGGACGGACCGGTCTACCGGTTCGACCCGACGGTCAAGAGCGACGTCAAGTGGCCCGAGTACTGGGACGGCAAGTGGTTCGTCGCCGACTTCTACGACGCGTCCAACCCGCGCCACGCCGTCCAGATGAACCCCGCCAACGCGGGCGCCGGCGGCCTGCCCATCCACGCCGACTCACTGCGGAAGATCATTCCGATCGGTGACGGCGGTATCCGCAACCTGATGGACTGGAAGTTCGCCCCGGACGGCTCGCTCTACGTCCTCGACTACGGGCGCGGCTTCTTCACCTCCGACGCCCAGTCAGCGCTGTGGCGCGTGACGTACAAGGGTGGCGCGCCGACCCCGGCCGCCAAGGACCTGGTCAGGAAGGCAGCGAAGTGAGACAGCGACCTCTACGCCTGTGGGCGTCCCTGGTGGGCGCGTTGCTGCTGGTGCTGGGGCTGACCTCGACGGCCGCCTACGGACGTACCGACGACAGCAAGGCGGCTGCCGCCCAGACACTCACCTGGACGGCGGGCGACCCCACCGACCACTTCCTCAGCTTCCCCACCACGGCGGTGGCCGGTGCCACGACCATCGTCTTCGAGAACAGCGCGGCCACCGGCAACACCACGGGGATGCCGCACACGTTGACGTTCGACGTGTCGGACCCCCAGTACAACAACGACGTACCGCTGAACATCCTGGCCAACCCGGGTGACGACACGGGCGGCAAGCACACCGCCGAGGTCACTCTGACGCCGGGCAAGTACCGCTTCTTCTGCTCCATGCCGGGCCACATCATGATGACCGGCGTACTGACCGTGACCGACGGCGGTGACGGCGGTACGGACACCACAGCCCCCGTCACCTCGGCCAAGGCCGAGGGACAGCAGAACGCGGACGGCGCGTACGTGGGCGCCGCGACGGTCACCGTCACGGCGACCGACGAAGAGGGCGGCTCCGGTGTGAAGAGCATCGAGTACGCCGTCGGGGCGGACGGCGCCTGGCAGCCGTACACCACCGGGGTGGTCGTCGACCAGGTCGGCGATCAGACGGTCCGCTACCGGGCCACCGACACCGCCGGCAATGTGGCGGCGGAGAAGTCACTCGACTTCACCGTCGTGGCGCCGCCGACCGACGACACGACGGCGCCGGAGACCTCGGCGACCGTCAGTGGTGAGAAGGACGAGGCGGGCAACTACCTCACGATGGCCACGGTCACCGTGACCGCCTCCGACACCGGCTCGGGCGTCAACACCATCGAGTACGCGATCGGCGCCGGCGGCGCGTGGCAGCCGTACACCGCTCCGGTGATGGTCCACGACGTCGGGGCGCAGACCGTCCGCTACCGCGCCACCGACAAGGCGGGGAACGCGGCGGCCGAGAAGTCCGTCGCCTTCACCGTCGTCGAGGCGCCCGCCGAGGACACGACCGCGCCCGTCAGCACGGCGGCCGTGACCGGCGACAAGAACAGCAACGGCGCGTACATCACCAGCGCCAAGGTGACGCTCGCGGCCACCGATGACGACTCGGGTGTGGACAAGGTCGAGTACTCGCTCGACGCCGGTCCCTACCTGGCGTACACCACGCCCGTCATCGTCGACCGGGTCGGCGCGCACACGCTCGCCCACCGTGCGACCGACAAGGCCGGCAACACCTCGGAGGCCAAGGAGGTCTCGTTCTCCGTCGCCTCGGGCGGCGGTGTTCCCCCGCCGCCCTGCGCGGAGTTCGACGAACGGCTGACGGTCATCGTCGGTACGGTCGACACGGGTGTGCCGAACCGGATCACGCCCAACCGCTGCACCATCAACGAGCTGATCGAGGACGAGAAGGAGTGGACCTCACAGGCCCTCTTCCTCAAGCACGTCGACGGGGTCACCGACAAGCTCCTCGCCGGCAACGTCATCGACCAGCGCGAGTTCAAGAAGATCAACAAGGCTGCCAAGCAGTCGAAGATCGGGCTTCCCGGCCAGACCAAGGGCTACAAGACGATCTTCGACGGCACCCAGGCGTCCTTCGACAAGTGGGAGCATGTCGGCGGCGGTGCGTTCGATCTCACCGACGACGGTGTGATGAAGAGCAGCAGCACCGTCGGCAACGGCCTGGGCATGCAGTGGTACCCGGAGCGCACGTACGAGAACTTCTCCCTGAAGCTCCAGTTCCGGGACGACGGCGCGGGCACGTACAACTCCAACGGCGGCGTGTTCGTCCGCTTCCCCAACCCGCACAACAACCCGGAGGAGTCCCGCCCCGAGTGGGTCGCCATCAACTACGGGCATGAGATCCAGATCTTCGACAGCCCGAGCGGCGACATGTACAAGACCGGCTCGGTCTACGGCTTCGACCGTGTGGGTCTGGCCGGCGCGCAGGTGACACCGAAGGGCACCTGGAACGACTACGAGATCCGCGTGGTCGACCAGCACTTCAAGATCCTGCGCAACGGTGTCCTGATCAACGAGTTCGACAACAACGGGGGTCAGGTCTTCGATCCCCCGCGTGCCGGTGACCCGGGCACGGACGGCCGCAGGTGGGCGTCCGGCTACGTCGGGCTCCAGGTCCACAGCACGTCGGACCTGGTCTCGTACCGGGATGTCCGCATCAAGGAGCTTTAACCGCAAGGCAGTTACGGGGCCCACCCCTCCGCACGGAGGGGTGGGCCCTCGCGTGTCCGGTCACTTCTTGTTCTTGGCGCGGCTCGGCGAGACCCTCTTCGGCTCCCCCGGCATCTTCGGATAGTCCGGCGGATACGGCAGGTCGCCGACGCCGTGATCGCTCTCGTGCCGGTCCGCCAGCTCCAGCAGGCCTTCCAGGCTGTACGGATGCAGCTCCATGTCCGCGTGTACGTCGCCGAGTTCGGCGAAGCGCACCGGCATGGTGACGATGTCGAAGTCGCGCGGGTCGACCGCGTCCAGCTCGTCCCAGCGCAGCGGCGCGGAGACCGGCGCGTGCGGCCGGGGGCGTACGGAGTAGGCGCAGGCCATCGTCCGGTCGCGGGCCGTCTGGTTGTAGTCGACGAAGATCTTCTCGCCGCGCTCCTCCTTCCACCACGCGGTGGTCACCTGGTCCGGCATCCGCCGCTCCAGTTCGCGCCCCACGGTGATGGCGGCGCGGCGCACCTCGGTGAAGGTCCAGCGCGGTTCGATCGGTACGAAGATGTGCAGGCCGCGCCCGCCGGACGTCTTGAGCCAGCCGCGCAGGCCCTGTTCGTCGAGGAACGCGTGCAGTGCGTGCGCGGCCCTGACCGCGTCGCCGAAGTCGGTGCCCGGCTGCGGGTCCAGGTCGATGCGGAGTTCGTCGGGGTGGTCGAGGCGTCCGCGCCGTACCGGCCAGGGGTGGAAGGTGAGCGTGCTGAGGTTCGCCGCCCAGATCACGGCTGCGGGCTCGGTCGGGCAGATCTCGTCGGCGCTGCGCCCGCTGGGGAAGGTGATGTGGGCCGTCGGGATCCAGTCGGGCAGGTTCTTCGGCGCCCGCTTCTGGTAGAACGACTCGCCGCCGACCCCTTCGGGGTAGCGCTCCAGCATGGTCGGCCGGTCGCGCAGGACCCGGGTGATCCCCTCCCCCACGGCCAGGTAGTAGCGGGCCACGTCCAGCTTGGTGTAGCCGGGCTCGGGAAAGTAGACCTTGTCGGGGCTGGACAGCCGTACGGTTCTGCCGCCCGCCTCCAGCTCCACCGCTGCACCACCCATGTCCGTCACCGTAGGCCGCACGGCCGGGCGGCGCATATCGGGCACCGCCGGGCATTCCCGAGCACAATCGGGGACATGGATCTGCCGGTGATGCCACCCGTGAAACCCATGCTCTCCAAATCCGTCGCCAGGATCCCGCCGGGGATGCAGTACGAGGGCAAGTGGGACGGCTTCCGGGCGATCGTGCACCGCGACGGCGACGAGGTGGTGATCGGCAGCAGGAACGGCAAGCCGCTCACCCGCTACTTCCCCGAGCTGGTGACCGCCCTGCTCAGACACCTGCCGGAGCGCTGTGTGGTGGACGGCGAGATCGTGATCGTCCATGAGAACCGGCTCGACTTCGACCGGCTGACCGAGCGCATCCACCCCGCCGACTCGCGGGTGAGGCTGCTCGCCGAGAAGACCCCGGCGAGCTTTGTCGTCTTCGACCTGCTCGCCAAGGGCGACGCCTCGCTGCTCGACACCCCGCAGGCCGCGCGCAGAGAGGCGCTGGAGGCGGTCATGATCGGCTCCGGACCCCCGGTGTACCTCGCGCCCGCCACCACCGACATCGAGGTGGCGCGTGAGTGGTTCGAGCAGTACGAGGGCGCCGGGCTGGACGGGATCGTCGCCAAGCCGCTGGATCTGCCGTACCGCTCCGACGCCCGGCTGATGTTCAAGATCAAGCACGAGCGGACGGCTGATGTGGTCGTCGCCGGCTACCGCCCGCACAAGAGCGGCCCCGTGGTGGGCTCGCTGCTGCTCGGGCTGCACGACGCGCACGGGGCGCTCCAGCATGTCGGGGTGTGCGCCGCGTTCCCGATGAAGCGCAGGGCCGAACTGGCCGAGGAGCTGGCGCCGCTGCGGATGGACTCGGCCGAGGGCCATCCGTGGGCCGCCTGGGCGGAGGAGTCGGCGCACGAGGGGGCCAGGCTGCCGGGCGCGCCGAGCCGCTGGAGCGGGAAGAAGGACCTGTCGTGGGTGGCGCTGCGTCCTGAGCGGGTGTGCGAGGTGGCGTACGACCATATGGAGGGCGACCGGTTCCGGCACACCGCGCAGTTCCGCAGGTGGCGCCCCGACCGGACGCCGGCGAGCTGCACGTACGAGCAGTTGGAGGAGCCCGTGCGGTACGACCTGAGGCAGGTGCTCGCGCCGCCGGACCACTGACGGGGCGCCCGGTGGGTGCGCGGATCGCGGCTGCGGACGGCGGCCGCGGACGGCGGCCGCGGATCGCCGCGTCAGATCGCGGCGATGATCACGCACTTGCCGAGCGGAACGGCGAGTTCTAGCCTTACTGGCAAGTAACGACCTGCTCCGCGGAAGCCCCTCCGCTGTCGCGGTCAGGTCGTCAGTTGGCTCAACGGCAGGGATCCGGCGTGGCGAAGGACATCCGCGAGCAGCTCGCCGGCCTCGACTTCTCGGCGGTCTCGCCGGGCGAGTTCGCGAGGATGGTCAAGGGGCTGTCGGGCCGGGAGCTGACCGACGCCCTGCGGGGTGATCTGCGCAAGCGGGTGCTGCGGGAGATCTTCGGCCGGATGCGGGAGCAGTTCCGCCCGGAGAACGCGGGGGCGCTCAGCGCGGTCATTCGCTGGCGGATCACCGGCGAGCAGGACGAGGTCTTCGAGACGGTCATCGACCACGGCCGCTGCACGGTCCGCGCGTACGCCGGGGACGAGCGGCCGCGTACGACCTTCGTGCTCGGCGACGTCGAGTTCCTGCGGCTGGCCTCCGGCAACGCGAGCCCGGTGGTGATGTATCTGAGGCGCAAGGTCCGGATCACCGGGGATCTGACGGTCGCCGCCGGGCTGACCCGGTACTTCGACATCCCCAGGCCCTGAGGCCGGCCACCCGGTCCGTGCACGGGAGCGCGGGAGCTGTTCACCGGATGTTCGACGCGTGTTCGACAGGTGGTGCCCCGGGGACGGCGATCCCGGCGATCTTACGTACCTGTGACAGCCCGGCGCGGACCGGGACGCCCGCGCCTTACAGCGCATAACGTCCCCGGCATGCGTGTACTTGTCACCGGAGGGTCGGGCTTCATCGGCTCGCACATCGTCACCGCTCTCACCTCGGGCGGCCATGAAGTTCTTGTCCTCGACGCCCTGCTGCCGTCGGCCCATCCGGTGCCGCCCCGGCCGCCGGAGGGCGCGGGGTGGACGCACGGCGACGTACGGGACCGGGAGGGGGTGGCCGGCGCGCTGCGGGGTGTGGACGCGGTCTGCCACCAGGCGGCCATGGTCGGCCTCGGCAAGGACTTCGCCGACGCTCCCGAGTACGTGAGCTGCAACGACCTGGGCACAGCCGTCCTGCTGGCGGCCATGGCCGAGGCGGGGGTGCGGGATCTGGTGCTGGCGGGCTCGATGGTCGTCTACGGCGAGGGCCGCTACGACTGCCCCCTCCACGGCCGGGTCGCCCCCGGGCCGCGCGCCACCGCCGACCTGGCGGCCGGGCGCTTCGAGCCCGGCTGCCCGCGCTGCGGCGCCGAGTTGGCGCCCGGGCTGATCGGCGAGGACGCGCCGACCGACCCGCGCAATGTGTACGCGACGACCAAGCTGGCCCAGGAGCACCTGGCGGCCTCCTGGGCGCGGGCGACCGGCGGGCGCGCCGTGTCGCTGCGCTACCACAACGTGTACGGGCCCGGTATGCCGCGCGACACCCCGTACGCGGGGGTCGCGTCGTTCTTCCGTTCCTCGCTGGCCAGGGGCGAGGCCCCGCAGGTCTTCGAGGACGGCGGGCAGCGCCGGGACTTCGTACACGTACGGGATGTGGCAGCGGCCAACGCGCTGGCCCTGGCTGCGGTGTCCGGCCGGGAGCCCGGCGCGCTGAGCGTCTTCAACACCGGCAGCGGGGACCCGCACACGGTCGGCGAGATGGCCACCGCGCTCGCCGCCGCGCACGGCGGACCCGACCCCGTGATCACGGGTGAGTACCGGCTCGGCGACGTCCGCCACATCACTGCGTCGTCCCGGCGGATCGGGGAGCAGCTCGGCTGGCGCCCCGAGGTCGGGTTCGCCGAGGGGATGTCGGAGTTCGCCCGATCGGGCCAGCGGGCAGGCGCGGCGTCCTGAGCGCCGTCCGGGCTCCCGTGCCCTGGCCGGGCCGCCCCGCACCCCGCCGAAGCGGCGTTCTCCTGTGTTCAGCGACGACGCCGCAGTCCCTCTGTCGATTTCTTTGTCCATACGGTGATGAACGTGACTGATTCGACCCTTACGACCGTTGACGTCGTACTTCCCTGCCTGGACGAGGCCTTGGCCCTGCCCTGGGTGCTGGAGCGCATGCCCGCCGGATGGCGGGCGATCGTCGTCGACAACGGCTCCTCCGACGGCTCCGCCGAGATCGCGGCCGGACTCGGCGCGCACGTGGTGCGGGAGGAGCGGCGCGGCTTCGGGGCCGCCTGCCATGCGGGACTGCTGGCCGCCGAGGCGGAGTTCATCTGCTTCTGCGACTGCGACGCCACGCTCGACCCCGGGGGGCTGGTCCCCTTCGTCGAGGAGGTGGCGGCGGGCCGGGCCGATCTGGTGCTGGGGCGGCGGCGCCCGCAGGGGCGCGGGGCGTGGCCCGCGCACGCCAGGGCCGGGAATCTGGCGCTGGCGCGCATGACGCGGCGCAGGACGGGCATCGCGCTGCACGACCTCGGTCCGATGCGGGCGGCGCGCCGCGACGCGCTGCTCTCGCTGGGCCTGACCGACCGGCGCAGCGGCTATCCGCTGGAGATGGTCGTACGCGCGGCCGACGCGGGCTGGCGGGTCGCCGAGCGGGACGTGCCGTATCTGCCGCGCGCCGGGAAATCCAAGGTCACCGGGACCTGGCGGGGCACCTGGCACGCCGTACGGGACATGCGCGGCGTGCTGACAGCCCCGGCCGGCGGCGCGGGTGCCACCGCTCCGGCGCCCCAGGCAGCCCCGACAAGCCAGCCGGCCCCGGCAGCCCCATCGGCCGCGACCGGCGCGGACCCGGAGGCCGGCCGATGACCACATTGCTCGTCATCGCCAAGGCGCCGGTGCCGGGCCGGGTGAAGACCCGGCTGACGCCGCCGTTCCTTCCCGAGGAGGCCGCCCTGCTCGCCGAGGCCGCGCTGTGCGACACGCTCGCAGCCGTGCTGGCGGCGCCCGTACGGCGTCGGGTGCTGGTCCTCGAAGGCTCCCCGGGGCCCTGGCTGCCGCCGGGCATCGAGGTCGTCCCGCAGTCGGGCGGCGGCCTCGACGAACGTATCGCCGCCGCCTTCGCGCTCTGCTCGGGGCCGGCCGTGCTGGTCGGTATGGACACCCCCCAGGTCACCGCTCCCGCCCTGCTGGCGCCCGCGCTGGCGCCGGACGCGTGGGACGGGTGCGACGCGTGGTTCGGTCCGGCCGTGGACGGCGGGTTCTGGGCGCTGGGCCTGGCCGAGCCCGACCCGGCGCTGGTGCTCGGGGTGCCGATGTCGGTGTCGCGGACCGGTGCCGTACAGCGCGGGCGTCTCGTCGCCGCTGGGCTCGCCGTACGGAACCTGCCGCTGGTACGGGATGTGGACACCGCGCGCGATGCCGGGCTGGTCGCGGCCGAGGCGCCGGACAGCCGGTTCGCCGCCGCCCTTTCCCGGCTCGCCTGGGCGGGGGTGCGATGACCACCGTCGACATAACGACAGTTCCGGCGCCCTGGGGGGCGGAACCGTACACCGAGGCGCTGCGCGCGGGGCGCGGTCCGCTGTTCCTGCGGCGTACGGACGGCTGGCTGCTGCCGCTTGAGGTGGAGCGCTGGTGCGCCGGGCCCGACCCGGCGGATCTCACGGTGCTCGACCGCTGCCACGGCTCGGTGCTCGACATCGGCTGCGGCCCGGGGCGGCTGGTCGCGGCGCTGGCCGCGCGCGGCCGTATGTCGCTGGGCATCGACGTCAGCCCGGCGGCCGTGGCGCACACGCTGCGCTCGGGTGGCAGCGCCCTGGTCCGTTCGGTGTTCGAGCCGTTGCCGCGCGAGGGGAGCTGGGACACCGCGCTGCTGATGGACGGCAACATCGGTATCGACGGCGACCCGCCCGCGCTGCTCAGCAGGATGGCCGGGGTCGTCGGCCCCGCCGGTTCGCTGATCGTCGAGGCGGCGCCCGCGGGGATGGGCGTGGATCTGGACGAGCGCGTCCACGTCCGGGTCGACAACGGCAGGGGTGATGGCGGCGGGAGCGACGGAGCCGGGTTCGCCGCGGCGGCCTTTCCCTGGGCCCGGGTCGGCTCGCGCGCACTCCTCGGACACGCCGGAGCGGCGGGCTGGAGCCCGGCCGAGCAGTGGACGGCGGACGGACGCACCTTTGTCGCGCTGCGGCGGACGGCCGTACTCGGCAGGTAGGGACCTGCCTGCCGTCAGTCGAGGTGGGTGCCCTCCACATAGACCCAGGCACCCTTGTCGTCGCGCGCGAAGCGGCTGCGCTCGTGCAGGGCGCCCGGTTGCCCCAGGGTGGTGTAGCCCGCCCGGAAGGTGACCGTGCCGTGGGTGTGGAAGGCGGTGCCTTCCGTGGTGTCCTGGATCTCCAGGCCCGTCCACCGCATCGACGGGTCGAGGTCGATGCCGGAGGGGCGGGTCGCCGGGTCCCAGGTCTTCAGCAGATACGACTCGTCGAGGACCACGAAAGCGCTGTAGCGGGAGCGCATCAGCAGGACGGCGGTCGGCGCGACAGCCAGGCCGACGTGGAAGCGCCCGCAGCACTCGCCGTACGGTGCGGGCAGACCGCACGGGCAGGGCGACTCCGGGGTGTCGGCAGGGGGTGCGGAGCGCGCGGGGTGTGTCGTGCGCGGTGCACGCTTGGGGCGTCGTGACATGCCTCCATTGTGCCTCCGACGGGCCTCCGATCAGGCCCCCGGGCGCGCCCCGGATCGCGTAACGGACCGCGTGTCGGAGCGCTCGCCGGACGGTGTCTCCGGCTCGGATGCCGCCGGTCCGAAGCGGCGGAGGTACGCGCTGGGCGGCAGCCCCGTACGCCGGCGGAGCTGGGCGCGCAGGTTCGCCGCCGTACCGAGGCCGCTCAGTCGCGCCACCCGCTCCAGCCGCACCTCGCCCTGCTCCATCAGCCGGCAGGCGAGCGCGACCCGCCGCGCGGTCAGCCAGGCCAGCGGTGTGGTGCCGAGACGGTCGCGGAAGCGGCGGTGCAGCGTGGCCTGGCTGACGCCGGCCCGTACGGCCAGCTCCGGCACCGAGAGCCGGCCGGCGAGCCGCTCCTCCGCCCAGGCCAGCAGCGGTCCGAGCGAGGTGTCGGGGACGGCGGGGAGCGGCTGTTCGACGAATTGCCGCTGGCCGCCCTCGCGGTGCAGCCCGAAGACCAGTCGGCGGCTGACAGCGACGGCCGTGGCGGCGCCGTGGTCCTTGCGGATCAGCTCCAGGCAGGTGTCGAGGGCGGCCGCGCTGCCCGCCGCCGTGACGAGGTCGCCCTCGTCGACGAAGAGCACGTCCGGTTCGAGCCGTACGGCGGGGAAGCGGGCGGCGAACATCTCGGCCCAGCGCCAGTGCGTGGTCGCCCTGCGGCCGTCCAGGACCCCGGCGGCGGCCAGGGTGAAGGACCCCGTGCAGAAGCTGACCATCCTGGCCCCGCGTGCCGAGGCGCGGCGCACCGCGTCCAGCACGGCGGGCTCGGGGTCGTTCCAGGGGTCGGGACGGTTGGGGACGATCACGGTGTCGGCCCGGTCCACCGCGTCCAGACCGGCCACCCCCGAGAGCTGGAAGAACCCGGAGTGCATGGGGACCGACGGGGTCGCGGCGCACAACTCGAAGTCGTACCAGCGCCGGTCCAGCTCCGGGCGTTCGAGGCCGAACAGCTCGGTCGCGATGCCCATCTCGAACGGGTTGGAGCCCTCGGCGACGATCATCACCACCCGGTGGGAGAAGCCCTGGGGGGAACGGTGAGAGGATCCTTGCGACATATGCGATTCATAGCACTCGCCTCCGCCGCGCGCCAGGCGGACGATGCTGACATGCCTACAGAACCCACCGCCCTGAGCACGGCCCTCGACTCCTTCGACGCCGTGTGGAGCCCGCGCATCGTGACGCGCGTGAACGATTACGACGTACGTGTCGCCAAGGTGCTCGGCGACCACATCTGGCACGTGCACGAGGACACCGACGAGTTCTTCCAGGTGCTGGACGGCGACCTGGCGATCGGCCTGCGCGAGGACGGCGGCGAGCGGACCGTCACGCTGGCGCGCGGTTCCGTGTTCGTCGTCCCGCGCGGCGTCTGGCACCGGCCGTCGTCACCGGGGGGCGCCTCGCTGCTGCTCTTCGAGCCGGCCGGGACGCTGTCGGTCGGCGATCAGCACGACGAGATCCCCGACCATGTCGACGCCACGACCGGGCACGCCCTCTGAGGCGTGCCCATCGGCCGGGCGGACCCGTCGGCGGCACGCGCCGTTGACGGATTCGGTGCCGGGCGCCTAGCGTCCCTCTCGGTCATACTTCATACGTCATATATGAAGTATGACCCCGCACCGTTTCCGTGAGAGGAACGCCGATGACCTTCGCACCCGCCCCGGCCACGATCCCTTCCCGTACCCAGTACGTGCTGGACGCGGTCAGACACGGCATCCTGACGGGTGAGCTGAGTCCGGGGCGGCCGCTCGTCGAGGCCGAACTCGCCGCGCACTTCGGGGTGTCGAAGACACCGGTGCGCGAGGCGCTCAAGACGCTCGCGGGCAGCGGTCTGGTGGTGACGAGCCAGTACAAGGGCGTCACGGTGCGCACGGTGGACGCGGCGATGGCCCACGAGGTGTACGACGTGCGGCTGTTGCTCGAACCCGAGGCGGTACGGCGTACGGTCGCCTCCGGCGCGTCCGCCGCCTCCCGTACCGGCGTGCGGGAGGCGGCGGACGCCCTCGTACGCGCCGAGGCGGCGGCCGACACGGCGAGCCGCTCCCTGGCGAACCGGGACTTCCACCGCGCGCTCTATCTGCCCTGCGGCAACCCGCTGCTGGTGCGGATGCTGGACGAGGTCCGTGACCAGTCGGCCCTGGTGGCCGCCGTCGCCTGGGCGGCGGCGCCGACATGGGACCGGGAGGCGGCGGAGCACCGGGAGATCCTGCGGCTCGCGGAGGACGGTGACGGCGAGGGCGCCGCACGCGCCGTGCACGACCACATCGCGGGCTTCGTCGGCCGCGCCTTCCCGGAAGGAGCCGCCGCGTGAACGCGCCGGATCTTGACCCGTGCCGTTCCGCCCTGGCCGATGTCGTCGCGATTCCCGTGACGCCCTTCGCCGAGGACGGGACCGTCGACCAGGACGCCTACCGGATGCTGCTGCGCCGCCTGCTGGACGGCGGAATCCGGGCGCTCACACCGAACGGCAACACCGGCGAGTTCTACGCGCTCTCGCCCGAAGAACGGCTGCTGGTCACGGAGTTGACGGTGGCGGAGGCCGGCGGCCGGGCCGAGGTGCTGGCCGGCGTCGGCCACGACCTGACCACGGCGATCGCCTCGGCCCGCCACGCCAGGGACACCGGCGCCTCGATGATCATGATCCATCAGCCGGTGCACCCCTATGTCGCGCGGGACGGCTGGATCGACTACCACCGGTCGATCGCCGACGCCGTCCCCGGACTTGGCGTCGTCCCGTACATCCGCGACCCCGCACTCGACGGCCGGACGCTCGATCGGCTCGGGGCGCTCTGCCCCAATGTGGTGGGGGTGAAGTACGCGGTCCGTGACGCGGCGCGGTTCGCCGCCTTCGCGCGCGACGCGGGCCTCGACCGCTTCGTCTGGGTCGCCGGGCTCGCCGAACTGTACGCGCCCGCCTACTGGTCGGCCGGCGCCACCGGATTCACCTCGGGGCTGGTCAATGTCGCCCCTTCGGTGTCGACCGGCATGCTGGCCGCGCTGCGCGCCGGGGACTTCGCCGAGGCGATGCGGGTGTGGGAGCGTATCCGCCCGTTCGAGGAGCTGCGCGCGGCCCGGCAGTCCGCCGACAACGTGACGGTGGTCAAGGCGGCCCTCGCCGAACTCGGCCTGTGCCGCGCCGAGGTGCGCCCACCGAGCCGCCAACTCCCTGACCCCGTGCGCGAAGAGGTCGCCGCGCTGGTGCGCGGGTGGGGACTGTGAAGACGCCCGAGGAGCTGCGCAGTCATCAGTGGTACGGGACGGACGGCCTGCGGTCGTTCAGCCACCGGGCCCGCACCCGGCAGCTCGGCTATCTCCCCGAGGAGCACCTCGGCAAGCCGGTGATCGCGATCCTCAACACCTGGAGCGACATCAACCCCTGCCATGTCCATCTGCGGGAGCGGGCCCAGGCGGTGAAGCGCGGTGTGTGGCAGGCCGGCGGCTTTCCGCTGGAATTCCCGGTCTCCACCCTGTCGGAGACGTTCCAGAAGCCGACCCCGATGCTCTACCGGAACCTTCTCGCCATGGAGACCGAGGAGTTGCTGCGCTCCTACCCGGTGGACGGCGCGGTGCTGATGGGCGGCTGCGACAAGACCACACCCGCGCTGCTGATGGGCGCGGCGAGCGTTGATCTGCCCGCGGTGTTCCTGCCGGCCGGGCCGATGCTGCCGGGGCACTGGCGCGACGAAGTCCTCGGCTCCGGCACGGACATGTGGAAGTACTGGGACGACAAGCGCGCCGGTCTGATCGGTGACTGCGAGCTGGCCGAGCTGGAGAGCGGGCTCGCCCGCTCCCCCGGCCACTGCATGACGATGGGCACGGCGTCCACCCTGACGGCGGCGGCCGAGGCGCTGGGGGTGACCGTGCCGGGCGCCTCGTCGATCCCGGCGGTGGACTCGGGCCATGAGCGGATGGCCGCCGCGTCGGGGCGCCTGGTGGTGGATCTCGTACACCGGGACCTGAAGCTGTCACGGATCCTGACCCGGGAGGCGTACGCGGACGCCGTCACCACCGTTCTCGCGCTCGGCGGTTCGACGAACGCCGTCATCCATCTGATCGCCATGGCCGGGCGGAGCGGGATCAAGCTGACGCTGGACGACTTCGACCGCACGGCCCGGCGGGTGCCGGTCCTCGCCAATGTGCGTCCCGGCGGCCGGTATCTGATGGAGGACTTCCACTTCGCGGGCGGACTGCCGGGTCTCCTCGCCCAGTTGACGGATCTGCTGCATCTCGACCGGCCCACCGTCGCGCACCCCACGCTGCGCGCGCAGCTCGCCGGAGCGCGCGTCCACAACACCGATGTGATCCGGGACCGTGACCACGCGCTGGCCGATGAGGGCGGTGTCGCCGTGCTGCGCGGCAACCTCTGCCCGGACGGCGCGGTGATCAAGCACATCGCCGCCGAGCCCGCGCTGCTCCGGCACACCGGTCCCGCCGTGGTGTTCGACGACTACCGGACCATGCAGCGCACCATCAACGACCCGGATCTCGGCATCACGGCCGACCATGTGCTGGTGCTGCGCAACGCCGGGCCCAAGGGCGGTCCCGGCATGCCCGAGTACGGCATGCTGCCGATCCCCGACCATCTGCTGCGGCAGGGCGTCAGGGACATGGTGCGGATCTCCGACGCCCGGATGAGCGGGACGAGTTACGGCGCGTGCGTGCTGCACATCGCGCCGGAGTCGTACGTCGGGGGCCCGCTCGCACTCGTGCGGACCGGCGACCTGATCACGCTGGACGTCGAGGAGCGGCTGCTTCGACTCGACGTACCGGACGAGGAGTTGGCGCGGAGGAAGGCCGACTGGACGCCCCCGCCCCAGCGTTACGGGCGGGGTTATGGCGCGCTGTACAACGACCAGGTCACCCAGGCCGACACGGGCTGCGACTTCACCTTCCTCGCCAGGGAGGGCGACGTGCCGGAGCCGTACGCCGGCTGAGCGGCCCTGAGCGGCCCGGTCAGCCGCCGAAGGGGGTGCCGGGCAGTCCCTCCCCCGCGTCCGGCAGGACGAGCAGTGCGCCGGAGAGCGGGTGGGGGCGGTCGAGGCCGGTGCGGGCCGAGGTGATGTAGAGGTCCCGCAGGCCGGGACCGCCGAAGGCGCAGGAGGTGGGGCGGCGTACGGGCAGGTGGATCGTACGGTCGAGCGCGCCGCGCGGTGTGTACCGGCGGATCTGGCCGCCGTCCCACAGGGCGGCCCAGACGCAGCCCTCGGCGTCCACGGTGAGTCCGTCGGGGGAGCCTGCGCCGTGCTCGATCTCGGCCAACGTCCGCCGCCCGGTGATGCGTTCACCGTCGAAGGCGAACTGCTCAATGCGGCCGGTGGGGGTGTCGATGTAGTACATCGTCCGCCGGTCGGGGCTCCAGCCCGTGCCGTTGCCGACGCCGACGGTGAGGTGTTCCGTGACCGTGCCGTCCGGCGCGACCCGGATCAGTCTGCCCCCGCCCGGCGCTTCGTCGTAGCGCATGCTGCCCGCCCAGAGCGCGCCGTCGGGCGCGATCGCCGCGTCGTTGCCCCTGCGTCCCGCCACCGGGTCGTGGACCAGCCAGGAGAAGGCGCCGTCGGCCGAGTAAAGGCCCACGCCGTCGCGGAGGTTGACCACCAGACCCCCGCCCGCCCGGGGCTTGGCCGCACCGACGTGCTGTTCGGCGAGGGTGAGCGTACGGCGTCCGTCGGCGGGGGCGAAGGTGTGGATGCGGGAGGAGAGGATGTCCACCCAGATCAGCCGGCCGGTCGCCGGATCCCAGGTGGGCCCTTCGCCGAGTCTGGCCTGCTCGGGTACGGCGACCTCCGGTTTCACACCGCCCGCTCTCATGCCGGCCCCCGGTGCCCGAGACGGGCGGAGAGCGTGCCCGCGCCCTCGACGGCAAGTCGTGCGAGCTCCCGCTCGCGCTCGGCGCTCCAGCGGATCATCGGTACGGAGATGGAGAGCGCGGCGACCACCCGTCCCGCGCTGTCGCGCACCGGCGCGGCGACGCAGCTCACATCGGGGTTGGACTCGCGGTGCTCGACGGCGACACCGCGCTCCCTGATGGAGGTCAGTTCCGTCCGCAGCACCGCGTAATCGGTGACGCTGTCGGGTGTCATCGCGATCAACTCCCGTCCGGCGAGGCGGGCTTCGAACTCCGTCTCGGGCAGCGAGGCAAGCAGCATCTTGCCGACCGAGGTGCAGTGTGCCGGCAGCCTGCGGCCGGCGGCCGAGACCATTCTGACCGCGTGGGTGGAGTCCACCTTCGCGATGTAGATCACGTCGGCGTCCTCCAGGACGGCGACATGGACCGTCTCGTCGCAGGTCTCGGCGACCTCGCGGGCGACCTGCTGCCCCTCGGCCGCGAGGTCGAGCTGTTCCGCGTACCTGCTGCCGAGTTGGTAGTTCCGTACGCCGAGCCGGTAGTGACCGGGCCGCGCGGGCACGGCCACCAGGTACGAGCGGGCCGCGAGTGTGGTGAGCAGTTCGTGCACGGTGGTGCGGGGCAGTCCGAGCCGCCGGATCACGTCCGGGGCCGACAGCGTCCCGTCGCCCTCCAGGAACAGTTCCAGGATGTCCAGGGCCCGGGTGACCGCGGGAACAAGCCGTCCCATGTGCGACCATCCCCCCTCTTGTTCGGTGCTTCGGCCGGTGACCGGTATGACGAACACAGGCTAGCCCGTGCGCAACCCATTGACACCCCTGGAACGCATGAATACGGTCACGCCCACAATTTCGAACGCGTGACGAGATATCGAACGACGCGCGGCACCACCGACGAGCGAGCCGCCAACACATGCTGGGAGCAACCGCGTTGCGCATCACGGGAATCAGCACACACGTCGTGGGAACGCCCTGGCGCAACCTCACGTACGTCCTCGTCCACACCGACGAGGGGCTCACCGGCGTCGGTGAGACCCGGATGCTCGGCAGGACCGACGCGTTGCGCGGCTATCTGCGCGAGGCGGAGACCAACCACATAGCCGGCTCCGACCCGTTCGCGGTGGAGGACCTCGTACGCCGCATGAAGTACGGCGACTTCGGCCGGGCCGGCGAGATCGTCATGTCGGGCATCGCCGTGGTGGAGATGGCCTGTTGGGACATCAAGGGCAAGGCGCTCGGGGTACCCGTGTGGCAGTTGCTCGGCGGCAAGGTCACCGACCGGGTCAAGGCGTACGCCAACGGCTGGTACACCACCGAGCGCACCCCGGACGCCTACCACAAGGCGGCCCGGGCGGTCGTCGAGCGCGGCTACCGGGCCCTGAAGATCGATCCGTTCGGCACCGGGCACTTCGAGCTGGACCGCGCCGCCTCCAATGAAGCGGTGGCGCTGATCGAGGCCGTACGCGACGCGATCGGGCCCGACACCGAGCTGATGCTGGAGATGCACGGGCGGTTCAGCCCGTCCACCGCCGTACGGCTCGCCCGCGAGATGACGCCGTACGCGCCGGCCTGGCTGGAGGAGCCGGTGCCGCCGGAGAACCTGAAGGCGCTGCGCAAGGTCGCCGAAAAGGTCGAACTGCCCATCGCCACAGGTGAACGCTTGCACGACCGCATCGAGTTCAGGGAACTCTTCGAGTCGCAGGCGGCCGACATCATTCAGCCGGACGTCGGGCACATCGGCGGCATCCTGGAGGCGAGGAAGCTCGCGGCCACCGCCGAGACCCACTACATGATGATCGCGCCGCACAATGTCGGCGGTTCGGTCCTGACCGCAGCGAGCCTCCAACTGGCCGCCTGCACACCGAACTTCAAGATCCTTGAGCACTTCAACGACTTCGCGGACGCCGAGATCAAGAAGGTGGTCAAGGGCGCTCCCCAGGTCGATCCCGCGACGGGCTGCTTCGAGGTGTCGCACGCGCCGGGCCTCGGCGTCGAGTTCGACGAGGCGGCGGCGGCCGAATTCCCGCAGCAGCAGGCGCGGTTCGACCTCTGGGCCGAGGGCTGGGAGAAACGCGACCCCAAGGCGCCCCGATGAGCGGCCGGTCGGACGCCGCGCCCCGTGGCAGCCGGTCGATCGTCGTCGAACGCCCCGGCGCCCACCGCCTGGTGAGCGGCGAGCCGCCGGAGCCGGGCCCCGGGGAGGTGCGCGTACGGGTCGCTGCCGCCGGTATCTGCATGAGCGACCGCGAGGTGTACGACGGCCGGCGCGACGCGGCCTATGTCCGCTACCCCGTCACCCCCGGGCACGAGTGGTCGGGCACCGTCGAAGCGGTCGGCCAAGGCGTCGACCCCGCGCTGACCGGCCGCCGGACCGTCGCCGAGGGGTTCCGGGCCTGCGGAACCTGCGACCGCTGCCGCACCGGTGAGACCTCGCTGTGCTCGGCCGGTTACGACGAGACGGGCTTCACCCGCCCCGGGGGTTTCGCCGACCATGTCGTGGTCCCCGCCCGCCTGTTGCACCTCCTCCCCGACGATTCCGACCTGCGGTCCGCCGCCCTGCTGGAGCCCGCCGCCGTGGCGGCGGCGGCCGTACGGGCCGGAGTCCCCGAGCCGGGCATGCGGATCGCCGTCGTGGGCGCCGGAACCCTGGGCCTGCTCGCCGTCCAGCTCCTCGGGGCCTCCTCCCCCGCCGAGCTGACCGTCATCGACCCCCGCGTCCAACGGGCCTATCTCGCCGAGCAGTTCGGCGCGACCGGGGTCCGCACCCCCGAGGAGGCCAAGGAGCTGACCGCCCACTACGACCTGGTGGTGGAGAGCGCCGGGGCCCCCTCCACCGCCGCCTCCGCCTGCCTGCTGGCACGGCGCGGCGGGGGCGTCGTCCTCGCCGGGATGTTCGGGCCCGACGCCACCGGCATCGATCCGGCGCACCTCTCGCTGAGCCAGCTGACGGTGCGCAGCGTCTTCGGCGCCTCGTCCGGCGCCTGGGCGTTCGCCGTACGCGCCTTCACCACCGGGCTGCTCGACCCGGGCCCGCTGATCACCCATGAGTTCCCGCTGGAGCGCTACGCCGAGGCCGTGGCGCTGGTCGGCGGCGGTGATCCCGGCACCGGAAAGGTCCTGCTGCGCCCCTGACCGGGACGGAAAGCGGCGCGCGACACCCCCGTACACCCTGCCCCCGACCGAAGGACTCGTCCGTGACCGACGCATCACCCCTCACGCTCCGCCGCCCCGGCGAGCGGGCACTCGCCGCGCTCGGCCTGGCGGCGCCCGAGGCCGACCCCGCGGACGCCTCCCCGCACTCCTTCCCCGACGGGGGCCGCTGGCGCACCGAGATCCCCTCCGTCGAAGGCCCCGAAGCGCTCGCCGAGGTGCTCAAGGAGTCCACGCGCCTCGATGTGCCCGTCCACCGCGTCAGCCAGGGCAGCGGTGTCTGGATGCTCACCGACACCGACATCACCGACATGGTCGACGCGTGCGCCGCCCACTCCGTCGAGCTGTGCCTGTTCACGGGGCCGCGCGGCACCTGGGACACCGGCGGCTCCACCCGTACGGACTCCGGCGGCGCCGGCCTGCGCGCCAGGGGCCACGACGCGCTGGCCGGCTGTGTCGAGGACGCGCTGCGCGCGGCCGAACTCGGCGTGCGCTGCCTGCTCGTCGCCGACGAGGGCGTGCTGTGGTCGCTGCACCGGCTGCGCGCCCAGGGAGTGCTGCCCGCCGACACCACCCTGAAGGTCTCCGCCCTCGTCGGCCCGGTCAACCCGGCCTCGTACGCGGTGATCGAGCGGCTCGGGGCCGACTCGGTGAACATCCCCTCCGACCTCTCGCTCGCGCATCTCACCGAGATCCGGCGCGCCGCCCGCGCCCCGATGGATCTCTACATCGAGGCGCCCGACGACCTCGGCGGCTACGTCCGGATGTACGAGACGGCCGAGCTGATCCGGCGCGGCGCCCCGCTGTACCTCAAGTTCGGCCTGTCGAAGTCCCCCGGCATCTATCCGTACGGCGCGCAGCTCCGCGACACCGCTCTCAGCAGCGCGCGCGAGCGGGTACGCCGGGGGCGCCTCGTGCTCGACCTGCTCGCCCGGCACGGGGCCGACGGCGGAATGTCGCCGCTCGGCTCACGGCTGCCGGGCCCGCTCGACCGCTTCCCCCACACCAGCGGCACAGACACCACCACACCCAGCGCCACTCCCACCCACGACAAGGACTGATGACCTCATGCGCACCCGCCGAGCCGCACTCACCGTCGCCGCCGCGTCCCTCGTCCTCTCCCTCGCCGCCTGCGGGCAGAGCAGCGAGGGCGGCAGCAAGCAGGAAGGAAAGGCGAAGGGCAAGGAGCAGTCGACGATCGGCATCGCCATGCCCACCAAGTCGTCGGAGCGCTGGATCGCCGACGGCAACAACATGGTCGCCCAGTTCAAGAAGCTCGGTTACAAGACCGATCTCCAGTACGGCGAGGACGACGTCGACCAGCAGGTCTCCCAGGTCGAGAACATGATCACCAAGGGCGTCGACGTCCTGGTGATCGCCTCGATCGACGGCAGGGCGCTCAGCGACGTCCTCCAGCAGGCCGCCGACAAGAACATCAAGGTCATCTCCTACGACCGGCTGATCCTCGGCACCAAGAACGTCGACTACTACGCGTCCTTCGACAACGAGAAGGTCGGCGTGCTCCAGGCGACCTACCTCATCGACAAGCTCGGCCTGAAGGACGGCAGCAAGAAGGGCCCGTTCAACATCGAGCTGTTCGCGGGATCGCCCGACGACAACAACACGCGTTACGTCTTCCAGGGCGCGATGAAGACCCTGAAGCCGTATCTCGACAGCAAGCAACTCGTCGTCAGGAGCGGCCAGACCAAGCTCGACCAGCTCACCACGCTCCGCTGGGACGGCGGCACCGCGCAGAAGCGGATGGACGACCTGCTGACCAAGGCGTACGGCTCGCAGGACCTGGACGCGGTCCTCTCCCCGTACGACGGCATGTCCATCGGCATCCTGTCCTCGCTCAAGTCGGACGGGTACGGTACGGCCGCCAAGCCCTACCCGGTCGTCACCGGCCAGGACGCCGAGGTCGCCTCGGTCAAGTCGATCATCGCGGGCCAGCAGACGCAGACCATATACAAGGACACCAGGGCGCTGGCCGCGCGGGCCGTCCAGATGGCCGACGCCGTCCTGACCGGCAAGACGCCCGACGTCAACGACACGAAGACGTACAACAACGAGTCCAAGGTCGTCCCGACCTACCTGTTGCAGCCGGTGAGCGTCGACAAGTCCAACTACAAGGCGGAGCTGGTGGATTCGGGTTACATCAAGGCGAGTGACCTGAAGTGAGCGCTCCCGTACTGGAGATGCGCTCCATCGTGAAGACCTTCCCCGGGGTCAAGGCGCTCTCCGACGTCACCCTCACGGTCGCCCCCGGGGAGGTGCATGCCATCTGCGGGGAGAACGGCGCGGGCAAGTCCACCCTGATGAAGGTCCTCAGCGGCGTGCATCCGCACGGGAGTTACGAGGGTGAGATCCTCTTCGAGGGCTCGCCCTGCGAGTTCAAGGACATCAGGGCCAGCGAGTCGCGCGGCATCGTGATCATCCATCAGGAGCTGGCGCTGATCCCGTTCCTGTCGATCGCGGAGAACATCTTCCTCGGCAACGAGCACGCCAGGCGCGGAATCGTGAGCTGGAGCAGCACGCTCCAGCACGCGGCGGCGCTGCTCAAGCGGGTCGGCCTCGCCGAGCACCCGCAGACCCGGATCACCGACATCGGCGTCGGCAAACAGCAGCTCGTGGAGATCGCGAAGGCGCTCGCCAAGCGGGTGAAACTGCTGATCCTGGACGAGCCGACCGCCGCGCTCAACGACGGTGACAGCGCCCAGCTCCTGCGCCTCATCCTGGAGTTGAAGGAACAGGGCATCACCTCGATCATCATCTCGCACAAGCTGAACGAGATCGCCGAGGTCGCCGACTCCGTCACGATCCTGCGCGACGGCAGGACCATCGAGACCCTCGACGTGAAGGCGGAGACGACCACCGAGGACCGGATCATCCGTGGCATGGTCGGCCGCGACCTCGACCACCGCTTCCCCGAACGCACCCCGTACGAGGGCGATCCCGGCGAGCACCCGGCGCTGGAGGTCCGCGACTGGACCGTGCACCACCCCATCGACCAGCAGCGCAAGGTCGTCGACAACGTCTCGATCCATGTCCGCAGAGGGGAGATCGTCGGCATCGCGGGGCTGATGGGCGCGGGCCGCACGGAGTTGGCGATGAGTGTGTTCGGCCGCTCGTACGGCCGCAACATCAGCGGGACGGTCGTCAAGGACGGCCGGGAGATCCGTACGAGAACCGTGCCCGAGGCGGTCGGGCACGGCATCGCGTACGTCACCGAGGACCGCAAGCGCTACGGGCTGAACCTCATCGACACCATCGGCAGGAACATCAGCCTGGGCGCGCTGTCCAAGGTGTCCCGGCACGGGGTGGTCGACGAGCACGAGGAGACCAGGGTCGCCGAGTCGTACCGCGCGTCCATGAACATCAAGGCACCGACGGTCTTCGAGCAGGTCGGCCGGCTCTCCGGCGGCAACCAGCAGAAGGTCGTCCTCAGCAAGTGGATCTTCGCGGGCCCCGATGTGCTGCTCCTCGACGAACCCACCCGGGGCATCGATGTCGGCGCGAAGTACGAGATCTACACCGTCATCGACCAACTCGCCGCGCAGGGCAAGGCCGTTGTCTTCATCTCCTCCGAACTCCCCGAGCTGCTGGGCATGTGCGACCGCGTCTACACGATGGCGGCCGGCCGGCTCACCGGTGAGATCCCCCGGGCGGAAGCGACCCAGGAAGTCCTGATGCGCCATATGACCAAGAACACGAGGTAGTCGACATGAGTCCGGGAACCACCGGGGCGCTGCTCCTGGAAGCCGCCCGCCGCAACATGCGGCAGTACGGGATGCTCATCGCGCTCTGTCTGATCGTCGTGCTGTTCGAGATCTGGACCGACGGCGTGCTCCTCATGCCGAACAACGTCACCAACCTGGTGCTCCAGAACAGCTACATCCTGGTGCTCGCCATCGGCATGATGATCGTCATCATCGCGGGACACATCGATCTCTCCGTGGGCTCGCTGGCCGCCTTCGTCTCCGCCGCCTGCGCGGTGATGATGGTCGAGCACAAGGTGCCCTGGGTCCTCGCCCTGGTCCTCGGCCTGATCATCGGGGCCGTCGCCGGGGCCTGGCAGGGGTTCTGGATCGCGTATGTGGGCATTCCGTCGTTCATCGTCACGCTCGCCGGGATGCTGCTCTTCCGGGGCGCCACCCAGATCTTCCTGGGCTCCCGCTCGCTCGGTCCGTTCCCCGAGGGGTTCCAGAAGATATCGACCGGCTATCTCCCCGATGTCGGCCCTTCCACCAACTACCACAACCCGACCGTCGTGCTGGGTCTCGTGCTGCTGGCCTTCGCGCTGTTCCAGGAGGTGCGGGACCGGCGCAGGCAGCGGGCGTACGACCTCGACGTGCTGCCCCGCAACCTCTTCCTCATCAAGTGTGTGGCGCTGGCGGCGGCCGTCCTCGCCTTCACGATGACCCTCGCCAGCTACCGGGGTGTCCCGGTGGTCCTGCTGCTGCTCGCCGCGCTGCTCATCGGCTTCGGGTTCGTCATGCGGAACGCGGTCGTCGGCCGGCATGTGTACGCGCTCGGCGGCAACCAGGCGGCGGCGAAGCTCTCCGGGGTCAAGGACAAGCGCGTCACCTTCCTCGTCTTCGTCAACATGGGGGTGCTCGCGGCTCTCGCCGGAATCGTGTACGCGGCCCGGCTCAACGCGGGCGTGCCGCAGGCCGGGGTGAACTTCGAACTTGAGGCCATCGCCGCCGCGTTCATCGGTGGCGCATCGATGAGCGGCGGAGTCGGCACGGTGTTCGGCGCGATCATCGGCGGGCTCGTTCTCGGCGTCCTCAACAACGGCATGTCGCTGGTGGGGGTCGGCACGGACTACCAGCAGGTCATCAAGGGTCTTGTGCTGCTGGCCGCGGTCGGCTTCGACGTCTGGAACAAACGCAGGGTGGGTGCCTGACCCTGGCCTGCCCCGCGCCGCCCCGCCTCGGGGATGATCGTTCCATGCGGACGACCGAGGCGAAGGCGGAGCGGGTATGAGGCTGACGATTCTGGGTGGCGGCGGTTTCCGGGTGCCACTGGTGTACGGGGCGCTGCTGCGCGACCGCGGGGAGGGCCGGGTCAGCCACGTCACGCTGTACGACGTGGACACGGCCCGGCTCGGGGCCGTCGCCCGGGTCCTGGCCGACCAGGCCGCCGGCGTCGAAGGCGCGCCGGAGATCACCGCCACCACCGACCTGGACGAGGCGCTGCGCGGCGCCGACTTCGTCTTCTCGGCGATCCGGGTGGGCGGCCTCGAAGGCCGCGCTGCCGACGAACGGGTCGCGCTGGCCGAGGGGGTGCTCGGCCAGGAGACGGTCGGGGCGGGCGGGATCGCGTACGGGCTGCGTACGGTCCCGGTCGCCGTCCACATCGCGCGCCGGGTCGCCGCGCTGGCCCCCGACGCCTGGGTGATCAACTTCACCAACCCGGCGGGGCTCGTCACCGAGGCCATGTCCCATGTCCTCGGTGACCGGGTCATCGGGATCTGCGACTCCCCGGTGGGTCTCGGGCGCCGGGTGGCCAGGGTGCTCGGGGCGGACCCGGACGACGCCTGGATCGACTACGTGGGGCTCAACCACCTGGGCTGGCTGCGCGGGCTGCGCGTCGCCGGGCGCGACGAACTCCCGCGCCTGCTGGCCGATCCGGTGGCGCTCGGCTCCTTCGAGGAGGGCAGGCTCTTCGGCCCCGAGTGGCTGAGTTCGCTCGGGGCGATCCCCAACGAGTACCTGCACTACTACTACTTCAACCGGGAAGCGGTGGACGCGTACCAGCGGGCCGAGCGGACCCGGGGAGCGTTCCTCCGTGACCAGCAGGCGGGCTTCTACGACGAACTGACGCGTGGCGACGGCGGGGCGGGCACCGGGACCGGTGCGGGGGCCGCGCTCGGCGCCTGGAACCGTACGCTCGCCGAGCGCGAGGCCACCTACATGGCGGCGAACCGCGACGCGGCGGGCATCGGCGAGCGGGACGCCGACGACCTGGAGTCGGGCGGCTACGAGAAGGTCGCGCTGGCCCTGATGCGGGCGATCGCGAAGGGCGAGCGCACGACGCTGATCCTGAACGTACGCAACCGCACCACGCTCTCGGTGCTGGACGCGGACGCCGTCATCGAGGTGCCGTGCCACGTCGACAGGAACGGCGCGCTGCCGGTGGCGGTGGACCCGCTGCCGTACCACGCGGTCGGCCTGGTCACCGCGGTCAAGGCGGTGGAGCGCGAGGTGCTGGCGGCGGCGGAGAGCGGCTCACGGGCGAGCGCGGTGAAGGCGTTCGCCCTGCACCCGCTGGTCGACTCGGTGGCGGTGGCCAGGCGGCTGCTGGACGGCTACACGGCGGCGCACCCGGGGCTCGCCTACCTGCGGGCGTAAGCGCGCGGCCGGCGCCCGGAGACGGAAAGCGCGCGGCGCCGCAGCGCACCTGAAAAGTGCTGCGGCGCCGCGCGCCCCCTGCCCCCCTGCGGTATGGCTTGGGTGCTCCCCGGGTGGGGAGAGCGGGACCGGCGACCGGGGGCGGGTCGGGACGGGCGCGATCGGGGTCGTGCCGGGTCGGTCAGGCGGATCAGTCGTTCAGGTCGTTCAGGTCGTCAGGGTCAGCCCGGTCGATCAGGTCAGCAGGAAGTCCGCCTGGCCCGACTTGGCGCCCTGGATGAAGGCGGCGATCTCGTTGGTGGTGTAGATCAGCGCGGGGCCGCCCGGGTCGGCGGACTGGCGCACAGCGACTCTGCCGTCGGCCAGCTTCATGGCCTCGATGCAGTTGCCGCCGTTGCCACCGCTCCACGGCTTGTGCCAGCCGTCGTGACCGAGGTCGGTGGCGGGCATGCCGTTGTATATGGGATGCATTCACAGCTCCTTGCGGAGGTCCCGGAGGATCTCCTTCGTGCGTTGTGCAGTTGCGGCCTGCGCCGCCATCCGGTCCATGACCTCCAGATGAGTGGCCACTTCCAGGCGCGAGTCGAGATAGATCGCGCCGGTGAGGTACTCGCTGTAGATCATGTCCGGCAGCTCGGGTACGGCGAAGCGGAAGATCACGAACGGTCCGTAGGTTCCCGGATGGTGTCCGCTTGAGAACTCCGCGATCTGCAACGTCACATGGGGCAGTTCCGTCGCTTCGAGAAGCCGGTCGATCTGGTCCCTCATGACGTCCGGGGTGTTACCGACGGGGCGGCGGAGCACCGTCTCGTCCATGATCACCCAGAATCTGGGCGCGTCCTCACGGGTGAGCAGCGACTGGCGTTCCATCCGGAGCGCGACATGCCGCTCGATGTCGGCCGGCGAGGACTGCCCCACGGCCCCGGCGAGCATGACGGCGCGGGCGTACTCCTCGGTCTGGAGCAGCCCCGGCACGAAGTGCGGCTCGTACGACCTGAGCAGGGAGGCGGCGCCTTCCAGGCTCACATGGACGCTGAACCAGCCGGGCAGCACGTCGTGGAACCGCTGCCACCAGCCGGGCTTGTTGGCCTCCTCGGTGAGTTCGACGAACGCGTCCGACTCCTCCCCGGCGACCCCGTAGGCCTTGAGCAGCACCTGAACGTACGGGATCTTGAGGGTGACCTCGGCGGTCTCCATGCGTCGGATCGTGGCGGGAGCCACTCTCAGAAGCTTGGCAGCTTCCTCGCGTTTCAGGCCGGAGCGCTCACGCAGGTCATGGAGACGCCTGCCGAGTACGACCTGACCCACGGTCGGGGCGGACCGCGGTTCACTCACTTTGGGACCTCCCCAAGCACGATTGCGTGCAGTCTGCCATGTCCGCACATCGAAGAACACGCCACTCTGGAAATTTCAGAGTGCCACTTGCCAAGTGTCCCCGACGGGTGGACAGTGGATCCGTGAACCAGTTCACGCGGTTGTCACGCTCTGCCAGGGAGAGGTTTTGCGTGCCGCAACCGCTTCCCCACCGTTAGGAATCGGTCGTGGCACCTGGTAACGCGCTCACCCCCCAGCTCACCGCGTGCCTTGGCAACGTTGTCCAACGCTACGGATTCGAATTGCCCGCCCACCCGGAATCGGTGGGCCGTGCGAGAGAGCTGACCCGCGACCGGCTGGTGAAGTGGGGGGTCGACGACGACACCTGCGAGACCGCCGTCCTGATCGTCTCGGAACTGGTCACCAACGCGATCGTCCACGCGGCGGGTGAGCACGTCGTCTGTGAGATACGGGAGGGCGAGGGCCGGCTGCGGATAGCGGTCGAGGACCAGGGATACGGTCCGACCGGGCCCGAGCTGCACCACAGGGCGCCCGACGAGGGCGGCCGGGGACTGCTCCTCGTCGACTCGATGTGCACCGGCTGGGGAGCGCACGGCACATCCGGGTACGGCTGCGGGCGTGTCGTCTGGGCCGAGCTGCCGCACGGAGCGGAGTGCCCGTGCTGAGAACGACCCTGCACCGTCTCTCCCGCGGTCTCCTCGGCGAGGGGACCCGCACGGTGCGCCTGCCGCTCCCCACCACCCTGAGCGCCTCGCTGGGCTGCGACGCCGTCGGCGTGCCCGCGCGGCACGGCTTCCGGCTGATGGCGCGGCTGCCGAGGACGGGCTGCGTCTTCGCGGACGACGACCGGTGGTGGTGGATCGTCCCGGCCGGCTCCGACTTCGAACTGGACTGGCCTTCGCCCGCCAGTTACGTGGCGGGAACCAGCGTCCCCGCCGTGCGGCCCCGGCTGATCCACTGGCCGGACGACCGTTCGCCGTACACGCCGCCGATCCCGTTCTATCTGATGGTCTGCCAGTTGGCGGGTACGGCGCCGTCGTGGGCGGCCGAAGCGCCCGGAACCGTACCCGCGCGCTGAGCCGTGGCTCCGGCCACGGCTGAGCAGGACGGCCGTACCCCCGCTGCC
>NZ_JTHL01000001.1:8335949-8352037 GCF_000818195.1 Streptomyces sp. 150FB | reverse complement strand
CCCGCGCGCTGAGCCGTGGCTCCGGCCACGGCTGAGCAGGACGGCCGTACCCCCGCTGCCGGCAGGGGTACGGCCGTCCTTTCTGTGCCTGCTGTGCCGGACCGCGGTGGGGGTCAGCTCCGCGTGAGCATGAAGAGCGCCCCCCGCGCGGCCTCGGCGTCCGGGGTGTCCCAGCCCCTCACCCGGACGGTGACGCTCTCCCCCGGCAGCAGGGTCAGCAGGCCCCGGTCGGCGACGGCCGCCGGGGAGAGCCGGTCCGCCTGGAGCAGCAGGTCCCGCAGCAGGGTGCGCGCGGTGACGACGACCCCGACATCCCCGGCGCCGTCGGCGGCCGCCAGCTCGACGTCGTACTCCGGCGCGGGGTACGCGAACTCCTTGTCGCGGACCGGGAAGTGAACGGCCCGCTCGCCGTCCGCGTCGGCGACCAGGTACTCCGTCCCTGACGCGGCGTCGGGCAGCAGCTTCTCGGGGACCGGCGCCCCCGCGACCGTACGGGCTCCCGCCGCCAGTTCCACCCGCTCCTCGGCGATCACCTCGCCGCCCGCCGACATCCGGCGCAGCCGTACCGGCGTGTTCCAGTCCGCCCGGGACTGGTTGACGGCGAAGACGACCGGGCGCCCGTCCCTGAGCTGTACGGTCAGCAGCCGGTCCGCGTACAGGCGGCGCAGCTCGTACCAGAGCGGCTTGAGCCTGGCGTCGCTGTCGACAGCGGCCCAGGACGTCACCGGCCAGCAGTCGTTGAGCTGCCAGACGATGGCTCCGGCGCACTCCGGCCAGTGCGAGCGCCAGTGCTCCACGCCGGTGGCGACGGCGCGCACCTGGTTGACCTGCATCAGGTAGTGCCAGCGGTCGAAGTCGCCGGGGACGTCGAAGTGGCGTGCGAGGCCCCGTTCCAGCTTGCCGTTTCCGTCGTCCGCCTTCTGGTGGTGCAGCATCCCGGGCGAGTCGGAGACGAGTTCCTCGCCCGGCAGGGCGCGCCGGAGTGTCGCGTGGGCGGGCGGCGCCTGCCAGCCGAACTCCGCGACGAAGCGCGGCACTTCGTCGAGATAGTCGGTGTAGTCGGTGGTGTTCCACACGTCCCACGAGTGGACGACGCCGTGCGCGGGATCGTTCGGGTGGTGCTCCCACGATCCCGACCAGGGGCTGCCGGCCCAGTACGGACGGCTGGGGTCGATGTCGGCGACCACCCGAGGCAGCAGGCCGAGGTAGTACCCCTCACCCCACGAGTCGCCCTTGAGCTGCTGGTCCCAGTCCCAGAGGCGGAAGCCCCACAGGTTCTCGTTGTTGCCGTTCCACAGTACGAGGCTGGCGTGCGGCATGAGCCGGGCGACGTTCTCGCGCGCCTCGGCCTCGATCTCGGAGCGCATCGGCTGCTCCTCCGGATAGGCCGCGCAGGCGAAGAGGAAGTCCTGCCAGACCATCAGGCCGAGTTCGTCGCAGACGTCGTAGAAGTCGTCGCGCTCGTAGATTCCGCCGCCCCAGACGCGGACGAGGTCCACGTTGGCATCGGCGGCCTGGGTCAGCCGTTCGCGGTAGCGCTCGGTGGTGACGCGGGACGGGAAGACGTCGTCCGGGATCCAGTTGACACCGCGCGCGAAGATCCGCCTCCCGTTGACGACGAGGGTGAATCCGGTGCCGTGCTCGTCGGCCGAGGTGTCGACGGTGACGGTACGGAAGCCGACGCGGCGCTTCCACACGTCGAGCGCGGTCCCGTCCTCGTCGTACAGCGCGACCTCGCAGTCGTACAGCGGCTGTTCGCCGTGGCCGCGCGGCCACCAGAGGCCGGCGTCCGGCACCTCGGCGGTGACGGTCGCAGTGTCCCCCTCGAACCGTACGGAGGCCTCCTGGCCGCCGACCCGCACCGTGGCGGTGAGTGCCCTCCCGGATCCGGACTCCGTGCGCTCGGTGTCGAGCCGTACCTCCACCCGCCCGGTGGTTCCGTCCACGGTGACGAGGGGCCGTACGCGCGCCAGGCGCGCCGTCGACCAGTGCTCCAGCCGCACCTGCTTCCACATCCCGGCGGTGACCAGGACCGGGCCCCAGTCCCAGCCGAAGGCGCAGGCCATCTTGCGGATGAACGACCTCTCGTCGGGATACGCCTCGCTGCGGGCGCCCATCTGTTCGCGCATCGCCTCGGCCGCCGCGTGGGCGGAGGTGAACTCCACGGTGAGCGGGGTCGTGGCGCCGTCGGCGGGGAGTTTGCCGGTGAGGTCGAAGCGGTAGCTCCGGTGCATGTTGGCCGTACGGCCGAGCACCTCGCCGCCGAGGGTGATCTCGGCGACGGTGTCGAGCCCGTCGAAGACCAGGTCGGTGCGCTCGTGCGCGGTGCCGGGCGCGGCGAGCGCGTTCTCGTACGTCCAGTCGGTGTGTCCCACCCACGCGACGTCGAGTTCGTTACGCCCGATGAACGGGTCGGGGATGCGCCCCGCGGCGAGCAGGTCGGTGTGGACACAGCCGGGCACCCGCGCGGGCAGCGCTGCCCCTTCATGCCGCAGGGTCCAGCCATCGGTGAAGGGGATGGCTTCCTTCAGACGAGAGGGGTGGTTGTCGGTCTTCATGATGATCACCTAACGACATGCGGATCGTGCGTGTGCGACGGAGAGCGCGCCCGGGGGACGCGGGTGGCGCGACCGGTACGGGCGGCGCGCGAGTGGAGCGGTACGCGGGGCCCCGCCGGCGCCGGGCGCGCCCGGTCATACCCGCCGGACCTCCAGGAGAAGCGCCTGCGCCGGGTCCAGGGTGGGCAGCGGAACTCCGGCGCCCGCGAGGACCGCCCCGGGCAGCGGGACCCAGCCGCTCAGTGCGGCCGTGAACCACGCGGGACCCGACACCTGGTGCAGCGCGGGCAGGCCCGCCTCGTCGCGTACGCGCACCTCGTAGCGGGCGGCCGGGTCGAGGCCGGGCAGCCGGGTCCGGCCCGCCTGTGCCGGCGCCGAAGTCGCCGTCCTGGCCCAGCAGTAGAGGGCGGCGCCGCCGTCCTCGGCGACCACGCCGTGCAGCAGCGTGGAGTCGTCGTCCAGGTCGGCGCGGACCACCCGGCCGCTGTGCAGCAGCGCCCGTACCTCCTTGTACAGCGCCACCCAGCGGCCCAGCCGGTCCAGTTCCTCGGGGGTGCGGGCGGTCAGGTCGTCCTCGATCCCGGCGTGGCCGAAGAGCGCGGTGAGGTAACGGAAGGACTCGTCGGTGACCCGGCCCGTGGTGTGGCTGCGCGGACCGCCGACATGGGCGCCGATCAGTTCGGGCGGCAGGAGCTGGCCCGTCCAGCGCTGGACGGCCTGGCGCTCCACCGGGTCGTTGCAGTCGGAGGCCCACACCCGGTCCGTACGGGCGAGGACGCCGAGGTCGACCCTGGCCCCGCCGGACGAGCAGCTCTCGATCTCCAGGGCGGGGTGGCGTTCCTTGAGGGCGTCGAGCAGCCGGTAGACGCCCTCGGTCTGGGCGTGCACGCCCGGCCGGTCGCGGCCGCCCGCACCGCGCGCGACGCCCTCGTTGAGGTCGCGGTTGTGGTCCCACTTGAGATAGTCGATGCCGTAGCGGCTGATGAGCGTGTCCAGGGATTTCAGCAGGTAGGCCCAGGCATCCGGGTGCGCCACGTTCAGTACGTACTGATGGCGTGAGCTGCCGCCGAGGCCCACGGAGGGCCCGAGGATCCAGTCGGGGTGCTCGGCGGCGAGAGTCGAGTCGAGGTTGACCATCTCCGGCTCGACCCAGAGCCCGAACTCCATGCCGTGACCGTGCACGCGGTCCGCGAGCGGGCCGAGGCCGTCCGGCCAGACCGTCGCGTCCACGGTCCAGTCGCCGAGGCCCGCCGTGTCGTCGCGGCGGCCGGAGAACCAGCCGTCGTCGAGGACGAGCCGCTCCACACCGATCGCGGCGGCGCGGTCGGTCAGGTCCAGCAACCGGTCCAGCCTGTGGTCGAAGTAGACGGCCTCCCAGGTGTTGAGGGTGAGCGGGCGCGGGGACGCCGGATGCGCGGGCCGTGCCCTGAGCAGGCTGTGGAAGCGGTCGGCGAGACCGTCGAGGCCCTCGCCCGACCAGACGAAGCAGCAGAGGGGCGCGGAGTAGCTGTCGCCGGGCGCGAGCCGGATCTCGCCGGGGGCGAGCAGCTCACCACCGCCCAGGACGGACCCGTGGACACCGGCGCCCTCCGGTGAACGCTCGGCCAGCCAGCGCTGGTTGCCGCTCCACGCGACATGCAGGCCCCACACCTCGCCGGAGCGGAACCCGAAGCCGGGTACGCCCACGGTGAGCAGGTGCGGCGCGTCCTGTCCCGGGCGGCCCCTGCGTACCTCTCTGACATGGCTTCCGTAGGCGAGCGAGCCACGCTGCGGGGCGCGTTCGCGGCACCACTTGCCGGTGAAGTCGAGGATCTCGCCGGCGCGAGCGGGCAGCGGGAGCAGCGTGGTGACGGCGGCGAGGTCGTAGGGCGCCGGGTCCTGGCCGGCTGTCGCGTCCTCGCCGGCCGCGCGTAGCGGGCGCGTGATGTCCGTACGTACGGTGAGCACGCCGGAGGGTTCGAGCCGGTAGGTGAGCGTGAGGTCGAGTCCGCTGACCTCGTCGGCGAGTTCCAGGACCAGTTCGCCGTCCCCTTCCCGCGCCCCGGTCAGCCGTGGCCTCGGGGTGGTCGCGACACCGCCCCTGTGCCCCTGGTGGGCGGGCGTGCCGGTCCAGCCGTCGGCCTCGGTGGGCCAGACGGTGAACCGGCGTGCGTCGTCGGGGGCGTTGTTGAGGACGACGCCGTCGGCGGTCAGGCCGAGCGCGGCGAGGTCGTCCCCCGTCAGCTCGCCGAGGTCCTCGCCCCAGTGCAGGACGCGGGGCAGCGGATCGCCCAGTTCGACGACGAAGCTCACTCCGGCCGCGCGTAGATGGGTGATCCGCGCGGTGGTGCGGGTCATGCGGTGTCCTTTCGGATCAGGGGGCCGGGGGCCAGGAGTGTCCGTCGCACAGCGGGCGTCAGTTCTTCTTCGCCAGCAGCTTCCTGGTCTCCTCGGTCATCTGCTTGAAGATCTCGTCGTCGCTGCTGTGCGCGAAGAACTGCTGGAACATCGGCTGAATGACCGCGCCGATCGCCGTGCCGTTCCCGTACGGCGGGTACGGCAGGACCTGGCCCTTCCGCTGCGCCTCGGTGAAGATCGACAGGTCGACGCCCTTCTTCTTCATCGTCTTCGCCGACGCGTCCATCGCCGACTGGATGGACGGGAAGAAGCTGCCGCCGGCTGACGCCTCGGTCTGGCACTGCGCGGTCGCCATGTACGAGACCCACTTCCAGGTGAGGTCGGGGTGCTTGGTGCCGGACCAGATGGTGTTGCCGTTGGAGCCGCCGATCATCGCGCGCGTGCCGTCGGGTCCTGCGGCGTTCGGCGCGATACCGACCTTGATCTTCGGGATCTGGGCGAACTGCGCGGCCTCCCAGGAACCGCCCGGATACATGGCGATCTTCCCCGAGCTGATCATGTCCACACCGCTGGGCACATTGCCCGCCGAGGCGAACTCCCCGTCCTTCGGGGCGAATCCCTTGTCGGTCAGATCACGGAAGTAGTTCATGGTCTTCACGAAGCGCGGGTCGTCGTAGTTGAACGCCGTCGGCCAGGACGCCTTGTTCCCTATCCGCCAGCCCAGCGAGGTGACGAAGGGACTCCAGGTGGTCTGGCCGGTGAAGTCCTTGGTGGTCATGGGGCCGACGCCGTAGGTCACGACATGGTTCTTGTCGAACCCCGGCTGGTCGCCGCGTATCCCCTTCCTGTCGACGGTGAGGTGCGCGACCATCTTCCCGAAGGTGCCGCCGTTGTCCGGGTTCCAGTTGAGATCGGAAACCTCGGCGGGGGTGTAACCGGCCTTCTTGAGCGCGCCCTCGTTGTAGTAGAGGGCGGCGGACGCCCAGTCGAGCGGCAGCCCGTACTGCTTGCCGTCCTTGTACTTCCAGGCGTCCACACCGACCGAGAACTTGTTGATGTCGAAGTGGGTCTTCTTCATCATCGGATCGAGCGGCATGAGCTGGTCGAGCGAGGCGTACTGCTGGAGGTACTGCACGCTGTCCATGAAGGCGTCGGGAGCGGTGCCGGCGACAAAGCCCGCCAGCAGCTTGGTGAAGTAGTCCAGGCTGTTGTAGTGCGAGATCTTCACCTTGACGCCGGGGTTGGCCTTCTCGAAGGAGGTCGCGCAGGCCTGGTAGCCGACGGCCTGCTTGTCGTCCCAGGTCCACCAGTTGATCGTGGTCTGCCCGGCGTCCGACTGCGTGCCGCCGCAGGCGCTCAGCAGGGCGGCCATGGCGGAGGCGGCGAGGACGGCGGTGAGCTTGCGCCGCGTACGCCGTGTGGTCCGGATCTTCATCGTTCCTCGTTTCCTGGAGTCGGCACGGGTGGGGTGAGCGCGGTACGGAAGGCGGCGAGTACGCCGGCCACGTCCTCGGAGCCGCCCGCCTCGTGCCCGTTGAACTCCCATGTCCTGATCCGCTTGGGCCCCGCGTAGGCGTGGTAGGCGCCGAAGGCGGTGGACGGCGGGCAGATGTCGTCCATCAGCCCGGTCGAGAAGTACGCGGGCGCCGACGCCCTGCGCGCGAAGCCGACGCCGTCGAAGTACGACAGCGTGGTGAGGACGGCCTCGGCCGACCGCCGGCGCGCGCCGAGGTAGCCGGTGAGTTCCGCGTACGGAGCTGTCCCCGTGACGCGCAGCGCGCGGCGTACGTCGGTCAGGAACGGCGCCTGGAAGTACGCGGCCGCGAGGTCCGGCACCAGTCCGGCGACGGCGAGCGCGATCCCGCCGCCCTGGCTGCCGCCGCCCACAGCGACCCGCGCGGGATCGACCATGCCGAGGGAGCGTACGGCGTCGACCGCGCGCACCGCGTCGGTGAAGACGCGGCGGTAGTAGTACGTCTCCTTGTCCTCGATGCCCCGGGTGAGGAACCCGGGGTAGGCGGGGCCGCTGCCCACCGGATCGTCCGTCGCTCCGCCGGCCGCGTGGGCGGCGCCCTGACCGCGCGCGTCCACCAGCAGGTGCGCGTAGCCGGCGGATGCCCACAGCAGGTCGTCGTAGGGTCCGCCGCGACCGCTCCCGTAGCCGTGGAACTGCACGACGGCCGGGAGCGCTTCGGCGCGCTCGTGCGGCAGCCGCAGCCAGGCGCGTACGGGGTGCCCGCCGTATCCGGCGAACTCCATGTCGTACACGTCCACGGTCCTGAGTTCGGTGCGGACGGGTGTCAGGGAGAAGTCGCGACCGGCCACGCGCGCGGTGTCCAGGGTGGACTTCCAGAACGCGTCGAAGTCGTCCGGCTCCTCGTACCCGCTGCGGTACTCCCACAGCGCGGCCTCGTCCAGGTCGCTCAGCATGCCGGCCTCAGCGCCGCGTCGAGGGTGGTCGCCTCGCCGATCGCGAGGCGCAGGGTCGTCTCGCCGTCGCGGTGGCGGATACGGACCGGATCGGCGGGCTCCCCAGCGATCCTGCGGACCGTCACCGTGCTGAGCTGCCCGTCCTGCCAGCTCAGATCGGCCTCCAGGCCGCCCCGGCAGCGCAGTCCGGTGGCCGTGCCCTCCCGCCAGGCGGTGGGCAGCGCGGGCAGCAGCCGCAGGGTGTCGCCGTGGCTCTGGAGGACGAGTTCGGCGAGGGCGGCGGTGAAGCCGTAGTTCCCGTCGATCTGGAACGGCGGGTGGGTGCTGAACAGGTTCGGCAGCAGGCCGCCCCACTGCGAGCCGTCGACCGGCGCGTGCGCCGACTCGTCGTACGACAGCGGCCTGACGGCCTCCAGGAAGAGGTCCCTCGCCGTGTCGCCGTCACCGAGCCGGCCGCGCAGGGCGATCTTCCACGCCCAGGACCAGCCCATCGCGCCGGGGCCGCGCCGCTCCAGCAACTTCACTGCGGCCGTGGCGAGTTCGGGTGTAGTGACGGGGTCGATCTGGTCGAGCGGGAAGACCGTGACCATCTGCGACATGTGCCGGTGGTCGGGGTCGACCTCGGTCAGGTCGTCGGCCCACTCCTGGAGCCAGCCGCCCCCGGCGATCGCGGGCGTACGCAGCCGGGGCAGCGCGGCCCTGATCTCCGCGCGGAGCGGGTCGTCGATGCCGAGGATGGCGGCGGCGGCGAGGCAGCGTTCGAAGAGTGCCCTGATCAGGGCGGTGTCCATGGTGGTGGAGTGGGTCAGCGACTCGGGCGTGCCGGCCTCGGAGAAGAACAGGTTCTCCGGCGAGGTGGCGGGGAGGGTGTCGAGGAATCCGTCCTCGCCCTCCACCAGCCAGTCCAGGCAGAAGGCGGCCTGTCCGGCGAGGAGCGGCCAGGCGCGCTCGCGCAGGAAGCCGGTGTCGCGGGTGAAGTCGTAGTGGTCCCAGAGGTGTTGGGTCAGCCAGGTGCCGCCCATCATCCAGATCGCCCAGGAGGGGTTGCCGTGTCCCGCGCCCACCGGCAGCGACCAGCCCCACATGTCGCTGTTGTGATGGGCGACCCAGCCGCGCGCGTCGTACAACTCACGGGCGACGTCGGTGCCGTTCACCGCGATGCGGTCGAGCAGGTCGAAGAGGGGCAGGGCGCACTCGGCTAGGCCCGTGGTCTCGGCGAGCCAGTAGTTCATCTCCGTATTGATGTTGAGGGTGTAGTTCGACGACCAGGCGGGGTGCAGCTCCTCGTTCCAGATGCCCTGGAGGTTGGCGGGAGGGCCTGCGCCCGGGCGGGATGAGGAGGCGAGCAGATAGCGGCCGAGCTGGAACATCACGGTGGCGGTGAGAGCGTCGTCGGCGCCGGAGAGGATGTCGTCGGCGACGTCGAAGGTGCCCGCCCTGCGCGGTCCGATCCGCAGGGCGGAGGACGCGAGCAGGGTCCGCAGGTCGTCCTGGTGCTCCTTCAGGAGCCTGGCAGGCCCGGTGGCGAGGGCCAGTTCGGCGGACTCGGCGGCCTCGGCGCGGTGTTCCGTACGGCTCTTCGCTCCGGTACGGGACCAGTGGGCGGCTGCCGAGGTGGAGGAGGCCACGGTGATCAGGGCGCGGGTCATCCCCCGGGCGCTCCAGCGGCCGCCCTCGGCGCTCACCTCGCCGTCGGTGTCGACGCGGACGGCGAGCGCGGCGTACGGGTCGTACCCGCCGGTCGTCGGCCCGTCGGGGGTCGAGCCCGCCCCGTACCGCAGCGGCTCGGGCACGTCCGGCTCATGGAGGGGGGCGCCGTCCTCGGGCACCGCCACCCCGATGACCAGCCCGGAGTGGTCCTGCTCCCGGTCGAGTTCGCGGAGCGGCGACGTGAGGTCCAGGGTCATGCCGAGGGTCTTGCCGACCACCCCGGAGCTGTCCCCGCCGGAGTCGGCCGTCACCTCTATGCACAGGGCTCCGGCGGGCCGGCTGATCCAGCTCCTTCGGCGTACGGTGCGCGCGCCGAAGGCGATGTGCTCCTCCACGACGCCGCTGTCCAGATTGAGGGTGCGGCCGAGGAAGGTGCCCGGGGCCTCGCTCACGTCGTCTTCGAGGCCCATGGATTCAAGGCCCATGGTGAGGTCGGCGAAGGGCAGGAACTCCTGGCTGTAGTCGCCCTCGAAGGACATCAGCAGCGACTCGGCGCGCCGGTGGTCCCCGGCCGTGACGGCGGTACGGATCTCAGCGAGGCGCTCCGGTCCGGCGCCCCCTGCCCGTACGGCTTCCAGCGCACGCGCGGGCCCTTCGGGCGTCCCGGACCAGACGGTGGAGTCGTTGATCTGGAACCTGGCGGCGCCGACCCCGCCGAAGACCATGGCGCCCAGCCTGCCGTTGCCCAGGGGCGCGGCCTCGGTCCAGGTCTCGGCGGGCCCGGGCCAGCGGAGCCTCAGGTCGTCGGGTGTGGAACTGTCGTTCATGGATGCGTACTTCCTACTTCAGGCCGGTGAAGCCGATGGAGTTGACGATGCGCCGGCCGAAGACCATGAACAGCAACAGCATCGGGAGGGCCGCGATCAGGGTGGCTGCCATCAGTCCGGCCCAGTCGGGGGCGGCCTGCGGGGAGGACTGCTTGAAGACGCCGAGGGCGAGGGTGAGCGGCCGTACGCCCTCACCGTTGGTGACCAGCAGCGGCCAGAAGTAGTCGTTCCAGGTGTTGATGAAGGTGAGCAGCGAGAGGGTCGCGATCGGGGCCGCCGTCATCGGGAGCGTGATCTTGAAGAAGATCCGCATCCGCGAGGCGCCGTCCATGATGGCCGCCTCTTCGATCTCCGTGGAGAGCCCGAGCATGAACTGCCTGAGGAAGAAGATGTTGAAGGCGGAGAAGAGCGCGCCGGGCAGGACGAGGCCAGCGAAGGAGTCCATCAGGCCGAGGTTGCGGACCAGGACGAAGTTCGGCAGCAGGGTGAGGATGCCGGGCACCATCAGCGCGCAGAGCAGCACGGTGAAGACCGCGTCGCGGCCCTTCCAGCGCAGCCGGGCGAACGCGTAGGAGGCCAGCGCCGAGAAGAACACGACGAGCGCGGTCTGCACGGTCGCGTAGATCACCGAGTTACGGAGGTAGAGCGCCGTGCTCAGGGACGCGCCGGAGCCGCCCTGGGCCTGGGCCTCGGCCGTGGAGGCGAGACCGAGCGCCCGCTTGAAGGCACCGAAGGTGAAGTCCACGGGCAGGAGGGAGGACGGATCGGTGGGCAGCGCCACGGTGTTGGAGAACGCCGTCCGCAGGATCCAGTAGAAGGGGAAGATGGTGACGACGAGCACAATGGCGACATAGACCCAGGCGATCGCCTTGCCGGGGGCGAATCGCGAGCGCGGCCCGGCTGTCGTGACGGGTGACGACACGGTGGACATGGACCGGCTCCTCAGCTCAGGTCGGATTCGTTGGCGCGGGCCAGCCGCATCTGGGTGAAGGTGATGGCGATGAGCATCACGAACAGCGCCAGTGACATCGTCGAGGCGTAGCCGAAGTCCAGCTCGCCGAAGGCCTTCTCGTAGATGTACTGCTGGAGCACGTTGGACGCGTTGGCGGGACCGCCCTCCGTGGTGACCTGGACGATGTCGAAGACCTGGAAGGACCCGATCACCGTCAGGATCACCACCATGACCAGGATCGGCCGCAGCAGTGGCACGGTCAGCCGGCGGAACATCTGTATCTCACTGGCGCCGTCGAGCCGGCCGGCCTCGTAGACCGTCGGCGGGATCGTCTGGAGCCCGGCGAAGATCAGTACGGCGTTGTAGCCCATGGACTTCCAGATACTGATCGCGGCGAGCGAGGGCACCGCCCAGTGGCTGTCGCCGAAGAACAGCAGATGCTGTCCGGTGACCTTCTCGATCAGCTCGCTGACGATTCCGAGCTGCGGGTCGAGCATCCACTGCCAGACGAGCGCGGCGACCACGCCCGAGATCAGGAAGGGCAGGATGATCAGCCCCCGGATGACGGTGGAAGCGGTCAGCCGGTGCAGTACGACGGCGGTGATCAGGGAGAAGAGCACTCCCAGGATCACCGAGAGGAGCACGAAGTAGACGGTGACCCAGAGGGAGTGCCAGAAGACGCTGTCGGCGAACAGCTCGCGGAAGTTGGCGAGGCCGACCCAGCGGGCCGGCGTGAGGATATGGAAGTCGGTGAAGCTGAAGTAAAGGCCCCGCACGGTCGGATAGGCGAAGAAGACAAGGAATCCGATGACCGCGGGTGTGATGAGCAGCCACGCCAGTTTCGCGTCGCTGCGGCGGCGGGTGGCCGCCGCGGGGGTTCGCTGCGGGCGCCCTCCCGCCCAGCGCCCCGGTGCGGCCGGCTGGTCTTTCACGATCTGCGCCACGGCGCACTCCTAGGCACTCGTGCTGCTAGAGGATGATCTGGTCGATGTCGGCGACATAGTCGCCGGGGTTCCCGATCTGGATGGTGTTCTCTCCTGCTGTGAGCTGGACGGGCACGGTCACCGCCTGCGGGGTGTCCCAGTCGTTGTCACCGGAGCCGGGGAAGGGCACCTGGACCGTCTTTCCGTTGACGGTGATCACACCGACGCGTCCGGAGTCCCCGTCGGTGTAGCCGATGGTGGCGAGGTAGGTACCGGCGCCCGGCGCCTTGATTTTTTTGAAGGTCACCGAGGCGGCGACACCGAGGCTGCCTGCCTTCTTGCCGCCCGAGCACTTCGCGCAGTCCGCCACCGAGGCACCGCCCTCCAGGGTCGCCGCCTCACCCTGGTGGGCCGTCGGCCCGCCCGTGTCGGGCGTGGTGACGGGTACGGGTGTGCTCGCGGGCGACGTACGGCCGCGGGAGTCGACGGCGACGACGGTGAAGGTGTGCGCCGAAGCGGCGCCGAGTCCGGCGACGGTGGCCGAGGTGGCGCCACCGCCGGCCGAGGCGACCTTGCGGGCGCCGTCACGGATGTCGTAGCGGACGACCGACGTACCACGGACCGGAGTGGCCGGGTCCCAGGCGAGCGACACACTGGTGGGTTCGGCCGAGGTGCCGCGGACGCCGGTGGGAACAGTGGGCGCCTTGGCCGCGCCGGGGGTGATGGTGAGCAACCGCGAACCGTGGGCGGGGAGTTGGGCACTGAAGCTGCCGGTGCTGCGCCCCAGGTCCTTCTTGCTCCACACGTCGTGCACGCTCGCCGTACCGCTGATGCCGAGATCGGACCAGTCGGCCTCGGTGGTGGCCGGGGAGGCGCCGAGGTTGAACAGCGCGACGGTGTAGCTGCCGTCGGCGTTGCGCACGGACCAGGTCTGCTGGTCGGACGTCTGGCTGACCGGCTTGGCGGGGCGGCCCGCCTGGTTGATCGCGATGGCCTCGTCGTTGGTGAGCAGCGACAGGCCGTACGGGTCGAGCTTGGTCAGGTCGTCGCCGATGTAGAGCGGGGACGCCTCGATGGCCCAGAGCGTCATGTAACTCTGTCGCTCGGCCTGGGTGAGGCCGTCCATCTCGGCGTTGCCGACGTTGAGCGAGTCGAGGTTGTTCCAGTGGCCGGGGCCCGCGTCGGGGATCCACTGGACGACGTCGTGCCAGCGCTGCTTGACCGAGTTGTTCCAGGTGACGAGGGTGTCGCAGTAGCACTCGACGTCCGTGTCGACGCGCCAGCCGTTGCTGTTCTGCTTCCAGGCGGCCGCGTACGCGTGGCTCAGCGACCAGGAGATGGTGAACTCGATCGGACGGCCGGTCGCGTCGAGCGCCTTGCGCCAGGCCGCGACGTCGGCGCGGTTGTCGTAGTTGTCGCCGCCCTTGAACGAACCGGGGCCCACACCGTCGAGCTTGAGGAAGTCGACGCCCCAGCTCGCGTAGAGGTCGGCGATGGAGTCCGCGTAGGCCTGGGAGCAGGGGTTCGCGTAGTCGATCTTGTACGAGCTGTCCCAGCCGTTGGTCTTGCGCAGGTCCGGGTAGACCAGGTCCTTGGTGGTACAGCCGGGTGCACCGTAGATGGGCGTCGCGCCTCCGCCGTACGCGTTCACGTCGAGGCCGACCGCCTCGTAGATGCCCACCTTGAGACCCTTGGCGTGCAGCTTGTCGGCGATGTACTTGATGCCGTGGGGGAAGGTCTTGGGGTTGGCGGCGGGCCTGCCGTACTGGTCGAGGTGGTCCGTCCAGCCCGCGTCGATGTTGATGTAGTCGTATCCGTGCTGCTTGAGCTTGGAGGCCATGACGTCGGCCTGCTGGAGTATGTGCTGCTCGTTGAGCCAGCTCTCGGCGCCGGTGGGGTTGACGCCGGGGTAGTTGGTGGCTTCGAGGCTCCAACTGCTCCAGCCCATGTAGGGCTTCTGGGCGAGCTTGGGCTGCTGGATGGGCTTGGACTGCTCGGGGGCCGGTGTGTTGTGCGCGCCGGACGCGGCTGTCGGCGCGTCGCTCACGGTGGAGGGGTGCTGAACCGCCGCGTCCGCCGCCGTCGCCGCGGGGCCGGTGAGACCGGCAGCCAGTGCGGAGGCCGCGAGCACACCGAGCGCACGCGCCCACCGGTTTCTCGCGATGCCCCGGACCGCTCCCGCTCGTCCCGCGGTGCGACCTGACAGTGCCATGGATGCTCCATCTCGCCGCCTCGTTGCGGCTGTTCATGGACGGTGTCCTTGCCGGGCTCCTGGTGGTGCGGCCTCAACGGCTCATCGAGCGGCCGGACACCTGGGCTCCCTCCGTGGGGAAGGGAGCGCCGCGACTGTAGGCAGGGTTTCCTTCCAGGGTCAATATATTGTTGGCGAATGTTTTGGAGCGGCGTGGGCATGGATCAGCAGTAACGAGAGGTGATAGAGGGAGGTTTCCCAGGAACCCCTTGGCACTCCAGGAGGAAACCCCCGAGAGAAAAACACCCCCGTTGCCTTCCAAGAGAAGGTAATCTCTCTCTGTGAGCCTCTCCCAACAGCCACCCGCGGCTGCCCTGGTGTTCCAGACCCTGCTGACCCAGGGCCCGCTGACCCGGGCCGAACTGGGCCGGCGTACCGGACTCTCGTCGGGCGCCGTCACCAAGGTGTCGACGCCCCTGCTCGCCGACGGCTGGATCAGCGAGATCGGCCAGCCGACGGGTGAACGGCAGCCGGGCCGGCCGGCCACCCTGGTCGCCGTACGGGCGGACCGGGCACGCTTCATCGGCGTGAAGGTCACGGCGGACGAACTGATCGGCGTACTCGCCGACTTGACGGCAACCCCTCTCGCCACCCGCCGCGCGACCCTCGACTCACGGGATGTGGGCACGGTCGTACGCGCGATCGCCCGCCTCGTCGGGAAGCTGACGGCCGAGGGCGGCGGTGCGCACACGGCCGCCGAGGTACACAGCGTGGGCGTGACGATCTCCGGGGATGTGGACGGGCATACGGGGGCGGTGCGTTACTCGCCGTTCCTGGACTGGCGGGGCGTACAGCTCGCCCAGTTGGTCGAGACGGCGACGGGCATCCCGACCGTCATCGACAACGACGTACGGGCCCTGACCGTGGCCGAGCAGTGGTTCGGCTCGGGGGTCGGACTGTCGTCGTTCGCACTGGTCACGGTGGGCGCCGGGATCGGCTGCGGCATCTCGGTCAACGGCCGTGTGGTCACGGGCGCCCACGGCGTCTCGGGCGAGATCGCCCACCTCCCGGTGAGCGGCTCGGACCGCGTCTGCACCTGCGGGAACACGGGCTGCGTGGAGGCGGTCGCCTCGGCCCAGGCCATCGTCGACCAGGTACGCCAGGACACCGGCGACCGCACACTCTCCCTGGACGACGCGGTCCGCCTGGCGCACAGCGGCGACCCGGCGGCACGGGCCGTCTTCACCCGGGCGGGGCGCGCACTGGGGCTGGCGATCGCGTCGGTGGCCAACCTGTTCGGCCCGGAACGCGTCATCATCTCGGGTGAGGGCGTGGCGTCGTACGACCTGTTCGCCGACCAGATACGCCAATCATTCACAGCCCAGGCGTTCGGCACGGCGGCGGACTGCGACCTGGTCGTACGACCGCTGCCGTTCGAGGCCTGGGCGAGGGGCGGAGCGGCGGTGGCGGCACAGCGGCTGTTCGCGCCGCTGGCGGGGGGTCGGTAGGGCGGTCGGGTGCCGGTCGGGGGGGCGGTAGGGCGGTCGGGTGCCTATATTCCTGTCCATGTCGATGCTCACGCCTGAGATGCAACTGCTCCGCCCGGACCACGCGCCCGCGCTGCTCGCCTTCGAGCAGGAGAACCGGGCGTACTTCGCCGCGTCCATCCCCGACCGGGGCGATGACTACTTCGCGAGGTTCGCCGACCGACACCGCGCCCTGCTGGCCGAACAGGAGGCCGGCATCTGCTACTTCCACGTACTGGTCGACGCCGAAGGCAAGGTGCTGGGGCGGATCAACCTGATGGACGCGGTGGACGGCGAAGCCGAACTCGGATACCGGATCGCCGAGCACGCCGCGGGCCGAGGGCTGGCCACGTGGGCCGTACGGGAGATATGCAACCGCGCGGCCACCAGCTACGGACTGACCACCTTGCGCGCCGGGGCGACACTGGACAACGCGGCGTCGCGGGCGGTACTGACGAAGTCAGGCTTCACAGTGACGGGCGAGAGGCGGCTGTCGGGGCGGCCGGGGTTGTCTTATCGACGGTCGGTGGTGGGGTGAGGACGCGGGAAGGGATCGGCGCCCTCTCCCGGTTGGCTCAGCGGCGAACTGCAGGCTGTGATGGCGGGTGTGGTGGGCGCCGATGGACGCGGGAGGGTGCGTGGTTGCTGGCTGATCGGGCGGGGTGCGGGCTGTTTTTGGGTGCGGGTTCAGGCA
>NZ_JTHL01000001.1:8326488-8333190 GCF_000818195.1 Streptomyces sp. 150FB | reverse complement strand
CCCACCCTCCCGCGTCCATCGGCCCCCACCACACCCGCCCCACCAACCCGCCCCGTCACCACAGCCCGCCGGCAGACGCTAAGCCAAGCGGCAGAACAAGCAAGTGCCGCCCCTCACCCCGTAGCCATCAGCAAGTGCGGCACCATGAATTCGCCGTCCATGGCGCTTCGTTGGAGTGGGACCCAGCCCAGGCCCACCATCCGGGGGCAGTCGCAAGCCAAACCGGGGTCCACGCCGAGGCGTGGGGCGCCCGGGGCCACCTCTACGCGGAAGCAGGCCGTCTGTCCCGAGGGGTACGGGACCTCGTAGACGTATCGCGCCGACAGGCACCGTAGGCCGGTTTCCTCCGCGACCTCGCGTATTGCCGCTTCTTCGGCCGACTCCCCCGGCTCGATCGCCCCGCCGGGCAACGTCCAGTACTCCTGGCCGTCGTGGCGGCCCGTAGGGCCCTTGCCTCGCTCGCGCACCATCAGGACCTGGCCGGCCCGGATGATCACCCCTGCCGCCCTACGCCTGTCAGTCATACGCCTGTCTGCCATCCGGCAATCATGCCGGGCGGCTCCGACAGACGTCCGTTCCCGTCTCCGCCCCAAGCAGCGCACCCGTCCCAACCACCGCCCCCGCCCACTCCTCCTCGTTCGCCCCCAGCAGCTCCGCCATCGTCGCCGCCGCCGGCAGCGGGCCGTGGTCCGTCGGGACGCGGAGTGCCGACATGGCCGTCAAGTGGCCCAGGCGCAGGGCGCGTACCGGGTCGTCGTAGCGGCGGCGGCCCGCCAGGAAGCCCGCTGCGAACGCGTCTCCCGCGCCCACCGGTTCGATCACCTCGACCCGCAGCGCAGGGACCGTGTACGACGACGGTCCTACGAATGCCGTCGCCTCGCGGGAGCCGTCCTTCACCACCAGCGTTTCCGGTCCCGGCAGCAGCTTGCGCACCGCGGCCGCGTCCGTGAGGTCATCGCCCCAGAGCGCCTGCGCCTCGTCCAGGCCGACAAAAACGGTGTCCGCCCGGTCCGCCAGCGGCAGCAGCACATCGCCGGCCGAGTCCTCGGCCCACAGCCCCGGACGGTAGTTGACGTCGAAGCTGACCGCGTACGGCCGCTCCGCTGCCAGCGCCCCCTCCACCAACGCGCGGCAACTCGCTGACAGCGCCGGGGTGATGCCCGTCAGGTGTACGAGGCCCGCCCCCCTGAACGCTTCGTCGTCCAGCAGGTCCGGGCCCAGCGCCGAAGCCGCCGAGCCGCGCCGGTAGTAGTGGACCCGGGTGGCCTCGGTACCGGGGTCCTTGATCAGCAGGCCCGTCGGGCGCGCCGGGTCGGTCCGTACGCCCGACACGTCCACGCCGAACGCCGCCACCCGGTCCCTCACCCGCCGCCCGAACGGGTCGTCGCCCAGCGCCGACACCCAGCGGGCGGGTACGCCGTGGTCCGCCAGGTACATCGCCACGTTCGACTCCGCACCGGCGACGTCCAGCCGCAGCAGGTCCGCCGAGTCCAGCGAGGCGACTGGTTCCGGCGCGAGGGCCGCCATCGTCTCGCCGACACAGACCACCGGGCCGTCGGCCGGCCCGTCGCCCAGGCCGTCGACCCGCCCCGCGCTCACGCCCCGTCCTCCAGGTGGAACGGCGCCGTCGCGAGGCCCGGCACCCCGACCCGTACCGCGAACACCGCGCCGTCCAGTTCCGCCGGGTTCGCCAGCCCCGTGCGCGCGCTGGTGATGTAGAGCGTACGGCCGTCGTCGCCGCCCAGGCAGACTCCCGCGGGCTGCTTCGCCGGTACCCGCACCACACCGTCGAGCGTGCCGTCCGCGCGGTAGTGGTGGACCGCTCCTTCGCCCCAGACCGCCGTCCAGAGACCGCCCTCCACATCCACCGCCATTCCGTCGGGACCGCCGGATTCCAGCGTGGCGAACACCGAACTCGCGCCCAGTTCACCCGTCGCCGGGTCGACCGGGTACGACCGGATCAGCCCGCCCGCGCTGTCCGCGAGGAACAGTGTCGTGCCGTCGGCTGAGAACACCGGGCCGTTCGGCACAGTGATGCCGTCCAGTACGCGGGTCACCGTCCCGTCGCTGTCGGTCCGGTAGAGGGACCCGGCGCCGTCCTCCGAGCCGTACGCCAGACTGCCCGCCCAGAACCGGCCCAGCGGGTCGGCGGTCCCGTCGTTCATCCGCATCGGTACGGGATTCGCGTCCTCCGGGCGCGCGATCCAGCGCACACCACCGTCGGGGCCGATCAGGCAGATACCCGTCCCGGCCGCCGCGATCCAGGTGCCGGGCCGGCCGGCCACGGGAGCCACGGCGCCCAGCGCCACGTCGAGTTCCGCGATGACGTCCAGCGCAGCCGTACCGTCGTCACCGCCGACGGCGGCCGGGGCCGCAAGCAGGCGGCCCTTCAGGATGTCGACCAGGACGATCCGGCCGTCGACCCAGCGGATTCCCTCGCCGAGTTCGAGCCTGTCCGACCAACACACCACAGGCGACGTCTCGCCCACTGCGCCGACTTCACCCACTGCGCCCGTCCCGCTCATCTCATGCACCCCATCCGTCACTTCGGGTTCCGCTCCACACCCACAACATCCAGAAACACCCGCGCCCGCGTACGCAGCCCGTCCACGCTTCCCCCGTGCGCGGCGTCCCCGATCAGCGGAGATCCGACCCCGACCGCCACCGCTCCCTGTGCCAGGTACTCGCGCGCCGCCGCCGCGTCCACTCCCCCGACCGGCACGAACGGCAGATCCGGGAACGGGCCGCGCAGCGCCCGCAGATACGCCGGGCCTCCGGCCTGCGCCGCCGGGAAGATCTTGAGCGCGTCCGCGCCGAGCCGCAGCGCGGACAGGATGTCCGTCGGCGTCATCACACCCGCCAGCACCGGCAACCCCAGGTCCTTCGCCACCGCGATGCCGTCGCTGACCGCCGGTGTGACGATGAAGTCAGCGCCCGCCTCGTGCGCGGCGTGCGCGTCGTCGGCGCCCAGGACGGTGCCCGCTCCGAGCGGCGCGTCAGGTCCCAGAGCGGTCCTGGCCCGGCTGATCACACCAAGGGCGTCCCGTCCGCTCAGCGAGACCTCGACCAGGCTGATGCCCTCCTCGACCAGGGCCAGTACGGTCGCCAGCGCCGCGTCGGGGTCGTCCCCGCGCACGATGGCGACCAGACGGTGTATGCGTAGTGCACCCAGCAGATCCATGCTTGCCGTTCCTTTCACCTACACGTGTCACCTACACGTGCCATATCAGCCGTACGCGCCTCACGCGCCTCACGCGCCCCACGTCGTCAGGTGGCGCGTGTGCGCCTGCCCGTCGCCGTGATCGTCAGACGCCACCGCACCTCGCCCGAAGCCGGGACGCACGCCGCGTCCCCCTCCCCGGCCGTGGCCAGGTCGAAGACCCGGCCGAGCATCGGCTCGACACCGATCGAACGGTACGGCTCGTCCTCCGGGAAGCCCCGGAGGTTGCGCCACAGCGCCACCGACACCGGCTGTCCCGGGGCCTCGACGGTCAGGTGGAGCGAGTCGGGGCCGTCGTGGACGGACACCTCCGGCGTGTCGATCACGGCGCCGACCGCCGTACCGTCGTCAGGGCCGAGCCGGTCGAGTTGTGCGCCGTCCACCCGGGGCCAGGTGCCCGGCGTCCAGCGCGAACCACCATCGGGGTACAGCCGGACCGCCGCACCCTCGGGCATGCCGGCCCAGCCGTCCGCCGAGACCTCCAGCAGCGCGTGCGCGGCCCACAGGAAGCGGTAGCCGGGTGCGGCGGTGAGGCGGTAGTCGACGACGGTCGCCTCCGGGGCCGTACGGATCTGCCGTTCGAGCCGGAAGTCCGGGCAGTCGACCGACCCGCCCTCGCCTTCGCCCGCGCCGGTCGCCCGCCACCCCAGCGACCACGCGTCTCCGTGGTCCGGCGTCCCACGCACCGTGGGAACACACTCCTCCAGGCCGCCCGCGTCGGCGAACGCGTCGCCCGGCAGGACGCCGGCCCTGCGCGGCTCGTCCCGATGCCACAGCCACTCGCGCCCGCCGCCGTCCACACCACCCGGCACATAGAGCGACGTCCAACGCCCCCCGCGCGCAAGGTCGGTGACGACCCGTGGGCCCACCGCACTCCCCCCGCCCCCGCTCACCACTCCGCGAACGACCCGTCCGCATGGCGCCACACCGGATTCCGCCAGGCGTGCCCGGACCGGTCGGCCGCCCGTACCGCCGTCTCGTCCACCGCGATCCCGAGCCCCGGCAGGTCCGTTCGCCGTGCCTGGCCCGCCACGAAGCGGAAGGGCTCGGTGTCGACGAGGTACGACAGCAGGTCGGCGTCCTTGTTGTAGTGGATGCCCCTGCTCTGCTCCTGGATCAGGAAGTTCGGTGTGCAGAAGGCGATTTGCAGGCTGGCCGCCAGCGCGATCGGGCCCAGCGGGCAGTGCGGGGCCAGTTGGGCGCCGTACGTGTCGGCCAGGGAGGCGATGCGGTGGACCTCCGAGATGCCTCCCGCGTGCGACAGGTCGGGCTGGGCCACCGCGATGCCCGCCGTCAGGGCGGGCAGGAACTCGGCGCGTCCGTACAGCCGTTCGCCGGTCGCGATGGGTACGGTGCTCGCCTCCACCAGCCCCGCCATCAGGTGACCGTGCTCCGGCAGCAGGGGTTCCTCCGCGAACAGCGGGTGCAGCGGGGCGATTTCGTGCAGTACTCGGCGGGCACCGGCCGGGCTGAACCTGCCGTGGAAGTCCACGGCCACATCGCGGTCAGGGCCGAGCGCCTCCCTCGCCGCCGCCACCCGCTCCACGACGGCGGCCGTCCCCGCGGGGGTGGTCAGCGCGGGGGTACGGCCGGCCGCGTTCATCTTGACCGCGGTGAAGCCCGCCTCGACCTGCTCGGTGATCTCCTCGCCGAGCCGGGCGGGTTCGTCCCCGCCGACCCACGCGTAGACACGGACGGAGTCCCGTACGGGTCCGCCGAGGAGGGCGTGCACGGGCGCCCCGTACGTCTTGCCCGCGATGTCCCACAGCGCCTGGTCGATGCCGGCCACGGCGCTGGAGAGCACCGGGCCGCCCCGGTAGAAGCCGCCCTTGGTGAGCACCTGCCAGTGGTCCTCGATGTGCAACGGGTCCTGGCCGACCAGGTATTCGGCGAGGACGTCGACGGCGGCGCGCACCACCTCGGCGCGGCCCTCCACCACCGGTTCGCCCCAGCCGACCACACCTTCGTCGGTCTCGATCCGGCAGAACAGCCAGCGGGGCGGAACGAGGAACGTTTCGACGCGAACGATCTTCACTTCGCCTCGGAGCCTTTCGTCTTCGGTGTGCCGTGGACCTTGTCGAGGTCCCGTACAGCCTGGTCGAGCAGGGCGCGCATGGCGTGTTCCGCCGCGTCCTGGTCCTGCGCCCGTACGGCGTCGAGCACGGCCCGGTGGCTCGGTACGGGGTCCTCGCCGTGCGGGGAGCTGTGCACGATCTCGTCGCGGTGGGCGAGACCCGACTCGATGACCATCTCCATGCGTTCCAGCAGCTCGTTGTGGGTCGCCGCCAGGAGTGCGCGGTGGAAGGCGAGGTCGGCCTCGACGGCGTGCGCCGCCTCACCGCCCTCGCCGTCCACACTCCGGCCCATCGCGGTCAACGCCGCGTCCAGGGCGGCGAGATCGGCGTCGGTACGGCGCTCGGCCGCCAGCCTGACCGTGGCCGGCTCGATGATGCCGCGTACTTCGCCGAGGTTGTGCAGCAGGCCGAGGTCGGCGCCGGAGCTGGTGCCTCCGGCGAACTGCCAGCGCAGTACGTCGGCGTCCAGCAGATTCCAGTCGGCTCTGGCCCTGACGAAGGTGCCCCGTTTCTGCCGTGCGTCGACCATCCCCTTCGCCGCGAGTACCTTGAGCGATTCGCGCAGGGCGGTCAGACTGACGTCCAACTCGCTCTGGAGCGCCACGAGATCGAGTGTCGCTCCCTCGGGGATCTCGCCGCTGAGCACCCGGCGCGCAAGAGTCTCCACGGTCTGGCCGTGCACTCCGCGGCGCGCGTATGGCGTCATGTCGTTCTGCCTCTCTGCTCTGCTGGTCGGTCCGTGTGCGGCGGTCGTTGTGCCGTTGTGCTCCCCATGGTCGGGCTGGTCAGGCCGATGCCTTGACCACACTCCAGCCACCGTCCACGAGCAGGCTCGATCCGGTGATGTACGAGGCCTCTTCCGCGGCGAGGAACGCGATGGCGGCCGCCGCCTCCTCGGGTTTCCCGAAGCGGCGCGCCGCTGTCTCCGCGACGCTGCGCGCCCGGTCCTCCTCGGACACCCGGTCCCAGGCCGCGGTGAGGATCGGACCCGGCAGTACGGCGTTGACGCGCACCTCGGGCCCGTACTCCACGGCGAGCTGTGAGCACAGGGAGAGCAGCGCGCCCTTGGTCGCCGCGTACGCGGGGTGGCCGGGGATGCCTTTGTGCGCGTGCACGGACGAGGTCAGGACGACGGCGCCGTGGTGTTTCCGCAGGTCGGGCAGGACCGCCCGGAAGCCGAGGAAGCCGCCGGTGAGGTTGACGGCGAGCTGTCGCTCCCAGGAGGCGCGGGTCATCTCGTGTGCGGGGGTGACGTCGACGGTGTAGGCGTTGCTGACGAGCACGCCGACCGGGCCGTAGGCGTGCGCGGCGGCCGTGATCCGTTCCCAGTCCCCCTCGTCGGAGACGTCGGCCGTGACGAACGTGGCGCGCCCGCCTGTCGCGCGGATGCCGGCGGCGACGGCCTCG
>NZ_JTHL01000001.1:8323323-8326171 GCF_000818195.1 Streptomyces sp. 150FB | reverse complement strand
GAGCCGTTCGGCGGTCGCGGCGCCGATGCCCGATGCGGCTCCGGTGACCACGGCGACGCGATCGGTGAAGCGGGCGGCTGAGTTCATGGGGCGGTTCGACTCCTCGGTGTGCGAGGACGCTTCATCGCGTCCTGAGCGACTTTCCTGATCGACTTTAATGACTGCGCGGGCCACGCACGGGCAACGGATGCGGTCCGGGGGCGGATCACCACGGTCACCGTGCCCACGGGGCTCACCCGGCTCACCGCGCTCGCTGCCGTGTCAGTACCACCAGCTCGGCGTCGTATCCGGCGCTCCAGGCGAACGGCACCCCCGAGTGCAGCAGATACGCCCCGCTGTACGCGGTTCCTGACTCCCCGTCGACGTAACGCGCCTCCGGTTCGAGACCGCGCAGCCGCAGTCTGGACGGGCGGCCCGGTACCAGTGGGGCGCCGTCGAGGCGGCCGGTGTTCCAGGCTGTGACGACCACGCGGGCGCCGCCCCGCTCCTCGTACTGCACTCCGCAGGTGGCGTCGTCCGGTGTGTTCAGCAGGTGTAGGTCGCCGTGGTGCACGACGTCGCGGATCTCCTTGTAGCGGGCGACCCACTCCGCCGCTTCGGTGCGCCGGTCCTGCGACCAGGTTCGGATGTCGGCGCCGATGCCGAGGACGCCGGCCATCGCGTTGACGAAGCGGAAGCCGAGCGAGCGGGGGCGCTGGTCGAAGACGCCGGGTGAGTCGGTGACCCAGGAGCTCATGGTGTGCGGCGCGTGCGCGTGGAGGTAGCCATGCTGGATGGAGAGCCGGTCCAGCGGCGCCGTGTTGTCGCTGGGCCACACCACGTCCGTACGGGCGATGGTGGCGTGCTCGATCCGCGCGCCGCCGCCCGCGCAGCCCTCGACGGTGACGTGCGGGTGGCGGGTACGCAGGTGGTCGAGGACGCGCAGGTAGCCGTGTACGTGGGCCGCGTCGAGGTCCTGTTCCTCGACGGGGCCGCCGCCGGGCCTGCCGCGTTCGGTGGGCGGGCGGTTCATGTCCCACTTGAGGTAGCTGATGGCGTGGTCGCCGAGCAGCCGGTCGAAGGTGGCGATGACAAAGTCCTGGACGTCCTCGCGGCCGAGGTCCAGCAGGAGCTGGTTGCGTACGAGCGTCGCCGGGCGGCCCTCGATGCGGTAGACCCACTCGGGGTGTTCGGCGTACAGCGCGGACTTCGGGCTGACCGCTTCCGGTTCGACCCAGAGCCCGAAGTCCATGCCCAGGGAGCGGACTTCGGAGATGAAGTGGTCGAAGCCGTCAGGGAAGGCGTGCTCATCGGGATACCAGTCGCCGAGGCCGCCGGTGTCGTCGGCCCTGCCGGGGAACCAGCCGTCGTCCACGACGAAGAGTTCGGCGCCCATCTCGGCCGCGATACGGGCGAGTTCGAGCTGGCTCCCGGCTTCGACGTCGAAGCCGGTGGCTTCCCAGGAGTTGTAGAGGACCTGGCGGGGCCGGTCCATCCTGTCCCCGGCCAACTGCCGTTCGTAGCGGTGCCAGACCCGGGCGAGACCGTCGAGTCCGTCCGGGCTGAACGCGCACGCGAGGCGGGGTGTGGCGAGGGTGGCGCCGGGCGCGAGCCGTACGGCGCCCTCGTGCGGCACGCGCCCCGCGCCGACGCGGACCGCTCCGCCGGGCTCGGCTTCGGCGGTGATGTGCCAATTGCCGGACCACTCAAGGGCGATGCCGTAGGTGGGGGTGGCGCCCTCGGCGGGGGAAGCGGCGTCCTGGACGGCGAGCCAGGGCGCGTACGCGTGGCCGGGGACGCCCTGGGTCGAGGCCATCTCGAAGCGGCCACGGGCCAGTTCGAGCTGGGTGCGCTGAAACTCCTGCGACCACTGCCCGGTGAGGTACGTGAGCCGGGCGCCGCCGGTCACCGGGACGTTCACTGCGGCGGAGTCGAAGCGCTCCAGGCGCAGTTCGTCCTCGCCGACGCAGGTCAGCTCCGTGTGGCGCAGGATCACATCGGTGCCGGGGACGGCCTCGTAGCAGAGCGCCGTCTCAAGACCGAGCTGCTCGTCGGTGAAGAAGAGCCGCAGCGTCCGGTCCTCCTCGGCTGTGGCGCCGGTGAACCGCCACCAGACCCCGCGCTCCTCGCCGGGGCGCCCGGCGATCAGGTCGGCGCCGGTGAACGGCCGCAGCCCGTACGGGATGTACTCGGCCCGCGCGGCGTCGGCCTGGGTGATGAAGTGCGTACGGCGCGACCAGTCGAGCGGCGAGGGGCCGCTCTCCGCGCCGTGCGGCCCCCAGGCCGACAGCTCGGCCCACTGCCCGTCGCCCGCGAGAGCGACCACGTAGGTGGTGTTCTCGGTGCGCAGTGTCCAGGTCTCGCGGGCGTTCACTTGACTGCTCCCAGGTTGAGTCCGGCCACGAAGTGGCGCTGGAATCGCAGGAATACGATCACGGTCGGTGCGGCGGCGATGACGGAGCCGGCCGCGATGACGTTCCACATCGACACGTACTGGCCCTGGAGCCCGATGAGCGAGGCGGTGATGGGCATCTTCGTGTCGGTGCGCAGCACGGTGATGGCCCACAGCAGGTCGTTGAAGATCCAGGTGAAGGAGAGGGCGCTCAGCGCGGCCAGCGCGGGTGTCGTCAGCGGCATGATGATGCGCCGGTAGATCTGCCAGGGGCCCGCGCCGTCGATGACCGCCGCCTGCTGGATCTCGGCCGGGATGGACCGCATGAAGCCGTGCAGGACGAAGACGTAGAAGCCGACGCCGAAACCGACCTGGACGCCGATGAGCGCGTACAGGCTGTCGTAGAGGCCGAGGGATTCGCTGATCTTGGAGACGGGGATCAGTAGGATCTGCGGGGGCAGCAGGTTGCCGCCGAGC
>NZ_JTHL01000001.1:8313593-8323298 GCF_000818195.1 Streptomyces sp. 150FB | reverse complement strand
GAGCCGGGACGTAGAAGCCGACGCCGAAACCGACCTGGACGCCGATGAGCGCGTACAGGCTGTCGTAGAGGCCGAGGGATTCGCTGATCTTGGAGACGGGGATCAGTAGGATCTGCGGGGGCAGCAGGTTGCCGCCGAGCATCAGGAGCAGCAGGGTCCTGCGGAACGGCAGGTCGTAGCGGCTGAGTGCGAACGCCGCCAGTGAGGCGAGCGCGAGCGACAGCAGTACGGCGGGGACGGTGACCAGCAGGCTGTTGACCAGCGCGCGTCCCTGGCCGCCGTCCACCCAGGCCTGGCTGAAGCCGCTGAGGGTGAAGGAGTGCGGCAGGCTCCCGAGGCCGTGGGCGGCGATGTCGTCGAAGGACCGGGTGCTGGTGACCAGCACCAGCGCGATCGGCACCAGCCAGAGCAGGGACAGGGCGCCGGCGCCGATGTGGAAGCTCGCCGTCGCCCAGGCGCGGCGCTTGTCCTGACGGTTCTTCAGGGGCCTTTCGCCGGGCGGGACTTGGCTCTCCCCGACGGTGGGCGCGGAGGCGTGGGTGACGGTCATCAGTCGGCCTCCCGGAAGGCGCGGACGAGGTACGAGACGATGACCCCGAAGGCCAGGACGAAGATCACGACCGCGAGGGCGGAGCCGTATCCCAGTCGCAGCGACTGGAAGGCGGTGGAGTACATGTACGTGCTGAGCAGTTCCGACGAGTGGTACGGGCCGCCCCGGGTGAGTGCCCAGATGACGTCGAACGAGCGCAGCGAGTCGATGACGATGACCGAGAGCACCACGGCGTTGACACTGCTGAGCTGCGGCATGGTGATGTGGCGGAACCGCTGGGCGCGGGTGGCGCCGTCGACCTTCGCCGCCTCGTACAGCACCGGGTCGATGCCCTTGAGCCCGGCGAGGTAGAGCACCATCACATAGCCGATCTGGCGCCAGAGGGCGGGTGCGATGACGGCGTACAGCGCGGTGCTCTGGTCGGCGAGCCAGGCGTGTGTGAGGCTCCCGAGGCCGAGGCCCTGGAGTGTTTTGTTGATCAGGCCGTCGGGCTGGTACATCGCCTGCCACACCAGTGCGGTGGCCGTCAGCGAGAACACCACGGGCAGGAAGATCGCCGCCCGGTACACACCGACACCACGGCGCTCCTGCTGGAGGAGCAGGGCGGCGCCGAGGCCGAGAATGGCCGAGAGTCCGCCGAAGAGCACCAGCCACAGCACGGTGTCGACGAGCGCGGTCCAGAAGACGCTGTCGCTCATCATCTCGCGGTAGTTGCCGAGCCCGATGAACTGCGGGGCCGAGACACCGTCCCACTTCGTCAGCGAGAGGTAGAAGCCCTGGATGGCCGGCCAGAACACCCAGAAGCCCTCGGCCAGCAGCGGCACGAGCACGAAGGCGAGGACCAGCGGCGGGACGCGGGTCGCGCCGCGCATCCGCCGTGGTTTGCGTACGGCAGTGAGCACCGCCATCTCACTGGCTCCAGATCTTCTGCGCGTCCCGCTGCCAGGTCGTCAGGATCGAGCCGACCTCCTTGGGCTTGGCGAGGAAGCGGGTGAGCGCGGTGTCGGCGGAGGGCTGGAGGGCGTCGCTGGAGTCGCGGTTGAAGAACTGCGTGACGTCCGCGGCCCCTTCGATCAGCGCGCGGCCCTTCTTGACCAGGGGGGTGCCGGTGTCCTTGGCCTTGGGGTTGGTCGGCAGCGCGGTGCCGGACGAGCCCTTGAGGTAGATCTCCTGTGCCTCCGCGGTGGCCATGTAGCGCATGAGTTCCTTGACTTCGTCCTTGTGCGCGGTGTGCGCGCTGGCGAAGTACCCGTCGGTGGGGCCCTCTTCGGCCATCGGGACCTTCGGGTCGATGACCGGGAAGCGGAAGAAGTCGATGTCGTCCAGCTCGCTCTTGGGCACGGAGTCGGCGAAGAACGTACCGATCAGCATCATGCCCGTACGGCTCTGGAGGAGCGCGGTGGTGGCGTCCTGGAAGGCGAGCGCGGTGCCGTTGGGGTCGAAGTACGGCAGGGCCTCGCTCCACCGGTCGAAGACCTTGTGGACCTCGGGGTCGTCGAAGCGGTGCTTCCCGGCGAGCAGTTCACGGTGGTACGTGGCGCCGTTGATACGGATGTTGAGGTAGTCGAACCAGGAGGACGCCACCCAGGCGGTGTTGCCGCCGGCGCCGAGTCCGATGGGTGCGATGCCCTTGGACTTGAGCTTGTCGCACAGGTCGAGGAACTCGTCCCAGGTCTTGGGCTCCTTGACGCCCCACTTCTTGAAGTTGGACTTCTTGTAGAAGACGCCCCACCAGTAGTAGGTGGCGGGCACGAAGACCTTCTTGCCGCTGGAGGAGGTGCAGAGCTTCTGCTGAGCGGCGCTGTACCCGGCGAACTCGGGCTTGGTCCAGATGTCGCTGACGTCGAGCAGGAGGTTCTTCTGCGCGTACGAGTCGGCGACCGAGCCCGGGTACCAGGTCAGCAGGTCCGGCGGGTTGGCCGAGGTGAGGTAGGTCGGGAGCTGCGTGCGGAAGGTCTCGGAGGCGACGGTGTTCAGCGTCGCCGATCCCTTGCCGGTCTTGTTGAACGAGTCGACGAGCTTCTGCATCGCCGACTTGGCCTGCGGCGCGGAGAGGTTGGACTGAAGGGTCACCGGGCCGCTGCCGGACTGGCTCTTGCCGCCGGACGAACCGGCGGTGACACAGCCGCTCATCAGGGCGGCGGCGCCGACGGCGCCCGCGCCCGCGAGGAAACCACGACGGCTGGGTGGTGAGGTGATCATCGTTGAACTCCCTATACGCCCACGGAACGGAGCCCGGCCCCCTGACGGCCGGGCTCTCGTTCGGCGGATACAGACTGACCCGGGACCGGGCCCGCGGTCAAGATTAATTACTAATTTATTTCCGTCTGGTGGACGCGTCCAGCGACACCGCGGAAGACGGCGAGCACACTGCCGTCCGGACCCGCCGTCGCCCCGAGCGAGCCGTCGAAGACGGCGCTCGGGAACTCCGTACGCGCCGACCAGTCGCCCCAGCCGTCGGCCGTGAAGGCGCGCTGCCAGAGGGTGTAGTCACCGGCGCGTGCGTACAGGTGCACGGTGTCCCCCGAAGCGACCAGCGTCGGGCTGCCACTGACGGTCCCGCCGAGCGAGGACCAGTCCGACCAGGTGCCGGACGCGTCACGCACCCGCTCCCACACGGCGTCGTCGGCGGTGCGTACGGCGACGTGCGTGGCGCCGGCCGAGTCGGTGACGGCCGAGGGCCGACCGTAGACCGTCAGACCGTTCGGCGCGCCGACGGACGTCCAACCGCCGTCCGGGCCGCGCGAGATGACGTCGCCGTCGGCGCCGCGCGCGAAGAGCGTCCACTTCTCGGGGCTCTCAAAGGCGACGGACGGTGCGTCGCTGAGGCTTCCGCCGAGGCTCTGCCAGCCTCCCCAGCGTCCGTCGCTGAAGGTACGCCGGTAGGCGGCGTTGTCCGTACCGCGCACGAAGACGTCGACGCGGCCGCCGGCCGATCCGTAGGCGGCCGGCTGGCCGAGCATCTGCCCGTGGGTCGGGCCGCCGAGGTCGGTGGTGCGCGACGACCAGTGGCCGGCGCTCCCGCTCTGCTGCCGCAGCGAGCCGTCGGTGCCGCGGGTGAACGCGGTCAGCCGGTCGCCGTCGCTCACCAGCGCCGGGCTCGCCGACGAGGTGGTACCCAGCGAGACGCCGGGCGCCCCGTCCGTGCCAGACAGCTTGAGGAAGGCCGTGCCGTGCGCGGGGACGGTGACCGTGTACGAGCCGGTGTGCGTGCCCGCGTTCCGCCGCGCCCGCAGGTCGCGTACGGACACCTGTCCGGTGAGGCCGGCGTCGGCGAAGTCCACCGTGCGCTCCGACGCGCTGTCGGAGCGGTTGAGCAGCACCACCGCGCGCTCGCCCGAGCCCTGGAGGACCTTGCTGTAGACGTCACCGGTGGCGTCGGTGGCGACCCGTACGCCCTGCACGGCCAGCGGGTCCTGGTCGACGGCGACGATCTCGGGGTTGGTGAGGGTGTGGATCATCGAAGCGGGCAGCGTGCGCGGGTCGGAGCCGAGGACCAGCGGGGAGGCCATCTCGGCCCACATCACGAGCTGGCTCGTGGACTCCTCCTCGGTCAGCTCGTACGACCCGTCCGGCATCTTGCGCATCGGGATCAGGTAGTCCGGGTCGTTGTAGTGCCCGGGTCCCTGCGCCTCGGGGTGCCAGGCGTTGGCGTCCATGTTGCGCAGGACGTTGGGCCATTCGCCCGCCGTCGCGGTGCCGTAGGCGATGTCGGTGCCGGTACGCCAGGAGTCGCCGGTCGTGGGGCCGTAGGTGTACGCGTTGTGCGCGTCCTGGGCCGGGGTGTGCGGCAGACCCCAGTCGTCGGTGAGCGGATTGCAGAAGTTCAGCAGCATCGGCCGGCCCGACTTGGCGACGGCGTCGCTGAACTCCTTGTACGCGGGGCCCGGGTCGAGCTTCTCGGTGATCCCGCAGAGGAAGTCGACCTTGACGGCGTCGATCTTCCAGCCGGCGAACTGCTTGGCGTCCTGCTCGTAGTGGCCCCGACTGCCGAGCCCGCAGCTCTTGCCGCCGTCGTAGTCACCGGCGTCGGTGTAGATCCCGGCCTTGAGGCCGAGCCCGTGGAGGTAGTTCACCAGCGCGGGTATGCCGGAGGGGAAGCGCTCCTTGTTCGCGGCGAGCCTGCCCTGCGCGTCGCGCGGGGTGTCGGCCTGCCAGCCGCCGTCCAGCCAGACGATGTCGTAGCCGGCGCCCTTGAGCCCGCTGCTGACCAGGTTTTTCGCGACGCTTTTGACCTGGTCCTCGGTCGGTGCGCCGAGGCCGTAGTAGGTGTTCCACCCCATGTACGGCGTGGGGGCGAGCGAGCTGTCGTAGTACGGCGGAGCGCCCTGGTCGGGCTGCTGTTCCTGGGTTTGCGCCAGCGGGGATTGCGTCACTGGGGATTGCGTCACCGCGGATTGCCGTACCTGCGGTTGGCCCGCGGCGTGCGCCGCCGGGGGTACCGCCACCCCGACCAGCGCCGCGGCCCCGAAGGACGCGGCCGCGCGCCGGGCACGCACCATCCCTGCACGATGCGAAGTCACTGATGTCTCCCGAGAGTTGGGGGTCAGGGCGCCGCGCAGTCCCGGATCGGGGGCAGCGGCGCCACGACGAAGACTGTGGCCGCACGGCCGGGCGGTGTCAACGATTATTACTAATTAACTTAAACAAGGGCCCGAATCCCTGGGCCGGCTTCGGTCGATGCCCTCTACATCCGGTGCGGATCGCATAGGCTCAACGGCGATATGAACACCAACCACACTTCTCTCGGGCCCAAGGCCGACAAAGAGACGGTGCGCCGGCACAACCTGAGCCTGGTGCTGCGTGCCGTACGGGACGAGGGCGAGGCGACGAGGGCCGGTGTGGCGGCGCGCGTGGGCCTGACCCGGGCGGCCGTGTCGTCCCTGGTCGAGCAGCTCATCGACAGCGGCTTCCTCTCGGAGTCCGGCAAGACGTTCAGCGGCCAGGCGGGGCGCCCCGGCACCGTGCTCAAGGTGACGCGAACAGGCCCGGCGGGCATCGGTGTCGAGATCAACATCGACTATGTGTCGGTGTGTGTGGTCGACCTGTCGGGCACCGACCGGGTCCGGCTGACCGAACACATCGACAACCGGGGCGCGCTCCCTGCCGAGGTGCTGGCACGGGGTGCCCGGATCGCCGCCCGTACCCTGGAGTCCGCCGCCGAGCAGGACTTGCTGCCTGTCGGTGTGGAACTGGCCCTGCCCGGACTGGTCTCGGGCGGTACGGTCCGCCAGGCGCCCAACCTGGGCTGGAACCGGGTGCCGGCCGAAGAGCTGTTCGCCAAGGCGCTCGCCGTGCTCCAGCCCGATCTGCCGGTGCTGCCGGTGAGTTCGGAGAACGAGGCGAACCTCGCGGCGCTGGCCGAACTGTGGTTCGGCGGCCTCGGACAACTGCGGACGTTCCTCTATCTGACCGGCGAGATCGGGGTCGGCGGCGCGTTCGTCCTGGACGGTGAACTGCTGCGCGGGGCACACGGCTTCGCCGGCGAGATCGGCCATGTGGTCGTCGACTCCGAGGGCCCGCTGTGCCGTTGCGGCTCCCGGGGCTGCCTGGAGCAGTACGCGGGGCAGTCGGCGCTGCTGCGCGCCGCCGGGATCGACGAGAACTCCGGGGTGCCCGGCGTCGCCGAACTGGAGCGCAGGGCGCGCGGCGGCGACGCGCGCGCCGTGGCCGCCGTGGAACAGGCCGGGGTGATGCTGGGCCGGGTGCTGTCCGGCGCAGTCAACCTCTTCGACCCGGACGCGGTGGTGCTCGGCGGGATCTACCGGGAGCTGATGCCCTGGCTGTCCCCGTCCGCCGACCGGGAGTTGACCGCGCGTGTCGTGTCGGGCCTCTGGCCGCGCGACAGCGGACGGCTGCGGGCCTCGTCGTCGGCGGGGGACGCGGCACGCGGCGCCGCCGCGCTGGTCGTACGGGCCGTGCTGGCCGACCCTGTGGCATACGTACGGCGCGGCACGGGCTGACCTGCGGCCCGTCCCGCGCCCGGGGTTGGTCCCCCTACGTGCGGTGCGTACGGCGCGCGGTGTGCGCGCCGTACGCGGTGCGTGTGCTCAGCGTGCGCCGAGGAGGTGGTCCATGGCGAGCTGGTCGAGAGCCTCGAACGCCATCCCGCGCTCGGCGGCGGCGTCGACGTCGAAGTCCTCGTACGCACCCCGGTCGGCCAGCAGGGCCGTCACACCGTCGGCGGCGGTGGGCTGCGCCAGCTCGTCCAGGCGCGAGGCACGCAGTGCCTCCTGGACCAGCGGGTCGGCGCGGAAGGAAGCGGCGCGCTCCTTGAGGATCAGGTAGTTGCGCATGCAGCCGGCGGCCGACGCCCAGACACCGTCGTAGTCCTCGGTGCGCGGCGGCTTGAAGTCGAAGTGCCGCGCGCCTTCCCATCCGGCCGTCTCCAGCAGGTCGACCAGCCAGAAGGCGGCCCGCAGGTCACCGGCGCCGAAGCGCAGGTCCTGGTCGTACTTGATGCCGCTCTGGCCGTTGAGGTCGATGTGGAAGAGCTTGCCGGACCACAGGGCCTGCGCGATGGAGTGCGGGAAGTTGAGCCCGGCCATCTGCTCGTGGCCGACCTCGGGGTTGACACCGAACAGCGCGGGGCGCTCCAGGCGCTCGATGAACGCGAGAGCGTGTCCGACGGTCGGCAGCAGGATGTCGCCGCGCGGCTCGTTCGGCTTGGGCTCGATGGCGAACTTGAGGTCGTACCCCTTCTCGGTGACGTACTCGCCGAGGAGGTCGAAGGCCTCCTTCATCCGGTCGAGCGCCAGCCGTACGTCCTTCGCCCCGCCCGATTCGGCGCCTTCACGGCCGCCCCAGGCGACAAAGGTCTTCGCGCCCAGCTCGGCGGCGAGGTCGACGTTGCGGAGCACCTTGCGCAGCGCGTACCTGCGGACGTCGCGGTCGTTCGCCGTGAAGCCGCCGTCCTTGAAGACGGGGTGGGTGAAGAGGTTGGTGGTGACCATCTCCACCGTGATGCCGGTCGCGTCCGTCGCCTGCCGGAACCGCTTGATGTGCGATTCGCGCTCCGTCTCGGACGAGCCGAAGGGAATCAGGTCGTCGTCGTGGAAGGTGACGCCCCACGAGCCGATCTCGGCCAGTCGCTGAACCGATTCGACAGGGTCCAGGGCCGGGCGGGTCGCGTCGCCGAACGGGTCCCTGCCCTGCCAGCCCACGGTCCACAGGCCGAAGCTGAACTTGTCCTCGGGGGTGGGGGTGAAGCGTTCCGTCATTCTCTGGCCGCCTTCGATACCTCAGGTCCGGCACGTGCCGACCTTTTTGTTTCCTGACATGACTAATAAAGCACGCCGGTGCCTGTGCGCAAAAGCCCCCGTCTGTGCTCATCCGTGTCCGACCCGTCGAACACGTGCGGGCATACCATCGGCGCGCGGTGTGATCGACAGGCCGGTTCCCGTCCGCCGTCCCATCGCGTAATTTGTTTTCGCCACGTCCAAAACTGCTCCGGGCACGTCCGGAAACTTGACGGAAGAGGTTACGTCCATGTCGTCCATGTCGTCACAGAACCCGGTCGTCATCGGCGTGGACAGCTCCACCCAGTCCACGAAGGCGGCCTTCACCGATGCCGCCACCGGACGGCTCCTCGCCGTGGGCCGCGCCCCGCACCGGGTGACCGGTGACGGCGGCGCCCGCGAGAGCGACCCCGAGGAGTGGTGGAACGCGCTGCGCGAGGCCGTCACCGCCGGCCTCAAGGAGTCCGGGGTCGACGCGTCAGCCGTGACCGGGATCGCCGTCGCCGGACAGCAGCACGGCCTGGTGGTGCTTGACGGCACCGGACGGCCGCTGCGCCCCGCGCTGCTGTGGAACGACACCCGTTCGGCGCCGCAGGCCGCCGCGCTCACCACGTCGCTCGGCGGCCCCGAGGCCTGGACCGCGCGTACGGGTTCGGTGCCGGTGGCGGCGATGACCGCGTCCAAGTGGCAGTGGCTGCGCGAGAACGACCCGGCGGTGGCCGACGCCGCGGCGGCCGTCCGGCTCCCGCACGACTTCCTCACCGAACGCCTGTCAGGTACCGCCGCCACCGATCCCGGTGACGCCTCCGGCACCAACTGGTACTCGACGGCGACCGGCGCCTACGACCCCGAACTCCTCGAACTCCTCGGCCTCGACGCCTCCTTGCTCCCGGAGGTCGCGACGACCGGCGCCGCCCGCGTCGGCTCGCTCACCGCCGCTGCCGCCGCCGAACTCGGCCTGCCCGCCGGCATAGCGGTCGCCGCCGGTACGGGTGACAACATGAGCGCTGCGGTCGGCCTAGGCCTCGGCGGCGCGGGGCTGCTGGACCACCCGGTGCTCAGCCTCGGCACCTCGGGCACGGTGTTCGCGGCGACCCGGACCCGCCCCGACACCCCGGCACTCTCCGGCTTCGCGGCGGCCGACGGCACCTACCTGCCCCTGGCCTGCACCCTGAACTGCACCCTCGCCGTCGACAAGGTGGCAGCCCTGCTCCGGCTGGACCGCGAGGACGCCGTACCCGGCGGTGAGGCCGTACTCCTGCCGTACCTCGACGGCGAACGCACCCCCGACCTGCCGACCGCCTCGGGTCTGCTGACCGGGCTGCGCCACGACACCACCCCCCAGCAACTGCTGGGCGCCGCCTACGAGGGCGCGGCCGTCACGGTGCTGCGCGCGCTGGACGAGGTGCTGCGCGCCTGCGGACTCGACCCCGCCGATCCCGCCGTCGCGAGCCGTCCGCTGCGGCTGGTCGGCGGCGGCGCGCAGGGTCGTACGTGGGTGGAGACCGTACGACGCCTCTCGGGCCGCCAGTTGATCGTCCCGGCGAGCGGCGAACTGGTCGCGCTGGGCGCGGCGGCGCTCGCCGCGGGCGCTGCGACCGGCGAGGACCCGGTGGCGATCGCCACGGCCTGGCAGTCGGGCGCCGGCCCCGAACTGGAGCCGGTGGAGCGGGATGTGGAGACCTGGGAGAGGGTCAACTCGGTCCTCGACCGGGCGACCCCGAGTCTGTTGTCGTAGGCGCGGCGGACGGGAGCGGCGAGAACAGGGAAGCGCGGTGCCGGCATCGGCACCGCGCTCATGGCCACTCATGGCCGGCCATAACCGGTCATGGCCGGTCATGGCCGGTCATTCCACAGCCGGACCCGCACTCCCGAATGTCCTCCAGTACTGACGTCGCTTCTCGTCCCGCACGACAA
>NZ_JTHL01000001.1:8257076-8313162 GCF_000818195.1 Streptomyces sp. 150FB | reverse complement strand
CACCGAGACGTGCCAGTTCCGCACGGAGGTCCTGAACATCGCCGTCGGAGGCGCCCTTCTTCTCCAGCGACTTCTGGCGGGCCTTGAGGACGGCGTCCGCACCGCCCGGCAGTCCGGGGGTGCCCGGGACCCAGCGACGGAACTCGTCCTTGTGCGGATCGGCGTCCGCCCACGCGTACCCGTGCGCGGTGAAGGCGCCGGCCACCCGGCCGAGGTCCACATCGCATTCCTGGCGGGCGAGTTCGCCACCGTCGTGGCCGAGCAGAACGAGGTGCTTGCCGTCCTGGAAGGCCCCGGCGACGGCGTCCCGCGCGAACTCCTCCTCCCGGCCCCTGCTCGTGAACACGACGCGATCGTCCGACAGGCGAATCGCCAACTGCTCGTACTGGGCGACCAGTCCGAGGACCAGCCCCGCCACCGAACCCGCGACAGGCAGCCAGGGAGCGGGAATGGACGCGACAAGCTTGGCCGGTCCCTGCATCGGCGCCCAGGGCAGCGTCACGAGCCAGTCGGCAAGGAGGCCGACGAGCCAGCCGGCCCCTGCCCCCACCAGCGCGAAAACGAGGTAGACACTCACCGTCCGCCACGCCGACTCGCCGACCACGGTGACCTTCTCGCTCCCCGGGCTCCGCTCAACTCTCTTGCCTACGCTCATGCTTCCTCCCCGTATCCCCGTGCATGCCGTTCCCGCAATCATAGACCGAGCACTCGGTCTATGATTGCGGAACGAAGAAGAAAGGAACCACGATGAGGACAGTCGACCCGGCCAAGTACCGGGCACGGCGCGGGCACATCATCAACACCGCGACCGTCCTCTTCGCCGCCAAGGGCTTCGAGCGCACCACCACGGCGGAGATCTGCAAGGCCGCCGGTATCAGCGCGGGGAACCTGTTCCACTACTTCCCCAACAAGCGCGCGATCTTCTACGCCGTCTTCGAAGAGGACACCGACGACACCGACCACACGGACGCCACCGGCGACGACGAACCCGCCGCCACCAAGGCCGAGCGCCTCGCCGCCGCCCGCGCCTCCGACGACCCGTGGACCGCTCTCCTCGACACCGTCGACCTTCTGGCGGCCCCCGCCACCGAGCCGCTGGTCCCCGCCCTCGTCATGGAGGCGATGATCCAGGCATTCCGGGACCCCGAGCTCGAAGCACTGCTGAGCCGCGACAACGACGAAGAGCAGTCCACCATCACCGCCCTGCTGCGGAACGCGGCAGCGAAGGGGCAGATCGACCCCACCCTGGACCCGGACGGCACCGCGGCCTGGGTCATGGCACTCATCGCCGCGCTCTACACCAGCGCGGCCACCGATCCGTCGTTCAGCCCGGCCGAGCAGCTTCCCACGCTGCGCCTGATCCTCCAGCGCTTCCTGCGGCCCGGCGGAGCCGACCAGCCGGTCAGCCCGTCGTGAGTCCCGCCGCCGCGCGCGTCAGCGCGTCGAGGACCGGGCTGATCAGCGGGTGGTCCTCGGCGCCCCTGCGCACGGCGGCGAAGACGCGGCGGGTGGCGGCCGACCCCGCCACGGGCCGGACGACCGTGCCCTTCAGCTCCATGCCGCGCAGCGCCGACCTGGGCACCAGCGCGACCCCGGCGCCCGCCCCCGCGAGGGCGACGACGGCCCGGAAGTCGTCGGACGAATGGGTCAGGCGCGGCTGGAAACCGGCGAGTTCGCAGGCGAGCTGCATGACGTCGTGACACGGGTTGCCCGGGTAGGGGCCGATCCAGTCGCTGTCGGCCAGTTCGGCGAGCGCCACTTCGGCTTCGAGGCCGAGCGGATGCGCGGCGGGCAGGACCGCGTCGAACGGCTCCGCGTACAGCGGTACGCGCGACAGCCTCGGATCGTCCTCGCGCGGGGCGCCCCGGTACTCCACGGCGACCGCCAGATCGGCCTCCCCGTCGAGCACCATCGGCAGGCTCTCGTCGCCCTCGGCGTCCCGTACGCGCACCCGGATGCCGGGGTGCGGTCCGGCGAGCTGCTGGACGGCGGGGGCCAGCACCTCGGCGATGCCGGTGGCGAAGGAAGCGACCGTGACCTCGCCGGCCACCCCGCCGGCGTACGCGGCCAGCTCCGCCTCCGCACGTTCCAGTTGGGCGAGGACGGCGTGCGCGTGGGTGAGCAGGATCTCACCGGCGGCGGTCAGCCGTACGCCCCGGCCGCTGCGGGTCAGCAGGGAGTGGCCGCTCTCCTGCTCCAGCGCCGCGAGCTGCTGGGAGACGGCGGACGGGGTGAGGTAGAGCGCGGCGGCCGCGGCGGTCACCGTACGGTGGTCCGCCACGGCCCGCAGGATGCGCAGCCGCCGGGGGTCGATCACCTCTTCATGGTGCCAGGCCGGCGGGGGTTCCGGACTCCCGGACCGACGGCGTGCCCGCTCCCGCTCCCGCTCACGCCCGCAGCGCCGCCCGCGCCTCGGTGAAGGCGACGACGGCACGCTCCACGTCCGCCGCCGAGTGCGCGGCCGAGAGCTGCACCCTGATCCGGGCCTGGCCCATGGGCACGACCGGGTACGAGAAGCCGATGACGTACACGCCGCGCTCCAGCAGCAGATCGGCCATCTTGCCCGCCTCGGCCGCGTCGCCGATCATCACGGGCGCGATGGGGTGGTCGCCCGGCAGGATCTCGAAGCCCTCCTCCGCCATCCTCCTGCGGAAGAGCGCGGTGTTCGCCTTCAGCGTCTCGCGCAGCTCGCCCGCGCTCTCCAGCAGGTCGAGGACCTTGACCGAGGCGGCTGCGATGACCGGGGCGAGGGAGTTGGAGAAGAGGTACGGGCGTGAGCGCTGGCGCAGCAGCGCCACGATCTCCGCGCGTGCGGCGACATAACCGCCGGACGCGCCGCCCAGCGCCTTGCCGAGCGTGCCGGTGATGATGTCGACGCGGTCCATCACGCCGTGCAGCTCGGGCGTACCGCGACCGCCGGGGCCCACGAAGCCGACGGCGTGCGAATCGTCGACCATGACCATCGCGTCGTAGCGGTCGGCGAGGTCGCAGATCTCGGCGAGCGGGGCGACATAACCGTCCATGGAGAACACGCCGTCGGTGACGATCAGCCTGCGCCGCGCGTCCTGCGACTCCTTGAGGCGCGTTTCGAGATCGGCGAGGTCGCGGTTGGCGTAGCGCAGGCGGCGGGCCTTGGAGAGCCGGATGCCGTCGATGATGCTGGCGTGGTTGAGGGCGTCGGAGATGACGGCGTCCTCGGCGCCGAGGAGGGTCTCGAAGACGCCTCCGTTGGCGTCGAAGCAGGAGGAGTAGAGGATCGTGTCCTCCTGCCCGAGGAACGTGGACAGCCGCTGCTCCAGCTCCTTGTGGATCTCCTGGGTGCCGCAGATGAAGCGTACGGACGCCATGCCGTAGCCCCAGCGGTCGAGGGCGTCCTTCGCTGCGGAGACGACCTCGGGGTGGTCGGCGAGGCCGAGGTAGTTGTTGGCGCAGAAGTTGAGTACGTCCTCGCCCGTGGCGCCCGCGCTGACGGCGACGGAGGCGCTCTGCGGGGTGGAGATCACACGCTCGGGCTTGAAGAGGCCGGCGTCGCGGATCTCGTCGAGGGTGGAACGCAGGTCGTCGCGGACGGACCCGTACATGGAAAGCTCGCTCTCTTTTTTGGGGCGGTTCGGGGGCGCGGGGTTCGGAGGCGCTGTTCGGAGGCGCTGTTCTCCTCGGGGCGACCTGGGGGTCAGACGGTCGTCCAGTCGAGGATGATCTTCCCGCCGTGCGCGGTGGCCGCCTCGTCGAACGCCTCGTCGAAGTCCTGGTACCCGTACCGGCCGGTGATCACGGGGGCGAGGTCGAGGCCGCCCTCGATCAGCACCGTCATCGCGTACCAGGTCTCGAACATCTCGCGGCCGTAGATGCCCTTGATCGTGATCATGTTGGTGACGATCTTCGACCAGTCGACGGCGAACTCCTCGGCGGGCAGCCCGAGCATCGCGATCCGTCCGCCGTGCGTCATGTTGGCGACCATGTCGCGCATGGCCTCGGGGCGGCCCGACATCTCCAGGCCGATGTCGAAGCCCTCCTTGAGGCCGAGTTCCCGCTGCGCCTCGGCGATGTCCGTGCGGGAGACGTCCAGGGCGAGAGTGGCGCCGACCTTGCGGGCGAGTTCCAGCCGGTCGGGGCTGATGTCGGTGATCACGACGCTGCGCGCGCCCGCGTGCTTGGCCACGGCCGCGGCCATGATCCCGATCGGTCCGGCGCCGGTGATCAGGACGTCCTCGCCGACGAGCGGGAAGGACAGCGCCGTGTGTACGGCGTTGCCGAACGGGTCGAAGATCGCCGCGACGTCGAGGTCCACCTCGACGCGGTGCACCCAGACGTTGGTGGCGGGCAGGGACACGTACTCGGCGAAGGCGCCGTCCCTGCCGACACCGAGGCCGACCGTGCCACGGCAGAGGTGCCTGCGGCCGGCGAGACAGTTGCGGCACTTGCCGCAGACGATATGGCCCTCGCCGCTCACCAGGTCACCGACCGCGATGTCCTGTACGTCGGCGCCCACGGCGGCCACCTCGCCGACGAACTCGTGGCCGAGGACGAGCGGGGTCGCGACGGACCGCTGGGCCCAGCCGTCCCAGGACCTGATGTGCAGATCGGTGCCGCAGATACCCGTACGGAGGACCTTGATCAGCACGTCACCCGGCCCGGTGCGGGGCTCCGGCACATCCATGAGCCACAGTCCGGGCTCGGCCTTCTGTTTCACAAGTGCCTTCATGGGCGCGGCTCCCGGTGGTGACGATCGTGAACGGTGGTGATCACCGTTCAGCCACCAATCTGCCCAGTGCCGACCGTTCAGTCCATCGAGGATTTCTTAAGCGGCCCAACAGCGGAGCTTCACGCGCGGCACCGCCCGTGCCGGCGAGGGCGCGGCTCCTCGGTGCCGCTGCCCGCCTCCGGTGGTGACAGGGCGGGGCCGGGCAGGTCCACGGTGGCGAAGAGGCCGGGGAGGAGGACGACGGGAATCCGGGTGTCCCGGCCGGTTACGTCGGATACCGCCAATCGGGCGGCGGCCTGCGCGTCCAGTACGGAGGGCACGGACGGTACGGCGGCACCGGCCCCGGCACCGGACATCGGCGGGTCGGACACGGGAGGCGCTGCCGGTAGGGCCGGTAGGGCCGCTCCGGCGCGGCGTACGCCTCCGGCCGGAACCGGCTGCGGGATCCGCGCCGGCGCCTTCGCGGAGTCCTTCGCCAGTGCTGGGCGCGTCACCGGCTGCGTGACCGACGGCTCCGCCGGTGGTGCCGTGTTGCGCGTCAGCAGCACCACACCGCGTGCGGCGAGCACCGCGCCCACCGCCGCGGCGAGGATGCCGAGTGCGCCGCCCTGGAGCCGTTCGCCGAGCAGTATCAGGCCGATCGCGGAGGCCGCGACCGGGTTCGCCAGTGTCAGGACGGCGAGCGGTGCGCCGAGTCCGCCCTCGTACGCCCGCTGCGAGAGCAGCAGACCGCTGGCCGCGAACGTCGCCACCAGCAGCGCCACCCCGCCGACCTGCCACATCGGCAGCGCGTGCGCCCCGCGCACCGTCGCTGCGACGGTGACGGTCTGGGTGAGCGCCGAGGCGACCCCTGAGGTGATCCCGGAGGCCGCCGCGTGCCGCAGCCCCGGCCGGTCACCGTGCCTGGGCCGGGTGAGCAGCGCCACCAGGGCCATCGCCACGGCCGAGACCCCGAGGGCCCCGGGCAGCGTGAGCGTCTCGGCGGGTGCCGTACCGGCCGCTGTCACGAGGATGACGGCGAGACCGGCGAGCGTGAACGCCGTACCGCGCCACTCGCCCCTGCTGACCTGCCGCCCGGCGCGGCGCGCGCCCAGCGGCACGGCGGCGACCAGCGTCAGCGCGCCGAGCGGCTGGACGACGGTGAGCGGCCCGTAGGTGAGGGCGGCGACATGGAGCATCGCGCCGGTGGCGTTGAGCCCGACCGCCCACCACCAGGTGCCGTGTCCGAGGAGCGCGAAGAGGCCGCCGCGATGCGGCGTACGGGCCGCGAGGCGCTCCTGCGCCACGGCTGCCGAGGCGTACGCGACGGCCGAGACCAGCGAGAGCGCCACGGCGACGAGTATCGCGCCGCTCACCGGGAGACCCCTGCCGGAGTGGGCGTGGTCCCTCGGTGCGCAGCGCTGGAAGGCCGGGCGGAAGCGTCCGGCTTCCGTACGGCGGACCCAGTGCGGGCGTTCATCACCCGACCCCTTTGCATGGACGACGCGATGTGGCGGCGTCACGGTGGTGTGCGATGGCGCGGCAGCTTGAGCCGCGCCCTATCGATACGGCAGTGTACCGATACGCAATCGTATCGCTACACTGGCGTATCGGTACATGGTCGTATCGATGACAGTCGTGCATGCTGGGCAACACCGCCGCACGCCGGTCGATTCCAGCCAGGGTGAATTCGAGAGTCCGAGAGGGAGATACGTTGACGTCACCGTCGCCGTCGCCGCGCCGCTCCAAGATCACACCGGAACGGGAACTCGAGTTCTACGAGGCCACCCTCGACCTGCTCAGGGAGGGCGGCTACGACGCCCTGACCATGGAGGGCGTCGCCGCGCGCACCCGCTGCGGCAAATCGACCCTCTACCGGCAGTGGGGCACAAAACCGCGACTGGTGGCCGCCGCGCTGCGTGGCACCCGCTCGTTCCAGCTCGCCGACATCGACACCGGCGGCCTGGAGGGCGATCTGCGGGCGGCGGCACGCGCGACCGGAGCCGGATCGGGGCGCGACACCCCGCTGATGCACGCCCTCGCGCACGCGGCGCTGGGGACCCCCGAGCTGCTCTCGGCGCTGCGCGAGGCCCTCGTCGAGCCCGCGGTCGCCGCGATCGACGCCATGATCCGGCGGGGAGTCGAGCGCGGCGAGATCGCCGCCGACAATCCGGCGGCGGAGTTCGTCGCCACCCAGCTCATCGGCGTCGTGCGCGCCCGGCCGGCGCTGGAGGGGCGGTACGCGGACGAGGCGTACCTCGTCCGGTTCCTGGAGGCGGCGGTGCTGCCCGCCCTGGCGCTGCGGGTCACCTCGCCCACCTGACCGGCGGGCCGTTGTCCGAAAGCGGATGACGACGGCTCGTCAGCGCCGCACCGTGGGGACGGGCGCGGCGCACCACCAAGACCTGTGGGCCCCTCTCCGGAGGGGCCCACAGGCATGAGCGGGGGGGGACATGTGCGGGGGCGGGGGTCACACTCCTCGCTTGGCCGCCTGGATCTGCTCGTACACCTGGGTGCGCAGTTCGGCGAAGCGCGGAGCGACGCGGGTGTGCAGTTGGTCCCGCTCCGCCGGGAGGTCCACCGTGAGCTGTTCGCGTACGACGGTGGGCGCGGCGGAGAGGATCATCACCCGCTCGCCGAGGTACACCGCCTCGTCGATGTCATGGGTGACGAAGAGGACCGTCATCCCGCGCTCCTGCCACAGCCCGCGCACCAGGTCCTCCAGATCCGCGCGGGTCTGGGCGTCGACAGCGGCGAACGGCTCGTCCATCAGGAGCACTTCGGGCTGGTACGCGACGGCGCGCGCGATCGCGACGCGCTGCTGCATACCGCCGGACAGCTCCCAGGGATACGCGCGATGGGTCTCCGCGAGACCCACCGCCTCCAACGCGTCGTCCACCAGGGCTCTTCGGCGTTCCTTGCTGAGTGACGTGCGCCTGCGCAGGGGCAGTTCGACGTTCTCGCGGACCCGCATCCAGGGGAAGAGGCTGCGCCCGTACTCCTGGAAGACGACCGCCATCCCGGGTGGCGGGGCCGTGACCCGGCTGCCCTTCAGCAGGACCTCGCCGGCGCTCGGTGTGAGCAGGCCGCCGACACACTTGAGCAGTGTGGTCTTGCCGCAGCCGGAGGGGCCCACCAGGCAGACGAATTCGCCGGCGGCGAGGGAGAAGGTGAGGTCGCGGACCGCCTCGACCCGGCGGCCGGTTCCCTCGTAGACCTTCTTCAGGCCGCGTACGTCGAGCATCGGGGTCTTCCCTTCGTCCGGTCCGCTGCCGTCCGCCCTCATGAGCGGCGGCTCTCGCGCAGCCCGTGGTACCAGCGCAGAGCGCGGCGTTCCACCGTCCTGAACACGACGGAGAGCAGGAATCCGAGCACGCCGAGCAGCAGGATGCCGGTCCACATGTCGGGTATGGCGAAACCGCGCTGGAACTGGACGATGGCGAAGCCGAGGCCGTTGCTGGCGGCGAACATCTCGCTGATGACCATGAGGATGATGCCGATCGACAGGGCCTGGCGCAGTCCGGCGAAGATCTGCGGACCGGCCGACGGCAGCACGAGACGGCGCAGCCGGGTCGCGCCCACGATGCCGTACGAGCGGGCCGTCTCGGCCGCCACCGGGTCCACGGCCCGTACGCCTTCTACGGTGTTGAGGAGCACCGGCCAGACGCAGCCGATGGTGATGACCAGGATCTTCATGGTGTCGCCGATCCCGGCGAACAGCATGATGACGGGGACCAGCACGGGCGGCGGCACGGCCCTGAGCAGTTCCAGTACGGGCTCGGTGGCGGCGCGCACCCGCCGGTACGAGCCGATGAGCACGCCGAGTGCCACACCGAGCAGCGCGGCCATGCCGTATCCGGCCGCGAGTCGCAGCAGGCTCGGTACGACATCGTCGGCGAGGCGGCGGGCGGTCCACACGCGGCCGAAGGACCCGGCGATGGTGCGCAGCGGCGGGGAGTAGACGTTGGTGCTGCTGTCGGAGAGGACCCACCAGAGGGCCAACAGCAGGGCGGGCAGTGCGAGGGCGAACACCGTCCTGCGCGGAAAGTACCGGCGGGCGCCCCGACTTCTGGCCGGGCTCGTGGTGCTCACAGGGCCGACTCCCCTCGTACGGACTGGTGCCAGGCGAGCGCGCGCCGTTCGACGGCGCGAGCGCCGAGGTTGATCAGCAGCCCGAGCAGCCCGGTGACGACCACGAGGGCGTACATGTCGGGGACCGCCTGGGAGGTCTGGGCGAGGGCGATGCGCGCGCCGAGTCCGGGTGCGCCGATGACGAGTTCGGCGGTGACGGCCAGGACGAGTGCCACGGCGGCGGCCAGCCGGACGCCGGTCATGACGTACGGCAGGGCCGTCGGCCAGAGCACATGGCGGACCCGCGCCCAGGTCCCGAGGCCGTACGAACGGGCGGTCTCCTCGGCGACCGGGTCGACGTCCTGGACTCCGTAGAGGACTTGGATGAGGACCTGCCAGAACGCGGCGTAGACGACGAGGAGCAGGGTGGAGCGCAGGTCGGTGCCGAAGACGAGCACGGCGAGCGGAATCAGTGCCACGGAGGGGATGGGCCGCAGGAACTCGACAGTGGAGGTGGTCAGTTGGCGCAGATGGGGGACGACGGTCAGTACGACGCCCACCGCGATCCCGCCGGCGGTGGCGATCAGCAGGCCGAGGGCCCAGCCGGTGAGTGTGTCGCCGAGCGCCGTCCAGAACGCGGGGTCGGTGATCTCGGCGGCGAGGGCGCGGGCGATACGGCTGGTCGGCGGCAGGTAGTCGGCCTTGACGAGGCCGGTGCGTGGCACCAGCTCCCCCAGGGCGAGGAACACGGCGAGTCCGCCGAGCCCCAGCAGGGTGTTCTCCCTGCCGGGGCCGGTCCGCTTGGGAATCGCTCCCGGGCCGGCGGTCACGGGAGGAGCTTGTCCAGGTCGGGCGGGGTGGTGAAGATGGCGTCCTGGGTGCCCAGTTGGGCGAGCCTGTCGAGTGAGGGACGGTTGGGTTCGGCGGGCCAGCGGGGCAGGATCATCTGCTTCAGTGTCGCCGCGGGGATCTTGGTGTAGACGGTGAGGATGTCGCGCACCTCGTCGGGGTGGCCGTTGGCGTACTCCAGCGATCTGGCCGTGGCCTGCTGGAACTTCTTGACCACGTCGGGGTGTTGCTGGATGTACGGGGTGGAGCTGAAGTACAGCGCGACGGTGAGGTCCGGGGACACGTCGACATAGTTGGACGCGATGACGCGACCGCCCTGCGCCTTGATGGTGGCGAGTGTCGGTTCGACGGCCCAGGCGGCGTCGATCCGGCCGCCGTCCAGTGCGGCCGGCATCTGGTCGAGCGCCATCTCGACGAACTTGACCTTGCTCGGGTCGCCGCCGGCCTTGCGGACGGATTCCCGTACGGAGGTGTCGCCGATGTTCTTCAGTGTGTTGACGGCGACCGTCCTGCCCTCCAGGTCCTTGGCGGAGCGGATGGGGCTGTCCTTCCTGACGGTGACACCGCTGTAGTCCGCGCCGTCCTTACCTGTCGTGGCGCCGCCGTTGCTGACACCCTTGACCGGCACGCCATTGCTCTGGGCGACCATCAGCGTGGTGGTGTTGGAGAAGCCGAACTGGAACTCCCCGCTGATGACACCGGGCACGATCACCGCGCCGCCCTGGGCGGTGCGCAGTGTCAGATCGATGCCCTGCTCGCGGTAGAAGCCCTTCTTCTCGCCGAGGTAGATCGGCGCCACATCCACGATGGGAATGACACCGACCTTGACGGCGGTGACGCCGCCGGACGTCTGCGGTCCGTCCGAGGTGCCGGACGAACCACAGGCCGTGCCGGTGACCAGGACCACGGCTGCGCTGAGTCCGATGAACAGTCGACGCATGAACCCCCCTCTGAGGTGGTGGCGCTCCGGGCGGAAAAGCGAAACTGGCGCGGTACCTAGGTGTGTTGGTGGCTCGGTGCGTTGGTGGCTCGGTGCGTTGGTGGCTCGGTGCCTCAACAGCTCAACGGCGGGTCGGTGTCACCCCGTTGCACGGGCTCCCCTGCTCGGCGGGTACGGCGTCCTGGCTGTAGGCGCCGCATACGGCGACGGCCTTGGGTTCGTCCGCCAACTGCCGCACGATCACGAGCGTCTTGTTCTCGGGCGGTGTGTTGTCGATGCTCGGATAGTTGATGTAGCCGGTGGCGCCGTCGAACCTGATGCCGCTGCGGAGCAGCGCCAGCATCGTGCCCGCGTCGACGTCCCCGGTGTCGGCCGACCTCGCCTGGTCGGCGAGCATGGACAGCACGTGGAAGGCGTCGTAGGCGACGGCGGCGTGGCCGTCCTCCAGCCAGATGTCGGGCCGCGCCGAGGCGGCCGGATCGCGCCCCGGGTCGTTCAGACCGGCCACGAACTCGTTGTTCTCCTCGACGAATTCCTTGGTCTTCCTGCTGGCCCTGGGATCTGTGCTCGGCACCCGGTGCGCCGAGTAGTAGAGCCTCAGCCAGCTCTTCTTCGCGTACTGCCCGGTCAGCACCACATTGGTGAGTTCGTTGCCGCCGAGTACGGTCACACCGTCCTCGGCGCAGAGGGTGCTGTCGTTGAGCGAGTTGACGAACGCGGTGAAGTCGCGTGCCCGTGTCGTCCAGTACACGACGGACCGCGGGTCGAGCTGGAGTTCCCTGCACACCTCGTCCGCGAGACCGCGAGCGGTGGACACCTGTCCGGCGCCCGAAGCGCCGCTGGTCTGGGAGTAGTTGATCACCTGGAAGGGCAGGCCCAGGTCCTTGGCGTCCTGCTGGAACGCCTTCGAGAGGCCGTTGCTGTAGAGGTCCCCGTCGTTCTGCACGACGATGGCCCTGGCTGCTTTGGAGCACCGGTCGGCCGCTCCCTGGTCGGCGATGATCCTGGCGTCCCTGACGAACCTCGCCTCGATCCCGGCCTCGCGTACGTTGTCCGGGGTGGTCGGCCAGTAATTGCCACTGGCCTGCTGCATCTCGTTGGCCGTCGCGGTGGTGCCCACTATGGCGATGTTCGCCTTGTCGAGCGTCGCCAGCGCGGCCCTGGTGTCACGGGTGCTCTGGGCGAACCCCAGCACTCCGATGACCTTGTCCTTGTCCAGCTTGCTGCTGGGGCCCGCCTTGATCTCCGTGACGAGCCTCGCCGCCATCTTCTGAGCGTCCCTGAAGGCGGGGCCCGCTTCCCGGACGTCCACGCGCAGCACCACCCGCGCCGGGTCGGCGCCGGCGTCCCTGTTCAGGGTCTCCTGCCACATGGCGATGCCGCGCAGCTCGGGGATCACACCGTCGAACAGGGTGTCCCCGGGGGTGTCCGATTTGGTGGAACCGAAGTGCACGACGGTACGGACCGTGTGGCCGGCCGCCGCGAGCTGGTCCGCCTCGGCGTTCTGCTCGTCGATCCGCCGGCGCACGTCCTCGTACCACTTCTTCGGCAGCACCTCGGGCTGCGCCTCGGTGCCCGGATCTCTGGCGGCCCCTCCGGCGCAGCTCCGGGAGCCGCCGACGCCGGGCAGCCCGACGACACCGCCCGGCGCGAAGAGCACGGCGAGGACGGCGGCGACGGCGATGAACTCCGTGACGGCTTCGGTGCGCCAGCCGAGCCGGAAGCGTTTCGGGGTGACCGGGACGACATGCTGTCCGATCCGCTCGAACGGCTCGTCGGGAAGCGGTACGAACACCGGCGCCGCGATCCCGCCGCCGAGCGCTTCCGCCGCCTGCTGGAGCGTCCGTTCCTCCCGTAGCCCGAGGTAGGTCCGCAGGTCGGCGGAGACCTCGCCGGCGGCGATGACGAGCGGTCCGGGGCCACCCCCGGCGCCCTCGCGCAGCGACTGGAACACCCGCAGGAAGCGCTCCCCAGCCCGCGCGCCTGCCGTCCCGTGCGGCGGCAGCGCCACCAGCAGTACGGGGCGAGCCACCCGCCTGCGCCGCCGGGGCAGCACACCGCCCTGGCGCGGTGTCCGCAGGTCCTCCAGCAGCGCGCGCAGCAACAGCCGCTCCAGAACCTCCAGGGCTTCTTCGTGCTGGGGGTGGTCCTCGGGCAGCCGTAACCGTGTGAGCTGCTGGTTCGTCTCCTGCGCGAGCAACTCGAAGGCGTTGGCGTTGCCTCCGCTCGCGCTCAGCATCGCCCCGAGCCAGCCGTGCCGCTTGGAGGTGACCAGCCTGCGGCGCTTCCTGCGCGCCCAGTACCACCGGGGCAGATACCGGGTCAGTGGCAGCCAGAAGGTGTTCAGCGCCAGTCCCAGCGGGCCGCTCGCGGCGGGTGCCTCGTTCCCGCCGAGCCCCCACAGCAGGCCCAGCACCCCGCCGCGCTCACACCGGTGCCGGTAGGCGCGGTCACGCAGATCGACCTCCCGCACCACCTCCGAGTCCCTGGCGTGCTCCTCCACACACTCCACGACGGCCTTGATCAGTCCGAAGTCGGGGAACCGGTCGGGCAGGGAGCGGCCCGGACGGTCGTAGGCCAGTCCGTCACCGGCGGTCCTGCTCAACAGGACGCTGTCGGAGTCCGCTTCGAGCTTGACGTTGTGGACCAGCTTGCCGTTGTCGTCGAGCGCGCTCTGGAGCGCCGAGAGCACCCGGACGGTCCGGCCGGGACGGCCCCCGGTGTCCAGCACGATCACCGGCACCGCGCGCCCGAGCGCGTCCCTGCGGCTGGGTACCACCGTGTTGCGGTACACCCGGACGAAGTCGTCGGCGCCGGTGGCGTCGGGAAAGGTCCTGCGCCAGGCGATCGGATCGGGCGGCTCTGTCATCTGGTCCCCCAACGCATGGTCCCCCAACGCATGTGTGCGCCCCGCGGGTTGACAACTGTACGTGCGCGACACGTCACCGCGCAGGCCTTCTGCGGTTACGAGAACACAACCGCTCCGGGCCCAGGTCCTGTCCGGTGGACAGGGCCTGTCGGGGCCGCCGCCACCGGCCGTACCGCGACCGGCGCCGACACCGCCCGGGCGGTGTCGCGTGCGCCCGCGTCTTCCCCGGAAACGGCCGTACCAGGCAAGTCGGCCGAAACATGCTGATACTGGGTGAATGACCCGACACGGAGAGCTGGGCACGGCCCTGCACCGCTGGCGTGACCGGACCGCACCGGCCGAGGCCGGCTCGTCCGCCGACGACTCCCGCCGGACGGGAGGGCTGCGGCGCGAAGAGCTGGCGCTGCTGGCCGGCCTGTCCGTGGACTACATCGTGCGCCTGGAGGAGGGACGGGCGACGTCACCCTCCGTACAGGTCCTCATGGCGCTGGCGACGGCGCTGCGGCTGTCCGACGACGAGCGGGCGCATCTCTTCCTGCTCGCCGGGCAGTCGCCGCCGGCCATGGGGCAGGTCCCGGTCGAGATCCCCGCCAGTGTGCGACGGCTGCTCGACCAGCTCACCGGCTCCCCGCTCAGCGTCTACGACGCCTCGTGGAACCTGCTCACCTGGAATCCGCAGTGGGCCGCCCTCCTCGGGGACCCTTCGGGGTGGACGGGGCGCGAGCGCAATGTGGTGTGGCAGCACTTCGCGGGACGGCCCAGCCGGGTCACGCACACACCGGAGCAGGAGGCGCGGTTCGAGGCCGCCGTTGTCGCCGACCTCAGGATGGCCACGGCCCGCTACCCGACCGACGTACGGCTGCGGTTCCTGGTCGCCGGGCTGCGCCGGGCCAGCGTCAAGTTCGTGGGGCTGTGGAACTCCCGTATCGGCGGCTGCCACGACTGCGACAGGAAGACCGTGCACCACCCGGACGTGGGGCCGGTGACCGTGGACTGCGACACGCTCTCGCTGCCCGGCTGTGACCTCCGGGTCGCCGTCTACTCGGCGGCGCCGGGGTCGGTGGACGCCGACCGGCTGAGGCTCCTGGACGTCATCGGCGCGGACACCCCGCCGGCGCACGCGGAGGTCACCGCGGATTCCGGAGCCGACAGCACGTCGAGCCCGGTGGCGTCCGGGGACCGATGAGTTCCGCCGTCCCGATGTCCGTCCCCCTCGCCAGCGGAACCAGACGCACCAGCGGCCGATGACACAGCACGGCAGGAGCTTTCCATGACCAAGGTCTATTCCAACGCCAGCATGTCGCTCGACGGGTACATCTCCGGGCCCGAGGAGTCGGGATTCGACCGGCTCTTCACGTGGTACGGCAACGGCGACGTGATCGTGGAGACCACCCACGAGGACCTGACGTTCGCGCTCTCCCCCGTGAGCGCGACCGCGTGGCACGACCTCGTCGAGGAGACCGGGGCGCTGATCGTCGGCCGCAAGCTGTTCGACCTCACCTCGGGATGGGAAGGCAATCACCCGATTGGGTGCCCCGTGGTCGTGCTCACTCACCGTGAGCCCGAGGACTGGCCGCACAAGGAGGCCGCGGGCTCCCGCTTCACTTTCGTCACGGACGGCATCGTGAGCGCGGTCGAGCGGGCCAAGGCGATCGCCGGTGGCAAGGCGGTCGGCGTCAGCGCGGGCACGATCGCCCGGCAGTGCCTGGACGCGGGGCTGCTCGACGAGGTGCGGATCGATCTCGTGCCCGTACTGCTCGGCGGCGGCACGCCGTACTTCGAACAGATCGAGAACGCCCCGGTGGAGCTGGAGGGCCCGATCTCGACGGACCAGGGCCACGGCGTCACCCATCTGCGCTATCGCGTCCCGCCGCTCGGCCGGCCCGTGAGCGAGTGAGCGGACATACGTCCGGTCGGCTCTGGTGGCGATGCGGCGGACGCGGTCCGTTTTTAACGTGACTGAATGATCATCAGATCCGTGACGCGCTCCGCGTACTCCGGGACGGTGGCCCTCGCCGCCGGCCTGCTGGTCCTCCTCCCCGCAGCCACGGCGGCGGGCACGCCCCCCGATTACCCCGTGCCCCCCGCACCCGGCGCGCCTGCCTCCCTCGACGGCGCGGCCCTGTACGAATCCGGCACCCAGGTGCGCCCGGCGCCCGGCGCGCCCGAGCCACCGAGCGATATCTCGGCGCTGTCCTGGCTGGTCGCCGACGCCCGTACGGGTGAGGTGCTCGCCGCCCACAACGCGCACCGCCAACTACCTCCGGCGAGCACACTCAAGACGCTCTTCGCCGTCACGGCCCTGCCCCATCTGCCCGAACATGCCCAGCACCGGGTCACCGAGTCCGAACTCGCCGGGATCGGCGAGGGCAGCAGCCTGGTGGGGATCGTCCCCGGCCATACGTACGAAGTGGCCGACCTGTGGCGCGGTGTCTTCCTCAGCTCGGGCAGCGACGCGGTGCACGTCCTGGCCGAGATGAACGGCGGCTGGGATTCGACGATCACTCAGATGCAGGCGAAGGCCCGGAAGCTGGGCGCCCTCGACACCCATGTCGTGTCGCCCGACGGGTACGACACGCCCGGGCAGGTCTCCTCGGCGTACGACCTGGCGGTGTTCGGACGCGACGGTCTGGCCTCGCCCGAGTTCGTACGGTACAGCTCGACCCGTGACGCGCAGTTCCCCGGCAACGACGGCACCTTCGGCATCCAGAACACGAACCGGCTGCTCAGCGGCGCCAACGGGGTCGAGCGCTACCCCGGACTCGTCGGCATCAAGAACGGCTACACCACCCAGGCGGGCAACACACTGGTGGCCGCAGCCCGGCGCGGCGAGCGGACCGTACTGGTGACGGTGATGAACCCGCAGTCGGGCGAGTCGTACGGGGTGTACGAGGAGGCCCGCGCGTTGCTCGACTGGGGCTTCGAGGCCGGGGGGCGGGTCGCCCCCGTGGGCTCTCTCGCGCCTGCGGCCGCTTCGACACCCCGGGGCCCGGGCGGGTCGACGAGCGGCGGAGGGCCGGGGGCGCAGCCGGGGCCCGGCGCGGGCACGCGGGCCGTACGGGCGGCTTCCGCCTCGGACGCGTCCGGATCGGTCTGGTCGGGGTATCTCCTGCCGGTGGTCCTCACCGTCGCCGCGGGTCTCGGCGCCGGCGCGTTCGTCGTCGTACGCCGCAGATTCCGGACGCCGTAGGTCCGGGCGCCGTAGGTCCGGGCGCCGTAGATTCCGTGCTCCGTAGATTCCGTGCTCCGTAGATTCCGTGCTCCGTAGATTCCGTGCTCCGTAGGTCCGGGCGCGCCTGACGCGCGTCCGGACTACCAGTGCGCGGGGCGGGCCAGCGAGGGCGGCAGCTTGGTGGTGCTGTCGCCCTTCGCCGCGTTGACCTGGGTCTGGGTGAGGAAAATGCTCCCGGTCAGATCGGCGCCGCGCAGATCGGTGTCGCGGCAGTCGGCGCCGATGAGGTCGGCGAGCCGGAGGTCGGCGCCGCGCAGATCGGCCGCGATCAGGTACGCGCCGCGCAGATCGGCGCCACGCAGATCAGCGCCCCTGAGCTTCGCGCCGAAGAGGTCGGCGCCCCTCCGGTTCTTCTTCTTCCCGCCGCCGGTCCCGGCCCGGATCAGCTCGGAGGTGTGGAGCAGAAGGGGGTTGACGGTTGCCCGGTGCGCCGCGACGTCGAGGTCAAGCAGGGCGGCGGGACCGCCGAGGGTGAGCCGTTCCGTCTCCGCCAGGGAGGCCTTGATCTCCTCGTGGAGGGCGGGCTCCGGCGTTCGCTCCAGGGCCTCGTTCAGATACCAGAGCAGCTCCTGCAACTGGCGCATCACCGGAAGCACCGCGAACATCCGCTCCGCGCTGCGCGGCTCCTGCCGCCAGTCCTGTCCGGCGAAGGTGATCTGTGAGATCTTCTGCCCCGCGCCGAAGCAGTCGTAGACGGTGCAGCCCCGGAAGCCGCGCTGCCTCAGGTCGGTGTGGACGCCGCAGCGGAAGTCCTCCTGGAGGTGGGAGCACGGCTCCCCGGCGCCCTTGTCGACGGGGAAGTCCGCCGACACCGAGAAGGTCAGGGCGACACAGCACAGCCCGAAGCAGCTCCCGCAGTCGGCGCGCAGGTCGCTCCTGCCGGTGTCGGACGTGGGAGCTGCCGGTGCGGCGGACGTGGAGGGTACGGAGGTGGAGGGCTCGGGCAACGTTCTTGATCTCCTGTAGCGCGGCTCACGGGGGGACGGCCGCCGTCCGGTGGAGCGTACCTCCCGGCCCCCGGCGGCCCGGGCCCGGCTCAGCGTCGGAGGCTGTCCGACTCCAGCGCCTTGCGGGCGCGCGCCGCCACCCCGTCGGCGCCGCAGCGCAGGGCCAGCTCAAGACCGGACGCGACTTCCGCCGGGAACCTCGCCGCCACGCCGTACTCGACGCGCGCGTGCGCCAGTTCGTAGGCGCTGGGCGAGGCTTCGAGATGTGCGACGGCCTGGGCCAGCAACTCGACCGCCGCCGGGCCCTCCTGGAGTGAGGCGGCCGCGGTCAGCACCATGCCGATGCCGGTGTGCGTGCCCGAGCGTTCCGCCCGGTCGCGGGCGTACGACACCAGTTGGGCCGCGTGGCCGGGATCTTCGTCGGCGACCGCGCGTGCGAGGTCGAGCGCCCAGGGCGCCAGTACGACGTTGTGCCTGCCCCTGGTCGTCAACGCGCGTGCGGCGCCTTCCAGTTCGGCTGCTGCCTCCCGGGTCCGGCCGAGGGCGAGCAGCAGCCGTCCCCGCACGGAGGACGCGTTGGGAATGACCATCGCCGAGGTGTACGGAGTCGCGAAGGAATAGCGTTCGGCGATTTCCCACGCCTCGTCGGCGCGGCCACGGGCGAGCAGTGTGTCGACCAGCGCGCAGACCGCGGTCCGCTGCGTCGTACGGCGCTCCCCCGCCCGCTTCGCCAGGTGCAGGCTTTCGCGCAGATGGGCCTCGGCGGCCAGCAGCCGGCCGCGCCTGCGGTTCAGGTAGCCGACGAGCGCGTGGGCGAAGGCCAGGTGGTCTCCGCTCCGGCCGGAGATCTCGAAGGCGCGCAGGCACTCGGTGAACAGGCTCTCCGCCCGGTCGACGCGGTCGGCGCAGACGTACGAGAGTCCGAGCAGGGTCGGGGGTTCGAAGCCCCACGCGGTGTCGGTCCATCCCGCTCCAGGCGCGAACCTGCCGTCCACCAGGGCGCGTTCGGCGATCTGGACGATTTCCTCCGCGTTCTCGCCGCGTGTTGTCGCGTCCCAGGCGCGCAGCATCAGCAGGACACGTTCGGTGTTGTCCCGGCCGGTGAGTCCGTCCGCCGCGGCGGCGAGCCGCCGGGAGCGTCCAGGGCCGTCGCACTCGACGGTCCGCAGCCCCTCCCACAGGAAGTGCGCGGCGCGCAGCCGTGTCCTGGCGGGGCCGGGCGCGCTGTCCTCGGCCGCGGCGCCGGCGAGCCGGGCGGCCTCCTCGGTCCGGTCGTCGTGCGCCAGGGCCTGGGCGAGGTGGAAAAGGGCGTCGACCCGCAGTGCCTCGTCGAGCAGGTCCGTGTCGAGTGCGGCGCGCAGGTGGCCGACCGTGGCGGCCGGTGAGATCTGCAGGGTGGCGCAGCCCAGCTCGTACAGCACACGGGCGCGGGTGAGGGGCAACGGCGGCTCCCGCAGGGCGCGTTCGAGGCAGCGCCTGGCCGCGTCGGGTGCACCCACCGCCAGATGTTCGGCGGCGGCCTCACGTAACTGCCCCACCAGGTTCTGGTCGTTGTCCGGGTGTACTTCGAGGAGGTGTCTCGCCGCTGCCGCCGCTCCGCGTCCGCTCTTCGTGACGGCCCAGGCGGCGATGCCGTGCATCGCGGTCCTTATGGCCGGGGTGATCGCCCGGTAGACGGACTGGGCGGTCTCCGGGTCGGTGAACTCCATCGGGTCCGTGCCGGCCAGGATCCCGGCGTCCCTGAGCTGTTCCGCGCACCGGGCGCCCTCCGCACGGCTCATCCGTGTCACCTGGACGGCCAGGTCCAGCGAGATCTCCGTACCGAGAACGGCCGCCGCCCAGGCGAAGCCGGCGGTGGTCGGGCCCAGTTCGCCGAGCCGGGCCACCAGTCCTGTGCTGTGTGCCGCCTCCGCCAGCCCGCGCAGTGCGTGCGCCGCGCCTTCGACGGGGTCGAGTTCGCTGTCCCTGACCCTGCCGAGCAGCTCGACGGTGTCGCGCGTGTTTCCGCCGGTGACGGCCCAGACCTCGCGGCAGAACGGATCGTCGGAGTGCTCGCCGAGTGTGGCCCGTACCAGGTCCGCCGTGGCGTCGGGGGTGAGCGGCCGGAGGGTGAGCAGCAGTGTCGATGCCTCACCGAGTGAGCGGAGGAACCGGCCGCTCCCGCCGGCGGTTTCCTCCTCGCGGTGGGCGACGACGACCAGGACGGGGAGTGTGCCCCGCCGCCGTGCGAAGGAGGCGAGCCAGGCGAGGGATTCCAGGTCGGCCCAGTGTGCGTCGTCCACCACCAGGGCGAACGGCCCCTGCGCCTCGGCGATCCGCTCGACCAGGGCGTCGAGACCGTCCCTGACGGCCCCCGGGTCGGGGTGTTGTTCACCCGGTGGTGTGACACCGAGGGCGGGTCCCGCGATTCCGTACCACTCGCCGAGCAGCTCCTCGGCGTCGGTGGGTTCGCAGGCGGCCAGCGCGGGGCACAGCAGTTGCCGTACGACGTGGAAGGGGACGGAGGCGAGTGTCTCGCCGCCGCGTGCGGACCACACCGGGCACCGGCCGGCCGCGAACCGGCCGACGCGGTCCAGCAGCGCCGTCTTTCCCAGGCCCCGCGCGCCCCGGTAGACGAGCAGTCCGCCTGGTGGCGGTCCGGTGGCGGGTCCCGGAGCCGGTCCGGGCGAAGGTCCGGCGGGCGGGTGCGCGCACAGGGCTTCGACGGCGGCCGCGGCAGCGGCGAGTTCGGTGTCACGCTCCAGCAGGGGGAGGTCGTCCGAGGGCTCCGGCCCGGGCACCATCCGGCCTCCCCATTTCGTCCAGTGCGCTGGTCAGGTGTCGAGGGTAGCGGTGGAGCGTCCCGTGCGACATGAATCCGCCCGAATTCGGCCGATCGGCTGCGGAACGGCGCGCTTCGGCGTATAGGCGTGCTCTCGGGGCCCGCGGGCGGCGGCCCACGCAGGCTCACACAGTCCGACACAGGCGACTGCGAGGTATCGGAGGTAAATCGGGTATTGCTTATCGCGTCCGGCGGGGCCCCGTTATGCGGGTATGTTCCATTCTCCGCTCCCCCGGTGCGTATCTGCCGTAACAGCACCTCACTGCCGGACCTGAATCACCGTGAATCACGCACCGCGTATATACGTACGCGGTCCGCCGTGATGTGACGCGCATAGATACCCTGCGGCGAATCTGCACACCGAATGCGCAGGCAACACATCCTCTCCCGGAGGATGTCGCACCCCGGCCATCCCCACCGCTCCCAGGTGCGGGTATGTCGCGTTCATGGTCATCACGTCATGGTTGACGGAAATTCAATCTGCTGATTGTGTGAAGGAGCTGCCACCACTTCATGGACACGTGTGCACGACCCGCTATTCGGGAGCCGGAATGTCTCACGTCCGGCGACGTTTCGATTGGCCGCCCCCAGCGCCTTCGTGCTTTGATCCATCGCACCGCAGAAGATCGCGGTGATTCCGGAATACCCACTCGAAGGGCACTCACATCATGAACTCCACCCCCCAGGTTGCGACCCAGGAAATCTCCGACGCCGACCTGGACAACGTGTCCGGCGGTCTCCTCGGCGGCCTGGTCGGCGGCGCTGTCGGCACGGTCGACAACATCGTCCCGCTCGCCGGCACCGTGGGCACCGTCACGGGCACCGTCGACTCGATCACCGGCGCCAACACGTCCGGCGTCCTGGGTGTTGTCGGCGGTCTCTGAGCCTGCTCTCCAAGACAGATTGCGTCATGCGCCGCGTGTCCCGGGCCTTTACAGGTTCCGGGGCACGCGGCCGTTGAGCGTCGAGGGATACGTGTCGTGCAGTTCCGCCAACAGGCCCTTTCCAAGCTGCAATCACCCGAGGAGATCGACCTGCCGGTGCGCTACGCCCGGCCTCGGGGCGGGCTGGTGCTGGCCGTCACGGTGTTGGCCATGCTCGTGGGTGCCGGCTGGGCGGTCACCGGCACCGTGTCGTCGACGGTCGCGGCGCCCGGCATCCTCACCCACGCACAGGGGAGTTACGTCCTCCAGAGCCCCGTCGCCGGCCAGGTGACCGACGTGCTCGCCGAGGAGGGCCAGCGGGTCGCGGCCGACGCGCCGCTGCTGAAGGTCCGTACGGCACAAGGAAGTGTCGTCGTGCGCACCATCGCGGCAGGCCGGGTGACCACGCTGGTCGCCGCCATCGGGTCCGTGGTCACCACCGGGGCCGACGTCGCGGCCGTCGAGCGGTTCGACAGCGCCGACGACCCCCTGACGGCGGTGCTGTACGTGCCGGCCGACAGCGGTTCCGGCGTACCCGTCGGCGCTTCCGTCGACCTCACCGTCCAGTCGGTGCCCACGCAGCAGTACGGAGTGCTGCGCGGACGCGTCGAGTCGGTGGGCCGTACCGCCCAGACGCGCCAGCGGATCAGCGGCTTCCTGGGCAGCAGCCAGCTCGGCGAACAGTTCTCCAAGGCGGGCCAGCCCGTCGCTGTCGTGGTGCGGCTCGAACGTTCCTCGCACACCAAGTCCGGTTATCTCTGGTCGTCGTCGGACGGCCCGCCCTTCGCCGTCGGCTCCATGACCCTGGCCACCGGCTCCATCCACCTGGCCGAGCAGCATCCGATCGATTGGCTGCTTCCTTGAGCACCCAGCAGAGACTTCCCCCTGCCGAACGCGGCAGGCACCGCCCCGAGAACGCCCCGGCCGCCCGGCGCGGCGGGCGGCGCGCGCCGTCGTCGTCCAGGGCCGAGAAGCCCAAGGTCAAGAAGCGCAAGGGGGTCCGCTCCCCGACCGTCCTCCAGATGGAGGCCCTGGAGTGTGGCGCCGCCTCGCTCGCGATGGTGCTCGCCCACCACGGCCGGCATGTCCCGCTGGAGGAGCTGCGGATCGCGTGCGGCGTCTCGCGCGACGGCTCGCGCGCCAGCAATCTCCTGAAGGCCGCCCGTAGTTACGGGCTCCAGGCCAAGGGCATGCAGATGGAACCCGGAGCCCTCGCCGAAGTCCAGGCTCCCGCGATCCTGTTCTGGGAGTTCAACCACTACGTCGTCTACGACGGTACGGGCCGCCGCCTGGGCCGCCGGGGCGTGCACATCAACGACCCCGACAAGGGGCGCAGGTTCGTCGCCTCCGAGGACTTCGACACCAGTTTCACCGGGGTCGCGCTGGTCTTCGAGCCCACGGCCGACTTCCGCCGCGGCGGCCGCAAGCCGGGCATCATGAGCGCCATTCCCGCGCGGATGCGCGGCACGACGGGCACCCTGCTGGCGGCTCTCCTCGCCAGCCTGCTGCTGGTCGCGGTCGGCGCGGTGCTGCCAGCGCTGAGCCGTACGTACATCGACATGTTCCTGATAGGCCGTCAGACGTCCCTGCTCGGGCCGCTGTTCGCGGCCATGGCGGCGATGGTGGCGCTGACCGCCGTACTGACCGGGCTGCAACAGGCGAATCTGCTGCGCGGGCGGATCATCTCCTCGACGCTGAGCAGCGCGCGGTTCCTGCGGCACCTGCTGCGGCTGCCCGTCACCTTCTTCTCCCAGCGCAGCCCGGCCGATCTCGTCCAGCGCCTCCAGTCCAACGACGCCGTGGCGGAGACCCTGGCCCGGGACCTCGCCGCCGCCGGTGTCGACGGCATCGTGGTGATCCTCTACGCCTTCCTGCTGTGGACGTACGATCCCCAACTCACCGTCATCGGCGTGCTGATCGCGCTGCTCAACGTGGTCGCGATGCGGATCGTGATCCGGCTGCGCGCCACGCACACGCAGAAGCTGCGCGCGGACAGCGCCCGGCTCACCAACACCTCGTACACCGGGCTCCAGCTCATCGAGACCATGAAGGCCACCGGCGGCGAGAACGGTTACTTCCGCCGCTGGGCGGGACAGCACGCCACCACACTGGAGGAGCAGCAGCGCCTCGGTGTGCCGAGCGCGGTCCTGGCCGTGGTGGCACCCACCCTCGCGACGCTCAACAGCGCGCTGATCCTGTGGATCGGGGGGATGAGGGCGGTGGAGGGGCACATCTCGATCGGTCTGCTCGTCGCGTTCCAGGCGCTGGTGACCCGCTTCACCGCGCCCATCACCCGGCTGAACGGGGTCGCCGGGCGGGTCCAGGACTTCGCCGCCGATGTGGCGCGGCTGAAGGACGTCGAGAACTTCCCCGTCGACACGCTGTACTCGCGGGAGCAGCCGGACGCGAGCACCCGCAGGCTGACCGGCCATGTGACGCTGGAGAACATCACGTTCGGCTACAGCCCGCTGGACAAGCCGCTGCTCAGCGGCTTCTCGCTGACGGTGGGCCCGGGTCAGCAGGTGGCACTCGTCGGCGGGTCGGGCAGCGGCAAGTCCACGGTCTCCCGGCTGATTTCGGGGCTCTACAGCCCCTGGGAGGGCACGATCCGTATCGACGGGCAGCGTCTGGAGGACATCTCCCGCAGTGCGCTGGCCGCTTCGGTCTCCTTCGTCGACCAGGACGTCTTCCTCTTCGAGGGGACGGTCAGGGACAACGTGGCGCTGTGGGACCCGTCGATACCGGACGACGCGGTGATCGCTGCGCTGCGGGACGCCGCGCTGTACGACGATGTCATCGCGCGCCGTCCCGACGCCATCCACAGCCGGGTCGAGCAGGACGGCCGTAACTTCTCCGGCGGGCAGCGGCAGCGTCTGGAGATCGCGCGGGCGCTGGTCAGGCGGCCGAGCATCCTGGTGCTCGACGAGGTGACGAGCGCGCTGGACGCGGAGACCGAGCGGATCATCATCGACAATCTGCGGCGGCGCGGGTGTGCGTGTGTGGTGATCGCGCACCGGCTGAGCACGGTGCGCGACAGTGACGAGATCGTGGTCCTCGACCACGGCGCCGTGGTCGAACGCGGCCGGCACGAAGAGCTGGTCGCCGCCGGGGGCCCGTACGCCGAGCTGGTCAAGGAGCACTGACGTGGCATCCGTTCACCCGGCCGACCTGCCCGAACCGGCAGCAGGGCCTGACCCTTCCGTGGGCCCGGATCCGTCCGTCGGCGCCGCCCGGTCCGCCGAGTCCGGCGGCGGCGACGCCGTGATCCACGCGCTCGGCGGTCTCGGGGCGCCCGTCGACTGCGCGGGGATCAGCAGTGTGCCGTTGGAAGGGCCCCAGGTGTTGTGGCTCGTGGTGGGCGGCGTACTCGATCTGTTCGCCGTCGACGCCGCCCGGGACGGGCACTGGCACTTCCTCGGCCGCCTCGAATCGGGAACGCTGCTGCTGGGACCGGTCGAGGGCCCCGCACACACCCTGCTCGGCAGGCCCTCGGGCGACTGCGCGCTGCGCAGGATCCCACTGCGCGAGCTGAACCAGCCCGAGTACGGCGGGTACGACGCGTACGGGGGCTACGACGCGTACGGCGCGGAGGCTGACGCGTACGGTTCCCCTGCGCCCCTTGAGCACGCGTTCGCGCTCGGCATCGGCCGGGGTCTCGGTGTGCTCTTCGAGGCCCCGCTCGACGACCGCCCCGGCATCGAGGACGCCGTGGCCGACGACGACATCCTGTGGATGCCGGTCCCGCCGGGCAGTGTGCGCTACGGCGCCTCCTTCAGCGCGGAGGCGGCGGGTGACCTGCTGGTCGACGGCGCGATGTGGCAGGGGATGGTCAACCAGCAGTACCGGCTGATGTCGGCGGTGGACCGCTGGATCGAACGCCTGGAGCGCGCCCACGAGGACCGCACGGCGGCCGGTATCAGGGCGGGCGAGGCCGTCAGCGCCCGCGCCGACCAGGCGCTGCTGGCCTCCATCGGCAGGCCGGAGCGCGGGCGCGCGACGGCGGCCAGGGACAGTTCCAACGACGACACGACCTACGCGGTCTGCCGGCGGGTCGCCGAGGCCACGGGCATCACGCTCGCCGGGCCCACGGCGGGCGGTCCGGTGGGCGGCGCCGGTGACCCCGCCGCCGAGGACCGGGTCAGTCCCGTCGAGCGCATCGCGATCGGCTCCCGTGTCCGGACCCGCGCCGTCCGGCTCGACGGGCGCTGGTGGCGTACCAACACCGGTCCGATGGTGGGGCATTGGGCCAAGTCGGGCGCGCCGGTCGCACTGCTGTGGCGGCGCGGGAGGTACGAGGCGGTGAACCCGGCCTCGGGGCTCCGGATGCGGATCGGATCCGACAACGCCGGTGAACTGGAGGCGCGCGGCGTGATGTTCTACCGACCGCTGCCCGAACGGCCCATGAACCTGCCCCGGTTGCTGCGCTTCAGCCTGCGCGGCACCCGCATGGACGTACGCAATCTGCTCATGGCCGGGCTGGTCACGGTCGGTCTCGGCGCCCTGGTGCCGATCGCGACCGGCCGGGTGCTGGGGGTCTACGTACCGAACGCCGAGACCAGCCTGGTCGTCCAGGTCTCGCTGGCTGTCATGATCACCGGAATCGTCTCGGCCGCCTTCATGCTGCTCCAGAACCTCACCATCCTGCGGATGGAGGGCCGTATCGAGAGCACCCTGCAACCGGCCGTCTGGGACAGGCTGTTGCGGCTTCCGACGAAGTTCTTCACCGAACGCTCCACCGGGGAGCTGGCCAGCGCGGCGATGGGCATCAGCACCATCCGCCGGGTGCTGTCCGGCATCGGCCCGGTGGCCGTGCAGGCGAGCACGGTCGGTGCGATGAACGTCGTACTGCTGTTCTTCTACAGTGTGCCGCTGGCGCTCGCGGCGGTGGCGATGCTGATCGTCATCGGAGCGGTGTTCCTCGCGATGGGCCTGTGGCAGCTCCGCTGGCAGCGGCGCCTGGTCGAGCTGGGCAACAAGCTCAACAACCAGGCCTTCCAGACCCTGCGCGGTCTGCCGAAGCTGCGCGTGGCGGCGGCGGAGAGCTTCGCGTACGCGGCCTGGGCCCGCGAGTTCGCCCGCTCACGCGAGCTCCAGCAGCGGACCGGCCGGATCAAGAACCTGACGACCGTCCTGGACGCGGTCTATCTGCCGCTGTGCTCGCTCATCATGTTCGTCCTGCTGGCTGGACCCGCGCGCGACAGCATGTCGGCCGGCGCCTTCCTGACCTTCAACACCTCGGTGACCATGGTGCTGACCTCGGTCACCCAGCTCACCGGGGCGCTCGTGGGAGGTGCGGCGGCGCTGCCCATGTTCGAACAGATCAAGCCGGTCCTGGACGAGGCACCGGAGGTACGGGGCTCCAGCGCGCAGCCCGGTGTGCTGTCCGGCGGCATCGAGGCGCGGAAGCTCTCCTTCCGCTACACCGACGACGGCCCGCTGGTCCTCGACGACGTCTCGCTCCAGATCCGCCCCGGCGAGTTCGTGGCTGTCGTGGGCCCCAGCGGCTGCGGCAAGTCGACGCTGCTGCGGCTGCTCATCGGCTTCGACAAGCCGGTCTCCGGCAGTGTGCTGTACGACGGCCAGGACCTGTCAGCCCTCGACCAGGCCGCCGTACGGCGCCAGTGCGGGGTGGTCCTCCAGAACGCGCAGCCGCTCACCGGATCGATCCTCGACTGCATCTGCGGCGCCGAGGCCTTCTCCCAGGAGGAGGCGTGGGAGGCGGCGGAGATGGCGGGCCTGGCGGAGGACATCAAGCTGATGCCGATGGGGCTGCACACCATGATCGCGGGCAGCGGCGCGATCTCGGGCGGTCAGCGGCAGCGTCTGATGATCGCCCAGGCGCTCGTCCGGCGTCCGCGCATCCTCTTCTTCGACGAGGCCACCAGCGCCCTGGACAACGAGACCCAGCGCATCGTCATCGAGAGCACCCGGAAGCTGAGCGCCAGCCGGCTGGTCATCGCCCACCGGCTGACGACGGTGATGGACGCCGACCGGGTGATCGTGATGGCGGACGGACGCGTCGTGGAACAGGGCGCGCCCGCCGACCTGCTGGCCGACCCGGCCGGCCGGCTCCACGAGTTGGTACGCCGCCAGATGGCCTGAAGCCTCCGGCCGGGGCCGCACGCGGTTCCCCCGCACGGGCAGCGTGCCCCACCGCGTACGAGGGGAGCGCACGAGGAGCGCGGAAAGCGCACCGGAAGCGTACGGGAGGAGCACTCACACGTATCGCTGCGCACCCGCCCGGCGAGGCCATACCCTGGACGCTTCCAGGACAGGCTGAGGGAGTACGGGTGAGCGACCGCAGCACCGAGGGCACCGGGGCGACACACAACACCGTGTCCGGCAACGCGGTGATCGCCGGACCGCTGGTGCAGGCCGAACGCATCGGATCGATCAGCTTCGGGCCGCCGGGACCGACCGCCCCACCGCATCAGGTGCCGCCGCCGAGCCGGGTCTTCGTCAACCGCACGGAGGAGCTGACAGCGCTGCGCGCCGGGGCCACCGCCCGCGGGGCCGAACGGATGCCCGGCGTCATCCTCGTCACCGGTCTCGGCGGGGTCGGCAAGACACAGCTCGTCTCGCAGTGGGTGCACAGCGACCTCGAACAGCTCTACCCGGCCGGGCAGTTGTACGTGGATCTGGACGACGTCCGGCTGGACGGCGCGGTCGACACCGGGGCCGTGCTGGCGGGTTTCCTGCGCGCCCTCGGTGTGCACAAGGACTACATCCCCGAGGACCCGGCGCAACGCGCGGCCCTCTTCCGCAGTGTCGCGGCGGACCGCCCCCTGCTGGTCGTGGTCGACAACGCCCACCAGGCACCGGAGGTACGGCCGCTGCTGCCGCCCGCCGGGCTGCTGGTCGTCACCAGCCACCGGCATCTGCCCTCGCTCACGATGGACGGCGCGCTCCATGTCGTGGTGGACCCGCTCGACCGGTCCGCCGGTATCGAGCTGGTACGGCACTGGCAGGTCACGGCGGCCGAGGGCACGGCCGCCGAGTTGGTCAGGCTGTGCGGCGGGCTGCCGCTCGCGCTGCGCGCGGCGGGCGAATGGCTGGCGGGGCGGCCGCACTTGGGGCTGGACGCCGTCGTACGCAGGCTGGCCGCCGGGCAGCACCGCTCCCCTACGGAAGAGACGGACCACGTGGACACGGTTCTCGACACGGTCATCGCCGAACTGCCCGACCACAGCCGGCGGCTCTACCTGCTGCTGGGCTGCCTGCCCGGCAACGGCGTCACCGCGGCCGTCGCCGGCGCCGCCGGTGTCACCCGCGTCGACGACGCGCTGGGCGATCTGGTCACGGCGCACCTGCTGGTCGCCGCCGAATCCGCCGACCGGCCCCAGCGGTTCCGGCCGCACGACGTGGTGCGGGCGCACGCGAGGACGCTCGCGAGCGGCATGCCCGAGCAGGACCGCCTCGCCGCGCTCCGGGGTGTGGCGGACTTCTACCTCGCCGCCGCGGCGCACGCCGACGCCGCCGTCCTCGGCCGGCGGTTCCGTATCCAGGAGCCGCCCTCCCGCACGGTGGACGAACTGTCCCCCGGGGAACCGCTGTTCACCACCTCCGCCGAGGCACTCGAATGGCTGGACGCCGAGCGCTCCGCCCTGCTTGAGCTGCTGCGCCTCGCCTCGAAGGAGGGCTGGTACGACGCCGTCTGGCGGCTCTGCGAGTCACTGTGGGCCCTCTATCACAGCCGTAAACACCATGCCGACTCCATCGAGGCACACCGGTTGGGGATCGAGGCGGCCCAGTGGGAGGGCCGTCAGGACGCCGAGGTCCGGATGCGTAACCAACTCGCCCGCGCACACTACGAGCTGCGCCAGTACGGCCCGGCGCAGGCGCAGTTGACCGTGGCGAGCGAGCTGCTCGGGCTGGTCTCCGCCCACCAGCTCAGCGGGGTCGTCCGGGAGACACAGGGGCTGATCGCGCTGGATCTCGGGCGTCCCGACGACGCCGAGGCGCTGTTCCGCCAGGCCAGATCGGCCAACGCCGAGGCGAAGGACGAGCACGGTGTGATCGTGCAGGGGTACAACATCGGCCAGGCCCTGGTGGCCGGCGGCAGATGGCAGGAGGCGCTGGAGGCCCTGGACGAGGCGATGGCGGGGGCGCTGGCCGCGGACGACGGGGCGATGCTTCCCCGTATCGGCATCGTCAGGGCTCGCGCGCTGCGCGGGCTCGGCTCGCTGGCCGAAGCGGTCGACAGCGCCGTGTCGGCCGCCGAGGTGGCGGCGGAGCGGAGACAGTACGCCAAGCTCGACCAGGCTCTCGCGGTTCTGGAGGAGCTGGCGGCGCTGACCATGGACGTGAAACTGCGGGAGGTCTGCGACCTGCGGCTGCGCGAGCTGCGGGGGATCAGCGGCGTCGCGCCGCGTACCGAGTCCGGCTGAGCCCAGGCGGAACAGTACGATCGTCGGCACCTACAGCCACCGACTCCGCCCCCTCGTCCCGGAGACACAGTTGCCCTTGCCGCTGTCGCCGCGCAGCCGCCTCGCCCGGCCGGGCCGGCGGCCCGCGCGCTCCCGCTGGGACACCTGGGATCCGCCGAAGGCAGCGGTCATCGGGGTCGCGCGCACCCTGACGTCGGCGACCCGGGTGCTGGACGTCATGCGGCTGCTGCGCGCCGAGGACGGCATCGAGAAGTACTGCACGGTCAACCCGGGATCGGCCTTCGGCGACGGGCTCGACGCCTATCTGGCCGCCTCCGGCGTCCAGTTCCTGAGCTGGCAGGAAGCCACCCGCCGCTCCTTCGACCTCGCCGTGGCGTGCTCCGTACACCCCACCATGCGGCGCCTCGACGCCCCGCTGATGGTCCTGCCGCACGGCGCCGGCTACAACCGGCTGGTCTCGGAGTCCACCGGTGACACCTCCTCGCCGGCCGGGCTCTCCCGCAAGGAGCTGATGCGGCGGGGGAAGGTCGTGCCGGCCACCATCGGTGTGTCGCACGAGGAGCAGCTCACCCGGCTCGCCGAGACCTGCCCCGAGGCGCTGCCGCACGCGCGGGTGGTCGGCGACTGGTGCTTCCAGCGGATTCTGGCGAGTGCTCCGCAGCGTGACCGCTACCGCGCACGGCTCGGGGCGGTGCACGGGCGGCGGCTGGTCGTCGTCCACTCGACGTGGAGCGAGCACTCGCTGCTGGGCCGGTGGCCCGGTCTCCCCCTCGACCTCGTCACCTCGCTGCCGGCCGACGAGTTCGCCGTGGCCGCCGTGTTCCACCCCAACGTGTGGGCGCGGCACAGCCGGGGCGGCGTGCTGGAGCGGCTGGGTCCCGCCATGGACGCCGGGCTGATGCTGATCCCGCCGCAGGAAGGCTGGCGCGCCGCCGTCATCGCCAGTGACTGGGTGGTGGGCGACCACGGGAGCACCACCTTCTACTCGGCCGCGGCCGAACGCGTCACCTTGCTGGCCGCCACCGGGCTGGACGAGCTTCATCCGCTGTCCCCCGCCGCCGAGTTCGGCCACAAGGCACCACGGCTCGATCCGCGCGGCGATCTGTACGCGCAGCTCCTCGCCGTCGCCGACGCCTACGACCCCGACACGCTCAGGCCGGTCGTCGACCGGCAGCTCGGCTCGGTCGACAAGTCGGGCGAGATCACCCGGCAGGAGATGTACGCGCCGCTCGCCAAGCACGGTGTACGCCTCCCTCACAGCGCCCCGGAGCCGGACCCCGTACCGCCGCCCGAGCCGGTCCCCGCGTCCCCGCCCACCACGTACGACGTCACCGGCGCCGTCGGCGAGGACGGTGCCGTCGAGGTGCGGCGGTGGCCCGTGGTCGCCGGCCATCACACGGAGGCCCGTGGTTTCTACGCGGTGGCCGCCGAGGGCGGTCCGCACCGCTGGGCGCAGAGCGCTGAGGTTGTCGCCCGTACGACCGCCGACGCCGAAGTGCCCGCCGTCGACTGGGTCCGGGACACCGCCAGGCAGTACGGCGGCCACAACGTCCTGGTGGCCGCGCTCGACGAGTACCGCGCGCTCGTACGGCTGCGCGGCGGCCTGCTCGTGGAGGCCCGCACCGAACATGTCTGGGGCGCCCCGCGCCCCTCCCTCGATCCGCTGCTGCTCGGCTCGGCCGTCAATGTGTGGCTGGTGAACGGCGGCGCCGCCGGGGATCTGACGCGCGGGCTGCTCGTACGGACGGGCGCGCGCGGTGTCGGGATCGGCTTCTCGCGGCAGCCCGGAGAGTTCCCGTCGGAGTCCCCGACAGCGGCGCCTCGCACACATCGACCGCCAGCACCTCGGACTTCGCCCGGCTGCGGCACAGGGTGATGTCGCTGTTCATCCGCTGTCCGGCCGGGGACTGGAAGACGTCGCGGCGGTCGGGGATCCCCTCGACCACCCGGGTCAGGCACGTACACCACCGTGACGCCGGTCTCCCGCCTCGGCGCCCGTTCCCGGGCCCATGGCCGACGTTGTGTCAGGTCTGCGCCGGGGAACCGATGTTGACCGGCAGTCATCTCACATAACCGTGTTCTCGCCGCGCCCGCTGTGGCAGACTGCCCGGCATGTCACCGGTGCTGGGGGACGCGGTGTGAGCGAGCCACGATCCGCCCCGACGATCGGCCAGCTCGTCCTCAGCAGGCAGCTCCAGGCCCGCCGCACCAAGGCGGGGCTGAGCAGGGACGAGGCCGGCAAGCTGCTGCGGGTGACCGCGGCGACCATCCGCAGGATGGAGATGGCCGAGGTCACGCTCAAGATCCCGTATCTCCAGATCCTGCTGCCCGCGTACGGAGTCCCCGACGACGAGGCCGCCGTCTTCCTCCGGCTGACGGACGAGGCCAACAGGCCCGGCTGGTGGCAGCGTTTCCACGACGTGCTGCCCGACTGGTTCAGCGGCTACGTCAGCCTCGAAGAGGCCGCCAGGACCATCCGTACCTACGAGCCGCACTTCGTGCCCGGCCTCATCCAGACCGAGGACTACGCCCGCGAGATCCTCACCACCGGGGCCGTGGGCCGGATGACCGACCCGCACCGGATCGAGCGCCATGTCGCGCTGCGGATGGAGCGCCAGGATCTGCTCACCCGCCCCGACGCGCCCGCCTACTGGGCCGTGCTGGACGAGACGGTGCTGCGCCGCCCCGTCAACTCGGCGGCCGTGATGCGGGCCCAGATCGACCGGCTGATGGAGGTGGCCGAGCTGCCGAACGTCACGATCCAGATCGCCGAGTTCTCCTCCGGCCACCACCCCGGCACGTACAGCCCGTTCGTCCTGTTCCGCTTCGGTGTGCCCGAAGTGCCCGACATGGTCTACATCGAATACCTCACCGGCGCGCTCTACCTGGACGAGGACAGCGAGGTCTCCCAGCACATGGAGGCGATGGACCGGGTCGTGGCACACGCGGAGTCGACGAGCCGTACGAAGGAGCTCCTGGAGAAGTTCCGCCGGGAGCTGTGACCGGCGCCCACGCGCCACGCCCCGCCGCGGTGGCCCGGCGGGGCGGAGCGGTCCGCGCTCAGACCACCTCGTTGAGCAGCCCGGTGGCCACGTCGAAGACGAATCCGCGTACGGAGTCGGTGTGCGGGACGAACGGGCTCGTCCGCACGCGCCGCAGCGACTGCCGTACGTCCTCCTCCACGTCGGGGAACGCCTCCGCGGACCACGGCGGGCGCAGGCCGGTCTCCTTCTCGATGCCCTGCTTGAACGCGTCGTCGGTGAAGGTGAGCATTCCGCAGTCGGTGTGGTGGATCAGCACGATCTCGCGGGTGCCGAGCAGCCGCTGGCTGATGGCGAGAGAGCGGATCTCGTCGTCGGTGACGGCGCCCCCCGCGTTGCGGATGACGTGCGCCTCCCCGTCCTTGATCCCGAGGATGCGATAGACGTCGAGGCGCGCGTCCATGCAGGCCAGGACCGCGATGTGGCGCGAGGGGGGCAACGGCAGCGGCCCCTCGAACGAGGCGGCGTAGGACGCGTTGTTGGCCAGGTATTCGTCGGTGACTGACATGTCGGCCCCACATTCTGTTGTCGGCCCGGACAATGTAGGCGGCACTGTCCGGAACGCAGAAGGCCTCCGGCCACCTGGCCACGCACCTGAAACACTCGGCCCGCGCGACCCCCCGCGTCAGGCGGCGGTTCTGGCCAGGGCGACCTTGAGTACGGTCAGCAGCGCGTCCCGTACGGATCCGCGGTCGCGGGCGTCGAAGGTGAACAGCGGTACGCGCTCCTCGACGTCCAGCGCCCAGCGCACCTCGTCGATGGTGTGCCTGACCTCGCCCTCGAAGTGGTTGACCCCGACGGCGAAGGGGATCCCCTTGTCCTCGAAGTAGTCGACGGCCACGTAGCAGTCGTCCATCCGGCGGGTGTCGACGATCACCAGCGCGCCGAGGGCGCCCTGGACGAGGTCGTCCCACATGAACTTGAAGCGCTCCTGGCCCGGCGTCCCGAACAGGTACAGCTTGAGCGTCGGGTCGATGGTGATGCAGCCGAAGTCCATGGCGACCGTGGTCGTCGCCTTGTACGGCGTGTGGGCGAGGTCGTCGACATCGGCGGAGACCGAGGTGATCGACGCCTCGGTGGTGAGCGGTGTGATCTCGGAGATCGAGGCCACGGAGGTGGTCTTGCCCACGCCGAAGCCGCCCGCGATCACCATCTTCACCGGCAGCGGCGGCTGAACGGTTCCCTGGACGGCCGGGCCGGCGTCGGTCTCGGCACCGGTCGGGCTATACGTCCGGGGAGTCGGGGATGGCGAGTAGCCCATCGATAACCCTTTGCAGAATCGAGGAGTCCTGAGCGGTCCTGGTATCCGGCTCGTACACAGCCAGATGTCCTTTGACCCGGAGGTCTTCGGCCAGCACCCGGACCACGTTGAGGTGCAGATGGAGGTGAGCGGCGATCTCCGCGAGCGACTGTGGTTGCCGGCAGACGGAGACGATGGCCAACGGTTCGAAGGAGAAGGTGTCGAGGATCGCGAGTGCCGCCGCGGTCGCCACGACCTGGGTCTCGATGGGGAGCGCGTTGCTCGCGTCCGCCACCCTTCCCGAGGTCAGCAGGAAGGGCCGGATCGCGGGAGCGCGACTGACCGGGTCCTGACCGGTTTCGTGGCTTACGTCGGCTGCTGGGTCACCGGCCGCCATGACGGTTCTTCCTCCCCGTTTCTTCCACGGCTCAGCCGGCCGGCGCCGAAGTGACCTGCTTCTGGAGCTCGACTATCAGCTCCGGGCTGATCACCGCGCCGGCCCGCTCGACGAAGAGTGTCATCTCGTAGGCGACGTCGGCCAGTTTGGCCTCCTTCGCCGCCACCACGCCGAGCACGGCGCCGCTGCCGAGCGCGGACACGAGCAGCCGCCCGCCGAGGTAGTCCATGATGACGCGGCTGAGGTCGCCGAGGCCGTAGTTGGCGGAGGCACCGGCTGCCAGGCTCAGCATGCCGGAGATCACCGCCCCGAGGCGCTCGGAGTCCGCGTGGCCGTCGCGCCGGGAGACAGCGATGAGCATGCCGTCGGAGGAGACGGCGATGGCATCGAGTACGCCTGCGGATTCCGACGCGAAGCGCTCCAGGAGCCAGGTGAATTTCGCTGCGGATTCACCGAGCCCCTCGGCTGTCGCCGGGTTGGTGGTGAAGTCATCCGTCATTGCCGGGTCCTTCCGGGGTGAGTGATGGCCGCGGCACCGATGGTGTCCTGCCACGGGCGGAGTCTTCTCGTGCCCGCCGGGTGGCGGCCTCGAAATCCTCCAGCTCGCTGCGGACACCGGCCGCGTCCACGGGATGCCGCTGCGGAGCGGGAGCGGCGGTCGGGCGACGGGACGCCGCCCGGTCCAGGGTCGCGCCGCGCACACGGCGGCGCAGAGGGCGGGAAATGGTTTCCAGGTAGTCGTCGTCCTGCGCGCGGTCGCGCACATGCTGGTCCCGAGCGGGGTCCTGGCGGGGCTGGTCACTGCCCGCCTGATCGTGCCGCGGCTGGTCGTCGAGCCCGCCGCGCTGTGCGGCGGCGATCGGCCCGCCGGGGGACTCGTCCCCGTCCCGGCGCGAGACGCGCCTCGGCAGACCGCTCTCGTGCGGCGCCGCCGCCACCAGGGCCGGCCGGGGCTGCCGTCCTGAGGTCGAGGACGGGATCGCGCGGTACGGGTCGGCCGGCGCCGTCCGGGAGGGGATGGCGCTGGCGGGCAGGAGCAGGTCGCCCGGGATCGAGACGGTGCTCGTCACACCGCCGCCCGAGGTGCGTCCGAGGCCCACGCCGATGCCGAAGCGCCGGGAGATGCGTCCCACCACAAACAGGCCGAGCACGTTGGTCGGCGCGAGGTCGAGGCGTTCGCGGCTCAGCAGCCGGGCGTTCTCCTCGACGAGTTGTTCGGCGGGGATCCCGATGCCGTGGTCGATGATCTCGATCACGACGCCCTCTGCCGGGGAGTCCACCGTGACGGCCACATCGACCAGGGTGTGCGCGGGCGAGAAGAACACACCGTTCTGGAGCAGTTCGGCCAGCATCAGTGTCAAGTCGCTGACGACGGCGGGGACCACGGCCACCTCGGGTGCCGGGCGCAGGGAGACCCGCTCGTAGCCGCCGATGGTGCTCAGCGCGGCGCGCAGGACGTCGGCGAGGCCGGTGGGCCCCTGCGCGTCGATGTCCTCGGCGGCCTCCCGCTTGCCCGCGATCACCTGGAGGCTCTCGGCGTTGCGGCGCAGCCGGGTGGCGATGTTGTCGATCTGGTAGAGCGGGCGGAGCAGTTCGGGGTCGGTCTGCGACTGTTCGAGGCCCTCGATGAGGTCGAGCTGACGGGACGCCAGGTTGCTGACGCGGTGGCCGATGTTCCCGAACATCTTCTCGACGTTACCGCGCACGGTGACCTGACGCTCCAACAGCGCCGACGCACTCGCCTGCACATGGTTGAACGCCTCGGCCAGCGCGCCGATTTCGTCGCGTACGGGGACGGGCACCTCACGCAGCCGTGGCGGTCCGGTCTCGGCGGACTCGTCGTCGGCGACCCGGGCGAGTTCGCGCCCCGTCGCGTCGGCGACCTCCTGGGCCGCGACGGTCAGCACCCGCACCGGGCGGGCCACCGAGCGGCGTACCAGGAAGGAGAAGAGCAGCCAGGCGGCGAGCGCGAGCACCGCGCCGACCAGCAGGGTGATGGTGTGCCGCCAGGCCTGACTTGACGCGTCTTCGGCGTCGGCCGCGATCTTGTTGATCAGGGAGTGGGTGACGGCCAGCCGCTCCTTGGCCTGTGCGGCGTAGGCCGGCTCGTTCCCCAGTGCGTCGTTGATCGCGACCCGCAGCTTGTCCGGCGTCTGCGCCTGGAGCGAAGTGGGGTCGACGAGTTGGGCGTTGTACTGGTCCTCGATGATGCTCTGCTGGGAGCCGCGCTCCATGCCGTCCAGTTCGTGCCCCTGCGCCTGCGGGGACAGCGACTTGAAGAGGTCGGCGGCGTTGTCGTACTGGCGGCGGTCGCCGACCCCGCGAGCGAACTCGTTGATCGCGTTGGCACCGCCGGTCTGCGCGCCGAACACACTGATCTCGAAGGCCGCGTGGGCGGCGTCGGCGCCGAGCAGCGCGTCGAGCCTGCTCTCGGCCGAGCCGGGCGAGCTGATGGCCGAGGTGCCGAGCCCGAGGCCGCTGATCAGCTTCTCGACCAGACTCGTGTACGTGGGGTCGATGTTGTCGGCGGGTATGTACGTCCGGCCGATCATCTGCCGCAGGCCGCTGAGCTTGCCGATGGAGTCCATGGCGGCGGACTCCGCGGCCGGCAGCCGGGGACCGAACCCGTCCCTGACCTGCTCGACCTGGGCGTCGACCGCGTGCTGGGCCTGTATGTAGGTGGCGTTCGACGGGGTCTCGACGCCGGTCTGCGAGGCCTGCTGGCGCACGGAGAGCAGCAGTGCCTGCCGGTGCTCGGTCTGGAGGTTGTCGATGAGCGTCGCGACTCTCTCGCTGTCACGTACGAGGGAGGCGGCGTCGGCGGCGTGCCGGGCCTCCACGACCTGGTTGGTCACCACGTAGGCCAGCATCGCGGCGACGACGATGACGGGCACCATCACCAGGAGGTAGAGCTTTCTGCCGAACGACCAGCGCTCCATGAACGCGACGATCGTACGGCCACGGCTGCGCCGTCGGGCAGGCGGCCGCCCGGAAGCGGCCCCTTCGTGCGAGGACACCGAGCCTCCTCAGACTGAAATCATCCCGACAGACGCCAAGCCATATGAGCCCGCCGACCGTCAGGTTGGGTGAGTTGTACCGCGAACGGCGCAAATCTGGACGGATGTTGGGCCCCGAAGAACGGGGCGTCAACGCTGCGGACCCTATCGTGACCATGGGATCGCGCCATGGGCCCCTCGTGAATGAAAAATCTGAAGCAAACGGCAGATTGTGATGTGTTCCACTGGACATTCGGCACAACCGGTCGCGATTCGATGCCAAGCAGTGATCAAGCGGCACTTGACGCCATGTGAGGCAAATCGGTTGGATCACTGCGTACGCCACTCCGTGTCCCGGCGAACGGCCTCCCCCGGCTGTACGGGCAGACCGAGGCGGCATCACTCGTCCGAGCGAACACGATCCGACGTCCCCCGAGGTCAGCACCATGTCCGGGTGCCGTCACCCGCGAGGCGGGGAGGCGTTTTGACCATACTGGGCCGCAACGACCCATGTCGGTCGAAGAGTTGGTAAGTCGGTGAAGGGGGAACAATGTCCGAGGCGGAACTGGCGACCCAGGCCCTGGTCGCGGGAGTGACGGCCGGGGTGACGGAGACGGTCCGGCGTGTCGGGCGGAACGTCTGGGACGGACTGATCTCCCTGACGCGCCGCGGCCGAAGTACCGCGGTCGGCGAGGAGCGGTCCGCCGGCGACCCTGGTGAGGGCATCGGGCAGGCGGACAAACCTGATCGCGACGTTCCGAAGTACACCGTTTCCGTGTACGACGGCAAAGGTGTTCTGGTCGGGGACAAGAGCCGCCAGACCAACCACTTTCACTGACCGGTGACAAAGTGTCCCGGCGGCTGCGAGGACAAACCGCGCAGCATTGTCGTGAGCGGGCCCGAGTCCGTTGTGGTCGGGGACAACGCCGTCCAACGCAACGGACCCTCGCTGAAAGCCCTGAGCGCCGTTCTGGTGGTGGTGTGCGCGGCTGTTCTCATCATCGGCTACGCCCTCATGGAGTCCGCTCGGTCCACTCCGCCCGCCCAGTCCGCGCCAAGTGCTGCCCCGGGGCGATTGCCGGCCCCACCGACGACAACAGCACCCACGCCGAGCACCTCGTCGACACCACCGGCTCTCCCGCCGCCCCTCCCCCCGACCCTCCGACCGACGCCCGCGCCACCACTACGAGCCCCGAATCCGCCCCTCTTGTCCGCCCCGTCGAGACGTCCCACGCCCAAACCGTCACCGACACGGGTCTGTCAGCAGCGGCAGGAGTACCGGGTGAACAACAAGGCTCAGATCTGGGATGCGCGGGGAGAGCCCATCGGCGACGTGGCCTCAGGGACCCTGTTCTTCCGACAGGAGCCCGCCGGCTACCCCGCGCCCGTCGATGACCGCTACTACGGCACGGTCGACGAGGCTCTCGCCGGGAGCGCGACCGGCTATGTCCTGAGAAAGAAACTCGACTACGTCAGCAGCGTCAAGATCTGCGAGTAGGGCTCGCCCCCGCCGATCAAGATCCCGAACGCGAAAAGAACTCCCGGCACGGACGAATCCGTGCCGGGAGTTCTGTGAAGCCGAGCCGGGTATTCGTGTGGATTACCCGTCGTGTCCGAGGGGGGACTTGAACCCCCACGCCCGATAAAGGGCACTAGCACCTCAAGCTAGCGCGTCTGCCATTCCGCCACCCGGACGAGTGGTCGAACCGCGGTTGTTCCCCGTGGCGACAGGTCAACAATACCAGGGGATCGGGGTGCGGCTCACCCGTATATCCGGTGGTCAGCGAATGATCGCGGGAGTGGAACCCGCCGGCCGGGCGTTCGTACTCCAGCCCGGCCGGCGGGGATCGGGACCGATGCTCAGGGCATCAGGTGGTAGTCGGGGAAGTTGCCCGGAGGCCGCTCTCCCGCCGGGCCTTCGGTGACGGCCTTGACGAGCAGCTCGCCGCCCACGAAGGCGCCGCGCCAGGAGTGGCCGAAGCCGCCGAACAGCTCGTCGCGGTCGCCGCGCGAGCGGGGCCTGCCGTGGCCGACCTTGAACGCGCGGATCTGCGGTGACAGCCGCGCGTACGTGTCGGGGTCGTCGGTGGACAGGGTCGCCACCAGCGCGCCGTTCGAGGCGTTCATCGCCGCCAGCAGCTCCGCCTCGGTGTCGACCAGGACGATGGTGTCGACCGGGCCGAAGGGCTCCGCGTGGTGCAGCGGGGACGACGGCGGCGGGCCGAGCAGGGTGACGGGCGGCACGTACGCGCTCGTGTCCTGGCCCGGCAGGAAGCGGCCCTCTGCCAGGTCTCCCTGGTGCAGGGGGACGGCGCCCCGGTTGATGGCGTCCGCCACCTGGTCCGCCAGCTCCTTGGCCTTGGCCGCGTTGATGAGCGGGCCGAAGTCGAGCTGCGGCAGCGGGTCGTCGGCGTGCTCGACCGCCAGGGGGTGGCCCAGGCGGACGGAGCGTACGGCCGGCAGGTACGCCTCCAGGAAGTCGGCGAACAGCGAGCGCTGGACCACGAACCGCGGGTAGGCCGTGCAGCGCTGCTTCCCGTAGTCGAAGAGCTTCGGGATGACGGCGGTCAGCGCGTCCCAGTCGCTGAAGTTCCAGACGCCCCAGGTGTTGAGGCCCTCCTGTTCGAGGACATGGCGCTTGCCCAGGTCGGCGACGGCGCTGGCGATGCCGGCGCCGGTGTCCCGGCCGCCGACGAAGGAGACACAGCCGATCTCCGGCGAGTTGATGAGCGACTCGGACAGCTCCCGGCCGCTGCCGCTGACCAGGGTGACCGGCAGTCCCTCACGTACGGCGAGCGCACTGGCCAGCGTCAGACAGGCCACCCCGCCGTCGGTCGGGGCCTTGGCGATCACGGCGTTGCCCGCCAGCGCCTGCACGAGCATGGCGTGGACGAGGACGGACATCGGGTAGTTCCAACTGGCGACGTTGGACACGGGACCGGGCAGCGGGGTCCTGCCGTCCAGCATCCGGTCCACACCGTCCACGTACCAGCGCACACCGTCGATCGCACGGTCGACGTCCGCCTGCGCCAGCTTCCACGGCTTGCCGATCTCCCAGACGAGGAGCAGGGCGAGCAGCTCACGGTGTTCGGTCAGCGCGTCGAGTGTGGCCGTGACGCGGGCCTTGCGCTCGGACAGCGGAGTGTGCCGCCAGGCGCGGTGTTCGTCGAGACTGCCGCGCACGGCCTGCTGGGCCGTCGCGGCGTCGAGTCGCGGGGGCCCGGCGATGGGGCTCCCGTCGACCGGGCTGGTGGCGGCCAGCGCACGGCCGTCGGACTGCCAGGACGACCCCCAGAGGTTGAGGACACGATCGTCCTGGAAGGCCTCGGGGGCCACGGCGAGGCAGCGCTGCCACGCGTCGGACCAGGACGTGCCGGGCTTGAGTATGAGTGAAGGTGCCATCGGGATTCTCCGCTCGAGGGAGGGCGGGATTTGCATGGCTCGGCACGAGTGCCGTTGTTGAATCCTGCGGTTGCTGAGTCCTGCGGTTGGCGAATCCTGCGGTTGCTGAGTTCTGCGGTTGCTGAGTCCTGCGGTTGTGGAGCGGGAACGGCCCGCGCGGCTGACGGCTTGCACGTACCGTCAGCCGCGCGCCTCCCGTACCGGTCAGTCGCGACCGGACGTTCGGACGGCCGTCAGACGAGGGACGCCAGCCGGTCGAGGACGAGCCGCGCCGTCTCCGAAGGTGTGGAGCCGACCCGTACGCCCACCGCTTCCAGCGCCGTCTTCTTGGCCTCCGCCGTACCCGAGGAGCCGGAGACGATGGCGCCGGCGTGCCCCATCGTCTTGCCCTCGGGTGCGGTGAAGCCGGCGATGTAGCCGATGACCGGCTTGGTCACGTGATCGGCGATGTACGCGGCGGCGCGCTCCTCGGCGTCGCCCCCGATCTCACCGATGAGCACGATGAGTTCGGTGTCGGGGTCGGCCTCGAACGCCGCGAGGCAGTCGATGTGTGTGGTGCCGACGACGGGGTCGCCGCCGATGCCGACCGCCGAGGAGAAACCGATCTCCCGCAGTTCGTACATGAGCTGGTAGGTCAGGGTGCCCGACTTGGACACCAGACCGATCCGGCCGGGTTTGGCCGCGATGTCGGCAGGGATGATGCCGGCGTTGGACTGCCCGGGGCTGATCAGGCCCGGGCAGTTGGGCCCGACGATCCGGGTGCCGCGCTCCTTGGCGTACGCCTGGAACGCGACGGCGTCGTGGACCGGGATGCCCTCGGTGATGACGACGGCCAGCGCGATGCCCGCGTCGGCCGCCTCGATGACGGCGGCCTTGGCGAACGGCGGCGGGACGAAGACGACGGTGACGTCGGCCCCTGTCGCCTCCATGCCCTCGGCGACGGATCCGAAAACAGGAACGGTGCGCTCGTCGAACTCGACGCTGCGGCCGGCCTTGCGCGGGTTGACGCCACCGACGATGTCGGTGCCGGCGGCGAGCATGCGGCGCGTGTGCTTCATGCCCTCGCCGCCCGTCATGCCCTGGACGAGGACCTTGCTCTCTTTGGTCAGGAAGATGGCCATGGTGTCCTTCTCCTTATTCCGCGTTCGCCAGTACGGCCGCCTGGCGGGCGGCGCCGTCCATGGTCGTGGCCTGCTGTACGAGAGGGTGGGCGCGGTCCTCGAGGATCGCGCGCCCCCGGGCCGCGCTGTTGCCGTCGAGACGCACGACGAGCGGCTTGGTGAGCTGGACGGACTCCAGAGCCTGGACGATGCCGTCGGCCACCGCGTCGCACGCCGTGATCCCGCCGAAGACATTGACGAAGACGGACTTGACCGCCGGGTCCGAGAGGATGACGGACAGACCGTCGGCCATGACCTGGGCCGAGGCCCCTCCCCCGATGTCGAGGAAGTTGGCGGGGCGGGCGCCGCAGCCGGCGACCACGTCGAGGGTCGACATCACGAGACCCGCGCCGTTGCCGATGATGCCGACCTCGCCGTCGAGCTTGACGTAGTTCAGCCCCTTGGCCGCCGCCGCTGCCTCCAGCGGGTCGGCGCCGGGGTCGCTCTCGTCGCCGCCCCAGCGCTCTTGCCGGAAACGTGCGTTGTCGTCAAGCGTTATTTTACCGTCGAGGGCGAGAATGCGCCGATCTTTGGTGCGGACCAATGGGTTCACTTCGACCAGCAGAGCGTCCTCGCGGATCAGCACCTGCCAGAGCTGAGCGATGACGGACGCCGTCTCCGGCGGCAGTTTCGCCGCCGCTGCGATCTCGGCGGCCTTGGCCTCGGTGACCCCTTCCGCGGGGTCGATGTGGATCCTGGCGACCGCCTCGGGGCGGGTCGCCGCGACCTCTTCGATCTCCATGCCGCCCTCGACGGAAGCGATCGCGAGGAAGGTTCCCGCGGCCCTGTCGAGCACGAACGAGACGTAGAACTCCGCCTCTATGTCCACTGGTTGAGCCAGCATCACCTTCCTTACGGTGTGGCCCTTGATGTCCATGCCGAGTATCTGGCGGGCCGTCAGTTCGGCCGCTGCCGGGTCGGCTGCGAGCTTGACCCCACCTGCCTTGCCCCGGCCTCCGGTCTTCACCTGGGCCTTGACCACGACCCGGCCGCCGAGGCGTTCGGCGGCGGCCTTGGCGTCCTTGGCCACCTCCACCACTTCGGCCTCCGGAACCGGGATTCCGTGGTCCGCGAACAGTTCCCTTGCTTGGTGCTCGTACAGATCCATGCCACTCCCTTTTGACGAAAGTGCCGCTTGCCCCCTGGACACCGTCCACCAGATGCGAGATAACAAGGTTCATACAGTATTCGTAGACTGTATGCAATGTACCGAGCGAACCCCGCTCACCCCTACGGAGAGACAGGACTTTTCATGCCCGACGACAGCCAGGCAAGCATTTCCGGTGGTCACCTGGTCGCCAAGGCCCTCAAAGCAGAGGGCGTAGAGGTCATCTACACACTCTGCGGCGGCCACATCATCGACATCTACGACGGCTGCGTCGACGAAGGCATCGAGGTCGTCGACGTACGCCACGAGCAGGTAGCCGCGCACGCCGCTGACGGCTACGCACGTATTACGGGCAAGCCGGGCTGCGCGGTCGTCACCGCCGGCCCGGGCACCACCGACGCCATAACCGGTGTCGCGAACGCCTTCCGCGCCGAGTCCCCGATGCTGCTCATCGGCGGTCAGGGCTCGCTCACGCAGCACAAGATGGGTTCGCTCCAGGACCTCCCCCACGTCGACATGATGACGCCGATCACCAAGTTCGCCGCGAGCGTGCCGGACACGGCCCGCGTGGCGGACATGGTGTCGATGGCGTTCCGGGAGTGCTTCAACGGCTCGCAGGGGCCGTCGTTCCTGGAGATCCCGCGCGACGTCCTCGACGCCAGCGTGCCCGCGGAGAAGGCCCGGATCCCCTCGGCCGGCCAGTACCGCGCCTCCACCCGTTCGATCGGTGACCCCGAGGCCATCGAGAAGCTCGCCGACCTCATCGCCCAGGCCGAGAAGCCGGCGATCCTGCTCGGCAGCCAGGTCTGGACGGCACGGGCCACGGACGACGCCATCGAGTTCGTACGGACGCTCAACGTCCCGGCCTACATGAACGGCGCGGGCCGCGGCACGCTGCCCCCCGGCGACCAGCACCACTTCCAGCTCTCCCGGCGTTACGCGTTCTCCAACGCCGACCTCATCATCATCGTCGGCACGCCGTTCGACTTCCGGATGGGTTACGGCAAGCGCCTCTCCCCCGAAGCGACCGTCGTACAGATCGACATGGACTACCGCACCGTCGGTAAGAACCGCGACATCGACCTCGGCCTCGTCGGCGACCCCGGTGTCATCCTCAAGTCCGTCACCCAGGCCGCCAGCGGCCGGATCAACGGGGGCGGCGTCAAGCGCAAGGCGTGGCTCGACGAGCTGCGCGCCGCCGAGCAGGCCGCGATCGAGAAGCGGCTGCCGAGCCTGAAGTCGGACGCCTCGCCGATCCACCCCTACCGGCTGGTCAGCGAGATCAACGACTTCCTGACCGAGGACTCGATCTACATCGGCGACGGCGGCGACATCGTCACCTTCTCCGGTCAGGTCGTCCAGCCGAAGTCGCCGGGCCACTGGATGGACCCGGGCCCGCTCGGCACGCTCGGTGTCGGCATCCCGTTCGTCCTCGCCGCGAAGAAGGCACGCCCCGACAAGGAGGTCGTCGCGCTGTTCGGTGACGGCGCCTTCTCCCTGACGGGCTGGGACTTCGAGACGCTGGTCCGCTACAACCTGCCGTTCGTCGGCATCGTCGGCAACAACTCGTCGATGAATCAGATCCGTTACGGCCAGAAGGCCAAGTACGGCGACGAGCGCGAGCGCGTCGGCAACACCCTGGGCGACGTGCACTACGACAAGTTCGCCCAGATGCTCGGAGGTTACGGAGAAGAGGTGCGCGACCCGTCCGAGATCGCGCCGGCGCTCCAGCGTGCACGTGAGTCCGGACTGCCGTCGCTGATCAACGTCTGGGTCGACCCCGACGCGTACGCCCCGGGAACCATGAATCAGACGATGTACAAGTAGAGGAGCCCTCCGATGACCCAGGCTCTAGAGGCCTCGCAAGGCACGAAAGCACTGGCGGGTGTCCGCGTCCTCGACATGACGCACGTACAGTCCGGCCCTTCGGCAACTCAGTTGCTGGCGTGGCTCGGTGCGGACGTGGTCAAGGTCGAGGCACCCACGGGCGACATCACCCGCAAGCAGCTCCGCGACATCCCCGATGTCGACTCGCTCTACTTCACGATGCTCAACTGCAACAAGCGCAGCGTCACCCTCAACACCAAGACGGAGCGCGGCAAGGAGATCCTCACGGAGCTCATCCGCCGCTCCGACGTGATGGTGGAGAACTTCGGGCCCGGGGCCGTCGACCGGATGGGTTTCACCTGGGAGAAGATCCAGGAGATCAACCCGAAGATCATCTACGCCTCCATCAAGGGCTTCGGCGAAGGCCCGTACACCAACTACAAGGCGTACGAGGTCGTCGCCCAGGCCATGGGCGGCTCGATGTCCACGACCGGCTTCGAGGACGGGCCCCCGCTCGCCACCGGAGCGCAGATCGGTGACTCGGGCACCGGCATCCACGCCGTCGCCGCGATCCTCGCCGCGCTGTACCAGCGTGAGAGCACGGGGCGTGGCCAGCGGGTCAACGTCGCGATGCAGCACGCCGTGCTGAACCTGGTGCGCGTGAAGCTGCGCGACCAGCAGCGCCTCTCGAACGGTCCGCTCCCGGAGTACCCCAACGAGGACTTCGGCGAGGACGTACCGCGCAGCGGCAACGCGAGCGGCGGCGGCCAGCCCGGCTGGGCCGTCAAGTGCGCGCCGGGCGGCCCGAACGACTATGTGTACGTGATCGTCCAGCCGGTGGGCTGGAAGCCGATCACGAACCTGATAGGGCGGCCCGAGCTGACGGACGACCCCGACTGGGCGACTCCCGAAGTCAGGCTCTCGAAGCTGGACAAGATGTTCCAGCTCATCGAGGAGTGGACGATCACCCTCTCCAAGTGGGAAGTACTGGAGAAGCTGAACGCCCACAACATTCCGTGCGGCCCGATCCTCTCCACCAAGGAGATCATCGAGGACGAGTCACTGGCCGCGAATGACATGGTCGTCGAGGTCCGGCATCCCGAGCGGGGCACCTTCACCACCGTCGGCAGCCCTCTGAAACTCTCCGACTCACCGGTGGACATCGTCAGTTCACCGCTGCTCGGCGAGCACAACGAAGAGGTCTACGCCGGTGAGCTGGGTCTCGACGTCGAGGAACTGCGCTTGCTCAAGACGAATGGAGTCATCTAGTGCCTGGCACGTTTGAACCCGATCAGGAGGCTGTACGCGCCCTCCTGACGGCCGCGATCGCCGAGGGCCGTACGGCCCTGACCGCGCCCGAGGGCAAGGCTCTCACCGACGCGTACGGCATCCCCACCCCGGGCGAGGGCCTCGCGGAGTCCGCGGACGACGCCGTACAGCTCGCCGACCGGATCGGCTTCCCGGTCGCGATGAAGATCGTGTCCCCGGAGATCCTGCACAAGACGGACGCCGGCGGCGTCAGGATCGGTGTGAACTCCGTCGCCGAGGTGCGGGAGGCGTTCACGTCGATCGTCGCCAACGCCAAGGCGTACAACGCCGACGCGCAGATCCTCGGTGTGCAGATCCAGCAGATGGTTCCGCCGGGCGGCACCGAGGTGCTGATCGGTACGGTCACCGACCCGACGTTCGGCAAGATCGTGGCGTTCGGTCTCGGCGGTGTGCTGGTGGAGGTCCTCAAGGACGTCACCTTCCGCCTGGCGCCGGCCTCCAAGGACGACGCGCTGTCGATGCTCGACGGCATCCGTGCCGCCGAGATCCTGCGCGGCGTGCGCGGCGCCCCGGCCGTCGACCGTGAGGCGCTCGCCGACCTCGTGGTCAAGGTCTCCCGGCTCGCCTCCGACTTCCCGGAGATAGCCGAGGTCGACCTCAACCCGGTGTTCGCCTCGGAGAACGGGGTGATCGCGGCCGACGTACGCATCATCCTGACCACCGAAGCCCCGGTGCGGCGGCCGACGTTCACGCGCGAGGCGATCCTCACCTCGATGCGCCGGATGATGAAGCCCAAGTCGGTCGCGGTGATCGGCGCCTCCAACGAGGCGGGCAAGCTCGGCAATTCGGTCATGCGGAACCTGGTCGACGGCGGATTCCCGGGCGAGATCCACCCGGTGAACCCCAAGTCGGACGAGATCCTCGGGCTGAAGGCGTACAAGAGCATCCTGGACGTCCCCGGTGAGCCGGATGTGGCGATCTTCGTGATCCCCGCGAAGTTCGTCGCAGCCGCGCTCAAGGAGTGTGGCCAGAAGGGCATTCCGAACGCCGTCCTCATCCCGTCCGGCTTCGCCGAGACCGGTGAGCACGAGCTCCAGGCGGAGATCGTCGCGATCTCCCAGGAGTACGGCATCCGGCTGCTCGGGCCGAACATCTACGGCTACTACTCGACGTGGCAGGACCTCTGTGCCACGTTCTGCACCCCGTACGACGTCAGGGGCGGCGTGGCACTGACCTCGCAGTCCGGTGGCATCGGCATGGCGATCCTTGGCTTCGCCAGGACCACCAAGACGGGTGTCTCGGCGATCGTCGGTCTCGGCAACAAGTCGGACATCGACGAGGACGACCTGCTGACCTGGTTCGGTGAGGACCCCAACACCCAGTGCATCGCGATGCACCTGGAGGACCTCAAGGACGGGCGCGCCTTCGTGGAGGCGGCGCGCGCGACCGTACCGAAGAAGCCGGTCATCGTCCTGAAGGCGGGGCGTACGGCGGCGGGCGCCGCGGCGGCCGGCTCGCACACCGGCGCGCTCGCCGGTGACGACGCGGTCTACGAGGACGTGCTCAAGCAGGCCGGTGTCATCCGGGCACGCGGTCTGAACGAGATGCTGGAGTTCGCGCGGTCCCTGCCCGTGCTCCCCACCCCCAAGGGCGACAACGTCGTCATCATCACGGGCGCCGGCGGCTCCGGTGTGCTCCTCTCGGACGCCATCGTGGACAACGGCCTCTCCTTGATGACGATTCCGGAGGATCTCGACGCGGCCTTCCGGAAGTTCATCCCCCCGTTCGGCGCGGCCGGGAACCCGGTGGACATCACCGGTGGCGAGCCGCCGTCGACGTACGAGAACACGATCCGGCTGGGAATGGAGGACCCGCGCATCCACGCGCTGGTGCTCGGTTACTGGCACACGATCGTCACACCGCCGATGGTCTTCGCCGAACTGACGGCGAAGGTCGTGGCTGAGTACAAGGCAAAGGGCATCGAAAAGCCCGTCGTCGCATCTCTCGCCGGCGATGTCGAGGTCGAAGAGGCGTGCCAGTACCTCTTCGAGCACGGTGTCGTCGCCTACCCCTACACCACGGAGAAGCCTGTGGAAGCACTAGGAGCGAAATACCGCTGGGCTCGGGCAGCGGGGCTGCTCACGTAAGGACTCTCCTGAAGCGAGAAGAGTCCGGACAGGGGGCGCTGGCCAGGTTCTTTCACAGCCCAAGGAGATTCGATGAGTTCAGAGGAAGAGCGGGAAGCGCCAACGGATGTCGCTTACCGCGAGATCACGGACAGCAGGGGTCGGCTCTATCGCGTAGGGGAGACCGACCGGGACATTCTCGGTCACTCCCGCAAGCTCATGGTGTGGCTGCCATGGCTCGCGATGTTCGGCATCAGCGTGTTCGAGTACGCGTACGGCTCGGCCGAGGACGTTCTGTCCGACGCCCACGGCTGGTCGCAGACCAACACATTCTGGATTCTCAGTGTGTGGACCTTCTTCCAGGCGGGGGTCTCGTTCCCCACCGGCTGGATGCGGGAAAAGGGAATTCTGAAGGCGCGCAGCGCCATGATGATCGGCTCCGTGCTCGCACTGCTCGGGTTCCTTTCCATATCCCACTTCCACAGCGTGTTCCTCGCCATTCTGGGGTTCGGCGTACTGGGAGGTGTGGGATCGGGTCTCGTGTACTCCACCTGCATCAACATGGTGGGCAAGTGGTTCCCGGAGAAGCGCGGCGGTAAGACCGGATTCGTCAACGGCGGATTCGCCTACGGCGCCGTGCCGTTCATCTTCATCTTCAACTTCCTGTTCGACACCGGTAACTACCAGACAGTGCTCGACCTGATCGGTGTCTGGGTCCTGCTCGCCGTCGCCGTCTCCGGGTGGTTCTTCAAGGACCCGCCGAAGAACTGGTGGCCGCACGACGTCGATCCGCTGAAGGCGGTCGGCAAGTCGGCACGGAGTCTGCTCAAGAACCCGCCGGCGACCAAGCAGTACCGGCCGATGGAGGCCCTCAAGACCGGTCAGCTCCCGCTCATCTGGCTGCTGCTGGTGCTCACCGCGGGTGTCTCCATCTTCGGCATCTCCTTCCAGGTGCCGTTCGCCAAGGAAGTCGGTTTCGGTCCGCTCGTCGCCGCCAACTCGGCGGGCATCCTGTCGATCGTCAACGGCGTCGGCCGGGGAGTCGTCGGCTGGCTCTCGGACATCTGGGGCCGCAAGCTGGCTCTGATCTTCGTGATCCTGGTGCTGGGTCTCTCGCAGTTCGGTGTGCTGTGGGCCGGCAACATCCACAGTGAGTGGCTGTTCCTGGTGTTCGCCTTCTTCTCCGGATTCGGTGGAGGTGCGTTCTATCCCATGTTCGCGTCTCTCACACCGGACTACTTCGGTGAGAACTACAACGCCACGAACTACGGGATCGCCTACAGCGGCAAGGTCATCAGCGGGTTGTTCGGTGGCGGTCTGGGCGCCGAGGCGGTGGACGCCTGGGGCTACAACGGTGCCTATGTCATTGCCGGTGTCATCTCACTGGTGGCAGCCGGGCTGGCGCTGTTCCTACGCCATCCTGGCAGGCCACGGGGCGAGAAGGGCATCTCACCCAATCCGCAGCCGGTCAGCCGGGAAGCGGTCTGATCCGGTAGCACACGCATAACGCACACGCACCACGCGCGACAAGGCGGCCCTCCGCACGGTTCCCTGGGGAACCGGGCGGAGGGCCGCCGCTTCATGTTCCTGCTTCGCGCTTACTTGCCGCGCAGTGCGTGCAGGTGGTCCGCCGACTTGTGGGCGAACTCGATGGAGTCCACCGGCTGGTCGTGCTCCACCTGCCAGTGGTGGGTGGTGCGGCCCTTGTTGGTCTTGTTCACCTTCTGGATGAAGGTCTTGTAGTCGATCTCCCCGTCGCCGACGTCCACCATGTCGTAGCCGTCACGCGCCGCCGGGTCGTGCACGCCGTCCTTGACGTGGAAGAGCGGGTAGCGGTGCGGGTTCTGTATGACGTAGTCCAGCGGGTCGAAGGGGCGGGGCTTGCCCTCCGCGGTCTTGCTGAAGCGGAACTGGCCGGTGTACGCCCAGTAGATGTCCATCTCCAGGAAGACCAGCGCCGGGTCGGTCTCGTTCAGCAGCACGTCGTAGAGGCGCACGTTGGGCTGGTCGGTGGCGAAGCCGAACTCGTCGCCGTGGTTGTGCTGGTAGAACTTCATGCCGCGCGCCTTCGCCGCCGCACCGTACGTGTTGAACTCCGCGGCGGCCCGCTTCCAGGCGTCGACGGTGTTCCCGTAGCGGTTGGGGCTGGAGGCGGTCCCGACGTGTTCGAGGCCCAGCACCTGGGCGTCGTCGAGCACCGCTTCGAGCTTCGTCGCGAAGCTGTAGCCGTCCGGGTTGTTGTCGAAGTAGTTGACGTGGGTGCCGATGCCGTTGAGGCCGTGTCCCTTGGCCAGGTTGGCGAGTTGGCGCACCGTTATCTGCCCGATGCCCTGGGTGTAGCCGGCGTACTCGACCTCGTCGTACCCGAACCTCTCCAGCTCGGCGAAGACAGCGGCGAAGCCGATCTCGGCGACCTTGTCCCGCAGGGAGTAGAGCTGGATGCCGAGGCGGCCCGGCGGGAGCACCGGCTGGTTCGCCCCGCCCTTGCCGGCTGCCAGGTCCTGCGCGGCGGCCGGTACGGCGCCCAGGCCCAGCAGGGCGGCGGCGCCCGCTCCGGCTGTGACACCGAGCATGTTGCGTCTGCTGAGCTTGGCGGAGAGTTCGGGGTCGGTGGACTTCTTGCGGCTCATGTACGGAACTCCTAATCCTGTGTGAAGGCGGTTCAGTGCAGGCCTGCGAGCTGGAGCAGCAGGGATTTCACATCGGTGGCCGCGACGCGGCCCCCGACAGCACGGGGGGTGGAGCACAGGATGAGCGGGCCCTCCTCGTCGCTCGCCGGGAGGCGGCCGTGGCTGCCCCGGATGGGCGAGGGGTCGAGGGGGACGACTGCGAGCCGGTAGCGCATCCCGATCTTCTTGCGGGCGATGGCCTTGGCCGCCTTGAGCCGTACGTACGGATCCAGGGGGTCCATGAACAGCTCGACGGGGTCGTAGCCGGGCTTGCGGTGGATCTCGACGAGCTGCGCGAAGTCGGGGGCGCGGGCGTCGTCGAGCCAGTAGTAGTACGTGAACCAGGCGTCGGGTTCGGCGACGGCCACCAGCTCGCCCGCGCGCGGGTGGTCGATGCCCTGGCTCTTCTTTCCCTCGTCGTCGAGGATCACGTCGATGCCTGCCAGGTCCGCCAGGGCGGCGCGGGTGGCGTCGAGGTCCTCGGGGCGCCGCACGTAGATGTGTGCGATCTGGTGGTCGGAGACGGCGAAGGCGCGGGAGGCCATCGGGTCGAGGTACTCCATGCCGTCCTGGGTGTGGACCTCCAGCAGCCCGGCCCTGCGCAGCGCGCGGTTGATGTCGACGGGCCGTGAGACGGGGGTGATGCCGTACTCGGACAGCGCGACGACCGTACGGCCCTCGGCCCGCGCGTCGTCGAGCAGCGGCTCCATGGCCGCGTCGAGGTCGGCGGCCGCCTGGTGGGAGCGCGGGTCGTCGGGTCCGTAGCGCTGGAGGTCGTAGTCGAGGTGCGGGAGGTAGCACAGCGCGAGGTCGGGCGTACGGGTGCGGATGATGTGCCGGGTGGCGTCGATGATCCACTGCGAGGAGACGAGGTCGGCGCCGGGTCCCCAGAAGTGGAAGAGCGGGAACGTGCCGAACTTTTCGTGGAGTTCGTCGTGCAGCGCGGGCGGCCTGGTGTAGCAGTCGGGTTCCTTGCGGCCGTCGGCGTAGTAGACGGGGCGCGGGGTGACGGTGTAGTCGGTGTCGGCGCCCATCGCGTACCACCAGCAGATGTTGGCGACGGTGTAGCCGGGGTGCGAGCGGCGGGCCGCGTCCCACAGTTTGTCGCCGGCGACCAGGCCGTTGTTCTGCCGCCAGAGCAGGACGTCGCCCAGTTCGCGGAAGTACCAGCCGTTGCCGACGATGCCGTGTTCGGCGGGGAGTGTGCCGGTGAGGAAGGTGGACTGGGCGCTGCACGTGACGGCGGGCAGCACGGTGGTCAGCGGGGCCTGGGAGCCTGCGGTGGCGAGGCGTTTGAGGCGCGGCATGTGGTGGAGGAGCTGGGGGGTGAGACCGACGACGTCGATCACCAGGAGCGGTGTGGGGTCCGTGCTCCCGCTGACCCCCGCGCTTCCGGCGTTCTCCGTACGTGTCGTGCTTCCGGTCATGGCAGCTCCTTCAATCCGAGGTCGACGAGGAGGTCGCGGGCCAGGGTGAGTTCGGCGGCGATCCCCTCGGCGAGCTGTCCGCGCGAGCGCGGCCGCAACTGGGCCGGCAGCGCCTGCCAGGTGTAGGTCTCGACCTCCAGGTGGCGGGTGCGCGGCTCGGCGCGGCCCACCAGCCGGGTGAGGGCGTCACGCAGGACGGGCAGCGTGGAGGTCAGCGGCGGCGCGGGCGGCGCGTGCAGCGGTACGTGGAAGTGGGAGCGCCACGGGGCGCCGTACGGCAGTGCCCCTCCCGTGAGCGCTTCGTCCAGGTCGTCGGTGCCGATGAGTCCGGCGGCGGTGCGGGTGCGGGTCTGGTGCAGGAAGCGGGGCTCGGCGAAGGCGCCGAGTGCTTCGCGTACCTCGGGCAGATGGGGCTCCTCGGCGTGCAGCGCCGCGGAGAGCTGGGCCTTCGGGATGGGGATACGGGCCGCTTCCAGCGCGTCCAGGGCGGTGGCCGGGTCCTCGAAGGAGGTGGCGAGGTGGCAGGTGTCGACGCAGATGCCGATCCGGCCGCCGGCTTCGGCGGCGATGTCGGTGAGCGGGCCGATCGCGTCGGCCGTGGTCTCGACGGTGCAGCCGGGTTCCGGTTCCAGCGCGATCCTGATGGATTTGCCGGTCAGCTCCTCCAGGGCGTCGAGCCGTCCGGCGAGGGTGATCAGTGCTTCCCTGGCCGTACGGGCCGCTTCCGCGTCGAAGGCGGTGCGCCAGGCGAGCGGCAGGGTGGAGACGGAGCCCTCGATGACATCGTCGGGCAGCAGCGCGGCGAGCAGCCTGGCGAGGTCGGTGGTGTGGGTGAGGCGCTCGGGGTCGGCCCAGTCCGGCTTGTACACGCGGTACTTGACCTCTTCGGCGCCGAATCCGTCGTACGGGAAGCCGTTGAGTGTGACGACCTCGAGGCCGCGCCGGTCCAGTTCGGCGCGCAGGCCGCGCAGTTGGGCCGGGTCGTTGATCAGAGCTCCGGCGGCGCCCTTGGCGAGCCAGAGTCCGATGCCGAGCCGGTCGCGGCCGAGCCTGCGGCGGACCGGCTCGCAGTGGTCGCGGAGTTGCGCGAGCACGCCGTCGAGGGTCTCGGCCGGGTGCACATTGGTGCAGTACGAGAGGTGGACGGTGGAGCCGTCGAGATGGCGGAAGCGCATCGCTCACTCCCCGCCGCGGAGAATGGAGTTGCCCTCGTGGAGGGCCCCGGGCGCGGGTACGTCGAGCTGGAGTCTGCCACTGATCCCGTAGAACGCCACGGGGTTGCGCCAGAGGACCTTGTCGACGTCGTCCTCGGTGAAGCCGCCGGCGAGCATCGCGTCGGCGACCTTGCGGGTCTTCAGCGGGTCGCTCCTGCCCCAGTCGGCCGCCGAGTTGACCAGCACCTTGTCCGTGCCGTGCGCGTTGAGGACGGCGATCATGCGGTCCTCGTCCATCTTGGTGTCGGGGTAGATGGAGAAGCCGAGCCAACAGCCGCTCTCCGCCGCGTCCTTGACGGTTGTCTCGTTGAGGTGGTCGAGCAGGACGTGCTCGGGCGGCAGCGCCGATTCGCGTACGACGTCGATGGTGCGGCGCAGTCCGGACAGCTTGTCGCGGTGCGGGGTGTGGACCAGCGCGGGCAGGCCGTGGTCGGCGGCGAGTTGGAGCTGCGCGGCGAGCGCCTTGTCCTCGGCGGGTGTCATCGAGTCGTAGCCGATCTCACCGACGGCGACCACACCGTCCTTGACGAGATAGCGGGGCAGTTCGTCGAGTACGGGCGCGCAGCGCGGGTCGTTCGCCTCTTTGGGATTGAGGGCGAGCGTGCAGTGGTGGGCGATGCCGTACTGCGCGGCCCTGAAGGGCTCCCAGCCGAGGAGCGCGTCGAAGTAGTCGAAGAAGCTCACCGGCGAGGTGCGCGGCTGGCCGAGCCAGAAGGACGGTTCGACCAGGGCCCGGACGCCGGAGGCGTACATCGCCTGGTAGTCGTCCGTGGTGCGGGAGGTCATATGGATGTGGGGGTCGAAGATGCGCATTCAGGACTCCTCGCCGGTCAGATTCAGCGCGCGGTACAGGTCGGCGGGCACGGGACGGCCGGCGGCGGTCCGCTCGGCGGCGAAGTCGCCCAGCATCCTGGCCAGTTCACCGTCACCGGCGGCGCGTGCGGCGAGGCCGTCGACGGCGTCGAGCGACACTTCGGTGAAGAGGCATTTGAGGATGGCGTGCCGCCAGGCGTGGGGGTCGAGGTGGGCGGCGGCGTAGGGGCCGACGGCCGCGGCGACGAGCCGGGTGTCGTTGGTCCGCAGGGCGTCCTCGGTCAGCGGCAGCGCTTCGGGCCCGGGCACGAGGTCCGGCAGGGCGAGCAGTACGGCGCGGCGCTCGGCCGCGGTGCCGCCCTGGTAGATCCGGGTGAGGGTGCCGGAACCCGCACCGGCCCGCCGCAGCAGCAAGGTCCTTACGGCGTCGGCGTGTTCACTGCCGCACTGCCGGCCGGCCGCAGCGAACCGCAGCTCCCAGGCCGGGACGGCAACGTTGTCCTCGGCTGCCGACCCCGCCTCGGCCAGGGCTTTGTCCAGCCAGGTTCTGGCGGGTGGTTCGAGCCGGGAGGCGATCTCCTCGCTGGTCGGGGTCATGCGGATGCTCCCTTCGGCCGGAGGAACTCCATGGAGGCGCGGGCGAGTTCGGGTCCGGCATGCGAGTGCCTGGGCAGTTCGACCACGGTCAGGCCCTGGTAGCCGGTCTCCTCCAGCGCCCTGAGCACCGGCGGGAAGTCGATCTCGCCGTCCCCGAAGGGGAGATGCTCGTGGACACCGCGCCGCATGTCCTCGATCTGGACGTGCCTGAGCCAGGGCCCGGCGTCCCGGACGCAGTCGGCCGGCGGTGCGGGTTCCAGGCACTGACAGTGGCCGATGTCGAGGGTGAGCCCGAGCAGGGCGGGGTCGCCGAGGCGCTCTCTGAGCTGGTGGAAGCCGGCGAGGTCGGAGACCAGGTGGCCCGGTTCCGGTTCCACGGCGAGCGGCATGCCGGCTGCCTGGGCGGCGGCGAGGACCGGGGTCATCGCCTCTTCGAGGCGTTTCCACGCGGTGTCCGGGTCCGTCCCCTCCGGTGTGACGCCGCTGAAGCAGTGGACGGCGTGCGCGCCCAGTTCGGCGGCGACCCGTACGGCGGTGACCAGCAGCCGCACCCGGGCGGCGCGGTCGTCGGGGTCCGGGTCGAGGAGGGTGGGGCCGTGTTTGCGGCGCGGGTCGAGGACGTACCGTGCGCCGGTCTCGACGGTGACCCCGAGCCCCAGCTCGGTGAGGAGCCGGCGGACGTGCCGGGTACGGGCCGTCAGGTCGGGGGCCATGGGGTCGAGATGCATGTGGTCGAGGGTCAGTCCGACCCCGTCGTAGCCGAGGTCGGCGAGGAGCCGGAGGGCGTCGTCGAGTCTGAGGTCGGTGAGCCCGTTGGTGCCGTACCCGAGGCGCAGGCTCATGTGACGCTCACTTTCCGTGCGAGGGCGCGGGCGGCGGGGACGAGCCCCATGACGGCGAGGGCGGTCCCGAGGGCGCCGCCGCGCGCTGCGAGGGCGGCCTGAAGCGGGATCATGGCGCGGATTCCGCCGCCGACGGCGCGCTGGGTGAGCGCCGGGGACGGGTTGAGCGCGGCGTGCAGCAGTGGCCGGGCGGCGGTGCCGACATAGACGGCGGCGAGCGCGGGGCCCGCCGCCT
>NZ_JTHL01000001.1:8242692-8256697 GCF_000818195.1 Streptomyces sp. 150FB | reverse complement strand
GATCCGGCCCGACGGGATCGGACGGTGCGGGCGGTCGATCGCGTCCTCCTCGCGGTCCGCCCAGTCGTTGAGCGCCATGCCCGCCTCGTACAGGCAGAGCGAGGCGCCCACGGCGAGCGCGGTGCCCCGGCCCGGGCGTACGCCGCGCGCGGCGGCGCCTGCCAGGGCGTCACCGGGGACCGTGAACAGCGCCGAGATCCGCAGCAGTTCGGCCCAGGCGCGCAGGCTCACCTGGTCTCCTTCAGCCGGTCGGCGAAGGAGAGCAGAACGGTGAACTGCTCGGCGAGGGAGGCGGGCCCGCCGTCCGGGTCCTTGAAGTAGAAGCCCAGCTCGGGCAGCGGGCCGCTCAGTCCGATCTCGTGGGCGCGGGCCACCAGCCTCGCCAGGTCCAGCACCAGCGGCGCGGCGAGCGCCGAGTCGCAGCCCTGCCAGATGGTCTGAAGGATCATGCGGGAGCCGAGGAAGCCGTCGAAGGCGATGTGGTCCCAGGCCGTCTTCCAGTCGCCGAGCGCGGGTACGTCGTCGATGTGCACCTCGCCCTCGGGCGCGGCACCCAGGGTGTCTGCGAGTACGCGTTCCTTGCCCGCGTTCTTCGCGGCCGCTGCCGCGGGATCGGCCAGCGCCGCTCCGTCCCCGCCGCCCAGCAGGTTCGTGCCGGACCAGGCCCGTACGGTCAGGGCCCGCTGCACGAACATCGGGGCGAGCACGGAACGGAGCAGCGTCTGGCCTGTCTTGCCGTCGCGGCCCGCGTGGGGAAGTCCGCTGCCGGAGACGGCGTCGGCGAGGGCCGCCGCGCGCAGCCCGGTCGACGGGGTGAAGTTGACGTAGCCGCAGCCGGCCCGCAGCGCGGCTGCCGCGTACAGCGAACTCGCGGGCAGGCGCGGGTCGTCGGGCCCGGGCGCGGGTTCGGTGGAGGAGACGTTGACGACGACCGTACGGGCCACGCCGGTGCGGGCGGCGAAGTCCTTGATGTCGGCGGCGAAGGACGCGATCAGCTCCTCGTCGTCCCTGACGTCGCCGGCCCCCGGTCCGCCGGCTCTGATCTCCTGGTCGGCGAGGGTGAGTTCGGTGTCGATCGCCGCGGTGAGGCCGTGCGGCAGCACTCCTGCCGCTGTGAGCGCCTCGGCCCGCTTCGGCAGCGGACAGCTCGCCGTGTCGTGGCCGCCGAAGACGAGTGAGGAGAGGGCGGGGAGGCCCGCGTCCGCGAAGGGCGGGGTCTCGGTGACCATGCCGGTCGGCGGGTGGAGCCCGGCGGTGACCGCCGCGCACCCCGCTACGGCTGTCGTGGCGACGGAGCCTCGTGCTCCGACGAACCAGACTCCGGTACGTGCTGCGGTCGACTCAGGCATGTTCGTCACGGGCTGCCTCCCTGCCGGTCATGTGCCGGTGCTGTGGTGGTGGGCGGCGGGCGGGGGGTACGGCGCCACCCCGCCCGCCGCCGGCTTGCGGCCGCCCGTCCCAGGGTTACTGGGCGGGCAGTTCCTTCAACTGGATGTTCCTGAAGGACACCTGGTCATCGGCGCTGTGGTTCTGGATGCCGAGGTAGCCGTCCTTCAAGCTGCGGGCCGGGTCGGTGTTGGTGAAGTCGTTGATCTTCACTCCGTTGAGGAAGACCTGGAGACGCTCCCCCTGGACCCGGATCTCGTAGTTGTTCCACTGGCCGGGCGGCCGCAGAACCTGGTCGCGGGCCTTGATGTCGGCCGCTTTGAACGTGTAGACGGATCCGGTGGTGCGGTCGGGCGCGTCCGTCGCGTCGATCTGCACCTCGTACCCGTTGTCCACCGCCGACCAGGGGTCGTCGGAGGCCGGGAACCCGACGAAGACACCGGAGTTGTCGTCCCCGGCCAGCTTCCAGTCGAGCTTCAGTGAGTAGGAGCCGAGCTGCTTGGGCTGGTACCAGAGCATGCCCAGGCCGCCCTCGGAGCGCAGTTCACCGTCGGCGATGGTGAACTTGCCCGGTCCGGCCTGCTTCCAGCCGTCCAGAGACTGCCCGTTGAAGATCGGGCGGTAACCTGTTTTCGGCTTGCAGTCGGCCTTGACCTGGCCCGCCGCGTAGCGCAGTCCGCCGAGCAGGTGCTGCTGGAAGGCGGGGTCCGCGTAGGACTCCTTGGTGTGGCCCATCCCGGTGTAGAAGGAGCGGCCGCCCTCGTAGCTCTGGCACCAGGCGATCGGGTGGTCGCCCTTCATGGTGCCGCCGGTGTAGCTGGTTTCATCCAGAGTGGCGAGCACACGAACATCAGCCCGAGGGTCGGTGCGGTAGTTGTACCACTCGTCCGTGCGGGTCCAGGCGGTGTCGAGGTGGGCGGTCGCCGGGTTGGTGGCGTCCTCCACCCGTACGGTGGCCGGCTGGATCTGCGGGTGGCCCTGGAACCAGGCGCCGACCAGGCCGCCGTAGAAGGGCCAGTCGTACTCCGTGTCGGCGGCGGCGTGCACGCCCAGATAGCCGCCTCCGGTGGAGATGTAGTACTCGAACGCCTTCTGCTGCTCGGCGTTCAGGACGTCACCGGTCGTGGAGAGGAAGACCACGGCGTCGTAGCGGGCGAGGTTGTTGGTGGTGAACTGCCGCGCCTCCTCGGTGGTGTCGACGGTGATGTTGCTGTCCTTGCCGAGCGCCTTGAGGGCGGTGATGCCCTCGGGGATGGCGTCGTGGCGGAAGCCCGCTGTCTTGGAGAAGACCAGGACGCGCTTCTCGGTCTTGCCGGGCGCCTTGTCGCTGATGGTGAAGTCGTCCAGGTCGTACAGCGCCCCGTCACCGCCCTTGAAGACGAGGAACAGCTCGGTGCTCTTCTTCGGTACGGCGCGCAGCGGCACGTCGATGTCCTGGAACGTGTCCCAGCTCCCGGTGACGGGGATCGGGGCCGAGCCGAGGAGGTTGCCGGTGGCCGAGCCCGTGCGCACTTCGAGGAATCCGCCGGCGCCGGCGGAGGAGATCCGCGCGGTGAGCGTCTTGGACCCGGTCAGGTTGTACGGCTTGAAGGAGATCCACTCGTCGTTGTTGATGTCGCCGACGGTCTTGCCGCCGTTGGCGCTCGTCTTGTCCTGGAGCTTGATGCCGGAAGAGCCGTTGAAGTGCTCGGCCTGCCGGTGGCGCGGCTGGAGCTGCGCCTGGTCGTGGCTGGTGAGCGCCGCCTGACCGCCGCCTCCGCCGTCGGTGTACTCGGCGTCGAGCACCCCGAAGATATTGGCGTTGGGATCGTGGTCGGCGTCGGCCGGCGCGGTGATGGTCCCTTCGCAGCCGGTGGCCGAGGTGATCGGGTGGCCGTGGCTGTCGTGGCCGAGAACGTAGTTGACGGTGACCTTGGAGCAGTCGATCGGACCGTCCTCGGGGTCGGTGACGGTGACCTTGAAGGGCAGGGTGTCACCGAAGTTGAAGAGCGTTCCCTCGGCGGGTACTTCGAGGGTCACCTTGGGCGCCGTGTTGCCGGCGACCACATGCACGGAGGCGGTGGCGGTGCGGTCCGTGGCGTCGGTGACGGTCAGGGTCGCCGTGTAGGTGCCGTTCTTCTTGTACGAGTGGACCGGGTCGGCCGCGGTGGAGGTGGAGCCGTCGCCGAAGTCCCACGCGTACGTCAGCGCGTCGCCGTCGGGGTCCTCGGTCCCCGCTGAGGAGAACGTGACCTTCAGTGGGGCTTTGCCCGAGGTCTTGTCGGCGGCGGCCACGGCGATCGGTGACCGGCCGCCGGTGGTGTTCTCGATGCGGTAGACGGCCGAGTTGTCGTCGCCGCCGAACCAGGAGAGGCCGTAGTCGAGTACGTAGAGGGCGCCGTCGGGGCCGAACTCCATGTCCATGACCTGGGTGCCGGACCACGGGAAGTCGTTGATCTTGTTGACCGTGCCGTCGTCGCCCTGCTCGATCCGCTTGATCCACTGGCGGCCGAACTCACCGGCGAAGAAGTCGCCGTCGTAGGCCTCGGGGAACTTCACCGGAGAGTCGAGGGAGGCGTCGTAGCGGTAGACCGGGCCGCCGGTGGGCGACTCGGAGCCGCCGGAGCCGAACTCGGGGACGCTGCCGCCGTCGTACGGGATCCACGCGGGCTGCGCCGGCGGGAGGTCGACCAGGCCGGTGTTGTGCGGCGAGGTGTTCTTCGGCGCCGCGCAGTCGAACGACTCGCCGGACGCGCCGGTCGCGAAGTCGTAGTCGACGAACGCGTCGTTGGCGCCGGTGCAGTAGGGCCAGCCGAAGTTGCCCGCCTCGGTGATCCGTGCGAACTCGACCTGGCCGCCGGGGCCGCGGGTCGGGGAGGCGGCGCCGGCGTCGGGGCCGTAATCACCGACGTAGACGATGCCTGTCTTCTTGTCGACGGAGATACGGAACGGGTTGCGGAACCCCATCGCGTAGATCTCGGGCCGGGTCTTCTCGGTGCCCGGGGCGAAGAGGTTGCCGTCCGGGATCGTGTACGAGCCGTCGTCGGCGACCTTGACGCGCAGGACCTTGCCGCGCAGGTCGTTGCTGTTGCCCGCGCTGCGCCGGGCGTCGAACGCCGGGTTGCGGGTGGGGCGTTCGTCGATCGGGGTGTAGCCGTCCGAGGCGAAGGGGTTGGTGTCGTCACCCGTCGACAGGTACAGGTTGCCGTCGCCGTCGAAGGCGATGTCGCCGCCGACGTGGCAGCAGGTGCCCCGGGACGTGGCGACGTCGAGGACCTTCTTCTCGCTGGCCTTGTCGAGCGTGCCGTCGTCGTTCAGCGTGAAGCGCGAGAGGCGGTTGTAGCCGTCGTACGGGGCCCAGTCGGCGGGCGAGCCGTTCTCGGGCGCGTCACCGGCGGGGGTGTTCAGCTTGGGCGCGTAGTACAGGTAGATCGCGTGGTTCTCGGCGAAGTCCGGGTCGACCCCGACGCCTTGCAGTCCCTCTTCGTCATGGCTGTAGACCTCCAGCGTGCCGGCGACCTTGGTGTCGCCCGCCGCGTCGGTGATCCGCAGTGTGCCGTCGCGAGAGGTGTGCAGCACCCGCCGGTCGGGCAGCACGGCGAGCGACATCGGCTCGCCCACTTCTGCCGCGCCCTTGGCCAGCGTCACCTGCTGGAAGCTCTCAGCGGCGGGCGCGGGATCGGCGGCGGCAAGTGCGGGTACGGCGCTCAGGCTCCCCCCGACGAGCAGGGCGCCCGTCAGGTACGCGATCAGGGATCTGGCTCTGAGACGTTTTCTGTGCACGAAAGTCCTCCAGAAGATGGGCTGTTCGTACGTACGTATGGCCGAGGAGCGCGGAGCGCTCGTCTCACGACGTCACCGACGTGCGCCGTCACGCCGGGGACTCTCTATGTCCTGTACACCTCAGGGACGGTAGCCGTGTTCGTCCCGGACGGAAAGACCTTGCGCAGTGGTCAAGTTGTACTTTTTCCCGGCTCAGGACAAAGCCTCTTCGGGGCATGCCGGATGGCCCGGCGGCGGTTCTCCACCGCCGGGCTCGATCGGGTGACCCAGAGGGCCTACGGCCTAGTTGCCGCCTCCGAACGCGGCGTCGAAGGACGCCGTGGGCGGGTCGAAGTCAAAGCGCTTCAGGTCGGCCAGCGCCTCCGGGGCGCCGGCGAGACGGTCCATGCCCGCGTCCTCCCACTCGACCGAGACGGGACCCTCGTAGTTGATGGACCGCAGCATCCGGAAGACGTCCTCCCACGGCACGTCGCCGTGGCCGGCCGACACGAAGTCCCAGCCGCGCCTCGGGTCGCCCCAGGGCAGGTGCGAGCCGAGCCGCCCGTTGCGGCCGTCGAGGCGCTTGCGGGCCTCCTTGCAGTCCACGTGGTAGATCCGGTCCCGGAAGTCGTAGAGGAAGTTGACCGGGTCCAGGTCCTGCCAGACGAAGTGGCTGGGGTCGAAGTTCAGCCCGAAGGCCGGCCGGTGGTCGACCGCTTCGAGCGCCTGCTTGGTGGTCCAGTAGTCGTACGCGATCTCGCTCGGGTGGACCTCGTGGGCGAAGCGCACCCCCTCGGCGTCGAAGACGTCCAGGATCGGGTTCCACCGCTCGGCGAAGTCCTCGTACCCCCGCTCGATCATGCCGGGCGGCACCGGCGGGAACATCGCGACCAGGTGCCAGATCGACGAACCGGTGAAGCCGATGACCGTATTGACGCCGAAGGCGGCCGCCGCCCTCGCGGTGTCCTTGATCTCGGCCGCCGCGCGCTGCCTGACGCCTTCGGGCTCCCCGTCGCCCCAGATGCGGGCCGGCAGGATGCCCTGGTGCCGCTCGTCGATGATGCTGTCGCAGACCGCCTGGCCCACCAGGTGGTTGGAGATCGCCCAGCACTTCAGCCCGTACTTGTCGAGCAGTTGGTGACGGCTGTCCAGATAGGCCGGGTCGGCGAGCGCCTTGTCGACCTCGAAGTGGTCGCCCCAGGTGGCCAGTTCCAGACCGTCGTAACCGAAGTCACGGGCGAGCCGGCAGACCTCTTCCAGGGGCAGGTCGGCCCACTGGCCGGTGAACAGGGTGAACGGACGAGACATGCGGTTTCCCTCCTAGCCTTGCGTTTCCGACGGCTGCGGTACGGGGGTGTACACGGCGTTCTTCGCCGCGCTCTCCTCCACCGCCGCGAGCACCCGCTGCACCTGTAGCCCGTCGGCGAACGACGGTACCGGGGCCGTTCCCGTGGCGATCGCCTCGACCAGATCGCGGGCCTGGTGGATGAAGGTGTGCTCGTAGCCGAGCGCGTGGCCCGGCGGCCACCACGCCTCCAGATAAGGATGCTCCGGCTCCGTGACCAGGATGCGGCGGAAACCGGACGACGGCGCCGGCTCCGTGTGGTCGTGGAACTGGAGCTCGTTGAGCCGCTCCAGGTCGAAGAAGAGCGAGCCCCGCTCACCGTTGATCTCCAGGTGCAGCGCGTTCTTGCGCCCCGCGGCCATCCGCGTCGCCTCGAAGGAGGCCAGCGCGCCGGAGGCGAACCGCCCGGTGAACAGCGCCGCGTCGTCCACGGTCACCGGACCCAGCTCGCCGCCGCCCTCGGCCGACAGGCCGGCCGAGGCCCCGGAGAGCACCGGCCGCTCCTTCACGAACGTCTCCGACAGCGCCGAGACCCCCGCGAGCGGCTCCCCCGTCAGGAACTGCGCGAGGTCGACGATGTGCGCGCCCAGGTCACCGAGCGCCCCGGAGCCCGCGTGCTCGCGCTTGAGCCGCCAGGTGAGCGGGAACTCCGGGTCGACCAGCCAGTCCTGGAGGTAGGTGACCCGTACGTGCCTCAGCCGCCCGAGCCTGCCCTCCCCGATCAGGGTCCTGGCGTAGGCGACGGCGGGCACCCGGCGGTAGTTGAAGCCGACCATGGCCACCTGGCCGCGGGCCGCCGCCGCCTCGGCGGCCGTGACCATCGCCTCGGCCTCGGCCACCGAGTTGGCCAGCGGCTTCTCGCACAGGACGTGCTTGCCCGCCTCTAGCGCGGCGATCGCGATCTCCGCGTGGCTGTCCCCCGGGGTACAGATGTCGACCACCTGCACGTCGTCGCGAGCGATCAGCGCCCGCCAGTCGGTCTCGGCGGCGGCCCAGCCGTGTTTGGCGGCCGCGGCGCGGACAGCGTCCTCGTCACGTCCGCAGATCGCGGCAAGCACGGGCCGCACCGGCAGGTCGAAGACGTGTCCGGCGGTGCGCCACCCCTGGGAGTGGGCGGCGCCCATGAACGCGTATCCGACCATGCCGACACCGAGTGACGGCGGCGCACCGGCCTCTTTCTCCGACGCTTCCCGCGACACTTCCCTGGGGGTCATGGGGAGTACTCCTCTGTCTTTCGCACGGTGGGGGCAGACGTGTCAACGCAGGTCAGCTAAAGCCCTGCGACAGATACTGGTCGATGTTCGTCTTGTCCACCACGGCCGAGAACACGGTGATCTGGGTCGGGATCTCCGACTCGGAGATGCCGCCGATGCCCTTGGACTGGCCGAGAGCGCGCGCCAGGTCGATGGCGGAGGCGGCCATGGTCGGCGGGTAGAGCACGGTCGCCTTCAGGACGCCGCTGTCCGCCTTGATCATATCCATCGCCGACTTGGCACCGGCGCCGCCGACCATCAGGAAGCCCTTGCGGCCGGCCTGGTCGATGGCGCGCAGCGCGCCCACACCCTGGTCGTCGTCGTGGTTCCAGATGGCGTCGAAGTCGGGCTGGGCCTGGAGCAGTTGCGCCATCTTGGCCTGGCCGGACTCGACGGTGAAGTCGGCGGCCTGCCGGGCGACCTTCTTGATGTTGGGGAAGTTCTTCAGCGCGTCGTCGAAGCCCTTCGTGCGCTGCTGCGTCAGCTCCAGCGCGTCGATGCCCGCCAGCTCGATGACCTTGGCGTTGGGCTTGTCCTTGAGCTTCTCGCCGATGTAGTTGCCGGCGTTGAGCCCCATGCCGTAGTTGTCGCCGCCGATCCAGCAGCGGTAGGCCTGCGGCGTCGCGAAGATCCGGTCCAGGTTGATGACCGGGATCCCGGCCCGCATCGCCTTGAGACCGGCCTGGGTGAGCGCCTTGCCGTCGCCCGGCAGGACCACCAGGACGTCGACCTTCTTGTTGATCAGCGTGTCGACCTGGCCGATCTGCGCGGCGGTGTCGTTGGAGCCCTCGGTGGCCTCCAGCGTCACGTCCGAGTACGAGGCGGCGCGCGACTTGGCCTGCTCGTCGATCGCGTTCAGCCAGCCGTGGTCGGCCTGCGGTCCCGCGTAGCCGATGGTGACGTGCTTGCCCGGCTTGCTGTCGGCGGCCGGCTTGCTCGCGGCAGCGGGCTTCTTCGCGGGCTCGTTGCTGGTGCAGGCGGTCAGGAAGGCACCCGCTGAGACGGCGGCGGTGCCGAAGAGCAGCCCTCTGCGACTGGTTTCTGGCATGGCGGTTGGACCCTTCAGGTAGGGCGGTGCGACGGACGGCTGTGCGTGCGGGGTGGTGCGGTCGTACGGGTCGTACGTGCGGTCAGGCCTCGCCGCTCCGTGCGGTCCTGCGCTGGACCAGTACGGCGGCGACGATGATCGCGCCCTTGGCGATCTGCTGCACATCGCTCTGGAGGTTGTTGAGCGCGAAGATGTTGGTGATCGTGGTGAAGATCAGCACACCGAGCACGGAGCCGACGATGGTGCCCCGGCCGCCGGTGAGCAGCGTGCCACCGATGATCGCGGCGGCGATGGCGTCCAGCTCGTACAGGTTCCCGTTGGTGTTCTGTCCCGAGCCCGCAAGGATGATCAGCAGGAAGGCCGCGATGCCGCAGCAGAGCCCGGAGAGCAGGTACAGGTAGAGCCGCTGCCTGCGCACGTCGATACCGGCGAGGCGGGTGGCCTCGGGGTTGCCGCCGACGGCGACCGTACGGCGGCCGAAGGTGGTGCGGTTGAGCACCAGCCAGCCGACGATCGTGACCGCGGCGAAGACCAGCACGAGCGGCGGTATCCCGAGGATGTAAGAATCCCTGACACCGAGGTCCAGTACGGACTTCACCGAGACGATCTGCGTCTTGCCGCCGGTGAGCTGGAGTGCGAGGCCGCGCGCCGAGGCGAGCATGGCGAGCGTCGCGATGAACGGCACCATCCCGCCGTACGCGATCAGCAGCCCGTTCACCAGGCCGCAGCCGAGTCCCACCAGCACGGCGGTGAGGAGGATGCCGAAGAACCCGTACTCCTGGGTCGCCACCGTCGTCGCCCACACCGAGGAGAGCGCCACGATCGCGCCGACCGAGAGGTCGATGCCGCCGCTGGTGATGACGAAGGTGACACCGACGGTGACGACGCCGATGACCGAGGCCTGGGTCAGGACGAGTTGGAGGTTGTTGACGTCCAGGAACTCCTGGGGCCTGGTGATCCCGCCGACGATGATCAGCGCGAGGAGAACGCCGAGCAGCGAGAGGTTACGGACGTCGAGGCGGCCGAACGCGGGCCCGCCGCGCCTCTTTCCGGCCGGCGGCGGTCCCGCGGTGTCCGCGGCGGGCCTGAGCGGCTCGGGCGTGGCCGAGGCGTCGGGCCCGCCCTGCTGAGCCTGGGAGGCAGGCTGGTTCATGGCGTCGGGCTCCCTTCCATCACGAGATCGAGTACACGGTGCTCGTCGAGCTCCCCGGCCGGCGCCCGGTGGACGACGCTGCCTTCACGGAGCACCAGCACCCGGTCGGCGAGGCCCAGGACTTCGGGGACCTCGCTGGAGACGAGCAGTACGGCGAGGCCTTCGTCGGCCAGCCGGCGGATCACGGCGTACAGCTCGGCGCGCGCGCCGACGTCGACGCCCCTGGTCGGTTCGTCGAGCAGCAGGACCCGGCAGCCGCGCAGCAGCCAGCGGGCCAGGACGGCCTTCTGCTGGTTGCCGCCGGAGAGCGTACGGATCCGGGCCTCCGGGTTGTCGGGGCGCAGCGACAGCTCCCTGGTGGCGGTCTGGGCCGCCCTGCGCTCCTCGCCCCGGTCGAGCCAGCCGCCGCGGGAGAAGCGCGACAGCGACGACACCGACACGTTGCGGGTCACGGATTCGAGCATCAGGAGCCCCTGGGCCTTGCGCTCCTCGGGGGCGAGGCCGAGTCCGGCGTGTACGGCGGCGCGCACGCTGCCCGGCCGCAGCGGGACGCCGTCGACCAGGACGCGTCCGGCGCTGGGCTTGCGTGCCCCGTAGATCGTCTCCAGGATCTCGGAGCGTCCCGAGCCGACGAGGCCGGCGAGGCCGACGATCTCGCCGGGCCGCAGGTCCAGGTCGAGGGGGGCGAACTCCCCGTCCCTGGTGAGCCCTTCGACGCGCAGGACGGGTTCGGCCGTGGCCGCCGCCCCCGGCCGCTCGGGGAAGACGTACTCGACGTTGCGGCCGGTCATCAGCGCGACGACCTCGCGGGTCGGGGTCTCCTTGGCCGGCAGTCCGACGGCGACGGTACGGCCGTCCTTGATGACGGTGACACGGTCGCCGATGCGCCGGATCTCCTCAAGACGGTGGGAGATGTAGACGACGGCGACCCCGTCGGCGGTGAGGGTGGCGACGATCCGGAAGAGGTTGTTCACCTCGTCGGGGTCGAGGGCGGCCGACGGCTCGTCCATCACGATCAGCCGTACGTCGTGGGAGAGCGCGCGGGCCATCGAGACGATCTGCTGCTGGGCGGCGGAGAGCGAGCCCACGGGCCGCTGCGCCTGGATCTCCGGGTGGCCGAGCCGGGCGAGCAGCGCGGTCGCCCTCTCCCTCGCCTCGCGCTTCTTGACGACGAATCCGGCGGAGGCCGGCTCGTGGCCGAGGAAGATGTTCTCGGCGACCGACAGGCCTTCCACCAGGTCGAGTTCCTGGTAGATGGTCGCGATGCCGAGCCGCATGGCGGCGATGGGTGACTTGAGGCTGACCTCCTCGCCCTGCCAGGTGATGACACCGCCGTCGGGCTGGTGGGCCCCGGCGAGCACCTTGATGAGCGTGGACTTGCCCGCTCCGTTCTGGCCGAGCAGGCAGTGGACTTCACCTGCCTGGACTTCCAGGTCCACACCGTCGAGGGCGCGGACGCCGGGGAACAGCTTGGTGATGCCTGACATGGTGAGCAGAAGGCTGTCTGGTGGTGGTGCCATGGCGGATCCCCTCGGCGGATGCGGCCGTAGAGCGGGCAGGGCGGAAACAGGTGCGGCGGAGCCGTCGTGCGTGTGCGGTGACTGCTGCGTACGGTGTGTGCTGCCGTGCGGTGTGCTGCCGTGCGACGTGCTGCGAAGCGGTGCGCTGTACGGGTGCTGTGCGGTGCGGAGCCTTACGGTGCGCTGTGCGGTGGTGTGCCGTTGTGTCAGGTGCCGTGTGGTGCGCGCCGCCGGCCGTCAGGCCGGCGAGAACAGGTGGTCGCTGATGAGCCGGGCGGCGCCGGTGACTCCGGCGGTCGGGCCCAACTCCCCCAGGACGATGGGGAGATTGCCGGTGGCCAGCGGCAGGGACTGCCGGTAGACCTGGGTACGGATGCTGGCGAGCAGCGTGTGTCCGAGTCCGGTCACACCGCCGCCGATCACCACGAGACCCGGGTTGAAGAAACTCACAAGTCCGGCGATGACCTGGCCGAGGCGGTTGCCGCCCGCCCGGATGAGGTCGAGTGAGGTGGGGTCGCCTGCCGCGGCCGCTGCGGCGACGTCCACCGCGGTGAGCCGTCCCTCCGTGGCGAGCCGCGCGGCGAGTTCGGGCGAGCGTCCGGTACGGGCCGCGTCCTCGGCGTCGCGCGCGAGTGCGGCGCCGCTGAAGTGGGCTTCCAGACAGCCCTTGTTGCCACAGGCGCAGGCGCGCCCGTCCGGCTCGACCTGGATATGGCCGATGTCGCCGGCGCTGCCGGTCGTACCCCGGTAGACCTCGCCGCCGACGACGATCCCGCAGCCTATGCCGGTGCCTATCTTGACGCAGAGGAAGTCACCCACGGACCGTGCGACGCCCGCGTGCTGCTCCCCCATCGCCATCAGGTTCACGTCGTTGTCGACCATGACGGGGCAGCCGAGTTCCTGGCTGAGCGCCTCCCGTACGGGAAAGCCGTCCCAGCCGGGCATGATCGGCGGCGCGACCGGCACGCCCTCGGGGAAGCGGACAGGTCCTGGAACCCCGATGCCCGCGCCGTCGAACCCCTCGGCGAGACCGGAGACCTTGAGCTTCTCCGCCATCGTGAGCACCTGCTCGAAGATGGCGATCGGACCCTCGCGCACGTCGATGGGGTGGTTGAGATGGCCCAGCACCTCCAGCTCCGCGTTGGTCACCGCCACGTCGATGGAGGTGGCGCCGATGTCGACGCCGAGGAACCGCAGGGCGGGCGCCAGCCGGATGTTGTGCGAGCGCCGGCCGCCGCGCGAGGCGGCGAGTCCGTCGGCGACCACCAGGCCGGTCTCCAGCAGCCGGTCGACCTCGACTGCGAGTTTGGAGCGGGAGAGGTCGACCTGATCACCGAGCTGGGCGCGGGAGTTGGGGCCGCCGTCGCGCAACAGCCTGAGCAGTCGCGCCTGGTGCGCGTTGGCCGGTCGTGCGGTCATACGTCTCACGCGCCCCTCCCCGCCATGTCGGCTGTGTCCGTCGGGCTTTGAAGGGGAACGTAGCAGCGCTTGACCTCAGTGGGAAGAAGTTGAGCGGGAATCCGGTGCAACTTTCTCCACACCGAGGACAAAGGGAGGAAAGAACTCCGGCCGGACAGCAGCGAACCAGGACCTTCCGGACACGGAAGAGCCCCCGCGATGTTCTTCACGGGGGCTCGGCCGGATTGGTTCGGACCAGGTCGGTCGGATCAGGGACGGTCAGTTGTGGTCACGGTGGTGGTAGGTGTTCCTGGTGTGCTCGGTGTGACCGCGCATGACTTCCGTCGCCCGCGCCTCGTCGCGGTCGGCGATCGCGGCGATCAGCGCGCGGTGCTCGATCCAGGACTGCTTGCCACGCTGCCTGGCGACCGGCGTGTAGTACCAGCGGACCCGGCGGTCCACCTGGCCCGCCAGCTCGGCCAGCACGAGATTGCCCGCCAGCTCCATGACCTTGGCGTGGAACGCGGCATTGGTGGCGACGGTCAGATCCACGTCGTCGTCCGCCACGGACTGCTCACCCTGCGTACAGAGGGCCTCCAGCGCCGCGATCCCCTCTTTGCCGGAATTGGCCGCCGCAAGCCTGGCGGCCTCCGCCTCCAGGAGGGTACGGACGGACAGCAACTGGTCCGCCTCGTCCTCGGTCGGCTCGTGGACGTACGCACCCTGGGCCGGCCGCAGGTCGATCCAGCCTTCGGTGTTGAGGCGCTGCAATGCCTCCCGCACGGGCTGGCGTGACACCCCCAGGTGACCGGCCAGTTCACTCTCGACCAGGTGCTGGCCCGGGCGCAGCGCGCGGGTCGTGATCAGTTCGAGCAGAGCCTCGTACACACGTTCACGCAGTGGCCCCGGTCGTTCGAGCTTGGGCACGGCTCCCTGCGGCAGTCCTGCAGACAACATCGTGGTCCCCCCTCCTGGCCGGCTGTGTCCCATGACGTCATGACGGAATCAAGACATTGGCTATCGTCTACAGTCTACCGGGAATGGAGTGGTTCATGGACAGCGGATGACCTGTCCCGCGTACGAAAGATTCCCGCCGAAGCCGAAAAGCAGGGCCCGGGCCCCGGATGCGACCTCCCCGCGGGCCACCAGTTTGGACAGGGC
>NZ_JTHL01000001.1:8236173-8242426 GCF_000818195.1 Streptomyces sp. 150FB | reverse complement strand
CCCGAAAAGCAGGGCCCGGGCCCCGGATGCGACCTCCCCGCGGGCCACCAGTTTGGACAGGGCGAGCGGGATCGAGGCGGCGGACGTATTACCCGATTCGACGACATCGCGGGCGATGACGGCGTTGACGGCGCCGATCTTCTGGGCGATGGGCTCGATGATCCTCAAGTTCGCCTGGTGCAGGACGACGGCGGCCAGATCCTCGGGGAGGATGCCCGCCCGCTCGCACACCGCACGGGCGATCGGCGGCAACTGGGTGGTCGCCCAGCGGTAGACGGACTGGCCCTCCTGCGCGAAGCGGGGCGGGGTGCCCTCGATCCGTACGGCGTGTCCCATCGCGGGCGCCGACCCCCAGACCACCGGGCCGATGCCCGGCTCCTCGTCCCCCTCGGCGGCCTCGACGACCGCGGCGCCCGCGCCGTCGCCGACGAGGACGCAGGTGGAGCGGTCGGTCCAGTCGGCGACGGCCCCCATCTTGTCGGCGCCGATGACCAGCACGCGGGACGCCGAGCCCGCCCGTACCGCATGGTCGGCCGTGGCGAGTGCGTGGGTGAAGCCCGCGCAGACGACATTGAGGTCCATGACGGCGGGCGTGCCCATCTCCAGCCGGGCGGCGACCCTGGCGGCGGTGTTCGGCGAACGGTCGACGGCCGTCGAGGTGGCGACCAGCACCAGATCGATGTCGGCCGGGGTGAGACCGGCCGCCGCGAGCGCTTTCGCGCCCGCGTGGGCGGCCAGCTCATCCACGGGTTCGTCCGGACCCGCGATGTGCCGGGTCTTGATCCCGACACGGCTGCTGATCCAGGCGTCGCTGGTGTCGACCATGCGTGCCAGGTCCTCGTTGGTGAGCACCTTGGCCGGCTGATAGTGCCCGAGTGCGGCGATACGAGTACCGGTCATACCCGGACCCCCTCTGCTGTCGACGTAAAGGAGTCCTCCAGTCTCGTCAGCGACCCACCGTTGCGAAGACAGGTGAATCAACAGGATTCACCCGCGCCACTTGGAGACTCCGCATCATTTGGTGAAGAGCTGAGTGGCCTTGAGGACCAGCTCATACACACCGTACGCCAGCGGAATTCCCACCCAGAGCCAGGCAATGACGATCAATCCGGTGCGCCGGGACTCAGGCGCTGTGCTGCTGCTTGCCGGCGGCGTGGTCATCGGCTGCCTCCCTCGGGGCTGGTACGTGGTAGTGACGCGGGTTGACGGGTTTGACCAGCTCGTTGGCGACGAAGCCGACAGCGAGCAGGCAGATCATGATGATGAATGAGATCCCGTACAGGCCGGAACCGCTCTTTCCCGCCGCCTGCTGACTGTCCGCCACCCAGTTGACGATGAGGGGGCCGAGGACACCGGCCACCGACCACGCCGTGAGCAGCCGGCCGTGGATCGCGCCGACCTGATAGGTCCCGAAGAGGTCCTTCAGGTAGGCGGGCAGGGTGGCGAAACCTCCTCCGTAGAAGGAAAGAATCACCATCGCGCAGAGCACGAACAGCGGTTTGGCGGAGTCGCCCGCCAGGTAGATGAGTACGTACATCACAATGCCGACGGACAAATAGACGCGGTAGATGTTCTTACGGCCGATCACGTCCGAGAGGGACGACCAGCCGAGGCGGCCCGCCATGTTGGCCGCGGACAGCAGAGCGACAAAACCGGCGGACGCCGAGACGGAGACGGGGGCCGAGGTGTGCGCGAAGAAGTCCGTGATCATCGGGGCGGCCCGCTCCAGGACGCCGATGCCCGCGGTGACGTTCATGCACAGGACGACCCACAGGCACCAGAACTGCGGGGTACGCAGCGCCGACCTGGCGGACACCTGGACGGCGGAGGCGGGCGCCGCCGCGGCGGCCGGGGTCCCCGCGAGATCCTTCGCGGCGGACCGCGCGGGCAGGTAACCGGCCGGGGGTACGCGGATCAGCAGCACGCCGAGCGACATGAAGACCGCGTACACAAGGCCGTGCACCAGGAAGGCGAGGGCGATGCCCTTCCCGTCGTCGCCGAACGACTTCAGCATCTGCGCCGACCACGGCGAGGCGATGAGCGCGCCGCCGCCGAAGCCCATGATCGCGATGCCGGTCGCCATTCCCGGGCGGTCGGGGAACCACTTGATGAGCGTCGACACCGGCGAGATGTAGCCGATGCCGAGTCCGATGCCGCCGACGAAGCCGTAGCCGAAGACGATCAGCCAGAACTGGCCGGTGGCCGCGCCGAGGGCGGAGATCAGGAAACCGGAGGAGAAGCAGATCAGGGCGACGGTCATCGCCCAGCGGGGGCCCTTGCGTTCGACGAGGGTGCCGCCGAACGCGGCCGACAGGCCCAGCATCACGATGCCGAGCTGGAACGGGAGGGCGCTCGCGGTGCCTGAGAGATCGAGGGCCTTCTCAAGTGGAGGCTTGAACACGCTCCATGAGTAGGCCTGACCGATGGAGAGGTGAACCGCCAGCGCTGCGGGCGGCACCAGCCAGCGGCTCCAGCCGGCTGGTGCGATAGGTCGAGTCATGGTCGCGAACTCTACGAACCGGCCTTACCCGTTGGGAAGATCAAAGCGAAAGTTTGGTCGACCGCATACACCGACAAGTGACAGAACTCTTGTCGGCCCGAACTCCATACTGTAGACAATATATCGTCGACACTGAAGCGGTGCTTGACGAGTGTGACCCTTCCTCTCGGTCCCCCTCAAACCGAACGGAGAGCCTCACGGTGAAAGTCGCAGTTGTCGGCGCCGGAGCCATCGGCGCCTATGTCGGAGCCGCGCTCGATCGAGCCGGAGCCGAAGTCCATCTCATCGCCCGTGGACCGCACCTCGCGGCCATGAGGCAGCACGGAGTCCGGGTGTACAGCCCGCGCGGCGATTTCACCGCGCGGGTGCACGCCACCGACCGACCGGACGAAATCGGTCCTGTCGACTATGTGTTCCTGGGCCTGAAGGCCAACTCGTATGCGGCGTGCGGGCCGCTGATCACGCCTCTGCTCCAGGAGAAGACGGCGGTCATCGCCGCCCAGAACGGGATCCCGTGGTGGTACTTCCACGGCCACGGAGGTCCGCACGACGGCAAGCGGATCGAGAGCGTCGACCCCGGCGGCTCGGTCAGCGCGGTACTGCCACCCGAACGTGCGATCGGGTGTGTGGTCTATGCCGCCACGGAACTGGAGGGGCCCGGCATCGTCCGGCACCTCGAAGGAACCAGGTTCTCGATCGGCGAACCCGACCGGTCGGTGTCCAAGCGGTGTCTGGAGTTCAGCGAGGCCATGCAGACGGGTGGCCTGAAATGCCCCGTCGAGGCCGAGCTGCGCAACGACATCTGGATCAAACTGCTCGGCAACATCTCGTTCAACCCGATCAGCGCCCTCACCCGCGCCACCATGCGGGAGATGTGTCTGCACCGCAGCACACGTGAGGTCATCGAGATGATGATGGCAGAGACCTTGCAGGTCGCCGGAGCACTCGGCTGCCTGCCCGACATCTCCATCGAACGGCGCCTCGCCGGCGCCGAACGCGTCGGGGACCACCGTACGTCCACTCTCCAGGACCTGGAGAAGGGCAAACCGCTGGAACTCGACGTCCTGCTCGCCGCCGTCGTGGAACTCGCCGAGATCACCGGCGTTCAGGTGCCGACCCTCCGCACGGTCGACGCCATATCGGATCTTCTGGCCCGTGGCGCGGCCGCCTGATCCACCCTTTCGAATCCCTTCTCCGGCCGGCGGCCGCGACAAAACCCTGTACGCGGGGTTCCCCTCTGTACCCGCACACAGAATACTGTATGCAATGGGCGCGGCCGCTGGCCATCATTCATGAGGAGCGCACCGTGAGTAAACGAGAGCGCACACCGAAGACGTACGCACGCATCACCTATCCGATGGTGCGGGACGGGAAGAGCGGTCCGTTGCGCAGGGCCACCTGGGACGAGGCGCTGGACCGCGCCGCCGAAGGCCTGCGCGCTGCGCGCGGCTCGTTCGGTATGTTCTCCTGCGCCCGCGCCACCAACGAAATGAACTACGTGGCGCAGAAGTTCGCGCGTGTGGTCATGGGCACCAACAATGTGGACTCCTGCAACAGGACCTGCCACGCGCCGAGCGTGGCCGGTCTGTCGGCGGTCTTCGGATCCGGCGGCGGCACCTCCTCGTACGGGGAGGTCGACCACGCCGACCTGATCATCATGTGGGGCTCCAACGCCCGCTACGCCCACCCGATCTTCTTCCAGCACGTCCTGCGCGGCATCAGGAACGGCGCCCGGATGTACGCCGTGGACCCGAGGCGGACCTCCACCGCCGAGTGGGCCGAGAGCTGGCTGGGCCTCAATGTCGGCACCGACATCCCGCTGGCCCATGCCGTCGCCCGCGAGATCATCCATGCCGAGCTGCACAACAAGCCGTTCATCGAGCGCGCCACCAGTGGCTTCGAGGAGTACGCGGCCGAGGTCGAGCCGTGGACCCTCGCGGTGGCCGAGAAGGTGACCGGTGTGCCCGCCGCGGCGATCCGCGAGCTGGCCCACGCCTACGCACGTGCCGAACGGGCCCAGCTCTGCTGGACGTTGGGCATCACCGAGCACCACAACGGCACCGACAACGTGCGGGCCCTGATCAACCTCTCGCTGCTGACCGGGCACGTCGGGAAGTACGGCTCCGGTGTGCAGCCGCTGCGCGGTCAGAACAACGTGCAGGGCGGCGGCGACATGGGGGCGATCCCCAACCGGCTGCCCGGCTTCCAGGACATCCTGGAGCCCACCACGCGGCGCAAGTTCGAGACCGCCTGGGACACCGTCATCCAGCCCGCGTACGGGCTGAACCTGACGGACATGTTCGCGGCGATGGAGACGGGCGAACTCAAGGCCGTCTACTGCATCGGAGAGAACCCGGCCCAGTCCGAGGCCGACAGCGAGCAGGCCGTTGAGCGGATGAAGCGGCTCGACTGCCTCGTCGTGCAGGACATCTTCCTCACCAAGACGGCCGAACTCGCCGATGTCGTCCTGCCTGCGACGGCCGCCTGGGCCGAGACCGACGGCACCACCACCAACAGCGAACGCCGGGTGCAGCGCGTACGCAAGGCGATCGAGCCGCCGGGCGAGGCGCGCGAGGACATCGACATCATCTGCGACCTGGCCGGCCGTCTCGGCCACGCCTGGAAGTACGCGGACGCCGAGTCGGTGTGGAACGAACTACGGTCGCTCTCCCCCGACCACTACGGCATGACGTACGAGCGGCTGGCCGAGCACCAGGGCATCCAGTGGCCGTGCCCGGACACCGAGAAGCTCGAACCCACCTACCTCCACGGCAGGTTGTGGGAGGCGGACCCGGCCAAGCGCGGTCCTCTCGCACCGTTCGGCATCGTCAAGCACGATCCCCCGGTCGACCTGACGGACGAGCTGTTCCCGATCAGGCTCACCACGGGACGGCGGCTCGACTCGTACAACACCGGTGTGCAGAGTGGGAGTTTCGCCTCCCCACTGCGCCGGGGCGAGTACGTGGAGCTGTGCCCCGAGGACGCCGAGCGCTACGGCGTCAGCGTCGGCGAGGAGGTCCGGATCACCTCGCGGCGCGGTGCTGTCCAAGCACCTGTCTGGATCGATCCGGGACTGCGCCCCGGACTTGCCTTCATGACGATGCACTTCCCCGACGAGGTGGACACCAACCAGCTCACCATCGAGGCCAACTGCCCGATAGCGGGAACCGCCGAGTTCAAGGCGTCAGCGATTCGCATCGAGAAGCTGCCCATGGCCGTGAGGAGCTGAACGATGGATCTGCACTTCGGTGACACCAAGCCGACGGACGACGAACGGGCGGCCGTCGACTCGCTGCTCGGCCTCGCCACCTCGCCGTGGGAGGGCGCCGACAACCGTTCGGACACGGATCTGCGGTGGGCCCAGGGCGGCCGTGAGGCACGGGAGCGGCGCGATCTGCTGCTGCCGGGTCTGCACGCGATCAACGACCGGGTGGGCTGGATCAGCGAAGGCGCCCTCGACTACCTCTGCCGCCGGCTGACTGTGCCGCCGGCCGAGGCGTACGGCGTCGCCACCTTCTACGCGATGTTCGCCGTCAAGCCGCGTCCGGCGAAGGTGGTGCACCTGTGCACCGACCTGGCCTGCGCCGCCCGTGGCTCGGCGGCATTGCGCGCCGGAGTGGAGGAACGCCTCGGAGCGGCCGGTTCGGCCACCGGGGGCGTCGTCTGGCACGACAGCCCTTGTCTCGGTCTCTGCGAGCGGGCCCCGGCGGCGCTGGTCGTCCAGGCCGGCGTCCCGCTCTCCCCCGGCCCCGG
>NZ_JTHL01000001.1:8223427-8236148 GCF_000818195.1 Streptomyces sp. 150FB | reverse complement strand
GACGGCGGTGATCGCCCCGGCGACCGCCGAGGCCGTCGCCCTGGCAGCGGCCGCCCCCGAGACGGCGCCTGCCGAGCCGGCCGCCGCGATGTCCGTACCGCAGGCAGGGCAGCCGGGCCTGAAACTGCTGAGCCGCATCGGGGTCGTCGACCCACTCAGCCTCGACGACTACCGCAACCACGGCGGCTACGCCGCGCTGCGGCGCGCCTTCGACATGGGTCCCGCCGAGGTGATCAGGGAGGTCACCGACTCCGGTCTCGTCGGCCGGGGCGGCGCCGCGTTCCCGACCGGGCGCAAGTGGGGGGCCACCGCTTCGCAGCCCGAGCGCACGCACTACCTGGTCTGCAACGCCGACGAGTCCGAGCCCGGGACCTTCAAGGACCGGGTCATCATGGAGGGCGACCCGTACTCCCTGATCGAGGCGATGACCATCGCCGGGTACGCGGTCGGCGCGCATCGCGGCTTCCTCTACCTGCGCGGTGAGTACCCGCGCGCGCTGCGCCTGCTGGAGAACGCGATCGGCCAGGCGCGCAACCGGGGACTCCTCGGCGACAACGTCCTGGGCCAGGGCTACGCGTTCGACATCGAGATACGGCGGGGAGCCGGGGCGTACATCTGCGGCGAGGAGACGGCCCTGTTCAACTCCATCGAGGGCTACCGGGGCGAGCCGCGCTCCAAGCCCCCGTTCCCCGTGGAGAAGGGTCTCTTCGGCAAGCCGACGGCGGAGAACAACGTCGAGACGCTGGTCAATGTCCTGCCGATCCTCAACGAGGGCGCCGCGGCTTTCGCCGCGACCGGCAGCGGCCTGTCCACCGGGCCCAAACTGTTCTGCGTCTCCGGCAATGTCGCCCGCCCCGGCATCTACGAGCTCCCCTTCGGCGCGACGCTGGGGGATCTACTCGACCTGTCAGGCGCGTCCGGGACCATGAAGGCGATTCTGCTGGGCGGCGCCGCCGGTGGCTTCGTACGCCCCGACGAGCGGGACATCCCGCTCACCTTCGAGGGCACCAGAGCGGCCGGGACCACGCTGGGATCCGGTGTGGTCCTGGTGCTGGACGAGAGCGTCGAGCTGCCGAGAATCCTGCTCCGTATCGCCGAGTTCTTCCGCGACGAGTCCTGCGGGCAGTGTGTGCCCTGCCGGGTCGGCACGGTGCGGCAGGAGGAGGCGCTGCACCGCATCAAGGACCGCTCGGGCACCGAGGCCGCCGGAGACATCGCGCTGCTGCGCGAGGTCGGGAGCGCCATGAAGGACGCCTCGATCTGCGGTCTCGGCCAGACCGCGTGGAACGCCATCGAGTCCGCCATCGACCGACTGGGGGCCTACAAGTGACTTCCGTACCACTGCAACCTCCGCGCCGACTGATCGAGTTCACACTGGACGGCCAGGAGACCCGGGTCCCCGAGGGCTCCACACTCCTCGACGCCTGCCGAGCGGCCGGCAAGGACATCCCGACGCTGTGCGAGGGCGACACACTCACACCGAAGAACGCGTGCCGGGTCTGTGTGGTCGAGGTCGAGGGCGCACGGGTGCTCGCACCGGCCTGTTCGCGCCGCGCCGAGGCGGGCATGACGGTCCATACGGACACCGAGCGCGCCCGGCACAGCAGGAAGATCGTCCTCGAACTCCTCGCCTCCTCGACGGATCTCTCGACCACCCCGAGGGCCGCCGAATGGATCAAGGAGTACGAGGCGAAGCCGGACCGCTTCGGTCCCGACGCCGCGCGGCTCAATGAACAGCCAAAAATCGACAACGATCTCTACGTCCGCGACTATGACAAATGCATCCAGTGTTACAAGTGTGTCGATGCCTGCGGTGAGCAGTGGCAGAACTCGTTCGCGATCTCTGTCGCCGGCCGTGGCTTCGACGCGCGCATCTCCACCGAACACGACACCCCTTTGACCGATTCGGCCTGTGTGTACTGCGGAAACTGTGTCGAGGTCTGTCCGACCGGGGCACTCAGCTTCAAATCCGAGTTCGACATGCGGGAAGCGGGTACCTGGAACGAGGAAGTCCAGACCGAGACGACCACAATCTGCGCCTACTGCGGTGTTGGCTGCAATCTGACCCTGCACGTGCAGGACAATGAGATCGTGAAGGTCACCTCGCCGCACGACAACCCGGTGACACACGGCAATCTCTGTATCAAGGGCCGGTTCGGCTACCAGCACGTACAACAACGCTGAATCGAAACGAGTAGGACTGATCACATGGGACGGGTCACCGAGCGCCGCCGCACCATCCGTATCAGGGACGGAGTCGTCTCGACCCGTCCCGATACCCTGGTGGCCGAAGAGCCACTGGAAATCCGGCTGAACGGAAAGCCGCTCGCCATCACGATGAGGACGCCGGGTGACGATTTCGCACTCGCGGCCGGCTTTCTGGTCAGCGAGGGTGTGCTCGCGGCGGGCTCGGACGTACGGTCCATCGTGTACTGCGCCGGGGCGAAGGACGACGGCTCGAACACGTACAACATCGTCGACGTCCAGCTCGCGCCCGGCGTACCGATTCCGGACATCTCGCTGGAGCGCAACGTGTACACGACCTCGTCGTGCGGACTGTGCGGCAAGGCGAGCCTGGAGGCCGTGCGTACGACGGCCCGTTTCACGATCGACGACACTCCCCCGGTCCTGGTCGAGCCCACTCTGCTCGCCGGCCTCCCCGACCGGTTGCGGGCGGCACAGCAGGTCTTCGACAGGACCGGGGGTCTGCACGCGGCGGCTCTCTTCACCGAGCACGGTGAGATGGTCGACATCCGGGAGGATGTCGGCCGGCACAACGCTGTCGACAAGCTTGTCGGCCGGGCGCTGCGGCAGGATCTCCTGCCGCTGTCCCGGTCGATCCTCCTGGTCTCGGGACGGGCTTCTTTCGAGCTCGCCCAGAAGGCCGTGATGGCGGGCATTCCGGTGCTGGCGGCGGTTTCGGCGCCGTCGTCGCTCGCCGTCGATCTGGCCGCCGAGACGGGGCTGACCCTGGTCGGCTTCCTGCGCGGCCAGTCCATGAACGTGTACGCGGGCGATGAGCGGATCGCCCTGCACACCGGGGTGGCATAACTCGCCCCGCTGCACGGGATAAGGGTCCGGCCGGCGGGGAGCGCCCCCTGCGTCGGCCGGACCCCCTCCGTCCTCCGGGCGATCTCCCGCCCGGTGTTCCTACGGCTGCGAGCAGTCGAGCGCGGCCTCCTCGTGCACCTCGCCGCGCGCCACGATCCGGCTCTCCGCCTCAGCGGGCAGCGGATCCCGTGCGCGCCGTCTGGCGATCACCGCGCACACCATGAGCTGCATCTGGTGGAACAGCATCAGCGGCAGCACCGCCAGGCTCGCGTGCGCCCCGAACAGCACACTCGCCATGGGCAGCCCGGCGGCCAGGCTCTTCTTCGACCCGGCGAACTGGATCGCGATCCGGTCCCCGCGGGTGAAGCCGAGGCGCCCGGCCCCGTACCAGCTCACCGCCAGCATCGCGGCGAGCAGCACCGCTTCCACCGCGAGCAGCTCCAGCAGCCGGACCAGCGTCACCTGGTGCCAGATGCCGGCGACCATGCCCTCGCTGAACGCGGTGTAGACGACCAGCAGGATCGACCCCCGGTCGACGAGGCTCAGCAGCTTCTTGTACCGGGCGAGGAACCGTACGAGCCAGCGGCGCAGCAGTTGGCCGGCGACGAACGGCAGCAGAAGCTGCGCGACGATCTGGAGCAGCGCGTCGGCGGAGAATCCTGCGCCCTGGCCGCCGATCAGCAGGGCGGCGAGCACCGGGGTGATCACGATGCCGGCCAGGCTGGAGAAGGATCCGGCGCAGATCGCGGCGGGCACATTGCCGCGTGCGATGGAGGTGAAGGCGATCGACGACTGGATGGTAGACGGCACCAGGCACAGGAAGAGGAGGCCGCTGTAGAGCTGGGGTGTCAGCGCGAACGGCACCAGGCCCCTGGCGGCGATGCCGAGCAGCGGGAAGAGCAGAAACGTACAGGCGAGGACACTCACGTGGAGCCGCCAGTGCTTGAGGCCGTCCAGCGCCTCCCGGGTGGAGAGTCTGGCGCCGTAGAGGAAGAACAGCAGCGCCACGGCGCCGGTCGAGGCGCCGCCGGCGACATCGGCGCCACCGCCGGACGCCGGGATCAGTGCCGCGAGGGCGACGGTCGCTATCAGCGCCAGGATGAAGGCGTCGACAGGCAGCCAGGACGGCAGGTGCGGGGTACGGCGGCGGTTCATGTGCTCCACTAGCTCTCGGTACAGGTCGTGCCCTCTCCATCGTCCGCCTGATCGGTGTGATCGGGAATCCCATGGGCCGCGCTCACTGTCATTGCGTTCCGCGATAACCTGGGCGTTATGTACGACCCGGGGCAGTTGCGTACGTTTCTGGCCGTCGCGCAGACGCTGAGTTTCACCCAGGCGGCGCGGCGGCTCGGGCTGCGCCAGTCCACCGTGAGCCAGCATGTGCGCCGGCTCGAACTCGCCTCGGGCCGCATGCTGTTCACCCGTGACACGCACAGCGTGGAGCTGACGGAGGACGGCGAGGCGATGCTCGGCTTCGCGCGTACCATCCTCGCGGCCCATGAGCGGGCGGCGGCGTTCTTCGCCGGTACGCGGCTGCGCGGCCGGCTGCGGTTCGGCGCTTCGGAGGACTTCGTCGTCACCCGGCTCCCGGAGATCCTGGAGTCCTTCCGGCGGGAGAATCCCGAGGTCGACCTGGAGCTCACGGTTGGCCTCTCGGGCTCACTGCACCGGCAGTTGGCGGCGGGAAAGCTCGATCTGGTGCTGGCCAAGCGGCGTACGGGCGACACCCACGGCGAACTCGTCTGGCAGTCCCCGCTGGTCTGGATCGGCGCGCCGTGGCTGCGGCTGGACGCCGAGCAGCCGGTGCCACTGATCGTCTTCCCGCCGCCCGGCATCACCCGGGCCCGCGCGCTGGAGGCGCTGGAGGCGGGCGGCCGTCCCTGGCGGATCGCGTGCACGAGCGGCAGCCTGAGCGGGCTGGTGGCCGCCGCCAGGGCGGGCCTCGGTGTGATGGCGCACACCAGGGGGCTGATCCCGCCGGGGCTCGTGCCCGTACCGGCCAGGGCGGGGCTGCCCGATCTCGGTGAGGTGGACTTCGTCCTGCTGCACGGCAGGGGGCGCGGCAGGGCGGGCGCCCAGGAGGCGTCGGACGCACTGGCCGCGGCGATCCTGGGCGGCGGTGACCGGCTGCACCGGCCGGTCGACGGTCTCTGACGGGGGCCGGGGCGGGGGCGGGGGCGTACGGTACGTATCCGCTCAGGCGCGCGCGGCGCGGGCGCCGGGGCGGCGGCGTTCCTCGTACGCGAGTTGCTTGAACGTCCGCAGGACGGGGCCGCACTCCACGTGCTGGACGCCGTCGAGCCTGCCGACCCCTTCGCTGAGGTAGCGGTAGACGGACGCGGTGTCGCGGCAGACGATGACGGCGAGGAGATTGCTGTCGCCCGCCGTCGCCGAGACGAAGGCGACCTCGCGGTGGGTGGCGATCTCACGGCCCACGGAGTCGAGCGCCGACGGCGCCGCCGTGATCCACAGGATGGCGCGTGCACCGTCCTCGAAGCCGCCCCGCTCGAACTGCATGTCGATGTAGATCGCCCCTGACCGCAGGAGCCGGCCGAGTCTGCGGCGTACGTACGACTCCGGGCGCCCGGTGGCCTGCCGGAGTTCGGCGTAGGTGGCGCGGCCGTCGCGTTCGAGGGCGGCGACGAGAGGTTCGTCCTCGGGTGTCAGGACGGCGGGGCCCGACCCCTCGGGTGTTGTGTCGGGACCGGCGGCCCGCAGCCTGCCCACCTGTTCCGGCGTGAGGGCGCCGCTCTTGCCGACGAGGCCCTCGGAACCGCCGTAGAACCGGTGCAGCAGCTTGTGCGCCTTGATCTCCAGGACACCCGGGGTGCGCGGGAGTCTGCCGAGGAGCAGCTCCTCCTGTTCGCTCTGGCTGCTCGCGCGGACGGTGCACACGACTTCCGTGGGGCCGGAGACCAGGGCTATCCAGGCGGTGTCGGGGCGTCTGGCCAGCGCGTGCGCGAGCCGCTCGGCGCCGTCGGGCGCGCAGCGCATCCGGAGCAGCCAGCTCTCGTGGCCGAGGCGCTCGCCGTCGCGGACGGCGACGACCCGTATCTCCATGGCCGAGGTGAGCCGGCGGAAGCGGCGGGCGACAGTCTGGTCGGAGACGCCGATGACGTCGGCGATGCGGCTGAACGGCGCCCGGCCGTCGATCTCCAGAGCGTGCAGCAACTGACGGTCGAGCTGGTCGAGCGTGTGGATTTCCATCCGCCAAGTCCCGTTCGATGTCGGATTCCGGCACTTCACGCCTTCCGACTGCCGGATTTCGGGGGTCGTCGCCGATCGTAGGGGACGGCACAACATCGCAGAAGGAGAACATCATGCGTAAATGGGGGCCGCTCGTCGCGGTCTGTCTCGGGACATTCATGCTGTTGCTGGATGTCACGATCGTGATCGTCGCGCTGCCGGGGATGGCCACCGGCCTGGACGCCTCGCTCTCCGGGCTCCAGTGGGTGATCGACATCTACGCGCTGGTGCTCGCCGCGCTGTTGCTGGGCGCGGGCGCGGCCGCCGATGTGGTGGGTCCGCGCCGGATGTACGCGGTCGGTACCGGCCTGTTCGCCCTGGCGTCCTTGGGGTGCGGGTTGGCCTCGACCACGGGTGAGCTGATAGCCCTGCGGGGTGTGCAGGGCATCGGCGCGGCCGCGATGTTCGCCACCACGCTGTCGCTGCTGGCCTCTTCGTACCAGGGGCGGGACCGTTCGTTCGCGCTCGGCATCTGGGGTGCGGTCAGCGGTGCGGCGGCCGCTCTCGGCCCGGTGCTGGGCGGGGTGCTGACCGAGGGGCTCGGCTGGCGGTGGATCTTCTTCATCAACCTGCCGGTGAGTGTGGCGGCGATCTGGATGACACTGCGCGCGGTCCCCGCTTCACGGCGGGACAGCACCCGGCGTATCGACTGGGCGGGCACCGCTTTCTTCGCGCTGTTCGCCGGGGGCCTGACCTTCGGTGTCGTACGGGCGGGTTCCGAGGGCTGGACCTCCACACAGGCGGATGTCGCCTTCGTGGTGGCCCTGTTGGCCCTGGCGGCCTTCATCACGACCGAACTGCGGTCGGCGCGGCCGCTGATCGACCTGCGGCTTTTCCGCGGCGCTTCGTTCGTGGCGGTGATGGTGGCGGCGCTGTGCTTCAACGCGGCCGCGTTCGGTGTGCTCCCGTACACCTCGATCTGGTTGCAGACACTGCTGGGGATGAGCCCGGTGCGCGGTGGTCTCGCGCTGCTGCCGCTCGCCATCATGTCGTTCGTGGTGGCGGCGCTGAGCGGGCGGCTGCTGCACGGTGCGCGGCCCGGGCTGGTGATCGGGATCGGGATGCTGTTCATCGGTGGCGGTGCGTTCGCCATGGCCACACTGGACGCCGGCTCGGGCTGGACGTCGCTGATCGTGGGGCTCGCCCTGGTCGGTGTGGGTGTGGGGCTGGTGTCGCCGGGGATCGCGGGCGCCGCGCTCGCTTCCGTACCGCCGCGTGACGCCGGGATGGCGGGCGGCGCCGTCAACACCTTCCGGCAGTTGGGCTTCGCGCTGGGTGTCGCCGTCTTCGGTACGGTGGCGACCTCCCGGATCACGGATTCGCTGAGCGGTGCCACCGCCGACCCCAAGGGCGCCGCGCACGTCCTCGCCGGGGGCGGGGCAGGGGCGCTGCGGAGCGCCGTGCCGGAGGGGGCTCTGCACACCGCCTTCGCGAGCGGGCTGAACGGTGCGGCGCTCGTCGCCGGGGCCGCCGGTGTGCTCGCCGGTGTTGTCGTCCTGGTGTGGGTGCGCGGTCCCGGCGCGGGAGCGCGGGGCCCGGAGGCCGCCTCACAGGTCCGGACCACAGTTCCGGTGCCCGCCGAGCACGGGTGACACCACGGGAGTGACAACGGCGTACGGATTCGGTGGAGATTCCCTCGCGCCGCACTTACCCTTCGGGCAGATGTATGTCCGGGCCCTGCCGGTTGGCCCCATTTAGGGTGCCGGTCTGCGGTGGTATGACCTGGCTCCGGTTCCGCACACAGACTCCCCCGCAAGCCCGGTGTGGGGTAGCGTCACGGCGCTGTGCGGAGCGCCACAAGGAGCAAGTCATTGCGCGAGTTCACCTCTCCACCCCTCGCGGCTGCGCCCCACGTCGGTGGGCTTGCGGACGCCGTCTTTAGTCATGCTCATGACGACCCCAGCTATGTCGCCCTCGGCCGCAAGGACAAGGACGGCCGGTGGCAGGACGTCACCTCGGCGCAGTTCCGTGACGAGGTGCTCGCCCTGGCCAAGGGGCTGCTCGCCCATGGCATACGGTTCGGCGAGCGGGTCGCCATCATGTCCCGTACGCGGTACGAATGGACGCTGTTCGACTTCGCCCTCTGGTCCGTCGGCGCGCAGTCCATACCGCTCTACCCCACCTCCTCGGCCGAGCAGGTGCTGTGGATGCTCCACGACTCCGAGGTCTCGGCCTGCATGGTCGAGAACGAGGACCACGCGATGACCGTCGGTTCGGTGATCGACCGGCTGCCGCTGCTCAAGCGGCTGTGGCAGTTGGACGCGGGCGCCGTCGACGAACTGCTCGCCGCAGGCGCCGACATCGAGGACGAGGTGGTCCACCGGCACCGCAAGGCGGTGACACCGGAGTCGGTGGCGACGATCATCTACACCTCCGGCACCACGGGCCGCCCCAAGGGCTGTCTGATCAGCCACTCCAACTTCATGTACGAGGCCGACACCGTCATCAACCGCTGGGAGCCGGTCTTCCACTCCCGGCGGGGCGATCAGGCCTCGACGCTGCTCTTCCTGCCGCTCGCCCACGTCTTCGGCCGGATGGTCGAGATCGCGGCGATCAGGGGCAAGGTCAAGCTGGGCCACCAGCCGGAGCTGAGGGCGAGCGCGCTGCTGCCGGATCTGGTCGCCTTCCAGCCCTCGTTCATCCTGGCCGTGCCGTACATCTTCGAGAAGGTCTACAACGCGGCGCGGCGCAAGGCCGAACGCGACGGCAAGTCCGGCCCGTTCGACAAGGCCGTCGATGTGGCCGTCAGGTACGCGGAGGCCAGGGAGCACCGGGTCTTCGGGCTCGGCCCCGGTCCTTCCGCCTCGCTGCGCATGCAGCACCAGTTCTTCGAGAAGGCCGTCTACAGCAAGGTGCGCGCCGCGATGGGCGGCCGGGTGCGGCACGCCTTCTCCGGCGGTTCGGGGATGGACCGGCGGCTCGGGCTCTTCTTCGAGGGCGCCGGTGTCACCATTTTCGAGGGGTACGGCCTGACGGAGTCGTCCGCCGCCGCCACGGTCAACCCGCCGGAGCGCGCGCGGTACGGCACGGTGGGGCAGCCGATCCCCGGCAGCTCGGTGCACATCGCTGACGACGGCGAGGTATGGCTGTTCGGCGGTCATGTGTTCTCCGGGTACCTCAACGACCAGAAGTCCACCGACGCCACCCTGTACGACGGCTGGCTGGCCACCGGGGACCTGGGCTCGCTGGACGAGGACGGCTACCTCACCATCACCGGGCGGAAGAAGGAGATCCTCGTCACGTCCGGCGGGAAGAGTGTGCAGCCGGGCGCCCTCGAGGAGCGGGTGCGGGCGCATCCGCTGGTGGCGCAGTGCATCGTCGTCGGGAACGACAGGCCGTACATCGCCGCGCTCGTCACCGTGGACCAGGAGGCCGTCGAGCACTGGCTCACGGTGCAGGGCAAACCGCCGCTCAACTCCCGGGACCTGGTGCGCGATCCCGATCTGGAGATGGAGGTACGGCGCGCCGTGGTTGCCGCCAACACGTCGGTGTCGCAGGCCGAGTCGATCCGTACGTTCCGTATCCTGGCGCACCCGTTCAGCGAGGAGCACGGGCTGCTGACACCGTCGCTCAAGCTGAAGCGCAAGGCGATCGAGACGGCGTATACGGTCGAGGTCGACGCCCTGTACCGATGACAGCCGCCGGCGACCGGCGCCGTTCCCCCGGGAATGCGCGTGTGTCCGCGATCGTTGGGCGGACGAAGACCATCCACAACGTTAGGATCCACCGCTCGTGAGCAAGGTTCCCACCCTGACCCTCAACAACGGCGTCACGATGCCCCAGCTCGGCTACGGCGTCTGGCAGATACCGGACGACGAGGCGGTCTCCGCCGTCGGCGCCGCGCTGGAAGCCGGCTACCGCAGCATCGACACCGCCGCGGTGTACGGCAACGAGGAGGGCACGGGCAAGGCGATCGCCGGCTCCGGGATCGCCCGCGACGAGCTGTTCGTCACGACGAAGCTGGGGAACGGCGACCAGGGGTACGACTCCACACTGCGTGCCTTCGACGCCTCCCTGGAGAAGCTCGGCCTCGACCATGTCGACCTGTACCTGATCCACTGGCCGATGCCGGCCAAGGACCGTTACGTCGACTCGTACAAGGCCTTCGAGAAGATCCTCGCCGACGGCCGCGCCAGGGCCATCGGTGTGTCCAACTTCCTGCCGGAGCACCTGGAGCGGCTGACCGGGGAGACGTCCGTCGTCCCCGCCGTCAACCAGATCGAACTGCACCCGCAGCTCCAGCAGTCCGAGTCCCGCGCCGCGCACGCCACGCACGGCATCGCCACCGAGGCCTGGTCCCCGCTGGGACAGGGCAAGGGCCTTCTCGACATCCCGACGGTCGTCGCGATCGCCAGGAAGCACGGGAAGACTCCGGCGCAGGTGGTGCTGCGCTGGCACCTCCAGCTCGGCAACGTGGTGATCCCCAAGTCGGTGACGCCGTCGCGGATCCGGGAGAACATCGACGTGTTCGGCTTCGAGCTGGACGCCGACGACCTGGCCGCCTTCTCCGCGCTGGACGAGGGCAGGCGCATCGGCGGCAACCCGGCAGAGGTGAACTGAACCCACCGGTGTGAGGGGGTGTGACACCGGCCCGGTACCGCTGCCGCCCGTAGCGGTACCGCTGCCCGTACCGGTATCGGCGGTGGGCCGGTGTCACACGCGTACGCTCTCAACTCACGCCGTGTCCCGGGGCGATCGCCTCGACACGCAGCGCCAGCGCGACGTCCTTGTCCGTGACCGCGCCGCCCGCGCTGTGCGTGTGGACGGACAGTGACACGGTGTTGTAGCCGAGCGTCAGCTCCGAGTGGTGGTTCAGCTCGTCCTGGAGCTGGGCGATGTGGACGACCATGGCGGTCGCGGCGAAGTGTGTGCCGAGCCGGTAGGAGCGGGTGAGCCGGCCGCCGTCGAGGGACCAGCCGGGGAGATCCCGCAGCCTGGCCTCGATCTCGTCTGCCGGCAGTGGTTCGGTGGCCATGGCGGGGGTTCCTTCCGGGAGTGTGCGGCGACCTCGCTGACCCGGCCGACGATACGTCGTACACCCCCGCGGTTCCGGTCCTACCGCTCCCCCGGCCCGGAAGTGTCGCGGGGTGTGTCGCCGGTATGTATTACGGTCCTCCTCATGACAGCTCTCGCCCCGGGCATGGGAGTCGGCCCACTGCTGCGCGACTGGCGCAGGCAGCGCCGGATCAGTCAGCTCGACCTCGCGCTGCGCGCGGATTCCTCCGCCCGGCACATCAGCTTTGTGGAGACGGGCCGCGCTCGTCCCAGCGAGGAGATGCTGCTGCGGCTCGCCGAACACCTCGATGTGCCGGTACGGGAGCGCAACTCCCTCCTCCTCGCGGCTGGTTACGCGCCGCGCTACACGCAGACCGCGCTGGACGACCCGGCAATGGGCGCGCTGCGCGAGGGCCTGGAGCAGCTTCTGCGGGGATACGAGCCGTACCCGGCGCTGGTCGTCGACGGCACGTACACCGTCATGGCGGCCAACAGCGGCATCGCCATGCTGATGGAGGGTCTTCCGGAGAAGCTGCGCACACTGCCGGGCAACGCCATGCGGATCACACTCCACCCGGAGGGACTTGCCCCGCGCATCCGCAATCTGCGGGAGTGGCGTGGCCATCTGCTCGACCAGATGGAGCGCCAGCTCGCTCTCACTCGCTCCCCCGCGCTGCGCGAGCTGTACGACGAGGTGGCCGGCTATCCCCTGCCGGACTCCCCCGAGGAACCGGCGGCGGACGGCGGGCCCGCCGTGGCGGGCGGGCTGGCGCTTCCGCTGCGGATCGAACACGACGGACGGGTACTGTCGTTCGTTTCGTCCATCTCCACCTTCAACACCCCGATGGATGTCACGGTCGCCGAGCTGGCCATCGAGACGTTCCTGCCGGCCGATCCGGCGACTGTCGCGTATCTGACGTCGCGTGAGCGGATGGGATAGTGGAAGGACCACGGCCGTCGGCCGCGCTTCCGGGGGGAGGGACGCATGACCGGAAACGAATCGCCGGACCTGCCGCATCCGTTCATGGGATCGGTACGGGCGCTGCTGGCCTCCATGGTGCCGGGCCCCGGCCGGCTGCGGCGGACGGTGTCTGCTTCGGCCCCCGCGGTGGCCCGGGGTGATGTCGGTGACCGGGCCGGACGGCCGAGCCGGGCGGTGCTCCGCGAGCGTGAGCAGCGGACGCTGCGCGAGTGGGCGGTGCTGCGTGACCGGCTGACCGGCGTCGCGCGGGAGCGGCTGGCCGATGTGGGGGACCTGCTGAGCGACGCCCGGCTGGAATTCACCCCCGGTACGGCGGAGACGGCCGTACGGCGTGACTACGTATGGGCGGTCGAGGCGTTCCAGGCGGCCGGCAAGCTGCTCGACGAGGCGGCCGATCTGCCGGACCTCGCCGCCGCCGTCGTCCTCGCCGATCGCGCGCTGGAGCGC
>NZ_JTHL01000001.1:8193410-8223017 GCF_000818195.1 Streptomyces sp. 150FB | reverse complement strand
GGCGCCGCCCCGCGTGCGCGTCGTGCCGGCTGGCCATCCTGGCGGCGCAGGTTCCCGACGTGCTGCCGGCCCTGCTGACGGTGAAGGTGTCCCGTCGTCTCAGTACGAAGATCCTGGTGCCGTACTACGCGGTCCCGCAGCAGTCGTCGATGTGGTCGGTGACCGGGTGCGGCGCGTACGACGACGCGGTGCCGGGCCAGGTGATGCGCGGCGAGCACCGCCGCCGTCCGGCCGGCTGAACTTCGGCGGCGCTTCTCACCAGTACGTGTACAGCAGATGGTTGACGAGGAGCGCGGTCACCGCCTGGGCGGCCAGCCAGCCTCGGTGGTCGCGGGCGGGCAGCAGCGCGACGGCGGCCGGGAGCCAGAGGGTGAACGGCAGCCAGATGCGTTCCGTCTCGGCCTTGCTCATCCCGGACAGGTCGGCGGCCAGCAGCGCGAGCAGGAACGCGCACACCAGCAGCACGACCACGCGGTTGCCGCCGTCGGTGCTTGTGCCGATTCTGGCGTCGACCGCTGGAAGCGCGCCCCGGGGGGCCCGGAGCGCGCGCCACCAGTGTCGTACGGCCTCGGGGGCGGCGCGCACCGCACGCCGTACTCCGGCGACCGGCGCCAGTCCGGCGGCGGCGACCGCGGCGGCGAGGTTGCCCCACACCCAGTAGCCGTAGGGCCGGATCCCTCCCGAGCCCTGGTTGTAGCGCTCGACGACCAGGCTGTACGCGTCCCACCAGCGGAAACCCAGCAGGGTGAAGGCCCCTGCGACCACCGCGATTCCCAGCGCGGCGAGCGGGAGGGGCCGGAGCGTACGCGCGCACAGGAACACGGCGGCGGCCGGGAGCACCATCAGGGCCAGCCCGTACGACAGGTACAGCGTCAGCCCGAACAGCAGCCCGCTGCCGAGCGCCGCCACCGCGGGCGCGCGTACGGTGCGGGTGGCGGCGAGCGCGAGCAGCGCGAGGGCCCAGGCGGCGACGGCGGCGAAGTACGCGTCGGCGGAGGCGCCGACCCAGATGGCGCCAGGCGTGAGCACCAGGAAGGGCGCGGCGCGGCGCGCGGCACGCTCCGCGCCCAGGGCCCGCAGGGTGACCAGCACCGCCGCCGACACCGAGGCGCCGGTGGCCACGCAGAAGGCGGCGGCCCATCCTCCGCCGCCGAGGCCGACGCGGTCGAGGCCGACAAAGGTCAGGATCGCCGCCGGGGGGTGTCCGGCGATGTGCGGCACCCAGTTCACCGGCGCGTCGACGATGTACCGGGTGAAGTCGCGGAGGGTGGCGCCGACATCGCCGAACCGGTCCACCTGGCGCAGATACTCGTACCGGCTGGTCAGCCGGTCGACGACGCCCATCTGCCAGCCGTCCACCAGGGCGAGCGACCATGTCCAGGCCAGCGCGGCCGCGTAGCTCAGCCAGGTCAGCCGCCGCCAGGACAGCCGGGCGGCGAGCGATCGCCCGTACACGACCACCCCGGCGGCGACCAGGAGCGCGGCGGGCGTCCCGGGTCCGATGTGCGGCATCCAGTCGGCGAGCAGCGGTGGCCAGGGGGCCCGCAGGGTGCCGGTCGAGTTCTCCATGACCGTGCCGACCACCGCAGCGACGGCGAAGAGCAGCGCGCCGGCCCCGGCGGCGAGGAGATCGTAACGACGGCCGGAACGGCGGGAGGGGGCCGAAGCGGCGGGACGCACCATGTCGTCGGCGGGGGCGCCGGGGGGCCGGACTGAGTGGGGAGGCGAGGTCACCCGCCCACGTTAGGGGCTGTCACGGGCGCGGCACGCACGGCGTACGGGCAGGTCACCGAATGGTCAGATCCTCGTGGCGGGGGGCGCGGGTCCGGCGCGGGGCGGTCCGGGCGAGGCGTGACCGTTTCACCATGGTTGTATGTGTTTGTTGGTGTTTCGTCATGAGTCGCAACGGTCCGGACGGTGTTGCGGCCCCTAACGTCTCGTGCCATGAAGGTTCGTCCCCGACTCCCCGATCCTTTCCGCGGTCCATGGCGCAGTCCGCTGCGCGGCCCATGGCTGACCTCGGTCTTCGGCACCGTGCTCCTGGTCGGAATCCCCCTGCTCTTCGTCACGGGTCTGCTGTCCTACGCCGCGTACAACCCGAATCTGTCGCCGCTCAACGACAAGACACCGGACAAGGGTCTGCTCGGCTTCTACCTGTTCGACTGGCCCACCGACCCCTCCTGGCTGTACCGCCTCACCCAGGGCGTTCATGTGACGCTCGGCATCGTGCTGGTGCCGGTGCTGCTCGCCAAGCTCTGGTCGGTGGTGCCGAAGCTGTTCGTGGTGCCCCCGCTGCGCTCGCTCGGTCACGCGCTCGACCGGCTCTCGCTGCTGCTGCTCGTGGGTGGCGTCCTCTTCGAGTTCGCGACCGGAGTGCTCAACATCCAGCTCGACTATCTGTTCCCCGGCTCGTTCTACCCGCTGCACTTCTACGGGGCGTGGGTGTTCATCGGCGCCTTCGTCGCGCACGCCGCGCTGCGGATGCCCCGTGTGGTCCGGGCGTTGCGCGGCCGCGGCTTCCGCGCCGAGCTGCGGATCCCGGCGTCCCGCACCCGCCCCGAACCGGCCGACGACAGCGGCCTGGTCGCCGCCGACCCCGCGGAGCCGACGATGTCGCGGCGCGGCGCGCTCGGCATGGCGGGTCTGGGGTCGCTGGCGCTGTTCGTGGTGACGGCGGGGCAGAGCATCGGCGGCCCGCTGCGCCGCACGGCGCTGCTGGCCCCGCACGGCCGCGATCCGGGCTCGGGGCCCAACGGCTTCCCGATCAACAAGACGGCCGCGCTCGCGCGGATCACGGAGCGGGAGACGGGGGACGCGTGGCGGCTGGTCCTACGCGGCGGCGGCCGGCAGCGGACGCTCACCCTGGCCGAGGTGAGGCAACTCCCCCAGCACCGCTCGGCCTTGCCCATCGCCTGCGTGGAGGGCTGGTCCACGCCCGACCAGCAGTGGGAGGGGGTACGGCTCGCCGACCTCGCCCGACTGGTCGTTCCGCGCGGCGAGTTGCCCGGTGTGTTCGTGGAATCGGCGCAGCCGCGCGGCTCGTTCCGCGCCGTCACACTGCGCGACAACCAGGTCCGCGATCCCCGCTCGCTGCTCGCCCTGCGGGTCAACGGCGCTCAACTGTCCCTCGACCACGGCTATCCGGCGCGGATCATCGTGCCCGCGGCGCCCGGCGTCATGAACACCAAATGGGTGCGGCAGCTCAACTTCGGGGAGACGACATGGCCCGCATGAACCGGTTCCGCCGGCTGTACGGCGAGTCGCCGTTCCAACTCATCATCCTGCTGGCCTCGTTCGCGCTGTCCGGCTACGCGGCGGTCAGATTCCTGGACGGTGACTGGTTCTGGATCCTGGTGTGGTTCGTGGGGTCGGCGATCCTGCACGACCTGGCTCTCGTACCGCTGTACGCGGTGTGCGACCGCGCCGTGCAGGCGGCGCTCGGTCCCGACCACACCCGCTCGGCGCTGCCGCGCACCGCCGTCAACCACGTACGCGTACCGGCCTATGTGTCCCTGCTGCTGCTCCTGGTGTACTGGCCGCTGGTACTGCGGAACGCGCCACACCCCTACGAGCTGACCACCGGGCTCTCGGTCGATGTGTTCCTCGGCCGCTGGCTGCTGATCACGGCGGCGTTGTTCATCGCCTCGGCAGTGTGGCTGGTGCTACGGCTGTGGCGTGCGCGTTCCCCCCGGAAGAGCCCGGTGTCACCCGGGTGATGTCGCCCGGCCGTCGGCCGCTGCCGCGATGAGGCCGCTGATCAGGACGTCCAAGGCGTACTCGAAGTCCGCTTGGGGGTCGGTGGCCGGCAACGTCTTCAGCAGGCGGCTGAAGTGGGGCAGCCCGGCGGAGTCGGCCTGCCGGACGAACAGATCGACCTGCCGGCCACCCGCCTCGGCTGGGAAGTCCTCGACCGTGAACCCGGCGGTGGACAGCAGGAGCGACCCGAAGATCACGCTGTTGACGGCGGTGAGCATGCGCCGGACATCGGCATCGGGGAAGCCCGCTTCCAGCAGGGCGCCGATCAGGGCGTCGAGCGGCCGGAGCGCCGTCGCGGACGTCGGATTGGCCTGGTCGGTGACCAGCGCGAGGGGGACGACGGGGTGCCGGCTGAAGGCGCGGTGCATGCTCAGCGCGATGGCGCGTACCTTCTCCGGCCACGGCAGGGCGGGATCGGGGCAGTCGACCTCGCCGAACGCCCGTTCCGCCATGCCGTCGAGGATGTCGGCCTTGTTGGAGACGTGGTTGTAGAGCGACATCGCCTCCACGCCCAGGGACTTGGCCAGCTTGCGCATGGACAGCCCCTCCAGGCCTTCGGCAGCGGCCAGGACCAGGGCGGCGTCGAGGATCTTCTCGCGGTTCAGCGGCTCGCGTCGTGCCATCCGTGTTCCCGGTTCTCCTCGTTCGGCTTGACAGAACTTACACCGACCGCCTTACTTACGGCGTAAGCTTACGCCGTAAGTAAGCCTTGAGCGAGGAGTTGTCGTCATGGTCGATGTCATCGTCGTCGGGGGCGGGCCAACCGGTCTGCTGCTGGCCGCCGAACTGAAACTCGCGGGCGCCGAGCCACTGGTCCTGGAGGCGGCGGACGGCGCCGGGCAGCGGGCCGGGGCCCTCGGCCTGCGGTCGATCAACACCCGCACCAGCCAGACGCTGGCGCTGCGCGGGCTGGTCGAACCGCTGCTCGATGCCCAGTGGGCGATGTTCGACCGGCTGTCGGCCGAGAGCCCTCCGGACCGGACCGACCTCGTCGCCTTCCTGGCGAGCGCCGTCCGACAGGGCCTCATGCGGGGCCATTTCAGCGGCCTGCCGCTGCTGGCCGACACCACGAATGACCCGGCGGACTACCTCATGCTCGAACAGCGCGTGCTTGAGCAGATCCTCACCGACCACGCCACCGCGCTCGGCGTGACGATCCGTACAGGACAGGAGGTGGCCGATGTCGTCGACGAAGGCACCGGCGTGCGCGCCGTGCTGGCCGACGGCACGACCGTCGGCGCGGCCTACCTGGTCGGATGCGACGGCGGCCGCAGCACGGTGCGCAAACGGTCCGGCATCGCGTTCCCCGGTACGCCTCCGACGATGACCGGACGTACCGCGGTCGCCGAACTCGCCGACCCGGATGGACTCACCTCATCGCTCCGGGGCCCGGCCGGACTGCTGAACCTGTCGCTCGTACCGGGTGAGATCGCCACGGTCGAGTTCAACGGCGGGCCCGGCGACCGGGACGCGCCCATGACCTCCGAGGAGATGCAGGCCAGCATCCGCCGCGTGACCGGCGAAGCGGCGACCGTCACGCGGCTGGAGGCGGGGATCCGCTACAGCGACAACACGCGCCACGCGGAGACATACCGGCGCGGCCGCGTCCTGCTCGCCGGTGACGCCGCACACGTCCACTCCCCCATCGGCGGCCAAGGTCTCAACCTCGGCCTCCAGGACGCCGTCAACCTCGGCTGGAAACTCGCGCTGGTCGTCAGCGGTCGCGCACCGGAACGCCTGCTGGACACCTATGAAACCGACCGGCACCCCGTCGCCGCGCGCGTACTGCGCAACACCCGCGCCCAAGTCGCCCTGATGCGCCCCGGCCCGCAGACGGACGCCCTGCGCGAGGTGATCGCCGAGGCACTGGAGATCCCGGACGCCAAACGGCACTTCGTCGATGCGGCCAACGGCCTGGACATCGACTACGCGCCGGGGTCGGCGCACCCGCTGGTCGGCCGGTTCATGCCCACCCTGGACGCGGACGGGACGGACGCGATCACGGCGCCGCTGCGGGAGGGCCGCGGGCTGCTGCTCGATCCGGCCGGCGTCACCTGGATCCAGGCGATCGCCGACGGTTTCACCGACCGCGTACGGATGGTTCGCGGATGTGCCGGCTCGTTCCCCGGCCTGGCCGCGGTACTCATACGCCCGGACGGGTACGTCGCTTGGGCATCCTCGCGGGACGACCCGGCGGACCCCGCGGGCCTCGCGGACGCGCTGGCCCACTGGTTCGGGTCGCCGACCGGCGTCACGACCGCCGGTCGGCCGGCGGCGCTGTAAGCGGCCCCGGGCGTACGGCTGTCGTCCCGGCTTGGGCCCGGGCCCGCACAGCGACCTGTGTCATCATCCGATGATGAACTCAGAGACGATCACCGCAGCGGCCGCGGGCACATGGGAACTCGGCGATCTGACCGTGAACCGGCTCGGTTTCGGGGCGATGCGCCTCACCGGCAGCGGTGTCTTCGATCCGACGGCGCCGAGCAGCGACCGCGATCAGGCGATCGGTGTGCTGCGGCGCGCGGTCGAGCTCGGTGTGAACCACATCGACACCGCCGCGTTCTACTTCTCGGCGCTGCGCTCGGCGAACGAGCTGATCAACCGGGCGCTGGTGCCGTACTCGGACGACCTGGTCATCACCACCAAGGTCGGCCCCGGCCGGGGCCCTTCGGGTGAGTGGCTGCCCTGGGCGGCGCCCGACCAGTTGCGCGGGCAGGTGGAGGAGAATCTGCGCCAGCTCGGCCTTGACCACCTCGATGTGGTGAACCTGCGCTGCCCCGGCGAGGGTTCGATAGCCGAGCACTTCGGTGTGCTCGCCGGGCTGCGCGAGGCCGGGCTCATCCGGCACCTGGGCGTTTCCAATGTGAGTGTCGAACAGTTCGACGAGGCACGGGCCGTCGCACCGGTGGTCTGTGTGCAGAATCGCTACAGCATCGACTCACGGCGCTTCGGCGACGATGTCCTGCGGGCCTGTGGGGAGCAGGGCGTCGCGTTCGTCCCCTTCTTCGCGATCGCCGGCGAGGGACGCGAGGCCGGCGCGGCCGACACCGACAGCGCGAGCGCCGTACTCGCCGTGGCCCGTGCGCACGGCGTGAGCCCCGCGCAGGTCCGGCTGGCGTGGACACTCCAGCAGGGGCCGCATGTGCTCGCCATCCCGGGCACCGGCGATCCGGACCACCTCGTCGAGAACGTGGCGGCGGGCGCGCTCCGGCTCTCCCCGGAGGACCTGCGGCTCCTCGACCCGGACGGCACGGCCGGCTGAGGCATCCGCCAGGAACGCCGCCCGGAACGCCGTCGGGCCGCCGCCCCTGTCCGATGTGACGGGGGCGGCGGCCCGGCGGGTGGTTCCGGAGTGGCTCCGGTGGATCACACCGAAGCGGTCTTCTCCTGTTCCGGCCGCAGGCGCAGCGTACGGATCTGGAAGGGGCGCAGCCGCAGCTCCGCCGCCGAGTCGTCGGACGTCAGTGTCAGCTCACGCTCCGGGTGTTCCAGCAGATCGCAGTCGAAGACTCCGGTCAGCGGGAACGTGGCGGACAGAGTGGCCTTGGCCCCGCCGCCGCACGCCTCGTAGAGCCGTACGATCACATCGCCGCTGCGGTCGTCGGCCAGCTTCACCGACTCGATCACCACATCCGGGTTGTCGACGGCGACCACCGGAGCGCCACCCGAAGCGGCGGGCCGCAGCGGGAGGTTGAGCGCGTAACCGCCGGCGACGGCCTCCTCGATCCCGGCGCCGGCGAGCAGCGCGTAGCTGAAGGAGTGTGCGCCCCGGTCGGCCTGGGGGTCGGGGCTGTGCGGCGCGCGCAGCAGCGAGAGCCGTACGGTCGTGGTCGTGCCGCCGTCCGGGCGGGTGTCGCGGCCGATGTCGTGCCCGTAGGTGGAGTCGTTCAGCACGGCGGCGCCCCAGCGGCGCTCACCGACATGCACCCAGCGGTGCGCCCACAGCTCGAAACGGGCCGCGTCCCAGCTCGTGTTCTCGTGGGTGGGCCGCTGCACATGGCCGAACTGGATCTCGGCGCTCTCGCGTTCGGCGTGGATGTCCAGCGGCCAGGCCGCCTTCAGCACCGCGTCGCGCTCCTGCCAGTCGATGTCGGTACGGACCGTCACCTGCTTGCTCTCGGCCCCGAGTTCGAGGTGCTGCACGATCCGCGAGTCGCCGAAGGCGCGCTCGACCCGTACGGAGGCGAGCAGCGGCCCGTCCTCGGCGAGGGTCACCGACTCCGCGTCGGTGAGGTTCTTCACCACGTCGCGGTAGAAGTGGTCGATGTTCCAGGCGCTCCACAAGTTCGGGTCGTCCGGGTGCAGTTGGAGCAGGTTGCCGGCCGCTCCCGGCGCGATCGCCTCCCGTTCGGCGGTGTGGTCGTACACCGACCTGACGAGTCCTTCGGCGTCGACGGTCACCGAGACGAGGCCGTTGTCCAGGACGAAGCCCCCGGCCTCGGCCCTGGTGGTGACCGGGGTGGCGGGCTCGCTCAAGGTGCCGCCGGCGCCGAGTGCGGGCGCGTCGGCGAACACCGCGCGCCGTCCGTCGGACAGGGCCTGGGCGCCGAGGACTTCGGGACCCTCCGCCGGCACAACGGCCACCTCGCGGCGGGCGTACGGTCCGGCGTTCAGCAGCAACTGGCCTTCGCTCGAAGCCAGTTGTTCCGCCGCCTCGCCGATGATCTCCTCCAGCTCCGCGCGCACCTCGCCGTAGACCTGCTCGGCCTGCTGGTGCACCCAGGCGATGGAGGATCCGGGCAGAATGTCGTGGAACTGGTTGAGCAGCACCCGGCGCCAGATACCTTCGAGCCGCTCGTACGGATAGGCGGCGCCGGCCTGTACGGCGGCGGTCGCCGCCCACAACTCGGCCTCGCGCAGCAGGGATTCGCTGCGGCGGTTGCCGCGCTTGGTGCGCGCCTGGCTGGTGTAGGTGCCCCGGTGGTTCTCCAGGTACAGCTCGCCGCGCCAGACCGGGAGGTCCTCGTACTCGGCGCGCGCCGCGGCGAAGAACTCGGTGGGGCGGGTGATCTCGACCTTGGGCGATCCTTCGAGGTTCCGCAGCCGGCGGGCCTTCTCCAGCATGGAGCGGGTGGGACCGCCACCGCCGTCTCCGAAGCCGAACGGCGCGAGCGAGCGGGTGGCCGCGCCCTTGTCGGCGAAGTTCGCCTCGGCGTGGGCGAGTTCGCTGCCCTTCAGTTCGGCGTTGTAGTTGTCGATCGGCGGGAAGTGGGTGAAGATCCGGGTCCCGTCGATGCCTTCCCAGTCGAAGGTGTGGTGCGGCAGCCGGTTGGTGTCGTTCCAGGAGAGCTTCTGGGTGAGGAACCACTTCGCCCCGGCGAGCTTCGCGAGCTGCGGGTACGCGGCGGTGTAGCCGAACGAGTCGGGCAGCCACACCCCGTCCTGCTCGATGCCGAACTCCTCGGCGAAGAACCGCCGCCCGTAGACGAGTTGGCGGGCCATCGCCTCGCCGCCGGGCAGATTCCCGTCGGCCTCGACCCACATCCCGCCGACCGGCACCCAGTTGCCCGCGGCCGCCGCCTTCTGCATCCGGCTGAAGATCTCGGGGCGCTGCTCCTTGATCCAGGCGTACTGCTGCGCCGACGAGCAGGCGAAGACCAGCTCCGGGTACTCCTGGGCCAGGGTGGTCATATTGGTGAAGGTCCGTGCGCACTTGCGCATGGTCTCCCGTACGGGCCACAGCCACGCGGAGTCGATGTGCGCGTGGCCGACGGCCGTGATGGTGTGCGCGGATGCGTGTGCGGGGCGCGAGAGTACGTCGGTGAGCAGGTCGCGTCCCGCCTGCGCGGTCCCGGCCACATCGTGCGGGTCGACCGCCTCCACCGCGCGGTGCAGCGCGCGCAGGATCTCGTGGCGGCGCGAGGACGATTCGGGGAGCTGGTGCATCAGCTCGTCCAGCACCTCCATGTCGTGGATGAGGTGCCAGACGGCGTCCTCGCGTACGGCGATCTCCGCCGTACGCAGGACGTAGAGGTGCTCGTCGCCCGCCGTCTCCCTGGACCCGAAGTGGGTGCCCCTGGCCTGGCTCCCGGAGATGTTGGGGTTGGCCGCCAGCTCGACGAGGAGGTTCACGGCCTCCCCGCCGGTGGCGCTGTCCGCCAGCAGCACACTGCGGCTGTACGGGTGCAGGCCCTGGAGCGGGGAGCCGTGGGCGTCGTGGACCAGCCCCTCGGCCTGCCCGCCGGGCCCCCGGGTCAGGTCGAAGCCGAGGTCGAAGACGGCCTCGACCCGCCTGCCGGTCCAGGCGGCGGGGATCTCGGCGGCGGCGCGCAGCCAGGTCGTCGACCAGGGGCCGCCCCAGCTCTCGCCGAGCTTCATCGGGCTGTACGAGGCGGTCAGCGCCTCGGCGACCGGAACGGGTTCGCCCGGCACCTGCCAGGCGTCGAGTGTGAAGGTGCGGGAGTCGCCGTAGAGCGCCGGACGCAGGTTCCGCTGGAGGAACTTGCTGATCCGGCCCTCGATGATGCGGCGGTCGTCATGCACGGTGCGGGTCCTTCCGGGGGGCGTCTGCGCCGGTGGGCGCGGGAAGCCGTACGACGTCATGGGCGCCGTCCGGCCAGGTCACGTCGGCCACGACGGTGGGGCCTTCGAAGCGGGTGGTCAGGTGCGGCAGGTCCGCGTCCGCCGGCGCGGCGCCGCCGAGGTGCACGGCGGCGGCGTACGGCGTGGCGTACTCCACGGCCCCCCGCGTCCAGAGCACGGGGGTCGCTGAGGCGGCGCCCAACGGGTTGCTGTCGGTGGCGTGGTGGATCTCGGCATCGGCGAAACCGTGCAGGGCGACGACGGTGGAGCGCACCCCGTTGGAGCCGCTGACGGCGCCGGCGGGCAGCCCGTCCCCCGCCGTGTACACGGCGGTGTCCCCGTCGGCGCCGGGTGTCACGGGAAGCGCCCAGCCGCCGAGCCGCAGCCGCCAGGGACCTGCGGCTCCGGCCTCGTCCGCCGCCGGGTCGACCCGTACGAGCCTGATCTCGACGGCGCCGCGCAGCACGGAGCCGACCGTGACCCAGGGCCCGGTCGTGTACGTGGTGTCGGGCCCGCCGAACGGATCCCAGCGCTCCTCGGCGGGCCAGTGGGCGCGGCTCCGCGAGACGCCGGTCGCCCCTTCGAGCGAGATCCGCTCCAGCGGCCTGCGGTGCGCCGCCCTGCCGTCGGCGTCCACGAGCGTCGCGGTCCCGTCGACGGGACCGCCCGCCGGGTCCTCGGGCATGTCGGGCGCGGCGTGCGTGGAGTACGTCAGCCGGGCGTAGCAGGGGTCGTCGGAGTGGTAGCGCGCGGGGTCGGCGTGGTCACTGCCGTGGTTGACCACGCGTACGACACCGTCGGAGGCGGTCCCCGAGAGCAGCCAGCCGGGTGCGGCCAGCGTCCGGGAGAAGTCCTCCCGCTCGATCGCGAGGGGGCGCTCCTCCTCGGTCCACACGGGGTGGTCCGGCGGGAGCAGCAGTCCGATGAAGCCCTTGCTCGCCCAGTACGGGGACGCCGGGCCCGAGTAGACCTGGAGCAGCCCCCGGAAGGGCCGGTGCCAGCCGAGCGTGAGCAGGCCGTCGTCGTTCACCGCGCCGTTGGCGGTGAAGTGGTCGAGCATGCGGGTCGCGATGCCGCGGGTCTCGCCGGGGGCGAGCGGGGTGGCGCCGAAGAGCGCGCCGGTCCACACCGGCGCGAGCGCCGCGTGCCGGTAGGTCATCGAGCGGCCCTGGATCAGCGGGGAGCCGTTGCCGCCGACCAGCAGCCGCTGGTCGGCGAGGAAGCGGGTCAGCCGCTCCCGGTAGCGGTCCAGCAGCCCCGGCGGCGCCTGGTCGCCGGACATCCGGCAGAACCAGAGCGGGTAGAGGTGCATGGCCCAGCCGTTGTAGTGGTCGAAGTTGCGGTGCTCCCCGCCGGTGAGCCCGTCGGAGTACCAGCCGTCCCGCGCGTACCACTCGTCGGTGACGGCGATGGTGCGGTCGAGGTCCTCCTGTCGCCATTCGCCGCCGACGCCGCGCGCGAAGGCCTCGGTGACGGCCTGGAACCAGACCCAGTTGTTGCCCGGCATGGTGGTACCGACCATCGCGCCCAGCCACGCCAGGAGTTGTTCCCGCACGCGGGGCGAGAGCCGGTCCCAGATCCAGGGCTTGGTCTCGTGCAGGGCGAGCGCGATGGAGGCCGCTTCGACCTTCGCCTGGTTGCTCTCCTCGAAGGACGGCCAGCGCTCGGGGCTCGCGGGGTCGACGCCGGCGGCGAGCCCCTCCGCGTACCACTCGGCGAAGCCGTGCGGATCGGCGCCGCCCGCGCCGGCCAGCCGGAATCCGGCCAGCAGGAACGAGCGGGCGAAGCCTTCGAGCCCGTCGCTCCAGACGCCGTTGTGACTCGCGGTGCCGGGCAGGCGTACGAGCGCGTGCCGGTCGGTGGCGTAGGGGCGCAGGGCCAGCAGCATCCGGTCGGCGGTCCGCTCCCAGTGGGTGCGGGCCGCTGCGGCTGTGAGGGTCATAGGTGGGGAATCTCCCAGTATGTTTCGGGTGGTGTCGGGGCCCCCGGTGACGGCGGCCGCCGATCCTTGGGAACGTGGGCTGCCGTCACCTGGGTGCTCATCCGTGCAGGCTCGCCCAGTACTTCTCGTAGTCGGCGCGGATCTTGTCGCCGACCGTGGTGCGCCAGTTGCTCATGGCGTCCTCGAAGTCCCGCCAGCTCGACCGCCCGGACATGTAACCCTGGAGCGGCCCCTCGTAGATGAGGGTTTTGGCGGTGCCGCCGAGTGTGGTGTCGGTCTCCGAGTAGAGCCCTTCGTCCGCCCTGTTGACCAGGACGTCGACGGCGCGCTTCTGGAAGTCGTACTGCCGGGGGGCGACCGTCGCGTCCTCGGGGAAGTAGAGGACCTGTGGCGCGTCGGTGGCGAAGTTGGTGGGGAGGGTGGCTTCCAGGGTGCCCGTCGGGTTGAGGATCGGGTCGGATCCCTTGTAGTCGAAGCTGGCTCCCGGGACACCGTACTTACGCTCCAGATAGGCGTCCGTGCCGAACGGCGCCGCCAGCGCGTTGAGCGCCCGCAGCACCTGCTCGATACGCTGCTTCGGCGCCTTCTTCAGGGCGAGCATGGCGAAGCTGGAGAGACCCGCCCAGTGCGAGCCCTTGCCGCCGTCGAAGCCGGGGGCGACCATCCCGCCGATGTCGAGCTTCGGATTGGTCGGCTTGTAGGCGCGCAGGTAGTCGTTCCAGGCGGTGGCGCCGTCGTAGTTGAGAGCTATCTGGCCGTTGCCGAACCAGTCCTTGAACTTGCCCTCGACGGTGAAGCCGTCCGGGTGGATCACCCGTGCCTTCACCATCTGGCGCATGGCGTCGAGGCCCTGCTTGACGCGGTCGGTGTCCTCCAGCCACCAGGCGAACCTGCCGTTCTTCTGCCCCCACTCGTTCGTCGAGTGCAGCATCTCCATCACGAAGTAGAAGGTGACCAGGGGGTCACCGCAGGCGTACTTGTTCTTCCTCGGGTCCGAGAGGTCCTTGCAGAGCTGGAGGAACTCCTTGAAGTTGCGCGGGTTCGGGTCGAGCGACTTCTCCTTGACGATGTCGGCCCGGTAGAACATCACGGAACCGCTGTTCAGACGCGGCATGGGCAGCCCGTAGATGCCGCCGTTGTAGATCGTGTCGCGCCAGGCCTTCGTCGGAAGGTTGGCGAGGTACGGGTAGTCGCGTACGGCGCTTCCCGACAGGTACGGCGACAGGTCCTCGAAGAGCGCGTGCAGGGTGTCGGGCCGCTGCGGCGCCGTCGGCAGGAACAGCATGCCGTCGGGCAGGTCACCGCCGGCGATGGTGAGGGAGAACTTGGTCGGATAGTCGATGACCGGCACGATCTCGAAGTTCATGTCGGTGCCGACGGTCTTGTTCACGCCCTGCCACAGCTTGTTGCGCGAGACGGGCGGCGGCACCGGGCTGTAGATCAGTGTCATGAAGTTGATGGAAGGACCCTTGGCGGGCGGTCCGTCGGGGAACGCCTTGGCCGGGTTCTTCGGGTAGTGCAGAAAGCCGTTGAGCACACCGGCCGACGTGCCGGGCAGGTCGGGCTTGACGCCCTTGTACGGGACGAAGTCGGGAAGCTTCACATCCGCGTTCTCGGCCAGAGGCACTGCGGGCCCACCGTCGCCGCAGGCGGCGAGTGACGCGCCGGCCGCGACTCCGAGCCCTGCGCGAAGCAGGTTTCTGCGGGTGAGGTACGCACCCATCTCGGTTCCTCTTTCTCTACGGGGATCGCTCGGCGGTGGGTCAGCCCTTGACCGCCCCGACCATCACGCCCTTGTTCATATGGCGCTGGAGGAAGGGGTAGACAATGACGATCGGCAGGACGGACAGGACCAGGATGGCCGCCTGCAAGGCCTGGGACGGCGGTAGCGCGGCGCCCGCGTTGGACGCCTGGCCCGCCCCGATCTGGGCGTTGTTGACGACGTAGCTGCGCAGCACCATCTGCATCGGCCACTTGGCGGACTCGTTGATGTAGACCATGGCGTTGAAGAACGCGTTCCAGTACGTCACCGCGTAGAACAGGCCGATCACGGCGACCGACGCCTTCGACAGCGGAAGCACGATCTTGGTCAGGATCTTCCACTCGCTGGCGCCGTCGATGCGCGCCGCGTCGATGAGTTCACGTGGGAGCCCCATGAAGAAGGATCTGAGCACGATCACGTTGAACGCGTTGATCATGGTGGGCAGGATCAGCGACCAGTAACTGTTGATCATTCCGAGCTGCTTGACGAGCAGGTAGCTCGGGATGACGCCGGGCACGAAGAGCATCGACAGGAGCAGCAGCATCAGGATCTGCTTGTGCCCGTAGCTGCCGGGCCTGCTCAGTCCGTAGGCGAGCAGGATCGAGGTGCCGAGGCTCAGCGCGGTACCGACGACCGTGATCCCAATGCTCACCAGCAGGGCGCGGGAGACCAGGCCGCCGGCGAGTATGGAGGTGTACGAGCTGAAGCTCGGGTGGTTGGGCCAGAGGACGAATCCGCCGGTCTCGTTGATCTGCGCGGTGTCGGCGAGGGACGTCGAGATGATGGCGAGGAACGGGACCAGCACCAGCAGTACGCAGACCAGCATGAGCAGGGACTTGAGCGCCCGCCAGGGCGGGGAGCCCGGGGTCTGGCCGGGGATGGCGCTGTAGGAGCGCTTGGGCCGCGCGTCCGGACGGCGGGGCCGGGTGGGTGACAGTGTGGTCATTTGCGGTAGACCCCTTCCTCACCGAAGAGATGCGCGACCTTGTTCGCGCCCAGTACGAGTGCCACGCCGACGAGTCCCTTGATCAGTCCGACTGCCGCGCTGACGCCCCACTGCCCCGCGACGAGGCCGTTGTTGTAGACGTAGGTGTCGAGTACCTGGGTGACGTTCGCGTCCATGCCGTTCTGCTGGAGCACGATCTGCTCGAAGCCGACGCTCAGCGCGTCGCCGAGCCGCAGGATCAGCAGCAGAACCACCAGCCCGCGCAGCGCGGGCAGTGTGACGTGCCAGGTCTGCCGGAGCCGGCTCGCGCCGTCCATGGCGGCCGCCTCGTACAGGTCGTTGTCGATCCGGGAGAGCGCGGCGAGGAAGAGGATCGTGCCCCAGCCGGTGTCCTTCCAGATCACCTGCGAGGTGAGCAGCGACTTGAACAGCTCCGGGTTGCCGATGATGTTCCAGGTACCCATCTCGTGGGCCTGGAAGAACACGTTCAGCACACCGCCGTTGCCCAGCATCTGCTGGAAGACGGCGACGACGACCACCCACGACAGGAAGTGCGGGAGGTACAGCACGTTCTGGACGCTCTTCTTGATCCGCTCGCTGACCAGGCTGTTCAGCAGCAGCGCCAGGATCAGCGGCGCCGGGAAGACGAACACGACCTGGATCACGGTCAGTTCGAGCGTGTTGATCAGCGCGTGGATGAACGCCGGGTCACCGTTGAACAGCACCTTGAAGTTGTCGATGCCGGCCCAGCGGCTGTGCATGATGCCGATGTACGGCTGGTAGTTCTGGAAGGCGATGATGTTGCCGAGCAGCGGGACGTAGTGGAAGAGCAACAGCACCAGGGTGCCGGGCAGGGCGAACCAGAACAGGGCTTTGTCGCGCTTGCTCCGGGGGCCGCGCCGTGGGCGGCGGCTCCCCTCGGCGGGCGGCGGATCCGCCGCGTCCGGCCGTGCGGCCGGTTGATCGAGGGTCGTCATAGCATGAAAGCCCTTTCGGAGAGATACGGGCGTCTGCGGGTCAGCACCAGGCCCAGCGAGCATTATGTAAATCCAATGGATTGCCTTACGTCAATGCTTCGAACAGGTAAATCCTGCTGGAACCGGCTCGTCCCGGTCGGGCTCGGGGCCCTGCACAGGACGATAGAAAGCGCATTCTCCCCCGGAGGTGTACCGTGTCGCCGATGGAGATGCAGGTCCGCGCCCGAATGCATCCGGATCAACAAATTGGCCAGTAAGTACTTTTACAAGTTGAGGGGCGCATGTGTTGGATGAGGCCATGCATCGAGCTACTGACTTCCCGCTGGACGGTACGGCGCTGGAAGCGCTCCTCACCTGGGCGGAAGGACGCTCGGACCGGTCGGTCCGCGCACGGATCGTGCGCGACGCCGCCGAGGGCGTCACCGTCTCCGACAGCGCGCGCACACTGGGTGTCTCACGTCCCACCGTGACGGCCTGGCGCCGGCGTTACGCCGCACACGGCCTCGCCGGTCTCGAACACCAGCCGCGCAGTGGCAGGCCGCCGCGTATCGACGAGGCCGATGTGGTCGCCAACACACTGGCCGGCCCTCCGGCGCCGCACCAGAACTGGTCGGCGCGGTCCCTGGCCGACCATCTCGGTCTCTCGCACACCGCGCTCAGCAGGGTGTGGCACCGCTGGCGCACCACCCCGGGCGACCTGGACGGACCGATCCTCTTCCCCACCACCCCGGCGCTCGGCTGCCACCGCCCCGAACTGCTCGCCGTGTGGACAAGCGCGAGCGGCGCCGCCGCCGTCGTCCTCACCGAGAGCGACCGGGCCGGCCAGCGGCACACCACGCCTGCCAGGGCCGAGGAGCGCCAGACGCGCCACGCCTCCCTGACGGTCGGGCTGCGCCAGGCACTGCGGCACGCCGCCGGTGACGGAAGCGAGGAGGGCGCCGGAGGCGGGCGGGCCCGCGACGCCGGGCGGCCGGACAAGGCCGCGCGGCCGGACGGGTGTTCCGGCTTCGACGAGGCGCTCCGGGCACTCGCCGAGGCGCACCCGGGACGCGATCTGCACATCGTCACCTGGGGCGGCGACGACCCGGATCCCGGGCGCGGGCCTGGTGCCGGTACGAGTACGGGTACGGGGACGGGCCTGGGCGGTGAACAGGTCGTCCGGCACCGGCCGCACCCCGCCATGGGCTGGGCCGCCACCGTATGCGTGATCGCCCAGCTCGAACTGCTGCACCACCCGCACAAGGCGCGCCGGGTCCTGGACTCGCTGACGGAGTCCACCCGCAGATACGCCGCCACCGACTCCCCCGGGCCGTATCTGTGGCAGCGCCCGGGCGACGGCAATCCGCCGGCCACCTCGTCCCGGGTCGCGCACCGCGCGTTCGACCAGCTCGCGCTGGGTTCCTTCAACGAGAAGCTGGTGATCGAGAGCATCCGGGTCGCCGGTGCGCTCAGCCGGGTCGAGATAGCGGAACAGACCGGTCTGACCCCTCAGGCGGTCTCCCGCATCACCCGGAACCTGCTGACCGCCGGCTTCCTCACCGAGGACGCGCGCCGCTCGGCGGGCAAGGGCAAACCACGGGTGCCGCTGCGGCTGCGCCCCGACGCAGCGTGCGCGATCGGCATCCATGTCGACCCGGAGATGATCACGCAGGTCGTGGTCGACCTGTGCGGAGGCGTACGGGACCGGCGCCAGCTCCCGCTGACCGGGCGCCGCGACCCCGCGTGGTGCATCGCGCAGATGGCCAGGATGGCGGCGGAGGCCGCGGAGGCCGTACGGCCCGTCTCCGGGACCCTGCTCGGTGTGGGCGTCGCCGCGCCGGGGCCCATCGATGTGAACGCCGGGGTGATCCTCGACCCGCCGCTCTTCGAGGGGTGGAAGGAGGTACCGCTGCGGGCGGAGCTGAGCCGGGAGCTGGGGGTGCCCGTACTGCTGGAGAAGGACGCCACGGCCGCCGCCGTCGGCGAGCGGTGGCTCGGCGCCGCCGAGCGCTCCGGCGACTTCGTCTACCTCTACCTCGGCGCCGGGGCCGGCAGCGGCGCCTTCCTGAACGGGGACATCTTCCGTGGCTCGACCGGCAACGCCGGTGAGTTCGGCGAGCTGTGCGCCCTGACCCTCGGGCGGCTCACCCCCGAGGGCGGTCCCCAGATGATCCCCGAGTGCGCGCCCATCTCGGCCGTGATCGAGAAGGCGGCGCTGGCGGGGCTGGTGGTGGAGGGCGGGTCCGCGCACGAGGCCATCTGCGCGGCAGCGGCGGCGGGCGACGAGCGGGCCGTGAACGCCGTACGGGAGGTGGCCAGGGTGGTGGCGCGCGGCGCGGTCGGGATGACCGACCTGTACGACACCGACCTGCTCATCGTGGGCGGGCCCGCCGTACCCCCCGAGATCGCCGACCTCTACCTCTCGGAGATCTCGGCGGCCGTCAACCGCTTCCCGGTCGCGCGGCGCGTACGGGACGTACGGGTCGCCTACTCGACGCTGAACGACGCGGCGGCCGCGGTCGGCGCCGCTTCCACCGTCTTCCACACGACGTTCGCGCCCCGGCTGCGGACCCACGCGCGGTTCGGCGGCTGAGCGGTGGCGTACGACCGGCCGGGTCCTCGGGGCCCGGCCAGTCGTCGTTCACACCGTCGCGCTCAGGCCGTGCGCGCCATGTCCTCGCGCCGGACGCCTCCGTGGAGCGGCTCGCCCGCCAGATACCGCTCCACCTCGGCCACGGCGTAGGCGCCGAGCCTGCGTACCTCGCTGCCCTGGGCGCCCGCGATGTGCGGGGTGAGCAGCACGTTGGGGAGGGAGAGCAGCGGATGTCCCGCCGGCAGCGGCTCGGGCTCCGTGACATCGAGGTAGGCGTCGAGCCGGCCGGCCGCGCACTCCTCGGCCAGCGCCTCGTTGTCGATGAGCGCCCCGCGCGCGGTGTTGACGACGACCCCGCCGTCCGGGATCAGCTTCAGCATGTCGGCGCTGATCATCCCCTCCGTCTCCGGCAACTGCGGCGCGTGCACGCTGACGATGCTGGAGCGGCGGCACAGCTCGGCCAGTTCGACCCGCTCCACCCCGAGCCTTTCGGCGTCGGCCTCGGTGACGTACGGGTCGGTGAGCAGCAGCCGGTACCCGGCGTCCGATGCGCGCAGCGCCGCGATCACCCGGCGGCCGATCCGGGACGCGCCGACGATGCCGATCGTACGGGCGTCGCCGCCGACCCGTTCCGCGAAGTCCGGCCATCCCCGCTCGTACCGCGCGGCGGCCGGCAGGGTCTTCTTCGCACCGAACGTGATGGCGGCGAGGGTGAAGGCGACCACCGGCCCCGCGTTGGCGTCGGCGGCGGACGAGACCACGATGCCGCGCTCCCACAGCGCGTCGCTGACAAGGGTCTTGACCGATCCCGCTGCGTGCATGACGGCGCGCAGGCGGGGCGCGCCCGCCAGCACGTCGGCCGTGATCGTGGGGCAGCCCCAACCGGTCAGCAGGATCTCGGTTTCGGCCAGTGTGGCACGGGCGGTCGCGTCCTCCAGCGGGCCGAGGATGAGGGCCGGCTCCAGCCGGACGCCCCGGGCGAGCCGCTCCCGTACGTCTGCCGGGAACACCAGGTCGGACGCCGCGGGCCCCATGGCTATGGCCGCGATCGGTCGGTCACTCACGTGCTGATCCCTCTCACCGGAAGATCGGTTGTCCGCTCCAATAAATCCAATGGATTGCCTCACGTCAACGTGTGAGAAAGCTCGAACCGACCGTACCGACCTCCGGATCATGTCGATTGCCTGCACGGATACCCCTGCGCGACCCGTCGCGAACCGAGCGTTGTGGAAGGTAAGTACTTTTTCTTTTGACGCGACTCGCGTGGTCCGCGAGGACCCTTCGTCCGCCCGACCGTGACCGGATCGAGACCTCGTCATGAATGAGTCGGATTTCGCTGGGCACAAGCGGATCCGTACGGACCGCTGCTCTGAAGGGTGATGTCATGACAACCAGCACTGTGCGGGCGGGGACGCCGGGGTCCACGGCTGTCCTGGCGTCGGGGGCGGGCACCAGGGCCGGAGAGCTGCCGCGGATCGCGGACCCCGGCAAGGTCGCCCCGAAGGACGCACGGGCGCTGTCGAAGCTTTTCTTCGACCAGCTCCAGGTCCTCGAAGAGGGCACCCATGAGTACCAGTACGCACGCAACACCCTGATCGAGATGAACCAGTCCCTGGTCAGGTTTGCCGCGAGCCGGTTCCGCAACCGGGGCGGCGGCGAGATGGAGGACATCCTCCAGGTGGGGATGATCGGCCTGATCAAGGCGATAGACCGGTTCGACCTGTCCCGCGAGGTCGAGTTCACGTCGTTCGCCGTCCCGTACATCGTCGGTGAGATCAAGCGGTTCTTCCGCGACACGAGCTGGGCCGTCCATGTGCCTCGCAGGCTCCAGGAGTTGCGGGTGGAGCTGGCCAAGGCCAAGGAGCTCCTCGCCGGCAGCCTGGACCGCGACCCGACCGTCGGGGAACTCGCCGAGCTGCTCGGCATCCCCGAGGAGGACGTGATCGAGGGCATCGTCGCGACCAACGGCTACACGGCGGGCTCGCTGGACATGCCGACCGGCGACGACGGCCAGTCCTCGGGCGGCGGGCGGACGTTCGCCGATGTGCTGGGCGACGACGACCCGGCCATGGCGAAGGTCGAGGACCTGCACGCGCTGGCGCCGCTGCTGGAGCAGCTCGACGAGCGCGAACGTCACATCGTGCAGATGCGGTTCGGCCAGGAGATGACCCAGTCCCAGATCGGCGAGGAGCTGGGCGTCTCGCAGATGCATGTCTCGCGGCTGCTCAACCGAATCATCACGCGGCTGCGTGCGGGGATGCTCATCGAGGAGTGACTCCTCCTCCCGGCTCCTCCCCACTCGTTTTCCCCGGCTTCTTCTCGCCCGGCTTCGGGCGGCGCTGTCAGACCCGTGGACCAGACTTCGAGGTCGAGCAGATCCGTACCTACCTGGGACACATGGATCCGTGGAATCCATGGGGAGGAAGCCGAAATGACAAGCAGTACGCCGGGCCTGCCCGGTACACCCGACACCCGCGCCGCCGCGCAGGCCTACTTACGCCTGCTGGCCGCCGTACGGGCCGTGCTGGACGATCCCCGGGCGGCCTCGCGGGCGGCGCCGCTGCTGGCGGTCCCGATCGCCGAGGCGGACGAGGCACTCGGCGCGGCCGGTCTGGCGGGCAACGAGCGGGAGTTCCTGCGGCTGGTGGCGGGCCAGGTCCAGGTCTCCGAGCGGTAGCGGTACGTACGGAAGACGGGCGCCCCCAGGCCGTGTTGGCCGGGGACGCCCGCCTCCTGTACTCCGGCGGACCGTCAGACGCGGGTCAGCCGCAGGGTGATCATCTCGAACGGGCGCAGCGACAGCTCGACGGCGCGGTCGGTGAGCTCCGGCCGCGGGACATCTGCCAGCGGGCGCTCCAGCAGGTCGGTCACGGCGACGCCGCCGACCGACGTACCGACCAGGACGCGTGCCGTGGCGCGGCCGCCGGTCGACTCGTAGAGACGGACGACCAGGTCGCCGCTCTCGTCGTCGGCCAGCTTCAGCGCGCTGAGGACCACCGCGTCGTTGTCGACCGTGACCAGCGGCGCCACCTCGGCGTCACCGGCGACCCGGCGCTCGGGAAGGTTGATGTCGTACCCCTCCCTGACAGCGTCCCCGATCTCGGCGCCGGGCACCAGCGCGTGCCGGAAGGTGTGCACACCCTGGTCCGTCTGCGGATCGGGGTAGCGCGGCGCGCGCAGCAGCGACACCCGGACCGTGGTCGTGGTGCCCGCGTCCTCCGGGCGGACCGTACGGGTCACGTCGTGGCCGTACGTGGAGTCGTTGACCAGCGCCACGCCCCAGCCCGGCTCCGCCACATGCACGAAGCGGTGGTTGCAGGCCTCGAACTTGGCGTACTCCCAGCTCGTGTTCGTGTGCGTCGCCCGGTACACATGCCCGAACTGCGTCTCGGACGCGTACCGGTCGGCGTGGATGTCCAGCGGGAAGGCGGCCTTGAGGAACTTCTCCGTCTCGTGCCAGTCCACCTCCGTGGCGATGTCCAGCCGCTTGCTGCCCGGGGTGAGCGTGAGCAGTTGGGTGACCGTCGAAGCGCCGAAGCTGCGGACCACCCGGACCCCGCCGTCGATCGCCGTGAGTTCGTCGAGGCCGGTCAGGTCCGTGACGGTGTTCCGGTAGAACTCGTCCACGTCCCAGGCGTCCCACTGGTTGGGGAAGTCCGGGTGGATCTGCAACAGGTTCGCCGCCTGACCGGGGGCGACCGCCTCACGCCGGGCGCCGAGGTCGTACGCGGAGACCACCAGACCGCGGCTGTCGACGGTGACCTTCAGCAGGCCGTTGTCGAGGACGAATCCGCCGTCCTCGCCCGGGACCACCCGGGCGGCTTCGCCGGCCGCCGCCGGTCCTGCCGCGCCGGCCGCCACCCCGCCGCGGGTGTGCGGGGCTGAGTTGAAGAACACGGCCGAACCGGCCGTGGCGTCACCGGCCAGCGCGCGCTGCGCGGTGGCGATGATCCCGTTCAGCTCCTCGGCGACGGCGGCGTAGGTCTTCTCCGCCTCGCGGTGCACCCAGGCGATGGACGAACCGGGAAGGATGTCGTGGAACTGGTGCAGCAGCACCGTCTTCCACACCCGGTCCAGGTCCGCGTACGGGTACGGCGCGCCCGCGCGTACCGCCGCGGTCGTCGCCCACAGCTCCGCCTCGCGCAGCAGGTGTTCGCTGCGGCGGTTGCCCTGCTTCGTCTTCGCCTGGCTGGTCAGCGTGGCCCGGTGCAGCTCCAGGTACAGCTCACCGACCCAGACCGGCGGGTTGGGGTACTCCGCCTCTGCCTTGGCGAAGAACTCACCGGGGCTCTCCCACCGCACCGCCGCCGAGCCTTCGAGGCTGCGCATCCTGGCGGCCTTGGCGACCATCTCACGCGTCGTACCACCACCGCCGTCACCGAAACCGGTGGGGGCGAGGGAGCGGCGAGCCACTCCCTTCTCCTTGAAGTTCCGTACGGCGTGGGCGATCTGCCGCCCCTCCATCGCGCAGTTGTAGGAGTCGACCGGCGGGAAGTGCGTGAAGATACGCGTCCCGTCGATGCCCTCCCAGCGGAAGGTGTGGTGCGGGAACTTGTTGATCTTCGACCAGGAGATCTTCTGTGTGAGCAGCCACTTCGAGCCCGCCGCCTTGATGATCTGCGGCAGTCCCGCGGCGAACCCGAACGTGTCGGGCAGCCACGCCTCGTCGTTCTCGATCCCGAACTCGTCGAGGAAGAAGCGCTTGCCGTGCACGAACTGGCGCGCCATGGCCTCCGAGCCCGGCATGTTCGTGTCGGACTCGACCCACATGCCGCCTGAGGGCACGAACCGGCCCTCGGCGACGGCCTTCTTGACCTTCGCGTAGACCTCGGGGCGGTGCTCCTTGATCCAGGCGAACTGCTGCGCCTGGGACATCGCGAAGACGAACTCCGGCTCCTCGTTGAGCAGCGATGTCATGTTCGCCGTCGTACGCGCCACCTTGCGCACGGTCTCGCGCAGCGGCCAGAGCCACGCCGAGTCGATGTGGGCGTGGCCGACCGCGCTGATCCGGTGTGCCGTGGCGGGAGCGGGCGTCGCCAGTGCCTCGGCGAGCTGCTCGCGCGCGGCCGCCGCCGAGCCGGGCACGTCCTGGAGGTCGATCACGTCCAGGGCGCGGCTGACGGCACGCAGGATCTCCCAACGGCGGGCGCCCTCGACGGGGAGTTCGAGCATCAGCTCCCCCAGCACCTCCAGGTCCTGGATCAGATTCCACACGGTCTCGTCGAACACGGCCAGATCCATCCTGGCCAGGGTGTACTGCGGGTCGCTGCCCGCCGTCTCCTTGTCGCCGAGGTGGGTCGGCTCGAAGGGAACTGAGCCCTCGATGACCGGGTTGGAAGCGGCCTCGATGTGGAAAACAACTTCTTCACCACCGGCGACGGGCGCGCCGACGCGGACCCACTGGTTACGCGGGTTCAGGCCCTTCACCGGGCTGCCGTCGGGCCGGTACACGAGGCCCTCGCACTGGAATCCCGGACTGGCCTCGTTGAAGCCGAGGTCGAGGACCGCCTCGACGGTGCGTCCCGCCCACTCGGCGGGGACCGTACCGGAGACCGTGAACCAGCTCGTGCCCCACGGGGCACCCCAGGAATCTCCGACGGCGATCGGCTGTGTGGGGGCCGCGAGGCCCTCGTCCACCGGTACGGGCTCACCCGGCGCGGTCCAGACGGCTACGTCCAGCGGTATTGAATCGGTGTATACGGCGGGCCTGACGCGCTCGTTGAGAACGCGCTTGAGGCGGGCTTCGACCAGGCTGCGGTCGTCGTGCATGAGGGGAAGCTCCTGGAATGGCGATGGATGGGGTAGCCGGGGCGGCCGGTGCTGGTGGCCGGAGAACGATGTAACCCTCTCCGACCCTACGCACTCCGAAACGGCTTGTGACCTCCTGCCTGTGACTTCCTGTGTCTTTCTATCTGTTTCTGTTCCCGAGCCACCGATCCGGGTCGCGCTGCCGCCTTTGACCCGCCAAGACATCAAGTCATCTATTCACTTGAGCGAGGTGGTGCCGGCGACCGGTCGCCGGCACCACGGGACGCGAACGCGCGCCGATCAGCGCGGCGTACGGCTCTCGTCGGGTGCGCTCGCCGCAGGCGTACGGTCCTGCGCCGCGCCCGAGCGGGCCCCGGCGGCGACGACGTCGTTGTCGGCGGAGGCGGCGGGTCGGCGGAGCCTGGCCTTCTCGGCGCGCGCGGCTTCGGCGCGCAGGATGGCGTTGAGTACGGCGAAGGGGTCGATGGGCATGGCTGTGTCCTCACGGTGCGAAGGTGCGGGGCATGCGGATCGGGTCGGGGTCGGCCGGCCCTCTCAGCAGCGCAGCACCACACAGCGCCGGTCGTGCCCCTCGCCCGGCAGCGGCGCGGGCAACTTCGCGGCGCCGGGGGCGGGTTGCGGCCCCCGGGCGGTGTGCACGGTGGTGACGGGTGTCAGGGCGGCGACCCGGGTGCGGCCCGTCCGCTCGGTCCTGGCCGGGCTGTTGTGCTCGCTCCCGGCGAGGTCGTGGCTTCCTTCGCCGCTTCCCTCGCCACTCCCCTGGCCATTTCCCTGGCCGGCCGGATCGGGCGCCGCCGAAGCCGGGGGCCGGTCCGTCCCGTCCCTGGTGGCCATCGCGTACGAGTCCGTCGACGTCCCGAGCACGGCGAGCACCATCAGCAGCACGATCACGGCGGCCCGGCGCACGGCGGCGGCGCGTGAGGGGACGGGGGGCGCGGCGTGACGCATGGCGGGACCTCCTGGATCTCCCACTGTGCCCGCGCCTCAGGGTCGTATGGTGCCCAGTCGCCGCAAACCCCCCATAAGTGGGAAAGTGTTACGCCGAATTGAGTTCGTCGTCCCTCGCGGCGTCCGGCATCCCCGCGTCCGGCATCCCCGCGTCCGCCTGCTGAGGCAGCCTCACCACCGCGGGACCCAGCGGCACCTGAGGCCCGACACCTTCGCGCAGCCAGCGCCCCAGCACCTCGTGCACCCGCTCGGCGCCGACGAGTTCCTCGCTGTCGGCGACCGGCGGCGAGAGCACGAGCGGCGACAGCAGGAACGCCCGCGACTGTTCACCGCCGAGCCCGCCGTGCGAGCCGATCTGCTCCTCGAAGGCGTGCACCTGGCCCGTCTCCGGGTCGTACGACGAGTTGACCATGATGTCGGCGACATGCGGGAAGCCGTCGGTGCGCCGGACCGCGTCGGCCGCTCCCGGCCCCATGCCGGCCAGCGGCCCGTCGTCGCCGAGGTCGGCGAGCGCGATCTCCACGCCGCCCGCGGCGAGCACCACCGAGCCCCGCGCCTCGCTGCGTACCAGCAGGAAGCCGATCCCCGGGTGGCCCGCGAGCGTACGCAGCAGCGCGGGGTGGCGCCGGTCGATCTGCTCCAGGCTCATCCGGCCCGGCACACCGGGGAAGGAGACAAGGCCGAGGTTCCCCGAGGCCAGCACGACGGGTTCCGAGTCGGGCGCCGCGTTCTCCTCGGGCTCGTCGGCGCCCTGGTGCACGGGACGGTGCAGCGCGCTGCGTACGGCGTGCCGCGCGGCGAACCGCGCCTCGGCGCCGCTCCTGGTCCGCTCGGCCCTGCGTGACACGGGCAGTCCGCATCCGGCCCTGACGAGGTCCTTGAGGGTGAGCCCGTACAGGCCTTCGAAGGTCTCGCCCACACTCTGGCCGTGGTCGGACAGGACGACGATCCGGTACGGGCGCGGCGCGTGGTCGGCGACCTCGGCGATCAGGCCGATGGAGCGGTCGAGCCGCTTGAGCACCTGCGCGGCGTCGTGGCTGTGCGGCCCCGAGTGGTGGGCGACCTCGTCGTAGCCGACCAGGTCGGCGTAGATGGCGGTGCGTCCGGCGAGCATGTCGCCCATGACGGCGACGACCACCACATCCCGTTCGACGACGGTCGCGAAGGCCCTTATCAACGGGTAGAGCCCGCCCCGGCTCACCCGTGGCCGCACCTTGCGCAGCCGTGCGCGCGTCGACTGGGCGATCTCGCGGCAGACTTCGGCGGCGAAGGAGACCGCCGTACGCACGGCGTTGGCCGGGTCGGAGAAGTACGCGAAGTAGCCGGACCTGGAGCGGTTCGCCCTGCCGCGCCTGGCCGCGATCGAGAGCACCAGGGCGAGTTGGTCGGCGCCGCCGCTGAAGAGGTTGCCCCGGCTGGCGCCGTCGAGGGTCAGCAGCCCTCCGTCGCCGGTGCGTTCGATGGCCCTGCGCTGGAGTTCGGCCGCGCTGGCCGGCCGGTTGCTGACGATGATCCGGCCGGTGTCCTTCTCGTACCAGCGGAACGCGGGCACGTCGTGATTCGAGCCGTGCAGGATGCCGAGCTGGCTGGCGCCGGTCTGGCTCGACCAGTCGGTGCGCCAGGGCGTCAGCCGGTGGGTCGCGTCCTCGCCGAGCCACCCGGCGAGGTGCGGCACGAGCCCGTCGGCGATCGCGTCGAGCAGCACACGGTGCCCGACCCCGTCGAGTTGGACGAAGACGGTGCCGGGGTGGCTGCCCTGTCCCGCGTACGCCCCGTCCCTGCGCCGCCGCCGGTCGGCGAGGCGCGAGAGTCTGCGCCGGTAGGCGCTGTCGTCACCGACGGCGAGCGCGGTGGAGGTGGCGGAAGCGACGGCGGACATGACGGCGGCGACCACCACGGCGTTCTGCGGGTCGGTGACGCCGCCGCCGTACGGGATGAGCCGCAGCGCGAGCAGCAGCAGCGAGCCGTTGAGGAAGAAGACGAGCAGGCCGAGGACGAGGGCCGGGACGAGCAGCAACGCCCGTACGAGCAGCGGCCAGACCAGCGCGCTGAGCAGACCGAAGGCACCGGCACCCCAGGCGGCCGTGTACGCGGTCCTGGTGATGCTGTCGTCGCCGGGCGACTGGAGCTGGAAGTCGGGCAGGACGCCGGCGAGCAGGAGCATCGTCAACGTGGACACCATCCACACCACGATCACCCGCAAGAGGGCTCTGCCGCTCGTACGCCATCGCCCTCGCAGCACTTCCGTACCCACCTCACGTCCGGGCCCGTACGGTGATGCGGGCTCGGACCCAGCGTGACACAGCGCGCGGGCCACTCGGCCAATGGCGCGTAACGGGTGGTTCCGCGCCGCTTGTCCGACCGGTGGAAGGGGTAGTCGCCGTAGGCTGAGTACGGAGATCACGCGGGTGGAAGCGGGCGAGGGCGGGATGCCCGCGCCGACGTGTGCGACGGAGCTGAGGTCGAGGTTGGGTACGGTCATCACCTGGTGGGGTCATGCCACCTGCACGGTCGAGGACTCCGGGGTACGGGTGCTGACGGACCCGCTCTTCGTACGGCGTTTCGCCCATCTCCGGCGCCGGAGGGGTGAACTGCCGCCGCCCGGAGCCGCGGTCGCCGACGCCGTGATCGTCTCCCATCTGCACTCCGACCACCTCCATCCGCGCTCCCTGAGCCGGCTGGCGCCCGGCACCAGGCTGCTGGTGCCCCGGGGCGCGGCGCGTTCGGTGCCCGCGCTGCGGCGGCTCGACGCGCGCGGGAACCCCGCCGGGCTGCGGATCACCGAGGTCGAGGCGGGCGACGAGGTGAAGATCGGGCCGCTGAGCGTACGGGCGGTGCCCGCGCGCCACGACGGGCGGCGGCTGCCGTTCGGACCGCACATCTCCCCCGCTCTCGGCTACGTGATCAGCGGTGAGACGCGTACCTACTTCGCCGGTGACACCGGGCTCTTCGACGAAATGGCCGACGCCGTGGGGCCCGTGGACACGGCGCTGCTGCCGGTGGGCGGCTGGGGGCCCCGGCTGGGGCCCGAACACCTCGACGCCGAACGGGCGGCGCGTGCGCTGACCCTGCTGGCGCCGGCCTGCGCGGTGCCGGTGCACTACGGCACGTACTGGCCGATCGGCATGGACGGGGTCAGGCCCCACGAGTTCTACACGCCGGGCGACGAATTCGTCCGGCAGGCGGCGGAGCACGCCCCGAAGGTGACCGTGCATCTGCTGCGGCACGGCGAGAGCGCCCGGCCGGAGGCCCCCAGGTGATCGACCAGTTGATGGCACAGATACCGACCGAGTCGACCCAGCAGGCGGTGGGCTATCCGTCGGTCTTCCTGCTGGTGATGCTGGGGGCGCTGGTACCGGTGGTGCCCACGGGGGCCGTGGTGAGTTCGGCCGCCGTGGTGGCGTTCCATCAGACCTCGCCGCTCTCGCTGCTCTACATCTTTCTCGTCGCGTCGTTCGCCGCCTTCCTCGGCGATCTGGCGCTGTACTGGCTCGGCAAGCGCGGTGTCGGCTCGAAGAACGGCTCGCGCTGGCTGGCCAAGCTGCGCCAGCACGCGCCGCCCGACCGGCTGGAGCAGGCACAGGACAAGCTCAGGGAGAACGGCGTGACGGTGCTCGTGCTGTCCCGTCTGGTGCCCGCCGGGCGCATACCCGTGATGCTGGCCTGCCTGCTCGCCGCCTGGCCGCTGCGCCGGTTCGCCAGGGGCGATGTGCCAGCCTGTCTGGCCTGGGCAGCGACGTACCAGTTGATCGGCATACTGGGCGGCTCGCTGTTCGCCGAGCCCTGGCAGGGCGTGGCGGTGGCCGTGGTGCTGACGGTGGTGATCAGTGGCGCTCCCGCGCTCTGGCGCAAGCTGCGCGGCGCGGCGCCGGCGTCCGGGCACGAGGGGCCGGAGGGCGGCTCGCAGGCGTGACCGTGCGGCGCACGGTACGTACGTCGTGCGGAGGGCCGGCGGTACGGAGCGTGAGCGCGGCACGGACGGTCAGCGCGGCACGGACGGTCAGCGCGCGAGTTCCGGCCTGAGTTCGCCGAAGGCCGAGGCGAGGTCGGCGAGCGGCGCGGCGACATGGGGCAGGCTCAGCGGTTCAGCCGCAGCGAGGGACTCAAGGCGCTCCTCGGCGGTTACGCCGAGCAGGGGTCCCGTAGACAGGCGTACGCGGAGCGCCCCCAGTTCGTCCCCGAACCGATGACCGCCCGGCACATGTGCCCCCAGCCGCTCGCTCAGATAGTCCTCCAGCTCCATGGAGTCGGTGACCCCGAGCCCGGCGAGGCGGGCGCGCAGCGGTCCCAGGTCCGCATAGACGTGCCGTCCGGCCTGCGGTGGCAGCGCGAGCGCGCCGCAGTCGAGCACGGTCCGGTGGACGGCGGCGGCGACCCGCCCGTGCAGTGCGGCCGCCTCCCGCGCCCTGGCCG
>NZ_JTHL01000001.1:8187973-8193385 GCF_000818195.1 Streptomyces sp. 150FB | reverse complement strand
CGGCGACCAGCGCGCCGAGCGCGGTGAGGATGTCGACGGCCCTCGCCCGTCCGGCGGCCCCGGACGCGGTGCCGGGGAAGCGCGCGACGGCCATCGGCCAGGGCGCCGGGGTGAGGGCGCCCCCGGTGTCGGCGATGACGGTGACCTCGTCGGGCCACATCTCGGCGGGGCTCAGCAACACTGTCCCCTCCGGGTCGTGCACGGTGTCGCGCCAGGTCTCGTCGCTGATGATCCGCAGCCCTTCGCCGACGGCGGCCTCGCAGGCCTCGCGGACGAGTTCGGGCGGCGCGACGGTGGCGGTGGGGTCGTCGGGCAGGGAGAGCAGCAGCACCCGCGGCCGGCCGCCCTCGGCCCGTACCCGGCGTACGGTCTCCAGCAGCGCGTACGGATCGGGCACGCCGCCGTACGCCGCCGGGGTCGGTACGTGATAGGCGGGCCGGCCCAGGATCCGGGCCTGCGGCGTCCACCAGGCGGGGCAGGGTCGCGGCAGCAACAGGTCCCCACCGTACGAGGCGAGCAGCGCGAACAGCAACGGCTGCACGCCGGGCGCCGCCGCCATGTCGTGCGGTCTGCTCAGCAGCCCGCGCCGTGACCAGTAGCCCGCCGCCGCCTCCCGCAGTACCGGTCCTCCGCCCGGCGGCTCGGGCGTGGCGGGGCCGGCCGCCGCCGCGCAGACCTCGACCAGTTCGGGCAGGGCGGGCAGCCCGGCGCCGGGGGCGAACGGTCCGAAGCGGACGGGGCCATGGCCCTCGGGCGCCGTCCCGCGCATACCGCCACCTCCCGCATCAGCCGCCGGGGCCCGGCGGGTGAGTCCGCCGGGCGGATCTTCCGCCGTTACCTTCCGCCCTTACCTTCTGCCCTTTATACGGAGGTTTGTCGCCACCTGCTCCTCGGCATCCGCTCCCCTGACCCCGTACCGTGCGTGGGCCCGCGACCCCGGGGTACCCGCGTGGCATGTCTGACACCTCATCGGCCGTCCCTTCGGCGTACAACCAGGTCCGCACCGGGGCGCGGACCGGCCTCTCGGCGCTGCTGGCGGGCTGGGACGAGCAGGTCTTCCGCTCGGTCGCCACCCGGCACTGGCCCGGCGCCGGCCCCGTGCTGCCCCGGCTGAGCCGGAGCGCCAACCACGGACTGCTCTGGTTCGGCGCCGCCGCGGGGATCGTGGCACTGGGCAAGGGAGCGCGCTCGCGCCGGGCCGCCGTGCGTGGGGTCGCCTCGCTCGCTCTGGCCTCCGCCGCGGTCAACACCCTGGGCAAGCGGGCGGTGCGCCGCCACCGGCCGGTGCTGGACGCGGTGCCGCTGATAAGGCAACTGAAGCGGCAGCCCTTCACCACCTCCTTCCCCTCCGGGCACGCGGCCTCCGCCGCCGCCTTCGCGACCGGGGTCGCGATGGAGTCGAAGGGCTGGGGCGCCGTCGTGGCGCCGCTCGCCGCGGCGGTTGCGGTGTCCCGGGTCTACACGGGCGCGCACTATCCGGGTGATGTGCTGGTGGGCGCGGCGCTCGGCGTCGGCGCCGCCTACGCCGTACGGGGTGTGGTGCCGACGCGTTCCCAGATGCCGTCCCCGGGACGGCCGTACGCGGAGGCGCCCGCGCTGCCCGGCGGCAAGGACCTTGTCGTCGTGGTCAACAGGGCCTCGGGCTCCTCGGGCACCGCCACGCTGGTGCGTGACGCGCTTCCGCTCGCCGAGATCGTGGAGTGCGAACCGCAGGACGTCGAGGCCGAGTTGGAGAAGGCGGCGGCCGGACCCTGCGTCGCGCTCGGGGTCATGGGCGGCGACGGAACGATCAACAGGGCCGCGGCGATCGCCGTACGGTACGGCCTGCCGCTCGCGGTGTTCCCCGGGGGAACGCTGAACCACTTCGCCTACGACCTGGGCATCGAGGACGTCTACGACACCTGCCGGGCGCTGGTCGCCGGGGACGCCGTCCGGGTCGACCTGGGGCGCTTCACACCTGGCCCCGGCGGCTCCGGCGCCCCCGGGTACTTCCTCAACACCTTCAGCTTGGGCGTCTATCCGGAACTGGTGCGGGTGCGCGAGCACTGGGCGCCCCGGATCGGCGGCTGGCCCGCCGGCGTTCTGGCCGCCGTGGAGGTGCTGCGCGCACAGCACCAGCTCCGGGCCGAGTTCGAGGGGCGGCAGCGGTCGCTGTGGCTGCTGTTCGCCGGGAACTGCATCTACCAGCGCATGGGCCCCACCCCCGGACACCGGCACGATCTGGCCGACGGCCTGCTCGACGTACGCGTGGTGCACGGCGGCCGGATGCCGGGACTCCGGCTGCTCGCCGCCATGCTCGCGGGACCGCTGAGCCGTTCCCCCGTCCACGCGGCGGAGCGGATGCGCCGGGTACGGATCGGGGACATCGCGCCGGGGACGCCGCTGGCGTTCGACGGCGAGGTGGCGGAGTCGCCCCGGGCGCTGGTCGTGGACAAGGCGATCGAGGCGCTGACGGTGTACCGGCCGCAGGCGCTGCTGTAGACCGGAGCGGCCGTACGGGGGCGGGGCGCCGGGCCCAGGCGGCCCGGAATCCGTTGGACAGCCGTACGGCGGCCGCCCAGGATCGCCCGCATGGACACCGCCCCTTCCCCGGACTCGCCGGACTCCCCGGACGACTCCCCGGGCCCGTTCCTCGATGCCGCCCTGCTGACACCGCGGCTGCGACTGCGCCCCTTCACCGACACCGAGGGCGACCTGGACCTCCTGGTCGCCCTCGACAACGACGAGGGCGTGAAGCGGTTCATCGACGGCGGCAAGCCGCTCGCCCGCGAGGCGGCGCGCCGCGATGTCCTGCCGCGGGTGCTCGGGCGCGGCTTCCGCGCGGCCGAGGAGCGGTCGACGGGCGAGTGGCTGGGCTGGTTCTGCCTGGAGCCGCTGAGCGGCTCCGGCTGGGAGACCGTCGAACTCGGGTACCGGCTCCGCCGCACCGCCTGGGGGCGGGGGTACGCCACCGAGGGCGCCCGCGCCCTGGTCGCGACCGCCTTCGGCACGCTGGGGACACAGCGGGTGGTCGGGCGGACCATGACGGTCAACACCGGGTCGCGGCGCGTGCTGGAGAAGGCCGGACTGCGGTACGTACGCACCTTCTTCGAGGAGTGGCCCGAGACGATCGAGGGGTCCGAACACGGCGATGTCGAGTACGCGGTGAGCCGCGAGGAGTGGGGACGACTGTCCGTATCATGAGATCGGGGTCTCAGCATTCAACATCTCGGCGTAGCGTGGTCGCACCACTTCTTACGAAGGAGTCCGGCCATGCCGAAAGAAACCGCTGTCTACACCCATGGGCACCACGAGTCGGTGCTGCGTTCCCACCAGTGGCGCACGGCCGCCAACTCCGCCGCGTACCTCCTCGGCGAACTGCGGCCGGGGCAGGACCTGCTGGATGTGGGCTGCGGCCCCGGCACCATCACCGCCGACCTGGCGGCCCTCGTGGCACCCGGCACCGTGACGGCGGTCGACGCCTCGCAGGAGGTCCTGGAGAAGGCGCGGGAAGCGGCCATCGACCAGGGCGTGGACAATGTCCGCTTCGCGGTCGCCGATGTCCACGGACTGGACTTCCCCGACGACTCCTTCGACGTCGTCCACGCCCATCAGGTCCTCCAGCACGTCGGCGACCCCGTACAGGCGCTGCGCGAGATGCGCCGCGTGTGCAGGCCCGGCGGGATCGTCGCGGTGCGCGACTCCGACTACGGGGCCTTCACCTGGTTTCCCGAGATCCCGGTCATGGACGGCTGGCTGGAGCTGTACCGGGGAGTGGCCCGCTCCAACGGGGGCGAACCGGACGCCGGGCGGCGGCTGTTGTCCTGGGCCCAGCAGGCCGGGTTCACCGACATCACCCCGACCGCTGCCGCCTGGTGCTTCGCCACCCCCGAGGACCGCGCCTGGTGGAGCGGGCTGTGGGCGGACCGTACGGTCGCCTCCAGCTACGCCGAGCGGGTCGTCGCCGCCGGCCGGGCCACCCAGGAGCAGCTCGCCGAGATCGCCGAGGCGTGGCGCGACTGGGGCAGCCGGGAGGACGGCTGGTTCCTGACGCCGCACGGCGAACTCATCTGCCGCGTCTGAGCACGGGCGCTTCACCCGTTCAACGGGCCAGACCCGTTCAACAGGCCGGCACTTTTCAACCGATCAAGTCCCGGCCGAACCGATCTCCTCCCGGTGCGACGCCAACTAATCTGTTCAGCATGGAAATCCTGGGAACCACGCTGCGCATCTGCGTCGACGACCTGGAGACCTCGGTCGCGTTCTACGAACGCCTCACCGGAACCCGCGCGCTCCGCTTCGAGCGCGGTGGGGTCTCTGTCGCCGCCGTCAGTTGCTTCCTGCTCATGAGCGGACCCGCCTCCGAGATCGACGTCCTGCGCAAGGTCACGGCGACGATCGCCGTGAAGGACGTCGACGACGCGGTGTCCGCGCTCAACGACGTCGGCGCCAAGGTGCTCGTCGGCCCTGTGCCGAGCCCCGCCGGGCGCAATCTGATCGCCGTACATCCCGACGGTTCGGTCTTCGAGTACGTCGACACGAAGCCGGTCCGGTGACGCTGTCCCGGTCACCGGACCGGCTCCGGCCGCGCGTTCAGGCTCCCGGGCGCATCCGGTACTCGTAGGCCTCCGGCAGCGGGTCGTCGGTGAGCGCGGCCCACACCTCGCTCAGCGTCTCCGTCCCCTCCCGCAGGTCGGCGACCTCGAAACCGGCGTCGAAGAGGGCGCGGGCCGCTTCCTTCTCCCCCTCGGCGAGCAGCAGTCGGGCCTCGGCGAAGCGGAAGGCGCCGCGCCGCCTGGTGGCGTCCGGCAGCCGTTCGAGCACGGACCGCGCCCCTGCGGCGCGGTCCGCGGCGAGCAGCGCGTCGATGCTCTCGCGGCCGAGCGCCTCCACGGCCGCGGCCCAGGCGGTTTCGTCGATGTCGGCACCGGCCCCGGCGTTGGCACCGGCCGCGTCATGGTCCCGGCGCTCCCGGCACAGGTCGTCGAATGCCTCGGCGTACAGGTCGGCCGCCCGTTCGGGGTGGCCGCCCCGCAGGTCGGTGAAGGCAAGACAGCGCAGCAGCGGCCAGCGGGACGAGGCGCGGGCGAGGCCGCGCTCCCAACTCCGTACAGCCTGGGCCAGATCCCCGGCGTGCCACTGCGCCACCCCGAGGTGGTACTCGGTCAGCGGCTCGGCGGGCGCCGTCTCCAGCATGTCGCGCCAGTGCGGCGCGACGAGCGTGGGTCCCGGCGGGGTGCCAGGGCCGTGCCCCGGCAGCATGCCGCCCGTCAGCAGCTCGACCCAGGGCGCCTGTTCCTCGCCGAGCGTGGACTCGTCGAAGGGCGTGCCCGCCAGCTTGACGCCTGCCCTGAGCGTTTCGAGCGCACCCCAGCCGGAGCCGGTCGCGAGGCGTTCGCCCGGCTCAGCGTCGGCGTACGGCAGCCACGCCTC
>NZ_JTHL01000001.1:8181713-8187648 GCF_000818195.1 Streptomyces sp. 150FB | reverse complement strand
CAGCCACGCCTCGTACGCCGCGTCGACCGCGGCGCGCGGCAGGGCCGCTTCGAGCCTGTCCGCCACCTCGGCGCGGGCCGCGTCCCAGTCGGCCCCGTGGACGGCCCCGGCGTCGGCCGCGAGCGGGCCGTACGCCTCCAGCCAACTGAACTCCTCGCCCCCTTCGAGCCGTACGTGCTCGAGCTGGGTACGCGCCAGTCCTGCCTGGATCTCGGCGTAGCCGGGGGTGTCCGGCTCGGTCAGCCAGCGCTGCCAACGGCGTCCGCCCCGGCCCGCGCCCCAGACGAAGAGCTTGCGTCCGCGCAGCAGGTCGGTGGATGTCTGGACGAGCCCTTCCCCTCCGGCGTCGAGTGAGGCGATCCATCTCCGCGCGCCGTCCGGCACTTCGTAGAAGTAGTCGGCGGGGAACTCGCCCCGCAGCGGGTAAGTGCGGTCGGCCCCCCGGTGTTCGGGTACGGGGACGCGGCGCAGGCTCCGCTCGTACCCGAAGTGCCAGGCCTCTTCGGCTGGGGCGAGGACGCGGGTGTGTTCGCCCTCCTCGACTGCGATGTTGGACCACCAGTAGACGGGCGCCGCGCGCTCGTGCGGGTTGCGGATCCGTACGCCGACGTAGAGGAACTCGGAGTCGTCGGGCAGCCACAGATCCACCTGGAAAGGCAGGTCACGGAGGCGTTCCCACTCCCACAGGCGCAGCATCTGCCCGCCGTCGGGGGCGGGTACGAGCGCGGCGTGCAGCGGCGCGCAGGAGAGAGTGGTGTGTCCGGTCGCGCCGATGTTCCACTCGATGCCGCCGGAGAACCAGGCGCCGTTGAGGGCGAAGCACGCGGGCTGCAACACCGGGTTGCGGTAGACGAGTTCGCGTCCGCTCGGCTTGTGGAGCAGGGAGTGGACCCGACCGCCGAGCCCCGGCAGGACGGTGGCGCGCAGGTGGTCGTTCTCGATGACGACCGCTTCGACGTCGGTCTCCCGGCGCTCGCGTCCGTACCCGTCGAGGATGCGGACGGGCAGCAGGGTGCGCAGGGGTTCGTAGCCGATCTGGCGCGCCATGTCGCGCGGCATCGCCGCCGTGGCGCTCTCGCCTTCGGGCTCGTCGATGGTGTGCGTCTCGTCCAGGGTTCCCAGCGCCGGAAGAGGGTTTTCCGGTCCCAGGGGGGCGGCGGGCAGGGTCAGTAGGGCACGTCGCACAGTCGTGGCCACGGCAACCTCGCTTCGTATCCGCGGGCCGCCGACAGCTCCTTTGGCCGGCGCCCGTCGACCATGGAACACGGTGAACGGCGCGCTGACCAGGGGCCCTTGGACCGGACCTGGCCGCGAGGCCCCGCTCGCCCGACCTGATTACCGGGCCGCTTCCGGTGCGCCCGGCCGCCGGAAAACGCGTGTACGCGCGGCCCCCGGCGCCGTATCGTCGCTCCCCGGCACGACAGGGCGGACGAGAGGCAGTTCCGGGATGAGCACACGGCACACGTACCGGGTCATCGTGCGCGGCACGTGGGACGCGCTGAGCGACGAGGCGCGCGCCCGGCTGCTCGCCGAGGTGGACGGTCACGGCCTGGCCGGGATGCGGTTCACCGAGGAGGGCTCACTCACCTACGACTCGGCTCTCGTCCACTTCAGTTACCGCTACGTGGTGGTCTCGGAGGCGGAGGACGGCGACGAGATGGCGGCCGCACTCGCCGAGGACCGCGCCGAGCGGGCGCTGCGGGCCCTCGGCTGCGGATGGCGCGGCCTGCGGTCCACGGTCACCGACATGGACACCATGAAGGTCAACCGGAAACCGTCCCGGCGGTGACCGCCCAGCGTTCGTGATCGCGCCAGGCCCCGTCGACGAGCAGGAAGTCCGGCGAGAAGCCTTCGAGGCGGAAGCCCGCGCGCCGGACGAGGGCGATCGACGGGGTGTTCAGCGGCTGGATGTTGGCCTCAAGGCGGTGCAGGCCCATCCGGCCGAATGCGTGGCCCATCAGCAGCCGCAGCCCCTCCGTCATCAGGCCGCGCCCGGCGGCGTGCGCGAAGGCGCCGTATCCGATGGCGCCGCTCAGGAAGCCGCCCAGGACGATGTTGTTGATGTTGATGAAGCCGGCGATCCGGCCGCTGCCCTGCTCGCAGACGAGGAAGCCCACCCTGGCGGGATCCTCGACGAGGCGGTTCACGTACCGCTCGTACGCCTCGGCGTCCTCCGGCGGGAAGAGCCACGGCCGGTGCAGGGTCCTGCTGGCGCGGGCGGCGGCGGTGAACTCCCCGCCGTCCGCGAGGCCGAAGTGGCGGATGAATACGCGGGGGCCTTCGGCGAGCGGGCCTGGCAGGTCGTGCATCGGGCCACCTTAGTTCTTGTCGTCCGACGGGCTCTCCGGCGCTCGCGCCCGGGTGGCGGGTACGCGGGACAGGACGGCGGCCGTCGTGATCAGGATGGCGAGGCCGGTGAGCATGCCGTACAGCGGCGGTCCCGGTCGTGCGATTCCCGAGGTGATCAGCAGGGCCGTGGCCGCGGCCGGCGGGTGATGGGCCTTCAGGACCACGAGCAGGAACAGGGTGAGGCCGACCGCGAGGGCCTGGGCGCAGATCTGCCGCCAGTTGTCGGACTGGTGCGCGGCCGTGCTCGGGTCGTCCCACAGGCCGAAGGCCGCCAGGCAGGCGAGTCCGCAGGCGGCCGCCGAGGTGTGGCCGAGGACGGAGCTGCGGACCTGGGCGGCCTCGGTGTCGGGATGGGCGAGCAGGATGTACGCGGTGGGGCCGAGCGTGGTGGTGAGGAGGATCCACCCGATGCCCCGGCCCACGGCCCCGACGGCGGCGAGCGCGACGGCGGACAGGACGAGCAGGCGCGCTCCGGTCCGCAGCCGTGCGCGCGGGCCGGCCCCCGGGGACTTGTCCATGCGCCTGTTCAGCCCCGGTAGGTCTTCAGCAGGAAGAACCAGATTTCGCTGACGGTGGGGAAACAGGAGACGGCGTGCCAGAGCCGGGAGATGGGTACCTCGCCGGCGACGGCGATGGTCGCCGAGTGGAGAAGCTCGCTGATGCCGGGGCCGACGAAGGTGACGCCGAGCAGGACTTCCCGGTCGAGGTCCACGACCATCCGGGCCTGCCCGGTGTAGCCGTCGGCGAAGAGGTTCGCGCCGGCCACGGTGGCGAAGTCGACATCGACCACGCGGACCCGGTACCCCGCGTCCTTCGCCTCCCTGGACGACAGGCCGACCGCCGCCGCCTCCGGGTCGGTGAAGAAGATCTGCGGCACGGCGAACTGGTCGGCGGTGGAGGCGTGGGCTCCCCAGGGCGCGGTGTCCAGCGGCTGTCCGGCCGCGCGGGCGCCGATGGCGTCGCCGGCGATCCGGGCCTGGTACTTGCCCTGGTGGGTGAGCAGGGCGTGGTGGTTGATGTCGCCCACCGCGTACAGCCAGTGCCCCTCCACGTCGCGGACCGCGCAGGTCTCGTCGACGTCCAGCCATGATCCGGAGGTCAGGCCCACCGTCTCCAGGCCGATGTCCCCGGTGCGCGGGGCCCGGCCCGTGGCGAAGAGGACCTCGTCCGCCACCAGTTGTGTCCCGTCGTCCAGGAGGACGTCGACCGGGCCCCCGGGCTCCGGCCGGCGGAGTTCCGTGACGCTCACCCCGATCCGGACGTCCGCGCCGCCGGCCCTGAGCCCGTCGGCGACCAGTTCGCCGGCGAAGGGCTCCATCCGGGGCAGCAGCGCGCGGCGGGCCAGCAGGGTGACCGAGGATCCGAGGCCCTGCCAGGCCGTGGCCATCTCCACACCGACCCCGCCACCGCCGACGACGACGAGACGCTCCGGCACCGTACTGGAGTCGGTCGCCCTGCGGTTGGTCCACGGCTTGGCCTCGACGGCTCCCGGGATGTCGGGGATCACGGCGTCGCTGCCGGTGGACAGCGCGACCGCGTGCCGGGCGGTGAGCACCACCCTGCCGCCGTCGGAGGTGGTGACGACGACGCGCCGGGGGCCGTCCAGCCTCCCCTGGCCCCGTACGAGGTCGGCGCCGATGCTCCGGACCCCGTCGGCCTGTCCGGTGTCGTCCAGGTCGGTCACATAGCGGTTCCTGCGGCCGAAGACGCCGTCCGTGTTGATCTCGCCCGTGACCGCCTCGCGGGCCCCGTCGACCCGCCGGGCGTCGGCGAGGGCGAGCACGGGCCGCAGCAGCGCCTTGCTCGGGACGCAGCCCCAGTACGAGCACTCGCCCCCCACCAGTTCCCGCTCCAGCACCACGACGCTCAGCCCGGCGGCACGTGTCCACTCGGCGACCTTCTGCCCCACAGGACCGGCCCCGACGACCACGACGTCATAAGTCTCGCTTGCTCCGTTTTCGCCCGATTCACTCATAGGGGCATCACATCACGCGCCGGGCCGGACCCCAAGCGTGGGACCGTTCGCCACCCCTCATCATCCGGATGAGCTAACCGATCGGCGCCGGTCGCTCGATGCGGGCCGCGGCGCGGTGAGGATGACGCCGGAATGACGCTCCGTGCCGGCCGCGCGGCCGGCCCGACTCAGGAAGAGGCAGATGCCCCCACGTACGCGCACGTTCGCCCGCACCCTCAAGATCGCCGTGACCGTGGCCCTCTCGACGGCCGCTTTCACCGTGCCCGCCACAGCGACCTCCACTCACCCCACCGGCGACCACGCCAAGGTCGTGTTCGTCCAGAACGACCGCGTCGCGGGCAACCAGGTGATCGCTTACCGCCGCGACGACGACGGGACCCTGCACAAGGGCCCGGTCTACGACACGGGCGGCAAGGGCGGCATCCTCGCCGGCTCCGTCGTCGACCACCTCGCCTCGCAGGGTTCGTTGACGTACGACCCGCACCACAAGCTGCTGTACGCGGTCAACGCCGGCAGCAACACGGTCACCGTATTCGCGGTCGAGGGCGACAAGCTCCGCCGGCAGCAGGTCATCACCTCGGGCGGGGTGTTCCCGGTCAGCGTCACCGCGCACGACGACCGGGTGTACGTGCTCAACGGACGCAAGGGCGGCTCCATCCAGGGCTACCGGCTGGCGGACGGCACACTGCACCGGGTCGAGGCCTGGAACCGCGCCCTGCGGCTGGACACCGGCACCGCACCCGAGTTCACCCACACCCCCGGCCAGGTGGCCTTCACCCCCGACGGCTCACAGCTCGTCGTCACCACCAAGCTGGGCGGCAACAGCATCGAGGTCTTCCCGTTCGGCCCGGACGGCGCACCCGGCAAGCCGGTCGAGGACAGCAAGGTGGGCGCACAGCCATTCGGGCTCACCTTCGACGAGCGCGACCGCCTCGTCGTCGCCGACGGCGCGGCGAACAGCGTCGTGACGTTCCGTCTCCACGAGGACGGCAAGGCGACCCTCCTCGACGAGACTCCGACCGGCCAGCAGGCAAGCTGCTGGGTCGTCCGCTCCGGCGACAACTTCTACGTCTCCAACGCGGGCAGCAACACCCTCTCCCGCTTCCGCCAGGAGCACGGTGCCCACCTCGCCGCCCTGGGCAACATCCCCACCGGCACCGGCACGGTCGACGCGTCCATCACCCCCGACGGCCGCTACCTCTACGTACAGACAGGCGGCGCGGGCGCCGTCGACGCCTTCCGCATCGACAAGGACGGCTCACTCACCAAGATCAGCACCACCAAGGTCCCCGACGGGATCGGCGGCGAAGGCATCGTCGCACTCTGACGACGCCGATCCCGGCTGTGCGCGGACCGGCCAGGCCCGCGCACAGCCGCCCACGCGGTCGAGTGCACCAGGGGACGCCAGAACAGCCGCAGCGCGGCGGAACCCCGTGATGGCCCCCCGTCACCAGCCAGCAGCCAAGCACGGGGCAGCGATCCCTCCCCACGCGCCCCGCAGGGCAAGCAGCCCGCAGACGGGAGGCCGGAGCGCCAGAACAGACAAGCGCCCCCTCGCGCCCCGCAGGGCAAGCAAGTGGCAGTCGGGGGCCGGAGCGGCAGAACAAACAA
>NZ_JTHL01000001.1:8159477-8181602 GCF_000818195.1 Streptomyces sp. 150FB | reverse complement strand
ACCAACACGGACCCGGCCCACCCCGACCGCCGGCGCCCGAACCGGCACCCAAAAACAAACAGCCCCCAGAGGAGCGCCCACCTCAAGGCGCGCCCACCTCAAGGCGCAAGCGCCGGCACCTCCAACCGAAGCGTCGCGTTCTCCGCGTCCAGGACCGCCGGGATCCCCAGCGGCATCGTCAGCGTCGTCGCGCTGTGCCCGAATCCCAGCTCCTCCACGACCGGTACGCCGAGGCCGCCGAGCCGGTCCAGCAGCACCGCGCGTATCTCCTCGTACGGGCCGCACTCCGCCCAGGAGCCGAGGCCGATGCCGGCGACGCCGTCCAGCCACCCCGAGCGCAGGAGCTGGGTGAGGACCCGGTCGAGGCGGTACGGCTCCTCGCCCGTGTCCTCGATCAGCAGGAGCCCCCCGGCGGCACCCGGGCGCGCGTGCGGCGTGGCCAGGTCGGCGGCGAGCAGGCTGACGCAGCCGCCGAGCGTGACGCCCCTGGCCCGCCCGGGGACCAGCACCCCGGCCGTGTCGAGCCCGAGGGTCATCACCGACTCGGGCTCGAACAGCGTGGCGCGCAGCGACTCCTGAGTCCTGGCGTCCTCGATGAAGGTCATGGCCGCAGCCATCGGACCGTGCAGGGTGGCGAGGCCCAGCCGTACGGCGAAGGCCTCGTGCAGCGCGGTGACATCGCTGTAGCCGACGAAGACCTTCGGGCCCGCGGCCCGCATCGCGTTCCAGTCCAGCAGGTCCACCATGCGCTGCGCGCCGTAGCCGCCGCGCGCGCAGATCACGGCGGACACGGACGGGTCGCACCACGCCTCCTGGAGGTCGCGGGCCCGCTCCTCGTCGGTGCCGGCGAGATGCCCGAGCAGTGGGTGCGTGGCGAGGACATGGGGCCCGACAACCACATCGAGGCCCCAGCCACGCAGGATCCCGGTGCCCGCCGCCAGCCGCTCGGCGGGCAGCGGCCCGCTCGGTGCCACGACCGCGACCCGGGATCCCGCCCGGAGCCGCGCCGCTCGGGTCAACGCCCGCACGCTCACTTCCACAGCCCCACCCTCACTCCCACAGCCCCACCGTCACTCCCACAGTCCCAAACTCACTTCCACAGCCCCACCGTCACTTCCGCAACTCCAACCGAGGAATGTCAGCGCGCTCAACGCCGAACGTCTGCGCGTACAGGGAGAGTTCCGCCTCCAGCGCGCTGATCAGGGTGTCCGCCCTGCGGAAGCCGTGGCCCTCGCCCTCGTACGCGAGGTACGCGTGCGGAACGCCACGCCCTGCCATCCTCTCCAGGAACAGGTCGCACTGAGCGGGCGGGCAGATCACGTCGTCCAGCCCCTGGAGCAGCACGAACGGCGCGGTGACGCCGTCGGAGAGGTTCAGCGGGGACCGCTCGCTGTAACGCTCGGGGACCTCGGCGAGCGGACCGATCAGCGATTCCATGTAGTGCGACTCGAAGTCGTGGGTGCCGTCGCTGGTCCACCCCTGGAGGTCGAGGACCGGGTAGCTGATGGCCCCGCAGGCGTAGACGTCGCTGATCGCGAGGGACGCTGCCGTGGTCCAGCCGCCGGCGCTGCCACCCCGTACGGCGAGCCTGTCGCGGTCGGCCGATCCCTCGTCGGCCAGTGCGACGGCGACGGCCGCGCAGTCCTCGACGTCGACGACACCCCACTGTTCGCGCAGCCGGTTGCGGTACTCCCTGCCGTGGCCCGTCGAGCCGCCGTAGTTGACCTTGGCGACGCCGATGCCGCGCGAGGTGAAGTACGCGGTCTCCAGGTCGAGGATGAGCGGGGTACGGCTGGTGGGGCCGCCGTGCGCCCAGATCACGTACGGCGGCAGCTCGCCGTCGGGCGCGGTGTACCCGGGGTGGTGGGGCGGGTGGATCTGCGCGTGGATCTCGCGGCCGCCGGGTCCCGTGAAGGTACGGAGCAGGGCCTCCGGGTAGTACGCGGGGTCCAGCGGGTCGTGGTGCGCCGAGGCGATCACCCGGGTGTGTCCGGTGACGGTGTCGAGTTCGACGATCTCGGGGCCGGTACGGGGGCTCGCGGCGATGCCGGTCACGCGGGTGCCCTGAACGGTGAGGTCGGAGGCCCATTCGCTCCAGGGGCCCACCGCGTCGACGAGTTCGCCGGTGGCCGGGTCGAGGATGCCCAGCGCGTTGGTCTCGGTGCCGTGGATGACGGCTATCAGTCCGTTCTCCAGCGGGTGGAACCACTGGAGGCCGATCTTCCACAGCGGTCCGCCGAATTCCTCCTCCCGGCCCGCGCACAGGCTGGTCGCGGACAGACTGGTCGCGGTCAACGCACCAGCGTCGGCGGCGACTTCAAGAGCGGCGGCGTCCACCCGGTGAAGCTGCCACCAGTCCGCCCGGTCGGAGACGAAGAGCAGCGAGCCGTCCGGCGCCCAGTCCACCTGGCAGATGGACTCCTCGGGACCGCCGAGCACGGCCCGCACCCCGGTGAAGGGTCCGCCGTCGGCGACCTCGCCGAGCATGACCTCCGTACCGTCCCAGGGCATCCGGGGGTGGTCCCAGGCGATCCAGGCGACCCGGTGCCCGTCCGGTGAGAGCCGGGGTCCGGTGACGAAGTGGTGCCGGTCGTCGGACAGTTCGCGTACCGCCGTACGGTCGTCGGCCGCCGAGCCGTCCAGCGGGACGGCGGCGATGACGCGGCGTACGTCGGTGGGGCGGTCGCCGGTGAACTCCTCCAGCACGCACCAGACCTCGCCGCCGGCCTCGCCGCTGACCTCGCGGCTGTCGAGCCGTACCTGCGGGTCCGCCCAGCGCAGCCCGTCGCCGACCCCGGAGAGCGGGGTGAGCGGGCGGGGTTCGCCGCCGCTGTCCGGCTCGTAGGCGTACAGCCGCTGGTCGGGGAAGTGGACGAAGACGATGAGCGGGCCGCCCTCTGCGCGCTCGGCGCCCGCCCAGGGCACACCGCCGTACTCGATGACACGGCTGCGGACGTTCCACGGGGCCGGCAGCACCGACTCCTCGGTGCCGTCGGCCGCCCTGCGTACCAGCGCGCGCCGTCCCGCCTCGGCGGGGCGCGGCTCGGTCCACCACAACTCGTCGCCGACCGCGCCGAGATGGTCGGGGCGGCCGTCGTGCGAGGCGGCGAGGGCCGCGTCGATCGGTGACGGCCACGTTCCGTATGCGCCGGTGGTCGGCATGAACAACTCCCCTAAGCGGTTTGCAGATAGTGGTCGAGCACCCGGACGCCGAAGTGCAGCGCCTCCACGGGTACCCGCTCGTCGACGCCGTGGAAGAGCGCCTGGTAGTCGAAGCCCGGTGGCAGCTTGAGCGGCGAGAAGCCGTAGCCGGTGATGCCGAGCCGTGAGAACTGCTTGGCGTCGGTGCCGCCGGACATGCAGTACGGCACGACGTGCCCCGCCGGGTCGAAGCGCTCGACCGCAGCGCGCATCTTGGCGTACGTCGGTGAGTCGACGGGCGCCTGGAGCGCGATCTCCCGGTGGTGGAACTCCCACTCGACGTCCGGTCCCGTGAGCCGGTCCAGGGTGTCCCTGAACTCGTCCTCGCCGCCCGGCACCGTCCGCCCGTCGACCATCGCTGTCGCCTGCCCGGGAATGACGTTGACCTTGTAACCGGCTTCCAGGACCGTCGGGTTGGCGCTGTTGCGTACGGTCGGCTCGACCAGCGCGGCGGCGGGTCCGAGCTTGCCGAGCAGGTCGTCGGTGTCGAAGTCCCCGGCCTCGACGTCGACCTCTATCCCGTGCAGCGCGGCGAGTTCGGCCAGGGCGGCCCGTACGGTCGGGGTGAGGCGGACCGGCCACCGGTGGTCGCCGATCCTGGCGATGGCGGCGGCGAGCCTGCTGACGGCGTTGGCGCGGTTCACCTTGGAGCCGTGCCCCGCCTTGCCGTGCGCGGTGAGCTTGAGCCAGCCCGTGCCGCGCTCACCCGCCGCGATCGGGTAGAGCGCCATCCCGGGCCCCGCGTGGAAGGTGAAGGCGCCGGATTCGCTGATGCCCTCCGTACAGCCCTCGAAGAGCTCCGGGTGGTGGTCGGCGAGGAAGCCCGAGCCGTCGACGGCGCTGGCCTCCTCGTCGGCGGTGTAGGCGATCACGATGTCCCTGCGCGGCCGGATCCCGGCGCGTGACCAGGCCCTGACGACCGCCAGCACCATCGCGTCCATGTTCTTCATGTCGATCGCGCCGCGCCCCCACACCACGCCGTCCCTGATCTCCCCGGAGAACGGGTGCACGGTCCAGTCGGCGGGTTCGGCGGGTACCACGTCGAGGTGGCCGTGGACGAGGAGCGCCTCGGCCGAGGGGTCGGTGCCCTCGATCCTGGCCACCACGTTGGTGCGCCCGGGGCTGCGCTCCAGGAGGGTCGGTTCGATCCCGGCCGAGGCGAGCCGCTCGGCGACGTACTCGGCCGCCGGGCGCTCCAGGCAGTCCCCGCTCCCCCGGTTCGTGGTGTCGATACGGATGAGGTCGGAGGTGAAGGACACCACCTCGTCCAGTGCCGCCGGGTCGAGAGCGTCTCTCGGACCGGTGGGCGTCATTCCGGTGGGCGTCATATCAGCCATACTGCTCCTCCACTGCGGACGAGACGATCGTGGTGACCGCCTTGAAGGTGCGAATGCCCTCGTACATCGTCGGACTCGTGTACGCGACGCGCCGTTCGCCGGTGGGGGCCACCCCCGGTACGACGGTGGCCACGGCGGAGAGGTGCTCGGCGTCGAACTCCATCTCCACGGTGAACGGACCGCCGCGCACAGGTTCGTGGCGCCCGGCCAGGGAGGTGGCCTCCTTCGCGGCGGCACGGATGTCGGCGGCTGTACGGGCAGGGGTGCGGCACACCGCCGCGTACCGCGAGACATGGTCCTTGACTGCGACCATTCGGGCGGCCGGCGCGTACCCTTCCGCGTCTTTGCAGGTCAGATCATCGCCGGTGACGAGCACCACGGGAACACCGTACTCGGCGACGACATGCGCGTTCAGCAGGCCCTCGCTCGCCCTGGCGCCGTTGAGCCAGACTCCGGTGAGCGAGTTGGCCAGATAGGTGTGGGCGAGTACGCCTTCCGTGCCCGCGCCCGTGTGGTAGCCGACGAAGGCGATGGCGTCCACGTCGCCGTGCTGCACGCCCTCGACCATGGAGAGCGACTTGTGGCGGCCGGTGAGGAGCTGCGCCCGGTCGTCGAGCTTCTCCAGGAGCAGGTTGCGCATGGTCCAGTGCGCTTCGTTGATGAGGACCTCATCAGCGCCGCCGTCGAAGAAACCGAGCACGGCCGCGTTCACGTCGGAGGTGAAAAGGGAGCGGCAGCGCTCCCACTGCGAGGCGCCCGGAAGGACGTCTGCGGGCCAGGTCACGCCGGTGGCGCCTTCCATGTCCGCGCTGATAAGGATCTTCATGCCGCGTCAGGTTACGCGTCGGCGCACACCCGGGCCAGGGGCTCAGGGGGGCTGCTCCGCCGTACGCGCTCCAGCAGCGCGGCGGGGTCGGGGTCGGCCTGGAGACCGTGCAGCAGCAACAGCCACAGATCGTGCAGACCGCTCTCGATGTGCTCACGCCCGTCCAGCGCGTCCGAGATGGTGTGCAGGCCGAAGAAGGCGGACACGACGCCTCGGGCGGCGACGGCCGGATTCATGGCCGGATTCAGTTCACCCGATTCAGCGGCCTGTTCGAGCAGTTCGGTGACGGTTTCGAACCATCCGACGAACGAGGCGGGCAGCGGGGCATCGATGGCCGCGCGCTCCGCCCAGAGGCGGGCGCCGGCCCGGACGACGGGGTCGTCACGGAATGCCCTCGCCACCTCGAAACTCAGTCCGACCAGCTTTTCGAGTGCGGGACAGTCGGAGTTCATATACGTGCCGATGAGGCCCGGCCAGGTCGCATGGTGCTCCTCCAGGATGGCGAGGGCGAGTCTTTCCTTGTTGACGAAGTGGAAGTAGATGGCCCCACTCGTACGGCCGGACTCCGCGCTGATGTCGCTGATGCTGGTTCCGACATACCCCCGTTCATGGAACAGGCGTGCTGCGGCTTCCAGGAGGTACCTACGTGTCGTTCTCGCCCTTGCCTGCACGTGCACTCCGAGTTCGTTTTCGGCTGATGTCGTCACGCAATGTAGTGCTTTTCGGCGGTGCGGCGGGAGTGCTGACGTGCGGGGCACGGGAAATTGGGATTGTTTTATTTCATGATTGATCTGGTCGGTGAAATCGGCGGCGGAATACGGCCGCTGAGCTGGTCGCGTACGGTCCCCCGCGAGATGGTGCACCGGGCGTCGGTGGCGGAGGTACTCCTCACCGACGTACGGGAGATGGGCGACGGCCGGTTCACGGCCGCCGCGTGCTGGCCCCGGTCCCATCCGACGTTCCCGCGCGGCGGCGCGGATCTGCACAGCCCGCTGATCCTGGTCGAAACTCTGCGCCAACTCGGCATCTACGTACCCCTGCGGTACTTCGGGGTGCCCCCGACGTCGTTCCTCCTCATCAGCGACCTGTTCTTCGAGATCGACACGTCGGCCGAGCCCCGCGCGCCCTTCGGCGCCACCCAGGTCATGTGCCCGCTGCGGGTGAGCGAGGTCCGCCGGGGGCCGGACGGCGCCGTGACCGGCCTGCGCCTCGACATGGAGTTCCAGGCCGAGGGGAAGGCCTTCGCACGGGCCGGCGGGGGCGCACGCTTCCTGGACGCGGTTCGGTACACGTCGCTGCGGGCCGAGCAGGTGCTGGCGGACGTACGGGCCACCCCTGCCGCCTCCGGACGCGACGACGGGCACCGGCCCGACCACCGGACGCTCGGCGTGGCCACCGCGCTCGACGTAGTCGTCGCGCACTGCGTGCGGGGGCAGGACGCGCAGCGCGTACAGGCGCGGGACACGCACGGCGCGAAGGCGCACGGCGGGGGCGGACACGACGCCGACGGGCACGCCGGAGGCGCCGGTGCCGCGCTGCTGGTGAGTCCGGCCGATCCGCGTCATCCGTTTTTCTTCGATCACGCCACCGACCACATTCCCGGGATGGTTCTGCTCGAAGCGGCGCGCCAGGCGGCCGCCCTCCGCAGCGGAGGAACGCTCCTGCGCCCTACCGCCGGACGGCTGAAAGCGGCGCGCTTCACGGAATTCGATCCCCCCGCCCACGTCCAATGCGTTCCACACGCCACGACCTGCGTCTTCCGCATTCTGCAGGGCGGCGAACAAAAGGCTTTCGGGGTACTGCGCTACGCATAGCACGCCCCCTTCACGCTCCGTGCCTCCTTGACTGCGGAAAGTCGTCGTCCATAACGTAGTGATCGTTATGTTTCCGGCTGCGTCCCGGAAACCGCACCTGCCCTATGGCCGGTGACGCATGCCTTCTCCGGCCCGGGCTCTCCTGAACGGAGTAATCGGATGACAGCTTCCCGCGTCCTTTCCTGGACCCCCGCAGCCATTGTTTTCGACTGCGACGGCACCCTGATGGACACCGAACGCCATTGGCAGGACGCACGGAGCAATGTGCTCGGTGCGTACGGCTTCGCACCCGCTCCGGATTTCGCGGAGCGTGCCAAGGGCCTCCACTACACCGAGTGCGGCTGCCTGATGGCCGCCGAGTCGGGCCACCCCGAGCTGGGTGAGGTCATGACGGGCCAACTCCTCGCCGAGTTCCGGGCCCTGGTCGCCGACAACCCGCTGACCATGCCCGGCGCCAGGGCGCTGGTCCAGGACGTGAGCAGGTTCGCGCCGCTGGCCGTCGCGAGCAACTGCCCGGCCGAAGTCGTCGAATCGTGCCTGGAGACCGCCGGTCTCCGCGAGTACTTCGACCATCTCGTGGTCCCGGACGAGACGATCAGACCGAAGCCGCATCCGGACGTCTACCTGACGGCGGCCGGACTCTGCGGGGTCGAACCGTCCGACACCCTGGCGATCGAGGACTCGCTCTGCGGGGTCCAGGCGGCCGTCAGGGCGGGCATGCGCGTCCTCGGCGCCGGTCCGAGGCCCAGTGAGGAGACGGAGGCCCTGACCGACCTCTGGGTCCGCTCGCTGGACGACCCGGAGCTACGGATGTGGGCCTGCGACCGGGTACCCAGCCAGGCCTGAGCGGCCCGCCGTTCCGGGCACCGCGCCTGGCACCGCACCCCGCGCCGTACCCGCCTTCCGTTCCTGCCGGCCTAAGGCTCCGGCAGGAAGCTTCCCAGTGCGGTGACGGTCTCCTCGGCCGAGGAGAACAGCAGGCCGATGCCCACGGCGCCCGGATCGGGCACACCCGAGGCGTGCTCGCCCACATAGCTGGCCCGGCCCCGCCGGGCCCGCAGCGCGGCCGTGCTCCGTACGCCTTCCCAGGAGGCGCGCGCCGCACGGGCCAGGGCCTCCCGCGGGTCGCCGTCCCCGTCGTAGGTGCGCAGCGCCTCGCAGGCCGGCGCCAGGGCGTCGACGAGCGTCTTGTCGCCCGGGGTGGCCTCCCCGACCCGCTGTATCGCCGCAAGGCCGCCATCGGTGCCCACGACCAGTGCGCGCACCGTGAGTTCAGGACCGTCCTGACCGGCGGCCACAGCCATCTCGTGGAGCAGCAGACCGAACAACGGGCCGCTCGTACCGCCGACTTCGTCGAGAAAGGCGGTGGCGGCGGCGCTCAGCGGCCCGGCGGCGCCCGGCGTCTCCGAGGCGCCCGACGCGTCCGAGGCATCCGGCGGCAGGGTGCCCATGGCACGGAGGGTGGCGTCGAGGCCCGCGTTGAGGTTGATGCCGAAGTCGCCGTCGCCGGTGGCCTGGTCCAGCGCCGTCAGCTCGGCCTCGGTCGCGGCCACGGAAGCGGCGAACCGCCGCATCCAGCCGTCGGTGAACGTCCCGTCGAATTGCATGCGGCGTCCTGCCTCTCTAACAGGGCCACGCGGGGGTCCGCGCCGGCGCGTCGTACAGCATGAGCGTCTGCGCGTCCGCCGCCAGCAGCGACAGCGAGAACCCGCGCATGTCCAGTGCGGTGACGAAATCGCCCACCAGCGCCCGTTCCATGGCCACACCACGGGCATCCAGAATCCGGGCCGCCTCATTCGCGACGGCGTACTGCTCCAGCCGGGTCATCGCGCCCAGTCCGTTGACCAGCACGATCACGGAGTCGCCCCGGACGAGGCCGAGTGATCCCAGGAGGGCCTCGGTCATCTCGCCGACCAGCTCCCTGAGCGGCCGCTGCGGCACCGTACGCTCCGCGCGCTCGCCGTGGATGCCGACGCCGTACTCCAGGCTGCCGGACGCCAGCTCGAAGGCCGCTCGGCCCGTCGTGGGTACGGTGTGCGCCGTCGACGCCACGGACAGGCTCCGGCAGCGGGCCACCACGTCGGTGCCCAGGGCCGCCAGATCGCTCAGCCCCATGCCGGTGTCGGCGGCGGCGCCGAGGATCTTCTCCACCAGGACGGTCGCTCCCGTGCCGCGCCGCCCGGCCGCGATGTCGGCGGACTCCGAGGCCAGGTCGTCGTCGATCAGCACCCTGGCGCAGGAGATCCCCTCGTGCACGAGCCGCTCGGACGCGATCCCGAAGTTGATCCGGTCCCCGGTGTAGTTCTTCACCAGGTGGAGCACGCCCTCCTCACGGGCCACGGCGCGCGAGGCCACAAAGATCTGCCGGTTGTGCGGCGAGGCGAAGACCCGCCCGGGGCAGGCCGCGTCCAGCATTCCCTCACCGACGAACCCGATGTGCAGCGGCTCGTGTCCGGAGCCCCCGCCGGACACCAGGCCCACCCGTCTCTCCGGCGAGCTGAGGAGCGCCCGTACGAAATCGTGTTCCACGTCGTGCACGACCAGGTCCGCGTGGACACGCGCGAAACCGGCCAAGGCGTCGGTGACCAGGGAATCCGTTGCGTTCCCGAAGTACAAGGCCATGGCGGCTCCCAGAACCTAAGGACCGCCCCTGGCGGACCACCGGATCGCCATCGTGTGCCACGGCGCGCCGCCCGGCAACTCACGCGGTCCCGGCACTCGACGCATCCCGCCCGGCGTGCGAAGGTCCTCTCCGGGCGCCCCAACGAGCCACCGGGCGCCCCACTGGCGGGTGAACGAGCCCCGCCGGGGCACAAAACGGCACTCCGTGCCACCGCCGGCCGGGTCTTTCACTCGCGTGCCAGCACGAACCATCTGGCCGCCAGGTCGATGCGCGAGCCGTCGTCGAAGTACTCCGTCATGGGCAGGGCGGTGTCGCCGGTCTCCAGGATCCGCAGCCCCGCGGCGCGCAGCAGGGTCGGCACCTCCTCGTCCGTCGCACCGGCCGGCTTGAGACCGTGCTCGAACACGCGCCGGAGCTTGGGCGGCGGGCCGCCCGGGGACTGGGCCGCGCGTTCGAGTGCGGCCTTCGACGCGGGGGTCAGTTCGACCACGAAGGCCCTGCCGCCCGCGCCGAGGAACGCGGCGACGGCGGCGGCCACCGCCGGGCGGTCCTGGGGTTCGCTCTGATGGATGACCGCCCGCATGTAGACATTGGTCTCGCCGGTACGCCGCGCCAGCGCGTCCACCGCCACCGCGTCGACCAGGTCGAGCTGCTCGTACTCGGCGGCCTTCGCCGTGTCGGCGCGGCGCGCGTGTTCGACCGCCGCAGCCGACAGGTCCACCCCGACGGCGCGGGCGAAGCGGGTCGCGAGGTGGCGGGTCTGGGTGCCGCTGCCGCAGCCGAGGTCGATCACCGGCAGCGCGGGATCCGCGTGCGACAGCAGCAGTTCGGCCTGCGGGACCGAGCCGAGGGACGCGTCCGAGTCCCACATCGCCTCGCCCGGCGCGTCCGAGGTCCCCCGCCAGAAGCCTTCCCATGCGTCCCGGTAGTGCGATGACACATCCATACGGCTCTCCCTGAAGTCGGTCCCCTCCGGCCCGCCGTCGGCGGGCCGTGGACGATCGGACTACCGCCGGAAGCGGGCGCCGGGCAAGGGCGCGGCGGCTTCTACCATCCGCTGTTCGAGCCGAAACGTACCTTTCGCGCCAGTGCCTGTTCGAACCAGACGGTCTTGCCCCGAGCCGTCGTGCTGGAGCCCCACTCCCTGGCCAGGCCGCTCACCACCCGCAGGCCGCGCCCGGCCGTGTCGTTCTCGCCGGCGTCCAGCAGCGTCGCGGGCGCCGGCTCGTCGTCGGCGACCTCGCACAGCAGGGCGTCCGTGTCGTCGTCACGGACCAGCCGCAGATCGACGGAGCGGGTACGGCCGTGGCGTACGGCGTTGGTGACCAGTTCGCTGACCATCAGCTCGGCGTTCTCCACCGCTTCCGGCAGGTTCCAGTCGAGCAGCCGCTCCCGCACCAGGCGGCGGGCGCGCGCCACTTCGCGCGGGTCGAGCGCCAGCCGCCATTCGGCGACGTCGCCGGCCGGGATGCCGGCCAGCCTGGCCATCAGCAGGGCCACGTCGTCCTTGCGCCCGCCGCCGCTGTTCAGGGCGCGGATGATGGTGTCGCAGGCGTCGTCCATGGAAGCGGCGGGGTGGGCGGCCGAGGCGCAGAGCGCGGCGAGTCCCTCCCCGATGTCCTGGCCGCGCACCTCGACCAGACCGTCGGTGCACAGCACGAGCCGGTCGCCGGGCGCGACCCGTACGGTCGCCGTCTCGAAGGCGACCTTGCCCACCCCGATGGGCGCACCCGTCGGCAGGTCGAGCAGCTCGCCGCGGCCGTCCTCCGCACGGACGAGTACGGGTGGGATGTGCCCGGCGTTGGCGATCCGCAGTTCGGAGTGGATCGGGTCGTACACCGCGTACAGACAGGTCGCCAGGTACTGCTCACCGAGGCGCTGAGCCAAGTCGTCGAGATTGCGAAGCAGTTGGGCGGGCGACAGCTCCATGGTCGCCATGGTCTGCACGGCCGTACGCAACTGCCCCATCATCGCCGCCGAGTTGAGGCCGTGGCCCATCACATCGCCGACGACGAGCGCGGTGCGCGACCCGGGCAGCTTCACCGCGTCGAACCAGTCGCCGCCGACCCTCCCGAGCCTGGTGCCCGGCAGGTAGCGGGTGGCGATGTCACAGCCGGCCATGCGCGGCGCAACCTGCGGCAGCATGCTGTCCTGGAGCGTCTCGGCGACGTTCTCCTGGTAGGTGTACATGCGGGCGTTGTCGAGTACGAGGCCTGCCCTGGCGGCGAGTTCGGCGCCGGTCGTCCGGTCCATGCCGTCGAACGGCGCCCGCTCGGGACGGCGCATCAGCACCATGAACCCGAGCACCACGTCCCGTGCCTTCAGCGGTACGAGCAGCAGCGAGCGGTTGTTGATGAGCGGCCGCAGGTCGCGTTTCTCGAACTCACCAGAGATCCGGTCGCCGTCCTCCTCGCCGAGGCGGGGGATGAGCACGGGCTCACCGGTGACCATGCACCGGAAGAACGGGGTGTGTTCGGGGAACGAGAGCGCCTCGCCGACCGGCACGGTGTCGTCCCAGCGTCCCGGTTCGTCGTTGTGCTCGACCCACACGCGGTGCCAGACGGTGGTGACGTCCGGCGGCCCTTCGGGGAACCCCTCCCCGGCCAGGACGGCGGCGCGCAGATGCGTACCGGCGAAGTCGGCGAAGCGGGGCACGGCCGCGCTGGTGACCTCGCGGATGGTGCGTGCCAGGTCGAGGGACGAGCCGATACGGCCGCTGACCTCGTTCAGGAACTCCAGCCGCTCGCGCACGGCGGCGTATTCGAGGTCGGCCTCGGGACGCGGCGCCTGCCGCCGCTCCCACGCGGGTCCCTCGGCGGGCCAGGGTTCGCTCCGGGGCCCGGCGATCCGGCGCGGCACGCCCCAGTCCGGGGTGATGGGGACCTGGTCGTGGTGGCTGAACTCCATTACGGGGTAGCCCAGTTCGAGCACCTGGGAGGCGATACGGCCGGCCTCGGCCGGGCTCATGTTCGGCAGGATGTCCGGCAGCCGGGCGGCCAGCGTCTCCGAGCCGGGGAGTTCGGTGTGGGAGGCGAAGCCGGGGGCGATCCGCTCGGTGTCCCGGCGCGCCGACCCAACGCCGGCCGGGTCCCGGTCGGTCAGGTCCCTGTCGGCCGGGTCCCGGTCGGTCAGGTCCCTGTCGGCCGGGTCCAGGAGCCGCGCCGCGTCGGCCGCGAGTACGAGATGGCGCCCGGGGCCGGGTCCGACCAGCGGATACGCCCACCACAGCACGTCGAGCGGAGCGCGGCCTGCCTCGGAGACCCGCGCCCGGCCCGACGTGGGATAGCCGCTGTGCGCGTGCAGTCCAGGGCCCAGTTCGTCGTCGGGGTCGTGCGTCCCGTGCGCCACGCCCTGTTCGCCGGTGGCGAGGCCTCCGGCGACCGGCATGAGATCACTGGCGGGCTGCCCGACGGCCTCTTCCCTTGAATGGCCGAAAAGCCGTCGTGCGCCGGTCGACCAGCGCGCGACCAGGCCATCGCCGTCCACGACGACCACGGCGAGCGGAATCCTGCCCGCCGCGGCGAGATGCCGCGGCGGATCCGGTGGAATACCACTGTCCATGGGTGGAGGGCTCCTTCCCTGCCGCCAGGATCTGCGGCTCGGCCCTCCACGGTACGGCCCTCCATACGCAATGCGCCGGGCAATGAACTAATACGAGTGCGCCCGCGCACCACCCCTTCTTTGACTGAAATTCAGTCAGTCCTCGTGGCCCAGCAGCAGATCGCGTTCGGTGCGCCCGCCGCCCGCCACCTGGAGCACGGTGGCGACCGGCGGATAGCCGGCCGCGATCACGGTGTACTCACCGGAGGAGAGGTCCACGAAGCGGAAGGTGCCGTCGGGACCTGTGGTGAGTGTGTCCACGACGTTGCCTGCGGCGTCGAGCAGCGTGACCCTGGCCTCGTCGACCGGCCTGCCGCCCCCGGCCCTGACGATGCCGCGCAGCACGGCGCCGCCCGCCAGTTCGATGTCCTGCCGGCTCTCGCGCGCCGCCTGCACCGAGACGGGAAGCGCGGCGGGGCGGAAGGCGGGGGCGCTCGCCGCGAGGGTGTACTCCCCCGCCACCAGCTCCTTGATCACGTAGCCGCCCTCGCGCCCGCTGCGGGTGGACGAGACGACCTCGCCGCGTACGTCGGTGAGGGTGACGGCCGCGTCGCGTACGGGGGTGCCGTCAGCGGTGACCACGGTCCCGGCGAGCCGTCCGGCGCCGCCGAGTACCACGTCGAGTTCGACGGGCCGCTCCCCGACGGTGACGGTGACGGCCTGCGGCTGGTGGCCGCCCGCCGCCGCGATCATCACGTACGACCCGGCTCCTGGCACGCTCAGCGCGTACCGCCCGTCCTCAGCGCTGGCGCCGCGCCCGATCTGCCGCCCCTGGACGTCGATCAGGGTGAGGGCGGCGCGGGGCACGGTGCTGCCGTCGTAGTGCTGCACCATGCCGCAGACGGCGACCCCCGAAACGTAGGGAGGCGAGGCGGGAGCCGCGGGCCCGGCGAGGTCCCCCGGGAAGTGTACGGATACGGAGGTCTGGGCCGGGAAGGCTGCGGGAGCCGCCGTGGGCTCGGCGGCCGGGACGTTGTGGGACACCAGTGGTTTCTCCTTGAGAAAGAAGGCGATCAAAAGGCCGAGGACGAGCACCGGCACGAGATAGAGGAAGATCCGCGGCATGGCGTCCGCGTACGCCTGGATGTAGGCGTCCCGCAGTGCGGGCGGCAGGGCGTGGACCATCCCCGGCGTGATGGATTCGGGGCTGGGGAGACCGGCCCCCGCGGGGATACGGTCGGCCAGCGCGTCGGTCAGCCGGCCGGCGAAGACGGTGCCGAAGACGGCGGCGCCGACGCTTCCGCCGATCTGCCGGAAGTAGTTGTTGGCGCTGGTGGCCGTGCCGATGTCGGAGAACGGGACCGAGTTCTGCACGGCGAGGACGAGCACCGACATCACCAGGCCGACACCCACACCGAGCACAGCCTGCGCGAAACCGGTCTCCAGACCCGAGGTGCCGGTCTCCAGCCGGGACAGCAGCCACATCCCCACGGCGGAGACGGCGCTGCCGACCACCGGATAGATCTTGTAGCGTCCGCTGCGGCTGATGAGCTGGCCCGAGATGACCGAAGCGGCCACCACACCGCCCATCATGGGGAGCATCAGCAGACCCGACTCGGTGGCGCTCGCACCGTCGACCATTTGCAGGTACGTCGGCAGATAGCTGGCCGCGCCGAACAGCGCCACCCCGATGACCGCGCCGACCAGGCCTGTGATGTTGAAGACCGAGTCGCGGAACAGCCTTAGCGGGATGATCGGTTCGGCGGCGAAGTGTTCGACGACCAGGAAGAGCAGGGCAGTTCCGACGGCACCGGCGCCGAGTCCGAGGATCTCGCGCGAGCCCCACGCGTACTCCGTACCGCCCCAACTGGTCAGCAGCACCAGGCAGGTGGAGGCGACGGCCAGCAACAGCGCGCCCAGCACGTCGAGTTTGGCGCGGGCGGTCGGCCTCGGGAGTTTGAGCACGACGGCGACAACGGCGAACGTCACCACGCCGAAAGGCACGTTGAAGTAGAAGCACCAGCGCCAGGAGACATGGTCGGTGAAGAAGCCGCCCAGCAACGGCCCCGCCACGGAGGCCAGGCCGAAGGCAGCGCCGATGAGCCCCATGAACCGGCCGCGCTCTCGCGGGGGCACGATGTCGGCGATGATCGCCTGGACGCCGATCATCAGCCCGCCGGCGCCGACGCCCTGGATCGCCCGGAACGCGATGAGTTGGTCCATGGAGCGCGACCAGCCGGCCAGCGCCGATCCGACGGTGAAGACGACGATCGCGAAGAGGAAGACGCCCTTGCGGCCGAAGAGGTCTCCGAGCTTCCCGTAGACCGGCAGACCGATGGTGGACGTCAGCAGATACGCGGTGATGGCCCACGACATCCGGTCCAGGCCGTGCAGTTCACCGACGATCTTCGGCAGAGCCGTGGCCACGATCATCTGGTCGAGCGCCGACAGCAGCAGGGCCAGCATCAGCCCGGTGAAGACCAGCCGCACCCCGCGTGGGCTGAGCGCCTCGGCCGGAGCCGCCGGGCCTCCGGGTGGCGGAGGCCCGGGCGGCTGTCCCACTTCGGCGGGAGCGGGCCCCAAGGCCTGCCCGGCGCCCTTCACCAGAGTGGTCGTCCCGCCCATGTGCTGCTCCCCTCGTCACACTTGCGGCGTCATTCTTCGCATTGGCCGCCAAGCAGGGGCAAGCGGGATTCATGGTGCCGAAGAGGCTTACGACGAGGGGCGGTTGGGGTCTGGAAGCCGGTGGCGGGGCGCTCATCAGGGGCTTTCCCACGGCGCGTCGCGCGAGGGGCGCACGAGCGCGCCATGAGGAAAACCACTCGATACGGTGATCTGCGGGGGCGGCGGCGGACGCGGGTTCAGCGGTCTGGCGGGCTGCCTTCGGAGCCCGGCGGAGCCGGGGGCCCCGGCGGCCCGGTGGGGTCGGTGGGGCCGTGGATCGGGTGGATCCGGTGTCCGTGCCGCCGTCCGCCTCAGCCCGCCGTCCGCCTCAGCCCGCCGTCCGGTCAGCCCTCCGTCGTGCCTTCCGTCTTGCCCTCTGTCCGGGCCGCGAGCTTTTCGAGCACCTGGTCGTGGATACGGGCGAGGCCCTTGGGGGCGAAGGTGCGCTCGAAGAAGCCGCCGATACCGCCCGCGCCGTCCCAGACCGTGGTGACGACCGCCTTCGAACGACCTTCACCCGAAGGAGTGACTGTCCAGGTGGTGACCATCGACGAATTGCGGTCCTTCTCCACGAGCCGGCCGTCGCTCGGCTCCGTCACCTCCAGCAGGCAGTCGCGGACGCGCTTGCTGGTGGCCTGGAGCTTCCAGTGGACGAGGGTGCCCTCGCCGTCGCCCCCCTCGCGTACCTCGTACTCGCTGTACTGCTCGGGGAGGAGGCTCGCGCGGCTGTCCTTGTAGTCGGCCAGCGTATCGAACACCGTCTCCGCGTCCGCCGCGATGATCCGCTCCGTCGTGGCCTCGACCTGCGCCATGGCACTTCCTCCAGCACTCGGTACTTCGGTGGGGTACGGCCAGCCAACCACCCCCGTACTGGAGCACCCAAATCCGGGGTTGCATCGATCATGGGAACAGGTGTTCTATTTGGGAGTCAGTGCTATACGAGGAGGCCCCATGCGCTGGGACAATCTGGTCGAGAACACCTCACCGACCGGAGACATCGCGCTCTTCGGCACGGACGCGGTGACCACACGTACCTTCGACACCCCTGAATTCCGTGGCATCACGTTCCACGAGATCCGCGCCCGTTCGATCGTGAACCGCGTGCCGGGAGCGTCCCGGATGCCGTTCGAATGGACGGTGAATCCCTACCGGGGCTGCACCCATGCGTGCGTCTACTGCTTCGCCCGCAAGACCCACAGTTATCTGGACCTCGACACGGGGCTGGGCTTCGACTCCCAGATCGTCGTCAAGATCAACGCGCCCGAACTGCTGCGCCGCCATCTCGCCTCGCCCCGCTGGGCGGGCGCGCACATCGCGATGGGCACGAACGTCGACTGCTACCAGCGAGCCGAGGGCCGCTACCGGCTGATGCCGGGCATCATCACGGCGCTGACCGAGCGCGCGAACCCGTTCTCCATCCTGACCAAGGGAACGCTGATCCTCCGCGACCTGGAGCTGCTGCGGAAGGCAGCCGAGGTCACCGACGTCGGCGTGTCCGTCTCCGTCGGCTTCACCGACCAGGAGCTGTGGCGGACCGTCGAGCCGGGTACCCCGTCACCCGCGCGCCGCCTCGACGTCGTACGCGCCATGGCGGACAACGGCATCGGGTGCGGGGTGCTGATGGCGCCGGTCATCCCGTTCCTCAGCGACCACCCGGACCAGTTGCGCGCGACCGTACGGGCGATCGCTGCGGCCGGCGCCACGTCGGTGACGCCACTCGTCCTGCATCTGCGGCCGGGCGCCCGCGAATGGTTCATGGCCTGGCTGGGACAGCACCATCCGCATCTGGTGCGGCGCTACGAGCGGCTGTACGCGGACGGCGCCTACGCCCCCAAGTGGTACCAGCGCCGGGTCACCCGGCAGGTGCACGAGCTGGCCGACGAGTTCGGCATCGGCCCGGCGGCGCGGGGTGAGGCCCGCCGTATCCGGCGCGCCGAGACGTCGTCGCCGGAGTCGCCGGACGCCGGTGCTGGCGCCGGTGCCGGCGCTGGCGCTGGGCAGGAGGCGACGCAGCTCACGCTGCTCTGATGCGCGTTGGCCGGGCGCGTTGGCGCGGCGCGTTGGCCGGGCGCGTTGGCGCGGCGCGTCCGTCCTGTATGGCTCAGGCCATCCGTGCCAGCGCCGCCCCGGCCGCCGCCGAGAGCCGTGGGTGGCCGAGAGCCTCCCGCAGCACGGGCACGGCCCGCGCGTCCCGCAGCTCCCCGAGCCCCTCCACGCAGGCCAGCGCGACCCGGGGGTACGGCTCGTCGGGACCGAGCAGCCGCTCCAGTGCCGCGATCAGCGCCGGCGCCGACTCGGCGGCGCGCAGCCGCGTGAGCAGGAGGACGGCGGGCAGCGCGTAGTCCGTGCGCAGCGGATTGGTGGCGAGGGCCGCTGCGGCCCGCGCCGTACGGGGATCGTCCAGGCGGCTCAGGGCGTACGAGGCGCTGACGCCGCGCTCCGGGTCGCGGTGGTTGAGCAGCAGCACCAGCGTCTCGAAGGCCCGCCCGTCGCCCGCGCAGCCGAGCCGGAACGCCGCGATCTCTCGTGCCCACAGCGGCTGTTCGGGCGCGACCAGGACCCCGGCCAGCTCTTCGTGGTCCTCGGTGGCGATGAGCCGCTCGTACCCGGCGCGGCCGCCGGACTCCTGACGCAGCCGGTCGGCGAGCGAGCGGAAGTCCTCATCCATGGCGGTCAGGGTATCCGTGATCCGGCCCACACTCCGCACCCCCTGGTGCGCTCATTACCCGTCGGTTAACCTCAAACGAGCGGATGAACTCCGTGACTCCGGAGACTCCGTGACTCCGTGACCTTCGACGGCCTGGTGACGCAGCCGCCGCGTGTGCTGTCGGTTCAGCACCAGGGTCAGCATCCGTGTCAGCACCTGGTCCTGCCTCGCGGACCGTGGGACATGACACCGCGTAACACCGCGTGGCTCCGGGACAGAGCCCGCGCCTGCTCCTCACTTACGCGCGCGCCCGCCCTCTCTCCCTCGTCGTCACTCTTTCCTCTGGAGTCCCGTGATGGACAACTCGCTCTTCCTTCCGACCGTCGCCGTCGTCGGGCTCGGCACGATGGGCACCGGTATCGCCGAGATCCTCGCCCGCGCCGGCCGGGAGGTCATCGGCATCGACATCAGCGACGGGGCGGCGGCCCGTGCCGTCGCCGCGCTCGAAGCGTCCACCGGGCGCGCGGTCGGGCGTGGCCGGCTCACGGAGGAGGAACGGCGGAGCGTCCTCGCTCGCTTCCGTACGTTCTCCGATCTGGGCGCGGCCGCCGAAGCGGGGCTCGTCATCGAGGTCGTGCCCGAGTCGTACGAGACGAAGGAGCGGGTCCTGCGCGCACTCGACAGGGTCGTCGCCCCGACGGCGATCCTCGCGACCGGCACCAACGCACTGTCGGTGACCCGGCTCGCGGCCGGCTCCGCGCACCCCGAACGCGTCCTCGGTCTGCACTTCTTCAACCCCGCGCCGGCGATGAAACTGGTCGAGGTCGTCTCCTCCGTGCTGACAGCGCCGCGCGCCGTGGCCGCCGTCACCGCCCTGGCGCGCGAACTGGGCAAGGAGCCCGTCGCCGTGGGCGACCGCCCCGGATTCCTCGCCGACGGGCTGCTGTTCGGCTATCTCAACCGGGCGGCGGCGATGTACGAGGCCGGATACGCGTCCCGCGAGGACATCGACGCGGCGATGCGGCTGGGCTGCGGGCTGCCGATGGGACCGCTCGCGCTGCTCGACCTGATCGGCGTCGACACCGCGCGTACGGTGCTGGAGGCTTTGTACGACGCCTCGCGCGACCGGCTGCACGCGCCGGCGCCGATCCTCGGACAGCTCGGCGGGGCCGGGCTCACCGGCCGCAAGGCGGGGCGGGGTTTCTACACGTACGAGTCGCCGGCCGGCGCTGCCGTGGTGCCGGACGCGCTCACCGCGCGCGCCACCCGAGCGCTCCCGGCCGGCAGGCCGGTGCGCACGGTCGGGATCGCGGGGTCCGGCACGATGGCGGCCGGGATCGCGGAAGTCTTCGCCCGAGCGGGCGCGGGAGCGAGTGTCGGAGCGGGAGCGAGTGCCGGAGCGGGAGCGAGTGCCGGAGCGGGTGCCGGAGCGGGGTACGACGTGGTGCTCGCCGCCCGTACCCCGCGGAAGGCTGAGGCCGCCGTCGCCCGGGTCGCCGCGTCCCTCGACCGGTCCGTCGGGAGAGGCAGGCTGACGGCTGAGGCGGCGGCGGGCGCGCTGGCGCGGATCGTCCCGGCCGGCTCGCTGGACGCGTTCGCCGAGGTGGACCTCGTGGTCGAGGCCGTGACGGAGGAGCTGGAGACCAAGCGGCGGCTGTTCGCGACGCTCGACAAGGTCTGCAAGCCGGGCGCGGTGCTCGCCACCACGACGTCCTCGCTGCCGGTGATCGCCTGCGCCCGCGCGACCTCTCGCCCCGCGGACGTCGTGGGGCTGCACTTCTTCAACCCGGCCCCGGCGATGAAACTGGTCGAGGTGGTCCGTACGGTGCTGACCGCCGACGACGTCCACGCCACCGCGCGCGAGGTGACAGCGGCGATCCGCAAGCATCCGGTGGACTGCGGGGACCGGGCGGGTTTCATCGTCAACGCGCTGCTCTTCCCGTACCTCAACAGCGCCGTGAAAATGGTGCAGGAGCACTATGCGACGCCCGACGACATCGACACGGCGATGAGGCTCGGCGGCGGCTATCCCATGGGACCGTTCGAACTCCTCGACGTGGTCGGTCTCGACGTGTCGCTCGCCATCGAACAGGCCCTGCACCGGGAGTTCCGCGACCCGGGACTGGCCCCGGCGGCGCTGCTCGAACACCTGGTGGCCGCCGGCTGTCTCGGCCGCAAGACGGGTCGCGGGTTCCGTGAACACGCCAGGCGGTGAGGGCGGTCAGGGGGCACCCGCCGGCGTGGGAACGTGCGCCTTCGGAGGGCCTGTCGAGCGCCCCCGAAGGCGCACGTTCCCGCGCCGATGAGTTACGTTCATCTCATGTCCCAGCCCGCCAAATCGTCCCGTACGAACCCCAGGTCCGACGCTCCTGAGAGTGCGGCCGGCACGCGCGCCGCCGCCCAGCGGCTGAAGATGCGCCGCGAGTTGGCGGCGGCCGCGATGGAGCTGTTCGCGGCCAAGGGGTACGAGGCGACGACCGTCGACGAGATCGCGGCGCGGGCCGGGGTCGCACGGAGGACCTTCTTCCGGCACTTCCGGTCCAAGGAAGAGGCGATCTTCCCGGACCACGACGACACGCTCGTACGGGCGGAGGCCGTGCTCAACGCGGCACCGGCGCACGAACATCCGCTGGACACGGTCTGCCGGGGCATCAAGGAAGTCATGCGGATGTACGCGGCCTCCCCCGCCGTCTCCGTGGAGCGCTATCGCCTCACCCGCGAGGTGCCCACGCTGCGGGAGCGCGAGATCGCCTCGGTGGCCCGCTACGAGCGGCTGTTCACCCGCTATCTGCTGGGCCACTTCGACGAGCGCGACCACACCGACGGCAACGACGACCCGCTGCTCGCTGAGGTGGCGGCCTCCGCCGTCGTCACCGCGCACAACCATGTGCTGCGACGCTGGCTGCGGGCCGGTGGCCAGGGTGACGTGGAGGGCCGGTTGGACCATGCCTTCGAGATCGTCCGCGAGACCTTCGGCCCGGGCATCGGCGCGGGCGCGACGGTGGGCGGCAAACCGGAACGTGCGGCGGCCACCACCGTGCGGGCGGGGGGCGATGTGCTGGTGACGGTGGCGCATACGGATGCGCCGCTGGAGGAGGTTATGCGGACGATCAAGCGGGCGTTGAGGGGCGCTTGACGCTTGGTTTTTAGGCTCTGTGGGTGCCGGGTGTTTGGGGTGCGGGTTCGGGCGCCGGCGGTCGGGGTGGGCCGGGTCCGTGTTGGTGAGGGTCGGGCCGCCCCTTTCTCTTGATTTTCGCGGTTCCGGGATGGGTGTCAAGGGCGCTCCTGCGTCGCGTCGGCTGCGCCGATTCCGCTGCGCTCCACCCTTGACACCCACCCCTCCACCGCAAGTGCAGATGAGGGGGCCCGGCCCCAGGGGGGAGACTCCCCGGGGATGCTCGCTTGGACTGCCGCTTTGCTCCCGGCTGCCACTTGCTTGCCCTGCGGGGCGCTTGTCTGCTCTGCCGCTCCGG
>NZ_JTHL01000001.1:8124589-8159043 GCF_000818195.1 Streptomyces sp. 150FB | reverse complement strand
GCTGCCACTTGCTTGCCCTGCGGGGCGCTTGTCTGCTCTGCCGCTCCGGCCCCCGGCTGCCACTTGCTTGCCCTGCGGGGCGCTTGTCTGTTCTGCCGCTCCGGCCCCCGGCTGCGGGCTGCTTGCCTTGCGGGGCGCCGGTCTGTTCTGCCGCTTTGCTGCCGGGTGCGGGGCGCGCGCGAAGGGATCGTTGCCACTTGGCCAACCGGCTAGCTGCCGGATTGGGGCGGGTGTGACTTGGGGTGAGGCATGTGGGTGGGACAAGGGCAGTGGATCGCTGGCGGGCCTGTCTTCCGTGTCCGTCGGTGCGGAAGCCGTAGTCAGAGACCATCCGCCATCCTTCTGCACCTCATATGGGCGGGGTTCGCGTCATCTGAGATTTGTGGCACGCAGTGTCTTGCGTGATGGCACGGCGTGCCATACCGTGAAGGTGTCCGGTTGTCCCCGCGAGGCATCTCTTGCGCACCGGGCGCCTGCGTCACAGGCATTCTGCGCGCCTACCCGGCGCCACTGATCAACAGCATCTGCCGAACCGACGGCACACCTCCTCAGTAGTCCCGCAGCATTGCCGGAGGCCCCACCGTGAAGGAAATCCTGGACGCCATTCAGTCGGGGGACGCCACGTCCGCCGACTTCGCCGCACTGCGTGTGCCCGGCTCGTACCGGGCGATGACCGTGCACAAGGACGAGACCGAGATGTTCGCCGGTCTTGCCAGTCCTGAGAAGGATCCCCGTGAGTCCTTGCACCTTGATGAGGTGCCCGTGCCCGAACTCGGGCCCGGTGAGGCGCTCGTGGCCGTCATGGCCAGTTCGGTGAACTACAACTCCGTGTGGACGTCGCTCTTCGAGCCGATGCCGACCTTCGGGTTTCTGGAGCGGTACGGCAGGGTCAGCGAGCTGGCCAAGCGGCATGATCTGCCGTACCACGTCATCGGCTCCGACCTGTCGGGTGTTGTGCTGCGTACCGGCGCCGGGGTCAACGCCTGGCGTCCGGGGGACGAAGTGGTGGCGCACTGTCTGTCCGTCGAGTTGGAGAGCTCCGACGGGCACAACGACACCATGCTCGATCCCGAGCAGCGGATCTGGGGGTTCGAGACCAACTTCGGCGGCCTCGCCGAGCTGGCGCTCGTCAAGTCCAACCAGCTCATGCCCAAGCCGGGGCACCTGAGTTGGGAGGAGGCTGCGGCGCCGGGGCTGGTCAACTCCACGGCGTACCGGCAGCTCGTCTCGCGCAACGGCGCCGGGATGAAGCAGGGCGACAACGTGCTGATCTGGGGCGCGAGCGGCGGACTCGGGTCGTACGCCACGCAGTTCGCGCTGGCCGGCGGGGCGAATCCGGTCTGTGTCGTCTCCAGCGAACGGAAGGCGGAGATCTGCCGGCGGATGGGCGCGGAGGCGGTCATCGACCGTACGGCCGAGGGGTACGCGTTCTGGAAGGACGAGCACCACCAGGACGCCCGTGAGTGGAAGCGCTTCGGCAAGCGCATCAGGGAGTTGACCGGCGGCGAGGACGTGGACATCGTCTTCGAGCACCCGGGGCGTGAGACGTTCGGCGCGAGTGTGTACGTCACCCGCAAGGGCGGCACGATCGTCACCTGCGCCTCGACCTCCGGCTACACCCACGAGTACGACAACCGCTATCTGTGGATGTCCCTCAAGAAGATCGTCGGCTCCCACTTCGCCAACTACCGCGAGGCGTGGGAGGCGAACCGCCTGGTCGCCAAGGGCAAGATCCACCCGACTCTGTCCCGGGTGTACGCGCTGGAGGACACCGGCCAGGCCGCATACGACGTCCATCGGAACCTGCACCAGGGCAAGGTCGGTGTGCTGGCGCTGGCGCCCGCCGAGGGGCTCGGTGTGCGCGACCAGGAGAAGCGCGCCGAACACATCGACGCCATCAACCGCTTCAGGAACCTCTGATGACGGGGCGTCGTTCGAAGGACTCGCCCTGGCTGATGCGGACGTACGCGGGGCACTCCAGCGCCGAGGCGTCCAACGACCTCTACCGCCGGAACCTCGCCAAGGGCCAGACCGGGCTGTCCGTCGCGTTCGACCTGCCCACCCAGACGGGCTACGACCCCGACCATGTCCTGGCGCGCGGCGAGGTCGGCCGGGTCGGGGTTCCGGTGTCCCATCTCGGGGACATGCGGCGGCTGTTCGAGTCCATTCCGCTGGAGCGGATGAACACCTCGATGACGATCAACGCCACAGCGATGTGGCTGCTGGCCCTCTACCGGGTGGTCGCCGAGGAGCAGGGCGCCGATCTCGCGCTGCTGCGGGGGACGACGCAGAACGACATCGTCAAGGAGTACCTCTCGCGCGGGACACATGTCTTCCCGCCGGTGCCGAGTCTGCGGCTGACCACGGACATGATCACCTACACGGTGACGCACATGCCCCGGTGGAATCCCATCAACATCTGCAGCTACCACCTCCAGGAGGCGGGTGCGACCCCGGTCCAGGAGATCGCGTACGCGATGTCGACCGCGATCGCCGTGCTCGACGCGGTGTTCGCCTCGGGGCGGATTCCCGAGGACCGCAGGGGCGAGGTGGTCGGCCGTATCTCGTTCTTCGTCAACGCGGGCGTCCGCTTCGTCGAGGAGATGTGCAAGATGCGTGCCTTCGCGCGCGTCTGGGACCGGATCACCCGGGAGCGGTACGGCATCGAGGACGCCGGGCAGCGCCGCTTCCGCTACGGCGTCCAGGTCAACTCGCTGGGCCTGACCGAGGCGCAGCCGGAGAACAACGTGCAGCGCATCGTCCTCGAAATGCTGGCCGTCACCCTCTCGAAGGACGCCAGGGCGCGCGCCGTACAGCTCCCCGCCTGGAACGAGGCGCTGGGCCTGCCCAGGCCCTGGGACCAGCAGTGGTCGCTGCGTATCCAGCAGGTTCTCGCCGAAGAGTCGGACCTGCTGGAGTACGGGGACCTCTTCGACGGTTCGGAGGTCGTGGAAGCCAAGGTCGCGGAGCTGGTCGAGGGCAGTCGCGCCGAGATCGACCGGATCGAGGAGATGGGCGGCGCGATGGCGGCCGTCGAGTCGGGGTATCTGAAATCCCGTCTCGTCTCCTCGCACGCCGAGCGGCGCGCCCGGATCGAGTCGGGCGAGGAGAAGGTCGTCGGGGTCAACTGCCACGAGTCCACCGAGCCCAGTCCGCTCACCGCCGATCTCGACACGGCCGTCATGACCGTCGACCCGGCGAACGAGGCCCGGGTGGTGGGTGCCCTGCGGGAGTGGCGGGCCGCGCGCGACGAGATCCGCGCCGCCGGGGCGCTGGCCGCGCTGAAGGAGGCGGCGGCCGGTACGGCGAATCTGATGGAGGCGACCGTGGAGTGCGCGCGGGCCGGGGTGACGACCGGTGAGTGGGCCGGGGCCTGCCGGGAGGTCTTCGGTGAGTTCCGCGCTCCTACGGGTGTGGGCGGCGCACCGGTCACGGTCGGCGCCGGGCCTGGCACTCCGCTGGCGGCCGTACGGGACAAGGTGTCCAGGACGGTGGCCGAGCTGGGCGGTGGGCGGCTGCGGCTGCTGGTGGGAAAGCCGGGGCTGGACGGGCACTCCAACGGCGCCGAGCAGATCGCCGTACGCGCCCGGGACGCGGGCTTCGAGGTCGTCTACCAGGGCATCCGGCTCACCCCCGCGCAGATCGTGGACGCGGCGCTGGCCGAGGACGTGCACTGCGTCGGTCTGTCGATCCTGTCGGGGTCACACGCCGCTCTGGTGCCCGATGTGCTGGAGCGGCTGCGCGTCGCCGGCGCCGGTGACATCCCGGTGATCGTCGGCGGGATCATCCCGGGCGCCGACGCCCGGGAGCTGTGCGCGGCCGGCGTGGCCGCGGTCTTCACCCCGAAGGACTTCGGGATCACGGAGATCATCGGCCGTATCGTCGACGAGATCCGGAAAGCGAACAAGCTCGACCCTCTGGAGGTCCCCGCATGACCGGCACGACCGGCACCACCCCCGAGACCCCGGCCGACCGGCTTCGGCCGCGCCGCTCCTGTCTCGCCGTACCCGGCTCGAACCCGCGTTTCCTGGAGAAGGCCCAGGGCCTGGCCGCCGACCAGGTCTTCCTGGACCTGGAGGACGCGTGTGCGCCGCTCGCCAAGGAGGGCGCCAGGCACACCATCGTCGACGCGCTCAACAAGGGTGACTGGACGGGCAAGATCCGGGTCGTACGGGTCAACGACTGGACGACGCACTGGACGTACCGCGATGTGATCACCGTGGTCGAGGGGGCGGGGCACAACCTCGACTGCCTGATGCTGCCGAAGGTGCAGGACGCCCAGCAGATCGTCGCGCTCGACCTGCTGCTGACGCAGATCGAGCGGACGATGGGCTTCGAGGTCGGGAAGATCGGCATCGAGGCGCAGATCGAGAACGCCAGGGGCCTGGTGAACGTGGACGAGATCGCCGCCGCCTCGCCGCGTCTGGAGACCATCGTCTTCGGCCCCGCCGACTTCATGGCGTCCATCAACATGAAGACACTCGTGGTGGGTCAGCAGCCGCCCGGGTACGGCGCCGACGCGTACCACTACATCCTGATGCGCATCCTGATGGCGGCCCGTACGCACGATCTCCAGGCGATCGACGGCCCGTACCTCCAGATCCGTGATGTGGAGGGGTTCCGCGAGGTGGCGGGGCGTGCGGCCGCGCTCGGCTACGACGGCAAGTGGGTGCTGCATCCGGGGCAGATCGACGCGGCCAACGAGATGTTCTCGCCGTCCCAGGAGGACTACGACCACGCCGAGTTGATCCTCGACGCGTACGACTACCACACGTCGGAGACCGGTGGGAAAAAGGGCTCGGCGATGCTCGGCGACGAGATGATCGACGAGGCCAGCCGCAAGATGGCCCTGGTCATCTCGGGCAAGGGCAGGGCCGCGGGGATGCGCCGTACCACCGCCTTCGAAGCTCCGGAGGGGTGAACCATGCGGTTCGGACGCACCTTTGAGGAGTTCGAGGTCGGCGAGGTCTACAAACACTGGCCGGGCAAGACCGTCACGGAGTACGACGACCACCTGTTCTGCCTGCTGACGATGAATCACCATCCGCTGCACCTGGACGCCAACTACGCCGAGCGGGCAACGGACTTCGGGAAGAACGTCGTGGTGGGCAACTACGTCTACTCGCTGCTCCTCGGCATGTCGGTGCCCGATGTGTCGGGCAAGGCGATCGCCAATCTGGAGGTGGAATCGCTCCGGCACATCGCGCCGACCTTCCACGGCGACACCCTGTACGGCGAGAGCACGGTGCTCGGCAAGACACCGTCGCGGTCGAAGAGCGACCGCGGAGTCGTGCGGGTGGAGACCAGGGGCTACACCCAGGACGGCACCGTCGTGTGTGTGTTCACGCGGAAGGTTATGGTCCCCACACGGACGTACGTCGAGACACGCGGCGGCGAGCAGCCCGGCCGCCCCGAACCCCGGGAGCAGTGAGACAGATGAGCCGACTCGCCCAGACCGCCGGCCTGACCGACGTCCAGCGCGAAATCCTGTCCACCGTAAGGGACTTCACCGACAAGGAGATCCTGCCGGTCGCCACAGAGCTGGAACACAACGACGAGTATCCGCAGGCGATCGTCGACGGGCTCAAGGAGTTGGGCCTGTTCGGGCTGATGATCCCCGAGGAGTACGGGGGCCTGGGTGAGTCGTTGCTCACGTACGCGCTGTGTGTCGAGGAGATCGCCCGGGGCTGGATGTCGGTGTCCGGGATCGTCAACACCCACTTCATCGTGGCGTATCTGCTGATGCGGCACGGCACCGAGGAGCAGAAGAACGCCTTCCTGCCGCGCATGGCGACGGGCGAGGTGCGCGGTGCGTTCTCGATGTCCGAGCCGGCGCTCGGTTCCGATGTGTCGGCGATCACCTCCAAGGCCGTGCGGGACGGCGAGACGTATGTGCTGACCGGCCAGAAGATGTGGGTCACCAACGGCGGTACGTCCACTCTCGTCGCCGTGTTGTGCCGCAGTGACGAGGGCCACCCCGAAACCACCGCGCCGCACCGGTCGATGACAGCGTTTCTGGTCGAGAAGGAGCCCGGCTTCGGCACCGTACGCCCCGGTCTCACCATCCCCGGGAAGATCGAGAAGATGGGTTACAAGGGGGTCGACACCACCGAACTGATCATGGACGGACTGCGCATTCCGGCCAATCGGGTACTCGGCGGTGACACCGGCCGAGGGTTTTACCAAATGATGGACGGCGTCGAGGTCGGCCGTGTGAATGTGGCCGCGCGTGGCTGTGGTGTGGCGCAGCGCGCGTTCGAGCTGGGTGTGTCCTACGCGCAGCAGCGTCACACCTTCGGGAAACCCATCGCCGAGCACCAGGCCATTCAGTTCAAGCTGGCCGAAATGGCCACCAAGGTCGAGGCGGCGCATGCGATGATGGTGAACGCGGCACGCAAAAAGGACTCCGGGGAACGTAACGACCTGGAGGCAGGGATGGCGAAGTACCTCGCCTCCGAGTACTGCAAGGAAGTCGTCGAGGACGCTTTCCGGATCCACGGCGGCTACGGCTTCTCCAAGGAGTACGAGATCGAGCGCCTCTACCGTGAGGCGCCGATGCTGCTGATCGGCGAGGGTACCGCCGAGATCCAGAAAATGATCATCGGCCGTCGGCTGCTGGAGGAGTACCGAATCCAGAGCTGATTGTCGTTTTCTGACCATTTCAGCCATTTTGGCTGCGAAGGAGATCACAACCTGTTGTTATCTGTCATCGGCTTCAAGCCGCCCGACTCGGTTGCTGGCTTGCTCAGTTGCTGCTCACAACCGATACCATCGACGGAAAGCCGCCGTTCCCCGTTGCCAGCGCGGCATCATCCGCTACGAAGGTCATTCATGCCCCACAGCCAAACCTCTGCACCACGCGGCCGGGTCCGCCTCGCGCGCGGAGCATCGCCGTGGCTCCTCCCCACCCTCGCCACCGCTGCCGTCACTCTGGTCCGTGCGCGCCGCTCCAAGCGCGCCGCCGCTCTTGCCGTACCCGCCACCGCTCTCGCGGCGGGCATGCTGTGGTTCTTCCGCGACCCCGAGCGGGAGATCACCCAGGGCCGCGTGATCTCACCGGCCGACGGTGTGGTGCAGAGCATCATGCCGTGGAAGGACGGGCGCACGCGGGTCGCCATCTTCATGAGCCCGCTGAACGTTCATGTGAACCGCGCTCCCCTCGCGGGAACGGTGACATCCGTCGAGCACATCCCCGGCGGATTCGTTCCGGCTTTCAACAAGGAGAGCGAGAACAACGAGCGCGTCGTCTGGCATTTCGACACCGAACTCGGTGACATCGAGATGGTGCAGATCGCCGGAGCGGTGGCCAGGCGTATCGTTCCGTACCTGCCTCAGGGCACAAAGGTGGAGCAGGGCGAGCGCATCGGCCTGATCCGGTTCGGCTCGCGTGTCGACATCTACCTTCCGGAAGGTGTGGGCGTCGCAGTCGAGGTCGGTCAGACCACGACCGCAGGGGTGACTCGAATTGACCGTGATTGATCCCGACACTCAGGCCGGCTGGGTCGCGGAGGACGAGGCCGTCGAGGACGAAGCGGAAGACATGCCGCTGTCCATGCGGCTGTCGATAGCGGACACCCTCACGCTCGGCAACGCGACCTGTGGCTTCATGGCGGTGTACTTCACCACCACCGGCATCCTCATTCCCCATCTCACCGGCAGCGACGAGAGCGGCATGGCGCGGCACTCCGCGGCCACCGCCGTGATCCTGATGCTGTGCGCGGCGGTCTTCGACCTCTTCGACGGACTCGTGGCCCGCAAGCTGCGCAGCTCGCCGATGGGCGCGGAGCTGGACAACCTCTCCGACCTGATCAGCTTCGGCCTCGCTCCGGCCTATTTCGTACTGGTGTACGGGATGGTCGCGGACGACGCTCATCAGCGGGTCTCGGCACTGGCGGGGATCGTGGTGCTGCTGGCCGTCGTACTGAGGCTGGCCAGATTCTCCTGTGTGACGCTGAAGGACGGCATGTTCCAGGGCATGCCGAGCCCCTTCGGCGCGCTGACGGTGGTCTCGATCGTGCTGCTCGAACTGCCCTTCGTACCGACGCTGCTCGCCATCGTCGGTGTCGCCTGGCTGATGGTGAGCCGGGTCGAGTACCCGAAACCACGGGGAATCCTCGCGGTGGCGGTGCTGAGCTGGATCGTGTCGGCAATGGCGCTGCTCGCCGCCTGGGCGTTCGACGCCCCGGGTGGTCAGTTGCTGCTCCAGACGGGCTGCGCGCTCCAGGTGGTGACGGGCGCGGTGATTCCGCTCTTCGCCACGGCACGGCGCGTGAACAACTTCCGTGACAACCGGCGCGAGGCGCGTGCGGCGCAGTTGCCGTAGCACGACCACGGCCGACAGCCACGCGGATGTGGCTGCGCCGATGTACGGCGGAGGGGCCCGGGTGCGGATCGCACCCGGGCCCCTCTGCCGTACCGTACGGGCGCCGGCCCGGGTCAGCGCCGTAGAGCCGGGTCAGCGCCGCGCCATGTAGAGGTCGAACGCCTTGTGCAGCAGCTTGCTGAGCGGGAAGTCCCACTCGCCGAGGTATTCGGCGGCCTGGCCCCCGGTGCCCGCCTTGAAGCGGAGCAGCCCGAGCAGGTGGTTGCTCTCGTCGAGCGTGTCGGTGATGCCGCGCAGGTCGTAGACCGAGGCGCCCATCTCGTGGGCGTCGCTCATCATCCGCCACTGGATCGCGTTGTTGGGCTGCACCTCACGCTTGCGGCTGGTGGAGGCGCCGTACGAGTACCAGACGTGCGCCCCGACGGTGAGCATCGTGGCCGCCGACAGCACCTCGCCCTCGTGGTGGGCGAGGTAGAGCCGCATACGGTCGGGGTCCTCGGCGCTCAGCGCCCTCCACATGCGCTGGAAGTACGGCAGCGGGCGCGGCAGGAACCTGTCGCGCTCGGCGGTCTCCCGGTACAGCTCGTAGAAGACCGGGAGTTCGTCGTGGTCGGCCCTGACCACCTTCACCCCGGCCTTCTCGGCCTTCTTGATGTTGCGGCGCCACTGCTGGTTGAAGCCGCGCTGGATGTCCTCCAGCGACCTTCCGGCGAACGGCACCTGGAAGACGTACCGGGGCTGGCCCGCGCTGAAGCCGTCCTGGCCGCCGTCGTCACCCTGGCGCCAGCCCGCCCGGCGCAACTGGGCCGCGATGCCGGGGGCCCGCGGGTCCGAGGCGGTGGGTTCGACGTTCCCGAGCCGGTGGGCGGCCGGGTCGGCGACGGCTGCCTTGACCGTGTCCGCGTCCCAGCGCCGGGCCACGACCGGCGGTCCCATCTTCACCGAGAACGCGCCCCGGGCCTTCAGGTGGGCCAGCATCGGCCGCAGCCACAGCGAGAGGTCCTGGGCGTACCAGTCGATCAGCGGCCCCTCGGGCAGATAGGCGAGATAGCGGTTGAGCTTCGGCACCGGCCGGTAGAGGACGAGACCCGCCCCCGCGATGTCTCCCCGCTCGTCGAACCAGCCGAGACTCTCGGCCCGCCAGTCCGGCTTGACGTCACCCCACGAAGGAACCTGCATATGGCTCGCCGACGGTCTGCCGGCGACGAACGCGAGATGTTCCTCGCTGCTGATCGTCCTCAGGCGGTACGGCGCTGCGTTCTCCGTGGGGCGCGTCATAGGGCGGGATCCTTTGTTCGGCACACAGCACCCTAGGCTCGGATCGGTGCGCTCCGCCCGGCCGGCCGGGCATCCGGGTGTCCCGAACCGGGCCGCTCAGAGCAGGAAGTCGCGGGCGATGTCCGCCGCCAGCCGCTCCAGCAGCGGGCCCGCCTCCGCCATGCAGCGGGCCGGGTCGGGCTCCAGGTCGGTCAGGGCGTACGCCCGGCGGATGCCCGCTCCGCCGAGGACGCCGGCGGGCAGCGAGAGCCGGCCGCAGACCGCGATGACCTCGACACCCTCGGCGCGGGCGGCGGCCGCGACCCCGGCGGGCGCCTTGCCGTGCAGGGTCTGCTCGTCGAGGGAGCCCTCGCCGGTGATGACGAGGTCGGCCCTGGCGAGGGCGGCCGCGAAGCCGAGTACGTCGAGCATGACCTCGATCCCGGAGCGGAAGCGGGCGCCGAGGCCGACCAGGGCTCCGTACCCGATACCGCCTGCAGCGCCCGCGCCCGGCGACTGGGCGAGGGCGCCGGCACGCGGGCCGACGGCCGTCTCCAGGACGCGCGCGTAGTGGCTGAGCGCGGCGTCGAGGGTGGCGACGTCCTCGGGGGTCGCGCCCTTCTGCGGGCCGTAGACCGCCGCCGCTCCCTTGGCGCCGGTCAGCGGATTGTCGACGTCGCTGGCGAGGACGATGTCCGTCTCCGCCATACGGGGGTCGACGCCGGTCAGATCGGCGGTCACCAGATCGCGCAGCCCGCCGCCTCCGGGGGCCACGGGCCGCCCTTCCCCGTCCAGGAAGCGCGCGCCGAGCGCAGCCAGCATGCCCGCCCCGCCGTCCGTCGTGGCGCTTCCGCCGACGCCGAAGACGATGCTGCGGGCGCCGGCGTCGAGCGCGGCGCGCAGCAACTCGCCCGAGCCGTACGTGGTCGCCGTGAGGGGCGCGAACACCCCGTCGGGCAGGTGCTGGAGACCGGAGGCCTCGGCCATCTCGACGACGGCCGTGCCGTCCCGCAGGGCGTACGCGGCACTCCGCGCCTCACCGAGCGGCCCCGTGACCCGTACCTCGCGCCGCTCGAAGCCGGCCGCCACAGCGGCGGCGACGGTTCCGTCACCGCCGTCGGCGACCGGCAGCGTCTCGACGCTCACCCCGGGGGCGGCACTCCGCAGCCCCGCGGTCACCCGCTCGGCGACCTGTACCGCCGTGAGCGAGCCCTTGAACTTGTCCGCCGCGATGAGCACGCGCACGGCCCTATCAACTGCTCCGTCCGTCACCTTCTGCGTTTCCTTTGCTTTCGAACAAGCAGTCGCGCCGCGACGACCTTATCCGTACACCTGCCTCCCTGCCCATGGCACCCGGCCCCACCGGGCAGGCCACGGGCGCGGGGGATGTCCACGATGGGGGGATCGTTCACGCTGTCCGGCCCGCGCTCCCGCCGGTCGCACTACGCTTTGACCGTGACTGATACAGAGACGGACACCGAGTACGCCGCCTACATCGCCGGCCTCCCGCGCGTGCTCGCCGGGGCCGCCATGCTCTTCAGGGACGCCGGCGGACGCGTCCTGCTCGTCGAGCCCAACTACCGGCCCGGCTGGGCGCTGCCCGGCGGCACCATCGAGTCCGACGAGGGGGAGAGCCCGCGTCAGGGCGCCCACCGGGAGACCATCGAGGAGATCGGACTCGACATTCCTCCGGGGCGGCTGCTGGCTGTCGACTGGGTGACCGGCGCGCTGCGTCCGCCGATCGTCTCGTACCTCTACGACGGCGGGGTGCTGAGCGAGGAGCGGCTCGCCTCGATCCGTCTCCAGGAGGAGGAGCTGCTGTCCTGGCGGCTGGTGTCCCGCGAGGAGATCCCGGAGCTGGTGCCGGGGACCCTGGGGTTCCGGTTGCTGGTCGCGCTCGACGCGCTGGAGTCCGGTGGGGCCACCGTGGAGCTGGAGAACGGGCTCCGGGTCGGCTGAGTCCCAAAGATCGTGCGTCCGTCGGCAATTCGCCGGATGGTATGTCAACGGGCTTATCTTGCGAGCCAGTAGACGGTCCTGCCGTACCCGCCGGCCGCCCGGTCGCCGGATGAGCCGACCGGCGACGTCAACCCGGCATTATCCGAGGTCCACGACCTCGGAGGGATCATGCGAAGGCAGACACAGGCCCGGCTGACGGCTCTACTCACTTCCGCCGTAGTCCTGTCGACCATGGCGGCCGTCCAGGACGCGGATCCGCCCAGGGGTACGGTCCGGCAGACCGCCCCGAAGCTCCCCCGGCTGCCTCTCGGCGTCAACAGCGGCGCCTGGCAGTCGGGGCACCTCCAGGGCATGGCCGTCGACCGCCGCAAGGGCTTCATGTACTGGTCCTTCACCGACCTCCTGGTCAAGACGGACATGCGCGGCCGGGCCGTCGGATCGGTCAAGGGCTTCGTGGGCCACCTCGGTGACCTCGGCTTCAACGAGCGGGACGGCAGGGTCTACGGCTCGCTGGAGGTCCCGACGGCCAGGGCGTACTACATCGCCCTCTTCGACGGCGACGGCATCACCCGGATGAACATGGACGCCGCGTCCAGCGGAGTGGTTTCCACCGTCTATCTGAAGGAGGTCGTCAAGGACTTCACGGCCGACATGAACCACGACGGCAAGTTCGACGGCGACACCGCGAACACCCCCGACCACCGCTACGGATGCAGCGGCATCGACGGTGTCGCGTTCGGCCCGGACTTCGGCCACGAGGGCGGCACCAAGCTCACCGTCGCCTACGGGACGTATCTCAACACCTCCCGCAAGGACAACGACCACCAGGTGCTGCTCCAGTACGACGTGAGCGGCTGGGACCGGTACGAGCGCCCGCTCGGCGAGGAGCAGACGCCGCACCGCGAGGGGCCGTCCGAGCCCGACGGGAAGTACTTCGTCTACACCGGGAACACCTCCTACGGGGTGCAGAACCTGGAGTACGACGGGGCGCGCGGCAACTGGCTGATGGCCGTCTACAAGGGCTCGAAGAAGCAGTTCCCGAACTACTCGCTCTTTGTCGTCGACGGCTCGAAGGAGCCCGTCTGGAAGACGCTGCGCGGCCAGCCGCGCCCCGAGCAGGGCTGGACGGTGCCGCTGCTCGCCGCCGGCCTGCACGACAAGGCCTCGGGGACGTACGGCTGGCAGTCGTCGGGCCAGTACGGACTGATCTCGCTCGGCGGCGGCCAGTTCTACCTGGCAGAGAACGGCACGGCGAAGGCGCTCCGGCACACCGGCCGCGCGGTGCGGTACAGGTGGACGGGCAGGACACCGTCGCCGTTCGCCCGGGTCACCGCGACCAAGGCCCTCGTGCCCGGCCATTCCCCGGCCGACCACTCACCGGCCGGCTGACCCCGCCGGGAATCCGCTCGCCTCTCCCGGTGCCGGCTGCGTACGCTCGGCCGTATGACTCTCGTCGCGATCCTCAGCGGCGCCGGGATCTCCACCGACTCCGGCATCCCCGACTACCGAGGCCCCCAAGGCGTCTGGCGGCGCGACCCGGGTGCCGAGAAGCTCGTCACGTACGACGCCTATATGAGCGACCCGGCGATCAGGCGCCGCTCCTGGGCGATGCGGGCCGACAGTCCCACCCTGCGCGCGGTGCCCAACGGCGCGCACCGCGCGGTGGCGGAGCTTGAGCGGTCGGGCACGGCGGTGCGGGTGATCACCCAGAACGTCGACGGGCTGCACCAGGCCGCCGGAATGCCCGCGCGCAAGGTGCTCGAACTGCACGGTACGGCGCGGCGCGTCGTCTGCGCCCACTGCCAGGCGCGCTCCTCCATGGAGGAGGCGCTCGCCCGGGTCGCCGCGGGTGAGGAGGACCCGCCGTGCCTGGAGTGCGGCGGGATACTCAAGTCGGCGACGGTGATGTTCGGTCAGCGCCTCGACCCCGAGGTGCTGGCGCAGGCGATGGCGATCACCAAGGCGTGCCAGGTGTTCCTGGCCGTCGGCTCGACCCTTCAGGTCCAGCCCGCCGCTTCGCTGGCGGGGATCGCCGCCGACCACGGCGCGCGGCTGGTCATCGTCAACGCCGAGCCGACGCCGTACGACGACCTCGCCGACGAGGTCGTGCGCGAACCGATCGGCACGTCGCTGCCCGCCCTGCTGAAGGAGCTGCACGGCGGCTGACCGGCCTTGGAGCGGCCGCCGGCTCAGAAGGCTCAGAAGGCTCAGAACAGCGTGGCACCCGCGGGCTCCGTGGCCGTCGCGCCCTCGAAGGCCAGCAGCCGCTGCTTGCGGTCGAGGCCGCCGCCGTAGCCGGTGAGGCCGCCCGTCGAGCCGATGACCCGGTGGCAGGGCACGATGATGCCGATCGGATTCTTGCCGTTGGCGAGACCGACGGCCCGTGAGGCGCCCGGTTTGCCGAGTTCCAGGGCCAGTTGACCGTACGAGCGGGTCTCGCCGTACGGGATCCGGCAGAGCCGGTCCCAGACGCCGCGCTGGAACTCGGTCCCGTGCATCCGCATCGGCAGGTCGAAGTCCGTCAACTCCCCGTCGAAGTACGCCCCGAGCTGGCGCACCACCTCGGTGAAGGGCCGCTCGTCCCGCTCGCCGAACGTCTCCTGCGCGGGCCGGTGGCGCTGTCCGACCATGTAGAGCCCACTGAGCAGGCCGTCGGTGGCGACGAGGGTGAGCGGCCCGTAGGGGCTGTCGATCGCCGTGTGCAGCCGGGGAGTTGAGGTCCCTTGTCCGGCCGTTGTGGCCGTCGTGGTTGTCATGGAGGGCGCTCTCCTTACGCGGGAAGGTAGTTGATGGCGTGGTCGTCGGTCGCCCAGAGGTACTGGACGGCGTAGGCGCGCCAGGGCCGCCACGCCGAGGCGCGCGCCGTCAGGGCGGCGGGGGTCGACGGCAGGCCGAGTCCCTGGGCGGCGCGGCGGACGCCGAGGTCGGTCGGGATGAAGGCGTCCGGGTCGCCGAGCGCCCGCATCGCGATGGACTCGACGGTCCAGGGCCCGAAGCCGGGCAGTGCGGTGAGCTGCTCCCTGGCCCGGTCCCAGTCGCTGTCGGATCCGAGCTTGAGCGATCCGTCGGCGAGGGCGGCGACGAGGGTGGTCAGTGTGGTGCGCCGGCTGCGCGGCAGTGCCAGCGCCTCGGGGTCGAGCGCGGCGAGCGCCTCCGGCGAGGGGAAGAGATGGGTGAGCCCGCCTTCGGCGTCCTCGACGGGCACGCCGTGCGCGGTGACGAGCCGGGCCGCGTGCGTCCGGGCCGCTGCCGTGGAGACCTGCTGGCCGAGCACCGCGCGTACGGCGAACTCAGCGGCGTCGACGGTACGCGGCACCCGCCGCCCGGGGGCCTTCGCGACCAGCGGGCCCAGCAGCGGGTCGGCGCCGAGCTGTTCGTCGACGGCGACGGGATCGGCGTCCAGGTCGAGCATCCGGCGGCAGCCGCTGATGGCGACGGCGAGATCGCGCGGGTCGGTGAGGGAGAGCCGGCAGGCGATGTGGTCGGGGCGGGGGGAGAGGGCGGCGATGCCGTGCCCGTACGGGAGGGAGAGCGTCCGGCGGTACGCGCCGTCCCGCCACTCCTCCACACCGGGCACCGCGGTGGCGGCGAGGTGGCCGAAGAGGTTGTCCGGGTTGAGCGGGGCCCGGAACGGCAGCCGGAGCGAGATCACCCCGGGGGTCCGGGGCCCGGCCTCCCGGCCGGCGCGCGCCCCGCGCGCACGCAGCTCGGTCGGGGACAGCGCGAACACCTCGCGCACCGTGTCGTTGAACGCGCGGATGGACGCGAAACCGGCGGCGAACGCCACCTCGGCCATCGGCAGCGCGGTCGTCTCGATCAGGACCCTCGCGGTCTGGGCGCGCTGCGCGCGGGCCAGCGCGAGCGGTCCCGCGCCCACCTCGGCGAGAAGCTGCCGCTCCATCTGGCGCGCCGAGTACCCCAGCCGCGCCGCGAGCCCCGGCACGCCCTCGCGGTCGACCACCCCGTCCTGGATGAGCCGCATGGCGCGGGCCACGGTGTCGGCCCGTGCGTTCCACTCCGGCGATCCGGGGCTGGTGTCGGGGCGGCACCGCTTGCAGGCGCGGAACCCGGCCTGCTGGCAGGCGGCGGCGCTCGGGTAGAAGGTCATGTTCTCGACCTTGGGCGGCACGACGGGACAGCTCGGACGGCAGTAGATCCGGGTCGTCAGGACCGCCGTGAAGAACCAGCCGTCGAACCGCGCGTCCTTGGACTTCACGGCCCGTACGCAGCGCTCGGTGTCGGTGTGCATGGTTCAAGCATCGGGCACGGGCGGCACACCGGCTGGCGAAAAAACGACATCGAGCCGGCACGGCCGGCACCGGGGGCCCGCTCGCCTCGTAGCACGCCTCCCACAGCCGGGTCCGCTCCTTGCTCCGGGTGATCCGGATGGGACCCCCGGTGCCCCGGAAAGCGGGATCGCCGCCGCCGAACTCGACGACCGCGGTGAGCCGTTCCGCCGGAGGTGGATCGTTGGGGCCAACGTGACGTGTGAGCACGGGCGTTGCTGTGGCAGGATGCGGCGTTGTGGCGTGGTTCGTGGCGGTGGGAATGCCGTCGACACTCCCCGTACCCGACCGGACACCCGTGGAGGTCAGCATGACGGCAGGCAGGCCCAAGCCCCAGGTCGACACCAGCAAGCCGCACCCGGCGCGCATCTACGACTACCTGCTGGGCGGCAAGGACAACTACCCCGTCGACCAGGCGGTCGGCGACCGGATGCCGATCGAGGCGCGGCAGGGCGCCCGGAGCAACCGGGTGCTGATGCAGAAGGCCGTCGCCAAGGTGGCCCACGACGGTGTGGACCAGTTCCTCGACATCGGCACCGGCATACCCACCGAACCGAACCTCCACCAGATCGTCCAGGCCATCAACCCCAAGGCCCGGGTCGTCTATGTGGACAACGATCCCATCGTGATGCGGCACGCCGAGGCGCTGCTGATCAGCACGCCCGAAGGGGCGACCGACTACATCCAGGCCGATGTCCGCGAGCCGGAGAAGATCCTCGACCACGCGCGCACACTGCTGGACTTCAGCAGGCCCATCGCGCTGTCCCTCATCGCGCTGATGCACTTCATCCCCGACGAGGACGACCCGTACGGTATCGCCGCCACCCTCCTCGGCGCGCTGCCCAGCGGCAGTTGTCTGGTGCTCACCCACCTCACCACCGACTTCCTGTCGGAGGAGCAGAACAAGACCGCCGAGTACCGGGCGAGCGGCATCAACCTCCGCCCGCGTACCCGCGCCGAGGTCGAGCGGTTCTTCGAGGGGCTCGACCTCGGCGATGCCGGACTGATCACCCGGTGGTACGACGAGGACCCGGCCGAGCCCGGGTGGACGGCCACCGGTTACGCCGGTATCGGCTACCTGCCCTGAGCTACCTGCCTTGAGCCGGTCCCGGCCGGCTCACTCGGCGGGGCGGAGGTCGGACAGCCCCCGCAGGAAGCGCAGTTGCTCCAGATCCTGGAAGTAGCCGCCGCCCTCGTGCCGGTTCCACGGCCACACCCGGATGTCCTTCGGTCCGGCCCAGTGGTTGTAGGCCGCGAAGACGGTGGACGGCGGGCAGATGTCGTCCATCAGCGCCACGGAGAACAGCACGGGGGCCTCGGCCCGGGACGCGAAGTTGACGCCGTCGAAGTAGGAGAGGGTCCGGAAGACCTGCTCGGCGCTGTCGCGGTGGGTGCGCAGATACGTCCAGATCTCGCGGTACGCGTTGCCCTCGACCACCTGGAGGGCACGCCGGTAGTGGCACAGCGAGGGCTGGTTGACCAGGGCGGCCCGCACGCCGTCGCTCAGTGCGGCGGCGGCCAGCGCGATACCGCCGCCCTGGCTGCCCCCGGCGACGACCACCCGGTCCGGGTCGACGGAGGGGTGGCTCCTGGCGGCGTCCACCGCGCGTACGGCGTCGGTGAAGACCCGGCGGTAGTAGTAGTCCTCCGGGCGCTCGATGCCGCGCGTGACCATGCCGGGCGAGGAGGAGCCGCCGCTGCCGTGCGGGTCGCCGGTGGCGCCCGGCTGGAGCGAACCGCCCTGGCCGCGGGTGTCCATCAGCAGGTGCGCGTAGCCGGCGGTGGGCCAGGTCAGCCACTCGTACGGGAATCCGCGCCCGCCGCCGTAGCCGAGGAACCCCACCACGCACGGCACGGGGCCGGTCGCCGAGGCGGGGACGAGGAGCCAGCCGGCCACCGGGTCGCCGCCGAAGCCCGGGAAGCGCACGTCGAAGACGTCCACCTCGGTCAGGCAGGCGTCGTACGGCGTGAAGGTGGGCGGCTCGTCGTGGGTGCGGGCCTCGGCGAGGGTGTCGCGCCAGAACGTGTCGAAGTCGTCCGGCTCCTCGCGTACGGGGAGGTAGCCGCGCAGCTCCTCCAGGGGCAGGTCCATCAGGGGCATGAGGGGTTCTCGTCTCTCGGTGGTGCCTGGTGATGCCGGGTGGCGGGCGGGGTCAGGCAGGGTCGCCGGTACGGTCGGCGCCCCGGACGGTGAGGCTGTCCGGCGCTTCGACGCCGGCCCGGCCGGTGGCGTCGAGCCGTACGGCCAGCGGAGCGCCCGCGGCCCGGAGTCCGGTCAGCTCCAGCGGACCGATGGAGCCCGCGGCGAGCGGGGACAGGCTCAGTGTGCCGCCGGGTACGTCGGCCTCCAGGCCGAGGGCGGCCGACAGCAGCAGGACGGCGGAGGCGGCGGACCACGCCTGCGGGCGGCAGGCGGCGGGGTAGGGCGCGGGGTCGGCGTCCTGTCCTGAGCCGTGTCCGGCGAACAGTTCGGGCAGCCGGCCCTCGAAGGTCTCCGAGGCGGCGATCAGCCCCTCGGCGAGCGAGGCGGCCTCCTGCGGGAATCCGGCCCTCACCAGACCGTGGACGGCGATGGCGGTGTCGTGCGGCCAGATCGAACCGATGTGGTAGCCCAGCGGGTTGAAGCCGGTGGAGTCGGTGCTCAGGGTGCGCAGTCCGAAGCCGGAGTCGAGTTCGGGTCCGGCGATCCGGGCGGCGAGCAGGGCGCTCTCGTCCGGGTCGAGGAGACCGGTGCCGAGCAGGTGGCCGAAGCCGGAGGTGACGGAGTCGACCGGCCGTTTGTCGGCGTCGAGGGCCACGGCCGGGTACGGGCCCCGCTCGTCCCGCGTCCAGAAGCTCTCCCTGAAGCGGCGGCGCAGCCGGCCGGCCCACTCCTCCCAGCGCTCGGCGCCGGGCCGCCCGAAGGCGCGCAGCAGTGCGGCACCGGCCATGGCGGCCTCGTAGCCGTACGCCTGAACCTCGCACAGCGCTATCGGTGCCTTGGCGAGCCGACCGTCGCGCCAGCGGATGGAGTCGCCGGAGTCCTTCCAGCCCTGGTTGGCGAGGCCGCGTCCGGTGGTGTCGATGTATTCGAGGAGGCCGTCGCCGTCGGCGTCGCCGTAGGTGGCGAGCCAGTCGAGGGCGGCTTCGGCGTGCGGCAGGAGTTCGGCGACCTCCCCGGTGTCCATGCCCCAGCGCCAGGCGTCGTGCAGCAGGATCACCCAGAGCGGGGTGGCGTCGACGGTGCCGTAGTAGACCGGCGGAAGCGCGGTGCTCTCGTGCGGCCCGCGGGCCGCACGGCGTACCTCGTGGAGGATCTTCCCCGGCTGCTCCTCGGTCTCCGGGTCGACACGGGTGCCCTGGCGGCGGGCGAGCGTACGCAGGGTCCCTGCGGCCAGCTCGGTGCCGAGCGGCAGCAGCATACGGGCGCTCCACAGCGCGTCCCTGCCGAACAGAGTGAGGAACCACGGTGATCCGGCGGCCAGGAACAGGTCGTCGGGTCCCTTCGGGTCGCTGCCCGGGTCGGACAGCAGCAGCCGTTCGAGGTCGCCGACCGCGCGGCGCAGCAGCCGGTCGAGGCGGCGGTCGGCGGAGCGCAGGCGGGGCGTCGACCAGGGGACGGCTTCGGGTGCGACGGCCGGGAACAGGTCGGGTTCGCTGCCGCTGACGACGCATTCGACGGCGGCGCGCCAGGTGGAGCCGGCCGGCAGGTCCACGTCGTAGCGCAGGGTGCCGTCGGCCGCGTCGGCGTGCGGGGTTCCGGAGGCGGCGGAGCCGGCGGCCGGGCGCAGCCGTACGCTCACGTCGCCGTCGGTCCAGGCCAGGCCGCCGTCCTCGGCGCGCGCGGGCAGCGCGGGACGCGAGCGGCCCTGCTTGACGTCGTTCATTCCGGTGAGGTCGGCCCGTGCGGTGAGCACCGCTTCGAGCCGCACCCTCTGGTGTCCCGCATTGGTGATCTCCAGCTCCTCGCGCAGCACACCGGGGGTGAGCGAGCGGGTGCGGCGCAGTGTGACGGCCGGGTCGGCGGTGTCCTCGCCGACGCCGCGCAGGACCGCGCGGAAGGCGGTCCTGTCGGCGGCCTGGAGGGTGCGGCTGACCGGTGCCAGCGGGACGTCCCGTACGTGGAACGTGAGCGCGGAGAGCATCCGGCGGTCCGCGTGGTAGAAGCCGTCGGCCCCTGCGGCGATGTCCCCGTCCGGGCGTGAGAGCGCCAGGCTCGGGGCGTAGACCGTGGTGCAGGTGTCATGCAGGAAGGGCTGGAGTCCCCCGGTGCCGGGGCCGGCCGCCGGCTGGTCACCGGCGTGCTGCCCCTGGACGACCGTGTTCACAGTGTGGGCCTCTCGTCGTGCGGATGGTGGCTGGGATCAGTGCGTGATCGGTTTCTTGATCGACGGATTGGATCGATCCAAAATCACCTTAGCCCTTGCCAAGCTGGCATTAAAGAGAGTTTTATCGATCCATTGCAGATGCGGCGCCGCATTTCGGCCGGTGCCGTGCACGGAACCTCGGAGGCCCTCGGTGGCACGTACGACCCCGCCAGGCGGACGCAAGGACGGACCGGTCACGCTCGCCATGGTCGCGCAGCGCGCCGGAGTGTCCACGCAGACGGTGTCGAACGCGCTGAACTCGCCGGACCTGCTCGCGCCCAGGACCCTGGAGCGCGTTCGGGAGGCGGTCGCGGAGCTGGACTACCGGCCCCACCAGGCGGCCCGCTCCCTGCGTACCCGCTCCAGCCGGCTCATCGGGTACGGCGTCCAGCCCGCCAGGAGCGGGCTGTCGACCACCGTGCTGGACGGTTTCCTGCACGCGCTGTCCGACTCCGCCGACCAGGCGGGCTACCGCGTCCTGCTGTTCGCGGCGCCGGTCGGCGTCGAGGACGAGGCCGACCGGTACGACGAATTACTGCGGGAGCACTCGGTCGACGCGTTCGTGCTGAGCAACACCTACCGGGGCGACCCCAGACCGGCCTGGCTGCAGAAACACGGCGTACCGTACGTGGCGTTCGGCCGGTCCTGGTCGGCGCGCGAGACCGGTGACTGGGTCGATGTGGACGGCGCGCACGGGACCGCCGCCGCCGTGGACCACCTGGTCGCCGCCGGCCACCGCAAGATCGCCTTTCTCGGCTGGCCGCGCGGCTCGGGGTCGGGTGACGACCGGGCCCGCGGCTGGCGGGAGGCGATGAGGCGGCACGGTCTGCCCGTACGCGACCTGCGGGTGTCGAGCCTGAACGAGGTGGACGCGGCGCGGGACGCCGTCGGCAAGGTGCTGTCACGCGTGACAGCCGTGGTGGCGGCCAGCGACACACTGGCACTCGGCTGCTACCGGGCGCTGCGGGACAGCGGTCTGAGCCCGGGCACCGATGTCGCTGTGACCGGCTTCGACGACTCCCTCGCCGCCGCCCTGCTCTCGCCGAGCCTCAGCAGTGTGCACCAGCCGCTGGAGGAGGTCGGCAGGGCATGCACCCGGCTGCTCATGTCCCGCATAAAGAACCCCGACGCCGCACCGGAACGGGTGCTGCTGACGCCCGAACTGATCGTGCGGGAGAGCTCGGCCACCGTACTCGCCCCCGACGGCAGGCCCGTCCCTGATCGAGCACCCGCGGACACACCGCGGGCGTTGTAAGCCCTGGAGAGTGGAAGAAGATGACAGTACGCAGAGCCGCGACTGCCGCCGTGTGCGGTGTGTTCCTGCTTGCCGGGTGTTCCTCCGGATTCGGCAGTGACAGCAGCGCGAAGCAGGAGAGCACCGGCAAGCAGCACCTCACCGTGATGATCGGGTCCTCCGGTGACGCCGAGACCAACGCCGTGAAGGCGGCGGCCAGTGCCTGGGAGAAGAAGACCGGCAACACCGTGACGGTGACTCCCGCGCAGAACATCGACCAGCAGCTCGGGCAGGCGCTGGCGGGCGGCAAGCCGCCGGACGTCTTCTACGTCGGCTCCTCGGTCTTCGCCAACTACGCCAAGGGCAACTCGCTCTACGCGTACGGCGACAAGCTCCCGTCGAAGGCCGACTTCTCCCCCGCCCTGCGCGAATCCTTCAGCTACAACGGCAAGTTCGTCTGCGCGCCCAAGGACAGCTCCACCCTGGCGCTGGCGATCAACACCGACATGTGGAAGAAGGCCGGACTCACCGAGGCCGACTACCCCACGTCGTGGGACGACCTGGAGAAGACCGCCACCAAGCTGACCAAGGGCAAGGTCAGCGGCCTGGTCGTGGACAGCTCGTACAACGAACTCGGCGCCTTCATGCGGCAGGCCGGCGGCTGGGTCACCAACGCCGACCAGAGCAAGGTGACGGCGGACAGCGCCGCCAACGTCAAGGCGCTCACCTATGTGAAGAAGCTCCTCAAGGCGGGCGTGCTCAAGTTCCCGAAGCAGGTCGACACCGGCTGGGGCGGCGAGGCGCTCGGCACGGGCAAGGCCGCCATGACCATCGAGGGCAACTGGCTGACCGGCGCGATGTCCACGGACTACCCGAAGGTCGGCTACAAGGTCGTACCGCTGCCGCAGGGCCCGGCCGGCAAGGGCACCCTGTCGTTCAGCACCTGCTGGGGCATAGCCAACAAGAGCGCCCACCACGAGGCGGCGCTCTCGCTGGTCGAGGCGTTCACAGCGGCCGAGCAGCAGGTGACCTTCGCGAAGGCCTACGGGGTCCTGCCGTCCAGGACCAGCGCGCTGGCCACCTTCGAGAAGGAGGCCCCGCAGGACAAGGTGTTCGCCGACGGGACCACCTTCGCCCAGGGCCCTGTGACCCTTCCCGGATTCACCAAGGTGCTGACGCAGTTCGACAGCGACCTGGCCGGTCTCGCGACGGCCGATCCCCAGAAGATCCTGTCCGACCTGCAACGCAACGGCGAGCAGGTGCTTGCCGGCGGTAACTGACCGCGCCACCGCGACAGCGAGCGGCGCGCTCACCGTACGAACGCCCGCCGGGGCCCCCGGGGACCGGCGGGCGCGGGGGAGGAAGCGAAGAGGAGAGAAGGAAAGTGGACATGAGCCAGTACGGCAGCGGCAGCGGCGCCGCGCCGACCGTGGCACCGGCCGGCGGGGACGGTGGGGGCGGTGACGGGCTCCCCGGCCCCCGTGACGCTCCCGGGCGGCGCGGGCCGGGCGGGACCGGTAAGCCCGGCGGGTTCGGCAGGTCCCGCAGGTCCGGTATCAAGGGCCGGCAGGGCCTCTGGGGCTGGCTCTTCGTCAGCCCGATGGTGGTCGTCCTCGGACTGTTCCTGCTGGTGCCCATAGGCATGGCCCTCTGGGTCAGCCTGCTGAACTGGAACGGCCAGTCCAACCCCTTCACCTCGGCGGCCGACTTCGTGGGCGTGCGCAACTACGCGGACGTACTGACCAAGGACGGCCTCGACCGCACGCAGTTCATGACCTCCGTACGCAACAACCTGTACTACGTGCTGCTGGTCGTGCCGCTCCAGACCGTGCTGTCCCTGGCGCTGGCCACCGCCGTCAACAGCCGCCGGGTCAAGGGCAAGGGGCTGCTGCGGACCATCTTCTACTTCCCCTCGGTCACCAGCTCCATCGCCATCTCCACCGTCTTCCTCTTCCTCTTCCAGGGCAGCGGCGCGGTCAACGCCCTGCTGAAGTGGGTCGGTCTCAAGGGGCCCAAGTGGTTCACCGACGCGCACGGCCTCGTCTGGACGATCCTGGGCGCCGTCGGCATCGTCGACCCCGACCGGCCCGTGGGCGCGCTGGCCTCGCACGGCTTCCTCGGACTGTCCTGGTGGGACTGGCTCTCCGGCCCGTCCATCGCGATGTGCACGATCATCCTGCTGGCCGTGTGGACCACGTCGGGCACCTACATGCTGATCTTCCTCGCCGCCCTCCAGGACGTGCCAGTCGAGCTGGAGGAGGCCGCCACCCTGGACGGCGCCGGCCGCTGGCAGTCGTTCCGGCATGTCACCCTGCCCGCCATCAGGCCGGTGCTGTTCCTCGTCCTGACCCTCGGGCTCATCGGGTCCTGGCAGGTGTTCGACGCCGTCTACGTGATGAGCCAGGGCGCCCCCGCCAACACCACGCTCACCCCGGCCTTCCTGTCGTACACCGCCGGCTTCCAGGACTCCTCGTACGGCAGGGCCGCGGCGATCGCCTTCATCCTGCTGGCGATCATCGTGGTGATGACCCTGGTCCAGCGGGTGCTGCTGCGCGACCGCGACAAACCGGCCCGGCTCGTCCGGTCGCTCCGCAGGAGGACGTCATGACCACGCACACCCCCACGCACACCCGGGGCTCCGGCACCGGCACGGCCGCCCGGCACAGGACCGGACGCCGCTTGCAGCTCACCATCCTCTACGTCGTGCTCGCCGCGGTCGGCCTGCTGTACGTACTGCCGTTCGTCATCCAGATCGTCACCTCCTTCAAGACCGACCCGGACGCCGCAGCCCACCCGCTGTCCCTGCTGCCGAACCCGTTCTCGCTGGACTCCTACCGGCGGCTGTTCGGACTCGGTTCCATGGACGACTCGGTGCCCTTCACCCGCTGGCTCGCGAACTCGGTCCTGGTCACGGTCTTCATCACCGCCGGCCGCGTCTTCTTCGACTCGCTGGCCGGCTACGCGCTGGCGCGCCTCGACTTCCGGGGCCGCAATCTGCTCTTCAACGGTCTGCTCACCGTGATGGCCGTGCCGGGCGTGGTGCTGCTGATCCCGAAGTTCCTCGTCCTCAACCAGCTCGGGCTCTTCGACAGCTACGCCGGCATGATCATCCCGCTGCTGGTGGACGCGGCGGGCGTGTTCATCATGCGGCAGTTCTTCGTCTCGGTCCCCAGGGAGGTGGAGGAGGCCGCGCGCATCGACGGCGCGGGTGTCTTCCGTACCTTCTGGTCCGTCGTGCTGCCGATGGCCAGGCCCGCCCTGATCACCCTGACCATCCTCTCCTTCCAGGGGTCCTGGAACGAGTTCACGCACTTCCTGGTGGCCACCCAGTCCCCGCAGTACGAGACGCTCACCACCGGGCTGGCCCACTTCGTCTCCGGCAGCCTGAGCGCGGGCACGCAGTATCCGCTCAAGCTGACGGCGGCGCTGCTCGCGACCATCCCCGTCGCCGCGCTCTTCTTCGTCTTCCAGCGGCACTTCGTGCGCAGCGCCAACTCGGGAGCGGTCAAGCAGTGACCAGCGGTACGGACCGGGCGGCGGAGCGGGTGGCAGACCGGGTACGGACCTGAGCGCCCGTCAGTTCGCCCGCAGCCGCCGCCAGACCGCCTTCGCCGCGTTGTGCCCCGACATGCCGTGCACCCCGGGGCCCGGCGGGGTCGCCGACGAGCAGAGGAAGACGGCCGGGTGCGGGGTGGAGTACGGGGAGAGGGACAGCTTGGGGCGCAGCAGCAGCCGGAGCCCGGCGACGGAGCCGCAGGCGATGTCCCCTCCCACGTAGTTCGCGTTGCGCGCCGCCAGCTCCGGCGGCCCCGCGGTGGCCCTGGCCAGCACCCGGTCCCTGAAGCCGGGCGCGAAGCGCTCGATCTGCCGCTCGATCGCTTCGGTCAGATCGCCGTCCCAGGCGTGCGGGACATGCCCGTACGCCCAGAACACATGCTTGCCCTCGGGCGCCCTGGACGCGTCGACCAGGCTGGGCTGCGCCGTGAGCAGGAAGGGCGTCGCCGGTGCCTGGCCGCCCGACGCCTGGCGCAGCGCGGCACCGATCTCACGGCTGCTGGGGCCGATCTGGACGGTGCCGGCCCTGCGGGGCTCGTCCGCCGTCCAGGGCACGGGCCCGTCGAGCGCGTAATCGATCTTGAAGACACCCGCCCCGTAGCGGTATCCGTCGTACGCCCTGCCGAGTCCGGCGATCCTGGCGAGGGCGGTCGGCGAGGTGTCGAAGACGTACGCACGGGCCGGCGGCAGGTCGTCGAGGCGCTTGACCTCGTATCCGGTGTGGATCGCGCCGCCCAGGTCGGCGAGGTAGCCGGCGAGGGCGTCGGAGATCGACTGGGAGCCGCCGCGCGGCAGTGGCCAGCCGCCCGCGTGCGCGGCGAGCGCGAACATCAGGCCGAGGCCGCCGGTGACGGGCCCGCTCAGCGGGGCGATGGAGTGGGCCACGGCCCCGGCGAGCAGCGCCCGCGCGCGGTCGTCACGGAAGCGGCGCATGAGCCAGGTGTACGGCGGCAGCCCGGCGAGGCCGAAGCGGGCCAGCGTGACGGGGTCGCGGGGCAGCGAGACCGGCGGCAGCGACATGAAGTCCCTGGCGAGGGTGTCCCACTTGCCGAGGAAGGGCGCGACGAGACGGCGGTACGTACCGGCGTCGCGCGGTCCCAACGAGGCCGCCGTCTCGGCGACCGAGCGGGACAGCACCGCTGCCGTACCGTCGTCGAAGGGATGGGCCATGGGGAGTTCGGGGTGCAGCCACTCAAGTCCGTACCGGGCGAGGGGCATCGTCCCGAAGACCGGTGACCCGGCACCCAGCGGGTGCACGGCGGAACACGGGTCGTGGCGGAAGCCGGGGAGCGTCAGCTCCTCGGTCCTGGCACCCCCGCCCACGGTGTCCCTGGCCTCGAAGACGGCAACGGAGAATCCCCGCCTGGCCAGTTCGACGGCGGCGGTCAGCCCGTTGGGTCCCGCCCCCACGACGACTGCATCGAGCATCGACGGCACCTTCGGACTCCTTCGTCAGCCGATGGCCAGAGGCCCCAGGATATTCCCGGGCACCGACAGCGGTGGCGCGGGTATTGTCCGCGCCCATGAACGAGACACAGGACGCGGCCCGGGAGCGGACCATCACCGTGATGGCGGACCGGCTCACCGGCGTGGCGGGGGTACGTGCCGTGGCACTCGGCGGCAGCCGCGCGCGGGGCGCCGAACGGCCCGATTCCGACTGGGACCTCGGGATCTACTACCGGGGCGAGGTGGACACCCCGGCGCTGGCCGCGCTGGCGACCGAGCTGACCGGCGTCCCTGTCCAGGTCGCGGGGCCCGGCGGCTGGGGTCCCTGGGTGAACGGCGGCGCCTGGCTGACCGTGGACGGGGTCGCCGTCGACTGGATCCTGCGGGATCTGGACCGGGTTGAGCGGGTCTGGGCGGAGTGCGCCGAGGGCCGGTTCGAGGTGGGGACGCAGATCGGCCACCCGCTGGGGTTCTGGTCTCCCGCCTACCCGGGAGAGGTGGCGCTCTGCCGCGTACTGGCCGATCCCGGCGGCGAGTTGACGGCGCTGCGGGAGGCGATCAGCTATCCGGAGCCGCTGCGCGCCGCGATCGCGGAGAGGGCGTTCGCCGCCGAATTCGTCGTGCTGGGGGCCCGCAAGTCCGTGCGCGGGGACGACGCGCTGCATGTGTCGCTGTCCCTGTCGTTCGCGTTCGGGGTGCTCGCCCAGGCGCTGCTGGCGCACCACCGGGTGTGGTGCGTCAACGAGAAGGGCGCGACGGCGGCGGCCGCCCGACTCCCCGACACGCCGCCGGACTTCGCCGAGCGGGTCGCGGCGGCGCTGCGGGCCCCGCTCGCCGAGGCCGTCGAACAGGCGGCGGAACTGGTGCGTGAGGTACGGGCCGTGCTGGACGAGCAGGCATGAAGCGGCTGACACGGCGGGACCGGACGGCGGTCCCACCGGTCAGGACCCGTCCTGGAGCCTGAGCCGCACGGTCCGCGCCGTCGCCGCGTCGCGCGCCGCCGTGAACGGCAGCGCGTTGCCGCCGGCGATGCGGTACGGCACACCCGCGAGCGTCATCTGCGCACCGCCCGCCTCCGCCACCAGCAGCAGCCCGGCCGCGTGGTCCCACGCGTACTCCCAGTTGAAGGCCACGGCGTCCAGCTCGCCCCGCGCCACGGCCAGATATTCGAGACCCGCCGCGCCGCAGGGCCTGGCCTCGATGCCCTCCGTGCGCAGGCCGAGCAACTGGCGTTTCTGCTCGGGCGTGGTGTAGTCCGGGTGGGACATGGCGACGCGCAGCACAGCGCCGGGCACGGGCGTGCCCGACCGCAGCGGCGCGCCGTTCAGCCGGGCTCCCCCGCCGCGTACCGCCGTCGCCATCTCCCCGAGCACCGGGGCGTACGTCCAGGACCCCAGCAGCTCGCCGCCGCGCGCGAGCGCGACGAGCGTGCAGAACCCGGGGTCCCCCGCGATGAACTGGCGGGTGCCGTCGACGGGGTCGACGATCCATACGGGGACGTCGCCGCGCAGCGCGTCGTACACCGACGGGTCGGCGTGCACCGCCTCCTCGCCGACCACGACGGAGCCGGGGAGCAGCTCCATGAGGGCGGCGGTGAGGTGGGCCTCCGCCGCCTTGTCGGCGACCGTCACCAGGTCGTGCGGTCCGGCCTTCTCCGCGATCTCGTGCGCGGCGAGCTGCCGGTAGCGCGGCATGATCTCGGCGTCGGCCGCCTCCCGCATCACCTTCTCGACGGACGCGACGAGAAGGTCGTCAGGGGGCCCCGTGAGGGGCACCCCGATGTGCGCGGAGTCCTCGTTGAGGGGGTCATCGATCATGCGACCAGCCAACCACGCTCCGCTGACGACGGGAACGGGGCCTCGGGTGACGGCTCAGCGTCCTACGGCGTAACCCTGCATGCCACGCGGGTTGGCCGCCGCCGACAGAATGCCCGTCTCCGGGTCCCTGGCGACCGCGCACAGCCGCCCTTCGGACCACGGCTCGCCGACGGTGACGTCATGGCCGAGCCCGCGCAGTTCCTCGATGACGGCGGGGTCCATGCCCTCCTCGACGGTGAGGCTGCCCGCCAGCATGCCGCGCGGGTAGAAGGAGCCGGGGAAACTGTCGTTGTGCCAGTTCGGGGCGTCGATGGCGCCCTGGAGGTCGAGTCCGCCCCGGACGGGGGCGCGCAGCGCGAGCGCCAGGAAGAAGTGCACCTGCCACTGGTCCTGCTGGTCGCCGCCGGGGGTGCCGAAGGCGAGTACGGGTACGCCGTCGCGCAGCGCGAGCGACGGGGTGAGGGTGGTGCGCGGACGGCGGCCAGGGGTGAGGGAGTTGGGCAGTCCCTCGTCCAGCCAGACCATCTGGAGGCGGGTGCCCAGCGGGAAGCCCAGCTCGGGGATGACGGGGTTGGACTGGAGCCAGCCGCCGCTCGGGGTGGCGGCGATCATGTTGCCCCAGCGGTCGACGATGTCGAGGTGGCAGGTGTCGCCCCGGGTCGCGCCGTCCTTGGCGACGGTCGGCTCGCCGGCGCCGGCGACCTGGTCGGCGGGTACGTCGAAGACGGCCTCGCCGGCGGCGACGGCGGTGGCGTGGCCGCTGAGGACGGGGGTCCGTCCTTCGGGGCTGCCTGGGCGCAGTTCGTACGAGGCCCGCTCGCCGATGAGCGCGCGGCGCGCGGTGTTGTACGGCTCGGAGAGCAGCGCGTCGAGCGGGACGGACGCGGCGTCGGCGTCGCCGTACCAGGCCTCCCGGTCGGCCATCGCGAGCTTGCAGCCCTCGACGAGGAGGTGGACGTAGTGCGCCGAGCCGTACGCGGGCAGTTCCCCGGCGGCCGACGGCAGCAGCGCCAGTTGCTGGAGGAAGGCGGGGCCCTGGCTCCAGGGTCCCGCCTTGCAGAGGGTCCAGCCGTTCCAGTCGTACGTGACGGGTGCCTCGTACCCCGCCGACCAGCCGGCCAGGTCGGCGGCCGTCAGGGTGCCGGTGTGGCGTTCGCCGCTGGTGTCCATGGTGGGCCTGGCCGCCTGGGCGACGATGGCCTGGGCGACGAAGCCTTCGCGCCACACGGTGCGCGCGGCCTCGATCTGGGCCACGCGGTCGGCGCCGCCGGACTCCTCGGCCTCGGCTATCAGCCGGCGCCAGGTCGCAGCGAGCGCGGGGTTGCGGAAGAGCCGGCCGGGCTCGGGGGCCTTGCCGCCGGGGAGGTAGACGTCGGCGGACGAGGGCCACTCGGTCTCGAACAGGGCGCGGACCGTCTCCACGGTCTGGCCGATCCGTTCGACGGGCGCGTGGCCGTCCTCCGCGTAACCGATGGCGTAGCGCAGCACCTCGGCGAGGGGCTTGGTGCCGTGGTCGCGCAGCAGCACCATCCAGGCGTCGAAGGCGCCGGGCACGGCGGAGGCCAGCGGCCCGGTGCCGGGGACCAGTCCGAGTCCGAGGGAGCGGTAGTGGGCGATGGTGGCCCCGGCGGGGGCGGGTCCCTGCCCGCAGAGCACCTGGACCTCGCCGCCGGCGGGCGCGAGGATGATCGGCACTTCGCCGCCCGGGCCGTTGAGGTGTGGTTCGACGACATGAAGGACAAATCCGGCGGCCACGGCGGCGTCGTACGCGTTGCCGCCGTCCTCCAGGACCGCCATCGCGGACTGTGAGGCGAGCCAGTGGGTGGAGGAGACCATGCCGAAGGTGCCCTGGAGGGTGGGACGGGTGGTGAACATGCCCTGAATCCTTGTCACTTGAATACCGCGGACGCACACTGAGTGCTCACACAAACCGACCTGGGGAGATTCCTGGGGGAAGTTTGGACCTGTGGCTCCGCCAGTCCGACCTTCGAGCAGCCTATCGACCGCCCGATGCCCCTTCTGATCGGCATCGGCCTCCGGGACGAAGCGGGCGCGGTGGTCCGGCGGTGATGCCCTCAGCTCTCGGGGTGCTCCGGGCTGAGGAGAAGGAGGGCGACGTCGTCACTGAGGGGGCTGCGCCCGCGGACGTGGTCGACCAGGGTGTCGGCGAGGGCGTCCAGGGAGTGCGGCCGCGCGGCAGCCAGTTGGCCTGCGAGTTCGTCGATGGCCACGCCCAGGTCGACGCCGGGCCGCTCGACCAGGCCGTCGGTGTACAGCGCCAGGACGGCGCCGGGGGGCAGGAAGGTCTCGACGGTCCGGTACTCGGCGTCGTGTTCGATGCCCAGAAGCAGTCCCGGGGGTACGTCCAGGACCTCCGTACGGTGATCGGCGAGGCGCAGCAGCGGAGGCGGGTGGCCGGCGGTGGCCAGGAGCGTCCTGCCGCTGCGGAGATCGAGCTGGACGTAGACGCAGCTCGCGAACAGGTCGGACCGCAGGTCCATGAGCAGGCGGTTGGTCCGGGCCAGGACCTCTCCGGGGCGGGCGCCCGAGGTGGCGTACGCGTGGACGGCGATGCGTACCTGGCCCATGAGGGCGGCGGCGTTGACGTTGTGTCCCTGGACATCGCCGATGACGGCGGCGGCGGTCGTCTCGTCGAGACGGAGCACGTCGTAGAAGTCCCCGCCGATGTCCATGCCCCGGCTCGCCGGAAGATAGCGGGCCGCCGTGTCGAGGCCGGGAATCCTGGTCAGGACACCGGGCAGCAGCGCCGCCTGGAGTCCGCGCGCCACCTGGTTCTTGGTGTCGTAGAGGGTCGCCCGTTCCAGTGCCTGGGCGATCATCGCGGCCAGTGAGGTCAGGGCGGTGCGCTCGTCCAGGGGAAAGGCGTGCGGCTCTTCGTAGCCCAGCACACAGCATCCGACGGTACGGCCGCCGGCGATCAGCGGCAGATAGGCGAAAGAGGCTCTTTGCGCGTAGAAGGCAGCCATCCGCGGATAGGCACGCTGCATTTCCTGGGTGTCGGCGTAGAACAGGGCGGTGCCGGTTTCCAGCACTCGGATGCTCGGTGCGTCCGTGGACAGCGGGAGGCCGTTGAAGTCGTTCAGCGCTCCGCCGGGGAAGCCGGTGGTGGCGAGCACCCGGAGCCTGCTGCCGTCCGCGACGACCAGCGCCAGTCCCTGGGCGTTGATGACGGGCATGATCTGCTCGGTGACGGCGTCCGTCACCTCCTTGACTCCCACCGCCTCGGACAGCGAGGCGGACAGGTGCATGAGATACGAGAGGGTGCCTGCTCTGGCGTGGGGAGTGACGGGAGGCGCGACGGTCGGCTCAGGTTCTCCCTGGTGGCCCTCCAGCGCTGTGACGCGCACACTCACCCCGGTTCTGTCGGGGTAGAGGGCCAGGGACAGCCACTTGTCCGGAGGCTTCATCGCGTTGAAGAAGGTGGGCAGACGGCTGAAGAGGGCCGCGAGGTAGCAGTGCTCGTAGGCGGGGTCATGGAGCCAGGGCAGGATCTCCCAGGGCCGGACCCCCATCAGTTCCCGACGACCGGTTCCGAGCAGTTCGGCGGCCCTGCTGCTGAGAAACGTGATCCGGCCGTCGAGATCCAGGGCGGCGTACCCCTCCCGGAGCCGCTCCGAGAGGTCGGCCGCCGCCCGCGCCTCCGAATCCGCCCAGAGGCCGGAAGGGGGCAGGTCCACGGCGTACGGTTCCTCCCCGGGCCGCAGCGGATCACCGTCCGTCTCGGCCTGGACCAGGAACCGGATGATGCGCCGGCTCGCGTCGTCGATCTCCCCCGACTCCTGGAGGGACAGGTCGGGCGCGTGGGTACCGGGCCACAGCAGAAGCAGCACGCCTTTGACGGAGCCCCCCGAGAGCAGCGGCGACACTCCCATGGCGACCTGGTACGGCAGAGCGAGGCCGGTCCTCGGGTAGCGGCGGGCCAGCTCGTCGTGGCTGGGAATCCACACCGGACGGCGCCGGCGTGCCACCTCGGCCACCGGCACGGGCGCGGCCATCGCGACCCGGGACCATGGCACCGCGATCCTGGCCGATACGCCGAAGACCACCGCCATGCGCATGACCTGCTCATTCGGAACCGGCAGATACAGCGCTCCGACGTTGGCACCGGTCTCGGTGGTGACCTGCGCCAGCACCCGGTGCGCTCCGGCCGCCGCACGTTCCGAGGCGGTACGACCGGGCCGGTGCCCGGCCACCTCTACGTCGCCTCGGAGCGGGCCGCGGAAAGAGCCGGCCGGCTCCGGTGACCGGCCGGGCTCGCCGGTCCGTTCGACCGGGCCAATCGCCTGTTGGGGGCCATGACAGCGACGGTATCCGCGGATCAGGCCCGCTGCACTCCGGACCGGGCCGTCTGTGCTGTGCCCGTGGTGCGGAGGTCCGCGATCGAGATCACCGGGCGCCGACTGCCGACCGCGCGCTTCGCGGATCAACCTCGCGACGGAATTGAACGAGAATGCGACGTCCTTCGGTTCTTTGGACGGGCATTTTCATCGCGCCTACACTGAAAACGCAGGCCACAGATGATTCTCCTGGTGCAAGGAGGGCTCACACCACGGGTCCGGCCTCGCCAGCTTCTGACCCTGGAGACGATGATGCGTGCTGCCGAACTTTCCGCTCCGCATACGGACCTCACTCTCGTCGACCGCGACATTCCGACACCCGGACCAGGCGAGATACTCGTGAAAATGATCGCCTGCGGAATGTGCAACTCGGAAGTCACCTTGGTGAACGGCGAATACCCGTTCGCCCGCTTCCCGACCATTCCCGGCCACGAGGTGACCGGAACAGTCGTCGCGCTCGGCGAAGGAGTTGCCTGGCCGGAAGTGGGCGACACGGTGGGCGCGCAATTCCTGTACGACTCCGACATGCGCTGCGACTACTGCGCGCGGGGCGAGCAGATCTTGTGCCCGAACAAGCGCATCACCGGCATCGTCACCGACGGCGGCTACGCCGAGTACGCGATCTTCCGCGAAGGGTTCGTCACACCGCTGCCGCAGGAACTCGACCCGGTCGCCGGTGCCCCGCTGATGTGCGCGGGACTCACAGCGTTCAACGGCCTGAAGAAGGCCGGCGTCACCTCGGGCTCCCGGGTGGCGGTGATCGGCGCCGGCGCCATCGGCGGCATGGCGATCAAGTTCGCTGTCGCCATGGGCGCCCGGGTCGCCGTACTCGGCCGCTCGCACCGCAGCGAGGACCGGGCGAAGGAACTGGGTGCCGAACGGTTCATCGCGACCAGCGAGGGAGACCCGGCCGCCGAGCTCAAGAGCTGGGGCTTCGGCGCCGACCTGATCATCAACAGCACGCCCTCCACCGAGACAGCCTCCGCCATGCTCGGCGGCCTGGCCCCCGACGGCACCCTGGTACTGCTCGGTTACGGCCCTCAGCCGCTCGAACTGCCCAGCCAGCTCATGATCCTCAACCGGCTGCACACCATGGCCTCCCCGTCCGGCTCCCCCAAGGACACCCGGGCCACCGTCGACTTCGCGGTGCAGCACGACCTGATGCCGGACATCACCGCGATCAGCCTCGACGAGGCGCCGGCCACCCTCTCCGAGATGGTCGGTGGCCGTTGGCACGGCGGCCGCGCGGTGATCACCTTCTAGACCGGGACCACAAGGCGGCCGTACGGGTACTCAGCGGCGCCCGAAGAACTCGGCCTCCGCGATGGCCGGCCGTCGGCCGTCGGCTCCGCCGTAGACGCCGTCGACCGCGAGCCGCACCCGTACGACATCGGTGCCGCGTACGTCGAACGTCTGCTGGCCCGGCTTGTCCTTGAGGGTGATCTTCTTCCGGGTGATCTTGCCGTCCTCGGACCGGAGGGTGACGTTCAGCGCCGCGGGCCGGGCTTCGGTGAGGAACTCGTCCTCCTTGCCCGACCGTCCCGAGAAGACGACCAGTTTCAGCATGCGGGCCGGCTTCTCGAAGTCGCATTCGATGAACTCACCGTTGCCGGGCCCCGGTTGGGCGGGGGCCCAGTAGCGGTTGGTGTACGTGTCGAAGGCCGCCCCCGCCGGGTGGCCGGGGGCGGCGCTGGAGCCTCGGGTCGCGCTCGGGTGCAGTTCGTCGGGGGTGCCCGTGTTGTCCCTCGTCACATCGAACATCTCGGAGAAGTAGGGGCGGGCGAACCAGACCGCGACGGCCAGCACCACCAGGGTGATCGGGATCGCGAGGCTGGGGCGGCGCCACAGACGGCGCCCGGGCCGGGTGCCGGCG
>NZ_JTHL01000001.1:8117059-8124385 GCF_000818195.1 Streptomyces sp. 150FB | reverse complement strand
CGGTACGGGGCCCGGCTGCGGCGCGGGCGCCTCGGGCTCCTCCTCGGGGCCGGGTACGGAGGTGGTCAGCCGGTCGTCGCCGGGGCGGCGCGGGGCAGCGGTGTCCGGGGACGTCGACGGAGCGTGCGCCGGTGGGTGGAGAACACGCGCGGCCGGAACACGGGCGGCGGGATCTGGACCAGCGGGATCGGGGGCCGGTGGCGGGGGCCCGTCGTCGGGCGCCGCCGTACCCCTCGTATCCGCAGCGTCGGAGGACTCACCCGCGCCAGAGGACTCACCGCTCCCCCGCCGCCCCTGGTCCCCCCACTCCAGGAACGCTTCGCACGCCGTGCAGAACGCCGCCCCCGGCGCGTTCCGGTGTCCGCACTCCGGGCAGGTCATGGCCGCTCCCCCACCGGACCGGTGCCCGCGCCGCCGTCGGCGGGCAGGATCTCCAACGCGTAGCCGATGTGTGCCGGCACCTGCTCCTCGATCAGCTCCTCGGCCCTGACCCGGTCCACCGCCCCCGGGTCGGGTGCCCGCAGCCGTACGACCACCCACGGCCGCTCCTCGCCCGGCAGTTCGGTGCCCGGCGTCGGCGAGCAGGCCGAGCCGCCGCTCTCCGAAATCTCCGGTTCGATCCCCGTCTGCCGGCGGATCGCCTCGGCGAGGCCGCCGCGCGTCCCCCGGCGGCTGTGCCTGGCCACCGCTTCGGTCACCGCGGCCCGCCGCCGTTCCAGCGACTCCTCCCCGTGCGGCTCGGCGGCCACCCACTGGGACACCCAGGCGAGGAAGTCCTCGGGCGCGCTGCGCGGATCGAGATGCGCGGGCAGGTTGTCGAGGGTCAGCAGAATCGGGGCGAGTACGTCGTCCAGCGCCGACAGGAAGCGCAGGACGAAGTCCTGTTCCAGGTAGAGCGCGGGAAGCAGCTCGACCAGGGGGTGCGGGGTGGGCAGTCCTTCCACGGCCGTTCGCATCACGCCTCCCTGACCCGGAGCTGGTGTTCGTACGAGAAGGCGAGCGCGTGCCGGTCGAGGGCGATCCGGGTGGTCGCCTCGCCGCGCTGCCCGGTGACCGGGTCGGCGGGGAAGAGCCGTACGTCGTCCACCAGGTCCACGTCCGGCACCTGCTGGAGCACGGCGAACGCCTCGCCCGCCTGGATCGGCCGGCCGAACGGCCAGCCCTGCCGGTCCGGGCCGCCGGTCAGCGGGTTGAAGTAGCCGTAGAGCGCGGTCAGCGCGTCCTCGCGCAGCCGCTCGACCACCGCGCCCCTGCGGGCCCCTACGGAGGCGACGACCGTCACCCCCTGGTAGAACGGCGGCTCCACCATCACCCGCGCGCCGATCGGGCGGCGTTCGTCGAGGTGGCGGGTGATCTGCTCCAGTGTGTCGGGCGGCGGGATCAGCTCGTCGAAGCGGATACGGCCCTGTTCGTCGCCGCGCCCGGACGGTACGACCAGCAGCCGCACTCCGCCCGCTTCGGCGTCCCGGCCCACGGGGACGCAGTGGACGCGCGCCGCGTCGGGGGCGACCTCGCGGGCCAGCAGTTCGTAGTCGTGCGGAACCACGGCGCGGTGCAGGGTCCGCAGGGTCATCGGGCCGCGTACGCGTGCGCTCTCCACCGTCTCGCCGTCGACACCGCCGAGCGCCGGGCGCCTGTTCTCCACCCGCGCGACGAACGGCAGTGAGCTGCGCAGGACGCGCAGCGCGCCCCGGGCGACATTGCCGCGCCTGCCGCCGCCTGTCCGGTAGCCGCGCACCCGCACGGGGCTGCCCTTGCGCGGCACTGCGCCGTAGTGGCGCAGGCTCCCGTCCTGTTCGCGTACGGCGGGGCCGAAGTCGACGCGGCCGGAGTTGGGGTCCAGGGTGATGTGCCGGTCGTCGGGTCCCGAGTGGGCGAAGTCGTCGACGCGGGTCCAGTCGGCCCACCCCGAGCCCGCTTCCACGTCCGCCACCTCGATGACGAAGTCGCCGGGCACCACGGGCGGTCTGGCGAGTTGGAAGCTCTGCCCGGGTACGCCCTCGGAGGGGCCGAGGACCTCCTCGCGCACCGTCTCCGCGTGCGCGGCCTCGACGGTCCCCCCGATGGTGAAGGCGCTGATCCGGCGGACGGTCGGCGGCGCCACATAGCCCGGCTGTCCCGGCTCGGGCTCCAGCAGCCGGCAGCGCAGCCAGCCGCCGGTCCGGCGCAGGACGGCCGATCCGGTGTGGGTGCGCGGGAGATGGAGGATCAGTTCGCCGGACTTGTTGAAGCCGCCGGTGTCGTCCTTCTCGATCTCGCAGCCACGCCACTGGGTGCCGTCCCAGGCCTCCCAGCGCAGCGGCGGGCGCAGCGGGTCGACGCCCACGCCCTCGACACGGCAGTCGAGCCGCAGCACGACGACGCCCGCCGGCACCTCGTTCGACAGGCCGACGTACAGCGCGTCGCCGGGCGCCGGGGCCGGGGCAAAGCACGGCACGTCGCGGCCGAGCGCCAACTCCTGCGTACGGTCGACCGCTTCGCCGTCCGCCGCCCTGGTCGCCAGGTACGCGAAGTCGCAGGGCACGATGGCCAGATCGCGGCCGGTGGTGAAGACGACCGCCTCCTCGGTCTCGGTACGGACCGTCGCGACCTCGGTGCCCGCCCGGACGCGTACCGCTTCCGGCTGGGGCGCCGACAGCCGGAAGGTGACGTCGGTGCGGGCCGCCGTCGGCGGGTACAGCCGTACGCCGATCAGGTCGAGGAAGGTCAAGTAGTTCTTCTCCGGCACCCTGTTGAGCCGGTAGACGAGCTGGTCGACCATGGTGGCGAAGGCTTCGATCAGTGTCACGCCCGGGTCGGAGACGTTGTGGTCGGTCCACTCGGGACAGCGCTGCTGCACCAGGCGCTTGGCCTCGTCGACCAGGCTCTGGAAGCGCCGGTCGTCCAGATCGGGGCTGGGGAGCGTCACGTGCCGTCCTCCTCGTGCTGCGGGATGACATAGAACGGGAAAACGAGATTCCGGGGGTCGTTGGAGCCGCGCACCGTGTAGCTGATGTCGATGTACAGCACTCCGTTGTCCGCCTCGTCGAAGCGAACCGTCACCTCGTCGACCTCGATACGCGGCTCCCACCGCTCCAGCGCGAGGCGTACCTCATAGGCGAGTTGACCGGCCGTGCCCGCGTCGGCGGGAGCGAAGACGTAGTCGTTGACGGCGCAGCCGAACTCGGGCCGCATCGGCCGCTCGCCCGGCGACGTCGCCAGGATCAGCCTGATCGACTCCTCCAGGGCGCGGTCGCCGCGTACGAGGGCGATGGAGCCGGTGGCGTCCGTACGCGGCGGGAAGGCCCAGCCCGCACCGATGAACTGCTCCCCCACGGCGCTCAGCCCCCGATCAGTACGGTCGGGCAGCCGGACACGACGGGCGAACCGCATGCCGCCGTGTCCCCGACGCGGGCGGCGGGCCGGCCGCCGATCAGCACGGTGGAGCTGCCGGGTCCGGCGATCGCTGACGGTGCGTGGACGGCGGGCGGCGGTACAGCGCACGTGTGCGGCGTACCGACCGTGGCGGCTGGCCGGCCGCCGATGAGCACCGAGTTCACACCGGGCGAGCCGATCGTGCCGGGGTGTCCTGTCGGGTCGCCGACGCGGGCCGCGGCTGCTCCGGCCGGTGCCGGGCCGGTCCTTGCCGGGCCGGTCCTTGCCGGGCCGGGAGTTGAGGCTGAGCCTGGTGCTGCGGACATCTGTGCGTGCTCCTCTCGCCCCGCCTGCTCGCGGAGTCAGTTGATCCTGACCATCGGTGCGTTGATGGAGCAGGAACTGCCGCCCTTGATCTCGGTGCGCGATGTGCCGCTGACGGCGACCTGGCCGCCCTGGACGTCGAGGGAGCCGTTCGTGGCGAGCCGCAGCGCTCCGGTGCCGCCGTCCACCTGGATTCCCGTGCGGGCCGTCAACTTCACTGAGTCGCCGGTGAGTTCGAGCGCGCCCCGGCCCGCGTCCATGGCCACTCCGCTGCCCGCTGTGATCGACACCTGTTTCCCGGCCTTGATCTCCACACTGCCGTCGCTGTTGACGACGACCGTGGTGCCTTTGCGGTCGAGGTCGATCGTCAACTTCCCGTCGCCCGTGGACAGTCGTACGCCCTGCGGGCCGTTCGCCGAGTCCAGCAGCTCCAGTTGGTTGCCGCTCTTGGAGGCGAAGGCCCGCCGGTTGACGGCGCCGCTGGTCGGATCGACCAGCTCGGCGCCCTCGGCCGCGCCGCCGCTGCCCTGGGACGGTTTGTCCTGGCCGTTGTAGAGCCCGGCGAGGACGTACGGGTGGTCCAGGTGGCCCTGTTCGAACCCGACGAGGACCTCGTCCCCCACCTCGGGGATGAACGCGTCACCGCCGCCCGTACCGCCCGACTGCGCCGTACGCGCCCAGTCGCTCGCGTACTCGTCCGACAGCCAGGGGAAGCGGACCTTGACCCGGCCCAGGCCGTCGGGGTCCTGGGTGTCCGTCACCGTGCCGTTGACCAGACCGGTGCAACGCCCGGCGGCGCTCCCGCCGTTACCCGCTCCTCCGCCGCCGCCGGTCAGGCCGAACAGCGAACGCTCCTGCTGCCCGGATACGGTGATCCAGGTCTCGTAGCCGCGCACGGCGTCGAAGACATGCCGCGAGGAGGTCACCGTGTAGCGGCCCTCGAAGGGCGCGCCGACGGCGTTCAGCGCCACCGCGCTGCCCGCCCGCACCTGTGGATTGCCCCGGATCACCGCCTCAAGTTCCGCGAACGACCCGGCGATCCGCTCCGCCAGCGCCTTCGCCGCCTGGTCCACCTGGGCCTGGGTGCCGTACGCCGCGTCCGTGACGACAAAGCTCGCCTCCCCGAAGGGCTCGGCCACATCGGCGGCCGTCACACCCAGGTCCAGCGTCTGCGCCCGCCCCGCCGGCACCCGGCCCACCAGCGGCTGCTTGGCCGCGATGTCCCAGCCCCGTACCTCCACCTCCGACACCTGCTCGGCGGCGGACACCCCGGCCCGGCAGCGCAGCAGGTTGCTCCCCATCTCCAGGACCAGCGAGTCCTGTTCGGCGCGCGCCGAGCTGTCGGGCGCGCCGGCGGCCTCAGTCGGCCTGGTGATGTGCAGGCCGCCGTCCAGGACGTACGCCTGGGCGCCCGCGTCCTCGGCCAGCCCCCGTACGAACTCCCAGTCGCTGATGTTGGGTTGGGCGACATGTTCCAGGACGGGCCCCGCGACGTCGACCGTCCCCGGGCGCAGTCCGGCACGCTGCGCCACCTGCCCGCAGATGTCGGCGAGTGTCATGTTCCGGTAGGCGGTGACCCTGCGGCCCCGGAACAGCCGGTACGACTCGTCGAGTCCGCGCACCACCGTGAAGGTGCCGGTGTCGTCGAGTTCGACCTCCAGCGCGGTCACCACACCGGTCAGCAGCGGTGTGGGCGAGGTGTCGCCTGAGTGGGCGAGCAGCCGGGCCTCGCCGCCGATCTTGAGCCCGGTCTGCTCCAGCAGGGTCCGGCCCGCGTCACGGAAGCGCAGCACGAAGAGATCGGGCAGCGTACGGCTGTCGTCCACGTACCCCTCGACCAGTGTGTTGGCGAGAGCCGGTGGCAGCGGACTGCCACCGAACTCGACCACCAGTGACTTGGCGACACTCTGCTGGGCCATCCGCCCCCACCTCAGTGCTTCCCGCTCGGCAGTCCGGCGCGTTCGGATTCCTCCAGCCGGCCCAGCTCGTCCAGGGCGGGCAACAGCAACTCCTGTCCGTTGACGAGACGCATGGGGTCGTCGATGCCGTTCGCCTCGGCGATGACACGCCACGCCGCCGGGTCGCCGTACTCACGGTGGGCGAGGCCCTGGAGCGAATCGCCCGAGTGGACGCGGTGCATCCGCCGGGCCGCCAGCGCGCCCGAGGTCGGGTTCTGCCCCGGCGTCTCCCCGCTGATCTCCTCCATCGTGACCTGGCAGAGGGCGCGGATCGGCACCCCGGAGGTCGTGAAGAGCGTGTATTTCGCCTGGACTTGGCTCACATACCCCGGAAAGCCGGTGAGGCCGCCCCAGTGGAACACCACCCAGGGCGGTGAGGACCGCTGCTGCTGCCTCGTCTCATTCGTCGGCACACAACAGGCGAACAGCTTCTCCACCGAGGTCACCACACTGCTGTCCTGGGTGTCGCTCGCGTCGAAGAACATCTCCACGGTGAGCTTGCTGGGCTGCGGCCCCTGGTACTCCGGCGGCCCCGAACTCTTCGCGCCCTTGGCCGGGGTGCGCTTCCAGGACGCCGCCTTGGTCAGGCTCAACTCCTTCGGGTTGAACTGGAAGTCGATACGGCCGCAGGGCCCGCCGGGTGTGAGGCCGCCGCCGGCCGGCGGGGTGCGCAGCTCCAGGTACGCGTGCTCCAACTTGGGGCGCGCCGACCCCGGCACCCGGGAGGACGCCGTACCCGAGGTGCCTGCCACGCTGAAGGCGATGGGCCCGCTCATCGGCGCTCAGCCCTCCATCACATAGCCGTGGTGGGCGATCTCGATCGTCTCGATCGCGACCTTGGGCGACTCGGGCGTGAAGGACGGCCCTGTCCAGCGCACCGGCACCACTTCGAGCAGTCCCCACTGCGCGACCCGGCGGCCGTCGCCCGTACGGGCCTCAATGTGCGCGGTCTTACGGCTGAAGCCGGTCGTCATGCTCGCGAACCACTTGGCGACCCGCTCCGTGTCGCGGGTCAGCGGCCGGGACAGCTTCACGTTCGAGTACTTGAGGCGGGTGGGCAACTGCCAGATGTGGCCGTTGTTGCCGCCCTCCTCGCGGGCTTCGAGGACCACTTCGCAGCCGAGGCCGTCGCAGGTGTTGAAGGAGCCCAACTCGATGTCGTCGATGGTGACGACGAAGCAGACGCTGACGGCCGGATCGCCGTTGTCGGACTCTGTCATGACGCGTACCTCTCCGTGCTTTCCGTGGGTCTGCGTGTATCTGCGTGGGTCTGTATGGGGCTGTGCCGTCGGTGGCTGTCAGTGCCTGGTGTTGATCAGGAAGCCGGCGCGTTCGCGTTCGAGGCGCAGGTCCGCCTTGAGGAGCCGGCTCAGCGGTGCGTACAGCGCCCGGACGAGTTCGTCGGTGACGGGCGGGGCGTTGCCGCCCGCGCCGCCGCCGGCGCCTGCGGTGGCCGTCGCGCCCGGATCCGTACGGGCGTCGGGGAACTCGCCTCCGGGGCCGGGATCGAGTTCCGGTTCTGGTTCCGGAACTGCTTCCATTTCTGTCGGCGGGTCCGGCGGTGGGGGCTCGGTGGTCTCTGTCTCTCGCTGGATCACCGAGGGGTTGCCGAAGACCACACTGCCGTCGGCGAGCCGCTGGGCCACCCCTGCGGCGACGGCGACGGAACCGGCGTCGCGGAAGGCGCCGG
>NZ_JTHL01000001.1:8107960-8116778 GCF_000818195.1 Streptomyces sp. 150FB | reverse complement strand
CCCGGCGGCGTACGAGCGCTGGGCGACGGCCGGTTCCTCCGGCAGGGGCTCGGGCGACGACCAGCGCACCGGTACGGACTGCGGCTCGGCGCCGGCCGGGAGGACGGGAGCGAGGGGGGCGCCAGGGCCCGTGGCGAAGAGGGGGACCGCCCGTTGCGCGATGAGCGGCACCACCGGCCCTGACGCCGGTTCGGGGGGAGCGGTGGCGGAGACGGAGCGCTGGACCGGTACGGGCGGCAGGGGCAGGAGGGGCGAGAGGGGCGCACCGGAGCCGGAAATCTGTCGGGCCGGTCGCTCCGCTTGAGGCTCCGATTCCCGTTCCGGTTCGCGCTGTACGAGCGGCGGGACGTCGCCGAGCAGCGGGCCGGTCGGCGCGTCGGCAGTGGGTCCGGGCAGCCGCGCGGCGGCCTGCCGTTGCGCGGTGGGAGGCAGACCGGACAGGGGCGCGCCCAGGCCCGGTGTGTGGACCGACTTCGGGGGCCGGGGAAAAGTCGCGGGCTCCGGGGCGGCGGATCTCTGTACGGACGCTGCGTCAGGAGCGGGCGCGCTGTCCCGTACCGCTACCGAGGTGGAGGGAGACGGCAGCGCGGACGGCGACTCCTGCTCCGGCCCCGATGTCGGCAGCGAGGGCTCAAGTGGCCGCTCCCCCATCAGTCTGCGTACCGGAAGCTCGCCGGACGCGGGATCCTCCGCCGAGACCATCGCGGCCTCGGCAGGACCGCTGCGTTGCAGCGGGACCGCACGGGGCACGATCGTCGCGCCGCCCGCGGAGGGTGGAGAGGACCAGGAGGCGACCACACCCTCCCTGGTCCCTTCGGCCTGACGACTGACCGAGGCGGGGGCCGGAGCCCCGGCCGGGGTCGGGCCTGCGACCGGGCCGCCGGACACAGCGAGGCCGTGCACCAGACCGGACGGTGCCTGGGGGCTGACGAGATGCCCGAGCGGTGTGCTGAGTGTGGTGTCCTGCCAACTGCTGAGCGATCCCCGGAAGCCGTCGGGATCCGTGATCAGTGCCGGATCCGCCACCGTCCGCTGTAACGGCGGGAGTTCACGCCAGCCGCCCTCCGCCGGGCGCTCAGGTCCGGTGGGGGCCGGGGCTCCGGCCGCGTCGGGCGCCTGGGTCCCGGGCACGCCGGATCGCTCACCCCGCAGCCAGGACAGCAGACCCATGATGAACCCCAACTCCTCGTTACTGCCCGGTCAGACGGGCTGCCTGTGCGACGTACGCGAGCCGTTCCGCGTGCTCCAGATCGAGCAACTGGTCCAGCGACCAGTGGAAGTGGTAGGCGAGGTAAGCGACTTCCTCGTGGAGCAGGTCGGCCGCGTACGTCACGATTCCCCCGGGCGACCACCTCCGGCGAGGTCCACGGCGAAGTTCTCGTGGCAGGACGGGCAGGTGACGGCGGCCCTGGTGTGTCCTTCGGCGTTGATCCTGCGGTAGAAGTCCTGGAGGAAGGCGAGGTCCGAGGCGAACAGGTCCTCGATGACACCGGGGTGGATGTCGTCGACCGTGCCGATCCTGGTCACCACCCGGGCGATCAGTACGACCGAGAGATACGCGGCGTTCTCCCGTACCCGGTCGTCCCTGAGCGGGATCAACTCGTCGCGGGCGGTGGCCAGTCGCATCACGCCCGTACGGTGGACGGCGCCGGACTCGTCCACGTACCCGCGCGGCAGCTCGAAGGGGAACTCCGTGCGCATGGTGTCGCGAGACCGCTCCCGCGCACCGGACCGGACGTCGGACCTGCCGGGCGCGGCCTCGTCCGGGCCTGCGGTGGGAGTGTGAGAGAGCAGGCGCCGCATCAGTCGACTTCCATGCTCTCGTAGGTGATCGACAGCTTCTCGGTGAGCACCGAGGTGTCGCCCGCCTTGAGCGTGCCGATCTCCAGCGACTTGGGCCACGCGTTGATCAGCTTGTAGCGCTTGATCGCGATGCCCTCGTAGTCGTAGACGATGATCGCGCCGTTGCGCCTGGCGGAGACCATCCGCCCGAAGCGCGAGTCCTTGACCCACTGCTCGAAGCTGTTGTCCTCGGTCAGGCCCCGGGTGACGGTGACTTCGCCGGCTTTCGGGCGGCCCGGCAGCTTCTTGATGGCGTACCTGCCGTCGGCGGTGTTCTGCTTCAGCTCGATGACGTCCTGTTCCATCTTCAGACCGCTGACCTCGGTGATCTGCTTGATGACCACACTGTCGAATTCCAGCCCGAAGGAATGCCCGACGGAACTGTCGAGATCGGGAAGTGGCACTACCAGCCTCCTATGCCGGGGTGAAGGAGCCGTCTCTGAAGCTCACTTGTCGTCCTCATTCGTCCACCGCTCCTGTGCCGCCCGTCAGTTGGGACAGCCGGAACACGACGAACTCCGCCGGTTTCACGGGTGCCACGCCGATCTCGCAGATGACCTGCCCGGCGTCGATGCTCTGAGCCGGGTTCGTCTCGCGGTCGCACTTGACGTAGAAGGCTTCCTCGGGCGTCAGCCCGAACAGGGCGCCCCTGCGCCACTCGTTGACCAGGAACGCCGAGACCGTACGGCGGATACGGGCCCACAGCGCGTCGTCGTTCGGCTCGAACACCACCCACTGGGTCCCGGCCAGGATCGACTCCTCCAGGTAGTTGAAGAGCCGGCGCACGTTCAGGTAGCGCCATGACTGATCGGAGGAGAGCGTCCGCGCGCCCCAGACCCGGATGCCCCGGCCGGGGAAGGCGCGGACACAGTTCAGCCCGATCGGGTTGAGCAGATCGTGCTCGCCCTTGGTGAGTTGCGTCTGGAGGGACACCGCACCCCGGATGACCTCGTTCGCCGGGGCCTTGTGCACCCCGCGCGAGGCGTCGTTACGGGCCCACACGCCGGCGATGTGGCCGCTCGGCGGTACGAAGGCGTTGCGGCCGGCCGCCGGGTCGAACACCTTGATCCACGGGTAGTAGAGCGTCGCGAACTTCGAGTCGAACCCGGCTGTGTCCATACGCCAGTTCTTGACCTGGAGCGGGCTCAGGCCGGGCGGCGGGTCGAGGATCGCGATCCGGTCTCCCATCAACTCGCAGTGGTTGATGAGGCCTTGCTGCACGGTGAGTACCGACTCCAGGTCCAGCACGCCGCGTTCGTAGGCGCTCATCAGGTCAGGTGCGGCGACCATGGTGACCTCGTCGATCGCCTCCAGCCCGCCGAAGCCGGTGCGCAGATCGGGGTCGCCCACGTACTCGTCGGCCGACAGCGGGCCGGGTGCGATGCCGTCGTCGGGGGCGGGCCTGAGTGTGACCGTCTGCGCCGGCGGCCTGCCGGGCGCGGCGCCGCGCCCCGGCTCGCGTACCTCGATGAGCTGCGACTGTGCCTTGACCTGGGTGGCGACGTTGTCCTTGCTGCGCTTGGAGGTCACCGCCGGGTAGGTCTCCACGACCTTGCCGTCCCTGCTGACCGCCAGGGCGAACACGTCTCCGGGCGGGTCGTCACCTTCCGGGTCGCTGACCTCGACGGTGATCTCGCCGGTCACGCCGGGCAGCGCCCGTACGGTGTACGGACCGAGCTGAGCCTCCGCCCCCGCCGTCAGCTCACCGGGCGCGCCGGCCGATCCGTCACCGCCGCCGTCACGGTCGACGCCACCGCCGTCGCCACCGCCGTCGCCACCGCCGTCGCCACCGATCCGGATGACGTAGCAGGTGCCGCCGCCGTTGGCGAAGAAGCCGTAGACGGAGGACGCGAGGTAGGTGCCTTCGACGAACTCGCCGAACTCGCTGACGAACTGGGTCCAGTTCGTGATCAGGGTCGGCTCGTTGAACGGGCCGCGCCGGGCGAAGCCGACGAAGGCCGCGACGGAAGTGCCTACTCCTTCGATCGGCCGCGAGCCCGACTGGACCTCTTCGACGTAGACGCCAGGGGACAGGTACGACGGCATGCCACTCTCCTTGACCGAGGGGACGTGGCCGATTCTTGCGACGGAAGGGATCACCGGGAACGGGCGTACGGCCGCCTGCCCGTACCGAAGCGACTGCCCGATGGGGCAGGACCGCCGGGGCAATCAGCCGGGGCAACTACTCATGCCCTCACGACTGCACGGCCCCTGCCCGGCGAGGGAGCGGGAGTCGGCCGCGAGTAGATCTTGAGGAAGGACGTGCGCCTGCCTTTCCGGACCAAGAGTTCCTCTCTCGTTCGGTGGCGGGACGGCAGCAGCGGTCGGCCGACCGTCCAGTGGGGCCGCGAGCCGTCCCACGGACTCTTCCTCGCAGGAAAAGCCTTGGTCAGCGCCGGAGTGCCTGTGGTAGACCGAAGGGTCTGCCACAACCGTTTCCGGAGATCTTCATGCGCCGTCTCGCCGTCTTTCTCGCCTCGTCCAACGGACACGACCCGGCCCACGCCGCGCTGGCCGCCGGCGTTGGCACAGAGCTGGCCCGGCAAGGAATCGGTCTCGTCTACGGCGGTGGCCGCCGGGGCCTGATGGGCGTGCTGGCGGACAGCGCGCTGAAGGCGGGTGGCGAGGTCATCGGTGTCATGCCGCGCAGCATGGTCGAACGGGAGTGGTCGCACGAAGGGGCGACGGAGCTGGTCATGTGCGACTCGATGCACGAGCGCAAGGCGCTCATGGCCGAGCGTGCCGACGCCTTCGTCGCCCTGCCCGGCGGTCTCGGCACCCTGGAAGAGATCTTCGAGGTGTGGTCCTGGCGCCAGCTCGGATTCCACACCAAGCCCATCGGCTTCCTTGACGCCGGAGGCTTCTGGACGCCGCTGCTCGGCGCCCTGCGCGACATCGCCGACGCCGGCTTCCTCCCCGCATCCACTCTGGACGACCTCGCCGTTGCCCCCGATCTGCCCGGTTTGCTGGAGGCGCTGCGGGAGCGGCTCCGCAGCAGCCCGCAGCCCGCGCACGGAGAGGATCTGCGGTAGCTGATCAGGTCTGCGGCGCGGCGGCGAAAGCCGGAGCCCCGACGATACTCACCGCTGCGGGGAGTTCGGGTGAGGGCCGTTCCCCGGTTCGGTTCTGCCCGCCGTGGCATTGAGCGAGGCGGTCACCAGGGTGCGCAGCGAATCGGCGAGGCGCCGGCCGTCGCCCTGCTCCAGCAGGCGCAGGATCGGGTCGCTGTGCAGGGTGGCGAGCAGGATATGGGCCAGGAGTTCGGCGTCCAGGTCCGAACGCTCCAGGCTGATCAGCGAGGTGATGTGACCGTGCCAGAACTGGTAGACGGGGTGCGCGCCGCGCGGATCCTCTTCGGGCTTGTGTGCTGTCGTCACGGCGTGGCCGAGCGCGGCCAGAAGCCCCTTGTTGCGGGCGACCACGCCGACGACGGCGTCGAGGAAGGCGAGGAGGCGCTCTCGTGACGGGGCACCAGGGCCCAAAGGCGGTGGCCCTGTCGTGACGGCTTCGTGCAGGGCAAGGGCCCGTTCTGCCATCAGTTCCCGCATGAGGCCCGTGCGGTTGCCGAAGCGGTGGAAGACCGTGCCCTTGCCGACGCCGGCCGCGGCGGCGACTTGTTCCATCGAGATCTGCTCGGGCCGGTACCGCGCCAGGAGTTCCTCGGTCGCAAGCAGGATCGCGTGCCGATTTCGTGCCGCGTCGGCACGTTCGCGGCGGCCTTCTGTCATGAGCCCTCACCTCGCGTGGACAACTGGACCGACGGTCCAGTACGGTCATCGAAGCTGACCGGGAGTCCACTTTAGCTGTCGGCGGTGATACCCCTTGCCCGTTGGCCCCTCAGGAGAGTCATCATGCGACGAGTCCGCTACTACGAATACGGCGATCCGGACGTCCTCACGATCGAGGAGGCCGAAGTCCCCACGCCGGGGCCTGGCCAGGTGCTCATCCGGGCCGAGGCGATCGGGGCCAACTTCGTCGACACCAAGTTCCGGCGCGGTCCGTCCAGCGGGGCGATCTTCCAGCGTCCCCTGCCCGGCAAACTCACCGGCGACGTGGTGGGCACCGTCGAAGCCGTCGGACCTGGCGTCGCCACACAGCAGGTCGGCCGACGAGTCGCAGGGCTGGCCGAGGACGCGTTCGCCGACTACGTCGTCGCCGACGCGCAATGGCTCGCCCCGATACCCGACGGACTCGACCTCGGTGCGGCCAGCATGCTGCCCATGGGCGCCCCGGTCGCGCTCCGGACCCTGCGTACGGGCCGGCTTGCGCCGGGTGAGACGGTACTGATCCACGCCGCGGCCGGCGGCATCGGCCACCTGGCCGTACAACTCGCCAAACTACTCGGCGCCGGCATGGTCATCGCCACCGCCGGCTCACCGGCCAAACTCGACTTCGCCCGCAAGTGCGGCGCCGACATCGCCATCGACTACACGGACGGCGACTGGCCCGACCAGGTCCGCAAGGCCGCACCACGAGGCGTGGACGTCGTTCTCGACTCCGTCGGCGGCGAGACCCTGCAGCGGAGCTTCGACGTACTGGCTCCGTTCGGCCGGATCGTCATCTACGGAGCTGCGAGCGGCGAGCTGACCAGCCTGCCCGTCACCAACCTCTTCGCCCTGAAGTCCGTGGCCGGGTTCTCACTCACCGCATGGCGCGCGGCCGACCCCGAGCAGGCCCGCCGAGAAATGACCGAGGTCGCCGAATACTCGACTGCCGGGCAACTGCACACCACCGTGCATGCCCGCCTCCCGCTCGCCGAGGCAGCCGCAGCACACCGGCTGCTCGAAGACCGGTCTCAGCTTGGCCGCGTCCTCCTCCTGCCCTGAAAGCACGCGACACGCCGCACCTCACATCATCACGAGAATCTCTGTGGTGACCTTCAGTCAACGGGTAGCGGCCGCGATACGAAGAAGCCTCTTCAAGATCAGTTCGGTTGAGCAGGCGTGTTCGTGCTTGCAGGGAGTTCCGTAGCGTCGCCCGCCGCACGGCGTTGCTGTGCCGGATCGTGCGCGGCTTGCAGAAGTCATCGAGGTACGGCTTCTTCGTGATCGTGTTGGTCGTCCCGGCTGTCGCCGCCGGGCGCTTCCGTGCCCAGGTCCGGGGCTTCGTCGTGACACGCGGCCACAGGACGAAGTCGCGGACCTCGGTGGATGTCGCCCGGTCCCATTCGACCTGGACCATATGAGCCACTGCCACCGGCGGAGCAGGTCGAAAACATAGCTGCGGACGCTGCCCGGCCGGTTGTCCCGAGCGACGAAGTCGACCAGGAACCTTCGGATCGGCTCCACCGCTCTGCCCCCTCATCGAAGACCAGCCAGGGCACGACACCTGGGTCCGTAGCCACCCGCCACCGGCGCGGCAGGCTGACCGACTGGATGTCACGAGATGCTGCGTCCTTGCGCGTAGTCCGGTCAACGCCTCTGTGTCGGCCGCCGGCTCAGGCCAGGAGTTTCAGGTAGGGCCCGAATTCCGATGCCAGGGTGAGGCGGCCCAGTTTCTGGTATTCGCGCTGGATCGCGTGGATCAGGTTCGTCATGGTCACCGGTTCGCCCGACTCCGCCGCCAGGTACGCCGCCGTCACCGCCACCGAGCGGATGTTGCCGCCCGCCAGCTCGAAGGACTCCGCGCAGAAATCCAGGTCCAGGGCGTCGGCGCGGGGCAGGAGCGGGCCCAGGCAGCGCTCCCACAGGACGTGGCGCTCCCTCGCGTCCGGGATCGGGAAGTCGACGACCAGGTCGAGGCGGCGGGTGAACGCGTCGTCCAGGTTGGCGCGGAGGTTGGTGGCGAGGATGGCCAGGCCGTCGAAGGACTCCATGCGCTGGAGCAGATACGCGCTCTCCACGTTGGCGTAGCGGTCGTGGGCGTCCTTGACCTCGGAGCGTTTCCCGAAGATGGCGTCGGCCTCGTCGAAGAGCAGCACGCCGTTGACACCGGCCGCCTCCGAGAAGATGCGTTCGAGGTTCTTCTCCGTCTCGCCCACGTATTTGTCGATGACGGTGGCCAGGTCGACCGTGTACAGGTCCAGGCCCAGATCGGCCGCGATCACTTCAGCCGACATCGTCTTGCCCGTACCGGAGTCGCCCGCGAAGAGTGCCGAGACGCCCCGGCCCCGGCCGCCGCCGGGCCGCATGCCCCAGGCGCCCAGCACCTGGTCGCGGAAACGGGCGCGGGCGGTCAGTTCGCGCAACTGGGCGTGGGTGTCGGCGGGAAGGACCAGGTCGTCCCAGGTCACGGCCGGTTCGATACGGCGGGCCAGCCGGTCCAGGCCCGCCGCGTTCTGGGCGCGGGCGCCCTGGCTGACGTGGTGGGGGCGCAGAGCGCCGCCGTCGAGGCGGGCCGTCTGGGCGGCGCTGCGGGCCGCGCCCTCGACCTGGTCGGGGGTGAGCAGGAACGGGGCGAGCAGGGTCCCGATGTCGAGCGGGGGCGGGACGGGCGCGTCGTACGCCTCGTGCCACAGCGCGGCTCGTACCGCCGGTTCCACCCGGGGTGCGTGCAGGAGCAGCGGCGGCCGGGCCGACCACGCGGCGTCCCACGGGACCCGGCCGACCAGGATCGTCGGCAGCGGGGCGCCGGTGAGAAGCCGGAGCAGTTCGGGCCGGTCGCGGGCGAGCGCGTCCAGCGGGGCGCACACCAGTCCTGCACCGGTCAGCCGGGCCTCGCGTACGAGTGCCCGTACGGCTTCGACCGGCGTCGGGTCCTCGGCCAGCTTCGCCAGGTCGAGCCCGAGGACGCCGCGCCCGGCGAGGGTGAGCGCGGAGGCGGCCAGCGCGGTGCCGGCGCCGCCCTGCTCCTCCCGGAGATACGCGAGGTGAACGCCGGCGGCGAGGGTACGGGCGAGGGGCGCGGGGTCGCCGACGCCCGGCACCGGGTGCCAGGGGGCGAGCAGTTCGGCCGGCCGGGGGTCGGGGGTGTCGTCGCCGAGGAGGTGCGCGGTGACCCGGTCGGGTACACGCAGCGCGCGCCCGAGGAACGGCCG
>NZ_JTHL01000001.1:8104304-8107514 GCF_000818195.1 Streptomyces sp. 150FB | reverse complement strand
GGCGGGCGGGAGCGCGCAGAGTCCGAGCGCCAGGCCGATGGACGGCCGGCGCCGGGTGACGTCGTCGTTGAGGTAGCCGTAGAAAGCCTCGAAGCGGTCGTCGAGGTCCGGGAGCAGTGCGATGAGCAGGATCTCGACGTCGAGGGCGGTGAGACCGAACTCCTGGGCCAGCAGGCCGAGTCGGGTGGGCCGGTCGTGGAGGATCGCGCTTTCGGCGGCCACCGGCGGGTCGTTGTCGTCGGGGGCGGGGAACACCCTTCCCACGTCGAGGAGTTGGGTGATCGTCTCCTCGGTCAGATAGAGGCCCTTGAACGCGTCGTCCGGGTGTGGGTCGGTGAGCCTGCGGGCCTCGACGGCCCGGCGGACGCGTCGCTCGACGCGTACGGCGCGGTCGAGGAGGTGGCGGAGGCCGGGGTCGCCGTCCGTCTGCTCCCCGGGTCCGGTCGGTTCCGTCATTCGCCGCGGTTTTCCGTGATGCGGCGGGACAGCCCCGGGCGCCGCCGCTGTTGCGCCGCCTCCTGTACGCCGGGCTCGGCGGCGGCCCCGGCGGCGGGCGCGGCCCCCATCTCCGGCCCCGTCTCGGGCCCCACACTCGGCTCGGCGCCCGGTTCCGTCGCGTCGGGCGCCGCGTCGGGGACCGTCACCGGAGCCGTACGGGTCCCGTACAGCGGGAGCCCCGGGCGCCCCGGCATGGGCTGGGTGGGCCGCCGGTCCGGGGGCCAGGCGGTGTGGTCGCCGAAGGTCGCGTGCAGCCCCTCGTCGCCGACCGGCGGACCCACCAGGTATTTCGGCGACGCGGTCACCGGCACACTGATCACCAGGTCCAGCGACGGCTTCAGTTCACCGCCGAGCGCGCTCCACACATCGGCGAAGGAGCGGTCCTCCGGCGGCGGCAGCGCGATGGTCATCGGCACGGCGACCCCGATGTCCTGGAGTGTGCCGGTCAACCGCTCGGCGGGCAGCGCCTCGTACCCCAGCAGGCAGCCCAACAGCGATGAGAGCAGGCGGTGTTCGTCCTCGGGGCGCTTGGTCCAGGCGGTGATCAGGTAGGACAGTTTGAAGAAGCGCGGCGGCCTGCGGCGGGCGACCACGGTGCCCCGCCCGTCGTACTCGTTGTGCAGCCCGCGTTCGCGCCGCCGCATGTCCTCGCGGATGTCGTAGAGGTACAGGTTGACCGTCGGCGCGTTGACCTTCGCGGCCCACTCGCGGGTGGGCGCGTCGAACACCACCGCGATCTGGGCGCCTTCGAGGACCTCCGCCCTGAGCAGCGTACGCAGCGCGTCGTCCACCTCATGGATCATGACGGCCCACCCGTCCCCGGTCCCGCACCCGGTCCGGCCTCCGGTGTGGTCATCCGCGTCCCTCGAAGTCCGGTGGCTGGAGCTTGCGTTGCACGATCAGGACCGGTTTCGACAGCCGGTCGACACCGGTGACCTCGGCGCGCAGGTCCCGGGGTCCGATCCGGTCCTTGCGCAGTACCAGCGTCTGCGCCTCGAAGGTGCCGTCACCGCTTACGGTCATGGGCGCCACGGCGGCGGTGATACCGGCGCTCCAGCTCAGTCGGACGGTCGCGCCCGGCGGGTAGTCCGTACCGCGCGCCAGGACGACGTCGCCCGGCTCGGCGACCTGCGGTGTGACCGTGAGCTTCGGCTGGAGGACCCGCAGTGTGTCCCGGTCGGTGTTGTCGGCGGCTTCCCGGTCGGGCAGTGTGGCCACGGCCGTCGCGACGACCTCGCCGCTGATGGCCGTCCGGTAGGTGGCTCTCTGGGTGACCTCGATCCGGCCGCCGGCCGGGATGGAGCACGGCGCCGTCGGTGTGCAGCGGCCCAGCGCGGCCAGCGTCCGGTCCCCGGCGTCCGGTGTCCTCGGCCAGGCGGAGGTGAGAATGACTCCGGTCGCCGCGTCCGGTCCCGCGTTGCTGAGCGTGTAACGGGCGGTGGCTGCCCGGCCGGTGTACGTACGCGCCGGGGCGACCTGGACGTTCACCGCCACGTCGGCCGTCGGCGGTACGGGGGCTTCGAGCACCTCCACGGTCGCGGTGTCGCTGCCGGTGTTGCCGTTCGAGTCGGTGGCGGAACAAGTCACCGTGGTGCGGCCGATCGGGAACACCGAGCCGGAGGCCGGCGTGCAACTCACCGGCAACGGGCCGTCGTTGGCGTCCTCGGCGGTGGCCGTGAAGGAGACGGGAGCGCCGCCGGGCGCCCGGGTGGCCACCGTACGGTCGTCCACGGTGACGACCGGCGCCTCGACGTCGTTCACATCGATGTTGATGGTCTCCGTCAGGTCCGGCTCGGCCAGCGCCCTCGGGCCGACACTCCGCGCATCCGGCGCACTGGTGCCCATCAGGAACTGGATCACGCAGGTCAGCCTCCTGCCCTGCGGGGCGTCCGCCGCGACCTGGATGGTCTCGTCGAAGGCGGCGGACTCGCCGCTCTCGACGGTCCTGGTCGGCGGGTCGAGGGTCACGGTGAGGCCGGGATCGCAGCTCTCCTGGCGGTGGCCCACGGTGGCACGGAGGTTGCCGAGGCCCTCCACGATGGCCTGCGCCACGGCGTCCTCCTCGATGCCGTTGAGCAGTTCGCCCTTGGTCGCCTCGACAACCCTGGTGGCCTGTCCGTAGGCGTGCAGTGGGTCCTCGATGTAGTCGGGGTCCCCGGCGTCGCCGTTGCCGTTGAGCCCGTCCCCGATGTTGGTGGCGACGTCCACGGCCAGGACGCGTATCCCCTCGCTCTGGAGGGCGGCGATCGTTTCGGTGAGGGTGTGGTCCTTGCTCGGGTCGTGGGTGGAGGCGTCGCCCACCAGCACGACCACGGGGCTGGCGTCGGGGCGGAAGACGGTCGCGCCGCCGCTGCCGTGCGCGATCTGCCACAGCGCGTTGTTCCAGTCCTCGGAGGGGCCCATGCTCAGCCCGCCCCGGTCGGTGGGAAGCGCGTCCACACCCTGCTGGACCAGTGTGAGGTCGTCCGTCAGAGGCTGATGGACGGTGTACACCCGCTCCTCGTCACCCTGCTGGTCCCCGAAGGACGCGACGGCGAAGCGGGAATCGGGCTGCTCGGCGCGGACCGCCTCGGTGATCAGGTGGAGGTTCTCCTGCACGTTCTCCAGCGTTCCGCCCGCCATGCTGGCGGTGCCGTCGACCAGGAGCACGATGTCGGGCTTCGGCGGGATGGCGGGCGTACGGACCTGCTTGGCCACCCGCAGGGACTCGCC
>NZ_JTHL01000001.1:8102000-8104279 GCF_000818195.1 Streptomyces sp. 150FB | reverse complement strand
CAGCAGGAGCACCGGTGGGAGGACACGCAGGGCGGCGGCGGCACGACGCTTCCGTACGCGCCGGACCGCCGGACGCTCCGACGCCGGACGCTCCGATGCCGGGCGCTCCGACGCCGGGCGCTCCGACGCCGGACGCTCCGACGCCGGGCGGTCCAACGCCGGGCGCTCCGACGCCGGATGCGCCGGTCCCGGATGCGCCGACGTCGGCCGGACCGACCTCGTACGCACCCACGCCGGGCGCACCCACCTCGTACGCACCGACTCCCGGAGCCGCCGAGACCACGCCACAGAACCCTCCCCCGGATCAGCAGACCGGCCCCCACCGTCCCCTCCCGGTTCGCCGATTCGCAGAAGACACGAGTCAGTCCTGCGGGAACCGACTTCTGCCCTATAGGGCAGCGTTCGGCGAATTGGACAGCGGAGGCCGGAAACTGTCTCTCAGATAAGCCCCTGTCGCAGCGCATATGCCACCGCGTGTGATCGATTACGCAATTGCAACCGGGTCATTACCGCATGCAGCACGTTCTTGATCGTGCGTTCCGAGTAGGCGAGCTTGGTCGCGATATCGGCGGTGTCATAGCCCTCGGCAACCAGGCGCAATACATCCACCTCCCGCGACGAAAGGCCGGTGAAGTGCAGGCCACGCGGCCCGAGCACCTGCCCCTGAAACTTTCCCACCTGCTCCAACAGCCTGCCGAGAAGATCAGCAGGAACGTGCGCCTCGCCTTTCGCCACGGCGACAATGACCCGTGCGAGATGGTCCGGGGTCGCCTCCGAACGTCGTACCACCCCCGCCACACCGCACTCGGCGGCGCTGACCAGCTTCTGTTCGTCGATCTCCGTGGCGACCAGCACTCCTCGCGCGCTTCCGGCACGCTGGATACTGCGCAGCATGCGCAATGCCTCGTCGTCGACGACATCGACGACCACCACGACCACCTCGGGGGCGAGTTCCCCCTCGTCCTCGCTGGTCAGTTTCACCTCCGGTCTGGTCCGCAACTGACTGGCGACGCCCGCCTGCGAGATCGGATCTTGAGCACGTAAACCAACAATCGTACGGTCTGTCATGAATTTCCCCCTCCGCAAATGCGAACCGATGGTGTCAACGCGGCTCGAGACCTACCTGAGAGCCTCGGATGCCTCACGCATCGGCAGTTACACCATTCCCATTAAGTACGTAAGTGAAATCAACAACCATCCGATGGGCAGCACATGTGCCCGAAAGTGTTCCTGTCCGGCCGGTGTTCCGCGCGGCAGGCGACCCTACGGTCCCGGTATGAGTCTTACGGCCAGCCTCGACGCATCCTCTGCCACCGCCGAGCCGGGCGGGGAAACCGTCCTCCCCCTACAGATCCTCAACTCGGGCAGCACCGTTGAGGAGTACCGCTTCGAGGTGGTCGGAGCCTGCGCCCCCTGGGCGGTGGTGGAACCGTCGGCCCTGTCGCTGTACCCGGGCGCCTCCGGCACCGTCGCGGTCCGGTTCAGCCCCCCGCGTGACCCCTCGGTGCCGGCCGGTGAGACGCCGTTCGGCATCCGTGTCACACCGACGAGCGACCAGGGCGCGACGACCGTACCGGAAGGCCGTGTGACGGTGGCACCGTTCACGGAGGTCACGTCCGAGCTGGTGCCACGCAGCTCGCACGGCGCCCTTCGCGGGCGCCATCAACTCGCCGTCGACAACCGGGGGAACGCGCCGGTGGCCGTACGCCTCGACGCGCGTACGGGCACGGAGCGCGCGCGGGTCGTCCTCGGGGCGGCCGAGCTGCTGATCCCGCCGGGCCACGCGGACTTCGGCAAGCTGCGCGTACGCCCGGCCAAGCGCGTGTGGCGCGGTACGCCGGTCACGCACCCCTTCCAGGTCGTCGCCACGCCCGGTCCGCCGCAGAGCGGCGCGGAGGGCGGGACGGCGGGCGGCGCGGCGGGCGGCACGCAGGGTTTCGCACCGGGCCCGGAGACGCGAGAGCGCCCCGAGCCCCTCGTCCTCGACGGCGCGTACGAACAGCAGCCGATCCTGCCGCGCTGGCTGCCACGGGCGCTGATGCTCGCGGCTGTGCTGATCCTCGTACTGGTCGGCCTCTGGTACGCGCTGCTGCGGCCGGCCGTGAAGTCGGCGGCCAGGGAGGCGATCACACCGGAGGCGCTCGCCTCGGCGGCGGCGAGGACGCCGTCCCCGGGCGGCACGGCGAACGGCGGAGGTACGGCGGGAACCGGCGGCGGTTCGTCCGCAGGAACCGGCCCCGGCTCCGGCGGCGGGTCACCGGGAGCGGGCGGCGGCAGCG
>NZ_JTHL01000001.1:8083851-8100757 GCF_000818195.1 Streptomyces sp. 150FB | reverse complement strand
GCCGAGGCACCGCCGCCACCGGCCGGTACGGAGACGGGAGCCCCCGCCGGCGCGGGCGCCGCGTCAGGTCCCGACTCCGGCGCGGGAGCGCGGACCGGCGCCGACAGCACCCGGTCGGCGTTCGCGACCGCCTCCTGCTCGAACCGGTCGGACGGGTCGCTCACCCGGATGCCGCCCGGAGCCTCCGAACCGTCGACGGGGCCGTTGCGCTGCTGGATCACATGCGTCAGCTCGTGCGCCAGGGTCGTGCGCCCACCGGGCGACGCCGGGTCGTAGCTGTCGCGCTGGAAGACGACGTGGTTACCGACGGTGTACGCGTGCGCCCCGACGCCCTTCGCCGATTCGTGCGCCGCCGAGTCGGTGTGCACCCGTACGTCGGAGAAGTCGGCGCCCATCCGACTCTCCATGTCGCTGCGTGTGTCGGTGTCGAGCGGCCGGCCGCCACTGGAGGAGACCACGTCGTGGACGGGAGAGCGCGGCGTCCCGCCGCTCTCCATCTGATCCTCGTCCGGCGCCGGCTTCCTGTCGAGGAGGGACCCGGCGGCGCTGTTGCCGACGGCGCGTTGCAGGCTGCTCATGCCCGCCGTACCGATCACGTCGGACCGGCCGGCCGCGGCCGCCCTGAAGAGATGCGAGGTGTCGGCGGCCTCGCGCGCCTCAGCGGCCCGTACGGGCCGGAAGGCCTCGTCGTGCTCATGTGCGGGGTCCTGCTCGTGCTCGTGATCGTGTGCCCGCATCTCAGTCTCCCCTGACCGCTCCGCCTACCAGGCCGCCCACCGTCGCCCCGCTCCTCGATCCACCCTGGCGCCGCCCGCCGGAAGCCGTCCAGCCCCCGCCCCCGTGGGCGAGGGGCACCTCGGCCTGCCTCATGGGGCAATACACCCAGGCCCACCGGTGAACGGCGGCCGCCCGGAATGGACCACCCCGGGGTTGGCGTTGTTCCCTTGCTACCAGCCGACTCGTCAGTGAGCCGCGCGGATCTGGAGGCACGGCTGTGCATGGTGAGTACAAGGTTCCGGGCGGAAAGCTCGTCGTGGTCGACCTCGACGTGAGAGAGGGTGTGCTGCGCGACGTAAGAGTCGCCGGTGACTTCTTCCTCGAACCCGACGAGGCGATCGGCGCCATCGACCACGCCCTGGAGGGCACCCCCGCCCACACCGAGGCCCCGGGTCTCGCGGCCAGGATCGAAGCCGCGCTGCCGCCGGGGACGGTGCTGTACGGCCTGACGGCGGAGGGGATCGCCATCGCCGTACGCCGGGCTCTCGCGCACGCGACCGACTGGACGGACTACGACTGGCAGCTCATCCACGAGGCACCGCAGTCGCCCGCCCTGCACATGGCGCTGGACGAGGTCCTCACCGACGAGGTCGCCGCGGGCCGTCGCCCGCCCACGCTGCGGGTGTGGGAGTGGGCCGACCCCGCCGTGGTGATCGGCAGCTTCCAGTCGCTGCGCAACGAGGTCGACCCCGAGGGCGCCCGACGCCACGGGATCACGGTGGTACGCCGTATCTCGGGCGGCGGCGCGATGTTCATCGAACCGGGCAACACGATCACGTACTCGCTCTCGGTGCCGAGCGCACTCGTCCAGGGGCTGACCTTCGCCGACAGCTACGCCTATCTGGACGACTGGGTGCTGGGCGCCCTCGGCGACATGGGCATCAAGGCGTGGTACCAGCCCCTCAACGACATCACCACGGACGAGGGCAAGGTCGCCGGTGCCGCGCAGAAACGCGTGGTGAGCGGGGGCGGCGCCGTGCTGCACCACGTGACCATGTCGTACGACATCGACGCCGGCAAGATGCTCGAAGTGCTGCGCATCGGCCGGGAGAAGCTCTCCGACAAGGGCACCAGGAGCGCGAAGAAGCGGGTCGATCCGCTGCGCCGCCAGACCGGACTGCCGCGCGAGGCCGTCATCGACCGGATGATCGGCTCCTTCCGAGGCAGATACGGCTTGACGACGGGCGCGGTCACCGAGGAAGAGATGGCCAGGGCAAGGGAGTTGGCGGAGACGAAGTTCGGTACGGCAGAGTGGACGGCGCGCGTGCCGTAACGGCGATTGCCGCCAACCGCCGCTACGGCACGCACAGTTGGTCGCCCGAGCGCCAACTCCCCAGTCCCTACACGGAAGCGGAGCCAGAAATGGACGTCCGTCGGCCCGGCAGCGTCAGCACCACGTACAGCACCAGCGACGCCGCGAGGCCCACCGCCCAGCCGTAGTCGGCCAGCGGTTTCAGGAAGGGGATCAGGCCGCCCTCGGGGAACGGCCCCTGGCCCGGGGCGGAGTGCGAGCCGCCGACCGCCAGCAGGCCTCCGACGACGAAGGCGAACACGGCGCGTACGTTCCACCCGTTCGTGTACCAGTAGCGGCCACCGGGCCGGTAGAGATCTGCGAGGTCGAGGACCGTGCGCCGGATGATCCAGTAGTCGGCGATCAGGATGCCGGCGACGGTACCGAGCAGCCCGCCCACCACACCGAGCCAGGTGTAGATGTACAGCTCGGGGGTGGCGGTGAGCTTCCACGGCATGACGAGTACACCGACCACACCCGTGATGAGCGCGCCCGTACGGAAGTTGATGAGCTTCGGCAGGAAGTTAGCCAGGTCGTAGGCGGGCGAGACGACATTGGCCGCGATGTTCACCGAGATCGTCGCGATCAGCACGGTCACCAGCGCGAAGAGCAGGCCGAAGACGTTGTCGGTCTTGGCGACCAGCTCGACCGGGTCCCAGACGGCCGCGCCGTACACCGCCTGCGAGCCCGAGGTGACGAAGACCGAGAGCAGCGCGAAGAAGATCATTGTCGTCGGGAGTCCGAGCGACTGCCCCCAGATCTGGGCGCGTTGGCCGGCGCCGAACCGAGTGAAGTCCGGGATGTTCAAGGACAGCGTGGACCAGTAGCCGATCATGCCCATGAGCGAGGGGAAGAAGACCGGCCAGAACGCGGCGCCCCAGCCGAGCTTCGACGGCTGGTCGAGCAGCGGGCCGAGGCCGCCCGCCTTGACGGTGATCCAGGCCAGGAGCACCAGCGCGCCGACGATGACGAACGGCGCCGCCCAGTTCTCGAAGCGCCTCAGGGTGTCCATCCCCCGGTAGATGATGGCGAGTTCGAGCGCCCAGAACAGCACGAAGCAGACCCACAGCGTCCACGGCTGGCCGCCGATCTTCGACGCCTCCGCCCAGCCGCCGAAGATCTTGCCGAGCAGCACGAAGATGCCCTGGCCGCCGATCCAGGTCTGGATGCCGAACCACGCGCAGGCGACGGCCGCACGGATCAGCGCGGGCAGGTTGGCGCCCCGCAGCCCGAAGGAGGCGCGCGCGAGAACGGGGAAGGGGATGCCGTACTTTGGTCCCGCGTGGCCGGTGAGCAGCATCGGGAACAGCACGATCAGGTTGGCCAGGGCGATCGTGAAGACCGCCTGCTTCCAGTCCATGCCGAGCGTGACCAGCCCGGAGGCCAGCAGCCAGGACGGGATGTTGTGCGCCATGCCGACCCAGAGCGCGGCGAAGTTGTACGTGGTCCAGCGGCGGCGCGCGACCGGTACGGGCAGCAGGTCCTCGTTGACGAACCGGCCGTCGGTGGGCACGGCGCCGGGAGCGAGTTCCTGACGGTCGGGGCCCCCGGAGGGGTCGGGTATGGGTTCCCCGGTCGGGGCGGGCGGGACGGTGGCGGTCATGGCGGTGGGACCCTTCGTATCCGGGGCTGCGATGCCGGGAGGACGTCGAACGGGGCCGTGCGGGGCGGGTGTTGGGGCGGGTGCTGTCGCGGGCAGCCGGGGCCGGGGGGTCAGTCCTGGAGCGCGGGGATGATGTCGGCCCCGTAGGCGTCGATCGTCGCTTCCTTCGCGTCGTGCATGTCGTAGAGCGCGAACTGGTCGACGCCGAGCGCGCGCAGCGCCTTCAGCTTCTCGATGTGCGCCTCGGCGGGGCCGAGCAGGCAGAAGCGGTCGATGACCTCGTCCGGTACGAAGTCCGTGGACGGGTTCCCCGTCCGTCCGTGGTGGCTGTAGTCGTAACCCTGGCGCTGTTTGATGTAGTCGGTCAGCGCGTCGGGGACGACCCCCGAGTGCTCCCCGTATCTCTTGACCAGATCGGCGGCGTGGTTGCCGACCATCCCGCCGAACCACCGGCACTGCTCGCGGGCGTGCGCGAGGTCGTCACTGACGTACGCCGGGGCCGCGACGCAGATCGTGATGGAGGCCGGGTCCCTTCCGGCGTCCGAAGCGGCCGTGCGGACCGCCGAGATGGCCGACTCGGCGAGGAACGGGTCGGCGAGCTGGAGGATGAATCCGTCGGCCTTCCGGCCCGCGAGTGCCAGCGCCTTCGGCCCGTACGCCCCCATCCACACCGGCAGTTCGCCGTCCCGTACCCAGGGCAGCCGCAGCGCCTGCCCGTCGACGACGGCCTCGCGTCCCTCCGCCAGGTCCCGGATCACATCGATGGCCTCACCGAGCCGGGCGAGTGTGTTGGGTTCGCGGCCCACCACCCGCATCGCCGAGTCGCCACGCCCGATCCCGCACACGGTGCGGTTGCCGTACATCTCGTTCAGTGTGGCGAAGGACGAAGCGGTCACCTCCCAGGTCCTGGTGCCCGGGTTGGTGACCATGGGTCCCACGATGAGCTGGGTGGTGTGTTCGAGGATGCGGCTGTAGATGACGAAGGGCTCCTGCCAGAGCACCGCCGAGTCGAAGGTCCAGCCGTGGCTGAATCCGTTGCGCTCCGCGCGCCGCATGAGCCCGACAACGGCCGAGGCCGGCGGGTCGGTCTGTAGGACGAGTCCGAAGTCCATGGCCTGATGGCTCCTGGGTCCTTGAGGGTGGTCGGCCGGTCAGCCGGGCGGTCGGCCGAGGTACTGGCACGTGGCTGGAAGATCCTTCCACATCAGGCCGTACCGAACCCTGTAAACGACACCTCGACCGCGCGTCGTGGCGGGACAAGCCTGGACCGCTTCCCGGGCCTTGGGAAGAGGCCGGGCCGTAAAGTGCCGGTCGAACAGGGCGTTCACCGTCGCGCGTCCGTCCCCTGGATCCCGCTCTGGAAACCCTCTCTGGATCCCGCCCTGGATTCCGCCCCGGGGTCCCCGAGCCGGCCAGGTCACCCCGCGATGAGCTCTGCCGCCCGTTCGGCGATGGCGTACACCGTCGCATTGGTGTTGGCGGGTACGACGGACGGCATGACCGAAGCGTCGGCCACCCGCAGCCCAGCGACGCCGTGCACCCGCAAGTTCGCGGGATCGACGACCGACAGGGGGTCCGTACCCATCCGGCAGGTCGAGGCGTAGTGGAAGTAGGTCATGACGCTCTCCTCCAGGTACCCGCGGACGGATTCCCCGCCTCGGACCCCGGCCCCGGGCAGCAGTTCCCGGTCCGTGAAGGAGGCCGGCGCCGGCGACTCCCCGATGCTCCGCGCCACGTCGAGGGCCGCCCGCATGGTCGCCACATCACGCTCGTCGCCGAGGTAGTTCGGATCCACCAGCGGCGGCGTGCCCGGCTCCGCGTTCGCGAGACGCAGCCTGCCACGGCTGTACGGGCTCACCGCCGAGAACGCGATGGTGTAGCCGGCCTCGGGCACCGCCTTCCACGCGTACGGGGCCCCGATGAACTGCATGTGCGGGTCCGGCGGGAGGGAGGGATCGGTACGGATGATGCCGAGCGCCTCGCCGGGCGGGTTGAGCGGCCGCATCTCGATGGCGCCGCCCGCGTAGACGAGGGAGGACACGGGATGGTCCTGGAGGCCCGTGCCCACACCTGGCAGGTCGAGCGCGACCTCCACGCCCACGTCCCGCAGATGCTGTCCCGGACCGATGCCCGAGAGCAGCAGCAGGTGCGCCGAGCCGATGGCTCCGGCGGTCAGCACCACTTCGCCGCCGTGCGCGGACAGTGTCTCGTCTCCCACGGTGTAGTCGATACCGGTGCACCGCCCGTCCGCGATCCGCAGTCGCTGTACGACGGCATCAGTGACGACCGTGAGGTTCGTCCGGTGCGCGACCGGGCGTACGTACGCGTCGGCGGCGCTCTGCCGCCGGCCCCCGGGAAGTGTGAGATCGCACCATCCGAAACCTGTCTCCAGGCCGCTGCTGATGTCCTCGGCGCGGCCGAAGCCCGCCTGTTCGGCGGCGTCGACACAGGCCTGGGCGAACGGATGCGGCTCGGCGACGGGCGCCACCGTGAGCGGACCGCTGTCACCCCGGACCGTGGAGTCCCGGCCCACCGCCCGCTCGCCGGCGCACTGAAGGAAACGCTCATCGAGGGAGCGCGGCAACTGCTCGCGGAGAAGGGAGCCGACGGCTTCAGCCTCAGTGAGCTGGCACGCCGGACCGGGGTGAGCACCGCCGCGCCGTACCGGCATTTCGAGAGCCGTGAGGCTCTCCTCGGAGCGGTGGTCGTGCGGGGTTACGAGCAGATGCTGGACCTTCTCCGGACGGCCTCCCTGCCCGGCGCGACCCCCTTGGAGCAGCTCAAACTGTTCGGCGTCTGCTACACGCGGTTCGCCATCGAATATCCGGAGCTGTTCGGAATCTTGTTCAGCGATCGCTACCGGGCAGTCGCGGGGGCGGCCCAGCGCGCGTCGTTCGAACCGCTGGTCGACTGTGTGGAGCAGGCACAACGGGCAGGACAGTTGTCCGGCGCCGTTCCTTCGAACGAAGTGGCGCGCTTCCTCTGGTCCACCGCCCACGGCATCACGGTGCTGCATCTCAACGGAGGCATCGAAACCCTGGGCATCGACGGCTCTGCGGAGCGGCCGCACGCCTCGGCGTGGGACACGTTCCTGAGCCAGGTCGGACCTCCGCCGGTTCCCCCCGCGTGATCGGGGCGCCGGCCGGCCCACGTCGTACGCCGACAGGCCCGCGCGCGAGTCCTGCGCTTTTTCACCATGGTGGCGGCTCCACAGCCCCACCACACTGACAACCATGACAACAACACGGCCACGCCTCAGTCCCGTACGGCGAGAGAGTCGTCGCGGCGCCGCGGTGACCGGCGGGCGTCCTCAACTGCCGCCCTGTACAGGCGTTCCGCGCGGAGCGCCCGGCAAATCCTCAGCGCGGTGAGGAGTTCGGCCCTCCGGTCCGTGTAGCCGTGACCGAGGACATCCGCCGCGGCGTCCAGCCGCAGTCGCACCGTGTTCTCATGCACGCCCAGTTCGGAGGCCGCGACGACTCGGGAGCCCGACGACAGCCAGGCGAACAGCGTCTCGCGGATACGGTCGGCGCGCGGCGTGGCAGCGGTCAGCTCCCTCAACTCGGCGGCCGCGAAGGCCGTGGCGCCCGGAACGTCGTTGAGAAGCACACTTTCGAGGGCGAGATCCTGGAAGCAGAGACACCCGCGGTCGGCGGCGAGCACCGAGCGCATCTTCTCGACGCGCAGGGCCTCGTCGTGAGCGCGCCGAAACCCCTCAACACCCTTGCGCGGTCCGCCCACAGCGGTCCACGTACCTGTGCCGTTCAGGGCGTCGCGCATCCTGCTCAGTGCCTGCGCGGACATCTCCCGGGAATGGCCGAGCCAGCCGGCCCATCGGGAGGCCGCGAGCGGCACAAGGAGGCGGTCACTGGCGCCGGTTGCCGCTTGCGCCTTCTTGAGTGCGGCCTCGGCCCGCTCGCGCCCGACCGCGTCGACGAGAACGCACAGATGGGTTCCCGCCATGCGGTATCCCAAGGCCGTGTCGAGCGAGCCGGTGTGGTCGACGCGCCTTCCGTCAAGGATCTCCGTGACGAGATCCCGGCGCCGCGTTTCTCCGCTGGTGCGGAAGACGGCGGTGGCCTCGTCGTGGGCCGTCGTCGCCTCCCTGGCCCCCGCCTCGGTCAGGTCGAGCGCCGCACCCGTCACGGCGGATATGAGCTCACCGGAGACCCCGCCCCCGGCCAGCCCTTCCGGATCTTCCGGGCCTTCGGGAACGAGCCCCGTCCATCCCGCCTCGGCCCAGTTGTTGAGCGTCTGGCGCAGTCCGACCCAGTAGGCGTCCTTGACGGTGCGTACGGAAAAGCCTTGCTCGGCCAGCCACTTGCCGAACTCCCGCATCGCCGTCCGGTCCGTCCGACCACCGGCAGCACTCGCCCCGCATGTCGACGCCATGGCTGCGAGGTTCATCCGTACGAAGCGGGTGATCTCTACTCTGAACGCCGGGCTGTTCCGGCGGGACGGGAACACCTCCTCGATGACGGCCACCGCACTGCTCTCCGCCATGCGATCGGCCCACGCCGACCACGGCGCTTGCGCCCTCTTCTCAACGTCGAGCTGGTGATCGTCGGTCCGTGTCATCTCGGTCATCTCCGCTGTGTCACTTTCACCGATCGCGGATCCGGCACAGCGAGGTCGCCGCACGATCCACCGGTTTCACATGCCAGTATCGACATGTCGAAGCCTGTAACCTGCGGGATTGACCTGTCAAGTTCGACATGTGTGGATCCTGTGGCGGCGCCACCCGGCCGCCGACCGGCCGGAGGGATGACATGAAAAAACCGCGCCCCTGAGGGATCGCGGTACGGCACACAGCGATGGCGGAGCCGGGACACATCCTCCGGAATCCGCAGGCGTACAGTGTCGGCCGGTCAGGCTTCCGGCGTGCGCTCCAGGCGCTCGATCGCCCACAAGGCCCAGCCCCGCATGGCCTCGTACTGACGCAGCCCGTACTCCGCGGCCAGCACCCCGAGGCCGTCCCGGCCGGTGGGCGCCTTCTCGTCGTGACGGACGCGCAACTCGGCGAGCGTGGCGGCGCCCTGCTCCATCCCCTCGGCGAACCTACGGAGCAGAATCAGGGCATCGGCGGGTTCCAACGCGTCGAGCAGGAACATCCTCAGCACCTGCTCGTTGCGGACCCGGCCCAGGTCGGGCGGAGACAGCAACCACTTACGGAGTTCCTCGCGGCCCTTGTCCGTCACCTCGTAGGTACGGCTCCGGCGCGCGCCCTCGCCTGTCACCTCGACGAGCCCGCGCCCCGTCATCCGGATCAGCTCGGGATAGATGCTCGTGTGGCTCGCATACCAGGCATAACGGCCCAGGTCCCGCTCGAACTCCTTGGAGAGTTCGTATCCACTGGCCGGCTCCAAGGCCAACAGCCCCAGCAAAGCCTGCGTCAGCGACATGTCCTCACCTTACATGTGGCTCCCGATAGGTCACCCTCGACATATGAGGATACCTACTATGACATGTCACAACACACCACTCATATATGTGATGTCAATGTTGACATGTCAAATCCGGAGGCGCAGAGTCGTGGCAATCATCGGATGAAGGGGCATCTTCATGATCGGGACATCCACGCCGCTCTACCTGACCGGGCACCTGGCACCCGTACCGGACGAGACCGAAGCCCGGGATCTCGCGGTGTCGGGCACGCTGCCACCCGAGCTGACCGGGCGTTATTTCCGCAACGGACCCAACCCGCTGCCGGGGGAAGACCCGGGGCACTGGTTCGGCGGCCACGGCATGCTGCACGGCATCCGGCTGCGGGACGGCCGGGCCGAGTGGTATCGCAACCGCTGGATACGTACGGCACTCCTGGCGGGCGCGCCCCACCTCGTCGGCGGCGCCCCCGTCGATCGCCGGTCTGTCAGCGCCAACACCCATGTCATCGAGCACGCGGGAAAGATCTTCGCGCTGGTGGAGAACGGTTTCCCCTACGAGGTCAGCAAGGACCTGGCCACGCTCGGGCCCCGCACCTTCGACGGCAGGCTCACCACAGCCATGACCGCGCACCCCAAGACCGACCCGACCACCGGGGACCTGCACTTCTTCGGTTACGGGGTCAGGCCGCCGTACCTCACGTACCACCGGCTGTCCGCCGAGGGCACGCTCGTCGAGAGCGCCGAGATCGAGGTCAAGGGCCCCACGATGATGCACGACTTCGCGATCACCGAACGCCACGCCGTCTTTCTCGACCTGCCGATGACCTTCCAGGCCGGCTCCCGCATGCCGTTCGGCTGGGACGACGCGTACGGCGCCCGTCTCGGCGTCATGCGGCTCGACCGACCCGGCGAGGTGCGCTGGCTGGAGATCGAACCCTGCTATGTGTTCCACGTGGGCAACGCCCACGAGGACGCCCAGGGCCGCATCGTCCTTGACGTGTCGCGATACGCGGCGGCGGACGCGGACGTCATGTGGGGAAGCATCGGCCCGCGTGGCGGTGACCGGACTCCGGCCGCCGGCCCCGCCGTAGCACGTCTGCACCGCTGGACCATCGACCTGACGGCCGGGCACGTCGCCGAAACCACCCTGTCCGAACGGGGCATGGAGTTCCCGACACTCGACGATGAACGGGTCGGACGGGCCAACCGCTACCTGTACACCGTTACTTCGTCGGTCGGTGAGCGGGCCGGCGCCGACTCGGCCATCACCCGGTACGACACCCACCTGGGCTCCACCGCCGCCCACGAACTACCGGGCGACGTACACCCGGGCGAGGCCGTCTTCGTACCGAGTGCCGCTCCGGACCGCGCGGAGGACGAAGGTTGGCTGCTCAGCATCACCACGACAAGTGACGGAAAGGCCTCCGAGCTGCTGGTGCTCGACGCGACGGACGTCGCCGGGCCGCCTGTCGCCACCGTCACACTGCCCCGAGGCGTTCCGGCGGGCTTCCACGGCTCCTGGATCCCCGACTCCGAGCCCGAAGAAGGCTGACGCCGCCCGTCGGGCCCGGACAGCGGACAGGGCGGACGCCGACCCGCATTCACGAGCGGGCGGGGATGCGGGTCGGCGTCTAATTCTCCGCCGTGGACGGTCCTTTCGCCCCGCGCGGCTTCTTCGCCGTGGGCGGTCAGGCCGACGCGTCGCCGGTGTTCATATACGGGTTCTCCGGCCCCGGCGCGCTGTCCTGCGACGCCCGGGTGACGTCCAGCGCTGCCTGCCCGGTGCCCCTCCGCTGTTCCTGCGAGTCCACCCACCAGTAGAGCACCCGGCAGGGGAATGCCAGCAGCCACCAGTACTTGGCGGTACTCGGTGAGAGAAAAGCGATCGGGACCGACAAGCAGAAAACCCCGGCGAGGATCAATTGCTGCCAGAGCAGTCCCCGCAGCTCACCCACATCCATCACGAAGTCCGCCAGGGCGGGTTTGCGGAGCACTCGGGCCGCCATCGCCGCGATAAGAGCGGACGCGACAGCGATCGCTGCCGCATAGACGGCCGGGTCGTCGGACATGTTGGTCACACGCAGCCACTTCCCGCTGAGTTCGGCGTCGTTGTGCGCCGCCACGCGGTACCGCGTCAGATAGTCGGCGAACTCCTCGGTCCTGGCCGTCCGTACGCCCTCCACCTCGGGAAACCGGAGGTCGCCGCCGACGGCGATTCCCCCAGGGGGTGTCCAGGAGTTTCGCGGCGGCCCCGAAGAAGCGGCGACCCAGGTCCTCGCGTGTGTCGCCGAGCAGGTCGACCAGCAGAAGGGCCTCCAGCGCGGCGACGGTCATCCCCTGCCCGTAGAACGGGTTGAAGGTACACATCGCGTCGCCGACGACCAAGTAGGCCTCCGGCATGCGGCGCAGATCCTCGTAGCGCCTGCGGACACTCGCCGGAAAACACATCATGAACGGCTCGCTCAGCGGTTCCGCCGTCGAACGATCTCCGCGAGGTCCGGGGCGGCGAGGCCCTCGGCATAGGCGTCCACCACCAAGTCGGCCCGGACGACCGACTCCGCCGAGCCCTCGTCGTGTTCGCGCAGCCGCACCCCGGTGATCCGACGCCCGTCCGCAGAGGCGGTGAGGCCGAGCACAGCACACCGATCGATCAGTGTCACACCGGGGATGCGGGAGACCCGGGTGCGAATGGTGTCCTCAAGAAGCGGGCGGCTCACACCGACCCCTGTCACATCCCGCTCGACCACGGTGACCCGCTCGAAGCTCTCGCTGAGCGCTCGCGCTGCCAGCAGACCCGCGATGGAGCCGCCGACCACGACCGCATGGCCCTGTCGCAGTCCCTTTCGCTGTCGCTGTCGATCCGAAGTCGCTTCCACTGAGCGTTCCTTGTCCACGAGATGGGTCCGGGTCAGTTCCTGGGCGCCATGTGGGCGGCGGCCCCGGCAACGGCCCGCCGTGCCGCCGTCTGGTCGACGCGTCCCGCAGAACAGAGCATTGGGCGTCCGATGTGATCGCCACGGGGGCGTGGAAGCGGTGTGCGAGCGGCACGGACAAGTCACCCAATCAAGGGGAGGGCGAAGGTGTGGGGCCGCCGACCGGCCATCGGCCGAGTCGGGCGTCGATGGACCGGCGCGCACCGGTGACGGAGCAACCGTTCGCTCAGCGATCGTAGGCTTCACCGGACCGCCGACACACTGGCGCGGACCCACACACTTCGGCCGCGTTGTGTTGTCGAACCACCGCCGTACGGAGCAGGGCGCGGCGCTACGCCGTACGCGAGCACAACTGATACGGCGCGACAGGGAGGGCGCCGAACCGACGCGTTCGGCCCGGGTCCCGGTATGTGTCGGCGTCTCCCTCCGCTCAGTAACTGGTCGAGAGGATCGGGAAACAGGTCCGGCGCGCGGTGACGGCGGCGCGGGCGGCGCCGGTCACGGTCACGACTGCTGCTGTTGCCGCTGCTGTGGGCCGTTGCGCAGGCCGTCGATCAGGACGCCCACCATCCGCCTGTTGTACTCGGCGCCTTCACCGCGTACGGGCAGGCACAGATGGGCGATGGCAGACAGCAGGTCGCCGGCGCTGATGTCGTCGCGGATCGCGCCGTCGGCCGCCGCGGTGTCGAGCAGCGCGGTGAGTGTGGGGGTGAGCGTCTGCCGGAAATAGTCGGGCAGGGCTTCGTAGGCCGGATCGCCGGAGTGCAGTGCTGAGGCAAGTCCCCGCTTGGTGCCTAGGAGTTCGGTGTACCGCTGGAGCCACTTCACCAGTGCCGCGTCCGGCTCGTGTGCGGCGCTGAGCCGCGGTCCGGCGGCGGCGCAGGCGTCGATGTTGCTCTGCACCACTGCCTTGACGAGGTCGGAGCGCTGCGGAAAGTGGCGGTAGAGCGTCCCCACTCCCAGCCCGGCCAGGTCGGTGATCTCCTTCGCGGGTGCGTCGACCCCCGAGGTGTCGAAGACCGTCTTCGCGGCATCGAGCAACGCGGTGACATTGCGCTGGGCGTCGGCGCGCCGCCGGCGCGGCGCGGCCGTGGGGGCCGCGGGTGGTGTCGCGTTCTCGGGCACAGGGTTCCTCCGCCGGTTGCCTAACCGGAAAGCCTTTCCGTATAGTCGAATCAAGCGGAAAGTCTTTCCGTTTCGCTCCAGGGTATGGCATCCGCCCGGATGCGGCCCACTCCAGGAGGCAGACATGCAGTACCGCACGCTCGGCCGCACCGGCATCAAGGTCAGCCCCTACGCCCTCGGGGCGCTGATGTTCGCCTCATCCATCGGCAATGCCGACCACCAGGACTCGGTCCGCATCATCCACAAGGCGCTGGACGCGGGGATCAACCTCGTCGACACCGCCGACGCCTACGGGGACTCCGAGGAGGTCGTCGGCAAGGCGCTCAAGGGGCGCCGCGACAACGTCGTCCTGGCGACCAAGGTGAGCCGCCCGATGGGCGACGATCCCAACCAGCAGGGCACCTCACGCCGCTGGATCATGAAAGCTGTCGAGAACTCCCTGCGCCGCCTGGGGACCGACTACATCGACCTCTACCAGATCCACCGACTCGACCCCACCACGGATGTCGAGGAGACCCTCTCCGCTCTGACGGACTTGATCCACAGCGGAAAGGTCCGTGCCATCGGTACCTCCACGGCGCCGGCGTCCGACATCGTCGAAGCCCAGTGGGTGGCCGAGCGGCGCGGCCTGGAGCGCTTCCGCACCGAGCAGCCGCCGTACTCCATCCTCAACCGCCGTATCGAGCGCGAAGTGCTGCCCGTCACACAGCGCTACGGCATGGGCACGCTCGTCTGGGGCCCGCTCGCCCAGGGACTTCTCACCGGCCGGGTCCGCAGGAACCAGGAGAACAGCCTGCGCCGAGCCGCCTTCGTCAAGCACGTCAGCGACGAACGGCGCATCGAAGCCGTCGAGCAGCTCATCCCCCTCGCGGCGGAGGCAGGCATGCCGATGACCCACCTGGCCATGGCGTTCACCATCGCTCACCCCGGTGTGACCAGCGCTCTCGTGGGACCGCGCACGATGAGCCATCTCGACGACCTCCTCGAAGGCCTCGACGTCGCTCTCAGCGATGACATCCTCGACCGGATCGACAAGATCGTCCCGCCCGGCACCGAAGTCGGCTCCCTGGACCAGGACTACCTGCCCCCGGCCCTGCGGAGCGCGGAGCTGCGCCGCCGCCCGCTGGGCGAACGCGCCGCCTGACCGTCGCCCGAGGGGCACGGGGCGAGGTGGGGTGGGGTGAGGTGGGCCAGGAGCCGGGCTGCGCCGCGATGCCGGGGGCTCTCCTTCGTACGACCGGTCCGGCGGCGTCCGTTCAGGCCAGGACCGCGTAGCCGTCGACCTCGATCAGCCACTCGGCCTCGCCAAGTGACTGCACACCGGGGAGCGTGCTGGCGGACCGTGGCCAGTGGCCCTCGAAGACGCGCTGCGCCGCGACGAAGATCGGGACCACGAGCTCGGGCTGAAAACCCACGACGTGGATGGTGTTCTTGATCAGATCGTCCGGGCCCGCGCCTGCGGCTTCCAAGGCCAACTTGAAGTTACGGAAGGCCTGTTCGGCCTGGAGCGCGTAGTCGCCGGGACGACCAGGTTGTCGTTGGCGTCGGTCGCCACCTGTCCGGCGATCGCCACGAAACGAGTACCTGCCCCGACCGCGACGTGGGAGTGGACGTCCGCGACCGGCGGCGCGAGTGCGGGCGGATTGATGCGTTCGACGGTCATGGGTGTGGAGGACACCAACCAATGCGCACCTTCGGAACGGTGCGGGCAAAGACAGGCGGCGACGACGATTCTGTTCCTCTCGCACTCGTCCCCCGCGAAGACGGCCGCCGCACCGGAGAACCGGTACGGCGGCCGAGGTGTTCGATGTGATCGATGTGATCGATGTGGCCTTGGGCCGTGCTCGCGCTCAGGAGTTGTCGGCGACCACGTGGATGAGGTTGCCGGCCTGCGCGACGATGGCAAGGCGCCAGGCGTCGAAGGTGCTGTCACTCACGTCGAACGGCTTCTCGAAGCGCTGCATGTCCGGTGTGTGGATGTGGCCGGCCGGGATCTTCAGGCCCATGCGGTCCCGGAGCAGTGTGTTGCGGTAACCGCTCTCGTTGGACAGGTAGTTGCCGCCGCCACCGCTGTACGAGCACGAGCCGGCGTCCGGCGGCGTCGGGGCGGTCGTCGGCGGGTACTCCGTCGGCGGCGGGCTGTTGCGGGTCACCTGCTGGGCCGAGGAACAGTCGGGGAACTCGGTGTAGTTGGTGTGCCAGACCACACCGAATGCCACGGACTGGTCGGGCCACTCGTCGCCCGGCGGACGGGGAATCGACGCACCGGTGTTCGCCTTGATCATCTGCGCGATCGGCAGTGTCGTGGTAGTCCACTGCGGCGGGTCGGTCAGGCTGAACTTCTTGGGCCCGCCCCAGCGGTCGACGACCGTGGAGTCGCAGCCGTGGTTGTCGACCGGCAGTTGCGGGGTGCCGTTCACCGTCGGGCAGGGCTGGCTGTGGTCGTTGCCCGGTGAGACTCCGTGGTAACGGCCGTTCCACTGTTCGAGGTTGAACACCGAGTCACCGGCCTGGCTCACCGTGATCGACGCGTCGACACGCCGGGGCCCCGGCCGCATGAACGGCCCGACGGTGTCCTCCAGGTAACCCGCCTGGAACTCCGTGTAGTTGACCGGCAGTGTGTACGCCTGGACGTAGGCGGTCCGGCCGTCCTCGGTCTTGTACGTGGTGCCGTCGAGCGCGAGCGCGGTGGCACCGGACGGGTTGCCGTGGCGGATGTTGTTGCCGACGGTCCCCGCCGCGCTGCCGGTAGTACCGCCGTCCAGCGTGTACGGGTCGAAGCCGCTCATGATGACGCGCTTGACGCCCTTGCCGCTGGGGAAGTTGATGTCGAACATCCCGCGCGAGGCCTGGTCGAACGTCGTGATGAGGGTGGATCGCTGCGCCTCGGACAGGGAGAAGTCCGCTGCCCAGCGGCGCAGCGTGGCCGTCGACTGGAGGCGGGTCCAGTAGAGCGGGCGGTCGTCGCTGTAGGGAAGGGCGCCGGTGGCCCGCCCAGGCCGTTGAGCCCGTTTCACCGCCGACTGCCAGAGGTCCTGGCCCTCGCGCTTCACGAATGCCGTCGCGGCCTTCAGGTTCGGCGTACGGCACAGAGCCCGCGTGAACGCCGGGCCGTAGTCCTGGAACCCGCCGCCCTCGATCATCTGCTGGGCGAACGACGTCGACTCGGCCTTCGTGGGGTCGGCGTCGTCGGGCAGGACCCAGCTCAGCCGGCTCTCCTCGACCGACAGGGGTGCGACGGAGCCGGCGCACGGGGACCCGGCACTCCGAGCCGAAGCCGGCCCGGCCGCCCACAGGGGGGTCGTCGCCGACAGCACGGCGAGAACCACCGCGCCGGCCTTCATCTTGGAACGGAACACAGAACTTTCCGCCTCACTCATAGGTGACGTGATCGCGACAATCCTTTGTCCGCTCGCCACGTGCGTCAAGGGAGCGCTTCGGCGTGGTGCTTGTCTCGGCGGTACATGGCCGGACGACGCAAGACGCTCGGCTGGTGGATCCCAGCCGAGCGCTTACCGAACGTTACGCGCTACGCGGGCCCCCTGCTCAGCAGGGGAGCGTGGTGTGACCGGCAGCGCCCGTGGCGCCGGTGGTGCCGTTCGCGGTGAGTGTGGCGTCGGTGCCGTTGCCGCCGGGCTTGCCGGGGCACACCGGGCTGGCGGCACCGCCGGCGCCGCCGGTGCCGCCCAGGTGGCCACCGCCGGCCGTGGAGGCACCGCCCTTGCCGCCCTTGCCTCCGACGATGCCGATACCGGCATCGCCGACGCCGCCTACGCCGCCTTTACCGCCTTTG
>NZ_JTHL01000001.1:8068804-8083824 GCF_000818195.1 Streptomyces sp. 150FB | reverse complement strand
CGCCGGCGCCGCCCGCGCCACCCACGCTGCCGCTGCCGTTGCCGTTCCCGCCGAAACCGCCGAGGCCGCCGTTGCCGTTGGCCCCCGCGGCGCCACCGGTGCCGCCGATGCCACCGACGCCGCCCTGACTCCCGACACCGTGGGCGCCGTTGCCACCGGGGAGACCGAGATGGATCCGGGCGCCACCGGCGTCGGCCTGGACCGCCGCTGAAGCGAGTGCGGGAGTGGTGACGAGACCGGCCACGGCGATCGTGGCGATCAGGAAGGTGCGGGGAATGGCGGTGGTGCGCGTGAAGCGCATGAGGTACGCCTTTCGTTTTGTGCGGTCGGAGATATTCTCCGACCGACAAACAACCACCTTAGGATCAAATGACACACCTAAGTCCCAAACATGGTTAAACGTCCGAAAATAAGGACGTACAGTCCTAACTTTGGCTGTAAGTACCCACAGGTGGCAGCCGCCTGGCGGGCACTGTCGGAGTGCGCCTGGTCGAAGGAATCGAATCCGACGAACGATCAGGACGCCGAAGCTGGGTCGTCGTCGAACGCACCATGTGCTGCCTGCGCGCCGCTCAACCGGTCGACCTGCTTCTTGATGAGGTCGCTGGGAAACTCCGCCTTCTGGCCCACGGCCAGATCATCGAAGCTCGCCGTGACGTCGCCGACCCGGACGAAAACGACGTGGTCGTCCCTCACCGCGTTCTTTCCGGGTATCTGCGCCGGCGAGATCAGGTGAAAATTCAGGGCTTCGTCCCCCACGTCAGGGGCGTTCTCCACGGTGACCTTGGCATGGTACTTCCCGGCCCACGCGACCCCGGTGAAGGACTTGCAGGTCTTGAGTGAGTCCTGAAGCCGGTGAAATGCCTCCTGCGCCTTCGCGCCCTCGTACGAAGCGAGCGTGATGCCGCCCGCGAAAACGTTGTCCTTCCAGTTGAAGATCTGGTCCGTCGAGGCGAACTTGGTCTTCGCGTCGAGCACGTCGAAAACCCTTTGGCACGAGGCAACGGAAACCGGCGGGAAGGTCGAGCCCTCGCTCTCCGAAACAGGATCCTGGACCGGCGAGTCGTAGCTCTGCGGTACTTCGCTGTCCTTGAAGGCGAGAGCCTTCAGTTGTGCCGCGGTCAGCGGGGGTCTGGAGGTTCTTGAAGGTGTCGCCCTCGCCGGAGACGCCGTTGAACCGTTCCCCTCCGCGCCCGAACAGCCGGTCACGACAAGTGCCCCGCCAACTATCGCCGTACTCACTGACATCCACCGCTTCGTGCGCGCGTCCATACATGCCCCCTGGGCCGTCCGTAAGAGAAGGGCAGACGTTAGCCGTAATGCGGAGGGGGTGATCGAGCGGGGAGCCCGTCGAATGAGAAGCGGGAACGGGGACCGCGCCCCTTCGCCCGAGCGAAGGGGCGCGGTCCCCTAACGTCTTGCCTCTCCCCTGACCTGTTCCGCGGCGCGGAACACCGGCCTCGGGATCGCCGCGACCGTCGCGGCGATCCCGGTGTCCACCCCGTACCGGCCTCTCCACCGTGCGTACGGCGTCCGGGGGGCACGGCCGGCGGGTCAGGTGGTGGGCGGGATCGGGACGGTGGTGCTGATTCCGGTCGAGCCGTTGATCATCTTCGTGGCGGCGCCGGCGAGGCGCAGGTAGAAGTCGGACGAGACGTGGGTGCCGTCGGCGTCCAGCGTCAGGAAGTACTGGTTCGTCGGGATCATGGAGGCGTCCGTCGCGGCCGGCGCGATGGCGGTGCCTTCGTCGTACTCGTCGAACATCGCGATGAAGGCCGAGTTGGTTCCGCTCTGGCGAACGGCGACGGCCTGCTGCCACATGAAGTTGCCCGCCTTGCGCGGAATCTGGTTCTTGGCCTCGCCCACATGCCAGTTGGACCATGCGAACCCGGGGTAGATCACCGGCTGGTAGTCCTGTCCACGGCTCTTGAGCAGGGCGAAGTCGTCGTTGAACAGTTTCTGGTCGACCGTCGGGTTGCCCGTGTTCCACGGCGAGACCATGTTGAGGGCCGCGTAGACGGGTGCGAAGCCCGGTTTGGCGTTGCCGTCGGTGCGCCAGCCGCGGGGCACGCCGCCGATGACGTACACGCCTTTGCCCTTGAACCAGTTGATCAGGTCCAGGCAGCCCTGCAACGTGCCGGCGCGGTTGGACACACCCAGGCCCCACAGCTCGACGACCGGCTTGCCGCCCTCGTGCGCGTACATCGGCGAATCGGTCAGGTGGAGCGAGCCGGTGACGGTGTTCGTCCAGTCGCTCTGGATCGCGCTGACCAGGTTGCCGTCGTTCAGGCCGCTGATGTCGTATTCGATGTAGAAGCCGCGGCCGTACTTCTGCGCCGCGTCCCGTGCCTTTCCGTGGATGTCGTTGCGCTGCTGGAGCCGGGGCTGTCCGGTGGCGGCGATGTCACTTCCGAAGCGCTGGAGGGCGGCGCCGTCGATGCCGTACTGCTGCATCCAGTGGAAGTGCTGGTCGATGACCGCCGTGGCGTACGAGGAGAACAGCTTGGCCGGCTTGCCGTTCCCCAGCGCGGCGTACCCGGTCTGGAAGAGGGCGCTGTCGGGGTAGGCGGAGATGTCCGGGTAGAGCTCGAACGTCTGGTTCCCGGGAGCCGGCTTGCCCGCGGCCCAGTGGGTCCAGTTGTTCAGCGGGGAGCCGTCGCCCGCGGCGGCGAACCATCCCTGGTAGCCGGCGTACACCTTGCCCTTGACGCCGGGCTGGGCAGCGGCGGCACTCGGGTCCTGCTGGGGCGCGGGGTCCGCCGCGGCCGTGGACAGGCTGCCGAGTCCGGCCCAGAGCGCTCCCACTCCGGCGCCCGCCGCGGCGGTACCGCGCAGGAAGTTCCGTCGCGAGTGTGATGGCTTGCTCATGTCTGCTCCTCTGGTCGAATCAAATGCGGGGGTCTGTGGGGGACCCGGAGCGGCGGCGCGCGGTGCCGCAGCTTCCGGAGACCGTCGCTTCCCCGGGGGCGTCGCCCGAGAGCACCGGGGGCTGTGCTCATCGTGCTGCCGAGGCCTTCGCGGGCAGCGGTGTCAGGCAGTTGGGGACGGAGCGCAGGGCGTCGTACCAGACCGCGGCCATCTTTCCGTAGCCCGCCTGGGTCGGGTGAATGCCGTCAGCGAGATCGGCCGTCGTCAGCGCGTCGTACATTTTCACCAGGTGGACGCGTGGCCCCTTGGCGGCCACCACGGCGGGAATCGCCGCGTTGTACGTCACGACCCGGCCCTGCTGCGTGCCGTTCTGCTGCGGGGGCACGGTCGCCACGAAGAGTTCGGACCGCGGCTTGTCGGCCAGGATGTGGTCGATCAGCGCGGACAGCCGGTTCGGGGCGTTGCCGACGTCGTAGTTCTGGTTGAGGTCGTTGGTGCCGATGAGCAGCATGATCGTACGGGGGTCGCTCTGCCCCAGCCACGTGTCGAGGTTCGCGTCCAACTGGTCGATGCGCCAGCCCGGGTGGCCCTCGTGGTCGTGATCGCCCAGCTCCGCGGGGCCGTTGGTCTGGGATCCGACGAAGTCGACGGTGTAGCCGCCGACCGCGAGGCGGTGCCACAACTCGACCCGGTAGCCCCCGGGGTAGGGGGTGTATCCGTCGGTGATGGAGTCGCCGAGCGGCATGACGCGCACACCGCCGTTGCTCTCGCCCGGGACCTTCGCGACGGCGGCGGTACGGCCGAGTACGACCTCGGCGGCAGCGAGAACACCGCCGAAGAGCGCCGTGCGTCTGGAGAACGCTCGGTTCATGAATCTCCCTGGTAAGGCGCGACGGACGATGGCCGCGGTCACAGCGCACTGCGGCTCGCAGGGCACCATATGGCAAGCGCTTACTAACGCCGGCCTTCGATGTGCAGCCGGTGTGTGCTGTATGCAAAGCCGTCGGACCGTCCTGCGTCAATACCCTTGCGGAGCTGGGTTTTTGGGGATCCTGGCGGTGGAGCCTTAATGACTTTCCATGACGCGCCGCAGCACGGTCGGTGTGAGTATGCGGTATCACTTCATGTGCCTCAAGATAGCGCTTTCTTACGCGGCGGCAACTCCCCCGACATGGAGGGTAAATACTTTTACAGACGGTTGCGGGCAAGGCCAACGCCCCGCACGTCCTCGCCGGCTTCGAACGGCACCAGGAACGCCCGAGCCCAGCGACACGTCACCTCCGCGTCGCTGGGCTCGGGCTGTCAAGGAGTGGGCTAAGGGCGCGCCGCCAGACGCGTGGCGACGAAGTCCAGTACCGCGGCCTGCTCCGACACCAGGAAGAAGTGCCCGCCGGGGAACACCTCCAGGGCGAACCGCGAGGAGGTCAGGTCCCGCCACTCGGCCGCCAGGGCGGGGGTGGCCATCGGGTCGTCGGCGCCGGTGAGGGCCGTGATCGGAGTGGTCAGCGGCTGACCCGCCGTCGGGCGGTAGGAGTGGAGCATCCGGAAGTCGTTGCGGATGTAGGGCAGGAAGATCTCGCGCATCTCGGGGTCGGCCAGGAGTTCGGCCTCGGTGCCGCCGAGGCGCCCCAGATGGCGGACCACCTCCTCGTCGTCGGCGTCGGCGATGCCGGCGTCGGGGCGGCTGTGGGTCTGGACCGTGCCGCTCCGCGTATCGCCCGGAGCCCCCGGCGCGATCTGCCCCGAGACGAACAGGTGCGCCGGCGGCGCGCCGCGTTCGTCGAGGATCCGCGCCGCCTCGTACGCGACGAAGGCGCCCATGCTGTGGCCGAACAGGGCCAGCGGCCGGTCGAGCAGCGGGGCCAGGTCGTCCACGATGAGTCCGGCCATGGTCCGGACGTCGTCGACCAACGGTGCCGTCCGGCGCTCGCCCCGTCCCGGGTACTGCACCGCGTGCAGTTCGACCCGGCGCGGCAGTCCCTGATGCCATGGCCGGTAGAAGGCCGCCGATCCCCCGGCGTGGGGAAAGCAGACCATGCGGACCTGGGCGTCGAGCCGCTCGTCGTAGCCGCGAAGCCATTCTGACGAGGTGTGGATCAGCGTGCTCATCGGATCACCCGGCCTGCGCGTAGGCGTGGTTGAGGGCGGTCGTGGTGTGGTGCAGGTCCTCGTGCTCCACGACTTCGTCCAGGATCAGGGTGCTCACTCCGAGCGCGATGTACCGCTGGATCATCGCGCCGACGTCGGCGTAGGTCCCGACCAGGTACGGGCAGAACGTCTGGTAGGCCCGGAACGGGTAGAGCCAGTAGACCCCCTTCGGCTCGTGCGAGCGCAGCGCGTCGCGCGAGAGTTTCAGGTGCCAGTGCGACTCGACCTTGCCGACGGCCCATTCGTGCAGCTTCTCCCCCGACTCGCTCGACGGGAAACGCTCGTGGGCGATCCGCCACGCCTCTTCGGCGTTGTCGCGGGCGATGACGCCGAGGCGCACGCCGCAGCCGGCGAGCGGCCGGTCGCTCTGGTAGCTGTCTATCTGGTGCGGGTAGGACAGCCGGTCCACGCCGAGCAGCCGCGCGACCTCGCGGCAGTCGTCGGAGGCCCCGGACACGTAGAGGTCCGGTGCCAGGGCGGGGTCGGCAGGCGGGCTGACGACGGCGGCGTCCAGGGTGTAGTACTTGCCGGCGTACGTCACCGTCGTCGGCGCCGCCGTCAACTCCCTGATGATCTCGCCGTATTCGGCCAGCCGGTCGTAGCGCTCGCGGTGGCCGAGTTCGCAGCCCAGCTCGCTCAGGTGTTTGGAGAATCCGCCGGTGACCAGGTTCAGGTCGACGCGCCGCCCGTAGAGGAACCCCAGGGTGCTGATCGTCTTGGCGACGGCGAACGGATGGGTGTCCAGGGGGTTGACCGCGACCAGGGGGACGAACCGCTCGGTGTTGTCGATGGCGAGCTGCGCCGCGGCCCAGGCGTCCACGAGCGTGTTGTCGGTGTAGATCAGCGCGCCGCGAAAGCCCGCCTGTTCGGTCCAGCGGGCCACGTCGACGACCCGGCTGCGGTATTCCCGCGGTGTCCGATCCTGCCAGGAAGGCATCGTTGTATAGACGGTCAGCACGGTTCGCGATCCCTCTCTTCGGCTTTCGGGGTGCTGTACTCGGGCCGGGGCTCCCGGCCGGTCAGGGCGGTCAGGCAGGTCAGGCCGGTCACGCCGCTCAGGGCCGTGTGAGCTTGGCCTGCTCGGCGACGAGCTTCGCCACGATGGCGCGGTCGATCTTGCCGTTGGGGTTGAGGGGCATGGATTCCACGCGCAGGAACACGTGCGGCACCAGATGGACCGGCAATCCCGCGGCCAGCGTGCGGCGCAGCTCGGCCTCGCGGGCGGGCTCGCCGGTGTAGCAGGCCATCAGCTCGGTGGCGTCGCGGTGCCGCACCGGCACGACGACGGCCTCCCGGACGCCGGGGTGGCGGCGCAACAGGGCCTCGAATTCGCCGAGTTCGACCCGGTAGCCGCGGATCTTGACCTGGTTGTCGAGGCGGCCGAGGTGGACCAGTGTGCCGTCGTCCTCGCGGCGTACCCGGTCGCCGGTGCGGTAGTAGTACGCCTCGCTCAGCGCGTCGCCGGCCTGGTCATCGTGGCCGGCCCGACCGTCGAGACCGGCTTGGTCGTCGAGGCCGAGGAACCGGTTGATGTTGTCGCGCGGGTCCAAGTAGCCGTCGAAACGCTGCGGACCGCGGACGCACAGCTCGCCTTCGTCGGTGACGACGTACTCCAGGCCCGGGTAGACGGCGCCGATCGGCACCGTGTCGTTCACGGTCTCCGGCCAGTCCCCGCGCTCCTTCGGCAGGCGGAACTCCGCGCACGCCAAAGTGAGTTCGGTCGGACCGTAGATGTTCTCCACGACCGATTCGGAGGCGAATCCACTCCATGCCTCGGCCTGTGCGTAGGTGAACTGCTCACCGCAGAACACGCTGTAGCGCAGCCCGGGGACCCGGCCCCCTGGCAGGGCGCCGAGTCCGGCGGCGGCCGAGACCGCCGAGGGGACCGAGAACCAGTGTGTGAGCCGCCGGTTCACCGCGTAGTCGACCGAGCTCAGCAGTTCGGCCGCTTCGGGCACGACCAGTGTCGCGCCGCCGCCCCAGGTGACGAAGAGGTCGAACACCGAGAGGTCGAAGGTCAGGTCGAAGGTGTGCGACATGCGGCAGCCCGGACCGACCTCATAGCGGGGGACGGTGTGCGCCAGGAATGCCAGGACGTTACGGTGCCGGATCGGCACGCCCTTGGGCCGCCCGGTGGAGCCGGAGGTGAACAGCAGGTAGGCGATGTCGTCGGGGCCGGCGGACGACGGCGGCAACGACTCGTCAGGGACGGCGGTCAGGAGCGCCTCGTCGGTGAGCGGCAGCACCGGCCGCGCCGGCCTGGTGCCGGAGGGGCAGTGTTCGAGCCACTGCTGCCCGGACGCGTCGGCGATGATCACATCGACGTCGGCCAGCTCGCAGATGGCGGTGTTGCGCCGCGGCGGATACTTCAGGTTCAGCGGTACGACCTGCGCGCCCAGGCGCAGCGCCGCGAGATATCCGGCGTAGGCGACGCCGCTGCGCGCGGCCAGCAGGGCCACCGAGCGGACGCGGCCGTGTGCGGCGGTGATGCTCTCGGCCAGCGCCTCGGCAGCGCGCTCCAGCTCGGCGTAGCTGATCGACGACGCGGACAGCTCGACGGCCGGCAGCTCGGGGTGGCGCCGTGCCGTGGCGGCGAAGACGTCGTGAAGGGTGCTGATGTGGTCGTCCATGTCGACCTTCCCGGTCAGAAGTGGAGGCGGTCTCAGTCTTCGTAGGCGAGGAGCAGCCGCGCGATGTCGGCCAGGCGGCCGTCGTTGGCGGCGTCGCGGGCGGCGAACCAGGCGGCCTGCCCGGCGGCGGTCGGCCGGTCGAACAGCACGCGCGGCGGGACGGTCAGGCGGAAGATCTCCGTCAACTGCGAGGCGACCTCCAGTGCGGTGGCCGATTCGGCGCCGAGGGCGAACAGGTCGGCGTGGACGCCGATGGCGTCGCGGGCCAGGGCGTCGGCCCAGATCTCGACCAGCAGCTCCGCGAACGGCGACGTGGACGCGGTACCTTCGGCGGCCGCGTTGGCCGTGTTGTCGGCTGCTTCGCCGACGCTCGGGACGGCGTCGGCCGCCTCGGCCGTGCCGCGCTCGTCGAGCACGGCCTCGTACGCGGCGTCGAGGTCTTCGGGCAGCGGGCGCGCGGCCAGCGTGCGCCGATCGACCTTGCCGCTGGGGGTCAGCGGCAGCGCGGTGACGGGGACGCAGGCGAACGGCACCATGTGCCCGGGCAGGATCCGCGCCAGATCGCCGCGCAGCGTACGCGGTGGGACATCGCAGCCCTCGGCGAGAAGGTAATAGGCGACGATCTGCTTGTCCGACGCCCCCTCCCGGACGACTACCACGGCCTCGGCCAGCCCGTCCTGAGTCAGGATCTGCGCCTCGACCTCGCCGAGTTCGACCCGGAAGCCACGGATCTTGACCTGCCCGTCGCGGCGGCCGAGGCACTGGATCCGGCCGTCGGGGAGCCGGGTTCCGAAGTCGCCCGTACGGTAGGTCCGGACCCCGCTCGGCTCAGGGGTGTCCCGAGCGTACTGAGCATCAACGGGCCTGGCGGGTCCGGCGGGTCCAGCGGCCGGAACGCGGACCGCGAAGCGCTCGGCAGTCAGGTCGGGCCGGCCCAGGTACCCGTCGGCCAGCGGTACGCCGGAGACGCAGACCTCGCCGGGTACCCCGTCCGGCAGGGGTTGCAACCGGTCGTCGAGGATCTCCACCACCGCGCGGTCGATCGGGCTTCCGACCGCCGGCAGCTCCGGCCAGTCGGCCGGGTCGGCGGACAAGCGCTCGGCGGTGACGACATGGGTTTCCGACGGGCCGTACTGATTCTCCAGCGACGCGCCGGTGCGGTGGAAGAACTCGCGTACGGCCGGGCTGACGTGCAGTTGCTCCCCCGCCGTGATGACCTCGCGCAGGGCCGCGGGGTAGCGGCCGGAGTTCGAGGATGCCTCGGCGAGCTGCTGAAGGGCGACGAAGGGCAGGAACAGTCGATGCACGCTCTGCTCGGTCAGCCAGTCGGCCAGCCGGTCCGGATCGCGGCGGACCTCGTCGGTTATCAGCACCAGGGTGCCGCCGGTGCCCCAGGTGGCGAACATCTCCTGGAACGCGACGTCGAAGCTGAACGCCGCGAACTGGAGGGTGTTCCAGCCGGGGCCGGCCCCCGAGCGCCGGAACTGCCAGTCCAGCATGGAAGCGAGCGGCCGGTGCGGCATGCCGACGCCCTTGGGCAGACCGGTCGAGCCTGAGGTGTAGATGACGTAGCAGAGGTCCGCGGTGGTGGTCGGGGTGCGCGGCGCGGGCCGCGGATCCGCCGGCAGGCTCGGCGCGTCCATGAGCATGTCGTACAGATCGATGACGCGGACACCTTCGGGAACGGTGAGCGCACCGTCGATTCCGGCCGGGCCGATCAGGACGTCGGCGCGGCTGTCGGTGAGCATGAAGTCGAGGCGCTCGCGGGGATACGCCGAATCGAGCGGCACATATCCGGCTCCGCTCTTGAGGATCGCCAGCAGTGCGACGATCAGTTCGGGGCAGCGCGGCCCGGACAGCGCGACGGCGCGTGCGGTGCCGATCCGTCCCGCGCACCGGTCGGCGGCGGCCTTCAGCTCCGCGTACGTCATCTCGCCGCCGTCCCAACGCAGCGCCTGGGCCTCGGGATATCTCGCGGCGGCGCGGTCGAACAGCTCGTGCGCGGTGACGTCCCACTCGTCCGCGCCGGACATCCCGACCGCCTCGGCGGCGGGATTCAGCGTCGGCGCCGGCACCAGAGGCAGCAGGCCGATCGGCGTCTTCACGTCGCGGGTCGCCGCGCGCAGCAGCTCGATGTAGCCCGCGACGATGCGCTCGGCCGTGTCCTGCGCATACCGCGGGCCGTCATATTCCAGCGAGCCACGACGCCCGTTCTCGGTGTCGAAGGTGAACACGAGATCGAGCGGAAGCTCGCCGCCGCCGATCAGGACGGCGGCCCGGCAGCACTCCTCCCAGGCGATGCCTGCTCGCTCACCGGCCGGCTCACCGGCCTGCTCACCGGCCGGCCCACCGGTCACGAACTCCCCGCCGGCCGCGTCCCGCAGATCGGCGGCGGCCCGCAGGGCGAGGTCCGAGAACGCGGTGTCCGGATCGAGGGACTGCCGCAGCGGTGCCCAGGAACCGTCCCGCCCGGCACCGACCACGATCTCCTCGACCCCGGCGTTCTCCCAGGGCGCGGCGACCCGGTACAGCAGCGCGTGCAGCCCGGCGGCCAGCGTCGCGAGCACCGGAACGTCCTGCTCCCGCGCTACGGCCGCGAGGCCGTCGGCGAGGTCGCCCGGGATCTCGAACTCCAGCGTCGAACGCCGTTGTCCGGGCGGGGGATGCGGTACGCCGCGGTCGGCGGGCCATGTGGTGGCGGGCGGTGCGCCGCGCAGCCGGTCGAGCAGCGCAGCGCGTACGGCGTCGGAGACCTGCGACGCCGATGCGCCGGTGGCCGGAGCCGTCGCCGGAGTCGCCGAAGGGGAGGCGTTCATCGGGTCACCTTCCCCTCGTCGTCGCGGCCGGCGGTGGCGGTGGCGGTGGCGCGTCGCGATCTCGCCAGCAGCGCGCTTCGCCCTCCGGGCCTGCCCGACTGGACCGGCGCGACCGGGGCCGCCGCCGTGGCCCGGGGCGTGTCGTCCAAGAGCGCCGCGGCCAGGTCGTGCACGGTCGGATGGGTGAAGAGCTGGAGCGCGGCGATGTCCCGGGCCAGCACCTGCGTCAGCCGGGTCCTGACCCGGGCCAGCATCAGTGAGTCGCCGCCGATCTCGAAGAAGTTGTCGTGCGTGCCGACCTCGTCGAGGCCGAGGAACTCGCACCAGACGGCTGCGATCTCCCGCTCCAGACGCGACACCGGTGCGACGCGAGTGGCTCCGGCGTTCCGGTCGCGCGGCGGCTCCGGCAGCTTCGCGTGGTCGATCTTGCCGTTGCCGTTGAGCGGGAACTCGGCCAGCGGCACGATCACGGCGGGCACCATGTACTCCGGCAGGTTCTGGGCCAACTGCCGCCGCAGCGCGGACGGGTCCAGATCGGCGACGCCGAGCGGAGCGGCGGGCGAGACGTACGCGATCAGGCGCAGCGGCCCGGGCCCCGACCGGTCGCGGCGCGCCGTGACGACACCGCGCCCGACGCCGGTGATCCGCTCCAGACGGGCCTCGATCTCGGGCAGTTCGACCCGGTGGCCGCGGACCTTCACCTGCCGGTCGATGCGGCCCAGGTAGTCGAGGTTGCCGTCGGGCAGGCGGCGCACCAGGTCGCCGGTGCGGTAGAGGTGTGCGCCGGGCTCGGTCGCGTACGGGTCCAGCGGGAACTGACGGGCCGTCAACTCGGGTCGGCGCACATAGCCAAGACCCACGCCGAGGCCGCCGATGCACAGCTCGCCGGGGACGCCGACCGGCACGACACGCAGGCGCTCGTCCAGGACGTACGCGGTGGTGCCGGGAACCGAGGTGCCGATCGTCGGCCGGCGCTCGGTGCCGTCCAGGAGTGTGTGCGTGCACCAGATGGTGGTCTCGGTGGGGCCGTAGATGTTGAAGAGCCGGCGGTTCGGCGCCCACAAAGGGCCCAGCTCCGGCGGGAACGCCTCGCCGCCGACCAGGATGGTGCGCAGTCCCGGCACGTCGTCCGGCCGCATCACGGCGAGCGCGGACGGCGGCAGGAACGCCGCCGTCACCTGGTAGCGGCGGACGGTCTCGGCCAGGTCGGGGCCGGGCAGCATACGGTCGCGGGGCACGACACACAGCCGTCCGCCGTGCGCGAAGGCGAACGTGAAGTCCAGGACGGAGCCGTCGAAGCTCGGCGAGGAGAACTGGATCACGGTGTCCGGCGACTCCGGGTCGACGAACTCCAGCTCGGCGTGGGCGGAGTTGACCACGCCGCGGTGGTGGATCGCGACACCCTTGGGCTGACCGGTGGAGCCGGAAGTGAAGACGATGTACGCCGGGTCGCGCGGCCCGGTGTTCCGGGCCGGCCGGGTGTCCGGATACCGGCCGAGCGGGTCGTCGGGGCCGCCGAGGCAGATCACCGGCAGGCGGTCGGCGCCGGGCGGCTCGGCGCGGCCGGCCCGGGTGATCAGGGCCTTGACCTCGGTGTCGTCCATCATGAGGGCCAGCCGCTCGGCCGGATAGCCGGTGTCCAGCGGGACGTGGACCGCGCCTGCCTTGAGTACGCCCAGGAACGCGACCGGCAGGTCCTGGCAGCGGTCCAGCGCGACACCCACAGCCGTCCCGGGTCCGACGCCGATCTCGGCGAGGTGGTGGGCCAGCCGGTTGGCTCGCGCTTCGAGTTCGGCGTAGCTGAGCTCGCCTTCGGCGCCGACGACGGCGAGCCGCTCCGGCGCCCGGTCCGCCCAGCGCTCGAACAGGGCCGGGACATCCTCGGCCAGTGGCGCGGGCAGGCCGGTGTCGGTCCAGCGGTCGAGCTGGGCGAGCTCGTCGTGGGTCAGCAGGTCCAGGTCGGCGACGGCCGTGTCCGGCGCGGACAGCGCGGCTTGGAGCAGGGTGCTCAGATGGCCGAGGAAGCGGTTCACGGTGTCCGCGCCGTAGAGGCTGGTGTTGAATTCGGCGGTGCCGAGGAAGCCGCCTCCGGCCGCCGCCCCGGCGTGCTGGAGGATGACGCACAGATCCTGGATCGAGCCTCCGCCGTGCGCGGGCAGCGGAGCGAGGTCCGCCCCGGGCAGGCTGAGGGCGGTGTCGACGTCCTGGAGGACGAACAAGAGCTGTACGACGGGGTCGTAGCTGGGGTCCCGGTCCGGACGCAGCAGCGCGACGAGGTCCTCGAACGGGAGGTCCTGGTGTTCCTGCGCCTGGCTGATGGTGCGGTGGGCGGCGCGCGCCAGGGCGACGAAGGTGGTGTCCCCCGCGACGCGCAGGCGCAGCGGCACCAGGTTGACGAAGCAGCCGACGGTCTTGGCGAACTCCGGGCGGACGCGGTTGGCGACGGGCGCGCCGATGAGCAGGTCGTCGCGGCCGGTGTGCCGGTGGACGACCGAGGCGAAGGCGGCCAGCAGCGTCGCGTAAGCGGTGACGCCGTGCCGCCGGGAGAACTCGGCGACCTGCTCCTCCACATCCGCCGGCCAGGCGAATTCGACCATCGCACCGTCCGTCCTGCGCTGTGCGGGCCGGGTCCGGTCGGTGGGAAGGTCCAGGAGCGTGGGGGCGCCTTCGAGTTCGCCGCGCCAGTAGTCGGCGAGCCGCTCGCGGTGCGCACCGGTCAACTGCTCGGACTGCCAGGCGGCGAAGTCCATGAACTGGATCGCCGGCGCCAGTGTGGTGCTGGGACGGTTCTCGGTGCGGGCGGTGTAGAGCTCCGCCAGTTCGGCGAACAGCAGCTCCAGGCTCCAGCCGTCGCACGCGATGTGATGCGCGGTCACGACAAGCGCGGCCGACGGGGTGCCCGGCGCGATGAGGCGCGCGCGGATCAGCGGGCCGGCGGACAGGTCGAAGGGCGCCCGGGCCTCGGCGTCGATCCGGTCGACGACCCAGGCCGCCAGGTCGGCGGGAGCGGTGCCGCCGGGCTCGGCGGCTTCGGGGTCTTCGGGGTCTTCGGGGTCTTCGGGTCCTCCGGATTCTCCGGGTTCTTCGACGGCCAGGCTCACCGCGAGGGCGGGCAGCACGCGCTGTCGCGCCTGTTCGTCGTGGACATCGACGACGGTACGCAGGGCCTCGTGGCGGGCGACGAGGTCGTTGAGCGCCGCTTCGAGGGTGGGGGCGTCGAGGTCGCCGCTGACGCGGAAGGCGTACGGCAAGTTGTAGACGGCGTTGCCGGGGTAGAGCTGCGACAGGAGCCACATGCGCCGTTGGGTCGCGGACAGCGGTGCGCCCGCTTCCGTACGCTCGGTCACTTCGACGGGCGCGGCCGATGCGTGCAGGACCGGTGCGTGCCCGGCCGACGCGCGTACGGCCGGTGCCGTCGTATCGGTGCGCCCGGCGGCGGACGCGGCCCAGCCGTCGAGGAACGCTGACACTTCGGCGACGGTCGGATGGTCGAACAGGGCACGGGCCGTGATGGGCAGGCTGAACTCGGAGGCCAGCAGGGAGGCGACCCGGACCGCGCTGAGCGAATGGCCGCCGACGGCGAAGAAGTCGTCGTCGATGCCGGGCGGCACCTGCTCCAGAACGGTTCGCCAGACCTCCGCGACACGCAGTTGCGTCGGGTTGGACGGCTGACGGCGAGGGATGTCGGCGGGGCGGCGCTTCGCGGTACGGCGGCGGTCGGCCTCGATGCTCCGGCCGGCGGCCGGCTCGGCGGCCCCATGGTCGGCCTTGGCGGGAACACCGAGTTCGGCGGGCCACTCCGTCGCGGCTATCGGGCTGTCGGGCGAGGACGTCAGGGTTTCGAGAAGGCGGACGAAGCCGGCCACGACGGCGGCGGCCGTCGAGGAATCCAGCACGGCTGTCCGGTAGCGCAGGTAACCCGGCATTCCCGTGGGCAGGTCGGCGAGTTGGAGTTCGACGTCGTACAGGGAGCGGTGTGAGAGGTGTTCGGTCGCCTCGACCGTCAGGGGGCCGACGGTGGCCGGGGGGTCCAGCGGCTGGCGGCCACCGAGCAGCACTTGGAACAGCGGGTGCGTATCGGGGCGGCGGGCCGGGGCGAGGCGCTCGACCACCCGGCGGAACGGGATGTCGGCGTCGTCGAAGGCCGACAGCGTCGCCTCGCGGGCCACGCGCAGCGCGTCGCGCCAGGTCGTGTCGGCCGACAGACGGACACGCAGCGCGGCCTGGTTGGTGATGAATCCGGCGGTGTCGCGCGAGGCGGCGTCGCGGCGGCCGACGACGGTGCCGAGGACCGCTTCCCCGTGGCCCGACATGCGCTGGATCAGGACGGACAGCGCGGTGAGCCAGACCATGAACGGCGTGGCGCGCTCCGCAGCCGCGACCGTGCGGACGGCCTCGGCCAGCGGAGCCGGAACATCGACCGGGAGGACTCCGGCGGCGTACGGATCGCCCGGGGCCTGACGCCCGAAGGACGGCCAGCGGTCGGCGTCGGCCGACAGGTCGGCCAGCTCGGCGGCGCGGCGGTCCAGACGCTGCGCCGTGTCGGGCTTGTCGGCGG
>NZ_JTHL01000001.1:8066947-8068292 GCF_000818195.1 Streptomyces sp. 150FB | reverse complement strand
GTCGGCGGCGGCGCGGGCCCGGGAAGCCGCTGCGGCCAGGGTGGGCGGCGGGGTCGGCAGGTCTTCGCCGCGCAGAGCCGCCACCAGGTCGCCGTGGAGCAACTGGAGTGTCCGGCCGTCGGCGACGATGTGGTGTACGACGGCGAGGAGCCGGTGCCGCCGTCCGGCCACCCGGGCGAGGGTGAAGCGCGCCAGCGGACCGTTCTCCAGGTCGAAGGGCCGGTGGGTCTCGCGGTCGGCGAGCGCGGTCCAGCGCAGCTCGGCCCCGGACTCGGCCCCGGCCTTGGTCGCGTCGGCAACGCCGGATCCGCTGCCGGCGGTGGGTGCGGGGACGGGGGCGGGGACGGGGACGGTCAGATCGACGTAGTCGAGCACCCCGGTGAATTCGGGGTCGATCACCATGACCGGTGTGCCGGAGGCGTCGGCCGGGAAGCGCGCGCGCAGCGCCTCGTGCCGGCGGGCCAGCACGCGTACGGCGCTCGTCGCGGTTTCCCGGTCGAACGGCCCGGTCAGGTCGACGACCAGGGCGAGCTGGTGGACCAGCGCCTCGGGTGTGGTCAGGTCGAACAGCCACACGTCCTCCTGCGCGGCGTCCGGCCGGTCGGCCCGCTCCTCGGCGGTCGGCGCGGTGGCGAGCGGATCGAGCCCGGCCTCGTGGTGGACACGCTGGAGGTTCTGCGCGGAGAACCGGCGGGGGCGGGCGCCCGGCCGAGTGGGGATCTCGGTCATGAGGTGATCACGGCTTCCGTGTCAGTGGTCTCGGCGCGCACGAGGAGATCCAGGGTCGCGCCGTCGGGCGTCTCGGCTGTACCGCCCGCCGTGGGCGAACGGAGGAAGTCGATGGCCGCGTGGTTGCGGCCGGTGTCGCGGTAGCCGACGACGATCCGGTCGGCGTCCATGGCCCGCGCGTGCGCGGCGATCTGACGCATCGCCCGGGTCTCGACGCCCTTGCCCATGGCCGGGCAGGAGATGACGAAGGCCTCGACGACGCAGTCCGAGCCGTCCTTGGCCAGCGCCACGACGACGCTGGGGCCGAGGTCGCCGAGGCGGTCCCGGACGCGGCCGAGCAGCAGGACGCGGCCGTCGTCGGCGGTGATCCCGTCCACTGTCACGGGCGGGATCGGCACCCCGAGGGTGAAGTCCTTGGAGGCCACGAGCATTTCGTTGATCTTGGCGAGGTCGCCCTCCCGGGCCGCTCGGAAGTCGGCCTCGACACCGAGCCCGGCGACGAAGGAGGCCAGCGACAGGTCGCCGGCGGGCCCGGGGGCTCCATCGGCCCCGACGGAGTCGCCGACGTCGGCGCCGACGGGGCTGGCCCAAGCCACCGCTCGGCCCGGCGCGCCGG
>NZ_JTHL01000001.1:8065648-8066348 GCF_000818195.1 Streptomyces sp. 150FB | reverse complement strand
CCGGCAGGCGGTCGAAGACCCCGGCGGCGGCCAGCAGCGACGGCCAGGCCGCGGCGTCCGCACCGAGATCCACCGCCTCGGCGGAGCCGCCGTGGGCCGTCCGTACGGTGACGATCAGATGGTCCTCCCGGCGCTGGAGCAGGGCGACGTCTCGCGCTGCCAGGCCGGCCTCGGCGGCCAACTCGCGTACCTGGGCGTCGAGGTCACGGTCGTCGAAGAACCAGTCGGCCAGCCGTGCCGGAACCGTCTGATCGCTCGTGATGAGGTCTCGCCACGCCGTGACCTCGTCCCGGCCGCCGAGCGCGTACGACGGCACTCCGGCTGCGGACAACCAGCGCAGGACACCGCCCAATCCATCGACATCCTCGGCGCCGTCCTCGGCACCGGCCTCGGCATCGGCGAGACCCCGCAGGTCCAGCGCCGCGGCATGGCAGGTGTCGCCGGTCCGCAACCGCAGGACGTGAGCGACGCGCGCCCCGAGGTGGTGGTAGACGTCCTCGCGATAGGGAACCTTCGCATGCTGGTAGAGCGCCGGATGGTGCGACTTCGCGGCACCGAGCGAGCGGAGCACCGCTTCGAGATCCACCAGGTGGACGTTGGGCCGGTCGGCCAGCGCGGCCCGCATCGCCTCGCGCGCCGCCGCGGCCTCAGCGCCCCGGCCGTCGGACCAGCAGTCGCCGGCGACGCCCAGCGGATCGGC
>NZ_JTHL01000001.1:8049065-8064808 GCF_000818195.1 Streptomyces sp. 150FB | reverse complement strand
GCAGCCCGGGAAGCACCGCGACCAGCGTGGCACCCCACCGCGCAGCGGCCTGCCGCGCGGCGTCGGCGACGGCGAGCAGCCCGGGGGTCCAGGCGCCGTCCTCCAGTTCCTCCAGGCGCTGCGAGACCACCACCACGTCCAGGCCGGCCCGAGCGGAGCCGCTGTCCGGGTCCAGGCACTCCTGGACGATCTGGTTGTAGGGCGCGACGTGGAAGTCCGGGCGGCCGTACGCCCCGCCGAGCGCCGTTCCGAGATAGGGCACGACCGAGTCGGCCGTGTAGCTGGCCATGATCCCGATACGCGGTCCGTCGGGCGGTCCCGTGCGCTCGGTCGCCCGGTAGGCGGCCCGCAGCGCGCGCAGGTCGACCGGGACGTCTATGAGGGGCAATGGCATGATCGTCCTTCCGTCAGCGCCTGAGCCCGGCGAGGATGTCGGCGGTTCCAGGGCCTGCTTGACCTCGGCGAGGGAACGGACCGCGTCAAGGGTTGATGTCACGGTGGTCGCGGGAGGCCGCGCGGATGTCGTACGGCCCCAGGGCCGCCGTACCGTCCTCGGACGGGCTGGCCTCGGCCCGCTCGAACTGACGGGTCGTCAGCGGCGGGGCAGGGCCGTCAACGGTCACGAGTCCACCCCCGCGACCCCCTTGGCCGCCAGGAGCTCGCGGAGACCGGCGATGCTGGTGATGCCCCTGATCTCCCGGCTGCTGAGCGCTACACCGAAGTGCTCCTCCAGCACGACCACGACCTCGACGTGCTTCAGGCTCGTCCAGGCGTCATGGACGCCTGGTCCGGAGTCCTCGGCCAGTTCGGCGCCCGGCACCCCCAGGACCTCGGCGATCAGGCCGGACAGTTGATCGGTCGGCGGCACGGCGGCCGTCTGCTCGGCGGTGGCCATCAGCGGACCGCCTGCCGGGTACGCGGCGCCGGGGCAGGAGCCGCGGGGGTCGGCGATGAGAGGTCGGTGCCGGGGCACGTGGACCGGAAGGACATGATCGGATCCACCTTTCGGAGAACTCGAAGAGGATGAACGGGAATCGCGGGCGCGACGGCCGGACGACGTGAGCAGGCCCGGGCGTCAGTGCCCGGCCGCGGATCGGGTGGCCGGGGGCAGCTCCTCGGCCCCGGGTGCGGCCAGGGCGCGGAACCGGTCGGCGATGCGCTCGGCGAGCGCCGTGACGGTCGCGGCGTCATGGATGCTGCTCCGGTAGTAGATCTGGAGGACCAGCGCGCCGTCGACGATGGCCGGCATCAGGTCGAACAGGTACGGCCAGGTGCACGCACCGTCCTGGCAGGGGCCGTACGAGTCGGGGCAGTGCCCGAACAGGGACGTGTGCGCCGAGGTCTGCTCGAACCCGGACTCGCCCATGTAGTTGAAGCTGAACAGCGGCTGCTCGCCACCCGTCAGACGGGCGCGCAGTGCGGGATCGGCGTGCTGGCCGGCCAGCACCGCGTAGCCGAAGCCGGAGTCGGGGACGACCGAGAGCTGACGGTGTACCGACTGCACCAGCGCCATGCCCCCGGCACCGGCGACGTCGATGGCGAGCGGGAAGTAGATCTGGAACCAGCCCACCGTCCGGACCAGGTCGAGATCCGGGAATCGGTGGGGCCGACCGTGCCCGGCCACCGCGAACCGGCAGGAGTCGCTGCCGGTCCATTCGGCCAGAACCGAGGCCGCGGCGGCGAAGAGCGCGTCGGAGAGGCTGGCGCGCCGGCCGACAGCGAGCCGCTGCACCGCGGCCGTGTCCTCGGCGCTGACCCGCACCTCGGCGGTCTCCATGTAGGCCATCTCCCTTGATCCGCCCTCGTGGTCGACCGGCACGACGGGTGCGCGGACTCCTTCAGGGGTGGGGGCGACCTGCTCCAGCCAGAACGGCACCTCGGCGAGGAGTTCCTCGTCGGCCGCGTACTCGCCGACCCGGTCGGTCCAGTCGCGGAACGACGTGGTCTTCAGCGGTGGACGCAGCGGTACCCCCGTGACGGCCTGTTCGGTGAGGGTGGTCAGGTCCTCCAGCAGGAGGCCCCGGGACATGCCGTCCACGACCAGGTGATGGCAGATGATCAGCAGCCTGTCCGGCTCGCCGTCGGTGTGCAGGTGCAGCGCGCGCAGAACCGGTCCGGTCGCCAGGTCGAGGCCGCTCTGGAGTCCGATGGCCAGAGCCTCGGCCCGTGCGGCGCGTTCCTCGGCCGGTGTCCCGGTCAGATCGACGCGCTCGAACGGCACCTCCATGCCGGTGGGCTCCGACCACTGCCGCCACTCACCGTCCTCGCCGCGGGCGAAGCGCAGCCGGAGTGCGTCGTGATGGTCCACGAGGACACGCAGCGCGCTTTCCAGGTGCTCCGCGGTGACGTCCGGCCGCACCGTCAAGTAATAGGGGTGGTTGTAGTAGTTGGGATCGCCTGCGGCTCCGACCGGGTTGGCGAAGAACCACCGCTGAGCCGGGGACAGGGCCACCGGCCCGACGACCGGGCCCTGGTCGGCGACGACGACCGGAGCCGCGTCGGCCTCGGCCAGGTCGGCGACCGACGGCATCTCCAGGACGGCACGCGGAGAGAGGCTGATGCCGTGCCGGGCGGCCTGGGAGACGACCTGGATCGCGGTCATCGAGTCGCCGCCGAGCGCCATGAAGCTGTCGGAGAGCCCGACGCGATCGATGCCGAGCAGCCGGGCCAGGATCTCGGTCAGCCGTCGTTCACGCCCGGTGCGCGGCTCGACGTATTCGCCTCGGTACACGCGCCAGCGGGCGCGGTCCACGGCCGCCTGGATTCCGGCCGCGTCGGACAGTTCGGTCAGGACGCGCGAGCCTGCGGCCGCGCTGACGCCCGGCGCGGTGCCGAGGGCGGTGTCGGCGTCGTACTCCCCGGAGAAGAGCGGCTCGTCAAGCGCCCACAGGTGGTCGAGTACGTGGCGCGCGCCGTCCGGATCCTCGGGTATCGCGACCGCGAGTACGCCCGGGAAGCGGGCGGCCAGCCGCCCGGGGAGTTCGGAGTCCGGGTCCAGCACGACACAGTCGGCCGGGTCGACGGCGCCGGCCGCGACCGCCTCGGCGAAGGGGGCTTCGAGGTCCCCCGCGGAATGCCAGGCGAGCCACGAGGCGGCATCCACGTCGGGCAGCAGATCCGGACGGGCGGCGAGTTGCAGTCGAACGGCGGGCTCGGCACCGGCGAACACCAGCGTGCGGCCCTGGGCCGTCGCCCGCCGCAGCGCGCGGGCGACGAGCGCGGCGGATGCGCGACCGCCGGCCTCGGTACCGCCGCCGGCCCCGTCACCGCCGCCGAGCCCCAGCAGCCGGCCTGGGTCCAGGTAGACGGTGCGGCGCGGTTCGGTGCTCAGGAGGGCGCGGGCCAGAACCGTGGCCAGAACCGTCGTGAACTCCGGCGTGTAGGGCATGTGCGCGAGACGGTCGGCGTGTTCGTCGTCGCGCCGTTCCACCGGGTACCGGCCGGCGAGGGGCCCGGCGTCGACAACCCGTACGGCGGGCAGGGAGGCGGCCAGCCGCGTCAGACGTGCGGTCAGCCCGCGTTCCAGGGTGGCCCACGGTTCAGCGGCCCAGCCGGGCGAGGCCGGGCAGACGGCGATCAGCAGCGGCGTCCGGCACCAGGTGCGGTGGCTGAGCAGGGCCGCGTGCAGGTCGCCGAAGGCGGTTTCAAGGTCGCGTACGACGGCGTCGAAGCGGGCCGGTCCTTCGGCGGCACCGGCGAGAGCGCGCGGGTCGTGGCCGAGGTGGCGGACCCAGTCCTCCCAGCGGAGCAGCACGGTGTTGACGGGTGCCCCTGCCGTACCGAAGGCGGCGTCCGGGTCGAGCAGTTGTTGCACGACCTGCGCGTAGGGGGCGAAGGCGACCTTGGCCGGGCGGCCGAACAGGTCGAACCAGAAACCGAGCGCCGGGCCGGCCGCTTCGGCGGTGAAACTGGCGGCCACGGCGGTGGAGGGGACGGTCTCGGCGGCGTCGGACCCGGTGTCGGGTTCGGTTCCCGGCGCGATCACCGGGATCCGGCAGTCCTGGGGGAAGGCGACGTCACCGCTGCGGGCCTCGGACTCGTCGGCCACCGCCTCCAGCATGGCGGCGAAGGCCTGCAGCAGCGCCTCGGCCCCGGCGGGTGAGTACAGCCCGGTCTGGTAGTCCAGGGTGATCAGGAACTCGCCGCCCTCGGCGTCGAGGCTGAACAGGAGCTCGAACTCTGTCCCGGCGCGGAGCCAGCTCAGCGGCGCCAGGGTCAGACCGTCGAGGTCGGGCAGTCCCTCGTCGCCGTCGACGAAGTTGAACAGCGTCTGGAACAGCGGCTGGCGGCCGGGGACACGTACGGCGCGGACCGCCGAGACGATGTTCTCGAACGGCAGCCGCTGGACGGCGCGGGCGTCCAGAATCGCCTGGTGGGTGGCCGCGACCCGGCCGGTGACGGTCAGGTCTCCGGCCCCGGTCAGCCGGATCGGCACCAGGTCGGCGAAGTCGCCGACGACATCGGGCAGCCCGGCGTGCTCGCGGTTGCCGTTGAGCGTGCCGACGACGAACTCGTCGCGTCCGCCGGCGCGGGCGGCCAACAGGTGGAACGCGGTGAGCACGATGCTGAACAGCGGCACCGCCATCCTGCGTCCGGCGGCGCGCAGCCGCGCGGCCAGCTCGGCGTCGACGCGCCGGGTGACCGCGGCGCTGTCCAATCCGATCTCCCCGGTGCGCGGGAAGTCGGTCGGCAGCGAGGAGACCGCGGGGACGTCCCGCATGATCTCCCGCCAGCGCGTCTCGTGTTCGCGCCCGCCCGGGCCGAGGAGCCAGTCGTGCTGCCAGTGGGCGTAGTCGGCGAACTGCACCGGCAGCTCAGGGAGTTCCGGGGTTCGTCCCGCGCGGGCGGCGCGGTAGAGCTCGGCCAGGTCGCGCACGATGATGGCCCAGGACCGGTTGTCGGTGACCGCGTGATGCATGGCCATCGACAGGTAGTGGGTGCGTGGCCCGGCGGCGAACAGCCGGAACCTGGCCAGCGGGCCGAGGTCGAGCTCGAAGGTCTCCTCGGCGGCGGCGCGCATCAGGCGCTCGATCTCGTCGGCCTGGCCCGGCCCTTCGGGGACGGCCGTCGTCGCCGGGAAGACCTCGCTCCCCCAGCGGGCCGCGTCGGGCACGATGCGCAGCACCGGCGCGCCGTCGCCGTCCTCGGCGATGGTCGTACGCAGCGATTCGTGGCGGTCGAGCAGGGCCGCGACAGCCGTACGGAGCGCGGTCTCGTCGAGGTCGCCGTCGATGCGCAGCGGGAAGGCGCTGTTGTGCAGGAGGCCGGCGCCGTGCACCTTCGCCAGGGTCCACAGCCGGCGCTGGGTGGAGGACGGTGCGAGGGTCTGGTCGCGTGAGACGGGCACCGGGCCGTCCTCGCGTCCGCCGGGTGCCGAGGCGTCGACGAGGTGGGCGAGGTGGCCGAGGGTCGGGCCCCGGAAGAGCTCGAACGGCTCCACCGAGCGGCCGAACTCTGCCTTGATGCCGGTGAGCAGGTCGACGGCGAGGAAGGAGTGGCCGCCGAGGGCGAAGAAGCTGTCGTCCAGGCCGACCCGGTCGACCTTGAGCGCCTGCTGCCACATCGCGGCCAGGCGGCGTTCGGTGTCGGTGACCGGCTCGCGGAATCCGGCCGCGCCCGGCGCTCCGGTCGCGGTGGCCGGCCCGCCGTCGGCGAGGTCTGCCGCGTCCGTACCGCCGACGGGTCCGGCGGCTCCGACGGCCAGGCGCGACGGCCAGACCGGGACGAGCTCGGCCGGGCGCCCGTCCTCGTCGCGTACGGTCAGCGGCAGCAGGCCGCGTACGACCGAGGCACCGAGCAGGGCGTGGAAGTCGGCACCGGCGTACGGTACGACGTCCAGCCCGTCGAGGAAGTCCGCGTCGTCCCGGTCCTCGTCGAAGCCGTCGCCCCCGGTGCTACGGGTGCTGTCGGTGCTCTCAGGGGGCTTCTCCACCGCGGCCCGCGCGGTACGGATCCGGACGTCGGACCAGCGTCCGCAGGCTTCGCCGAGACGGCGGGCCGGTCCGTCGAAGACCTCGGTGCCCTCCCAGCGGGACCAGGCCGCCGAGGGCGGGCAGAGCACGATCGTCAGCGGGTCCTCGGACCAGGCGCGATAGGCGGACAGCGCGTCGCAGAACTCGACGAGGCCGCGGTCCAGGGCCGCGCCGACCGCCTCGGGGTCGCGGCGGTCCGGTACGGCGCCGGCCTTGGCCAGATCCTCACAGCGCAGCAGCACCACATGGGCCGCGCCGGGGTTCCTGCCGAACACGCCAGTCAGCGAGCGCAGTTGTGCGGCCACCGGGCCGGGTTCTGACGGCACCTCGAAGTCCAGCCCGAGGCCCGCGTGCTTGGCCCAGGCGCGTACGACCGGCAGCACCGGCTCGATCGGGAACGAGGCCGCCAGCGCGACCACTCCGGCGCGCGCCGGAGCGAGCCGGCTCCACGGCGTGTCGGGGGCGACGGCTACGGCGCGCGCCACGTCGGCGAAGCGCCCGGTGAGGTCGGCGATGGCGGCCGCGGTGAACAGGTCGGTGTTGTAGCGCAGTTCGCCCTGGAAGCAGCCGTCCTCGCGGCGGTCCATGTTCAGGAACAGGTCGAAGTCGGTGACGCCGTTGTCGCGCGTCTCCACGGTGAACTCGGGGACCGCGTCGTCGAAGCGGGCCGGGAGGACCTCGTGGAAGCCGAACATGACCTGGAACAGCGGGTTGCGGGACGGGTCGCGCGGCGGAGCCAGGGCTTCGACGATCTTGGCGTACGGCACCTCCTGGTCCCCGTAGGCCCGGCCTGCCTCCTCGTGCGCCGCGCGCAGCAGGTCGCGGAAGGTGGTCGAAGCGGTCGGGGCCATGCGCAGGACGAGGATGTCGGCGAAGCAGCCGATCATCGGCTCCAGTTCGGGACGCGTACGCCCGGCCACCGCGGACCCGATGACCACTTCGGCGTCGTCCGAGGCGCGGCCGAGCAGGATCGTCAGGACGCTGAGCAGGGCGACGAACGGTGTGGTGCCCTCGGCGCGGGCCAGCGCGGCCAGCCGCGCGCTGGTCTCGGAGTCCAGTACGAGGGGGGTCAGGGCGCCGTGGTGGGTCTGCTGCGGCGGCCGGGGCCTGTCGGCGGGCAGGTCCAGGACGAACGGGGCGCCGGTCAGGCGGTCGCGGACCGAGGCGAGGCGGCGCTCGTAGCGCTCCCCCGCCGCGCGTTCGCGCGCCCACAGCGAGAAGTCCGGGTACTGGACCGGCAGCGCTTCGAGCTTCGGCCGGCGGCCTTCGGTGTCGGCGCGGTAGGCCTCGACGAGGTCTTCCACGAGGACGGAGGTGGACCAGCCGTCGAAGGCGATGTGGTGGACGACGATCTGGAGCAGGTGTTCGTCGCTCCGGACGGGGAACAGCGCGGCGTCCACGAGGCGTCCGGTGACCAGGTCGAGTCTGGTGCGCGCGTGCCGGACCAGGGCGGCGTCGAGGTCCGGCGGGCCCTGCCGGTCGCCGGGCGCGGCATCCCCGTCGGCAGCGACAGCGACAGTCCCGGCAGCGACGGCGACCGGTCCGGCGGGAACGACGCGCTGGCGCGGCCCTTCGGGGCCGGCGACGAACGCCGTACGCAGCGCTTCATGGCGCTCCACGACCACGGCCAGCGCGCGTTCCACGGCGCCGTGGTCCACGGCGCCACGGACCCGGATCGAGACGGTGATGTTGAGGGCCGGGTTGCCCGGATCGAGCAGGTCCTGGAAGTAGAGGCGCTCCTGCGCCGGGCTGAGCGGGATCAGGTCCAGGCCCGCGTCACGGGGGCGCAGCCGCCCGGCAGCGGCGGCGTCGCGCTTTTCGGCGCGCAGCCGGGCGAGGAGTTCGGCGCGCTTGTCGGCCGGCATCTCGCGGGCGGGTTCGCGGATGGTCTCGGTCATCGGACGCCCTCTTTCCGGGGGTCGGGCAGCGGGTCGGTGGCGGCGGGCCCTGAAGCGGACTGACTGCCGAGGTAGGCGTTCATGAGCTCTTCGTCGGCGTACTCGCACAGCGCGGCCACGGTCGGCGCCTCCATCAGGGCACTGAGCGGGAGTTCGACGTCGAGGACGTCGAGCAGCCGGGCCACGACGCGGGTGGCCAGCAGGGAGTGGCCGCCGAGTTCGAAGAAGTCGTCGTGGACGCCGATGTCGGCGATGCCGAGCAGGTCGCTCCAGACCGCGGCGACGGCTTCCTCCCGCTCGTCGCGGGGCGCGACGAAGGCGGTCGCCAGCCGCCGGGGGTACGCGGCCAACGCCACGGCGTCGTGCGCGCCCCCGCTCGCTCCGTCCTCGTTCGCCGCGGCGCCGGCACCGGCGCCGACACGTCCAGCGGTCAGGTCGGCTTCGGCGAGCGGTGGGGAGTCGGCCGGAGGGCCGCCCTCGGCGGGGATCAGCCCGATGAGCGCCTCGGCGGCCGGAGGGTCGATCCAATAGCGTTCGCGCTCGAAGGGGTACGTGGGCAACTCCGCACGCCCGCGCGGGTCGTGGCGCCAGTAGCCGGTCCAGTCCGGCTCCATGCCGGCGAGCCAGAGCCGCGCCAGGGCCTCGGTGGCGGTCCGGTCGGCGGGGACCGGCCGGCCGGGCGCGGGCAGGCTGCCGACCACGAGGTTCCCTGACATCTCCGGGTTCTGCCGGGCCAGGGTGGCCAGGGCGGTGCCCGGACCGACCTCGATCAGCGCCAGCGGTCCGGTCTCGGCGAGGGTCGCCAGCCCCTCGTGGAAGCGGACCCGCCCGCGCAGGTGTCGTACCCAGTAGTCCGGCGAGGTGGCCTCCTCGTCGGTGATCCAGGTCCCGGACAGATTGGAGACGAACGGCAGAGCCGGGGCGGCGAGCGGGACGGCGGCCACGAGGGTGCGGAAGTCATCGAGGATCGGGTCCATCGCCGGGGAGTGGAAGGCGTGCGAGGTGTGCAGCGGACGGACCGCGACCCCCTCGGCGGCCAACGTCCGCTCGATCTCGTCGAGCGCCTCGGCCGGCCCCGACAGGACGGTGAGCGAAGGCGCGTTGGACGCGGCGACGGCCACGTCGCCCCGTACGAACCGCTCGGCCTCCTGGACCGGCAGCGCGACCGACAGCATGCGGCCCGGCGGCAACGCCTGCATCATGCGCCCGCGCAGGGCGACCAGGCGCAGCGCGTCCTCCAGCCGCATGGTGCCGGCCAGGCAGGCGGCCACGTACTCGCCGACGCTGTGGCCGATCGTCGCCGCCGGCCGGATGCCCCAGGACTCCCAGAGCCGTGCGAGGGAGTATTCGACCGCGAACAGGGCGGGCTGCGCGAACTCGGTTCGGCGCAGCGGTTCGGCGACAGCCGAGTCCTCCGCGGCGCCCGGCGGCCGATCCGCCGCGGCTTCCCCGAGTACGAGGTCGCGCAGGTCCCGGCCCAGGGTCGGGACGAGCAGGTCCGCGCAGGTGTCGAAGGCTTCGCGGTACGCGGGCTCGGTGCGGTACAGCCCGGCTCCCATGCCGACGTGCTGAGCGCCCTGGCCGGAGAACATGAACACGATGTCGCGGCGGCCGCCTTCCACATGACCGGTCATGGCCTCCAGCGACCCCGGGGCGAGTGCGGCCGCCGCGTCCACCGCGGAGTCCGCGATCACAGCCATGCGATGCGTGAAGGCGGTGCGGCCGAGTTGAAGGGTGGACGCGGTGTCGGCGAGTTCGGCGGGACTCGGCCCCGGTCCGGTGAGGAGATGTTCGCGCAGCCGCTCACGGGCCGTTTCCAGCGCGCTCGGCGTACGGGCCGAGAGTACGAGCAGGTGCCGCTCGCGAAGCGACGGACCGGCCGGGGCCGGGTCGGGCGCCTCCTGGAGGATCACGTGCGCGTTGGTGCCCCCCATGCCGAAGCTGCTCACCGCCCCCAGGCGCCGTCCGCCACGAGGCCGCGCCCAGGCCCGCTCGGCGGTGGGCACCTCGAACGGGCTGCCCGCCAGGTCGATGCCGGCGTTCGGCTCACCGAAGTACGGGCTCGGTGGCACGACGGCGTGCTCCAGCGCCAGTACGACCTTGAGGAACCCGGTGATGCCGGCGGCCGCGTCCAGGTGTCCGATCAGGGCCTTGACCGAGCCCAGGGCGCAACGCCCGTCGCGTTCCGGGTCGCGCCCGGCGAAGGCCTCGGCGAGGGCAGCGAACTCGATCGGGTCGCCCAGCGGCGTGGCGGTGCCGTGCGCCTCCAGATAGCCGATGTCGGCCGGGTCGACGCCGGCGAGGTCACGGGCGGCGCGCAGTACGGCGGACTGGCCCTGGACGCTGGGCGCGGTGAACCCGACCTTGCGGCGGCCGTCGTTGTTGACCGCGGTGGCCTTGACCACGGCGTGCACCCGGTCGCCGGCGGCGAGGGCGGCGGCCAGCGGCTTGAGCACCACGGCACCGACACCGTTGCCGCTCACCGTGCCCGCGCTTCGGGCGTCGAAGGGCAGGCAGCCGCCGTCCGGGGAGAGGATGCCGTTCTCGCGGCCGTCGTGGAGGGACAGTTGCGGCAGGCGCACCGAGGCGCCCCCGGCCACCGCGATCTCGCAGTCGCCGGCGAACAGTGCCTGACAGGCGAGGTGGATCGCGACCAGGGAGGTCGAGCAGGCGCTCTGCACCGACATCGCCGGGCCCGAAAGGTCGAGGTGGTAGGCGGCGCGGGTGGCCAGGGTGTCGGTGATGTTGCCGAGCATCTGCTCCTCGCGCAGCTCGGCCAGGCCCGGGTTGGGCAGCAGATGGCGGATCAGATAGGTGCTCAGGCTGGCCCCCGCGTAGACACCGGTGACCGGCCGCCCGATCGCCGAGCCGTAGCCGGCCCCCTCCAGGGCGGTCCACGCGCACTCCAGGAAGACCCGCTGCTGGGGGTCGAGCAGCTCGGCCTCGCGGGGGCTGTAGCCGAAGAACGCCGCGTCGAACAGCTCGGCCCCGTCGAGCACTCCCCCGGCGCGCACGGCGGTGGGGCGGTCGGAGGCCGAAGCACCCGCGCCGGCGCCGGACTCGGGGGCCGGCACCGTACGTACGGTCCGGTGCCCGGCGCGGACGTTCGCCCAGAACCGGTCGAGATCGGGCGCCCCCGGGGAGGAGCCCGCCATGCCGATCACCGCGATGTCGAGGTCGCCGGCTCCGGCGGCATCGGAATTGACGCCGGAGTGGTCGTTCGCATCGGAGTTGTCAGCGCCGCTGTTCGGGCGAAGGTCCGCATTACTTGAGCTTGATGCCTCGTAGCGCACCGCCGGCCCCTCCCTCATGGATTGTTTTGCGGTTCGCCGAGGAAGCTATCGGAGCGAATTGATATGGCCGCCATTCGTGTGCCATGCGTTTGGCCGCAGGCTCCAAAGCTCCCCGCAGTCGGCCACTTACCGGGCCATTCACGGCCACGGGTATCCCCGCGTACGGCCACGACAAATCGCCCCGAACATCACCGATTTCGACCTGGACCGACGGGCGTCACATTCCGAACGCCATCTCACCGGGGCCCTACATGCTGAACGCATGGCAGGCGAATGGCGGCGATATCACGTCACCCCGATAGCTTCCTCGGCGAGCCAACAAACCAATTCACGAGGGACGGGACGATGGTGGGCCACAAGGCATCAAGCCCAAGCGATGCTGACCTTCGCGGGAGGGACACCGTCCCCACGAAGTACGCGACCAGGCACGGGCAGCGTTCATCGAGGCCATGCGGTCTGTTACGGGCGGCACGAACGGCGCCCGGATTCCACGCACCGCCGGCGCACCGGAAAGCGAGCGCCGCGCACCATGTCATGGCCCGGATCCCGGCCGCCGCTCCTGATTCCCCTGCGAGGGAAAGCCGTATGGACACTGGACTTGATCCTGACGCGGTCTTCGAGTCGGTCGACCGCGTGACGACAGCCGAGCCGCTGCTTCGGGCGCGGCCCGGCACGGAGTCGGCGAGCGGCGCGGGAGCCCCGGTATGACGCAGACCCCGCCACCCACCGTCGCGTACGAACTCTTCGACTGCCTCCAGGTAAATCTCGCCGTACTCGCCGACAGGTGGCACGGTGCGGGTACCCATCTACGTCTCGGCGCGACGCTGCGTTTCGCTCCCGAGACCGGGAGCGGGACCGGGACCGGGGCCACCGGGTTGCCGACCGTGGCACGTACCGTCGAGCAGCATCTCGCCGACGCGCAGAGCACTCTCGGAATCGCTGTGCGCGCGCTGCACCGGACACCCGCGACGGCCGACATCCCCCTGGCCGAGGGGAGTTACGTGGTGTCGGACGCCTATCACTTGCCGTGGGTCCCCTACTTCCAGCAGCGCCACATGGCGCACAGTTTCCTCGCCGAGGCCGAGGGCACGGACAAAGTGAACGTCGTGGACGGGTACCACAACGAAACTCCGTGGGGCAGCGCGCGCCCCGGGCTGTGGACCCTGCCGGCCCAGGCCTTCACCGCCGCCGTGCCCGGCCCCGACCTGGTCGCCGAGCTGGTGCCGGCGGTCGGGCGGCCCGGCGCGGCTGCGGCCGCCCTCGATCTCGCGGGCCCCGAGGCCGTTGACGCCTACGTCGACGCCTATGCGCGGCACCCCGACCGAAGCGCGGCCCTCAGCCAACTCACCCTGGAAACCTGGTTCCTGGCCCGCTCCCGCAAACTGCACGCCGCCTTCCGTGCGACGTTCGGACCGTCACCGGACAGCGCCGTCGACGCCCACCTGAGCGCCTGGGACTCCCTCACCGAGCAGACCTACCTGGCCGTGCGCCGGGTCGAACGCGGCCGGACGGAACCGCCGGCGCTGCTGCCCCGCCTCCGGGAGCAACTGCACGCGGACAGCGTGGTGTTCGGCAACACCACTGCTGCGGGAGGTATCGCCGAGTCGCCCTCAGCGGTGGGCGCCGAGCTGCGCCGGACCGTCGCCGGTGTGGCCGCGGCGGTGCTCGGCACCAGCGCCGAACCGCTCCTGAACGGCCAACTCCTCAGCGATGTACCGCAGTTCAGCTCCTTCCGGATCGTGGAGATCGTCGAACGTCTGGAGGATGAGCTGCACTTCGAGTTCGACGCCGACGACCTGGTGCCCGAGAACCTGCACGACATCGACGCCATCTGCGCAATCGTGCGGCGGTCTCTGTACGCCGAGCCTGCGCTCGCTCACCTCGAAGAGGCCTGATGACTACCCAGCTCCCTGCCGCTCTGCTGCACGAACTGCTGGACGAGGCGGCTGTGCACTGGCCGGACCGCCCCGCCGTGACGTGCGACGACCGCACCATCACCTACCTGGAACTGGCTGGGGCGAGCCGCCGCGTCGCCTACTGGCTGGCCGAACTGGGCCTGGGGCGCGGACACCGGCTACTGGTCAGCGCGAAGGCATCCACCACGGTGCCCGTTCTGGTCTACGCCGCCTCACGCCTGGGCGTCGCGTTCTCGCTGCTGCATGAGCAGGTACAGGGCGAGCAGCTCGAACATGTGCTGAACGACAGCGAACCCATGCTCATCGTCAGCGACTCGCCGCCCAACCGGGCGACGGCGGGGCAGCGGGGCGTACGGGCCGAGGACCTCGCGACCGTCACAGCACACGCCTTCGACACCGAGGGCAAGGACGGGCCGCTACCGACCGCGCCGCTCTCCGTGGACCCGGTCTGCCTGATCTACACCTCCGGTACGACGTCGCTTCCCAAGGCCGTCGTCAGCACCCACCAGCAGATGCTGTTCGCGGTGCGGGCGATCCAGCACGTGCTGGGCTACCGACCGGACGACGTGGTCTACACCCCGCTCCCGCTCTCCTTCGACTACGGCCTCTACCAGCTCTTTCTGGGAGCCTGCGGTGGCGCCCACGTCTGGCTGGGCCGGCCCGCGGAGGTGGGGCCGCCGCTGCTGACCAACTTGCTGCGCTCGCACGCCACCGTGCTCCCCGCGGTCCCCGCGGTCGCCGACACCCTGGGGCGGCTGCTGCGCCGCGCCGGAGATCGCAAGCTCTCCTTGCGCATGCTGACCAACACCGGTGCCGCGATGCCGCAGGAGACGCTGGCCGTGCTTCGCTCGAACATCCCCGGGCTGGACGTCCATCTGATGTTCGGGCTCACCGAGTGCAAGCGCGCCACCATCATGCCGGCCAACGGGGATCTGGCCAGGCCGGGTTCGAGCGGGCTGGCCCTGCCCGGCACCGAAGTCTTCGTCGTCGACGCCGACGGGGGGCGTCTGCCCGCCGGCGAGGTCGGCGAGATCGTGGTCCGTGGCCCGAACGTCATGTCCGGTTACTGGCGGCATTCCGAACTCAACGCCCAGCGCTACCCCAAAGCCGAGGGGCTGTTCCCCGAACTGCGTACCGGCGACTTCGGCCGGCTCGACGAAGAGGGCTACTTGTACGTCGAGGGCCGACGCGACGACGTCTACAAACAGAACGGCTTCCGTGTCAGCGTCATCGAGGTGGAGGCGGCGGCACGCCGTCTGCCCGCCGTCGGCTCGGCCGCCGTTCTGGCCCCGAACGGATCGGCGCCCGCCCGCCTGTTCGTGACCGTCACCGACGAGTTGAGCGCGCCGGACGTACTCCAGGCCATGCGTCAGGTGATCGAGGAGTACAAGATCCCGGGCACCTGTCACGTACTGCCGGAGCTGCCTCTCACCGGCAACGGAAAGACCGACCGCAAGGCGCTGGCCGCACTGGCGAACGAGGTGGACCATGTCCGTGGTTGAGAGCCACGCCGGTGTGCTGCCCGTTCCGCCGGCCGATCTGGAGGGCGTCCCGACGCCCGCGTACATCTACGACCTCGCGGAAGTGCGCCGCAACCACCAACTGCTGCGCGCGGCCCTGCCGGACCGGGCCGGCCTGTTCTACTCGTTGAAGGCGAACCCGCACCCGGCGCTGCTGACCACGCTGCGCGCGTCCGGCACGCGGCCGGAGGTCTGCTCGACCGGCGAACTGGACGCGGCGCTCGGCGCCGGCTGGGATCCCGCCGAGGCGCTGTACACCGGGCCCGGAAAGAGCGATGCGGAGATCCGGGAGGCCCTCACCCGCGGAGTGCGGCTGTTCTCCGTCGACTCCCCTTACGCCATCGAGCAGTTGGACAGGCTCGCGGCGGAGTTCGGAGTGACTGCCCGCTGCCTGCTGCGGATCAACGACGACCAGCCGGTCCCGGGCCAGGGCCTGGTCATGACCGGCGTCCCTTCGCAGTTCGGCGCGGACACGGGCTGGGTGATGGCCGAGCCGGAACGGTTCACGGATCGGCCCAGGGTCGAAGTCGTCGGACTGCACCTGTACATGGGGACGAACCTCACCGAAGTCGACTCCCTGTACGGACAGTTCCAGCGCTCCCTGGCCACCGCACGGCGGCTGACCGAGCGGCTCGCCGAACACGGCGTGCGGTTGCGCGTCCTGGACCTGGGCGGCGGGTTCGGCGCACCGTTCGCCAAGGCGGGCGAGGCCGTCGACCTCACCGCGCTCCGCCCCCGCCTGCACGAGCTCTTCGACAGAGAGATAGCCGGTTGGCGCGACGGGGCGCCCGAGGTGGTGTTCGAGTCGGGCCGCTACCTCGTCGGCACCGCCGGCACGCTGGTGACCCCCGTCCTGGATGTGAAGCGCTCCCAGGGCAAGGACATCGTCGTTCTCGCCTCCGGCATCCACCATCTCGGCGGGATGTCCGGACTCCGCCGTCTTCCGGTGCTCGCCCCGCACGTGGTGCGCACCGTCGCCGGGTCCGACTCGGCCCCCGAGCTGGACGCCATCGTGGTGGGGCCGCTGTGCACCCCGCTCGACACCTGGGCACGCGGTGCGAAGCTGCCCGCCCTCAGCCCGGGTGATCTGGTCGCCGTACCCAATGTCGGCGCCTACGGCCTGTACGCCAGCCTCATCGGCTTT
>NZ_JTHL01000001.1:8040617-8049040 GCF_000818195.1 Streptomyces sp. 150FB | reverse complement strand
AGCCTCATCGGCTTCCTCGGCCACCCGCTGCCCGCTGAGGCCGTGGTCGACAGCGACCGGCCCGGCACCGCCCCGGTGACGACCCGGGTGTCACTGACCCGCGCCCCTGTTTCCGCAGCGCCCGATCCGACCTCTGGAGTGAACTGATGGACCCCCACTCGATGGACCCCCGCTTCACCGACCTGCTCACCCCCTTCCTCAAGTTCCTCGGCGACCAGGAGATCACCCCCGAGACCTCGTTGCGGGAGCTGGGTCTGGACTCGATGCAAGCCATCGAACTGCTCTTCGCCATCGAGGACACGTTCGCCGTGGTGCTGCCCGACGAGGCCATGAACGACGCGACCTTCGCCACCGCCGGCAACCTGTGGAACGTGATCAGCGCGGCCTCGGAAGCGGGCCGGCCGGCGAGCGCCCGATGACCGGCCACGCCCGCCGAACCAGGGAGCGCACATGAACGCGATCGCATCCGGACCCGCGGTCGTCGCGGGTCCGCTCGCGCCAGGGCGGCCGGCCGAGCTGACCGGACGGCTGACCGAACTGACCGACCGGGTCGCCGCCGTGTCCGCCGAGCACCTGGACCGGACCGACCGCGAGGCCGTCTTCCCCGTCGAAGCGATGGACGAGATGCGCAGGACCGGGCTACTGGGGCTGCTGGTGCCGGTCGAGTACGGCGGGCTCGGCGGGGGTCTCCGGGACCTGATCGAAGCGTGCACGTCGCTCGGACGTACCGACATGTCCGTGGCGATGATCTTCGCCATGCACTGCCAGCAGACCGCGGCGGTGGTCAGCCACGGCAACGAGCGGCTGCGCACCGAACTGCTGCCCCAGGTCGCCGCAGGCAAGATCTACCTCGCCTCGGTCACCACCGAGGCGGGCAAGGGCGGCCACCTGCTCACCGCCGAGGCGGCCCTCGACGCCAGGGGCGACGAACTGGACGTGGACCGGTTCGCGCCCATCGTCACCGGCGGCGCGCACGCCGACGGCTTCCTGGTGACCATGCTCGCGCCGGGCGCCACGTCGCCGAATCAGGTGTCGCTCGTCTACGCGCACCGCGACCAGCTCACCATCGAGCAGACCGGCGACTGGCAGCCGCTGGGCATGCGGGCCAGCCACAGCGTCGCACTGCGCCTGCGCGGCAGGGTGCCTGAGCACCATGTGGTGGGCGCCCAGGGCGACTTCCGGGCGATCGTCACCTCGCTGTTCGGCCCGATGGCGCACCTGAGCTGGTCGGCGTCCTGGCTGGGCACCGCGGCCGGCGCGCTCTCCCGGGTCCTGCGGATGCTGCGCTCGCCGGAGAACCGCAACCGGGTAGACCTCGGCTCCGAACTGCTCCTGACCAGGCTGTCCCAGGCACGCAGGCGTCTGGACACCGTGCACGCCCTGCTCGCGCAGACGGAGCGGACGGTCAGCAGGAGCCCCGATCTGAGCCTGCCGAAGATCCAGCTCCAGTTGAACGCGCTGAAGATCACGGCCGCCGAGGAGTGCTTCGCGGTCGTCGACGGCCTCATCGAAGCGGTCGGCATGCGGCACGGCTATCTCAAGGGCTCCCCGACCCGCCTCGAACACGCGCTACGGGACCTGCGCTCCGCGTCCTTGAACTACAGCAACGACCGCCTGCACCTGGCGGACGGCAAGCTCGCCCTTCTCGATCCCGAGGTGCGGTTTGTCTGACCTGGCATCCGCTTACCGAGAGACATCGCCGGCCGGCTATCAGAAGCTGGTCTCGCAAGCGCTGGAGAACGTTCCGGCCGACGCTCCGGCTCCCGCCGTGTGGCGCGCGCTCGGGGCGGCCGACGCCTTGTCCATGCTGTATCGGAGCGACAACGCCCTTGGCCCGGTGGCGGATCCGGCACACCTGGGCGCTCTGCTCGGAGCTGTCGACGCGCGCGGAGACAACGGGGCGACGCTCAGCGTGCTGGTGCAGGCGGCCAGCGCACTGCCGATCCTCGGCTCCGGCCGGTCCGGCCCGTCCGGCCGGTCGGGCCGGTCGGGCCCCGCGTCGGCTGCGGCTTCTCCCGTGGCGGCCGCGTATGAAGACGCCTTGGCGGGGACCGCCCAGGTGGCGCTGGCCGCCACTGACGAGGCGGCCGCCGGCTCCGATCTCAGCGGGCTCGGCACAGAGGTACGGATAGAAGGCGACGAACTGGTGGTCCACGGCGGCAAACGCTGGGTGACCAACGCCGGCAGCGCCGAGTACCTGTTGGTCCTGGGCCGGCACCGCCCTGGCCCGCATTTCACCAACTTCAGTTGGGCCCTGGTACCGGCGAAGACGGCAGGCGTGACCGTGCGAACCGCGGCGACCAGCCTGCTCGCGAACTCGGCGACCGGGCACATCGAGTTCGACTCGGTACGCCTGCCGGCTGATCACCTGATCGGCAGAAACGGTCGTGGCATGGCCGTATTCGCCCGGCACATGAGTACGGAGCGGCTCGCCGGGGCACAGTGGGCCGTCGCGCTCACCGGGCGGGTTCTCGCGGACACCCGCGAGCGCCTTCGACAGCGGACCGTCGACGGAGAGCCGCTGTGGCACAACGCGGTCGTTCGCCAGGGCTTCGCCGAGTGCCTGGTACGCGTCGCCCAACTGCGAGCGCTCTGCGACAGCCTCGCCGAGACCGCCGTACAAGGGCAGAACCTGTCGGCCGGGACCCTGTTGAAGTCCGCCGTCGGACTGACGGTCGACACCGTGCTCGCCCGGTGCGCCCAGCTCCAGGGAGCCGACGGCTTCGCCGCGGGCGGCGCGCAGGCGATCCGCGCGGAAGCCGGCGTCCTCGGCATCGGCGGGGGTGTCACCGAGTTGATGCTCGCCGGTGTGGCCGACATGTCCGAACAGCTCCTGGCGGAGCTACGGGTATGAGAGCGACAGGGCCGGACGAGGAGTCCCCGAGGGTGGCGATGCGAACCGAGAAACCCGGTGACCGTGGGCGGTACGAGGTCATGGACGGAGTGTGGGTCCTGTGCCGCTCCGATCGGACGGCGAGGGACGCGGCAGAGCTCCACCGGGACGATCTCGCCCAGGCGGAAAGCCTTCCGTCGTGGCGGGCCGAAAGGTTCCTGGCGGGGCGAGCGACCCTACGCCGGCTCCTCAGCGAGGTGCGCCCCGACCTCGCGGACGCGGCGGTCCGCCCCGGCGTACGGGGACGCCCCTGTCTGGCAGGGCATCCGGACGTCGGCGTGAGCATCTCGCACGACGGCGGCCTCAGCGCCGCGGCTGTGGCACCGGGCCGCCGTGTCGGCGTCGACGTGCAACTCCCGCCCGACGAACCGTACGAAGGGATGCTCAGGCGCTGTTTGAAGGGGCACGCCGCACAACTGGAGGGGCTGTCCGCGCCGGAGCTGGCACGCGAACTCGCCTGGATCTGGACCGTCCAGGAGTCGTGCGTCAAGGCGGCGGGCACCGGTCTCGCCGGCCGCCCCTGGACCATCGCCGTGACACCCGGCCACCGTCACGGCCGTTGGGGCCGGTACCGGTGGGCCAGTCTGCGCGACAGCTCCCCGATCCCGCTGAGCTGTGCCTTCACCCTTCGCGAAGACCCCGATGCCAGGGGTCTGAGCGACACCTCGCCCGCCGACCTGGAGTGCTGATGTGTTTGAAGCCCTAGCGAATCCGCCGCAGTTGAGCTGCTACACGACCAGCCTGGTCTGCTGTCTGGCAGCGGAGATCCCCGATGTGCCGCGCCGTTTCGCCGAGGCGACACGGTTGGCGGTGCGCACCGATCTGCCCGCCGGCGAGCTGGCCTTCTCACACCACACCCGGATCGACATCACCGCGGACGGCGGAGAGCTTGCCTATCAAGGTGCCGCCGACTGGGATACGACCAGGGAAGGGCTGCTCGCCGAACTGGGGGCCCGAGGCCGGGTGTTGGCTGTCGCCAACACCGAGCACATCGAGTGGGCACCTGGATACGGTCGGGCCGCCGCCCCACACTGGATCTTGATCGGCGGACGGCGCGACGGCTCCTGGAAGGTGGCCGACGACTTCGCCGCGCTCACCCCACACGGCGAACAGGAGCCGTTCCTGGGATGGCTGGACGACGCCGAGCTCGCCCAAGCCCTTTCGCCGGTCAGGGAGTTCGGGCCCGAGGTGCCCCGCAGGGACCGCCTGGCCCTCGGCGGGGCCACGGCCGTACCGCCCATGAGCCACTACCGCTGGCTCGTACGCACCCGAGCCGACCGCGCGCCCGTGCGAGACCCGCGTAACGACGTGCCGGACGACGGACAGTGGCTGTTCGAGCCGGTAGCGGTGCTGTCCCACATCCTCGCGACGTTGCTCGCCGACCCGGTGGCGACCGCTCGCTACACGGACGACTTGTGGGCCGCCGCACGCCATTACTCGCACCGGAACGCGGTCCTGGTCTCGGACGGCTCGCTGGATCCCGAAGTGGCCGCTTCCGAGACGGGGGCCTGGCAAGAGCTCCCCAAGATACTGCGCATCGCGGCCCTGTCCGCGGCGCGCGGCCGGCCGCGCACCGGTCTGGTCGAGGAGGCGTTCACCGATCTGATCCGTGCCACCGAGAAGTCGAGCGCCGTCGCACCTGGGAAGGGATGACCGTGATCCGTACTTTGTACGAGTCGTTCGCCGCCTCCGTCGCGGAGTTTCCCGACCATATGGCCCTCGAAGTCGGGGCAGACCGCCTGACCTACCAAGAACTTCACGAGGCGGCCGAGCGCATAGCGGCGGGGCTGATCACCGCGGCCGACGGGGTGCCGCGGCGAGTCGGGCTGCTGGCCGAGCGCGGTGTCCTCGCGTACGCCGGCTATCTCGCGGTGCAGCTCCTGGGCGCCACGGTCGTCCCGCTCAACCCGGCGTTCCCGGCCGCACGGAACGCCGCGATCGTCACGGCCGGCGACCTGGACCTCGTCCTCGCGGAGGCAACCGGCCAGGAAACCAAGGCACTTGCCTTGCCGGCTCCGGTCGTGCCCCTCACGCGTACGCCGACGACAGCGGACGGGAACGGCATTCCCGCTCCGGGGCCGGCCGGGCCCGAGAGCATCGCGTATGTGCTGTTCACCTCCGGTTCGACAGGCACGCCCAAGGGCGTGCCCATCCGGCACAGCAATGTCTCCGCGTATCTCTCACACGTCATACCGCGCTACGAGTTGGGGCCCGGGAGCCGGGTGTCCCAGACCTTCGACCTCACTTTCGACCTGTCGGTATTCGACATGTTCGCCGCCTGGGGCAGCGGCGCCACCTTGGTCGTTCCCACGCGGCGTGACCTGATGGCGCCGGTTCGGTGGGCAGCGGAAGCGGGGCTCACCCACTGGTTCTCCGTGCCGTCCCTGGTGTCCTTCGCCCGCCGGATGCGGGCACTGAAGCCGGGGTGCCTGCCGGCCCTGCGCTGGAGTCTGTTCTGCGGTGAACCCTTGACGTTGCAGCAGGCGGAGGCGTGGGCCGCGGCCGCGCCGAAGAGCACCCTGGAGAATCTTTACGGGCCGACCGAACTGACCATCAGTTGCGCCGAGTTCCGACTGCCCAGGGACGTCGCGGAGTGGCCCCGCCCGGCCAACGGCACGGTCCCCATCGGGGCCCTGTATCCAGGACTCGCCCATCTGGTGCTCGACGCCGAAGGACGTCCCGCCGACGACGGCGAACTGGTCGTACGCGGCCCCCAGCGGTTCCCCGGCTATCTGGACCCGCGGAACAACGCGGACCGGTTCCTGCTGCACGACGGCGCCACCGGCACCTCGGTCCCCCACTCCGGGGACGCGCCGATCACCGACGACCACTGGTACCGCACAGGTGACCGAGTCACCCGGCGGGACGGCCACCTGACTCACCTGGGGCGGATGGACCAGCAGGTGAAGATTCGCGGCTATCGGATCGAACTGGGTGAGATCGAGGCCCTGTTGCGCGAACAATCGGGGGTACGCGACGCGATCGTGATCGCGGTCCCGGACACTCTCGGCGACCTGTCCCTGGAGGCGATTTGCACCGGTCCGGATCCTCAGCCGGAACAGATCCTGTCAGACCTGCGCTCCCGCATACCCGAGTACATGATCCCGCGAAGCGTCACCGTGTTCGACGAACTCCCCCTGAACATCAACGGGAAGATCGACCGGAAGACCGTGGCCGCCATGATCGCCGGTCGGCGCGGATAGCCGCCGCACAGCCGAAAGGAGCGCGATGAAGACCGAGGACCGCTTACCGAGCCGTCTGAGCGTCTCCGCCGAGGACTACCGTCATGCGATCTCCCGACTGCCGACCGGTGTCACCGTCATCACCACGGCCGGACCTGTCGGGTGTACTGCCAACGCGGTCATGTCCCTGTCGGTGGATCCGCCCAGTGTGCTCCTGTCCCTGACCACCGCGAGCCGGACACTGGCTCACATCCGGTCGGAGGGGCGCTTCGCGGTGAACGTCCTCTCCTGGACGGATCGACGGCTGGTGGCGCAGTTCGCCACGGGCACCCAGGCGGAGCGGTTCGCGGGCGTGCCGTGGCACGGGGTGGGCGGCGTACCCGTACTGACAGGCGCTTCGGTCGCCGTGGTCTGCACCGTGCGGGAAACGGTGTCACTCCTGGACCACACGCTGATCGCGGGCACCGCGGAGTGGACCCAGGTCAACGACACACCGGCGACCGTCCTGTACGGAGATGAGCAGTACCCCGCCGGCCCCGATCCCGCCGACCTCGATCCCGCCTGCCTCGCGCACCGCGGTTCCGGCGGAGACGCCGGAGGTGGGGGAATGGCATGACGGTCGGCAATATCGGCGTGTTGTTTCTCCGCGAGCCCTGAGCAGTTCCGCGAAACCCTCTCACTCAGAAAGTAGGGCCCCCCATGCCCATTCCTCTGCCCAAATCGTTGAGCACACTGCGGGACCGCCCCTACCGACTCCTGTGGACCGCGCGCTCCATCTCCGCCATGGGCAATGCCCTGATACCGGTGACCGTGGTCTTCGCCATCCTGCGCTCAGGCGGCACCGCCCTGAATGTCGGCACGGTGTTGACCTGCCAGGCGGTCGGCCAGGTGGCGATGCTGCCGGTGGGAGGGGTCTGGGCGGACCGGCTGTCCCGCAAGACGGTGCTGATGGTGGCCGACGCCGTCCAGGCGGTCTGCTACGGCCTGCTCGCCGTGATGATCTTCCTGGGTCAGGCGGCGGTCTGGCAGTTCGCCGTCACCTACACGATCGCCGGCATGGCCTTCGCCTTCTTCACCCCGGCTGCCCGAGCTCGTCGGCGCTGACCAACTGCAGCCGGCGAACGCCCTGCTCGGCCTGACCGACAGCACCACCAAGGTGCTCGGCCCGGCCCTCGCCGCTGCTGGCGGTATCCAGTCCAGGCATCGCGATCCTCGTCAACTCCCTCAGCTTCCTGCTGAGTTTCGTGCTGATCTCCCGAATGCACCTGCGCAGGCAGGTGCGGCGGCTGGAGAAGCAGCACTTCTTCGCGGACCTGCGCGACGGCTGGTTGGTGGTGGCCCAGCGCCGCTGGTATCTGGCCAACCTGCTCTGCTGGGGCGTGTGGAACTTCGCGATAGCGTTCTTCTTCGTCCTGGGCCCGGTCGTGATGCAGCAGGGCCACGGCGGAGCCACCTCCTGGAGCGTGATCATGATCACCGGTTCGGTGGGCTCCATCGTCGGCGGGCTGGCCGCGCTGCGCTACCGGCCGCGCCGCCCGTTGGTCACCACGAACGCTGCCGCGGTGATCGGCATCGCCCCACTGGCTCTGCTCGCTCCCCCCGCCCCGCTCTACGTCATCGCTCTCGGCGTCGCCGTGGCCTTCGTCATGACCTCGCTTGTCGGCGAGGTTCTGGCGACCACTCAGCAGCAGCTCTTTCCTGAGGAGATGCTGGCCCGCGTCAGCTCGCTGGACTGGATGATCTCGTTGATCGCCATGCCCGCCGGATACGCCGCCGCCGCTCCGGTCGCCGAGTTCCTCGGGATGCGCACGACCCTGCTGGCCGCCGCGGCTCTCATCGGCACACCGTGCCTGCTGATGAACCTGCTGCCGGGCGTACGTTCGGTCAAGCGCTTCCCGGACGGAACCATCGGCATCGCCGGCGAGCGGGAGGCCGCCGCGCTCCTCCCCGAAGCCACATCGGTTCCCACGCTGAAAGTCTCGACCGAGACACCCGGTTCATCGGGTCGGTGAACCGGCCCTGTGAACCGGCCCTGTGAACCGGCCCTGTGAACCGGCCCGTTGCCGCGCCGCCCTTTACATTTGACGTATTCGTGAATTGTTGAGGGCCGCTCGGCCGGGCGGTGTTCTGTGTGATGCGGTGCGGGCCGGTCCCGGCACGGCCGTCGTTCCCGCGTGCACAGGTTTCGCAATTCACCCGAGACACCATCGAAGTGCCCTTATGCGCCCGCCATGCGCGCGCGCTATGCGTCCGCAATGCGGCACCCATGCGGGGCTCGACTGGAAGTGAATCAGCGTGCAAGGCTGGCTTGGCACGGGGGCGACCAGGAGCTGATGACGCACGCCCGG
>NZ_JTHL01000001.1:8029494-8040147 GCF_000818195.1 Streptomyces sp. 150FB | reverse complement strand
AAGGCTGGCTTGGCACGGGGGCGACCAGGAGCTGATGACGCACGCCCGGCGCGCGGTCGGCGACCCCGGCTGCGGCCGGCAGCTTACGGGGGTTACTGACGGCTATGCGCTACACATTACTCGGACCGGTCGGGATGGATTTCGGGGACATGCCGCTGGCGGTGAAGCGTCCGCGGTGCCGGGCAGTCCTGGCCTATCTACTGCTGCACGCCAACCACGTGGTTTCCACAAGACAGTTGATCGACGCACTGTGGGGCGGCTCGGAGCCGCAGACGGCCCGTTCGCAGATCCAGGCCGACATCTCGGTGCTCCGCCGGGTGTGCCGCGATGCCGGAGCCAAGATCCCGGTCGAGAGCCGGGCTCCCGGCTATTCGATCGCCGTCGACGACGGCGAACTCGACCTGGACGTCTTCCGCAGCGGCATGGCGCGGGCCCGCCAGGAGGCCGCGCGCGGCGACAGCGGCTCGGCGGTGCGCCTGATCCGCAAGGCGCTCGAACTGTGGCAGGGCATGCCGCTGGTCGACATCGCTGTCAGCTACGCCGAGTCCGCGCAGACCCAGTTGACCAGCCTGCGGCTGACCGCCTACGAGGATCTGGCCGACCTGGAGATCGGCGAAGGGCACCACGGCGCGCTCATCGACGACCTGATGCCGCTGGTCGCCGCACACCCTCTCCACGAGAACCTGCGCGTGAAGCTGATGCTCGCGCTGTACCGCTCGGGCCGTCAGACCGCGGCGCTGGAGCAGGCGCGCGAGCTGCGCTCGCTACTGGCCGAGCAGCAAGGGCTCACCCCGGGCCGCAGGTTCACCGAGATGGAACAGGCGATCCTGCACGCGGATCCCTCGCTGGACGCCATGGCGCCGAACCAGCCGCCCGAGACGCCGTACACCCTCTCCGAGAACGAATCGGTCCCCGTACCCGACGCGCCGATGGACGGCGCGCTCCCCGATGCCCCGGCCGCGCCCTCGGCACCGCCGGTGCCGATGCAACTGCCGTCGACGCCACAACTGGTGGGCCGGCGGGACCTGCTCGACCAGCTCGACGACTTCCTGGCCGGAAGCCTCTCCGACGAAGGGGCCCCGGGCACGGTCGCCGTGGTCGGCCCGGCCGGCGTCGGCAAGACGACGCTGGCCGTGCACTGGGGCCGTACTATGGCCGACCGCTTCCCCGACGGCCAGCTCTACATCAACCTGCACGGCCACGACACGCAGCGCGCGATGACCCCGGCGCGGACGATCGCCCGCGCGCTGCGCTCGCTCGGGCTGCCCAGGGACGCCATCCCGGCCGAGGCCGACGAGCTCATCGATCTGTACCGTTCGACGGTCGCGGGCAAGCGCCTGCTGGTGCTGCTCGACAACGCCCGGTCGGTCGACCAGGTCCGCCCGCTGCTGACCACCGGACCGGGCTCGGCGACCCTGATCACCAGCCGCTTCCGGCTGACCGGCCTGGTCGTACGCGACGGGGCGCGGCAGGTGGCGGTCGGGCCGATGTCACCGCAGGAGGCCGAGCAACTGCTGGAGCACATGCTCGGCGCCGAGCGCCTGCGCGCCGAGCCGGGCACGGCCCACCGCCTCGCCGAGGCGTGCGGGCGTATACCGCTGGCGCTGAGCATCGCCGCGGCCAACATCGCCAACCATCCGCCGGCATCGATCGCCGACCACATCAGGGACTTGCTCGACGGCAACCGCCTGGCCGCACTCCAGACGGCCGGCGACAGCGACAGCACGATGCAGACCGTCCTCGGACAGTCCTACGACGCCCTGGACCCTGACACCCGCCACATGTTCCGCCGTCTCGGACTGTCCCCGGGACCGGACTTCACGGTCGCGGCGGCCTCGGTGCTGGCCGGTCTGAGCCAGGCCGAAGCAGGCCGGCTGGTGGACCGCCTGCTGGACGCCAACCTGATCGGCGAATCGGCGGCGGACCGCTTCATCCTCCACGACCTGACCCGGCTGTACGCACGAGCGCGCGCCGAGGCCGAGGACTCCGGGCCCGACCGCGAGAAGGCACGCGGCCGCCTGACCGACTGGTACCTGGAACGCACCTTCGCGGCGCAGGCGCTGGCCTTCCCCGGGTACGCCCGCCAGTCCGGCGCCGAGCACTCCCCCGGCACGGACTTCGGCACCGCCGCCGAGGCGCTGGCCTGGTTCGACAACGAGATCCCCAACCTGATCGCGGCCCTGCACGACGACCCGATCGGCGCCCACACCTGGCGGATCGCCGACGGCCTCCGCCCCTACTTCGCCACCCCGATGAACGTCGGCGACTGGATCGACGCCGCCAACACCGCCATCACGGCCGCCGAGCGTCTTGGCAACGACGAAGCCCGGTTCAGCGGGTGGTACAGCCTCGCGCACGCACACATGAGCAGGAGCGACCATCCGAAGGCGATGAAGAGCTTCAAGACGGCCCTGTCGATCGCGCGCGCCGTCGACCACCCCCACGGCATCAACGGCTGCGAGAACTTCATCGCGCAGATCCTGATCTACACCGGCCACCTCGACGAGGCGCTCAGCCACCTGGAGTCGATGATGCCCGCGGCACCGTCGGCCCACAGCACCTCCAGCACAGTGGTCACCCTCTCCCGGCTCGGCGAGGTGTACTTCGAGCTGGGCCGGCTGGCCGACTCGCTGCGCGTACGGCGCCAAGCCCTGGAACTGACCACCAAGGCCGGGGCGCGGAATCATGAGCCGTACGTCCTGGTCAATCTGGCCATCGTGAAGCACGCCCTCGGAGACGTGGAGGAAGCCGGCGCCCTGTACACCCGAGCCCTGATCATCCTCGGGCAGTTCGGCGACACGGACCTGGAGTCGGCGGCCTGGAGCGAACTGGCGACGGTCCACCTGGACGCCGGCCGGCCGGAGGCGGCGCGGGAGTGCGCGGAGAAGGCGTGGCGCCTGGCGCAGGGGCTGAAGGGGCCTCGCTGGAGCTGGCTGGCACGCAGTGTCCTGGCGACGATCAACCGGGATCCGGAGGAACATCTGTCGGCGGTCGTCCTGGCGAACGAGTCGGGAAACCCGGGCTGGCACAGCCGGGCCCTGGTGGCGGCCGCGGCCACGGCCGAGGTCCTGGGGCGGCCCGACGCCGCCCGCGACTACGCCTACCAGGCACTGCGGCTGGCGGTGACCCACCGCTACCGCATGTCCGAGGCCGACAGTCTGCTGATCCTGGCCCGGACGCAGAGACCGGGCAGCGCCGAAGCGCGCGACTTCGCGCGCCGCGCGCTGGCCATCCATCGGCAGACCGGACGTCGGCTGGGCGAGCAACAGGCGCGAGCGGCGCTGCCGGAGGACTGGGGAAAGGCCGAGGCGGCAGCCCGGGTGACCCGCCTGATCCCGATGTCCGCCCGGCAGGCGCTTCCCCCCGCCGGCGTCGGATTTCTACGGCTGCGGGCCGCGGGCCGGCGGCCGGCCGAAGTGGTCCCGCCCGCCTTGGAGATCGGGCCCGGAACCATGGATCAATGACCACAGCTCCGTCCCGGCCCCGGCCCTGTGCCGGGGCCGGGACGGGTGTCCTCGCCACCGATTCGGGGCAGCCACCTCGGCGGACGCCCGCCCTACGGCCACCGACTCGCCGGCCTCGGAGCGCATCCCGACCTCGCCGGGAAGTGCTCGCGGACATCGCGGAGTTCGGCGCGTGATTCCCCTGGTGGAGGCCCTCTGGTGACGCGCGTAGAAATCCGGGACCATCTCTGTGCACCACCTCCGCCCCACTCACAGCCACCGCGGCCACAGCCACCACGGCCACCACGGCCACCACGGCCACCACGGCCACAGCAGGAGGAATCCCCCCATGAAGATCCGCTCTGTCCTTGTCGCGGTCGCCCTCGTCCTCGGTGCTCTCTTCGCACCCGGCTTCGGCGTCCTCAGTTCGGCGGTCGACGCCCAGGCCGCGACCAAACTCACCCACGCGCAGGCCACCTCCCGGTTCAGCTCGTCCGGGATCACCTGGTCCTCGTCGGGCGGCTGTTCCGACCGCACCAACCCCACCTGCACGTCCTTCGACGGGCTCAACCTCCCCACGGCCCAGGGAGCGCAGACCCTCAAGAGCGCCACGGGCTGCGCCCTCAACATCACCGGCGGCACGGAGACCGGCCACGCGAGCGGCACGTACTCGCACGCGAACGGCTACAAGCTCGACTTCGGCAAAAACACCTGTCTCACCAACTACATCAAGAGTGCCTTCACCTACATAGGGCTGCGCGGCGACGGCTACCCGCAGTGGCAGGCGGCCTCGGGCAACCTCTACGCCGACGAGGGCAGCCACTGGGACGCGACGTACTACAACTGCGGCGGCTGCTGACACCCCGAACCGGCCGGTTCCGGGTCGTCGCCGAGGGTGAGGCCGGCAAGGAACCGTCGGACCACCCGTCGGGGGCGATTCCCTGGTCGTCCGCGACGCGGCCCCGGCGGGCGCGGACGGGCGGGCCGGCCAAAGCCGGCCCGCCCGATCACGGGACGGCCACCCGCGAGGACGCGGTGCGGTCAGGCGTCGCGCCTGCGCAGTACCGCGTGCCCGCCGACGATCGCGACGAGCGCCCACAACACCAGGACCACCAGGGCGGTGCCCGCGCTGTAAGGGTCGGTGTCCTGCGTCATGAGCACGGTGCCGGCGACGCTCGGCATGTAGTCGCCGGCGGTCTCCAGCCACTTGGCACCGATGACGCCCATGAGCTGAGGCAGCGCCAGCAGCACCATGATGAGGGTCGTGATGGTGCCCGCCGCGCTGCGCAGCATCGTGCCGAGGCCGATCGCCATCGTCGCGAGCAGGGCGAGATAGGCGGCGGCGCCGAACGCCGTTCCGAACAGTTCGCCGCTCGTGTACGCGCCGTAGTCGCCCATGAAGGCGCCGGCGGCGAGGCTGCCCAGCACGCTGAAGACGAAGCCCGCCACGGCGACGACGGAGATGACGACCAGCGTCTTGGACAGCAGCATCCGGCCGCGGACCGGCACGCTCTGGAGCGTGGAGCGGATCGAGCCGCTGGAGTACTCGCTGGTGAGCGCGAGTGTGGCCAGGACGACCACGGTCAGTTGGGACAGCAGGAACGCCTGGGAGGCGTGGTGCGGGGCGGGCGTGGTGACGTCCAGTCCCTTCTTCGCGCTCGCGTCGGCCGACATGCCGACGATCACGGCGAATCCCACGGTGAGCACCAGGCCCACCAGGAGGTTCCACCAGGTCGCCCGGACGCTCCAGATCTTCGTCCACTCGAATCCGAGGGCGCCCTTGAATCCGCCGCCCCTGACCGGTCCGACCAGCCTGGGTGCGGTAGTTGTCGCAGTCATCATCCGCCTACGCTTTCTGGTGATCCGGTGCTTCGGTGGCGTGGGCGAGCGACGGGGTGCTGTACTCCACGCTGGCGGCGGTGAGTTCCATGTACGCCTGCTCCAGGCTGGCCTTGCGCACACTGAGTTCATGGACCGGGACCTGATGCCGGAAGGCCAGGTCACCGATCTCCCGCAGGGTGCCGCCGACGACGATCAGCTCCTCGGGAGCGCCGTCCTTGCCCTGCTCCACGGTCATGCCGTGCCCCTTCAGTTCCTGCCGCAGCACGTCGGGAAGGGGGGTACGGACGCGAACGGCGTTGAGGGAACTGCCCGCGATGACCTCCTCGATGGGAGCGTCGGCGATGACCTTGCCCCTGCCGATGACCACGAGGTGGTCTGCGGTCTCCTGCATCTCACTCATCAGGTGGCTGGAGACGAAGACCGTACGGCCCTCGGCGGCCAGCGAACGCATCAACTCCCTTACCCAGCGCACCCCGTCGGGGTCCAGGCCGTTGACCGGCTCGTCGAACAGCAGCACCTTGGGGTCGCCCAGCAGCGCGCCGGCGATACCCAGCCGCTGTCCCATGCCCAGCGAGAAGGAGCCGATCCGCTTCCTGGCGACCTCGGTGAGCCCGACGGTGTCCAGCACCTCGGCCACCCGGGACGCCGGGATCCCGTTGCTGCGGGCCATGCCGAGCAGATGGTGGTGGGCGGAGCGGCCGGAGTGTCCCGCCCTGGCGTCCAGTAGCGCTCCCACTTCCCGCAGGGGGTGTTTGAGCTGTGCGTACGGCTTGCCCGCGACGAGGGCGCGGCCGCCCGTCGGTGCGTCAAGACCGACGATCATCCGCATGGTCGTCGACTTGCCCGCGCCGTTCGGCCCCAGGAAGCCCGTCACCTTTCCCGGGTTGATCCCGAACGAGAGATCGGACACGGCCGTCTTGTCGCCATACCTCTTGGTCAGTCGGTCCACAGTGATCATTGCCTGTCGGCTCCTTCCGAAGTCACCTCACCAAACTAGAAAGGGTGGAGCGCCCCGCACATCTGCCGATCGGCAACGATGACACTCGACTTTCGGCAGGTCCGCGGGCCCGCCCCCCTCTTGTAGCGTGCGGGAATGCAGCTTTGGCAGGGCGTCCGCCGACGAACGGACCACGCGCTGCGGGGCCTTCGCTCCGACCGGCCCTTCACCCGGCGCCGCGACTTCGTGCTGCTCGCCGTGCTTCTGGCGCCGTGGGCCGTCAGCGTCAGCGGGCCGGCGGCCTCGCCGGCCGTCTGGGCGCCGGTCGCCCTGCTGATCGCGGCGGCGGTCGCGGTGCGCAGGAGCTGGCCGCTGCTCTCCCTGACGTCGGCCGCCCTGACCGTGCTCCTCCACCCCGTCCTGCACGCGACGCTGTGGACGGCCGCAGCGGCCGCTGTGCTGAGCTTCCTGGCGGGCACCCGGGTGACCCGTATCTGGCATGCGCAGGCCGTGTTCGTCTCGGCCGCCCTGGTCGGGCTGTTACTGGTCAGCGCCTTCGCCCAGCCCAAGGACTGGCTGAGCCTGCTGATGATGGAGCTGGCCGCCTGTCTGCTGCCCTGGTGGGCGGGCAACTGGTGGCGACAGCGCTCCGATCTGACCAGGGCGGGCTGGGAGCACGCCGAGCAACTGGAGTGGAAGCAGCGCTTCGTGGCCGAACAGGCACGGCTGAAGGAGCGTGCCCGGATCGCCCAGGACATCCACGACTCGCTGGGCCACGAGCTGAGTGTGATGGCGCTGTTGGCCGGCGGCCTCGAACTCGCCACCAGCCTGCCCGCCGAACAGCGGGACGCCATGGCGCAGTTGCGTGAGCGGTGCACGACGGCCACCGAACGGTTGCATGATGTCATCGGCCTGCTGCGCGAGGACTCCACACCCTCGCTGCGCCCGCCGCACGAGTCGGTCGCCGAACTGGTCCGCCGCTTCGAACGGTCGGGTACGCCGGTGGAGTTGCGCGAGGAGGGGGCGAACTCCCGTAGTACGCCGCTGCTCACCAGCCTCGCGGCCTACCGGGTGGTCCAGGAGTCACTGACCAATGCCGCCAAGCACTCCCCGGGCGCCGCTGTTCGCGTACAACTGACGCACCGGGCCGACGAGACCGTGGTGTCGGTCGACAACGACCCGCCGCGCGACGACACTTCGACCGGCGCCCCGGGCAGTGGTCTCGGGCTGATCGGTCTTGACGAGCGGGTCCGGCTGGCGGGCGGCACACTGCGCGCCGGGCGGCGCGGGGGTGGCTTCGAGGTACGCGCCGAACTACCGCACACCCTGCCGGCGATGCCGTCCGCGCCGGCTGGGGGCACGGAAGGATCTGACGATCCGAAGGGCCCGGCCGGCCGGGAGGATCCGGCCGGGGCGAAGGCGACGCCGGACGACGCCGCCCCCGGCGGGAGGGGCTCGCGCCCACTCACGGGTATGCCCCGGTGGAGTGCCTCCACCGCGGCCCTGATGCGCGCCCGGGCGCGGGTACGGCGGGACGGGCGGCGGGCCGCGCTGATGCCGGTGGTGCTGGGCGGCGGCCTCGTCCTGTGCCTGGCGGGCCTCTACATCCTCACAGCGGTGACGACCTCGCTCACTCCGGAGACGTACGCCCGGATACGGCTCGGCCAGTCCCGTGAGGAGCTGGCCCCGGTGCTGCCCGACCGGCGTATCAAGAAGCCGCCGCCCATCGTCATCGAACCGGCGGTGCCGCCCGGCTCGGCCTGCGAGTACTACCGGGCCGGTAAAAATGTTCTGCGGCCCACCAACGCCCTGTACCGGCTGTGCTTCAAGGATGATGTGCTGGTGGCCAAGGACACGCTCTGAGACCGTGACCCGCCCGGGGCCGCCCCGGGACCCACCGGGGCCCATGAGCCGGAACCCGCTCGGAACCAACGTTGAAGGAACCGATGATTCGCGTACTGCTCGCCGATGACGAAGCCATTATCAGAGCCGGAGTCCGTTCCATCCTCACCACAGAACCGGGCATCGAGGTCGTGGCCGAGGCGTCGGACGGGCGTGAGGCGGTCGAACTGGCCCGCAAGCACCGTCCTGACGTGGCCCTGCTCGACATCCGCATGCCGGAGATGGACGGCTTGGCCGCCGCCGGCGAACTGCGGACCACCAACCCGAACACCGGGGTGATCATGCTGACCACCTTCGGCGAGGACAAGTACATCGAACGCGCCCTGGACCAGGGCGTGGCCGGCTTCCTGCTGAAGGCGTCGGACCCGCGCGACCTCATCTCCGGTGTGCACGCGGTGGCGTGCGGCGGATCGTGTCTGTCCCCGCTGGTGGCACGGCGGCTGATGACCGAGCTGCGCCGTACCCCCGGGCCCCGCTCGGGGCTGTCGGGCGAGCGCACGACGACGCTCACCAAGCGCGAGCAGGAAGTGCTGGGCATGGTCGGTGCCGGCATGTCGAACGGCGAGATCGCCGACCGGCTCCATCTGGTCGAGGGCACCATCAAGACGTATGTGAGCGCGATTCTGAAACAGCTCGGTGTCCGCAACCGGGTGCAGGCGGCGATCATCGCCTACGAGGCGGGCCTGGTGGAGCGCAAGAACGCCGGATGAAGGGCCCCCGTCCCAGGCCCGGTCCGGACAAACCCAGGCGTGAAGGCTTCGGCAGCCACGTCCGGATGGTCTTCAGGCGCCGCACGTCGGTGGCGCCACCGACGGCGAGCGCGTGGAGCGCCGGCCGGCCGATGAACACGGCGTGACCGCCCACGGTGTGGACGATCAGGATGTCCACCCCCACCGGACACCGCCTGTGGGGCGGGCCGGGCACCACCGCGGACACAACGCGCTCACGGGCCACCCACCCGCCACCCGTGTCCCCCGTCTGACGGGTCAGTACCCCTGGCCGGCTCCGCCGCGGAGCGCCGGGCGAAGGCCGGGGCGTGCTCCGGGCGCGGGCCGAACGCGACCAGCCGGGAGGGAAGTTGGCGGAACCCGGGCAGGTACCGGGTGGCCAGGACCATCGCGGTGGGCGGGCCGACTCGGCGCCCGGTGAGGACGGGCGCGAAGAACCCGTCATGCAGCATCCGCTGCACTCGCTGCATGATCACTGTGGGCCGCCACCGCCGCCGCTGAACCTTCGCCAGGTCGGCGGTGGTCAGCCGGCCCAGACGCAGCGGTTCGGCGAGCAGCGTGGCCGCCGCGACCGCGTCCTGGATGGCGAGGTTGATCCCCACTCCGCCGGCCGGGGACATCGCGTGGGCGGCGTCGCCGATCAACAGGAGGCCGTCGGCGTACCAGCGCGGAAGCCGGTTGAGCCGGACGTCGAGCAGGTGGACTCCGTCCATGCTCGATAACTGGTCGACCCGGCCCGCGTACTGCGGAATCAGGTCGGCGATCCGCGCCCGGAAGCGTTCGATGCCTTCGGTGCGCAGACGGGCGTCGGATCCCTTCGCGGTGAAGTAGGCGATCTGGAAGTACTCGTTCCTGGTGAGGCTCAGGGCGAACTCGCCGACCCGGAACGCGACAACCTGCCGGGGCTCCTGGGCCTGCTCCGCGGCGTACCTGGGCAGCCGGAACCACCAGGTGTCGAACGGGACCGGGAACTCCAGGGGCATCAGACCGGCATCCTGGCGCAGCGCGGAGTGGCGGCCGTCGGCTGCGACGGTGAGGGTGGCGCGGATCTCGCCCTCCTCGCCGTCCTGGGTGCGGTAGCGGACGCCGACGACCTTGCCGCCCTCCCGGATCAGCCCGGTCGCCACGGTATTCATCCGCAGGGTGAACGACGGTTCGCGCCGGGCCTCCTCGGCAAGCAGGTTGAGCAGGTCCCACTGCGGGATCATCGCGATGTAGTTGTACGGCGCCGGCAAGGCCCCGAAGGCGGTCAGCCGCATACGGCCGCCGTGCGGCGTGGGCACCACCATGTTGCCGAGCCTGCTCTGCGGCAGCGAGGCGAACTTCCGGCCCAGGCCCAGCTCGTCCATCAGCCGCACGGTGGACGCGTGGACGGTGTCACCGCGGAAGTCGCGCAGGAAGTCGCCGTGCTTCTCCAGCACGGTCACCTCGATTCCGGCCCGCCCCAGCAGCAGGCCCAACATCATGCCGGCCGGTCCGCCCCCGGAGATGACGACACTCATGGCACTCCCCCTCGCCCGTTCCGTTTGGAACTCTCATATACAGAGTCTTTGGAACGGTCTCATGTGTCAAGACGTATCATGTTTCACATGCGGGAAAACGAACAGATAAGGGATCTGGTGGCCGCCGCTCTGACGGCGGCGGGAGAACGCGGCCGAGACGTCGCGGACGTCCCGCTGACGGTGATCGCCGCGGCGGCGGGCGTCTCCCGCAGCACACTGCTGCGCCGGCTGGGCGGCTCACGGGGCGCGCTGGACGAGGCGGTCCGGCGGGCGGGCGTCGACCCCGGCGGCCGTCGACC
>NZ_JTHL01000001.1:8027353-8029469 GCF_000818195.1 Streptomyces sp. 150FB | reverse complement strand
GCCGTCGACCGGTCCGCGAGCGCGCGGTCGAGGCGGCGGCGCAACTCGTCGCCGAACGGGGCCTTGGCGCGATGACCCTGGACGCCGTCGCGGAGCGGGCCGCGTGCTCGCTTCCCAGCTTGCACACGGTCTTCGACGGCCGCGACGGCCTACTCGGCGCCGTCTACGAACGCTACGGCCCGCTGCCCGACTTGGAGGCTCTGACCGCCGACCCGCCGGAGCGCCTGGAGGACACCGTGCTGGTGCTCTACCAGACCGTGATCACGGCGTTCGACCGCGAGCCGCGCGTGCTCCCGGCGATCCTCGCGGACCTCTTCAGCCGGCCGGACGGGCCCGCCGCGCGAGCGATGCGGGCGTACCTCCCGCGCTTCTTCGACAGCCTCGCCCGGCTCCTGCTGCCGCACGTGGAAACGGGCCGGGTGCGACCGCTGCCACTCCCGGTCCTGGTCCAGCTCCTGCTGGGTCCGATGGTCACGCACATCCTTACGCGACCGGTCCTCGAACCCATGCGGAGCCTTGATCTCCCACCCGTGAACGAGCTCTGCGAACTCTTCGCCGAGGCATACGTGCGCGCGGTCACACGGCCGGAACAACGGGGCGCCCGCTGACGTCCCGTCAGCGGCTCGCGGAGCCCGCTCGAGCAGAACTGCGGACGCGGCCCCGTATGAGGCCGCGACGAGCTTCTGGCCTGGTGATCGTCTACGGCCGGGCCAACGCGGTCATCGCCACGTCGGCCACGTAGGTCTGGGTACTGATCATCGTCGCCGCGCTGGTGCACCTGATGCCGCGGTACACCGACATCGGCCGTGACATCCACAGCAACGCCGCGAGGGACCCCGGGCGTACGGCCCGCCGGGCTGACGTCTGCCCGGGCCGCAGGACCGCCAGGGCCCGTCGAGTCTCTCGAAGGGCCCTGGCTTTCACGTGTCCGGTGATCGGGCCGCTGATCTCCGGCGGTCTCCCGACGGAGGCTCCTTGGAGCCTCCGTGGAGCGGCGGTCGGCTGGGTATCAGCCCGTCAGGTGACGCTGCGCAGCACGATGCTCCGGATCTCCCAGGGCGCGAGCCGCATCTCGTGGCGGCCCGCCGTCGCCGGCTCGCTGCCGAGAGGCCCACCGAGCAGATCGATCGTCTCGACTTCGGTGAACGGGCCACTCACGGTGGCGACGACCGGGTTGTCGCTCATCGCCACGAGCCGGACCTCGGTGCCTCCGCCCGTGGGCCGGATCGCGCTCACCGCGACCCCCGTACCGTCGACCTGGACGCCCCGCGGGAGGGTGGGGAGTTCGGCACCGCTGCCCGTACCACGCACGACGAGTGCCTCGCCGCGGAAGTGCTCCGAGCGACGGACCGCTTCCGCCCGCTCCCATCCCTGCGGGGACAACACGACGCCGAAGCGGGCGGTTATGGTCTCGCCGAGCGACTGCGCCCCCGGCACCGGGATCTCGCTCGCGGCGGGCTCGTCGCGGTACGGATGCACGTTCCGGCTGATCGAGCCGACGGCGCGAAGCACCGTGATGGCCAACTCCTCGCTGTCGACGACCTCGTACTCGGTCGCGTGGTCGAGCAGCACCGTGACCGGTCCGGCGGAGACGAAGCCGTACGCCGGGTAGGTCGGGATCGGGTGTTCGCCCCAGCCGCCCTCGGCGGTGAGCGGTCGCCGGACCACGGCGAACTGGCTCTCCGAGGCCGATTCGTCGACGCGATGCGGCAGTGGGATGTGCATCCGCAGCCGGTGGTCGCGCATTCCGTTGACGAAGGAGACCGAGAGCCGCAGCATGTCTTCCCCGCGGCGCAGCTCGCCGATGGTCTCGACACACAGCTCGGACCGGGCCGCGCTTCGGCGGTCCGGGGTGTCGGAGAGACCCTGGGGAACGGTGTAATCGCGGGTCACCCTGACCACCCAGCGGACCGGGCCGGTCTCGACGACCTCGACGGCCACCGCCGACGGCCGGTCGACGAACTCGTCCTCGGCGGGCGGCGCGTAGTTGTAGCTGTCGCCCCGATCGCCGCCGTCGACCAGTCGGCCGATCCCCGACAACGCCGTTCCGTCCGCGGCTCGCAGGGTGAAGGTGCCGTCAGCGGCCACCTCGGCACGGACGCGACCGTTGTCGATC
>NZ_JTHL01000001.1:7985280-8027328 GCF_000818195.1 Streptomyces sp. 150FB | reverse complement strand
CCCCGACAACGCCGTTCCGTCCGCGGCTCGCAGGGTGAAGGTGCCGTCAGCGGCCACCTCGGCACGGACGCGACCGTTGTCGATCGCCCGCCCGCCGGATTCGGGAGCGTCCGGGGCCGGCTTCGCCTCGGGCTCGGCGGCGACCCTGAACGGCATCGCGCCCGACGCCTCGACCGGCACCGCGACAAGGGCGCGGAGCACGGACACCGTGGTGGTCAGGACGCGCCAGGGCCCGGGGTGCCGAGCGGTCGCCTCGGCGACCGCGACCCGCAGCTCGAGCAGGTCGAACGGGCTCGGTCCCGCCTCCTCGGCCAGGCGGAAGGTAAGTTGTCCCGGCTCCAGCTCGAAGGACACGATCTGCCGGCCGAACAGTTCGCGACGATGGATGCGGCGCAGTACGCGCTCCAGCTCGGCCGCGTCGAACTGCTCGTCGCCGAGTACCGTCCCCGCGGTGGACAGCAGTTGCAGCGGAAGTTCTCGTCCATCGGCAGTCCTGGCACGCATGGAGGCGGCCGGTTCGGCCGCCTCGACGTCGATCTCGGCCAGCATCTCCCTTGCGTGGGGCAGGGTGTTGACTGCCAGGTGTCCGCTCGCAGGAACACCGGCCGCCAGCGATGCCAGCACCCGGTCGCGCACGGCACGAGCCATCTGTGTCGCTTCCGCCAGTCGGGCGGCGACCTGTTCGCTCGTCTCGTCCGTGCCGGAACCCACCACGGAGTCGTGCGCCGTCGATTCGATGATCTTGTGCCAGGCTCGCCTCAGGTAGGGGTCCTCCGGCTGCGTGCCCCAGACCGCGAGGACGCGTTCCGCTTCGTCAACGGTCCGTTCGGCCTGAGCCATCGCCTGCTTGAGGGAGCGGCGTACCGAGAGCACGCCGGGCAGGATGTTGCCTCGCGCGTGGCTGCGCAACTCTCCGCGTACGAGAGACAGGGGACCGCTCGTCGGCACACCGTCCAGGTATTCGGCGAGCGTGGCGACGGCGATGCGTCGATCCGGGCGCGAAGCGGCGCGCAGCCAGTCCAGCAGCCGCCGGTCCGGCACGGTGTGGTCCGTCCCCGCCATCGCGAGAACCGGGTCGTCGCCCCAACGCGCGGATGTCATCGCGGAGTAGTCGTCGAGGGCGCGGCCGATCGCTTCGGGTACGAGGAGCACGTCGAGCCCGTTGTCGTAACCGTCGAAGAGGTACTCGGTGAGGACGGTCGATCCGTCGGGTGACTGCCAGTTGAAGCGGTGGCCTTCCACCGAGGCCGGGACTCCGCGCCACAACGCCGCTCGGTCGATCCCGGCACGGCGCAGGATCTGAGGCATCTGCGCGATGTGCCCGAACATGTCGGGGAGATAGCCGACGGGCATGGCACCGCCGAGCGCCCGCGCTCCCTCGTGGCCGAGCCGGAGGTTGCGCACGATGGTCTCGCCGCCGCAGAGGAACTCGTCGAGCAGGATGAGCCACGGCCCGAGTGCGAGCCGTCCCTGCTCCACCAGTTGCTGGACGCGTTCGCGGTTCTCCGGCCGGATCTCGAGGTAGTCCTCGATCGCCGCGGTCTGTCCGTCGAGGGTGAATCGGAACTCGGGGTCGGCCTCGGCCGCGTCGAGGAGACGGTCGAGTTCGGTCACGAGCCGGTGGCGAAACACCTGGAAGGGCTCGTACCACTCGCGGTCCCAATGGGTGTGGGGCACGAAGACGGCGTCGGACTCCTCAAGAGGCGACAGTGCGGGACTGCGTACGGGGGAGGACATGATGGGATCCACTCAGCACGAAATTGACGGGGCACCGCCAGGTCCTGATTATCAAATCAGGGTGTTGAAAATCGTGCAACAGCCTCACCCGGGTTGCAGATGCGCAGCGCCTCCGGCCGTGGCGAGAAGGAGTCGTCCAGAACGAGGATGGCGGCACCCACCGCGGCCACATCGCCGGCGATCGCCGACTCGCTGAACCGGACGCCGTGAGGCACCACGAGCCCCGGGTCGGAGTGCACCGCCTCGGGCAGTGTGGTCAGCGCGAGAGGTGCGATCCGCGACCAGAAGGGTCCGCCGAACACGACTTCCCCGATGTCGAGCAGGTCGATGACGACGACCAGGGCGCGGGCGATCTGCCGCGCGGCTGTCGTGAGGATCCGTACCGCCTGCGCGTTCCCGGCATCGGCCGCGTCCGCCAACAGGCCGAAGGCGGCGCCCACTCGGAGCACATCAGTCGTGTCGCCGACCTGAGCCTCCGTCAGGACGCCCTCGCGCAGCGCCTTTTCGACGAGCGCGCGGGGGACGGTCACCACGCCGACGCAACCGCGTCGACCGCAGCCGCACATCGGTCCATCGGGGTCGACGGAGATATGGCCGGCGTCACCGGCGTTGGAGCTCACCCCGCGAACGGCCGAGCCGCCTATGGCGATCCCGGTCGCGAAGCCCGTTCCGTAGTACAGGAAGGCGAAGTCGCGACGCTCACCCGGTTCGCTTAACCACAGCTCCGACACGACCGCCGCCGTGGCGTCCTTCTCGATCAGAACCGGCAGGCCGGTGGCGAGATTGAGCGCCGTCCGCAGCTCCACCCTGTGCCAGCCGGGCAGCATCGGGGGGTTGAGCACGACGCCCGTCCGCGGGTCGATCGGCCCCGGCGACGCCACGCCGATGCCCAGGACCTTGGCGCGGTCGACGCCCGCGGTCAACAGGAGGGCGTCGATCATCGTCGTCATCTCCCGCACCACTTTTTCCGCGTCCTGCACCGTCGGGGTCGCGGTACGGATCCGCTCGCGCACCCGGCCGGAGAGGTCGATCAGCGCATAGGTGACCACGGCGGGGTCGATGTGCACGCCGACCGCGAATCCGCCGTCCGGATTCAGGGTGATGATCTTCGGAGGCTTGCCGCGGCCCCTGGCCGGTGCGGCTTCCTCGGTAACGAGCCCGGCCTCGACGAGTCTTCGGCAAACATTCGAAACGGTCATGCCGCTGAGAGCCGTGAGCGTGGAGATCTCGGTGCGGGCCACGCCTGCCGGTTGGCGGCGGATCGCATCGAGGACGACAGCCACGTTGAACTCAGCGAGAGCGCCAAGGTTGACCCCGGTGCCACTCATCTGCGTCTCCCCCTCGCTCTGCGCTGGATGCTCACCGTACCGCCCGCGGCCCTCGCCCAATCCGGGTGCCCGCTGCGGCCGGTGCGGCGCCGGACACCTCATCTGTCTGAGATCTTGACGAGCATTATCGGACCCCTTAGTGTCCGATTAAGTAATCACTGTGTTGAAAATAACGAAGGGACAACGGTGTCCACACCGACCCCTGCGAGGGTCTCGGCGCGCGCGTCGAAGTCCCGTCGACGACATCCGGCGTACCGCGGGCATGCCACCGCTGCCTGGATCCTCATCGCGCCGGCACTGATCGGGTTCCTTCTCTTCGCCGTGTACCCGACGCTGCGCGGGACCTACTTCAGCTTCACGACGTATCACCTGCTTTCGCCCGCCCAGTGGACCGGGCTCGCGAACTTCCAGCGATTGATCCACGACCAGACGTTTTGGCACTCGCTCTGGGTGACGGTGTACTTCGTCGCCCTCAGCGTGGTGATGGGCATCCTGCTCTCGCTCATCACTGCCGTCGTCCTCCACCGGCTGACGCGATCCACGGTCATCCGCGGGCTGGTTCTCCTCCCCTTCCTCATATCGGGAGTCGTCGCCGCCGTCATCTGGTCCTGGATGCTCGACCCGCAGTTGGGCATAGTCAACGTCGCGATCAAGGCGGTGACCGGGCAGCGCGTCGAGTTCCTCGGCTCGGGTTCACTCGCGATTCCCTCCGTCGCGATGATCAGCGTCTGGAAGTCACTGGGATACAACGCGGTGCTGATCTTCGCGGGACTCCAGACGATCCCAGGGGAGTTCTACGAGGCCGCCCGCCTGGACGGAGCGTCCGAGATGCGGATGTTCCGCCACATCACGGTCCCCTTGCTGCGGCCGATTCTGGCCATGGTCGTGATCCTGGCGGTCATCAGCTCCATCCAGGTCTTCGACATCGTGCAGGTGGCGACGAAGGGCGGCCCAGCCAACGCCAGCAACGTGCTCCAGATGTACATCTACGACACAGCGTTCAGCCAGTACAACTTCGGCTACGCGTCCGCGATGTCGCTCGTACTCTTCGCGATGCTCACCATCATCACCTTCATCCAGTTGCGCGTGACTCGGGCCAACGAGTCCGACACGAATTGAGGACAGCGCGTGTCACAACTCTCCTCAAGTCAGCGAGCCCCGGAACTCTCCTCCAGCCGGCCGGCCTCGGGCGGACTGCGCGCCTCGGCTCACCCCTCGCGCGTGTCGATCGGTCGTGTCGTCGCGTGGATATACGTCACGGTCATCCTGATCATCACGATCTTCCCGTTCTACTGGATCCTGCGAACCGCGCTGTCGTCCAATGACGCCCTGTCGCAGAACCCGCAGTCGCTGTGGCCCGTGGGCCTGACCCTCGACGGCTTCGAACGCGTCCTGGGGCTGGCGCACGGCAACAGCACCGGCACAGTGAGCGCCCTGGATTCCGGCGATTTTCTGTTCTACCTGCGCAATTCCACGCTCTACGCCACGATCATGACGGCGTTCGTCATCTTCTTCTCGACGACCGCCGCGTATGCCTTCGCGCGTCTCCACTGGCGAGGGCGCAACCTGATGTTCTCGCTGTTCCTTGTGGCGCTCATGGTGCCGGGCATCATGAGCATGCTGCCGAACTTCGTCCTCATCAAAGATCTCGGCCTCCTGAACTCGCTGCCCGGCCTGGTCCTGCCGGGCGCGCTGTTCTCGGCGTTCAACATCTTCTTCCTCCGGCAGTTCATGCTCGGCCTGCCGAACGAGATCGACGACGCGGCACGGATCGACGGAGTGGGGCCCATCAGGGCGCTGTTCTCCGTCACCATCCCGATGACGGCGGCGCCGATCACCACGCTGACGATCCTGACGTTCATCAACACCTGGAACGAATACTTCTGGCCGCTCCTGGTCACGAACGACAAGACAACCCAGCCACTCACTGTGGGACTCGCCTCGTTCCAGCAGAACGCCCCGACCGTCACACCCGACTGGGGCGGGCTCATGGCGGCGACGCTCGTCGCCGCGCTGCCGATGCTCCTTGTGTTCGTCATATTCGGCCGACGGATCGTCAACTCCATCGGTTTCACCGGCATCCGCTGATACCGGTGGCGCCTTCTCCCAAGCTCGCCTGTCCCGGCAAGTCCAACTCAACGAGGAGTAATGGAATGCAGCGAAAGTCGCTGATCGCGCTCGTGGCGGCCACGGTGGCGGCCGCCACGGCCCTCACGGGCTGTTCGTCCGGCGGTGGGGAAACCACCGCCGACGGCAAGAAGGTCATCAACTACTGGAACTGGGACCCGAACATGGTCACCGCCATGGGTGCCTGCGTTCCGGGCTTCGAGAAGGCCAATCCCGGTTACACGGTCAAGATCTCCCGTTACAACGTGCCCGACTACTTCACAAAACTGACCGCCGATTTCACCGCCGGCAACGCGCCTGACGTCTTCCAGGCCTCGGGTCAGTACTACCCGACGTACATAGCGCAGCACCAGATCGCCGAGATCGGGCCGCTGATGAAGAAGAACGGCTACTCGAACGAGTTCGCCAAGGGCATCGATCCCGTCAAGGGCACCGACGGCAAGACCTACGGTCTGACCGTGGACTGGAACGCCACCGGTATCTACTACAACAAGGACCTGCTCGCCAAGGCCGGCGTCACCGACGCCCAGATGCAGCACCTGACCTGGAACCCCACCGACGGCGGCACCTTCGGCAAGGTGGTCAAGGCACTTACCGTCGACGAGCACGGTGTGCACGGCAACCAGCCCGGCTTCGACCCCAAGCACGTCGCGACCTACGGCATGCAGCTCATGGCCCCGCAGGACCCCAACGGCTCGCAGACGTTCAGCTCCTTCGCCGGCGCCCTCGGCTGGCAGGCGGGCGACAAGCTCCCGTACCCGACGCAGATCCCGTACGCGGACCCCCGCTTCAGCGAGACGATGAAGTACCTGCGCTCACTCTCCGACGACGGCTTCGCCCCGAAGATCGGCGAGTTCGGCGCGAATACGAGCGTGGAGGACCAGCTCACGAGCGGCAAGGTCGCCATGATGATCCAGGGATCGTGGGACGTGGCCACCTTCTCCGGTAACTCGAAGGTCAACGTCGGTGTCGCGCCCCTGGTCAAGGACAGCCAGACCGACAAGAGCCTCATCCAGGCCGGCGGTGACCTGGAGTTCATCTGGCAGGGCTCGAAACAGCAGGACGCCGCCTACAAGTGGCTGACCTACATGACCTCGAACTCCTGCCAGCAGGCGGCCGCGAAGGCCAACCCGGCGTTCTTCTCCGGCATCCCGTCCGTGTTCGACTCGACGGCGAAGCAGGTGGCCGCGAAGGGCATGGACATCACCGCGTTCAGCAACTACCTCCAGCACGGCCTGACTGCCGGCGCCAACTACACCAACGGCGCCGGATTGCAGACGGCCGTCGTCCCGGTCTTCCAGCAGTACTGGGAGCACCAGATCGGCGACGAGGTGTTCGCGCGGCTACAGAAGACGAGTAAGCAGACCATCGGCCAGAAGTGAGGTCCGTCGAGCGAGGACGAAGGTGAGACGGAGGATGGATGTGACCGGCACGGACGGCGACCTTCACCGGCTGGTCTTCGACGCCCCCGCGCGGAGCTGGCTCGAAGCCGCGCCGCTGGGCAACGGGCGCCTCGGCGCCCTCGCCCACGGCGGCACCGCGCGGGACCGTATCTCGCTCAACGACGGAACCGCGTGGTCGGGTGGCCCGTCAAGCGCCCCCCGACCACCTGCCGACGGTCCGGCCGCCGTACAGCGGGCACGTCACCACCTCGCACGCGGCGAATACGAGGCCGCGACCCGGGAAGTGCGGGGAACGCAGGCCGGATGGGCCCAGTCCTATCTCCCCTTCGCCGATCTCGTACTGACTCTGACGCCGTCCCAGGGGTCCGGAACGGACCTTCAGGGAAGCGGGAACGACGAGTACCGACGAGTCCTGGACCTGAACCACGCGGAAGTCGAGACACGGTTCCGCCTCAACGCCGTCGACGTCTGTCAGCGTGTGTTCGTCTCCGCGCCCGACTCGGTACTCGTCGTCTCGGTCGAAGCCGACGCACCACTGGACATCGGCGTCGAGCTGACCACCCAACTCGGCGTCCTGCGGCGCGACATGGGGGAGGACACGGCCGAACTCCGCTTCCGGATGCCGTCCGACGTGCCGCCCCCGCACGAGCCCGACCACCCCGTCGTATGGTCCGAGTCGCCGGCCGAGGCCCTGCGAGGCGTCGTCCACGCGCGGCTCACCCACAACGCGAGCGCCGCCTCGCCCCCGCCCGACACGGACGCGGAGGCGCTGATCGTACGGTCGGTGACCCGGCTCGACCTCGTCGTCGCCACGGCCACGACGTTCGGCGGGATCGCGCGACCGCTGCTCGCCGACGAAGCACTGGACGCGGCGGCCGAAACGGTCGAAGCGGCGCTCCATCTGGGCGTGCCGACGCTTCGCGAACGCCACCACGCCGATCACACCGAACGTTACGGTCGCGTCGCGTTGCGGATCGCGGACGGGCCCGGCGGCCGCGAGACGCACAACAACGCGGGGGCGGGGGCCACTTGGCGCCGTGTCACGGCGGCAGCCGAAGGGGACGTGCTCGTCGACGACCCCGGGCTCGCCGTGCTGTTGTTCCATTACGGCCGGTATCTGCTGCTCGCCGGCTCGCGGCCCGGCGGCCTGCCCGCCACCTTGCAGGGGCTCTGGAACACCGAACTGCGCGCGCCCTGGGGCTCGGGCTACACACTCAACATCAACACCGAGATGAACTACTGGGCGGCAGGCGTCACCGACCTCGCCGAATGCGCCGTCCCGCTGCTCGAACTCGTCGAGGCGCTCGCCGTGACGGGCGCCGTCACCGCGCGCGAGTTGTACGCGTCGCCCGGATGGGTCGCTCACCACAACACCGACGCGTGGGGCTACACGCCGCCCGTCGGCACGGGTGACGCCGACCCGGCGTGGGCGTTCTGGCCGATGGCCGGAGTGTGGTTGTCGCTTGAGCTGGCCGATCTGGTGCGGTTCGGCTCCCCCGGGCTGCTCGGCCGGGTACGGCCGCTGTTGCGCGGGGCCGCGGAGTTCGCGTTGCGTCAGCTCGTTCCCGCCGGTGACGGCGTGCTCGGCACGAGCCCGTCCACGTCACCGGAGAATCACTTCCGCACCCCCGACGGCGGGGTGAGCGCGGTGGGCGAGTCGTCCGCGATGGATCTCGCCCTCGTCGCCGCCCTGTTCGACGCCGTCATCGAGTTCGCGTCCGGCGACAAGACGGATGATCTGCTCGCGCGCGTGCGCCGCGCGCGTCCGATGATCCCCGGCCCCTCGATCGGGCGGGACGGTCTGATCGCCGAATGGCGCGGCGACCCGGCTCCGGCGGAACCGCACCACCGTCACCTCAGCCACCTCTGGCCGCTCTACCCGGGCCCGGGCATCCCCGCGGCTCTCCACCCGGGGGCCGGCGCGTCGATCGATGCCCGCGGGGACGAGTCGACCGGTTGGTCGCTCGCCTGGCGGATCGCGCTGCGCGCGCGCCTCAGGCAGCCGGAGCGTGTCGCGCGACTCATCCGGTTGATGCTGCGCCCCGCCCCGCCCGAGCAGTCCGGCCAGCGCGCGGGCCTGTACCCCAACCTGTTCGCCGCTCACCCCCCGTTCCAGATCGACGGCAATCTCGGATACGTCGCGGGCGTCGCCGAGGCACTCCTCCAGAGTCACGCCGGCTGGATAGAACTGCTTCCGGCCGTCCCCGCCGCCTGGGCGCGCGGAGCGGTACGCGGGCTGATCGCCCGCCCGGGCGTGCGCGTAGACATCGAATGGGACGCAGACGAGCACGGCCGTCCGGCGCTTGTCGCCGCGACACTCACCCCGCGCGGCAAGCACGCGTGGGCACCAGTCACCGTCGGCGCGCACGGTCGCCGCGTCGTCGTCGACCTGACACACGGAGCCGTCACCCTCGACGGTCGGCACCTCATGAGGAGAACGACCCACCCATGACCGAACGCACCACCACCCCACCCCGCCACATCGTCGAGGTGACCGCCCACGGTGCGGACCCCACCGGCCGGCGAGACGCTTCGCGCGCCGTGCGGGACGCGGTTGCCGCGGCACATCAGGCGGGCGGCCCCGTGACGATCCGCTTCGAACCCGGCACCTACGCCTTCTGGGCGTCGGCGGCGACGCGCCGCGAGCTGTATGTCTCGAACACGGTCGGCGCCGACCCCCGCTACCGCGAGAAGGCCATCGGGATCCTGCTGGAGGGATTCGACGACATCGAGATCGACGGGGGTGGCGCCCTGTTCGAGTACCACGGCCTTCAGACGACGATCGCCGTCATCGACTGCGGCCGGGCCGAACTGCACGACTTCGCCGTCGACATGGTGCGGCCGACCGTCGTCGAGATGACCGTACGGGAGGCCGGAATCGCCGACAGCGGGCCGTTCCGTCTGGTCTCGGTGCCACCGGGAACCGATGTCCGTCCCAGCGGCCGTACGGTCAGGTGGCTGGGGGAGACCGACCCCGGCAGCGGCGAACCGGCGTGGGACGGCGAGGGGGCGCTGGACTACTGCCAGGTGCTCGACCCCCGTACGAACCGCACCTGGCGAACCGAATGCCCGCTCTTCGACAACGTCGAACGCGTTACGTCGACGTCCGACGGCCTGCGCATCGACTACCGGCCGGATTCCTCCGCGCCCGACGATCAGGGGCTGGTCTACCAGCTCCGCCACACGGATCGCGACCATCCCGGCGTCTTCGTCCTGGAAAGCGGAAGTGCCCGGTTCCGTGACGTGCGATTCGGATACCTGCATGGCTTCGGGCTTCTGGCGCAGAGCGGCGGCGACCTCCTCGTACAGAACTGCACCTTCGCCGCACGTGAGGGCACCGGGCGGACCACGGCCGGTTTCGCGGACTTCGTGCAGGCGTCCGGCCTGCGCGGCCGGGTCGTGGTCGAGGACTGCCGGTTCGACGGCGCGCACGACGACGCGATCAATGTGCACGGTCTCTATCTGCGTGTCGACCGTGTCGACGGCGATGAACTCGAGCTGACCTACCCGCATCCGGAGACCGCCGGTTTCCCGCAGTTCTCGGTCGGCGAACGGTGTGAGATCGTGCGCGTCGACGACGGCGCCGTCGTGGCGACCGACATCGAGGTGCTCAGTGTCGACGGGCCGAGCGGGCGGGACCACGCCCACGACCTCACGCGCATGCGCATCCGGTGCCGGGGTCCGCTGCCGGAAGCCGTCGCCACATCGGCGCCCGGCGAGCTGGCCATGGAGAACATCACCCGCACACCGTCCGTGACGGTGCGGCGCTCGACGTTCGAGAACCTGCCGACACGCGGAGCGCTCGTGTCGACGCGTAAGCCGATCCTCATCGAGGACTGCGTGTTCCGGGGGCTCGGCATGGCGGGCGTCCTGATCACCGCCGAGGCCGGCAGCTACTGGGAGTCGGGCCCGGTGACCGACTGCACCATCCGTGGCAACCGGTTCGAAGAGCTCGGCGGCCCAGCGGTGTTGATCAGTCCTGACCAGTTCCACACCGACGGCGAATCCTTGCACCGCGACATCCGGGTGCTCGACAACGAAGTCTCGAACTGCGCGCCGTGGCCGCACGAAGGCGACGAGTCGGGCCCGGAGGCCGGCAACTGGATCGTCGACGCGACGAGTGTCGCCGGTCTCGTCGTCATCGGCAACACCACGGCAGCGGGCACCCTCTCGGTGCGGCTCGACCACTGCCCCGGCGCGCGGGTGAGCGCGGGGTCCGGCAGTCCGGTCGGAATCAGCCGGAACGACGTCAACGGGTCGTGAGCTGTGAGGGCGGCCTCCGTCCGACCCTCTGCTCGGTCGACAGAAGATGGCGACGGTAAGCTACTTTTGGTAGCCAGGTCGGGAGGGAGGTGTCGCCATGGCCGGGCGTCGGATGTCCTACGCGGACCGCCATGCCCAACTGCTCGACACAGCCGCGAAGATCGTACGCACGGAAGGTGCCGACGCTCTGACTCTCGCCCGCGTCGCGGAGGAAGCGGGGGTTTCGAAGCCGGTCGCGTACGAGCACTTCGAGCGTCGCGCGAGCCTGCTGGCCATGCTCTACGCGCGGATGGACGACCAGCAGGCCGAGGCTGCGCGCGCGGCTCTCGGCTCCCGGGCTACCACCCTGGAGGAGGCGGTCCGGTTCGCAGCCGAGGCCTACGTCGACTGCACACTCGGCACCGGCGGAGAGTTCGGCGCTGTCACGGCCGCGCTCGGTTCCATCGCCGGTGCGGAGGACAGGGTGCGTGACGGCCGCGAACGCTACGCGGGGATTCTCCGCGAAGCGCTGGAGCGCTTCATGCGACTTCCGGCGGACGCGGACGCGCTCATGCTGGGCGTGATCGGTGCCGCCGAGGCGCTCGCGCGGGAGGCCGCCTCCGAACGGCTGGACCGGGCAACGGCCGTCCGGGGTATCAGCCGCATCATGCTCGGGACCCTGCACGGCTGAGGGCCGCACCGCCCGGTGTGCCCGCTCCGCTGCCTCGTTCGGGACCCGTGGGGTCAGAGCGGTGTACGTGACGACGGAAGCGGGTCTGTCGTCACGGTGACGCCGAAGTGCCTGAGCCGGTCGACGGCGTACGACGAGTCGACGGCCTTCTCGGGCAGGGCGAGCCCCGCCGGGAGGGGTTCGCCGTCGTCCAGGCCCAGGACGCGCTCGATGCCGATCAGTGCTCCGAGGGCTGTGAGATGGGCCTGTCCACGCGCGTCGCTGACCGTGGTGCGGCGCGCCAACGGGTGGCCGCGCGTGTCCTCGCCCCACATGTCGACGAAGATCTCGTGCGACGCGGTCCCGCCGGAGGACGTGCCGGCCGACTCGCCGGTCCCGATGTCGAAGCGGACATGGGGGGCGCCCGTCGCCGCCACGACGGCGGGCACGTCCAGCACGCCCATCGGCTGGGCGCCGAAGGGCTGCTCGCCGTCCCTGCCGACCATGCGAACGGCATCTTTGGGCGTGACCCACTTCCAGTGGCCGTCCGCGCGCATCAGGGCCCGGGTGAAGAACGACTCACTGTCCTGCGTCGACATCTGGCCGGCCGGATCGGCCGGGTCGAACAGGGCGGCCAGTTCCACGCGCTCGACGCGGCCGAACTCCCGGGCGGTTTCCAGGGCGGCGAAGGTCGCTGCTCCCGCCTGCCAGTGACCCATGACCATGGCCGGCCTTCGCGCCAGATCCGTGGCGAGGACCGCCGTGGGCCCCAGGTTGTCCGCCTTCCGGACGATCCCGATGTGTGCCGTTTCGGCACGCAGGGCCGCGCGCAGGAGATCGTCGTCCGGGTCCTGGACCGCTGCCACGACCAGGTCGACCGGTCCGAGGGCGACCAGGCCCGCTTCCGCGTCGGTCGTATCGATGCGCGCGAGGGTCGCGCCGTACTCCTTCGCCAGCGCCTCGCCCTCCTCGGGGCGGCGGCCGCCGATCACCACCTCCACGTCGTCCCACGTGGTGCGGAGGAGGCGAACGATCCATCCTCCGACGAGTCCGTAGCCTCCGACCACCAGCACCCGCTTCAGACGCGGCTTCGCGCCGCCGACGGAAGAGATATCCATTGATTCCACTCCTTCGTAACCTACCTGCCGTAACTTACCTATCGTAGGTTACGCCACCCCCGCCCCGCCCGCGCGCCGAGGGGCCTACGCCTCGCGCGCCGGCGCCGCTCAACCGCGTACGCCTGAATCCCATGACTCGGCGGCGGCCGCGGGGTCCCGGCCGGACAGGAAGGGACGGGCCGGCCTCGGCGGGCGACGGCGAGCATGCCCCTTCCCACTTGCTCGGTCGTGACCAGCGCCGCGGGCAGGAAGCGCGGCAGGAGAAGGCTGACGGGCGCTGTCAGTGTGCGCAGGACGCGATACCTCCTCCCGGTAGTTGACGCGATCGTCGGCGCCGATCTCATTCGCCGCACCGCGCCCGCGGTGACGAGGACCGTGTCACCCGCCCGCGGTGCGCCGATGGTGTGGGGTCCGATCCAGGCGGATCTGCCCGGCGTTGCCCAGGGCGTCCAGGGAGGCGCTCAGCGGAACGCCCGCGGGTACCCGCCACAGGGCCCAGGCCCCTTTGCTGGAAACCCACCCGTCGAGCACTGGTGTGAAACACACCGCACGATCTGTGGCCCCGCCTTCCCGAGGCACTGCTCTGTGCCGCGCCGGCTCGCCGGCGGGCCCGTCGCCCCGAGCCCGGCCGGCACCACCAACTTCAATCATCTGGCGTCGAGTTCCGCGACCCGCCCCTGGAGGCAACCATGCCGAATGGCCGTCCCCACGCGGAGAAGGAGTTCGCCGAGATCAACGGGGTCCGGATGGCCTACATCGATGAGGGAGAGGGGGCTCCGATCATCTTCCAGCACGGCAACCCGACCTCGTCCTATCTGTGGCGCAACGTGATGCCGCACCTGGAGGGTATGGGTCGGCTGATCGCCTGCGACCTCGTCGGGATGGGCGACTCCGCCCCGCTGCCGTCGTCGGGCCCGGACAGTTACTCCTACCAGGAGCAGCGGGAATACCTGTTCGCGCTCCGGGATCACCTCGACCTCGGCGACGATGCCGTGTTCGTCGTGCACGACAGGGGTTCCGCGCTCGGGTTCGACTGGGCGTACCAGCACCAGGACCGGGTCGGCGGGATCGCCTACATGCAGGCGATCGTGGCTCCGAGGGAGTGGGAGGACTTTCGCGTGGGCCGGGAGATCTTCCAGGCACTCCGTCCTCCGGCCGGCGAGTCAATGGCGATCTCCGACAACGTGTTCGTCGAAAAGCTCTTTCCGGGCGGAGTCCTGCGGGACATGACCGAGGAGGAGATGGCCGTCTACCGCGCGCCCTACCTCACTCCCGGTGAGAGCCGGCGACCCACGCTGAGCTGGCCGCGCCAGTTGCCGATCGCGGGTGAACCCGCCGACGTGGTGCGGATCGTCGAGGACTACGGCCAGTGGCCGGCCACCTCGCCGGTGCCGAAGCCGTACTTCGAGGTGGACCCCGGCATGATCCTGCTAGGGAGACAGCGCGAGTTCTGCCGCTCCTGGCCGAACCAGACCCAAGTGAACGTGCCGGGTAACCACTTCGCCCAGGAGGACAGTGCGGATCTGATCGGCCCCGCGGTGGCGGACTTCGTCCGGAACGTCCGCGGCACCGGACCGCGTCCGTAACCGAGGCCCGCGTCGTGAGCAGTTGTCGCACCTCGACACCGTCGCGGCCGAACTCAACGGCAGGCCACGCAAGACGCTCGGCTGGGAAACCCCAGCCGAGCGCCTGTCCGCCCTGGTCACGGCCACCTCCCGCTGACAACCAACGTCATACCGGCGTCGGTCTCCGTGGGCCCATTGTCCGACCCGGCTCGCTCAAACGGCTTGAGTGGGAGAGCCCGAGGATCGGAGCAAAGGGCTATCGGGCCGACCTGTGGCCGATCCGCGTCAACGCGTGAACCTCACACCCTGGAACTCGGACCAGTCCGAATCATCCCCCGGGTTGAGAGTCTGGATCGCGTCTCCCTGACAGCCGGGGGCTGCGTACAGCTCGGCGTGGCGGTTGGTGTCGTTCCGGACCGACCCGCCGGCGTTTCCGACGTTGTAACACTGGTTGTCGACGGGGTTGTTGAGCAGCTCCGGAACCCCGGACTGCGCGCGGTACTGGAAGGCGCCTTGAGCAGCGTGGGCTGCGCCGGGAAGGGCCAGCGCAAGCACGGCACTGGCGGCGAGACTGCCGAGGATGGCAGGTACACGACCTCGCATTGTCACTCCTTGCGTTGAAATGTAACGCGAAGCTATCGGACTGGTGGATGGGTCGCATGAGGGCGCACCGTACGCCCGGCGGAGGTCGCCGGCATCACCGCTCGCCCCGGCCGCCCGAATGCCGTCATGCCCCACGCAGGTTCAAGACCTCGGGTTCCCGGGTTCCCAGTCGAGCACTTGCGTAGACCGCCCGCCGACACACGTCGGTGATCACGTGTTGCAACGATCCCTGGAATCCGCCCAGGCCCCGACGCGGAGTGTCGTCGCCTCGGCCTCCAGCAGGACCTTGCGTACCTCTCCGTGGTGGCGCGGATCGGTACGGCCCTCGGCCAGGGCCTGTTCGACGAGAACATCGATCGCGATGCCGTTCTCCGCGTGCATCATGATCAGCCCGCCGTTGCCGGAGGCCCGACGCGCCACGGCCCGAGCCGTCGAAGAAGCTGAACCTGCTCGGGATCGCCCGGCGGTTGGCGCGCCTGCCGCGTCCCATCTGCGCTGAATCGGGAGTCGCGAACGCGTTCCTTCCCCGGCAGGCGCCTCGCGCACTGTCGCTGTCATCGTCTTCGAGCAGCCCGAAGACGTCGGTCTCCGCGAGCGGGGCTGGCGGAGACCGACGCTTCACAGCCGGGTAGGGGTGGTTACCGAGCAGCCTCGCTCGTCACCTTCCTCCGCGGCGGTCAGCCGCCGTTCTGGACGGCTCTGATCACGACGTCGGTGACCGCCTTGGGGTTGGACACCATCGACAGGTGCGGAGCCTCGACGCTGACGGTGTGGGAGCCGGCTCGTGCGGTCATGACCTTCTGTTCGGCGGGGGGAATCACCCTGTCCGCAGTACCGATCAGGGCCCAGGACGGGATGCTCTTCCAGGCCGGCTTCCCGGACGGTTCGTCCAGGGCGCTCGCCGCAAAGGGCCGTTGTCCCGCCGCGAGCACATCGGACTTGTTGCGGGGTACACCCTCAGCGAAGAAGGAGGGAAACAGCTTCGGCTTCACGTACAGGTCCACGTCTCCGCCGCCCCCCGGAATGGGCACGGAGTTGAAGACGGTGCTGGGGTCCGGCACGGCCAGCACCGATCCGGGCTTGGCCGCGGTCAACTGCCCCACGGTCTCTCCCTTGTCGGGGATGAAGGCGTCGATGTAGACGAGCGCCTTTATGTTTTTGTTGCCTGTTGCCGCGTTGGTGATGACGAATCCTCCGTAGGAGTGCCCGGCCAGCACCACAGGCCCGGTCAGGGTCTGGAGGAACGCCTTGAGGTTGGCTGTATCCGTGGCCACTCCCCGCAGAGTATTGGGGGGAGCCACAACGTTGAACCCACGCTTCTGCAGACGCTCGGTGACCTCAGCCCAACTGGACGCGTCAGCCCATGCCCCGTGCACCAGCACGATTGTCGGTGTCTGGCCGTGTGCCGGCCCGCCCGCGCGTGCATGACTGTTGCTGGCGGACGCGCAGCCTGCCGCCAGGGTGAGAGCTGCGGCCGCTGCCATGGGAACCAGAATGAGTTGTCGCTTGTTCTTCACGTACTTCTCTCCTTCGTGGGGTCGGTCGCGGGAGCGTCGAAGCACCATTCAGAACACTCTGCAATGTTCTCGGCGAACGGGCTTTCCGCTCTCGCCGTCTGTTTGTCGGTCATCGACGCAACTCGGACCACCCTTGCTCCCCCCGCCGCACGGCAGCGGACTCCACACAAAGAAGGCCTACGAATCCCTTTTATTTCCCGCCCACACCTCTGGAAATTTCATCCAGGAAACGTCCAGTTTCCACCCAGGGGTGAATTTTTGGGAAAATACTCGGAAAGCGAAACGAGCATAAGTCGCGCCGCCATTGACCCAACGGTGTCAGATTACTTTGACGGCCCGGACAACCGCACGCCGAGTAGGGCGAAGTGGGATGTAATTCAATACAACGGACGCCATCAATCACCGAATGGTCCAGCGATGCACAGATCAGTAAGGAGCGGGCCTTGGCGCTCGAAGCCCGCCCCTGCCTGCTCGCCCACATCCCTCTGGACGAGATTGTCATGCGGGAAGATCGCACCCTGTGATACACGAACAACTTCCGCCCTCGGGGCCGCGCCTTCAGCGGCCACGGAAGCAGGGGACAAGATCCGAAGAACCGGTGCCGTTCAACCACTCGCCCCGATTCCAGGACCCCTCGGCAGTGAAGCGCCGCGGTTCCAATGGAGACTCGATTTCTTGAAAGGATCGATCCATGTCACGACCTTCCCTTTACCCGCTTGGGCTCTGCCGTCGGGCGCCTCTAACCCGACTCGGCATGCCCACGCGACCGACCTCACTTGAGGTTGCCGGGGCCTTGGGGAGGCCCGGCATCCTCTCAGCGGGCAACACCCACGACAGCCACGGCCTGAAGCCCAAGGTGACCGGTCTCCGAACAGGACACGACCCTCAAAAGGGCTGGCCCTACAAGCCCCGAAAACTGCATGCCGACAAGGCGTATGACATACCTGAACCGTGCCGTTGGCTGCGCGGCAAACGCATCGGCGTCCTCAAAGTGACCACGTAGGACATCGTCTTATCCACGACCGGCACGCCGTGGTCAACGACCGCATGACCCCCCGCTGTCGTGAACTGGCCGCTCAACGGCCGCCATCGGTGGTGGAACCGGGCGCGGTGTGCATGACCGGCTGCGTGAGGGCGGAGGGGGCGGGAAGGGTCATCCAGCGGTCAAATGGCCAAGCGACGACTATGGCGCGGCCGACCACATGCGCGCGGCCCTTGATGCGATACGGACCACTGTGGATGGGCGCGGCGGTGCTTCAGGAGGACTTGGACGCGGCCTCCCTCGCCTCCGTACGACGTTTCACTGACCCGTCTCGCCCTTGCGCGCACCACTGTGGACATACTGATCAACAACGCTGGCGTTATGGACATCCCGCGCCGGGTGCTCTCCCCCGACGGACTTGAGCTGCAACTGGCCACCAACTCCCTGGGGCACTTCGCCCTGACCGCCCGGCTCCTGGACGGGTTCCGGGCTTCGACCTGCGGGCCGCGCGTGGTGAACCTCGGGAGCCTGGCGCCGAACCCGCTCCCGCGCGACTTTCTCTTGATGTCGGTCAAGCCGCCGCCCTGCGCGTATCTCACCGAACGAGAACTACCGAGGCCGCCCTCACGCTGTCTGGCGAACGGCCCGACATCAAGCGACCAAGTGCAGTAGTGACCTGAGTCGAAGGTTTGCCATTGGTGGGCATGAGTTGTCCGGGGCCGAAGATCGCGCCGTTGTTGGTGACTGATGCAGAGCGTTTTGTGCTGGAGGGCTGGGTGCGTCCTCGGTCGACAGCGCAGGCCTTGGCCCAGCGTTCAATGATCGTTTTGGAGTGTGCCGAGGGGCACTCAATCCTGGAGGTGTCGCGTCATCTGTCGGCGACCGCGGACACGGTCCGTACCTGACTGCGGCGATTCAGCGCACGCGGCTTACGAGTTGGTGCGTGACAGCGGGTGGGGGCGTGATGGCTTGCTCGTGGGCTGTGGTGCAGACGATCGCGGTGCGGTCTGAACGGGGCCGACGATGGCTTGGTAGGTGGGGGCGAGGCGGTCTCGTCGGTGGGTCCAGCGGGTCAGTTGCTTCCAGCGCTTGTGATCGGCGAGCGCGGGTTCGACGGAGATGCGCTGGGAGGAGTGCTGGTGACGGGCTCTCTCCCGGGCCTCGTGAACCTCGGGTGGGCTGATCTTGTTCGCTTTCCCTGGCGGGTTACGGCCCGGCCGGGGTGGTCGCGTCAACCGGTTCTCCGCGCATCCAGCCCCGGGCGGCATCCGGATGCGCGCCGGCCAACACGCTGGACAACCGTTTCCCTCTCCCGCACCGGCACGCCGGCAGCAGCCGGTAGTGACGTGCGGCCCTTGCCGAGCCGAGGGCGCGGTCGCCCTCGCAGCGTCACCACACCACTGTCCAGCCCACCAGCCGGGGCTGCCGAGGTATCTCGGAGACGGCGGGCCGAACCCGCTCGGGAGCTGGTTCAGCCCGCGGTCGGGCGGTCTTCGACCAGCACCGCGCGGGTTCGGGCCCGATCGAGGAACCGCGCCTCATCAATGCCCACCCGCTCGTCGGAAACGGCCGTCATCCAGGCATTGAAGACGTCGCGGTCCTCCCAGCCCAACTCGGTCACCACGTCGAAGTCGATCTCATCCTCGCGCAGGTTGGCCGCGTCGCCGCGCACCAAATAGTGCCGCTTATACACGGTGGGTGACGGAGCAAGACTCAAGATGAGCGGAACGTGACTGTTCTCGTAGTACTCCTTGAACGCTTCGCTCGTGATGTCGTCGCGCCTCTTCAGATAGCTGAGCAGCTTCAACATGGCGACCGTCTCTCCTCGCTAAACGGGGAGTTCCCCGTTTTCTCTCGGGTAAATTAACGGGGAACTCCCCGCTTCGTCAAACGAGGACTGCCCGTGATCAAACCGAGGGAACTCGCCCGCCTGCCGGCGCGCGCCGACGCCCGGCGCAACTATGAAGCACTGGTCGCAACCGCGGAGGAGGTCTTCATCGCGGAGGGCACCGACGCCCCCCTGGACCTGATCGCGCGGCGAGCCGGCGTCGGAAACGCGACGCTCTATCGGCACTTCCCTGCTCGGCGCGACCTCCTGGTGGCTGTATGCGTCGGCGAGGTGGAGGCTCTGTGCGAGCTGGCCGGGCAGATGCGCGCCGCACCGGATGCGCGCGGCGCACTGATCGACTGGATTCGGGCCTATATCGGCCACGTCAGTGCCCACCGCGGGCTGGGCGCCGCACTGAACACCGGCACCCAGGAGGACGACACCCTGGTCGCCGCGTGCCAGACCGCGGTGGCCAAAGCCGGTAGCGCACTGCTGGAAGCAGCCGTTCGCGCCGGAGAGGTACGCGGAGACCTGCAGATCGCCGACCTACTCGCAGTGGTGGGGGCCCTGGCAATAGCGAATGAAAACGGCGACGAGGAAAGATCCGAGAGGCTTCTCCGACTGGTCGTCGAAGGGATCGCAGGCTGACAGGCAGCACCACAGTCAGCCGCACCGGTCACCCGAGACTGAGCTCAGCGGCCCATTCCGCGGGACGTTCAAGCCCGCGCGCCGGCCCCCTCAGCTCTCGGCGGCAGCATCCTCGTCGCAGATGCCGGTGCGGCCCGTGCTCTGCCGGCTGTCCAACCGCATCATTTCTGCTCGTAGTTGTTCGGGGTATATTCCGATCCTGGGTGTTCGGGCGCGAGGGCCACCCCATGCCCTTGGGGCAGGCGTTCGCGGAGTACGGGCGGATTCACCAAGACCGAGCACCTGATGCGGATGGTCGACCCAGTCGACCACGCCTACCGCCAGCAGATGAACCGTCAGCTCACCGTCCGCGAGTCCCGCCACAAGCGCGCCGGCGATGTGCGCCGCGGCAAGCGCGGCACCATCCACCAGGCGTACCGGGACGGGATCGAGGACCAACTCGGGGAGCTCCGCCTGGCCCTCAACGCGATCGTGCTGTGGACGACAAAGTGCATCGATGGCGCCACCGCCCAGCTCCGCGCCGAAGGCCACGAGATCCGGGACCAGGACATCGCCCGACTCTCTGCGAGAGTTACACGACCCCACTCCGCTCAGCGGACCTCTTGTCCTGTAGGCACCCTGGCTGCGATGTGCAACTACACACAGCAACCCGGGCCGGACTTTCACCCAGTGAAACTTTTTCGCCATGCAACGATCCGTGGGTAGCATCGGCAGCTCAGGTATTTCAAGTTTCAAGGAGGCTGGCGTCCCGATGGACCCGGCTCCGCGTGGACGGTTGACTGGAGCATGACCGGTGGCGGACCTGTTCGAGGACGACGTGCGCGCCGCCCTGGTGGGGCGCACGCAGGAAGTCAGGCGTATCTGCGATTTCGTCGCCTCCACCTCTCGCGGTGGGGCTCTCGTGCTGTCGGGAGAGGCGGGAGTGGGAAAGACAGCCCTGCTCGATGCCACCGCGACCGTTGTGTCGTCGACAGGGACACGGGTCCTGCGCGCCCAGGGAGTCGAATTCGAAGCCGACGTGAGCTACTCCGGGCTGAATCAGCTCCTTTTTCCCCTGTCCGAGTCGTTCGGCGCTCTGGACAGCATCCACTGTGAGGCCCTGCGCGTCGCACTGGGCTTCGGCAGTGGTCCAGCACCGGATCAACTCGTCGTCTCCAGTGCGACCTTGATGCTTCTGCGTCAGATCGCCTCGGCCGACCGGCTGCTCCTCGTCATCGACGACCTGCCATGGTTGGACCGAGCCAGCGCTGCTGTCCTGGGTTTCGTCGCCCGCAGGCTGGACAGCAGCCGAGTGGGTTTTCTCGGAGCCATGCGCTCAGGAAGCGACACCTTTTTCAGCCGCATCGGGCTTCGGGAGTACGAAGTCCCCCCGCTGGACCGGAAGTCGTCGAGGCAGTTGCTCGACGCAAGCTCCCCCCACCTCGCCGAGCGGGTGCGAGAGCGACTGCTGACGGTGGCTGAGGGGAACCCGCTGGCCTTGCTCGAGTTGCCGACAGCGCTGAGCGGGAAGCAACGCATCGCGTTGGCGGATCTGCCGGCCGTGCTACCCCTCAGCGACCGGCTACAGGCGCTCTTCGTCTCGCGGGTCTCCGCCCTTCCGGATCCGGCGAGGCACCTTCTGCTGCTCGCGACTCTTGACGGGACCGGTGACCTGGGCCTTCTCCAGGCTGCAGCACGGCAGGTCGGCCAGGATGGCGCTCTTGAGGCTCTGGCACCCGCCGAGCAAGACCGGCTGGTGCACTTCGAGGAAGGCTCCCGGCGTCTCGTCTTCCGCCACCCCTTGATCAGCTCCGCGGTGGTGGTGGCCAGCACGACCGCGGAGCGCCGCTCCGCCCATCGCGCGCTGGCCGACGTGCTGTTGGAGCAGCCCGAGCGCCGCGCCTGGCATCTGGGCGAGGCCTGCGTCGAACCGGACGAGGAGGTGGCCTCCCTCCTCGAACAGGCCGCGCGCCTCATCACCGCACGCGGTGACGCCGTCGGGGCGGTGGCGGCCCTGGTACGGAGCGCCGATCTGAGCCCCCGCGCCCCGGATCGGGCCCGCAGACTCGCCGAGGCCGCCTATATCGGGGCCGAAGCGACCGGGGATTTGCGGAGCGTGTCGGATCTGCTCGAAAACGCTCGCCAGGCCGACCCGGGCCTCATGGACTCGTTGCACTCCGCTGCTGCGGCCGTCTACCTGATCATCAACGGTGGCGGCGACATCGACACCGCTCACCGCCTGCTGGTGGGCGCCATCGAGTCGGGCACCCACCGTTACGACGCCAAGGACGCGGCTCTCGTCGAGGCCATCCACCTTCTGCTGCTCCTGTGCTTCTACAGCGGCCGGGCCGAGCTCTGGGGTCCCTTCTACACAGCTCTCGCCCGCTTGCGTCCTGAGCCGCCGGCACTGTTGTCGGTCGCCGGGAAGACGTTCTCCGATCCGGCCCGTTCAGGGGTAGCGGCTTTGGAGCAACTTCAGTCCATCCTCGGCGCGCTCCCCGACGAGAGCGACCCGGGACGCATCGTCCGTATCGGAACCGCGTCGCTTTACGCAGATCGGCTGGCGGACCTTCGGGGGCCTTCCTGGAAGGTCGTTCTCCAAGGACGGGACGGTGGTCCTGCCCGCAGAACCCTCGGCGCCCTCATGCACCTGTGCCTGGGTGACTTCCTGTCCGGGAGATGGGACGAGAGCGATGAGCTGGCGGACGAGGGCCTGCAGTTGTGCGAGAACTCCGGATACGAGTTCTTCGCCTGGTATTTCTGGTACTGCCGAGCCGTCGTCGCCGCCTCACGGGGGGACGACGACACCGTCACTCGCCTCACCGACCAGATCGTCCGCTTCGCGACACCGCGGGGCGTCGGAACGGCACTGCACTACGCCCGGCACGTACGAACCCTCGCGGACCTCGGACGCGGAGAGTTCGAAAGCGCCTTTCAGCAGGCCTCGGCCATCAGCCAACCCGGTACCTTCGCGTCCCACGTCCCCCACGCCCTGTGGGTGGTCATGGACCTCGTCGAAGCCGCCCTCCGCACCGACCGCCGGACAGAAGCGGCCACCCACGTACGCGCCATGCACGAGGCGTGCATAGCGGCCTTCACTCCTCGGCTCGCTCTGCTCGCCGGTGGGTCGGCCGCGCTGTGCGCCGATGACGACGAGGAGGCAGTACGACTGTTCGAAGCAGCCTTGGCGCTGCCCGGCACCGAGCGATGGCCGTTCGACCTGGCCCGGGTGCGACTCGCCTACGGGGAGAGGCTGCGCCGGGCCCGAGCGAACTCGGAGTGCAGAGGGCCGTTGAGCCTGGCGCACGACGCCTTCACTCTGCTCGGCGCTCGTCCCTGGACGGAACGCGCCTACAAGGAACTACGCGCCTCCGGATGGGTGGCGCCGAGAACAGCATCAGCGGGGAACGATCTGCTCACCCCGCAGGAGTGGCAGATTGCGGAACTGGCGGCGTCCGGGCTGAGTAACAAGCAGATCGCCGAGCGGCTCTATCTGTCGCCGAGGACAATCGGCGCACACCTGTATCAGATCTTCCCCAAGCTCAATATCGCGTCACGCGCAGCGCTTCGCGACGCACTTGCGAAGTTGGGCGAATGACCCGCTTCCGGGTGCCGCGGGGCCCCGAGGAGGCAGCCGAGGCGGGTGAGTGACTGGTCCCACTGATGCCGTTCGAGGAGCACTGGTCGCTTCCCGTCGGTCCGGAGGCAGGGAAACCGCTCATCGGCATGACCAACCGCCACCCCCGGCCGCTCGCCCCCGAGGGATTGGTTCCCCAGGCCACTATGAGCAGCGAGTTGGTGCGGCGTCACTTCAAAGAAGCCCATGTCGTCAAGGCCATCGACAACATCGACTACAAGCATTTCAAGGACCTGGCCCGACCCCATAACGTTGACAACGGAACCGCCCTTCCCCTGGCGGGCGACGACGAGGTCGCCAAGAGGATGGTCGCCTGGCTGCCGGATCGCCTGGGCTTTGACTCCGTCGATGTCGGGCCGCTTGGCGAAGGGTGGCGCTTCCAGCCCTGCCAGCCGGCTTGCCACGCCCCTTACGGAGCCGGGGACGCGAGCGATGTCCGTCAGCAATCGGCCGCTCAGGTTCCCGCCGCGGAACTCCGCCGGATACTCGACGTCACAGAGTGCTGACTGCCGCGTCCCGGTGGGACGCGCTGACCGCACCGCCCGAGCCGTGGTGCGCCCGGCCCCGGCGCCGGTCCGCAGGCGGCACGGAGGACGCGGCGGCGAACGCGGACAGGCAGTCGGCGAACGGCGGCGGGACGGAGGCCCGGCACTTCCCGACGCTCCCCTCACCGGACCACGTTGTCGCAGTCGAGGGGCAGTCTCCGTGAGACCGCCCCTCGACCACTCCCTAATCCGCCACACTCCGGCCGCCCAGTGAAACCCACAGGTCAGGCGCCACATGCTGGAGTACTGGAGCGTCGGCGGCGGCCGACGCGCGTGTTAGCCGCGGAGGAATTCCAGTGTCTGCCGCACGAACAGCTCGTGGTACTGGAAGATGCCGCCATGGCCCGAGTCGGGGTAGATGGCCAGCCTCGCATTGGGCAGCATCTGGGCGAGTTGCAGTGTGCCGGTGGTCGGCCACATCGTGTCGTTGTCGCCGTTGACCACCAGGACGGGATGGTTCACCGTCTTCAGCCCGGTGGGCGAGGTGTCCTGCTCCCAACTGGCGAGTGCGGTCAACTGCGCCGCGATCGTCTCGTCGGTCATGGGGGTGTCGCGGTCCTCGGTCCGTTCGTCCAGGCGGCCAAGGAAGGAGTCCGCTGCCTTCTGGCCGGCGGGCGTCGGTTCGAAGAACAGGTAGTGCTTCGGGTGCTTGCCCTCGGAGGTGGCCCTCTGGATGGCGGCTTGGAGCACGGCACCGGTGGAGGCGGGCCCCTGGGCGCCCGCGGGTGTGGTGGCCGCGAGGACGATTCGGCGAACGAGGTCCGGGTTCGTCTGGGCGATCACCTGGGCGACAATCCCGCCCAGGGAGTACCCGAGAAGGTCGACCGTGGGGAGTCCGAGCGCTCCGATGAACGCCACGGCATCCTCCGCCATGGCCTCGAAGGTGTCCGGTGTGGTGCCGCCGGAGGCGCCGACCCCCCGAAGGTCGACCAGAATAACGTGCCGCTCGGCCGCAAGGCCGTCGACAACCGCAGGGTCCCAGTCGTCCAGCACGGCGGTGACGTGGTGCAGGAGCACGAGGGGAACACCCCCGGCGGGCCCTGCCTCGCGGTAGGCGAAGGAAGTCCCGCCGACATTCACTGTCCTGGTGGCGGCATCTTTCGTTGCAGACATGGTGGTGCCTTACTGTCGTGTGCCGGCCGTGGTGGCGCGGCACTTGCTTCCTGGTGTGGGATCGGACGGGCCGGCATCGACGGCTAGCGGCGTCCGGTAGTGGTGAGGGCCTCGTGGCAACTGAGTTCTGCTGCTGCCACGAGGCCGTCGGCCAAGTGCCCGCAGATCTAGCTGGCGGCACGGCTGCCCGCTTCGGGTGTGCGGAGGGGCCGAACGTCCCCACGGCGCAGGGGAAGGCCGAGGACGGAGCGACTCAACTGACCCGCCCCGTCGTCGGACACACTGCACTCCAACGGCCCGCTCCCCGGTGGTTTTGGGGTGCTGGCCGTCGTACGTCCGGACGGCCGGGACATCGCCTGGCGCCTTGCCGTCCACCGGGTGAACGGTGCACGAAGCACGGGCGAGTCCCGGGCCGCCCGGTGACGGCGAGAAGGATCCCTGTGTCAGCGGGTCGCGTCGGCAGCCTGCTCGATGAGCCTGGTGACGGTGGAAGGGTCGGTCACCTGCGCGGCGTGGGGGGTGTCGGCAACGACGGTGTGAGCGTGGGCGCGAGCAGCCATGAAGCGCTCGGCCGCCGGGGGGATCAGGTGGTCCTCCTTGGACACGAGGTACCAGGAGGGGATCGTCCTCCAGGCAGGCTCCCCCGACGCCTCACTGAGGGCCTGCGAGTTGATCGGGCTCTGCTCCGCTGCGAGTTCCGCCGAGTCCTTGCTGCTGAGGCGGTTGCTCAGGAACAGGTCGCGGTACTGGTCGGCCTTGGCGTAGAGGTCCACTCCGCTGGTTCCGTTGGCGAGCGTGAAAGGCACGGGGCTCAGAGCGGTCGGAAGTGCGTCGGGGTTGGGGTCGGTGGTGATCCGGGTGCCGGGGAACTTCGCAGTCAGTCCCTGCACGGTCTCGCCCTTGTCGGGGGCGAAGGCGGAGATGTAGACGAGCGCCTTGACGTTGGAGTTGCCGGTGGCCGCGTTGGTGATGACGGACCCGCCGTAGGACTGGCCGACCAGGACGACGGGGCCCTTGATGGTCTTGAGGTAGGAGCCCAGGTAGGCCGAGTCGTCGGACAGGCTGCGCAAGGCGGTGGGCGGGGCGGTGACGGGGTAGCCGGCGGCCTGCAGGGACTTGATCTCTTTGCTCCAACTGCTCGGACCGGACCAGGCGCCGTTGACGAGGACGACGGTCGGCTTCGGCGCCGACTTTCCGAAGTAGGACGGCGCAGCCGATGCGAGGGTCGTCGCACCGCCCGCGAGGGCAAGGCCGGCGACTGTCAGAGCGGTGATGCGGAGGGCGCGGTGCTTGGGACGCTTGTGCATGGTTGTCTCCTTGAATGCTTGCTGGTGATCACATGTGCGGTGTTTCGGGCGTGACGTTCGGTGGGACCGGAGGTCCTGGGCAGAGCGGCAGGCGCACGCTCCGCGGGAAGGTGAGCTGCGGAGGAGTGGTGGGGCCCCCGCCGTCACACGAGTGTGTGAGTGTGTTCCTCAGCCCAGTTCAGGGCGTAGTCGGCGACCTCCTGCCAGCCCTTCTGGCCGATGATGAAGTGCGAACGCCCCGGGAACTCTTGGTAGTCCGTGACGGCGGTCGACTTGCGGTACAGGTGCCAATTGGCCTTGTTCACCTTGGGAGGGACGATGTGGTCGGCTTCTCCAGCGATGAACAGCAGCGGTGCCCTGAGGGCGTTGCGGAAGTTGATGCGCGTGGGGGCCTTCGGGTTGAAGTTGGCGAACGCCCCCTGAAAGAGCACCCGGGCCGAACCCGGAACGGCGTACCGCCGATAGTGGGCCGCCGACTCGCTCTCACTCAAGGTGTTGGTGACGGCATAGTGGAACTGCTCCGCCGTCAGGGGGACGGCCTTGTTCCTGTTGGCCGGGTTGCCCAGCACGGGCCAGGCCGACTTCAGTGTGGACAGTGGCAGCGGGAGTACGCCCTTGACTGCTGCGGAGTCGATGGCGACCCCCACACTGCCGAGCCCTCGATCGAGCAGGATCTGTACGACCGTGCCCCCGTACGAGTGGCCCATGATGATCGGCGGCCGGTCGAGACCACGGATGATCGTCTCGTAGTGATCGACCACCTCCTCCAGCCCTACCCCAGCGATTCCCACGGGGTCGCGCTGGAGTTCCTCCACTTCGCGGTCGAGGCCGGGCCATGCAGGTGCCAGCACCTTGTAACCCCGGGACTCGTAGTGGTGCTTCCATCCCTCCCAGCTACGGGGGTTCACCCACAGGCCGTGGATCAGCACGACCGTGCCGGCCTGACCGCTGTTGGTGTCGGTGTCGGTGTCGTCCATTAGATCTCCCAAGTGCATCACCGCTACGAACGCGGTTGGAGCGTGCTCGACAGGACGAGATCAACGGCGGGAACAACGGAGTGAGAAGCCGTCATCGTGTGCCGTGTCCTCGAAGGAGAGCCGACCGCAGCCCGACAGCCACTGCTCGTCGCAGGCGAAGCCGGAGCGGCGCTCTCCGTGTGCCGCCCTGACACGTGTCCAGTACGGCGTGTCCAGCGGCAATGCACAGACTTCTCCACCCGCTGTCCGGGGTGCATCTGTCAATCGGCCGTCTCCTCGCCGCGCCTTGGGCAGCCGTTTGTCCGGGACATCACAGCGGAGCGGTGGCTGAGGCCTGCCACGCGCTGCGGCCTGCCTCCCTCCTCAAAGGAACGGAGTTCGCCCACCTCGGCCATGGCGGTCCCGGCGGGCGGCGGTTTACGAGCGCCGCAACCTCCAAGTGGCGGGACTCGGCCCCAGCGGGTGCTCAGGCCTGCGGCAGGCGGAGTTCGAGGACCGTGTGAATCGTCCCCCTGAGGCCGTAACACCCATAGGCGCCCGCTTGTGGAGCGGGCAGACCGGGGCCGGCCGGTCCGTGTTTCGTGCAGGCCAGGCGGCAGACGTCAGAGAGATAGCCTCCGACACAGTCATTTGACTGACGCGAGCCGATCCAAGCCGGACAGATAGTGGTGACGTGGTTCAGGTGCACAGTGCATCTGTCGGGCGGAGTCCCAGCCGGCATCTCCGTGCCGGACGAACGGCCCCGGAGGGGCAGCGCGCTCCGTCCGCCACACAAGGCATGTTGGGCCAGGTCTCATATGAGAAGCACGGTGGACAGTCAGAGGTCGAAAGCCGCCCCGGCGGGGAACACGCGAGGTCACGCGCTCGCCGGAGCCGCACCGCGGCGTGGCGGGTGCCCGCGGCGCGGACGCTGCCTTGCCGAGGTTCGTCCTCCCGCGCGCACCGTACGTGGAGGAGCCTGATGGGGAAGGTCGTTCTCGTCACCGCCGCCTCCACCGAACTCGGTGCGGCGACGGCGACTGCGTTGGCCGGAGCAGGCCACACGGCATACGCCGGGATCGGCCCCTCCCCGGGTATCCCAGTTGCTGGACTTGCGGAGTTGGAGAAGCAGGCGTTGCTGCCGGATCGGCGGCTGCGTCCCCTCGCGCTTGACGTTGCCGACCAGCGCTCGGTCTCCGCCGCAGTCAGGGAGATCACCGCGGAGTGCGGCCGGATCGATGTGGTTGTCCACGGCACGGGCCCCGTGCCCCGTGGGCCCGTCGAGTGTTTCACTCCCTACCAGTTGGCGCAGATCTATGACGCACACGTGCTCACCGCCCAGCGGGTCAACCGAGCCGTGCTACCGCAGATGCGAGAGCGCCGGGACGGACTGCTCGTGTGGATGCTGCCCCCAGCCGACCGTGCGTACGAGCCTTCCTACCTGGCCCTGCACTCCGAGGCCGTCATGTTGATCGACCACCTGGCTGTGAGCTACGCAAGGGAACTGGCCGGGTTCGGGATCGAGGTGTGCACCATCGTCTCGCGTGCGTGCGCGACAGACGGCGGCGGGCCCGCCGGGCTGGTCCGTCCGGACGACAGCGAGACGGCCTGGGCGTACGACGGTCAGTACCCGGGCCTGGCCGGCAGGGTCGACGGGGCCCTCGCGCAACAGGTCGGCACCCGAATGGATGTCGTGCGCGCAGTCGAAGCCGTCACGAGTGCGGTGGACAGCCCGAAAGGCAACCGCCCGCCGCGGATCATTGCCGCTCGCCCCAGCGACCGGGCATGACCTGTACCACGGCGGACAGTTGCGGTCGCCGGGGCGGCTGACCCGGGGCAGCCGTTACGACATCCGGCTGTCAAGGGACGAGGGGCCCGGTCCGCTCAGCCGGGGTAGGGGCCGGCGCCGGATCGAAAGCTCATGCCGCGCCCACCCTTGTCAAACAGTGACCCCGGTCAGTCACGACACGCGGAACGCGTGCGACGTGGCCGACGGCGTCCTGTTTCAGGTCCAGAGCCGCGCACGCGCCGACGTACATGGCCTCCTGCCCGTCGCACAGGTAGGTGCAGGGAACCTAACGATGTCGCCGCTGCCTTGCAAAGCGTTGACCCACTCTTCGAAGCAGTGGACAGGCAGCAGCATCTCCCGCAGGCTCGCGATCAGTTCGGGGACCCGCTCGGTGGTGATGTCCATCTGCCCTTCACGATGACTGAGGAGGGGTGCGGAGCGACTCTCGCGAGACGCCCGCACTTGCCAGACAGGCGCGCCGAGCACTCCTGCGCCGAGGAAGTACGGCCGGACGGTCCTCATTCTCCAACCTGGCTTCGGTGTCCACGGCGGGTCCCCCTCAACATAGCGGGGGGGCGACGGCAGTGCGGGCACGGACGGGTACTGGGCTTCACATACTCGAACAACTGCTGTTGTGCGGGGCCCCGGAGGCCGCGCATTTCAGATAGTGGGAAAGCCGTGGCTCTCCCTGGTGCCCCGCAAGGCCGGCTCTAGAATCCGGAACCCGGGGGATGGTGGCCCGGGCGGGGCCCTCGCTCACAGCCGCCGTCCGCGTGGCAGGCCGGTGCCGTGCGGGTTGACAGTTCAAGACCCGCAATGAGACTGCGGACCGGCTGCGGGAAGAGGAGAACAGCGAGATGGCGGAAGTTGTGGGCAGGGACGCCTCCGACGGGTTGGCCGGACGGCACGTAGGCGATAGCCAGGGGCTCTCCGGATTCGCAGCCACCGATCCACCGCGCGTGGCGGCCCCAGTGGGCAAGTACAGCCACCTGGCGGAACCGCCCGCCGGACACCGGCTGGTGTTCGTCTCCGGACAGGTCGGCGCGCACCCGGACGGCAGTGTCCCGGCCGACGCGAAAGAGCAGACGCGGTTGGTGTTCGCCAACTTGCGTGTCTTGCTTGACGAGTTGGGTGCGGGCCCGGAGCACCTGGTCAAGCTGCTGACGTTCGTCGCCGGAACGGAGAGCCTGCCGGGATGGGCCGAGGCGCGGGACGATGTCTATGCCCAGTGGTACCCGGACGGGTCCTACCCGGCGCACTCGCTGGCTGTGGTGACCGCGCTGGCCCGCCACGACCTGCTGGTGGAGACCGAGGGTGTAATCGTCGTGCCGGGTGACTCATGACCTCGCACGACCGGCAGGCCCGCGCGGCCGCGTCGACCCCGACAGCGCCCGCCGCGCTGGACCAACCGGCCTTCCGGGCCCTGTTCCCGGCGCTTGACTCGGGTGCGGTGTGGTTGGACTCCCCGGGCAGCCCTCCGGGCGCCGCGCCGGTGACGGACGCGCTGCGTTCGGTGCTGGACGCCTGGAGCGACGGGACGTTCGAATGGAAGGCGTGGGATCAGGCTTCCGTCGCCTGCCGGCCCCTGATCGCCGACTTCCTGGGCGTCGGGGTCGGCTCGGTGGCCCTGATGGGCTCGGTGGCGGAGGCCGCTGCCACGGTCGCGGCGTCGCTGCCGCCGGGTCGCGTCGTCGTGCCCGAGCAGGAGTTCCGCAGCAACCTGTATCCGTGGCTGGCATTGGACCCGGCGCGCTACGACGTCGTCACGGTGCCTTCCCGGGACGGGGCTGTGCGTACGGAGGATCTTGTTTCGGCACTCGACGACACCACGGTGTTGCTGGCGGTCAGCGAGGTACTGACCAGCAACGGCGTACGGACCGACCTGCCGGCCCTGCGGGCAGCGACCGACGAGTACGGAGCGAGGCTGTTCGTCGACGCCAGCCAGTCGCAGGGTGTTCTGCGGCTCGACTTCGCTGCCTTGCGGCCGGACTACGTGGCGGTACACGGCTACAAGTGGATGCTGTGCCCCCGAGGTGCGGCCTGGCTGGTGGTGCGGCCCGATCAGGTGCACCGGCTCGCGCCGCTGCTGCCGAGCTGGCACTCGGACGCCGAGTACGGATATTTCGGCGGCCGCCTGCACCTCCAGGCGACGGCCGCCCGTTGCGACACCCCTGCCGCCTGGCTGCCGTGGCTGGGAGCACGGGAAGCGCTGCGCGTGCACGCGTGCCTGGATCCAGCGAGCGTCGAACGGCACTGCCTGCGCCTCGCCGCCGTGTTCACGGAGGCCGCCCGTGCACTGGGACACCCCGTGCCGGCGCCGGGTGAACCGAGTCACGTGGCAGTTGTGCGGCACAGTTCTGCGACTCGGCTGGCGCGGGAGTTCACGGCGGCCGGCGTGCGGGCCAGTGTCCTGCCAGATCGCCTGAGGGTCGGCTTCCACTACTTCAATGACGACTCCGACGTCGCGACCGCCCTCGCCGCCCTGCGCTCGGCGGCGGCGGCCTGACCTAGGTTCTGTTTCCCGGGTCTTCGTGGAGGAGCTCGGGGCCGTCCGGTGGACGGGGTCCCTCCCGTGCCGTCAGGCCACGGGGGAGCACCGCCAGGCGGGGGGATCGTCCTCGTACTGGACGTACGTGGACGACTCCGACAAGGCGGCGAGGTGCCGTACCAGGCGTCCGGGCCCGCGAAGATCCGGGAAACAGGGCCCAAATGGCACCCTCGCCGAACGCAACCGCCTCGGCGACAGCCGCGGCGACTACTCACCCAGGCACCGTCGGCACGGAGTGAACGTCCAAGTGATCGACCTTGCCGGCGAGATGCTGTGGATCCCGTCAGCTTTGCCCGGCCGCGCCCTCATGATCTGACCGCTGCCCGGAACCCGATCATCCGCATCTGCGAGCGACAGGGTGTCCCCCACCTTGCCGACCGCGCCCATCAGCGCGCCCTGCACCCAGGTGTTCATATAGTTGAAAAGATGCTTGTCCTCCTGGTGCAGAATGCGTCTAGAACCAGAAGGTGTCGATGACAAGAACAGGACCCCCTACGGCCGGAAGGCCCTCATGCTCGAAAACATCGCGGCCGGGGCCCGTACGCCGAGCGCCACCGTCCTGCACACCCTGGAACGCGGACTCGCACTGCTCGAAGCCGTCGCAGCCTCTGACGGCACGGCAACGGCCAAAGCCCTCTCCCGCCGACTGGACCTGAAGATCGGCACCTGCTACCACTTGTTGCGCACCCTGCGCGCGGGCGGATACATCGTGCGGCTGCCCGGTGGCCGCTACGACGTAGGCCCCCGCGCGTCGTCCCTCAGCCGCCACCTCCAACGGCGTTCCGGACCCGCCCCCGAACTGGTGGCGATCCTGGCCCAGTTGCACGCCCGCACACGTGAGACCTCGTATCTCTCCGGCTGGCATCACGGCGTACTGCGGCTTCAGCACTACGTGGCCGACGCTCCCACCGACGACGTCACAGGTCTCGACGTGGGCTACGCCGCGCACATGCACGCCAGGGCTTCCTGCAAGGCCGTCCTTGCCTGCCTGCCGGACGACCAGCTAGAGGCGATTCTCTCCAGCCGGTCACTGGAGCGGCTGACTCCGCACACGATCACCGACTTCGCGGCACTCACCGCCGACCTGGCCCTGGTCCGCAGGCGGGGCTACGCGTTGGACCAGGAGGAGTTCACCGAGGGCGTGGCCTGTGTCTCGGCCCCGTTCTTCGCAGGGCAGATCCCGGCGGGGGCCTTCACCGTCTCGGTTTCGATTCCCCGCGGGTCCTCGCTCCCCGTGCGTCTGATTACCCCTGTCCGCGCTGCCGCCGAACTGGCCACAGGCATGGTGCGCAGCGGCCGCCTGAGCATTGAGGCGCCGCCGGTCCACTGACGGCTTCAGTATCGTGTTGCGAGTGCGGGAAATCTCAAAGGCGGTCCACCCGCCCTTCGGAAGAATGCGCTGTCCGTGCTGACGCCAAATCACTGCGCGAAAATCACTCACCGACAGCAAAGTCGCGATGATATAATGATGAACTACGGGGTATGCCGCCAATATTCCCGTTGATCATCGGAACTGCTTTCTCTTTCGAGGGCACAGAGTACATGCGAAAAAGAGCGTGACCATGCAGCGCGCAACCATGCAGCGAAGGGGCGGAGAAGATGTCCGACGAGGACCGCGTGTCGGTGACCGACAAAGTCCTGGCTTTGCTCGGAGCATTTTCCCACGAAGAGCCCGCGCTGACGCTGACAGAGTTGTCGCAGCGCACGGGGCTTTCATTGCCCACGGTCCATCGTCGTGTCGGCGAACTCGTCGAGTGGGGAGCACTTGAGCGTGGCCGCGACCGGCGGTACCGAGTGGGTCTGCGCCTGTGGGAAGTGGCTACCCTCGCGCCCCGCGGACACGGCATTCGGGATGTGGCTCTGCCGGTTCTCCAGGACCTGTACGACGTGTCGAAACAGCAGCACATTCACCTTTCCGTCCGGAATCACACGGACGTCGTCATCTTGGAGCGTCTCAGTGCGCCCAACGCCCCCCAGGCCGTCGGCCGGACGGGCGGCCGGTTCGGCACATTCGCCACGGGTGCGGGGTTGGTCCTGCTTGCGCACGCCCCCTTCGACGTGCGGGAGGAATACCTGAGCAACCCGTTGGCCCGGTACACCGAAGAAACCGTGACTGACCCCGGACGGCTCCGTTCCATCCTGGCCGCCGTCCGCCGGGACGGCCACTCCAACAGTGACAGGATGATGGCGGCGGATGTGCACTGTGTGGGCGCCCCGATATACGGGCCGGACGACACCGTGGTGGCGGCTGTGTCGATCTGTTTCCGGGCGGGAACGCAATCGTTTCGTGCAGTTGCACCATCCGTTCGCGCAGCGGCCAGAAAGATCAGCGGAACCCTCAGGGCGGAATCCGCGAACGCGACCACCCGGCCGATGACCGAGTGAGCGCCGAGTGAGCCCACAGCGGCAGATCTCATAGACGACGGTGCGCCTCCCCGTCGGCAACAGCGCGAACGATGCCGGCTTCACCGAAGACTTACTGGTACCGGGGCACCCATCAACGCGATCAGGCATGCAACCTTCTGGTCGAGTTCTGAGCCGACTTGTGCGATCTCCCGCCTACGGTAACTGTCGAAGTGCGAGCTGGGCTTGTCGATCACGAACCGCGGGGCGTTCCGCTCGGCCTGCTCCACATAGGAATTCCAAGGTGCTCGCGACTCGGAAAGGCTCTTGATCTCCGAGTCATTCAGGGGCGGGACGAGACTCTCATAACGCCACACAGCATCTTCGAACGATCCTGGCAGAGGAATGTTCAAACGGGTGGCTTCGTAACTGATTTCCTGCGGATGGGACATGTTTGGGATCTCCCTTATTGCTCGCATGGGCCGGAGGGGAGAGGCGGGGGAGGCATTCCCGCTGCGTGCGCACAGGTGACAGCTCGCGGAGACAACCTCCCGCCTTCGTCCCGTCTCCCCCATTCTCTTCCCGGGAACCGTCAGCCGCACCAGTCGGATGACCACTGCCACGCCGGCAACCGCCCCGTCGGCTCCGCGGCAATGGCTCGTCAAGGACGCGGTCGCCCACGGAGTGTGATGCGCCTCAATAATTTGTCGATCGTTCCAGATATGGGTACGGTGGGGATATGGCACGCACCCGAGAGTTCGACACCGACGCCGCCGTCGCGGCGGCGATGGAGGCGTTTCGCCGTACGGGGTTCGAAGGCACCTCGATGCGGGACCTCGCCGAGGCCACCGGCTTGGGGAGTGGGTCGATCTATGCGGCGTTCGGGAGCAAGGAGGGCCTGTATCTCGCGGCGCTCGACCTGTACCGGCAGCAGTACGCCATGCCCCTGACCGACCTGCTGCGCTCCACCCATGGCGATGCGCGGGAGGTGGTCCGGGGGGTCTTCGTCGCCGCCGTGGACGAGATCGCCAGGGATGGCCGGCGCCGGGCCTGCCTGATCGTGGCGGCGGCGATGGAACGGGCCCGGGACGACGACCGGGTTGCGGCCCGGCTCCGGTCGACCACGCAGGCGCTGGAACTCGCGCTGTTCGATGTGATCGCCGAGGGGCAGACGCGCGGCCAGGTCCCGGCCGACCGCGACGCCTCCGATCTCGCCGGATTCCTGGTGACCAACCTCCAGGGCCTGAGGGTGATGGCGGCGATCAGCCCCGACCGCGCCACGCTGATGCGCTCCGCCGAGGTCGCACTGACCTGCCTCGCCTGAGAGGCCGGCCGACGACTTCCGGGGCCGTTTTCTCACCGGCTCGGGCCCATGCCGTAGGACCTCGCTTCATCGGCTCCTCGCGGTGCCGCTTCGCATGGCCTCATTATGGAACGAATGCTCAAGATAAATCCTTGAAAGGATCATCATGAAGACGATCGGTGTCGGCGTCGTCGGTGGCAGCACGAGCGGATGGGCGTCCCTGGCGCACCTTCCGGCGCTCGCCGCGTCCCCCGACTTCGAACTACGGGCGGTGAGTACCTCGCGGCACAGCTCAGCGCAGGCCGCCTCACTGCAACACGGTGTGCCCGCCTACGACCATCACCAGGAACTCATCGCGCACCCGGGCGTCGACGTGGTCGTGGTGTCCGTGAAGGTCACCGAACACCTCGACATCATCGCGGCGGCGCTCGCTGCGGGGAAGACGGTCTACAGCGAGTGGCCGCTGGCGAACGGGCGGGCCGAGGCCGAGAAGCTCGCAGAGCTGGCCAGGGCCGCGCACGTCCGTACCGTGGTCGGGTTGCAGGGACGGTACGCCCCCGAGGTGCGCCTGGCCCGCGACCTGGTCCGCGATGGCTACGTGGGCAAGGTCCTCGGAACCACGATGACCGGCTCCGGCATGGCGTGGGGCGCGGAGGCGGCCGAGAGCCAGGTCTACTGGTACGACAACGCCAACGGCGCCACCCCGCTGACCTCTCCCACGCTTCACGCCCTGGACCCGCTGCACTTCGTCCTGGGCGAGTTCGACACGGTGGCGGCCAACCTGGCCGTCGGCCGCACGGAGGCCACGGTCGCCGGAAGCGGGCGGACCGTCCCGGTCACCGTCGCCGACCAGGTCGCCGTGATCGGCACGCTCCACGGCGGCGCCGCCGCGTCCGTCTTCTACCGCGGCGGCGCGTCGCGCGGCGACAACTTCCGCTGGGAGATCAACGGTTCGCAGGGCGACCTGGTACTGACCTCCACCTGGGGCAACATGCAGGTCGCTCAGCTCGACCTCGCCGGCGGGCGGGGAACGGACAGCACCGTCAAGCCACTTGACCTCCCCGCCTCGCACACTGAGGACATCCCGGCCGAACTGCGGGGCACCGCCGGCGCGAACGTCGCCCGGCTCTACGCCGCGCTGGCCAGGGACCTGGCCGAAGATACGCACACGGTGCCCGACTTCGAACACGCCCTGGCCCGGCACCGCCTCATCGACGCGATCGAACGCGCCGCGGCGACCGGCAACACCCAGACGGTGAACTGACTCCTGCGGGCCGGCCGGCCCCCGGCCGATCAAGGCCCTGCGGATTCTCGACCACCTGACCTACGGGCGCCCGGCGTGAACGACTGCCGAGCGCCCTTGAACCCTGAGCGGGATCCTCCTATGAGGACAGTAGGACTTCTGCGGTACGGCGGCCCCGAGGTGCTGCGGATCCTGGAGCGGCCCACACCGCACGCGGGGGAAGGTGAGGTGCGCATCCGTGTACGGGCTGCGGCCGTCAACCCCGGGAGGTGCTGGCTGCGATCGTGTTCGTGGCCACGTCGGGCTGCACGTGGCAGCGGTTGCCGTCCGCTTCATTCGGCCTGTCGGGGGCGACCGCGCACCGGCGCTTTGCCGAGTGGACGAAGGTCAGGCTGGTGCAGGGCATACCGCCGATCCGCTCCCGGCGCGGACGCCGACGGCGCAGACCGGGAAAGCCCCACGCAGGCAAGGGGTACGACGACGATTACCTGCGGCGATGGCTTTCCGGGCGCGGCATCAGTCTCCGCATCGCCCGTAAGCGCGTCGAGTCCTCGACCCGCCTGGGCCGCCACCGTTGGACCATAGAACGCACGATGTCCTGGCTCGCCGGATGCCGCCGACCGCACCGCCGCCACGAGCGAAAAGCCGAGCACTTCCTCGCCTTCACCAGCATCGCCCGCACCCTCATCTGCTACCGCGGACTCACTTGCTGAAGTGCCGCTGCAGTAGCCCCATGGCCAAGTCGTGGCCATAGTGCTCGGCCAGGTCCATAGGGGTTTGCCCATCGGGATCCGCGAGCTGTGGATCCGCGCCGAAGGCCAGCAGCACCGCCGTGGTGTGCACAGTCAACGGCTGCCCGGTTTGCAGGGCTCCGTCCCCCTCCATATCGATCGCGTGCGTCAACAGCGTCATGTTTCCGAAGACCTCGTCCGGGTCCGCTCCCCTGGCCAGCAGCCGGGCCAAGGACTCCACATCATCGTGCTCGACCGCGTCGTGGGCCGGCGTCCAGTAGTCACTCACGACGTCATTCAACCGCCCGCACACCGACTCCCAGCAGCGACTTCATGTTCCTTCGATCACCAAATGAGACGGCTTCTAAGGCACAGGACGGCTACTGCCCTTGCTCAGCCAGGCATTTCCCCTTACTAGCCAAGCGGATCTGTCAGTTCGCATACTGACAAACTCCCCGCGGCAAGTAGACTCCCTGGCCCGCGTGACCTACGTAGTGGCGGGTGTCGATCACCGGAACGCCTCGGGAGAGCACCGTCTCCACCCGGCCCGTCACGCGCTTGCCCTCGTAGGCCGAGTAGTCGACGTTCATGTGGTGTGTTTCGGCGGAGATGATCTGCTCGGCATGCGGATCGTAGATGACGATGTCGGCGTCCGCCCCCGGTGCGATCGTCCCCTTCTTCGGATACAGGCCGAACATCCGGGCCGGGGTGGCGCAGGCGATCTCGATCCAGCGGCGGCGGGTGATGTGGCCGTCGACAACGGCCTGATGGAGCAGGTCCATCCGGTTCTCCACCCCCGGCAGCCCGTTGGGGATCTTCGAGAAGTCGCCCCGCCCCAGCTCCTTCTGGCCCGTGAAGCAGAACGGACAGTGGTCGGTGGAGACCACCTGGAGGTCGTTGGTGCGCAGCCCGCGCCAGAGGGCGGCCTGGTGTTCCTTCGGCCGGAGCGGCGTCGAGCAGACGTACTTGGAACCCTCGAAGTCCGGCTCGGCGAGATTGTCGGTGGAGAGGAAGAGATACTGCGGGCAGGTCTCGCCGAAGACCGGCAGCCCCTTGTCACGCGCCGCCGCCAGTTCGGCGAGGGCTTCCTCCGCCGACACGTGCACCACGTACAGCGGCGCCTCGGCGACGCGTGCGAGCTGGATCGCCCGGTGGGTGGCCTCGGCCTCCAGCAGGGCCTTGCGTACCTCTCCGTGGTGGCGCGGATCGGTACGGCCCTCGGCCAGGGCCTGTTCGACGAGGACATCGATCGCGATGCCGTTCTCCGCGTGCATCATGATCAGCCCGCCGTTGCCGGAGGCGCGCTGCATGGCCCGCAGGATCTGGCCGTCGTCGCTGTAGAAGACCCCGGGATACGCCATGAAGAGCTTGAACGAGGTGACGCCCTCCTGGACGAGGAGGTCCATCTCCTTCAGGGACTGCTCGTTGACGTCGGCGAGGATCATGTGGAAGCCGTAGTCGACCGCGCAGTTGCCGTCGGCCTTCTCGTGCCAGGCGTCGAGCCCTTCGCGCAGCGACTTCCCCGGGGACTGGATGGCGAAGTCCACGATGGTCGTCGTGCCGCCCCAGGCGGCGGCCCTCGTACCGGTCTCGAAGGTGTCGGAGGCGTAGGTGCCGCCGAACGGCATCTCCATGTGGGTGTGGCCGTCGACCCCGCCCGGGATGACGTACTTGCCGGTGGCGTCGATCGTACGGTCGGCGCTCCAGCCCGCCGCCACGTCGGATCCGTGCGCCGCGAGGGCGACGATCCGGCTGCCGTCGATGAGGACATCGGCGTGGATCTCGTCGGAGGCGGTGATCACGAGTCCGCCGCGGATCAGGGTGCGGGTGCTGCTCATGGTGGTGACGCTCCCTTTCGTACGTACGGCCGGGCCGGCGGCGACCGGCCCGGCCCTGCCGGGAAGACCGACTAGACGCTGCGCAGGGCCCGTTCGAGGATCGCGGCGCCCTCTTCCGCCTCGGCGACGGTCAGGGTGAGGGGCGGCGCGATGCGCAGGACGCTGGTGTTGTGGCCGCCGCCCTTGCCGATCAACAGGCCGCCTTCGCGCGCCGCTTCGAGGACGGCCGCAGCCAGCTCGGGGGACGCCTCGTCCGTGCCGGGTTTCGCCAGCTCCAAGCCGATCATCAGCCCCCGGCCGCGCACCTCGCGTACGGCGTCGACGGTGACGCCGATCGCCCGCAGCCGCTCGATCAGCAGTCCGCCGACACGGCGGGCGTTGCCCTGGAGATCGTGCTCCAGCAGGTACGAGAGGTTCGCCAGGCCGGCCGCCATGGTGACAGGGCTGCCGCCGAAGGTCGAAATGGAGTTGGAGTCAAGGCAGTTCATGATGTCGGCGCGGGCGACGACACCGCCGATGGACATGCCGTTGCCGATGCCCTTGGCGAAGGTGAGGATGTCGGGCGGACCGCTCGCCGCGTGGGCCTCCCAGCCCCAGAAGTGGTCGCCGGTACGGCCCCAGCCCGTCTGCACCTCGTCGCTGATCCACAAGATGCCGTGCCGGTCGAGGACTTCGCGGAACGCGGCGTACAGCCCGTCGGGCGGCAGGGTGAACCCGCCGACGCCCTGCACCGGTTCGGCGATCAGCGCGGCCGGCGCCCGGGTGTGTCCGAGCAGGTCCTCCAGGTCGGCGACGCACGCCTCGATGAACTCGGCGTCGCTCAGGTGCGCGTACGGTCCACGGGTGCGAACGCCGCCGTGCACGTACAGCGTCTGGAGCGGCGAGAGACCGGTCGGCGACCAGCCCCGGTTGCCGGTGATGGAGACGGTGGAGAACGACCTGCCGTGGTAGCTGTTGCGCATCGCCAGGATCTGGTTGGACCCCCGGTAGGCGGTCGCCAGCATCAGCGCGGTGTCGTTGGCCTCGGTGCCCGACGTGGTGAAGAAGACCCGGGCGTCCGGGATTTTGGACAGGTGGGCGATCCGCTCGGCCAGCTCGACCATGGGGCGGTTGAGGTAGAGCGTCGAGGAGTGGATGATCCGCGCCGCCTGCTCGCTCACCGCTTTGGTGACCTCGGGGAGGGCGTGCGCGGTCATGGTGGTGAGGATGCCGCCGAAGAAGTCGAGGTAGCGGTTGCCCTCGGCGTCCCAGACGTGGCGGCCCTCGCCATGGGTGATCTCGATGGGCTGCTTGTAGTAGAGCGCCAGCCAGTCCGGGAGGACGGCGCGGTGGCGCTCGTGAAGGTCGGTCGGCGCGGGAACGCCGGGGGTGAACACGGTCGCGGAAGTCGCCGGAGTGCGGGCGTCCTGCTGGGTCACGGCTGCACCAGTCCCTCGTACGCGTCGGGCCTGCGGTCACGGTAGAACGCCCACTGCTGCCGTACCTCTTCGATCAGGTCGAGATCGAGGTCGCGTACGAGCAGTTCCTCCGTCTTGTCGCTCGCGGTGTCGCCGACGAACTGACCGCGCGGGTCCACGAAGTAGCTCGTCCCGTAGAAGTCGTTGTCGCCGTACACCTCCCGGCCGACGCGGTTGATCGCCGCGATGAAGTACTCGTTGGCGACGGCGGCCGCCGGCTGTTCCAACTGCCAGAGGTGGGAGGAGAGACCGCGCGAGGTGGCGGACGGGTTGTAGACGATCTGGGCGCCGTTCAGGCCGAGTTGGCGCCAGCCTTCGGGGAAGTGCCGGTCGTAGCAGATGTAGACGCCGACCTTGCCGACCGCGGTGTCGAAGACGGGCCAGCCGGCGTTGCCTGGTTTGAAGTAGTACTTCTCCCAGAAGCCCTTGAGCTGCGGGATGTGGTGCTTGCGGTACATCCCGAGGTACGAGCCGTCGGCGTCGATCACGGCGGCGGTGTTGTAGTAGAAGCCCGACTGTTCGACCTCGAAGACCGGTACGACGATGACCATCCCGGTCTCCCTGGCCAGCTCCCGCATCCGGGTGACGGTCGGCCCGTCGGGGACGGACTCGGCCCACCGGTAGTGCTCGGGCTCCTGGACCTGACAGAAGTAGGGGGCGTTGAAGACCTCTTGGAATCCGATGATCTTCGCGCCCTGCCGGGCCGCCTCGCGGGCGTGCTCCTCATGCTTGGCGATCATGGATTCGGTGTCACCGGTCCAGGTCGCCTGGACGAGTGCGGCGCGTACGACGTGGGCCACGAGCTGCTCCTTCGGCGGATGCGTCCGTTCGGCGTCGGCCGGCTGCCGGCCGGGGCTTCTACGCACGTAGATGCGCGTAGAGGAGAACGTAAGCCCCTGCACAGGCAGGGGCAAGACCATCGTCATTAACCCGCTGAGTCGATCAAGTTTCACACCCGAGCGGTCCACATCGGTCGGGGACGGTTACGGAAGCGGTCAAGGGTGGGGGCAGGGACCCCGTCAGGCGGCCGGGATGCCGGCGATCCGCAGCGCGTGGACGAGGTCGCGTTCGCGGGCGGACGAGACCGCGCGCGCCGCGTCGAGGAGCTGCGGGACGAGGCGGCGCGGGTCCGGCGCGGCGATGAGCGCCGCGTCCTCGGGCGTACGGGACTGTACGAAGGCGCTGAGCAGCGCCTGCGCCTCCGGCGCCCTGCCCACCTCGCCGAGCGCGAGAACGGCGTCCGCGATCTCCTCCGCCGGCCGGGAAGCCCCCTGCCGCAGTAGCTGCGCGCAGTCGCCGTCGCGGCCGGCCCCGGCCAGTGCGCCCGCTGCGGCGGCGAGCGGAGCGGGCGGCAGCGAGGAGGCTTCCCAGAGCAGCTCGGCCCAGTCGGCGCCGAGCCCGGCGCGGTGCAGTTCCCCGGCGAGCAGCGGGAGTTGGCCGGGCGGCCGGCCTGCGGCCTCGCAGAGTACGACATGTGCCTCACCGCTGCGG
>NZ_JTHL01000001.1:7968249-7984781 GCF_000818195.1 Streptomyces sp. 150FB | reverse complement strand
CGGGCCGCCGGTCGTGTACGGCGGCCGAGGCCGCGTGCAGCGCCCTCGCCCGGGCGCTCTCGCGCGCGACGGCCTCACCGTCACGTCCGGCGGCGAAGTCCTGGAGCAGCGAATCGACGACGTCCCAGGGCGGGATCTCCACCCCGTCGAGGCAGGCCCGCATTCCGGCCGGGTCCCGCTGCGCGAAGACGCCGTACCAGCCGCCGCCCGGGTCGAGCAGTGTGGTGAGGTCGCGCAGGTATCGCGCGAACGCTCCGCTCTCCGCCGGGAGTTGATGCACCGCCATCGCTGCCGCCCGTCCCTGCCACGCCATTGGTCCCTGGCATTCGACCTCAGTCGTGTTACGGGAGCGCTACGGACAGTTTTCGCCCGGGGACGGAGCTGAGCCGAACCGGCGGGCTCGAAGGGAGAACCGACCGGTCCAAAAGCGGAAGCCGACAGCCTCAGAAGCCGACAGCCTCAGAAGCCGGCGGCCTCAGAAGCTGACGGCGATCCCGGTCTGCGACCGCCTGCCGCGCTTGACGATCTTCGCGGGCCAGTCGATCAGCCAGAACTGCCAGCCGTACTTGCGCCCGAGCAGGCGCCGCACGTCCTCGGTGCCCGCTTCGTCGAGCAGCCGCGCCGTGCCCTCGGCACTCGGCGCGCCCTGCTTGATCCGGCCCCGCACATCGCAGGCCGTCACCATGACCCGGCCGTTGTTCCGGATGCGCTTGACCTTCCAGGTCTGGGTGTTGGTCCAGATGAAGAGTTCGCCTCCGTCCACCGCGTGCCAGACGGGGGTGGCGACACCCGTGCCGTCCTTGCGATAGGTGGTGAGGCTGACATAACGGCTGCGGCCGAGTTCGTCGAGGGTGGTCACGGCGTGACCCTACGCCGCCGACGGGTTTCCGGCATGCGTGAGGGTCTCCCAGGCGACGAACAGGTCGTCCGTGCCCGCCGGGCGCTGCTTCTCGGCGAGTCTCAGCGTCTGAGGCAGCCGCAGGTGCATCCGGCCCTGGAGGTGGTTGAGCAGGACCTCGACATCGGGCCCCATCGTCCGTACGACCTTGCCTCCGCACAGCCACGAAGGGGCGGCGGCGCCGAGTTGGTAGCGCGCGTGGAACTCCAGCGCGGACCGCAGCCGCTCCGCCTCCTCGGTGTACAGGTCGACGCCCTGGTGCCAGGCCGTCTCCGCGATGTGCGCGGTGGAGGCGAGCGAGTAGCCGATATGCATGAAGTTGCGGCAGGTCTCCTGGCCGAGGCCGTCGGCGAAGGCCCGCTGGCCGAACCAGTACGTGGAGAGCGCGGCCCGTTTGGTGATCGTGCCGCCCGGCGGCGGCTTCGGCAGCTTGCCGTCCGAGCTGAGGTAGAAGTACGCGGGAACCCGCGCGCGGTAGCGGCGTACGGACTGCTCGAAGACCGTGCGGTCCTCCAGGAACACCGCCATCCCGATGGCGGCGTCGGTCATCGTCAGCTCCCAATTCCCGTTGTAGTCGGCCACGTTGGCCGTCACCGCGGGCAGATACGCCTTGCGCAGCATCCACTTGAAGCGCATCACGGACGCCGCGTCCCACCCCGGGTAGCCGGCGTGCATGATCTCGGCGGCCCGTGCCCAGGACGAGCCGGCCCAGGCGGTCTGGAGGTCGGCGTCGTTCTTGGTGTGCCGCTTCACCACCTTCGCCCAGGCGTCCATGATCTGCACGGACTTACGGGCGTGCCGCGCCTCGCCCGTGACGGACCACAGGAGGGCCTGGGTGTAGGCGGCGATCGCGTCCTCGCGTTCGGCGACACAGGCGGGCGCGCCGTGGTTGGAGGCGCAGGCCACGACGGCGGCCGGGTGCGGGGTGTAGCCGGGCGCCGCGTACCGGCTGCGCCGCATCGCTTCGAACGCCGACTTCCAGGGCTCCTGCCCGGCGGCGACCTTCCGCCGTACGGTCGCGAGCTGCGCGCCGCCGACGACGACGCCCGGATGGACGAACCTGGCCGGGCCGCCGTACTTCGCCGCGTCAGCCCCGTGCTGGGACCTGCGGCCCGCACCCCCGGGGGCGCAGGCGGCGAGCAGCAGGAGCGGACCGAGCAGCGCGGCGAGAACGATCTTCTTGACGGACACGTCTCCACGGTCGTCCGGCACCCGGATCCCCGCAATCCGGCGGACGCCCGACGGGTGGCGGCCCGTCACGGAAGTTCAGGCGGCCACGGGTACGGACACGCAGCCCGCCGCGATCTCGTCCATCGACAGACCCAGCGCGCCGGCCAGCGCCGCCACGGTGAAGAAGGCCGGCGTCGGGGCGCGTCCGGTCTCGATCTTGCGCAGGGTCTCGGCCGAGAGACCGGCGACAGCGGCGACCTCGGCCATGCTGCGCGATCCGCGCGCCGCGCGGAGCAGACGGCCCAGCCGCTCGCCCCGCTCGTGCTCTTCGGGGGTGAGGGGGTTTCGTACCATGCCGCCATTCTAATACCGCTCAGATCGGTATAGTTATTGGCATGGTGGAGATCAAGACTGACGCGTCCCTGGAGTCCATGCGCGCCGCCGGGCAGGTCGTCGCACAGGCACTGACGGCGGTACGGGAAGCGGCGGCCGTCGGCGTCCATCTCTCGGCGCTCGACGAGACCGCGCGAGCTGTGCTGCGCGAGGCGGGGGCCGGATCGCCGTTCCTCGGCTACCGCCCCGACTGGGCGCCCGTCCCCTTCCCCGCCGTCATCTGCGCCTCGGTCAACGACGCGATCGTGCACGGCATCCCCGGCTCGTACCGGCTCAGTGACGGCGATCTCGTGTCGATCGACTGCGGCGCCGTGCTCGGCGGCTGGGTGGGCGACGCCGCGGTCAGTTTCACGGTCGGGCGCGCACGCCCCGAGGACACCCGGCTGATCGAGACGGCGGAGGAGGCGCTGGCCGCCGGCATCGCCGCCGCTGTCGTCGGCAACCGCGTGGGGGACATCGCCCACGCGGTCGGCCGGGTGTGCCGCGCGGCCGGGTACGGCATCCCCGGCGGCTTCGGCGGGCACGGTGTGGGCCACACGATGCACCAGGACCCGGGCGTACCCAACGAGGGCCGCCCGGGCCGGGGGATGAAACTGCGGCACGGCATGGTGCTCGCGATCGAGCCGATGCTGATCGCGAGTGGCACCGACCGGCACTACACCGGCCCCGACGGCTGGACGGTCCGCACACTGGACGCCAGCCGCGCTTCCCACGCGGAACACACTGTGGCGATCACGGACGAGGGCCCGCGCATCCTCACACAACTGTGAGAAGCGCGGGCCCACGCGGGAGACGCTGACGCCACTCCCCTGCCTACTGCTTGCCTGCCTTGTGCACCACCATCGCGGAGCCGCCACCCCTGCGGACCGTCTCAGCCGCAGCCTGCCAGCGGCCGTCGGGCAGCCGCTCGATACCCGTGGCCGCGCCGATCTCCGGATTGAGCGTGAAGGCGTGGCCGAGCGCTTCCAACTGTCCGCGCAACGGGCTGTTGTACAGGGCCGGTTCAAGCTCCGTCGTGGCGGCGTTGCGCTGGCTCGCCCTGGGTGCGGCGATCGCGTCCACCAGTGGCAGCCCACGGTCCAGCCGGCCGGTCAGCGTCTGGAGCACGGTCGTGATGATGGTCGCGCCACCCGGCGAACCGACCGCCAGGACAGGCTTGTTGTGCGAGTCCAGCACGATCGTCGGCGAGATGGAGGAGCGCGGACGCTTGGCCGGGCCCGGCAGGTTCGGGTCGTGGACGGCCGGGTTCGCCGGGGCGAAGGAGAAGTCCGTCAGCTCGTTGTTGAGCAGGAAGCCCCGTCCCGGCACGGTGATCCCGCTGCCGCCCGTCGACTCGATGGTCAGTGTGTAGGCGACGACATTGCCCCACTTGTCGGCCGTGGTGAGGTGTGTGGTGTTCTCGCCCTCGTACGTGGTCGGCGCGGCGGTGCCGCCCGCCCCGCACGCCGTCGGATGGTTCGGGTCACCGGGCGCCAGGGGGCTCTTCAGCACCGCGTCGTCCTTGATCAGGCAGCCGCGCGAGTCGGCGAACCGCTGGGACAGCAGTCCCTTGGTCGGCACGTCCTCGAAGGCCGGGTCGCCGACCCAGCGGCCCCGGTCGGCGAAGGCGACCCGGCTCGCCTCGATGAAGTGGTGCAGGTACTGCGCCTGGGAGGCCTTCGAGAGGTCGGTCCGTTCGAGGATGTTGAGCGCCTCGCCGACGCTGGTGCCGCCGGAAGACGAGGGCGCCATGCCGTACACGTCGAGTCCCCGGTACGAGACCTTGGTGGGCGCCCGGCCCACCGTGCGGTACGACGCCAGGTCGCCGGCCGTCAGGTCCCCGGTGCGGACGTTCCTGGTGGAGCCGGCGGCCACGGGCGGCTTGCGCACGGTGCGTACGATGTCGCGCCCCAGCCCGCCCCGGTAGAGCGTCCCGATCCCCTGGCGGCCCAACTCCTCGTACGTACGCGCCAGATCGGGGTTCTTGAAGGCGGAACCGACGACCGGGAGCTGCCCGCCGGGCAGGAAGAGCTTCGCCGTGGCCGGGAAGTCGGCGAACCTGGCCTGGTTGTCGGCGGTCTGGGAGCGGAAGGTGCTGTCGACGGTGAAGCCGTTCTTCGCGAGCTTCTCCGCCGGCTTCAGCATCTGTCCGAGGGATCGGCTGCCCCAGTCGCGGAGCGCCGTGTCCCAGGTGGCGGCCGTTCCGGGCGTACCGACGCTCCGGCCGCTGGTGACCGCGTCCTCGAAGACGAGCGGCTTGCCGTTCTCCAGGAAGAGCGAGGAGTCCGCCGACTTCGGCGCGGTCTCGCGGCCGTCGACCGTACGGACCGTACGGGTCTTCGCGTCGTAGTAGACGAAGTAGCCGCCACCGCCGATACCGGCGGAGTACGGCTCGGTGACGCCGAGCGCGGCCGCGGTGGCCACGGCGGCGTCCACCGCGTTGCCCCCGTTCCTGAGCACCTCGATGCCGGCGGCCGTGGCGTCGGGGTCCACGCTCGCGACCGCTCCCCCGTAGCCGGTGGCCACCGGGGTCTTCGCGGGGGTCCGCGGTGTGTCCTGCGTATGACGCGCCATGGGTGGGGCCGCGGCGCCGACAGCGAGCGTGGCAGCCACCACGGCCACCACCGACACCTTGCGTGTTGCGGAGCGACGCATCCGTACCTCCAGTCAAGAACCGTCCGCGCAGCGTAACTTCACCGCGCCTGCCCCGTCAGCACCTCCCCGGACAACGATGCGGCGGGGCCGCTAGCATGCGCGCCCATGACTGACGACGTACGCAACATCGTGCTCGGCGTGGTCGCCGTCGCCATCGGCGCGGCCGTGGGCTGGATCGCCCGTACCCATCTCTGGCGGCGCAAGCTGCGCAGGAAGCAGGTGTTCTTCGGGCTGCCGGACAGCTCCGAGTGCCTGCTCGTCGTCAGCCGTGAGGCGGGCGGCGAGGGTTCGGTCCACCGCTACGACGTCTTCGCGCTGCTGGAACTGGCGGCGCTGGTCAAGGACTGCGGCGCGCACGCCCAGATAATCCAGCACGACACGGCCAGGCAGGGCTTCGGCGAGCGTACGGAGTTCTGCTTCGGCGGTCCTACCACCAACCGCCGGATAGCCGCCCACCTCACCTCGCTGCTGCCCGGCGTCGCGATCAACACCCAGCCCGAGCCCGGACCCGACCGGGGCTCCTTCCAGATCGGCACCGAGCGCTACCGCATGGATCCCGGGGTGGCGGAGTACGTGCTGCTGGCGCGGCTCACGGCGGGCCAGGAGTCGAGACCGGTCTTCCTGCTCTGCGGGCAGCGGGCCATCACCCACCAGGCGGCGGCGCGCTATCTGGCGCGGCACCACGAGAAGCTGTCCCGCAAGTACGGCAGGGGCACGTTCTGCCTGCTGCTGAAGGTGGTCAACTCGGGGGCGTACGGCCCCGATGTGGTCGAGCTGGTGTCCGACGTGACGCGGGCGGCCACGGAGCCGGCGCCGGTCGTCCGTACGTCGCACCGCGCCACGGAGCAGTAGGACGGCCGCAGGAGACGCGCCCCGGGTGAGCGGGCCCCGCACGCGGCCCCGGGACCAGGCGAGCGGGCCCCCGTCGCATGGCTCTGCGACGGGGGCCCGCTCGGCCCGGCAAGCCGGTGAACCAGACTGAGTCTGGCGCCGTACAGCCGTGACCCGCTCCATCCCGGACACGACCCGACCGGCTCGCAGCTGACCTTCCACCCGCCGGCGTCCGCCCGAGGTGACTGGCGGTCCGCAGTGCGAGAAGTGATCTCCGGCTGCTGCCGGGCGGGCACTGCCCCTGAACTACTGCACGGCCGGCAGCAGCGTCCCTGGTTGGGCCGGGGCGACACCCTCGGCCTTGGTTCTCGGTAGGGATGAACGGCAAATCGTAGTCGAGATTCGGCGCGATGAGTTTGCCCTGGCGTCAGCGCAAACTATCCAGCCCGGCAAGGGACTTCGTACTCGACACGCATAAATGCGGCATAAGCCGTATTTACTGCAACGGGTAGGGGCTCGGCCGTTCGGGGCCTCAGGCTTCCGCGGCCTCGGCGTACACCTGGGAAAGCTCGGGCGCGCCGGTGACCGCCCACTCGATGCCCGCCTCGACGACCTGGATCTCCCGCCCCGAGGCGAGCCGCACCACGGGGTGGCCGCCCGGCCAGATGTGCCAGACGGCGTCGGGCACGGTGAGAACGATCACCGTGCCCAGATAGAGACCCGCGTCGTTACCCAGCCAGGGGAGTTCCTCCGGGTCGTCACGCCAGCGCGGCGGCAGTTGGTCGAGCGCTTCGAGGGATTCCGGTGAGTCGTCGAGCCTGAGGCCGAGCTGCCCCGCCCGGACGCGCAGCAGCTCGCACTCGGAGAGCAGCTCGGCCACGCCCTCCTCGTCGCCGCCGACGGCGGAGGCGAGTGATGTGCCGCGGTCGCCGCCGGCCCTCTTGCGCCAGTTGTCCAAGAAAGGGATGTTCATACCGCAAGACTGCCATCGTGCCTGCCGGGGCACCATAGGGCGCGCGGCTCAGACGTCGAGGTCGACCACCACAGGCGCGTGGTCGGAAGCGCCCTTGCCCTTGCGCTCCTCGCGGTCGACATAGCTGTCCTTGACCGCTCCGGCCAGCGCCGCGTTCCCGTACACCAGGTCGATGCGCATGCCCCTGTTCTTGGGGAAGCCCAGCTCGCGGTAGTCCCAGTAGGTGTACGGGCGGTCGTACTTCAGGGGGCGGGGCACCACGTCCGTGAGCCCCTCGGCGCGCAGCGCGGCGAGCGCGGCCCGCTCGTCGGGGGTGACATGGGTGGCCCCCACGAAGCGGGAGAGGTCCCAGACGTCGTCGTCGGTCGGCGCCACGTTGAAATCGCCGAGGACGGCGAAGGGGCGCGACCCCGCCGCGTCGTCGGCCACCGTCTTACGGAGGGCGTCGAGCCAGCGCAGCTTGTACGCGTAGTGGTCGTGGCCCACCTCGCGTCCGTTGGGCACATAGACCGACCAGAGGCGGACGGGGCCGCAGGTGGCGCCCACGGCGCGCGGCTCGGTCACGCCGTCGTACTCCGGGCCTTCGGGGAGGCCCTTGACGACGTCCTCCAGGCCGACACGGGAGAGCAGCGCCACGCCGTTCCACCGGCCCGTGGCGTTGACCGCCGACTCGTACCCGGCCGCGCGCAGCTCCTCGGCGGGAAACTGCTCCTCGGTGGACTTGGTCTCCTGGACGCACAGCACGTCGGTGCCGCTGCTCTCCAGCCAGGCCAGCAGCCGGGGCAGCCGGGCGGTGATCGAATTGACATTCCAGGTCGCGATGCGCATGCCTCACAGCCTATCGGCGGGGTCCGACAGTCCGGCACGCGCCGATGTCCCGGGCCGATGCCCCGGGCCGATGCCCCGCCCGATGTCACCGCCCGCCGAGGGGGCCGGTCCTTCAGAGATCCGTCGAGGCACCCGGGGCGAGCCTGCCGTGTTCCGCGCCGCCCAGATTGCCGATCTGCATGTCGTACATCGGCCTGGCCAGCTCCTTGAGCAGCACGTCATGGATGTCGATGGCGCGGCGCGGGTTGACCTCGCGCACGTAGTCGATCACCTCGGAGATCTTGTTCCAGGGCGCGTGCACCGGCAGCATCAGCGTCTCCACCTGCTGGTCCGGGACCGTCAAGGCGTCGCCCGGGTGGAAGACGGAGCCGTCCACGAGGAAGCCGACATTCGTGATCCTGGGGATGTCCGGGTGGATCACCGCGTGCAGTTCGCCGTACACCTGTACGTCGAATCCGGCGGCGCTGAAGGTGTCGCCGTGGCCGACCGCGTGCACCCGTCCTGGGAAGGCGGCGGAGACCTGGTCGGCGACGCTGCGCGTCGTCCACAGCTCGGCCGCCGGGTTGGCGTCGAGCGCGGCCCTCAGCCGGTCCTCGTTGAAGTGGTCGAGGTGTTCGTGCGTGATGAGGACGGCGTCGGCGCCGAGCGCCGCGTCCTCCTCGCTGAAGGAGCCGGGGTCGATGACGAGCGTCTGCCCGCCCTTCTCCAGCCGGATGCAGGCGTGCGTCTTCTTGGTGAGCTTCATCATCGACCGTCCTCGCTCGTCGTACGTGTCCTGTCCGCTCCCGCTCGGCGGTCGTCGTCGCCACCGGGCCCCCTGCCCATCGTGCTACGTATGGGGCTTCGTCTCCTCCTGGATCACGGCCCGCGCGACCTTGAACGCGGAGTTCGCCGCGGGGACACCGCAGTAAATGGCCGTCTGGATCAGCACCTCCTTGATCTCGGCGGGGCTGAGGCCGTTGCGGAGCGCGGCCTTGGTGTGGAAGGCCAGCTCGTCGAGGTGTCCGCCGGCGACGAGCGCGGTCAGCGTCACCGCGCTGCGCATCCGGCGGTCCAGCGCCTCCCTGGTCCACACCTCGCCCCAGGCGTAGCGGGTGATGAACTCCTGGAAGTCCCCGGAGAAGTCGTCGGCCTCGCCGAGGGCGCGGTCCACGTGCTTGTCGCCGAGGACCTCCCTGCGTACCCGCAGGCCCGCCTCGTACGGGTCGGCGCGCATGGCTGAGACCGCCTGCGGCTGCTCGGCGGGGGCGATCTCCGCGACCGGGCCCACCATCGCCGAGAGGGGCGGCACAAGCCCCTCGGGCAGGATGGTGATGCCGGTGGAGGTGTCGGACGGGTTGTACCAGGCGGTGGAGAAGTGCCGTACGAGCAGATCGGTGACGGCGCCCGGCTGCTCGACGGGGGCGAGGTGCGAGGCGCCGGGGACCAGCGCGAGCCGGGCGTCCGGTATGCCGGCGACCAGGGTCCGCGCCTCGGCGGGTCCCGTCACCTTGTCCTCGGCGCCGACGAGGACCAGCGTCGGCACGATGATCCGGCCGAGCTGCGCCCTGATGTCGAAGGCGGCGAGCGCCTCGCAGGCGGCGATGTAGCAACCGGGGTCCGTGGTGCGGACCATCTGGACGGCCCATTCGACGATCGCCGGCTGGGCGGCGGCGAAGCCCGGTGTGAACCAGCGTTCGGGGGCGGCGCGCGCCATCGGGTCGAGCCCGTTGGCCCGTACGATCACGCCGCGCTGGCGGAACTCGTCGGCGGTGCCGAACCGTGGCGAGGCGGCCACCAGAGCGAGCGAGGCGATGCGGTCGGGCCGGCGCAGCGCCAGTTCGGCGCCGATGGCTCCGCCGATGGAGCACCCGGCGTAGCCGAAGCGCTGCACGCCGACCATGTCGAGCGTGGCCAGCAGCCGCTCGGCGAGTTCGGGGACGCCGGGGGCGGCGTGCGCGGGCGCGCCGCCGTGTCCGGGGAGGTCGAAGCGGAGCACCCGCCACTGCCGGGCCAGCTCGGGTACCTGCCTGTCCCACATGTGCCAGGTCGTGCCGAGCGAAGGCCCGAGGATCAGCACGGGTGCGTCCTCAGGACCGTCCATCCGGTATTGGAGCGTCTTGATAGGTGTCGTCTCACTCACCCGCGTCAGGTTAGTGAGCCCACGGGGCACCTGGGGTCACGGGGTGCTCTTCAGCACGTTGTGGAGATGGGTGTGGAGATCACGGGGTGGTTGTGGAGACGACGAACACCCTTGGGAATCCGGGGTCGGTGAGGTCGACGACGACGTCCTGGCTGGGCAGCGGGGCCTTCTGCTTGTGAACGAGGCCTGCCCAGTCGTGGCCGGGGATGTCGAAGTTCCAGCCGACGACGTTCCTGTCGCGGGCCGGGATGGTGATGGCGCCGTCCTTGAGGGCGGAGCGGTCGGTGCCCATCTCCATCAGGAAGGTGTCGAGGCGGCCCGAGGTCAGGTCGAACTGGGCGTACAGCCTGCTGGACTTCCAGTTGCTCGTCTCGTAGTAGCGCACGCCGGTCGCGCCCCCGGAGATGGGTACGTCGTAGATGTCGCGTTTCATCCGCGCGGGCCGAATCGGCTGGAGTCCGGTGGCCATGGACTCCGCCTCCTTGTCCCGGCCGCTCTGGCGGCTCTGTTCGGCGGAGACGGCCAGGTAGCCGGCCGGGATCCCGACGAGCAGGAGGATCACGACGGCCGTCAGCCAGCGGCGGCGGTTGCGGTGCCTTCTGTCCTCCGGCGGCCGGCCCTCCACGTCGGGGAGCTGATGCGGAGGCTGCGTGGGCGTGCTCATGACGGCGGTTCCTGGCTCTGCGGGGTCCGGGGGGTCCTGATGGCCTGGGCGTAGCGCTCGTACCGCTCGTGGCGCTCCACCCGGCGGCGGGTGGCGCGCCGGAAGCGGCGGGCGACGAGCCTGGCCAGGTCGGCGGCGCCGACCATGCCGGCCTCCGGGCCGAGTTCGGCTTTGACGATACGGGCCTCGGGACGGTAGCCGCGGCCGGTGAGGTGGCGGCGGAAGGCGTCGCGGGCCGGGACGATCAGCAGGTCGTCGGCCGCGCTGACGCCGCCGCCGATGACGAAGCAGGACGGGTCGAGTGCGGCGGCCAGGTTGGCGATCCCGACGCCGAGCCACTGGCCGATGTCCTGGAACAGCTCGACGCACATCGCGTCGCCCTCGCGGGCGAGTTCGGTGATCAGCGGTCCGGTGATCTCGTGGACGTTGCCCTTGACGCGTTCGATGAGGCTGTAGGCGACCGGGGAGTCGGCGGCCGCCAGCTCCTTCGCCTCCCGTACGAGGGCGTTGCCGGAGCTGTACTGCTCCCAGCAGCCCCGGTTGCCGCACGGGCAGCGGTGGCCGCTCGGGACGACCTGCATGTGCCCGAACTCGCCGGCCACACCGAACTTGCCGCGCTTGACCTGCCCGTCCTCCAGTATCGCGCCGCCGATACCGGTACCGAGCGTGATCATGACGAGGTGGTCCTCGCCACGGCCGGCGCCGAAACGCCATTCGGCCCACGCCGCGGTGTTGGCGTCGTTGTCGACCATCACGGGTACGGCGAGACGGCCGGCGATCGCGTCCCTGAGGGGTTCGTCGCGCCACGCGAGGTGCGGGGCGAACAGCACCTTGGAGCGGTTGGCGTCGACCCAGCCGGCCGCGCCGATGCCGACGGCGTGCACGTCGTGCCGGTCGGAGAGGTCCAGGACGAGTTCGACGATGGTGTCCTCGACGACCCGGGGGCTCTTGGACTTGTCGGGCGTCTCGGTGCGGATCTTCTCCAGGATGTTGCCGTCGGGGTCGACGACCCCGGCCATCACCTTCGTACCGCCGATGTCGATGCCGACGGTCGGTACCCGGGGCGCGGTCAGCAGGGAGCGGCGTTCACGGGTGCCGACGGTCCGCAGGACGGTGGCGCGGGCCGAGCCGCGATGGGTGAAGTCCCGGTACGTGCTCATCGGCCCCGCCCCCCGAGCCCCGTCCGGCGGCCTCTGCGGCGTGTGTGTGGAGTCGGCCTGGCTGCTCGCACGAGTCGTGTCGTCCCTGCGGGGTCGGGGCCTGCCGCCCGGGTGGACGGCGGCGGCGGACGGTGCCCACCGAGGCAGATTCTGCCATCCGCGTCCCTGGAGGTCGCGGCGCGGCCCGCTCGGACGTGCGACGACCTTGCTCACATCGCCGGCCGCGCCCCTGTGTGGGCCCGGCCGGCGGCCGTATCAGGCACTGTCGGGGGCGTTGCCGCCCAGATGGGTGGGGACGGGCGCCTGTTCCAGCTCGTGGCTCAGCTCGTCCAGCTCGGAACCGCCCGCCATCTGCCGGGTCAGCTCGTCCAGGGTGACCGAGTCCTTGGTGTGGCTGCCGGCCATCACACCGCGCTTGAGCAGGATGAACCGGTTGCCGACGAGGTAGGCGTGGTGCGGGTTGTGGGTGATGAGGACCACGCCGAGCCCGGCGTCGCGTGCGGCCGCCACGTACTTGAGCACCACACCGGACTGCTTCACCCCGAGGGCGGCGGTCGGCTCGTCCAGGACGAGCACCTTCGCGCCGAAGTGGACGGCACGCGCGATCGCCACACACTGCCGCTCACCGCCCGACAGGGTGCCGATGGGCTGGTCGACATCGCGCAGGTCGATGCCCATCCGCAGCATCTCGGCGCGGGTGGTCTCCCGCATCAGCGCGACGTCGAGCCGTTTGAAGGGACCGCTCCCCCTGGTGGGCTCGGAGCCGAGGAAGAAGTTCCGCCAGACGGGCATGAGCGGTACGACGGCCAGGTCCTGGTAGACCGTGGCGATGCCCAGGTCCAGGGCCTCCCGCGGGGAGGCGAGGGACGTCTTCGCGCCCTCGATCAGGAACTCGCCCGAGTCGTGCTGGTGCAGCCCCGAGATGATCTTGATGAGGGTGGACTTGCCGGCGCCGTTGTCGCCGAGTACGCAGGTGATCTCGCCCGCGTGCACCTCCAGCGAAACGCCTTCCAGGGCGCGGACGTTGCCGTAGTACTTACTGACGTCGTCGAGCTCGACGAGCGGCGTCCCGGGGCCGGTGGCGGCGTCCCGTGCCGTGTCGGTCTCTTCGGTGTTCTTGATGTGTTCCGTCATCGAGAGGCCTCCGCACGCTTGCGCACCCACGCGTTCAGCAGGGTGGCCAGAAGGAGCATCGCTCCGAGGAAGAACTTGAACCAGTCCGGGTTCCACTCCGCGTACACGATGCCCTTGCTCGTCATACCGAAGATGAAGGCACCCACCGCCGAGCCGACCGCCGAGCCGTAGCCGCCGGTGATCAGGCAGCCGCCGATGACGGCGGCGATGATGTAGATCAGTTCGTTGCCGACGCCTTCGCCCGACTGGACGACGTCGAACGAGAACAGCAGGTGCTGCCCGGAGATCCAGGCGCAGAACGCCACGCCCAGGTAGAGCCCGATCTTGGTCTTGATCACCGGGACCCCGACGGCCCTCGCCGCTTCGGCGTTGCCGCCCGCGGCGAAGATCCAGTTGCCGAAGCGCGTACGCAGCAGGATCCAGGTGGCCAGGGCGATCAGCGCGATCCACCACAGGATGGTGACCTTCAGGTCGACGTCGCCGACGGTCCAGGTGGAGGCGAAGAGCTTGCTCGCGGAGCTGAACCCCTCCATGTTGCTGATCGACTTGGTGGAGACGGATTCGCTGATGTACTTGGTCAGGCCGAGGTTCAGCCCGGTGAGCATCAGGAAGGTGCCCAGCGTGATGATGAAGCTGGGCAGTTTCGTCCGGGTCAGCATGAAGCCGTTGAAGGCCCCGAAAGCCAGCGTGACCAGCAGCGAGACGAACACGCCGACCCACACGTTCGCGGTCATCTGGTAGCTGAACATCGTGGAGATCAGCGCCGAGCTGGTCACCATCACACCGGCGGACAGGTCGAACTCGCCGCCGATCATCAGCAGCGCCACCGGGACGGCCATGATCCCGATCGTCGACGACGCGTACAGCACCGTGCCGAGGCTGGAGAGCTGCAGGAACGAGTCGGCCACGATGGAGAAGAAGAGGAAGACGGCGACGGCTCCGACGACCGACCCGAGTTCGGGGCGTCCCATGAACCTGCGCAGCGGCGAGGGCCGCGTCAGGCGCTCGTCGCTCCCCGAAGGCACCCCGCCGCCCGGTGAGGGGCTCACGGGTGGTGCGGTCGTGGTCATCGGGTCCCCCGCTTCGTGTAGGCCTCCAGCGCACCGGCGTCCTGTTGCGTGACGATCTGCGGTCCGGTCAGCACGGGTTGGCCGCCGCCGAGCACATCGGCGTTGTAGCGGTAGAGCCAGAGCAGGTCGACGGCCTCGTACCCCTGGAGGTAGGGCTGCTGGTCGACGGCGAAGCCGAGGGTGCCGGCCTTGAGGGACGAGGCCACCTTGGCGTTGAGGTCGAAGGTGTCGACCTCGGCCTTGCTGCCCGCGGTCTTCTTCGACTGGACGGCGGCGTCGGCGAAGGGCGCGCCCAGCGTGACGACGGCGTCGATGCCCTTGTCGGCCTGGAGTTTGGCCTCTATGGACGCCTGGACGTCCGGCATGTTCGTGCCGCTGACGTACAGGTTCTGCATCTGGCCGGTGAAGGCCTTCTTGGCTCCGGCGCAGCGCTGTTCGAGGCCGACGTTGCCCTGCTCGTGGATGACGCAGAGAGCCTTCTTCTTGTGGCGCTTGTCGAGTTCCTCGCCGACGGCCTGTCCAGCGATGGCCTCGTCCTGGCCGATGTGGCTGAGCGCGCCGAACGCCTTGGACTGCTCGGCACCGGAGTTCACCGTGATCACCGGGATGCCGGCCTTGCGCGCCTTGGCGAGTACGGCCTTCATGGCGTCCGGCTTGGCGAGCGTGACGATCAGCCCGTCGACCTTCTTGTCGATGTAGGACTGGACCAGCTCGGCCTGCTGCTGGCCCTGGTCGCTGTGCGCGTAGAGGAACTTGACGTTGTCCTTCGCCGCCGCCTGCTTGGCGCCGTTCTGGACGATGTCCCAGAAGGTGTCGCCGTCGCCCGAGTGGGTGACCATCGCGACGGTCCAGTCGGGTGTGTTCACCGCGGACCGCCCCTGGGCCGCGGCTTGCTGTGCCCGCTTCTCGGCGCGCAGGCCGCCGGTGCTGCTGCATCCGGCGAGAGCCGATGCCCCGAGCACCACGGCGAGTACCCCGCTGAAAGCGCGTACCCCTGTCCGAACCCTTGTCACGACGCCATGCCCCTCTCGCGGTCCTTCTCGGTGCGGCCGGGGAGATACGGGAGGTACGGAAGGTACGCGGACCCGGGCCCGGCCGCCCAAGTATCGGCCATGGCTGTTCGATGGATGTTCATCGGGTCTGTATCGGATGTGCATCGTCTGCGCATCGGAACGTGCGGGTGACGAACAGTTGCCAGGGGGCTCAGGGACGGACGAGAAGCTGGAATTCGAAGGCGTAGCGCGAGGCGCGGTAGATGTGTGAGCCGAATTCGACGGCGCGACCCGTGTCGTCGAAGGTGACGCGCTCCATGGTGAGGACGGGCGCTCCGGGCCCTTCGGCGAGCTGTCCGGCCTCGTCCGCGGTGGCGGCGCGGGCCCCGATCGTCTGGCGGGCGCTGTGCAGGGTGATGCCGCCCGCGCGCATCATGCGGTACAGGCCGGTGGCTTCGAGCTGCTGGGTGTCGCAGTCGAACATCCCGGTCGGCAGGTGGTTGCGGAGGTACGCCATCGGCTCGTCGTGCGCGTACCGCAGCCGCTCGATCAGCCGCACCTCGCTGCCCTCGGCGACCGCGAGCGCGGCGGCGACCTCGGCCGTGGCCGGCTGGAGCGTGTTGCGCAGGACTCGGGTCGCGGGGCGCTGGCCGGCCGCCTCCAGATCGTCGTAGAGGCTGCTCAGCTCCAGCGGGCGCTTGACCTGGCTGTGCACGACCTGGGTGCCGACGCCTCTGCGGCGGACCAGCAGGCCCTTGTCGACGAGCGACTGGATGGCCTGTCTGACGGTGGGCCGGGACAGCCCGAGGCGTCCGGCGAGTTCGATCTCGTTGCCGAGAAGACTGCCGGGGGCGAGGCGGCCCCGTTCGATGGCGGCTTCCAACTGCTGTGCGAGCTGGAAGTAGAGCGGGACCGGACTGGTGCGGTCGACGCTGAGCTGGAGCGGCTTGGCGTGGTCCGCCTCCTGTCCTGGCTGCGCTGTTCTCGGCTGTTGGGGCACGTCGCCGAGAGTAGTCCCGCGCCATGTTGACGGGAAGTCTTGAAGTTCGATTGTCAGGACAAATGCTTGACATCGCGAGGATCGTGCGGCCACCTTGGGGCCATGCGCATCGGACTCATCGGCACGGGCCGCATCGGCACTTTCCACGCGGACGTACTCAGCCGCCATCGCGACGTGGGCTCCCTGGTCGTCGCGGACACGGACTCGGTACGGGCGGCCCAGGTCGCCGACCGGACAGGATCCACGGCAGCCCCCTCCGTGGACGAGATCTTCACCTGGGGCGTGGACGCGGTGGTGATCGCCTCGGCCACGGCGTCCCACGCGGACCTGATCAGCCGCGCGGCGCGCGCGGGCCTGCCCGCCTTCTGCGAGAAGCCGATCGCGCTGGACCTGGCGGGCACACTCGGCGCGCTGAGCGAGGTCGAGGCGGCGGGTACGGCCCTCCAGCTCGGCTTCATGCGCCGCTTCGACGCGGGGTACGGCGCGGCGCGCGAGCTGGTACGGACGGGCAAGCTCGGCCGGCTCCACACCGTACGGGCGATCACCTCCGACCCGGCGCCGCCGCCGGCCGCGTACCTCCCGCTCTCCGGCGGTCTGTACCGCGACTGCCTGGTGCACGACTTCGACATGATCCGCTGGGTCACCGGACGCGAGGTGGTGGAG
>NZ_JTHL01000001.1:7959325-7967229 GCF_000818195.1 Streptomyces sp. 150FB | reverse complement strand
CGTAAATCACACGTCCGGACATGTGCCTCCGGAGGCCCCGGCGCCCGGCACCACCACCGCAACCCGCACCACGAACCGACCCCGCCAACGGCCGCCCGCCGCGAGGCACACCGCGCCCGGCACCAGACCCACCGGCCGCAACCAAGACCCGGCCGCTACCACGTCACCGGCAACTCGCGCACGCCGCGAATCAGCATGCCCGGAAGCCAGTCGTAGCCGCTCCCCGCCACCGGGTCCAGCGCCAGGTCCGGGCACCGCTCCAGGAGGGTGCGGACGGCGATCTGGCCCTCCAGGCGCGCGAGCGGGGCGCCGATGCAGAAGTGGATGCCGTAGCCGAAGGCGAGATGGCCCTGGCCGCCGCCCTTCGCAGTGCGGTGGATGTCGAACACGTCGGGATCGGCGAAGCGTTGGGGGTCACGGTCGGCGCCCGCCAGGGCCACCAGCACCATCCGGCGCGCCGGGATCACCACGTCACCGACCGGGTAGGGCTCCTTGGTGAAGCGCGGGGTGCTCGTCTCCACCGGCCCCTCGAAGCGGAGCATTTCCTCGATCGCTCCGTCGACCTGGGTGAAGTCGCCGCGGAGCGCGGCCAGTTGCTCGGGGTGGCCCAGTAGCGTCCGTATGCCGTTCGAGATCAGGTTGACGGTCGTCTCATGGCCGGCGATGAGCAGGATGTAGGCCATGGCGCGCAGTTCGTCCGCCGACAGCCGGTCGCCGCTCTCGTCCCGGGCGCGCAGCAGCGCCGACAGCAGGTCGTCGGCGGGCTCGGCGGCGCTCTTGTCCTTGATGAGTTCGTCGAGGTAGCCGCCGAGCTCGATGGTGTAGTCGCGGGCGGCCGTCGGGGTGGTGGGCGCGACGATCTCGTTGGTCCACTCGCGGAAGACCTCGCGGTCCGCCTGCGGTACGCCGAGGAGTTCGCAGATGACGATGATGGGGAGCGGGAAGGCGAGCGCGTCGAGCAGGTCCGCGCGCCCGGCCGGCAGCATCGTGTCGATCAGTTCGTCGGTGATCTGCTGGATGCGCGGCCGCAGGTTCGCCACGCGGCGCGCTGTGAACTCACCGGCGATCAGCTTCCGCAGCCGGGTGTGGTCGGGCGGGTCGAGGCTCAGCACGTGCGGGCCCATGATCGCTTCGTTGGGCACCTGGGCGTTGACGGTGCGCGGAGACTTCGACAGCCGTGGGTCGTTCAGCGCCGCACGGCCTTCGTCGTAGCCGACGACCAGCCAGAACTGCCTGCCGTCCGGGGTGCGTACCTCGTGGGCGGGTCCCGCCTCACGGAGCTTCGCGTAGTACGGATAAGGGTCGGCCTTGAAGTCCGGCCCGTAGTCTCCCAATTCGATGACCGCCATCCGGCCAGCGTACGTCTCTGTCGTACGGGCCGGTGCGCCCGGTGTCCGGACCTCGACGGTCGGCGCACCCGTGTGACGTGCCCTCTCGCGTGCCCTCCTCCGCCACACCGCCCTCGGGGTGCTTAACCGGAAAGTAACGCACGCGTCTGGTTTTGATCGGTGAACCGTGGCTAAAGTGACCCTCGCAGGAATTAATCTCACGGTGAGAGGAATTGTGGCAACTACCTCGCTCCCTCGCGCGTCCAACCGCAGCGCCGTCCTGGCGGCCCTGCTGTCCGGCGCCGAGATGGACCGCCAACAGCTCATCGCCGACACCGGTCTCAGCCGGGCGACGGTGTTCCGGATCGTCGACGACCTGATGGAGGACGACCTCGTCCTCGAAGGCCGCAGGATGCTCCGGGAAGGCCCCGGCAGGCAGTCCACCTCCGTGGGCTTCAACGACCGGTCCGCGCTGGTCTGCGGCATCGACCTCGGCGGCACCAACTGCCGGATCGTGGTGTCAGACGCGCTCGGCCGCCCCGTGATCAGGAGCCGCGACGCGACGCCTCGCGACGCCTCGTCGGCCGAACTGGCCGCCTGGGTCGCGGGCCGGGTCACCGAACTGGTCGCCGGGCACGGCGGCGGCACACCGCTCCGTACGGTCACCATCGGCCTCCCCGGCGTGGTCACCGGCGACGGACGTACGGTCGTCGCCTCCCACAACCTCGGCCAGATCAAGGGCACGGCCTTCATCGACGAGGTCTCCCGGCTGCTCGGTGTGGAGACCGTCATCGGCAACGACTCCAACCTCGCCCTGCTGGGCGAACTCCAGTACGGCTCGCTCCCCGACCGGAAGACCGCCGTACTGCTCGCCATGGGCACCGGCCTCGGCTCCGCCGTCTCGCTCGACGGCCGGGTGCTCCTCGGTGAGTCCGGGCTGCTCGGCGAGTTCGGACGGCTGCCGCTGCCCGGGCGCGACCTGCGGCTGCGCGATCTGCTCTCCGGCGCCGACCTGGTGGCGTACGCGCACAGCCAGGGCGTCGGCGTACCGACGGCGCAGGCGCTGTTCGCCGACCCCGACAGGTACGGGGCGCTCCTCGCCGAGGTGGACATGGCGCTGACCCATCTGGTGTCGATCGTCGCCCTGGCCTACGAGCCGAGGACGGTCGTCCTGACCGGCGGCTTCTCCGAGTCGTTCGACCCGGCCTGGCTGCACCGCGTCAGTGATCAGGTCGAAGCGGTGGTGGGGGTCCGGAGTCTGGTCAGGAAGTCCGATCTGGGCGACTCGGCCGGACTGCTCGGCTCGATGGGCGCCTCCCTCAACCGGCTCTACGCGTCCCTGGGCGTCAGCGCCCAGGACGTCGCGTCGATCGCCGTTGACCGGGAGCTGATCACCGCCGGGCTCGACACCTGCCGCACGGACGGCACAACAGGCGACACAACGGACCGCCACGAAGGCATGAACGCGCAGAACGACTGACCAATCGAAGGGTGACAACAATGAACCGATCACGGTCCCGGTGTACGGTCGCCGCGCTCCCGGTCCTCGCACTCGCGCTGGCCGCCTGCGGTGGCGGCGGCAGCGGGTCACAGGCGGCATCCGACCACAAGCTGACGGTGTGGATGATGACCGGCGGCCCCGGCGACAGCCCGCTGATCAAGGACGTCAACGCCGAGTTCGAGAAGAAGCACCCCGGTACGAAGGTGCAGGTGGAGATCCAGCAGTGGGACGGGGTCGCCACCAAGCTGACCACCGCCCTGGCCACCAACAACCCGCCCGACATCGTCGAGATGGGCAACACGCAGACCCCGCTCCAGACGTTCTCCGGCGGTCTCGCCGATCTCACGGCGGACAAGAAGTCGTTTGAGGACTCGGCGGGCTGGCTGCCCGGTCTGGCCGGCCCGTCGGAGAACGCCGGCAAGCTGTACGCCGTACCGCTCTACGGCGGCACCAAGGTCGTCATGTACAACAAGAAGCTGTTCGCCGACGCGGGTATCACCCAACTGCCCAAGACCATTGACCAGTTGCAGCAGGACTGCGGTGCGCTGGCCAAGGCCAACTCCAAGACGGCCAACTTCTCCGGCTTCTACATGCCGGGCCAGTACTGGTTCGCCGGCATGCCCTTCCTCTTCGGCAAGGGCGGGAACGTCGCCGACCAGCAGGGCGGCGCCGACGGCAAGTGGCAGGCGAAGATGGACTCTTCACAGAACGCGGCGGGTCTCGCTGCCTGGAAGACGTTCCAGAACGGCTGCTCCACCAAGTCCTCGGTCGGCGTCAACACCGACAGCCCCGACCAGGACCAGTTGTTCGCCGACGGCAAGGCGGCGATGGCGTACGTCAAGGCCTGGGAGCCGGCCACCGTCCTGGAGAAGAACCCGGCGCTCAAGGACCAGATCGGGTTCTTCGCGATGCCCGGCTACACCCCCGACAAGACACTGCCGGTGATCGTCGCCGGATCGACGGTCGGCATAGCCGCCGGCAGCCCGGACAAGGCGGCGGCCAAGGACTGGCTGCGCATCGTCTCCGGCAAGAGCTTCCAGCAGAAGATGGCGCAGAAGCTCAACCTCCTGCCGATCTCACCGGACTTCACCCCGACCACCGGGATCCCCGCCCAGCTCACGGTCGCCTCCCAGGCGAGCCGGAACAGCCAGGCGCTGCCCAACAGCCCGGGTGAGGCGACGCTGGAGACCGAGCGGTACAACGAGCAGTTCTTCTCGAAGATCGCGGGCGGCGCCGCCATCCCCGAAGCGTCCGACGCGTACGACAAACACGCGACCGACGCCTTCAACTCGCTGAGCGACTAGTACCTCTGGGGCCTCGATGGCAATCACTGACAAGCCGCGCCCGGCGCGCGCGGTGACCGGGCATCCACGGCTGCCGGGCAGGCGCCGCGGCGCCGGAAAAGCCCGCATGCTGCCCTTCGCGCTGATCGCCCCGGCAGTGGTCGCGCTGCTGCTGATCCAGGGCTATCCCCTGGTCCGGCTGCTGGTCCTGTCCACCCAGGACTTCGGACCCCGCTCGCTGTTCACCGGCCAGGCCGACTTCGTCGGTCTCGACAACTTCACCAAGATCTTCTCGGACGCCGACTTCCGCGGTGTCCTGCTGCGCACAGTGGTCTTCACCGTGCTGTGCGTCGCGTTCCTGATGGTGCTCGGGTTTCTGCTCTCCCATCTGCTGATGGGCGTCTCCGCCTGGGTACGGGTGGTCACCACCGTCTGCCTGGTGCTGGTGTGGGCCATGCCGATGGTGGCGGCCACACTGGTGTGGCAGTGGATGTACCAGCCGCAGTACGGGGTGGCCAACTGGCTGCTCACCAAGCTGCGTGTGTTCGGCGACCTCACCGCGTACGACTGGTTCTCGCACCCCACCCAGGCGCTCGGCCTGATCATCCTGCTCACGGTGTGGAAGGGACTGCCCTTCGTGGCACTGACCATGTTCGCGGCGCGCGGCCAGATATCGGAGTCGCTGTACGAGGCGGCGCGGCTCGACGGCGCGAACACCTTCCAGACCTTCCGGCACATCACCATTCCCCTGATGCGCCCGGTGCTGGCGATCCTGACCATTCTCGAAGTGATCTGGTCCGTCAACTCGTTCACCCCGATCTGGGTGCTGACGCAGGGCGGACCCGACGGACAGACCACCACCCTCGGTGTGTACGCCTACATCACCGCCTTCAGCCGCAACGACTACGGCAGCGGCGCGTCCATCGCGGTCGTGACGGTGCTGATCCTGGCGGTCTTCTCCATCGCCTACGTACGCAAGCTCTCGGCCCAGGGGGAGAAGCGATGAGCACGATGTCCCCGGCGGTGCGCCGCCGTACCGTCAACAACGTCATCGCGCTGCTGGTGTCGGCGGTGATGGTGTTTCCCGTCTACTGGATGCTCGCGACCGCGTTCAAACAGCCCGGGCGGATCCTCAGCTCCGTACCGCAGTTCTTCCCCTGGCCGCTGAGTGTGGAGAACTTCTCGCGGGCCCTGGCGAGGCCGGACTTCTGGGTGTTCGTACGCAACTCCCTTGTGGTGACGCTCTCCACGGTGGTGCTGTCCCTGCTGATCTCGCTGGGCGCGGCCATCGCGATCGCGCGCTTCCGGTTCGCGGGCCGGGGCGCCCTGCTCGCCGTGCTGGTCCTGGTGCAGATGATTCCGGGCGCGGCGATGGTCATCCCGGTCTATCTGATGCTGCGGTCCATCAATGGTCTCGACTTCGTGCCGGGCCTGATCCTCACCTATATGACGTTCGTGCTGCCGTTCACGATCTGGACGCTGCGCGGATTCGTCGAGGGCGTGCCGGTCGAGCTGGAGGAAGCCGCGCTGGTCGACGGCTGCAACCGGTTCCAGACATACACCCGGGTGCTGCTGCCCCTGCTGATGCCCGGCATCGTCGCCACGTCCGTCTTCGCCTTCGTCAACGCGTGGGACGACTACCTCTTCGCCTACGTGATCATGAAGTCGCAGAGCAACTACACCCTGCCCGTCTGGCTGGTCTCCTTCCAGACCTCCGAGGGCGTCGACTACGGCGCGATGATCGCCGCCTCGACGATCTTCTCCATCCCCGTACTGATCTTCTTCCTGCTGGTGCAGCGCCGCCTCGTCGGCGGTATGACCAGCGGCGCCGTCAAGGAATAGCCGCGCCGCCGCATCAGCGCCACCCAGGAACAAGGAAAAGGAACAACAACGCCATGGCGTATGACGACCACACGACAACCGCCCCCTCCACCGGCTCCCCCGCCGGCTCCTCCACCGAGCTGTCACGGCTGGCCCACGGCGTGCTCTTCCCCGCGCTGGGGCGCCGTACGGTGCCCAAGTGGGCGCGCCGCGCCGTCACTTCGGGCCTGGGCGGCTTCGTCCTGTTCGGCAAGGACATCGCTTCGGCCGAGCAGGTACGGGAGCTGACCCGGGACCTGCACGGGCTGCGCGAGCATGTCCTGCTCTCGATCGACGAGGAGGGCGGCGACGTCAACCGCCTTGAGGCGTTCGGCGGTACGTCGGTGCCCGGCAACCACGCGCTCGGCCGGCTCGACCGTCCCGAGCTGACCCGGGAGGCCGCGTACCAGATCGGGCTCTCGCTGGTCGAGGCCGGCGTGGACTGGGACCTGGCGCCCGCCGTCGACACGGCGGTCAACCCGCTGAGCCCGAACGGCATCCGCTGCTTCGGCCCGGACCGCGCGCTGGTCGCCAAGCACGCCGCCGCGTGGGTCGAGGGCTTGCAGGCGGCGGGGGTCAGCGCCTGTGCCAAGCACTTCCCCGGCCATGGACTCAGCTCGACCGACGCCCATCTGGGCACTCCTGTCGTGGAGTTGTCACGCGAGGAGCTGGTCGACCACTATCTCGACCCGTTCCGGGCCGCGATCGCCGCCGGGGTCGACAGCATCATGGTCTCGCACGTGCGGCTCACCCAGCTCGACGAGGTGCCGGCGACCATCAGCCCGGCGGTACTCACCGGCCTGCTGCGGGGCGAGTTGGGCTACGACGGTGTGGTCATCACCGACGCGCTGGAGATGCGCGGCATCAGCGATGTCGCGAGCCTGCCCGAGGCGGCCGTCCGCGCGATCGCAGCGGGGGCCGACGCGCTGTGCCTCGGCGCCTGGGCGTTCGGCGACGACGTGGACGCCGCGGCGGCCGCACTGGTCGCCGCCGTCGAGGACGGCACACTGCCCGAGGCGCGGCTGCGCGAGGCGAACGAGCGGATCGCCCGGCTCGGCACCCGGCCGAAGGCCACCGGTGTGGAGCGGGACGACACCGTGGGCGTACGGCTCGCCGAGGACGTCACCGAGGTGCACGGCGACCCGGTTCTGCACGGTGAGCGCACTCTCGTCGTCCGCCTGGACCCGACCCACTCCCCCGCCCAGGGCGGTGCCTCCTGGGGCGTGGAGGAGCCGCTGCGGGCCGCCGGGGTGGAGGTGGAGGCGCTGGCCGTCGCGGGCGACACGTACAACGCGGCCGGGATGATACGGGCCGAAATCGGCCTGTTCCGCGACGAGTTCGGCCCGGAGGCGAACGTGGTGCTGCTCACCCGCAGCTCACACCGCTTCCCCTGGCAGCGCCCGGTGATCGAGGACCTGCTGCGCAGGTGCCCCGACGCCGTGGTGGTGGACATGGGGGTGCCGGGCGAGGACTTCAGTGGGTTCCGTGGCTGGGTCAGGACGTTCGGCGCCTCGCGGGTGTGCGCGCGGGCGGCGGTCCGGACGCTGCTGGCCCAGGCATGAAAGGCGCCGCCCAGCTCCTGGTGAACGCCCTGCTCAGCACCCCTGACGGGGATCTCGACGGCGGCTGGCTGGCGGTCGGGGACGGGCGGATCACCGCGCTGGGCCCCGGGGCGCCGCCGCCCGCCGCCCCCGGCGTGGCCACCACGGTCACCGACCTCCGGGGGCGCCGGCTGGTGCCGGGGTTCGTCGACCCGCACTGCCACGGCGGCGCCGGGCACTCGCTCTACACCGGCGACCCCGACGACGTACGGGCCGCCGCCCTCGGTCATCTCGCCCGGGGGACCACCACTTTGCTGGCGTCCGTCGCCACCGTCGCGCCGCCCGCGATGGAGGACGCGGCCCGGGCCGTCGCCGCCGTCATCGGCGACGG
>NZ_JTHL01000001.1:7877579-7959300 GCF_000818195.1 Streptomyces sp. 150FB | reverse complement strand
CGGCGCCCAACCTGGCGGGCATCCACTTCGAGGGGCCGTTCCTCTCCCCCGTACGCCGGGGCGCCCAGACCCGGGACGCACTGCGCGCCCCCGACCGGGCCCTGCTGGAACGGCTGCTGTCCGCCGCCGGCGGGCACGCCCTGTCGATGACCATCGCCCCCGAACTCCCCGGCGCCCTCGACCTGATCAGGGACTACGGCGGGGAGGTGGTGTTCTGTCTCGGACACACCGATGCCACCGGCACACTCTTCCGGGAGGCCACCGCACTCGGCGCCCGGGCCGTCACCCACCTCTTCAACGCCATGCCGCCGCTGCACCACCGCGACCCCGGCCCGGTGGCCGCGGCGCTGCTCGATCCACGGCTGAGCTGTGAACTGATCCTCGACGGGCACCACTTGGCCGACGACACGGTCCGGCTGGCACACCGACTCGCCGGGCCGGGGCGGCTGATGCTCGTCAGCGACGCCATGCCGGCGGCCGGGCTGTCCGACGGCACCTACCGGTTCGCCGACCGCGTGGTCACCGTCGAAGCGGGCGTGGCCCACCTGCACGGCACCTCGACCCTCGCCGGGTCCACCCTGTTCGTCGCCGAGGCGTTCCGCCGTGCGGTCGACGGAATCGGGCTGCCGGTCACCGACGCCGTACGGATGGCGGCCACCACGGCCGCCGAGCTGTACGGGCTGAGCGACCGCGGCGTACTGCGCGCGGGCGCCCGGGCCGACCTGGTCGAACTCGGCGAGGATCTGCGCCCGGCGCGGGTGTGGCTGGCCGGCCGGGTGGCGGACCGGGCCGTGTGAGCGCGTCCGTCGCCCGCTCGCCCCCGACTTCACGAACTGAACGCGCGTCACCGTGTGATTGCATACGAAAGGAGACAATCCCCGCCTCCCGCCTGGGAGATGACCGCGCCTTCCGAACTCGGGACGCCTGGTACGTACACAAGTCTTGACGCGAACGAAACACGGGGCAAGGATCTGCGTACTCAGAGAGCGCTCTCTGCACCACCCCACCGGTGCGAAGGCGCGCTCCCTGCCCGTTCTCATTCGCTCAGGAGGGCATCCCCCCATGCAGTCACCTCCGCTCGGCCCGCCCGACCCGGACCGGTCCCACCACCTCAGCCGGCGCGGCTTCACCGCCTCCGTGGCATCCGCCGTGCTCGGCTCCCTGCTGCTCCCCGGCGTCGCCTCGGCGGACTCAGCGAGCGCGTCCACGAAGGACCGGAAGGCCGCAGCCCCGGTCGCCGGCGGCGGTGACCTCGGGCCGAACGTGATCGTCTTCGATCCGTCGACGGCCAACATCCAGGGCACGCTGGACCAGATCTTCGGCCAGCAGGAGAAGGCCCAGTTCGACACCCGCCGCTACGCCCTGCTGTTCAAGCCGGGCACGTACAACGGCCTCAACGCGCAGATCGGCTTCTACACCTCCATCGCGGGGCTCGGGAAGAACCCGGACGACGTCCAGATCAACGGCGATGTGACCGTGGACGCGGGCTGGTTCCAGGGCAACGCGACCCAGAACTTCTGGCGCTCCGCCGAGAACCTGGCGCTCACCCCGGTCAGCGGCGAGAACCGCTGGGCCGTCGCGCAGGCGGCGCCGTTCCGCCGTATGCACGTGAAGGGCGGGCTCAACCTGGCGCCCAACGGATACGGCTGGGCCAGCGGCGGCTACATCGCCGACAGCAAGATCGACGGTACGGTCTCCCCGTACTCCCAGCAGCAGTGGTACACCCGCGACAGCTCCATCGGCGGCTGGGGCAACGGCGTCTGGAACATGGTGTTCTCGGGCGTCCAGGGCGCTCCGGGGCAGGGCTTCCCGAACCCGCCGTACACCACACTCGGCACCACTCCGCTCTCCCGCGAGAAGCCGTATCTCTACCTGGACGGCGCCGACTACGCGGTGTTCGTGCCGTCGCTGCGTACCAACGCGAGCGGCACCTCGTGGGCGGGCGGCTCGACGCCCGGTACGTCGATTCCGCTCGACCAGTTCTACGTGGTGAAGGCGGGCGCGACCGCGGCGACCATCAACGAGGCGCTCGGCCAGGGCCTCAACCTGCTGTTCACGCCCGGCGTCTACCACGTGGACCAGACGATCAAGGTGACCCGGGCGAACACCGTCGTGCTCGGCATCGGCTTCCCGACGATCATCCCCGACAACGGGGTGACCGCCATCAGCACCGCCGATGTCGACGGCATCAAGCTGGCCGGTCTGCTGCTCGACGCGGGCGCCTCCAACTCGCCGTACCTGCTCCAGGTCGGGCCGACGGGCGCGTCCGCCGACCACGGCTCGAACCCGATCTCGGTGCAGGACGTGTTCGCCAGGGTCGGCGGCGCCGGGCCCGGGCTCGTCACCACCGCGGTGGAGGTCAACAGCAACAACACCATCATCGACCACACCTGGATCTGGCGGGCCGACCACGGCAGCGGGGTCGGCTGGACGGCCAACCCGTCCGACTACGGCCTGCGGGTGAACGGCGACAACGTCCTGGCGACGGGGCTGTTCGTCGAGCACTTCCAGAAGTACGACGTGGAGTGGACCGGCGAAGGCGGCCGGACCATCTTCTTCCAGAACGAGATCGCGTACGACCCGCCCAACCAGGCCGCCATCCAGAACGGCGACCGGCTCGGGTACGCGGCGTACAAGGTGGCCGACTCCGTGAACACGCACGAGGGTTGGGGTCTCGGCAGCTACTGCAACTTCACCGCGGACCCGAGCATCCGGCAGGACGCCGGCTTCGAGGCGCCGGTGAAGTCCGGGGTCAAGTTCCACGATCTGCTGGTCGTCTCGCTGGGCGGAGTGGGTCAGTACAACCACGTGATCAACAGCACCGGACCTGGCACGTCCGGTACGTCGACCGTCCCGTCGAACGTGGTCTCCTTCCCCTGACCCACGTCTCTTCGCGCGGCGATGACGCCCGAGGTCCGGCCTTCTCCGAGAGGGCCGGACCTCGCCGTGTGTGCCGGGGCGCCGGCCCGGGCCGCATGCCCCGCCCCCCTGACCCGTCCCGCGGGCCTTCCTCACCCCCGGCTGTGCGATCATCTGCTGGCGACGCCTCAAAGCCGCCATTTCTGCCCGGAGTTCAGGGTGAAGTGTGGACGAGCGATCGCCGCGGTCCCCGCGAGGGGACTCCCCGCATGACCACTCCCGCACGAGGAAGGCGGACGATCGATGACGGACGATGCCAGGAGCAGTGTGCCCCCCGCCCCCTTCCCCGGGACAACGGACGAGTGGCGTGTGTATCTGACCGAATACAGCGACTGGTTTCTGAACAACGCGACGGACAACTACCTCTACGACGTGTCGGAGCAGCAGATCAGCAGCCGTTGGGTGGGGTACGAGCCCGCCGACGAGCAACTGATCGCCGCGACCGAGGCCCGGCTCGGAGTGCCCCTGCCACCGAGCCTGCGCGCCTTCCTGCTCACCAGCGACGGCTGGGGCCCCGTCGCGGGATGGACCGACGCGCTGCGCTCCTGCGCCGACATCGAGTGGTTCCACGAGACACACGCGTCGTTCGTCGACGCGGTCGAGGAGGACGACGACGAGGAGTTGGACAACGGTGTCTTCCGGCACAGCCTGAGCATCGCCAGGGGCGAGGACGCCTTCCTGCTGGACACCAGGGAGATCCTGCCGAACGGCGAGTACAGGGCCCACCACCTCGCCGTGAAGTACGGCGACCTGTCGGACCCCTGCACCAGCTTCAGCGAACTCCTCACCCTGGGCCGGACGGAACTCGAGGACGTCATCGAGTAGGGGGCCTAACTCCCCTCGGTCGCCCCGGGATCCAACTGGAACGAACCGTGCTTCGCGGGTCCCGAGGGCCGGAGGGTGAGGATGGACACGCCGGTCCCCGTGGTCTTCGTGTCGGTCACATCGAACGACGTCGGCACACCGCCTTCGGGGAAGAGCCGGACGCCCTCGCCCAGGTACACCGGGTAGATCAGCAGCCGGTACTCGTCGATCAGGCCGTGTGCCATCAGCGAGCGGATGAGCGCGCCACTGCCGTGGATCTGCAACTCACCGCCGGTCTGCCGGTCCTTGGCCGCCTGGATCTCCCGTACGACGTCGGTCGAGATCAGTGTGGATCCCTGCCACTCCGCCTTCTCCAGTGTGGTGGACACCACGTGTTTGGGCAGGTTGTTCAGCCGGCTCGCGATGGGATCGTCCTGGTCGGGGAAGTGCGGCCAGTGCGCGGCGAAGATCTCGTACGTCCTACGGCCGAGGACGAATCCGCCGGCCTTGTCGAACACACCCTCCATGAATGCGCCCATGGCCTCGTCGGCGAAGGGCACCAGCCACCCACCGTGGGGGAACCCGTCGCGGGTGTCCTCGTCGGGTCCGCCCGGGGCCTGCATCACCCCGTCCAGCGTGACAAAGGTGGTCGCGGTCAGTTCTGCCATGATCGGGCTCCGTTCCACCGCGCCCTGGCGCGGCTCGTCAGCACTCTCTCCATCGTCACTCTCACCTCCTCAGACCGCAGCCCCGGGCAGAACTCATCGGTGTTCTCGGTGTTCTAGGTGTTTCTCCACCGCCGCCCGCTGCCCGCCGTCCCCAGCTCGTGCCGGCCAGGACCAGCACCGCTCCCAGCAGCCCCACCGCCCCGACGCGCTCGCCGCCGATCAGGATGCCGGTCACGGCGGCCCAGAGTGGTTCCGTACCGAGCAGCAGGCTGACACGCGACGGCGAGCTGCGGCGTACCGCCCAGGTCTGTACGAAGAACGCCACCAGGGTGCAGAAGACCGAGAGGAAGAGCAGGGTCAGCCACTCCCCCGCGTTGAATCCGGCGGCCACCGACCAGGGCCCCGGGCCGTTGCCCGGTACGGTGGCGAGCAGCGCGAACACGACGACGGCGCTGCCCAGTTGGACGGTGGTCAGCGACAACGAGTCGGCTCCGCGCACCGCCTTGACCCGCGAAACGGCCAGGACGTAACCGGTACGGGTGACCGCGGCCAGCAGCATCAGCAGATCCCCGGCCGAGGGCGCGGTGAATCCGGTGCCCTGGGTCAGCAGCGCCACACCCGTGACGGAGAGCGCCGCAGCGGCCACGAAGGATCCGCGCGGTCTGGTCCTGGTGATCACGGCCTCGGCGACCGGTGTGAAGATCATGGTGAGGCTGATGATGAGCCCGGCGTTGGTCGCCGAGGTGTGCACAACGCCGTAGGTCTCCAGCAGGAAGATCCCGCTCAGTGCGAGCCCGAGCAGTCCGGCTCCGCGCCACTGGGCCGCCTTCAGCTCCCGCAGCTTTCGCCACCCCGCCACGACGAGCACGGGCAGCGCGGCGGCGAACCGCAGCACGAGGACCGCGATGACGGTGTGTGTCGTGGTGACGCTCTTCGCCGCGAGGTAGCTCGATCCCCAGGCCACCGCGACGAGCACCACGGGCAGATCGGTGAGCCAGGCCCGGTGCGGTACGGAGCTGAGGGCGGCGGGGGTGTTTCGGGCGTTCGTCACGGCGCTCGGTCTCCGGTGGCGGTGTGGGGTGGAGACGTCGGTGGCTCGCACACGGGAGCTCACCGTACCGGCACGCACGTTCGTAGGCCGAGAGAGTTTCCGCACAGCCGAGGCCGTCGTTCGTCGGCCGGTATCGTGTCGCGGTTATGGAACACCAGGAGATCCAGCGGCGCTTCGCCGCGCTGACCACCGCCCATCTCGCGGACGCGTGCATCCGCGCCCAGGTGCCTGTGCGCTGTGCGCCGGCCCCGCTGTCCGCGCTGCGGCACGGGGACCGCGTCGCCGGGCGGGTACGCCCGGCCCGGCACGCGGGCAGTGTCGATGTCTTCCTCGAAGCCTTCGAGGGCTCCGCACCCGGCGATGTGCTGGTGGTCGACAACGGCGGCCGGCTCGACGAGGCGTGCGTCGGCGACCTGGTGGCCCTGGAGGCGCAGGCCGCGGGGCTGGCGGGGATCGTGATCTGGGGCCTGCACCGCGACACGGCCGACATCCTGGCCATCGGCCTGCCGGTGTTCAGCCTGGGCGCGACTTCGACCGGCCCGCAGTCGCTCACCGGCCGTTCCGGAATTGCCCTGCTGTCCGCCGCTGTCGGGGACTGGACCGTGGGGCCCGAGGATGTGGCCCTGGGCGACGACGACGGTGTGCTGTTCCTTCCGGCGGACAGGGCCGGGGAGCTTTTCACCCTCGCCGAGCGTATCCGTGACACCGAGCGGACCCAGGCGGAACGAATCAGGGCGGGGGTCTCCCTGCGCGAGCAGGTGCGGTTCGACGCCTATCTCGCCCGGCGCTCGCAGACACCTTCCCTGAGTTTCCGCGAGCACCTGCGCACCGTGGGCGGGGCCGTCGAGGAGTGATGCGGGGCGGGCTCACCGCTCCGCTGTCAGCCGCCCAGCTCCCGGTGGCGGGCGGCCAGTTGATCGGCGCCCCGCTGGGTGAGTGAGCCGAAGAGACGCAGCCGCGAGATCCCGCCGTCGGGAAAGATGTCGATCCGTACGTGGGTCGCGACCGCTGGGGCCGCCAGCACGATGCGGTGGTTCGTGTCGGGCTGGAGGAGGGTGCGGGGCAGGATCTCCGTCCACTCACCGCTCTCCCCGTCGCGGACCGAAAGCACGGCCCAGCCCGCCGAGTTGCCCTTGAGGTAGGCGGTGTCGATCTCGACGGCGCGGATCTCGGAGTGCGCGACGAGCCGGTAGCGGATCCAGTCGTTGCCCTTGTCGCGGCGGCGCCTGGTCTCCCAGCCGTCGTCCATCTTGTGGGAGCGGCCGGGCTGGATGGTGTTGGTGGCCGGTGAGTAGAAGCGGTCGGACGCGTCCTCGACCCGGCCGCCGTTCTCCAGCGCGACGAGGTCGAACGTACCGAGAGCCGCCAGCCACGCCGGGTCGGGCGCGACCTCGCCGTACACCCGCAGCCGGGCGATCCCGCCGTCGGGATGCTGGTTGACCCGCAGGTGGGTGAAGCGCTGGGCGGCGTCGACGGTGAAGCCGTTGGCCGCGTGGCCGCCGATCCTCGTACGGGGTACGAGGGTTGTCCACTTCACCCCGTCGCCGAGCAGGGTCTCGGGCGACGGCGAGCCGGGCAGCGAGGTGGCCTCGACGGAGACCGCGCGCGGGTAATTGCCCCTGAAGTGGGCGGTGTCGACGACGATCCCGTGGATGACACCGGGGGCGCCGAGCCTGACGAGCGCCCAGTCGTGGTCGTCGTCGGTGGGGTGCGGCTGCTCCGCCGAGATCCCGCGCCTGCGGCGGGTCTCCCAGCCGTCCATGACCTTGCCCTTGTGGCCGAAGTGCTCGGGGTCGAACTCCGCCGGGCCCGGCTTGAGGAGGTTCTCGCGGTGGGCGAAGAACTCGTCGTTGGCCGCGACGACTCCGGCGCCGAGCCGCCGGTCGGCGAGGTCGGCGAGGTGCGCGTAGGGGAAGGCTGTGGTGCGGTAGTCGGCGTACGGGTCGCCGCCCCCGTACGGGCCGGCGTCGCCGGTGAAGGAGGCTTCGGGCAGCGATCCGTTCGACAACGAGGCTTCGGGCACAGTCAGTTGTTCCTTTCCAGTAGGCGTCCTGAGGGTTCGGCGAAGGCGCCGTCGTGCGCGATCCTTCTCCCGCGCAGCCAGGCCGACCGGACAACGCCGTGCAGGGTCTTGCCCGCGTACGCCGTCACCTGGTTGCGGTGGTGCAGTGCGGCCGGGTCTACGGTGAAGGTCTCGTCGGGGGCGAAAATCGCGAAGTCGGCGTCGCGGCCCGCTTCGACGGCGCCCTTGCGGGTGAGTCCGGCCAGCGCAGCGGGGCCCGTCGACATCCAGCGGACGACGTCCTCCAGCGAGTGTCCGCGGCGGCGCGCCTCGGTCCAGATCGCCGGAAGGCCCAGTTGGAGCGAGGAGATCCCGCCCCAGGCGGTGGCGAAATCCGGGGTCTTGAGGTCGGTGGTGCAGGGCGAGTGATCGGAGACGACGCAGTCGATGGTCCCGTCAGCCAGCCCCTGCCACAGCGCGTCCTGGTTGGCGGCCTCCCGGATCGGCGGGCAGCACTTGAACTCCGTCGCCCCGTCCGGGACTTCCTCCGCCGTGAGGGTGAGGAAGTGCGGGCAGGACTCGACGGTGACCCGTACGCCTTCGCGCTTCGCCCCGGCGATCAGCGGCAGTGCGTCGGAGGACGACAGGTGCAGGACATGGACTCGGGCGCCGAGCCGCTTCGCCAGGGCGATGAGGCCCCCGATCGCGGTGTTCTCGGCGTTCCTCGGCCGCGAGGCGAGGAAGTCGGCGTACGCGGGACCGCCGCGCCCCGGCGCCGCAGCCAGCTCTCCCGGGTCCTCGGCGTGCACGATCAGCAGACCGCCGAAGCCGGTGATCTCGCCCAGGGAGCGGGCCAGTTGGTCCTGCCCGAGTTCGGGGAACTCCTCCACGCCGGAGGGCGAGAGGAAGCATTTGAAGCCGAACACCCCCGCGTCGTACAGCGGTTTGAGGTCATCGACGTTGCCGGGGATCGCGCCGCCCCAGAAGCCGACGTCCACATGGGCCTTCGTACGGGCCACCGACCGCTTCACCTCCAGATGGGCGGCGGTCGTCGTCGGCGGGAGGGAGTTGAGCGGCATGTCGAGCAGCGTCGTGATCCCGCCGGCGGCCGCGGCGCGGGTGGCGGTCCAGAAGCCCTCCCACTCGCTGCGGCCGGGATCGTTCACATGCACATGGGTGTCGACGAGCCCGGGAAGGACCACGTCGTCCCCGGCGTCCTCGAAGCGGGCGCCGGGCGGGACGGCGGCGTCGTACGGCAGGACGGCGGCGATCCGGCCGCCGGCGACGGCCACCGAGGCGGCCCGGGTCCCCTCGGGGGTGATGACGCGTGTCGAGCGCAGTACCAGGCTGACGTCGGGCACCCGAGTTCCTCGCTTCCCCAGAGAATTCAACGAACTGTTGAACGAGTCTTCACTCCGAGCCGCGCCGACGTCAAGGCCGCACCACCGAAGGGCACTCCTTCCCGCATATTTCCACAGAGTGGAATATATATTTCGCTAGGCAGAATGTATGCTGGGGCGTGGACAACAACGGCCCGGTAGGCTGCTTGCTTGCCCGCCGTCCCGAAAGGACCGTTGACGTGCCGTCGTCCAGCGCCAGCACCACCGACGCAGCCAAGACCGCTTCCGCCAGCGGTGGCGTCCAATCCCTTGAGCGCGCCTTCGACCTGCTCGAACGAATGGCGGACGCGGGTGGCGAGGTCGGCCTCAGCGAGCTGTCCGCCAGCAGCGGCCTGCCGCTGCCGACCATCCACCGCCTGATGCGCACGCTGGTCGCGTGCGGCTACGTACGCCAGCAGTCCAACCGGCGATACGCGCTCGGCCCCCGCCTGATCCGGCTCGGCGAGTCGGCGTCCCGGCTGCTCGGCACCTGGGCCAGGCCCTACCTGGCCCGGCTGGTCGAGGAAACCGGCGAGACCGCGAACATGGCGCTGCTCGACGGCGACGAGATCGTGTACGTCGCACAGGTGCCGTCCAAGCACTCGATGCGGATGTTCACCGAGGTGGGGCGTCGCGTGCTGCCCCACTCCACGGGTGTGGGCAAGGCGCTGCTGGCGCACACACCGGCCGACGAGGTACGGGCGCTGCTCGCCCGTACGGGCATGCCGGCCGCCACCGAGAAGACGATCACCACGGCCGACGGTTTCCTCGACGCCCTGGAGCAGGTGCGCAGGGCCGGATACGCGATCGACGACAACGAGCAGGAGATCGGGGTCCGCTGCCTCGCGGTCCCCATCCCCAACTCCCCCACGCCCGCCGCGATTTCCATCTCGGGCCCGGCGGGGCGGGTGACGGAGGCGGCGACGGAGAGGATCGTCCCGGTACTCCAGGAGGTGGCCCAGGACCTCTCCGAGGTGCTGGCCAACACGGCGGCCCAGTCCTGACCAACAGGTCCTGACCAACAGGTCCTGACCAACGGGTCCTGACCAACGGCGCGCGGCTTCGGGGGTGCGCGGCCCAGGTCCGGCCTGACAGGGCCTAGCGCGGCGGGCGGGGCAGGTCGCCGAAGAGGTCGACCGCCTCCCGTACGCCCAGGAGTGCGGAGGCGAGCGCGCTGACCGAGCCGATCGAGCCGACGATCAGCAGCAGCGAGCGGCGCATCCGAGCGGCCTCCGGAGTTCCTCCGGGCGCCGCCATCGCCCCCAGCGCGCCCAACTCGTCCTCGGCGATGGCCCGGTCCTTGAACTCGGCCGGATGCCCGGCCAGTTCACGGCGGAGCCGGGACACCGCGGCGCGCAACTCCAGCACTCTCAGCTCTTCGTCCGCCCCGGTCACCCGAGGCTGTCCCACGCTCTGCAACAAAGTTCTCCCCCTTCGCGCATCCCTGGGCCGGCGTCGCCCCTCGGACAGCTCCTTGAACGATGGTCAACCTCCAAGGTTCGCGGGCAAGTTAACGCCATGCCGCGCGGTATGCGCCACTCCCCGGACCGAATACGGCGGGAATGCGGGCGGATATCCCGCAGGTGGCCCCCGACCGGGCACACTCCCGGCACACCCACTGCTCACACTCGACACACTCGCGCCGCGCGTGGGCCGGGAGCCCACACCCGGACACACGCGGGCACACCGGCCACGCACGGACACGCGCGGCCACGTACCGCCCGGCCACGTACCGCCCGGCCGGTGGATGAGGTATGCAGAACGCATGGCAGGCCCACAGCGCGAAACCAGCGAACCGAAAAACCCTCCCGAGAACCCTCCCGTCGCAGGACTCCTGCTCGCCGCCGGCGGCGGCCGCAGGCTGGGCGGCCGCCCCAAAGCGCTGCTGAGCCACCGGGGCCGCCCGCTGGTCGAGTACGCCGTACGCACCCTGCGCGAGGGCGGCTGCTCCACGGTGCATGTGGTGCTGGGCGCCGCCTCGGACGAGGTGCGGCGGCGGGCCGAGCTGCCGGGATGCGTCCTGGTCGACAACCCGGGGTGGGCCGACGGCATGGGCTCGTCTCTGCGCGCCGGTCTCGACTCGCTCGCCGCCACGGACGCGCAGGCCGCGCTGGTCCTGCTCGTCGACCAGCCGGGGATCGGCCCGGCCGCCGTGGCACGGGTGCTGGCCGCCCACCGCTCCCCCGACTCGCTCGCTTCGGCGTCGTACGAGGGGAGGCGCGGGCACCCCGTACTGTTCGGCGCCCGCCGCTGGGTGGACATCTCGGCGGATGCGGTGGGCGATCGCGGGGCACGCGCGTATCTGAAGGCCCATGAGAACGACATCGTTCTGGTGGAGTGCGGGGATGTCGCCGAGCCGTACGACATCGACACGGTGGATGATCTGTCGCACCTGGAGTGAAGGCGGTGGCACTGTGCGCCACGGTCCCTTGATCCGAAGATTCTCGACGTCGACAAACCCTTCAACAAACCATTGAAGTTCCATCATGAGGAAACTACTATCCACTGGTCAGAAGCGCCCGACATCCCGGACGGCGCCCGCGACCGTATTCCAACGCCGCGGCACTCAGTGCCGTCCGAGGCGATCCGGCGGCCGCCAGGCACCGCCCGCCGAAGGAGTGACCACTCATGTCCGCACCAGCGCCGTCCCCGCTGGCCATCGTCGACGCCGACCCCCTGCCCCGGCAGGACGAGGTTCTCTCCGAGGCGGCTCTCGCCTTCATCGCCGAGCTGCACCGGCGGTTCACCCCTCGCCGTGACGAACTGCTCGCCCACCGGGCCGAGCGCCGCGCCGAGATCGCCCGTACCTCCAGCCTCGACTTCCTGCCGCAGACGGCGGACATCCGCGCCGACGAGAGCTGGCGGGTCGCCCCTTCGCCGGCCGCGCTCGACGACCGCAGGGTGGAGATCACCGGTCCGACCGACCGCAAGATGACCATCAACGCCCTCAACTCAGGTGCGAAGATCTGGCTCGCCGACTTCGAGGACGCGTCGGCGCCCACCTGGGAGAACGTGGTCACCGGGCAGCTCAACCTGATCGACGCGTACGAGCGGCGCATCGACTTCACCGAGCCGGCGTCCGGCAAGTCGTACGCGCTCAAGGACGCCGGTGAGCTCGCGACCGTCGTGATGCGCCCGCGCGGCTGGCATCTCGCCGAGCGCCACCTCCAGTTGGACGGTACGCCGGTGCCCGGCGCGCTCGTCGACTTCGGGCTGTACTTCTTCCACAACGCGAAGCGCCTGATCGGGCTCGGCAAGGGCCCGTACTTCTACCTGCCGAAGACGGAGTCATACCTGGAGGCGCGCCTCTGGAACGACGTGTTCGTCTTCGCCCAGGACTACATCGGCATCCCGCAGGGCACGGTCCGGGCGACCGTACTCATCGAGACCATCACAGCGGCGTACGAGATGGAGGAGATCCTCTACGAGCTGCGCGACCACGCGTCCGGGCTCAACGCCGGTCGCTGGGACTATCTCTTCTCCATCGTCAAGAACTTCCGTGACGGCGGAGCCAAGTTCGTCCTGCCGGACCGCAACGCGGTGACGATGACAGCGCCGTTCATGCGCGCGTACACCGAACTCCTCGTCCGCACCTGCCACAAGCGCGGCGCGCACGCGCTCGGCGGCATGGCGGCCTTCATCCCGTCGCGGCGCGACCCCGAGGTCAACAAGGTCGCCTTCGAGAAGGTCAAGGCCGACAAGGACCGCGAGGCGAACGACGGCTTCGACGGCTCCTGGGTCGCCCACCCCGACCTCGTACCGATCGCCATGGCCTCCTTCGACGCGGTGCTCGGCGAGCGGCCCAACCAGAAGGACCGGCTGCGCGAGGACGTCTCCGTCGCCCCCGGCGACCTGATCGCGGTCGACTCCCTCGACGCGAAGCCCACCTATGAGGGCCTGCACAACGCCGTTCAGGTCGGCATCCGTTACATCGAGGCCTGGCTGCGCGGCTCGGGCGCCGTGGCGATCTTCAACCTGATGGAGGACGCGGCCACGGCGGAGATCTCGCGCTCGCAGATCTGGCAGTGGATCAACGCGGGCGTCGAGTTCGAGCACGACGGGCGTACGGTACGGGCCACCCGGGAGCTGGTCCGTGAACTCGCCGCCGCCGAACTCGCCGCGATCCGCGCCGAGATCGGCGAGGAGGCCTTCGGCGCGGGCGCCTGGCAGCGGGCGCACGACCTGCTGCTGACGGTCGCGCTGGACGAGGAGTACGCGGACTTCCTCACGCTCCCCGCGTACGAGCAGCTCCGCGGCTGACCTGGCCGGATACGGACACAGGACCGCGCCCCTGGCCTCAACGAGGCCAGGGGCGCGGCGGGTTGGTCGAGAGCTGGGCCGGCCAGGAGCTGGGCCGGCCGAGAAGGTGTCAGCCGATGGATGTCAGGCAGAGGGAGGTCAGGACCCTGCCCTTCCGTGTTTCCTCGTAGCTGCTCTCGTCGTCCTTGCACTCGACGGCGTCGTCGCCGGCCTGGGTGACCTTGAACTGTGCCTTGCTGTCACCGCACTTGACGATTTCCAGGTCCGGGTTCGACTCCGTACCCGAGTTGTGCATGCAGTCGCCGACCACCGCGCTTGCGGGCATGGTGTCGTGGTTGAGCAGGTAGAACACACCCACTCCGATCAGCACGACAACGGCCGCGACGATCTTGATCTTGGGCCACAAGCCCGTGAACCGCGCATCGGCGGCGGCGCCATGGGCGGGGTCGGCCCGCCGAACTGCGGCTGGCCGAACTGCGGCTGACCGGGCTGTCCGGGAGCCTGTCCGTACGGCGGCTGGCCGGGCTGCTGACCGTACGGCTGCTGGCCGTAGGCAGGCTGCTGGCCCCCCGGAACCGGCTGGCCGCCCTGCTGACCCGCTGGGCCGTAAGGGTTGTAGCCGCTCTGCGGTGTTGGCGTAGAAATGGTGGATCCCCCATTGAACTTGCTGTGATCTCGCTGTGAGCACATCCGCTTGATGTGCTCACGATAAGTTAGCGGCTCCATTCGGCCACAGCGGCGCCGGGGGGTGCGGACCGTCGGCCGATGAGTTTCGGCGACGGCGACGGTCTTCACCCCATGGAAACAACAGCGGAAACAGAGACGCCTGACCTCGGGCCCTTGTGCCGCGAGGTCGCCCGGCTGCTCGGCGAGGTGGGAGACGAGCGGCTCGGCGGCCCGACGCCGTGTCCCGAGTACGCCGTACGGGACATCCTGGCGCACCTGCTCGGACTGACCGTCGCGTTCCGGGACGCGGCCCGCAAGGACCTCGGGCCGACGACCGCCTCGTCACCCGACGGCGGCCTGCCCGAACTCACCCCCGACTGGCGCGAGATGCTGCCACTTCAGCTCACCGAGATGGCCGACGCCTGGCGCTCCCCCGCCGCCTGGGACGGCCCCACCCGGGTCGGCGGCGTCAACCTGCCGGGCGGGGCCGTCGGGCTCATCGGGCTCAACGAGGTACTGGTCCATGGCTGGGACCTGGCGCGGAGCGCGGGCGTACCGTACGCACCCGACGAGGCCAGCCTGCGGGCGGCGCACACCCTGCTCGCCCCCACCACCGGGGTCGGGGACGGCGCCACCTCCGGCGAGGGCCTGTTCGGTCCCCCGTTTGACGTCCCCGCGAACGCACCGCTGCTCGACCGTGTCATCGGCCTCAGCGGTCGCGACCCCGGGTGGCGGCCGGCGGGCTGAGTCACACGGGGCACTCAGGACCCGCCCGGCCGAGCGGACGGGCCCTGCTGACCGATCAGCGGACCAGTCAGCAGGCCGGTCAGCCGAGCAGTTTCTCCACGGCGTCGAGAATGGTCCCGGCCTCGGTGCGGGTGGTGTAGTCGGGGTGGACGTCGATCCAGCGGATCGTGCCGTCGGCGTCGACCAGCACGGTCGAGGGCATGGGCAGCGTGTGTGTCCCGTCCGCGTTGACCGCGGCGAGGTCGAGGCCCAGCTCCGCCTGGGCGCCGCGCGCCGCGTCCGTCGGGGCGGTGAGGACGGAGAGCTGCCCGGCGATCTGGTTGCCGGGGTCCGACAGCACCGTGTACGTCAGTTCGTTGGTCTCGCGCATCGACAGCGAACCGTCGGGCGCCTGCGGGCTGATCGCGATCAGCGCGACATTCCGCGCGTCCAGCGCCGGTACGACCTGCTCCTGATAGGTGCGCAGGGTGAGGTTGCAGTACGGGCACCAGGCCCCGCGGTAGAAGACGATGACCGCCGGGCGCCCTTCCCGCGCGCGCAGCAGCGTGGTGGGCGCCCCGTGGACGTCGAGCAGGGCCCCGTCCGGCATCGCGGAGCCCGGCTGCGGGATGCCGGACGGGAGACCGGCCGCTTCGAGGTCCGCCTGCTCGGCGGCGAAGGCCGCGACGACACCGGCGGGCATCTGCGAGGCGACGCCCTCCTTGAGCGCGGCCGACTGCTCGGCAATGGTCGTACGGCTGTGGTCCGTTGTGGTCACGGGGACCCCCTTCAATTGGACAGCGATCGGCGGCCGCTCCGATGGGAGCGAACACCGGTATGGAATGGGCGCTCCAGAACCATACGCTTTTTTTGAAGTAACCACTCCATTACAAAGACCGCATAACGGGCATTTCTTGTAACGTTCGCTCCAAAATCGGTACGCTGATCACATGCAAGCCGATGAGGTCGTGACCGCCGCACCGCGCCTGACGCGCAAGGGGCAGGAAACACGCAGCAGGATCGCGGCCGCCGCGGCGGCCCTCATGTTCGAGCACGGCGTGGCCGGCACGAGCATCGAGGACGTACAGACAGCCGCGGGGGTCAGCCCTTCGCAGGTCTACCACTACTTCAAGGACAAGAAGTCCCTGGTCAGGTCCGTGATCGCCTATCAGACGGACGCGGTGCTCGACGCCCAGCAGCCCCTGCTCGGCCGCCTCGACACCATGCGGGGGCTCAGGGCGTGGCGTGACGCCATCGTGGAGTTGCAGCAGCACCGCGACTGCCAGGGCGGCTGCCCCATCGGTTCGCTCGGCAGCGAACTCGCCGAGACCGACCCACAGGCGCGCGAGGACGTCGCCGCCGGTTTCGCGCGCTGGGAGCGTGCCATCCGCGACGGCATGCAGGCCATGCACGACCGGCGCGAGCTACGGGCGGACGCCGACCCCGACCAGCTCGGCCTCGCGATCCTCACCGCATTGCAGGGCGGACTCCTCATGACCCAGATCCGCCGCGACACCCGCGCCCTCGAAGCCGCCCTGGACACGGTGCTCGACCACGTCGAAACGCTGCGCGTCGAAGCCCCCTGACGGACGCGCGCAGGATCTGTTCAAGAGGTGGATCACCGCGAGCCACGCCGGGACCGTTTTACGGCCGTGATCCACTCCCGGAACGGGCCCCGGAAAGACCCCGGAAAGGGATCGCCCTGTCTTCGCGTCCGGGCGACTCGTCCACCAGGCCCGGTATCCCCACTCCTGAAACAGGTCATATGAGCTTGGATCCTGTACCCGTCGACCGTGAGCCGACAGCCGGGGCTGTCCTGCTGACCGGCATCCCCGCGAGCGGGAAGTCAACGGTGGCCGCCGCGTTGGCCGGCCGGCTCCGGATGTCGGCCCATATCGAGGTGGACGCACTCCAGGAGATGATCGTCAGCGGTGGGCGATGGCCCTCGCCGGCCGGGGACGTGGAAGCCGACCGGCAGATCTTCCTGCGGGCCCGCAACGCATGCCTTCTGGCGGACAGCTTCGCGCGGGCCGGTTTCGTCCCGGTGCTCGATGACGTGGTGGTTCGCCGTTCCCACCTCGACTTCTACCGCACGACGCTGACGGCCGTGCCGTTCCACCTCGTCATCCTGGCTCCCGGCCCTGCCGTGGCGCGGCGGCGCAACCAGGCTCGGGACAAGGCTCTGGCCACGGACTGGTCGCCGTTGGACGAGGCGATGCGCTCCGAGCTCGCGCAGCAGGGAACCTGGATCGACAACGCGGCGCAGACGGTTGAGGAAACAGTCGAAGCGATTCTGGCCCTGACCGGTCTGGCGACCAGCTCCGGGGGCCATCAGCCTCCGCGCTGATCCTCAGGTGGCGCGTGGAAAGAGTGTGACCGGCACATTCGACACACGGCCTACGAGAGCACGAGCATCAGGTGCTCGTCCTCCCCGTGCCGCACGGTCCCGGTGCGCACGAAGCCGTGCTTCTCCAACAGCCTTACGGAGCCGGTGTTCCCGGCGAAGGGGTCGGCATGGAGCGGGCGCGCCGGCTCCCGCCGCAGGAAGAGCCCCAGCGCCTGGGTGCCGATGCCGCGCCCCCAGTACGCCTGGCCGAGCACGTACCCGATGAACCGCCTCTCCTGCTCCCACCAGGCCACAACATGCCCCGCCGGCTCACCGTCCACGGTCACCGTCCGCACATGAACGTCCGGACGCCCCAAGATCCTTGCACGCCAGTGGGCCATGAAGGCCTCCCGCTCCCGAGGCGCGAATCTCGAACGCCGCACCGCCTCCGGGTCGTTCTCCTGCTCGAAGAACGGGTCCAGATCCGCTTCCTCGACCTCGCGCAACCGCACACGCTCATCCATGTCGACGGAGTCTGCCATCGAGCACTGACAACGCCCCCGGCCCGCACCGGACACGGGCCGGCGCGTGAGACGGGCGAGGATACGTGACCGCCTCGCCACCCGGTCCCGTACGGGCGAAAACCGGTGCCCGATACGCGAATGCCGGGCAATATGTCCCCACTCACGTACTGTGCGAAGGCCGACCGGCGCACGCCACGGGGAAAGGCCCGATCCGTGATCCACGCTCTCCGCCGCCCGCTTCTCGTCCTGCTCCTGCTGATGATCGGCCTCTGCACCGCGTGCAGCTCCGCCTCCGGCGCGTCCGCCGGGCTCAACGACCCGGCAAAGAAGAACATCGCGATGAAACTGGTCTCCAGCGCCGAGAACTCCTCACTGAACTGGCAGGACCAGTACCGCTACATCGAGGACATCGGCGACGGCCGCGGCTACACCGCCGGCATCATCGGGTTCTGCACCGGCTGCGGCGATCTGCTCCAGGTCGTGGAGCGGTACACAAAGGCCAAGCCCCGTAACGTCCTTGCGCCCTTCCTTCCCGCCCTGCGCAAGGTGAAGGGCACCGCCTCCCACAGCGGGCTCGGCCGTCCCTTCACCGACGCCTGGAAGAAGGCGGCCAAGGACCCCGCGATGCGCGCGGCACAGGACGCGGAGCGTGACCGGCAGTACTTCACCCCCGCCGTCAGCCGGGCGAAGGCCGACGGCCTCGGCACACTGGGGCAGTTCATCTACTACGACGCCTACGTCATGCACGGCTCCGACGACTCGGACGGCTCGGTCGGCTTCCGCACCCTGCGCGCCCGCGCCATGCGTAAGGCCGAGACGCCCCACGAAGGCGGCGACGAGACCGCGTACTTGAACGCGTTCCTGGACGTACGGGTGGCAGCCATCAAGCACGAGCCGTCGCACGCCGACACGAGCCGGATCGACACGGCGCAGCGCGTCTTCCTCGACGCGGGGAACCTGAATCTCGATGTCCCGCTCAAGTGGAAGGTGTACGGCGACAGTTACCGCATCGACGCCGAATAGCCCCTGCCGCTCCCCGCCGTAACCGTGGGGCGTTCTAACCCTCCGGGTAGAAGAGGAACAGCGTGCAGCCCGTCGTCGTCTGCGGAACGTGCGACGTACCCGCTGAGGCGTGGATGAAGGAGCCGGCCGGATAGTCCCGGTCCCCGTCGTTGAAGATGCCGGAGACCACGAAGACCTCCTCGGGCCCCGGTTCATGGACGTCGATCCCCTGCCAGCAGGTGTTCGCGTCCATCTCCAGCACATAGGCCTTCGCGCCGTTGTCCCCGTTCCACAGCGGGCGCAGCCGGATGCCTGGGAAGAGTTCGCGGACCGGGGCGTCCTGGACTGCGGACCACTCATAAGCAGGCGTGTTCTGTTCCGGCGTCTCTGTCGTGTCTGTCGTGTCGGTTGCCATGGGCCCAGCCTGGCGGCCGGCCACCGCCCCGCCGAGTGTCAGAAACGACATCATGCGCTACTTTCCTGCCATGCATCGCGTAGTGGCCCTCGTCCGCCCACCACAGTCGACCTTCGAACTCGGCTGCGCGGCCCAGGTGTTCGGGATCGAGCGGCTCGGACTTCCGACGCGGTACACCTTCGGTGTGTGCACGGAGCGCCCGGGCCCGGTCGCGACGTACGCCGGGTACGACATGCTCGTGACCGACGGGCTCGACGTACTCGACCGGGCGGACACCGTGCTCGTCCCGGGCTGGCTGCCCGCGCGGGAGCCGCCCTCACCCGCGGTCGTCGGGGCGCTGCGCCGCGCGCACTCCCGCGGGGCGCGGGTGGTCAGCATCTGCTCCGGCGCCTTCGCCCTGGCGCACGCCGGTCTGCTGGACGGACGACGGGCGGCCACCCACTGGGCACTGGCCGGCGAACTCGCCGCCCGCTTCCCGCACATCCGGGTCGATCCGGAGGTGCTGTACGTGGACCACGGCGACGTGGCCACCAGCGCCGGCGCCGGGGCCGGCATCGACCTGTGCATGCACCTGGTCCGGAGCGACCAGGGCGCGCGGTACGCCGCAGACGTCGCGCGGACCATGGTCATGCCGCCCCACCGCGAGGGCGGGCAGTCGCAGTACGCGGCACCGCCGCACCCCGCGCAGATCGACGGCACGCTCGCGCCGCTGCTGGAGTGGATCACCGGGCGACTCGGCGAACCGCTGACCGTCGAGGGCCTGGCCGCGCACGCGGGCCTCTCGGCGCGTACCCTCGCCCGACGGTTCGCCGATCAGCTCGGCACCAGCCCGGGGCAGTGGCTGCTCGCTCAGCGGATCACCACGGCACGGGATCTGCTGGAGTCCTCCGACCTCCCGCTGGAAGCCGTCGCCCGCCGCGTCGGTCTCTCCTCGGCCACCAACCTCCGCAGGCGCTTCCTCAACAGCCTGGGCACCACACCGGGCGCCTACCGCCGGACGTTCCGGGCCGAGCCACCACAACAACGTACTGACGCGACGCCGGCGGACCCCCGGGAGCCCGACCGAGATCACCGAGATCACCGAGATCACTGACCGGTGCTGCCGTCCGTGAGTGCGCGGCGCATACGGACGAGGCCGTACTCGAAGGCGTGATCGATGTCTCCCCCGAGCCGGAAGGCGCCGGTCAGCTCCATCTGGATGAACCCGGTGGCCCACGCGGTCACCAGGCGCGCGGCCTCAAGGCCGCCGCTCTCGCCTGCGAGCTGCCGGGACGCGCGCAGAATCGGGGCGGCGGCGTACTCGAGGGCCTCTGCCGGTGCGAGCGTGGAGAGCATCAGCAGCCGAAATCCCTCGGGACGGTCCTGGGCGAAGCCGCGGTAGGCGTATGCCAGCTCTTCGAGGGAGCCGTCGGTTGCTTCGAATCGGGCGATGAGGTCCTCGATGGCGGCCTCGGCCACGGCCGCCAGCAGGGCAGCGCGGTCGCGGACGTGCTTGTACAGCGACGGAGCGCGGACCCCGACGCGGTTGGCGACGCTCTGCATCGTCAACCCGTCCTGGCCGCCCGACTCCAGGATGTCCCGGCCCGCCGCGACGATCGCGCTCAGTGAAGTCTTCTCAGGAGTCGGCAATTTTCACCCTTCCGAAGCCAAAGCTATTGCCCATAGCCATCATGGCTATGTATCGTAGCCATGATAGTCGCCACTGACCCCTGGAAGGCAACCCATGAAGCTCGCTCCGCACCTGCACCGCCTCGGCAACGACGTGGTGGCGTGCTACCTGATCGACACCGACGAGGGCATCACACTCATCGACGCGGGCCTCCCCGGCCACTGGCGCGACCTGCTGAACGAGCTGAAGTCCCTGGGCAAGTCCGTCGGCGACATCCGGGGACTCGTGCTGACCCACGGGGACTCCGATCACCTCGGCTTCGCCGAACGGCTGCGGCGTGAGCACGGAGTACCGGTCTACGTGCATGCCGCCGACGCCGTCCGCACACGAACGGGCGAGAAGCCCAAGACCCCGATGGGCCCCATGAAGCTCGGTCCCACGCTCGGCTTCTTCTGGTACACCCTGCGCAAGAACGGGCTGCGCACCACGTACGTACGCGATGTGATCGAGGTCGCCGACGGCGACGTCCTGGACCTGCCGGGGAGCCCGGTGATCGTACAGATGCCGGGACACTCACCGGGAAGCGTAGCCGTGCATGTGCCGCTCGCCGACGCCGTCTTCGTCGGAGACGCCCTGACGACCCGGCACGTACTGACCGGGCGTACGGGTCTGGCGCCCGCGCCGTTCACGGACGATCCGGACGAGTCACGCGCGTCGCTCGACCGACTCGCCCAGCTCCAGGCGTCATGGGTCCTGCCCGGCCACGGAGCCCCCTCGCACGCTTCCCCCGCCCGGGTGGCGGAGGCGGTCAGGCAGGCCGGCGCCTGAGCGACGCACCCCCCGGGCGGCGCGTCGCTCAGGCCGCCCGGCAGCCTCATCACGACGCCATGACCACCATGACCACGCCATGACAACACGGGCGTAACCACCGTAACCGCACGCCCCTTCCCTCATCTTTATGTCGCACGGGTGTACGCCGTCGCCATCCTTTGGTAGGAAAGCTTCCTAACAGAAGAGCGCGAACTCCCCCCACATGGAGGTCTGGTGCCCACCCCCCACATACGCACCCCACGTCGGCTGAGGTTCCTGCCGCACGCCCTGCTCGGTCTGGCGCTGGTCGCCGTCCCCGCGACCGCCATGGCGAACTCGGCGCCGGAGCCCACCAGCGCCACCGCGAGCGCCCACACCAGCGCCCACACCTTCGCGGCGGCCACGGGACTCGACGATCCGGCGAAGAAGGACATCGCCATGCAGATCGTCTCCAGCGCCGAGAACTCCTCGCAGGACTGGAAGGCGCAGTACAGCTACATCGAGGACATCGGTGACGGGCGCGGCTACACCGCCGGCATCATCGGATTCTGCTCCGGGACCGGCGACATGCTCGAACTCGTCGAGGCCTACACGGACACCAAGCCGAACAACCCGCTCGCTTCCTACCTCCCGGCGCTGCGCGACGTGAACGGTACGGACTCGCACGACGGTCTCGACGGCTTCACCGACGCCTGGAAGCAGGCGGCCAAGGACACCGTGTTCCAGACCGCACAGAACAACGAGCGGGACCGGGTCTACTTCAACCCGGCCGTAGCGCAGGGCAAGAAGGACGGCATCGGCACACTCGGGCAGTTCATGTATTACGACGCCATCGTGATGCACGGCCCGGGCAACGGCGGCACCAGCTTCGGCGGCATCCGGCAGCGGGCGCTCAACAACGCGAAGCCGCCGTCCCAGGGCGGCGACGAGGTCACCTACCTCAACGCCTTCCTCGACGCCCGTGTCTGGGCGATGAAGCAGGAGGAGGCGCACGAGGACACCAGCCGGGTCGACACCGCGCAGCGGGTCTTCCTCGACGAGGGCAATCTGAACCTCGACCCGCCGCTAGACTGGAAGGTGTACGGCGACAGCTTCCACATCGGCTGACACCGGGCCGACGAGTAGAGCAGGCCGGCACGGCCGACGAGCAGCCCCACAGGGGCAGGTGGGGTGTCCCGCGTGGTGAACTCCGCGCGGGGCACCCCACCGCTCATGTCGTACATCGCATGTCGTGCATCGCGCGCCTCGCGCGCCCTGAACGGCGAATTCCGGAAAGCCTTGACACCCCGAAGCGGTCGGAGGAGCATCCTCATGATCTGTTGACAACGTTGTCGGGTCCAGCCACCGCGCATGCTCCCCGTCGCGTTACCTTCCGTCACCAACGAAGGGCAGGAACGGTGTCAGACACACAACCGCGTCGGACGGCGCATCGGAGACGCCGAGCTCTCGGCTCCGTCGCCGTGGCCGCCATGGCGTCCCTGGGGCTGGCCCTGACGGTCTCGCCCGCCTCGGCGACCCCGGCCACGGCCTCCGGCGGAGCGACCGCCGCCAAGGCGTCGCCCGTCAAGAACCCCGCGTCGTACGTCGATCCCCTGATCGGCTCGTCCAACGCGGGCAACACCTACCCCGGCGCGGTGCAGCCGTTCGGCATGCTCGCCTGGAGCCCGCAGAACTCGCGTGGCACCCAGGTGTCGACTCCCGCGCCCGGCGGCTACACGTACGACGCCACGAAGATCCGGGGCTTCAGCCTCACCCACCTCAACGGTGTCGGATGCTCCGGGGCCAACGGTGACATACCGATCATGCCGTACGTGGGCGATGTCGACTCCTCGCCCTCGGCGGACACCACCGACGCGAAGTACGCGAGCACCTTCTCGCACGACAACGAGACAGCGACGGCCGGCTCGTACAAGGTGGGTCTGGACAGCGGCGCTTCGGCCGACCTGACCGCCACCGCCCGTACGGGCTCGGGGCAGTTCGGCTTCCCCGCCGACAAGCCCGCCAGCCTGCTGTTCCGTACCTCCAACTCGGAGAGCGGCTCCACCGCCGCCGACGTGCGGGTCAACGAGGCCGACAGGACCGTGACCGGTTCGGTCAGCGCGGGCAACTTCTGCGGCCCGCAGAGCGCGAACAACCGCAAGGACCTCTACACCCTTTACTTCACGGCCCACTTCGACAAGAAGTTCGCCAAGGTCGGCACCTGGACCGACGGGACCGTGCAGCCGGGATCCACCTCGGCCACGGGCGGTACGGGCTTCAGCTCGTCCGGCAACCCGGTGGCGGGCAAGGGCTCCGGCGCGTACGTCACCTTCGCCCCCGGGACCACCAAGGTCCAGGCGAAAGTCGCGATCTCCTACGTCAGCCCGGGCAACGCCGAGGCCAACCTCCGCGCGGAGAACCCGCCCTCGAAGAGCTTCAACTCGGTGAAGTCCCAGGCCGCTTCGGCCTGGAAGCAGGAGCTGGGCAAGATCAAGGTGAGCGGTGGCAGCGAAGACCAGCGCACCACCTTCTACACCGCGCTCTACCACTCGATGCTTGAGCCGACGCTGACCAGCGATGTCGACGGCCGCTACCTGGGCGCCGACCGGAAGCCGCACAAGCTCGCCAAGGGCCAGAAGGCGCAGTACGGCACCTTCTCGGGCTGGGACCAGTACCGCGCGCAGGTGCAGTTGATGACGCTGCTGAACCCGAAGGCGGGCAGTGACTACGCGCAGTCCCTGTTCAACTTCGCGAACCAGCGCGGCGGCGAGTGGGACCGCTGGCTACTGGAGAACGGCAAGACGAGTGTGATGTCGGGCGACCCGTCGGACGCCGCGCTCGCCGGTATCTACGCCTTCGGCGGCCATGACTTCGACGTCAAGGGCGCCCTCAAGTCACTGGTCAAGGCAGCGACCGTGCCGACGGCGAACGACTCCGACAGCGCGGGCTGCAATGTCGAGTGTGTCGGCCAACGCCCGGCGCTCGACAAGTATCTGACGTTGGGTTACGTCCCGTCCGACAGTTGCCACTGCTGGGGCGGCGCCGCCGAGACCCTGGAGGACTCGGCCGCCGACTTCGGCATCTCCGCGCTCGCCGGCCAGACCGGCGACCACGCGACCGAGAAGAAGTTCCTCGACCGCTCGGGCAACTGGACGAACGTCTTCGACCCGAACGCCACCCCCGACGGCGGCTACATCCGTGACCGCAAGTCCGACGGCTCCTGGGCGGGTACGTTCACCCCGGGCACCGGCAGCGGCTTCGTCGAGGGCACCAGCGCCCGCTACACCTGGATGGTCTACTCCGACGTGGCGCGGCTCGCCAGCGCCATGGGCGGCGACGCCACCACGGTGAAGCGTCTCGACTCCTTCTTCAAGACCCCTGACGGCGCCTTCGACTTCTCCGCCAAGGACGACACGCGCTACGACCCCACCAACGAGCCCGACATCAACGCCCCTTACCTGTATGACTACTTGGGCGCACCCTCCAAGACGCAGGAGACCGTGCGGGCCGAGATGGACCAGCTCTGGACGAACACCCCCGGCGGGATCCCGGGGAACGACGACGCGGGCACGATGTCGTCCTGGTACGTCTTCTCGGCACTGGGCATGTATCCGCAGGTTCCGAGCCGGGCGGACATGGTGCTGTCGGCGCCGCTGTTCCCGCACGCCGTGATCCAGACCGGGCACAACAAGACCATCACGGTCAACGCACCGGCCGCCTCGGCGGACAACACGTACATCCAGAGCCTGAAGACCAACGGCAAGACGTCCAGCAAGCCGTGGGTCCCGGCTTCGTTCGTCACCCACGGCGGCACCCTCGACTACACCCTCGGCTCCAAGCCCAGCACCACGTGGGGCACCGCGAAGGCGGACGCCCCGCCGTCCTTCACCGGCGGCGGGACCTCGTACTTCACCGGTGTCACACCGGAGAAGCTGAAGGTCGAGCCCGGCGGTGACGCCACCACCACGACCGTCAAGGTGCAGACGCTCCAGGCCAAGGACACCAAGGTCCACTGGACGGCCGCGCCGCCCGCCGGTGTCACGGTGACCCCTGCGCAGGGCGACTTCACGGTGCCCGGCAGCGGATCCGTCAGCGCCAAGATCTCCGTGTCGGCGGCGGCCGGGACCCAGGAGGGCTTCTACACCGTCCCGGTGACCCTCACCTCGTCGTCGGGCACGGAGCTGCCGAAGACCTCGGCAGCCGTGACCGTGGCGGCGAAGAACAGCATGCTGTGGAACCTCAACAACAACGCCATATCGGCCGATGACGCGAACCCCCAGGCCAACTTCGACGGTGAGGGCTACAGCTACTCGGCCAAGGCGCTCGCGGCTGCGGGCGCCCAGCCCGGCGGCACGGTCTCCACGGGCGGATTCACCTTCACCTGGCCGAAGTCGGCCGCCGGTGACCCGGACAACATCGAGGTCGTCGGGGGCGGTCAGGTGCTCGCCGTACCGGCTGCCGCCGGCGCGACGAAGCTGAGTCTGCTGGGCAGCGCCGCGGAAGGCGACGCGAGCGGTACGGCCACGCTCACGTACACCGACGGCACGACGCAGCAGGCCGAGATCGGCTTCAGCGACTGGACACTCGGCGGCGGAGCCGGGAAGCCGGCGTTCGGCAACACGGTCGCGGTCCACACCCCGTACCGCGATGTGCAGGGCGGCGGTACGGACCCGGTGGGTACGGAGATCTTCGCCACCGCTCCGGTCACCTTGCAGGCGGGTAAGCAGCTCGCGAGTGTGACACTGCCCGCGACGACCGACGGCGGCGTGCTCCACGTCTTCGCGGCGGCGACATCCTGATCTGAGTCGAGCGTACGTCGGAGGCCTGTTCAGTCCCCGGAAGGGCTGAGCAGGCCTCCGTCGCGTTCCGGCACGTCCGCCAGTTCAGCCACGTCCGAAACGGGTTTCCTCCCCAGGTGGTTGAAGGCCAGGTTGAGGACGATCGCCACGACGCACCCGGTGCTTATGCCCGAATCGAGCACCACCATCAGGTCCTTGGGGAAGGCCTGGTAGAAGTCCGGCGCCGCGATCGGGATCAGCCCGATGCCCACGGACGCCGCGACGATCAGCGCGTTCTCGCCCTTCTCCAGCGCCGCCGTGGAGAGCGTCTGGATGCCGCTCGCCGCGACCGAACCGAACAGCACGATGCCGGCGCCCCCGAGGACGGGCAGCGGTACGAGCGCGATCACCGACGCCAGGACCGGACACAGCCCGAGCAGGATGAGGATGCCGCCGCCCGTGGCGACGACAAAGCGGCTGCGCACCTTGGTCATCGCGACCAGGCCGATGTTCTGCGCGAAGGCGCTGCACATGAAGCCGTTGAAGAGCGGGCTGATGGCACTGCCGAGGGTGTCGGCGCGCAGTCCGCCCTCAATGGTCCTCCGGTCGGCGGGACGGTCCACGATCTTGCCGAGAGCGAGCATGTCGGCCGTGGACTCCGTCATGCACACCAGCATGACGATGCACATGGAGACGACGGCCGCGATCTCGAAGTGCGGCGCACCGAAGTGGAAGGGGCTCGGGAAGCCGATGAGCCCGGCGCCCCTGACGGCGTCGAAGTCCGTCATCCCCATCGGGACGGCGATGACGGTCCCGGCGACGAGTCCGAGCAGGATGGCGATCTGCTGGAGGAAGCCGCGCAGCACTTTGCGCAGGGCCAGCACGATCGCCAGGGTGAGCGCCGCCATGCCGATGTTGCGCATGGAGCCGTAGTCGGGGGCCCCGGCGTCGGAGCCCTGCGCCCAGCCGAACGCCACCGGCAGCAGGGACACACCGATCAGGGTGATGACGGTGCCGGTGACAACGGGCGGGAAGAACCTCACCAGTTGGGAGAAGTACGGGGTGAGGAAGAAGCCCAGCACACTGGCGACGATGATCGCGCCGAAGACGACGGTGAGGCCGTCGGCGCCCCGGTCCCTGCCGATGGCGATCATCGGGGTCACTCCCGCGAACGAGACGCCGTTGACGAACGGGAGCCTGGCGCCGATCTTCCAGAAGCCGAGTGTCTGGAGCAGGGTGGCGATTCCGGCGGTGAAAAGACTCGCGCCCATCAGGTACGCGGTGTCCCTGGCGCCGAGCCCCACTGCGGGCCCGACGATCATGGGCGGCGCCACCACACCCGCGTACATCGCGGCCACATGCTGCAACCCGCTGGTGAACATCTTGAACGGTGGCAGCTTCTCGTCGACCGGGTGCTTACGGTCGGGCTCGGCGCCGGCGTCGAGACCGGCCTCGGTCTGTGTGTCGGTGGGTATCCCGGGGTGAGCGGTCACAGGGGTTCCTCCGGTCGGTTACGCGCCGGCGGCGGCGCGGGTGTCAGGGAGGTGATGCGGTGAGACGGGGAGAGGTTCCGAGGGATGACGGGGCGAGGTTCCGAGAGATGGGGGGAAGGTTCCGAGAGATGCGGAGAGGCTCGGAATCGTACGGGTGGAGTCTCCGTTCCACCGCCCCGGGAGGCGCCGCGCCATTGACGGTACGGCGCCTCCCGGTCACGGCTGCCGTGGACCCCACTCGGGTCCTCGGCCCACCCGGCCGGGGGCCGTCCCCCCCGACCGGACGTGCGGGCGGGATCAGCCTTCCGCGGCGATCCGTGCGAGGCGCCGCGCCTCGCTCCGGGTGGAGCGGGCGATGGCGTCCTCGTCCACCGTGGTCAGATGGTTGTCCTCGACGACGGTCCTGCCGTTGACGAGGGAGAGGGTGACGGGCGCGGCGGCGCCGAAGACCAGCGCGATGACCGGATCGGCGATGGAGGCGTGGGCCAGGGTGTCGAGCTTCCAGAGCACCAGGTCGGCGAGCTTGCCTGCCTCGATGGAGCCGATCTGGTCGGCACGCCCGAGCACTTGGGCGCCGCCGTACGTCCCGAGGCGCAGCGCCTGACGGGCCGTCAGGGCCGATTCGCGGTGTGCGCCAAGGCGGTTGATCAGCAGGGCGTTGCGCAACTCCGTGTGGAGTTCACCGGACTCGTTGGAGGCGGTGCCGTCGACGCCGAGCCCCACGGGCACTCCGGCGGCCAGCATGTCGGGGACGCGGGCGATCCCGGCGCCCAGCCGGGCGTTGGAGGACGGGCAGTGCGCGACCCCCGTACCGGTACGGGCGAACGCCGCGATGTCGGAGTCGTTCATATGGACGCAGTGGGCCATCCACACGTCGGAGCCGAGCCAGCCGGTCGATTCGAAGTAGTCGGTCGGGCCCATGCCGAACAGCTCCTTGCAGAACTGCTCCTCCTCCACGGTCTCGCTGCCGTGGGTGTGCAGGCGTACGCCTTTGCGCCGCGCCAACTCCGCGCCCTGCCTGAGCAGTTCGGTCGTGACGGAGAACGGCGAGCACGGTGCGACCGCGATCTGGGTCATCGCGTCGAACGACGTGTCGTGGTGTGTGTCGATGGTCTTCTCGGTGGCGGCGAGCGCGCCGTCGAGGGTCTCGACGGCGAAGTCCGGCGGCAGACCGCCGTCCGACATGCCCCGGTCCATGGAGCCCCGGGCGAGGGTGAACCGTACGCCCGTCTCAGCCGCGGCGCCGATGATCGCGCCGGACAGGTCGCCCGCACCGCGCGGGTAGACGTAGTGGTGGTCCATCGCCGTGGTGACGCCCCCGCGCGCCAGCATCGCGAGGGAGCCCTGCGCGGCGGCCCGTACCATCGGCTCGTCGAGCCGTGCCCAGATGGGGTAGAGGTCGACCAGCCAGTTGAAGAGATTGCGGTCGGTGGCGAGGCCCCGGGTGATCCACTGGTAGAAGTGGTGGTGTGTGTTGATCAGGCCCGGGGTCAGCAGGTGGCCGGTGCCGTCGACGCGGCGGACCACGTCCCGGAGATCACCGGGCGCCGGTCCCGCACCTGCCGATTCGATCCGGTTGCCCGCGACGACGACATGGCCCGACGCGTACTCGGTGTCGTCGGCGTCCACGGTCGCGATGGCACAGTTCTCGATGACGATGCGCGAAGCCGCCATGGCGGTTCCTCTTCCTGATGTCGGGCCTGCGGCCCGGATGTTGTACGGAGTCGGGGGCCGAGCGGGGTGACGACCGAGTCCGTGGTGTGTGGAAGGGCCGCGCCTTTGCGGCCGTTCCACACTGCTGTACCGCGCAGATGCCCCCGCTCCCCTTCTGTGGCCCCCGGGGCCGTGGAACCGGACTCCGGGGGTCGACGCCGGCGCGCGCGTCAAGGGTGGCGGGTCGGTCAGAGTGTGCTCAGGTCCAGCGGGATCCGCGGCTCGACGCCGTCCCGCAGGACCGTCGCCTCGATCAGCCCGTAGGGCCGGTCGGCAGCGAGGTAGACAGCTCCGTCGGGGGTGTCGTTCTTCAGGCCGAACGGTTCCAAGTCCACCAGGAAATGGTGCTTGTTGGGGAGCGAGAAGCGGATCTCGTCGATCTCGGGGCGGCTTTCGATGATCCGCGATCCCATTTGGTACAGGGTCTGTTGCAGCGAGAGTGAGTACGTCTCGGCGAACGCGTCGAGCAGATGCTTTTTCGCCTGCTCGTAGGAGGTGTCCCAGTCCGGCATCTGCTGGTCGTCGCTGGTCCAGTTGTACCGCCAGCGGGCGGAGACGTCGGTGGCGAGTATGCGGTCGTGCGTCTCGGGGAGCGTGGTGTACGCGTCCTTGACGTAGCCCCAGAACTCGGAGTTGGTCGAGTTCATCACCGTCAGATCCTTCAGCCCGGAGACGACCTCCCACGTCTCACCGTCGAAGGTGATCTGCGAGACGCGGGTCTCCTGGCCCTTGCGGACGAAGGAGTGTTTCGGTTCGTCGGCGCCGGCGGCTTCCGGTCCGGCGGTGGGCCCGGGACCTGCGTCCGGCGCCCCGATGCGCTCCCAGACGTACTCCTCGATCCGGATGCGCGCCTGGTGGATGGGCTCCTGGCTGGTGACGAAGTGCCGCGCCAGGTGGATGCCGAACTGCTCGGCGGACTCTATGCCGTGCTCCTTGGCGAACGCGTACACCGTGTTCTTGGTGGTGTCGGTCGGCAGGACGTTGGCGTTGGAGCCCGAGTGGTGGACGTCCTCCATGTCGCCGGAGAGGGCGACCGAGACGTTCAGGTCCTTGATGTGGTGGGTGTCGCCGTTCCTGGTGATCCTGACGACGCGGTTCTCCGCCTTGCCGTACTGGTTCTGGCCGAGAATGGTGGGCATCTGCTAGCTCCCTCGGTATACGGAGTAGCCGAACGGGTTGAGCAGCAGCGGTACGTGATAGTGCTCGCCCGGAGTGACGGTAAAGGTGATCGCCACTTCCGGGAAGAACGCATCGCTGTCCCGTAGCGCGGGGGCGTCCTGCTGTGCCTCGGCTTGCTTCTTGCTGACGAGGTACGCCTCGGTCTCGAAGCCGAGACGCACATGGGTGGTGGCTTCCGGCAGCGCCGGCAGATCCTTGCAGCGCCCGTCGGTGTCGGTCAGCGAACCGCCGAGCGCCACCCAGCCCGCCCCGCTGCCACTGCGGGCGGCGAGTGTGACGGGCACACCCGCGGCGGGGCGGCCGACGGTGGTGTCCAGGATGTGCGTGGACACCGATGCGGTGCTGCCCGTACTCGCGGTGGTGCCGGTGCTCACGGCCTTCACTCTCCTTCCGCGACGAGGCGTCCCAGTCGAATGCGATTGATCCTGCCCAGTTCGGTGCGCACGATCACGCGCTCCTCCTCCGGTGTGTTGCGGAGCCTGGTTCTCAGTGCGTCCCGCAGTTGCCAGGCGCTCGCACCGGTGGCGCAGATCAGGAAGACCTGTCCGAACGTCTCCTGATAGGCCAGATTCAGTGCGAGCATCTCGGCCTTGAGCTCCTCGGAGGCACCGGCCATCCCCCGCTGTTCGCGGGTCGAGGTCGGGTCCCCGGGCTTGGGCCGCCCGATCGGCGGATGGCCCGCCATCGCCTCGGCGAGATCGTCGTCGGTCAGGGCGGCTGTCACCGCGTCGCCGGCCGCGAGGAGGGCGTCGGTGGTGGCGTACGGGCGCCGGGCGAGCAGTTCGCTGCCCCACGCCGTACTGGCACACACCTCGCCCAGTGCGGCGAGCGCGTCCTGGTCGGAGGAGGTGTTGAACCGGGTGAGGCCCGGGGGCGGGTCGATCGTCACGGGAGCCTCCGTGGCTGTGCTGGACGGGCTCCGCATAGCTAACGCCCTCGACAACACCGCGTCAACACTTTGTTGAAAGTTGCTGTCCGCCCAGCGGTAGACTGGGCAGGAGTTCTCCGGGGCCCCCGGCGCGGGGCGTCACCTTCTCGAAACATCTCGAAACACATGGGGACCGTCATGAGCGCACGCGAGGAAAGCACGGCTGAAACGCACACGCCCCCGGCGGGCGACGGCGCCGCCGAACGGGCGGCTCGCTTCGGCCACCTGCCTGACCGGATTCCCCCGGAGCGCATGGTCGAGGAGGTCCCGGCGGACGCGCCGAACGACCCCGAGTTCGGCCGTGACCCCGACGCCGACTGGATGGTCAAGTACTCCGCCTGACGGCGAGAACGTCAGCGCCCCTGCACGCCGGACGGACCCGGCCCACAGGGGCGTTTCGCTGTGCCGCTTCGCGCGCCGTCACGCCTCGGGCGTCTCGGCCGCCCGCTGCTCGTTGACGTAGTTGATGTAGTTGTAGACGGTGAAGCGGCTGACCCCGAGGGCACTCGCCACCGTCTCCACGCCGTGCCGCACCGAGAAGGCGCCGCGCGCCTCCAGTATCCGTACGACCGACTGCTTCGTCCTGCGGTCCAGCTCGGCCAGCGGCACTCCGTGCCGGCGCTCCAGCGCGGCGAGGATGTGGTCCAGCGACTCGGAGAGCTGCGGCAGCCGTACGGCCAGCAGATCCTCGCCCTCCCAGGCGAGCACCACATCGTCGGGCTCCGCCGCCTCCGGCGCCATCAGCTCGCCGCCCATGGCGTCGATCAGGGGCTTGACCGCTGCGACGAAGGGGTGGTCCACCGGCCCGCTCACCGGGCGCCTCCGCCGGGCGCGGTATCGGGTCCGGCCACATTCACCTGGAGCGAGACCCGGGTCGCGCCTGCGGCCAGTGTCCTGCGCAGCAGGGTGTCGACCGCGGCCAGTACGGTTTCGGCGTCACCCTCCGCCGTATTGCCGAACGGCCCCACGTCCACGGCGTCGAGGCCGGCCCCCTGGACGACCTCGCGGGCCACCACCGCGTGGGCGGGTGCCTCGTCCAGGTCGAAGGGTTCGGTCGTGAACTCCACCCTGAGTCGCACTGTGCCTCCATACCTCCATCGCGTCGCTCCGGGGACGACCTTAACCGACCCGCCGGGTGGTCATACGAAACGATGCGGGGAAGCGCTCAGCCCGATGAGATGCGTGATGAGGGCCTCGCGGAGAGCGTGCGGGAAGGTCTCGTCCGTCGGCGGGTGGCCCATCTCCGCCGTCACCGTCGCCACTGCCTCGGTCGGGTTGGCGTACGGCCAGAGACCCGCGGTGATCACGATGACCGCGGCGGCGAACTGACCGGACGCCGCGCCGCCGAGCCCCGGCAGCCGGGAGCCGACCAGCGCCGCCAGGCGTTCGGTGTGCCCGGTCGCGCGCCGCTTGAAGGCGCGGGCGAAATCCACGCTGATGTTGCGTTCCAGTACGCCGCTCATCGAGCCGATCAGCTCGCACAGGAGCGGGCGTTCGTAAAGGGTGTCGGCGACGGCCGAGGCGAGGCGGACCTCGACGGCGTACGGCTCGGCCTCCCCGGTCGCATCCCGGGGCTCCCCCGCCTCCCCTGCCTCCCCTACCTGGCCTCCTGCCGCGAGCACCACTTCGAGAGCGTCCAGCCAGGCTTCGGATTCGGTGTCCAGCAGCTCCAGGAAGATCGCTTCGCGGCTGTCGAAGTAGCGCAGGACGTTCGACTTGGACAGCCCCACCCGCAGACTGAGTTCACGGAGGCTGATGTCCGCCAGGGAGCGTTCACCGAGCATCCCGCGCGCGGTCGACAGGATGGCCCGGCGGCGCGCCTCGATCTGCTCGGGTCTGCGCGCGCGCTGGAATTCAGGGGGCTGCGAGGACATACGGCAAGCCTAACCGACCCCGCCAATAAGGAACCAGTGGACCTTTATAATGCCAACCCGGCACCGACCCCACCCCCCGCCTCGCCCCCGACCGCGCCGCACCAACTGGTGTGTTCTGGGTAATGGTTGAGGCAGAAGGCGCCCCGGCCAAGGGGCGCCGCGGGACAGAGGGACACCCCACAGTGAAGCGAAAGCTCCGCACCCTTGCCACCACCGCCACTGCCACCGCCACCACCGTTCTGCTGATCGCCGGCGTCCAGCGATCCGCCTCGGCCGAGACCGGGACCGAGGCCGACGCCACGTCCGCGTCGGCGTCCGCCCCCGCCGCCGACACCTGGATCGGCACCTGGGCCGCCTCCCCACAGAGCGGCAGCGACACCTTCGGGCAGCAGACGATTCGTCAGATCGTGCACACCAGCATTTCCGGCACCGCCGCGCGCGTCCATCTGTCGAACGCCTTCGGCAACAAGCCCGTGGTCATCCGCGACGTACACATAGCCCGGCGCACCTCGGGCTCGTCCGTCTCCGCGTCCACCGACCGCGCTGTCACCTTCGGCGGACGGACCGATGTCACCATCCCCGTCGGGGGTACGGTCGCCAGCGACTCGACCGGCTTCGCCGTACCGGCGGGCGCGGATGTGGCGGTCAGCTTCCACGTACCCGACTCCACCGGCCCAGCGACCTACCACCAGTCGGGACTTCAGACCAACTACATCGCTCCGGGGGACGTGGCAGGCAACGCCGACCTGACGGGCGTGAAAACCACCGGCAGCTACTACTTCCTGTCGGGGCTGGACGTCGTGAACACCGCGGCCACGGGCGCCGTCGTCACGCTCGGCGCCTCGATCACCGACGGCATCGCGTCCCGGACCGACGCCAACCGCCGCTGGCCGAACGACCTCGCGACGAGGCTGTCCGCCGCCGGGCGCGTGGTCGGCGTACTCAACCAGGGCATCAGCGGAAACCAGTTGCTGGCGGACGGGGCCGGGCAGAGCGCGCTGAAGCGTTTCGACCGGGATGTGCTCGCACAGCCGGGCGTCCGGTGGGTGATCTTCGCCGACGACCCGATCAACGACCTGACGAACAGGAACCCGACCGCCGATCAGCTCATCACCGGCTTGAAGCAGCTCATCTCCGCCGCGCACGGCAAGGGCGTCAAGTTCATCTGCTCGACGCTCACACCGTTCGAGGGCGCCGGAGGCTGGAAGGCGGAGCTGGAGCCGAAGCGCGCCGCTGTGAACAGCTTCATCCGGGGCGCGGGCAGCGGCTGCGATGGGATTGTCGACCAGGACACGGCGACGCACGATCCGGCGCAGCCGACGAAGTTCCGCGCCGCCTTCGACAGCGGAGACCATCTGCACCCCAACGAGGCGGGACTCCAGGCGATCGCCGACGCGGTCGATCCGGCGCTGTTCCAGTGACCTGAGCCGGCGGGCCGTACCCGGCCGCAGAGCCTGGCCCCACACCCGGCCCAGCGACCAGCCCGTACCCGGACCACCGCACACGGCCTCCGATCCCCTCCCGGCGGATCGGGGGCCGAATTACTCGGCCATTCCGTCGGCCGCACTTGACAGCCACTGAGCCCCACGGGCAGGCTTCCATCAAGCAGAAACTAACTTCCGCAATACGGAAGGAGCGGCTGAGCCTCATGGGCTACGCAGACCAGCGCTTCGATGTGAACCTGTCCATCCTCTTCACCGAGCTGCCGCTCCTGGAGCGACCGGCGGCCGCAGCCGCGGCCGGTTTCACCGCCGTGGAGCTGTGGTGGCCGTGGATCGACTCCCCCACTCCGCCGCAGTCCGAGTTGGACGCCCTCAAGAAGGCGCTCGACGACGCGGGCACCGAGCTGGTGGGGCTGAACTTCTACGCCGGACAGCTTCCGGGGCCCGATCGCGGGGCGCTCTCCGTACCGGGCGAGGAGTGTGACCGGTTCCGCGCCAACATCGAGGTGGCGGCGGCCTTCGCCGGCTCCGTCGGCTGCACCGCGCTCAACGCGCTGTACGGCAATCGCGTCGAAGGCGCCGACCCCCGCCTCCAGGACTCACTCGCCCTGGAGAGCCTGGTGCTCGCCGCCCGCGCCGCCGACCGCGTCGGGGCGATCCTGCTGATCGAGGCACTCAACAAGCCGGAGTCGCCCCTCTATCCGCTGGTGAGCGCGCCGTCCGCGATCGAGGTCGTCGACAAGGTGAACGAGGCGACGGGCCTCGGCAACACGAAGTTCCTGCTCGATCTGTACCACCTGTCCATGAACGGCGAGGACCTGAACGAGGTCATCGACGCGTATGCGGCCAAGACCGGTCACGTACAGATCGCCGACAACCCGGGCCGTGGCGCCCCCGGCACCGGCACGCTGCCGCTCGACGAGCTGCTGGAGCGGCTGCGCAAGGCCGGATACGACGGCTGGGTCGGCCTGGAGTACAAGGCGGGCGATCGCCCGAGCGCCGATTCCTTCGGCTGGCTCGCCAACTGACCATTCTCCCGCGCGCGTTGAAAGAGGCATCCGCATGAGCAACCTCCCCAAGATCGCATGGATAGGACTCGGCATCATGGGCTCCCCCATGTCCGAGAACCTGATCAAGGCCGGTTACTCCGTGACCGGTTACACGCTGGAGCAGGACAAGCTGGACCGGCTGGCGGGCGCCGGCGGTACGGTCGCGGGCTCCATCGCCGAGGCCGTACGGGACGCCGACGTGATCGTCACCATGGTGCCCGCGTCCCCGCAGGTCGAGGCCGTGGCGTACGGCGCCGACGGCATCCTGGAGAACGCCCGGCGCGGCGCGCTGCTGATCGACATGTCGTCGATCACCCCGCAGACCTCCGTCGACCTGGCCAAGGCGGGCGCCGAGAAGGGCCTGCGCGTCCTGGACGCCCCGGTCTCCGGCGGCGAGGCCGGTGCCATCGAGGCCGTGCTCTCCATCATGGTCGGCGGCGAGCAGGCCGACTTCGACGACGCGAAGCCGCTCCTCGACGCGCTGGGCAAGACCATCGTGCTCTGCGGCCCGCACGGTTCGGGGCAGACGGTGAAGGCGGCCAACCAGCTCATCGTCGCCGTCAACATCCAGGCGTGCGCCGAGGCCGTGGTCTTCCTGGAGAAGTCCGGCGTCGACCTGAACGCCGCGCTGGACGTGCTGAACGGCGGTCTCGCCGGGTCGACCGTGCTGACCCGCAAGAAGGACAACTTCCTCAACCGCGACTTCAAGCCCGGCTTCAGGATCGACCTGCACCACAAGGACATGGGCATCGTCACGGACGCCGCCCGCAATGTCGGCGCCGCGCTTCCCGTGGGCGCCGTGGTGGCCCAACTGGTCGCCTCCCTGCGTGCGCAGGGCGACGGCGGACTCGACCACTCCGCGCTGCTGCGCTCGGTCGAACGCCTCTCCGGCGAGCAGGTCTGACCCGCCCGGACTCCGGGCCCCACAGACCCGGGCGGCGGTGGCGCTGACACCTGTCCTGTCGCGCCCAAGTGCCACCGTCGCCCGGAACCACAGGTAACCAGCAGGAGATCGACAAGAACCCTCGACCAAGAACCTCGCCCACTCCGGTCCGCGCCCCGCGCGGGGACCGAAGTGGCATCCGACGTCCGCCCACCGGCCCTATGAGGGGTGACCGGTGGCGCGGGCCAGACCGCGGCGGCGAGCGGGAGCCAGTGCGGTGGTAAGGGCCACGAAGGCTCCCTCTCGGCCTGAGAGAAGGAAGCCGGAAGGCCCGTCGCCGCCGCCGCGGTCACACACCGGCCCCCCGGCACCTGTCCCGCACGCCGTCATCAGCCTCCGCCCGCGCGCTGCCTCACGACGATGTCGAGAAAGTCCCCGCCGAGCGGTACGTGGTCCCTGGCCCTGGTCGCGAGTACGACCCGGCACGGCTCGACCCCTTCCACAGGCACCGTCGTGAGGTCGGACCGAAGAGGAGTGTGGTGGTCGCCGGCCGGCGCCAGAGCCAACGCCTCGCCTCCGGCGATGAGTTCGAGCTTGTCCGCCACCGCTTCCACGAGTGGGCCATCGGGTGCCGGGCGTCCGTCCGGGCGTGGGAGCAGACGCCAGAACGCGTCGTACACCGGGTCGGCGTACCGGACCAGGGCCTCGTCCGCGAAGTCGGCGAGCGTGACCGACGTACGGCCGGCGAGCCGGTGGACCGCGGGCACCATGAGCACCCGGGGCTCCTCGTGCAGCACCGTCACACCCAACTGGTCGGTGGGGAAAGGCTCCCGGGTGAGGACCGCGTCGACCCGGTGGTCCAGCAGGCTCGCGTTCACCTGACTGACCTCCAGGTGCGAGGTGCGCACCTCGGCGTCGGGACGCAGCCGGCGCAACTCCCGTACGGCTGCGGTCACGATGAGGTCGCCCGTGTAGCCGATCGTGAACACACCGGGTCCGACAGCGGCGCGTGCCGTCGCCACGGCGTGCTGCGCGGAGTGCAGGAGTGCGTGTGCCTCGGGCAGGAACGCCCGTCCCGCGTCGGTGAGTTGGCTGCCCTGCTTGGTGCGGTCGAGCAGCCGGACGCCCATCCGCGCTTCGAGGCGCTGGATCTGCCGGCTCAGGGACGGCTGGGCGAGGTGCAGGGCGTCGGCCGCGCGGTGGAAGTTGCCGTGCTCGGCGAGGACCGTGAAGTAGCGCACCAGGCGGAGTTCGAGGTCCGCCCGGGAGGCGGGGGTGTCGGGCACCCCGCCAGGCTACGCGTGATGCCCGTTCCGTATCGCGTGGTGCGGAACAGGACTTGGACGCGCGGCGCCGGAGGTTCCTAACGTTGAGGCACAGGCCCCGCCGCTTCTGGAGGGCCGATCCGCGACCACAAGGGGATCATCAGCGTGCGCGTTTTTCTCACCGGTGCCACCGGGTACATCGGATCCGCGGTGGCCGCCGAACTTCTCGGAGCAGGCCATCAGGTCGTCGGCCTCGCCCGCTCGGACTCGGCCGCCGAGGCGCTGTCGGCGGCCGGCGTGCAGGTACACCGCGGCGAACTGGAGGAGCTCAAGAGCCTGCGCGAAGGTGCCGTCGCGGCGGACGGGGTCGTTTACGCGGCCAACAAGCACGTGACGGAGACAACGGATCCGGTCGCTCGCGCCCGGGTCGAACTGAACGCCGTCGAGGCGATAGGAGCGGCGCTGGAGGGCTCCGGCAAACCGTTCGTCGTGACGTCGGGGACTCTGGGCCTGGCGTTCGGGCGGCCGGGCACGGAGGCGGACACCCCCGACGTGGAGAAGCTGGGCGCCTCGGCCCTGCGGGTTCCGGCGGAGCAGGCGGTGATCGCGATGAGCGAGCGCGGTGTGCGCTCGGCCGCGCTGCGGCTCGCGCCGCTGGTGCACGGTGAGGGAGATGCCCGGGGCTTCACACCGGCCCTCATCGGCATCGCCCGGGCGAAAGGCGTATCGGCGTACGTGGGCGACGGATCGAACCGGTGGCCCGCAGTGCACCGGCTGGACGCGGCACGCCTGTACCGGCTGGCCCTGGAGTCGGCCCCGGCCGGCTCACGCCTGCACGCGGTCGGCGACGAGGGGGTGCCGTTCCGCGAGATCGCGGAGACCGTGGGCCGCCAACTCAAGGTGCCGGTCGCCGGTGTCGCAGCCGAGGACGCGGCCGGCCACTTCGGGTTCCTCGGACCGTTGGTGTCGCTCGACACCCCGGCGTCCAGCGCGCTGACGCGCGAACGCCTGGACTGGCGGCCGACCCACCTGCCGCTGCTCGCGGACATCGAGGAGGGCCACTACTTCAGGCGGTAGGGATAGCCGCTGGTCCCGGGCGGGACGCTCCGGCACTCTTGGGGCCATGACGATGGGCGCTGCGCGGAGGTCGGCGACGACCTCGGTTCGGCCGTCGTGGCGGCCGGGCTGGTGCGGGACCTGATGCGCGTGTGCCTGCTGCTGGAGCGCCGGTACGCCCCTTACACCAAGTGGCTCGGCAGCGCGTTCAGCCGGCTGCCGGTGGCCGAGTCACTGGCCCCGGTCCTGCGCGGGGTCCTGGCCGCGACGGACCACCCGAGCCGGGAAGCGCACCTGTGCGATGCCTACGAGGCCGTCGCGGCGCTCCAGAACGCCTCCGGCCTCACCAGTGCGGTGGACCCGAGGCGCCGCCCGTACCACTCGCGCCCCTTCCTGGTCCTGCGCGCCGAGCGCTTCGCGCAGGCTCTCGCGCGAACCGTGACGGACCCGGACCTTCGCGCGTTGCCGCTGTTGGGAAGTGTGGACCAGTGGGCCGACAGCACGGACCTGCTCCAGCGGGCCCGCGCCGGCGACCGGCCCGCACCCTGACGGACAGGAAGACGGCCCCCGCCCCGGATCTCTCCGGTGCGGGGGCCGTCCCGTCCCCCTCGGTCCACCGCTGGGTCAGACCAGCGGCAGTATTTCCGTGGGCGCGTGGCCCGGCTCCGTGGCGATGTCCTCGAACTCGTTGACGCTGGCGATGTCGCTGCCACTCATCGAGATGTTCGTGATCCGCTCAAGGATGGCCTCCACGACCACCGGCACCCGGAACTCGGCCGCCAGCTTCTTGGCCTCCTCGAAGGCCGCGAGGAGCTGATCCGGTTCGGTCACCCGGATCGCCTTGCAGCCGAGGCCCTCGACGACCTTCACATGGTCGACGCCGTACATACCGAGCTCGGGTGAGTTGATGTTCTCGAACTCCAGATTCACCTGGAAGTCGATGTCGAAGTTGCGCTGTGCCTGACGGATCAGCCCCAGGTACGAGTTGTTCACCAGCACATGGACGTACGGGATGTGGTGCTGCGCGCCGACAGCCAGCTCCTCCAGCATGAACTGGAAGTCGTAGTCACCGGAGAGCGCGACCACCGAGGCCTCCGGATCGGCGGTGGCGACGCCCAGTGCGGCCGGAATGGTCCAGCCGAGCGGGCCCGCCTGGCCGCAGTTGATCCAGTGCCGCGGCCGGTAGACGTGCAGCATCTGCGCGCCGGCGATCTGGGAGAGGCCGATGGTGGTGACGTACCGGGTCTCGGGGCCGAAGGCGCGGTTCATCTCCTCGTACACCCGCTGCGGTTTGATCGGCACGTTGTCGAAGTGCGTACGGCGGTGCAGCGTCGCCTTGCGTTCGCGTGCCGACTCGATCCACGCACGGCGGTCGGGCAGTTCGCCCGCGGCCTTCAGCTCCTTCGCGACCTCGACGAACAGTTCCAGGGCGACCTTGGCGTCCGAGGCGATCCCGTAGTCGGGGGCGAAGATCTTGCCGATCTGGGTGGGTTCGATGTCGACGTGGACGAACTTCCGTCCCCGCGTGTAGACATCGAGCTTGCCGGTGTGGCGGTTGGCCCAGCGGTTGCCGATGCCGAGGACGAAGTCCGACTCCAGGAACGTGGCGTTGCCGTAGCGGTGCGAGGTCTGGAGGCCCACCATGCCGGCGTTCAGCTCGTGGTCGTCGGCGATGGTGCCCCAGCCCATCAGGGTGGGGATGACCAGCGTACCGGTCAACTCGGCGAATTCCACCAGCAGTTCCGACGCGTCGGCGTTGATGATGCCGCCACCTGCGACGATCAGGGGCCGCTCGGACTCGTTGAGCATCTTGACGGCCTTGACGACCTGCGCGCGCGTCGCTGACGGCTTGTAGACCGGCAGCGGCTCGTACGTGTCGATGTCGAACTCGATCTCGGTCAACTGGACGTCGATCGGCAGGTCTACGAGGACCGGTCCTGGCCGGCCCGAGCGCATGAGGTGGAACGCCTGCTGGAAGACGCCGGGGACCTGCGCGGCCTCCAGGACGGTGGTCGCCGCCTTGGTGACGGGCTTGGCGATCGAGGCGATGTCGACGGCCTGGAAGTCCTCCTTGTGGATCACCGCTGTGGGCGCCTGGCCCGTGATGCACAGGATCGGGATGGAGTCACCGAGCGCGGAGTACAGGCCGGTGATCATGTCGGTGCCCGCGGGCCCCGAGGTACCGACGCAGACACCGATGTTGCCCGGGTGCGTGCGGGTGTAGCCCTCAGCCATGTGCGAGGCGCCCTCGACATGGCGGGCGAGCGTGTGGTTGACGCCACCGGCCGCCTTGAGGGCCGCGTAGAAGGGATTGATCGCGGCGCCTGGCACACCGAACGCGTTTGTCACGCCTTCGCGCTTGAGGATCTCAACTGCCGCTCGGGCAGCGGTCATTCGAGCCATGGGGTGCTCCTCATTCGGCTGGCGGATTCGGGCTCTGTCGCGCCACCTGAGAGCGCCAATTCCGTAATGTGGAAGTTTTGTTCTGCTATACGGAATCAATCTAAGGGCGATGCGAAACGGCGTCAAGGAGAAGGGGAGCCGCGCGGGCAGATATGGGACAGGGGATACCCGAAGGGGCTCCCCAAGACCTCGCTCTTGGTGGACGATGGCCCACGGAGTGCAACCGAAGGGGATCCATCGTCGTGCGAGAGAGCGTTCCGGTGCGTTGCCCGGCCTGTAGCCGTAATCACACCTTCATGGCGTCGGTCTACCCATGCGCGTGCGGGGCTCCGGTCGCCCCGCCGTTGCTCAGGGGCGTACCGGCGGAGCCGATCACCCACCGCACCTGGACGGACGAGTGGGTGACGGTACGGTGCACGTCCTGCGGGCGTGCGGGCCACTGGCCGCAACCCGAACTCGGCTGCGTCTGCGGCTCGGTGCTGCGCATACCCGTACGCCCGGTGGACACCGCCACCGGGCACGACCCCGTCTTCGACCACGAGCCGGAACCCGAGCCCGAACCGCCCGAACCGGTCCCCGGCGCGCCCATGCACATCCCGCTGCCGCGCACGGCCGCCGCGCCCCGGCCCACGTTCCACCCGCTGACCATCCGCACCACCCGCGACGCGGTGACCGCCGCCGCGCTCTATCTGCGCTGGCTCGGCTTCCACCATGTCGAACAGGCGGAGGAGCAGCCCGCCTCCGGCATCGACCTGCGGGGGCCCGAGGTCGTCGCCCAGGTCGACCCGACGACCTCGCCCACCTCGCTGCGCGACGTCGAGTGCCTGTGGCTGAACGGCCTCAGCTCCTCAGCGGTGAGCGTCTTCTTCTCCCTGGCGGGGTACGCGGACGACGCCCGCGCCCGCGCCGACGATCTGGGCGTACCGCTCTTCGTCCTCGACCTCACGGGAGCGCCACAGCCCGTCAACGGCCCTGCGGAGGAACTGATTTCAGCGGGCGCGTGACCGGGGCCGCGCCCGGCGTCGGCAGCCGGATCGGACAGAATCCCCGGCGTCACTATTCCGGTAACGTGCCGTGGTATTTATCCCATGCCAAGAGATAGCGCTCGATCTGTTGCCCGCACCGACTCGACGGTCATGTCCGATTCCGATGTGAGGCATTCACTCCCTCATACAGAGACTGTCGCCGAGAATGGCTCACTCAAGCGGTTTATGGACACTTGGGGCGGCCGCGAACTATATTGGTGCGCGCAGCACCGCGTTCGTGTCGCGCTCCGGCACCGCGCGACGGGGTGCCGAAGGAGAGTGGGACAGTGACGGTGAAAAACGGGCGCAGAGTGACCATTCGTGATGTCGCTCAGCGGGCGGGCGTCTCGTCCGCAGCGGTGTCGCTGGCGCTCAACAATCGCCCAGGGGTGTCGGAGTCCACCCGTAAGCGGATCTCTTTGGCGGCCAAAGAGATGGGGTGGACGCCCAATACGGCGGCGGTGTCCCTGTCCGCGTCGCGCGTTCAGACCATCGGGCTTGTCCTGGCGCGGCCGGCTCCCATGCTGGGGCGCGAGCCCTTCTACATGGAGTTCATCGGCGGCGTCGAGTCGATTCTGGTCAAACGCGGCTACTCGCTGCTGCTGCGGCTCGCCGACAGCGTTGAGGAGGAGGCCGAGGTCCAGCTCGCCTGGTGGCAGGGCCGACGCGTCGACGGCAGTCTGCTGGTGGACCTTCAGGCCGACGATCCCCGCATCGAAACCCTGTCGCAGACCGACTTGCGGGCCGTCGTGGTGGGACACCCGTCGCTGGCGGGCCCGTTCCCCGCGGTGTGGACGGACGACGCCGTCGTGATGGTGGAGGCCGTCCGGTACTTGGCGGCGCTGGGCCATCGTTCCGTCGCCCGGGTGAGTGGTCCGTCCGCTCTGGGGCACACCGCGATCAGGACCGAGGCGTTCCGGTCGGCGGCGGCCCAGGCGGGTATCACCGAAGCGCGTGTGGTAACCGCGGACTTCTCCGGCGACGACGGCTCCCGGGCCACCCGTTCCCTGCTGCTGTCGGCCCAGCGCCCGACGGCGATCATCTACGACAACGACATCATGGCCGTCGCCGGGCTCGGCGTGGCGGCGGAGATGCGTGTGAGCGTCCCGCGTGACCTGTCCCTGCTGGCCTGGGACGACTCGCAGTTGTGCGAGCTGGTCCGGCCGCAACTGTCCGCGATGAGTCACGACGTCTTCCAGTACGGAGCCCAGGCCGCCGAACTTCTCTTCGAGGCCCTGGCCTCCCCGGACGTTCCGTCACGCCCCGCCCCCGCGCCCGTGCTGGTGCCCCGCGCGTCCACGGCCCCGCCTGCTTCCTGACGAGAACGGTGGTCGCCCTGAGGGGGGTCACTTCGTCGCGCCCCGGGTGAGCCCGCTGTAGATGTAGCGCTGGAGGAACAGGAAGAGCAGCAGCGTGGGGACGATGACGAGGATCGCTCCCGCGGAGATGTCCTGCCACTCCGCGCCGAACGGCCCCTTGAACCGGAAGAGCGAGGTGGAGATGGTGCCCAGCTCCTCGGAGGGCATGTAGAGGAACGGATAGTAGAAGTCGTTGTAGACCAGGATGCCCTTGATGATCACCACGGTCGCGATGGCCGGTTTCAGCAGCGGCATGATGATGGTCCAGTAGATCCGCAGGGCTGAGGCTCCGTCTATGCGGGCGGCTTCGTCCAGGGAGACCGGGATGGAGCGGATGAACTGCAGAAAGATGTAGATCGACACGATGTCGGTGCCGGTGTACAGCAGGATCGTTGCCCACCGGGTGTCGAACAGCCCGAAGTTGTTGATGACCTGGAACGTGCCGACCTGCGTGGTGACCGAGGGCACGAGAGTGGCGATCAGGAACGCCGCCAGGATGGCGCGGCGGAAGCGGAAGCGGTAGCGGTCGATGGCGTAGGCGGCCATGGAGCCGATGAGGACGCTGCCGACGACGGAGAACAGCAGGATGAACGCGGTGTTGAACAGGCCGCGCAGCATGTGGCCCTGCTCGAAGGCGACCTGGTAGTTGGAGAAGTTGAGCCAGTTGTCGGGCGGGGTCAGCGCGCCGCTGCCGTTGGCGATCTCCTTGTGCGTCTTGAGTGACGTCAGGAACACCGCACTGAGCGGAAGCAGGACTGCCACGCAGGCCAGGATCAGCGAGAGGTACTTCAGCGTGGGCGCGATCCGGATGGGGCGTGAGCTGCGGAGAGTGGGAATGGGTGCGTCGCTCATGCCAGATCGGACCTCTCATCGGGGACCAGGCGGCGCTGCACCCAGGTCACCAGCAGGACAAAACCGAGCAGGACCACGGCCATCGCCGAAGCCAGTCCGGTCTTGCTCAACTCGAAGTTCATCTTGATCGTCTCGATGACGAACGTTTCGCTCGCCCCCGAGCCGCCGGTCATGATGTACGGGATCTCGAAGACCGCCAGGGAGCCGGAGATCGCCAGGATCACGCTGAGGCTGATCAGCGGACGCAGGCTGGGAGCGATGATGTGGCGGAACTGCGCCCAGCGGCCGGCTCCGTCCAGTGCGGAGGCTTCGTACAGCTCACTGGGGATCGATTGGATGCCGCCGAGGAAGAGCACGAAGTTCAGGCCCATGTACCGCCACACGGACACTCCCGACAAGGAGATGTTGACCAGATGGGGGTTGCCGAGCCAATAGTGCTTGCCGTGCATTCCGAATGCGGAAAGGACGGTGTCCAGGGTGCCGCCGGACTGGAAGAAGTACAGGAACACGAAGCCGATGGCGACGCCGTTGATGAGATAGGGGAAGAAGAGAATTCCCTTGAACAGGTTTTGCAGCCGGGTGCTGAAACTGAGAATGGTGGCGAAGTACAGAGCCAGCACCAACTGCGCCACCGAGGCGACGAGGTAGTAGATGCTGACGTAGAACACCTGGAAAAGCTCGGAACGGGTAAAGATCTCGGTGTAGTTCTTCATGCCGACCCAGCTATGGTCGGGACTGACCCCGTCCCAGTCGGTGAACCCGTACTCGATCATGTTGACGATCGGTACATAGGTGAAGACGACCAGGAAACCGACCGGCACCACCAGGAACAGCCAAGGGGTGAGCCGGCCCGGCCAGGCTCCGCCCGGCCACCCCCGGCGGGACTTGCCGCGATGCGCTGACGTGGGCGGCCCGGCTGTGCGCGGGGTGTCCCGTTCTCCCAGATCGAGTGGCGTATGCGTGTCGCTCATGGGCATCCTTGCTCGTCGTGGCTGCCTAGGACGCGTGTACGGTCACAGACCGGCGTTCTGCTGGCCGGACTTCCACTTCTTGGACAGGTCTGAGAAGATCGAGCTGAGGCTTCCGCCGCCCGCCCCGCGGGCCGCGTCGATGAGCTTCTGCCGGTACTCGGGAGTCTGCAGGCCGACCTCCGACGCCTTGTCGATGGTGTTGACCTGAGGAGTCCTGGCCTGGCTCTCGACGATCATCTTCACGCCGGCCGCGGTGAAGGGCGCCAGGATCTCCGGCAGGGCCGAGCCCTTGGCGCTGGAGATGCCCGAGACCGATGTGGCGAAGCCGGACTTGCCCTCGATCCAGTCCACCCAGGCCCGGGCTGCCTCCTTGTGGGATGAGTGGATGTTCACCGCGTACTGGTAGTCCGGGGCCTCGACGGAGCAGTACTTGCCGCCGACCTGTGCGGGGAACGGCATGTAGCCGATGTCCTTCGGGTCGGCGCCGGCCTTCGTGGCGGCCTGCTGCAACTGCGGTACGGACCAGGTGCCCAGCCACATGGTGGCCGCCTTGCCGGTGGCCAGCAGGTTCTTCGAGTTCTCCCAGTTCGTGGTCGTCGGGTCGTCCTCGGAGAGCTTGCTGTGGACGATGTCGTACAGCAGCGAGTCTCCGGTGTTCAGGTCGCTGCCGGCCTTCCACGGATCGTCGGTGGTGAGCTTGTCGTTCGCCCCGGGGTCGCAGGTCGCCGAGCCCAGCACGTTCGTCCAGGCGGTCAGCGGCCAGCCGTCCTTGTAGTTGGTGTAGTACGGGGTGGCCTCGGTACGGGACTTGATCTGCTTCAGATCGGCCAGGAACTGTGCCGGAGTGGTGGGCCAGGAGGTGATGCCGGCCTGCTGCCAGACCTTCTTGTTGTAGACGAAGCCGTTGGCCGAGGCGAACGACACGATCCCGTAGACCTTCCCGTCGACCGTGCCGGAGTCGGTGAACTGGTACGTGCCGGCGAGATCGGCGGAGTCGCCCAGCGGGGCGAAGAACTTGGGATAGTCCGTGCGTGCCACCGCGGTGGGGATGAGGAGCACGTCCCCGTAGTTCTCGGTGTTCATCCGGATCTTGACTTCGCCCTCGTAGTCCGTCAGGCCCTGGAACTTGACGTTGACCTTCGGGTAGAGCTTCTTGAAGTCGGCGGCGTACTTCTTCAGTGTGCCGTCGCCGATCAGGTCGGTGCGATTGGTGAGGACCGTGATGTCGCCGGAGACCGACGAGGGGTCTGCGGCCGCCGTGGCGGCCGCCGTGGACGTGGACCCGCCGCTGCCCGACGAGGAACACGCCGTGCCCACGACCACGATCGCCGCGGCCAAGGAGACCGCCGGCAGAACTCTTCTCCGCATGTGACTCCCTCATCCCGCCCGCACACGCCGGGCCCTGACCCCTGAAACACTTAAGCGCTTCAGTCTGAGCGGAACCTTTCCATGAGCCCACCGGGGGGTAAAGGTGCCGAATCGTTGTCGATACCTAACCGTTACGCCAGCACCTGGCACCACTAGACCGGTTAATAGACAGGGGCGTTTCCGCGGCCTAGATTGGCGAGCAAGCCATCAGGCGACCGCTCTCCGGCCCGCCTGGCGGCTGTTCGTGCGCCTGGTCGCCGGTCGGGCGCCGACGCCGTCCGCTCCGGCGGAACGGCATCGGTGCGTTCTTCGGAACGGTCGCATTCTTTGGAGGCCTTCATGCTGGTCGCTTCTGCCCCGCCCGGACCGTGGACGCTGCGTGCGGTCGCCGCCCCGGACAGCACCGGGCCCGTGCCGCCTCAGGTGGCCGGGACAGTGTTCGCCGCGCAGGTTCCCGGCTGTGTGCACAGCGATCTGCTTGCCGCGCACGCGCTTCCCGACCCGTACCTGGACGCCAATGAGGAACGTGTCGCGTGGGTGGGGCGTACCGACTGGGCTTATGCCACGCGGCTGCCCCGGACGGACGACGGCTTCGAGCGCACCGACCTGGTCTTCGAAGGGCTCGACACCTTCGCCGGGATCTCTGTCGACGGCGTGCCGGTCGGCGCGACGTCGAACATGCACCGTGGCTACCGCTTCGATGTGACGGAGTATGTGGCGCGCCGCGACAGCGATCTGACGGTGGCGTTCACCTCGGCCTACACCGTCGCCGAGGCGCTGGAGGCGGAGCTGGGCCCGAGGCCCAACGCGTATCCGGAGCCGTTCAACTACGTACGCAAAATGGCGAGCAGTTTCGGCTGGGACTGGGGACCGAAGCTGGTCACCGCCGGTATCTGGCGGCCGGTGCGCATCGAGCGGTGGAGTACCGCCCGGCTGGCGTCCGTCGCCCCCCAGGTCACTGTCCGCGACGGCGACGGGCACGTGACCGTGCGGGTCACGGTCGAGCGCACTGCCGCCGGTGCCGGCCGGGAACTGCGGCTGCGCGTGAACGTCGCCGGCTGCGCCACCGAGACCCTCCTGCCGGCGGGGCAGGCAGCCGGCGCGGCCGACCTGCGCGTTCCCTCTCCCACCCTGTGGTGGCCGCACACTCTGGGGGCGCCGAATCTCCATGAGCTGACGGTGACGCTGGAGGACGCCGAGTCCGGGGAGCGGCTGGACGACTGGGGGCGCCGGGTCGGGTTCCGCATGGTCGAACTGGACACCACTCCCGACGCGATGGGTTCGGCCTTCCGGTTCGTCGTCAACGGAGTGCCGGTCTTCACCCGCGGGGTCAACTGGATCCCCGACGACGCACTGCCCTCCCGGGTCACGGCGGAGCGGTACCGGACCCGGCTGGAGCAGGCGAAAGCGGCCAATATCGACCTGGTACGGGTGTGGGGCGGCGGGATCTACGAGGATGAGGCGTTCTACGCCGCGTGCGACGAGCTGGGCCTGATGGTGTGGCAGGACTTCCCGTTCGCCTGCGCCGCCTACCCCGAAGAGGGCCCGCTGCCGGCCGAGATCGAAGCCGAGGCGCGCGAGAACGTGGTGCGGCTGATGCCCCACCCGTCCCTGGTGCTGTGGAACGGCAACAACGAGAACCTGTGGGGCCACGAGGACTGGGACTGGAAGGGGCCGCTGGCCGGCCGCACCTGGGGCCGCGGCTACTACCTGGAACTACTGCCCCGCATCGTCGCCGAGCTCGACCCGACCCGGCCCTACTGGGCGGGCTCCCCGTGGTCGGGGTCGCCCGACATCCACCCCAACGACGTACGGCACGGCACCACGCACCTGTGGGAGGAGTGGAACCGCCGCCCGTACACCGACTACCTCACCACCGTGCCGCGCTTCGTCGCCGAATTCGGCTGGCAGGCGCCGCCCGCCATGGCGACCGTGCGCCGCTCCATCAGCGACCGCCCGCTGCTGCCGGACTCGCCCGGCATGCTCCACCACCAGAAGGCCGAGGACGGCAACGGCAAGCTGGCCCGCGGCCTGGCGCCGTACTTCAACGCACCGGACGACTTCGACACCTGGCACTACCTGACCCAGCTCAACCAGGCCCGCGCCATCGCCACCGGCATCGAGCACTGGCGGGCCAACTGGCCGCTGTGCTCCGGCACAGTGGTCTGGCAGCTCAACGACTGCTGGCCGGTCACTTCCTGGGCCGCGATCGACGGTGACGGCCACCTCAAGCCGCTCTACTACGAGCTGCGGCGCCTGTACGCCGACCGGCTACTGACCCTCCAGCACGGCCCGGACGGACTGCTGGTCACCGCGGTCAACCAGTCCGGCTCCGCGTGGCCGGCCGCGGTGGAGCTGCGACGGGTGCGCGCCGACGGCACCACCGCCGCCCACGCGACCGTCCACCTGCGGGCCGCGCCCAGGGCAGTGGCCCGCGTCGTCGTGCCGGAGTCGCTGACCCAAGGTGCGGACGCGGACACGGAGTTCTGGGTCGCTGACTGCGAAGGACTGCGGGCGGTCCACTTCGCAGCGCCGGACAAGGACTTCGCCTACCCCGTCGCCGACTACGGCATCGAGGTCACTGCCGACGACGACACGGCAAGGATCACGGTGACCGCCCGCACCCTGCTGCGGGATCTGCTGCTCCAGGCCGACCGGCTCGACCCGGCAGCCGCCACCGACCGGGGCCGGGTCACACTGCTGCCCGGTGAACAGGTCACCTTCACCGTCACCGGCTGGCCCACGCCCAACGCCCAGGCCGTACCGGCCGCGCTGTTCTGCGTGAACGACGCCGCCGGACCGCACACCGGGTGACCGACCAGCCGGGGACCCACGACGTGCGCATGCGTGGCCCGTTCTCCGAACTCAGCGAACCCGCAGGCCAGTCGCCCCTTCATAAACATCCGTCTCGAAGCCCCCGGCTGGTCTAAGCTCCGCGAATGACCTTGGAATGGGAACAGGTAATCGTTCACTCGGCGGACCCAACCGCCTTGGGCCAGTGGTGGGCCGAGGCTCTTGGCTGGGTTGTTGTCTACTCCTCCGACGACGAGTTCGAGATCCGCCCGGCGCCGGATCGCCTGCCGGGGTTGGACTTCGTCCGGCTCGAGGAGAGCAAGAAGGTCAAGAGCCGACTGCATCTCGACTTCAGGCCTGATGACCAGGACGCCGAGGTGGCGCGTCTGGTGGCTCATGGCGCACAGCGCGTCGACATCGGCCAGGGTGATCAGTCGTGGGTCGTCCTGGCAGACCCCGAAGGTAACGAGTTCTGCATCCTTGGCCAGCGGTCGCAGTAACTGAGCGGGGCGGAGCGGTCCGGGCAAACGGACCAGCCCGCCGCCGTGCCTTCGCGTACTCTCACGCCATGCGCATCCGCCCGGCGACCGTCGCCGATCTGCCGCTGCTTCAGGAGATCGAAGTGGCCGGAGGCGAGGCGTTCCGTACGGTCGGAATGGGCGAGATCGCCGACCACGCGCCGCCACCCCTGGACGTACTGGACTCCTACCGGCTCGCGGGCCACGCCTGGGTGACGGACGACGGTACGGGCCGCCCCGTCGCCTATCTGATCCACGACGACGTGGACGGCGCCGCCCACATCGAACAGCTCACGGTCCACCCGTCCGCCGCCCACCGCCGCCTGGGCAGCGCCCTGATCGACCACCTCGCCGCACACGCGACCGGAACGTCCGGACTGACACTGACGACGTTCGCCGAGGTCCCGTGGAACGCCCCGTACTACGCGCGACTCGGTTTCCGTACCCTCACCGAGGCCGAACTGACCGACGGCCTACGGGAGATCCGCCGCGCGGAAGCCGCCCACGGCCTGGATGCCTGGCCCCGGGTCTGCATGCGCCGCGAGGTGTGAGGAGCAGCGGTACGGGGGGAGTTGGGCGCGGCGAGCGGGTGACGCCAGGTGCCGACCTCGGCGCCACCCGCCCCCTTCCCGCGCGGACCCTGGACGCCCCAGGTTCGCGGCGGGGGTTCATGGGGAGCAAGAGCTGGACTCAGGAGCAGAGGCCCTTGTGCCGCAGCCTGTGCAGAGCGCCGATGGCGCGCAGTTGACGGTGCTCGTACTCGGTGCCGACTCGTACGGACACCCAACGGCTCTGCCAGGTAAGCCCGGTGGGGCGCGAGAGATGAACGAAGGGGCCGACGATGTTGTCGATGACCCCCACCATTTCGTAGGACCGGTCGTACACGACCATGCCGACACACAACCCGCCGGGCAGCACACCCCCCTGCCGGCGCCTCACTGTTGCCCACCGCCGGGCGGTACGTAGTCGGGACACCGCACCGGATCCCCGCAGTCGCACTTGGGCCACCGGAGCGCGGAGCCCGGCACGAGGTCGGCGCCGCCCCATCCGGCGTCGAACTTCTGGATGATCCGCGCGTCTTTCGATCCGAACCGCTTCCTCAGCCTGTCGCGAGCTGAGGGCGTCTCGTCGTTCTCCTTCTCCTTCACGGCAACCTCTCCAGTCCCTGAAGTACGCGCACCAGCAGGTCTCTTGTGACGGTCGGATACGCGCCGCAGGGCACGTCGGTCGGGGGCGGCAAGCGCCAGAACCCCCAGTGCTGAACCGTCACATCGACTTCAGCCACGGCTCTCGCGCCGTCCGTGGTCCGCTCATAGGGCATGACTCACCGCCTCCAACGTCCTGCATGCGATCACCCGCTGTGCTCGACCTGGCACAGTCAGTGTGACGACTTCACATGTCAGATTGCAAGCCCGCCGCGTCAATCTGTAAAATTACATTCGTGGCGTCCAAATGAGAGGCCGCCGCTGTGGAAAGCTGTGGCCTCGGCGCCTCGCTGGCGCCAAACTGAGGACCATGAGAAGGGCGGAGAGGCGCGGATGAGTTATCCGACCGTACGTAAGCGCCAACTGGGCTCGGTGCTACGTCGGATGCGCGAGGGCGCAGGACTGAAGCTTGACGATGTTGCGGAGCGCACGACGCTGAACGCGGCGAAGACGAGCCGGATCGAGACCGCACGCACCGGAGTCAAGGCCGCCGACCTCACAACGCTTCTGGACCTCTATGGAGAAGTGGACGCAGCCAAGCGCGCGGTGCTGCACTACCTGGCCAAACACGGGAGCAAGCGCGGCTGGTGGCAGACCTACGGTGACTCCATCTCGCCTGCGTACGCCGACTTGATCTCGCTCGAGTCCGACGCGCGGAACATGCGCTCCTACCAGACAACACTGATCCCTGGGCTTCTCCAGACGGCGGCCTACGCCCGCGCCACGATCGATGCCATCAACATGACGTCTACGCAAGACCGCGTGAACGCGCTGGTCGAGGTACGCATGGCGCGTCAGTCGGTGCTCACCCGTCCTGAACCTCTGGAGTTCTGGGCGATCATCCATGAGGCCGCGCTGCGTCCACGAGTCGCCGCTTCTCAGGTCATGCGGGACCAGCTTCAGCGACTTATCGATCTCTCCGAACTTCCGCATGTTTCGATACAAGTGCTCCCGTTGGAGGCCACGCCTCATCCGGGCCTGGCCGGTAGCTTCGCCGTAGTGGGTTTCCCAGAGACAGCAGATCTTGATGTCGTTCACGTGGAATCCCTGACGAGCGCGCTCTACGTCGAAGATCCTGTGGAAGTGTCGATCTTTAGCACTGCGTTCGAGAGACTTCGAGCCGCAGCGCTTCCGTTCGACGATTCAGCCGACCTCATCGCCAGAACGAAGGACAACATCACATGACCAGCATCGACTTCGACCTAACCTGGACCAAGTCCTCCTACAGCGGGGGCAACAGCGACTGCGTCGAGGTGGCCCTCGGGCTCACCGACACTCTGCCCGTGCGCGACTCCAAGCGTCCCACCGGCCCGGCGCTCGTCATCCCGGCCGGCGCGTGGAACGCGTTCGTCAACAGCGTGAAGACAGGCGACGTCGCCTGATAGAGGCACAAGCGCACTGTGAGCCCCCGCCGGAAGCCGCACCCGGCGGGGGCTCACTCATAGGCCTACTTGCGGAGGAAGGCCACAGCGCTCACCGTTGGGGCCACCATCGACACGAAGGACACGAGATGACCTGCATCCCGAACGCCTCCGCAGCCGTCGGCGTCACGTGGACGAAGTCCTCCCACAGCGGGAACCAGAGCAACTGCGTAGAAGTCGCCCACGGCGTCGCCAACCTCATGCCCGTACGCGACTCCAAGCGCCCCACCGGCCCCGCGATCGTCTTCCCCGCCGGCGCGTGGACAGCGTTCGTCGCCGATCTCAAAGCCGACGCCTGACCGGGCCCGCCCCGGCTCCGGTCGTCAGTCGTCCCGCTCGTCCTGGGTGAAGAAGCTGATCACGTCCTGGGCTGTGGGGTTGGTGGGGGCTTCGGCTTCCGCTTCGGCGGCCGCGCGGCCCCGGGGGAACATGGTCCGCTCGTACGCGGTGAGTGCGGCCTCGATGTCGTCGGGGTGCGCGGCGCGGGCCGTGCCGAGTTCGGCGCCGTCCTGCATGGCCAGGTTGGCGCCTTCGCCGTTCGGGGGTATGAGGTGGGCGGCGTCGCCGACCAGGGTCACCCCCGGCACTCGGTCCCAACGGTGCCCGACGGGCAGCGTGTTGTGGGGACGCAGGACCGGCGGGGTGTCGCTTTCGGTGATCAGCGCGGTGAGTTCCGGCGCCCAGCCGTCGAACTCCGCCGCGATCCGCGCGGCGGCCTCGGCGGCATCGGTGAAGTCGATGGCCTCGAACCAGTCCAGCGGCTTGGACAGCACCACATAGGCGTGGAGGGTCCCGCCCTTTTCCCGGTGAGCCCCGATCCACTTGCCGCCCGTGTCGAGCACGAACAGCGACCCGCCGCCGACCGCTTTCGCGGTGGCAGGGTGCCGGGAGTCGCCGTCGAACAGGTAGGTCTCCACGAACGACAGGCCCGCGTACTCGGGTGTGGCGTCGGAGAGCAGCGGCCGGACCCGTGACCACGCGCCGTCCGCGCCGACCAGCAGGCTGGTGGTAACGGTGGCGCCGTCGGCGAAGGTCACCTCGTGGCGGCCCTCACCGAGGGCACGCGCACCGCTGACCTTGTGCCCCCACCGGACGGTGTCGGCCGGGAGCGCGTCGAGCAGGATCTGCCGCAGCTCGCCGCGTTGCACCTCGGGGCGCCCGCCCGTACCGTCGTCGGCCTTGTCGAGCAGGAGGTTTCCGTCCCGGTCGAGGACCCGCGTCGCCTGGCGGCCCTCCAGGACGATGCCCCGGAACTCGTCCATCAGATCCGCTGCCTCAAGGGCCAGTTGGCCGTTGTAGTCGTGGATGTCGAGCATCCCGCCCTGCGAACGCGCCCCCGCTGAGGGCTCCGCCTCGTAGATGGTGACCGGGATCCCGTGAACGTGCAGGACGCGGGCCAGTACGAGTCCGCCGAGGCCGGCGCCGATGATCGTGACGTCAGTGGTCATGGTGAGTCCTTACGTGTCGCACGCCTGCCGAGTGGGCACCCGGCGGGATCTCTGAAAACGTGCCAGGCCGCACCGACAGGCCGCGGACAACCGCGTACGGCCCACCGACATCGGACCGACAGAACCCGGCAGCCCCGACATGGCAGTGGTCGGCTCCGATCTCGACAAGTGGATGACGTACCTGATGGCCGGGTTACGGCGGGTGGCGACACCGCCGGAGGCGCGCTCGGTGGTGTTCGAGATCGAGTTCACCTTTGAGGGATTCGTTGACCGACTCGATGACCTGCCGCAATGGTCGGCTGGTTCGTGTTCGATGCCCCGGCGGACGTAGTTCGTGTCGCCGATCAGCGTCTGGGCGGGACGTGCGGCAACGAGGCCGGGTTCGGCGGTGAGCGTGGACGGCCCTCCCGCCCACCGAGGGTCCAGGCGTGCCGGCCCGATCTCGTTGAACCGGTGGATCGCATCGCGCACCGTGTCCTCGTCGGCCTGCACCAACTGGGCGATCACGGGACCGCGGTTACCGCCGGCCGAGGCCGGCAGCATCATCGCGCGCCGGTACCGCCACGACCACCATCCCGGCGAACCTACGCGGTCACAGCATCAGCTCGTTGCTCTACGTAGGCGGCCCGTCGGTTTCGAGGCGGCTCAGCCGGGCGGCGGGCCGTAGGCCGTCCATCAGGAGGTTCAGCAGGCGGCCGGCCTTGGCTTCGCGCCCGGGCCGGGGGGCCACGGTGAAGATGCCGATGAGGGAGGCGGCGATGTCTTCGGCGGTGACGTCGGAGCGGAGGTCGCCTGCCGCGTGGCCCGCGTCAAGAATCGTGGTGATGGCCGTCAGTAGCTCGGTCCGGGTCCGGGCGTGGGTGATCTCGCCCGATTCGATCATCGCGAGCAGTGTGTCGAGCATGCCGTTCTTGGTCGCGATCCAGTCCCCGAACAAGTCCATCCAGCGCCGCATCGTCGCAGATGGGGGCATCTGGTCGAGTAGCTCGCGGGCGCCGGTCGTAAGCCGCACCACCTGGTCTTGGTAGACGGCGTCGACCAGCGACTCGCGGGTCGGGAAGTGCCGGTAGAGCGTGGCGATTCCGACCCCGGCCTCACGGGCGATCGCGCGCATCGACGGCTCGGCATCGGCCGACATGAACACGCGGGTCGCCACCGCGAGCAACTGGTCACGGTTGCGGGCCGCGTCCGCCCGAAGGCTGTTGCGAGTCCCTCTGAGTGGAAGGCCGCAGGGGACGGGTCGGCCTCCGTGACTGACCGGAGCCTCCCTGTCACCCCGTCCGTCACCCGGAGAACCGTTCCCTCAGCTCGATCTTCCGCACCTTGCCGCTCACCGTCATCGGGAACGCGTCCATGATCTCCACCCGGCGCGGGATCTTGAAGTGCGCGAGCTGCTCCCGGCAGTACGACGTGATGTCCTCCAGCGTCGGCGGCCGGGCCGGGTCGCGGGGGATCACGCAGGCCAGGATCTCTTCGCCGTACCGCTCGTCGGCGATGCCGACCACCTGGACGTCCGCGATCTTCGGGTGGGTGTAGAGGAACTCCTCGACCTCCCTGGGATAGACGTTCTCACCGCCCCTGATGATCATGTCCTTGATCCGACCCACGATCTGCACGTATCCGTCCTCGCGGATCACCGCGAGGTCGCCCGTGTGCATCCAGCGGCCCGCGTCGATGACTTCGGCCGTGCGCTCGGGGTCGTTCCAGTAGCCGAGCATCACGCTGTACCCGCGCGTGCACAGCTCCCCCGCCTCACCTCGTGGCACTGTCACACCGCTGACCGGGTCGACCACCTTGACCTCGATGTGCGGCAGTGCGCGGCCCGCTGTGCCGGTGCGGCGTTCCAGGTCGTCGTCGCGGCGGGTCTGGGTGGAGACCGGGGAGGTCTCCGTCATGCCGTAACAGATCGACACCTCGGCCATGTTCATCTCGGCGACGACCCGCTTCATCACCTCGACCGGGCAGGGTGAGCCCGCCATGATGCCGGTGCGGAGCGACGAGAGGTCGTACGCGGCGAAGCCGGGCAGGTTCAGTTCCGCGATGAACATCGTCGGGACCCCGTACAGCGAGGTGCAGCGCTCCTGTTGGACGGCGCGCAGCGTGGTGTCCGCGTCGAACGAACCGGCCGGGATCACGATGCACGCGCCGTGCGAGGTGGCCGCGAGGTTGCCCATGACCATGCCGAAGCAGTGGTAGAAGGGGACGGGAACGCAGATCCGGTCCTGTTCCGTGTAGCCGACCGTCTCGCCCACGAAGTACCCGTTGTTGAGGATGTTGTGGTGGGAGAGAGTGGCCCCCTTCGGGAAGCCGGTGGTTCCGGAGGTGTACTGAAGGTTGATCGCGTCGTCGCAGGACAGCTCGGCCTCGCGCGCCCGCAACTGATCGGACGTCACTTCCGTTGCGGCGCTGAGCAGTTCGTGCCAGCTCTCGTCACCGATGTAGTGCGCGGCGCGCAGTTCGGGGCATCCGCCCCGTACCTGCTCGACCATGGCCCGGTAGTCGCTGGTCCGGTGGGTCGGGGTGGCGATCAGTAGTGAGACCCCGGACTGCCGGAGCACGTACTCCAACTCGTGCGCCCGGTAAGCCGGGTTGATGTTCACCATGATCGCGCCGATGCGCGCGGTGGCGTACTGCGTGAGCATCCACTCGGGGCAGTTGACCGCCCAGATCCCGACCCGGTCGCCCTTCGCCACCCCGCGCGCCATCAGGGCCCGCGCCAGTTCGCCGACGTCGTCGCCGAACTCCCCGTACGTCCAGCGCCGTCCGGACGATACGTCGACCAGCGCTTCCCGTTCCGGGAAGGCCGCGATCGCGCGGTCCAGGTTGCCGCCGATGGTGTCGCCGAGCAGTGCGGTGGTTCCGGTGCCGTGTGTGTATGAGTCGCCCCCCGTGGGCAGGGCGGTGTCCGGTGTCATCGCAGGTCCCCCTCGTCGTACTCGGCCGTCGAGCCCGCCGCCGTACGCTCGCGCAGCTCGATCCGGCGGATCTTGCCCGACACGGTCTTCGGCAGCTCGGCGAATTCGATGCGGCGCACGCGCTTGTACGGGGCGAGGACCGCGCGCGAGTGGGCGAAGATCACCTTGGCGGTGTCCGGTCCCGGCTCCCAGCCCTCGGCGAGGACGACGTACGCCTTCGGTACGGAGAGCCGCAGCGCGTCGGGCGCCGGTACGACGGCGGCCTCGGCCACCGCCTCGTGCTCCAGCAGTGCGCTCTCCAGCTCGAAGGGCGAGATCTTGTAGTCGCTGGACTTGAACACGTCGTCGCTGCGGCCGATGTACGTGATGTAGCCCTCGGCGTCCCGCGCGCCGATGTCGCCCGTCCGGTAGTACCCGCCGGCCATCGACTCGGCCGTACGCTCCGGGTCGCCGTGGTAGCCCGTCATCAGGCCGACGGGGTTGTTGGAGAGGTCGAGGGAGATCACGCCCTCGTCCACGCCGGGCTGCCCGGTGACCGGGTCGAGCAGCTCGACCTTGAAGCCGGGGGTCGGCCGGCCCATGGAACCCGTCTTGAGCAACTGGCCCGGCGAGTTGGCGACCTGGACCGCCGTCTCCGTCTGCCCGAAGCCGTCCCTGATCGTCACACCCCACGCGCGGCGCACCGTCTCGATCACCTCGGGGTTGAGCGGCTCACCGGCGGCGACGACCTCGCGCGGCACGGTGCGCAGTTGGGACAGGTCGGCCTGGATCAGCATCCGCCAGACCGTGGGCGGGGCGCAGAAACTGGTGACTCCGGCACGGTCCATCTCCGCCATCAGCCTGACCGGGTCGAAGCGGGTGTAGTTGTGGATGAAGACCGTCGCCTCGGCGTTCCACGGGCCGAAGAGGTTCGACCAGGCGTGCTTGGCCCAGCCGGGTGAGGCGATGTTGAGATGGACGTCGCCCGGCTTCAGGCCGATCCAGTACATCGTCGCGAGATGCCCGATCGGGTACGAGACGTGGGTGTGCTCGACGAGCTTCGGGGTGGCGGTCGTCCCCGAGGTGAAGTACAGCATCAGCGGGTCGTCCGCGCGGGTGACCCCGTCCGGTTCGAAGGCCTCTGACTCGTCGTACGCGGCGGCGTACGGGAGCCAACTGCCCACGCCATCCGCGTGGTTCGGGTGGTTCGGGTGGTTCGCTTCGCCGACCACGATCCTGGTGTAGTCCCCCGCGATGTCGGCGAACTTCCCGGTGTCGTCGGCGCGGACGATCACATGCGCCGCCCGCCCGCGCTCGATGCGGTCGCGCAGGTCGAGGGGGCCGAGCAGCGGCGTGGCGGGGATGACGACGGCGCGCAGCTTCATCGCGGCGAGGGCGGTCTCCCACAGTTCGACCTGGTTGCCGAGCATGACCACGATGCGGTCGCCGGCGCGTACGCCTTGCGCGCGCAGCCAGTTGGCCGCCTGATTGGAGCGCGCGGACATCCGCTCGAAGGTGAGGCGGGTGTGGCGCCCGTCCTCCTCGGCGATGTGCAGGGCGAGGCGGTCGTTGCCCAGCGCCACCTGGTCGAACCAGTCGAGCGCCCAGTTGAAGTGCTCGGGGCGGGGCCAGGCGAAGCCCTCGTACGCGGTGGCGTAGTCCTCCCGATGTTCCAGGAGGAAGTCCCTGGCCGCCCTGAACTGCTCGGTCGGACTGGATGACGTCATGTGTCCTCCTCGTTGCGGGACCGTTCCCCGCCATCGTGTAATCAGTGACGAGGGTCTCACCACCCCCGGACGGGGGTGGTGTCCGCGCGAGCGGGTGAAAGACAGGAGGCGCGGGGCATGACGGGCATGACCGAGGCGGTGGAGGCGGTCAAGGCTGTCGAGGCGGTGCGGGCGGTCGAGGCGGTGCGGGCGGTCGAGGCGGTGCGGATGCGGGCCGCGCTGGCGCGGCTGCGCAGGACGACCGGGCTGCCCGTCGCCTTCGGCGGGCTGACGCACGCGGCGGACGGCGAGAGCGGCGAGGCGGGAGGCGCGCCGGTACGCATCGCGGATCTGGACGGAACGGTGACCGGCGCGCTGCGCGGCCTCGCGATCTCCTCGGGGAACGGACTCGGCGGGAAGTCCATGGCGCTCGCGCGCCCCTGCGCGGTGACCGACTACCGCGTGGCGCGCCAGATCAGCCACGAGTACGACGCCGCCGTGTCCGCCGAGGGCCTGCGCTCGGTGCTCGCGGTGCCGGTGGTCGTCCGGCGCAAGGTGCGCGGTGTGCTGTACGGCGCCCTGCGCACCGCGCTCCCGATCGGTGACCGCGCTTTCGAGGCGGCGGTCGCCGCGGCCAGGGATGTGGAGCAGTCCCTGCTCGTACGGGAGGAGGTGCGGCGGCTGCTGTCGGTGGCGCGCGAACCGGTGGCCGGTCGCGCGGCGTGGGAGGAGGTACGGGCGGCGCACAGCGAGCTGCGCGCGCTGGCGCCCCGGATCGAGGACTCACCGCTGCGGGACGAACTCCTCGCCGTCTGCGCCAGGTTGGCGGGCGCGACAGCGGTGGGACACGCCGAGGCCCCGACGGGCGCCGCCGCCCGTGAGATGCCGATCGGTCTGGCGCCGCGCGAGTTGGACGTCCTGTCCTGCGTCGCCTCGGGCTCCACGAACGCCGCCGCGGCCGAACTGCTGGGGCTGCGCCCCGAGACCGTGAAGGGGTATCTGCGCGCCGCGATGCGAAAGCTCGGCGCACACACTCGACTTGAGGCCGTGGTCGCGGCCCGCCGGGCCGGACTGCTCCCTTAGGCGGCGTCCCGCGTCTGTTTCAATGGCGGCCTCAGTGCCGTCCTTTGGAGTGTCCCGTCATGGTGTCGTCCGACCGTCTGCTCGCCTTCGCGGCGATCTCGCTGCTCGTCATCGCGATCCCGGGGCCGAGTGTGCTCTTCGTCATCGGGCGTGCCCTCGCGCATGGACGCCGGACGGCGCTGCGGTCGGTGCTCGGCAATTGCGTCGGTTCGTACGTGCTGGTGGTGGCGGTTGCCCTCGGGATCGGCGCGCTGATCGAGGAGTCGGTGACCGTCTTCACGGCGGTGAAGCTCGCCGGAGCGGCCTATCTGATCTACCTCGGTGTGCAGGCCTTCCGGCACCGCGGGTCGATGCGGGCCGCCGTCGCCGCGGCGCCGGACGGCGAGGCGCGCGGACATCTCCGTACCGTCTCCGACGGTGTCCTGGTGGGCGTCACCAACCCCAAGAGCATGGTGTTCTTCGCCGCAGTGCTGCCCCAGTTCGTGGACCACGCGGCCGGGCACGCCACCGCGCAGATGCTGGTGCTCGGGCTGATTCCGGTGGGCGTCGCCATGGTCACGGACACCCTGTGGGGGCTGGGCGCCTCGGCCGCCCGCGCCTGGTTCGGCCGCTCGGAGCGGCGGCTCTCTATGGTGGGCGGCGCGGGCGGCGTCGCGATGATCGGGCTCGGTGTGACGGTCGCGACCACGGGGAGTGTGGACTGAGCCATCCCCCGGGGGCCGCACGCGGCGCCTCAGGGGCGGCGGAACAGAGCCGTCCAGAGGAACGCCTCGCCGAAGTAGGGGGACTCGGGTGGCTCGTCGTTCATCCGGCGCAGCTCGACCTCCGTGAGGTGCCCGAAGATCCGGCGCAGGGACTCCGGTGTATAGGCAAGTCCGCCGTGCAGGCCGGGCTGTTGGCGGTAGAAGGCCTCGTCGGGAAGCTCGGATCCCATCTCGCCGGACGCGAAGCAGGCGAGCGAGAAGTGGCCCCCGGGCGCGAGTGCGCGGTCGAGGAGCGCGAGGTAGCTGACGCGGCGGTGCGGCGGCAGGTGGTGGAAGCACCCCGAGTCGTGGATCAGGTCGTACGGGCCGATCAGCTCGGGTTCGGTGAGCGCGTCGCCGGTCAGCCCCGCGCCGGGCTGGGTCAGGGCGAAGGCGTCACCGCAGTGGAACCGGACGGTTTCCCCGGTCTCGTCGGCCCGCTCCTCGGCCCAGGCGACAGCCGTCGGTGAGAGGTCGACGGCGTCCACCTCGAAGCCCAGCGAGGCGAGGTGAAGGGCGTTACGGCCGGGACCGCAGCCCAGATCGAGCGCCCGGCCCGGAGTGATCAGGCCCCGGTCGAGGTACGACACCAGGTTCTCGTCCGGCTTCTCGACGAAGAACGGCACCCCCCTCGTACGGTCCGCGTAGAAGCCGTCCCACCAGGTGGCACCCTCCTCGGTCCAGCGGTCAGCCTCCGGCGCGAACAGGCTGTCCATGAGCTTCAGCACGTCGTCGACCGTGCGTATGTTCCGGTCCATCCGGCCCCCTTCCAGGATGGGAAAAGGCTAGGGCCGAACACCGCGAAAGCCCAGCTCAGACCGTATGCGGCGGGGGCGCGAGCGAGGTTCGGCGGGCCCCGTGGGAGGGGTCGGGGCGCTGCCCTCGCGACCGTATGCGTACGGCCGTTCCTGCCCCCGCCGGAGGCCCTCACCGGCGCGTTCCCGGGCGCGCTCACGCGGGTTTTTCCGCGCGTTCACCGCGTCCTCCGGGGACTGCGCGCCAGGAGCGCGTCAATATCCGGGCCCGCCCGGTCAATGCTCCGTCATGGCCCCCACCGCCCGCCTTTCCGCGGGCTTAGCTTCCAGGTGTCGGACAGTGATCGGCCCTCTCCCGAGCGGTCGACACTCCTCTGGGAGGACACCATGGAGCACCTTTTGCCCGAGGCCGAGGACGAGGCCTCGGACCCCGACCCGGCGTCGTATCCGGCCCCCGGCCACCGCGAAGCACGGCCCGCCGGTCCGGCCCTCGCCTGCGCGCGGCGCGCGCTGAGTCTGGAGGAGGCGATGCTCGTATGACCACCCAACCCCGGCTGCTCATGAGCGAGTTGAGCACAGCCATGGTCTGGCCCGCCTCTGCCGTCGTCGCACCCGGCGGAGACATCGCCGTGGCGGGCGTCGGTCTCGCCGAGCTGGCCGAGCACTACGGCACGCCCACCTATGTGATCGACGAGGACGAGGTACGCGCCCGCGCCCAGGCGTGGCGGCGTGCCCTGCCCGACGCCGATGTCGTCTACGCGGCCAAGGCGTTCCTGTGCCGGGCCATGGTCGACTGGGTGGAGCAGGAGGGCCTCGGGCTCGACGTGTGTTCCGCCGGCGAACTGGAGCTGGCCGCCACGCGCGGCTTCCCGCCCGAGCGGATCGTGCTGCACGGCAACGCGAAGTCGCCCCAGGATCTGCGTACCGCGCTACGGCTCGGTGTCGGCCGGATCGTCATCGACTCGGACTGCGAGATCGCCCGGCTCGCCGCACAGGTGCCGGGGCCCGACGCACAGCGGGTGATGGTCCGCGTCCTGCCCGGGATCCAGGCCGGCGCGCATCACAAGATCCGGACGGGCGCCGAGGGCCAGAAGTTCGGCCTGTCGATCGCCGACGGCGACGCCGAGGAGGCGATCGCCCGTATCCTCGGTCAGCATCGGCTCGAACTGGTCGGCCTGCACTGCCACTTGGGCTCGCAGATCACCGAGGCCGAACCGTACGCCGAGGGGGTGCGGCGCGTCGTGGCGTTCATGGCGCTGATCAGGGACCGGTACGGGGTGACGCTGCCCGAGCTGGACATGGGCGGCGGCTTCGCCGTCGCGTACCTGCCCGGCGATCCGGCGCCCGCACCGTCGGAGTACGGCCGGCTGATCACCGAGACGCTGGCCGACGCCTGCGCCGAGCACGGCCTGCCGGTCCCCCGACTGACCGTCGAGCCAGGGCGCTCCGTCGTGGCTCCGGCCGGGATCGCGCTCTACCGGGTGCTCTCCGTCAAGCGCACCACGGGCCGCGTCTTCGTCGCCGTCGACGGCGGCATGAGCGACAACCCGCGGCCCGCGCTGTACGGGGCGCGCTACACCGTCCGCCGGGTCGGCCGCGCGTCGGACGCGCCGATGCGGTCGGCGACGGTCGTCGGCCGGCACTGCGAGGCGGGCGACGTACTCGCCGACGTGGTGGAACTGCCCGACGACATACGGCCCGGGGATGTACTGGCGGTGCCGGCGTCCGGCGCGTACCAGGTCTCGATGGCGTCCGGCTACAACATGACGGGACGGCCGCCGGTCGTGGCGGTGTCGGGCGGCAGATCGCGGCTGCTGGTGCGCAGGGAGAACTTCGAGGACCTGCGGCACCGGGACGTCGGCCTCTGACACCGGCTCCCGGCACTCCCCTGCCGGTCGTCAGTGGGTGAAGTCGGCGAACCTGAGGTCGTGCGCGGTGGCGGGGTGGAGGGTGGTGAGCAGCCGCTCCCCCTCCTCCTCCACCGCGCGGCGCCGCTCGCGGCTCAGCCCGCCGAAGAGTTGCACGGTCAGCGTCACACCGTCCCGGCTCTCGGCGGGCCGCAACGCGAGCCGCCACACACCGGCGACCATGCCGTCCACGAGGAGCGCGCGGTAGCTGAGATTGCCGCGCGAGAGGCGTCCCTTGTACGCGGCGGGGATGATCCTCGTACGGTCGGCGTGCGAGAGCAGCAGGTTGTCGAACTCCGGCAGGAAGCGCGGCGGTGCCGGGGTGTCCTCCGCCGGTCGGGCCGCCTCGGGGAGATCGAAGAGTTCGACGCCGTTCTCGTCCTGGAAGGTCAGGAGACCGGGTCGCAGCCGCTCGAAGACCTCCCGCAGTCTGGTCAGGCCCGACCAGGTCCCCGCGTCCCTGACCGAGGCGGGACCGAAGGCCGCGAGATAGCGCAGGATGGCCGCGTCCGGCTCGTGCGCGGGTTCCGCCCGGCGGCCGAACCACTGCTCGGTGGTGGTCAGTGTGACCTGTCCGCTCCGGCCCCACAGCCCGCGCGGGGTGGTCTGGACGAGGGGCAGCAGGCAGCGTACGGCGACGGTGAGCGCGAGAGGACCGGCGTCCGGCCATCGGCCCAGCAGCAGCTCCCGCAGCTCCTTCACCGGCCGGGGCCGCTCCTCGACGAGCTCACGGCCGTACGCGGCGATCCGCTCAGGCTCGATCCCGGCCAGATCCTTGCGGAACTGCCTCAGCTCACGGTCGCACACCGCCTGGAACAACGGGCGCAGCGCGAGGCAGTCGTCGGCGGTGTGCAGGTGGATGGTGGAGCGCATGGTGACCATGCGGGCGGCCTCGCGGGAGGCCAGCAGCGCGGACAGATCCTCGGGGTCGAAGTCTTCGAGCCTGGCGGCGAGTTGGACGTAGGGCGGTTTGACGTTCTGGGCCTGGAGCCCGACCAGCCGGGTGAGCGCGTCCTTCGGGGACATCGCGGAGCGGCGCAGCAGCGACTGGCGGTCCAGGGTGGCGCGGCCCAGTGCGCGGGTGGTGAGTACGGGGTACGTCGTCTTCGCTGCCATGTCCGCACCGTAGCGAGCATCGCGGCCACCTTCTGTCCGCAATGCCGGTCGTCCTACGGGAGGCCGGTCATCCCGTAGGACGACCGGGCGGTTGGTCATCCCGCGGGGATCACCACCGACGTCATCACCAGGCCGTCCCGGACCGTCCAGCGGCCGTCGAACTCCTTGACCGTGCCGTGCCCCGGCAGCTCGAAGCCGGGCACCAGGAGGCGCGCGGTGAAGCCCCGGCCCGGCACGTCAATGGTCAGCTCCGCCTCGGTGAAGTCCAGCCAGCGCTTGGTCACCGGGTACCACGCCTTGTAGACCGACTCCTTGGCGCTGAACAGCAGCCGGTCCCAGTGGATCTCCGGGTGGTCGGCCGCCAGCCGTTCCAGCAGGGCGAGTTCACCGTTGACGGTGACCACCTCCCGTACGCCGTCCGGGAGTTCACCGTGGGGTTCGGCGTCTATGCCGAGGGTGGCGATCTCGCTCCGCCGGGCGACAGCGGCTGCCCGGAAACCGTCGCAGTGGGTCATGCTGCCGACCGTCCCTTCCGGCCAGCGGGGCGCCCCCCGCTCGTCGCGCAGCAGCGGCGCGGGCGGCAGGCCGAGGCGGGCGAGCGCGCGCCGGGCGCAGTGCCGGGCGGTGGTGAACTCCAGGCGGCGCTTGAGGACGGCGCGCTCGATCAGCGCCTCCTCCTCGGGGAAGAGATCGGGGACCGTCACGTCGTCGGTCCTGGCCACGGACATGACCTGCGGCGGCAGGATCTCGTCGATCACCGTGTGGTCTCCGTATACGGAAGGATCTGGCGCAGCGCCGGATCGGGGTGACGGGGGTTGCTCCATTCGCGGGGGTAGCCGACGGAGACCTCCTCGAACCGCACGCCGTCCTGCCAGGTCGTGCGCGGGATGTGGAGGTGGCCGTAGACCATCGCGGCCGCCCTGTACTTCAGGTGCCAGTCGGCTGTCAGCTCGGTGCCGCACCACAGGGCGAACTCCGGGTACCTGAGGATGTCCGTGGGATGGCGGGCCATCGGCCAGTGGTTGATCAGTACGGTGGGCAGCTCCGGGTCCCTGGCCGCGAGCCGCTCCTCGGTCAGCCGCACGCGCTCCCTGCACCACGCGTCGAGGGTCGGGTACGGGTCCGGGTGCAGCAGCACCTCGTCGCTGGCGACGATCCCTGCGTCGTACGCGACCTTCAGCGCCTCCGCCTTCGTCCGCGTGCCCGAGGGGCGGAAGGTGTAGTCGTAGAGCAGGAAGAGCGGCGCGACCGTCACGGGGCCGCCGGCGCCTTTCCAGACGGGGTAGGGGTCCTCGGGCGTGGATATCCCCAAGTCCCGGCAGATCGCTACGAGATGCTGGTAGCGGGCGTCGCCGCGCAGCACGACCGGGTCCTCCCGGTGGGTCCACAGCTCGTGATTGCCGGGCACCCAGAGGACTTTGGCGAACCGCTCCGAGAGCGCGCGCAGCGCCCACTCGATGTCGGCGACCTTCTCGGCGGTGTCCCCGGCGACGATCAGCCAGTCCTCGTCGGTGGTCGGCCGGAGGGTGTCGAGGATCGCTTTGTTCTCGGCGAAGGCGACATGGAGGTCGCTGATCGCGAGGAGCTTGGGCACCGGGTCGCCCGGGCTGGCGGATTCGCTGGGCAAGGTCACGTTCGCGAGGCTATCCCGGCGCCCTCCGCCCAGGCCAGCCCATACCGAAACAGGGGCGGCGGCCTGGGAGTTACCCCAGAGCCGCCGCCGTGTGACGTGCGCCGCATCGGGCCGGACCGGGCCCGACCTGGCCTGCCTCCGCGTATCGGATCAGGACGGGTCAGGACGGGTCAGGACGGGTCAGGACGGGTCAGGACCGGACCGGACCGGGTCACATCCGTGGCGGGAGACCCGACGAGCGGCGGGAAGGCCGGGCCAGCGAGTAGCCGGCGATGGCGGCCAGTGCGGCGACCACTCCCCCGCCCGCTGTCCAGAGCCAGCGGTCCGACCACCAGCCGGAGGACCAGCCGTCCTCGGGCTCGCCGTTCGCCGCCGCTGTCTGCGGATCGGCGCTCGGGTCGGCGCTCGGGTCGTCCGAGCCTGCGTCGTCGCTCGCCTCGTCACTCGGGGCGTCACTGCTCGCTTCGGAGCCGCCCGCGACCGTACTGGCGTCCTTGAAGCCGGGCGTCAGCGGCTTCGCGAGGTGGCCGCCGACCGCCTGGGAGCCGCCGATGTCCTTGATCGCGACGCCGACCTCGGCGCGCACCGGCAGACCGAGGTCCACCGCCTGCGCGTCGACGACCGTGAGGCGTATGTAGTAACTGCCGGGCAGCGGGTCCGTCGACCAGGTGTCCGCCCAGGCCCGTACGGGTCGCAGTGTGCAGTTCACCTCGACCGTGGTCGCGTCCGAGGCCATCGCCCTGGTCTGCGCTCCGTACACGCACGGCTGGCGGCGGCGCAGCCCGTCGTACACGTCCACCTGCCAGGTGGAAGCGGCCGACCTGGCCGCGGCGGAGGTCGGGAAGCTGACCTTCGCCGTCACGGTGGGGCGCTGCCCGGCATCGGCGGGGAACACCCAGTACAGGTAGTCGCCCGTGGACGCGTCGGCCGTGGCCTGCTGGCCCGGTTGGAAAGCCTTGGCGTTGAGGAAGTTGGTACCTGCCTCGGTGGGGCCCGCACCCTCCGAGGCGCTGGGGGACGGGCTCGCGCTGTCCGTACTGTCCGTGCCGTCGGCGCTCGCGCTGCCCGCTCCGCCGAGGAGCAGAGCGGCGGCGAGCAGGGAGCCGGCGGTGACACCGCGCGTCAACATTCCGGTGGTACCCATCAGTTGGTCCTCCAGACGGCTACGCGCCAGCGTGAGATCCAGCCCCAGATCAGTCCGGCGAGCAGACCGGTGAGGGCCATCAGACCGAGCAGCCACCAGCCACGGCCGAGGCCGAACGCGGCGATGTCGGACGGCTGGTCGGGCGAGTCCACCAGGTCGACCGTCAGCTCGACGGGCAGGCCCGGGGTGGTCTTCACGGAGTCGGGCGCGGAGAACGCGTTGCTGACCTGGAGGCAGACCGCCTCCGGCGTGGGCTCGACGCTGTCGTCGGCGTTGTCGTCCGGTGGCTTCGGGTAGCGCAGGCCCGTCGAGATCACATCGGTGCGTCCGTCGCCCGACTCGGAGCCACGGACGATCTCTCTGCCGTGCGTGGTCACCGCGCGCAGCAGCACGCCGTAGTCCTTGTCCACCGCACGGTCGTCGGCGACGCTCACCGAGGCGCGCAGTTCCTGTCCGGGCAGGACGTTCACGCGGTACCAGCGGTGCTCGGAGAACTTCTCGCGGTCGCTGTAGAGCCCGGGCTTGAGTTCGGGTGCCTGGGCGCAGCTCGCCGCTCCCTGCGTCACCACGGGGGTGGCGACCGGGTCGGCCGCCCTGTCCACCAACTGTGTGACGCGGCCCGACAGTTCGTTCGTGTGCCGGACGGAGGTGTAGGTGCCGCCGGTTGCCTCGGCGATACAACTGAGCTGCTTGCGGGTCTTGTCGTCGGGGACCAGGCCCAGGGTGTCGATGACGAGGTGGATGCCCTTGGCGGCGATGTCGCGCGCCACTTCGCAGGGATCGAGCGGTGCGCAGGTGTCCTCGCCGTCCGTGATGAGCACGATACGGCGGGTGGCGTTGCCGCCTTCGAGGTCGTCGGCCGCGCCGAGGAGGGCGGGTCCGATCGGGGTCCAGCCGGTGGGCGCGAGGGTGGCGACCGCGGTCTTGGCCTCCGTACGGTCCAACGGCCCTACGGGGTAAAGCTGCTTGGTGTCCTTGCAGCCGACCTTGGTGTCCTTCCCCGGGTAGTTGGCGCCGAGGGTGCGGATGCCGAGCTGCACTTCCTCGGGAGTGGCGTCGAGTACCTCGTTGAAGGCCTGTTTCGCCGCTGCCATCCGGGACTGGCCGTCGATGTCGCGGGCCTGCATCGAGCCGCTGACGTCGAGGACCAGATCGACCTTCGGGGCGGGCCGGTTCACGGGTTCGTCGGCGGCTGAGGCGGATGCGGGCAGCAGCCCTACGGCCAGGGTGGCCAGCACACCGCACAGTGCGATCGCCGGCCGTTTACTTATGATCATCGCCGGATGATATTGAGGATCGAGCGGTAAACCAAACAGGAACTGACGGCTCGTCATATCCCGGTCGCATTCGCCCTTGTCTTTGCCCTTTTCTTTGCCCTTGTCTTTGCCCTTGCCTTCGCCCTTGTCGGGCACCCGGATTTCCCGCTGCCGAAAGACTCGCGTTCCCCGCCGTCAAAGCAGTCGGGCGGGTCCCCTTGTCGTCGCGGGCCGTTTCGGGTCACTGTGTGTGCGCCACATCAATCACCAGCACCCCAACTCCCCCCACATCAGATATCCGAGGTGCCCGGTATGACCCGCAGGAAAGAACAGACATCGCAAGGACAGTGGAGTGGCCTCAGCCGGCGCCACTTCATGGGAGCGCTCGCCGCGACCACGGTGGTGGCGGCGGCCCCGGCGTCGGCCGCCGCCGAGTCCGTCACCCGTACACCCGCGCCCGACGGCGCGGAAATCCCGCCCTCGGGCCGGGCGGCGGCTTCCCGGCCGCTGTACCTCGGCACGTACACCTCACAGGCCGGTGGCGGTACGGGCGTTGGCGTCGCGTCCTACGATCCGGCGACGGGTGCGATCTCGGGCGGCTCCACACTCACCGGGGTGGCCGACCCCTCGTATCTGGCGGTCCACCCGGACGGTTCGACGCTCTACACGGTCGACGAGAAGCAGGACGGCGGTGTCACCGCGATCGCCCTGACCGGTGACGGCGCGCCCACGGTCATCGGCACCCGCTCCACGGGCGGGGCCGGACCGACCCATCTGTCCGTACACCCGGGCGGCAACTGGCTGTTGAGCGCCAACTACACGTCGGGCAGCGTGGCCGTGCACCCCATCGACGCCTCGGGCGCGCTGGGTGAACGTACGGATCTGGTCGCACACTCCACGCCGCCGCCCGGACCCGGCCAGGACGGGCCGCACGCCCACCAGATCATCACGAGTCCGGACGGCGGGCATGTCCTCGCGGTCGATCTGGGCACCGACACGGTGTACACGTACCGTCTCGACGAATCGGCCGGCACGCTCACCCGGGTCTCGATCGCGGCGCTGCGGCCGGGCGCGGGACCGCGTCATCTCACCTTCCACCCGGCGGGTGCTTTCGCCTATCTGGCCAACGAGTTGGACAACACCGTGGTCGTCTGCGCCTATGACGCGGAGAGCGGCCGACTCACGCCCGGCGAGCCGCAGTCCAGCGGCTCCGGCACGGCGGGCAGCAACTTCCCCGCCGAGATCCTGGTGACGGCCGACGGGAGCTTCGCGTATCTGGCGAACCGTGGCGGCAACACCCTGGCCAGGTACGCCGTCGAAGCGGACGGCGCCGAACTGCGGCTGCTCGGCACCACGCCGGTCGGCGGCGACTATCCGCGGCAGATCGCGTTCTCACCCACCGGTGACCTGCTGTTCGCCGCGAACCAGAAGTCGAGTTCGGTGACGGTCTTCAGGGTGGACGGCACGAGCGGTGAACTCGCCGCCGTGGGCGAGCCGTTCGCCTCTCCGGTGGCCGTCTGCGCGCTGCCGCTGTAGCCGGGCGGCCGATCCGTCACGTATCCACTCCTCCGCTGCTCCCCTGCCGGACCGTGAACGCGGCGGTGCGCCGCGGGCCTTGTGGGCCCGCGGCGCACCTGAGGTACGAGGGTGGGCGCGGTCAGCGCCCCCGGCCCCAGTGCTTGGAGTCGACGACGTGCTTGTGGGCGTCGCGCAGGGTTGCGGTGTCGGTGTTGTCCCAGATGTAGAGGCGGCTGCCCTGGTAGACATCGCGTGCGGTGTTGCGGCCGGTGCCGGTGTGCACACGCACCGACTGGTTGCCGGCGAGGCGCAGGTTCTTGAAGTGGTACGTGTGGCGGCCGTCCTTGGCGAGGGTCCAACCCTTGAGCTCGACGGCCCTCTTGCCGGTGTTCTTGACCGTGACCCACTCCGCGTTCAGGCTCCGGTTGGAGCGGTCGTCACGTCCGGGGCTGTCGTACTGCACGGCGCCGAGCACGACGGCCGAACGGGGCGGGCGCGGCGCCGATTCGTGGCCGGCGGCCGTGGCGGGGAGAACGGCGGTGGCCACCAGCGCGGCCGAGCCGAAGACCGCGGCGGTGATGCGGGGTACGGAGCTGAACATAGGAATCCTCCTGCGTTCTCGGCACCCTCCCTGGGTGCCGATGGTGCCTGTGCCCGGACGATCGCCGGGCGCTTCCACACTGTGGCTCCAGACCGTGGGATGCCGTCGAAAATCCGCCTTCAGGTTACAAAACAGGGACATTTACGCACCCTTTTCACCCCTGGCGCACGCTCCCCGGCGCCCGCAGCCGCCCGCGCGACGGCTGATGCACGTACCCAGGCGCCGCAAGGGCTGTTGGGGATCCGGCACGAGGCGCCGGGGCGTTTTATCTGTTCGCGAGGAGCGGCGCCGTGACGTCCAGCCAGGTCGCGGCCCAGACCAATGGCGCGTTCCAGTTGACGAGAACGGGCCCCGCCCCCGAGCCCGCTCCCGGGTCGGCCCCGGGGGCCCCGCCTGTCAACGCGAACGCCAGGACGACGGGGATGAGAACGGCGGGCGGGCGGAGGCGGGACATGGGCGGCTCCTCGGGCGGGGCCGGCGAATGGTCACGAATGCGGATGAATCGACCATGCGCAACGTAACCGAGCCGGGCCGCACATATCTCGCGACATCCCCGCACTTGACGGGAGCACCCGTCCGGGACAAAGCTTTTGGGAGCGCTCCCGTATCGTGAGGAAGCAGCGACCGCGCCGTTCCGTGCTGTGCCCGTGGGGGGTCGCGGCACGGAACGGCAGCGCGCGTGCCGCCCGGGGCGGACCTTCCGCGTAACGCGTGGGAAGCCGCGTGGGAAGCCGCGTGGGAAGCTACGTCCAGCCGTGCTCTGTCAGGCCACTGCTGTCGTCTCTCAGGTAGCCGAGGAGACCTTCCTTCGGGTACTCGATGATGTCCTCGGGCAGTTCGTGGACACTGAACCACTCCAGGCCGAGACACTTCGCCGGTTCCCGGTTGACGGGTTCGTTGGTCCACTGGGTGGCCTCGAAGAAGAACCCGATGCGTTCCACGGTGTCGCTCTGCTGATGGTGCACGACGTACACCATGCGCAGGTGGTCCGGATCGACGGCGACCCCGGTTTCCTCCATCAACTCCCGCGCGGCCCCGGCGCTCAGGGACTCGCCCCGGTCGAGCTTGCCCGACGGCATGTGCCAGCGACCGTAGCCGTAGGGGCCGCCGCGCTGGGAGAAGAGCATCTTGTCACCGTCGCGGAGGATGACATGGGTGTCGATGACGGGTTGTGCGAGTTCCGGATTCATGTTCCCTGGGGGGTTGTTGGGTCGGGCGAGACCACCGACGGTACCGACCCGTCCGTGCCGCTACCCGGGCGCCGCGAAGGCCACTTCGGACGCCGGCAGTACCCGGATCATGCGGCCGGGGAAGGTGAGGTGGCGGAAGATCTCGTTGTGGTGTGCGATGGATGCGTCAGGCGGGGCGTAGTCGCCGTTGTCCGGCCTGACGGATGTGGTGTGCGCGTCGGTGACCACCACCAGGTCGTACCGGTGGCTCAACGCGCTGCGTGCCGTGGTGTCCACGCAGATCTCCGTCGCGAACCCGGTGACGATCACCTCGGTGACGCTCAGCGTCTTCAGGGTCTTGTCGAGATCGGTGTCGAGGAAGCTGTCCGGGCTGGTCTTGTGGACGACCGACTCGCCATCGGCGGGCGCGAGTTCGGGTACGACTCGCCAGGCCTCGGTGCCCGCCTCCATCCCGTTGCCCTGGTCCTGGATCGTCACGACGGGTACGCCGGCGGCCTTGGCGCTTTCGCGTAGTCCGGCGATCGCCGCGACGGTCTCGGCGGCGCGGTGGGCCATCGCGACCGTCGCGTTCTGCATGTCGATGACGAGGAGCGCGGAGAGGTGTGGCAAGGAGCCGCCGAGGGGCTGGACACTGTCGAGTACGGTACGGGTCACGCGTGTGATCCCGGCGCGGGCCTACGGGTTCCCGGTGTCGAGCCGAGGCGCCCACCGGACGGCCACGACAAGGTGACACCGCCGCCCTCAGGCAGTGCGTGCCAGCTCGCCGCGAAGTCGTCCATGCGCGCCAGTATCCGCCCCACCAGCGGCGAGCCGAGGATGTCCGGCTCCACCGAGGAGAACCACAGGGGGAGTTCGGAAATCTGGCCCGCTCGCACCTCCCACAGCGGCAGACACATGGAGGCCAGACGCTCGGAGCGCGCCATGTCGGCATGCTCGGCTCTGCTCGGCGACCTCCTCGCCTCACGACGCGCCTGACGCCGCCTCGCCTCGGGGTCGGCGGGCCAGAACATGTTGTTCCAGCCGGCGGCGACCCGCCCGAAGACACCGCCTGACAGCGGTGCCTCGGCCTCGGCAAGGAAGTGCACGGCGTCGTGCGGTACGGAGGCGTGATAGCCGGGCCCCTGTCGTGGGGCCAACTCCGGTCCGTGTTCCCGGACGACCGAGATCTGATAGCGGCGCCCCGCGAGCTTCGTGAACGTCACATCCATGCGTGCCACGGTATGCCGGGGCTCTTGGCCACGGCATGGGGTTTTCGCGGGACACGGCCAGCCGGGAAGCGCGGGGGCGCGCCTTCAGGCCACGGAGTCGATCCGGTCCAGCCGTGGCGCCCGCGAGGTGTCGTGGTGGATGGGGGTGTGCGCGCCCTTGAGCGGGACTCCGGTGCCGCCCCTGCGGGTCGCGACGATCTCCGCCGCGATCGACAGCGCGGTCTCCTCCGGCGTCCGGGCGCCGAGGTCGAGGCCGATCGGGGAGTGCAGGCGGGCCAGTTCGAGTTCGGTGACGCCGATGTCGCGCAGCCGCGCGTTGCGGTCCTCGTGGGTACGGCGCGAGCCCATCGCCCCGACGAACGCGACCGGCAGCCTGAGGGCCAACTCCAGTAGCGGCACGTCGAATTTGGCGTCGTGGGTGAGTACGCACAGCACGGTCCTGCCGTCCGTGCGGGTCGACTCCAGGTAGCGGTGCGGCCAGTCGACCACGATCTCGTCGGCGTCGGGGAAGCGCTCCGGGGTCGCGAAGACGGAGCGCGCGTCGCACACCGTGACGTGGTAGCCGAGGAATTTGCCGGTGCTGACCAGCGCGGCGGCGAAGTCGACGGCGCCGAAGACCACCATGCGCGGCGGTGGGACGCTCGACTCCACGAACAGCGTCAGCGGCTGTCCACAGCGCGAACCGCCCTCCCCGATGACCACCGTGCCGGTACGGCCGGCGTCCAGCAGGGCGCGGGCCTCGCCCGCCGCCGTACGGTCCAGCTCCGGGTGCCCGCCGAAGCCGCCCTCGTACGTGTCGTCCTGACTGGCCGTCAGGATACGGCCGCGCAGCTCCCACGGTCCCTCTGTGATCCGCGCGACGGCGACCGCCTCCCCCCGCGCCGCGGCGGCGAGCGCCGCCGCGTACACCTGCCGGACGGGCGAGTCGGCACGGATCGGGGTGATCAGGATGTCGATGACACCGCCGCAGGTCAGTCCGGTGGCAAAGGCGTCCTCGTCGCTGTATCCGAAGCGCTCCAGCGCCACCTGCCCGTCTTCCAGCGCCTGTTGGCACAGTTCGTACACGGCCCCCTCCACACAGCCGCCCGAGACCGAGCCGATCACCGCTCCCTCGCCGTCGACGGCGAGGGCTGCTCCGGGCAGGCGGGGCGCACTGCCGCCGACCGCCACGACGGTGGCGACCGCGATGTCACGTCCCTGCTCGACCCACCGGTTCAGTTCTTCGGCGATATCCAGCATCTCGGTCTCCTCAATGGGTCACGGGGGCTGTATGGAGGGGGCACGGGGTGTGCGGGGGGGCTGTCGGGTCAGGAGACGCCCAGCCAGGCCTCTATCGGATGGAGGGCGTAGTAGACGAGGAAGATCACCGTCAGCCCCCACATGAAGGGGCCGACCTCCCGCACCTTGCCCTGGGCGGTCCTGATGGCGACGTACGAGATGACACCGGCGGCCACACCGGGCGTGATGGCGTAGGTGAACGGCATCAGCACCACCGTCAGGAAGACCGGGACCGCGACCGCGCGGTCGCTCCAGTCCACATGCCTGGCGTTCTGCATCATCATCGCGCCGATGACCACGAGAGCCGCGGCCGCGACCTCACCCGGCACGATCTGGGTGATGGGGGTGAAGAAGAGGCAGGCGGCGAAGAGCAGGCCGGTGATGACGGAGGCGAAGCCCGTACGCGCGCCCTCGCCGACGCCTGTCGCCGACTCGACGAAAACACTCTGGCCGGAGCCGCCGGCGACACCGCCGATCACACCGCCCGCGCCGTCGATGAACAGCGCCTTGGAGAGTCCGGGCATCCGGCCCTTGGAGTCGGCGAGTTGGGCCTCCGTACCGACACCGATGATGGTGGCCATCGCGTCGAAGAACCCGGCGAGTACGAGCGTGAAGACGATCATGCCGACCGTCATCGCGCCGACCTGGCCCCAGCCGCCGAACTCGACCTTCCCGAAGAGCGAGAAGTCCGGCATGGAGACGGCGCCGCCGCTCAGCTCCGGCGGGCCGCTCCCCCACGCCTTGGGGCTGATGTGGCCCACCGCGTTGAGCACCACGGCGATGACCGTGCCGATGACGATGCCGATCAGGATCGCACCGGGCACCTTGCGGGCCTGGAGCATGAAGATGAGCAGCAGGGTGACGCAGAAGATCAGGACGGGCCAGCCGGCGAGTTCACCCGCGGGGCCGAGTGTGACGGGTCCGCCGCCCGTGGAGGCGTGCACGAAACCGGCCTTCACCAGCCCGATCAGGGCCACGAACATGCCGATGCCCATGGTGATCGCGTGCTTCAGCGCGAGCGGGATCGCGTTCATGATCATCTCACGGAGGCCGGTGACGACCAGCAGGCAGATCACGGCTCCGTACATCACACACATGCCCATGGCCTGCGGCCAGCTCATCACGGGGACGACCTGGCCGGCGACCACACCGGACACGGAGAGCCCGGCGGCGAGCGCCAGCGGGACCTTGCCGACGAAGCCCATCAGCAGGGTGGTGAGGGCGGCGGCGAACGCGGTCGCCGTGATCAGCGCCTTCTGGCTGAGCACATCGCCGCCGATGTCCTTGCCGGACAGGATCAGCGGGTTGAGCAGCAGGATGTACGCCATGGCCATGAAGGTCGTGACGCCGCCGCGCAGTTCGCGCGGGATGGTGGATCCTCGGTGCGATATGTGAAAGTACCGGTCGAGCCAGGACCTCCCGGCCGGAGGACGCGAGCCTGTGCCGGCGTCCTCGGCGGTTGTCCTGGGCTCCACTGACGACTGGGTCATGATGCCTACTCCCAAGGTTCAAAGGGGCACCCGCGCCACGAGCGTGACTGCGCGGGTTTTGGGATGGTGCGTGGGCTGCACGACCCGGGGGACGGCCCGAGGCGAACTGGTCTTGCGGGTGTTGCAGGTCTTGCAGGTCTTGCAGGTGTTACAGGTCTTACTGGTGCTGTAGTTGTCGTCGTGGCAGTCCTGTGATGCGCTCCTCCTGTGGTGGCGAGTGGGGCCGGAGCGGCCCGAACTGTCAGGTGCCGGTGAGGTGTTCGGGCCGTACGGGTGTCCTGTTCAGCTCCAGACCCGTCGCGTTCCTGATGGCGGCGAGCACCGCCGGGGTGGACGACAGGGTCGGGGCCTCACCGACGCCGCGCAGACCGTACGGCGCGTTGTCGTCGGCGAGTTCGAGCAGGTCGACGGGGATCGTCGGGGTGTCGAGGATGGTGGGGATCAGATAGTCGGTGAAGGACGGGTTGCGCACCCGCGCCGTCTTGGCGTCGACGATGATCTCCTCCATCACGGCCATGCCCAGGCCCTGGGTGGTGCCTCCCTGGATCTGGCCGATGACGGACAGCGGGTTGAGCGCCTTGCCGACGTCCTGGGCGACGGCCAGCTCGATGACCTTGACGAGGCCCAGTTCCGTGTCGACCTCGACCACGGCGCGGTGCGCGGCGAACGAGTACTGGACATGGCCGTTGCCCTGTCCCGTACGCAGGTCGAAGGCCTCGGTCGGACGGTGCCGCCACTCCAACTCCAGGTCCACCGACTCGCCTTCCAGCACGTCGGCGAGCGAAGCGAGGACCTCGCCGCCGTCGGTGACGACCTTGCCGCCTTCGAGCAGCAGCTCGGCGGTGGCCCAAGCGGGGTGGTACGTACCGAACTTGCGGCGGCCCATCTCCAACACCTGCTCCCTGACGTGCTCGCAGGTGTTCTTCACCGCGCCGCCGGTGACATACGTCTGCCGGGAGGCGGACGTGGAGCCCGCCGAGCCGACACGGGTGTCCGCCGGCTGGATGGTGACCTGCGCGACGCCCAGTTCCGTACGGGCGATCTGCGCGTGGACGGTGACACCGCCCTGGCCCACCTCGGCCATCGCGGTGTGTACGGTCGCGACCGCCTCGCCGCCCATCACCTCCATCCGTACCCGGGCCGTCGAGTAGTCGTCGAAGCCCTCGGAGAAGCCGACGTTCTTCAGGCCGACCGCGTAGCCCACGCCCCGTACGACACCCTCGCCGTGCGTGGTGTTGGACAGCCCGCCGGGCAGTGACCGTACGTCGGCGGCCTCGCCGGCGGTGAGCCACTGCTGTTCCGGCGGCAGCGGCCTGGCCTTGACGCGGCGCAGCAGTTCGGCGACGGGCGCCGGGGAGTCGACCCGCTGTCCCGTCGGCAGCAGCGATCCCTGCTCCATGGCGTTGAGCTGCCTGAACTCCACCGGGTCCAGGCCCAGTCGGGCCGCGAGCTTGTCCATCTGGGCTTCGTAGGCGAAGCACGCCTGGACGGCGCCGAAGCCGCGCATCGCCCCGCACGGCGGGTTGTTGGTGTAGAGCGCGATGGCCTCGATGTCGACGTCCTCGATCACGTACGGGCCGACGGACAGCGACGAGGCGTTTCCGACGACGGCCGGGGAGGCCGAGGCGTAGGCACCGCCGTCCAGCACGATGCGGCACTTCATGTGCGTGAGCTTGCCGTCGCGCGTCGCGCCGTGCTCGTAGTGGAGTGTGGCCGGGTGGCGGTGGACATGGCCGAAGAAGGACTCGAAGCGGTTGTAGACCATCTTGACCGGTTTGCCGGTGCGCAGCGCCAGCAGACAGGCGTGGATCTGCATCGACAGATCCTCCCTGCCGCCGAAGGCGCCGCCGACGCCGGAGAGTGTCATCCGGACCTTCTTCTCGGGCAGTCCGAGAACGGGGGCGATCTGACGGAGGTCGGAGTGCAGCCACTGTGTGGCGATGTAGAGGTCGACACCGCCGTCCTCGCCGGGGACGGCGAGGCCCGACTCCGGCCCCAGGAAGGCCTGGTCCTGCATGCCGAAGACGTAATCACCCGTCACGATCACATCGGCCCGCTTCGCCGCCTCGTCGGCGTCGCCGCGCACGATGGGCTGGCGGTGCACGATGTTGGGGTGCGGGACATGGCCGCTGGAGGGGGTCCCCCCTGAACCGGAGCTTGTCGGAGGTTCTTGGGGGAGGTCGTCCCGGCCCTCGTGGACGAGCGGCGCTCCGGGCGCCGTCGCCGACGCCTCGCCCGTGACGACGGGCAGATCGGCGTAGTCGATACGGATCTTGGCGGCGGCCCGGCGCGCGGTCTCCGGGTGGTCGGCGGCGACGAGCGCCACCGGCTCGCCGTGGTGGCGGACCTTGCCGTGGGCGAGGACGGGGGTGTCCTGGATCTCCAGGCCGTAGTGCTTCACCTCGGTCGGCAGGTCGTCGTAGGTGAGTACGGCGTACACACCGGGCGTGGCGAGTGCCTCGGCGGTGTCGATGGACCTGATCTCGGCGTGCGCCACCGTGGAGCGCAGCGTGTGGCCCCACAGCATGTCCTCGTGCCACATGTCGGAGGAGTACGCGAATTCGCCGGTGACCTTGAGTATGCCGTCGGGGCGCAGAGTCGACTCGCCGACGCCGCCTCTGGTCCTGGTGCCCTGGGTGAGATTGCCGGGGGTGCCTGTGGTGGCCATGGGTCAGACCGCCTCTTCCGTACGGTCCTGACGGGCTGCCGCCAGGCGTACCGCGTCGAGGATCTTCTCGTACCCGGTGCAGCGGCAGAGGTTGCCGGACAGCGCCTCGCGGATGTCCGCGTCGGTCGGGGAGGGGTTGTGCTCCAGCATCTCGTCGGCGGTGACCAGCAGTCCGGGGGTGCAGAAACCGCACTGCACGGCGCCCGCGTCGATGAAGGCCTGCTGGACCGGGGAGAGGTCGGCGCCTTCGCCGGGGCGGGAGTCGGTCGTGCGGGGGTCGGTCGTGCGGGGGTCGGTCGTGCGGGGGTCGCCTGTCAGGGGGGTGCCTGTCCCGGAGTCGGGGCCCTTCGCCTGCCACTGCTGGGCCTGCTGGATGCTGATGCCCGCGCCGGGGGCGGGGGCAGTGGCGGTGGACTGTGCCGTGTTCCGGGCGGCGTCGTCGCGCCGCCTCGCGAAGTCGGCGAGCCCCTCGACCGTGACGATGTCGCGGCCTTCGGCCTGGCCGGCGGCGACGAGGCACGAGCAGACCGGGACGCCGTCGAGCCGTACCGTACAGCTCCCGCATTCGCCCTGCTCACACGCGTTCTTCGAGCCGGGGAGGCCCATGCGCTCGCGCAGTACGTACAGCAGGCTCTCGCCCTCCCAGACGTCGTCGGCCTCGTGCCTGCGTCCGTTCACCGTGAAGTTCACACGCATGGCTATGCAGCTCCTTCGAGGGGGCGGCCGCTCTCGCGGTACTGCTCCCAGGTCCAGCCGAGCTGGCGGCGGGCCATGATGCCGACCGCGTGACGGCGGTACTTGGCGGTTCCGCGCACATCGTCGATAGGGTTGCAGGCCCCGGAGACGAGCTGCGCGAACTGAGTGACGATCGACGGCGTGATGATCTTGCCGCTGTCCCAGAAGCCGCCGTCGTCGAGCGCGGCGTTCAGGAACGACTCGGCGTCCAGCGCCCGTACGGGTGTGGGCGCGGCGGACCCGATGCCGGTCCGTACCGTGCGGGTGCCCGGGTGGAGTGCGAGCCCGAAGGCGCACACGGCGATGACCATCGCGTTGCGCGTGCCGACCTTCGAATACTGCTGGGGCCCCTCCGCCTTCTTGACGTGCACCCACTTGATGAGTTCGTCGGCGGCGAGCGCGTTGCGCTTCACACCGGTGTAGAAATCGTCGATCGGGATGCGGCGCGAGCCGCGTACGGACTCGACCTCGACCTCGGCCCCGGCGGCGAGGAGCGCCGGATGGGCGTCGCCCGCCGGGGAGGCGGTGCCGAGGTTGCCGCCGACGCCGCCGCGATTGCGGATCTGAGGCGAGGCGACGGTGTGCGAGGCGAGCGCGAGACCCGGCAGTTCGGCGCGGAGGTGCTCCATGATGTGGGCGTACGGGACGGAGGCGCCCAACTGGACGCTCTCCTCGCCGACGGCCCAGTCACGCAGCTCGTCGATGCGGTTCAGATCCAGCAGGTGAGCGGGGCGCCGGTGGTCGAAGTTGATCTCGACCATGACATCCGTGCCACCCGCGATCGGTACAGCCGTGGGGTGCTCGGCCTTGGCGGCGAGCGCCTCCTCCCAGCTTGCGGGGCGAAGGAAGTCCATGAGCGGCTCTCTTCCGCGTATGCGTTGTCGGTGCGAAGTTGTCGGTGCGAGGTTGTCGGTACGACGTATGTTCGGCCCGTGGGCCGGGGGTCGACTGGCTGTTCATGAGTTGTTAACGCTGCGTGGTCCCAGTACACAAGCTGTGCTCCGGCTGGGTGCAGTCACCGAAACCATGAAGGTGTTGGCTGGGCGCCTTCCGAGTCTTGTAGATTCGAACGAAAAGTGGCGCTCGGTAACCCTGCGCCCCTTCCGGACAGGTGAGCCGGGCGGTGCGGCGCCCCGGGTGCGGAGGACGTGCCCCCAGGGATTCCATGGGAATCCCGGAAACGATGAAAAGGATCGGTGGCGACGAGATGCGGCTGCGCGCACTGCTGGAGACCGATGCGCTGGGTCTGCGGCTGCTCGGCGGCGAGGACGAACTGGACCGGACGGTCCGGGGTGTGATGACCACCGATCTGCGGGATCCGAGCCGCTATCTCTCGGGCGGCGAGCTGGTCCTGTCCGGGCTCGCCTGGCGGCGGGAACCGGCCGACAGTGAGCCGTTCGTACGCATCCTCGCGGCCGCCGGGGTCGCGGGGCTGGCGGCGGGCGAGGCAGGGCGGCCGGACATTCCCGACGACGTGGTGCAGGCGTGCCTGCGCCATCGGCTGCCGCTCCTCGCTGTGAACGAGGATGTGGCGTTCGCGACCATCACCGAGTACGTGGTCCGCCAGGTGTCGGGCGAGCGGGCCGGGGACCTGGCCGCCGTCGTCGACCGGCACCGCAGGCTGATGACCCCGGGGCCCGCGGGCGGCGGGCCCGAGGTGGTCCTCGATCTGCTGGGCGCTGACCTCGATCTGCGGGCGTGGGTGCTCTCCCCGACCGGACGGCAGATCGCCGGCGCGGGACAGCCGCTGCCGGGCGCGCTGGCCGCGACGCTGGCCGGGGAGCATCTGGCCGCCGCGCGCACCGGGCGCAGGGGGCCCTACCGGGTGGCCGTCGACAGACGTACGTACTCGCTGTTCCCCGTGCGGGACCTCGCGCACCAGGACGGCGGCGGTGCGGGGGACGTACGGGAGGCCGCGCTGTCCGAGTGGCTGCTCGCCGTCGAGGCGGACGCGAGCGACTGGCCGGCGGCCAGGATCGATCTGCTCCAGGGCGTCACCCAGCTCATCGCGGTCGAACGCGACCGGCGGGACGCGGCACGCGCGGTACGGCGCCGGCTCGCCCAGGAGGTCCTGGAACTGGTCCAGGCGGGCGCGGCCCCGGCCGAGATCGCGGCGCGGCTGCGGGTGGCGGCCCCTGTGCTGCTGCCGGGGGTGGGGGCGGCGCCGCGCTGGCAGGTGGTGGTGGCGCGGGTGGAATGGGACGGCGGCGCGGCGGGCAGCCGAGGCGATGGCGTCGGTGTCGGTGTCGGTGGGACCAGTGCGGCCAGTGGGACTGGTGGGCTCAGTGCGGCCAGTGGGAAGGGCGGCGGGGGCGCGCTGGCCCAGTCGCTGCTGGAAGAGATTCTCGCGGGACCGGCACGGGTGGGCGGGGGTACGGCCGACGCACCCGGGGCCGTTGGGTCCGGTGGGTCAGGGGATGCCTCCGACCGAATCGCCGTTGCCCATACGGGCGATGAGGCAGTCGCGCTGGTGCCGTTGCCGCCGCCGGCGGCGGCCGAGGATGCCGACTCCCTCGCCGGCCAGGACCCCGAGGCCCGGCGGCCTGGTGACGGCGACAAGGACGGCGAACTGCACGCGGACGCGCTGCTGCGCGCCGTACAGGCTCCCCTGTCCGCCGGTCTGGCCGGCGACGG
>NZ_JTHL01000001.1:7868525-7877257 GCF_000818195.1 Streptomyces sp. 150FB | reverse complement strand
ACGGGCGGCTGACGCTCGGCGTGAGCGGGGCCGTGCACTCGGCGGAGGGGTTGCACGGCGCACTGGAGGAGGCGCGGCACGCGCGCAGGGTCGCGGCGGCGCGCCCGGGACGGGTGTGCGCGGCCGGCCACCACGAACTGGCGTCGCACGTCCTGCTGCTGCCGTTCGTCCCCGACGACGTACGGCGCGCCTTCACGGCGCGGCTGCTCGATCCGCTGCGGGAGTACGACCGCAGGCACCGCGCCGAACTGATACCCACACTGGAGGCGTTCCTCGACTGCGACGGCTCCTGGACGCGCTGCGCGTCCCGGCTGCATCTGCATGTGAACACACTGCGCTACCGGGTGGGCAGGATCGAGCAGCTCACGGGCCGTGATGTGGCGCGCCTGGAGGACAAGTTGGACTTCTTCCTGGCGCTCAGGATGAGCTGACGAGCGGCCCGTACGCAGAGAGCCGGTGGCGTCGTGCGAACCGGCGTACGGACCGGCGTACGGACCTGAGTACGTCGGCGTACGGCGGCGTGCGTCTCCGGGCGCCGCCGTCCCGGTCGTCGGATCTCCGGATCGTCGGATCTCCGGGGCCCCGATCTCGTGAGGATCGATGCCATGTTGACCGGTGTCATCCGCACGGGTCAGCACGATCCGATGCCCCGCGCGAGGGCGTTCCCCGTCATGATCCCGTCACCGGCCGCACACGAGTCGTCGCAGGTGACGACCGTGATCACGCGTCAACGGCCCGGTCACCGGGGCGCGGAACGCCCCGCTCCCCCGTACCCCGGGGGCGACGCGACCGGCCCAGGGATTGTGAAAAGTTTCACCCGCCCTATTGGCCCCGGGTACTGATCCATGCTGAGATGCGTCTCACACTCAACAGCACAACGGCGCGCTCGGGGAGGGCAATGTGGCGCATCCCGCCATGTCTCGTTCCGGAACCACTGCCGGTGACGACCCACTCCAAACCGCCGTATGGCGGCTGCGTTCGCGCGGCTGCTGGACCGACGCGGCGGCCCTGCTCCAACCGCACACCGCTGCGGCTGCCCCGGCTCTCCAGCGGGCATCGCTGCTGGTGGAGCGGTGTCTGTTCACGGCGAAGGGCTGGGCCGAGGCCGAGGACGCGCTGCGTACGGCCGAGGCCATGGCCCACGAGGACGACGAGCGCGGCGAGGCCGCGTGCGAGCGGGGCCATCTCGCGTACGCCTCCACCGTACTGGGCGTACAGGACCGCGCCGACGAGGCGCGTGCGGCGCTCGGGCGGGCGGCCGCGCTACTCGATCCCACGGCGCCGGGGCGGGCGTTGCTCGACTTCCGTCGCGGTCTGATCGCCGAACATGTCTCCGATTCCCCGCAGTCGGCGGGTGCGGCCTATCGCAGGGCGCACGCGGCGGCGACCGTGAACGGTGACAGCCTGCTGCTCTCCTTCACCTGGCGCCATCTGGCCGGCCTCGCCCTCCGGGAGGGCGAGTTGGCCGAGGCCAGGCACGGCTTCGCCGAATCACTGCGGATCCGCGAGGAGTTGGGCTACCTGATCGGTACGGCGCCGGCGCTCGCCGCGCTGGCCGACGCCGAGTCCGAGCCGGAGGCCACGCGCCTGCGCGCGGAGGCCGGGCGGCTCTTCCGTTTACTGGGCGGACTGCCGATCTGGCTGGCCGACCAGATCACCCCGCCGGCGACCGTCTGACCCGGCCGGCCGGACGGTAGGACGCACTGGTCGGCAGGACGCGCCGGACGGTGAGACGCGCCGTCCGGCCGGGACGTTCAGAACAGCCAGGGCAGTGTGCGCTCGGGGTTGAGGGCGATCAGCAGCAGGACAATCACGAGCACGACACCGACGACGGCCTTGACGCTGCTGTCCCCGCCGGCCCGGCCGTTCGGTCCGTACGGGGAAGGGCCCGTCCGCCAACGGTCGGGCGGGGGCGGGCTGTTGCGGTCCACGCGGGTCCTGCGGCTCGGCCGCGTCGCGCGGTACCTACGGGGGCCCCGGCCCTTGCGTCCCAGGCCGCCGCGGCGCCGGCTCCGCTCGTACTCCTCGTCCTGAAGTCGCAGCCGCTCGGTCACCATGCGCGCCCGCGCCGACGGTTCCTTGGGCGCGGTGAGGCGCGCCGGGCCCTCGCTCTCCTGCTGGAACGTCGCCCACTCCTCGTCGGTTATGTGCCGGTCCTCGGGAGACGGCGACTGTGCAGACATGAGGTGGGGCGCTTCCTCTCGATGGGCGGCTCACATTCAAGAGAGACATTGGTACATGCGTGCGCGCTTCACGCACAAGTCCGTCACATGTTTCGTGATCAGGGAGTGACAGGAAGCCCGGATTCCACTCCCGGGCCGGGATCTCCGTCCTGTTCCCGGCCCTCGCCCTGCCATGAGCGCCACAGGCTCGCGTAGCCGCCGCCCGCACTCAACAGCTCGTCGTGCGTGCCGAGTTCGGTGAGCCGGCCGATGTCCATCACGGCCACCCGGTCGGCGTCGCGCGCGGTGCTCAGTTCGTCGTCGGTGGCCGAGGGCGTGGCAAGCAGCAGGTTGTTGCCCAGCATGTCCTGGAAGACATGGAGTTCCTGCGTGACCAGGACGACCTGCCTGCGTAGTTGATCCGGGTCCAGCCGGGCAATCGGCACGCCGCCCACCGTCACCGAGCCCGTACGTGGTGCGCCGATACCGGCGAGCAGCCTGCCGAGGGTCGACTTGCCCGCACCGGAAGGGCCGACGAGCGCCAGGCGTTCGCCGCTGCGCGTGGGCCCAGCAGATCTGGGCCAGGCCGACCGGGTCCGGCAGGTGGATCAGGCACAGCGGCGGGTTCGGAATCTCTGTGCGCGTCGTCCCCGTTGGGATCCGCTTTCCCGTGTGCCATCCGGGTCAGGTTAGCAATCAGGGCGATTCGTCCGGTGTACGGGGTGCGGCGCCCGGGGCACACCAAGGCGCCCGCCGCGCCCGCGCGTTCAGCGCGCGGGCCTCCTGCCGGGCCCGCCCGTGAAGTGCCCCTGGACGAGCGACTGCACGGCCGGAAGATCTCCGGCGGTCAACGCCTCGAGCAGCGCGGCGTGTTCGGCCGCGTCGGCGATCAGGTCGGCGCGGCTCAGCGCCGGTGCGCTGACCAGCGGCCACTGGGAGCGGCGGTGCAAGTCGTCGGCGACCATGACCAGTTGCTGGTTGCCGGAGAGCGCGAGCAGCGCGCGGTGGAAGGCCCGGTCACACTCCGCGTAGCCGGCCCGGTCTCCGAGAGCGGCGGCCGTGGCGGTGGCGTCGGCCACGGGCCGCAGGCCGTCCCACAGGTCCGAGGGCACCGTGCGGGCCAGCCGCAGCATCACCGGCACCTCTATCAGGGCCCGTACTTCCGCCAGCTCGGCCAGCTCACCCGCGCTGCGCCGGGCGACCCGGAAACCGCGGTTCGGTACGACCTCGACCGCGCCCTCCTGGGCGAGCTGCTGCATCGCCTCACGCACCGGCGTCGCCGACACACCGAAACGCTCGCCGAGCACGGGCGCCGAGTAGACCTCGCCGGGCACCAGCGAACCGCTGACGAGGGCGCCGCGCAGGGCGGCCAGTATCTGACCGCGTACGGAATGGCGCCGCACCTGTCCCGGACCCGCCCCCTCCCCTGCTCCCGACCCCTGCGGATCGCAGTGTGTGTGTTCGCCGCGCACCTGCTCGGGGACCCGGGCCGCCCCGTACGCGCGGGATCCCGGCAGGTCCGCGCCGGGCGCGTCCTCCCCGGTCCCGTACACGCCCGTACCGCACGCGGCGACCTGCCACGGCTCGGCCGCGCTCTCCCGTGCTCTGCTCTGCTCCACCCGGCTTCACCTCCGGCAACCGCTCGGACCGCCCCGGCTCGCGCGGGCGGGATGCTCATCTGCACGATAGGCGGACATCGGCGCGGTTCACACATCGATCACATCGGGTAAGGTAAGGCTTACCTGCAAACGATCGCGATTCGGTGGTCCCCTGCATGACCGTCCACGCCCTGTTCGCCGCCCCTCCCACGTCACGGACGTCGCCCGTCTCGGACGCGTACGCCCGTCTGGCCGAGGTGTTTCCCGCGCTGCGCGTCGGCGAGTTGACCGACGGTGACCGGCCTCCCGCCGGAGGCGGCTGGGTAGGGGCGGCCGAGCTGGCGGAGGGCGGGGCGGCGCTGGACGCTTTCCTGGCCTGGGACGTGGCGCAGATCCGGCGTGACCACGGCGAGCAGGCGCGCCCCGATGTGATCGCGAGCCTCGCCCTGCACCGGTACGCGTGGCCCGCCTGTCTGCTGATCACCGTGCCGTGGTTCCTGCACCGCAGGGTGCCCCGGCTGCCCGTCGGACAGGTCGCCTTCCAGCGGGCGCTGGGCCGGATGACCGTACGGATCGACGAGTTCGCGTGCCTTCCCGGCGACCCGGCGGCCACACTCCCCGGTGCGCGTGTCGTACCGGACGAGGAGGCGCTGCGCGCCGAGGTGCGTACGGCTGTCGCCGAGCACCTGGGTCCGGTCCTCGAAGGTTTCGCGCCCGTGATGCGGCGGGGCAGGCGCGCCCTGTGGGGCATGGCGACGGACGAGATCGTCGAGGGGCTCTGGTACGTCTCGCACCTGCTGGGCGAGGAGCGGCGCGCCATGGCGGAGCTGGAACTGCTGCTGCCCGGCACGGCCAAGCCGTACGTCGGTGGTGCAGGCTTCCGCGAACTGACCGGACCTGACGGCGAATCGCTACCCACTCGTGACCGTGCGAGCTGCTGCCTCTTCTACACTCTGCGTCCCGAGGACACCTGCGCCACATGCCCCCGTACAGGCGACGAGGAGCGGGTGCGTAAGCTCAGCGCGCGCAACTGACTATCCGTCACCCGTGGATTCACCTCACCCGTAGGGGTGATATTAATTCGGGCATGACAGCCGCAGTCCGGACGGCAGTTCTAGCGGACTGCGTCCATTTGTGTGCCTCTGCGCCTCGTTGGCGTTCTCTTGTCCCAAACCCCCCTGAGAGGCACGGAACTTCCGTCAAGATGGCGCCCGAAACGCCCTACTGCGATGCAAGGAACACCGCATGCGACTGACCGACATATCGCTGAACTGGCTGCTCCCCGCCGCCGTGCTGCTCGTCGGCATTCTGGCGGCGGTTGCCGTGCTCGCGCGCGGCAAGCGCAACAGCGGCAAAACCTCGGCAGAAGACTCCTGGGAACGCACCGAGGAGCGCCGCAGGCGCAAGGAAGCGGTGTACGCGACCGCTTCGTACGCGCTGCTCTTCTGCTGTGCGGCGGTCGCCGCCGCACTCTCCTTCCACGGCCTGGTGGGCTTCGGCCAGGAGAACCTGGGTCTGACCGGCGGCTGGGAGTATCTGGTCCCGTTCGGACTCGACGGTGCGGCGATGTTCTGCTCGGTGCTGGCCGTACGTGAGGCCAGCCACGGCGACGCCGCGCTCGGCTCACGGCTGCTGGTGTGGCTGTTCGCCGGCGCTGCCGCCTGGTTCAACTGGGTCCACGCGCCGAGGGGGTTCGGCCACGCGGGTGCCCCGCAGTTCTTCTCGGGGATGTCCCTGTCGGCCGCTGTCCTCTTCGACCGCGCGCTGAAGCAGACACGCCGGGCCGCGCTGCGCGAGCAGGGCCTGGTGCCCCGCCCGCTGCCGCAGATCCGGATCGTACGGTGGCTCCGGGCACCGCGCGAGACTTTCGCCGCCTGGTCGCTGATGCTGCTCGAAGGCGTACGCACACTCGACGAAGCAGTCGAGGAGGTCCGCGAGGACAAGCGTCAGCACGAGCAGAACAGGCACCGCAGGCGGGACCAGCAGCGGCTGGAGCGGGCGCAGATAAGGGCGCTCAACCGGCAGCACAGGCCCTGGCCGCGTGGCCGTGGCGGTGGCCGTCAGGTCCCGGCTCTGAACGCGTCCGGCGCTCCGGCGGCGGCCGTCGGATCGGCGGACCCCCTCCCGGCGGAGCAGCCACAACTCGCACCCGCCACACCACGGCCTTCACTTCAGGCCGTGCAGGGTATGGAGTCCCGCACCGTGGATCTCACGGCTGAGGACGACACCCAGACGCTCCCGAGGCTCGACTCGCTGGAGCAGAAACTCCAGGATCTGGAGCGGCAGTTCGGCTGAGCACAGTGAGCACCGGCCGCCGCGCACACTTCGGTGGGCGCGGTGGTGAACGTACGGACCGGCACGGCGCGCAGGCGCCGTGCCGGTCCGTATTTCACGTGGTGGGTGATCGCCCGGTCGGTGGTGGGTGCTGGGTTGGCGAGCTACCCCGCCGCGTTCGCCGTGCTCAGCTCCCGCGCCCTCTCCTGCGTCCACACCACGGCCCGCACCCGCTCCTCCTGCTCGGCGCCCGCATGGTCACGGACCGCGCCGCGCGCGATGCGGCCGCGCAGCAACGCCAGCCTGCTGACCGCTGCCTGGTGGTCGGCGACGGCCCGGGCGGCTGCCCGGCCGGAGCGGCGCCGTACCTGGGCCCGCAGGCCCCGGCGCCGGGACAGGTCGGCCAGCAGCGGCACCTCGTCGGGCAGGATCCATCCGGCCTCGGCGATCCCTGGCAGCTCCGCGACGACCGTACGGGCCTGCCGGCGGCGGGCCAGGACCACCAGCACGATCAGCCCGGCGAACAGCGGCACCATCACAAACCCGTAAATCTTGAAGAGCAGCGTGGGGCTCGCCGCCCTCAGCGCCGTCGTGTCCCAGAGCGCGTGCATCCCTGCGGCGGCCAGATAGCCGAGCAGCACCGCGAGAATCCGCACCCCCACCCGGCGGCTCGCCACCGCGATCCCGGCACCGATCCCGATCAGGCAGGTCCACACCGGATGCATGAAGGGCAGCAGGACCATGCGCATACCGAGCGAGGCGACCACCTTGACGATCGCGTCCCGGTCGGTGAGTGTGCCCCCGAGGAATTCGGTGACCGCGCGCCCGAGATACAGGATGTTCTCGGTGAACGCGAAGCCGGCAGTGGCCACACCGGCGTAGACGATGCCGTCGATCAGCCCGTCGACCCTGCGGGGGCGGAACACCAGCAACGCGACCACGAACAGCCCCTTCAGGCCCTCCTCGCTCAACGGTGTCACCACCATCGGGCCCCACCGGTCGATGGCCCCGTGCCCGGCCGTCGCGTCGAGCAGCCGTGTCGCTCCCGCGAGGACCGCCACGGCGATCGGCGCCGCGATCCCGGCGCCCCAGCAGAAGGCGACGAGCAGCCGACGCGGCGACTCGCGCTCCCAGCGGTCCACCCACCGGAAGGCGGCCAGTACGGGGACGATCGTCACCGCCGCGCACAGGATGCCGATCAGTACCCCGGACACCCCGATCTGCCGCCCTATCCAGCCGAGCGTGGCCAGCCACCCCAGCGCCGTCACGACGAGGCCGACGACCGTAAGACGGCTCCGCGCTTGCGCCGGACTCCGCACGAACTCTCCCTGCACGAACTCTCCCTCTGTTCCGAACTCTCGGTCCGCCGATCCCGCCGACCGCGCCGACCTCGACCCCACCGACCCCACCGGGGCAGGCGGCATCGCCACAGCGGCGCTGCCGCTGTGGGTGCCTTCGGGGTGATCAACGGGACGGCGTGGCTCGAACGCTAGGCGGGGGAGCCGTATTCGCGCGCCGTCGCTTCGGACGACTTCGGTGCCGTTTCCGGGTCCTCCGGAAGGAGGAGTGCGGTACGGGGGAGGTCGGCGCGGACCGTCCAGCCGGGGCCTTCGCCGGGACCGGCCCACACACTGCCGCCGAGCAACGCGGCGCGCTCCCGCATCCCCACGATCCCGAGCCCGGCGCCGCCACCGCCCGGCCGGTGGCCCTCGGCCGGGCCGCTGTCACTGACCTCGACCGACACCGCCCCGGGCGCGTGCTCCACCCGTACCCGCGTCGGGGCAGGCCCGGCGTGGCGCAGCACGTTGGTCAGCGCCTCGGTGAGGATCCGCTGCGCGAACAGCTCCGCGTCCCCCGGATCCGGAGCGGGGACGCCGATCAGCTCGGTCTCCACCGGCAGCCCGGAGGCGCGGACCGGTTCGAGCAGCCGGTCAAGCCCGTCGCTGTCCAGGACGACGCCGTGCGGGTCCGGCGTCAGGCCCGCCAGTTCGGGCAGCGCGCCTGCGACCCGGCGGCCGGACTCCGCGATGTACGCCAGTGCTTCGGCGCGGCCCGCCGGACCGGACGCCATCCTGGCCGCGCCGGCCTGTACGGCGACCGCCGACACATGATGGGCGACGACATCATGCAGGTCCCTGGCGACCCGCAGCCTCTCCCGGGCGACGATCTCGCGCTCCGCGGCCCCGGCGCGCTCCCGCCGGCCGCGCTCGGCACCCAGTCGGCGCCGTCGTACCAGCACCCCGGCCAGCCACAGCGGCACAACGCCGACGCAGGAGAGGAACGCCACCGCGATACCGGGCAGGGTCCACGGGATGAACGTGTCACCGAACGGCCACAGCACGATCGGCGCGGTCAACGCGACGACCACCGCTGACCGGCGGGCGGGCGCACGGGACGCGGCGCCCCACATCAGCAGAGCCCACCCGGCCGAGGCCATCAGGTTCGTGGCGTCCAGCGAAGCGGCGAGCAACGCGCAGCCACCCCAGACGAGTACGCCGGGCAGCGGGGCGGTACGCCACCAGGCGACGGCGGCGAACTGCACCGCCACCACCAGCAGTGCGAGTGGGGAGCCGAGTGGCAGGTCGATCAGGGCGAGCAGCCGTTCCACGACCGGCACGCCGGACGACACGGTCGGCAGCGCGGCCAGGACGAGCGCAGGAGCCACAACGGCAGCCAGCGCGACCGGCCCGGCCCGGTC
>NZ_JTHL01000001.1:7867885-7868500 GCF_000818195.1 Streptomyces sp. 150FB | reverse complement strand
GGGGACCACCAGTCCCCGGCGGCCACCGCGTCGCGGGACCACGGCGGCGGGACCGACGCCCGAGGGGTCCTGCGGATCAGTGTGAGGGTCCGTGGGGGGACCGGCGCGCAGCACACCGAGCGCCCGGCGCATCGCAGCGAGCACGGCCCGTGCCTCCGCGCTCAGCCGCCGCAGGTCGGCGTCATCGGTCGTCGATCCCTTAGTCGCAGGCCCCTCGGTCGCCGATCTCTCGGTCGTCGGCCCGCCGGTCGCCCCGGTGTTCGCCGGTCCGGCGGAGCCGTGGTTCGCCGGTCCGGCAGGGCCGTGCACGGCCCCGGCGACCCGCTCGCACTGCCGCACCAGCCGGTGCAGCCCTGCGAGTACCCCGCTGCCGATCTCTCCGGCGATCCGGGCCCGTTCGTTCGCCAGCGCGGCGGCCTGTCGGGCCGTCTCGCGTGTGCGCCGCTCACGCTCCGCCCGCTCGGCCCCGGATCGCGCCAAGCGGCCCGGGATCGCACCGATGACCACGAACACACCGATGCCGAGCCCCGTCACGACGGCCGTCCCGGCCCGAACCAGCGGGCCACCGTGCGTCATCGGGACGAGCGCCGCCCCCGCGACCACCGCCGCCAGCGG
>NZ_JTHL01000001.1:7863424-7867651 GCF_000818195.1 Streptomyces sp. 150FB | reverse complement strand
CCGCCGCCAGCGGCGGCCCGACCAGCGCGCCGACCGCTCGGCCCGAAGCCCGCGCGACGGAGAATGCCAGCACCCCCCACGCGTACGTCGGGAACGCGCCGATCGCGACGAACTGTGCCACTCCGACCAGCGCCAGCACCGCGTACGCCCACCGTGGCCGGCGCCGCCGCAGCAACACCGTCCCGGCCTGCGCCGACGCGGTCAGTCCGCCCGCGACGACGGCGGCGGAGCCGTCGAGCAGTCCGGCGATCCCGGGCAGGCCAGGATCGACCGCCGTCACCACCTCGATCAGGGCGAGCAGCAGGACCACCGAGGCCAGCGCCGCGTCCCCGGCGCCCGACCCTGGTAGCTCCGCCCCGGGCAGTTCCGACGGGGCCAATCGCAACGGGGCCAATCGCGTTGCGGGCGCGGCCTGTTCAGCCGCCGGTGCCGACGCCACCGACCAGGCCGTTCTCGTACGCGAAGATCACGAGCTGAACCCGGTCACGCAGCTCCAGCTTGCCGAGGAGCCGGGAGACGTGCGTCTTCACCGTCGTCTCGCCCAGGACGAGCCGGCCGGCGATCTCGGCGTTCGACATGCCGCCCGCGATCAGGCCGAGCACCTCGCGTTCCCGCTTGGTGAGCAGACCCACGGGCCCGGCGTCGGGCTTCGGATCGGCCGGTACGAACGAGCTGACCAGCCGCCGGGTCACCGACGGCGCGAACAGCGCGTGCCCGGCGTGCACGGTGCGGACCGCCACATGCAGGTCCTCCGGCTCGACGTCCTTGAGTACGAAGCCGGACGCACCTGCCCGCAAGGCGTCGTAGACATGCCGGTCCAGGTCGAACGTGGTGACCATGAGCACCCGCGCGGGCTCGTCGAGCGCGCGGATCAGCCGGGTGCCCTCGATGCCGTCGGTGCCCGGCATCCGTACGTCCATCAGCACCACGTCCGGGCGCAGTCGCGCGGCCAGTTCGGCGGCCCGCGCGCCGTCCCCGGCCTCCCCGACGACCTCGATGTCGGGCGCGGCGCCGAGCACGGTCCGCAGTCCGGCACGCACCACGGCCTGGTCGTCCGCCACCACCACCCGCACGCCCACACCCTTCCCCGCCTCACACCGACCGGTCGAGCCATCCTCGCACGGGGGCGACGGGGCTCCCGCCGGAGCGCCCGCGGGTCCCTGGGACACGTACAACAGGCTCGTACGCGGCTGACGGCGCCGGACGCGTCACGCGGCGCGGTCAAGCCCTCAAGGCCTCAGACCCTCAAGGCCGTGGCACGTTGCGGAGGTTGGAGCGGGCCAACTGCACCATGCGGCCCACTCCCCCGTCGAGCACGATCTTGCTGGCGGACAGCGCGAAGCCCGTCAGCATGTCCGTACTGATCTTCGGCGGGATGGAGAGCGCGTTGGGATCGGTGACCACGTCCACCAGGGCGGGGCCCTTGTGCTTGAAGGCGTCCTTGAGCGCGCTTTCGAGCTGCCTGGGCTTCTCGACCCGGACGCCGTAGGCCCCGGCCGCCCGTGCGATGGAGGCGAAGTCCGGGTTGTGGTTGGTGGTGCCGTACGACGGCAGCCCCGCCACCATCATCTCCAACTCCACCATGCCCAGAGCCGAGTTGTTGAAGAGGACGACCTTCACCGGCAGGTCGTACTGGACCAGGGTGAGGAAGTCGCCCATCAGCATGGAGAATCCGCCGTCGCCCGACATCGAGACGACCTGCCGGTTCCGGTCGGTGAACTGCGCGCCGATGGCCTGTGGCAGTGCGTTGGCCATCGAGCCGTGGCTGAAGGAGCCGATCACACGACGGCGCCCGTTGGGCGTGAGGTAGCGGGCGGCCCAGACGTTGCACATCCCGGTGTCCACGGTGAACACCGCGTCGTCGGAGGCGACTTCGTCGAGGACGGAGGCCACGTACTCGGGGTGGATCGGGAGGTGTTTCTCGACCTTGCGGGTGTACGCCTTGATCACGCCCTCCAGCGCGTCGGCGTGCTTCTTCAGCATCCTGTCGAGGAACCTGCGGTCCGTCTTCGTCTTCACCCGTGGCGTCAGACAGGTCAGTGTCTCGCGCACGTCGCCCCAGACCGCGAGATCCAGCTTCGAGCGCCGGCCGAGATGCTCGGGCCTGACATCGACCTGGGCGATCTTGACGTCGTCGGGAAGGAACGCGTTGTACGGAAAGTCCGTGCCGAGCAGGATCAGCAGATCACACTGGTGGGTCGCCTCGTAGGCGGCGCCGTACCCGAGCAGACCGCTCATCCCGACGTCGAAGGGGTTGTCGTACTGAATCCACTCCTTGCCCCGCAGCGCGTGCCCGACCGGGGACTTGATGCGCTCGGCGAACTCCATCACCTCGGCGTGCGCGCCCGCCGTACCGCTCCCGCAGAACAGAGTGACGCGTTCGGCCTCGTCGATCATGCGCGCCAGCTTGTCGATCTCGGTGTCCCCGGGGCGTACGGAGGGCCGGGACGTCACGAGTGCGTGCTCCACCGCCCGCTCGGGGGCGGGCGCCGCCGCGATGTCGCCGGGCAGGGTGACCACACTGACACCGCTCCGGCCGATCGCGTGCTGGATCGCCGTCTGGAGCAGCCGTGGCATCTGCCTCGGGTTGGAGATCATCTCGCTGTAGTGGCTGCACTCGCGGAACAACTGCTCGGGGTGGGTCTCCTGGAAGTACCCGAGGCCGATCTCGCTCGACGGGATGTGCGAGGCGAGGGCGAGGACGGGGGCCATCGAACGGTGCGCGTCGTACAGGCCGTTGATCAGGTGCAGATTGCCGGGACCGCAGGACCCGGCGCAGGCGGCGAGCTTGCCGGTGACCTGCGCCTCGGCGCCCGCGGCGAAGGCGGCGGTCTCCTCGTGCCTGACCTGGATCCAGTCGATGGCGGGGGTACGGCGGATCGCGTCGACGACAGGGTTGAGACTGTCGCCGACGACTCCGTACAGCCGCTGGACCCCCGCTCGGACGAGGATTCCGACGAATTGCTCCGCGACGCTCTGCTTGGCCATGGAAGCGCGCCTTTCCGATGTGTTCCACGGATGCGGTCTCCGTGTTCTCCGTGGGCTCCGGGTCCATCAACCCACGGCGGGCGCGGTTACGCCTCCCAGACCGTGACGGCCGTGCGGTCGTCGGCGTACCCCTTGACCCGTAGCTGGACATCGGTCAGATACTCCGCCAGGCCCGGCGGCTCCTGCGGACTCCAGCGGCGGGCGAGTTCCGCGGCGAGGGCCGGCTCGGCGCGCAGCGGGTCGGCGAGGCCCGGGCCGCACAGGAGGAGCGTGTCACCCGGCTGGGCCACGGAGGCCCGGAAGCGGAACGGCTCGGGCGGCGGCGGGACCTGTGCCTCGACGTACGGGGACGGTGGCGTCGGTATGCCGAAGTCCATGGTGAGCCGGTCGCCCTGCGGGGTCTCGGCGGGTCCGGAGGCGGAGCCGGCGACGGACGCTCGTGTGACGGCGGCCGCCGGGCCCAGGTCCGGGGGCTCCAGGTCCTCCCAGGCGCCCTCCCGCAGCCGTACGAGACCACCGGGGCCGACACCGAAGAACACCCGGGTCCGGCAGCCGGGGTCGGCGGAGAGCAGTAGACAGCGCAGGCTCGCTGTGTACTCTCCGGGCTCGACCCCGAGCGCGGTGGCGCGGGACCGGAGCTTGCCGTACGTACGGTCCGTGAGCCGGTGCAGCCCGGACTTGAGGTCGCCGCGGCGGTCGCCCCGTATGTCGTCCGAGAGCCGGCTGTGGCTGCGGCCGACGGATACGGCCGTCCAGTGGCACGCTTCGGCCGCCGCCCGGTGGGCACCGCCGACGGCGCGGGCGCCGGTGGCGATCGCGACCAGCAGGAGGGCGCCCGCTCCGGTACCGAAGCGGGCGGTGAGCAGCGCGTCCCGGCGCGGCTCGCCACGGAACCGCGGGGAGTCCCCTCGTACGGAGGCGGCGCGCAGTGTGTACGTGCCGTAGCGGGCGCCGTCGAGCACGGTGTCGGCGACGAGTTCTTCGAGGGCGTCGGGGTGGGCGGCGGGCAGCGCGGTCGGTTCGGGATCGTAGGTGGGGGGTCCGTCGCCGACCCAGGCGGGAGCGGGTATGGCTTGGTCGGCCGGTGGTCCGGCCGTCGGTATCGGTTCTTCGGGGGCGGGGGCGTCGCGGGACGGTTCCTCGTGGGACGGTTTCTCGTGTGACCACGGGTCGGCGGAGCCGGGGGCGGGGACGGAGGACGGGGGTACGCCGGGCGCTCCGGCGGCCGGCGCGGGCCCC
>NZ_JTHL01000001.1:7851080-7863070 GCF_000818195.1 Streptomyces sp. 150FB | reverse complement strand
CAGGCACGCGAGGGGCTGGAGGGCTCGGGTCCGCTCACAGCGCCCGGCTCGCTCTCGACGCCCGGGCCCTGCTCGATGCCCGACCCCGGCTCGGCAACCGTCTCCGCCTCGGCAGCCGCCTCCGGCCCGGCATCCGTCTCCGACCCGGCAACCGTCCGCTCCGACCGATCCGTCCGCCGGACCGGTTCCGCGTCCGCCGTGTCGCCTCCCGCCACGTCCGCCGCCGAATCGAAGCGGTCGTCCAGCGTGTCGTCCTTCTCGTCCTGTCCCGTGGCGGGACCGGTGTCGGGCGCCGACTCGTCGTACAGCCGGTTCCACCAGTCGTCCGCCGCGGCGGACGACCTCTCCCCCTGCTGGCTCATGCACCTATTGTCGACCGCCCCGGCGGTCCGAAAACGGCGCCCGGCGAAAAAAGACCTCAGGCGCGACGACTTGATCGACTTCCGCCACGGATCACGCCGATCACGCGGATCAGCTCATAAGTCCGCCGGGCGGCCCCACCCCCCACGGGAAGGACGCCCGGCAGACGTTCACAGGGTCAGCGCAGGCGGTCGCGTCGGCGCATGGCTGATCGCAACACATTCCTGAGCAAATCCGGGCCAAGCATACCCAAAGGGCATATGACCGGGGTCTGTTGCTGCTGTGATGGCGCCAGATTGTCAGAGTCGCGCGCTAAACAGGGATGATGAACGCGGCGGGTTTACGCCGTGGCCGGTTCCCGCCATCATCTCGGATGAACCGGACGCGTGGCGATACGTATACGGGGCGTCGCGACGGCCTTGCGGGGCCCGGGAAAGAGCGGTCGAGGAAAGGTGCACGGGTGCTGGGAGCGATAGGTCTCGACGAACGGCAGGAGTCCACATACCGGGCACTCGTGGCGATCGGAGCCGCCGAGGTCGCCGATCTCGCGCACCGGCTCGCGCTCCCCGAGTCCGACACGGAACAGGCCCTGCGGCGGCTCGAACGGCAGGGCCTCGCGGCGCAGTCTTCGTCGCGTACGGGGCGCTGGGTCGCCGCGCCACCCGCAGTCGCGCTCGGCGCGCTGCTCACCCAGCACCGGCACGAGCTGGAGCAGGCGGAGCTGGCGGCGGTGCTGCTCGCCGAGGAGTACCGCACCGATGCCGCCGAGCCGGCCGTCCACGACCTGGTCGAGGTGGTGACGGGCGCCAGCGCGGTCGCGCACCGTTTCGTACAGCTCCAGCTCGGCGCCGCCGAAGAGGTCTGCGCCCTGGTCACGGGCAAGCCGGTGGCGGTGACCGGGATGGACAACGAGGCCGAGGAGCGCGCGACGGCGCGCGGGGTCAGCTACCGGGTGGTGATCGAGCGCGAGATCCTCTCGCTGCCCGCCGGTTTCACCGAGCTGACCGCGGCGCTCGGCCGTGACGAACAGGTACGGGTGATCGAACGGGTGCCCACCAAACTGGTGATCGCCGACCGGAGCCTCGCGATGGTGCCGCTGACGGGCGACGCCGCGGAGCCCTCGGCGCTGGTCGTGCACGCGAGCGGACTCCTCGAATCGCTGCTGGGGCTGTTCGAGGCGGTGTGGCGGGAGTCCCTGCCGCTGCGGCTCGACCCGGGCGGCGCCGTACGCGAGGAAGGGCCCCCGGGGCCCGACGCCACCGATCTGGAGGTGCTGTCCCTGCTGCTGGCGGGGATGACCGACGCGAGCGTGGCCAAACAGCTCGATCTGGGGCTGCGGACCGTGCAGCGGCGGGTCAAGGGCCTCATGGAGCTGAGCGGGGTGTCCACCCGGCTACAGCTCGGCTGGCACGCCTACGAGAAGGGCTGGGTGGCGCGAGACCTGCGGAGATGAGCAGGATCCCGCACGCTTGACTGATGGAAGTGTGGCAGCTCGTCGTAGTGGGTCTGGTGATGCTGCTCGGCCTGATCGGCGTCCTGGTCCCCGGAGTGCCCGGCCAGGCGATCGTCTGGGCCGCGGTGCTCTGGTGGGCGCTGTCGGACACCTCGGGCGCCGCCTGGATCGTACTGATCGGCTCGACGGTACTGCTGCTGGTGAACCAGGCACTCAGACCGCTGCTGCCGTCCCGCAGCACACGCAGAACCGGCGCCCCCAGACGTGCGCTGCTGATCGGCGGGACCGCGGGACTCATCGGCTTCTTCGTGGTCCCGGTGGTGGGCGGGGTCGTGGGATTCGTCGGAGGGATCTACGGGGCCGAACGGATCCGGCTGGGCAGCCACCGGGACGGCTGGGCGTCCACCCGCGTGATCATGCGCACCTCCGGATACCCGCTCCTGGTCGAGCTGTTCGCCTGTCTGCTCGTGGTCGGCGCGTGGCTGGTCGTGATGGCGGTGACCTGACGTACGGAGCCGGCACACAGGGCCGGGCCGGCGTACCGGCCCGGCCCGGCGTGGCCCGGCGCACAGGAAACACATCGGATCTCTTCCTGTGTATTGACGGCGGGTAAGCGCTTACCTACGGTCCATCGAGGAAGAAACTCGGATGTATTCGTAGGCCTGTGTACGAGCCGCCAGGAGGCACGATGCCCAATTCACCGGATCCGTCCAGGAGAACGCTGCTCGCCACCGGCACCGCGCTCGGCGGTGCGCTCGTGGTGGGCGGCGCGGCCACCGTCCCCGCCCAGGCGGCCGCCCGGTCGGCGGCGTCCCCCGGTGCGGACCTGACCGCGCCGGTACGGCCGTACGGTGGACCGCACGCCCCGGAGAGCAGTTGGGCGGCCGTGCTGGACGACGCCGACCTGGTCTGGCAGACGATGCCGAAGGTCTGGTACGAGGGCCCGTTCCTCGGTAACGGCTTCCTCGGCTCGGGGATCTACGCCGAACCGGGCAAGAACGCCGTGCGGTTCAACGTCCAGCACTCCGAAGTGCAGGACCACCGGCCGGAGTTCGGCACCCTCTTCGGGCTCGCCCGGCTGCCCATCGGCTACTTCACCCTGGAGCCGGTCGGCACCATCACCGCCGTCGACTGGCGGCTGCGGCTGCGCGACGCCGAGCTGACCGGCACCCTCACCACCACCGCCGGCACACTGACCCTGCGCGCCTTCGTCCATGCCACCGATTCCCTGCTCGCCGTCGACGTCACAGCGAGCGAGGGGGAGCAGGACTTCGCCTGGGTCTTCCACCCGGCGGCGGCCGTCAGCCCCCGGGGCACACCGCCGCCCGGCTACACCGGCAATCCGCCCGCCGTCCAGGAACAGCACGGCGGCACGACGGCCGTGGTGCAGTCGCTGCTCGCCGGCGGCCAGCATGTCACCGCCTGGCGGGAGACCACCCGGGGCAGCAGGCGCACCCTGTGCGTGTCGGTCGCACACTCCTTCCCGAAGACCACGGCGCGCGACCGGGCCGTACGCACCGTGGACGGCGCCGCACACCGTACGTACGAGGCCCTCACCGCGTCACACCGCTCGTGGTGGCACCGCTACTACGGCAAGAGCTTCCTCTCCCTGCCGGACGCGCGGATGCAGAGCTTCTACTGGATCCAGCTCTACAAGGTGGCGTCCGCCGCACGGGCCGAAGCGCCCGTGATGGCGACCTGCGGGCCCTGGCTGGAGCCCACGGGCTGGCCGGCCACCTGGTGGAATCTCAACGTGCAGTTGGAGTACTGGCTGATCCACGGCTCCAACCACCTCGAACTCGACGCCGTCTCACGGGCGATCGGAGAGTTCAGGGACAACCTGACGCTCGGCCTGGAACCGCAGTACCGCAAGGACTCGTACGGCATCCCCCGGGCGACCGACATGAATCTGGCGACGGGCGCCACCGTGCCCAACGCCGGTGACCCGGTGGGCATCCCGGGCCAGGACCCGCCGGTCCCCGAAGTGGGCGACCTGACCTGGGCGCTGCACAACGTATGGCTGAGTTACCGCCACACCATGGACCAACGGCTGCTGCGCGACACGGTGTTCCCCATCCTGCGGCGCGCTGTCAACTACTACCTGCACTTCCTCCAGCCGGGCGCCGACGGCGCGCTGCACCTGCCGAAGACGGCGTCCCCCGAGTACGGCAAGGACGCGCCGGACACCAACTACGACCTGATGCTGCTGCGTTGGGGCTGCCGCACGCTGGTCGAATCGGCGGGGATACTCGGCATCAAGGACCCGTTGCTCGGCCGCTGGAACGAGGTGCTGGCCAAGCTCACCCCGTACCCGGTCGACGAGAACGGCTTCATGATCGGCGCCGGTGTGCCGTTCGCCATGTCACACCGCCACTACTCGCACATGCTGGCCGTCTACCCGCTGCACGAGGTGACCGGCCGTACGCCGGAGGAACTCGCCCTGATCGAGAAGTCCCTCGCACACTGGGTCGGCTTCGAAGGGGCCTTGCAGGGCTACACGTTCACGGGTGCGGCGTCCATGTCGGCGCTCCTGGGCAAGGGCGACGACGCGCAGAAGTACCTCGGCGACCTGATGGAGCGCTTCATCCAGCCCAACACCATGTACCAGGAGGGCTCCCCGGTCATCGAGACCCCGCTCTCGGCGGCCAAGTCCCTTCAGGACATGGTCTGTCAGAGCTGGGGCGGACTGGTTCGCGTCTTCCCGGCGCTGCCGACGGCGTGGCAGGACCTGGTGGTGCACGACTTCCGTACGGAGGGCGCGTTCCTGCTGAGCGCCGCCCGGGAGAAGGGTGTGACGCGCTGGGTACGGCTGGCGAGTGAGGCGGGCGCGCCGTGTGCCGTACGGCACGGCATCGAGGGCCCCGTCGAGGTCAGCGACGGCCGGGGCAGGGCGCTGCGGTACGACACGATCGCCGACGGCGAGATCCGGATCCACCTCGGCAAGGGTGAGGCGGCGCTGATCACGGCGAAGGGCGACCACCCGGACCTGACCATCAGGCCGGTCACCCCGATCGCACCGGGCGCGCGCTGGGGACTGCCCGCCTGACCCGGGCGCCCTGTTGCCGTCCGGTACCCGCCGCCGTCCGGTACCCGCCGCCGTCCGGTACCCGACCGCATCCGGTGCGCGGAACGAGGTACGCGTGTGAGGCTTGGACCATGACCCAATTCAGCGAGGCCGAGCGCGCGTACCTCACCACCCAGCGGATCGGGCGGCTGGCGACCGTCGACCCGAAGGGACAGCCCCAGGCCAACCCGGTCGGATTCTTCCCGCAGGACGACGGCACGATCCTGATCGGCGGCCACGCGCTGGGCACCACGAAGAAGTGGCGCAACCTGCGCTCGAACACCCGCGTGGCCCTGGTGGTCGACGACATCGTCAGTGTCACCCCGTGGAAGGTGCGCGGGGTCGATATCAGGGGCGAGGCGGAACTGCTGACGGGCCCGCACAACCTCGGTCCGCATTTCAGCGAGGAGCTGATCCGTATTCACCCCCGCAAGATCCACAGTTGGGGCCTGGACTCCCCGTGACGGGCGCGCGGGCACGTGTCGGTCGGGTCGCGCCGTCATACACGCGCCCGCGGGCAGACCATTTCCGGCCACGTCAGCGATGAGGCCCGTCGATCAAATAAATACACAACAGGTGTTTAATGAGGCCATGTTTGATCATAAAAAATTGGGCGGCTCGGGGCTTTCCGTTGCCCCGCTGTGTTTGGGCGGCAACGTGTTCGGCTGGACGGCCGACCAGGAGCAGTCGTTCGCCGTGCTCGATGCCTACGCCGCCGCCGGCGGGAACTTCATCGACACCGCGGACGCGTACATGTACCACTTCCCCGGAAACCAGGCCGGCCAGTCCGAGAGCCTGATCGGCAGATGGCTTTCCGCGCGCGGCAATCGCGGCGACGTCGTGATCGCCACGAAGGTCGGTGATCACCCGGAGCGCAAGGGCCTGAAGCCCACCAACGTCAAGGCTGCCGCCGAGGACTCGCTGCGGCGTCTGGGCACTGACTACATCGACCTGTACTACGTCCACTTCGACGACGAGTCGGTGCCGGTCGAGGACGTCGTCACGACGCTCGACGAGCTGGTGCGCGCCGGAAAGGTACGGGCCCTCGGGGCGTCCAATGTCAGCCCGGCACGTCTCGACGCCATGCTGCGGTTCGCCCACCGTGAGGGCCTGGCGAGCTTCCAGGTGCTCCAGCCCCAGTACAACCTCGTCTCCCGCGACACCTACGAGGGCGAACGCCGGGACATCGTCGAGCGCGAGGGGCTGGCCTGTGTTCCCTACTTCGCCCTCGCCTCCGGGTTCCTGACCGGCAAGTACCGGCCCGGTCGTACGGTGAACAGCGTGCGCGACCTTCCCGGCCTGGCCGGCGGCTACGCCGACAGCGAGCGCGGCACCACGGTCCTCGCCGCTCTGGAGGAGATAGCCTCGGCGCACGACGCCCAGATGGCCACCGTCGCCCTTGCCTGGCTGGCCCAGCAGCCGACAGTGGTCGCACCGATCGCCTCCGCACGCGTGATGGACCAGGTGCCGGCCCTCGTCGCCCTGGAGGACCTGCGGCTGTCCGACGCCGAACTGCGCACCCTGAACGCCGCCTCCGCCTGACGCGGCCACGCTCGTTGTGGGTGGCGTCGCGGCCGTGGATTCAATCGCCCCGCCACCCCCAACAGTTGATGATCAATGCAGCCGCCCAAGCGAAGCGGCAAGGTTAGGGACCGGTAAAAGGACGGGCAAAGAGACCGCTTACCAGAAACCCGCCGCTTACGCCACTTCGTCTCGAATGGACGCCGCGATGGTGCACGATGGACGACCACCTCATGGTGGGCTGTCAGCACCCTGTCCAAGGAGATTCCGTGACTGCCGCTCCAAACCCGGAACCGCGCCGAGTTCACCATCTCGGTGAGGAAGCGACCCCCATAGCGCAGCGCCTGGTCCTCGGGAAGTCACTGCGGGCGAGCCGCGAGGCGATGGGCATGTCCCTCAAGACCGCCGCCGATTCGATCATCGTCTCCGTAACCACGATGAGTCGTACGGAGACGGGGCACCGCAGGTGCAAGGACGGCGACCTCGAACACTTGATGGACCTGTATCTGATCATCGACGACAAGCAACGGCAGTCACTCCGCGAACTCAACGCGAGCGCCAACCGGCGTCCCTGGTGGCAGGATTGGACGGACGTCGCGGGGAAACACCTGCGAACCCTGGTCAGCTTCGAGGAGATGGCGCAGCGCATCCGGGCGTACGAGCCGCAGTTCCTGCCGGGTCTGCTCCAGATCGAGGATTACGCGCGTGCCGTGATCCGGCTGGGGCTGCCCGAAGCGCCGGACGAAGAGGTGGAGCGGCGGGTCGCTCTGCGGCTGCAACGCGGAAAGCGCTTCGCGGACTCGGCTCCCCAGAAACTGATCTGCGTCATCGACGAGACGACTCTCCTGCGGCCCTACGGGAGCGCGGAGATCATGCGGAGGCAGGTGGAGTACCTGCTCTCGCTGACGGAGAACCCGCGCTACAGCATGCGCATCGCCGAGTTGGGCAAGCTCGACGTCCCGGCGGGGTTCGGGCCGACGACCATCTTCGACTTCGAGGAGCGGAGGCTGACCGACATCGTCTACTCCGAATACTTCGAGGGAGCCTTCATCCTTCAGGAGGAGCAACAGGTGGACATGAGGAAAAAGGCGTTCGACCGGCTTCTCGGGGCCTCCCTGAGCCGCGCGCGCTCCGCACAGCGGCTCCGCGACCTGCTGAAGAAGCACTACTGACAGAGCACTACTGACGGAGCACTACCGGCAGAGCACGCGCCGAGCCCCGGACTTCAGCTCTTCCGTGCCACTCCGGCGTATACGGACACCTGGAAGTCCGTGGCGAGACTCGGCCCGCTGGCGGGCTCGGGGCGCCAGCGGTGCGCGACCACGAGGCCGGGGTCCGCCAGTTCGAGGCCGTCGAAGAAACGCAGCACCTCGGCCCGGCCGCGCACCCGCAGCTCGGTGCCCGCCCGCGCGTAGACCTTGGAGATCCGCTCCCACTCCGCGGCGCCGAAGTCCGGTGTGCAGTGGGACAGGCTCAGACAGGACCCCGGTACCAGCCGGTCGAGCAACGCCCGCACCACACCGTACGGATCACGGTCGTCGGGGACGAAGTGCATCAGGCCGTGCATGCTCAGTCCCACCGGGCGCGTCAGGTCCACGCAGCCCGAACGCTCCACCGCCGCCAGCAGGGCGTCGGGATCGGTGACGTCACCGTCGACGTAATCCGTCGCTCCCCTCGGTGCGCCGCTGAGCAGTTCGTCCGCGTAGATGAGCACGAGCGGGTCGTTGTCCACGTAGACGACGTGGCTGTCCGGAGCGACCTGCCGGGCCACGTCGTAGAGGTTCGGAGCGGTCGGGATTCCGGTCCCGACATCGATGAACTGCCGGATCCCGCACGCCCCGGCGAGGAATCGCACCGATCGGTGCATGAAGGCGCGGTTCGCGCGCGCGAGCGTCTCCACCCGTGGAAAGTGGCGGATGACTTCCTCCGCCGCCACGCGGTCGACGGCGTAATTGGTCTTTCCGCCCAGGAAGTAGTCGTACATCCTGGAGCTGTGCGGCTGATCCAGTCGTAACTTCGGTCCTCCGCCGCCGGCTCCGGAACGCTCGGCCTTCTCTTCTCCCACGCCGTCCCCTTACTTCTTCTTACTTCTTCGCGCCTGTCGACGTCCCGCGCGCCCCGCCCATCAGGGGGCATGGACGCACTTGCACGGTTCCTGAGTACTAGCCGACCAACCTCCTGTCCAGCATTGGCCTGAGCTATCACCGGCCGGATCGTCGCTGTCCGCCTGCCCCGCCGGAGCCCTCCGCCCGCTCCGGCGGGGTGGCGGACGCCGCGGAGCTACAGGCTCCCGGCAATCACAGCCTCGATAAAGGCAGTGGCTTCACCGCGGGTGAACTCCAGGACAGGACTGTGGGAGTCCTTGGAATCGCGGAACGCGACGGCCGCGGGTCCGGGTTCCGCCATCTCCACACATCCGCCCTGGTGATTGCTGTACGAGCTTTTCCACCACGCCGGCGCCGGGACGGCCGCCTGCCGTAAGGGGATCTCCGCCGTGCTGCCCGGCGTCGTAACCGATTCCGTTGTCATCACAAACTCCTCCGCGATAGCTCGGGGTATCTCAGGATCTCCGGCCGTTTTCAGCCGCAATTGCAGCGGCAGGGCCTCTTTAAGGCTGACCGCCGAGCGGTCCCGTCATACCTGCATGGGACATCTTTCTCGGCCTGTCGGGGGTATTCCCCGTGCAAGTGCGCGCTGGGCGGCGCTCTTCTGAAAAAAAGTACGCCGGTGCGTCGTCGGGGGCGCACACGATCCACCACGGAGCAACATCCATGGATATCCGAAAATACTACAAGCCATCTCCACGCTTTCTTCACCTGCGGAAACGGTTACGAACACGCAATTACCGGCTGCGGCGCACATTGGCGACGGAGAGCCATCTCTCCGGGTTTCCCTGCGCGGAGTCGATAAATCCACAGCAGTGCGATCCGGAAAGTTCCGGCATAACGGACCGATGCGCTCCGATGGCGGTGGAAATACCCGATACGGCGACTTAATCTCAAGCCCCGCTGAGCCATCGGTTCAGCCGCAGAGCCCTGGCTTATCAGGTTGGCGCCCGTACCAGGGCTCTGCGTTCCGACGACAAATGGAGTCGCAATGCGCACATCCCCCCGCCACCGGGGCGGCAAACACAGACGCCGCCGTGTTCGAAACGTACGTCGGAGCATCCGCTCCGCAGGATGGGAGACCCATGCCGTCAACCTGCTCATGGCGGCGCAGGTCTGGGGCGCCGGGCCCTTCCAGGCCCTCCAAGCCCCCCAGCTCCCGCCGGAGCCCGGGAGCGTCCTGACGGCCGCGGCCCTCACCGTCCTCGTCATCTGGCGCACCGTCCACGGAGCGCCGGACAACAGGTGACCCGGGGTGGGGGGTTGTCGCGGACAGCCCCCCACCCGCACCCGTCCCGTACCGCGTACACCCGACACGGCTGCCCGCTGCCGCTTCGGCACCGGGCAGCCGAGGAAGGACATCCCACTCATGCGTGTCACGACACCGGCGGCGTCGCCTGCGGGCACGACCGTCGACGAGGTGGCCGACCGGATACTGGCCGAGGTCAATCACCTCGTACGACTGGCCGCCGGCCCGGGCGCACCCGACCTTGATCTCACCGAACACGCGGTACGCCTCCGCGCGTCGGTGGTGGCGATCACCGGGGAGGCCGCGCGCCTCGTCCAGGAGGAGGACGCCGAGACGGAGGCCATCCCGCAGGCGGACGGACGAAGACGGAGACAGCCGCGACAGCCGCGACAGCCGTACGGTTATCCGGCGCGGTGTCAGCTCGGAACCGTCCTGACCCAGGTACGGCGCTGTTCGCGCATCCCCGTCGAGGAACTCTCCGCCCGCATCGGACTTCCCCCTTCCCAGGTGTTCCGCATCCTGTCCGGGAAGCAGTTCCCCGGCTGGCACGTCACCGAACGGATCGCACGTGTCTGCGGCGCCGATGCGTCGGTGCTGCGCAGGGTGTGGGAGGACGAGCGCGGCCGTCAGGAGAGCGGCGCTGTGTCACACCCGGCGTGAAGTTGTGTCACGCACGGCGTGACAACCGACGACGCGTCAGAGGCCGGACGGTCGCGTGACGGCGGCCAGGTGGTGGGTGGCGTAGGACCGCCACGGTCGCCAGGGCTCCTGGTCGGCCTCCCCGGGGCGGCCGTCCTCCCCCACCGGCGCCACGTCGGGGTCGGCGAGCGCGCGCATCCGGATCAGGCCGGCGACCCGGGGGGTGACGCCCCGTACGGCGAGCAGCGCCCGCTCGGCCTCCTCGCGGTCAGCGCCGGGGTCGAGCCGTACGGTGCCGTCGGCGAGCGCGGTGGCGAGGGGGCCGGCCAGCGGATCGTCCCGCAGTGCGGCCGGTTCGGGGAACAGCGCGGTGAGTCCGCCGCAGGGACGTTCCACCGGCTGCCCGTACCGCTCGGCGATTCGTGCCGCGCGCTCGGGCCCGAGGAGTGTGCGCAGCGCGTACTCCTCGGGGTCGGCGGCGCCCGGCGCACGCGTTCCGGGCGTGGCCGCGACGAGGGGGGCGAGCCGGGGGTCGGCGCCGAGCCGCTCGTCGACCGCGTACGGATCGGCGTCCAGGTCGAAGAGGCGGCGCAGGCGCTGCACGGCCGCGGTGAGGTCGCGCAGATCGGTGAGGTGGATGCGCGCCTCCAGCCAGCCGCCGCGCCCGCCGCCCGCGCCTCCGGGGTGGGTCTCGTCGACCGCGACCAGGCCGGGACCATGGGTCAGCCGCAACGCCCGGCGGTACGTACGCGCCCCCCGCTCGCCGGTGACCTCCTCGATACGGGGGATCGCCTCGCGGCCGAGCAGGTCGAAGACCGGCGCTGCCGCGTACGGGCCCCGGTAGGCGAGCCGGAGCGGGACCCCGGCGAGGGAGCCCGCGGTGTGTGCCGCGCCACGTCCGGTGCCGAGTGCCGCGCCGACTCCCGCGCCAAGTCCGGTGGCTCGCTCGGCGCGCAGGCCGCTCGGTGTCCTCGCGTAGATCTGCCGGACGGTGTCGTTGAACTGCCGGACGGAGGCGAAGCCGGCCGCGAACGCGATGTCGGTGACCGGGAGTTCGGTGGTCTGGAGCAACAGCCTTGCCGTGTGCGCCCGTTGGGCACGGGCGAGAGCGACGGGCCCCGCGCCCAGCTCGGCGTTGAGCTGCCGCTGCACCTGGCGGGCGCTGTAACCGAGGCGCCCGGCCAGCCCGGGTACCCCTTCGCGGTCCACAACGCCGTCGCCGATCATCCGCATGGCGCGGCCGACGACATCGGCGCGTACGTTCCACTCCGCCGACCCGGGCACGGCGTCCGGCCTGCACCGGCGGCAGGCGCGGAAGCCGTGCCCCTGGGCGGCGGCCGCGGTGGGGTAGAACCGTACGTTCTTACGCTTGGGGGTCACCGCCGGGCAGCTCGGCCGGCAGTAGATCCCCGTCGTCTCGACGGCGAAGAAGAACGCGCCGTCAAAGCGGGCGTCGCGGCTGCTCACCGCCTCGTACCTGGTCTCCTCGTCCATCATGCGAGCCAGTCTGCGCCGGTCGGACCGGGCTCACCAGCGGCTTTCGGACATGGCCCTCGGACGCGGGAGGGTGGGGGGGTTGCTGGCTGATCGGGCGGGGTG
>NZ_JTHL01000001.1:7849995-7850902 GCF_000818195.1 Streptomyces sp. 150FB | reverse complement strand
TCCCCGGGGATGCTCGCTTGTTCTGCGGCTTTGCTCCCGGCTGCGGACTGCTTGCCCTGCGGGGCACGCACGAAGGGATCACTGCATGCCACTTCGCTGCTTAGCGGCGACCTGCTGGCTGTGGTGGCGGGGAGGGTTGGTTGGGCAGACGTGGTGAGCGCCGATGGACGCAGGAAGGCGGTGGGCTGCTGACCGATCGGGCGAGGTGCACCCCGGAGCGTGTCTGACTCACCACTGAGCCACACGGCTGGGGTGGGTGTGACGGGAGTGTGGCATGTGGGTCTATGGCAGGCCTTGAGCGGCTTGCATATGCTTCTTCTGAGTCCTGGGACGCATAAGCGGCCTCTCCTCACCACAACCACCCCCAAAAATGGGGCATATCGACTATATGGGAGGTCGGTGGGGGTGGGATGGTGTCTGACAACCACTTCTGCGTCGATGGACACAAAAGACAGGCATGCCAGCCTCCCACCGACCTTTTCCCACCCACATGCCTCACACCTCGTCACACCCGCCCCAGGCCGGTAGGTCGGCAGTGCTCAGGGGTCCTCCGGGGCGCACCTCGTCCAATCAGCCAGCGGCCACGGGCTCTCCTGCGTCCGTCGGCGCTCACCGCGTCTGCCCAACCAACCCTCCCCGCCACCACAGCCAGCAGGTCGCCGCTAAGCAGCGAAGGATTTGGCAGCGATCCCTTCTGTGCGTGCCCCGCAGGGCAAGCAAGTCGCAGACGGGAGCAAAGCGGCAGAACAGGCAAGCGTCCCCGGGGAGTCTCCCCCCTGGGGCCGGCCCCCTCATCTGCACTTGCGGTGGAGGGGTGGGTGTCAAGGGTGGGCGAAGCCCATCGCGCAGCGACGCGACGCAGGAGCGCCCTTGACACCCACCCCGCAACCGCGAAAATCAAGAGAAA
>NZ_JTHL01000001.1:7800340-7849467 GCF_000818195.1 Streptomyces sp. 150FB | reverse complement strand
CCAACCCTCCCCACCCCCAGCCCCCACCCCGCCCGCAGACGCTAAGCCAGCCCCGCTCAGCTCGGCCGGCCGCCCCGCTTGATCCGGCTCGCCTGCCGGCCCTGGGCGCTCCTGAGCTTCCACTCGCGGGTCACCGCCGCCCGCATCCGGGCGTCGGTCTTGGCGACGATGCGCTCGTTCTCCCGCAGGAGCTTGCGGTAGCTCGTCAGTCGACGGTCCGACAGCACCCCGTCCTCCAGGGCGGCGAGGACCGCGCACCCCGGCTCCGCCGTGTGGGCGCAGTCGTGGAAACGGCACTGTTCGGCGAGCGCCTCGATCTCGGCGAAGACCTGTCCGACGCCGGTCCCGGCGTCCCAGAGCCCGACGCCCCGCAGTCCGGGGGTGTCGATGAGTACGCCACCGGCGGGCAGCACCAGGAGGTTACGGGTCGTGGTGGTGTGCCGGCCCTTGCCGTCGACGTCACGGATCGCCTGCACCTCCATCGCGTCCTCGCCGAGCAGCGCGTTGGCGAGGGTCGACTTGCCGGCGCCCGACGCCCCGATGAGCACACTCGTACCGTCCGAGAGCAGGGTGGTGAGTTCCTCGATCCCCTCCCCCGTCTCCGAACTGACGGCGAGCACCCGCACGCCGGGCGCCGTGTTCCCGACGTCCTCGACGAGATGGGCGAGCACGGCCGGGTCGTCGACCAGGTCGGCCTTGGTGAGCACGAGCAGCGGTACGGCGCCGCTCTCCCAGCCGAGCGCCAGGAATCGTTCGACGCGCCCCAGATCGAGTTCGGCCTGGGCGGAGACCGCGATGACGGCGTGGTCGACGTTGGCGGCGAGGATCTGGCCCTCGGAGCGCTGCGAGGACGTCGACCGTACGAAGGCCGTCCTGCGCGGCAGCAGGGTCCGTACGTACCGCGGGTCGCCGCCGGGGTCGACGGCCACCCAGTCGCCGGTGCACACCACACTCATCGGATCGCGCGGCACGACGAACTCCGTGTCGGCGCGGACCATTCCCGCCGCGGTGACGACGTCGCACAGGCCGCGGTCGACCCGGGTCACCCGGCCGAGCAGCAGACCCCGCGCCGCGTACGGCGCGAACCGCGCGTCCCACTCCTCGTCCCATCCGTAGGGGACCAGGGCGTGCGACGGGGAAGAAGCCTCGGCGGAAGGGGAGTTGAAAGGAGCGGAGCTGGAAGCTGTTGAGTTGGGGACAGCGGAGAAAGACAAGGGGGAACCCTTCAGGGGGGTGGCCCCGGCACGCGCACTCAGGCGCGCAGGTGGAATGAGATCAGCCGGAGACCACGGGAGTGAACTTGATGAACTTCCGGATGCGAGCAGCGCTCGTCGCAACAACAGCCATCGGTCACACCTCCCTGATCACACTTCGGCACACCTGAACAGCGGCTTCAACCAACGGCCGCCGTCCGCAACGCATCGACCATAACCGGGCCACCTCAGTCCGCGCCACGTATTTATGAGGCGTCAGACGAAGCGGAGAGCCGTCCGGCTGGGCGCCTGTCCGCGCTCCCTTTCCCGGAAATCGCTCGATGGTATAATGGTATTACATTAATGCCTACGTTGAGAGGGGCCGCTCGATGCTGTGCCATGCCCAGCGACGTTGCCCTCGACGGGCGCCCGGCGTCGCCGGACCGTCCGCCGCCGCCCCGCGTCCCCTTCTCGTTCCCCCCTCCAGGAGGTCCCGGTGAGCAACGGGACGCTCATCGTGGGCGCGAGCCAGGCCGGGCTCCAACTAGCCGTCTCCCTAAGGCAATTGGGTGACACCGAACCGATCACCCTGGTCGGCGAGGAGGACCATCCGCCCTACCAGCGGCCTCCGCTGTCCAAGGAGTTCCTCACCGGCGAGGCGACCGCCGAGTCCCTGGCCTTCCGTTCGGACGCCTTCTACACCGACTCCGACATCCGGCTCGTACGCGGGGAGCGGGTCAGCGAGTTGGCCCTGTCCGCCACCAACTCCGCCAACCCCGCCGGCCCCGCCAACCCCGCCGGATCGGGTACGGCCGTCACGGCGTCGGGGCGCTCGCTGCCGTTCGACCGCCTGGCACTCACCGTCGGGGCGGGTCCCCGGCGGCTCGCCGTGCCCGGGTCCGACCTCGGCGGGATCTGCTACCTGCGGGACCGTGACGACGCGGTGGACCTGCGGGCACAACTCACCCACGCCCATCGGGTCGTTGTGGTCGGCGGCGGATTCATCGGCCTCGAAGCCGCCGCTGTCGCCCGGGCGCTCGGCAAGAGTGTCACCGTCGTCGAGGCCGCTGACCGGCTGATCCAGCGAGCCGTGGCACCGGTCGTCTCGGAGTTCTACCGGCAGGCGCATCTGCGGCGCGGCACCGAACTGCTCCTGTCCGCCCAGGTGTCGGGCTTCGACGGGGCCGGCGGACAGGTGACCGGGGTGCGGCTCACCGACGGCCGGCAGGTCCCTGCCGATCTCGTCCTGGTCGGCGTGGGGGTCGTCCCGCGCACCGAACTCGCGACGGGTCTCGGTCTGGAGTGTGACGGCGGTATCGTCGTCGACTCCCACGCGCGCACCAGCGATCCCGCCGTTGTGGCGGCGGGCGACTGCACCGTACAGCCGCATCCGATGACGGGACTGGGCAGAGTACGGCTGGAGTCGGTGCAGAACGCCGTCGCCCAGGCGGGCACAGCGGCGGCGACGCTCCTCGGCACCCTCCGGAACACCCGGACGGTGCCGTGGTTCTGGTCGTACCAGGGTGACCTCAAGCTCCAGATCGCCGGGCTCTCCGCCGGCTACGACAGTTATGTCGTACGCGGCGAGCCGGACTCGGAGCGGTTCTCGGTCCTCTACTACCGGGAGGACCAACTCCTGGCGGTGGACGCCGTCAACAACCCGTCCGACTACATGGCCGTACGGAAGGCGCTGTCGCAGGACGCGACCATTCCGGCGGCGCGGGCCGGGGACGCCGCCACTCCGCTGAAGACGCTCTTCGCCGCGCGCGGCGACGCGGTCGGGGCGAGCTGAAAGAGCGTTCATCCCGTCAGGAGCACAACGAGGGGACCGGCGGCGGTGGCTTCGGCTCCGCCGCCGGTCCCCTTCTCCTCCGCACTGTCAATTCCCCGCCGACCGGCCCTAGATGACCGCCGCTTCCAGCGATTCGGGCGCGAACAGCTCCTCGGGGGTCCATCGGCGCCGCGACAGCCCCTGCTCGTGGTGGTAGCGCAGGAACGTCGACAGGTTCTCGTGGTTGGCGCCCCCGACGCCGTACGACCAGTAGTCGTCCCCGAGGAGCGCCCGCGCCTCCTCCAACTGCGGGGTCAGCCAGGGCAGCATGAAGCGCAGCGCCGAGGTGTCGTAAAGGCTCGCGTACGCCTGGTTCTTGGCGGCGAGCAGCGACTTGTACAGCGACTGCGCGACCCACGGGTACTGCTCGTAGACGTCGCGCCGGATCACGACCACATGCATGATCGGGAAGATGCCCGTCTGCGCGTAGTAGTCCTTCTCGCTGGCGACGACATCGGGGAACACCCGCCGGACCCGCGGGTCGCCGGCGGCGAACGGGCTCGGGACGCGCGGTGTGCACAGGGCGTCGATCTCGCCCGCGGCCAGCATGGCGGCCAGTGTCGCGTCGGACGGGATGGGGCTGATCTTCACCGAGTCCGGGAGGGCCACCTTCGCCTTCTCGATGCGCCCGGCTGTCTCCTGACCACCCGTCAGGTACGTGACGGAGTCGAACGGTACGTTGTGCCGGTCCGCCAGGATGCCGCGCATCCATACACACGCGGTGAGTTGGTACTCCGGTGTGCCCACCACCTTGCCGCGCAGGTCCTCCGGGGAGGAGATGCCCGAGTCGGCGTGGCAGTAGAGCGCGCCGTGCCGGAACATCCGGGAGGTGTAGACCGGCAGCGCCACGAAGGGCGACGGGTCGGCGTTGAGGGACAGGACGTACGAGGACAGCGACATCTCCGCCACCTCGAACTCCTGGTGGCGCATCATCCGGAAGAACGTCTCCTCGACGGGCAGCCGGAGGTAGGTCAGATCGATCCCGTCGGGCTGGATCGTCCCTTCGTACAGGGCGCGTGTGCGGTCGTAGTCGCCACAGGCGAAGGTCAGTCGCAGTCGGGACATGGGGTGTTACCTGCCTTCCGAATTCAGTCGCGCGTCCAGGCGGGGGTAGACGCGCCTGACATTTCCCTCGAAGACCTTGTGCGACTGTTCGTCGGTGAGGCCTGCCCGTTCGATGTACTGCTTGGTGTCGTCCCAGGCGATGCCGGTCTCCGGGTCCACACCACGGACAGCGCCCAGCATCTCGGAGGCGAAGAGGACGTTGTCGGTGTCAATGACCTTGTGCAGCAGGTCGATGCCCGGCTGGTGGTAGACACAGGTGTCGAAGAAGACGTTCCGCATCAGGTGTTCCGCCGGGTCGGGCCGGCCCATCCGGACGGCGAGGCCCCGGTAGCGCCCCCAGTGGTACGGGACAGCGCCGCCGCCGTGCGGGATGACGAACCGCAGGGCCGGGAAGCGGTCGAACAGGTCGTGCTGGACGAGCTGCATGAACACCGAGGTGTCGGCGTTGAGATAGTGCGCGCCGAGTGTGTGGAAGCTCGGGTTGCAGGACGTCGAGACATGAATCATCGCGGGTACGTCCAGCTCCACCAGCACCTCGTACAGCGGGAACCAGTACGGGTCGGTGAGCGGCGGCGAGTTCCAGAACCCGCCGGACGGGTCGGGGTTGAGGTTGCAGCCGACAAAGCCGAGGGTCTCCACGCACCGGCGCAGCTCGGCGATCACGTCGTCGAGTGTGCCGTTCGGTGTCTGGGGGAGCTGGCACACTCCGGCGAAGTGCTGCGGGAAGAGTCCGGTCACCCGGTGGATCAGGTCGTTGCTGACCTGCGCCCAGACGCGGGCGGTCGCGGGGTCCGTGACATGGTGTTCCATCCCGGAGGCCTTGGGAGAGAAGAGCATCAGGTCGCCGCCGCGCTCGCGCAACACCTTGAGCTGGTGGTTCTCGACGCTCTCGCGGATCTCGTCGTCGCTGATGGCGGCCGGTTCGGGCACAGGCAGCGAGGGGTCGGCGAGCCGGGCGAGCTGGGCGTCGCGGAAACGCTGGTGCTGGGGCGGGGCCGTGGTGTAGTGGCCGTGGCAGTCAATGATCAGGGGCATGGATTCGGGGTCCTCGTTCCGTCAGTGGCGTGGCCTTCGAGCCTGCGGACGGGCTCAGCCGCGACCGGAACGGCCCTCGGGCGACCGGTCCACGTAGGTCAGGCCCTTGCGCTCCAGCCGCTCGCGCATCTTGTTGACGTCCAGGCCGAGTTCACCGCTCCCGTACCGCGCGCGCGACACCGCTTCCTTCTCCTCCCGCGCACGGGAACTCTCGACGACCTGGGCGGCCCGGGCGCGCGGTACGACCACCGCACCGTCGTCGTCGGCGACGATCACATCGCCCGGCTCGATGTACTGACCGGCGCAGACCAGCGGGGTGTTGACCTCGCCGAGGGTCTCCTTGACGGTGCCGAACGCGCAGATGTGCCGCGCCCATACGGGAAAGCCCATCCGCTTCAGATCAGCCACGTCACGGCAGCCGGCGTCGATGATCAGGCCGCTGACACCGCGCGCGGCGGCGGAGGTGGCGAGCAGATCGCCGAAGTACCCGGCGTCCGAAGGGGAGGTGGGCGCGACAACGAGGATGTCACCCTCCCGGCACTGCTCGATCGCGACGTGCAGCATCCAGTTGTCGCCCGGCGGCACACTGACGGTCACCGCTGTCCCGGCGATGTGCGCGCCGGAGTAGACCGGGCGCAGCGCGGGGTCGAGCAGACCGGTGCGGCCCTGGGCCTCGTGCACGGTGGCGACCCCGTATCCGGCGAGTCCGGCGACGGCCTCCCGCTCGGCGCGGAGCGGGTCGCGTACGACGATGCCGCTCATGCGGTCTCCATCCAGGGCAGCAGGGAGACATGCATGGCGTCCTCGCCGCTCTCGCCGCCGACGGTGCGGATGGCCCGGTCGGTGTCCTGGAGGCCGAAGGTGTGGGTGCTCAGCTTCTCCAGTGGGAAACGGCCCGATGCGAGCTGTTCCAGGGCGAGTTCGCAGGCGCGGTAGCTGTGTCCCCGGGCGCTCTTCATGGCGATGGACTTCTCGGTGAGCTTCTTCATCGGGAAGTCGGGGAACGCGGCCAGCTCGCCCTGGACGACCATGGTGCCCTCGCGGCGCTTGAGCGCGTCAATACCGAGCAGGACAGGGGCGGTTCCGGCGCCGGCCGTGCAGTCCAGCACGACGTCGACGCCCCGGCCGCCGGTCAGCTCCATGATCCGGGCCAGTGCGTCCTCCTCGGTCACGTCGATGACGGCGTCCGCACCGAGTTCCACGGCCATGGCGAGCCGCGCCGCGTCCCGGGTCGTACCGCTGACGATGATGAGCGAGGCGCCGGCCTGCTTGCAGGCGACGACCTGGGACAGACCCTGCTGTCCCGGGCCCTGGATGAGGACCGTGGAGGCGTACCCGACGCCCGCCGTGACCAACGCCCATTCGATGCCGTTCGACAACGGCGTGACCAGACCGGCCAGTTCGGCGGACACCCCGTCGGGCACCCGGTGGGTCACCGAGTTCCACGGCAGGTAGAGGTACTGCGAGAAGCCGCCCCACAGGTTGTACTGGTTGTCCGACGACGTGTAGCCGTAGCGGCGGGCGTCGGGGTTGGTGCGCCAGTCGGTCGCCTCGCAGTGGCGGTACTCGCCCTGGTGACACCAGTCGCAGCGGAAGCAGCCGACGTAGTGCTCGGCGAAGATGCGGTCGCCCTCGACGAGGCCCTTGCGCTCGGTGAACTCGCGGCCCGCTTTCGCGATGACACCGACATTCTCGTGCCCCATGATCACCGGGTCGGGGAAGGGCGGCTTGCCGTACATCTTCACGTCGGTGCCGCAGATCCCGGCGACCTCGACCTTGAGCAGAGCCCCGTCGGCCGGTATGTCCGGCATCGGGAATTCACGCAGTTCGGTCGTGCCCGGGGCCGTCCTGACCGCTGCCAGCACCTGCTCTGCCATGACCTCTCCTCATCCTCGGGGGTGTCCGGATGGCACAGTACTCTATGGACTGATGGACTGACCATGCTACCTTTCTGCGCGCAGAACGGCCCCTGCCGCGCGGTCGGCCGCCCCGCCGTCCGCGCGGTCCGCCTGTCCCCTTTTCCCGCCTTTCCGCCCATCCTCCTTCCGCCTTTCAGCCCGCCAAGAGAGAGTCGAGCAGACGACATGGCCGAACCTCAGCTCAGGACCGTGACCCGCACCCAGGGCAACAACGAGGCGCTGAAAACCGGCGCGGTCGAGCCGCACGGCTTCCGCTTCGCGTTCGAGGAGGTGCCCGTACTGGTCCATGCCTTCCGCCGGATGGTGCGCGGTCTTGAGTTCGACATCAGCGAGATGGCGCTCACCACCTACCTGGTGGCGAAGGAGCACGGCGCGCGCTTCACCGCCGTACCCGCGTTCCTGGTACGTGGTTTCCACCACGGCGCGATCCTCCACAACCCCGCTTCGGGGATCTCAGGACCCAAGGACCTGGAGGGCCGCAGGGTCGGGGTGAGCCGCGGCTACACGGTCACCACAGGCGTATGGGCGCGGTCCGTCCTGCGGGACGAGTACGGCGTCGACCTCAGCCGGATCACCTGGGTGCTGTCGGGCGACGAGCATGTGGCCGGGTACCGGCCGCCGTCGAATGTCGTGGCCGCGGAGGGCGATCGCTCGCTGGAGGAGATGCTGATCGACGGCGATCTGGCCGCCACCGTCGGGGTGAACTCGGACGCCCCCGAGCTGGCACCGCTGATCCCGCGTCCGCAGGAGGCGGGCTTCGCCGCGCTCACCGGGCGCGGGCTGTACCCGATCAACCACCTGGTGGTGGTGAAGGACGAACTGCTCAAGGAGAGGCCGGAGTTGGGGGCCGATGTGTTCGACGCCTTCGCCCGGTCCAAGCAGATGTACGTCGACCGCCTGCGCGGCGGCGCCGTGGAGTCGCCGACCGCGACCGACCGTATGTACCGGCAGGTGATGGAGCTGACCGGCGCGGACCCGCTGCCGTACGGGATCGCCCCCAACCGGGCGGTGCTGGAGGCCCTGATGCGCCATGCCGTGGACCAGCGCATTCTGTCGCGTCCGATGGAGCTGGACGGGTTGTTCGCCGAGACCACGCGCGAACTGACCGCGTAGAGCGCGCGGAGCGGCCTGTTCACGCTCGGGGCACACGGACACACCGGCACACGAACACACCGACGTCAGGAGACACCATGCGTATCGCCATCGCCGCCGATCACAACGGCGTCGCTCTGAAGAGCCGTCTCACCGCGTGGCTGACGGCACACGGCCACACCGTCGACGATCGCGGCGATCACAGCGGCGCGCAGGTGGTGGACTACCCGCCGCTGTGCGTCGACGTCTGCGGGCAGGTGATCGAGGGGCCGGCGGACCGGGGGATCGTGCTGGGCGGCAGCGGCCTGGGCGAGACCATCGCGTGCAACAAGATACGAGGGGTGCGCGCGGGGCTCTGCCACGACCTGTGGAGCACCCGGATCTCACGCGGGAACAACGACTCCAACGTTCTTGTCCTGGCCGCGAAGGTACTGGCTCCGGAGACCGCCGACGAGATCGTGGCCGCCTGGCTGGAGACCCCGTTCAAGGGCGGTGTGCATCAGCGGCGCATCGACCAGATCGCGGCACTGGAGCAGGGCCCGCGGGCCTGAGGCACCAAAGAGGTGCCCGGCCGGAGCACGCGCACCGGCCGGGCACCCCCTCTTCTGACGTCTCGTCGGATTCACACCCTGCCAAGGAACTCCAGGATCCTGCCAGGGGCGTTGGCCTCGGTCTGCTCCGCCACCGGCATGTCCCAGTACTCGGCCAGCGGAAGGCACTCCTGCAAGTACCGCGCGGCTGATGGGGCGTGCGACTCGTCCTGTCCCGGCACCACGAGCGCCGGGATGTCGAGCCCCAGCAGGTCTTCGGGCTCCGCACCGGGCACCGTGTCCCGGTCGAACAGCAGCCGCACCATCGCGCCGACCGTCGTCAGGTAGCGTCCGGCGTCGGCCCGCGCGTAACGGCCCGCGAAATCAGCGTCGTTACGGATGGCCCCGGCCCAGGGCCCGACCCGGGGGTCGGCGGTGAAGCCCGCCTCGGAGCCAAGCGCCAGCGATACGACCTGGTCGAGCCCGTGCTCCTCGGCGTAGGCGAGGTGCCGCAGGAACCGCGCGTGCTGTTTCATCCGGTACTTCACCCCGCCGGCCGGCGAGTACAGCACCATGCTCAGCACCCGGTCGGGGTGGGCCACCGCGAGCGCGGCAGCGGTGGAGCAGCCGACGCAGCCGCCCATCAAGTGGGCCCGCCCGATGTCGAGATGGTCCAGGAGGCCGACGCCCTGCCTGACGTAGTCGGCCCAGGAGATCCGCTCCACCCGCCCCCCTGACCTGCCGGACTCACGGCGGTCGAAGGTGACGCAGGTGTACTGCTCCGTCAGCCGGCCGAGCAGCCCCAGCCGGCGGTAGATCCCCACCGTCCGCCAGCTTTCGAGGGTGGAGTCGAAGCCGCCCGGGGAGAACATCAGCAGTGGCGGGCCCGAGCCCGCCACCTCGTAGCGAGTGACGATGCCGTCAATGACGGTGGTGGGCATGGGGGTTACTCCTCTCCCCCGCCGGACCGTTTCCGGTTCACGGGGCGGGGCGGGGCGGTACGGGGATGCCGCCGGGGATCTGACGCGCCGCCCGTACGTCGTCGGCGTACGCCGTCATCGCGTCGAGCGTGATCCGGGCGACGTTGGCATAGGTGTCGGGCGGGTTGTCGATCGCCGCCGCCGAGTAGCCGATGGCCGCGTGGGCCATCCGCATCCGGCCGTCGAGCCAGGGGCCGCCGCCGAAGCCGCCGACGACGGGGATGGAGACGGCGCGGGCGACCGCCTCGCCCACGACGGGGCCCGAGTTGGTGAAGTTCAGCAGCGCGGCGCCCGCCTCCTCCAGCCGTTTGGCCTCCTCGACGAGCGCGTCCTTCATCGCTTCGGGGATCTGGTCGGCGGCGGAGGGGATCGCGTTGTACTCGACCCCGTACCGCAGTGCGGTCTGCGGGGTGATCCCGAACTGCGCGAACACCGGGATGCCCGCGCGGGTGACGGCCGTTACGGCGTCGGGGAAGTCGGAGGCACCGTCGAGTTTGACCATGTCGACCCCCGCCTCCTTGACGAAGCGGACGGCGGCGCGCACCGCGCTGTCCGTGCCCTCCTGGAGGGGGCCGAAGGGGAAGTCGGCGCTGACCAGGGCGCGGCGCACACCACGCCGTACCGCTTGGGTGACCACGAGCATCTGCTCCATGGTGACCTCGAAGGGATTCGACTGTCCCCACAGGTTCATGCCGACGGTGTCGCCGACCGAGACGATGTCGACACCGGCCCGGTCCACGATGCGGGCGATCTGGTAGTCCCAGGCCACCACGCCGACGATCTTGGTGCCCTCGTCCTTCATCCGCTGAAGGGAGCGCAGGCTGACCTTGTCAGACGTATTGCCCATAGTGCCTTGCTTCTCTCTGTCGTGGTCCTGTCGTCGTGAGAACGGCCGGTACGGGCGGGACCGCCGGAGCCGCGAAAGCGGCCGATCGGCGGTCCCGGTCCCTCGCCCCTCCGCTCCTCGCCCCTCTGCTCCTCGCCTCTCAGACTCTGAGCGCGGTGAGCAGTTCGAACACATCGCTCTCGTCGGCGGACAGCAGCAGCACCCGGGCGTACGGCCGCAGGGCGGCGACCGCGTCGTCCGCCTCGAAGCCCTCGCCCAGCACCACACCGGCCGTCGTGATGCCTCTCCTGCCGCACTCCCGGCCGATGGCGGCGGCAGCGCTCCGTCCGCCGTCCTCCGTGGCGAGCACCACCACCACGTCGGCGCCGGCCAGTACGTCGCCGAGCCGCGTCGGCGGACCGTCGAGCGCGCAGAGCGCCACCGCGTCCGCCGGTTCGCCGGACCGCCCGGCCTCGTACGCCGTCTCACTGGTGTAGAACCTGGCGTTGGCCCAGGTCCTGGTCGCGAGGTGGCGCATGACCCCGGCGGCCCTGCCGTCCAGTGCGATGACGCGCGGGGCCCTGGCCGGTGCGATGGGCGCCTTGATCCGGAACCGCGACTCGGCCGCCGAGGTCGCCCGTGCGCACTCGCTCTGATACATCGGATACGCCGGTGAGGCCGCCATGTCAGACCGACGCCTGGGGGACGCCCGGTGTGACCGTGACCGCGTCGCGGCAGGAGTCGAGGAAGGACTCCGCCTGCGGCAGGACCACGGCGGCCGAACGGACCCTGTGGTGCGCGGGATCCACGCCGGGAGGCGTCACGCCCTCGTCCCGCAGGGCGATCACGGCCTTGCGCAGCTTCTGACGGGCCTTGATGATCCCGCTGTCGGCCGGTACGAGCCGCTCCCTGCTGCGGTCCACGATCGGACCCATGCTCTCCTGGAGCGAGGCGTCCTGCATGGCGATGCCCGCCACACCGGAGTACGTGTCCCCGCGCCGCTGGGCCTCACGGTCGATCAGGTAGTCGTTGTCCATGTTGGCCTCGGGCCGGAAGGTGCCGGGGATGTTCTTGCTGTGGACCCCGTGCCCGTCGAGCATGGCCTGCCGTTCCACCTCCGTCAGCGCGCGGACCGGGTGGTAGTCGAACGAGTACGTCCAGCAGTTCTCGTCGTCGATCGGCACCCAGAAGTGGCCGTGCACCGGGTGGTCGCCGCGCGGCGGCACCATCGTGAAGGCCGGCATCACCCAGGGCGTGATCCGCCAGTAGTAGGTGCCCTCCTCGGCGTTGCGGCGGGCGCCCACGAAGAGGCCCCCTTCGCTGTCGGCGACCTCGAAGAACGGCTTGGTGTCCTTCATGTTGTACTCGTTGCCCTTGGCTCCCTTGAACAGCGGATCGGTCTTCAGGCCGCCGGAGTGCAGGAAGGTGACATGGCTGGAGTCGATGCCGCCCTCGAACGCCTGGAGCCAGTTGCTCTGCTGGAAGCGCTTGGAGGTGTACGTCTGCTCCGGCGGGACCTGGGCGAACTCGAACTCCGGCAACTCCGGCTGGGTCGCCGGGTCTCCCATGTACGTCCACAGCAGGTCGCCGATCTTGACCAGCGGGTAGGCGGTGAGCTTGACGTTCTGACAGAAGCTGCTGTTGTCGGCCTCCGAGGGGACCTCTATCGCCTGGCCGGTGACGTCGTACTTCCAGCCGTGGTACGGGCAGCGCAGCCCTGATCCCTCGTTACGGCCGAACCACAGCGAGGCGCCGCGGTGTGCGCAGAACTCGTCGACCAGACCGTACCGTCCGTCGCTGTCGCGGAAGGCGACCATGCGCTCGGACAGCAGCTTGACCCGTACGGGCGGGCAGTCGTTCTCGGAGAGCTCGTCGGCGTGCAGGGCCGGAATCCAGTACTGCCGGAACAGATTCCCCATCGGTGTCCCGGGCCCGGTCTGCGTCAGGAGCTCGTTGATCTCTTGTCTTAGCACGGCCGTTTCCCTTTCAGGTACTGACCCGTCACCGGGGTGGCGACATCGGTGTGTTCGCGGTGGGTTCGAGGCACCACCGGTCGGAGAGCGGGGGCTCTCCCTTGGACGGTCGCGGGGCGCCGCGCCGCTGAAGTGTGGTTACGGGGCGGCCGGCGCGCGGCCGGGCCGGTCCGGGGCGGGACGGGCCCGTGGTCGGGCCTGGTGTCCGGCGTACCGGCTACGAGTGCTCCGGAGGAACCTCGACGATCAGGCCGCCGAGGGCCTCCGTGACCCGGATCTGACAGGAGAGGCGACTGGTGGGGCGCCGCTCCTCCACCGCGAGGTCGAGGAGGTCGTCCTCCATCTCGTTCGGGGGGCCGACGAGCGGCGCGAACTCCTCGCGGACCCACACATGGCAGGTCGCGCAGGAACAGTTTCCGCCGCACTCGGCGAGAATGCCGGGCACTCCGTTTTTCACCGCGGCTGACATGACCGAGTCACCGACCGCCGCGTCGACGGTGTGTTCGGGACCGGCACTGCCGACAAAGGTCACCTTGGGCAAGGTCCCTACTTCCTCTCACGGTTGGACATTCCCGGAGCAACGGACACGGCAGCGAGTACGCGGTCCCTTGGTCTGTCCATTAGACCAGATGGTGCCCGAGTGAACAAGCGTCCATACCCGAGGGAGGCGGCGGGCCACGTGCCGGACGGGATCGCGGGGGTGGCAGCGCACCTGACGGAGGGTCGGTGACCGGCCCCGGCAACAATCGGCGCATGCGCACACTGATCCTTCTCCGCCACGGCGAGAGCGAGTGGAACTCCAAGAACCTGTTCACCGGGTGGGCCGATGTCGACCTGACCCCGGCCGGCGAGGCCCAGGCGCGGCACGCCGGACGGCTGCTGCGGGCCGCCGGTGCGCTCCCGACCGCGGCGCACACCTCCGTACTGACCCGTGCCGTACGCACCGGCACCCTCGCGCTCGAATCGGCGGGCCGGGCCTGGGTCCCCACCGGCCGGCACTGGCGGCTGAACGAGCGGCACTACGGCGCGTTGCAGGGCCAGGACAAGGGCGAGGTCCTGCGTACGTACGGCGAGGAGCTGTTCCAGCTCTGGCGCCGCTCGTACGACACTCCCCCACCCCCGGCGGAACGCGGCGGCGAGTGGGACGTCTCGGACGACCCCCGGTACGCGGGGCTGCCCCGCGACCTGCTGCCACGGACCGAGTCCCTCGCCGATGTCCGCGCCCGGCTGCTTCCCTACTGGCACGACGCGATCGCGCCCGGCCTGCGCGCCGGAGCGACAGTGCTGGTCGTGGCGCACAGCAACTCGCTGCGCGCGCTGGTCGCGCACCTCGACGGCCTGAGCCACGAGGAGGTCATGACACTGAACATCCCCACCGGGATCCCGCTGCGCTACGAACTCGACGAGCGGCTGGTCCCCGCCGAGCGCGGTGGCCGCTACCTGGAACCGGAACAGGCGGCCGTGGCCGTCCGGGCGGTGGCCGACGAGGGCCACTGATCCGTACGGGCCGGTCAGCCGGGCCACGGACGGCGCCGTTCTGGTTCGTTGACACGTACATATGCTGGACTTATGGTTCTACCAATCCGCTGCGGCCCCGCCTGCCCGCCCTCCGGGGGCCACCCACAGAGCCGGCCGCATGTGTTCCGCCCACCTCTGTGACGTAATGACGTGACGCCGACCAGGAAGGGCCGTTGCATGGCCAAGGACGCGATTGTCAACGAGAATCTCGCGGCGAAGTTCGCCACGGAGAAGGAATCTCCGTACACCCGCTGGGTCGCCGCCGAGGGGCTGGACATCATCGCCGCCCACTACGTGCGCGATCTGCGGACGGTCGAACTCAAGCCGTGGGAACGGCGCGGCGGCCGCGGTGTGTTCATCAACCACGAGGCGACCCGTACCTCCAACGACTGCTACGTCTGCGAGATCCCGGCGGGCGGCAAACTGGCGCCGCAGCGCCAGCTCTTCGAGGAGATGATCCTCATCCTCGAAGGCCAGGGGTCCACCAAGGTGTGGAACGACGCCGGCGCCGAGGTCACCTTCGAGTGGGCGGCGGGCTCGCTGTTCGCCATCCCGCTGAACGCCAACCACCAGCACTTCAACGGGTCGGGGCAGAAGACGGCGCGGTTCGTCTCCTCCACGAACATGCCCCCGATCATCAATCTCTACGACGACGTCGACTTCGTGTTCAACACACCGAAGGACTTCCCCGACCGCTTCAACGGGGAGCCGGACTACTTCTCCCCCAACGGCGAGCAGAAGGGCCTGCTCCTCGACACCAACTTCGTCGCAGACGCGGCCAACCTGCCGCTGATCGAGGCGAAGGAGCGCGGCGCCGGCGGCGGGCACATCCGCTTCGCGATGGCCAAGGGCTCGATGAACAGCCATATCTCGCAGTTCCCGATCGCCACCTACAAGAAGGGCCACAAGCACGGCCCCGGCGCCCACGTCATCATGCTCTCCGGCGAGGGTTACAGCCTGATGTGGCCGGAGGGCGAGGAGCCGCAGCGCTACGAGTGGGGTGTCGGCACCCTGATCGTCCCGCCGAACATGTGGTACCACCAGCACTTCAACACCGGTACCGAGCCGAGCCGTTACCTCGCCTTCAAGCACGAGGTGGTCTCGGTGCGCAACGCCCAGGGCGTGCCGAAGGCCTGGATCAGCGAGCGTATCGGCGGCGACCAGATCGACTACGCGGACGAGTCGCCGTATGTGCGGGAGACCTTCCGCGAGGCGCTGGCCAAGCAGGGTCTGGAGCCGCGGATGGACGCCGTGTACGAGGCGGAGATCCCGACGCTCGCGCCCAAGCCGTAAGGACTCGCGCCCGCCGGTCACCGCTCTCCGACCGTCCGTCACCCGTGCGGCCCGCCTCTTCCCCAGCGGGCCGCACGTCGTCGTCCGGTCGCGGTTCGGTCCGGGTGCCGGAATCCGTCCAGCGACCACGATGAGGAGTACGAGCGTGAGCAACGCCGGTGCGCACAGCAGCGACCACGAACACGGCCACCACCACACACACGGGCACGATCACAGGCAGGGCCATGAACACGATGTGCGCACCGTCTACTCGGCGTACTCCCCCGACCATGACCACGACCACGACGACGAGGCGCTGAGCCCGCTGGAGGACAACCCGATCTGGCAGCAGGACAACGTCAAGCTGCACAGCGTCGGGATGGACATCGGGTCATCCGGCACCCAGGTCGTCTTCTCCCGGCTGCATCTGCGCCGGATCAGCGAGGACCTGACCAGCCGCTACATCGTCGTCCACCGGGAGACCGTCTTCAGGTCCCCGGTCGAGCTGACCCCGTACGCGAGCGCCGAGCACATCGACGCCGAGGCGCTGGGCTCGATCATCGACCGGGCCTACACGGCCGCCGACGTCGATCCGGCGGATGTCGACACCGGGGTGGTGATCCTCACCGGCGAGGCGCTGCGCCGTACGAACGCGTCGGCGATCGCCGGCATCCTCGCCGAACGCGGGGGCGAACTGGTCAACGCGACGGCGGGCCACCACATGGAGGCCATGCTCGCCGCGTACGGCTCGGGCGCGGCCAAGCGCTCGTACGACACCGGTCTTCGCATCCTCAATGTCGACATCGGCGGCGGTACGACCAAGCTCGCGGTGCTGGAGGGCGGCCGGATCGTCACCACGGCGGCCGTGCACATCGGCGGCCGGCTCCAGGTCGTCGACGACGGTGACCGGATCGTCAGGCTCGACCCGGCGGGCCGTGCGCACGCGCTCCGGGCTGGCTACGACTGGGAGCTGGGCGCCGCGGCACACGCCGACGAGATCGAGAAGGTGGCCGAGACCATGGCGGACACCCTCGTCAGCGCCCTCACCACCGACCCGCTTCCCGGGGATGTCGAGCGGCTGTTCCTGACCGACCCGCTCGCCGCGACAGGGCCGTTCGACGGTGTGATGTTCTCCGGCGGGGTCGGTGAGTACGTCTACGGGCGGGAGACCCGGCAGTTCGGCGACCTCGGCGGTCCGCTGGGCCGCGCCCTGCGCCGCCGAGTGGACTCCGGCGCGCTGCCGTACCCGCTGCTGGAGGCCGGCGAGTGCATGCGCGCCACCGCGCTGGGCGCGTCCGAGTACAGCGTCCAGCTCAGCGGCAACACCGGCTACATCTCCAGCCCCGACGCGCTGCTGCCGCGCCGTAACCTCCAGGTCATCAGGCCGGAGTACACCCTCGGGGAGAGCGTCGACCCGACGGCCGTCGCCGAGGCGGTCCGCCATCACCTCGTCGTGCTCGACGTGGCACAGACCGACGCCGACATCGCCCTGGCGATGTCGTGGAGCGGCCTGCCGAGTTACGACCGGCTGCTGCCCTTCGCGCGCGGGCTCAGGGACGGTCTCGCCGAGCGGATCGCACGGGACAGGCCGGTCTACGTGATGCTCGACGGGGATGTCGCCATGACGCTCGGCACACTGCTCCGGGAGGAGTTGGGGGTCGCCTGCGATCTGCTCGTCATCGACGGGCTGAGTCTGCGCGATTTCGACTACATCGACATCGGACGAGTCCGCTTCCCGTCCAACACCGTGCCCGTCACCATCAAGTCGCTCGTGTTCAGCGAGGATCCCCGGCAGGTTCAGGTGTCCGCCTCCTGATCCTGTGCGCGCGATCGCTTTACGGGGGCGTCGAACACGCGTAATGATCTACCGGGCAGCTCTGCCACTACGAGGCTGAGAGGTCGAGGTGTCCCTGTCGAGCAGAATCGTCGAAAGGGTTTCGGCCGTGCACGCCGCATCATGGAGACCCGCTTTCCCCTCGCCGGGGTCGGCCTGGAGCACGCTGTGAGCTGCCCCGGGCGATGTCCGAGGTCTCCGCCACCCCACGTACCGCCATGCCGCACCACCGCGACAGAGGGAACCACCGCCGGACTCGCGCGAAGGTCACCACCAGCACACCCCGCTGATGAAGCCGTCAAGCGGTGGGTACGGAGGCCGGCGCACCGCCCGACACCCGGGCACCCGGCGATCCGACGCCCGGATAACCGACGCCCGGCGCGCCGGCTCCACGCGCCTCCCCCGCTCCCCTCGCACCAGCCGCCGCTTCAGGCGAAACGTCACTGCCTGGCGCCTCACCGCGACGCCGCCGGACCGCACCGGCCGGCGCCCCCTGCCGCTTCCCGCGCGGCCCTTCCCTTTCTCCGGACCCCTCCGGCGACTCCCGAGACGTACCTCTCGGGGTAGCCCGACAGGCGCACGGACGCTCAACGGACGCACAGTGTGTGCCGGTGCGCCCGTACACCGGTGTGTCCGGGCACTGACGGCGCGTCACCTCCCGCGGGCGGCCCTCTTCCGCCTGCCCGAACCCGGGCCGCCCCGTCGGACACACGGACACACGGGCACACTCCGACCGGTGCCCGCCGCCCGGGAGATGGTGCCGGAGCGCCGGGAAGAACCGCCACCACCCCCCTGACCGGCCGGATCGCCCTGCCCGGGCGCGGAAAAGGCACCCTCCGGCCCGGCGCACGGGCCCGTCTTCCAGCGGTAACAATGAGGTAACACTACTGTCAGTTGGTTAGACCATAAGACCGAAGCTCGTGTTTCATGCAATGACCAAACCCCCGGCCACCGGAAGGTGAAAGCCATGCGGGACGACAACCGGCACGGCGTACGGGTGTTACGGAGGATCCGCGGCTCGACAACCGCGGGCCCCGACCTCCTCCCCGTTCCACGACCGAGCCCCGGCCGCGGCCCGGCCCTCCTCTCTCACGTCCGGCGCTCTTCCCTCTGAAGACACCGTCCGGCTTTCGTTTTAGGAGTGTGCGATGCGTCTTGGTGTCCTAACCGCCGGCCTCCTGGCCGTCAGCCTCACCCTCGTGAGCTGCGGCTCGTCGCCCACGACGGCCGCCCCCGGCCAGCCCCCCGCAGGGGGAGGAGCCGACCCCTACTCCGCCTACGACTCACTGACCGGGACGCAGCGGACCCAGAAGCTGCTCGCCGACGCCAAGAAGCAGGGCGGGGTGCTGGACCTCTACACCTCCAACACCGACATCCAGGACCTGGTCGACGGCTTCAAGAAGGCCTACCCCGGCATCAAGGTCAACGCCTTCCGGGCCAACTCCGAGACCGTCCTCCAGCGGGCGCTCCAGGAGAATCAGGCCAACAAGCCGCAGAACGACGTCATCGACACCAACGACCTCGAACTGCGCGCACTGGACAGCCAGAAGCTGCTGCACCCGTACGACGGTCCGGCCAAGGCCGGTCTGCGGGACACGGCGAAGGGCCTCGGCGGATGGACGGCCGAGCGCTTCAACGCCTTTGTCGTCGGCTGGAACACCTCGCTGGTCCCGCCCGGCCAGGAGCCGAAGAGCTTCGCCGAGCTCGCCGAGCCCAAGTGGAAGGGCAAGCTCTCCGTGGAGATCGGCGACTGGGACTGGTACGCGTCGATGTACACGTACCTGACCGAGGAGAAAGGGATGAGCAAGGCCGCCGCCGACTCCTTCTTCAAGAAGCTCGTCAGCAACGTCAAGGTGACCAAGGGCCACACCGTACAGGGCGAACTCCTCAGCGCCGGACAGTTCTCCGTCGCCCTCTCGGTCTACAGCCACACCGTCGACAAGGCGGCCAAGCTGGGCGCTCCGGTGGCCTGGCGGCCGGCGGTGGACCCGGTGATCCTGCGGCCCAACGGCGTCGGCCTGATGGCCCACCCCCGCCATGCCGCCGCCGCGCTGCTCTGGACCGACTGGGTGCTCAGCGACGGCCAGAAGATCATCGCCAAGTCGCTGCGGATCCCGGCGGCCAAGTCCGTCCCCGGGTACAAGGACCCGATTCCGGCCGGCACCACCACGTACAGCCTCTCCAAGACCGCCGAGACCGACACCAAGAAGTGGAACGCCGACTACGACGCTCTCCTGCGCGGAGTCCCCAAGGCCGGCTGAGCCCACACCTATTTTTCGCACCTCTTCAGGAGAGCACTCGTATGAGGACCCGTAACTTGACTCTCGCCGTGTCCGGCCTGCTGGTCGCGGCCCTGACCGCGGGATGCGGCGGCGCCCTGCCAAGCTCGTCGAACGGTCAGGCCGACGCCACCTACGCCCAGATCGCCAAACTTCCCAAGGACCAGCAGCGCGCCAAGGCGAAGGAGCTGGCCAAGCAGGAGGGGAACATCCTCTCCCTCTACACCTCGATGACCGCGGACATCGCCACCCCGATAGCGAACGCCTTCGAGAAGGCGACCGGCATCCATGTCAGCGTCTTCCGCGGCAACTCCGAGACGGTCCTCCAGCGGACCATGCAGGAGGAGGGCGCCAAGCGTCCGGGGGCCGACGCCGTCGAGACCAACTTCCTGGAGATGACCGCCCTCTCCGACAACGGCTTCCTGGTGGACTACAACGGCTCGGCCCTCGACAAGGTGGAGCCGACCGGCAAGTTCGCCCACTGGACGGCGAGCCGGCTCAACATCTTCCAGCCGGCCTGGAACACCTCGCTGATCAAGCCCGGTATGGAGCCGACGAGCTGGGAGGACCTGGCGCTGCCGAAGTACAAGGGCAAGATCACGCTTGAGGTCAGCGACAGCGACTGGTTCGAGAACGTCACCAAGTACTGGCTGTCGCACGGCAAGACCCAGGCCCAGGTCGACGCGTTGTGGAAGGCCATCGTCGCCAACTCCAAGGTGGCGAAGGGACACACCACGATGATGCAGTTCCTCACGGCGGGCCAGACGCCGATGGAGGCGATGAACTACACCTACATCACCGACAGGGCGGCCGAGAAGGGCGCGCCCGTCGCCCACCTGCCGGCGAACAAGAAGTCGACGGTGCCCGCCTTCGGCCGGCCGAACGGCGTCGGCATGATCAAGGGCGCCCAGCATCCCGCCGCGGCCTGGCTGTTCTACGACTGGCTGCTGACGGACGGCCAGAAGGTACTGGTCGACCAGGGCCTCACCCCCTCGACGAAGGTCCCCGGCGACAAGAGCCTCGACGGGATCACGCTCGTCCCCTTCGACGTGAAGGGCCTGAGCGAGAAGAACGGCAACTGGGACAAGAAGTACGACGAACTGCTGCGCGGCGTCGCCACGGTCGGGAAGTGATCGCGGATGGCACTCGCACCTCCTCCCACCACGTCCGACGCCCGGAAGCCGGGGACCGGCCCCGGCCCTGACGAGCCCGCGACGCCCGGCCGGCTCGCACGGTTGGTACGCCGCCCGCTCTCCTTCCAGACCCTGCTGGTCGGCGGCGCCGTCATCATCGTCGGCTACCTCGCCCTCGTACCGCTCGGCTACCTCTTCCACGACACGTTCCTGAGCGGCAACGGCGGAGTGTCCTTCGGCGCCTTCTCGCGCGCCTACGGCGGCAACTCCCAGTCCGGCACGATGCTGCTCAACTCGATGTGGTTCGCCGTCGGTTCGGCGGCCCTCGCGCTGATACTGGGCACCGTGCTCGCCTACGTACAGGTCCGCACGGACACCCCGTTCAAGGGGCTGTTCTTCGCGGCCTCGCTGGTGCCGCTCATCGTGCCCGGCATCCTCTACGCGACCTCGTGGATCTTCCTCGGTGACCCGTCGAGCGGAATCCTCAACTCCCTGGTCTTCAAGCCGCTGTTCGGCGCGACCCCGATCAACATCTACAGCCTCTGGGGCATGATCTGGGTGCAGGGCCTGCACCTGGCCCCGGTCGCCTTCCTCCTCATGGTCGCCGCCTTCCGCGCGATGGACCCCTCGCTGGAGGAGTCGGCCGCGATGTCGGGAGCCGGCAGGGGCATCATCCTGTGGCGCATCACGCTCCCGCTGCTGCGTCCCGCGATGGTCTCCTCCGCCCTCCTGATGTTCGTGCAGTCGCTGGAGAGCTTCGAGGTGCCGGGACTGCTGGGGCTCCAGAACGGCATCTACGTCTTCACCAGCCGGATCTACTTCGTCCTGCGGGCCTACCCCGTCGACTACGGCTCGGCCGGCGCGTACGCCATCGGGCTGCTGGTCATCGCGGCGGCCGGGGTGCTGCTGTCGAGCTGGCTCCAGCGCTCGTCGCGCAACTACCAGACGGTGACCGGCAAGGCGTTCCGCCCCCGGCCCGTGGAGCTGGGGCGCGCCAGGCCGTTCGTCGGCGGCGCGGTGATCCTGTACTTCCTGTTCACGGTGCTGCTTCCGGTCGCCGTACTCGTCTACGCGTCGCTGCTCAAGTTCTACGCGGCTCCGTCGCGCAAGGCCCTGAGCACCATGACGCTGGACAACTACCGGCAGGTCCTGCACATGCCGCTGGCGTTCACGGCGCTGAAGAACTCCCTGCTGCTGGGGGTCGGGGCGGCGACCCTGGTCATGGTGCTGACCGCCGTGGTGTCGTGGGTGGTCCTGCGTACCAGGGCGCGCGGGCGGCGCCTGCTCGACATGCTCGCCTTCACCCCCATCGTGATCCCCGGGCTCGTCCTCGGACTCGCCCTGTCGTTCGTCTACCTGCGGGTGCCGCTGCCGATCTACGGCACGCTGCTGATCCTGCTGATCGCCTACTGCACGCGCTATCTGCCGTACGGCATGCGCTACTCCTCGGCGGCGATGGCCCAGATGTCACCGGAGCTGGAGGAGTCGGCGGCGGTCTCCGGGGCCTCCTGGTTCCAGACGTTCCGGCGCATCCTGCTGCCGCTGATGAGCAGCGGCATCCTGGCCGGCTGGGTCTACATCCTCGTGGTGTCCTTCCGCGAACTCTCCAGCACGATCCTGCTCTACAGCCCGGGCAAGGAGGTGCTCTCGGTCCTGATCTGGGAGCAGTTCGAGAACGGCCAGTTCACCACTCTCGCCGCGCTCGGCGTCTGCATGGTCCTGATCCTCATGCTGCTCGTCTCCATTGCCTACCGCTTCGGCGCCCGGTTCGGGCTGCAGAGCGACTCCACGAACTAGCGAAGGAATTTCAGGGATGCTGACTGTCGATTCCCTCACCAAGAGCTACGACGAGTCCGCCGGGCGCAAGTCCCGCAAGGGCTCCGACACCACCCGCACCTATGCCGTCGGCGGGGTCGACTTCGACGTCCAGGACGGCGAGTTGTTCACCCTGCTCGGCCCGTCCGGCTGCGGCAAGACCACCACCCTGCGCTCCGTCGCCGGGCTCGAACGGCCGACGGACGGCCGGGTGACCCTCGGCGGACGGGTGCTCTTCGACGCCAAGAAGGGTGTCAACCTCAAGGCGAACCGCCGCGGCTTCGGCATGGTCTTCCAGTCGTACGCGATCTGGCCGCACATGTCGGTCTTCAAGAACGTCTCGTTCCCGCTCGAAGTGATGCCCCGGGCCAAGCGGCCGGGACGCAAGGAGATCGAGGAGCGCGTCGAGCGCGTGCTGAACGTGATCGAGCTGGGCGCGTACGCCGACCGGGCCGCCACCAAACTCTCCGGCGGCCAGCAGCAGCGCCTCGCGCTCGCCCGCGCCCTGGTGACCCAGCCCGAGCTGATGCTGCTCGACGAGCCGCTGTCCAACCTCGACGCCAAGCTGCGCGAGACCATGCGCTTCGAACTCAAGCGGCTACAGCGGGAGTTGCACCTCACCGCGATCTATGTGACGCACGACCAGTCCGAGGCTCTGGTGATGTCCAACCGGATCGCCGTGATGAACAAGGGCCGGATCGAGCAGATCGGCAAGCCGCGCGAGATCTACACCAAGCCGGCCACCCGGTTCGTGGCCGAGTTCATCGGCACCTCCAACTTCATGGAGGGAAAGGTCATTTCGGTGAAGGGCGACGAGGTGATCTCCGAGACGAGCCAGGGACGGCTGGTCGCCCGGCAGGTCGTGAAGGCACCCGCGGTGGGCGAGACGGTCCTGATCTCGATCCGCCCCGAGTGTGTCGGCATCTCCACGACCCGGCGCGGCGACGTGCCCAACGAGTGGTCGGGCAAGGTGCTGACCCGCGCCTTCCTCGGAGACGTCGTGGACCACATCGCTGGTGTCGACGGCATCGAGGTCCGCAGCCGTTCCAACCCGACGGTGTCGATCCAGCCCGGCACCGACGTCCACCTGACCGTCGACCCGGACAACGTGACACTCGTACCCGTCGACTGAATCCGTCTCCGCCGCCCGGCCGGCACACGGCCGTACGGAACACACCACCGGCCGGGACACATCAGCGGCCGAACGCACCGCCGGCCGGACACACCCGGCCAGGAGATGGACGAAGAGAGGCGGACTGTGCCTGTCGCGATACCCGACGTACTGCGCAACCGGGACTTCGACCTGTACTGGGGCGGAGTCATCCTGTCCCAGATCGGGACCCGGGGCGCCGTCGCTGCCAACCTCTACCAGGTCTACCAACTCACCGGTTCCACCGCGCAGGTGGGGCTCGTCGGCCTCGCCCAGGCCGTCGCGCTGCTGGTGCTCTCCCCGATCGGGGGGATCTACGCCGACCGGCTCGACCGGCGCCGGCTGCTCCAGGTGACCCAGTGTGTGGCGCTCGTCGTCTCGGCGGGGATCGCCGCCGTCACACTCGCCGGCTCCGCCACGGTGTGGACGGTCGTCATCTCCTCGCTGCTCGCGACGGCGGCGGCGACGTTCGACCAGCCGGCCCGGCAGGCGCTCATCCCGGCGATGGTGCCGCGCGAGCAGCTCGTGGAGGCTTTCGCGCTGCTCAACCCCTCGCGTGAGCTGGCCGTTCTGGTCGGGCCCGCCTTCGCTGGGGTGCTCATCGCCCTCGGCGGGCCGGGTGCGGTGTACGTGTTCGACGCAGTGACGTACGCGGCGCTCGTGGTGGTCCTCGCGATGCTGCGCGTACCGCCGCTGGAGGTGAGCGCCGAGCGGCGGTCGCTGCTGGAGAGCCTGCGCGAGGGGGTGACGTACGTACGACGGGAGCCCGTGGTCTGGCAGTTGATGGGGCTGGACCTGGCGGCCACCGTCTTCGGCGCCTACCGGGTGCTGCTGCCCGCCTTCGCCGCCGAGGTCCTGCATGTCGGGGCCACCGGGTACGGTCTGCTCTCGGCGGCGCCCTCGGCCGGCGCCCTGGTGGGTTCGGTCTGGGTGTTCAGACTGGTCCGCACCGCGCGCTCGGGGCGGATCGTCCTGTGGGGAACGGCCGCCTACGGACTGGCCGTTGTGGGTCTCGCCCAGTCACGGATCTTCCCCGTCGCGATCGTGATGGCGCTGTTCCTCGGGGCCGCCGACGCGCTGGCGACCACGGTGCGGCACGCCGCCGTGCAGGTGGAGACGCCCGACGAGCTGCGCGGCCGGGTCTCCGCCATCTACCAGATGTGTTCCAGGGGCGGCCCGGCGATCGGCGACAGTGTGATCGGCACGGTCGCCGGCGCGATGGGACCGATCTCCGCGCTCACGCTCGGCGGCCTGGTGCCCGCCGTCGTCTCGGGGGTGAGCGCGCTGCGCAGCCGTACGGTCCGCGAATACACCGTGGCGAAACCGGGACCCGCCGCCACCTGAGACCTCATTCCGGGGCACGGTCCCACCCCGACCTGCCCATAGCAGCCGGACCTACCCGGAGCAGCCCGACCTACCCAGAGCAGGGAGGCACGATGAGTACCCGTACCACGACCGAAGTCACCCACTACCACGTGCAGAAACGCCGCCGGGCGGAGTTCATCGAACAGTGGCGGGACAACCACCGGACGGTGGCCGCGCTGGAAGACGTCACGATGCACCCCACCGAGCGGGGCAGCCGGGTCGGGGTTTACGCCGGCGCCGACGGCGACTTCCCGACGCGCAGCATGGACGCCCTCGCCCATGAGATCGACCCCGGCACCACCACCACGGTGCACCGGCACTCCTGGGACGCCATGGTGTTCGTGGTGGCGGGGCGGGGATGGACCGAGATCGACGGGGAGCGCATCGAGTGGGGCCCCGGCGACTCGCTGCATCTGCCGGCGTGGGCCTGGCACCGCAGCGGCAACGACGGTGACATCACCACGCGTTACCTGACGTTCTCCAGCGAGCCGATGCTGGAGACGATGGGGATGGCGTCCATCGAGGACGCGGGACACACTCCGGTCGCCGAGCTGTCGCCGCGCCCGCCGTTCTCGCCGGGCCGCGACGGGGCCGACCCGTACTCGGCGCGACTGCGCCGGCTGGCGCGTGACCAGGAGGCCCGCCGCTCGGGCCGACTGCACACGAGCTGGGACGAGTTGGAGCTGCGCAACACACCGCGCGGTACCCGTACGACCTTCCTGTTGGACCGGGCGATCGGCTACCAGGCGTCCGGCATCACCATGGCCATGTTCGAGATCGGCCCCGGCCGTGCCCAGTCGATGCACCGGCATCCCGGCGAGGCGTGGCTGTACGTGGTCGAGGGCTCCGGGGAGAGCTACCTGGGCACGGAGCCCGAGGGCGGCGAGCGCCATCCGTGGAAGAAGGGCGACATCATCGTTGTCGACCACTTCCTGTGGCACCAGCACATCAACACCGATCCCGAGCGGACGGCGAAGGTCGTGCGCATCCACATGTTCGACAGCCTGCTGGAGACCATGCGGGCGCTCTGCGATCCGCTGGTCCTCTTCGAGGAGCCGCCGGAGCACATCCGCGACGCGCAGGCCGGTGACCCTTCGACCATCCAGTGGCCGGCGCTGACGCGTCCCACCTGGCCGTGAGCGGGGGCCTGACACGTTGAGTGCCGCACTCCCCCACGGGGTGACCGGAGTTCACGCCCTGCCGTCCGACCACCATGACGGGCCGTGGGACGCGGTGATCGTCGATCCGCGTGTCAAGGAGCGGCTGCTCGCGACCGCCGTCCTCGTGCTCCGGCACGGGCGGCGGCTCGCGGGCTCGGCCGTGGCGCCGCACGGCCTGGTGGTGCTCGCCGGGCCGCCGGGCACCGGCAAGACGACCCTGGCCCAGGGGCTCGCCCAGGCGGCGGCGCGTGCGCTGGCGCCGCACGGCGCGACGACGCTTGTCGAGGTCGATCCGCACGCCTTCCCCAGCGAGATGCTCGGCGAGAGCCAGCGCGCCGTCTCCCGGCTCTTCAGGGAGGATCTGCCCGAGCTGGCCGCCCGCCGCCCGCACACCATGGTGCTCGTGGACGAGGTGGAGGCGCTGGCCGTACGGCGGCAGGCCGCGTCGTTCGACACCAATCCCGTCGATGTGCACCGGGCGACCGACGCCGTGCTCAGCGGCCTGGACGTGCTGCGGGCGCAGCGGCCCGGGACACTGCTGGTGGTCACGACGAACTTCGCGGAAGCCGTGGACGACGCGTTCCTCTCGCGGGCCGACCTGCTGGTCCGTACGGACCTGCCCGACGAGTCGGTGATTCCGCTGATCGTCGCCGACTCGCTCCGTGAACTGGCGGCGCAGTGGCCCGAGTTGAGCGGACTCGCCGAGGACGGCGCGCTGCACCGGCGGGTGGGCAGGACGCTCGCCGGCCTGGACGGACGGCGGATCCGCAAAACGGTGCACGGTGCGCTCGCGCTGCGTCTGGAGACGGCGCGTGAGCCGTCGTCGCTGTGTGCCGAGGACCTGCTGCTCGCGGCGCGGGAGGCCGCCGACGAACTGGCCGCGAGTACCGCGTCGGGCGCCGCCTGACACTCCGGCCGCCGCGTACGCGGCAGACGGCCCCGGCCCCTCACACCGGATCTGCGGTGTGAGGGGCCGGGGCCGTTGTGGGTACGTACGGGGCCGGGGGCGGCGCGCACACCGGGCAGGGCGGGTGCGCGCCGTCCCCGACGGGTCACGCCGTCGCCGACGTGTACTCCGGGGCGTCCTCGAGGAAGTGGACCGTGTCGTAACCGAGGTGCTTGAAGACCCGGTTCTGCGCGGACAGCACGCGCAGCGGGGTGCCGTCGGCCGCGAAGAGCTGGCAGATGTGGTTCTGCGGCACGTACAGCGTGTCGCCCTTGGTGATCTCGTGGCGGGTGGGCTCCAGCGCCACGCGCGCGTAGTACTTCTCCGCGATCTCGGCCTCGACCTCCCACTGGAGGGCGTAGCCGCCGCCTTCGAGGATGTAGAGGACCTCGTCCGCCATCTTCCAGTACTTGCCCGACCGGCTGCCGGCGGGCACATCGAGCTCGAAGGCGTCGATGGAGAAGATCCGGGCGTCCGTGCTCTCCGGGGACGACATCACGCGGACGTTGCCGAGCGGGGTGGTCTCCCACTTGGTGTCCTCGACGCCGATGACCTTCTTGCGGTCCAGGACGCCGGGCGTCCAGATGTTCGCCCACTCCTCGCGCGGGCCGAACTCCGCCTCGCGCTCGACCGGGCCACTGCGGCCCTGCTGCCACAGGCCCATGAACATCCAGGTGCTCTTGGCCTTCACGACGAGGGCGGTCGCCGTCTCGCCGTACGGGTTGAAGTGGCGGTGGACCGAGTCGGTGTGGACGAAGACCAGGTCGTCCTTCTTCCAGTCGTAGCGCTGGTCGTCGTGGATCTCGTAGCCACGGCCTTCCAGGATGTAGAAGGCGGCCTCGTTCTGGTGGCCGTGTCCGTGGTTGCTGGACTCCGGCGGCAGTTCGACGAAGTGAACCTGGATGGTCTGGGTGAGGAAGTCCTCGTCGCCGGGGCCCACCCGCCACCAGGTCCGGGACTTCTCGCTGTCACCGGAGTGGCCCACCTTGGCGTCGTCCACGACGACGGAGTCGTCACGGACCCTCTCGACCGCTAGTTGCTGCTGGCGGAACTCGCCAAGGCCGTACGTCTGCGAGGTGAGACCTCGGACGAAGACACGCCCTTCCTTACCCATGGTTCCTCCTGTGATAGCTGTTCGAGCTGTTCGGTGTGAGACGCCGTCGGCGACGGCAGCGACCTGCGCGCGCCGGTCCGCCACACCGGCCGCCGGGGATGGGGCCGCAGGGATGAACACGCCGTGGCCGAGCGCCACTTGGCGGGCCGGTGGGCCACGATCGCCGTCGTCCAGCCGCGCCGCATGAACTCACCCCCAGTGGTCTAACCATAATACCTGCGAGGGGGTAAGCCAAGGGTGCGGGAAGGCGGGAAGGGTGCCGCCACACACAGCCGCACACAGCAAAAGACCGCCACCCGCTGTGTGCGGGTGGCGGTCCATCGGCTGGGAGCCGGGTCGCGACGGTGTCGGTCACGAGGGTGTCATCCCGTCACTTACCGGCGCCGTCCTCCTTCACACGCGCGGCCGTCCGCTCCAGGTGCGTACGCATGGTCGCCGTCGCCGCTTCGAGATCGCGCTCGGCGACCGCGTCGACGAACGCGCGGTGTTCCTTCGAGCCGCGCCGGCCCATCAGCGGCTCGACGGTCTGCGCCTCGCGCAGGCTCATCAGCAACGGACCGTGGAAGGACTGCACAAGCATCTCGATCGCCGAGTTGTGCGTGCAGGCGGCGACCCGGACATGGAAGTCCGCCGAGAGTTCCATCGAGTAGCGGCCCTGCTCCAGGGCTTCCGCGTGCTCGTCGCACATCGCGCGCAGCGCCGCGATGTCCTCGTCGGTGGCGCGTTCGATGATGAGCGGCACGATGCCGAGTTCGAAGACGAGCCGCGCCTCGGTGACCTCGGCCGCCGTCAGCGGCGAGAGCGACAGCAGGTCGGCGAGGCCGGCACCGACCCGGGCGGAGGTGGGCGTGGTGACGAAGGCGCCGCCACGGGCGCCGACCCGGATCTCCACGAGCCCGCTGGCTTCGAGGATCCGCAACGCCTCGCGCACCGTCACACGGCTCACACCGAAGTGCACACACAGCTCGCGTTCACTGGGCAGGCGGTCCCCGGGCTTGAGCCGTTCCTCTTTGAGAAGCAGTCGGATCTGCTCGACGATCACCTGGGAGACACGGCTGGAGGACACGGTCTTGAACAGGTCTTCGGATACGGGGAGCCGCCCGGTGGACGTCTCTTCCCCGGTCCTGGCTTCCGGAGGCTGACTCCTGGGGCGCGTTGGCATGGATCCAGTGTCCCATGCGTGACACGCTCGTTGACGGCATTACGGCCAATGGATTAAGGTCATACCAAAAGACCGAACTTATCGCGCTCAGCACGAGCCGAGGACAGGACGACGATGACCGATCCGGGCCGGGAGACACACGAGGAACTGCGCGAACGCGTCGCCGTGGCCTGCCGCGTGCTCGCGGTCACCGGTCTGGTCGAGCACATCCTCGGCCATGTCAGCGCACGGGTGGGACCCGAGTCCCTCCTGATGCGCGGGCGCGGGCCCGCCGAACGCGGACTGGCCTTCACCGTGGTCGACGACGTGCGGGAGATCGGCCTCGACGGCTCGGGCGAGGTCCCCGAGGGCTGGACGGCGCCCAACGAACTGCCGATCCACACCGAGATCCTGCGCGCCCGCCCCGAGGTCACCGCCGTTGTGCACGCCCATCCGCCCGCGGTGGTCGCCGCATCGGTGGCGGGGCTGCCGTGTCTGCCGCTGGTCGGCTCGTACGACATCCCGGCCGCGCGGCTCGCCCACGAGGGCATCCCTGTCTGGCCCCGCTCGGCGCTGATCCGCCGCCGTGACCTCGCCGAACAGATGGTGGAGGCGCTGGGGACCAGGCCCGTGGTCGTACTGAAGGGGCACGGCCTGGTCACCGTGGGCACCGGCGACCCCGCCGAGGCCGTCGCCACCGCCGTCACGCACGCACTCGCGGTGGACGCACTGGCCCGGATCACACTGGCCGCCGCCTCCACCGGCGCGCCGCTGCGCCCGATCTCCGACGAGGATCTCGCCGAACTGCCCGACCTGGGCTCGTCGTTCAACGTGTCGGCGATGTGGCGCCACCTGGTGGCACGCACCGAGCACGAAGGCCCGGACGTACCACTGCGCACCTGACACACGCCCACCACAACGGTCGCAGGACCGGAGGACCATGCTCTTCCTCGACAACCAGGTCACGGCCGCCGTCCTCACGATGCCCGATGTGGTGCGCGCGCTGGAGGACTCGTACCGTGACCTCGCCACCGGCGTCGGGATCTGCCGCCCGCGCACCGATCTGCGGCTGCCGATCGACGACCGGCGCGTCTACCAGTGGGGAACGATGGAGGGCGGCTCGGCGCGCACCGGCTATGTCGCCATCCGGATGAAGTCCGACGTACTGACCGAGGTCGAAGCCACGCACGAGGGCACCCGTACCCAGGAAAAACACTGCGTACGGCCCGGGAAGTTCTGCGGTCTGATCCTCCTGATGGACGCGCGGACCGGTGAGCCGGTGGCCATGCTCAACGACGGACTGCTCCAACACCTGCGCGTCGGCGCCGACTCGGCCATCGGCGCCCGCTTCGGCGCCCGCGAGGACGCGGCGGTACTCGGGATGTTCGGCTCCGGTGGCATGGCCCGGAGCCATGTCGAGGCGTTCCTCGCCGTACGCCCCCTGGAGCGCGTGCAGGTCTACAGCCCGACCCGGGCCAACCGGGAGCGATTCGCCGCGGAAATGCGCGAGTTGTACGGCCTGGACGCGGTGGCCGTCGACGAACCAAGGGCCGTGTACGACGGAGCCGACATCGTCGCCGGCTGCACCGACGCGGTCGGCGACGTCGTCAAGGGCCGCCATCTGCGCCCGGGAACCCATGTGACCTGCATCGGCGGCCGCCCCGACGCCGAGGCGAAGCGGCGCTTCGACGTATGGCTGCGCCTGGGCAGCGCCACGGTGCCCGAGTCGGCGCCCGGCTGGGCGACCGAGGACGAGTACGTGGTCTACCGCGCTCAGCCCGACGCCCCCGTCTGGCAACACCACCGGCACGGCGCCGGCGCCCGGCGCCCACCACGGGAGGCGAGGGTCGTACGCCTCGACGACATCCTCACGGGCCGCGCCCGCGCCCGCGACAACGACCAGCAGGTGACCTTCTCCGAACGCGGCAACATCCAGGGCGCGCAGTTCCACGCGGTGGCGTCGATCGTCTACGAACGCGCCCGCGAGCGTGGCCTCGGCCACGTGATCCCCAGCGAGTGGCTACTCCAGGACATCCGCGACTGAGCTTCGCGGGCGGGTACGGGGTCACCGGCCTTGGTTGCGGTTGTTGTCGGGGGTCGCTCCGGGGCGATATCCGGGATGCACGATTTACGGCGCGTGCGGGCGGATGCCAGGTGGACGCGGCCCTGCGCCGCAAATCACGCGTGAGTATCCCGGACACCACCCCTACGCGCCCCCCTTCACCTGCGGGAACCCCGCACTGACCGCCCCGGACGCGGCGTTACGGGCCGAGCGACCGGCGACGGAGGGTGACGGGGTCGCAGGAGGTACGTGTCCGGACGCCAACGTGAGATTTGTGGCGCACGACCGCCTCAGGCAACACGTTCCGCGGTGACGACGCCGTAAATCACACGTCCGGACATGTGCCTCCGGAGGCCCCGGCGCCCGGCACCGAAACCGCGACGCGCGCCACGAACCGGCCCCGTCAACGGCCGCCCGCCGCGAGGCGACCGTCAAGCGGTGCGGGAGCGGCGGCGTACCGCGAAGGCTGCCGTCAGGCCGCCGATCACCACCACCGCCGCGCCGGTCCACGTCAGCCACCCCGGGCCCGCCGGTTCGGCGGCCGCCGTCGCCCGCAACTCCGCGTTCCCGATCTGGGGGCGGGTGATCGCTGCCGGGACCGGGGCGACCCGCTTGATCGGGCCGACCGACTTCACCGAGCCGTCCTTGTTCAGCAGCACCTGCTTGCCGTTGGGGTGCCTGAAGTCGAACATGTTGGTGAGCGACCCGGCCCTGGTGTCGAAGGAGTGGTCGCCGATGCGGCCGGTGTGCCAGTTCTCCTCGACGAACTTGATGATGGAGGCCTGCTCGGTGCGGGTGTGATCGACGGCGTTGACCTTGCCGTACGGGGAGATCACCATCAACGGCTGCCGGGCGCCCGGCCCGCAGCGGTCCTCGTAACCGCCCACCGGAGCAGGGCCGTTCTGGCAGGCGGGCGAGTCGACCGTCTTGCCGCTGCTGTCCTTGGTCGTGTCGTGCGAGCCGTTCAGCGGCTTGGCCGCCACGTGGTCGTACCAGCCGTCCGAGTCGTCGTACGCCAGGACGATCGCGGTGTCCTTCCACTGCGGCGACTGCTGGATCTTGTTGATCTGGGCGATGAGGAAGTTCTGCTCGTCGACCGGGTCGGAGTAGCCGGCGTGGCCGTCCTGGTACGAGGGGGCCTTGAGGAAGCTGACCGAGGGCAGCCGCGCCGACTTGAGCGCGGCGTCGAAGTCGGTCAGGTCGTAGTTGTGGTTGGCGGGGCCCGCGTGGCCGATCTCGGCGACCGAACGCGGCGGCACGTGGTGCGGGTTGGCGGTCGACCGATAGTACGCGAAGGGGTTGTGGTGCGGGCTGTAGTCCACGACCTGCGCGCCGCCGACGTTGGCGTGCGCGGTGCCGCCGCACTTGGCGAGATGACCGTTGCCGTCCTGGCCGTCCCACGGGGTGCTCGGGCGGAAGCCCCCCTGGAACCAGCCCCAGCTCACCTTCTTCTCGTTGAGCCGGTCACCGATGTTCTTGCCGCGCAGCTCGGCGAAGGCGTCGCCGCTGGTGTGGTCGCTGCCCGAGCAGTCGTCGTAGGCCGGGTCAGGGTCGGTGATCAGTGTGCCGACCCCCTTGGCGTCGGGTGAGGCCACCGCCGCCAGGTCGGGCTCGGCGGTCTGCTCCGGGTCCTCCGTGGACGACTTGGGGTCGGTGGACACCACCCCGTGTGTCTGGCCCGACACCAGCTCGATCGCGCCGGGCGTCGAGGGGCCGTAGGCGGAGCCGAAGGAGTTGTCGCTGAGCGCGTAGTGCTGGGCGTAGTTCCACAGGCCGGTGACCGTGTTGCCGTCGTAGTAGTCCATCACCAGGCCGGGTTCGCCGAAGAGGTCGCCCGAGCACTTGCCGGAGTCCGTGTACTGAACGAACTTGTCGGCCTTGCCGCCGTTGTACGCGTACTGCTCGGGACCGTACGAGTGGTTCTGGTCGCAGGTCACGGCCTGAGCGGGGGTCAGGCGCTCCGGGAGGTACTGGTTGGGGTTCTTCTTGAGCAGCCCCGCGGTGCGCAGGTTGTCGATGTCGCGGGGGGTCCGGGGCGAGGCGGTGAACTTCGTACCGTCGGTGTTCGCGGCCTTCGGGTAGGTCGCGAAGTAGTGGTCGAAGGAGATGTTCTCGTCGAAGATGACCACGAGGTGCTTGACCGGCGTCGCCGTGGACCCCGAGCCGTGCGTGGCGGGTGCGGCCGCCTGGGAGGGCGCCGCACCGCCGAGTACGGCGAGCGCCGCCGCTCCGGCCAGCGCTCCCCAGCGCTTCGCGCCCGCTCGTGCCCTTGTGCCGCCCATGCGGTCCCGCCCTCCGGAGTCGACCGGGTGCGCGGCCCTGAGGTTGCGCCCCTGGATCATCGATGAAGCAACCGGACCACAATGACACGGAGATCGGCTTCCGCTCCCTCACGTGAAGCCGGAAATTCTTTTCCTGTTCACCTTCTGGCGGGTTGTCAGGCCGCGCCCGGGGCCAGTAGGGACCGGCCGAGCCAGTCGGCGCCGTCCCGCACGCCGGGCAGTGCGAAGAAGTAGCCCCCGCCGAAGGGCGAGATGTAGTCGACCAGCGGCTCGCCCGCCAGCCGCTTCTGCACCGTCTCGAACTGCCGCGCGAGATCCTGCTGGTAGCAGCAGAAGAGCAGTCCCATGTCGAGGTTGCCGTTCGTGTCCATGCCCAGGTCGTAGTTGTACGCGCGGCGCAGCAGGCGCTGGTCCCCGGTCCCCGGGGTGCGCGGATTGGCCTTGCGGATATGGCTGTCGAGGGGGACCACATCGCCCTTGGGGTCCCGCTCGTAGTGCGGGGAGTCGCTCTCGTGGTTGCCGTCCAGCGGCGCTCCCGTCTCCCGGCTGCGGCCGAACATCCGTTCCTGCTCGGTGAGCGAGACCCGGTCCCAGAACTCGACCAGCATCCTGATCAGCCGCACCACCTGGTAGCTGCCGCCGGTCGCCCACGCGGGCTCCCCAGCGCCGGCTGCCACCCACACCAGTTGGTCCATCAGGCGGCTGTCGCCCGGGTCCGGATTCGCTGTGCCGTCCTTGAATCCCATGAGGTTACGGGGTGTGCCCGAGGGGCGCGGAGGGCTGCTGAAGCCGTCGACGCGCCAGCGGACCTGCATGGCGCCCCTGGTGTGCCGGGCGATGTCGCGCAGCGCGTGCAGCACCGTGTCCGTGCTGTCGGCGCAGAACTGGAGACTCAGGTCGCCGTGGCACCGGTCGGCGTCCAGGTCGTCGTCGGGGAAGGCCTCCATGGCGCGCAGCCGCCGGGGCCTCCGGCCGGCGAGGCCGAAGCGGTCGTCGAAGAGGGAGGCGCCGACGGCGGCCGTGACGCAGAGGCCGTCCCCCGGCACCCTGGCCCCGAGGATTCCGGAGTCGGTCGGCGGGGCGGTGATGCCGGCCGGGGCGGGGACCCCGCCGCGTACGAGGAAGCGCGCCCGGTCGGTGATCGTACGCAGCAGCTCGCTCAGGCCGTTCCGGTCCTCCGCCGTGACGTCGAAGGAGACGTAGGTGGTGCTGCGCTTCGGCGCGGTGAGGACGCCTGCTTGGTGAGCGCCGTGGAAGGCGGGGAAAGTGCCGGTGTCCGTGGGCCGGGCGGCGGCCTCGGCGGTAGGGGCGGCCCGGTCCGCGCCGATCAGCCCGGCGCCGGCCACGACCCCGCCGATTCCGAGGGCCGCGTCGCGCAGGAAGCCGCGCCGCTGTACGTCACGCTCGGGCGTCCCGTGCGTTTCGCGTGTCCCGTGCGTTTCGTGCGTCATGGCGTCCTCCGTACGTCGCAGAGCGCGGCGATGTCCGCCAGCCGCTCCAGCAGTTCGCCCACGTCGGCGTTCACCTTCTCGCGCCGGCTGCGGTCGAGTCCCTTGAGGGGCGTCCAGCCACCGTCGTGGTCCGGGCGCTTCTGCTGGTCCAACAGGCGCTGCGTGCTGGCCAGTTCGGTTTCAAGCTCGGTCAGCCCCGGGTAGCGGGTGGTGAGCAGCGGGCGCAGCCGGGTGAGCACGGCGCGGGTGCCGTCGAGATTGGCGCGGGCGGTGGCGAGGCTGCTGCCGCTGCCGTAGTCGGTGCGTCCGGTCAGCTCGAACTGGAGGGTGTTCTCCAGGATTTCGTGCGCGCGCAGGCCGACGTCCAGCGGATCCATCCGCGCCCGCTTCCAGTCCGTGCGCAACGTGCTGACGTCGTCGGTCAGTTGGTCGGCGAGAGGGCGCAGCGCCGAGGCGGACTCGCCGTGCCACAGGCCGTACTCGATCCGGTGGAAGCCGGTGAAGTCCTTGTCGTGAGCGCCGCCCGGCAGGCCCGCCGTTGTGCCGTTGATCGCCTGGTCGGCGTCCCCGAAGGTGCCGTAGGCGGCGCCCATCCGCTCGTACACCAGATGGGCGGGCAGCCAGGCGGCCCTGGCCCGGCCGAGGTCGCCCGCCCGGATCGCGGACCGCAGTGCGCCGGTCGCGGTGACGAGGTCGTCCATGCGGTCGGTGACCCAGTGCTGATAGCTCAACGTCGGCGGGATCAAGTCGTGCAGGCTGACGGGTACGGCGGCGGGCCCGCCCTTCTGTCCTGCGCCGTCCGGCACCTTGACGGTGGGTCCGGTGACGGGCACCGCGTCGTCCGGGTAGCAGGCGAAGGCGTACGAACCCCCGCCGACGTCGGCCCGCACGGTACGGGTGGTGCCGGGGCCGAGCCCCTCCACCTCGCCGAGGACTGCGCCGGTGCGCGCGTTCCTGAGATAGACCTCGACGGCCCTGCCCGAGGTGTTGCGCACGTCGAAGGCCTGTCTGCCGGGGCGCGGGTGGTCCCAGCCGCGCCCGCACGCGCCGGACAGCACGTCGACGCGGGTGTGCGGCAGCCCGTCGGCATACGCGGCGCGGTGCGCGGGTGCGTCGGGAGCGGCCCACCCCCATACGGCGACGGCGGCCACCACGGCGGCGAGCGCTCCCGCGCCCACGATCACCGGACGCCGCGGTAGGCGGCGCCGGGTCCGTGCGGGACCTGGGGCAGGTGCGGGACCCGAGCCGGACACAACGACCTCCAGATGAGCGCTCCGTGGTGCGGGGGCGGGGCTCATGGTAGATCGGCCGGCTGCCTGCCCCGGCCGAACACACCGGGAGCGGTGCCCACATGGACGGTGGGTCACGGCCGGGCGCAGGTCACGGCCGGGCGGCGTACGTCACGGGCGCGTGCGTTCCGCCGTACGCTCCGGCGCCTCCACCCGCGCGCGGAAAGCTCTGATCGTCTCCGCCGCCTGGCGCAGCCCGATCCGGGCCACCTCCCGTTCCAGGGCGTTGAGTTCGTCCAGGGTCGAGGCGTCCGACGCTCCCATGAAGTACTGGGCCCTGACCAGGCCCAGCCGGGACAGCGCCGCGCCGCGCGGCTCGTTCATCGCGCGGAACTCCGCGAGCGCGCCGGCGTACACGGACCGCGCGCTCTCGTAACGGCCCGCCCGGTAGAGGACGTTGCCGCGCATCTTGTGGTTGTAGGCCAGGGCGCTCTTCAGATCCATCCGTCGGCAGATCACCTCGGCCTCCGACAGGAGTTCCAACGCGCGCTCCGGGTGCCCCTGGGCGGACAGTACGTCGGCGACCCCGCGCATCGACCAGGCGTGGCCGCGAGCGTCGTCGCCCGCGGCGGCCGTACGTACCGACTCCTCGAACATCTCCAGCGCCTCGTCCAGCGCACCGGTGTTGCGGTGCATCTGGGCTATGCCGGACAGCGCCCAGACGATGTGCCGGGGTTCGCCGTGCGCCCGTGCCTGCGCGAGGAGTTCGGCGTGCAGTTCCCCGACCGCCGCGTAGTCGCCCTGGATACGGCCGGTCTCGGCGAGGCCCGCCAGGCAGTAGCCGTAGGCCACCCGGTCGCCGCTGCCCTCGGCGAGGTCCAGCGCGTGGGTCAGCAGCCGGCGGGCCAGCGGCAGTGTGCCGCACTGCCTGGCCAGGGTGCCGCCGCTCCACAACGCCCAGGCCATCGCGGCCTTTTCACCCGTCCGGCGGGCGCTGCGGTAACTGTCACGCCATGCCTCACCCGCCTCCTCGACCCGGCCCAGCCGCCGGTACGCCTCGGCCACGGCCAGCGAGGCCCGCGCCTGCTCCAGTGAACTCCCGGCGCCACGGCGCGCCTTGCTCGCCTTGGTCAGCACCTCTTCGTAGGAGGAGTTGACTCCCAGAACCGTCCTCAACTCGCCCTGGTACTCGGGGGCGATTGCCTTGCTGTTCATGTCCGCGTTGCCTCCTGATCAGGTGCTGTCTTGATCACGAAGCTACGGACGGCGCGGAATCCGCGAATCCACCCGCATGGGTGTTGTGCCGTACCTCCTCGGACGTACGGGAAGTCCCCCTGATGGTCATCAGGACGTACGGGTGACCGGGCCGGGGGCCCGCGGATCCACCGTCCCCGGACCCCCGGGCCCGTGGGATTCCCCGGGCTACGCCCCGGCCGCCGGCGCCTGACCGCCGGTGGTGCGCGGGTACGCCTTGAGGTGGATGCGTTCGCCCTGCCTGCCGAAGAGGCTGAGGAACTCCACGCCCCGGGAATCCGCGTTGCCGAACCAGTGCGGCAGGCGCGTGTCGAACTCCGCGGCCTCGCCGTCGGTCAGCACGAAGTCGCGCTCACCGAGGACGAGCCTCAGCCGCCCGCTCAGCACGTACAGCCATTCGTAGCCCTCATGGGTGCGCGGGTCGGGCTCCAGGCGCCGGCCGGGGCCGAGGATCAGTTTGAACGCCTGCAACGAGCCGGGCTGCTCGGTGAGGGGCAGCACCGTCATCCCGTGGTGGGTGGTCGGCTTGATGTGGACGCGGGGGTCGCCGGTCGGCGGGGCGCCGACCAGTTCGTCGAGCGGCACCCGGTGCGCCCTGGCCAGCGGAAGCAGCAGTTCGAGGCTGGCGCGGCGCTGACCCGACTCCAGGCGCGACAGTGTGCTGACCGAGATCCCGGTGGTCTCGGAGAGCGCGGCCAGGGTCACCTGGCGCTGCTGCCGCAGGGCGCGCAGGCGGGGGCCGACCGCTGTCAGGATCTCGTCGAAATCGTCGCTCACCCTCCCAGTTTGCCGTTTCCGCAACAGGGTTTGTCAATCCGGGGGCGGCCGGGCGACTCTTCGTGCGGAGGTGGTCACCATGACCAGCACGACGGACGACACGCACGCCACGCAGGACGCACACGGCGCACACCACGCCGATGACGACCATGACGCCCACATGCATGAGGCGATGCGGGCCGAGGGCTTCGCGCACGACCAGCCCTTCTGGGACAACCTCTACCTCTCCAAGGACTCCCTCTGGAGCGGCAACCCGAACCCGCAGCTCGTCAGCGAGGTAGCCGCCCTCGACCTCGAAGCGGCACCGGTGCAGGGCACCCGCAGAGCGCTCGACGTGGGCTGCGGCGAGGGCGCCGACGCGATCTGGCTGGCCGAGCAGGGCTGGGAGGTCACCGGTACGGATCTCTCGGCCGTCGCCCTGGAGCGCGCGGCGGACCACGCCCGTAAGCGCGGCGGAGCCGTGGCGGAGCGCATCACCTGGCTGCACGTCGATCTCACCGAGGAGCCGCCCGCCGAGTCCGCCTACGACCTGGTCTCGGCGCATTTCATGCACCTGCCGAAGAAGGAGCGCCTCGTGCTCCATCAGCGGCTGGCGCGCTCGGTGGCCCCCGGCGGCTTCCTGCTGCTCGTCGGACACCACCCCTCCGACCTGGAGGGCGCCATGCCGAGGCCGATGCTGCCGGACCTCTTCGCCACGGCGCCGGAGATCGCCGCCACCCTCGACCCGGCCGAGTGGACCGTCCTGGTCGAGGAGTCCCGGGCGCGCACTGCGGAGGGCCCCGACGGCGCTCCCGTCACCATTCATGACGCGATCCTCAGGGCGCGGAGGACCGGAGCCTGAGACCGTAACCACAGTCCGCGCGAGAGGCCGATAAAGCGACCCGCCGATAAAGTCACGCGAATTTCAGGCCGCCGGATAATCCGGCAGGATGGTGGCCCTCGGGTTCGACTCCATCACCGCGCGCAGATCGGGCCTGATGGGGCCGTACAGCTCAACGAGAACCATTTCGGCACTCTCGTCGGCGGTGGCCAGCAGATCGGCCACGGCATCCATGTGCGTCATGACGGCGGCGGAGTCGACGTACTCCTCCACGGAGAAACGGGTGGCCGATCCGGGCAGCGAGAACCACCGGTAGCTCACCGTGCCCGGCTCGGCCGCCGCAGCGGCGGCCAGCGCCAGCGCCGCCTTCTCGAATTCCTTCTCTGCTCCCGGACGTACCTCGAACCGGGCACGGATATAAACACTCACGCCTATTCCTCGCTCTCGTTCTTCTCGGCGGCCGTCACTCGTCAGTGGTTTCTCACCGGAGGTTCCCTTGCGACCGTAGGCAGCGGATTATCCACCGGGCAATCCGGGAAACGCGGAGTTCGGGGCGCCGGGCGCGGCCGTTCACAGCATGGACACGCTGACCGGTGACACTATGAGCGGCATGGTCCTGCATCCACTCCTCGCCATTGACGACGTACCCGATCTGGAGCTCTACCTCGGCCGTGTGGGCGAGGTGTTCACGACGTTCCGCGAGAGTGACTCGGGGTGCGTCTCCTACGGCGTACGCCTCGCCGACGGCAAGCGCTGGTTCGTGAAGGAAGCGGTCACCGCGGAGGGGCTGCGGTCGCTGGAGCGCGGCTGGACGTTTCACCGTGCCGTACGGCATCCCGCGATCGTCCCCCAGTTCCACCGGCTCGCCACCAAGGGCAGTTGGGCAGTCGTGATGCCCTGGCACGAGGGCGACGCCCTGTACGGGAACGGACCCGGCGGCCGGGGCAGCGCCATGGCGCGGCTGCGCGCGCTGCCCGTGCCGGAGGTGCTGCGGGCCGTCGGCAGGATCCTGGACGCGCATGTCGTCGTCGAGGACTCGGGCCGAGTGGCGGTCGACTTCTACGACGGTTCGCTGCTGTACGACTTCGACGCGGGGGTCATGCGGCTGATCGATCTGGACGAGTACCGTCCGGGGCCCTTCGTCCTGGAGGAGGAGCGGCTGCCGGGCTCGCGGCGCTTCATGGCGCCGGAGGAGTTCTCGCGGGGAGCGCTGATCGACTCGCGTACGACGGTCTTCACGCTCGGGCGTACGGCGCGGCTGCTGCTGGACGGCGGGGACGAGGAGCAGGAGTGGCGCGGTACGGCGGCGCAACTGGCGGTGATCGCCCGTGCCACCCGCGCCGAGCCGGCCCGGCGGTTCGGGACGGTCGGGGAACTGAGCGCCGCGTGGCGCGACGCGAGTTAGGGTTACGGGTGTACCCGTTTCGCGCCTGTCCGCCAGGCGGGCGCGTCGCACGAGGGAACCCGGTGTGATTCCGGGACTGCCCCGCAACGGTGAGTGGGAACGACCGCCGTCATGAAGACCGGCCGTGGCTCCGCCGGACCCGCCGGAGCCCGGAAACCACCGCCGGCAGACTCCGCGCATCCCCCTTCGTTTCCACGTCCCGTCCCGGGGTCACCGGAATACGCTCGCGAAGGAGAGTTCCGTGACCAGTACGTCCCCAGCCCCGGCAGCGCGCACCGCGCACGCCACACATTCCGCACGCGCCACTGTGCACGGCTATCCCCGGCAGGGCCCGACCAGGGAACTGAAGAGGGCCGTCGAGGGGTACTGGAAGGGCACCGTCACCGCCGAGGCCCTGCGCACCGCCGCCGCCGACCTGCGCGCGGCGAACTGGCGGCAGCTCGCGGGCGCCGGTGTCCACGAGGTGCCGACCGGCGACTTCTCGTACTACGACCACGTCCTCGACACGAGTGTGATGGTCGGCGCGATCCCCGCCCGCCACCGGGCCGCCGTCGAGGCGGACCCGATGGACGGCCTCTTCGCGATGGCCCGGGGGAACCAGCGGGTCGCGCCGCTGGAGATGACCAAGTGGTTCGACACCAATTACCACTACCTCGTCCCCGAGCTGGGGCCCGACACCGTCTTCACCGCCGACTCCGCCAAGCAGGTCGCCGAGCTGCGCGAGGCGCTCGCGCTCGGTCACGCGGCGCGCCCGGTGCTGGTCGGCCCCGTCAGCTACCTGCTGCTCGCGAAGGCGGCACCCGGTGTCGACCCGGACTTCGAGCCGCTGACCCTGCTGGACCGGCTGCTGCCGGTGTACGCGGAGGTCCTCGCCGATCTGCGGGCGGCCGGCGCCGAGTGGGTGCAGCTCGACGAGCCCGCGCTCGTACAGGACCGCACCGCCGGGGAGCTGGCCGCGGCGGTGCGCGCGTACGGCGGTGGCGGCGACACGGGCGGTGGCGATACGGACGCTACCGGCGGTCTCGGGGCGCTCACCGACCGGCCGAAGCTGCTGGTCGCCTCGTACTTCGACCGGCTCGGCGAGGCCCTGCCCGTTCTCGCCGAGGCGCCCGTCGAGGGGCTCGCGCTCGACTTCACCGGGCCCGCCATCGCCAACCTCCATGACCTCGCCGCCCTCGGCGGGCTGCCGGGCAAGCGGCTCGTGGCGGGCGTCGTCGACGGGCGGAACGTCTGGATCAACGACCTGGAGCAGTCCCTGTCGACCCTCGGCACCCTGCTCGGCCTGGCCGACCGGGTCGATGTGGCGCCGTCCTGCTCGCTCCTGCACGTCCCGCTCGACGTCGACGCCGAGCACGACATCGACCCGGAGATCGCGCGCTGGCTCGCCTTCGCCCGGCAGAAGACCGCCGAGGCCGTCACACTGTCCCGTGGTCTCTCGCTCGGTTCGGAAGCGATCGCGGCCGAACTCGCCGCCAACCGCGCCGACCTGGCGTCCCGCGCCGGCTCCGCGCTGACCAACGACCCCGGCGTACGGTCGCGGACAGCCGCGGTCACCGGCGCCGACCTCCGCCGCTCCCGGCCGTACCCGGAACGCACACGGGAGCAACGCGCGCGCCTCGGACTGCCGTTGCTGCCGACCACCACCATCGGTTCGTTCCCGCAGACCACCGAACTGCGCACGGCCCGCGCCGATCTGGCCGCCGGACGCATCGACACCGCGGTGTACGACGAGCGCATCGGGTCCGAGATCCGTGAGGTCCTCTCCTTCCAGGAGAAGGCCGGGATCGATGTCCTGGTGCACGGCGAGCCCGAACGCAGCGACATGGTGCAGTACTTCGCGGAGCGGCTGACGGGGTTCCTCGCCACCCGGCAGGGCTGGGTGCAGTCGTACGGCACCCGTTACGTCCGGCCGCCGGTCCTCGCCGGTGACGTCTCGCGCCCCGAGCCTATGACGGTGCGCTGGACCACGTACGCCCAGTCGCTGACCGACCGGCCGGTCAAGGGCATGCTCACGGGTCCCGTGACCATGCTGGCCTGGTCGTTCGTCCGTGACGACCAGCCGCTCGGCGACACGGCGCGGCAGGTCGCGCTGGCACTGCGCGACGAGGTGCGTGACCTGGAGGCGGCCGGTACTCCGGTGATCCAGGTGGACGAGCCGGCGCTGCGCGAAACACTGCCGCTGCGGGCGGCGGGCCGCGCCGCTTATCTCGACTGGGCGACCGAGGCCTTCCGGCTCGCCACCGGTGGCGCCGCCGCGGCCACCCAGATCCATACGCACATGTGTTACGCGGAGTTCGGTGACATCGTCGGGGCCATCAAGGACCTGGACGCCGATGTGATCAGCCTGGAGGCCGCCCGCTCGCACATGCGGGTGGCGGACGAACTGGCCGCGGCGGGCTACCCGCGTGAGGTCGGGCCGGGTGTGTACGACATCCACTCGCCGCGTGTGCCGCCGGCCGACGAGGTGGCGGCCTTGCTGCGCAAGGGACTTGAGGCGGTTCCGGCCGAGCGGCTGTGGGTCAATCCCGACTGCGGTCTGAAGACCCGGGACTGGACCGAGGTGCGTGCCTCACTGGAGAACGTGGTGGCGGCCGCCCGGGAGGTACGCGAGAGCCTGCCGGTCGCCGACGGGCCGGCAGGCGAATCGTCAGGTGGGCCGACAGGCGGGGCGGCGGGCAACTGACACACCGCACCCGCCGCCGGCGGGGTCAGCCGCCCGCCGGGCGCCGCTGTCCCCCGCCGGGAAAGCGGGAGTTGGGCGTGGACCAGTCCAGGACGTCCTCCGCCTGCCGGTGTGCGTGGTCGGCCGCTTCGCGTGCCTCGTTGACCACATCACCGTGTTCCTGGACGAGCTGGTCGTATATCGACGGGTTCACCGACATGGTTCACATCTCTCTGCGGTCAGGCCGTGAGCTGGACGTCCGCGTCCGGCGTGTCCTTCACGGGAGCCGCCTCGACAAGGGCGGCTGTGAGCTGTCGTTCGGCGACGGCCAGCGCGGCTTCCACCGTCTGCGTGCCGGTGGAGACGCACAGTGTGTACGTGACGTCCTCCAGCCTCCGGCGCGTCTCGAAGGTGCCCTGCTCGGCGTGCAGGACCTGAAGCTTCTCGTACTGCTCGACAAGGTTCCGCAGTATCGCGGGGTGGGCCATCAGCACAGTGATCGTCTCCGTCTCAGGTTCAGGGGCAGCCCGCACGGCTGTGGCCGTCACGCCCTCCTCAGAACTACGGCTTCCAGAACCGCGCCTGCCCGCACTCGGCCGGGACATGCGCAGACCAATGGGATGCCGTGTGTGAAACAGGTCACGCGGAGAGGGGTCCCGAGCGCGCCGCGGATACTAACAATGCTGCAACCAGGATGACTTGACACGTACGGCCGCCTACCGTGGGCTACCTCAAGCCGCCGGTCACCATGGGGCGGCGGAGGGGGGAGACATGGTGGAATCGAGCGCGGGTATCGGCCTGCGCGGCCGGAGCGGAATCGTATCGCTCGTCGAGGGGTGTCTGAAGGAGCCGACAGCGGCGGACCGTCCTGTGACGATGCTGCTCGGCCCACGGGGCAGTGGCGCCAGCGAGGCGCACATCGCGCTGATGGAACGTTTCGGCCCTGAGCACCCCTTCGCCTACGTCAATTTCGGCGGTACGCAGTCGTTGTTGCCGCGCTACGCGCTCGCCCTGCTCGCCCGCCAACTGGAGCGAAAGCTGCCGCGCTACGGCCACTCCCGGTTTCCGCTGCTGAGCCTCGCGCTGCTCGCCTCCGACCAGGAGCTGAACATCCGCTCGCTCGCCGAGGGACGCACGGCCGTACGACGGCAGCTCGACCGTTTCCAGCATGCCAACGAGGCCAGGCACGGAGACTATCTGGCGGCGTTCTTCGAAGTGGGCATGGGCGCCATCGGCATCCCGGAGGGCGCCTCGGTCATCGCGCTCTCGGTGTTCCAGGACGCCCTGCGGCGCGGCAGGAACCGGCTGCCCGGCCGTGGGTTCACCAGCAAGCTCACCACCGGCGCCCACTGGTTCGGCGCCCATCCGCTGACCCGCAACGGCGACCCGTGGGAGGCGCTCGTCGAGCTGAACCTGTGGCGCCACGAGGGCGACGAGGAGGACCACGAGCTGCTGGACCGGGTGTTGTTCTCGGCGTTCCTGGAGGACCTGCGCCGTAACACCTCGCGTGCCTTCATGCCGCGCTCGTACCTGCTGCTGCTCGACAACTCCCATTCGCCGTACGGCCGTCGCTTCCTCGATCTGCTGGTGCGGGCCCGTCATGACGACGCCGTGGTGCGGGAGGCGGCGTGCGATCCACTGACCGTCGTCGCCAGTTCCAACCGCTGGCTGCCGCGCTGGGGTCCCGCCACCGGGGACGCCTGGCCGTGGCAGCTACGGGGACCCGACCGCGCCTCGCTGGCGGACTGGCACAACAACCGGCCGACCAGGGACAGCGAGGACACCTGGTGGTATCCGCTGCGGCTGCGCGATCTGAGCCTCGACGAGGTGCGCATACGGATCGAGCTGCGGATGGGCGGGAACCCGGACCTCGCGCCGTACACCCGGCTCTCCCCCTTCGTACACCGCCTGACCGGGGGCCTGCCGCGCGCGGTGCAGCAGATCCTCGATGTACTGCGGCAGTCGGGCGCGCCCGCCGAGAGCGGGCCCGACCAGGACCGGTGGCTGCGCAAACTGCCGGAACAGCCGCTGGTCACCGGTGAGGTCACCCGTACGCTCACGGACACGGCGCTCGGACATCTGCTGCGCGGTCTGGACGAGAGCGAGCACGACATCCTCGCCGAGTGTGCGGCCGCCCGTGACCTGTCGGTGGGCACCCGCGTACTGAGCCACGGCGACGCGCTGTTCGGCGAGATGCGGGCGCGCTGGCTGCTCGCGGGACCCGGCGCGCTCGTCCCCATGCTCCATCCCTGGCTGCGGCGCCTGCTGTTGCGGCGGCTGGCGGAGCGCCCGGGCGACTGGGACACCGTGCACGAGCTGCTCGCCGAGCACTTCAGGGCCGAGGGGCGGCCCATCCAGGAGATGTACCACAAGCTCGCCGTGCGGCAGGTCGACGAGGTGGTCGACCATCTCGTGGGGCGCTTCCGCGCGGTGCCCGCCGTGCAGTGGATCAGCGAGTTCGAATCCATCACCGCGGCCCCCAACCGCCTTTCCCCGGACGGCGGTCCGCTGGGGCTGCTGGCTTCGCTCGGCAGGGGCAGCGATTCGCATCAGGTCATGGACGTGGGGACGGTGGTGCAGGGTCTGGTGACAGCACGCTGGGTGTGGAGCGATCCGCTCGCCGACCCTGGGATGCGGCTGGGGAACATGATCGCCGACGGCTTCACCCAGCTCTCCCAGCTCCGCCGCGACGACATCGTGCCGCTCTTCAACGAGGCTGAGCGCTACCGCAATTGGCGTCATCCGCAGACCATGACAGAGGAGGGCTGAGCACATGATGGTCAGAATCGAGTGGCCTCTGCACATCGTCCGGCGTATCGCCTTCGGCACGGTGGCCGTTGTCGTCCTCGCTGTCGGCGGCTGGTTCCTGGTGTCCTGGCTCCAGGAGAGCAACGCACGCTGCGGGGACGGGGTCGTGAAGCAAGGCGCGGATCACGAGTGTGTCGGTGTGACCGACGGTTCGTATGTCTTCGCGTCCCATCTCGCCACGGTCGAGAAGAAGATACAGGAGGAGAACGAGAAGGTGGAGACGGATGGCAAGCCCTATGTCAGTGTCGCCTATCTGACCTCGTTCACCCTGACGGCCCAGGACAGCAACACCCCCGAATCGGTACGCCACCAGCTCGAAGGCGCCTATCTGGCACAGCAGCGGGTCAACCGCGGGGACCTGGCGAGCAGCCCCAGGATCAAGCTGCTGATCGCCAACTCAGGGAGCCAGTCGGCCCAATGGCCGCACACGGTGGGCGAGCTGATCAAGCGGACCGGCTCCAAGGACCATCTGGTGGCCGTGACCGGACTCGGCCCCAGCACGGACGCGAACCGGGCCGCAGTCAAGAAGCTGTCGGCGAACGGCATCGCGATGGTCGCCTCCATCATGACGGCCACCAACCTCCAGAACATAGAGAACTTCGTACGGGTGGCACCGACGAACACGGACGAGGCGCTGGCCGCCTCCGCCTACCTCAAGCGGCGTAAGTTCGGTACGGCGGTGGTCGTGGCGGACGTGGCGAAGAGCAACCTCTACGCCAGGACCCTGGCGGACGCGTTCACCAAGGCGTTCCCCGACCCCACCCACCATCTGGTGGCGGACAGGATGGGGTACGACTCCTCGCTGAGCGACTCGTGGAGGACCGAACTCCAGCTCATGACGGCGCAGTTGTGCGACGAGAAGCCGCAGGTCATCTTTTTCGCCGGACGGGGCACACAGCTCTCCGCGTTCCTCGACGCGCTGTCCAACCGTACGTGTGTGAAGCAGGAGTTCACCCTGCTCGCCGGCGACGACACGACCAACCTGACGGCCAAGCAGTTGACGAACGCGGCCGAGACGAAGATCGGCATCTACTACACCGGTCTCGCCCATCCCGACATGTACAAGAAGAACCCGGACGCGGTGTCCGCCCGGTCCGCTCCGTACTTCGTCGAGGGCGGGCAGCTCGACCAGTGGTTCCCCGACGACCCCCGGGACGACGGGCAGGCCATGATGTCCCACGACGCGGTGGTCACAGCGGCGCGCGGGGCCCAGTTGGCGATCAGCCAGGGCGGCAAGGCCACCGGACGGAGCGTCGCGAGGATGTTCGCCCAGATGAACGAGAGCAGACAGGTGCCGGGGGCCAGCGGCTTCATCTCGTTCAAGGCCAACGGCGACCCGCGCGACAAGGCCGTACCCATCCTGCGGCTGACCTCCAGCGGCCGGGCGGAGTTCGTGGAGGTCTCGGCCGCGAGCGGCACCCCGGAGCGGAGACAGTGAGGCGGAAACTGTGAGGCGGGCCGCGCCGGGCGCCGGTTGCTGTCGGCCTGTCGCGCGAACTGGCCGCCCTGGGGTGCGCGTTGCGTGAACTCGCCGAGCCGGGGCTTGATCCGGCTCTCGCGGGGGAAACGGAACACGCGGCACCGGGCATCGAGAGCTACACGCGGCTGCCGAACTTGCTGGTCGTGGCGGCCGAGTCGCCGGGCAGTGCCCAGTAGTTCGGCCTGGGGGTTCGGCAACCGCGGGTGGCCGTACGGCGTCGCAAGCAGTGGAACCACACACGGTAGGAGTCGCCATGGACACGACCACAGTCACGCTCCCCGAGGAGTTGGTGCTCCTCGCCATCGACCCGTCCAGCGGCAGGCCGCGCGGCACCATGAGCCATACGCGGTACGGCGTGGCCGGTGCCGTGCTCGCCGAGCTGGAGGCCGCAGGGCGGATAGGCCACGACCGGGGTCGGATCTCCGTCTCTGATGGTCGTCCGACCGGAGATCCCGTGCTCGACAGCGCGCTCGGGCGGCTTCCCGCCGCCGGCAAGGCGGTCTCGGCCCGGCGGTGGATCCGCCGTGAGTCGCGGGAGATGACGGAGGTGAGCGCGCGGAGCCTGGCGAAGCGCGGTGCGATCCGGATCGAGAAGCGGCGCGCGCTCGGGCTGTTCCCGTACCACCGCTACCCGTCGGCCGGCCGTGACTGGTCGGCCCCGGCCCTCGCCCGTTTCCAGGGGGACGCCAAGGTCGGCTTCCCCGACGCGCGCGGCCGGATGCTCGCCGCTCTCGTCTCGGCGAGTGATCTCGCCCGGCGGGTGCACCCGGGCTCGGGGGACGCCCGCCGGGCCCGTAAGGAGATGCGGGGGTTCGCCCGCGAGTACTGGCAGTCCGACGCCGTACGCCGGTTGGTCAGCGCGGACAAGGCGTCGGCGGCCAACGCCGCGAGCTGACGCCGCTTCTCTCAGCCGGCCGACGAGTCGGGCGGCGAGTCCGGTGGCGAGTCGCGCGGCTTGAGAGCGGCGCGCTGCCGCGCGGCCCGCACCGCCGCCGAGAGGTTGTCGATGTCGTACGCACCGTGGTGGCGGCGGCCGTTGATGAAGAACGAAGGCGTCCCCGACACTCCGCTGAGGTCGGCGGACTCGACGTCCTCGGCGATCCGCCCCGCGCCGCGCCGCTTGCGTACGTCCCGCTCGAAGCGCTCGGTGTCCAGGCCGAGTTCGGACGCGTAGCGCCTCAGGTCCACGGGGCGCAGCGCGTCCTGGCGGTCGAGCAGGAGATCGTGCATCTCCCAGAAGAGGCCCTGGTTCGCCGCGGCTTCGGACGCCTCGGCCGCGATCTGGGCCATCGGGTGCACATCGGTGAGCGGCAAGTGCCGCCATACGTAACGGACATCGCCGAAGTCGGCGAGCAGGTCCCGGACGACGGGCTCGGCCTGCCCGCAGAACGGGCACTCGAAGTCGCCGTACTCGACGACGGTGACGGGCGCCTCCAGCGGGCCGCGGATCTTGTCGCGCTCCGGGTCGACCGGCATCGCCAGATCGACGATGGTCTCCGTGATGCCGAGGAGCGCGCGGCTGCGCCGGTGTTTGGGCAGCCGGCCGATCACCGCGGTGATCGTCCAGGTGACGGCGAAGGCGCAGACCATGCCGCTGATCGTGCCGATCTTCGCCTCCTCCAGTTGGTCGCCGTCGAAGGCGAGGGTCGCGATCAGCAGGGAGACGGTGAACCCGACACCCGCGATGGCGCCGCCCGCCGCCGTGGCGCCCCAGCCGACCGGCGGG
>NZ_JTHL01000001.1:7783279-7800315 GCF_000818195.1 Streptomyces sp. 150FB | reverse complement strand
CGCTGAGGCGGGTGGCGAGCCACGAGGAGCCGAAGATGGCGATCGGTTTGCCGACGACGAACGCGCAGAGGATGCCGAGGGTGATCGTCGAGGTGAACGCGCGGGACAGCTCGCTCGGTGTGATCCGGATACCGGCGTTGGCCAGGGCGAACAGCGGCACGATGACATAGCTGCTCCAGGGGTGGTACATGCGCTGGAGCCGCTCGTTCGGCGAGATCGCCGAGGCGATGCCGAGCCGCGCCGAGCGTTCGAGCTCCGGCGTGGGCTGCTCGCGGAAGAGCCTGAAGAGGCCGCTCGCGCGTTCCAGGTCACCGCGCGCCGCCGGGTAGGCGTACGTCATGAGCCCCATGGCGAGGCCGGTGACGACCGGGTCGACACCGGACATCAGGAGCGACACCCAGACGCCGAGCGCGAGGACCGCGTACACGGCCCCGCGCCGTACCCCGCCGGCCCTGAGCGCCAGGATCACGCCCATGATGCCGATGGCCACCAGGATCGCGGTCAGCGAGATGTTCCCGCTGTAGGCGACGGCGATGACGGCGAGTGCCACGAAGTCGTCCACGACGGTGACGGAGAGGATGAAGGCGCGCAGCCCCTCCGGCAGCCGGGTGCCGAGCAGCGCGAGGATGCCGAGCGCGAACGCGGTGTCGGTGGACATGGCCGCGCCCCAGCCGTGCTCCGTACCGTGTCCGGCGTTGATGCTGAGGTAGATCGCGACGGGCAGGATCATGCCGCTGACCCCGGCGATCATCGGCAGCGCGACCCGCCGCCGCTCGCGCAGCTCGCCGATGTCGAACTCGCGGCGCGCCTCGAGGCCCACGACGAAGAAGAACACCGTCATCAGTCCGCTGTTGACCCAGTCGCGCAGCTCCAGCGACAGGGCGTGCGCCCCGCTGCCCGAGCCGATGCGCAGCGCGAAGCGCGACTGCCAGAACGTCTCGTACGAGGAGAGGCTGGTGTTGGCCCATACGAGGGCGGCGAGCACCGCGACGAGGAGGACGGCGGCGCTGCCCGTCTCGGTGCGCAGGAACGCGCGCCACGGCGGCTGGGCGTCGGCGCCCTCGGCCGTACGGCCCGTGAAGCCCGAGTAACCGCCCGGGCCGCCGGAGCCCCCGGGGGTCGCTGACGGGTCGGTCGGTCCGGTCGGCCCGGACGGGTCGGTTGGTCCGTCGGTTGGTCCGGTCGGTCCGGTCGGTCCTGAGCCTTCGGAGCCTGCCGGGTCCTTGGAGTGCGCCCCGCCGGAGGCGGTCGACGATGGTTCGCTCACTCCGTGATTCTCCCTTTGAGTCGGCTCGGCGGCGCGCTCGCCCCCCGCGCCGGTCCACACTGTCGCACAGACGGTCCCTCCGATCGGGGTCTCCCAGGCCGCGCTTTATCCGCTGATCAGCCGATATACCGACGCGCCCGCGCCGTCCGATGTGTCCCGTACGCGGCGGAAGCGGCGCCGGACCGTATGCGCGCGGTGACGCTCGCGTATCGCCGGTGTGAACGCGTATCGCACCCCGGATCAGCGGCGCGCCGACGACTCCGCACAGCCGGCTCGCTGGAAGATCCGATCAATCGGCCACCAGTAGCGGTGAATTTATCTTTGCGCCGCTACTTGACGACCCCAAACCTCCGATGTTCACTGCGTGTTGCGAAGTCCTTACCCTGTCCTGCTCGCACTCCCCCCGCGCCTTCAGGTGCCCCCCTCGCCGTAAGTGGGAGAGACACACGATGAAAGTCACCCGCCTGCTCGTCTTCCTTATCGCCGTGGTCTGTCTGACCGGCGGCATCGCCGGCAGCCCCGCGTCGGCCGCCCCCACCGACGCCGCGTTCAACAGCGCGACCGGCGCGCTGAACGTCGACTACGCGAACTACCTGTCCAAGCACGACGTCGTATACAACAGACCCAACACGGACCCCGACTACGGCCTGACGGTCGGCAACGGGCGCGTGGGGGCGATGGCCTGGCAGCAGAACGGGCTGAGCATGCAGGTCTCCGGGGTCGACTCGTCCCAGCAGACCGCGTTCGGCGCCGGGTTGGTGAATCTGGCCACCACGCCGTCCATGGACAGCGGCTACTCCACGTACCAGCAGCGCCTCTCGCTCTACAACGGCACGCTCACCACCAAGTACGACACCAACCGGACCGTCACGGTGATGGGATCACCGAACTCCGAGGTGATGGGCATCCATGTCGACGACACACGCGGCGGGGTCTCGAACATCTCCCTCGACCTGAGCCTGTGGGACGTCAGCCAGCTCGGCAACAGCGGTGACGTCCCCAACCTCGACACCTGGAAGTCCGTGTCCACGTACGCGGATTCCACCGGTGCCGGACTGAGCCGCGGCCAGGCGGACCCGCAGAACTTTGGCTACACCCTCGCGGCGACCGTCGAGGGCGCGCCCTTCACCACCAAGGTCGTCGACGGCCGTACGGTGCGTCTGACGATCACGCCGTCCAGCAGCTACACCATCTGGTTCACCGACACCAGCAGGCTCAACGCGCCGAGCCACAACTCGGTGACGCAGGCCAAGGCCGCGCTGAACTCGGTGAAGAGCACGGGATACACCACCACTCTGAACAACTACCGCAACTGGTGGCACTCGTTCTGGGAGAAGTCGTTCGTCCAGTACTCCAACTCCGCAGGTGACGCGGACTACATGGAGAACGCGTACTACCTGGGTACGTACATGATCGCCGCCGGCGGGTCGGCCAACTACCCCTTCCACTTCATCAACGGTGACTTCCGGGCCACCCAGGACAACACGAAGTGGAGCAACGCGTACTGGTACTGGAACCAACGAGACGTCTACAACTCGTTCCTGGCGTCCAACCACACCAATCTGATGTCCACCTTCAACAACCTGTACAGCAGGAACTTCGACACGTTGAAGGCGTACACCAAGACGAGATACAACGTGGACGGCATCTGGGTGCCGGAGACCATGGGCTGGGACGGCAACGCCCGTGGCACGGTGAACAGCGACTACACCAAGAACATCTGGTCGACCGGTACCGAAGCCGCGTACAACATGTACCTCCAGTACAAGTACACCAACGACACCAACTACCTGCGCAACACGGCCTATCCGTTCATGCGCGAGGTCGTGAAGTTCTACAGCTCGATGCTCTCCGTGGACAGCTCGGGCAAGTACTACGTGAAGTCGTCCAACTCGCACGAGACGTACTGGAACGTGCCCAACGCGATCACCGACCTGGCCGCCGTACGCAGCCTGTTCCCGGTGGCCATCCAGTCGGCGAAGGACCTGGGGCAGGACGCGTCGCTCATTCCGCAGTGGCAGAAGATCCTGGACAACCTGATCGCGTACCCGTCGGACGCGAACACCTATCTGCCGCACACCCCGCCGATAGCCCAGACGCGTAACAACGAGAACGTGGCCTCGGAGCTGATCTGGCCCTACAACGTCACCGGCATCGGCTACCCCGACCAGCAGAAGGCCATCAACACCTGGAACGCCAGGCCGTTCCCGTACGGCAACGTGTGGGCTAACGACGCGGTGCAGGCCGCGCGGCTCGGCCTCGGCGACCAGGCCTTCCAGGGCATGAAGACCATGCTGCGCAAGTACCAGACGTACCCGAACGGGCTCACCGACAACACCAACGGAGTCTTCGAGTACCTCGGTGTGCACCTGTCGGCGATGAACGAGTCGCTGCTCCAGTCGTACAACGACAAGATCCGGGTCTTCCCCGCCGTGCCGTCGGACTCGTCCTTCGTCGGGAAGTTCAGCCTGCTCGCGAAGGGCGGCTTCCAGGTCAGCTCGGAGCGGGAGGCCGGCGAGATCAAGTACGTGGGGATCAAGAGCCTCTACGGCAACAGCACGAAGATCGTGAACCCGTGGGGTACGCAGCAGGTGCGCGTCCGCCGGGCGTCCGACAACGCGACCGTACTGACCACCAGCGACCCGGAGTTCACGCTCAACACCTCGGCGAACACGGTCTACGTGGTCGAGCGCACCGCCAAGCCGCTCAGCTCGTACGGCACGACCACGCTGACGGGCACGGCCAACCAGGATGTGAAGACCCTGCGTGACACCAACTCCACGCTGGGCCTGGGCAAGACGGCCGACCCGATGGTCAACGACACGGCGGTGACGTACGACAGCAACTGGTACGGCACCAACGCCCGTGGATACGGCGACTACAACGACGACACCCACCACAGCAACACGGTGGGCGCGACGGCCCAGTACACCTTCACCGGGACGGGGATCCAGTACCTGTCCGAACGGAACGGGGACATGGGGTCGGTCGACGTGTATCTCGACAACGCCCTCCAGACCACGGTGAATCTGAATGTGAGCGGCGCACGCCAGGTCCAGCAGGTGGTCTGGCAGAAGACCGGGCTCGCCCGGGGCTCGCACACCATCAAGTTCGTCAACAAGAGCACCTCCGTGGGCATGATCGACGCCCTGAAGGTCACCCCCTGATCGTCCGGCAGCGACGCGTCGGAGCCCGCGGCCCCCTTGGGGACCGCGGGCTTCGTCGTGTGCGGGGCGCTGGGTGCGCGCCGGGAGAGGTCAGCCGAAGAAGACCGACGAGACGTCGTTGTCGAGGCCGACCGAGGAGAGGTCGGCGACATTCCCGTCGACGATCTTGGACTTGCCCGTGCAGTTGGCCTCCGACCAGATCTTCAACGAGCCGTCGGTCTGGAGGGACGAGGCCACATTGTCCCTGGCCACGTTCTGGCAGCCCTTGCCGGACAGGCCCTGGGAGCCGTTGTCCGCGAAGTTGGCGTCGTCGAAGAGGACCGCGTTGGTGGCCGGCTTGGCGGCGGCGCCGCCACTCGCCTGGCCGGCGCCCGCCGGGGCGCCACTGGGCTGGCCACCGGCGTTCGAGCCACCGCCGTTCTGGCCGCCCGCGTTCTGGCCGGCCTTCTGGCCGTCGGGGGTGACGCCGAACCACGTACCACCGACACCCTGCCCGTTGGTGTCACCGGGCTTGAGGTCCTTGCTGAAGCGGTAGACGGGCCAGCCTCCCACGGTCACCTGGAGCGAGCCGTCGTCGCGCTTGACCGCGCCGACGGCGGACTTGTCGACGCCGTCGACGAAGATCTTCCCGTGCGGGTCGACCACCACCGGCGGCCAGGTGACGGCGCAGGCGTCGTTGCAGGTCGCCTTCGAGGGATTGGCGCTGTCCGGGTCGAAGCGGTAGAGCGTGAACCCGGCGCCGTCGATCACGACCGGGTCGAGGGCCCCGGCCTTGGCGGCGGAGAGCTGCACCCACTTCATGCCGGCGGGCGTGGTGGGCTTGCCGGGCTGGTTCGCCAGGTCACCCGTGTTCGCCGGGGCGTTGTTCTGCTGGGAGGTGCCGGGCAGCAGGCTCAGGGTGCCCGTACCGTTCTGAGCGGCGCCGGCCGCCGGCGCGGCGGACGCCGGCGCGGCCGACGTGGACGCGGCGCCCGTGTCGGTGCCACCGCAGGCCGTCAGCATCAACGCGCCCGCGGCGGTGGCCGCGGCGATCAGTCCCATGCGCTTGCGGAACATTGTGTGTACTCCCTCGATGCGGGCCGCGGTCACTCCCGAAGCCATCACCCAGTACACGGAACCGCCCACCGAACTCCCTCACCCCGTTACCCGACCGGGACACAACACCGACAGCTCCCCCACAACACCGACCTGACCAGGACATACGGCCTCCACCGCCCCCGGACACGGCAGGGGCCCCGGCACGGACCGTGGTGGTCCGTGCACGGGGCCCCTCATCTGCGGTGGCGCGATGGCGCCGGGGTACGGCGCTGCGCGGTCAGCGCTTGAAGGCGTCCTTGGCCTTCTCCTTCGCCTCGCGCATGTCGCCCTTGGCGCCCTCCGCACGGCCTTCCGCCGTCATACGCTCGTTGCCCACCGCACGGCCGAGGGTTTCCTTGCCCTTGCCCTTGGCCTGCTCGACCTTGGCCTCGGTCTTCTCGTTCTTCTCAGCCACAACACTCACGTCCTGTCGGTGCTCGAAATCAGTGGACACCCATACACCTGGCCACGGATTCGGCTGCCAAACCTGGTGATTTCCGGCGCGTACGGTCAGGGACGCGGCAGGAACGGGCCCCGCCCAGGTCAGAGCGGCATCAGAACCGCGTCAGATCCACGCCGGAGTCACATCAGAGCCGCATCAGAGCCGGGTCAGATCCGGACGCAGCCGGTGCCACACCGGGTGCCTGACCATCTGGGCCGCGGTCCAGCCCGAGAAGGTGATCTCAGCGACGAGCCGGGGCTCGACCCAGTGCGGTGCCGGCACGTCGACGGGCAGGGTGAACGGTGAGTCCTCGCGCGGGATGACACCCAGGTAGCGCGCCAGGTCGTGCCGCTCCTGGTCGGACATCCCCGACCCGACGGACCCCGCGTAACGCAGCCCGTCCGGCTCGTCCAGCCCGACCAGGACCGCCCCGGGGAGGCCCCTGAGTCCCCCGCGCCCCTCGGCCCAGCCGCCGATGACCACGTCCAGGGTCAGTACGTGCTTGGTCTTACGCCAGTCGGGTGACCGTACGTTCGGGGTGTACCGGCCGGTCAGCCGCTTCGCCACCACGCCCTCGAAGCCGCCGCGCAGCGTGGCGTCCCACACCTGCCGTGCGCGGCCCTGCGTGTAGCTGGGCACCGACCAGTTCGCTCCGCCGAGGCCGAGCCCGGCGAGCACGGCCCTGCGCTCCTCGTACGAGAACCCCAGCAGCGACTGTCCCGCCAGGTACATGACGTCGAACAGCACGAGCTGTACGGGGTGCTCCATCGCCAGCCGGGCCGCGCGGCGCGGATTGACCACCCCCATCCTGCGTTGCAGCAGCCCGAAGTCGGGCCGTCCCTCCGCGTCGAGGACCACCACCTCGCCGTCGAGCACGGCGGGCCTGCCGCGTAGCTGCTCGCCGAGTGAGCCCAGCTCGGGGTATCTGGCCGTCGCGTCGTTCCCGGCGCGGGTCGTCAGCCGTAGCGCGCCGTCGCCAGCCGTCTCGACGACGCACCGTACGCCGTCCCACTTGACCTCGAACCCCCAGGCCGCCTCCTCGCCCTCGGCGGGCAGCGGCCCCGGTACGGCCAGCATCGGCCGGATCACCGGCGGCCGGCCTTCGGGGTTCGCGGGGTACGCCGGGTGGGCGTCGGACGGGGCCATGTCTCCGATGATCACGGGACGCGGGGGTTCCCGCAGGTCGGCGGGGCGCGCGGGGGCGGGAGAGGAGAGAGGGAACCCGTTGTTCCACATCCGTACGTCCTGCTTTCACCACCCCGACACGTCTGAGTTTCCTCTTCTCGTTCGGCTGGAAACCTCCTCTTCCTCCCCTGTCACTCACACCCCGAGGGACCCCCCGACCCATGGCTGAACTCAACCGGCGCCGCTTCCTCCAGATCGCGGGCGCGACCACGGGCTTCTCCGCCCTGTCCAGCAGCATCGCCCGCGCCGCCGCCATCCCCGCCGCGCGCAGGTCCGGCGACATCAAGGACGTCGAGCACATCGTCGTGCTGATGCAGGAGAACCGTTCGTTCGACCACTACTTCGGATCGCTGAGAGGCGTACGCGGCTTCGGCGACCCGCGTCCGGTCACACCGGTCGGCGGCACCTCGGTCTGGCACCAGTCGGACGGCACGAAGGACGTCCTGCCGTACCGCCCGGCGGCCAAGGACCTCGGCATGCAGTTCATCGCGGGTCTCGACCACGACTGGGCGGGCGGCCACCAGGCCTGGAACCAGGGCAGGTACGACCAGTGGATCCCCGCCAAGTCGGCGGGGACGATGGCGCATCTCACCCGGGACGACATCCCGTTCCACTACGCGCTCGCCGACGCGTTCACGGTGTGCGACGCGTACCACTGCTCCTTCATGGGAGCCACCGACCCCAACCGCTACTACATGTGGACGGGGCACGTCGGGAACGACGGCAAGGGCGGCGGCCCGGTACTCGGCAACGACGAAGCGGGGTACGACTGGACGACGTACCCCGAGCGGCTGGAGAAGGGAGGCGTCTCGTGGAAGATCTACCAGGACGTGGGCGACGGGCTCGACGCCGCCGGTTCCTGGGGCTGGATCGACGACGCGTACCGCGGCAACTACGGTGACAACTCGCTGCTTTACTTCAACAAGTACCGCAATGCCAAGCCCGGCGATCCGCTGTACGACAAGGCGCGCACCGGCACCGACGCGAAGAGCGGCGAGGGCTTCTTCGACCACCTGAGGGCCGACGTCAAGGCGGGCACACTGCCGGAGGTCTCCTGGATCGCCGCCCCCGAGGCGTTCTCCGAGCACCCCAACTGGCCCGCCAACTACGGTGCTTGGTACGTCTCACAGGTGCTGGACGCGCTCACCTCCAACCCGGAGGTGTGGAGCAAGACGGCGCTGTTCATCACGTACGACGAGAACGACGGCTACTTCGACCATGTCGTGCCGCCCTTCCCGCCGGCCTCGGCCGCGCAGGGTCTGTCGACCGTCGACACCACACTCGACCACTTCCCCGGTGACAGCTCACACGCGGCGGGCCCCTACGGCCTCGGCCAGCGCGTCCCGATGCTGGTCGTCTCGCCCTGGAGCACCGGCGGATTCGTGTGTTCCGAGGTCTTCGACCACACCTCGGTCATCCGGTTCATGGAGCGCAGGTTCGGTGTGTCCGAGCCGAACATCTCGCCCTGGCGGCGCGCCATCTGCGGCGACCTGACCTCGGCGTTCGACTTCGGGCTCAAGGAGACCAGGCCGGTACGGCTGCCGGACACCGACGCGTACCAGCCGCCGGACCAGGACCGGCACGACAGCTACGTGCCCACGCCGCCGGACCGGGCCGTGCTGCCCAAGCAGGAGAGGGGCTCGCGGCCGGCCCGCCCGCTGCCGTACGCCCCGCTGGTCGACGGCTCGGCGACACCGTCGACCGGGCACTTCACACTGACGTTCAGCGGTGGCGCCGACGCCGGAGCCGCCTTCACCGTCACCTCGGCGAACCGGACGGACGGGCCCTGGTCGTACACGGCCGAGGCGGGCAAGAAGATCTCCGACACCTGGAACTCGGCCTATTCGAAGGGGACGTACGACCTGTCGGCGTTCGGCCCCAACGGCTTCCTCCGCACCTTCAAGGGGACGGCCGCCACCGAGGGCCCCGAGGTGACGGCCCGGCACCTGGCGGTCGGCGGAAGTGTCGAACTGACCATGAGGAACCCGGGGAGGACAGCCCGCCAGCTCACGGTCACCAATGCCTACGGCGGCAAGCGCGAGACGTTCAAGGTGCCGGCCGGAGGCACCGTGGTGCACCGCGTCGATCTCCGGGCCGGCAAGCGGTGGTACGACGTGTCCGTGGTGTGCGACCAGGACGCGTCGTTCCTGCGCCGGTTCGCCGGGCATGTCGAGACGGGCGAGCCCGGCGTGAGCGACCCGGCGACGCTGACCAACTGAGCCGACTGAACCAACGGACCAACTGGCCTTCAGGACTTGAGGCGTTGGCGCTCCACCGGTCCGCCGCCGGCGGAGCGCTTACGGGCGAGCGCCGCGACGTACGGCAGTTTGCCCTCCGCCGAGCGCATCGAGCGCAGGGCCAGCAGCAGGACGCCGATGTCGTCGAGGTACACAGGGTCCGGTACCAGGTCGGTGGGCAGTACCAGATAGATCATCGCGGCCCAGAACACCCAGCGGTTCTGGGTCGGCACACCTGCGGCGCGCAGCCGGCGGCGGGCGCGTACGAGCCGGACGGCCAGCACGATCGCCGCCCCCAGCATCAGCAGCGCGAGGAGGACGCCCACGGCGATGAGGATCTTGAGTTCGCTGCTCATGTGCGGTCTCCTCGGGGGTACTTGGCGTCGGTCCCCTACTGTTACCCAGCCAGAGGCCCCGCACCGAGTCTGTCACCCGACCGCCGCTTCCCGGAACATCGCGACCAGTGTGCCGTGGAGCCGCGCCGGTGCCGCGAGGAAGCTCCCGGCGCCCGCCCGCCAGGGCCTGCCCTCGGTGTCCGTCACCAGCAGGCCCGCCTCCGTGGCGACGAGCGCGGCGCCGAGCAGATTGCCGTCGTCCGCCCCGAACTCCCAGAAGGCGTCGAGGCGTCCGGCCGCCGTGTCGGCGATCTGCCAGGACGTCGGCCCCAGATTGCGTACGGCGCCGGCGAACGGCAGGACCGCCGACAGCGACCTGCCCGCTTCCGCCACGGCGCGCGGCTGCGAGGCGATCGCCGGCGGCTGGCTCGTACCGAGCAGGCAGAGCGACAGATCGGTCTTCGCCGACGGCTCGACCGGCAGTCCGTCGCGGCGGGCACCGGAACCGGCCACGGCCGTGTAGGTCTCGCCCAGGACGTGCGAGTGCAGGACGGTGGCGACGGGCCGTCCGTCGCGTACGAAGGTCACGCTGACCGACCACTGCGGCAGGTCCTGGAGGAACTGCACAGCGCCGTCGACGGTGTCCACCACCCACGCCTCACCCGTGTCCGGGATGCCGCCGCCGAGTTCCTCGGCCCACACGGCGCGCGGGCGCAGCGGCGACAGGCGCTCGCGCAGCAGCTTCATGGCGGGCTTGTCCAGGGCGTCGAAGTGCTCACGGAACTCGGTCCAGGTCGCCGCGGCGGGACGCGCGACGGGTACGGCGGCGACGAACTCGGCCACGGCGTGTGCGGCCGACTTCATCGGTTCGATCAGGTCGAGGTCGGACGGGGTGGCAGGCGTGGTCTCGGGCATGGGGATCTCCTGGTTACGCAGGGGCTGCGGATGCGCTCAAGCCTCCCGCCGGGCGCCCGCTTCCGGCCGCTCCGAGGGTCCCGAGTGAGCGAATCCGACCGTATTCGGGATCGAGATGGCGGATCTCGCCCTCCGGTCAGCGTGGAATGCCGGGCCGTTTCACCGCCCGGCCGACCAGCACGGTCTCGGTCCTGGTGATGGAGCGGCCCGCCAGCTCGCGGGTCAGGAAGCGGTAGAGGTCCTCGGCGTCGCTGAGCCAGACGGCGACGGAGAGGTTCGCCGTCCCGGTGGTGGCCATCGCTCCGTGGACGGCGGGATGCGCCGCCAGCGCGCGGCCCGTCTCGTCGAGCCGGTCGGGCGGTACCTCGATCGCGATGTTCGCGTCGACGTACAGACCGAGGCGGCGCGGGTCGACCACGACCTGGGTGGTGATCCGGCGCTGGGCGAACAGCGCGGCGAGCCTGCGCCGTACGGTCGACTCCGGGTGGCCGGTCCGCGCGGCGATCGCCGCGGCCGGGAGCCTGCCGTCCTCCTCCAGGGCCGCGATGAGGGCGTCGTCGGTCGCGTCGGCCGGCCGGGAGCGGACCGCCGGCGCCGCCCCCGGGGTCAGCGCCTCGCGTTCGGCCCGGCTGAGGACGTCGAGCCGCCAGTCCCCGGCACCGCTGAAGACATGCAGCACCGTCTGCGCGGAGACGGACGTGACGGAGCCGGTGGCCGGCAACTGCTGGAAGACGAGCCGGTTGTCGGGCTCGGACCCGGCCAGCAGAACGGCCGAGATCTCGTCGCCGCCCGCCGACACGTCGACGAAAGGGATGTCGTCCCGCTCGGCGAGCGCGCTCGTGATCAGGTCGAGCCTGCCGCGCAGCACCCGGATGCGCAGCAGCATCGCGCCCGTGGAGCGGTCCGGCGGCCGGGCCGCCAGGACCCGTACGGTCCCGTCGTTCAGCAGGGCCGACCAGCGCCGGTGCACGGCACGGACGCTGAGGCCGAGCACCTCGGCGGCCCGCTCGGCGGTGAGCCTGCCGTCGCACTGGAGCGCGGCGACGAGCCGCCGGTCGAGGTCGGACAGGGGTTCGGGCATCGTCGGCGCCGATGTCGTGGCCGGCGTCGTCACAGGAGTCACGTACGCCAGTCTCGCCCACGGCGCGGTCGGACTCCGCGTACGGTCAGCGGCCTCCGCGTACGGTCAGCGGCCCAGTTTCCGCTGGAGTTCCGCCTTGTTCATCGACGAACGGCCCTGGATGCCGCGCTGCTTGGCCTCGTTGTAGAGCTGGTCGTACGTCGGACCGCCGGGTCCGCTGCGCGAACGCTGCCCGCCGCGCTTCGACGACGACATGTCCTTGGTGGAGGTCTTGCCGGCGGTACGGGACTCGCCCGAGCGGGCGCGCTCCTTGTTCACGGTCCGAGCCGCGATCTCCTTGGCCCGGCCGGTGCTCTGGCCGCGCTCCTCGGCGCTTTCCTTGATGTGCTCGTACTGACGCTCGCGCTTCTGGCTCGAACCTCGGGGCATGTCGGATCACTCCTCAGGGGGTCGACGATCTCGGACTCACCCTCCTACCCGGTTTCCCGGGCGGCAACTGGACGCGGGCTGCGCGCTTCGGACGACCGATTACGATCGTGCCCATGACGGAACCCCGCTGGCTGGACGGGACAGAGGCCCGGGTGTGGCGCGCCTACCTTGAGACGCAGCGGGATCTGCTGATGACGCTCTCGCGTCAGTTGACGCGGGATTCGGGACTGAGCGGCGCCGACTACGAGTTGCTCGTACCGATCTCGGAGGCGCCCGACGGCCTGATCAGGGCGCGTGATCTGGCGCTGGCGGTCAACTGGGAGCGCAGCAGGCTCTCGCACCAGATCACCCGGATGGAGAAGCGGGGTCTGGTGGCGCGGGAGGAGTGCCCCGAGGACGCGCGGGGCGCGATGGTGCGGCTGACCGAGCAGGGCCGGGCCGCCATGCGGGCGGCGGCGCCCGGCCATGTCGCCGCGGTGCGCCAGTACTTCTTGGACGTGCTGTCGCCCCAGGAGATCGAGATGCTGGACGCTGCCCTGCGGCGCGTGGCCGCGGGGCTGCCGAAGGACCAGGACTGAGCTGGGCTGTGGGGACCCAGGCAGGGGCTGACAACAGCGGTATGCCCGCGGAGGCCTGACCCTTCCGCGGGCATACCGCCGTACGTGGCGCGGCGCGGGATCAGGCGTCGGCGCCGGCCTTCAGCCGCTGCGCTATGCGCACCACACGCTCCGCCTGGATACGGGCGGCGTTGCGGGTCTCGTCGTTGACGGGGTTGTTGCCCTGCGCGTCGATGTGCGAGGTGCCGTACGGGTTGCCGTCGGCGAACTTCGCCGGGTCCGTGTAGCCGGGGGCCACGACGATGCCGCCGAAGTGGTGGAACGAGTTGTACATGGCGAGCAGCGTGGACTCCTGGCCACCGTGGCGGGTCGCGCTGGACACGAAGCCGCTGTAGACCTTGTCGGCCAGCTTGCCCTGCGCCCAGAGGCCGCCGAGCGTGTCGAAGAACTGCTTGAGCTGCGAGGAGACATTGCCGAACCGGGTGGGGCTGCCGAAGATCACGGCGTCGGCCCACTCGATGTCGTCGGGGGTCGCCACGGCGAGGTCTGCGGTGGCGCTGTGGTTGGCCGCCCACGCCGGGTTCGAGTCGATCGCCGCCTGCGGAGCCAGCTCGGCGACGCGGCGCAGCCGTACCTCGGCCCCCGCCTTCTCGGCGGCTTCGGCCAGCGTCTTGGCGACCTCGGTGTTGGTGCCGGTGGCGGAGTAGTACACAACTGCGAGCTTGACGGGGTCACTCATGGAGGGCGCCTTTCTTCGTCGAACCCGGGCACGGAGCATGTCCAGGTCGATGATGCATCAACATGTTGGTTCAACACTAAACCACTTTTGGCGGACGTCGATGTGAGGGTCATCACGCCCCCGCACGCCCAACTCGCCCCGACCCCCGGGCCCTACGACAGGCGTCCGATGGCCCGATGCGACCGTGGCTTGATCCACCGCCACCTCTTCCGGAGCAGAGCGTGGCAAGCGTCACAGCACACCCCTCAGACGCCCGCAAGAGCGCCCCTCCGGTCGCTTCCGGAGAATATTCAGGTCTCGCCGGAGTCGATTTCACCCCCCGACCGTCGCTATTCAGCCACTGTCTACGCGCGTGCATTTCGGTGGTACGAGGCACAAACAGGCCCGGGCCGGGGCGCGGAGCGGCTCCACCGCCCTCGTACACAGGGCGCCCACAGACTCGCTGCGTCATACATCCGGCACCCTCGGTGAAACGTATCTGTTCGTGACGGCCGGTCCTCCGGCCGGCTGAGCGCCCGCGACTCGATCGCCGCGTCTGGCTGCGCTGTTGGCCGCCCGGCCACGGGCACCGCCCGGCGTTCGCACTCTTTGCTGCCGCTCACAGCCGGACTCCGGCCGACCGGTGCCGGGCGCCCGGTGGAGGCCCGACTCACCCCGCCCCGGCGGCGCCGCGTTCAATCTCCGCCGCAGGTCCAGAAGTCGGTCTTGTCTCGGAAGCAACCGGAGTCAACGATTCACACCGTGCGGTTGACAGGTCCACAGCCAAAACCGAATGGCGGTGGACGACCGTGCTGAAGCGGTCCGCTCACCCAACGGGCCGTGCCCCCACCTCTGGAGGATGTAGTGACCTTCAAGCGCCTTTCCCCCCTCAGCACCGTTTCCAGACGCGCCCGGTTCATCGCCGTCGCATCCGGTCTGGCAGCGGTCGCCGCGCTTGCTGCCCCTGTGGCCGCCCAGGCCGCTCCGACCCCCGTCGCCACGGCTGCCCAGCTCGCCGCCACGAGCTCGGCCGTCAACCAGAGCGCCCCTGTCGGCGCCGCCTGGTACACGGACGCGAAGACCGGCAAGGTCGTCGTCACCGTCGACAGCACCGTCTCCGACTCCGAGATAGCGACTCTCAAGAACAGCGTCGCCGACGCCTCGAAGCTCACCGTCAAGCACACGCCCGGCACGTTCAAGACGACCGTCGCCGCAGGTGACGCCATCTACGTCAGCGGCGCCCGGTGCTCCCTCGGCTTCAACGTCCGCAGCGGCAACACGTACTACGCGCTGACGGCCGGACACTGCACCAACATCGGCAGCACCTGGTACAGCAACTCCTCCAACACCACGGTGCTCGGCAGCACGGCCGCCTCCAGCTTCCCGGGTAACGACTACGGCGTCATCCGCCTCAGCGCCTCCGCGGCGAACGACGGCCGTGTCGACCTCTACAACGGCTCGTACCAGGACATCACGTCGGCCGGCAACGCCACCGTCGGCCAGCGCGTGACCCGGAGCGGCTCCACCTCCGGCGTCCACACCGGTACGGTCCAGGCGGTCAACACGAGCGTCAGGTACGCCGAGGGCACCGTCTCCGGTGTCATCCAGACCAACGTCTGCTCCGAGCCCGGCGACTCCGGCGGCCCGCTCTTCGCCGGCAGCACCGCGCTCGGCCTGACCTCCGGCGGCAGCGGCAACTGCTCCTCCGGCGGCACCACGTTCTTCCAGCCCGTCACCGAGCCCCTGAGCGCGTACGGCCTGAGCGTCTTCTAAGCGGCTCGGGGTCTCCCGAACCACTCGGGGACACCTGGTCCGTCGTCGCACCGGTGGGCCGCGCTTCTGGGGAAGCGCGGCCCACTCGTACGTCCCGGAGCGCGCGCCCGCTACAGGGCGACGGCGGTCGGCAGGGTGACCTCGAAGCGGCAGCCACCGGTCACGTTGTGGACGGCCGCACGCCCCTCGTGGGCCTCCACGATGCCCCGGACGATGGCCAGCCCGAGTCCGGCACCCCCGGGCGGCGTACGGGCCTCCGTACCGCGCCAGCCGGTGTCGAAGACGCGCGGCAGATCCTCGGCGGGGATCCCGCCGCAGCCGTCGGTCACCGACACCACCACCGAGCCGGCGCGCCGCTCGGCGGCCACGGCGACCGTGCCGTCGGCCGGTGTCCGGTGGATGGCGTTGACCAGGAGATTGGCGAGGACCCGGGTCATCTCCTTGCCGTCCACCTCGATGGGCACGGCTTCTATGCTGCCGCCGACGAGCCGCACCCCGTGCTCCCTGGCGAGCGGGTCGGCGCCGGCGAGCGCCTCGCCGACCAGGTCGTAGACGGACATCCGGGTCGGGGCGAGCGCGAGCGCCCCCGCCTGGATACGGGAGAGCTCGAAGAGGTCGCCGACCATCGAGTTGAGCCGGTCGACCTCGACCCTGATCTGCCGGAAGTAGCGGTCCGGATCCTGCACCACACCGTCCTCCAGCGCCTCGGACATGGCGCGCAGTCCGGCGAGCGGGGTGCGCAGGTCGTGCGAGATCCAGGCGACCAGTTCACGCCGGGACGTCTCCAGGGCGCGTTCGCGCTCCCTGGAGGCGGCGAGTTTGGCGCTGGTGGCCGCCAGTTGCCGTCCCAGCGCCGCGAGTTCGGCGGTGGAGGCGCCGTCCGGCGCGGCGAAGCTGCCCCCGTCGCCGAACGAGCGCGCGGCGAGGGCGAGGTCCTCGCTGCGGGCGACGACCCACCGGCCGAGCAGCAGCGCGGTGGCGAGCGACACGACGGCGGCCATCGCCACGACCGTGGTGACCACGCTGAGGTCGTGCTTGGAGAGGAACATCGCCTCGGCGACGGCGAGCGTCCCGCAGAGCATGGCCGCGACGGCCACGGCGACGACGATGTTCAGCGCGACGGCCACCGACCGGTCGCGCAGCAGCCACAGGGCCAGCGCACCGACCAGACCGGCGGCGGCCGCGCCCAGGAAGGCGTACAGCGCGATGAGGAGCATGTCTTGCACGGCGGGGCTCAGCTCTCGTCCGGGTGGGAACCGTGGGAACCGGACGGTACGCCGGCCGGCGTCTCGGCCCGTGCGTCGAAGCGGTAGCCGACGCCCCACACCGTCTGGATCAGCAGCGGCCTGGCCGGATCGTCCTCGATCTTGCCGCGCAGCCGCCGTACGTGCACGGTGACGGTCGACAGGTCGCCGAACTCCCAGCCCCACACGTCGTGCATGAGCTGCTCCCTGGCGATGGCCGTGCCGGGGTGGCGCATCAGGTGCGCCAGCAGGTCGAACTCGCGCAGGGTGAGCGAGAGGTCACGGCCGTGCCGGCTGACGCGGCGCGCTGCGGGGTCGAGGGTGATGCCGGCGGCGCGCAGCTCGGGACCTGCGGGGCGGCCCTGGTCGGCGCGGGTCCTGCGTAGTACGGACTCGACGCGCAGCACCAGCTCGCGGGGGCTGAAGGGCTTGGTGACGTAGTCGTCGGCCCCTATCTCCAGGCCGAGGATGCGGTCGTCCTCGTCGCCGCGCGCGGTCAGCATGATCACCGGTACGGGCGCGGCGGCCCGCAGCCTGCGGCAGACCTCCAGGCCGTCCATGCCGGGCAGCATCAGGTCGAGCACCACCAGCGCGGGCGGCCGGCCGGCG
>NZ_JTHL01000001.1:7764804-7783032 GCF_000818195.1 Streptomyces sp. 150FB | reverse complement strand
CCCGGTCCACGGCGAAGCCGGCCCGTTCCAGATAGCCGGTGACGACCTCTGCGACCGTCGGGTCGTCGTCGACGACAAGGATGGTGTGCATGGGTCCAGTGTCCTCGGGCGGCGAGGCGGATCATCGCCCCTCCCCCTTACGAAACCATGACGGCCCCGGCGTCCCGGGCCGGGCCTGACGCCGGACCCTCAGGGGCGGTCCTTGTCGCGGCCCGAGCGCATCCGGGACTTCAGGTCGTTCGGCGGCAGGAACCTCGACCATCTCTCCGGGAACTCCGACGGCATGTCGGGGTCGTTCTTGTCGTCGCCGTGCGCCGCCCTGGCGGCGGCGGCGCGGGCCATCAGCTCCGCCGCCTGGGCGGAGCGCAGCCGCTCGTTGGAGGCGCGGGCGGCGGCCGTGGCGAGGGACGGCCAGACGCGGTCGGTGGCCGCGTTGACGGCGGCGCCGACCAGGATCGCGAACGCGGAGATGCCGATCCACAGGAGCACTGCGATGGGCGCGGCGAGCGACCCGTAGATCGTGGGGCCTTCGACCGTACTGGTGAGGTAGATCCGGAGCAGGAAGCTGCCCAGTACCCATATCGCCAGGGCGATCAGCGCGCCGGGCACGTCCTCACGCCAGGGCGAGCGGGCCGGTACGGAAACGTGGTAGAGCGTGGTGAGGAAGGCGATGGAGAGCACGCTGACCAGCGGCCAGTACAGGACGGTGACGACTTGCGTGCCCCAGGGGATGAGGTCGACGACCCGGTCGGGCCCGACCACGGCCAGCGGCAGCACCACGGCGCCGATCACCAGCGCGGCGATGTAGAGCAGGAAGGACAGCAGCCGGGTGGCGACGACACCGCGCCGGCCGTCCAGCCCGTACATCACGGTGATGGTGTCGACGAAGACATTGACGGCCCGTGAGCCCGACCAGAGCGCGATCGCGAAACCGAGGGACACGACGTCGGGCCGGCCGCCGTGGGTGACGCTCTCCAGCAGCGGTTTGGCGATCTGGTTCACTCCCCGGTCCGAGAGCACCGTACGGACCGCCGAAAGGATGTTCTTCTCGATCGAGGCGACCGTGGTGGTGTCGGTCCACTCGTCCACATAGCCGAGCAGGCCGATCAGCCCCAGCAGCAGCGGCGGCAGCGACAGCAGCGTGAAGAACGCGGCCTCGGCGGCGAGTCCGAGGATCCGGTAGTGCATGCACGAGTTGACCGTGTCCTTCAGCAGGAGCCACGCCATCTTCCTTTTGGAGACGTTGCGGTAGAGGACACGGGCCCGGTGGAGACGACCCGATGGCCGCTCGGGTGTTTCTTTTGCTGCCTGCACATCCGTACCGTATCCGTATGGCAGCAAGGACCCACACAGTGACCAACCAGGTTCCGCCCCTGGTGGGGTACGACGTCTTCGGCGCCGACCGCGCCCTGACCGAGGGCGTCGAGCGGCACGGCGCGCCCGGCCTCCTCGACGAGACCCTGGAGGGACTGGGTGAGCTGGGCAGAGCGGCCGGTTCGGCCCAGGTCCAGGAGTGGGGCACGCAGGCGAACGAGAACGCCCCCGTGCTGCGTACCCATGACCGTTACGGCAACCGGGTCGACGAGGTCGACTTCCACCCCGCCTGGCACCGGCTGCTGGGACACGCGGTCTCGGCGGGGCTGACCGACGCCTGGGGCAAGCAGGACGGGCATCTGCGCCGCGCGGCCGGATTCATCGTCTGGGCGCAGGCCGAGGCCGGCCACACCTGTCCGGTGTCCATGACCCATGCGGCGGTGCCGGCGCTGCGTACCGACCCCGTGCTGGCCGCCGAGTGGGAGCCCCGGCTGACGTCCCACGCGTACGAGAAGGGGCTCCTCCCCGCCGCCGGCAAGACCGGGGTGCTCTTCGGGATGGGCATGACGGAGAAGCAGGGCGGCAGCGACGTACGCGCCAACACGACGAGCGCGGTGGCGCTGGGCTCGTCGGGTGAGTATCTGCTGACGGGGCACAAGTGGTTCTGCTCGGCGCCGATGTCCGACGGGTTCCTGGTGCTCGCTCAGGCGCCGGGCGGCCTCACGTGTTTCCTGGTGCCGCGCGTCCTCGACGACGGCACGCACAACGTGTTCAGGCTCCAGCGGCTGAAGGACAAGCTGGGCAACCGGTCGAACGCGTCGAGCGAGGTCGAGTTCGACGAGACCTGGGCGCGCCGGCTCGGTGACGAGGGGCGCGGGGTGCGCACCATCATCGAGATGGTGGCGGCGACCCGGGTCGACTGTGTGCTCGGCTCGACGGCGCTGATGCGCCAGTCCGTGGCGCAGGCCGTGCACCACGCGACGTACCGCAGGGCCTTCGGCGGCGAGCTGATCGACAAGCCGCTGATGCGTAACGTGCTGGCGGATCTGGCGCTGGAGTCGGAGGCCGCGACGACACTCTCGCTGCGGCTCGCGGCGGCGTACGACTCGGCCGACGCCGCCGGCGGCGGCCCGGGCGCCGAGCAGGAGCGGGCGTTCCTGCGGCTCGCTGTGCCGATCGCCAAGTACTGGGTGACCAAGCGGTGTACGCCGGTCGCAGCCGAGGCCCTGGAGTGTCTCGGCGGCAACGGCTACGTGGAGGAGTCCGGCATGCCGAGGCTGCTGCGCGAGTCGCCGCTCAACTCGATCTGGGAGGGCTCGGGGAATGTCCAGGCTCTCGATGTGCTGCGGGCGTTGCAGCGTGAGCCGGAGGCGCTGAACGCCTTCCTCCGGGAGCTGGGAGCGGCGCGCGGCGCGGATCACCGGCTCGACGCCGCCGTCAAGGACCTGCTGACCGAACTGGCCGACCTGGAGGGCATCGAGGGGCGGGCGCGCAGGCTGGTGGAGCGGATGGCGCTGGTGCTCCAGGGCTCGCTGCTGGTGCGGTGGTCGACGCCGGAGGTGGCGGACGCCTTCTGCGCCTCGCGGCTCGGCGGCGACTGGGGTACGGCCTTCGGCACGCTGCCGGACAGCCTCGATCTGGCGTCGGTGGTGGACCGGGCACGTCCCGTCGCCTGACGGGCCGCCAGGGCGCCAGGGGTGGTGTCGCGCCGACACGGCACCACCCCTGACGTGCTGTCACCTTGTGGTACGGGCGCGGTGGCGCGCCAGAGTTGCAGCCCGTTGCAACGGCCGCCGCCGCGGGGAGGCCGGAACCCCTGAAGAGTGACCTGACGAGTGAATGGTGTCGATGAAGGACATACCCCTCGATCTGTCCCGGCTGCGTGCCGAGGACAGCGCCCGGGCCATCCGGCTGCTCCATCAGGTACGTGAGGCGGCGCTCGCCGGCGAGCGGCCCCCGGTGGCGCCGCGCCCGGTGATCGACGCGTCGTGGAAGCGGATGATCCGGCTCGGGATCAGCCCTGACCAGTCGTACGGCGAAACGTTTCTGGACCGGGAGGAGCTGGAGCACCGCAGGCGTACCACCGCACTCGGCGACGTGATGCGGACCCTCGGCGGGACCTTCGCCGAGATGGCCGAGGCCAGCCCGCAGATCATGGTGGTCACGGACGACGAGGGCCGGGTGCTGTGGCGGCAGGGCAGCGCCGGGGTGCGACGGCTGGCCGGCGGTATCCGGCTTGAGGAGGGGGCCGCCTGGGGCGAGCACGCCACGGGGACGAACGCCATCGGGACCGCGCTGGCCGTACGGCGCCCGGTGCGGGTCCACTCGGCCGAGCACTTCGTGCGCTCCCTCCAGTCGTGGACCTGCGCCGCCGCTCCCGTGCACGACCCCCGGGACGGCCGGCTGCTGGGTGTGGTCGATGTGAGCGGCCCCGCGACCGGCTTCCATCCGACGACCCTGGCACTGGTCAACTCGATGGTCCGGCTCGCCGAGAGCGAGCTGCGGGAGCGGCAGCGGCGCTCGGTGGAGCGGCTGCGTTCGGTGTCGGCGCCGATCCTCTGCCGGGTCGGCGGCCGGGCGCTGGCTGTGGACGTGCACGGCTGGACGGCGGCGGTGACCGGGATGCCGCCGGTCGACCGGGTCGCGCTGCCGAAGTCCCTGCGTGCGGGGCGGACCTGGCTGCCCTCGCTGGGCACCTGCGCGGTCGAGCCGTTGCCGGGCGGCTGGCTGGTCCGCCTGGAGGAGGAGGACGGGCGGGACCCGCCGGCGGCGAGCCGGGTCGTACTGGACCTGAGCAGGCCGCGCCGCTGGTCGGTCACCGTGTCGGGGCCCGCGGGAAGCTGGGCGCAGGAGCTGACTCCGCGCCACGCCGAGCTGCTGTACGTACTGGCCCTGCACAGGGACGGGCGCACGGCGGCCGAGCTGGCCGCCGACGTCTTCGGGGACCCGTCGCGCGCGGTGACCGTACGGGCGGAGATGTCGCGGGTGCGGCGCCATCTCTCGGGCGTGCTCGCGCACCGTCCGTACCGCTTCAGCGACGAGGTCGAGGTGGAGGTCGTCGCGCCGCAGGGGCCGCTGGACCCGCTGCCGCACTCGACGGCCCCCGCCGTGCTGTCGGCGCGGCGTACCCCGGCCGGCTGAGGGGCGGCTGTGACGTACGCGCACCCGCGTGATTCGCTTGCCCGTATGAGCATCACCGTGACCACCTGGTCCCTCGAACAGGTCTCGCCCGCCGAGCTGCGCCCCGCCGCCGAGCCGTCCAGCGAGGTGCGGATCGTACGGGCCGAGGTGCCGTCGCCGGAGTTCAGCCGCTTCCTGTACACGCATGTCGGCGGCGATGTGCGCTGGACCGACCGGCTCGCCCTGAGCGAGGAGCAGTGGCGTACGGCGGTCTCGGCGCCGGGCGTCGAGACCTGGGTGGCGTACGAGAACGGCACCCCGGCCGGTTACGCGGAGCTGGAGGCGAGCGGCGAGGGCACGGTCGAGATCGTGTACTTCGGGCTGCTTCCCGCCTTCCGGGGGCGCGGGATCGGCGGCCATCTGCTGTCGTACGCGACGGCGCGCGCCTGGGACTGGGCGGAGCGCAGGCCCGGCTGGGCGCCGACCAAACGGGTATGGCTGCACACCTGCTCCAAGGACGGCGAGCACGCCATGGACAATTACCTGCGCCGCGGTTTCACGCTCTTCGAGACCCGGGTCGAGGAGGAGCCCGAGGTGACCGTGCCGGCGCTCTGGCCCGCCGCCGCGGAATGAGGGACCGGCCCGGGGCCACCTCGGGACCGTCCCACGGAATGGGACAGTCTGGTCCAGATACTGGATAGTGGTGGACTGTCCTGAGACCCCCGTGCCACGCTTCCCCCATGTCTCGAGCTGGAATAGCCCTGGTGAGTCGGCGACACGTCGATCTCGGCCGCGTGTCCAGCGCCATCTGTCGAGCGAGCTGAGCGCTCAAGCTCCACTGTGATCTCGTCATCTGAGCCCCGCTGCGCACGGTCGCGCCCTGGCGCGCGTGTGCAGCTCAGAGCCGCCCTCCTGCAGTCTCGAAGGACGTATCGCCATGGCCGCCACCCCGGAAAAGCCGTCGCCCGCACCCCGCCGCAAGGTGAGCCGTCACCGCGGTGAGGGCCAGTGGGCCAAGGGTCACTTCACTCCGCTCAACGGAAACGAGCAGACGAAGAAGGACGACGACGGTCTCAACGTGCGGGCACGCATCGAGACGATCTACTCCAAGGCGGGCTTCGACTCGATCGACCCCAACGATCTGCGCGGCCGGATGCGCTGGTGGGGTCTCTACACCCAGCGCAAGCCCGGGATCGACGGCGGCAAGACCGCGATCCTGGAGCCGGAGGAGCTGGACGACAAGTACTTCATGCTGCGGGTCCGGATCGACGGCGGGCGGCTGACCACCGAGCAGCTCCGCACCATCGGCGGCATCTCGCACGAGTTCGGCAGGGACACCGCCGACCTCACCGACCGGCAGAACATCCAGCTCCACTGGATCCGTATCGAGGACGTCCCGGAGATCTGGCGACGGCTCGAAGCGGTCGGCCTGGAGACCACCGAGGCCTGCGGTGACACGCCCCGCGTGATCCTCGGCTCGCCGGTCGCCGGGGTCGCGGAGAACGAGATCATCGACGGCACCCCCGCCATCGACGAGATCAACGCCCGCTACATCGGCAACAAGGAGTTCTCGAACCTGCCGCGCAAGTTCAAGACGGCGATCTCCGGATCGCCGCTGCTCGACGTGGCGCACGAGATCAACGACATCGCCTTCGTCGGTGTCGAGCACCCGGAGCACGGCCCCGGCTTCGACCTGTGGGTGGGCGGCGGCCTGTCGACCAACCCGAAGATCGGCCAGCGGCTCGGCGCCTGGGTGCCGCTCGACGAGGTGCCCGACGTCTGGGCCGGGGTCATCGGGATCTTCCGGGACTACGGCTACCGGCGGCTGCGCACCCGCGCCCGGCTGAAGTTCCTCGTCGCCGACTGGGGCGTGGAGAAGTTCCGCCAGATCCTCCAGGACGAGTATCTGAAGCGTGAGCTGACCGACGGCCCGGCGCCCGCCCAGCCGGTCGAGCAGTGGCGCGACCACGTCGGTGTGCACCGGCAGAAGGACGGCCGCTTCTACGTCGGCTTCGCCCCCCGCGTCGGCCGGGTCGACGGCCCGACCCTGGCGAAGATCGCCGACCTGGCCGCCGAGCACGGCTCGGGGCGGCTGCGTACCACCGTCGAGCAGAAGATGATCGTGCTCGATGTGGCCGAGGACCGCGTCGACTCCCTGGTCGCCGGGCTCGCCGCGCTCGACCTGCGGGTGACGCCGTCGCCGTTCAGGCGCGGCACCATGGCCTGCACCGGCATCGAGTACTGCAAGCTGGCGATCGTCGAGACGAAGCAGCGCGGCGCGACGCTGATCGACGAACTGGAGCGCCGTATCCCGGAGTTCGACCAGCCGATCACCATCAACGTCAACGGCTGCCCGAACGCCTGCGCCCGGATCCAGACGGCCGACATCGGCCTCAAGGGGCAGTTGATCCTCGACAAGAACGGCGACCAGGTCGAGGGCTTCCAGGTGCATCTCGGGGGCGCACTCGGCCTGGAGGCCGGTTTCGGCCGCAAGGTCCGCGGCCTGAAGGTAACTTCGGAGGAACTGCCCGACTATGTCGAGCGGGTGCTCGGCCGCTTCCAGAAGGAGCGCGAGGAGGGCGAGCGTTTCGCCACCTGGGCGGCCCGCGCGTCGGAGGAGGCACTCTCATGACCGAGCGCGCCGCACCGTTCCACTGTCCGTACTGCGGAGACGAGGACCTGCGTCCGAGCGAAGAGGGCCACGGCGCGTGGGAATGCGCGGCATGCAACAGAGCCTTCCAGTTGAAGTTCCTCGGGTTGCTCACCCGTGGACTTCGGCGAAGTGACGGAGGGCAAGAGATATGACGACGCTCACGGAGACCGGCGATCTCAAGGATCTGGCCGAGCAGGCCGGCCGCGATCTCGAAGACGCTTCCGCCCTGGAGATACTGACCTGGGCGAAGGACACCTTCGGGACGCGATTCTGTGTCACCTCCTCGATGGAGGACGCGGTGGTCGCCCACCTCGCCTCCCGGGTCGCTCCCGGTGTCGACGTGGTCTTCCTCGACACCGGCTACCACTTCCCCGAGACCATCGGTACGCGGGACGCGGTGGACGCCGTGATGGATGTGAACGTCATCACGCTCACCCCCCGGCAGAGTGTCGCCGAGCAGGACGCCGAGTACGGTCCGCGGCTGCACGACAGGGACCCCGACCTGTGCTGCGCGCTGCGCAAGGTCAAGCCCCTCGAAGAGGGCCTGACGGGCTACACCGCCTGGGCCACGGGACTGCGCCGCGACGAGTCCCCGACCCGGGCCAACACCCCTGTGGTCGGCTGGGACCAGCGGCGCGGCAAGGTCAAGATCTCCCCCATCGCCCGCTGGACGCAGGACGACGTCGAGCGTTACGTCTCCGAGCACGGCGTGCTCATCAACCCGCTGCTGACGGACGGTTACGCCTCCGTGGGCTGCGCGCCCTGCACCCGCAGGGTCCTCGAGGGCGAGGACGCGCGCGCCGGCCGCTGGGCGGGCAGCAACAAGAGCGAGTGCGGACTGCACGGGTGAACGGCGGCGACGACGGCGCGGGCCATCCGGGCACCAGGGGCACGACGGACGATCAGGAGACACAGGTGAGCGTGGAGGACCAGGGCGCCACGATCTGGCTGACCGGTCTGCCGAGCGCGGGCAAGACCACCATCGCGGCCGAACTGGCGGGGCGGCTGCGCGCCGAAGGACACCGCGTGGAGATCCTCGACGGCGACGAGATCCGCGAATTCCTCTCCGCCGGCCTCGGGTTCGGCCGCGAGGACCGGCACACGAACGTGACGCGCATCGGCTTCGTCGCCGAACTGCTCGCCTCGAACGGGGTCAAGGCGCTGGTACCGGTCATCGCCCCGTACGCCGACAGCCGCGAGGCGGTACGCAAGCGCCACCAGGCCGCGTCCACCGCGTACGTGGAGGTGCACGTCGCCACACCGGTCGAGGTGTGCTCCGTACGCGATGTGAAGGGCCTGTACGCGAAGCAGGCGGCCGGCGAGATCTCCGGGCTCACCGGGGTCGACGACCCCTACGAGGCGCCGGAGTCGCCGGACCTGCGGATCGAGTCGCACACCCAGACCGTGCGGGAGTCCGCCGCCGCGCTCCACGCACTGCTGACCGAGAGGGGTCTCGCGTGACCACGACCGCCGCAGCGATCAGCGAGGGTACGGACGCCCCGTACGCGCTCAGCCATCTGGACGCCCTGGAGTCCGAGGCCGTCCACATCTTCCGTGAGGTGGCGGGTGAGTTCGAGCGGCCGGTGATCCTCTTCTCCGGCGGCAAGGACTCCATCCTGATGCTGCATCTGGCGCTGAAGGCGTTCGCGCCGGCGCCGGTGCCGTTCGCACTGCTGCACGTGGACACCGGGCACAACTTCCCCGAGGTCCTCGAATACCGCGACCGTACGGTGGCCGAGCACGGGCTGCGGCTGCATGTCGCCTCCGTGCAGGAGTACATCGACGCCGGGACGCTGCGTGAGCGGCCCGACGGGACGCGCAACCCGCTCCAGACGGTGCCGCTGACGGAGAAGATCCAGGCCGAGCGGTTCGACGCGGTCTTCGGCGGCGGACGGCGTGACGAGGAGAAGGCCCGGGCCAAGGAGCGGGTGTTCTCGCTGCGGGACGAGTTCTCGCAGTGGGACCCGCGCCGCCAGCGCCCCGAGCTGTGGCAGCTCTACAACGGCCGGCACGCGCCCGGGGAGCATGTCCGCGTCTTCCCGATCTCCAACTGGACCGAGCTGGACGTGTGGCAGTACATCGCCCGTGAGGGCATCGAGCTGCCGGCCATCTACTTCGCGCACGAGCGCGAGGTCTTCCGGCGCGCCGGGATGTGGCTGACCGCCGGTGACTGGGGCGGCCCCAAGGCCGGCGAGACCACCGAGAAGCGCCTCGTCCGCTACCGCACGGTGGGCGACATGTCCTGCACGGGCGCCGTCGACTCCGACGCCATGACGCTGGACGCGGTGATCGCCGAGATCGCCGCCTCCCGGCTCACCGAGCGCGGCGCCACCCGCGCCGACGACAAGATGTCCGAGGCCGCGATGGAAGACCGCAAGCGTGAGGGGTACTTCTAACCATGCCGAGCACCACAGAGCCGTACGCCGAGTTCGCCGGGCAGCTCTCGGCGACCACCCTGCTGCGCTTCGCCACCGCGGGCTCCGTCGACGACGGCAAGTCCACCCTGGTGGGAAGGCTGCTGCACGACTCCAAGTCGGTGCTCACCGACCAGCTCGAAGCCGTCGAGCGCGTCTCGCTGGGGCGCGGCCAGGACACCCCTGACCTGGCGCTGCTCACCGACGGGCTGCGGGCCGAGCGGGAGCAGGGCATCACCATCGATGTCGCCTACCGCTACTTCGCCACGCCCCGGCGGCGGTTCATCCTCGCCGACACCCCCGGGCATGTGCAGTACACCCGGAACATGGTGACGGGCGCTTCGACCGCCGAGCTGGCCGTGGTACTGGTCGACGCCCGTAACGGCGTGGTCGAGCAGACCCGCAGGCACGCCGCCGTCGCCGCCCTGCTGCGGGTCCCGCACGTGGTCCTCGCCGTCAACAAGATGGACCTCGTGGACTACGCGGAGCCCGTATTCGCCGCGATCGCCACGGAGTTCACCGCGTACGCGGCCTCCCTCGGCGTCCCCGAGATCACCGCGATCCCGATCTCGGCGCTGGCCGGCGACAATGTCGTCGAGCCCTCGGCGCACATGGACTGGTACGGCGGCCCGACCGTCCTCGAACACCTGGAGACGGTGCCCGCCAGCCACGACCTGGCGCACTGCCCGGCGCGCTTCCCCGTGCAGTACGTGATCCGCCCGCAGTCGGCCGAGCATCCCGACTACCGGGGGTACGCGGGCCAGATAGCCTCCGGTGTGCTGCGCGTCGGCGACGCCGTGACGGTCCTGCCCTCCGGGCGTACGAGCACCATCGAGGGCATCGACGCGCTGGGCAGCAGCGTGGGCATCGCCTGGTCGCCGCAGTCGGTGACCGTCAGGCTGGCCGACGACCTGGACGTCTCGCGCGGCGACCTCATCGTGCCGAGCGACGACGCGCCCGCCACCACCCAGGACGTCGAGGCGACGGTCTGCCATGTCGCCGACCGGCCGCTCACCGTGGGCCAGCGCGTGCTGCTCAAGCACACCACCCGTACGGTCAAGGCGATCGTGAAGGACATCCCGTCCCGGCTGACCCTGGACGACCTGTCCCAGCACCCGGCCCCGGGGCAGCTCGTCGCGAACGACATCGGGCGCGTCAAGGTCCGTACGGCCGAGCCGATCGCGCTCGACGCGTACGCGGACTCGCGCCGTACCGGATCGTTCCTGCTCATCGACCCCGCCGACGGTACGACGCTGACCGCCGGGATGGCGGGCGCGGCGTTCGGCGCGGAGGCCGGTCAGGCTCCGGCGGCCGTCGTGGCCGACGACGCGGGATGGGACTTCTGATGGGCGGATCCCGCACCATGCCCGTCGAGAGGCCGGTCGACAGGCCCCTGGACATGGCCGTCGACGTGTACGCGACGTTCGCGAAGGAGGGCGGCCGCGTGGGCAGCGGCCTCCTCGGCGCCGGAACGGGCGGGGTGGCGCGATGTGCGTGATGACGTACGCGCACCGCCTGCGCGCCCGCACCCCCCGCACACCGCACCAAGCCCTGTTCCGCCGAAGACCTGCCGATCTCCCGGCCGCGTCCCCGTACTGAAAAGCGGGGGTGTGAACCCCGGGCCAACGAGAGGACACCTCCCGTGCCTGCCACCCGTACCACCGCGCGCCGCCTGGCGGCTGTCGCCGCGCTGCCGCTCATCGCCGTGGTGATCACCTCCTGCGGTTACGGCTCCAAGGCCGACAAGCCCAGCACCGAGCCCGCGGTGACCGGGGCGAAGAAGCTCTCGGCCGACACGGTGAAGATCGGCTACTTCCCCAACCTCACCCATGCCACGGCGCTGGTCGGCATGCAGCAGGGCTTCTTCCAGAAGGAGTTGGGCGGTACGAAGATCTCGCCCTCGTACTTCAACGCCGGCCCCTCCGAGATCGAGGCGCTGAACGCGGGCAGTGTCGACATCGGCTTCATCGGCCCCTCCCCCGCCGTCAACGGCTATGCGGCAACGCAGGGCAAGAGCCTGCGGATCATCGGCGGTTCGGCGTCCGGCGGTGTGGAGCTGGTCGTCAACCCGAAGAAGATCAAGTCCGTGGCCGACGTCAAGGGCAAGAAGATAGCGACCCCGCAGCTCGGCAACACCCAGGACGTCGCGTTCCTCAACTGGATCTCCGACCAGGGCTGGAAGGTCGACGCGCAGTCCGGCAAGGGCGATGTGTCCGTCGTCCGCACGGACAACAAGATCACGCCCGACGCCTACAAGTCCGGTTCCATAGACGGCGCCTGGGTGCCGGAGCCGACCGCTTCCAAGCTGGTCTCCGAGGGCGCGAAGGTGCTTCTCAACGAGTCCGACCTGTGGCCCGACAAGAAGTTCGTGATCACGAACATCATCGTGTCGCAGACGTTCCTCAAGGAGCACCCGGACGTCGTGGAGGCGGTGCTGCGCGGCTCGGTGAAGACCGACAAGTGGATCAACGCCAACCAGGACGAGGCGAAGGCGTCGGCGAACGCGGCGCTGAAGAAGCTCTCCGGCTCCGCCCTGCCGCCCGCCGTCATCGACCCGGCGTGGAAGTCCATCCAGATCACCGACGACCCGCTGGCCTCCACCCTCCAGGCGCAGGCCGACCACGCCGTCAAGGCGGGGCTGCTGAAGAAGCCCGACCTGAAGGGCATCTACGACCTGACACTGCTCAACAAGGTGCTCAAGGCGGAGGGCGAGCCCGCTGTGTCCGACGCCGGGCTCGGCGCCAAGTAGCCGGGCGCCAGGAGCAGTTGAGCGACCGGGCGACCACCGTGTCCGAGCAGCGCGACCACACTCCGTTCCCCACTCCCAGGAGGTGAAGACCATGGCATCGACACTCGCCAAGGCCGCAGTGAACACCCCGGCGGTGGACCATGCCGCCCGTATCGACCACGTCTCGAAGTCCTTCGCGACGCCCGCCGGGCAGCAGCTCGTCCTGGAGGACATCACACTCGATGTCGCTCCCGGCGAGTTCGTCACCCTGCTGGGAGCCTCGGGATGCGGTAAGTCCACCCTGCTCAACCTGGTCGCCGGCCTCGACCGGCCGACCGGCGGCTCCATCGAGACGCCGGGCGGCCGGCCCGCGCTGATGTTCCAGGAGCACGCGCTCTTCCCGTGGCTGACCGCCGGCAAGAACATCGAGCTGGCCCTGCGGCTGCGCGGTGTGCCCAAGGCGGAACGCCGCGGCGAGGCGGAACGGCTGCTGGAACTCGTACGGCTCCAGGGCGCGCACACCAAGCGGGTGCACGAGCTGTCGGGCGGTATGCGGCAGCGGGTCGCGCTGGCGCGGGCGCTCGCCCAGGACAGCAGCCTGCTGCTGATGGACGAGCCGTTCGCCGCGCTCGACGCCATCACGCGCGATGTGCTGCACGACGAGCTGACCCGGATCTGGCGCGAGACGGAGCTGTCGGTCATCTTCGTCACGCACAACGTGCGGGAGGCGGTACGGCTCGCCGAGCGTGTCGTCCTGCTGTCGTCGCGGCCGGGCCGGGTGGCGCGCGAGTGGCGGGTGGACTTCCCGCAGCCGCGCCGTATCGAGGACCCCGAGGTCGCCGAGCTGTCCGTCGAGATCACCGAAGAACTGCGTGGGGAGATCCGCCGCCATGGCCAGCACTGAGACGACGAGGGCGGACGACGCGGGGGCCGCGGCCGGGCGGGCGGGCGATCCGGCGGGTGGTTCTGTGGGCGGCCGGGCGGGCCGTCCGGCGGCGGACCAGGCAGGCGACCAGGCGCGCGATCTGGCGGGTCTGGAGGCCGGTCTCGACGCGCTGGACACCGTACAGAGCAGCCGGATCCCGCTGCGCGAGACCCTGGTCAGCAAGATCCTGCCGCCGGTCGTGGCCGTCGTGCTGGTGCTCGTGGTGTGGCAGATCCTTGTCTCGGCCCATGTCACCGACTCCTACAAGCTCCCGTCGCCGTCGGCGGTGTGGGAGCAGGTGACCGACGCGTGGAACCAGGGCACGCTGCTCGGCTACATCTGGACCAGCGTCTCGCGCGGTCTGCTCGGCTTTCTGCTGGCGCTGGTGATCGGCACCCCGCTGGGGCTGCTGGTGGCCCGGGTGAAGTTCGTACGGGCCGCCGTCGGGCCGATCCTGTCCGGGCTCCAGTCGCTGCCCTCGGTGGCCTGGGTGCCGCCCGCCGTGATCTGGCTGGGGCTCAACGACTCGATGATGTACGCCGTGATCCTGCTCGGCGCCGTCCCCTCCATCGCCAACGGCCTTGTCTCCGGCGTCGATCAGGTGCCGCCGCTGCATCTGCGGGCGGGGCGCACGCTGGGGGCGACCGGGCTGAAGGGCACCTGGTTCATCATTCTGCCCGCCGCGCTGCCCGGTTATCTGGCCGGGCTGAAGCAGGGCTGGGCGTTCTCCTGGCGCTCCCTGATGGCTGCCGAGATCATCGCCTCGTCGCCCGATCTCGGGGTGGGCCTGGGGCAGTTGTTGGAGAACGGCCGTACCAACAGCAGTATGGCGATGGTCTTCCTCGCCATCTTCCTGATCCTGATCGTCGGTATCGCCATCGACCTGCTGATCTTCAGTCCGCTGGAGCGGTGGGTCCTGCGCAACCGCGGTCTGCTTGTGAAGAGTTGATCCGCCGTGCACCGTCCCGTTCTCCTCGTCATCGCCCACGGCAGCCGCGACGCGCGGCACGCGGCGACCGTACGCGCGCTGACCCGGCGCGTACGGTCGCTGCGCGCCGGACTCCGGGTGGAGGCGGCCTTCCTGGACTTCAACGCGCCCTCGGCTGCTGACCAGTTGGACCAACTGGCGGCGGAGGGCATCCGGGAGGTGATCGCGCTTCCGCTGCTGCTGACCCGCGCCTTCCACGCCAAGTCGGACATCCCCGCCGTACTGGCCGCCGCCTCGGCGCGCCACCCGCTGCTGCGCCTCCGGCAGGCGGCGGTACTCGGCCCCTCGCCACTGCTCGGCGCCGCGCTGGAGCGACGGCTGTACGAGGCCGGGCTCACGCCCGCCGACAAGCCGTCGACCGGGGTGGTGCTGGCGTCGGCGGGCTCGTCCGACCCGGAGGCGATCGCGGTGATCGAGGGCTTCGCGCGGGAGTGGCAGGCAAGCGGATGGTGCGCGGTACGGCCCGCTTTCGCCTCCGCCCATGGACCGCGCACCGAGGAAGCGGTGCGCGAAATGCGGGCGCTGGGGGTACGGAGGGTCGCTGTCGCCCCGTATGTCATCGCCCCCGGCCGGCTGCCCGACCGCATCGCGGCGGGAGCGCTGGCCGGCGGCGCCGATGTACGGGCCGAAGTGCTGGGCCCGGCACCGGAGATGGCGCGGCTGCTGCTGATGCGCTACGACGAGGCGGCGGCGCGCGGCGGTGTCGTACCGGCCGGCGGACGGCTGGTCGGGGCTACGGCCTGAGGCTGCCCGTACGCGTACGCTTCAGCTCGAAGAAGTCCGGGTAGCCGGCGAGCAGCCGCACACTGTCGAAGAGCCGCCCCGCCTCGGCCCCGGTCGGTGCCTCGTTGAGAACCGGCCCGAACCAGACCGCCCCGTCGATGTGCATCGTGGGCGTCCCCACATACCCGTCAGCCTCCGGGTCCTTGCCACTGTCGTGACTGCGCCGTACGGCCTCGTCGTACGCCGGGTCGTGCGCGGCGGCGGCGAGCGAGGACGGCAGACCCAACTCGGCGAGCGACTCGGCGATCACCACGTCGAAGTCCTCGTCCTTCTTCTGGTGGATCCGGGTGCCGAACGCGGTGTAGAGATCGCGCAGCACACCGTCCCCACACCGCTCGGCAGCGGCCACGGCAACACGCACCGGCCCGATAGACCGGTCAACCAAGTCGCGGTACCAGCCGGGCAGTTCATTGCCGACGTTGTGCAGATAGAGGCTCATGACGCGAAAGCGCAACTCGACGGGGCGCTCCCGCTCCACTTCCAGCATCCAACGGGAGCTGATCCAGGCGAAGGGGCAGGCGGGATCGAAGTAGAAGTCGACGGTGGCGGGCTTCTCTTGGCCACTCAGGGCGCTCGGGGTGCTCACGCGAACGAGAATAAGCCCCACATGGCCCCCACCCCCGGGCCATTGGGGAGCCGATACGGTGGGCCATTACGTCCGGACACATGACGCAAGAACGTGAGTGAAGAGGGCATCGCCTAAGTGGATGACGCGCGTTCGGAGAACATGCTCGATCCAGCGATCCATATCATGAGCCTGGACGAATACTGCGGCGTATTTATTTCCAGCGTTGATTACGACTGGGTGAAAACGGGCCGAACAGGTTGCCATACTCGCCAGTTTCATCAATGAAGGTAAACCCTGAGCCTGCGTTTTTCACGGCCTCATGAAGGCGAGCCACCAATACCAAGGGTGTTTCGATCGGCATGCAGAGCGAGTCGGCAACCCACGATTGCTCAGCTTCCATCGCCGGGCGATTTGCCATCATGTCACGGAGGAGAAAAGCCGTCGCTGACTCCATTGCCCCCAAGTCCCCACCCGCAGAATACTCCAAAGAGTCCCGCCAGTACGGAAAGCCAACTATCAGTGCGAGCGCCTGACTCAAGCCGGTGGCGATAATTCCAGCATCACCCTCCGAACTCGCGTACAGCACAGGGCGGGGAGAGCTTACGGTTCCACACAGATAGAACGTACCACCCGTAAAGTCTCCAGCAATACCTTCGAGCGGAAGCCCTGAAACCAGCCTTGGGGATTCACTACCCGCCTTGCGCCTGACGTCAAATTCAAACGCATCAGCCAGAAGTACGGCGAGCTCTCTATCTTCATTTACCCGCTGCAGCAGATCAATGGAGTCACGCATCGCACAACCATAGCAGAGCACAACACTTGTAAGTTCTCGTCAGTGCATGATCCGCATGCTCTATTACGATCGCCCCACCCTCGTTCCTGTTCAGGAACCCAAGGCCGTCTTGGGTCATGTGATGGGCTTCCAACCCATCGCCCACTTGTCCCGGGCCAAGGTATTCGTAGCGACCTGCATCATTCACGACCACGCACTTATTTGCATTGTGGACCAGGACCGGCGTGACCCCCGCCAGCACATAGTAGGCGTGGACGCCTTCGATGCTGAGGTCGTGGGGGCGTTGGCGCCTGGTGTGGTGGGTGACCGCGGTGATCTGGACACGGGTGCCGGCACTGGTGCGGATCCATTGGCCTGGGTGGAGGTCGGCCGCCTTGATCCAGTCCTTGAGTTCGGGAACCCAGAAGGGGTGGGTGTCCGTGGCGACCAAGGCCGACAAACCCGCATCCGTAGCGACCGTCAGAGACGTGAAGTCCTTGTCGTCCTCGGTCGTTATCGCCGCCGCGACTTCTTTAGACGTCGTCTTTCCCGTGCCCGCTTGCGTCGTCAGGACGACGTCCTTGGGTCTGACGTCCTCGATGGCCTTGTGGGTGCCGTCCGCCAGAAGCACCTGCGTACCCGGCAGGAAGCTGTGGCACTTAACTCCCCCGCCGCCGCCCCCGACACCGCGCCTTCCACGGCCCCGCCGGCCTCCGCCTTGAGCGTGCCCAGCGCACTGTGGTCGGCGTCCGGGTCCAGGGCGTTGTCGACCGCCGAGCCCGCCGAGCCCGTGATCGCTCCGCAGCCCGCCGCCAGGCCGAATCCGGCTCTCCCCGTGCCCACGCCGACAACGGACGCCGTACCCACGCAGGTCGCGCCGACCACGATCTCAGTGACGAAACTGACTACCTCGCGGTGCTAGACCATCCAGCCCTTGATCTTGCACAACCAGTTGCAGGACGGTGGAGGTGTCGTGACCGTGACGACCCTGGTGACCATGACGGTGATCGTCTGCTGCGTGGTACTGCTGACATCCCCGCGCCGTCCCCGCTGTCGTCGTCCTGCGTCTGTCCACGACGGGGAATCCGCCCTCGCAATGGATGGTGCCCTGGAGACATTCGGGCACGATGAGACCGCTCGGGTCGCTCTTCGTGACCGGGTTGCTGTTCGCGTACGCGTACCCGTTCATCTGGAGCGGGTCACCGATGCTGCGTCAGGTCGGCCGCCGCTGAAGGGGCGTGGACGACCGCCCCGGCCGCCCCGCCTGGTGTGGCCTGGGCGGGGCGGGCAGGTTGGGCAGTCGTCAGGCGGGGCTGTGTGGGGTGCGGCCGCTCAGTGCCAGGGCTCGGGCGAACGCTGATGCCGGCTCTGGCGGTTCCACTGCGGCGGCGAAGCCCTCGTACTGGCGGAACATCTCGGCCTGTTCCTCGACGATGCGCAGTACGGCCGTGCCGGACTCCTCCGAGATCCGGAACTCCTGGCCGGTGGTCCGCGCCACGTCCCAGCCGTGCAGGGCCAGTTCGGCGATCAGCATCGCCGCGACATCCGGCGCCGGGGTGGCGGAGCCGACGACGCCGATCTCCCCCTCCCAGACGGCCGGGTCGCCCCAGGCGGCGACGGCGCGCTCCAGTTGGGCGGCGTACCGTTCCGCCCAGTCGGCGTCGGCCGTGAAGTCGTGCTTCACGAGGTCGTCGGGCAGCGTGGTGCGCAGGGCGCGGTGCTCCAGGCCGTGCGAGGTGTAGACGACCCAGTGGTTGACGAGGGTCTTCGCGTCCCAGGCGGCGCAGGGTGTGGCCCCGGTCAGTTCGGCGGGGGCGTTACGGGCGATACGCGCCGACTCGGCGGCGCACTCCTCCATGACGGAGTACAGATGGTTCATGCCCGACACGCTAGGGCGGGGCCCCGGAGCCGGTCTTGAAGAAAAGCGACAGCCCCGCCGCTATCGGCTCCCCCCCCCCCCCCC
>NZ_JTHL01000001.1:7744807-7764779 GCF_000818195.1 Streptomyces sp. 150FB | reverse complement strand
CCCGCCGCTATCGGCTCGCGGCGTCGATCAGGGCGGTCAGCTCCGCGACCGGCATGGAGCCTGCCGCCCGGTGCTCGCGGGCGAAGGCGTTGGCGACGCGCTGGAGTGTGTCGTTGACCGGGGTGGGGACCCCGTGGAGCCGGCCGAGCAGTGAGATCTCGCCGTTGAGGTAGTCGGTCTCGATCGTGCCGGTCCCCCGGCTCAGGCTCTGCCAGGACGAACCGCCGGTGCGCTCGGTGCCCTCGAAGGTGACCCGGCCGCCGCGCGCCTCCTCCTGCTCCTCCGGGCTCGCCGCTTCGATCCCGGCCGCCGCGAGCACGGCCCGGCCCTCGGCGACCGTACGCCCGGCGAGCGCGGCCCCCGCGTCACCGCCGTTGATCAGTCCGCTGACCGCTTCGATCGCGTTGGCGCAGTTGCTGAGGAGCTTCGCGTACTTCCAGCGCATCGGGTCGGCGACGACCGGCGCCAGCAGCTTGGACTTCTCCAGGTCGGCCGCGATGTCGGTGACCGTGTCGTCGGTACCCGACGGATAGCGGCCGACATGCAGCATGCCGGTGTACGGCGCGCCCAGCGCGGAGACCTCACCGGGTTCGATGTAGGTGGCCGGCAGCCAGACGCACATGGCGTACACGCGGCGGAAGCGGCGCAGCGCGAGGCGTTCGCCCTCGACCCCGTTCTGCGCGCAGACGAGCGGGAGCAACTCCCCCGCCGTACCGCCGCCCTCGACCGGCCGTGCGGACCAGGCGTCCAGCGCGGCCACGCTGTCCTGTGTCTTCACGGAGAGCAACAGCACGTCGTCGGCGCGCAGGTCGACCTGCTCGGGCCCGTCGGCGACGGGCAGGCGGTGGACCTCGGTGCCGTCGGACGTGGTGAGTGTGAGACCGCGCCCGCGAAGCGCGTCGTGGTGTGCGCCGCGGGCCACGAGCACCACATCGTGCCCGCTCTCGGCCAGCCGGCCGCCGATGGCGCCGCCGACGGCTCCTGCCCCGATGATGATGTAGCGCATCTCGACTCCGTTCGGTACGGCCTCGCCGGGACCGCGCCGGTGACGGGGAGGTCCGGAAAACCCCAGCATAGGTGAGGGGTTCCGGGCGCCGGCGACCGCGTCTGCCCCCTTGTGGTGGGTTATGTGTGGTGGGTTATGTGTCCTGGGTTATGCGACCGGGCGCTGTCCGGCCCGGAGGCTGATCATGTACCCAGCCGGTTGATCTCCGGGCTGTGCAGGATGTGCGGGCCCTCGCCGCGCAGCCCCACCACGGCGAGCATGGCCCGGCCGAGGTGTTCCGTCGTTGTGGTCTGTTTCGGCAGCAGCCTGCGCAGTACGGGGTACAGCCACGCGGTCAGCCCGTACAGCACCCGGTACATCGGGGTGCGTGAGGTCGCGCCGTTGCGCGGCTGGATGTAGCCGGGGCGGAACATGTAGGCGCGCAGGTCCATCGCCAACAGCTCGTTCTCCGTACGGCCCTTGACGCGCGCCCACATCGAACGCCCCCGCTCCGTGCTGTCCGTGCCCTCCCCCGAGACATAGACGAAGGTCAACTCCCGCCCGTTGGAAGCGAGCGCGCGGGCGGCGGCGAGCGGGTAGTCGTGGGTGATCGTGCGGTACTCCTCCTCGCTCCGGCCCGCCGCGGACACACCGAGGCAGAAGAAGCAGGCGTCCAGGCCCGTCAACTCGCCCTCGATCGCGCTGAGATCGGTGAAGTCCTCGTGGACGATCTCACGCACCTTGGGGTGGTGTCCCGAGGTGGCGCGCCGGCTCACCAGCAGGACGCTCTCCACCTGGTCGTCCAGCACACACTCCCGTAGTACGCCTTGTCCGACCATGCCGGACGCTCCGAAGACGATGACCTTCACGCTGACTACCTCTGCTCGGCACAACACTCCCTCTGACCCGCGCTCCAAGTATGGCGCGGGGGCGCGCGCGGCGGCCTCGAACGGTGCCCGGTAGCGTCAAGTGCATGGATCAGGACGCCTTTCTGCTCGGCGGCGAGCTGCCCGTACGGCGTATCGGTTTCGGTACGGCGCAGCTCACCGGTTCCGGCTACTGGGGCCCGCGCGGCGAGCGCGCGGAGGCCGTCGGGGTGCTGCGGCGGGCCGTCGAGCGCGGCGTGACGCTCATCGACACGGCCGACAACTACGGCCCCGGGCTCGCCGAGGAGCTGGTCGCCGAGGCGCTGCACCCGTACCCGGCGGACCTCGTCGTCGCGACCAAGGGCGGGGTGGTGCGTACGAGCGCGAGCGCCTGGCACGTCGACGGGCGGCCCGAGCGGCTGCGCGCCGCGTGCGAGGCGAGTCTGCGCCGGCTGCGTACGGACCGGATCGGGCTGTACCAGTTGCACCGGCTGGACCCCGCCGTACCGATGGCCGATCAGCTCGGCGCCCTGGATGACCTGCGGCGTGAAGGTAAGCTCGAACACATCGGCCTGGACACCATTACCGCCGACGAGCTGGAGCAGGCGCTGTCCCTGACCGGGATCGCCGCCGTGCAGAACCGTTTCAACCTCATCGACCGCGCGTCGGAGGCGGTCCTGAAGGTCTGCGAGGCACACGGCCTCGCTTTCCTGCCCTGGTTCCCGCTCGCCAACGGCGCGCTGACGGCCGAGGCCGATTCGGCGCTCGCCGAGGTCGCCGGGCGCCATGGCGCGGGACGGGGGCAGATCGCCCTGGCCTGGCTGCTGCACCGCTCCCCCGTACTGTGCCCCACCCCCGGCACGGGATCGATCGTCCATCTCGAAGAGAACCTCCTCGCCGCCGAGGTCCGGCTCTCCGCCGGGGACATGGAGCGCCTGGACGCGCTCGCCCCCGGGGATGTGGCACCCGAACTGCCCGCCTGACCCCGCCCAGCCGCCTGACTCGATCCGCCCGCGTGACCCGTTCTACCCGTTCAGCCTGTTCGACCTGTTCGACCGTTTGAAGGAGCACATCCGAATGACCACCACCGTCGTGCGCGTGGACGATATCGATGTCGTCCGTCAGGGCAATCTGCTGCTCGACTCGATCTCACTGACCGTGCGCGAGGGCGAACACTGGGCGCTGCTCGGGGCCAACGGCGCCGGCAAGAGCACCCTGCTCGGGATGGTGGGAGCGGTGACGCATCCGACCCGTGGCACGGTCGAGATCCTCGGCGAAACGCTCGGCCGGGTCGACCTGCGTGAGCTGCGGACCCTGCTCGGCCATGTGAATCCGCGCCATCCACTCCACTCGCCGCTGCGGGTGAGCGATGTGGTCCTGACCGGTCTGACGAACTCCGTCGAGCCGGTGCCGCGCTGGTCACCCACGCCGGCGGAGCGCGCGGAGGCGGACCGGCTGCTGTCCATGCTGGGCATGGCGGGCAAGGCGGAGATGCGGTGGCCGACCCTGTCGCAGGGTGAGCGCGGCCGTACGCTCATCGCCCGCTCCCTGATGCCCAAGCCACGGCTGCTGCTCCTCGACGAGCCGGCCACCGGTCTTGATCTCGCCGCCCGCGAGCAGTTGCTCAGCGCCCTGGACACACTGCGGCTCGAACATCCGGAGCTGGCGACGGTGCTGGTCACGCACCATCTGGAGGAGCTGCCCGCCTCCACCACCCACGCCATGCTGCTGCGCGCCGGACAGTGCGTGGGTTCGGGTCCCGCCGACGAGGTGCTCACCACCGACCGGGTCAGCAAGTGTTTCGACCATCCGGTACGGATCTCCCGCACCGACGGGCGGTGGTCGGCGCGCGCCGAGCGGGTCGCCCCGGCGGCGTAGGGCCCGGCGGCGTAGGGCCGGCGGCATAAGGCCCTGTGACGTGGGGGCCCGGCGGCGTAAGCCCCCGCCCGCCTTTGGAGGTCAGCCCGACATGTCTCCCGAGCTGATCAGCGTGCCCTGGTGGAAGTAGAGCAGCCAGTGGCCGTCGCACAGCCGCCACAGCGAACTGCGGTGCGCGCGGCGCCCGTTGGAGTCGGCGTCGAAGGTCACGTGCACCAGGCCCGGAGCGAGCTGGACCCCCTTCATATGGGTGACCGTGACCGGGCGGGTCGCGGTGGCCCCGCGCGATCTGAGTTCGGCGACGAGCGTGATCCGGTCCCAGGACCGGCCCGACGAGCCGAAGGCCCTGAAGGCGGGGTCGAGCAGCTCTTCGAGCTGCTCGGGGGAGGTGTGGACCGCCGGATCGAGGAAGCGCAGCTCACACTCGATGGCGGCGTCGACGGCGGAAGTGGTCTCAGTCATGGGTCAGCTCCACCAGTTGGGCGACGGTGTTCCAGTTGCGGCTGGTGGCGACGAGGCCCTTGAACAGGGCGGGTCTCGACAGCGCGGCGGAGAGCTTGGAACGCCCGAGGCCGTCGGGGGCGTACAGATACAGCGCCCGGTCACCGAGCCTGAACTCCTCCGGGAGATAGACGGCGGGGTCGAGCGAGGCGACCCGCTCGGGACCCACGGGCCCGGAGAAGAACGTCACGTGCAACTGCTTGCCCTCAAGTTTGTCGGCGGGGAAAGGGCAGGCGTCAGCCACGGCGCGCAGATACGCGCCGGAGCGTACGAGTGTGTCGACGGCGAAGCCGAAGCGCTCTTCGATGGCGCGCTCCAGATCGACGGCCAGGGCCTGTTCGTCGTCCGATTCGGCGGTGAACACGGCGTTGCCGCTCTGGAGATGGGTACGGACGGCGCCGTGCCCGAGGCCCGTGAGCACCTCGCGGAGGCTCGCCATCGGGACTTTCCGTCGGCCGCTCACATTGATCCCGCGCAGCAGGGCGGCGTACGTCGTCGTCATGTACTCACGATAGGACGAGTACCGCGTCGCGGGGGCCCCGGCACGAGCGAGGCGGCCGCCCCGGCCCCCGGGGAGGGCGTGGCGGCCGCCTGCGCGCGTACGGTCCTCGCGGTGTGCGGGGTGCCCGCTACTCGATGATCTTGAGCAGTTTGTTCGGCGTGCCTTCGGTGGCGTTCGTGATGGCGTCCGGCGTGGCGCCACCGGTCAGGGCGGTGGCGACCTCGGCCGGGGTCGCTTCCGGGTGCCCCGCGAGGTAGAGGGCCGCTGCGCCCACGACGTGCGGAGTGGCCATGGAGGTGCCGGACATGATCGTGGTGGCGTCGTCGGCGGTGTTGTAGTCGGAGACGATGTTGGAGCCCGGTGCGTAGAGGTCCACGAGCGGGCCGAAGTTGGAGAAGACCGACTGGCTGTCGTCCTGGTCGGCGGCGGCCACGGTGATGGCCTCCCCGACATCGGCCGGCGAGGACTGGCTCGCGTCGAGGGTGTCGTTCCCCGCGGCGACCCCGAAGGTGACACCGGATGCGATGGCTCCCCGTACAGCCTGGTCGATGATGGGGTCGGGCGGGCCGCCGAGGCTCATATTGGCGACGGACGGGCCCTGGTGGTGGGCGGTGACCCAGTCGACACCGGCGACGACCTGTTCCGTGGTGCCGTGGCCGGTGTCGTCGAGGACCCGTACGGCGACGATCGACGCGTTCTTCGCCACGCCGTGCTCGGTGCCGGCGATGGTCCCCGCGACATGTGTGCCGTGGCCGTACCCGTCGTCGGCCGTGTTGTCGTCGTCCACGGCGTCGTAGCCGTAGGTCGCGCGGCCCCCGAAGTCCTGGTGCGTGATCCGGACGCCGGTGTCGATCACGTACGCGGTGACGCCCTGGCCCGCGCTGTCGGGGTAGGTGTAGGCGTTGTCGCCGGTGGTGGCGGTCTGGTCGATCCGGTCGAGACCCCAGGACGGCGGGTTGTCCTGGGTGGCGTCGACGCTGAACGTGTGGTTCTGGACGACCTTGTCGACGGCCGGGTCGGCGGCGAGCCGCTTGGCCTCCGTCTCGGTGAGTCCGGCGGCGGCGAAGCCGTCGACAGCGGAGTCGTAGGCGCGGGTGAGCCGGCCGCCGTACGAGTCGGCCAGTTCCTTCTTGTCGGCCCTCGTGTCGGACTTCCCGTAGGTCTGCTTGTCCAGCGTCACGAGATAGCTGCCCGCGACCGCGCCGGGGACGCCGGTCCCGTACACCACTCCTCGCGCGGGTACCGCGCCCGCCGTGGGGGAGGCGAGTGCGGTGACCGCCGCTGCGGCGGCTGCGGCGGATATGACCGCGGTGAGTTTGAACCGGCGCGAACGCTTTTGAATTGTCATGGAGAGGGGACTCCTCGTCACCGTCTGTGGGGGGAAGGTCCGCCGGACGAACGAACTCCGGTGGACCGGCTCAAAACGATGGCTGATTGACGCGCACAGATCAAGACCACGGCTCCGCATACCGGGCGGCGATGAGGTCGGCCGAAGGCGAGTGACTTCGGCGGAGGGGGCTGACGATCCCGTTCGACGCGCGGGACCTTCCGGGATACGCGGCGGGAGTGTTCGACCACCTCGCCGGCCAGCCGGCGCTGATGCGCATGGTCCTGTGGAAGCAGCTCGAACGGCCGGAGCACACCGACCACGAACGTACGGTCTACGGGCGCATCGTGGACGCGCTGGTCACCACCTACGACCTCGCCCCCGGCGGCTCGTCCGCCCAGGCCGCCGAGCGCGCCCAGGATCTGCTGTTCGCCGTCCTCGGCCTGGCCACGGCACCGTTCACTCTGGCGCCCTCCGCCGCGCAGCCGGCCCGGTCGTCGGAGCGGTCGGTCCAGCAGCGCCAGGACCTCCACCGGGCCGTCTCCACCATCGCCGCGAACCTCACCCTCCGAGCCGGAGCACGGGCGACAGACGAAGGGTGAGCGGCGGGTCAGCCCGGCAGGGCCGCCTCGACCAGGTCGGCCGCCCGCCGCGTACCGCCCTCGGACGCCATCTCCCGGCCGATCTCATCGAGCCTGCGTGCCACTTCGGGATCGGCGGAGAGGGCGAGGACCGCCTCGCGCAGCGCCTCCGGTGTCGCGTCGGCGGTGTCGATACGGCGGGCCACACCGAGCGACACCAGCATGTCGGCGTTGCCGAACTGGTCGACCGCCTGCGGCACGGCGACCATCGGCGTACCCGTGGCGAGTCCCTCCTGACTGCCGCCGGCGCCCGCGTGCGTGATGAAGACATCCGCCTGCCGGAGGACGGAGAGCTGCGGAACCCAGTGGCACACCTCCACATGGGCCGGTACGTCGCCGAGTTCGGACTCGTCCACGCTCTTGCCGATCTGAAGCACGACGTGCCAGCCGGGGAGGTCTCTGAAAGCCTCCACGCACGCCCGGTAGAACGCGGGCTGCTTGGTGAAGGACGAGCCGAGCGAGACGAGCAGCACCTTCTCCGCGCCGTCGGGACGCACCCACTCCCCCTGGTCGGCGCGGTCGCCCTGGCAGGCGCCGACGAAGGTGTAGACGGATTCGTTCACCAGGTCGGCCTTGGGCTGGAGCGCCTTGGGGATCAGCACGAGACAGCGGTCGGGGCGGCCCATGAAACGCTCGACGTCGATGGTGATGCCGTTCTCGGCGATCCACCCGGCGAAGGTGTCGTAGAAGGCCTTCCCGCGCGGCGTCCGCTTGAGCGGCTCGAACATCGGCTTGCCGATCTCCTCCTCGTACCCCTCCCAGGCGACGAGGTTCGGCGAGAACTGCACGATCGGCACGCCCCAGCGGTGCGCGAGGACCCGGGCCGGGTAGGACGTGATGTCGTACAGCACGAGATCCGGCACATCGTCCTCGAACGCCTCGGCGAGCTGCGGCAGCGCCTGGATCGCGTCGGTGAGGAACGGCTCGATGTTCTCGATCAGCGTGGTGCCCCATGCCGCCGGGTCGTCGTCGGGTCCCGGCAGGAGCGAGGTGTAGATCACGGGGTCCGCGCCGGCCGCCGCCACCTTCTCGGCGAAGGAGGCGGGGATCGCGTAGCTGACCCGGTGGCCACGGGCGACGAGCTCCCTGATGATCTCAAGACTCGGGTTCACGTGCCCGTGGGCGGCGATGGAGAACATGGCGATATGGGCACGCTTCGATGCGGTCATGGCCTCACGGTAGGCGAGACGAGACGTCTCGTGCAATGAGTTTTCCGGTGCCGAGCGCCAGGCACCTGAGGTGCTCGTGACGTGTACCGCGGCCTGTCAGCGCTGATATCTGGCCAGCACCAGATTCCCGTCCTTCACCAGGCGCTTCTTCAGCTCCCCCGCGTCGATCCCGCCGCTGTAGTACTCCTGCAACGCGGGTGTCGCCACCTTGTCCTTCCACTCCGGATAGCCGCGCACCGACTGCGCCGGCGCCGAACGCAGGTCATGTGCGAGGTCCGCGCCGGTCGCCCAGCCGTCCTTCGCGGTGTGCAGTGACGGGTCGGCCAGCGCCCGCGTACCCGTCGGGAGCAGCCAGTCGCCCTTCGCGAGCCGCACCATGTTCGCCGGCTGGAGGAGGAAGTCGATGAACTCCGCCGCCTCCTTCTTGTGCGGGCTGTCCTCGGCGACGGAGAGGGTCTGCGGGCTCACGCCCTGTTCCAGCGTGCCCTGTTCGCCGGCCGGCGCCGGGAGCACCGTCCACTCGAAACCCTTCGGCGCCTGCTGGATGATCTGCTGACGGTACGAGAAGCCCAGCGGGACCATCGCGTACTTGCCGCCGAAGAGGCCGGGCAGCGCGTCCGAGCCTCCCATGCCGAGCGTGGACGCCGCGGCGGTCCTGTCCGTGTTGACCTGGGCGCGGATGGTGTCGGGGACCACCGCGTCACCGGCCGTGTAACTGACGGTCGTCTTCCCTTCGGCGTCCTGGTGGAAGAGCTGTCCGCCCGTCGACAGGCCGAGGTTGAGGGTGGCGGAGACCGGCTCCTTGAGCGGCCAGGCGACGGCGTACTTCCCGGCGCCCATCCGCGCCGTCAGCCGCTTGGAGGCCGTACGGAACTCGGGCCAGCTCCAGGGCTTCGCCACGGTCGGGATCCGTACGCCCGACGCTTCGAGCAGTTTCTTGTTGGCGATCAGTACGCGTGGCTCCTGGAGGAAGGGGACACCGTACACACCGCCGTCGAACGTCGCCGTCTCCCAACTCCGGGCGGGGATGCCCCGCTTGATGCGGTCGGGCAGCAGTGTGCTCAGATCGGCGAGGTCACCGCCGTAGGCGAAGTCGGCGAGGTCGTCGGTGGCGTCATGGATGATGTCCGGCGCCTCACCGCCCTCGAAGGAGGTGAGGAGCTGGTCGTGAACGGTGTCCCAGCTCCCCTGGACGTACTCGACGTGGACGTCCGGACGCGCGGCGTTCCACTCGTTCACCAGCTCCTTGTTGACCTGGACCGACTCGTCCTGCCAGGCGAGGGACTGGAAGCGCAGGGTGATCGCGCCGCCGCGCGCCTCGCCGCCCCCGGAGCAGCCGGCGAGCAGCAGGGCGAACGCGGCGGCGGCCGCGCCGGCGAGCCTGACGCCGCGCATCAGCTCTTCACCGCCCCGGCCAGCATGCCGCTCGTGATGTGACGCTGGATGATCGCGAAGATGACGAGCGAGGGAAGCGTCGCGAGGAAGGCGGCGGCGGCGAGCGGCCCCAGATCGGCCACCCCCTCCGCGCCCAGGAAGTGGGTGAGGACGACCGGCAAGGTCTGCTTCTCCGGGGTCTTGAGCAGGACGAGCGCGAAGAAGAACTCGTTCCACGCGGTGATGAAGGCGAACAGCGCGGTCGCGACGATGCCCGGCGCCAGCAGCGGGGCGGTGACGGAGACGAGCGTACGGAGCCGGGTCGCGCCGTCGACGGCCGCGGCCTCCTCCAGCTCGACCGGTACGGCCCGTACGTAACCGACCAGCATCCAGAGCGCGAACGGCAGCGCCCACACGACGTACACCAGGATCAGCCCGACGAGGGAGTCGATCAGGTGGAGGTTCTTCAGGACGAGGAACAGCGGAATGATCACCAGCACGAACGGGAACGCCTGGCTGATCACGACCCAGCCGGTCGCCGCCGTCGAGATCTTGCCGCGGTGACGGGCCATCACATACGCCATCGGGGTCGCGACGACCACCGCGATCAGGCCCGCGGAGAGGGCTGCGATCAGGCTGTTGGCGGCGGCCCGCAGCAGGGGCTGTTCGTCGAAGGCCTGCCGGAAGTTGCCGAGGGTGGGGTGGTGCGGGATCCAGGTGGGGTGCAGGCTGCCGATTTCCGTGGCCGGCTTGAACGCCGTGGAGATCAGCCACAGGAAGGGGAAGGCGAGGAAGACGAGGTAGCACAGCAGCGCGAGGTACTGGCCGGAGCGGGCGGATCTGCTCGTACGCAGACTCATCTGTCGTCCCCTCCCTTGAGTCGTCCGACGAGGTGGAAGGCGAGGACCACGGAGATCACGGCGACCATGGCGCAGCCCATGGCGGCCGCGTAGCCGAACTGGCCGTAGCGGAAGGCCTCTTCGTAGGCGAAGAGCATCGGCAGCCGGGTCCGGCCGCCGGGCCCGCCGTTGGTCAGCACATAGACCAGGGCGAAGGAGTTGAAGTTCCAGATGAAGTTGAGCGCGGTGATGGCGAGCGCTACGGGTCTGAGCGCGGGCCAGGTGACGCTGCGGAAGCGGCGCCAGGCGCCGGCACCGTCGAGCGCCGCCGCCTCCTGGAGTTCGTACGGGGCGTTCTGGAGTCCGGCCAGCAGAGCGACGGTGGTCTGCGGCATGCCGGCCCAGATGCCGACGACGATCACGGCGGGCAGCGCGGTGGCGAGGCCGGTCAGCCAGGCACGTCCTTCACCGAGGCCCAGATCGCGGAGCGTCTCGTTGAGGATGCCGGCGTCGGGGTTGTAGACGAGCCGCCACATGATGCCGACGACGACCTCGGGCATGGCCCAGGGGACGATCGCGAGCGCGCGGGCCAGCCAGCGGAAGCGGAGGTTCTGGTTGAGCAGCAGCGCGAGGCCGAGCGCGAGCAGGAACTGCGGGACGGTCACCCCGACCGCCCACAGCAGCCCGATCCCGAACGAGTCCCAGAACAGGGAGTCGTGGATCAGATCCTGGAAGTTCAGCAGCCCGATCCACTCGGTCGGCTGGGTGCGGCCCGACTGCGAGTCGGTGAAGGCGAGCGCGATGCCGTAGAGCAGCGGTCCCACGCTGAGCACGAGGATCGGGATGAGCGCGGGAAGGACCAGGAACCAGGCTCCATGGTCCGTGGTTCTTCCGGACCGCGTCGTCGCGGTCGCCGAGGTCACTGATTCGACTCCTTCGGGCGGCTTGTCATGGTCCGGCCGCCCTGGCGGCCCCCGTCATCGTGCGGACGGGCCATCCGTTCGTCAAGACAACCGGCTCGGATGCGAGACTTTGCCGGATTCGTACGGGGAGATCCGTACGGCGAGATCGGTACAACGCGAGTCGTACAACGAGGTCCGACAACGAGGTCCGACAACGAACGGGAGCGGGTGGAGCACGCGATGGACGAGGTGCGGGCGCGGGAGATCCTGGCGGCGGCGGGGCTGCCGGACGGCGCCGGGCTGCTGGCACTCGGCGAGAACGCGGTGTTCGCGGCGGGCGATCTGGTCGTCAAGGTGGGCCGGGACGCGACGCGGGAGACGGAACTGCTCGACCGGGCCGGGCGGGAGGTCGCGACCGCCTCCTGGCTCGCGGAGTGCGGCATCCCCGCCGTACGGGCGGCGGCGGACGAGGCACGGTCGGTCGACGGCCACCCGGTCACCCTCTGGCACCGGCTGCCGGACGCCGTACGCCCGGCGGGCCCTACGGACCTGGCGTCGCTGCTGCGGCTGGTCCACGCCCTGCCGTCGCCCTCCTTCCCGCTCCCCCGCCGGGACCTGCTGGGTGGCGTCGAACGCTGGCTGCGCCTCGCGGGCACCGCGATCGACCCGGCGGACGCCGCGTACCTGCGCGAGCGCAGGGACGGCTTCGCGACGGCGGCGGCCGCCCTGACCCCGCACCTCCCGGTCGGCCCGATCCACGGCGACGCGCTGCCGCGCAACGTCCATGTGGGCCCCGAAGGACCGGTGTTGGTCGACCTGGAGACGTTCGCCTCGGACTTCCGCGAACACGACCTGGTGGTGATGGCCCTGTCCCGCGACCGCTACGGGCTGCCGCCCGAGTCGTACGACGCGTTCACCGGGACGTACGGCTGGGACGTGCGGACCTGGGAGGGCTGCGAGGTCCTGCGAGGCGCCCGCGAAACGGCAAGCTGCGCATGGGTGGCCCAACACGCCCCGACGAACCCGAAGGCCCTCGCCGAATTCACCCGCAGGGTCGCGTCGTTGCGCGACGGCGACCCGCAGGTGCGCTGGTACCCGTTCTGAGGGACGGCTTCCGGGAGGCTCGGACCAGCCCCTCACCACCCGGTTGACCTGCAAGATCCGAACGTCGGCGTCGGAGTCGGCGTCAGGCCCTAAGGCGCCGTCAGCGCGTGCGGGCGTAGTGGCCAGGTGGTGTCCACCACCGCTTCCGTGTTGCCCTTCTTCCGCAGGAACGCCTGGAAGTTGACCGCCCACTCCGCGTACCACCGGATCTGGCGCGCGTGCAGTTCCGTCGCCGCCAGTTCGGCCACCGACGCGTGCCGGGCGGCTATCGCCGTCGCGACCCTTACCGCTGCCAGCGCGTCGGCCACCGCCTCGTGGGCGGTGTCCAGTACCACTCCGTACTCAGTGCAGACCGCCTCCAGCGTGCGCTTGCCCTTTCGGTAGCGGTCGACGGCGCGGTCGATGGTGTACGGGTCGATCACCGGGCCGATCGGGTCGAGTGGCGGCAGGCCGTGCCTGCGCAGTTCGGCGGAGAGCAGTGTCAGGTCGAACGGCGCGTTGTACGCGACGACCGGCACCCCCCGTGTCCAGTACTCGGCGAGGACTTCAGCGATCTCTCCCGCCACCTCACGCGCCGGACGGCCTTCCGAGGCCGCGCGCTCGCTGCTGATGCCGTGCACCGCTGACGCCTGAGCGGGGATCAGGATGCCCGGGTCGGCCAGCCAGGTCCGCTCGCGTATCACCTCGCCGTCCCTGACCTCGACGACCGCCGCCGTCACGATCCGCGCCTCCAGCGGCTCGGTGCCCGTCGTCTCCAGGTCGAATCCGACCAGCGACTCCCCGTACCACGTCATCGTGCCCCTCCCTCATGATGCTGTGCCGCATCCCCCGCCGGCCCCGTGGTGATCCACGGAGTGGTTCCCCGTGGTGTTTCCCCGTGGACTTTCACCTTGTCACCCGGCACTGACAACCGGCCTTCAGCCGTGCAGCCGGGAAACAGGTCAGGAGTCCGGTCAGGAGACAGGACGCGAGTCCGACCAGAACGACTCGAACTCCTCGCGGTACGTCTGGAAGAGACCCCGCTCGGTGTCCTGGCCCGGCCGTACGACCTCGCGGCCGCCGCCCCGCAGCACCAGCACGGGCGCCTCCATGCCCCGCGCCTTGCGCAGGTACGACTGGACGACGGCGAGCCCGTCGGGGCCGTCGCCGTCGACGAGGTACGCGGTGAAGCGAGGGGTCTCGTCGAAGACATGGATCTCGAACGCGCCCGGATCGCGCAACTGGGCGCGTACCCGGCGCATATGGAGGATGTTCATCTCGACCGTGCGGCTCAGCTCGGCCTTCTTGAGCCCCAGTTCGCGTTCGCGCCGCCTGACGGCGCTGCTCGCGGGGTTGAGGAAGACCAGCCGTATCCGGCAGCCCGACTCGGCGAGGCGGATCAGTCGGCGGCCGGAGAAGTTCTGCACGAGCAGGTTCAGGCCGATGCCGATGGCGTCGACCCGCCGTGCTCCGCCGAAGAGGTCCTCGGCGGGGATCTGGCGCTGGAGTCTGACCCGGTCGGAGTGGACGGAGACCACATCCGCGTACCGGTCGCCGACCAGTTCCTCGACGGCGTCGACCGGCAGCCTGTTCGCGGCCGCGGCCGAGCCGCTGCCGCCGCCCAGGATCTCCAGCAGCCGGGCCGAGGCGCGCTCCGCCTGGGCCAGGACGGTCTCGGAGAGCGCGCGGTTGCGGGAGACGACGTTCCGCGCGACCTCCAGCTCGTCGAGCGCCAGCTCCACGTCCCTGCGGTCGTCGAAGTAGGGCTCGAAGCACGGCCAGTGCTGGACCATCAGCTCCCGCAGTTGCGGCAGGGTCAGGAAGCTCAGGACGTTGTCGTCGGCCGGGTCGAGGAGATAGCCCTTGCGCCGGGAGACCTCCCGTACGGCGACGGCCCGCTGGACCCACTCCTGGCCGGCCGGACCGGCCGCGGCGACCACCCACTCCTCGCCGTGCACCGGCTCGTAGATGGGCCGCAGGACGGCGGCGACCACGGCACGCAGCCGCTGCTCCACCAGGTTGAGCCAGATGTACGCGCGTCCGGCGCGCTGTGCGCGCGTACGCACCTCGCTCCAGGCTTCCGCGCCCCAGTCCAGTTCCGCCCCGATCTCCATCGGCCGTGCGACGGAGACCGCTCCGGGCGGAATGTCGCCGGAGACCCCGTCGTGACCTGTGTCACCGGGGGGTAGCTCCAGCCCTCCCGAGCTCACCCGCGCACCGCCTTCCCTCCTACGCGCAACGTTCCCTTCAACGATCAAGGAAGGGTACTCCGGGAAACCGGAGCGGTGCAGCTCGATGCACAGGCTCCTCTCGTAACTCCGATATCCATGAACGCGGTTCCCCGCGGGGAACTCCGGCACCATGGTCCGATTCGAGGCGTTTGCACCGATGTGCTCCGGTCGCGCCCCTGTCGCACGCCCCGTCCGTCCGCCCGGGCACTGCTCCCGTGCGCGGGTCCACGTCACGGGTTACGCCGCGTAACGTGAAGTTGACTCCGGCAAGAACCCCCCGGGTTCCTAGGTGGTTGCCCGTTTTTCGGGGAAGATCTCAACTCAAGTGCCCCGCAGCACCCGGATCAGAAATGGAAGAGTCATATCTATGCAGGTCTGGCCGGGACAGACGTATCCCCTCGGTGCCACGTACGACGGCGCCGGCACCAATTTCGCGGTCTACTCAGAGGTCGCCGACCGGATCGAGTTGTGCCTCCTGCACGACGACGGTTCAGAAACGGCGGTGGAACTGCGCGAATCCGACGCGTTCGTGCGGCACGCCTACCTGCCCGGCATCATGCCGGGGCAGCGCTACGGCTTCCGCGTCCACGGACCCTACGAGCCGGAGAACGGGCACCGTTGCAACTCCTCGAAGCTGCTCCTCGATCCGTACGCCCGTGCGGTCAGCGGCAGCGTGGAGTGGAACGAGTCCGTGTACGGCTACCACTTCGGCAAACCCGAGTCGCGCAACGACATGGACTCGGCGCCGCACACGATGTCCTCCGTCGTCGTCAACCCGTACTTCGACTGGGGCGACGACCGGCTGCCCCGGACCGAATATCACAAGACCGTGCTCTACGAGGCCCATGTGAAGGGCCTCACCATGCTCCACCCCGAGCTGCCGGAGGAGCTGCGCGGTACGTACGCCGGGCTGGCCCATCCGGCTGTGATCAACCACCTGACAGAACTCGGCGTCACGGCGCTGGAGCTGATGCCCGTACACCAGTTCGTCAACGATCACCGGCTGGTGGACTCCGGCCTCGCGAACTACTGGGGCTACAACACCATCGGTTTCTTCGCGCCGCACAACACGTACGCGTCCTGGGGCGACCGGGGCGAACAGGTCCTGGAGTTCAAGCAGGCCGTGAAGGCGCTGCACCAGGCCGGCATCGAGGTCATCCTCGACGTCGTCTACAACCACACCGCCGAGGGCAACCACCTCGGCCCGACGCTGTCGTTCCGGGGTCTGGACAACGCCCAGTACTACCGGCTCAGCGAGGACGCCCGTTACTACACGGACACCACGGGGACCGGCAACTCCCTGCTGATGCGCAGCCCCCACGTACTCCAGCTCATCATGGACTCGCTGCGGTACTGGGTGACCGAGATGCATGTCGACGGGTTCCGCTTCGACCTCGCTGCGACGCTGGCGCGGCAGTTCCACGAGGTGGACCGGCTGTCGTCGTTCTTCGATCTCGTGCAGCAGGACCCGGTGGTCAGCCAGGTGAAGCTGATCGCCGAGCCGTGGGACGTGGGCGAGGGCGGCTATCAGGTGGGGAACTTCCCGCCGCTGTGGACCGAGTGGAACGGTAAGTACCGCGACACCGTACGGGATCTGTGGCGCGGCGAGCCCCGGACGCTGGCCGAGTTCGCCTCGCGGCTCACCGGGTCGTCCGACCTCTACCAGGACGACGGCCGCCGGCCACTGGCCTCCATCAACTTCACCACCTGCCACGACGGCTTCACCCTGCACGACCTGGTCTCGTACAACGACAAGCACAACGAGGCCAACGGCGAGGGCAACAGGGACGGCGAGAGCCACAACCGGTCCTGGAACTGCGGGGCCGAGGGCGAGACCGACGATGCCGGGATCGTGGAGCTGCGCAACCGCCAGATGCGTAACTTCATCGCGACGCTGATGCTGTCGCAGGGCGTTCCGATGCTCAGCCACGGCGACGAGTTCGCCCGTACGCAGGGCGGCAACAACAACGCGTACTGCCAGGACAACGAGGTCTCCTGGGTCCGCTGGCCGGAGCCGGGCGCCGAGACCGACAACAGCATGCTCGCTTTCACCCAGGCCATGGCGGGGCTGCGGCGGGACCACCCGGTCTTCCGGCGGCGGCGGTTCTTCCACGGACGGCCGGTGGAGGGGACGCACGACGAGCTGTCGGACATCTCGTGGTTCACCCCTGAGGGTGAGGAGATGACGCAAGAGGACTGGCAGGCCGCCCACGCCAAGGCGATGACGGTCTTCCTCAACGGCGGCGCCATCTCGGAGCCGGGGCCGCGCGGCGAGCGGATCTCGGACGACTCGTTCCTGATGATGTTCAACGCGAGCAGCGAGGTGCTGGAGTTCGCTGTGCCGGTCGGCCACGGCGAGCAGTGGCAGGTCGTCGTGGACACGTCGCAGTCGGAGGTCGTACCGCCCGGACAGGGGGCGAAGGTCGACGGCGGTGAGCACCTCACCATGATCGGCCGGAGTATGACGGTGCTGATGCGCCCGGCGTAGCGGGTGCACATCCAGGAAGTGGGGCCGCGCGGCGAAAATCGATTGCCGCGCGGCCCTCGCGATGTTCCAGTGACCGGATGGATCACACAGCGGTACTGGCAGTGTTCGACCGGGAGATGCGCCAGGACCCGGCGCCCGACGGCACAGGCGCCCGGGTCGAGCGGACCGGGCAGGTCGTACGGCAGGTCGGCTCGGAGCACGACTGGAACGGCGTCCTCTGGTCGGGTCTCGGCGCGGACACCACCGACAACACGGACGCGGCGATCGCGGCGCAGATCGACTTCTTCTCCGCCCTCGGGCGCGAGTTCGAGTGGAAGCTGTACGCGCACGACGAACCCTCCGACCTCGCCGAGCGGCTGCTGTCCGCCGGCTTCACGGCCGAGCCGACGGAGTCGCTCATGGTCGCCGAGGTCCGGGATCTGCCGACGGAGGTCGTCCTTCCGGACGGCGTACGGCTGCGGCCGGTGACCGACGCGGCCGGCATGGAGATCCTGGCGGACGTGCACGGGCAGGCCTTCGGGATGACCGGTACGTCGTACCGCGAGCGGCTGCTGACCCAGCTCGCCGACGCCCCCGACACCGTGGAAGCCGTTGTCGCGCTGGCCGGCGAGGCGCCGGACGAGGTGCCGGTGTGCGCGGCGCGCATGGAGCTGCCGCCGGGCAAGCAGTTCGCCGGGCTCTGGGGCGGCGGCACCGTGGAGGCGTGGCGCGGCAGGGGCATCTACCGCGCGCTGATCGCCCACCGGGCCGGGATCGCCGCCGCGCGCGGCTACCGCTATCTCCAGGTGGACGCACTGGATTCGAGCCGCCCGATCCTGCACCGGCTGGGCTTCGCTACGCTGAGCACGACCACACCGTACGTGTACAAGCCGTAGTGCCGAGTCGCGGACAAGCAGCTTCCGCCCCTGCGCATGACCGGCTGGCACAGAAGCCGCAGAGCGGGGTACGAACGTTCGTATGACGCCCACCGCGACCTACCGGCTCCAGTTGCAGCCGGACTTCCCCTTCGCAGCCGCCGCGAAACGGGTGCCCTATCTCGCCGCGATCGGCGTCTCGCACCTGCACCTGTCGCCGGTGCTCGAAGCCGTACCCGGCTCGGAGCACGGCTACGACGTCGTCGACCACTCCCGCGTCCGCGAGGAGCTGGGCGGCGAGGAGGGGCTGCGGAAACTGGCCGAGCGGGCCCGTGAGTACGGCCTCGGTCTCGTCCTCGACATCGTGCCCAACCACATGGCCGCGGCCCCCCGCCACAACAAGGCCCTGTGGGAGGTGCTGCGGGAGGGCGAGGCCTCCCCGTACGCCCGCTGGTTCGACATCGACTGGCGGGCGGGCGACGGCAAGGTGCTGCTCCCCGTCCTTCCGGGGCCCATCGGTGAGGAGCTGGCGGCGCTGCGGGTCGAGGACGGCATGCTGCACCACGGCGAGCAGCGGTTCCCGCTGGCCGAGGGCACCGGGGAGCTGCCGCTGCCCGCCTTGCTCGACGCCCAGCACTACCGGCTCGCCTGGTGGCGGCTGGCCCGCACGGAGCTGAACTACCGGCGCTTCTTCACCATCTCGGACCTGATCGGGGTACGGGTCGAGGACCCGGAGGTCTTCGAGGCGACCCATGGCAAGATCCTGGAGCTGGTGCGGGACGGCGTTGTCGAGGGCCTGCGCATCGACCACCCGGACGGGCTCGCCGACCCCGGCGAGTATCTGCGCCGGCTCCACGAGGCCGCGGGCGACGACTGCTGGATCGTCGTGGAGAAGATCCTCGCCGACGACGAGCCGCTGCCCGCCGACTGGCAGGTGGCGGGCACCACCGGGTACGACGCGCTGCGCCATGTCGACGGTCTCTTCACCGACCCGGTGGGCGCGGAGGTGCTGGAGCGGCGCTATCGCGAGTTCACCACCCCGCCGGGCGACCGGGGCGGCTACTGGGAGGCGACGGTCCGAAGGGCCGCGTACAAAGTGGTCGTCCATGAACTGGTCGCCGAGACGGAGTTCCTGGTTCGGGCGGCCGGCCGTATCTGCGCCGCCGACCCCGCGCTGCGGGACCACGCGCCGTGGGCGCTGCGCACGGCGCTCCGCGAGCTGCTCGTACGCGTGCCCGTCTACCGCCCGTACGTGACGGCGGGCGGCCCCGTCTCGGCGGCGGCCAGGGCGGCGGTGTCCGACGAGGCCGTACGCCAGGCGAAGGCGTCGTTCGCCGTCGAGGGCGAGGCCGCGGCCGTCGACGTCGTGCGGCGACTGGCGCTCGGCGAGCTGGGGACGGGACCCGATCACATCGCGTTCTGCGCGCGCTTCGCCCAGACCGCGTCGGCGCTGCGCGCCAAGTCCGTGGAGGACACCGCCTTCTACCGCTTCCTGCCGCTGCTCTCGGCGAACGAGGTGGGCGGCGACCCGGGGGCGCCGGCCGTCAGCCCGGAGCGCTTCCACGCGTACTGCGCGCGGATCGCGCGCGACTGGCCGGCCACCGGCACGGTCCTGACCACGCACGACACCAAGCGAAGCGCGGACGTACGGGCCGGAATCGCGGTCCTCTCCGAGTGCCCGAGGTGGTGGGACGAACTCCTCGAACAGGTCGCGGGCGTGGCCGCGCCCGATCCGCATGTGGCATGGGCGGCCTGGCAGACGGCGGTCGGTTTCACACCGGCGGGAGATGTGCCGGCGCTGGACTCCACCGAGGGCGGCGCTTCGCTGGCCGGGGCGCCGGACGGGACGCGGATGGCGCCCGCGGTGCTGAAGTCCGTACGGGAAGCGGGGCTGCGCACGAGCTGGACGGAGTCCGACCCGGCGTACGAGAAGGCCGTGGAGGGCTTCGTCGAGGCGGGCCCGGCAGGGGCGGCACGGCGTACGATCGCCGCTTTCACACGGGCGCTGGCGCCGTACGTACGCGCGAGCGCGCTCGGCGCCGCGCTGGTGCAGCTCACCATGCCGGGTGTGCCGGACCTCTACCAGAACACGGAGCGCGAGTACTTCGCGCTGGTCGACCCGGACAACCGGCGGCCGTTCAGGACGGGACCGCCCGACGAGAAGACCGTGGTCACGACGGTGGCGCTGGGGCTGCGCGCCGCGCGGCCCGAGGTTTTCGGCCCGTCGGGGACGTACGCGCCGCTGAGCGCGACCGGGCAGGCCGCCGACCACCTCCTGGCGTTCTGCCGCTCCGGCGATGTGGTCACGGCCGTCACCCGGCTGCCGCTGCGG
>NZ_JTHL01000001.1:7726516-7744782 GCF_000818195.1 Streptomyces sp. 150FB | reverse complement strand
GCCGCTGCGGCTCGCCGAGTCGGGCGGCTGGCGCGACACGGCGCTGGTGCTGCCGGAGGGGCGGTGGGGCGACGCGTTCGGGTCGCCGGGGCGGGAGTTCGAGGGTGGCCCGGGGCATCCGGTGGCGCCGGCGGATCTCTTCGCGGAACGCCCGGTGGCGCTGCTCAGCCGACGGGCGTGAGGAGCCGACCGGCGTGAGGAGGGGCTGACCGCCCGGATTCTTCCGCGCGCCTGTCAGGACGGCCCCCGCCGAGGCGCGAGGCCGTCCATGACCAGGGCGAGAAGACGCTCGCGCCGCGCGGCGAGGGACGGCGCCTGTTCGGCGATCCAGCCGACCGCGTTGACGAGGGCGAACAGGTCCGTCGCGTCGATGTCAGGCCGGATGTCGCCGGACTTCTGGGCGCGTTTGAGCAGCCCTCCCGCGGCCTCGCGCATGGCGAGGCAGGACGCGTGCAGCGAGGAGTCCTCGTCGGCGAGGGTCGCCATCATCGAGGCCGGCAGCCCCCGGTAGGTGTTCGAGTTGGCGACGAAGTCGCGCAGCCACTCCGCCATCGCCTCGTCGGCCGCCCGCTCGTCGGCGAGTGTGCGGGCCTTTTCGGCGAGGCGGTCGAAGCCCTGCCGCAACAGGGCCTCCAGCAGCGCGTCGCGGGTCGGGAAGTGCCGGTACAGCGTGCCGAGGCCCACGCCGGCCCGGCGCGCGATGTCCCGCAGCGACGCCTGCGTGCCCTCCTCGTCCATGACGGCCCTGGCGACCGCGAGGACGCGCTCGTAGTTGCGCTGGGCGTCGGCCCGCTGTCCGCGTGGCGCGTCGGCCGGGGATGTGGAGGGGCTGACCATCCGAGAATCCTCACCGTTGCCAACCGGAGCACTGCCCCGCCTACTATCTGGAGCAGTGCTCCAAATACTAACGGGCCGCCCGGACGGGCGTGCGACAACGGGGAGAGAAAGTGCCGAGAGCGACGATGCGGGCCGTACGGGCGCACAGCTACGGAGGTCCTGAGGTCCTCACCCACGAGGAGGTGCCGCGCCCCGAACCCGAGCCGGGCGAGGTCCTGATCCGCGTCCACGCGGCGGGGGTCAACCCGCCGGACCGGTACGCCCGAAGCGGGTTCACCAACCTCCCCGAGGCCATCCGCCCCGAGCCTCCCCGGCTGCCGTTCACACCGGGCTCGGACATCTCCGGTGTGGTCACCGCCGTGGGGCCGGGAGTCACCCAATGGCGCCCGGGCGACGCGGTGTTCGGGCTGGTGCGCTTTCCCTCGCTGGACAGGGGCGGCCGAGGGTACGCGGAGTACACCACGTCACCCGCGGCGGATCTGGCGCGCAAACCCGCCTCCGTCGACCATGTGACGGCCGCCGCCGTACCGATGGCCGGACTCACCGCCTACCAGTTCCTGTTCGACCACATCCGGCTCCGGCCGGGTCGGACCGTACTGGTCAACGGCGCTGCGGGCGGCGTCGGCCACTTCCTCGCACAGTTGGCCGGGACCCGGAGCGCACACGTGGTCGCCGTCGCCTCCGGGGGCCATGAAGCGTTCCTGCGCTCCCTCGGTGTCGATGAGTTCATCGACTACACCACCGGGCCGGTGGAAGACCGGGTGCGCGACATCGACCACCTGATCGACACGGTCGGCGGCCCCCGTGGTTTCCGTTTCCTGCCCACGGTGAAACAGGGCGGCACGATCAGCCCGGTCTTCTTCGGCGAGTACCACCGCGAAGAAGCCGCCGAGCGGACAATCACCTTCCCCTCAGGGCAAGTTCACTCCGACGGAGCGCAACTGGGCGAGCTCGCGCGGTTGATCGATGACGGGCGTGTCCGCGTCGGCGTCGACAGCGTCTTCGCGCTGGCGGACGCGGCGAAGGCACACGCGCGCGCCGAACAGGGCCATATCCAGGGCAAGATCGTCCTGCGGGTCGGCAGCGAGGGCCGGTAACAACGCCTGAACGGGTGCGAGTTGACAGCGTATGCGGTGTGCCCATCGCGTGGCTTGCTCAGTGTGGGGCTTGCTCAGTGTGCGGCGATACGGAAGCTCATCTGGCCGAAGCTCACCATGTCACCGTCGCACACCACGACGGAACCCGTCACCCGCCGTCCGTTGACGGTGGTCCCGTTGGTCGAGCCGAGGTCACGCAGCACCCACAGCTCGCCCCGCAGGCTCAGTTCGGCGTGCAGGCGCGAGACCGTGTCATGGCTGAGCCGCAGTCCGTTCACCGGATCGCGCCCTATACGCAGCGGATACGGGCCCGGTTCGGGCAGCAGGAGCTTCGGCAGCCGCTCGACCTGCCACGCCCTGCGCAGCCGCAGGGAGAACGCGGAGATCCTCCCCACCGTCCCGAACACCCGGCGCGCCCACCGGCCGTCGGTCTCCAGATCCGTGGTGAGCGCCTTGAGTTCGTCGGCCCTGCTGGCGGTGAGCGCCAGATCCATACGGCGCATGAAGGTGTCGTGCGAGAGCTTGCCCAGCGCCGCGCCTTCCCTCAGTACCGCGACTGCACGATCGCGCTCGGCGTCCGACAGCCGGGCGGGATACGTGTGGAACTCAGGAGACGACGTCACAGACGTGATTGTCGGGCGGATGGCTTGACGTGTCCAGACGACCCGGTGTTCCGGCCATTTTTCCCGTCGTCCTGGTGAACTCCGGGGTGCCGGGACGCCGGGTCTGCTGCCGCACGGGGGAAGACCCGCCCAAATTGGGGGTGATGACCGGGCTCGGGCCGTCCCTCTTGTCACCATGAGGGGACAGACGCCGATGACAAGGGGGAACAGCCCGTGCAGTTCGAGGTTTGGGCGCCGCAGGCGCAGGACCGGGTCGCCCTCAGGGTGGCCGACGACGACGTGCCGATGGAGCGTGACGAGGAGCGGACCGGCTGGTGGACCGCGGAGGCGCCCGCCGCCGACGGGACGCGGTACGGCTTCGCGCTCGACGGCGGCCCCGTACTGCCCGATCCGCGCTCGCGCCGCCAGCCCGACGGGCCGGACGGGACGAGCGCGGTCGTGGACCAGGAGGCGTACGAGTGGCACCACGCGTGGCGGGGCCGGGCGCTGCCGGGCGCCGTCCTGTACGAGCTGCACATCGGGACCTTCACCCCTGAGGGCACCTTCGACGCGGCGGCCGCGCAGCTCGCCCCACTCGCGGAGTTGGGCATCACCCATGTCGAGCTGATGCCGGTGTGCCCCTTCCCGGGGACGCACGGCTGGGGGTACGAGGGTGTGTCGCTGTGGGCGGTGCACGAACCGTACGGCGGCCCCGAGGGGTTGAAGCGCTTCGTCGACACCGCGCACGGCCTCGGCCTCGGTGTGGTGCTCGACGTCGTGCACAACCACCTGGGCCCGGCCGGCAACTACCTTCCCCAGTTCGGCCCGTACTTCACCGAGACGCACCACACCCCCTGGGGCGCCGCCGTCAACCTCGACGCGCCCGGCTCCGACGAGGTGCGCACCTATCTGCTGGACAGCGCGCTCGCCTGGCTGCGCGACTTCCGCCTCGACGGGCTACGGCTCGACGCCGTGCACGCCCTCGCCGACAACCGGGCCCTGACCTTCCTCGAAGAGCTGTCGGCCGCCGTGGACGGCCTCTCCGAGACCCTCGGCCGCCCGCTGTTCCTGATCGCCGAGTCGGACCTCGCCGATCCGCGCACCACAACTCCCCGCGCCAGGAACGGAATCGGTCTGCACGCCCAGTGGAACGACGACTTCCACCACGCGCTGCACACCACGCTCACCGGTGAATCCCAGGGCTACTACGCCGACTTCGCCCGCGCGCCGATCGCCGCGCTGGCCAAGACACTGACCCGCGCCTTCTTCCACGACGGTACGTATTCGAGCTTCCGGGGCCGGGTGCACGGCCGCGCCGTCGACGTGACGAACACGCCGGCACACCGATTCCTCGCCTACTCCCAGACCCATGACCAGATCGGCAACCGCGCACTGGGCGACCGGCTTTCGGGGACACTGCCCCCCGGTCTGCTTGCCTGCGCCGCCGCGATCGTACTGACGGGGCCGCACACCCCGATGCTCTTCATGGGCGAGGAATGGGGCGCCTCCACGCCCTGGCAGTTCTTCACCGACCACCCGGACCCGGTGCTCGCCGAGGCCGTACGGTCCGGCAGACGGCGGGAGTTCGCGGCGCACGGCTGGGCGGAGGAGGACATCCCCGACCCGCAGGACCCGGAGACCTGGCGGCGTTCCTGCCTCGACCGGACCGAGACGCGTCAGGAGCCGCACGCGCGCCTGCTGGCCTGGTACCGCGAGCTGATCGCCCTCCGGCATGGCCAACCCGACCTCTCCGACCCGGACTTGGCGTCGGTGAAGGTCGCGTACGACGAGGAGGCCCGCTGGCTGGCGTACCGGAGGGGCGATCTGCGGATCGCGGTGAACCTGTCGGCGGAACCGGTGGAGATCCCACTGGGCGGCGGCGGCCGGGTCCTCGCGGCCTGGCAGCCGGTGGACCCGCCGGGGACCGACGGCATGCTGCGGCTGCCGCCGGAATCCTGTGTGGTTCTCGCCAACAGTTAGGCCCTGTCGGGTCTTCCGGCGGCGGATGGTGCCCTACTCGACGACGGCCAGCTCGCGGGAGGTGTTGTTGAAGCTGCGGACGCCGTCCTCCGTCACGGTGACGATGTCCTCGATGCGCACACCGAACCGGCCGGGGAGGTAGATGCCCGGCTCGACGGAGAAGCACATGCCGGGCACCATCGGCTGCTCCTCGCCCTCGATCATGTACGGGGGCTCATGGGTGGTGACGCCGATGCCGTGGCCGGTGCGGTGGATGAAGTAATCGCCGTATCCGGCCTCGGTGATGACCGCGCGGGCCGCCCGGTCGACCTCCTGGCAGGCGACTCCGGGCCGTACGGCGTCGCGGCCGGCCTGCTGGGCCGCGCGTACGACGTCGTGCACGCGCTGCTCCTCGGCGGTGGGTTCGCCGACATGGACGGAACGGGTGGTGTCGGAGCCGTAGCCGTGCTTGAGGCCGCCGAAGTCGAGGACGACCATGTCGCCGTGCTCGATGACGCGTTCACCGGCCCTGTGGTGCGGGTCGGCGCCGTTGGGGCCGGAGCCGACGACGGTGAAGTCCACCTGGGAGTGGCCGAATTGGAGCAGCAGCGCGGCGAGGTCCGCTGCCACCTCGCTCTCCCTGCGGCCGGCGAAGCGGGCCTTCAGGATCTCCCCGTACGCGGCGTCGGCGGCGGCGCCCGCCGCCTCGGCCCTGGCGAGTTCGCGGTCGTCCTTGACCGCGCGCAGCATCGGCAGGACCTCGGTCAGCGCGACGTACGACGTTCCGGGCAGGGCCCGTTGGAGGCCGAGGAGGTGCATCGCCCAGGCGTTGTCGCTGATCCCGAACCGCCCTCCGGGGGCGAGCAGCGGGGCGCTCACACCGTACGGATCGGTGCCGTCGGTCCAGTCGCTGAGGGTGAGCGCCGCCGCACCAGGGGCGTGTGCGGCGTCCGGCGCCTCCAGGGTCGGCACCACGAGCACCGGGTCCGGGCCGGTGGCGGGGATCACCAGCAGGGTGAGGCGTTCGCTGGTGGCGCTGGGCCGGTAGCCGGTGAGGTACGTCAGGTCGGGGCCCGGGGCGATCAGCAGGCCGTCGAGACCGGCGGCCGCGGCCGACCCGGCGGCGCGGGCCAGCCGGGAGCGGTAGTCGTCGGCGGTGAACGGCGCGTGCGGGGGCTCGGGCTTCCGCCCGGCCGCCGGGGAGTTCGAGGGGTCTGAGCGCTCTGAGGGCTCTGAAGCGGTGGCCATGGGTCTTATCGTGCCTGCCGGGGCGCGCCGGCGCGAGCCTTGGGTGGTGGCCGGGCGCCGTCTCCTCACGTACGGGCGGGCGGGGTGTCACCCAGGCTCATGAGCAGCTTGCGCAGCAGGTCGGCGAGGTGTTCCTGCTCCTCCGGGGTGAGCGGGGCGAGCAGCCGCGTCTCGTTGTCGACGTGACCGCCCAGGATCCGGCCGACGAGTTCGCGGCCGCTGTCGGTCAGGCTGATCAGCACACTGCGCAGGTTCGAGGGGTCCGTCTCGCGGTGCACCAGGCCTTTGTCGACCAGCCGGTGGATGCGGTTGGTCATGGCGCCGGACGTGACCATGGACGCCCCGCCGAGGGCGCCCGCCGTCAGTCGGTACGGGGGTCCTGAGCGCAGCAGCGTCGCCAGGATGTCGAACTCCCAGAGCTGTAGGTCGTGGACGGCGAAGTGCCGGCCCAACTCCTTGTCCAGCAGCCGGGATGCCCGCTGGATACGGCCGACCACCCCCATCGGGCGGGCGTCGACGTCCGGCCGTTCGGCCCGCCACTGCGACAGCACCCGGTCGAGGTTGTCACTCACAGTTTTCCTTAACGTTGAACTGTTTGACATGAAGGTAGCAGAACCCTAATCTCCTCCACGCATCACCTTCACATCAAACAGTTCGACGTTAAGAGATCACGCTCATGGCGATAAAGACCGGTCCCGGCTTCGGTGGACTCACCGTTCTCACCGCGGTCGCTCCCGCGACCTGGGGCACCACTTATCTGGTGACCAGCGAGTGGCTGCCACAGGACCGGCCACTGCTGTCCGGCGCGATCCGGGCCCTGCCCGCCGGCCTCGTCGCCCTGGCGATCAGCCGGAAACTGCCGCACGGCGTGTGGTGGTGGCGCGCGGCGGCGCTGGGCACGCTGAACATCGGCGCGTTCTTCGTGCTGCTGTTTGTCGCCGCCTACCGCCTGCCGGGCGGCGTCGCGTCCACACTCTCCGCCGTACAGCCGCTGATGGCGTCGGGGGTCGCCTTCGCGCTGCTGCGGGAGCGTCCGACCGCCTGGCGGCTCTGCTGGGGCGTGGCGGGCACCGTCGGGGTCGCCGTGATGGTGCTGCGAGGAAAGCTGGAGTTCGACGCGGTCGGAATCCTGGCAGGTCTCGGCGGTAGCGCCGTGATGGCGGCGGGCGTGGTACTGACCAAACGCTGGGAACGGCCGCCGGGTGTCGGGGTGCTGGCCTTCACCGGCTGGCAGCTCACCGCCGGCGGCCTGCTGGTCACCGTACTGGCCCTCACGATCGAGGGCCCGCCCCCGGAGCTGAGCATGCCGGCCGTGGGCGGATACCTCTGGCTGTCCCTCGTCGGAACGCTGCTGGCCTACGCGCTGTGGTTCAACGGCATCGGCCGACTGCCGGTCGGCGCGGTGTCGTTCCTGCCGCTGGTCTCGCCCGCCGTCGCCACCCTCCTGGGCCGGCTGCTGCTGGACCAGACCCTCACCGTCGCCCAGACCTTCGGCTTCGGCCTCGCGATGATCGCCGTCGTCGCCGCACAGCTCTCCCCCGACGCCGTGCGCGTCATCACCCGTATCAGCCCACTCAGGAAGAGGAACTGACGACCATGCGCATCACCGTATTCGGAGCGGCGGGCAACACCGGAAGCCGCATCGTGGCCGAGGCACTGGCCCGAGGCCATGAAGTGACCGCCGTCGTACGGGACTCGGCCCGCTTTCTCCAGCTCCCCGCCGGTGCCTCGCCGCGGGTCGGAGACGCCGCCGACGTCAACGACGTGGTCCAACTGGGCGCCGGGCAGGACGTCGTGATCGGTGCGACCCGGCCTCCGGCCGGCAGTGAGGGCGAACTCGCCGCCGTCGCTGAGGCGTTGCTCACCGGACTCGCCGGAAGCGGGGCCCGCCTGCTGGTCGTCGGCGGCGCCGGAAGCCTGACCGTACCCGGCTCGGACTGCACCCTCGTGGTCGACGACCCCACATATGTCCTGCCGGCCTGGCGCGACATAGCGCTCGCCTGCAACGACCAACTCGCAGTGTTCCGGGGGGGGAACGACTCCGGCGGGGTGGACTGGGTCTACCTGAGCCCGCCCGCGATCCTGGAGCCCGGCGAGCGTACGGGCAGCTACCGTCTCGGCGCCGACGAGTTGCTGGTCGACGCGGCCGGCAACTCGGCCATCAGCATGGAGGACTTCGCTGTCGCGCTGCTGGACGAGATCGAGACGCCGAGCCGCCACCGGACCAGGTTCACGGTCGGGTACTGACGGGGCCCCGAATTCAGCGAAACCAGGCGCGGCACCCGGTCTACTCGCGGAATCGGGTCGGACGCTCGCTCAGGACCCGGTCGAGCGCCGCCCGTCCCGCCGGCCCCCACGCCGGCTTGCCGCCGGGCAGGCCGCGGTCCCCGTTCTGGCCCATCAGCATCAGGAAGAGGCTCTTCAGCGCGGCCAGCCCGCGGGCACGCCGGACCGTCGCCTCGTCAGCCTCCGCGTACGCGGCGAAGAAGTGGGCGGCCGCGCCCGCCGGCAGCAGCACCCAGGCCGCCGCCAGGTCCCACGCCGGGTCGCCGACGAACAGGGCGCCGAAGTCGACAACGCCCGCCAGCGTCCCGTCCGCGACGACGACGTTCGCGGGATGCAGATCGCCGTGCACCCACACCGGCGGACCCTCCCACGCCGGCGCCGCCAGGGCGTCGTCCCAGACGGCCCGGACATCAGCGGCGTCGGAGCCGATCGCGGCAGCGTCGACGGAGTCGAAGAACTGGTCGAAGCCGTCCGTGCAGTCCTTGGGATGCGCGCCGCGGCCCACGTCAACCGGTCCGTCGGCGGGCGCTGCCACATGCAGCGCCCGGAGAAACGCCGCCAGGGTGTCGGCCGCGTGCTCGCCGCGGGTGATCGACCCGTGGTCCAGCGGCAGGCCCGGCACCCACGTCATGACCGTCCAGACCTTGGGAAAACGCCCGGAGGGCGCACCACTCCGCACCGGGACGGGGATCGGCAGCGGCAGGCGTGGGGCGAGCAGCGGCAGCCACCGGCGCTCCTTGAGCTGGGGTTCGGGGTCGGTGTCCATGCGCTGGATCCGCACGGCCAGCTCGTCCCCGAGGCGCCACATCTGGTTGCCCCAGCCGCCCTCCACCTCGCGGAGGGGCAGCTCGGCCAGGTCCGGATGCTGATCTCTCAGCAGGTCGCGGACGAGACCCGCGGTGATCTCGATCCCGGTCTCGGTCTCCGTCTCGGTCATGCGGAGCAACCATAGTGGGATCGGCCACGACGACGCTGTCCGACGTGATCGGATACAGCTTCATCCGCTCCGCCGCCGACGGCCGACCCCATCACCCGCGTCAACAACCCTGCGGGTCAATACGGCTAGGCCGTGTCCGGGCGCTTGCGCGCGGACAGCCGTTCCATCAGCTTCTGGAAGTCGTCGCCGACAGCGAGGCGCAGCCCGCCGCCGTCCTCGTCCTCCTCGCTGAGCTGCGTCAGCACGCCGCCGTGCCACCAGTAGACGTACGGGCTGATGGCCCCGGGGGTGTCCCGGTACCCCGAAGCGGCGAACGACGCCAGGGCGTTCAGCGACGGGACCACCGTCGTGTCGCGGATGACGTGGAAGGCGAGCTGGTGGCGGAAGGGCATCGCGACGAGCGCGCCGTCGGCGGTGAGAGGCGCGCCGGTGACCTGGCGTACGAGCGATTCCAGGGCGAGGACCCTGCTGGCCGTGTAGAACGAGTCGCCGACGACGACCTCGAAGCGCACCCCGTCGGAGTCCTTGACGGTCTCGCGCGACTCGATCGGCAGGTCCCTGAGATTGCGCATCGCCTGGTCCCGCAACTGCCGGACCTCGCCGAGCGGCTCCAGCGCCTCATCGGTGAGCATCATCACGCTCTCGGGGAGGTCGAGGGCGAGCACCTCGTACAGCCCGGGGGCGACCGACCGCGCATAGGCGAAGGTCTGCGCGTCGAGGGCGTCCCTGCTGATCACCCGGGGGTAGAGCTGGGAACGGATCTGCTCGGGCGGCAGGGTGTCGAGCGCCGAGGGGCCGTCCATGGTGCGCAGCACCATGCCGGCGTGCTGCCGGGCCAGCTCGCCCCAGATCCGGGGACCCCGGTCGTCGTTGTGGCAGACGGCGGCCAGATTGCCGAGGCCGAACTGTCGGCCCGCACTGTCGGTCACCATGTCGGCATAGACCGTGACCTCAAGGCCCTGTTCGGCGAAGGCCTCGCGTACCTGGGAGCGGAACCACGCGGCCTCGTCGACGGAGAAGAAGGAGAAGCCGGGGTCCCGGGGCGCGTCGAGTCCGTCGCGCTTGGGTCCTCTCCGGAACAGCCTCACACCATCGCCTCCACCGTATGCCCGCCGTATGCCCGCGTTCGCTTACGTATGCCCGCCATGTCCGTCCGCATTCGCCCCGCCTGTGCGGGCCTGCCCCCCGCGGATGAACGCCCGCGTCCCGGCCTCCGATCGCCGACCTGTGATCTCTCGCCTTACTCCCGATGCTAGTGCCCCGGTCTGACAACGAGATCGGCCCGGTTCCGGCCCCGCGCGACCAGCCGCGCATTGGCCTCGTCGGAGGCATTCACCCAGCGCTCGGCGTGCGCCCGCTCCTTGCCGAAGCGCACGTGGCGCTCGACGAGCCGGCGTACCCGCACGTCGGAGTCGATCTCCAGGAACCACACCTCGTCGAGCAGCGGCCTCACCCGTGCCCAGGCCCCGACGTCGTGCAACAGGTAGTTGCCCTCCGTGATGACCAGCGGGACGCCGGGCCCGACGGGCACGCTGCCGGCGACCGGCTCCTCCAGGGACCGGTCGAACGCGGGGGCGTAGACGACGGCTTCCGGCCCGGGGCCGGGGTCCCGCAGCCGGGCGAGCAGCGCCGCGTAGCCCTCCGCGTCGAAGGTGTCGGGCGCACCCTTGCGGTCGGCCCGTCCGAGCCTGCGCAGTTCGGCCTGGGCGAGGTGGAAGCCGTCCATGGGGACGAGGGCCGCGAGGGCGCCGAGGCGGTCGGCGAGCAGAGCCGCGAGCGTGGACTTGCCGGCGCCCGGCGCACCGGCGATGCCGAGGATGTGACGGCCCCCGGGGACCGCGAGCCGCCGGGCCCGCTCGATCAGCTCTGTGATCCCCGTAGCCCCGGAACCGGTGGTTTCCGGCTGTCGCGCGCCCGCTGTCCGCCGCTCGTTCATGGAGCGCATTGTTCCACTCCGGCCGCCTGAGCCCTGGCCGGCAAGGGTCCGTCGCCTGGTGGAACCGGGCCGCGAACCGCACGACTCCAGCCCGGTGTTCGAGCATCTGTACGGCAATTGCTGGGACTTGCTCCAGCCCGCGTCGCCGCCCGTACACCCTCGGCGCATAGCGTGTGCCTATGACGGACCCCGCTCTGACCCTGCTGAGGCAGCGGTCACACCTGGCCGAACTGGCCGCGACCTCCTGCCGTTTCGACCTGAGTGGGGACCGGCAGGGCCGGAGAGTACGGCTGGCCTCCGGCGCCCCGGTCGAGCCCGTCGCCGGTGACGGCGCCGGCGGTACGTACGTCGTCTGCGACGGCGGCGCTGTCCTGTACGTGTCACCGGACGGCCGGGCCGGGCTGGTCGGTGACAGCGTCACCGAGGCGCTGGAGGTCGTCGTCGGGCTGCCGGACTGGTGCGCGTACGCGGACCTCACCCCGGACGAGGCCGACGACACCCTGGAACGGTCCGCCCCTGCCCTGGCCGCTCCTCGGGCCCAACTGCGGGCGGCCCTCGGGCTGCCGGACCGCGCGCCCGGGGAACTGGTCGCGCTGCTGCACGCCGCCCTTGCGCGCACCGACTCCGTACATCTGCTGCTCGACACGGACACCGACCGGGCGTGCGCGCGGCTGGGCCACGACCGTCGGCCGCCGCTCTGGGAGGAGGTCCTCGCCCCCGGGCTGGCGGATCTGCGGTTGATGCGGTCGGATCCGGCGGCGCTGACCGAGGTGGCGTCCGACACCGTACGGCGGGCGACGGCGCTGCGCGCGGCCCAGTTCGACCGGGAGCCCGGCGATCTGCCCTTGCTGCGTGTGCTGTTGCGGCACGAGGCGTCGGACACCGGCATGTCGGAGGAGCTGCGCCTCGCCGCCGTACTCGTGGGACGGCACGGCCTGGCGGCGGATCTGCCGCTGCTGCACGAGGTGCGCGAGACCGACCAGCACACCCAGGACGGCCTGTTCGAGCTGCCGCACGGCGCGGTCAGGCTGTCGAGGTGGGCACGCGCCCTCGACGACTCGCGCTTCGGCTCGGACCCCGCCGCCCTGTCCCCCTTCCTCTGGACCCGGCTGGCCTGCCGCCAGGGGCGTACGGAGCTGGCGCGCGCGGCCCTGATCCGGGCGCTGGACGACACGGGACCCGACGCGGCCCTGTTGGAGGAGTTGCGGGGGGAGCTGGAGCTGCTCGGGGACTTCGCCCAGGCCGCGCGCGCCCAGCGCGGGCTGCTGGCGCTGCTCAACACCCCCTGGGAGCGCGGCACCGCCCATCACACGCTGGCGCGGCTCCAGCGGTCCGCCGACGATCTGCCGTCGGCCTGGGCCGCGTTGCGGCTGGCCCTGGCCGAAGTGGCGAAGGACCACCGGTCGGTGAACTGGCGCCGGCTCGCCCTCGGTGGTGCGCTCACCGAGGAGCATCTGCGGCTGGCAGCGGCGGCGGCCGGCTCGGGCCGCCGTCACCTCGCCGACGAGGTCATGGCCGGAGCCGAGAACCTGCTCGGCCAGATGCCGGACCGCGCCAGGGGCGCCCTCGGTGAACTCGCCGGGGAGACACGGCTGCTGCTGACGCCCGGACGGGTCCGGGGCGCCTGACAGCAGAAGGCCCGGAGCGTCTACGCACGCGAGCACCCGACAAGGGGCCCCGGGAATGAGGGGCCGTGCGTGCGGGGCGCCTCCGGACGGTACGGTCGTGCTGCGACCGAGCGGCGCAGGGCAGGGCCCGGTGCGCGGGGACAGCCCCGCCGCGCCGAACTCCGGGCTGCCCGGGTCGCGTTCACGCGCGCAGGAATGCAGGACACGCAGGGGACGAAGGAGGCCGGGGCGATGAGCCTGGCGCAGTTTCACTACACCTCGGCCCCGCCAGGCCCTGACGGGTCGGGCTTCCGCTTCACGGCCGTCACCCCGGGCCTGCCGCAGCCGTTGCTCACCGAGGCGGAGCAGCTCATCGGGTACGAGTCGCCGGGCGACGCGTCGCCCGCCCCCACGACCGACGAACTCGCCTCCTACCCAACGGCGTTCAGCCACAGCGTGCTCTCCGACGGCAGCCGGCTGCTGGCCCGTACGGTCCCCACGGGCACCGATCACCACGGCGGGTGGGGCAACTTCCACGCCCACGCGGTCGTACTGCCCCCGCGCACCGGGCTGCCCGGCGGAGTCCTGCCCATCAGCGCGTGGAACTCCCCCCGTTGGGCGGCGACGGCCCCCGACAGTGGGACGCCCGCGCAACTGGAGGGGCTGCCGGCCTCCGGAGACCTGGGCAGGGACGTGCTGGTCGGCTTCGCCGCCTCCCGTGCCCCCTGGCTCGCCGAGTTCTTCGCCGGTGTGCGCGCGCTGAGCGAGCAGGCGTCGGCGCCGCGGATCGTCCTTGTCGAGCGGGACAGCGAGGCCGTCGCCCGGTGGATCGCGCTGGCGGGTGCGGCACTTCCCGCCGATCGCGCCGACCGGCTCACCTTCACCACGTACACCCGGCGTCCGCGCCTCGCCACGCAGCAGATCATCGGCGTCCTGCCCCAGGACGCCTCCACCGAGGGGCTCGCCGGGCTCGGCGACCGGCACAGGGTCCACGACTGCACGGGCGCGCCCCCCGCGCGAGCGGCGGCGGACGACGCCTGGGCCGAGATCGCCGCGCGCGTCTGGCTGGGCAGGTCACCCGAGTTGTTCGCCGAGGCCGCGGAGCTGCCGGGCGGCCCGCTGTGCGCCGGGGCGCTGGCCGTGGTCGCCCTCGAAGCGGGGGTCGCTGTCGGATCCCATGGGCGTACGGAGGTCGCCACCTGGGCGCAGGAGCACGCACGCGACCTGGACGACGCGCGCCTGCACCGGATGGTCGAGGCGCTGCGCGCGCCCGCCGACGACCGGACCGCCGCCGAATCATTGGCGCTGACACGGCTGTTCACCGCGCTGAGCGGGAAGGCGCCCACCGAGACGACCACGGCGCTCGGCACCCTCGCGCTGACCACGGCCGTCCAACTGCCGGACCCGGGCGTGGACCTGACCGAGCTGCGCGATCTGCCGCAGGAGCAACTTGACGCCCTCGCAGCGGAGTTGACCCCGGAGCTACGGGCGGGCATCGCGGCGGACGCCGGTCCCGACACCGGGCGTCCGGTGGAACTCCTGCGGGTCGCCGGCGTGCTCGGCGTGGACTGCGCGGATCTGCTGCCGGGCCTCGCCGACCGGCTGTCGCGCGCACTGCTCGCCGACCCCGACACCGCGTACACGCCCGCGCTGCACACCATGCTGGACGAACACTTCGAGCTGCGCATCGCACTGCTCAGCCGGCTCGACACCCTCGCCGCCGCTGACCCGCCCGCCGCTGCACGGCTGCTCGCCCGAACGGACCTCGCCTTCACGGGAGTTCAGATTCTCCCGCACCTGCGCATGTGCGCCGGAACCCCCTGGCTGCCGGTGCCGGGCGGCGACCGCGTCACGGCGCTGCACGCCGCACTGCGCGCCTGCGGCATCTCGCAGCACACCGATCCGCTCGTCCTGCGCACCGCCGTACGGCTGGTGTGGGACGGCGCGGCGCCGAGCGGCAGCGAGGCGCGTCAGATGCTCGACGAGACCGGCTCCGACGCCCACCGCACGGCAGGCACCTGGCGCGCGCTGGTCGACGCCGCGCTCCAGGCGCCGGCGGACGACCCGGACGCGCCCGACCTCGCCCACGACCTGCTGCGCTGCTTCCCCGAGGAGCTGGAGCCTCGGGTACGGGCTGCCCTGGTGCTCCTGGACTTCGTCAAGGATCTACGCTCGGGCCGGGCGGCCTCCCCGTGGACGGACCGCACCCTGGCGCTGCGCGCCGACGCCGAACCGCTCGAACCCGCCCTGCTGACAACGGCGTTCAACGCGCTGGCCCATCGGCTGCTCTCCATGGACCGCCCCGACGGCGAGCTGTACGCCCTGATCCACAGCGGCGACCGGGGCCTGCTGACGGCGTACACGGAGGTGTCCCGGAGCGAGCGGGTGCGCGACCGCCTCGGCTCGTCCCCGACGTACGTGGCCGACTGTTTCATCGCGTGGAGTTCGCTCCCGGGGGCCAACACCGCCTGGGACAGCGCCCGTACGACCCTGCTCGACAAGGTGCTGCGCCCGGCCGTACGCGCGCTGTCGGCGGCGGAGGTCGCCTCCGTGGAGGAGAACCTCGAAGGCGCCGGGGCGCACCGCGCCGAGGAGTTCCGGGCCTGGAACCGCCCGGGGACCCTGAGCAGGCTGAGCCGCCGCTTCGGCGCGCTCGGCGGCGGCCTGGGCCGTCGCGGCGGCCAGTAACGCAGCGAAAGGACGTACGCGCGCCCCGTGAGGGGGTGCGTACGTCCAGCCCCGCCGCATCCACCGTTCAGCAGCGGCCGTACGTCCGGCAGGTGCCGTCCGTACGGCCCCGGCGTCAGCTCTCGGCCGGCGCCAGCCGCAGCGAGATGCTGTTGATGCAGTACCGCTGGTCGGTCGGGGTCTGGTAGCCCTCACCCTCGAAGACATGGCCCAGGTGCGAGCCACAGCGCGCACAGCGCACCTCGACGCGCTTCATGCCCATCGAGTTGTCCTCGATCAGCTCGACCGCGTCCGAGTCCTTCGGGTCGTAGAACGACGGCCAGCCGCAGTGCGACTCGAACTTCGTGTCGGAGCGGAAGACCTCGGCGCCGCAGGCGCGACAGGAGTAGACGCCCGTCGTCTTCGTGTCCGTGTATTCGCCCACGAACGCGGGCTCGGTGCCGGCCTTGCGGAGTACCGCGTACTCCGCCGAGGTCAGCTCCGCGCGCCACTGCTCGTCCGGCTTGTCGATGTCGTACGACATGAGCACACTCTCCCTCGGTCAGACCAATATCAGGCGGACAGGCGGGCCAGGATGTCAGGACCGAGGTCCGTGACGTCGCCCGCGCCCATGGTGAGAACGAGATCACCGGGCCTCGCCATTCCCGCGACGACCTCGGGGACCGTGCCCTTGTCGTGCACGGTCGTGACATCGGCGCCCGCCGCCAGCGCCGCGCCCGTGATCAGCGCGCTCGTGACGCCCGGGATCGGGTCCTCGCGCGCCGGGTAGATGTCCAGGACCACCGAGGCGTCGGCGAGAGCCAGGGCCTGGCCCATCTCCTTGCCCAGCTCCTGGGTGCGGGAGAACAGGTGCGGCTGGAAGACGACCAGCAGCCGGGAGCCGGCGGGCGCGGCGCCCCGCATCGCCTCCAGGTCGGCCGTCATCTCGGTGGGGTGGTGGGCGTACGAGTCGATGACCTGCACTCCCCCGGCCTCGCCCTTGAGCTGGAGGCGGCGCTTCACGCCGGTGTACGTGCCGAGGGCGGAGGCGAGGTTGTGCGCGGGGATGCCGAGGGCGACCCCGGCGGCCAGCGCGGCGACCGCGTTGTGCGCGTAGTGGCGGCCGGGGACCGAGACCGTGAAGGTCAGGAAGCGGCCGTCGAGGACGACCGTGACCTCGCTGGTGAGGCCGCGCGGGGTGATCTTGTGGATGCGTACGCCGGCGGTCTCGGACTCGCCGTAGGTGACGACGTTCAGCGCTTCCCTGCCCGCGACCCTGGCCGCCAGCTCGACGGCGCCCTGCTGTCCGACCGGGATCACCAGCGTGCCGCCGGGGACGACCTTGCCGACGAACGTCTCGAACGACTCGTAGATCTCTTCCATCGACGCGTAGTTGGCGTGGTGGTCCAGCTCGACGTTGAGGACGATGGCGACCTCGGGGGCGTACGTGTGGAAGCTGCGGTCGCTCTCGTCCGCCTCCGCCACGAAGATCTCACCCTCACCGTGCCGGGCGTTGGTGCCGGGCCCCGCGAGGTCGCCGCCGATCGCGTACGAGGGGTCGAGGCCCAGCTCGGTCAGCGCGACGGCCAGCATCGAGGTCGTGGTGGTCTTGCCGTGGGTGCCCGCGACGGCGATCGCGCGCGCGCCCGTCATCAGCGAGGCCAGCGCGTCGGAGCGGTGCACGACGGGGACGGACAGCTCGGCGGCCCGTACCAGCTCGGGGTTTCCGGCGCGGATGGCGCTGGAGACGACCACACACGAGGCGTCGTCCGCGAGGTGCTCCGCGGCGTGCCCGATGTGCACGGTCACCCCCAGCGCCCGTAGGGCCTGGGCGGTCTCCGACTCCTTGGCGTCGCTGCCGGCGACCTTGGCCCCGCGCTGGGCGAGGATCTTCGCGATACCCGACATTCCTGCGCCGCCGATGCCGATGAAGTGAGGCCGTTCCATGGCGGTGGGGATACCGGTACCGGGTGCCATTCGTGTGTCTCCAAGGTGCAGCGGGCCCTGTTGGTTCGGGCCCTGTGGTGTACGCCGAAGCCTATTCGCTGTGCGCGAAGAGCTTGAGCACCGGTACGCCGACCTTGTGACGGGCGCGCGACGCCCAGTCACGGTGGAAGAACTCCTCGACGTAGTGCGGCTCGGTCAGCACGATCACCTCGTCGGCGCCCGAGTCGTCCACGACGGCCTTGAGCCGGTCGAGCGGGTGCTCCTCGATGACCTGGCCGGACGCCTGTGACCCCTGACTGTGCAGCGCCGCGAGGGACTCGGCGAGCGCCGCCTCCGCCGGACGTCTGGCGTCGTGGCCCTCCGGCTCGTCACCCTCGCGGGTGGCGTCGCCGAGTTCGCCGACGGCGACGTCGTCGATCGCGCGCAGCAGTACGTCGGCCTGGTCGCCGCGCGGCTGCATGAGCACGATGAAGGCGACCGCCTCGCCGCCGTGGAGAGTGGTGACGAATTCCACGTCCTCGGGCGTCAGAGGCTTCTCGATCATCAAAACGCTTGTGAACACGACAGACGCCCTTCGTCCTCATGGGCCCGGTGCGGCCCACTGCTGAAACCATCCTTCCCCGTTCCCGCACGGGGTCTACGAGGGTAAGTGTGCCCAGCCGAAGCTAACCGGAACGGTCAATTCCGCACCACGTCAGACCCGGCGGTATCGGGCGAAAAGGAACCCTTCTTCCTCCAGGAGAGATGCCAGTGCGAACCGTTCGGGTACGGCGAGAGCCGGCCCGCCCGCGATGCGCTGCGCGTACCCCGAAGTGAGTGTCGGAGACGTCGTCAGACAGAGTTCGTCCAGGACACCCGCGGCGATGAACTGGCCGAGCAGCCGCGGCCCGCCCTCCGTGAGCAGTCTCCGGAGCCCCCGCTCCCCCAGCTCCCGTACGGCACGGGCCGGCTCCACGCCGGGCCCGTCCCCGGCGATCACCACCTCGACGCCCGCCTTCTCGGCGGCGCGGATCCGGTCCTGGGGGGCCGCGGCGCCGGTCAGCAGCAGGGTCTTCACCAGCGGCTCGGTGAACAGCGGAAGGGAGAAGTCCAGCTCAAGGCCCGCGCTGACCACGGCGACGGCGGGCGCGGGCCCCTGGCCGG
>NZ_JTHL01000001.1:7725748-7726491 GCF_000818195.1 Streptomyces sp. 150FB | reverse complement strand
GGCCCCTGGCCGGCGGCGGCGCGGCGCTCGGCGAGGGCCTCGCGGGCGCGGGCCGGGCGGTAGCCCTCCTGACGAACCGTTTCCGCACCGACCACCACGGCGTCGGCGATGCCGCGCAGCAGGCCGAAGACGCGCATGTCGGCGGTGGAGGAGAGCGGCTGGGAGCGGCCGTCGTGCTGGGCGGCGCCGTCGAGGCTGGACACCATGTTGGCGCGCAGCCAGGGCCGCTCGCCGGTGGCGGGGTACGCGTAGGCCCCGGCCAGCTCGTCGAGGGACCACTCGCGGTCCCTGCCCCCGCCGTGGTCACCGGGACCACTGCCGTGGTCGCCGCCGCTCCCATGGTCATCGGCGCGGTCACGGTCAGCGGCGGAGGCTGTCCGCTCGGTCACGGGAAACAGGCGTCGCATGCGGAGCAGTCTGGCACGGCGCATACAGTTGAGTGCTGTGTCGACCTCCCCCGCCCCGTCGTCCCCAGCCGCCCCCGGCTCCCGCCCGACAACCGCGTCCGGAGCCGAAGTGAGCCCGCTCTCCCTCTGCGCCCGTGAGCCGCGCGTCCCCGCCGAACGGCTGGTCGCCGAGATGGTGCCGCCGCCGCGCTTCGACTCCGTGCGCTTCGCGACGTACGTACCCGACCCCCGGCAGCCCAGCCAGAGCGAGGCCGTCACGGTCCTCAGCGCCTTCGCGGCCGGGCTCGACGATCGGCGCGGGTCCGGCGCCGCCCGCGTGTCCGGAGGCGGCCTGCG
>NZ_JTHL01000001.1:7718484-7725366 GCF_000818195.1 Streptomyces sp. 150FB | reverse complement strand
GGCCGGCGGCGGCGCCCGCCGGCCCCCGGGGGATCTATCTGGACGGCGGTTACGGCGTCGGCAAGACCCACCTGCTGGCCTCCCTGTGGCACGCCACCCCGGCCCCGCCCGAGCTGAAGGCCTTCGGCACGTTCGTGGAGCTGACCAACCTGGTCGGCGCGCTGGGCTTCCAGCAGACCGTACGGACGCTCGGCGGCCACCGGCTGCTGTGCATCGACGAATTCGAGCTGGACGACCCGGGCGACACCGTTCTCGTGTCGACGCTCCTCGGCAAGCTCGTCGAGGCGGGCGTCGCGCTGGCGGCGACCTCCAACACGCTGCCGGGAAAGCTCGGCGAGGGCCGGTTCGCCTCCGCCGACTTCCTCCGCGAGATCCAGGGGCTCGGCGCGCACTTCCGTCCGCTGCGCATCGACGGCGACGACTACCGCCACCGCGGCCTGCCCGAGGCCCCGCCGCCGTTCTCCGAGGAGCAGGTCACCAGGGCGGCGCACGCCACGCCGGGCGCGAGCCTGGACGCGTTCCCCGCCCTGCTCGGCCATCTCGCCAAGGTCCATCCGAGCCGGTACGGGGCGCTGACCGAGGGGCTGCGGGTCGCCTGCCTCACCGGCGTCGGACCGGTGCCGGACCAGTCGACCGCGCTGCGGCTCGTCGTACTCGCCGACCGGCTGTACGACCGCGAGGTGCCCGTGCTCGCTTCCGGTCTGCCCTTCGACCGGCTGTTCAGTGAAGAGATGCTGAACGGTGGCTACCGAAAGAAGTACTTCCGGGCGATCTCCCGGCTGACGGCACTGGCCAGGGACGCGAAAGAGCTGGTCGCTCAGTAGGTTCGGTCCGGAAACAAGTAAGTTCGTCGCCGTAACGACCTACGTCCGGCGGTCTCCGCGCGCCGGACGACCGATTCAGAAGGGTTCCACCATGGCTACCACGCGCCAGGCACGCACTGTCTGGGAGGGCAACCTCGCCCAGGGCAAGGGTCTCATCACCTTCGACTCCTCCGGCATCGCCGAGCAGCCGGTCACCTGGGCCTCCCGCGCGGAGGAGGCGAACGGCAAGACCAGCCCCGAGGAGCTGATCGCCGCCGCCCACTCGAGCTGCTTCTCGATGGCGCTCTCGAACGGTCTGACCAAGGCCGGCACCCCGCCGACCAAGCTGACCACGCAGGCCGATGTCACCCTGGTGCCCGGCACCGGCATCACCGGCGTCCACATCACGGTCCAGGGTGAGGTCGACGGTCTGGACGAGGCCGACTTCGTCAAGGCCGCCGAGGACGCGAAGGCCAACTGCCCGGTCAGCCAGGCGCTGTCGGGTACGAGCATCACGCTCAGCGCTTCGCTCGCCTGACCACGACGACCTGACCGCGCGGCCTGACGTCTGCCACGCGGAACTGAGGGCGAGCACGGATGTGCTCGCCCTCAGTGCTGCCCGCCTCCGCGCCTCTCGCCCCCCGTCAGACCGACCGGGGGCCGCTCCGGGGCGGCTGCCTTCGGCGAACGGTGGCGGTGGCGGTCACTTTCCGCCGTGCGTGGACGGCACGACCTTGACGGTCTTCGAGGTCGTGATCGGTGCGAGCGAGCTGTCGCCGGTGTAGGCGCGCATCGAGTCGTTCGTCACCGACACGGTCACCGAGCCGCGGCGCAGCGCGGTCAGCGTCCGGGTCGCCGGGTCGAGGATCGCGACCTTGCCCTGGTGGCGGGCCAGGTCGAGGGCCGCCTTCCCGCTGCCGATCGCCAGGGTGGACGAGCCGCTCCAGTCGACCGACATCGGGTACTGGAGCGGCACCACGCGGGTGCCGGTCGTGACGCCCGCCGGCTGCACGATGCTGCCCGAGAGCTGCGCCGTCCTGTTCACCTGGAGCGAGGCCGGGGTGTTGAGCGTGACGGACTGCGCGAAGGCGCGTACGTCGGCGTCGAGCCACTGCTGGTCCGCGTTACGCCGCGAGTCGACGGACCAGTCGACCCACCCGGTGAATCCGCCGCGGTCCGGCGTGCCGTACGGGTCCTTGCCCGAGGACGGCAGCACCATGTACGGCACGCCCTCGACGCGGTGGACATTGGCGATCTGGGCGTGGGAGCCGACCATCGCCGCGCCCTTGCCCGTGGAGTCACGGAAGCCCGTGAGCATGTTCTCGATGAGCGAGACCTCGTCGCGGTCGCCGAGCTGGCTGGACTTCGCCTCGCCGGGGTCGTCCACCGGGTGGTGGGCGAACACCATGACGTTGTGCACCGACGGGTCCTTCTTGGCGTCGGCGAGCGCCTTCTGCATCATCGGGAGCTGGTCCCACGCCGTCCCGTGGAGCGACCCGAGGGAGCTGGCGAGCAGGATGAACCGGGTGCCCTTGTGGTCGAACGTCCGATACGGCCGGCCGAACTCCTTGGTGAAGTTGGTCAGGTCGGACTGGACGTTGTTGAGACCGTACGACTCGTGGTTGCCCGGCACGTAGTAGCACGGGATCGAGCCGGCCCTCGGGTTCGGCGTGCTGTCCTCCGACGGCTCCTGGCCGACCGGGATGAGGTCGCACCCGGCGTCGGTGAGCACCTGGCGGGCCAGCGCGAGGTCCTGCGGCAGGCCGCGGTCGGTGATGTCACCGTTGAGCACGATCAGGTCGGGCTTGGTCTTGCGGATCCGCTCGATGGCGGCCGTGGCGACCTGGGACAGCGCCGGGTTGTCGGCCGTGAACTGGACGTCCGACAGCGTGGCGAACTGCCAGGTGCTCGGGCCCTGGAGCCCCGAGCCGTCGTCGGAGACGAGCGGGTCGGGCCGGGGGGCGGCCAGGGCGGGCAGGTCGACCGGCGTCGGGACGTCGGCCTCGATGCGGTCCAGGACGAAGGTGCCCGCCTTCTGCTGGGCGACGTTGGTGTTGATGCCCTGGAAGCCGGAGACCGCGATCGGGAACGCCGTGTTCGCCGGCAGCGTGAACGTGGCGTTCTGCCAGTCGTCGCTCGCGGTCAGGGCGGTGCCGTAGACGCCGTTGCTCTTGCCGGTCGCGTCGTTGTAGCTCAGGTAGGTCAGACCGCTCGGCACGTCGATGCTCGACTTGAGCCGTACACGCAGGCGCAGCGGCTGGCCCTCCACCTGGACGCGCTGGGCCGCCGTCGCCGCCGTGATGCCCACGTTGCGCATCGCGTCGAAGTCGATCCGCAGGCCGTCGGGGTCCGCGGAGAACGTGGTGGCCGCTGTGCTGTTGTTGTGCCAGTGGGCGAGTACGTCGTCGTCGAAGTCGTAGACCGTCTTGGTCTGGACGCCGATGGTGATCGGGAGCTGGACCGACTTGCCGCCGGCCTTGACCGTGAGAAGCGTGCTCGCGTCGGCGAGCGGGGTGATCTTCAGCTTGCCGTCCACGGGCCGGATGTCGACGACCTTGTGGTCGTAGTCGAGCGAGAGGTCCTGCGGGTCGATCGGGGCCGTGTAGCCCTGGTCGTCGCGGCCGGTCACGGAGAGGGTGGCCGCGTCGCCGGGTGTCGCGTCGGCGATGGACAGGAGCTGGGACGACAGCTCGACGCTGTCGACCGGGTCGAGGACGGTGACCTTCTCGTGCGCCTCCTCCCGGCCCACCTGCGCGTCGACCGTGACCGTGCCGTACGACGTGCCCTTGGCGGGGGCCTTGGCCGGGACGTTCGTCGGGGCCTTGAGCGTGCCGCCCTTGACGGACGCTCCGTGCGCGGACCACCGCGTGGACTTCGGGTCGACCTTCACCGGCGTCCGGTGGTTGTCGACGCCCTCGGCGACGAGCACGCGGTGCAGCCCCGGGAAGACCTTCGCGCCGCCGTCGGCCGACGCCTCACCCGGCGCGGGCTTGACGATGAGCTGGTGGAGCTTGCCGTCGCCCTTCGCGACGAACACCCCCACGCCGTTCGGGTCGTTGCGCTCCTGGCCGTCGGACGGGACGTTACGGACGGTCGCCTGGTCCTCGCCGAGCGCGCGGGCGACCATCGTGGTCGAGCCGCCGCCGTCGAGGTTGACTGCGGTCTGCACGCCCATCGCGGCGAGGTCACCCGCCTCCTTGTCGATCCCGACACCGCCCTTGCCGGTGCCGCCGGGGCCGTCCCAGGTGGCGAGTACGAGCGTCTTGCCGCCGTCCTTGAAGCCGAGCGAGGTGCGCGGGGCGATGGAGGTGTCGAGGCCCTTGACGACCTGTCCGCCGGAGACGATGGTGCCGCCGTGGCCGAGCGCGAACTTCATCGTCTTGGCCGCGTTGTCGGCGAGCGCGTAGCTGAGCTTCGCCGGGTCGCCGGGCCGCAGCGCGCGGATCGCGGTCGCCGCGGCGCCGCGCCCGACGAGCACGAAGCTGTCCGCCGGGATCGCCCCCGAACCGGCGGGGCCGTTCGGCGTGACCGACACGACCGAGCCGTTCTTGACCAGGACCTCGGCTATCTGGTCGTCGGCCACACCCGTCAGGCCGCGGTTACGGCTGTAGTCGCCCCACGCGGACGTGAACGCGATCAGGCCGTCGGCGGGGACCCCGGCGCCGTTCGCCGCGTTGAGCGACAGGACGGCGTGGTCGGCGCCGGCGAAGTTCGCGGTCGTGTTGACCGTGAGGTCGACGAGCTGGGCTATGCCGTCGTCGCTGACGCCGACGTGCTCGCGGCCTCCGATGTCGGCGCTCTTGACGAGCTTCCCGTCCTGGACCTCGCCGCCGAGCGCCGCGTTGGAGCTGCCGATGTCGAAGAACTCGCCGTTGACACCGGCGACCGCGCCTGCCTTGTTCGCGGCGGTGCTGAGCGGTCCGCCGGAGGCGACAGATCCCGAGGTCAGCAGGTCCGTGCTCACCGCGCGGTTGGACAGGTCCACGGTCAGGAACTGGGCGTCGTACCAGCCCTTCTGGTCGAGCGCCTTCACATGCTGGAGGCTGATCCCGGGACCGGTCTTCTCGACGGTGTTGATCAAGGGGATTCCGCCGGTGACCGGCGGCTGACTGTTGTCCGCGTACGCGGCGGCAGGCGCGGCCGCCAGCGCGATCGCCGCGGCGAGCACCACCAGCAGCGGTCTCGCACGCCGATGGTTCAAGACCATCAATTTCATTGGAACCTCAGGCTGAGAGAGGGTACGGAGGTAACTTCCTCCGTTACGCCCGGATCGATCACGGGCACCAAATGATCAAAAAGATCAACTAAAAAGGGCAGATGACGCCATCACCGGCATGTGATGAACCCTGGTGGAAGAGACGGGGGTTGCGCCGCCGTAACCACGCCCCGACCACCCCTCGCCCCGCCTCGCTCGCTCGACTCGCCGGTGAGGCGAGCGCGGGTTCTCGACCTGCCGCGTGATCAGGTGGCGTTCGGGTACGTCGCGTTACCGGCAGCGGGCCGACCCGCCCGATGGGACCGGCGCCCCACACCCGGGCGGGCCCGCCGCGAGGGTGCTCCGGCGGCGGCCTCCCGCGCGCGCCCCGTTCACGCGCCGGTGCGCACGTGCTACACACAGGCGGGTCACGTCTCCTGTCCGCCAACAGGAAGTTGCCTCATGTCCGCGACACGACGTCAGATCCTCGCCCGCACCGGAGCGACAGCAGCGACAGTCGCCTTCACCGGTGCCGTCTCCGAACTCTTCACCGGCACCGCCCGGGCCGCTGGGCCCGACGGTGCGGGACCCGCCAAGGGCTACGGCCCGCTCGTGCCCGACCCCGACGGTCTGCTCGACCTGCCGAAGGGCTTCCGCTACAAGGTCCTCTCCAGACTGGGCGACGACTTACGCTCCGGCGAGGGACCCGTCCCCAGCAACCCCGACGGCATGGCCGCCTTCGCCGGGCACCGGGGGCGCCTGCATCTCGTACGCAACCACGAGAACCGCCACGACGGCGCGGTCCCCGTCACCACCGTCCCCGGCCTGACCTACGACCCGGCGGGCAAGGGCGGCTGTACGGCGCTCGAACTCGACGGCCGCAGCCATGTCCTCGGCGAGCGCGTCGCCATCGCCGGTACGGCCGTCAACTGCGCGGGCGGCCCCACCCCTTGGGGTACCTGGCTGACCTGCGAGGAGACCGAGGACAAGGCCGGCACCAACGGCTACACCAAGGACCACGGCTTCATCTTCGAGGTCGACGGGGCCGACCCGCGCCGCACCGGCGCCGTACCCCTGACCGCCATGGGCCGCTTCCAGCACGAGGCGATCGCGGTCGATCCGGACAGCGGCATCGTCTACGAGACGGAGGACGCGTTCGACAAGCCGTTCGGCCTCTTCTACCGCTTCCTGCCGCACCGGCCGCGCGGCGGCACGGGATCGCTGCGCGCCGGCGGGACCCTGGAGGCGATGCGGGTCCCCGGGGTGCCGGACCTCTCGGCCGTCCAGGAGACGGGGACGCGCTTCGAGCGCGTCGAGTGGGTCCCCGTACCGGACCCGTCGGCGAAGGAGACCGCCGTACGCCACCAGGACTTCGGCCCGAAGGGCATCACCCACGCCCAGAAGCTGGAGGGCTGCTACTGGGGCGGCTCGGCGGTCTACTTCGTCTCCAGCTTCGCGCACAGCGCTGAGGGCTCGGCGGCCGACCACTTCGGGCAGGTGTGGAGGTACGAGCCGCACAAGCGCCGGCTCACACTCGTGATCGTCTTCGGCCCCGGCACGGACGTCGCCCTGCCCGGCGAGTCCCCCGACAACATCTGCCTCGCGCCCGGCGGCGGCCTGATGGTGTGCGAGGACGGCGGCGGCGCGCAGCACGTCTTCGGCGTGACCCGGCACGGCGAGGTCTACGCGATGGCGCGCGGCGCGCAGAACATCGGCAGCGCCGAGGAGCCGGCCTGGGGTGAGTTCGCCGGGGTCACCTTCGCCCCGGACGGCGGGACGATGTACATGAACTGCTACACCCCGGGGACGACCTTCGCGGTCACCGGACCCTGGGGATAGCGCACGGAGTCCCGCTCCCGGCGGCCCGTCGGCGGGCCGCCGGGA
>NZ_JTHL01000001.1:7695232-7718459 GCF_000818195.1 Streptomyces sp. 150FB | reverse complement strand
GGCGGCCGGACCCCGGTTCGATACGCTGGAGTACGCCCGCAATGTCCGGTCCCGCCGGGACACGGCACGCGACGCCCTACGTACCGAACGGAGCATCCGAGGATGGCTCGACACCTGGTCACCAGCGCGCTTCCCTACATCAACGGGATCAAGCACCTGGGCAACATGGTCGGGTCGATGCTCCCGGCCGATGTCTACGCCAGGTACCTCCGGCTGCGTGGTCACGACGTCCTCTACATCTGCGCGACCGACGAGCACGGCACACCGGCGGAGCTGGCCGCCCAGGAGGCGGGACTGCCCGTCGCCGAGTTCTGCGCGCGGCAGCACAGCGCCCAGAAGGAGGTCTACGACGGCTTCGGCCTCGCCTTCGACCACTTCGGCCGCAGCTCGTCCCAGCAGAACGCGGAGATCACCCAGCACTTCGCGCGCAGGCTCCAGGAGCAGGGCTTCATCGAGCAGCGCACGGTCCGCCAGGTCTACTCGGTGGCCGACGGGCGCTTCCTGCCCGACCGCTACATCATCGGCACCTGCCCGTACTGCGGTTACGACAAGGCGCGCGGCGACCAGTGCGAGAACTGCACCCGGGTCCTCGACCCGACGGATCTGATCGACGCGCGCTCGGCGATCAGCGGCAGCACCGAGCTGGAGGTCCGCGAGACGAAGCACCTCTTCCTCCTCCAGTCCAAGCTCCAGTCCGAGGTCGCCGCCTGGCTGGCGGGCAACGGCAGCACCGAGCGGTGGCCGGTCCTCGCCTCCTCCATCGCACGCAAGTGGCTGACGGAGGGCCTGGACGACCGTGCGATCACCCGGGACCTGGACTGGGGTGTGCCGGTCCCCGGCGACACCTGGCCGGAGCTGGCGGCCGAGGGCAAGGTGTTCTACGTATGGTTCGACGCGCCGATCGAGTACATCGCCTCGACCAAGGAGTGGGCGGACAGCGCCGGTTCGGAGGACCGGGACTGGAAGTCCTGGTGGTACGAGGCCGACGACGTCACCTACACGCAGTTCATGGCCAAGGACAACGTCCCTTTCCACACCGTGATGTTCCCGGCCACCGAACTGGGCACGCGTGAGCCGTGGAAGAAGGTCGACTTCGTCAAGGCCTTCAACTGGCTGACGTACTACGGCGGGAAGTTCTCCACCTCGCAGCGGCGCGGCGTCTTCGCCGACGCGGCGCTCGACGTGCTGCCCGCCGACTACTGGCGCTACTTCCTGATGGCCAACGCCCCTGAGTCCGACGACACGTCGTTCACCTGGGAGCTGTTCGCCTCCTCGGTGAACAAGGACCTGGCGGACACCCTCGGCAACTTCGTCAACCGCGTCCTGTCCTTCTCCCGCAAGCGGTTCGGCGACGAGATCCCGGCCGGCGGCGCGCCCGGCGAGCCGGAACGCGAGCTGGGTGAGGAGATCGGGCGGCTGCTCGCCGCGTACGAGGCGCAGATGGAGGCGCTCCAGTTCCGCAGGGCCGCGCAGGCGCTGCGCGCGCTGTGGAGCGCGGGCAACGCGTATCTGGAGACCAAGGCCCCCTGGCTGGAGATCAGGACGGACCCGGAGGCGGCGGCGCTGACGCTGCGTACGGCGATGAACCTGATCCTGCTGTACGCGGTCGTGTCCGACCCGTTCATCCCGACGGCGGCGCGGGCGATGCGGGCGGCGTTCGCGCCGGCCGGTGACGCGGCGGTGTGGGTCGGCGCCGAGGAGGCGAGGTCGCTGGACGCTCTCGCCGCGGGGATGCCCTTCACGGTGCCGCCGGTGCTGTTCACGAAGATCACGGAAGAGGATCTGGAGGCGTACCGCGAACGCTTCGGCGGCCGTGAAGCGGACGCCGGCGCGGACCCCGGTACGGCCCCGGGCGCCGATGCGGAATCCGGCCCCGGCGCCTCGTAACAGCCGGCCTTCCCCGGCGCCGATAGCCTGATCGGATGTCCGATCACAAGACCTACCGGCGCCGGTCCTCCCGTGTCCTGCTCATCGACGCGACCGACCGGGTCCTGCTGCTGAAGTACCTCAACGATCCTGACGGCCCGGCAAGCACCCACATCTGGTTCACTCCCGGCGGCGGCGTGGAGAAGGGCGAGAGCCTCGCGCAGGCGGCGGCACGGGAGTTGGGCGAGGAAGTCGGTCTTGCGGTGGCGCCCGGCGACCTCGGGCCGCAGATCGGGGTCGCCTCCGGGTACGCCGATCTCGGCTGGGCCAAGGGGCTCTTCCAGGACAACTTCTTCCACCACCGCGTCGACGCGCACGAGATCGACCTCAGCGGCCTGCAGAAGCACGAACTGCGCCACCACGGAGGGCACCGCTGGTGGACCCCGGCCGAGATCGAGGCGAGCACCGAGACCATCTACCCGTACGGCCTGGCCGCCCTCACCGCCGAGTTGGTGGCGGGCCGGGTCCCCGCGACACCCGTACAACTCCCCTGGCACCACTGACCGTCCGGGCCCGGCGGGGGGGGCGGCCTCCAGCGGCACGGCCCGGACGGTGCCCGCGCAAAGGTGCGCCGGGGACCTTGACATCACCCCGTGCATCAATCAAGTTCGACTGCGACATGAGACAACGTTGTCAGCGGTCGGTGCTTTCCGCGCCGTTCAGGAGGCAGTTCCATGAGTGAGCAAAGCGATCCGCTGAGCAGGCGCGGATTCCTCATCGCCGGCGGCGGAGCGGCAGCGGCGCTCGTCGCGCTCGGTACGGGCGGCAGCGCCGTCGCCGCGACCCGGGACGCCGGCGTGCTCACCGGCCCGGCGGCCGGCACGGTGGCGCAGGCCGCGAGCACCGTACGGCGCGCCACGGCCGTCGACTTCATGAATCCGCTGACCGGGGCGCTGACCACCTCGCCCGACACCGCGTGCGGCAAGACGTTCCCCGGCGCCGTGATCCCGTTCGGGCTCGTGCAGCTCAGCCCCGACACCGTCAGCGGCGGCGACAACGGCAGTGGTTACTCCGCCGACATGACGACGATCGAGGGCTTCAGCTTCCTCCACCTCGGCGGCATCGGCTGTTACGGCGACCTGGGCAACCTCCAGGTGATGCCGGAGACCGGCGCCCTGGTCACGGACAGGGACTCCGCCAAGAGCCCGTTCGACAAGAGCAGCGAGGTCGCCGAGGCCGGCTACTACAGCGTCGAGCTGGACCGCTACAAGGTGAAGGCCGAACTCACCGCCGCCGAGCGCGCGGGCATGCTGCGCTTCACGTTCCACGAGGCGGGCACCGGCCGGCTCAAGGTGGACCTCGCCCGCCGTATCGGCTTCGACGGCTCGCACACGGTGACGCAGAAGCTGAAGCTCGTGGACAGCACCACCGTCGAGGGCTCGATGAGCGCCGACCGCTCGGGCGGCGGCTGGATCTGCGGCAACGGCCCCACGTACACCGTCTACTTCTCGATGAAGTTCCAGCAGCCGATCAAGACCCTGGGCACCTGGGACGGCGACAAGGTCTCCACGACCCTGACCGAGCAGAACAGCGCGAGCGACAGCGCCGGTTTCTTCGTGGAGTTCCCCGTACAGGCGGGGCAGCAGGTGCTGACGAAGGCGGGCATCTCCTTCACGAGCGTGGAGGGCGCCCGCGGCAACCTCGCCGACTCCATCAGCGGCTGGGACTTCGGCGCCGTCGAGACGAAGGCGCGGGGCGCCTGGTCGGCCGTGGCCGCGAAGGTCGAGGCGACCGGCGGCACGGACAAGCAGCGCGAGATCTTCTACTCGGCGCTCTACCACACGATGATCGACCCGCGGATCTCCAGCGACGCCGACGGCGCCTCGCGCTTCGGCAACGGTCCGATCCGGCACGACGGCTTCACCCAGCGCACGGTCTTCAGCGGCTGGGACGTCTTCCGCGCGCAGTTCCCGCTGCTGTCGATCGTCGACGAGCAGGTCATCTCCGACCAGATCAACACCCTTGTGGCGCTGACGGATTCGGGCGCGGTCAAGGGTCTCGCCCGGTGGGAGCTGCTCGGCACCGACACGGACACCATGGTCGGCGACCCGGCCGTCAACGTCATCTCCGAGGCCTACCTCAAGGGCATCAGGGGCTTCGACGTGGAGAAGGCCTACGGCTACTGCCGCGACGTGGCGATGGGCCCCGCCGAGCGCTCCAACCGTAACGACTTCCAGAACTGGACGAAGCTCGGCTACTGCGTCGACACCAGCCTGTCCAAGACGCTGGAGAACAGCTACTCGGACTTCGCCCTCGCCCGCTTCGCCGAGGCCGCCGGCCACGGCGCTGACTCCACGGCGCTGGACAAGACATCGCAGAACTACCGCAACATCTTCAACAAGGACGTCGGCTGGTTCCGCGGCCGCAACGCCGACGGAAGCTGGATGGGCGACCAGGACGGCTGCGTCGAGTCCAACCCGGAGCAGCAGGGCTGGTTCGTGCCGCACGACGTCGAAGGGCTGGTCGAACTCCTCGGCGGCCGGGACAACTTCAACACCCGGCTGAACGACATCTTCGAACAGACCCCGCCCGCCGACATGATGAAGTGGAACGAGAAGTACAACCACTCCAACGAGCCGGTCCACCAGATGGCCTTCATGTTCGTCCACACCGGCGCTCCCTGGCTGACGCAGAAGTGGTCGCGGTACATCTGCGAGAACGCGTACAGCACCGGCCCCGCCGGGCTCGCGGGCAACGACGACTGCGGCCAGATGTCCGCGTGGTACGTGATGGCCGCCTCCGGCTTCTACCCGGTGTCCCCGGCGAGCACGGTGTACGCGCTGGGCAGCCCGCTGTTCCCCGAGGTCACGTACTCCACCAGCAGGGGTACGCGCTTCACGGTGGAGGCGCTCGGCAACTCCGACACGAACATCTACGTGCAGTCGGCGAAGCTCAACGGCAAGACGCTGCGGCGCGCCTGGATCACGCACCAGGAGATCATCGCCGGCGGGAAGCTGACGCTGGTGATGGGCCCGAACCCGAACAAGAGCTGGGGCAGCGACCCCGCCGACGCGCCGCCGGCCTCGGTCCCGCCGGTCGCTCCGGCCCGTTCACGGCAGGGGCACGGCGGACACGGCGGGCACGGTCACCACGGCTGAGCGACAACAATTCAGATTGAATGGACGCCGTACAAGCATTTTGTCCGATTGATCCTTTATTTTCCCTGAGTGACTAGATTCGTACGTTCACTCACCACCGCTGCCACCACCGCGGCCACCGTCGCCGTGCTGGGGATCACCCTCACCGGCTGCGGTGGCGTGGCGGCCTCGCTCTCCGCCCCGCCCTCCCCCGGCCTGGCCCGCCAGGCCACGGTGAAGGGAGCGCCCACCATGGCCCCGGGGCCCGGCGGGCTCACACCGGTCTTCAAGCACGGCGCCCCGGCGGCCGGCAGGAGCGTGGCGCTCACCTTCGACGCCGATATGACGGCCGATCAGGGGGCCAGGGCCGCCGGAGGCGAACGCTTCGACAACCCGACGCTGATCGCGCTGCTCCGCAGGCTCGAAGTGCCCGCGACGGTCTTCATGACGGGGCGGTGGGCCGAGGAGTATCCGGCCCAGGCCAGGTCGATCGGCGACGACCCGCTCTTCGAGGTCGCCAACCACTCGTACAGCCACTACTCCTTCACGCCCGACTGCTACGGGCTGCCGAAGATCAGCGCGAAGCGGATGACGACGGACGTGGAGCGGGCGTTCGCGGCCTTCCGCGCGGTCGGGGTCAACCATGTGGTGCCGTACTTCCGCTTCCCCGGCGGCTGCTACGACGACACGACGCTCAGGGCGCTCGTACCGGCCAAGGTGACGGCGGTCCAGTGGGACGTCGTCAGCGGCGACGCCTTCGCGACGGACCCGGACGCGGTCTCCGAGCAGGTGCTGAGCGAGGTGAAACCGGGCTCGCTGGTCCTGCTGCACTGCACGCGCAGCTCGGCGCCGGTGACGGAGGACGCGGTCCGGAAGATCGTGCCGGAGCTGCGCAGGCGCGGTTACCGGCTGGTCAAGGTCTCGGATCTGATGACGCGCTGAGGCACGGGCGGACCGGGGCGCGGCCGAGCGGAGCCCGGGCGCCCGCTCCCCCTCAGGTCACGCCGTCAGCCCGAGCAGGCGTTCCGCTGTGCTTCCTGCCATTCGCAGACAGGGCAGAGCGTCGCCCCCTTCACGGTCTCCGGGTACTCGGTCGGCCGCCGGCACAGGACGCACTCCGCGTACGCGACCTCGCCGGCGGGCCGGTCGGCCTGGCCGGCGGGCTTCTTCGCCGCGGTCTCTTTCACCGCTGTGGTCTCTTCTGCCATACCCCCAAGGGTACGCAGCCGGGCACTCAACCCCGAAGCGCGCCGAGAACGGTCGCCACCGCGGCGGCGGCGACCGCCACCAGGGCGGCGGCGGCCAGCGGCAGCACCGGCAGCGGGACTGCGCCCGTGATCGAGCCCTTCACCAGGCCGGAGACCGCGTACTTCGCCGGGGAACCGGTGGCCACCAGCGCCAGCAGCGCCACCAGCGCGGTGGCGCCCATCGACAGGCCACGGCCGCGCACCAGCGGCCGGTTGCACAGCGCGCCCGCGGCCGCGCCCAGCAGCAGACAGACAGCGGCGGCGAGCAGCCCCGCAGCCCCCGCGGCCGGTAGGGAGACCTCGACCGTGTGGTCCACGTTCATCGGCTCGCTGATCAGCGTCACGACCACCGTGGCGACAGTCCCGAGCACACCCGCGCAGACCGCCGCCGCCAGCAGTGCCGCGATGTGCACGCGGTGCGTGCCGGAGGCGGCGGCGGTGACGTCGCGCGCCGCTTCGGGCTCCTGGGTGACAGCGATCCGGACCAGCCAGGCGGTCACCGGCAGCAGCGCGGCTGCCTGGTAGCCCAGCGAGTCCAGGATCGGCTGCCCGGACCGCACCCCGACCCCGAGGAAGATCCCGAACAGCACGACAGGGGGCAGCCAGCGCTGCGAGCGCAGCAGCAGGGCGATCTGGTAGCGCAGCAGTGCGGTCATGGGGAGAGCGGCCTCGTGTTCACGGTGTCCGTGCCGGACGTGTTGGTGGTCGTGGTGATGGACGTGTCGGGGTTGGTGGTTGTCGTGGTCGCGGCGCTCGTGTCCGTGCTGTCGGCGAGCGAGGCAGGCCCGGCTGGCCCGGCAGGCCCGGCAGGCACATGGGCGGGGTGCACCTCGCGTATGTGCCACGGCGGGCGCGCCGAGAGCAGGGCCCGCAGCAGTGCGTCGGAGTGCACGGCGGGCGCGGTGAGCAGTGCCGAACCGTCCTGACGCGGCTCGTACACGGGCGCCCCTGGCAGCCCGCCGGGCAGCGCGGCGCCCGGCGGCCCGACGACCACGATCCGTACGCGGGGCATCCGCGCGCCGTCGCCCTCCCCGGACGCGGCGGTCTCCGCCGTGCGCCGCACCAGGGCGCGGTCCACCACGGCGTACACCTCGTCGGCGACCCCGGCGAGGCGCGCCGGGTCGTGGTCGACGAAGACGACCGTGCCCCCTGCGGCGACCCGCTCGGCGACCGCGCGGTCGAGTTCCGCGCGTGCCCCGGTGTCGAGCCCGGTCCAGGCCTCGTCGAGGACCAGCAGTTCGGGCTCGGCGAGCAGCGCCTGCGCGACGGCGACCTTCTGGCTGGTGCCCTTGGACAGCTCGGACATGGCGGTACGGGCGTGCCCGGCCGCCCCGAACCGCTCCAACCACTCGGCCGCGCGCGCCTCGGCGACCGCCCGGCCGAGCCCGTGGATCCGCCCGAGGTGCACCAGATAGCCGGTCGCGCTGAAGGGCAGCGAGACCGGGAAGCGCTCGGGAACGTACGCCGTCCTGGGCCGCCCCGTGACGCGCCCTGTCGTTGGCCTGTCGATGCCGGCGACCAGCCGCAGCAGGGTCGACTTGCCGCTGCCGTTGCTGCCCTGGACACGGACGACGCCCCGCGCGGGCAGATCGAGATCCACCCCGCGCAACACCCATGCCCCCGTGAGGCCGTAGCGCCGTCCCACTCCCCGGAGGTTCAGGAAACTCATCGCTGGATTCTTCGCGATTCTTCGCGCGCGCTCAGTGAGCCGTCGCCTTCGGCGGGGTCACTTCGCTGGGCCTGATGATCACAAATCCCTCGCCCTGGAGCATCAACTGCACGGCCTCGCCGGAGCCGCCCCTGAGCATCGAGCCGACGGACTGCGAGCGGTGCAGGGAGGTGCCGAGGTGGGCGCTCCAGCCGACGACGGCGTCCGTGTCGACATAGACAGGCGCCTGCGCCGACACCGGGATCACGATGGGGTTGCCGTCACAGATGACGGCGAGCTTGCCGTACCCGGTGAAGAGGCTGTTGAAGAGACCGCCACCGGTCATGCCGGCGCCCTTCACCGTCTTTATCTCGTAGGACAGGGTCGGGTCGAAGCACAGGACGTTGCGGCCGTTGATGGTGAGCGCGTCGTTCGGCTCGATGTCGATGATGAAACAGTTCTCCGCCTCGTGCGCGAACCACGCCTCCCCCTGGCCGCGTACGGCCATCAGCGGCAGCCCCTCGCCCGTGACGGCCCGCTTGAGCATGCCGCCGATGCCCTGGCCCTTGCGCTCGAACTGCAGATTCCCGCGGAAAGCGATCATCGCCCCCTGTCGGGCATACATCTCACCGTTGACGGCGTACTTCACGGATTTGGCGTTCTGCAGGGTCATCCCGGGGGCGGTCGCCTGCTGCGCCATGTTCTCGGTGGCAAAGAGATCGCTTTTCATGCCGTGCATCGTCCACCGGACGGGGTCATTCCGCCAACACGGGCCGGTAGGAGGGCTGGCAGACTGGTGAGGTGAGCACCGACAGCCCTTTCAAGTCCGAGGTTTCCGACCGTGACGCGGCACCGCAGTTCGTCCTGCCGCTGGTGGTCAGGATCGAGAAAACCGCGCCTCCGGCCCGTACCGACGCCATGGAGACGGCGGCGCGCGCCGTGCTCGCCATGCTCTCCGACGAACGCTCGCTGGGCGAGGGCGAGTGGGCCGAGGCCGTACGGGACTGGCAGGACGCCCGGATCCGCAAGGTCGTACGCCGGGCGCGCGGCGCGGAGTGGCGCCACGCCTCCGCGCTCCCCGGCCTGACGGTCACCGGTACGTTCCCGGCCACGGAGACCGCTTCGACGGCGGAGGTACGGGTGTTCCCGCCGATCCCGCTGGACGGCTGGCCCAAGGAACTGGCCAAGCTCCAGGTCTCCGGCACCGACCTGGACGAGCCCGGCCCCCTGCCGTCCGCCGACGGGTCGGGCGCGGTGCTGTGGCTCAACCCGGGCCTTGAGATGTCGGCGGGCAAGGCCTGCGCGCAGGCCGGCCACGGCGCCCAACTGGCCTGGTGGGAACTGTCGGAGACCGAGCGCAAGGCGTGGCGTGAGTCGGGCTTCGCGCTGTCCGTACGCACCCCGGACGCCGCACGTTGGCGCGAACTCGCCGCAAGCGGCCTCCCCTTGGTCCTCGACGCGGGCTTCACGGAGATCGCCCCGGGCTCACCCACGGTGGTCGCGGACCATCCGGCACTGCGGCGGTAGGGCCTCGCGCCGTATGCCGGAGACCTCCCCCCTGCTGGGCGCGCGGTGGCCGCTTGTCGGGTCGTACGAGACCGACTGGCTGTACGAGGTGGCCGGCGACGGAGTCACCGGGTTCATGCCGCCCCCGATGCCCGACGCCGTCCGGGTACTCAACGCCATGTACGAACACGAGCAGGGGCTGAGCGGCGTCTCGTACGACGATCGCCACCGGGCCCTGGTGGCGGACGGGACCGTCGCGGACGGGACACGTGAGCCCCGCCTCGTAGGAGCCATGGACCTGAACACCGTGGGGACCGTCACCGGGGGCGGTCGCGGCCGTGCCGAACACCCCGGGGGCGGCTGGCGGCGGCTGTGCTGGGCCGAGTTGGCGGCGCGAACGGGCGACCCGACCGTGCCCGACGGCCAACTGCCCTGTCTGCACTGCTTCCCGTCGGCGAAGAGGAACGGAAGCTGGCCACACTACGACCCTGTGGGGCACCAAGATCGCGGGACCCACGTCACTGATCGAAGCCCTTCCGCACGACGCGGACATCGAAGCGATCCGCCTGCCGGAAACGGCCTGACACCCCTCGACACCCCTCAGGACCCCGATATCCCCCGCAACGCAGACAGGGAACCTCAAATCAACCTCTGAACGTCTCCTCTCGCGGGTTCACCGTCCCTCTCCTGGGTCATCACCTCTTCGACCGCTGAGGACGCGCCACACGGTCAACCCTCAGGATCGACAGGGGAAGCCATGAATCACCACACACTGCGGCCAAGGCTGGGCACAGGGATCGGCTGGCGTCCGGAGATCGCCGACGCCGTCGAGGGACTCGTCGGCGTCGACTGGGTCGAGGCCGTCGCCGAGAACCTGTGCCCGGCGCATCTGCCCGATTCACTGGTACGGCTCCGTGAGCGCGGGGTCACCGTCGTCCCGCACGGTGTCTCGCTCGGTCTCGGCGACGCCACCCGCCCCGACGCGCGGCGGCTGGCGGATCTCGCCGCCTGTGCCGAGGCGCTCGGTTCGCCCCTGGTCACCGAGCACATCGCGTTCGTACGGGCGGGGGGCGCGGCCGGTTCCGGGCCCGCGCTGGAGGCCGGACATCTGCTGCCGGTCCCACGGACCTGGGACGCGCTGCGTGTGCTGTGCGAGAACGTACGGATCGTGCAGGACTCGCTGCCCGTACCGCTCGCCGTGGAGAACATCGCCGCGCTGGTCTGCTGGCCCGACGAGGAGCTGAGCGAGGGGCAGTTCCTGGCCGAGCTGGTCGAGCGCACCGGCGTGCGGCTGCTCATCGACGTGGCCAACCTGCACACCAACCACGTCAACCGTGGCGAGGACCCGGCGAAGGCGCTGGACGAACTGCCCGTGGAGGCCATCGCCTACGTCCACGTGGCCGGCGGCATCGAGCGTGACGGCGTCTGGCACGACACCCACGCCCATCCGGTCACCCGCCCCGTGCTCGACGTACTGGCGGAGCTGCGCTCGCGGGTGGCCCCGCCGGGTGTACTGCTGGAGCGGGACGAGAACTTCCCCGCGCCGTCGGAACTGGCCGCCGAACTCACCATGATCCGGGAGACCCTCGGGGGCCCCGGGCCCCAGGAGGGGCACCCGGAACCGCGGCGTCCCCGGAACCACGCCTCCGCCGATACCGCCGCCGCCCCCTCCGCCCACACCGGCGCCGGCAGCGGCACCGACGGCGCCCGCGAGCGCCTCGCGCGCCAACAGACCGCCCTCCTCTCCTCCCTCGTCGCCGGCGCGCCCGTCCCCGAAGGGTTCGACTCCGAGCGCCTCGGCGTCCAGAGCCGCGCCCTCGCCGCCAAGCGCGCCGATGTGGTCGCCAAGGTCGCTCCCGAGCTGCCGGAGATCCTCGGCGACGGCTACCGCGCCGCCTTCCTGGCGTACGCCGGGCAGCGGCCCATGCGGGCCGGATACCGCCGTGACGCGCTCGACTTCGCCGAGAGCCTGCTGGTCGAGGGGCGGCCCGAAGAAGGCGCGGCCCGGCGGCGGCTGACGCTCTGGTGGGAGGAGCGTGCCGGGTCCCGCCCGCCGCGCCGGGCCACGCGGCTGGTACGGGCCGCCCGTCTCGCGCTCGTGGGGAGGTGACCGGCCATGGTGGTCATTCTCGTCCTCATCGGTCTCGCGGTCGCCGCGTCCTCGGTGACCCTGCTCGTCGGGATGGTCCGGCTCGGTCGCCGGAGTGACGGAGGGTCCGGTCCTGCCGCCCTCACGGATGTGATGGAGGCCGCCTTCCTCGGCGGCGGACCCGGCAGGGTCGCCGACGCGGCGCTCGCCGAGATGCGGGCGGACGGCCGGCTGACGATCGGCGGCCCCGGCATCGTCCTCGTCCAGCAGGCCGTCTCCCGGCACCCGGTGGAGGCTTCGGTGCTACGGGAGCACGCGGCGGCGCCCACCGGCGCCCTGCGCGCGCTGCGGCTCGCCGTGATGCGGAGCCTCCCGGTGCAGGCGATCGGCGACACGCTGGCCGCCCGTGGGCTGCTGCTGCGGCCGGAGCAGACCCGCCCCTGGCGCAAGTGGGCGCTGTTCCACGCGCTGGGCTGTCTCGTCGCGCTGCCCGTCTCGTTCGGCCTGACGCTGGCGGCGAACTTCTCCGGGTCCGATCCCGCCGCCGGGGCCTGGGTCGGTCTCATGGTGATGCCGGTGGCGGTCGTGGGTCTCGTCATCGGGCTGGTCTGTTCGGCCTCCCTGGTCAAGAAGCGGGTCACCGGAGCCGGGCAGCGGGCGCTGCGACAGTTCCGGGAGGCGCGGTCCGCCGTGTCGACCGCCCATCTGGTGGCGGCCCACGGCCCCCGGGCGCTGCCCGACCCCGTGCTGCGGCGGCAGTTGCAGATGGCCGGGCAGCCGGTGCGGGCGAACCGTCGCTACGCCGCCCGTACGGTGTCGGCCGGCACGGCGGCGTCCACCGCGGCGACCTCGGGTCCGGCGGTGTGGTGCGCGAGCTCGGACCCCGGATCGGGTTCCGGGTGCGGCGCCGGTGCAAGCAGTGGCTGCGGCGGAGGCAGTAGCTGCGGCGGCTCGTCGGGGAGTAGCTGCGGCGGGTCGAGCGGCAGTAGCTGCGGCGGTTCCAGCGGCAGTAGCTGCGGGGGTTCCAGCGGCAGCAGTTGCGGTGGGGGCGGCAGCAGTTGCGGCGGCGGCAACTGAGTCCGCCGCCCGGGCACCGCGTACCCGCATACGCGTCCGCGCGCTGCACACCCCCGGCTGTTCCGCACGCCGGGAGGCCCTCCTGAGTGGCCTCCCGGCGCATCGGAGTCATTGAGTCCGACACCGCCCGCCAGTCCTGTACAAGCCACCACCCCCGGCCGAGGCTCCCTTCCGCGCGGTAGATCCGCTTCCGCACGCACGAAGGGAACGCGATGAGAGCAGCAGCGAAATACGGGGCTCTGACGACCCTCGGCTCCCTGGTCCTGTCGGCCCTCGTCGCCACCCCCGCGGACGGCGCGGCGCCCTCCCTCGCCGCGCGCGAGCGTCAAGGTGTCGGCCTCGCCGCCTCGCGGGCCGCATCCGCCAAGATCACCTTCAAGGCCTGCCCCAAGGTGGAGATGCTGCCCGCCTCCGTCACCTGCGGCACCGTCAAGGTCCCGCTGGACTACGCCGACCCGGGCGGCCGCACGATCAGCCTGACCGTCAGCCATGTCCTCGCGAGCGGCAAGGCCGAACAGCGCCAGGGCGCCCTGGTGTTCAACCCCGGCGGGCCCGGTGCCTCCGGCATGTACTTCCCCATGGCCGCCAAGTCGCCCGAGTGGAAGAAGATCGCCGTCGCGTACGACCTGGTCGGCTACGCCCCACGCGGAGTGGGCCGTTCAGCCCCGCTCTCCTGCGAGAACCCGGCGGAGTACGTCAAGGCGCCCACCCGCTCGCCGAGGCACCCCTCCCCCGCGTACAAGGGCGAGCGGATCGCCGAGGCCAAGGCGTACGCGCAGGGCTGCGCCGAGAACGCCGGGCCCGCGCTGCGCCACTACACCTCGCTCAACAACGCCCGCGACCTCGATGTGCTGCGCGCGGCGCTCGGCGAGAAGAAGCTGACCTTCGTGGGGTCCTCGTACGGCACCTACTTCGGCGCGCTGTACGCGTCGCTCTTCCCTGCGCATGTGCGCCGCATGGTCTTCGACTCGGCCGTGAACCCGGACCCGGAGCAGATCTGGTACCGCAGCAACCTCGACCAGTCGGCCGCCTTCGAGCGGCGCTGGGCCGACTTCCGTACGTGGGTGGCCAAGCACGACAAGACGTATCACCTCGGTGCCACCGCCGAGGCGGTGGACGAGAGTTACGAGAAGGTACGCGCCGCCATCACGCGCGAGCCCGCCGGCGGCAAGGTCGGCCCCGGGCAGCTCCAGGCGGCGATGCTCGGTGCCGGTTACTACGACGACTACTGGGCGATGCGCGCCTCGGCCCTCTCCGCCTTCCTCAAGGGCGACCCCAAGCCGCTGATCGCGCAGGCCGCGCCCCGCTCAGAGGGGGCCGGCGAGGCCGAGAACGGCAACGCCGTCTACACCGCTGTCGAGTGCAACGACGCGCCGTGGCCGACGGACTGGCGGGTGTGGGACCGCGACAACACGGAACTGGCCGAGCAGGCGCCGTTCGAGACGTGGGACAACGTCTGGATGAATCTGCCGTGCGCCTTCTGGCCGGCGCCCCAGCAGCAGCCGGCCGACCCGGGCACCTACCCCGGTGAGTTGCCCCCGACGCTGATCCTGGCGGCCGAGCGGGACGCCGCCACGCCGTACGAAGGGGCCCTGGAGTTGCAGCGCAGGCTCGCGGGATCGGTCCTGATCACCGAGCGGGACGCGGGCACGCACGGGATCGCGGGCGGCAGCAACGCCTGCGTCAACACGTACCTCGACGACTATCTGCTGACCGGCAGGACGCCGGTGCGGCGCGCTGAGTGCGCGCCGCACGCGGAGCCGAACCCGGTGTCGCTGGACGAGCGGTCCGCCGGCCCTCGACTGCCCCCGATCGTCTGATCGGACGTCGGAGCCGACCGGACCGGTCGCCTGATCTTCCGGGCGGGGTGGCGGGGTCCTGAACGGCCCCCGCCACCAGGTCTTACGCGAGTGAGGCCACCAGATCGGCGACCGACTTGCGGCGGCCCGTGTAGAACGGGACCTCTTCGCGGACGTACATCCGGGTCTCCGAGCCGCGCAGATGACGCATCAGGTCGAGGATGCGGTACAGCTCGTCGGCCTCGAACGCCAGGATCCACTCGTAGTCGCCGAGCGAGAACGACGCCACGGTGTTGGCGCGTACGTCCGGGTAGCCGCGCGCCATCTTGCCGTGCTCGGCGAGCATCCTGCGGCGGTCCTCGTCCGGCAGCAGGTACCAGTCGTACGAGCGCACGAAGGGGTAGACGCTGACGTAGTCACGCGGCGTCTCGTCGGCCAGGAAGGCCGGTACGTGCGACTTGTTGAACTCGGCGGGGCGGTGCAGCGCCATGTTCGACCAGACCGGCTCCAGTGCCCGCCCGAGCCGCGTACGGCGGAAGCGGTTGTACGCGTCCTGAAGCTCGTCCGAGGTCTCGGCGTGCCACCAGATCATGACGTCGGCGTCGGCGCGCAGCCCCGACACGTCGTACGTGCCGCGCACGGTGATGTCCTTCTCGGCGAGCTGGTCGAACAGCTCCTGGACCTCGTCGGCGTACCCGCCGCGGTCCTCGGGCAGCACGTCGCGCAGCTTGAAGACGGACCACAGGGTGTAACGGATGACCTCGTTGAGGTCCTTCGCCTTCTTGCCCGCGTTCGGGGCCTTCTCTGGGGCATTCTCTGGAGGAGCAGTCATAACGGCTATTCTCCCGCGCCCCGCCGGGTGCCCGGCGCCAGGGTCGGCGTGGCGAGAATCTCGTCCACGGCCCGCCGGGCGCTCGCGACGCACGCCGGGATGCCGACCCCGTCGTACGCGGCGCCGCAGACCCGCAGGCCGGGCAGCGCGGCGACAGCCGTACGGACACGGGCGACGCGCGCCTGGTGGCCGACCGGGTACTGCGGCAGACCGCCGGTCCAGCGGGTCACCTCGGAGGCGACGGGCTTCGCCGTGATGCCGATCGCCTCGGCGAGGTCCTCCAGCGAGACGTCGACGAGGTCGGCGTCCTCGCGGCTCAGGTGCTCCTCCTCGCCGTACCGTCCGATGGAGGTGCGCAGGACGAACAGGTCGGGGGCGGAGTCCGCGACCCAGCCCCACTTGCGGGTCGAGAAGGTGGACGCCTTGATGGTGCGGCCGTCGACGGGCGGCACGAGGAAGCCGCTGCTCCCCGCCATCGCGCTGGTCGCCTCCGGCGGCATCGCTTCGAGGTCGGTACGCCGGAAGGCCATCGTCACCAGCGCCATCGACGCGTACTCGACAGCGGCCAGTTCGGCGGAGGCGGCCGGCGAGAGGTCGGCGAGCAGCGACGACGCGGACCAGGCGGGCGTCGCGAGGACGATCGCGTCGGCGTCGATGGTCCGCTTGTCGGTACGGACGCGCCAGCCGTCCCCGGTGCGGCCGATGCCGAGGACGGGCGTCTCCAGGAGAATCTCGCCGCCCGCCGCGCGTACGGCGTCGCCGACGGCGCCCGGCAGCCTGCCGAGGCCGCCCTCGATGCCGGCGAAGACGGGGCCGCCGGTCTGCTGGAGCCGTCCCGCCGCCCGCTGCGCCGCGATCTGCCGCTTCTGCTGGGCGGCGGCCTTGGTCTGGATGTCCCTGACCCCCGCCAGCAGCGAGTCATGGGTCCTGACGGCCTCGAAGAGCTGCGGTACGGCGGCCCTCATGGAGATGGTGTACGCGTCGCCCGCGTAGACCCCGCCGAGCAGCGGCTCCACCAGCCGGTCGACGACCTCACGCCCGAGCCGCTCGGCCACGTACGCGCCGACGGCGACATCGTCGCCGACCTCGGTGCGCGGGAGTTCCGGCTCGCGTGCGATACGCGCCAGGCCCTCGGCCGAGATCACCCCGGCGAGCGCCGAGGCGTCGCCGGGGACGCCCATCACATGCCCCTTGGGCATCGGCCGGAGTTCGCCGCGCGTCCAGAGCGAGGCCGAGGTGGCGGTGGGCGCCTGGAGCAGCTCGCCGAGGCCGACGGCCTTCGCCAGGTCGACGCCCTCGGGGCGGCGCGCGAGCATCGACTCGGCGCCGAGGTCGACGCGCGCGCCCTCGATCTCGCCGCTGCGGAGCTTGCCGCCGAGCCGGGCGGTCGCCTCGACGAGCGTCACGGCGACCCCTTCGGCGAGCAGCCGGTGCGCGGCGGCGAGACCGGCGATGCCGCCCCCGACGACCACGACATGTGCCGGACGGGTGTCCGCGTGTCCGGTGTCCGTGTGCTCGGTGCCGGTGTGCTCTGTGTGCGCGTGCCGCGTGCTCGACCTCATGCCCCTACTCTCTCAAACCGGTCATCCCCGCCTCCGGCCCCGTCCCACTCACCGGACCGCTCCCCGCGCCGCTCGCCGTGCCGTCCCGTACCGAGTCCCTACCGTGACCGCTTCGGAACCCGGTGAGGGCAACCCGCCCCCGTGCCCCGTACGTCGAACCGGCATCACCAACAACCGCCCAGGGGGGCCGACATGCGAGCGATGCCAGCATTCGCGGCAGCACTACTGACCGTTTCACTCGCTCTCGCCGGATGCGGTGCGGGCAGCGGCGACAAGAGCTCGGCGAGCGCCAGGCAGGACAGCGCGGCGGGGCCCGCCAAGGGCGCTCAGGACAGCAGCGGGGTGGGGTCCGGTGACGCGAGTTCGGCCGGCAAGGGGCAGGCGGCGCAGAAGCCGGGGCAGCCGCAGGCCGGGCTCCATGTGATCCGTACGGCCACGCTCACCGTGCGCGTCAAGGACACGCAGAAGGCGCTCACGACGGCCCGTGAGGCGACGGAGCGGGTGGGCGGGTTCGTCGAGAACGAGTCGACCCAGCGGCTCTCCGACAGCCAGGTGACCTCGCACATCGTGCTGCGTGTCCCGCAGGACGACTACGACGCCGTACTGGCGGAACTGGCGGGCACCGGCACGCTGCTGGAGCGCAAGGCCGACGCCGAGGACGTCACCAGCCAGGTGGTCGACACGGACAGCAGGGTCGCCTCGCAGCGGGCCAGCGTGAACCGCGTACGGGCGCTGATGGACAAGGCGGACAGCCTGAGCGACGTGGTCTCGCTGGAGAGCGAGTTGAGCACCCGTCAGGCGGCGCTGGACTCGCTGCTCGCCGAGCAGGCGTCGCTGAAGAACCGCACCACGCTGGCGACCATCACCCTCCAGCTCTCCGAGCCCGCAGCGAAGAAGCAGGCGGCGGACACCGACGACGACCCGGGGGTCGTGGACGCGCTCAAGGGCGGCTGGAACGCGTTCACGGCCACCCTGCGGTGGATCGCGGTGGTGCTGGGCGCGATGGCACCCTTCCTGGTCGCTCTCGCGGTGCTGTACGTGCTGTGGCGGGTGGGACGGCGGATCCTGTACGCGCGGAGGCCGGCGGCCCTCACGGGGCCGGGCACGGGCGCGGCGCCCGCACCCGTGTCCGTAGCCGCACCTGCACCCGCACCCGTACGCGAGCCGCAGGCGCCGGGCGCCGCGCGGGACGAGGCTCCCGACCAGGAGTGACCCGCCCGCTCCGCGTAGCGTTCCGTCCCGGGAAACGGAACGCACGGAGCGAACGGAACACAACATGGCAGCGGAGCGCTTGGTGGTCGTCGGAGGCGACGCGGCGGGAATGTCCGCCGCGTCGCAGGCCCGCAGGTTGAAGGGCCCGGACGAGCTGGAGATCGTCGCGTTCGAGCGCGGCGACTTCACGTCGTACTCCGCGTGCGGCATCCCGTACTGGGTCGGCGGTGACGTCGGTGGTCCCGACGAGCTGATCGCCCGTTCGCCCGAGGAGCACCGGGAGCGCGCGATCGACCTGCGGATGCGCACGGAGGTCACCGAGATCGACCCCGGGGGGCGGCGGGTTCGCGCCCGCGACCTCGACTCCGGCGAGGAGAGCTGGACAGGCTTCGACAAGCTGGTCGTCGCCACCGGGGCGCGCCCGATCCGGCCCCCGCTGCCCGGCATCGACGCGCCGGGCGTGCACGGCGTACAGACCCTCGGCGACGGTCGGGCGCTGCTCGACACGCTCAGTCGTACGGAGGGCAACCGCGCCGTGGTCATCGGCGCCGGCTACATCGGGGTGGAGATGGCCGAGGCGCTGCTCAAGCGCGGTTACGAGGTGACCGTCGTCCACCGCGACGCGCAGCCGATGGCGACGCTCGACCCGGACATGGGCGCGCTGGTGCACAAAGCCATGACCGGGATGGGCATCACCACGGTCGGCGGCTCCGCGGTGACCGGGATCCTCACCGGCGAGGACGGCCGGGCGCGCGCCGTGGCGACGCGGGACGCGGAGTACCCGGCGGATGTCGTGGTGCTCGGCATCGGCGTGGAGCCGCGTACGGAACTGGCCGGGGCCGCCGGGCTCCCCCTCGGTCCCGCCGGGGGTCTGCTCACCGATCTGGCCATGCGGGTGCGCGGCCACGACGACATCTGGGCCGGCGGTGACTGCGTGGAGGTCCTCGACCTGGTGTCGGGCAGGACGCGGCACATCGCGCTGGGTACCCACGCGAACAAGCACGGCCAGATCATCGGCGCGAACATCGGCGGCGGGTACGCCACCTTCCCCGGCGTGGTCGGCACAGCCGTCAGCAAGGTCTGCGAGCTGGAGATCGCCCGCACCGGCCTGCGCGAGAAGGACGCCCACGCGGTCGGCCTGCAGTTCGTTACGGCGACCATCGAGTCCACCGACCGGGCCGGTTACTACCCGGGCGCCGAGCCGATGACGGTGAAGATGCTCGCCGAGCGGCGTACGGGAAAGCTGCTCGGCGTGCAGATCGTCGGCAAGGCGGGATCGGCGAAGCGCGTGGACATCGCGGCCGTCGCGCTCACCGCGGGCATGACGGTGGAGGGGATGACGGCCCTGGACCTCGGTTACGCGCCGCCGTTCTCCCCGGTCTGGGACCCGGTGCTGGTGGCGGCGCGCAAGGCGACGTCCGCGGTACGGGCGGGCGGCCTCTGAGGTCTCAGCGGGCGCTCCGGGTGTGGACGAAGTCCACGAGGCGGGTCAGGCTGTCGGGGTCGGTGCTCGGCATCACGCCGTGGCCGAGGTTGAAGATGTGGCCCGGCAGGCCCGCCGCCGCTTCGAGCACCTCGGTCGCCTTGGCCTCCACGACCTTCGCCGGCGCGAAGAGCACGGTCGGGTCCAGGTTGCCCTGAAGCGTCTTGTCGGCGCCGATCCGCCGCGCGGCCTCGTCGAGCGGTACGCGCCAGTCGACGCCGACGACGTCCGCGCCCGCCTCGCTCATCGGGCCGAGCAGCTCGCCCGTACCGACACCGAAGTGGATGCGCGGGACGTCGTAGGGGGCGACCGCGTCGAAGACCTTCGCCGAGGCGGGCATCACGTACCGCCGATAGTCGTCGGGGGCGAGCGCGCCGGCCCACGAGTCGAAGACCTGGACGGCGCTCGCGCCCGCCCTCGATCTGGACCTTGAGGAAGGCGCCGGCGATCTCGGCGAGCCGGTCCACCAGGTCGGCCCACAGCTCGGGGTCGCCGTACATCATGGCCTTGGTGCGCTCGTACGTACGCGAGGGCCCGCCCTCGACGAGGTAACTGGCCAGGGTGAACGGCGCGCCGGCGAAACCGATCAGCGGGGTCTCGCCCAGCTCGGCGGTCAGCATGCCGATCGACTCGGTGACGTACGGGACGTCGTCCGGCGTCAGGAGGCGCAGCCGGTCGAGGTCGGCGCGGGTACGGATCGGGTCGGCGAAGACCGGGCCCACGCCGGGCTTGATGTCGAGGTCGAGCCCGATGGCCTTGAGCGGAACCACGATGTCACTGAAGTAGACGGCGGCGTCGACCTTGTGGCGCCGCACGGGCTGGAGCGTGATCTCGGTGATCATGTCGGGCCGCACGAGCGCCTCAAGCATCGGCACGCCCTCGCGCAGCTTCAGGTACTCGGGCAGCGAGCGCCCCGCCTGCCGCATGAACCAGATCGGGGTGTGCGGCACGGGCTCACGCCGGCATGCCTTCATGAAAGCCGAGTCGTGCGTGGCACGTGTCTTCGTCTGCTGGCCCGAGGGGCGGTGATTGGCGCTCACACCCAGAATCTTCGCATGTGCGGGTAAGCGGTTGTCCCGGCGCGGGTGTCCCTCCCTGCACCGGGGCGTGGTTCCGCCTACTCTTCCCCGCATGGCTGCGGCTCAGGGACAGTTTTCCGATCATTCCAACGGCGCCGACACGACGGACAGCGCGGAGGGCGGGTCTGTGCCGTCCGCGTTCCAACTGGCGGTCGAGGGACTGCGAACGGCGCGCCCGCGTCCCGAGATCGAGATCGAGTCGACCCGGCCTCCACAGCGGCTCGCGCCGTACGCGTACGCGCTGGAGGCCGCCGTCGTCGAGGGCGAGGACGACCTGGCCGACGGCCGGCTCGTCCTCCTGCACGACCCCGAGGGGCACGACTCCTGGCAGGGCACCTTCCGTCTGGTGACGCTCGTACGGGCGGAGCTGGAGCCGGAGATGGCCGCGGACCCGCTGCTGCCCGAGGTGTGCTGGTCCTGGCTGACGGGGGCGCTCGAAGCGCGCGGGCTCGCGTACGGGGAGCCCAGCGGCACGGTCACCCGTGCGGGATCGCACTACTTCGGCGGGCTCTCCGAGCGTCTTCCCGCGACCCAGATCGAGATCCGGGCGTCCTGGACGCCGCGCGAGGACAGGGGGGGCGTACCGGACACGGCGGCGCACCTCGCGGCCTGGTGCGATCTGCTCTGTCAGATCGCGGGGCTGCCACCGGCCACCACCGGCCCCGTACAGGGCTCCGGGGACGCCGGGGCCGGTGTGGTGTCCCTGCCGCAGCGCAGAGGCCCACAGGTCTCCTGACGGCCCCTCACACCCCGACAGGGCGCGCCTCAGGCGCGCCCTGTCGTGCGCTCCCGCGTGCGTTCGCCGGGGGACCAGCCGTGGGAAAGTCGATCACTCATCCGAATTGCCCGAATTGTTACTCACCAAATCGTGATCATTCTCTAAAGGCCGAGGGGTTTGGTGCCGAAGAGGTCAATGACCCTTCAAGCACGGTTCGCCCCGGCTTCATCCCCCAGCGCCGGCGCCTACCGCACCTTCCCCCAGGAGGCCTGGTGTCCGTTCTCCTCGAGCAGCCCGCAAGCCTGGTCGCCTACCGCCCGAACAAGCCGACGGCCATGGTCGTCGTGGCCGACCCACGCGTCCGCTCCACCGTCACCCGCCACCTGTGGGCCCTTGGAGTGCGTGACGTCATTGAGGCTTCGTCCATCGCGGAGGCGCGTCCCCGCGTCGGCAACCCACGCGACATCTGCGTTGCCGACGTCCACCTGCCCGACGGTTCCGGGCTGACCCTGCTGTCCGAAACCCGGGCGGCGGGCTGGCCCAACGGCCTCGCGCTCTCCGCCGCCGACGACATCGGCGCTGTGCGCAACGCGCTCGCCGGCGGCGTCAAGGGCTACGTCGTGACCGGCACGCGCAACAACATCGGCCACCCCACCCGCCCCGGCGCCGCCCCCATCGGCGCCGGACAGCGGATGCACCGCCGTCCACCGGGTGCCCCGAGCCATCCCGGTGGCTACCGTGAGCTCTCCGGCCGTGAGGTCGAGGTGCTCAGACTGGTCGCAGAAGGCCAGTCCAACAAGGCCATCGGTGTCTCGATGGGCCTGTCGGCTCTGACCGTGAAGAGCCACCTCGCCCGAATCGCGCGCAAGCTCGGTACGGGTGACCGGGCCGGGATGGTCGCCGTGGCCCTCCGGACCGGCATCATCCACTGACCTTTATCCAGCCCACCGCCCGCCGACGGGACGTTCCGTCGGCGGGCGGCTTCCGTTCACAGATACCCTTGACAGGTGACCGACGCCCAAGAGACCGCAGCAGACCCAGCACTGCGAACCACCGGGGGCGCTCCCCCGGACGACGTCGATTCGGCGCCGATCCCTTTGTTGGAGCCCCGCGAGGGCATTCCGCCGGTGGTCGCCACCGATGAGGCGCTCGCCGAAGTGATCGCGGCCTTCGCCGCGGGCACGGGACCGCTGGCGGTCGACGCCGAGCGCGCCTCCGGCTACAGGTACGGCCAGCGGGCCTACCTTGTTCAGCTCCGCCGCCAAGGCGCGGGCACCGCGCTGATCGACCCCGTCGGCTGCCCCGACCTCTCCGCCCTCGGCGACGTCCTGGTCGACACGGAGTGGATTCTGCACGCGGCGACCCAGGACCTGCCGTGCCTGCGGGAAATAGGCATGATCCCCACCCGCCTGTTCGACACCGAACTGGCGGGCCGCCTCGCCGGCTACCCCCGGGTCGGTCTCGGAGCCATGGTCGAGAACGTCCTCGGCTTCGCCCTGGAGAAGGGCCACTCGGCGGTCGACTGGTCGACACGCCCGCTCCCCGAGCCCTGGCTGCGCTACGCCGCGCTCGACGTCGAGCTGCTCGTGGACCTGCGCGACGCGCTGGAGAAGGAGCTGGACCGCCAGGGCAAGCTGGAGTGGGCCATGGAGGAGTTCGACGCCATCGCCTCGGCGCCGCCGGCCCCGCCGCGCAAGGACCCGTGGCGCCGTACGTCGGGGATGCACAAGGTGCGCCGCCGTCGCCAGATGGCGGTCGTACGCGAGCTGTGGACCACCCGCGACAAGGTCGCGCAGCGCCGCGACGTCTCCCCCGGCAAGGTGCTCGGAGACGCCGCGATCATCGAGGCGTCGCTCGCCCTGCCGGTGAACGTGCACGCGCTCACCGCGCTGCCGGGCTTCGGGCACCGGATGGGGCGCCGCCAGCTCGAACAGTGGCAGGCGGCGGTGGACCGGGCCAGGGCGCTGCCGGA
>NZ_JTHL01000001.1:7687913-7694428 GCF_000818195.1 Streptomyces sp. 150FB | reverse complement strand
GGTCGCTCGACCCGTAACGCCGCGCCCGGGACAGTGAGCGCGGCGTTCCCGCAGGTGAAGGGGGGCGCGCAGGGGTGGTGTCCGGGATACTCACGCGTGATTTGCGGCGCAGGACCGCGTCCACCCCGCATCCGCCCGCACGCGCCGTAAATCGTGCATCCCGGATATCGCCCCGGAGCGAACCCCGACAACAACCTCGGCTAACGCCGGTGACCACAACCGCGTCAGCGAAGTGGCCGTTGCGGCCACGCACCGCCAAACCCACGGCCGCCCGCCGCGAGGCGCACCGCAGCCCAAAACCGTTCGGCACAGCCGCGTAAGCGGAACGACCCGGTGGCCCCGGAGGCGGCGCCCCCCATAAGGGGGGTGGGCAGGTCTGTTACCCGCGAGTAGCATGGCTGGCGCACGCGCGTCGAAGACGCGTCACGCGCCCCGCAACCTTGGAGGAGAGTCACCGTGCCTCGTACCGTCAAGGACGTCGTCTTCGTCGACGGCGTCCGAACCCCGTTCGGCAAGGCGGGCCCGAAGGGCATGTACCACGAGACCCGTGCCGACGATCTCGTCGTCAAGGCGATCCGCGAGCTGCTGCGCCGTAACCCGGACCTCGACCCCGCGCGTATCGACGAGGTCGCCATCGCCGCGACCACGCAGATCGGTGACCAGGGGCTCACGCTCGGCCGTACCGCCGGAATCCTCGCCGGGCTGCCGCAGTCCGTGCCCGGGTACTCGATCGACCGGATGTGCGCGGGGGCGCTGACCGCGGTGACGACCACCGCCGGGTCGATCGCCTTCGGTGCGTACGACGTGGTCATCGCCGGCGGCGTCGAGCACATGGGCCGCCACCCGATGGGTGAGGCCGTCGACCCGAATCCGCGCTTCGTGTCCGAGAAGCTCGTCGACGACTCCGCTCTGTTCATGGGGATGACGGCCGAGAACCTGCACGACCGCTTCCCGCACCTGACCAAGCTGCGCGCCGACGAGTACGCGGTGCACTCGCAGGAGAAGGCGGCGAAGGCGTACGCCAACGGCAAGATCCAGCAGGATCTGGTGCCGATCTCGATCCGGCGGACGAACGCGGAGGCCGGTGAGACGGGGTGGGGGCTGGCCACGGCTGACGAGCCGATGCGGCCAGGGACCACGCTGGAGATGCTGGCGGGGCTGAAGACGCCGTTCCGTCCGCACGGCCGGGTCACCGCGGGCAACGCCGCCGGGCTCAACGACGGCGCCACCGCTTCACTGATCGCCTCCGAGGACTTCGCGCGCGAGCTGGGCCTGCCGGTGAAGATGCGGCTGGTGTCGTACGCGTTCGCGGGTGTCGAGCCCGAGGTGATGGGGTACGGCCCGATCCCGGCGACCGAGAAGGCGCTGGCCAAGGCCGGTCTGTCGATCTCGGACATCGGGCTTTTCGAGATCAACGAGGCGTTCGCGGTGCAGGTGCTCGCGCTGCTCGACCACTACGGGATCGCCGACGACGACGAGCGGGTGAACCAGTACGGCGGTGCCATCGCCTACGGTCATCCGCTCGCGTCTTCCGGCGTACGTCTGATGACCCAGCTCGCGCGGCAGTTCGAGGAGCAGCCGCACGTCCGCTACGGCCTGACGACCATGTGCGTCGGCTTCGGCATGGGCGCTTCGGTCATCTGGGAGAACCCGCACTTCGACGGAGGCAACAAGTGAGCACCACCGCTGAACTCCTGAAGGGCGCGGCCGAGCTGTTCCCCGACGAGGTCGTGACGCAGGCGCATGTGCGCCACCTCGACCTGCCGGGTGCCGGGCGCTTCGCGCTGATCACGCTGGACAACGGTTTCGACCACACCAAGCCGACCACCTTCGGCCCCCAGTCGCTGGCCAATCTCGACCTCGCTCTCGACCAGGTCGAGAAGGAGGCGTCCGAGGGGACGATCGTCGGGGTCGGGATCACGGGCAAGCCGTTCATCTTCGCGGTCGGCGCCGACCTCAAGGGCATGGAGGTGCTGAAGCACCACGAGGACGCGCGGGCCGTCGGCAAGGGCGGGCACGACGTCTTCAAGCGCATCGCGGCGCTCGCGGTGCCGTCGTTCGCGTACTACAACGGCGCGGCGATGGGCGGCGGTGTCGAGGCCGGTCTGCACTGTCAGTACCGGACGGTGTCGGCGGCGACGCCCGCCTTCTCGTTCCCCGAGGTGTTCCTGGGGCTCGTGCCCGGCTGGGGCGGCTGCACGATCCTGCCGAACCTGATCGGCGCCGACCGCGCGGTCACGGTGATCGTCGAGAACGCGCTGAACCAGAACCGGCAGCTCAAGGGCGCCCAGGTCTTCGAGCTGGGGATCGCCGACGCGATCTTCGAGGGCGCCGACTTTCTGGAGCAGTCGCTGCTGTGGACGGCTTCCGTGCTGAAGGGTGAGCTGCAGGTCGTACGGCCGGCGGTGGACCGCGGCGAGGCGTGGGACCTGGCCGTGGAGCGGGGCCGGGCCTTCGCCGACTCGAAGGTGCACGGCGCGGCCCCGGCCGCGTACCGCGCGCTGGACATCATCGCCGGCGTGAAGGACGGCGATCTCCAGGCCGGCTTCGACGCCGAGGACGCGGCGCTCGCCGACCTGGCCATGAGCGGCGAGCTGCGCAGCGGCATCTACGCGTTCAACCTCGTGCAGAAGCGCGGCAAGCGCCCGGTGGGCGCGCCCGACAAGTCGCTGGCGCGGCCGGTCACCAAGGTCGGTGTGGTGGGCGCGGGGCTGATGGCCTCGCAGCTCGCGCTGCTGTTCCTGCGCCGTCTTGAGGTGCCGGTCGTTCTCACCGACATCGACCAGGCGCGGGTGGACAAGGGCGTCGGTTACGTCCACGACGAGATCGACAAGCTGCTGCTGAAGTCCCGTATCAACCAGGACAAGGCCAACCGGCTGAAGGCACTGGTCACCGGGGTGCTCGACAAGGCCGAGGGCTTCGCCGACGCGGACTTCGTCATCGAGGCCGTCTTCGAGGAGATGAGCGTCAAGCAGCAGGTGTTCGCCGAGGTCGAGGCGGTCGCCCCGGCGCACGCGATCCTGGCGACCAACACCTCGTCGCTGTCGGTGTCGGAGATGGCGTCGAAGCTGAAGAACCCCGAGCGGGTCGTCGGCTTCCACTTCTTCAACCCGGTCGCGATCCTGCCGCTGCTGGAGATCGTGCGCGGCGAGCAGACGGACGACGCGTCGCTGGCGACGGCGTTCGGTGTGGCGAAGAAGCTGCGGAAGACGGCGGTACTGGTGAAGGACGCCCCGGCGTTCGTCGTCAACCGCGTCCTGACGCGCTTCATGGGTGAGATCCAGAACGTCATCGACGAGGGCACCCCGGTCGAGGTCGCCGAGCGCGCCGTGGAGCCGCTGGGGCTGCCGATGTCGCCGCTGGTGCTGCTGGAGCTGGTCGGTCCCGCGATCGGGCTGCATGTGTCCCAGACCCTGCACGACGCGTTCCCGGACCGCTTCACGGTCTCGGAGAACCTGGCGGCGGTCGTCAAGGCGGGCAAGCGCGGCTTCTACGTCCATGACTCCGGGAAGCCGGAGCTGGACCCGGAGGTCGTGGCCCTGCTCAAGCAGGGCGACACCGTGCTCGACGAGGAGCAGGTCCGCGTACGGGTGCTGGACGCGGTGGCGCGGGAGATCGGCCTGATGCTGGACGAGCATGTCGTCGCCGAGGCACAGGACGTCGACCTCTGCCTGATCACGGGCGCCGGCTGGCCCTTCCACCTGGGCGGGCTGACGCCGTACCTGGACCGCGAAGGCGTCTCGGAGCGGGTGAACGGCAAGCCGTTCCTGGCGCCGGGCGTGGCGAGCGTTCCCGCGTAACGCCGCGCGGTAAGCGACGGGCCGGCGCGCGGAGGTTTCCGCGCGCCGGCCCGCTCACGTCACGGCTCGCTCAGGCCCCGCCGAGCAGCGCGGCGAAGCGGTCCAGGTCGATGTTGCCGCCGCTGATGACCACGCCGATCCGCTGCCCGCGCACCTGGTCGGCCATGGCCCGCAGCGCGGCGAGTCCCAGGCATCCGGTGGGCTCGACGACGATCTTCATATAGACGGCGAAGTCCCGCATGGCCTCGACGAGTTCGGCGTCGGTGGCGGTCAGGATGTCGGTGACCCCCCGGCGGATGATCTCGAAGGTGTAAGCGCCGAGCTGCTGGGTCTGCGCGCCGTCGGCGATGGTCTTCGGCGTGTCGATGTGCACGACGCTCCCCTGCCGCAGCGACCGCTGTCCGTCGTTGCCCGCCTCGGGCTCGACGCCGTAGAGCCGGCAGTCCGGGGCGAGTTCGGCGGCTGCCAGCACGGTCCCGGAGAGCAGTCCGCCGCCGCCGAGCGGCACGAAGAGGGCGTCGAGTTCGCCGGCTTCCTCGAAGAGTTCGCTGGCCACGGTGGCCTGTCCGGCGATGATGTGCGGGTGGTCGTAGGGCGGGATGAAGGTGAGCCCGCGCTCGGCGGCCAGGGTCCGGGTGATCTCCTCGTTGTCCTCGGTGTAGCGGTCGTACATGACGACCTCGCCGCCGTACGCCTTGGTGGCCGCCGCCTTCGCCGCCGGCACGTCGTGCGGCATGACGATCGTGGCCGGGATCTCGAGCAGTTGGGCGGAGAGCGCGATGGCCTGGGCGTGGTTGCCCGAGGAGTACGTGACCACACCGGCGCGCCGCTGCTCCGGGGTGAACTGGGACAGCGCGTTGTACGCCCCGCGGAACTTGAACGCGCCCACGCGCTGGAAGTTCTCGCACTTGAACACCACGTCTGCGCCGACCTGTTCGTTGATCAGCCGCGAGCGCAGGACCGGTGTGCGGTGTGCGGCGGGGGCGACGCGGGCCGCCGCGGCTTCCACGTCGCCGTAGGTCGGGGACTGGAGCATGGTGTGACTCTCCTCGATCGTTCGATATGACAACCCGATCGTCACACCCTCGTCCACGCGGCCAGCGCGAGCCCCTGCTCCTCCTTCTGACGGGCCACGCGCAGCGTGCCGTCGGCGCCGATCGCCGCCAGCACCAGGCGGCCGAGTCCGTCCAGCGCCAGGGCCGGCGCGCCGACGCACGGTTCGCCCGTGGGGGTCCAGTTGAGGCCCGCCGTCTCGTCCTCCGTCGGGTAGGCCGCGATGGACAGCCGGTCGTGCGGGCCGCGCTGGGCGATGATGGTGCAGTCGTGGCCGTCCACTGGCGTACGGAGCACAGCGAGCGGGCCCGTGCCTGGCCCGTCCAGCGCGACCGGTTCGGCGCCGGGGCGCCAGGCCCTGACCGTATGGTCACCGGCGTCGCGCCAGAAGTGGGTCAGGTGTCCGGCGGCCGTTCGTTCGGCCGTGATGGTGCCCTGGTCGACCTTGGCCGCCGGCTCCTCGTCCGCGCGCTCCAGCGGCGCGTCCGGCTTCTCCCTGCGCCAGCGCAGCACCGTGTCATCGGTCGGGGCGAGCACCTCGATCGGACCGCTTTCGGTCCTGGCGGCGGCCAACTCGCCGGTGATCATGGTGTCCTCGGGCGTGGCGCCGCCGTACGGGAGCCACTTGCCGGTGGGCGACTGGTTCTTGGCCGAAATTCCACCGTTCGCGTTGCGCAGGAAGATGTGCAGCGAACCGGCGGCGTCCGCGACCGTGGCCGGCATGCCGATCCGTGCCGCGGCCGCCAGGTCCTTGCCGTGCGGATTGCCCAGGGTGACCCAGTCGCGCAGCGGGCGGCCGCTCTGGAACTGGATCGCGTGCAGCAGATCCGTGTCGTCAGGACCCTGCGCGCGCGGACGCTTGCGTACCGTCACGAGATGGACATAGCCCTCGGAGGTCTGCGCGATCGCCACGTATGGCAGTACGCCGCGGAAGGCGAGCAGATCGGGTCCGGACCAGTCGGGCCCGCCCACCCGGTTCTCCGTCCAGCGGAGCACTCCGCCCGCGGTCGGGGCGTACGCGGTGAGCCTGCCGTCCTTGCCGCGCAGCAGCCACCCCGTCGTCGCGGGGAGCGCGCTGTCCACGACGATCCCTGCGGGGGGTGCGGCGCGCTTCCCCGGGGTCGTGGCCCCGCTGTCCTCCGACTGCTTCGACGTCCGTGCGGACCGAGGTGTCATGGTCCACTGCCACCTTCCCGAGCACAGGGACTCACGCGCCGATAGTACTAGGCGGTATTCCCCGGGGCTCTCCGGGCCCGCCGGGCCCGGGCGCCGGGCCGCTGTGCCACGCTTCCGGGGTGCCCACTCTGCTGATCGTCGACGCCGCGAACGTGGTCGGATCCGTGCCCGACGGGTGGTGGCGCGACCGGCACGCGGCGGCCGAGCGGCTGCGCGACGCGCTGGTCCCGTACGCCGAGTCCGGTGTGAGCGGCGTACCGGGTCCCTGCGAGATCGTGCTGGTCGTCGAGGGCGCGGCCCGGGGTGTCGCCTCGCTGCCGCTCGTACGGGTCGAATCGGCGCCCGGCAGCGGCGACGACCTGATCGTGGACCTCGCGGCGCGGGCGCGGGCGCGGTCCGACGCCGCTGTGGTCGTCGTGACGGCCGACCGGGAGCTGCGCCGCCGGGTGGCCGAGCACGGCGCGCGGAGCGTCGGCCCGCGGACCG
>NZ_JTHL01000001.1:7639500-7687888 GCF_000818195.1 Streptomyces sp. 150FB | reverse complement strand
GCCCGCGGACCGTGCGGCGGCCGCCGGGCGAGGACGCCCCGGGGACCTGAGCGGGGTCAGCCGGACGTACCGCCCGACCGCTCCTTCTTGAGCGACATCCCGAGGCGGCTGTGCCCGCGTCCGAACGCGGCGTAGACGACCATGCCGACGACCATCCAGATGGCGAACCTGAGCCAGGTCTCGGCGGGCAGGTTCAGCATCAGCCACAGCGAGGCCGCCACCGAGGCGATCGGCACGAACGGCATCAGCGGCGTACGGAACGAGCGCGGCAGGTCCGGGCGCTTCCTGCGCAGGATGACCACGCCGATCGCGACCACGATGAAGGCGAACAGGGTCCCGATGTTGACCAGTTCGGCCAGTTCGTCGATGGAGGTGAACCCGGCGACCGCGGCGACGATCACGCCGAGGAGCAGAGTGGAGCGGTGCGGTGTGCCGAACTTGGGGTGCACACGGGAGAACGTCCTCGGCAGCAGCCCGTCCCTGCTCATCGCGAAGAACACACGGGTCTGGCCGAGCAGCAGGATCATACAGACCGAGGTGAGCCCGACGGCCGCGCCGAAGCTGATGACCCCGGCCCAGAAGGGGTGTCCGACCGACTTGAACGCGTCGGCGAGCGGGGCGTCCACGGTCAGCTTGCTGTACTTCTGCATGCCCGTGACGACAACGGTGACGGCGACGTACAGGACGGTGCAGATGACGAGCGACCCCATGATGCCGCGCGGCACGTCGCGCCGCGGGTTCCTGGTCTCCTCGGCGGCGGTCGCGACGATGTCGAAGCCGATGAACGCGAAGAAGACGACGGCGGCGGCGGTGAAGATGCCCATGATGCCGAAGCTGCTCGGGGTGAAGCCCGCGATCACCTGGATCAGCGGCGCCGACAGGCCGTTGCCGCCTCCGGTGTGCTCGGCCGGCGGGATGAACGGCTTGTAGTTGGCGCCGGTGATGAGGAAGGCGCCCACGATGATGATGAGCAGCACCACGGTGACCTTGACGGCCACGATGACGTTCGTGACGCGCGACGACAGCTTCATACCGACGACGAGGATGGCGGTCAGGGCGAGCACGAGGAGGGCGGCGAGGATGTCGAATCCGAACTTCCCGCCGTGCGTGCCGGACAGCGCCTGCGGCAGGTCGAAGCCCGCCGAGCTGAGCAGTGAGCGGATGTAGCCGGACCAGCCGACCGACACCACCGCCGCGGCGAGGGCGAGTTCGAGGATGAGGTCCCAGCCGATGATCCACGCGGGCAGTTCGCCGAGGGAGGCGTACGAGAAGGTGTACGCGGAGCCGGCGACCGGCACCGTCGAGGCGAACTCGGCATAGCAGAGCGCAGCCAGACCGCAGACGATCCCGGCGACGACGAAGCCGAGGGCGGTGGCGGGTCCGGCCGTCTCCTTGGCCACTTTGCCGGTCAGGACGAAGATGCCGGTCCCGATGATGACCCCGATACCAAAGACCGTCAGGTCGAGTGCGGAGAGGGACTTCTTGAGCGCGAACTCCGGGTCCTCGGTGTCGCGGATCGACTGTTCCACGGTTTTTGTCCGGAACAGGCCCTTCTGGGCCGGTCCCGAGTCTTGGTGCGTACTCACCGGCGTACCTCCGTTGTGCGTCGCCCCCGCGTCATGATCAAGAAACGCTGGGCCACGCGTACCCGGATACACGCAAATTCACACGGATGGGTCGGTTGGACCACTCGCAGGGGCTCTTCGCACGTCGGGCGGATCCTCGCCCCTCCCCTCCGCGGCGAAAAGCCCCGCCCTCCTTGAGGAGGGCGGGGCTTTTCACACACAAGCACACAGGCGCACGAACACATCCGGTACGCGGACGCCGGTCGCGGGTCAGTCGCGGGCGATCTCCGCGTGGGTGTCCACCAGCCGGCCGTCCAGCCGCGAGACCAGACCGGTGACCTGGCGTGCGATGTCCGGTGCCGTCAGGCCGATCTCGGCCATGATCTCCTTGCGGGAGGCATGGTCGAGGAAGCGCGGCGGGATGCCGAAGTCACGGAGCGGTACGTCGACCCCGGCGTCGCGCAGCGCCTGCGCGACCGCCGAACCGACGCCGCCCACGCGGCTGTTGTCCTCGACGGTGACGACCACCCGGTGCTGCTCGGCGAGCGGCGCGAGCGCCTCGTCGACCGGCTTGACCCAGCGGGGGTCGACGACCGTCGTCGAGATGCCCTGCTTGTCGAGGAGCGTGGCGATCTCCAGGCACATCGGGGCGAGAGCGCCGACGGAGACGAGCAGTACGTCGGCGGCTGCCTCCTCGGACCTGCGCAGGACGTCCATGCCGCCGATCCGGCCGACGGCGGAGACAGCCGGGCCGACGGCGCCCTTGGAGTAGCGGACGACGGTGGGGCAGTCGTCGATCTCGACGGCCTCGCGCAGTTGGGCGCGGACCTGGTCGGCGTCGCGCGGGGCGGCGATCCGCAGGCCCGGCACGCACTGGAGGATCGACATGTCCCACATGCCGTTGTGCGAGGCGCCGTCGGTGCCGGTGATGCCCGCCCGGTCGAGGACAAACGTCACTCCGCAGCGGTGCAGGGCGACATCCATCAGCACCTGGTCGAAGGCGCGGTTGAGGAAGGTCGCGTAGACCGCGAAGACGGGGTGCAGGCCGCCGGTGGCGAGGCCCGCCGCCGAGACGGCGCCGTGCTGCTCGGCGATGCCGACGTCGTACACCCGGTCGGGGAAGGCCTTGGCGAACTTCTCCAGGCCCAGCGGCTGGAGCATGGCGGCCGTGATCGCCACGATGTCTCCGCGCTCATGGCCGAGCTTGACCATCTCCTCGCCGAAGACCGAGGTCCAGTCCATGCCGGCGGCGGAGATCGGCAGACCCGTGTCGGGGTGGATGGGCCCGATGCCGTGGAAGCGGTCGGCCTCGTCCTGCTCGGCGGGCTTGTAGCCGCGGCCCTTCTCCGTGATGCAGTGCACGATGACGGGGCCGCCGAAGCGCTTGGCGCGTTCGAGCGCCGATTCCAGGGCCTCGATGTCGTGGCCGTCGATCGGGCCGACGTACTTCAGGCCGAGGTCCTCGAACATGCCCTGCGGGGCGATGAAGTCCTTGAGGCCCTTCTTCGCGCCGTGCAGCGTGTCGTACAGCGGCCTGCCGACGACGGGGGTGCGCTCCAGGAGGTCCTTGCCGCGGGCCAGGAACCGTTCGTAACCGTCGGTGGTACGCAGGGTCGCGAGGTGGTTCGCGAGGCCGCCGATGGTCGGCGCGTACGACCGTTCGTTGTCGTTGACGACGATCACGAGCGGGCGGTCCTTGGCGGCCGCGATGTTGTTCAGCGCCTCCCAGGCCATGCCGCCGGTGAGCGCGCCGTCGCCGATCACGGCGACGACATGGTCGTTCTTCTTCAGGACCTCGTTGGCCTTGGCCAGCCCGTCGGCCCAGCCCAGCACGGTGGAGGCGTGGGAGTTCTCGATGATGTCGTGGTCCGACTCGGCGCGGGACGGGTAGCCCGACAGGCCGCCCTTGCTCTTGAGCTTCGAGAAGTCCTGCCGGCCGGTGAGCAGCTTGTGCACGTACGACTGGTGGCCCGTGTCGAAAAGGACCTTGTCCTTCGGTGAGTCGAAGACGCGGTGCAGGGCGATGGTCAGCTCGACGACACCCAGATTGGGGCCGAGGTGGCCGCCGGTCTTGGACACCGCGTCGACGAGGAAGGATCGGATCTCCCCCGCGAGCTGGTCCAGCTCTTCCGGGCCGAGTCGGTCCAGATCACGCGGTCCCCTGATGTGGGTCAGCAACGGCACCCGTGCCTCCTTGCGTTTGAGCTGGTCGAGCTTGTCGATCCGCCGAGTCTAATGTTCCACTCGCGCGGGTGGTCGGCGGGCGGTGCGTTCTAAGTCACCCGATCGGATGTATGACTATGTGGATGCGGGGTACGGCCGGGTACGCGCGGCCGGAGCCCGCCCGTACGACACGACCGTGCCCGGCCCCCGTCGCCGGGGGCCGGGCACGGTCTGCGGGAACCGCGGTCAGGCGCGACCCGCGCTCTTCTGGGTCTTCCGGGTGATCGCGTCGATCACCACAGTGGCCAGCAGCACCGCTCCGGTGATCATGTAGACGATCGGCGAGGCGACGCCCTGGATGGCAAGACCCGACTGGATCGAAACGATCACCAGTACACCGAGCAGCGCGTTCCAGCTACGGCCGCGGCCACCGAAGAGGCTGGTGCCGCCGATGACCGCGGCGGCGATGGAGTTCATCAGCAGCGTGCCGCTGCCCGCGCCCTGGTTGGCCGCGTTGATCTGGGAGGCGAGGAACAGACCGCCGATGGCGGCGAACGTTCCGGAGATCGAGAAGACCGACGTACGGATCAGCGCGACGTTGATACCGGCGCGGCGGGACGCCTCGACGCTGCCACCGAGGGCGAAGACCTTGCGGCCGTAGGTGGTGCGGCGCAGTACGAAGTCGGTGAGCACCAGCACGGCGAGGAAGATCACGACCGCCAGCGGGAGGCCCTTGTACTGGTTGAAGACGATCGCCACGACAAAGGCGACGACGGCGAGCAGTACGGTGCGCGCCACGATCTCGCTGAGCGGCCTGGAGGGCACCGCGGCCGCCTCACGGCGGCGGTTCTCCGAGTAGGAGATCAGGAAGTACACGGCGACCACGACGATGGCGAGCACGTAGGCGGCGGCCACGTCGGTGAAGTAGTACGTGGTCAGCTTGGCGACGAGCCCGTCGGCGTCGAGGTTGATCGTGCCGTCGCTGCCGAGGATCTGGAGCATGAAGCCGTTCCAGAACAGCAGACCGGCCAGGGTGACGGCGAAGGCCGGCACACCGATACGGGCGAAGAAGAACCCGTGGATCGCGCCGATGACCGTTCCGGACAGGATGGCGAGAATGAACGCCAGCCACTCCGTCATGCCGTGTGTGACGGCCAGCACGGCGAAGAGGCCGCCGGCGACACCGCTGACGGAACCGACCGACAGGTCGATCTCACCGAGCAGCAGCACGAAGACGATACCGACGGCGATCATGCCGGTGCCGACCATCGTGATGGATATGTTGCTCAGGTTCTCGGCACCGATGAAGGTCGAGTTCAGGACGGTGAAGATCGCCCAGATGACGATCAGGCCGATGACGACCGGCATCGCGCCCAGGTCACCGGCGCGGATCTTGCGCTTGAACTCGTTCACGTATCCGCCGAAGCCCTGCTCGCGGACGAGCAGCCGCGGGTCCACGACGGTGGTGGCTCCCTCGGCGGGGGGCGGTGCGTCAACCGGGGCCGCGACCTCGGGCGCGGGCGCGGAGGTGTTCTCTGTGCTCACTTCTGAACCTCCACGTTGCGCGTCGCACGACGGGTCACGGCGTTGTCCGTGGCGCCGGTGATAGCGGCGATGATCTCTTCCTGCGAGGTGGTCTTGACGTCGAAGACGCCGTTGTTGCCGCCGAGCCTGAGCACGGCGACCTTGTCGGCGACGGCCTTGACGTCCGCCATGTTGTGGCTGATGAGGAGCACGGCGAGGCCGCGCTCCCGAAGTCGCTCGACCAGGTCGAGCACCTGAGCGGTCTGCTCGACACCGAGCGCCGCCGTCGGCTCGTCGAGGATGACGAGCTTCGGCTCGCCCAGCATGGAGCGCGCGATCGCCACGGTCTGGCGCTGGCCGCCGGAGAGCGAGGCGATCGGGATACGGACACTGGGGATGCGGATCGACAGGGTGTTGAGCAGTTCGCGCGAACGGCGCTCCATCTCAACCTCGTTGAGCACACCCCAGCGGCGGATCTCGCGTCCCAGGAAGAGGTTGCCGACGACATCGATGTTGTCGGCGAGCGAGAGGTCCTGGTAGACGGTCGCGACGCCGAGGTTCTGGGCGTCGTGCGGCTTGCCGATCGAGACCGGTGCGCCTTCCCACTCGATGACACCGTCATCGATGGGGTGTACGCCGGCGATGGTCTTCACCAGCGTGGACTTACCGGCACCGTTGTCGCCGACCAGGGCGAGAACCTCTCCGGAATGGACCTCAAGCTCGACATCGGTGAGCGCCTGAACGGCACCGAATCGCTTGGAGACCCCTCGCAACGCCAACACGGGCGTAGCGGTCATATGAACCATCTCCTTCGCCGCCTGACCGGCGGGGATGCCGCGCCGGGGTGAGGCGCGGAGGTTGAGCGGGATGAACGACAGAGGGAAATCACACTGCGGACGGCGGCGTGGAGTGGAGTGTTCTGTCCGGCACCCCGCCCTCTGCTGCGGGGCGGGATGGGCGGGATGCCGGACAGGCTCTTCCGTACCGACGGGCAGGTCCCCGGGCGGGAAGCCCTGGCAGACCTACTTGAGGCCGGCAGCTCCACACGCGGCCTTGAACTGCGCGGTGCAGATCTCGGGGATCGTGTAGATCTTGTCCTTGATGACCGTGTCCTTGATGTTGGCCTTGGTCAGCGCCACCACGGGGACGATCACGGACGGAATCTGCTTCGCGCTGCCACTGTCGCTCTTGCTCGTGGCAATGGAGTCGAGCGGCTTGCCCTGCGCGAGAGCGACGGCCATCTCACCAGCGATGGCGGCCTCCTGCGGGTAGGACTTGTAGACGCTCATGTACTGCTGGCCGGTGACGATGCGCTGCACACCGGCGAGCTCGGCGTCCTGGCCGGTGACCGGCGGGAGCGGCGAGATACCGGCGGCCTTGAGGGCGGTGATGATACCGCCGGCCAGGCCGTCATTGGCGGAGTAGACGCCGTTGACCTTGCCCTTGCCGAGCTTCGCGATGGCGCCCTGCATGTTGGTGTTGGCGTTGGACGCCAGCCAGTCGGCCGTGTCGTACTCGGCGCCGATCTTGACCTTGCCGTCGAGGACGGAGTGCGCGCCCTTCTTGAAGAGGGCGGCGTTCGGGTCGGTGCTCGCACCGTTCATCATGACGATCTGGTCGGACGCGGCCTTCGTGCCCAGCGCCTTCAGCAGGGACTCGCCCTGCGCCTTGCCGACCGCCTCGTTGTCGAACGAGGTGTAGCCGTCGATGGGGCCCTCGGCGAGGCGGTCGTAGGCCACGACCGGGATGCCCGAGTCCTTGGCCTTCTGCACCGACGCCTGGATGGCCTTCGAGTCCACCGCGTCCACGATGATCACGTTGACCTTCTTGGCGATCATCGTGTCGAACTGCTGCTTCTGGGTCGGAGCGTCCTGCTGGGCGTTGGCGTACGAGATGACGCCCTTGCCGTTGGTGAGCTCCTTGACCTTCTTCTCGATGAGCGGCCGGTCGAGCTTCTCGTAACGGGCGGTCTGGTTCTCCGGCAGGAGCAGACCGACGGTTATGTTGTCGCCCGCGCTCTTCTTCGGCGCCGCGGCCTTGTCGCCGGACTCCTTGGCGCTACCACAGGCGGCGAGAGAAACAGCCATGGCGGTGGCTGCGGCAGCCACGGCAGCACGACGCATTTTTGCGTTCACTTCGAAAACCTCCCTGACGAGGCCGCGACGTTGCGGCCGAGGTGGCTGGAAGTCAACTCGCCCGCGAGAGCGACGTCAAGGAGTAAATCCTTAACGAGATGACAACGGTGCCATTCGTTATCTAAGTGAAGGCAGGGGTGGAGGCCGGGAGGGTGCTCTCCAATAGGGTCGAATCGCCCATTTCGCTCAGTACGAGGGCCAGTGCCCCGAGCACCTCGGCCCGTCCGCCGAGCGCCCCCGGAAGTACGGAGAGCTGCCGCGCCGCGCTCGGAATCGCGTACCGGGAGACCGACTCCCTTATCGGCGTGAGCACCAGCTCACCAGCCTCCGCCAAATCCCCTCCCAGCACCACCCGGCTGGGGTTCAGCAGGTTGCACAGGTTGGCCACGCCACTGCCGATGTGGCGGCCCACGTCCGCCACCACCCGGCGGCAGCCCGGGTCGCCCTCCCTGGCGAGCTGGACGACCCGCTCCATGGTCAGATCGGCGCCGTGGCTCGGCTGAAGCAGCGGCAGCACGTAACGGGCGGCGGTGAACGTCTCCAGGCACCCCCGGTTCCCGCAGCGGCACACCGGCCCCGACTCGTCGAGGGTGATGTGCCCGATCTCGCCGGCCGTGCCGCCGGGCCCGCGGTAGATCTGGCCGTCTATGACCAGTCCCGAGCCGACGCCGCTGGCGACCTTGATGTACGCCAGGTCCCGCACCCCGCGCCCGCTGCCCCAGACAAGTTCGCCGAGGGCGCCGAGGTTGGCGTCGTTGTCCACGTACACGGGTACGCCGAGGCGCTGCGCCAGTTCGTCGCTGGGGTTGATGCCCGTCCAGCCCGGCAGGATCGAGGTGGAGCCGAGCGTGCCCGACTCGACGTCGATCGGGCCCGGTACGCCGAGCCCGACCCCGATCACCTTCTGACGGCTGACCCCGGTGGTGACGATGAGCCGCTCGACCAGTTCCTCGGCCCTGTCGAAGCCTTCGGCCGCCGAGGCGTCCACGTCGAGCGGCTCGGACTCCTCGGCGAGCACCTGGTGCGCGAGGTTGCCGACGGCGACCCGCAGATGCGTGTGGCCGAAGTCCACGCCCACCACGATGCCCGCGTCGGCGCTGAGCGAGACGCTGCGCGCCCGCCGACCGCCCGCCGAGGTCGGCGTGACCTGCACGGTCCCGCCGTCCTTCAACTCGCGGACGATGTTGGAGACCGTGGCCGCCGACAGTCCTGTGCTGCGGGCGATCTCCGCCTGGGTGAGCGAGCCCGCCATACGCACCGCGCGTACGACCCTTTCGAGGTTGGCCCGGTGCAGAGACGACTGCGACCCTGGAGTCTCCACGACTCATCCACTCCTGCCCTTGGCGGACGGCACGACCACCGCCCCCGGCCGGGGCCGCGACAATGAGACCCCGACGTATCTCCAACTTGTGAACCCTAAGCTCAGCCTTTCGGACAGCTTCCCGTCAAGACCTTGAGCGAGTGGGGATACGCATGAGCGCCTCGGGCGCCCGCGCGCACGCCGGTTGCGCGATACACCCGACCGTACGGAAGGGGCCCCGCCGCGAGCGAGACCCCTTCGTTACCTGACGGCCGGCGGCCAACTGCTCTTCAACGGGCCGCGGATCAGTGGGCGCCGGCCCACCGGCCGCCCGAAAGCGCCCGGCCGTACGCTACTTGAGCGCGCCCGCCGTCAGCCCGGACTGCACTTGGCGCTGGAAGATCGCGTACACGATCAGCACGGGCAGGATCGCGATCATCATTCCGGCCATCAGCGCGCCCCAGTCGTTCTGGTAACCCTGCTGCAGCGCGATCATCGCGAGGCCCTGAGTCAGGACATAGTGCTTCTCGTCCTGGTTGAGCACCATCGGCAGCAGGTACTGGTTCCACTGGCCGAGGAAGTTGAAGATGCCGATGCTGATCAGACCGGGCTTGGCCATCGGCAGCATCACCTGGAAGAAGGTCCGGGTGTGCGAGGCACCGTCGATCAGGGCGGCCTCGGCGACCGAGGTCGGCAGCGTTCGGAAGAAGGCCGTCATGAAGAAGACGGTGAACGGCAGCGAATAGGCGATGTAGACCAGGATCAGTCCCTGGTACGTCGCGAGCAGCGTGCTGCCGGGGAAGTCCCGCAGGACGAAGAAGAGCGGGATCACCAGCATGAAGACCGGAAATGACATGCCCGCGACGAACAGGTAGTAGATGAGCCTGTTGCCCGGGAAGGTGAACCTGGCGAGAACATAGGCCGCCATCGAGCCGAGCACCATCGTGCCGATGAGTGAACCACCCACCACGATGACCGTATTGATGAAGTACTGACCCATGTTCGCGTCGTCCCACGCCCTGGCCCAGTTGTCCCAGTGGAAGACGGTGGGCAGACCCCAGGGGTCGGAGAGAATCCCGTTGCTGTCCTTGAACGCGCTCCACAGCACCCAGAGCAGCGGGACGCCCACCATGAGCGTCCAGACCATGAGAATGCCGTGCGAGAAGACGTTGAGTACGCCTCCCTCGGTGCGTACCGCCTTGGCGGGCTCCGGCTGCTTCTTGACCGCCTCCGGTGAATCCTGCTCCACCAGGGGGTTGATTTCCTCGGTTGTCATCCGCCCGTACCCCTAGAACTCGATTCGCTCACGCCGCGCGAAGCGCATCGTGAGCACGGCGAAGGCCATCGTGACAATGAGCATCGCGATGCCCATGGCAGCGGCATAGCCGAACTGGCTGTCGCGGAAGGCCGTCTGGTACAGCCTCAGCGGCAGGACGTCGGTGGCGCCGTCGGGACCGCCGTTGTTCACCGACATGATCTGGACCAGCGCGAACCCGTCCAGCGCGATGATCCCCATGTACACCCAGCCTGTCTGCACGGTGTCCCAGAGGAGCGGGAGGGTGATCCTGAAGAAGGTGTCGAAGCGATTGGCCCCGTCCAGCAGGGCCGCCTCGTAGATGTCCGAGGGAATGGACGCCATCGCCGCCGAGAAGAGCACCACGAAGAAACCGACATTGCTCCAGACCATGACGGCGGCGATGCACAGGAGTGCGAGGTTCTTCTCGCCGAGCCAGGAATTCTGGAGGCCCTCAAGTCCGACAGAACCGAGCAGCGAGTTGAGCATGCCGTCCTGCGGATCCGGATTGTAGATGTTGAACCAGATCACCGCGACGATCGTGACCGAGATGACCTGCGGGAAGAAGAACACGAACTTGTAGAACTTCGATCCGCGCACACCGGTGACGACTTGGTTCTTCCGCCGCTTGCCGCCGACATTGAGCATGAAGGCGAAGAACATCCCGAGTGCCAGGGTGACGATCGGAAGTCCGATCAGCAGATAGATGTTGTGGCGCAGCGCGTTCCAGAAATCCTCGCTGTCCCAGAGCCGGTGGAAATTGTCCAGGCCGACGAACTTCGACGTGCCGACCAGGCCGGACCAGTCGGTCATCGAGATCTGGAAGGCCTGGACGAAGGGCGAGATCACGAAGATGGCGTAAATGATCAGTGGGAGGGCCAGGAAGCCCACGATGAATCGGTATTTGCCGTGTTGCATGGTGCTTCCCGGCCCTTCCCCTCAGGTTCCGTTTCGCCGGTCGGACAGTTCAGTCGGACAGTTCGGATGGAGCGGTCAGACCGTACGCTTGAACTTGGTGACGGAGCTGTCCTTGGCGACCTTGTCGGCCTCCGCCTGCGTCTTCTTGATCCATTCGGCGGCCTTCATGTCACCGGTGAGGAGCTGGCCGGTGAGGCCGCCGATCTTCTCGTCCGTCAGCGACGGGTACCACTCCTGGAGCTGAAGGCTGATCAGCTTGTCGCCCGCCGCCTTGAAGACGGAGTCGGCCGAGGCCAGCCCCGGGGAGAGCGTCATACCCTCGGTGGCGTCCAGCACGCAGGTGAGGGACTTGACCTTGGTGGCGAAGTTCTGCGCCTGCTTCTTGGAGAGCATGATGCGCAGCATCTCCATGCCGCCGGCCGGGTTCTTGCCCTTACTCGGCACGATGAACGGCTCGCTGGGCTCGGCGCGCAGGGTGCCGTGCGGCAGCTTGTCGGCGTGGCCGTCGAAGAGCGCGCCGACAGCCATGCCGAAGTCCTTCGGCGTGGTCGCCGCCGCCTCGTTCTCGACCCAGGAGCCGTTGGGGATGAAGACGGCCTTGCCCTTGGTCCAGGCGGTCTGCGACTGGATGTGGGTCAGGCCCTGGCTGCCGGCGAGGAAGAACTTCTTGGCCGCCAGCTCCTCGTAGTGCTCGACGACTTCCCTGACCCCGTCGTTGTCGGTCCACGCCTTCGGCTCGAGGTTGTCGATGGCGATCCACTTGTCCATACCACCGAGCTTGGCGATCTGGGCGAAGAGGTTGAAGTGGACGTAGTACGGGTATTTGCCCGCGTACGTCCAGGGCGCGACGCCCGTCTTCTTGATCTCCGTACAGGTCTTGACCATCTCGTCGAGGGTCTTGGGGTAGGTCCAGCCCTTGTCCTGGAGCAGCTTCTGGGAGTACCAGGTGCCGTAGACGGTGAAGGCGTAGTAGAGCACGTCGAAGGTCTTGCCGTGCAGACCCTTCTCCAGCGTGCTGGGGTGGATCGTGTCCTTGATCTTCTTGGCAGCGTCGTCCATGGACGCGGCGTCCAGAAGGGTCTGGAGGTCCTGCAACTGGCCCTGGCTGGACAGCTTGTTCATGTCCAGGTGGTCGGCGCCGGAGTTGTCGATGATGTCCGGCGGGTTGCCGCCGGCGAAGCGCGGGGTGAGCTTCGGGCCGACGGCCTGGGTGCCCGTGTGCTTGACCGTGGTGCCGTACGTCGAGTTGTAGACGGCCTCCGCGTCCTTGGCGTACTGGTCGCCGAGGCCGCCCTTGAAGATGAACGCCTCCATCGGGGCGCCCTTCTTCACCCCCAGCGGGTTGGTCGCAGAGGTCTTGCCCGCGGGCGCCTTCGTCTCCTTCGTACTGCTGCCACCGCCACCGGTGGCGCAGGCCGACAGGAAGCTCATCGTCGGAACGGCGATCAGGCCGAGCGCGGCTGAGCGTTTGATCAGATCACGACGGCCGAGGCCCTCGCTGCTGTGAGCGGAGGTGGATCCCATGCTCAAGTCCTCGCCTTCTAACAGGACTCAGGCGGTGTACCGGTCGCCCGTGCTGCTCGCCGTGAGGCGAAGGGCCCCGCCACCGCGGTCAAATGAAGCTGGGTCGTACGGGAATGTCGTACTGGATTCAACAGCGGGAACGGCCTGAATGGTCGGCCGGAAACGGTCAGAGCCCTCCTCGCCCACCCCAGTCCCCACAGATGCTCCGCCGGAGAAACGGCGGGTACGGACGCGATAGGTATAGTCCACTTGCGGCCAACTGAGCAAGATCAAAAGCAGGTTTGGACGGCAGTCTTTCCCTAGTTGAGACCTCCTGGATATCTGGGCCGATTGTGTGGCCATTCGACCACATCGGTTCCGCGGCATTGGCCGATTGCAAGCCACCGGCATCTCCAACCTCCTTGACACCTCCGCCCACTTGACTCCTACTGGACGCGCGTGTCACATGTGACAACGTTGTCCGATGGGTTTCACAGGAGGAAAGGCTCGCATGCAGCAGAGAACCGGACGTCGGCTCAGACAATGGCATACGGCTGCCCTGGTGGGTGCGGCGTCACTACTTGTGGTGACAGCCCAGTCGGCCGCCATAGCACAGCCGGCCCGTACGAACACGGCACAAAAGGAATTCACTTCGTCCTTCGAGGCCGACGAGGCCCAGCCGGACTGGCGCAACACCGTCGAAACCGCCCCTGACGGCCAGAAACGGTCATCCGGTGTGGATGGCGGCTTCACCGCCGGAATTCCGGGCAATGTGACCGACCAGGTCGTCGGGTTGCGGGCCAGCGCCGAGAACACGGACGGTGGCGAGACCAAGGAAAACCTGATCGACGTTCAGCCCAGCACGAAGTGGCTGGCGTTCGAGACCAGCGGCTGGATCGAATTCGATCTCGACTCCCCGGTCAAGGTCGTCACCTACGCCCTGACCTCGGCGAACGACCACGCGGAGCGGGACCCGAAGGATTTCACCCTCCAGGGGTCCACGGACGGCAAGGCGTGGAAGGACCTCGACACACGATCGGGTGAAACCTTCGGGGAGCGGCTCCAGACGAAGTCGTACGACACCGACAACACGACCGCGTACGAGCACTACCGGCTGAACATCACGGCGAACAACGGCGCCGGCGACTCCACCCAACTGGCGGACGTGCAGTTCTCCGACGGCGACACCGCTCCCCCGGCGCCCGAGGACATGCGCACCCAGGTCGACCGGGGCCCCACGGGCTCCCCGACGGCCAAGGCCGGCGCGGGGTTCACCGGGAAGCAGGCGCTCAAGTACGCCGGTACGCACAAGCCGGACGGCCGCGCCTACTCGTACAACAAGGTCTTCGACGTCAACACGGCCGTGGGGCGCGACACCTCGCTCTCGTACCGGATCTACCCCTCCATGCCGGAGACGGATCTCAACTACCCCGCCACGAACGTGTCGGTCGACCTCGCGTTCACCGACGGCACCTATCTGAGTGACCTGAAGGCGGTCGACTCGCACGGCGGGCTGCTGACCCCCCAGGGCCAGGGCGCCGCGAAGCGCCTCTACGTCAACCAGTGGAACCAGGTGGACGCGGCGATCGGCAAGGTCGCCGCAGGCCGTACCGTGGACCGGATCCTGGTGGCGTACGACGCCCCCAAGGGGCCCGGGAAGTTCCAGGGCTGGATAGATGACATCTCACTGAAGGCGAAGGCCCCGCAGAAGCGCCTGGCGCATCTGTCGGACTACGCCTCGACCGTCCGGGGCACCAACTCCAGCGGCTCCTTCTCGCGCGGCAACACCTTCCCGGCCACCGCCGTGCCGAACGGGTTCAACTTCTGGACGCCGGTGACCAACGCCGGCTCGGACAGTTGGCTGTACGAGTACGCGCACGGCAACAACGCGGACAATCTGCCGACGCTTCAGGCGTTCAGCGCCAGCCATGAGCCAAGTCCCTGGATGGGCGACCGGCAGACGTTCCAGATGATGCCGTCCGTGGCCACCGGCACTCCCGACGCCGACAGGACCGCGCGGGCGCTGCCCTTCCGGCATGAGAACGAGGTCGCGAAACCCCACTACTACGGGGTGACCTTCGAGAACGGTCTCAAGACCGAGCTGACCCCGACCGACCACGCCGCGATGATGCGGGTCACCTATCCGGGTGATGACGCGAGCATGGTCTTCGACAACATCTCCAACGACGGCGGGCTGACGCTCGATCCGGCGACCCGCTCCTTCAGCGGCTTCTCCGATGTGAAGAGCGGACTGTCGACCGGCGCGACCCGGCTCTTCGTATACGGCGTCTTCGACGCGCCCGTCACGGCGAGCGGCAAGCTCACCGGCGGCGGCGGTGACGACGTCACCGGGTACCTGCGCTTCGACGCGGGCAAGGACCGTACGGTCCAACTGCGCATCGCGACCTCGCTGATCAGCCTCGACCAGGCGAAGAAGAACCTGTCCGACGAGATCCCCGCCTCCAGCGGCTTCGCGCAGGTCGAGAAGCGCGCGCAGCACGCCTGGGACCAGATCCTGGGCCGGGTCGAGGTGGAGGGCGCCGATCCCGACCAGCTCACCTCGCTCTACTCCAGCATGTACCGGCTGTACCTGTATCCCAACTCCGGCTTCGAGAACACCGGTACGAAGGCGCGCCCGAAGCAGCAGTACGCCAGCCCGTTCTCCGCGATGACCGGCGAGGACACCCCGACCCACACCGGGGCGAAGGTCGTCGACGGCAAGGTGTACATCAACAACGGCTTCTGGGACACCTACCGGACGACCTGGCCCGCGTACTCGCTGCTGACGCCCGACAAGGCGGGCGAGATGGTGGACGGCTTCGTCCAGCAGTACAAGGACGGCGGCTGGATCTCCCGCTGGTCCTCCCCCGGCTACGCCGACCTGATGACCGGCACCAGCTCCGACGTCGCCTTCGCCGACGCGTACGTCAAGGGCGTCGACTTCGACGCCGAGGCGGCGTACGAGGCTGCGCTGAAGAACGCCACCGTGGTGCCGCCGACATCGGGCGTGGGCCGCAAGGGCATGGAGACCTCACCGTTCCTCGGCTACACCTCGACCAAGACCGGTGAGGGCCTGTCCTGGGCCATGGAGGGCTACGTCAACGACTACGGCATCGGGCAGATGGGCCAGGCGCTGTACAAGAAGACGAAGAAGGCCCGGTACAAGGAGGAGTCGGAGTACTTCCTCAACCGCGCCCAGGAGTACGTCAAGCTCTTCGACCCGGACGCCGGCTTCTTCCAGGGCCGCGACGCGAACGGCGACTGGCGGCTGCCCTCGGCCGAGTACGACCCCAAGGTCTGGGGGTACGACTACACGGAGACCGACGGCTGGGGATACGCCTTCACCGCGCCGCAGGACAGCCGCGGCCTGGCGAATCTGTACGGCGGGCGCGACGCGCTCGGCAAGAAGCTCGACACGTACTTCGCCACTCCGGAGACGGCTTCGGCCGAGAACGTCGGCTCGTACGGCGGTGTCATCCACGAGATGACGGAGGCGCGCGACGTACGGATGGGCCAGTACGGCCACTCCAACCAGGTCGCCCACCACGTGACGTACATGTACGACGCGGCGGCCGAGCCCTGGAAGACCCAGGAGAAGGTACGTGAGGTGCTCTCGCGGCTCTACACCGGCAGCGAGATCGGCCAGGGCTACCACGGCGACGAGGACAACGGCGAGCAGTCGGCGTGGTACCTCTTCTCGGCGCTGGGCTTCTACCCGCTGGTGATGGGCAGCGGCGAGTACGCGATCGGCTCGCCGCTCTTCACCAAGGCGACGGTGCATCTGGAGAACGGCCGCGATCTGGTCGTCAAGGCGCCGAAGAACAGCGCGAAGAACATCTACGTCCAGGGCCTGAAGGTCAACGGCAAGGCGTGGACGTCCACAGCGCTCCCGCACGACCTGCTCGCGAAGGGCGGGGTGCTGGAGTTCGCGATGGGACCCAAGCCGTCCAAGTGGGGTACGGGCAAGAACGCGGCCCCCGCCTCGATCACGAAGGACGACAAGGTGCCGACGCCGCGCTCCGACGCGCTGACCGGGCCCGGCGCGCTCTTCGACAACACGTCGGCGACGGCGGCGACAGTGCCGGCCGGGCCGCTGGCTCTGCCGGTGGCTTCGGCGACGAAGGCGGCGCAGTACACACTGACGTCGTCCAAGGCGGCCCAGGCGCCGGACGGTTGGACGCTGGAGGGTTCGGCCGACGGAACGGTGTGGAAGACACTGGACCAGCGGGCCGGGCAGACCTTCGCGTGGGACAAGCAGACGCGGGTCTTCACGGTCGCCCACCCGGGGTCGTACGCGCACTACCGCCTGGTGACGACCGGTCAGGCCGACCTGGCGGAGGTGGAGTTGCTGCGCTAGCGCTCAGCCGCTGAGGAACGGAGGGGACGGGACACCGGCTGAACGCCGGTGTCCCGTCCCCGCGTTGTGGGCGGTGCGGCCGACCGGCCAAGGGTCGCGATCACATCAGGAATCTCGGTGGTGTCAGGAATCGTGTCGCGCCAGGAATCGCGGTCCTGTCAGGAATCGCGGTCGCGTACGGAGCGGATCACGGACGCCCCCGACCACTCACGAACCACCCGCGTGTCACGGCGCGCCTCACGCATACCTCGCGTCGCGGCCCGCTCGATGCGCTGCCCGTCGGCGCTCACCCCGTACCGGCGCCGGTCACGCCGGACAAGAACGGCGACCGCCGACCCGACGACCACGATCAGTGCGACAACCCATCCCAGCAACATCGTTGCTCTCCCCCCAGGTGCAGCCTGCTACCACCGTCTCAATTCTCAGGATCCCATCAGTCCAGCAGGTCCCGCAGCAGCGCCAGCAGATCCGGTGTGTCCGCGCCGGACAGCGTCTTGAGTGTGCCGGCGCGGCGGGCCAGAACCACACCGATGAACGCGGCGGTGAGCAACTCGGCGCGCAGGCCCGCCTGTTCGTCGCCCTCGCGGTTGAAGCGGTCGCGCAGCGGGGCGACGATGCGGTGGTCGAGTTCCACGAGGGCGGCTTCCTGCGCCGCGGGATCCTCGTACGGGCGTACCGCGGCCTGGACGACCGGCCCGGGGCCCAGGCGTTCGAAGCGTTCCATGAGCGTGGCGAGGCGTTCGGGGTCGCGCAGGTCGGCGAGGATCCCGGTGGCGCTCTCGGCGTGCAGGACCGCGATGAAGAGCTGTGCCTTGCCGCCGAAGTACCGGGCGATCATCGTCGGGTCGACACCGGCGCGCTCTCCGATGTCACGTGCGGTGGTCCGGTCGAAGCCACGCTCGCCGAACAGCTCACCGGCTGCCCGCAGGAGCCGTTCGCGGCTGGCCGCCGCATCGCGGCGGCGGGGGGACGCTTCCTTGGTCATGGGTCAATCTTCGCCGAGATCTCCGGGCGCCCCCGCCGCCGCCGCGACGCCTTCCACCTCCAGGAGGCTCTCCTCGGAGTCGCTCACCGACCGTACGACGACGGACCGGCCCCGGACCCGGGGCAGGACGAGGGCCGCGAAGGCGGTGACGAGCCACATACCGACGCCGATGAGCCCGGCGACGGTGTACCCGCTCCCGGCCGGGAGCGCGTGTCCGGGGGCGGTGTGCGCTTCAAGCACGACGGCGCTCAACGTGCTGCCGGTGGCGTACCCGACGTACCGGATCACCTGGTTGAAGCTGGTGGCGCTGCCGGTCTCGTGGGCGGGCACGGAGCCGACGATGAGGCCGGGCATGACGGCGAAGATCGCGCCGACACCGAGGCCGGCGACGCCCATGACCACGAGGATCTCCCACATGGCGGAGCGGGCGAGGATGAACATCAGCATGGAGAGCAGGACGACGGCCGATCCCAGGGCCAGTGCGAGCGCGGGCGCGGCGTGCCGTACGAGGACCCGTGTGACGCGGGTCGCGGCGACGCTGGCGGCGGAGAACGGCACGAGCGCCAGCCCGGCCACGGCGACGGTGGCGCCGAGGCCGTAACCGCTGCTGGTGGGGGTCTGGACGAACCGGGTGACCAGCGAGATCAGCAGATACATGCCGACGCCTGCGAGCAGGGCGGTGATGTCGGCGGTGAGGACGGCCGGCCGGCGCAGCAGCCGCAGGTCGACGAGCGGATGGGCGCGCCTCAGCTCCACGACGACCCACGCGACGAACACGGCCACCGAGGCGGCGAGCACCCCGATCAGCCGCGCGGACCCCCACCCCCAGCTCTCGCCCTCGCTGATCCCGAGGAGCAGCCCGGCGAGGGACACACCGAGGAGTACGGCACCGGGGAGGTCGAGGCGCCCTGCCGGGCGGTGGGCGGAGGACGGCACGACGAGCACAGCGACGAGCAGCCCGAGCGCGCTGACGACGGCGCCGAACCAGAAAGCGGCGTGCAGACCGCCGTACTGCGCGACGACCCCGGTGATCGGATACCCCAGGCCGACCCCGGCGACGGTGGTGACGGAGAGGATGGCGGCGGCGGACCGCGCGCGCTCGACGGGAAGCGCGTCGCGCACGACGGCGATCCCGAGCGGCGTCAGTCCGAGCCCGACGCCTTGCAGCGCGCGCCCGGCGAGGAGGTACGGAAACCCGAGCGGCAACGCGGCAAGCACGGCCCCGGCGGTCACCCCGGCGAGACTGGCGATGATCACGACGCGCCGGTGGGGCCCGTCCCCGAGCCGCCCCATGACGGGCGTGGCGAGGGCGCTGACCAGGAACGTCACGGTGAGGGACCACTGGGCGTCGGTCAGGGAGATGTGGTCGGTGTCGGCGATGGTGGGGATGAGGGGCGCCCCGAGGCTGCTGACGATGGCCACAACCATCCCGACGAACACAAGCCCAGGCACAAGAAACCGACGGGGAGCGCCCCGCCCAGCCACCCCTACGCCTATATCGGAGCCCCCATCCGCACCCACACCCGCATTTGCCACGTCAACACACGTCCACACTTGATGTCTACACCCGATGTCTACAGACGATGACATGCTACGCCTCATAGGGTCAACCGAGCCGGGGGGCCGCCGGGCGACGCGGCGCGTCGAGGACCGTACGCACGGCTTACCGCGCAGACGGGCCGGGCGCGGGCGGGCGGGGGTGGCTTGGCGGGCGGAGGAAACAGCGCAGGGCGAGCCCCGCGTACGCGGGGAGCTCGCCGCCCGCGATATCCGCGCTCGGCTCGCTTCAGGTATGCGGCGTCAGTCAGTCGAGCCAGAGGAGATCCGTGACACGGAACTCGCGTAGGCCGGGATACCGGGTGTAGCTGATCAGAACGGACAGACGGGGAACATCCACGTTGTACCGGCCGTCCCCCATCGGGTAGCCAGGGGGCGATTTGTCGGCGTCGACGGCGGCGCCGGCCTCGACGGCGAGTGCTCGCAGGAAAAGCACGACCTGGTCGTGTAACTCGCTGTGGCCGCTGGTGCGCATCGCCTCCAGGACGTTCGCCGAGTCCTCATTGCAGAACATCGTCCAGCCACGCGAACCGGGACTGCTCACTCTTCACCGTCGACCAGGTTGGGCACGGAGACGAGCCCACGGCGGGCGTCAGTCTCGGCAAGACGCTGCTGACGTCCGGGGCGGCTGTCGAACATGGCCTCCATCCACCAGGCCCGGAGGACGGCGTTGATCGCCTCGCCCTCTTCCGCCTGGCCGATCTCGGCGTAGAACGCCATGCGCTTGGCCCCCGTGAGGGCGCCGGCCACGGCATCGATGGTGTGCGGGATCGGGCGAACCCTGACCGTTGGATCCGCTGAGTGTTCGGGCTGGGTGCTCACGGCGTTCTCCTCAACGTTGGAGTTCGAGTGTCCTATGACGGCAATTGGTCGGTCCACCCGAGCCTGTGCGGGAAGCACCACAGAGCAGACTGCCACGTGACAGCCGACTCCGATTCCACGTACGCCTTACAGAGGCATACGTGAACGCTTTTCACCCTGTCGGCGTGGGAAACATGTCAGATGCTCGGCCTGCCTGTCCTGCTGAGCTCGGGTTCCCAACTCGACCAACCAGGACGTGCGTTCGACAGCCACGCCGGAGTGTAAACGCGCGACACCCGGCGCCAGGACCCGCAGTACCGTGGGTGGACCACTCTCCGGCGGGGGTCCACATGAACACGTCCATCTCCATCGGCGACCGCATTCGCAGCCTGCGCGAGTTCCGCGACACCACCCAGGAACAGCTCGCCCAGCGCGCGGGCGTCTCCGTGGACACCATCCGCAAGCTTGAGCAGAACGTCCGGCAGTCGGCGCGCATCAACACGCTGCGCGCCCTCGCGCACGCCCTCGACGTCCAACTGGAGCGGCTGGTGGGACAGCCCACCGTGACGCAGGAACTCTCCGACGACGGTGGCCTCCTGGCCCTGCGAGACGCCATCCAGACCCTCGGCTCCCTGCCTGGTGTCCTCGCTGACGACGACCTGGAGGACCCCCCAGGGGAAGAAGCCTGGATCGCCTCGGTGAAGGCCGCGACCAGCATGTACTGGAAGGGGGACTACGCGCGCCTCTCAGGCGTACTGCCCTTGCTTCTGCGGGACGGCGTGGCAGTCGCCCGCGAGACCGACACGGACCGCGTGTGGCAGCAGCTTGCCCTCACGTACCAGCTCGCCGCCTCGCTGGCGACGCAGGCAGGACACCCCGACTGGGCGTTCGCCGCCGTCGAGAAGCAGCTCGCCGCCGCCGCACGTGCCTCCGACCCGCTGATGGAGGGGATGGGTGTCAGCACCCTGTCCTGGGTCCTGTTGCGGCAGGGCCGCTGGGAGCAGGCGCGGGCCGTTGCGGAGCGGAAGGCTGACGCGTTGGAGCCGAGCATTCGCCGCGCGACACCCGCGCAGTACGCCGTGTACGGCAACTTGCTGATCGCCGCCGCCACGCCGGCGGCGCGCGGCGGCGCCCGCGACGACGCGAAGGAGCTGCTGAATCTCGCCGAGGCCGCGGCGACCCGGACCGGACCGGTCCGTGCCTACGGCTCCGCGTTCTCGGTGGTGGACGTCCGCACGCAGCAGGTCAACATCTCACTGGCGGGAGAGGAAAACGAGCCCGCCGAAGCGCTGCGGTTGTCTCAGCGCGTCGACCTGGACGCGATCACCAGGCCGGTCCATGCTGCAGCTCACCACATGGATGTGGCACACGCGCAGTACCAGACCGGGGACTGCGACGGCGCGCTGATGACGCTTCTGGATGTCGAGCAGAAGCAGCCGGAGTGGATCCGTTTCCAGACGCTGGCGGCGGTCACGGTGCGGGAGATGCTGGAGGCCGAGCGACGCCGCAACTCGCCGCTGCGCGCGCTGGCCGGGCGGCTGGGGGTGGACCCGACGCCGTGACCTGGTAGGACAACACGTCCTATCTCGGGCAGAACTGACGGTGCGGCTGGTGCATCGCGTCACTGGACTGTGATCGCGCCGGTTCGTAGCGTGATCGGCATGAGGTGGCGCCGGCTCCATCCCGTCAGGACGGTCGGCTCCGCACCCCCAGCCCGGGGAGCCCACGTGAAAACCACCCTCCGCGAACTGCCGCCCGTCGAAGCCTGGTCCGACAACCAGCGGCGAGGCGCCGACTGCGTTTTCGGCGGGGAGCGTTTGCGCGCTGAGGACCTGATCGACCTCGGGGAACGGCGCGACATCGACGGAACGCTGGTCTTCCCCCGCGCGTGCGCGCACCACGCCACCGGCGCGTACTGCGAGGAGCACGGCATAACGCTGCTCCTCGACCCGGCCGATCCCCCGCCCGAGTATCTCGACGACGACCTCGTCTGCCCCGAACGCCCGGCGGCAGCCCGCGTGGACGACGGCGCGACCCGGTCGCAGGAGGACCGCCCGTGATCGCGCCCGATCAACCCGGCCTCGACGCCGAATCCGTCCAGGAGTCCATCCGGCGCGCTCTCGTCGCCCGCCGCGACACCCCACGCCGCGAGATGGCCGCCATCGCCGCCGACCTGGGCACGTACATCGACCTGCTGCTCCCCGCCGGTCGCGTCGCCGCAGACCGGATGTGGCGCGGCAGCATCCACTGGACCCTGCTCTCCACGCGGCTGGACAGCATCAAGCGCCAGGCCGAGCGCGGGCTCGGGGACGACGGGCCGGTGGATGCGGAGAACCGGCTGCGGCAACTCGCCTTCGACTGCCAATGGCTCTGGACCCGCTACGGCCCCACTCACTGACTAGTCGTGGGCTGGTCCCCCGCCCCGCACACCGCCGGCCCACCCCCGTCTACGCGGGGGGCGGGGGGGCAACGCCGCCCAGGACGGCAGACCGGAGTCCCCGGTCAACGTCCCGTGCGGCGGCCCTCAGCCCCTCACGGGCCTCGACGCCCTCGCCGCCTCAGCAGCTCAGGTTCGATCCCGCCGTCGTCCCCAGGATCTGCACGAAGCGCTGATACGCGTCGATCCGGCTCTGGACCTGCGCCGGGTTCCTGCCGTCGCACTCCAGCGAGCCGTTGATGCTGCGGATCGTCTGGCCGAAGCCCGCGCCGTTGACCATCGCGTTGTGCGGGGTCATCGTGCCCGGGCCGCTCTGGGTGTTCCAGTACCAGAGGCCTGTCTTCCAGGCCACGGACGAGTCCGTCTGCACCAGGTTCGGGTTGTGCAGCAGGTCGATGCCGAGTGCGTCGCCCGCCGCCTTGTAGTTGAAGTTCCAGCTCAACTGGATCGGTCCGCGCCCGTAGTACGCCGCCTGGCCCGCCGGGCAGCCGTACGACTGTGAAGCGTCGCAGTAGTGCGGGTAGTTGGCCGTGTTCTGCTCGACGACGTAGACCAGGCCGCCGGTCTCGTGGTTGGCGTTCGCCAGGAAGGCCGCCGCCTCCTGCCTCTTCACGGTGTCACTTCCCGTCTTCGCGAAGCCCGGGTACGCGCTCAGTGCGGCCGTGAGGCCGTTGTACGTGTAGAAGGAATTGCGGGTCGGGAACATCTGGTTGAACTGCGCCTCGCTGACCACGAATCCACCGGGATTCGAGGGCGGAGTGCCGCCGCCCGAGGGCGCGTTCCATTTCTGGTTGGCGGCGCCTGTGCAGGTCCAGATCTGCAGACGCGAGCCGTTGGCCGAGCTGTTGCCGGTGACGTCCAGACACTTGTCGGCCTGGGGATTGACGATGTCGTGGGCGGCGGTGACGACCCACTTCTGGTTCGCGCTTCCCGCGCAGTCCCACAGTTGCAGCGTGGAACCGTTCGCCGTGCCCTGGTCCTTGACGTCCAGGCACTTGCCGAGCGCGCGCAGTGTGCCGTCCCCGGCCACGGTCCACTGCTGCGCGCCGCTGCCGTTGCAGTCGTAGAGCTGGACGGGAGTGCCGTTGGCGTTGCTCGCCGCGGCGACATCCACGCACTTGCCTGCGAGTCCGGTGATCTGGCCGACCGGGTCGGCGGCCGACGCCGGCACCGTCAGCAGTACGGAGAAGAGGGCCGCCACCGCGAGAGCGGCGACGGCGCGGGCGAGCGATAGACCCCTGAGGGCTTTTCTCAACATCTCTGTTTAATTTTCCTTTCAGGCGATGAAGCCACAAGTCCCGCTTATCCAGCACGCTTTCTTCACGGAAGTGGGTTCGCCTGAATTGAAAGGGCAGCGCTCAACCTTGTCAAGTACTTGACAAGGCAACAACCCAAAAGAAGGACCGCACCCCACACGTCGTGGGATGCGGTCCTTTCGTACCTGTGAAACAGGCGGCGGAGCCCGGCCGGGCCCGCCGGCCCGGCTACTTGCGGATCAGGCTGCGCAGCACGTACTGCATGATCCCGCCGTTACGGTAGTAGTCGGCCTCGCCGGGGGTGTCGATGCGGACGACCGCGTCGAACTCCACACCGGTGTCGGTGGTGACCTTGACCGTGCGCGGCGTCGTACCGTCGTTCAGCGCCGTGACGCCCGTGAACGAGAAGGTCTCCTCGCCGCTCAGCCCGAGCGACTCCGCCGACGTACCCTCCGGGTACTGGAGCGGGAGGACGCCCATGCCGATCAGGTTGGAGCGGTGGATGCGCTCGTACGACTCGGCGATGACGGCCTTGACGCCCAGCAGCGCCGTACCCTTCGCCGCCCAGTCGCGGGAGGAGCCCGACCCGTACTCCTTGCCTGCCAGGACGACCAGCGGCGTTCCGGCGGCCGCGTAGTTCTGCGCGGCGTCGTAGATGAACGAGACGGGCGCGTCGGCGGCGGTGAAGTCGCGGGTGTAGCCGCCCTCGGTGCCCGGTGCGATCTGGTTGCGCAGCCGGATGTTGGCGAAGGTGCCGCGGATCATGACCTCGTGGTTGCCGCGGCGGGAACCGTACGAGTTGAAGTCGCGGCGCTCGACGCCGTGCTCGTTCAGGTACTTGGCCGCCGGGGTGTCCGCCTTGATCGCACCGGCCGGGGAGATGTGGTCGGTGGTGACCGAGTCGCCCAGCTTGGCGAGCACGCGGGCGCCGGTGATGTCCTCGACCGGCGACGGGTCGTGCTGCATGCCCTCGAAGTACGGGGGCTTCCGCACGTACGTGGACTGCGGGTCCCACTCGAAGGTGTTGCCCGTCGGGATGGACAGCGCCTTCCACTGCTCGTCGCCCGCGAAGACGTCCCGGTACGAGTCGTTGAACATGTCCTGGCCGATCGCGGAGGCGACAACCTCGTTGACCTCGGCCTCGGTCGGCCAGATGTCCGCCAGGTAGACCGGCTTGCCGTCCTGGTCGGTGCCCAGCGCGTCCTTGGTGATGTCCACCTTCATGGAGCCCGCGATGGCGTAAGCGACGACCAGCGGCGGGGACGCCAGGTAGTTCATCTTGACGTCGGGGTTGATCCGGCCCTCGAAGTTGCGGTTGCCGGAGAGCACGGCGGCGACGGCGAGGTCCGCGTCGTTGACCGCCTTCGAGATCTCCTCGTCCAGCGGGCCCGAGTTGCCGATGCAGGTGGTGCAGCCGTAACCGACGAGGTTGAAGCCGAGCTTGTCGAGGTACGGCGTGAGGTTGGCCTTGTCGAAGTAGTCGGTGACGACCTTCGAGCCCGGCGCCAGCGTGGTCTTGACCCACGGCTTACGGCTGAGGCCCCGCTCGACCGCCTTCTTGGCCACCAGCGCTGCGGCGACCATGACAGTCGGGTTCGAGGTGTTGGTGCAGGAGGTGATCGCGGCGACGGTGACGGCGCCGTGGTCGATCTCGTACGTCGAACCGTCGGGCGTGGTGACGAGGGTCGGCCTGGTCGGCACGCCGTTGGAGCTGGCCGGCGCGTCGGAGGCCGGGAAGGACTCCTTGCCCGCCTCCTCGTCGTCACTCACGTAGTTGCGCAGGTCCCGCTCGAACTTCTGCTTCGACTCGGACAGGATGATCCGGTCCTGCGGGCGCTTCGGGCCGGCGATGGAGGGGACGACCGTGGCGAGATCCAGCTCCAGCTTCTCGGAGAAGTCGGGCTCGGCGGCCGGGTCGAGCCAGAGGCCCTGCTCCTTCGCGTACGCCTCGACCAGCGCGATCTGCTGCTCACTGCGGCCCGTGAGGGTGAGGTAGCGGATCGTCTCGGCGTCGATCGGGAAGATCGCCGCGGTCGAGCCGAACTCCGGCGACATGTTGCCGATGGTGGCGCGGTTGGCGAGCGTCGTCGCGCCGACGCCCTCTCCGTAGAACTCCACGAACTTGCCGACGACGCCGTGTCCACGCAGCATCTCGGTGATCGTGAGGACGAGGTCGGTGGCGGTGGTGCCGGCGGGCAGCTCGCCGGTCAGCTTGAAGCCGACGACGCGCGGGATGAGCATCGACACCGGCTGGCCGAGCATCGCGGCCTCGGCCTCGATGCCGCCGACGCCCCAGCCGAGCACACCGAGGCCGTTGACCATGGTGGTGTGCGAGTCGGTTCCGACGAGGGTGTCGGGGTATGCCTGGCCGCCCCGGACCATGACCGTACGGGCCAGGTGCTCGATGTTGACCTGGTGGACGATGCCGGTGCCGGGCGGGACGACCTTGAACTCGTCGAACGCGGTCTGGCCCCAGCGCAGGAACTGGTAGCGCTCCTTGTTGCGGCCGTACTCCAGCTCGACGTTCTGCGAGAACGACTCGGGCGTGCCGAACTTGTCGGCGATGACCGAGTGGTCGATGACCAGCTCGGCGGGGGCCAGCGGGTTGATCTTCGCCGGATCGCCGCCCAGCTCCTTCACGGCCTCACGCATGGTCGCGAGGTCCACGACGCAGGGCACACCGGTGAAGTCCTGCATGATCACGCGGGCCGGCGTGAACTGGATCTCCTGGCTCGGCTGCGCCTGGGAGTCCCAGCCGCCTACGGCGCGGATATGGTCGGCGGTGATGTTCGCGCCGTCCTCGGTACGGAGCAGGTTCTCCAGCAGCACCTTCAAGCTGTAAGGGAGGCGCGCGGAGCCCTCGACCTTGTCCAGCTTGAAGATCTCGTACGACTCGTCGCCCACGCGCAGCGTGGCGCGGGCGTCGAAGCTGTTCGCCGACACGACAGTCTCCTTCATCAATGTGCGCGTACTACCGCAATCCTGCCGCCACGACTTTTCGGCCGATCCGCTGAGGTAAGGTTTACTTAGGTAACCCTTACCAACTGACGGCTGCGGTACGCCTTCGGCAGTTATCTCGATGTCGAGATAACTCTAGTACATGAGCGTCGGCAGGTCATGCGCAGGACCGCGGTGTGGTGCCTCCGGGTAGCTGGCGTCGCCTCGCCGTCCTGCCTTCGTTCGGGCGAGGGTGAACGTGCCGATGTACGGGCGAGCACGGATCCCGACGACATGGTCACGCCCCTCACGCCCCTCACGCCCCGCCCAGCTCCCCGGGCTCCGGCCCCGAGTCCTGCGGCATCAGGCCCTTCGGCCCGCCCTTGTCCGCCCCGTCCTTGAAGGAGGGGCCGTCCATCTGCCTCCACGCGGGGAAGATCACCGGGCTGAGCGTGGCGAGGAGATACGCACCGCCGACCACGAGCATCGTGGTGAACAGGCCGGCCGAATCGACCAGGAAGCCGGCGGCGAGGCCACCCAGCGGGGTGATCGTCAGGACCGAGGCGGTCGTCGCGCTGAGCACGCGGCTGCGCAGCTCTTCGGGCACGGTCTCGTACATCACCGTGGCCAGGATGGGATTGAGGACACCGCAGGCGAGACCCTCGATCGTCATCATCACGGCCAGCGGGGCCACGGTGTCGGAAGAGGCTGCGACCACGAAGCGGGGCATGCCGACGATGAGGAACGCGATGGTGAACACCGGCCACCGCCGGAAGCGGCTGCCCACCGCCCCGTAGACCAATGCCCCCGTGAGCGCGCCAACGGAGAACAAGGCTTCCAGCAGGCCGAGATCGACAGGACCGCCCAGCTCGTCACGTACGTGAACCGGCAGGAGTACGGCGCTCCAGCCCTGGTCGAGCCCCCGGGTGGCCAGCGTCATGAGACAGATGCTGAGGAGGAGCGGGGTGCCCATCACATAGCGGTAACCCGCACCCAGCTCGCGGCGATAGGTACGCACCGATGCCGGCTCGGCCCGCTGTTGGGGCTGGGCCTCGGACAGGCCACGCAGCCCGAACGCGAGGAGGAGGGCGGACACGGCGAAGGTCGCGGTGTCCAGCAACAGGACGCGGTCGGCGCCCAGTACGGCGATGAGCACGCCGCCGATGGCCGAGCCGATCATCCCCGCGCAGCGTGAGGCGCCGTCGTACAACCCCGCGGCCCGGGTCAGCGGCATCCCGGCGCGCTCGGCGAGCGTGGGCAACAGCACGCCTCGGGCCGTCACGCCCGGGGCGTGGAAGAGCCCCGTGACGGCCATCAGCCCGCACAGCATCCAGAAGTGCAGCACCCCGGCGAACTGCAGCAGCGGAACCGCGGCGACGGCCGCTCCACAGACGAGATCGGACGCGATACCGACCCGGCGCCGCCCCAGCCGGTCGATGACCGGACCGCCGACGATGGCGGACAGCACGACCGGCAGCATCGTGCAGAACGCGACGATCCCCGCCTTGGCGGCGCTCCCGGTGCTCTGCAGCACGAACCATGGCACAGCCATCCCGGTGAGCCCATTACCGGTGATGGAGACAACATTGGCGGCGAGTAAGGCGGCGAAGGGGCGGCAATCGCCGGGCAAGAGCAGCTCCACGGGGATGCGGGACGTCGGGACGCGGCGCATCCTGGCACGGGGACGGGTCCCGGGGCACCGCAATATTCGCGGCCTGCCCCGGCGGGGAACTCGAAGTCCTCCGAGTCCTCCGAGTCCTCCGACGTGGTGTGGATCGAAGCTCAGTCCTCGCGGGTGCCGTCAGTTGGGAGTGCCGGACGACCACGAGCCGGCGGATCTTGGCATCGATCTGTTTGACGCTGAGAGAGCAAAGCCTCAGGCGAGCAGGAAGCCGCCGTCCACCGGCAGTGTGGCGCCGGTGACGAAGCTCGCCTGGTCGGAGAGGAGCCAGGCCGCTGCCGTGGCGATCTCCAACGGTTCGCCCAGGCGGTTCATCGGGCTGAAGCTGTTGAACCTGGCGACGACCTCGGCAGGCGCGTGCTGCATGCCGCCCAGGAACATTTCGGTGGCCGTGGAGCCCGGGGCGACGGCGTTGATACGGAGGTTCTGCCGGCCGTACTCGAACGCGGCCGACTTGGTCAGGCCGATCACACCGTGCTTGGCCGCGATGTAGGGGGCCAGGCCGTAGTTCCCGATCAGGCCGCCGACGCTGCTGGTGTTGACGATCGCGCCGCCGCCGTCGGCCAGCATGACCCTGATCTCTGCCCGCATGGCCAGGAAGACACCCTTGAGGTTGACGGCCAGCAGACGGTCGAAGGTCTCCTCGGTGTACTCGTGGAACGCTTCGACAGCGCTGGCGCCGGCGTTGTTGAACGCCGCGTCCAGCCTTCCGTACAGGTCCCGCGCGCGTTGTACGGCGGCGTCGATCGTGGCGCGGTCGGTGACGTCGACGCGGATCGCGTCGATCTCGTGTCCCGCACCGCGCAGTTCGTCGCGGAGGGCTTCGATCGCTTCGACGTTGCGTGCGCCGATGACCAGCCGGGCGCCCTGCGAGGCGAAGTGGCGGGCAGCGGCGGCGCCGATGCCCTGGCTCGCGCCTATGACCAAGGTGGACTTGCCGTCCAGCAGACCGGTAACCGTGGTGGACATCAGAAGACGGCCTCTCTCGGGGAAATCGGGGAAAATCGGGGAAATGGGGAAAGCGGGGGAAGCGGCAAGGAGCGTTGCGCGCGACTCGACCTCGCGACTCGCGACTCGCAACTCGCATCGAGTGGCTGCTCCCGGCCTCCCGCCGTGGTGCCTCCAGCGTCGGTCAGCGCGTGGACGGCCGGCCAGTGCCCCCGGCGACGGTAGGACTCGCAGTACCTACCGTGACCAACCGCCGCTGGACGACACTGGGAACGTGACCGACGAACGCAATCCGCTCGGCGCCGCACTGCGTCGCTGGCGTGACCGGCTCGCCCCTGCGGACGTCGGCCTGCCACCCACCGGAGGACGCCGTGCCGCCGGCTTGCGCCGTGAGGAACTCGCCGCGCTGGCAGGCCTTTCGGTGGACTATCTCGTACGGCTCGAGCAGGGCCGCGCCACCCGGCCGTCCGATCAGGTCGTGGAGGCGCTGGCCCGCGCCCTGCACCTGGAGGCGCCCGAACGCGATCACCTCTACCGCCTCGCGCATCTGCCGCCGCCCGCGTCCGGACGTGTCTCGACGTACATCCCGCCCAGCGTCCAACGCCTGCTCACCGGACTCGGCGACCAGCCCCTGGCCGTCTTCGGCGCGGACTGGACCCTGCTGACCTGGACGCCTCTGTGGTCCGCGCTGATGGGCGACCCCGCCCGGATTCCGAAGAGCCGGCGCAACCTCGTACGCGACACCTTCCTCACGCCGCCCACACCCGAGCACTGGCCCGTACGCTCCGAGCGCGGTCCGGATGCCGTCGAGGCCGCTCTCGTCGCCGATCTGCGTACGACGGAGGCCACGTGGCCCGACGACCCCGACCTGCACCGGCTCATCCGCGACTGCCGGACTCACAGCGCCCGCTTCGCGCGGCTCTGGTCCCAGGGAGCCGTGGGACGGCAACTCCACGACCGCAAGACCATCAGCCATCCGCTCGTCGGGGACATCACCCTCGACTGCGACGTCCTCACCGTCCCCGGAGCAGACCTCAGGATCGTGGCGTACACGGCGCCCGCCGGCACACCGCCCGCGGAGCAACTCGACTTCCTCCGCGTCACCGCCGTCAACACCCACCTAACCATCGGTGGATGAGAGGCTGTTGGCATGATCGTTGTTGCGGAGGGGCCGAGCGCCGCAGGGAAAAGCAGGTACGTCCGCACACACGATTCGCGTCGGGTCGTGGACGAGAATCCGGGTCATCTGAAGCCTCCGGCGACGGCGACCGCCGAGGAGGAGAGCCGCTTCTGGGTCGAGTGCGGCGAGAGGCGCTGGGCTCAGGCCGTACGTCGCGAGGCGGCGGAGGGCTTCACGGTGTGTGACACCGATCCGTTGAAGCTTCATTTCGCCTGGTCGCTCGCCAGAGCCCGGATCGCTCCCGCTCCTGACCTCTTCGAGAGTCAGTTGGTTCTGACCCGGGCGGCCATCGCCCGGCGCACGCTGGGAATCGCCGATCTGATCGCGTGTGTCATCCCGTCCGAAGCGGTACTGCGGGAGCGCCGGGAGGGTGACACCACGCGCCAACGGCGCAACTTCGACACCCATGTGCGGCTGGCCCGCCCGCTGTTCGAGTGGTACGGCACACTGAACGACATCGATCCCGGCCGCGTCATCCGGGAGTGGCCCGACGATTCCGCGCCGAGCGCGCGAAGCGACCGCGATCGGTACGACCTGGATCTGTTCGACACCTGGATGGAACAACTCCCCGCCGTCTGAGGGCCGCCCGCGCCGGGAACGCGTCTAGAACGGCCTCGCCTCGTCGTCCGTGACCGCCGCCCCAACCCTTACGCCGTGCAGGACGTGCGCCAGCACCTCGGCACCGCGTACGACCCGGGGGCCGGGGCGGTTGAAGTACGCCGGTCCGTCCAGGACCCAGACGTTGCCCGCTCGTACGGCCGGCAGTTCCGCCCAGCCGGGCAGCGAGGTGAGCGCCTCCCTTTCGCGCAGGGTGCGTTCGGGCGGGAACCCGCACGGCAGGACGAGGACGACGTCGGGGCGTGCGTCACGTACCTGCTCCCACGTCATGGGCTTGGTGTGCTCGCCGGGCGTGGCCAGCAGCGGTTCGCCGCCGGCGTAGGTGATCTGTTCGGGGACCCAATGGCCCGCCGGCCACAGCGGATCCAGCCACTCCACGGCCACGACCCGAGGACGTGGGCGGCCCGCCGTCAGCCGGGACACCTGGTCCAGGCGGCGCAGCAGCTCCGCCCGGCGATCCTCGGCCCGCTCGCGTACCCCGAGCAGGTCACCGACCGTCACCAGGCAGTCGAGTACGTCGGTGAGTGTGCGGGGTTCCAGGCTGAGCACCCGGGTGTCGGTGTCCAGGACACGTACGGCCCGGCTCACCCGCTCGTACGAGACGGCGCACACGTCGCACAGGTCCTGGGTGAGCACCACGTCCGGCGCCAGTGTGCTCAGTACCTCGGTGTCCAGTGTGTAGAGGGAGGAGCCCGAATGCGCCGCTCCCCCGACCGCGTCCGAGATCTCCCTGCTGCTCATCTCGTCCTGCGAGAGGTCCGCACCGGTGACGACGGGTACGGAACGCACCGCCGCGGGCGGCCAGTCGCACTCGTGCGTCCGCCCGACGAGATGCCCGGCGAGCCCGAGTTCGGCCACGATGTCGGTCGCGGCCGGGAGGAGAGAGACGATGCGCATGTCAGCGACTGTAGACCGCGCCACTGACAGTCGGAGCCCGGCGCCTCGGTTCGCCGTTCACAGCCCGGGACCAGCGGTTCACGCCCCCGGGACCAGCGCCTCGGCCACGATCCTGGCTGCCTGGGCGATCGTGGGACTGCCGGCGGTGGAGTCCGGGTCGGTGGGAGCGGTGTAGACGGCGAGGATCAGCGGAGCACGGCCGGGTGGGTACACCACCGCGATGTCGTTGGATTCCCCGTTGTTGCCACTCCCCGTCTTGTCCGCGACGCGCCAGCCGGCGGGCACTCCGGCCCGGATCTCCTCGCCGCCGGTGGTGTTGGCGGTGAGCCAGCCGACGAGCAGGTCCCGGCCGGCCGGGTCGAGAGCCTGGCCCAGTGTGAGGGCGCGCAGGTCGGCGCCGATGTGCCCGGGGGTGGTGGTGTCCAGGTCACCGGTCGCCTCGTTCAGTTCCGGCTCGGTGCGGTCGACGCGGGTTACGGGGTCGCCGAGTGTGGATACGAAGCGGGTCACCGCCCTTGGACCGCCCAGGACTCTGACGAGCAGGTTCGCCGCCGTGTTGTCGCTGACGGTGATGGCGGCCTCGCACAGCGCGGCCACGGTCATGCCCTCATCGAGGTGCTCGCCGGTGACGGGCGAGTTGGAAACCAGCTCGGAGCTGTCGTAGTGAATCACCGTGTCCAGCAGGCCCGGACGCAGTCGGCGTGCGCGCAGGATCGCCGCCACGGCAAGCGCTTTGTGCGTCGAGCAGAGCAGGAAGCGTTCGTCGGCGCGGTGGCGCACCTCCCTTCCGGTGCCGGTGTCGAGTGCGTACACACCGAGCCGCCCACCGAACCGCGCTTCCAGCGCGGCGAGTTGCTTCTCCGCCCGCGCGGTCCCACCGGGCGCGGGGCGTGGCGCGCTCTTCGCCGGTGTGCGGGCGGGGGCGGATGACGGTGGCATCGCACACCCGAGGAGTGCGGCGCCGATGCCCGCCATTCCCCCGGTCAGTACGGCACGGCGCGGTCGGCCGCCCCGTACGGGTGCGGGTGCGGGTGCGGGCGCCGGTGCGGGTGCGGGCGCCGGTGCGGGTGGCATGGTCCGGCTGTTCCTCTGTTGCGTAAATGCCAACTGGCTGGGTCGCCTTGTGTCCATGTCCGCAGTGCATCAGAGGCCTGGTGATAGCTCAAATACACACGCCAGGGGCCTACGATAGGCAAATACCTATGATCACTGGTACAGGTGACTGATGGACTTGCTGCGGTATCTGAACTTCTTCGTCACAGTCGCCGAGGAACGGCACTTCGGCCGGGCCGCGCGACGGCTGGGCATGACTCAACCCCCGCTGTCCCAGGGGCTTCGCCGACTTGAGGATCACCTCGGGGTCCGGCTGCTCGACCGGGGGCCGCACGGGGTGGCGCTGACCACAGCGGGGCGTGACCTGTTGCCGCGCTCCCGGTCCCTGCTCGAAGACGCCGCCGCGATCCACCGGACGGCGTCGCGCCATGTCGAGGCGGCGCGGACCCTGCGGATCGGGGCCGTGCCGGACCTCGGCGCCAGGACCGGCGCCCGGCTCGCGGCCCACGCCGCCCGGCGCACCGGCCGGCGTACGTCACTGACCACCGGGTCCACCGTCTCCCTGATCGACGCCGTGTCGGCGGGTACGCTCGATGTGGCCGTCACCGGCCACCCCGCCGTCATCGAGGACGCCCGGGCCGGCCCGGTGATCGCTCTGCCGACCACCGTGCTCGTCCCACGAACTCACCCCGCTGCCGAGGCTGTTGGTCCTGTGCGACTGCGGGCGTTGCGCGATCTGGAGTTGGCGACCGCACCACGTGCCCATGCCCCGGCCGCCCACGACCTGCTGCTCGACACACTGGAGACCCGCGGCCACCCCGCGCGGCCGGTCGAGGTCGACGACCCGACGGCCGCGCTCGCACTGGTCGCCACAGGAGCGGCGTTCGCCCTGGTCGCCGATCGCGATCTCGACTGCGACGAGGTACGCGGGATCGCGCTGGCCGGCGAGCCGGTGCTGTTCAGGGTACGGATCGTGTACGGGGACGAGACGGAGGCCGAGGTGGTCGACGAACTCGCCGCCGTACTGCGCATCATCGCCACGGAGGCCGGAGCGGGAGCAGGACCAGGAACGCGAACGGCAGCAGGAACGGGAACGGGAACGGCATGAGGATCACCGAAGCCGAGAAAGCCGTCCGTGGTGTGTTCCGCGACGCCGGTGTACGCGGCTGGCTGCATGCCCGTCCCGTCAACGGCGACGGCCCCCGCTCCGCCGACCAGGAGGTGTGCGTCGGCGCCGACATACCCGTGGTGGTGGCCTCGGTGTACAAGCTCGTAGCCCTCGTGGCGTTCTGTCGCGCGGTGGACGCCGGCGAACTCGACCCCCGGCAGCAGGTCACCGTCGAGCCCCACCGCCGTACCCCTGGGCCGACCGGGATCTCCGCGCTCAGCGACCCGGTCACCATGACCTGGCGCGACCTCGCCACCTCGATGATCACCGTCTCCGACAACGCCGCTGCCGACGCCGTACTCGAACGCATCGGTCAGGACCGCGTCCGCGCCGTGATCGAGGACCTGCGGCTGCCCGGCACCCGCATCCACGGCGGCACCGCCGAGGCCCAGCGCAGCCTGCTCGCCGACACCGGCACCGACGATGTGGCGGCCGCGTTCTCCGTACTCGCCGACAACAATGTGCCCGTGACCGTACGCGAACTCGATCCCACCTTCGGCTCCGCCACCACCCCACGGGACATGACCCGGCTGCTCACCGTGCTCTGGCGCGGCGAGGCGGCCTCGCCGGAACAGACCCGCTTCGCCCGCCGTCTGCTGGAGGCACAGGTATGGCCGCACCGGCTGCGCGCCGGTTTCCCCGGCGCCGCGACCGTCGCGGGCAAGACCGGGACCGTCGGTGCCATCCGCAACGAGGTCGGCGTCATCACATACCCCGGTGAACACCCCGTCGCCGTCGCCGTGTTCACCCATGCCGCACGTACGGACATCACCGTCCCCCGCGCCGACGCCGCCATAGGAGCCGCCGCCCGGCACGCCGTGAACGCCCTGCGTACGCCCGCCCTCGGCGGCGGCTGAGACGCCGGATCACACCCGTCAGGGCATGAGGCACGCCGGTGACCGGTGTGCGGCAGTCATGCGGCACCCCTCAAGTGCGCTTCTGCGTACGTACGGAAGGCCGACACCAGGCGGCTCCGGTCCTCGGCACGCGTCGCCAGTACGACGTGGCAGGGATCGACCCCGTCCAGGGGGACTGTGGTGAGGTCGGGGCGCAGTGTGCCGAGGCCGGCGCTGCCCGGGATGATGGCCAACGCCTGCCCACCGGCGATGAGTTCGACCTTGTCCTCGACGGCTTCGGCATACGGACCGTCCGGCGCGCGGCTGCCGTCGGGGCGGGGGTCGATACGCCAGTAGGCGTCCCACACCGGATCGGAGGCCCGGGTCAGTGGTTCGTGGGCGATGTCGTCCAGTGTGACGGACTCCTTGCCGGCCAGGCGGTGGTCCAACGGCATGGCCACCACTCGGGGTTCGTCGTGGAGGACTGTCACACGCAGGTGGTCGGTCGGGAACGGCAACCGGGCCACCACCGCGTCCACCCGGTGCTCCAGCAGCGCGGTGTGTGGTTCGTGCCAGGGCACATGGAGTGTGCGCACGTCGGCCTCGGGGTGCCGGCGGCGCAGTTCGCGTACCGCCGGGGTGACGATGATGTTCCCGATGTGGCCGACGGTGATCCGGCTGGGCCGGCCGGCGGCCTTGGTCCGTGCCGCCGCCTGGGCGGCCGAACTCAGCAGCGTTCTGGCGAGCGGGAGGAAGACCTCGCCTGCCTCGGTGAGCTTGCTGCCCTGCGGAGTGCGGTCCAACAGGCGGGCGCCCACCTGCTGTTCGAGACGGCTGATCCCCCGGCTCAGCGACGACGGGGTGAGGTGCAGCGCGGTGGCGGCGCGACCGAAGTGGCCGTGCTCCGCGAGCACGGTGAAGCACCGCACGAGTCGCAGATCGAGATCCTCAGTAGACGCGGGCGAGGCAGGCATACGTCCAAGCGTATGCCCGTTGTGCCGGCGCGGCGCTGGATCCAGGCTCGTGTGAGCTGCGGTGTTGCGTAAAGCGCGGCGCGCTGTGCGAAACATTCATTGGACGGAACGCGGCCGGTGACCGGAAGGTGGAACCACCGACCGGCCGCCCCGAGCGGCCGGTCGCCAACCGGAGAATCGCAGGAGGCTTTCCATGGGACCCACCGATCGCGACGACGTGGTGTCCGGAGCGCGCGGCGCTCTGGGACCGGTCGGCGTGCTGCTGCCGGTCTCGTTCACCGGCACACCGTCCGTCGGCCTCCAGCGGGAGGCCGTGGGCAGGCTGGAACGCGCCGGCTACCGCGCTGCCTGGACCAACGAGGTCGTCGGCGGCAAGGATGCCCTCGTACAGGTGGCGCTTCTGCTGGCGGCCACCCGGCGCATGGTGTTCGGCACCGGTATCGCCAACATCTGGGCCCGGCAACCGGCGACCATGCACGCCGCGGCCGCCCAACTGGCCGAGGCCTACCCCCACCGCTTCGTGCTCGGGCTCGGCGTCGGCCACCCCCAGCAGGCGGCCGCCACCGGTCAGGTGTACGGCAGTCCGCTGGCCACCATGCGGGACTATCGCGCTCGTATGGACGACCCGACGCAGCCGCCCGCGCCCGATGTCCGCTATCCCCGGATCCTCGGCGCGAACGGACCCAACATGCTGGCGCTGGCCGGCCGGATCACCGACGGCGCGCTGCCCGCCGGGCTGCCCCCGGAGTTCACCGCGCAGGCCAGGCAGGTACTCGGCCCGGACAAACTGCTGGTAGCCGGGGTGTCCGTCGTCGTGGACCCCGATCACGACAGGGCGCGGGCGCTCGCCAGGGAAAGGGTGTCGGCCTCGTTCGGCATGCCGTCGTACGCGGCGGCCATCGCCGGGCTCGGCTACGAGGACGACGGAACCGCCGAGCCGAGCGACCGCCTGGTGGACGCGGTCGTCGGCCATGGGAGCGCCGAGGCGATCGCGGCCACGGTACGCAGGCACCTGGCCGCCGGCGCGGATCACGTGCTGCTCATGCTGCCGCCCGGCGGGGAGTTCACGGCCGGCGTGGACCAACTGGTGCGGATCGCCGGGCCGTTGGTCACGCTCGGCTGAGCGGTACGGGCGTTAGAGGTCCTCACAGAAGCCTCTGATGATGTCACTGTCGGCTCGGATGCTCGTTGGGCTGTCCGTGGGGAAGAGAGAGTCGCGTCCGTGGATCGTCTCGGATGAACTGTGGTCGTTGATCGAGCCGTTGCTGCCCGAGCCGGGGCCGAAGCTAGTGGGCGGCCGACCGCGGGTGCCGGGCCGGCAGGCTTTGCTCGGGATCCTGTTCGTGCCGCATACCGGGATCCAGTGGGAGTACCCCCTGCTGGCGAGAATCCCATCTGTCCCGGGTCTCGTGGGGCGGCCACGGCGGCTGCCCGACATCCTGCTCGGTGACCGTGGCTACGACCACGACAAGTACCGACGCCCGGTCCGGGCTCAGGGCGTCAAACCGGTCATCGCCCGTCGCGGCGTTCCGCACGGTTCCGGCCTCGGCGTTCACCGCCGGGTTGTCGAGCGCGCGATCGCCTGGTTCCACGGCTTCCGACGTCTACGTATCCGCTGGGAACGACGTGACGACATCCACGAAGCCTTCCTCGGCCTCGCGACCCGCCTCATCACCCACCGACACGTCCAACGCCTTTGTTGGGACCTCCAAGAGAGACCGGGTTCGCGATGCGGATGCCCGATGGCGGCAAGGTGACGCAGTGTGTGGCCGGTCGGTTTCAGTGTGTGTTCGACGTCGTCGCGCACGTGCCTGCCGAGCGCTGCGAGCAGAAGGCGGCACTGGCGGGTTGCGGCAGGACGGTCACGGCACCTCACTTGATCACGAGAGTTTCAGTTTGACTGTAAGTTGCGAATGAGGCAGGCTCCAGTCGTGTCGGAGAACGGCGCGGTGAACGTACCCGCGTGCGGAACGCTGCCTGCCCGGGGACCTCGCAGCGTCACGGCAGAAACACTACAAGCGTGGGAATCTCGGAGGCTCCGAAAATGACGGACCACACGACCAACTGGCCCGACCACCTGACGGGCGACGCACGGCCACTGGAGGTCGGCATCCTGCTTTTCGACAGACACACCGCACTCGACCTGGTCGGCCCGTACACCGCTTTCGTGATGGCGGGCATGAAGGTGCACCTCGTGTCGGAGACCCTCGATCCCGTCGTCTCGGACGACGGTGGACTGACCATGGTCCCGACCACCACCTTCGCCGACTGCCCCGAGCGGCTCGACATCCTGTTCGTCGGTGGCGGGTTCGTGGACGGGCCGATGCTCGACCCGGCCACCATCGCCTTCTTGGCGGACCGCGGTGAGACCGCCTCCTACATCACCGGCGTGTGCAACGGCACGCTCATCCTCGCGGCAGCCGGCCTGCTCGACGGCTACCGCGCGGCCACGCACTGGGCGTCCCGGGACGAGCTGGCACAGCTCGGCGTCGAGGTGTCGACGGAGCGTGTGTGCATCGACCGCAACCGGTTCTCCGGCGGCGGTGTGACCGCGGGCATCGATTTCGGACTCACCGTCATCGCGCACACTCTCGGCGAGAAGGCTGCGAAGTTCGCGCAGCTCGTCATGGAATACGACCCGAAGCCGCCGTTCGACGCCGGGTCGCCTCGGAGCGCGGGCCCCGAACTGGTGGGTCTGCGTACACGACTCATGGCCGAGCCCGACGCCGCTCTTCGAAACGCCGTGACCCGCGTGCTGGAACGGCGAGCAGCGTCGAACTCGCGTGCGGTGCCGGACGGTGGTGCCGGGCTCTCCGCCTCCACCGTGAACGGCTGAGCGCTCCAGGCGTCATGCCTCGAACCCGACACCCGTCACGCCGGCGTCGGGTTCGAGGCGCCGTGAGCCCGTATTTCCCGAAGGCGACACCATGCACGCGCGTCCACCCGCACCGTCCGCGGATCCGCGGTGGCGCGGGTGGGGCGGGTGGGGCCGGGGCGAGGGCCGGGCGTTGGTGGAGCGTCCTCTCGCCGACGACGCTGTACGGGCGACCTGCCTGCTCATTCGGATACGGTGGAAGTACTCCGACATGGCCAGGGAAGGAAGGCGTGCATGGCAGACGCAGGGGATGCTCGCCCGGCGCGATACCCACTGGGTCCAACGATGATCATGATCCTCCAGGCGCGTTCACTGGAGGCACGGGTGGAGGACTCGCTCAAGGGCATCGGCCTGTCCCTGCGTCGGCTGGGTCTCCTGGGACACCTGCGGCAGGATCCGGGCATCTCGTTCAGCGCGCTGGCGCGGCGGGCGGGAATCAAGGTGCAGAGCCTGCACCCGATCGTTGAGGCGCTGATCTCCGAGGGGTACGTCGCCACCGTCGGCGGTGTCGGGCAGGGCCGTGCGGCGGTGATGGAGCTGACGGACCGCGGCGCGAAGGTGCTCGAGCGCGCCACCGGGCTGATCGCGGAGCACGACCGCGAGGTGTTCGCGGACGGAGAGTGGAAGGACCTGGGTACGGCCCTGACCCGTCTTGGCGAGGCGCTGTGGCGCGAGCGCGTGGCCTCGTCGGCGTCGGGCGCCGAGTGAGCGCTCGTCGAGTAACGCGCCGGCGTGCCGGAAGGTCCTCCTGCCGGACCGGCGCCGATGTGCGAAGCGCGGGGCCGCCACCGCCGCCTGCGGGTCGGGCGACGGCGGCAGCGCGTTGTGCCGCGGGGCGGGGCACTCACGTACCGAGGAGCTCGTAGAGTTCGTGGAGCTCGATGCGCCGGCCTGTGAAGAACGGCGCCTCCTCCCGTACGTGCGACCGTGCGCGTGTGGCGCGGAGGGTCCGCATCATGTCCACGAGGTCGAGCGGATCGTCGGCTTCGAGCGGAAGGATCCACTCGTAGTCGCCGAGTGCGAACGCGGGGACGTGTTGGTCAGAACCGAGCGATACGCCGCTCCCGCGCGGCCGTGCTCGGCGAGCAGGTCGCGCCGCTCCTCCTCGGGGAGCAGGTACCACTCCGAGGCTGTGGACGTTCCACAGCGCGAAGCCAGGACCGGCTGTTTCGTTGTCGCTCACGAGAATCTCCTCAACGCCGCCGGAAACCCCAGAAGGCGGCCCGGCGGAAACACCGGTGCGGCCGGGCGCCGGCGCTGGCACCCTGTGCCGGGTGACCTCATCCGGGACGACCTCCCTCCACACCGCCGCAGCCCACAACAACGCCGAGTGGTGCGCCTCGGTGTGCCGGTCCCACGGCATCGCGGAGACCTTCGGCGAGACGGCCTGGTGGAGTTCACGCCGTACGCCGCCGTACTACCCCGACGCCGTCACGCTGCGCCCCGACGCCGTGCCGGCCGACTTCCTCGGTCGGATCGACACGGCGTCAGCCGGGTGTTCGGTCAAGGACAGTTTCGGCACGCTCGACCTCGCCCCCCACGGCTTCGCCGAACTCTTCGACGCCCGGTGGATCCACCGTCCGGCCGGGCTTCACGTACCGCCGGCGCCCGGCCTGCGTACCGAGCCCGTCCTGACGTCCGCCCAGCTCCACGACTGGGCGACCGCGTGGCACGGCGGCGGCGAGGTCCCGGACGTCTTCCGGCCGGCGCTGCTGAGCGACCCGTCGGTGCGGGTCCTGCGGGTCCTGTCCGTTCACGACGACGAGTTGTTGGGAGGGGCTGTGCTGAACCTCGGCGCTGGGCTGGTCGGCCTCTCCAACATCTTCCACATGGACGGCGCCGATTCCGCCGCCGTCTGGTCCGCCACACTCACCGCCGCCGACGACGCGTTCCCCGGCCTTCCCGTCGTCGGCTACGAGCGCGAGGACGATCTCGCGCCCGCACTCGCGAGCGGTTTCAGCGCGCTCGGCCCCCTCCGTATCTGGCTGCGTACCTCATGACCGGCATTTGATTCGCCGTCAGAGACATGCATCGGCGCTCACGGGTAACCCGTACTCCTGACAGAGGAGGCGCAGATGCCGATCACGTTCCGCAAGAGTTTCCGGATCCTGCCGGGGGTACGGCTCAACATCAACCGCCACTCCTGGTCCATCACGACCGGTGGCGGCAGCCACGGGCCGCGGCACACGTCGAGCAGTACGGGCCGGCGTACGACGTCCCAGGACCTGCCGGGTCCCTTCGGCTGGCGCAAGACCACGACCAAGCGTCGTGGGCACTGAGCGCGTAGCAACAACCGCTGAGCATACGTACGGGAGGCCCGCCAGCCACCCGTACGGAGGATCAGCGTTTGCCCGGGTGACCTCGCGGACCGATGATCGGATCGCGGAACGTCACCCGGGCCTTCGCGTTCCGGCTCCCGCTCGGGCCGACACTCCCACCCGAGCCCCGAGGCGCCCTTATCTCACACATGAGATATTCTCACTTCATGGCAGACGACTACCTCGAACGCATCGGCAAGCTCATCCGTGTTGCTCGTCAGCACAGAGGGTGGACACAGACCCAACTTGCCGAAGCGCTGGCCACCAGCCAGAGCGCCGTGAATCGTATCGAACGCGGCAACCAGAACATCAGCCTTGAGATGATCGCTCGCATCGGCGAAGCCCTGGACAGCGAGATCGTGTCACTCGGCTATGCCGGCCCCATGCACCTGCGCGTGGTCGGCGGGCGCCGGCTGTCCGGCTCCATCGACGTCAAGACGAGCAAGAACGCGTGCGTGGCGCTGCTGTGCGGCTCGCTGCTCAACAAGGGCCGTACGGTGCTGCGCCGCGTCGCGCGCATCGAGGAGGTGTTCCGCCTCCTCGAAGTACTGAACTCCATCGGTGTCCGCACCCGCTGGATCAACGACGGCGTGGACCTGGAGATCGTGCCGCCCGCCGAGCTGGACATGGAGGCCATCGACCACGAGGCCGCGGTCCGCACCCGCTCGATCATCATGTTCCTCGGCCCGCTGCTGCACCGCCTCGACACCTTCCGGCTGCCGTACGCGGGCGGCTGCGACCTCGGTACGCGCACCATCGAGCCGCACATGATCGCGCTGCGCCGCTTCGGCCTGGACATCGCTGCGACCGAAGGGCTCTACCACGCGCAGGTCGACCGTACGGTCTCGCCGGGGCGCCCCATCGTACTGACCGAGCGCGGCGACACCGTCACCGAGAACGCCCTGCTGGCAGCCGCCCGGCACGACGGTACGACCGTCATCCGCAACGCGTCCTCCAACTACATGGTCCAGGACCTGTGCTTCTTCCTCGAAGCGCTGGGCGTACGGGTCGACGGCATCGGCACGACCACCCTGACCGTGCACGGCGTACCGGACATCGACGTGGACGTGGACTACTCCCCCTCGGAGGACCCGGTCGAGGCGATGAGCCTGATCGCCGCCGCCGTGGTCACCGAGTCGCGACTGACGATCCGCCGCGTGCCGATCGAGTTCCTGGAGATCGAGCTGGCCGTGCTGGAGGAGATGGGCCTCGATCACGACCGTACGGCCGAGTACGCGGCCGACAACGGCCGTACGAGACTGGTGGATCTGACCGTACGGCCCTCCAAGCTGGAGGCGCCGATCGACAAGATCCACCCGATGCCCTTCCCTGGCCTGAACATCGACAACGTGCCGTTCTTCGCGGCGATCGCCGCCGTGGCCCAGGGCAAGACACTGATCCACGACTGGGTGTACGACAACCGCGCCATCTACCTCACCGACCTCAACCGCCTCGGCGGCCGTCTCCAACTCCTGGACCCCCACCGGGTGTTGGTGGAAGGCCCGACCCGCTGGCGCGCGGCGGAGATGATGTGCCCGCCCGCACTGCGGCCGGCCGTGGTCGTGCTGCTGGCGATGATGGCGGCGGAGGGGACGTCGGTCCTGCGCAACGTGTATGTGATCAACCGGGGTTACGAGGACCTGGCCGAACGCCTCAACTCGGTGGGCGCGCAGATCGAGATCTTCCGCGACATCTGACCAGCGGGGTGTCGTGCCCTTTGGCGGCACGGGGCACGACACCTCAATATGCCAGCTGACCTGCGGATACCTACCTTCACGGCCTTCCACTGATCTCCGTCATTTTTCAGCACCTTGTGCAATGCATGTGCAAGATGATCTTGAATGGCTGACGGCACGTCAGGAAAGATTGAATAACCGCCAGCCTTTACAGAGGGTTGCCCGCCGAAGTGGCCTCGCATCATCCGATGTCCGTCGGGTCACGCCGACCGCGCCTGGGCGACGAGGTGACCCGCCACCTGCCATGACCACTCCGGCCTCGCGACGCAGCCTGGGGTCCGACCGCGCATCCAAGTCCTCCGGCTGACCACTTCGCCACGCAGAAGAGGACCCGCACCACGCGGGCGCGTCCTCTGTCGTAGACGGGCGCCGTGTCACGGGCTGAGCCTGCGCCCACCTCATGAGAGCACCCGCTGCGACGTCCGGGCCGGCGGGTGTCGGGCCGCCCTACGATGAGCAGCGTGACAAGTCTCCGCACCCCAGGCTCTGGCCCTCAGCACATAGCCGTAGGAAGCGCCAAGACCAACCGACAGCTGACCGACTCCACCCGCCTGATGTGTTCCGCCGGTACGGCCGCCTTCACTGTCTGGTGCGCGAGCGTCGGTCGGCGGCCGCTGCCTGCTAACCCGGAGACGGTTACTGAGTACGTGGCGCACTTGACCGTAAGCTTGTTCCGCTTCGACGGACACCATTGGTGTGGTGGTCCGGCTGCGAGTGCGGTCGGCGCCGACGCCTGGGCCTTCGGAAAAGCCCTGGGCCCGCAGGCCGTGCTCACCGTCCTCGAACAGGGCGAACATCTGGCGGTATACGGACAGCAGCGGCTCGGAGCCGCACACATGGGTGCGGTTGGACTTCGCTCCGTTACACCAAGGCGGTCTGGGCCGAATACAGCTAACCTCGTCCGTCTGCTGTTATCTGACGCTGTTGCCAGCCGCAGAGTTCGGGATCGGGGACGCCCCCGCGCGGCACAACGGCAACGTTCCTGCCCCTGCCCCTGGCTCCAGAGCGAGCACGAACTCGCCATGCCGAGACAGCGGAGGCGCATACTGGAAGCCGTTCTCGGTGCGGGTGATCACGATGCTGCCCGCGCAGCAGCGACTCGTGGAACGGCCACGGGCCATTGCCTTGGAGAGGTGCCCCTCGGGTGGCGGCGGAGAGCTCGACTCATGGCAGTGGACCGACAGCTGCGTGCAGGCGATGTGTGCGTCGGGTGCCGCTGCCCGTACGCCTTCGATGATTTCCGGTCGCGGGTTGGCCGTCCGGCCGCTCGTTCCCATCGAGAAGATCACCATGCGCGGGTCGACCGCGGATGTGAGTGAGCGGGCGAACTCCACCGGATTCATAGCTCCGGGGAGACCGCCGTGATGCGGGAAGACGAGAACATCCGCGCAGAGTTGCTGACTTCGGCGATCTAAAATGTCCCGCAAGCCGACGCCGTCGATGTCACTGGCGAGGAGCACGGCCGCCGCGCCGTCGAGATGGATTCGGATGACGGCGGACATGGTGTTGCTCGTCACCGTGCCAAACCGGGAATCGCTCGTGCGCGGACCCGACAGCGCCATCAGCGATCGAGGATGACAGACTTCGAGCTCCGCCCGGCCCACCCGAATGGGAAGGCCCGTATCCGTAGATACGGGAAGGATGCCGGTGGTGCGTTTGTCGTCCGCCACGAGCTGCAGGGTTTCCCGCAGGTGCCGCCACGCCAGCGTGTCCTTGGACGCGTCGGTGTTGACCCGGACACGGCCGAGCGACCACCGCGGGTCCAGGAGGAGCTTGTTCATTCCCGCGATGTGATCCTTGTCGACGTGCGAGACGATGACTTCCTCGAGGTCCGTGCAGCCGATTCTTTCGAGTTCGGCGTGTGTGGTGTCGTCCGCGGCGTCGACAACCGCGCACCGTTTCCCGTCGCGGACGATGGCAGAGTTGCCATGACCAACATCCAGGATCGTGACCGCGAGGTCGTCCTCGGAAGATGGGCTCTGACGGGGGACAAAGGGAACGGTCACAGGGCGCGGATTTCCTCGGACAGTTGGGGGGCCAGGGAGATGTGTGCGAAGCAAAGGTCCTCAACCCGAGGGGCGTAGCAGTTGACCTCGGCCCGCAACCAGGTGCCGGGCAGCAGGGTGTCTGCGGGAGTCCCGGTGTCCTCCTCGAAGCGCAGCAGCGGCAGTTGCGCCACCTGCGTCAGGCTCCAGCCACTGACCAGCACTTCGGCGTATGGTGCTTCACCTGCCAGGTACACGGCGAGGACCTCGATCGGGGTACGGAACCGGCTCCGCTCCCGTGACCACCTGCCTGCCGCCTCTTCGAGTGCATATCGGACGGCGTCGAGGACTTCCTCGTCGTCGGCCTGTTTGGGTACGACTGCCGGGATATCGGCCCGCCATCGGTGGATGGATGATGCCTCGTGGGTGCCTACATGCGAGCTCATGACGATGGCCGGGAGCTTGTGTGGGCGACTGTTGGCGCGGGCCGCGAGCTCCGCTCCCGTGAATGCGACCGTCCAGCTGTTGCGCAGCTGGTGGTCGCAGACGAGTACGTCCAGAGGGGGGAGTGTCGACAGATACTCCCCCGCCGTGGCGCGGGGACGCGGCCGGGGCATGATCAGAGCCTGCATGTCGAAGTCTTCGAATAGTCGGCCAAGGGCTTCTGCGTCGGCCTTCACATCGTCCACGATGCCGACCCTGTGGACACCCTCAAGGCGCAGAGACATCGTTACTCCTCCCGTTCGCCGTACGTGGCCCGGCGGCGGGGGCCGTCGTCGTCGAGGCCGGCAACTCGACCAGTAGCCGGGCTCCTCCCAGAGGGCCGTTTTTGACAGCTTTCTGACGTCCCGACATGTCGCCAACCGTGTCACGGACGATGGTCAGACCCAAGCCTGTCCCACCGTCTCGGGTGGTGAACCCGGGAACCCAGATCTCATCGGTCGAGGCGTCCTGGATACCTGGGCCCGAGTCATCCACGGTGAGGCGAATCCACGGAGCGTCCTTATCGACGAAGGAGCGTGTCGCGAGGTGGATTCTGCGCTCCAGGCCGCCGTCCGTACGCGTCAGCGCATGGATGGAGTTGACGAGCAGATTGGACACGATGGACTCGATCGCAGCCTCGTAAGTTCGTACGCGAAGGTTGTGGCCATCGAGATCAAGGGTGACGTGAATGCCGCGGTCACTGAGGAAGTTATGGAACAGGCGCAATGTCGCCAGGCACACTTCGTCGATGTCCACGTATGTCAGATCGCGCTTCTTCCGGACAAGGAGTTCCAGGGGGAGCTTCGCGAAGATTTGCAACGTGCGGGCGCCGTCCATGATGGCACTCAGCGACGGTTTGTAGCGGTCGTCAACGATTCCCGGATCGATGTCCCGACGCACCCTCCGGTCGACCGTGCGGGCTTCCTGGAGGATGCGATCAGCGGGCTGCTGCGCCTCGTGGGCAAATACGGCGGTACTCGTTCCCACAGTGGCGAGGGCTCGGTAGAGGAGCAGCTCGGATTGAAGATCCTTGATCTCTCGCAGGCGTTGGTCCGCCAGGTGCTGCGAGGTAGTCAAGATACGTTGAACCGACGCACGGTCAAGACCACCATCCAGGCGGCCCTGGTTGTCCGCGAGTTGCTCTTCAAGGGCCTTCTTGGCTTCGGTGAAGTCGGCCTCGGCATCGGCCGTCTGCACCTTCGCACGATTGCGTTGTTCTTGTCGTTCGGCTTCGCGAATCTGGCGACGGCGCTGCGATGCCCATTCAACTGCGGACCGGGCGAACTCACGTAGCTCACCGAAGGCGGCGTTCTGGACGAAACCGCTGCGGTCCGTCTTCGGCTGAAGGCGATCTTCCGGGTCGTTGACGACCAGTGCACCTACGGAGTTGTTTGTGTAGGGCCGGAATTCGGAGAGCACAGCACGACGGACGTTGATGCTCAGCCAGTCATCGTCAGGGTCACCATAAGGCTGGACTCGCAGCCCATGGTGATAAAGGTGCACACCGCCGACGTCGGCAAGCCAGTTTTTGATTTCCGGTGTTGGCTGGATTGAGTCACGCAGGGCGACCGAATGTCTCGGGTTGAGGTTGAACATCCACAGGTCGAACTTGGCCGCAGGGGCACTGGAGAAAAGGCGTTGGTCGCCTGTGGCGGTCGTTTGGCGTCGGCCTCCGGCGGCCGCGGACCGAAGGTCGCTCGCCGTTGCAGTGCCGATCAGATTTCCCTGATGGTCCCTGAGTTCCGCCGACTGGCTACCATCCTCACCGAGCCTTCCAGACAAATGGAATTCGGCCCACTGCAGGTGTTCATCCGTCACAGCCGAGGTGAGGTCCTCATGCCCGAACGCCGAGGGATTCCATATAACTTTGAAGGTCGACTCGGTCTGAAAGGGGCCCGTGAGCAGGGTGAGCGAGCGCGTCAGCCGGTCGACATCGGCGACACTCAGCCCCTGCCGGAGATCGTGTATCTCGATACTGGTTCCCACGCGGGCGTGAGGCGGGGCGTCGCGGAGTTCAAGCGCCACGTCCTCCACCGCGTGTGCGGAGTCGAGTTCGTCCCAGTCGATACCCAGGGTGTACTGCACCCCTAGGGTCGCCTCGGATCGCGTCGTGACCTTCACGCGGCGGCCTAGACGAAGCGCCGCCAGACGCCCGAGACCCTTCTCGCCGACCCGCCTTCGACCGCTGCGGGTGAACGGCGACGACGGCTTCCTGGAACTGCCGATGAGCAGGAAGTCGGAGGTGAGCTCGGCGTCGGTCATCCCGTGTCCGTTGTCCGAAACGATGATCGAGCCGCCAGGGCGCCCGGAGTCGACCAACTCGATGCTGCACTCAGTGGCGTCGGCGTCGTACGCGTTGCGTACCAACTCCATGATCCCCATGTCTGGATGCGGAACGAGTTCTTCACCTAGACGCGTGAGGATCTTGGGCGCGAAGCGCAGATGATGCCTGGCCAACCGGCGCCGCCTCTCGTGAGCAGTGCGCTCCCAGCATGCTAACTGCATAAGGAGCCTGCAAGTGAAGTGTTCTGACGTCAAGTCACAATAGGGCACGCAGGTCGCAGAGACCGCTGAAGCTGCTTGGGCACAGACTGATCCCGTTCCATCTTGTTCAGGTGGCGAGTTCGAGGGCGACGACGGCACGGGCGACGGCGGTGATCCGGGTGGTGTTGCAATGGAGCTTCCGCAGGAGCCTCCAGCATTTGAGGGTGGCCATAACGCGTTCGCCGAGGCTGCGGATCTTGGCGGCGTGATCTCGGCGGTGACGCCGGTGCCGGCCGCGCAGACCTTTACCCCGGAACGGAACGCGGACAGCAGGGTCGGCGCCTTGATGCGCCTTGTCCGCCCAGCACTTGATGGCATCGGCAGCGAGAGCGGCGGGAATGCCGTGGTTCCGGGTTGCGG
>NZ_JTHL01000001.1:7483851-7639475 GCF_000818195.1 Streptomyces sp. 150FB | reverse complement strand
GATCGTGCACGGCTCCGGGCGGCGCGTCCGAGGCCCAGGTCAGACGGCTGGCTGGATCCGCACCACGTTCAATCCGTGGTACTTCTTCTTCCCCGGGTAGTACGGGCGGTCGGCGGCGATACGGTCGATCGGCAGCAACGTGCCGTCAGGATCACGTAGGCCTTCTTGCGCACGGTCTCCATGGCTTGTTGCATTCAAGACTGCCCGCCGTCAGTTCCCGTCGAGCTGGATTGACAACTGCACTGGCATGGCGTGCACCTTCGTCTCGTCCTGGTCCGGCGCACTCGGCACTTTCGCGGGGCGGGTACTGGGCGGAAGCGTCTCGACCGCCAGATTTGCACGCCCCACCTGGAGGCAGGCGCCTCGTGAGGGCGATCGGGAGTATTGGTCACGGGGCCGGACCCAAAGGGTGGCGGACGCGGCGCCGCCGAAGCGGAGGACGGCCCGGGGGCCTTCTACGGGGTCCATCCGCCGCTGAACAGTGCCAATTCCAGTAGGTCGGGGGCGAGCGGCCGGTGCGTGGACCCGGCCAGCTGCACGGTGGCTCCGTGCGTCCATCTCAGGTACATGTCGTAGCGGTGCGGGGTCCACCCGCCGTCGCTCCATAGCCAGGCAGCGAGTTTCGCGGGTTCCTCGAGCCCGATCTCCTCTCCCAGTCGTGTCGTGTACGCGCGCAGGACACGAGCTATGCGCTGGTCGAGGATGAGCGGGCGCGGCGCCGGCGCATCCACTACGGCGCCGCCGGCGAAGTAGAGGAACTTGGTAGAGAACGCAGGTCCAAGGCCTGCGATCGCGCCGCTCAGCCTGCGGTAGCCCGCCACGGCGCCATCGGTGGCCAGCAGCTCAATAGCCTGTGCCAGCACCGCCTCGACCGGGCCCGCGCGCAGGATCTCACCCAGCCGGTAGGCCCCGTACCCGTTGTCGCCTTGTCCCCAGACGTAGCTGGCGATGAGTGTCTCGGTCCAGCTAGCCGTTGCTACCCCAGTCCGGGCCACCGCCAGCACCTGCGCTCGGCTCAGCAAGGTTGGCTTACGTCCGACCTGCTCAGCCAACCCCGAGGGCCACGGCCGGATGCCGGCCCAGGACTCCGGGATGTAGCGAACGGCGTGCGCGCCGGTCCCGTCCGCGTACGGCGCCCCGTCTTCGGCCAGCCAGGCTCCCAGCTTTCCCACTGCATCCGAAGGAAGCGGACGCTCGAGCATCCGCGCGTCCAGTTCCCCGGCGCCCTCTCGCCACCCCATCCGAACCCTCTCCTTTGGTTCCACCAGTTCGCCGCGACAGCAGGCATCACCAGTTCGTGACGGATTCTGTCCCGAGGAAGTGCCCCCCGCACGAGTGCGGGACGGTTCAGCTGATCTTGCGGGCGGAAAGTGGGCTGGAACCAGGTACGGCCCGGATACCAGGAACGTTGTCGGCGCGAAGTCTGGCGGCCACAGCGCCGGGACTGATCTCCCCGCCCTCGTACTGGCTCGTGGGCACCGCCGTTATCTGCGACACCGTCAGAATGCTTCCGACCGGCAGCCCGGAGAAGGCCTCTCGCATGTGGCGTGCGACATCGCGCCGGGACCGGGGCATCTGAACCGTCGCCGGCCTACCGACGGGGGTAGCCTCCCGCGCCCCCAGCCGGGGTGCCGGGAAGCCTGCCACCGAGGAGGTGGGCGCGCCTCCATCCGGGCGTTGCCAGCGCCGGGAGAACGCCTCGGACAGATGGTCAGCCCGGGCCAGGATGCTCTCCTCGTCCCACTGAGCAGGCAAGGAACGGTTCAACGAAAGTGCGCTGTGCACGAGGATGTCGTTCCTCTTGCGCTCCCAAGGACCATTGGAAACCGATGTGTTCAGTCTGCCGGTGAGCAGAGTCAGATTTCCCACGGTGTGGAGGAGGGACTGCCTGCGCTCATGAGCCTCGACGCTTCCGCCCTCGGGAAGCGGCCAGTGTTCTTCCCAGGCCTGGGGCAGTAGGTGCTCGATCGTCAACTCCCCGTTGTGAACCTGTCGCTCGGTCTTGCCCGAATACAGCGAGTCCTCCAACTCGGCCAGCAGCAGCCGCATCCGGGTCCGCGTGAGTTGCTTGTACAACGGCTGGGACCGAAAGACATCTCGGATATCGCGATCGCGGGGCCAGAACCCGGAGTCGGCTTCCTGTCCGAGCAGAAAGTCCGCCACGACCGACGGGTCGTCCTTCGCCTTCAGTTCCTTGAGCAGTTCCAGGAAGAGCCGGTTGTAGTTCTTCGTCGTCAGGCGGCAGACGGTGCGTCGCACCAGGTAGGAGTCCAGGGTGGCCACCGCGCCGGCCCGGTCGTCCTCGTCGAAACGGCTCACCAGCCACAGGAGTACGGGCATCACGGTGTTGGCGTCCAGAACACCAACAGTGCGCAGAAAGCGGCCTTCCGGTGTCAGCGGCTGTTCCTCGGCCGTCAGCCTTCGGTAGGCACTTGCCCTCTCCACCAGGCGCCTCATCAGATTGACCAGGCCCATATCAGCGGCCTTGACGTACCTGCGAAAGGTCAGGAAGAGCTCTGGAGCCATCACCTCCTCGGCGAGTTCACCCGTGAGGTACTGCATGAGGAAGACGTCCAGGCGAGGCCGCTTCAGCCTTCCCTGCCGCACCTCCTTGCGCCAGTCAGGCGTCTCTAGCTGCGCCCACAGGTCCCTGTACAGCTCCTCCACCGGGAGCCCTTGCTCCTCCGCCTGCTGGAAGACCAGGTTCTTGACCAGGTCGGATGCCTGCAACGGGGTGCCTCGGTCGTTCAGAGCCTCGAAGATGACCTGGGCGTTGTCCTCGGGCTTGAGATCGATAACGACCAACTCGAACTTGTCACGAAGCACGCGCACCAAGGCATCAAAGCCCTTATCCAGCCTGCCTTCGTAGTTCAGCTCTCGTGCCCACTCGACCGTGCGGTTGCGAAAGAACCAGTACGCCTGGACGATCACCGAGGCGTCTGGAGCGACGGGGAATGCGACGTCGACGGGCCGCCGGAGCCGACCGTCCATGACCATGCGGAACGAGTCACGGTCAATGTTGGTAGGCCACACCTTGTAGGCGGCATGCGGTTCGTCGGTCATGTCGTCGTCGTTGGCGGTCAGTTTGACGAGCGCACGTACGTACCTGTCCTGGACATCGAGCTCCCGTGCGACATCGCGGACCGCGGCAAGCAGAACCTGAAGTGTTGTCAGCCTCTGCTGTCCGTCGATGACCTGTCTGGCGGGCATCGACCCCGTAAGTGTCAGTAGCTGATCCAGCACGACCGCGCCAAGAAAGTGCGGATGAACCTCCTCATCAGCCATTCTTTGGTGGACCAGAGCGGTGACGTCCTCCCACAGGGGGCGCCAGTTCCGGTCCTCCGTCCAGACGTACGGCCTCTGGAAGACCGGCACGACGAGTCGCCGGTCCGGCCCGAACAGATCGCGCAGGGTCATCGATTTCGCTTCCACACTGTCCTCCAATAGGGGCTGGTCACACGAGCCGAGTGCCTGTCATTGAGGTCCTCTCGGCCGATTCAGGGACTAGCGTCAACCCCGCAACCAGTGGCGAGACCGATGGGTACCGCCGGAAATCGCCCCTACAGCCGTGACTGCCTCGGAGCTGCCCAAGAAACGGCAACCGCAACTGACGGTTGTGATTCGAGATGCTCGTGTCCAATAAATTCCGTTTGTGTATCGATGCTGAAGTTCGACAGGCATCCCCCGCCGCCCACGCAACACGCCCTCACACCTCGACGTGGTTGCAGTCACGCAGCTCCCTCCTCCAGAAGGCCACTCGACCGCACATCGTCAGGGACGATCCTCGCATGGTGAGTCACGCGACTCTCAGCCCCACACGGACGGGGGCGGCGTCTGACTCCGCCCGGCACGCATGCGTCGACGGACACCCGTCGTCTCCAGCCAAAAGAGGCTCGACAGCCGAACGGCCGAGGCGTCAAGGTCGAGTTGGAGCCACGCGTTGAGACGGAGCCGATCCAGAGCCACGCGGGGAGCGTCGGATCACTTGTGGGCAGGCTTGCGGTGAGTCCGGCACACGGCCTGGTACGCCGGACGCGCCGGTAGCATCCCTGGCCGGTTGACCGATGGGCATGCGGCTGACCTGCCCCCTTCGGCCGGCCGATCGCCGAACCCATCCTCCGTGACCGGCTGCGGGCCCGGGCCCACAGCCGACCCGCCCGCTCCACCGACCTACGGAAGCTGCCCCTGAAGCACACCGCGCACAACCGTGTCCGGCTCGAGATCGCGCAGATCACACGCAACCTCCCGGCCTGGATGCCGATACTCGCGTTGAGCAACCGGCACTCGGGCCACCATCCTGCCCGCGCACGGCCACAGCCTGTGAGATAGGTCGTCGCCACTCTCGGCAGCCCAGCACGAATGAGCGTCAGGACTCGGTGGGCTCGATGGTCTCCTGTTTCACCAATCTGTCCCGCAGCTTCTTCGCAACAGGTTTCACCTTGTTGTCCCAGAAAGGCTTGACATGAGGAGCGACGAGAATAGCGCCTACTACGGCCCCGCCGATGGCCAACTCTTTCCAACTGAGCTGAGGGTCATCGTCGCCACCACTACCGCTGTCGTCCACGATGGGCTCAGGCTCGAAAGTTGCCTCCTCTTCAGCGGGAGACCCCCCGTCGTCGAAGCCACCAGGGTTCGCTTCCATATCGGCCCTAAGTGCCGCTACCGTATCCTCGTTCCAGGTACGAGTTTCCCAGTTCCGGTTGTACTGGGCGTAACCGCCCGTACCGCGTGAATGGTATTGTTCCTTCGCGTACTGCTGCCCCTTCTCGGTGAGCCCATAAGCGCCGGGGTTTCCGTCCAGGTAGCCGTACTGCTTGAGGAGCGCATTCATTTCTCGAGCCGTTCGGCCAAACTCCTCGCCCAACACCCGTGCCGATTTCCCCATGGCTCAGCGCCCCCTCTTACACTTCGGCCGCACGCGGGCCGCCGCTGACGATATGGACGACGTTACTGGCAGCACACTGCACTGCGGGGCTAGTTCTGTCAGACGCGTACCGCGTTCGCTGGGACGCCGAGCAGGCCTGGCCTTCAACGGCCGCAGCGGCTCCCGAGCCCCATAGCGACGCCCCCCTCGCCGCGGCAGGACCTGCGCGAGCGGACGGCGCTCGCCGACCTGCTTCGTGAGTACGTTGGCTGTCTCCCGTCGGGCCAACTCGTCCGCACTTGACGTCTGCGCACGTCAAGGACCAGAAACCCGCCCTGTTCCCGTATCCGCGGGGATAGGGTGACCTTCGGTGATGGTGCAACACGGTGACGCGGTCGCGAGAGGGTGACGCAGAGAACATGGCAGAGGTGCCCGCGCAGATCGGCCGCTACGTGGTCGAGCGCGAGCTGGGCTCGGGGGGCATGGGAGAGGTCTATCTGGCCTATTCGCCCGGCGGGGACCCGGTCGCGGTGAAGGTGATCCGACGGGATCGCCTCGACCAGGCCACGCGCGCCCGATTCGAGAAGGAAGCGCTCATCGCGCGAACGGTCGTGGGTACGAACCGAGTGGCACGCTTCCTCGATGCCGATCCGTACGCCGAGCAGCCCTGGATGGCCGTCGAGTACGTCCCAGGACATACGGTTCAGGAGCAGGTACAGGGCCGGGGCACGCTCCCTACCCCGCTCGTCGCCAGCCTCGGCGCGCTGCTCGCCGAAGGGCTCGAAGCAGTTCATAAGGTGGGCCTGCTCCATCGCGACCTCAAACCGCAGAACGTCATGCTCAGCGAGTACGGTCCGATACTGATCGATTTCGGTCTCGGGGCCTTCGTTGACGCTGACAAGGACAACCTGACGCAGGCCGGGATGATCATCGGAACCATTCGGTGCATACCTCCCGAACAAGCGCTCGCCCGCACCAAGCCGAAAGAACCTGCCGATGTGTACGGGCTCGGCACAGTGCTGCTCTATGCGGCGACCGGCCACTACCCGTACGAGGGCGCGGACTGGCTCGGAATCGCCACTCAGGTGGCGGACGAGGATCAGTTCCCCAATCTGGCCGGACTGCCTGATGCCCTCCTCCCGCTGATCACGGCAATGCTCGCGTACGCGCCGGCCGACCGTCCCATGCTGGCCGAGGTGACCCGGCAGTGTGTGGCACTCGTAGAGGACGCAGGGCTGTCGGCGGCACAAGCCCGCCATGCACTGGTAAGTGCGACGGCCTCCTCCGAGGACAGTGCCCGCGCGGCCCAGAACAATGGCCCGTCCTCCTCGGTGTGGGAACGCATTGAACAATTCGCGGCCCCGGTCGGCGAGACCGGCACTGCGGACGAGGACGACCACGACAGCCCGCTCGACCGTCCTCTCCCGGTCTCAGAGGACTCCGGCGCTGAGGCGCCTGCCGATCTCACGAAAGACATCGTGCGGGAAGCCGAGAAAACTCCCGATCCGGAGCCGCCGACCCAGAAGTCGAAGCGAGGTAGGAAGCCGGCCTCGCTGACGGTTTCCGAGGACTTGCGAAAGCGGTACGCGATGCAGTCCGCGCTGTAGCTCGCCTATCAAGCGCATCGTCCGCCGGAGACAACGTCAGTGCACTGCGGTAAAACAACGGCGAATGATCGAGTCGCCGTACCTCACCTCCGGGCTTCTCCGGAGCGCATGCAAAACAGCAGTATGAAGGAATGGAGCGGTACGTGACCAGCGTGACGGAGACCGGTGACGGTCAGGGCGCGTTCGACACGGAGGACGCTGCGAATGAAGCAGTGGACTCCGCCGTTCCCGGCCCCACGGGGGCCGCCTCCCTGACCCGCCAGGCCAAGTACGCGCCGGGCGCGCAGGTCCGGGTCCGGGACGAGCAATGGCTGGTCAAAACCGTCACGCCGGTGGGTGACGAGGACTGGATGGTCGAGGCGACCGGAGTCTCCTCCTTCGTCCGCGGGACCGACGCCGTCTTCTACGACAAGCTCGACTACATCGAGGCCCTCGACCCGAAGAAAACCCTCCTGGTCCCGGACGACTCCCCGAACCACCGCAAGGCCCGCCTCTACCTGGAGGCGGTCATCCGCAAGACCGCGCTCCCGCAGACCGAGCACGGTCTCGCGCTGGCCGACAACTTCCTCATGGACCAGCAGACCCACCAGCTGCGCCCTGCCGAACTGGCCTTGTCCAAGGAGAACCCGCAGCCGCGGGTTCTGATCGCCGACGTGGTGGGGCTGGGCAAGACCCTGGAGATCGGCATTCTGCTCGCCGAGCTCATCCGGCGCGGGCGCGGCGAGCGCATCCTGGTGGTCACTCCGGCGCACGTCCTGGAGCAGTTCCAGCGCGAGCTGTGGACCCGCTTCTCCATCCCGTTGGTCCGCCTGGACTCCACCGGTATCCAGCGCATCCAGCGGGACATCCCGGCCGGCCGCAACCCGTTCGCGTATTTCAAGCGCGCGATCATCTCCGTGGACACCTTGAAGAGCGACGTCTACGCCCACCACCTGGAGAACTCCCACTGGGACGCGGTGGTCATCGACGAGTCGCACAACCTGGTCAACCGGGGCACCAAGAACAACGACCTCGCCCGCGCCTTGGCCGAGCACACGGACGCGCTGATCCTCGCCTCCGCGACCCCGCACAACGGTGCGACGGAGTCCTTCGCCGAGCTGATCCGGATGCTGGACAAGACGGCGATCGCGAACACGTCGGAGTACGAGGTGAAGGACCTCGGCCACCTGTACATCCGGCGGACCAAGACCGACCGCGAGGTCCGGGACTCCCTCAAGGGCAAGTGGGCCGACCGCGGCCCGTCCCGGCCGGTGGTCTGCGAGGCCGGGGCGAAGGAGCGGGCGGTCCTGGAGGAGCTTGCCGCGCGGTGGACACCGCGCGATCCAGCCGCTTCCTCGGTGTGCGCGGACACGATGGTGGCCTACAACCTGCTGAAGTCGTTCCTGTCCTCGCACCGGGCTTTCCAGGACTCGGTCGTGGCACGGCGGAAGGTCCTGGAGGCTCCCCTCAAGGTCAGGAGGGGGCAGGATCCGGCGGCCCGCGAGGCCGAGCGCCGTATTGAGCGCGAGGCCATCGTGGAGCTGGAGCGCCTTGCCGCCGACATCGGCGACGACGACTCCGCGAAGCTCGACGCCCTGGTGCGCGAGCTGAAGGAGATCGGTGTGGGTCCCGGGTCGGACATGCGGGTCGTGGTCTTCTCGGAGCGCATTCCCACCTTGAAGTGGCTCGCCGAAGTGGTCCCGTCCAGGCTCGGTTTCCGGGCCGGGACCAAGCTCGAGGAGTCCGTGGCGGAGTCAAAGCCTTGGCTGGCCTACGGCGGCACGGTCCAGGTCATGCACGGCGAGGCCAGCAACGAGGACGAGCAGAAGGACATCGTCTCCAAGTTCGGGCTGAAGACCGACCCGGTCCGCATCCTGTTCACCGGAGATGTCGCCTCCGAAGGCGTCAACCTGCACCAGCAGTGCCACCAGTTGATTCATTACGACCTTCCGTGGTCGCTGATCCGCATCGAGCAGCGCAACGGCCGTATCGACCGTTACGGACAGAGCAAGGCTCCTCAGTTCCGGGCCATGGTCCTCACTGGCGATGTGGAGTGGCGCACGGGCGAGAAGGGCGAGCCGCTGCATCTGGACGACCGCCTGGTGGGCTCCAAGCTCCTGGCCCGTGAGGAGGAGGCGCACCGGATTGAGGGCTCGGCGGAGGCTGTCACCGGTATCTACCGGGCGAAGGAGGAAGACGACCGCTTGACGCGGGACTTGATCGCCGGGCGGACGGTCGAGGAGTCCATCAAGAAGTCCAGCGGCGGCGCGAAGACGATGCTCGGCCGGCTGATGGGCAACGTAGGTGCCAAGAAGCCGACCGACGACGTGCCCGTCGCCACGGTGCCGAGCCTGTTCGGCGCCGCAGGTTCCACGGCCGCCTACTTCGACGAGGCGTTGCGCCAGACGTACTTCCCCGACAAGCCGGAGAACGTACTCAAGCTACGCCGTGAGGACGACGGCACGATCGCCTTCGAACCGCCGCCGGACCTGGTGTATCGGCTGAAGTCGCTGCCCAAGTCGTACCTGACCGACCAGGGCATCCTGCCGACTCCGAAAAAGCAGGGCCGGCTGCGGCTCACCTTCGACAAGGGGCTCGCGGCCAAGCGTCTGGAGGTCGCCCGGGAGACCACCGAGAGCCAGTGGCCCAACGTCAGTTACGTGTCGGACGTCCATCCCGTCCTGGACTGGCTGACGGACAAGGCCCTTGCCGCCCTGCGCCACGACGAGGCGTTCGTCCTCGCCTTCGCCCCCGATCTCGAAGCGGCCGGGAAGCTGGACGAGCAGCTACCGGCCGACCTGGCCGGCCCGGTGTACCTGGTCCAGGGCATCTACTCCAACGCGGTGGGCCGTCCTACCGTCGTGGAGTGGATGGCCGTCGTCGGCCTGCCCACCGCACCGCGCGTCCTGCGGATCGACGACGCCTTCCTCGCCGCGTGCAATGTCGGGCCGAAGATGCCCGGACGCGCCACCCCCGCCGACCGGGAGGGGCTCCAGACGCAGGTGCCGGCGGCCGTCGACGCGGCGACCGTGTTCCTCACCGACCGGGGGGTGGAGTACAAGGAGGCGATCGACGCGGTGCTCGCCCCGTACGAGAAGCGGGTCTCCCAGTGGCAGCAGGACGCACTCTTCGCCGCCTCCACCCGCTCGCAGAAGGCCAAGCAGGACGTGAACCTCACGGCGAGCCGTCGCAAGTCCATGATCCGGTCGCTGCGGACCTCCGGAGCGCCAATGTTGCGCCTGCTCGGTGTCCTTGAACCGCTGTCCGCGACGCCTGCTGGCGTCACCGATGTATCCGCTGCGCCTGTTGCCGGAGAGACGATCGCCTGATGAGTACCGACTTCGACTCCTTCTCCAACCGCGGCGAGTACCTGTCCGCGTTCTACTTCGCCGAGCAGCTCGGCGACGGCCTCAAGAAGGGTGTCTTCGCCACCTGGGCCAACCGGGAGAGCGACGAGCACGACCCGCGCCCCACGCCGCGCGAGTCGGTGCGGGCACTGCGCTCGACGTACCTGGACGAGAAGTACCGCGGCTTCTTCGCAGAGCAGGCCAAGGCCGACGAGCAGGATGACGAGTACCCGGAAGCCGCAGCCTTCGAGGCCCGCCTCAACACCTACGGGGACGCGGAGTGGTGCGAGCGCGTTCAGGACTGGCACCGGCAGGTCCTCGCCGCGCTCGGCTTCCCCTCCGTCTCGGCGGAAGCCACCGCACGGACCCTGACTGTGCACCGCGCCGGGCGCGAGCACGAGGTGACCGTGGCCTGGCACAGCGACGGCATCGTAGCCCTGGACTGCGGCTGGTCAGCGAGCAACGACACGGCGCTCGACGCGGACGGGTACGGCCGCCTGCTCCACCCGCTGCGGGCGGGCAGCGGTGAGAGTTACGAGACCGGGCAGGCGCTCGCCACCTGGTTGTTCCAGAGCGAGCTGCGTGAGGAGGGTGGCGCGGCCCCGCGGTTCGTACTGCTCCTGTGCGGCGGCGTCATCGTCCTCGCCGACCGGCATGCCTGGGGCGAGGGCCGCTACCTCTCCGTAAACCTCGACGCCGCCCTGGAGCGCAACGACCGCCGCCAGCACGGCGAACTCGCCACGATCGCGGGCCTGTTCAGCCACGACGTACTCACACCGGCCGAGGACGGCAAACCGCCGGCCATCGACGCGCTGGCCAAAGCTTCCCGCGACAATGCGGTCGGCGTCTCCGGAGAGCTTCGCGAAGGACTCCAAAGGTCCGTCGAGATCATCGCCAACGCGGTCCTGGATCGCCTGGAGGACTCCGGGCTGGACCCGCGCGACATCGAGCGCCCGGACCTGTCGTTCGCCCGGCAACTCACCCGGGAGTCGCTGCGCTACCTCTACCGCATTCTGTTCTTGTTGTATGCCGAGGCCCGCCCCGAGCTGGGCATCCTGCCCGCAGACGACGGCTCGTACGAGGCCGGGTACTCGATGGCCCGCCTGCGTGAACTGGTCGAGCGCGACGAACTGTTGACCGAGGAGACAGCTCGTAACGGCTTCCATCTGCACGCCTCGCTCGACGTCCTCTTCAAGAAGGTCAACAACGGCTACCGGCCCTACGGCACCGAGCCGAACGACGACCTGCCCGGCGACGACGAGGACACCCGGCGACGCAAGGCGAAGTACCGGAGCGAGGACCGTGGACTGCGCTTCGAGCCCCTGCGCAGCGAGCTCTTCGAGCGTGGGTCCGTCCGCCTCATCGGCAACGAGACCCGTGACCCGCGCAGCGACGAGGACAACGAACCACGCTGGCTGGACCTGCGGCCACGCAACAGCGCCCTGCACGAGGTGCTGCGTCTGCTGACCTTGAAGAAGGCCGAACGGGCCGGGGGCCGGGCCGGGTTCATCTCCTACCGCAACCTCGGCATCAACCAGCTCGGCGCCGTGTACGAGGGGCTGATGTCGTACACCGGCATCATCGCCGAGGAGGAGCTGTGCGAGGTCGCCAAGGGCGGCGACCCCGCGAAGGGCTCCTGGCTGGTGCCCTCACAGCGGCTCAAGGAGTACCCCGAGAACACCTGGGTGACGTACGACGACCGGGACGCGGTGAAGGGACTGCGCGGCCCGAAGAAGTATCCGCCGGGCCGGTTCGTGTACCGCCTAGCGGGCCGTGATCGGGAGACGTCCGCCTCGTACTACACGCCCGAGTCGCTGACGAAGGTCACGGTCGAGCTGGCGCTCAAGCACCGGCTCGACCAAGAGCGGGACGCTGACGGAAACGTCGTGAAGACGCGTGCCTCGGAGCTTCTCAAATACCGGATCTGTGAGCCCGCACTGGGCTCAGGGGCGTTCCTCAACGAGGCGATCAACCAGGTCGCCGAGGAGTACCTGCGGCGGCGGCAGGACGAGCTGGGTGTGTCCGTGCCGACGGGCGACGCGCTGACGGAGAAGCAGAAGGCCAAGGCGTACATCGCCCTGCACAACGCTTACGGAGTTGACCTCAACGCGACCGGCGTCGAACTGGCCGAGGTCTCGATGTGGCTGAACACCATGCATCCCGGGATGCGGGCCCCGTGGTTCGGGCTGCATCTACGGCGCGGCAACTCGCTGATCGGCGGGCGGCGGGCCGTGTACGCGGCGGGGGACGTGGCCCCGCTGAAGGGCAAGGCCCCCTGGCTCAACGCCAAGCCGCTCGCGCCGGAGCCGCTGCCGTTCCTGAAGGGCGGGGCCGAGCAACTGCTGCCGGACGGGGCGGTGCACCAGTTCCTGCTGCCGACGCCGGGGTGGGCGGCGGTCACGGGCGCGAGCGGCGACGCGAAGAAGCTGCTCGTGCAGCTGGCCGAGGGCGGGGTGAAGGATCTCGCGGAGTGGAAGAAGGGGATCCTGAAGACGCCGACACGGCGGCTGAACAAGAAGACCGGCGAGCCGATCCTCGACCGGAAGTCCGGCGAGGAGGCGGCCTCGCAGTACACGCGGCTGCGGGATGCGGCGCAGCGGGCGGAGTTCCTATGGTCGCTGGTCGTGAAGCGGATGGAGCTGTCGGAGCGGGAGATCGCCCGCAGCATCGAGGTCTGGGGCGCGGACACGAAGGACGAGGAGTTCGCCTTCCTGCGGCGGTCCGAGGGCGACGGGGGGAGCTCGGATGCTTCCGCTGTCCGAATGTCGAAGGAGAAGGTGTACGCGGACCTGTTCCGCGCGGCGGGAACCCCGTACTGGCGGCTCAAGCGCGTCATGGATGCGTGGTGTGCGCTGTGGTTCTGGCCGGTGGGGAAGGCGGGACTCCTCGACGGGTCAAACGACGTGTATGCGGGTGCGCCAGTGGTGGGGAGTGAGGGCGCGGGCAGCATCGGTGACCTGATCGAGGCGATGACCGCGACTGTGGTGCCGCTGGGTGATGCGGTGCCGCCCATCGAGGCCGCGTCGGCGACTGAGGCCGGGGTGGCCCCGCCTCCGTCCCCGCCCATGCCCACGAGCGCGCCGCGCTTCGTGGAGAACACCATGCTCTTTGCTATGGAGGGCGACCAAATCTCGATGTCCGACATCGAGGCGTCCTCCGGCGGTGTGGTGCACGTGGAGGTCAGGGAGGTCGGCCCATCGAAGACGACGGTGAAGACCAGGAAGCAGCCCTCCCTTGATCTCTCCCGCCCCGCCCGCCGCCCGCTCATCGCGCTGAAGGACCTCGACGACTGGTTGGACTTCCTGGAGGCCATGCTCGGCCGTGGACCGGTCCCGGACGCCGGATCGCTCATCGGGTCCCTCAACACCCTGGAGGAGCTCAGCGACTACGAGCAGCTCATCCAGGACGAGACCGAGATGGACATGGATCAGTGGGAGCCGGAGGCGCGTTTCCCATGGATGGGAGCGGTACGCGACATCGCTGAGGACCAGGGCTTCCTGCACTGGGAGTTGGACTTCGCGCTGGCCTTCGCCGAGGGCGGCGGCTTCGACCTCCAGGTGGGGAACCCACCATGGGTGCGGCCAGAGTGGAAGGAAAACTCCGTCATCGCGGAGTTGGAGCCATGGTTCATGTTGACGGAGAGGCCCGCAGCGGCGGAAAAGCACAGGCGGCGGACGGCGGAGCTGGCGAGGCCGAAGGTGGCTGCATATGCGCTGGGTGAGGTCACGTCGACGGTCACGACTGCGGACTATTTGGCGGCGCCGCAGGTGTATCCACTCATCGCGGGGAGCCAGCCCGACCTGTACCGGGCGTTCATGTGCCAGGTGTGGGCGCATACAGCGAGAGCTGGCTGCGCCGGAATGGTCCACCCCGACACCCACTTCAACGGAGACAAGGAGGCTACGCTGCGGGAAGCTGCGTACCGGCGACTGCGGATGCATGGGGACTTCGTGAACTCGGGCAACCGCTTCTTCCCGCCGCCGGTCGGGCGGTCCAGCCACTTCGGCGTGCACATCTACGGCGAGTACGGCGAGATCGACTTCCAGCACCTGTCGTGGCTCTTCTCCGTCGACGCGTTCCGGCTCTCGGGCGCACACGACGGAACTGGTGACGCACCGGGCGTCAAGTTCGACGGCGGCTGGGACGAGCGGGCGCACCGGAAACGGGTTGTACGGGTAACCCCACGTACCTTGGACAGATGGCAGCGGCTCTCCGGCGAACAGGACGTCCCAGTCGAGCAGGCGCGCTTGCTGACTCCGGTAAGCACGGCGGAGGATTCCGCGATTGACGCACTCGCGGCGTATCCGCTGCGGCTCGGGGCGCTTGACGCCCGGATCACACGCGGCTTCGACGAGAGCGGAGCAAAGAAGTCAGTCTATGGGCCGGATGGGGATACGCCGCTCATCGACTACAACAAGGGACAGAAGGACCGGGAGGACTACCAGGCAGCGTCTTGGGCGGACGTCATCCTTAAGGGGCCGCAACTCGGGGTCGCGAACCCGTTCTTCAAGCAGCCCAGCCAGGGCGGCGGCGAGGTGCTCGGGCTCAACCACATCGAGTTGGCGTCGGACGCGGTGCCGGAGTCGGAGTACCGACGGGTGGCAGACAAGGCCACTTATCTCGGGGCGCAGGACCGGTGGCTGGATCAAGCGGAATTGGAACGGCTGCGGAGGTCTGAGGAGACGATAAGAGAGACGCGGGCGCGGCTCGCCGAGGTGCACAAATGCGCGCCGGGAGAGATCACGAGTGAGGAGGTGGACAAGGCACTGGTTAGTCGGGCAACGAAGCCGTATACAGCGTTCTATCGGATGGCGTGGCGCGAGATGATCGCACCGGACACAGAACGAAGTTTGTACTCGGCACTGATCCCGCGAGAAGTTGTACATGTCGACCTAGTACACAGTGCGTACGTGATGAATACCAAGGTCACGGCGTTGACTGCTGGCTTCTGGTCAGGCCTCCCTGTTGACTATTCCCTGCGAACTTCCGGTACTGGGCACCTGAAAACAGGCCGGGCCACCCGCATGCCTGCGCCTTCCCCTGATCATCCCCTTACCTCAGCTCTCCTCCTCCGCACCCTCCGCCTCAACTGCCTCACCACCGCCTATGCCGACCTCTGGCAGGAGCTCTACGACCCCGCCTGGTCCGCCTACGAGCCCTGGGCCCGTGACTGGCCACAGATGGAGACCGAGCTCCTTGCCGTCACGCCCACCTGGCAGCGCGGTACCCCTCTCCGTTCCGAATACGCCCGTCGGGCAGCCCTCGTCGAGATCGACGCGCTGGTTGCCGTCTGGCTCGGCATCGATGCGGACACGCTTGTCACCATGTATCGGGCCCGATTCCCTATCATGCAGGACTTCGATTCCGTCAGCTGGTTCGATTCCACCGGACGCAAGATTGCCGGAAATCGGTACACATTCGGGCACGGCCAGACCAGTGACCACTGGAAGGCTCTCGCGAAGTACCAGGAGGGCCAGAAGGACACGTCCCTCCCCGAGGCTGAGAAGCCGCCGGCCCCTGACGGCTACACCGCCCCCTTCTACAAAGCCGACCGCGAGACCGAGATGCGCGAGGCTCACGCCTACTTTCAGAAGCGTCTCGACGCCGCCGTCGAGGCCTGTAAGTGGGACCCGGCAACGCAGGAGGTACCTAAGCCGTGAGGCCGACGCTCGAGGCGCAGGGGCTAAAGGAGAGCCTGCTGCAGTACCTGTCCACCACGTACGCGCTGACCGACGAGGGCGCACGGCAGGCGCTGCACCGGTTCCTGGGGGACGAGAACTCCGGGATGTTCCGGGGGCCGTTCCTCCGCCTGCGCACGCCGTTCGTCGCGGCCGACGCGTCCTGGACCAGTTGTCTGGACTGGCGACCGACTGACGGCTGGACACCGTACGCGCACCAGGCGAAGGCCTTCGAGCGACTGTCCTCGGCAGGCGGGCGTACGCCGAAGCCCACGCTGGTGACGACCGGTACCGGCTCCGGCAAGACGGAGTCGTTCCTCTATCCCGTACTCGACCACTGTGCGCGTGAGCGGGCGGCCGGCCGGGCCGGGGTCAAGGCCGTAATCCTCTACCCGATGAACGCGCTCGCCACCGACCAGGCCCAGCGCATCAACGAACTCCTGTGTGAGCACGAGGCGTTGAAGAAGGTGCGGGCCGGGCTCTACATCGGCGACAAGGCGGCGACGCACTACGACCGGGTCTACACGCGCCGGTCGGACATGCAGATCTCGCCGCCCGACATCCTGATCACGAACTACAAGATGCTGGACCTGCTGCTCCAGCGGGCCCAGGACGCCCCGCTGTGGGCGGACGCGGACATCCGGTACGTGGTCGTGGACGAGTTCCACACCTACGACGGTGCGCAGGGCACGGACGTCGCGATGCTCCTGCGGCGCCTCGCCTCGGCGGTCGGGGTGGCGGAGAAGGGCCGTCCGCTGGGGCGGATCTGCCCGGTGGCAACCTCGGCAACGCTCGCCTCCGACAGCACGGACCAGGACGGGGTCCGCCAGCTGCTGGACGTCGCGACGCAGGTGTTCGGTACGAAGTTCGACGTGTCCTCGATCGTCGGGGAACACCGGCAGTCAGTGGACGAGTTCGTGCCGCCGAGCGGCTTCGATCCGATGCTGCCGATCCCGGTCCCGGACGAGTTGGCCACCCTCCCTGATCCCTCGCTAGGCGAAGAGGAGTTCCTCGCGCTCGTCGAGGCCGTCACCGGCACCCGCGAGAACGACCCGCTCGTGCTCGGCGGCTTGTTGAAGAAGCACATGCTGACCTCGGCGGTGATGCATGCCCTGGACGGGCAGGTGCGGACTGTGCCCGAGGTGCTGGACCTGATGTGGCGGCGGGGCGCGTTCTCCTGGGGGCAGGCGATCACCCGGCAGCCGGAAGTGGCGGCGTCCGCCCTCGCCCGGCTCTTGGCGCTGCTCTCGGTGGCTCGTGATCCGGCCTCCACACCCGAGCGGCCGCGGCCCTTCGTGCAGGTCGAGGTGCATCAGTGGGCGCGCTCGGTGTCGCGGGTCGTGCGGGGTGTGCTGCCGTGGCCCAAGGCCGAGTTCCAGTGGGACTCGGCCGGTTCCGCCCACCACTCGGGCGAGCAGCCGGCCCGTACCGCCCCGGTGACGACGGCGACCGCGGGCGCGGCCGCGAACCTGTTTCTGCCCGCTGTCTACTGCCGTGACTGCGGCCGTTCAGGCTGGGCGGTGTTCTCCCCGGAGACCGACGACGCGGACGTACAGGTCGACACGCACAAGATCCGGCGTGCCTCGGTCAGCCAGGACAAGATGCGGGTCCGGAACCTGATAGCGGCCACCGAGAAGGAGGCCCAGGAGGGCTCCGGTGCCGCCCCGATGGACGAGGCCGGGCGCGGTGCGGGCCGCGGCAGCACCGCTCTCGCGGCCACCAACGCCGGGCAGTTGCGTGTACTGGACGGGCCGAAGCGCCGCCTGCGGCTGCCCGATCCGGTCGAGGACTACGACCAGGAGACCGGCGCGCCCCGGCTGGCGGGCTCCGACTCGGCCTTCGTCCTCGTCTACCTCGGGGACACCGCGACCACCGCCGCAGAGGACGACTGGTGCCCGGCCTGCGGCTCGCACAACGCGATCCGCTTCCTCGGTACCGGTGCCGCCGCCCTCGCCGCGGCATCGGTCACCCAGCTGTTCACCGGCGGCGAGATGGACAGGGCGCAGGGTGAGGACAAGACCCTGATGTTCAACGACTCGGTGCAGGACGCCGCGCACCGAGCCGGGTTCGTGGCCAGCCGCTCGTACACCTTCTCCCTGCGCGCACTGTTCAAGAAGCACCTGTCGGAGGAGACGCCGACCGCGCTGCACGACCTGATCGCCGACGTGGTTGCGGCGACCACCGACCGCGAGACCCTTGCCGCCGTCGTCCCCACCGACCTGCACGACTTCAAGGGCGTCAAGCGGCTCCTGTCCGGTCAGGGACGAGGCGGGGACAGGAAGACCTGGGAGCTGATCGGCGAGCGCTTCGCGTTCGAGGCGCTGATGGAGTTCGGCTTCCGCTCCCGCAACGGCCGCACCCTGGAACTCACCCGCACCGCCGCCGCCCACGTGCGCATCGAGGACCCCGCCGCCGCGACCGCCCTGGTCAAAGCCGCGCACACCGAGCCGTACGGGCACGGCGGCGGGCTGCCGGTCATCGAGCAGGACGACGCCCGCTACCTCGGGTTCCTGCGGATCTTCCTGGAGCGGCTGCGGACCCGGGGCGCGATCGGTCACAAGTGGCTGGAGGGGTACCTCTCGGAGGCCGGCACCAGCCGGTACTTCATCTGGGGCAAGCGGCCTCCCGGTATGCGCGCCTTCCCCAAGGGCATCGCGGCCCCGGTGTTCCTGCTCAGCGCACCCAAGACGAAGAGCGAGTTCGACTTCGCGACCGGCCGTCTCTCCTGGTACGAGCGGTGGGCACAGCGCACGCTCGGGCTGCCGCGAGAGCAGGCCGCGGAGTTCTGGTCGCGGCTCCTGCCCGCGCTGGTCGAGGCGGGCCTGCTCTCGGTGCGCACTCCGACCGACAGCAGCCTGCGCGTCTATGGTCTGAAGCCGGGCGCGATCGACGTACAGCTGTTGAAGGACGCCGAGGTGAACGAGGCGTTTGTCCGCTGCCCGGACTGCTTCTGGGAGCAGACCGTCCACCCCGGCATGCTCGCGCAATGGGACGGGCAGCGCTGCCCGTCCTACCGCTGCCGCGCCGGCCATCTCGTCGCGGGCAACCGGCCCGAAGGGCTCGGCAAGCACCAGCGGGACCGTAACTACCGCGAGGACTACTACCGAAGGCTGTACCGGAAGGCGGGCACGTACCAGGTCATCACGGCTGAGCACACGGGCATGCTGACCCGACCGGAGCGGGAGCGGATCGAGGAGGCGTTCAAGGACGGCAGCGGGTTCAAGGATCCCAACGTGCTGTCCTGTACGCCGACGCTCGAAATGGGCATCGACATCGGCGACCTGTCGGCCGTCGTGCTCGCCGCGCTGCCGAGGCGCGCTGCCAACTACGCCCAGCAGGTGGGCCGGGCCGGGCGCCGTACCGGAAACGCGTTCCTGCTGACCATCCCCGACCGCAGCCGCCGAGACCTGTACTACCTGGAGCAGCCGCGCGAGATGATTGCCGGGCAGATTGTGCCGCCGGGCAGTCACCTGTCGGCCATTGAGATCCTGCGCCGCCAGTACCTCGCACACCTCCTCGACCTCGCCGCGCGGGGCCGGCTGACGCGCACTGACGGCCGTCCGCTGCCCGCAGTCGTACGGGACGCCCCGGCCCTCTTCGGCCCGTCTGGATACCTCGCCGATCTCGTCGAAGCGGCGCTCGCTGACGCCTCGCAGCTGGTCGAGGGGTTCCTGGACCTGTTTCCCGTCGGCGTCAACGAACAGGCCGCCGACGACCTGCGCGCGTTCGCCGGGCGCGGGCTGCGCAGCGCGGTGGAGCGAGCCGAGCGACAGTGGCTCCACGCCGAGGAAGTGCTGCGGCGGCGACTGCGGTACATCGCGGAGGCCCGCGACGAACTCCACGACACCGAGGACGAGCAGCGCGACCGTAAGGCCGAACTCGACGCCGAACACCGGGCGCTCGGCAAGCGCTTGAGCAAGCTCGGGCTCATCACCGCCCAGCAGGCCCTGTGTGATCTCGGACTGCTGCCTAACTACGCGCTCATCGACTCCGTCACCACCCTCAACGCGACGCTGTACTGGGTCGACGGTATGGATCCGAACACCGGCCGGGACCGCTTCGATTCCAAGATCCGCTCCTACGACCGGCCCCGGCGCTACGCCCTGTCCGAACTCGCTCCCGGCAACACGTTCTACGTCAACGGCTACAAACACGAGATCACCGGCATCGACATCGGCAGCCCCTCTCAGCCGGACTGGAAGGCCTGGCGTTTCTGCCAGGAGTGCGGCTACGTCCGTACCGAGGACGCCAAGGACGACCGCTCGCCATGCCCGCGCTGCGGCAGCGCCGGGATCGCGGACGACGGTTCCTGCCTGCACCAGGTCATCGAGCCCACGACCGTCACCTCCCGCGACAAGCGCGAGGACGCCCGTATCGGCGACGACAAGGACGACCGGGAACAGCGCTACTACACCGTCATCGACGCGGTGGACATCCCCCGGGAGGAAATCAAGCATGGCGCGTCCTGGCGGCACGCCCACCACACCTTCGGCGTCGACTACTGCCGCAAGGCGGTAATCCGCCGCATCAACGTCGGCCCGATGCGTTTCGACAGCCAGACCGAGGACGAGCTCGCCGGGCAGGATGTCCGCATGGCCCCGTTCCACGTGTGCACCGCGTGCGGGGCGGCGACCGCCGATGGCAAGCCGGTCTTCGACCACGCCATCGACGCCTTGGACTCCTCGGCCGCCCACAACCCGAAGGTCAAGCACCACCAGCCGTGGTGCCCGCTGCGGCGTGGGAAGAAGGCCGCTACCGTGCCCCAGCAGCCGGTGCTCCTCGCCCACCAGCTGAACACCGAGGCGCTGCGGGTGCTCCTGCCGGCGGCCACCGTGCTCGTCGAGGAGAAGATCTACTCCTTCAAGGCCGCACTGCGGCTCGGCGTCGACCGGCAGTTCGGCGGCGACCCCGCGCACCTGGACACCACGCTGGCCCGGATGCCCGACCAGGCCACCGGCGAGAAGCGCCACTTCTTGGTGCTCTTCGACCGGCTCCCCGGCGGCACCGGATATCTGGACCGGCTGACCGACCCCGGCGACTTCAAGGAAATGCTCCTCAAGGCTCGTGCTGCGCTCCTCGAATGCCCCTGTCAGGACGAGGGCCTGCGGGCCTGCCACCGATGCCTGCACCGCTACACCGAGGAACGCCACCAGGACGTCGTCTCACGCCACGATGCCTTGGAGATCCTCGGCGACCTCCTCGGCCCAGTCGACGAGAACGGCGAGCCGCTGCGCGACGCCGACGGGAACCCCCTCGATGGGTGGGCGGTCACCAAGGTGGCGTCCACCGAACTGATCGGCCTGGACAAGCAGGTCGAGTCCGACCTGGAGGCCCGCTTCCTGGCCGCCCTGCGCAAGTGGAGCGAGAACCAGGACGACGCCGCACTCGACGAAAGTGGAACGAACAGCGGATACCTCCGCTTCACCGGTCCCACGGCCAGTACGGGAGAGGCCGCCGAGACCGGGTCCGTACGCTCGACCGGCTGGCGGCTCACCGCTCAGCGCAGCATGGAGCACACCCGCACCGACTTCACCTTTGAATCCACCGACGGCCCCCGCCGACTCGTCACCGTCTACCTCGACGGCCACAGGTACCACGCGAGCCGCAAGCACAATCGGATCGCGCCCGACTGCACCAAGCGCAACCAGCTGCGGGCCGACGGGCACATCGTCTTCCAGATCACCTGGGACGACCTGGAGCTCTTCGAAAAGGGCGACGCCGCCAAGGCGCAGCCGGTGTGGCCGCCTTATCGGCGCATCGGCCAGGACACCGCCAAGGAGTGGTACGAGGAGCTGGGCGGCGACCGCGCCCACTACTCGGCCGCTGTGTTCGCCAACCCCATCGACACGCTCCTCGCCTACCTGCGCCAGCCCTCCCGTACCGCATGGGGGCGGCGGGCCAAGGCGCTGGTCGGCGGGTTGATGAGCACGCCGGAGCCACTCGTACAGCAGGCCGACCGGGGCCAGGCACGCGAAGCCGTACAGGCCGCTCTCACCGCCCTCGGCCGTGGTCAGGAGCCGGGTCCGGAAGCCGGGGAAGGCGACGGAGAGATCCTCGTCCTGCACGCCGTGGACGAAAGCGGGCTGCCGCTGATCTACACCGTGGACGCCTCCGGCCAGGAGCCGGGGTGGAGCGCCATCGCCGTACTCGACGACCGCACCGAGAACCTGGGCACCACCGAACACAAGCTGATGTGGCGGGCCTGGCTGTACTGGTCGAACCTGCTGCAGTTCCTGGCCTTCGCCGGCGGCGACGGCATCCAGCTCGCGAGCAGCCAGGCCGCCGACTACCCGGTAGAGGTCCTCACCATCGGCGGCGGCATCGGCGAACTCGAATCGCTGATCGTCCAGCGGAACCCGGCTGCCGACGAGGTGAGTTCGGTGGCGGACAGCCGCACCGCGGTACTCGCCGATGCGGCCGACGCCGAATCGACGGAAGAGACCTCCCTGGAGAAGATGGTCGCCAGCGTCCTGCGGGACCGGACCTGGGACGAGGACATCCTCGAGCTCCTGGAAGAGGACGAACCGGAATCCGACCTCACCCGGCTGGCCAAGAAGATCGCCGCCAAGGGCAAGAAGGCCCCTGTATTCGGCTACGAACTGGGCGAACGCGGCTGGCCGACGGACTTCGCCTGGGACGACTCCCAAATCAAGATCGCCGTCGTGGCGCCGGACACACACGGATCACAAGCCGAAGAAGAGCGCCGCAAACGCGACGAGGCCTACGCCGCCGACGGCTGGACCGTACGTACCGCCACCGACTGGCTCGACCACCTCGACACCCTCCTGACGCTCCTCCCCGACACGGAAGGCTCCAACTCCTGATGACCGCCCGGCTCAGCCTGTACGAGAAGGCCGAACACGAGCTGTACAAGCTCGACCGCTCGGTCAAGGGAAAGTTCTACGACTTCTGCCACCGATTCCGGCAGAACCCCGACCATCCCGGCCTCGACCTCAAGCCCCTAAAGGGCGACGGACGGGTCTTCCGCGCGAAGATCGACCAGTCCTACCGGGCTCTCCTCGCAAAGGCCGGCGTGGACGAGCAGGGCCAGGAGCGGTGGCTCGTCGTCGCGGTACGCCACCGCAAGCACGTCTACGAAGAACTCTCCGTCGCGATCAACCGCGTCACCGGTGAGATTGAGTTCGTCGACCTGTCCGTCGTCGGGCAGAGCGTGCTGCAGCGCGCCGGCGTCACCCTCACCCCGGTCGACCTGACGCCCGAGGCCGAGCTCCAGCAGCCGGCGCCGCCCCCGGAGGTTCACGAGTCGGTCGCCGTAGAGCCCGCCGCACCGCTCCTCTCCGGGATCACCGGCGAGGACCTGCGGTCGCTCGGCGTCGCGGCACAGCTCATCGAGCTCGCACTCGCCGTTACCGAGAGCGGCGAGCTCGACCAGCTGGTCTCCGGCGCCCCACTCCTGACCAAGGACATCCTCTACGGCTTGGCCGCCGGGATGTCCATCGACGAGGTTCGGCGCGAGATCACGGCCCCCGTCGAGGTCGAACTCGCCGACACCGAACGTGACGACCTCGGCGCGGCGCTGGCCCGCACCACCGTCACCACCATCGACGACGACCTCCGTGTTGTATTGGAGGAAGGCGACTTCCGGGCCTGGAAGGTCTTCCTCCACCCTGCCCAGGCCAAGCTCGTCGACCGCCGTTACAACGGTCCCGCCCGGGTCTCCGGCGGCCCCGGAACGGGCAAGACGATCGTCGCCCTCCATCGGGTCAAGCACCTGGCCCAGCAGCTCCCTCCCGGCCACAACAAGCCCATCCTGCTCACCACCTTCACCACCAACCTCACAGTCGACCTCCGCGCCCGCCTCTCCTCCCTCCTCGAACCCGACCTCGTCGCCCGCGTCGAAATCACCAACATCGACAAGCTCGCGGCCCGCGTCCTCAACGAAAACTCACTCAGCGGCACCGGCAAGCAGCGCATCTACGACAGCGTCGCGATCGGCATCCTCCAGCGCCTCCTGTTCGAACTCGACGGGAAGCGCTGGGAGCCCGAGTTCCTCTACGAGGAATGGGAGCAGGTGATCCTCGGCCAGTCGCTCGGCAACCGCAAGGCGTACTTCGACGCCCGCCGCGCAGGCCGCGGCCGGTCCGTCAGCCGCCCCGAACGCGCCCAGATCTGGAAGATCCTCGAGCAGTTCACCGCCCGCCTCGACAAGGAGAACCGCGAAACGTGGGGCCAGGCAGCCGAACGTGCGGCCCGCTTCGAGATGGAACGCGCTGCCAAGATCAAGGCCAGGCAGGACCGTAAAGACGAGGTCGGCGGCAAGGACCTCATCCACCGCGACGACAGTTCCGGCATGCGCTACATCGCCCACCGCTACCAGCACGTCGTCGTCGATGAGGCCCAGGATCTGCGCCCCGCTCACTGGAAAATGCTCCGCGCCATGGTCGCCCCCGGCCCCGACGACATGTTCATCGCCGGCGACACCTATCAGCGCATCTACGACCAGCAGGTCACTCTCGGCACCGTCGGTGTCAACATTCGGGGCCGCTCCTCCCGCCTCACCCTCAGCTACCGCACCACCAAGGAGATCCTCGCCCGCGCGATGCAGGTCGTCGACGGCACGGGCAACGCCCCCTCCTACGACGACCTCGACGACGGCACCGACACCCTTGCCGGCTACCGGTCCGTCCTTCGCGGCCCCGTCCCCGAACTCGCCCCCTGCGAAACCTGGGACGATGAACTCACCCAACTCGCCGCCACTCTCCACGCCTGGCGCGAGGAACTCACCTCTGGCGACGGCAACAACCCGCGCCGCGACCCCCGCGGCAACATCGCCGTCTGCGTCGCCGACCGCGACTCCGTCAACCAGGTCATGTACTACCTCGCCACCGAGGCCGGCATCACCGTAGCCGAACTCACCAAGGACGGCGTCAAGGGCGACGGCGAAGTCCACGTCGGCACCATGCACCGCTTCAAGGGCCTCGAATACCAGAAGCTCGCCATCGTCGGCGCCCGCGACGGTGTCATCCCCCGCACCGCAGTCATCGACCGCTACCGCGAATCCGATCCCCAACGCTACGCCCGCGAGGAACGCAAGGCCCGCTCCCTCCTCTTCGTCGCCGCCACCCGCGCCCGAGACACCCTCCGCATCAGCTGGCACGGGGCCCCGAGCCCCTATATCTCCCGATAGTGAAAGACGTAGGCCCTGTCCGGCGGGAGGCGCAAAGGTTGTGCCTCATGACTGTCCTACAGGGCTCTGCATCGCGTGATGCGGGGGTGTCTTTTTCTTGGCTCTGTCCCGTAATCGGTGGTTGCATTCTGTGGTGATCACTGGAGGAGGATGCGGTGGCGGAGGAGGGCGAATCCGGCGCGTCTGTGGATCTGTCTCATGGTCCTCTTGGTCCGTGTGTTGACGCCTTCGGTGCGGCCGTTGTAGTGCGGGGTGGTGAGGCCGGCATCGACGGCTGCACGGTCGATCTCGAGGCCGGTGGTGAAACTGCACAGGTGGGGCAGGTCGACGGCACGGGCTGCTGTGATCCACTCGGTGAGCTTCACGTCGTTGTCCTTGGCAGGCTTCAGCAGGGTGGCGAAGCCGCGCACAAGATCGGCGAGTGCGGTCATCTCCGGGCAGGCCGCGGCGATCTTCTCCAGCAGGGCCGTCTCCGTCGGGCGCAGGTTCTCGGGGGCGGTGAGCAGGAGGCGGCTGGCGTGACGTGGGCCCTAACGGGCACGTCTGACAGTGGTTTGGTCGGCCCCGCCCGCAGTCATGCAGGCGATGCCTCCGAAATGGTCGTCGACACGGCAAAGTCGCCGAGCCGACCGGAACCGGTGCCACTCTTCCTTTCGAATGGACCGAGTGGTTCAGGCGGCCTGCCCGAGACCGGCGGCGAACATCTCTGGCGGCAGCGACCGCTCACGGTACTCGGCCAGGAACGCGAACACACTCCCCACCCGGAATCAGTTCCCGGCAGCTCTCCCACACATCCGGCCCGACGTTCGCCCCGACCTATTCCCCCTGCACACACAGCAGTCTGGCCCCACGTCACCATCCGCGGGGCCAGAAACCCGAGACTTTCAGTGATCTTCTAGTCGTCGTACAGGTACCGGTTCGGCTTGCCACTGAGGAGCGGCGTCGCTCCATCCATGCAGCCGGTGGCGAATGCTTCTCGATGCTCGGGGGTGTCAGCAGCCAGATTGGTGTCCATGTAGTCGTCGGCCTTCCGATCACACAGGATGTCGGCCACGGCCATATCCGCCTTGATGGCTCCTTGGGCAGACCCGTCGCTCTGCGGCAGGCTGTCCTGTTGGTCTGGGGAGAGGCCGACCTCTTCGCGGGATGTAAGCGCCTTGTCGCCGACCGCGAAACCTGCTTCGTACGACTTGCACAGAGAGGAAGTGCACGGACGCTCGGAGGCGTCTGCCGAAGACTGCGACTGATCACTCGACGCACACCCCGTCACCGCCAGACCCAAGAGCACCAGCCCCGGCAGGACGTACCTTGCTGCACCCATGCGGAACGCTCCTGTCGACTGGAGGGTGTTCGAATGCTAGCTCGTAACTCGACAGCACATGGTGCGATCTTCTAGACGCGACCGGACGGCGCCTGCGGCCACAACGGGCGTCCGCACGACCGAGATACGCAGGGGCTGAATCGGGCCTCAGGCCGTGCGCCTACTCCTCCTCGTCGTCGATGGGGATCAACGGGTACCGGTCCTTGATGGTCACCCACGCCTGACCGCTCGGCTCGATCTTGAGCACGTCGGCGTCACTCGGGAACTCGTGGAGGTTCGGGCAATCGATCAGGTTGCACTGCTGGGAGAAGTGCTGCCAGCAGTAGCCCGCTCCGGCAGCGAAGACATGTTTACCAAGGGGCTGCATACAGTCCTGGCAGATGGCTACAGGCCCGATGTACTCGTGGATGTCGAGGGCGAAGTGCTCGCCGCCGGGGTACTCCATGGGCCCATCGGGCATCTCCATGGTTCGCCCGGTCTCCCGCAGCTCCAGTGTTCGCAGAGTCCCGGTTGCCTTCACCGGCTCGCCGCCCGCCGTGGGAGCAAACTCGTCGAGGGCGGCGAGCCACTCCTCCCGGCTCGCGTACGGCTCACGGTTGCGGACATCGAACCAGAGATGAGCGAAGCATCCGACGACAGCCTCGAGCCGATCGAGCAGCGGCGTAAGCGTGATGCAGGAGCCATCAGTCTCGCCGCAGCTTGGACAAATTTTAGGAATTGGCACAACGGCACACTCTATGCGTGGGCGGCTCCCGCGCGCGGGCCGTCCGGCGCATCGGGACGGCCGTGGGCCTCCGGCTTGGACACTACGGACCGTGGCTGGTGAATGTGGCGTCGGTGATCTTCCGCCCGAAGCACGGGGCAATCCTGGTCTACCTCAGACTCGATCCGGACACGGTCGAGCTGGAGGGGGGCACCCGTGATATGCGCGGCCTCGGCCACCTAGGGACCGGGGGCGTGCCTGGAGGTGCGCCTTGTCTCGACAGCCGGCCTGGAGAAGGCGGCGTCGCTCATCCGGCGGGCGTTCGAGGCTTCCTAATGCTGTCGTCAAGCGGCCGTAGCCATCGGCGGTGTCACTTCGTAGCACCGTCGGTCGCGGATCAGGGCCCAGATGACGTTGACACGTCGGCGGGCGAGGGCGAGCACGGCCTGGACGTGCCTCTTCCCTTCCGCGCGCGTTTCGGTCGTAGAACTGCCGTGAGTTCGGGTCGTAGCGGACGCTGACGAGCGCGGAGGTGTAAAAGACGCGCTGGAGTCTGCGGTGGTAGGTGACCGGCCGGTGGAGGTTGCCGCTGACCTTGCCCGAGTCGCGAGGAGCTGGGGCGACGCCGGCGAAGGCCGCCAAGGCATCCGGCGAGTCGAACTCGTCCAGGTCGCCGCCGACGGCGGCGAGGAACTCGGCACCGAGAGTCGCACCGATGTCGGCGAGTTCGTGCTCGCGAAACCGGCCCTCGATGAGCTTGTCCAACTCGGAAGTATGCGCGTTGAGGGCCATCACCTCCTCAGCCAGCGTATGGACCAGCTTCGCGATGGTCTTCTCCCCAGGCACGGCGGTGTGCTGGCGCGCGGCGGCCTCGACCGCCACTTCGGCCAGGTCCTTGGCACTGCGGACCTTGCGGTTGGCCAGCCACTTTGTCAGCCGGGCGACGCCGGCCCGGCGGATCACAGCCGGGGTCTGGTAGCCCGTCAGCAGCTTGAGGGGGCCGGCGTTAGTCACGTCCAAGGCCCGCTCCAGGGCCGGGAACATGCTCAGCAAAGTGCCGCGCAGGCGGTTCACGACGCGGGTGCGGTCCTCGACCAGGTCAGACCGGCGCCCGGTCAGCAGCTTCAGCTCGATGGCTGCCTCGTCACCGGGCCGGGTGGGCCGCAGGTCGCGGCGCACCCGGGCCTGGTCGGCGATCACGTAGGCATCGCGGGCGTCCGTCTTGCCCTCGCCGCGGTAGCCGTCGGACGCCCGGTTCACCAGCCGGCCGGGCATGTAAAGGACCTCTTGGCCGTGGCTGACCAGCAAGGCCAGCAGCAACACGGGTTCCCCACTGGTCATATCGGTCGCCCAGGTGACCTCACGCCCCGTCGGCCAGGTCCAGGACATCCCCGACCAGCTTCAGCAGCTCGGGTTCGTCATTGGCGACCCGCCGCGACAGCAGTGTCTTGCCGTCCGCGTCCAGGGCAAGGCCGTGATGGTGGCCCTTGCCGACGTCGATCCCCGCCCATATCCGGCTTATCGCACTCCTGACGTGCGTGTTCGTACTCTTCGTGCCACGGACGACCTTGCCGGCATTGCTCTACACAGCGACTTGTTCGCACTTCCTAATCGGCGGCCGAGTCGTCGTGGGGCGCTGAGCGGCAAAGCCTCGATTGCCACGAGACGGCAGCGGCCTGAAAGCCACACCCAGCGCCCTTGGGTGACCCAACCCTACGAATGGCTCGATCAGCCCGGTCAAGAAGGTAGAGCGGCCTGACGCAACGAGAAGGGCGGCTGGCGCATCGGTTATTCGATGCGCCAGCCGCCCTTTGGCGTCTGCGGCCCGTCGGCCCCGGGCTCTCTCCGTTCTCACGCTCATGCCTCCGGTCCGGCCAGCTCGAAGTTGTCCTTCGTCAGTTCGGCTCGCAGCCGCTCCTCGGCGACGTCGGCGTAGTGCGCGGACAGCTCGACGCCCATGAAGCGGCGTCCCTCGCGCAGGGCCGCAACGCCCGTGGAGCCGCTGCCGGTGAACGGGTCGAGGACGGTGCCGCCCTCGGGGCAGACCTGGACGAGCTGCTGCATGACCTCGACTGGCTTCTGGGTGATGTGAACCCGGCCCTTGCGGGGCTGGGAGGCGATGTAGTGGCCCGGCAGGTAGAGGTCGCGGGTGTTGTCGAGGGAGCCCTTGACGCCCCAGACGATGAACTCCGCGTCCTGCTTCGGTCCGCCCTTGCGGGGCCGGCTGGACGGCTTGATCCACGGAATCGTGCCGCTCCAGGTCCACCCCGCCATCTGCAGTGCGTCGGAGGTAGTCGGCTCCTGTCGCCAGTCGGTGAAGACCATCGCGACCGCGTGCTCGGTCGAGGCCCGGTACGCCTCGGTGAGCAGTTCGGTGAGCCAGGAGCGGTAGGAGCGCTGGTCGCGGTTCTCTCCCGGGAAGTTGGCGAGGTCGTGCGCCGAGTTGCTCGTGACGTACTTGGCACGTGCGGTGCGGCCGGTTCGATCGGAGCTGGTACGGCCCCCGGAGTTGTACGGCGGGTCAGTGATCACCGCCTGGACGCTCTCGTCCGGGAGTGACTTCAGGGCGGTCAGGGCATCGCCTCGGTGCAGCGTGTAGCTCATGGGGAGGGCCTCTCTTCGGGCACGGCGGAGTCTGGACCCGCTCCGGACAGCGCTCAACGGCGTGCATCCGGCGCGAGGTTGCAGCGGAGGTTAACGGCGAATTCCGGCCGCGCCTAACGAGGTGGCTCCCTGCTTCGGGCCCCTGGATGGCAGTCGTTTGGCGCGGCCGGAATCCCGGTCTACTGTCTCGCCGTGCCACCGGGAAGGAGCGTTGCTCCACCCCCGTTGAGCTGTGCTTATCCGTGCCGTCTCGTCCAATCGAGCAGCGTCGGAGGCATGTTGCCCATCAGCCCGCGAGCGCCGTGAGGAGGCCCCTGTGCCCTGCCTGAGATTACGAGCGCGGCTGGCTGCCGCGCGTGACCTGAAACCGGCGTCCTGGAGCTACCAACTCCTCTGACCCGGGCCCGCCGAGAGGCGGATGCACATCGGCGCGGTGCCGACGGCTTTGCACGAGAAGTCAGCACCGCGCCTCCTACGAACACCGAGGAGCCGCTGCGATGCAGCATGCCCTGACACACCCGCGCCCCGACCCACCTCCGTCGCCTGGTCCGCATCGCCGTCGCGCTGAACGGCGGCGGCCGTGAAGAAGACGACAGGAGCGCTCGTCGGTCTGTGCGCCACCGGACCACTCCTGCTGGCACTGCCGATCCTCGGCATCGGTGCCGGGACCGCCTCGGCCTCGTGCTCGACCGGCGGTGCACAGGGTGTGGACACCTCCGCCGTCGCCAAACAGGTGAAGGCCATTCTGGACGGCGGCGATAAGGGCTCGGTCTCCGTGCCGGGCCTGGACGCGCCTGCCGACCAGGTGCCCAACGCCAAGACGATCCAGGCCACGGGCGTCGCGATGAACATCCCCGCCCGAGGGCAGGTCGTCGCCCTGGCGACCGCGCTGCAGGAGAGCGGCCTGCGCAACCTGACCTACGGCGACCGCGATTCGCTGGGTCTCTTCCAGCAGCGGCCGTCGATGGGCTGGGGCACGGCCAGCCAGATCCTCGACCCGGTGCACGCCTCGACGAAGTTCTACGAGGGCCTCAAGAAGGTCTCCGGCTGGCAGTCCCTGTCTGTCACCCAGGCCGCCCAGGCGGTGCAGAAGTCGGGCTTCCCGGAGGCGTACGCCAAGTGGGAGCCGCTGGCCACCGCCCTGCAGAAGGCCATCGAGCCCCTGCTGCGGGAGGCCGGCGGTGCATCGCCGAGCCCGTCGCCGTCCGGTTCTGCCGATGCCGGCAGCCCCTCTCCCGATTCCGCGGGGGGTTGTTCGGCGGACGGTGACGGGACGGACTTCGGCACTATCCTGGCGGGCGCGTTGCCGGACGAGTACAAGATTCCAGCCTCCGCGCCGCCGAAGGTGCAGACGGCCATCCGGTGGGCGCTCGGCCAGCTCGGCACGCCGTATCAGTGGGGCGGCACGTGCACCGACTCCCACGGCAAGAACCCGATGGGCCGCTGCGACTGCTCCTCCCTGATGCAGGGCGCGTACAAAGCCGCCGGGGTCACCCTGACGCGGACCACGTACACGCAGGTCAAGGACGGCAAGGCCGTCTCGGTCGATGCCCTCAAGCCGGGCGACCTCCTCTTCACCGAGGGAACGGCCGCCGTACCGGAGCACGTCGGGATGGCGATCGGGCAGGGCCTGATCGTCCACGCCCCGCACACCGGTGACGTCGTACGGATCACCACCGTCGCGTCCTGGAAATCGCGGATTCTCGCGGCCCGCCGAGTCGTCTGACCGGCGCTCCTCCCCCTCCCCACCTCCCCTCACACCGCTGGTTCACCCCGCCGGGCCCTGGCGTGCGCTCACTCGAACTGGAGTTCCCATGTATCTCGCTGACCAGGTCATACAGCTCGCCTACGACCCCGGAATCAAGCCGAACGAGGGCGGGCTCCCTGGCCTCAACGTCCTCAAGCAGGTGATGGGCTCGATCAACCTCTTCGGGCTCATCGCCGTGGTCGGAGCCCTCGCCGTCAGTGCGGGCGTGTGGGCCTGGGGCCACCACTCCGGTGGTCACCAGGCCGAAGCGAACGGGAAGAAGGGCGTGCTGGTCAGCGCGGGCGCGGCCCTTCTTCTCGGTGCGGCCAACGGCGTGGTGGCGTTCTTCTCGACGCTCGGGACGCAGGTCCACTGATGGCTCAGCACTCCACCCACCCCGGCGGCGCATCTCGCGTGCGCCGCCCGGCGCTGCTCGGCACTGCCGTCCTGGCGGTGCTCGTCGCCCTCGCCGGCCTGGCCGCCTACCTCACCCGCGAGGGCCGAAGCCCCTCCGATACTGCGGCGCCACCGCCGAGTTCGCCCACGGCGTCCACGTCGTCTGCGCCACCGTCCGGGCCTCATACCCGGCCCCGCGCTCTGCCTGTTCCACCGAAAACCCACGACCCGATCACGTACGGGAAGGCCGCCGCCGCAGCGCTGTGGTCGTACGACACCCGCGCGTACTCGCAGCCCGAGCTGCGCAAGGCGCTGCGTGGCTGGGTGACCACGGAGTCGAAGTACGCGGATCCGGCCTCCGTCGACCAGGTGGTCCCCTCGGCCGTGCTGTGGAAGGAGATGGCGGCCAACAAGCAGGTCGCCACCGCCAAGGTCAACGAGGGGCACTTCCCGCACGCCTTCACCCAGGCCCTCCAGGACGACCCCGGGGCGATCACCCAGGCGTACGTCTACGCCGTCACGGTCTCCGGCAAGCAGTCGATTCGCTGGAAGGGCGCGTCCGCCGGCGGCGCGGAGAGCCGTTCCGCCACCCTCGCGGTCCAGTGCCGGCCCAACCACCCCTGCGCCCTGGTCGGCGTCATGCCGTCCGTCGCGCCCTGACCCTCGCCCCAGAACGGAGGTACGACCCATGGGAGTCTGCGACTTCCCGCTGATGGACAAGGTGTGCGGCGCTGTCGACTTCGCCACCAACCCCGCTGGCACCGTCACGGACGGCCTCGGCGCGTGGATCGCGAAGTCGGCGGGCGAGCTGGCGTCCAGCGCGGCCGACCTGGCCGCCAAGGCCGTCAACAAGACAACGGCCATCGACCTCAACGCCGGATGGTTCCGTGACAACTACGAGCTGCTGCTGCCCATCGGCCTCGCTCTGACCGTCGGCATCTTCTGCATCCAGCTCATGACCGCGGCCTGGCGCCGAGACGAACGCGCACTCGCCAAAGCGGCGTTCGGCACCATGACCGGAGTTCTGTTCAGCTTCTCCGCCATCGCCTTCACCACCGTCGCCATCACTGTGGTCAACGCGCTGTCCGACGGCCTCTTCAAAGCCGCCAACACCTCGATCGACGACGCGATCCGCCGTGTGATCAAGGTCGATCAGATGGGGGCCATGTACGGCCTCGGCTGGGGTGTGCCCGCGCTGGTGGCCTTCGGGTGCGCGATCGGTGCCTTCCTCTACTGGGGCGTGATGGTGGCCCGCAAGGTCGGCGTCCTGATCATGGTCGCGCTCGCGGTGTTCGCCGGGGCGGGCGGCGGCTGGGAAGTCGCCAAACGGTGGCGGCGCGGCTGGATCGAGGCCACCGGCACCCTCATCGTCTCCAAGCTGTTGATGACCGTGGTCTTCCTGATCGGCGTCTCCGCCATGGGCAAGACCGACGCCAGCGACGGAATGGCGGCCCTGTCCGACGCGATGGCCGGCATCGTCGTGATGGTCCTGGTGTTGCTCTGCCCCTACGCGACGTACAAGTTCGTCCACTGGGCCAGCGACGGCGGCGGCCACGACGACATGCACCGTACCGGCGTCGCCGGTATGGCAGTCGCTGCTGGAGCAGCGAAGACCGCGGGCAGCCTCGCGATGCGGGCCAGCACCGGCACCCCCGCTCCGCAGGGTCCGAACCAGGTCCCCGGTGCGGGGACCGATGGCGTCGCCTCCGGCATCAACCCCTCCGGCGGCAACCTCAGCAAGGAGGGCATCGACGCCGGGCCGCCCAAGCAGCAGACCCGCTTCCGGTACGGCGAAGACCCGGACGCGAGCGGCGACAAGGGCCGGGCTCTGATCCAGCGCCCCGGGATCCCGCCACTGATCACACGTCCTGGCGAGGACGAACCGGAAGGGTCCGATTCGGCTGTCCAAGGCGTGGCGGGCGGCTCCGGTCACCTAGCAGGCGCATCGGCTCCGGGCGGCGACATGACCTCCATGCCGCCAGCCGACCCCGGACCTTCGACCTCGGGCACTCCGGCGTCCGCGTCCGGGCCATCGGCCACCGGCTCCGCGACGCCGACGAACTGGGTGTATCCCACCCAGCCGCCGTCGGGTTCCTGACCCACATCCCCCGGGGGCGGGCCGCACTCCACGGCCCGCCCCCGCCCCCCCACCAGCAGGAAGGTCTCGCCATGACGTCCAGAAGAGCGCCGCGCGCCCCGTCCTCCGCCCGCTCCCACCGTCTGGAACCACCATGTCCGGCAAGCACCAGTCCTCCACGCCCACCGTGAAGTTCCCGCACCGCAGCAGGCGCGGCGTCCTGCTCGGCCTGTCCGTCCCGCAGTTGGTCGTCGCCGGGCTCACCGGCCTTCTCCTTCTCGCCGTGATCCTCGCCCGCGGTGTGGTCGGCGCCCTCCAGCTCATACCGCTGTGGGCCGTGATCGCCCTGCTCGTCTTCGTCCGCCACCGAGGCCGTGCTCTGGCGGACTGGACCCCGATCGTCGTCCGGTACGCGCTGCGCCGCATGCGAGGCCAGCTCGTCTGGCTCACCCGGCCCTCCCGCCGGCCGACCCGCGAGGGACTGCTCCACCTTCCCGGCACCGCTGCCAGCCTGCGCGTGACCACTGCTCCCGACGGCAAGTACGGCGCCGTCCACAACCCGCACACCGGGACGCTGACCGCGGTGGTCAAGGTCTCCTCCCGCGCCTACGCCCTGCTCGACCCCGGCACCCAGCAGGCCAACGTCGGCGGCTGGGGACGCGCGCTGGCAGCCCTCGCCCGCACCGGGCAGATCGCCCGCATCCAGGTGATCGAGCGCACCATCCCCGACTCCGGCGACGCGCTGCGCCGCTACTGGGAAGAGCACGGCCGACCCGACACCCCGATGGCCGGGGCGATCTACAACGAGCTGATCCAGAGCGCCGGCCCCGCAGCCGCCCCGCACGAGGCGTACGTCGCGGTGTGCCTGGACACCAAGGCGGCCCGTCGGCTGATCAACCAGGCCGGCGGCGGTCTCACCGGTGCCTTCAGCGTCCTCGCCCAGCTCACCTCCACGTTCGACCAGGCGGCGCGGACCGCCGGTCTCACCCCGACGGGCTGGCTCACCGCCCGCGAGATCGCCGCCGTGGTGCGCACCTCCTACGACCCGAAGGCGCTGGCGACACTCGACCGCTGGTCCACGGCCGGTCGCCCCGAGGCCGAGCCCGCCGCCGCCGGCCCCGTCGTGGTCGTCGAGAAGGCGGACCACATCGCCACCGACTCCGCCGTGCACGCCACCTACTGGGTGGAGAACTGGCCGCGCACCGAGACCAGCGCCGGCTTCCTGCACCAGCTCCTGTTCACCGGCGGCGTCCGGCGCACGCTGTCGCTCTCCTACGAGCCGAAGAACCTCGACGCCGCCCTGCGCGACGTGCAGCGCAAGAAGTCCAGCGTGATCGCCGACGCCGCCGAACGGGCCCGGCGCGGTCAGGTCGACTCCGAGGCGGACTCGATCGAGTACCAGGACATCAAGTCCCGCGAACGCCAGCTCATCGCCGGGCACGCCGACGTCGCCCTGACCGGTCTGCTGACCGTCTCGGCCGACACCGAGGACGAGCTGCGCACCGCCTGCGCCGTCGTGGAGACCGCCGCTGTCGGCGCCCAGCTCGATCTCCGGCCGCTGACCTGGCAGCAGGCCGAGGCGTTCACCGCCGCCGCCCTGCCGCTCGCGCTTGCTGCCTGACCCTTCCCTTCGAAAGAGCACCCTCATGTCCCGCACCGCCAGCCCGACCGCGCAGGACTTCGTGCCCTTCGCCACCGCCGCGCTCGACTTCCACCGGGCACTCAACATCCCGGGCGGCCCGCTGGTCACCACCCGGGCCGAGCTGGACGCCCTGCACGCCCACCTCGTCTCGCTGTACGGGCTGCTCGACGCCCACGCCGGTCGCACCGGGCAGCTCGTCGCGGTCGAGGGCGACCAGCTCCGTACCGCCCGCACCCGCATCTGGCAGGCCGCCGAGCACCTCCACGCCGCCTACCACGCGGCGCCCCGGCCGGACTCCGGCGAGATCCCCGCACCGGAGGTGTGCCAGGCCGGCCTTCCGGAGGGAGCGCCGGGCCTGACCATCTGCCAGCGCCACCAGCGCACCGCGCATCTCGTGCGGCGGCGCACTACCCCGGCCGACCTGCACGCCCCGTTCACCGGCCTCGTCCGCCGCTGATTCACCCCTCACCTGGAGAAACGTCATGCCCCGTACCCGCGCCAGCGCCTCCCCTCTGTTCGTGCCCCGTAAGACGACATGCGCCGAGCAGCGGGCCGCCCGAGCCGGTTTCACCGAAGCCCGCCGCCAGGCACGCCTCGCCGGAGCCCCGCCCAAGCTCCGCGCCGAGCAGACCCTCGACCCGGATCTGCGGCCCACCTACCCGCTCGCCGGTCGCCCCGGTCCGGCCTCCGCCCGCGGCAGCAAGCTCGCCCTGCCCGCCCACCGGATGACCACCGCCACAGCCAGCGGCGCGTACCCGTTCGTGGCCGAGGGCGGCCTGGGCGCCGAAGGCGTGTTCATCGGCCGCGATGTGCACGCGGAGGCGGCCTTCTGCTTCGACCCGTTCTCGCTCTACAACAGCGGCAGGGTGGAGGGCTTCACCAACCCCAACGCGGTCCTGGCCGGGATCATCGGCATGGGCAAGTCAGCGCTGGCGAAGTCGATCGCCACCCGGTCAATCGCCCACGGCTACCGGATCTACGTCCCCTGCGATCCCAAGGGGGAGTGGACCGGTGTCTCGCAGGCCCTCGGCGGCTACAGCATCGCCCTGGGCCCGGGGCTCCCTGGACGGTTGAACCCGCTGGACGCCCCGGCCCGCCCCGCCTCCGTGAGCGAGGAGGACTGGTTTACGGAGGTTCGCAAGCGCCGTCTGCTGCTGCTGGCCAGCCTCGCCCGCACCGTGCTGAAGCGCGACCTGCTGCCGATGGAGCACACCGCCCTCGACCTGGCCCTGGATCTGGTCGTCGCTGACGCCGCCGCCCGGGGCACGGTGCCGCTGCTCGGCGAGATCGCCCACGTACTCGGCTCCCCCGAACGCCTCGACCAGGCCCTCGGCCACCAGGCGGGGCACCTCGGTTCAGCCGCCCAGGACCTCGCCCACGCCCTGCGACGCCTCGTGCACGGCGATTTGAGCGGCATGTTCGACGCGCCGAGCACCGTGTCGTTCGACCCGACCACACCGATGCTGTCCATCGACCTCTCCCGTCTCGGCGGCTCCGGTGACGACACGGCACTGGTGCTCGCGATGACGTGCGCGAGCGCCTGGATGGAATCAGCCCTCAGTGATCCCGATGGCGGTCGGCGCTGGGTGATCTACGACGAGGCGTGGCGGCTGATGCGGCACGTCGGGCTGCTGGAGCGGATGCAGAGCCAGTGGAAGCTCTCCCGAGGGCTGGGCATCGCGAACCTGATGGTGATCCACCGCCTGAGCGATTTGCTCTCGGCGGGCGATGCCGGCTCGCGCGGCCGAGTTCTGGCCGAGGGCCTGCTGGCCGACTGCTCCACCCGGATCATCTACCGCCAGGAGCCCGACCAGCTCGCCGCCGCTGCATCTCTGCTCGGCCTGACCGGCGTCGAGACCCAGGCGGTCTCCGCCCTGACCAAGGGCCGAGGTCTGTGGAAGGTCGCCGGCCGCTCCTTCATCACCCAGCACATCCTCCACCCGGCCGAGCGGGAGCTGTTCGACACAGACGCCCGCATGGCGGCCTAGCCCAACGACCGGCACAGCAAAAGGGATCGATCATGTCCGCTTCTTCCACTCCTCCTTCCTCCGGTGATAACCAGTTGCCGCAGGCCACCGACCCCTTGGCGTGGCGACGACACCTCCCCGCACTGGCCACGGCCGCCGCGAGCATCAACGAGGCGTGCGACGCCTGGGACGCGGTCTCGGACTCCCTCTGCGACGCAGACGGCTGGCCGCTGGACGACAAGGTCTACGGGGACGGGAAGGTCAAGCGAGACGCCGAAGCCTGGAAGCACGCCGAGGTGTTCCTCGACCACGGACCCGAGGTGCTGGCCGGGGTCCGCGCCGCCGCCGACGGCCCCGACTACGTCGAGGGGCCGATCAGTGACGACCTCCGTCGGATACGCGGGATCGACGCCATCCTGTTCCGGGCGAAGGAGCTGCGGCACGAATGGGCCGACGTCATGGCGCTTATGGACGGTTCGCAGCCGAGCGTGCTCCACCTCTACCAGGAGCGTGCCGAGGAGCACCGCAACACCGAAGGCTGGCACTGCTCACACGAACTCGGTTCCAAGGGACCGGCGTTGGTGCGCGTCGGTGAATATCTAGCTCACCGAGCGGACACCGAACGGCCGGCGCAGACCGAGCGGGCTCGCGTCGCCCTGACCCGCTCGACGCACAACACCCCTGGGGTATCACCTGCTTCGCCCCAGGTCCCGCCGGCATCGCATCCGCCGGCTCCCGGTCGCTCGCGGTGATCCCTAGCACTCAGTCACGGCAGCGCCAAACTGCCCGATCACCGGATCCTCATGGACCACCGCACTCCTTCAAGCCCCACGCCACGTCGGCTCCCGCCGTGCGGCGGGGCGTTCGCAACGGAGAACTCCATGCACCACGAAACCCCGCCCTCGACCGCCGCGTCCGATCCGCGTCGTCTTCAGGCCGCCCTCTGTTCCGCGCTCGGGCAGCGCGGCCTGGAGGGCACCGTCGAGTACGGCCTCAGCGACTACATCGTCCATGCCGAGCTTCCCGACGGCAGTTCGCTGATCATCTCGCCGCCGCAGGAGCTGCCCTCCGAGCACCCCCGAGTCCCCGGAAAGCTGGATGGTCACCCGCCACCGGTCCGCCGAGCCTGCCGTCTACGAGGTGATCTACGACTCCGAGCCGGACGGTCCGCATGCGCGCCACGGCGGCAGCGTGCCGGATCTCCTCTCCGCTGTCGACGCCCGCCTGGACCAGCTTGGCGTACCACCACGCCAGGAGCAGGAACGTGCCAGCAAGGCGCGCGCCGCCACCGTGCTCCCGCCCGACTCCGCTCCATCCCGGGCGAGTGTCGCTCTCGCCTCTTCGCCGTCGGTCGGCCAGCGCGTGCTCCCGACTGGTCCGCCGCCGGAGTCTTCCGCGCGGGCCGCGCCGCCGTCGGCCAGTTCCTCATCCGCCCCCCGGCTCTAACCGACCGCGATCCAGGAGTCCTCCGTGCACGGCACCCTCAGAACTGATCCGCCCGTCGCCCGCACCTGTAACCGCACCCGCCTCGGATGGATCTGCCATGCCCAGCCACTACGACGTGCTGCCCGACCTGGCCTTCGGCCACCACCCCGTCCACGGCATCGTCGCCGCGAACCCGAAGAACCTCGCGGCCAGCACCTGGATGCTCAAGGGATTCGACTTCCATCCCGTCCCCGACCAGCCGACGTTGTACGCGCTGGCCGACCAGAACCGTGACGGACACGGCCGTACGAGCCGGGCCATCGAGCTGCTGCGCAAGGCCGGCTACCAGGTCGATGTGGACGTCGCACTTGACCCTGCCCTGGCGCCCGACACGGCACAGGTACGCGACCGCGGTCCGCTCGGTGAACCAGACGTCGCCTTCGCCGATCACCCGCAGCTCGGCATCGTCGCAGCCCTCGACGACCGTGTCTCCGGCCTCAGCGGGCTCGCGCTGGTGGAGGACGGCTGGCGGCACAACTCGAGCCTGGACATCTACACGCTCCCCGCGACCACCGATCGCGTCGAGGCGCTGGGGAAAGTCGCCGACGCCACGGTGGCCCTGCACCGTTCGGGGCTCCAGGTCGCAGTGCAGCCCCGCCTCGCTCAAGAGGTGACGGCTCGGCCCCGCCCTGCTGCCACGCCGGCCGTCGGCCGTGAGCGCGGCCATGGTCCCGCTCGCGCGTCTCCGTTGAGCGCCGCCGCGCTCGCCGCCAGCCCGGCCCGTGCCGGTATCCCGGGCAGGGCGCCGGTCCCCGCCGCCGCCGTCACCACACCGGCGGTGCGGCCGGTTGACCCCCGCATCGCGTACTCCCGCGACCGCTGATCCAACTCCTTCCATCTCAGGCCCTTGGACCAGCTGTCGGTGCGCACCGTGCAGTCTCACGGGGGTAGAGGAACGGGCTGATCTTGGTGCCTGCGATGAACCGATCGGCCCCGATTCTTCCCAACGCGATGTCGAAGGTGAGTGCCCGCCGCAGCTGTTGACGGGGCAGGCCGCCGAAGCCAGCAGCGACCTGATCGACGCCCGACCCATATCTTCGGTCGAGCATTCCGTAACGGAGACGCTTCGCCCCAGTCCGTGCAGCGGCCAGGGGACGGCTACGACATGACGAGAGGCCCCGACAGCGGCTCAACAGCCGCCGCCGGGACCTCGTCGTTCAGTGCGGATATCCGTGGCGGACCACACCGGACCCGATCAGTCGGCTGCTCATGGAGAGTGGCAGCCCGATTCCTGAGAACGGGATGCCACCGCGACCTGCTCGCAGAGCCCTCACGCGGGCGGCCGAGTCCGCCGGGCCGACGGACGCAGCAGAGCGGACAGCGGCATCACCCGGGCGCGCGGCAAGCGGAGCGCGCCCCAGTCCCGAGCTCGGTCACCGGTTCGATCGTCACGTCTGCCCCGTCCTTCCGGTCCTGCCGCAGCAAATGTGTACGCCTCGCTACGGCGGCCGGAGAGCCCGCGCAGATCGCGATGAGCACAGCAGTGGCCCTGCCGCAGTAAATCCGGCATTTGCCGCGACGGACGCCCTGGCCCCTGACCAGGACGTTGGATACCCGCAGACGACACCTGGCCGTAGCTATACGAGAACCGAGCCAACTAGTCTGGCGGCAGATCTTCTGAACCGGAAAGGCAGGCCGCCGTGCCCGACTCGAGCACCCCCGACGAGGACGGCGAAAACACCGCCTCCGTCGAAACCGCCAAGCCCCTGTCCAAGAAGAAGAAGATCCTCCTCGTCCTTGGCATCGGCGCCGTGGCCGTCGTCGCAGTCGGCGGCCTGCTCATCAAGCTCGCCCAGAAGAACTACGCCACCGAGGACGTCGAGACCGACGAGTCACTCGATGCCAGGGTTCCAACACCCGCGGAGCTTGAGTTCGCCGCCATCGTGCGCGCTGCCGCAGAAAGCGTGGGGAAGATCATGAACGTCTCCACGAGCGGCTTCACCGTGGAAGCAAAGATCCGATCCAACTCCGGTAGGGGAATGTGGACGGCGTACTTCCAGTTTGATGAGGAGACAGGCCACTGCCACTACTCCCATCCCTACCGAGGCGCGACCGCGCCTCTGTTCTTCATCGAGGAGGTCCAACGGCGACTCAGCGAAGCAGCGGCCGCCTGACAGCCAGTTCCCCGCTCAGCCGGGGCAGCCAGCGGTAAGGTCCCTCCCTGCACAGCGAGGAAGACAGCCATCTCCCGCGCCAAGCCGGCCCGGTACGGGATCTCCCGCTGCCCGTCCCAGATGAACGTACACACCGCGGCCGCTAGGGATGAGGTGCGTGCTCCTGACTGCTTGTTGGTCCGGACAGTCAGCGGGCGCGATTCCACCAGTCGACGCTCTCCAACGATAGGACCTGCTCCTCCAGGACACGGGCGGCCTCGCCATCTGCGGTGATAGCCCAGCAGACATGCAGGTCGGCCCACGTTAAGGCAGCCTTGCCCCACCCGGTCGCCCGCATCGGCTGACCGCTCTCGACTTCCGCAAGGCGCTCGCGCACCCAGTCCAAGTCGGCCAGCGCCCGGTCGAAGACCGCCTCGCCGAGCCCAGAGGCCAATGCCTTTCCACTGGTGTACCGCCGTATCCGGCCCCGCAGCCCCTCGCCCTGGCGCTCACCCGACATGCCCACGTAGACAATCGGGCCGCTCTGGCCCCGCCTGGCGAGGTAGACGCCCGGCAACCGCGGTACCTCAGCGCCGATCAACGGCACCCACTCCGACCACGCAGCCAAGGCCAGGACACCCTGACTGATCACCGGATGCACTCGTCCGACTCCGCCAGCTGCGGCCAACGGTTCCTGCTCTTCGGCTTCCTCGAAGAGCTCAAATAGGTCGGGTTCCCGGGGGCCGGCCTTCCTGGCCTTGGAGATGTCGTAGACCTTGGCGGTCTTCGGAGCGCAGGCACCCGACGGCGTCCAGGACAGGAGCCCAACAGGCGGACCTACCGACTCCAGACCAACGTCTCGGATCTGCTGCCACGTCCGAAAGCACTTGGGTAGCGTCTGAGGGGTGAACTCGCGCAGTTGCTCGGGCTCCGGCACAGCAACGTCGTCCTCGAAGTACGGGTCGCCGAACAGGTCGTAGCCCATCGGCTCACGGTGCATCATCAGTCCTCTGGCCGGAAGTACAGGGTGCTGATCAGGCTACGTAGCACGGCCTGCCCGGTGGGGCCGAACGTCGGATCAGGCAGTCCGAACAGAACATGATGGTGGCGGTTGCGAGCCTGCTCGGCCTTGTCCGGGCTGCTGCAGTGGATCCCCGGCAGCGCAGCAGGTAGACGCGAAGGGACGGCATGACCACCTCACCTCTGCGAGAAACCGCACGCGTCATCACCCTTCACGATGCCCACTGTCCGGTACCGGTCACCAGCGAACCCGTACGCCTTGTCGTCTTTCACCCTCATCGCCCCCCCTACGTCAGGTGCCGGATTCTCCAGGAAGAGTACCGACGTCTGCTGCCCCACCTCCGGGACAGCAGACGTCGGGAATAAGCGAAGGACCTTGCAAGCCCCTCATGCGCCACCTGTCCACCAGCATCCTGTCCACCACGCACCCCAAATGAGCGTCACGGGCGTCATTTCAGCATCAGGATATCGCCCGTAACGCCCACACTGCACATAATGCGCGCGGACAAAACCGCAGGTCACGGACCCTTCGCGGCCGGTTTGAGGATGGCGAAACACTCCACGTGGTGGGTTCCGGGAAACACGTGGACGCTCAGCATGCCGAGGGGCACTCTGATCAACATCACAACTGAGACCCCGGAGAGCACACATGGGCGCGCCCCCGAAGTTGACGGCACGTGAAGCGTTCGACCTCAATCTCGAAGACGCTGAGATCCTGGTAGACCTTGCCAAGACCCTCGTCAACAACCGGCAGCGCAGGATGCGACGTGAGAAGCGGGAACGACTCGGCGACGCTCTCTCTCTGCCGCAGAAGTACTGGGATGAGCTGGAGTGCCTGGAGAACGACCGGGTTTTCGTGACCTTCAAGCCAGGCCATGCCACGCTGCGAGAGAAGCTCCAGGAACCTAACCTCAGGCCTCTCCTCAGGCAGGCTCTCGTGGCCGCCTGCGCGGCCATAGAGACCTTCTGCGCAGACAGAGTCATGGAGCGCTACAGCACTGCCATTGCCTCCACCCCACCTCCAGGGGGTTTGCTTGAGCTGTCTATGACAGTGGGGGACTACCTCGCGATCCAGGAGAAGTACGAGAAGCGAGGCTGGGGACTTCGACAAGTCGTCGAACTGGAGATCCGGATGCGGGCCAGCCCCGCGCCTGCCCAGATCGGTCAGCTGTTCAGTCTCGTGGGCGAGAAGAAGCTCATGACCCGCGTCGACAAGCGGCGCAAGGTCGCTATCAACGAGTCCACCACAGAGCTGGACCGGATTGTGGCTCGCCGCAACCTGATCGCCCACACCGGCGACCGCAGCGGACGCGGGCGCGCGACGATCACCGTCGACGAGGTCGAAGCAGATCTGGCAACGATCCTGTCGATTATCGATGCCCTAGATCACGAGACCAAGCCGTCCTGACCACTCAGAGGATGCAGCCGTCGGATCAGCCGATTCGGTGACGCCGACGGCCGCACCTTACTGGCTCCCGAGACGGGAGATTCGCGGAGAACACGCCTGCGGTCACCATGCCGACCACGACTTTTCCGACCGGCCGACCGCCGCGCAGCCTTCGCCGAATGGCTTGCCAGGCAGGAGTACATCGACTGCTGGCGCGCCTCGAACAAGGTCGACGAGCAGCACAACTCCGCCCGTCTCAGGGCGAAATGCGCCGAGGAGCAGACCGCGTCCGAAGTCTGGTCCGAGCAGTACCGGATGCCTCCCCTGGAGGGGACCGAGCGGGCCGTTCCCTGGGGCGTGCGCTGTCGTCACCAGATCCTGACCAACGCCTACACCGCACTGGTCACTGAAGGCACGACCAGCGAAGCGGACTGGGCGGAGATCGAGGAGAACGCTCGTACGGTGACCCGCGCCGGGTGGTGGATAGACCAGAGGTCGTCCGAGCCCGAGGACCTCGCCGAACTGCTCATGGCCGCCACCGGGGCCGACCGGCCGACAGAGAATCCCTTCTTCTGACCGACCGGGTGCCCTGCTGCGGCGGGGCGCCCGGCTGACCGCCGCCGTGCGGCCTCTACCAGCGATTCTCGGCCGGACCAAACCCCGGATTTGCCGGACGCTCTGCCCACTGGCCCACTTCCGACGGGTCCTTCGCTCCCTCTGCCCCGGAGACTTCCGTGCCTACCTCGATCACCATCACGTCCGAGTTCAGCGGCAGCGTCGTTGCCAAGGGCGCTACCGATGGCCTCTCCGCGCAGCTCCTCCGTCACGCCGGTTTCAAGCAGATTGACGACTGGCACGGCCGACGCCATCGCCTTCCCACCACCACTCCGCTCGCCGAGCAGGTCGCCATCGCCAGCCATGCGGCCGAGATGCTTCGAGCCGCTCGCTATGACGTCACCCTTCCGCCGTCCCTCGACACGGCGCGGATGAGCCCTCCGGTGCATGCGCTGGGGCCCTACGCCGCCGGAGCCGAACTTCTCAGCATCACGGACCAGATCCGTGCGGCCGAAGACGGGGCCAGCCTTCAGCGGGCAGTTGACCACCTCCTTCACCCCGAGCACGGTGCGCTGGAGCGTGTCTGGGAGGCGCTGGAAGCAGCGGGAGAACAGGTCAACGACTTGGACGACGACGCGTATGCGCTCGCCGACCGGTTCGGCTTCGCCTCGGAGTTCGTCAGCTCGGCCCAGTCTGAACTCGTCGATTCCGAGGCCGAGCTACGCCGAGTCGGCGCCGCTTCGACGAGTTACTCGGCAGCACGGACCGTCCGTGATCACCGAGGTGCCGCTCTGGCCACTTCTCCTGCGGCGAATCAGGCCAAGGTCTCGTCGGCGTCCGGTTCTCAGACGGCGCCGCTCACTCCGACGGGTCACCCGCCGCGCGCCGCAACCCCCCGACGGTGATTCCGGCCGCTCTCTTCGCCGTCGGCCACCAGTACGTCGCGCGCCACCGCTCGACTCACCCGTCAAGGACCACTCACCCGAAGAGGCAAGCGTGCCCGAGTACTACTCCAGCATCGGCGAGGCCGTCGGTGCGGCCATGCAGCACAACATCCGGCTCGCCCACCGCAGCGCGGCACCGGGCTCTGACAAGCCGCTGCAGGTCAGGCGCCTGTCTAGCGCTTCCGCCGATCCGTACTCGGTCCGCGGGATGATTTCTCGCCTCCACGAGGACGCCTCGCCCGATGAGGTGGCGGGCATCATCGAGGAGGTCAACGGCGCACTGGTCGGGGCTCTGCCCGAGCTGACCGAACTCGTCGCCTCTGCCGCCGATTGGACTCGCGCCCGTCTCGACTTCGACGACCCGCATCACCATCCGACTTTCGAGACGTGGACGCGGCTGGCAGCCGCGTACGGAATGCTCCAGGACGCCCGTGAGCAGTTGGAAGTCGCCGAGGACGGTCTCGCTGCCTGTCCCGCAGAGCGCACGGACCCCCGGCACCACCAGATGGTCAACGTCCTGCGCAGCCGGGAGTTGCTCGACGACGTCCTCGGTACCGAGGCTGCTCCTGTGCCGTCCTCTGCCCGGAACTTCGATTCAGACCGGCAGCGGGCGGCCCGCTCCTCCTCGCCGCGCGCCGGAACATCGCCGTCGACCGGCAGTCCGCCGGCCACCGCAGCACCTCCGCCCGCGCCTCGTTCTGCCGGCCGACCCCGCTGAAACGTTCCGCCTCAGACGTCCAGGAATACCCCCATGAGCTGCACGAGAGCCGAGCGCGCCCCGCCCCTGCCCGCTCGCACACCCAAGGAACCGCCGTGCCTTCCCCGCGCACCAGCGCGCCCTCGACCACCACCGGGTCGGACGCGCTCCTCTACCTGCTGTTCGGCGTCCTCGGCGCCGTCATGGCTTTCGGCTCCCTGGCCTGGCTGACCGGGAATCTCACCAATACGTTTGTCGGGAGCGGGATATGGGCCCCCTTCCGCGTCACGGACGCACTGCTGCATCCGGAAGTGGTGTGGCCGGCCTTGAGCACCAGCATGCTGGTGGTCGGTGCCCGCGTCGTCCCCGGCTTGCTCACCGTTGCCCTGGTCGTCACCGCTGCGGTGCTGTGGATGCGCTGGCGTGCCGGGTCCAAGTCCGGCCTCGCCCGCAAGGCGGACCTGGCACCGCTGCTGGACAAGGAGATCGTCGCCAAGGCGAAGAGCCTGCGCCCGAGCCTGGGCGGCCGGGAGAGTAAAAGAGGTCCTGCCCGCTGACCGCGGCATCCTGCTCGGCACCCTCGATTCCGGTCGTGCGGAGGTCCGCGCGTCTTGGGAGGACGTGATCGTCGCGATCATGGCCCCGCGTTCCGGCAAGACGTCCGGGCTGGCGATCCCCGCGATCCTCTCAGCACCGGGCCCGGTCCTACTCACCAGCAACAAAGCCGCGAACGACGCCTTCACCACAACCGTGGACGCCCGTGCCGAGGTCGGCACGATCTGGATCCTCGATCCGCAGCAGATCGCCCACCACCCGCGCGAGATGTGGTGGGACATCCTCGCTGACGCCCGCGATCTCGCCGGGGCGAAGAGGTTGGCGGGGCACTTCGTGACCGCGAGCGTGGACGAGTCCAGCGGCTCCGACTTCTGGTCCACCGCCGCGAGCAACACCCTCGGTGCCCTCTTCCTCGCCGCCGCGTCCCACCGGCGGCCGATCACCGACGTCCTGGCCTGGCTCGCGATGCCGGCCGACCGCACCCCGGTGGACCTGCTCACCGACGCCGGCCACCATGCCGTCGCCGCCCAGCTCCAGGGCACCGTCTCCGGCGCGACCGAAACGCGCGACGGCATCTATGAGACGGCGAGGCAGTACGCGAGCTGCCTGCTCGACCCGGACGTCGCCGCCTGGGTCACCCCGAACGAGGACCTCCCCGAGTTCCAGCCGTTCGCCTTCGCCACCTCCCGCGACACCCTGTATCTGCTGAGCAAGGACGGCGGCGGCAGTGCGTCCGCGATCATCGCGGCGGCGGCCGACGCCGTGATGCGCGCGGCCGTGATCGTCGCCGAGCGCTCCGGCGGGCGACTCGACCCGCCCGCCCTTTGCGTCCTCGACGAGGCGGCGAATGTCTGCCGCATCTCGGACCTCCCTGATCTCTACAGCCACCTGGGCAGCCGAGGCGTCATCCCGATGACGATCCTGCAGTCCTACCGTCAGGGCCAGCGGTGCTGGGGCGAGGCCGGTATGGACGCCCTGTACTCCGCCGCCACCATCAAGATCATCGGGTCTGGCATCGATGACGCGGACTTCGCCGACCGGCTCAGCCGCCAGGTCGGCGATCACGACGTCCAGACCACCTCGGTGTCGACCAGCGAGGGCGGCAAGTCCACCTCGGTGAGCATGCGCACCGAGCGGATCCTTCCGCCGGACGCCATCCGCGCCCTGCCCAAGGGCAAGGTGCTGCTGCTGGCCACCGGCATCCGGGTCGCCATGCTCAACCTCAAGCCCTGGTACAAGGAGCCCTCCGCCAAGGTCGTCGGCCCGGCTTCCGCTCGCGCCACGAAGGCCATCACCGAGCGCGCCCTCGCGAAGAGCATCGACCAGGACGATCTTGGACTGTCGGCATGAGCGCGCCCACACCACAGCAGGGGCGGTTGGCCCACGCTCCGGTCGTCCTGCGCGGTGGCCGGTGGTGGCTTGACGGCGGGGCCGACTCGATCCCCGCCTCCGATCCCGCCTTCACCGCTGCCCTGGACGACTTCTCCCTGTCAATGGCCGCTGCCGACCGGTCAGTCGCCAACCTCCTCATCCGGCAGGACGAGGCGTCCTCCGTTGATCCCGGAGGCCGGCGGTGAACCCGCTGATGAGCGCCGAGCAGGCGGTCCTCGGCGCCGCACTCCTCGACCCCGAGCAGCTCACGCACCTGGAGTGGCTCGCTGCCGACCACTTCTATCGGCCTATCCACCAGGCGCTGTTCGACGCCCTCCGCAAGCTGCGCAACGACGGGCATCCCGCGCTCTCGGCCGATGGTCCGTTGCCGCTGTCGTGGGTGACCGACGCGGTCGAGGAGGCCGGACAGCACGTGCGCGGGCTGACCGCGGCGTACGCCCACACCCTGATCCAGGCGTGTCCCCGAACAGAGCACGCCCCGGTGTACGGACGCATGGTGCTGGAGGGGGCGATCCACCGCACCGTCGCCCAGCACGCGATTCGTCTCCACCAGGCGGCTCGGGCCGACGCCGTCCAGGGCGAGGTCGAGGGAGCCTTGCGCACGGCGGACGTCCTGACCGGCGTACTCACCGACCTTGCACGACGCTGGGGAACCGACCCTCGACTGGTCCCACCCACCGCTGGGCCCTCCGCCGCCACGGACATCCCGCCTCCGGCGCAGAGCGGCCAAGTCGCCGAGGACGAGCGGTTCCTCCTGGCCGTCCTCGCCGAACAGCCGGGGGCCATGGGCGAGGTGGTGGCCTGGCTGCGGCCGGGAGACTTCGCCGACCCGACCCACGGGCAGCTCTACCGGTGCCTGGGCGCGCTGCACCACCGAGGCGAACCCATCGACCGGATCACCCTGCTCTGGGAGGCCCAGCGACGCGGTCTGCTGGCCGACGGCACTGTGTCGAGCGAGCAGCTGACAGCCGTCTGCGAAGGCATGGTCCCCGGAAGCGCTGACTGGTTCGGACAGCGGGTGATGCGCTCCTCCGTCACCCGCACCGCCGCCGCCTCCGCGCGAGCCATCCGGACCCTGGCCCAGGACGAGGTTCTGGGGCCCGGCCGGCTGATCAACCACGCCCTGCACGAACTCAGTCCGCTCGACGAGGTACGTGCCCGCTGGGCCACCGCAAACAGCAGTCCGGCTCCGAAGACCACGGCATCCGCTCCGTCGGCGGCCGAGCCGCCGCCCGACCGAGTGAAGGCCGCCCGCGCCCGCAGCACACCCCGCCCAGGCGCGTCACCCCCAGCCCCGGCCAGCCGTCTCCCCACGCTGTCAGCAGCCCGACCACCCTCGCGCGGCCACCCGTGAGGCCCCCTCCCCACCAGCCTCTTCTGCCCCTGGAACTCGCCTTGATCTACCCCGTCTCCGCAGCCGCGCCGGACCTACGCGTCACGGCCCCGAGCCTCGCCACCCCGTTGATCGGGTCTCTCTGCTCGGGGTACGGCGGCCTCGACCTGGGTGTGCAGTCCGCGCTCGGCGGCACGCTCGCCTGGCATGCCGAGGTCGACCCGAACGCCTCACGCATCCTGGCCCGCCACTGGCCCGGCGTCCCGAACCTGGGCGATATCACCGCCGTCGGCTGGTCCACCGTCCCCCGGGTGTGCGTCCTGACGGCCGGCTTCCCCTGTCAAAGACGTCTCGGTCGCCGGCCGCCGGGCCGGACTCAACGCCCAGACCCGCTCCGGGCTCTGGCTGCACGTCGTCCGTGCGGTCGCAGCCCTCCGACCCTGCCTGGTTGTGATCGAGAATGTGCGCGGCCTCCTCACCTCCCCCGCCGGTTCCCCTGGCGACGTGGAACCCTGCCCGTGGTGTCTGGGAGACACCGCAGGTCAGCCTGCTCTGCGGGCACTCGGTGCCGTACTCGGATCCCTGGCCGACCTCGGGTACGACGCGAAGTGGCTCGTGCTTCGCGCCTCTGACGTCGGGGCCCCGCACCGCCGCGAGCGGACCTTCCTCGCCGCATGGCCCGCCGGGCACCCTGCTGAAGACGCCGACCAGCAACATCGGGAAGAACGGCGGCAGCCAGCATCCATCGAAGCGGAAGAGCGGGGGGCACGGTCCGAACCTGGCCGACGAGGTCGAGTGGCTGCTGCTGCCGACCCCGAAGGCGTCGGACGGAATCAAGGGTTCGCCGAACCAGCGGCACGGCAATGGCGACATGACCCTGCCCAGTGCGGCTGCGTCTCTGTTGCCGACGCCGAGGGCCAGCGACACGGGCACCCCGGGCCGCCGCCCCGGGAAGGGATGGCGGCCTCCCTTGTCGGCGGTGATCCTGCCCCTCTGGGCGGAGGAGACGCCGGAGGCGGGGGCGCGGACCGGCGATGGGGAGCGTACGGATCCGCCATCACCCTATGGGAGAGCCTCACCCGTCCTGCCCCGGCTCCCACCGACGCGGCCGGTCGGCTCCGCGCGGACTTCGTGGAGTGGATGCAGGGCCTCGACGCCGGCTGGGTCACCGCGACTCCGGGGCTCGGCCGTCCAGCGCAGCTCACCGCGCTCGGCAACGGCGTCGTCCCACAACAGGCCGCGCGCGCCCTGCAGTTGCTGGCACCACCCTTCCCCCGCTGTCCTCGCTGCGCCGACCGATAGCGCTCCACTACCGCGTTCTTCCGGCCGGGCCAAACCGCAGATTCTCCGGATCCTCTCGGGCATGTCGCCGTCTCACAGATGGAGCACAGCCCCATGGCCGACACCAGCCCGACCTCCCTAGGCCCCGAGCCGTACCGCGTCCCCGACGCAGACCTCGACGACCTCGCCAGCACCCTCGCCAAGACCATGGCCGAGGTCAGGCAGCACGGCGTCATCCTCGACCGCCTCGGCTCCGAGCCCGAATCCGGCGCCATCCAGCCGCCGGACGGCACTCCGGAAGCCGAGGCGGCTGACGGCAAGAAGCCCGACGGCCCCGCCTCGGTGTCCATCCTCGCCCTGGGCGGCAAGGAATACGCCGTCGAACTCGCTGCCCTCAGCGACTGGGTGAACTACCTCTTCCTGCCGGTGTACGGCCGGGAGATCAGCACGAGCCGTCCCTGGTGCGCGCACTGGCACGAACACCCCGAGGCCGTCGCCCGGCTCCACGCACTCTGGCTCGCCTGGCAGCAGTTCACCGACACGGAGGCCGGCCTGTCCGGCCCCTCGACCTGGCACCGCGACCACCTGGACCAGACCCTGGCGCACCTGCGTGCACCCGACGGACCCTTCGCGGCCTGCACGACCAGCGCAACTCGCCCCAACCACCGGGTGCTGGCCACCCCGGCGCCCGAGCAGGCGGGGGTGGCGGCGTGAACGACATCCTCGACTCCGACCTCGACGATCTCTCGCCGGTCGACGACGACTCCGAGGAAGCGATGGAGGCTCTCTGGGCTGGCGACTTGACGGTGCTGTCCCAACACCACACCACGCCCAACGGTTCGCACAGCTTCGTCCTCGCCCACGACCGATCAGTCACCTGGGGGATACCCGGCGAGCCACAGCTCGTTGCGATCGCGGTCGCTCGGGATCTGCGGCAGTCCACGTTCACGTTCGAGACGAGTCACCACGCCACGGCGTCCTTCGCACAGAACTGGCTGGCAGAACGCGGCTGCCCGCTCGAACGGATCGCACTGCGCGGTAGCGACTACATCGAGCCCGCCGACGACCTCACCCTCCAGGTGGAACAGCAGATCCAGGTCCTCGACACCTACACCTCTGACAACAACCCCAGCGAGGCGTGGACACTCGTCAACGACTCCCAGGCCACCCAGGCACCGGTTCGCCTCTTCTACGAGGAGTGGAACCACGGTGCCGGCACGTACACGATGCGCGAAGGCGCCTTCCCCGACGTCGGCGTCGCCCAGACCTGGCTGGACGAGCGCAGTGAACCGCTGCCCGAGCCTCCGGAGTACAGCGACCACAACGGTGCTGTCGTCCGGGCCCGCATCGCCCGCATCGCCCTTTCCCGGTCCGCCGGCACCTCTCCGACACCGCAGACCGGGCTCGACGCGCCCCGCGCGTCAGCGGCGGTACCGGTCCAGCGCGCGGTCCAAGGGAGGCTGCTGTGAGCCGCGCCCGCTTCGCCTTCGCCGCGCACCCTGACGCCATCGCCGACCTGCGGGAACTCCCCTCTGAGATGCGCGATTTGGCCTTGCTGGAGCTGCAGAACCTGGTCCACGGAAGCGACGACTGCTTGCCGTTGAAGGGCCGCCTCGCCGGCTTCCACAAGGTGTACGTCGACCCGGAGGTCTCTTACCGGCTGGTCATCCAGTTCCGCCAAGCGCCACCGACCTCGACCCACAAGCGCGAGATCTACCTCGTGGCGGCTGGCAGCCGGAAGGACTACGCGGTCTACCGCGCGGCCCACCTCCGGACCGAGCCCCAGCAAGGGGTCGGCCCGGACTCCGCCACGGAGGCCCGCGTGCAGGCCGCCCGGTCTCGCTCGACGCTCACCACCGAACGGCCGACAACGGGCCGCGCGGCTGCCCCGTCACCAGCGCCGCCCTCGGCCACTGCTTCTCGAAAGGTTGCCCAGCGATGACCAACGACCGTACTGCGCTCACCCGTTCAGAGCTGGCGGATCTCCTCACCGAGGCCGCTCAGAACGTCGGCGGCATCCCTGCCGCCGAGTACCCGACGGCCGCCGCCCGCTCCTACCTGCATCCCGTCTTGGGTCCGCTGGCCGCTGGGCCCCGCGTGATCACCGAGCTGAACGACCGGTTCGAGGGCTTCGTGGCCACCGAGCCACGCCCTGCTGGTTCGGCGGGCCTGTTCGCTCTGGCCTCCTATGCCTCCGCGCTGGGGTGGCTCACCGAGTCGTTCGCCGAGCTGACCTCCTCGGTCGATGAGATCTGTACCCGCGTGGGCATACCCACGGAGCCACGCGCCCCGATCGTCGCCGCGCCCGGTGGTACTGAGCGGGACGACGAGTTCGACTTCGCCTTCAACGCACTTGAGTTGGAGGCGGTCCGCAGCGCAGCCGAGGCCGCCGGCCTCGCGCCGGACGACTACGTCGAGGTTCTCTCCCAGTCGCTGCTCGCCGCCGCCCGGATCACCGACGCCTGCATGGAGATCTCCAGCGGCCTGCTCGATGACGCCGATCTCCTCAGCGAAGTGAGCGACCGCCCTCGGCTCGACAACGATCCCGGGAGCCTGCCCGCTCTGGTTCGCTCCCTGCTCGCCCGGATGGAGACGACGGAGTGAACCCGTCCGACGCAGACACACACCCTGGGCCTTATCTCGTCGTCGAAGTGCTCGGTGTCGGGGATGTCAGCGTGCACGCTCTCGCACATGGTCCGGAGGAGCCGCTGCACCAGGCCGCTACACGCGTCATCGAAGCCGCAGCGGCGCTGGACGAGCGACACGAGAGCGTGCTCAACGCGGTCCAGCGCGCTCAGCGGCTGCTCGAAGGCACTGGTCGGGGTGAAGTCGGCCGAGCCCAGGTCTCGTACGCGCTGCTGCGCACAGCTCTCCCGGACCTCGGAGACGGCCTGGCCCAGCAGGACCGGGCATACAGCCAGCTCGTCGAGTCCCTGTCCGCCTACCGCCGGCTTCTTTCCTCGCCCGAGCCTGCTCAACACGCGAGCAACAAGAGCCACGGGCCGGGCCAGAAGACGAGGCCCCACCGGGACGACGACTGGGCCGTCGCCGGGGAGCGCGGGCTGGTAGCCCTCGAAACGGTTGCGGCCGGGAGTGTTCGCTTTCGCCGCAACGCGATCGGCGAGGACCCGTACATCTCGCGGGAGAAGGCCCAGTGGCAGGACCCGGCGGTCTTCCCGCAGACCGTGCAGCGGCTGGTCGCCGACGGGCTACTGCATCAGGACATCACCGAGAACGTGTACCGGCCCGGCCAGCTCCTCTCCCTCACTGCGCAGGGGGAAGCCGCCCTGCGTGATGGTCGCGCGACGACCTCCCGGGTGTCCGCCGCCCTCGGCCGCACCACCACGCGGACCACGTCAGGCGCGCTCTCCGACTCGGCCGCCACGCCCGTCGCCAGGACCTCCCTCGCGACCCCCCGCTCACGCTGACCTCATCCCGATAAGGACCCCACCATGGCTACCCCCGGCCTGCCTCCCACCCTCTCCATCGCTTCCATCGACGCCCAGCGCGTCGAGGAGGCTCTCGCCCGGATCGGGCCCAAGTGGACCACCTGGACCGCGATGACCCTGGCCCAGGTGAACGGCCCCGTGCGCGTCCGCGACGTTGCTGCGCAGCTCCCCTTCGTCAGTGAGCAGTTCGTCGGCAAACGGCTGGCCACGATGCACGCTGACGGACTGGTGATCCGCGAAGACGACCGGCGGGGCGCGCCGTACCGGCTCAGCACGCTCGGCACGTCTCTGGCCCCCGTCCTCCGCACGGTGTCGGACTGGTCCCGCACCCACCTGACACAGGAACCGATGGCCGAAGCCGAGCGTGTCGAGGACGCGCTGCGCCGCTTGCATCTTCGGCACTCAACTGCCGTGATTCAGGCCCTCGACCCGGCTGACGGCCAGATGCGGTTCGTTCACATCGCCGAGGCGGCCGGTCTGGACTGCGGCCTCGCACGGCAGCGACTTGTCCGGCTTCAGGCCGATGGCCTGGTCACGCGGACGGGCTCCCGGCACGGAGACCCTTACGTGCTCACCGATGCCGGCCAGGCGTTGGGGGCCGTCTACGCGAGTGTCGAGCACTGGAGCCAGCCCTTCGCGCTGCGAAGTGGAACAGCGGCACCGCGTCCGACAGCGGCAGCCACGCGCACCCACGTCGGCATTCCGCTGGGGCGGGAGCCGACAGCGCCCGGACCGCGGCGGCCCTACGGCGTAGCACCGCCACGTCCAACGTCATGTTCAGCCACGCGCCACAGCCGCAACCGCGGGTGCTGGCGGCCGTGACCGCTCGGTCGGCACCGGGCCGGGGCCGGTGATGGGAGTGAGAACTAGAGCGTGTCTCTTTGGTGGGTTGGTCAGTTGATCGGATGTGTCTGTCCGGTTGGTGATCACTGATTTGATGTGGGCCCGGATCGAGCCGTTGATGCCGGCCGACCCGGTCCGTGGGCGACGGTGGGCCGACCACCGTCGAACCCTTGAGGCCATCGCGTGGATGTACCGAACCTGCTCGCCCTGGCGGGACCTGCCTGCCGAACTCGGCTCGTTCCAGACTGCACACAAGCGCCTGATCAGGTGGGCCGTTGACGGCACCTGGGAACGGATCCTCACGGCCGTCCTGACCGCTGCGGACGCTGGCGACGAGTTGGGCTGGACGGTGTCCGTGGACTCAACAGTCTGTCGGGCTCACCAGCACGCCGCCGGAGCCAGGAAAAAGGGGATCCCGATCGGGCCGAACCCGACGATCATGCACTCGGACGCTCACGTGGTGGCTTGAGCACGAAAGTTCACCTTGCCAGTGACGGCCAGGCGCGACCGTTGGGCTTCCATGTCACCGCGGGCCAGGCCGGAGACGCACAGACCTTCGAGGCTGTCATGGCGAGGATCCGGGTGCCCCGGAGCACAGTCGGGAGACCGAGGACTCGACCAGAGACTGTCCTCGCGGATCGCGCGTACTCTTCCCGCGCGATCCGCAGGCACCTCCGGCGTCGCGGCATCCGTGCCGTCATTCCGCAGCCCGCCGACCAGGTAAGACACCGCCTACGGCGAGGCAGCGCAGGAGGACGCCCGCCTGGTTTCGATGCTGAGACGTACAAGCAGCGCAATGCTGTCGAGCGATGCATCAACCGGCTGAAGCAGTGGCGCGGCCTGGCGATGCGAACGGACAAGCTCGCCATTGCCTATCAGGCCGCACTCCACTTTGCCGCCATCCTCATCTGGATTCGGCAGTAGCTGGCTCGATCAACGGTCGACCGCCCGGCGCGCGTCTGCGGGCCAAGTCCCCCTGCTGACGATGTGGTCGACGATCCTGAACGCTTCTTCAAGCGGCACGGTGTCCACGTCCGGGTATTCGTCGTACTGCCCATTGGACAGAACGAAACCGCCGCTCGATCCCTCAGCTCCAGGGTCGACGGCGTGCTCGCCAGCATCATCCTCACCATCCATCAACACCACCAGCGCGCGCTCGGCGTTGGTCACGAAGGCCAACTTGCGGCCGGATGAACTGGCCAGCCAGGTCTCAAGCTGTCCCTCGCCGATTTTCGCCCGGAGGGTCTCCAGCACCACCTGCACAGCGCTGCCGTCATCGACAACCCACGACTCGATCATGAGCACGACGATCCCACAGACGGATCTGAGAGACAGTCCCTAGAGGCCACCTGCCGCCGCCACGGCATCCGCGTGCGCACCGGCGGCTCCCACCGCTGCTCACGCGGATCCGTTCTCCTCCTTCGCTTCCGGAGACTCGACCATGTACGCCCCTGATGACCCGACCCGGTACCAAGAGGTACTGGTCAGCCCTATGTATCTGGCTGGTTCCAACGGGACCGGCGAGGCTGGCTTCGCGCCCGTCGCCCACTGGCCTCATCAGTACCTCGATGAGGGTCCCTGCCAGCTCCTCGTAACCTCTCCCGACCAACGGATTCGGATCGGCTGGTTTGGCGACGACTTCGAACTGTGGAAGATCAGCGCAGCCGAGGACGCCTTCTCGGCGCCTCGCTGGACGGCGACGTTCAACCACGTCACCCCGGCCGAGATGGTCGCCGGCCTCACCGCCGCACTGGTCCAGGACTACGACGAAGCCCTCGCTTCCGACACCCTCGGCCGCTTCTTGACAGGGCCAACCGCCCCTTGGAGGGACACCGTCCGGCCGCTGACCGATGCCGGCTGGAACCTTGACGGAGCTGAACTCGGCACCGTCGAAATCATCGCTCCTGACGACCAAGCGGGCATCCTTATCGATCGGCGCGGCTACGGTTCCGACCGCAGGACCGTCGAGCTGTGGGCCGGCCCGCCGGGCTGGGGCACTCGTGCCGAAGCGACCTTCACTGCCCGCACACCGTCCCATTTGATCACCGCAACCGCCGCTGTGATGGCGAAGTCGACCCCGGTGGTCCGCGAACGCCACCAAGTCGACCGGCGTATGCAGCACCTGGTCACTACGACCCCTGTCGCTTCGGCCACGTCGATCGCCGAGGCTCAGGTCTCGCGCGCTCCGACTCCGCTGGACGTACGCCGCACCGCGGTCACCCAGGCCGTACACCGTGCCGCGCGGGCACCGCGCACAGCAGCCGACCTCCGAGTGATGGCCGCCCAGAGCCGCTCCACGGGGGCGGCGCAGAAACGGACGGGACACCCCGCGCCCGCGACCTCTGCCCGGCTGCCGGCCAGCTCGCCGGCGCCCCGGCGCGGACGATGACTCCCACCCCAAGCCGCACTCCACGCGCGACCGTCCCTGCCCAACAGGAGTTCCACCATGCCCACCACCATGCTCGACCAGGCCACGGCCATGATCGAGAACGCCTGGGGCCAGCCCATCGAAGCTCTTGAGGTCCTCGGGGTCCGCCGCCCCAGCGACGACCCGCTCCTGCGCTGCGCCATGCACACCCGAACGGCCCTGGCCATCACGGACAACGCGGTAACCGTTCACCAGGACCGTCTTCACGCCCTGTCCCGGCATGGGTACGTGCCTGACTTCTACAAACTCGACCGGATCACCGAAACGGCGGTCAGCCTCCGCGTCGCCCACGCGGAGAGCCGTGCGTACCTCCAGGCGATCCGGCGCGTGGTGGAGGCTCGAGAGGCCGCCGCACCCGAGGTTGAGGCACCGGCGGTTCGGCTGGCACAGGCTGCTGTCGCCCGCTCCGGGCAGACGCGGCACGCCCCGGGGGCCGTGCCCGAACCGTCCTCTCCGGCGGCTGTCGTCGGGCCATCGCCCACAACGGGGCCCCGACGTTGAACGCTTAGCTCCGATTCTCGTCGCGGTGGCCCTCTTCGGCCCGGGGGCCCACCGCGCGGGCCAGCTCCTCCATCGTCAGCTCCACTCGCCGGCCTTCGGCGACCCGGCGCTCCACCGTCTCCTCGTCCGGCCACTGGTCGGGCTGTGCGCCAACTCCCCACTGGCCGTCGGCGACCATCGCGATGTCGCCCACGGTCCACGGCCGCCCGGCCGCGCGGATCTTGCGCTCCAACCCAGCGCCGTCCCAGTGTCTGCTCGTCTCGGCCATCGCTGTCCCCCTTCGCTCGCCTGCGGCCCGTCACCGCAACCCATGTAGGACAACCGCGTTGGCCTGTCCATTCCCCGGTCTCCCGTCACCTGCCGACGACCCGAGTTCGCCCACGGCAGACGTCCTCGCTGGGAAACGACTACGCACTTCGGCATGCCACATGCCAACGTACGGGTGTCGGGAAAACCGCAGGTCAACGAAGGGATCCATCTAACCGTGAGCACCTCTGCCACCCTCCTTCCGGCCGTTGTCCGTCCCACGGCGGACGCTCTCCACTGGCTCTCCGCCGACCACGGTGCGGGCCCGGTGCTCGATCTCCTGGACGCACTTGGGTGGGCGATCGTCGGCACCCCTGAGGCCAACGTCCACGCGACCAGCCCCGACGGCTGTGTCTACGTCGGCTGGCTCCCCGAAGACCCGTCGGCCTGGCAGCGCAACATCGTTTGGCACGTCTGGGTGCAGCCCGCCGATGGCGACGCATGGGTCCAGGAGTTCGGTCTCCACACCCCCTCCGAGGCCGTTGCCAGATTCCTCGCCGCCCTGGTCACCAACTCCTCGTGCTGACCGCCGATCAGGCTCCGCTCATACATCCACCGACGGCTCGACGACTCCCCGTCGTCGGGCCGACCAGCCCCGTCAATGTCCAGCGTTCACGGAGACTCCCTTGCCCCAGTACCTGACCGTCGGCCACCTGCTCCGCCAGCTCCAGGAAATCGACCCCAATCTGCCGGTCCGTCTCGCCATCAACCCCGATTTCCCCTTCGCCCACTTCGTGGGGGCCGAGGTCGTTGTCCGCGACGGCAAGGCGTACATCGCCGACGACGGCCAGGAGGACTACCTCCCGGTGGGGGCGCGCGACGCCCTCACCTGGGCCTGATCGCTTCCCTACCACCACGGAGGCTTCCGATCTCGTCACTCTCGCGCCCCGAGCCCCGCCTCGCGCTGCACACTGTCGCGGCCCGCCCCATGCCGCACGGCGTGCACAGCGCGCTTCTCCAGCGCATCTCCACCCGCCCCGACGGCCCCCTCGACATCACCTGGCTCGCTGCCGAAACCCTTCAACTTCCCCTCGGGCGCATCCGACTGCGCTGGGAGCCCGCCTCGCGCAGCGGCTGGGACGTCACGACGTACCTGGGGCTGACCAAGGTCGAGGTGCTTCTCGGTTCCTGGCCCGCCGCCCCGGACGACTGGCCGCGCCTAGTCCGTCCGACCCTGTACGAGGTGACCGGCCTGTGCGCCGCCCTCTCTTTCGCGACCGACGCCCTCGACCTCTCTAACCGACTAGCCGAAGTCTGATCGAGAGCCGCAGGCCACCCAAGCCGTTCAGGCGGGGGGCGGCTTTGCTTGGCCGTCGAAATCGCCACCGAGCATGTCCCAGTGCTCGTGCCCGTCAAGGTCTCGCGCGCCGGGTCATCCAGGGAGCCGGTGAAGTCCTGCTGGCTCTAGGTCCCGATCAGCATGGTCAACGGGAAACCTGGCAGGGCAGGACATGCTCCCAACCCGAGGGCCACCGGTCCTTGTACCTCGCCAGGTCCCGGCGCGGGCCGGGTACAGACGCGTACTCATTCATCCGCATCTCTACGAGAGGCACTCGGTGTTCGCAGCGCACGCAGCCAGACGCGGTAAGTCCTCACGAGCGCCCCACCCACGCCTGGTGTTCGGGGGCGACGTGCAGCTGCTCGCGGATGCGGCCACGCAAGACACCGACACGAGTTCGGCCCTCCAGGACCTGCAGCCCGTTGCTCGCCGGGGCCAAGAGACCCCGGTCGATGAGGAGCGGCGGGCGCAACCACGTCCCGTGATCTTCCCAGTGCCTGCCGACTTCCGGGGCTCGCACTGCGACCCAGTGCAGCGGGTCTTTGGCGAAGTGTTCGATCAGTCCGACTTCGCTCTCACCGGTCGGCATTTTGTGGAAGCTCGCGGACGGAATCGTCTCCAGCGTCCAGGTGATCGCGGTCAGGTCGAGCGCTCCGTAGTCGTCTACGAAGAGGCCGTTGTCGCCATGGTCGAACAGGAAGTCCTTCAGCACGTCGTCCGGCCACCGCAGTGCGGTCAATGCCGGCTCGGATCGGAAGCGTTCGAAGCTGAGGCCGCCGTCCTGACGACGATCCATAAGCGAGCTGAGGTCGTTGAGGTTCATACCTCAGATCTACCGGAGTTCTCCGACCGTGTTCCCCCTGACCACGGTCTCCTATCACTGCGGACATCAGGTCGATGTGAGGGGCGACTCCAAGAAGCCGTGCCGCGGGGATGCGATGAGCTGATTTCCCCAGAGCCCGTGGCGTGCTGAACGGTGGCGCGTCAGTTCTCGGGGGCGTCTGGCGCTGTCGCCCCCGGCTAGAGACCCAGACGTCTGGTTGGTGAGCCATCTCTGACGCCGGCCGCGGCGTCGCTGTCAGTGCCCGCTCGTACGCTGTGGACGGCGCAGGGCGCGCCGGAGCCTGGAGGCGTTCGTGGCACGGCAGTTGACGTATGAGCAGCGGATCGCTTTGATTAACAAATGGAAGAACCCTCCGGGTGCTTCCGAACAGCTCAGGCTGGAGCGCGCCGAGCGGATGGTGAAACAGGCAGTACTCCGGCACGAACCGTTCCAGGGGCTCGACATAACGGTGGCGTCGAAGGGCTCGTACCCCAACAACACCAACGTCCGCGGTGACAGCGACGTCGACATCATGGTGAAGCTAAACGACCCCATCCATACGGAGGGGCTGGCGGCTTGGTGGTTTGGACAGCCAGCCAGGTACGCGGGGCCGTGGACCCGGCAGAGGCTCCGTCAGGAGGTCGAGGACGCGCTCACCAACCACTTCGGTTGGGTGGACACGGACCACAACCTCGCCGTGTACGTTCCGGAGGTTGTGGGCAGCCGTCCCAGCATCGACGTGGTGCCGTGCTTCAAGTGGGTGGCCTACGACACCACGGCTCCCGGCGGCGAGTACGTGGGCAGCGTCGTCTACGGGCGCAACGGCAAGCGTGTCATCAACTGGCCCGAGCTCCAGCTGGTCAACGGCCGCACGAAGAACACCAACACCAAGTACCGGTACAAGATCGTGGTGCGGGTGCTGAAGAACGTCGAGAACGACCTCGCCGCCGAGGGCGTGATCAAAGCCCTTCCGTCCTACTTCTCCGAGTGCCTGATCTACAACGTCCCGGACAACGTCTTGCTCCTCGATGGCAGCCTAGACGCTGTGGTCCGTGAGAGCCTGCGAGAGGTCTATCAGCAACTCACGGGGGCCTGGTTCAGCTATCTGCGCATGGTGGAGCCGAACGGGATCAAGAAGGTGTTCGGCGAGGGCCAGAAGTGGACGGAGAAGGACGCGCGCGAGCTGATCGAGCGCGCGTGGCGCTACCTAAACTACGAGAGCTGACGATGAACACCGCGACCACCATCCGCGTCGGCGCCACCATCGCCGCCACCCTCTACACGGTCGTCCTGGTCGTCCTGGGCCTGTACCCGTCCGAGTTCCGGTACCTCTTCGCGTACATCCCGGCCCTCGTGGGCTACGGCACCGTCGTCTTCGACAAGTGGGCCTGGCGCTGGCCCGTCATCCACCGCTTCACCGGCCGTGCCTGGGTCACGGGCACCTGGCGGGTAGTGCTTGTCCCGAGCTCGGAGAGCCACATCCCGGAGGGAGGGAACCGTGGTCCGATCATTACGTACATGACGATCGAGCAGACCTTCTGGAGCCTGCACGCCACGCTCCGCACGAAGGAAAGCACCTCGCGGTCGAGCAACGCCACCATCGGCGCCCCCGAGAACTCGGGAACTGCCGAGATCGGATTCCTGTACGACAACACGCCCCGCGTGGAGCACCAGCATCGAAGCCCGCGGCACGAAGGGGCCTGTCGAATAGCGGTCACCGGTCTCCACCCCAAGACTGCGACCGGGCACTACTACACCAGCCGGTTCACCGCCGGTGACATGGACTTCAGCCTGCTAGACCGATCGACCGACTACGGCACCTTCGCAGAGGCTCAAGCTGCCGACCCGGCGCCCGCCAGCAGCTGAAGATCAGAAGCGGCGAACCAGGGGGCTGGTGCCCCAGCCTCCGCTTATTCGTTCCGGTGCTCGCCTACTCCATATAGATGCCGGCGAATACGCCGTCGAACCCGAGCGCGGCCAGGCCCACCTCGACACTCGGGTAGGTCGTCCCGTGCGGGCCGCCGACCAGGGCGTCGAAGTCGGCGCGGCCGATCTCGGGCTCGAGCCACTGGTTGCCGCACCGGCAGCGGACCCAGACGTTGCGCCCGTGGTTGATGAGCAGCCAGTCGCGTCGGGCACAGCAGGCGGAGCACATCACGGGGATGCCCCCGAGAGCGAGTTCGCGTGAGTGGCCGACGCAGCGAATCGCCCCGGGTCCGTCGGCGGGCCGCGTCTCGGCCTGGAGCTGCAGCAGCGGGTTGGTACCAGTGGGGAGGACGGGCAGCGCAGGTGCCGGCTCCGTGGTGCGGGTGGTGGTTCTGAGCACGAGCGTCATCTCCCGGTTGTGGGTCCTGTCTTCATCCGTAACAGCCGGTGGAACCGGCTGTCCATACATTTCGCGGCGTCCGCTCGGTCGATGGTCGACTACCGGTTCGACCTGGTCAGCGACGTGGCGAGCGGCGGTTGGGGTCTTGAACAGTCCCGAGCGGTGCGGCTGCCGTCGCGTTCCGTTCGCTGGTGCGGCTGCTCGGCGTGGTGGCCTGGCGGGTGGCGGCCTGCGACCGACGGGCACCTTCGCCCGGGTGTGCCGGGAGCTGGGCGATGCGCCGCAGGCGCCAGACCAGGACGTCGTTCACCTCATCGGCGCTGTCGAGTTCGCGCATGTCGATGGCCTGGCGCAGGAGGGCTTCGGAGTCGTGGCCTGCCCGCTCGGCTTGGGCGAGGGTGGCGATCAAGGCGTCGGTCCTCGCTTCCATGCCCTCTGCCTGCACGACCTTCTCCGGCAGGACGGCGCGAAGGGTGGCTTCGTGCGTGCGGCGCTGGGCTTCTGGAAGGGCCCGGCCTTGGTCGTGCAGCACTCGCATAGGGGTGGCAGCGGCCTGCCGGTAGGCGGTGCGCAGGTGCGCGGCTGCTTGTCGGGAGGCGTGGGCCTGCTGGGCGTGTCCACGCGCGGAGTGCCAGCGGGCGGCGGCGAGGGTGACCAGGACGAGGGTGGAGACGAGCATGGCGGTGGTGCCGCCGTCCTCGCCTCGGCCGAGCGCTCCGCCGGCCTGGACAATGCCCCGGGCGGCTGAGCGGAGAGCCCTGGTGTCGGCGCGTTCTGCGCGGACATGACTGCGGGTCGCCCGCTCGAAGGCGCGAGCTGCGGCGGCCAGCTCGGCGCGGGTGGGGGCCGGTGAGGTCTGGGCCACCGCGTCGAGGAGTTCTCCGACGCCGACGAGCTGGGCGGCGGCCTCGCCGCCGTCGTCGCGTTCCAGAAGCGTGGCCGAGCGCTCGGCGATGACGACTGCGTTGCGTCGTTGACGGGCGGGCGGTGACCAGTTCGTCCGGTCAGCGCCGACCGCGGGCGCGCTCGGCTCGGCGGCCCCGTCGGTGAGGCGTAGGCGGATCTTCGGAAGGGAGAGGTCGGGGGCCAGTTTGGAGCCGGGGTACCAGACCGGGTCTCCGTCGCGGTTGCGGTCGCCGGGCAGGGCCACGTTGTAGCCGAGCGCGTCACCGGACGGAGCGTGCCGCAGCTTCACCCGCACCCCCGCCTCTCGGAGCCGCGTGAAGAACTCCTCTTCCGAATCCGCTCCCGCCACGGCTCGACGAACGGCCTCACGGAGCGTCTCGCGCGAGCTCTCCGGGCGGCCGGTGCGCTCGGCCTTGAACTTCTCGGCGCTGCTGGGATTCTTCGCTGCGGTTCCGTCGCCGGCGTTCAGGCGCCGCAGGCCCATCTCCTTCTCGATGCGGCGGCATTCGGCCTGGGCCTTGTTGAAGTCGTAGTTCAGGCGCGGGTTGCGCAGGTCGCCGCGTACGAGGGTGGCGACGATGTGGATGTGGTCCTCCGCGTGGCGGACGGCGATCCACCGGCAACCGTCGGGGTCTCCGGCCGGGGAGATGCCGGTGGCGTGGACGATGCGCTGGGCGACGGCGTTCCACTCCTCGTCGTCCAGCCGCCGGTCCCCGGGGGCGGTACGGACCGAACAGTGCCAGACGTGCTTGGCGGGCGCGCGGTCGCCGGCCTGCTTGACCCGCAGGTCCAGGGCGGCGGTGAGCCGGGCGAGGGTGACCTTCGGGTCGGGGTCGAGGCCGGTGTCGCGGCCGGGGTCGGGGGCGAAGCCGTCCCAGGAGCCGACGAGGTGCGCGTCGGTGTGCTCCTCGCGCCGTCCGGGGCCGTACAGGTAGACGAGGAGGCCGTGGGTGCGGGAGCCGCGTCCGATGTCGGGAACCATCACAGCCGCCGGGTCACCAGGTCGTTCGCCGCGTCATCGACGCGGGCGAGAAGTCCGGTCAGCGTGCCCAGCGCGTGTTCGAGTTCACCGGCGCGCGGCTGGCCACCGCTGTTGAGGACGAAGGCGATCTGGTTGATGTTGTTGCCGATCCGGGCCAGCGCGGTGCGTAGAGCGGCGAGTTCGTCGATGGCGGTGTCGAGCTGGTCGTTGCTGTGCACGGCGGCGCGTCCGCGGGCGGCGCTCAGGCCGGCGGTGGCGAGGAAGCGGGCGACGGTGACGCCGCGCTGGGTGGCGGCGTCGGTGATCTCGGCTTTCTCGGTGTCGGAGAGGCGGGTGGTCGTCTTGCGGGCGCGCTCGCTCGGGTTGCGGCTACGGCGGCGCGGGGTGCGGTCGGGGAAGGCGGGCGTGCTCGGGCTCGGCTGCTCGCGGTCGGCAGGGTCATCTGCTTCTCCCCCGGTGACCGGCGCCCCCTGGTGCCGGTTGCCCGGCTGGTCCCCGTGCGCCCTCGCTCGGGGACCAGCCGGGCTTCCCCCGCCCTCCTGGGCGGGGGCAAGTGCGTACGACGGGCCGTAGGACCGTCGTACGCGATAGCTTGCTCCGCCAGGAGCCGTGGTGGGGTCACGCTGCTGTCCAGCGGGGGTGGCCACCGGGTCGTTGGTGTTCACCGGCTCGTCTCCGGGTCCTGCTGCTGGATTTCGCGGACGAGTTCCTCGATCCAGTCCATGGCCAGGACGGGGTGGTGCAGGGTCCAGGGCCGGTCGTGCTGCTCGCGTTGCACGATCCAGGTGGTGTCGGGGCCGGACTGGGCGCGGTGGAGGTGTCCGTGCTGGTGCAGGACGGTCAGCCAGGAGTCGACTTCGGCGGGCGTGGCCGGGTGAGTGCGCATCGGGTGCTCTCCGCTTCTGCTGTGGCGGGGTGTCTCGGAGACATGCGGAGCGGGTGACCGGCCGGGGTGACCGGCTTGGTCACCCACTCCGTGGAGGTTCGGTCAGGGCCGGGAGGAGGTGACCGGCTGGCGGTGCTGCTCGCGCAGCTGGGCCATCAGCGCGGTCAGGGTGTCGCTGGACAGCGGGATCTGCTGACCTCGGATCGCCTGGGCGACCACCTTGCGGGTCAGTTTGTCCTCGGCCCTGACCGCCGACCGGGCGATCTTCAGCAGCTCCTCGGTGTCTGGGTCAGGACGCCGGTCACCAGTCGGCCGAGCGGCCCGGTCAGTGACCGGCGGCGAGGTGACCGGCGGGGCACTGACCGCCGCCGGGCTGCCCTGGCCATCACCGACCGGGGCCGCACTGTCGGGGCGGTCAGCGACCGTCCGCCCCTTGTCCGCCTGTCCCGGCAGGTCAGGGGCACCGTGGCTCCGGTTGCGGTGGTCGGTGACCGACTGGCCGCTGGTGGCCGGGGCCGAGTCTCCGGTCGCTGACCGGGTGGCGGTGTCCTCGTCGGTCGGGGACAGCGGCAGCCGGTCGGTCAGAGCGGTGACCGACTGACCGGACTTGACCTGACCGGCCGCTGACCGCTGCTGACCGGCTCGGTCGGTCCGGGTGACCTCGATGGCGTCGCCCCGATCGGTCTGACCGAGGTGACCGGGCTGACCGAGGTTCTGCCGGTCAGTGTCCTTGACCGGGCCCCGGGCAATGAGGATGTAGAGGTGGACCGCTCCGGCCAGTGCGAGCGGGGCGATGGTGGAGAGCACCGCGACCACCGCGTTACCGAGCCGGAGGCCGGTGCCGGCGACCGTGTCCTGGTTGATGCGAACCGCGTGGAGTGCGTTGGCCCAGATGCTGGCGGCGGTGGCCGTACCGAAGAGCGTCCAGACGTAGAGCCGAGCGCGCAGCGGTGCGTCGCGCAGGACCAGGAGGGCTCGGATGCCGTAGGCGATGAACCCGTCGATCACCAGGGGAAAGGCGAAGGTGAGGAAGCCCCGGATGTGGATGGCGACGGCCATCTGCTGTAGGGCGTCGTACGACAGCGCGCATCCCGCGCCCCCGAGGGCAACGACGGCCGCGCGATCCCAGCCGGATACGTGCGCTGGCTTCGCCAGCCTCCTGGTGTTCATGCCGCCGTCCCGAAGTCGTCACGGTTCAGGTGCTCGCCGCTGTCGTCGGGTGGCGAAGCGGTCTTCGCTGTCTGGTTCAGGTCTCGGTTGCGCAAGGCCCGGCGGGTCTCGCGGTAGAGCTTCTGGGCGTGCTCTTCGGTGATCTTCAGAAGCCAGGCCAGGCGCTGCTCGCTTACCCCGTGGCGGAAGGCGGCGTAGACGACTGCGCGGCGCTCGGCCTTGGTGAGGTGGATGTCGCGTCCGCCGATGGTGTCGTTGACGCGGCTGTAGTCGAGGCGGTGCGCGATCTTCTCGTGCAGTGGCCGCCGCTCCTCCTCGGTGAGTCCGCCACGGATACCGTCGGTGGTGCCGCTCTCCAGGGCGGCATCCAGGCAGGTGCGGCGCACCGGGCACTGGCCGCACAGGGCCTTGGCCGTGGCGATCTTGGCGGTCTCGTCGGGCTCGGGGAAGAAGGCTTCGGGGTCCACCGGGTTGTACTCCGTGCTCTGGCAGACGGCGTCGGCCTGCCAGGTGTGGTCGCCGAGCTGGCGGTGGCGGGCAGGGCTGTTCATCGTGCTTGTCATGCGGGGTGCTCCGATCGCTCTCCGCGCGCAGGGGCGTCGGCGGAGAGGTGCGCTGGCGGCAGGTGCCCGGGGCGGCGCGGCGGGGGCGCGGTCCGGCGGGGTGGCCTGTGGAGGGTCAGGCGGCGGCGCTGTGGCGTCTGCGGTCGACGGCCTCGAACTCGACTCGGTTGGTCATCTGCGCGAGCCTGCTGGCGACGCGGTCCCCGAGGTAGGAGCGGAGGTCCTTGATCGCCAGGTTGGTGGTGATCAGCGTGGGGAGTTCGTAGTTGTACCGCCGGTTGATCAGCCGGTACGTAACTTCCTCGACCCACTCGCTGGCTTTGGCCGCGCCGAGGTCGTCGATGATCAGCAGCGGGCAGCGGCTGACCGCCGCCAGTTCCCGCTCGCTGTCGACCCCGGGCCGGGGGCGGAGATCGGCGTAGAGGTCGGCAGCGGTGGTCGCGCGCCAGCGAACACCGACGCCGCTCTGCACCAGCGCTCGGACTGCGCCGTACGCCTGGTGTGTCTTGCCCGCGCCGACGACTCCGGCCATCAGCAGGCTAGGTCCGGTGGTGACCTGTCGACGGGCTCCTCGGCTGGGGGCGACGGCTGCCTCGGTGACCTTCCGGACCCAGTCCAGGACCGTGGGGTGGTCGGCGACAGCCGCCTGGTAGCGCGGGGGCATCCCGGCCAACAGGGCGTCCAGCGGGGAGAAGGACTCGGCGTCGTCGGCGAGCGTGGCGGAGGCCGGGTCGATGTTGCGGGCGGCCAGGATCCTGGCCACGCGCTCCAGGGTGGCTTCGCTGCCGAGGAGCTGCGGTTCGCGGTGACGGGTGTGCATCACAGCTCCTCGGCGTAGGCGGCGGAAGCGTTGACCGGGTTGGTCCACGCCTGGTGGGCGGGCACGTTAGGCCGCATTCCCGGCCGCGCCAAACCGCCGGAGCGAGCGTTCATCGCCTCGTTGACCATGCTGGTCAGCACGCTCGGGTGCTTCGGGTTCGCCGTGAAATTCGCCAGCCCGGCTCGGATGTGCACCGGAGCGATGCCCTCGTCCAGGAGCTTCTTGATGATCCGACCGAGGTGCCCGATCACGTCGCTCGGGGGGCGCTGGTCGCACCCGGCGACGTACTCCCCGACGAGGTCCTTGGCGGAGATGCCGGCTGCGGGCGCTGTGCGCCCCGTAGGGACAAGAGATCCAGGATCCAAGATCCTAGATCCAGGCGCCGAGCCTTCGGGCAGGCTTCGGGGAAGGTTCGAGGAGTCCTCGGGGAATGCCTCCTGACCTGGGGTTTCCGATCGGGAGCCGCCAGGGACGTCGACCAGGTGATCGGTGGCTGCCTGCCGGTCGGCCGGGGACACAATCGCGTGCCCGGGAGACGTCGAGGTGGCCTGGGCGGGCAGATCGAGGGGTCGGGGAGCGTTCGGCGAGGTCTCGGCGAGTCCTCCGGGAGTGGTGGGCGAGCCCTCGGTCTGCTTGGTGCAGTTGCCCTTGCAGGGGCCGCACCGGCCGCCAGCCTGGTGCTGCGGGCACGATGGCAGGCGGGACTGGCTCGGTTTGTCGATCTTCTGGTGCTCGGACCAGGTCACGATGTGGAGGTAGCGGCGGCCGTCGCAGCCGGTGTACCGGCAGATCAGGCCGGCGCTCGCGAGCTGGTGGAGATCGTCCTCGACGTGGACCGAGGTGTGCTCGGCGCGCAGGGGCCACAGGAGCCCAGCGATGATCGCGGCGTTGTCGCGGTGCCGTCCGTGGTCGTCGGCCTGCGTGAGGAGGCCGAAGAAGGTCCGCTCGGCCTCGACGCTCACTTCGGCGAGCGACTCGGAGAAGAACGCCTCCGGCTTGATGGTGCGTATCCGGGCCATGTCAGCGGCTCCGACCGGCGGCGACAAGGTCGCTGCAAGTGAGGGCGGCGCGCTGGATGTCGAAGGTGTGCGGCCGGGTCCAGTCCGCCTCCGGCCAGACCCGCAGGATCCAGCGGGCGGCGACCGTCGCCGTCGTCCGGCTCACCTCCAGGGCCTTCCCGCCCTCGTCCCGGATAGCGGCGCTCGGGTGGGGCCACGCCCGGCTCGGGTCGGTGAGGCTGACTCGGATCGTGGCCGCGCCCGGGATCATCTCTGCGAGCTGAGCAGCGAGACGGTGCTGTCGTCGGGTATCCGGGCAGGCTGGGTTGACGCTCGGCGTGGCGAGCATGTGATACTCCGTTGTTCGTAGGAACGCGGTGCGGCGGTTCTCGTGCAAAAGCCCCGCCGCCCGCGAGATGTGGATCGGTACCCCTCGGGGTGTCGGCCCGGTGCTCGGGAGTTGGTAGCTCCCGGGCGCCGGTCTCATGCACCCCTGTGCACCCCGCGGTCGTCATGACCCGCGCGTGCTCGTCTCCTTCCCCTCCCGGCTGTTCCGTCGGCCAGTGATCTCCGCCTGTGGGCACCAGGACCATAGGGCGACCCTCGGTCCAAGTCCAGCTTCCATGAACCAGCCCCCACCAGCAGCGAAACACTGCAATGGATACTTTCGATGCACAACGTACATTGCAGTTACGCCATGCCGTCAACTGCAATGGCGAGACACTGGACCTGGGTAACCATGATCACCACTGAGGTGGATATGATGGCCGCCATGACGGAGATCTGGAGATGACCGAATCGCGCGAGCGCACCTTCTCGGAGTTGCTCGACTACCTGTTCCGAGAGGTGCACCCGAAGGGCCGCGGCCCTTACACCTACGCGGAGGTCTCGCAGGGCATCCGTGACACCTCCGGCGTCACCATCTCCGCAAGCGCCATCCAGCAGCTCCGCACCGGCACCAACTCGAACCCGAAGATGCAGACCATCCGCGCGTTGGCCGGTTTCTTCGGCGTGAGCCCGGGCTATTTCTTCGACGAGGAGGAGGCGGAGCGCCAGCGTGCCGAGATCCAGTTGGTCGCCGCCATGCGCGACCAGGGGGTGCGCCGGGTCGCTCTGCGCGCGAACGGCCTCAGCGCTTCGAGCCTGAACATGGTGAACACCGTGATCGACCAGGCCCGAAGACTGGAAGGAATGCCCGACGAGTCGGAAGCGTCGGGACTGCTCGACGACGAGTAAGGGCTTGGCCGCACACAGAGGTGCGTACCGCTCCCGTCGATCACGTCTCGACAGGTTCAGAGTCGGTTTCCATCAGCACGATCACCCGGAGAAGGTCGCTGCGCATGGGCCGCAGGGCCATGATCCGCACGCCGACTTCTCGGCCCCGATGGTGGGGAAGTCGAAGCCTGCGCAGGTCTCCGTCGGCGTGTTCGACCACCTCGCGGCGGTCCCACATCTGCCGTGCGGCCGGGGAACTCGTGAGGATGTCGCGCTCCAGCTGTCGCAGCGCTTCGTGGTCCGGATGGCGGGCGCGCTCGTAGCGGATCTGCCCCAGGTAGGAGCGAGCCCAGTCCTGCTCCCAGTTCACAAGCTGCTCGCGAGCCTCCGGACTGAGAAAGGCCCATCGCATCTGATTCGCCTGGTGAGCCGCCCACGGAAACCAGTCCAGCAGCGGCTCGTTGTAACCGATCACGTTCCAGGCGAGGTCCGTGACGAAGGCGGGATCGGGGGCCTGGCCGTCCAGAAACCGCTGCAGCAGCTCGTCCATCTCCGCCGCCGCATCGACCTCCGGAACTGCGGCGACCACCGGCGGATGGCCCACCGCCATCAGGTACAGGGCATCGCGCTCAGCGCGACTCAGCCCCAGCACCGACGAGAGTCGATCGAGAAAGTCAGCGGAGTACTTGGCGTCCATGCCCCGCTCCAGCGCCCCGTACCAGCGTTCACTCACCCCGGTCAGCCGAGCCACGTCACGCTGCGTCAGACCCTTCGCCCTACGGCCCGGAGAGGCCAACCCGGGGATCTCATCGGGATTCACCCGCCGCCGCCACGATCGCAGCAGCTCAGGCAGCGACTCGCCGCCACCTTCGCCACCCGCGACCCGCCCGCCCCGCACGTCCATAAGGGCGAGCCTAGGATGCGCTCACCGGGTGACATGCGCCATAGGGAGTCCAACCTCCCATCCGGTCGATCATGGTTCAGTCATTCAGCGTAGTCAGACATAACGGATAATCAAGTAGTCAACTACTCAGAGTGCGAACCGCCTCGCGCCCAAATCACCGGCCCCTTGCGTTTCCGGCAAACGGTGAGGAGGTGCGACCGGGAAGGCTCACCCCCTCCGTCAATCACCATGCGTAATCGGAACCGCCACTTCCAGGAAGAGTGAGTTCCTGCCTTCTCTTGGCATCCTCGGGGCTTCCGTCCACCCACAAGTTGACGCACCGCCGAGGCCGAAGGGGAGCACCGTGTCCTTGCCAGAAGTCGACACGCGTCGACTGCGCGCATCGTGCGAAGAGCAGATCGACCTCCTACGTCTGCCGCACCGATTCACCACCCGCCAGTTGAGCGAGGCCATAGCCGAGCTTCGCGGGAAGCCCATCGTCCTGCAGCCGCTGAGCACGCTCGGCGCTGTCGAAGCGCCGTGCGGAATGAGAATCGAGACCCCGGACGCCGATCTCCTCTTCTACGAGGAGGGCACGTCCGTCCACCACCAGCGGCACATCCTCACGCACGAGCTGTGCCACGTGTACTGCGACCATCCGGGAAGCCTGGAGGTCAACGCGGACACGGCCCGCTCCCTGGGGGTCAACCCGACGCTGGTGATGCGTATGTCCGGGCGGACGAGTTACTCGACTGCTGACGAGCGTGAGGCGGAGATGATGGCGACGGTCGTCCGCCAACGCATCTACCGCGAACGTGAGGCCCCTCCGCACCGCCCCGAGAGGGGCCCGGACAGCTGGGAAGCTCTCTTCGCCCAGCCCATCAGGAGAGGTCGCCTCCGCGCATGACGAATGCTGTCTTCCTCGGGATGGCGTTGCTGCTCGCGTCCATAGCCAGCTACTGGGTGCTCGGACGCGGAACGCCCCGGCCGACCGGTACGTCGGCCATGGGCGCGCTTCTCGGCTCCTTCGCCATGGCCTTCGCCTCCTATGCGCCGCTGTTCAGGAACGTCGCGGAGGCGATCGTGCCGCACATCGGCCGACTGCTGAGTAACTGCGCTTCTCTGGGTGCCGCCACAGCGGTCCTGGCCGTTTCCTTCCAGCTCAACCTCGAACCCTACGAGGCGCGGCAACGCATCAGGGTCCGTCTCGCCCTGCTCACCGCGTCGGTCGTCACCATGACCGCGCTGTTCGCCTACGAGCAGCTGACAGCTCGTTCTCCGCAGGTCTACGCGCTCTACCTACTCCCCTACACCTCCTTCCTCGGGTTCTCCGTGGTCGACTTCCTGAGGCAAGCCGTACGCCAGTCGAAGGCGACTCGGCGCGACAGCATCCGGGTCGGATTGCGGATGGCAGCGGCAGGCTGCGTGTTCGCTCTCGTCTACGTCGTCTACAAGCTGACGCGCACCGTAGGCCTCGGTCTGGGGCTGGGCGACGAAACGCACGCGCAGTGCTCATCGCTCGTGACCTCGACGTGCGCCTTCAGCGTCACCTCGCCGGCGCTCGCCGTCCTGCTGATCTGTCTCGGCCTCACGTGGCCTGCTGTCCTCTACCCGATCAACCAAGCCCGCCGTCGTCGCTGGGAAACCCGGTCCTTCGAGACGCTCCGCCCCCTCTGGCAGGACCTGTCAACCGCGATGCCGCAGATCGTCCTGTCGCCGGCCGAGGACATCGAAGGCATCTCCGACGACTCCGACTTCCGACTGCAGCGGCGCGTCATCGAGATCAGCGACGGCATCCTCGCCCTCCGGCCGTACCGGTCGCGCAGGGTGCAGGAGAGCGCGGCGTCGAACTTCCACACCGCTACCGAGCAGGGCGCCGCCGCTGTGGAGGCGGCTGTGGTTCGAGCTGCACTGGCAGACTCGAAGGCTGGCCGGTACGCGGACGAAGTCGCACCTCCGTCGGTAGACGCCGCCGCCCGCGAGGATCTTCGGGCCGACACACAGTGGCTCCTCCTGGTGGCCGACGCCTACGCCCACGTCGGGCGTGTCGGCGTCGACGGCCGGCCACGAACGATTGGAACCTGAAGACATGACCGACCCGACTCAGGACCCCCGCTTTCTCCAAGATCCCTACCCCACTTACGCGGCCATGCGCTCGGCATGCCCCGTACAGGCCGTACCCAGCGGGTCCGGTGGGCGCCTCAGCTACCTGGTCACCGGATACGCCGAAGCCAGGGAAGCGCTCGCCGACGCCCGGCTCTCGAAGGACACCGCCGCGTTCTTCGCGGGCAAGGAATCAAAGCGGCGCCTCCACCCCGCGGTGGCGCACAACATGCTGTCGAGCGACCCGCCCAGGCACACCCGGCTGCGCAAGCTGGTCACCAGGGCGTTCACGACCGGGGCGGTCGCGGAACTGCGCCCGTTCATCGCCAGGGTCACCGACGACCTGCTGGACAAGTGGCCTGTCGGTGAGCCCTTCGACTTCGTGACCGGCTTGGCCGTCCCGCTACCCGTCATCGTGATCTGCGAACTGCTCGGAGTACCGGAGGAAGACCGGCCCGACATCCGGCGCTGGTCCGGCGAACTGTTCGCGGCGGGACAGCCGGGCGTCATCGACGCGGCCTCGCACTCCCTGGCCGACTACATGACAGACCTCATCGCCGTCAAGCGCCGACACCACGGCAGCTCGCTCCTCGACCGCCTCATCTCGGTTCGCGACGGCGACGACCGGCTCAGTGAGGAGGAACTGGTCTCTCTCGCGGTGCTCCTGCTCGTGGCCGGCCACGAGACCACCACCAACTTCCTCGGCAACGCAACCCTGTCCCTGCTCCAGCACCCGGCCGAACTCGACCGCCTCCGCCAGAACCCGGACGACATCCCTGCGGTGCTGGACGAACTGCTTCGATTCGACTCCCCCGTCAGCACGGCCACCTTCCGGTACACCACCGAGGCCGTCACACTCGGCGGCACTGACATCCCAACAGGCGCACCGGTCTTGGTCGTCCTCGGAGCCGCCAACCGCGACCCGGAACGGTTCCCGTCACCGGACCAACTCGATGCGGACCGGGGCGCTGCCGGCCACCTCGCCTTCGGGCACGGCATCCACCGCTGCGTCGGCGCTCCGCTGGCCAAGGCCGAGGCCGAAATCGCGCTGCGCGCGGTACTGGCACGGTTCCCAGGCCTGCGGCTCGCCGCACCGCCCGACCAGCTTCAGTGGCGGCACGCCCGTCTTGTACGCGGTCTGACCTCGCTTCCCGTCCTTAATTAGCCCGAGGGTCGCTTAGCGAGTGAGCCGCTCTGGGGGCGAGTAGGCAGGCCCCGGAGCTGCTGTTCGCTAGGAGTGAGAGCGGGGGCTTTCCGAAGATCGGACACGAGTCGCGGATGAGGTGATTCCGTCCCACCGTGCAGAAGGCCGTGCGGTCCCACGCCTATGAACCGCTCCGTCGAGCTGATCGAGGAAGCGCTCGGCTCGCGTCAGATCCTCAGGGGTGTCTACCGCTACACCGTCGTCCAGGACAGGGACCATCTGTACGGCGTGGCCGTGTTCGACGAAACGCAGCATCTCTACTCCTTCGGCACGCTCCAGGGGCCCTTGCTGGAGCTGACGGAAGTGTTGGAGAGCCTTGCCTGTGAAGCCGTAGAGGCCCAGTTGACGCAGGTACTTCGGCCGGTCGCCCCTTGGGTACGGGATGGGCTGGCGCGAGAACATGAGGGCCTCGCTGCGGGCCGTCACTACGACCTTGACGACGTTGTGGTCCAGGACGGCGCCGACGTCGACCAGCTCGGTGTAGGCGTTCACGGCGAAGGTGCCGGGCGGAGTGAATTCCAGGGCTTCGGAGACGACGTCGATGGCGGTCGGCGAGATGAACGGCTCGTCGCCCTGGACGTTGATGTATCCGTCGGCTGGCAGACGTTCGGCGACCTCCGCGACGCGGTCGGTGCCGGTGAGGTGCTCCCCGGTACGGATGCTGTCGATGCCGAGTTCGCGGCACGCTGCTTCGATGCGTTCGTCGTCCGTTGCGACGACGGCCCCTGCGAGGCGTTGGGCCTCCAGGCAGCGCTGGTGGACGTGCCAGAGCAGCGGCTTGCCGCCGAGGAGGGCCAGTGGTTTGCCGGGGAAGCGGGAGGCACCCCAGCGGCAGGGTATGACGGCGATGTGCCGGCGCCGTTCGGCGTCGGTCGGTCGGGCTGTGGTGGCGGCCACGGCGTCCTCCTGGTGGTCGGGTTCGGGGGGCTTCAGGTGAGCTGGGCGAGCTTGGCGCGGACGGTGGGTGAGGCGGTAGTCGCGAACGGCCGCCACTGGTAGCCGTCGACCTCCTCCTCCTGCAGCGTCACCGCGTGATCGGCCCCGAGGTGGAAGGCCCAGCGGAAGTCCACGTGGTGATGGGCCGGCTCGTTCTTCGACGGGTTCGCGTCGATCGCGTGCACGTCGATGTCGAGGGGGATGTCCTCGTGGCCGGCGAGGGCGACGACGGCGCTGGGCGGGATGCCGGCCTCCTCGTGCAGCTCGCGCAGGGCTGCGTCGCGCAGGAGCTGGTCGGACGGTTCGTTGTGCCCGCCGGGCGCCAGCAGCTTCCCGGACGCCTTGTGCAGGATGTGGAGCACGTGCCGTTCACCGTTGATGAGGATGGCGCTGCAGGTCACGTGGGCGGGGAAGGTCTTGCGGCTGGTGGGATCGTCCGCGCCAGCGAGCACGGCGAACAGCATCGTCAGGGAAGCGCGCTCGTCCGGGTGGCGGGCGAGGTACGCCTCCGTGACGGCGCGGACGTGTTCGGTGGAGGGAGGCAACGAGGTCACCTTTCGAAGTGGCGGAGCCAGGTTCTGGCGATGGTGTCGCGGTCGGCCGCCGGCATCTCGTGCAGTCCGGGCTGGAATCGCGCGTGGCTGAGTGCGGCGGTGGCGGCGAGTATCTCGGCCTGGACGAGGTGGATGTAGGTGCCGACGGCGGCGCCATGCACGAAGTTGACGGCACCCCCGTCGGCGAGGACGTAGAAGTAGTGGCCAGTGACCTCGTATCGAGTCAACTGCGATTCGACGGGCTGGCGTTCGTAGAGGTCATCAAGGCTGCTGAGTTCGAGTTCGTCCTCGGAAGAGGTCACCGATCCGAGGTAGGCGCCGTTGCGCAGGGCGGCGAAATCCTCGTGCCGGAGGGCGAGATTGCCAGTGGCGCACAGGACGAGTTCCGCGTCGTGGACGGCCTCGGTGGTGGACGAGCTGGTGCGGAAGCCGAGGGCGTGCGCCTGTACCCGCTTGACCGCGTCGTTGTCGTACACGGTGACGCGCAGGTCCTGGGCGCGCAGGGTCTGCGCAATCGAGCGGCCGATCTTGCCGAAGCCGATGACACAGGCGCTGCGGCTCGTGAGGATGTCCCCGCGGGCGCGGACGAGGGCGTCGGTGGAGAACACGATGGACCGGCCGACGAGGTGGTCCTCGCAGTCCTTGAGCGGTGAGCGGGCCACGGACACGACCGGGCACGGCAGCGAGCCGAGAGCGGCGTACCGCTGGTGTCCGTTCTCGGTGTCCTCGACGACGCCGAGGATGCGCCCAGAGAACTTGTTCACGAGGGTGTCGAGGCTGGCCGCGAAGTACCCGCCGATGTCGACCAGGACGACGTCCTGGCCGCCGGCCGTGTCCTCCAGGTAGTGCAGGGCCTGGGTCTCGTCGGTGAACCGCTCCCGGCTCAGGTCGTGGACCGGCAGGGTGCGGCGGACGGTGTCGAGGGTCGGCTGGTGGATCGACCGGGGCTTGGGGAGGACGGCGCCGATCGTGGACACCGCGGTCATGGCGTGCAAGAACGCCGGTCGTTCCGGGAGCAGGTGGGTGATGACCAGCGTCGTGATCGCCTGCCCGGCGGGGAACTGTGCGGTGATCCTCCGGAAGAAGGCGTCCAGCCGTGCTCGCTCGGGGGTTTCCATGGGCACTCCTCTCGGGTTCCGAGGCGTAGGGCTACGCGGCCCGGCTGTAGTCCGGCACCGGGGCGGCCAGAGCCTGCATGTGCGCGCGCAGTCCGCTGTGGAGGTCGACGCGCGGCTGCCAGCCGAGGACCTCTCCCGCACGGCTGGGGTCGGCACGCGTGACGAGAACGTCCCCGTTGCGCACGTGGTCCTGGTGGAGCTGGATCTCGCGGCCGGTGAGGCTGTTGGCGATGTTGACCACGTCCAGCAGCGATGCGTTCGAGCCGCCGCCGACGTTGATGGGGCCGTGAGCGTTCGGGACGACGCTGGCGGCGATCGTGGCGGCGACCACGTCGTCGATGTAGGTGAAGTCGCGGCGCTGGTGGCCGTCTCCGTACAGGCGCAGGGGCTGTCCGGTCAGGGCGGCGTACAGGGCGCGGTGGGTGAACATGTCGGCGCGCTGCCGGGGGCCGTAGACGGTGAAGTACCGCAGGGCGACGACGCTGGGGCCGCCGGGACGCTCGGCGTAGGCGAGGCAGAGCTGCTCCTCGGCCAGCTTGGTCACGGCGTACGGGGAGGCGGGATTGGGGCGGTCGGTCTCGAGGCTCGCGTCGCCGTCGGTCGGACCGTAGACGCTGGAGGAGGAGGCGACGACCAGTCGGGGGACGCCGGTCCGGGTGGAGGCTTCGAGGACGCGGTGGGTGGCCAGCACGTTGGACGCGAGGTAGTCGCCGAACTGCGGTCCCCAGGAGGGCCGCACGCCGGGGATGCCGGCAAGGTGGAAGACCGCGTCGGCGTCGATCAGGAGCGGGTCGATCGCGCAGTGGAGGAGGTCGGCCGTGACGTGGTGGTATCCCTGGCGGCCCCGCAGCGCGGCGAGGTTGGCGGCGGCCGTCGGGTCGGTGGAGGGGTCTCGGCGGTCCACGCCGATCACGGTGGTGCCGGCCTGGACGAGGGCGTGGGCGAGGTGGGAGCCGATGAATCCGGCGGAGCCGGTCACCACGGCCCGTCGGGGGTAAGCGTTGGTCGAGGGCTGCTCGTGCTGTGGCACGGGGATCTCCAGAGAGGTGTCGTCTAAGGGGCTGGTCAGGTGAGCCGGGACAGGACGGTTCTGCCGTGCGCGCTGAGGGCGGTGTCGTTCTCCTGGTGGCCCTTGACCAGGGATGTGGCCGCCTCGATGGCGCCGAAGGACTCCAGGAGGCGGCGTTCGGTGTCGTTGGGCGAGCGTCCGTATCCGTCGAAGAAGGCGGTGCGGAGGTGGGGTGCGGCCTGCCAGCGTCGGAATTCGAGCCGGGCGAAGTCGCGGACCCGGGCGTCGCGTCGCATGTGCTCGAAGTCGTAGATGCCGAAGGTGTCGCCGAGCAGCCAGTTGCGCGGCTGATAGTCGAGGTGGCAGATCGCGCTGTCCATGTGGCTGGCGCCCAGGATCACCGCGTGGTGCTTCAGCAGGTTCTCCTCGGCCGCGTCGAGCAGGTCGGCGTGGATGGCCCGGTCGATCCACCCCTGGAACCGCTCGGCGAGCGAGGCGCCGACGGCACCGCCCTGGGGCATGGCCGTGGCCCGGTGCAGCTTGCCCAACACGTGCCCGGCCTCGTGGTGGGCCAGCTCCTCCTCGGGCGAGCCCGGAGCGAAGGTGTCAGCGCGGTCGCCTGCGAGTGCGGTGAGCAGCAGGGTGCGGGTGGCGTCATCCCGGCCGACCAACTCCGGCGCATGACCGGTCAGATGGGTGCCCCACGCCCCGTAGGCGTGGAGTTCTCCGGTGTACCGGTCTCGCTCCGCGTGCTGCTTCGCGATGAACTGACGCCCGTCGCCGGCCACTAGGCGTACGACGCGGGGCGGGAGAGCGGGGTCCGCTGCGATGTCGACTGCGCCGAGGAGAAGGTGCGCCAGTTGTATCCGGGGGTCGCGCGAGGTCGCGATCACGGGGTCGGCTCCGGCGTGAGGAGACTGAGGTGCTCGGTGTCGTTGTGCCGGTCGAGCATCCAGCGGGTCTGGCCCAGGCGGTTGCGGTGGTGCTGCCAGCGGGTGATGGAGGCGTGGTTGTGGGTGAACCCGGCGGGCGAGCCGATCGGGATGCCGAGCAGCAGGGTGTGTGCGGTGATCACCGTCTCCCCGTGGGCGGCGAAGACGACGCGCTTGCCGTGGTTCTCCTCGATGAGCTGGCTCAGGTTCCTGCTGGCGCGCTCCAGGAACCCGTTCCAGGTGTCGGAGCCGTTGGCCCAGGGTGTGTCGGGGTGGGCGTGCGGGCCGCCGTCGGCGGCCGTCTTCACCGCGTCCCAGGGCCGGCCGTCGGCGTCGCCGTGGACCGGGCCGTCGAGTCGGTCGTCGTGGTGCACGGGGATCTGGAGCGTCTGGGCGATGATCTCGCCGGTCTGGACGAGGCGGATCCGCGGGCCGGTGTAGATGACGTCGAAGGGCTTCTTCAGGTGCTCGGTGGCCAGGCGGCGTGCGGCCTGTTCGGCTTGGGCGTACCCGAGGTTGGTCAGGCCGGTGCAGGTGCGCGGGCCCCCGACGAGGCCGTCGGCGTTGCACTGGGCCTGGCCGTGCCGGACGAAGACGAGTTCGGTGGTGATCATGAGGCTCCTCGGTGGCTGAAACGGAGGGGCAGGCTGTAGTGGTAGCCGTTGCGGCCGACGTACGGGGCGGTGAGCACGGCGTGCAGGCCGAGGAAGCTGTCGAGCTGACCCCGGTCCGTGGTGCCCAGCCGGGCGTCGTGGCGTCGGGCTGCCGCGTTGTAGGCGAGCAGGGCGGTGGTGACGGCTTGGTCCGTGAGCGGCCCGTAGGTCAGGTGGAGCGTCGCGACGAGCTTGGCGAGGTCGTAGCCCAGCGGGGCGAGGGACAGGTCGTCGGTGTCGACGGCGACGATGTCCTGCGTGCTGGTGATGATGAAGTTCCGCGGGTTGCTGTCCTTGTAGAAGGCGCACGGTCCCTCGGCGGTCGCTTGCAGCAGGCCGAGCATCGCGTGTAGTGCCGTCTTGTTCGGCAGGTAGCCCTGCTCGTGGCGTCGCCGCAGAGCGACCCTCCGGGGACCGAGGTAGTCGTCGAACTGCGTGCCGTCCTCGAAGTGGTGCGGGGTGTCCAGCGACGCGGAGTGCAGGTCGCTGGCCCAGGCGGCACCGTGGGCGTGGCCGAGCAGTTCCGCCACACGCGGGAGGTCCTCGGGACGTACGGGGCGGCCCTCGATCCGTTCGAACGTCAGGGACTGCGGTCCGGCAGTGTGGAGGGCCGGCTGCCGCAGCGGCTTGGCGTACGCGGTGAGCCACCGGTAGTGGCGCACCGCCCCCGCCGCGCGCTCCGGTTCCGCGTAGCGCTTGGTGAACGAGGCGGGGCTCATGCCGGCTCACCTCCTTCCTTCGGCTGGGCGACGACGAAGGTGATCCGGGACCGGGTGGTCAGCGGCTGGTCGGGAAGGAACTCGTGCAGGGTCGCCGCCAAGGCCCCGGGGTTGCCGTACAAGCCGGGCGCCAGGTCGTACTTGGGATTGGTGGCCAGGTACTGCGCCGTGTGGTCGTGGCCGTCGAAGGTGAAGACGTGCTTCTCGTCCAGGACGGCGATCACGTCGAGCGAGGAGGCGGCCACCACGGCGAGGTTGCCGCTGTGGGCTGCGGTGTAGAGGCTCTCGTGCTGGGCGGCACGCGGATCGAGACCGGCGGAGGCGACCAGCTGGTCCATCTCCCGGTAGCTGTCGAGGCCTTTGGTGACGAGCACGGCCACACCACCGGGGGCGAGGACCCTGGCGATCTGCCCGACGACGTCCTCGGGGCGCGGCGAGTGGTAGAGGCAGAACGCCGCGACGACGACGTCGCTCGACCCGTCGGGCAGAGGGAGGTCGTGGAAGTCGCCTTCGACGAACTCCACCGTGCTGTCGGGCAGGTCCTTAACGCGCTCGCGGGCTTGGGCGAGCAGGGAGGGGGCGGCGTCCAGGCCCACGACGCGCATGGGCCGGAGCTGCTCGGCGATGACGAGGCTGCTCGTGCCGCGACCGCAGCCGATGTCGAGCACCACGCCGAGCCGGTCGGGCCGGGCATGGTGGGTCTGCACCAGGCTGACGATCGTCTCGGGCACCGGGTGTCCGGCGGTCTTGGCGCGCATCAGGGCGCTTGTCCGCCCGGCCAGCCGCGAGGCGTGTCCGTACAGCTCCGACTGCCGGGCGGGGTCCAGGAACGGGTTGGGCTCGTTCATGCCGCACCCCCTGACCGGGAGCGCGGACCGGTCAGGACTGCTCGGCGGCGACCTTCCGCAGCCAGCGGCGCGTCTGGCGCCGGTTGGCCAGCAGCACCACGTTGGTGCCGGAGCCGAACTCCTCGATCTTCGCCATCACGCGGGGCCGCATCTTGCGCCGGTACGTGGCGACGTACTTGATCACGCCCCAGTGGATGCGGTTGTGCACCCCGTTGCCCTTGTGCCCGGCCCCGTGCCGGATCTGCCGGGAGAAGATCCCGTACAGCGCCGCCACGGTCGACACGTCCATCAGAACCACCGTGTCGCAGGCTTCGAGCCGTACCTGCAGCGTCGAGTTGTAGTTGCCGTCGATCACCCACCGCGGCTGCGCGACCAGCTCGCGCTGCACGTCGGTGAACTTGTCCATGGGCAACGCGTTCCACTCGTCGTCGTAGAACGCGGCGTCCAGGTGCGTCACCGGGGCGTCGAGGATCGTGCCCAGTTCGCGGGCCACGTGGGATTTGCCGCTGCCTCCGCAGCCGACGATGGCGACCTTCTTCATGGTGCTCCAGCGTAGAGAGGTTCGGGTGTCCGGCGGACCCATCCTCCGGGACGCGCCCGGAGAATCCGCGCGCCGTGGTCGATCGAGCGGTCTGCATCAGGCAGTTCCCCGCTCGGTCGCGGTGGACTGGAGGAGGCCGTGCAGGACGGACTCCAGGGTGTTGACCTGCTTGCACAGGCCGAACAGGCGCAGGCGGTCGACGCACGCGGCGATCAGGGCGGCGTGCTGCTCGGTGCCGGCGATCTCGCGCAGGTAGGAGAGGCGTTCGAGCACGTCGCTGCCGGAGCGCACGACCAGTTCCTTCGGGACGAACCGGTCGGCGAAGCGGATGTCCGCCGGGGCCAGCGGCAGGCAGCCGGCGAGCACGGCCTCGAAGATGCGCTGGGTCATCTGCCCGACGGCGGCGTACCGCTCGGGCAGCATGAGCACCGTGGCCAGGGACCGGCCGTAGACGCCGGCAGCGTCCTCGAACGGGATCCGGCCCGCGAAGCGGACGTGCGGCCAGCGGCCGGTCTTCGTCCACTTCCCGGCGACCAGGTGCTCGACGCGGGCGGCGGCCGGGGCGAAGAAGCGGTCGAAGGGCTCGTCGCGGTCGTACTGGTTGCCCACGTAGCCGAGCGCGAGATCCCGAGGCCGCGCCGCCAGGATGAGGGGATCGGCCTGGGCGAGGAGGTCCTCGGCGACGGGGAAGAGCAGCGAGTGCGCGCCGAGAGTCGGGGCGAGCGCGGCCTCGCAGACGCGGGTGTGGGCCGTACGGCGCCACACGCTCTCGGCGCGCAGGGTGCGGTCCTTGTCCCAGATGACGGTGGGCGTCTGAGACCGGGCCGTGTAGTGCTTGATGAGCTGGGCCTGCCGGTGGAGGTCGCAGGTGTGCCCCTCGCTGCCGCACACGGTGGTGTTGCGGCCGGGGATGGCCCAGCGCCACTCCAGGAACAGGGCGTCGATGCCAGGCAGGCCGTCGTCGAAGGTGTACGCGCCGCCGAGGTCGTCGTCGGCTTCGAGGCGGTCGCGGTCGGGCTGGAGGAAGACGATCTCGTGACCGCGGGCAATGAGGGCGTCAATGAAGGGGCGGCGGTGGCTGCGGCCTCCGTCGGGGGTGTCGGTGACGCCGTTACCGAGGAAGCCCCAGAAGCTGTACCCGATCTTCATTTGGTGATCCACCGCCCTTCGAGGAGCAGGGCGTCGAGGCCGGAGCTGGCCAGGCAGTCCAGGGCCATCTCGGGCGTCCCGCAGATCGGCTTGCCCTTGACGTTGAGGGAGGTGTTGATCAGCACGGGTACGCCGGTCCGGCGGCCGAAGGCGGTCAGCACCGCGTGCATGAACGGGTTCTGCAACCGGGTGACGGTCTGCAGGCGGGAGGTGCCGTTGGCGTGCACGATGGCCGGCACCCGCTCGCGCGTCAGGTCTGTCACCCCGGAGGCCATCGACATGTACGGCGCCGGCTGGCCGAGGGTGAAGAACTCGGCGGCGCGCTCGGCGGGGACCATAGGGGCGAAGGGCCGGAACGGCTCGCGGAACTTCACGGTGGCGTTCAGCCGCTCGACGACGCCGGGCTCCAGCGGGGAGGCGAGGATCGAGCGGTTGCCCAGAGCGCGCGGCCCGGCTTCGACCCCTCCCTGGAAGAGTCCGGCGATCACGCCGTGTGCGAGCTGGTCGGCGAGGAACTCGGCGGTCTCGATGCCAAGGGTCTTCTGGTGGAGGCCGGGCCAGGGAGTCAGGTCGAGGGGCTGGTCCTCGTAGGAGGGGCCGAGGTAACAGCGGCGGGCGATGCCGGCGACCGGGCGAGGCGTACGCGCGTCGACGTGCACGGCGAGGGCGGCCCCGATCGCGGTTCCGGCGTCCCCCGGTGCCGGCGGGACGAACACCTCGTCGAAGATGCCAGCCTCGATGATCTTCCCGATGCTCACGCAGTTCGTGGCGACGCCGCCACCCACGCACAGGCGCCGGGAGCCGGTGAGCACACGAGCGCGGCGGGCGAGGTGGACCATCACCTGCTCGGTCCGCTCCTGGAGGGCAGCCGCCAGGTCTCGGTGGACGTCGGTGAGCGGTTCGCTCGGGTGCCGCTCGGGGCAGGTCTCGGCGATGAACCGCCGGGATGTCCTCGGGTATCCCGAGGTGAGGGTGCGCGTCGGGAAGTAGCCGGGGTGGATGCGGAAGCCCGTGGCCGTCGTGCGGACGGCCGTGGTGAACAGGTGGCGGAACCGGGCGGGGTCACCGAGGGCAGCCAGCGCCATGACGGTGCCCTCCTCGTCGCCCCGCCGCCAGCCCAGGTGCTCGGTGACGGCGCCGTACACGTACCCGAGGGAGTCCGGGTCGTTGATCGCTTCCAGGGTCTGGACGCGAGGGCGCTGAACGCCGTGGCCGTGGGCGATGGTGGTGGTCTGCCGCTCGCCAAGGCTGTCGACCACGAGTACGGCGGCTTCCTCCCAGCCGGAGGAGGCGAAGGCCGTGAGCTGATGGGCGCGGTGGTGCAGGACCGGTGTGACGCGGGCCGAAGGGAACTGGCTGCCGAGGACGCGCAGCCGCCGCCGGGTCCGCAGGGCGACCTTGGCGAACCCGTGGGCGCGGGCCAGGCTCCGGTCGCGTGTCATCGGCGAGAGCGCCATGCGCAGGGCGGCGGGCGACTCGGCGAGGTAGCGGGCGGGCTGGAAGTTGTAGGCGACGGCGTCCACGTCGGTGGCGCTCAGCTTGGCCTGGTCGAGGAGCCAGCCCACGGCGCGAGCCGGGTAGAGCTTGGTGTGCTTCTGCTCGGAGAGGCGTTCCTCCTCGACGAAGCCGACGAGTTCGCCGTCCACGAGAAGGGCGGCCGAGGAGTCATGGGTGTACGAGCACAGGCCGAGGACGACGGAGGGGGTGCGCTTCATAGCGGCGGTCACCTCGATCCGGCCGTCACGGCTCGCTTGGCCGAACGACGCTCCAGCTCTCCGTACCAGGCGGTGAGGGCCTGGCCGAGGGGCCCGTCGATCGCGTCGGCCGCCCGCCACGCCTGCTCGCGCTTGCCGTCCTTCCATAACCGGTAACTGCGCAGCGTCTCGGCCATCGCGTCCCAGCCGGGATGGCCGGTCACGTCGCGGGCCTCGACCTGGTCGAGCAGACCGGAGAAGCCCGTCCAGGGCGTTCGCAGGTCGGGCATGACCTCGCTCGCCGAGAGCGAGGCCAGCGCGTCGGCCTGCTCGATGTGCTCGTCGTAGATGTGCAGCGAGCCGATGTGCAGGTGGAACTCGCCGAGCTCCGCGTCGAGCCATCCGGCGACCAGCTCGTGCAACACGGTGTAGAAGAACACGTCGTACGGCATGCCGATCCATACGTCCTGGCCGCGCATCATGGTCGCCATGTGCAGGCGGCCGGCGCGCAGGTGGAACCGGAACCCGAGGGTGCAGGGCACGTCCTTGTGCCCTGCGGCGTCCTGGGCCGGGTCGTAGAGCTGGATCAGGGCTCGCCGGGAGTCGGGGTCGGCTTGGAGGATCTCCACAACGCGGGCGAGTTGGTCGACCTTGCCGCCCCAGTTCCGCATCCTCGGTCCGTACGCCCCCAGGAGGACGCCGTCGTCGGCGAATTGCCGCAGCCGGTTGTTGTAGTCGAAGATCCACGGGGCGTCGGATCCGGACAGGTGCCAGACCGTTTCGGCGACGGCAAAGGCCGGATTCACGATCCGGGCGGGCGGGGCGTAGAGCAGGCGGGCGCGCGGCTGGGTGAGCAGCAGGTGCACGTCGCGGACTTCGTGGGTGGCCATGCCCCGGGGGCTGATCTTCTCGCCGGATTTGGCCAGCGTGACGGCGCCGGAGAACAGCTCGGCGATGCTGTCGGCCGTGAGGGATGTCATCGGACGGATGCTCCTTCGTCCTGGGGCGACGCAGCGGCGCCCGGGTGGTGGTGGGTGGAGTCGTCGGCCCTCGGGCCGGAGGTGGCGCGGTCGGTGATGAGCCGGGCGATCCGAGCGGCGCTGTCGCCGCGCCACCGGCAGACCGCGTCCAGGGCCGCCCGCGGGATCGGCGTAGGGCCCCCGCGCACGCCGGAGAGCGCTTCGGAGACGTCACCAGTGGCCTCGCACCGGGTCGCCAGTCCGTGACCGGTCAGGCTCAAGGTGCGTTCGCCCGGCGGGCCGATTTCGAAGACCGGGATGCCGAGCAGTGCGGCTTCGATCCCGCACGTCGAGTACGCGCTCGCTACTGCGTCAGCGCCGGCGAGGCAGCCTCGTGCTCCGACCCGGGGATCGGCCACCGCGAGGGTCGTCCCGCCGGCCCGCTTCACCAGAGCGTTGAAGGCGTCGGCTCCCTGCGCCGGGTGTGGAGCGATGACGAGCCCCCAGTCACCGTCCGCCTCGGCGAGCCCGTCCAGGAGGAGGTCCGCGTGGGAGTTGAGGTGATCGGGGTTGAAGGGCTGGCAGGCCCACACCGCGATCCGGGCGGGCGCGCGGCGGCCCCCCGGAGCAAGCAGCTTCTCCAGGTATCGGCGCTGTGCCTGGCGGCTCAGGCTGGCGAGGACGTCGAAGCGGGGCTGCCCGAGGACATGCACCTCGGCCTGGGGGTGGCGCGCCCACTCTCGGCCCAGGGCGAGGTCCCTCTCGCCCATGACGATGATGTCGCGGCTGTGCAGGGCCGGCCAGGCGACCGATTCCGCCGTCCACGCCCCGTGCTGGACGTTCACCGAGTTCGCCTCGTGCCGCTCGGCGGCGTGCGCGGCCAGCACGCCCAGGGGGCTGGTGTCGTTGCTCAGCAGGACGGTGTGCGGCCGGGTGGTCGACAGGATGTCGTCGAGCCAGCTTTCCGCCCGCATGACCGTCCGCCACGACGGCTGCGTGCAGCCCCCGCTGGTCTCCAAGAGCACCGACAAAAGCCTTATGAGCCGGGCAAGTTGGACACCGTGGCCTTCCACCTGGACGACGTGCTCGTCGTCGGGACGGTGGAAGCCCTCGGCGGTGCCGGAGAGGGTGAAGAGGTCGCTCGGGGCCGAGCGCAGCTCGATACCCGTGACCGATCCCGCGCTGCACCGCTCGGCGGCATCAGTGGCGAGATCGAGCAGGAGACTCCTCTGCCCGCCGCGCGCCAGTTCGGCGAGAACCGGGGTCAGCGTGGCCGCGTGGCGGGAGGTCCACGACAGCGCCAGAACGTCCTGCCGTCCGAGATCCGAGGGGAGCGGACTCGGCTCCGTGTTCGCCGTAGTCGTCCGGGCGCGGTTGCGGAGCTGGGCGGAGCGGGTCGGGTTGTGCGGTGCCGCAGCACCGAGCACGTACGCGACGCCGGACCACGTCACGGTGTAGGCCAGGTACTCACGCGAGCTGCTCGAACGCAGTCCCACGAGTCCTTCGTACGGGGCCAGGGTCAGGGGCCCTGGGGCGGAGGCGAACGGTGCCCAGGAGTTCAGGGCCAGGAGCTTGCGCACGATCTCGGCGACGAAGCGTCGCACGGGGACGTGCTGGACGTGGAGCCAGTCGGCTCCGCCCGGGGTGGAGGCCAGTTTGGCGCTGTAGTGGTCGAGGGCGGCCATGACGTCTGCGACGCCGGCGCGCAGTACCTGCTTGTCGACGGTCGTCGCTTCCAGGTCCGTGGTGTGGATGTGGTCGGTTCGCGCGTGCGCGAGGGCGCCGGTTCCGACGAGCGTCCACGTCGGCTTCCCGGCGTTGGAGGAGCGGACCAGGCCGAGGCCACCAGTCGTGCGGGGACTCACACCGTGCTCCCCTCGACGAGCTGCTTGGTGGGGAGGAGGCTCAGCAGTTCCTGGGGGGACGCGGCCGTCTCGGGGTTGGGAGCCGTCGGCTGCCCGTAGCCCCATCCAGCGTGTACATAGGGGACGCCGGCGCGTGCGGCCGACTCCTGGTCGACCGCCATGTCACCCACGTAGACGGCGGAGGCAGGGTCGACTCCCAGGTCGACCAGCGCCAGGAGGAGCGGGTCCGGGGCCGGCTTCGTCCGGCCCGCTCCGGCGGGCGTGCGGATGGTCGCGAAGGGACACCCGAGGCGCGCGAGGAGCGGGGCCGCCCGGTCGACGTGCTTGGACGTCACGACGCCCAGCCGCCAGTCGGCGGCCACGAAGGCGTGGAGCGTCTCGACGATGCCGGCGAACTCCTCCGCGAGGTGCGCGGTGGCCACGGACTCCGCCTCGTACGTCCGGCGAACCGCCTCGGCATCGGTCACACCCAGCCGCTGCATGATGTCGCCGAACTCCCGGCCCAGGTGGCGCTCGTAGTCACGGAAGGGGAGCGCGACGCCATGGATCTCCTGGACCCTCTGCCACGCCTTCCGCATCACGGGACGCGTGTCGAGCAGGACGCCGTCGAGGTCGAGGAGAAGAGCGTGCGACCTGTGGTCGTTCGGCGCGGCCGGAGCCGGTGGCGATTCGTGAGTGGGAGCGGTCATGATCATCCTCTCGTCAGGGGTGGCCGATGCGCCTCAGAGGGCCGAGGCCGGTTCGAGTTCCAACTCGGGGTGCTGGGCAGGGCCAATCGGGCCGCGTCCGGCGGGCCGTCAGTCGAAGGCGAGACCGATCCGTTCGGCGCGGCCGGCAGGCGTGAGAGCCAGTGAAAGCGCGATAGGTCGAAGCCACGCCCCTGAACCTCACCGGCGGGCACGGCGAAGAGGTCGATGCTCTCTTCGCTGGGCGCCGTCGGGGCGGCCTCCCGGATGGCGAGGAGCGCTTCGCCCTGCTCGCGGTGCGGCAGGAGGCGCGGCGCACGATCGGTGTGTCTCTCGAAAGTCATGGTCAGCCCTCGGTCAGGTGTATTTGAAGGTGAAGGCGAGCGCGACGCTCACGGTGGCGATCAGGAGGGCTTGGGCGCTGATCTGCCGCCAGCCCCAGCCCTTCCCGTCCATCCAGCGCAGTGGACGCCTTCAAGTCGGCGCGACAGGCTCCTCGGAGATCACGAGGTGGAGAAACGCCCGGCAGTGCTCGCCCAGATGTTTGATCACAGCGTGGTATTCGTCGTCATCGGAGCTGATGTTGTGCCGGTCGAGGACGATCACGCCGTCGGCCAAGCCCTCTCGGAGCTGCCGCTCGGCTTCCCGCCAACCAGGTCGATCCCAAGGCGGCGTGTAGACGCCCTGACTCACACTGGATGCCGGGAAGTACGTAGTGGTCACCGGGACGGCCACATCGTGGAGCCGAGCGGCGATCGCGTAACCGAGCTGGTCGGCCTCAGCCTGTAGCGTCCCCCAGTCCTCGTCAGGTCGGGCCCTCGGACTCGGTACCAAGCTGTACGCCAGCACTCGCAGCGGCTGATCGTCCTGCGTGTCGACGACCTGTCGGAGGAAGTGCTCACGGACGCCTCGGAGTTGGCCAGCTCGGGACTCGCGCTCCACCCGGAGAGGGGTGCGTGGCCATCTCGGGTGGTCATCGCCAGCGATCGGCGACCCACCGCCCGTGTGCTTCCCACGACCCCGGTCGAAGGCAACGAGGCTCAACACGTCGGGTCCGTGCTTGACTGCGTCGTGCGGCGACATGGGAGCGCCTCCGTGAGAGTGGGGATGACCGCGTACGTAGTTCGGCCGCCGTCCGCGACGCCCCACCGAAGCGACAGGCAGGCGACGAGGTGCAGCCCTCGACCACCGAGGCTGGCGGCACTTGCACGTCGTCGCCTCGCCGGTGCGGTGCTGTCGTCGGTGACTCGGATTCGAAGCTCGTGGTCGTCGTGTCGCAGTCGCAGTCGGACATCCCCGGAACCGTGGATGATCGCGTTGGATACCAACTCCGAGACGACGAGCCGGGCGTCTTCTGCCGGCGCCTCCGGCAACGACCACTGCTTCAGGACGGTGGCCGTGGTTCGTCGTGCTTGAGCGACGTGCACATCCATCGGCTCCATGGCCATCTCGAAGACGTGAGAGGCCAGCGGACACCGAGCGGTCGCGGCGCCGACGGCGTGGGCGCCACCGTCGTCGCCCCCAGGTCGGGGTGGCGTTGCTGTCCGGTGCGTGGTCATGCGCACATCGCACCGTGGCTGCGCGATCCGGAACAGGGGAAACCGGAGGGGGGAAATCTTTGTCAAGGGGGGAAAATCAGGGGGGAGTTGAGGGGAGTATTGGCTTTCTCCCACGGATAGGGGTCAGACTCATGGCAGTGGATCCATTTGCCGAGCTGCTCCGTCACCTGCGGCGTAACGCAAATCGGACGCAGGACGAGCAGGCCGGTGCGATCAACGCCGCTTCCGGCCGGGCAACGATGACCCGCCGAGAGGTGAACCGGTACGAGAACGGTGCCAACGTTCCGACGGACCACACCCTGGGGAACATCGCTTTGGCCTGTGGCGTCCCGCTGGAGCCGCTGCTGCGCGAGGCGAAAGCCGCCCGCGCAAGGCGGCGAGAGAAGAACAAGGCCGAGGCGGAGGACCTGGACGACGTGAAACGCCGAACACTGCTGGGAGGCGCAGTCATCGGTGCGGCTGCGGCTGCCGAGCCGTGGGGCCGGCTGGCCTACGCACTCAGCAAGGGTTCCAAGATCGACCCTGAGTCCGCGGGGGTGCTTATCGATCATGCGGCCCGGTTGCACGTGGACGAGCTGAACGAGAGCGCGCTCAGCCTGCAGTCTCGGGTCGAGGCGCACTTGGACGCGATCACCGCAGCCCTCCCCCGCGCCGGAACCCACGAGCGAGCGCTGACCATCGCGGCGGGAGAGACCGCTGCTCTTGCCGGATGGGTTGCCTGGGACCTCGGCGAGCACGACAAGGCCACTTCCTATTACGGAGTGACCTCGGAGTGCGCGAAGAAGGCTGGGCACCCCCCTCTGCGCGCCCTGGCTCTGGGCTACGCGAGCTACGGTGCGCCCAGCCCTGCTAAGGCGCTGGAGATGCTCTCGCAGGCAGCTCAGGACGTACGCGGACGTGGCAATGCAACCGCCGCAGCATGGGCCCTGGGCCGGTACGCGGAGGAGGCCGCTCAGTCGGGCGATGACGCCGCCGCCCTTCGCGCGCTGGACCAGGCCAGGTTCGCCTATGACTTCGCCGACCATACGAGCGAGCAGGCGTGGGTCCGCTTCGTGACGCCGTACCGGATGGACTCCTTGACCCTCTCGGTCTACGGCGAACTCAAGCGTCAGGAGCTGACGGCCACGGCCGACTCCGCAGTCGAGCGCCTCGGCGGTGGACTACCCGAGTCCGGTGTGGTCGTCCTGGGGGACCTGGCGTCCGCACTTCTGCGCGGCGGCGACGTAGACCGCGGGGCCCACGTCGCGCACCAGTTCGCAGCAGCGGCGGAGTCGAAGCCCAACACCATGGGCCGTCAGCGGGCGCAGACCATCGCTGCCGGGCTTCCCGACAGCGAGCATGCTCTGGCCAGCCACCTGCTGACGTTCGCGACGCTGTGAAGCGTCCAAGCGCACGGGCTCGGTGAGAGCGAGGCGCTGCGGTGGTGACCTCTACTGCGGACGCGTCTCGTCGACGACCCAGGACAAGTACGCCTCCGACCCTCCGGTCACAGGCAGCGTGACCCACTGGGGGACGTCGTACGGGTGCCTCTCGTGCAGCCATGCCTCAAGCGCGGGGAGGCGATCCGCCGACGTCATGTAGGAGATCCGCCACTCCTGAGCCGCTTCGACCTTCCCCTGCCACCAGTAGAAGGCGGTGATGGGCGCATCGATGTGAACGCCCGCCGCCAGTTTGCTCTCAACAGCGCCTCTGGCGAGGGTCTTCGCCTGCTCCTCGTCGTCACTCGTCGTCTGCGCGATCACGATCTCGGGGTCCATGTGGCTACCTCTCCACCTCGGGTACCACGACCCTACCCATGTGTTCGACGCAGGCCAGCGAGAGGGGCGGAGGCGGCCCGTAGTGTTCGAGCCGCCATGATTTGAAAACGCCGGGCGCGCGAATCTGTTCCAGGCCTGCCGGGTTCAGCGCCCCCAGCCGACCGTCCCTGGGGAGCCGTCGAAGTGTCGCCGCCTCGTGGCGGCAACACGGCGCCCAGTCGATGCCGGGCGAGAGTGGACCTTCACCCGCGAGTGGGCGAGCATTACGCGCCCGCGCCCTCACGCTTCGTACGGGGCCTCCGAGCGAGAGTCCTCCGAGTCAGCGGCCTCTGCCTCAGCTATCTGTTCGGCGATCTCCCTGCGGATGGCCACCGTGTCCGCAGGAGACCACCCCGAGCCGCTCCCGAAAGGCAGCACACGGTCGTGGGGCTGGTACAGCTCCTCGCTTTCCAGACTGCGGCGACAGGCGCGGCACTTCCACGGACGGCGCAGGGTGATCCACTGTCTGAGCCCGCACCAGGGGCACAACGCGAAGTACGCGCTGGGCCCGTGAGCGGCAGCCCAACTGGCGTAGCCCGACCGGCTACGAGCCACGTTGATGTCGCCGTGGGCGCGTTCCGCGACCCAGCCAAGGAGGACCATCTCGCCACCGGGCCACGCGCAGGCGCAGGGGCCGTCGCAACGGCAGGCGCGCGCCTTGCCCAGCTCGACGGCCTTTTCCTTGCGGGGGGTGGCTGGCCCCTTGACCTCAAGCCATGTCCCGATCTCGGGCAGCCAGAAGTCCGGCAGGTAATGCGCCCCTGACGGCAAGGTGAATTGCTCGGGCTCGTACTGCCAGAGGATGCTTTGGGTGTCGAGGGTGCGGGCCCAGTCGGCTTCGAGCCGAGAACGGAAGGTGGTGCCGCTGTACACCGTCGATACGGCCTCGATGGGCTGGCCCTCTTCGGGGAGGTCCGTCACGGCGTCTCCGTTCTGGGTCAGTTCTGCGCCGCCCCGCAGTTTGACCGCTAACCTCGCGCTTTCATGAAGCGAGTTGTCCGACGGGTGGTCACGTAGGCGAGACGCGCTTCTGAACAGCAAGAATACGGCTTCTCTACTTTGTTGGCCATCACCGAGCTCGCCCTCAACAATGGCGAAAGGCTCCACTCACAGGCCGGGGCGGTGCTGCTGGCCGAGATGGTCCGCAAGTCCGGTCTGAACACCGCGATATCGGTGGCACTCCCGCCGTGGCGCAAGCCGCGGGCCGTGCACGATCCGGGGAAGATCCTGCTGGATGTGGCCTTGGCCGTCGCACTCGGCGGGGGCTGTCTGGCCGACAACGGCATGCTGCGGGCCGAGCCGGATGTTCGGCCCGGTGGCCTCCGATCCCACAGTCTCCCGTGTCATCGACAGACCCGCCGCATCCGGCCCGAAAGCCCACGCGGCGATCCGGGGCGCACGTTCCCGAGCACGGGGCGGGTCTGGGAGCTGGCCGGTGCGAACAGTCCGGCCACCGACGGCCAGGTGATCGTGGACATCGGCGGAGTGCTGACCCTCGCGCACTCCGAGAAACAGGACGCCACCGCGACCCTGAAGAAGACCTTCGGCCACCACCCCCTCGTCGCGTTCGTCGACCACGGCCAGGCCGGGTCCGGGGAGCCGGTGGCCTCCCTGCTGCGGCCCGGCAACGCAGGCTTCAACACCGCCGCGGACCACATCGAAACCGCCCGACTCGCCCTGGCACAACTCCTCAAGGCTCTGCGGCTGGGACGGCAGACACTGATCCGCACCGACTCCGGCGGCAGCATCCACGCCTGATGGGCAGTGGCTGTCGTATTCCGTCGGAATGACCATCACCGACGCCATCCACCAGGCCGTACTGAAGATCCCTAAGAAGGCGTGGACGCCAGCCCTAATACCCCGGCGGCACCGAACGGCCCGGCGCCTGGGCCGCGGAGATCACCGATATGCCCGACCTGGGCACCTGGCCCAGAGGGATGCGGCTGGTCGTCCGGGAGGAGCGGCCTCACCCCCGGAAAGCCGCACCCCACACGCACAGCGTCCCCGTCAGCGAACTGATGAGAACTCATGAACGATTGAGGCTAACCTCCGTTCCATGCAGTTCACCCTCGATGGCGAATCCTTCGAGCTGACGCCCACCCTTGTTCGTAGGCGTCTCGCTGGTCACGTGCCCGAGGAGATCCGCGAGTACTGGGTCGAAGTAGATGGTGTGCATTGGCCGGTCAAGCAGGTCATCTCCCTTGCGACAGGTGCCAAACGCAGCCGGTTTCAGTCGCATGCCTCTCGGCGGTGGCTGCAGAACCTCGGGTTCTTGATCGGTGCCGGAACCTCGGCCACCGAGAGCGGCTCAATCCCGCTGCTGACCGGCGCGTCTCGTCGTGGGCCTTTCGACGAGTCCCAGCTCAAGGAACTGGAGGCACTCGACGTCCGCGTTGCGTTCTCGTGGCTGAGCGCCGGCCCGATCACGCTGGACGAAGCCGGCCTGCCGAGGTTTCCCGGACTCCCGCGAGCGCCAGGGCTCTACCGCTACGATTTCGGTGTGGACGACGACGGCATCCGCGTGCTCTACATCGGGGAGTCCGTGGAGCTGGCCAGGCGAGCCAGCAACTACCGCAACGCCAAGACGGATCGCTCTAGTCAGCGCACCAGCCGCCGCATCCACAAGGAGATCGTCGGCCACTTGGAGTCCGGTGGTTCGATCGCATTCGCCATCGCAACGTCAGTCCGCTGGGGTGACGATGTCGAGCTGGACCTGCGGCTCAAGTCCGCCCGTCGCCTTGCCGAGAACGCTGCGGTGCTCCTCGCGCAGTCGCAGTCCAGGATCCGCGTGCTCAACATCGACGCGGAGCTGGGAGAGGGCAGCGAGTGAGCAGTCTTCCGGACCTTCGCTTCCTGCTCTCGATCAACAGCGAGAACGCGTGGAGCGATCTGCTCGCCACCCTCATGAATGCCGACCAGGCGATCACCCGCTCCGTCCTCGGCATCGACGCTGTTGGCCCGCTCCAGATCCGTCGGGAGGTCTCGAAGTCGCCGGGCCGGAAGGCATCGGATCGCCCCGACCTGGTGGTGGAGGCGAACGGTCAGGTTGTCGCTGTCGTCGAAGTGAAGCTGCTTGCCGGCCTCGGAATTGAACAGTTGGAGCGGTACTACAGATACGTCGCCGAGGAGGACCGAGACGACTGCCGGTTCGTGGCGGTCTCGCTTCAGCGCATCCGTCTCGACACCACCCATGCCCAGGACTGGCAGAACCTCACCTGGGAGGAGCTCATCGCTCCCTTCGCCTCGTCCCCGGTACCGTGGGCCGCGACGACCGCTACAGCCTGGACGAGCCACATCGAGTCCCAGGTGCCGGAGGTGGATGGCCACACAATCTGGAATCAGATCGACGGTATCGACCTGTACCTCGCCCTCCGGCTTCGTGCTGCCTATATGTACGACAACGTCGCCTTGCCCGGCGGCTCATCGAAGGCCATCCGGGAGATCGGCTCCGGTGGCCTGTACGTCGCGATCGTGGACGCCCCGATTCCGGGCAGCGGCTACACCGTCCGTTGGGACGCCACCGAGAGCTTGCCGACTCAGGAGGTTGGCAAGCTCGTCGACAGCAGCGGGCTTCGCGGGGTCGACTTCCGCTTCTTCCTCGCGCAGCAGCGAGTCACCTCCTCCAAGGCCTTCGACTGGGATCACCTGGCGCTGCTCTGGCAGGAGTACCTCGCCCAAGAGGACTGGATTCCGTGGAGACCCCATCCGCCGCGCAAGACCTTGCAGTGGGAGAAGGATGGCGTGGCTAGACTCAAGGCACTCGGTGCTCCAGCGTTCCTCGGCGCTGGCTACGGCGAGAAGCAGGCCAAGCTCAGCGGTGAAGTCGAGTTCGGCGCGCGCTTCGTGCTGCCGCCCTCAACCACACTCAAGGAAGCCACCGAGGTGCTCAGCAGGGTGGCTGTGATCGGGTCCCGGATGGCACAGCACGCGACTCAGCCGCAAGGGAGACTGTGATCGCATTAATCGACGGAGAATCTGACAGCGGCGATGCAGGGGTGGACGGATAGATGATGGGCGACTTTGGACCCGACCGCTTGCGGCAGCTCTTCGGCGACCCGAACGAGAACGGGGTCTACCTGGTCGGCGTCGTGGAGTTCTCGGACGATGCGAGCGAGGACCAGTGGTCGTACGTCGGGAACACTCAGATGGGGACCCTGGAGTCAGTTGCCAGCAGGCTCGGCTATGAGCGGCGTGACATCAGGATTGCGGAGCCCTACCGAGAGCCTGGCCGTGGGGTGCTGCCGGACGGAACAGAGCTGGCAGTCACCTCGACCACCGTGCCGGGGAGCGCATCCTGGCATCGGAGTAGCCGGGAGCCAACGCCGGAGGAACGGCTCCGGTGGGCAGGGCATCCAGTGCCGCCGCCACCTCCGCCCGAGCCGGTGCCGGTCGGTCCCAACATGGAGACGGCGAGGCCTCGGATCGAGGAGCACCAGGGCGAGGTCTTCTACACGAAGACCGGCAAGCCCTTCACCTACCGGACCAACCACTACACCCTGGTCATCGTCGAGAGCCGGCGCAACGTGCAGTGGCACGAGATCAGGTCAGCGCTGGAGGCATGGCCGATCGCGGGGCCGTCGGAGATTCCACGATGCCCCGAACGTTCTGGGCGGTACGTCTACGGGATCGTGTCCGACGAGCGGATCCGGCAAGGGGACTGGTGACAACCTTGGACCTGCGGCTCTGTGGCGGCTGATGCGATGCTCGCCGAACCTGCCAAATCGTCGGACGCTGCAGCTACGGTCATGAGTGAGGTTCTACTACCGCGACTTCCTCGTCGACCGAGCGCCGAGGAAGACCCGAGCACTGACGAGGACGCATGGCCGAGGACCAGGAGTACGACGAGGTCGACGCAGTTGTTCGTATCCCCAAGGGCGAGCACCTCGCCGACTCGCGGAAGAGCAAAGGCTGGAGCCGTGGGTTCACTCCCAAGACGAGTGACAAGGGACCGGAGCACGTCGAGATCCGCCTGAAGGCCGAAAAGGAGTCATGTTTCACAGACAAGCCCGAGATCGTCTACGTCACCGAGTACGTGGAGGATCAGCGTCCTCAGCTCACCCCCGGCCAACAGGCCGTGGCTGACATCACGGGCCAGACCATCGAGAGTCTCGTAGAAATCGCAAAACCTCACGTTGCCCACTGGTGGCACACCCGGGCCGCGCCGGTCCTCGTTGCCCAGGGCGAAGCCTTGGTGCTGAAGCAACAGGCCCGCAGAGCCCAGAAGAAGGCCTTGCGGGCCGGGGCCACGACGACACCTCCTGCTGCCGTCCCGGGGGTCGAGGCGGACGCGCCTTCCCAAGATCTGGCCACCGCGCCCAGCGACCCGAAGGTCACTGTGACGAGCCAGCAGTTCCAGCAGATGTTCATGACTTGGCTCGCTCGTGAGGACGCCCAGCAGGCGCTCTGGAGCCTCATCGTGAATGCCGAGGTCGAGGATGGGGGTGCTGCCACCCTGGCATGGCAGCAGGATCTGAAAGAGCTTTCGCCTGAGCAGCGAACCGAGCGGGTCATGGAGTTCCTCGCTACCAACCCCTCGATTCTGGAGGACTTCGCTCGTCAGCTCATGGGCAGCATGGCCCTCGGGCTCAGCGAGACGACTCTCAGGCGCGACCGGGCGTAGGGCCGTGCCGTTTCAGGATGGCGCGTCACTAGAAAGAGCCTCCGACGCAGGCCAGAGGCCCTTCTCAAGGCAAAGCCGCTGGTGGCGGCAGACGAGTCGGGCTGTACGCCGGGTTCTGTCGCCCGACCAAGGACAAGGGCACCAGCCAATCTTGGCCGATCAGGTCGCGCGATTCACCGCTTGAGCTTCCAGCCATGCCTCTACCTCCGACCAGCGGTAGCGCAAATAGCGGCCGACCTTGTGGGCTCGCGGACCCTGGTGTCGGTGATTCCATATGTAGACCGTATTCAGAGGTACGCCCAGGAAGTCGGCCAGCTCCTCCGCGCTCATCAAGGGACAACGGTCCCCCGCGCCACTAGCGGCTTCTTCCGCGCGGGCAGTGGTTCGACGCATGGGCACTCCAGAACGGTTCGAAGCGGGCAGGAAAGAACCACGTGAGCGGTATTCCGCCGTGGTGGTGCACAGGACGTTTGCATTAAATTCCGGCCGGACCAAACAGAGGGCCTTTCGACGAAACGCCTACGACTCTTGCGAACTCTCGAAGGACACAGGCGAATCTTCCCTGAGGGTTCGGCGAGCCCTCGTCGAACCCTCAGCGAGCATTTGCCTAGGTGAAATCTTCTCTACCACTCTGCACCCTTTGTCGCGAAGACCCCAAGAATGCATTTGACATCTTCAGCTCGCCTGGATCAACATCCAATTCACTCAGGGCGCGATGAACGGGCAGACAATCTCGCCGTCGACGATGGCCCTGATTAAAAAGAGTCCACAAATAGACTCAAAGGGCCGTTGGAAACTAGGAGTTGAGTCGATGCCGTACGACCGCTGGCACAAGTCGCGCCCGAAAGACGGGGAGTCGACCTGCAAGGAACACGGCAAAGTTCCGACGCGGGATCACGGGACGGGGAAGCGGTGGCAGGCCCGATGGCGCAACAGGGAAGATGTACAGCAGACAGAGCTGTTCCGCACCGAGGTCGAAGCCCGCAGGCATGAGACCAAGATGCGGTCCGGAGTAGACGACGGTTCGTACATCAACCCTCGCGCCGGGGAGGTCAGGGTCGGTGAACTCGCCCTTACGTGGCTCAAGGGGCACGAACACAAGAATCCACGGACTTACCGACGCCACAAGGAGCGGATTCTCCTGCACGTCGTTCCTACCGCAGTTGGGAAGATGCGCGTAAAGGACGTGAACGCCTCGTCTTTGCTGGACTGGCTGCACGACCGTCGCAGGCTGCTCGAAAGTTCCACGCTGCGCCTGGTCTTCGACAATCTTCGGGCTGTCTTTGACCTGGCCGTGGACGACAGCCTGATACACAAAAATCCGTGCCTCGCCAAATCGGTGCAGGACGCCAAGCCGAAGCGAGGAGGTGGCGGCCGGGCAGATCTGACCCTCGCCTGGGATGACACCGAGAAGATCCGCGCCGAATTGCCGGACCGTTACAAGGCACTCGTCGACTGCGGTCGCGGCCTGGGTCTTCGTCAAGGAGAGATATTCGGCCTGTCTCCAGATGACATCGACTGGGCGCACCCGGACGGCCCGATGGTGCACGTGCAACGGCAAGTAGTCCACGACGGCTCGTTCCTGGCATATGCCCTCCCCAAGGGTGGAAGCGACGAGGATCCGAAGGACCGGTGGGTCGAGTTGACCGACGACGTGGCCATCCCCCTGCGCGAGCACATGGAGAAGTACCCGCCGGTCGAGGTGACCCGACCGTGGGGCAGCAAAGGCGGCGACCCGGTCACGGTGCGGCTGATCTTCTACACCCGGGAGAAGACCGCCATTCAGTCGAATTGGTTCAACTCCTACCGCTGGAAGCCCGCCCTGGCGTCGGCCGGCCTCATCAAGCCCCTTGAGCCCGACGCGAAGGGACGACGCTGGGAGAAGTCCCGCGACGTGATGATGCACGCGCTCCGACACCTGTACGCGTCGATGATGATCAACGGCGGGGTAGACGTGTACACGCTTGCGGACCGACTCGGACACGCCGATCCCGCGTTTACCCTGCGTAAATACGTGCACCGGGTCGTGGGAGCCGGTTCCAAGGTCCGCATCGCGGTCCGGAGCGCCTACACCAGGGCCGCGTGAGTCCTGCTCCGTTCGGCTTGTGCAACAACCGTGCAAGATGATCTTCGAGAGGGGTCATTTGCGCAGGTCAGAAGCTTTGTCTATGAGTTCCGGGACATCTGAGCCACCAGGACAAAACACCCCTAGGACTTGTCCGGCCGATCATGTGACTGCTTCCGGTCCGGTTCGTTGTTGTGGGCATGGGGCGGGGTGTTCTGAGTGATGCCGAGTGGGAGCGGCTGCGGCCGTTCCTGCCGGTCAGCAACAGGCGTTGTGGCCACCGGCTCTGGTCGGCCGACGGGAGCTGGGAACTTCTGCTCCGGCAGGTCCAGGCCGCAGCGGACGCCGGGGGTGAGATCGACTGGGACATCTCGGTCGACTCGACCATCGTCCGTGCGCGCATCAGCATCCATCCCGCGAATAGACGAACTCCCCACGCCGCGCGTCCGTTTGTGCCCCGGCAAGCCACGTCTTCGCATCCTGTTGTACGTCGAAGGAACGGCCGACAGCCTCTGCCCGGGTCGGTGGCGGAACGACGGGCGGGCGTGGTGGCCCTGCGTGGTGGCGGCACCCTCAACCACAGCTCCTCGGCCGCGACAACCTGCCCGCCAACTCGGGCGACCCCAGCCCAACTCCCTCACCGGGGGGCCCGCGCGCCGGTGCCGCGGCAGCATGGTGGAGGAGAGGACGCCGCCTCGTACGGAGACAGCCACCCTCAATCGGCCGGTTCGCGCTCGGCGGGATCGGCCCAGCCGCGCATGTGCCGGTCGACCGTCTCCCGCACTTGCCCCCACAGATGCCTGTGCGATCCGGGATCCATCCCTTCCGCCGCGAAGACGGCATCGGCGAAGCTGTTCGCGTCAGCAGGCGGTGCGTCCCGCAGCCGACGGTGCTCGCGCGGGGGAAGGCAGAAGCCGAGGTCGACACAGAGATCGTAGAGGAGGAGTTGAACCTCGGACTGCCGGTCGCACGGGGCCATGGGAACAGCATCGCGGCATGCTCTACGGGTTCGTCAACAGCATGACGAAGACGGTGCCGCCGAGGCGCGGAAGGCCGAGGTCAGGCCAAGAGGACGACTCGCCCACGCAGCCGTCCCCCGGCAGGCTGAGGGCCCGTCCAGGGATCGCGAAGGGGCTGGCCGGTCTCGCGGTGTGAAGGACCGTCGCGGGGCATGATCAATGCGCCCCGCAGGGCGGGGCGTGCGAAGCCGCCAGTTGTCGTCCGATGGGCGGATGCGACGCACCGACGCTGGGCGCCTTTGATCCGCACCACCTCGTTGGGCAGGGATCCACGGGTTCCGGCTCGGCGGCCGGCCCGCCTCCAGGGTGAGCGCGTTCCCTGTCGTCGCACAGCGATCCGCCAGTTCGGAGGGGATAGACTCGCGCTGTGTCCGAGGCGGCTCCAGCAAAGTCCAGACGTCTACGCACTGTTGCAGCCGGCAGGTGGGGACGCACGGGGGCCGCACTGTGGGACGGCGGGCTGGCGGCCAGCCTCGCCGTCGCGTCCTACGTACCGCAACTCGCGGGAAACGGTGTGCAGTTGGGGCAACTGGCGGCGCGCCCGGCCGACGCGTGGGCCGTCGTACTGACCCTGGGTCAGTGCTTGCCCCTGTCGGTACGGCGCCGGTGGTCCGAGGTGTGCCTGGCGCTTGTGGCCGGCTGCTTCGCGGCGTACCAATCCCTCGGCTACCAGTCCAACTTCGCCGGTGCGGGGCTGTTCGCGGCGCTGTACAGCGCGGGAGCGCACGCCGACCGCTTCCGGCGCGGGCTGTCCATCGCCGCGACCACGGCGTACCTCGCGCTCGCCCTCACACTGCACAGCCTGGGATCGCCTGAACGGCCGCTCGACTACTGCACCTTCTTCGTCGCGCTCGTGGCCTGCTGGAGTGCGGGCACCTGGGTACGAGGCAGGCAGGCCGCGGAGGCCGCGCTGCGCCGTGAGGACGCGCGGCTGGCCACGGCGCGGGAGCGCGCCCGCATCGCCATGGACCTCCACGACGTGGTGACGCACCACGTCGCCGGCATCGTCGTGCAGGCCGACGCGGCGCGGTATCTGACGGCCACCGCGCCGGATCGGGTCACTGACAGCCTCAACGCCATCAGCGGAACCGGTCGGCAGGCGCTCGCGGAATTAAGGCACCTCCTGGGCGTGCTCGACAGCCCCGCAGGCGCGATCGATCACCCGCCGGGCTCCGACGGAACTCCGGGGGCGGGCCGGGGCCCGGCGCCCGGCCGGTTCCGAGATCTGGTCGAGCGGACCAGGCTGGCGGGGCAGCCGGTCGAACTCTTCGAAGACGGCGAGCCGGCGTTCATCGCCGCCGAGCCGGAACTCGCCGTGTACCGCGTGGTACAGGAGGCACTCACCAACGCCGTGAAGCACGCGCCCGGCCGCCGCACAGTGGTACGCGTGCTGTACGGGAAGGTGATCCAGGTCGATGTGACCACCGAAGGGCCGGTCATCGTTGCCGGGGCCTTCACGGCGGGACGGGGGCTCACCGGCCTGCGCGATCGGGTCAGCACGTGCGGCGGGGAGCTGACCGCCGGTGGTCAGCCCGGTGGCGGCTTCGGCGTCCGCGCCCGGATACCCTCCGGAGCGGGCGCGTGACCGGCTCAGCGCCCATCCGCATCCTGGTCTGCGACGACCAGTTCCTGGTACGCGCGGGCTACTCCACCATCTTCGGGGCGCAACCCGGACTTGAGGTGGTGGGAGAGGCCGGCGACGGGCAGATGGCGGTGGAGATCGCTGCCCGACTGCGCCCGGATGTGGTGGTGATGGACGTCAGGATGCCGGTCCTGGACGGCATCGAGGCCACCCGCCGACTGGCCGGCCCCGACGCGCCGGCTCCCATGAAGGTGCTGGTCGTCACCAGCTTCAACATCGACGAGTACGTGTACGAGGCGCTGCGAGTCGGCGCGAGCGGGTTCCTCCTCAAGGACTGTCTGCCCGCCGAGTTGGTCAACGGCGTTCGCACGGTCGCCGCCGGGGAGTCCCTGCTGGATCCGGCGGTCACCCGTGGGCTCATCGGCCGCTTCGCCGCCCGTATCCGGCCGGACGATCCCACAAGGCCGGACACCGGGCACCCGCTCGCGTCCCTGACCCCGCGCGAGGTCGAGGTGCTGAAACTGATCTCGACCGGGCTCTCGAACGCCGAGATCGCCGGGGTCCTGGTCATCGGCCGGGAGACCGTGAAGACATACGTCTCGCGCATCCTGGCCAAGCTCCAACTGCGCGACCGGGTGCAGGCGGTGGTCCTCGCGTACCGCGTGGGTCTGGTGACCGGGCGCGACTGAGCCGCCCGTGACCGATGCCGCTTCCGGTGGGGGCGCGATGCCCTGCTCCGGCTGCTGCTTCCCCGACGGTGGTCCCGGCGACGCCTTTCAGAGCGGCTGGTCCCCCATGAGAGCTACCCGCAGATGTCCACCGCCGGGTGACTATCCTCCCAGGCCCCGGCCGTAGCGTCCTGAACGCATGCCGCGGCACCGCGCCGCGGCCGCACGGAGGAGAACAGCGATGACCAGCGGATCCGCGCAAGCGCTCGGTCCCACCCACGACAGCCTGGCAACATCTGCGGCACGGCGGCGTGCAGGCGCCCGGCGCTGGGCGCGGGGGGGCGTGGCAGCCCAGGTGGCCTTCACCGTGAGCATGCTCGTCGCCGCTTCGTGGCAGGGCCCGCGCTACAGCGTTCTGGCGCACTCCATCAGCGACATGTCCGCGATCACCGCGCCGGGAGCGATGTTCCTGGTGGTCGTCTTCACGTTATGCGGCGCCGCGACCATCGTGTTCGCGCTGCGCTCCGTGTGGCCGGCGCTGCGTCCCGGCGGCTGGAGCGCGGGGGTGGGTTCCCTTCTGCTCGCGCTGTCCGTCCCCGGCCTGGGCAATCTGCTGAGCGTCGGCGAACGGCTCGCCTGCCGCATGGCCGACCCGGGATGCACCGCCGCCCGACAGGTATCCAACGCCGGCGGACGACTCGACGGCAATCTCACTACGGCCGGTGTGTTCCTGCTCGTGAGCGCCGGGTTCTTTCTGGCAGCCGCCATGCGGCGAGCGCCCGGCTGGCAAGCCTGGGCACGGCCGACGCGTTGGACGGCGAGCCTGCTCGTCGCCGTCGTCGTGGCGCTCGTGCTGACCCAACAGGCGGGCCTGGGTGGCCTGTTCGAGCGCCTGGTCGCCCTCATCGGCGCCGCGGCGCTCGCCGCGCTCGCCTACGGGATCCTGCGACGGACGTGAGAATCCCGCCGGGCGCCGGCAGCGAGCGTTGCGTTCACGTGCTCCGGTACCCCGGGGTCCGCGCCGCGAGCGCGCCCCGGCTCGGTCCGGCCTGTCCACGCCGACCGTGCCTGACACACGTCAGGACCCGGCGAGGGGTCGGCTTCATCGACGGGACCGCGCGAGTGCGCGGCTGAGCCACTGGGTTCTGGCGTGCCGGGCCTGCCGCGTGAGGGCCGCGGCAGGGGCGAAGGAGTCGAAGCCGTGGAAGGCGCCGGGCCAGACGTGGAGTTCGGCGTCGCCGCCGGCACACCAGATCGCTTGTGCGTAGGCGATGTTCTCGTCCCGGAAGGTCTCCGCCGACCCGACGTCGATATAGGTGGGCGGCAGACCGCTCAGGTCGGTGGCGCGGCCGGGTGCGGCATACGGCGACAGGTCGGGGTCTCCATGGTGGTCACCCAGGTAGGCCCGCCAGCAGACGGCTGTCGAGGACCTGTCCCACAAGCCGATCTCCTCCATCTGAAACGCGGACGGGGTATCGAGGCGATCATCGAGCATCGGGCATTGCAGGAGCTGTCCGACCGGCGTCGGCCCCTCACCCCGGTCCCGGTTGAGCAGGGTCAGAGCCGCGGCGAGCCCTCCGCCCGCACTCTTGCCCCCGATGATCATCCGCTCCGCGTCGAGACCGAGTTCATCCGCATGACCGGCGGTCCACACGAGCCCCGTGTGACAGTCGTCCAGCGGTCCCGGATAACGCGTCTCCGGCGCCAGCCGGTACTCGACCGACACCACGGCCATGCCGAGAGGAGCGGACCAGTCGCGGAGGATCTTGGGCAGGACGGACCAGGCATTCCCCATGACCAGCCCACCACCGTGCATGTAGTAGAGGACCGGCAGTGGGCCGGCCTCGCCCACGGGCCGCGCATGCACCAGAGTGATGTCCGGACCGCCCCCGACCCCAGGCACGCTCAGTTCCTCAACGGCGAAGTGACCGTCCGCACGGAGTTCGGCCACCGTCGGCCGGGGCCGGCTCGCCGCGTCTCGCTGCCGATGCACAGCGAGATTCTCGGGGGTGATCCGCTCCCGCGAGAGGCCACCCAGAGCCTCCAGAGCGGCAGTCAGCTCGGGGTCGAACGGCGGAGGCATACGCGCGGCGTGCCTTTCGGAGAACGAGGAGTCCCGGCCGCCGGTCATGAAGCACCACCCTGACAGGCACACACAACCACAGCCCCCGCCGAGTGGCGAAGGAACTCGATCCCCCCCAGCGACACCTTCCTCACCATGGAATCGCGGGGTCCATGGTGATCACGATAGGGCCGCCGCTCGGATCGGCTCTGCGGATCCAGTCCGCCGAGACGTGGAGCGAGCTGTTCGCCGGGTGACCGCGCAACCGTCGCTCGCGGTGCACTACGTGTCCGTCCTGGCTGATGAGGAGCGTCACGCGGCGGGCGAGCGGGCGAGCTGTGCGCAGCGTGAGGGTGCCGGGCGCGAGGTGTGGGTCGGCAGGTGTGACGCGGTTCGGTGTGACCCAGCGCAGGGTCTCTCCGGTCACCTCGACGGTCAGATGTCCGTGAGGCCACGGCCGGCCTGAGAGACGGCGCAGTACCGGGCCGGTAACGAGTACGCCTTCCCGTGCGGCGGTGGCTGCGGGTTCGACGGCGTGCAGGAGGTTACCGACGGCGAAGATTCCGGGCCGCCCGGTGTGGAACGCCATGTCGACCGCAGGGCCACGGGTGTCGCGGTCGAGTGCGACCTCCCCCCGTACCGCCAGTTCGTGGTCGGGGATGAAATCACCGGTGAAGACCAGTGTGTCGCAGGCGAGGGTCGTTGTCCTGCCATCGGTGTGACGCAGTGTCACGCCCGTGAGCCGGCCGCGCCCGCGCACTCCCGTGACCACGGCGTCTGTGAGCAGCGGGATTCGGTGGCGGAGGCGGGCGTCGGTCGCGGCGGACCATGGTGCTTGTCGGCCGGGCTGGTCGGTGACCATGGCGGCGATCTCCGTGCCCGTTCTGCGCAGAAGCTGGACGGCGGAGTAGCTGACGGGTTCCGCGCCGATGACGACGGCTCGTTTCCCGACCGGCCGGCGGTGTGTGGCGATGGTCTGCTGAAGCTCTCCTGTGGTGAACACTCCCGCTGGTCTGCTCCCGGGTACCAGGCGTGCGGTGCGGGGGCGTTCCCGGGCCCCGGTGGCCAGCACGATCGCGCGGGCGGTCAGGCGTTCGAGGCCCAGGCCGCTGGTGGTGTCCAGTGTGAGGGCGCCTGCCCAGCCGGTCGCGGTGACGCCCGTACGGAGTGTGGCCCCGGCGGTGGTTGCCCGCTCGCGCCAGTGCCGGGCGTAGGCGGGGCCGCTGATCCGGCGTCCGGGTTCACGTACCCGGAATCCCTGGTGGAGGCAGTGCCGGGGGATTCCGCCGGCCTCGTCCTCCCGGTCGATCACTTCGACGGTGCCGGCGCCCGCCGCCGCGATGCCTGCCGCGGCGGCGAGACCGGCGGGCCCCGCGCCGATCACCAGGACATCGACGGTGCGTGCGGGCCGGCCGGGATCCGAAAAAGGCAGGTGGTCGTGTGCCGGTGTGTTCACTGCCCGTTCTCCCGCGGTGAGTTCTCGGAGGTGAAGAGGGCGCGCACGGTAGCGCCGCAGTAGAAGCCCTGGCACCGACCGCCGAGCGCGCGCGTCCGGCGCCGCAAGCCCTCAGGGCTCCGCGGTGGGATGGCGCTGTTGAGGGCGTCGCGGATCTCGCCTCGGGTGACGCGCTCGCAGTGGCAGAGGATTCTGCCGTACTCCGGGTCGGTGGCGATGAGGTCTGCGCGCTCAAAGGGGCGGGTGAACGCCTCGCCGAGGTTGGGCATCGTGTGCGTCGCCAGTTCGCGTGGCGCCCCCGGGTTCTGGCCGATGGTGGTCAGCAGGTGGACGACGTGGCGGGCGATGGCCATGGACGCGGTCAGTCCGGTGGAACGGATGGAGCCGATCGCGATGTAGCGCTGTGAGGCGTGGCCGCGGATCCGGTAGTCATCGTGTTCGGTGGCGGCGCGGAGTCCCGCGTAGAGAGCTGTGACGTCCTCGTCCAGCAGTTCGGGCATGATCCGCCGGCCCTTCTCCCGCAGAAATGCAAGTCCTTGGGCAGTGGTGTCGGTGGCGTTCTTGTCGTCCAGGTCCTCGGCGGTGGGGCCGAGCAGCACGTTCCCGTACACCGTCGGCGCGACCAGGACGCCTTTGCCGAGCGCGGTGGGCGCGGGCAGCAGGATGTGGCGGACGAGGGGGCGGGCGAGTTTGTCGAAGACCATGAGCTGGCCGCGGCGGGGGGTCACGGTGAAGTCGTGATGGCCGAGAAGCCGGTCGATTTCGTCTGCGCGGAGTCCGGCCGCGTTGATCAGGGTCCGTGCCCGCAACACACCTCGTGCGGTGTCCAGTTCGTGGCGGGCGGCGTCGCCGGTGGAAGTCCGGACGTCGCGGACGCGGGCGTTGAGGTGCAGGTCGACGCCGGAGCGTACGGCCTGGGTCGCGTAGGCGAGGGTGGTGGTCCACGGGCAGATGATGCTCTCGCCGGGAATGTCGAGCGCACCGAGCGCACCGGGGCCCAAGTGCGGTTCGCGGTCGTAGAGTTCGTCCGCGCCGACGATCCGTGCCTCGTGATAACCGTTGAGCGCGGCCTTCTTGAGGAGATCTGGCAGAGTCGCGTGCTGCTCGGCGTCCCAGGCGATGAGCAGCGCGCCGACCGGCTCGAGGGGGATGCCGGTCTCTTCCGCGTAGGCCGTGAGGAGGTGGTGTCCTTCCCGTACGAGCCGGGCTTCGAGCGAGCCGGGAACCGCGTCGAATCCGGTGTGCAGGATCGCTGTGTTGGCTTTCGACGTGCCGTCCCCCACGTCGTCGGACGCTTCTACGAGGGCTACTCGTGCGGGATAGCGGGCGAGTTCGCGGGCGATGGCGGAGCCGACGACGCCCGCGCCGACGATCGCCACGTCGTAGTCCTCTTCGGGCAGCGGGCCTTGGGTGGTGACAGGCATCAGGGGGCTCCGGAGTCGGACGCGGGGTGGGCCAGCAGTGTGCGCACCGCGTGGCGGAACGCGTTCCGGCGGTGGGCCGCTTCATCGGGCCCGATGCGCGGCTCGTAGCGTGCGGAGGGCTTCCACGGGGGCACCGCCCGGTCGAGCGGCAGCGTGGGGTCGAGTCCCATCCGGGCCAGCGCGCCGGCTCCCAGGGCTGTCGCTTCGGACAGTGCGGAGACCTCGACCGGCTTTTGCAGCAGGTCGGCCTGGGTCTGCATCAGCAGCGCCGACCGGGTCAGGCCGCCGTCCACGCGCAGGGCGGTCAGCGGCGAGCCGAGGTCCGTGGCGACGGCGTCGGCGAGTTCGGCCACCTGGGCGGCGATGCCCTCACACAGGGCACGCACCAGGTGTCCGGGTCGGGTGTCCAGGCCGAGCCCGGTGACCGTGCCGCGCAGGTCTCCGCGCCACCAGGGGGCGGCGAGTCCGGCGAATGCCGGTACGAAGGTGACACCACCGCTGTCGGGGACACTCGCGCCGACCGGATCGAGGTCCGCCGCGCCGGAGATCACGCCCATGCCTGCCAGCCAGTCCACGGCGGAGGCAGCGGTGTAGACCTGTCCGTCGAGGCAGTAACTGGTCCGGCCGCCGAGCTGCCAGGCGACGCAACTGACCAGGCCGGTGGCCGAGCGGAGCGGCTGGTGGCCCGTCTGGGCGAGGAGGAACGCGCCGGTCCCGTAGGTGCATTTGGCGGTGCCCGGGTCGATCGCGCTCTGCGCGAGGAGCGCGGCCTGCTGGTCCACGATCAGCCCGGTCAGCGGGATCGGGGTGCCGAACGCGGTCGTCTCACCGACGGGGCCGGCCGCGTCGACGATCTGCGGCAGCCGCTCATCGGCGAGACCGAAAATCTCCAGTGCCTCCGAGGACCACTCGGCCCGGTCGAGGTCGAGGAGCTGGGTGCGTCCAGCGGTCGACGCGTCCGTGACGAAGCGGCCCGTCATCTGGTGGATCAGCCAGGCGTCGCTGGTGGTCACCACGCCCTCGCGGGTCAGATGGCGACGGATCCACGCCATCTTGGGCGCTGCGAAGTACGGGTCCAGCGGGAGACCGGTCCGAGCGCGCAACTGCTCCTTGTGTCCGGCGAGTTCCTCGCACAAAGGCTGGGCCCGCCGGTCCTGCCAGACCACCGCGTCGGTGAGCGGGTCCCCGGTGGCGGGGTCCCATGCGAGGACCGTCTCCCCCTGATTGGCCAGACCGACGGCCACGACGGGCTCCCCCGCCTCGTCGAGGGCACGGCGTCCCGCGGCGATGACCGAGGCGAGCAGCGTGCGGGGATCGACCTCCACCACTGAGCCGGGACCGTAGCGGGGAGAGGCCGGCGCCGACCCGGCGCCGATCACACCGCGCTCCGGGCAGATGACCAGCGCCTTGGTGACGGAGGTGCCTTGATCGATGGCGAGGACCGGGCCCGTGGCCGAAGCCGTACCCGCGGAGTGCTGAGCAGGAGACATATCCCGTTTCTGACTCGGACGACAGCGTGATCACACAGCCTGTTGCCGGCCGAAGCGGACGTCAAGAGCCACCCCTGCGGCGCGCCGGGGGGCACGGAGAGTCGCCGAAGATCAACTGACTGTTCGAATTTCGGTGATCCACGCCCTACACTGACCGGCGAGCGGCGGCAGCACATGGGCAACCCGACGCCTCCACAAGGGACTTCTCCGTGCCCGCCACACCGGACCGCTTGTCACCCGCGCCGGAGGTTCCCATGCATGCGTCAAACCCCTCTGCGGACCAGCATCAAGGACGTGCACGCCGGACGCTGGATGTCCACGCGCGCTCTCCCGGCCGAGACAGACGGCCGGCCCGTCGTGGATCCGGCGTACGCGGATCCTCACCGCCGTGGCGGCGGGCACCGACACGGTCCGGACCTGGTCGGCCGACGATCCCGGTAATGCCGACGCCACCGTGATGCCGCCCGTATCAGCACGCCCGTATCGCACGCCCGCGTCATTGTGGAGCGCACGCCGCACGCCCCCAGCCAGGAGCGTCCGCGTACGGACGGCTCGCGGCAACAGGCCCGGGACGGTGCGGCACCGCCCTCCGGCTCGCGCCCGCCGACCCGGTGCCGCGGGTGTGCCTGCTCCGCGACGCTCAGCGTGCGGAGGAACGAAGGTTCGACCGCGCGGATCCCTCCGAGGCCTCGCCGCAGGACTTCAGGCCCGTACACAGGAGGTGTTCCCGCACGCCCGGGACCGACCGCCGGCCGCGTACCGCCTTCCCCCGACACCCCTGTCCGCCGCCCTCCCGCCCCTCCACCTCAGTCCTACCCCCCGCTTCTGGAGGCATCTTCCATGTCATCCCACTCGGCCGGGCCGGAAAACCCAGCACCCCAGCGCGATGAGGAAGCACGGCTGCGGGAGCTCGGCTATCAGCCTGTCCTCGCCCGCCGGATGGGCGGCTTCGGCAACTTCGCCATCAGCTTCTCGGTCATCTCCGTCCTCTCCGGCTGCATGACCCTCTACGGATTCGGCCTGGGCACCGGCGGCCCGGCGGTCATGCTCTGGGGCTGGGCCGGAGTCGGCCTGTTCGTCCTCTTCATCGGCCTGGCTCTCGCCGAGGTCACCAGCGCCTACCCCACCTCCGGCGCTCTCTACTACATGGCCGACCGCCTGGGCGGCCGCAAATGGGGCTGGTACACGGGCTGGCTGAACCTGCTCGGACTGCTCGGTGCGATCGCCGGCATCGACTACGGCGCCGCGCTGTTCACCGGCGCCTTCCTCAACCTCCAGTGGGGATTCCAGCCCACCCCCGGCTGGACCATGGTCCTCTTCATCGGCATCCTCCTGCTGCACGCCACACTGAACTTGTTCGGTGTACGGCTGGTCAGCGTGCTCAACTCGGTGAGCGTGTGGTGGCACCTGGCCGGCGTCGCCGTCATCGTCGGCGCCCTGGCGATCGTGCCCGACCATCACCAGACCCCCTCCTTCGTCTTCACCCGGTTCGTGAACGACACGGGCTGGCACAGCCCGATCTACGTCGCCGCACTCGGGCTGCTCCTGGCGCAGTACACGTTCTGCGGCTACGACGCCTCGGCGCACCTCTCCGAGGAGACCGCCAACGCCTCCGTCTCCGCGGCCCGTGGCATCGTGCGGTCCATCTGGGTCTCCTGGATTGCCGGGTTCGCCCTCCTGGCGGGCCTCACTTTCGCGATCCAGGACTACGCCGGCACCCAGAACACCTCGACCGGCGTGCCACCCGCCCAGATCTTCCTCGACGCCCTGGGAAACAGCGGAGCCACTGCCCTGCTCCTCGTCGTGATCGGCGCCCAGCTTTTCTGCGGCAACGCGGAAGTCGCGGCTGCCAGCCGGATGGTCTTCGCCTTCTCCCGCGACAACGCACTGCCCGGCTCAGCACTGTGGCGGCGCGTCAGCAGCCGCACCCAGACACCCGTCAACGCGGTCCTGCTCGCAGTGGCCGTAGCCTGCCTGCTCGCCGTCCCCTCTCTCTACTCCGCCACCGCCTACGGCGCCGTGACCGCCATCAACGTCATCGGCATCACGCCCGCCTACGCGATCCCGATCTTCCTGCGCCTGCGCGCCGGAAAGAACTTCGAGGCAGGCCCCTGGCACCTCGGCCGCTGGAGCAGGCCGATCGGCATCATCGCCGTCGTCTGGGTCATCCTCGTCACCGTCCTGTTCTGCCTCCCCCAGGCAAGTCCCGTGACGGTCGACTCCATGAACTACGCGGCGATCGCCCTGGCCGCGGTCCTCGTCCTCGCCACCATCTGGTGGTACATCGCCCGGGACTCCTACGGCACCCCCAAACCGTACGAGAACACCCGGTCTCAGATCTACGAGCAGATCATATAGGCACAAAACGAGCGTCCTTGGGCGAGTAGCCACGTGCTGAACCTGCTCGCCCAACGCCTCATGGGGCAAGGCCGACCGTGAGGTGTCGCGCGCCGACTGTGGTGACCTCTGGTTCGACGCCCTCCTCCGTAAGGTCCGTGAAGCCGACCGGTTCCGGAGGTTCGACCGTACAGACCGGACCGGTCAGGGCAGCGAGCCGTCGCGACGGCACCTGCCCGTGTGGGGAGCTTCGGGACATACGGGCGGGCGCCGGCGGTACGAACCGCCGGCGCCCGCCCACGGCCCGCGCGCCCTCCCGGACGGCTGCCCCCCGTGGACGGCCGTTCTCAGCTGTCGCGGTACCGGTGAAGGATCGTCAGGCCGGCCTCTGGACCCGCGACGAGGGCTCTGCACAATGCTCCGGCACCCAGAAAACACTCCGACCGACCACAACACCCATCCCTGTAGATCCGCTTCAACACACTGATCCAACAGCGCGTCGTCGCCCGCTGCGCAATCTCAGCCTTCTCCTGACCAGCACACTCTGAGGCTGTGAGGTCATGCGGCTGGGTGATCTTCAGAAGCGTCGGGGGGAATGGTCTGTGAGGCGGATGCGGACCTTGACGCGTTTGCCGATGGATTCGCGCTGGACGTCGTAGCTCTCGCAGAGGGCGAGAATGATTTCAAGGCCGTGCTTGCCCACCCGGTCGGGCCCGCGTCCGTGGAGGGCTGGCAGGGCGGGGTTGGTGTCCCATACGGCAATCTCCGCCCCAGTCTCGTCGAGCTCCAGGTCGAGGAGGCAGAGCCCGGGTGCGTACTTGCGGGTGTTGGTCACCAGCTCGCTGGGGGTGAACATGTCGGACGCCACCGCCGTCGTTGAGGCTCGCGGCGATCTTGATGCTGACAGCCTCGGTCCGCGCGGAGACTCCTCACGGCGCCGGGCGCCGACGCGAATGGTGCCCGCGACGCCAAGGTCGACGACATCGCGGCGCCGGCCTCCGAGGTCGACCCCCGGGTGCTGCTGATCACCGAGGCGTACCGGCACGGCAAGGCCCTGGGCGCTTGGGCGGACGGAGCCGACGCCACCCTCTGATCACTTTGTCATGGCTCCCGCCTACCTGGGTGCGAGCCGCGGAGCCGCTTCGGTAGTGCCGCCCGTTCGGGGCAGACTCCCCCGTCGCGTACATGACGTCCCACACCTGCGGATCCCATATACGTCCCACACCTCACCTGTCGAGCCGACACACATGGGCGGCCGTGGGCCGTATCCGGTGACCGGCAACCGCCCGGCGGCGGCCCTGGTCATGAGGAGGGGCCGGCCGGTGTGTTCAGGCGAGCCGTGAAAATAATGGTGTCGTCCTCCTGCTCGGCCCCGAAGGTCGCCAACAGGCTGTCGCACAGGGCCTCGGGCTCGGCGGGCGCGACGAGAGCCGCCAGGCGCAGCTCGTCCAATCGGTCGGCCAGGTGGCTGTCGCGGGTCTCGATGAGCCCGTCGCTGATCATCAGGAGCAGACTGCCGGGTGTGGTGTCGTGGACGGTGGCGGCAGGCTGCGGAAGCCCGATCCCGAGAAGTGGTCCGTGCTCGGAGAGGAAGTCGGCCTTGCCGTCCGGGGTGACCAGCAGGGGTGGCAGGTGGCCGGCGTTGGCGACGTGGATACGTGTGAGGCCGGGCTCCGCGAGGATGACGCACACCGTGGCGGTCCAACCTCTGTGGTGCAGGCCCAGCAGATGGTCCAGGCGTTCCAGCAGCTCGTGGGGCTGGTGCGCCTCGGCAGCGTAAGCGCGCAGAGCGTGCCGCAGTTCCCCCATCACGATCGCGGCCTGGAGTGAGTGTCCGACGACGTCGCCGACCGCCAAGAGGAGGCCCGCGGGGGTGATGACGGCTTCGTAGAAGTCGCCACCGATCTCCTTCTCGGCGGCGGCGGGCAGGTAGCGCACCGCCAGCTCTGCCCCTGGTACCTGGGGCAGGTGGGTCGGCAGGAAGGTGCGCTGGAGGGTCAGGGCGAATTGGTGTTCTTCCCCGTAGAGAGCCACCACCCCCCGGTTGGTCGCGTCCAGTTCGGCGGTCAGCTCCGTGTACAGGGCCATGACGCCCTGGTTGGTCTCCACGAGTTCCTCATTCAGGCGAGCGAGTTCGTCGCGCTGGGCTCGGGACTCCTCCAGGGCGGCCATCAGGTCCGCGGTCTGGGCCCGGAGGTCCTCCAGCGCCCCGGTGGCGGGCACCTGTGCACGCAGTGCCACCCCAATAGCCTTCGCTGATGCCCGCGTGGCGACGGACCGCGGCAGGGCGCAGCCCACCTCGATACGGCCACCGGGCGTCGCGGGCCGGTAGTGGGTATGCGGCAGCAGGCGCCTGACAGCGTCGAGGGATTCCGGGCTCGGGGCCCGTTCGTCCGACCAAATCAGATCGACCCGTAGCTGGAGGGAATTCTCGTCGAGGAGGAAGGTGGCCGTCATCGCGATTCCCGGGCGGAGCAGGTCGCGGCCCAGTTCGCTCAGCGCGGTGGCCAGGCGTACCTGGTCGCGGGGTTCCAGGCTGGCGGCGACTGCAGCGGTCTTGGCTTGCCGGCGCAGGACAAAGACGTCCTGTTCGGAAGCGACCGAGAAGGTCATCAGGGCGGCGGACGAGGTCACCAGAGCCCCTTCGCGATCACTACGCTCGCATCGTCGCGACGCGTTCCGGCCTGCCGCATCAGCCCCGTCGCCAGCACGGTGGCACGGTGGGCGAGCAGGCCGATGAGGTCGGCGGGGGTCCAGCGTTCGGTGAGGCCGTCGGAGTGCATGACCAGAACACCATGCTCCGGCAACGCGTGTTCGTAGGTGCGGGGCCGGTGCGTCTGGTGACCGACGATGCCCGGATGCGACAACAGATTACTCCGGGTTGTCGCGGTGACCAGGGAGGCGGTGATGTTGCCGATGCCGCAGAACAGCAGTCGTCCGTTGAGCGGTTCGATCCGGGCCACCGCCACGGCCGCTCCGCGTGTCCCGCGCAGCGCCTGGTGGATGTCCTGCATCGCCTGTTCCGGCAGGCGGGTGGTTCCCGTACGGAACGCCCGGGCCGCCGCCTGGCCGGCGAGGGCTGCCATGGGGCCGTGCCCCAGTCCGTCGCAGAGCATGACCATGACGGCGGGGCCGGGGCCCGCGGTCGCCCCGCGTACGGGAAGCGAACGAGCCGATCCGGCCGGACGAGCCGAGGAGCGCGGGGGTACAACGGTGTGGTCCGGCGACGGTCTGCGGGTGAGTGCCGCCCAACTGGTGACAGAGGGGGCCAAGGGGGCGCGGTCCGCTTCGGCCGGGGTACGAGTGGCCCGGCCGGCCTCTTCGGTGTCGCCTTCCGGCTCATGTGGGTCGATGCGGGTGGCCCATGCGTCTCCGCAGACCCGCTCGCCGCTGATGGGGCGGGTCAGCCCGCCAACGGCCGGTTCCCGTGCCACCAGACCCCGTGTGAGGGGGCGGGGCCAGAAGCGGGCGAGTTGGACGGTCCCGTGACCCGGCCGGGAGTGGATGTCGAAGACGTCCGCGAGTCGTTGCACGGCTCCGAGTCCGATGCCCAGGCTTCCGACCGTGGAGGAGCCGTCCAGCAGGGCTGCGGACACGTCCGATATTCCTGGCCCGTTGTCGACCACGACCACTTCCACACCGGCGACCTCACGGGTGCGTACCGCGCGGAGGAGGAGCGATCCGTCGACAGAGTGCTTGGTCAGGTTGCTCGTCAGTTCCGCCACGGCCAGGACCAGTTCGGCGGTGCGCTGTTCGCTCAGCCCGGTCCGGCGGCCCAGCGCGGCCGCGGCGCCGCGTGCGGCCTCGGGCTCACGGAACCATGCGACATCCTCGCAGTCGACGAGGAGCGGGCCGGCGTTCACCTGGCCCACTTGGTGATGGTGACCGTCGTTCCCTGCCCGGGGGTGCTGTCCAGGAGGAAGTCGTCGACCAGCCTCTTGGAGCCCGACAAACCGAGGCCCATGCCCTTGCCCGAGGTCCAGCCGTCGGTCAGGGCCAGGTCGACGTCCTCGATGCCCGGACCGTGGTCCAGGAAGATCACGCGTACTCCGCGTCGGCCCCGGTCCGAGACCAGGGCTGCGGTCATGGTGCCGCCCCCTCCATAGATAAGAGTGTTACGGGCCAGCTCGCTCGCGGCGGTCACCAGCTTTGTCTGCTCGACCAAGGACAAGCGGCACTCCTGTGCGAGCGTACGGACAAGCTGGCGGGCCAGTACGACACCGTCGTTGGCGGTGATCGACAGCACCTGCTCGGTCACCGCAGGACCTGGTCGGGATCGGTCGCCTCGTCGTCCGGCGCCTCGTCGTCGGCAGTCCCCGGCACAGAGAGGGACAGGGCCCGGGAGCGCTCCAGCGCACGCAGTCCCTTGTCCAAGGTCAGTGCGGTGGTGACACCACCCAGGGACAGGCCCAGCTCGACCAGGGTGATCGCCACAGCGGGGCGCATGCCCACCACAACCGTCTCCGCATCCAGCATCCGGGAGATCGACGCGATGGTGGACAGCATCCGACCGACGAAGGAGTCGACGATCTCCACCGCGGTGATGTCGATCACCACACCGTGTGCCCCGGTCTCCACTACTTTGGCCGCCAGGTCGTCCTGCAACAGCATGACTGCTTGGTCGTCCAGGTCGGTCTGGATGGAAACCAGCAGAACCTGGCCAATGCGCAGGACCGGGACCTGCTCGCTCATCGGCCCTGCCCGCTCTTCGTGGAGGCGGACAGCGTGGTGCCCGAGCGGCGCAGAGCGTGCCGCAAGGCGTCGGCCAGGGTGGCCTTCGTGGTGATGTCGCCGAAATCGATACCCAGGGCGACGATGGTCTGCGCGATCTGGGGCCGGATACCGGAGATGGTGCATTCCGCCCCCATCAGCCGGGCGGCGACGACTGTCTTCAGCAGGTGCTGGGCGACCTCAGTGTCCACGGCCGGGACCCCGGTGATGTCGATGATGGCCTGCTCGGATCCCGTATCGATGAGGGCCTGGAGCATCTTCTCCATCACGACCATCGTGCGCGCCGAGTCCAGAGTGCCCACCAGCGGGACACCGATCACACCGTCCCAGAGCTTGACCACCGGGGTGGACAGCTCCAGCAACTGCTCCGCCTGTGCGCCGATCAGCTCCTCGCGGACCTGTGTGTAGGTCTCGATGGTGAACAGGCCGAGGCTGTCCAGGAGCCGGGACAACTGGAGATAAGGGCCCAAGTCCTTGGCGTCACCCTCAACGAGCGCCGGTTCGAGGACAGACTTCAGCGCGAAGACGCTGATCGCTGTCTCGGACGGGGTGAAGCCCTGTCGGGCCCGGTTGCGTGAAAGCTCGGTCAGCAGGGCGCGTACCTCGCCGAACGCCTCGCCCTGCGCGTCGAGGCTCCCCTTTTTGAGGGCGGCCAGCAGCGCCGCGTACAGCTCACGCAGTTCGAGTTCGACCTCGGTGCGGCTGACTCGCCCGCCCAGAGAACTGGCAACCTCGCGCACCCAGTTCGCGGCGAGGTCGTCGCCACCGCCGGAAAGCAGGGCTATGAGACGCCCCGTAACGTTTTCAGCAGCCACAACGCACATCCTTGCTCAGTATGGAGATCCAGCGGCTTCCCGAACACTAGGCCATCGGTGAATCTCCCTCGGTACTACATCGCCATCTCCGGGCTCGATGCGCGGGTAAGAAAATTCACTCGCGGACTGTACCCAGCAGTCTGGGGCTGTGGGGCGCCGTGGCTTCGGATCCCGGCGAGACCCCAAGCGTCGGGAGGCAGCGCCTCGCACGCGTCTGCGGCAACCGTGAACGCCCGACAGAGCGCCGCCGCACTGTCTGGTGTGTTCCTCCGAGTGACGTGGGATCGCCATGTCACACCGCGCCCCTGCTCACCGTTATACAGCCGGACTGCGGGCCGTAACGACCCGATACGACAAGCTCGCCGCGCGTTTCGAGTCGGCCGTTCACGTCGCGGCGATCGGCCAGCGGCTGTGAACCACCGGCCGGCCGCCGGACCGTGCCACCCTGACCACCGGAACGATCAGCACACGCAAGGGGACGACCCCGTCCGGTTCGCCTCCGTGGCCGTACTGGCCGAGGGCGGCTACGCGATCGTCCGCCGCGACACCAGTACCCGCCAACACGACATCACCGCCTCGAACCCGCCCGGGCGAATGGCCCTGCTCAGATGAGGAGATCGAAGAGTTCGAAGGCCTCGTCCCACTGGTCCGTGGAGGGACGGCGGGTGTCGCGGGCGATGATTTTGAGGGCGCGGGCGAGGGCGACGCTGACGCCGCCGGCCAAGTCCGGCAGTTGCTGCTGGGTGTCCTCGGCAGCGTCCATGCCGAGGGCGGGGCGGGCAGTGAGCTGATCGAGCAAAGGACGTAGTTCGATGCCCTCCTCCAGCTTCTTGAAAGCGTGGATGCTCTCTTGCAGACCTTTGGTGACCGGGAGATCCTGCGGCTCGATGATGTCCCGGTCGTTGGCCTTGGCGTCGGCGGTGCCGACAAGGAAGAGGTCGTAGATCTTGGCGTCCACGAAGTCGTTGTAGCGCTTGAGGTCGTTCTTGTTGACATCAAGGCCGGCGGCTGCGCGGAAGAAGCGCTCGAACTTGGGAACTCCCATGACGGGCATGTGATTTTCGCTTTCTCGCGGCGGTGGATGGGTTGAGGTCATCGGATAGCCGGTGGTCCCACCTCCCCGAGGTGCTCATGTGCCAGGCGGACGGCCATGGCACCCTCGCCGACTGCGGAGGCCACCCGCTTGACCGAGCCGCTGCGGACGTCGCCGACGGCGAAGATTCCCGGCAGACCGGTCTCCAGCGCGAGCGGGGCGCGGGCCAGGGGCCTCCAGATGTCCGCTGTTACCTGGGCCACGTCCTGCCCGGTCGGAATGAAGCCGCGCCGGTCCAGGGTGACGGCGTCGGCGAGCCAGGAGGTGGCGGGACTCGCGCCGATGAAGACGAACAGGGCGCGGGCTGCCAGCGCCTGCTGCTCGCGGGTGCGGTTGTCCTCGACGACGAGGGATTCGACCCGCTCCTCGCCGGTCACCTCCCGGACTTCGGTATGCAGCCGGACGTGGATCCGGGGGTGCCGCTCGATCCGGTCGATCAGGTAGCGGGACATGCTGTGTTCCAGGTCTCCGCCACGGACCAGAAGATGGACGGCGGGCGACTCGCGCGCCAGGAACAGGACTGCTTGGCCGGCGGAGTTGCCGCCCCCGACGACCGCCACCGTGTCGAGGCGGCAGGTCCGCGCCTCCCAGACGGTGGCGGCGTAGTGGACCCCGAGTCCTTCGAACCGCTCGATGCCGGGGGCGGTCAGCCGCCGGTAGCGGGCACCAGTGGCCACCACGACGTTGGTGGCGGTGATCGTGCCGCCGTCGGCGAGCCGCACCGCGCTGTTCCCGTCGCGCTGTTCGAGGCCGGCGGCCTCGGCGGGGACGTCGATCCGGGCGCCGAACCGGTTGGCCTGTACGACGGCCCGTTCGGCGAGCTCCATGCCGGAGATCCCGGCGGGGAAACCGAGGTAGTTCTCGATCCGGGAGGAGGTGCCGGCCTGGCCGCCGGTCGCCACGGCATCCAGGACGACGGTGGAGAGTCCCTCGGAGGCGCCGTACACCGCGGCGGCCAGGCCACCAGGTCCCGCGCCGACCACCGCCAAGTCGCAGACGGTCTTCGCGGCGGCCTCGGCGCGCAGCCCGATGACCCGGGCGAGTTCGACGTTGGAGGGATTGCGCAGCACCCGGTAGTCGTGCCAGACAACAATCGGAGTCTCCTCCGGAGCGATCCCAAGACGCATCAGCAGCGCCTCAGCCTCGGTGTCCTTCTCCAAATCCGCCCAGCGGTGAGGAAGGCGGTTGCGGGCGGCGAACTCCAGCAGCCGCCGGGTGTCGGAGGAGAAGGCGGAGCCGATGATGCGGAAGCCCGTGCCGGCGCCGGCCAGCATCGTACGGCGCAGCAGGTAGGCCCGCAGGATCACGTCGCCGAGTGCGGGTTCGCGGCTGAGCAGGTCGCGCAGGGCGGCCGAACCCACCGCCAGCACCTCGCCCGGTGTTCTCACCACCGCGCTGAGGAAGGCGGTCTGGCCCTCCAGTACGCCGAGTTCGCCGAGGAAGCTGCGCGGACCGTGCAACTGGACGACCTGCTCTTGGTCGCTGTGGCCTTCGACCACGGCCACCGTGCCGCTGAGGACGACGAAGAACTCCTCGCTGGGTTCGCCCGCCCGGAAGAGCTGTTCCCCCTCGCGGACCGGCTGTACCTGTCCGCAGGATCTCAGGATCGCGATCTGGTCGTCCGTCAGCGGCGGGTAGGCGCCGTAGACGTCGGCTGTCGGCGTGCGCATCGGCATGATTCGCTCCCTTCGGTGGAAACGGAGGCGGAAGCGGAAAGCAGAGCTGGCAAACAGCGGCGGAGACAGTCGCAGAAGCCACAGCGTCGGAAGAAGCGCCGGGCGCGCTCGCCGGGCTCAGACCATCGCTTCGTGCACGAAACACCACCGCCAGTCCTCGCCGGGTTCGAACAACCGGACGATCGGGTGCCCGTCGGTCGAGATCAGCGCGCAGGTGCTGCGCAAGCCGGCCGATAACGCCGGGAAGTCGCTCCACCTCGCCGGGCCCCTCGACCACGTCGAAGGAGACCGCCTTGGCCCGTCGGACATCTCGTCGCGGCGACGTCCGATGAACCGCTTCGCGGAGGTGATGCCGTTGGGGTCGAGGATCGACTGCCGGCACGCGAGCTGTCCGACCAGCCGCCGGCCGTCATCGGAGAAGGCGACCACCGACGGGGTCGTCCTGGCCCCCTCCGCATTCGGGACGACAGAAGGCTCGCCGCCCTCCCGGACCGCGAGGACCGGGTTGGTGGTGCCGAGATCGATGCCTCCTGCCTTCGCCATGAGAATCTCCTCCGTCGCCACGCGGGACCGGTCGGCGGGCTGCCAGACGTACGCAGCCGGGGCATACCGCGCCCATTCGCCTAGCCTCGCGCGGTACGCGGCGCGCTTCCTCGCCCCGGCAGGACCAATCCGCGCCGACGTTCCGGCCCGCGAGGACGGGGACGCGACACGATTCGCAGGTGAGACCGCGTGCCGAGCGGCGTAGCGTGAAGGGAGGGAAGCCGACTCGTCCTCAGGGAAGGCCAAGCCCAGTCTCGCCATGACTGGCTCATCCGAGCAGATTGCCGTCGCAACCGGTCTCTCCGTGCCGGCCGCCGTGGGCGGCGTCGCGATGGTCATGCTCGCGAGAGGGGCTCGGGCCGCCAGATGAGGGGCCCCTCGGCCCTGTGGGTAGCTCGGGCGGGCTGCGGCGAAAATCCGCAGGACTCTGAAGCCGGGCATGGTCATCTCCGCAGGTGACAGACCACAGGGTCGACACCCGCACTGCGGAAACAACACGACGGACTGCACGGGCGAGCCGTCCGTGCGGACCTCTGGTCGTGCCTCGCTCACTGAAGGACTCGGGACGAGGCGGAACATCCAGCGCGTGACGGCTACGAGCCGGGTACGTGGGCTCGTGGCCTGACCCCTCCGGGGGGACTGACCAGGGCGGTTGGCCCCTTGATCGTCTTGAACTGACCCGCATCGCGGAAGACTCCGAACCGAGCAGGACATCACCCACCGAGCGCCGGTTGGCTCAGTCGGCCTCAAGGCGCTCGACGACAAGGCCTCGTGCGGGTCTGTTCGTGCGACCGCTCTCCGGCCCCCGGACCGCTCCGGCAAAAGTGGGTTACCGGCCGGTGCCCTCGCTTATCCGCTCACGTGGCCGCAAGGTCGGTACCCGGGCTGCTGTGGGTGTGGAACACGGGCCAGCCGATCTCGGTGACCCAGGTGTCCTCGTCGTTCGTGTCGCCCGGACCAGTCAGATATGTCTCGCGGATCGGGTCTGGTGTGGAGATCTCGTGCCGGGCGACGTGCGAACCCAGCGCGGCGTAGGCGCGGTCGATGGTGGCGTGGGCACCGTGGTGGGTCACCACGCACAGCTCGGCGGTGGGGCACATCAGCGGGATGACGCGTCCAAGCGGGCGGATTCTGTCGGCGGTTGGCACGAAGACCGTGGCCAGGCCGGCACCGTCCGTGAAGATCTCGTTGTCGTACAGGCCCGTGACCGGGCCCTGCGGCGAGGCGCCGGTGGCGCTCACCGTGGCCAACAGCTCCGCGGTCGCCCCTCGGAACCACGGCGTGACTGCGCTCGTGTCGACCTCGGCCTGGATCGCCGCGCCGCCGGCAGCGGGGGCGATGCGGAAGCGTATCCGCTCTGCCTTCGGGTCCGGTTTCAGCAAAGCCCTGAGGTTCACCGCCGCCGTCTGCATCCGTCGCAGGTCACCGATCATCCTGGACAAGTGGTCCTCGAGCAGTGCTGTGCGCTCCTCCACGCCTGGTGCGTCCAGCAGAGCGCGAATGTGATCGAGGGGCAGATCGAGCTCACGGAATCGTTTGATCAGCAGCGCGTTGCCGATCTGGTCTGTGCCATATCTGCGGTACCCGGTCACCTCGTCGACCTCGGCCGGGATCAATAGTCCGACCCGGTGGTAGTGCCGCAGCGCTTTCACACCGAGGTGGGTCGCACGGGAGAAGTCGCCGATGTGGAGGGTGGCCATGACTTCCAGTATCAGCCCTCCCCCAAGGGAGGGTTCTCCTGCTCGCGGGGCTTGGAGCCTCCCTCGCGGTCACCCGGAACATGATGACGCCGGTGCCCGGACCAGCCCGGACCAGCAGAGAGAGGAACCCTCCCATGACGCCCACATCGCTTCCCGGTGTGCTCGCGGAGAACTTCCGCGCCACGAACGCCTTCGACCTGGACGCGATCGTCGACACCTTCGCCGATGACGCCTACATCACCGACGCCTCTCGCGAGTTCACCGGGAAGGCGGCCATCCGGGCGTTCCTGGCGAAGGAGATCGTCGGAGACAAGGTCACCTATGAGATTACCGAGGTGCTCGAACATTCCGGGCAGATCATCGTCCGGGCCGTCACTGACGGCACCTTCGACAAGGCCCGCCTGCCCGACCCGGTGATCCTCACCCACTACTTCCAGGTACGAGACGACAAGGTCACCTCACAGATCACCGTCATGCTCAAGCCGTCCCAGTACTGACCGATTATCGGAAGCAACCGCATGAGCACCGCACAGCACCCATTCGTCCAGTACGCGCTCGACCCCGAACTCGCCCACCTGTTCAGCGGGCCCCGCCCGCACACGGCCCGCGGGGACTGGGCCGCGCTGCGCGAAGTCGGTACGGCCGGCCAGGCGTACATGGCCTCACTCGACCCGGCATCCACCGACGTCACCCGCACCCGTTACACCACACCGACAGCCGACGGCGCCACCCTCGAGCTGCGCTGGCACCGGCATCGTCACACCGCTCCGGGGCCTGCCGTGCTGTACGTGCATGGCGGAGGGATGATCCTGGGCAGCCTCGACGCCTACGAACGGCTACTCAGCTGGTACGCGGAGCAGTCCAAGGTGCCGTTCCTGTCGGTCGGCTACCGGCTGGCACCGGAGTCCTGCGGCACCGCACTGGCCGAGGACGTCTATGCCGGACTCCTATGGCTGCACCAGCATGCCGAAGAGCTGGGTGTAGACCTTCATCGGATCGCGATCATGGCCGACAGCGGCGGCGGCGCACCCGCTGCAGGCGCCGCCATCCTCGCCCGCGAGCGCGAATTGCCCGTCGCACGCCAGATCCTCATCTACCCGATGCTCGACGACCGCAACGTCGACGCCGACCCCGGACTGGCCGGGACAGCGACCTGGACGTACGACAACAACGCGACCGCCTGGCAGGCACTCCTCGGCGAGCGCGCCGGAAGCGACCACGTCTCACCCGTAGAGGCGCCTGCCCGCCTCACGGACGCGGCGACCCTGCCCGCGGCCTACATCGAGACCGGTGACCTGGACATCTTCCGCACCGAAGACATCCTCTACGCCGCTACCCTCGCCCGCGCCGGAGTACCCGTCGAACTGCACGTCCACCCCGGCGCGCCCCACGGCTTCGACCGCCTCGCTCCCCACGCCGCCGTGACTCGCCGTGCTTATCAGGACCGGCTGCGCGTCATCACCTCGCTGTGAGAGATTTTTGACCTTCAGCGATCGAACGTATGGCGGGCGAGATCCCCGTCGCCCTGGGCCCGGCTACCGCGCGTCGCTCTCGCCGACTCGCGGGGATGCCAGCTTCCTTACCCGCTGCCCGCACCGGTGCCGCACCCGACGACCGCGCGAAGGCCGGCCCCGTCCGACGAGCGGAGGACCGCAGAGCAGAGTGTCGGCCCGACTCGGCAGTACCGCGCTCACCCTCCAGAGTGCGCAGTTCGAAACTCGGCCCTGTCTGGGCGGGTGCGGCGGGCCGGCTTGGGTCGAACCCCGTCCTCGGTGGCGTGCGGAGCGGCGCGGGTGCGCGGCGAAGGTCGTCCCACAGAGTGGGAAGGGTCTGTTGGGCTTCGGACGCGTGAGGGTTTCGAGGCCGCAGACGTAGCGCCCCGCCAGGGGGTGGGGCGTGCTGTGCGGTATACGACCAAGGGCTGAGTTTAAAAATTAAATCCAGATGCTAGTGTGTGGATCAATTCCGCCCCCACACGAAATGTCAGGAGTGCGCTATGTCCACCATTCGGATCGACCGAAGCAACCCGCACCGCTGGAACGTCACGTTCGATCACGCGCCCATGAACCTCATCGACCCCGAGATGATCCGTGAACTGGAGGCGCTGGTCGGGGAGCTGGAGACCGACCCTGAGGTCACGGTGGTCGTCTTCGACAGCGCCGACCCCGACTTCTTCCTCGCGCACTACGACATCGCCCGGGACCCGGCCGAGACCACCGGCATGGAGGTGACCGGTCCGACCGGTATGCACCCCTGGCTGGATGTGCTGACCCGGCTGGCCAGCGCCCCCGCGGTAAGCATCGCGAAGATCAGAGGCCGTGCGCGCGGGGCTGGCAGCGAGTTCATCCTGGCCTGCGACATGCGCTTCGCCAGCCGGGAGCACACACTGCTCGGCCAGCTTGAGGTCGGGTACGGACTGGTGCCCGGCGGTGGACCGATGTTCCGGCTGCCCTACCTTGTGGGCCGGGGGCGTGCCCTGGAGATCCTGCTGACCAGCCAGGACTACGACGGTGAACTCGCGGAGCGGTACGGCTACGTCAACCGCGCCCTGCCCGATGCGGGGCTGGACGGATTCGTCGACGACGTCGCCGACCGTCTCGCGTCGTTCGACAAGTTCGCCCTCGCCGAGACCAAGCGGTACGTCGGCCAGGTGTCCCTCCCCGACAACTCCCTTCAGCCGCCTGCCCTCGACACCTTCTGGGACTCGGTCGGTCGTGAGGGTGCGCAGCGCCGTGTGGGTGCCGCGTCCGGAAGGGGGCTCCAGGAGCGCACTCACGTCGAGTTGCGGGCGGGTGACTTCCTGAGGAACCTCGGCAACGAGATCTGACAGCGACGAGCCGAGGACGGCGTGCGACACCCGCTCGGCGGTGCGGCCTCCCCCTTTCGGAGAAGGCGGCCACCCTCCTGGGTGCCGCACGCGGCCCGCCGAGATCGCGGGCGCCTGAGTTAAAGTTGTCAACCCAGATCTATCGGAGTCCGTCCGGGCGGAAGTGGGTGCAACAACGGTGAAACATGAAGACAGGACGAAGGAGAACACCCAAAACTGCTCCATAGGGCGTTCACTCCAGATCCTTGGAGAAAAGTGGACTCTCCTGATTCTGCGGGAGGCTTTTCTCGGTGCTTACCGTTTCGAGGAGTTCCACCGCGTACTCGGTTGTGCGCGCAACCTGCTCACTGAGCGGCTACAGACGCTTACCGAGGAGGGAATCCTGATTCGGGTGCCCTACAAGGAGCCCGGATCGCGGGTGCGCGACGCCTACCAGCTCACGGACAAGGGTCACGAGATCCTTCCGGTGCTGGCCGCGCTCATGCAGTGGGGAGACCGGCATCTCGCCGATGAGGCGGGTCCGGCCGCGGTCCTGTGCTCGGCGGTGGACGGCGCACAGGTGCGTCTGGCCTTCATCGATGAAAAGGGCCGTACCGACATAGGGCTCGACGAGGTAGTACCGGCTGCGGGCCTCGGCTGTCTTTACTGATGGTCGCCGATGGGGCGTACCGCCCGGCGCGCCCCTCATCGAAGGTTTCGAGCGCGGTCCTGGTCCGGGCGGGCACATCGCCACGGGCCGCCGCCGACGCCTCGGCTTCACCCAGCACTGGCTCCGCGTATGCGGGGCTGCCTGCGGACGTAACAGATTCGGGCGTCGTGACAACACTCCGTCGCTGACGTCAGTATGGAGCGCGGCGGACGCCGTCACGAGCCCCACTCCTACCGTTCCATCTCTCCCAGGTGACGACCCAGGTTGAGTTCGAAGTCTCCTGCTTTACAATATCCCAGCTCAAGGATCATACGGCTGGTTCTTTGAGTCGACGGCCACTCACTCGTCTCCAAGAATGAATGATTCGATGACCATCGATCAGCCTCGGAGGGAATTCCCGCGCGGGAGTTGACGAGTTTCTTTGCAAGTTCGATTGCACCCTTGTCAAAACGGGCAACACGTCGCGCAAAAGAGTCCACAAAGCCGTCCAGTTCAGCATCCGGGACAGCACGATTGATCCACCCGTACTTCTCTGCCGTGTCCGCGTCGAAGTCCTCTGATCCAACAAGAATCTCCAACGCTCTGGACCTCCCGGCGAGGGAGGTGAGCCACTCCGTGGCCCCACCTCCCGGGACGACGGAGACTCCCACCTCCACTTGACAGAGAATGGCTTTCTCGCGACTGGCGAAACGGATGTCGCATGCGAGTGCCAATTCACTTCCGTGCCCGCGGGCGCGCCCGCGAATTTTGGCCACACTCACAACCCCAGTGTTCGCCAGGCGAGTGACGAAGGACGGCCATTCAGTGAATTTGGCAGCCCCCGGCATGTCCGGGATAACATTACCCCTGGTAATGTCGTAGTGGGCGATAAAGTAGTCGGGATTCGAACTGTCGAACACGACAATTTTAAGATTTTCATCCGCTTCGATTCGATCCATAAGCATGCGAAGTTCCGCAAACATCTCCGGGTCGTAAAGATTGATGGGCGGATTGTCAATCGTAATTTGCCAGTACTCAGGAAGGATTTCATTTACAACAAGACGCTGTTCCTGATTTACCATGCGTACCCCGATGCCGTTCCGAACTGCTGCGCTTTGAACGTACCCCCGTACAGGTCCGGTGGGGTTCGACGTTGCTCCATGTCCGATTCTCTCGTTGGAATGGAGTAATCAGCCACGTTGAGGTCGGCGCGCGAGGGATCCCGCACCAGTCGCGTCAGTCGCATCACTCGGAGCGTTCACGCTTCCGAGACGCCGCAACCAAGGCGGACATTTCTCCGGTGGGGAACGGACGCAGGGCGGGTCGAACGCCCCCGGAGCAACCCGATCCGAACGGCCCCCAGTCACGCCGCCGTCACCTGGCCACACATCGCCTACCGGAACCGGGCCCGCCGAAAGGCCCCAAGGTTCTGCTTGCGGTCCTCAAGGAGGTCATGGGGTCCCTCAACCTGTTCGCGATCATCGCGGTGGTCGGAGCGCTGGCCGTCAGCGACGCTTCCTGCGGTCTTGGCCGCGCCTGCGGCGACCGTCAGTCCGGCGATGCCGCTGCGGTGGAGGTCGTGGCCGCCGCCGCTCGCCCAGTGGACGAACTTGTACGTCGCGTACGGGCAGAGCAGGACCAGGATCATGACGACGAGGCCGGCCGGCGCGTCGGACAGCGCTGAGAGGCCATCGTGGGAGTCGGACTTGCCCATCGCCGCCGTACCTCCAGGTCACCCGTTCCGAGGTGGCCGACGCCGCGCATGTCGCGCGTGAAGCCCTCCAGGGGACAGCCCCACCGCACCACCGTCGTCACCTACATATCCCACTTCGGAGGTTCCCGTGCCCCATGAGGTGACGTCGGCTACCTGCTGAGCCAGCTCCACGACCTCGACCCCGCCCTGCCGATCCGCCTCGCCATCACCCCCGACCGGCCCTTCGCCCATCTCGTCGGCGCAAGCATCGTCATCAGCAACGGTGTCGTGTTTATCGCTGAGAACGGGCAGGAGGGCTACCTACCGACCGGAGTCCGCGACCTCCTCGCCTGGAACTGAATCCGCCCGGCCACCTGCTCCTGAGGCACCCATCATCCCCACCCCAGCCCGCGCTTCCCCCGCGCTGCCTCTACGCAGCCTCGCCCTTCAGCCGATGCCGAACGACGCGGACGGCGCGCTCGTCCGCCGTATCTCCGGCCTTCCCGACGGCCCCCCTTGACGTCGCCTGGTGCCCCGCCGACACCACCAGGCTCCCTCTCGGCCGCATCCGCCCACGCTGGGAATCCGCCCCCCGTACGGGGTGGAACGTCCACGCCCACCTCGGCCTCGCCACCCCCGAGGTGCTGCTCGCCCGTCGGCCCGCAGTCCCCGACGACTGGCCCGACCTGGTCCGCCCCACCCTGTACGAGGTCACCGGCCTGCGCCACGCCCTCACTTTCGCCACCGCCGTCCTGGACCTGTCCCGCCGCCTGTCCGAGATCTGACCCAACCCGCCCCACAGCGACCGCGGAAGGCCGACCCATGTCGACCGGCATGCGTGCGCTCGGACCGAAGAGTCAGGAGGCTCCGGAGTGCAGGACGGCGTCGACGGCCATGTAGAGGGTGTCGTTCTCGGCCTGCAGGATGGAGCCCTCGGCCGGGAGGGCCCGTTCGAGTGCGAGGCCGTTCAGGACGGTGAGCAGGAACTTCGCGCTCCGCGAGGTGTCACCTGCGGCGAGAGCGCCCTCATGGGTCAGCGTCGTCAGCCAGTGTTCGACGCGACGCCGCCCTTCCCGTTCGAGGGCGAGATAGGCGTCCTGCACCTGCTCGGTCGGCTCCGTGGCGATGAACTGCTCGTGGATGACGCGGGACGCCTCCCGTGCGCCGGCGCCTACTCCGGCGGGGGCGAGTACCTGGCGCAGGCAGTCGACGAGACGGTCACGGGCCGGCACTGTGCGGTCGTGGATCCGGTCCTCGGCGATGACCACGTCGTACAGGCGGGAGAGCACCTCGTCCTGAAGTTCGCGCTGCGTCGGGAAGTGGTACCGGAGGGAACCCGTACTCACTCCGGCGCGCGCGGCGACCGCCCGCACGCTGAGCTTCGCGCCGGGGTTCTCCCCGATCATCTGCATCGCCGCCAGCAACACCTTGTCCCGGCTTCCCAACTGCTCGTCGTGATCCGTCATCACATCAACCTCCGCCACCCGTTCACCCAACTAGTACACCGTGATAGTTTGCCATCCAGGTACTAACACAGTGTGTTAGTCGAGCCGAGGGGAGCGAAATGAACGCGTCCACGACATGGCGGCGCCGCCGGGCCATCCGGCGGGTCAAGCAGGGCGACGGGCGGCCTCTGAAGCGTTTCCGCTGGTGGCATATACCGCTGGGACGTGCGCTGTTCTACCTCCGTCCGTCCCCCGACGGCCGGAGGCCAGGGACCTACGCCGTCGACGTCCGGTACTGGGGCAACCAGTCGGGCGGCGAGGTCACAGCACACCTGTATCTCGACGGCCGGCATCACGCCCGGTCCACGATCCCCGCCGTGTTCCCCCTGGAGGGCGGTGTCATCGAGGTGGCGAGGAGCAACTTCGGGATCAAGCGCTGCCACTACGTCACCGCCGAAGGGGAGGAGCAGCAGCTCGTTCCCGACCCGAAGTCGCGCGAGGGCAAGCGGGCTCGTTTCGAGCGTGACCACCCAGCGGTGAGCCGCATGATCGCCGCCGGCTCGGTGCTGATGCTCGTGATCGGCGTGGGACTGAACCTGTTGCAGATCATGGAACCGATCTCTCAGGTGCCGCCCGTCGCGGAAAGCCTTGGCACCTTCAACTCGCCCATCCGCCTGCCTCTCTGGCTCAACCTCACGCTCGCCTTCGGCGCCGCGCTGGCGAGCATGGAACGAGCTCTCCGCCTGCGCTACCACTGGCTGCTCGACGCCGGAGGCCACTGAACCGACCACTTCGAGCGTGGCCCACAGCCCGGACCCCCACGTCCCCGGCCCTCACGCGCCAGGCCTCCACACGCCGGCCAGGCCCGCTGACGACACTTCATCAGAGAAATGTACGTGAGAATCATGAACCGCCTTCGCGGACCGTTCCAGATCATTCGCGCCGACCTCCGCGCCTACCTCCTCATCAATGCCCTCGTCTACGGGGTGTTGCTCGTCGGCATGGCCCTCGCCATCATCTTCCCCGACCTCCACGCCGCGCGGACTTCCTCGTTCGCCAACGGCGACCAGGGCGCGCTCGTCGACACTGTGGTCGGGAACCCCTGGCTTTTCGGCACGATCATCTTCCTGGTCAACGTGTTCGAGACGGCCCTGCTGCTCATAGTCCTGCCGTCGATGGTGATCCCCTTCGCGGGTCTCGCGGTCTTCGCCATCAAGACGATCGACCTGGGGATCATCCTCGCGCCCGTCGACCGGGCATCGACACTGATCCTCATCCCGCACTCCTTGACCCTCCTGATCGAGTTCCAGGCCTACGCACTGGTGATGTTCGGCGCCTACCTGCTGGGCAGGTCCTGGCTCCGGCCGACGACCGTGGGCGCCCGGACGCGCCGCCAGGCCTACGCGCGCGGTCTGAGCCGCCTCGGCCGGCTCTGGATCCCCGCACTCGCGCTCTTCGCCATCGGCGCCGTCTACGAAACCGTCGAAATCTACTTCCTTGTTCCGCTGGTGCTCAGCACCTGACGGGATCAGGCCGGCTGACGGGCCGGGCTGCGCATGGTAGTTCGTGGGTGAACGCCTAAGGGCTCGGGGCATCACCGATTCGCCGATGCCCTCACCGCCGTACCCGTCACCTGACAGCCCTTTGCTCCGGGTGATCGTCGGCAACGCCATCGCCTCCGTGGAGAGCGGCGAAGCCGACTGGAAGGAGGCGATCGTGCACGCCGCTGTTCACGGCTGGTACGAAGGCCACATCGAAGGCGAGGACGCCTGCCCCAGATGTGACTTCCGGGGCCGGCCACCCAAGAACCGCAACCGCGGCTGAGCACTCGCACAACGAAGGAGCGCCACGGGGAAACCGGTGGCGCTCTTCGGCGTTTGCCTGCCCCCGCTCGGCTACTCCAGGTAGATGCCGGCGAAGCTTCCTTCGAACCCAAGGTCGGTCAGGGCCTGTTCGACTGTGGGGTAGGTCTTGTGGTCCGGGAGCGCGGTCATGGTGTCGAAGTGGGTACGGGTGATCTCGGGCTCCAGCCACTCGTGGCGGCAGCGACAGCGGATCCACACGTCGCGGCGGTAGTTGGTGAGCATCCAGTCTCGACGGGCTCCGCGTCTGCCCACATGACGGGTATGCCGCGCAGGGAGATTCCCCCCGGGTGCCGGAGGTACCGGTGGGCGTGGGGACCTGCGGGAGGCTGCGTCTCGTAGTGGAGTTGTGTCAGCGGGCCGCTCGCGGCTGGGTTCGGGCAGCGCGCGGCCACGGTCGCGTGTGGTGGGCGGCGGCGGCTTGCTGGGCGTGGCCGCGTGCGGTGTGCCAGCGTGCGGCGCGATGGTGACCAGGACGAGGGTGGACAGAAGCATGGCGGTGGTGCCGCCGTCTGCGTTTACTCTGCGTAAGTAGGTGCATAGGATCGCCGGAGCCGGTTCCAAGATCCGCATCGCGGTCCGGAGCGCCTACATGAGGGCCGCGTGACTCCTGCGCTGTTCGGCTTGTGCAACGTCCGGGCAAGATGATCTGCGGACGATTCGTTTCTGCAGGTCAGATGCGTCGTATGGGAGTTCCGCGACATCTGAACGACAGGCGCGGCCGCACCCGGCGGGCGGGCGAGCCGGTTGCGGTCGGCGCCCGCCGAACGGATCGCAGGGGGATCTCCGGCCGGGGCCCGGTACGACAATTGCGTCCCACGGGTGGCACCGAGGCGTATTCCGGGTGACTGGCCCGGCCGGTACGGGTCGGGGCGGTCCGGCTCGGTAAACATGAGGTTCCGCCCCACTGAAGGAGATCCCGCTCCATGCGCAAAATCATGTACACCGCTGTGTCTCTCGCCGCGGCCGCCCTGTTCACCGCCGGAACAGCGGGCATCGCCACCGCCGACGAGGGCCCCAAGGTGTCCGGTTCGGCGAGCTGCGGTAGTGGCCCTGCCCTGATCGGCTCCATCATCCCCGTCGGCAGCCCCGAGCAGAACAGCGGTTGCACCGTCGACGGAACGCTCGACAATTCGTCCGCGGCCGCGCCCGCCCCCACCGACGACTGACGCCTCGTCGGCCCAGCCGTTCGCGCCCGAGACGGCGAACCTGACGCCTCTCCCCTTCCTCGTCCCAGGAAGGGGAGAGGCGTCAGGCGTGTACGCGACGCGTCAGGAGTGCGGATGGGCCCTGGAAGGTCCCGGCGCGGCAGCCGACATCGCGACCGCAAGCTCCCAACATCGTCCGCGGCGACATCGCCCTGATTCAGCCCAGTAGAGCCTGCCTCGGACGGGGCGCTTCGCGCAGGTGCCGGGCGGCGCATCCGCCAGGCCCCCAAGGCCAGTTGCCCGGGAACGGGCGATCCTGCCGAGTGCCGAGGATCTGCCCACACGGTCCGTGGTCCGCTCGCACAAGGCGATCTCGGGAGACGACTCACGAGGTGCCGAACGAACTCACAACCCGCTCACTAAGAGGCCTCGCTCAAGGCAGGATCGGTGCGCCAGACGATGGCGAGTTCCGACAGTGGTACGCCAAGTACCTCGCTGAGCCGGACGATTGTGCCGAACGCGGGCGTCGGCAGTCGGCCGGTCTCGATCTTGCGGAGGGTCTCCGGCGAGATCTCCGCCGCCAAGGCCACTTCGACGGGGCTGCGTCCGGCCCGGGCGGAGCGCAACGCGGCCCCGAGGCGTCGGCCCGCCTCGATCTGTTCGGGGGCGAGCGGATAGCGAACCATGCGCACATGCTAGAGCCGCAGGTGACAGGCAGCAACCACTCCAGCCCCTGGTATAAATATACCTGTCGGTCGCCCCGGAGAATCGAGGATCGCAGTGATCGAGCACAAATCTCCCGAAGACATCGCGCGTATGCACGTCACGGGACAGTTCGTCGGTCAGGTGCTGGCCGAGCTCGGCGACCTCGCCGCAGTGGGGGTCAACCTGCTGGACCTGGAGCATCACGCTCGCCGCCGGATCAAGGAGCGCGGCGCGGAGTCCTGCTACTGGGACTACGAGCCCTCGTTCGGCAAGGGCCCGTTCCGTAACGTCGTGTGCCTCTCGGTCAACGATGCCGTGCTGCACGGATTGCCGCACAGCTACAAGCTGCGCGACGGGGACCTGCTGACCATGGATATGGCGGTGACCATCGACGGCTGGGCCGCGGACTCGGCCCACTCCGTCATCGTCGGTACCCCGGCCGAGGAGGACCGGCGGCTGATCGAGGCCACCGAGGTCGCCCTGGAAGCCGCGATCAAGGTCGCCCTGCCGGGCAAACAGCTCGGGGACATCTCGGCGGCGATCGGCCGCGTCGCTTCCGAGTACGGCTACCCGGTCAACCTGGAGTTCGGCGGTCACGGTATCGGCCGCACGATGCACGAGGACCTGCACATCCCCAACGACGGTCGTCCTGGACGAGGTTGGAAGCTGCGCCCCGGCCTGACGATCGCGATCGAGCCCTGGTTCGCCGCCGGCACCAACAAGATCGTCTTCGACCCGGACGGCTGGACGATCCGCTCGGCCGACGGCTCACGCACCGCTCACTCCGAGCACACGGTCGCCATCACCGAGACCGGCCCGCTCGTGCTCACGCGGCGCCCCCAGAGCACAAAGGGGCTGGAGAACCACCGGGGATCATCGGCGACCGGACGCTGACGAGAGCTTCATCGAGCAGGAGCCCCTCGGTGGCCGACGACACGGCGACCGCGATGATCGGCCACGAGCCGGGCCGACTTCAGCCGCCGCGCGGTCGGCCGGGCGAGCGCCGACCCCAGGCGCACCGGGCTCGTCGGCGGCGCGAGGCCGGCTGCGGGCCGCTTCACGGTTCGCCGCGTTCTGGAGGAGCAGGCGGACGCCGGCCCCGGTAAGAGCGCGGACCCTCCCTTCCGCGGCGGGCACGGCCCACCGGACGGTGACGCCCGATCGCACCGGCCTTCGTATCGACGCCTCCTTCCGCGCGGGGACGTATGACGAGACCTCGCCCGCTTCAGCACGTCGGCGCGCTCCGCCTGGACGCCCTGTCTGCCGTTTCCGCGGTGGTCGTGGAGTGGCAAGATGTCCGACCTGACCACACTCTGACCGTATTGTCCTGAGGGCCAGCACCGGCGCCAGGCAGAGAGCAGCCCGCCGACAGGCCGCGGGCTTCGCCAAGCTGGCCGTCGGGCTCGGCGCCAAGGGCTTCTCCGTGCGGACGCCCGACGACTTGGGCGAGATCGACAAGGCGCTGGCGCTGGGGGCCGAGGAAGGCCCGGTGGTGATCGACGTACGCATCAACGGTGAGATCGAACTGGCGGCGAGCTGGGAGATCGCGAAGCACCTGAGCTGAGGCGTACAGCCGTGCGCCGGCGGGGCGCGGCTCAGCGCCCGAGAGGCCCCGGCGCCGGTGATCTCGACGCGGTCCCTGGCCACGTGGCGGCTCTCATCGCCTCCACCGCCAGGGCGCGCAGTTTCCCGTCGTCCCGGACCGTGCGGTTGACCTCGACGTGGAGGAACGGCAGGTTCTCCTTGGCCGCGAGCCTGCCCTGTTCGTTGGTACGGCCTGCCAGTTGGCAGCGGCTGTCCAACCAGGCGCGGCATACGCGGAAGCCGTCTTCGCCCAAGTCGTCGCTCAGGGTCTCCGCCCGCGGGCGGCCCTCCTCGCCGATTCCCGGGGACACCACGATGTCGTGGGCCGGGTCGCTCGCGTCGGCGAATCCGTGCACCTGGATGCCCGGCATCCGGCGGGCGGCGAACTGCTCGCAGACCGCGTGGAAGACGGTGTCCGTACGGTGAGCCATGTCGGCCGCGTTGCCCTCGCCCGCCCTGCGGTGAGCCCCCGCGATGACGAGGACCCCACCAGGAGCGCCCCGCAGGATCCCCACTCCGAGGGCGTCGCTGTGGGCGTCGGCGACCGGGTGCGGGACCTGGACCGAGTAGCTGACCGGTGCGCCGAGGGCGATGTAGACGCGGCCCCAGCCGCGGCGGGACTCGGCTGCCGCGCCGCCCCGGTCGGCGATCTCCGCGTACCGGCGCCCACGCGAAGCGTCGGTGCCGTCGGTGCCGTCCGCGCCGTTCGCCCCGGCGTCGCCCGCCGCGGTGTCTCTGATGATCTGTATCCGGAAGTCGGCCTCGGCGAGTCTGCGGGCCGCCTCCTCGCGCTTTCCGTCCAGATACAACGCCACCCCGTCGGCCACGGTGTCGCGTTCGGTACGGTCCGGTGGCCGGTAATGCGCGTCGGTGACCACCTCCGCGCTGAACTCCGCAATCCGGCGCCCCAGGTCGACCTCCAGTTCGGCGCCTTTGCCTTCGGCCTCCTTGGGACGCTCACTGGAAGGGCGCTCCCCCACCGTGGTGATCAGTACAGCGGCAGTCGTTATCAATGCACCGACCAGCAGAGTTGCCATGATCTTTGTTTTCACAAGAAGCGCTCGTGTCATATCTCGGTCAAATTCCAGTAAGCAGATAGGCCGCGCCGGGCGTCCGGGCGCGGTATAGATCTTCAGTGCGCTGCCGGCACGGGTACCGGTTGCCGTAACCGCGAATGGTTACCGTTGCACCGCCTTTGGCACGCCGTGCCCTTATTCGACTGACGGCTGATTCAGTCCGTCGACCACCGTTGCCACGTGTCAGACATTCGTGGGTAACACCATCGGAGAAGCCATTGCATACGTTCATCAGAATACTGTATACAATTATTCGAATGGGTGGCGCGAGCCGTTTCATCCAATTGTCTCGTCGCGCCTTCGCCGCCCTCGAAGACCGCTTGCCGACGGGCGGCGCGCGCCCGCGTGCGCCGCCCGCCGCCCGCTCTGCGAGAGGAACCCCCCACATGGCCATCTCGTCTGCGCAACGACGGCAGAAGATTCGACGGCGGAAGGTCGGAAGAGTATATGACGACATGTCACTGCTGGGTGGCATACGCCCGCCGATCGCGCTCCTCTCCGCCCTGTTACTCGCGCTGGCCGGCCTCACGGCGTTAGGGCTCGGCACCCCGGGCGGCGGGGCGCTTCCCAAGGCCGTACGGATCTCGCAGCAGCACTTCGCCGAGGACGGCGCGATGGCGCTGCGGACCTCGCTGGACGAGAGCATCACGGATCTCGACCGGACGGCTTCGCTGCTCAACGCCGGCGAGCCGGTCGCCGCCGAGACCGTTCTCGACAAGCTCGGGAGCGTCTACCAGAAGTGGACCGGGTCGGCGGTCATCGAAATCAAGTCCGGCAAGCTGCTCGCCGCGCACGGTGAGAACATCCCCTTCCTCGCGATCGACCGGCGGAAGCTGTCCGGCGACGACGGACTCGCGCCCCGGCTCGTGCGGCTGCCGGACGGCGAGGAACGCCTGCTCACCCTCGCCCTGTTGTCCTGGTCCGGGCATCCGCAGCAGCTTCTGATCACGTCGCACCCCCTGAAGGTCCCCGAGGTCAGTCTCGGCACGTCCCGGGCGATCGCCGTGGTCGGCGCGGGCGGCGCGATCCTCAGCAGCGACGGCCTCGGGGGTCTCGCGGGCCTCGGCGGGCTGGAGGACGTCGCCTCCGGGTCCGCCGATGACGGGACGAAGCGGACCGAGACGAAGCGGGCCGAGGAGCAGCTTCGTACCTTCGCGAAACTCGTGCCCGGGAAGGCCGAGGAGAACCCTGGGACCGGCGGGGATCCGGGCTCCGGCGGTTTCCTCGGCGTCAGCGGAACCATGACAGGCGCCCGGATCAGCGGTGAACGCCCGCTCGCCGGATACGCCACGCTCGCCGCGCCCGAAGCGGGGACGAACACCGAGGCGACGGGCTTCGGCCTCTCCGTCGTCACCGTGGTGAACGCCCCCGAGAACACCGGTCGTACCACCGACGACTGGCTGTTCGGACTGCTGTCGGCGGCCGCGCTCCTCCTCATCGGCGCGCTCGCCGTGGCCCTGCTGATCGGTACGGTTCAGCGCCCGCTGATCGTGCTCCTCCTGGAGAGCCGCCGCCTCGCCGGCGGCGATCTCACCCGCCCGACGGCCGTGCCCCGACTCGGTGAGGCGCGCCGCGTCGGCGAGGCGCTGGAGAGGCTGCGCCGCCAACTGCTCGGCGGCCTCGCCGGCGCCCCGGGCAGCGGTGGCGAGTCCGCCACCGGCCGCGGGCGACGCGGCCGCCGCGTACGCACCGGCGCACTGCTGGCCGGCAGCGGCATCCTGCTGCTCCTCTGGTCCGTCCCGATGATGCTGCTGCTCAACCGCGCTGGCAGCACCGCCGTCGTACCGCGACAACTCGTGAACGACCAGCGCGACCGGACCGCCACCCTCACCGACCGGGTGCGCCGCGCCCTCGACGAACGGGACGCCGACCTCCTCTCCGTCGCGACCCTCGTCGGCGACAGGACCACGCCGGAGGACATGTCCGCCGTCCTCGAACGCGTCAGGACCGCGCAGCCCCGCTACCGATCGCTGTACGTCCTGTCCGCCGACGGCAAGGTCCTCGCCAAGGCGGGCGACGCGCCTCCGCCCACCGGGAGCGAGCACGAGCCCGGCGGTGCGCGGATCACCGTACTGGGCACCGGCTCCAAGGAGCCCCGGATCACCGGGTACGCCCAACTGCCGGGCCGTAACGGCGCCTCACTCGTCGGCGAGTTCCGGATCGACTTCCTCAACTCGCTGCTGAACCGGCCCGGCCTCGGCGAGATACGGATCGTCGACGCCGAGCGCCGCGTGCTGGGGTCGAACAACGGCTACCTGGCTTTCGAGAAGCTGCCGTCGGACCGGCTCGACTCGCTGGTCGAGGCCGCCCAAAAGGAAACCGGGAGTGCGCGCTCCAGCGGTGTGCTCTTCCGCGACGGCGGCGGGATCCAGCTCGCCGCGGCCGCCCCGTTCTCCGGCGGCGCCGCCCAGCCGCTGGGCTGGACGGTCCTCAGTTGGCAGCCGGCCTCCGCGCTCGCCATCCCCGAGTACAGCGCCCAGAACCGTACGGTCCTGGCGGGGCTGCTCGGGGTCACGGCCACCGCCCTCTGCCTGGGCTGGTTACAGATCGTCGTCGTACGTCCGCTGCGCGCGCTGGCCGAGCAGGCCGAAGCGCTGGCGAACGGCGACCGCCGCACTGTGCTCTTCCCGCGCCACCACGACGAGGTCGGCGCCGTCACCCGCTCCCTCGAACTGCTGCGGCAGCAGCTTCAGGAGCGACGCGCGTGGGACGGGATCCCGTCGGAGTCGGAGTCGTCGACCCTCGCCGGAAGGAGCTGACCGAGCATGCTCTTCCTCTACTCGGTACTGCTCGTCGGCAGCGTGGTCCTGCTGGTCGCCGGACTCGTCGAGCAGCGGCGCCACTTCTCCAACCTGCGCCGTATCCCCACGCGTGTGCTGGTCAACGGCATCCGCGGCAAGTCGTCGATCACCCGGCTGTGCGCGGGCGCGCTGCGCGGCGGTGGGCTGGTGACGGTCGCCAAGACCACCGGGACAGCGGCCAGGTTCATCCACCCGGACGCGACCGAGGAGCCTGTCCACCGCAAGTTCGGCATCGCCAATGTGGTGGAGCAGATCGGCATCGTACGGCGAGCCGCCGCCTGTCGCCCCGACGCGCTGGTGATCGAGTGCATGGCGGTCATGCCCGCGCTCCAGGAGATCAACCAGTCGAAGTTGATCCGGTCCACGATCGGTGTGCTCTGCAACGTCCGTGAAGACCATCTCGCCGAGATGGGCCCGACCCTCGACGATGTGGCGCGCTCGCTGTCCCGCTCCATGCCCGAGGACGGTGTCTGCGTCACGGCGGAGAAGGAGCGCTTCGCCATTCTCCAGGAGGAGGCGGATGCCCGTAACTGCGAGCTGGTCTACGCGGATCCGGACACCGTTTCGGACGCCGAGCTGCGCGGCTTCGGCTGGTTCACGTTCAAGGAGAACGTGGCCATCGCGCTGAAGGTGGCCGAACTGCTGGGCGTGGAGCGCGATACGGCGCTGAAGGGCATGTACGAGGCCCCGCCCGACCCGGGGGTCCTCTCGGTGGAGCGCTACCTCACGCCCGATGGCAAGAGGCTGCGGTTCGCGAACGTCTTCGCGGCGAACGACCCCGAGTCGACGCTGATGAACATCAACCAGCTCATCTCCCTCGGCGCGATCGAGCGACCGCTCCATGTCCTCATCAACTGCCGTCCCGACCGGGTGGAGCGCAACGGCCAGATGGGCGGGATCGTGCCCGATCTGCGGCCGGAGAAGGTGTTCGTCGTGGGGCACCCCGCCAAGAGCGCCATCGACGCCATCCCCGCGCCCTGGCGCTCCCGCGCTGTGGACCTGGGCGGTGACCGGCGCGATCCCGAGGAGTTCATGCGGGATCTCCTCGGCGAACTGGGCCCGGACTCCTCGCTTGTCGCGATCGGCAATTTCCACGGCCAGGGCGAGACGCTGCTTGAGCACCTGGCCGGGCTGACGGCCGACGAGTCGCCGGACCCGTACGCCGATCACGCCGATCACGCCGATCCGGCGGTCGCGCCCGGGGAGCCCTGCGCGGCCACCGAGACCTCCCCCGCCCCTGCTGCCGGGTCCCCCTCCCCCCTGGAGGCCGTGGAACACCCGTACCACGACGAAACGCACCCCCGGACCCCGAACTCCCCCCACACCGCTGTGCCGCTGAACCCAGGAGAACCCCGTTGATCCCCTCAGTCCTCACCCCCGAGATCGCCGCGATCGGCATCGGTCTGGGCCTGATGTTCTCCCTGGTCTGCTATCTCGCGACCAACCTCTCGCCGGGTGGCATGATCACCCCGGGCTGGCTGGCGCTGACCCTCGTCGAGGACCTTCAGCGCGCCGCGATGGTCGTCGGCGTGACCGTACTGACGTACCTCTGCACGCTGGTCGTCCAGCGCTTCGTGATCCTCTACGGGAAGCGGCTGTTCTCCGCCGTCGTCCTCATCGGAGTGCTCCTCCAGGGGACCGTGATGATCGCGCTGTCGCTGGAATTCCCCCTGCTGTACTCCAACCAGACGCTCGGCTTCATCGTGCCGGGGCTCATCGCCTACCAGCTCGTCCGCCAGCCCAAGGGCGCGACCGTGCTGGCCACCGGCTCGGTCACGCTCATGGCGTACGTCGTCCTCACCGCCGGCATCCTGCTCGGCGCCCTGCCGTCAGCCTGACCCCACGGGAGCTGAATCCTCATGAGTGCTCAGTCCGAGGGGCGGGGAACCCGCCGGTTCCTGCACGCCCTGACGCTCCTCACGCTGCTGGCCGGCAGCGTCTTCCTGACGTACGACCTGCGCAAGGACGAACAGGCGAAGGCACCCGCGGTCCAGGTCATCACCGACACCCCGGACCTGACGTCGGCCGGCGACGCCGAACCGGGTGAACCGGGCGAACCGACCTGGGAACGGCTGTCGAACCCGGCCCGTTCCGCGCTGCGCGGCAAGGACGGTGACGTCCTCGCCACGTTCACCGACGGCGCGCGCACCGCGACGCTCACGGGCCCGAGCCGTACCTTCGCCGAGCCGGCCGACACCAACTCCCGTGTGGTGACCGAGAATTGGGTGCGGCTGATGCCCGCGGTGTGGAAGAAGGGCGCCGAGAAGGAGAAGTGGTTCATGGACTGGTACGGCGAGTTCGCCGGAAACGAGGAGGACGACCTCCTCGCCCACGCCTTCCAGTACGTCGAGGGCGCGCCGGTCAAGAAGGACGCCAAGGGCATTGCGTACGCCGGTGACGCGGCCTACGGGCCGATCAATCCGGCGGGCGGCGAGGCCCGCGACCTCCGGCTGGAGCAGTCCGACTTCTACGACTACCTCGGCAGCCCCCACACGTTCAGCGACGGCGTCACCGCACGACCGAAAAGCGCGCGCTACCGTTCCGTCGACTGTTCGGGTTTCATGCGGCTGATATTCGGCTATCGGGCCCACTTTCCGCTGATGTCGTCCGACACTTCGGGAGCCGGCCTGCCCCGCACGGCGAACGGAATGGCACGCTCCACGGTCGGTACGGACATCATCAAACTCTCAGGTCCGGCACCGGAATACGAGCGGCCGAATCTCATCAGCGTCCTGCAACCGGGCGACCTGGTGTTCTTCGAGCTGGACAACGACACCGACGATCGGCTCGACCACGTGGGCATGTATCTGGGCAACGACAGAGACGGTCACCAGATGTTCGTGTCCAGCAGGAAAGAGGTCAACGGCCCCACGATCGGCGACATAGGCGGCACATCACGCCTCGACGGCAACGGCTACTACGCGACGGCGCTGCGCAGCGCGAAGCGCCTCTGACGTGCGGGGGCCTCTCGGTGGGCGAGATGTTCAGTTCGGGGAGCCGAGAGTGTTGCCGAGACGGCCGCCCGTCAGCCGGATCCCGGCCGCTGAGCATGGCCGGAACAACGAACTACCTCATCGGGGAGACACACCTTAGGGTGATGGCGTCCGCCAGCCTGCCGTGACCAGGGAGCCCGATGTCCGAGCACGTTCCGGACCCGTCCGTCGCCCACTTCGGTCCTGAGGGCCTGCGCCGGATCGTGGTGCCCAGCTCGTACGGAGCAGGACTGTCCGAGACCGTCCGCCGGGTGCTGCGCGAAGTAGGCGTTCCCCTGCACGTGGCCCCGTACTTCACCGCGGCCGGCGGGACCGACGGCCTGACGTTGGGAATGTTCACCGGTCACCGCGGGCTCGTAATGCGGGACGAGCGAGTCGACTGGATCCGGCTCGGCACGGATCGCCTGGCTCACCTGTGCGTGCGGCCCGAGGGAGACGTACGGGCGGTGTTCCTGGCACGTCCCGAGCCCGATCTGTTCGTCAGCGGCGATGTCGAGGCGTTCACTACATCACTGGCTTCGCTGGACCGGCTCCTCCCGGTGATCGCTTCGTCCAGGAGCCTCCCCGAGGCGGCCGCAGCCTTCCGGGAACTGACCGCGGAGCTGCGGCAGATCGACCCGGACGCCTTCGAGGACCACGAGAGCTGGTGGCCGCGCGTGCTGGACGATGTACGTCACACGCTCAACTTCCCGTTCTCGTCGGCCTTCGAGTACGTGGACGACGCCGGAGGAAAACAGATCGCCACGGAGATGACGGGCCCTGGCAAGGCGCACCCCGAGGAACTGCTGTGGGCGCGTCTCTCCGCGGAGGGAGTGGCTCCGGAGCGGGTGCGCCGGGTGTACTGCGAGCTCCAGCCCTGCGTGATGCCCGGCCACTACTGCGCGGCGTGGCTCCAGCAGACCTTCCCACAGGCGGAGTTCACACACAGCTTCGACTACGGAGACACGGCGGACTCGCGGGAAGCGGGACTCAAGGAGCTGATCACGTACGCCGCGCAGCGGACCGGACCTCAGTGACCGCGGGACGGTGGGGGCGGCCGGCGGCGGGGCGGGAACCGGCAGCCGCCGCACTCCTCTCGTGGCTGGCCGATTCCGCGGCCCCGAGGCTGTGCATGGTCACCGGCGGCGCGAGGTGCGGCAAGTCGACACTGTTGGCCTGGTTGATCGCCCACGGCACCCGGCCGGCCACGGAGGTGGAACGCAGGGTGCATGGCTTCGTGCCGCTCGCGGGCCGGACAGCGACGACGGCGGCATGGATGCTTGCCGATCAGTTGTCGGTGGTGGCCCGTACTCCGGGGGAGCTGGTGAGCATGCTGGCGCGGGACGCGCGCCGCACCGTGATCGTACTCCCGGACCTTCACGCAGCCGATGACCCCGGAGCGGTCACCGAACTGGCCTTGGCGCTCCTGGACGTTGGACATGTCCGGCTGATCGTCGAGATGCGGAGCGGGAGTACGGAGACCGAGTACGAGAGACTCACGACCGTCCGGTCCGCAGTCATGGATCTTGATGAGACCCGGTGGACCGACCAGGAGCGGTACGCCGAACGGGCAGCGGAGCCGAGGCCGGTCGCGGCGGACGCCGACACCGTGGATGAGGAGCTGCTCGATCTCGACGACCCCGCCGCTGTCTGCGCGGCGGACCCCTGGCGCGTCTCCACGCTGTACGAGCGGTCCGGTGATGGTCACGGAGGTCTGCGGGCGGCGTGGCTCCGGGCGGGCGCCTCCCTGACGCGGGAGCAGGAAAGAGCGGACCGGGCCGTCGTACTGCTGGCCGCGCTGGGCGACGACGCGGACCCACGCTTGCCGCAGGCGCTCGCGAGCTTGACCGAGGGCGCCCCGTGGCGCGTCATCTGGCGGCGCGTGAGGGGCGACATCGCGCCGCCGTGGACCGGCCCGACCCGCGCCCTCGCCGCCGGACGCGGGCCGCTCGCCGGGCAGTTGGTGGTGGCCGACCACCAGGGGACCATCCGTCTGCTGCGGAGCGAGGACGCCGTACCCGTCGGGCGTCTCTCAGCGCCGGTGCCTCTGCCGACGGCTCTGGCCGCGCATCCGGACGGCACCGTTACGACTGTCGACGCCCAGGGGCGGCCGCACACCCAGCGCGGCGCCCCAACAGCCTCCGGCACGGGGCTCTCCGCACTGCTGGGTGGCGGTGCCACGCCACTGGAGCAACTCCTGGACGACGTAAGGGCCTACGCGCGGAAACTCACCGTGACGGCGCTGGCGTCCGCGGACAGGGTGCTGGCGGTGGCCGACGGGGCTGGGGCAGTGCACGCCTTCACGGAGAACGGCGCCGATCCGCATACGGCCACACTCCACCGTGGACCGGTGACGGCTCTGGCGGCGTTGGATCTTCAGCTCGCCGAGGGTGGCGGGACTGTTCCCGTGCTCTACAGCGGGGGTATGGACGGTACGGTCCGGGCTTGGGCGCCGCACGCCGATCCCATGGCCTCTCCCGTGCTGTCGCGGCCCTGCGCCGTGACAGCGCTGGCCGTGGCAGCCACCGAGGGCGGCCCGGTGCTGGCAACCGCCTGGGCCGACGGCCTGGTCGAACACCGTGCCCTGGACAGTGACACTGTGCGCCGCTTCCGCCCCGGCATCCACGTGAACGCAGTGGTGTTGACACCTGCGGAGCAGATGATCGTGGGCACGGACGAGACGCTCGTCTGCCTTCGCCTCGCCTGAAACAGGCCAATCTGGAAACAGTGTTGCCACAGTCCCGCCATAGCCTTCAATTCCCCTTACCTACTTGGCAGTTGGGTCGCTACGTTCTTCGCACGCGCATCGTAGGGGCCGACGAGAAGGGGACGACGGGGGATGGGCTACACGATTCCGGGCTGGCTCGACGACGTCCTGGACTTCATCGGGATCAAGTTCCCGAACGTGGACGAGGACGACTACCGCGAAATGGCCACCGCCATGCGAGATTTCGCGGACAAGTTCGAGGGACACGGCGGGGACGCGCACAAGGCGGTCACCCGGATTCTGTCCTCTTCCGAGGGCTGGTCCGTCGACGCGATGGAGAAGCACTGGGGCCACGTCAAGGCCAGTCACCTGGAGAAACTACCGGCGCTGGCCCGGCTGTTCGCGACTGCCTGTGACGTCCTCGCGGACATCATCTTCGGCTTGAAGACCAAGGCCGAGATCGAACTCGCGAGCATGGCGGCCTCGGTGGGCATCTCCGCGGGACTCGCCGTCGTCACCGGCGGCCTTTCCGCGCTGATCGGCGCCGCCGAGGTCACCGCGATGCGACAGCTCGTCAAGCGGATCATCGACGAGGCCGTGGACCGGATCGTCGACGAGGTCCTCGCCAAGATCACCGAGCCGGTCAACGCGAAGCTGGAGGCGATGGTCGAGGACGTGGCGCTCGACCTCGTCTCGGGTGCGTTCTCCGTACCCTCCGCAGGCGGAGGTGGCACGGCCGGTGGCAAGGGCGGCCACGGCGGCATGCAACTGGCCTCGGCGAGTGGGATATCGGGGTCGGGCGCGGTGGTCACACATATCGATCACGTCGAGTTCGAGGACGGAGCAGGGAAAGTCTCGGCGCACGGCAGAGAAATGCACCTGAACGCCTCGACACACCTGACGAAGGCGAAAAACGCTTTCGGAAGGAGCAAGGGGCGTGACCCGTTCACCCAGGCTTTTGACAGTGTTCTGAACGGCGCCATCAAAGGCACGGACCGTGCACTCGGAAAGATCACGAAGCATGTCACGGAGACCTTACCCGACCGAGTCAAGTCAACATCCAAGATCCACAAGGACAACGACCAAGATATCCGCGACGAAGTCAACCGTATTGCGGAGAAGAAGGGGCCGGACGCCGAGCAGCGGACGTACCTTCTGAACGCTGACGGAACAATACAGAGAGTCCATCCCGACGGCACCACGGGTAAACTCGACGACCACGACAGGACGCGCCTCGACGGGATTGTCAGGCCGACGGACACCTATTACATCCCGAAGACCGACAAGGAAAAGGCGGACTTTCACGCCGACAGTGACCACAAGGGGCGGGTCGTCTCAAAGAAGGTGGACCCTTACGGTTACGACCTCGCGGAGGCCACACATGCGGCGCGCAAAGCCCGTGGCGACAGCAAAGGAACCAACTACGCCGCCGGTCGCTACTTCGACGCCAAGGGCCGGGAGTCCATCCTCGTCGGCTACAGCAACAAACTCGGTCACTCCGAGCGCATGATCGGCCGGCCGCTGATCCATGGTGGGCTGCAAAACGGCCTCACCGAGGTGTTCAGCTCGCGCGAACCCTGTCAGAAGAACCCCGTCTGTGCACGCTGGCTCGATTACCATTTCTCTGACGACTTAAAAGTCACGCATGCCGCAGATTATTATGACGCGAGCGGGAAGACGACCAACAAGGAGCACATAGCCTATGTCAATCAACTGAAGAAACTGCTAGTTCTGTGATGCGCTAGGATGTACCAGTGAATTTTTCAGTGTCCCCTGCGGGAATGATCGAAGCCTACGGCCTGGAGAACGTGGTATTTTTTCCACAATATGCCGACGTTGATCCGCGTGCCGGATCCCTTCTGAGCCTCGTGGGGCTACCTCATTCCGAAGTCTTCTCTTCGCGGATCGATCCCGAAGACCCGTATGACGCGGAAATGGACCCGGTAGCTCTCGGAAACCGATTCGATTACTACAACTTCCCGTGCCCCCCGGAGAGCCGGTCCTGGTGGATGCTGGGAAATCTGTTCACCTCACTCATCGCGCTTGATCCGGGGTCCGGAAAGGTATACGCGTTCCCGGAGGGCGAGACGGGTTACATCCTTCTCCACCGGGACGTCGAGTCGTTCCTTCGTGCGCTGATCGAGTTCCGGAAGCTCGAAGTCGACCACGAGAACGAGACCTTGGAGCCGGTGGAACTCGCCGAGCGCTTCAGGCTGGCCGTCGAGGAGTTCGACACAACACCGTTTGCCGATGAGGACTCCCAGTGGAACCTCTCCCTGCAAGAACTGGTCGACGAGATCTGGTGACCACCACTCCAGCCGACATCGACCGGGTTCGCGCCGCGGCGCCCGCTCTGCGAAACCACGTTACGAACGGCGAACTCCCCCACTAGGGTCACGGAGATGGATCACGAACACGCCCACGTGAGCACCACCAGGACACTGCGGATTCCCACCACCGACGGCCAGGCCGACGCTTTCGCCGCCTTCCCCGAGGATGGCGAGCGGCACCCGGGGGTGCTGCTGTACCAGGACGCCTTCGGACTGCGGCCCGTGCTGGAGGAGATGGCCTGCGAGCTGGCCGGGCACGGGTACTACGTACTCGTCCCCAACCTCTACTACCGGCACGGGCCGGCACCGGTGGTGGAACTTCCCGAGTACATCGGAGAAGAGGTACGGCCCGCGGTCTTCGCGCGGCTCATGCCGTTGATCCAGGCGCACACCACCGAACGTGCCCTGCGCGACGCCGACGCCTATCTCAGGTTCCTCACCGCGCGGCCCGAGGTCAGCCCCGGGCCGGTCGCCGTGATCGGCTACTGCATGGGTGGCCCCCTGGCGATACGTACCGCAGCCGCTCACCCCGACCAGGTGGGCGCCGTCGCCGGATTCCACCCCAGCCCCTTGGTCTCCGACGCGGCCGACAGCCCGCACTGCCTCTTCCCCAAGCTGACGGCGCAGCTCCATCTCGGCCTCGCCGAAGGCGACATGACGGCCGAGAGCATCGGCGAGCTCAACCGGATCCTGGGCGAGGCGGGTATCGGCGACACCGCCGAGATATACCCCGGCACCATCCACGGCTTCACCATGGCCGACACCGAGGCCTTCAACGCCTCAGCGATGCGGCGCCACTGGGACCGCCTGCTCCCCCTCCTCGACCGTAGCCTGGGCAAGGGCTGACGCTCCTGACCACGCGGGCCAACTGAGGTCCAGCCCGGCCCGCAGGTCGTCGTCGACCTCGACACCTGGCGTACCCGCGGTGCGGTGACGCCAGGATCTGTCGGAACCTAGGACGCCCGGAGGAGACCGAGATCCTGGTCGACGTCGGCCAGTTCGCAACTGGCGTCCCAGAGGCGAGCCGCGACCGTGGTATCGGCCAGGTGACTGTAGGGGGGCTCCGGCCGTGGCCTGCCCCGTAGGCCGAAAAGCCTCGGTCCCCACAGCTCCCCTCCCCGCACCTCCGGGTCGAGGACGGCCCGCACCGCGGGCCACGCTCCGGCGTCCTTGCCCTGGAGGACGAGGCCGGGGGGCAGGCCGCCCAGCCGCTCACCGGCAGTCCTCATGTGCAGCGGCGGGCGGTCGGGCGTAAGGGAATCCAGTGCGCCACCCGGGTGGACCACCACACTGAGCACCGCGCTGTCGGCGGCCCGCAACCGGCGGTCGAGTTCGAGGCCGAAGTACATCTGCGCCAGCTTCGACCGCCCGTAGGTGCGCTTCGGCCGGTAGTCCTCGGTGGACTGGAGATCGTCCAGATCCAGTCGCTCGGACTTCGCCGCGAAGCTGCCGACCGTGACGACACGGCCCCCCGGCGCGGCCGACAGCAGGGGTGCCAGCCATCGGGTCAGCGCGAAGTGGCCGAGATGGTTGGTCCCGAACATGAGCTCGTTGCCGTCCTTGGTTTCGCGGCGCCGCGGTTCGTCGAGCGCGACCCCGGCGTTGTGGACCACGGCGTCGAGGTGGTCGAGTTCCAGTGTGTCCACAGAGGTCCTGAGAGACGACAGGTCGGCGAGGTCGAGCCGCAGGTGACGCACGCGCGCGCCGGGGACGCGGGAGCGGATCGAGGCCATGGCGGCTTCAGCCTTCACGGGGTCCCGGCTGCCGAGCACGATGTCGGCCCCGGTTCCGGCGAGCTGTTCGGCGACGAAGTAGCCGATCCCCGCGTTGCCACCGGTGACCAGGAAGGTCTTGCCCTCGGCAGGTGGCAGACGATGAACGTCCCACGTCCGGGTCCGGGTACGGGTCCGGGATTCGGGGGTCATGGCAGCAGGCTCCTCGCGCTCGGGGTGGCTGGACAGGCACACACGCGCCGCCTGCCCACACCTCAAGATCGCAGCAACTGCCTACAGGTCACCGACAGACACCCCGCAACACACCGACAGCCGGGACGAGGAGGACCGGGCGCGTGCCGGTCCCGTGAAGTCACGGCTTGCCGAGGCTGCTCCGGCGCCTCCTCCTGCACCGCGAGGTAGCGCCGCAGCGCCTGGCCCGCCTCGCGGACATGGCCGCGAATGTGCGCCTCCGCGGCCCCCGGGTCGCCCCGCCGGATCGCCTCCAGAATGGCCTCGTGCTCCTCGACGGCGACCGGCAGCCGGCCGGTCGCCCGCGCGGAGAGACGGTTGCCCATGCGCACCTGAGCGATCAGGTTCTCGGCGATGGGGATGAGCCGTCGGCTGCCCGCGCCCTCCCAGATCAGGCGGTGGAACGCGAGGTCCAACTCCCCGTAGCGCTGAAGGTTGTTCGCCTCGATGGCCTTGCGCTGCCTGGCGAGCAGTCGGCGTAACTGGGTGGCGATCTGGGCGTGGTTGGGCGCCCCGGCCGTCCGCCGCGCCGCGATCCCGTCGACGGTCTCGCGCAGCTCGTACAGCTCCAACAGGTCGTCGGTGCCGGCCTCGGGGACGAAATAACCGCGGTGCGGTACGGAGATGAGGAAGCCTTCGCGTTCCAGCGCGGCGAGGGCGGCCTTGATGGGGGTCGGGCTGAGGCCGAGTTGTTCGGTCAGGGGGCGGACGGTGACGCGCGAGCCCGGGGTGAGGGAGCCGTCGAGGATGGCGGCCCGCAGGTGGTCGTAGGCAGCGTTCAGCAGGGTGTGGCGCTGGACAGTCACGGTCGCCGGTGCCCCCCTTCTCTCCGTGAAGCGTCGGTGAGACGGCGGTGAGCCGTCAGCAAGGTGTCAGTGAGGTGTCATGAGGTGTCAGTGAAAGCGTCAGTGCAGTCTGCGCTCGTACCAGCGGGACAGCATCGTCAGTGGCAGGCAGATGACGAAGAAGACGGCGAGTACGGCGCCGAGGATCGGCACCGCGTGGGTGGAGCCGCCGGAGAGGGTGAGCCGTTCGATGGAGCGTTGTGACGCTTCGAGGATGTCGAGCAGTCCGATGACGGCGGCCAGCGAGGTCTGCTGGATGAGGTTGACGACGAGTCCGATGACCGGGGGCAGCGCTCGCCGGGCGGCCTGCGGCAGGAGTACGTGTCGCATGCGTCCGGTCCAGGAGAAGCCCAGCGCCGCCGCGGCCTCGGCCTGCCCGTGGGGCACCGACTGGACGGCGCCGCGCACGACTTCGGCCATGTTGGCGCTGCCCCACAGGGACAGTCCGATGGCGGCGGAGATGAAGGTGTTCACGCGTATGTCGATGATGGGCAGGACGAAGAAGATGAAGAACAGGATGATGATGATCGGCAGGCCCCGCCAGATTTCGACGTAGACCCGGACCACCGCCCTGACCGGTCTGCTGGGCAGGGTGGATACGGCGCCGAGCAGGATTCCGGCCAGCAGGCTGGCGGCGATGCTGACGAGGGCCAGCAGGGCGGTTTCGCGCAGGCCGCCGGCGAGGTAGCTCGCCACGGGTCCGACCCATGGGGGCATCAGTGTCCTCCTGGTATCGCGAAGCGACGCTCGACGGCTCCGGCGCCCAGTGACATCAGCCAGACCAGTCCCAGGTAGACGACGCCGATGGCGAGGAACATCTCGAACACCCGGAAGGTGACGGCGACGATGTTGACAGCGGTTTCGGTGAGCTCCGGGTAGCTGATCGCGACCATGAACGACGAGTTCTTGAAGACGGAGATGAGGATGTTGGTGACCGACGGCAGTGCGATGCGGGCGCCGAGGGGGAGGGTGACCTGCCGGAAGGCGGACAGCCGGGGGAAGCCGAGGGCTCGGCAGGCCTCCACGTAACCGCCCTCGACGGCTTCGAAGCCGGCGCGGAAGTTCTCCACGTTGTAGGCGCCGCCCCACAGAAGCAGCGACAGCCAGCCGACGGTGAAGCCGTCGAGTCGCAGCCCGGTTTCCGGCAGCGCGAAGAAGAGGAAGAAGATCTGCACCAGCAGCGGGGTGTTGCGGAACACCTCGACGTAGACCGTGATCAGTTGTCGGGCGACAGGTATGCGCAGCGCGCTGATCGCGCCGAGGAGCACACCGACGAGCAGGGCGCCGGCCATGCCGATGGCGCTGATTGCCAGCGTCCGCAGCAGGCCGGTGCCCAGATCGCCGAGATGGTCGGCGATGAAGCCCGGGTCGAAGTCGTAACCGGAAGCGTCGAGCATGCTCAGCACTTCATGGTGGAGCCGGACGGGTAGGTCAGATCGCTCTTCGGGCGGGGCACGAACTTGGCGAACTGCTTCTGCACCGAGGGGTCGGTGACGGTCTTCTGGAATTCGGTCCAGAAGAAGTCGGCCTGCTGCATATGGGCCAGCGCGCCGTTGACCCAGGCGAGCATCTGAGCGTCGCCCTTGCGGACGCCCATTCCCCAGGGGCTGTCGGCCTTGGCGTCGCCGACGACCTTGAGTTCAGGGTTCTTCGCCGCCAGGTCGAGCAGGAGTGTGTCGTCCTGGGCGAAGGCGTCGCCGCGCTTCTGGTTCAGTGCGGTCAGTGCCTGGCTGGTCTCGGTGAACAGGGTCTGCTTGACGTCCTTCATGCACTGGGTCAGCCAGAGGCTGGCGGTGGCGCCGCTGGTGGTGATGACCGACTTGCCGGCCAACTGCTCGAAGGAGGTGATCGGGGAGTTCTTGGGGACCAGCAGCTTCACGCCGCTGTCGAAGTACGGGGTGGAGAAGTCGATGGTCTGGGCGCGTTCCGGGGTGTAGTTCATCGTCGCTTCGATCAGATCGATGCGCTTGGAGGTCAGGAACGACACCCGGTTGGATCCGGTCACGCAGGTCAGGGTCAGCGCGTTGGGGTCGCCGAACGCGTAGGAGGCCATCTGGTGGGCGATGTCGATCTCGAAGCCCGCGTTCTTCGACGATTCGTCGATGTAGCCGAACGGCGGATAGTCGCACTTGACGCCGACGGTCAGCTTCCCCTTGCTCTTCACCTCGGCGGGCAGTGGCGCCCCTACGTTCACGGGCTTGGCGGTGGCGGCGGTGGAACCGCCCGAACCGCCGTCGGACGAGGAGGAGCAGCCCCCGGCGAGGAGCAGGACCATCGCCGTACCTATGACGATGCCGAATTTCGATCTCACGGCGTAACTACCTTCTGCCCGCTGGGGCGGGCTATCTGAGAACCTTGCGCAGGAACTGGCGGGTACGGTCGTTCTGGGGCCGGTCCAGCACATCGGCCGGGCGGCCCTGTTCCGCGATCACGCCACCGTCGATGAGCACGAGGCGGTCGCCGAGTTCACGGGCGAAGCCCATCTCGTGGGTGACACAGAGCATCGTCATCCCGGAGCGGGCGAGGTCGCGCATCACATCGAGGACCTCGCTGACCAGCTCCGGGTCCAGCGCGGAGGTCACCTCGTCGAACAGCATCACGTGCGGGTCCATCATCAACGCCCGTGCGATGGCGACCCGTTGCTGCTGTCCACCCGAGAGTTGCCTCGGGTGCGCGTCGGCCTTGTCGGCCAGCCCTACACGGGCCAGCAGAGCGGTGGCCCGCTCCCGCGCCTGGTCCTTGGGAATCCTCAGCAGCTTGCGCGGCGCCAGGGCGAGGTTGTCGAGGACGGACAGGTGCGGGAAGAGGTTGAACTGCTGGAAGACCATGCCGATGCGCCGGCGTACCTTGTTCAGGTCGACGCCGGGCCCGGTCAGGTCCTCGTTCTCCAGCAGCACCTGGCCGGAGGTCACCGGCTCCAGCAGGTTCACGCAGCGCAGCAGGGTGCTCTTGCCACCACCGGACGGACCGATGATCGCGACCACCTCACCGCGCGCCACCGTCAGATCGACGCCCTTGAGCACCTCGACACTGCCGTACGACTTGTGTACCCCGCGCAGCTCCACCATCGCGGCCGGGGCGTCGGCGGGTGGCTGGGCGAGCGGACCGTCCACTCCTGGCGACTCCGTCATCGCGGTGTCCGATCGTCGGCGTACAACCGGTGCCTTCCTCTCTGTCTGTCCGGTCTGTCAGTCCGGTCTGTCTGTCCGGCCCGGGGCCGCCGGTGGTGGGGGACGGTGAGACCCGTCCCCCACCACCGCGCGAGCTACTTTCCGAGGCCTTGGAACTGACTGGCGGTGAGCTTCGTCGAGGGCCCGTAGTACGCGGCGTTGAAGAGCATCCGCTGCTCGGACCGGTTCCAGGTGCGGAACCCGATCTCGTTGCCGAAGGTGACGACGTACCCCTTGTCGATCGTCCAGGACAGGCCGTTGACCGCCCCGTTGAGGCTTTCGCCGCCGATCAGCCAGCCGCTCTGCAACTGGTTACCGCTGTCGGGGTACTTGGCCACGACCTCCACCGGGTAGGTGGTCGTGCTGGTCAGCTTGTACGCGTCGTCCGACACGAACCACGCGGGGTTGTTCGCCGGCACACCCCAGGCCGCCGGGTTGTTCGTGTCGAGCTCCTGGCTCAGCAGCGATCCCGGGCAGTAGAAGTCCGAGGAGGAGCCGCTGGGCAGGACGGAGGTGATGGGCAGGGTGAACAGCGACTGGGCCGTGGCGGTCCCGCTGCCGTAGGTGACCAGCGTGCCGCCGCCGGTCACGAAGTCGTGGAGCTGGTTCCAGCCGGTCGTGCCGACGCCGAACGCCCAGGCCCAGTCGGGCGGATAGCTCTTCGGGTTCAGGCCGTTGACGATGGAGTTCTTGCTGACTCCGTCCGGCATGATGATGGCGTCGTACTTGTCGGCGAGGTTGGCGTAGTCGCTCGCCTCCACGACCGAGTAGTCCACCCCGTACTGCTCGAACGTCCACATCAGCCAGCCGGAGGGCATGTTGTCCGGGGGCTTGAGCAGGCCGATCCTCGTACCCGGCTTGAGCTGGACGCCGGCCACGGCGGGCACGGACCTGAGGGCGGACACCGGGATGCCGGTGTCCTTCGACTGGGTCTCCAGGAGCTTCCGGGCCGCCGAGGTCGGCGGTACGAGGAAGGTGCCGGCGGGGAACGTGCGGCCGCCGTCGGTGAATTGGGCGGCGGCGCGGAAGGTGGGGATGTTCTGCTTCTGCAGCGCGGCGACGATCCGGAACACCCCGTAGGACTCCGGGCCGATCGCGTACGCCCCGGTGCGCGGCGGTGCGGACGGCGTGCTGACCGCCGGGGGCTCGACGGAGCTGAGCAGCTTCGTCCTGGCCGAGAAGGACTCGGCGATGAGATCGGCGTCGAAGCCGAGCAGCATCGGCAGGGTCTGCGCGGTGGTGTCGTACGGCCGCTGCGGCGGGCCGCCCGGGTACTCCAGCAACTGCGGGTAGTCCTGCACCTCCAGCAGCGTCTTGGCGAACCCGGCGTAGGGCTGCTGGAGATAGATGATGTACGACCCGGTGGGGTACTGCTTGCCGCCGGCGGTGAACGCGGCCTGCGCCTGGCTGATCTCGACCGCGCCGAGGTGGAAGATCTCCAGGGCGTCGAGGACGGCCTGCGGGTCGCGCTGTCCGGCCGCGATGACATAGGCGTACGGGCTGGTCCTGGTGACCGCCTTGGCGCCGATGCGGTAGGAGTTGTAGAGCCAGTTGTAGTTGTCGTAGGCGACCGACTCCAGGCCCGAGTAGAAGGCCTGGGAGACCCAGTCGATGATGTTGCGCAGCGTCCAGGTCTTCGAGTCGTACGGCTCGATGAAGTTGATGTCGGTGGTCTGCTGGCCGAGCGGCTTCGTGCCCACCTGCGGGTAGGCGAGGTTGGAGGCGGACGCCGCCTCGGTGAGGATGCGCGCCGCACCGTGGTAGACGCAGTACTGCCGGGAGGGTGACCAGTAGTCGTATTCGGAGCCCCAGCCGTTGCCCTTCATGCCGGCGACGGTCATGCCCCGCTGCATCGCCAGGCCCAGTGTGTCGGTCTGCTGCACCTGGATGGTGTCGATGTTGGGGTCGTACGGCGACAGGTATGGCGGCGTGAACAGCCGGGGAGCGCCGGCGCCGGCACCGTGCGAGTCCTGGAAGACATGCGGCCGGTACTTGTTCAGAATCGAGACGTTGTGCCTGCTCTCGATCTGGGTCAGCATGATCCAGTCACGGTTGTCGTCGTGGCCGGTGTACTTGTTGTACAGGTCGGGGTAGGTGCGCGCGTAGTCGGTGCCGGCCGTGGCGGCGAAGTAGTCGTTGACGAGGACGATGCCGTCCGGGTTCTGGCACGGCTGAAGCAGGATGACCAGGTTGTCGAGGATCTTCTCGATGTAGTCGGACTGCTCCGTGGCCAGCCGGTAGGCCCATTCGATGGCGGCCTGGGAGTTGCCGACCTCGGTCGAGTGGATGCCGGCCTGCACGTAGTAGAAGGGCTTGCCTTCGGTGGCCAGCTTCTTCGCCTCGGCCTCGGACAGCCCTCGGGGGTCGGCCAGTTTGGCGTTGGTGGCGACCAGCTTGTCGAGATTGGCGAGGTTCTTCCGCGAGCTGATGGTCAGCAGGATGTACGGGTATCCGCGGGTGGTCTTGCCGATCTCCTGGAAGTTCACCCGGTCGCTGCGGGCAGCGATGAGCTGGAAGTACGGGACCATCTTGTCCCATTGGGCCAGGAAGCCGTCGGTTCCGATCGGAGTTCCGAAGTACTCCGCCGGGGTCGGTATCGGCCCCTTCTGCCGCGTTCCGGCGGACGGCCGGTCCTGGTCGGCGTGGGTGGGGGGTATCGCGGGGGCCGCGGAAGCGGCGCCCGGGTTGATCACCGTTGTGGCGGCCGCCGCGGCGCCGACCGCGGTGGTCCGAAGAAGCGCTCGACGGGACAGTCTTGAGCTTTCGCTGCTGGTCATCTACCGACATCGCCTTTCACGGTCCGGCCGGGCAAAGGGCCGTTGTCCGTCACGGGGCCGGGGTGGGCCGGCTCCGCCGTTTATGGGTGTCGTGCAACGCCACGCGTGGCGCGACGCTGCGCCACGATGGTTGTCGCGATGCCTGGGTGCCGCGCGCTGCTGTCGGGAGGATCGCGGTGTCCGCGAGCGCCCCGACCCCTGGCCGTGAGAAACCTTGCGTGCGAACGCAATCTGCCACCCGGCGGTAGGGAGGGCAACGGTTCCATCTTGGATTTAATGTTAAAAGCCTGTTGCAGGAGGGCCTGGTGGGACGGTCTCGGGACGCGCGAACCCGGGTCGCGCACAGGCGACTTGGCTGACCCGCGGTGCCCCCCGCGTCCCCGGGAGCGGGTACCGCGCATTTACCGAGCCGGTCGATAAGCCGCAAACGACTTTCCAGTAAGGTGACTTGACAAACTACGACGTGGGACGAATCGCGCAGGTCGCCCGTTCGCTCCCCTTCATGCTTTTCGGAGGTCAGCATCGCACTTCACGATCAGGCCCTTGCGGGTACGGCCGCGGAGGCCGGGGATCCGGTTGCGGGCGCGACGCCGACAGCAAGAGCCGTGTCGTCGACCGGACATGGGAAACTCCTGGCCGTACTGCTTCCGGTAATAACTGCCTTCGGTCTGGGGCTGTGGGGGCTGGGCCGGGACAATTCCATGTGGCGTGACGAGTCGGTCACCTATCAGGTGGCGCATCGCAGTCCTTCGGAAATCATGCACCTCCTGGGAAACGCTGACGCCGTTCACGGTGTCTACTACTTCTTCATGCACGAGCTGTTCTCGTTCTGGGACGGCGGTCTGTTCGCCCTGCGGATTCCTTCCGTCCTGGCGATCTGCGCGTCAGCCGGTCTCGTCGGACTCATCGGATCCCGAATCGCGGGAGCACGTGTAGGCGTTGTGGCGGGGTTGGTTTTCGCCGTCAACCCGGAAGTGCAGATGTACGCGCAGGAAGGGCGGTCCTACGCCATTGTCTGCGCGCTGGTTGCTCTGGCGACGTATTTCTTTGTCCGACTACTGGAGGACGCGTCGAAGGCACTCTGGGTGGCGTACACGCTGACCGCGCTGACCGCGACCTGGCTCCATGAATTCGCCCTTCTGGCCTTCGCGGCCCACGGAGTCACGGTGATGACTCTCCCGCACCCTGCCCGGATGCGGAGGCACTGGTGGACGTCGGCGGGGATCGTCCTCCTCTGCCTGCTGCCGGTCGTTTACTTCAGCGCGGGGCAGTCGGGGCAGGTCTCCTGGATCGGCAACCCGAAGCTCGCGGATTGGTTCCAGATAGCTGGACTCGCCGTCCTGGCCGCTCTGTGTCTGAAGTATCCACCCAGGGACGGGCGGTATCGCGTACTGAATCAGATGGCGATTCCGTTGACCATCGCCCCCACCCTGTTTCTTCTGCTGGGCTCGATTGTTCAGAAGATGTACGTGGACAGATATGTGCTGTATTCCAGCATCGGCGTATCGCTGCTGCTCGGGACGGCGTTCTGCCGTGGGCTCGATCGCGTAAATGCACTCCGGCAGGGAAGCCGAAGGAGAATGTACCGGGCCGGGGCCCTCATCGCGTCATGTGCGATCGTTGCCGCCCTGGTCCCCCCGACCCTTGAACTGCGTACCCCGTCAAGCCGTAAGGACAATGTCACCGCGATTGCCGACACCGTGGAGAACGTCGCCCGAAAAGGGGACGCGGTCATCTTCGCGCCGTCCCGCCGCCGCGAGTGGAAGCTTTCCTACCCGCGTCAATTCAGCGGCTTGAACGATCTGGCGCTGGCGCGGGATCCTGTACGGTCGGGGACTCTTGAGGGGACCGAGATCCCGGCGTCGCGGATCCGGTCCAGGATGATGTCGGCCGTACGACTCGTGGTGCTCAGCGATCCGGCCGACCAGCCCGAGGACACTTCCGCGCAGGAGACCGTCAAGCGTGAGGTCCTGCGGACACATTTCGCGCAATGCTCGCGCACGCGGGTGAGGGGCGCTCAGATCACCGTGTATGCCCGGCCCGGCAGGTGCCGCCTGCCCCGGTGAGCCTGTCGGAGGTCTTGACGCCGAACCTGGTCTAGTCCAATCTCGTGGCAGTACGCCGTCAAGATGTCGACCCGGACGGCCCCCACACCGTTCGGGACCCCCGCACACCTTGATGACGTCCCCCCATGTCATCGAAAGGACCAGGATGATGCGTCGACGTCCCCCCACCTCGTCACGTCGAACGATCGCCGGTTCGCGGCTCGCCGCGACTCTGACGG
>NZ_JTHL01000001.1:7463715-7483419 GCF_000818195.1 Streptomyces sp. 150FB | reverse complement strand
CGGTGCCGCAGCCGCGGCTGTTCCCGCCTCGGCCGCTCCGGCGCCCGAACGGCCCCTGGCCGCAGGCGGTTTCGCGCCGTACACCGACATGTCCAACTCGCAGGAATCGGTGCTGGACACGGCGATCACCGGGCACGGCGTCAAGACCTTCACCGCCGGCTTCGTCATCGGCTCCGGCTGCAACCAGATCTGGGGAGACACGCTGCCCGTCGGCGACGACTCCTTCACCGATCCGCTGATCAGCAAGGCCAAGTCCGAGGGCGCCTCGGTCATCGTGTCCTCGGGCGGGGCCGCCGGCCTGCCGCTCGCCTGGAGTTGTACGGACCAGAGCGCGATCACCACCGGCTACCAGAAGATCATCGACTCCTACTCCCCCAGCTCCCTCGACTTCGACATCGAGGGCGCGGCCATCGCCGACACCGCGGCAGCGACCCGGAACATGACCGCGATGAAGGCGCTCAAGGCCGCCAACCCCGGCTTCACGTTCTCGGTCACGCTGCCCGTACTGCCCGACGGGCTGACCGCCGACGGCGTCAACATCGTGAAGGCAGCGAAGGACGTCGGCGTGAAGATCGACGTCGTGAACATCATGACGATGGACTACTACCAGGGCACTCAGGACATGGGACAGGCCGCCATCAACGCGGCGAAGAGCACGCTCGCCCAGATCCAGGGCGTCGACCCCGGTTACACCTACGCCGACCTCGGCATCACGCCCATGATCGGCGTGAACGACGACGGTTCGGTCTTCTCCACCGACAACGCCTCCGCGGTGAAGAGCTGGGCGTCCCAGAACGGCGTCGGACGGCTGTCGTTCTGGTCGGTCAACCGTGACCAGTCCTGCGGATCCACCGTAGCCGCGGCCTCGCCCACGTGCAGTGGTGTGTCGCAGGGGAAGCTCGCCTTCACCGACATCTTCAACGGCTGACGGCTGACGGCGCACACCTCCGGCCGCTCCTCGCCCGGGTCCACGGGTGAGGAGCGGCCGGCCGGTGCGTCACGCCAGGGAGTTGATGACCGCGGCGGCCAGCGCCGTACGCTCCAACAGCCCGCTCACGGTCGCGTATTCGTGCCGGGCGTGCGCGCCGTCACCGACGGCGCCGAAGCCGTCGAGGACCGGTACGCCGAGCCGCGCGGCGAAGTTGCCGTCGCTCGCGCCGCCCACCGCGCACTCGCGCAGTTCAAGGCCCAGCGGCGCCGCCAGGTCCCGGGCGAGGGTGTACAACTGCGTGGTTCCGGGGCCGCGTTCCATGACCGGCCGGTTCCAGCCGCCGCTCACGGTCAGGGACGCCCTGCTGTCGTGCGGGGTGAGGGCGGCCAGTGCGGCGTCGATGCGGGCCGTCTCGCTCTGCGCCGCCACCCGTACGTCGATGTTGGCGTGCGCGTGTCCGGCGGTGACGTTGCTGCGCGTACCGCCGCTGACCACACCCACATTGACGGTGGTTCCGGACGCCGGGTCGCTCAGCGCGTGCAACTCCAGTACGGCGCGGGCCAGTTCGTCCACGGCGCTGGCGCCGGACGCCGGATCGAGGCCCGCGTGTGCCTCGACTCCCTCGATGTCCAGCTCGAAGAGTCCCACGCCCTTGCGCGCTGTCTTGACCGCGCCGTCCGCCGAGGCCTCGAAGACCAGGGCGCAGCGGGCGCCTTCGGTCTCCGCCTCGATGACGGGCCGGGAGGAGAGGCTGCCGATCTCCTCGTCGCCGTTGAGGACCAGCCGCAGGGCCGGCCTCGCCGCACCGGCCGCCTCCAGCGCGCGCAGTGCCCATACGGCCTGCACCAGGCCGGCCTTCATGTCGAACACACCGGGCCCCGTGATGTGGTCGCCGTCGACGGTGAAGGGGCGTTCGGCGAGGGTGCCGAGAGGCCACACCGTGTCGTAGTGGCACAGCAGGACCACCGGTGCCGGTTCGTCTCCGGCTCCGTCGCCGGACGTGCCCGGGTAGTCGTGGACGACGATGTCACCGTGGTCGCCGCCGTCGAACCGGCGTACACGCGCGGGCGGACCCAGCCGGTCGGCGAGCCAGTGCTCCAGCCAGTCCAGCATGGCCCGGAGGCTGGGCTTGTCGTCGCTGGGCGACTCCACGCTCACATACGCGCGGAGATCGTCGATCATCGCCTCGCGCTGCTCACCCGTCCACGCGCGCAGGGCGCGCACATCGGCGCCCACGGCGCCACCGGTACCGCCACTGTTCGCGGTCACTTGGCCACCTCCGTACGGATCGCTTCCAGTTCCTTCAGATGTGCTTCCGCCATGGCCGACTCCCCGCTCTCGACGCGGCTCAAAGCTCGCATCATCGCGTCCAGCAGGGGCAGCGCCAGCCCGTGGGCGCCCCCCGCCGCCAGCACCGGACCGTAGTGGTGGGGCACTTCGGTGGGGCGGTGGCGGACGGCGATGTCACGCCAGATGCCGCTGCGGTCCTTCGGCTGGGTGCGCAGCCAGGCCACCAACCGGTCGGTGGCTGCCTCGCGTTGGGCGGGCTCGGCCGCCGGCAGGTAGCCGTTCGGGTCGAACGCGTCGAACGGCTCCAGTGTGACGCCGAGCGCGGTGGCCACCGCGAAGACCTCACCGGCGAGCGCCGACATCAGCGGCCGGTGGGCGTCGATGAGGTCGGCCATGGGCGCGTCGGCGAGCGCGGTGGCGGTGAGCATCGCGCCGAAGCCGAGCTTGGACCACAGGTAGCCGGGGACGTTGGGGGTGGCGCGCGCGGGACCCCACGCCTGGAGGTCGGCCACCACCTGCTCGACGCGCTCGCTGTCGCGGCCGTCCATCTCGCCGACCACGAGTGCGCCCGCGCCGCCGTCGCGTACGGTGCCGGGCTCCACGACGTCGGCGAAGAGGTTCACGAACGCGCCGACCGTACGCTCGGGCCCGACGAGTTCGCCGAGCAGCCGCTCGTTGAGTCCGTTCTGGAGCGAGACCACAAAACCGTCGGCGGCCAGCCGGGGAGCGATCCAGCGCCCGGCTTCGGCGGTCGCCTGTGCCTTGACGCAGAGCAGCACCCGCTCGAAGGGCCCCTCTGCCCGGTCCGGGGTCAGCGCCCTGACCCGTACGGTGCTCTCCCCCGCCGGGCCCAGCAGGGTCAGCCCGTGTTCCTCGACGGCGGCCACATGCGCGGGGTCCGCGTCCACGACGAGCACGGGGTGGCCGGCGCGGGCGAGGTGGAAGGCGAGGGTGCCGCCGATGGCTCCTCCTCCGACGACCGTGTACGCGCGTTCGGCGTCGGCGTCGGCGGATTGGGGTTCGGGAGCGGGTTCGGGTTCGGTGTCACGGCTGGTCATACGCGTTCCTCATGGTCGGACATGGCTGATGTGTCGGGGGCGGTGGATGTGCCGGGCGCGGTGGCACCGTCCCGCTGGACGCCCGTCAGGCCCGTCCAGTGCAGTGGCAGTGCGGTCGTCCCTGCGGCCGAGCCGCCGTCGACCCGCAGCACGGCGCCGGTGATCCAGGGGCTCTCCTCGCCCGCCAGCCAGCGCACGGCGCGCGATATGTCGTCGGGCAGGCCACGGCGGCCGAGCGGGTTGACGGACACGGCGGCCGCGTACTCCTCGGTGACCGGGTTCGCGTCGCTGTCGACGGTCACGAAGCCGGGGCTGACGGCGTTCACTCGTATCCCGTGCGGCCCGAATTCGACCGCGCAGGACTTGGTGAGCATCTCCAGGGCGGCCTTGGACGTCGCGTAGTGGGCGGCGCCGGGGCGGGCGCGCAGAGCGGCGCCGGAGCTGATGTTGACGACGGCGCCGCCGCGTTCCGCGGCGACGCACGCGCGCGCGAACGCCACGGTGGTCAGCATCGCCGCACGTACGTTGACGTCCATCACCCGGTCCCAGACGGCCGGGGTCATCTCCAGCAGCGGGACGGCCGGGTAGATGCCGGCCGCGTTGACCAGGACGTGTACCGGGCCGGCCGCCTCCTCGGCGTGGTCGACGACGGCGGACGCGGCGTCCGGGTCGGCGAGGTCGGCGACGATCTCGGTGACCTCGGCGCCGTACCGCTCGCGCAGTTCACTCGCCGTACGGCGCAGTGTGTCGCCGCGCTGGTCCACCGCGCTGATGTGCGCGCCGTCGGCGGCGAACGCCTCGCACACGGCGGCCCCGATGCCGCTCGCAGCGCCGGTCACCACAACATGGCGCCGGGCGCCGGTCCGTGGCTCCGTCATGAGATGTCCTTCCCCTTGGTCTCGGGCATGGTGAGGTAGACGGCCACACCGATCAGCGCGGCGACGGCCACGTAGATCCACACCAGGTCCCGGTGGCCCGAGGTGCTCAGCCAGGTGGTGACGTAGGGCGCCGTGCCGCCGAAGATCGCGACGGCGAGCGCGTAGGGCAGGCCGATACCGGTGGTGCGCACCTCGGGCGGGAACTGTTCGGCCATCACCACGGCGCAGTTGGCGGAGTAGCCGACGATGAGGACCACACCGATCAGTTCGACGGCGAGCAGGCTCCAGAAGCCGCCCGACACAAGGTGGAACAGCGGCCAGGACAGTACGAGGAAGCCCACGGCGAACGCGGTGAGGGTGGGTTTGCGGCCGATACGGTCCGACAGGAGCCCGCCGAACGGCAGCAGCACCAGGAACACAACGAGGGCGATGGTGTTGGCGAGCAGCGCCCGGCTCAGCGGTATGCCGGTGGTGACGTGTGCGTACGACGGCATGTAGCTCACCCACACGTAGTAGATGAGGGTGCCAGCGATGGTGATCCCGACGACCCGCAGCGCGGCCCGGGGGTGCTCGACCAGCATGGTCCGCAGGGCGTTGGGCCGCTTGCGCCCGTCGGCGGCGACCCGCTTGAAGGCCTCGGTCTCCTCGACACTCATGCGCAGCCACAGGCCGACAAGGCCCAGCAGACCGCCGACGGCGAAGGCGACGCGCCAGCCCCAGGTGTGCAGCGCGTCGTCGTCCAGTGTGGAGGTGAGGATGAAGCCCATCAGCGAGGCGATGAGGGTGCCGGCGCCGACCGAGACCTGCTGCCAGGAGCCGGCGAAGGCGCGCCTGCGGGGTGCGGCGGACTCGATGAGGAAGGCGGACGACGAGCCGAACTCGCCGCCGGCGGAGAACCCCTGCACGAGCCGGGCGAGCACCAGGATGACGGGTGCGGCCACCCCGATCACACCGTACGAGGGGCAGACCGCGACGACCAGCGAAGCCCCCGCCATCAGGGCGATGGTCAGGGTCATGCTCTTCTTGCGGCCGTACTTGTCCCCGAGCGCGCCGAGTACGGCACCGCCGATGGGACGCATCACGAACCCGACGGCGAAGACCACCAGGGTGGAGAGCAGGTTGGCGGTCTGGTCGTGCGAAGGGAAGAACTGGCCGGCGAAGATGGACGAGAAGGTCGTGTAGACGGCCCAGTCCACCCATTCGACGGCGTTGCCGATGGACCCGGCCACAACCGCCTTGCGCTGGGCGGGAGTCATCCGGTGGGACTCGAGCGGCTCCCCCAGCGTCGGTTCGTACGCGGGAGCGGCGGGGGGTGGAGCGCTCATGACGCACTCCTCACGTACTCGGCGAGTTGGGCGTGGGTGGCGTACCAGACGTCGGTGCCGGCGATGTGGTCGAGGAGTTCGCGCAGCATGGTCATGCGGGAGCGGTGGCCGATGATGTGCGGGTGCAGGGTGAGTTGGAAGACCCCGCCCTCCTCGACGGCCTGATCGAACTCGTCGCGCCAGATCGTCAGCACCCCGCGCGGCGGCGTGTAGGGCCGCAGCGCCGCGTAGCGCTCCATCATGAAGTAGGGCGCGTCGTCCCTGATCCACTCCACCGGGATCTCGATCATTCCGGTGGCCTCGCCGTCAGCGACGATCTCGTACGGGTCGTCGTCGGCCATCAGCGACGAGTCGTACAGCAGGCCCATCTCCCGTGAGATCGCGAGGGTGTTGTCGGAGAAGTCCCAGGACGGGGTCCTGATGCCGACGGGCCGCGAGCCGCTCAGGGTTTCCAGGGTGTCGGCGGCGCGCAGCGCCAACTCGCGTTCGTCGGCGGGCGCGAGCCGCATGTTGCGCTCGTGGATCCAGCCGTGCAGGGCCACTTCGTGTCCCGTCTCGGTGTAAGCACGGACCTCTTCGGGGTGCAGCAGCGCGGAGACGGCCGGCATGAAGAACGTGGCGGGCACGCCGCGTTCGGCCAGCAGCCGCAGGATGCGCGGCGCAGCGACGCGGGAGCCGTACTCCCCCTGGGAGAGCTTGCCGGGGGTGGTCTCACCGTCCCGCAGCGGGATGGTCTCGTGGTCGGAGTCGAAGGAGATGGCGACGGCGGCACGCGCGCCGCCGGGCCAGGCGGCGGGCCGCAGCGAGCGGCCGGCCCGTACGGCTGAGACGTGCGAGCGCCAGGTGCTCTCGTCCCACTGCCAGGGTTCCCGGGTGTCTTCGGTCGTCATGGTCGTTGTCCTCCTGAGGCGGGGATGGGCGGGAGATCCGTGGCGGGTGGGAGATCGGTGCCGGCTGGGAGATCCGTGGCGGGCGGGAGATTCGTGGTCGGTGGCGGCAGCGGGCCGTGCAAGGGTCTGGGGTCGTCGAGCGGTGCGTAACGGGTCGGTGTCCAGGCGCGTTTGAGCGTGCGGAGCTGAAGGGTCAGGTCGGCGGCACGGACACCCGGCAGGCCGCCGACGACCTCGGTGCTGTACGGGTAGAGCTCGCCGTAGCGGCGCAGCACCATCTGGCCGACCAGGTTGTAGCGGCCCGCGGTGGCGGCGAGGTATTTCGTGGAGGGGTGTGCGGCCAGCGCGCGCCCCGTACGGTCGAGTTCGGCCGGGTCGACGGCCAGCCAGAGCATGAACTCGACCTCGTAGTCCAGCACTTCGGGCTCGGCCAGGGTGCGGAAGCGCAGGCAGCCGGTGTTCAGGAGCCGCTCGACGCGCCGTCCCACGGTCCGCTCGCTGCAATCAGCACGTTCGGCGACGTCCTTGAAGGGCATCCGGCCCGATTCGCCCAGCACGCGCACGATCCGTACGTCGATCTCGTCGAGCGCCTCGGACGCCTCCTCCCGCAGACCGCTCTCGAAGGGCTGGCCGCCCGCCCCGGTCCCGACCCTCAGCGCCTCGACGGCCGGCTCCTCCAGGAGCCCCGGATCCCAGTCGGGAGCGGAGGTGAAGGTGTGCAGGACGGGCAGGCTCTCGGCCTCCGACACCTCGGGCAGCGAGCCGAGGGCGGACTCAAGGACACGGCCGACGTCCTGGTACCTCGGCACCACCATCTCGGCGACGCAGTCCGTGGAGCCGGCGAGGGAGGCCACGAACCGCATCTGCGGATGGGCGGCGAGCGTGTCGGCGACGTGAGAGGCGGTGCCCGGGCGGCAGCGGTAGCGCACCTGGACCGGCACGCCCAGGCCGCACCGCAGCACGTCGACGAAGCCGACGACGCGTACGAGCCCCAGCTCCTCCAGCCGGGCGGCCCTGCGCATGACGGTCCTGGGCTCGGCGCCCACATGCCGGGCGATCTCGTTCCAGGGCGCTCTGCCGTTGAGCTGGAGGGCCGCGACGATGGCCCGGTCGAGCGGAGTGACTCTGTCCATGACTCCCATGCAGGACAGCTTCAGTGTCGTTTTCGGTCAAAGTCAAGAGTCAAAATGCCATTCACAGTCACTCCGTGATCAAAAAAGCCGCTGTGCGGCGCGTCGGCGGCCGGTCGCCGGCCCTGCCGGATCGTCCGGAAAGGCATGAAAGCGGAGTGCGGGGTTAGATCGAACGGAGAGCAGCACACCGCACATGGCGCGCGGCGCACGCCAGGATGGGAGACAGACCGTGGAGTACCGGCAACTGGGCGGCTCAGGACTGCGCGTCTCGGCCATCACCATGGGAACCATGACCTTCGCGGGCGACGACAAGTTCGGAGCCCTCGGCAGCACCGACGTCGAAGGGGCACGCCGGCAGGTCGGGATGGCCGTCGACGCCGGCGTCAATCTCATCGACACGGCGAACATGTACTCCACGGGAGCCGCCGAAGAGATCCTCGGACGGGCCATCGAAGGCCGCAGGGACGACCTGCTGATCTCGACCAAGGTGCGCATGGTGGTCGGCGACGGACCCAACGACGGCGGGCTGTCGAGGTACCACATCATCCAGCAGCTCGAAAAGAGCCTGCGCAGGCTGCGCACCGACCACGTCGACATCTACCACGTCCACGAGTGGGACGGTCAGACACCGCTCGAAGAGACGCTGGAGGCCCTGGACACCCTGGTGCGGTCCGGAAAGATCCGTTATCTGGGGGTTTCGAACTACACCGGCTGGCAGCTCATGAAGGCGCTGGCCATCTCGGACGCGCGTGGCTGGCAGCGTTTTGTGAGCAACCAGATCTATTACTCGCTGGAGTCGAGGGACAGCGAGTACGAGCTGGTGCCCCTCTCCCTGGACCAGGGGCTCGGGATCATGGTGTGGAGCCCGCTGGCGGGCGGCCTGCTGTCGGGGAAGCACCGGCGCGGGCAGAACGCCCCCGAGGGCACCCGCCAGCTCGACAGCCGGTGGAACGAGCCGCCGATCCGTGACACCGAGAAGCTGTACGACATCATCGACCTGCTGGTCCGCATCGCCGACGGCCACGGTGTCTCGGCCGCGCAGGTCGCCATCGCGTATCTGCTGCGCAAGCCGGGGGTGTCCTCGGTGATCATCGGCGCGCGTAAGGACGAGCAGCTCGCGGACAACCTGGCGGCGGCCGAACTCACCCTGGCGGAGGACGAGTTCGTCGCGCTGGAGCGGGCGAGCGCGCCGTATCTCATCTACCCGCACTGGCACCAGGCGCAGAACGCGCAGGAGCGCTTCGGGGCTCCCGACCTCGCCCTGCACAACGAACACACTCCTGTGCCCTGACACGCCCACGCACACACGCACACACGCTTACCGACACGCCCGCGCCGGACCGGTCCGGCGCGGGCGAGGACCGAAAAGGCGCGGCTCAGGAGCGCTGCCCCGCGATGCGCCGCTCGAACCGCTGGAAGGCCTGCTCCTGGCGCCACTCCACCCCGGCCTTCGAGCTGCGGGCGAGGAAGCGCGCACACGACTTCCCCGGTGCGCGCAGACCGGGCCGCTCACCCCGGCAGGGCCCGGTCAGCTCGTACGTACGCCGCGCCCCGCGCGACGCGCCGCCCGGCGGGCCCCAGAGGCTGTCGCCGGGCAGGAACGCGTACCGCAGCGAGGCGCGGGCCAGCTCCTTCAGGTCCCGGTAGCCGAGGCCGTACGTCTCCCACGCGTACCGGTACTCCGCGCCGATGTCCGTCTGCGAGATCCCCGGGTCGTCGGTCGCGAGCACGACCGGCACGCCGTACTCGCGGTACAGCGGAAACGGTTGCTCCGGTCCCGAGACGCCGAGAATCTGCCTGTTGCTCGTCAGCGACACCTCAACGGCGACCCCGGTGCGGGCCATGGTGCGCAGGAGGTCGGGGGCGTTGTTCTCGTGGGCCACGTCGACGCCGTGACCGATGCGCTCCGCGTGGGCGGTGCGTACGGCGTCGTTCACATGGAAGGTGAGGTCCTCCGGCTTGACCAGGCCCGGGGCGAGTTCACCGGCGTGCAGGGTGATGTGGGCACGCGGATAGACACCGTGCAGATAGGCCAGCATCCGCATCTGGAGCCGGTAGTCGCGCAGCGCGACCGTCCCGTCCTCCGGCTGCACCAGGTTCACGGCGACGAACCGGGGATCGCTTTCGGCGAGCCGCATACCGAGGGCGAGCTGGGTGAAGACCCGCTCCGGCGCGCCGCCCCGGGAGGCCCCCGAGATGAACCGGAAGGGGAGCCGGCAGCCGGGCCGGGCGCGGCCGGTGCCGCAGGCGGCGGCCTTGCGGAACTGCGCCTCGACGGCGTCGGTCTCCCGCCGCGCCTGGCGTACGAGCGTGTCCAGCTTGCCGCCGGCGACCAGCAGCCGGTGCGTACGGGCCAGGTCGGAGTGGAAGCCGACCTCGGCCGCGAGCTTGTCGCTGCCCGGAGAGGCCGGGCTGAACATCGTCTCCAGGTAGAACTGGTTCTGCCGGACGGCGGTGTCGGCGACCTCGGCGAGAAGTGTGCCCCTGTGGGCTCCCGCGACCTTGTCGAATTTGCCGAAGGTGGCAAAGAAGTGGTCGTGCCCGGACTGCCCCCGCGGGAAGTCACGCATCGACCAGGCCCGCAGGATCCGCTGCCGGAAAGCGGCGTCGGTGCGCGCGTCGGCGGCCGGACGGGTGCCCGGGCCGCAGGGGGCGGGCAGCGCCTTCATGGTCTTTTCGTCGACGCACAGACCGTCCTCCCCGGCGAGCTTGACGAGCAGCTCGGTGGAGGCCGCTCCGAAGAGGTGGTTGTGCAGATCGCCGCCCTTGGGCAGCTTCTGGAAGAACCCGAGCAGGGCGTTCGGCTGGTCCCTGACGCTGTGGAGGTAGTCGGCGACCCGCTGCTCGGTGTCGACGGGGGCGGCCGACCGTCCGGACCCCGGGAGCCCGTCGGACTCCGCGGCGAGGGCGGAGGGCGGCAGCAGCGAGAGGGCGGCCAGGCAGCCCACACCCAGCACGAGCGGTACGAGGCGGCGGCGCCGCGGGGCAATACGGTTGGTGGAGGTCACGCGGCCATCCTGTCGACCCCCGGGGTGCCGGACGGGGACGCGCGACGCACGGCCCCTCCTTCGGGTGAACGCGGACGCCGGTACGGCCCGCCCGGGCGGGGCCGTGTCGCCACGGCCCCGCCCGGGTTCCCGAGAGCAGGTTCAGGAGAGCGGATTCAGCAGGGTCAGGTCAGGACGGCCGGGTACAGGACAGCGGGGTCAGCACGGCGGGTTCAGGAGAGCGAGAAGTCGTCGCCGTACACGGCCCCTTGGCCGTACCAGCCGTGCAGGTACACCGTGACGGTGCCCGAGGCGCCGGTGGTGAAGGGCACCGTCAGCTTCGACCAGCCCGTGGAGCTGGTCCACGCGCTGCCGGTCGCGCCGCCGCGCACCCCCACGTACGCGTAGTTTCCCTGCACCCAACCACTCAGTGAGTAGTGGGTGTTGGGTGCGAGTGTGAGTGTCTGCGCGCACTCACCCGTCGCCGTGGAGGTCGGTGTGGTCCGCACCGCGTGTGTTCCGCCGTGTACGGGGGTGGTGACCACGGTGGTGCCGCTCTCACAGGTCCAGGGGGCCGGGGAGGCGCTTTCGAAGCCGGCGTTGGCGAGGGCGCCGGTGCCGCCGCCCGGGCCCGAGACCGTGAGGGTGAAGGTCGCGGTGTGGGTCAGGGAGCCGGCCTTGCCGGTGACGGTGATCGAGTACGTGCCGGGGGCCGCCGACGCCGAGGAGGTGAGGGCGAGTTGGGCCGTGCCGCCCGCCTGTACCGACGCGGGGGCGAGCTTGGCCGTCACGCCGGCCGGGGCGCCGGTGGCGGTCAGGGCGACGGTCCCCACGGTGCCCGAGGTGACCGCCGTACCCACCGTTGCCGTGGTCGAGCCGCCGGGGGCCACGGTCGCCGAGCCGGGCGAGGCGGAGACCGAGAAGTCGTTGGTCACAGGACCGCTGCCGCCGCCGCTGGTGAACGGCGCGAAGGTGTGGGTGAAGTACCACGGGTCCTGCTCCACGCCGGAGCAACTGTCCGAACCACCGGTGCCCGGGCAGTTGCCCGCGTCACGCTGAAGGGCCCAGAACGAGAGGGTGTTGATGCCCTTGGAGACGGCCCAGTCGCGGACGACGGGCGCGTCGGCGGTGGTGAAGGTCTCGGCGGGACCGAAGTCGTCGATGCCCGGCATCTCGGTGACGCCGACCATGTTCCAGAGCTGGGCCTGGGTCTTGCCGGGGTTGAGCGGGGCCAGTTGGTTCACCAGGCCGGTCGCGGCCGTCTGCGTGTCGTTGGCCATGTGGTGGGTGGCGTTGTCGTAGTAGTCGAACGTCATGATGTTGACGACATCGACCCGCGCGCCGTTGTCGGCGGCGCTCTGCAGCACCGCGAGTCCGGACTCCTCGAGCCCGCTCGTGGTGGTGGGCAGGGTGTACGAGAACTGGACGGACCTGCCGTTCGCCGCCGCCCAGTCCTGGACCTTTTTGATCGCCTTGTTACGGCGGTCGATTCCCGCGGGCTTGGTCAGCGAGTTGTCCTCGATGTCCATGTCGAGGCGGGAGACGTCATAGGTGGTGATGATCTTCTCGTACGCCGCGGCGATGGAATCCACATCGGTGCAACTGTCGGCTATTTCGGTGCCTTCGTTGTCCGCCGCGTAACCGCCGAGGGACGGAATGACATCGCCGCCGCGCGAGCGGATGGTGCTGAAGTCGGCGCCGAAAACGGCCGAGGAGATCGGCTGGCTCGTATCGCCGTTCCAGTACGGGGTGCAGGAGCCCTGCGCCTGGGTCTGGACGAAGGCCATCGTCAGGTACTTGGCGCCGGACTGCTGCGCCAGGGCGGCGGGGCTGTCGCCGTTGTACGCCTCGAAGTACGGGGCGAAGACATGGGCCGGCAGCGGGGTCGCTGCGGCGCTGGCCGCGCCCCCGGCGCCGATGACCAGGGCGCCGGAGGCGGCAACCGTGGTCAGGGCGGCCAGCAGGGCGCGGACGGATCTCGGACGTCTCATGAGTGCTCCCGGTCGGTGCGGTCGGTGCGGTCGGTGGAACGGCAAGTCGCCTGGGACAGCGGAAGGATCGCGCCCATAATTGGTCTGGACCATCAGACCGTCAAGGGTCCAGACCACTTCATGTCCCACTGTTTGCCATCGGCGGCGGCACCGATTTTTCACTGAAAAGTAACTTGCGAAGATGTTGTGCCTCATGCCCCGCGCAGGAAGAAACGCCGCCCTCCGAGTGATGAGGATGAATACAGCCGCGGCTCCCCGAGAGCGAGGCCGCGGACATCCAACAGGCAGACGGACAACGGGAAAGGAATGCACATGGCCACGACCACGCAGAAAGTCGTTGTCATCGGCGGCGGCTATGCGGGGGTCAAACTGGCCCGGGAGCTGGACGAGACCGCACAGGTGACGCTGATCGACCGCAAGGAGGCCTTCTTCCACCGGATAGCCTCTCTGCGCGCGAGTGTTGACGACGCGTGGACGCACGCGCCCTTCGTCCCGTACGACAAGCTCCTCGACCACGGCAAGGTGCTGCTGGCCAAGGCGGTGGCCATCAGGCCCGCCGAGCGCGACGTCGTACTGGCGACCGGCGAGCATCTGCCGTACGACGTACTGGTGGTGGCCACCGGCGCCGACTACCAGGAGCCGGCGCGCTTCACCGGAACCACGGTCGAGGAGGCGGCGAAGGCCTTCCGCGCGCACCAGCAGCAGACGGCGCAGGCGCGGAGCATCCTCGTAGTCGGCGGAGGCCCCTCGGGCGTCGAACTGACCGCGCAGCTACGGCAGACGTACCCGAACGCCCGGCTCACGCTCGCCCACTCCGGCTCCGTACTGCTGTCGAGCAGCAAGAGCCTCCGGCTCGGACGGCGCGCCCAGGCCTGGCTGGAAGGGCACGGTGTGACGGTGCTGCTGGACACCTTCGTCTCCGCTTCGGGCGGCTCCAGCAGGTTCCAGGACCAGGCGGGCAACGCGATGGGCGCAGACGTGGCCTTCTGGACCACCGGCACCACGCCGAACACACTGTGGCTGCGGCTGGCCGGTCATGGCGGCTGGCTCGACGCGGGCGGGCATGTGAAGGTCGACAGCCACCTGCGTGTCCTCGGACACCGCGACATCTTCGCGATCGGCGACGTCAACGACGTGGCGGAGGCCAAGCTCTCGCCGTCGGCCATGGCGCAGGGCGACGCCGCGGCCCACAACATCCGCGCGTACCTCCAGCGGGGATCGAAGCACGGCAAGCAGCCACAGCCGTACAAGCCCGCCCCGGTCAGGCTCTTCTCGGTGCCCTTCGGCCCGGAGGGCGGTGGCACGGTGCTCCCGATGCTCGGCAAGGACGCCCCGGTCCTGGGCAACCGGCCGACGGTGGCCATGAAGAGCAGGTCGCTGATGGTGCCGTACGTACGACACCTGCTGCGGCAGCCCCGGGGGTAGCGGGCGAGGTCCGGGGAGGGCCGTTCGTTCCGGTGGCTTCGACGCGGGGTGCGGGGGGGGCCTCGCCGGGCAGGGGAGCTAAGTTGAGGTAATGCCTGAGCCGAAGCCAACCGCCGTGATCCTTCTGCTGTCGGGGAGTCTGCGGTCCTCCTCCTCCAACGAGTCGGTGCTGCGCACCGTGCGGGCCGTCGCGCCGGAGGGTGTGCGTGCCGTTCTCCACGACGGTCTGGGGGATCTTCCGCACTTCAACCCCGACGACGACACCGATCCGCTCCCCGCGCCGGTCGTCGCGCTGCGCACCGCGATCGACGAAGCCACCGCCGTGCTGGTCTGTACGCCGGAGTACGCGGGGACGCTGCCGGGGTCGTTCAAGAATCTGCTGGACTGGACGGTCGGCGGTACCGAGATCGTCGACAAGCCCACCGCCTGGATCAACTCGGCCGCCGCCGGGCGCGGTCAGGGGGCGGAGGCCACGCTGCGGGGTGTGCTGGGTTATACGGGCGCCGAGATCGTGGAATCGGCGTGTGTGCGGATTCCCCTCAACCGTCCGGCCGTTGACGCCGAAGGCGCCATCGTCGATCCCGCAGTGCGCAAGCAACTCGGCGAGGTCGTCGACCGGTTGACGGGGTTCCGGGGGCGGGCAGCCGCCGCTCGGCAGGAGGGCCTCGACTGATCGGCGCCGAGAGGTCGGCACGCTTGGGAAAAGCTTTCAACAACAGCGTGTGGATGTCCCGTTCAAGGTGGTGCCCGTGGTCGCCCACCGTGGTTTCCTGATCATGCCCACAGTCCCGAAGTCCTTCTCCGACGTTCTGCCGGGACGGGCTTCGCGTCCCCCAGCGGAGGCTGATCACGTGACCGTCCCCAACCTGAACATCAACCGCTCAGGACCGCCCGACCGCCGGTACGCGGGCGCAGACATGGCACTGCTCCTCCTCCGTCTCGTCCTCGCCGCGTGCATGGGCGCCCATGGACTGATCAAGGTCTTCGGCTTCTTCGACGGCCCCGGCCTGCACACCTTCGGCACCGTCCTCCAGGGATACGGCTTCAGCCACGGGATCACCGTGCTGTCCTGGATCACGGGACTCACCGAGGTCGGGGGCAGCGCCTGTCTGGTGCTGGGGCTGTTCACCCCGCTCGCCGCCGCCGGGCTCTTCGGGATGGGCATCAGCATCGTGCTGGCCAAGGCAGACGGCGGTTTCTTCGAAGGCAAGGGCACGGGTTACGAGTTCGAGCTCACCCTGGCCGTCATAGCGCTCGCTCTCCTGCTCGCGGGCGCCGGCCGCTACGCGCTCGACGCGCACACCCCGTGGGGGAAGCGGCCGTTGCCGTACGGTCTGACCGGCCTGGTGTTCGCCGTTGTCGCGGCCGTGGTGATCACAGCGGCCTTCTGAAACCGGCTGGCCCGGACTCCGGCCGACTGAGGCTCCGGCGACTCAGACTCCGGCCGGTTCACCGTCCTGGTGAACCGGCCCCGCCAGCAGCGTGCCGAAAACCACCTCGAAGAAGGCGTCGAAGCAGTCCTGTGACCGCCCGACCCTGACCCCTATGACCGCGCCCTCCCAGGCGTTGACGACGAACCGGGCCAGCGTCGGCGGATCCAGCTCCGTGCGGATCGCCCCGTCCCGCTGGGCCTCGGCGATCGCCTGCCCGATCAGTCCCATCCACGCGGAGAGGCTTCCGTCGACGGCCGCGCGGATTCCGTCGCTGTGGTCGACGACCTCCGTGCCGAAGTTGCCGAAGAGGCACCCGCGGGTGAAGCCGTAATCGGTGATCTCGTCCCGCAGGAACTCGAAGTGTTCGCGCAGCCGGGCCAGCGGTGCCACGTCCACAGCGGCCAGCTCGCGCAGCCGCCGGCTCGCGCCGTAGCGCTCCAGCGCCACCACACCGAGGGCTTCCTTGCTGGCGAAGTGGTTGTAGAACGAGCCCTTCGGCACACCGGCCGCGTCGGTGATGTCCTTCACACCGGCCGCACTGAATCCCTTCGTGTGGAACTGGTCGACCGCCGCCTCGACGATCTCCTCGCGCATGCTCTTCCTGGCCATCCCTGCCACCTCCCGTGCCGCTGCCCCACCTCGCAGCATATGACCGGTCGTCTTCAGGGACAAGGAGAGGCCGGTCTCAGGGGAAGCGTGCTTGACAGGTTTCAAGACGACCGGTCATATTGAGCCCGGGCCAGAGCGGACCAGGCCCGGATCCGAAGCGAGTGCGACCCGTAATCCGAGGAGACCCATGTCCACGTACCGAGCGTTCGAAGTCACCGGAACCCGGAACTTCAAGCCCGTCGACCGGGAGATCGTCGAGCCCGGCGCCGGCCACGTGCGGATCAGGGTCGAGACCTGCGGGGTGTGCCACACGGACGCCCTCACCGTCGAAGGCATGCGCGAGGATCCCTCCCGCCCCCTGGTGCCCGGCCACGAGATCGTCGGAGTGATCGACGCCGTCGGCGACGGCGTGCACGCGTGGCACGTCGGAGAGCGCGTCGGCGTCGGCTATCTCGGGGGCCAGTGCGGCGAGTGCGACTTCTGCCGCCGGGGTGACTTCGTCAACTGCGCGAACCAGCCGCTGACCGGGGGGAGCGTGGACGGCGGATACGCCGAGGTGGTCCACGCCAGGAGCAGCGCGCTGGTCCGTATCCCCGAAGGTATGAGCGCGATCGAGGCGGCGCCGCTGCTCTGCGCCGGTCTCACGACCTTCAACGCGCTGCGCGAGGCGGGACCGCTCGCCGGAGGGCTGGTCGCGGTCCAGGGGATCGGCGGCCTCGGACACCTCGGTCTTCAGTACGCCACCAAGCTCGGCTACCGCGTGGCCGCGATCGCCCGTGGCACCGGAAAGGCGGAACTCGCGGCGAAGCTCGGGGCCGACCACTACATCGACAGCGCCGCCGAGGACCCGGGCGAGGCGCTGCGGCGGCTCGGCGGCGCGGCCGCGATCATCGCGACAGCCGCCAGTGGCGCGTCGATGTCACCGCTGGTCGCCGGGCTCGCGCCGCGTGGCCACCTGCTGGTCGTCGGCGCTTCGGCCGACCCGCTGTCCGTCTCGACGGGGGAGCTCATCTTCGGGACCCGGACGATCAGCGGCAGCCTGACCGGGTCCGCCATCCAGAACGAGGACAACCTCGATTTCAGCATGCGGCACGGCATCCGGCCGATGACCGAGGTGCTGCCGCTGTCGGAGGCTCCGAAGGCGTACGAGCGGATGATGTCGGGCGAAGCCCGGTTCCGGGTCGTCCTCGACATGGCGGCCTGAGCGGCACCTTGAGCGGCACCTGAGCGATAACCGAACGGACACCCGGCCGGCCCCCCGCCCGTTGGCGGCGGGCCGGCAGCCGCGTCAGTCGTGGACGACGGCGACGACGTCGATCTCCACGAGGATGTTCATCAGGTCCGAGCCGACCGTGGTGCGCACCGGGTACGGCTCGGCGAAGAACGTACGGTACGCGGCGTCGAACTCCGCGAAGTCCCGCCGCAGTTCCTGGAGATGGACCGTCACCTTCACCACGTCGTCGAAGGTCAGCCCGCGCTCCCGGAGCACGGCCCGGACGTTGCGCAGCACCTGCTCCGTCTGCTCCCCCACGGTCTCGGCGACCTCACCGGTCGCCGGGTCCTTCGGTCCGAACCCGGCCGTGTAGAGGAACCCTCCGGCCACCACACCCTGGCTGTACGCCCCCGCGGGCCGGGGCGCTTCCTCCGTACGTACTTCCTCTTTCGCCGTGCGCTCGCTCATCCGGTCAGGTCGCCTTCCCGCTCGTTGGCCTCCGCGAAGTGGCGGAGTTTGTCCTCGTCCACACTCACACCGAGGCCGGGACCCTTCGGAACCCGCAGCCGTCCGTCTTCGAGGTGCAGCGGTTCGATGATGTCATCGGCGTGCAGGTAGTACATGCTGTCGATCGCGCGCGAGAGCACCGGTGTGCTGGCGACGACGGCGAGGTGGGCGGCCGTGGCGATGCCCAGCTCACCGCCGCTGTGCAGGTTCATCCCGAGCCCGAAGGTCTCGCAGTGTGCGGCGAGCGCCTTGGTCGCGGCGATGCCGCCCCACTTGTAGACATCGCCGTGGATCACATCAACGGCGTTGAGCCGCATGGCCGGTGCGAAGTCCTCGAAGCGTACGACGCACATGTTCGTGCACAGCGGTATGCGGACCTTCGCCTTGACCTGGCTCATGCCCTCGATGCCGACGCACGGGTCTTCCAGGTACTCCAGGTCGAGTTCCTCCAGGGCGATCCCGGCGCGCACCGAATCCGGCACGGACCAGGCCGCGTTGGGGTCCACCCGCAGATTCACCTCGGGCAGCGCCTCGCGCACCGCCCGCAGGATCGCGACGTCGCCCGAGACGTCCTTGGTGCCCTTGAGCTTGACCGCCCCGAAGCCGCCCTCGGACACCACTCGTACGGCGTGTTCCGCCATCGCCTTCGGCAGTGCGGCGCCGCTCGCGCCCGGTGCGTCGGCGCGGGTCACGAGCGCGGTGATGGGGACCTCGTCGCGTACGGAGCCGCCCAGCAGGTCGGTGAGCGACTGGTCGGTGGCCTTGCCCATCGCGTCCCAGCAGGCGACGTCGATGGCGGCGATCGCCGCGTATCCGAGGTAGCCGTAGAAGAACGGCACCATGTGCTGTTTGCGGTGGAAGCTCTCCAGCGCGAACGGGCTGGTCCCGATCAGGTCCTCGGCCATCGCTTCGACGATCGCGGCGACCGGCCTGCCCCACATCGTCTCGCCCCAGCCCTCGACACCGGAGTCGGTACGGATGCGCACCACGGTGCGGGTCTCGCCCGTCTTGGTCTCGAACGAGCTGGTGAACGGGTTGACCAGCGGAAGGTTGACGACCCATACATCGACGTCGGTGATCTTCATTCTTCTCCTCAACTCGGTGGGGGGTCTGCTCAGCGGGTGGCGGCGTCGAACGCCCGGACGGCCCGGGCCAGGCCCTGTGCCCGGTTCTCCAGCAGCCGGCGGCCCGCCCCGGCGTCCGCGCCGGAGGCGTCGTCGGTGGATCCGCCGACCCGGGCCCACTCGCCGTGGCGCTCCACGGTCAGGCCGGGGTACGGCGGGTTGTCGAACAGTGGCGGCGGCTCCACCGGGGTACGGGCGGGCACCGGCGCCCGGACGAGCGCGGGGTGGGCCGCCAGCATCAGGGACGTCTCGAACCAGCCGGCGTGGCCGGGGGTGACCTCGGGCCTGGCCCAGTCGGCTTCCCGGTCGCCGTCGGCACTGCTGCCGCCGTCGCCGTCCGAGGTGACCGTCCAGTACGAGCAGGCCGCGACGGTCACCTCGGAGCGCAGCGCGAACCGCTTCACGGCGAGGCGCATGATCTCGTCGTTGCCGCCGTGCCCGTTCACCACCATGATCCGGCGGTATCCGCTGGTCACGAGCGAGTCCAGTACATCGTCCAGGACCGCGCCGAGTGTCGCGGCCGAGAGCGAGAGCGCGGCGGCGAAGAGGTGGTGCGGGCTGTGTCCGAACGGCAGCGCGGGCAGCCGGACCAGCTCGTTCGTCCCGCCGCCCGCCTCGCCGTCCGCCCCTTCGTCCGCGTCGAGCAGCGCCAGCGCCCGGTCGATCACCGCTTCGACGAGAAGGGTGTCCGTGCCCATCGGCAGATGGGCCGCGTGCTGCTCCTGCGACCCGATCGGCAGCAGTGCGATTCCGTGCTCACCGGCCTCGCGCACCTCGCGCCAGGTCAGCTCGGTCAGTTTCAGTTGGCTCACAGCGCTACCTCCCTGAAACTCTGCCGTGGCAGAGTCGGCGCATGGTCCATGAACGTTCTCCGTTGCGGCTGGTGCCCGAGCCCGAGGCCCGGCCGCTC
>NZ_JTHL01000001.1:7453566-7463690 GCF_000818195.1 Streptomyces sp. 150FB | reverse complement strand
GAGCTGGTGCCTGGCCGGGCCCGTGCCGCCGTACTGACCATGTCGGGCGCCGTGCTGGCGCGCGCCGAGGCCTCGTACGACGCGGCGACGGCGACGCCCGCCGACATCGACGCGGCGCTCGCGCTGGCGGCCCGGGTCTTCGCCGGGCACGAGCCGCAGGGGATCGGGGTGGCCGCCGCGGGTCTCGTCGATCCGGAGGCGGGCCTGATCACCGAGGTCAACGATGTGCCGGCGCTGCGCGGCTATCCGGTCACCGAGCGGTTGCGGGCGCTGACCGGGGTGCCGGTACGGGTGGAGCACCGGGCGCGGCTCCAGGTGCTCGGCGATCGCTGGTTCGGTGCCGGGCGCGGCCGGCGTACGTTCGCCTCGGTGTCGACCGGTGAGGTGCTCGGCGTGGGCATCCTGTACGACGGCGATGTGCTCGCCCCGCCGGGCGGCCGCAGCGGCGCCCATATGACGGTGTCGGCCAGTGGCGATCCGTGCACCTGCGGCAGCTGTGGCTGCTGGAAGACCGTGGCGACCACCCGCTGGCTGCGCGCCCGGGCGCTGGCCGCCGGTCTCGGGGCCGGGATGTCGCTGGGCGCGCTGGTGGAGCGCGGCGGCGGTCCGGCCGGGCGGGTGGTGGCGGAGTACGCGGAGAATCTCGCCCTGGGTCTGGTGAACGTGCAGCAGCTCTTCGCGCCCGGCCTGTTCGTGCTGCACGGTGAGGCGCGCGAGGGCGGTGAGCGGTTCCGTACGATCGTGGAGGAGCGGCTGCGCTCCGACTCCGCCTCCGCGGGGGCGGAGCGGCCCCGGGTGCTGGTGAGCGGCGCGGCCGTGGACGATGTGGCGCTGCTCGGCGGCGCCGGGCTCGTCCTCTCCCACCTGTAGCAGCGGGCGGTCCGGTCTCCGGGTGGTCATCGGGTCCCGCCGCTCGTCAGCGGGGCTCGGCCGGGACCCCGGCGGGCCTTGCGCGGATCGGGTATCGGTACGGCGTCCAGGAGCTGGCGTGTGTACGGATGCTTCGGGTCGCCGAACACCTGGCCCGCGTCGCCCACTTCGACGAGCCGCCCTTCGCGCATCACGGCGACCCGGTCGGCGACCTGCCGCACGACGGCGAGGTTGTGCGAGACGAAGACATACGTCAGCCCGAGCCGCTGCTGGAGTTCCGCCAGCAGGTCGAGGATCCGGGCCTGTACGGAGACGTCCAGCGCGCTGGTCGGTTCGTCGAGCACCACCAGCCGGGGTTCGAGGGCCAGAGCGCGCGCGATCGAGACGCGCTGGCGCTGGCCGCCGGAGAATTCGTGCGGGTAGCGGTCCTGGATCCCGGCGTCGAGGCCGACGGATTCGAGCAGTTCGCCGACGTGTTCCCTCGTACGGGCCCTCCCGCGCCGGCCACGGGCCGCCGGATCGTGGGTGATCAGCGGTTCAGCGACGATGTCGGTGATGCGCATCCGGGGGTTCATGCTGGAGTAGGGGTCCTGGAGGACGACCTGCATCTGGCGGCGTACGCGGCGCAGTTCGGCCGGTGGAAGCGTGCCGAGGTCCTGCCCGTCGAAGCGCACACTGCCCGAGGTGGGTTCGAGCAGTCGGAGCAGCAGCCGGGTCAGCGTGGTCTTGCCGCACCCCGACTCGCCGACGAGCGCGAGGGTTTCGCCCTCCCGCACGGTGAGGGAGACACCGTCCACCGCCACGCTGCCGTGCCTGCCGCCGAACTCCTTGCGCAGGTCGGCCAGTTCGAGCAGCGGCGTACCGGTTCCGGTCGTAGTTCCGGGCGTTCCGGTTGTTCCAGGTGTTCCAGGTGTTCCGGGCGTTCCGGTCGTCATGCCGACTCCAATCGCGGGGTGGCGGCGAGCAGCCGGCGGGTGTAGTCGTCGGCCGGGTGGTCGAAGATGTCGAGGACGTCGCCGCTCTCCACGACGGTGCCTTCGTTCATGACGACCACACGATCGGCGGTCTCGGCGACCACCCCGAGGTCGTGGGTGATCAGTACGACGGCCATGCCGTGTTTCTGCTGGAGCGCGACGAGGAGGTCGAGGATCTGACGCTGCACGGTGACGTCGAGCGCGGTGGTCGGCTCGTCGGCGATGAGCAGCCGCGGCCGTCCCACCAGCGCTGTCGCGATCATCACGCGCTGGCGCAGGCCGCCGGAGAGTTCGTGCGGGTACTGCCGGTAGCGCAGCTCGGGGTCGGGGATGCCGACCTCGTCCAGCGCGGCGAGCGCCGCTTCCTTCGCCGAGGCCCGGGAGACGTCTCCGTGGTGCCTGAGCACCTCGGCGACCTGCGCTCCGACGCGCTGGAGCGGGTCGAGGCTGGTCATCGGGTCCTGGAAGACCATCGCGATGTCGTGGCCCCTGATCCGGCCGAGTTCCCTCTCGGAGAGGGTGAGCAGGTCGCGCCCGTCGAAGAGGACGCGGCCGCCGGCGTAGACGCAAGGGGGCGCGGGGTTGAGCCGGAGCACGGAGAGCGCCGTGGCGGTCTTCCCGCTGCCCGACTCCCCTACGACGGCGAGGGTTTCGCCTTCGGAGACCTGGAGGCTGACGCCTTTGACGGCGTGCACGGTGGAGGTGTCGAGACGGAAGTCGACGCTGAGGCCGTCGATTTCGAGGAGGGGCTTCATCGGCGGTACGCCTTCGGGTCCGCGACGTCCCGCAGGGCGTCGCCGGTGATGTTGATGGCGAGGGAGGTGAGCATGAGCGCGATGCCGGGGAAGACGGCGACCCACCAGGAGGTGCCCAGGTAGAGCTGGCCGTCGGCGAGCATCGAGCCCCAGGTGACGGTCTCCTTGGGAACACCGAGCCCGAGATAGCTCAGGGAGGCCTCGGCGACGATCGCGGCGGCGATGTGCAGGGTGCCGATGGTGGCGAGCGGGGCCATCACGTTGGGCAGCAGGTGGCGGCGCATGATGGCGCCGTCGGTGACGCCGATGGCGCGTGCCTCGGTGATGAAGTCCCGTGAGCGCAGCGACATCACCTCGGAGCGGACGACGCGTGCGTACGAGACCCAGCCGGTGAAGCCGAGGACGAGGATGACGTACCAGAGTCCCGAGCCGAGGAAGCCGACGATGGCCAGCGCCAGCAGGATGGCGGGGAAGGCGAGTTGTACGTCGGCGAGCCGCATCAGGACCCGGTCGAGCCAGCCGCCGAAGTAGCCGGAGGCGAGGCCCACCGCGGTGCCGATCACACCGGCGAGCAGGGCGGCTCCGGCGCCGACGAGCAGCGAGACCCTGGTCCCGTAGATGACACGCGAGAGCATGTCGCGGCCGAGCTGGTCGGTGCCGAGCGGGTGGGCGCCGCTGCCGCCGCTCTGCCAGGCGGGCGGTTTCAGCCGGAGCAGCAGGTCCTGCGCGTTCGGGTCGTACGGGGCGATGAGCGGCGCGAAGAGCGCGGCGATCAGCAGGATCAGGAGTACGGCGAGCGCGACGACGGCGAGCTTGTTGCGCAGCAGCGTACGCAGCGCGGCCGAGCTGCCGCGCGCGGGGGCGCGGGTGGGGGCCGGAGCGGAAACGGCCGGTGAAGTGACGGTCATCGGGACGTCCTCACCCTCGGGTCGAGGAAGCTGTAGGAGAGGTCGACCAGCAGGTTCACCACGACGAAGGTGGCCGCGAAGAACAGCACGGTGGCCTGCACCAGGGGGAAGTCGCGGTTGGAGATGGCCTCGATGGTGAGCTGTCCGACCCCGGGCCAGGAGAAGACCTGTTCGGTGAGGATCGCGCCCCCGAGCAGGCTGCCGATCTCCAGGCCGACGACGGTGACCACCGGCAGCGAGGCGTTGCGCAGGCCGTGGGTGAGGACCACCTTCACGGGGCCGAAGCCCTTGGCCCTCGCGGTGCGGATGTGGTCGGAGGAGAGCACGTCGATCAGTGAGGAGCGCAGCAGGCGTGAGACGACGGCGACGGAGTAGATGGCAAGGGTGACGGCGGGGAGCACCAGGTTGGCGAAGGTGCCGTAGCCGGAGGCGGGCAGGGCGTGCAGGCCGACGGCGAAGACCAGGATCAGCAGGATGCCGACCCAGAACGGCGGGGTGGACTGGCCGAGCAGTACGCCGGTCATCACGGCCCGGTCCGAGGAGCGGCCCCGGCGCATCGCGGCGAAGATGCCCGCGGGGACGGCGATGACGAGGGTCACCACCAGGGCGGCGGCGGCGAGTTCGAGGGTGGCGGGCAGCCGGTCGGCCAGGATGTGGCTGACGGGCTGGTTGTAGACGAGGGAGTTGCCGAAGTCGAGGCGGGGCAGGCCCCAGAGGAAGTCGGCGTACTGGGTGAACAGCGGCCGGTTCAGGCCGAGCGAGGCGCGCAGTACGGCTTCCTGGTGGCTGGTGGCGTCCGGCGGGAGGAGCTGTTTGACGGGGTCGCCGGAGAGCCGGACCAGGAAGAAGGAGACGGTCGCCGTACAGAGCAGGACGAGCAGGGCGGTGCCGAGCCGGATGAGGACGGCGCGCAGCAGCCGCGCTCCCCCGCCGGTGCGGCGGTCGCCTTCCGTCCTGACCCGGGGTGGCTGGAGGGTGAGATCGCTCATCGGGTGACCTCCGCGCTTTCCATGTCCAGGACGCCGGCGGAGCCGGGGGTCCAGCGGGGCCGTTCGTTGCGGGCGATGATGTTGTCGACCTGGTAGAGGAAGACGAAGGGGGCCTCGACGCGCATCAGCCGCTGGAGGTCCGAGAAGGCCTGCTGCCGTTTGGCCGTGTCGCCGGAGAGTTCTTCGATGTCGATGAGTTTGTCGGCCTCTTTGGAGTGCCACCGGCTCTGCCGGCGGTCGCTGCGTACGTTCGACTGGACCATGGACTCGCCGTCCAGCGTCCAGACGGTGCTGGCCGCGAGGTACATGGGGCCGAGCGCGCCGTGGTTGTCCGAGGTGAGCCGGTCCGAGTAGGTACCGGGGTCGATCAGGTCGACGCGGGCGTCCACCCCGGCCTTGGCGAGCAGTCCGGAGAGTGCTTCCGCCACATTGGAGTCGATGTTGGAGGCGGTGAGCGTGGTGGAGAAGCCGTGCGGGTAGCCGGCTTCGGCGAGCAGTCGGCGCGCGGTCGCCACGGAGCGGGTGAACGGCTTGACGGACGGGTCGAATCCGAAGGCTCCGCGCGGGATGAGCGCGGAGGTCTCGGTGGCCTTGCCGCCGAGGACGGCTTTGATCAACAGGGGTACGTCGACGGCGTGGTTGAGGGCCTGGCGTACCCGCCGGTCCCGCAACGGGCCTTTGTCCAGGGTGTTGAGCGAGAGGTACGACGTACGGATGCCGGTGTAGCCGTCCAGCTTCACGCCGCCGTAGCCGTCGAGTTGCTGCGCGGCGTCGGGGGTGAGTCCGGCGACCAGGTCCACGCCGCCGCTCTGGAGGGCGGCGAGCGAGGTCGAGGGGTTGGGGGTCGGGCTGAAGACGAGTTCGTCGACGCTGGGGCGTCCTTCCCAGTGCTTCGGGTAGGCCCGCATGCGCAGTTCGTGGTCCTGCTGCCAGTGGACGAAGGTGAAGGGGCCTGTGCCGACGGGGTGGTTGGCGAATCCGGTGTCGCCGACCTCGGCCAGGTAGCGCGGCGGGACCACCACACCGCCGAAGAGGGACAGCTTGTCGGGCAGGATCGGGTCGTGCAGCGAGGTGTGCAGGTCGACCGTGAGCGGGTCGACGACGGAGACGCTCTTCACGTAACGCAGCTCCACGATCGGCGACTTGGTCGCCGGGTTGAGCAGCCGCTCGATGCTGAACTTCACCGCTGCCGCGTCACACGGCTCACCGTTGTGGAAGGTCACTCCGGGGCGTAGCCGGAACCGCCAGGTGAGCGGGGTTGTCGCGGTCCAGGAGAGGGCGAGCCTCGGGTGCAGCTTGTTGTCCCTGCCCCGGGTGGTGAGGGTGTCGAACATATTGATCAGGGCGTTCATCGACGTCATGTCGCCCTGTTTCTGCGGGTCCATGGTCACCGGGTCCCCCGGCTGGGAGACCCGCAGGACATTGCCGGCGCTGCTCGCCGGGTCCGTGCCGCACCCCGTGAGGAGCGCCGGGGCGGCAAGGGCGGGGACGATCAGGCCGCCGAGCCGCAGGACGTCGCGGCGGCGCATACGGCCCCGGTCCACGAGGCGCCCATGACGTATTCGTTCCATTGAACAACACATCCGTTCCGGCAGATGGAATGCGGTTGGGTTAAGCTAAGCGACATGTCGAAAGCGGTCAACACCCGATCGATCGAGGAAGAGCCCGCGAAGGGCCCCGTCGACAAGGCGATGGAGGTGCTGGAAGCGCTCGTACAGGCAGGCGGGCCACACCGGTTGGGCGATATCGCGCGGCGTACGGGACTCACCAAACCGACCGTCCACCGCCATTTGAGAACGATGGCCGAGTACGGCTTCGCCGAGCCCGCCGAGGGCGGCAGCTACCGGGTGGGACCCCGGCTGCTCGGTCTCGCCGCCGCCGCGCTGGGCGACGGCAGGGACATCCTTCTCGCCCGGCCCGCCCTCGCGGACCTGCGCCGGCGGACCGGGCATGTCGCGCACTACGCCGTACGGCACGCGCACGACGCCGTGTATCTCGACCAGTCGGAGCCGGCCCGCGAGTACCGGATGAGCGCGCGGCCCGGCGACCGGACGCCGCTGTTCTGCAGCGGCGTCGGGCTGGCGATGCTCTCCGCGCTGCCGGCCGGAGAGCGCGACGCGCTGCTCGGCACGGCCGCGCTCGACGCGCGTACGCCGCACACCCTCACCGAACCGGCGGCGCTGCGCGCGGTGCTGGCGGAGGCGGCCCGGCGCGGTTACGCGGTCGAGGACGAGTACGACGAGACGGACGTACGGTCGGTGGCGGCGCCCGTCGTCGACGGCGAGGGCCGGGTGGTGGGCGCGATCGGCATCTCGGGGCTGACGTTCACCCTGGACGCGGCGAGTGTGGAGACGTACGGGCCGATGGTGCGCGCCGCCGCACGTACGGTCTCGGCCGGGCTCGGTGCCCGTACACCGGCCCTGGGTCTGGTCGGTGGCACCGAGACGGTGGCGGGCGGTGGTCGCGCGTGAGCGGCATCGCCGAACTGCTCGCCGCCGGACGTGAGCGGCGGGTGTACTCCGGGGCCGCGTGGTCGGTCGGAACGGCCGCCGGACCCGAACACCGGGGGTGGACCGGCACCCGCTCGTGGGACGGTCCCGCCCTGGACGGCGACGAGTTGTGGGACCTGGCGTCGGTGACCAAACCGATCGTGGGCCTCGCCGTGATGGCGCTCGCCGAACAGGGCGTCCTCTCGCTCGACGGGCACGTCGGCGACCACCTGCCGGAGTACCGGGGCGGCGACAAGGCGAACCTGACGCTCCGTCAACTCCTCACCCACACCTCGGGAATCCCCGGACAGGTACCGCTCTACCGCGACCATCCCACCCGCGCCTCCCTGCTGGAGGCGATACGGGTACTGCCGCTGACGGCGGAGCCCGGCACCCGCGTCCAGTACTCCTCGCAGGGCTTCATCCTGCTCGGGCTGATCGCCGAGGCCGCGAGCGGACATCCACTGGACGAGCTGGTGGAGCGGCTGGTGTGCGCGCCGCTCGGGATGCGGAGCACCGTCTTCAACCCCGACGAGCGCGGACGCGCCAGGGCCGTGGCCACCGAGGACTGTCCGTGGCGCGGCCGGACAGTGGTCGGCGAGGTGCACGACGAGAACGCTGTGGTGCTCGGCGGAATCGGCGGCCACGCGGGCCTGTTCGCCCCGCTCGCCGACATGGAGCTGCTGGGCGCCGCGCTCGCGGGCGGCGGCCGGGGCCTGCTGCGCCCCGACACGTTCGCCACGATGACGGCGGGCCACACGGACCACCTGGCGCTGCGGCGCGGGCTCGCCTGGCAGGGCCAGGACCCCGTCGGCTCCCCTGTCGGCGGGTCGTTCGGCCCCCGGGCGTACGGGCACACCGGTTTCACCGGCACCAGTGTCTGGGTCGACCCGGCGACGGGGCGCTATGCCGTACTGCTGACGAACCGGGTGCATCCGACGCGGGAGGGAGACGGCATCGCGGCCGTACGCCACGCCTTCCACGACGCGGCGGCCGCGCTCCCCGCCACGGCGGGAGACGGCGTGGCGAGGGACGCGGGAAGCGACTCGGGGAGCGGCTCAAGGAGCAGCTCGGGGAGCGGCGGCTGAGCGTCTTCAGGCAGGGCCCGCACCGCCGCCTCCGGCTTCACCGCCCGGGTCCCCGGGGCCCGTTGTCCCCCCGGGGTTCCAGCCGCGGGGGCCGCCGATGCGCCGCAGGACATCGACCGCCGCACGGATCTCCTCGGCGGAAACGTCGGCGAGACTCTCGTCCAGCAGGCTGTGCATAGTGATGTCGACGCGCAGGAGCACATCCCTGCCCCGCCGGGTCGGCGTCACCCTCTGCACCCTGCGGTCGCCCTCCTCCAGGACACGCTCCACCAGGCCCTGCCGCTCCAACTCCTTGACCTGGCGCGTCACATGCGGATGCCGTACGTCCAGCCGGTCGGCCAACTCACCGACCCGCAGCGGAACACCGTCGTTCACCAGCACACGCAGCAGCGCGAGACCGGGACGGTCGATGGACATACCGGCCATCGCGGTCAGTCGCTCATGGGCGCGCGTTCGCGTCAGGCTGTACGCCAGCGCGCTCAGCACCGAGCGCAACTCGGAGATGCTGTCGGCCCGGGATTCTGGAGTTCTTTCCACGCAGGCATCATGCCGAACCTCCGCACGATTCCGGCCAACCTGACCCCAGAAAAGATGTGTACCTGTTGCATCCAACTTCCACTGGATGTATCAAGTACTTAGGTTACGTAACGTCTTGGGCGATGCCCCGACGAGCAGCACAGGGAGAACCACATGCGTATCGAGATCGACCAGGACAAGTGCTGCGCCGCCGGCCAGTGCGTACTGGCGGCCGACGACCTCTTCGACCAACGGGACGAGGACGGTGTCGTGGTGCTGCTCGAAGCCACCCCGCCGGAGGCTGCCCTCGACCGCGCGCGCGAGGCGGCGGCGCTCTGCCCCGCCGCAGCCATCGACGTCCACGTCTGAGCCCCGACCGCGCGAAGAGCCTGGACCGCGCGAATGCCCCAACCGGGCGAACAGCACGCGAAGCAACCGGACCACCCCCACCTCTGTCTGGAGTACGCGTCATGACCGAGACGGCCATTCCCGAGACGACCGTTCCTGATTTCCCCTTCCGCCGCGCCACCGGCTGCCCGTTCGACCCGCCCCCGAAATACGCCGAGCTGCGCGAAGCCGAGCCCTTCAGCTCCGTACGGATCTGGAACGGCCAGACCGCCTGGCTGGTCTCCCGCTACGCCGACCAGCGGACCATCCTCGCCGACCCGCGCTTCAGTTCCGACGTCACCAAGCCGGGGCATCCTTCCCAGAGCGCGGGCACGAAAGCCAGGCGCCTGACGGTCGACCCGCCCTTCATCGTCCAGGACGACCCCGACCACAACCGCACCCGGCGCATGTTCACCGCGCACTTCACGGTCAAGCGCGTGGCGTCGATGGTGCCGAGGCTCCAGCAGATCATCGACGGCCTGCTCGACGAGATGGAGGCGGCGGGCCCGCCGGCCGACCTCGTCGAGAGCTTCGCCCTGCCGATGCCCTCGCTGGTGATCAGCGAACTGCTCGGCGTACCGGCCGAGGACCGGGGGCTCTTCCAGCGCACCGCCCGCACGCTGATCGCCATGAACTCCGACGTCGAAGCCGTCCTGACGGCCAACGACGAACTGGCCGCCTATCTGGGCGACTTGGTGGACTCCAAGAACAAGGAGCCGGGCGACGACCTGCTCAGCTCGCTGATCGTGGAGCGGATGCGCACCGGTGAGATCAACCGGGGCCAGCTCGTGCAGAACGCGATCCTGCTGCTGATCGCAGGCCACGAGACCACGGCCAACATGACGGCGCTCGGCACCCTGGCGCTGCTGCGCAACCCCGAGCAGCTCGCGGTCGTACGCGACACGGACGATCCGGGCCGAGTCGCCCTCGCCGTCGAGGAGTTGCTGCGCTACCTCACCATCGTCCACACCGGCCGCCGGCGGGTGGCGACCGAGGACGTCGAGGTGGCGGGACACCTCGTACGCGCCGGCGAGGGGGTCAGTCCTCGTGACGGACTCGGCGAACCGCGACCCCGAGGCCTTCCCCGACGCCGACCGCCTCGACATCGACCGTCCGGGAGTGCGCAGGCACATGGCCTTCGGCCACGG
>NZ_JTHL01000001.1:7431924-7453327 GCF_000818195.1 Streptomyces sp. 150FB | reverse complement strand
CGTGCAGAACGCGATCCTGCTGCTGATCGCAGGCCACGAGACCACGGCCAACATGACGGCGCTCGGCACCCTGGCGCTGCTGCGCAACCCCGAGCAGCTCGCGGTCGTACGCGACACGGACGATCCGGGCCGAGTCGCCCTCGCCGTCGAGGAGTTGCTGCGCTACCTCACCATCGTCCACACCGGCCGCCGGCGGGTGGCGACCGAGGACGTCGAGGTGGCGGGACACCTCGTACGCGCCGGCGAGGGGGTCATCCTCGTGACGGACTCGGCGAACCGCGACCCCGAGGCCTTCCCCGACGCCGACCGCCTCGACATCGACCGTCCGGGAGTGCGCAGGCACATGGCCTTCGGCCACGGCACCCACCAGTGCCTCGGACAGAACCTGGCCCGCACCGAACTCCAGCTCGCCTACCCGGCGTTGCTGCGCCGCTTCCCGAACCTGGCGACCGCCGTCCCCGACGAGGAGCTCCGCTTCAAGGACGACATGCTCGTCTACGGTCTCCACGCGCTGCCCGTCACCTGGTGAGACGATGGCGGTGAGCGCTCCTTCGCGCGCCGCCCGCCCGAACAGCCCCCCCACGGGAGGAGCACGGGGGCGCCGGACCGTGCCGACGCCCCCGTCGCCCCGCCCGTACCCACCCATGAACAGGACGTCATGACCCACCCGGAACAGCCGGCCCACCCGGACCGCATCGTTGTCGTCGGCGCCTCGGCGGCCGGACTCGCGACAGCCGAAGCACTGCGCCGGGGTGGTTTCGCCGGGTCGCTCACGCTGGTCGGCGAAGAGGTGCACCCGCCCTACGACCGGCCCCCGCTCTCCAAGCAACTGCTCGCCGGGGCCTGGGAGTCGGACCGGCTGCACCTGCGCAGCCCGGAACAGATCACCGGGCTCGGCCTCGATCTGCGCCTGGGCGTCAGGGCGGTGGCCCTGGACACCGGCCGCCGTGAGCTGAGCCTCTCCGACGGCTCCGCCCTCGGCTACGACGCGCTCGTCATCGCGACCGGCGTGCGCGCCCGCCAACTGCCCGGCACCGAAACCGTGCCGGGGGTCCACGCGCTGCGCACGATGGAGGACGCGCTCGCGCTGCGTACCGCCGTACGGCCCGGCGCGCGGCTCGCCGTGGTCGGCGCCGGCTTCATCGGCGCGGAGGCCGCCGCCGTGGCGAGCGCGACGGGCTGCGAGGTGACGCTGATCAGCGACATCCCCCAACCGCTGTCCGACGTCCTCGGCCCCGACCTCGGTGCCATGCTCACCCGTACGCACGCGGACCACGGCGTGCGGGTCGAGACGGGCGTGATGGTGCGGGGCGTCACCACACACGACGGACGCGCCGACGGTGTCGAGCTGTCCGACGGCAGGACCCTGGCCGCCGATGTCGTCCTCGTGGGCATCGGGACCCTGCCCAACACCGAGTGGCTGCGGGAGAGCGGACTCGCGCTCGGCAACGGCGTCGAGTGCGACGCGTATCTCAGGGCCGGTGACGGCGTCTGGGCGGCGGGAGACGTGGCGTCCTGGCCGGACCCGGTCACCGGGCTGCGCCGCCGTATCGAACACCGTACGAACGCCGCCGAGCAGGGACTCACCGTCGCGCGCAACATCCTCGCCGGGGAGGCTGCCACACCGTTCACCACTGTGCCCTACGTCTGGTCCGACCAGTACGACCTGAAGATCCAGATGTACGGGTCGACGCGCGGCGCCGAGCACATCCGCGTCGTCGAGGGCAGCGTCGCCGACCGCGCGCTCGTCGCGCTGTACGGCACCGAGGACGTCGTGCAAGGCGCGGTCGCCGTCAATATGGCCCGCGCCGCCCGCACCTACCGGAGCCATGTGGCGGCAGGCTCGTCCTGGCCGCTCGCGACGGCCTGAGGCCGCGGGCCCGAGCCCGGCGGCCCGCGTTTGCGGCCCGATTTCAGGGCCGGGCCCCGCGCCCGAGACCGGGCGCGGGGCCTGGCGCGGGGCGTGGCGCGGAGTCGCCTACTCTCCGTGACATCCGCCGGAATGCCCGGCGGCCTCGCCGAAAGTCCTGTCCGACATGTGGCACAGGTCCCACTTCCGACGGCCCACCGCCCCTTGCCTCAGCGTTCACCCTCCGTAGGGTTGGTATCAACAGTTCATGTCCCGATCGGATACCAGCCGTGCCCGAACCCACCTCTCCCCCTTGTTGGCGGATCGCGCTGCCGCACAGTCCAGCGGCCGTGCCGATCGCGCGCGCCCTGATCCGCACGACGTTCGCGGAGCTGGCGGAGACCGCGGACAGCGACACCGCGGAGCTGCTGACGGCGGAGCTGGTGGCCAATGCCGTGGAGCACACGCACGGGAACGAGCCGATCGAGCTCGTGGTGGAGCTGCTGGCCGGGGGGTGCCAGGTCGAGGTGCACGACCGCGATCCCGCCCCGCCGGGCGATCTCTCCCGGCCGGGGCCGCCGCCCGACCCGATGCAGGAGCACGGCCGGGGCCTGCTGCTGATCCGTACGCTCAGCTCGGGCTACGGCCACCGGCCCACGGACCGGGGCAAGGCGGTGTGGTTCACGCTTCCCCCGCACGACGAGGAGCACCCGGACGGCGGCATGCCGGCCGCTGACTACGCGTGACCGTTCGCACTCACCCGTAAGGCCCATCGCGAGCGGCCCGTCGCGACTACTCCGTGTCGTCGTCCGGGGACAGCGTGGCGACCAGAACCGCCTTGATGGTGTGCAGCCTGTTCTCCGCCTCGTCGAAGACGACCGAGTGGTCCGACTCGAAGACCTCGTCGGTGACCTCCAGCTCCGTCAGCCCGTACCGCTCGTGGATCTCGCGGCCCACCGCGGTCCCGAGGTCGTGGAAGGCCGGCAGGCAGTGCAGGAACTTCACCCCGGGGTTGCCGGTGGCGCGCAGCACGTCCATGGTCACGGCGTACGGCCGGAGGTTCCCGATGCGCTCGGCCCAGACCTCCTGCGGCTCCCCCATCGACACCCAGACATCGGTGACCACGAAGTCCGAGGAGGCGACGCCCTCCTCGATGTTCTCGGTGAGGGTGAGTTTCGCCCCGCTCTCCTCCGCCGCCTCGCGGGCCAGCGTGAGGACCTCGCCGGACGGCCAGTAGGCGCGCGGCGCGACGATCCGTACGTCCATGCCGAGCAGGGCGCCGGTGACGAGGTAGGAGTTGCCCATGTTGAAGCGGGCGTCACCCAGATAGGCGAAGCTGATCTCTTCGAGCGGCTTGTCGGTGTGCTCAGTCATGGTGAGCACGTCGGCGAGCATCTGGGTGGGGTGCCAGTCGTCGGTGAGGCCGTTGAATACGGGCACGCCGGCGTACGCGGCGAGTTCCTCGGCGGTCTCCTGGGCCTGGCCGCGGAACTCGATGCCGTCGTACATCCGGCCGAGGACCCGCGCGGTGTCCTTCGCCGACTCCTTCTTGCCGATGTGTGAGCCCGCCGGGTCGATGTAGGTCGTGGACGCGCCCTGATCGGCCGCCGCCACCTCGAACGCGCACCGTGTCCGCGTCGACGCCTTCTCGAAGATCAGCGCGATGTTCTTGCCGCGCAGCCGCTGGACCTCGGTGCCCGCCTTTTTCGCGGCCTTCAGCCGGCCTGCCAGCTCGACCAGGGCGCGGAGCTCGGCGGCCGTGAAATCCAGTTCCTTGAGGAAGTGACGGCCTGCGAGGTGTATGGCCATGGTGACGGCTCCCTGGGGCGCGGGTACGAGGGCGGAACATAGCGGGAAACTGGAACTATATACGAAGATCCGCATTGCTATACAGGCCCGCTCGTACGTCATGCGGGCCGGCCGTCCGCGCGGAGGTCAGACGGCGTCGCGCTCGACCGGGCAGCTCATGCAGCGCGGCCCGCCGCGGCCCCGCCCCAGCTCGCTGCCCCGGATCTCGATCACCTCGATCCCCTGCTTGCGCAGGTACGTGTTGGTGGTCGCGTTGCGCTCGTAGGCGACCACGACCCCGGGCTCGACCGCGAGCACGTTGCACCCGTCGTCCCACTGCTCACGCGCCGCCGAGTGCGAGTCCTGCGTGGCCGTCAGGACGCGGATCCCGGCGAGGCCGAGCGCGGCGGCGATGGCCCTGTGCATGTGTTCGGGCGGATGGTCGGTGACGTTCAGCTCGCGGGCGCGGGTCCCCGGTTCGATCGTGTACGAGCGGAGCATGCCGAGCCCCTCGTACTGGATGAAGGTGTCGTGGTCGACCATCGTCATCACCGTGTCGAGGTGCATGAACGCCCGTCGCTTGGGCATGTCGAGCGCCACGATCGTCCGTGCCGACCCGGCCTCGAAAAGCCCTCGCGCCAGCATCTCGACGGCCTGCGGGGTGGTCCGCTCACTCATCCCGATCAGTACCGCGCCCTCCCCGATGACCAGCACATCACCGCCCTCGATGGTGGAGGGATAGTCGTCCTGCCCCTCCGACCAGTGGTGGAACGGCCCGGCGCCCACCCCGGTGAAGAGCGGATGGTGCTTGTAGATCGCCTCGAAATGCACGGTCTCGCGCTGCCTGGCCGGCCAGCGCATCGCGTTGATCGACACCCCGTCGTAGATCCAGGCGGAGGTGTCACGGGTGAAGAGGTGGTTGGGCAGCGGGTCGAGCAGGAAGTCGTCCAGCTCCATCACATGGAACCGGACGGACGTCGGCTCGGGATACACCTCCAGGAACTCCCGCTTGGTCATGCCGCCCACCAGCGCCTCGACGAGATCGGCCGTCGACAGCGCGTCGAAGGCGGCCCTGAGATGGTCCGTGGCGAGCGGACCGTACTCCTTCTCGTCGAAGACCCGGTCGAGCACGAGCTTCCGTGCGACCGGAATGTCGAGCGACTCGCGCAGCAGGTCACCGAAGAGATGAACCAGCACACCCCGCTCGCGCAGCACATCGGCGAATCCGTCGTGCTCCTCGCTGGCACGGCGCACCCACAGCACGTCGTCGAAGAGCAACGCGTCCTTGTTGCCGGGGGTGAGCCGCTTCAGCTCCAGATCAGGCCGGTGCAGTATGACCCGGCGCAGCCGCCCGGTCTCGGAGTCGACATGGAATCCCATGTCCCCATCCTCACCGCACGGCGCGCCGTTCACGCGGCGAATGAATCACCAGCTCGTGACCGGAAGATCACAGCCGGGGGTCGACCGGCTCCGATTCGAGCGCCAGGACGGCGAAGACCGCCTCGTGGATCCGCCACAGCGGCTCGCCGTCCGCCAGCCGGTCGAGGGCTTCGAGACCGAGCGCGTACTCCCGCAGGGCGAGCGAGCGCTTGTGGCCGAGGAACCGGCCGCGCAGCCGCTGGAGGTTCTCCGGACGCGTGTACTCGGGGCCGTAGATGATCCGCAGGTACTCGCGGCCACGGACCTTGATGCCGGGCTGCACGAGCCGGTCCTTCCCGTCCCGCGCGAGCGCCTGGAGCGGCTTGACGACCATGCCCTCGCCGCCGCGCCCGGTCATCTCCAGCCACCAGTCGATGCCCGCGCGTACGGACTCCTCGTCGCCCGTGTCCACGACAAGGCGGCGGGTGACCTGGAGCAGGCGAGTCGCGTCGTGCTCGACCAGCCGGTCGAGCCAGCCGAGCTGCTGGTCGTGCGGCACGCCGGCGAGGCTCCGCCCCTGGACGGCGAGGAGCTGGAACGGCGCGAGGCGCGCGCCGTCGAGGCCCTCCGTGGTCCAGCAGTAACGCCGGTACGCCTCGGTGAACGCCTGCGCGTCAGCCGCGCGCTCACGCTGGAGCGCCAGCAGGGGCCCCACATCGCCGACACCCCGGGCAGCGGCGGTCTGAAGGGCCTTCGTCACCGCGGGGAAGACGGCCCCGGCGGCTGCGCCCACCGCCGCGTACTGGCTGCGCAGCAGGCCCGATGCCTTGAGCGACCACGGCATCAGCTCGGCGTCGAGCAGTACCCAGTCTGTCTCCAGCTCCTCCCACAGCCCGGCTGCCGCGACCGCCGTACGCAGCCGCTCCAGGACGTCTTCGGTGACCGCCGGGTCGTCGAAGAACGGCCTGCCCGTACGGGTGTGCAGCGCGCCGGTCGGTCCCTCGACGCCGAAGCGCGCCAGCGCCGCCGCCGCGTCCCGGCAGACGAGAGCGACCGCGCGGGAACCCATGTGCTTCTCCTCGCACACGACACGGGTGACGCCGTCGGTGGCGTACTGGGCGAAGGCCTCGGCCGGGTGCTCCAGAAAGCCGTCGGCGTTCGAGGTCGCCGTCGGAGCCATGGTGGGCGGCAGGTAGGTGAGCAGCCGCGGGTCGATCGCGAAACGGCTCATCACCTCCAGGGCGGCGGCCGCGTTCTCCTCGCGTACCGCGAGACGCGCCATGTGGCGGGTCTCCACGATGCGCCGACCCTGGACGTCGGCGAGGTCGAGCGGGCGGCCCTCCCTGCCGCCGGGCGCCTCGACGGCCAGCGGTTTGGCCGGCTCGTACCAGACACGCTCGGCCGGTACGTCGACCAGCTCGCGCTCCGGCCAGCGCAGCGCCGTCATCTTGCCGCCGAAGACCGCGCCGGTGTCGAGGCAGATGGTGTTGTTGATCCAGGACGTGTTCGGCACCGGGGTGTGGCCGTACACCACGGCGGCGCGGCCCCGGTAGTCCTCGGCCCACGGGTAGCGCACGGGCAGGCCGAACTCGTCGGTCTCCCCGGTCGTGTCCCCGTACAGCGCGTGCGAGCGGACCCGGCCGGAGGTGCGGCCGTGGTACTTCTCGGGCAGCCCGGCGTGGCAGACGACGAGCTTGCCGCCGTCCAGGACGTAATGGCTGACGAGGCCGTCGATGAACTGCCCGACCTGCTCGCGGAAGGTGTCGTCCTCCTTCTCCAACTGCTCGATGGTCTCGGCGAGTCCGTGGGTGTGCTGGACCTTGCGCCCCTTGAGCCAGCGCCCGAGCTTGTTCTCGTGGTTTCCGGGGACGCACAGGGCGGTGCCGCCGGCGACCATACCCATGACGCGGCGCAGCACACCCGGGCTGTCGGGGCCCCGGTCGACGAGGTCGCCGACGAAGACGGCCGTACGGCCCTCGGGGTGGACGCCGTCCTCGTAACCGAGCCTGCCGAGCAGGGTGTCCAGCTCGGAGCGACAGCCGTGGATGTCACCGATGATGTCGAAGGGGCCGGTGAGGTGTCTGAGGTCGTTGTAGCGGCGTTCGAGGACGATGTCGGCGTTCTCGACCTCCCGTTCGTCCCGCAGGATGTGCACCTTGCGGAAACCCTCGCGCTCCAGACCGCGCAGCGACCTGCGCAACTCGCCGCGGTGGCGCCGGATGACATGGCGGGGCATCCCGGCGCGGTCGGGCCGGGACGCGTTGCGCGCGGCGCACACCTCTTCCGGCAGGTCGAGGACGATCGCCACGGGCAGTACGTCGTACTCCCGCGCGAGCCGTACGAGCTGGGCGCGTCCCTCCTTCTGCACGTTGGTGGCGTCGACGACGGTGAGGCGTCCGGCGGCGAGTCGCTTGCCCGCGATGTAGTGCAGGACGTCGAACGCGTCGCGGCTGGCGCTCTGGTCGTTCTCGTCGTCGGCGACGAGGCCGCGGCAGAAGTCGGAGGAGACGACCTCGGTGGCCTTGAACCGGGTCGCGGCGAAGGTGGACTTGCCGGAGCCGGTGGCGCCCATCAGCACCACGAGGGAGAGGTCGGGGACCTTGAGGGCGCGCCGGGGGGTGGGTGTCGGGGTGCTCTGCCGAGTGTTGTGGGTGGGCTCGGTGTGCTCGGTGTTCTCCGGAGTGGTCATGCGGCCTTCGCCTCCTTCGCGGTGTGGGTGCCGGTGTTGGTGCCGCTGTTGGTACCGGTCGTCCCGGTGCCGGTCGTGCCGGGGTCCTGGACGCTGAACACGGCCATCTGCGTGGGCGGCCCCACTTCGGGGTCGTCCGGGCCCACGGGGACGTACGCCACGGCGTAGCCGTACCGCGCCGCCACCGCGTCCGCCCATGCGCGGAACTCGGCGCGCGACCACTCGAAGCGGTGGTCACCGTGGCGGACGTGCCCGGCGGGCAGCGTCTCCCAGCGCACGTTGTACTCGACGTTGGGTGTGGTCACGACGACGGTCCCCGGCCGGGCCGAGCCGAACACCGCGTACTCCAGCGCGGGCAGCCGGGGCAGGTCCAGGTGCTCGACGACCTCGCTCAGCACCGCCGCCTCGTATCCCTTGAGGCGCTTGTCGGTGTAGGTGAGCGAGCCCTGCGTGAGGGTGACCCGGGCGGCCTGCCGCTCGCTCATCCGGTCGAGCCCGAGCCGACGCGAGGCGATGGCCAGCGCGCGTACGGACACGTCGACGGCCGTGATGCGGGTGAAGCGCGCGTCCTTCAGCAGCGCCTGGACCAACTGGCCCTGGCCACAACCCAGATCGAGCACCGTGCTCGCACCGGCTTCGCGGAGTGCGCCGAGGATCGCCTCGCGCCGCAGGCTCGCGAGCGACGGCTCCTTGCGCGGGCTCTCCCCGGAGTCGGTGACCGTGTCGGTCACGCCTCCGGCGTCGGCTCCGGCGTCGGCTCCGGCTTCGGCGTCGGTGGTCCCGTCGCCCTCGGTGTCCTCTCCCGGTATCTCCTCCACCGCGTTGTCGATGGCCTCGACCTCGACGTCGTCGGCCTCGGCGAGCCGTACCAGTTCCAGGCGCTCCATGGCCTGCCGGGTCAGCCCCCAACGGCGGGCCAGATAGCGGCTGGTGATCAGCTTCTGCTCGGGGTGCTCGGCGAGCCAGCCCTCTCCGGCGCGCAGCAGCTTGTCCACCTCGTCGGGCGCGACCCAGTAGTGCTTGGCGTCGTCGAGGACCGGCAGGAGTACGTAGAGGTGACGCAGCGCGTCGGCGAGCCGCAACTCGCCCTCAAGGACGAGCTGTACGTAACGCGACGCGCCCCACTCCGGGAACTGCTCGTCGAGCGCGACGGGAAGCGCCTCCACGGACCAGCCCAGCGGCTCGAAGAGCGCGCGGACCAACTCGGCGCCACCGCGCGCGGGCAGCGCGGGAATCTCGATCCGCAGCGGGAGCGGGCTCGCCGCCCGCTCCGGCATCGACCTGCACACGCCGCGCAGCGCGCTGGAGAAGACCGCGCTGAGCGCGACGGCGAGCAGCGAAGAGGCCGCGTAGGGGCGGTCGTTGACGTACTGCGCCAGCGCCGCGTCGGGGGCACCGCCCCGACCCTTGCCGCGCCCGCGCCGGAGCAGGGACGCCGGATCGACCTCCAGCAGCAGCGCAGCGGTGCAGCGCTCGGCGGACGCCTCGGGGTAGAGGACGTGGGCCGTGCCGTGGGAGGTGGAGAACGCCTGCGCCTTCTCGGGATGCTTGTGCAGCAGGAAACCCAGGTCGGTCGCGGGGCGTTCAGGGGTGCCGGTGGTGGTTATCGTCAGGAACACCTGACCGAGTATTGCCCGCCCGGCGTGCCCGTACGAATGGTTTAGGCGCCGGACAGGGCCCGCCTCTTGCCGGGGCGAAGAGTCAGGCGGCTTGCTCGGCGCAGAGGCATCCGACGCCCCGCTCGATCCACTCCTGGCCGGCCCACTCGGGATGCCGTTCGACCAGCGCCGCCCGGACCTCGGCGACGATCTCGCCCTCGCCCATCGCGGAGTCACGCCGCCGCCAGGTCTCGTCGCGCAGTTCGCGCAGGTAGTCGCGGACGCCGTCGAGCACCCCCGGGCCTCCGAGGTCGCCATGACCGGGAACCACCACCCGGGGTCCGGTGGCGGCCAATCGGTCCAGCACCGCCAGCCAGCGCAGTCCTGAGACGTCCGTGTCGTACGGCGGGAACCACGGGAAGATCGCGAACTGCCCGGTCTCGGCCAGGTCCCCGGTGAACAGCACACCCGCGTCCGGCACTTCGATCACCTGGTCGCCCTTCGTGTGGCCTCGGCCGGTGGGCCGCAGCCGTACGGTGCGACCGCCGAGGTCCAGGTCGTACCCGTCGTCGTAGACCACATCGGGGACGGGCAGCCGGACGCCTTCGAGGCGGCGGGCGATCTCCCCGCCGAAGCCCCTGAACATCTCCAGATAGCCCGGGCCCTTCGTGGTCAGGTCGTCCGCCTGCGCGCGGTTGACCAGGTACGTGGCCTGGCCGGCGAACGCCCGGGCGCCGAAGGCGTGCTCGGGGTGGAAGTGCGTCGTGGTCAGGTACAGCCGACGGCCCTTCGCCACCTCGGACGCGAAAGCGAGAACCTGCTCGGCGTTGGCGTCGCCGATGCCCGTCTCGACGACAAGTACCGCCCGCGTACCGCCGATGACGCCGATGTTGGGCACCAGGCCGATCCGGTGGTTCGGGATCACCAGCAGGTCGGGGGCGATCTCCTGGGCGCCGGAAACGCGTACGGCGGGGTCGGGCATCGGTCCGTCGGGCATCAGTTCGTCACTCATGCTCCGATTCCACCGGCCGGGCACCGCGGCCGTCCAAGACCCTTTAGGTGGCCGCGATACCGTACGGGTATCGTCCCCGGTCATGGAGTTACGCACGCTGCGCTATTTCGTGGCCGTCGCCGAGGAACTCCACTTCGGCCGGGCCGCCGCCCGCCTGCACATGAGCCAGCCGCCGCTGAGCCGGGCCGTCAAGCAGTTGGAGGCCGACGTCGGCGCCGCGCTGCTGCACCGCTCGTCCGCCGGCGTCACGCTCACCCCGGCCGGCACGGTGCTGCTGGACGAGGCGCGTACCCTGCTCGACCAGGCCGATCGGGTACGCGTACGCGTGGCAGCGGCGGCCGGTGCCGCGACCGTCACCGTAGGCATCCTGGGTGACAGCACCGACCGGGGCGCGACGCGGCTGGCCGCCGCGTACCGCCGACGGCACCCGGGCGTCGAGGTCCGTGTCCGCGAGACCGACCTGACCGATCCGACCTGCGGGCTGCGCGCCGGACTCGTCGATGTCGCCCTGACCCGCGGGCCGTTCGACGGGACCGGCCTGACGGTGCACGAGCTGCGCGCCGACCCGGTGGGCGCGGTGCTGCGCGCCGACGATCCGCTGGCCCGCCGCGACAACCTGAAGCTGGCCGAACTGGCCGGCCGGCGCTGGTTCCAGTTCCCGGACGGCACCGACCCGCTCTGGCAGGCGTACTGGAACGGCGGCGAGCCCCGCGAGGGTCCGGTGGTGCGGGCCGTCCAGGAGTGCCTCCAGGCCGTGCTCTGGAACGGCACTGTCGGCATGACCCCGCTCGGACACACCCCACCCGGAGAACTGGCCGTGGTACCGCTGACCGACATGGCGCCGAGCCGCGTGGTGGCCGCCTGGAACGAGGGGGACACGAACCCGCTGATCCGCTCGTTCGTCCAGATCGCGACGGCCGCCTACCGCGACTGACCGAGTCCCGGCGGTACCTCATGCGGCTTTCGCGTTCTTGCCCCGGGATCGCCTAGCCTCTGCTGGCCCGCCCGGCCGTCGGGCGGTTCAGGGGAGGGGTGTTCATGCGGCAGAGGAGAGCGGGCAGCAGGCTGAGAGTCGCGGCCTGGGTGCTGGTGCCGCTCGGGCTGGTCCTGGCGCTGGGAGGCATCGGGTACGCACGCGCGAACTACGAGGGAGCCACCGTCACGAGCGAGGCGATGGAGCCCACGTACCACCCGGGCGACCGGCTGGTCATCGAGCGAATCGACGCGGGTGAGATTCGCAGGGGCGATGTCGTTCTCGTCGACGCACCCGGCCGCTACCACGGCAAACCGGTCCTGCAGCGGGTCATCGGGGTGGGCGGCGACCACGTGGTGGGCGGCGACGGGGATCGGGTCACGGTGAACGGGAAGCCGGTCGAGGAACCGTATGTGATGCGCGGCGAAGTGAACGCGGGGAGCGGACCCTACGACGTGAAGGTGCCCGACGGGCGGCTGTTCCTGCTGGGCGACCATCGGGCGGACTCGAACGACTCGCGTTTCTTCCTCGGCGAGCAGTCGGGCAGCGTCGCGGCCTCCGGGGTGCACGGGTACGTGCAGCGGGATTTCACCGTGCCGGCGGTGCTGGTGGCGCTCGGGATCCTCGGGATCGTGCTGGCCCTGGCCGGGATCGGCCTGGGGATCGGGGGGTACGCAGCCGGGCGCCGTGCCCGGCGGCCACTCGCGGCTGTGCCGCCGTGGCCCGTGGCCTGAGGCCGTCCTCCTACCGGGGCGGGATCCGGGGCGGGATGTCGATTTCGGTCAGCAGGCCCCGGACGCGTCGCTCGATCTCGTCGCGGATCGGCCGGACCACTTCCACGTCTTGTCCGGCGGGGTCGGGGAGGTCCCAGTCGAGGTACCGCTTGCCCGGGAAGACCGGGCAGGTGTCGCCGCAGCCCATGGTGATGACGACGTCGGAGGACTGAACGGCCTCCACGGTGAGCACCTTCGGGACCTCGTCGGAGATGTCGATGCCCTTCTCCTTCATGGCCTCCGCCACCACAGGGTTCACGGCGAGGGCGGGAGTGGAGCCCCCGGAGCGGACCTGGACACGGCCATCCGCGAGGTGGGTGAGGAAGGCGGCAGCCATCTGGGAGCGCCCCGCGTTGTGGACGCAGACGAACAGCACGGAGGGCGTGGCGTTGTCAGGCATGGGCGGGGTCTTCCTGAGGCGTGGTGGCGAGAGCATCGGTGAAGTAGCGGCGGGCGTAGAGCGCGACGTGGACCAGGCCGATGAGTGCGGGTACCTCGATGAGGGGTCCGACGACGCCGGCGAGGGCCTGGCCGGAGGAGGCGCCGAAGGTGGCGATCGCTACCGCGATCGCGAGCTCGAAGTTGTTGCCGGCAGCGGTGAAGGCCAGCGTGGTGGCGCGCGGGTGGTCCAGGCCGACCGCGCGGCCCAGGGTCATGGACCCGGCCCACATGAGCGCGAAGTAGACCAGCAGCGGCAGGGCGATACGCACGACGTCCAGAGGCTGTGAGGTGATGGCGCGGCCCTGGAGTGCGAAGAGGATGACGACGGTGAACAGCAGCCCGTACAGGGCGAAGGGGCCGAGGCGCGGGATGAGCGTGGACTCGTACCAGGTCCGTCCCTTGGCCTTCTCGCCGAAGCGGCGGGTGAGGTAGCCGGCCACGAGCGGGATGCCGAGGAAGATCAGCACGCTGCGGGCGATTGTCCACACGGACGCGTCCAGACCGGTCTGTCGCAGGCCGAGCCAGCCAGGCAGAACGGAGAGGTAGAACCAGCCGAGCAGTGCGAACGCGAACACCTGGAACACCGAGTTCAGCGCGACCAGGACGGCTGCGGCTTCGCGGTGGCCGCAGGCCAGGTCGTTCCAGATGATGACCATGGCGATGCAGCGGGCCAGGCCGACGATGATCAGTCCGGTGCGGAAGGCGGCCAGGTCCGGCAGGAACAGCCATGCCAGGGCGAACATGAGGGCCGGGCCGACGATCCAGTTGAGCAGCAGAGAGGGCAGCAGCAGGCGCCGGTCCCTCGTCACGGTGCCGAGCCGGTCGTAACGGACCTTCGCCAGCACCGGGTACATCATCACCAGCAGGCCGAGCGCGATCGGCAGGGACACTCCGGTCACGGTGACCTTGGCCAACGCGTCCCCCAGACCAGGCACGGCGCGACCGAGCCCGAGGCCCACCGCCATCGCCGCCAGGATCCACGCGGCGAGGTACCGGTCGAGGAACGACAGCCGTCCCGCGACGTTCCCTTCGGAGGCGGTCGTGCTCACGAGACGGCCCCGGCCGTCGCCGCCCGGTCCGGGAGCGGCTCTCCTGCGGGGCGGGTGAGGATGCCGGCGAGCCGGTCGGTCATCTCGGGGATGAGCCGGTAGTAGACCCAGGTGCCGCGCCGTTCACTGTCGATGAGGCCGGCCTGCCTCAGCAGCTTGAGGTGATGGGAGATCGTGGGCTGCGACAGGTCGAAGGCCGGGGTCAGGTCGCACACGCAGACCTCGCCGCCCGCCCGCGAGGCGATCATCGACAGCAGCCGCAGGCGCACCGAATCACCCAGCGCCTTGAAGACTTTCGCCAGTTCAAGGGCCTGGCCCTCGTCCAGTGGAGCGGTCAGCAGCCCCGGACAGCACGCGGCGGTCCCGTCGTCCTGCCCCAGCACCACCAGCTCTTGTTTCGACATTCCTCTATATTGACATCCTTCGATTCAAGACACAACCTTGCATTGAAGGACGCCAATACAACCGATGGGAGTCGTGCCATGTCCCGCGCTCAACTCGCCCTGCGCGTCAGCGACCTCGAAGCGTCGATCACCTTCTACTCGAAGCTCTTCGGCACCGAACCGGCCAAACGGCGCGCGGGCTACGCCAACTTCGCCATCAGCGAGCCCCCGCTCAAGCTCGTCCTCATCGAGGGCGAGCCCGGACAGGACACCCGCCTCGATCACCTGGGCGTGGAGGTCGAGTCGACCGACCAGGTCGACGCGGCTGCAAGCCGCCTCAAGGACGCCGGTCTGGCCACCTTCGAGGAGAACGACACCTCCTGCTGCTACGCCCTCCAGGACAAGGTCTGGGTCCACGGCCCCGGCCAGGAACCCTGGGAGGTCTACGTCGTCAAGGCCGACGCCGGCACCCTCGGCAAGAGTGCCGACACCGCCCCGGAGGCGTGTTGCGCGAGGTGAGCCGCTCCCGCGGCTAGACCGCGTTCAGCTCGCCGAGCGCCGCGATCTCCGCCGGGCCCACCTGGCAGCAGCCTCCGACCAGGCGTGCGCCCGCGGCCCGCCAGGTGCGGACCCTCGACGGGTCGAACGTGTTGCTCCCGGTGAAGCCGCGCGCCCGCTCGTCCCACCGCTCGCCGCTGTTGGGGTAGACGACGACCGGCTTGCCGGTCACGGCGGCGGCCAACTCGACGGCGCGGTCCGCGTCACCCGGTTCGCAGCAGTTGACCCCCACCGCGATCACCTGGTCGTTGTGGGCCGCCAGGGCGAAGGCGTCGGCGAGCGGCTGTCCGGCGCGGGTGTGGTCCCCCTCCATGGTGTACGAGAGCCAGACCGGCACCCCGCAGTGGGCGGCCGCGTCCAGCATCGCCCGTGCCTCGTCCGTGTCCGGCACGGTCTCCAGCGCCAGCACATCGGGACCGGCGGCCGCGAGCGCCTCGATCCGGGGCCGGTGGAAGCGCTCCAGCTCGCCCACGGACAGTCCGTACCGCCCCCGGTACTCGCTGCCGTCGGCGAGCATCGCGCCGTACGGACCGACCGACGCCGCCACCCACACCTCCCGCGCCACCGTCTCCCCCGCGCGCCGGGCCAGTCCGACACTGCGGGCCAGCAGACCGGCCACCTCGTCGCGCGGCACACCCCGGCGCGCGAAGCCCTCGTAGGTCGCCTGGTAGCTGGAGGTGATCAGTACCTGCGCACCCGCCCGTACGTACGCCGCGTGTGCCGCCTCGATCTGCTCCGGACCGTCGACGAGGAGCCGCGCCGACCAGAGCTCGTCGGACAGGTCGAGACCCTGCGCCCTGAGCTGGTTCGAGAGGCCTCCGTCGAGAACGAGGGTCCGCTCGGCGAGGGCCGCCGCGAGTGTGGAGACGGGCTTCACCGGTGTTCTCCTGTCGGGGGGGTGTGCTGTCCGCCGTCGCCCGGATTCAGGGGCTCGGAAGGTGGGAGGGGAGAGGTCAGCTCAACTGGGACTGGACCTCGGAGGCGATCAGCTCCAGGTGGTCGAGGTCGTCCAGATCCATGACCTGGAGGTAGATCCGGGAGGAGCCGACGGCCGCGTAGCGTCCGATCTTCTCGACCACCTCGGCCGGCGAACCGGCGAGCGTGTTCGTCTTCAGCTCCTCCACCGTCCGCCCCAGGCGGTCGGCACGGCGGGCCACCTCGGCGTCGTCCCTGCCCACGCAGACGGCCAGCGCGTTGGAGTACACCAGGTCGTCCGCCGCGCGCCCGGCCTTCTCCGCGGCGGCCCGCACCCGGCCGAACTGGGCCTCGGTGTCCTCGACCGAGGCGAAGGGGATGTTGAACTCGTCGGCGTACTGCGCGGCGAGCCGGGGCGTACGGGTCGCGCCGTGGCCGCCGATGATCACGGGCAGCTTGGACTGGGCGGGCTTGGGCAGCGCGGGGGAGTCGGTGAGCTGGTAGTAGGTGCCGTCGTAGGAGAAGGTGTCACCGACCTTCGTGCTCCACAGGCCGGTCACGATGGCCAACTGCTCTTCCAGACGTGCGGACTTCTCCTTGGGGAAGGGGATGCCGTACGCGGAGTGCTCCTCCTCGAACCAGCCCGCTCCGAGGCCCAGCTCGATCCGGCCACCGGACATCTGGTCGACCTGCGCGACCTGGATGGCCAGCACGCCGGGCAGCCGGAACGTGCCGGCGGTCACCAGCGTGCCGAGCTTGATCCGCTTGGTCTCGCGGGCGAGACCGGCCAGAGTGATCCAGGCGTCCGTCGGTCCCGGAAGACCGTCGGCGGAGCCCATTTTCAGGTAGTGGTCCGAGCGGAAGAAGGCGTCGAAGCCCAGGTCCTCGGTGGCCTTGGCCACGGTCAGCAGTGTCTCGTAGCTCGCCCCTTGCTGGGGCTCGGTGAAGATTCGAAGATCCATGAGATCCATCCTGCACCTTCGAACGGCCGTCGCCGTCACCGCACCCGGCCCTCTCCCGCGCCGCACCGACCGCCTCTCCCCCGTCAGGACAGCAGGTCACCACCGCCTCTCCAGCGGCCCGCACCACCGGAGGCACCGTCCCGCTCCAGCTCCCTGAGCCCCCGCAGCATCCCCTGCACCCGGTCACTCGTCTCGTCGGCCGCGTCGATCGCCTCGATGCACTGCCAGTACATCCCCTCCTCGCCCGTGTCACACGCCACAGCGACCAGGGCGATCCCCACCTCGCCCAGCAGCTCACCCAGCCCGGTCAGGGCCGCCTTCACATCCGGCACCGCGGAGAGCCTGCCGGCCCTGATCCCGCCCGAGTGCAGCCCCGGATGATCCGCGGACCCGCATCCACGCCCGCCGGCCTCGCCCAACTCACGGGCCTCCGCCCGCAGATCAAGCGGTCCCCCCACCGCTAATCGCATACCGATCGCCTGGGCGAGCGCCTGTGCCTGCCAGGCCTCCACCATGACCTCCGGCGCGTCCGCGCTTCCGGCCAGGGCATGCAGGCTCACCGCGATGAGCCGCTCCGCATCCATGCATGATCCCTCTTTCCTTCCTGCCCGCTCACTCCACTACCTAGAGTGACCGAGCAGGAGCGGAAAGACCAGAGGAATGTTGAAATCTGTGGACAGAGAGCCTGTTGTGCATAACTTCGCCACTCCGAAGAGTAACGAGCACCAGAAATCAGGGTTCCAAAATGGATCATTTAGGCGGGAAACGGACCTCATTCCGATCGATCTTGGCGGACAGCGCCTCCAGCACATCGATGCCCAACCCGTCGCAGAACTGGAGCAGATACGCCAGTACGTCGGCGACCTCGTCCTTCACCCGGTGCGCCGACTCCGGTTCCGCCATCACCCGCGCCGACTCCTCCGGCGTCAACCACTGGAAGATCTCCAGCAGTTCGGACGCCTCGACGCTCAGCGCCGCCACCAGGTTCTTGGGGGTGTGGTACGGCTCCCAGGCCCGTGAGGCCGCGAACTCGACCAGCCTGCGCTGGAGTCCCGGCACGGTCAGTTCACCCCCGCCCGCCCGCTCGGTCGCGTGATTCTCTTCTGTCACGTCCGCCTGTTCCGTCACGTCAGTCTTTTCCGTCACGCGTCAAGGTCTACCACCGTCACACCGGGGGCCTCCCGCGCGTACGAGGCGTCGTCGACCGCCCCCACCAGCCGGATGTGCCCCTCGCCGCAGATCGCGGCCGCCAGCGACAGCAGCTCCCGGCTCTGCCGCCGGTCCAGACTCCGGTCGAAGCCGTCGGCGAGCACCGTGAGCGACTGCAACGCGGGCGGTACCTCCGCCGCCTGGTCCATCGCCAGCACACCCGGCCCGGTCAGCAGGACGAGCGCGAGCGCCAGATAGCGCAACTCGCCCTCGCCGAGCCGCTCGATGGGGGTGGCGGCCCGGCCACCCGCGCCGTCCCGGGCGAGCAGCGCCCGTACCGTACCGCCCGTCAGTTCCTCGACGGCCAGTTCGGTCACCGGGCCCGCGCAGCCGGCCCGCGCCGCCGCCGACAGCCTGGCATGGCGTCGCGCGCACTGGTGACGCGTGCGGTGCAGTACGGCGGCGAGGTTCTCGCAGCCACGCCGCAGCCGTCCCTCGTCCACCGCCACCGGCTGCCGCATCTCGCGCGGCTGCGGGTCGCAGGCGAAGACGGAGCGCAGGGCCACCACCGTCTGCTCGGCCGCCGCGAGTACGTGCAACTGGCCTGCCGTCTTGCCGGCGACGCGCAGCGGCAGCAGCGCCGTACCGAGCAGGTCGTCGGGCAGCGGGGCGCGCGTCACCGGCGAGGAGCCCGCCGTGTACCAGGCCGCCTGGACCGAGGAGCGCCCCGGATCGCGAAGTGCCGTGGTCAGCAGGGCCTGGCCGCCGCTGCTCATCCGCTCACCGACGATGCGCAGCTCAGGCTCGGCCTGGATGGCGAGGTCGAGCTGTACGGACCCCACCGGGCCCTCGACGGTGCAGCCGATCCGGAATCCCCGCCTCCCCTGCTCGTCGGCCAGGGCCCGTTCCGGTACGAAGGCGCTGGGGTCGGGGAACACCTCGGCGAGCGAGGCGCCGGCGCCGAGCCGGGCGAGCGACTCGTACGCCTGGATCGCTGTTGACTTCCCGCTCCCGCTCCCGCCGGCGAACAGCGTCAGCGGTCCCAGCGGGAAGGAGGCACCGCGGTGCGACTTGAACGCGGACAGCCGCAGTTCGGTGAGGGTGGGACGGGTAAGGGTGGCTTCCATGGCCGGACCGTATGCGGCACGGCGGGTGCCGAACCGTTCCGCCTGTCCAACCTTCCTACGATCGGGGGACGACGTCAGCCGCGATCCCCTCCACCTCCGTACCGATCGGCGCCAGCAGGAAGACGTTCCTGTCGACGCGGTGCATGCCGCTGCCGAGACCGAAGACGACACCGCTGCTGAAGTCCAGGATGCGCTTGGCCACATCCGTCTCGGCGCCGGTGAGATCCAGCAGGACCGGGATCTGGGCGATCAGATGGTCGGCGACCTCACGCGCGTCCGCGAACACCTGCACACGCAGGACGACGAAACGGCGGTGCTCGGACGCGTAGTCCCGGGAGATGGTCCGCTGGTCGACCCGGGACGGCCACTCGTTGCGGCCGCGCAGCGGGACGACCTGGGCAAGGCCTTCCCACTGCTCGTCGGTGACGTCGTACTTGTCGTACCTACTCACCGAACCACCCCAACCGTGCGTTGTGTCTGCATTCCGCCATCCTCCCGCCCCTCACCCGTTCGGCCCATCAGCGACACGGCCCAACCTCGGCCGCGTACGGAGGGCCGGCTCACGGAACACGTACCCCGACCGGCTCATGGAACCCGTACCCATGCCCCGTACTGGACCGAGCCCAGGACGTGACTCCCCTGCTCCACCACGGCCTTCTCCAGCGTGGCCGTGACCGTGCGGTCGAGGACGACGCCCGCCGGGGGCTCGATGCCCGCCTTCTCCAGGCCGGGCGCGATGGCCTCCAAGGCGCTGCCGAGCCAGGGGAACAGGGTGGATCCAGGCTTGCCTCCCGAGGCGACGACCACCTCGATCGTCGGCCAGGGCAGACCCGCGTCCAGGAAGACGCGGCCCAGCCCGCGCCCGAAGTCGGGCGGCACTCCGTTGGCGTGGAAGAGCTTGCGCAGCAAGGCGTACGAGTCGTCCCACACCCGGCACGGCGGCCAGCTCGTGTCCTCGTTGCTGAAGTCCATGTCGTGGAAGACGATGATGCCGCCGGGCCGTACGAAGCGGGCGAGGCGCCCCAGCGTGGCCGCCGGATCGGGCTGGTACTGGAGGACGAAGCGGCCGATCAGCGCGTCGAAACGCGTCTCGCTCGCGAAGTCGTCGACGGATCCGACCTGGAAGTCGACATAGTCACTGACGCCTTCGGACACGGCGCGGCCGCGCGCCGCCTCCGCGGTCGCCGCGTCGCGCTCGACTCCGAGCACCTGGCCGGCCGGTCCGACGATGCCGGCGGCGAGCAGGGTCACATCGCCGAGCCCCGAGCCCGCTTCCAGTACGGACATACCGTCCGTCAGTCCGGCCGCGCGCAGGAATCGTTCCGTCCAGGGGCGCATGAAGTGCGCCTGAATCATGAGACGCCGGTATTCGGCCTCGGAATGACCGAGCAGATAACTCGACTCGACTGCCACTGGTCCGGCCTCCTGCTCGTGCGCCCGCCTGGATCGACGAAAAACATCCTCGCACCCGGCACTGACAGCCACGGCGACCACAGCGGCCATGGCGCCGTGGCGCCCGCCGCCGTGGCCGCCGTGGCCGCGGTGCTGTGAGGTCCCGTCAGGCGCCGTCGCAGTCGAGCGCCGCCAGATCGACGGCGTCGGCCATCGCCTGCATGCCCTTGTCGTTCGGGTGCACGTGATCACCTCCGTCGAAGACGGGCAGCAGCCGCTCCTGGTCGTACGGGCTGCGGACGATCTTGTCGAAGTCGGTGACCGCGTCCAGTTCGCCGCTGTTCCTGATGTAGTCGTTGACGCCCTGCCGTACGGCTTCGCCCGCTTCGTCGAACTCGGACCAGCCCTTGTACGGCATCACGGTCGAGCCGACGACGCACTTGCCGGCGGCGTGCGCCTGTTCGATGATCTGCCGGTAGCCGGCGATCATGTCGTCGACCGTGACACCGGTATGCGCCTTGATGTCGTTGATGCCCTCGAAGAGGAACACCGTGCGCACCCCCGGCTGCGAGAGCACATCGCGCTGCAATCTGTGCAGCGCGCTCTGCCCGTTGCCGTCGGCGAGGACCTGATTTCCGGAGATCCCCTCGTTCGCCACCCCTTTCACCGTGGTCGAACGCGACGCCTGGAGACGGTGGGAGAGATAGTCCGGCCACCGGCGGTTCTCGTCGGTCGTCGACTGCCAGCCGTCGGTGATCGAGTCGCCGAAGGCGACCACGGCGCCGATGTTCCGGGGCGTCTCCACACTGACCGCGTCCAGCCAGTACCAGGAGCCCGTCGTATCGGTCCAGTTGGCCGCGCCCTCCTCGGCCGCGTGGTTCCCCGCAGCCGCGTACGACGTCTGCAACGCCATGCCGTGGCCCGTCGTCGGGCCCTGGGCTCCCGTCACGTACAGACTCACGACCAGGTCGCTCTGCGCGGCGAGCTTCCCGGGCAGCGGGTCGCTCAGTACGGTGTCGCCCGCCGCGACCGTGACGGACCGGGCGCCGCCGAAGGCGAGCCGCCTGTTGCTGCCGCGGACGACTTCGGCGCCCTGTTTCCGCAGCCCCGCGTAGGCGTCGGCGAAGGTCACCGGGTGCTCGCCGAAGGCGTTGGAGAGCCGTACGCGCATACCGCTGCCGCCCACGCTGGTACGCACGATCAGCCGGTAGCTGCGGTCGGCAGGCCCCTCACCCTGCCGGTCCGCGCTCGCCCCCCAGGTGACGACGGTGTGCGTCGCGCCGGGCCGGGACGGCTGCGCCACGGACTTGGCCTGCGCCGCCGACGTGGCGGTCAGCGGCAGGCACAGGGCCGCCAGCAGCGCGCAGACGCCACCGATGACGCGGC
>NZ_JTHL01000001.1:7399004-7431899 GCF_000818195.1 Streptomyces sp. 150FB | reverse complement strand
CGGCGCGGTGGCGGCGAGCCGGATGCGGGTCCGGCCTCCCCCCGCGTCTCATCCTCCGAGCCCGCTGATCGTGACCGAACGGCCGGGCTCGACACTGACCTTGCGGGTCTTTCCGCCGTGGACCACCGTGGTGGAGCGGCCCCCGACGCTGTGCAGCCGCGCCTCGGTGACCTTGCCCGCCTTCCAGCTCAGGTCGATGACAAAACCTCCGCGTACGCCCACGCCCGTCACCGAACCGGACTCCGCCCATGCCTCCGGCAGTGCTGGCAGCAGCTCGATGTGGCCCGGCCGCGAGTAGACCAGCATCTCGACCATGGCGGCCGGGGTGCCGAAGTTGGCCTCGATCTGGAAGATTCCGCGGCCCTTCTCGACCTCGTAGATGTCGAACAGGTTCATCGCCGTGCCGTTGGTGCCGTCCTTCGACGGCTTCAGGTTGGTGACGACGAGCTGGTACGCCTTCTCCGCGTCCTTCAGCCGTGCCCAGCACAGGCTGCGCCAGGCGTTCGCCCAGCCGAAGTTCTCCATGCCGCGCGCGGTGAGCAGGGCCGTGGCGCCGTCGAGCAGCTCCTTCGGCACCGAGTCCGGACGGATCCGGTCGCCGGGGAAGAGGCCGATGAGAGGGGAGAGATGGCGGTGGGTGGTCTCGCCGAGGTTGTCGGGCGACATCCACTCCTCCAGCCAGCCCGTCTTCTCACTGACCACGGGGAGGTAGAGACGCTCGCGCAGGCCGTCGATCGTACGGCTGTACGCGGCGTCCTCGCCCAGTACGGCGGTGGCTGTGTGGTAGTTGCCGAACAGCGACCACACCAGTTCCTGGGAGTACGTGTTGCCCTTGCCGTCCTGCGGTCCGTGCTCCGGCGACCAGTCGCTGTCGTCGATGAGCACCTCGCGGTCGGCGCCGGTCACCGGATCGGTGACCGTGGTGGTGATCAGACGGGCCTCCCAGAACTCGCAGGCGCCCTTGAGCAGGGGGTAGATCCGGCGCAGGTAGTCCCGGTCCTGGGTGTACTCGTAGTGCTCCCACAGGGACTGGCAGAGCCAGGCGCCGCCGGCCGGGTGCCACCACCAGCCGTTCCCGCCGTGGATGTTCGTGGAGAAGGCGATCGCCCAACCCGCCACCTTGCCGCTGGAGTTGCGGTAGCGGTTGCGCTCGTCGTTGAAGAGGCGCCCGGTCAGCTCGGTCCAGGAGGGAAGCTGCGCGAGGCAGTAGTCGGCGTAGGTGTCGAAACAGTCGGAGAGCCCCGCGCGGTCGGACATCCAGTAGTTCATCTGGATGTTGATGTCGGTGTGGTAATCGCCCATCCAGTCCGGGTCGTTGTTCGCCAGCCAGAGGCCCTGGAGGCCCATCGGCAGCGTGCCGTGCGATCCGGACATCATCAGATAACGGCCGAACTGAAGGTACTGCGCTTCGAGTTCGGGGTCGGGGACGCCGTCGGTCGCGCGCGCCTGGATCCGGTCCCAGGTGTTCAGGGCGCGCTGCTGCGCGGACGACGTGCCCAGCGTGAGGTCCATCTGCTCGAACTCGGCGCGGTGGTTGGCCACATGGGTGTGCAGGAGGGTCTCGGCGGTGTGCCGTGAGGCGTCGAGCACCTTGGTCCTGGCGAGGCGCTGCGGGTCGAGGCCGGGGGCGCGGAATCCGGCGGCGGCGTCCGGCGCGTAGTTCGTACCGCCGCTCACCACCACCGTGAGCTCGCGGCAGCCGGCGAAGGAGAGCTTCGCCCCTTCGACGGTGATCCGCCCGGTCCTGCTGTACGCGGTGACAGCGGCCCCGTACCGCAGGCCGCCGCCCGGCAGGGTGGCGCCGAACGAGGCGTACCTGCCCGCGCTGTTGGCCGTGGTGGTCTCGTCGTGCTGACCGTCGAGCGAGACCGTTCCCGTGTAGTGGCCGCCGCCCTTCTGCGAGAAGTGCAGCACGATCGCGTCGTCGGGACGGCTGGCGAAGATCTCGCGTTCGTACGTCACACCCGACCTGACGTACGAGGTCGTGACGAGCCCCTGGCTCAGGTCGAGGGCGCGCCGGTAGCCGGAGACGGCCGACAGGTCGTGGTCGGGTATCTCGACCGTCAGGTTCGCCAGCAGGGTGAGCGAGCCGAAGTCCTCGCGCCCGTAAGGGAACTGGCCGTCCGCGTCGAGGGTGTCGTTGACACCTCCCGTCCACATGCTCGCGTCGGTGATCATCAGCAGTTCGAGGCCGGGGTCGTTGGTCGCGAGTGCGCCGATGCGGCCGTTGCCGACCGGCAGCCCCTGCTCGATCATCGAGCTCTCGGAGCCCGGCGCCTGCCACCAGAGTTCGTTCCTGGCCGCCTTGGACAGCATGGGCGAGCTGTCGGGGCGGCGCGGCGCCGCCGAGGCGGCGAAGGCGGGCAGGCCGCCCAGTGCGGTCGCCGTGCCGGTGGCGGCGGCCAGCGCGAGGAAGCCGCGGCGGCTGGGGCGGCGGGCGCCGCCGCCGCTTTCGGTGTTCTCGGTGCCTTCGGTGCGTCCGGTGTGTCCGGTGTGTCCGGTCGGTTCGATGTCCACGGGGTTGCACTCCATGTCCGGAGGAGACGGTGCGTACGAGAACGGGGCCCGGGAGATCCCGGGCCCCGCGGAGAATCAGGAGAGCGGTACGGCGATCTTGTCGATGTCAGGGGCGTACCCACCGGAACCGCTGTCGAACGTAAGGGTGTTGGCGCCCGCCTTGAGCGTGACGGGCACGCTGATGGTCTCGGCCGTGTTCCAGTCCCCGGTGGAGGGGAACTTCAGGCTGGTGGCGGTGTTCCCGTTGGCGGAGACGAGTGCGGAGCGCGCGTCACCGCTGACGTACGAGACGCTGACGGTGTAGCGGCCGGCCTTCTTGACGGTGAGCCCGTTGAACTGGACCTTGCCGCCGTCGTAGAGGTTGCCGACCTTCTGGGCGCCGGAGCACGCGTCGCAGCCCGCGACGGAGGCGTTGCCGCTGACCGTGTTCGCCGGTGACTCCGCCTCGTAACTCGTCGTCCTCAGCGTCGATCCGGCGCCGGGCTTGACGGTGAACAGGCGGGAGCCGTGCGCGGGCAGCGCCTCGGTCACCTTGTCCGTGTACGTGCCGAGGTTCTCGTGGTTCCACAGGTCGCGGACGCCGGCCCGGCCGGTGAAGCCGAAGGAGGCCCAGTCGGCGGTCACTGAGGCGGGCGCGTCACCGAGGTTGAAGAGGGCGACGGTGTAGCTTCCGTCGGGGTTCTTCGTGCCCCACACCTGCTGGTCGCCGGACGCGGTGACCGGGCGTGCCACGGGTGCCGTGCTCTGGTCGACTCCGATGACCTCGCGGTTGGTCAGCAACGAGAGTCCGTAGGAGTCCAGTTGGGTGAGGTCGTCACCCGTGTAGAGCGGTGACTTGGAGATGGCCCAGAGCGTCATGTAGCTCTGCCGTTCGGCCTGGGTGATGCCGTCCATCTTTCCGAAGCCGACATCGATGGAGTCGAGGTCGTTCCAGCCGCCGGGGCCTGCCTTGCGGCTCCACGCCGGGGCGTCGTCGAACCGGTCGTTGACCGAATTCTCCCAGCTCACCAGGGTGTTGCAGTAGCACTCGACGTCGGTGTCGATGCGCCAGCCGTTGGAGTTCGCCTTCCAGTCGGCGGCGTGGTTGATGTCGAGCGACCAGGAGATCTCCAGGTGCACCGGGCGGCCGGCGGTCGCGATCGCCTTGTGCCAGGCGGCGACGTCAGCGGTGTTGTCGTAGTTGTCACCGGTCTTGCCGGAGCCGGGGCCGACGCCGTCCAGCTTGAGGAAGTCGTAGCCCCAGTCGGCGATCATCTGCGCCTGCGAGTCGACGTACTTCTGTGTGCAGGGGTTGGAGAAGTCGAGTTTGTACGCGCTGTCCCAGCCGTTGGTGGTGCGCAGGTCCGGGTAGACGATGTCGGCCGTGGTGCAGCCGGTGGCGTTGAGAATGGGCAGCTTGCCCTCGCCGTACCCTTCCTTCTCCAGGCCCACGGGGAGGTAGATGCCTGCCTTGAGGCCCTTGCTGTGGATGTGGTCGGCGACCGGTTTCATGCCGTGCGGGAAGCGGACTGCGTCGGGGGTCTGGCGGCCGTTCCCGTCGAACTCGGGTGTCCAGTCGGCGGTTCGCCACCAGCCGGCGTCGATGTTGACGTAGTCGTAGCCGTACGGCTTCAGCTTGGAGGCGAGCGCGTCGGTCTGCTTCAGGATGTTGGCTTCGGTGAGGTAGCTGTAGTCGCCGTCGGGGTTGAGCCCGGGGTACTTCGACGACTGCATGCTCCAACTCGTCCAGCCCATGTAGGGCTTGTCGGCGACCGGCGCCGCAGCGGGCTTCGCCGGGGACGTGGCCGGGGCCTGTACGGGTGACGCCGGCTTCGCCGGGGCCGCGGCCTCGGCTGCGGGGACTGCCGCCGCCAGACCGGCGGTGAGGGCGAGGACGAGCAGAGCTCTTACGGTTCGGCGCGCGGAACCCGCGGGGGTTCCGGGCAGGGCGGGGTACGAGGATGACCGCACGGGTCTGACCTCCTGTTGTCGGATCACGGGGGGTGCCGAGGTGGAACACGGGCAAGGGCGTCGTACTCCGGGCGTCATGGGGGCGGCGGCGCGGTGACCGCCGTACGCCCGGCGGCGGCTCAGCCCTTGCCCGAGCCGATGGTCAGCCCGCTGATGAACTGGCGCTGGAGCGCGAAGTACACCAGCAGTGTGGGGATCGCGGTCATGAGTGCGCCGGCCGCGATGAGGTTGGGGTTGGTGAAGTACTGGCCCTGGAGGTTGGCGAGCGCCGAGGTGATCGGCCGCTTGTCGCCGGTCTCGATCAGGGCGAGGGACCAGAAGAAGTCGTTGTAGATCCAGATGGACTCCAGCGTCGCCAGCGCGGCGAACGCCGGGCGGCACAGCGGCAGCACGATCTGGAAGAACTGACGCCATACGGGGGCGCCGTCGACGAGGGCCGCCTCCGTGATCTCCTTCGGGATCGTCCTCATGTAGTTGCTGAGGACGAAGGTGCAGAAGCCGCACTGGTACGCGATGTGGATCGCGATGATGCCCCAGACGGAGTTGTAGAGCAGGAAGGAGTCGCTCATCCAGCCCGGCAGGGGGATCAGCAGGTACAGCCGGTACAGCGGGGTGATGAGGACCTGCGCCGGGAGCAGGTTGCCCGCCGTGAAGAGCATCAGCAGGACCACGTTCCAGCGGAAGTCGAAGCGCGAGACGAAGAACGCCACCGCCGCCGAGAACAGCAGGGTCCCGAGGACCGCGGGGATCGTGATGAGGACGGAGTTCCAGAAGAAGTGCGGCATCCCGGACTGGGTCCAGGCGTCGGTGAAGTTCTGGAGGCTCAGGCTCCGCGGCCAGGAGAGGTAGCCGTGCTTGCTGGTGTCGGAGTAGGGCCGCAGCGAGGTGTAGATCGCCCACAGCAGCGGTACGAGCCACAGCAGGGCGATCCCGCCGAGGAGGATGTGCCGCCCGGTCTGGCGCCTCGGGCGTGACGGGCCGCCGATGGGCGCCGCGCGGCGGGTCCGGGCGCCGGCGGCCGGTGGTGTCGCGGTCGCTGTCACTGGTCCTCCTTGCGGAAGTTCTGGAAGAGGAAGGTCCCGATGGCGGCCAGTGACAGGACGAGCAGGACGACGGCGAGGGCGGAGCCGTAACCGATGTGGCTGGACTCGCCGATGATGTTGTCGGTGATGAGCAGGGAGAGCAGTTCCATGCCGGGTTTGCTGCCGGTGCCGCCGCCGAGCACGTAGACGATGTCGAACGCCCGCAGGGACTCCATGACGGTGACGACCAGGATGATGATGTTGACCGGCTTCAGCGCGGGGAAGATGACGCGCAGGAAGGTCTGGCGTCCGTTGGCGCCGTCGAGGGCCGCCGCCTCCTTGAGCGCCGGGTCGAAGCCCTTCAGTCCCGCCAGGTAGAGGATCATGATGTAACCGGTGTGGCGCCAGGCGGAGGCGACGAGTACGGCCCACAGGTTGAGCTTCGGGTCGCCCAGCCAGTCGATGTGGTGGCCGGGCGCCACCCCGTCCAGGATGCCGTTGAGCAGGCCGTTGTCGGGGTTGTAGATGATCTCCCAGATGAAGCCGACCACGGCGAGGGAGAGCACCATCGGCAGGAAGATCGCTGTCTGGTAGATCCGGGTGAAGCGGATCTTCCGGTCGAGCTGGTAGGCGAGGAAGACGCCGAACGGTGTGGGCAGCAGCCCGGTGAACAGCAGCCAGATCACGTTGTGGCGCACGGCCGGCCAGAACGGCGGGTAGTTGGTGAATATCTGGTGGTAGTTGTCGAGTCCGATCCAGTGGATGTCGGACAGGTCGATGCCGTCCCAGCTCGTGAAGGACAGACCGATGGAGGCCAGCGCCGGCAGCCACACGAAGACCATCAGGGCGAGCAGCGGGATACCGATGATGACCGTCAGGAAGAGCCGGTCACCACGGCCGAGCCGACGGGAACGGCGGGCGCGCGGCGGGGTCGCCTGCGCGGAGCGCACGGAGGACATGGTGAACCTTCCCGGTCCTGATCAGGCCGTGAAGAAGCGTGAGCGCTGGGACTCGATCTTCTTCAGCAGGGCCGCGCCGTCGTCGGGGTGGCCGAGCCATTCGGTCAGTCCTGGCAGTACGACGGTCGAGATGAAGCCCGGGTCGCTGTCGCGGTCCCCGAACTGGGTGAGGTGCTTCGCCGAGGAGATGAGCGCGGCCGACTTCTTCTGCAGGGCGTTGTACGAGCTGGTGTCGGCCCCCGAGTGCGCTGCCACGTTGCTCGGGTCGACGCCCATGTAGAGGTTCTCGGCCTTGGCGCTGCCGAGGAACTCCAGGAAGCGGTTGGAGCCGTCGAGGTTCTTGGGCTTGCGGCTGAGCATGAAGCCGTCGGTGGGCGCCTCGACGGTGTCCTGGCCGTACGCCGGGTCGATCTCGGGGAAGGGGAAGAAGTCGATGTCGTCGCGCAGCGCCTCGTCGGTGATCTGCTGACCGAGGAAGAGACCGATGACGGCCATGCCGGACTTCTTGTCGAACAGCGACTGCGCGGCGTCCTGCCAGGAGCGGCCGCCCGCGCCCTGCTGGTAGTACGGGGTCAGCTCGCGCCAGTGGTCGAAGACGGCCGTCGCACGCCGGTCCGTCCAGGAGACGTCGCCCCGCATGAGGGACATGTGGAAGTCGTAGCCGTTGGTCCGCAGGTTCAGGTAGTCGAAGGCGCCGAGTACGGTCCAACTGTCGCCGCCGCCGTAACCCGCGGCGATCGGGGAGAGCCCGTCCTTCTTCATCTGCTTGGCGAGGGCGGTGAACTGGGCCCAGGTACGCGGGATCTCGTAACCGCGCGCCTTGAACAGGCTCTTGCGGTAGAAGACGGCCCACGGGTAGTTGTACAGCGGCACGAAGTAGTACTTGCCGTCCTCGCCCTTGGAGAGCTGCTTGGCGGCGTCGCTGAAGCCGGAGCCTATCTTGTCCCACACGTCGTCGACGGGGTGGGCGAGGCCCTTCTTGGCGAAGAACTGCATGCGGTAGCCGGCGAACCAGGTGAAGACGTCGTCCGGGGTGCCCTGGAGGTAGTTGGAGATGCTCGTCTGGAAGGTGTCGTGGTCGACCGTGTTGGTCTTGACCTTGAGGCCGCTGTCCTTGGTGAAGGCGCCGGTCAGGCCCGCGTAGGCCTTCTTCGGGGTGGCGTCGGCGCCGTTCGACCCGAAGGTGACCGTCTTCGGGTCGGAGGACGGGCCGCCCCCGCAGGCGGACAGCAGGGGCGCGGCCAGCGCGGCGGCGCCGACGCCGAACATCCCGTTGACCACCGCCCGGCGGCTGGGCTTACTTGCGAACGAGGGCGTGCGGCTCTGCAGCGTCATCGCTACTCCTAGATCTGGTGGGGCTGGTGCTTGATCCGATGAAGGACTGGATCGCGGTGGCTGCCGCTCCGCGCGCCCACTCCTCGAAGGGCAGGGGACGGGTCATCACGTCGCACTGTGCGGCGGTGCCGAAGGCGGACGCGGTGAACGCGTCGCGGATCTGCTCGGCGAACAGGTCGTACCCGGCGAGGCCCTCGCCGGAGATGATCACTCGTTGTGGTCCGAGGACGTTGACCACGGCTCCGATGGCGCGGCCGATCGCCTCGCCGGCCCGTGCGTACGCCTCCCGGGCGCCGGGGTCTCCCCGGTGGGCCAGCTCCAGCGCCTCCGCGGCGCCGGCGACGGGCAGCCCGGTGGACTCCCTGACCCGGCCGACGATGGCGGCGTCACCCGCGATCGACTCCACGCACCCGGTGTTGCCGCAGTAACACAGCGGCCCCGTCGGGTCGATGGACAGGTGGCCGATCTCGCCCGCCACGCCGTGCGCGCCGGAGACGACCTGGCCGTGGACGACGAGTCCGCAGCCGATACCGGCGCCGACGGTCACCAGGGCGAAGTCGGACAGGCCCACCCCGGCGCCGAACCACTGCTCGGCGACGGTCAGGGCCCGTACGTCGTTGTCGACCGTGACCGGCAACCCGGTGACACTCTCGGCGAGTTCGGCGAGCGGCAGGTCCCGCCAGTCGAGGAACGGCGAGTAGCGCACCACCCCGGCGGTACGGTCCACATCCCCGGAGACGGCGAGGCCGAGACCGCGGACCTCCACTCCGAACCCGCCGGCCTCCGTGAGCAGTTCGCGCACCAGCTCCGCGATGGAGGCCAGCACGGTGCCCGGTTCACGGCTGGTCACCGGGGTGTGGCGGGCCATCCGGATACGGCAGCACAGGTCGGCCAGGACAGCGATGATCTCGTCACCGGTCACCTTGACCCCGATGAACAACGCCCGCCCGCCGTCGACCCGTACGAGGTTCGCCGGCCTGCCCAGCGCGGGGCGCGTCTCCTCGTCGGCGCCCTCGACCAGATACCCGGCGTCCATCAGCGGACGCACGGCCTTGGTGACCGCGGCCGAGGAGAGCGCGGTCCGCCGCGCTATCTCCAGCCGGGTGAGCGGGCCGTGGGACAGCACGGTGGTGAAGACGAGGGACGCGGCCGGAGTGGGAACGGGAACCGCCTCGGTACGAGAGGTCGAGCGCATGGCCGGAAACGTAGGTGGGTTCTTTTCCTCTGTCAATGAAAGAAGCAAGCTCCATTCGAAGTAGCACCTCAGAGGGGTCGAATCGCACAAATGCGAGACGACTGTCTGGTGTTGACAGGTGATCGAAGGGGCTGTTGGCTTCCCACTGCTCCCCCGCGCTACCCGAACGTGAGGATCCATGCCTGTGATCTCCTTCGCCCCGGACACCGGGGTCTGGCTGCTCTCCACTCCCCGCACGTCGTACGCGCTGCGCGTCGACGAGACGGGCGCGCCCTGTCACCTCGCGTGGGGACCGCGGCTGACCCTCGACGAGGCGCGGCAGTTCGTCACGCCCGCGGCGCCGCCCGCCAGCAGCTTCGAGGGAAGGGCGCCGGCCGGTGAGGAGCTTCCCGTCGACGGCGGGACCCGCTACGGATGCCCGTCCCTCCAGGTGCGTTTCGCCGACGGCAGCCGCGCCTTCGAGTGGCGGCCGGTCGGCCACCGGGTCGATGAAACCTCCCCGGGCCGGAGCGAGTTGGCGCTTGAGTTCACGGACCGCGTCCACCCGCTGCGGGTGACCCTTCACTACCGGGTCCACGAGGACAGCGATGTCGTCGAGCGCTGGACGGTCCTGCGCAACGACGGCGACGAGACCGTGACCCTGCTGCGGGCCGATTCCGCCGGCTGGACGCTGCCGGCCCGGGACGACTACCGGCTCAGCCATGTCACGGGGCAGTGGGCGGCGGAGACCCAACTGCACCGCGAGCGGCTGGCGTTCGGCGAGACGGTCCTCACCAGCCGGCGCGGCGTCACCAGCCACCACGCGAACCCCTGGGTGATGCTCGACGCGGGCGGGGCGGGCGAGGACCACGGCCAGGTGTGGAGCGCGGCCCTCGCGTGGAGCGGGAGCTGGCGGGTGACGGTGCAGCGCACCCCCGACGGCAGGGCCGCTTTCACCGGCGGCGCCGGCCATGACGGTACGGCCCTGCCGCTCCCCCCGGGAGGGGAGTTCACCACCCCCGCCTACGCCGGCCTGTACACCGAGGGCGGCTTCGGCGCGGCCAGCCGGGCCTGGCACGCGTACACGCTCGCCCACGTACTGCCGTATCCGGACGAGGTGCGGCCGGTGCTCTACAACTCGTGGGAGGCGACCGGTTACGACCTCGGCGAGGACGGTCAGAAGGCGCTCGCCGCCCGGGCCGCCGCCCTCGGCGTGGAGCTGTACGTCGTCGACGACGGCTGGTTCGGCGCACGGCGCAGCGACCACGCCGGGCTCGGCGACTGGACGGTGTCACCGGACGCCTTCGCCAACGGGCTCACCCCTCTCGTCGACGAGGTGCACCGCCTGGGGATGCGCTTCGGCCTGTGGGTGGAGCCGGAGATGGTCAACCCGGACAGCGACCTGTACCGCGCGCACCCCGACTGGGTGCTCCACGTCCCGGGGCGCACCCGCAGCGAGCTGCGCAACCAACTCGTACTCAACTTCGCCCGCCGCGACGTCGCCGACTGGGCCTACGGCTGGCTGACCCGGCTGGTGGCCGATCACTCCATCGACTTCCTCAAGTGGGACATGAACCGCGCGTTCAGCGAGGCGGGCTGGCCCGACCGGGCGGACGGCGCCGACCTGCTGTGGACGCGGTACGTGGACCACCTGTACGAGGTCATCGACCGGCTCCGCGCCGACCACCCCGGCCTGCGGATCGAGTCGTGCAGCGGCGGCGGCGGCCGGGTCGACCTGGGGATCCTCTCCCGTACCGACCAGGCCTGGCCCTCGGACAACACCGACGCCGCCGACCGCGTGGCCGTCCAGCACGGATTCAGCCAGATCTACCCGGCGCGGACCATGGCCACCTGGGTGACCGACGTACCGAACCAGCACACCGCCCGGTCCGTGCCGCTGCGCTTCCGCTTCCATGTCGCCATGGCCGGAGTGCTGGGTGTGGGAGGCGACCTCACCAAGTGGTCGGAGAGTGAACTCGCCGAAGGCGCGACCCTGATCGACGCCTACAAGTCCGTGCGCCATCTCGTGCAGCACGGTTCGCAGGCCCGGCTGCGCGGCCCCGGCGGCGACGGATCGACGTGCGTGCAGTACACGGCCGCCGACCTGAGCGAGGCGCTGCTGCTGACCTGGCAGCGGACACCGCGCTACGCGGCTCCCCTGCCGCCCGTCAGGCTCACCGGCCTCGACCCCACCGCCCGCTACCGCGACGCCGCCACCGGAGCCGTCCACCACGGGGCCGTACTGACCGGGTACGGCCTCCTGCCGGAACTGCCGTCGGGCGACTGGGCCAGCGCCGCCGTGCACCTGGTCCGGATACCGACGCCGTAGGCCCACCGGGCAGGACCCGGCTCACGGTTCAGGTCCCCGTCCTGTCCACGGAGGACGGGGACGCGCCCCCTGGTGCGGGCAGCGGGCGCCGGCCCGCCCAGCCGAACAGCACGACCGAGCACACTGCCGCGACGGCGCACCAGGTCGAGATGAACTCCGCCCGCCACACCGCCACACAGATCACCGCCCCGGCGCCGGTCAGCACACCGAGCAGCGTCAGCCGGCGGTCACCGGCCAGCAGCAACGAGCCCACGGTGGCCAGCAGATACCCGGCGACGACCAGCCCGGGGAGCGGCACGTCGACCGCGTATCCGAGGGTGTGCCCCCGCACCTCGGCCCGTACGGGACGGACAGCGAGGCAGTACGCGAGGACCGTGGCGGTCGCGGCACCCGCCACGAGAGGGACGAGCAGCCACCGCCGCGTGTGGAGCGGCACCGCACACGCCACCCCCAGCGGCACCCACAGCGCCAGCAGAGGAAGAGCGATGGCGGCCCAGACGACCGTGGCGGGCCCCGAACCCCCGTCGGAGCGCCAGATCACGGACTCGACGATCTGGTGCGCCCCGAGGAGCAGCGGCAGCGCGGCGAGCGGCAGATCGCGTGCTCGCCGCAGACGCACGACACACGCCACGCCGATCGCCGCGATGCCGGTACCCGCCACAAGGTCGGCGGTGGCACTCCAGCACATGGCGTCACCCGGGGATCCAGAGTCGCGCGGATCGATCTTTTCCCTGGGCACGCTACGGCGCTCGCCGCCTGCCCGCTCTTCTTGCCGGGTCCTACCGGGTGAACGGGATCAGGACGAGATCAGGACGGGTACGGACAGGTACGGACAAGTACTGGTCGGGTCGATTCCGGTCAGGACAGGTCAGGACAGGTCGGGCTGTTTCAGGCTCCCTCGAAGTAGACGTCCAGGACTTTGTCGAGTTCCGCCGTCCACTCCTTGAGCTGCCCCCGGGCCTCCGCGTCGACCTCGGCGTCGAACCACCGCCGGGCCGACAGGTGGACCGTGACCGTGAACCTGCGGCCGAATCGAGCCGACTTCGTCTCGACGGCGCCGATCTCCTCCCAGAGGAATTCGGCCTCCTGGTCGTCCAGCCGGAATCGGACGCCGTCGCGGTCCGCGGCGATCGAACCGCGACGGTCACTGACTTCGAAGACGGGGCTCTCCGCCCTCTCCTCTGTGTCATCTACTGCGGCTTCCTCACCGTCGGCGGCCTCTTCTACGAGGACGTCCTCCGGGGAGTCGTCGTGAGGGACGGCACTGTCAGGCTTTCGCTCCTCGGTCTTCTCCAGGTCCGCGATGCCCGTCCCATCAGGGGCGGGGACCACAAAGCCAGGGACGTACGCCGGGTCGGTCCCGACGGCGTACTCGGGCGGGTCATTCGAATCTACGCGCTGCTCCACGGCGGGCAGTATGGACCAAGAACCTGTGCGAGACCAGCGAACGGCGCGGGCAGCGGGTCCGGGTCAGCAATGGACGGTGGCCTGGTATTGACGCACTCGGCGACGGCGGCCGGCGCCGCCCCGGCCGGTGCCGCGAGACCCACCGCTCCCGCGCAGAGAACGGCGACGAGGACGAGAAGGCCGAGCAGGGGGTTACGTAACCTCATGACGCTCCTTGGATTCTCGATGCGGGGCGCCCGCTCGGACGCCGCTCGCACAGCGCTTCGGCTGTGGGAAAATCCTGCCCGCCCGGCCGTATCCGGGCCGTATCAGCGACATATCCCGCCGTATCCGCCGCGTATCCTCCCCGGCCGACTGCCCGACCGCGCGGCCGGCCCCACACACCGAAACGCCCCACACCGAAACGCCGCACACACCGAAACCCCGACAGCCGTGGCCGGGACAGGTCGTCACACCCCGTCCCGGCCACGGCTGTGGCAAGCGGCCCACGCCGCCACGGTCCACTCAGGAGGCGTAAGCCTCCAGCTCCACGATCCGCGAGTACGTCAGCCCCTCGTTACTGGCCTGCGTCTCCACCCGCATGGCGGTCGCCGACTGCGCCGGGAAGGCCGAGCTGACCTTGCCCGCCACATTGCCCCGTACCTGGGCGACGGTCTGCCAGACGCCTCCGACCTGGAGCTGCACGTCCCAGTCCCGCAGGCCGTACCGGCTCGCCGGGTACTTGACGGAGTCGAGCGTGTAGAGGTCCACCCGGCCGACGTTCTCCGGCTTGTCGAAGGTCACCTGGATCCAGTCCGGGAAGGAACCCTTGGTCGAGTCGTTCCAGCCGGTGGTCGTCCCCCAGTGGTCGGAGTTCGTGTCACCGTCGATCGCACCGCAGGCGGGGTAGGTCGGCAGGTTCTCCGAGGAGGCCGCGACCGTCATGTACCTGGCCAGGTTGCCCGTGTCGTTCACCGGCGCCGGCTCGACCTGGACCGGCAGCGACATCCGCGTGCTGCCGGAGCGGACACCGATGGTGTAGGTGCCGGGCTTGGTGTCGCGCGGGGCGCTCACCGCGATCTGCACCTTGAGCGTGTAGCCGGCCGGCAGGTAGCTGGAGACCAGTGTCCGGGAGAGCTTCAGCGGCGCCGGCGCGTCGATGAAGGCGTCCGCGTAGACGTCCGAGTGGCCCGGGTTGCCGAACTGGAGCTGGAACCCCTGCGTGGCGCACGGGATCGGGTTCACCGTCACCTGGTCGACGTCGGCGGCGAGCGTCAGCCGCGAGGCCGCCGAACTGCCGGCCATGGCGGGCGCCGTACCGCCGAGCGTCACCAGCAGGACGGTGGCGGCCACGACGGCGAAGACGCGGTGGCGGGACATCCCCGCCACCCTGCTTCTGAGTGTCTTCAGCATGGAATCCCCCTCATACCGGGTTCAGACCGGGGTTACCGGCTTCGACGGTGAACGACTTGACGGTGGAGATGGGCGCCCCCGGCCGGTCGATGTAGGGCACCGCCCGGTAGTCCGCGTGCAGTTCGTGCGGGGTGAGCGTGACGACCAGATAGCCGCGACGCTCGTTGACGAGCTTCAGGTGCGGGTTGTGGTCGAGGAAGTTCTGTCCGTTGACGGAGACCTCCATGCCGTTGCCGCCGCTGCTGATGGAGGTGCCGACCAGCTCGACCCCGAAGGTCTCCGAGTCCGGGTCGGCGAAGTCGCGCTTCATGTCCATGGCGTACGCGGCGTGCACATCGCCGGTGACGACGACGGGGTTACGCGTGCGCAGTGCGGCCAGCCCGTCGTGCATCCGCTTCTGTTCGGCGGCGTACCCGTCCCAGGCGTCCATGTTGTAGGTGTCCCCGAGCTTCGGGTCCACCAGGTCCATCTGACTCATCACGACCTGGTTGGCGAGCAGGTTCCACGTCGAGTGCGAGCGCTGCATGCCGTCGAAGAGCCAGCGCTGCTGCTGGTCCCCGGCGAAGGCGCGTGCCGGGTCGAGGCTCTCCGGGGAGTCCGGGTGCCATCCGTCGCCCGATGCCTGGTCGGCGCGGTACTGGCGAGTGTCCAGCACGTTGATCTCGGCCAGCCGGCCGAAGGTGAAGCGGCGGTAGAGCATGTAGTTGGGGCCCTGCGGCGCGGGCGAGCGCAGCGGCATGTGCTCCCAGTAGGCCCGGTAGGCGCTCGCGCGCCGGACCGTGAAGTCCTCGACAGGAGCGTTGGTCCTGGAGGTGAGGTTCGCGTAGTTGTCCTGCACCTCGTGGTCGTCCCAGGTGGGGATCCACGGCGCGTTCTGGTGCGCGGCGCGCAGATCCGGGTCCGACTTGTAGAGGGCGTACTGCAGGCGGTAGCGGTCGAGCGTGTCGGCCTCGGTGCGGAACTGGTCGGGCACCGGGTCGCTCACGTTGCGCAGCCCGCCGGCGGTGGAGATGCCGTACTCGTATATGTAGTCGCCGACGAACAGCACGGCGTCGACGTTCTCGTCGGCGAGGTGCGAGTGCGCCGTGTAGTAACCATCGGGCCAGGACTGGCAGGAGGCGACGGCGAAGGTGAGGTGGTCGACGCGCTGGCCGGGGGCCGGGGCGGTCTTCGTACGGCCCACGGGGCTCAGGTGCTTGTCGGCCTTGAAGCGGTACCAGTAGTGCCGGTCGGGATTCAGGCCGCGTACGTCGACGTGCACGCTGTAGCTGTACTCGGGCCGGGCGCCGGCCTTTCCTGACCGCACCACGTGCCGGAAGCGTTCGTCGGTGGCGACCTGCCACTCGACGGTCATCGCGTTGTACGGCATGCCGCCCAGCGGTTCGTACGGCTTGGGGGCCAGCCGGGTCCAGATGACGACCGCGTCGGGCAGCGGGTCGCCGGAGGCGACGCCGAGGGTGAACGGGTCACCGGGCAGGCGGCTCGCCGCACTCGCCTCGGCCCCGCCGGGCAGGTTGCTCGCGAACGCCAGCGCTGTCGCCGCGCCGGTGACGGTGAGGAAACGGCGCCGGGCCAGCCGCGCGGCCGGTCTGGGAAACTCTTCTTCTGTCACGTGCAAGGCTCCTTCCAGGGCCCTCGGATCAACCGGCGGCCGCTGCTCATTAGTGGGGGGCCAGGTGGACGCCGAACGACCTGGCACGGAGCAGGACATGGACGTAACCCGTCGGAATTCCACAGGTGGCGCGGGGCGCCACGGTGGTATCAACCGAACGGGCCGTAAGGGGTCCCCTGTCCGGTACGGCTGAACGCCGGTTCGCGGCCGGGAAGGTGAGCCTGACCGCCGCGAGCGGGGCCGTTGTCCGCCTCCATGGGAACCACCTCACCTCTGCCGGGCAAAGCGGGTCCCGACCGGTCGGTCCCGCGCGGTAACTTCCTTCGTTCCGCGTGCAGTTGGAGAGCATGCCACGGGTGGGGGCGTACGGGAACGTACGCGCCGTGAACAGGTGGCGACGGCTCCGGTTGTGTGCGCGGGGCGCATCACGGCATATGCGTACGTGCCGGACACGCGGCTGATACGGAACGGATACGCGCGCGACCGGGCCCCGGCCGGGGGCAGTTCGGCGTCCTCGGACGCCAGGCACAGAACAAGGCTCCCGCCCTTTTCCGGCCAGTCGTCACATTGCTGGTGTGGCTCCCGGACAGCTCCCCCCAATTCACACCTTCCCGCAGGTCAACACCCCTCCCCAGGAGGGCGCGAGACGCGTGGCGGGCAGAGGCCTTGTCAATTCGTAACACTCTCGGGTGTTCTCTTCTCGTTCAACTTGTTGGTATTGCTAGACGCGGACGCGTCCGCTCCCGGACGCCTTGAGGTACCTGTCGGAAGGACAACGCTGTCTTGACCGCCACCGAGGTGAAACCGGGCGACCCCGCCGCCCCACCGGGCTCCGCCGTCGGCGGTGCGGCCGGCAGCAGGGCCCGTGCCGCGCGACGGCGACGCGACCATCTGCTCTTCGCCGCCTTCGTCGCCCCCAACTTCTTCTTCCTGCTGGTCTTCGCGTACTGGCCGGTGATCTACAACATCTATCTGAGCTTCACCGACTGGGACATGGTCTCCCCGGTACGGAACCTGGTCGGCCTGGACAACTACACCGGCCTGCTGACCGACCCCGACTTCCTGGGCACGCTGTGGACCACGGTGCTGTTCGTGGTCGGCGTTGTCGTGGGCAGCCTGGTCCTCGGCCTCGCCACCGCGCTGCTGCTCAACCAGCGGCTGCGCGGCCGTAACGCCGTCAGGACCCTGACCTTCGCGCCGTACGTACTCTCCGGGGCAGCCGTCGGCACCCTGTGGCTGTTCATCTTCGACCCCAACTACGGCCTGATACGCCCCCTGCTCGCCCCCCTCGGGCTGACCGCGCCCGCGATGATGACCGACTCCAACTGGGCGCTGTTCGGCCTGATCCTGGTCTACCTCTGGAAGACCACCGGCTTTGTCGCGGTCGTCTACCTCGCGGGTCTCCAGGGACTGCCGAAGGACGTGTTCGAGGCGGCGGCGCTGGACGGGGCGAACGCCTGGACCAGGCTGCGGCGCATCGTGCTGCCGCTGCTCTCGCCGGTCACCTTCTTCCTCCTGGTGATCTGCACCATCAGCACCTTCCAGGCCTTCGACGTGATCGCCGTGATGACCGGCGGCGGTCCCGGCACCTCCACCTCGATCCTGAGCTGGTTCATCTACGACCAGGGATTCCGCAGCTTCGACGCGGGTCGCGCCTCCGCCAGCGCCATGATCATGTTTGTGGTCCTCCTGGTGATCACCGGGTTCCAGGCGCGCTTCCTCGAACGAAAGGTCCACTACCAGTGACCGCCATCGACACCCCGGCGGGCTCCCGTGGCACTTCCGCCCCCGCCGGCCCCAACAGGCCCACCGGTCCCGGTGGTTCCGCCCGTACGGGTACCGCGCACCGGGCCCGGCGCATCGGGCTGTACGCCCTGCTCGTACTCGTCGCCCTCATCGCCGGCGGCCCCCTGTACTGGCTCATCACCTCGGCGCTCAAGACCAATCCGCAGATCAACAGCTATCCGCCGCACTGGTTCCCGACCCAGCTCCGCTGGTCCAACTTCTCGGACGCCTGGAACGCCGCGCCGTTCGGCCGGTTCTTCCTCAACTCCCTCGTCGTCTCGGTGGTGGGTACGGCGATCGAGCTGATGGCCGCGCTGCTGTGCGCGTACGCCTTCGTCTTCCTGCCGTTCCCCGGCAAGCGGTGGCTGTTCATGTTCCTGCTCGGCGCGATGATGGTGCCCGGCCATGTCACGCTGCTGCCGAACTTCCTGACCATCGCCCAGCTCGGCTGGGTCAACACCTGGGCGGGGCTGATCGCCCCCGGTCTCGGATCGGTCTTCGGCACCTTCCTGCTGCGCCAGCACATGATGACGCTGCCCAGGGAAGTCATGGACGCGGCCAGGATCGACGGCGCCGGCCATCTCCGTACGCTGTTCCGGGTGGTGCTGCCGATGTCCCGTCCGATGGTCATCACCGTGGCCATCGTCGTCATGGTGACGAAGTGGAACGACTTCATCTGGCCACTGATCGTCACCAGCAGCGACAACATGCGCACCCTCCCCGTCGGCCTGCTCTTCCTGAAGAACCAGGAGACCTACGCCAACTGGGGCGCGATCCTCGCCGGGACCGTGATGGTGATCGTGCCCGTCCTCATCGTCTTCTTCATCGCGCAGCGCTACATCATCGCCGGACTGACCCAGGGAGCCGGAAAATGACGCATCCTCTGCTGGGCAGGCGGCGGCTGCTCCAGACGGGAGCGGGTCTCACCTCTGCCGCCGCGCTGAGCGCCTGCGGCCGTACCTCGGGCACGGTCTCCCAGCCCGGCGGCTCGGTCCCCGACAAGTTCCGGGGGCGTACGCGGGTCGTGGTGTGGTCGACCTTCGCCGATGTGCCCGGCGACGCGCTGCAGGGACTCGCCGACGCGTTCAACCGCGAGCAGAACGACATATACGTGGAGGTGCAGTTCCAGGGCACCTACGACGAGTGCGCGCAGAAGGCCGTCGTCAGTCTGCTCGCGGCGCAGGCCCCCGATCTGTGCGTGCTCTCGGACGTGAAATGGATCAGGTTCTACTTCGGCGACGCCCTGGACTCCTGGGACGATTACTTCAAGCCGGGCGAGCTGACCGCCACGTACAACGAGAAACTGCTCAGCGAGGGCCGGCAGCAGGACCGCACCTGGTGGCTGCCGCTGGCCCGCTCCACCCCGCTCTTCTACTACAACCGCACCCTCTTCAAGAAGGCCGGTGTGCCCGACCGCGCGCCGAAGACCTATCAGGAGCTGTACGAGTGGTCCAAGGAGATCACCAAGCTCAAGGTGGGCGGCAACCGGGTGGCCCTGGAGGCGTACCAGAAGATCGACGGTGACTGGCAGTTCCAGTGCAGCGCCTGGGAGTTCGGCGGCTCGTACTCCGACGGCCTCGACGTCAGGATCGACCGGGGCGGCGCCGTCGAGGCCGGCGAGTGGCAGCGCAAGCTGATCTTCAAGGACCGCATCGCCTATATGGCGGACACCCCGACGAACGACATGGGCAACCAGTTGATCGCCACGGTCGTCACCTCCACAGGAGGCCTCAAACAGCTCACGGAGATGGCGAAGACGGGCGGCTGGGAGCTGGGCACCGGATTCCTGCCGAAGCAGGAGAAGTTCGCCGTCAACACCGGGGGCGGCGGCCTCGGGATCTTCCGGCGCAGCCCGCGCGAGCGCAAGCAGGCGGCGGTGGAGTTCGTACGGTTCCTCGCCCGGCCGGAGAACGCGGCGACCTGGGCCGTGCAGACCGGTTACATGCCCGTCGTACCGGCGGCGGTCAAGTCCCCCGAACTCGCGAAACTGCTGCGTGACGACCCGAACTACAGCACCGCGGTCAAGCAACTGGAGCTCACCAGCAAGGGCGACCAGGTCCGCATGATGATCCCCAACGCCAACGTCCGCATCTACACCGCTCTTCAGCGCATCTGGTCGGGCAACACCCCCTCCCAGAAGGCCTTTTCGGAGGTGGGGGACCAACTGCGCAAGAGCGTCGACCGATATCGCACCATGATCGAGGAGCATCTGTGAACCACCCCGTGAGGCGTCCCCTCGTGTACGGGCACCGCGGAGCAAGGGTCGAGGAACCGGAGAACACACTGCGTTCCTTCCGGCGCGCCCTGGCCCTCGGCGCCGACGGCATCGAGCTGGACGTACGGGTCAGCGCCGACGGCCATCTCGTGATCATCCATGACGCGGCCGTGGACCGGACCACCGACGGCACCGGCGAGATCGCCGCGCTCACACTGGCCGAGATCCAGTCCCTGGACGCGGGGTCGGGGGAGCGGATTCCGACCTTCGAGGAGGCCATGGAGGTCTGCGCCGGGCTGGTGCAGATCGAGATCAAGGCCCCTGAGGCGGTCGAGGCTCTCGCCGAGCGCGACAAGCGGATCCCGCTGCCGGAGGGCGCGGTGATCACGTCCTTCAGCCGTACGGCGGTGGAGTCGTCGGCCCGGCTGATGCCGCACGTACCGCGCGGGCTGATCACCCATCACCCCGGTGACGAGATGCTGGAGCAGGCGCTCGACCTGAAGGCCACCTGGGTCTGTCCTGAGCTGAAGCCGGAACTGACACGCGAGTTGGTGGACCGCTGCCATGCCGCGTCCGTCGAGGTGGACGCGTGGCCGGCCGGGGACCGGGAGAAGCTGCTGCGCTTCGTGGAGATCGGCGCCGACGCGGTCACCACGGATTACCCCGGGCGAGTCAGGGAGTGGCTGGGCGAGCTCTGACGGGGGCGGGGACCGCGAAGGTCCCCGTACGGGCGCCGCGGGTCCTGTGCTGGGGGCGGGACCCGCGGTTCATTCCCGGGGCGCGCGGGGCGGGTGTGCGGGGCGTACGGAGGCGGGCGTACGCCGGCGGGCGCCGGGCGCGTCAGGTGGCGGCGGCGACCCGTACGTCCGTACGCTCCCGCAGCTCCGCCACCAGCTCGGCGCCGACCGACGCGTCCACCACGAGGTGGTCGAAGTCGGCGACCGGCGCGAGCCGGTGCAGCGCGGTCCTGGCCAGCTTCGTACGGTCCATGAGCAGCGCCTTCCGCGTGCCCGAGGCGAGCATGGCCCGCTTGACGAGGACGACGTCCTGCTCCTGGTGGTACGTCATCTGCGCGTCCATCGCCGAGGTGGACACCACCACCAGGTCGACCGACAGCGCCTCCACCGCCTCCACACACGGCACCCCGAGGAAGGAGTCGTGGGTCTGCGAGTACTCCCCGCCCAGCGCGATCAGCCGGATGTCGTCACGGCCCGCGCACACGTCGATCACCCGGCGGGCGTTGCTCACCACCGTCAGGGGCGCGTGGCCCGCCAGCAGCCGGGCGAGGGCCAGCGCCGTCGTCGAGTCGTCGAGCATCACGGACATGCCGGGCTCGACCAGTTCCGCCGCCGCGACGGCTATCGCCGCCTTCTCACCGACATTGACGCCGAGCCGGTAGTCGAGATTGCTCTCGAAGACCGTCGACGGCAGCGCCGAGACCCCGCCGCGGAAGCGCCTGAGCACGCCGCGCCTGGCCAGTTCGTCCAGATCGCGGTGGACGGTCATCACGCTCACGCCGGTCATCTCCGACAGCTCGGAGACCGTGGACGTGCCCCGGGCCAGCACATGTTCGGTGATCAGTTGCCTGCGGGAGTCCTGGGGGCGGGCCGAGCCGCCTGCCGTGCCGGTCGTCGTCATGCGCCCAAGTCTGTCCCATCGCTGCCGCCCCTCCGCAGGGGAGTCCGGGGGTCGCGTACGGCACTTGCGTGGGTGGAACCGCGCGGAAACTGTTGACAAACCGGTGACATGATTGCAACCTGTGAATCGCAAAAAACTGGGCAACTGACTCAATTTTTTAAGAATCATCCTGCAACTTTGTGGCAGGAGCCCACCCCGTTACGCAGCACCACCGCTCTGCTTCAAGGCCTCCGGGCCGCGCACTCTCTCGTTCCGACGAACAGAGGACCCCATGAAACGGAAGCAGCTCAGCCGGTGGCTGATCACCGGCATCATCACGGCCGGCCTGATCGCCTTCGGGCTCTTGCCCATCTCCGCCGCCTCAGCGGCCGACCGCCCCAACCTGTCGCTGGGCAGGACGGCCACGGCGAGCGGATCCGAGGGGAGCCATCCCGCCGCCAATGTCACCGACGGCAGCCAGCAGACGTACTGGGAGGGCCCCGGCAACGCGTTCCCGCAGACGCTCCAGGTCGACCTGGGCAAGAGTGTCGGCGTGGACCGGGTGGTACTGACGCTCCCGACCACCTGGGAGGCGCGTACCGAAGCCATCGCGGTACAGGGCAGTACCGACGGGACGAGCTTCAGCACCCTCTCCGCCTCGCAGGGACGGCTCTTCACCCCGGCCTCGGCCAACACGGTCACCGTCGACCTCCCGGCGACCAGCGTCCGGTACGTACGGCTGAGCATCACCGGCAACACGGGCTGGCCCGCCGCGCAGATCTCCGAGCTGGGGATCTACGGTACGGACGACGGCAGCGGCGACGACGGAGGTGACGACGGCAGCGGCGACGCGGGCGACGGCACCGATCTGGCGCGCGGCAAGCCGATCGAGGCCTCGTCGACGGTCTTCACCTTCGTCGCGGCCAACGCCAACGACGGGAAGACCGACACCTACTGGGAGGCCGCCGGACACCCGTCGACGCTGACGGTGAAGCTCGGCGCCAACGCCGACGTCAGCTCGGTCGTCGTCAAGCTCAACCCCGATCAGGTGTGGGGGACGCGGACCCAGAGCATCCAGGTCCTCGGGCGCGCCCAGGGTGCCTCCGGCTTCACCTCGCTGGTGGCGCGGGCCAACTACACCTTCAACCCGTCGTCCAATCAGAACTCGGTGACGATCCCGGTCACCGGGCGCGCGAGCGACGTACAGCTCCAGATCTTCAGCAACACCGGCTCGGGCGGCGGACAGGTCGCCGAGTTGCAGGTCATCGGGGCCCCGGCGCCCAACCCGGACCTCACCGTCACCGCGCTGTCGTGGACCCCGGCCGCTCCGGTGGAGAGCGACACGACCACGGTGAACGCGACCGTACGCAACGCGGGCACGCTGGCTTCGCCGGCGACCACGGTCAACGTCAGTGTCGGCGGCGTCGTCGCCGGCTCCGCGCCGGTGGGCGCGCTCAACCCGGGGGCCTCGGCCAACGTCGCGGTCGCCGTGGGCAAGCGGTCGGAGGGCAGCTACCGCGTCACCTCGGTGGTCGACCCGACCGACACCGTCGTCGAGCAGGACAACGACAACAACAGCTTCACCGCGCCGGGTCAGTTGGTCGTCGGGCAGAGTCCGGGGCCCGACCTCCAGGTGCTCTCCATCGACTCGACTCCCTCGAACCCGGCCGTCGGGGCGGCGGTCCACTTCACCGTGGCGGTGAAGAACCGCGGGACCACGGCGTCGGGCGCCACCACGGTCACCCGCCTCGCGGTGGGCGGCACCACACTGAACACCAACACCCCGTCGGTCGCCGCGGGCGCGACCTCCAACGTGGCCGTCAACGGCACCTGGACCGCGACGAACGGCGGAGCCACCCTGGTCGCCACGGCGGACGCCACCGGCGTGGTCACCGAGACCAACGAGACCAACAACGCGTTCTCACGCTCCATCGTGGTCGGGCGCGGGGCGGCGGTCCCGTACGTCGAGTACGAGGCCGAAGCAGCCCGGTACCAGGGCACGTTGCTGGAGCCCGACGCCGAACGCACCTTCGGACACACCAACTTCGCCTCCGAGTCCTCCGGCCGTAAGTCGGTTCGGCTGGGCAGCACAGGTCAGTTCGTCGAGTTCACCTCGACCAACCCCTCCAACTCGATCGTGGTGCGCAACTCCATCCCGGACGCCGCGAACGGTGGCGGCATCGACGCGACCATCGGCCTCTACGTCAACGACACCTTCGTCCAGAGGCTTCCGCTCTCGTCGAAGCACAGTTGGCTGTACGGCAACACCGACGGCCCCGAGGCCCTGACGAACACCCCCCAGGCCGACGCCCGGCGGCTGTTCGACGAGGCACACGCACTGCTGCCGGCGACCTACCCGGCGGGCACCAAGTTCCGGTTGCAGCGTGACGCGGCCGACACCGCCTCGTTCTACATCATCGACATGATCGACCTGGAGCAGGTGGCACCGCCGACGAGCAAGCCGGCCGACTGCACCTCGATCACCTCGTACGGCGCGGCGCCCGACGACGGGATCGACGACACGACCGCCATCCAGAAAGCGGTCACGGACAACCAGACCGGCGTCATCAACTGCGTATGGATCCCGCCGGGCCAGTGGCGGCAGGAGAAGAAGATCCTCACCGACGACCCGCTGAACCGCGGTCAGTACAACCAGGTGGGCATCAGCAACGTCACGATCCGCGGCGCGGGGATGTGGCACTCCCAGCTCTACACCCTGACCGAACCGCAGAACGCGGTCGGCAGCATCAACCACCCGCACGAGGGCAACTTCGGCTTCGACATCGACGACAACACCCAGATCTCCGACATCGCCATCTTCGGCTCCGGCAAGATCCGCGGCGCCCCGGACGGCGCCGAGGGCGGGGTGGGCCTGAACGGGCGGTTCGGTAAGAACACCAAGATCTCCAACGTGTGGATCGAGCACGCCAACGTCGGTGTCTGGGTCGGCCGCGACTACGACAACATCCCGGCGCTGTGGGGCCCGGCCGACGGGCTGGAGTTCAGCGGGATGCGTATCCGCGACACGTACGCCGACGGGATCAACTTCACCAACGGCACCCGGAATTCGAAGGTGTACAACTCGTCCTTCCGCACCACGGGCGACGACTCCCTGGCGGTCTGGGCCAACCGGTACGTCAAGGACACCTCGGTGGACATCGCGCACGACAACCAGTTCACCAACAACACCATCCAGCTTCCCTGGCGCGCGACGGGCATCGCGGTCTACGGCGGCTACGGCAACAAGATCGAGAACAACCTCGTGTACGACACGGCGAATTACCCCGGCATCATGCTGGCGACCGACCACGACCCACTGCCCTTCTCCGGGCAGACCCTGATCGCCAACAACGCCCTCTACCGCACCGGCGGGGCCTTCTGGAACGAGGACCAGGAGTTCGGTGCCATCACCCTGTTCGCGGCGAGCCGAGATATCACCGGTGTGACCATCAGGGACACCGATATCTACGACTCGACCTTCGACGGCATCCAGTTCAAGACGGGTGGCGGCACCATGCCGGGGGTCGTGGTCAGCAATGTCAAGATCGACAAATCCAACAACGGCGCCGGGATCCTGGCCATGAGCGGTGCTCGCGGCAGCGCGACGCTGTCCAATGTGACCATCACCAACTCGGCAGACGGGAACATCGTCACCCAACCGGGGTCGGGCTTCGTGATCACGGGCGGCGCGGCGGCGGCGAAGAAGGGGGGCCCGCTGCCAGGGCCGGGACGGTGACGGACCGGACTCCGACGGACCGGACTCCGACGGACCGGACTCCGACGGACCGGTAACCCCTTCTGTCGGACTGCCCTGGACAGGCTGATGGTCCCGGCCGAGACGGATGCCGCTGAGGCGGCTCCGTCGAGGCCGGGACCACGTGTGGTGCGGTCAGGGCCGTGCTGGTTCAGGACCCTTGGTGTGATGTGGTCAGCGCGCGAGTGCGGAGCAGTTCGTTCCGATCTTGCCGTTCGAGGCCCCGTTGATCGCGCCGTACCAGTTGACGCACCTGCCTGCCGCGTGGAGGTACACCGGGCCGGCGTAGGTGGTGTAGTTGCCGTTGTCGGCCGCCGTCTCGCTCGTGGAGGTGACGGTGAGCTGCGCGACCATCGGGACAGCCCTCCCCGGGGTGTTACGGATGGTCACGACGCAGTTGTCGCCGGTGGCCCGGCTGTACGTGAGGTAGACGGTGCCCTCCACACCGATCTCGGCGGAGTTGACGACGCCGTACCCCGTGCCGCAGGCCCCGTTGTACGGCGCGACCGTGCCGGCCGGCTTGGCCACGACGGCCGGAGTGACGCTGGTGACCGTGGCAGCCGCGGTCCGGGCTGTCAGGGACGTGGGCGCGGCGGCGGCGTCCGCGACCGGTGCGAAGGCGAGCGCGGCCCCGGCCACGGCCGCTACGGCGGCGCCGGCCACGGTGACCCGACGAGTGAGCTTCATGTTGTTTCCCCCTGATGTGGCTCTCTGCGTGCGACGCCGGACCGACGTCACACCAGTTGGACTGCCGTCGTCGCAGGGAAGTTGTACGGCTACGTCGTGTTACAGAACCGGGACACAGACCGGTAGGAACCAGACACCGCGCGGACTACGGCGACGCCCTCCCGCCGTCGGCCCGGCGCCCGGGGCGGATCGGCTACTGTCGCCGCAACCGCTTCACCCCGGTCCCGTACCCGAACGTGTGGAAGGTTTCTTCGATGGCCTCGGAACAGAGCGAGAAGCTTCCCGTGGTGGCAGAGGCCGAGGCAGCGCTGCACTCCGCCGGTGCGCGGAGCGCCGTACTCGATCAGCGGACCCTCGTGCGGCGCAACTGGTTCGCGGACTGGTCCGGCCGGGTCGCCCATTCCGACGTGTACATCGCCGTGACGGGAAAGACGTCGTCCCCGCGGAAGGTACGGCTCGTCGTGGACGACTGGATCATCGAGGACGTGCCCCCTCGCCACCTCGGCGCCGTGCTGACACAGATCTTCTCCGGCGGCGCGACCATCAGAAGGAAGCGCAAGTTCCTGATCTTCCCGGTCCAGGTCCTGAAGGTATCCGTGGGCAGGTCCCGCTACTCCGCGGCGAGGCAACTCCCGCCGGACGAGGAGCTGTCCCCGTGGGAGCGGGCACTGCTCGCCGGCGGCGACGTCTGACCTGCGTGTCGCGGGTCAGGGCTGGCAGTGGAGCGTCTTGCGGTACTCCTTGGCGTAGACGGTGAGGAAACGCTCGATCTGGTCGCCCAGGTTTTCCTCTGTTCGGGGTGCGTAGACCCTGAGAGAATAGCGAGACCTGAGAGAGTAGCGAGGGGTGTTCCATTTCTCAGTCTTGCAGTCGAACACCGTGATCGCACCGGTGTCCCATACCTCAAACGTTCCGTGCTGGGTTGAGCGGGTATTGAATACCAGCGTTTGCTTCGCCGCGTCTTTGGCGGTGAAGCCGGACTTCTGCCAAATACCTTCCGTGGACAGATCGATATCACCATCGACCATGACGTCGCAGAACTGGTGCGGTGGCGATACCTTCGAGAACTCCTTGAGAGTCTCCACCTTCCGGCCGTCAGGCAACAGCGGCTTGAGAAGATTGTTGTCCACCGGAGCATCGCAAAGTTTTTTCGGTATTTCGTATTTTTGCCCCTCACCGGAGCACGCCACGAGACCGCAGAGAGCGACCGCCCCAGCGGTACTGACCAGAATCCACTTCGTCACGACGCGTCCCCCGCCCTTTTCATACCAGAACCTACGGAGAAACCACCATCTGCACCATTCCCGGCAGAGTCACAAAGGTCTTGTATGGTGTCAGAATTAAAATCGCCGTTGCGAGCCGCCGCCACGACAGCGGCACCAGCAGAAGTCATCACAGCAGCCCGCCCCTCCGCGTACTTGTCGTCGGCATCCGTTGCAGCTTGATCTGCGGAGTCCTGCTCAATACTCTTCATGATGCTGTCCTGAATATCGCTGGATGCCCATCCAACGACTTCACCCAGGATGGGAACCTTTCCCACAGTATTGTCAACCCCGACGCTCAGAATTCGATCGGCCCACTTCTGTTTGTCAGAGGCCGCCTCATTGAATTCCTTGTCTGCGGCACTGTGGTAGTCCAGGACCGCATCGGCGCGCGACTCACTCATGATTCCGGCGATAACGCCACCCGGATGCGTGGCGCTCCTGAGCCGCTCCGCATCAGCGACAGTGGAATTACTGTCGCCATTGAGTACCTCGTTCACGGCATTCGCCGTATAAGCCTGCTGGGCACTGGTGATGGATGCGTAGGCGCCCGGGTCCTGACCCACCTCCGCCAGGAACCTCTGAGCCGAATTCGCCCGCAGATCCGCAGAAGTACCGAAGGGCGAAAAGAGCTCATTGTCAGTCTGGCCGAGAGCTCCCTGAAAATCCGCCATGTACTCGGCGGTGATGTCACCGAGACTCTCTCGCATCCCGTACAGCGGACCCGACCCATCCATCTCGCCGTTTTCGTTGTGCCGGATGAGTTCGGGGTGCGACCCGAACTTATCGACGATGTCACTCACCAGCTTGGCCCGCTCTGGGCTGTGACTGATCGCCGGGGCCATGTCGTCGCCGTCGTACGGCCGTCCCGTCGTGGCCGACTCCAGCGCGTGGCCCAGAGCCTGCGGACCGTAGGTCAGAGCGGTCTTCGTCTTGTCCTCGTCCGCCAGGAGGTTCGTGTCGTTCGTGTCGGCCGTCCAGTCGAAGTCCTTGTCGGTGAACAGGTCGAGATACGAGACGAAGCCCACCGAGCCGCCGGATTTGACCGTGCCGTCCTCGTTGTACGCGGTCGGGGTGTCGGTAAAGAACTTCTCCGACGCCTCGGGGCTGTGGCCGAGGGCTTCCAGCACGCTGTTGAGCGGGTCGTTGCCGCTGCCGAGCTTCCCGGAGGGATTGAAGCCGTAGATGTCCTTGCTGCCCATCGGGGCGTTCCCGGAGAACCTGGCGGGGTCCTCCTTGTGCAGTTGGGCGACGTGCTCCGCGATCGGATCGAGGAAGCGCGGGTCGTAGCTTCCGTAGCGTAGGAGCCCGCCGAGGACCTGGTAGCCGAAGGGTTTGTTCCTCTCATAGGGTCCCGACCCGATCGGCTGAGTTCCCAGCTTGCGGAACTCCGCACCCCAACTGCTCGGCAGGTGCCTGGCGCTGTCCGGGTCCGTGGCCACGCCGAGTGCGTTGCCCATGTTCCGTTGCAGTTCGGCGACTGCGGCGAGGCGGGTCTTGGTCGCGTCGGCATGGGTACCGTCGATCGACATCTCCGCGTAGAACTCGAGGGTCTTCTCCGGTCCCCCGAGACCCTCGTAGAACTGCGTGGCGAAGTCGCCGTCCTTCTCCGTGCCGTTCCACTTGATCAACTGGTTGAACTCCGCCAGCTCCTTGTCGGACATGCTGGCGCCCTTTTTCGCGAGCTCCAGGGCTCGTTCCGCCTGTGCGTCGTTGAGCGACGCGTACGTGGCGTGTCCGGCGTTGTGGGCGTCGTCGCCGGTGCTCTTACCGAGGGCGCGTGCTGCCGAGGCGTCGATCTCCGCGGCGTGGGAGATGTGACGGTTGATCCGACTCTCCAGCTCCTGCTTCGCGTCGAGCTGATCCTGCGTGTACTGGTCCTTGTCGCCGCGAACGTGGGTGAAGAAGCACCGGACCTTGCCGCCACCGATGTCCTGGACCGTCACGCCCAGACCCACCGCGTCCACCTCCACGGCCTTCTTCACGGACGTCTGGATTTTGACGAGTTCGGTGTGCGCGTCTTCGAGCACATGGCAGATGCTGTCGGCCTCGGCGTGGAGGTCCTTGAACTCCTTCGCGGTCTTGTCGACGAAGCTCCGGGTCACGGTGGCGTTCTCACCGGCCCATCGCGCCTTGTCCGCCTTCGCTTTCATGCCCGATTGCGCGTCCGACGCCAGCGTCTTGAGGTTGAGGACAGTGGTCCGCCAGTCCGAGACCGCGGTTCCCAGGTTCCCCAGGGGGAGCCCGATCAGATCCGAGTACGTGAAACTCACTGCCACCCCTACTTGAAGTACTCGTTGAGCCGCGACACCGGTAACGGCAGACCATCGAGGTCGGGGAGGTCGGCGGCGATCTTCACGTCGTCCACGGCGTGGAGCCTTTTCGTGTAGTCGAGATGGTTCGAGATGTGCGCACAGGCCTGAAGCACACTCTTCACCTGGGAGGTCCACATCTCCACCGTCGTCGCGAGTGCCGGCCCGAGGGAGAAGCTCCCGCTCTTGAGGTCGGCGGCCGCCTGCGCCGTGGATCCGACGCCGTCCTTGCCCGCCCCCGCTCCCGCGATGTCGGCCTGCTTGTGCAGTTGGGAGTGGAGCACGAAGGCATCGTGGCCCACGGCGCCCAGGTCGTCCTGATTCACCACCAGATCACCGAACGGGCCGCCGCCACCCCCGCCCCCGGCGTCGGCCTGATTGAGCCGCATCGCCGTCGAGTCCTGACCGGCGGCGGCGTCCTTCATGCGCTCCCACTCGTCCCATGCCACGAACAAGCCCCTCCCCAGGTGCCGTTCACTTCAGCGCCCGTCGGGCGCGCTGATTCGCTCAAGCCGCAAACTCTCGCATACGATCCCATCTGCCGTTCCGTCATGTCCCCCTTTTGCGCCAAGGGTTGACCGGTTGTCGGGGATCGTGTGCTGCGGCGAATTCGTAGGGTCTTCCGCGCCGCCCTCCACTGTCAGTGCCCGCTGCGAGGATGACCGTCATGACGACATTGCTTCTCACCGACATCGAGCGCGCCCTCCGTGACAGTTGGAGCGCCGAGACGTGCACCCCGGAGTTCCGGCCGCGCTGGAGCTCGGACAATCCGGCCCGGGACCAGTGCGGGGTGACCGCGATGGTCGTCAACGATCTGCTGGGCGGCGAGCTGATACGCGGAGAGGTCCATGTCGGCGGTGAGCGCACGGACTACCACTGGTGGAACCGGCTGGGTTCGGGCATCGAGATCGACCTGACCCGGGAGCAGTTCGGGCCGGAGGAGGTGGTCGTCGGAGGCACCGTCATACCGCGGCCGCCGGCCGCCGAGTGGCGTCGGCTCCGGGAGGAGTACGAGCTTCTCCGCGAGCGGGTCGCGGAGAAGCTCAGCCGGTCGGATCCACGGGAGGGCACCCGCTGAGTGTCGCTCGGGCCGACCGGGGAGCGGCGGGCGCGCCCCTCATTCGCCCAGGAACACCACCCTGCGGGCCGCGGTGGCGCCCGGGCCTGCGTCGTTCGGGTTCTGGCGGCCCGCCGGGACCGCCCGTTCGCGGCCCCAGGCCCGGATGTCGTCGACCTGTTCGGGATTGGTGCGGCTCAGCGGGTTCGTATTGGCGAAGGTATTGAGGACGAAGGCCGGGTGGAGCGCCTCGGCTCCACCGTTCAGCAGCACCTCGGCGCCCACGTCGTGCAGCGCCGACTCGATGTCGGAGCCCGCGAAACCGTCGGAGATGTCCACCAGGCTCTGCACCTGGTCCGGGTCCGGCTCGGCCTTGACGTAACGCCGGTAGTACAGCTCGATGATCTCCTTGCGGTCCTGCTCGTCCGGCAGGTCGACGAAGAACAGCTCGTCGAAGCGCCCCTTGCGCAGGAGTTCCGGGGGCAGCTTGCGCACGTCGTTGGCGGTGGCGACGACAAAGGCCCGCGACTGCGACTCCTGTAGCCAGAAGAGGAATTGGCCCAGTACCCGCTGCGGCACACCGGTCGAGTCGTTGCCGCCTGCGAGGCCCTTCTCGATCTCGTCGATCCACAGGATGCACGGCGACACCCGGTCCGCCGTCGCGAGCGCGTCGCGCATGCGGTTCTCCGACTCCCCCAGGTACATGCCGTGGATGCTGGCCATGTCCAGCCGGTAGAGGGGCAGTTGCCACTGCTGGGAGACGGCCTTCGCCGACAGCGACTTGCCGCAGCCGGGGACTCCCACGAGCAGCACTCCGCGCGGTGGTCTGAGGCCGGTGCCGCGCAGATCCGCGTGCATGAGCCGCTGCTTGCGGGCCAGCCAGTCGCGCAGGTTGGACAGGCCGCCGACGGCGTGGTCGGCCGACTTGAGATTCAGCCGCTCCAGTCCCGCCAGGTCGTTGAAGATCCGGTCCTTCGAGCGGGCCAGCACCAGGACGTCGTCCTGCTCCACCGATCCCTTGGCGGCGACCGTCGCCATCAGGTTGACCGCCTCGCCCTCGGTCACCCCCTCGAGGAACTCCGAGGCGCGCCGCGCGTCGTCGGCCGTCCAGGCGATCGGCACCCGGTCCTTGTGGTCGGCCAGGAAGTCGCTGATGATCGCGTACATCTCGGCCGCGTCCGGGAGGTCGAGCTGAAGGCCCATGCCGAGCCGCTGGAGTCCGCTCCAGATCGGCTTGTCGGTGATGAGGACGATGCAGCCGGCGTTGGAGTCGGCGAGCCGGGCCAGTTCCGCCACATGCCGGGTGATCGGGGCGTCGGAGTCCAGACCGTCCGGATCGACGAGAATGACGGTGGCGCGGGGGCGGGCGCTGAACTGCGACGCCATGAAGTCCATCGCGCCGGTCAGGGACCGGTCGTCCTGGACAGCGATGTTCGTCCGCAGATCGCGCAGGCCGGTCGCCCTGGTGTAGATCCAGAAGGGCTGGGCGCTCCGGTTCGGCCGGCTCGCGATCTCCTTCATCAGTCGCATCGCACGCTGTTGCTCGATGGTACGGATCCCGATGACCGGTACGCGGGCCGTGAGGTAGCCCTCCAGCTCACCCCGGCTCTCGCGGTAGTTCGCCATGCGGTGCCCCTGCTCCTTCGCTCCTGTCGGCCGGTTCCGGTGATGTCCGGACCAGTTGGCTCATCTGTCGGGCCGGCGGCGCGGCTCAGTCGCCGATCACCCGGCGCCGGCCCGCCGCCGGGTCGTAGGACCAGACGTGCGGGGCCTCGGCGGCCGGCGCCCGTGCGTCGTCGTCCAGTACGGCCGTCAGCCGGTTGTCCCGGACCGTACGTCTGCGGGCCTCGACCCAGCGCGGGTCCTGCCCCTTCGCCACCGCCCCGTCCAACTCCGTCTCGATGGCGCTCTGGAGGTTCTGGGTCCGCTGGTCCACAGCCTTCAGCAGCCGCTTGCTGAAGTCCTCGGGCAGGCTCGGGTGCGACGCCAGCGCCCGTACCTCGCGCAGTCCCACCCGGGACTGGGCCAGCGCCCGGCCCGCGGAGAACTCGTCGGGCGCGGTCGACACCGCGGTGATCATGGCGTCGGCCCAGTTCTGGAGCCGCAGGCTCACGGCCTCGCCGATGCGGACGAGCAGGCGCTGCCAGGTGTCGGCGGGAAGGTCCTCGGGGTCGAGGGCGGGAGGCGGGGGGCCGTCCGTCCGGCCGGTGGCCCAGCCCTCCAGATAGTCGGCCCACGCCTGGTAGCTGCCACCGCCCGCCCACAGCGTCGTCATGCCCGGCTGCCGGGGCGGCGCACACTGAACTCGCCGGGCGGCAGCGGCTCCCAGTCAGGCAGGCTCTCGACGACTCGGCGCAGCCGGCGGGTGACCGGCTCGCTGCTGGGCAGCGTGGCCGCTCCCCAGGAGGCCACCGGTGGCTGTGCGGGGTCCGTCGCCCAGGGGACCGGCGCCGGCGGGGTCCGCGGCGAGCCGGCGGGGAGCGGAGGTGCGGCGGGGAGCGGAGGTACG
>NZ_JTHL01000001.1:7384576-7398437 GCF_000818195.1 Streptomyces sp. 150FB | reverse complement strand
CCGCGGATACGGAGGCGGGCCCGGGCCCGGAGGAGTCCTGGGGAACCCACGGGTCCCCGGGTGACGATGTGCTCATGCCGTCCCTCCGTCCGTGCTTGCCGCGACGACGCGTCCCTCGAAGGGCGCCGCCGCGGTGGTCGCTGTCGCCAGCGCCGCGATGAACTCGCGAGCGGCGGACTCCACGGCGTCCGCGGAGGCGTACTGCCCGTGCCAGTCGCTCAGTTCCGCCGCCGCTCCGCGCAACTGCTGGACCGCTTCCTGCCTGTGCCGTCCGAGCAGGGTCCGCGCCGCTTCCTGCTCGGCGGCGGCCGCCGTACTGCGCTGGTACAGCACCATTCCCCAGATCCCGCCGACGATGACCGCTGCGAGGAAGGCGAAGCCAGGGCTGGACCCCAGGAAGAGCAGCAGGATCACGGCGATCACGGCGGCCATCATGACGAGTTGTTTGACGAGGGGGTACGCGAGGGTCTTGACGAACGGTTCGATACGCCGGTCCCAGTGGCTCGCGAGGGAGCGCTCCAGGGCGTCGACCGAGGTGTTGAACGATCCGGTCCAGGTGGGGATGAAGAACTTCCTGCGGCCGACGACCACACCTCCGGCGTCGCCCATGCTCAGTGTGATCTCGGAGGGCACCGCCGCCCGGTAGTCACGGCTGAATCCGCCGTGCGCCTGGGCGAACCACTGGTGGCAGGCGGCCACGGACAACTGCTGGGTGGCTGCCGAGGCGCCGATGGCGGCCGGATTGAGCGCCGCTGTGGACTGGACGGTCAGGTAGTCCAGCGTCTCCTGGTGGGAGGCCGTGTCCACGTCCACGGCCTGCTGGGCCGCTTCCTTGTCCCCTCCGGCGTCCCGAACGGCCTTGTGCAGGGCCAGTTCGCGGTGGTGCGGCAGCTCCTCGTTGTCGTACTCGTTCACCAACTGGTCCAGGATGTCGTCGACGGTGTCCTCAAGCCGCTCGGGGGCCCGTGGTTCACGCGTCAGCATGGCCGTGTACTTGTCGAGCACGCCCTGGTGCGCGGATGCCGACCTCAACGCCTCGTCGAGCTGGGGCCACTGCGGTGACACCATCTCCAGCCGGGGGAACTGGTCCGAGGTGGGACCGCGCAGTGTGTCGATCTCCGCCCGCCAGCGGCGTACCTGCGCCTGCTGTACGGCCTCGTCGGTCAGCAGCAGCTCCTGCCAGCCGTTGAGCCTCTGCCGCATGAGGTCACGCCCGGCGGGACCGAAGGCGCCCTGGGAGATGGACTCCAGAATCACCGCGAACTCCCGGCCCAGCGCGTTCGGGTCCTGCGCCTCCAGGTAGTGCCGCAGCCAGCGGACAGCACCCTCGTGCCGGCCCTGGCGGCGCAGGATCAGCGCGAACAGCAGGGAGGTTTTCGCCGGCGAGCGCCGGAAGGCCTCCTCCACCGCCTTGTCGCACAGGGAGCGGTTGTCCTGGGGCCACGCGGCGAGGGCGACCAGCGCCGGCGCGAGCCAGTAGCGCGCGTTCTCGATCATCAGCTCTTCGCTGATCTGCTGGACGACGTCCTCGGACACCAGGCCCACGTCGAACGACTGGAGCATGCCGACGGCCGTCCGCCGGACCCGCTTGAGATGACCGAACTCGCGCTCCAGGCGTTCCTCCACCGAGAGGATCTGCGTCTCGGCGCTGTGCAGGTTCGCGGTCAGCTCCGCCTTGAGGACGTACTTCTTGAACTCCTCCAGGAGCACCCGCAGGCTGTCCTGGGTCTGCTTCTGCGCGGTGTCCACCAGGGACACCTGGTCGGACACCGCTATCAGACTCTCCGTGAGTCTGAGGACGCGCGTGCTGACCTGGTCGACTTTCTGGTGAAGCCGGCGGTCTATCTCCGTCATCGTTGCCTCCGTTCCGTTCCGTACTGATCCGTAGCGATCCGTGCCGGTTTCATGGCCGTACGATTCCGCCGTCGGCGAGGACCGGCAGGACCAGGCCGCCGTCGTACACCTCGACGTACGCGTAGGCGCCGGAGCGGGCCAGCATGCGGGCCGCTCCGAAGGGTTCGGGCATCACATCGGCGAGCGCGTAGTGCTCCAGGACGCACCCGTCGAGCCCGAGCCGGTGGTCCACGTACGGCGGGCCGAGAAAACACCGCGCCACATAGCCGATCGGCGCCGTGCCGTACGAGGTGACGTACTGCTCGCCGATCCACCGCCCCATCTCCCGCAGTTCCTCGTCGGCGAGTCGGGCGTCCAGCCGGCGTACGGCGTGCAACAGGTCGGCCGGCCTGGGGCGGTACAGCTCGGTGGTGAACCCGCCGAGTCGCACCGGCGCGGGCGCGTCGTGCCTCGCGCCGGTGGTGGCGGGACGGACGCCGGTGGCCGGATCGGACCCCACCTGACGGCGTGATCGTTCGATGTGTCCCATGCGTCCCCCGAGTTCATGAACGTGTCCCGCTGTGGCGTACGTCACGGACAAAGTGAGAGTACTGACGCCTCGTCAATCATGTGGGGTGATTGGTTGATTGAACGTGGGATTACCTGAGATCGCCCGACTCACGACCGGTATCCGCCCGGCCGAGGGCCCCGTCCGCCCCGAAGCGGCTGCCAGACTCCCCCCATGGATGACGACGGGTGGGGCCGGAAGAGCCAGGACCGGGGCGGCGTACACATGCGGAACGGCGGCGGAGGGACGGTCCACGTCCTCCTCGTGGGCATCAACTCCTATCCCGCGGCGACAGCCAGGAAGCCGCTCCGGGGCTGTCGGAACGACATCGAAGCCGCCCGCGCGTGGCTGAGGAGCCGGGTCACCGGTCCGCTCCGCGTGAAGCCGTTGCTCGACGGTGAGGCAACGGTGCGGGCGGTGCGGGACGGCATCGCCGAACACCTGGGACAGGCAGGACCCGGAGACACCGCGCTGTTCTGGTTCTCCGGACACGGCGCCCAGTACGAGGCCGTGGGAGCCGCCGCTCTGATGAAGGAGGGTACGGGGCGCAGCCAGGCGGTCGTCTGCGCCGACGGCCTCCTGGCGGACACGGAACTGCGCGCCCTCCTCGACGGTGTGGCCGCCGGAGGCGCGCACACCACCGCTGTCATGGACTGCTGTTACTCGGGCGGTGTGACCCGCGACGACGAAGAGGGTCCCACCGCGCGGTTCCTGCCGCCGGACCCGGACCGGCCGCTCGCCGCACCGGTCCCCTTGGTTCCGGAGTCACGTACGGCCGTGCCCGCGGGACCCGGCACGGGGCCTTTCCACATCACGCTGGCGGCGAGCCGGATCGACCAGCAGGCCTACGAGGACAAGCTCGGCGGGCGCACGCGCGGCCTGTTCAGCCACTCACTGCTCGGCGTGCTCGCCGAGGTGGGCCCCACCGCCACCTACCGCGAGATCCTGGCCGCCACCCACTGCCGGGTGCAGATCCTGACGGCCCAGCAGCACCCCGTGATGATCCCGCACGACCCCGGCGGCCCGGCCGATCTGCCGTTCCTCGGCGGGAAGGCACGGGAGCCGAGCCCGCAGCTCCTGCGGCACGGCCGCGACGGGTGGGAAGTGGATCACGGCAGTCTGCACGGCATGGAGTCCTGGTCGGACGACGACCCGGACGGTACGGCGCCGGACGGCGGAGCCGGCGGCGGAACGGAGTTCGTCGTGACCGGCGACGGGGAGCCTCGCACCGGGGCGCGCGTCGTACGGGTCCGGGAGGTGCGTCACGACCGCGCGCTGGTGACCCCGCACGGCTGGCGCCCCGATCCGGCCCAGGTCTATCCCGTCGCGGTGTCCGCGCTGGCCCTGCCGCCCGCCGGGGTGGAGTTCGACGCACCGCACGCGCCCCGGGCCGGCGCCTGGCTGCGCGAGGCCGTCGCCGCGGCGGGCCCGGGCGGTGGCCCCACCCCGCTGCTTGCCGTCACACCGTCCGGCCCCGACAGGGGTGCCGCGCGGCAGAGTTCGCCCGTGCTCCGGTTCAAGGTGGTCGTGCGTGACGGGCTGGCCACCGTACTGACCCGCGACGGCACCGCCGCCGTACCCCCGCTCCCGCTCGGGGACCCCGCCGACGCCATGGCAGTCGTCGACTGCCTGGCCCACCTGACCCGTTGGTACCAGTTGCTCGAACTGAGCAACTTCGCCTCCGCCCTCTCGGTGCGGTTGGAGGTCTCCCCCTGGGACAGCTCCCTCGGCACCGGCACGCCGACCGAGAAAACCTACGCCAACGCCGAGTTGGAGGTCCCGTACGAGGGTGGCCCCGGTCGCTGGCGCAAGCCTCTGGTGTCCGTACGGATCCACAACAACTCCACCCGGCCGTTGTGGTGCCTGCTGCTGAATCTCAACGACAGCTACGGCTCCCATCCCGGTCTGTACGAGCCCGACTTCATCGGACCCGGCCTGACCGGCTACGCCCTGGACGGCGGTCCTGTCCAGCTCAGCCTGCCGAAGTCGCGCCCCGTCCGGCCGGGAGCCTACGCGCGGGACTGGCTCAAACTCATAGTCGCCGAGGGAGAGTTCAACACCGTGCCCTTCATTCTCGATCCCTGGCAGCGGGGGGCGCGGGGACGTCACGACGGACAACAGCCCGACGGCATGCTGCGGTTGGCCGCCCCGGCCGTCGTCGGCAGGAACGCCGAAGCCCCGCCCCAGGTGGGGCCGTGGACAACGCGGACGGTGGCACTCCGTACGGTCGTCCCGGACGCCACCGGGGGCTGACCGGCGGAGCTACCGCCCCAGGTGGGTGAACCCGGCCCAGGCCGAGAGGTCGTCGGGCTCCACGGCCAGGGCGCGTACGCGCAGCGCCTCCGGCATGTCGGCCGGCACGGTGCGCGCGGGGTCCAGCATCCAGAGCTGGGCCCTGCGCAGCGCCCGGCCCGGCGGCTCCGCCTCGCGCCTGAGGAAGTGGTGCGCCATGTACATCAGCACGGACGTGGCGTCGTCCGGGACCGGCCACAGCGAGCCGATCACCGAATTCGCCCCCGCCACCAGGAACGCGGTGGCCAGGCTGTACGCCTCGTTCAAACCGCGCCCCGAGACATGGCTGCGGCAGGCGGCCAGCACCACGAGGTCCAGCCACCCGTCCTTCGTGTCCCTGGCGCCCGCGCCCGCCTCGGTGAGCTCCTCGGCGGCGAGCCGCCCGCCGGCCAGCGCCACGTAGGCGCTGTGGCGGCTGTGTTCGGACACCGAGCCGTGGCAGGCCAGGTGCAGGACCCCGCCCGCGTTCTCCGCCCGGCGCAGCCAGGCCAGCACCTCCGCGGGCGTGGCCTGCTCGGCGAGGAAGCGCCCGGCGGGGTAGAAGGCGGTGTGCACCGCGCGTGCCTCGTCGCCGGCGGCCCGCAGGTCCCCGGTGGGATTGCCGACCACCAGGGCGGCGCCGGTGTGCGGTGCGGCGGGGCGGCCGGCCACGTCGCAGAGCATCCGCGCCGAGGCCGCGTACGAGATGTGCGCTTCCGTCACCGCGTACCGGCGGGCGCCTCCCCTGCCCGGCTCCCACGCCGCGTGCCACGGCACCACACCGAGCTTGCCCAGCGGCACCAGGACGACGGCCGGGCGACGCCCGGGAGCGCCCAGCGCCGACAGGAGTGGCTGCGTCGCCGCGTACCAGGCCCAGGAGCACAGCCGGTCGAGTTGCTTCCGCAGCGGTACGGCGGTGCGGGGTTCGGCGCCGTACGTCGCGCCCGTCGCGCCGTCCGTCTCGTCCTCCGTCGGGGGACCCATGTCGCGTTGGCCCCCGAGTGGCCGGTAGTCCCTGATCGGTCCTGCCTCCGCGCTCAGCAGAGGCAGGGGCACTACGAACGTACGGTCGTCGGCGGTGACGACGAGCGCGTGGCCCTTGCGGCCCTCGCGGGCCGGCAGGAGGTAGGCCAGCGCGTCGGCGCCGAGGGTGCGCAGCGCGGCGCCGATCTCGTCGGGGCCCGGCGGGTCGAGCAGAGCGGCGAGGCCGTTCCCCGGCTGCTCGCTGTCGCCCGCCCCGGTGAGCGTCTCCAGCACGCGGCGGCGCAGATCGCTGGGGACCCCTCCGTCCTCGGCGTTCAGCGGGTCCGACGACGGTACGAACCCCGTGCTCGCCGCCCGCCACTCGGCGGCCAGGTCCGCGCGGCCCGCCGCCACCAGCCGGTCGGGGACGGACAGCGAGGTGAGGGAGGCGTGCAGCAGCAGGCCCCGGCAGGAGTCGACAGCGCCCACGGCCTCCGCGGGCACCCCGTCCTCCAGGCACCAGTCGGCCACGTCGAGGGCCGTCTCGGTGGCCTTGGCCGCCGCCTCGGCCGCGTGGTCGGTGCCCGACTGGAGCAGCGCGGCCCACACGTGGCCGCGCAGCGCGTCGAGCCCTACCCGGCGCCCGCGGCGCCGGTCGGCGGCCGCGGTGGGGCTGCCGGGGATGGCGGCGCGCTGCCGGTAGGCCATGCCGAGGCCCAGGCCCATGGAGGCCCAGAGACGGTGCTCAGGTCCGGGAGTGGCGCCGCGTACCCGCTCCAGCAGTGCGATGCCGCTGTCGAGCGGGGCGCGGCTCTGTTCCATCGTGGCGCGGATGCAGTCGGCCCCCGCCCGGATGTATCCGTACCTGAGCCAGTGATCGCCGCCCTCGTCGGACAGTTCCAGTGCCTCGTCGACCAGCGCGATGGCCTCCTTGAGCACGCCGAGATCCTTTGCGACCAGCGCGTCCCCGAAGCGGCCGACACCGCTTTCACCGAGCAGGTGGGCGCGGTGGTCGCGGGGCAGCCCGGCAGCCATGCGGCGCAGCTCGGCGATGGTCGGACGGTCGGCGGCGGGCGGCAGCGGCGGCTTGCCGAGCTTCTCGGCGAGGTCGTCGCGCAGGATCCGGACATGCTCCAGCACGGACCACATCTCGCCGTGCGAGATGTCGTCGGACCGCATCCCCCGGTAGGCGTCGGCGACCGTGGCGACGCACTTGTCGGCCGTGGCGAGATCGCCGCGCGCCACTGCGCGGGCCCCCTCCAGTGCGCCGAACTGACCGTCGACCACCCGCTGTGTGTACGGCGTGATGAGGGGGTTGTGCCGTATCCGCCGCCAGATGGCGATCGTTGTCTCGATGTCGTCGGCGCCACCGCCCAACTGCCCGCGCATCATCAGGGTGAAGGCCCGCATGAACTCCGCCACCTCGCGCAGGTCCTGCTGGCCCTCGCCGAGTTCGGCGGCCCGGTCCACGTACGCCAGGGCCTCCCCCAGACCGGCTCCCCCGGTCACCGAAGCTCCCCTGGCACGGAGCAGGGCGGCCATCGAGTGGATGCCGACCTGCCAGGCGGTGTCGGTGCGGGCCGCGACGGCCGCGCCGAAGAGTGTGTCCGTCTGCTCCTGCGTGACATGGGTGCCGTGCGGATCCCAGAGCAGCATGTCGAGCAGCATCTGCCCGGCGATCAGCCCGGAGTTCTCGCCCGTGTCCAGTGCGAGCCAGGAGGCGTAGGCGCGGTCGAAGCCCTGATCGCGGCGGCGGGAGCCCATCACGTCCCGGACGGTGGCGCTCATCCCTGATTCGTCCTGGCTGGGGAACCCTCCTTCCTTCAGCGCCTGCGACGTCTCGGCGGCGGCACGGGCCGCTCGTTCGACAGCCTCCGGATCGGGCGCACCGAGGCCCAGCAAGGCCAGTTGGGACCGGGCCGTGCCGAGCATCATGTCGGCGTAGGCGCGGACCTCCTCGTCGGCCTCGTCCAGAGCGAGCAGCGTCCGCGCGGCGGTGACGAGGTCGGGCAGCCGGTCCGGATCGGAGTCGGCGATGAACTGTGAGTACTGGATGCTCGCCAGGAAGGTGGCGGCGGCCAGAACGCTGCCGTCCTCCTCGGGGTCCCAGCGCTCGACCGCCTGTCTCAGCAGGGCGACGGCCCGGTCGCGAGCCCCGTCGTCGTCCTGTTCGGCGGCCCGTTCGTAGAGGATCCGGCCGAAGACGTCGAGGTAGTGCGGCGGGATCTCGTCCAGGCCACCTTCCTCGGCGAGCAGCGCGTTCAGTTCGGCTTCGGCGTGCGCCGGCTGCGTAGCGTCCTGCCAGTTCACCCACAACAGGCAGCGGCCGAAGACCATGTCGATGGCTGACTCCCGGAACCCGGACGGTTCCGCCCCTTCTTCCTGCTCCCGGGCGGCGGCCGCCCGTCCGAACTCCGCGATCGCCTCCTCCAGCGCCTGCCGGTCGTCGGTACCCCGGCCCAACAGGAGCAGTGCGGCGCTGAGTTCGTGCCTGACCAGCCCGGTGTCGATGGTGCCGGGCGTCGCGGCGGCGAGCGCGGCCCGGTAGTGCCCGACCGCGATTCCGGCGGCGGGCGCCTCCGACCAGCCCTCGCCGAGGCGGCACCGGCTGACGTACCGGTCGGCCAGCGAGAGGTGCAGGTCGGCCTTCTCGTCCAGGTCGTGGCCGGGGGTGGCTTCGAGGTCTCGCAGTGCGGTGTCCAGCAGCGCGATGGCTTCGTCGAGCAGTTCGCGGTCCATGGGCGCCTCGCAGGAGCGGAGTTGGGTGATCTCGGCCCGTAACCTGCGGGCGAGGACAGCACTGTTGTGGTCCGGTTCGGGCCAGGTCGCGGCGGGTGCGAAGGCGTGCTCGACGGCGTCGGCCGCTCGGGCCAGGTCGGCCGGGTCTCCCGTGCGCACATGGAGCAGATAGCTCCAGTGCCCGACGGTCATCCAGAACTCCCACAGCTCGCTGTCCGGGATGTACGCCAGGAGGCCCGCCAACTCGTCGCGCTCTGCGGCGAGTTCGTCATCCGTCAGGTGGTCCGGATCGATCGGTTCCGCGTCGGGGCCGCCGCTGCCGTCCACGGGCGGCGACGTCACGGCGCGACCTTCGCGCGATAGGGCTCCAGTACGGCGTTGAGCCACTCCTCGCCTTCGGGTGTCTCGAAGTCGACCGGTGACGGGCCGAGTTCACCCAGTACGCCGGGTGGGCAGCGGTCTCCGAACAGGACCACGACCTGGTCGGCGGGCTCGCGCTTCGACGGCCACAGAAAGCCCTGGGCCCAGGGGGTGGTCTGTTCGCGTATCCAGTGGCCCCAGTGCCGGGTGAACGGATAGTCGGCGGCTTCCGTCTGGGTGAGCCACGCGTCCTGGGCCACGGCCGCCAGATCCCGTCCTGAGACCAGCGGCAGCACCGTGACGTCGGTGGTCAGCCGCAGGAAGGACAGCTTCCTGCCGCGCAGCGCGGTCCGGGACACCGTCCGTGGCTGGGCGTCCCGTTCGAAGGGGATCGAGCGCAGCAGCGACTCGCAGACCGCCGCCGCCGAGGTGAGCCCCGCGTACACATAGCCGTACTCGTCGAAGGCTGTGGCGTCGAAGCGGCCACCGCCGTAGAACGAGTGCGCGAGTACGGGGTTGAACGCACCGGCCGGCCGGTGCGCGGCGTGCAGCCGGACAAGTTCGGTGCCCTCCGGCAGGGTCACCTTGGCCGGGGCGCCCGGCAGCGTCACGGGCGGTCGGATGTTCACCACGGCACCACACCTCATCTCTCGATCTCTCGACCTGCGCGCGAAAAACGCGTACGGATGTCTGTCGGGGACTCCCCGCCAGGGACCTGCTGTCAGGGATTCGCGCTCGGAGGTTGTCGGTCAGGGGTTCTCGGTCAGGGGTTCTCGGTCAGGGGTTCTCGGTCAAATACGCTGCGGCTTCGGCCAGTTGGGCGTCCTGCCCGCTGCCGAGCAGCGAAGCGGGGCTGCTCTTGCGGAGCCAGGTGTTGGCCGACAGCCACCAGTCGGCGGCGCCCCAGGGATCTCGTCCGCTGTCGAGCATCTCGTTCACCACCAGGACGACGGGCCATGCCTCAGGCGCCTCGCGGAACTGGAACGCGGGACACCTGCCCCTGCCGCCCGCCCCCGGCAGCCGGATGAGCCGAACATCGAAGGCGCTCCCGTCCGGGCCGCCGCCCGCCGTGCCGTCCGGCTCGTCGAGCGCGGGCGCGGCCAGCAGCCTCTCCCGTACGGCTCCGAGCACCGGACCGACCATGCGGTGGCCGTCGAGCACCAGCACCGCCAGATCGTCCGGTGTGAACCCGGCGGGCGCGAACGTCTCACCGGCGAATCGGGCACCGGCCTCCTCCGACGACCGGTCCAGCAGCCGCAGGGCCGCCGCGGCCGCCGCCGTCCGGCGCGGGGTGCCGGGCCCGGCGTTCCGGAACTCGGTCAGATGGCCCGCGAGCGCGCTGAGCGCCGCCGGATCGAGCCGGTCTTTCAGGGTGGGCCAGTCGGCCGCCGCGCGGGCCAGACCGTACCGATACGACTCAGCCTCCGGCGTTTCCGTTGGTTCCGGTGGTTCTGGTATTTCCGATGTCACGCTCCGCCTCCTTCGTGCCGCGCGCCCATGGGTGTCGGCCCAGCAGCCGTTCGACGAGATCCGCCCGGCTGGGACGGCGTACCACCAGGTGCGTCTCATAGCCGGTGCCGCGTGCCAACTCGGCCTCGATGGCGGCCCAGACCGCCGTGAAACTCGCCTCGTGCGACAGTCCGCCGCGCCCGGATCCCAGCAGGGCGAAGCAGATGGAACGCAGTGGCGGGTCGAACCGGTCCCCTTCCTCTGCCAGCAGGGCCAGCGCCCTGGCTGCGGCGCGCGTGACATCGGCCGGCTGGACGTCGTAGTCGTTGGTGCCGGGGCGGGGAACCGCGACCGCCGCGTGGTAGATCCGCCGTACGCCCTGCCGTCCGAGTGCCCCGGCGCCGGTCGGCACCACCGTGCCCGGCGGGACCGCCCGGCCTGGTGCCGCGTACCGCTCCACCCAGTCCCGTACCTCGTCGTTGACCCGGTCCTCGACCAGACCGCCTGCCACGTCGCGCAGCGCCCCCGCCCTGCGGAGCGACGCCGAGACCGAGGACTTGTACGCCTCCGGCAGCGACAGGTACGTGTTGGTCGGCGAGACCACCACATCCACGTCGCGCAGCAGATCGACGGGGTGGATGTGCACGGTGACCGTCGCGGTGTGTCCGGCGACCGCGACACCGAGGGTCCGGTGGCTGGGCGAGAGGGGACTTGATCCCGGCCACGCCGACGTGGCCGGGACATCGGGGGAGGCTTCGGCGGGCCCGGTCAGGGAAGCGGCGCAGATCCGTACGACGTGCTCGGCGACCTCGCCGAGCACCGTGAACTCCTGGTATTTGCGGAACCTTTCGACACTGACCCCGTAGAGGGCGGCGGCCCGGCGGCGCCGGTCGACCGACGGCATGTCACGGGTGCCGCGTGCCAGGCCGAGGCTGTACTCGGCGGCCTCCTGGAGACTCCCGCCGTCCATCCGGGTCACGGCCAGACGTAACAGCCGCTCCACCGACTGGGCGCGGGTGTCCGGATCGGCGGGACCGAGAACCGAGGCGGCACGCTCCAGGGACGGCAGTTCGAGTCCTCGCAGTCGCATGACGCCGGCTCGCCGAACCATTCGTATCTCTCGCAGGATCGCAGCGTGATCCGGCAGCGTGCTCTCGGGCATGACGGCAGGATGACACCGTCGGCGAGGGCCCACAACCGATTCTGACGGACCTATTGAATCCCGTCGGTCCGGCTTTTTTCCGGGCGGAACCCGGTTGACTTCCGGCAGGCCGCCAACCGCTCCCGATGACCGTGCAATTGTGGTCACATCGCCCGCCGAATCCAGGGCGAATCGATCCCGCACCGAACATCAAGGAGAGAAATGGCCACCAAGGAACAGTACGAGGCAGCTCTCATCAAGGCCGAGCGACTCGGACTTGGCGCGCTCAAGGAGCAGGACCTGAATCTTCTGATGGTCCTGTACAAGGAAAGCGGAGCACGCGGGAACCGTGCCCGCCGCGTTGTCGACGGAAAGTAGCAGGGCTCAGAGACCGCTTACCGCAGGGGAGACAGCACATGCCCACCGATGTCCTTCAGTTCCGGACCACGCTCGGCGTCGAGCACATCAAGGAGATCTTCAGTTCGACTCTTCAGTCGTATTCACGGAAGGTCGAGTTCGGCCCGGTCAGCTCCGGTGACAACCCATTCGTGAAGTCCGTCGATTTCGAGGCCTACGCGTCGCTGAAAACGCTGCTCGGTGGCTGGATAGTCCAGATCTACATCAACGATTACCAGGACATACGTGAAGTGGCCCTGGTCCCGCTGGGTTCTTCCGCACTCGGGCGCGCCATGTGGGGCGCCAGATACACGTATTCGAGAAGTGCCAGCCGGGAAAAGGCGGCGACGGTGCTCGGCGAACTGCGCTCCGCCGATCCCGCCCTGACAAGCGTGTAGCGGGAGCGCCGGTACGCGCCGCGGCCGAGCCGGTCGACGCCCCGCACGATGAGGAGGTCGGCCGGCGAAAGCCACCGGGTGCCGGTGTCGTACCGATGGGCCGGTGTCGTACCGATGGGCATCTCCAGGATGTCCCCGACTCAGGGGAGTCGCGGCGAGGGCGACGGGCTCACAAGACCTTTCATCGCGACGCTGAAGACGCGTTCGCGTTGAGCGTCGTCACGGTAGAGGCCGACGCTGACGCCGATGGCAAAGCGCATCACGTCGTCGATGTCGAGGCCCGGGTCGATCTGTGCGGCCTCCTGCGCCCGGGCGATGAGCGGTCCACCGGCGGCATAGAGCGCGTCGTGCGCGGCCGGATAGGCGCTCGGGTTGAAGGCCAGGCCCTCGATGAAGGCACGCTTGGTGTTCGCGAGCACGACGAACCGCCGCAGCCAGGCGACGAGCGCGTCGGCCGGGTCGTCGTCCGTCCCGAGTTCCTCGGCGTAATCGCACACGCCCTGGACCCCCGACAGGTACACGGCCTCGACGAGCACCTCGCGGGTCGGGAAGTTCCGGTACAGCGTCGCGTTGCCGACGCCGGCGCGCCGTGCGATCTCGTCCATGCTCGCGTCCGTACCGAGCTCCCCGAAGGCCTCGCGAGCGGCGGCGACGAGCGCGTCGAAGTTACGTGCCGCGTCCGCCCTGCGCGGGCGCATCTGAGCGAGCAGGTCGAGCATGGACATACCTCTCGGTTGCAAACGGGGATGCTCCCCAGTTAAAGTGGGGAGCATCCCCGGATAACCGGGGAGCCCATCCACATCTCCCCGATCATCCCAGAAAGCAGCGCACCATGGCAGACGCACCAGGCACGATCACCATCGGCGGCGACCTGAAGGTCAACACGATCGGCTTCGGAGCCATGCAGCTCACCGGTCCCCAGGTATGGGGTCCCTACCCGGACCACGAGGGTGGGCTCAGCCTCCTGCGGTCCCTTCTCGACGAAGGCGTCAACTTCATCGACACCGCCGACGTCTACGGTCCGCACTCCAACGAACTCCTGATCCGCGAGGCGCTGCACCCGTACGCGGACGAGCTCGTCATCGCGACCAAGGGCGGATTCGTGCGCGGGGGCTACGACTTCTCGACCCTCGGCTCGGTCGGAAACCCCAAGTACCTCCGACAGGCGCTCATGACGAGCCTGCGGCGGCTCGGCCTGGAACGCGTGCAGCTCTACTACCTCCACAACGGATACGCCACCGACGCCCCGTTCGAGGACCAGATCGGCGAGCTCAAGGCCATGCGGGACGAGGGACACATCCAGCACATCGGCCTCTCCAACGTCACCCCCGAGCAGTACGCGACAGCGCGCGGCATCACGGACATCGCCGCGGTCACGGCCCTCTACAACGTCGGGAACCGCAGCGGCGGCGGGCTGCTCGCGGCGGCCGAGCAGCACGGCGCCGTCTTCTCGCCCTGGCACCCGGTCAGCCTGCGCGACGGCGGCGACAACGCCGATCAGGTGGCCTCGGCCCTCGCCCCCATCGCCGCCGCCCATGACGTCACCCCGCAGCAGCTCGCACTCGCCTGGCTCCTGCACCGCTCCCCCGCGATGCTTCCGATCCCCGGCACCACGAGCCTCGCCCACCTGCGGGACAACGTCGCCGCCGGATCCGTGCGCCTCGACGCCGCCGAAGTCGCGACCATCACCGGACTCGTGGACGAGACCGCGGCGTAGCCGAACGGATTTACTGGCCGGCGCCG
>NZ_JTHL01000001.1:7356046-7384551 GCF_000818195.1 Streptomyces sp. 150FB | reverse complement strand
AACGGATTTACTGGCCGGCGCCGGCCGCGCCGTGGCCGGCCACGAGGGCGCTCGCCAGGACGGAGAGCTGGGAGCGCTGTGCGTCGGTGAGGTGCGCGGCGAGGTCCTGGACCCGCTGACCGGCGTCGGCCGCGACCGCGCGGGCCAGTTCGCGCCCTTGCGCGGTCAGCGATACGAGCACGGCGCGGCCGTCGTGCGGTGAGGCGGTACGGCGGACCAGGTCACGGCGTTCGGCCCGGTCCACCAGGCCGGTCATGCTGGACTTGTCCAGCCCCAGATGACGGGCCAGCTCCCGCATACCGGGCTCGCGGTCGCGCAGCACGCCGAACAGGCGCAGTTGGGCGATGGACAGCCCGTGTTCGGCGGCGACCTGCCCCAGGGTGCCGTGCACCAGGAACGACAGTTGAGCCAGACTGTCCACGATCTCCAGGTCCACCGGCCCCGACGCTTCGGAGTTCTCGTCAGTGGGCGTGGTGTCGTGGGGCATGCGTCGCATCGTACGCGGTGTAGTACGTAGGACCAACTAACGCGAACCGCGCCGGCGGCCGACCGGGAGCCGCGCTCATCGTGAGCGCGCGATCCTGAACCCCAGGTCGTCGATACGCAGGGTCGGGTGGCTCTTACGGCGGCAGGACGCCCGGCACGCCCGGGGCGGGTCGTACGCGCCGCCGCCCCTGAACACCCGGTACGGGCCGTAGACCCGGGGGTCGTACAGGTCCCAGCACCACTCCCACACATTGCCGATCATGTCGTGGAATCCCCACGCGTTCGGCGCCCTGGTCCCGATGTAACGCACCGCGCCCCCGGAGTTCCCCCGGTGCCAGGCGATCTCGTCCAGCTCTCCGTACCGGACGTCCCGGCCCCCGGCCCTGCACGCGTACTCCCACTCCGCCTCCGAAGGAAGGCGGTAACCATCCGCCTCCCGGTCCCAGACCACATCCCGCGCGTCGGGGTCCTCGCCCGTCGCATAACAGGGCTGGAGTCCGGCCGCCCGCGAGAGCAGATCACAGAACCGTACGGCGTCCTTCCAGGAGACCTCGGTCACGGGCGTCCGGGGCCCGGCCGGACTGTCCGGCGCCTCCCCCAGCACCGAGGCGTACACCTCACGGGTCACCGGATACGGCGCCAGCCGGAAGGCCGCGACCTCGGCCTTCCAGTCCGTCATCGTGCCCTCGTCCCGCAGGACGATCTCCCCCGCAGGCAGGTCGATCATGGAATCACCGGTCATCCGGTCCAGCATTGACTCAAGGCTCATCAGAACCCTCCCCCGGATTACAGCCGTAACTTCGCGAGACTATCGTCGAGTTCGTCCTGATCGGCCACGGACCGGATCTGGTTGCCGCGGTTCGCCTCGCGCGTACAGAAGTCGCGCAGGGCATCGCCCTGATCCGCATCAGCGTCCATCCCCCACCTCGCCCCGCCAGAAGGCGAGATTGTTGCGAGCTGTCACGGTGTGGGGGTGGTCCTCGCCGAGTGCCCGCAGCAGGTCGGGGAGCAGGGCCTCCAAAGCCGCCACAGCACCCGCCGCGTCCCCCGCGTCCCCCCAATAGGAGGCGAGGTTGTTGCGGGCGAGCAGGGTGTGGGGGTGGTCGGCGCCCAACACCCGCAGCAGGTCGGGCAGCAGGGCCTCCAGGCCCGCCACAGCACCCGCCGCGTCCCCCGCGTCACCCCGGAAGGCGGCGAGATTGTTGCGGCTGACCAGGGTGTACGGGTGGTCGGGGCCCAGCGCCCGCACCAGGTCGGCCAACACCGCTTCCTGGGCGGCCACACCCCCCGCCGCGCCCCGGAAGCGGGCGAGATTGTTACGCACGACCAGGGTGTGCTCGTGGTCGGCGCCCAACACCCGCACCAGGTCCGGCAGCAGCGCCTCCAGGGCGGTCACAGCACCGACCGCGTCCCCCGCGTCCCCACGCCGGAAGGCGAAATTGTTGCGGGCGAGCAGGGTGTGGGGGTGGTCGGGGCCCAACACCCGCACCTGATCGGCGAGCAGAGCCTCAAAGCCTGACGTGTCCCCGCCCGCGCTCTGCCAGAAGACGAGATAGCTCCGAGCGAGCAGGGTGTCGGGGTGGTCGGGACCGAGGCGCTGCGTGACGGTCTCGGTCAGGCGGTGGAAATACGTGGTGGCAGCGGTGGCCTGGCCGGCTTCACCAAGGCTCCTGCCCGCCTGGTACAGCACCACATGGATGGCGGGTCGGTGCAGGGCGTCCTGCGCGTGGGCGGTGAGGGTGGCGGTGTTGGCGCGCAGGGTCTGGGCGAGGGCGGTGTCGCGTTCGACGGCGGGCCAGGCCGCCAGCAGGGCATCGGCGGCGGATCGGGCGGCCTGATGTCCCCGGCCTGGGGCGGTGAGCGTGTCGCGGGTGGCGCGTTGGATGAGCTGGTGGGTACGTACCGCCTGGTTGGGGGTGTCGGGGTCGTGGTCGACGAGGTTCAGGCGGTGCAGTACCCGTAACGCGTCCCTGGCGTCCTGCTCCGTGATGTCGCCGTGCCGGTGTTGTTCCGGGACGGCCCAGGTGCGGTGCCGGGTGAGGTACTCCCGGGCCGGCCCGCCGGTCAGTACGTCCTCGGGGATGCCGTTGGGGTCGAGCATCGCGGCGAGTTGGAGTGCGGGGCGGGCCAGACCGGCGGGGCGCAGGGCATCGGCGCGCTCGACGGACAGCGACCAGGTGGCGGCCACGGTGGTGAGCTGGTCGTCCGGCAGGCCCCCGGGTTCGGGGAGCATGTGGGTGAGCGCGGTGGTGCGGTCGGCGAGACGGCGGCGGTAGCTGGGGCACTGTCCCGCGGAGTGGGTACAGGTCGGGCAGTCGATGGAGATACCCGCGTCGACGATGTAGGCGGCCGCCTGGGACAGGGCGAGCGGCAGGTGGCCGAGGTCCCCGGCCAGCGCGTGGATCTGTCGCGGATCGGGGGTGCGCCCGTGCTCGCCGAGGAATCCGCTGAGGTAGGCGGCGGCCTCCCCGGGGGTGAACACGCCGAGATCGATCCGCTGTCCGGGCACGGCGACGTCACGGCGGCGGGTGGTGACCACCGTCCGGCCGTGCGGATTCTTCACGGGCCACAGGCCGGTCACATCGGCGGGGTCGGCGACATCGTCCAGGACGACCAGCCACCGGCAGACCGGTCCGGAGCCCGGAGGCCGGGGCTCCAGCCATTTCATGAACGCCATGGCCGACCGCTCGGGATGACCGGGCTCGACGGCGATCAACTCCTCGGCGGCCTGGGCGTAGGCGGAGATGATCGCGGACCGGCTGCCGGCGCCGACCCAGATCAGCACATCCAGCTCGCCCGCCACCCATGCCTCCCGGGCGTAGCGGGCGGCGAGCTGGGTCTTGCCGACCCCACCGGTACCGCGCAGCACCTGGCACAACACCGCCGTACCACCACCCGTCACCGCGGTCCGCAACCGTGCTGCCTCGTCCCGTTCCTGGAAAGCCGCGGCTTCCCGGGGGATCACACCGACCTGGCAGGGCCACGGCGCCGGAGTGCGCGGCGCGGCGACGTTCTCGATCGTGAGGCTGCCGACGTACCCGGTCACCGCCACGCCGCCGGAAGCCGCTGTCGCGTCTCCCGTCCCGGTCACCGAGACGGCTGCTGCCGAGACGGCTCCTGCCGCTGACGAACCGCCGTCCGTGGGCGGCCCTTGGTAGCCGGTGGTCGCCGTGCCGCCGCCGGTGGCCCGGGCGTCACCCGTCTCCGCGACCCGGATCGCGGGTTCCGGCCCGTCCTGGGACGCGGGCTTGCGCCTTCGCCACTTCACCGTGGAACCCCCGTGGTCAGGTGTAGTCGACGTGGTCAGGTGTAGTCGACGCCGGTGCCGGCGCTGCTTCCCGGGCCGTCGGCGGTGGCGTCCCCGGTGCGCTCGGCCTTCGCCGACCCGGTACCCGTACCACCGGGACGCCGCACACCGGTGTGGGCCGCGCCACCACCGGTGGCTGCCGCCGTACCCGTGTCGACGGCGACATCCGCGGGCCCCGGAGCCGGCGCGGGCTGACGTTGTACCAGCGCCCAGACCAGGGCGACGACACCGGTGGCAGCCTGAACCGAGGCGCCGACCAACTGGCCGCTGTCCGGGCTGTCCAGCAGCCAGAACAGCGGCGTCGACACAATGCCGGCCACCGCGGCCACCACGACCGTAATCTTCCAGCCTCGCGACACGCCCGCCCCCGTCCGTCCCCGACAGCCCGTCAGCTCCTCATCAATAGCAGGAACGTGTTCCCGTCATGACCGGTTCCCCAACCCTCACCCACGGACACCGGGTGAGCGCCACGGACAGACGTCACCCACGAGACGGTGGGTCGAAACCGATGCGATCGCGACATTCCGTACGGTAGGTGACCAGCCGCGCACCGGGGCGGCCGCTCACACACTGGGACAGGAAAACGAAACCATGGCCACACACGCGCCAAAGACCGCTCTCATCACGGGGGCTTCCTCCGCATTCGGTGCGGCCTACGCCCGCGGGCTCGCCGAGCGCGGACACGACCTGATCCTGGTCGGCCGTAAAGAAGGGCGCCTGAGGAGCGTGGCCGCCGACGTCGTCGAGCGGACCCGAGTCGACGTCCAGATCCTCGTCGCGGATCTGGCCGATCCCGTCCAACTGGCGCAGGTCGAGGAGCGGCTGCGTACGGACGAGTCGATCGACACACTCGTCAACAGCGCCGGCGCCGCCAAGTTCGCACCCATCGCGGGCTTCGACCCCACCGACATCGAACTACAGGTCGCGCTCAACATCACCACCCCGACCAGGCTCGTGGCGGCCGCGGTCGGCGGTATGACGCGGCGCGGACGGGGCACGATCGTGAACGTCTCGTCGGCCCTGGCGTTCTTCATCCTCCCGGTCAGCGCGGTCTACAGCGCGACCAAGGCGTACGTACTGACCTTCACCCAGGCGTTGCGGCAGGAGTTGTCCGACAGCGGCATCCGCGTCCAGGCGGTCATCCCGGGCGCGATGCACACCGAGTTCTGGGACGGATCGGGCTTCGCGCTCTCCGGCTTCCCCGACGCGAACGTGATGTCGCCGGAGGATGCCGTGGCCGCCGCGCTGGCCGGACTCGACGCGGGTGAGCCCGTCACCATCCCCTCGCTGGAGAACGTCACCGACTGGGAGGGGTACGAGCGGGCGCGGGACAAGGTGGCGCCCGTCATGTCGCGCGCCGTCCCCGCCGATCGCTACCGCCGCTGACGCCCGCTACACAGGGGCGTCGGCGCGGGTGAGGCCGACGGCGGTGGCCTGGAGAAGGCGGGTCAGGCGTGGTTCGAAGTCGAGCGCGGCGTGGCCCCACTTGGGGTGCTGGGCGTAGAGCTCCATGAGGGTGGCCGTGGGGTGCGAGAGCTGCCACAGGCTGGCCGTCATCCCCATCGCCGCCGTCATGAGGTCCCGTACCTGCGCGGTGGTCATGGTGCCCGCGGTGGTCAAGGTCTCGACTATGGCGTCGTACGCGGCGAAGGAGTTGGTCTTGTAGCGCCGGGCGCGCTCGATGCCGACCTCGCCTTCGAGGCTGAGCGGTACGTGGGTGAGCAGGTCGCAGAACAGGGGCAGCGAGGCGAGGGTGGTGGCCACCGAGGCGGCCGTCCCCTCCGGGTCGAGGTCGCCGGCGCCGACGTCGGCGAGGTGGGCGGTGACGACGTCGCGCCACTGGTTCCAGCCGCGTTCGGCCAGTTCGAGGAGCAGCTCCTCCTTGCTGTCGAAGTAGCGCCGGACCGCGGACGGGTGCAGGCCGGCGGCTTCGGTGACGGCGGCGAGGGTGATGTGGCGGACCCCGCCGCTGCTGGCGGCCAGGGCGCGGGCCGCGTCGAGCAGGTCTTCGGCGCGGCGGAGTTTGGCTTCCTGCGAGCGGGCCCTGGGGTACATGCGCACAGCATAACGCGCCCCAAGTGCGTAACGTAACGCAATTCGATTGCGTTGACAACGCAATCTGGTTGCGTTACGTTTTTTGAGTCGCAGTTTCGAAGACCAAAAACGGAGTGAACGATGCGCGCGATCACCATCAATGAATTCGGCGGGCCCGACGTTCTCACCGAAACCGACGTGCCCGACCCCCGGCCCGGCCCTGGCCAGATCACCATCGACACCACCCACGCCGCGGTGGGCCTGGTCGATGTGTTCTTCCGCCGCGGTGATCTCGCCGGGCGCTCCGGGGTGCCTCAGCCGCCCCTCGTACCCGGCCTCGAAGTCGCCGGAACCGTCCGTGAACTGGGCGAGGGAGTCGACGACTTCGAGGTCGGCGAGCCGGTCGTCACCCTGTCCCAGATGAGCCTGGGCGGCTACGCCTCGGTGACCCTCGCCGCGGCGGCCATGGCCGTCTCCCTCAAGGGCAGCGGCCTGGACCCGGCGCAGGCCGTCTCGGTACTGCCGAACGCCGCCACCGCATACATCGCCCTCACCCGGGTGGCGCACCTCCAGAAGGGGGAGAGCGTGCTGGTGCACGGCGTGGCCGGCGGTCTGGCCGCCACCTTCCCCGCGGTCGCCCGCTTGCTGGGCGCCTCCCGCGTCACCGGCACCGTCTCCTCGGAGGCCCGTATCAAGGACGCCGGTCACCTGGGCCTGGACGAGGTCTTCACCAGCGAGCGGTTCGTGGAGGACCTGGACGGCCGGCAGGTCGACGTCGTGGTCGACCCGGTCGGCGGTGAGGTACGTAACGCCACCCTGGACGTTGTCGCCCCGCTCGGCCGCATACTGCTCGTCGGCCACGCCGCCCGTACGCCGGACGTCCCTGTCACCGGCGACGACCTGTGGCTCAGGAGCATCGGCATGCTCGGCTTCTCGATCGGCAGTTACCTGCTGCCCAACCCGGCGGCAGGCCGCCCGGCCGCCGAGAAGGTCCTCCACCTCCTCACGAGCGGAGAGCTGGCCCTGCGGGTCGACGAACTGCCGCTCGCCGAGGCGGCGGAAGCACACCGCCGGCTGGAGGCACGCCAGGTCCCCGGCCGTATCGTCCTCACGATCTGACCGCCCACGAGTACGGAACCCTTCGGGCGGCTACGCGGTCGCGGGTTCAAGGTGCCGCGCGGGCGAAAACCACGGTCGTCCGGGGGCCTCGGCCGTCCTCCGGGCCGGGCTCGACACGGCTGCCGATCTGCTGGAACCCGCACTTCTCGGCGCCCCTGAGGGAAGCCACGTTCGCCTCGTTGGCCTCCAACAGGAGCTTCCTCAGACCCAGGTCGCGAAAGGCCCAGTCCGACAGCAGCCGAACGGCCCGCGGGGCGACACCCCGGCCACGGTCGGCGGGGAAGACGCTGTAGGCGACGGTGGCGACCTCGTCATCCCGGAACTGCAGGTTCACGATCCCGACGGGCTCGTCCGTCACCGCGTCCGCGATCACCAGCGGGGCCGCTCGCCCGCTTCGCCACGCCTCCCTCACGCGGGCCATGCTCGTCCGGCGGGCTTCCGGGCCCATGGGAGTGTCATCGAGCCAACGGACGGTTTCCGGATCGTGGCTCGCGGCCGCGACGGCATCCAGATCGGCGTGGCGCCGAAGCCTCAAGGCGATCACGCCGTCCGTGAGCGGCTTACTCAAAGGCTCGATCGGCGCGGAACGCCCCATGAGCTGAACTCCCTTGCCACAGATGACGCCTGGATGATCCCTGGATGATCTCCCGGCCTGCCCGGTCCCGTACCTTCCCCGTCCATGCGCCGCCTCCCAACAGTTCTGCTAATCGCTGCCTTCAGGAAGACGTCTCTGGTGGCGCTTCACACGGGCTCCTAGCGTCGGACACGGCGCGGAACGCGGGGAATTCCCCCTCGCGGTCCCGCCACCGACGACGCTACGGCCGGATGTCCCTTCCGGCCCCGGGAGGATGTGCGATGACCGGTAAAAGCCCCTCGATGATCGTGACCGCAGCGCTCATGCACGGTCTCGGCATGCACACCGGCGCCTGGATGGCGCGCGACGGAGCAGCGGACGACCACCTCTCGGCCGCGATGTACAAGGACATCGCCCGCACCGCGGAGGCCGGCAAGCTCCACGCGCTCTTCCTCGCCGAGCAGATGACCAATCAGGAAGTCGGCACGGAGCGCCCCTGCGGCGCCCTCGACACGGCGACCGTCCTCGCCGTGATGGCGGCCGTGACCGACCGTATCGGGCTGGTCGGTACCGCCTCCACCACGTACAACGAGCCGTACGACCTGGCACGCCGCTTCGCGACGCTCGACCACCTCAGCGGCGGCCGGGTCGGCTGGAACTCCATAGCCACCCAGAACCCCACCGTTGTCGAGCAGTTCGGCGGAGGCGTCAGCCTCGACCACGAGCAGCGCTACGCACGCGCCGACGAGTTCATCGACGTCGTGCTGCGCCTGTGGGAGAGCTGGGAGGAGGGCGCGCTCGTCGGTGACAAGGCCGCCGGCGTCTTCGCCAGCGAAGACCTGGTCCACGAGATCGACCACAAGGGCGAGTACTTCTCGGTACGTGGGCCGCTGCCCTTCCCCCGTACCCCGCAGGGCAGGCCCGTCATCTTCCAGGCGGGATCGTCGCCGCGCGGCCGGGACCAGGCCGCCAAGTACGCGGATGTCGTCTTCACCGCACAGCACGTGCTCCAGGACGCCATCGACTTCCGCAACGACATGCGCGACCGCGCCGCCGCCTACGGCCGTGACCCCGACTCGATCAAGATCCTCCCCGGCATCTCCCTCGTGCTCGGCTCCACCGAGACGGAGGCGCGCGAGCGCAAGGAGCATCTGGACGAGGTCTTCGGCACCGGCCCCAACCTGCGCAAGCTCGCCAAGCGCGTCGGGCTTCCCGTCGACGTCCTGGAGCTGGACGAGAAGTTCCCCGCCCATCTGCTCGGGCCCGACGAGGAGTTCAAGGGGTCCATCGGCTTCCGCCGCAGCATCGTCAACCTCGCTGTCACGGAAGGCCTGACGGTGCGGGAGCTGATCGCGCAGTACGGCGGCGGCCACCACCAGGTCGTCGGTACGCCGGAGCAGGTCGCCGACGACATGAAGGAACGCATGGAGGCCGGCGCGGCCGACGGATTCACGCTCATGATCGACATGCTGCCCTCCGGCATCCACGACGTGGTCGACATGCTCGTGCCGGAACTGCGACAGCGCGGCCTGTTCCACGACGACTACGAGCACGACACGCTGCGCGGCACGCTCGGCATCGGACCGGCGAGCGCGGTACCCGCCACCGCCGCGAACGCGGCGTGAGGCCGCCGCGTGACCGAGCAGGCACCGACCGACACCGACCGGCACCACCAGCGACAAGGACGGACATGAACAACGACATTCCCACCGTGCTGGGCATCGGCGGCACGCTGCGGGCTGGCTCCACCTCCGAACGGGCCATGCGGGTCGCGCTCGGTGTGGCCCGCGAGCACGGAGCGCGTATCGAGTACATCACCGCGAGTGAGCTGGAATTCCCCATGTACGACCCGGGCAGCCGGTCGCTCACGCCGGAGGCCCTGCGATTCCTCGAAGCCGTCAGGCGATCGGACAGCCTTGTGGTGGCCACTCCCGGATACCACGGCGGTACGTCCGGTCTCCTCAAGAACGCGCTCGACCATCTCCAGGAACTGGCGGACGACCCCGAGCCGTATCTGCACGGCAAGGCGGTCGGCTGCGTCGTGACCACTTCGGGGTGGCAGGCGGGGGTCACCACGCTGACGTCGCTGCGCTCCACCGTCCACGCGCTGCGCGGCTGGCCGACGCCGCTCGGCGTGGTGATCAACTCTTCGGCGGCGCCGTTCGGACCCGACGGCAGCGCCGTCGACCCCAAGGTCGCGGGTCAGCTCGCCGGTCTGGGCGAACAGGTGGCGTCCTTCGCCGCGACGCGGCGCCGGGCGGCCACCGCACAGGCACAGGCACAGGCATCGGCACAGGCACGAAGCGCCGCCTGAACCTGGACCGAGGCCGGCGTCTACCGCCGGGCCCCGCGACGGGTCATGATGGCTGAATCGGATCAATACGGCTGGAAGAGAGCGGTGGGACGTGCTCGACATCAGGCGTCTCGAGGTCTTCGTGGCCGTCGCGGAAGAAGGCTCCTTCACCGCGGCGGCCCAGCGCCTCTACCTCACCCAGTCCGCCGTGTCCCAGCAAGTCGCCGCGCTGGAACGGGAACTCGGCACTCCCCTGCTGCACCGGCTCGCGCGCGGCGTACGGCCCACCACGGCGGGAGCGGTGCTCGCTGACCGCTCAAAGCATCTGTTCGGGCAGATCACGAGTGTCGAGCAGCACGTACGCGCGTTCGGGAACGGTCCTCGCGAAATCAGACTCGGCGCCTTCGCGACGGCGGGCGTCGAACTGCTGCCGATCGCCCTGCGTACCTTCAGGAAGCGTCACCCCGACATACGCGTCGAGCTGACCGCCGTACACACGGACAGCGCACCAGCGGGACTGCGTGAGGGCCATATCCACGCACTCCTGACCTGGGACTACGACATCGCGCCACAGCCCACGGACCCCGGGCTCGTCCAGCGTCACCTGCCGGACGACCCCCTCCGGATCCTGGTGGCGGCCGACCATCCGCTCGCCGACCGGGGAGAGGTCTCGCTCGCCGACATGGCCGGCGAGCGATGGGTCGTACGGGCGCACCGCGCACCGCACTCCGCCGCACACGAGACGATGTGCAGGATCGCCGGATTCGAACCGGTCGTCGCCTTCAGGACCGACGACTACCAGTCGCTCCAGGGACTCGTCGCCGCCGGAATGGGTGTCGGCCTCGCTCCGGCGCTCTCGCTCTTCCCGCCCCGCGACGACGTACGCGTACTCCGGCTCGCGGCGCCCGTCTTCACCCGCCGCGTCACCGCGCTGACACTTGAGGAACCGGCGCCGGACACACCGGTCCGCGACTTCCTCGACATACTGTGCGCGACTGCCGAGGATCTGCTCCCCGCACAGTGAGCGCGCGGTCCAGCCCGGCCCGGCGGCCGGATCCCGAAGCCGACCGCCCGTTCAGCCGTACAGATCAGCCGTGCAGGTCAGCGAGGTCCTTGTCGCTGAGAGTGAGATCACCCGCCGCGAGGTTCTCCTCCAGGTGTTCGAGCGAGCCCGTACCCGGAATCGCCAGTACCGCCGGCGACCTCGCCAGCAGCGAGGCGAGCCCGACCTGCGCGGTGGTCGCGCCCAGGCGTGCCGCGACCTTGCCGAGCCGTTCGGTGTCGAACGGAGCGACGCCACCACCGCCGAGCGGGAAGTACGGCACGTAGGCGATGCCCGCCTCCTCGCATTCGGCCAGCAGCGCCGTATCACTGGCGTGCCTGTTCTGAACCGCGGAGACGGGCGCGGTCGCGCGAGCCTCGGCGAACTGGGCGGCGTCGACGTTACTGACGCCCAGGTGCCGGATCAGTCCCTCAGCGCGCAGCTCGTCCAGTGCGGCGAACCGTTCGGCGACGGACTCCCCGCCCGGCCCGGTCATCCCGCCGACCCGCAGGTAGACGAGTTCGAACCGGTCAAGTCCGAGAGCGCGCAGATCCGCCTCGACCAGGCCGCGCAATTGATCGGGCGTGGCCTGCCCGCTCGGTACGCCGTCCGGGCCTGGCAGCGGCCCGACCTTGGTCGCGATCACCAGGTCGTCACGGTAGGGGGTCAGCGCCGTACGGATCATCTCGTTGGCCCGCACGGTTCCCCTGCCGTAGAAGCCGGCCGTGTCGATGTGGTTCACACCGAGTTCCACGGCCCGCCGCAGCACCGCGATGCCGTTGTCGGTCGCTCGCGTCGGGCCGTCGAAGGTGCCCATGGCCAGGCGCATCGCGCCGAAGCCGAGCCGGTTGATGGTCAGGTCTCCGCCGAGGGAGAAAGTCTTGGGCGTCATGACAGTCATGGTGTCCGGGGACCCTATGTCCGGCGAGTCGTCGGCAGCTTGCTGCCGGACTGACGGGATGCGGAGCGAACAGGTGTTTTCAGTGCAGGGAGACGCGGAGCTCGTCGCGCGTGCCGGTCACCTCTTCGAATCCGCAGGGACCGAGTTCGTATGCGCCGCCCGGGACCTGAAAACCTGGTCGCGACCTGAGGCCAGGGCCGCGGTCCGGAAGCGGATGCACGCCATCGACTCGCCGGGCTTCACCGCGCGCAAGCTGCTCAGTCCGGTCGCGCTCGCCGACGAGGAGGACCGCGCGCACCTGCGACTCGTGCAGAGCAAAGGCGCTCTCATCCGGATCAGCGGCTCGCGGCTGCCGCACGAGACCATCCTCATCGACCGCCGGGTCATGATCCTCGCCGGCCGGGAAACCCCCGCGGGCCGCCAGTACACCGTGACGACGTCGGGAACTCTGATCGACGGCGTCCACTCGATGTTCCGGGCGATCTGGGACACCGCTGTCGATCTCGACACGTACCTGCGGAGCGACGTCCCGCACCTCGATGCCGAGGGACGCGTGATCCTCGACGCGCTCGCTTCGGGGCTCACCGACACGGCGGCGTCCAGACGGCTCGGGATCCCGCTGCGCACCTACCGGCGGCGCGTGGCCGAGCTGATGGCGAAGCTTGAGGCCGACTCCCGCTTCCAGGCCGGAGTGCGGGCGGGCGAGTTGGGACTGTCGCGCCAGTAGGCCGCCGGTACGCCGCGGGGGCTGCTCGACAACGTGGCGAGGTGCCGTGCCAGGCGTCCCGGGCCCGCGAAGATCTGCCCGACAGGGCATAGGCTCGGATCAGGCGATTGATCATCAACGGCGTCGGCCGAGGAGCTTCCGTGCCCGAGATCGAACTGTCTGCGGGAACAATCCATTACGAGGACACCGGAGGCCCCGGTCCCGTCGTCGTCCTGCTGCACGGTCTGATCCACGACGCCACCGTATGGCGCAACGTCGTCGCGAACCTCGCCACGGACCACCGCTGCGTCGCGCCGACGCTTCCGTACGGCTCGCACCGCACGCCGATGCGTCCCGATGTGCCGCTGAGCCCGGACACGGTCAACGACCTCATCGTGGAGTTCCTCGACCGTCTCGACCTCCATGAGGTCACGCTCGTGGAGAGCGACTGCGGTCGCGCCCAGACGGTGGCCGCCCAGCATCCCGAACGGCTGGCCCGGCTCGTCCTGATGTCCTGTGAGGCCTTCGACAACTACCCGCCAGGACTGCCGGGCAAGATGATCGTGCTGGCAGTGAAGATCCCGGGCGCGCTCCCCCTGATGGTCCACACGCTCGGGCTCAAGGCGCTACGCCGGTTGCCCGTCGCCCTCGGCTCCCTGACCAAGCGCCCCGTACCCGACGAGATCGCCGACGGCTGGCTCAGGCCGCTCCTGACGGACAAGGCGATCAGGAACGACTTCCGCCGCTACAACCTCGCCCTGCGCAGGACGGAACTCCTCGAAGCGGCCGAAGGATTGCGGACGTTCGACAAGCCCGCGCTGGTGATCTGGGCGACGGAGGACCTGATGATGCCGCGCGACCACGGCCGTCGCCTCACCGAACTGCTTCCGCAGGGAAGGCTGTTGGAGATCGAGGACAGCCGCACACTGATCGCGGAAGACCAGCCGGACCAACTGTCGGCCGCGCTGCGGGAGTTCGTCCACAGCACGCCGGCCGCGTAAGCGCGTCACGTACGCGGCGAAACGCGCCGAGGACTGTCAGCCCTTCATACGTTCGGGCTCGGACCGGGAAGCGCCGGCGATTCCGAGGCAGGTCGCGGTGAGCAGGCGGAGCAGGGTGCCGGTGAAGTCGGTGACGGCGATGACCATCAGGTCGGGGTCACGTTCCTGGGCGGCGGCGAGACTCTTCGCGGGGTGGGTGACCTGCCACAACGTGGCCCCGAGTGCGTTGGCGGAGAGGACGATGTCGCGAGCGCCGTCGGCGTCGAGCGACGGTGTGGCGGAGACGATGGCGCCGACCATGTCGGTGATCGGCTCGCGCGTCCGCTTCTTGAAGTCGATCACGCGGTCGACGTCGACCTCGTGCTCCAGATGAAGGGGCACGTTGGCCAGCAGGTCACAGAAGAGGGGGTCAGCGGCCAGAGTGGTGGCGAGCACTTCGGCGAGGCGCCGGGGCTGTGCCTGTTCTCCGGCGAGGGCCTCGCACACAGCTCCTGACCAGCGGGTCCATCCCTCGGCGGCGAGCTGGAGCAGCACTTCCTTGTGCGAGTCGAAGTAGCGGCGCATGGCCGAGTGGTGGACGCCGGCGCGCTTGGCGATGGCGGTCAGGGTCACGGAGGCCACCCCGTCCTCGAGCGCGAGGGAACGGGCGGCGTCGATCAGAGCCTGGGATCGCCGGCGTTTGCTCTCGGCCGAACGCGCGCGCTGGAACGCGGGGGTGGTCATGAGGTCCAGGATAACGCACGGGGCGTGCGTTGCCTTTTCGTCGCGACCGGTCGCGGCGGCCGCCGGCGCGTACCTCGCCCTGGCCGGCTGAACGACGTACCTCCTGGCTCAGCCCTTCGGCGCCTTGATGATCTTTCCGCTCTTGTCGACCGTGTGGCTCTGCCAGTACGTGTCCCACTTGTCGCCCACGTGCTCGGGCACCTTGCCCTTCGGGTAGCGGGTGTAGCCCTTCGGCGGCTCGTGGCCGTTGGGGGCGCAGGCGCTGCCGGTGGATCCCACGTTCAGGATGGGGTACTCATCGCCGCCACAGGTGGCGTCCTGCGAGCAACCGGTGAGGGCGAAGGCCATCGACACGGCAGCCAGCACAAGGACCGGGACGGGGCGGCCGTACCGGTTTCCGGACAAGCCCGTACGGGGATGAGAGGGCTCGCGCATGGTGCACTCCTCGCGGATCGACGTCGAAGCAACCCTGCCCGGATCGCGATGACCTGACCATGAGTACGCATACTTAAATCGACATCCTGATAATCCGCCGACGGGGCGCGCGTACGGCACGGTGGCGTCCCGCGACAGGGGCAACTGCCGCAGGACGCCACGCGGGAGGTACGGAAGGCGGTCAGGCGCCGCGCTGAACCGGACCGATGAGGGTGCCGGCGGTCACCTTGAACCTGCCTTCGGCGACGGACGTTCCGGGGATCTCCCCGTCCGGAGCCCGGAGCGTGAAGGAGGCCTCGTCCGCGGAGGTGGCACGCCCGCTGCTGGGAACCTGGATGTCGAAGTACACCGGGTGCCCGGGACCGAAGGTCACGGCGGTCCGCTGACCGCCGTAGTGGCCGGCCGTGATCCCGCTCTCCACGCCGTGGTTCGAGAACCGCACCTCGGTGGGCGAACCGGACAGCGTGCACGGGTCGTACCCGCGTGGCGCGGTCAGGGTGACGCGGTAGTGACGGTGCCCCGAACTGGCGGGCGCTTCAGCGATCTTCCCGAGGTGGTTGGCCGGACGGCACGCGGAGGGGGCGGGGCCGCCGGCCGTCACCGACGCCGCCTGCGAGACTCCGACTCCCCCGCCGGCGGCGCCCAGCAGCGCCGTGGCGGCGAGGACCACGGCGACCTTCCGGTTGGTACGCGTCATGAACGCTCCTTGCCTTGCTCAACGGCCCTGCGGGTCTTCCCCACCAGAACCATGGTCGGTGCGATTTCTACCCCTTCATCCCCCCCGGGGAATGTCTCAGAGTCGTCACAGCGACACCCACCGTTACGCGACGAGCGGGCCGCCAGACGAGCGGCAGTGGGCCGCGCCCACCCCCTGTGACGAATGGGACGTGCGCGCGGTGGTGGATCATCTGCTTGATCTTCAGCGGAACTTCCGGGTCACCATGACCGGGGAAGCCAAGCCTGCGGACTCGACGTTCCGGGACGACGTGGCGGAGTTGGTGGACGCGATCGAGGCGGGAGGGGCCTTGGAGCGGACGGTGACGACCCGGCTCGGCCGGATACCCGGGCCGGCGGCGCTGAACATCCTGATCATGGAGCACCTGGCGCACGGCTGGGACGTACGGTCCCTGCCTGGCTGAGAGGTGACCGCAGCTCCCCGTGGACACCGGAAGGGTCCCGGAGCAACGTCCGGGACCCAAAGGGCCGAAGGAGGCTGAGGGGGCAGGACGCCCGGGTCAGGAGACCGTGAAAACCTTGGACTCGGCTACCGACAGCACCCCGTCGTCCGGCAGCAGGCGCACCACGTACCGGCCGGGCTTCAGCGGCCAGGAGTCCTCGGCTCCGATCGCGTCCGGCCCGATCGTGGCGTGGCCCTCGATCCGCGAACCGGTGTACGTGTAGACGAGGTAGTCGGAGTTCGGCTCGCACGTGTTCTTCGGGCAGGCGAAGACCGAGATCCAGTCCAGCCCCATGCGCATGTCGGGCGAACCGCTCCTGAATCGCAGGGTCTGGGTCAGCTTCCGCGGTACGCGCACGCTGCGTGACGACCGGGGTGCGTGGGCGGATACGCGGACACCACCTGCGCGGCCCAACACCCCACGAGCCGGGCCGACGGCCGGCCCTCGCCAAGTCGCCGCGTGGAAGCACCCGTTGAGGAAACGATCCCTCGGCCCGTGCGCCCCCCACACCCCCGGCCGCACCCCAACCACGCCCCCGCCGACAGCACTTCCGGTGTTCCCTCCCGGACCCAAGGAGCGACTGGCGCACGGGCGTATCGCCGCTCAAGTCGGTGCGCTGGATCGCCGAAAGGGAGAGGGTGGCACGCCATGGCCGGTCTTCGCGTGCTCGTTCCTTCTGCGATGGAGTCTGTATGCGCGTAAGTACGTGTGGGGTAGCGGCTGTTCTTCTGATGCTGGTGCCGCTGGTGGGCGGGTCGGGTGCGGTGGCCGCGCCCGGTGCGGACCGCGTGGCCGTGGAGCACGCGGCACAGGCGGTAGCGGGCGAGTACATCGTGACGGTCAAGGCCGCGTTCTCACCGGATGCGGTGCTGCGGGAGCTGGGCGTCAGAGCGCTGTTCAGCTACAGCACCGCGCTGCACGGGTTCGCCGCCGCGCTCACCCCGCTCCAACTGCGGCTGGCCCGAGCTCTGCCCGCCGTCGAAGCCATTGAGGAGAACGGCCAGATCTCTCTCCACAGCGCACCGGCGGACGAAAACGTGAGCGCCCTGGCCGCCCGGGCCCCCGGGCCGGCACGTGACGTGGAGGAGCCCTGGGGGCTGGACCGCATCGACCAGCGCGGCCTGCCCCTCGACGGCCGCTTCACCGTGTCAGGCACCGGCCGCGGTGTGACCGCGTACATCCTGGACACCGGGATCCAGACCGGGCACGCCGAGTTCGAAGGGCGCGCCGCCGCGGGGTTCGACGCCGTCGGGGACGGCCGGGGCGGGCAGGACTGCCACTCCCACGGCACCCATGTCGCCGGAACCGTCGGCGGGAAGACCTACGGTGTGGCGAGGGACGTCTCCCTCGTCGCCGTACGCGTACTGGACTGCACCGGCGACGGCACCACGGCCCAGACACTCGCCGGTCTCGACTGGATCGCCACCCACGCCCAGCGCCCGGCCGTCATGAACGCGTCCGTCGGCGACCCCGCGTCTCTCGCGCTCGACACCGCCACCAACGCGGTCGCCGACGCCGGAGTCCTCCCCGTTGTCTCGGCCGGCAACGACGCCAAGGACGCCTGCACCGCCTCCCCCGCCCGCGCGCGGAAGGCCCTGACCGTCGGCGCCACCGACCGCCAGGACCGCCAGGCCGGCTTCAGCAACTACGGGCCGTGCCTGTCGCTGTACGCGCCCGGCGTCAACATCGTCTCCGCCCGGCTCGGCGGCGGCTCCCGCACACTCAGCGGCACCTCCATGGCGAGCCCCCATGCCGCCGGCGCCGCCGCCCTCCTTCTGGAGCAGGACCCCCGGGCCACTCCCCAGGACATCACCCACCGACTCACTGCCACCGCCACCGCGGGCGCCGTGGTCTCCCCCGGCACGGACTCCCCCGACCGCCTCCTGTACGTCGGCGCACTCTGAACACCCCAGCCACCGCGGGGCCCGGCCCGGACCATGCCACACAACCCTCTGCACACCCCCCACGCCGCGCGTCAAAGCGCGCCACCGTGCACGGGCTCGTCAGGCGGGAGAATTGCTGTGCCGTGCGCCCCGGGCCGCGCCGTTCACCGCCGCGTCCGGGGCCACGGCGCCGGTTGCTTCCGGGTTGAACATCTCGGCTACCAGGAAGGCCAGGTCAAGTGCCTGGCCTCCGTTGAGGCGCGGGTCGCACGCCGACTCGTACCTACGGTGCAGGTCGTCGAAGCCCAGATCGGTGCCGCCGCCGACGCACTCGGTCACGTCCTCGCCGGTCAGCTCCAGGTGCAGTCCGCCGGCGTGGGTGCCGAGCGCCTTGTGCACGTCGAAGAAGCCGGCGACCTCGGCGAGGATGTCGTCGAACCGTCTGGTCTTGTGCCCGCCGGGCGCCTCGAAGGTGTTGCCGTGCATCGGATCGCACACCCACACCACCGGCGCGCCGGAAGCCGTGACCTTCTCCACCAGCTCCGGCAGCAGGTACCGCACACGGTCTGCCCCCATGCGCACGATGAACGTCAGCCGGCCCGGCCGCCGGTCGGGGTCGAGGCGGTCGATCAGGGCCAGCGCCTGTTCGGGCGTGGTGGCAGGGCCCACCTTCACCGCGATCGGGTTGTCGATGGTCGCGAAGTAGGCGACGTGGGCGCCGTCGGGCTGTCTGGTGCGGTCGCCGATCCACAGCATGTGGCCGCTGCCGGCGTATCTTCGGCCGGAACGCGGGTTGTGGCGGGTCAGCGCGGCCTCGTAGTCGAGCAGCAGTCCCTCGTGGCTGGCGAACAACTCCGTGGTGCGCAACGGAAGACCGCCGCACGCGTCGTTGAAGGACAGTGCCTGGCCGATTCGGCTCGCGAGTTCGTCGTAGCGTGCACCGGCAGGCGAGCGTGAGACGAAGTCCTGGTTCTCCTTGTGCAGTTGGCGAAGGTCGGTGCCGTCACGGGCGAATGCGCGCATGACGTCGAGGGTGTGGCGCGAGGCGTCGTACATCCGAAGCAGCCGGGCCGGGTCCGGCCGTCGTTCGGCCTGGCTGAAGCCGATGCCGTTCACCGCGTCGCCGCGGTAGACCGGCAGCGTGCGTCCGTCGACGGTCTCGGTCGGCCGGGATCGGGGCTTCGCGTACTGCCCGGCCATTCGGCCCACCTTGACCACGGGCACCGACGACGCGTACGTCAGGATCACGGCCATCCGCTGCAGAAGGCGCGTTTTGCCGTGGATCGCCCGCGTCGAGAGGTGGTCGAAACGTTCGGCGCAGTCGCCGCCCTGGAGCAGGAACGCTTTGCCCTCTGCCGCCTGGGCGAGTTGCGCGGTGAGCGTGTCGCACTCCTGCGGCGTGACCAACGGGGGCAGGGCTGCCAGGTGATCCGTCACGTCGCCGAGCTCAGCCGGGCTGGGCCACTCCGGCCGCTGGTGGGCGACGAGTGTCCGCCAGTGCGGGGCGCCTTCGCCGGTGAGGGGCAACATGTTCTCCGTCCGCTTCTCCTGGCTCAGCGGTGCGGGACGGTCATGGCCGGACCATCTCGACGAGGTCGTGGCTGATGCCCAGGTCGTCGAGCAGCAACTGCAACGGTCCGGTGTCCCGCGCGGGTACGGGGCGGGACGCGGCCCACTCGCTGAGCTGACCGGTGTCGATCTCGAAGCCGCCCTGGGCCGCCACGGTCACCCAGGGGTCCAGGTCCGCGGAGCGGAACGCGGTCAGCCCGGTGACGAGCGCTTCGCGGAACGTCCGCCGCAGTGCGCCGTCCAGGTTCCGGTAGAGCGAGCCGCACAACTCGCGGAACACCACAGCGTGTCCGCTCTCGTCCCGCCGGTGCAGGTCGGTGGTGATCCGGTTCATCGGCTGGATGTCCTGGGCGGTGGCGAGTGTGGAGAGGAACCCGCTGATCGTCGTCTCGGCGGCCAGGGAGAACGCGATGTCGACGATGTCGCGGTCGAACCCGGACAGCCCGGCGCGTATCGAGTGCAGTTTCTGGACGACCGACCAGACGTCCGGCGCGAACCGTACGTCCGTCAGGTCGCGCCGCCTGCGGGTGACGCCGACGGCGTTGTGGCACATCAGGATGTGGTAGTGCTCGTCGATGATCGTCTGGTGCAGCGCGTCGACGGCGACGTCGTCGCGGCGGACGGGGATCCGTTCCTGGAGCATCAGCCGACAGGCCGGCAGGATGATCTCTTCCTCGATGGCCGCGGTCTTGGCGTTGTAGGAGATCCACGCCGCTGACAGGATGCGCTCGCGAGCGTGCCGGTCGAGCCGGTCGGCACCCGGCAGTCCCAGCACCGGGACGAGGTGTTCGGGGAAGTCGGGCATCGCCGGGTCGAAGTGACCGTCGAGGTCGAGTTCGTCCTTCTTGACGGCCACTCGCTTTCCCCAGCGGCGTGTCAACTGCACCAGCAAGTCGCGCTCGTACTTGGGCTCTTCACGTGCCGCGGTCATCGGGAAACCTCCTTCATGGGTTCACCACAGGTGTCAGCGAGGCGCCGGCCGGAACGGCGAGAGCGGCCAGGCGCGACTGCCAGCGCTCGGCCACCGCGACGTCCGTGTCCTGGAACAGGCCCAGCCCCTCGGTGACCGGCCGGATGCCGTGCAGGGCGTTCAGCGTCCAGACGGGCACGCCGACGAGATCCGGTACGGTGGCCTGCTCGGTGACGACCTGGTGCCCTGCCGTACGGGCGAGCTCGCCGAGCAGGGCGCGGGTGATCCCGGGGAGCAGGCCGGGGCCGGGGGGCGGCCCGCACAGCGTGTCGCCCCGCCACCAGACGATGCTCGTGGACGCCCCTTCGACCACGTGCCCTTCCGCCGAGAGCAGCAGCGCCTCGTCGGCTCCCGCCGTAGCCGCCTCGGCGCGCAGGGAAGCCAGGTGGTCCAGGTCGACGCCCTTGACGGCCGGCAGTCGACGACGGTCGGGTCCAGCCGCTGTCCACAACCGGACGGTCGCGGTGCGCGGTGGCGCGGGGCGCAGCCACATCCGCAGCCGCGTTCCCGACCCGGTCTCCACGAGTTCGACGCGAGGAAACCATCGGCCTCGCGCGGGCAACGACTCGGCGACCGCCCGCAGGAACCGGTCCGTCTGTTCCGCTGCCGGTTCGGAGAACCGGCCGCAGGCCGTACCGAAGCGTTCGGCGTGCCGGTCGAGTCCCCGCACCCGCCCCTCGTCCACGAGCCAGGAGTCGATGGCCAGCACCGTCCCGGAGGCGTCGGCCGTCGACCATCCGCCCTCGGCGTCCCACCACCTGCGGACGCTCTGGTCGGTCGCTGTGCTCGTTTCCGTGTTCATCGTTGGGAGCCGCCCGCGTCCGACACCGCGGGCGCACGCCAGGCGCGGAGCGACGCCGCCGCCTTGAGCAGCATCTCCTCGTACTCTTCGTGCGGGTCGGAGTCGAGCACGATCGCCCCGCCGGCTCCGATGCTCAACTGGTCACCGACGCGGACCGCGGTGCGGATCACGATGTTCAGTTCCGTGCCGCCCGAGAGGCCGAAGTAGCCGAGGGCGCCGGAGTAGACACCCCGGGCCTCCGTCTCCAAGCGGTCGATGATCTCCATGGTGCGCAGCTTCGGCGCCCCGGTCATCGACCCGCCGGGGAAGCACTGCCGGGCGCAGTCCATCGCGCTGACCTCGTCCTTGAGCCGTCCACGAACAGTGGAGACCAGTTGGTGCATGGTCTCGTAGCTCTCGACGGCCAGGTAGGGGTCGACCTCGATGCTGCCCACCTCACACAGCCGGCCCAGGTCGTTGCGCAACAGGTCGACGATCATCAGGTTCTCGGCCTGGGTCTTGGCGCTCGAGGCGAGGGTGGCGGCCAGTTCGGCGTCGCGCACCGGGTCGGCGTCGCGAGGGGCTGTGCCCTTGATCGGCTTGCTGGTGACCGTGCGGTCCCGCTCGATGCGCAGGAACCGCTCCGGCGAGGAGCTGAAGACCGTGACGTCGTCGAGGCGCAGGAGTGCGGCGTACGGTGCCGGGTTCGACCGGCGCAGCCTCAGGTAGAAGGACGTGTCGTCATCATGGAACGGTATGTGCAGCTTGTTGGTCAGGCAGATCTCGTAGCTCTCGCCCTGGTTCAACTGCCGTTGGCACTCGGTGATGTCCGCCAGGTACTGGGTCTGGCCGCGGCCGAGGTACTCCTCGGCATTCGGGGGCGGGCCGGCGGCAGGTTCGCGCGGCGGCTCGGCGTCGGCCGGGTTCAGGCCCATCAGGACCGCGGACGTCCGTTCCACCCACTCCTGCGCGTCACGCCGGGTCTTCTCGTCGTGGACGGCCACCAGGTAGGTCAGTCCCTCCTGGTGGTCGATCGCGATGATGCGATCGGCGAACATCCAGACGGCGTCCGGCGTTTCGGCGGTGTGGCGGGCCGTGGCCCCGCATTCGTCCTTGAGTTCGTAGCCGAAGTAGCCGACGTAGCCGCCGGTCAGGTCGAACGGCAGGTCCGAGTCGGGGATGCGCCGTTCGCGCAGCCGCTGTTCGAGGACATCGAAGATGCTGCCGGTGACGATGCCGACGCCCTTCGCGTCGCGCACTTCCACCGCCCCGCTGCCGGTGCGGTAGGTCAGGACCTCGCTGAGCGGACCTGACGTGTCGCCGAGGAACGAGAACCGGGACAGGCCCTCCTCCACCCGGCTGCTGTCCAGCCAGAAGCAGTACGGGGTGTTGTCGAAAAGCTTGAGAAAAATGGCCTCGGAATCGGCAGCGGTCGACACGACCGTGCTGATGATTCCCAGTTCCTCGACCGCGCCAGGCGTGTCGTCGGACAGTGCGGTGCCAGTGTTGGTGTTGGTGCCCGCGCCGCTGTCGGTGCCTGTGTCGGACGGCCGTTGTCCGTGCTGGGTCCGGCGGGTCAGTTCGGCGAAGTTCTGCAGGATCTCACGCCCGTACTGGGAAGCTATCGACTCGGGGTGGAACTGCACGCCCCACTGCGGCAGATCGCGGTGACGCAGCGCCATGAGCACACCGTCGTCCGCCCACGCGGTGGCGATGAGTTCCTCGGGCAGGGGCTCCTGCACGCACAGCGAGTGGTAGCGAACCGCGACGAATTCCCGCGGAATCCCGGCGAACAGCGGATCTCCCTCGTGGGAGACCTTGGCGAGGTGGCCGTGTTTCGGTTCGGGCGCGCCGGCCACCGACGCTCCGGCCAGGTGCCCGATCATCTGATGGCCGAAGCAGACGCCCAGCACGGGCAGCGTGGTGCGGCGCAGCAGGTCGCCGAGGAGGCCGACGTCGCGGGGGTTCTGCGGCCGTCCGGGGCCGGGTGAGACGACGATGTTGTCGAAGTCCTCCAGCCGCAGGCTGGACAACATCGGATCGTCGTTGACCATGACGACGGGCTCCTGCCCGTTGATGTCGGCGATCAACTGGTACAGGTTGAAGGTGTACGAGTCATAGTTGTCCAGCAGCAAGGTACGCATCAGGGACCGTCCAAGATCTTCCGGAGCGCCTGGACATCGCCCGGTTCCAAGGTGATCCCGAAGATCTCCTCGGGAGCGGCAAGCGTCTCGTCCTTGTCGAGTTCCCGGAAGGTCGTCGGCTCCGCGGGACGTATTTCCGCGAGAGTGCTGCCGGCGAGGAGGTGCCTCACTTCCGGCTGTGTGCGCTGGAGGACCATCCGGTGGTTGAACGGTGAGCGCGGATGCGTGAGGCAGAAGTGGTTGAGGAGCTCGAAGTCCGAGGGATAGCGCACGTCCGTGGTGAAGCCGTAGAGCTCCAACGGTCCCTCCGGCCGGAGGAAGCGCAGCACGTGTTCACCGGTCGGCTCCCGTACGAGATCGTACGACCAGTCGCCGTCCAGCCGCGCGTTCTCCGCGAGCTGGATCGGCTCGTGCAGCCCGTGTGCACCGAAACTCACGTCGTGGATCCAGCGTTCGCCGTCGAGCTCCACGGACAGGGCCACGTGCAGGGCCGGCCCGAACTTGCTCCCGGTGCGGATCCGCGTCCTGCCGGCGAACGCCGTGAACGTGAACCCGATGCGGTCCAGCACGGCCGCCATCAGCACGACCTGTTCCAGACACCAGCCGCCGCGACCCTGCCGCACGATCTTCTCCTGGACGCTGTCCAGGTCCAGCGGCACCGCCGTGCGCCCGAGCAGCGCGTCGAGGTTGTCGAAGGCGATCGCGTCGACGTGGGCGGCGTGCAGGCCTCGCAGCGTGGAGAGGTCCGGAGCCACGTCGCCCTGGTAGCCCACGCGGGTCAGGTAGGCGTCCAGGTCGACGCCACTCCCTTGCCACATCGAATCTGTCATACGTAGCTCATCCTTCATGTGAACTGTCCGGCGACCGCCGCCGCGAGAACGATCCAACCGAAGTAGGTGTTGGCGACAAAGGCGTCCCAGCACGATTTCGGATCATCCAGGTCCACGCGCACGATCAGATAGGACAAAAAGATCCCCGCGATCACGAGGAGCAGGTAGAACGCCCACCCCATCGACATCTGCGAACCGGCCCACAGCACGCCGCCGACGCTGAGCACGAGGAAGATCGCCAGCCACGCCTTGGTGGCCTTGCCGAACAGCAGAGCGGAAGACTTGACACCGATTTTCCGGTCGTACTCCTTGTCCTGATGGGAGTAGATCGCGTCGTGAATCAGGGTCCAGAAGGCCCCGAACGCGTACAGGGCGTACGCCGCGGGCGGGTAGTCGGCGCTCCCGGTCACCGCCGTCCACCCGATCAGCGCGTAGACGCTCATCACCAACGCCAGGAACGCCGAAGGCCAGAAGAAGAAGCGCTTCATGAAGGGGTACGCGACGATCAACGGGTAGGAGGCCGCGGCGACCAGGGCGGTCTCCACGTTCGCCACCGCAAGGACCAGCAGTGCGACCACGGCCTGTGCGGCGGCGAACAGGAGTGCGTTCCCGACGCTGATCGTCCCCGCCGCGACAGGACGCGACACCGTGCGGGCGACTCGGGCGTCGACCTCCTTGTCGACCACATCGTTGACCGCGCAGGCCGCGCCGCGTACCAGCACCGCGGCGACGGCGAGAACCACCACCGCCAGCAGGTCCGGACGGTGCCCGGAGGCGAGGGCGACAGCGCACAGGCCTGGAAGCAGGTAGAGCACGTACCCCGTAGGCCTGTCCAGTCGCATCAACAGGAGATACGCGCGGACCGAATCCGGGCTCTTCGTGACTACGCCTGTAGATATCTTGTGCAGCATCAGGAGCCAATCACCATGTCACCGGAAGTTGGATCAACCCGCCGATCAGCGAGTTGTGACGCAGGCTCAGCTCCTCTACACCGACAGCCAGACGCAGGGTCGGGAATCGCGCGACGAGCTGGGTGAGCACCGCCTGGAGCTGCATCCGGGCCAGCATCGCGCCGACGCAGGAGTGCGCACCGTGCCCGAACATGAGGCTGCCCGTGGTGTCGCGAGTGACATCGACCCGGCCGGGGTCGCCGAAGGCCTTCTCGTCGTGGTTGGCCGCGATGATGTTGAGCAGTACGAAGTCGCCGGCCCGGATGGTGACTCCGTCGATCTCGAAGTCCGTCAGCGCGTAACGGGGCATGCCGCCGTTGTGCGGGTTCGGCATCGACATCCGCAGGGTTTCCTCGACCGCGCCGGGGATGAGACGCGGGTCGCGCAGCAACGCCTGCCACTGCTCGGGGTTGGCCAGCAACAGCAACACACAGGTGCCGATCCGGGCCACCGTGGTCTCATAACCGCCGAACAGCAACAACGCCGTCAGCCCGATGACTTCTTTGTCGTTGATCCCCTCGGTCGCGCAGATCCTGGAGATCGCGTCATCGCCAGGATTTTGGCGTTTGTCAGCGACAAGTTGCTTGCAGTAGCCGAACAACGCGCCCAGCCCCTGCTGGGACCTGACCGGGTCGCCGACGTTGGCGGCGTCCTGGGTCCAGCGGCCGAACTGGTCCTTGTCCTCCTGGGGCACGCCCAACCACTCGCACATCACCTGAATCGGCAGCGACAGCGCCAACGTCTGGAGCAGGTCCACCGGCGGCTTCTGCCCGGCCAATCCATCCAGGAGCTGCCCGGTCACTTTTTCGACGTAGGGCCGCAGCGCCAGCATCCGCTCGGGTGAGAAGTGCGGCTCCAGCAGCGCCCGCAACCGGGCGTGGTCGGTGGCGAGGTCGCCCAGCAGGCCGGCGAGAATCGCCGACCCGCTGTCCTTCGCCGCGGCCTCCGGATCGGGATTCGAGCGGCCGAGCCGGTCGTCGTCGAGCAACTGCCTCACCCAGGCGTGACCGGTGACCAGCCACGCCTCGTCGCCCTCGACCGTACGAACTCGATGGACCGCGCCCTGGGATTGGAGCGTGCGCAGCCCTGGCGCGAGTTGCAGCACATTCGTCTGCTCGAAAGGCAATTGAGTTGGGGTACTCACTGACGGCCTCCGCCGGAATCGAGGTTCAGACCACCTTGTCGGAGACGGTCACGACGTAGTCGACGAGGTATCGAGGGCGCTCATCGGGGATTCTCCTCCGGTCGCGCGCCTTCCCAATTCCTGGTCGGAACCTACGCACATGGGGTTCGCGAATTGCACCACGGAAAATCATTGCGCTGGATATGTTGCGTAAATATCTGCTCAGCCCTTGCCCCACCTCGCCGTGCGGTGAAGCCTCGGGGAACTGTATATAGACGAAATACTTGCGCAAAGCTCATGATCACCCGACATCACTACAGGTCAATACATAGACAGCTCCCGACATAGACAGCTCTCGCGTCTACGCGCAATCTGAACCTGGGGTGACGCACTGGAATTTACGTGACCGTTCTGACCGCCATCCTGAACGACCCCTCCCGTCGTGTCAACGACGGGGCGTGAGCATCTTCGACTTTAGGAAAAACCCCAAAGAAGACGGTGCAAGGACTGGATTAGACTAGCCTTCGGACTGGTAGCCGTTGGGCGGCACCCCAAGGCCGTACTTCGAGTCCGGCTATTAAGCCGGCACCCAACGGCAGTCAAGACTCCCCGAGAAGGACTCGGTTTCCACCGACCGGCGCGGATGCCCTGTTCGGCAACGCAAGCCAGGCGTTCCGACCGGGACGTCATGGCACGGAACGGAGTGGGAATGAGTGGCGGTAAGCAGGCCCTGCCGGCCGAGCCGCAGAGTTCGTGTGCCGGTGTACGCCGCGCGACAGCCGGCATCGACCCCGCCCCGGAACACTCCGGGCACGGCGTCTCCCCGCCTCCGGTTCGCCCGCGACGGGCGGACATCGGCGCTGGTCGGACACGCGGACCACGGGGAGGTCGAGGGCACCTACGGGCACGCTCCCGACCGGACAGTCATCGTCGAGACAGTCGCCGACGCGGAGACACTGGACCCTTCCCCCGACGCACCACGGAGAGGGAACGGTGAAGAACTGCTGCGCTTCGACCGGGTCGGCCATACCAAGATCACTGAATAGCCCCCAGGCCGAGCAGTATCACACAACGTCACTGATCATTACCGGGAATGGTTCACTGAAAGCTTGAGAGGCGGAATGGCTATGTCAGTTGATTCTGGGCAATTGCATGAAGGCAGGTCGTTCGACCCGTACGGCGCGCATCGCGACGACCCGTTTTCGTTTCTCGCCGAAGTCGGAGAGACGGAACCGGTGTTCTACGCCCCTTTGCTCAACGCGTGGTGCGTCACGCGGCGCGAGGACGTGGTTGCCGTACTACGGGACGACCGAAACTACTCGGCGCGCGACCACAACCCCCGCTCCAAGGTCGAGTTGCCCGAGGACGTGAGTCGGATGCTCCGCACGTGGCGCGGTGCCGGCGCTCTGGCCGTCGGCTCACTCGACCCTCCGGAGCACACCAAGATCAGGGATGTACTCAACCTCGGGTTCACGCCGGCCAGGGTCAGGGCGTTCGAACCCACGATGCGCGCGATCGCGACCGACCTCGTCGAGCGGGCCGCGGTCGCGGAGGAGTTCGACCTCATCACGGACTTCGCAGTTCCGTACGCCCTCGAGGTGATCTGCCGGCGCCTCGGGATCCCGGACGAGTACCTCGACCGCTGCCGCATGTGGTCCGAGCAGCGCATCGAACTCATGATGTTGCAGCGCGACACCGATCCTGACCGGCTGCGTGAATACGCCCGCGGGCTGATGGACTTCGGAGAGTTCGCCCGATCACTCGTGCAGGAGCGGCTCGCCTCACCGCAGGACGACCTGATCAGTGAACTGCTCCACGACGGCAAGGCGGGCCGCACGCTCACCGCCGACGAGGCTGCTGTCCAGATCCCCACACTGATCTTCGCGGGACACATGACCTGTGCCGAGGCGCTCGGCACGATCTTCTTCCAGCAGCTTCAGTCACCCGACGGCTGGGCCAAGGTGGTCGACGGGACGATCGCCACACGGGACGTCGCCGAGGAGGGGTTGCGGTTCGACAGCCCGCTCGCGGGCATGTACCGGACCGCGGTCCGTGACGTAGAGGTCGGCGACGTCCACCTGCCCGAGGGGAGCCGACTGCTTCTGCTGTACGGAGCGGCCAGCCGGGACAGTCAGTCCGCCGGGTGTCCGGCCGGGTTCAGTCCGGGCCGTGGGTCCGCCACGCATCTCGCGTTCGGGCACGGCATCCATTTCTGCCTCGGAGCCGGATTCGCCCGCATGGAACTGGAGATCGCGATACAGGCCGTCGCCACCAGGATGCCAGGTCTGACTCTGGCACCAGGGCTGCCGCCGCATCACCGGCCGGTGTTTCCGCTTCGGGCGTTGACCGAGTTGCGGGTGCGGCAGTCACGTTGACCCCGGCGGAACTCACTTGTCCGACGGCATTGAAGGTGAGGACCCCGGGTTCCACGGATCAGGGTGCCGGCTGCCCTCGGC
>NZ_JTHL01000001.1:7326174-7355780 GCF_000818195.1 Streptomyces sp. 150FB | reverse complement strand
AACTGGCGGGCCGTTTCGGCTTGTCGGGCCTTGAGACAGTCGCCGTCGAGTTCGGCCACCGAGGCTCCGTCGAGGTTCACGGCGTCACGCCGACTGCTCAGCGCTCGTCGCCCACGCCGAGTGGGCTGCCGGCCGCAGATGGCGGCCGGCAGCCCGGACTGGAACTCGGCGGTGTCCGGGGCCACGCGTAACGTGCACCGGCCGGACCTCGCGTTCGCCGTCATCACTTGACGTGACAGAACATGACCGAGAATGGGTCACTGTTCAGCAAGCGTCAGGAAGTACCTCGACCTCAGCCTCACGCCACGAGACGCCGAGCTGAAAACCGGGGACGGCGCCCGCGGTTACGCGCGGACGGCGGTCAGGAAGACGTAGCCGCTCTCCGGGATGCTCCCGAACCTACGCACGAAGTGGACGAGCGAGGTGGCCTGTTCCTCGCCGACCAGCTCGGCCAGCTTGTCGTGGACGGTCTCATAGGCGTCGGCCATGAGCAGGAGGGTACGGATGACGTTGTCGGTGATGTCACGGATCTCCACGTCGACGAAACCGTTGGCGGCCAACGCCGTCCGGTATTCCTCGATAGTGCCCAAGGAGCGCACCGCGTAGTTCTCGCAGATGTGGTCCAGGACCACGCGTCCGTCAGGGCTGATCGGGTCGCGCTGGATGACATCTGCGATGGCGAGGCGGCCACCGGGGCGCAGGACGCGGGCGGCCTCGGAGAGCACCTGGCCGCGGTCGGGCATGTGCCACATCGACTCAAACGCCCAGGCCGCATCGAACGAGCCGTCGGGGAAGGGCATGTCCATCGCGTCCGCGAACTGGAACGTGGCCCGGTCGGCGAGCCCAGCCTCGGCCGCGTGTTCCGTGGCATCCGCCACCTGGACGTGGCTGACGGTGATGCCCACGACGTCCACGTCAGAAGCGCGGACGAGCCGCTGCGCGGGGTGGCCGATGCCGCAGCCGATGTCCAGTACCCGCTGGCCGGGCTGCGCGGCGAGACCTGAGATCATCAGGTCGGTCAGGCGGTCCGTGGCTACCTCGACGGAGCTGTCGTCGGCGTCGTTCTCCCAGTAGCCGTAGTGGATGTTGGGGCCCCACACGGAACCGTAGATCCGACCGAACCCGTCGTACACGGTGCGGACGTCGCTGGGAGCGGGAGACTGTTCGAGCGTCATGAGGAACTCCGTATCGTTGTGAAGGTGGCGGGAAGTCGGCAGCGGTTCAGCCGTACCGGCCGTGAGCCCGCGAATGATCGTGTGGGTACGCCACCCCAGGTCCTGCGGGTCGACCATGAGCTGGTCCATGTCGGCCGACGACAGACCCTCTGCGGTGAGGCTCCTGGTCAACCGCCCTGGAATCCGGCAGTCACATCGAAAGGCGGGCGGAAACCCGCTGCGCTGGGCCGGGTAACCCCAGCCCAGCGCCTGCGTGATCTGCTGCCGGCCTCTGACGACCACGTGAACCATCAGGTGTTGCGAGGACCCCGAGAATCCGCCTGCAAGCCCAGCTCGCGTGCGGGTTTCCGGCGTCTTGTCCTATTCCTTGTTCACTTCAGCTCGAAGCGCAGGAAACCCAGTCGCAGGCCCCCTGCTCGCCATTCAGCGCCAACCGCCTGGTTCGCCATCAGGGATATCCTCAGCTGCCTGCGGGCAACTGCTGAAAGGCTGCTGTCAGTGTCCAGTACCGCCTTCGTCCAGGCGGCACTCTCGTCCCAGAACGGCGCGGTTTCTGACGTGGCGTCGACGTCATCGACCAACTCGAAGCCCGCAGCCTGCGCCGCTTCTACGTAGTCGAGCACCGTAGCCGGTTTTGTGTAGAAGTATTCGGCCCACACATCGGCCCCGTGAGGGCGTGTGGTGAATACTTCCTCGATGCACACACTCCCGCCCGGACGAAGTACGCGCGACAGACGCTCGAACCACTGAGGGCGGTTGAAATATCCGCTGCTCTCGATTGCCACTGCCGCGTCGTAGGGGCCGTCCAAGGGGAGATGCATCGCATCGGAGACCCGCGCTCGGACCTTCTCTTCCAAACCGCATTCCCGCGCGAACCCGTCAACTATCGGCGCGTGTTCCGGGGCATTGGTGACCGCCGTGACGTCGGCACCGTACTCCTGTGCCCAGAAGAGCGAGCCCCCGCCGAGACCGCAGCCGACATCCAGGATCCTCCCTGACAGCCGGTGTTCAGCGCCCCAGAGCTTGGCCGCGTACCGCAGCAAACCCTCTTGATGACTCCGTATGCTCTGCCGAATAGCATCCGGCGTCGCATCGTCCTCATGCAGTGGCGTTTCGGAGGAAGGGTAGTGACCTACATGGTAGTGAATCCTGGGGCCAGGCCCGTATTTGCGAACAAGCCTGGCTGTTTTGTCGTCGTAGTACTGGCCAACTATTCTTACCTCATCCTCAGGCTCCAGCACTGTTTGACGTGAACTTGAGAGTTCATCCAGATTTGACACGGTCACTCCTCCAGAGCTCGGATGCCGACGGTGTTGGCGAATGGCCTGCTTTGGTCGTTACGCTGTGCTCGTCATGATTTTGGCGAGAATACGCAATTTAAACAAGGCCCGCCGGACCGGATTCCATGTTCATCAACTGTGCCAGCACCTCCCACATGTGAGAGTCACCCGGCACCGAGGCAAGCGGGCGATCCATGAAGTGGTTTGCAGCACGAGCAGCGCCTCGTTCAAAATAGTAGATCCGCCCTCATGGTTCGGGAGTCTTGAGTGGCCCCGAATTCGAGTGGCAACTACTGGATTCCAAGCCTGGAGGACAACCCTGATCGTGTCAACGACGCGGCGTGAGCATCTTCGACTTTAGGAAAAACCCCAAAGAAGACGGTGTGAGGGCTGGATTAGACTACCCTTCGGACCGGTAGCCGTTGGGCGGTACCCCAAGGCCGTACTTCGAGTCCGGCTATTAAGCCGGCACCCAACGGCAGACAAGACTCCCCGAGAAGGACTCGGTTTCTACCGACCGGCGTGGATGCCCTGTTCGGCAACGCAAGCCAGGGCGTTCCGACGCGGACGTCATGGCACGGAACGGAGTGGGAATGAGTGGCGGTAAGCAGGTCTTGCTGGCCGAGCCGCAGAGTTTGTGTGCTGGTGTACGCCGGGCGATAGCCATCATCGACCTCGCGCTGGAACAGCACGGCGCGCCGATCTACGTCCGCAAGGAGATCGTGCACAACCACTATGTGGTGCACGAGTTCGAGCGCCGGGGTGTCCGGTTCGTCGACTCCGAGGAGGAGGTGCCGGAGGGCGCGGTATGTGTCTTCTCCGCGCACGGCGTCTCCCCGCAGGTACGGGCGAACGCGGACGCACGCGGGCTGGACGTGCTCGACGCGACCTGCCCCCTGGTGGCCAAGGTGCACCAGGAGGCCCTCCGGTTCGCCCGCGACGGACGGACATTGCTGCTGGTCGGGCACGCGGACCACGAGGAGGTCGAGGGCACCTACGGGCACGCTCCCGACCAGACAGTCATCATCGAGACGGTCGCCGACGCGGAGGCACTGGACCTTCCCTCCGACGCACCGGTCGCCTTCCTCACCCAGACCACGCTCTCGGTGGACGAGACCAGGGACATCATCGCCGTGCTCCAGCGAAGGTTCACCGACCTGCGCGGGCCCGCCACCGACGACATCTGTTACGCGAGCCAGAACCGCCAGGACGGCATCAGGGCCATCGTGGACCGGTGCGACCTGGTGCTGGTGGTCGGTTCGACCAACTCCAGCAACTCGATCCGGATGGTCGAAGTGGCGCGCAGGCACGGCGGCAGGGCCGAACTGGTGCCGGACGTCAGCCACTTCGACCCCACGTGGCTGGCCGGCGTGAGCACGGTCGGAGTGAGCGCCGGGGCGAGCGCGCCGGAGATCCTCGTCGACCAACTGCTCAGCCGGCTCGCCGAACTGGGTTACGCGGACACGTCCGTGGAACGGGTGGCGACCGAGGACATCGTGTTCTCCCCGCCCGCGCGGCTGACCGGAGTGGCGGACGTGCCGTGACCGGGCGAGACCGGGCGGACCCCTGCCGCTGATGGCACCGGCAACGACTCTGTTGGCAAAAGCGCGTCGGCGGTGAGCCGCGTCGGCCGTCGTTCCGAATCGACCGCCCGAACCGACCGCCCGAACTGACCGAGAGGGCAGCCCCGGCCGCCTACCACACCCGGTGAGGAGCACTGTTCGACATGGCGCTGCTGGAAACCGTGCGCGACCCGGCGCGGCTGCGTGAGCTGACCGCCGGGGAGCTCCGCGAACTCGCCGGGGAGATCCGCGCGTTCCTGATAGAGCGGGTCTCCGCGACCGGGGGACACCTCGGGCCCAACCTGGGTGTGGTCGAACTGACCATCGCGTTGCACACTGTGTTCGAGTCCCCGCGGGACCGGTTGCTGTGGGACACCGGGCACCAGTCCTACGTACACAAGATCCTGACGGGCCGCCAGGCCGGGTTCGACCGGCTGCGCAAGTCGGGCGGGCTCTCCGGCTACCCGAGCCGGGAGGAGTCCGAGCACGACCTGGTGGAGAACTCGCACGCGTCCACCGCGCTGTCCTATGCGGACGGGCTGGCCAGGGCGGACGCCCACCTCGGCCGGCGCGACCGGGCGACCGTCGCGATAATCGGCGACGGCGCCATGACCGGCGGTATGGCCTGGGAGGCGCTGAACAACATCGCGGGCGGGCCGGAGCGGTCGCTCGTCATCGTGCTCAACGACAACCAACGCTCCTACGCGCCGACCGTCGGCGGGCTGGCCGAGCACCTGGCCGACCTGCGCGCCGGGCGCGGGCCGAGCGTGTTCGAACAGCTCGGGCTCGGTTACCTCGGCCCCGTCGACGGTCACGACCTCTCCGCCGTCCAGGACTCCCTGCGCCACGCGGCCGCACTGGGCGGGCCGGTGGTGGTGCATGTGATCACCGCCAAGGGCAGGGGATACCGGCACACCGAGGCCAACGACCTCGACCTCGGCCACGCCGTCAAACCGATGGATCCGCACACCGGGCAGGCGCTGAAGGCGTCGCCCCCTTCGTTCACGTCGGTGTTCGGCGAGAAGCTGGTCCAACTGGCCGAGCAGCGCGACGACCTCGTGGCGATCACGGCCGCGATGGCCGAGCCGACCGGGCTCGTGCCGCTGCAGCGCAGGTTTCCGCACCGGGTGATCGACGTCGGCATCGCCGAGCAGCACGCCGTCACGATGGCCGCCGGGTTGTCCATGGGCGGCGTGCACCCGGTGGTGGCCATCTACTCCACGTTCGTCAACCGCGCGCTCGACCAACTACTCATGGACGTCGCGCTGCACCGGCGCCCGGTGACGTTCGTTCTCGACCGGTCCGGGGTGACCGGCGACGACGGGCCGAGCCACAACGGCATGTGGGACCTGTCGGTGCTGCAGATGGTGCCGGGGCTGCGGATCGCCGCGCCGCGGGACGGCACCAGGCTGGCCGAACTGCTGGCTGAGGCGGTGGCGTGGCACGAAGGTCCGACACTGCTGCGGTTCCCCAAAGGCCCCGCCGGTGAGGACCTGCCCGCCACCGCCACGTTCAACGGGATTGATGTGCTGCGCCGTTCCGGCCGGCTGGACGTGCTGATCATCGCGATCGGTGCGCTGGCCGGGCTCGCGCTCACCGTCGCCGACGGTGTACGGGCACAGGGCATCGGGGTGACGGTGGTGGATCCGAGATGGGTCACCCCGGTCAACCCCGCGCTGGCCGAGCTGGCCCGCCGCCACCGGCTCGCGATCACGGTAGAGGACAACAGCCGCGCGGGTGGCGTCGGTTCCGCGATCGCGCAGGTGCTGCGGGACGCCGACGTGCACACCCCGCTGCGCGAGTTCGGCATCCCGAGGCAGTTCCTCAACCAGGGCTCCAGGGCCGAGGTGCTCGCCGCCTGCGGGCTGACCGCGCAGAACATCACGAGGGACGTGGTGGAGCTGCTGGCCGGCCTCGACGCCGCACCGGCCTCGGCAGACATCGACGACCCCGGCACCCGGCCGGTCCACTCAGGGGAGGAGCATTGACGACCGTCGATTCCGGATTGCCCTTGCCACGCGAGGGGCACGGGTGCCGGTCGGCGGCGTCGCGCACATCCCCATCCGGACCGGCGTGAACGCCGGGTCGCCGGCCCTGGGACAGGGAGACTCATACACGGCGACGGCCGTTCTCGCGTGCTTCGTGACTCGACATCGCGAAGTGTGGAGAACGGCCGTCACCGCTGTCTTGGGAACAACCGTAGATCAGCAGGTCGGGATCTCCGGCCTGGCTGGAAGAGCGAGATACGGTAAACGCTCAGGAAACTCGACACAAAATGCAGTTCACGCATGAACGTACGGGAATACGATTTCGTGAACCGCCAAGCATTAATCCACAGTTTCACACGCAATGCGCGGGGGCCACGAATCTGTTCGCAGAATCTGAAGGACGAACGCCCTCGAAACTAACGCCACACGATTCGGCGCCTGCAACTTGTCGGACATGACACGGACGTGATAGTCGATGGTCTTCGAACTGAGGTACAACTCTCTCGAAAGTCGCCCGCTGGAGAAGCCGGCCGCAACACCCTCCAGGATCCTGGCCTGGGCCGAGCTGAAAACCCAGCCACCGACCGGCTGGGACACCTCGCCGTCGGTCTGATGATTATCCATGGCGCCCATCCATGTCGAAACGGTACAAGGCGGTCTGGGCCAGTGGGGCGGCCTGGGAGGAGGCGAGCGCGGCGGCCGAAGAGGCCGACGCGCTCGGATTGTCACCGATCGAGACTGTCTTGCCGCAGGCGGACAGACGAGTGAGGCCGGTGGGAACGAGAAGGGACACGACAGCGGTTCGGCGAGCCGACCGCCGCTCGGCGCTGGTCCTGTGAAGGTGTAGGGGGAGATTCACACCCCTAATACGACGTGCGGGCCCGGAAGGTTCAATGAACTGGCCCCCTTTCCACGGGCCTTGCCATGTGACCGCCCCGGGTCGCACGAACACCCCGGCCGCAGGTCAGCCTTGCCGTACGCCTTACGGCGTGCGGTTCGCGGGGTCGTGTCTCGTGTCGAGGCGGAGTCGAGGACCACACGCGACAGATCGAGCAACGCCTCGTCGGCCGCGTTCGCCGGCCCTGCTCTACGGCGGAGTGCACGAAGTCGGAGCCCGAGAGTCCCGCGGTGTCCCCGGAACCCCCCGCGAGCGCGGAGGCGTTCCGGTGACAAGGTCCATGGACGGACAGGGGGTGCGATACACGTACCTGTCAAGCCCCAGATCAGGCGCCCTTGGAGGCCGGTTCCGGGATCTCGACGCACTCCACATGGTGCGTCGCATACAACGTGTGCAACGAAAACAGGTCGGGCCGTGGGGCGGGTCAGCCGCGGATCTGGCTGGTTTCGCGCGTGAACTGGCGGTGGCCGATCAGCTTGTAGGCCACACGAGCGGGGGTCGGCAGGACCTTCATGAACCTTCTCCGTTCCGCGTCATCGGTTTCCTCGATGATGTGGCCGAGGATGACCAGCCGCCGCGTGAGGGGGATCGCGCTCATGCCGTGCTTGCCCAGTGCGTCCCATTCGCTCTGCGTCAGTGTGACGGACACGATCGGCAGTATGTCCTGCTCCTCCTCGGCCAGGTGCTCGATCAGTGTCGGCATCATGGCGTCGATGCGAGCGGCCATCCGCTCGCCTGCGGCGGCGTCCGCGCTCGCCGTCCACGCCGGCAACTCCGCGTCGACGGCCGTGACGGCGTCGTCCACCTGCGCGTGCTGCACATCCATCCGGTCCATCAGCTCCGGATCGAGGGCTGCTCGCTCACGCAGCAGCGGAAAGAGCAGTTCGTCCTCGCCGGTGTGGTGCGTGTGGAGGAATGTCAGCATCTCCCGGGCGTGCGCACCGATGGTCTCGGATCGCGCACGGTCACCGGCCGCGGCGCGAAACAACCGCGGAAGCTGACCGAACTCACGCCGGAGGACGCGATGGATCAGCACCATCTCATGAGTGTCGACGCCGGGTCCGGAAGCGCTCACCGTGACTCCTCGACGGCCGCGGCGTTCCGGATGGCTTCACGCGCCGTGATCGCCGGCCGCCCGAGGAGCTTGACCAGGTCCTCACTGTCGGTGAACAACTCTCCGCGGGCCAGCCCCGCATCGGCATCAGCCACTGCGGCGGCCATTTCCGGAGGCAGCCCGGCACCCGTCAAAGTCTCCGTGTAGTCGGCGACCGGCATGTCCCGGTAGGCGATGTGGGTGCCCAGGACATCGCTGAACGTCGCGGCGAGTTCGGTCAGCGTGAACGGCGTTCCGCCGAGTTCGTACGTCGCTCCGAGGTGTCCATCCTGCTTCAGCGCCGCTGCCGCTGCCGCCGCCAGGTCACGTCGGCCGGCCGCACTGACCCGCCCGTCATGCGCACTGCCCAGCAGCGCGTGGTACTGGGTGATCATCGGCATCTGGTCGGTGTAGTTCTCCAGATACCATCCGTTACGCAGGATGACGAACGGCGCCCCGCTGTCACGCAGGTAGTCCTCGGTGCGGCGATGCGCGTCCGCGAGCATCATCTGCGCGGTCGAGGCGTTGAGGATGCTGGTGTACACGATCCGGGAGACACCCGCCCGGCGCGCCGCGTCGATGGCGTTGCGGGCGTTCTCGAACCGCTCACCCACCGTCGTCGTGGAAACCAACACCATCGCATCGGCACCCGCGAAAGCCTCGTCGAGGTTGCCCGGGTCGGCGAAGTCCGCGCGCCGCACGGTGACCCCGTTCCCTGCGAGTTCGGCGAGCTTGCCGGTGTCCCGGCCGGTGGCCACGATCTGCTCCGGCGGCGTTCCGGCGGCGAGGAGCTGATCGACGATGAGCCGGCCGAGGTGACCTGAGGCTCCGGTGATGACAGTGGACATGGTATTTCCCTTCGACAAGTGTTCGGTGTAAGTGCATTACGGCGTGGATGCGTCACTGGCGCCGCGCGGTGAGTGGCCGACCCGCCGCGCCGGAGGGCATCCCACCTGCCGTACCGGCGGTCCGATACGACCGGCCTCGACGCTCAAAGCCCTGGCATCACGGCCAAGTGCGATGATTCGGTGGTCAGTTCCAGCCGCCGTCGGCTTCGATGGTGGTGCCGGTGATGAAGGACGCGTCCGGAGAGAGCAGAAACGCGACCACGGCGGCGATTTCGTCAGGCTGGGCCAACCGACCCAGTGCGCTCATGGAGCGGATGAGCGCGGGAAACGGCACATCGGCGAGTGCGGGGTGGACGTAGTTGTCGGCATAGTCGGCCATGCGCGTGGCGGTAGCACCTGGGGCGATCGCGTTGATGGCGATGTTCCGCTCGGCCAGCTCGGGAGCGAGATTGCGCACCATGGCCGGAATGGCGGCCTTGCTTGCCGCGTACAAGGCGTGCTGGCGGACCGCCAAGCGCACACTGACCGAGGAGCTGAGCACAATCCGGCCGCCGTCGGTCATCGCGGCTACCGCGGCCTGGGTGACGAACATCTGCCCGGCCACGTTTGTCCGAAAGAGGCGGTCGAAGTCGACCTCAGTGATGGTTTCCAGCGTTCCGAAGTGCTCGACCCCGGCATTGCTGACCAGCAGGTCCAGGCCACCGAACTCGGACACCACCGCGCCGACGAGCTCGTGGGTCTGCGCTCTGTCACTGATATCGGCCGGGAAGGCCGACGCGGCACACCCGCTGTCTCGGAGTTCGCCGACGAGCGCCTCGGCCGCCTCTTGATCGGATCGATAGTTGACCGCGACCGCGGCCCCCTGGGCGGCGAGCCGCCGCACGATCGCGGCGCCGATTCCGCCGCTGCCTCCGGTGACCAGGACCCGCTTGCCTGCCAGGCTTGATGCCGATGCCATCGCGCTACCTGCGTTCTCTCTGTGCTCGCCGGATGTGAACAGCCCTCGGGGCCCCCGCCCTCCTCTTCAGCGGGTCCCCTCTTTTAGTCAGGAACATTGACTACTGTAGTCATATGGCGGAACTAACGGCAACAGCAACCGGCCTGAGATCGGCGAGGGGCGGCCGGCGCGTGCGAAACGCGGCGAGCACGGAACCGCACACGCGCCACCGCGGCCGGGGCCGACGGGGATCCGGCCCGGCGGCACTCACGTAGGCTGTGAACCTTGTGGGATCAGGCGGGAGACAGGGCCAAGAGCGCTATGGACGACGAGCAGCGGGTTGACCTAGGGGTGTCGTTGTTCATCCCGTACCGATACACCGAGGACCGGATGTTCCGGGCCCTGCAGGATGCCGGGTTCGACGACTGGACCCTCGCCCAATGTCGGGTGTTCCAACGCGTCGCCCCGGACGGTTCACGCCTCACGGACCTCGCTGACCAGGCACAAATGAGCAAGCAGAGCGCAGGCGCGATGGTCGACCAACTGGAACGCCTGGGTTATGTCCGCCGGGTCCCCGACCCTACGGACGGCCGCGCCCGGCTGATCGTGATCGAGGAACGCGGCAGGCGGGCGGTCGAGGTGGCCTCGGCGACACTCGCCGAGATCCTCTCGGAGTGGAAGACCTACCTGGGTACCCGCAACTTCACGCTGTTGCACCAGATCCTGGATCAACTCCGCGAGATCACCGACCCCTACGCGCAGTGAGCCCGGCCGCACCGAGCCGTCCGCCCCGTTTCCCGTTCACACCGAACCACAGGGGCGCCGACAGGCTTCGACTCCGCCCGACATAGTCAGCTCCATTGACTATATTCGTCAATGCCTCTGATGATTGACCCGGTGGTGGATGGGTCGGACCCGTCGTCGCACGGCCCGCCGCCGACATCTACACCGTGTCCGCAGCCATCGGCCTGACCGCTGTCATCGCCGCGGCCGACGCCGACGGCCGGCGCGACCGGAGCCTGGTGGGCATCGACTCGACCTCGTGCAGGGCACACCAGCACGCGGCCGGGCCCGGAAGAAGGGCCCGACGATCCGCCGAAAAGGGGGCCGCGGAACAGCGCCGGCTCAACGAAGGCCTCGGGCGCTCACGCGCAGGACGGACCAGCAAGATCCACCTGCCTGCGAGGGCGGTCGCCGCCCCCTTGCCCTGCTCGTCACGCCGGGACACCGATACGTTCTCCTCGGAGCCATCGCCGCAGTTCAGGTAGGTCGTACGCTTTTCCGGCGTGCAGTTTGCGGGGCTTGTAGTGCCGGCCGTTCTCGGGCTCGGACCTGTAAGTTCGCCCCCCTTTTTGGCGCGCACGTGAGCGGAGTCAAGAACGAGGGCCGGCCTCGCTCAAGATCCGGACCACTCCCGGGCCGGCTCCTACGCCTCGGCAAGGCCGCTTGGCGGTGCAAAATTCCAAGCGATCTTGCGCCGGGGACCATGGCGTCGCCTATCCCGACCAGGATCCCGCCGCACCTGACGCACCATCAGAACGAGCGTCAAGGTACCTCTGAGGTCAGGCGCCCTTCGAGGCCGGTTCCAGGATCGCCACGCACTCCACGTGGTGGGTCATCGGGAACAGGTCGAAGGCGCGCAGTGTGCGGGGCTTGTAGCCCGCCTCACGGAAGTACGCCAGGTCGCGGGCCAGGGCCGCCGGGTCGCAGGCCACGTAGGCGATGCGGCGGGCGCCCAGGGTTGAGATGTGCTTGACGACGCCCTTGCCCGCTCCCGCGCGCGGCGGGTCCAGGACGATCAGGTCCGTCGACGTGATGTGCGTGCGCGGCAGTACCTGGTCGACCTTGCCCTGTTCGATACGGACCCGGGGCAGGTCCTGGAGGTTGTGCCGCGCGTCCTCGACCGAGCGCTTGCCGGACTCGATGCCGAGTACGGCGCCCGCCTCGCCCACGCGTTCCGCGATCGCGCCCGCGAACAGGCCCACTCCGCAGTACAGATCGAGCGCGGTGTCGCCCTTACGGGGCATCAGGCCCTGCATCACGGCCTCGACCAGTATCTGCGGGGCCTGCGGGTGCACCTGCCAGAAGCCGCCCATGCCGACGCGGTACGTGCGGCCGTCGGCCCGCTCGCGGACGAACGCGCGGCCGTGCACGCGGTGCACTCCCCCGTCGTGCTCCTCGACCCGCAGGACGGAGACCGGCTTGTCCAGTTCGACCAGCGGGAGCCGGCCGCCCGGCCTCGGCGCGAGGATCACCTGGCGGTCGTTCGAGCCCGATGAGGCGATCGCCTCGACCGTGGCGATCGCCGGCCACTCGCGCTGCTCCACGCCCAGTTCGCTGACGCCCTCGGCGGCGATCATGCAGTGGTCGACCGGCTCGATGTCGTGCGAGCGGTGCTTGCGCAGTCCCGCGCGCCCCTTCTCGTCGACGGCGTACTGGACGCGCGAGCGCCAGGCCGGCACCTCGCCCGCCGGCAGCTTGTCGCCGGGAGCGGGGATGACCGTACCGTCCCAGCCCGCCTCCTCCGGCGTGAGGCCGGCGAGCCGCTTGAGCTGCTCGGTGATGACGTCGCCCTTGAGGCGCCGCTGCGCGCCGGGCTTGGCGTGCTGCCAGTCGCAGCCGCCGCACCGGCCGGGGCCGGCGTACGGGCAGGGTGCGTCGACCCGTTCCTTGGACGCCTCCAGGACCTTCACCGCGTCGGCACGGAGGTAGCGGGAGTCCTCCTCGCCCTCCGTCACCCGGGCGATGATCTTCTCGCCGGGCAGCGCGTGCCGTACGAAGAGCACCCGGCCGCCGTCGGTACGGGCGATGCAGTGGCCGCCGTGCGCGACCGGGCCGACCTCGACCTCGTACTCCTCCCCGACCAGCGAAGCCTGCTCTGAAGGCTGGGGTTGCGTTGACATGAGGGGGTGGCTCCAAAGATCAAAGGGTGCGGCGGGACAACAGCCGACCAGTCTACGTGCGTGCGCGCCGACCGGTCACCAAGCACCCTGCCGCCGCCTCGGGCCCACGTCCCTCAGTCCTTGCGCGTCGGCTCCTTGGGCGGCGTCATCTGCTTGGGCGTGGTGTCGACGGTCCCTACGTCGGGCGGCACGCCGGGCGCCTTCGGCATGGAGTCCTTGCGCGCCGGTTCTTTCGGCCGCGAGTCGACAGGACCCCGCCTGACCGCCCCGGGCGCCGTCCACTCGGCGCGCTTCTTGATGCGCTTCTTCGCCAGCTCGGAGGATTCGAGCTGGTACGGCACCGAGGTCACCATCACACCGGGTGTGAACAGCAGCCGTCCCTTGAGCCGCAGCGCGCTCTGGTTGTGCAGCAGGTGTTCGAACCAGCGCCCCACGACGTACTCGGGGATGTAGATGCTGACCGCGTCGCGCGGGTTCTCGGTGCGCAGGCCCTTCACGTACTCGATGACGGGCCGGGTGATCTCGCGGTACGGGGAGTCGAGGATCTTCAGCGGTACGTTGATGCCGCGCCGCTCCCACTCGTCCCGCAGCGCCTTCGTCTCCACCGGGTCGACGCTGATGCTGAGCGCCTCCAGGGTGTCGGAGCGCATCAGCTTGGCGTATCCCAGCGCCCGCAGCGTGGGCTTGTGGACCTTCGAGACCAGCACGATGGAGTGCACCCGGGAGGGCCTGACGTCGTCCTCGGACGGCCCCTCGGACACGGCGATCTCCTCGGCCACCCGGTCGTAGTGCCTGCGGATCGCCGTCATCGTCCCGTAGAAGATCACCATGCCGAGCAGCGCGACCCAGGCGCCGTGGGTGAACTTCGTCGCCAGCACGATGACCAGCACCAGACCGGTGAAGAAGGCCCCGAAGGTGTTGATCGCGCGGGAGCGGATCATACGGCGGCGCTTGGCGGCGTCCCGTTCGGTCCGCAGGTGGCGGTTCCAGTGCCGGACCATGCCGGTCTGGCTGAGCGTGAAGGAGACGAAGACACCGACGATGTAGAGCTGGATCAGCCGCGTCGAGTCGGCCCCGTAGATCACGATCAGCAGCATGGCGGCGCCCGCCAGCAGCACGATGCCGTTGGAGAACGCGAGCCGGTCGCCGCGGGTGTGGAGCTGGCGCGGCAGGTAGCGGTCCTGCGCGAGGATCGAGCCGAGCAGCGGGAACCCGTTGTACGCGGTGTTGGCGGCGAGGAACAGGACGAGCGCCGTGGCCGCTGCGAGGACCACGAAGAGGAACGTGCCCTGGCCGAAGACGGCGGCGGCGACCTGGGAGATCACCGGGTCCTGGACGAAGCTGTTGCCGACGGGCACGCCGTTACGGAGCAGGTCGCTGCCGGGGAACTCCGCCATCCGTACGTGCGTGGTCATGGCCAGCACGATGATGCCGCAGAACATCGTGACGGCGAGGCCGCCCATCAGGGCCAGCGTCGTCGCCGCGTTCTTGCTCTTCGGCTTCTGGAAGGCGGGCACACCGTTGCTGATGGCCTCGACGCCCGTGAGCGCCGCGCAGCCGGAGGAGAAGGCGCGCAGCAGCAGGAAGACCATGGCGAAGCCGGACAGGCCGCTGTTCTCCGCCCTGATGTGCAGGCCGGAGGTGGGCGCGTTCATGCTGTCGCCGAGCACCAGGCCGCGGAAGGCGCCCCAGATGATCATGAGGAACACGCCACCGACGAAGACATAGGTCGGGATCGCGAAGAGCTTGCCCGACTCCTTCATGCCTCTGAGGTTCATGAGGGTCAGCAGCACGATGATCACCACGGCACAGATGACCTTGTGCTCGACGACGAAGGGGATCGCCGAGCCGAGGTTCTCCACCCCGGAGGCGATCGACACGGCCACGGTCAGGACGTAGTCGACGAGCAGCGCGCTGGCGACGGTGAGGCCCGCCTTGGGCCCGAGGTTGGTGGTGGCGACCTCGTAGTCGCCGCCGCCGCTGGGATACGCGTGGACGTTCTGGCGGTACGAGGCGACGACCGTGAACATCAGGACGACGACGGCCAGCGCGATCCAGGGACTGAAGTGGTAGGCCGACACACCCGCGACGGACAGGACCAGGAGGACTTCTCCCGGCGCGTATGCCACCGAGGACAGCGGGTCGGAGGCGAAAACGGGCAGGGCGATGCGTTTGGGGAGGAGCGTCTCCCCGAGTTTGTCGCTTCGCAGGGCCCGCCCGATCAGGATCCGTTTGGGCACGTCGGTCAGTTTGGACACGCAGAGGATCGTATGCGTTCCTACCCCGCGCTGTGCAGCCCCCACCCCTCCCGGCTTCCGTCCACGGGCGGACACGGATGCGGGCAAGGCGACCGTTGCCGCATAAGCTCGACCTCGGGGTAGGCCGGAAAAGGTTGTCCCGTTGTTGCCAGTCCCGTCGAAAAGAAAGAGTGAACAGGGTGTTTGCGCAGGTCAGCGACGCGACCAGGACTGCGGGGTAGGGCCGTGCACATCGTCATCATGGGGTGCGGCCGGGTAGGTGCCGCACTGGCCCAGACCCTGGAGCAGCAGGGGCACACCGTGGCCGTCATCGACCAGGACCCGACGGCCTTCCGCCGCCTGGGCGCCGGCTTCGGCGGCCGGCGCGTGAGCGGGGTCGGCTTCGACCAGGACACCCTGCGTGAGGCGGGGATCGAGGAGGCCGGCGCCTTCGCCGCCGTCAGCAGCGGTGACAACTCGAACATCATCGCGGCCCGGGTGGCCCGCGAGATGTTCGGCATCGACAACGTCGCCGCCCGCATCTACGACCCGCGTCGCGCCGAGGTCTACCAGCGCCTCGGCATCCCGACCGTGGCCACGGTCCGCTGGACCGCCGATCAGATGCTGCGCAGACTGCTGCCGTCCGGGGCCGAGCCGCTGTGGCGCGATCCGAGCGGCGGCGTACAGCTCGCCGAGGTGCACACCGCCCCGAGCTGGGTCGGTCAGCGGATCAGCACCCTCCAGGAGGAGACAGGCGTCCGGGTCGCCTTCCTCACCAGGCTGGGCGAGGCGATGCTGCCGACGTCGCAGACGGTGTTGCAGGAGGGCGATCTCGTGCACGTGATGATGCGTACCGACGAAATCGAGAAGGTCGAGGCGTCCTTCGCCGAGGGCCCGGACGGAGGCGGGAACTGATGCGCATCGCGATCGCCGGGGCAGGCGCGGTGGGACGGTCCATCGCGGGTGAACTGCTGGAGAACGGGCATGAGGTGCTGCTCGTCGACAAGGCGCCGACCGCCATCTCGGTGGAGCGGGTCCCGATGGCGGAGTGGCTGCTCGCCGACGCCTGTGAGATCACGTCGCTGGACGAGGCGGCGCTGCAGCGCTGCAACGTGGTCATCGCAGCGACGGGCGACGACAAGGTGAATCTGGTCGTCTCGCTGCTGGCGAAGACGGAGTACGGCGTGCCGCGCGTGGTGGCCCGGGTCAACAACCCGAAGAACGAGTGGCTGTTCAACGAGTCCTGGGGCGTCGACGTCGCCGTCTCCACACCGCGGCTGATGTCGGCGCTGGTCGAGGAGGCGGTGAGTGTCGGCGATCTCGTACGGCTGCTGCGTTTCAGCCACGGCGACGCGAACCTGGTCGAGCTGACGCTGCCGCCGGAGTCGGCGGTGACGGGCAGCCTGGTCGGCGACATGACCTGGCCCGAGGACACCTCGCTGGTCACGATCATCCGCGGTACGCGCGTACTGACGCCGAACCCGGAGGAGACGCTGGAGGCGGGCGACGAGCTGCTGTTCGTGGCCGCGCAGGCCCGCGAGGAGCAGTTGGAGGACCTGCTGTCGGTCCGCCGCGTGGAGAGCTGAGCGGCTGGTTCCGTACGGCGTACGCGCCCGTAGAGCGTACGAAGGGCCCCGCACCGGGAGGTGCGGGGCCCTTCGTACGCCGGAAGCCGGAAGCGGAAGCCGGAGAGCGCGGCAGGCGCTACGCCTCGCGGCGGTGGCTGCGGGGTGCCGCCGGGGTCTCCCCGGCCGCCAGGGAGGCGGCAGCGGCGGCCTTGCGCTCCTTCTCGGCCTGCTCCTCGGCCTCCATCTCGGCGAACACGTCGATGGGCGCGGGCGCCTTCGCCAGGAAGACCCAGGTCAGGTAGACGGCCAGCAGGAACGGCGGGATCTTGAGCGCGATCAGGATCCAGCCGAGCGAGGTGGTGTCGCCCCACTCGTAGAGCGGGAAGAGGATCGCGCACTTGGCGAGCAGGATCAGGCCCCAGGCCCAGCTCGACTTGGCGTACGCCTTCTTGCGGCCCGGGTTACGGGTGCGCCAGGAGAGGTTCTCCTTGAACACCGGGCCGAGGATCACGCCCATCAGCGGCACTCCGGCGAGCGTCGTGATGACGTACGCGAGCCCGAGCCCCAGCGTGTAGAGCATGCCGGGCAGATAGAAGTCCTTGGCGTTGCCGGTGATCATCGCGAAGACGACACCGAAGGCCACCCCGAAGACACCGCTGAAGGCGTGCTTGACGGTGTCGCGCCGGGCCAGCCGGACCACCAGCAGCACCAGCGACACGGCGACGGCCGCGATCGCCGAGTACTTCAGGTCCTTGTTGATGGTGAAGATCGTGACGAAGAGCAGGCCGGGGAGGACGGTCTCCACCATGCCGCGCACGCCGCCGAAGGCCTCGAAGAGCGCGGCCTCCGTGACGGTCTTCGCGTCGCCGTCCTGCTTCGCCCCGCCGTCCGGCTGTTCCCCGGGGGCGGGCGGTACGGCTGGGTCGGTCGATGCGTTCGAGGCGGCGGGCTTGTCGAGTGACGTCACCGGCTACTCCTGTCCGAGCGGTCGGAGTTCGTATTTGGGATTGAACAGCACCCGCCGGCCGTGGCTCAGGGAGATCCGGCCGGAGGCGATCAGCTTGCGGCCCGGTTCTATGCCCACGATGGAGCGCCGGCCCAGCCACACCACGTCCAGCGGCGCGGTGCCGTCGAACAGCTCCGCCTCCAGTGCGGGCACTCCGGCCCGCGGACGCAAGGTGACCGTCCGCAACGTACCAGTCACCCGGACCACCTGGCGGTCGTCGCACTCGGAGATCCGGGTGCACCCCGATGCCTGGGTGGCTTCCCGCAGCTCCTCGGACTCCAGATCCTCCTGGGAGCTGGACAGCCGGTCGAGCATCCGGCGGAAGCGGCCGGTCGGCTTCTCAGCACTCATACCTAGAGCCTACCGGGGTACGGAGGCCCGGGATCCACGCCTCCACCGACACTCACGCCACTCTCGCATCAGCGTTCGAAGCGGTAACCCATGCCCGGCTCGGTGACGAAGTGCCTGGGGTGCGAGGGATCGGTCTCCAGCTTGCGCCGCAACTGGGCCATGTAGACCCGCAGGTAGTTGGTCTCCGTGCCGTACGAGGGCCCCCAGACCTCCTGGAGGAGCTGTTTCTGGCTGACCAGCCGTCCCGTGTTGCGTACAAGCACCTCCAGCAGGTGCCACTCGGTCGGGGTGAGCCGTACGTCCCTGCCGTCCCGGTGGACCTTCTTCGCCGCCAGGTCGACCGTGAACCCCTCGGTCTCCACGACGGCCACGGTGTCGTCGCCGTCCCCGCCGAGGGGTTCGGCGCGCCGGACCGCCGCGCGCAGCCGGGCCAGCAGCTCGTCCATGCCGAAGGGCTTGGTGACGTAGTCGTCGGCCCCGGCGTCCAGCGCCTCCACCTTCTCGTCGGAGGTGTGGCGGGCGGAGAGCACCAGGATCGGGACCCGGGTCCAGCCCCTGAGGCCCCTGATCACCTCGACCCCGTCCATGTCGGGCAGGCCGAGGTCGAGCACGACGACATCGGGGTGGCGTGCGGCGGCCAGCTCCAGCGCCGAGGCGCCGTCGGACGCGGCGTCCACCTCGTACTTGCGCGCCTTCAGGTTGATCACGAGGGCGCGTACGATCTGCGGCTCGTCGTCGACCACGAGCACCCGGGTCATCTGTCCTGCCTTTCTGCTGTCCCGGTCATGAGGTGAACCGGGCGGATAGTTCGGGGCGGGCCGGCAGGTGTCCGGGCGCCGCGGCGAGGGTGAGAACCATGGTCATGCCGCCGCCCGGGGTGTCCTCGGCCGTGAGTGTGCCGCCCATCGACTCGGCGAAGCCCCTGGCGACAGCGAGGCCGAGGCCGACCCCCGCTCCGCGCGGCGCGTCGCCGTGGCGCTGGAAGGGCTCGAAGATGCGGTCCTTGGCCTCGTCGGGGACGCCGGGACCGCCGTCCACCACCCGTACCTCGACCCGGGCGCCGAGCGCGCTCGCCGCGACGGTGACGCGCTGTCCCTCGGGGCTGTACTTGACGGCGTTCTCGACGATGTTGGCGACCGCGCGCTCCAGCAGCCCCGGGTCGACGGCGACCATCGGCAGCGATTCGGGGATGTCGAGGTCCACGCTGTCCTCCGGTACGCCCCCGAGCGCCATCGGGACCACCTCGTCGAGGTCGATCTCGCGGATCAGCGGGGTGACGGTGCCGGTCTGGAGCCGGGACATGTCGAGGAGGTTGCCGACCAGGTGGTCGAGGCGGTCGGCGCCCTGCTCGATGCCTTCGAGCAGTTCGGCCTGATCCTCGTCGGACCACTCGACGTCGTCGGAGCGGAGCGAGGAGACCGCCGCCTTGATGCCGGCCAGGGGGGTGCGCAGGTCGTGGCTGACAGCCGCGAGCAGCGCCGTACGGATGCGGTTGCCCTCGGCCAGCTCGCGGGCCTGCGACGCCTCCCCCACCAGGCGTTCCCGGTCGAGTACGACGGCGGCCTGCGCGGCGAAGGCGGCGAGCACCCGGCGGTCCTCGGCCGGCAGCATACGGCCGGAGAGAGCGAGCGCCATGTGGTCGCCGACCGGCATGTCCACATCGGCGTCCTCGGGGCGGCTGACGGGCTGGGGCCCCACGCTGCCCGCGCAGGTCCAGGGATCAACGTCGCTCATACGTTCGAGCAGAGCGACGGATTCCATGGCGAAGGTCTCCCGTACGCGTTCCAGCAGCGCGTCCAGCGTGGTCTCGCCGCGCAGCACGCTGCCGGCGAGGAAGGAGAGGATCTCGGATTCGGCTCTGAGTCTCGCCGCCTGATGGGTGCGCCGGGCCGCGAGGTCCACCACCGAGGCCACCGAGACGGCGACCGCCACGAAGACGATCAGGGCGACGAGGTTTCTGGGCTCGGCGATGTCCAGCGTGTGGGTCGGCGGGGTCAGGTAGTAGTTCAGCAGCAGCGAACTGATCGCGGCCGAGGCGAGCGCCGGGAGCAGCCCGCCGAGCAGCGCCGCGAGCACGGTCAGGAAGAGGAACAGCAGGACGTCGTTGGCCAGCCCCAGGGTGTCGCTCAGCGAGGTCAGCAGCAGCGTGAGCAGGACAGGGGCGACGGCGCCCGCCACCCAGCCCCAGATGATCCGCGGCCGGCCGAGGCGCGCCCCGCGCGTGACGGGCAGCCCGCGCCCCTTGGCCACCTCGTCGTGCGTGACGATGTGGACGTCCAGGTCGGGTCTCGACTCCCGGGCCACCGTGGCGCCGACGCCGGGACCGAAGATGTACTGCCAGGCCTTGCGGCGGCTGGAGCCGAGCACGATCTGCGTGGCGTTGACACCGCGCGCGAATTCGAGCAGCGCACCGGGGACGTCGTCCCCTATGACGTGGTGGAACGTGCCGCCGAGGTCCTCGACCAGCGTGCGCTGGACCGTCAGCTCCTTCGGCGAGGCGGAGGTGAGTCCGTCGCTGCGCGCGATGTAGACGGCGAGGATCTCGCTGCCGGAGCCCTTGGCCGCGACGCGGGCGGCGCGGCGGATGAGCGTACTTCCCTCGGGGCCGCCGGTGAGGCCGACCACGATGCGTTCGCGGGCCTGCCAGGTGGAGCGGATGTTGTGCTCGCCCCGGTACTGCTGGAGGTACTCGTCGACGCGGTCGGCCACCCAGAGCAGCGCCAGCTCACGCAGCGCCGTCAGGTTCCCGGGGCGGAAGTAGTTGGAGAGCGCCGCGTCCATCTTCTCGGGCGTGTAGATGTTGCCGTGCGCCATGCGCCGGCGGAGCGCCTGCGGTGACATGTCGATCAGCTCGATCTGGTCGGCACGGCGCACGACCTCGTCGGGGACCGTCTCCTGCTGCCGTACGCCCGTAATCGACTCGACGACGTCACCCAGCGACTCCAGGTGTTGGATGTTGAGGTTGGACACCACGTTGATGCCGGCCTGGAGCAGCTCTTCGATGTCCTGCCAGCGCTTGGTGTTGCGGGAGCCCGGGACGTTGGTGTGGGCGAGTTCGTCGACGAGCGCGACGGTCGGACGCCGTTCGAGGACGGCGTCTATGTCCATCTCGGTGAAGACGGTCCCCCGGTACTCGATCTCGCGGCGGCGGACCTCTTCGAGGCCGTGCAGCATGACCTCGGTCCGTGGCCGGTTGTGGTGTTCGACGAAGGCGACGACACAGTCGGTGCCGCGTTCGACGCGGCGATGTGCCTCGGAGAGCATCGCGTATGTCTTGCCGACGCCCGGTGCCGCGCCCAGATAGATCCGAAGCTTGCCGCGTCCCATGGCTCCATTGTCTTCCCTGTGGAGCCATGACGTCCGGCGCCACCGCTCACGTCGAAGCTACAGCGGACGGTTAGGACAAATGGGGCACAGGGTGGGCCTGGCGTGCGTCTTGACGCGATTCTGATGTCGGCCCGATGGGCTGACCGGGCGTTGTCGGGGCTTGCTGTCCGGCGGGTCGTCCGGGCCGGGCCGGTGTGACCGAGCGTGCGCGGACGTACTCAGGTGTGCTCGACGAGATTGCCGTCGCCCAGTTCGAGCACCCGGTCGGCCAGGCCGAGGAGCTGCGGGTCATGGGTCGCCACGAGCGCGGTCACACCCTCGCTCCGTACGACGGCCCGCAGCAGTTCCATCACGGCGAGGCCGGTCTCGGCGTCGAGCTGGCCGGTGGGCTCGTCCGCGATCAGCAGGGCGGGGCTGTTGGCGAGGGCGCGGGCGATGGCGACGCGCTGCTGCTGGCCGCCGGAGAGTTCACCGGGGCGCTGGGCCGCGTGGTCGCCGAGGCCGACCAGGGCAAGGAGCAGCGCGACGCGCTCCTCGCGTTCGCGCGGGGCCGCCCTGCGCAGCCGCAGCGGGACGCCGACGTTCTCGGCGGCGCTCAGGATGGGGATGAGGCCGAAGGACTGGAAGACGAAGCCGACCCGGTCGCGGCGCAGCGCGAGCAGTCCGTCCTCGCCGAGGGTGGACAGCTCGGTGCCGTCGACGGTGATCCGCCCGGCGTCCGGGGTGTCGAGGCCGCCGACCAGGTTGAGCAGCGTGGTCTTGCCGGAGCCCGACCTGCCCTTGAGCGCGACGAGTTCGCCGCGTCCGACGGTGAAGGAGACGCCGCGCAGGGCGTGGACGGCCGAGGCACCGGAGCCGTACGAGCGGTGCAGGTCCTCCACCACCACCATGGGGCCGCTGTCCGGCGCCTCGATGACGGCTGCCGCTGAGCGGGGGCCGGTGCTGTCGGTCATGGGCGCCAGTATGCGCGGCTCCCGGGGGGTCAGCCCTGGACGAGCTGCCTGAGGGCGATGTTGAGCTTCAGTACGTTGACCTGCGGCTCACCCATGAAGCCGAGGGTCCGTCCGACGGTGTTCTGCTCGACGAGCCTGTCCACCTGAGCGACGGTCAGGTGGTTCTTCTCTGCGACCCGGTGCACCTGGAGATCGGCGTACGCCGGAGAGATCGCCGGGTCGAGACCGGAGCCCGACGAGGTGACGGCGTCGGCGGGGACCGCCGACGGCTTGACCTTGTAGTCGGGCGTCGAGTTGTCCTTGACGACGGCGGCCTTGGCGTCCTTCACCATCTTGACCAGGTCGGGGTTGTCGCCCGCGAGGTTGGTCGCCCCGGACACCAGCAGGTTGTACTGGGTGTTGACGCCGTTGGTGATGTTGCTGCCCAGGCCGTTGGAGGGACGCGGCTGGAACCACTTGAGGTCGGGCGCCGGGGTCTCCTGGCCCTTCTTCAGCGGCAGGTTGTAGGTCTGTCCGATGAGTGAGGACCCGACGACCTTGCCGGACTCCTTGATCTCGGAGCCGTTCGCCTTGTTGTGGAAGAGTCCCTGGCCGATGCCGGTGATCGCCAGCGGGTAGATCACCCCGCAGACGATGCTGAGGATCAGGAGGGCGCGCAGCGAGGCCCAGAGCAGTCGCGCTGTGCTGCCTGCCGAGTTGTTCATTGGTGTCATGCCGTTCACCCGATGCCGGGGATGAGGGAGATGATCAGGTCGATGATCTTGATGCCGATGAACGGGGCGATCAGCCCGCCGAGGCCGTAGATCCCCAGGTTTCTGCGGAGCATCTTGTCGGCGCTCGTCGGCCGGTAGCGCACGCCCCGCAGGGCGAGCGGCACCAGCGCGATGATGATCAGCGCGTTGAAGATGACCGCCGAGAGGATCGCGGACTCCGGCGACGACAGGTCCATGATGTTGAGCTTGTCGAGACCCGGATAGACCACGGCGAACATCGCGGGGATGATCGCGAAGTACTTCGCGACATCGTTGGCGATCGAGAAGGTCGTCAGCGCGCCGCGCGTGATCAGCAACTGCTTGCCGATCTCGACGATCTCGATGAGCTTCGTCGGGTTGGAGTCCAGGTCCACCATGTTCCCGGCCTCCTTGGCGGCCGAGGTACCGGTGTTCATGGCCACGCCGACATCGGCCTGGGCGAGGGCGGGGGCGTCGTTCGTACCGTCGCCGGTCATCGCGACGAGCTTGCCGCCCGCCTGCTCCCGCTTGATCAGGGCCATCTTGTCCTCGGGCGTGGCCTCGGCGAGGAAGTCGTCCACGCCTGCCTCGTCCGCGATGGCCCGCGCGGTCAGCGGGTTGTCACCCGTGATCATGACGGTCTTGATGCCCATGCGGCGCAGCTCGTCGAATCGCTCGCGCATGCCTTCCTTGACGACGTCCTTGAGGTGGATGACACCGAGGACGCGTGCTCCGCGCCCGTCCTCCAGAGCGACCAGCAGCGGGGTGCCGCCGGCCTCCGAGATGGAGTCGGTGAGCCTGCGGGCCTCCTGGGCGACCGCCCCGCCGCGTTCCTCGACCCACGCGATGACGGAGCCGCTCGCGCCCTTGCGTACCTTGCGTACGGCGCCGTTCTCGGTGAGGTCGACGCCGGACATCCGGGTCTGGGCCGTGAAGGCCACCCACTCGGCGCCGGTCAGCTCGCCCTGGCTGCGCTCGCGCAGCCCGTACCGCTCCTTGGCCAGTACGACGACCGAGCGGCCCTCGGGTGTCTCGTCGGCCAGCGACGAGAGCTGCGCCGCGTCGGCGAGTTCGCTCTCGCCCACGCCGGGCACCGCGACGAACTCGGCCGCCTGGCGGTTGCCGAGGGTGATGGTGCCGGTCTTGTCGAGCAGCAGCGTCGAGACGTCGCCCGCCGCTTCGACGGCCCGTCCGGACATCGCCAGCACATTGCGCTGGACGAGCCGGTCCATGCCGGCGATACCGATCGCGGAGAGCAGCGCTCCGATGGTGGTCGGGATCAGACAGACCAGGAGGGCGACCAGCACGATCACCGACTGCTCGGAGTGCGCGTAGTCGGCGAACGGCTGGAGGGTGACGACCGCGAGCAGGAAGACGATGGTGAGGGACGCGAGAAGGATGTTCAGCGCGATCTCGTTGGGCGTCTTCTGCCGGGCCGCACCCTCGACCAGCTTGATCATCCGGTCGATGAAGGTCTCGCCGGGCTTCGTCGTGATCTTGATGACGACGCGGTCGGAGAGGACCTTCGTACCGCCGGTGACCGCCGAGCGGTCGCCGCCGGACTCACGGATGACCGGCGCCGACTCGCCGGTGATGGCCGACTCGTCGACGGATGCCACGCCCTCGACGACATCGCCGTCACCGGGGATGACGTCGCCGGCCTCGCAGACGACATGGTCGCCGATGCGCAGCTCGGTACCGGGCACCTGCTCCTCGGCCGATCCGTTGAGCCGCCGGGCGACGGTGTCGGTCTTGGCCTTGCGCAGGGTGTCGGCCTGCGCCTTGCCGCGCCCTTCGGCGACGGCCTCAGCCAGGTTGGCGAAGACCGTGGTCAGCCACAGCCAGGCCGCGATGGCCCAGCCGAACCAGTCGCCCGGGTCCTTGATCGCGAAGGCCGTGGTCAGTACGGATCCGATCAGGACCACGAACATCACGGGCGACTTGACCATGACCCGGGGGTCGAGCTTCCTTATGGCGTCCGGGAAGGATGTGAGGAGCTGCTTGGGATCGAAGAGACCCCCGCCGACCCGTCCGCCCGGGGCGTTGTGGCCCGTGGGTACGTCCTGATGCGGCGCACGGGTCGGATTGACATTGGACATCGAGTCCTCTTGCTTGTGACGAGAGCTCATGACGCCAGCCCTTCGGCGAGCGGCCCCAGCGCCAGCGCGGGGAAGTAGGTCAGAGCTGTGACGATGATGATCGTGCCGACGAGCAGTCCGGCGAAGAGCGGCTTGTGCGTACGCAGGGTGCCGACCGACTCGGGGACGGGTTTCTGTTCGGCCAGTGAACCGGCCAGGGCCAGCACGAACACCATGGGCAGGAACCGGCCGAGCAGCATCGCGAGCCCGATCGTGGTGTTGTACCACTCGGTGTTCGCGCTGAGCCCGGCGAAGGCCGAACCGTTGTTGTTCGCCCCCGAGGTGAACGCGTAGAGGACCTCGGAGAAGCCGTGTGCGCCCGGGTTGAGGATGGAGTTGGGCGGGGTCGGCAGCGCCATGGACACGGCGGTGAAGCAGAGCGCCAGCGCCGGGGTGATGAGGATGTAGATCGCCGCGAACTTGATCTCGCGGGTGCCGATCTTCTTGCCCAGGTACTCGGGCGTCCTGCCGACCATCAGACCGGCGATGAAGACGGTGATGATCGCCATGATGAGGATGCCGTAGAGGCCGGAGCCGACACCGCCGGGCGCGAGTTCGCCGAGCTGCATGCCCAGCATGGTGATACCGCCGCCCAGACCGGTGAACGAGGAGTGGAACGAGTTGACGGCACCGGTCGAGGTGAGGGTGGTGGCGACCGCGAAGATCGACGAACCACCGACCCCGAAGCGGGTCTCCTTGCCCTCCAGCGCGCCGCCGGCGAGCTGGAACGCCGGACCGTGGTGGTTGAACTCGGTCCACATCATCAGCGCGGTGAAGCCGATGTAGATGGTGGCCATCGTGGCGAGGAGCGCGTAGCCCTGCTTGACGCTGCCGACCATCTTCCCGAAGGTGCGGGTCATCGCCACCGGGATGATCAGGATGAGGAAGATCTCCCAGAGGTTCGACAGGGGCGTCGGGTTCTCGAAGGGGTGGGCGGAGTTGGCGTTGAAGTAACCGCCGCCGTTGGTGCCCAGCTCCTTGATGGCTTCCTGGGAGGCGACAGCGCCGCCGTTCCACTGCTGCGAGCCGCCGAAGAACTGGCCGACCTCGTGGATCCCGGAGAAGTTCTGGATCGCGCCGCAGGCGACCAGCACGATCGCGCCGATGACGGCGATGGGCAGCAGGATCCGGATGGTGCCGCGCACCAGGTCCGACCAGAAGTTGCCCAGCTCACCGGTGCGGGAGCGGGCGATGCCGCGTACCAGCGCCACGGCGACGGCCATACCGACGGCGGCCGAGACGAAGTTCTGGACGGCGAGGCCGCCGGTCTGGACGACATGGCCCATGGCCTGCTCGCCCGAGTACGACTGCCAGTTGGTGTTGGAGACGAACGACGCGGCCGTGTTGAAGGCCTGGTCGGGGGTGATGGAGGAGAAGCCGAGCGAGCCCGGCAGGCCTCCCTGGACGCGCTGCATCAGGTACAGGAACAGGACGCTCACCAGGGAGAAGGCGAGGACCCCGCGCAGATAGGCGGGCCAGCGCATCTCGGTGCCGGGATTGGCGCCGATGACCTTGTAGATCCACTTCTCGATCCGCAGATGCTTCTTCGAGGAATAGACCCCGGCCATGTAGTCACCGACCGGGCGGTAGACCAGACCCAGCGCCACGAACAGCGCAAGCAACTGGAGCACACCGGCGAGTACGGGGCTCATCACTCAGAACCTCTCCGGGAACACGAGGGCGAGGACGAGATAGACGAGCAGGGCGACGGCCACGACCAGGCCGATGATGTTCTCCGCCGTCACAGCTTCGTCACCCCCCTGGCGACGAGTGCCACCAACGCGAACACCGCGATCGTGGTGAGGACGAAGGCCACGTCGGCCATCGTGTGCTCCTAGATGAGATGAGATGGGAAGTCTGACCCCTTGAGGAAACCCCCTGATCCGAGCGGTCAGGCTTGCGTTGACGCGACCCTTACGGCCGGACGGTCCGGCTTTACGGACTCCATATGTCGCAGGCCGTGACCAGCGGAAACGCTAATGGGCCGCACCCCGTTAACGGAGTACGACCCACCTGGCCGGACGGCTGATTCAGTTCGATCAGCCGTTCACCTCTGCCACCTCGGCTGTTCCGGCTTCCTCTCGGTTGTCCTTCGACTGTCCCTGAGCTGTCTCAGCGCACCTCAGTGATCTCGGGACCGCGCTGGAGCGAGCCCATGCCGCCGGAGAAGCGTGAACCTTCCTGCTCCTCCTGCTGGACGCCCTCGGGCACCATCTGGGCGTCGTCGGGCAGCTTGAGGACGATCGGGTCGCGGGGAGCCATCGGCCCGTCGCCGCGTACGACCACGGTGTCCTGGAAGACCTGCTCCAGCAGCCCGGCGGCCTCGGGCTGTACCGCGCCCTGGCCGGAGATCACGCCGCGCAGGAACCAGCGCGGTCCGTCGACCCCGATGAAGCGCACGAGCTGTACGCCTCCGGTGCCGTCGGGAAGCTGTACGGGGACCTGGGCGCGCAGCTCCCAGCCCAGCGGGCCCTCGACCTCGTCGATGATGCCGCCCTGCTGGGTGATGCCGGAGGCGATCTCCTCACGGACCTCGCCCCAGATGCCCTCCTTCTTGGGCGCGGCGAAGGCCTGGAGCTGTACGGCGCTGTCGCGCAGGACGACCGTGGCGGCGACGATCGCGTCGCCGGCGACCTCGACGCGCAACTCCATCCCCTCGACCCCGGGGACGAAGATCCCGCCGAGGTCAACCCTGCCTTCGCCCGGCTTGGAGACCTCGGAGAGGTCCCACGGGCCGTCGGGCCTGGGAGCCGGCGGAAGGTTCACCCGGCGGGCTTCGTCCGCCGTGTCCGCCTGGTTGTCGACGGCCTCGGCGTCAACGCCGGCGTCGTCTGCGAACTGCTCGGCCTCGCCCGCTACATCCGCGGTGTCCTCCGCGGAACTACTGTTCTTGCGACGTCCGAACACGTCAACGTCCTTCCCGGTCGGATACGACCGATGCGTATCGATTCCCACCCTGTGCGCCGTCCACGGAGGCATGACCGCCGGTGGACCCGAAGCCCCCTTCGGCCCGCGCAGAGCCTGGAAGCTCCGCCACCTCGTGGAAGCGCACCTTCTCGACCTGCTGGACGACCAATTGGGCGATCCGGTCGAACCGTTCGAATCGCACGCTCTCACGCGGATCCAGGTTGACCACGATCACCTTGATCTCTCCACGGTACCCGGCATCCACGGTCCCCGGGGCATTCACCAGGGCGACACCACAGCGTGCGGCGAGCCCCGAGCGCGGGTGCACGAAGGCCGCGTACCCGTCGGGCAGCGCGATGGACACCCCCGTGGGCAGTACGGCCCGCTCGCCGGGGGCGAGCACGGCGGCTTCGGTCGTGACCAGATCGGCGCCCGCGTCCCCGGGGTGCGCGTACGCGGGCAGCGGCACCTCGGGGTCGGTCCTGCGGATCAGCACATCGACGGGTACGCGGGCTGAGCTCATGGGTTCACCTCAAAGGCGCGGGCGCGCCTGACCTGGTCGGGGTCGGCCATCGCGGCCTGGATCTCGTCCTTGCGGCCGTTGTCGACGAAGTGGTCGACCTTGACCTCGACGAACAGGGCCTCGGCCCGGAGCGCCACGGGCCCCTCGGGGCCTTCGAGCCTGCCGGTCGCCCTGCAGTAGATCTTCCGTCCGTGGACGGCGACGGCCTCGGCCGTCAGGTACAGGGTCGCTCCCACGGGTACGGGCCGCACGAAGTCGGTCTGTAGCCGGCCGGTCACAGCGATCACCCGCAGCAGCCAGCTCAGCGAGCCGAGCGTCTCGTCGAGCGCGGAGGTCAGCACCCCGCCGTGCGCGAGGCCGGGAGCGCCCTGGTGGGCGGCGCCGACCGTGAACTCGGCGGTGATGGTGACACCCTCACCGGCGCGGAGCCGCAGATGCAGCCCGTGCGGCTGTGCCTCGCCGCAGCCGAAACAGTGTTCGTAGTGCGGGCCGAGCAGCTCGCCGGGTGCGGGGGCTTCGGGATGCCGTACGGGCGCCACGGCGCCGGCCGGAGGCAGCAGCGCGGACGAACCGGCCGGGGGGCCGGCGGACGTTCCCGGGGATGGCACGTTACTCACACGCGCAGACCTTACCCGCGCGGCCGGGCGCCGTACGCACCATGCCAAGCTTGGGCGCATGGAGCCTTCCGCCGCACCTTCCGCCACACCCGCCGTCGCGCACTACGACGAACGTCTGACAGCGCCCCGCGCCTGGTGGGGCATCGCCGGTCTCATCGGTGTCGCCGGAGCGCTGATCCTGCTGCCCCTCGGGCCCCTGCCGCTCCTCGGCGGCCTGATCGGCGCCGGTGCGATCGCCTCGGCCGGGGTCAGCTCGTACGGCTCCGTCCGGGTCCGGGTGGTGGGCGGTCTGCTGGTGGCGGGCGACGCGAAGATCCCGGTGTCGGCGCTCGGTGACGCCGAGGTGCTGGACGCCGAGGAGGCGCGGGCCTGGCGGCTGCACAAGGCCGACCCCCGCGCCTTCATGCTGCTGCGCAGCTACATCCCGACGGCGCTGCGCGTGAAGGTCACCGACCCGGACGACCCGACGCCGTACCTCTACCTGTCGACCCGCTTCCCGAAGGAGCTCGCCGAGACGCTCGAAGCCGTACGGGCGTCCTGACGGCCGGGTCCCGGCCCGGCCGG
>NZ_JTHL01000001.1:7312103-7326036 GCF_000818195.1 Streptomyces sp. 150FB | reverse complement strand
GGAGCCGCTAGCTGCCCAGCTCCTTGGGCAGACCCGGCGGCAGCTCCCCGGGCTGTTCGAGCGGGGGAAGCTCGGGCAGGTCGGTCCAGCCGATCCGCCGGGCGCGCAGATCCTCCCTGACCCGCGCCGCCACCTTCTGGGTGTCGCGGCGGTTCATCAGGGCGCCGACGGCGGCGCCGACCATGAACGGGATCAGGTTCGGCAGGCTGCGGACCGTGCGCTTCATGATCTGCTGCCGCAGCTCGCGCTTCATCTGGCTGCCGAGCGCGGCGTTGAAGGTCTTCGGTTTGGTGAGGTCGACCCCGCGCTCCTCCGTCCACGCGGTCAGGTACGCGACACTGCGCTCGCGCAGATTTCCGGGCGGTCTGAGGCCGTAGACCTCGTGCAGCTCAGCGATGAGCTTCAGCTCGACCGCCGCCACGGCGGTGATCTCGGCCGCCAGCTCGGCCGGCATCGCGGGCGGTACGGGCAGCATCGCGGCGGCGCCGATTCCGGCACCCACCGTCGAGCTGCTGTTCGCCGCGCCCGCGACCAGCTTGTCGGCCAGCTCCTCCGGCCCCAGGCCGGGGAACTGCTTGCGCAGGGTGGCCAGGTCGCGCACAGGGATGCGCGGAGCGTTGTCGATGATCCGGTCGGCGATCACGCCGAGCGCCGCCTTGGCGCCCACTCCTGACCTGCGTACCCCCCGTTTCACGGCGTCCAGCCGGCGTCCCTTGGTCCGGGGGTCGCCGTCTCCGCCGTGCTCGTCGTGCTCGTCGTGCTCGTCGTTCTCCTGGTGCTGATTCTCCAGATCACGGTCGCCGACGCCCTCGACGGACGTCCCGACCGGCCCGGCCACTTCGAGCGAGGCCCTGGGGCCCCGCTCGTCGTCTCCCTCGCCGGTATGAGGCACGGGGGCGGAGGGCTCAGCAGTCGACAAGACGTCTTCTGACTGGCCTGTGCCGCCCTCGGGCGCCTCCGGTGAGGAGTCGCGCCGGAAGCGCCGTTTCCGGGACGGTGTGTCGCCTGCCACGGCGGCCCGACCTCAGTCGCAGTCGCGGCAGATGGGCTGACCGTTCTTCTCCCGTGAGAGCTGTGACCTGTGGTGCACCAGGAAGCAGCTCATGCAGGTGAACTCGTCGGCCTGCCTGGGCAGGACCCGGACGGACAACTCCTCGTTGGAGAGATCCGCGCCGGGCAGTTCGAGGCCTTCGGCCTGCTCGAACTCGTCGACGTCGACCGCTGAAGTCGACTTGTCGTTCCGACGGGCCTTCAGTTCCTCAAGGCTGTCCTGATCGACGTCGTCATCGGTCTTGCGTGGGGTGTCGTAATCCGTTGCCATGTCGCTCTCCCCCTCTGGGTTCTTGTGGTGTCTCAGCGCACGTAACGCGTGAGAGGCCGGACTTGTGCCCGACCTGAGGCGGAGATTTTGCCTCACATCAAGGTCTGTTACTCAATCGACACCCAACCGCACTCCTCATGAGTGATCGGCTTCGGGTGGCGAAGGGGACCGTACACGGTCCGGAGGCCGCGCTTCACGGGCGTCACCCCGTGTACTTCCCGTAATCCTGACCTCCGGAAACCCGGACTTATACCGGCTTTCCGGTGGAGGCTTGATCACGGAGTGTGGAAAGCGGGAACCCTGCCTTGTGATCGATCACACACGGCCGGACCCGAAATATGCCACGGAGATTCCGCGCAAAGCGAACAAAGCATTCCGTGACCTGATGTCGGCGTGCAGCATCTCAGACCGGGAGGGTGACGCGCATCACGAGCCCGCCGCCCTCGCGGGGCTCCGCGATGATACGGCCGCCGTGGGCGCGCGCGACGGAACGGGCGATCGAGAGGCCGAGGCCCACGCCCTTGTCGCTGCCGGTCCGCTCCGTACGCAGCCGCCGGAAGGGCTCGAAGAGATTGTCGACCTCGTAAGCGGGAACGACGGGACCTGTGTTCGATACCACCAGGACCGCCTGACCCTGCTGAAGCTCGGTGGAAACCTCCACCCAGCCTTCCTCGGGGACGTTGTACCGGACGGCATTCTGTACGAGGTTCAGGGCGATCCGCTCCAGCAGCACGCCGTTGCCCTGCACGACCGCCGGAACACACTCCGTACGGATCTCCACGCCCTTCTGCTGGGCCTCGCCCAGCGCCTGGTCCACCGCGCGGGTGGCGACCTCGGCGAGATCGACCGGTTTTCGCTCGACGAGCTGGTTGTCGCTGCGGGCGAGCAGCAGCAGGCCCTCCACAAGCTGCTCACTGCGCTCGTTGGTGGCCAGCAGGGTCTTGCCGAGCTGCTGGAGCTCGGCGGGCGCCGCCGGGTCCGAGAGATGGACCTCCAGCAGTGTCCTGTTGATCGCGAGCGGCGTACGCAGTTCGTGCGAGGCGTTGGCGACGAAGCGCTGCTGGGCGGTGAAGGCGCGCTCCAGCCGCTCCAGCATCTCGTCGAAGGTGTCGGCCAGCTCCTTCAGCTCGTCGTCGGGGCCGTCCAGCTCGATCCGGCGCGCCAGGTCGGAGCCGACCACGCGGCGCGCCGTACGGGTGATCCGGCCGAGCGGCGACAGGACGCGGCCCGCCATCGCGTAGCCGAAGGCGAACGCGATGATGCTGAGGCCGACCAGCGCGAAGAGCGAGCGGGTGAGCAGGTTGTCGAGCGCCTCCTGGCGCTGGTGGTTGACGCAACTGTTCATCAGTACGTTGAACTGGTCGGGCTGCGCGCCCGACGGGAAGTTGCAGATGTCGCTGGTCACCTGACCGCGCACGATCTTGAAAGGCAGCTCGCTGCCCACGTCCAGGGCCTGCGCCGCCAGCAGGTAGATGATCGACAGCAGCAGGATGCCGGCGATCAGGAACATGCCGCCGTAGAGCAGCGTCAGGCGTATCCGGATGGTCGGGCGTACCCAGGGCAGCGTCTGCTCCGCCCGTCTGGGATCCCAGCTCGGTTTCGGGGGCGCCGCCGGGGGCGCCGGGGAGGATGCCACCGTCAGATCCGGTAGCCGGAACCGGGGACGGTGACGATCACGGCGGGCTCGCCGAGCTTGCGGCGCAGCGTCATGACCGTGACCCGGACGACGTTGGTGAACGGATCGGTGTTCTCGTCCCATGCCTTTTCCAGGAGCTGCTCGGCCGAGACGACCGCGCCCTCGCTGCGCATCAGGACCTCAAGCACCGCGAACTCCTTCGGGGCGAGCTGGATCTCCCTGCCGTCCCTGAAGACCTCGCGGCGGTTGGGGTCGAGTTTGATCCCGGAGCGCTCCAGTACGGGCGGCAGCGGGACCGTCGTACGACGGCCGAGCGCCCGCACCCGGGCCGTCAGCTCACTGAAGGCGAAGGGCTTGGGAAGGTAGTCGTCGGCGCCCAGCTCAAGGCCTTCGACACGGTCGCTGACATCGCCCGACGCCGTGAGCATGAGGACCCGGGTGGGCATCCCCAGCTCGACGATCTTCCGGCAGACGTCGTCCCCGTGGACCAGCGGGAGGTCGCGGTCGAGCACCACTACGTCGTAGTCGTTGACCCCGACACGCTCCAGGGCCGCGGCGCCGTCGTACACGACGTCGACGGCCATGGCCTCCCGGCGAAGTCCGGTGGCCACCGCATCGGCGAGCAGTTGCTCGTCCTCGACGACGAGTACGCGCACGTCGCTGTTCCTTCCACTGGGCCCGGCACCCGGGATCGGCGAGATCCACGGGATCAGGGCAGGTAGTAGCACTGGTTGTGCTTCTCCATCCTGCCCGTTACGCCCATAAACCGGCGGTAAGACGATGCCGGACGACCTGGCACGTCCGGGAATGGACCGGATTCTTTGAACAGTTGAGGTTTCTGGAAGACGGCCTCGGGGGATGACGAGTTCACACCCGAGATCGCGCCCGGTACGTGGCATTTCCCGGCCCGTTCTGTCTTTCCAGAGGCAGAGGTGCGCGATCGCCCGTCGTCGGCACACCCCCGTGCCACAGATCAGACGTCGGCACAGCCCCGTGCCACCGACTCACGCCGAGGGGGCGCAATGGACGCTTTCACCGCAGGACTCATGCAGCGCATAAAGGCCACGGAGACAGACCTCACACGAGCTCGCGAGACGGGCGACGACTTCCTCGCGGATGTCGAGCAGGAAGAGCTGGACGACCTCCGCAGGCTCGCCGCCGAACACGGTGTGGAGGTCGGCGCGGCAAGCGTCTGACCGCATACCCGAGCCGTACAGAGCGAGATCCACGCAGAGAAGGGCCCCGGCGCCGAGGGGACGGCGCCGGGGCCCTTCTCTGCGTACGGGCTTCGGTGCGTACGAGTCCGGTGACCGCGTGTGGTCACGCGTCTCCGTCGTGCCAGGCGCCGTACTCCTCCAGCAGTGCCTGGAGCGGCTCGAAGACGCCCGGTGTCGCGGCCACGGTGAGTTCACCGGTCGGCGGGTTCCCCGGCCGGCCGCCGGTCAGCGCGCCGGCCTCCCTGGCGATGAGATCGCCTGCGGCGAGGTCCCAGGGGAACAGGCCGCGTTCGAAGTAGCCGTCGAGCCGGCCCGCGGCGACGTCGCAGAGGTCGATGGCTGCCGAGCCGCCGCGCCTGATGTCCCGGAGTCGCGGGATCAGCCGGGCCGCGATCGCCGCCTGGTGGGTACGGACCGTGGTCACGTAGTTGAATCCGGTGGCCACCAGCGCCTGTTCCAGCGGCGGGGCGGGACGGCAGCCGACCGGACGGTCGTTCAGATACGCTCCGCCGCCCAGCACCGCGCGGAAGGTCTCACGGCGCATCGGGACCTCGACCACCCCGACGAGTGTCTCGCCGTCCCGTTCGGCGGCGACGGACACGGACCAGGTGGGCAGCCCGTAGAGGTAGTTGACGGTGCCGTCCAGCGGGTCGATGACCCAGCGGATGCCGCTGCTGCCCTCCGAGCTGGCGCCCTCCTCACCGAGGAACCCGTCGTCGGGCCGCCGGTCACTCAGATAGGTGGTGATCAGCTTCTCGGCCGCGATGTCCATCTCGGTGACGACGTCGATGGGGCTCGACTTCGTGGCGGCGACGGTCAGATCGTCGGGCCGGCCGTCGCGCAGCAGCGCTCCGGCCCTGCGGGCGGCTTCCAGGGCGAGGGCGAGCAGTTCACTCGTCGGAGTGGTCTCGGGATCGGTCTCGGCGTCGGGCACGGCGCGGCTCCTTCAGGCGTACGGGCTGTCGGCGCCCGCGGCTGCGGGCTTGGGGGTACGGGCCGGGCAGCAGCCGGAAGGGCACAGGTCGTGGCTCGCGCCGAGCGAACCGAGCGCGCAGCGCTCCACGGAGCGTCCCCGTTCGGTCGCGGCGCGTTCGACGACGAGGTCCCGTACGGCGGCGGCGAAGCGCGGGTCGGCGCCGACCGTGGCGGAGCGGCGTACCGGCAGGCCGAGTTCCGCCGCCTTGGCCGTGGCCTCGGTGTCGAGGTCGTACAGGACTTCCATGTGGTCGGAGACGAAGCCGATCGGCGCCATCACGACCGCCGGGACGCCCTCGCCGTGCAGCTTCTCCAGGTGGTCGCAGATGTCCGGCTCCAGCCACGGGATGTGCGGGGCGCCGCTGCGCGACTGGTAGACGAGGCGCCAGGGGTGTTCGACGCCGGTCTCCTCGCGTACGGCTTCCACGATCAGCCGGGCGGCGTCGAGGTGCTGGGCGACATACGCGCCGCCCTCGCCGTGGTCCTCCACCGGTCCCGAGGTGTCAGCGGCCGCCTCCGGGATGGAGTGGGTGGTGAAGGCGAGGTGCGCCCCGGCGCGTACGCCCTCGGGCAGGTCCCCGAGCGAGGCCAGCACGCTCTCCGTCATCGGCCGCAGGAAACCCGGGTGGTTGAAGTAGTGCCGCAGCTTGTCGACGCGGGGCGGTTCCAGTCCCTCGGCCTCAAGGGTGGCCAGCGCCTCGGCGAGGTTCTCGCGGTACTGGCGGCAGCCCGAGTACGACGCGTACGCGCTGGTCGCGAGGACCGCGATCCGGCGGCGGCCGTCGGCGACCATCTCGCGCAGGGTGTCGGTGAGGTACGGCGCCCAGTTCCGGTTGCCCCAGTAGACCGGCAGGTCCAGGCCGTGTCCCGCGAAGTCCTTCCGCAGCGCGTCGAGCAGGGCGCGATTCTGTTCGTTGATCGGGCTGACCCCGCCGAACAGGAAGTAGTGCTTCCCGACCTCCTTGAGCCGCTCCCTCGGGATGCCGCGGCCGCGCGTCACGTTCTCCAGGAACGGGACCACGTCGTCCGGGCCCTCGGGGCCGCCGAAGGACAGCAGGAGCAGGGCGTCATAGGGGGCGGTGACAAGCTGTTCGGGCATGTTTTGATCCTGCCACCCGTCCCGATCGGCTGGAAACCGGGCGGCGCGTCGGCCCCGGCACCCGTAAGCTGCCTTCGGCCCTGTCACTGCTTACCGGAGCGTCCGTTGCCCAGTCCCTATCGCGCGATTTTCGCTGCTCCCGGCACCAAGGGCTTCAGCGCGGCCGGTCTTCTCGGCAGGCTGCCGCTGTCCATGACCGGCATCGGCATCGTGACCATGATCTCGCAGCTCACCGGGCGATACGGTCTCGCCGGCGCGCTCTCCGCCACCCTCGCCCTCTCGGCGGCGGCGCTGGGCCCGCAGATCTCCCGGCTCGTCGACCGGCACGGCCAGCGGCGGGTGCTGCGCCCGGCGACCCTGGTCTCGGTCGCCGCCATCGCCGGACTGCTGCTCTGCGCACAGCAGGGCGCCCCCGAGTGGACGCTCTTCGTCTTCACGGCGGGCGCGGGCTGTGTGCCGAGCGTCGGCTCGATGGTGCGGGCGCGCTGGGCCGAGATCTACCGGGGCTCGGCCCGCGAACTGCACGCCGCCTACGCCTGGGAGTCGATCCTCGACGAGGTCTGCTTCATCTTCGGTCCGATCGTCTCCATCGGTCTCTCGACCGCGTGGTTCCCCGAGGCGGGCCCGCTGCTCGCCGCAGCGATCCTGGTCGTCGGAGTCCTCGCGCTCACGGCGCAGCGGGGCACCGAGCCCGTCCCAGAGCCCCGGGAGCAGCACGGTTCGGGATCGGCCCTCCGCTCCCCCGGGCTGCGGGTGCTGGTGCTGACCTTCGTGGCGAGCGGTGCGATCTTCGGCGCGGTCGACGTGGCGACGGTGGCCTTCGCGCAGGAGCAGGGCCACAAGGCGGCGGCGAGTCTGGTGCTCGCGGTGTACGCGCTCGGCTCGTGCCTCGCCGGGGTGGTGGTCGGCCTGCTGCACTTCAAAGGCGCGGCGTCGCGGAGATGGCTCCTGGGCATCTGCGCGATGGCCGTGAGTATGATCCCCCTCCAACTGGCCGGGAACCTCCCCTTCCTGGCCGTGGCGCTCTTCGTCTCGGGCCTGGCCGTCGCGCCGACAATGGTGACGACCATGGCCCTCGTCGAGGCACACGTACCGCGCTCCAACCTGACCGAGGGAATGACCTGGACGAGCACCGGGCTCGCGGTCGGTGTGGCGCTCGGGTCGTCGGCCGCCGGCGCGGTGGTCGACGCCGCCGGTGCCCGCGCGGCGTACGTGGTCCCCTTGGCGGCCGGACTCGTCGCGGCCCTGGTGGCGTTCCTCGGCTACCGCCGGCTGACGCCGGGACCCGCTCGGGGAGGGCATGGAACCGATGACGAAAAGCCGCACAGACACGACGAACAGGAACACGTGGCGTAACTGGGCCGGGAACGTGCAGGTCCGCCCGGCCCGTGTGGTGTCGCCCGCCTCCGTCGACGAGCTCTCGCAGATCATCCGGAGGGCGGCCAACGACGGGCTGAAGGTCAAGGCCGTCGGTACGGGGCACTCCTTCACCGCCGCGGCGTCCACGGACGGTGTGCTCGTACGGCCCGAACTGCTGACCGGCATCCGGGAGATCGACCGGGCGGCGGGCACCGTCACCGTGGAGGCCGGCACCTCGCTGCGCAGGCTGAACGTGGCGCTGGCCAGGGAGGGCCTGTCGCTCACCAACATGGGCGACATCATGGAGCAGACCGCGGCGGGCGCCGTCTCCACCGGCACGCACGGCACCGGCCGGGAGTCGGCTTCGATCGCCGCTCAGCTCCGCGCCATGGAAATCGTCACGGCCGACGGCTCCGTGCTGCGCTGCTCCCCCACCGAGAACGCGGAGATCTTCACCGTCGCCAGGATCGGGCTCGGCGCGCTCGGGGTGGTCAGCGCGCTCACCTTCGCCGTCGAGCCGGTCTTCCTGCTCACGGCGCGGGAGGGGCCGATGACCTTCGACAAGGTGACGTCGGAGTTCGACGCCCTCGCCGCCGAGAACGAGCACTTCGAGTTCTACTGGTTCCCGCACACCGACCACTGCAACATCAAGCGGAACAACCGCAGCGCCGGTCCCGCCGCTCCGGTGGGACGGTTCAGCGGCTGGTTCGAGGACGAGTTGCTCTCCAACGGCGGTTTGCAGGTCGCCAGTTCGGTGGGGCGGGCCGTGCCGGCGGTCATTCCGTCGCTCGCCAAGGGCTTCAGCCGGGCGCTCTCCGCCCGTACCTACACGGACATCCCCTACAAGGTCTTCACGTCTCCGCGCCGGGTGCGTTTTGTCGAGATGGAGTACGCCCTCCCGCGCGAGGCCGCTGTCGCCGCGCTCCGCGAGGTCAAGGCGATGGTAGAGCGCTCACCCCTGCGGGTGAGCTTTCCGGTGGAGGTACGGACGGCCCCCGCCGACGACATCCCGCTGTCGACGGCATCGGGGCGGGAGAGCGCGTACATCGCCGTGCACCTCTACCGGGGCACGCCCCACCGCGCGTACTTCACGGCGGTGGAGCGGATCATGACCGCGCACGGCGGCCGGCCCCACTGGGGCAAGCTGCACACCCGGGACGCGGAGTATCTGGCCGGGACCTATCCGCGCTTCGACGAGTTCACGGCCGTACGCGACCGGCTCGACCCGGACCGGCTGTTCGGCAACGACTATCTGCGGCGGGTGCTCGGGGACTGAGCGGCAGGCGGTACGGCGGCCGGCGAGCGCTTGGCGGCCGGCGCCGAGCGGTGCGCGGCTCAGGGGCTCAGGGGCTCAGGTCACTGCCGGGGTGCGCCGGCGCCGGCGGTGGCTCCCGTACCGGCACCTGCGCCCGCACCTGCCCCGGCTCCGGAGTGCGGGGTCGTCGCCGTTTTGCCCGGAGGCGTCGGTGTCGGGGCGGTCGTCGGCGGGGTGGCCGGGTCGCCGGACCCCGAGGGCGTGGGGGTCGGCGCGTGGGACTGACCGCCGCCGTGGCCGTCCGTACCGCTGCTCCCGCTCCCCGAACCCGTGTCCGGTGCGCCGCTCTGGTTCCCACCGGGTGAGTCGCTGGGCGAACCGCTCGGCGCCGTGGGGCTCCCGCTGCCCGATGGGCCCTCCCCCGGTTGGTCCTGATCGGGGCCGCCCGGCGTGGAGGGGCGCCCCGCCGGTGCGTGCCGGTCGCCGCCACCGACGACGGAGCCGACGGTCGTCCCCTTGCCGCCGCTCAGGTCCTGACCGGAGATCAGCTCGAAGCCGGTGATACCGAGCATCGCGATCACGAAGACGACAACGGCGGCGGCCGCCGGGCGCTTCCAGCCGCGTACCCGGGTGCCGTGCGTGGTCGCCTCGCCGAACTCCTCGCTGAGGGCCGGCGAAGGCGGCGGGGAAGTCGGCGGCGGAGCCGTCCATACCGACTGCTCGACCGGCCGGGACGGATCGCCCCGCTCGTCCCGGACCGGTACCTGACGGGCTCTCGGCTTCGCCTGGACCGTGACCACACGTATCTGTTCACCCGTACGCCGGAACAGGTGCTGAAAAATCGAACCGCCGCAGGTGGCGATCACACTGACGACACCCGCACCGATGATCGTGCCGTACAGGCCGAGCTGGGAGGCGAGGACCGCGGCGGCGACCGCCGCGAGCGCACTGCCCGCGACCTGGGGAAGACTCAGATCGAGCCGACGCTCCTTGTAATTTGCCCCGGTATCGGCCTGTTTGCCACCGCTGTCAAGCTTCTGATGCATCTCCAGCCCCTGCTTGCCCATCTGTACCAGCGTGCACCAGGAAGGGACAGATGGGCGATGTGAATAGTTCCGTTTCCGTGGATTGTGTGAAGCAGCACACCCGTCCATTAGCATTCCGAAGGCCAAACTCCCGTGGTCAGGGAGAACTTCGGTGGCGTGCCACCCCACCCGGATGGTCCAAATGGAGTACTGTGGCGAGCCCTGGGGCCGGACTCTCTCGCGGGTGTCCGGGACCTACGGAAGGGGGCCGAAGTCGGCACTCGACCGGCGGGGCCGTGGCACCGTACGGGCACCTGCTGCACAGAGTGACGAGGTTCGTCACTCTGCGTCGCAAACAGGTAACCGTGCCATAACGGCGATCCAGGGCCAACGCCCGACACGCCGGGCAACACGGCAAGGTTGTGGCAGGCTGCACCCGGGCAGGCCACACTCGACTAGCGGAAGCAGCGACGCACGTGACGTCGGCAGGCACCACCCGGGAGGTTCCCATGCCCGAACTGCGTGTCGTGGCCGTCTCAAACGACGGCACACGACTGGTGCTCAAGGCTGCGGACAGCACGGAGTACACGCTGCCGATCGATGAGCGGCTGCGCGCTGCCGTGCGCAATGACCGCGCCCGCCTCGGTCAGATCGAGATCGAGGTGGAGAGCCACCTCAGGCCCCGTGACATCCAGGCCCGTATAAGGGCAGGCGCCTCCGCCGAGGAGGTCGCCCAGATGGCCGGGATCCCCGTCGACCGGGTGCGCCGCTTCGAAGGACCGGTGCTCGCCGAGCGCGCCTTCATGGCTGAGCGGGCCAGGAAGACAGCCGTACGACGCCCGGGGGAGAACGCCGGCCCACAGCTCGGCGAGGCCGTCCAGGAGCGCCTGACGCTCCGGGGCGCCGCCAAGGAGACGGTCCAGTGGGACTCGTGGCGGCGCGACGACGGGACCTGGGAGGTCCTGCTCGTCTACCTGGTCGCCGGCGAACCCCACTCGGCGAGCTGGACGTACGACCCGCCCCGGCGGCTCGTCCAGGCCGTCGACGACGAGGCGCGCGCCCTGATCGGCGACACCGACGACACCGTCACCACGCAGGAGCCGAGCTTCCCGTTCGTCCCGCGTATCGCACGGCTGCCGCGCGACAGGCCGCTGGACCGTTCCCTCGACCGCCAGATGGAGCGGCCCACCGCGCCCGAGCCGGACGAGCTGAGCGAGCGGGACTCCCTGACGAGCCTGCTGGAAGCGGTGCCGAGCTTCCGCGGCGACATGGTGGTGCCCGAGCGGCAGTCGCCGCCCGAGCCGCCGTCGGCGGATCCGGCGGACGAGCCGGAGGCCGAGGAGCCGATCGCACCCGCCGCTTCCGCCGGTGCGGGCTCCGCGTACGCGGATGTGCTGATGCCGCGTTCGGTGGCGGGCCACCGTGACCGGCTGACCGGCACGACGGACCGTCAGGCCGAGGCGGACGGTGTGCGTCCCGGCCGCCGCGCCGCTGTCCCGAGCTGGGACGAGATCGTCTTCGGCACGCGCCGTAAGAAGCAGGAGTAGCGGGCGGGGGCGGTGCGCCGCCGGGTTCCGTACGCCACGAGCGCCTTGCGCGTGGTGTGCGTACGGAATCCGGCGCGGCCGCTACCGGAGTCCCGGGCCCGTGGCCACCGGACGGGACTCGTCAGCCGACCACTCCGACCAGGAGCCCGCGTAGAGCGCGGCCGGGATCCCCGCGATCTCCAGGGCGAGGATCTCCTGCGCCGCCGAGACACCCGAGCCGCAGTAGACGCCCACCTCGGTGCCCTTGGCGCCCAGCGCCTCGAAGCGGGCCGCGAGATCGGAGGCGGGGAGAAAGCGGCCATTTTCAGCCATATTCTCCGTCGTGGGGGCGGAGACGGCACCGGGGATATGACCGGCGACCCGGTCGATCGGCTCGACCTCTCCCCGGTAGCGCTCGCCGGCCCTGGCGTCCAGCAGCAGCCCGTCGCCGGCAAGCGCGGCGGCGCCCGCCGCGTCGAGCAGCGGCATCGATCCGGGTACGGGCTGGAAGTCCCCCTCGTCCGGGCTCGGTACGGTCGTCGTCAGCGCGCCAGTCCACTGGGCGAGACCGCCGTCCAGGACCCGTACGTCCCGCTGGCCCGACCAGCGCAGCAGCCACCAGGCGCGGGCCGCCGCCCAGCCCTGGCCGCCGTCGTACACCACCACGGGAACGCCGGCCGAGACACCGGCGCTGCGCATCGCGGCACCGAAGACGCCGAGGTCGGGCAGCGGATGACGGCCTCCGGCACCGGGCGGAGCAGCGAGTTCCGCGTCGAGGTCGACGTACACGGCGCCCGGCAGGTGCCCCGCCTCGTAAGCGGGCCGCCCCGGCGGTCCCCCCATCTCGTAGCGGACGTCCAGGAGAACGGGCGGACGCGGCCCCGCCGACTCGCTCGCGAGTTCGGATGCGGTGATGATGGCTGTCATACCCGCCATCCTCGCGCACCTGACGCCCTTCCCCGCCTCCGTCCGCCCGACTCGTAACCGGGGTCGAACATCCGGTAAACAGCCGTATGAGATCGCGCCAAGAGCGGCGCGGCCGTAGGCGCCGTGGAGCCAGGGGTGGAAGCATCCGCTCCGGGGGCGCACGGCCGGGCGTACGCGGCCTGCGATCCGGCTCACACAGCCCCCGCACGGCCCCAGCAGTCCAGCCGTACGGCCGGCCAACGATGGTCCGAGGAGAGACGATGAGCGAGGCAGCGATCCGGCGCAGACCTGGGACGCCCTGTTGGGTGAGCCTGATGGTGCACGGTCTCGCCACGACACAGAAGTTCTACGGCGAGCTGTTCGGCTGGGAGTTCCAGCCCGGACCTCAGCAACTCGGACCGTACGTCCGGGGGATGCTCGACGGCGCCGAGGTCGCCGGCATCGGCAGGCTGCCCCCGGAACGCCACCTGCCCACCGCCTGGACCACCTATCTGGCGACGGACGACGCCGACGCGACGGCCGAGACGATCAGGAGCTGCGGCGGCACGGTCGGAGTCGGGCCCCTCGACGCGCAGGAAGCCGGCCGGATGGCCATGGCCTCGGACCCGTCGGGCGCCGTCTTCGGGATCTGGCAGGCGTGGGCGCACACCGGCACCGCGATCGCGGGGGCCCATGGCACGCCCGTGTGGAACGAGTTGGTCACTCGGGAGACATCGTTCGTCGGCAAGTTCTACCAGGCTCTCTTCGACTACGAGACGGAGGCGGTCGTCTCCGCCGACTTCGACTACGTGACGCTGCTCCTGGACGGACGGCCGGTCGCCTCACTGCGCGGCGTCGGCAACTCGGCGGCCCGCGAGCGGGGCTCGCACTGGATGACGTACTTCGAGGTGGACGACACCGACCAGGCGGCCCGTTTGGTGACGGAGCTGGGGGGCAGGGTGATTCGGCCGCCGCGCGAGGACGAGCGGGGGCGGCTGGCGACGGTCGCCGACCCGGAGGGCGCGGTCTTCACGATCGTACGGTCGGCCACGCGCTGACGCCTCGCGGCGGGCGGCCGTGGGTTTGGCCCTGCGTGGCCGCTGCGGTGCGTTTCGCTGACGCGTTTGGGGTGTGCGGCCGTTGGTTGCGGTTGTTGCCGGGGGTCGCTCCCGGGGGTGGCATCCGGGATGCGGTGCGCCTCGCGGCGGGCGGCCGTGGTAGGGGCGTTCGGTGTGCGCCGGGTTCGTTTCGCGGACGGGTCCGGGTGCACCGGTGTTGGTCGCGGTTGTTGAAGGGGGTCGCTCCGGGGTGGCATCCGGGATGCGGTGCGCCTCGCGGCGGGCGGCCGTGGTGTGGGCACTCGGTGTGCGCCGAGTTCGTTTCGCGGACGCGCCCGGGGGCACCGGCGTGGGTTGCAGTTGTTGACGGGGGTCGCTCCGGGGTGGCATCCGGGATGCACGATTTACGGCGTCGTCACCGCGGTTGCCAGGTGACCGCGGTCGTCCGCCGCAAATCACGCGTTAGTATCCCGGACACCACCCCTGCGCGCCCCCCTTCACCTGCGGGAACCGGTCACATCACGCCCCGGGCGCGGCGTTACGGGTCTTGCCACGG
>NZ_JTHL01000001.1:7308159-7311273 GCF_000818195.1 Streptomyces sp. 150FB | reverse complement strand
GCCCGGCACCATCACCGCGACCCGCACCACGAACCGGCCCCGTCAACGGCCGCCCGCCGCGAGGCGACCGTCCACCGGCAGGACGTCCGGGGACAGCGCCGCGGCCTTGGCCTTCTCCGCCGTGATGCGCCGCCGGTGGTGGCGCCGGCACAACACCTCGTAACCGACCTCGTCGCCCGACTGGTGCACATCCCCGACCACGACCTGCGCCCCTTCGACGACCATGGCACCGCCGATGGTCCTGGCGTTGTGCGTGGCGCGGGCCCCGCACCAGCAGAGCGCCTCGACCTGGAGCACCTCGACCCGGTCGGCCATCTCGACCAGCCGCTGCGAGCCGGGGAAGAGCTTGGAGCGGAAGTCGGTGGTGATGCCGAAGGCGAAGACGTCCAGGTCCAGGTCGTCGACGACCCGGGCGAGCTGGTCGATCTGCTCGGGCGCGAGGAACTGCGCCTCGTCGGCGATCACATAGTCGCAGCGGCCGCCCCGGGAGAGCCGGTCGACGAGGTAGCCGTAGAAGTCGAAGCCGTCGGCCGCCTCGACGGCGTCGGTGACCAGGCCGAGGCGGGAGGAGAGTTTCCCCTCGCCGGCGCGGTCGTCACGGGTGAAGATCATGCCCTGGAGGCCCCGCGCCGAGCGGTTGTGCTCGATCTGAAGAGCGAGGGTGCTCTTTCCGCAGTCCATCGTTCCGCAGAAGAACACCAGCTCAGGCATGAGGAAGTGACGGCCTTTCGGGTCCGGGCGCGCATCGGGACAACGCGCGGGCGTGGTGGGATCGGACGGGACCTGCTGGGACCGGCCGGGGTCGGCCGGCTACGAGCGTACTTCGAGCAGCGGTACGAGCTGCTCGACGGGGGTCATCGAGCCGTGCAGGCCCACCATCTCCGACTCGCGCGGCTCCAGGACGGAGGCCGTGATGATCACGTCGTCGTGGGCCGCTGCGACAACGTCCCCGATCCGCGCGCGCACCCGCTGGTCCACCACGCCCGGCGGCCCGAACCAGCCCGCCTCGATGGCCTCGTCACGCCCGGCCACCCAGAACTGCTCCCCGAGCACCTCGCGCCACACCGCGCGGACGTCGGCCTCGGCGCCCGGTACGGCGTACACATGGCGGGCCCGGCCCTCGCCGCCCAACAGGGCGACCCCGGCGCGCAGTTCCCAGTCCTCGTCGAAGTCGATGCGCGACTGCTCGTCGAAGGGGATGTCGATCATGCCGTGGTCGGCGGTGATGTACAGGGCCGCACGCGGCGGCAGTTGCTCGGCGAGGCGTTCGGCGAGCCGGTCGACGTACATGAGCTGGCCGCGCCAGGCGTCGGAGTCCATGCCGAAGCGGTGGCCGTTGCTGTCGACCTCGCTGTAGTAGGTGTAGACCAGCGACCTGTCGCCTTCGGCGAGTTGGGCGGCGGCGAGGTCCATCCGTTCGTCCCCGGAGAGCCGGCCGTGGAAGGTGCCGCCGCTCAGCGCGACCTTGGTGAGCGGGGTGTGCTGGAAGGTCGGCGACGAGACCTGCGCGGTGTGGACGCCCGCGGCGTCGGCGAGCGCGAAGACGGTGGGGTGCGGCTGCCAGAGGCGCGGCTCAGTCCAGGGCTTCCAGCGGAGCTGGTTCATCAGCGCGCCCGTGTCGGGGTTGCGGACGGTGTAGCCGAGCAGGCCGTGGGCGGCCGGTGGCAGCCCCGTACCGACGGAGCCGAGCGAGGAAGCGGTGGTGGCGGGGAAACCGGCGGTGATCGGACGGCCGGTGCCGCCGCGCGACGTGCTGAGCAGCGAGGTCAGGAAGGGCGCCTCGGCCGGGTGGTCCTTGATCTGTTCCCAGCCGAGTCCGTCGATCAGGAAGACACAGTTCCGGTCGGCGGGGCTGAGTTCGGTGATGGCGGCCGTCATGCCGGGGACGCCCTGGCCCGCGGCGAGTGTGGGCAGCAGATCGGCGAGCGAGCCGCTCCCGTACTCCGGCAGCGGCGCGGTGGAGAGGCCGAGCGGTACGGGGTCCTGCCAGGCGGAGGCGGAGGCCGGTGCCGTGGGCTGCGCGGCCATCAGCGGCCGGTCGCCGCGGTCGCCGCGGTGGCTTCGGAGAGGGACTGCGCGAAGGCGAGCGTCTGGCGGACGGCGTCGGGGCCGTCACCCGCCTCGCTCACCCGCAGGCTCAGGTCGTCGGCGGTCGAGCTGCCCGTATAGCCGTGGTCGGCCTCGCAGTTGGGGTCGCCGCAGGCGGCGGGCTCCAGGTCGATCCGGGACACGGCGCCCCAGCCGATGGTGAGGACGACCTCGCGCGGCAGCGTGCCGGGGGTGTACGACTCTGGGTTGGCGACGACGCGGCTGACCACGACGGACGAGATCCGGTCGATCTTCACGGACTCGGTGGAGGTGGTGGCGTACGGCGTCGGGGAGCTGGTGTCGGCGGCCTGCTCGTCGGTGTGACTGACGATGAAACGATGAGCGGTCAGGACGAGGACGGTGACATGGCGGCGCACCTCGTTGGAGTCGAAGGTGGTCTCCTGGTGGACCAGGTACGACGCGATCGGGTCGCCGCCGACAGCGGCTTCCACCGCTTCGGCCACGAGAGTCGGGTAGTAGCCGCTGCGCTCGATCGCCGTGCGCAGCCCCTGGGTCGTCGTACCGATCTTCGCCATGGTCTCCATCCTACGGTGGCGGGATGGCTGTCGGAGACGCTCGTGCGGGGCCTGGTTCAGTAACTGGGAAGACGCCGCGGACCGAGGTCGCCGAGGGCGGCGGGCGGCGCCAGCCGGACCTCGGCGCCGAGGACGGACACCCCGTGGGTGGCGGCCACGACCGGCTCCAGGGCGACCGAGACGATCTCGGGGTGATCGTCGACGAGCCGGGAGACGCGCAGCAACAGCTCCTCCAGCGCGGGGGTGTCGACCGGGTCGGAGCCGCGCCAGCCGAAGAGCAGCGGGGCGGTCCTGATGGAGGTGAGGAGTTCGGCGGCGTCGCGCTCGGTGGCGGGGACGAGCCGGTGCGCGAGGTCGCCGAGCAGCTCGGAGGCCGCGCCGGCGAGGCCGAAGGACAGAACGGCTCCGGCGGCCGGGTCGATGGCCGCCCGTACGACGGTGTCCACTCCCCTGGGTGCCATGGCCTGGACGACGAGCCGCAGCTCGGCGG
>NZ_JTHL01000001.1:7296861-7307619 GCF_000818195.1 Streptomyces sp. 150FB | reverse complement strand
ACCCGCCTCCCGAGGGGTCCGTCGTGTCCGCCCAGCCGACGCGCGGGATCGCCGTCACGACGACCGCGTCGCACGCCGGGTCGGCCAGCGCCGCGGCCAGCGCGGCGCGGAAGTCCTCGGGCGACGCCCCCGTGGTGAGGTCGCGGGGCGGCAGCGGGCGCAGGCCCTCGGTGAGGCAGGCGTCGTAGGTCAGGAGGCCCAGCGACTCGGAGTTGCCGAGGATCGCCACGCGCGGTCCGGCCGGGAGCGGCTGGGACGCCAGCAGGAGGCCGGCGTCCACCAGTTCGGTGACGGTGTCGACGCGGATCACCCCGGCCTGGCGCATCAGCGCGGAGACCGTCGCGTCGGGGATACGGGTGACCGGGACGGCGTGCCCGGTGGGCGTGCTGCCGCTGTGCCGCGCCCCTTTGACGACCACGACGGGCTTCACCGCCGCCGTACGCCGGGCGAGCCGGGTGAACTTGCGCGGGTTGCCGAGCGATTCGAGGTACATCAGCACGACGTCGGTGTCCGGGTCCTCGTGCCAGTACTGGAGGAAGTCGTTGCCGGACACGTCGGCGCGGTTGCCCGCCGAGATGAACGAGGACAGACCGGCCCCGCGCCGGTCGAGCCCGGCGAGCAGCGCTATGCCGATCGCGCCCGACTGGGTGAACAGACCGATGCGTCCGCGCGCCGGAGCCTCCGGCGCGAGGGAGGCGTTCAGCCGGACGGACGGCCCGGTGTTGATGATCCCGAAGGCGTTCGGCCCGATCAGGCGCATGCCGTACGAGCGGACCTGCCTGACCAGCGCACGCTGGCGCTCCCTGCCCTGCTCCCCGCTCTCGGCGTAACCGGCGGAGAGGACCACCACGCCCTGGACGCCGTGCTCGCCGCAGTCGGCGACGGCTTCCGGCACCCGCTCGGCGGGTACGGCGAGCAGCGCGAGGTCGACGGCCCCGGGTATCGAGGCGACGGAGCGGAACGCGGGGACGCCGTCGAGCTCCGCCAGGTCGTCGGCGAACGCGCTGTTCACCGCGTACGTACGGCCGGCGAAGCCGCTGGCGGTGAGGTTGCGCAGCAGCGCCCGGCCGACGCCGCCCGGCGCGCGCCCCGTACCGACGACGGCGACGGAGGACGGCGCGAGGAGCCGGTGGACCGAGCGGGCCTCGGCGCGCTGCTCGCGGCCGCGCTGGACGGCCAGCGACTCGGCGGTGGGTTCGAGGTCGAGGGTCAGACGTACGGAGCCGTCCTCGAAGCTGCGCTTCTGGGTGTAGCCGGCGTCCCGGAACACCTTGATCATCTTGTTGTTGGCGGGCAGCACCTCGGCGGCGAAGCGCCGGATGCCGCGCTCCCTGGCGACGGCGGCGATGTGTTCGAGGAGGGCCGATGCGACGCCGCGCCCCTGGTGCGCGTCCTGGACGAGGAAGGCGACCTCGGCCTCGTCGGCGGGCGCCGAGGCGGGCCGGCCGAGGTCGTCGATGCGGTCGTAGCGCACGGTCGCGATGAACTCGCCGCCCACCGTCACCGCGAGACCCACCCGGTCCACGTAGTCGTGGTGGGTGAACCGGTGCACGTCCTTGTCGGAGAGCCGGGGGTAGGGGGCGAAGAAGCGGTAGTACTTCGACTCGTCGGAGACCTGCTCGTAGAAGCTGACCAGCCGTTCGGCGTCGTCGGCGGTGATGGGCCTGACCCGGGCGGTGCCTCCGTCGCGCAGCACCACGTCTGCTTCCCAGTGGCCGGGGTAGGCGTGCTCGGAGGGCGTCTCCATGGGGTCAAGCCTACGGCGCTGCCCGGGGGGCCGTACGGGTCGCGGCGGCGTTTGCGCCGGTCCACCCTGGGGAGGCCGGACGCGCCCCCGGGGTCGGCGGAGGGCGTGCGGGACACCGTGCGAGAATGGTCTAGACAACTCCTTGAAACGTGAAGGGCAACATCATGGCTGAGCGCCGTGTCAACGTCGGCTGGACCGAGGGCCTGCACGCCCGCCCCGCCTCCATCTTCGTCCGTGCGACCACGGCCACGGGCGTTCCCGTGACGATCGCGAAGGCCGGCGGCAGCCCGGTCAACGCGGGGTCCATGCTCGCGGTGCTCGGCCTGGGCGCGCAGGGCGGCGAGGAGGTCGTGCTCGCTTCGGAGGCGGACGGCGCCGACGCCGCTCTGGACCGGCTGGCGAAGCTGGTGGCCGAGGGGCTCGACGAGCTTCCCGAGACCGTCTGAGCTCGCTTTCCGAACTCAGCTTCACGGGTTGCCCTGCCACCCCTGTCGTGGGAACGAGCCGCGATGCGTGAATTCCGCGCATCGCGGCTCGTTCTTTTCCACGCACGCTTCAATGCGTTTTATGGCAGCGGAAAATAGGCCCTGCCTATTTCTTCTCTTTGTATACGGCGTGATTGTTAAGTGCGGGCACTCGCGATGTTTACGGCACGTTGCGAAGCCCTCACCTTTTCCCGGCTCCCCACCGTCCGCCGCAGCCGGTGCGCCGTCGCCGTGCGCTCGGCGTGCAGGGTGGTGAGCGCCCGCGCGCGCTCACTGTCGCCGCGCGCCACCGCGTCCACGATCGCGCCGTGCTCCGCCCAGGTCTCCACGGGGTGGGCGGGCTGCTCGACGGCGTACATCCAGGCGATCTTGTGCCGCAACTGGGTGAGCAGCGCGGTCAGTCCCGGGCTCCCCGACGCCTGCGCGAGGGTCTCGTGGAACCAGGAGCCGAGCGCCCGCAGATCCTCGCCCTGCCCCCGGCGCGCCCGCTCCTGGCCCAGTCTCACCAGCCCGCGCAACACCTTGAGGTGTGCCTCCGTACGCCGCTGGGCGGCGCGCGCCGCGCCCAGCGGCTCCAGCAGCAGCCGTACTTCGAGGAGGTCAGCCGCGTCCTGCTCGGTGGGCTCGGCCACGCACGCGCCGACATGGCGCCGGGTGGTGACGAACCCTTCGGACTCCAGGGTGCGCAGGGCCTCGCGCACCGGGACGCGGGAGACGCCGTAGCGCCGCGCGAGGTGTTCCTCCGTGAGCCGGGAGCCCCGCTCGAACAGACCGGAGACGATGTCCTCGCGAATCGCAGTGCATACCGAGTGCGCGGGAATGCGCATGTCCGAACCTCCGCCTTAATCCGCGCGAAACGCCGCCGATTGCCGCCTGTTCCGTGACTCTATTGCAATCAACGCGAATTTCCGATGGCTGCCGGAAATCCATGCTTGTCCTTGGCCGGACACGCCGCTCGTTCCGGACACGCCGGAACACGCCTGAACACGCCAGGACCCCGGCGACTGGCCGTCGCCGGGGTCCTTCGCGCTGGAGCGGGCGGGGTCAGCCCGTGACGACCGTCACCTCACCGATCCCGAGAGCGGTGACCGCGTCCTTGATCTGGGCGGCGTCCCCGACGAGCACCGTGACGAGCCGGTCCACCGGGAAGGCGTTGACCGCCGCCGCAGTCGCCTCGACGGTCCCGGTCTCGGCCAGCCGCGCGTACAACTGCGCCTGGAAGTCGTCGGGCAGGTGCTGCTCGACCTGGTCGGCGAGCGTGTCGGCGACCGAGGCCGCCGTCTCGTACTTCAGCGGCGCGACGCCCACCAGGTTCTGCACGGCCACATCGCGCTCGGCGTCGGTGAGGCCCTCGGCAGCGAGGGTCCGCAGCACCTTCCACAGGTCGTCGAGCGCCGGACCCGTGGACTCGGTGTCGACCGAGCCGCTGATGGCGAGCATCGCGGCGCCCGTCGGCCCGCCGGGGGTCGCGGGGTCCGAGGAGCGGATCACCTGACCGTAGGCCCTGACCCCGTAGGTGTAGCCCTTCTCCTCGCGCAGCACCCGGTCGAGCCGTGAGGTGAGCGTGCCGCCCAGGCAGTACGTGCCGAGCACCTGGGCCGGCCAGACCCGGTCGTGCCGGTCGGCGCCGATCCGGCCGATCAGGAGCTGGGTCTGTACGGCGCCGGGCCGGTCCACGATCACCACACGGCCCGTGTCGTCGGCGGTGATCGGCGGGACCGGGCGGGCGGCGGCCATGTTGCCCGTCCAGGTGCCCAGCGTCTCGGCGAGCAGGGTGTCCAGATCGACGTCCGTCAGGTCGCCGACGACCACGGCGGTGGCCGTGGCGGGACGTACGTGCGCGTCGTAGAAGGCGCGCACGCCTGCGGCGTCGATACGCGCCACCGTCTCCGCCGTGCCCTGGCGCGGCCGGGACATCCGCAGCGACGCGGGGAACAGCTCCTTGGAGAGCTGCTTGGCGGCGCGGCGGGCCGGGTTGGCGCTCTCGTGCGGGATCTCGTCGAGGCGGTTGTTGACCAGCCGCTCGATCTCGCTCTCCAGGAACGCCGGGGCGCGCAGCGCCTCGGCGAGCAGGCCGAGGCCCTTGGGCAGCCGGGAGACCGGGACCTCCAGGGAGACCCGTACGCCCGGGTGGTCGGCGGCGGCGTCGAGCGTGGCGCCGCAGCGCTCCAGCTCGGCGGCGAACTCCTCGGCACTGTGCTTGTCGGTGCCCTCCGAGAAGGCCCGCACCATGATCGTCGCGATGCCGTCGAGCCCTTCGGGCTCGGCGTCGAGCGGCGCGGCGAGCGAGATCTCGACGGCCACCACCTGCTGTCCGGGGCGGTGGCAGCGCAGGACCGTCATGCCGTTGTCGAGCGCGCCGCGCTCGGGGGCGGGGAAGGCCCAGGGCCTGGCCTCGCCTGCGGTCGGCTGCGGATGGAGGTCCATGGTCACGGCAGCGTCGGTCACTTGCCCGCCTCGTCGTTCTCGTCGGTCGTGTCGTTCTCGTCGGCGGCGGAGGCGTCGGCCGCCTCTTCGGGAGCGAGCGGCTCGTACACCAGCACCGCCCTGTTGTCGGGACGCAGCCTGGCGGCGGCGACGGCCTGGACCTCGTCGGCGGTGATGTCCAGCACACGGGTCACCGCGGACAGCGCGAGCTGCGGGTCGCCGAACAGCACCGCGTACCTGCACAGCTCGTCGGCGCGGCCGGCGACGGTGCCGAGGCGGTCGAGCCACTCGCGCTCCAGTTGCGCCTGTGCCCGCTCCATCTCCTCCGCCGTGGGTCCGTCGGCGGCGAGGCGGGCGAGTTCCTCGTCGACAGCGGCCTCGATCTGCGGGATCTCGACCCCGCCGGACGCCTTGACGTCCAGCCAGCCGAGGGAGGGCGCGCCCGACAGGCGCAGCAGGCCGAAGCCGGCGGCGACGGCCGTACGGTCCCTGCGCACCAGGCGGTTGTGCAGCCTGGAGGACTCGCCGCCGCCGAGGACGGTGAGCGCCAGGTCGGCTGCGTCGCTCTCGCGGGTGCCGTCGGACGGCAGCCGGTAGGCGGCCATCAGCGCGCGGGCCGGGACCTCCTCCTGGATCTCCTCGCGCAGCTCCTTGCCGATGATGTCGGGGAGCGTGCCGTCGCGCGGCGGCTGCTTGCCGTCGTGGGACGGGATGGACCCGAAGTACTTCTCGACCCAGGCGAGCGTCTGCTCGGGGTCGATGTCGCCGACGACGGAGAGCACCGCGTTGTTCGGCGCGTAGTTCGTACGGAAGAACGCGCGGGCGTCCTCCAGCGTCGCCGCGTCCAGGTCGGCCATCGAGCCGATCGGGGTGTGGTGGTACGGGTGGCCCTCGGGGTACGAGAGCGCGGTCAGCTTCTCGAAGGCCGTGCCGTACGGGACGTTGTCGTAGCGCTGGCGGCGCTCGTTCTTGACGACATCGCGCTGGTTGTCCATCGACTCTTCGTCGAGAGCCGAGAGCAGCGACCCCATCCGGTCGGCCTCCAGCCAGAGGGCGAGTTCGAGCTGATGCGTGGGCATCGTCTCGAAGTAGTTGGTCCGCTCGAAGCTGGTGGTGCCGTTCAGCGAGCCGCCGGCTCCCTGGACGTACTCGAAGTGACCGTTCCCGTGCACCTGGGCCGAGCCCTGGAACATCAGGTGCTCGAAGAGGTGGGCAAGTCCCGTACGGCCCTTGACTTCGTGGCGCGAGCCGACGTCGTACCAGAGGCAGACCGCGGCGACCGGGGTCAGGTGGTCCTCGGAAAGCACCAGGCGCAGGCCGTTGGCCAGCCGGTGCTCAGTAGCTGTCAGGCCGCCGGAACCGGCCTGCGCTGTGGCCGTGTGACCCATGGGCATGTACGTCCCTTCGATCGCGATTTGGAGAAGTCCTGCCACTGTATGCAAGCGTGCTGACACCTGGCGAAGTTCCCGTGCCCCGCACCCTCGATGACGGGTCGAGGTCGGCGCTGTCAGCGGCGCGGTCCACAATGGTCCGCGTCAGTTCCAGTAGTCGCCGTACAGAACCTGTGAAGGAGCCGCAGCAGCGATGGCCCGCCGCAGCACGAAGACCCCGCCGCCGGAGGACTTCGAGGAGAAGATCCTCGACATCGACGTGGTCGATGAAATGCAGGGCTCCTACCTCGAGTACGCGTACTCAGTGATCTACTCACGGGCCCTGCCGGACGCACGGGACGGTATGAAGCCGGTACACCGCCGCATCGTGTACCAGATGAACGAGATGGGGCTGCGCCCCGACCGCGGCTATGTGAAGTGTGCCCGCGTCGTCGGCGAGGTCATGGGCAAGTTGCACCCGCACGGGGACGCGTCGATCTACGACGCGCTGGTGCGGATGGCTCAGCCGTTCTCCATGCGGCTGCCCCTGGTGGACGGACATGGCAACTTCGGCTCGCTCGGAAACGACGACCCGCCGGCCGCCATGCGTTACACCGAGTCCCGGATGGCCGACGCCGCGACCCTGATGACGGAGTCGATCGACGAGGACACCGTCGATTTCCAGCCGAATTACGACGGCCAGGAGCGGGAACCGGTCACACTTCCGGCCGCGTATCCGAATCTGCTGGTGAACGGATCCTCCGGGATCGCCGTCGGCATGGCGACGAACATGGCGCCGCACAATCTGGGTGAGGTCGTCGCCGCCGCCCGCCACTTGATCAAGCACCCGGCCGCCGACCTGGAGACGCTGATGCGTTTCGTGCCGGGTCCCGATCTGCCGACCGGTGGCCGGATCGTCGGCCTCGCCGGCATCAAGGACGCGTACGCGAACGGGCGCGGCACCTTCAGGATCAGGTCGACGGTCACGGTCGAGGACGTCACGCCCCGCCGTAAGGGCCTGGTCGTCACCGAACTGCCGTTCTCCGTAGGTCCCGAGAAGGTGATCGCGAAGATCAAGGACCTGGTCTCGGCCAAGAAGCTGATGGGCATCGCCGACGTCAAGGACCTCACCGACCGCTCGCACGGACTGCGCCTGGTCATCGAGGTGAAGAACGGCTTCGTGCCCGAGGCCGTGCTCGAACAGCTCTACAAGCTGACGCCGATGGAGGAGACCTTCGGCATCAACAACGTGGCCCTGGTCGACGGCCAGCCGCTGACGCTCGGCCTCAAGGAGCTGCTGGAGGTCTATCTGGACCACCGCTTCACCGTGGTCCGCAGGCGCAGCGAGTTCCGGCGGACCAAGCGCCGGGACCGGCTGCACCTCGTCGAGGGGCTGCTGGTCGCGCTCATCGACATCGACGAGGTCATCCGGCTGATCCGGATGAGCGACAACTCCGCGCAGGCCAAGGAGCGGCTCATCGAGCACTTCTCGCTGAGCGAGATCCAGACCCAGTACATCCTGGACACGCCGCTGCGCCGGCTCACCCGCTTCGACCGGATCGAGCTGGAGAGCGAGCGCGACCGGCTGACCGGCGAGATCGACGAGCTGACCGGGATCCTGGACTCGGACACCGAGCTGCGCAAGCTGGTCTCGACCGAACTGGCCGCCGTGGCCAAGAAGTACGGCACCCCTCGGCGCACGGTGCTGCTGGAGTCCGGTGCCTCGGCCGTGGCGACGATTCCGCTGGAGGTCGCCGACGATCCCTGCCGGGTGCTGCTGTCGTCCACCGGCCTGCTGGCCCGTACGGCCAACGGCGAACCGCTGGAGGGCAGCGACGGGCGGCGCGTCAAGCACGATGTGATCGTCTCCGCCGTACCGGCGACGGCGCGCGGCGACGTCGGCGCCGTGACCTCGACGGGTCGGCTGCTCAGGCTCGCCGTGATCGATCTGCCGCAGCTCCCCGACACCGCTTCGGCGCCCAACCTGTCGGGCGGAGCGCCGATCGCGGAGTTCCTCTCGCTGGAGGCGGACGAGGACCTGATCTGCCTCACCACGCTCGACGAGTCCTCCCCCGGGCTCGCGCTCGGCACGCTCCAGGGCGTGGTCAAGCGGGTGGTGCCGGACTACCCGTCCAACAAGGACGAGTTGGAGGTCATCAGTCTCAAGGAGGGTGACCGGATCGTCGGCGCCGCCGAGCTCAGGACCGGCGAGGAGGACCTCGTCTTCATCACGTCCGACGCCCAGCTTCTGCGCTACCAGGCCTCGCAGGTACGGCCGCAGGGCCGGCCGGCGGGCGGGATGGCCGGCATCAAGGTGGCTGAGGGCGCCTCGGTGATCTCCTTCACCGCCGTCGATCCGGCCGCCGACGGGGTCGTGTTCACGGTCACGGGGGCCACGGACACCCTCGACGACTCGATCCAGACGGCGAAGCTCACGCCCTTCGACCAGTACCCGCGCAAGGGCAGGGCGACGGGCGGGGTGCGCTGCCACCGCTTCCTGAAGGGCGAGGACATGTTGATCCTCGCCTGGGCGGGGGCCGGTCCCGCGCGCGCCGCCGACAAGGAGGGCGCGCCGCTGGAGCTGCCCGAGCCCGACCCGCGCAGGGACGGTTCGGGGCTGCCGCTGACGGCGGCGGTCACCGTACTGGCAGGACCGGCGCACTGACGGCTCAGTCCGCGAACGCTTCCGCCTCCGCCTCCGGATCCCCGGGCGCGGAGGCGGATTCCGTTTCGTCCCGTACGTAGCGCAGCACGCCCCACATGCTCCGGCCGTCGGCGGTGTCCTCGGCGTCGCGGCAGGATTCCAGTTCTTTGCGCAGGGCTTCTCTGTCGATGCCCGAGCCGATGAGTACGAGCCGGGTGAGGCGCTCCTCGTCACGGCCCCAGGGCGCCGGGGCGAAGCGCAGGAACCGGCCGACCGCGTGCAGGGCGTAGCGGTTGGCCGGGTCGGCGGGGCCGAAGTCGGCGAAGCCCTTGATCCGGTAGAGCCCTTCGGGCCTGGAGTCGAGGAACTCCATGAAGCGGCGCGGGTTCATGGGCACCTCGGAGGTGAATTCCACGCTCTCGTAGGCGGCATGGAGATGGCCGCTGTGATCGGTGCCGTGCTCGTCATGACCGGCCCCGTGCTCGTCGTGAGCGGTCTCGTGCTCCTCGTCGCGCAGATCCTCGAAGGAGAGCTGCCCGATCGTCTCCACCCTGGGCCTGCGGTCGAAGAGCGCCTCGGGATCGACCCGGCCGTGGGACGCGACGACGGCCGGTGTGCCGGGGCTCAGCTCCTCCAGAACGCGCAGGATCCTCTCCCGCTCCGCGCCGGCCACCCGGTCGGCCTTGTTGAGCACCACGAGGTCGGCGACGGCGAGGTGCCGGTCGATCTCGGGATGCCGCTCCCGGGTGCTGTCGAACTCGGCGGCGTCGACGACCTCGACGAGTCCCCCGTACATGACACCCGGGTTCTCACCGGCGAGGATCATCCGCACGATCTCCTGCGGCTCGGCGAGACCGCTCGCCTCCACGACGATGACGTCGATCCGCAGGTCGGGGCGGGCGAGCCGGCCGAGGTAGGTGTCCAGTTCGCCGGCGTCGACGGCGCAGCACAGACAGCCGTTGCCGAGGGAGACCATCGAGTCGACCTGGCCCGCCACGGTCATGGCGTCGACCTCGATCGCCCCGAAGTCGTTGACGACCACCCCGATCCGGGTCCCCCTGCTCTCCCTGAGCAGATGGTTGAGCAGAGTGGTCTTTCCCGAACCGAGGAAACCGGTGAGGACGACGACGGGAATGGCTTTCCTGATCACCGCCCGATCGTAACCGTGCCCGCCGCCGCCCCGTGCGGGCGGCGATCGCGTCAGGCCACCGGCGGCACCGGCTGGGGCGGGAGCGGTCCCACATAGCGCGCCGCCGGGCGGATGATCTTGGAGTCCGCCGCCTGCTCCAGGATGTTGGCGCTCCAGCCCACCACCCGCGCCGCCGCGAAGGTCGGCGTGAACATCTCCCGGGGCAGCCCGCACAGCTCCATGACCACTCCGGCGTAGAACTCCACGTTGGTGTGCAGCTCACGGCCCGGCTTGAGTTCGGCGAGGATCGCCTCGACGCGCGCCTCGACCTGGACGGCGAAGTCCACCAGGGGGCCGCCGAACTGCTCGGCGATACCGCGCAGCATGCGCGAACGCGGGTCCTCGGTGCGGTAGACGGGGTGGCCGAAGCCCATGATCCGGTCGCCCGCCAGCACCCGTTCCCTGATCCAGGGGTCGATCCGGTCCACGGTCCCGATGGCGTCGAGGGTGTCGAGCGCCCGGCTGGGGGCGCCGCCGTGCAGCGGACCCGAGAGCGCGCCGACGGCGCCGACCAGACAGGCCGCCAGGTCGGCCCCGGTCGAGGTGATCACGCGGGCGGTGAAGGTGGAGGCGTTGAAGCCGTGGTCGACGGTGGAGATGAGGTAGCGCTCGATCGCCCGCGCCCGGTCGGGCTCCGGCTCGCTTCCGGTCAGCATGTAGAGGTAGTTGGCGGCGTACGGCAGGTCGTCGCGCGGTTCGACGGGGTCGAGGCCCTGGCCGAGGCGGTGGAGCGCGGTCAGCAGGGTCGGTACGGCGGCGCACGCGGCGAGGGCGTCCGTACGGCGGCGCTCCGCGTCCGTGTCGTACTGCGGGCGCAGTCCCGCCGACGCCCCGTACAGGGACAGCGCAGTCCGCAGACCGGCGAGCGGCCCCGCCGCGGCCGAGGCCCGCGCGAT
>NZ_JTHL01000001.1:7295416-7296208 GCF_000818195.1 Streptomyces sp. 150FB | reverse complement strand
CGGCCGAGGCCCGCGCGATGGCGGGCAGCGCGGCCCCGACCTCCTCGGGCAGGTGGCGCGGGGCCGCGCTCCGCTCGGCGAAGGCCGCCCGTGCGGCGGCGTCCGGCAGCTCCCCGTAGAACATGAGGTGCCAGACATCCTCGAAGCTCCGGCTGCGCGCCAGTTCGACGGCGGAGTACTGGCGGTAGTGGTAGAAGCCTTCGGCTCCCCTGACGTCCCCGAGTGCGGTGTCGGTGACGACGACCCCCGCGAGTCCGCGCGGGACGCCGGGGGCCGGAGCGGTGGTCACGTCGGTCGGCATGGCGTGTGTCCTCTCTTGGGCTCAGTTCCACACTCAGCTTGATTTGACTGTCCATGATTGACTTCATCACTGTCAATATTGATTGAATCAACATGTGTACGGTGAGGGCATGGACGACGGAGAGCGGCTGACCACCCGGGAGGCGGCGCAACGTCTCGGCGTCAAGCCGGAGACGGTGTACGCGTACGTCAGCAGAGGTCAGCTCACCAGCAGGCGCGAGCCCGGCGGGCGCGGCTCCACCTTCGACGCGGAGGAGATCGACGCGCTCCTAAGGAGGGGCAGGCGCGAGCCGGCCGCGACCGGCGACGTCGTGCAGCGCATCCACACCGGCATCACCCTGATCGACGCCGACGGCTACTACTTCCGCGGGGTGGACGCGACCCAACTGGCGCGCCGCTACCACTTCGAGGAGATCGCCGACTGGCTCTGGACGGGGACCATCAGTCCCGGTGTCAGGTTCAGCGCCCCCGCCGAGGCGCTCGCCGCCGCCC
>NZ_JTHL01000001.1:7266524-7295299 GCF_000818195.1 Streptomyces sp. 150FB | reverse complement strand
CCATCGCGGCGGCGGTCGCCGACCCGCTGCGTTTCGACCTCTCACGCGAGGCGGTGCTCGGAACGGCCCGGACGCTGATCCCGACCCTCGTCGACGCGCTTCCCAAGGCGGGCGAGCCCCGCGACGGGGACGGCAGTCTGGCCTGGCGGCTGTGGACCCGGCTGACGGCGCTGCCCGCCGGTGAGCCGGCCGTACGCGCCCTGGACACCGCGCTCTCCCTGCTCATCGACCACGACCTGGCGGCCTCCACACTCGCCGCCCGGGTCGCCGCCTCGGCGCGCGCCCATCCGTACGCCGTGGTCTCGGCGGGTCTCGGCGCGCTGGACGGACCGCTGCACGGCGCCGCCAGCGGCCTGGCCCACCGGATGCTCACCGAGGTCCTGGAGCGCGGCAGCGCGGCAGCCGTGGTGGCGGACCATCTGCGGGCGGGACGGCGGGTACCCGGACTCGGCCACCGGCTCTACCAGGGTCCCGACCCGCGCGCCGAGGCGCTGTTCGCTGTGTTGCGCGAGCTTCCCGGCGCCGGTCCCGTGCTGGAGGCGGCGCGCGAGGTGGAGGCGACCACGGCCCGCCATGTGAAGCTGCACGCCAATGTCGACCTGGCGCTGGCCGTCCTGTCGGTGACCGGCGCGATGGAGGCCGAGGCGGGCGAGACCGTCTTCGCTGTGGCCCGTACGGCGGGCTGGATCGCGCACGCGCTGGAGGAGTACGAGGAGCGCCCGCTGCGGATGCGCCCGAGCGGGCAGTACAACGGGCCCCGCCCGCCCCAGGAACTGCCCTGAGCGAACGGGGCCCGTGGCCCGACCCGCGGCCCTACTTGGGCTGCGGCCAGGTGTTGCAGTCGTTCCACTTCGCGGTCCAGCCGGAGTTGCCGCCGGCGTCGTTCACCGTGAAGGTGCCGCTGCCCGACGGGAACGGGCAGTTGTAGATTCCGGCGGCGCCGGCCGCCGACGCCTTCACATTGCTGATCTTCGCCGAGCCCGGCGTCTCGGCCTGGACCACCACAGTGCGGGCCTTGTTGATGGTGGCTCCGTCGATGTTCACGTTCTGGACGGCCTTGCCCGTACCGCTGCCGGACACGAACTCGAAGGCGCTGTACGGGCTGTCCGTGATCGTGGTGTTGGTGATGTTGACGGTCGCGCCGATGGCGCTGTCGTACGCGTCGACCCGCAGCGCGCCCATCGGGTGCCCCCAGTTGGGGTTGATCGCCCCGGTCCTGACGAGCGTGTTGCCGGAGACGGTGATGGTGCCGGCCAGCGGCGAGAACGGGTCGGCGAACTTCTGGTTGGAGATCGCGATCCCGCTGCCCAGCGCGTTGGTGTCCTGCACCAGGTTGTCCTTGACGGTGATGTCGGTACCGCCGTAGATCGCGATGCCGTTGGCCAGGTTCGGCTGGGAGATGGTGTTGTTGGAGAAGGTGCTGCCCGTGTCGGGCGAGTTGAGCGACCACATGGCGAGGCTGTCGTCCCCCTGGTTGCGCAGGAAGTTGCCGCGCACCTGCACGTTGTGGGCGCCGCCGTTGAGGTTGAGCCCGTCGGCCGTGGTGTCCAGGATGCGGTTGTTCTCCACCACGAGGTTGTCGTTGTCGCCCGTCAGCCACAGGCCGCACTTCAGGTGCTGGATCCACATGCCGGACACGGACGAGTTGGGACCGAGCGAGCCGTTGACGAAGTTGTCGGGGCTGCTGTCGACGCGCTCCGTGACCTCGCCGATGACGGCGAAGTCGTGGAGTCCCACCTTGCCCGCGCTGCCGCTCTGGTTGATGAAGCTGGAGCTGTGCACCACCGAGTACCAACTGCCGGCGCCCTTGAGCTGTACGTTCTCCACACCGCTCAGCGACGAGGTCAGTTTGTAGTCGCCCGGCGGGATCCAGACAGTGCCGCCCCTGGCCGCGCTGATGGCGTCGCGGAAGGCCTGCGTGGAGTCCCCGTTGCCGCTCGGGTCGGCGCCCTTGGAGACCACGGAGACCGATCCGGCGGGCGCCGTGGCCGCGCCCGCCACCTGCTCGAAGTCGGCGACGTCGATCGTCGCCTGGATGCTCGGCACGAGCTTCACCTTGGCGCCGGCCGGCAGGTTCTGGCCGAGCAGGAGCCTGGCGTTGTCGAACAGGTGGTGGGTCTTGGCCCCGACGATCCAGGAGGTGTCGACGTACGAGTACTTACTGGTGAGTGCGATCTTCTTGCCGGTGTCCTGGCCGTTGACGTACACGGCGAGGCTGCCCGACTGACCGTTGCCCACGTTGTACGAGACATTGACCGCGTTGGCCGCCCTGGGCAGCGTGAACTCCACGCTCTGGCCCGCCCCGAGCTGCACCGCCTGGCGTCCCGACGCCTCCGAGGCGAGCGAGCCCTGGGTGTAGTCGGGACCGATCTTGCCGCCGTTCGTGGTGGCGCTCTCCGCCTCGACCGAGGTGAAGGGGAGACTCGCGTCGGCCGTGGCCGCCGCGCTCGCCGTGGGGGCCACGAGGACGAGCCCTGTCGCACCGACCGCGACCGAGGTCGCGATGGCTACCGATATGTTCCTGACACGCTTCTTCATGTCGGGTCCTGCGCCTTCCGTGGGGGGAGGGTTTCAAGGAGGCCGGGGCCTCCGGCTCGCCGTGGGGGCGAGTGGTCGTGGGGATGAAGGATCGGCGGGACGGCCGAGGCGCCGGCCGGCGGGTTCCTACTGGCGCAGCCAGACCGCCGTGTCCTGCGGCAGAAGGCCGCCGTCGTCCAGCGGGCCGCTGGTGAGCAGGGTGCGCGCGCCCGCGGGGAGCGGGACGGGCTCGGCCGCGAAGTTGAGGACGCAGACCAGGCCGTCGCCCCGGCTGAAGGACAGCACGCCGGGAGCCGCTTCGAGCCAGCTCAGTCCGCCGTCGTGGAAGCCCGGCTCCGTACGGCGCAGCCGCAGCGCCTCGCGGTAGAGGGCGAGCATGGAGCCCGGGTCGTCCGCCTGGAGATCGGCGGCGTACGCGGCCCAGCCCTCGGGCTGCGGCAGCCACGGCTCGGCCGCCGAGCCGAACCCCGCGTACGGTGCCTCGGCCGTCCAGGGCAGCGGGACCCGGCAGCCGTCCCTGCCCGGGTCCACACCGCCGGAGCGCAGGTGCATCGGGTCCTGGATGCGGTCGCGTGGGATCTCCACCTCGGGAAGGCCGAGTTCCTCGCCCTGGTAGAGGTAGACGGCGCCGGGGAGCGCCAGCGAGAGCAGGGCCGCAGCGCGGGCGCGGCGCGTGCCGAGTTCCAGGTCGGTGGGGGTGCCGAAGACCTTGGCCGCGAACTCGAAGCCGGTCTCGGCCCGCCCGTAGCGGGTGACCGTACGGGTCACGTCGTGGTTGCAGAGCACCCAGGTGGCGGGAGCACCGACCGGCGCGTGCTCGGCGAGCGTCCGGTCGATCGCCGACCGCAGCAGGCCCTCGTCCCAGGGGCAGGTCAGGAAGGTGAAGTTGAAGGCCGTGTGCAGCTCGTCGGGGCGCAGGTAGCGGACGAAGCGCTCGGTGTCGGGCAGCCACACCTCGCCCACGAAGACGGCGTCGTACTCGTCGGCGATGGCACGCCAGGCGCGGTAGATGTCGTGCAGTTCGTCGAGGTCGACGTACGGGTGCGGATCGCGGCCCGCCGTGAAGTCGGGCAGCGCCGGGTCCTTCGTGAGCAGGGCCGCCGAGTCGATCCGTACGCCCGCCACTCCCCGCTCGAACCAGAAGCGCAGGATGTCCTCGTGCTCCTGGCGCACCGCGGGGTGGTCCCAGTTGAGGTCGGGCTGCTCGGGGGCGAAGAGGTGGAGGTACCACTCCCCGTCGTCGAGCCTGGTCCAGGGCGTGCCGCCGAACTCGCCGACCCAGTCGTTCGGGGGGATCTCGCCGTCGGCGCCGCGTCCGGTCCTGAAGTGGAAGAGAGCGCGCTCGGGGCTGCCCGATCCGGCGGCGAGCGCCGCCTTGAACCAGGCGTGCTGGTCCGAGACATGGTTCGGCACGATGTCGATGATCGTACGGATCCCCAGCTCACGCGCCTCGGCGATGAGCTTCTCGGCCTCGGCCAGGGTGCCGAAGGCGGGGTCGATGGCCCGGTAGTCCGCCACGTCGTAGCCGCCGTCGGCGAGCGGCGAGAGGTACCAGGGGGTGAACCACAGGGCGTCGACGCCCAGTTCGACGAGGTACGGCAGCCTGCCGCGCACACCGGCGAGATCGCCGGTACCGTCGCCGTCACCGTCGGCGAAGCTGCGTACGTAGACCTGGTAGATGGCGGCGTTCCGCCACCAGTTCCTGTCGGCGGGCTCCAGAGGGCTGCCTTCCATGCGGCGTTCCTTTCGACCTTGTGCGATGGCCTTCACGGCGGTGACTTCCGTGACGAGGCGAGGGTGGTTCGCGGGCTGCGCACCGCCGTCCCACAGCGGGGACAGAGATGGACGACGGCGGTGCGCAGGTTGTGCGGCCGGGGCCGGGGCGGCCGGGCGGCGCCGCCGCACGGGCGGCGGCGTCCCGGGCGGCGGTCAGCCCTTGGTCCCGCCGGCGCTGATGCCGGCGATGATGTGACGCTGGAACACGAGGAACATCGCGACCATCGGGATGCTCGCGATGACCATGGCGGCGATCAGCACCGACAGCGGGATGTTCTGGGAGAGCTGGACGAGGGCGACGCTGATGGGCTGTTTGTCGGTGTCGGAGAAGACCATCAGCGGCCAGAGGAAGTCCTGCCAGACCGCGACCAGCGCGAAGATGGACACGACGCCGAGCACCGGCCGTGACATGGGCAGCAGGATCGACCAGAGCGTACGGAGCTGTCCCGCGCCGTCGATCTCCGCGGCCTCCAGCACATCGCGCGGTATCTGGTCGAAGAACCGCTTGAGCAGGTAGAGGTTGAAGGCGTTGGCGACGGCCGGCAGCCAGATCCCCAGCGGGTCGTTGAGCAGACTCGTGTGGATCAGCGGCAGGTCGGCGATGGTCAGGTATTTGGGGACGACGAGCGCCTGGGCCGGGACCATCAGGGTGGCCAGGATGCCGCCCAGGATCACCTTCCCGAAGGCCGGCTTCAGCTTGGACAGGGCGTAGGCCGCCGCCGTGCAGAAGACGAGCTGGAGAATCCAGGCGCCGGCTGCCTGCACCACCGTGTTCCACAGGTGCGTGGGGAGGTCCATCAGATCCCACGCGTCGGTGTACGCGCTGATGTGCCAGGTCTTGGGGATCAGCGTCGGCGGTGTCTGGAGCAGTTCGTCCGGTGACTTCATGGCCCCCGAGACCATCCAGTACACGGGGAACAGGAACGCCAGCGCGAAGACGAGCACGACGGCGCCGAAGATGATCCAGTAGAAGGTCTTGCCCCGGGTGCTCGCGAGCGTGAGCGGTGAGACAAGCGTACGTACGGCGGTCCCCGCCTGTCGTTTACCGGGGGCCTCAGCGGCCTCGACGGGCGCCGGTGCTGCCTGCCGGGGAGGCGGCGCGATCTGGGTCATGGCGCTGCGCTCCTCTCAGTCGTCGGTGCGGGTGAACCGCAGGTAGAGGGCGGAGAAGAGGCCGAGGACGACCAGCAGCATGACGCTCAGTGCGCAGGCTCCGCCGAAGTTGTTGTAGAGGAACGCGTACTTGTAGATCAGGTAGAGGATCGTGACCGTGGAGCTCTCGGGGCCGCCCCCGGTGATCACGAAGGGCTCGGTGAAGACCTGCATGGTGGCGATGACCTGGAGCAGCATCAGCATCAGCATGATGAAGCGGGTCTGCGGGATCGTCACATGCCGTACGCGCTGCCAGATGTTGGCGCCGTCCAGCTCCGCCGCCTCGTACAGCTCACCGGGGATCCCCTGGAGCGCGGCGAGGTAGATCAGGGCCGTGCCGCCCATGTTGGCCCAGGTGGCGACGATGACGAGGGAGATCAGCGCGGTGTCGGAGCCGTTCGACCAGTTCGAGGTGGGCAGGTGCAGCGCGCCGAGCACCTCGTTGGCGAGGCCGGCGCCCGGATCGTAGAACCACTTCCACAGCAGGGCGCTGACCACCGGCGGGATCATCACCGGGAGGTAGACGACCACCCTGAAGAAGGCTCTGGCGTGGCGGAGTTCGTTGAGCACGAGCGCCATCAGGAACGGGACGGCGAAGCCGATCAGCAGGGCGATGGCCGTGAAGACGAGCGTGTTGCGCCAGGCCGTACCGAACTCCGGGTCCTGGAAGACCGCGGTGAAGTTGTCGGTTCCCACCCACTCCGGGGCCGAGCCAGGGGTGTACTTCTGGAAGGCGATGATCACCGCGCGGATCGCCGGATACCAGGAGAACAGCGCGAAGCAGAGCAGGCCGCCGAGCAGGAAGCCGTAGGCGCGCGCCTGATGGGAGAGCTTGCGGCGGAGGGGGCCTGGAGAGCCGCCCCCGCGGCCCGCCGGGCGCTTCCCCGAGTCGGGGGGAGGCGCTGCGGCGGACCGCTGAGGAGCCTGGGCAGTCGTCATCGCTACGTCAGCCTCGCGCCAGGATTCCGTCGATCTTCGTCTGGGCGTCCTTCAGGAGCCCGTCGATGTCCGCGTCCTTCTTGGTGAGGACGGCGGAGACCGCTCCGTCGAGGACGGAGTAGATCTGCTGGGCGTTCTTCGGCTCCAGCTTGAGGGTGAGCTGCTGGCTGCCGTCGAGGAAGGGCTGGTAGTTCTCGACCGGGACGTTGGCGTACTGCTTCTTCAGCGCCAGGTCCTTGCTGTCCGTGGCGCCGGTCCACAGGCGCGGCTCCGGCAGGCCGACGGGCGCCTTGTTCGCGCTGGCGCGCTTCCAGTTGTTGAGGCCTGAACCCGGGGTGTTGGTCTGGGCTTCGAGCCACTTCAGCCCGGCCTTGATCTGCTCCGGGGTGTCCTTCTTGTTGAACATGTAGCCGTCACCGCCGGCCAGGGTGCCCTTGCCGCCCGGCATCGGGGCGAGCGCGAGGTCCTCGTACTTGCCGCCCTTCTCCTTGACCAGGATCGGGATGTTGTCCGGGGCGGAGATGTACATGCCGAGCTTGCCGGCGCCCATCATCTGCTGGACGTCGTTCAGGATGAGCAACTGCTTGGTGCCCATCGAGTTGTCGCCCCAACGCATGTCCTTGAGGTTCTGGAGCACGGCCTTGCCCTCGGGGGTGTCGACGGTCGCCTTCTTGCCGTCGGGGGTGACCACGTCACCGCCCTGGGAGAACATCTCGGCGGTGAAGTGCCAGCCGCCCTGGTTCTGCGCGCTGTAGTCGGCGTAGCCCACGTAGCCCTTGCCGATGCCGGCGATCTTCTTCGCGGCGGCGCGGACCTCTTCCCAGGTGGCCGGGGGCTTGTTGGGGTCGAGACCGGCCTGTGCGAAGAGCTTCTTGTTGTAGAGCAGGCCCATCGAGTAGTTGGTGCGCGGGACGCCGTAGACCTTGCCGTCGACGGTGTAGACGTCGCGCAGCGACTGCTGGATGTCGCTGTAGCCCTTCATGTTCTTGACGTACGAGGTGATGTCGGCGGCCTGGTTGATGTCGACCACGTGCTTGGCGTCGGTGAAGTACGTGTAGAACACGTTCTCCATCTGGCCGCCGGCGAGCTTCGCGTCGAAGGTCTTGGGGTCCTGGCAGGGGAAGGCGTCACGGGCGACGATGTCGATCGTGGGGTTCGCCTTCTCGAACGCCGTGATGTCGTCCTCGAAGCTCTTGCGGTCGATCTTGGCACTCTTGGGAGGCTCGCAGTTCACGCTGATCTGCGTCTTGCCCCCCGCGGAGTCCTCACTGCCCGAGCCACAGGCGGCCAGTCCGGTAAGGGCAAGCGCGGAGGCTATCGCGGCGGTACACGTACGGCGGAGCGCGGGACTTCTCATCGGTGGGACCCCTCTTGGGCAGGAGCGTGGTGAAACCCACAGCCGCTCGCTGTGTGGCGGCGCTCACTCAACCACTAACTACGGATGTCCGCAATATGTCGCTCCGATTTCGCAAATACTTGACAGTTACCTGCATCGACCGATGGTGGTCCAGGGCCCCCGGCCCCTCGCTTTTCACCGCCTCCGGGGGGCAACTCGCCCTGCTTCGCGGGGATCCGGCCGACGTAGAGGATGCGGGCCCGATCCCGTAGACATCGACGCGTGATCACAGGGAGCACATCTCCCCCCATGGAGGGAAGACCGCCTCGGATGTTCGCCTTTTGCGAGGACCACATAAGAAAATTGCTGAGGCCACACCGATGTACGGCATGGCCTCAGCAATCGTCCGGACGCGGGAAGGGGTGACCGGGCGTCAGGTACGGGCGCCCGCCTCGGCGCGGATCGCGGCCGGCCGGGGGGCCTGCGCCGTCGAGCCCCGTACGACCAGCTCCGGCTCGAAGAGCAGCTCGCCGGGCGGTACGGCGCCGCCCTGGATCTGCGCGGTCAGCATCTCGACGGCGGCCCGCCCCATCGCCTCGATGGGCTGGCGGACGGTGGTCAGCGGGGGCTCGGTGCAGTTCATGAACGCGGAGTCGTCGAACCCGACGACCGACACCTCGCGCGGCACGTCAAGGCCGCGCCTGCGGGCCGCCCGTACGGCCCCCAGGGCCAGCGGGTCGCTCGCCGTGATGATGCCGGTGACCCCGCGGTCCAGCAGGCGCGAGGCGGCCGCCTGGCCGCCCTCCAGGGAGAACATGGCGCGCTCGATGTACTCGTCGGGGAGCTTCGCCTTCGCGGCCTTCGCCGTGGCGAGCGCGGCGGCGAGCTTGCGCCTGGACGGCACGTGGTCGGAGGGGCCGAGCACCAGCCCGATGCGCTCGTGGCCGAGCGAGGCGAGATGGCGCCAGGCCTGCTCCACGGCGACGGCGTCGTCGCAAGAGATGCAGGGGAAGTCGAGGTTCTCTATGGGCGCGTTGATCAGCACAACCGGAATCTTGCGCTCCGCAAGCTGCCTGTAGTGATCGTGCGGCGCGTCGGCCTGTGCGAAGAGACCCCCGGCGAAGACCACGCCCGACACCTGCTGCTGGAGCAGGAGTTCCACGTAGTCCGCCTCGGAGACGCCGCCCTTGGTCTGCGTACAGAGCACGGGGGTCAGGCCCTGCTGGGCCAGCGCCCCGCCGATCACCTCGGCGAACGCGGGGAAGATGGGGTTCTGCAACTCCGGCAGCACCAGTCCGACGAGCCGCGCGCGCTCGCCGCGGAGCTGTGTGGGCCGCTCGTAGCCGAGGACGTCCAGGGCGGTCAGCACGGACTGCCGCGTTGCCTGCGAGACCCCTGGCTTGCCGTTGAGCACCCGGCTGACCGTGGCCTCGCTGACCCCAACCTTTTTCGCCACTTGAGCAAGTCGTCGCGTCATACACGCAAGACTATCGCAAGCGCTGCAAGCGACTTGCTCAACCACGTAAAAGGAGCGGCAGGCACAGTGCCGGCCGGGGAATCCCGGCCGGCACTGTGTCGCCCGTGTTACTAGGGGTTGATGTTGATCTTCATGGTGGAGGTGGTGTTCTTCACGTCCTGAGCGTTGCCGCTGAGCTTCAGACCGTTGAAGGTGACCTCACCGACCGCCGGTCCCTGACCCGATTCGGGCATCTCGTTCGCCCAGAGCCCGAAGCCGGACTTCGCGTCGAACGCGTCGCCGCTCTTCTTGGCTCCCGAGATCGAGATGTCGGTCAGGATCGTGTCCTTGATCGGGAACTGCGGCTGGCCTCCCACGTAGTTGGTCTGGAACATGATGCCGCTGTAGGTCGGATCGACGATGTCGACGTTGTTGATCCGGATCCCCTGGAACACCTTCGAGGCGGAGAACAGCCAGATCCCCGGGAAGGTCTGCGAGCCCCAGAAGTGGCCGCCGGATCTGATGACCGAGACGTTCTCTATCGTCGTCGGCTCGGTCCCGAAGCCGTTCATCGCGTAACCGAAGTCCAGCGAGCTGACCGTGATGCCCGAGTACACGAGCGTGTCGGCGATCAGGATGTTCCGGAAGGTGTTCCGGTACCCGCCGTATACGGCCAGGCCCGCCGCGCGCCACACGAGCGATGCGGACAGGTTCTCGTAGACGTTGCCGTACATGTCGGCCCCGCCCGCGTCGATCGCCGAGAACAGCGCGAAGCTGTCGTCGCCGGTGGCGCGCGCGTCGTTGTTCACGACGTGGTTGTCCGTCGAGCCGTTGGTCATGTTGACCCCGTCGGCGAACGTGTCACGGATACGCGAGTTGCTGATGGTGATGCGGTCCGCGTTGGCGCCCCAGTAGAGGCAGACCGTGTGCTCGTTCCAGATGTTGTCGATGGTGATGTCGGTGACGTTCGACAGGTCGAAGACCTTGCCGGGACCGTCGATACGGGAGGTGTAGTTGCCGAAGTACGAGAAGTTCGTGAACGACGAACCCTTGGCGGCGGCCTCCACCCGGAAGCCGACGTCGGTGTTCTCCTGGGTGTCAGGAGCGTGGAACCTGGTGAACCAGGGCCCCGCGCCGACCACCTTCACGGGCTTGCCGTAGACCTGGAACTTGCTCGACGTCTGGTAGTCGCCGGCGGGCAGGTAGACACCGACGAGCTTGCCGGTGGTGTCCATCCGGACCTTGTCGATCGCGTTCTGCACGTCCTGCTGGGCGAATCCGGTCGGCACCGCGTAGGTGGCGGCGTCCGGGTTCGGGACCTGCGTGGCCAACTCCGTGTTGATGAAGTCGATCGCGTACTTGGACGTGTTGGCGGCGTCCTTCTGGAGCCTGATCTTCGCTCCGGCCGGGACGGTCTTGCCCAGCATGACGTTGGCCTCGTCGTAGATATGACGCGGTCCGCCGGAGCCGGGCGAGTTGTTCGGTCCTGTCTCGGCGCCGTACAGCCACGCGTACTTCGACGTGAGGTCGATCGCCTTGAGGAAGGTCCCGTCCACGTAGACGTTCAGCGTGGCGTCGGTGCCGCCACCGCCCGCCGAGTCCGGGATGGAGAAGCGGGTGACCAGCGTGTTGGTGCTGGCCCTGGTGGTGAACTCGACGTAGTTGCCGTTGTTGTTGAGGGTGACGGCCTTACGGCCGGACGCCTCACCGGCGAGGTCGCCGACGGTCCTGTTCGGGCCGATGACCTGCGCGCCGCCACCGGCGACGCCGTCCTCGGCCTCGTACATGTCGTACGGCATGTTGGCGCCGCGACCGACGAAGAAGGACTGCGTGCTGGTGTTGTTCGTGCGCTTGACCGGCAGTTCGTTGGCGTCGTCGGCGATGACGACCTTGAGGGAGTACGAACCGTTCGCCGCCGCCCAGGTGCCGAGGCCCACGGTCCCGGAGGTGGCGCCGGGCGCGATGGCGCCGGTGTAGGCACCGGTCAGGGTCTTGACCGTGGCACCGCTCTCGTCCAGCACGGACAGCGTGATGCCGTGGCTGCCGGCCGCCGAGGCGATGGTGCCCTGGTTCTTGATCGCCGCCGAGAAGGTGACGGTCTCACCGGCCGCGGGCGCGGAGGGTGAGGTGGCGACATTGACGGCGACCAGGTCCGAGCTGGAGACCGGCTTCACCACGAGCGAGGTGCCGCTCGTGAAGGAGTTGTTGGTCTCGTTCTGCTCGATGACCGTGTTGCCCGGGTCGGCGACGGCACTCAGCTCGTACGTCCCCGCGTCACGCGCGCCGATGTTGGCGGTGACGTTGGCCGAGGCTCCGGCCGCGAGGGCGCCCACGTTCGCCGTGCCCACCTTCGTACCCGAGAGGCGGAACTCGACGGTGCTGGCCGGTGCGGCGACGGCTCCCGCGTTGCGTACGGTGCCCGACAGGGTGACCGCGTCCGACTCGACGGGCGCCGAGGGGGACGCGCTGAGCGCCGTGACCTGGAGGTCCGGGTTGGGCGCCGGGGTGCCCAGCACCTGGAACTCCGCCACCTGACCCGCGCTCGAACCGGTGTTGGAGGCGAACTTGAGCTGGACGTCGGCGACCCGCGCACCCACCGGGATGGTCACGGAGTTACCGCTCGCCGGGCTGAAGGCGTAGTCCTTGGCCGCGGCCAGGGACGTGAAGCCGGTGGCACTCTGCTCACGTCCGAGCACCTGGATGTTCTGGGTGCGCGCTCCCCAACTGCTGTCGGGGTTGAGCTTGACCACGACGCTGTCGGTGTCGGCGTTGGCGCCGAGCTTCACCGTCAGCGTGTTGGGGTAGGTGCCGCCCGCCGCCTCCCAGTAGGTCGACACGCTGTTGTCGACGGCGTTCTCCGCGACGAAGGTGAAGACGGAGGAGGAAGCGGTGACGGGCTTGCCGACGGCCAGGTTGGAGGCCGAGCCCGTACTGCCGTTCCTGGTGACCGTGTTGCTGTTGCCGGACTTGTTGCCCGCGGCGTCCTTGGCCTGTACGTAGTACGAGACCGTGGTGCCCGCCGACTGGGTGTCCGTGTACGTCAGCACGGTGCCGGCGACACTGCCGCGCAGCACGTTGTTGGCGTAGACGTCGTAGCCGGTGACGCCCTTGTTGTCCGTCGACGCGGACCAGGTCAGCTTGATCTGGCCGGACGCGGGCTCGGTGAAGGCGAGGTTCCCGGGGACCGTCGGCGCCGTGGTGTCGCCGGTGTCGCCCGCGCGGGTGACGCTGTTGCTGTTCCCCGACACATTGCCGGCCGCGTCCTTGGCCCGTACGAAGTACGTGACGTTCGCGCTGGTGGGCTGGGTGTCGGTGAAGCTGGTGACATTGCCGGCGACGCTGGTGCGCAGCTCGTTGTTGGCGTAGATGTCGTAGCCCGTGACGGCGGTGTTGTCCGTCGAGGGACGCCAGGCCAGCTTGATCTGGCCGGTGGCCGGCTGGGTGTACGTCAGCTCCGTCGGCGCGGTCGGCGCCTGGGTGTCACCGGTCTCGGGTCCGTAGACCTCGAACTCGGAGAGCTGGGCGCCGGGCTGGCCGGTGTTGGCCGTGATCAGCGCGCGCACATAGCGCTGGGTGGTGGTGTTGAAGGTGATCGTCACGGTGTTGCCGGAGGCGGGGTTGAACGTGTACGCCTTCGACGCCGTCACATCGGTGAAGGTGGAGCCGTTCGCCGAGCCCTGGATCTTCAGCGTCTGGTCCCTGGAGCCCCAGCCGTCGGGCAGCTTCAGGACGACGCTGTTGACGCCGACCGACGAGCCCAGGTCGGCCTGGATCCACTGCGGGAAGGCGTTGTTGTTGCTCTCCCAGTAGCTGGCCTTGTTGCCGTCGTTGGCCTTGGACGCCGGGTAGACATCGGTGAAGCTGCTCGATGTGAGCGTCCGGCCGAGGGCGAGGTTGACCGAGGCCGCTGCCGCGGCGTGCACCTCCAGCTCGGAGAGCTGGGCCTTCTTGCCCGCCGAGTTGGACGTGATCTCGGCCCGTACGTACCGCGCCTTGGTGGCCGGGAAGGAGATGCTGACCTTGTTTCCGGCGCCCTCGCTGAAGGTGTAGGTCGCCGAGGACTTCAGCGTCTCGAAGCTGGTGCCGTCCTCGCTGCCCTGCACCGAGAGGGTCTGCTTCCTGCTCTTCCACCCTGCGGGGAGCTTCAGCGTCACCTCGTCCACGCGCTTGCCGGAGCCGAGGTCCGACTGCACCCACTGGGCGCCCTTGCCGGAGCCTTCCCAGTACGTCGACTGGTTGCCGTCGGTGACCAACTTGGCGTTCTTCGCACTGGCGTTCGCTGCCGCGGTCCGCCCCGCGGCGACGTTGGGACCGTCGGCCGCCGTAGCGGTCAGTGACGGCACGCCGATCATCAAAAGACTGGTGGTAGTGACGGCCGATATGGCCCGCCATCTCCAGCGTAGCGATCTCAATGGATCCCCGATCTTCGGCCTCGGCGCGGGGGCGGCGAGGGCGCGGCTCTGGCTGCATGCCGATGCGACATACGTTTCTGCACTGATGAACGGAGTCTTTTGCGTTTTGCGGTCAGAGAGTTGCAGAGAAATGCGAGTGCGTCCACCACTCCGACAGAACCAAATGGTCCGGATCATCTACCGCCCCGCTGCCGGGTGTAGTCGAATAGGGCCACACCAGCAGGTTTCTGGCCGATCACTCACGCATGTAAGTGATCAGTAATTCACGCAAACTATTTGCGTGAATCTGGAAATTTCAGAAAGCCCGCCCGGCCCCCTACGGTTCGGGACCATGAGCGCCGGAGCCCACCTCGCAGCGAGACGCAGACGATTCGGCTGGCCACAGCGCGTGTTCTCCCAGGTGCTGCTGATGCAACTGGCCATCGCGGCGGGTGTCACCGTGCTCGCCACCGGTCTCTTCCTCGCCCCGCTCAGCGACCAGCTCGACGACGAGGCGACGCACCGCGCGCTGGCGATCGCGGAGACCACCGCCTCGCCCGAGGTCGCCGCCGCGCTGCTCGGCTCCCGGCCCGGGATCGGCGGCCCCGTACAGGCCGAGGCGGAGCGCATCCGGACGGCCACCGGCGCCGAGTACGTGGTGGTCATGGACAGGCGCGGGGTGCGCTGGTCCCACACCGACACCGCCCAGATCGGCCGGGTCGTCTCGACCGACCCCAGCCAGGCCATCGCCGGCCGGCACATCATGGAGATCGACAGCGGCACGCTCGGCCGCTCGGCCCGTGGCAAGGTCCCGCTGCGGGACGGGACGGGAAAGATCGTCGGGGCGGTCTCGGTCGGTATCGCGTACGACAGCGTCCGCGAGCGGCTGTTCGCCGAGATCCCGGGCCTGCTCTTCTACGCGGGCGGCGCGCTCGCCGTCGGGGCGCTCGCCGCGTACCTCATCTCCCGGCGGCTCCAGCGCCAGACCCACGACCTGGCCTTCTCCGACATCGCGGCGCTGCTCGCCGAACGCGAGGCCATGCTGCACAGCCTGCGCGAGGGAGTCGTCGCCCTCGACGGCGGCGGCCGGATCCGGCTGATGAACGACGAGGCGCAGCGCCTCCTCGGCGTCGGCCCCGAGGCGACCGGACGGCCCCTGGACGAGGTGCTCGGGAGCGGCCGTACGACCGATGTGCTGGCGGGGCGGGTGGCCGGCGAGGACCTGCTGACCGTACGGGGCCCCCGGGTCCTGGTCGCCAACCGGATGCCGACCGACGACGGAGGTGCCGTCGCCACGCTCCGCGACCGTACGGAGCTGGAGCGGCTGGGCCGGGAACTGGACGCCACCCGGGGGCTGATCGACGCGCTGCGTGCGCAGGACCACGAACACGCCAACCGGCTGCACACCCTGCTCGGGCTGCTGGAGCTGCGGATGCACGACGAGGCCATGGAGTTCGTCACCGAGGTCGTCGGGGTGCACCGGGCCACCGCCGAGCAGATCACCGAGAAGATCCACGATCCGCTGCCCGCCGCGCTGCTGGTCGGCAAGGCCACGGTGGCGGCCGAACGGGGTGTCTCGCTGCGGCTCTCGCCCGGCAGCCTGCTGCCCGACCGGCTCGTCGACCCGCAGGGACTCGTCACCGTGGTCGGCAACCTCGTCGACAACGCGCTGGACGCCGCGGCGGGTTCGGCGGATCCGCGCATCGAGGTGGAGCTGCGCGCCGAGGGCCGTACGGTCGTCCTGCGGATCTCCGACAGCGGGCCCGGCGTCCCCGCCGACCGGCGCGAACTGGTCTTCTCCGAGGGTTGGTCGACGAAGGAGGTGCCGGCCCACGGCAGACGCGGTCTCGGTCTCGCTCTGGTGCGCAGACTCGCGGAGCGGCAGGGTGGCACCGTACGGGTCGGTGAATCCGCCGGCGGCGGCGCCGAGTTCACCGTCGTACTCCCGGAGGCGCTGGCGGAGACGGAGCCGGCGTCCGCCGGGAACCCGGCCACGGCAGGAGAGACACGATGATCGACATACTGATCGTGGACGACGACATCCGAGTGGCCGAGATCAATACGGCCCATGTGGCGAGGGTGGCCGGCTTCCGGGCCGTCGCGCAGGCGCACTCGGCGGCCGAAGCCCTCGCGCTGCTCGCCGAGCGGCCCGTGGATCTCATCCTTCTCGACCACCGTCTGCCGGACGGGAACGGTCTCGCTGTCGTACGGGAGTTACGCCGCCTCGGCCACCGGACGGACGTGATCATGGTGACGGCGGCGCGCGATGTCGCCACCGTCCAGGCCTCGACGCGCGGCGGCGCGCTCCCGTACCTGGTCAAGCCCTTCAGCTTCGCCGGTCTGCGGACCAAACTGGAGGCGTACGCGACGCTGCGGCGCGGCCTGGAGGGCGGCGGCGAGGCGGAGCAGTCGGAGGTCGACCGGATGTTCGACGCTCTCTCCGCCTCGACGGCGCCCCTGCTGCCCAAGGGGCACTCCCCCACCACGGCCGAGCTGGTACGGCAGGTGCTGCTCGGTGAGCCGGGGCCGCTCTCCGCGCAGGAGATCGCGGAGCGGGCGGGGATGAGCCGGCAGACCGCGCAGCGCTATCTGAAGCTGCTGGAGCGGGCGGGCCGGGTGCGGCTCAGTCTGCGGTACGGCGGGACGGGGCGCCCCGAGCACCGCTACGCGTGGGCGGCGGGCGTCAGGCGGTAGCGGCCCAGAGGCTCTTCAGACCGCTCCGGCACCCGTCAGCGAGCGGACCTCGCTCTCCGCGTGCTTGGCGGCGTCCGGCGGTTCGGAGGAGAGGACCGTACCGATCCAGCCGGCGAGGAAGCCCGCCGGAATCGAGATCAGGCCCGGGTTCTGGAGCGGGAAGACCTGGAAGTCGACGCCGGGGAACATCGCTTCGGGGCTCCCGGAGACGACCGGCGAGAGCACCACGAGGACCACGGCCGGGATCAGCCCGCCGTACACCGACCAGACCGCGCCCCGGGTGGTGAAGTTCCGCCAGAACAGCGTGTAGAGCAGCACCGGCAGGTTCGCCGAGGCCGCGACCGCGAAGGCGAGACCGACCAGGAACGCCACATTCAGGTCCTGCGCCAGCAGACTGAGCGCGATGGCGAGGGCCCCGATGCCGGCCGCCGCCACTCTGGCGACGGCCACCTCACCGCGCTGCCGGGAGCCACGGCGCTTGAACGACCTGTAGAGATCGTGGGCCACGGCCGCCGACGAGGCCAGCGTGATGCCGGCGACCACGGCGAGGATCGTTGCGAAGGCGATCGCGGCGACGACCGCGAAGAGCACCGTCCCCCCGGTCGATCCGGCTCCGCCCCCTAGATCGAGGGCGAGCAGCGGAACGGCCGTGTTCCCGGCGGAGTTGGACGTCCGGACCGCGTCGGAGCCGACCACGGCGGCGGCGCCAAAGCCCAGCACGATCGTCATCAGGTAGAAGCTTCCGATGAGTCCGATGGCCCAGACGACGGAGCGGCGGGCGGCGCGCGCCGTCGGGACCGTGTAGAAGCGCGACAGGATGTGCGGCAGGCCCGCGGTGCCGAGCACCAGGGCGAGGCCGAGACTGACGAAGTCGAAGCGCGCGGTCCAGCCCCCGCCGTACGCGAGGCCGGGGACGAGGAACTCCTTGCCGTGGCCGCTGTGCGCGACGGCGGTGTTGAGCAGGGCGTTCACATCTCCGTGGAAGCGGAGCAGCACGAGGACGGTGAGCCCGATCGCCCCGCCCATCAGCAGCACGGCCTTGACGATCTGGATCCAGGTGGTGGCCCGCATCCCGCCGAGCGAGACGTAGACGACCATCAGGGCGCCCACGCCGATCACGGTCCAGGTGCGCGCGGCGGCGCCCGTACCGCCGAGGAGCAGGGCGACCAGGCTGCCGGCCCCGACCATCTGCGCCACCAGGTAGAGCACGGAGACCGTGACGGACGAGGTGCCCGCGGCGATCCGTACCGGACGCTCCCGCATGCGCGCGGCGACCACGTCGGCGAGCGTGAAGCGGCCGCAGTTGCGGACGAGTTCGGCGACGAGGAACAGCACGACCAGCCAGGCGACCAGGAAGCCGACCGAGTAGAGCATCCCGTCGTAGCCGAACAGGGCGATCAGCCCGGAGATGCCGAGGAAGGACGCCGCCGACATGTAGTCGCCGGCGATGGCGAATCCATTCTCCATCGGCGAGAAGAGCCGACCCCCGGCGTAGAACTCCTCCGCCGAACCATGGCGGTTACGGCTCACCCAGGTGGTGATCCCGAGGGTGACCGCGACGAACGCGCTGAACAGCAGCAGCGCCAGAGGCTGGTGGTCGCCGCTCACCGGGCGGCCCCTCGCGTCATCTCCTGCGTGTGCCAGCGCAGTTCGAGGGCGGCGCGGTCCCTGCGCAGCCGGGCGTGGCGCGCATACGCCCAGGTCAGCAGGAATGTCGAGAGGAACTGGCCGAGTCCGGCCACCATCGCCACATTCACCGCTCCGGCCACGGGCCTCGCCATCAGGCCGGGCGCCGTCGTCGCCGCGATCACATAGGCGAGGTACCAGAGGAAGAACAGCAGCGAGGCCGGGACGACGAACCTCCGGTAGCGCCCGCGCACCTCCTGGAAGGCGGCGCCGCGCTGCACCTCCCCGTAGATGTCGGCGGCGCTGGGCGCGGGTCCGGGGGTCCGGCCGCCGTCGGGTACGGCTTCCGCGGCCGCGGGAATGCCGTCCAACTCACCCCAGCCGTCGGCCAGCGCGTCGTACCACGGGTCGTCGAGCCGCACAGCGGCGGTCTCGGGCCCTTCCTGCTTCTCCACCGGTGAACTCTCCTTGTCAGCGAACCGTTTCGGCCGCGTCCCAAGGATGGACAGAGCGGGAAGATCCCGGACTCTTCTCCCGCCGACTTCACCCCATCAGGTGAAGCTTGTCCCGGGTGGCGGGATGAGTCCCTGTTGGTAGGCGTATCGGACCGCCTGCGCGCGGTCGCGCACCCCGGTCTTGGCGAAGAGATTGTTGATGTGGGTCTTCACGGTGGCGGCCCCGATGTGCAGGTGGCCGGCTATCTCCTTGTTGGACAGCCCTTCGGCGACAAGGGTCAGCACCTCGGCCTCGCGTGCGGTGAGCCCGTCGGGCAGCTCCGCCGGCGCGGCGGGGACCGGCGGCGCGGTGACACGCTCCAGCAGCCGGCGCTGCACGGCGGGCGCCAGCCCGGCCTGCCCGGCGAGTACGTCCTCGACGGCCCTGGCTATCTCCTCGCCCCCGGCGTCCTTGGTCAGATAGCCGCGCGCACCGGCCTGGAGCGCGGCGAACAGCGAGTCGTCGTCGGCGTAGGTCGTGAGCACCACGACCTGGGTCCCGGAGTGGTCGGCGCGGATACGGCGGGTCGCCTCGACGCCGTCGCAGCGCGGCATCCGCAGATCCATCAGCACCACGTCGGGGGCGAGTTCGGCGACCAGGGCCACGGCTTCCTCGCCGTCCCGCGCGGCGCCGACGACCTCGATGCCGGGCAGCATGCCGAGCAGCATCACGATGCCCTCGCGCACCACGGCCTGGTCGTCGGCCACGACCACTCTGGCGCTCACGCGGGTACTCGCAGCCGCACGGTGAAACCTTTCGCTCCGGGGTCGTCGGGACCGGTCTCCAGCGTGCCTCCGAGCAGCTCGGCGCGCTCCCGCATCCCGAGCAGACCGTACCCGGAGCCGGATCCGCCGAGTCCGGCCGGGGCGGCCTTCTCACCGCCCGAGTCCCGTACCTCCAGGGTCACATGGTCCGTGCCGTACGTGAGCCGGACGCACACCTTCGCCCCCTGGGCGTGCTTGCGTACGTTGGTCAGCGCCTCCTGCGCGACGCGGCGCACCGCCTGCGAGGCCTCGGCGGGCAGCGCCCTGCGCTCCCCGTCGATCCGGACGTCGGCGCCGTCGGCTGCGGCGAGTTCGGCGAGGTAGTCGCCGAGAGGCGCCATCTCGCCACGCAGGGCGGAGAGCGCCTGGCGTGTTTCGGCCAGGCCCTCGCGTGCCATGGAGCGCGCGGCGACGACCCGTTCGAGTACCTGGTCGCGGAACTCGCCACTCGGTTCACGCTCTATGCGCAGCCGTGCGGCCTCCAGGTGCACGAGTTGCGCGGAGAGGCTGTGGGCGAGGAGGTCGTGGATGTCCCTGGCTATCCTGGCGCGTTCGGCGAGGGCAGCGGACTCGGCCTCGGCCGCGTGGGCGGCCCGCTCCTGCGCGAGCAGGCGCCGGGCGCTGCCGCGCGCCTCGGCGTCGAGCCGCAGCACGTATCCGCTGAGGGCCAGTCCGGCGGCGGTGATCCCGGTGGTCAGCCAGGCGCCGTCGTTGGCGACCGCGAACGCGCCGAGGCCGACGAGGGCGCAGGGCACGGCGGCGGCGAGCGGCAGCCGCTCCAGGCCGATGACGGAGCAGCCGCACCACAGGACGAGCGCCGGTACCGGGAATCCGGCGTACTGGGCGCCGAGCGCCCCGGCCATCATCAGGAGCAGCATCCCGACCGAGGGCCACAGGTCGTGCCGCAGGGTGGTGGCGTAGAAGAACCGCGCGCACCAGGCGGCGGCGACCGTACCGCCCACGGCCAGCAGCGCCACCGTGAGGCTCACGCCGCGGTTGCTGAACGTCGACCAGATCAGCGCCCCCAGCACCGCCAGCCGGATGACCTGGGTCAGCCGCCTCCGCGCGCCGACGCGGCCCTCCCTGGCGAGCGCTTCCCGGGAGGGCCAGCTCGTGAAGACCTCCGTGGTCACGGACGGCCGTTCGACTGTGCGGCGTTCATGGAAACACCGTACGACGTGCCGCCGACACCGAGCGGAGCGGCGGATCGGGCCCGGAGCTGGAGCAGTCCCCCGCGCACCACGACGGAGGCGGCGAGCGCCAGCAGCAGCGCTCCGGTGCCCTGGTGGACGCCCATCAGCGAGCCCACGCCCATGAGCCCGAGCCGTACGGCGATGCCACCGGCCCAGACGGCGGCCGTGGCCTTGGTACCCCTGGCCCACGCCGAGCCGTCCTGCTCGGTCCAGATCCGGCTGGTCCAGGCCCATCCGACGCCCATCAGCAGCCCCACCACCACCTCGACGCCGAGCAGTGCGACCGACATCCCCTGGTGGTGGGCGTCGAGGAGACCTCCCGGCTGGCGGGGGGCCAGGATCACCAGGACGACAGGCAGGGCCAGCCATTTGAGCCCGTAACCGCTTCCTCCGCCCGTGATGCGCTGCGGCCTGGCCTGCCGTATCAGAACGAGGACGACGGCGACGGCGATCGCCAGCACGGTGAGAAGCGAGGACATGCGAACCTCCGGGAACGACGACGAAGTGGCTCAACGACGTCGACATTACGGAGAAAGCGCAGGTCAGCGGATCGGATCAGAGGTGGATCCGGGGTGGAAGTCCGCTCTCCACCCCGGGGTGGAGAACGCTCCCCCTCGGTGCTCGCGCACCCTCTGCCCGGGCGCCCCGGCGCTCAGGCGTCGATCCGTGAACGGTCCAGGGTCGCGGCCGAGCTGGTGATGAATTCCTTGCGCGGCGCGACCTCGTTGCCCATCAGCAGATCGAAGATCTGTTCGGACGATTCGAGGTCCCCGATGTTGATGCGCCGCAGGGTGCGGTGGCGCGGGTCCATCGTGGTCTCGGCGAGCTGGTCGGCGTCCATCTCACCGAGGCCCTTGTAGCGCTGGATGGAGTCCTTGATGCGAGTTCCCTTGCGCTGGAGTTCCAGCAGGGTCTGGCGCAGCTCGCCGTCCGAGTACGTGTACAGGTACTTGTCCTGGCCCTTCTTCGGCTGCACCAGCTCGATCCTGTGCAGCGGAGGCACCGCGGCGAAGACCCGGCCGGCCGCCACCATCGGCCGCATGTAGCGCTGGAAGAGCGTGAGCAGCAGGCAGCGGATGTGCGCGCCGTCCACATCGGCGTCGACAAGGAGCACGATCTTGCCGTAACGGGCCGCGTCGAGGTCGAAGGTACGGCCCGAGCCGGCTCCTATGACCTGGATGATCGCCCCGCACTCGGCGTTCTTCAGCATGTCGGAGACGGACGACTTCTGGACGTTGAGGATCTTGCCCCGGATCGGCAGGAGCGCCTGGAACTCGCTGTTCCTGGCGAGCTTGGCCGTACCCAGCGCGGAGTCGCCCTCCACGATGAACAGCTCGCTGCGCTCCACGTCGTCGCTGCGGCAGTCCGCGAGCTTGGCCGGCAGCGACGAGGACTCCAGCGCCGTCTTCCTGCGCTGGGCCTCCTTGTGCTGGCGGGCGGCGATACGCGTACGGGCCGCCGCCACGGCCTTCTCCAGGACCGCTCGCGCCTGCGCCTTCGCGTCGCGCTTCGTCGAGGTCAGGAACTCCTTGAGCTCCTTGGAGATGACGTTGGAGACGATCCGGTTGGCGGCCGACGTCCCCAGGATCTCCTTGGTCTGGCCCTCGAACTGCGGCTCGGCGAGCCGCACGGTGACCACGGCGGTGAGGCCTTCCAGGGCGTCGTCCTTGACGATGTCGTCCTCGGCGACGCGCAGCAGCTTGGCGGAGCGCAGCACCTCGTTGACCGTCCGCGTCAGGGAACGCTCGAAGCCGCTCACATGAGTGCCGCCCTTGGGGGTGGCGATGATGTTCACGTACGACCTGATGGTCGAGTCGTAGCCGGTCCCCCAGCGCAGGGCGACATCGACGCCCAGCTCACGGGTCACCTCGGTGGCCGTCATGTGGCCGCGGTCGTCCAGGACGGGCACGGTCTCCTTGAAGGAGCCGGTGCCGGTCAGCCGCAGCACGTCGGAGACGGCCTTGTCCTGCGCCAGGTACTCGCAGAACTCGCTGATGCCCCCGTCGAAACGGAACGTCTCCTCGACCGTGCCGTTGGCCTCGTTCTCGCCCTCCGCACGTTGGTCCCTGACGACGATCGTGAGGCCGGGCACGAGGAAGGCGGTCTGGCGGGCACGCTGGTGGAGGTGTTCCAGCGAAAGTTTGGCGTCCTTGAGGAAGATCTGCCGGTCGGCCCAGTACCGCACGCGCGTTCCGGTGCGGTTCTTCGGCACGCGCTTGCCCTTGAGGAGGCCGTTCGCCGGGTCGAAGGGGCTGTCGGGGCCCTGCTCGGTGAAGATGCCGGGAACGCCCCGGCGGAAGCTGATCGCGTGCGTGGAGCTGTTGCGGTCCACCTCGACGTCCAGCCGGGCCGAGAGGGCGTTGACGACGGAGGCGCCCACGCCGTGCAGACCGCCGGAGGCGGCGTACGAGCCGCCGCCGAACTTTCCGCCGGCGTGCAGCTTGGTCATCACGACCTCGATGCCGGAGAGGCCCGTCTTGGGCTCGACGTCGACCGGGATGCCCCGGCCGTTGTCCTTGACCTCCACGGAACCGTCCTCGTGGAGGGTCACGTCGATGTGGTCGCAGTACCCGCCCAGGGCTTCGTCGACCGAGTTGTCGATGATCTCCCAGAGGCAGTGCATCAGGCCGCGGCTGTCGGTGGACCCGATGTACATACCGGGACGCTTGCGGACCGCTTCGAGCCCTTCGAGGACGAGAAGGTGCCGCGCGGTGTAGTTGGAGCCGTCACGGTCTGCGGTCAGCAGCGCTGTGTTCGGCACGGACGTCTCGGCGGTCACGCGGTTCGCTCCTCGCTGAATTTGAGATGTTGCCAAATGGGGTAAGGCCCCGGCGGTTGTCATCGGTCAGAGGGTACAGAGGCCTGGTAGAGCCGTTGTCACGCCACCCTCGCCCATTCTTATGCTAGTCCACGGTCGTATAGGTGTTCGATCGCTCGATGGAGTGAAGCACACATCACGTTCCCTTCCAGGCATGAACCATTTAGGCTCCGGGCACGTCCTCATCTACAACCGGCAAGCCGGCCGGGAGGGCGTCCCCCTCGGGGACGCGCAGTGCCGAGCATCCCCGAGCACCCCGAACGAACGACCAACGACTGCCAAGTAACGCGAAATCCGTAAAGCTAAGCAATACGGTTCATTCGCCGCCAACCGTCAGCAAACAGCCACTTCGGAAAGAAGTTTCGAGGAAATGCCGCGAGCGGGAACGTTTTCGGCCTGGTTGGATGTTGACCCTGGTACGACAGCTCGTCGAGCTAGAGAAGAGGCGACGTGACTACTGTTCTGACCCCCGCGAGCCCGCTGACGGCGGCTGACCGCTGCGACCGATGCGGCGCCCAGGCTTATCTGCGCGTTGTCCTGTCCAGCGGTGGTGAACTGCTCTTCTGTGCCCACCACGGGCGCAAGTTCGAGCCGGAACTCAAGAAGATCGCCGCGGAAATACAGGATGAGACAGACCGACTGACGGCCGTACCGGCCGGCGGTGGTGAAGAGGAACACTGACACCTCGCATCCACGACGAGCCAAGGGCTGGTCCTGGACCGGCCGACGGGCGACCCTCCTGCGACGCAGGGTGGCCGCCCGTTCTCATATCGTGACCTCAGCACCGCGATCCCGGTGCGGTGACCCGTACCTCAGGGCTTCGGCGCCGCGCGGCGCTCCGGTGTCAGTGCCGGGCGTCCGCCCGCAGGGCCTGGGCCACCGGCCCCAGCTCCGAGGTGATCCGGGTGTACACACCCGGATTACGCGCCTGCCCGCAGCCGCTCCCCCAGGAGACGAGCCCGATGAGCCGCCCCTGGGACACCAGCGGGCCGCCGCTGTCGCCCTGGCACGCGTCGTGCCCGCCCTCCGGGTCGCCCGCGCAGAGCATCGTGGACGGGTCGTAGCGGCCCTCTGGGCCGCCTGGATAGGCGTCCAGACAGTTCGAGTCCGGCAGGACCGTCACAGGCGCTGAGCGGAGCGTGTACGCGTACGACCCCTTGCCGCTGGTGTCACCCCAGCCGAAGACCTGGGCCCGGGCTCCGGGAGCGGCGGCCTCGTCGTGTGTCCCCGCGGGACGGATCACATAATCCGTCGACAAAGAATCCGACAGGGTCAGTACGGCCAGATCCGACGCGTTGGTGTCGGGGTCGTACGCCGCGTCCACCGCGTACGAGCGCACGGCCACCTCCCTGCCGCCGGTCCCCCGCAGCCGGTCGCGGCCGGCGATCACCTTGAGGTCGCCCGGACTGTCCGGGCCCGCCCCGAGGACGTCACGGCTCATGCAGTGCGCGGCCGTCAGCACCTTCGTCGGCGCCACCACCACACCCCCGCAGAACTGACCCGCCCGGGTACGACCGAAACGGTCACGGCTCGACAGGGCCACGACCCAGGGATTGTCCGAGATCCGCACGGCCTGCCCCCCGACGACCACGCTGTCGGCGGTGGCGGGGAGGGGCGAGACCAGTGGCAGCACGGCCCCTGCGGCGATCACGGCCAGCCCTCCGGTGAGCAGGCTGGCAACGGAGTGACGCATACGATCTCCTGACTCTGCGGTGAGAACTGATCCACTCAGAGTTATCCAACCGTTTGCCGGTCACACTCGCGAAACGGCGGGACCGCGAAAAAGCCGGAAGGCCCGGAATCTCCGAGGAGATCCGGGCCTTCCGTTCGAACAGTCGCGCGTTTCTCTGGTCGAACTAGTCGAGATAGTCCCGCAGCACCTGCGAACGCGACGGGTGGCGCAGCTTCGACATCGTCTTCGACTCGATCTGCCGGATGCGCTCACGCGTCACCCCGTAGACCTTGCCGATCTCGTCCAGCGTCTTGGGCTGGCCGTCGGTGAGACCGAAGCGCATGGAGACCACGCCGGCCTCACGCTCGGAGAGCGTGTCGAGCACCGAGTGGAGCTGCTCCTGGAGGAGCGTGAAGCTCACCGCGTCGGCCGGGACGACGGCCTCGGAGTCCTCGATGAGGTCACCGAACTCGCTGTCACCGTCCTCGCCCAGCGGGGTGTGCAGCGAGATCGGCTCACGACCGTACTTCTGGACCTCGATGACCTTCTCAGGGGTCATGTCGAGCTCCTTGGCCAGCTCCTCCGGGGTGGGCTCACGGCCCAGGTCCTGGAGCATCTGGCGCTGCACGCGCGCGAGCTTGTTGATGACCTCGACCATGTGCACCGGGATACGGATGGTGCGGGCCTGGTCGGCCATGGCGCGGGTGATCGCCTGACGGATCCACCAGGTGGCGTACGTGGAGAACTTGTAGCCCTTGGTGTAGTCGAACTTCTCGACCGCGCGGATCAGACCGAGGTTGCCCTCCTGGATCAGGTCCAGGAAGAGCATGCCGCGGCCGGTGTAGCGCTTCGCCAGCGAGACCACGAGCCGGAGGTTGGCCTCCAGGAGGTGGTTCTTGGCGCGGCGCCCGTCCTCGGCGATGATCTCCAGCTCGCGCTTGAGCTTCGGCGCGAGCTTGTCGGAGTTGGCCAGCTTGTCCTCGGCGAAGAGACCGGCCTCGATGCGCTTGGCGAGTTCGACCTCCTGCTCGGCGTTGAGGAGCGGGACCTTGCCGATCTGCTTCAGGTAGTCCTTGACCGGGTCGGCGGTGGCTCCGGCGACGGCCACCTGTTGGGCCGGCGCGTCGTCCTCGTCGTCGTCGGAGAGGACGAAGCCCTTGTTCTCGCCTTCGCCTTCCTCCTCCTCACCCTTGGCCGCCTGGACCTCCTCGGTCGCCTCCTCGCCGTCGGCGGCGTCGTCGGAGTCCTTCTTGGCGGCGGTCTTCTTGGCAGTCGTCTTCTTGACGGCGGTCTTCTTGGCGGTCGCCTTCTTGGCCACGGCCTTCTTCGCGACCGCCGCCTTCTTCGCGGGCGCCACGGCCTCCTCGGCCGATGCGTCCACGACGTCCGCCGACGAAGCGGCTGTGGCGGCGACGGTCCTCGTCGTGGTCGTCTTGGCCGCGACTGTCTTGGTGGCGGTGCGCTTGACCGGGCTCTTCGCTGCGACGCTCTTGCGGGTGCGCTTCGGCGACTCCGCGGCACTGACCATCAGCGTCACACCCTCTTCCTCGAGGATCTGGTTGAGGCTGCGCAGAACATTCTTCCACTGGGTTGGCGGAATCTGGTCAGCGTCGAAGGCCCGACGCACGTCATCGCCGGCGATCTGCCCATCAGCCTTTCCCCGCTCGATGAGCGCCAACACAGACTCGGACTCGGCGATCTCCGGCGGGAGCGTACGGGATGTGCTGGCCGACACGAACAACCTCTCGGAACGATGGAAACGGCTTCCGGCCCCGCCCAATATCGGGCCGGAGCCGACGACCGACGGCTGGGGATGTCGCCGACGGCGCGGGCTTGGACCTCAGAGGTGGATACAGCGCCGCACGTGGCGGTCGTATTCCCTCCTCGGCTGTCACCTCTTAGGTCATCGCACTGTCTCGAGGAGTGTTACGCCCAATCCACGTGGCCCGAGTCACACCTCATTTGCGACATACAGGCCAGGGAGGGTTCAAACCACCCATAATCGTGTCGCCGGACCCCCGGTCCGGCGACACACCACGCGTACATCCCCGTACGCCCCTGGCCCTCGGGCGGCGCTCAGTGCTCGCGGGGCGCCGGAACCACTCGCTCCATTTCGGGGTGCACCGTGAGCAGTTGACGCATGGCCGATTCCGCCGCGTGCGCGTCGCCGGCGGCGAGGGCCGCGACGATCCGCGCGTGGTGGGCGAGGGCGGCGTCGGTGGGGCGGTCGCATCCGGTGACCGGTCCGCCGGAGACCTGGAGGGCCGACGAGACGATGCCCGAGAGGTGCTCCAGCATGCGGTTGCCGGCGAGCTGGATCAACAGGTTGTGGAATTCAGAGTCCGCCCGCGCGAACGTGATCGAGTCACTCTGCGTGAGGGCATGCCCCATGATCTCCACCATGTCGGCGAGGCGCTGCTGCACGTCCTCCCGGCCGTGGCCGGCGGCGAGCCGCGCGGCGAGGGGCTCGATCATCCAGCGCAGCTCGCCCAGCTCGCGGCGCTGGTCGTCACGCTGCGGTCCGAAGGCCCGCCATTCGATGATGTCGGCGTCGAGCAGATTCCAGTCGCTCACCGGGCGGACGCGCGTCCCGACGTTGGGGCGGGCGCTCACCAGGCCCTTGGCCTCAAGAACGCGCAGGGACTCACGCACCACGGTGCGGGAGACCTCGAAGCGCTGGCCGATCTCCTCGGGGACGAGGGGCCGGTCGGCGCCCAGGTCGCCCGAGACGATCATCTGACCGAGCTGCTGGACGAGTTGACCGTGCAGGCCACGGCCACGGCTGCCCGCGGAACGCCGGCCCATCCGGCCCAGATCGGTATCGGCACCGTCCCAGACGGGGGCGGCTGCGCGTTCGGCGCCAGGCGCCTCGGTGAAGGGGTAGCGGTCGAGTTCGCCCGGGCCGGAGAGGCCGGACTCGGCGGAGCGGGCGGCGGTCATCATGGTGTGCGCAAGGGTACTCACGCATCATTTGTCGGCGCAGTTTCCGTGACCCTTGAGGTCTTTGGTGAAAAGCACACGAAAGGGTGATCGGCGCCCGCCCTTCGATTGACGCCTTATCGGAAAGAAGCGGGCGTTATCGGGGAGTTGTGGGCACTAGGTCATGTTCTGGTCATTTCCCGGTCACCAACGGGCCCTGCGGCGAACGCCGGTGAACAGATATGCGCAGAGCAAGGCCAGGAGCGACAACGTCAGCGCCGCGGCCACCGGTTGGGCGGCCAGCCGGACGGTGGCCATCAGCCACCGGTCGACCTGATGCGGCCAGGCCGGCCAGGTCAGTTCGCGCAGCCTGTCCGGGAGTCCGACGATCGAACGTGCGGACGGCCCCGCGAGCGCTCTCCTCACCAGGGGAACGACCAGGACCGGTACGGCGATGACCGCGGCCACTCCGGCGGCGGTGAGCCTGAAGACTCCGGCGCCGAGCAGCCCGGCCCAGGCGCACCCGACCGTGAGACCCGTCCAACCGGCGCTCAGTCCGACCCAGTTGTGCGGTACGGGCACCGCGTGGGCGCCGTACACGAGCCGCAGCGCCCCGGCGTCGGCAGCCACGGCCAGAACCGCCAGCAGCAGCGCCGTACCCCCCGTCACGGCGAGCTTGGCCGCCAGCAGCGCGAGGCGGCGCTGCACCGTGCCCCGAGCGCCGGCGAGGGCGGGGTGGCGGAACTCGTCGCCGAAGGAGAGCGCCCCGATCAGTCCGGCGCCGAGGGCCGCGGGCGGCAGCGGCAGGATCCCGGGCCAGGCGGCGAGCAGGCCGGGCACGGGTGTCTGCCCGCTGCGGGCGAGCGGTACGGCGAGAGCGACGGAGGCGACGAGAACGGCGATCGCGATCAGCGGCGCGGTCCGGACGCCGAACATGCGGCGGAGTTCGTAGCGCACCGGCCGGAGCGGGCCCCGGGCCGGGCGCGCGGCCGGCGGCTGCGAGTGC
>NZ_JTHL01000001.1:7252851-7266369 GCF_000818195.1 Streptomyces sp. 150FB | reverse complement strand
ACTCACCGACGCCGGGAGCGGCGGGACCGGTGGGACCGGTGGGACCGGTGGGAGCGGCGGGAGCAGCGGGGTCGGGCACCACCGGGCCCGTGTCGCCCGTCTCGTCGGCCAGCCGGTGGACGAGGACACCGTGCCGGAAGGCGGTCTCGCCGATCTCCGCGCAGGTGCTGCCGTAGACGGTGATGCGGTTCCCCTCGTCGGCGACGACCTCGACGGAGCGGTGGCGGGCCCTGGCCTCCCGGCTCAGCGCGTCGGCGAGGCGGGCGGCGTGCGGTGTCCTGACGGCGACGCGCGGTCGGAGTCTCGTACGGGCGAAGGAGACGGCGTCCTGGTCGGCGACGAGGCGGCCGGCGTCGATGGTGACGACACGATCGGCGGTGCGGGCGGCCTCCTTGGGGTCGGCCGTGGTGTAGAGCACGGCGCCGCCCCGGTCGGCGTGGGCCCGCAGCAGCCCGTAAAGCCAGCCGCTCTCGCGTGGCGAGAGCCCGGCGGACGGCGCGTCGAGGATCAGGGTGTGCGGTTCGCCCAACAGCGCCGAGGCGAGCCCGAGTCTGCGGTCCATCCCGATCGAGAGCGTCCCGAGGGGCTCGTCACGCAGCGCGCCGAGGCCGACGGTGTCGAGCACTTCGTCGGCGCGCGCCGAGGGGAGGCCCGCGGCGGCGCACAGCATCCTCAACTGTCCCCTGGCCGTGCGCGCTGGGTGGCCGGGCACATCGCCGAGCAGTACGCCGACCTCGCGGGCCGGGTGCGCGATGAGGTGCAGCGGACGACCACGGAAGTAGGTGGCTCCGCGGCCGTGTTCGAGTGCGAGCATCAGCCGGAGCGCGGTTGTCTTGCCGGCGCCCTCAGCTCCGAGAAGCGCGGTGAGGGAGCCCGCCCCGGCCTCGAAGGTCAGGTCGTCCACAGCGGGCGGGAGGTCTCGACGGGGGGTGCTGGTCAGTCCGATGGCCTGGAGCATCGCTTCTCTCGCGGGGAGGTGAGACCGCTCGGCGGGTGAGTGGGTACCCCAGCAAGATAACGCGACATGTCCGATTTGCGGAGCAGCGTGGGCGGTGCGGTGTCCTCCCGCTTCGGCCCGTGGCGGGCCGGCGCCCCGACCGGGCCCCTCCACGTACCCACCGCGCGGGCGGGTACGTGGAGGGCGTGGCCCCGTCAGGGTCAGTTCTGATCGGGCTTGACGAGGAACCATCCCTGGTCGTCGGTGTCACTGCAGGTGAAGAGCGTCAGGGATGCGCCGTCCTTCTTGTCGCCTCCCGTTGCGGCGTAACCGGAGACGTCCAGGCACATTCCGTTGCTGGCGTAGTTCCGGATCCAGTAGAGGCCACCGGTATTCGGCCGCTTGACCAGCCACCAGAGCTGGTTGTCGTCCAACGTCTGGGTACAGGCGCTCTCGTGCGGTTGCGTGCCGCGGGGCGCGGCGCCCTTGTCAGGCAGATCCATGCAGTAGCCGCTCGTGTCGTTGCGGATCTGTACGAGGTCCGCGCCGTCCGGGCCCTTGCCCTTGGCCACGGTGTCGAGGCTCCACACCTGATTGACCTCGGCGGGGGACGCTTCGCAGGGATACTGACTGACGGGGCTGCCCGCTGAATCGTTGGCGACTGGGGGCGGGCCCGCGCATTTCTGGGTCGTCCCGTTCCTGAGCATGACGTGACTGAGTTTGTCCTCCGGCGGAGGCTTCTTGGCCCCTCCGCCGCCCCCGCCCTCGGACTTCGGCGGCGCCTGCGACTGCGTCGGGGCCGCCGTGGGCGCTGTAGGGGTCGGTGTCGGAGGGGCCAGCGTCGCTGCGGCCTCGTTGGCGCCTGGCGTGGCCAGACTGCCTACCGCCGGCTTGTAGGCGAACCACATCACGGCGAAGGCGATGGCGAGCGCGAGCAGCATGCTGAAGAACACCCCGAGCCAGCGCGGCAGCAGCCCGGGCTGGACGTACGTGCCCTGCACCGGCAGCGGTTCGGCGCCCGAGCGCTTCACAGCGAGGGAGTAGGGGCGGGTCTGCTTCGCGCCCAGCCAGATGATCTGCCGCGGCTTCAGCGTGCCCTGGATGAACGCGGCGCGGCCGGGCTCGATCTGGACGTTGGCGGGGTGGAGGTCGTACGAGAGCTCGTCGCCGTTGTCGCTGCCGCCCACGGAGGCCGTGAGCTTGACGTTGCCGATGTTGTCGACGGCGAGCCGGGGGCGACCCCGGAAGCGGCCCTTCACCGTCGGCGGCACGAGTTCGGCGCGTACCTCGGTGAACGGTGTGATGGTGACGTTGCCCTCCGGGACCGTGGTGGCCTCCGGGTGCTCGGTCGGGATGATCTGCACACCGTACGGATTCGGTCCCGCCGTGGCGTCCGGGCTGCGGGGCGGGGCGAAGGTCAGCTCCACGGTCCCGGTGGTCCCCGGATACAGCCTGATGGCCTCGGGCTCGACGGTCGTCCACGGGGAGAGGTCACCGACAGGTACGAACCGGTACTCGTCGACGACATCGCCGGTGTTACGAACACGCAGCCGCACACGGGCCGAGCCGCCCGGGTCCACGGTCATCGAAGGGGGTTCCAGGGAGGTCCACACACTCATGTCCCGACGCTACGGCAGGCGCCGGGGCATTTTCGCAGGCCAGAGGGCACGATATGGCGCCCGAAAGAGCAAGCCGAGCTGCCTTTCGGGGACGCGGCCCCACTCTCCGGGGAGCGGTCCGACCCCGCTCAGACCTCGGGCCGCAGCATCGGCGGATTGAGCACGTTCGCGCCGCCCGCCCGGAAGAGCTGGGCGGGGCGGCCGCCCTGGCGGGTGGTGGTCCCGCCGGACGGGACCAGAAAGCCCGGGGTGCCCGTCACCTTGCGGTGGAAGTTACGCGGGTCGAGGGCCACGCCCCACACCGCCTCATACACCCTGCGCAGCTCTCCCACCGTGAACTCCGGCGGGCAGAAGGCCGTGGCGAGCGAGGAGTACTCGATCTTGGAGCGGGCGCGCTCCACGCCGTCGGCGAGGATCCGCGCGTGGTCGAAGGCGAGCTGGGTGGGCTGTTCCTCCTCGCGAGCGAAGCCGCCGTCCTTGTTCAGCAGAACCTCCACGGGGGCCCAGCGGGCACTGTTGGCGTCCCCTCCGGCACGCGGGGCGGGCAGGTCGGGCGACAGCGCGAGATGCGCCACGCTGACCACCCGCATCCGCGGGTCGCGTCCGGGGTCCCCGTAGGTGCCCAACTGTTCGAGGTGGGCGGTGTTCCCCGGCATCGGTGACAGCGGGTCGTGCGCGCCGAGGCCGGTCTCCTCCGACAGTTCACGCGCGGCGGCCGTTTCCAGGTCCTCGTCGCCCCTGACAAAACCGCCGGGCAGCGCCCACCGGCCCTGGAACGGCGACTCTCCTCGTCGGACGACCAGTGCGCAGAGCGCGTGGCGGCGCACGGTGAGCACGACCAGGTCGACCGTGACAGCGAACGGGGGGAAAGCTGACGGGTCGTAGGGCGACATGCGGCGATCATAGTCGTCTGCTTGACGATAAACACTCCTTTCGGTCATGCGCGATGTCCGCTTCTCCGGCCCTCCGGCACCGGGGTCACGCCCCGAGCTGGAGTCCCGCTGCCGCTTCCTCGACCAGGCCGAGACCCAGCCTGCTGACCCGCACGGAGAACGGCTCCCCGGCGACCCGGAGCCCGGAGAGCCGGACGGCTCCGAGCGGGGCGCTGCGGACCGGGCGCAGCGCGACGGTGCCCGCAGGCGCGTCAGGACGGATCCCGGCGAGCGCTGTGAGCAGATGGATCCCCGCCGCCGCGGCCACGGCGGCGGGCCGGCAGGCGGCCGGGTGCGGTACGGGCATGTCACCTGCCGTGCGCTGCGCTCCCCCGTACATCTCCGGCAGCCGGTGGCCGAACTCCTCCGCGGCGTCCAGCACACCGCGCAGCAGGGACACCGCCTCCTTCTCGTATCCGGCCGCAGCGAGTCCGGCGACGGCGACGGCCGTCTCGTGGACGCGCACGGCGCCCGCGCGGTGACCGAAGGGGTTGTGGCCCTGCTCCCTGACGCCGAGGCCGCGAAGTCCCCAGCCGGAGTCGAGCGCGGGGCTCCCGAGCAGCCGGGCGAGCTGCTCGGTCCGTACGTCGTCCAGCAGTCCCTCCGCGTGGCGCCCCTCGCCGAGCAGACCGGTGTCCAGGAGATGGGCCCAGCCGGCGTTCGCGTACGGCAGCGGCCTCCCGTCCGCCGTGCGGGCCGCCGCGGGGCGCCCGCCGGTGCGGTCGTCGATCCAGAAGACCTCCCGGAACCGCAGGCGCAGGTCACGCGCCCAGGCGCGCCAGGCGTCGGCTCCCGGTCTGCCGCATGCCTCCAAGAGGTCGGCGCCGAGCAGAGCGGCACGGTGCGCGTGCGCCTGGGTCTCGGCCCGCTGGGGTCCCCCCGGGCCCGGCTCCCCCAGCAGCCCGCTGTCGTCGGCATTGGTGCGCAGCCACCGCAGGCAGCGCTCCGCGGCCGGGAGCAGTTCCGCGAGTTCGCGCTCGGGGAGGCCCCAGCGGCGCGCTTCGGCGAGCACCACGGGGAAGGCGAGCGTCGCCTCGACACCGGTGCAGTTCGGTGGGAGGTGCGGGCCCCCGTCCCGCAGCGGGCCGGGGATACGTCCGAAGTCGCGCCCCGGCCGGGTGAGCTGATCGCGCGCGAGCGCCCGGAGAGTGCCGGCGGCGAGGCGTGTGCCGAGCGGGAGTGCCATCCGGACGGCCCAGAGGGCCTCGGCGGAGGGCGGTCCGCAGCGCCAGGGGACGCCTGCGGCGGGATAGATGTCGGCGGGGCCGCCCGGCCCGCGCTGGAGGAGCGCCCTGAGATCGCCGACACTCGCGGCGAACAGTGGTCGTACCCCTGGGTCGTCCCCTTCGGCAGCGGCCTCGGGCAGGGGATCACCGCCGGTGCGGCCGGTCGGCCGGGCCGGGCGCTCGGATCGGATCCGCAGTTCGATGGTGTGGGTCGCTCCCGGCCGGAGCTCCACGTCCCAGCGCAGAAGAGCCGCCGAAGCCAGCGCGTCGCCCGGGGCAGGCACCGCGCTGACGATCGTGGATCTGCCGTCGGCGGCCGACCAGCGCAGTCCCGCCCCGTGGACGACGGCGGGCAGAGCGGGTCCGGGGCGGCCCGCCGAGATCGCGGCCAGTTCGGCGAGGTCGGTGCCGAAGCTGATCTCCACCGGGAACGTGCGGACGGTGAGGGCGGAGCTGCGCAGGGTGATGCGTTCGGTGCCGGCGGCGTCCCTGAACCGCTCGACACCGATCTCGGGGTCGGGCCCGCGGTCGGCCGGGGTGCGGACCACCGCCTGGAAGCGTGCCGTACCCGCGTCCAGAAGCCCACCCCGCAGAGCGACGGGGTCGCGGCCCGCGACGCGCAGCCGGCAGTGTGACAGCAGCCGGCGGCCCGACTGGTAGAAGCCGTCGAGGCCTTCCCCGGTGAGCTGGCCGTGGTGGGAGCCGATGGCGAGGCAGGGCAGGGCGACGCAGATGACCGCCCGGTGCACCGGGGGAAAGTCGCCGGACGGCGCGGCACGGGACCGCGCGCCGCCTGAGGGCGGCGCCGTACGGGCGGCAGGAACGCGTCCCGCGCCGGTTCCGTGGGTGGGGATGGTGAGGGCCATGTGTGGTCTGCCGTGCCTTCCGTGCGCTCCGAGGAGCCGCCGTTGCGTCGGCGGCGCGGCTCGTACGACTCCGCCATATCGGTGAACGCCGGCACGGGCGGCCAGGTCACGGTCGTCGTCGCGGCCGTCATCGCCCGCTCCTGTTTCCGCGCTGTCCGCCGCGCCTTCCCACCCGTCCGCGCGCCGCCCCTGAGCCCGGTCGCTTCGGGGCTGCGGGCCGGCTCCCGCTCATCGTGGGCGGGCCGGCGGGACGGGCCCTGTGCCTTCTGACACTCCCGCGCGAGCCGGAGCCGGTCCGCGCGCCGGAGACCGCACGCGAACTGCGCTCCTCGCGCAGACAGTCGCGCAGCGCCTCGGGGTCCATCCCCTCGTTGCAGGCCTGATGGAGCAGTCGCGCGAAGACATAGTCGGGATCGACGCGCAGAGCGAGTCCGAGCGCGACCCGCGCGCTCGGCTCGTCACCCGTGGACCAGGACACCCAGCCGGCCAGGGCCAGCGGGGCGGCCGCGTGCTCGGCGTACGGACCGACGCAGCGGCGGGACAGCGCCCGCCAGAGCCGGAGCGCGGAGGGAGCGTCCGGTCCTTCCATCCATTCGGCCGCGCGGTCCCTGGTCTCCCGGTCCTGGAGGCCGATGATGACGGCGGCCGCCTCGTCGTGGCCGATCAGACCGTCGTCCTCGGCGTCGGTGGCGGCGGGGGGCGCGGCCGGGGCCTCCCCGAGCCGTTTCATCAGCCGTCGGGCCAGCCGCAGGGTCTCGGACCCGACCTCCGCGCGGCTGCCTCCGAGCAGAATCCTCGGCACCAGCGCGGCCCCGGCGCCGTCCAGCGCGCGTTCCTGCTCCTCGACGGCCGCCGGGCTGCTCAGCGGTTCGAGCCGCGCCTCCATGTCCCGCAGCGAGCCGCGCACCTGGACACCGGCATAGGTGGCGGCCGCCGCCATCACCGAGGTCCCCGGCAGGGCGAGGCCGGTCCCCTCGGCCGGGCAGCAGCGCGGGTCGGGGCAGCAGTAGGACCAGAAACGGCTGTCGGAGATGCAGAGCGCCTCATGGACGGGTACGTCGAGGCTGCCGCACGCGGTGCGCAGCCGCTGCGCGAGCGGACGGAGGCGCTCCATCACCTGGCGTCCCGTCTCCCCCTCGACCGGGTCCTGGCAGACGAAGACGACAATCCCGTCGGGGCGCGTGCCGCGCCGCTCACTGCCTTCGACCAGGCATTCGGCGAGCTGGTCGGCGACCGGCGGCCACTCCTGCGGAGAGCGGGGAATGCCGAGCCTGAGCCGGCCGCCGAAGCGCCCGCTGCCGCCGTGGAGCGCGACAAGAACGATGGAATCAGTAGGGTAGAAACCCATCAAATAGGGCAGGGCGTCGGCGAGTTCCGCCGGTCCGCGCAGGGTGATCTGCTGCTCGGTGGCGGTTCGGGTCGTTTCGTGGCGCTTGTTCATGGCACGACGGTCCCGCGAGCCGCCGGATCCCGCGACCCCTGTGGATAACTTTATCCACAGGCTGGAGTCCGCATTCGCGGTTTGTCGGGGCCATCGGGTTGCATGGGGTCATGACCAACGCAGAACGCGCAGCTCTCCGGGGTTCGGCCGACTCCGTCCTCGCCCGCCTGGTCGGGGACATCACAGGCACCGCCCAGTTGCGTGAGGACCAGTGGCTGGCCATCGAGGCGCTCGTCGCCGACAAGCGCAGGGCACTGGTCGTCCAGCGCACCGGCTGGGGCAAGTCGGCGGTGTATTTCGTCGCGACGTCACTGCTGCGCGAGCGCGGCGCGGGCCCGACGGTGATCGTCTCCCCGCTGCTCGCACTGATGCGCAACCAGGTGGAGGCTGCGGCACGGGCCGGCATCAAGGCCCGGACGATCAACTCGTCGAACACGGAGGACTGGGAGACGATCCAGGACGAGGTGATCGGAGGCGAGGTCGACGTTCTGCTGGTGAGTCCTGAGCGGCTGAACAACCCGGACTTCCGTGACCAGGTGCTGCCCAGGCTCGCGGCCGCCACCGGCCTGCTGGTGGTCGACGAGGCGCACTGCATCTCGGACTGGGGCCATGACTTCCGGCCCGACTACCGCCGGCTGCGCACGATGCTCGCCGAGCTGCCGGCCGGCGTTCCGGTGCTCGCCACCACCGCCACGGCGAACGCGCGGGTGACCGCCGATGTGGCCGAGCAGTTGGGCACCGGCGCAGGAACGGACGCGCTCGTCCTGCGGGGTCCGCTGGATCGGGAGAGTCTCAGCCTCCATGTGCTCCGGCTGTCCGACGCGGCGCACCGGCTGGCGTGGCTGGCCGACCATCTGACCGAACTGCCCGGGTCCGGGATCATCTACACCCTGACGGTCGCCGCCGCCGAGGAGGTCACGGCGTATCTGAGGCAGTGCGGACACACGGTGTCCTCGTACACCGGCAGGACGGAGAACGCCGAGCGGCAGCAGGCCGAGGACGACCTGCTGGCCAACCGCGTCAAGGCGCTGGTGGCCACCTCCGCGCTCGGTATGGGGTTCGACAAGCCGGACCTCGGATTCGTGGTGCACCTCGGCTCGCCCTCCTCCCCCATCGCCTACTACCAGCAGGTCGGGCGTGCGGGGCGTGGTGTGGAGCATGCCGAGGTGCTGCTGCTGCCGGGCAGGGAGGACGAAGCGATCTGGCAGTACTTCGCCTCGGTCGCCTTCCCCCCGGAGGAGATGGTCCGCCGCACCCTCGACGTCCTGGCGCAGGCGGGCAGGCCGCTGTCGCTCCCGGCCCTGGAGCCGCTGGTCGAGCTGCGGCGTACGCGTCTTGAGACCATGCTCAAGGTGCTCGACGTGGACGGCGCCGTGCGCCGGGTGAAGGGCGGCTGGACGTCGACCGGGACACCGTGGGTGTACGACGCCGAGCGGTACGCCTGGGTGGCGCGCCAGCGGGCGGCCGAGCAGCAGTCGATGCGCGACTACGCGACGACGACGGAGTGCCGGATGGAGTTCCTGCGGCTCCAGTTGGACGACGAGCAGGCCACACCGTGCGGCCGGTGCGACAACTGCGCGGGCGCGCGGTTCGACGACAAGGTGTCGGCCACGGCCCTCGACACCGCACGCGGTGAACTGGGCAGGCCGGGCGTGGACGTGGAGCCGAGGAAGATGTGGCCGACGGGCCTCGCAGCGGTCGGGGTGGACCTCAAGGGACGCATCGCGACCGGCGAGCAGTCCTTCGGCGGCCGGGCGCTCGGGCGGCTGTCCGACATCGGCTGGGGCAACAGGCTGCGCCCGATGCTCGGTCCCGGGGCTCCGGACGGGCCGGTGCCCGACGATGTGATGGAGGCCGTGGTGAGCGTGCTCGCCGACTGGGCCAAGCGGCCCGGCGGTTGGGCTTCGGGTGCCCCCGACGCACCGGACCGGCCGGCCGGTGTTGTGACCGTGGCCTCGATGGGCAGGCCGGCGCTCGTCGGATCGCTCGGCGCCCGGATCTCGGAGATCGGCCGGATGCCGCTGCTCGGCTCGGTCGCGTACGTCCCGGAGGCCGACGGCACCCGTGTCTCGCGCACCAACAGCGCCCAGCGTGTGCGGGCTCTGCACGAGACGCTCACTGTGCCGCCCGCGCTGGCCGAGGCGCTGGCATCGGCCGGGGGCCCGGTGCTGCTCGTCGACGATCTCTCCGACACGGGCTGGACGCTCGCCGTGGCAACACGACTGCTGCGCAGGGCCGGTGCCGTCGGTGTGTTTCCGCTGGTCCTTGCCGTTCAGACGTGACGCGACGCATCAGGTACCGCATCTCGGGGCAGGGATATAAGAACCAATCCCTCCCATTCCCGTCAGCCGTGCCAATTGCTCGTTGCCGCACGCCCGTACGCCAGCGAGAATTGAAAGCGCCCCCGCACGGTCCAGCCGCTGTCCGCTCGGGCCATGTCGCGGTGCCCCCACTCGACCCTGCCCGCACTGTGGGCGCGTATGCGAAGGGAGGAACGTGACCTTCGGATTCGCTCCGTCCGCAGCCACTTCGATCACCACGCCGGCCGACTCCGTCAGCCGCCTCGCCAGGATGCTGGAGCCCTCCGAGTGGGCGGCGGCGGGCATACCGCTGCTGCGCAATCCCCGCGAGGTCGTCAGCGGTCTGCACAGCCGCCACCACCCCGTCCCCTCGACCGCCGTCGTGGCCGTTCTCGACCACGAGGAACGGCTCGTGGCCAGCGCCTCGTTCACCCCGCGCGCGACGACCGTGGACGGCTGGGAGTTCCGGAACGCGCTGCTGGCGCATCTGCGCCGCGTCATCCCGCACGACCTGCGCCGCCGTACCCCGGTGCGTACCGCCGTACTGCTGCACTGCCGCGAGGGCGACGAGCGCTGGACGGAGGAGGACGGGGCCTGGATGTGGGGGCTCCGTGACGCCTGCACCCTGCACGGGCTGCGCTGCGGCGCGTACATCACGCTGACGCGCGGCGGTTGGCAGGTGCTGGGCGAGGGCCGTGGCGGCCGTCAGCCCCACTCCGGTTCCGGGCCCACGCCGCTGTCCGAGACGACGGCCGATCCCGAACCCGCGCCGATGCGGGGCGGTGGCGCGGCGGAGCCCCTGCGCCGGACCGCCGCCCGCTGAACCGATCCACCTCGCCGAGCCGATCCGCCCGCCGAACCGATGCCTGGACCGCATGTCCCGGCCGCCCTGGAACGGGCAGCCGGGTCACGGGCCGGGAACGTGCAGCGGCCCGGGAAGGACCGGACGAGGGCCGAAACGACGAACGCGCCACAGCGTCCAGGAACGCGGTGGCGCGACGGTGTCTCGTACGGTCGCGGTGTCTCGTACGGTCAGACCCCGGCGCCGAGCACGGCGTTGACCCGGTCGACGTCCCCGCACACGATGAGCAGGGCGGACGCCCGCTCCCGTGCCAGAGGCAGCACACGGGCCAGGTCGTCCTCGCCGCCGTTGACAGCGACGACCACGACGGGCCGGGACTGCGCACGGGCGACAGCGGAGGCGCCGGCGAAGAAGACGTCCTCACGGGCGTCCTGCTGAGCCCAGTAGGAGCTCTCACCGAACGACAACTCGTGTGTCGCCCAAGGGTGTTGTTCGCCCGTGGTGAGCACGAGGATGTCGGACGGCGCACGACCGCCGGTGTCGAGCAGCAGGTCCACCGCCTCTTCCGCTGCGTCCAGCGCCCCGCCCGCGGTGGCCGGGACGACCTGGATCTGAGGCACAGAAGTGGTGTCAGGACGTGCCGTCTCCGGCTGCCCCGCGGAGCTGGAGCTGTGCGAGCGCTGCTCCGGCGGCGCCGGCCTCGCGGGACCGGGGCCCGGGCGTCCGGGTCGCGGTGTGGCCGCGGAACGCGGTCCCGGTACGGGACGCGGACCGGGGACGGGACGGGGGGTCGCTGCGGTACGGCCGGTGGCCGAAGTGGCGCTGGGACCCTGGGCTCTCTCGTGAATCTGAGGCTCCTCGGGGGTGAGAGGCATAACTGGATGTCTATCAAATGCCGGCGCGAAACGCATCGGCGGGTGGGCACATTCGTGCCCATGTCTGCGGGCGGGGGCCCGCGGACCGGTGGGTTCACCGGAAGTTTCAGAAATCGAAGCCGAGTTGGCCCCCGCTTTCCATCGCGGCGGTCTCCGGCGAGACCCGGACCTTCTTGAGGTGCCGCCACCGGGGCAGCGCATCGAGATAGGACCAGGAGAGCCGGTGGTGCGCTGTCGGCCCCCACTCCGCCAGGGCCGCCTGATGCACCGGTGAGGGGTACCCGGCGTTGTCACCGAAGGCGAAGGGCGCGTACTCCCGCGTCCCCGCGCCCAGTTCGGCCATCATCGCGTCCCTGCGCACCTTGGCGAGTACGGAAGCCGCCGCCACGGAGACACAGGACCGGTCGCCCTTGATGACCGTACGCACCCGCCAGGATCCTCCAAGATAATCATGATTACCGTCGAGGATCACCGCGTCGGGCCGAACGGGCAGCGCCAAGAGGGCGCGTACGGCGGCGAGCCGCAGCGACGCCGTCATCCCCAGGGCGTCGATCTCCTCCGGGGAGGCGTGCCCGAGAGCGTGCGAAGTGACCCAGCCGAGAAGCTGATCAGCCATCTCCGCACGGCGTTTGGGTGTAATGAGCTTCGAGTCGGTGAGACCTGTCGGAGGGCGACGCAGTCCGGTGACGGCCGCGCAGACCGTGACAGGACCGGCCCACGCTCCGCGCCCGACCTCGTCGACGCCCGCGATGATTTTGGCGCCGGTGGTGGCGCGGAGCGAGCGCTCGACGGTGTGCGTGGGTGCTTCGTACGGCATGGCAAAAGCCAGATTACGCCGCCCTTACGCCGGGCGACAGCCCGGGGCCCCCGGTGGCCCGGATCATCTCGAAAACGATGCTCCGGGCTCACGCTCAGCGGGAATCCGATTCCCCGCTGTTGGCGTCGCGCTCCCCGGCGTCGTCGCCGAAGGGCACGGCCGTCAGGTCACAGGATTGCCCGCTGGTGTCGACCTTCCGCTTCGCCAGAATGTCGCGGGCCCTGCTCTCGGACCAACTGGTCGCGTACCAGGGGTCGGCAGCGCCCCCCAGATGCCGTGAGATGCCTGCGAGCGCGCAGGACCGCGCGGGTTCCGGCAGCCGGTCCAGGGCCGGTACGGCGTCGGCCGACAGTTCCTGGAGGTACACGAGGTCGAGCTTGCCGGACGCCTCGTAGCGCTGCTGGTTCCGCTCGGCGACGAGTGCGTCCGGGGAGAGCAGCCCGAAGGCGAGCACCGCGGCACCCGCGCTCGCCGCGACCGCACGCGGCAGCCACCGGCCGCCGACGGCTCCCGCCACCAGGATCAGGACGATCACCACTCCGAGCCAGATCTCCATCGCAGCCACCGAGACGCGAAGCCGCGTCAGTCCGTAGGCGTCGACGTACAGATCCATGCGGCGCAGTGTGGAGACGACGACCACCAGCGTGAGGGCGCACAGGACTCCGAGCACCACGCGCACCAGGGTGCGGTCACGGGCGCCGTCGCGCGGCGCCCAGCGCCTGGCGAGAGCGACCACGAGGATGACCAGCAGGGTGACCCAGAGGAGTTGCCAGAATCCCTGCCGGGCGTATTCGGAGTAGGTCAGTCCGGTTTCCCGCAGGATCTTGTCGTACCCGCCGAACAGCACGGCGAGTTGGACGGCGATGAAAGCGGCGAAGAGCAGATTGAGGATGATCAGCGGGAGCGCCCACTCCATCCGGGCGCGCGGCCGTCCTTCCTTGACGGTTGCCCGGTCCCAGCGCGGCGGCGCTGCGGCGGTGTGCGCTGCGGTCAGCGCCGCCAGGAGTCCGAGGACGAACAGCAGGAACCGCCACGGCCCGTCGGAGACCGAGACATCCGGGCTCAGTTCCCCGATCAGGTCGGAGAAGGCCGCGTCCGCGCTGGCGAACAGCGCGCCGAACACGATCAGCAGGACCGCGGCGACAACGACCGTACGGATCACGGGCATCCAGCGGCCGCGCGAGCCTTCGGCGCGTTCGCGCAGTCCGCGCCACCCCCAGCGGACGCCCCGGCTGATCGCCCAGAACAGGCCGGGCGGACCGAACAGGATGCCCGGCCACGTACGGCTGCCGTGCAGCGCGAGCGAGCCGAGCGCCAGTGCGGAGACGAGCGCGAGAAACGTCGGCAGGCCGGCGTCGCGCAGCGCCGGAACGACGAGCAGGGCCAGCCCGCCGAGGGCCCAGACCAGCGTCCACGGACGTGGCCGCCGTCCGGCGGAACGGGCGGCGAAGTACGCGGCGAGCGCGGCCGGGAGCGCCACGATCAGGAGGTTCACGCCCAGTCCCTCGCCCAGGAGCAGGGAGCTGAGCAGTGCGGTCGCCAGGACCGACCAGAGCGTGGCGGCGCGGACCGCGACCGGTTCGACCGGCTTGATCTCGGCGATCCAGGCGGGCGGCGGCGGCTTCACGGGCTGCCACTGCTGCCACTCGGGCGCCGGGTTCGGGCGCTTCTGCTGCGGGTGTTGCGCGCGTTGCTGCGTGTGC
>NZ_JTHL01000001.1:7225044-7252038 GCF_000818195.1 Streptomyces sp. 150FB | reverse complement strand
GAGCGGCCGCCGCCGCCACGGCGACGGCGCCCGCCACCGCCTCGGGGTGCTGGTGTGTGACGTACGCGGAGATCGCGGCCTGCTCGGTGGCCTGCTCGGGGTCGCCGGCGTACCAGGCGCCGAGGGGCGCGATCCGCATCGCGGCTCCGTTGCCCCAGGAGCCCTGCCCGTCGAAGAGCGCGGAGGCCAGCTCGCGCCAGTCGCCGCCCTCCCTGACCAGGCGGAGCATCCGGTTGACCGCGGGGCCGTAGCCACGGTCGAAGTCATGGTGGCGGGCGAAGGAATGTGCGAGTACGTCCTCGTCGATGCGGCCCTCGACCGCCAGTACCGCCACCACCGAGGCGGCCATCTCGGTGTCGTCGGTCCACTGCCAGGGACCGGCGGGCAGCTCGCGCCGCCTCAGCAGGGGAAGGTTCGCCGGTACGAAGAACTGGGAGCCGAGAGCGTCTCCTACGGACAGCCCGCGCAGGCCGGCCAGGGCGCGTTCGAAGCGCCGGCCGGGGGTGTCATGTGTGTCGTGTGTGTCGTCAGATGTCATATACGCGCCACTTTAGCCAGTGATGCCGTACGGCTCCGGGGTACGCCATCGCTCGAACGGCCGGTCCAGGACGTACCGCCCGTCGGCGGCGAGTTCCAGGGTCCTGGTCTCCGCGTTGGCGGGGTTCGACAGCGATTCGAATTCGGCGACCGACCAGTGGAACCAGCGCATGCAGAAGAGCCGCATGGTCAGCCCGTGCGTCACCAGCAGCACGTTCCTCGGGTGGTCGGGCGCCTCGAAGCTGCGGTAGAGGCTCTCCAGGAACGCGCCGACCCGGTCGTACACATCGGCGCCCGACTCACCCTGCGCGAATCGGTAGAAGAAGTGCCCGTAGGCGTCCCGGTAGGCCTTCTGAAGCCGTACGTCGTCCCTGTCCTGCCAGTTGCCCCAGTCCTGCTCGCGCAGCCGTGGCTCCTCCCGTACCCGCACGAGGCCGGGGTCGAGACCGAAGGCCCTGAAGGTCTCGTGGGCGCGGCGGTATGGCGACACGTACGCGCTGACGGACTCCCGCCCGAACAGCTCGCGCAGCCGTTTGCCGGTCTCCTCGGCCTCCCGCCGGCCGTTCTCCGTGAGCCTCAGGGCATGGTCGGGCTCGCGTTCGTACACCGTGTCATCGGCATTGCCCTCCGACTCGCCGTGCCGGACGAGGACGATGCGTTGCGGTCGTGCCATGCCCCTGACCATAGGCCGTGTCCGACACGTCCCGCCTGCCTGCCCGGACGCGGGCGGGCGACCGCGGGGCGGCTCCGGGACGGCCAGGGGGTGACCGCGGGCCGGTCAGACCGTCCAGGCCGCGTCGAGTTCGACGATGTCCCCGGCGAGCGCCGCCACGTCGGCCGCGGTCTGCGCGCGCAGCGTCAGCCGCTCCACACGCTCGATGCGGTACTTTCCGTGCTCGGCGGACGACTGCCACATCGACAGCACCAGGAACTCGTTCCCCGGCGCCTCCCCGAACAGACCGCGCACCATCCCGGGGGAGCCCGCCATGGCTGGGTTCCACACCTTCTCCTGCATCAGCGCGAAGTGCTCGACGCGGTCCTCATGGACCTTGCTGTGTGCGACCCGGACCACATCGGCGTCGGTGAAGTGCGGCTCAAAACCGGTCTTCACATCGAACCGGTGGTCGAACAGCTTGGCCTGGATGTCCTTGTACGTCCCGGACTGCGCCGCGGCCAGCCGGTCGTGCGAACGCGCCATGAACGAGTCGTAGAAGGCCCGGCTCTCCCAGAACGTGAAGACGTGCGCCACACCGGGCCGCACCCTGCTCCATCCCCCGCCCTGCCCCCGGAATCCCGGCTCTCCGAGCAACCCCGCCCATTTCCGCTGTCCGCGTTCGAAACCTCGACGGTCGATCACGGTGCAGCGAATCCACTTGACCAGCACCGCGCCATCGTACGGGGCCGGGCGTGGCACCGGTCACGCTCTGCCGGAGTCCGTTCCCCCCGGTTCTTTCCGGCGACTATCGGCCACGATGGCGACAACTGGCCCGCACGCGGTCCGCGTTGTCGGTGCGCCGGTCTAGCCTGGCGTCAGAGGTCCGGATTCCCGGCCCGCTCGACAGGAGGGGGAAGACTGGTGAGCAGTCTCAACAAAGGCGTGACCAAGGCCGAGGTGACGCTCAAGTGGGATCCCAGCCCCCTCGGCGAGCCCGACCACGATCTCGACATCGTCGCCGCGACGTACACCTCGGCTGACCCGACCGGCACCCCCTCCTACCTGGTCCATTTCGGCAGCCGCTCCCCCGACGGCACCATCACCCTGAACCGCGACAGCAGGACGGGCCAGGGCTTCGGCACCGACGAGGAAATGACGCTGGAGCTGGACCGGCTCGGCGCCTCGTACATCCGGGTGGTGATCGGTGTGGCGATCCAGCAGCGCGACGGTGACAGGACGTTCGGTGAGATCGCGAGCCCGCGGATACAGGTGCTGGAGGGCTACACCGAGCTGACCGAGTACGACTTCGCCGACGTCCCCACGGCGACGGCCGCCACGGTGGCCGAGTTCGTACGCGCCGAGTCGGGCGCCTGGTCGTTCCGGATGGCCGTACGCGGATTCGACGCGGACCCGCAGTCCTTCGGCCGCATCATGGGCGGCGGCGCGCGGTAGGCGATTACGTTCGGTAGGCGACCGCGCTCGGTGGACGACGGCATGCGGTAGGCGTCGGCGCGCCCCCTCCTCGTACGTCGTCGTACGCGGTGGCCGGGCGCCCCGGATCCCAGGATCGGCAGGACATGGATCCGGGGAGCGGGCGTCGGCATTCTTGGTTCGGCGAAGAGAAACACCGCTGACCAGGGAGTTGCCGTGGAAGATGTGTCCGTGCCCGACCTGACCGGGAAGCTCGCCGTGGTGACCGGCGCGAGCGACGGAATCGGTCTCGGCCTGGCCGGCCGGCTGGCGAGGGCCGGTGCCGAGGTGGTCATGCCGGTCCGCGACCAGGCGAAGGGCGCCGCAGCGGCCGACACCATCCGCGCCGCCGTGCCGGGGGCCGCCGTCTCCACCCGGCCGCTCGACCTGGCCTCGCTCGACTCCGTGGCGGCGCTGGCGAACGCGCTGAACGGCGAAGGCCGGCCGATCAACATCCTGGTCAACAACGCGGGCGTGATGATGCCCGCCACCCGGCACACCACAGCCGACGGCCTGGAATTGCAGTTCGGCACGAATTACGTGGGCCATGTCGCTCTCACCGGGCGCCTCCTGCCGCTGCTGCGGGCCGGCCGGGCGCGCGTGACCACCATGTCGAGCAGCGCCGCCCGCTCGGGCAGGATCCCCTGGGACGATCTCCAGGGTGAGCGGGCCTATTCGCCGGTCCGTTCGTACGCCCTGTCCAAACTGGCCGACCTGCTGTTCGGCCTCGAACTGGACCGGCGCAGCACCGCGGCCGGCTGGGGCATCCTGAGCAATGTCGCCCACCCGGGCACCACCTTGACCAACCTCTACACGGCGGGCCCGAACATGGGCCGGAAGCGCCCCTCGCCGTATCAGGCGCTCATGAAGCGGCTCGCGGGCTGGGGCGTGTTCGTGCAGGCTGTCGACGCCGGGCTGCTGCCCGCCCTGTACGCGGCGACCAGCCCGGAGGCGCGGGGCGGCCGTTTCTACGGTCCGGACGGCCTCGGCCAGTTCACCGGGGGCCCGACCGAGCTGACCGTCTACAAGGGGGCCCGTGACGAGGCCGCCGCCGCCCGGCTCTGGGAGATCGCCGAACGGCTGACGGGGGTCGCGTTCGCCACCGGCTGACCTCAGCGCCGCCGGATGCGTTCCCGGGAAGGGAGACTGGAAGCATGGACAGGGCCCAACTCGCTGTTTTCCTGCGGACGCGCCGCGAGGCGCTGCAACCGGAGGACGTGGGCCTGCCACGCGGGCCGCGACGGCGCACCGGCGGGCTGCGCCGCGAGGAGGTGGCGGTGCTGTGCGAGATGTCGTCCGACTACTACAGCCGGATCGAACAGCGGCGCGGACCGCACCCCTCCGAGCAGATGCTCGGGGCGATCGCCCGCGGCCTGCGCTTCTCCCTCGACGAACGCGACCACCTGTTCCGCCTCGCGGGCTACGCCACCCCGCAGCGGGTGCTGCGCGGCAACCACATCAACCCCGGCATGATGCGGATCCTCGACCGGCTCGAAGACACTCCGGCGCAGGTGGTGAACCTGCTCGGCGAGACGCTGAAGCAGACCCGGCCGGCGGTGGCGCTGATGGGCGACGACAGTGAGCACACCGGGCTGGCCCGCAGCCCGCACTACAGGTGGTTCACCGATCCCGCGGAGCGGCTGACGCGTCCCGAGGAGGACCACGCCGCGCACAGCCGCCTGGTCGCGGCCAACCTGCACGGCGCGTACACCCGGGACGGCAAGGGGTCTCGCGCGGCCACGGTCGTCGACGCGCTGCTCGCGGCCGGCGGCGAGTTCGCCGCGCTCTGGCGTGAGCACCCGGTGATGGGCCCGTACTGCGCGCCGAAGCGCATCCTGCACCCGCAGCTCGGGCTGCTCGAACTGCACTGCCAGACCCTGGTGGACCCCGACCAGTCCCAGGCGCTGCTGGTCTTCACGGCCGCGCCGGGGACCGAGAGCTACGAGAAGCTCCAGCTCCTCTCGGTCATCGGCGACCAGCGCCTCTGACGTACGGACGGGCGGGGAGCCGATCACTCATCGACTCCCCGCCCGACCCGCTGTTTCATTGCCCGTTCAGCTCAGACGTTCGGACCGAACGGCCCCGCTTGCCGGGCGGAGGTCACGCCTCCGCCCGGTTGTCAGCTACAGCCGCTGGTCGAGCCGCAGCCCTCGCAGATGTAGCAGGACCCGGCGCGCTGCATCTTCGTACCGCAGGAGAAGCAGAGCGGTGCGTCGGCGCTGATGCCGAGCTGCATCTCGACCAGCTCGGCCGAGGTGTGGACCTCCCTGGGCGCCGGGGTCACGGCCGCCGCCGGGGCGGCTTCCGTGGACACCGCCTTCAGCGGCTCGGGCCGCGTCGGCACCGGCTGGGCCAGGCTCTCGGCGTCCGTGCCGTCGTCCAGCGACGGCTCGTACGAACCGGTGTCCAGGTGCCGCTGACGCTCGTCGGCCGAGTGGATGCCGAGGGCCGACCTCGTCTCGAAGGGCAGGAAGTCCAGGGCGAGACGGCGGAAGATGTAGTCGACGATCGACTGCGCCATCCGTACGTCCGGGTCGTCCGTCATGCCGGCCGGCTCGAAGCGCATGTTGGTGAACTTGGAGACGTACGTCTCCAGCGGAACGCCGTACTGGAGACCGACCGAGACGGCGATCGAGAAGGCGTCCATCATGCCCGCGAGGGTCGAGCCCTGCTTGGACATCTTGAGGAAGACCTCGCCGAGACCGTCGTCCGGGTAGGAGTTGGCGGTCATGTAGCCCTCGGCGCCGCCCACCGTGAACGAGGTGGTGAGACCGGGACGGCCCTTCGGGAGGCGCTTGCGGACCGGGCGGTACTCGATGACCTTCTCCACCGCCTGGCGGATGGTCTCCTCGGCCTTCTCCCCGACCTGCTCGGCCGCCTTCTCCTTCTTCTTCGCGGAGAGCGGCTGGCCGACCTTGCAGTTGTCGCGGTAGATCGCGAGCGCCTTGACGCCCATCTTCCAGGCCTCGAAGTAGACCTCTTCGACGTCCTCGACGGTCGCCGTCTCCGGCAGGTTCACCGTCTTGGACAGCGCGCCCGAGATCCACGGCTGGATCGCGGCCATCATCCGGACGTGGCCCATCGCAGAGATGGAGCGCTCGCCCATCGCGCAGTCGAAGACCGAGTAGTGCTCGGACTTCAGGCTGGGCGCGTCGATCACATTTCCGTGCTCGGCGATGTGGGCGACGATCGCCTCGATCTGCTCCTCCTGGTAGCCCAGGCGGCGCAGGGCCTGCGGGACGGTGCCGTTGACGATCTGCATCGATCCGCCGCCGACGAGCTTCTTGAACTTGACCAGCGCGAGGTCCGGCTCAAGACCCGTGGTGTCGCAGGACATCGCGAGACCGATGGTGCCGGTGGGCGCGATGACCGAGGCCTGCGCGTTACGGAAACCGTTCTTCTCGCCGAGGCGCAGCACGTCCTGCCACGCCTCCGTGGCCGCCGCCCACACCGGGCTGTCCAGGTCGTCCACGCGCGGAGCGGTGGCGTTGGCGTCCGAGTGCTGCTTCATGACGTTCTTGTGCGGCTCGGCGTTGCGCGCGTAACCGTCGTACGGGCCGACAACGGCGGCCAGTTCGGCGGAACGGCGGTACGAGGTGCCCGTCATCAGCGAGGTGATGGCGCCGGCCAGCGAGCGGCCGCCGTCGGAGTCGTACGCGTGACCCGTCGCCATCAGCAGCGCGCCCAGGTTGGCGTAGCCGATGCCGAGCTGGCGGAAGGCGCGGGTGTTCTCACCGATCTTCTGCGTCGGGAAGTCGGCGAAGCAGATGGAGATGTCCATCGCCGTGATGACCAGCTCGACGACCTTGGCGAAGCGCTCGGACTCGAACGACTGGTGGCCCTTGCCGTCGTCCTTGAGGAACTTCATCAGGTTCAGCGAGGCCAGGTTGCACGAGGTGTTGTCCAGGTGCATGTACTCACTGCACGGGTTCGAGCCGTTGATCCGGCCCGACTCGGGACAGGTGTGCCAGCGGTTGATCGTGTCGTCGTACTGAATGCCCGGGTCGGCGCAGGCCCACGCGGCCTCCGCCATCTTGCGGAAGAGGGACTTGGCCTCGACCTCTTCGATGACCTCACCGGTCATCCGGGCGCGCAGCCCGAACTTCGATCCGGCCTCGACGGCCTTCATGAAGTCGTCGTTCACCCGGACCGAGTTGTTGGCGTTCTGGTACTGGACGGACGTGATGTCGTCGCCGCCCAGGTCCATGTCGAAGCCCGCGTCGCGCAGGGCGCGGATCTTCTCCTCCTCCTTCACCTTGGTCTGGATGAAGTCCTCGATGTCGGGGTGGTCGACGTCGAGGATGACCATCTTGGCCGCCCGGCGCGTGGCGCCACCGGACTTGATGGTGCCGGCGGAGGCGTCGGCGCCGCGCATGAAGGAGACCGGGCCCGACGCGTTGCCGCCGGAGGAGAGCAGTTCCTTGGAGGAGCGGATCCGGGAGAGGTTCAGGCCGGCGCCCGAGCCGCCCTTGAAGATCATCCCCTCTTCCTTGTACCAGTCGAGGATCGAGTCCATGGAGTCGTCCACGGCCAGGATGAAGCAGGCGGAGACCTGCTGCGGCTGGGGTGTGCCGACGTTGAACCACACCGGCGAGTTGAAGCTGAAGACCTGGTGCAGGAGGGCGTACGCCAGCTCGTGCTCGAAGATCTCGGCGTCGGCGGGCGAGGCGAAGTAGTCGTTGTCCTCGCCGGCCTTGCGGTACGTCCTGACGATCCGGTCGATGAGCTGCTTGAGACCGGTCTCGCGCTGCGGGGTGCCGACCGCGCCGCGGAAGTACTTACTGGTGACGATGTTGACCGCGTTCAGCGACCAGAAGTCGGGGAACTCGACGCCACGCTGCTCGAAATTGACCGAGCCGTCGCGCCAATTGGTCATGACGACGTCACGGCGCTCCCAGACCACCTCGTCGTACGGATGCACGCCGGGCGTGGTGTGGATTCGCTCGATACGCAGCCCCTTGTTGGCCTTGGATCCCTTGGTCCGGGAACCTCGTGCCGAGCTGCTCGCCGTCTCTGTCATGCCGCCTCCCATATACGTGCAAAAACGCCCTGAAGTGCCATGTTCTTCCCGTGACACCGAATGCTGTCTCAGCCCCGGGGTGCGTCGGAGCGCACACCTGTGGCAGGTCTTGTGCCGCCGCTGGGGCGGCCGGTCCCGGAGGGCCGGCCGGTCAGTCCGCGGCGGGAGCGGGTACGGGGGCCTCCTGGGCCCCGCCCGTACCGCTTTCCTCTTCCGAGGCGGGCCATTCGCGCAGTTCCACGATGGCGGCCTCGAAGTCTTCGAGTGAGTTGAAAGCCCGGTACACGGACGCGAAACGCAGGTAGGCGACAAGGTCGAGTTCCTGCAGCGGGCCGAGTATGGCCAGACCCACGTCGTGGGTGGTCAGCTCGGCACTCCCGGTGGCGCGCACCGCTTCCTCGACCCGCTGGCCGAGCTTGGCGAGGGCGTCCTCGGTGACAGGCCGTCCCTGGCATGCCTTGCGCACGCCCGAGATGACCTTGGTGCGGCTGAAGGGTTCGGTCACACCGCTGCGCTTGATCACCATCAGTGAAGCGGTCTCGACCGTCGTGAAACGGCGCGAGCAGTCGGGACACTGGCGACGGCGCCTGATCGACGTCCCGTCGTCGGTGGTGCGACTGTCGACGACACGGCTGTCGGGGTGCCTGCAGAAAGGACAGTGCATGATCCGGTCCTCCTTGGCAGCACACGCTCGACGGCACGACTGAACACCTTCGTCAGGGGCCGGAACCGGCCCCCCGAAGCGACTCCCAGCATAGGCGATGGCCTCGACGGTTCAACGATCGGGACCACAACCTCTGGGTGGTGGAAACAATCCAACCACTAGATCTGGGGGTTGGCCGTCACTTTAGCCCCCGCGCGTGTCGCGCGCTCCGCCGGGTCCCCCAGCCGGGAGGCACAGCCCAGTCCCGGCGCTGCGGGGACGGGACGATACCGTGAACGATCACGGCCAGGAGCACCCGCCCGGGCCGGGCTATACACCTCGCCCAATTGCCACGCACTCCTCTCCTTGATTTTTCACTCGAACGTGTGTTTGGCGCAACCTTTCGAAAGCTACTACCGTTGTCCAGCTAGGGAGAACACATTCGAGAGGGGCCGACGTGACCACGACCGCAGACAGTGCCACCATCACTGCCCAGGACCGCTCCCAGAGCCGACTCGAGCCGGTGCAGACCATGAATGACGCAGTCACGAATCCGGAGGGGCCCAAGCCCCCTCGTTCGCTGCCCGGCAGGCCTCCAGGAATCAGGGCGGACAGCTCCGGTCTCACGGACCGGCAGCGGAGGGTCATCGAAGTCATCCGTGACTCCGTGCAGCGGCGCGGATACCCGCCGTCGATGCGGGAGATCGGCCAGGCCGTCGGCCTTTCGAGCACCTCGTCGGTCGCCCACCAGCTCATGGCTCTGGAGCGCAAGGGCTTCCTCCGCAGGGATCCGCACCGCCCGAGGGCGTACGAGGTCCGGGGCTCCGACCAGCCGAGCAACCAGCAGACGGACACGACGGGGAAGCCCGCCGCTTCCTACGTGCCGCTGGTCGGCCGGATCGCGGCCGGTGGCCCGATCCTCGCCGAGGAGTCAGTCGAGGACGTCTTCCCGCTCCCCCGGCAGCTCGTCGGGGACGGAGAGCTGTTCGTGCTGAAGGTTGTCGGTGACTCGATGATCGAGGCCGCCATCTGTGACGGCGACTGGGTGACCGTCCGCCGCCAGCCGGTCGCGGAGAACGGCGACATCGTGGCAGCGATGCTGGAGGGCGAGGCGACGGTCAAGCGTTTCCGGCGCGAGGACGGCCATGTCTGGCTGCTCCCGCACAACGCCGCCTACCAGCCGATCCCCGGTGACGACGCGACGATCCTCGGCAAGGTGGTGGCGGTCCTTCGCCGGGTGTGACCCGGGCGCCGGGCGCCGACCTCGTACGGGGTCCTGTCGTGTCCGCTGCGAGGTTTTCCCCTTCCCTCGCAGCGGACGCGGCGGGACCCTTATCGCTGTTCCCCGACTATCGGCGCCCAGCTATCGCGGTTCCACGGCTATCGCTGTTCCCCGGCCTTGGGCATCCCGACGGTCACTGGCCTTTCTCCCTGGCCGCGGCATCGATCGCCGTGAGGGACCGCCGTACCTGATCGCGGTCCGTCGTGTACCAGAAGTCCGGCAGCGAGGTACGCAGATAGCCGCCGTACCGCGCGTTGGCGAGCCTCGGGTCGAGGACCGCGACCACACCCCGGTCGCCAGTCGCCCGTACGAGCCGCCCCGCCCCCTGCGCCATCAGCAGCGCGGCGTGGGTCGCGGCCACGGCCATGAATCCGTTGCCCCCCGCCTCCTCCACGGCCTTCTGGCGCGCGCTCATCAGCGGGTCGTCGGGGCGCGGGAAGGGGATGCGGTCCATCACCACGAGCTGTGAGCTGGGACCCGGCACATCGACGCCCTGCCACAGGGACAGCGTGCCGAACAGACAGGTCCCCGGGTCGGCGGCGAACGCCTTGATCAGCTCGCCCAGGGTCTCCTCGCCCTGGAGGAGGATCGGTACGTCCAGCCTGACGCGCAGCTCCTCAGCCGCCGCCTGTGCGGCCCGCATCGACGAGAAGAGACCGAGCGTACGACCGCCGGCCGCCTCCACCAGCTCCGCCAGCTCGTCCATCATGTCGACGCGCGAGCCCTCACGGCCGGGCGGGTTCAAATGGCGGGCGACATACAGAATGCCCTGCCGGGGGTAGTCGAAGGGCGAACCGACGTCGAGCCCCTTCCACGGCGGGATGTCCTCACCCTCCAGGCCCTCCGGTGCCAGCCCGAGCGAAGCACCCACACCGTTGAAATCACCGCCCAGCTTGAGCGTCGCCGAGGTGATCACCACGGAGCGGTCGGCGAAGAGCTTCTCCCGCAGCAGACCCGACACGGACAGCGGCGCGACCCGCAGCGAAGCGCCGAACCGGTCGTGCCGTTCGTACCAGACGACGTCGTACTCCGAGCCGTTGGCGATCCGCTCGGCCACGCTGTGCACGGACTCGACGGCGGCCAGGGCCTGCTTGCGTACGACGTCCTCGTCCTGCACGGACTTGTCCCGCGTCGAGCCCAGCGCGGCGACGACCGTACGGGACGCGTCGCGCAGCGCCATCAGCGCGTAGCCGAGATCCTCGGGGATCTCTTCGAGCCGCCCCGGCAGCGCCAGCTCCATCAGCCGCTCGAAGGTCTCGGCCGCCGTCTGGAGCGAGTCGGCGACCTTCTCGTCGACCAGCCTGGCGGCGCGCCGCACCGCGCGGTTCACCTGGCCCGGGGTCAGCTCGCCGGTGGCGACACCGGTGACCCGGGAGACCAGCTCGTGCCCCTCGTCGACGATCAGCACCTCGTGCTGGGGAAGTACCGGGGCGCCCTCGATCGCGTCGATCGCGAGCAGGGCGTGGTTGGTCACGACGACGTCCGCGAGCTTGGCGCGCTCACGCGCCAGCTCGGCGAAGCACTCGGCGCCGTACGCGCACTTCGACGCCCCCACGCACTCCCGCGACGAGACGGAGAGCTGCGCCCAGGCACGGTCGGAGACGCCGGGAGTGAGGGCGTCGCGATCGCCTGTCTCCGTCTCCCCCGACCAGTCCCGCATCCGGATCAGGTCCTGGCCCAGCTTGCTGGTGGGCGCCGCGGCCTCGAACTGGTCGAACAGGCCGTCCTCCTCGTCCTGCGGCATGCCTTCGTGGAGGCGGTGCAGACAGAGGTAGTTGGAACGCCCCTTGAGCATGGCGAACTCGGGCCGCCTGCGCAGCAGCGGCTGCAGCGCGTCGACCGTACGCGGCAGATCACGCTCCACGAGCTGCCGCTGGAGCGCCAGCGTCGCCGTGGCCACCACCACCCGCTCTCCGTGGGCGAGCGCCGGCACCAGATAACCGAGCGACTTCCCGGTGCCGGTGCCGGCCTGGACCAGCAGATGGGAAGGGGCGTCGATGGCCTCGGCGACGGCCTCGGCCATGCTGGCCTGGCCGGGCCGCTCCACACCGCCGACAGCGGTGACGGCGGCATGGAGGAGCTCGGGGAGCGATGGCTTCGTCATAGCGCGACTACCCTACGGGGCCGCACTGACAGCCACGCTCACTCGCTCCGCCCCCGGGCGGCGAGCGGGTTGGGAATCGTGCCGTGAATCGCCGCGTGCGGCCGGTCGGAGCGGTCCCGGTAGCCGTCGAGATGCAGCCGGTTACGGTTGAGACACAGCCGTTCGATACGTGGTGTGAGCAGGTCGAAGGTGGCGAAACGCTCGCCGAGCTCCGGGAAGCGCGCCTGGTGGCGCAGGATCTCGGCCCGTACGAGGGACCAGAACGCGTCCTCCGGCACGTCCAACTGGTCCTGGCACAGCGGCGCCAGATAGCGGAAGACGCCGACGAACAGCCCTGAATGGATGAATTGTGTGAGGAACGCGGGCTCCTCCTTGAGGAGGGTGTCCTTCACGTCCTGCGGCATCCCCCGGTGCTCGGGCAGCGGCCGGGCGCTGATGTTCACGTCGTCGACGAAGTCCTTGACGGCCAGCCGCACCGGGACGTCGTGGTCGTCGAAGACGACGATGGCGTTCTCACCGTGCGGCGAGAAGACCGTCCCGTAGCGGTAGAGGAAGTGCAGCAGCGGCGGCAGGAGCGCGCCGAAGAGCCGTTGGAGCCAGGCGGCCGGCGCGAGACCCGAGCGGGCGACGAGCTCCGCGGTGAAGGCCCGTCCGCCCGGGTCCGTGTGCAGGAGCGAGGCGAGCGTACGGGCGCGCTCGCCGGGGGCCAGCCGGGCCCCCAGCGGTTCACGCCAGATCGCGCCGAGGAGTTCCCTGTACTGGTACGGGACTTCGGGCAGCCGGTCGTAGAGCGGGTGCTCGACGGTCACCGAGGCGACTTCGCCGAGCAGGATCACCCGGCACTCGTCACGCAGGAAGGCGTCGGTGTCACGCAGGTGGTGCACCCAGGCGGTGACGGCGGGGGCCGCGAGGGTCCGTCCCGTCGGCAGGCCGCGCCAGACAAGGGTGTTGAGGATCGACAGCGGGAGCTTGACCGTGTGCCTGGCCGGCCGGTCGAGGTTGAGGAACGTACGGATGGACTGCTGCGGCAGCCGGAGGTCTCCGTCGGTGGGGAGCGGGACGATCGCTCCCTCGGCTATGGCGGGCGCGTAGAGGTGGAGCAGGACTTCGTCCCACTGCCAGGGGTGTACGGGCAGGAAGAGGTACGCGGACGGGTCAAGACCGCGGTCCCGCAGGACGGCGGTGAAGCGCTCCCGGGTGGAGGCGTCGAGTTCGAGGCCGTAGAGCCGCTCGGGGGTGCTCAGCGCGGGAACGCCCCGGTAGCTGGCGAGAGTGGTGCTGACCGCGATCCACGGGAGCCGGGCCGGGGTGCGCGCCTCGGGTGACCAGCGGGCGGCGTCGGTGCCGGAGAAGCCGACCCGGCCCTTGTTCGGGACGAGCCAGGGGTGGCCGGTCTGGTGGCCTTCGAGTTCGGCGTAGCCGAGGTCGGCGAGGTCCGAGGCGCTGAGCGCCGTGCCGTCGAGCCTGGTGTCGGCGGCAAGGGTGGTGGTGAGTTCGCGGACGAGGTGGCCGAGAGTCGCGCCGTCGAGTGCGAGGAGGCGCCAGGAGAGCAGCAGGAACGCCAGCGGGTCGGTGAAGGGGCGGTCCTCGCAGCGGACCGTGCTTGGGTCGACGCGCCAGGAGTCGTAGGCACCGCGCGCGGCGCTGAAGGTGAGCGTCTCGCCGGCGTCGAGGGTCAGGGCGTAACGGTCGCCGGTGCCGGGGACGGGGACCGGCTCGACCACCCCCTCGTAGGCGAACTCCCCGAGCGTCTTGGCGAGCAGCCGGCGCGCCGCCCGCTCCCAGGCCTCGGGGTTCAGCTCGGGCGGGCAGAACAGCGCGGGTGGATCACCGGGGTCGACGGGATCGGCGGGGCCGTGCGTGGCAGGGGGTGTCGGCACGAAGACTCACTCCTCGGGACGGAACCGATAGGGGCCGAGCGATGCGTCCATGGCGGTGTATCCATGGCGGTGTGTTCGGCGAGATGTCGGACGAGATGTTCAAGGCGGCCAAGCCGTTCAGAGCAGGTCGCGGAGCGCGCGGTCGCGCACCATCAGAGCGGCTCGCTTGTCGGGCAGGTCGACTTCCGCCGAGAAGCGGAAACCGGCGCTGAGGAAGGCGGACACGGAGGGCGTGTTGCGCAGGTCGGGTTCGGCGAGGACGCGTCCGCAGCGGGGACGGTTGTCGAGGACGAGGTCGCAGACGGTGCGCAGCAGGGTGGTGCCGACGCCTCGGCCGCGGTCGGCGACTCCGCCGACGAGGAGATGTACCCCGGTGTCGTGCGGGCGGGAGGGGTAGTGGCGCGCCAGTGGGTCGAGGTCGGCGCGGTAGACCTCCCAGTAGCTCATCGGAAAGCCGCCCAGTACGCCGAGGCAGGGGACGCTGCGCCCGTCACCGTCGAGCTGGGCGCGCAGATGCGCGGCGGTGACGGCCTCGGGTCCTGACAGCTCCCAGAAGGCGGCGACGGCGGGGTCGTTCATCCAGCGGCTGATCAGTGCGGCGTCGCGCTCGACGCGTACCTGTACGAGCTGGAAGACCCCGAGCCGGGTGGTCACCGGCCCCCAGCCCGAGGGGGAGTCGAGCAGGCCTCGTCCCTGTGCGGCGCCGGACGGCTGCGTGGCCTCCACCGGATCGGCCGCCGAGAAGAGCGCGATCAGCTCGTCGGGCAACCGCAGGTCGACGGTGTCCTCGATCGCACCTCGGGAATCGGTGTGCGCTTCATTGGGAGGCACAGGGGCGCTCTCCTCTCGGCAGGGGGAACAGAACGGGTTCGCTTAAGCGCGAAGGGGGTTGGTGACGGTCACGTAGACGGACTGGGTGTCGACCGGGCCCACGAGTTCGTCGAGGCCGTGCAGCCGGGTGAGCAGGTTGGCCTTGCAGCGCAGGGTGGCGGCTTCGAGGAGCTGCGCGGGCAGCGGCGAGCCGAGTGCGGTGGCTCCGGCGAGGAACTGCCGGAAGGCGGCGAGGAGTACGCGTTCGTCGGCGAGGCCCTGCGCGCCGAAGGCGCCGATCAGGCCGAAGACGTTGTTGATGCCGAGGTAGTAGGCGAACCGCTCGTCGGTGACGTCGTCGGCGACGAAGGTGTCGCTGGCCGAGCCGATACCGGGGAGGCGGCGTTCGAGCGAGGGCCGGTGCGATTCGCGGAAGTAGTAGCCCTGGTTGTCGCGGTACCGCCCGCCGACGGGCCAGCCGTCGGGGCCGAGGAGCACCAGCGTGTTCTGCTGGTGGGCTTCGAGCGCGACGCCCGCGGCCCCGTCCAGCCAGAGCACCGGGCGTACGACGTGGTCGAGGTAGCGCAGGAACCACTCGGCGGCCACCGCCCCGGTGGTCCGTCCGGTACGCGCGGCAAGGGCGGACACGGTCTCGGCCAGGCGCGAGTGCATGCCGGGGCGGCCGGGGACGGGGCGCTGCGCCGTCAGTGCGGCGACGCAGACGGCGTCGTCGGTGGGCGCGAAGGGATTGTGCCGGAGCAGTACGTCGAATCCGCCGACCGGTTCGCCGTCCCTGGTGTCGACGGCGAGCCAGGCGGGGTCCCGGACGATGTCGAAGCCGGGGTGCGCGGCGCTCCACTCCTTGGCGAGACCGGTGCGCAGCAGCCGGTGCACCTCGACGCCCCGGTGAAGCTCCTTACGGAGGTTCTCGCGGCGGGAGTTGGTGATGCGTACGCCGAGGGAGAGCTTGAGCATGGCGGCGCCGCCGGGGCGGTGCACGGTGCGGATCGAGGAGGTGGGGTGCCAGGGACCGCCCTGGGGTCCGAGGTCGTGCAGCAGCCCGGCGTCGAGGAGTTCGGCGACGGCGGGGCGGAGCCTCAACTCGCGGGCCTGCCAGGGGTGGAGGGGCAGCGGCACGGTGTCCCCGGGCAGCGGGAGGCCGCCGAGCAGCCGGCAGGTGAGCCGTTCGGCCCGTACGACACGGCCCTGTTCGGTCCAGGCCGAGTCGGTGGCGAGCACCGAGCGGTCGACGGCCATCCAGTGCAGCGGGAAGGAGCCGCGTAACTCCGGTGAGTAGAGCCGGGCTTCGGTCTCGGAGAAGCCCTCGCGGCTCTTGGGCGTGGGGTGGAGCGGGTGGCCCAGCAGCAGGGACTGTTCGGCGGTGAGGAAGAGATCCGCGCCGGCGGCGGGGCCGGGGGCCCGGCGGCGGTCCGTCAGGAACGCGGCGGTGTGGCGTACGGAGTCAGCGACTCGGCCGACGAGATCGGCGCCCTGGTAGCGGCCCGACTCGCGGCCGAGGAGCGCGGCGACGGTGACGGCCTCGGCCGCGGAAGCGTCCTTGGATCCGCCTTCCAGGAACGGCGGTCCGAAGCGGTGCCAGCCGGTGGCCGACCAGTAGCGGACCGGGACGAGAAGCGCGGTGCCGCTGTTGCCGAGCGGGATGCGCAGGACGTCGCCCTCGGGGCGGGACAGGTCGCTCTCCCTGACCCAGCAGCGCAGCAGGCTTTCCGCCGTTGCCGCGTCGGCGGCCAACTGCGCCTCGGGGTGGTCGAGATGGTCGGCCGGGGGCGCGACAGGGGTGCGATGTTCCGCCGGGCTGCCGGCCTGCTGCCGGGGCACGGTCGGCGGTCCGGCGGCGAGCGGAAGGTGATCGGCCTCGGGCACATCGGGTGCGGGGGCCGGGGTGGGGGTGTGGTTCACGGGTGCTTCCTTGTGAGGGGAGTCGGGGCCGGTACGGCGAGGGCCCCGGAGCGGCCGGTGGCGGCACGGACAGGCGCGAAGGACAGCACGAGGGGCAGTGCGAGGGGCAGCGCTCTCGCAGAGGTTCTGGCGGCCGGTTCACGCCCTGCCCGGCGGCGCGGCATGCCATGGTGTGCGACGGTCGGTGCCACCGGAGCTGGTTCGGTCACGGCCACGGTTGTCGGTCCTCCCGGTGTCACGGTTGGGTCGCACGTCGGTACGGATGTGGGCCGCCGCCCGAGCGGCGGTGAACCCTCAACTGCCCGCCGTAAGTGTCAACGACGACATCCGCCGGGGATCACGGGCCAATCCCAAGATCCTTGGGGCGGGGAACCATGGCCCTGCTGTGAGCCGTCACCCATGGCACCGGCATAGTTGAGGACCGCATCCGGACTCCTCAGCGAAGTCCAGGGGCGTCAGGGACCGATCGACCGCACGACATCAGCGCCCGAAATACCGCACGAATCACCGCACGAACTGTTCCGTCATCAATTCCGAAGTCCCAGGGGGATTCACACCATGCGACCCATACGTCCGACGCCCGCCGCCCGCCGAGGGAGGAGCACTCGGCGCAGAGTCTCCCCCCTCCTCGCCGTGGCATCGGTGACCGCCGCCCTCGCCCTCACCGTCACCGCGTGCGGGCCTGAGGACGACGGCGCGAGCGCCACGCCGAGCGCCACAGCCGGTGCCGCCTCCGACGGCAAGATCCAGATTCCCGACAGCGTCAGGGACCAGCTCAAGGCGCACGGCATCGATCCGGACAAGTGGAAGAACGGCGAGTGGAAGAACTGGGACAGGGACAAGTGGCTGCGGGAGGCCAAGGACTTCGTCAACCCGATCATCGCGGGCCTCTGGGACTCCGACCGGATGCGGGGCGCCGACAAGACCCCGGAGAAGCCGGTCGCGGACCAGGACATCTCGGGTGACGCGGGTGTGACCGACCCGGAGCCGGCGCCGGTCGAGGCGCAGGCGGTCGACGCGCCGTACAGCGAGAACGCGGCCCAGTCCGGAAAGCTGTTCTTCGACAGCCCCGAGGGCTCGATGGTCTGCTCGGCCACCGTCGTGGAGGACCCGGCGCACCCCGGCAAGTCCAACCTGGTGTGGACGGCCGGCCACTGTGTGCACGCCGGGGCGAAGGGCGGCTGGTACCGCAACCTCGCCTTTGTGCCCGCGTACAACAACACGGCCCTGCCGACGGCCCAGTTGAACACCGCGCCCAAGGAGACCATCGCTCCCGACGGTGTGTGGTGGGCCGACTGGGCGCAGACCTCCCAGCAGTGGATCTCCGGCGGCGGCCCCACCGGCGGCGACGGCGCTCCGTACGACTACGCGGTGCTCCATGTCACCCCGGAGAAGGGCAGCACCGGCAAGTCTCTTGAGGAGACGGTCGGTTCGGCTCTCCCGGTGAACTTCAACGCGCCTGCCACCGCGAAGATCGACAGCCTGACGGCGACCGGCTACCCGGCGGCTCCGCCGTTCGACGGCCAGAAGGCCTTCCAGTGCTCCGACAAGCCCGGCCGGCTGTCGCTGCTCGCCTCGGCCCCGACGATGTACCGCGTCGGCTGCACGATGACGGGCGGCTCGTCCGGCGGTGGCTGGGTGGCGGCGGGCGCCGACGGCAAGCCCGCGCTGGTCTCCAACACCTCCATCGGCCCGGTCACGACGGGCTGGCTCGCCGGTCCGCGCCTCGGTGATGTGGCCAAGGGTGTCTACGACGGCGTCAGCAAGAAGTTCGCCGACAAGTAGCACCGGCACGGCAAGTAGCACAGCAGGCAGCAAAAGAAGCAGAGCTCACGACGGAGGCCCGTCCCCCCGGTGATCGGGGGGACGGGCCTCCGTCCTGCGTGGAACGGTCAGCTCGCGACCGGCAGGTACGGGGCGAGCGCGGAGGCCAGCCCCTCGTGGACCCGTGCCTTGAGCAGGGTGCCCTCGGGGGTGTGCTCCTCGGACAGCACCTCACCCTCGGCGTGCACCCGCGAGACGAGCGCGCCCAGCGTGTACGGCACGAGCACCTCGACCTCGGTCTCGGGCCTGGGCAGCTCGGCGTCGATGAGCGCGAGCAGTTCGGCCATCCCCTGGCCCGTACGGGCCGACACGGCGATCGCGTATCGCTCGGCGCTCAGCAGCCGCTGGAGCACCAACGGGTCCGCCGCGTCCGCCTTGTTGATGACGACGATCTCGCGTACGTTCACCGCGCCCACGTCGTGGATCACCTCGCGTACGGCGGCCAACTGCTCCTCCGGCGCGGGGTGCGCGCCGTCCACCACATGCAGGATCAGGTCGGAGTCGCCGACCTCCTCCATGGTGGAGCGGAACGCCTCGACGAGGTGGTGCGGCAGGTGCCGGACGAATCCGACCGTGTCGGTCAGGGTGTAGAGCCGGCCACCGGGCGTCTCCGCGCGGCGGACGGTCGGGTCGAGCGTGGCGAACAGGGAGTTCTCCACGAGCACACCCGCACCGGTGAGCCAGTTCAGGAGGGACGACTTGCCGGCGTTGGTGTATCCAGCGATCGCGACCGACGGCACCTTGTGGCGCCGGCGCTCCTGCCGCTTGAGCTCGCGGCCGGTCTTCATCTCCCCGATCTCACGGCGCATCTTCGCCATCTTCTCGCGGATCCGGCGCCGGTCCGTCTCGATCTTGGTCTCACCGGGGCCGCGGGTGGCCATGCCGCCACCGCCGCCGCCACCCATCTGACGGGAGAGCGACTGACCCCAGCCGCGCAGCCTCGGCAGCATGTACTGCATCTGGGCGAGCGCGACCTGTGCCTTGCCCTCACGGGACTTGGCGTGCTGCGCGAAGATGTCCAGGATCAGGGCGGTGCGGTCGACCACCTTGACCTTGACGACGTCTTCGAGATGGATGAGCTGGCCGGGGCTCAGCTCACCGTCGCACACCACCGTGTCGGCGCCGCTGTCGAGGACGATGTCCCGCAGCTCGTTCGCCTTGCCCGAGCCGATGTACGTCGCGGGGTCGGGCTTGTCACGGCGCTGGACGACACCGTCGAGGACCAGCGCGCCCGCCGTCTCGGCGAGCGCGGCCAGCTCGGCCAGTGAGTTCTCGGCGTCCAGCACACTGCCGGAGGTCCATACACCGACCAGCACCACGCGCTCCAGACGGAGCTGCCGGTACTCGACCTCGGTGACGTCCTCGAGTTCGGTGGAGAGACCGGCGACGCGCCGCAGCGCCGCGCGGTCGGAACGGTCGAGCTGGTCGCCGTCCCGCTCTCCGTCGATCTCATGGCTCCAGGCGACGTCCTCTTCCATCAGGGCATCGGCCCGAAGGCTGTCCGTGCGGGGGTCCGCCGTGCGGTCGTCCGCCAAGGTCTGTGCGTCCTGGGAAGGGGAAGAAGAGGAGGTCATTGGATCCTTACGTCGTTGGAGAAAGCCCATACGTCTGTCACAACGGGTGACGGCCGGGATTGATTCCCGGCCACGTCGCCGACCCGTTGATGGTGGCACGGTTCGCTCCGGCCGTCACATGACTTTCACGCCTTGTCGTCGACCGGTGCCTGGGCGTGCCAGTCCGGGTGGCCGGGCATCGGCGGGGTCTTCTTCCCGTACAGCCACGGCTCCAGGAACGCCGTCAGGTCGCGCCCCGCGACCTCCGAGGCGAGGCTGGTGAAGTCGGCGGTGGTGACCGTGGAGTCGCGGTGGCGGCTCACCCACTCGTGTTCCAGGCGCTGGAAGGCCTCGACCCCGATCTCCTGGCGCAGCGCGTAGAGGATCAGCGCGCTGCCGTCGTACACGACGGGCCGGAAGAGGCTGATCGGGTGACCCGGACTCGGCGGCTGCGGGGCCGCGGGCGGGCCGCCCGCCGCGCGCCAGGCGTCGGACTGCCGGTACGCCTCCCGCATTCGCGTGGCCAGCGGCATCTGCGCGTGGTCCTGCGCGTAGAGCGCTTCGTACCAGGTGGCGTGTCCCTCGCCGAGCCACAGGTCGGACCAGGACCGGGGTGTGACGCTGTCGCCGAACCACTGGTGCGCCATTTCGTGGACCATCACCGAGTCGACGTACCACTCCGGGTACTCGGTCCGGGTGAACAGGGACCGCTCGAAGAGCGAGAGCGTCTGCGTCTCCAGCTCGAATCCCGTCTTGGCGCCCGCGATGAGCAGACCGTACGTCTCGAAGGGGAACTCCTCCGCGAGCTGGTCCTCCAGCCAGCCGATCTGTTCCGGGGTCTTCGCCAGCCAGGGCTCCAGCCGCTCGCGGTCGGCGGTCGGTACGACGTCCCGTACGGGCAGCCCGCCGGGGCCCTCCCGGTGGATCACGGTGGAGGTGCCGATGGCGACCTGCGCCACCTCGGTGGCCATGGGGTGCTCGGTGCGGTACGTCCAGGTGGTCGCGGCGTCGTGGCTGGTCCGGTCCACGGGCAGCCCGTTGGCCACGACGGTGAGCCGCTCGGGCGCGGTGACGTGGAAGGTGAAGTAGGCCTTGTCGGAGGGGTGGTCGTTGCCGGGGAAGACGCGGTGGCCGGCGTCGGCCTGGTTGGCCATCACCAGGCCGTCGGCGGTACGGATCCAGCCGCCGCCCTTTCCGCCGGTGTCGCTGGTGTGCTTGACGGTGATCCGCAGCCCGGTGCCTTCCTCGACGGGCGCCGCGGGCGTGACGACGAGGTCCTCGCCCGCGCTCGCGAACTGCGCGGGCGCGCCGTTGACCTCGACGGAGAGGACCTTGCTGTGGGTGAAGTCGAGGTTGATCCGCTCCAGCCGCTCGGTCGCATGCGCGTCGATCTTGGTCACGGCGTCCAGCGGCTTGGTGTTGTCACCGCTGTAGGTGAAGGCGATGTCGTAGGAACGGACGTCGTAGCCGGGGTTCCCGAGCTGGGGGAAGAGCCGGTCGCCGATCCCGAGCGGCTGAGGGGCCGGCAGGGTCGCGGCGACGAGGGTGACCGAGGCGGCGGCAAGGAGGGCGGCGCGCAGTCGGCGGGAGGTGAGAAGCATGATCCACCGCTACCAGCGCCCGCCCCGCCTCCGGCGCAGCCTCGCTCCGCGTCCACCCGAACGAGGCAGGCATACGCATCCCCGCACAGGCATACGCATGCCTGGACGGGGTACGCCGGCCCGCCGCCCGGTCGCGGGGCCGCGTCTCTCAGGCGGGCGCCCGGTGCTGGGCGCGGCTGACGTCGTACACCCCGGGCACGTCGCGCATCGCGCGCATCAGTCCCGGCAGACCGGCGGCGTCGGGCAGTTGCAGCGTGTAGGTGTGCCGTACGCGCTGCTCGCTCGGCGGCTCGACGGTGGCCGAGATGATCGCGGCCCCTTCGGTGGCGATGGCCTCGGTGAGGTCGGCGAGCAGCCGGGGCCGCCCGAAGGACTCCGCGTAGAGCGTGACGCGGCACTCCGCCACGTCCGTCCAGCTCACGGCGACCGGCCGCCTGCCGATCGCCTCCATCCTGGCGACGGCGGGACACTCGCGCCGGTGGACGGTGACGGCGCCGCCGCGCACCGGGAAGCCGGTGACCGCGTCGGGCGGTACGGGTGTGCAGCACCCGGCCAGCCGTACGGTCGCCGACGGCAGGTCCACGTCCACCACCGCGTTGGCGTCGCCGCGCGGTCCGGCGCCGACGGCGGACGGCGACGGGGCCCTCGGGGCCGCGGCCGGGAGCTTCACCGCTTCGGGGTGCGCGGCGAGCCAGCCGCCGATCGCGATCCGGGCGGCCGGGGTGCGTACGTGGTCGAGCCACTCGGGCGAGGGGCCCGAAGTGGCGTCCTGGGCCAGCAGTAACTGCACCGTGTCGCCGTCGTTCAGGACGGTGCTCAGCGGCGCCAGACGGCCGTTGACGCGCGCTCCCAGACAGCCGTGCGCCGCCTCGCCGTGCTGCGCGTAGGCGGCGTCCACGCAGGTCGCCCCGGCTGGCAGCCCGAGCATCCCGCCCTCGGCGCGGAAGACGGTGATCTCCCGGTCCTGGGCGAGGTCGGCGCGCAGCGTCGTCCAGAAGGTGTCGGGATCGGTGGCGGCCTGCTGCCACTCCAGGAGGCGGGAGAGCCAGCCGGGCCTGGTCGGGTCGGCGCGCTCGCCGTCCTGCGGCTCCGTCAGCTCGGCCGAGGCGTAGGGGTTGCCGAGGGCGACGACTCCGGCTTCGGCGACCTGGTGCATCTGGTGCGTACGGATGAGGACTTCGGCGACGGCGCCGTCCGGTCCGGCGACCGCCGTGTGCAGCGACTGGTACAGGTTGAACTTGGGCGCGGCGATGAAGTCCTTGAACTCGGAGATCACCGGGGTGAAGCAGGTGTGCAGCTCGCCGAGCACGCCGTAGCAGTCGGCGTCCTCCCCGACGAGCACGAGCAGCCGGCCGAAGTCCGTGCCGCGCAGTTCGCCGCGTTTGAGCCTGGAGCGGTGTACGGAGACGAAATGGCGCGGCCTGACCAGGACTTCCGCGCTGATGCCGGCCTCGCGCAGCACCTTCCTGACGTCCTCCGAGATGGCGGCGAGCGCGTCCCCGGCGGTGGCGTTGTCGGCGATGAGGGCGCGGGTCTCCTCGTACTCCTCGGGGCGCAGGATCGCGAAGACCAGGTCCTCCAGCTCGGTCTTGAGCGCCTGGACGCCGAGCCGTTCGGCGAGCGGGATGAGGACGTCGCGGGTGACCTTGGCGATACGTGCCTGCTTCTCGGGCCGCATCACGCCGAGGGTGCGCATGTTGTGCAGCCGGTCGGCCAGCTTGATCGACATCACCCGGACGTCGTTGCCGGTGGCCACCAGCATCTTGCGGAAGGTCTCGGGCTCGGCCGCCGCGCCGTAGTCGACCTTCTCCAGCTTGGTCACCCCGTCGACCAGATAACAGACCTCGTCGCCGAACTCGGCCCGCACCTGATCGAGCGTCACGTCGGTGTCCTCGACGGTGTCGTGGAGGAGCGACGCCGTCAGGGTCGTGGTCTCGGCGCCCAGTTCGGCCAGGATCAGGGTCACGGCGAGCGGGTGCGTGATGTACGGGTCGCCGCTCTTGCGGTACTGCCCCCGGTGCGAGGCCTCGGCGAGGACGTACGCCCTGCGCAGCACGGCGAGGTCGGCGTCCGGATGGTGGGCGCGGTGGGCGTCCGCGACATGCCCCATCGCGTCGGGCAGCCGGTCCCTGGAGGCGGGCCCGAGCAGGGCGGCCCGGCCCAGTCTGCGGAGGTCGATCCGGGGAAGGCCGCGTCTGCGGCTGTGGGCACCAGGGCTGGTGGCCTCTGCGCTCATGGGGCACCTCCGGCAGCTTCGACCGGCAGGTGGAGGAGCAGGACCGCCCTCCGGGCCGGTGCTTGATGCTATCGAGCCCACCACGTGGACCAGACCAGCTCCCGCCGAGCGTGAAACGGATCACCCGTTCGAGGGAGTTTTAGAGGGGGGTCGTTTCGAACCAAACCGAATCGATATGCCCTTCGGCGACGATTACCGCGGGCCCCGTCATCTCGATCCCGCCGTCGGGGCGTTCGGTGATGACGAGCCGTCCGCCCGGCAGATCCACGGTGTAGGTGACGGGTACTCCGGTCACCGCGGGGTCGATGCCGTCCCTGCGGGCGGCGGCGACGGCGACGGCGCAGGCGCCCGTGCCGCACGAGCGCGTCTCGCCCGAGCCCCGCTCGTGGACGCGCATGGCGACATGGCGCGGGCCCCTGTCGACGACGAACTCGACGTTCACACCGTCCGGGTAGACGGACGCCGGGGTGACGGAGGGCGCGGAGTACAACGGGCCCGCGTCCGTCAACTCCCCGACGAAGGCGACCGCGTGCGGATTGCCCATGTTGACGTTACGGGCGTCCCAGTGGCGCTCGCCCACGGCGACCGTCACCTCGTCACCGGGGAGCGCGGAGCGGCCCATGTGGACCGTGATGTCACCGTCGTCGGCGCCGGAGCCACCCGGGCCGCCCGTGCCCTTGGCGATGTGCACCCTCTTGACGCCGCCGCGGGTGGCGACGGCGAGATCGCCCGCCTCCACGTGTCCGGCGCGCCGCAGGTAGCGGGCGAAGACCCGTACGCCGTTGCCGCACATCTCGGCGACGGATCCGTCGGCGTTGCGGTAGTCCATGAACCACTCGGCGTCACCGGCCATGGAACGGGCCTCGGGGTGCGCCGCGGAACGTACGACGTGCAGCAGTCCGTCGCCGCCGATGCCCGCCCTGCGGTCGCACAGCGCCGCCACGGCCCCGGCGGGCAGGTCGATGCGGTTGTCCGGGTCAGGAACGATCACGAAGTCGTTCTCGGTCCCGTGACCCTTGAGGAAGGCGACCGGCGCGGTCTGCGAAGTGCTCACACCGCCCATCGTACGAGCTCAGCGCCGTACGGGTTCAGCGCAGGCGGGCGACGCGCCAGACGGCGAGGGCGACCAGGGCGGCGGCGACGGTCACGTACAGGGCGATGACCCGCCAGTCCGGGCGCTCGCCCGAGGATCTGGGGGGCAGCCCCGGCCAGGTGTGGCCGACGCGGCGCGCCGCCATCATTCCCCAGCCCGCGGCGCAGCAACTGATCAGCAGGCCGAGCATGGCGATCACCGCTCCGCCGTCGCCGGTGCCGAACGCGAGGGGGAAGGCGAACATCAGCGAGCCGCCGGCGGCCAGCACCACGATGGGTGCGAGCTGCCAGAGCCGTAGTCTGCGCTGCGGTCGCAGCTCGACCTCGACCTCGGGGGCCGGGGCCTCTTCATCGGGTCCGTCGGGACTCAGTCCAGGACTCAACCGTGGGGGGTCTTCCTGTGTGACCTGCGTTGCGGGTTCGCTGTCGCGAGGGCCGGCTTCCATCGCCACGCGCCCTCCCAACTCGGACTCCACTGGTCGATCGATGCTCGATGATGGCACGCTCGCGGGTGCCGAAATGACGGGCGGGGCGTCCCGATGCCATCACGTGATCAGGCTGTGACCGCTCGTTCGACCAACGCCAGCGCGCGGTGCGGGAGTTCCTCCCGCTGGTCCGTTCCGCCGCCCAGCCAGTGCACCCGCGAATCCCGGCGGAACCAGGAGTCCTGGCGCCTGGCGAAGCGCTTGGTGGCCCGTACGGTCTCGGAGCGCGCCTCGTCGTCCGTACACTCCCCGGCGAGCGCGGCCAGCACCTGCTGGTAGCCGAGGGCGCGGGAGGCCGTACGGCCCTCACGCAGGCCCTGGGACTCCAGCGCCCGCACCTCGTCGACGAGGCCCGCGCCCCACATCCGGTCCACCCGCAGGGCGATGCGCTCGTCGAGTTCGGGGCGCTCGACGTCGACGCCGATCTGAAGCGTGTCGTACACGGCGTCATGTCCCGGCAGATTGGCGGTGAAGGGCTTGCCGGTGATCTCGATCACCTCCAGCGCCCGGACGATACGGCGGCCGTTGCTGGGGAGGATGGCGCGTCCCGCCTGCGGATCGGCGGCGGACAGCCGGGCGTGCAGCGCGCCCGAGCCGCGCAGCGCCAGCTCGCCTTCGAGCCGGGCGCGCACCTCGGGGTCGGTTCCGGGGAAGTCCAGGGCGTCGATCGCGCCGCGCACGTAGAGCCCGGAGCCGCCCACGAGGACGGGGGTACGGCCCGCAGCGAGCAGCCGGTCGATCTCGGCCCTGGCGCGCTTCTGGTACTCGGCGACGCTGGCCGCCTCGGTGACGTCCCAGATGTCCAGGAGGTGGTGCGGGACGCCGGCGCGCTCCTCGGTCGTCAGTTTGGCGGTTCCGATGTCCATCCCCCGGTAGAGCTGCATGGAATCGGCGTTGACGACCTCACCGTCGAGTTGCCGGGCGAGATGAACGCCCAGATCGGACTTGCCGGCCGCGGTGGGACCTACGACGGCGATGACCCGCGGTGCGGGAGCTGCACTTGTCACCACCACAGTCTCGCAAACACCAGGGCGACTCCCCGAACGAGTTACGTGACGGCACGTCTCCTGGGTCGTTGCCTGTTACGAGGTTCCTGCCGCCGGTTTCCCGTCCGGTGCCCGTGGGCGGCGCGATCGCCGCTCCGGGCGGCGCGGCACTTCACCCCCCGAGTACGCTTTGGAGCAAGCATGGGCGTTTTTTCACTGTTTCGACGTAAGTCACGCGCCGCGTCGGAGACGTCAACCGCGGAGACACAAGAGGCCTCACGAACGAGTGATACCGCCGCGGAGGACGCCGCGACCACCTTGTCGGCCGGGGCGCCGGCGACCCCGGAGGCCAAGGCGGAGACGGCCGAGGCCGTGGACATTCCGAAGCAGCAGTCGGCCGGGGCGGCCGCCGACAGCGAGACCGGCGAGGACGCCCACACGTAAGCTGAAGTTCCCCACGAGAGAAGGTGCCCCATGGGATTCATGGACTCGCTCAAGGCCAAGCTCTCTCCCGCCAGGGAAAAGGTCTCCGACCTCGCGCAGCAGCACGGGGGCAAGATCGGCGAAGGCCTGGACAAGGCCGCCCGAACGGTCGACCAGCGGACCAACGGCAAGTACAGCGACAAGATCGAAACCGGGACGGGCAAGGCCAAGGACGCGCTCGACCGGATGTCCCACAAGAACGACGGCGGCACTCCCCCGCCGCCCGGGGCCTCCTGACCCGGCCACCCCACCGGCGTCATGGCCCCGGCCGTGCGGTGCCCACCGGCGCCGCACGGCCGGGGCGGGGCTCCCGGGGCCACCGCCGCGTTCAGGACCAGGCGGCCACGAGATACCCGACGCCGTACGGAGCGTCGTCGTACAGCAGCTCGCCGCCGAGCCCCGCGCCCTCGGCG
>NZ_JTHL01000001.1:7214764-7225019 GCF_000818195.1 Streptomyces sp. 150FB | reverse complement strand
CCCGCGCCCTCGGCGGCGCCGGCGAGGACCTGCCAGGGCGCCCGGCCGGCCGCCTTCAGCTCGTACGCCAGCTCCGCGTCCAGCGCCTTCAGCGCGGCCACGTCGGCCGCGCCCAGAGCCCGCGCCACCTCGGCGTCGAAACCGGCCGCCCGCTCGTCGAGATAGCCCGGCGCCTTGACCGTGCGGCACGCGCTGGCGTCGCCCATGATCAGCAGGGCCAGCCGCTCGGGGCGCCCGGCGAGCTGCTGTCCGCTGCGAACGCACCGTTCGGCGGCGAGAGGTTCCCCCACACCGAGTCCGCCGACCGGGGCCGCCGACCAGTGGACGTGCTCCAGCAGCCAGGCCCCGACCGCCAGCGAGGCGGGCAGCGAGGCCGCCGGAGAGACCTCCGGGGCGGCCGCCTTACGCTCCTGGCCTCCGGCGGCACGCCCGCCGAGTACGACATCGACATCGGCCCCGAATCCGCGGAAGGATCCCACGGCGCCTTCGAGGTGCGGCCCCCTGGCGTTCTCTCCGGCGGGCCCGACGACGATCAGCCGGTCGGGCCTGGCGGCGGCGAGCACCCCCAGGGCATCCGCGCACGCCGCACGCGCGGCGTCGAGTTCGGGAGCCGCCCCCGCCGCCACGGCGGGCACGAGGAGCGGCGGACAGGGACACACAGCAGCGGCGACCAGCATGATCGCACCCTAACCAACGCGGCGCGGATCGACGCGAGGCGCGTACCGGCCGGGACGCGTACCGACCGGGACGCGTACCGACCGCGCCCGCACCGGCCGCCGCGTACCGGCTAGAGCTCGACGGCGCAGCCGCCCGACGCCGCGGGCAGCGGCGCCGGCACGCCCACGGTGGGCAGCCCCAGCAGAACACCGGCGGGCTTCTCGTCGCCCGCCGCGTTCCGCCTCTCCCAGGCGTCCCCCGAGCGGGTACGCCGTACGTCGAGCGTCGGCCCCTCGGCCAGCAGGTGGTGCGGCGCCGCGTAGGTGATGTTGACGGTCACCACATCGCCCGGCCGCACCGGCGTCTCCGGCTGGGTGAAGTGCACCAGGCGGCTGTCGGGAGCGCGCCCCGAGAGCCGGCGGGTGGCGCCGTCCTTGCGGCCCTCGCCCTCGGCGACCATGACGTCGAGCGTGCGCCCCACCTGCCGCTTGTTCTCCTCCCAGGAGATCTCCTCCTGGAGGGCCGACAGCCGCATGTAGCGCTCCTGCACGACCTTCTTGGGGATCTGGTCCGCCATCTTGGCCGCCGGTGTGCCCGGCCGCTTGGAGTACTGGAAGGTGAAGGCCTGCGCGAAGCGCGCCTGGCGCACCACGTGCATCGTCTGCTCGAAGTCCTCCTCGGTCTCGCCGGGGAAGCCCACGATGATGTCGGTGGAGATGGCGGCGTGCGGGATGGCCGCGCGCACCTTGTCGATGATGCCGAGGTAGCGGTCCTGCCGGTACGAGCGGCGCATCGCCTTCAGGATCGTGTCCGAGCCGGACTGGAGCGGCATGTGGAGCTGCGGCATCACGTTCGGCGTCTCGGCCATGGCGGCGATCACGTCGTCCGTGAAGTCGCGCGGGTGCGGCGAGGTGAAGCGGACGCGCTCCAGGCCCTCGACGGTCCCGCAGGCCCTCAGCAGCTTGGAGAACGCCTCGCGGTCGCCCATGTCGGAGCCGTACGCGTTGACGTTCTGGCCGAGCAGCGTGACCTCGGAGACGCCCTCGGCGACCAGCGCCTCGACCTCGGCCAGGATGTCGCCGGGCCGGCGGTCCTTCTCCTTGCCGCGCAGCGCGGGGACGATGCAGAAGGTGCAGGTGTTGTTGCAGCCGACGGAGACGGAGACCCAGGCGGCGTACGCGGACTCGCGCCGGGTCGGCAGCGTCGAGGGGAAGGCTTCGAGCGACTCGGCGATCTCGACCTGCGCCTCTTCCTGGACCCGCGCGCGTTCCAGGAGGACAGGCAGCTTGCCGATGTTGTGCGTGCCGAACACGACATCGACCCACGGTGCGCGCCGGACGATGGTGTCGCGGTCCTTCTGCGCCAGGCAGCCGCCGACGGCGATCTGCATGCCGGGCCGCTTGGTCTTCATCGGGGCGAGCCGGCCGAGGTTCCCGTACAGCTTGTTGTCGGCGTTCTCCCGCACCGCGCAGGTGTTGAAGACGACAACGTCGGCATCGCCGTCGGAGCCGTCCGGGGCACGGACGTATCCCGCGCCCTCCAGCAGGCCCGACAGCCGCTCGGAGTCGTGGACATTCATCTGGCACCCGTAAGTGCGCACTTCGTAGGTCTTCGCGCTCATCTCGCCCACCAGGGTACGGGGTCGCCGCCGGCGGTCGTTCGCCGCTTCCTGAGATGAACCCTGGTCATCACGCGGAGTGAGCTGGCAGGATCGCGCCATGTTCGCCGTACCGCACGGTCCGTCCTGGCTCAGCCGTCCGCGCGTCCTGAAGGGCGCCGCCGCGTTAGTGGTGGTGCTGGGGCTCCTGATGTGGTGGCTGAAGCCCTTCGCGACACCGGAGCCCAGAGGTTCGGTCATCTTCAGTACGGGGGTGACGAGCGGGGTCTACCAGCGGTACGGCGTCCTCCTCAAGCAGGACCTGGCGCGGGCGTTGCCGGAGGTGTCGGTGACCCTCAGGACCAGCGAGGGTTCGCCGGAGAACATCGCGCGGGTGGCGACCGGCGAGGCGGACTTCACCATCGCGACGGCCGACGCCGTGGCCAAGTACAAGGCGGACCACGGAGCGGGCGCCGACCGGCTGCGCGGCTGTGCGCGGTTGTACGACGACTACGCACAGTTGGTCGTGCCGAAGGGCTCGACGATCCGCTCCACCGCCGATCTGCGGGGCAAGCGGGTGGGTGTGGGGCAGCCGCGGTCCGGCGTACGGCTGATAGCCGACCGGCTGCTGAAGGCCGCCGGGCTCGACGGCCCCGGTGTCCTCACCGCCGACCCCGTCGGGATCGACTCGGCGCCCGGTCTGCTCCGGAGCCACAAGCTCGACGCGTTCTTCTGGTCGGGCGGCCTGCCCACCCTGGCCGTGGAGGAGCTGTCGGACAGCTTCGACATACGGCTGGTCCCTCTTGAGCCCTCGCTGATCGCGAAGCTGCACTCCACCCGCGAGTCGGCCTCGCGCTACTACCGCTCGGCCGAGATGCCCGCCGACGCCTATCTCAAGGCCCAGAACGGCAAAGCCGTGTCGACCCTGGCGGTGGCGAATCTGCTGGTCACCACCGACCGGATGGATCCCGCGCTGGCCGAAGGGCTCACCCGTGCGGTGATCGACAGCCGGGACAGCATCGGCAACGAGGTGCACCCCGCGCAGTTGGTGGACCTGCGGACCGCGATCTACACGGACCCGCTGCCGCTCCAGGAGGGCGCCAAGCGGTACTACCGGTCGGTCAAGCCGTAGCGGACGAGCGCGGGACGCTCAGGGTGACCCGCAGACCGCCGGAACTCCCGGAGCCGCCCGAATCCCCGGAACTGCCGGAACCCTCGGCGCCGCCCGTACCGCCCGTACCGCCGGTACCGCCGCGTCCGTAGGAGATCGAGCCGCCGCTCGCGGCCAGCAGCGTCCGTGAGATCGACAGGCCGAGACCCGAACCCTTGATGTTCTGGTGCCGGTTGCTGCGCCAGAAGCGGTCGCCGATCCGGGCGAGTTCCTCGTCGGCGAGACCGGGGCCGCCGTCCGTGATGACGATCGTGGAGGTCTCGCCGCTCCGCCCGACGGTGACCGAGACCTCTTCGCCCGCCGGGGTGAACTTGAGCGCGTTGTCCACGACCGCGTCCAGGGCGCTGGAGAGCGCGACAGGATCGGCCCAGGCGGTGACGGCGGGGCCGTCCTCGGTGAGCCGTACGCCCTTCTCGTCGGCGACCGCCCGCCAGGCGGCGACGCGCTCGGCCACCAGCTCCCTGATGTCGACGACCCGCAGGTCGGCCGGGGTGTGCTCGGCCAGCGCCAGATCCAGCAGGTCGTCGAGGACCTGTCCGAGGCGCTTGCCCTCCGTACGGACGGAGGCGATCTCCTCGTTGCCCTCGGGCAGTTCGAGGGCGAGCAGCTCGATCCGCAGCAGCAGGGCGGCGAGCGGATTGCGCAGTTGGTGGGAGGCGTCGGCGACGAAGGCGCGCTGCTGCTCCAGTACGTCCTCGACGTTGTCGGCCATCTCGTTGAACGACCGGGCGAGACGCCGCAGTTCCGGCGGGCCGCCGGCCGCAGCGACCCGGGAGTTCATCCGCCCTGTGGCGATGTCGTGGGTGGCCGCGTCCAGCACCCGTACGGGCAGGAGCACCCAGCCCGTCAGCCGGAAGGCGGCACCGACAGCGACCAGCATGGCCGCCGCCTCGCCCGCCGCTATCAGCAGCCAGCCCTGGAGGATCTCGGAACGCATCTGGCCGGTCGGCGAGTCGGTGACGACGACGGCGACGACGTCACCGTCCCGTACGACCGGTGAGGCCACGATGAGCCGGCCCGACTGCCAGGGCCAGACCTGCTGGGGGTCGTCGCTGCGACGCCCGGCCAGGGCCTCCTGGAAGGCGCGGCGGCCCTCTCCGGCCACCGGCACCCGCCAGTTCGCCGGGGCGCTCGCCATGGCCTTGTCGTCGCGGTAGAAGACGCCGGCCCGGATCCCGTACACCTCGTGGTAGCGGGTGAGTTCCTCCTCCAGCATCGAACGCCGCTCGTTGGTCCCCGAGTCGGTCTGCGCGACGAACTGCGCGAGCGCGGCGACGCGCGCCGTGTCGTCGATGCGGTCGACGACGACCTTCTGCTGGTGGGCGGCGGCGAGGCTGACGGCGAGCGGGAAGCCCAGGGCGAGGAGGACGGCCGCCATCAGGACGATGAGCAGCGGCAGGAGTCGGGTGCGCACCTGGCTTTACTGACCCTGGTGCGCGGGCGGCACGACGAGGCAGTAGCCGACGCCCCGTACGGTCTCGATCAGGGCGGGCATGCCGAGCTTGTGGCGCAGGGACGCCACGTGCACTTCGAGGGTGCGGCCCGTACCCGCCCAACTGGTACGCCACACCTCACTGATGATCTGCTCCCGGCGGAAGACCACTCCGGGGCGCTGTGCGAGCAGGGCGAGCAGCTCGAACTCCTTGCGGGTGAGCTGGACGGCCGAACCGTCCACGGTGACACGGCGGGTGTCGGTCTCGATGCTGAGGCGCCCGAGGTCGGGGGACGCGTCGGCGGCCCGCTCGGGCTCCTCCTCGCTGGGTACCCGCCGGCTGACGGCGTGGATACGGGCGAGGAGTTCACCGGTGTCGTACGGCTTGGTCACGTAGTCGTCGGCGCCCAGATTGAGGCCGTGGATACGGGAGCGTACGTCGGCGCGCGCCGTCACCATGATCACCGGGGTCGAGCTGATCTTCCGGATCTTGCCACACACCTGGAAGCCGTCCTGATCGGGCAGCCCGAGGTCGAGAAGGACGACACCGAACGGCGGTTTGCCCTCGTTGGCCGCGGGGAGCAGCGCCTGAAGGGCCTGTTCACCGCTGCGCGCGTGCACCACCACGAAGCCGTGCTTGGCGAGTACGGCCGACAGAGCGGCGGCGACATGGTTGTCGTCCTCGACGAGCAGCAGTCTCATGGTCCCCCTAGTCAGTATCTGACAAATCCCGCCCGGCGCGCGACGACGACCGCGACTGCGGCGGGAGCGGTCACCAACACCGTCCGGCCACGGTCACAGTACGTACCAGGGCATCCATACTCATGGCGCTCCGTCAGTCAAGAGCGATCCCTCCCCTTCGGCTTTCCGTTACGCACCCGGTACTCCAGGCGTACACCTGGAGCAATGACTTCACGCGGAGTGTCCGCCCGCAACCGCATCGTTATGCTCAATTTCCGCTCAGATGTAATGACGCTGGTCGCAGCGCGTGACTAAGGTCCTCCCAACCGAGGAGGACGGAGCATTAAGCCGATGAGCGAAGTGTCAGTGACCAAGGGCCCCGAGGACGCCGGCCCGGCGACGGGTGACCTGGTCGTACTGGGCAACGTCAACAAGCACTTCGGCGCGCTGCATGTGCTCCAGGACATCGACCTGACGATCGCCAGTGGCGAAGTCGTGGTCGTCATCGGACCCTCCGGGTCCGGCAAGTCCACACTGTGCCGCACCATCAACCGCCTGGAGACGATCGATTCAGGTTCGATCACCATCGACGGGAAAGCGCTGCCCCAGGAGGGCAAGGAGCTGGCACGGCTGCGGGCCGATGTCGGCATGGTCTTCCAGTCGTTCAACCTCTTCGCACACAAGACCGTGCTGGAGAACGTCACCCTGGGCCAGATCAAGGTCCGCAAGCTGGACAGGAAGGACGCCGAGGTCAAGGCCCGCGCCCTGCTGGACCGGGTGGGGGTCGGCGTACAGGCCGACAAGTACCCGGCTCAGCTCTCCGGCGGCCAGCAGCAACGCGTGGCGATCGCCCGTGCGTTGGCGATGGATCCCAAGGTCATGCTGTTCGACGAGCCGACATCGGCGCTCGACCCCGAGATGATCAACGAGGTCCTCGAGGTCATGCAGCAACTGGCGCGCGACGGGATGACGATGATCGTCGTCACCCACGAGATGGGCTTCGCGCGCTCGGCGGCCAACCGCGTCGTCTTCATGGCGGACGGAAAGATCGTCGAAGAGGCGACTCCCGACGAATTCTTCAGCAACCCCCGCAGCGACCGTGCCAAGGACTTCCTGTCGAAGATCCTGCACCACTGACGGCCAACGAACCACACATACGAGGGATGTTCACCATGAAGCTCCGCAAGACAGCCGCTGCTGCCGTTGCTGTGCTCGCGTTGACCGCGACCGCGACCGCCTGCGGCGGTAAGTCCGGATCCGCCGGCGACCCGCCGCCCAGCAAGGCGGCCGGCGCGAACGCGCCCAAGCTTCCGACCTACCCGGTCGCGAAGGACGTCAAGCTGGACTCGCCGACCTTCACCAAGGCGAAGAAGCGCGGGAAGCTCGTCATCGGGGCCAAGGCCGACCAGCCGTACCTCGGCTTCGAGGACCAGTCGACGAAGGAGCGCACCGGCTTCGACATCGAGATCGCCAAGATGATCGCCGCCGACCTCGGCTTCACCCCGAAGCAGATCGAGTGGAAGACCGTCGACTCCGGCGTCCGTGAGACCGCCCTCGCCAAGGGCCAGGTCGACTACCTCGTCGGCACGTACACGATCAACGACGAGCGCAAGAAGCAGGTCGGCTTCGCCGGTCCCTACTACATGGCCGGCGCCGACCTCCTGGTCCGCAAGGACGACAACTCGATCACCGGCAAGGACGGCGTGAAGGGCAAGAAGGTCTGCTCGATCGTCGGCTCCACCCCGCTCCAGGAGATCAAGAAGCCGCAGTACGGCGCGCAGGTGGTGCAGCTCGGCAAGTACTCCGACTGCGTCCAGCAGTTGCTGACCCAGCAGGTCGACGCCGTCACCACCGACGACGCGATCCTCAAGGGGTACGCCGCCGACAACCCCAACAAGCTCAAGGTCATCGGCAAGCCCTTCACCAAGGAGCCCTACGGCGTCGGCCTGAACAAGGACGACAAGGCGCTCCGCGAGGCGATCGACACCTCCCTGGAGAACCACGTCAAGGACGGTTCGTACCAGAAGGCCTACGAGGCGACGCTGGGGCTCTCCGGCTCCGACTACATCGCGCCGCCGGCCATCGAGCGCTACTGACCACCACTCGCGAGTAGCGCCCCCCGTCGCGACATGTGGGGCGCTACTGCGCTGTTGACACCAGCCGTTGACCGCCGACGCGGAGGCCTCATGAATGTACTGTTCGACCATTTCACGGAGTACCGCGAAGGTTTTGTGGGAACCCTTGCGATCACCGCCGTCAGCGCGGTGATCGCGCTGGTCCTCGGGGTATTGATCGCGGGTTTCCGGGTCTCCCCGGTCCCTCCGCTGCGGTTCTTCGGCACCGCGTGGGTCACACTGCTGCGGAACACCCCGCTCACCCTGCTCTTCCTGGTCGCCACCTTCGTCGTACCCGAGATCCTCTTCCCGGGGATGAGTCCCTTCGTCCTCGCCTCCCTGGCTCTCGGCTTCTACACTTCGTCGTTCATCTGCGAGGCGATCAGGTCGGGCGTCAGCACCGTGCCGCTGGGCCAGGCCGAGGCGGCCAGATCGCTCGGGATGACCTTCGGCCAGACCCTGCGCATGATCGTGCTGCCGCAGGCCGTCAGGACCGTCCTTCCGCCGCTGAGCAGCCTGCTGATCGCCCTCACGAAGAACTCCGCCATCGCGGGCGCGTTCAGCGTCACCGAACTCTTCGGCTGGCAGAAGCTGATGAGCGACCAGGGCTTCAACGTCGTGCCGCTCTTCATCTCGGTCGCCCTCGGATATCTGGTCATCACCTTCGCCATCAGCGGCGTCTTCCGGCTGCTGGAGCGTCGTATGGAGGTTGCCCGATGAGTGCCAGTGTTCTGTACGACGCGCCCGGCCCGAAGGCCATCGTGCGCAACCGCGTCTACACCGTCATCGGCTCCCTGGCCATCGTCGCGCTGCTCGTGGTCAGCATCGGGCGGCTGGCGGGCAAGGGAGACCTCGCTCCCGAGATGTGGGACATCTTCAACTACACGGGGATCCGGCAGAACATCGCCGACGGAATCGTCGCGACGCTCAAGGCGTTCGGCCTCGCCGTCGTCGGCTCGCTCGTACTGGGCGTGCTCCTCGCGGTGGGCAGGCTCTCCGACCACGGATGGATCCGCTGGCTCGCCACCGGCTTCATCGAGCTGTTCCGCTCGATCCCGCTGCTCATCACGATCTACGCCGTGTGGGTCGGGTTCCTGAGCGACTACTCGCTGTGGGCCCTGGCCCTCGGGCTTTCGGTCTACAACGGCTGCGTCCAGGCCGAGGTGCTGCGGGCCGGCGTCAACTCCGTCCCCAAGGGGCAGCGGGAGGCGGCGTACGCCCTGGGGATGAGCAAGACCCAGGTGATGGTGACCGTGCTGCTGCCGCAGGCCGTCCGGGCCATGCTGCCGACCATCATCGGTCAGTTGGTGGTGACCCTGAAGGACACCTCGCTCGGATTCATCATCCTCTACCCGGAGCTGCTCAACTCGGCCCGGCTGATCGCCAGCAACACCCGGGTCAATGACATGTATCCGTATGTGTCGACCATCGTCGTCGTCGGTGCCATCTACATCGCGATGTGTCTGCTGCTCTCCGCTCTGGCCACCTGGATCGAGAAGCGCGGGCGGCGCGCCAAGACCGGTATCGCCGTCGCCGCCGCGGTGGATCTCCCCATCGAGGCGGGGGCGGGCACCGCGGGGACCGACGGTCCGGACACCACACCGTAGGGACGTGTTGTCGAAGTCCCGTCCGACCGGCGGGTGGTGGTGCGCCGCCGCCCGCCGGAGCGGACACCTGTGCGCCGGAGAGGCGCCCCCGGCCCGTGAAGACGCGAGTTCCCGCTCGCGCCGGAGCGTGGACCGGGGGCGCCTTACCGGCGCACCGGGGCGCACCGCCGCCCCCGGGAGGGTGGAGATCGCCGCAACCTCCGGCGCCGCCACCTCTTCGCTTGACGGGGGCACCCCCAGTGGGTTGCATACGTTCTGTGATCACGTACCGGGCTCCACGCACGCCTGACCGCAGTACCGTCCCGGCCGGAGGGGTCGCACCGTGGACCCGGTGATCGTCGTCGGCGCCGGCCCTGTCGGGCTGGCGCTCGCGCTCGCCCTCGCCGCCCAGGGGGTGCCCAGCGTCGTCCTGGACGAGGGTCCCGGCACGGACGATCCGCGCCCGGCCCGCACGGTCGTCCTGCGGTCCGACACCGCCGCCCTGCTCTCGCGGCTCGGCTGCACGACCCTGCGCGACGAGGGAACGCACTGGGTCGCCTGGCGCTCGATGCGGCGCAAGCAACTGGTGCGGCGGCTGCCGCTCGGCGCCGGCGGCGGGGCCGACCCGGTAGTGAGCGAAACGACCGGCCCCGGCGAGCCCGGGAACGACGACGGCCCGTACGAGGAGGAGTTCGCCACCCCCCTGCACATTCCGCAGCACGCCCTCTCGCGCGGGCTGCGGGAAGCCATCGCCGGGCAGGAACTCATCCAGGTCGTGACGGGCAACCGGCTCGACTCGCTGGAGCAGGACGAGCGCGGGGTCACCGCGCACACCCGGGGCCCCGGAGCGACCTGGTGGCGCGGCAGCCATCTCGTGGGCTGCGACGGCGCCAGGTCCACGGTCCGCAAACTGCTCGGCATCCGCTTCCCCGGCCGTACGGCGGTGGAGCGGCACGCCGTCGCCGCGCTGCGCGCCGAGCTGCCCTGGCCCGGCGAGGCCGTCCTGCACCGGCAGCC
>NZ_JTHL01000001.1:7200212-7214141 GCF_000818195.1 Streptomyces sp. 150FB | reverse complement strand
CAGTCGCTGCCGATACTGCGCGGCGGCGGGGGGCTGCGGACGTACCTGCCGGGCGCCACGCGCGGGTACGGGGCGCTGCTCACCGACGGGCATCTGGGGCGCGGGCCGCTGGGCGCGCCCCCCTCGTACCCGCACTCCCCTCTCGCGCCCGCGTACTCCGAGTCACATACGGAGGTCGGCACGCCCACCGGCGGACCGGTCGCCGATGTGCTGGTGACGGCGCCGGACGGCACGGCCGTACGGCTGCACGACCGGCTCGGGCAGGGGGACCTACTGGTGGTGCTGGTGGCGCCGGGGACCGGGGTGTGGGACCGGCGGCACTGGCTGACCGCGGGTGTGATGCCACGGCTGGCCGCGGCGGTGACAGCCCTCCCCGTACGGGCTGAACTGCTGGTCACCGAGGCTTATCCGGGTGCCACGGCGCACGATGTGCTCGTGGTCCGGCCCGACGGGATTCTTGTCGCCGCCTTCAGCGGGGTGCGGCCCGAGGGCCTGTACGCGGCGGCCGACGCGACCCGGGGAGGTGCCCCGTCGGAGACGTCGCCGTCAGCTCCGGGTGACCGAACTGCGAACATCAATTGACCCCCGTCAGCACACATGGTGTAGTACGGATCGTGACCGACACCGATGTGCGCCTGTGGCGGAGAGTCCATGTGGACCTCGTCCGCTATGCGGGCTGTGTGTGTCGCCCGTCCTGTTGATTCGCCTTTCTTCTCCCGCGCCTGCCCTGCCCGTCCGGTTCCCTTCCGACCGGTGGCGGCGGCGCACCCTTCGCGATCTCAGGACGGTCACCATGTCTGCTCCCGTACATCTCCCCGCGCCCGTCGGCGCCGCCGGCACCACCCTGCCCGCCGCTCCGGCGGACACGTCCGGCCCGACAGCGGCCGAACTGCTCGACTTCGTCCGCCGGACCGCCGTGGACAGCGAGCTGGTCTCGTCACTCCCCCTCGACCCCGAGGGCCGTACGTGGATCCGCCTCGAAGGACCCGCCGGCAGTGAGGCCTGGCTGATCGGCTGGCCGCCCGGCACGGGCACCGGCTGGCACGACCACGGCGGCTCGCACGGCGCTTTCGCCACGGCCGCCGGTGCGCTGAGGGAGGACTCGCTGGCGGCGCGGCTGCCCACCGAGGGGTGGAAGACGCTGGAGCTGGCGGAAGGCGTCGACCGCGAACGGCTGTTGTCCGCCGGGGACGGCCGGGCCTTCGGCAGGCACCATGTGCACGAGGTCCGCAACGAGTCGGAGGCCGAGCACGCCGTGTCGGTTCACGCGTACTACCCGCCGCTGCCGATGATGCGCCGGTACAGCAGGACCGGCGCCGTGCTCCGGCTGGAGCAGGTCGAGCAGCCGGAGGAGTGGCTGTGAGCGAGCACATCGAACCGGTGGGCCCGGTGGGGCCGGTGGGCATAGACGAGCTGCTCGACCGCGTACGCGAGGGGCTGGACCGCGTCTCGCCACAGGAGGCGTTCGCCGCGGCGTCCGACGGCGCTCTGCTGGTGGACATCCGGTACGCCGAACTCCGCGACCGCGACGGGCTGATCCCCGGCGCCCTGGTCGTGGAACGCAACGAGCTGGAATGGCGCCTCGACCCGTGGGGCAGCCACCGCGCACCCGAGGCGACGAGCCACGATCTGCGGGTGGTGGTCATCTGCAACGAGGGGTACGCGTCGAGTCTCGCCGCGGTGTCGCTGCGGCAGTTGGGACTGCGCCACGCGACCGACCTCGTCGGTGGTTTCCAGGCATGGAAGGCCGAGGGACTGCCCGTCACCTCCTGACCGGTGACACCACCCGGTGACGCACCCGGTGGCGCGCGTCCGCCGCCACCGGAACCTCGGCCGGGGGCCGCTCACCAGGCTCCCTCGTCCAGCCCTTCCGTGTCCTCGCCCTCTTCCTCCAGTGCCTGTTTGACCACCCGCAGGGCCATGCCCTCCGCATAGCCCTTGCGGGCCAGCATCCCGGCCAGCCGGCGCAGTCGCTTGTCCCGCTCCAGACCACGGGTGGTGCGGAGCTTGCGGGCGACCAGCTCGCGCGCTGTCGCCTCCTCCCGGTCGGAGTCGAGCTGTCCGACCGCTTCCTCGATCAGGGACGCCTCGACCCCCTTCGTGCGCAGCTCACGCGCGAGGGCGCGGCGGGCGAGGCCCCGGCCGTGGTGCCGGGACTCGACCCACGCTCCGGCGAACGCCGCGTCGTCGATCAGCCCCACGTCCTCGAAGCGCGAGAGCACTTCCTGGGCGATGTCCTCGGGGATCTCCCGCTTCTCCAGTGCGTCGGCGAGCTGTTTACGGGTGCGCGGTGTCCCCGTGAGCAGACGCAGACAGATCGCCCGCGCCCGCTCCGCCGGATCCTGGGGCGGCTGCTCCTGCTCGGCCCTCGACGAGCTGGAACCGCCGCCCCGCTCTTCCGGTCGCCGCCTCTTCGCATAAGGCACGACGGACTAGCTCTTGGCCGTCGCCACCTTGGCCGACTTGGCCTTGGAGGCTGGTGCGGGCACCGACTTCGCGCTGTCGTCGGCCGAGGACGGGGCCGTGACCAGTGCCGCGACGGTGGCGTCCGCGCCGGGCTCGGCCTTGGCCGCCTCCGGCTTCACACCGACACCCAGCTTCTCCAGGATCTTCTTCTCGATCTCGTCGGCGAGGTCGGGATTGTCCTTGAGGAAGTTGCGCGCGTTCTCCTTGCCCTGGCCGAGCTGGTCACCCTCGTACGTGTACCAGGCGCCCGCCTTGCGCACGAAGCCGTTCTCCACGCCCATGTCGATCAGACCGCCCTCGCGGCTGATGCCATGGCCGTAGAGGATGTCGAACTCGGCCTGCTTGAAGGGCGGCGCGCACTTGTTCTTGACGACCTTGACGCGGGTGCGGTTGCCGACCGCCTCGGTGCCGTCCTTCAAGGTCTCGATACGGCGGATGTCGAGGCGCACCGAGGCGTAGAACTTGAGCGCGCGGCCACCGGTCGTCGTCTCCGGCGAGCCGAACATCACACCGATCTTCTCGCGGAGCTGGTTGATGAAGATCGCGGTGGTCTTGGACTGGTTGAGCGCGCTGGTGATCTTCCGGAGCGCCTGGCTCATCAGCCGCGCCTGGAGACCGACGTGCGAGTCGCCCATCTCGCCCTCGATCTCCGCACGCGGCACCAGGGCGGCGACGGAGTCGATGACGATGAGGTCGATCGCCCCTGAGCGGACCAGCATGTCCACGATCTCCAGCGCCTGTTCGCCGTTGTCCGGCTGCGACAGGAGCAGGTTCTCGATGTCGACGCCGAGCCGCTTCGCGTACTCCGGGTCGAGCGCGTGCTCGGCGTCCACGAAGGCCACCGTGCCGCCGGCCCGCTGCGCGTTCGCCACCGCGTGCAGCGTCAGCGTCGTCTTGCCCGAGGACTCGGGGCCGTACACCTCCACCACTCGGCCGCGCGGCAACCCGCCGACGCCCAGCGCCACATCGAGCGCGGTCGACCCGGTGGGGATGACCTCGATCGGGTCGTTGGGCCGGTCACCGAGGCGCATCACCGCGCCCTTGCCGAATTGCCGTTCAATCTGTGCGAGTGCGGCGTCGAGCGCCTTCTCGCGGTCGGTACCTGCCATGGATTCCACCCGATTTGCTTGAGTCGATCGCTTCACGTCAACGACGCTATCCCCTGCCACTGACAACGCGTCCCGACGGCCTCCCGGCCTGTGGAAAACTCAGGGGCGGCCGGGCTGGGGAAACTGGCCGGAATCCAATAAGAATGGATGTTCGATTTCACTGTCAAGCGCACCACGCGGGTCCCCGGATGACGGATGAACACACGGGTCGGCAGCCACGGAGCACGACGGCCGATCAGGCCACGGGCGAGGATTTCCCCTCACACGGCCCCGCGTGCCCTGTCGTTCACGCCACCGACCGGATCACAGACGGCTCGCGACAGCCCGCCGACCGGCGTAGACAATGCTCCGATGACTTCTTCCTCACCCGGCTGGGCACGCGCCGAGCGGCTCGACGCCGACAGGATCGCGGAGACCGTGCACGCCAGGACCGGTGTGCGCCTCGTCGTGGAAGGCCCCTGCCCGGGAGGGCAGGTCGGAGCGGCCTACGTACGCTGGCCCGACGGCCACCGGGCCGTACTGAAATGGCGACCGCACGTCGAGCTCGCCGCCCTTCAGGCGGGCCCCCTCGCTGTCACCGAGACGCTCAGGGCCGGCGGGTTTCCGGCCCCCGCGACTGAGCTGGCCACCCAGATCGGTCACGCCGTGGTCGTCGTCCAGGAGTTGCTGCCGGGCGCGAAGATCGACCGACTCGATCACCACGGACTCGACCAGGCACTCGCGCTCAACGCGTCCCTGGCCGGCCGTCTCGCCGGACGCACCGACATCCCGCCGCTGAACCTCCATCTGCGGAGCGACGGCCCCGGCTACTGCCTCCATGGCCCCCTGCGCGAACACAGCGGTCGCAGCGCCGCGCTCGAACGCTGGATCACCTCGGCCGGCGCCGGCCACCCCGACGTGATGGCCGGATACGACGCCGTCCACCAGGACTTTCATCCCGGCAATCTGCTGGCCGTCGACGGATCGGTCACAGGGGTGATCGACTGGGACGGCGCCGCTCGCGGCGACCGCCGGTTCGACCTGGTGACCCTGCGCTTCGGCATCCACCCCGAACAGGCCGACGCGGATGTCGTGGCGCGTCTGGACGCCGTCCTCGACGCGATCCCTCCTGACATCCTGCGACCCGCGTGGGCACACATGAGCCTGCGTATGACCGACTGGGCCATCCGGCACTTCTCCCCCGAGGAGGTCGATCGCTGGCTGGACCTGGCCGAACAACGAGCCCGTTGATCCCGCCCGCCGGCCGAGGCGCTCAGCACCGCCCCCGCCTCGGCACCTCAGGACGGGCTACGTCGCGTCGCTCCCCCGTACCGCCCGCCTGACCCGCCTCAACAGCAGTCCGCTGCCGCGCCGCCTGCGCCCCTGGGCGTGCGCGTCCTCCATCACGTCGTACCGCTTGACGTACGCGCCGAGGAAAGCCTGGAGGGTCGCGATCGCCGGGATCGCGATCAGCGCGCCGACCGCCCCCAGCAGCGCCGTACCCGCGATGACGGATCCGAACGCCACCGCCGGGTGGATGGCGACGGTCCTGGCGGTGAGCTTGGGCTGGAGCACGTAGTTCTCGAACTGCTGGTAGATCACGACGAACCCGAGCACCCAGACCGCGTACCACGGCTCCACGGTGAAGGCGATCAGCGTCGGCAGGGCGCCCGCCAGGTACGTGCCGATGGTCGGGATGAACTGGGAGACCAGCCCCACCCACACACCGAGCACGGGGGCGTACGGCACCCCCAGGATCTCCAGCAGGACGTAGTGCGCGACACCGGAGATGAGCGCCATCAGACCGCGCGAATATATGTAGCCGCCGGTCTTGTCCACCGCGATCTCCCAGGCGCGCAGCACCTCCGCCTGCCGGACCGGCGGCAGTACGGAGCACAGGGCGCGGCGCAGCCTGGGGCCGTCGGCGGCGAAGTAGAACGAGAACAGGAAGATCGTCAGGAGCCGGAACAGGCCGCCGAGCACGGTCGTGGAGACGTCGAGCACACCGGTCGCGCTGTTCTGCACGTACCGCTGCAACCAGTCGGAGTGCAGCAGGCTGTCCTGGACATCGACCCGCGAGACCTGTGTGTGGAAGGAGACGTTGATCCAGTTGATCAGCGAGTCGAGGTACTGGGGGAACTCCTCGACCATCTCGACTATCTGGCCGGCCAGGATCGAACCGAGCATCACCACGAAGCCGATGCCCACCACCAGCACAGCGAAGAAGACGAGGAAAGTGGCGAGTCCGCGCCGCATGCCCCTGCTCGCCATATGCCCCACGGCCGGCTCGACCGCCAGCGCCAGGAAAAAGGCGATGAGCACATTGATCAGCAGCCCGATGAGCTGATGGAACGCCCAACTGCCCAACTGGAAACAGGCCACGAGCGCCAGTGCCAGAACCAGCGCGCGGGGCAGCCACCGAGGCATACGCACCCGATCGCCGCCCCCGGGATCGGGAGGCGGCCCGGGGGTATCGGTGGATGTCGTCGGCGGTTCGGCGTCCGGTGCTGGGCCGGAGGCGGTACCCGGTGCGGTCTCGTCAGTCGGTGCCACGGGGTAAGTCTCGCCTACCAGTACGACAGTCCTGTCCGCCGTGGGGGCCCGGGGCCGGCCACCGGCCACCCCTTCATCGCTTATCGGCCGGGATGTCCATGGTCACGCAGACGACGCGCCAGACATCCTTCGCCTCCCAGCCCGCGTCGAGGGCCTCGTGGACCGTACGGCCGCCCAGCCCCGCCATCACATGGTCCCGGGCGAAGGAGTCGGCGTAGGCCTCACCGAAGTGATCCGTCATCCGTTCCCAGAAGATCGTCAACCGCATGCCTCCATTATCGCGCCCTTGAGAGTGCAGCCAGGCCGGAGTCCCTTGCCATCGGCAGTTTCCGCCCTACGGTCGGAACATGGCTGGAACCGGAGTATCAACCGCGTCCCCCCTCGCCCGTGCCGAGCACTTCGTCTGGCTGACCGCCCGGGTGCTCGAACAGCGTCGGTTCGCCTACCACTTCCCGGACGGGGGCGACGAGGACAGGGCCGAGGACGCCGATGCCGTCGAGACGGCTCTCAGCGCCTACCGGAACGAGGACGGCGGATACGGTCACGCGCTCGCCCCCGATCTGCGCGGCCCGGCCAGCCAGCCGCTCCACACGGCGCACGCGCTGCGCGTCCTCGACTCCGTCGGCCGCTGCGCCGGACCCCGGATCGAGCGGATCTGCCGCTATCTCACAGCGGCCTCCACCTCCCAGGGCGCGCTGCCGGCGCTGCGCCCCTCGCCGCACGGCCGTCCGTTCACGCCGTTCGTGTCCTTCCCCCCGTTCACGCCGCTCCCCGACCGGCCGACGGGCGCGCTGATCGCCACGGGACCGGTGGTCGGGCTGCTGCACCGCAACGACGTTTGGCACGCCTGGCTGTTCCGCGCCACCGACTTCTGCTGGGCGTCCGTGGACGCGATGGAGACGCCGCATCCGTACGAGGTGCTCGCCGCGGTCGCCTTTCTGGACGGTGTCCCCGACCGGGCGCGCGCCGAGGCGGCCGCCGACAGGATCGGCCGGCTGGTACGCGCCCTGGGGCTGGCGGTGCTCGACCCGGAGCACGGCGCCGGGCATCCCGTACCACCGGGGTACGCGCCGGGCGAGCACCACTTCGCGTACGACTACGCGCGCGTGCCCGGGTCGCTGGCCCGCCGCTGGTTCACCGACGAGGAGATGGAGCGGTCGCTCGACCACCTCGCCGCGCGGCAGGAGGAGGACGGCGGCTGGCCCGCCGGCCCCCGTACCCGTTCACCGGGCGCCGCGCTGGAGTGGCGGCCCGTCGTGACCGTCGAGGCGCTGCGGACGTTGCGCGCGTACGGCCGCCCCCTCGGCTGACGGAGAGGGCGGCCGTGGTCCAGCCGTTGCCGTCCTGGCGTTACGGCGCGCCGCCGACCGGCCCCGGCAGCACATGGTCCTGATTCAGCTTCGTGGGGTCGTGCTCCACGGCGACCTGCGCGGCGTCCATATCGGACGTGTTCGCGCGCGCGTTGAGCCCGGCGGCGTAGACGTTCCGGGAGATCAGTACGCCCGTGGAGCCGTGGAAGGCGTACAGCGGCCGGGCGTAGCTGCCGGCGGTGTCCAGCCTCCGTACGGTGTTGCGCGCGACGGTCAGCCCGCCGACGCTCTTGGCGTCGACGACGGTGACGTCGCCGATGTCGAAGGTGTTCCGCTCGATCCGGATGTTCCGGTGCACCGGCCGGGAGGCGTCCAGCACCTGGTTGGTGGGCTCGACGAAGATCACCGGGCTGGCCACCGCGGTGAAGGTGTTGCCCCGGACGGTCACGTCGTCGACCGCCCCCGACTCGTACCACTGGTAGGCGTCGGCCGAGATGTAGATGGCCGCCATCGACGTCTTCTCGAAGCGGTTGTTCTCGATGAGGACCGGCTTGGGCGTGGTGACCAGCACACCGCGCGTGGGCACGTTACGGAAGACGTTGCCGGCGATCCGGACCTTCGGCGTGTACGTGGTGTTCTCCAGGACGGTCTCCCCGGGGGCCACCCCCGCGGGCACGGGCCGGTCCAGGGTGACGGTCATCGAGGTGAGCGAGTGGTCGTGGTCCTCGCCGCTCGGTCCGTCCACGGACGCCACCTTCGCCTGGCCGCCGGCCACCGGGAGCATGGTCTTCTTGTCGACCAACTGAACCCTGTCGCCGACGTGGTACTGCGGGAAGCCGGCCGTCTCCGGGTGCTTGTAGTCGACGGTCAGCGAGGTCGGGGTGGGCTCACCGGTGACTTCGAGGTACGTCCCGTGGATGTTGATCGGATCGTCCTGCGGGCCGTCGAAGACGCTGTCGGTGATCGACACCGCGCCCTTGACGCCCGACATCTGGACGAAGTCGGCGAAGGCCGCGGTGGAGTGGCCCGACGCGGGGTCGGGGGCGAATTTCACATGGTCGACGGTGATGTTCTCGCTGAACTGCCCGACGAGCCCGAAGGTCTGGAGCTGACGTGCGTCGACATTCCGCACGGAGACGTCCGAGGACTGCCAGATCAGCGCTCCCGGCTGCTCCCGGGTGGTCTGCCGCATCTGGTAGACGAGACCTCGGTCGGCCGGTTGCTGGGAGCCGGTGTACGTGAGGCGGATGCGGTGGCCGCCGAGGTCGGTGATCCCCGAGACGCCGTCGAAGAGGGGGTTGTCGCCCCGCCACGTCCTGTTCGCCGCCGGGTCGTGGATCTGGGTGTACTCCAGGGCATCGTCGCCGGACCAGTACGGTTCGCCGGTCACCGGGCTCGTCTCGCCGAGCCAGGTGATCCGGCCGCCGGCGACCCGGTAGGGGCTGTCGGCGGGGACGCTCAGGACCCGGTACGCGTGTCCGTCCGCCACTCCGGCGGCGCTGACCGTGGCGTCGACGACCTTCGGCGCCGCGTAGTCGAAGGCGAAGCCGGTGAAGGTGACGTTGTGCGAACGTATCGCGGCGAAGGCGGTCTGCAGGCCGTGGTATTCGAGCCGCGATCCCTGGCCGTCGACGACGACGTCGTTCATGTCCTCGATCAGGATCCCGATCCGCTTGTCGCGGTGGCGCTGGTCGGCGCCGACCGTGTTCGACACGTACAGCTCGCGCTGCTCGGCGTGCTCCGGGTAGAGCTGGTACGTCCCCTTGGGGAAGACCAGCCTGACCGGCCCGCGCAGGGTCTTGGCGTGCCGGAGGGCTGCCTTGACGGCGGGCGCCGAATCCTTTCTGCCCGTGCGGTCGGCGCCGAAGGCGGTGACATCGACCACCGTGGCCCTGGCCGGCTGCCCGGCGGCGTCCTGACCGGTCCGGGTGGCCGGCGTGGCGGCGGCCGATGTGGCGGCGGGGGCGGCGCCCAGCAGGGCGGAGACCAGGCCGACCGCCAGGACGCCGGTGCGCAGCCGGGACGTCAGGGGCGGGGCGGCGGGGCGGCTCTTCGGACGGTTCAAGGTCGAGGCTCCTTACGCCCCTGGCGGGCGGTCGTGCGTCGGCCGAGTGGGGGGATCGGCCGGTCCGGACGGATCTTGCCACCGACCGCCGCCGACCGGAACGCATCGGCGCCGGCGGTCTCCTGGAACCCGCCGGGCTTGCCGGGAATCCCGCTGTTTGCCCAGGTCCCGGCGATTGTCAGTGGGTGGGTGCACGATGGGGGCATGGCAGGTAGCGCGCTCGACTCCTTCTCCCCCGCGACCCGGAACTGGTTCACGGGGGCGTTCTCCGCGCCCACCGCGGCTCAGGAGGGTGCCTGGCGTGCCATCGGGGAGGGTTCCGACGTGCTGGTCGTGGCCCCGACCGGCTCGGGCAAGACCCTGGCCGCCTTCCTCGCCGCCCTGGACCAGCTCGCGTCGACGCCCCCGCCCGCCGAGGCGAAGAAGCGCTGCCGGGTGCTGTACGTATCCCCGCTCAAGGCGCTCGCCGTCGACGTGGAGCGCAATCTGCGCAGTCCGCTCACGGGCATCCGGCAGGAGTCCGTCCGGCTCGGGAAGCCGGAGCCCGAGGTGCGCGTCGGTATCCGCTCCGGCGACACCCCGCCCGCCGAGCGCCGGTCGCTCGTCACCAGGCCGCCGGACATCCTGATCACCACCCCCGAGTCGCTGTTCCTGATGCTCACGTCCGCCGCGCGTGACGCCCTGGCCGGCATCGAGACGGTGATCCTGGACGAGGTGCACGCCGTCGCGGGGACGAAACGCGGCGCCCATCTCGCGCTGTCCCTGGAACGGCTCGACGAGCTGCTGCCGCGCCCGGCCCGCCGCATCGGCCTGTCCGCCACGGTGCGCCCGGTGGAGGAAGTGGCCCGCTATCTCTCGCCGCAGCGCCGGGTGGAGATCGTGCAGCCGCCCTCCGGCAAGGAGTTCGACCTCTCCGTCGTCGTTCCGGTCGAGGATCTGGGCGAGCTGGGCGGCTCCCCGGCCTCGGAGACGGACAGCGGGGAGAAGCCGTCGATCTGGCCGCATGTCGAGGAGCGGATCGCCGATCTCGTCCAGGCGCACCGGTCCACCATCGTCTTCGCCAACTCGCGGCGGCTGGCCGAGCGCCTGTGCAACCGGCTCAACGAGATCGCGTACGAACGCGCCACCGGTGAACCGCTGCCGGAGGCGCACTCCCCCGCCGAGATCATGGCCGAGTCGGGCGCGGCGAGAGGAGCCCCGGCGCTGCTCGCCAGAGCGCACCACGGCTCGGTCTCCAAGGAGCAGCGCGCCCAGGTCGAGGAGGACCTCAAGGCGGGCCGGCTGCCCGCCGTGGTGGCGACGTCCAGTCTGGAGCTGGGCATCGACATGGGCTCCGTGGATCTGGTCGTGCAGGTCGAGTCGCCGCCGTCGGTCGCCTCGGGGCTCCAGCGAGTGGGCCGTGCGGGCCACCAGGTGGGGGCTGTCTCCACCGGTGTGTTCTTCCCCAAGTACCGCGGTGACCTGGTGCAGGCGGCCGTGGTCACCGAGCGGATGCGGACCGGCCAGATCGAGGCGCTGCGGATCCCCTCCAACCCGCTGGACGTGCTGGCGCAGCAGTTGGTCGCCATGGTCTCGCTCGACACGGTGCAGGCCGACGACCTGCTCGCCCTGGTCCGCCGGGCGGCGCCGTTCGCTTCGCTGCCGGAGTCGGCCTTCGACGCCGTGCTGGACATGCTCGCGGGGCGCTACCCCTCGGACGCCTTCGCCGAACTCCGTCCCCGCGTGGTGTGGGACCGCGTGGCCGGTACGGTCACCGGCCGGCCGGGTGCGCAGCGGCTGGCCGTCACCTCCGGCGGCACCATCCCCGACCGGGGCCTGTTCGGTGTCTTCCTGGTGGGTTCCGACCCGAAGAAGGGCGGCGGCCGGGTCGGTGAGCTGGACGAGGAGATGGTCTACGAGTCCCGGGTGGGCGACGTCTTCACGCTCGGTACGACGTCCTGGCGGATCGAGGACATCACCCGTGACCGGGTCCTGGTCACACCCGCTCCCGGCACCCCGGGACGGCTGCCGTTCTGGAAGGGCGACCAACTGGGCCGCCCCCTGGAACTGGGCCGCGCGGTGGGCGCCTTTCTGCGTGAGGTGGGCTCCCTCTCCGCCGAGGACGCGAGGCTCCGGCTGCTGACGGCCGGGCTCGACGCCTGGGCCGCCGAGAATCTGATCTCGTATCTGGACGAGCAGCGCAAGGCGTGCGGGCACATCCCCGACGACCGGACCATCCTCGTCGAGCGGTTCCGTGATGATCTGGGCGACTGGCGGGTGGTGATCCACTCCCCCTTCGGTGCGCAGGTGCACGCTCCCTGGGCGCTGGCCCTCGGCGCCCGTCTCGCCGAGCGTTACGGCCTGGACGCCCAGGTCATGCACGCCGACGACGGAATCGTGCTGCGGCTGCCCGATGCCGACCTGATGGGCTTCGACCTCCTCGACGACGACCTCGGCGATGACGCGGACCGGCCCGCGCGCCCCGCGCCCGGCTTCGACAGCGAGCAGCCGCCGGTCGGAGCCGGCGATGTGGCCTTCGACAAGGGCGAGATCAGGGAGATCGTCACCGACCAGGTGGGCGGCTCGGCGCTGTTCGCCTCCCGGTTCAGGGAGTGCGCGGCACGGGCGCTGCTGCTGCCGCGCCGCAGCCCCGGCAAGCGCACCCCGCTGTGGCAGCAGCGCCAGCGCGCCTCTCAACTGCTCCAGGTGGCCAGCGAGTTCGGGTCGTTCCCGATCGTCCTGGAGGCGGTCAGGGAGTGTCTCCAGGACGTGTTCGACGTCCCCGGTCTCACCGAGCTGATGGGCGACATCGAGTCCCGCAGTGTGCGCCTGGTCGAGGTCACGACCGCCGAGCCGTCCCCCTTCGCGCGCTCCCTGCTCTTCGGCTATGTGGCGCAGTTCCTGTACGAGGGTGACTCGCCGCTCGCCGAACGGCGGGCCGCCGCGCTCTCTCTGGACTCCCGGCTGCTCGCCGAACTGCTCGGCCAGGCGGAGCTGCGCGAACTGCTCGACCCCGAGGTCCTCACAGAGCTGGAGCGGGAGCTCCAGTGGCTCACCGACGACCGGCGCGTCAAGGATGTCGAGGGCGTGGCCGACCTGCTCCGGGTGCTCGGGCCGCTCACCGACGCCGAGTTGGCCGAGCGCGGCGCCGAGTCCGCCTGGGCCGGGGATCTCTCCGCTGCCCGGCGCGCCATCCGGGTCCGGATCGGCGGAGCCGATCACTGGGCGGCCATCGAGGACGCTGGACGCCTGCGGGACGCGCTGGGGACCGCGCTGCCGGTCGGTGTCCCCGAGGCCTTCATGGAGCCGGTCAAGGACCCGCTCGGTGATCTGCTGAGCCGCTACGCCCGTACGCACGGCCCGTTCACCTCGTCCTCGGCCGCCGCGCGCTTCGGCCTCGGCTCCGCCGTCACGGACGGCGCTCTCCAGCGCCTGGCGGCGAGCGGCCGGGTCGTCCAGGGCGAGTTCCACCCCTCGGGCATCGGCCAGGAGTGGTGCGACGCGACGGTGCTGCGCCGGCTGCGGCGCCGTTCGCTGGCCGCGCTGCGCGAGGAGCTGGAGCCGGTGGCTCCCGCGGCGCTCGCGACGTTCCTGCCGCAGTGGCAGCACTTCGGCAGCAACAGGCTGCGCGGAATCGACGGACTGGCCCGTGCGGTCGAGCAGTTGCAGGGCGCGCCCGTCCCGGCTTCGGCGCTGGAGAAGCTGATCCTGCCGTCCCGGGTCTCCGGCTACACACCGGCTCTCCTGGACGAACTGACCACCACCGGCGAGGTCCTGTGGGCCGGCGCCGGCGCCCTGCCGGGCAAGGACGGCTGGGTTTCGCTCCATCCGGCCGACTCCGCGCCGCTGTTGCTGGCGCCGCCGCGTCCGCTGGAGCTGACCGCCGTCCACGAGTCCATCCTCACCACGCTCTCCGGCGGCTACGGGCTGTTCTTCCGTCAGATCGCCGACCTGGTACGGGCCACCACCCACCCCGAGGCGACCGATCCCCAACTGGCGGACGCCCTCTGGGATCTGGCCTGGTCCGGCCGGCTGACCAACGACACCCTGGCGCCGCTGCGCTCGCTGCTCGGCTCCGGCCGTACGGCGGGCTCCACGGCCCACCGCGCGCGGCGCCCGGTCCCGCGCGGGAGGTACGGCACGCTCACCGCGGCCGCCAGGCCCGCGTCCCGTACGGGACCGCCGACGGTCAGCGGGCGGTGGTCGCTGCTCCCCGCTCACGAGGGGGACCGTACCCATCGTGCCCACGCGCTGGCGCGTACTCTCCTGGACCGCCACGGCGTGGTGACCAGGGGCGCGGTGGCTGCGGAGGGCGTCGAGGGCGGCTTCTCCGCCACGTACCGCGTGCTGTCCGCCTTCGAGGACAGCGGGCAGGCCCGCCGGGGCTATGTGGTGGAGGGGCTCGGCGCGGCGCAGTTCGCCGTGGACGGCGCCGTCGACCGGCTGCGGGCGGCGGCGACGGCCCGCG
>NZ_JTHL01000001.1:7180557-7199605 GCF_000818195.1 Streptomyces sp. 150FB | reverse complement strand
GGTGGTCCTGGCGGCGGCCGACCCCGCGAACGCGTACGGGGCCGCGCTCCCCTGGCCCGAGCCCCCGGAAGGGGCCGGTCACAAGCCGGGCCGCAAGGCGGGATCGCTGGTCGTCCTGGTCGACGGTGACTTGACGCTCTACATGGAGCGCGGCGGCAAGACGCTGCTCGCCTGGCCTACGGACCCGGAGGACCCTTCACTCCGGGCGGCGGCGGAGGCCCTGGCGAACGCGGCACGCGCGGGGGCGCTCGGCACAGTCACGGTGGAGCGGACGAACGGTGTATCGGCCCTGACATCACCCCTGGGCCGGGCTCTGGAATCGGCCGGCTTCAACGCCACCCCGCGGGGCCTGCGACTGCGGGCCTGACACCTACGGTCCCGCACCTCATCCGGGGACGTCCCTGCGGCTCTCCCCCTCAGGGCGCCGCCGTGACGCCCGGGCGGCGGCCTGCGACACGGCGTGCACCGGCAGCAGGCTCAACCCCCACCCGCCTGCGGCCACCGCGCCCTCGACAACCCCGCTCTGCTCGGGCTCCAGCGCCAGCCGGAGCACGGCCCACCACCACACCCCTCCCAGAGCGAGCGCCGGCACCACGAGTATTCGCCGCACCATGCCGGTCCTCCTCAGCCGCCGACAACATCCCCGCAGTCTGCCCCGGCGCGACCCGCCCCGCATCCAGAAGGCGGACGACAGAACCCGCACGAGGTACCCCCACCACGGCGACAGCAGCCGCGAAAAAGCAGTCACCCACCCCCCGAGCGCCCGGCCCCCACCCCGGGAAGCGAGCGCCGCGTACAAGACGCCACAGCCCGGCGCGCGGCCGACCGACGCCGCGCCCCCTCCGGATCCGGATAAGGCAGCGCTTCGTCATGCCGTAACCGTCCCCGCATGGCCCGGACTGCTGTCGTCACACCCCAAGTCGGTAGAAGACCTTCCCGTCGCGCCGCTCGGCGCCGAGGGCCTCGTAGAACGCTAGCGCCGGCGGATTGTCTGCATCGGCGGTCCACTCGACGCGGGAGCACCCGGCCGCCACGGCGATGCTCTCCAGCTCAGCCATCAGAACCCGCGCCACACCCCGACGACGGGCAGTCCCCCGCACGAACAGTTCCTTCAGGTAGAGGCTGCTGTCAGCTCCGGCGGCCGGCCACAGGTAGGTGTACGACGCGAAGCCGAGCGCGTCGTCACCGTCGCGGGCGAGAAGCACCGTCGCGGCGGGCCGGTCACCGAACAGCGCCGCCCGGATCCGGCCGTGGTCCCCGGGGGTGTTCTGCCCGCCGTAGTACTCCTCGATCTCGCCGAGGATCGTGGAGATCACGTCCACGTCTGCCACTGTCGCCGGGGTGATCAGCACCCTCAGCCCTGCCGGGCCGGCCGGTCGCCTTCCCCCGTGGCGCCGGTCGGGGCTCCGGCTCAGCCGCTCAGGTGCTCTCGGCCTGGAACATCCAGGCGTGCTTCTCCAGGTCCGCCGTCACCTGGATCAGTACGTCCTGGGTCACCGGATCCGGCGCGTCCGTCGACTCGACACGCTCACGCATCCGGGTGATCACAGCGCCGAGCGCGTCCACCAGGATCCGTACCGCGTCCGCGTCCTTGATCCAGCCGTTGGGCACCGTGTCGATCGCGCTCTGGGCCGCCACGGTCCCGGCTCGTCCGTCGGGCGTCACCCCGACCGCCGAGGCGCGCTCCGCCACCGTGTCCGAGTGCTTACGGGCCGTCGAGACAACCTCGTCGAGCTGGAGGTGTACGGAGCGGAACCGGGGTCCGACGATGTTCCAGTGAACCTGCTTGGCCACCAGCGCGAGATCCACCAGATCCACGAGCGCGCCTTGGAGCGCCTCACCGACCAGCTTCAGGTTCTCCTCGGACAGGGAACTCTTCACCACAGACATGCACGTCCTCCAGTTCCGTCACCATGTGCTCTTCGTTCTCCGTGCGCAGCCGTGTGCGTACGCACTTTCCACCATGGCACAAATGGGTCAAACCGGTCGTCCGGGGAAAACAAAAGCCCCGGCAGGTACTCGCGTACCTGCCGGGGCTCCGTTCAGTCGTTCACACGCGCAAGGCGGGCGCTGTCAAGCGGCGACGACGTCCGCCGGCGCCTTGATTGTCACGCGTTCCGTCGGCACCTTGGCCACCGACGTCACGGAGACGGAATTGAGCATGGGACGTACTGGCACAGGCACCGGTTCGTTGGCCGCAGCCGACCTTGCCAGCTCAGCGAGCGACAGCTCGTCGCTCACCTCTCGCATGAGCTCGGACATCCGTACGTCAAGCGCGTCGCAGATCGCCGAGAGCAGTTCGGAGGATGCCTCCTTCTGCCCCCGTTCCACCTCGGAGAGATAACCGAGAGAGACCCGGGCGGACGAGGAGACTTCGCGCAGAGTACGGCCCTGGCGCTGGCGCTGCCGACGCAGCACGTCACCAAGCAGGCGACGGAGCAAAATCATCGGTGGCTCCCTCCTCGGTCCGCGTAGCCGCATCCTTCACGCCCCACCGTACCGCCTCGCGCCGCGGCCGTGCGGGGAGCGATGTCGTGTTCACTCAGGGCTGCAAACATCAAATCTCCCCGTTCTGTTCCGTATCCTGTGCGCGCCCGTTACCGGAAAGTTCGCTCAGGAGCAGTTCGAGCACGCTCCGCACACTCTCTTTACGGATATCCGCACGGCTACCGTTCAACCTCAGAGCGGTCACCTTCCCCCCACTTTCCGGCCCTGCCACGGCCACGTACACCGTCCCGACAGGGCGCCCGCCCTGCGGTTCCGGCCCGGCGACCCCGGTGGTCGCGGCACCCCAGTCCGCTCCGAGCACCTGACGTGCCCCGGCCGCCATCTGGAGCGCCACATCGCCGTCCACGGCGCCGCGCTCCTCCAGGAGAGCCCCGTCGACGCCCAGCACATCACGCTTCAGATCCGTCGCATAGGCCGTCACGGACCCGCGGAAGGACCGGGAGGCACCGGCCACGGATGTCAGCTCGGCGGCCACGAGGCCGCCCGTGAGGGACTCGGCGACCGCCAGCGTCAGCGACCGCCCGGCGAGCAGCGCGAGCACCTGCTCCGCTTCCCCGCTCACCGCGTGGACTCCGCCTTCGATGCCTTCGGTGCTTTCGGTGCCTTCGGTGCTTTCGATGCCTCGGAGGCCGAGGAGGCTCCCGGTGCCCCGGCGGCCTCGGCGGCCTCAGACGCCACGGCAGCCTCGCGCTCCGCCGCCATGCCCAGACGGCGCAGGGTGATCGCCTGCCGTACGTAGTCGAGCCCCGTCACCACCGTCAGGACCACGGCGACGGCCATCACCCAGAACCGCAGCGTGGCCAGCGGCCCGGTCAGCGCCAGGACGTACATACCGACCGCCGTGCCCTGCGCCAGCGTCTTCATCTTGCCGCCGCGGCTGGCCGGGATGACGGCGTGCCTGATCACCCAGAACCGCATCAGGGTGATCCCCAGTTCGCGGAAGAGGATGACACCGGTGACCCACCACGACAGGTCACCGAGCGCCGAGAGGCAGGCGAGCCCGGCGGCCATGATCGCCTTGTCGGCTATCGGGTCCGCGATCTTGCCGAAGTCGGTGACGAGGTTGTACGTACGGGCCAGATGGCCGTCGAAGATGTCGGTGATCATGGCGACGGCGAAGGCCGCCCACGCCCAGGCCCGCCAGATCGGGTCGTACCCGCCGTCCTCCAGCATCAGCGCGATGAAGGCCGGCACGAGCACCAGGCGCACCATCGTGAGGATGTTGGCGATGTTCCACACGCCCGCCTGGTCGACAGCCACGGCCGCCAGCTTGGCGCCCGGCTTCGACGTCGCGCCGGTACCGCCCGTCGCGGACGCCGGCACTCCCGTCATCTGGCCGCCTCCTCACCCGGTGTCCCGGGTTCGTCGTCCCCCGGAAGGTCGTACGCCTCCGCCACGAGGTCGACGCCTTCGGTGCCGACGACCTTCGCGGTGACCATGAGGCCGGGACGCAGCCCCTCGGACGAAGTGAAGATCACCTGGCCGTCGGTCTCCGGCGCCTGGTGCGCAGCCCGGCCGGTCGCGGCCTCGCCGCTGTCCCCTTCAGGATCCACTGTCTCGACGAGCACCTCAAGACTCTCGCCGAGACGCTCCTCGGCCCGCTGCGCCGTCAGCTCCTCGGCGAGGCGCGAGAGGTGCGCCAGCCGTTCGGCGACGACGTCCTCGTCGAGCTTGTTGTCGTACGTCGCCGCCTCGGTGCCGTCCTCGTCCGAATACCCGAAGATGCCGATGGCGTCGAGCCGCGCGCTGTTGAGGAAGCGTTCCAGCTCCGCGAAGTCGGCCTCGCTCTCGCCGGGGAAGCCGACGATGAAGTTCGAGCGGACACCTGCCTGGGGCGCCTTGTTCCTGATGGTCTCCAGCAGCTCCAGGAAGCGGTCGGTGTCCCCGAAGCGCCGCATCGAACGCAGCACCCCGGGCGCCGAGTGCTGGAAGGAGAGGTCGAAGTACGGCGCGACCTTGGGGGTGGAGGTCAGGACCTCGATCAGTCCCGGACGCATCTCGGCGGGCTGGAGGTAGCTGACGCGCACCCGCTCGATCCCGTCGACATCGGCGAGTTCGGGCAGCAGCGTCTCCAGCAGCCGGATGTCGCCGAGGTCCTTGCCGTACGAGGTGTTGTTCTCGGAGACGAGCATGACCTCCTTGACGCCCTGTCCGGCGAGCCAGCGGGTCTCGCCGAGCACATCGCTGGGCCGCCGTGAGATGAACGAGCCGCGGAACGACGGAATGGCGCAGAAGGAGCAGCGTCTGTCGCAGCCGGACGCGAGCTTCACGGAGGCGACGGGGCTGCTGTCGAGGCGCCTGCGCAGCGGCGCGCGCGGCCCGGAGGCCGGGGCCACACCCTCCGGCAGGTCCGCCGGGGCCGGGGCGATGTCGCCGTGCCCGGGCAGGGCCACCCCGCCGGTGTCCTGGCGCTCGGCGGGGCTGAGCGGCAGCAGCTTGCGCCGGTCCCTGGGGGTGTGCGAGGCGTGGATGCCGCCGTTCAGGATGGTCTGGAGGCGGTCGGAGATGTCGGCGTAGTCGTCGAAACCGAGCACACCGTCCGCTTCGGGGAGGGCTTCCGCCAGCTCCTTGCCGTACCTCTCGGCCATGCAGCCGACAGCGACGACGGCCTGGGTCCTGCCGTGATCCTTGAGGCTGTTGGCTTCGAGCAGGGCGTCTACGGAGTCCTTCTTGGCGGCTTCGACGAATCCGCAGGTGTTGACGACGGCGACGTCCGCGTCCGAGGCGTCCTGGACGAGCTGCCAGCCGTCTGCTGCCAAGCGGCCTGCAAGCTCCTCCGAGTCCACCTCGTTACGGGCGCAGCCAAGAGTGACCAGTGCGACGGTACGGCGTTCGGGCATGGGCTCAAGACTACTTTGTCCTGGCCCTGCCCTTGCCGTGCAGGGCTGCCCGAAGGCCCTTTCCATGGCCTTTGGGCGGACTCCCGACCGCCTGCTCAGCCGGCCTCGGGATCACCCTGCGTGTACGAGAGCCGCTCGACCTGGCCCGATTCGAACTCGTCCTGGACCTTCTTGCCGTTGACGAAGAGGTCGATCGCGCCGGCGTTGCCGAGAATCAGGTCGATCTGCTCGTCGTCCTGGAAGGTTTTGGACGCGCCTTTCTCCAGCAGACCGTCGAACAGCAGCTTGCCGTTGTGGGCCTTGGCCGAGATCCAGCTCTTGTCGTCCGTGGCGGAGAGTTTCACCGTGACCTTGTCGCGCGGGGCCGCGGCGATGGCGCTTTCCGACGGGTCGGGCGTGACAACGGTCTTGGTGGGTGTGGGCGTGACCTTGTTGGTCTGCGTGGGCTTCGGACCCTCGGCGACGGGCTTGGACTTTCCCGCGTCGCCACTGCCGTTGAACATGGTGAAACCGGCGAAGCCGACCACGGCGACGATCGCGGCGACCATGGCCGCCGTCCAGTTGGGCCTGCGCCGCTCGGGCCGGATGCGTTCCGCCTCGAACAGCGGCGCCGCCGGGGTGGGTTCGGGCCGCCCGCCGTGCTCGGCGTCGAACTGCTCGATCAGCGGCTCGGGGTCGATCCCGACCTTGCGGGCGATCATGCGGATGTGGCCGCGGGCGTAGACGTCGCCGCCGCAGCGCGAGAAATCGTCCTCCTCCATCGCGTGCACGATGGGGATACGCACCCGGGTGGCCGCACTGACCTCGTCGACCGTCAGATCCGCACCGATACGGGCTTGCTGAAGGACGCGGCCGATCGAAGGCCGGGCGTCCTCGGGGGAGGTCCGGTTGTCTTCAGGGAGGGCTTCTTCGGAGGAATTTCCGTCGGGGGGATTGCCGATGGACACGGGGGCGCCTTTCGAGCGTGTAGCCACCTGCTGAAGGTTCAGTCTATGGGTGGTACGAAAGGGTGGGGCAACCGGGCGGGTGCTCTTTGTACGCCATCTGAATGGCCGGACGGCGTGGCGGATGGAGTGTCAACGTGCACTCCCTCATCTCCAACTTGACGCGTGACCGAGGGAAACGGTTGCGTTCCGTCTCCCTACGAGTCTGATGCCCCCCGGATCACTGCCAACACACCGTCCAGTTCGTCCGCCTTCACCAGCACGTCGCGGGCCTTGGAGCCTTCGCTCGGTCCGACGATGTTCCTGGACTCCATCAGGTCCATCAGCCGGCCCGCCTTGGCGAAGCCGACACGCAGCTTCCGCTGGAGCATCGAGGTCGAGCCGAACTGGGTGGACACCACGAGCTCGACGGCCTGACACAGCAGATCGAGGTCGTCGCCGATGTCCTCGTCGATCTCTTTCTTCTTCGCCGTGCCGACCACGACGTCCTCGCGGAAGACGGGTGCCATCTGATCCTTGCAGTGCTGGACGATGGCCGCGACCTCAGCCTCCGTCACGAAGGCGCCCTGCATACGGGTCGGTTTGTTGGCGCCCATGGGAAGGAACAGACCGTCGCCCTTGCCGATCAGTTTCTCCGCGCCCGGCTGGTCCAGGATGACCCGGCTGTCGGCCAGCGAGGAGGTCGCGAACGCCAGCCGCGAGGGCACATTCGCCTTGATCAGACCGGTCACCACGTCGACGGAGGGCCGCTGCGTCGCGAGTACGAGGTGGATGCCGGCGGCGCGGGCCAGTTGGGTGATACGGACGATCGAGTCCTCGACGTCACGCGGCGCGACCATCATCAGGTCCGCCAGCTCGTCGACGATCACCAGCAGGTACGGGTACGGCGTCAGCTCCCGCTCGCTGCCCTCGGGCGACGTGGCCTTGCCGGTGCGTACCGCGTGGTTGAAGTCGTCGATGTGCCGGTAGCCGTACGCGGCGAGGTCGTCGTAGCGCAGATCCATCTCGCGGACGACCCACTGGAGCGCCTCGGCGGCCCGCTTGGGGTTGGTGATGATCGGCGTGATCAGGTGCGGGATTCCCTCGTACGCGGTCAGCTCGACACGTTTGGGGTCGACGAGCACCATCCGGACGTCCTCCGGGGTGGCCCTGACCATCACCGAGGTGATCAGACAGTTGATGCAGGAGGACTTGCCGGAGCCGGTCGCTCCCGCCACGAGCACATGCGGCATCTTCGCGAGGTTGGCCATCTCGTAGCCGCCCTCGACGTTCTTGCCGAGCGCCACCAGCATCGGGTGGTCGTCCTCGGCCGCGTCGGCGAGGCGCAGGACGTCCCCGAGGTTGACCATCTCCCGGTCGGAGTTGGGGATCTCGATGCCGACGGCGGACTTGCCGGGGATCGGGGAGATGATCCGGACGTCGGGGCTGGCCACCGCGTACGCGATGTTCTTGGTGAGCGCGGTGATCCGCTCGACCTTGACGGCCGGGCCGAGCTGCACCTCGTACCGCGTGACCGTCGGTCCCCTGGTGAAGCCGGTCACCCTCGCGTCGACCTTGAACTCCATGAAGACATTGGTGAGCGAGTCGACGACCACGTCGTTGGCCGCGCTTCGGGTCTTCCCGGGGCCACCGCGCTCCAGCAGGTCGAGCGACGGCAGCGAGTACGTGATGTCCCCGGAGAGCTGGAGCTGCTCGGCGCGCGGCGGCAGCGGCCGGTCCTCGGCGGGTGCCGGCTTGGTCAGATCCGCCACCGCTCCGGCGGGCGCCCGGCGCTTCTCGCCCGCACGCGCCGTCGGTACGGGCGCCGGACGCTCCTGCGGCGACTCCGCCACGGCCTCGTCGGCGGGCCCATCCTGCTGTTCGACGGAGGGCTCTTCGGGCTCCGGCTGCTTGCGCATCCGGTCGACGCCCTGGGTCAGGTCGGCGACGAGCGAGGACGGCGGCATCCCGTTGAGCACGGCGCCGTCCAGCGCGGCGGCGGCCGCCGCCGCGACATCCACGGCGTCCATGGTCCGGCCCAGCGCCGGCTGTACGGAGGACCTGCGCGGCCGGCCGCGGCGGTTGGCGATGGCCTCGACCTCGGCCTGGTGCGGGTCGGAGCCGCCCCCGGGTCCGCCTCTGCTTCCGGCGGGCCGCCGGCCACGGCCGGGCAGCGCCTCGCGCCACTGGTCGTCGTACCGCTCGTCGTCGGTGTCGCGGTCGTCGGCGTACTCCCGGTACCGATCCGGATCCTCGACGGGGTCGACGATCCCGAGCTTGGAGCCCAGCAGCCGCAGCCGCCGCGGGATGGCGTTGACCGGGGTGGCCGTGACGACCAGCAGGCCGAAGATGGTGAGCAGCAGAAGCAGCGGTACGGCGAGGACCTCGCCCATGGCGAAGATCAGCGGCTTGGAGGCGGCCCAGCCGATGAGGCCGCCCGCGTCCTGCATCGCCTCGGTGCCCGCGTTCCGGCCCGGCGCGCCGCAGGCGATGTGGACCAGCCCGAGCACACCGATGACCAGGGCGGAGAGGCCGATGACGATCCGGCCGTTGGCCTCGGGCTTCTCCGGGTAGAGGATCAGCCGCACGGCGACGGCGCCCAGCAGTATCGGCACCAGCAGGTCGAGCCGGCCGAAGGCTCCGGTGATGAGCATCTGGATCAGATCGCCCACCGGGCCTTGGAGGTCCGACCAGGTGCCTGCGGCGACCACGAGGGCGAGGCCCAGCAACAGCAGCGCGACGCCGTCCTTGCGGTGGGCGGGATCGAGTCCCTTGGCCCCGCGCCCTATGCCCCGCAGCATCGCCCCGACGCCGTGTGCCATGCCGAGCCACGTGGCGCGTACGAGCCGGAACACGCCCCCGGTGGGTGACGGCGCCGGCTTGGGCGCCGCCTTCTTGGCCGGAGCCCTCTTGGCAGGGGCTTTCTTCGAGGGCGGAGGCTTCTTCGCGGCGGCCTTCTTCCCGGGCGCCGCCTTCTGCGCGGCGCCAGTTGTACGGCCGGCGCGCGGTTTCGCGGCGCCCGCCGTGCCCTGCGAACCCTTGCCGGACGTACGTGAGGCCATGGTGGTGAGGTTACCGGTGTGAACGCCCGTGGACACGTGTGCCTACGGCTTCACCCGTTCGTGTCGGCCGGTGCACAGCGCCGGGCTGACGCCCCCTCAGCTACGAGGGGTGCGCCCCCGGCGGACCGCCGGCGCCCGGCTCCAGGGCGTCGAGCGCCCGGCGCAAGCCGGTGAGTTTGCGCTCCAGATGCGCGGCGGTCGCCACCGCCGAAGCGTCGGCCGAGTCGTCGTCCAACTGTTTGGAGAGCGCCTCGGCCTGCTCCTCAACTGCCGCGAGCCGCGCGGACAGTTCGGCCAGCACCCCTGCGGGCTCCCTGGCTCCGCCGGCCCCCGCCAACTGAAGACGCAGCAGCTCGGCCTGCTCCTTCAGCATGCAGTTCTTCATGTACAGCTCGACGAACACCGAGACCTTGGCGCGCAGCACCCATGGGTCGAACGGCTTCGAGATGTAGTCCACAGCGCCCGCCGCGTAGCCCCGGAAGGTGTGGTGCGGGCCGTGGTTGATGGCCGTGAGAAAAATAATCGGGATGTCGCGCGTGCGCTCCCGCCGCTTGATGTGCGCGGCGGTCTCGAAGCCATCCATTCCCGGCATCTGGACATCCAGCAGAATGACCGCGAAGTCGTCCGTCAGAAGCGCCTTCAGCGCTTCCTCCCCTGACGATGCCCGCACCAGTGTCTGATCGAGCGCGGAGAGAATGGCCTCCAGCGCCAGAAGATTCTCCGGCCGGTCATCGACCAGGAGGATCTTGGCCTTCTGCACCATGGCCGCCCGCCCTCCTCGCCCCGGCATGGGGCCTCCCCTGCGCGTAGCGCTCGGAGAAGCACCGGGCGCCGCCCCAGGGGACGGCTCCCTTACGCCGTCCGTCCTTGTGCCGGTCATGGTAGCCGCACCCCGCTTGTCGCCACACCCTGTCACCGCGATGTCACTGTGCACGAAGCAGAAACGTAGTGCGGCACCAGAAGGTTCCCCGGATGCGACCGGCTCACACCGGGCCGGTCCCGGTCAGTCAGCAGGACGTGCCGATTCGCGCACGCATTGATCATTTGTCTTGCATCCACTGCTCCATCACCGACAGCAGATGGTCGGGGTCGACCGGCTTCGTCACATAGTCGGAGGCGCCCGATTCCAGGGCCTTCTCCCGGTCGCCCTTCATGGCCTTGGCCGTGAGCGCGATGATCGGCAGCCCGGCGAACTGCGGCATCCTGCGGATCGCCGTCGTCGTCGCGTACCCGTCCATCTCGGGCATCATGATGTCCATCAGCACGACCGTCACATCGTCGTGCTGCTCCATGACTTCAACGCCCTCGCGGCCGTTCTCCGCGTACAGCACGGAGAGTCCGTGCTGCTCCAGCACGCTGGTGAGCGCGAAGACGTTACGGATGTCGTCGTCGACGATCAGCACCTTCTCACCGTGGAACGAGAAGGTACGGCGCTCCTCCGGTGCCTCCTGAGGCACCGTGTCGGCCTCACCGGCGCCCCAGGAGCCCTGTCCGCCGGAGGAAGCCCCCCGGCCGCCGGACGTCCCCGGAGCCGCCGAACCACTCTGCCCGCCGGACCCGGCCCGCTCGCCGCTCCCGATGCTCTTGCGCCGGCGCCGGAACAGCGCCGCGGGACCCGGAGGTACGTCGTCGGGCGACGACGCCTCCAGGCGCGCCGGCTGCGCGAGGTCGGCGAGGCCGCTGCCCAGCGCCGTACGCGACTGCGGCTCCATGCCGGCCGGGGTGAGCTGCGGATAGCCCTGCGGGGGCAGTTCGCTCGGGTGCAGCGGCAGGTAGAGCGTGAAGGTCGAGCCACGGCCCGGCTCGCTCGCCGCGTGGATCTCACCGCCGAGCAGCCGCGCGATCTCACGGCTGATCGACAGGCCGAGGCCCGTACCGCCGTACTTGCGGCTCGTCGTCCCGTCCGCCTGCTTGAACGCCTCGAAGATCACCCGCATCTTGCTCGCGGCGATCCCGATACCGGTGTCGGTGACCGAGAAGGCGATCAGATCACCGTCGGCCTCCCGCAGCGATCCGGCTTCCAGCAACTGCTCCCTGATCGCGTTCGGCACATCGGCGGCCGCCGGCCTGATCACCAGCTCGACCGCGCCGGAGTCCGTGAACTTCACCGCGTTGGAGAGCAGGTTGCGCAGGACCTGCAACAGCCGCTGCTCGTCGGTGTGCAGCGTCGCCGGCAGCTCCGGCGAGACCCGTACGGAGAAGTCGAGCCCCTTCTCCGCCGTCAGCGGACGGAAGGTCGCCTCGACGTAGTCGACGAGCTGGACCAGCGCGATACGGGTCGGGCTGACGTCCATCTTGCCCGCCTCGACCTTCGACAGGTCGAGGATGTCGTTGATCAACTGGAGCAGGTCGGAACCCGCCCCGTGGATCGTCTCGGCGAACTCCACCTGCTTCGGCGACAGGTTCGACTCGGCGTTGTCGGCGAGCAGCTTGGCGAGGATGAGCAGCGAGTTCAGCGGGGTACGCAGCTCGTGCGACATGTTCGCCAGGAACTCCGACTTGTAGCGCATCGAGACGGCGAGCTGTTCGGCCCGCTCCTCGAGCACCTGCCTGGCCTCTTCGATCTCGGTGTTCTTGACCTCGATGTCGCGGTTCTGCTGGGCCAGCAGCTCGGCCTTCTCCTCCAGCTCCGCGTTGGACTCCTGGAGCGCCTTCTGCCTGTTCTCCAGCTCGGCGGAGCGCTCGCGCAACTGCTCGGTCAGCTCCTGCGACTGCTTCAGCAGCACCTCGGTCTTGGTGTTGACGCTGATCGTGTTGACGCTCGTCGCGATCATCTCGGCGATCTGGTTGAGGAAGTCGCGCTGGATCTGGGTGAACGGCTGGAACGACGCCAGCTCGATCACGCCGAGGACCTTCCCCTCGAACAGCACCGGCAGCACGATCACATGCGCCGGGGACGCCTCCCCGAGGCCGGACGAGATCTTCAAATAGCCCGGCGGCACATTGACCTGGATGGTGCGTTTCTCCTCGGCGGCCGTCCCGATGAGCGTCTCCCCCGGCCGGAAGGCCGTCGGCATCGAACCGGCGGAGTAGCCGTAACTGCCGCGCATGCACAGCTCGTACGAGGCGCTCCTGTCGCCTTCCGCCCCCAGCTCGGGGGCCGTGCCGGTCTGCATCGCCAGGAAGAAGGCACCGTGCTGCGCCGTGACGACCGGGGTCAGCTCGCTCATGATCAGCGAGGCCACGTCGTCGAGGTCGCGGCGGCCCTGCATCAGACCGGAGATACGGGCGAGGTTGCCCTTCAGCCAGTCCTGCTCCTCGTTGGCGAGGGTGGTGTCGCGGAGATTGGCGATCATCGTGTTGATGTTGTCCTGGAGGACCTGGATCTCGCCCGCCGCGTCCACATCGATCTTGAGATTGAGATCGCCCCGGGTCACCGCGGTGGCGACGGCCGCGATCGCCCGCACCTGCCGCGTCAGGTTCCCCGCCATCTCGTTCACCGATTCGGTGAGGTCGCGCCAGGTGCCGTCGACGTCCCGTACGCGCGCCTGGCCGCCCAACTGCCCGTCCGTGCCCACCTCGCGGGCCACCCGGGTGACCTGGTCGGCGAACGAGGAGAGCTGGTCGACCATCGTGTTGATCGTGTTCTTCAGCTTCAGGATCTCGCCGCGCGCGTCGATGTCGATCTTCTTGGTGAGATCGCCCTTCGCGATGGCGGTCGTGACGGTGGCGATCTGGCGCACCTGGCCCGTCAGGTTCGACGCCATCGAGTTCACGGACTCGGTGAGGTCCTTCCACGTACCGGAGACGCCGGGGACCCTGGCCTGACCGCCCAGCTCGCCCTCCGTGCCCACCTCACGGGCGACCCTGGTCACCTCGTCGGCGAACGACGACAGGGTCTTCACCATCGTGTTGACGGTGTCGGCGAGTTCGGCGACCTCGCCGCGCGCCTCGACCGTGACCTTCTTCGTCAGGTCCCCGTTGGCGACGGCCGACGAGACCCGGGAGATGTTCCGTACCTGACTGGTCAGGTTGTTGGCCATGGTGTTGACGTTGTCGCTGAGGTCCTTCCAGATACCGGTGACACCCCGGACCCTGGCCTGGCCGCCGAGGATGCCTTCCGTACCGACCTCGCGGGCGACCCTGGTCACCTCGTCGGCGAAGTTCAGGAGCTGGTCGACCATCGTGTTGACGGTGGTGACCAGGTCGAGGATCTCGCCCTTGGCGTCGACAGTGATCTTCTTCGACAGGTCGCCCCTCGCGACCGCCGTCGTGACCTCGGCGATGTTGCGGACCTGCGAGGTCAGGTTGTTGGCCATGAAGTTGACGGACTGGGTGAGGTCCTTCCACGTACCGGAGACACCCTGCACCTCGGCCTGACCGCCCAGGATGCCTTCGGTGCCCACCTCGCGGGCCACCCGGGTCACCTGCTCGGCGAAGTTGGAGAGCTGGTCCACCATCGTGTTGAGGGTGTTCTTCAGCTCCAGGATCTCGCCGCGCGCGTCCACATCGATCTTCTGCGACAGATCACCGCGCGCCACGGCGGTGGCCACCTGTGCGATGTTGCGGACCTGCCCGGTCAGGTTCTCCGCCATGCCGTTCACGGAGTCGGTCAGCTCACGCCAGACACCCGCGACACCGGGCACCTGCGCCTGGCCTCCCAGCCGGCCGTCGGTGCCCACCTCACGCGCGACCCTGGTCACCTGGTCGGCGAAGGCCGAGAGCTGGTCGACCATCGTGTTGATGGTGTTCTTCAGCTCCAGGATCTCGCCGCGCGCGTCCACATCGATCTTCTGGGACAGATCGCCGCGCGCCACAGCCGTGGTCACCTGCGCGATCTGCCTCACCTGTGAGGTGAGGTTCCCCGCCATGAAGTTGACGGAGTCGGTGAGTTCCTTCCACGTACCGCTGACGCCGTCCACCCGCGCCTGGCCGCCGAGCCTGCCCTCCGTACCCACGTCGCGCGCCATGCGGGTGACCTGGTCGGCGAAGGACGAGAGCTGCGACACCATCGTGTTGACGGTGTTCTTCAGCTCCAGCATCTCGCCGGCGACATCGACGGTGACCTTCTGCGACAGATCGCCGTTGGCGACCGCCGTCGTCACCTGGGCGATGTCCCTCACCTGACCGGTGAGGTTGCGGAACGCCGTGTTGACGGAGTCCGTCAGGTCCTTCCACGTACCGGCGGCCCCCGGCACCTCGGCCTGGCCGCCGAGGCGGCCCTCGACGCCGACCTCCCGCGCGACCCGCGTCACCTCGGAACCGAAGGCCGAGAGCTGGTCCACCATCGTGTTGACGGTGTTCTTCAGCTCCAGCATCTCCCCGGCGACATCGACGGTGACCTTCTGCGACAGATCGCCGCTCGCGACCGCCGTCGTCACCTGCGCGATGTCCCTCACCTGACCGGTGAGGTTGCGGAACGCCGTGTTGACGGAGTCCGTCAGGTCCTTCCACGTACCGGCGGCGCCGGGCACCTGCGCCTGACCGCCGAGCAGTCCCTTGGCGCCGACCTCGCTCGCCACCCGCGTCACCTCGTCGGCGAACGTACGGAGGGTCTCGGTCATCTGGTTGATCGTCTCGGCGAGCTGCGCCACCTCGCCGCGCGCGCTCACCGTGACCTTCTGGGACAGGTCACCGTTGGCGACCGCCGTGGTGACCTCGGCGATACCGCGCACCTGGTTGGTCAGGTTGCCGGCCATCGTGTTCACCGAATCGGTGAGGTCCTTCCACACCCCGGCCACACCGGGCACGGTCGCCTGACCGCCCAGCTCGCCCTCGGTGCCGACCTCCCGCGCCACTCGCGTGACCTCGGAGGAGAACGACGACAACTGGTCCACCATCGTGTTGACGGTGTTCTTCAGTTGGAGCATCTCGCCGGCCACATGCACGGTGACCTTGCGTGACAGATCACCCTTGGCGACCGCCGTCGTGACGAGAGCAATGTCACGCACCTGAGCGGTCAGCCGGTACGCCATGGTGTTGACGGAATCCGTGAGGTCCTTCCACGAACCCGACATACCGCGCACCTTGGCCTGGCCGCCGAGCTTGCCCTCCGTACCGACCTCCAGCGCGACCCGCGTCACCTCGTCGGTGAAGGCGGAGAGCTGGTCGACCAGGTTGTTGACGGTGCGGGCGACCTTCAGGAACTCGCCGCGCAGCGGGCGCTCGGCCCCGTCGGAGGACTCCGAGCGCAGCTCCATGCGCTGCTCCAGGTCGCCCTCGGCGACCGCCGAGAGCACCCGCCCGACCTCGGAGACGGGCCGTGCGAGGTCGTCGACCAGCGCGTTGGAGGCGTCGATCGCGGCGGCCCAGGAGCCCTCACAGGCGCCGGTCTCCAGCCGCTCGGTCAGCTTTCCCTCGCGGCCGACCATGCGCCGTACGCGGGCCAGCTCACCCGTGAGATGGAGATTGCGGTCCGCGACCTCGTTGTAGAGCGCGGCGATCTCCGCCATCACGTCGTCGCCCGACACGGTCAGCCGTTTACGGAAATTTCCGTCCCGCATCGACACGAGGGCCGTCAGCAGTCTGTTCAGCTCCGCCGAGTCCACCTCGGTTGTCCCGTTGCTCCGGGACCGTCCGCCTTTGGTGCGCGTGCTGGTGCCACGCGCCGCTACGCCAGACTCCACCGTGTCCCTCCCGCAGGGGTTGACCGTACTGTCCGGGCTGTCACCGGAAGCCTGCCCAGTGTTTCACCATGGTGGAACCAGGCGATAACAGATCGGCAGCTTCGCATAGCGTCCCCGCCCCCGGAGGGCGGAAACAGTGGTGACTGGCATCCGCCATGTCCGCGAAGGTAAGTAACCTGGCATGCGGCTGTCCAACCGCCCCGGTCTGCCCGGCGGGGGCGGTGTGGCGAAGGTACTACCACCGGGCACCTGAAGGGGCGGGGCCGATCATGGCGGAGCCGGGCGTCGAAACGCGTATGAGGAGTTCTGTGATCACCGCGCGGGCGGCTGCCACCTTCGAACCGGTAGGGCGGTCCGTAGCGACCGCTCGTGCCTTTGTCCGCGACACGCTGCAGGGATGGGGTTATTCCGACATCGTCGACGACGCTGTCGTCCTCACCAGCGAACTCGTCACCAATGCGGTGATCCACGCGGGCACCTCCGCCGACGTCCTCTGTCTCCGTACGGAGGACGGCGTCCGCGTCGAGGTGGCCGACCGCTACCCCGAACGCGAGGTGCCCATGCAGGGCACCGGACAGTCGCTCGGCAGCCCCGACCGGGAAAATGGCCGAGGTCTGCTGCTCTGCGCGGCCCTCGCCTCCCGCTGGGGCGTCGAGTACAGCCCGACGTACAAAAAAGTCTGGTTCCAGCTCGATCTGCCCGACCGCGCGGTCGGCACCCGCTCCGCGGGCCCCGTCCTGCCGACGGACCTGCTTCCGGTGGCCGACGAGCGGGTACGGGTCGCCGTCATCCAGGTCGACACGGCCGGCATCCTCGTGAGCTGGAACGAAGATGCCGAACAGATTTTCGGTTATGTCGCGGAGAAGGTCGTCGGGAGGCCGCTGGGCGACCTCGCCGCCTGGCCGCACACCCCCGGCATCGGCACGGGCATCGCCGAGGCGCTGCTGCTGTCCCGCTGGGAGGGCAGTTACGGGATGCGCGGCGCGGACGGCCGGGTCATCCCGGTGTACGCCTCGCACCTGCGGGTGCGTGACACGCGCGGCGAGCCGTCGACGGTCTGCCTGCTCGTCCGGGACTACGAGCGTGCCGTCATCCAGACGCCGCTGCGCGCCCCGGCCGGCGAGAGCGCCGAGAACCGCGCCGCCGACCCCTTCGAGATCTTCATCGGCTCCCCGGCCCCCGACGACCTCGACGGGCTCCTCCAGCGCACGGTGGAGCGCGCACGCGACATGCTCGACGCCGACTCGGGTTTCCTCCTGCTCGCCACGGACGACGAGACGGAGCTGGAGGTACGCGCCACCACGGGCCTCCCCTCGGCCCGTCAGCGCTTCGCTCGCGTCCCCGTGGAGGCGAGCACGGGACGTTACGGCTCCGCGCGGATGCCGGCCGTCCACGACGACCTCACGGCCTCTCCCGGGGCCGTCCCGCTGCTGGGCGGGACCGGGATGCGCTCCGTGGTCACCGTCCCGCTCAAGGTCGAGGGGCGCCTCACGGGTTCCCTGGGTGTCGCCTCCGAGACGGCGGGCCGCTTCTCCAACGAGGAGGCGCTGCGCCTTCAGTTCGCGGCCGACCGGATCGCGCTGGCCGTGGAGTCCGCCCGTCTCGGTGAGCTCGAACGCCTCCGCCGGGGGTCGCTGTCCTTCCTCGTCGAAGCGTCGGACCTGCTCGCCGGCACGCTGGACCGGGACCAGACCCTGGCGCTGATGGCCCAGATGACGATCCCGACGCTGGCCACCTGGTGTGCCGTCTACACGATCGCCGACCAGTCGTCGGACCCGTATCTCTCCTTCGTCCTGCACGAGGACGAGGAGCGCATCGACGGCCTCAAGGCGCTGCTCTCCAGGATCAGCCCGCCGGATCCGGTGCCCACACCGGGCGCCCGGATCTGGACTGCGCCGGCGGAGGCCGCCCACCAGTCGGCGCTGCGTACCTCCATGCGGGAGTTGGGCAACGGCTCGGCGTCCACCACTTCGGGCATCGGCACCACCCTGGCGACAGCGGCGGCGGTCGGCGGGGAGACCGTGGTGCTGCCGCTGGTCGCCAGGAACCGCGTCATCGGCATGCTGACCCTCGGCAAGCCCTCCGACGACCACTTCCGCCAGGAGATCCTGGAACTCGCCGAGGACCTCTCCAGGAGGGCCGCACTGGCCCTCGACAACGCGCGCCTGTACTCGGAACGCACAGCGATCAGCCAGGCCCTCCAGCGCAGCCTGCTGCCGCCGGGCCTGCCCCAGATCCCGGGCGTCGAGGTGGAGGTCATCTACCGCGCGGCCGGCGAGGGCAACGAGGTCGGCGGCGACTTCTACGACCTGTTCCCCATCAAGGACGGCGCCTACGGCTTCGCCATCGGCGACGTCTGCGGTACGGGCCCGGAGGCCGCGGCCGTCACGGGCCTGGCCCGGCACGCGCTGCGGCTGCTGGCCCGCGAGGGCTTCACAGGCCCCGCGGTGCTGGAGCGGCTCAACGCGGCGATCCTGGACGAGGGAACCCGCAGCCGCTTCCTCACCCTGCTGTACGGCGAGTTGTGGCCGCAGGAGGACGGCAGCGCGGTCCTGAAGGTGGTCTGCGCGGGGCACCCGCTCCCGCTCCGGCTGCGCCAGGACGGTTCGGTCGAGTCGGCCGCCGACCCGCAGCCGCTGCTCGGTGTCATGGAGGACCTGGAGCTGTACGAACAGGTCATCACCCTCGATCCGGGAGACGTACTCCTGTGCGTCACCGACGGCGTGACGGAGCGCCGGGAGGGAACGCGCATGCTGGGCGACGACGGTCTCGCGGACGTCCTGACGACCTGTACGGGTCTCACCGCGGGCGCGGTCGCCACGCGTGTGCTGCGCGCCGTGGAGCGCTTCGCCGCGGAGCCCGCGTCGGACGACATGGCCATCCTGGCGATGCGGATCCCCGAGCCGGAGTAGGGCGACGGCCCCGGACATGCGAAAGGCCCCCGCCAATCGGCGGGGGCCTTTCGTGTACCGGAGCCCCAATACGGAATCGAACCGTAGACCTTCTCCTTACCATGGAGACGCTCTACCGACTGAGCTATTGGGGCGCAGCAACGAGAGAAAGCATACCCGAAAGTCCACTCGGTTCAGAACCTCGTCGCGGTGGTTCTTCACTGGACCCAGCCGGCGAAGAGCCGGCGAAACGGGTCG
>NZ_JTHL01000001.1:7168310-7175382 GCF_000818195.1 Streptomyces sp. 150FB | reverse complement strand
GACTCTATCATATTCGTTTTGGCTTTGTTTGCCTTGCGAAATCTGATGGCCTTCGGAGTGGCCTTTTGCTTTCTTGCAGTTCCGACTTTATCAGAGTTATCCGAGTCGGATTCCCCACCCCTTGGGGGCGGTCCCAGTCACATGAGTTCCCGGGCTTCCCGTCGAGGTGGAGCCGTAAACGTACTGGAGCGGGGTGCCCCGATGCAAATCGAGGCACCCCGCTCCTGAGCCGGCGTCAGATCTCTCAGACCTCGACGACGACCGGAAGGATCATCGGGCGCCGACGGTAGGTGTCGGAGACCCACTTGCCCACGACACGGCGCACGAGCTGCTGGAGCTGGTGCGGTTCCGCGACGCCGTCCGAAGCCGATCTGGCGATGGCCTCGTCCACCTTCGGCAGGACGGCGGCGAAGGCCGCGTCGTCGATGCCGGAGCCACGCGCCTGGAAGTGCGGGCCGCCCACGACCTTGCCCGTCGTGGAGTCGACGACCACGAAGACCGAGATGATCCCCTCGTCGCCGAGGATGCGGCGGTCCTTGAGGTGGGTCTCCGTGACATCGCCGACCGAGAGGCCGTCGACGTACACGTAACCCGCCTGGACCTTGCCCACGATTCTCGCCTTGCCGTCGACCAGGTCGACGACCACGCCGTCCTCGGCGATGACGATGTGGTCCTTCGGAACACCTGTCAGCGCGCCCAGTTCGGCGTTGGCGCGCAGATGGCGCCATTCCCCGTGCACGGGCATCAGGTTCTTCGGCTTGCAGATGTTGTAGAAGTACAGCAGCTCGCCGGCCGAGGCGTGGCCCGAGACATGGACCTTGGCGTTGCCCTTGTGGATGACGTTCGCGCCCCACCTGGTCAGGCCGTTGATCACGCGGTACACCGCGTTCTCGTTGCCCGGGATCAGCGACGACGCCAGAATCACCGTGTCGCCCTGGACGATCCGGATCTGGTGGTCGCGGTTGGCCATCCGCGAGAGCGCGGCCATCGGCTCACCCTGGGAGCCGGTGCAGACAAGCACGATCTGCTCGCCCGGCAGGTCGTCGAGCGTCTTCACGTCGACGACCAGGCCCGCCGGCACCCTGAGATACCCCAGGTCCCGCGCGATGCCCATGTTCCTGACCATCGAGCGGCCGACGAAGGCGACCCTGCGGCCGTGTTCGTGGGCCGCGTCGAGGATCTGCTGGATGCGGTGCACATGGCTGGCGAAGCTCGCCACGATGATCCGCTTCTGCGCGCTGCTGAAGACCTGCCGCAGGACGTTGGAGATGTCCCGCTCGGGCGGGACGAAGCCCGGCACCTCGGCGTTGGTCGAGTCGGCCAGCAGGAGGTCGATGCCCTCCTCGCCCAGCCTGGCGAACGTCGGCAGGTCGGTCAGCCTGCGGTCCAGCGGAAGCTGGTCCATCTTGAAGTCGCCCGTGTGGACCGCCATACCGGCGGGGGTACGGATGGCGACAGCGAGGGCGTCCGGGATCGAGTGGTTCACCGCGACGAATTCGCAGTCGAACGGACCGATCCGCTCGCGGTGCCCCTCGGTGACCTCAAGGGTGTACGGCCGGATGCGGTGCTCCTGGAGCTTCGCCTCGATCAGCGCGAGGGTCAGCTTGGAGCCGATCAGCGGGATGTCCGGCTTCAGCCGGAGCAGGAACGGAACACCGCCGATGTGATCCTCGTGGCCGTGCGTGAGCACGACACCGTCGATGTCGTCGAGGCGGTCCCTGATCGTGGTGAAATCCGGCAGGATCAGGTCGATACCGGGCTGCTCCTCCTCAGGGAAGAGCACGCCGCAGTCGACGATGAGCAGCCGGCCGTTGTATTCGAAGACCGTCATGTTCCGGCCGATCTCGCCGAGCCCGCCGAGCGGGGTGACGCGAAGGCCGTTCTTGGGAAGCTTCGGCGGCGCGCCGAGTTCGGGATGCGGATGACTCAAAAGACTCTCCTCACCACACGCGCCACGTGCCTCTCGGGCACGTGGCGCGCATGACATTCGTGCACTTGCAGTTCTCTGTCCGACTTACCGTCCGACCGACTGTCCAACTCTTGATGTTTCGACCGATTTCTCGGTGTCCTGCTGTCTCGCGTATTCAGTTGTGAAGTCTGTGGTTACAGATCTACCCCACCAGCGGCAAGATCGATCTTGAGCTGGGCCGTTTCGTGCGCTGTCAGTTCCACGAGGGGGAGACGCAGCGGACCCGCCGGAAGGTTCTGCAGAGTGAGCGCGGCCTTCGTGGTGATGACGCCCTGCGTCCTGAACATGCCGGTGAACACCGGCAGCAGCTTCTGGTGGATCTCGGTGGCCTTCTGGACGTCACCCGTGAGGTGGGCGTCGAGAAGTGCGCGCAGTTCCGGGGTGACGACATGGCCCACGACGGAGACGAAGCCGACGGCGCCGACCGAGAGCAGCGGCAGGTTGAGCATGTCGTCGCCGGAGTACCAGGCGAGGCCGGACTGGGCGATGGCCCAGCTCGCACGGCCGAGGTCGCCCTTGGCGTCCTTGTTGGCGACGATGCGCGGGTGCTGCGCGAGACGGAGGAATGTCTCCGTGTCGATGGGGACACCGCTGCGGCCCGGGATGTCGTACAGCATCACCGGGAGGCCGGTGGCGTCGGCGATCGCCGAGAAGTGCCGGAAGAGGCCCTCCTGCGGCGGCTTGTTGTAGTACGGCGTGACGGCCAGCAGGCCGTGCGCTCCGGCGCTCTCGGCCGCGCGGGCCAGCTCCAGGCTGTGGCGTGTGTCGTTCGTGCCGATTCCGGCGACGACATGGGCCCGGTCCCCGACGGCCTCCAGGACCGCCCGTACGAGCTGGTCCTTCTCCGCGTCGCTGGTGGTCGGTGACTCGCCCGTGGTGCCGTTGAGGATCAGGCCGTCGTTGCCCGCGTCCACGAGATGGGTGGCGAGCCGCTGAGCACCGTCGAGGTCGAGTTCGCCGGTCGCCGTGAACGGCGTGACCATGGCGGTGAGGACCCGCCCGAAGGGGGTTTGCGGAGTGGAGGTCGGAGCCATGGGTAACACGCTACTCGCTGCTCAGGTCAGGGTGTCCCCTTGGGGGACGGGACAAGAGGAGCCCGGCACTGCCTGCTCGGGGGTTCAAGCAGTGCCGGGTCCGTTTCATCAGCCTAGATGACCTTCCCGAAACGCCGCAATCCGGACACTTCGCCTTGACGGCCGTACATCTGTGCCCTACGGGGCCACGCGGCCGTTGCCGTTGAAGGCCGCATGGGTGAGCGGCATGAGCTTCGACCAGTGGGCTTCCATCTGCTCACCGACCATTTCGATCTCGCGCTGCGGGAAGGACGGGGTCTTCGCCAGCTCGTGCTGGGTGCGCAGGCCGAGGAAGTGCATCAGCGAGCGTGCGTTGCAGGTGGCGTACATCGAGGAGAAGAGACCGACGGGCAGGACGGCCCGGGCCACCTCGCGCGCCACTCCGGCGGCCAGCATCTCCTGATACGCCTCGTACGCCCGGAGGTATGACGCCTCCATCGTCCGGCCGGTCAGGTCCTGCTGTTCAGGGGTGCCGTCGACGAACTCGTACTTGCCGGGGCGACCCTGCTGGACGAGCTTGCGGTCCCCGCCGGGCACGTAGAACACGGGCAGCAGCTCGCGGTAGCGCCCGGACTCCTCGTTGTACGAGTTGTGCACAACGACGCCGTTGGCCAGGAAGTTGTGCCAGGGGCCCTCGACGGACAGGTCGTACGTCATCTCCTCGCCGTCGTCGGTGATCGAGACGATCGGGTCGGGGAGGGCCACGTCCGCGCTCGCGCCGCTCAGCGCCTGCTCCTCCGCGCTCCTGCGGACCTGGCACTCCTCGCACGCCGGTGCGAGATTGCCTTCGTCGAGGGCGCGGGTGAGGTCACCGGCCACCGGGACCACATGGTCCAGCGCGAGTTCCGCGCGCGGGAAGTCCTCGCCGCACAGATGGCAGGAGTCGACCTCCTTGATGAGGTGCTCGCGCCGGGTCGCCGTCCATACGCCGATACCGCGTGCGAGGCCCGGCGGGATCCCCGCGTCGGAGGGCCCTGCGGCGGTGGTCCCCGTCATGACCGCGTCCCCCACCACCAGCTCCCCGGCCTTGCGCCAGCCCTCAGAGGTCAGCACGGCGTGGTCCACGGTGGACCTGAGGGTCCGGCCGGCGGCCGTGGTGATCCTGATGAGCGGCTTCACACCGGACTCGACGACGTCGACGATCCGCGACCGCCGCGCGGTCAGGGTGTCCTCGTCGTAGCAGCGGACGTGGGTGTCGCGTACGGACTCCAGCTTCCGCAGCCGGGCGCCGGGGTGCAGCTCCCTGAACTCCACCACCGCCGAGTCCGCGGCCTCCCTGCTCCCGTAGAGGCCGAGGTAGTGGCTCTCCGGCTCCCCCTGGACCTCCCCCTGCACCCTGGCCGACCAGGCGCCCGCCTCCGCGTTCCATGTGACACCGCCGGCCGAGTGAGGCAGCCGCTCGTCGGGCCCGAGGTGCCAGAGCCGGTACAGCTCGGCGATCGAGTGGTGGCGGAGATTCCCCGCCTCGCTCTCCAGCGTGATGCCGGTGTCACCCGCGACGCACCAGCCGACCCTGTGCCGCATGAACTCGCGGAAGACAAAGATCGGTGCGTTGATGAAGAAGGTCATCGAGTTGTGCTCGAAGGGGCTGCCGTGGCGATCCCTCATCAGGTAGTTGATGAGTCCCTTCGAGCGCTCCGGGTCCTTCGACAGCTCTTCCAGGGACTGCTCTCCCGCGGTGGACACGCGCGCGGCCCACAGCACGTCGGAGTCGCCTGCGCTGTGCTTCACCAACTCGACGGTGACATCACTGCGGAAGCTCGGCCTGGTCTCGGCGGGGGTGTCGCTCACCGGCGGGGGTCCTTCCATTCGCGTCGCTCGGGCGGCGCCCACTCTACGGGCCGCCACTGACAACACCCGGCAGGGCGGCCGTTGTCGGCGTTCGAGGGCCATTTCGGGGAATTCGGGCACCGAATGAGCGTGTTGTACGTCCTACTGAGTAGCACCTGACGCACCGGCAACATCGTGTGCGGTGTCCTGTCGTCCATCCCCTCCGGCCCCCCATCCGTATTCGATTTCCGAGGAGAGCACTCCCATGTTCCGCCGGCGTGAGGCCGTCCCGTTCGCATTCGTCGCCGAGGCCGACCGCTTCCGCAGTAACGTCACCCCGCCCCCCAAACGCCGTACCGCGACGTCCCAGCTCATGGGCCGGACCCTGCTCGGGCTGACCATCGCGGCCGGTTTCGCCGGCTCGCTGCTCTTCGGGCTGCCCTCGCTGGAGACGAATCAGGCACCGGCCCACACCCAGCAGTCCGAGGCTTCCGGGGGTCGCTGACTCGTCCGGCCCCCCTCGGCTGGTCCGAACAGGGGCACGATCGGTAGCCTCACCGGGCACAGCAATCGAGCGTGCTTGTGAGTGAGGATCAGTCGTGCCCCTGCCCTTCTTGACGGCCGACCGCGCTTTTGACGCGACCAACGACGATGTCGCGCTACCGTTCGACGATCACGACCGCTGGCGGCGTCCGTACCGCCCGGGTCCCTGGCGGGTGGCCTCGGCCGCCCTGCTTCTGCTGCTCGCCTCGTTCATCCTGCTCTGCGCGCTGGTCATCGCCCTGGCCGCGTCACCGGGGGGAGCGTGGGTCTGTCTCGTCCTCGCCCTGGTGGGGATAGTCGTCGCGCTGCGTCTGCTGCGGGTCGGCGCCTGGGTGAGCCGTCACGGGGTCCGGCGGGTGAGTCTGCACAAGACCACCACGGAGCGGTGGGGACAGATCACAGCGGTCCGCACGGTCCAGCAGCCGGTGCGCTGGCTGGGTCTGCCGCGGACCGTGCAGGGCCAGGCGCTCGTCGTCGTACGCCGGCGGGGTGGCCCGCTGGCGCTGCTCACCGACCACAACGCGGACTTCCTGTCGCGCGACGAGGCGTTCGAGCGGGCCGCCGACACGGTCGAGGCCTGGGGCGACGAGTACCGCCGTCCCTGACCCCGCGCCGTCCCGTAACGAATGAGCCGGGCCCGTCCCCACAAGGACGGGCCCGGCTCATTCGCGTACGGGGCCGCTCGGGCGGCCCGGGATCTCAGACGTGGACCGGCCGGCCGTCGTGCAGCGCTATGGCGCGCTGCATCGCCTTGCGGGCGCGCGGGGTGTCCCGCGCGTCGCGGTAGGCGACCGCCAGCCGGAACCAGCAGCGCCAGTCGTCCGGGGAGTCCTCCGTCTCCGCGCGCCGCTCGGCGAAGACGGCGTCGGCGGAGTCCCGGTCGATACGGCCGCCCGGGGTACGGATCAGCTCGTCGACAGCCAGGCCGCCCTCGGCGTCGAGTTCGGCGGCGAGCCGGTTGGCCCGGCTGACGAACTGCGTGTTCTTCCAGAGGAACCAGAGGCCGATGAGCGGCAGGATCAGCACAGCGACACCGAAGGTGACGGTGAGCAGGGTGCCTGTCTCGATCAGCCACACGCCCCGGCTGCCGGCCAGGACGAAGTAGAAGACCAGGACGACGGCCGTGACAAAATATGTGATCTTCGCGCGCATGAGTGCCGGTTTCAGCTCAGGTCGAGGAAGTGTTCCAGGCCGAAGGTGAGGCCGGGGGTGGAGACCACGCGGCGCACGCCGAGCAGGATGCCCGGCATGAAGCTGCTGTGGTGCAGGGAGTCGTGGCGGACGGTGAGGGTCTCCCCTTCGCCGCCGAGGATGACTTCCTGGTGGGCGAGCAGGCCCCGCAGGCGTACGGAGTGCACCCGCACCCCGTCGACGTCGGCGCCGCGGGCGCCCTCCAGCGCCGTGACCGTGGCGTCGGGCTGCGGGGCGCTGCCCGCCTCGGCGCGGGCGGCCGCGATGAGCTGGGCGGTGCGGGCGGCCGTACCGGAGGGCGCGTCGGCCTTGTTCGGGTGGTGCAGCTCGATGATCTCGACCGACTCGAACCAGCGGGCCGCCATCTGGGAGAACTTCATGGTGAGCACGGCGCCGATGGAGAAGTTCGGCGCGATCAGCACACCCGTCTCCGGGGACGCCGCCAGCGAGGTGTCGAGCTGCGCGAGCCGCTCGGCGGTCCACCCCGTGGTCGCCGACGACGGCGTGGATGCCGTGCCGTACGCAG
>NZ_JTHL01000001.1:7145785-7168285 GCF_000818195.1 Streptomyces sp. 150FB | reverse complement strand
GGGAGAACTTCATGGTGAGCACGGCGCCGATGGAGAAGTTCGGCGCGATCAGCACACCCGTCTCCGGGGACGCCGCCAGCGAGGTGTCGAGCTGCGCGAGCCGCTCGGCGGTCCACCCCGTGGTGCCGACGACGGCGTGGATGCCGTGCCGTACGCAGAAGTCGAGATTGCCCATCACCGAGCCGGGTGTGGTCAGTTCGACCGCCACCTGGGCCCGGGACTCCACCAGGGTCTCCAGCTTGTCGCCCCGGCCGAGGGACGCGACCAGCTCCAGGTCGTCCGCGGCCTCGACGGCCCGTACCGCCTCGGAGCCGATACGGCCCCCGGCGCCGAGTACGGCCACACGCAGCTTGCTCATCGCTCTGTTTCCTTCAGCGTCGTGGAAGTGACTGTCGGGAGGACGGCCGGTCCTAGGCCGAGACCGCTTCGTCGAGGCGGTCGGCCTGTTTGTCCTTGAGCGGTCCGATGACCGACAGCGACGGGCGCTGTCCCAGGACGTCGCGGGCGACCGCGCGTACCTCGTCGGGGGTGACCGCCGCTATCCGTCCCAGCATGTCGTCGGTGGACATCTGCGCGCCCCAGCACAGCTCGCTCTTGCCGATGCGGTTCATCAGCGCGCCGGTGTCCTCCAGGCCGAGGACGGTCGATCCGGAGAGCTGTCCGACGGCGCGGGCGACCTCGTCGTCGGTGAGGCCGTCCTCGCAGGCGCGGTCCAGTTCGTCGCGGCAGATCTTCAGGACGTCGTGGACCTGGTTCGGACGGCAGCCGGCGTAGACCCCGAAGAGCCCGCAGTCGGCGAAGCCCGAGGTGTACGAGTAGACGCTGTAGGCGAGGCCGCGCTTCTCCCGTACCTCCTGGAAGAGCCGGGAGCTCATGCCGCCGCCGAGCGCGGTGTTGAGGACCCCGAGGGCCCAGCGGCGGTCGTCGGTGCGGGCGAGGCCCGGCATGCCGAGGACCACATGGGCCTGTTCGGTCTTGCGGTTCAGCAGCTCGACCCGGCCGGCCGTGCGCAGGGCACGGGTGCCCTCGCGGGGCGCGAGGGGCGTGGCGTCCGTACGGGACAGGGCGCCGGCCGCCTCGAAGGCGGTGCGGACCTGGCGTACGACCGTGGCGTGGTCGATGTTTCCCGCCGCGGCGACGATGAGGTGCGTCGGGTCGTAGTGCTTCTTGTAGAAGCGGGTGATCCGGTCGCGGTCCAGGGCGTTGACGGTGTCGACCGTACCGAGGACGGGACGGCCGAGAGGGCTGTCGCCGAACATGGTCTGGGCGAACAGGTCGTGCACGACATCGCCCGGGTCGTCCTCGGTCATGGCGATCTCTTCGAGGATGACTCCGCGCTCGGCGTCGACGTCCTCGGCCTCGATGAGCGAGCCGGTGAGCATGTCGCAGACGACGTCGATGGCCAGCGGCAGGTCGTTGTCGAGGACCCGCGCGTAGTAGCAGGTGTACTCCTTCGCCGTGAAGGCGTTCATCTCCCCGCCGACCGCGTCGATGGCCGAGGAGATGTCGAGGGCACTGCGCTTCTTGGTGCCCTTGAAGAGGAGGTGCTCCAGGTAGTGGGTGGCGCCGTTGAGCGCGGGCGTCTCGTCACGGGAGCCTGCCTGGACCCAGATGCCGAAGGTCGCCGAGCGTACGGACGGCAGGGTCTCGGTGACGACGCGCAGGCCGCCGGGCAGGGTCGTACGGCGGACCGTGCCGATGCCGTTCTCGCCCTTGAGCAGTGTTTGGGTACGGGCAACGGCCCGCGCCTCCGATGAGGTGCGGGCCGTCGTCCTGGAGCTGGATGTCACGAGGTCGCTTCGTCCTTCGCCTCTTCGGACTCCGCGCCCTCTTCACCCTCGACTACGGGGATGAGGGAGAGCTTGCCGCGCTGGTCGATCTCGGCGATCTCGACCTGGACCTTCTGGCCCACACCGAGGACGTCCTCGACGTTCTCCACGCGCTTGCCGCCCGCGAGCTTACGGATCTGCGAGATGTGCAGCAGTCCGTCCTTGCCCGGGAGCAGTGACACGAACGCGCCGAAGGTGGTCGTCTTGACGACCGTACCCAGGTAGCGCTCGCCGACCTCCGGCATGGTCGGGTTGGCGATGCCGTTGATCGTGGCGCGGGCGGCCTCGGCCTGCGAACCCGCTGCGGCACCGATGTAGATGGTGCCGTCGTCCTCGATCGTGATGTCGGCGCCGGTGTCCTCCTGGATCTGGTTGATCATCTTGCCCTTGGGGCCGATGACCTCACCGATCTTGTCCACCGGGATCTTGACGGTGATGATCCGGGGGGCGTTCGGGGACATCTCGTCCGGGACGTCGATGGCCTCGTTCATCACATCGAGGATGTGGAGGCGTGCGTCGCGGGCCTGCTTCAGCGCGGCGGCCAGGACCGAGGCGGGGATGCCGTCGAGCTTGGTGTCGAGCTGGAGCGCGGTGACGAAGGTCTTCGTGCCGGCGACCTTGAAGTCCATGTCACCGAAGGCGTCCTCCGCACCGAGGATGTCGGTGAGGGTGACGTAGTGGGTCTCGCCCTCGATCTCCTGCGAGATCAGGCCCATGGCGATACCGGCGACGGGGGCCTTGAGCGGCACACCGGCGTTCAGCAGCGACATGGTGGAGGCGCAGACCGAGCCCATCGACGTGGAGCCGTTGGAGCTGAGCGCCTCGGAGACCTGGCGGATGGCGTACGGGAACTCCTCGCGCGTCGGCAGCACCGGCACGAGCGCGCGCTCGGCCAGGGCGCCGTGGCCGATCTCGCGGCGCTTCGGCGAGCCGACGCGGCCGGTCTCACCGGTGGAGTACGGCGGGAAGTTGTAGTTGTGCATGTAGCGCTTGCGCGTGACCGGCGAGAGCGTGTCGAGCTGCTGCTCCATGCGGAGCATGTTGAGGGTGGTGACGCCCAGGATCTGGGTCTCGCCACGCTCGAACAGCGCGGAGCCGTGCACACGCGGGATGGCCTCGACCTCGGCGGCCAGCGTACGGATGTCCGTAATGCCGCGGCCGTCGATGCGGACCTTGTCCTTGATGACACGCTCACGGACCAGGGTCTTGGTGAGCGAGCGGTACGCGGCGGAGATTTCCTTCTCGCGGCCCTCGAACTGCGGGAGCAGCTTCTCGCCGGCGAGGACCTTGACGCGGTCCAGCTCGGCTTCGCGCTCCTGCTTGCCGGCGATGGTGAGCGCCTTGGCCAGCTCGCCCTTGACCGCGGAGGTCAGGGACTCCAGGACGTCCTCCTCGTAGTCGAGGAAGATCGGGAACTCACCGGTCGGCTTGGCGGCCTTGGACGCGAGGTCCGACTGCGCCTTGCAGAGGGTCTTGATGAACGGCTTCGCCGCTTCGAGGCCGGCGGCGACGATCTCCTCGGTGGGAGCTTCGGCACCGTCCTTGACGAGCTGGATCGTCTTGTCGGTGGCCTCGGCCTCGACCATCATGATCGCGACATCACCGTCGTCGAGGACACGGCCGGCGACGACCATGTCGAAGACGGCTTCCTCGAGCTCGGTGTGGGTCGGGAAGGCGACCCACTGGCCCTTGATCAGGGCGACGCGGGTGCCGCCGATCGGGCCCGAGAAGGGCAGGCCCGCCAGCATGGTGGAGCAGGAGGCGGCGTTGATCGCGACCACGTCGTACAGGTGGTCGGGGTTGAGCGCCATGATCGTCTCGACGACCTGGATCTCGTTGCGCAGTCCCTTCCTGAAGGACGGGCGCAGCGGGCGGTCGATGAGACGGCAGGTGAGGATCGCGTCCTCGGAGGGGCGGCCCTCACGGCGGAAGAAGGATCCGGGGATCTTGCCTGCCGCGTACTGGCGCTCCTCGACGTCCACCGTGAGGGGGAAGAAGTCGAGCTGGTCCTTGGGCTTCTTGGAAGCGGTGGTGGCCGACAGCACCATGGTGTCGTCGTCCAGATAGGCCACGGCCGAGCCGGCGGCCTGACGGGCCAGCCGGCCCGTCTCGAAGCGGATGGTGCGGGTGCCGAAGGTTCCGTTGTCGATAACGGCCTCGGCGTAGTGGGTCTCGTTCTCCACTAGCGTTCTCTCCTCGTCTTCGTCCGGTGCCCGTGTGGCAGGGGACGTGGCGGAGAAGCGCTCCTCTTGCTGCGGGCCGGTCTTCGATCGAAGCACCCGGGGCGGCGGCTTGGGCCGCGGCTTTCCGGGAGCCACTACCGAGGACCGGCGGCGGTGGGAGGCGCTCCTCCTCTTCTGTTGTGCTCTTCGGTACTGCTCGGTACTGCTCTTCTGTGCTCTTCGTACTGCTTCTGTGCTGCTCTTCTGCCGAGCCGCTCAGTCCTGCTCGTGCGACCAGATTACTGAGCTTGACCCCAGGATGGCATTCCGGCCTCGCGGATACGTCGAAGGGAGCGGTCCCCCGGAAGTGGGAACCGCTCCCTTCACGGCGTCCGCGTCTTTACTTGGCACCGCCGGCCGCGCCGCGGCGGATGCCCAGGCGGTCCACCAGCGCACGGAAGCGCTGGATGTCCTTCTTGGCCAGGTACTGGAGCAGGCGGCGACGCTGGCCGACCAGGATCAGCAGACCCCGACGGGAGTGGTGGTCGTGCTTGTGGAGCTTGAGGTGCTCGGTCAGGTCCGAGATCCGGCGCGAGAGCATGGCGACCTGGACCTCGGGAGAGCCGGTGTCGCCCTCCTTCTGGCCGAAGTCCGTCATGATCTGCTTCTTCGTAGCGCTGTCGAGCGGCACGCTTACTCCTCGTAGGTCTTCGTTGCCACCGAGTGCCCCAGGTCGAATACTCTGGGGGGCTTCTGTTACTCGGGAGGCGGGGGATCCGTCGGACGCTGGTCGCGGAGCCAGGGGCTCCGGAATCACGTACACGAACGGTCGTCACACAGCGTACCAGCCCGTTCGGGACGTCCCGCGCACGGCTCTGTCACCCGTACGGGGCGCCTCCTCGCGTACGACGTCTCTTCGCGTCCGGCTCTCCTCGGGCACGCCCTTCCTCGCGTACGGCTACGACGTCAGCGCGCGGATCGAGTGGTAGACGTCGAAGACCGCGAGGCACAGCGGGATCAGCGTCAGCAGCACACACGCCTCGGCGATCTCCAGGAAGCGGCCCCAGAACGGCGTCACTCCCTTGCGCGGCACGATGAGCCCGATGGCCGTGATCACCGCGGCGACACCGGCGACGGCCGTGGTGAGCCAGACCGTACGGATGTCGAGCGCCATGCCGTCACCGGTCAGGGCGGCCGTCATCAGCTCTCGGGGCGGATTGAGCGAGAGGCCGAGTACGAGGAGCACGAGCGAGCCGAGACCCGCGACGAGCGCGCAGCCGACCTGTGCGGTGTAGCGGAAGAGGTGGGCGCGCATCAGCATGGCGATGCCGGTGGCCAGAGCGAGCAACTGCCCCCACATGTTGTCGGAGAAACCGAGCACGGCCGCGGAGCCGACGGCCACCAGCGCGCAGCCGCCGACCAGGCCGACCATCAGCTCGTGTCCGCGCCGGGCCTGGGCCGCGATGCGCTCGGCGTCGATCGGGCCCGGAGCCACCGGCTCGGGGTTGTTCCCGTATCCGCCGGCGCCAGGGCGGGGCGGTTCGAAGCCGATGGGGAGGCGGGCGAAGCGGGTGGAGAGTCCGGGCAGGAAGGCGAGTGCTCCTACGGAGAGGGGCGCGCACACACCCGCGGTCTCGATCGACTCCATGTCGGTCGTGATCGCGGCGAAGGTCACGAGCATGCCGACGGTGGCGGCGAAGACGAATGCCACGAAGGGCCCGTCGCCGCCCGGGGAGACGATCACCAGGATCACCGAGGCGACCAGTACGGCGGCGCAGGCGAGCAGGAACTGGAGCTTGCCGATGCCCCCCCCGTCCACCAGCGGGAGCAGTCCCGTACCCGCGACGCCGATGTTCGCCAGCGATCCGATTCCGAGGGCGACCGACGAGGGGCGGTCGTCATAGACGCGTCCGCGTACGCCGGCCAGCGCCAGCAGCAGGATGCCGGTGACCGCGGCCAGGATGCCGGGCAGCCCGTGCATGTCGTGGTGGGGGTCGGCCGTCCACAGGACGAAGGCGACGAGCGAGAGCAGCACGGAGCCGCCGAGGAGTCCGGCGCCGCGCATCAGGCTGTCGGTCCACAGGGCGCGGTCGCGGGCGACCGCCGAGGCGACCGCGTCGGAGACGTCGTCGAAGACCGCCGGGGGCAGCGACTCGGCGAAGGGGCGCAGCGAGAGCAGCTCGCCGTCGAGGATGCGCTGCGCCGCCAGGGAGAGGGCGCCTTCCAGTACGGTGCCGTCGCGGCGCACCAGGTGGTACCCGACGGGTGCGCCGGGCGCCGGGCTCTGCCCCGACAGCCGGAGGATCTCCGGGTGCAGGTCGGCGAGCGGGATGTCCTCGGGCAGTGCCACGTCGACGCGGCTGTCGGGCGCGACGACGGTGACCCGGCAGAAGCCGGTTCCGCCGCCGGGCTGCACACCGGTGCCGGGCCTGGCCGTTCCGGTGGCCGCCGTTTGGGCCGTCACAGTCACCTGGTGCTCCCCCTCGTCGTGTCCCTGGATCGCGCTCTTCAGGTCGTGTGCGCGGTCCTGACGGACCGCGAACGGAGCGCGAGTTGCTCACGAGCTGTGCGTCCGCTGCCGGAATGGCCCCACTTTCACGGCAGTTCGCGGCCGGGCGGACACGGTCGCGTCACCCTACCGCCAGCCGGTGACCGCCCGCACAAGTAGGATCACTGGCCGCGGATGGAGCCCGTCGCCACGGGGGCGCCGATGGAAAGAGTCTGTCCGGCGGAGGAGTTGGGGATCTGTGAGCCAGATCGTCGTCAAACGCCCACCACGAGCTCTGCCGTCCGCTGTGCCCGACGAGCAGGTGCAGTTGCAGCCACCGCCCGAGCTGCCACGGGGGCAGCAGGAGGGCGTGCTGATGCAGCTCCTGCCCATGCTGGGTATGGGCGGGTCCGTCGTCTTCTTCTTCATGACGCCCAATCCGATCATGCGGATCATGGGCATGGTCATGATCGCGTCGACGGTCGGCATGGCGATCGCGATGCTGCTCCGCTTCCGGCGCGGTACGCAGGGGGAGCTCGCCGACATGCGGCGTGACTACCTCAAGTACCTGACGCAGACGAGGCGTTCCGTGCTGCGGACCGCGCATCTCCAGCGTGACGCGCAGTTCTATCTGCACCCGTCGCCCGAGCAGCTCTGGGCGCTGGTCGCCGAGGGCAGCCGGGTGTGGGAGCGCCGCACCGGCGACCCGGACTTCGGGCAGGTGCGGATCGGTCTCGGCAGCCAGCAGCTCGCCACCCCGCTGATCCCTCCGGAGACCGCGCCGGTGGAGGAGCTGGAGCCGCTGACCGCGGGGGCGATGCAGCACTTCCTGATGGCGCACGGCACCCTGGAGGGCCTGCCGATGGCCGTCTCGCTGCGCGCTTTCTACCATGTGACGATCAGTGGGGACGCCCAGTCCGTACGCTCCACCGCCCGGGCGATGGTCGGCTCGCTCACCTCGCTGCACTCCCCCGACGACCTGGTCGTCGCGGTCGCCGCGGGGCGTGAGGCCGCTCGGTACTGGGAGTGGGCGAAGTGGCTCCCGCACGCGCAGGCCCCCGGTACCACCGACGGGGCCGGCAGCCGCCGCCTGATCACCACCGACGCACGGGAGCTGGACGACATGCTGGCCGGGCGCCTGGAAGGCCGCCCGCGCTTCCAGCCGGACGGCCACGCCCTGCTGGAGCAGCCGCATGTCGTCGTCGTGCTCGACGGCCAGTCCATTCCCCATATGTCCGTGCTCGCCTCGGCCGAGGGGCTCCAGGGTGTGACGGTCGTCGAGGTCGTGGCGGGCGAGGTCACCGGCGCGCGCGGCAGCCTGTCGGTGGTGGTGCACCCCGATTCGCTGCAACTGGAGTCGGAGCACGGCCTGGTGTACGAGGGCACGCCCGACCTGCTGAGCGGCGAGGCAGCGGAGGCGCTCGCCAGGCAGCTCGCCCCGCTCTCCGTGGCCGCGGGCGGGGACGACGACGAACCGCTGCTCGCCAACCTGGACTTCACCGATCTGCTGAACCTGGGCGACGCGGCGTCCGTGGATGTCAGCCGTACCTGGCGGGCCCGCTCGCAGGCGGAGCGGCTGCGCGTACCGATCGGTGTCGGCGAGGACGGCGCGCCCGTCATGCTGGACCTGAAGGAGGCGGCGCAGGAGGGCATGGGGCCGCACGGGCTGTGTGTGGGGGCGACGGGCTCCGGCAAGTCGGAGCTGCTGCGGACGCTGGTGCTGGGCCTGGCCGTCACCCATTCGTCGGAGACGCTCAACTTCGTCCTCGCCGACTTCAAGGGTGGTGCCACCTTCGCCGGCATGTCGCAGATGCCGCATGTCGCCGCTGTGATCACCAACCTGGCGGACGACCTGACGCTGGTCGACCGCATGGGTGACTCCATCCGCGGCGAGCTCAACCGCAGGCAGGAGATGCTGCGTGACGCGGGGAACTACTCCAACATCCATGACTACGAGAAGGCGCGCGCGGCGGGCGCCCCTCTGCAGCCGATCCCCTCGCTCGTCCTGGTCATCGACGAGTTCAGCGAACTCCTCACCGCCATGCCGGACTTCATCGAGATGTTCGTGCAGATCGGCCGCATCGGGCGTTCGCTCGGAGTCCATCTCCTGCTGGCGTCACAGCGGTTGGAGGAGGGCAGGCTGCGCGGCCTGGAGACGTACCTCTCGTACCGGGTGGGTCTGCGGACCTTCTCGGCTGCGGAGTCGCGTGCCGCGATCGGTGTGCCGGACGCGTATCAACTGCCCAACGTTCCCGGGTCCGGGTATCTGAAGTTCGGTACGGACGAGATGGTGCGGTTCAAGGCGGCGTACGTCTCCGGTGTGTACCGCACCGGCGCCCAGCAGACCGCGGCTCTCGGCGATCCGCTGCCGGTGGACCGCAGGCCGGTACCGTTCACGGCGGCGCCGGTGGCGGTGCGGTACGCCGCTCCGAGCCCCAGGCCCGCCGCGCCGGAAGGGCCGGCGGCGAGGGACGACGCGCTGGCCGACACCGTGCTCGACGTGATCGTGCGGCGGCTGGAGGGGCGTGGCGCCGAGGCGCACCAGGTGTGGCTGCCGCCGCTGGACAACCCGCCCGCGCTGGACGAGCTGCTGCCGGGGCTCTCGGACGTTCAGGGCCGGGGGCTGACGCAGCCGGGGTTCGAGGGCGCGGGGCGTCTCGTCGTACCCCTGGGTGTGGTGGACAAACCGTTCGAGCAGCGCCGCGACACGCTCTACCGGGACTTCTCCGGCGCGGCCGGCCACATGCAGATCGTCGGCGGCCCGCAGTCGGGCAAGTCGACGCTGCTGCGCACGCTGGTCGCGGGCTTCGCCCTGACCCATACGCCGCAGGAAGTCCAGTTCTACGGGCTGGACTTCGGTGGTGGCGGCCTGTCGTCGATCGCCGGTCTGCCGCATGTCGGCGGGGTGGCTTCGCGTCTCGATCCCGAGCGGGTACGCCGTACGGTCGCCGAGGTGTACGGGATCATGACGCGGCGCGAGGAGTACTTCAGGAGCTCCGGCATCGACTCCATCGCCACCTACCGCAGGCTGCGGGCGCGCGGCGAGATCTCGGCGGTGGAGCAGCCGTGGGGCGACGTGTTCCTGGTCGTCGACGGCTGGGGCAACTTCCGTGCCGACTACGAGGGCCTGGAGCCGACCGTCCTGGAGATGGCGGCGCGCGGGCTCGGCTACGGCATCCATCTGGTTCTGTCGGCGTCGCGGTCGATGGAGGTCCGCGCGAACCTCAAGGACCATCTGATGAACCGGCTGGAGCTGCGGCTCGGCGACACGATGGACTCCGAACTGGACCGCAAGTTCGCCGTCAATGTCCCGGCCGGGGTGCCGGGGCGTGGTCTGACGCCGGAGAAGCTGCACTTCATGGCGGCGGTGCCGAGGATCGACAGCATCAACTCCGACAGCGACCTGTCGGAGGCCACCAGCGCGATGACGCAGGAGGTCTCGCGGCACTGGACGGCGCCGGGCGCTCCGGCCGTACGGCTGCTGCCGCGCGAACTGCCGGTGCGGGACCTGCCGGCGGGCTTCGCGCAGCCGGACCGCGGTGTCGCCTTCGCGATCGACGAGAACAGCCTGGAGCCGGTCTTCGTCAACTTCGAACAGGACCCGTTCTTCCTGATCTTCGGGGAGAGCGAGGCCGGCAAGTCGAACCTGCTGCGGCTGCTCATCAAGCAGCTCACCGAGCGGTACGACGGCGACACCTGCAAGCTGTTCGTGATCGACAACCGGCGGGGACTGCTGGACGCGGCCCCGCCGACACACCTCGCCGAGTACGTCCCCATGTCGAACAACATGGAGCACCACGTGACGGCGCTGGCGGACCTGATGCAGCGCCGTACGCCGTCGGCGAGTGTGACGGCTCAGCAACTGCGCGACCGCAGTTGGTGGCAGGGACCGGACGTCTACGTGATCGTGGACGACTACGACCTGGTGTCCACGTCGAGCGGCAACCCGCTGGCCGTACTCACGGAGATGCTCCCCTTCGCGCGGGATGTCGGCGTCCGCTTCATCATCGCCAGGAACACGGCGGGCGCGAGCAGGGGCGCGTACGAGTCGTTCATGCAGCGGATCCAGGAGCTGGGCGCGCAGGGCGTGCTGCTCTCCGGTGACCCGAACGAGGGCGACATCATCGGCAACGTACGGCCGCGGCCGATGCCGCCGGGCCGGGGCATCTTCATCTCGCGCCGCCGGGGGAACCCGCTGGTGCAGACGGGCCTGATGCCGGTGACCGACCAGTCCTGAGCGGGACAGGAGGACAGACGAAAGAGGCAGGGTGGGCGCCTCCCGCGCGTGCCCACCCTGCCTCTTTTTTTCGTCGTCGATACACCGACGGTCGCGCGCCTGCTAGAAGTTCGCAGCGCCCCTCTTATCACCGGCGTGGTACGCGGGACCCGCGGTCTGTACCGCGTTGGCGATCTGCTGCAGGGCCTGGTGGATCGCCCGGGCCTCGTTGTCCCACTGCTTCTGCGCGGCGTCGTACGCGGTACGGGATTCGCCCGCCCAGAGGTCGGACACCGAGCGGATCTTCGCCTGGATGTCGCTCAGGCTCGTTTCGAGCGCCTTCGCCTGCTTCTTGATGTCACCCGCAGCCTGCTCAAGACTTGAGTAGGTGACAACCATGGTGCCGTCGTCTTGTGACACGTAGTCCTCCAAATTCGTGTTCAGGTATGCGGTGGAAAACCGGGCCGTGAGCTACGGCCGGCCGGTGTCAGAAGGAGCTGATGCTCGACACGCCGGCCTGCGCGGCGGCGTCGCCCGAGTAGCCGCCGACGACGTCGATGCCGTTCATGGCGTCGTGGATCTCGTCCTCGGTGTTACCCGCGATCGTGCGGGCGGCCTCAATGCCTTCCTGGTACCTGAGCAGCAGGTTGCCGATCTTCACCATGTGCTCGTTGATCTCGGTCTGCTTCTTGTTGAAGGCGCCGGCGCCGATGCCCTTCCAGTGACCTTCGAGGCTGTCGATCGTGGCCTGGAGACCCTTCAACTGGGACTTGACACTGTCGAAGTTGCGGCTGAGCTCCTTTTGCAGCTCTACAAGGGAATGACCGTTGACCTTCTGAACTGACATGCGGTGGTTTTCCTCTCTTGGAGTTCCCGGTGGTGGTCTCGGTGGATCGACATCTCACCGGGCGGTGAGTGGTGGACGCGGTCAGCTACTGCGGCGCCTGCGGGCCACGAGGAAGCCCCCGCCGGCGAGAACCACCACGACGACAGCTACGAGGCCGACAATCAGGCCTACTTGGCTGTCCCCCGTCTTCTGACTGGAGGCTGCCACAACTGGCTTGTCGGCGGGCTTGCTCTTCGCGGGTTGTGACGGAGCTGGTGCGGAAGAGGTGGGCGCGGTGGCGGCGACGGGTGTTTTCTGGTTGGTCAGAGGGCTGATGTCCGCGGCTCCGGGATCGCCCTTCTTGTCGACGATGACGGTCGCGGGGCGAATCAGGCCGTGCCCCAGGTACTTGCTGCGTTCGTTGTCCGCCCAGGTCCGGCCTGCGGTGTCGAAGAGGACGCGGAGAACCTGGTTCGCCGTCCACGTCGGGTGAACGGACCAAACCAGTGCGGCCGAAGCCGAGGCAATGGCCGTAGCGGGGCTAGTGCCCTCACCGTCGCAGTAGCTCTTGAACGTCGCATCACACCAACGCGGGATCTCGTTCCCCGGCGAGGCAAGGTCGACATCGTCGCCATTCTGCGAATACTCAGCTACCTTGCCTTTACGATCGGCCGAGGCTACACCAATAACGTCTTGGTAAGCGGCCGGATATTCCGGCTTATTTCCTTCTTCAGCATTGTTGCCAGTGCTGGCAAAGAACAGTTTTCCTTTGCTCATCGCGTACTCCGTCGCGGCCCGGATTCTCGAATCGGCGAAGGGAGTACCAAAAGACATGCTGATGATTTGCGCATCACTATCTACCGCAGCTCGAATTGCGTCCGAGGTAGAACTTGGGTTCACCTTGTGCGTCTTGTCGAATTCTGGATCATTGACCCGAATTGGGATGATCTTCACGCTGGGGGCAAGGCCCTTCAGGCCTCCCTCACCTGTGCCGGCAATCAACTCTGCCATGGTCGTACCGTGACCCAAGTAGTCGTCTGTCTCACCGCCCGTACTTTCCGTGGCATCAAACCCCGGCAGAACCTGCCCCTTCAATGAAGGCGTGGACGGGTTAACGCCTGTGTCGATAACGGCGACTTTGATGCCTTCCCCAGTGGTGATCTTCCAGATGTCTTTGGCACCCATCGCATCGAGGTACCACTGCTTCGACTGCACATCCGCCGCAGCGGCGGCAGGAGCCAAACCGGCGACACCGATAGTCCACGCACCAAGCGCAGCCACCGTACAGAGAAGTCCCCGCCGTAAAACGTGAGGCGTACTGCGCTTCCGGACCTGGCTCATTCCTGCCGTCATCCTGACTTCCGAACCTTCCCTGTACCTACTCGATCACCGGCGGAACGATGGTGCGCCCGCCGGCCGTCCATGTCTCTTCGTCTTCTGTCAGGTAGTCAGGACGTGATCCGCCGGTCTCCTGCTCGTCGTCCTCGGACTGATTCCGACCTCCGGGGCCGCGTACGAGTCCCGCGCCTCCCTGCGTGAAGCCTCTGGTACCGGGCCGCGCGCCGGGCGTACTGCCGCGAGGTGTGCCCACAATCCCTTTCGAGCTCGCTGTGCCGCGCCCTCCAGTACTGCCGGCCTTGTTGGCGGCACCCGCGCCGATGACGCCCGGCTGACCAGCTCTTCCCGCAGACGGCCGTCCGGATGTCGTTCCTTCTGCCCCGACGACGGTTCCGCGCGGGATCCGTGAACTTGAGGAGCCCGAAGTGGCACGCTGCGGATTGCCGCCCACGATGCCGCTCGATCGACCGCTGCGGGCGCCGGAGCCGTTGCTCGTGCCGGACTGCCCGCCAGGCATGGGGTGACCAGTTGTGCCGGAACGACCTGCCGGGGGCGACTGTGCTGTGCCACCGGAGATGCCTGGCGTACTGGTACGTCCCGTCCCCGCGTGGTCCGGGCCACCACCCATACCGCTCGGCCGCCTAATGGGCCCCGTACGCCCGGTGGATTCGCGGCCACCTCCGGGATTGCCTATGGCTCGTCCGACAGCCGGACCGCTCCGTTCCGGGGGGCTGGAAACAAACGATCGCGGACCGCCCCCGCCCTTGTTGTTGCCGAACCCTCCCGGAGGGGGAGGAGTGAATCCGTCTGTGGGGCCGGAGGGTCGTCCGTGGGAAGGGGGCAGCGCTGTGGTGTCCGGCGTGGTGGTGGGCGTCCGTGGTGCCGTCACGCCGTCGACCACCACCGATGTGTCCGGGGCCGAAGGGGGTGCGTGGTCAAGGGATTCCGGCCGCGACTTGCCGCCGCCCCCAGTTCCGTCATCGGCGAGTTCCCTGTGCGGAGAGACTGGAGGCGGTCCGCTCCTGTGCGACGACTCGGCGTCCCTATGCGTGGAGCCAGAAGACGACACGTCACGAGGGCGTCCGGTGGGCTGAGGCATATCCACGTTCAAAGGCCGGTCGAACACCGGCGGCTCCTGACCCGCCAGGGTCTGACCCGCCACCTGATAGAACGACGAGAGACGGTTCAGTTGGTTGACGGCCTCCTGGCGGTGCCCCTCCACCTTCACAGCGGCGTCGTATTCCGGATTTCCTTCGACGCGCTTCTCGGGCGGGAGGTCTTCGACGCGCTTTTTTTCCAGTCGGCTGTCGCGCGGGGGCATCGAACTGTGCACCGACTTGAGGCCCGATCCGGCGACCGTGATCTGCGTACCAGCCGCGTCCGCGAAGTCACTCAGTTTGTGGGTGTGAGCGATGAGAGCCGCTCCGAAGGAACGGAACTCGTCGGCTGCTTCCCCCGTCCAGGTGAGCCCCTTGACATGGCCTTCGAGTTCTTTCGCAGCGTCCTTCAACGCGTCGCGGGCATCCCACAGGGCTTTCCCGGCGTTCTCCATGTCCGCAGGGTTGCCATGCTGCACCAGGTCGACCATCGCGTTGAGATCGGCATCTTCGAAGTCGGACCTGGGCAGCAGCGGGCTGGGCCGGGGGAGAGGGTTGGCCGGCTTGAGCATGAACATGCTCAGCATGCGCTTCTGAAGCTCGGCGTCATCCGAAGTCTTGATCTCGGCTTGGACCCTCTGGTGGTCCTGGGCGTACTTGTCTGCCGGAGGTGTTCTACCGGCACCACGTTCCGGATCAGCCATTGCCCCTCCAGTCCGAAGACCCCTGCTTGACGTCAACAGTCTTGGGTGCGGGTTCAGTCGCCTTCGAACCCTGTTCCTTGGCCATGTCGTCGCGGAGCTTCCTGTGGTCCTCTTCGATGCGCGTCTGAATCACAGCGAAGCGGTAGCGCACGTCCTCGTCCACATTGGCGAACTCGGTCTCCGCACCCCGGACACCGAGGCTCAGGCCCTCGATCTGGTCACCGAGCGATTTGGAGAGCGTCACGAGTGCGTCGTGGACCCGGTTGTACTGGCCGTAGAGCGCGTCCGCCTCCATGAAAGGGGTGCTCGTTCCACCCAACGACGCCCTCACGACCTTCTGCGCCGCCACCTTCGTGCCGCTGGCGGCCCCGCTTTCGAGGTTCTTGAGCAGCGTGTTCACACGCGTCTGGAACCTCGTCAGCGCGTCTTTCTCAGTCTCGATGTCCCCGCCACCGGCGCTACCGCCGCCGTTGCTGGCATTTTCGCCCACAGTCCCCCGTACCCCTCCCCGTGTACCGCAGTCACCACCCGTTGCGATCACAGCAATGGATCATCACTGATCGCACATCACCGATCACACGAATGACACTCTAGCCACTGGATACGACAGGCCCAAGTGTCTTACCCGTCATGTGACTTACCAGTGTGGTGATCTGACACTCAGCCATTCACCGCACCCGCGCCCGCACTCGCGCCCGTCCCCGCGCCCCCGGCCCTCCGCCGCCGCGCGTCACGCAGTGCCACCGCCGCGCCCGTGATGGCGGCGACCAGGACCGCGCCGCCCACGACCACATACGTGCCCAGGCGGGTCGCGCGTTGCTCCGCCGTTTCGCCGAGAGGGAGGCGGGCCGGGGTGGGCGCCTCGGCCCTTGTTACGCCGCCGCTGGCCACCGGGGCCTCGATGGGCTTGTCGTCCTCCGTCAGCGCGCGCACCGGGTCGACCACTCCCCAGCCCACCCGGGGGTCGCGGCCCGGGATCGAGCGTTCCGCCGTCTGCTGCATCTGCGCGACGATCTCTTTCCCCGTCCAGTCCTTGTGCTTCGCCTTGACGAGAGCGGCGACGCCGGCGACGTACGGGGCGGAGAAACTCGTACCGTTGTCGGCGCAGTGGCCACCCCCCGGAACGGTGGAGATCATGTCTACCCCCGGCGCCGCTATGCCCACGAAGTCACCGGACTGCGAGAACCCGGCGCGTTCGTTGTTGCGGTCGGACGCCGCGACGGCCAGGACTCCGGCGTACGAGGCCGGGTAGGTCTTCTGCAGCTTTCCGTCCAGGCCGTCATTGCCCGCCGAGGCGACAACGACGATGTTCTTGGCGAGTGCCCTGTCCACCGCCTGCTCCAACAGTGGTGTGGGCTTGACCGCGTTGGCCGTGTCCTGGGAGATGTTGATGACGTCGGCGTGCTCGCCGACGGCGTCGTCGATGGCCAACGCCAGGGTTTCGGCGGTGCCGTGGCCCTCGGCGTCGTTCTGCTGGATCGGAATGATCCTGGCGTCGGGAGCGAGGCCGACGAAACCGGTGCCCTTCAGGGGGCGGGCCGCGATGATGCCGGCGACCTTGGTGCCGTGGCCCACCGTGTCGGTGGTGCCGTTCTCCTTGCCGCGCGGGATCGTCTCGCCGGTGTCGTCCTTGAGGTTCTTCTTCAGCCGGTTGTGGCCGCTCCTGGTGTCAACCGCGTCGGTGAGCTGCGGGTTCTTGATGTCGACACCGGTGTCGATGACCGCGACTCTGGCGCCCTTGCCGGTGGACTGCGACCACAGTTGGTCGAGTTGGACGCGCTGGAGGGACCAGGGACGGCCCTCGTACGGCTTCGCGGGGAAGGTGCACTCGGCGCTCGAATCCCCGTCGTCGGCGGGTGTGAGGGGTGTGGAGTGGGCCGGGGAGGCCGGCAGGCCGATCAGGACGAGCGCGGCTGCGGCCGCCGCGCCGAAGAAACGCCGGTACGTGTACGTCATGTCAGCTCTCCTCCTCAGGAGCCCTGCGGCTGGCGGGCCGACCCCGTCGACAGGCTCGGGCCCGTCGGCAGGAACGAGGACCAGGCGAGCGGCATCGGCGCCGGGACGACGCCCTTGAAGCCGAGCCGGTTCTGGGCCTGCTGTGCCTCCTGCTGGGCCGCCTGCTGCTCCTGGGCGGTGCCGGAGGAGCCGATGCCGGGGTCGTCGGTCCTGCTGTCACCGTTGGACTGCATGCCGTACCGCAGCCCGGTGTCGGTGACGAGGAACACGAACCCCGTGTCGGTCCTGGAGCCCGAGAACTGGCGGAAGAGCTGACCGGATCCGGGAGTGACGTACGCGCTCGTCGAACCGGTCGGCAGTGTGAGCGGGAAGCCGGTGCCCGCCCAGGTCGAGAGGGTGGTGGCGCCACTGTGCCCGTCCACCTTCAGCAGGACGTTGCAGACGGTGTTACGGCTTCCCGCCGTGGGGCTCGCCGAGTTGACGGCCTCGGGGGCGCTGGTCGGCCAGTCCTTGTCCTTGCCGAACGCCTCACCCGGCTCGATGGCCCCGGCGCTGACCGGCTTCGCGTGGCCCGCCTGTCCGACACCGACCAGGGCCTTGCTGTTGAGGAGCAGCTTCGCCGTGAAGTCCGAGACGGGGGCGACCCGGCCCTGGAGGACGACGTAGTGCTGCTCCCTGGTGCCGTCGGTCGCAGTGAGGACCATGCCGATTTTGTTGGTGGCGGCGTCGAGGTCGCCGGGGGCGCCGGCCGGGCTGCCGGGAACCCCCTGGATCACCGGGAAGGTGATCTTGTCGCCCTTGTGGAGGGTGTCCAGCCAGGCGGCGGAGACCCGTTGGGGTTGCCTGTCCTGGTCCACCACCTGGCCGACCACCAGGCGGAGCAGCGCACTGTCGTTCTCGACGGGGTACGCCTTGCCCGCGGCGTCCACGACGTAGCGGACGCTGGCGGGGCCCGGCCCCTCCACGTACATCAGCTCGCCGCCGCGCAGGCTGTTGGCGCCCTCGACCTTGCCCCGGTCACGGGCGGCGAGGACGAAAGCGGACTTGAGTATGGCCCTGCCGCCCGGGCCCGGCCGCTCGCAGACCGCCCAGCGCTTCGGGGACCGGGCCTCCTCGGGGTCGGGCAGCCGGTCGGGGGCGTAGGGGATGCCGAGGGTCGGACCGTGCGGGATCTTGCTGTTGTCGATGACCGACTCGTCGACGTTGACGACAGCGCCCTTGTCCGGGTTCAGGAGCAGCTTCGCCGAGGACATGTTCAGCACGGGATGGAGCTGTGTCTTGCCGTCGGTCTTCAACACCACGTAACGCGTGGTGGACTTGCTGGCGATGATGACGTTCTCGGCGGGGGTGTCCCACTTCTCGGGTGCCACCGGTTTGAACATCCCCCAGGCCCCGAAGGCCGCGAGGATCACCACGCCGACGATCGCGCCCGGCATCACCGCGCGCAGCGGGCGCGGGGCTCCCTCCTCGGAACCGCTCGGGTTCGGCTGTACGAACTGCGCGATCAGCCTCCGCTTCGCGAAGGTGTAGGCGTTGAGTTCGTCCCGTCGTGATGCCATCTGTCCGCTGTCCCTCTCCCCCAGGAGCCGACCAGGTCCCGTACCGGCCGGGCGGGGCCTGCTGTCGTACCGGCCCCCTACTATGCATGCTGGGTATGACGCCACACCGCTCAGGTAAGGTGATCGCCCGGTCAACGCCCATGGGGACAACGCTAATTACGGCACAGGGGGCCAGGCGGCGATGAGTACGGCGACGCGCGAGCGGGACGGACGGACTCCCGCACGGCCCCCCGAAACCTCCCGGCGGCGACGTGGTGGTGTGCCGGAGGCCGTGCCCGTGACCACGCCGGTGAGCCCTCCCGCCAGGACCACCCTGCGGCCGCTGTCGTTCACCAGCCGCGTCGGGCCTTTCCAGGTGCGGCAGTTGGTGCTCATCGAGGTGGGTCTGGCGCTGGCCGTGATCGGGGCCGCGCTCGGCCGTGCCTGGCTGCTGCCGGCCGGCGTCGTGGGCTGTGCGCTGGTGGTGGGCGCGGTGATACGCCGTCGTGGCCACGCGGTGCAGGACTGGCTCTCGACCGCTCTCGCGCTGCGGGCGCGCAGGCGTGCCACGGCGCCGAGTCCGGCGGACGTCGATCCGTCGCTGGCCCCCGTGGCCGAGAACGTGCCGGGGCTCCGCCCGTTCACCTACGTCGACCGCGACCGGCGCACGGTCGGGATGCTCGGCGACGGTTCCTTCCTGACCGCGGTGGTGCGGGTCGAGGCGAAGAGCGACGCGCTGCACCCCGTGTTCGGTGCCCGCTCGCTGCCGCTGTCCGTCCTCGGTGACGCCCTCGAGGTGGACGACATCGTGCTGGAGTCGGTGCAGTTGGTGCAGCAGGTACGCCCGGCGCCGGCGCCGCATCTTCCCGAGCAGTCGATGGCGCGGCTCTCGTACGCCCCGTTGCAGGAACGGACGGGAGCGCCCGCGCTGCGGATGACCTGGGTCGCCGTCAAGCTCGATCCTGAGCTGTGCAGGGAGGCCGTCGACGCGCGCGGCGGGGGGACGGAGGGCGCGCAGCGCTGTCTGGTGCGGGTGGCCGACCATGTCGCGAGCCGGATCACCGGTGCCGGGTTCCGGGCCGTCGTGCTGGACCAGGAGGAGTTCAACTCCACGGTGGCGACGTCGGCCTGTGCCAACCCCGCACTGTCGGCGCGCGCCAGCCGTCCTGAGGCCGCGCCCCGCCGGCGTACGGCGGAGACGCCCCGCGTCTGGCGGTGCGACGACCGCTGGCACACCACGTACGCGGTGGGCCGCTGGCCCGAGTTGGGGCGGGGGGCGACGCCGCTTCCCAAGCTGGTCGCGCTGCTGACCTCGGCCCCGGCCTACGCGACCACCTTCAGTCTCACTCTGCGCCGCGGGTCCCTGCGGGGGTCGATGACGGTGGGCGGCCATGTACGGATCACCGGCGGCACCGACACCGGACTCGTACGGGTACGGCGGGCGCTGGAGCAGGCGGCGCGGTCCGCGAAGGTCTCCCTCATCCGGCTGGACCGCGAACAGCTCCCCGGTGTGCTGGCCACGCTGCCGCTCGGCGGTGCCCGATGAGCGCCGGGAACGGAACGGCGGCCGGACGGCGCGCCGGACGCGGGATGCACGGCCCCCGGTACGCGGGGCACACGATGTCCGTCAGCGACCTGGGGGCGCTGTCGCTGCCCGTAGGCGACGACGGTGTTGTCATCGGCGACGACACCGAGGGGCGCCCGCAGTTGGTGGGCTTCCACCGTTCGACACCGTACGACGTACTGCTGGTCGGCGGCCTCTGGACGGCCCAGGTGCTGGCGCTGCGCGCCGCCGGTACGGGTGCGCGGGTTGCGGTCGAGACCGGGCGCGCCCAGGCGTGGACCCCCCTCGCACAGGCGGCGGGCGCTGGCCTGGAGTGCGTGACGCTCCACGACGTGGGGCGGGTTCCCCCGATGGGCGCGACCGTGGGCAGTCCGGTCGTGGTCGTACGGGACTGCGGCATGCGGCCGCCGCGCGGGCGCGTGGTGTCGGCGCCGTGGCAGTCGGTCATGACGCTGCTGCCGTACATGAGCCCGGTGGCGCCCCGGCTGATGCGGGACTCCACGCTGGTGGGCGTCCAGCGGGTCTCACCGCAGGAGGCGGAGCAGACGAGCCGGATCCTCGGACTCTCCCGCGCCGAGACGGAGGCGCTGCCCACGCTGGCGGACGGGGTGACGCTCTGGTGCGCCGGGCGTGAGCGCAGTTGGGTGATGACGAGCGCTACGGACGCGGAGTCCGGTCTGCTGGGTATGGCCCGCCGGATGGACTGACGGACGCACCCGAAACCCCGCCACCACCCTTTGCCGCCTCGCCTTTACCACCCGTCGGCCCGGCGGGTACCGAATTCGCCGGTGCTCCTTTCCGCGGGGGCGGACTGTCCTACGATGTCCGGAGTGACGTTGGGGCCGGCCGTTACCGAAGGGGAGCTTGACTGATGGGGAGCGCACAGGAGAAGGACGAGCTGTACGCCCTCGACATCTCAGGTGTCGAGTGGCACAGCGCTCCGGGTACCAGCGCGGACGAGGAACGGGTCGAGATCGCCTATCTGCCCGAGGGCGCCGTCGCCATGCGGTCCTCGTTGGACCCGGAGACGGTGCTGCGGTACACGGAAGCGGAGTGGCGGGCGTTCGTGCTCGGCGCGCGCGACGGTGAGTTCGACCTGCACTGAGGCGCGCGGACGCGGACGCCGGGTGTGGAAGAGGGGGGCACGCTCCGGTTGGAGCGTGCCCCCCTTCTCCATTCCTGTCGGCTGATCCTCCTGGCTGTTCCTCCCGCGCTGTTCCCCCGGTGTCTTCGTACGGTTGATTTCCGCGGTGGCCCGGGGCCCTTCGGGGACATCGAGACCGGATTGTTGGGCGGGGTCGCAGGCCCGGACAACCCGCCGCGATCGGTCAGGGCGTTGGCCAGGGAAGTGTGGATTACGTCGGGGTCTTGTAGGGGGATGTGCCGGTTTGAGCCCGGACCGCGCTCATGTTCGGGTGCGGCGGGTTCACTTGGGGACGGTGCGTGACGTACGGGACGGGGCCCGGCACCCTTGTTGACGGACGGTCCACCCTGCCGGGCGGACGCGAATGACGATTAGGGTGGGTAGGAGCGCGGCAGAGAACCTACGGGGGCAGGCCTGCCGCCGTCGTTCAGGGGAAGAGCCGGGCGGCTCGGACGACAGGTCCTGTCGCCCCCCACCCACCACGGCACAAGGGTGCTCGACCACAGGAGGCAAAGTGAACGGCGATCGGGACGAGATCCGCGGAGGCTGGAACCGGCCTCCCGTGGACGATCAGTCCGACGCGGAGCCCGAGTTGACGGGTGAGTTCACCATCGACTACACCCCGCCTGCCTGGTACACGCAGAACACTCCGGGGGACACGTCAGGGGATTCGCAGGACGGCGGGGCGCCGGATTCGGCGTCCGCGCCTTCTCCCCCGCCGCCCGTCGGCCCTCCCGTGTCCGGGCCGCCCGGGTTCCCCGTACACAACACCGACCACGAGCCGAACTGGGCGCCGACGCACACTCCTGCCCCGTCGCAGGCCCCGGCCCCCGCGCCCCGGCCCGTCGCTCCGGAACGGCCCCAGGCCGAGGCTCCGGCGCCGATTCCGCTGCCGCTGCCCGTTCCGCCCGTAGCCGCCTCCGAATCCTCCGCCGGCACACCGGCGCCGTTCGGCGGCGGTGATGTGGAGAGCGGCTCGACGATGCGGATCTCGTCGTCGTCGCTCAGGAGGGACTTCGCCGAGCGTGACGCCGCGAAGGCGGCCAAGGAGCGGGAAGAGGCGGCGGCCACCGCGGAGCCGGCCGACTCCGCCGGCTCCGGCGACCGTACGGAAGCACCTGAGGGCGAGGACGACAGCGCCCCCGGCACCGACCCCGCCGTCGTCACGTCGGCGACCGAACCTGACGACGAGGGCGCCCCGGCGAACGAGACGGACCAGGACGACGACGAAGCCGCCGCAGCGCCGCACGACACGGGTACGGACGCACCGCAGGCCGACCAGCCGTGGGACGCGCCCCCGGCTCCCGCGCCCGCTTCGCCCTGGCCCGCCCAGTCGCCGTCGGCGACCCCGAACTCCGGGCTGCCGCCGCTGCCGCCCACCTTCCAGCCGGCCGCACCGCCGTCGGCGCCGCAGTGGCCCCTCTCCCCGCCCGCCGGGGATCCGGCACAGCCGCCGAACGCCTATCCCGCGCAGCCAGGGCCGACGGGGCCTCAGCAGGGCCCGCCCGGTTACGGATTCCCGCAACCGGGACAGCCGGGCGTGCCGCCCCACCCCGGGCAGCAGGCCCCGGCCGCACCGGCCCCGCCGCCGGGCTACGGCTTCCCGCAGCAGACCGGTCCCTATCCCCCCGGTCCGGG
>NZ_JTHL01000001.1:7132412-7145526 GCF_000818195.1 Streptomyces sp. 150FB | reverse complement strand
CCCGGACACCCGGGCCGGGGGCCCGGCGGGCCGAACGCCCAACAGCCGTACGCCCAGCCCCAGCAGGCCGCCCCCGGCGCGCCGCCCGTGGATCCCCGTACGGGCGCCGCCTGGCCCTCGTCCGTCTCGCACGACCAGCGCGAGCGCTCCGTGCCGGGCGCGCCGCTCGGCTACACGGCGGCCGTGGAGCTGTCCTCCGACCGTCTGCTGCGCAACAACAAGCAGAAGCCGAAGAGCAGCCGCAATCCGCACGGCGCCGCGAACCGCTTCAAGATCGGCGGCAAGGCGGCCGAGATCGAGCGGCAGCGCAAGCTCGACCTGATCCGTACGCCGGTGCTCTCCTGCTACCGGATCGCGGTCATCAGCCTGAAGGGCGGGGTCGGCAAGACCACGACGACAACCGCCCTGGGGTCGACGCTGGCCACCGAGCGGCAGGACAAGATCCTGGCGATCGACGCCAACCCGGACGCCGGTACGCTCGGCCGCCGGGTGCGGCGGGAGACCGGGGCGACCATCCGTGACCTCGTTCAGGCGATCCCGTACCTGAACAGCTACATGGACATCCGTCGCTTCACCTCGCAGGCGTCCTCCGGTCTGGAGATCATCGCCAACGACGTGGACCCGGCGGTCTCCACCACCTTCAACGACGAGGACTACCGGCGCGCGATAGACGTGCTGGGGAAGCAGTACCCGGTCATCCTCACGGACTCCGGTACGGGGCTGCTCTACAGCGCGATGCGCGGGGTGCTCGACCTCGCCGATCAGCTCATCATCATCTCGACGCCGTCCGTGGACGGTGCGAGCAGCGCGTCCACCACGCTCGACTGGCTGTCGGCCCACGGCTACGCCGACCTGGTGCAGCGTTCCCTGACGGTCATCTCCGGGGTGCGCGAGACCGGAAAGATGATCAAGGTCGACGACATCGTGCAGCACTTCGAGACCCGCTGCCGGGGTGTGGTCGTGATCCCCTTCGACGAACACCTCGCGGCGGGCGCCGAGGTGGACCTCGACATGATGCGTCCGAAGACGCGTGAGGCCTACTTCAACCTGTCGGCGCTGGTCGCCGAGGACTTCTCGCGGGCCCAGAACGCGCAGGGGCTGTGGACCGCCGACGGCAATCCGCCGCCGCACGTCATTCCGCCGATGCCGGGGCCGGGCCAGCCAGGTCAGCCGGGCCAGCCCGGCCAGCCCGGACCGATGCCGGGTCAGCAGGGCCAACAGGGGCCCTACTACCCGCCCCAGCAGTACCCGCAGCAGCCCTATCCGCCGCAGCAGGGCCCGCCCCAGTCGCCGTACCCACCACAGCAGCAGGCGGGGCAGCAGCAGGCGGGACCGGGCATTCCGCAGGGCTGGCAGCAGTCCGTGCCTTCGCAGGCCCAGCCCCCCGCGGGCAACTCGGGGCCCGTGCCGGGACAGCTTCCTGATCAGGCGGAACAACAACAGGGGCAGCAACAGGGCGGGCAGCAGAGCCAATACGCCTGGCCTCCGCAGCAACCCCCACAGTCACCGCCAGCGCCTCAGCAGTAAGGCAACAGAGGTTTAGACCAATGAGGGTCCACGCCGTGCTCACGGTGGGGACCCTCACGCCATTCCCGCAGACCACACGGGGTGCGGGCGAGCGTTGACGTACCCGGACAGGCGCTGGTAAACCTCCCTTCACCGGTTGGCGAATGAGAAATCAACCTGGTTTCTACTTGCGAGTGATGACACGAGGTCACCGTCCCATGGTCCGAAGCATTCTTCCGCGCATGTCGCGGCAGCCCGTACGGCAACGCTCCCGCTCTTCTCTGGTCCTGGCCTCGGTCGCCGCTTCTGCCGCGCTGGTGGCCGGATCCGTCATCCCGGCCGGTCCGCTGCTCCCCGGGCCGCAGCAGGCCCAGGCCGCCGACAGCGGCGGCAAGAAAATCCTGACGGTCGCCGTAAGCCAGAGTGTGGACTCCCTGAGCCCGTTCCTGGCGCAGACGTTGACCGCCACCAGCGTCCTCCGGCTCACCAACGAGTACCTCACGAACTACGACCCGAAGGACGCCCACGCGATACCCGGCTTCGCCACCGCGTGGAAGCCGTCCGCGGACAAGCTGACGTGGACCTTCACCATCCGCAAGGACTCGAAGTGGTCCGACGGTGTGCAGGCGACCTCCGAGGACGCGGCCTGGACCTTCAACAAGATGATGACGGACCCGGACGCCGCCACCGCCAACGGCAACTTCACCTCGAACTTCAAGAAGGTCACGGCGCCCGACCCGACCACGCTGGTCGTCGAGTTGAAGAAGCCCCAGGCCACCATGACCGCCCTCGACGTGCCGATCGTGCCGAAGCACATCTGGGAGAAGGTCGGCGACCTCGCGAAGTTCAACAACGACAAGACGTTCCCGATCGTCGGCAACGGGCCTTTCACCATCACGGACTTCAAGGTCGACCAGTACATCAAGCTCAAGCCCAACAAGAACTTCTGGCGCGGGGCCCCGAAGTTCGACGAGCTGGACTTCAAGTACTACAAGGACCAGGACGCCGCCGTGGCGGCCCTCCAGAAGGGCGAGGTGTCGTTCGTCTCGAACCTCACCCCGGCCCAGGCGGCCTCGCTGAAGAGCGCAGACAACATCAAGGTCAACGACGCGCCCGGACGCCGTTTCTACGCCCTCGCCACCAACCCGGGCGCGAAGGCCAAGAACGGCAAGAAGATGGGTGACGGCAATCCGGCGCTGCTCGACCCCGCCGTACGCAAGGCGCTCTTCGAGTCCGTCGACACCAAGACCATCGTCGACAAGGTCTTCCAGGGCCACGCGGTGCAGGGCGCCGGCTACATCCCGCCGCGCTTCAGCTCGTACTTCTGGCGGCCGACGGACAGCCAGCAGATCACCTACGACCCGGCGAAGGCCGCCCGGACCCTCGACCAGGCGGGCTACAAGAAGAACAGCTCGGGCACCCGGCTCGGCAAGGACGGCAAGCCGCTGTCCTTCCGGATCCTCTGCCACGCGACGGACCCGAACGACAAGGCCGTCTCCAAGTACCTCCAGGAGTGGTGGTCGAAGCTCGGCATCGGGCTGAAGGTCGACTGCCTCGACAACGTCTCCGACCCCTGGCTGGCCGGCGAGTACGACCTCGCCTTCGACGGCTGGTCCGTCAACCCCGACCCGGACTACGTCCTGTCCATCCACACCTGCGGAGCGCTGCCCGCGACACCCGAAGCGAGCGCCGCCACCGACAACTTCATCTGCGACAAGCAGTACGACGACCTCTACGGCAAGCAGTTGGCGGAGTACGACCCCGCCAAGCGCGCTGATCTCGTCAAGCAGATGGAGTCCCGGCTGTACGACACGGGTTACATGAACGTCATGGCGTACCCGAACGCCGTCGAGGCGTACCGTACCGACCAGATCAAGTCCATCACGACGATGCCCGAGGCGGCCGGCAACATCTGGGGCCAGGACGGCTACTGGAGCTGGTGGTCGGCGGTGCCCGCCGATGACGCGGCGGGCAGCGGCTCCGGCGGCTCCTCCTCGACCGGGGTCGTGATCGGGATCGCGGCGATCGTCGTCGTCCTCGCCGCACTCGGCGTCTTCGTCGCGATGCGTCGCCGTTCCACCGCGGAAGACCGTGAATAATCCATGAGTACCGCAAGCACCCCCGGTGCGGTGCGGGACGCCGTCGACGACCCGGCGAAGACCGGGTCGTCGCGCGCCGGCACCGTGACCGCGTATCTGCTCTATGTGGCGGGCAAGTTGGTGGGCGCGGTCGTCTCGCTGTTCGCCGTGCTCGTCACCAGCTTCTTCCTCTTCCAGGTCCTGTCGAAGGACCCGATCAAGGCCATGACGCACGGCGCGCCGACGTCCGTGAAGCAAATGGCCACGCTCCGCAGGCAGTTCGGACTCGACCTGCCGCTGTGGGAGCAGTTCACCCACTACTGCTCGAACGCCCTGACCGGCGACCTCGGCACGTCCTACCAGTTCCACGCCCCGGTCGGTCAGCTCATCCTCCAGAAGGTCCCGGCGACGCTGCTCCTCACGGGCGTCTCCGTGGTGATCTTCTCGGCGCTCGGCCTCTGGCTCGGGACCCGCTCCGCCTGGCACAACGGCGGCATCGGGGACCGGCTCAACACCGGCCTGGCGCTGACGCTGTGGTCGGTGCCGGCGTTCTGGCTCGGCCTGCTGCTGATCATCATCTTCTCGGTGGGCATCGGGCCGATCCCCGGCCTCTTCCCCACCGGCGGTATGTCGTCGGGCAATTCGCACGGCTTCGGGTATGTGATCGACGTGGCGCACCACCTGGTGCTGCCCGAAATCACTCTCGTCGCCGTCGGGTACGCGCAGACGCTGCTCGTCATGCGCTCCTCGCTGCTCGACGAGATGGGCAGCGACTACCTGACCACGGCGAGGGCCAAGGGGCTGCGCGACGCGGTCGTACGCCGCCACCACGCCGTACCCAACGCGCTGCTGCCGACCGTCACCATGGTCTTCATCAACCTGGGCTTCGTGGCTTCCGGTTCGATCCTCGTCGAGACCGTCTTCTCCTGGCCGGGCCTCGGCGGGCTCTTCTACCAGGCGCTCAGCGTGCCCGATCTGCCGCTCGTCCAGGGGCTGTTCGTGGTCTACGCCGGCGCGATGATCGTGATGAACCTCCTCGCCGACCTGATCTATCCACTGCTCGATCCCCGGGTGGGCCGATGACCGCAGAAGAGACGACCCAGCCCGGCAGGCCGGCGACGCCCGCGCCTTCAGCCACCGCCTCCTCCCTCGCCTGGGCGCGCAGGCGCGGCTCGGTGGCCCGCTTCTGGCGGCAGTACCGCGCGCAGCGGGCCGGGCTCTACGGCCTCGCCGGGCTCGTGCTGATCGCCCTCATCGCGATCTTCGCCCCGCTGATCGTCGGCAGCGACGTGCAGAGCGTGACCGACGCGCCGGGTACGGCCCTCCAGTCCCCCAGCGCCCAGTTCCCGCTGGGCACCGACCAGTTCGGGCGCTCGCTGCTCGGGCTGCTGGTCTGGGGCTCCCGTATCTCGCTCACCATCGGGCTGCTCGCCGCCGCGCTGTCGGTGGCCATCGGTACGGTCGTCGGCGTGATCTCCGGGCACTTCAGGGGCTGGTTCTCGACCGTGGTCATGCGGATCACCGACTGGTTCCTGGTGATGCCGACGCTGGTGCTCGCGATCGTGCTGGCCACCGTGCTGTCCCGCTCCATCTGGACCGTCATCCTCGCGATCGGCGTGGCCAGTTGGCCCACGACCGCACGGCTCGTACGGGCCCAGACCATCGCCGTCGAGTCCCGCCCGTACATCGAACGGGCCCGGGCGCTCGGCGGCGGCCACGGCCACATCATGACGCGCCATGTGCTGCCCAACGTGCTTCCCCTGGTGCTCGCGCAGACCACGCTCGGCATCTCCACCGCGATCCTCACCGAGGCCACGCTCGCCTTCCTCGGCCTCGGCGATCCGACGATCATCTCCTGGGGCGGCATGCTCCAGGACGCCCGCGAGGCGGGCGCGGTCTCCTCGGGACACTGGTGGTATCTGGCGCCTCCCGGGATCGCCATCGCACTCGTGGCCCTCGCCTTCACCCTCTGCGGCCGCGCGATCGAGGCCGTTCTCAACCCGAAGCTGGGGGCAACCCGATGACGGCCGGTCTGCTGGAGATCAAGGACCTGCGGGTCACCTACGGCTCGGGGGCGTCCGCCGTGCCCGCCGTACGCGGCGTCGACCTGAGCGTGGGGTCCGGCCAGAAGCTGGGCCTGGCGGGCGAGTCGGGCTGCGGCAAGTCCACCCTGGCCCTGGCGCTGCTGCGGCTGCTTCCGACCACGGCGAAGCTCTCGGGCGAGATCCTGCTCGACGGCAAGGACATCCTCACGATGAAGTGGGGCGCTCTGCGCGCCGTACGGTGGGCGGGCGCCTCGATCGTCTTCCAGGGCGCGATGCACTCCCTCAACGCGGTGCACCGCATCGGCGACCAGATAGCCGAGCCGGTCGTCCTGCACCAGCACGCGACACCGGCCGCCGCCCGTAGGCGCGCCGTCGCCCTGCTGGAACAGGTCGGCCTGCCCGCCTCGCGCGCCGACGCCTATCCGCACGAGCTGTCGGGCGGTCAGCGCCAGCGCGTGATGATCGCGATGGCACTCGCCTGCGATCCGCTGCTGATCGTGGCCGACGAGCCGACGACCGCGCTCGACGTGATGATCCAGGCGCAGATCCTGCGGCTGATCGAGCAGTTGGTGGCCGACAAGGGAATCAGCCTGCTCATGATCAGCCACGACCTCGGTGTCCTCTCCGACACCTGTGACCGGCTCGCCGTGATGTACGCCGGGCGCATCGTCGAGGAGGGCCCGGCCAAAGCGGTCTACGACACGGCCGAGCACCCTTACGGCCGCGCCCTGTCGGCGGCCTTCCCCCGCATCGGCGACATGGCCTCCCGGCGCGCCCCACGCGGCCTGCCCGGCGACCCGCCGGACCCATCGGCGCTGCCGACCGGCTGTACGTTCCATCCGCGCTGCTCGGTCGCCCTCGACGCCTGTGCGGTGGACGACCAGGTGCTGCGGGACGCGGGTCCCGGCCGCTCGGCGGCGTGCGTGCACGTCGGAGCCGAGCGGGCCGAGCGGGCCGTACGGCCCGCGCCGGAGCCGCGATCATGACCGCGCCGGTCTCCAGTCCTCAGGAGTCATCCTTGACCAGCACACCCCTGCTCAGCGCCGCCGGTCTGAGCGTCACCTTCCCGGGGCGCCGCGGCGCGCCGCCCGCGCGGGCCGTCGACGGCGTCGACCTCGACATCGGCCCGGGCGAGATCGTCGCGCTCGTCGGCGAGTCCGGCTGCGGCAAGACCACGCTGGCGCGGAGCCTGCTCGGTCTGGTGCCACCCACGGCGGGGCGGATCAGCTTCGCCGGCGAGCCGCTCGGCTACGGCGCCGGCGACCTCAAGGCGTACCGCAAACGCGTCCAACTGGTCCTCCAGGACCCGAGCGGCTCGCTCAATCCGCGCCACACCGTGTACGACGCGGTGGCGGAGGGACTGCGGATCCACCGCTACGCGGGGGACGAACGCGAAGCGGTCGCCGGCGCGCTGTCCCGGGCCGGGCTACGGCCCCCGGAACGCTTCTTCCTGCGCTACCCGCACGAGCTGTCCGGGGGCCAGCGGCAGCGCGTCGTCATCGCCGGCGCGCTCGTGCTGGAGCCCGAACTCATCGTCGCCGACGAGCCGGTGGCGTCCCTGGACGCGTCCGTACGCGGCGAGATCCTCGCCCTGATCCTGTCGCTGCGCGACGAACTCGGCCTGTCGGCACTGGTGGTGACGCACGACCTGGGCCTCGCGTGGAACATCGCGGACCGGGTGGCGGTGATGTACCTGGGCCGGATCGTGGAGACCGGCCCGGTCGAACAGGTCCTGACGGCGCCTCAGCACCCGTACACGCAGGCTCTGTTGTCGGTGCTCCCGGAATCGGGCGCGGAACCGGTCGTCCTGACGGGCGAGCCACCGGACCCGTCCCGCATCCCCGGCGGCTGCCGCTTCCACGCGCGCTGCCAGGTACTGGGCTCGGGAGCGGCGGAGCGGGCGGGGGTGGCGGACAAGTGCCGGACGGAGGCGTTGCCGGTGCTGGCGGGGGGAGAGTCGGCGTCCGTGGCGTGCCACTTCGCCTCGCGGCGGGCGGGCGGGTAGGGGTTGTTTTTGGTTGCGGCCGGTGGGTCTGGTGCCGGGCGCGGTGCGCCTCGCGGCGGGCGGCCGTTGGCGGGGTCGGTTCGTGGTGCGGGTCGCGGTGGTGGTGCCGGGCGCCGGGGCCTCGGGAGGCACATGTCCGGACGTGTGATTTACGGCGTCGTCACCGCGGAACGTGTTGCCTGGGGCGGTTGCGCGCCACAAATCTCACGTTGGCGTCCGGACACGTACCTCCTGCGACCCCGTCACCCTCCGTCGCAGTGGGCGGACCCGTAACGCCGCGTCCGGGGCGGTCAGTTTGGCGTTCCCGCAGGTGAAGGGGGGCGCGCAGGGGTGGTGTCCGGGATACTCACGCGTGATTTGCGGCGGACGACCGCGTTCACCTGGCGACCGCGGTGACGACGCCGTAAATCGTGCCACCCCGGAGCGACACCCGACAACAACCGCAACCAAATGCCGGTCACCCCAAGTGCGTCAGCTCGCGCGCCTGTTTTACGTCGTCCGCGATCGCTTCCAGTAGGCCCTCGATCGACTCGAACTTTTCCATGCCCCTGACGTACGCCAGGAAGTCCACGGTCACGTGGAGCCCGTACAGGTCCAGTCCCACGCGGTCGATCGCGTACGCCTCGACCGTTCGTTCCGTGCCCTCGAACTGGGGGTTCGTGCCCACCGAGATCGCTGCCGGCATGCGTTCGCCCGCCGCCGTGAGCCAGCCCGCGTACACGCCGTCCGCCGGGATCGCGGTGTGCGGGAGGGTTTCCACGTTGGCGGTGGGGTAGCCCAGTTCGCGGCCGCGTTGTGCGCCGCGTACCACTACGCCCTCGACCTGGTGCGGGCGGCCGAGGATCTCCGCCGCGCCCGCCACGTCGCCTTCGGCGACCAGGCGGCGGGTGAGGGTGGAGGAGAAGGGTTCGCCGCCGCCCGCTTCGCCGGTCACGTAGAGGTCGACGACCTCGACCTCGTAGTCGTAGGTGGCGCCCAGTTCGGACAGTACGCCGACGTTGCCCGCCGCCTTGTGGCCGAAGCGGAAGTTGGGGCCCTCGATGACGGAGCGCGCGCGCAGCTTGTCGACCAGGACCTTCACGATGAAGTCGGTGGGTGACAGCTTCGAGAAGTCCACTGTGAACGGCAGGATCAGCAGGGCGTCCACGCCGAGGCCCGACATCAGCTCGGCCCGGCGGTGGTGGGGGGCGAGCAGGGGTGGGTGGCTGCCGGGGCGTACGACCTCGCTGGGGTGCGGGTCGAAGGTCACCACGACCGAGGCCAGGCCCAGTTCACGGGCCCGCTCCACGGTCCGGCCGATGATGAGCTGATGCCCGCGGTGCACGCCGTCGTAGGAGCCGATGGTGACGACGCTGCGCCCCCAGTCCTGGGGGATGTCCTCCAAGCCACGCCAGCGCTGCACTCTGACCGCTCCTTGCCCGAAAGTCTGTACGTCATTGCCGGTTACGCAGGTCTAAGACTGCCACGTCCGGGCACCGTGCCCCGCATCGGCACCGGGGGCCCGAGGGGCCATCAGGGCCGAACGCGCCCCCCGATGCTCCCGTGGATCACTCCGAGCGCCCTTCGGAGGAGGTGCGGAGCGCCTTGTGGATGGACAAGACACTGGAGGGGGGCAGGGGACCGTGGAGCGGCCAGGGCGTGACTGGCCGCTCCACGGTGATCAGCCGAAGACGGCGAGGCTCTTCGCTTTGCCGTGCTGCTCCTCGAGCAGCGCGAGGAAGCGGCCCGACGGGTCGAACGCGGCGACCGGCGCCGTGTCGTACGCGGGCATGTCGAGGCGTACGCCGTTGAGCAGGAGCTGTGCCCGCTTCTCGTCGACGTCCCAGCGGGCGAACGCGGCGCTCGCCGCTTCGGCGATCGGCATGACGGTCAGCTCCTTCTGGAGCTGGTCGAGGGTCCGTGCGCCGTCCAGCGCGTAGGGACCGACGCGGGTCCTGCGCAGGGCGGTGAGGTGGCCGCCGACGCCGAGGCCCGCGCCGAGGTCGCGGGCGAGGGCGCGGACGTAGGTGCCGGACGAACAGACCACGGAGACGACCAGGTCGACGACGGGGGTGCCGTTCTCGGCGACGGCCGCGCGCAGGTCGTACACCTGGAAGGACGAGACGGTGACGGGGCGGGCGGGGATCTCGAACTCCTCGCCGCCGCGTACCCGCGCGTACGAGCGCTTGCCGTCGATCTTGATGGCGCTGACCTTCGACGGCACCTGCATGATCTTGCCGGAGAGGGCGGCGACACCGGCGTCCACGGCGTCACGGGTGACCGCCGAAGCGTCGGCCGAGGTGATGATCTCGCCTTCGGCGTCGTCGGTGACGGTGTCCTGGCCCAGCCGGATCGTGCCGAGGTACTCCTTCTCGGTCAGCGCGAGGTGCCCGAGGAGTTTGGTCGCGCGCTCCACGCCGAGGACGAGGACGCCCGTCGCCATGGGGTCGAGGGTGCCGGCGTGGCCGACGCGCCGGGTCCTGGCGATCCCGCGCATCTTGGCGACGACGTCGTGCGAGGTGAAGCCCGACGGCTTGTCGACGATGACAAGGCCGTCGGGCGTGCTGCTCTGCTGTGTCATTCCGCGGCTGCGCCGTCCGTCTCGTCGTCCTCGTCGTCCGGCTTGCGGTACGGGTCGGCCCCGGCCGCGTACGTCTTGCCGGTCGACACCTCACGTACCTCCGCGTCCTTCGCGCGCGCCTTGTCGAGGAGGTCCTCGATGGTGCGGGCGTTGTCCGGCAGGGCGTCGGGGACGAATGCCAGGCTCGGTGTGAAGCGGACGCCGGTCTGGCGGCCCACCTCGGAGCGGAGGACGCCCTTGGCGCTCTCCAGGGCGGCCGCCGAGGCCGCGCGCTCCTCGTCGTCGCCGTAGACCGTGTAGAAGACCGTGGCCTCCCGCAGGTCGCCGGTGACCCGGGCGTCCGTGATGGTCACGAAGCCGAGCCGGGGGTCCTTGATCCGCCGGTCCAGGGTCTCCGCGACCACGACCTGGATGCGGTCGGCCAGTTTGCGGGCCCGCGCGTTGTCGGTCACCGGTCCGTCACTCTTCCTTCTGGGTTCTTGTCTTGCGGGTCATTCGTCGTCGCCGTGCAGCCGCCGGCGTACCGCCAGCAGCTCCACCTCGGGATGGCCGGCGACCATGCGTTCGCACCGGTCGAGCACGTCCGTGAGGTGGCCCCAGTCACCTGACACCACGGCCAGGCCGATCTCGGCCCTGCGGTGGAGGTCCTGGTCGCCGGTCTCCGCCACGCTCACCGCGAATTTGCGGTGCAGCTCGGCGACGATCGGCCGGACGACGGAGCGTTTCTCCTTCAGCGACCGTACGTCGCCGAGAAGCAGATCGAAGGACAGCGTCCCCACATACATGCACATCCGGATGTCCCGCCGGTGCGGGTTCAGGGCTGCCGGCGTTGGCAGGCTCTGAACCGTAACGCGACCGGCAGGGGCCGGTCGACGGATATACGTCCCGTCGGCCGGCCCCGGTCGTGATCGTGCGTGTCAGCCTCGCGGCTTCTCGCGCATCTCGTACGTCGCGATGACGTCGTCGATCTTGATGTCGTTGAAGTTTCCGAGGTTGATACCGCCCTCGAAGCCTTCGCGGATCTCGGTGACGTCGTCCTTGAAGCGGCGCAGACCCTGGATGTTGAGGTCCTCCGCGATGACCTTGCCATCGCGGACGAGCCGGGCCTTGGTGTTGCGCTTGACCTCGCCGGACCGGATGAGAACACCCGCGATGTTGCCCAGCTTGGACGAGCGGAAGACCTCGCGGATCTCCGCCGTACCCAGCTCGACCTCTTCGTACTCCGGCTTGAGCATGCCCTTGAGGGCCGCTTCGATCTCTTCGATCGCCTGGTAGATGACCGAGTAGTACCGGACGTCCACACCTTCGCGCTCGGCCATCTGCGCGGCACGCCCAGCGGCGCGCACGTTGAAGCCGATCACGATGGCGTCGGAGCCCATCGCCAGGTCGATGTCCGACTCGGTGACCGCACCCACACCGCGGTGCAGGATCCGGATGTCGACCTCTTCGCCGACGTCGAGCTGGAGCAGCGAGGACTCGAGAGCCTCCACCGAACCGGACGCGTCGCCCTTGATGATGAGGTTGAGTTCCTGCACCAGACCGGCCTTGAGGGCCTCGTCCAGGTTCTCCAGGGAGAACCTGACGCCCCTGCGGGCGAAGGCCGCGTTCCGCTCACGGGCGGCACGCTTCTCGGCGATCTGCCGGGCCGTACGGTCGTCGTCGACCACCAGGAAGTTGTCGCCGGCGCCGGGGACGTTGGTGAGTCCCAGGACCAGGACGGGTGTCGACGGTGTCGCGACGTCGACGGTGTCGCCGTTGTCGTCGAGCATCGCCCTGACACGGCCGTACGCGTCACCGGCGACCATCGTGTCACCGACGCGCAGTGTGCCGCGCTGGACGAGCACGGTGGCGACGGCGCCGCGACCGCGGTCGAGGTGTGCCTCGATGGCGATACCCTGCGCGTCCTGCTCCGGGTTGGCCCGCAGGTCGAGCGAGGCGTCGGCCGTGAGGATCACGGCCTCCAGCAGGCTGTCGATGTTCAGACCCTGCTTCGCGGAGATGTCGACGAACATCGTGTCGCCGCCGTACTCCTCGGCCACCAGACCGAACTCGGTGAGCTGTCCGCGCACCTTGGTCGGGTCGGCGCCCTCGACGTCGATCTTGTTGACCGCGACCACGATCGGCACGTCGGCCGCCTTGGCGTGGTTCAGCGCCTCGATCGTCTGGGGCATCACACCGTCGTTGGCCGCGACCACCAGGATCGCGATGTCGGTGGACTTCGCACCACGGGCACGCATGGCGGTGAACGCCTCGTGGCCCGGGGTGTCGATGAAGGTGATCCTGCGCTCTTCACCGTTGACATCCGTGGCGACCTGGTACGCGCCGATGTGCTGCGTGATACCGCCGGCCTCGCCCGCGACGACGTTCGTCTTGCGGATCGCGTCCAGCAGCCGGGTCTTACCGTGGTCGACGTGACCCATGACGGTGACGACCGGCGGCCGGGACACGAGGGCTTCCTCGCCGCCCTCGTCCTCGCCGAACTCGATGTCGAAGGACTCGAGAAGCTCTCGGTCCTCCTCCTCCGGGCTGACGATCTCGACGACGTAGTTCATTTCCTGGGCGAGCATGTGGAGCGTCTCGTCGGAGACGGACTGCGTGGCAGTGACCATCTCGCCGAGGTTCATCATCACGGCGACGAGCGACGCCGGGTTGGCGTTGATCTTCTCCGCGAAGTCGGTGAGCGACGCACCGCGCGACAGCCGGACACTCTGTCCCTGGCCACGGGGCAGCATCACACCGCCGACGGACGGGGCCTGCATGGCCTCGTACTCCTGGCGCCTCTGCCGCTTCGACTTACGGCCACGACGGGCGGGCCCGCCGGGACGGCCGAACGCGCCCTGTGTGCCACCGCGGGCACCGGGACCACCCGGACGTCCGCCGAAGCCGGGACGGCCACCGCCGCCACCGAAACCGCCGCCAC
>NZ_JTHL01000001.1:7128922-7131730 GCF_000818195.1 Streptomyces sp. 150FB | reverse complement strand
GGCAGCCGGCTTGGGAGCCGGGACACCGGGCTTGGGGGCACCAGGGCGCGCCGTCTGGGCCGGTGCGGCCGGAGACGGTGCGGAGGGCCTCGCGGGGGTCGCCTTGCGGGGCGCCCCGGGCTTCGCCGCGGGCTTCCCACCGTTGCCGGAGGGGCCCTGCAAAGCATCTGTCAGCTTACGTACAACCGGCGCCTCGATGGTCGAGGATGCCGAACGGACGAATTCACCGAGTTCTTGGAGCTTGGCCATGACGACCTTGCTCTCGACGCCGAACTCCTTGGCGAGTTCGTATACCCGGACCTTAGCCACTTCGCTCCTTTTAGGTCCGGGTTACCGCCGGACCGTCGCTACTTCATGGGCGTACTCATCGCGTACTCATCGAGTGCTCATCGCAATCTCGACCTACTTCCAACTCGCGAGGTACCTGAACCGCACGGGGTTCCGTGCCGTACTTCTTCTTACCGTCCCGCATGTGCCGTCCGCTCGACATATTTCCGCAGTTCCGCGCTGTCGAGCGGTCCCTGGACCCGGAAGGCCCGTGGGAACGCCCGGCGGCGGACCGCCAGATCGAGACAGACAAGGGCGGGGTGCGTATACGCACCCCGGCCGGGCAGCGTACCGCGTTGATCGGGAACACATTGTTCATCGATCACCACGAAGCGCAGCAGATCGCTCTTGGCCACTCGCTCCCGGCACCCCACGCAGGTTCGCTCAGGGCAGGCTCGGTCGCTCGTCCGGCCAGACATCCTCAAGTCTACCTCCCCGCGCCGACGTCACCCCTCTGGGGCAAGATCCGGACGCTCGTCGCCCGCCGCGCCGGGCTGCTCCGTATCAGGACGGATGTCGATCCGCCAGCCGGTGAGCCTGGCGGCGAGCCGCGCGTTCTGCCCTTCCTTGCCGATCGCCAGCGAGAGCTGGTAGTCCGGCACGGTCACCCGCGCCGAGCGCAGGCCGAGATCGACGACCTCGACCTTGCTGACGCGGGCCGGCGAGAGCGCGTTCGCCACCATCTCGGCCGGGTCCTCCGACCAGTCGACGATGTCGATCTTCTCGCCGAGCAGCTCGGCCATGACATTGCGTACGCGCTGGCCCATCGGGCCGATGCAGGCGCCCTTGGCGTTGAGCCCCGAGCGGGTCGACCGTACGGCGATCTTGCTGCGGTGGCCGGCCTCGCGGGCGATCGCGGTGATCTCGACGGAGCCGTCGGCGATCTCGGGGACCTCCAGCGCGAAGAGCTTCTTCACGAGGTTGGGGTGGGTACGGGAGAGCGTGACGGAGGGGCCGCGCACGCCCCTGGCGACGCGCACCACGTACGTACGCAGCCGCAGCCCGTGCGTGTAGTTCTCGCCCGGCACCTGTTCCTGCACCGGAAGGATGGCTTCCATCTTGTCGTCCAGCTTGACCAGGACGTTCTTCGGGTCCTTGCCCTGCTGGACCATGCCGGCGACGACATCGCCCTCACGGCGCGAGTACTCGCCGAAGGTGACGTCGTTCTCGGCGTCCCGCAGCCGCTGCTGGATGACCTGGCGGGCGGTGGTGGCCGCGATCCGGCCGAAGTCCGACGGGGTGTCGTCGAACTCCTTGGCCTCCTGCCCCTCCTCCAGGTCGGCCGCGTCCTCCTTGGCCCAGACCGTGACATGACCGTTGTCGCGGCTGAGGACGACACGGGCGTGCCTGCGGCTGCCGTCCGTGCGGTGATACGCGATGAGGAGGGCCGATTCGATCGCCTCGACCAGCAGATCGAATGCGATCTCCTTCTCTTGTGCCAAGCCCTTAAGGAGCTTCACATCGATGTCCACGGCTACGCCTCCTCTTCCTTCTTGTCCTTGCGGGTGAACTCGAGTTCCACGCGCGCCTTGGCGATCCGCGCGAATTCGACGCGGCGGGCGGTGGGCTTGCGCCCCTTCACGCCCGGCACTTCGAGGTCGAGTCCTTCGTCGTCGACGGTGAGGATGCGGGCCACGAACTCGTCGCCCTCGTGCAACTGGAACTTGGCGAGCCGGCCGGTGGCGCGCACGTAATGGCGACGCTCCGTCAGCGGTCGTTCGGCTCCCGGCGAGGTCACTTCGAGCTGGTACTCGTCCTCACCCATCGCGTCGCTCTCGTCGAGCTTCTCCGAGATGGCCCGGCTCACCTCGGCGCATTCGTCGAGGTCCACACCGTCCTCGGAGTCCACCACGATTCTCAGCACACGGCGCCTGCCTGCCCGGGACACCTCGATCTCTTCCAGATCAAGATCCTTCGCGGCGACGAGCGGTTCCAGCAGTCCGCGCAGCCTCTCGCTCTCGGTGGTGCTCATCCGGGTGACTCCTCGGCCGCGTGTGCTGTTGTGGGTTCGTCTGGGTCAGGGAGCAAGGGTATCCGGTCCCGAGGGGTGTTGCCGTCCACCTTCGGGTGACCCGCAGGTACGCTCGCCTGCGGTGATCACTGCGAAGGCCGAGGAGAGACACGTGGGGCGCACGGGGACGACACGCAGACGTGCCCTCATGACGGCGGGTGCGATGACGGCCGGTCTGTTGACGGCCTGCTCCTCGGAGCCCCCGGGACCGGACTCGGCGCAGGCGCGCAAGGCGAAGGCGGCCGCGTTGGAGGAAACGACACTGCGCACCAAGGCGGCCGGCACGAGCCGGACCCTGCTCGCGCACTACGACGCCGTGCTCGCCGCCCATCCCGGAGAGCGTGCGCGCCTGACCCCGCTGCGGGCGGCGGTCGTGCGGCACATAGCGGCACTCGCCCCGAAGACCCGGGGACCCGTCAAGCCCCCGGCGGCGCCCGCCGTACCCGCCGCCCCGGCGGCTGCCGTCGCCG
>NZ_JTHL01000001.1:7122743-7126625 GCF_000818195.1 Streptomyces sp. 150FB | reverse complement strand
CGGAGCCGCTGGTGGGTGAGCGCGCCTACGACCTGGCGAGGCTCGTACGCGACCGGGTCGAGGACCTGGTGGCCGCGTCCTCCGGCGCCTCCGCCGCCCGCCGCCGGATCAACAAGCTCGCCGACTCCCTCGACCTGGACCGCGAACGGCTGCGGGGCTGGACGCTGTTCCGCGCCGTGGAGTCCGGGACCCGCGCGCTGCGGGCAGGACGGCACCAGAGCGCGGAACTCCTGCTGGAGTTCGCCGGCTGGCTGTAGCCGGGCGCGGCCGACGGCCGGGAAGCCCGCGCCGGAGATGGCGGGCTTCCGTACTCCCACGCTTACGCGGAGAGCCGTGCCACCGCCTCGTCCACCGTCAGTTCCTCGCGCTCGCCCGTGCGCCGGTCCTTCAGCTCCACGACGCCCTCGGCGGAGCGGCGCCCCGCCACCAGGATCTTCGGGACCCCGATCAGCTCGGCGTCGGTGAACTTCACGCCCGGGGAGACGCCGGGCCGCTCGTCGACGAGCACCCGCAGGCCAGCGGCCCCGAGCTTCTCGGCGACGGCGAGCGCCAGCTCCGTCTGGAGCGCCTTGCCGGCGGCGACGACATGCACGTCGGCGGGCGCGATCTCGCTGGGCCAGCACAGCCCCTGCTCGTCCGCGCTCTGCTCGGCGAGCGCGGCGACGGCGCGCGAGACGCCGATGCCGTACGAGCCCATCGTCACGCGTACCGGCTTGCCCTGCTGGCCGAGGACATCGACCTGGAAGGTGTCGGCGTACTTGCGGCCGAGCTGGAAGATGTGGCCGATCTCGATCGCCCTGCCGAGCGTGAGGCCGGTGCCGCAGGCGGGGCAGGGGTCGCCCTCCTCGACGACGACCACGTTCATGTAGTCGTCGACCTCGAAGTCCCGCCCGGCCACCACGTTGCGCGCGTGGGTGTCGGGCTTGTTGGCACCGGTCACCCAGGCCGTGCCGGGGGCGATCCGGGGGTCGGCGATGTAGCGGATCTTGAGGCCCTGCGGGCCGACGTAGCCGCGTACGAGGTCGGGCCTGTCCTCGAAGTCCTCGGCCGTCACCAGCTCCACCACGGCGGGCGCGAGGTGCTCGCCGAGCTTGCCGAGGTCCACCTCGCGGTCGCCGGGGACGCCGACGGCGGTGATCTCGCCGTCGATCTTGATCAGCAGGTTCTTGAGGGTCGCCGAGGCCGGCACGCCGAGGTGCGCCGCCAGCGTCTCGATGGTCGGGGTGTCAGGCGTGTCCAGCTCCTCGACGGGCCCGTGCGCCTCGGCGCCGTCCACGGCCGGGGCCACGGCGAAGGTGACCGCCTCGGTGTTGGCCGCGTAGTCGCAGGCGGGGCAGTCCACGAAGGTGTCCTCGCCGGCCGCCGCGGGGGCGAGGAACTCCTCGGACGCGGAGCCGCCCATCGCCCCCGAGATCGCCGACACGATGCGGAAGTCGAGACCGAGGCGCTTGAAGATCTTCTGGTACGCGGCGCGGTGCAGCGCGTACGACTCGGCGAGGCCCTCGTCGGTGGCGTCGAAGGAGTACGAGTCCTTCATCTGGAACTCGCGGCCGCGCAGCACGCCCGCGCGGGGCCGTGCCTCGTCGCGGTACTTGGTCTGGATCTGGTAGAGCATCACGGGCAGGTCCTTGTAGGACGTGCACTGGTCCTTGACGATGAGGGAGAAGATCTCCTCGTGCGTCGGTCCCAGCAGGTAGTCGGCGCCCTTGCGGTCCTTGACCCGGAACAGCAGGTCGCCGTACTCCTCCCAGCGCCCGCTGGCCTCGTACGGCTCCCTGGGCAGCAGCGCGGGCAGCAGCACCTCCTGCGCCCCGATGGCGTCCATCTCCTCGCGCACCACCCGCGACACGTTGTCGAGGACCTTCTTGCCGAGCGGCAGCCAGCTCCAGATGCCGGCCGAGGTTCGCCGTACGTAACCGGCGCGGACGAGCAGCTTGTGGTTGAGCGTCTCCGCGTCCGCCGGATCGTCGCGCAATGTCTTGATCATCAAACGGGACATGCGCTGGATCTGGGACATGGGGAGCACTCCTGCGTTCCGTCGGGTGATGGCAGGAGGTTAACCGGGGGGCACCGGCAGGCGGAAATCAGTGACCGTCACCGGTCCCCGCCGGAGGGCTCGCCGCCGTCGCCCGGCGCCGGTCTGCGCAGCGGGAGCGGCGCGCCCATCACGGCGTACGGCCGGGGCGCGCTGGGGAAGAGGACCTGCCGGGCGAGGTCCTCGTAACCGAGCGCCCGGTACAGCCGGCGCGCGGGGCTCTCGATGTCGATCGCCGAGAGGATCGAGCGGGGTTCGGCGGCGCTGTCGGTGAGGGTGGTGATCAGGGCGCGGCCGATGCCGCGCGCCTGGAACTCGGGGTGGACATGGAGCTCGGTGATGACGAAGGAGTGGTCGAGCCAGCCGTCGGACCCCGTCCTGCGCAGGTACGGCTCGACGACCGTGGACCACCAGTGGCCGCGGTCGTTCGGCAGGCCGTAGACAAAGCCGACGAGCCGTCCCGACGCCGTGGTCGCGCCGAGCGCGCGGCTGCCCGGGTACATGAGGTGCCGGAGCACGATGTGGCGGCGTACGTCGATCTCGTCGCGGCTGAGCCCGAAGGCGAGGGCCTGTACGTCGAGTGCCTCGTTCACTCGCGCGGCGAGATCGACCGGCCCTACCTGCACGTCGGGGGTCCGGGGATCGTCACCGGGAATGCTCAGCATGAGCCGAACCCTACTTTCAGAAGAGCACGCTCATGAAGGCGCCCACCTCGCGGAAGCCGACGCGGCGATACGCGGCGCGGGCAGGCGCGTTGTAGTCGTTCACGTAGAGGCTGACCACGGGCGCGACGTCGGCGAGCGCATACCGTACGACGGCTGCCATACCGGTCTCCGAGAGCCCCTGGCCGCGGAAGGCGGGGTCGACCCAGACGCCCTGGATCTGGCAGGCGCGCGGGGTCGCGGCGCCGATCTCGGCCTTGAAGAGGACCCGGCCGTCCTCGATACGGGCGAATGCCCGGCCTGCGCCCACCAGTTCGGCCACGCGCGCCTGGTAGAGGAGCCCGCCGTCGCCGGCGAGCGGCGAGATGCCGACCTCCTCGGTGAACATCGCCACGCAGGCCGGCATGATCGTTTCCAGCTCGTCCTTGCGGATGCGGCGTACGAAGGGGTCGGGCGCGACGTTGGCCGGGGGGTGTTCGGTGACCATCAGCGGCTGGTTGGCGCGGACCTCGCGGGCGGGGCCCCAGCTCGGCCTGAGCAGTTCCCAGAGCCTGGCGGTGGGCTCGGCGGGGCCGACGATGGAGGAGCACCGGCGGCCGGCCCGCCGGGCGCGGTCGGCGAAGCCGCGTACGGCTTCGGGGGTGGCGCAGATGGGGACGAGGTTGGCGCCGGAGTAGCAGAGCGAGCGCAGCCGGCCTTCCGCGTACCAGCCCCACATCTCACCGCCGAGGCGCCAGGGGTCGAGCCCGGCGACCTGGACGCGCGAGGTCACGAAGGCGTTGGCGACCGGTTCGCTCTCCAGAATGGCGAGCGCGGCGCCGAGTTCGCTGGGTTCGAGGACCCGGGTGGTGGTCTGAGTCAACACGAGGGGGCCTCACCGTACGGGCTGCTTGTCCTCGAACTCTACCTGGCGCTTCGGGGGTGTGCCGCTCGCGCGTACGAACGGATGCGGGCCCGGATTCCGCGTATGGGCGGACGCGGGCCCCGGACACGTCGACGGGCCCCGCGGCCTGCGCCCTGGAGGGCGGGAGCCGCGGGGCCCGTCGGTGTGACGTGCGTGGCCGGGGGTGTGACGTGCGTGGCCGGGGGTGTGCCCGGCGCGGGCCGTTCCGTCAGCTGATGGAGACCTTCGGTTCGCCCGAGGCGATGCCGTCGCGCTCCATCTGTTCGGCGATCTTCATGGCC
>NZ_JTHL01000001.1:7108341-7122342 GCF_000818195.1 Streptomyces sp. 150FB | reverse complement strand
GGCATCAATCGCCGCGAACACATACTTCGGCTGGAAATGAATATCCGCGATCACCGGAATCTGCGACTTCTTCGCGATCGTCGCCAACGCGTCCGCGTCGTCCTGCGTCGGACACGCCACCCGCACGATCTGGCAGCCCGACGCGGTCAACTCCGCGATCTGCTGCAACGTCGCCCCGATATCCGACGTACGCGTCGTCGTCATCGACTGCACCGACACCGGCGCATCCCCACCGACCGCCACCGACCCGACCTGGATCTGGCGACTGACCCTGCGGTCGGCGAGCTTCGTTGGTACGTCCGGCATTCCGAGAGCAATTGCAGTCATCTGCTGTGCAACCCCAAGGTGTGGATCGAGGTCCCGACATCGAACGGGCTCCAGGGTCAGAGATTACGCCACCGGGCGCCGGACCGACGGCACCGCTACGAAATATCTACTTAAAGGTAAGCGGCCGGACACAAAAGTGTCCGGCCGCTTACAAAAGGGGTGGAATCAGGTGATCTTGACCGGATTGACAACATCCGCGATCAGGACGAGCACAGTGAAGCAGATGAAGACGCCCGCCACCACGTAGGCGACCGGCATGAGTTTCGCCACATCGAAGGGGCCCGGGTCGGGCCGCTTGAAGAAGCGGGCGAGGTTGCGCCGCAGCGCCTCCCAGAGCGCTCCGGCCATGTGCCCGCCGTCGAGGGGCAGCAGGGGCAGCATGTTGAAGAGGAACAGCGAGAGGTTGAAGCCGGCCAGCAGGAACAGCATCATCGCGATCTGGTTCTGCGCCGGCACATGCAGGTTCATCACCTCGCCGCCGATGCGCGCGGCGCCGACCACGCCGACCGGCGAGTCCTGTTTGCGCTCGCCGCCGTCGAACGCCGCGTTCCACAGGTCGGGGATCTTGGAGGGGAGCGAGACGATCGAGGTGACACCGTCCTCGATCATGCCGCCCATCCGGTCCACGGACTGGCCGAAGGAGAGCGGGATGATCTTGGTGGTGGCGGCAAAGCCGAGGTAGCCGGCGGGTACGTACTTGTCGGCGACGACATTGCCGTCCGAGTCCTTCACAGCCACCAGGTTCTTCTTCAGGTCGGCGTGCAGGACCCGCTCCGTACCGTCGCGCTGGACGGTGATGGTGGCGGGGCCGATGGTGTCGCGGATCAGGTTGGAGAGCGTGGACCAGTCGTTCACGCGCTTGCCGTCGAAGGCGACGATCTTGTCGCCGGCCTTGAGCCCGGCGGCCTGCGCGGGTGAGGTCGGGTCGCCCTTCTTGCAGGTCTGGCGCGCCTCGCTCTGCGAGATGACGCACTTCTGGACACCGGCGACATCGGTGGTCTGGGTCTCGAAGCCGAAGGACATCGCGACGCCCATGAAGATCACGACGGCGAGGACGAGGTTCATGAACGGGCCGGCGAACATCACGATCAGCCGCTTCCACGGCTTGCGCGTGTAGAACAGCCGCGTCTCGTCGCCCGGCGCGAGCTCCTCGAAGGCGGCGGCGCGCGCGTCCTCGATCATGCCCCGCCACGGTGAGGTGGAGCGGGCCTCGATACGGCCGTCGGGTCCGGGCGGGAACATCCCGATCATCCGGATGTAGCCGCCGAGCGGGATCGCCTTTATCCCGTACTCGGTGTCGCCGCGCTTCCGGGAGAAGACGGTCGGCCCGAAGCCGACCATGTACTGCGGCACCTTGATGCCGAAGAGCTTGGCCGTCGAGAGGTGTCCCAACTCGTGCCAGGCGATGGAGAAGAGCAGTCCCAGGGCGAAAATGACAATGCCCAGGACCGTCAACAGGATCGTCATGCGCGAGCCTCCGCTGGCCGTTCTTCGCTGAATGTGTGTGCCATGTCGCGGGCCCGGGCGCGTGCCCAGGTCTCTGCTTCGAGGACGTCCGCCACCGTGAGCGGAGTTCCCGTACGGGGGGTGCCGTGTTCGGCGACGACCTCCGTGACGGTGTCCATGATGCCGTTGAACGGCAGCCGGCCCGACAGGAACGCTTCGACGCACTCCTCGTTGGCGGCATTGAACACCGCCGGGGCCGTGCCGCCCAGCGCTCCCACCTTCCTGGCCAGGCCCACGGAGGGGAAGGCCTCCGTGTCGAGCGGGAAGAACTCCCACGACGAGGCCTTGGTCCAGTCGAACGCGGCGGCCGCCTCCGGTACGCGCTGGGGCCAGCCGAGACCGATGGCGATGGGTCCCCGCATGTCGGGCGGGGTCGCCTGGGCCAGTGTGGAGCCGTCGGTGAATTCCACCATCGAGTGAACGTAGGACTGCGGGTGTACGACCACCTCGATCTGTTCGAAGGGGATGTCGTACAGCAGATGCGCCTCGATCACTTCGAGACCCTTGTTGACGAGGGTCGCCGAGTTGACCGTGATCACCGGGCCCATGGCCCAGGTGGGGTGCGCCAGGGCGTCCTCGGGGGTGACGTCCGCCAGTTCGGCCCTCGTACGCCCCCGGAAGGGGCCCCCGGAGGCAGTGACGACGAGCTTGCGCACATCGGCCCGGGTGCCGGCCGCCAGCGCCTGGAAGAGCGCGGCGTGTTCGGAGTCGACGGGGATGATCTGTCCGGGCGCCGCCGCGGCCTTGACCAGGGGGCCGCCGACGATCAGCGACTCCTTGTTGGCGAGGGCGAGGGTCCGGCCCGCTTCGAGGGCGGCGAGCGTCGGGGCGAGTCCGATGGAGCCGGTGATGCCGTTGAGGACCGTGTGGCAGTCGGAGCCGGCCAGTTCGGTGGCGGCCTCCGGCCCGGCGAGGAGCTCGGGGAGCGGCTCGGCCGTCCCGTACTCGGCCCGGAGCGCCTCGCGGAGCGCGGGCACGGCGTCCTCGCGGGCGACCGCGACCGTACGGACCCGGAGGCGCCGCGCCTGCTCGGCGAGCAGCGCGACCCGGCCGCCGGCGGCGGACAGCGCGGTGACGCGGAAGAGGTCGGGGTTGCGCAGGACCAGGTCGATGGCCTGCGTGCCGATGGAGCCTGTGGAGCCGAGGACGACGATGTCCCGGCGGCCTCCGTTCGGGTCGAAGACGATGTGCGGGTCCGCGAGGGAGGCAGGGCTGTCGCTCATGCCCCCCATTCTTGCCCCATCAGCTCCGCATAAGGACAGCGCGTCCCCGTACATCTGCCGCCGCGCCACCGGTCGCGGTGACCGGGCGGGGGCTCAGCCGATCGGTTCGGCCATGCGCACCACGTCGTAGGCCAGTCCGATCGTCCGCCCCGTGGCCGGATCGCCCAGTTCCACGCGCCAGCGGCCGCCGAACTGGTCGGCGCCTTCGGCCATCGGGATCGTGCCGGATATCAGTACGGTGCCGGGCACCAGGTCGCCGCGCTCCCTGAGCAGGTCCGCCCAGTAACCGGGGGTGAGGAGGTCGCCGCAGGTGCCGTTCTGGATCTCGGTCTCCTCGCCGCCGTGGGTGACCCAGGCCCTGAGCGTCAGCGCGTCCGTACGGGAGGCGACGTCGTCCAGCGGCCAGGCGGCCGAGGCCAGGACGTCGGGGCTCGCGTTCTTGCTCCAGGCCACGCCGTGCACCTCCAGGTCGCGGTCGGTGTGGTCGCAGGCGGCCGTGAGCAGCAGTTCACCGTCGCCGGCCACGACGAGGGCCCACTCGGCCTCGCCCGACGTGCGTCCGTGCTGGACGTCGACGCGGTCCGTCTGCTGGGCCAGATAGGGGGATACGGGGTAGAGCGCCGGGGTGGTGGCGGGCGCCGGGACGCCGAGCGCGGCGAGTTCGGCGACATGGGCGGCCACTTCGTCCTGGCTGCGGCCCGCGTATCCGGCGTTCAGCACCTGGGTCACGTCCACGGTGCGGGTGGAGCCGTCGGGAAGTTCGAAAGTCAGCGGGGTCACGGGCCCTCCTGGTCGGTCTCCGGCCGTATCCGGCCGATATTTGTCCGGTATCTGTCCGGATACATGCGTGACTGTCTGTTTCGAAGTGCTCGACTTCCCGCAGAGGTCTTGCGCATACGACTGGTATACAGCAAGTATGCCAATTGTTCGACACCCCTCCCCCGGACTGGGATGACCCCCATGCAGAGCACGCAACCGCAGTCGAAGGACCGCCCGGCAGGCAGCAACCCGGTGGGCCGCGCCTTTGTCGCCAGCCTCACCGGCACCGCCCTGGAGTGGTACGACTTCGCCGTCTACTCCGCCGCTGCCGCCCTGGTCTTCGGAGACCTCTTCTTCCCCTCCGAGGACCCCTTCACCGGCACGATCCTGGCTTTCTCGACGTACGCCGTCGGATACCTCTCCCGCCCGCTCGGCGGCTTCGTCTTCGGCCGGCTCGGCGATGTCGTCGGCCGCAAGAAGGTCCTCATCGCGACGCTGGTGCTGATCGGCGTGGCCACGATGCTGATCGGTGTGCTGCCGACGTACGGCACGGTCGGCATCGCCGCCCCCGTCGGCCTGGTGCTGCTCCGCTTCGCGCAGGGGGTCGGGGTCGGCGGCGAGTGGGGCGGCGCCGTCCTGCTGTCCGCCGAGTTCGGCGACCCGAAGCGGCGCGGCTTCTTCGCCTCGGCCGCGCAGATCGGCCCGCCGGCCGGCAATCTCCTGGCCAACGGCGTGCTGGCGGCGCTCGGCGGCCTCCTCAGCGACGCGCAGTTCCTCTCCTGGGGCTGGCGGGTGGCCTTCCTGCTCTCCGGCGCCCTGGTCGGCTTCGGCCTGTGGATCCGTACGCGCCTGGAGGAGACGCCCGTCTTCCAGGCCATCGAGGCGGCGCGGAACCGCCCGGAGGCGCCGGTGCGCGAGGTCTTCCGCGACCAGCCGAGGGCGCTGTGCGCGGCGATCCTCAGCCGGGTCGCCCCCGATGTGCTGTACGCGATGTTCACCGTCTTCGTACTGACCTACGCGACCGGCGAGCTGGGCATGTCACGGGGCTCGGCGCTGGCCGCCGTGCTCATCGGCTCCTCCCTCCAGATCTTCCTGATCCCGCTGGCGGGCGCCCTGTCGGACCGGATCAACCGGCGGCGGCTCTACGGCTGGTCGGCGGTGGCCGCCGGGATCTGGCCCTTCGTGTTCTTCCCGATGGTCGGCGGCGGGAGCTGGCCGCTGCTCACGCTCGGGGTGATCGGCGGCCTGGTGATCCATTCCCTGATGTACGGGCCGCAGGCGGCCTTCGTCGCCGAACAGTTCGCGCCCCGGCTGCGCTACACGGGCTCCTCGCTCGCGTACACCCTGGCGGGGCTGATCGGCGGCGCCGTCGCCCCGGTGCTCTTCACCGCGCTGCTGGGCGCGTACGGTGCGTGGCTGCCTCTCGCGCTGTACATCGCGGTCACCGCGGTGCTCACGATCGCCGGCGTACGGCTGGGCCGGGACGCCGACCACGCGGAGGACGAGGAGTTCGACCAGCTCAACGCGCGGCGTACGGCGGCCCTCCCGTCCGTCCCCTCATGACCACGAAAGCAGGAATCTTGCGTATCGCACTCAGTCAGATCGTCGCGGGCCCCGACCCGGCGGGGAACCTGGAGACCGTACGGGAACAGGCGCTGCGCGCCGCGGAGTCGGGGGCGCGGCTCGTGGTTCTCCCCGAGGCCACGATGGCGTGCTTCGGCACGCCGCTCGGGCCGGTCGCCGAGCCGCTGGACGGGCCCTGGGCCACGGCGGTACGGGAGATCGCCGCCGAGGCGGAACTGGTGGTCGTGGCGGGCATGTTCACGCTTGCCGACGGCGGCCGGGTCACCAACACCCTGCTGGTGACGGGCCCTGGCGTCGAGACCTCGTACGACAAGATCCACCTGTACGACGCGTTCGGCTTCGCCGAGTCCGACACGGTCGCGCCGGGGAACGACGTGGTGACCTTCGACCTCGACGGTGTCCGCGTCGGCCTCGCGACCTGCTACGACCTCCGCTTCCCCGAGCTGTTCCGGGCCCACGCGGACGCCGGAGCCGTCCTGTCGCTGCTGCCCGCGTCCTGGGGCGCGGGACCCGGCAAGCGGGAGCAGTGGGAGCTGCTGGTCCGGGCGAGGGCGCTGGACGCCACCGTATGGCTGGGGGCAGCGGGCCAGGCCGACCCGGCGACGGTCACGGGGTCACCGCCGGCTTCGGCGGCGCCCACCGGCATCGGGTACAGCGCCGTGGTGGGCCCCGACGGGTCGGTACGGGAGGCGCTGGGCGCCGAGCCGGGCCTGCTGACGGCGGACATCGACGCCGGCGAGGTCGCCGCCGTACGGCAGCGGGTCTCGGTGCTGGCCAACCGGCGGATGGGGCGGCCGTGAACAAGCCGGAGCTCGAATTCCACATCCCGTCCGGGCCCTGGGAGACCCCCGAGGGGGCGGCGCCCGGCGTACGGGAGCGCACGGCGGCGGCCGACGCTGCCGCCGGTCACCGTACGGCGCTGGTGCGCTGGGAGCCGGGGACGGACACGTCGGCGACGGGCGTCTCCGTGCACCCGCACTGGGAGGAGGTCTACATCCTCGACGGCGCGATGCGCGATCTGACGCTGGGCCAGACCTTCGGGAAGGGGTGTTACGCGTGCCGCCCGCCGGGCATGGAGCACGGACCGTGGATCGCGGAGGAGGGCGTCACGATGCTCGTTCTCACCTATCCGGACCCGGACACCGCTCCTGGGTCCTCCGAGCACCCGTCAGCGGGCGGTTCCGGGCCTGCTCCTAACCCGCCAGCAGCACCTTGAGGGTCGTCTCCAGGTGACCGCTGATCGCGGCGCAGGCGGCGTCGGCGTCACCGGACGCCAGGCCGTCGAGGATCGCCTGGTGTTCACGCAGCACCGCGTCCTGGCGTCCCGGCTTGCTGAACAGGGCGACGATGCCCGCGCGGATCTGCCGGCTGCGCAGCCCGTCGTAGTGCCGGTCCAGCAGGCCGTTGCCGACCGCCGAGACCAGGGTGGCGTGGAAGAGGTGGTCCGCGGCGATGAACTCCTTGGCGTCCTCCTGCCCCTTCAGCCCGTGCTGGCGCTCCAGCAGCGCGGCGAGCGCCTCCACGGGCACGGCGCCCGTGCCGATCGCCTGCTGCGCCGCGTACCGTTCGACGATCCCCCGCAGCTCCATCAGCTCGGTGATCTCGCGGCCCGACAGCGGGGCGATGTGCGCGCCGCGCTTGGGGACGAGCTGGACCAGGTCCTCGGCGGCGAGCATCAGCAGCGCCTCGCGGATCGGGGTGCGGGAGACGCCGATCCGGTCGGCGATCTCCTGTTCGGTGAGGAACCTGCCCTGCATGCCGGGGTCGGCCAGGACGATGTCCTTGAGATACGCGTACGCCTTGTCACGGCCGGACAGCACAGGAGCCCCCATAGATCGCATACAAGTGGTATACAAAATTACCACGGGGAGCCGGGAGCCCTTGCGGGCCCGGGGCGGGGCGGGCCGGGCCGGGACAGGCCGGGTCCATGCATGCAGGTCGGCCGCCTCAGAAATGTGTGGCGATGCCGAACTTCTCGCGCAGCCGGGCCATGTCGTGCAGGTCGCGGTCGGCCGGCTCGTACCCCTGGTGGAACGCGACCTGCTGCTCGGCCGACAGGCACGGGACCCGGACGCCCCGGACAATGCCGGTGGTGAAGCACTCCGCCGGGTAGCGGAAGGGCTTCCCGGGGTCCGGGGACGCCTGGAGCGCCGAGCCGTCGGGGGCGAAGACCAGCGGGTGCAGATCGATCTCCTCGCCCGTCGCCGCCCGGGTCATCACGAACCGTACGGGCCGCAGGTCCAGCGTCTCGGCGAACCCGGCGCCGGTCAGGGCCGCCAGCAGTCGGGGCTCCTGTTCCTGCCGGTGTCCGAGGTCCAGATCGCGGTGCGGCCGGGTCTGCTCGCCCAGCAGGGCGTCGATGCCCCAGCCGCCCTCGATCCACACGTCGGTGCCCCCGGTGTCCCGCAGCAGGGCGAGCACGGCCAGTACGCCGTCAGCGGTCATCACGCCGGGGAGAGTACTGTGCGGGCGCACAGGTTCCCACCGGTTTTCGGCGCCGCCGCCGGCTACCAGGCGCGCTGGAGCGCCGCGAACGCCTCGTGGAAGCCGGGGAAGGTCTTGCGTACGCAGCCGGGGTCGTCGTAGGTCATGCCGGGCGCCCGGAGTCCGGTGACCGCGAAGGACATCACGATGCGGTGGTCCCCGTACGTGGTGATCTCGGTGGCCGTGGGTGCGCCGCCCGGACGGATCTCGATCCAGTCGGGGCCTGTCGCGACGTCCACGCCGAGCCGCCGGAGGTTGTGCGCGCACGCTTCGAGGCGGTCGCACTCCTTGACGCGGGTGTTGGCGACGTCCTCGATCCGGACGGGCCCGTCGGCGAACGGGGCGATGGCGGCGAGCGTCGGCATGGTGTCGGAGATGTCGCGCATGGGAAGGGTGAGACCGCGCAGCCGCTCGGGTCCCCGTACGGTCACGCTGTCGGCGCCGGTCCGGACGTCGGCGCCCATCCGCTCCAGTACGTCGACGAAGCGCAGGTCGCCCTGGAGCGCCCCCGTGCCGAGACCGGGGACGGTGACCTCGCGGCCCGGTGAGACGGCGGCCGCAGCGAAGAAGTAGCTCGCGGTGGAGGCGTCCGGCTCGACCGCGTAGGTGGTGGCGCGGTAGCCGCCCGGCGGGACGGTGAAGACCTTGCCCTCGCGGATCACCTCGACGCCGAAGCGGCGCATCATCGCGAGGGTGATCTCGACGTACGGCGCCGACACCAGGTCGGTGACGGTGATCCGCAGCCCCTCCACCGTCAGCGGGCCGAGCAGCAGCAGCGCGGTGAGGTACTGCGAGGACTCGCTCGCGTCCAGCTCCACGTCGCCGCCCTTGATGCCCCGCGCGACGATCCGCAGCGGGTGGTGCCCCTCCCGCTCCTCGTGGACCAGGTCGACGCCGAGAGCACGCAGCGCCACGGTGAGCGGTCCGAGGGGGCGGCGGCGCATCTGGGGCGAGGCGTCGAAGTGGTACGTGCCTCCGGCCCCGGCCGCGGCCAGCGTGGGCAGGAACCGCGCGGTGGTGGCGCCGTCCCGGCAGTAGACCTCCGCCTCGGTCACGCCGGGCCCCCCGGGACGGCCCTCGATCCGCCAGGAGCCCGGGGCGCGCTCGACCCCGTACCCGAGGCGGCCGAGCCCTTCGGCGAAGCCCTCGGTGTCGTCCGACACGAGCGGGCGTACGAGCGTGGTGGTGCCCTCGGCCGCCGCTGCGAGGAAGAGGGCTCGCGCGGTCACGGACTTCGAGCCTGGGATCTCGATGACAGTCATGGGCGACATCCTGCCGTGCTGCCCCGCGCGCGAACGCACGGGGCAGCACGGGCGGGTGGTGCCGGCTCACTGCCGGTGAGGGGTGTCAGCGGATCGGGCGGTGCACGTTCTCCCGCTGCGAGGGCCCCGGTGTCGCGTCGGCGATCCAGACGCCCTCGCCACTCGGGTCGATGACGCCCTCCTCCAGCCAGGTGTACCTGCCGGACAGCACGCCGTCGACGACCCTGCGGTCGATCTCGTCCGTGTTGGACCACAGCCGGGTGAACAGCTCGTCGACCCGGATCCTGGCCTGCCGGCAGAAGGCGTCGGCGAGTTGGTAGGCCTCACGGCCGTGCTCACCGCTCGTACGCAGCATCTCGGCCCGCACGCACGCCGCGCTCATCGCGAACAGTTCGGCGCCGATGTCGACGATCCGCCCGAGGAAGCCCTGCTTGGTCTCCATCTTTCCCTGCCAGCGCGACATGGCGTAGAACGTGGACCGGGCGAGCTTGCGGGAGCAGCGCTCGACGTACCGCAGGTGGGTGGCGAGGTCCGTGTGGCCCGCCGGGTGGAAGTCGGCGTAGGTGCCGGGCAGTTGTCCGGCGCCGGTGACCAGCTTGGGCAGCCAGCGGGCGTAGAAGGCGCCCGCCCTTCCACCCGCCTTCGCCTTGTCCTGCAGGGAGATGTCGGGGTCGATGATGTCCCCGGCCACCGCGAGGTGCGCGTCGACGGCCTCCCGGGCGATCAGCAGGTGCATGATCTCCGTCGAGCCCTCGAAGATCCGGTTGATCCGCATGTCGCGGAGCATCTGCTCGGCGGGAACGGCCTTCTCGCCGCGCGCCGCCAGCGAGTCCGCCGTCTCGAAGCCGCGGCCGCCGCGGATCTGGACGAGTTCGTCGGCCATCCGCCAGCCCATCTCGGAGCCGTACAGCTTGGCCAGGGCGGCTTCGATACGGATGTCGTTGCGGTCCTCGTCGGCCATCTGGGACGACAGGTCGACGACCGCTTCCAGCGCGAAGGTGGTCGCTGCGATGAAGGAGATCTTCTCGCCCACCGCCTCGTGCTTGGCGACGGGCCTGCCCCACTGCTCGCGCGCCGCCGACCACTCGCGGGCGATCTTCAGACACCACTTGCCGGCGCCCACGCACATCGCCGGCAGCGAGAGCCGGCCGGTGTTCAGCGTGGTCAGGGCGATCTTGAGGCCGGCACCCTCGGCGCCGATCCGGTTCGCGGCCGGGACGCGGACCTGGTGGAAGCGGGTCACGCCGTTCTCCAGGCCGCGCAGGCCCATGAAGGCGTTGCGGTTCTCGACAGTGATGCCCGCGGAGTCCGCCTCGACGACGAACGCCGAGATGCCGCCCTTGTGGCCCTCCGATTTCGGTACGCGGGCCATCACCACCAGCAGGTCGGCGACCACGCCGTTGGTCGTCCAGAGCTTCACACCGTCGAGGATGTACGAGTCGCCGTCCGGGACCGCCGAGGTCGCGAGCCGCGCCGGGTCGGAGCCCACATCGGGCTCGGTGAGGAGGAAGGCCGAGATGTCGGTGCGGGCGACGCGCGGCAGGAACGTGTCCTTCTGTTCCTGGCTGCCGAAAAGCTTGAGCGGCTGCGGTACGCCGATCGACTGATGGGCGGAGAGGAGTGCGCCGATCGCCGGGCTCGCCGAGCCGACCAGCGAGAGGGCCTTGTTGTAGTACACCTGGGTGAGGCCGAGGCCGCCGTACTTGGTCTCGATCTTCATGCCGAGCGCGCCGAGCTCCTTGAGCCCGCGCACCACCTCGTCGGGGATCCTGGCCTCGCGCTCGATGAGCGCGCCGTCGATCTCGCTGTCGCAGAACGCGCGCAGCTTCGCCAGGAACTCCTCGCCCCGCGTGACGTCTTCGGTCGCCGGGAGCGGGTGGGGGTGGATCAGGTCGAGGCGGAACCGGCCGAGGAACATCTCCTTGGCGAAGCTCGGCCTGCGCCAGCCCTGCTCGCGGGCGGCCTCTGCGACCTGCCGTGCCTCCCGCTCGGAGACCTTGGGCCTGTCCTGGGGGGCGGATGCATGGGATGCGGTGGATGGGGCGGACATGAGGAACTTCACCTCGCCGCTGGTTCGGGGACAGGGACGGTGTACCGGCCGGTACTACTCGTCCGTATGTACCCGATTCCTGAGACCCGCACCACTGGTGGGCCGGCCAAGCGATTTTCCGCGCGGCCGGCCGTACCTGTGGGGCCTGCTGGGGGACCTGGCTGTGCCCCTGCTTCCGAAAGGCTTCTCCGGGGTCCTCTAGAGGGCCAGTCCGGTGAGGACCATGACCCGCTCGTAGGTGTAGTCGTCCATCGCGAACCGCACGCCCTCGCGGCCGACGCCGGAGTTCTTGACGCCGCCGTACGGCATCTGGTCGGCGCGGTACGAGGGGACGTCGCCGACGATCACGCCGCCGACCTCCAGGGCGCGGTGGGCGCGGAAGGCGGCTTGCAGGTCGTGGGTGAACACCCCGGCCTGGAGGCCGTACTTCGAGTCGTTCACGATCTCGAAGGCCTCGGCCTCGCTCTCGACCGACCGGAGGTTCAGGACGGGGCCGAAGACCTCCTCGCAGGCGATCTTGGTGTCGGCGGGCACGTCGGCGAGGACGGTGGGCGCGTACGTGGCGCCGTCGCGCTTGCCGCCGGCGAGGATCCTGGCCCCGGCCTGTACGGCCTCGTCGACCCATGCCTCGACGCGCTTCGCCGCGTCCTCGCTGACGAGGGGGCCCACGTCGGTGGCGCCGTCGGCGGGGTCGCCGGTGACCTGGGCCTCGACGGCGGCGACGATCCTGGGGACGAGCCGCTCGTACAGCGAGGCGTCGGCGATGACGCGCTGCACGGAGATGCAGGACTGACCGCCCTGGTAGTTCGAGAACGCGGCGATCCGGGACGCGGCCCAGTCGAGGTCCTCCTCGCCCGCGTAGTCGGCGAGGACGACGGCCGCGCCGTTGCCGCCGAGTTCGAGCGTGCAGTGCTTGCGCGGTACGGAGTCCATGATCGCGAAGCCGACCTTGTCGGAACCGGTGAAGGAGATCACCGGCAGCCGCTCGTCCTGGACGAGGGCGGGCATCCGGTCGTTCGGCACCGGCAGGATGGACCAGGCGCCGGCCGGGAGCTCCGTCTCGGCGAGCAGCTCACCGATCAGCAGCCCGGACAGCGGGGTCGCGGGCGCGGGCTTGAGGATGATCGGGGCTCCCACGGCGAGCGCGGGGGCGATCTTGTGGGCGCAGAGGTTGAGCGGGAAGTTGAACGGGGCGATGCCGAGGACCGGGCCCCGGGGGAAGCGCCGGGTGAACGCGAGACGGCCGGCGCCGCCCGCGTCGGTGTCGAGGCGCTGGGACTCACCGCTGTTGAAACGGCGGGCCTCCTCGGCGGCGAAGCGGAACACCGAGATGGCCCGGCCGACCTCGCCGCGCGCCCACTTCAGGGGCTTGCCGTTCTCCGCGGAGATGAGCTCGGCGATCTCCTCCGTACGCTCCACGAGCCGGCGCGACACATGATCGAGCGCGGCGGCGCGGACGTGCGCGGGGGTCGCGGCGAACTCGTCCAGCACGGAGTGCGCGGCGGCGACGGCCTCCTCGACCTGAGCCTCGGTGGGCACGGCGACGGTGCCGACGAGCCGGCCGTCCCAGGGGGAGGTGACGTCGAGGGTGTCGTCGCCGGTGGCGCGGCGGCCGGCGAGCCAGAAGGCGTGGGTGGAAGTCATTGCGAGTACCGGCCCTTCGGAGGTGGTCGGGGTGCCTGCGTCCCACCGTAGAGGCGGTGGGAGCGGGGGTCGCTTGTCCGGTGTGGAGTGGTCGGGGGGTGGGGCACGCCGCTTTGGCGGGGAGGGCGGCGGGCTTCCCCTGGCGGGGCGTGCCGGAGCCGCTTTCCCCAGTGGTCAGATGGAGGACGAGGACGACTTCGACGGCGGTGCCGATGCCGAGGTCGTCTTCAGCGACAGCCACAACTCCATCCGTACGTCCGGGTCGTCCAGCGAGCGGCCGAGGATCTCCTCCACCCGCCGCATCCGGTAGCGCAGCGTATGGCGGTGCACCCCCAGGTCGGCCGCGGCGGCGTCCCACTGGCCGTGCCGCGACAGCCAGGCCCGCAGGGAGGCGACCAGGTCGCCGCGGCCCTTCGCGTCGTGCTCGTGGAGCGCGCGCAGCATGCCGTCGGCGAAGGCGCGTACCGCGTCGTCCGCCAGCAGCGGGAGGATCGAGCCCGACGCCAGCTCCTCGTGCTCCACCAGCGCCCGGCCGCGCCGCCGCGCCACCGACAGCGCCTGTTCGGCCTGCTTGTACGCGCCGGCCGACGCGATCGGGCCGGTCGGCGCCGAGAGGCCTATCACGACCCCGGCCTCCTCGGCGTCCTGCCGTGCGTACTCGCCGCAGGCGGTGACCACGGCGCCGCCGTCGACGGCCAGTACGGCGAGCCGTTCCTCGCCGTCCGGTACCGCCAGTACGGATTCGCCCGCACGCGCCGCCGACGCCTCCAGCGACTCGGCCAGCGCGTCCAGGGTGTCCAGCGCGTCGCGGGGGCCCTCGTCCGAGGACGCCGACGTGACCGCCTCGGCGATCAGCAGGCGGAACGGCGCGTCCAGCAGGTCCCCGTACAGATCGCCCGCCACCGCCCGCGCGTGATCCGGCTGCCCGGACAGCAGCATCCGCAGTACGGCGGAGCCAAGGCGCTGCTCGGCCTCCTGGAGGGCCCGGGAGCGTTCCGTCGTCAGCGTCAGCAGGGCGACCGCCGAGTGCACCGCGTACCGCTCGGCCGTGCCGAGCGCGGCGCCGGTCCCGACGGCGAGCGCGCCGCGCACCCGGCGTCCCGTGCCCAGCGACTGCAGCTCCACGCGGTCGTCGGCGTCACCGACGACCGTGCTGGCCGGC
>NZ_JTHL01000001.1:7105515-7108316 GCF_000818195.1 Streptomyces sp. 150FB | reverse complement strand
CGACGGCGCCGGTGGCGTCGTACAGCGCCGCCCAGCCGTCGACATGCGCGGCGAGCCGGGCGAGCAGCGCTGCCGGGCCTTCGGTGAGAGCGGCGCGGGTGAGTTCGCGCTGCGCCTCGAACCCGGCTGTCACCGACCGGTACTGGTCGGCGGCGACGGCCTTGGACACGGCCTTGCTGATGGCGAGGAACGGCGTGGGCCTCGGCACTTCCAGCAGCGGCAGCCCTTCGGCGACGGCGGCGTCGGCGAGCGCGGCCGGGATGTCCTCGTAGTGGACGCCGACGGCGAAGCCGAGCCCGACGACCCCGGCGCCCAGCAGCCTGCGTACGTAGCGCCGCATCGCCTCGGGGTTCTCGGCGTCCAGGTTTGTCGCCGTCACGAGGAGCAGCTCGCCGCCCTCCATGTAGGGCACCGGGTCGGCCAGCTCGCTGGCGTGCACCCAGCGCACGGGCGTGCCGAGCCGGTCCTTCCCCCCGCGCACGGTGAGTTTGAGCGCCGGGTTCTGGACGAGCGAGGCGAGGGTGAGCGGCATGGAGGAACCGTAGGGCTTTCGCTGGCGGACGGGGAGCGCGGTGAGGAGGAAATACGCCGTCCCGTATGAACGGCGTACCTCAATTCTGCCAGCCTGTACGGACACGTGTGCGGGTACACGTGTCCGTATACGCGGATACGTGTACCCACGCACGTTCCCGGCGCGTCCGTCAGTCGCGCAGGTCCACCAGCAACGGCGGCGCGTAGTCGCCGGCGACCGTCCGCAGCGAGAGCACCGCGTGCCCGGCCGGCACCGAGTGCGCCAGCTCGGAGGCCGACCAGCGCTCGCGCTCGACCTTCCGTACCGTCACGGCGTCCGTCGTCACGGCCTTGCCCGTGACCAGCTTCCGGAAGGAGTGGATGGCGCGGGTGAGCGGCTGGTCGGCGAAGACCGTCCGGTGGGTGACGTCCCTGGTCTCGACCCACTCCGTGCCCCAGGCCTCGGCGAACCGCTTGCCGTCCCAGGTGGTGATCCCGGCGAAGGCCATCCGGCAGCCGACGGCGCCGAGGAGCGAGGCGTGCAGCGACTCCGGTACGTCGTCGAGGCTGCGCAGGCTGAGCACGGCGCCCGCGTTGACGGACCTGAGCCGCTGCACTCCGCGCAGGGTCTCGGCGGTGAGCGCCCGGGTCGCGTCGTCGAGGACCAGGCACACGAAGAGCGAGCGGTCGGTCCTGACGGCGGCGTTCGCCGTGAACTGGGCGAGGACCAGCCTGGCCAGCATCCGTGAGGCCTCGGCGTGCCCGCGCTCGGGCAGGTCGATACGGACCCGCAGCGGGTGTTCCAGGGTGCGCAGCGAGAACGGTCGGGTCTTGCCCGTGGTGTCGAAGAAGGCGTCGAAGGCGGGCCGGTCGAGGAGCGCGACGCGGTCGGCGAGCGCGCGGCCGGGGTCGCCCGGCGCACCCGACTGCCGTTCGCGGGCGTCGAGTTCGCGCCGCATGGCGTGCTTGCCCTCTGATTCGAGCTCCTCGCGCAGGGCGGCGAGCGCCGCCGGGGTCCCGTCGAGGAGTTCGCGCAGCTCGGGTACGGAGGGCAGCCGCCCGCGCGCGGCACGGAAGGGGCCGAGCAGTTGGGCGAGCGCGGTGGTGGCGCGGCGGCTGTCGGTGTCGGCGAGGTCGCCGACGAGGCCCTCGGCGAGTACGGCGGCGGCCTCGTCGGGGTCGGTGGTCCCGCCGTACAGGTCGAGGTCGTACACCGAGTTCGGGTCGCCGAGCCTGATCACGACGTCGTAGGCGTCGTCGGGCCCGAGCTGGGTACCGGCTGCGCAGACGGCGATGACGGCGGCCTGGCCGGCGAGCGCCTGGAGCGCGAGCGACTCGACCACGGGCCGCACGACGGCGTGCGTCTTGCCGGCGCCCGGCGGTCCTACGGCGAGCAGCGAGGTGCCGAGGAGGGCGGGGTCGAGGGCGAGGCCGGTGCCGCGCCGCGCGTACGGGTTCCGCTCCCCGTCGTGGACCGTACCGATCCTGACCTGGCGGACGAGCAGGTCGTGCCGGGCCGCGCGGACGGGCAGGTCGCGCTTGCCGGAGGGGTGGACACAGGCGGCGGCGCCCTGGGCGCGTACGGCTTCGGCGAAGGCGGCCAGCCGGGAGGGGTCGACGCGTACGGAGTGCCAGGCGCGGCGGATGCGGATGTAGTCGACGTCGTTCATCCGCCCGTCCCGCACCTCGGCGGCCAGCCGCGCGGCACTCTCGCCCTGCCCGGCGAGACGCAGCTCGGGCCATTCGGCGAGGTCGTCCTCGGGCTCGGGGTGGGTGGGCTGGGCGGCGATCTCCGCGGTGCGGTCGCGGACGCCGAGGAGGCGGCGGGCGAGTTCGGCCCAGCGGCCGAGGCGACCGAAGACCACTGCCAGCACGGCGGCCATGATCACGAAGTAGTAGTTCAGAGCTGTGTCGCCGGTCGTGGTCCCGGGCCAGGAATCCGGGGTGAGTACGAGGAGTGGCCAGATCCAGAAACTGCCGAGGTAACCGTTTCTGATCAGAGACCAGAGCAGCAGCCCCACCAGGAACGAGATCAGCGCCCCGCTGACAAGCTGGCGCAGCGGCGTCCGTTCCGGTTCCACCGCCGCCCGTGCCACATGCCCGTACGCCCACGTCCCCGGCGCGGCCGTGGCCGCCCGTGGGATGTGCAGCCACTCGCTCAGCGAAGGCCCCATCGCCGGTGCGTGGCCCGGCGCTGACGGCAGGCTCGCCGCCTCCGCGTACGGACGCCCGTACGGCGCAGGTGGCGCCCCCGACGGCATCGGCGGCGGCGATGGCGGCGCGGCGGGGCG
>NZ_JTHL01000001.1:7100673-7104464 GCF_000818195.1 Streptomyces sp. 150FB | reverse complement strand
CGGCGGGGCGCGGGACGGGGGCCGCGCGCGTCCCCAGTGGGTCATGCGGGCCGTTCGCGCCCCGCGGCCCCGGCGTATCCCACTGCTCCCGCGCACCCCCCGTACCGTCCGGACCCTGCGAGCCGTGCGTACCGTCGGCGTTCATAACCCCTGCCCCCTGACCAGCCAGGTCCGCTCTGTGCATGCGTCAATCTAGTGCCACCGCACGGGTAGTTCACCGTTCCACGTGTACGGGGTGTTGCCCAGCCCTCCGTACGCCCTCCGCGCACAGCACCCCGGCCCTATGTCCGCCACGGCCAACGACACGCCCCCACCACTCCCGATCGGAGCATGCCCGCCCCGCTCCGGGGCCCCTAGCCTGCGAAGAGAATCCAGCGTCCGGAAACCCCCAGGAGCCCCTCATGACCGCAATCCCGCAGGAGCGCCGCCTCGTCACCGCCATCCCCGGTCCCAAGTCGCAGGAGTTGCAGGCCCGCCGTATCGCCACGGTCGCCGGTGGTGTGGGGTCCACGATGCCCGTGTTCGCCGCCCGTGCCGGCGGTGGCGTGCTTGAGGACGTCGACGGCAACCGGCTGATCGACTTCGGTTCCGGTATCGCGGTGACGACGGTCGGCAACAGCGCCGAGGCCGTCGTACGCCGTGCCTCCGCCCAGCTCGCCGACTTCACCCACACCTGTTTCATGGTCACCCCCTACGAGGGGTACGTCGCCGTCTGCGAGCAGCTCGCCGAGCTGACCCCCGGCGACCACGCCAAGAAGTCCGCGCTGTTCAACTCGGGCGCCGAGGCCGTCGAGAACGCGGTCAAGATCGCCCGTATCCACACCAAGCGCCAGGCCGTCGTCGTCTTCGACCACGGCTACCACGGACGTACGAACCTCACGATGGCGCTGACCTCGAAGAACATGCCGTACAAGAACGGCTTTGGTCCCTTCGCGCCCGAGATCTACCGCGTCCCCGTCGCCTACCCCTACCGCTGGCCGACCGGTGCCGAGAACTGCGGCGCCGAGGCCTCCGCCCAGGCCATTGACCAGATCAGCAAGCAGATCGGCGCCGAGAACGTCGCCGCGATCATCATCGAGCCGGTCCTCGGCGAAGGCGGCTTCATCGAGCCCGCCAAGGGCTTCCTGCCCGCGCTCGCGGCGTTCGCCAAGGACAACGGCATCGTGTTCGTCGCCGACGAGATCCAGTCCGGCTTCTGCCGGACCGGACAGTGGTTCGCCTGCGAGAACGAGGGCATCGTCCCCGACCTGATCACCACGGCCAAGGGCATCGCCGGCGGCCTGCCGCTCGCCGCCGTCACCGGCCGCGCCGAGATCATGGACGCCGCGCACTCCGGCGGCCTCGGCGGCACGTACGGCGGAAACCCGGTGGCCTGCGCCGCCGCCCTCGGCGCCATCGAGACGATGAAGGAGCTGGACCTCCCGGCGAAGGCGGTCCACATCGAGCAGATCATGAAGCCGCGGCTGGCCGCCATGCAGGAGAAGTACGACGTCATCGGCGACGTACGCGGTCGCGGCGGGATGATCGCGATCGAGCTGGTGAAGGACCGGACCACCAAGGAGCCGGCCCCCGAGGCGACCGCGGCGCTCGCCAAGGCGTGCCACACGGAAGGGCTGCTGGTGCTGGTCACCGGTACGTACGGCAATGTCCTGCGCTTCCTGCCGCCGCTGGTCATCGGAGACGACCTGCTGAACGAGGGGCTGGACATCCTGGAGCAGGCGCTCGCCGGAATCTGACCCGCCCGGCAGGTGTCCGCCCTGCCGGACAGATGTCCGACCAGACAGATGTCCGACCTGGCAGGTGTCCGACCTGGCACAACGGCCGCACCCGCCCCCGGACGAGTCTCCGGGGCGCGGCCTGTGAAGAAGGTGTGCGGGGCCGATGGCGGGATTCGTTTCCCGCTGTCGGACTTCCCGGACCTGACGTACGGTTTCCGCAGATGAGAGAAACACCCCGCTCGCAGGGGACTGCGGGCGATGCCAACGCGGGGCGTCCCCAGCGCCGCTTTGGCCGTGCCATCGCGCACACCGCTGGAGCTTCGGGCTCCGGATCTCCTCACCGGTCGGACGCCCGCCCGCCCCACACCCCCCGGGGCGCGCGGAGCACCGATCCTGTCGGCCGCTTCGGAACAATCCCCCCTGTTCCTGAGCGGCCGACCCCTTTCCTCCTTCCCTCCCGGGCCCAGCGCGCGGTGTGCGCGGTCCTTCTCGTCCTCTTCGCCCTTGTCACCTGGTCGGTGGCGGCCGAAGGCCCGGTCCGCCGGGCCGACGTACGCCTCGGTCTCGCGCTCGTCGGCCACGGACCGAAGCCGGTGACAGAGCTCCTCACCGACCTCGGCAGCATGCCGGTCGCCCTGCCCGTGCTGGCGCTGGTGATCGCCTACGTACTTCTGCGGGGCAAGCGGGACCAGCGGTGGCGCGAGCAGCGTGCCCGGGCGCTCGCGGCGGCCGTCACGATGGCCCTCGTCCCCGCGCTCGTCGTACCGCTCAAGCTCTGGATCGACCGGCCGGGTCCGCTCACCGCGGCGACCGGCTACTACCCGTCCGGCCATACGGCGACCGCGATGGTCGCGTACGGCGCGGCCGCGCTGCTCCTCGCCCCGTACGCGGGTGCCCGCAGGACGGCGCCCGTCGCCGTGGTGCTCACGGTGGCGACGGGCGCCGCACTGGTGCTGCGCGGCTATCACTGGCCGCTGGACGTCCTCGGGAGCCTGCTGCTCTGCGGACTGCTGCTGATCCTGCTCTCGGTCGCCCTGAGCAGGATCAGCGGCGGCGGCGGTGTCAGCCGAAGTACGCGTCGAAGTTCTTCGAGAACTCCTTCTGGTTGAAGTTGTCCCAGTTGATCGACCAGGTCATCAGCCCGCGCAGCCCCGGCCAGGTGCCATGGCTCTGGTACGAGCCGCAGTCCGTCTTCTTCGTCAGGCAGTTCAGCGCCTTGGTGACATCGGCCGGTGCCGTGAAGCCGCCGCCCGCGTTGACCGACGCGGGCAGGCCGATCGCGACCTGGTCGGGGCGCAGCGCCGGGAACATCCTGCTGGTGTCCCCCGCCACCGGGAAGCCGGTGAGCAGCATGTCGGTCATGGCGATGGGGAAGTCGGCGGTGCCCATGGTGTGGAACTGGTTGTCCAGGCCCATGATCGGGCCCGAGTTGTAGTTCTGGACGTGCAGCAGGGTCAGGTCGTCGCGCAGCGCGTAGATGACCGGGAGGTACGCGCCCGCGCGCGGGTCCTGGCCGCCGAACGGCCCTGAGCCGTAGAACTGGTAGCCGAGCTGTACGAAGAACGTCTCGGGCGCCATCGTCAGGACGAAGCCCTCGCCGTACTTGGCCTTGAGGGTCTTGAGCGCGGAGATCAGGTTGACGACGACCGGGGTGGTGGGGCTCCGGAAGTCGGTGTCGCCGGTGTTGAGTGAGAGCGAGTGGCCCTCGAAGTCGATGTCGAGGCCGTCGAGCCCGTACTCGTCGATGATCTTCGAAACGGACGATACGAAGGCGTCGCGGGCGGCCGTGGTGGTGAGCTGGACCTGGCCGTTCGCCCCGCCGATGGAGATCAGGACCTTCTTGCCGGCCGCCTGCTTGGCCTTGATGGCCGCCTTGAAGTCGGCGGCCGACTCGACGTTCGGGCACTCGGTGGCCGGGCAGAGGCTGAAGCGGATGTCGCCCGAGGTGGCCGAGGTGGGTTCGCCGAAGGCGAGGTCGATGACGTCCCACGAGTCGGGTACGTCAGCCATCCGGATGTAGCCGGAGCCGTTGGCGAAGCTGGAGTGCAGGTAGCCGACGAGCGCGTGCTCCGG
>NZ_JTHL01000001.1:7096234-7100533 GCF_000818195.1 Streptomyces sp. 150FB | reverse complement strand
TGGTCGCGGTGACGGCCGGCGAGAGCGCCGAGGCGCCCGCGGTGTTGGTCGCGGCGACCTGGAAGCTGTACGCCGTGGCGGCGTTCAGCCCGCTCACGGTGGCGGAGGTGCCGGTGGCGTCGGCGGCCTTCGTGCCGTTGCGGTAGACCGCGTAGCCGGTGGCGCCCTGGACGGGCGACCAGGAGAGCGCGACCGACGACGAGGTGACCGCTCCGGCCCGCAGTCCGGTGGGTACGGCGGGCGTCTGTACGGGTGCGCCGCCCGGCCCCACGAGGGTCAGGTCGTCGGCGTAGTAGGCGCCCGTGCCGTACCAGCCGTTGGTGTACACGGTCACCGAGGTGGTCGCTGGGCCCGTCCTGAAGCTGGTGGTCAGCTTCTGCCAGTCGGGCGCCGACTGCGTCCAGGTGGAGACGTCGGTGGTGCCGGTGCCCGAGGCGCCGAGGTAGACGTAGCTGCCGCGTACCCAGGCGCTCAGGGTGTACGCGGAGTCCGGCTTGACCGTGACGGTCTGCGAGCACTTGGCGTTGTCGCTGCCGGCGGGCGTCGCCTTGAGCGCGCCGCTGCCGCCGTGGACCGGGGTGGTGACGGCGGCGCCGCTGCCGGCCGTACAGCTCCAGCCGCTGAGGCCCGCCTCGAACGTTCCGTTGCGCGCGAGGTCGGTGTCGGCGGCGTTCGCCGCCTGGGCGGAGGCGACGAGGCCTCCGGCCGCGAGGACGGCCGCGGTGAGCGTGGCCACCCATCGTGAGTGCGGGGCCGAGCGCGCTGAACGCGCGGGCCGACGTCTGATCCGGTCCACAACAGCCACAACTGCCTCCGGGCGTGGGGGAAATGGGGTGGGGGAAATGGGGTGGCGGGGCGCGCACAACATGGTCCAGACCAATCCCGCTTGTCAAGACCTCCGGCACCACGGCTCTCCCCCGCCTGCCCCCTCGCCCTCCCCTGCCAGCCCCCGGGTCCGGCCCCTCACTCCAGCTCGTCCCTGCCCGTCCCCCACCCCTCGCCCCGCCCCGCCAGCGCCGCGGCCGCCTCGTGCATCGCCATCTCCAGCAGCGCCGGGTCGGTCAGCGTCCCCGAACCGTCCGGCGGGACCAGCCAGCGCACCCCGCGCCCGGCGTGCCCCGGGTACGGCACGACGATCCAGGTGCCGTCCCCCACCCCCCGTACCCCCGTCCCGAGCCAGCGCGCGACCGTGCCCGGCGGTACGAAGAAGCCCATGCGGGCGTCCCCGAAGTCCGCGAGCACCGGTCCCGTCCTGTCGACGAGCCTGGTCAGTACGTCGAGCGTCGGGTAGCCGAGATCGGCCGACAGGATCAGCACGTCCCAGCGCCTGCCCGCCGGGAGGAGCGCGATCCCGAGCGGGTTACGCTCCCATTCCCACTGGCACGCGTCGGGATCAGGTGCCACCGACGCCAGCCACTCGACCGCGCTTTCTGTCCCCGAGCCAGTCATCCGCCCGGCCTCCATCCCTGTTGTCGGACCATCCGTCCACACAGGGGAGAGGGGGGTGGAGCTGATCTATGACGAGACTTCCGACCACGACTTGCGTTCAACTGTCGAAGCCGAGCCCCAGCCTGTCCATGGTCCGCAGCCACGCGTTGCGCCGCCCGCCCCGGGCGTCGGCGCGCGCCAGCGACCACTTCGTCAGCCCGATCCCGGCCCACGCCACCGGCTCCGGCGGGAACGGCACCGGCTTGCTGCGCACCATCTCCAGCTCGGTCCGCTCGGTGCGCGCGCCCGCGAGCAGATCGAGCATCACCTCGCCGCCGAACCGCGTCGCCCCGACCCCGAGACCGGTGTATCCGGCGGCGTACGCGACCCGCCCGTCGTACGCCGTGCCGAAGAAGGCGGAGAAGCGCGAGCAGGTGTCGATCGCCCCGCCCCAGGCGTGGCTGAAGCGCACCCCCTCCAACTGCGGGAAGCAGCGCAGGAAGTGGGACGCGAGCTTCAGATACGTCTCGGGGCGGTGGTCAAGATCGGCGCTGAGCCGCCCGCCGTACGGGTAGACCGCGTCGTAACCGCCCCACAGGATCCGGTTGTCGGCGGTGATCCGGAAGTAGTGGAACTGGTTGGCGCTGTCACCGAGCCCCTGCCTGCCCCGCCAGCCGACCGAGGCGAGCTGTGCGGCGGTCAGCGGCTCGGTCGTCAGCGCGTAGTCGTAGACCGGCACGGTGTACGGGCGCACCCGCCTGACCAGCGAGGGGAAGACATTGGTGCCGAGGGCGACCCGGCGCGCGAAGACCCTGCCGTACGGCGTACGGACCGCCATCCCGGCCCCGGACCTGGCCAGTTCCAGCCCGCTGGTGTTCTCGTAGATCCGCACCCCGAGAGCGAGGCAGGCCCGCTTGAGGCCCCAGGCGAGCCTGGCCGGGTTCAGCATGGCGACCCCGCGCGGGTCGTGCAGACCGCCGAGGAACGTCGGGGAGTCGACCTCGGCCCGTACCTCGTCGCGGTCGAGCAGTTCGAGCCCGGTGAAGCCGAGCCGTGCCGCCGCGTCCCGCGCCTCGCGCAGCTCGTCGAGCTGGTGCGGCTCGGTGGCGACATCGATCTCGCCGGTGCGCTCGAAGTCGCAGTCGATGCCGTAGCGGACCACCGCCGCCTCGATGGCGTCGAGATTGCCCTCGCCGAGCCGCTCCAGTGTCCGCAGCTCGTCGGGCCAGCGGGCGAGGCCGTTGCTGAACCCGTGGGTGAGGGAGGCGGCGCAGAAGCCGCCGTTGCGGCCCGAGGCCGCCCAGCCCACCTCGTGGCTCTCGATCAGCACGACCTCGCGCCGCGCGTCGCGCTCCTTCGCCAGCAGCGCGGTCCACAGCCCGCTGTAACCGCCGCCGATCACCAGCAGATCGCACTGCTCGTCACCGGTGAGGGCGGGCACGGCGGCCGGCCTCCCCGGGTCGTCGAGCCAGAAGGATGCGGGCCGCACCCCGGAGAGCGAAGCGGCCACCGCCGCCCCCGACACCTGATGACCCGAAGACGTTCGGTGTGACGTTGCCGATCCCGTACGCATGGCGCTCGGAGCCATGTCTTCCAACTCCCTCGGTGACACTCAGGCGGTGGCGGCGGTCTTCTTGCGCCGGTTGCTGACGATCTGACCCGCGACGACCATCACTACGGCAATGATGAACATCGCCGTCCCGATCACGTTGATCTGCACCGGCGTGCCGCGCTGCGCCGAGCCCCAGACGAACATCGGGAAGGTCACGGTCGACCCGGCGTTGAAATTGGTGATGATGAAGTCGTCGAACGAGAGCGCGAAGGCGAGCAGCGCGCCTGCGGCGATACCCGGCAGCGCGATCGGGAAGGTGACGCGCAGGAAGGTCTGCGCGGGACCGGCGTAGAGGTCGCGCGCCGCCTCTTCCAGCCTCGGATCCATGGACATCACGCGTGCCTTGACCGCCGTGACCACGAAGCTCAGGCAGAACATGATGTGGGCGATGAGGATCGTCCAGAAGCCGAGCTGCGCGCCCAGGTTGAGGAAGAGCGTCAGCAGCGAGGCCGCCATCACGACCTCGGGCATCGCCATCGGCAGGAAGATCAGCGAGTTGACCGAGCCGCGCGCCCGGAAGCGGTAGCGGACCAGGGCGAAGGCGATCATCGTGCCGAGGACGGTGGCCACGATCGTCGCGTACGCCGCGATCTGGAGGGAGAGCGTGAGCGAGCCGCACAGTCCCGCGACATCGCAGGGCTGCTTCCAGGCGTCCAGCGAGAAGTGCTGCCACGAGTAGTTGAAGCGTCCCACCGGCTTGTTGAACGAGAACACCATCACGACGATGTTCGGCAGAACCATGTATCCGAGTGTCACGACGCCCGCGATGACGACCAGGTGCTTGCGTATCCAGGGGATCAGGGGGATCGCACGCATCACAGGAGTTCCTCCGTTCCCGCTCGGCGGATGTAGAAGGTGACCATCGCCAGGACGACCGCCATGAGGATGAAGGACAGGGCCGCCGCGATCGGATAGTCCAGGACCCGCAGGAACTGTGACTGGATGACGCTGCCGATCATCTTGGTGTCGGCGGAGCCGAGCAGTTCGGCGTTGACGTAGTCGCCGCTCGCGGGGATGAAGGTGAGCAGTGTGCCGGAGACGACCCCCGGCAGCGAGAGCGGGAAGGTCACCCGGCGGAAGGTGGTCAGCGGCCTGGCGTAGAGGTCGCCGGCGGCCTCGTGGAGCCGGCCGTCGATGCGCTCCAGCGAGGTGTAGAGCGGCAGGATCATGAACGGCAGGAAGTTGTACGTCAGTCCGCAGACGACCGCCAGGGGTGTGGCGAGGACGCGGCTGCCCTCGGTCCAGCCGAGCCAGCCCGT
>NZ_JTHL01000001.1:7093179-7096209 GCF_000818195.1 Streptomyces sp. 150FB | reverse complement strand
GTACGTCAGTCCGCAGACGACCGCCAGGGGTGTGGCGAGGACGCGGCTGCCCTCGGTCCAGCCGAGCCAGCCCGTCACGTCCAGGATGTGCAGGCTGTTCAGGACGCCGACGACGGGCCCGCCGTCGGCGAGGATCGTCTTCCACGCCAGCGTGCGGATCAGGAAGCTGGTGAAGAACGGCGCGATGACGAGGACCAGCAGCAGATTGCGCCAGCGGCCGGCGCGGAAGGCGATGAGGTAGGCGAGCGGGTAGCCGATCAGCAGGCACAGCACGGTGGCGGTGCCGGCGTAGAGCAGCGAGCGGACGAACTGCGGCCAGTACTGCTGGAGGGCGTCCCAGTAGGTCGCGAAGTGCCAGGTGACCTGGAAGCCCTGCTCCAGCGAGCCGGTCTGTACGGAGGTCGACGCCTGGTAGACGAGCGGCAGCGCGAAGAAGACGAGCAGCCAGAGGATGCCGGGCAGCAGCAGCCAGTACGGTACGAGCCGCCGCCCCACCGAGGCCGTGCGCTCCGGGAGTCCGGCGTCCTCGGCGGCCGGGGCGGGTGCTGCTTCGGTGACCGTCACGAGGCCTCCTCGCCGGAAGCCCCGGCCCCCGCTGCGCCCGTCTCCGCCGCTGTCCCGGCGAGCGGGGACTGCGCGGCGTCGAGGCCGAAGGTGTGGGCCGGGTTCCAGTGCAGGACGACCTCGGCGCCGGGGCGGAGCCGTCCGTCGCGTTCGATGTTCTGCGCGTACACCTCCAGGCCCTGGCCGACCGGGCTGTCGACGACGTACTGCGTGGAGACGCCGATGAAGCTGGAGTCGGCGATCCGCCCGGTGATCCGGTTGCGTCCCTCCGGGATCGTGCCGGCGTCGTCCGCGTGTGCCAGGGATCTTCTCGGGGCGCACACCGACGAGCAGCCGGCCGCCGATCGCCGTCGGTGCCTGGCAGCGGCCCCCCGGCAGCAGCAGTTTCGTGCCGGCGGCCGCGACCACGACGTCGGCGCCGTCCTCGGCGGCGACCTCGGCCTCGATGAGGTTGGAGGTGCCGAGGAAGTTGGCGACGAAGGTGGTCCTCGGGTTCTCGTAGAGGTCGGCGGGGTCGCCGAGCTGCTCCACGCGGCCCGCGTTCATGACGGCGACCGTGTCGGCCATCGTCATGGCCTCCTCCTGGTCGTGGGTGACATGGACGAAGGTGATGCCGACCTCGGTCTGGATGCGTTTGAGTTCGAGCTGCATCTGCCGGCGCAGCTTGAGGTCGAGGGCGCCGAGCGGCTCGTCGAGGAGCAGCACCTGCGGGCGGTTGATCAGCGCGCGTGCGACGGCGACGCGCTGCTGCTGGCCGCCGGAGAGCTGGTGCGGCTTGCGCCGGGCGAAGTCGCCGAGCTGTACGAGGTCGAGCATGGCGCCGACGTCGGCGCGTACGGACTTGACGCCCCGGCGGCGCAGGCCGAAGGCGACGTTCTCGTAGATGTCGAGGTGCGGGAAGAGCGCGTAGCTCTGGAAGACGGTGTTGACCGGGCGCTTGTACGGCGGCAGGTCGGTGACGTCCTTGTCGCCGAGGTGGACCGTGCCGGTGGTCGGGTCCTCCAGTCCCGCGATCATCCGCAGGGTGGTGGTCTTGCCGCAGCCCGAGGCGCCGAGGAGGGCGAAGAAGGAGCCCTGCGGCACAGTGAGGTCGAGCGGCCGTACGGCGTGGAAGGAGCCGTACGTCTTGCTTATCCCGGTGAGGCGGACGTCGTCGCCGCCCTGGCCGGTGGATGCGGTCTCTGTCATGGGTAACGTCCCGGGGCTTGGGAGATGACGGGATGGCAGGCTGTGAGCGGGGGCGCGGGCGCGGGCGGATCGGGGTACGGGCGGGGCACGCCGCTCAGGCGCCGATCAGCTTGGAGAACTTCCCCTCCAGCGACGTCTCCTCCGCGCTGCCGAGCGAGCGGAAGGAGTGCGAGGTGGTGGCGAGTGCCCGGTCCGGGATGATCAGCGGGTTGGCCGCCATCTTCTTGTCGATCTTCGCGAGGTAGGGGCGTACCGTCGCGCCGTCGACCGGGCAGACGTAGTTGATGTAGGCGGCGAGCTGGGCCGCCGTGTCCGGTTCGTAGTAGTGGTCCATGAGCTTCTCGGCGTTGGTCTTGTGCCGTGCCTTCGCCGGGACCAGCAGGTTGTCGGTGGAGATCATGTAGCCGCTGGAGGGGACCGCGTACTTGATGTCCGGGTTGTCGGTCTGGAGCTGGACGATGTCACCGGCCCAGGCGACGCACGCCGCGATGTCGCCCTTGTCGAGGTCGGCCGTGTAGTCGTTGCCGGTGAAGCGGCGTATCTGCTGCTGGTCGACGCCCTTCTGGAGGCGGGCGATCGCGGCGTCGTAGTCGTCCGTCGTGAAGGTCGCGGGGTCCTTGCCCATGTCGAGCATGGTCATCCCCATCGTGTCCCGCATCTCGGTGAGGAAGGAGACCCGGCCCTTGAGCTTGGGGTCGTCGAGGAGCTGCGAAACGGAGTCGACCTTGCGGCCGCCGGTGGCCTTGGTGTTGTACGCGATGACCGTCGGTATGCCGGCCCAGGGGTAGGAGTAGGCGCGGCCCGGGTCCCAGTCCGGGCTGCGGAACTGCGCGGAGAGGTTCGCGTAGGCGTGCGGCAGGTTGGAGGCGTCGAGTTTCTGCGCGTACCCGAGCCTGATGATGCGGGCGGCGAGCCAGTCGGTGACGCAGATGATGTCGCGCCCGATGTCCTGGCCGGCGGCGAGCTGCGGCTGGATCTTGCCGAAGAACTCGACGTTGTCGTTGATGTCGGTGTTGTACGTGACCTTGATGCCGGTGCGTCGGGTGAAGGCTTCGAGGGTCGGGTAGTGCTTGCCGTCGTCCGTGACGTCCATGTACTCGGTCCAGTTGGAGAAGACGACCTTCTTCTCCTTGGCCGAGAAGTCGGTCGAGGCGGGACCGTCCTCGTCGCGCTTCGCCGGCGGGATGCCACAGGCGTCCAGCACCGCGAGGCCGCCGAGGGTGAGGGCGCCGGCCCCGGTGGCGCGCAGCAGCGAGCGGCGGGTGAGGGCGCCCCTGC
>NZ_JTHL01000001.1:7083287-7093154 GCF_000818195.1 Streptomyces sp. 150FB | reverse complement strand
GCTCTTGAGGCTGCGCCGCACGGCGGCCCGCTGGGCCGCGGACAGAGGATCGGGCTCGTACTGCTCCATGCGCTGGGGCCCCTTCGGTGGTTGGGTCGGGCGGTGGACGGGTCGGGCCTCGTGGTGCGGGCGGGGGCGGGCCGCGCGCACGTCCTAAGGACGGTCCCCGAAGACCGTGCGGTGCCAGTCCTTCCTGGGCTCCGCGGTGTTGTCGTACATCACATGCTTGACCTGTGTGTACTCCTCGAACGAGTACGACGACATGTCTTTGCCGTAGCCGCTTGCCTTGTATCCGCCGTGCGGCATCTCGCTGATGATCGGGATGTGGTCGTTGACCCAGACGCAGCCCGCCTTGATCTCGCGGGTGGCGCGGCCCGTGCGGTAGACGTCGCGGCTCCAGACGGAGGCGGCGAGGCCGTACGGGGTGTCGTTGGCGAGGCGGATGCCTTCGTCGTCGGAGTCGAAGGGCAGCACGGCCAGGACCGGGCCGAAGATCTCGGACTGAACGATCTCGCTGTCCTGGGCGGCGCCCGTGACCAGGGTCGGGCGGTAGTAGGCGCCGGCGGCGAGGTCCCCGCCGGGCGCCGAACCGCCGGTGACGACACGGGCGTAGCCGCGCGCCCGGTCGACGAAGCCGGCAACCCGGTCGCGGTGCGCGTGCGAGATCAGCGGCCCGAGATCGGTGGACGGGTCGAAGGGGTCACCGAGCCGCACGGTCTCCATCAGTTCGGCGACCCCGCTCACGAAGGCCTCGTACAGCGGGCGCTGGACGTAGGCGCGGGTGGCGGCCGTACAGTCCTGGCCCGAGTTGATGAGCGATCCGGCGACCGCGCCCTGGACGGCGGCCTCGATGTCCGCGTCGTCGAAGACCAGGAAGGGGGCCTTGCCGCCGAGTTCGAGGTGCAGGCGGGTGACGGTGGCGGTCGCGATCTCGGCGACGCGCCTGCCGACGCCGGTGGAGCCGGTGAAGGAGGTCATCACGACATCCGGGTGGCCGACCAGGTGCTCTCCCGCGTCGGGGCCCGCACCGCTGACGATGTTGATCACACCGTCGGGGAGGCCGGCCTCCTGCGCGGCCTGCGCGAACATCACCGAGGTGAAGGGGGTGATCTCGGCGGGCTTGAGCACGATGGTGTTGCCGGCGGCGACGGCCGGGAGGATCTTCCAGGCGGCCATCTGGAGCGGGTAGTTCCAGGGCGCGACGGAGCCGACGACCCCGATCGGCTCCCGGCGTACGTAGGAGGTGTGGTCGGCGCTGTACTCGCCGGCCGAGACGCCTTCGAGGTGGCGGGCGGCGCCGGCGAAGAACGCCGCGTTGTCGACCGTCCCCGGGACGTCGAACTCGGTCGTCAGCTTGACCGGTTTGCCGCACTGGAGTGATTCGGCGTACGCGAAGTCGTCGGCCCGCTCGGCGAGTACGGAGGCGAAGCGGTGCAGCGCGTCGGAGCGTTCACCGGGGGTGGCGCCCGCCCAGCCGGGGAAGGCGGCGAGCGCGGCGGCGACGGCGTCGTCGACATCGGCGGTCCCCGCGAGCGCGTACGTGTGGATCACCTCGCCGGTGGCCGGATTCACCACGTCCTGGCCGCGCCCCGACGTTCCGGCGCGCAGCCGTCCGCCGATGAACTGCGCGCCGACCGCGAAGCGGTCCCGCACCTGGAAGCGTTCGCCCATGATGCTCTCCGTTGCTCCGGCGGTAATTGAGTGCCGATCCTGACAGAGCAGCCTGCCCCCAACAAGGGATTCCGTTGTTGCCTTTTGGTTACGCGACGGAATCGGTCGACCATGTGTCGCGCCGACGTGCTGTTACACGTACGTGGTGTCAGTGGCGCACGGCACACTGGCGTGCATGGGAACACAGAAGTTGCTGCTCTTCTGGGGGCACACACCGCGTGCGGACGGGACGCTCGGACCGAGCTGTCTCAGCCAGTGGTGGCCGTCGCCGTTCACGGTCGACGGTGTGGAGTACGCGACGGCGGAGCACTGGATGATGGCGGCCAAGGCCCGGCTCTTCGGCGACGAGGAGGCGGAGCGCGCGGCTGTGACGGCGGGGCATCCGTCCCGGGCCAAGAAGGCGGGGCGGCTGGTGCGCGATTTCGACGACGCCGTCTGGGAGCGGGAGCGCTACGGCATCGTGGTGGAGGGCAGTGTCCACAAGTTCGGGCAGGACGCCGGGCTGCGCGGCTATCTGCTGGCCACGGGCGAGCGGCTGCTCGTCGAGGCCAGCCCGATGGACCGGATATGGGGCATCGGGCTGGCCGCCGACGACGAGCGGGCTCAGGACCCCGCCCGCTGGCGGGGCCTGAATCTGCTGGGCCGGGCGCTGGTGGAGGCGCGTGAGCGGCTCCGGGCGGAAGACGGCGTGCGTCAGCCGATGAAGAGCGACGTCGAGTAGCCGTCGTAGTCGTCGTACGTGTCGTCGGGGCTGTGCTTGACCGCCTCGGTGATGCCCCAGGCGAGCAGGCCGATGACGACGAGCCCGATGACGATGCCTATCGAGCCGAGGATGATGCCGGCCTTGGCCTGCCCGCGGTTGGTGGCCTCGCCGCGCTCTGCGCGCTTCTTGCCGAGGATGCCGAAGATCAGTGCCAGGACACCCAGCACGATCCCGACGACCCCGTACAGGCAGAACAGGCAGATGGAGACGATGCCGAGCACCATCGCCGCGACACCCATGCCGTTGGCCGGCTGCTGCTGCCAGCCGGGTGCGGCGTACGGCGTCGGGTAACCGGCCCCCGGGTAACCCGGGTCGGGGTAACCGGCCCCGGGATAGCCGGGGTCGGGGTAACCGGCTCCGCCCGACACGGGATAGCCGTATCCGGCGCCGCTCGCATAGGGATCGGCGGCCGAAGGCGCGGTCGGGGCGGGCGGCACGCTCGGGTAGCCGTACGGGCCGGGGGCGTTCGGGGGCGGCGGCGGTACGGCGCCGGCTGCCTGCCCGGGGACCGCCGGGGGCATCCCCACGGCGGTCGGCTGATCGTGCACGGACCCACCGCCGGCGGGCGCCTGCGGCGCCGGTGCCGCCGGCTTGTTCAGCGATGTCCTGTCCTCAGGCGGAGCCCAGGGATCGTGGGGCTCGTAGCCGCCCGGCGGCTGCTCGCTCTGGTCTGACATGGGCCTCCCCCATCGTAATTCCGTCATGCTACGGCCTCCGCCACGCGCGTAACGGGCCCGGCCTACGATGATCCCTGACCCGAGCTGTCCCGGGCAGGCGATCGGATGTTTCGCCCTGCCGGCCCCGCTCCACCGGCGCCAGCCCCCGCACGTAAGGACCTCCGATGACCGACCTGCACCCCTTCATTGCGGGGCTTCCCAAGGCCGAACTCCATGTGCACCACGTCGGTTCGGCGTCCCCGCGCATCGTGGCCGAACTCGCGGCGCGGCACCCGGACTCCAAGGTGCCCTCCGACCCCGAGGCGCTGGTCGACTACTTCTCCTTCACCGACTTCGCCCACTTCATCGAGGTCTATCTCTCCGTCGTCGACCTGATCCGCACCCCCGAGGACGTGCGGCTGCTGACTTTCGAGATCGCCCGCGACATGGCCCGGCAGAACATCCGCTATGCCGAGCTGACGGTCACGCCGTTCAGCTCGACCAGCCGCGGCATTCCCGAGGACGCCTTCATGGAGGCCATAGAGGACGCCAGGAAGGCCGCCGAGGCCGAGTTGGGCGTCGTGCTGCGCTGGTGCTTCGACATCCCGGGCGAGGCGGGTCTCGCCGCCGCCGAGGAGACGGCGCGGCTCGCGGTCGACCTGCGGCCCGAGGGGCTGGTCGCCTTCGGCCTGGGCGGTCCCGAGATCGGCGTGCCCCGGCCGCAGTTCAAGCCGTACTTCGACCGGGCGATCGACGCGGGGCTGCACTCCGTGCCGCACGCCGGTGAGACGACGGGGCCCGAAACGATCTGGGACGCGCTGACCGCGCTGCGCGCCGAGCGCATCGGCCACGGCACCAGCTCCGTCCAGGACCCGAAGCTGTTGGCGTACCTCGCCGAGCACCGCATCCCCCTGGAGGTCTGCCCGACCTCCAACATCGCCACCCGCGCCGTCGCCGACCTCGACGAGCACCCGATCAAGCGGATGGTCGCGGCCGGCGTCCTGGTCACGATCAACAGCGACGACCCGCCGATGTTCGGTACGGACCTCAACCAGGAGTTCGGGGTGGCCGCCCGGCTGCTCGGCCTCGACGAGCGGGGCGTCGCGGACCTCGCCAAGAACGGTGTCGAGGCGTCGTTCCTCGGCCGGGAGGGGAAGAAGCGGATCGCCGACGAGATCGACGCCTACACGTCACTCTGGCTCGCGAAGTGAGCGGCGCGGTGGCCGCGGCGGCGACAATGACCGGATGCGAACCGTTCTTGCCGTAGGCCACCGCGGCGATCCGTATCACGCCCGTGAGAACACCCTTCCCGCCATCGCCTCCGCGCTGGAGCACGGCGCCGACGCCGTCGAGGTCGATGTCAGGCTCACCAGCGACGGCGTGCCCGTGCTGCTGCACGACGCCTCGCTCCAACGCCTCTGGGGACACGACAGCTTCCTCGCCGCGCTGACCGCGAAGGAGGTACGGGCGCTCACCGGCGGCGAGTTGCCGACCCTGGCCGAGGCCCTCGCCGCCGCGCGGGCCACCCGGCTCATGATCGACCTCCCGGGCGCCACCGAGGAGGCGGTACGCGCGGTGGTCGGCGCCGTACGCGAGGGCGGCGCGGCCGAGCGGGTCTACTACACGGCGGGCGCCACCGCGATGCTCGCCGTCCGCGCCGCCGACCCGGCGGCCGAGATCGCGATGACCTGGACGACACTCGCACCGCCGCGCCCGGCCCTGCTGGCTGCGGTGCGGCCGAAGTGGCTCAACTACCGCTTCGGCCTGGTGAGTCAGGAACTGGCGGCGGCCGTCCACGGCGAAGGCCTGCTGGTCTCGGCCTGGACCGCGGACACCCGCCGCAGCATGCGATGGCTGATCAGGAACGGCGTGGACTCGATCACCACGAACCGGGTCGGCGTGCTGGCCGCCCTGACCGACGCGCGTCGTCCCTCCCGCGCCGACCGCTGACAGCAGGAGGGACGGGGGGCCGGCCCGTACGCGCACCGGCCCCGCCGCCCCGCCTCGCTCAGCCGTCGAGCGACGTCATCACGTGCTTGATCCGTGTGTAGTCGTCGAAGCCGTACGACGACAGGTCCTTGCCGTAGCCGGACCTCTTGAAGCCGCCGTGCGGCATCTCGGCGACCAGCGGGATGTGCGTGTTGATCCAGACACAGCCGAAGTCCAGCGACTTCGACATCCGCATCGCCCGCCCGTGGTCCTTCGTCCACACCGAGGAGGCGAGGGCGTACGGGACGCCGTTCGCGTACTCCAGCGCCTGCGCCTCGTCCGTGAAGGACTGGACGGTGATGACCGGGCCGAAGACCTCCTGCTGGATGATCTCGTCGTCCTGCTTGAGCCCGGAGACGACGGTCGGGGCGTAGAAGTACCCCTTGTCGCCGACCCGGTGGCCGCCGGCCTGGACCTTCGCGTGGGCGGGCAGCCGCTCGATGAAGCCCGAGACATGGCTGAGCTGGTTGGCGTTGTTCAGCGGGCCGTACAGCACGTCCTCGTCGTCCGCCGCGCCCGTCCTGGTATCGGCGGCGGCCTTCGCGAGCGCCGTCACGAAGTCGTCGTGGATCGACTCGTGGACGAGGACCCGGCAGGCCGCCGTACAGTCCTGGCCCGCGTTGAAGTACCCCGCCATCGCGATGTCCTCGACGGACTTGGCGATGTCGACGTCCTCGAAGACCACGACGGGCGCCTTGCCGCCCAGCTCCAGGTGGACCCGCTTGACGTCCTTGGCCGCCGACTCGGCGACCTGCATGCCGGCCCGTACGGAACCGGTGATGGACGCCATGGCCGGGGTGGGGTGCTCGACCATCGCGCGGCCGGTGTCGCGGTCGCCGCAGATGACGTTGAAGACGCCCTTCGGAGCGATCGCGCCGATGATCTCGGCCATCAGGACGGTCGAGGCGGGGGTGGTGTCCGACGGCTTCAGTACGACCGTGTTACCGGCGGCGAGGGCGGGCGCGAACTTCCACACGCCCATCATCATCGGGTAGTTCCACGGCGCGACCTGCGCGCAGACCCCGATCGGCTCGCGGCGGACGATCGAGGTGAGCCCCTCCATGTACTCGCCGGCCGAACGGCCTTCGAGCATCCTGGCGGCGCCGGCGAAGAAGCGGATCTGGTCCACCATCGGCGGGATCTCTTCGGTGCGGGTGAGCCCCAGCGGCTTGCCGGTGTTCTCCGACTCGGCGGCGATCAGGTCCTCGGCGCGGTCCTCGAAGGCGTCCGCGATCTTCAGCAGTACCTTCTGGCGCTCGGCGGGGGTCGCGTCGCGCCAGGCGGGGAAGGCCGCGGCCGCGGCGTCCATCGCGGCGTCGACGTCGGCCTGGCCGGAGAGCGGGGACGTGGCGTACACCTCGCCCGTGGCCGGGTTGACCACCTCAAGGGTCCGCCCGTCGGCGGCGTCCTTGAACTCCCCGTTGATGTAGTTACGCAGACGGCGCAGCTCGGTGGTCACTGCCACCCCTCCTGTCAGATGTCCGATGAGTGATGAACCCCACCTTAATCAGTCGGTCGACGCTTTCGACAGGCCCGACCCCCCGTATCTTCGGATTCGGTTCTCTTGAGGGCCTTCAACAACGAATTTCATCGATACGGGGTTGCGTGACGGATGAGTCGCAGGGCACAGTGAAGCGCGTGGCCAGTCGTAGCGCAGACTCCAGGACCGGGAACGGATCGTCCCCCTCGATCGATGCCGTCTCCCTCGCCATCATCGAACAGCTTCAGGAGGACGGGCGACGCCCTTACGCCGCGATCGGCAAGGCCGTCGGCCTGTCCGAGGCGGCCGTGCGCCAGCGCGTCCAGAAGCTGCTCGACCAGGGCGTGATGCAGATCGTCGCCGTCACCGACCCGCTCACCGTGGGCTTCAGGCGGCAGGCGATGGTCGGTATCCATGTCGAGGGAGACCTGGACGCCGTCGCCGACGCCCTGTCCGCCATGGACGAGTGCGAGTACGTGGTGATGACCGCGGGCTCCTTCGACCTGATGGTGGAGGTCGTCTGCGAGGACGACGACCACCTGCTCGACGTGATCAACAAACGGATCCGCGCACTCCCCGGTGTGCGCTCCACCGAGAGCTTCGTCTACCTCAAGCTGAAGAAGCAGACCTATATGTGGGGAACCCGATAGCCGTGAGCAAGGACCTCTCCAAAACCGCCTACGACCACCTGTGGATGCACTTCACCCGCATGTCGTCGTACGAGAACGCGCCCGTCCCCACCATCGTGCGTGGCGAGGGCACCTACATCTACGACGACAAGGGCAAGCGCTACCTGGACGGGCTGTCCGGCCTGTTCGTGGTCAACGCGGGTCACGGCCGGCACGAGCTGGCGGAGACCGCGTACAAGCAGGGCCAGGAGCTGGGCTTCTTCCCGATCTGGTCGTACGCCCACCCCAAGGCGATCGAGCTGGCGGAGCGGCTCGCCCACCACGCGCCGGGCGACCTCAACAAGGTCTTCTTCACCACCGGCGGGGGCGAGGCGGTCGAGACCGCCTGGAAGCTCGCCAAGCAGTACTTCAAGCTCACCGGCAAGCCCACCAAGTACAAGGTCATCTCGCGGGCCGTCGCCTACCACGGCACCCCGCAGGGCGCCCTGTCCATCACCGGTCTGCCCGCGCTCAAGGCGCCCTTCGAGCCGCTGGTCCCCGGCGCGCACAAGGTCGTGAACACCAACATCTACCGCACGCCGGTCTTCGGCGACGACCCGGTGGCGTACGGCCGCTGGTGCGCCGACCAGATCGAGCAGGAGATCCTCTTCGAGGGCCCCGACACCGTCGCCGCCGTCTTCCTCGAACCGGTGCAGAACGCGGGCGGCTGCTTCCCGCCGCCGCCCGGCTACTTCCAGCGGGTGCGCGAGATCTGCGACCGGCACGACGTGCTGCTGGTCTCCGACGAGGTGATCTGCGCGTTCGGCCGGCTCGGCACGACCTTCGCGTGCGACAAGTTCGACTACGTACCCGACATGATCACCTGCGCCAAGGGCATGACGTCGGGCTACTCCCCGATCGGCGCCTGTGTCATCTCCGACCGCCTGGCCGAGCCGTTCTACCAGGGGGACAACACCTTCCTGCACGGCTACACCTTCGGCGGCCACCCGGTCTCCGCCGCCGTGGCGATAGCCAACCTGGACATCTTCGAGCGCGAGGGCCTCAACCAGCACGTCCTCGACAACGAGGGCGCGTTCTTCGACACCCTGAAGAAGCTGAACGACCTGCCGATCGTCGGCGATGTGCGCGGCAACGGCTTCTTCTACGGCATCGAGCTGGTGAAGGACAAGGCGACCAAGGAGACGTTCACCGACGAGGAGACGGACCGCGTGCTCTACGGCTTCCTCGACAAGGAGCTGTACGAGCAGGGGCTGTACTGCCGGGCCGACGACCGCGGCGACCCGGTCGTCCAGCTCGCCCCGGCGCTGATCTCGGACCAGTCGACGTTCGACGAGATCGAGGGCATTCTGCGCTCGGTCCTCACGGAGGCGTGGACCAAGCTCTGAGCGGCCGAGCTCCGAGCGCCTGAGGTTCTGATCGGTGTGACGTGGCCCGGGTGCCCCCTTTCGAGTGAGAAGGGTGGCACCCGGGCCACGTGCTGTGGGCGGACCCGGCCCCGGTTCCTTAGCGTGCCCAGAAACCGGTCCGACCCGAGGTGAGGTGTACGCCATGGTGGCCCCGCCCGACAACGACGTGCTCTGGGCGCGTTCCCTGCACTACTCCCACCGGGGCTCGCCCGCCCTCGCCGGGGTCTCCCTCGGCGTACGCGAGGGCGAGATTCTGGCGGTGAACGGCCCCCGCGGCAGCGGGAAGACCACGCTGCTGCGCTGCCTGTCCGGGCAGCTCGCCCCGCAGGAGGGGGAGGTCTGGTTCAACGGCTCCCCCGTACACACCCTGCGCGCCGGGGCGCGCGAACGGCTGCGCCGCGAGAGCTTCGGGTGGATCGACCCCGAGCCCACCCTCGTACCCGAGCTGAACGGCTGGGAGAACGCGGCCCTGCCGCTGCTGCTGCGCGGGTCCTCCCGCCGGGTGGCGAAGAGCGCCGCACTGGAGTGGCTGGAGCGCCTCGACGTCGGGATGTGCGCCCGCAAGCGCCCCGGCTCGCTGCTCCAGTCGCAGCGCCAGCGGATCGCCGTCGCGCGTGCCCTGATCAGCGAGCCTTCGGTGCTGTTCGCCGACGAGCCGACGGCGACGCTGCGCGAGGGTGACCGGGCTCAGGTGCTGCGTACGATCGCGAGCGCCGCGCGCTCGCACGCGGTCACGGTCGTCCTCGCGACCTTCGACCCCGAGGTCGCGACGCTCGCCGACCGTACGTTCTCGCTCATCGACGGTCGGCAGGCGGGCACTCTCGACCCGACCGAGACGGAAGGCCGGGCCGACGCGTGCTCGCTGCCCGTCTAGCCCGGGGCTCCGGGCCCCTGGTCCTGCTGCGCAGGATGCTGGTCGTCGCGGCTTCCGCCGGGGCCGGTTTTCTGCTGTTGTGCACGCTCGGCCGTGCGATGAGCAATCCGGCCGGGTCCCCGCTGCGACTGCTGTGGTGTCTGATCCCGGTGGCGGCGACGGTGCAGTTCGCGATCGCCGTGGCCCGCGCCGATCCGGCCACCAAGCCGCGTCAGGCTCTGTCGGCCGCCGGGTTCGGTGCCGGCCGGATGGCGCGGCTGGCAGCGCTGTCGACGGCGGTGTCCTGCACGTTCGGCAGCGCCGTGGCGCTGCTGCTGTTCCTCCGGCTGCGCGGCGACCTGGCCGGGACGCCGTTCGACGGGAGGGGCGCGGATCTGCTCGCGGCCGGACAGCCGCTGC
>NZ_JTHL01000001.1:7077963-7083262 GCF_000818195.1 Streptomyces sp. 150FB | reverse complement strand
CGCTGCCCGCCGCGCTGACGCTGCTGGCGATCGTGCCCGTACTGGCGACCCTCTGCGTGGCTCTGGCGCTGCGCCCGCGCCGTCCGGCGCGCGCCGCCAAGGGGGAGGTGCGGCCCGAGCCGAAGCGTCCTGACGGCTTCGCCCCGACCCCGGCGCCGGCCGGGCTGCCCTGGGGTGTCGCGCTCACCGCGGCGGGGCTGGCCGTCGAGACGTACGCGAGCAGGGGCGGCAGCGGTTCGCCCGTGCGGCTGCCCGGCGCGTTCGACGGCAACCCGGCCGGTGTGCTCATCGGATGGGCGCTGACCGCGCTCGGCCTGGCCCTGGCCGGCCCCGGGCTCACCCACCTGAGCGGGCGAATGCTGCAGAGCCTGCGCCCCGGTGCGATCCGGCTGCTGGCCGGCCGCTCGCTGATGAACGAGGCGCGCCGCATCGGGGCGCCGCTGGGCGTGCTGTGCGCGGTGATCTCCGGGGTGCCGGCGGCGACCGCGCTGCACGGCCCCGGCGACGACGGGCCCTTCGGTCCGCTCACCGGCATGGGCGCGGCGCTGATCGTCGGCTGTACGGCGGCGACACTGCTGACGGCGGCCCTGGAGTCGAAGCAGGAACGCTCCGGCACCAGAGCGTCGCTGCTGCGCATCGGCACCCCGGCGGTGGCGCTGCGTACGGCGGTGGCGGTACGCAGCGCGGCGCTTGCGGTCCTCTTCATCCCGCTGACCTGGGCGCTCTCGGCACTGGCAGCGGTGCCGCTGGCGCACTGAGCGGATCCGGGATCCGGCGGGATCAGCGGAGCGGGGTCGGCAGCGGGGCGTAGCAACGCGTACGCCCCGCTGCCGCGTTGAGCGGCCCAGGGCCTATCGTGACCGCATGGTGAATGGCGAGCAGGCCCCCGTGGACGGTCACGACCACGAGATCGAATCCCTGGACGAGTTCGACCGTACGGTCTCGCGCGGAGCGCTCGCCGGATACCGGTTGCAGTCCGTCGACCTGACGGGCCGTACGGCCGTCCTCCTCGCGACCGACACCTCGGGCGCCGTCTTCCTCGGCTGTCCGATGGAGCCCGAGGCGCTCGCCAAGGTGCGGGACGACGGCGCCATGGTGTTCCCGCCGGTGCCGGGGCTGCCCTTCGACCCCTACCGGGGCAGTCTCTACTCGCCGGACCAGCTCTTCGACGGTCTCGCCGACGGCGGGTACGAGTCGACGCCCGACGCGCTCGCCTACGCGTGGTTCCAGCGGACCAAGTCCGACGGCGACATCTTCGCCTCCATGCTGCGCTCGGTGCACGACGACGCGATATCCGACGCCCTCGACGAACTCCTCGCCGGCGCACGGGTCGTGGGGGTCATGGGCGGCCACGCGATGGCGCGCGGCACCGACGCGTACGCCGGGGCGGCCCGGCTCGGGCGGTCCCTGACCCGTACGGGACTGACCGTCGCGACCGGCGGCGGGCCCGGCGCCATGGAGGCGGCGAACCTCGGTGCGTACGCGGCGGCGCACGCCGACGAAATGCTGGACGAGGCGCTCGAACTCCTCGGCAAGGAACCGTCGTTCGTGCCGTCCGTCTCCGACTGGGCACGGGCCGCCTTCGAGGTGCGGGACCGCTGGCCGGGTGGTTCGGAGTCGGGGGGTACGGAGTCGGTGGGCATCCCCACCTGGTTCTACGGCCATGAGCCGCCGAACGCCTTCGCCGGGCACATAGCGAAGTACTTCGCCAACGCCACGCGCGAGGACGGCCTGCTGGCCCGCTCGAACGCGGGTGTGATCTTCCTGCCGGGCGCGGCCGGCACCGTGCAGGAGATCTTCGACAACGCGACGCCCAACTACTACCAGTCGCGTGGCGGTCCGACCCCGATGGTGCTGGTCGACCGCGACCACTGGACGCACCGGCTGCCCGCGTGGCCACTGCTCCAGGCGCTGGCGCGGGAGCGGCCGATGGAGACCAGGATCGCGCTGGTCGACTCGGTGGACGAGGCGCCGGAGGCGCTGGCGCGGCTGACGTCGGGCTGAGGCGCGGCATGTGGGGAGCCCCTGTGCGGTCTGGTACGGGCCTGGCGCCGCCGCCGGTCCGTCGGCATGACCTCCGGGGTAATCGACGGGTCCGGCCGCCTCCGGCAGTCTCGTCCCTGTCAGCCACCGCACCGCGAGACCCGGGGGATCCGATGACCAGCAGCGCCACCACCGAGAGCACCCGTGCCACCGCCCTGGAACTGCTGCGCAGGATCGCGGCGGGCGACCCGGCCGGTATCGCTGAGCTGTTCGCCGAGCAGGTCGACTGGGCCATCGCCGCGAACCCGGCGGTCCCGTGGATCAGGCCGCGCGCCACCCGGGCCGATGTCGCCGACCACTTCAGGGAGTTGGGCGAAGGACAGAGCCCCGACCCGGCCGGGACCTCGGTCGACGCGGTGGTCGCCGACGGCCAGGACGCGATGATCGCGGGGCAGCTCGCCGGGACGGTACGGACGACCGGCAAGACCTTCCGCTCACCGTTCGCCGCGCGGCTGACTGTCGAGGACGGCCTGATCACCGGCTACCGGGTGTACGAGGACAGCCTGGCGATCGCCGCCGCCTGCACGCCGTAGGGGACCTGGACAACCCGGGCCGGTCTACCGCTTTCCGCTGTCGTCGGCGGCCAGCACCACGACGTCCTCGGACCTGAAGGCGACCTCGACGCTCGCCCCCTCCGCCGGGGCCTCGTGCAGCCCGCACTCCGCCTCCAGCGTCGGCGCGCCCTCGGGCCGCAGCAGTACGGCGACCCGGCTGCCCCGGAACGTACGCGCCTCGACCGTGCAGCGCAGGCCGCCGCCGGCCGGCTCCCCCGGCGCGGCCGGCCGTACGCCACCGGGACGTACCAGCAGCATCCGCTCGCCCTGCGGGGATCCGGCGGGGACCGGGATCTTCCCCCAGACCGTGTCGGCGGTCTCGCCGGTGACCGTCGCTCCCACCACATTGTCGAAGCCGAGGAACCGCGCCACGAACGCGGAGGCCGGCCGCTGCCAGACGTCGAGCGGGGCGCCGGTCTGCGCGATGCGGCCGTCCCGCATCACCACCACCCGGTCGGCGAGTGCGAACGCCTCGCCCTGGTCGTGCGTGACGGCGAGCACCGTCGTACCCAACCGGCCGAACAGCAGCCTCAGTTCGACGACGAGCCGTTCGCGCAGGCTCCGGTCGAGCTGGCCGAGCGGCTCGTCCAGCATCAGCAGTCTCGGCCTCGGAGCGAGCGCGCGCGCCAGCGCGACCCGCTGCTGCTCGCCGCCGGACAGCGCGGCGACGGCCCGCCGCCCGGCGCCCGGCAGGCCGACGAGGTCGAGCAACTCCTCGACTCTGGTGGACTGTTCGTCGCGCGACATCCCGTGCATCCGGGGTCCGAAGGCGACATTGCCGCCCACGTCCCGCTGCGGGAAGAGCTGGTGGTCCTGGAACATCAGGCCGACCCCGCGCCGGTGGACGGGCACGCCCGCCTGGTCGGCGCCGTCGAGCGACACCCGTCCGCCGTCGAGGAGTTGGAGTCCGGCCACGACCCGCAGGAGCGTCGATTTGCCGCTGCCGCTCGGGCCCAGCACACAGACGATCTCGTGCTCGTCGACCTCCAGGTCCACGGAGTCCAGAGCCGTACGGACGCCCTTGCGCTCCCCGAACCGTACGGTCACATCCGACAGGGTCAGCAGCGCCATCAGAACTCTCCGGAACGGTCGGTACGTATACGTTCGAGGGCCAGCAGCGACACCGCGCAGACCAGCATCAGGATCGTGCTCAGGGCCATCGCCTGCCCGTAGTTCAGCTCGCCGGGCCTGCTGAGCAGCCGCGCCACCGCCACCGGCAGCGTCGGCTGGTCGGGCCGCGCGATGAACACCGTCGCGCCGAACTCACCGAGCGAGATGGCGAAGGCGAACCCGGCCGCGACCAGCAACGCCCGCCGCACATGGGGGAGATCGACCTCCCGCCAGACGCGCAGTGGTGAGGCGCCGAGCACCGAGGCCGCCTCGCGCAGCCGTCCGTCCACCGCCCGCAGCACCGGCAGCATGGTCCGTACGACGAAGGGGACGCCCACCAGCGCCTGTGCGAGCGGCACCAGCATCCATGAGGCGCGCAGATCCAGCGGCGGCTTGTCGAGGGTGATCAGGAAGCCGAAGCCGACCGTCACGGCCGAGACCCCGAGCGGCAGCATCAGCAGCGCGTCGAAGCCGCGCAGCAGACGCCCCGCCCCGCGGGCGAGCGCCGCGGCCGCCAGACCGCCGACCACCAGCGCGACGGCCGTCGCGACGACCGCGTACCGCAGCGAGTTCCACACCGACTCCAGCGGCGGTACGAGGAACGTGCCGCCGCTGTCCACCGAGGTGAGCGCCCGGTAGAAGGTGAGGCCGTATCCGCCGGGCCCGTCGAGCGAGCGCTCGACCAGCACGCCGAGCGGCAGCAGGATCAGCAGCGTCACACTGGCGAGAACCCCGCCGAGCAGCGTCCACTGACCGGCGCCGCGCGGCCGGCGCGCGGTCCGCGCGGGGTCGACCAGCTTCAGCGAGGTCTCCCTCCGTCGTACGGTCCACGCGTGCACGGCGAGGATCAGGGCGACGGCGGCGAACTGCACCAGCGTCAGCACGGCGGCGGTCGGCAGATCCAGCAACTGCGCGGTCTGCCGGTAGATCTCCACCTCCAGGGTGGAGTACGCGGGCCCGCCCAGGATCTGCACGACGCCGAAGGACGTGAACGTGAAGAGGAAGACCATCAGCGCGGCGGCGGCGACGGCGGGTCCGAGCGCCGGAAGCGTCACCCGCCACCACGCGGCGAGCCGGCCGGCACCGAGGACCCTGGCGGCCTCCTCCTGACGCGGGTCGAGCTGCGACCAGAGGCCGCCGACCGTCCGTACGACCACCGCGTAGTTGAAGAAGACGTGCGCGAGCAGGATCGCCCAGACGGTGGTGTCGAGCCGTACGCCCCACAGCTCGTCCAGCAGTCCGCCTCTGCCGAGGAGCGCCAGGAAGGCCGTGCCGGCGACGACCGTCGGCAGCACGAACGGCACGGTGACCACGGCGCGCAGCAGGTTCTTGCCGGGGAAGTCGAAGCGCGCGAAGACATACGCGCCCGGCAGTGCGATCAGCAGCGTCAGCGCCGTCGAGGCGAGCGCCTGCCAGGTGGTGAACCACAGGACGTGCAGGATGTCGGAGCGGCCGAGCACCTCGCCGATCCGGCCGAACTGCCAGCCGGTGTCCGTCTTCAGGCCGCGCCCGACGATGGCGACCACCGGGTAGGCGAAGAAGACGGCGAAGAACGCGACGGGCAGGCCCATCAGGCCGAGCCGCACCGCGTT
>NZ_JTHL01000001.1:7067398-7077547 GCF_000818195.1 Streptomyces sp. 150FB | reverse complement strand
GCCGACCGGGCCGACCGGGCCGGCCGGCCCGGTGGCGTCGGCCGCGTCGGCCGGGGTCGCCGTATGAGCGCTCATCTGCCGCCTCGCTTGCCCGTGGTTACTTGACCACGAGTGAGGTCCACGCCTGGATCCACTGGTCACGGTTGGCCGCGATCCTGTCCGGCGCCACGGTCTCGGGGTGGTCGACGGTGGCGCCGAACTTCGTGAACACGGCGGGCTCCTTGGCGCCCTTGACCACCGGGTCGACGTACATGTTCAGCGGCATGTCCTCCTGGAAACGCTTGCTGATCATGAAGTCGATGAACGCCTTGCCGCCCGCCTGGTTCTTCGCGCCGTCGAGCAGTCCCGCGAACTCGATCTGCCGGAAGCAGGTGCCGGTGGAGACCCCGGTCGGGGCCTCGGCCGGCTGCGGCTTGGCGTACACGACCTCGGACGGCGGGCTGGAGGCGTACGAGACGACGAGCGGCCGGTCGGCCTCGGCCTTCTTGCCGCCGGCCGAGCCGGAGAAGTCCTGGTTGTAGGCCTGCTCCCAACTGTCCACCACCTGGACGCCGTTGGCCTTGAGCTTCTTCCAGTAGCTCTGCCACCCGTTGTCGCCGTACTTCGCGACGGTGCCGAGCAGGAAGCCGAGGCCCGGCGACGAGGTCGAGACGTTCTCGGTGACCAGCAGGTTCTTGTACTGGGGCTTGATCAGGTCGTCGAAGGACTGCGGCGGCGCGAGCTTCTTGTCCGCGAAGTACTTCTTGTCGTAGTTGACGCACAGGTCGCCGGAGTCGATCGGGGTGACGCGGTTCTTGTCCTTGTCGAGCTGGGTCCCGGCGTCGACCTGGCCGAGCCCCTTCGCCTTGTACGGCGTGAACAGGCCGTTGTCGAGGGCGCGCGAGAGCAGGGTGTTGTCGACGCCGAAGAAGACGTCGCCCTGCGGGGCGCCCTTGGTCAGGATCGCCTTGTTGACGGCCTCGCCCGCGTCGCCGCTCTTGAGTACGTGGACGGTGTAGCCGGTCTCCCGGGTGAACTCCTTCAGCACGGCCGGGGAGGCGGCGAAGGAGTCGTGGCTGACGAGGGTGACGTCCTTGGACGTCGTACCGCCGCCGGAACCGGACGTCCCCGAGCTGCCCGAGCCGCAGGCCGCGAGGGTCGAGGCGCCGAGCGCGACGGCCACCACGGCGACCGTCATCTTTCTGGTGGTGCCCACTGGTTTTCCTCCTGGGATGACCAGGAGAAGACGCGGCCCTGCCCGGTGGCCGCTCGCGAGGAGCGGACGCCGGGCAGGGCGCAACAGCTTGAGTGATGTCCGAACTTCCTACCCAGAATGACCTGGGCAAGGTTCAGAGGGTCTGCGACCACTGTCCGCTCTCTCACGGACATGTGCCGCACTCTCAGCGCTGTGGCGCTCCCCTGTCGGAATATGCATGGTGTTCGGGATGACGATGGTGTTCGACTCAAGGCTACATGCCCCCTGACGGCGAGGATGAAGAAGATGAACGAGCGACGTGACCCCGGTCCGCGACACGACCGGCCCGTGGTCGGTGTGTTGCATCCGGGCGCGATGGGGGCGGCGATCGGTTCCGCACTCAAGGCGCGGGCCGGCGCCGTGCTGTGGGCGGCGGCCGGACGGTCCCAGGCCACCTCGAAACGTGCGGAGCTGGCCGACCTCGTCGCCGTGCCGGACGTCGCCGTGCTGGCACAGCGGTGCGACGTGATCATTTCCATCTGCCCGCCGCACGCGGCCCTCGCCGTGGCGGAGCAGGTGGCGGCGGGCCTTGCCGGCCGGGACCCGGCGCACCGGCCGCTGTACGTGGAGGCCAACGCGGTCTCCCCGGCCACCGTCCGGCGGGTCGCCGAGCTGCTGGGCGGGGACGAGCACGTGGTGGACGGCGCGGTGATCGGGCCGCCCGCCTGGGAACGCGGGCAGAGCGTGCTGTGGCTCTCGGGGCGCCACGCCGATCAGGTGGCCGGGCTCTTCGAAGGCTCGCCGTTCGAGGCGCGGGTGCTGGGCCCCGAGCCGGGCACGGCGAGTGCGCTCAAGGCCTGCTTCGCGCTCCAGAGCAAGGCGCTGCCGACGCTCTGGCTGCTGCTGGCCGAGGCCGCCGACAAGGCGGGCGTGGGTGAGGCGCTGCGCTCCGAGCTGACCAGGGACGGCGTCGATCTCGACGAGCGAGTGGCCGCGCTGCACACGAAGGCCGGTGCGAAGGCGTGGCGCTGGGCGGGCGAGATGGACGAGGCCGCCGACACGATGGCCGAGCTGGGGGTGCCGGACGGCTTTTCACGGGCCGCCGCCGAGCTGTACCGCCGGATGCCGGACACCCCGTCGTGACGTGACGCCGCCGCCCGGCGGCCCCGCGTACGCCCCGTCGACGCCTTGCCCTACCGCTCGGCCGCCGCCAACTGTCCGCAGGCGCCGTCGATCTCCTGGCCCCGGGTGTCGCGTACGGTCACGGGCACCCCGTGCGAGGCGATCGCGTCGACGAAGGCCTTCTCGTCCTCGGGGCGCGAGGCGGTCCACTTCGAGCCCGGGGTCGGGTTGAGCGGGATCAGGTTGACGTGTACCCGCTTGTTCCTGAGCAGCCGGCCCAAGAGGTCCCCGCGCCACGCCTGGTCGTTGATGTCCCGGATCAGGGCGTACTCGATGGAGACGCGGCGGCCCGACTTCTCCGCGTACTCCCAGGCGGCGTCCAGCACCTCCCGGACGTTCCAGCGGGTGTTGACGGGGACGAGGGTGTCGCGCAGCTCGTCGTCGGGGGCGTGCAGCGACACGGCGAGCCTGCACTTGAGGCCCTCGTCGGCGAAGCGGTGCATGGCGGGCACCAGGCCGACCGTCGATACGGTGATCCCGCGCTGCGAGAGGCCGAGGCCGTCGGGCTCGGGGTCGGTCAGCCGGCGGATCGAGCCGATCACCCGGTTGTAGTTGGCGAGCGGCTCGCCCATGCCCATGAAGACGATGTTGGAAAGCCGCGTCGGCCCGCCGGGGACCTCACCGTCGCGCAGGGCCCGCATGCCGTCGACGATCTGGTGCACGATCTCGGCGGTGGAGAGATTACGGTCGAGCCCGGCCTGCCCCGTGGCACAGAACGGGCAGTTCATCCCGCAGCCGGCCTGTGAGGAAATGCACATGGTGACCCGGTCCGGGTAGCGCATGAGCACGGACTCGACGAGCGTCCCGTCGTGCAGTTTCCACAGCGTCTTACGTGTGGTGTCGTCGTCGCACGAGATGTGCCGCACCACCGACATCAGGTCGGGCAGCAGCTCGGAGGCGAGCTTCTGGCGTGAGGCGGCCGGGATGTCCGTCCACTGCTCGGGGTCGGATGCGTAGCGCGCGAAGTAGTGCTGCGAGAGTTGCTTGGCGCGGAACGGCTTCTCCCCGATCGCGGAGACGGCCTCACGGCGCTCGGCGGGGGTCAGGTCGGCGAGATGCCGGGGCGGCTTCTTGGCCCCGCGGGGCGCGACGAATGTGAGTTCTCCGGGTACAGGCATGGTCGTACCAGTGTCGCAGACGGCGCGCCGTGACCAGCCCGACGGCCGGTCAGGGCAGTTGTCGGGCGCCTCCGTGAAGGGCCCCCAGGACATATGTCACAGGTGGGCCTGCTTCAGCGACATGTGCGGCGGCGGCCGGTCCTCGTCGTCCTGGCGTGCCACCGCTCCCTTTGTCGGACTGTATGCGGACAGCAGACGTGGGGGTCACGGGATTCCGATAGCGCCGTAAGGAGGACGGGGGAATTCCGATTTCGGATAACGGGTGTGCCGGGATCCGGGGGCATCAAATTTCGCCGCAATGACTTGACGGAGACACGTCATGCATGGTCAAGTACGCGTGATTCGCCTCGCGAATAAAAGACACCTGACCGATTCACAGGAGGAATTGGAATGCACAAATCCGCTTTGGCCGTCGCCGTCGGAACCTTTGCATTTGCTGCATTTGGTATGACCGGCCCGGCCAGCGCGAGCGCCGCCGGCCCCACCATCTGCAACACCATTACGGGGGTGTCCGCCTGCTGGCAGCCGGACGGTGACTACTTCAGCGTCGTCGACACGGCCGCCGATGGTCACCATGTCGAGGTCGCCTGGGCCGTTCCGGGGCGGCAGGGCATCTGTCAGAACTTCCTCGGCAACGGCTACCAGGAAATCTGTACCTACGACTTCCCGGAGCACCAGCTCCTGGCGTTCTCGACGAGCGTCTGGGAAGGCAACGAGCTGATCCGCTCGTCGAAGCAGGTCAACGCCTGCACATCACCGGCGGGCGGCATCTGCAGCTGAACGCCGCAAGCTCGGCCGGACCAGCCATCTTGACGCGCATACAAATGGAGGAAATGCAATGAACGGGATCAGAACGGCCGCAATGGCCGGTATAGCACTTGCCGCCCTGATTCTGGGTACGACACCTGCCGGTGCCACCGTACTCGGAGCGCAGACGTCCACCTGTGTCACTTCCAAGGCCGATGATCCGAATCACCAGGGTAAGAAGGTTCTGGCCGCTACGGCTTGTTTCCAGAGTGACGGGGACATTTTCTCCATCCGGGACGAAAGCGCTGACGGCTGGCATGTTGAAGTGTGGTGGCAGGCCTGGGACGGCGAGAAGAGCATTTGCCGGAACTTGAACGGGGCCGGCACGTCAGTCATCTGTAAGCATGACCTGACGGAGGGTGGCAAGGTTCGATTCGGTGCGTATGTGATGAGTGGAGCCACCGTCATCGACACCGGAGCTGAAGCCAACGTCACCATTTGACAGGCGACCGTGGATTGTTATATTCGCTGCCTTTACGCCTCGTATGGAAAGGCGGGCAGCCGAAAGATATCGGCGGAAGACAAGAAACACTTTCGGCTCTCCGCCATTCCTCTTGTCACAGGTGCGCCTGCTTCAGCGACATGTGCGGCAGCAGGCGGTCCTCGCCCTCGTAGCGCGTCCGGCGATGGATCCCGAGGACGCCGAGCCGGCCGAGCCGTACGACTCGGCGCGCGAGCACGGTATGCACGCGCTTGGGCACGTCCACGCATCGGTGCTCCTGTACGCCGGGGAGAGCATCAAGGCGCCAGGCGGTCGCCGAGTAAAAACCCTCCCGGCCCGGGAGGCGCGCGATCTACGCTCGGGGCACGGCGCATCTCAGGGTCCGGATCGACCAGTGGTCCGGACCCTGATCGCGTGTCAGCACCCTGTCGAGGAGGACGGATGGACAGAATTTCGGTCATTCGAAGATGCGCGGCCGTCGCGGCGGCCCTGCTCGTCGCCGTGTTGCCGGGTACGACGGCCGGGGCGGCTCCCGGTGACAACCCGGGCGCGCTCACCCCCGTCCCTTCGGCGGCGTACGGCAAGCTCCAGTTGCAGGAGCACCGGGTCGCGGCGAGCACCATAAACACCCTGGACACGCTGCTGCCCAACGTCGGTGTGGACGCCGTGCTCAAGAGCGCCAACCATCCGATGCGCAACAAGGGGGACTGTCTCGGCACCGAAGCGGCCGCCCTGCCCCTCGAACCCGCCGTGTCGTCCGCTTACTGCTGGGACACGGGCGACGCGAACACCCAGGAGTGGGTGCCTCAGGGGCTCACCTCGTCGGGCGACGCGGACGACGACGGTCTGTGGGGCACCAACAAGGTGATCCTGTCGGGCTGGACCAACAGGGCGGGGGAAAACCTGGCACGTGTCGCGTTCATCGACGCGAACACCGCGGGGGCGTTCAAGTACCGCTGGGTCCTGCTGACCGTACCCACTGAGGGCGGGACCAACTTCACCAACCTGGGTTCGCACCTGGGCGGGGCGGTCTGGTACGGCGACAAGCTGATCGTGACGGCCTCGAACGGAGACGCCAGCCACAACGCCCTGTTCGTCTTCTCGATGGCGCACATCCTCCAGGCCTCGGTGAACGGCGACGCCGTCGGCAAGACGGCGGGCGGCTACTCCGCCCACGGATACCAGTACATAATGCCGGCGATAGGCTCCTACAGCCTGAGCCAGAAGTGCGACCCCGACACGGACGACAACGCACCGTGTGTCGCCGCCATCACGCTGGACCGCACGACCAGTCCGTACTCCCTCGTCGCCAACGAGTGGTTCTCCTCGGGCGGCGCGCAGCCCGCCCGGATCTTCCGTTACCAGCTCGCCGCACCCGGCGGGGCGATGCCCCTGACGGTCGACGGCAACGGCAAGGCCAATGTTCTGCCGGGAGCGCTGGAGACCAAGGCCGTGGGACTGCAGAGCGTGCTCGCCTACCAGAACGCGTACTACACGGCCGACGCGCGCGGCGGGATCGGCCAGCACGGCATCCTGTGGCGGCTGTCCACCGCGGGCGCCACCTCGGCCGCGGGATGCGGCACACCGTCCGCCTGCTGGGGCAAACACACCGAGGACATGTCCCTGTGGTGGAGCACGAAGCAGGTGTGGACGCAGACCGAGTGGGCCGCGAACAAGGACGCGAAGTGGAAGCCGCAGGCCATCCCGGAACGGATTCTCTTCTCCACGCCCCTGAGCGCTCTGTGACCGTCGGATGAGAGACGGGGGCCGGGTCGGACGGGCGCCCGTCCGACCCGGCCCCCGTACCGTCCCTGGTCAGGAGCCTACGAAGACCACCAGCAGCAGCCAGACCACCGGCGCGGTCGGCAGCAGCGAGTCGAGCCGGTCCATGATGCCGCCGTGTCCCGGCAGCAGCGTGCCCATGTCCTTGATCCCGAGGTCCCGCTTGATCATGGACTCGCCGAGGTCGCCGAGCGTGGCGCTGACCGCGACGCCGAGGCCGATCAGCAGGCCCTGCCACCACACCCCGTCGTCGATCAGGAACTGCATGCACAGCGCGCCGGCCACCATGGAGAAGGCGATCGCGCCGAGGAGACCCTCGCGGGTCTTTCCCGGGCTGATGCGCGGCGCCAGCTTGTGTGTGCCGAAGCGCCAGCCGACCGCGTACGCGCCGGTGTCGCTGACGACGGTGAGCACGAGGAACATCAGGACGCGCCTCGGACCGTCGTCCGGGGTGAGCAGCAGCGCGACGAAGGTCGCGAGGAACGGTACGTAGAACGCCGCGAAGACCCCGGCGGTGACGTCCTTCAGATAACCCTCGGCCGACTCCGTCATCCGCCAGACGAGTACCGCGAGCGCGGTGAGGGCCATCACGACCCAGGCGCCCTCGGCGCCCCGCAGGTACCCCGCGATGATCATCGCTGCGCCGCCCACGGCCAGCGGTACGAGGGGCGCCTTGATGCCCTTCTTCTCGTCCAGCCGGGAGGTCAGCTCCCACAGACCGACGACCGCGGCGACCACGATGACGCCGACGAACACGGCCTTCACGATGAACAGGGAAGCGACGACCACGACGCCGAGCCCGAGGCCGACCCCGATCGCCGCGCGCAGGTCGCGGCCCGCCCGCTTCTTCTCCGGCGGTGGCGGCGGGGAGACAGGCATGGGCTCCTGCGGCAGGTCGTGACGGAACGGGGGGCCGCCCGGCCGAGCGGCCCCCCGGTCGTCGTCCTGGTTCCCGCCGTTGGCGGGTCCGTCGGGCACGATGGGCATGGGGCGAGTCTGCTGTGCGTCCTGCCCATCGTATGCGGGACCCGCCGGGGCAGCGCCCTGGTCGGGCTGTCGCCAGTAGCCGGCAGCGGGCGGGGCGCCCCAGGAAGAGTCGTTCATCAGACTTCGAGCAGCTCGGCTTCCTTGTGCTTGAGCAGGTCGTCCACCTGGGCGCCGTACTTCGTGGTCAGGTCGTCGAGCTCCTTCTCGGCGCGGCGGCCCTCGTCCTCGCCGACGTCGCCGTCCTTGACGAACTTGTCGATCGTCTCCTTGGCCTTGCGGCGCACCGCGCGGATCGAGATCTTCGAGTCCTCGGCCTTGGTCTTGGCGACCTTGATGAACTCCTTGCGACGGTCCTGGGTCAGCTCGGGGAACACCACCCGGATGATGTTGCCGTCGTTGCTCGGGTTGACGCCGAGGTCCGAGTCGCGGATCGCCTGCTCGATGTTGCGCAGCGCGGTCTTGTCGAACGGGGTCACCACCGCCATCCGCGGCTCGGGCACCGCGAACGAGGCGAGCTGGTTGATCGGCGTGAGGGCACCGTAGTAGTCGGCCACGATCTTGTTGAACATCGCCGGGTGCGCCCGCCCTGTGCGGATCGCGGCGAAGTCGTCTTTGGCGACCAGGACGGCCTTCTCCATCTTCTCCTCGGCCTCGAGGAGGGTCTCTTCGATCACCACTTGCTCCTGCGTGTCTTGAGTGGGTCCGGTGTGTCACCGGTCCGGCGGAACCTGCGTCGCGTCTCTCCTGCACGGTGTCCGACCGGCAGGCCTTTGTCCATCCCCGTGCGGGGCGGCCCGGTCAGTCCCGGGTGCCCTGGTCGCTCACGAGAGTGCCGATCTTCTCACCCTTGACCGCACGTGCGATATTGCCCTCGGCCAGCAATTCGAAGACGAGGATCGGCAGTTTGTTGTCCTGGCACAGCGTGATCGCCGTCATGTCGGCGACCCGCAGGTCGCGGCCGATGACCTCGCTGTACTCCAGTGCGTCGAACTTGACCGCGCCGGGATGCGTCTTCGGGTCGGAGTCGTACACCCCGTCCACGCCGTTCTTCCCCATCAGCAGCGCCTGCGCGTCGATCTCCAGGGCGCGCTGGGCCGCTGTCGTGTCGGTGGAGAAGTACGGCATGCCCATGCCCGCGCCGAAGATCACGACGCGGCCCTTCTCCAGGTGGCGTACGGCGCGCAGCGGGATGTACGGCTCGGCGACCTGCCCCATGGTGATGGCGGTCTGGACGCGGGAGTCGATGCCTTCCTTCTCCAGGAAGTCCTGGAGGGCCAGGCAGTTCATGACGGTGCCGAGCATGCCCATGTAGTCGGAGCGGGCCCGGTCCATGCCGCGCTGCTGCAGCTCGGCGCCACGGAAGAAGTTGCCGCCGCCGAGGACGATCGCGATCTGTGCCCCGTCGCGTACGACGGCCGCGATCTCCCGGGCGATGGCGTGTACGACGTCGGGATCGACGCCGAGCCCTCCCCCGCCGGCGAACGCCTCACCGGACAGCTTCAGCATGAAGCGCCCGGCGCCTTTGCCGGGGTCGCTCTTGTCGTCGGCAGACTGGTTGGCGTCCGCGCCCTTGTTCATGGGATCTCCTCGTGCACATACGAAGAAGGCCATTGCCGATGGGTATGGGTGTCCCTAGCGGCAATGGCCTCCTCGTCAGATCTGCTGTCGTCCGGCGCGTACACGGCCGACGACTGCACCAGACCCTAGCGGGATCCGGCATCGTTCGCGTACGACTGCGCTGACGGTCAGGCGCCGACGCGGATGCGCGCGAAGCGCTTCAGCGTGACACCGGCCTCGTCCAGAATCTTCTTGACGGTCTTCTTGTTGTCCTTGGCGAACGGCTGGTCGAGGAGTGTGACCTCCTTGAAGAAGCCGTTCACGCGACCCTCGACGATCTTCGGGAGGGCGGCCTCGGGCTTGCCCTCCTCGCGCGAGGTGGCCTCGGCGACACGGCGCTCGTTTTCGACGACATCGGCCGGGACCTCGTCACGCGTGAGGTACTTCGGCGCGAAGGCGGCGATGTGCTGCGCGACGTCCTTGGCGATCTCGGCGTTCTCCTTGTCCAGCTCGACCAGCACGCCCACCTGCGGCGGGAGGTCGGGCATGGTGCGGTGCATGTACGTGGCGACAAAGCCACCGTCCGCGGGGAACTGCGCGAAGCGGTCGAGGACGATCTTCTCGCCGAGGTTGGCGTTCGCCTCGTCGACGTACGCCTGAACGGTCTTGCCGGCCTCGATCTCGGAGGCGAGCAGGGCGTTCAGGTCCGCCGGGGTGGTGGCGAAGACGTGCGCGGCGAGCGTGTTGGCGACGGCCTGGAACCTGTCGCTCTTGGCGACGAAGTCCGTCTCGCACTTCAGCTCGAGGAGCACGCCGGAGGTCTGGTCGTCGGCGATGAGGGAGACGACAGCGCCGTTCTCGGCGGTGCGGCTCTCCCGCTTGGCCACGCCCTTCTGGCCCTTGACGCGGAGCACCTCGACGGCCTTGTCGACATCGCCGTCGGCCTCGACCAGGGCCTTCTTGCAGTCCATCATGCCGGCGCCGGTGAGCTCACGGAGCTTCTTGACGTCAGCGGCGGTGTAGTTCGCCATGTCTGTGAATCTCTCTCGGAAGTCGAAGATCTACGGGTCTACGGGTGGACGGCGGGGGCCTGGGCCCCC
>NZ_JTHL01000001.1:7064812-7066712 GCF_000818195.1 Streptomyces sp. 150FB | reverse complement strand
GCCTGGGCCCCCGCCGTCAGCAACCGAACCTGTGAGGTCAGGCCTTCTCGGCGTCCGCGGCCGGCGCCTCGGCGGCGGCCTCGGCCGGAGCGTCGGCCGGGGTCTCGTCGGCGGCCGGGGTGACGACCTCGTCGGCCTGCTCGGCGTCGGCGACCTTCTCCGTCTCGGCGGAGGTCTGGACCTCGGCGTCGGCGGCGTCGGCGGGAGCGTCGGCGGCGGGAGCGTCAGCGGCGTCCGCGGACTTCTCGTCGGCCTTCTTCTCCAGCAGGTCGCGCTCCCACTCGGCGAGGGGCTCGCCGGCGGCCTTCTCGCCCGGCTTCGAGTCACCGGTCGCTGCACCGGAGCGGGCGATGAGGCCCTCGGCGACGGCGTCGGCGATCACGCGGGTGAGCAGGGTGACGGAGCGGATCGCGTCGTCGTTGCCCGGGATCTTGTAGTCGACCTCGTCGGGGTCGCAGTTGGTGTCGAGGATCGCGACCACCGGGATGTGGAGCTTGCGCGCCTCACCGACGGCGATGTGCTCCTTCTTGGTGTCCACGATCCAGACGGCGCTGGGCACCTTCTGCATCTCGCGGATACCGCCGAGGGTCTTCTCCAGCTTGGCCTTCTCGCGGGAGAGGACGAGCAGCTCCTTCTTCGTGAGGCCGGAGGCCGCCACGTCGTCGAAGTCGATCTGCTCAAGCTCCTTGAGACGCTGGAGGCGCTTGTAGACGGTGGAGAAGTTGGTCAGCATGCCGCCCAGCCAGCGCTGGTTGACGTAGGGCATGCCCACGCGCGTCGCCTGCTCGGCGATCGCTTCCTGGGCCTGCTTCTTGGTGCCGACGAACATGATGGAGCCGCCGTGGGCGACGGTCTCCTTGACGAACTCGTAGGCGCGGTCGATGTACGACAGCGACTGGAGCAGGTCGATGATGTAGATGCCGTTGCGCTCCGTGAAGATGAAGCGCTTCATCTTCGGGTTCCAACGGCGGGTCTGGTGACCGAAGTGGACGCCGCTTTCCAGCAGCTCCCGCATCGTGACGACGGCCATGGCCGTACTCCTCGAGGTACTCGGTTGTCGCGGCCGCCGGACGGCGGTCGCGCCTGACGTCCCGTTGCGCTCTGCCACGAAGGACCGAGTAGCGCGAACACCGGCGACAAGGGCCGATGACGGGGCGTGCGAAGTCGACCCGGTGACCCGGATCGCCACAAGAAGTGTACGGGACCGGCACACTCCCGGGTGACGGCGATGTCCACAACCCGCCCGTCGTCCACAGATCCGGTCCATGATCAGCGCGGCCGGGCGCTCAGCGGGGATGGTGGGCGGCATGATCACTCCTCGCCGGTCCCCGACTCCTGCTCCTCTTCTCACCTCTGGCGTGCTCGTGCCGCTCGCCCCCGTCGTCCTGGCGGTCCTGGCCGTCCTCGTCACGGGGGTGCTCTGGTGGGCGGCCGCCCCGGCCCTCGCCGCCACCGCCGACGGCCGGAGACCGGGCGGTGATGGCGCCCGCGCCTGGCCGGTGGGTCCGTTCCCGTCCGTGGAGCGGGGCTGGGAGCCGCCCGACACGGTGTACGGACCAGGTCACCGCGGTGTGGACCTGGCGGCGCCCCCTGGCACTCCGGTACGCGCCCCGGCCGCGGGCCGGGTCTCCTTCGCCGGCCGGGTCGCCGGGCGCGGGGTGGTGTCGGTGTCGCTGTCCGGCACGGGTGACCCGCCGCTGCGGACCACGTACGAACCGGTGGACCCGCTGGCCACCGAGGGCGACCTGGTGGCGGCGGGCCAGGTGGTGGCGGTGACGGCGGCGGGGCCTTCGCACTGCGCGGCGGGCTGTCTGCACTGGGGGCTGCTGCGCGGCCGGGTGTATCTCAATCCGCTGTCACTGCTCCCGCCGGACCTGCTGCGCCGCCCGGCGCCCCGGCT
>NZ_JTHL01000001.1:7060116-7062892 GCF_000818195.1 Streptomyces sp. 150FB | reverse complement strand
GCGGTCGCTCCCGCGGCGCCGCACACGCTGGCCCTGGTGACGGCCGCGATCCTCGCGCACCGGGCCGTACGCGGCGGGCTTTCGCGCCGCGCCGCTGGCGGAGATGTCAGCCCCGCACGCCTCGGAGCGCCATGGAGACGGCGGCCTCGGCGATGACGTCCGGCTCCTCGGCGGCGCCCAGTTCGATACGGCGTACGGCCGCGTCAACGACGCCCTGCACCATCATCGCGGCCAGCCTCGGGTGGGTGTGGCCGAGGTCGCCGAGCGCCTCGACGACGATCGCGATCAGCCCGCCGTGCGCCGCGCGGATCTTGTCGCGGGCGCCCGCGTCCAGCTCGCTCGCCGAGATGGCGACGACGGCGCGGTGCCGGCGGTCCCCGACCAGCGCCAACTGCTGCCGCACATACGCCTCGACCTTGGCCTCGGGGGTGTCGGCCGCGGCCAGGGCCGCTTCGACCTCCGCCGCCCACACCGGGAAGTCGACGGCGCACAGCTCTTCGACGACGGCGGCGCGCGAGCGGAAGTACTCGTAGACCGAGGACCTGGCGAGGCCCGTCCGCTCGGCGAGGGCGGGGAAGGTCAGTGCCTCCGTGCCGCCTTCGGACAGGAGGGAGCGTGCGGCGTCCAGCAGGGCGCCGCGCTGCATGGTCCGGTGCTCGGCCACGGAGGCCGCTCGAATCCTTGGCACGCCCCCACTCTACGGATGGGAGGGGCGCGCGCGGCGGTCAGCGTCCCACGTCGGCCAGCTTGCCCCTCAGTTGCAGGACCGACTTCGTATGGATCTGGCTGACCCGGCTCTCGGTGACGCCCAGGACGTTGCCGATCTCGGCGAGCGTCAGGCCTTCGTAGTAGTACAGCGTGACCACGGTCTTCTCCCGGTCGGGGAGGGTGTTGATGGCGCGGGCCAGCAGCCGGCGCAGCTCGCGGCCCTCGGCGACCTCGACCGGATTGTCGGCCGCCGTGTCCTCGAGCGTGTCCATCAGGCTGAGCCGGTCGCCACCCTCGCCGCCGACGTGCAGCAGCTCCTCCAGGGCCACGACATTGGCCAGCGACAACTGGCTGAAAACCGCGTGCAGTTCCTCCAGCGTGATGTCCATCTCCGACGCGACCTCGACCTCGGACGGGGTGCGCCGCAGCCGCGCCTCCAGCGTGGCGTAGGCCCGCTCGACGGCCCTGGCCTTCTGCCGTACGGAGCGTGGGATCCAGTCGAGGGCCCTGAGTTCGTCGATCATCGCGCCACGGATACGGGTGATCGCGTAGGTCTCGAACTTGATCGAGCGTTCGATGTCGAACTTCTCGATGGCGTCGATGAGCCCGAAGACGCCCGAAGAGACGAAGTCCGCCTGCTCGACATTGGGCGGCAGTCCCACGCTCACCCGGCCCGCGACGTACTTCACCAGAGGTGAGTAGTGCAGGATCAACTGCTCGCGCAGCCGCTCGTCGCCCGTGGTCTTGTACGACCGCCACAGCTCGTCGAGCGACGAGGGCGCGGGGGGCCGCACGGCTTCCCGTGCAGCGGGGGGCGCTGCGGCGCGGTCAGACCCGGAGGTGTGCTGGGGCATGCGTTGCCTTGAGCCGTTCTGCTGTGAAGTGCGGGAGGGCATGTGTCTGGGCCGGGAACCAGGCGAGCGTAGCGTGACTGAAGCGTCGCGGTGTGCGAGGAACGGATGGTCGCGCCCCCGCCGATGCGCCCCCTCGACCGCCCCTCCGGGCCGGGGCCGCCGCCGCCCGCGCCGGCGTCCAAGGCGTCATCGAGGTGAACAACAAGGGCATCGACGTCACCCTTTCACCCGAATACTCCAGGTCAAGCACCGCCTCGCCGCTCCGTCCCCACCGGTGTGGCATGACCGGCGAGCCGCCACCCGTCGCCACTCCGTTCGACGAACCCCAAAGAATGAAGTTCGTACAGCTTGCCGAGCGCCTCGTCGGCGGACGTGCCCGCTCCCCTGGCGATGTCGCGCCCTCCGGCGGCGCCGTGCGCCGGCAGCGCTTCGAGCACCCGGGCGCTGACGGGATCGAGGAGGTCCCTGGGCAGGACGGGTCCCCGGCGCTCGGGGGCGAGATCACCGATGTCCCCGACCAGCTCGGCCACTTCCGCCGCGTCGGTGACCAGCACTCCTTCGCCGCGCAGCAGCTCGTGCACGCCCGCCGAGAGCCCGCTCGTCGCAGGTCCCGGCACGCCCATCGTGAAGCGCCCGAGGCGCTGCGCGTGGCGCGCCGTGACCAGGGAACCGCTGCGGTACTGCGCCTCCACCACGACCGTCCCCCGGGTGAGGGCGGCGATCACCCGGTTCCGCAGGACGAACCTGCTGCGGGTCGGATGGTCGCCCGGCGGTAATTCACCGATGACCAGACCCTGTTCGGCGATGCGTGCGACCAATTCGGCGTGTCCGGCCGGATAGGCGGCGTCGACACCGCAGGCCAGCACGGCGACGGTGGCGCCGCCCGCCGACAGCGCGCCCCGGTGCGCGGCGCCGTCCACACCGAAGGCCGCGCCGGACGTCACGACCCAGCCGCGCTCGGCGAGCCCGGAGCCGAGGCTCGCCGCCATATGTGCCCCGTACGGGGTACACGCCCTGGCCCCGACCACGGCGACGGAGCGCAGCGACCAGATCCGCAGGTCCGGACCGCCGCGCACCCAGAGGCCGACGGGGGCCGCCTCCCCCAGGTCGCCGAGCTGGCTGGGCCACTCCTGATCACCGGGGCAGAGGAACCGGCCCCCGACCCCGGCCACCGCGGCGAGGTCGCGCTCGGGCTCGGCGGAGGCCGCGCGCAG
>NZ_JTHL01000001.1:7058961-7060083 GCF_000818195.1 Streptomyces sp. 150FB | reverse complement strand
CCGCCGTCCGGCGCGGCGAGCCGCGCCAGCAGTTCGGGGGCGTCGAACCGCTCCAGCAGCCGGCCGCCGTGCTCGTCCCCCGGCTCGAAGATCCGGGTGAGCGCGGCGCGCGCCAGCCGCTCCTGGTGCCCGACCCCGCCGGGCGTCATGACGGGCCCCCTGCCTGTGCGGGGACGGCGCCCCGCACCACGCCGGTACGCAGCTCCAGCGCCAGAGCCACGTCCTGGGATCCGGGTCGGTCGCGTCCAGCGAGGTCCGCGATCGTCCACGCCACCCGCAGCACCCGGTCGAGGCCCCTGGCCGTGAGCAGTCCGCGCTCCAGGTCCCGCTCCGCCTCCCCGAGCGCTCCGGGCGCCACCGTCCAGCGGGTGCGCAGCTCGTGCCCCGGCACCTCGCTGTTGACCGACCACGGTGTGCCGGTGAGCCGGGCGGCCGAACGCGCCCTCGCCTCCAGGACCCGCGCGGCGACAGTCGCCGTCGACTCGCCCCGGCCGCCCTGCCCCAGCAGATCGGTCCGGTGGACCGGCTGGACACCGACCCGCAGATCGACCCGGTCGAGCAACGGCCCCGACAGCCGCGCCTGGTAGCGGCGGATGACCGAAGGAGGACAGTCGCACCCGGCGCCTTGCAGGGTGTGCCGTCCGCAGGGGCAGGGGTTGGCGGCCAGGATCATCAGGAAGCGGGCGGGCAGCCGCACCACCCCGGCGCTGCGCGCCACCACCACATGTCCGGACTCCAGCGGCTGCCGCAGTGCGTCGAGGGCCCGTCCGGAGAATTCGGGTGCTTCGTCCAGAAAAAGTACCCCTCGATGAGCGAGGGAGACGGCTCCCGGTCTCGGCAGTCCGTTCCCCCCGCCCACCAGCGACTGCATGGTCGCGGAGTGGTGCGGCGCGCAGTACGGCGGGGTCCGTACGAGAGGCTCCCCCGGCGGGAGCATGCCGGCGACCGAGTGGACGGCGGTGACCTCCAGCGATTCGTGGCCGGTCAGCGGTGGCAGCACGGCCGGCAGCCGCTCGGCGAGCATCGTCTTCCCGGCGCCCGGCGGGCCGTGCAGCAGCAGATGGTGCGCGCCGGCGGCCGCCACCTCCAGCGCCGTGCGGGCCACCTCCTGCCCCGCGACAT
>NZ_JTHL01000001.1:7031562-7058623 GCF_000818195.1 Streptomyces sp. 150FB | reverse complement strand
AGGCCCGTGCCGACTCCGGCGCCCGGCACCATCAGCCCCGCCAGCATGGCGTCGGGGCGCTCCCGCCCCGACTCCCGCGGCTCGTCGGGGACCGGCTCTCCGGTGAGGACGGCGATGAGCTGGCGCAGGCTCCGCACCCCGAGGACGGAGACGCCCGGCACGAGCGACGCCTCACCCGCGGTCAGCTCGGGGACGACGACCTGGCGGTAGCCGGCCTCCGCCGCCGCGAGGACCGCGGGCAGCACCCCGCGTACCGGCCTGACGCGACCGTCGAGACCGAGCTCGCCGATCATCACCAGGTCGGCGATGGCCTCGGGATCGATACGCTCGGCGGCCCCGAGGATCGCGGCGGCCACGGCGAGATCGAAACCGCTGCCGGACTTCGGTACGGAGGCCGGGCTCAGCCCCACTGTGAGCTTCTTCTGCGGCCACTCGGCGCCCGAGTTCACCACGGCGGCCCTGACCCGGTCCCGGCTCTCCACCAGACTCTTGTCGGGCAGGCCGACCAGGGTGAAGGCGGCCACGCCGGGCTCCAGGTCCGCCTGGACCTCGACCACCACGCCCTCGACGCCCACCAGCGCCACCGAACACGCCCGTGCGAACCCCATTCAGACCACCCCCCTGGCGTGCTCCACCACGGGCGCGCCCCGCCGGGGCAGCAGCACCCCGACCAGGTCGATCCGCACCCCGCCGGACGGCGGGCCTCCGGAGCGCTCCAGCCAGCAGGCGGCGAGGTGCCTCAGCCGCTCCTTCTTGACCGGTGTGAGGGCCGCCATCGGATGCTCGAACAGACTCGTCCTGCGGGTCTTCACCTCGCAGACCACCAGCGCGTCCGCGTCCCGCGCCACGATGTCGATCTCGCCGGCCCTGCCACACCGCCAGTTGCGCGCCAGCACGGTCATTCCGACCGCGATCAGCGCCCGTACGGCGAGGTCCTCGCCGTACCTTCCCAGTGCCCTCGTCGCGTTCATTTCGGCACCACCTCCGGCACCGACTCTGACGCGATCGCCCGGAACTAGTGGATCTTGGTGGATAACTCACCAGTTGTGGACAACTCGGCCACCCGGACGTGTGAGCGCACCAGCCCGGTCACGCCTCCCACCGGGGCTCCGTCACGCCTTCAACCGGACCCCGTCACGCCCTTCAGCCGCCGGGCAGTTCGAGATCGCTCTTGTTCAGCTCCTCGATATTCACGTCCTTGAACGTAAGGACCCGTACCTGCTTGACGAACCTGGCCGGCCTGTACATGTCCCAGACCCACGCGTCCGCCATCGTCACCTCGAAGAAGACCTCACCCTGCACCGAGTGCACCTGCATCTCGTAGTCATTGGTGAGATAAAAGCGACGCTCGGTCTCGATCACATATTTGAACAGACCGACGACATCGCGGTACTCCCGGTAGAGCTTCAGCTCCATCTCGGTCTCGTACTTCTCGAGGTCCTCGGCGCTCATGGCATGTTCCCCTTCAGCCGTGCGTCCCCCTATTGTGCTCCCGCCCCCGCGCCCCTAGACGATTTCGGGGGCGAGGACCACCGGCGCACCCGGGGGCCCCTCGTCGAGCAGCGTGCGCAGCAGCTCGGCGAGCCTGGTCGGATACACCGTCTCACGTGCCGCGAGAAGTTCGGCGGAGGTCCACCACCTCAGACCGGCGACACTGCGCCGCTCCAGTTCGGTCAGCCCGCCGGAGGACGTCTCGGTCTGTTCCGTACGCGCCAGGAAGTACCACTCGTCCTGATCCCAGCGGCGGCCGTCGAACGGGAAGGAGCAGGTCCGTTGCCAGAGCACAGGGCCGAGGTCGACCTGTGTGATCCCGGTCTCTTCCCGCAGCTCCCTGAGAGCCGCCTCCTCGCGCGTCTCGTCGCCCTCCAGCCCGCCGCCGGGCGTGAACCACCAGCTCTTGGCGGGATCGTCGGGCTCGTACCCGTGCATCAGCAGAATCCGGTCGGCGGGGTCGAGCAGAACCACCCGCGCGACCTTCCTCAGCACCCGGCCGGGCGTCTCCGGCAGGTCAGCACCGCGCGTCCCCAAGAGGTCGGCGTTCTCCGTCCCCGGCTGGTCAGACACCGGCGGACACCCCCGCACCCGCCCTGCCGGGCCTGCGTGTCCTCGGCTTCCGGCGCGCGATCGGCCCGTAGGCCGCGCCGCCCAGGATCAGCACAGCGCCGACGACCACGGCGCCGACCACCAGCTTCAGGGGGCCGGGCGACGACACACCGCCCGGGAGTGCCGCGAAGCCGTTCGGCCGGCCGATCAGGCTCCCGAGCGGCCAGACCACGGCGTCGACACGCGCTTTCACCTCGGCGCGCGGCACGGAGCCCCGGCTCTTGTCCTGGATGTGCACCCGGGAGTCCAGCGAGTCGCTGCGCTCGTCACCGAGCAGGAAGAGCTGCCCGGTCGGCACCTTCGACGAGAAGGTGGACTCGGAGGCGCGCTCGCTGTAGCTCTTGCCGAGGTACGGCTCGGGGATCGCCTTGCCGCTGACCGTGAGCTGCCCGTGGGCGTCGCAGCAGGCGACCGTGTCGCCGCCGACGCCGACCACCCGCTTCACCATGGGCATGTCGCCCCAGTCGGGGTCCTGGAAGACGACGACGTCACCGCGCCGGACGTCGTCGCCCGATATCCGCTGGGCGAGCACCCGGTCCCCCGCCTTCACGGTCGGGGTCATCGAGTCGGTCGGCACGGTGTACGGCTGGTACGCGATGGCACCCCAGACGAATCCGCCGAGGAAGAGCACACAGCCGACGGCCACGGCAACCCCCGACAGAGCACTGCCGAGGCCGCCGCGGCCATCGTTCGTACGTCCTGTTCCGCTCATCCCAGCCGCCCCCGTTCCGGAGAAACGATCCTCGGAGATCGACGATCTGGGACGGCACCCTACCCGGCGGTACGCCTTCCGGTCACGGTGCGCCTCCGCCTGCGCCACAGCACGAGCGGAACGGCACCCGCCACCCCGATCGCCGCCGGAGCAGCGCCCGCTGCCGCGCTCAGCCCCGACTGGTCGAAGGTGCTGGGTACGGAGAGCGCGTCCCAGCGGTCGAGCGGCCACGCCACGACGACCGCACGGCCCACGACCTCCTTGGTGGAGACCGTGCCGTTCCCGGGCAGCTCCTGGTGGTAACGCGAGTCCAGCGAGTTCTGCCGGTGGTCGCCCATCACCCAGATACGGCCCTTGGGGACCTTGATCGGCCCGAACGGCTCGTCGTCACACGGGGTGTTCCCCGGGTAGATGTACGACGACTCGTTCAGCGGGTGCCCGTTGACCTGGACCTTTCCGCCCTTCTCGCACTGCACCGTGTCGCCGCCGACCGCGATGACCCGCTTGATCAGGTCCTTCTCCTCCGCCGACGGCATCAGCCCGATGAAGCTGAGGAACTTCTGCGCCACGTTCGGGGTGGGTGTCGCCGTGTCCTCCAGCCAGCCGCCCGGGTCGTGGAAGACCACGACCTCGCCGCGCTGCGGCTCGGCGCCGAACCAGGGGGTGAGCTTGTCCACCAGCACCCGGTCGCCCCGCTGCAAGGTGTCCTGCATCGAGTCGGAGGGGATGGAGAACGCCTGCACCAGGAACGTCTTGATCAGCAGGGCGAGGACGAGCGCGATCAGGATCAGCAGAGGCAGCTCCTTCCAGAAGGAACGCTGCTTCCGCTCTCCGGGACCGTCGTCCGGAGTCTCGTGATCGTTTTCCTCGTCCGTGGTGCCGTCCTTCATGCTGTCCGGGCCGTCCTGCGTACCGTCCCTCGGACTGTCCGTCGTGCTGTCCCTCACGCTGTCCGTCGGGGCTGCGGGCGACTCGGCGAGCTGCTCGTGTCCATCCTCGGGATCATCGTGTCCGGATCGTGCACCGACCGCCACGTCCCCCACATCCACTCCTTCATTCCGTGCGATTAACTCCGTGTGAGCGCCTGTCCCTGATCCGGGACAGGCCCACCACTCCCATAACGAGCGGGAGTTCCGCAGGGCTCGGGAGTTGGACCAATCCATATCGATCCTGGGAAGACACACTATTCGACGTGACCGCGCCCGCCTGCGGTCCCGCGCGTGCTTCCGGCACGGTCGCGAAGGTCGCGGGGACCTGGAGTCTGCTCCAGTGCGCGAACGGCCAGGCGATCACGACAGCCCGTCCCACCACCTCTTTCTCCGAGACGGTGCCGTCGAACTTCTCACTGAGGTGGTAGCGCGAATCGGCCGAATCGGCCCGATGGTCCCCCATGACGAAAATTCGCCCTGTGGGCACTTTCACCTCGAACGGGATGGTTGACGGCGCATTGCCCGGGTGTAGGTAGGGCTCGTCGAGGGGCACACCGTTGACAGTGATTTTGCCGTCGGCGTCACAACATTTGACCGTGTCACCACCAACACCGATGACGCGCTTGATCAAATCCTGCTCGTCGGCGGACGGCAGCAGCCCGATGTCCGTCAGTCCCGCCTTGAGCTGTTTGACGACCACCGGCGAGGTGTCCGGAGCCGGCTTCTCGCCCTGGAGCCACGTACCGGGGTCCCTGAACACCACGACGTCGCCGCGCTCGGGCTTCGAACCGAACCAAGGGGTCAGCTTGTCCACCAGGACCCGGTCGCTGATCCTGATCGTCTCCTCCATCGACCCCGACGGGATCACGAAGGCCTGCACCAGGAAGGTCTTGAGCACGAGGGCGATCAGCAGCGCCACCACGAGCAGCACCGGGATCTCGAACACGGCGGAACGGCGGCGCTTGCGCTTGACCTTACGGGCCAGCTTGCGGCGCTCGGCGCGTCCCGGCAGCGTCCTGCCCGCCGCCGGATCCGCCCCCGGCTCCGCGTCCGGGCGCTCGCCGGGCGGACGGCCCCGCTTACCCATGGGCGCCGGCCGGATCCGTCACGTCCCGGAAGGCGCCGGTACGCGGCAGTGACGACCAGCGGCCGAAGGGCCAGCCGATCCAGTCGGCCCGCCCGATCACCTTGTCCACCGGGACCATGCCGCCGCCGGGGTCGCCGAGATGATCGCGGGAGTCCCTGGAGTTGCCCCGGTGGTCGCCCATCATCCACAGGGTTCCCGGCGGTACGACGATGTCGAAGGGCTCTCGCGAAGGCACGTCGCCCGGATACACGTACCGCTCCTCGACCGCGCGGCCGTTCACCTCGACCCTGCCCCCCTTGTCGCAGCAGACCACATGATCGCCGCCCACCCCGACCACGCGTTTCACGAAGTCGGTCTCGGCGGGCTCCGCGAGACCGAGGGCCGCGGCCACCCCGCGCAGCAGCCCGGTGACGGGGTTCTCCCCCGGCGGCTCCTGGACGAACGATCCGGTGCCGTCGAAGACCACCACGTCACCACGGTGCGGCTCGGCACCGAAACGGTACGCCAACTTGTCGACCAGCACGCGGTCGCCGACCTGAAGCGTGGGCTCCATCGAGCCGCTCGGGATCAGGAAGGGCTGGAGCACGAAGTGGCTGAACAGCAGGACGAAGAGAGCGCACGCGATGCCGAGCAGCCCGACTCCGCGCCAGGAAAGGCCCGCGAAACGCGAAAAGCGCGGCTCCTCTTCCGCCCCGACAGGGGTTTCGGAAGAGGAGCCGCGCTCCGCGTGCTGTGCTTCGGTGTTCATCGGGCCGAGAGCTTATCCGGCCGCTCCGGGGGCCCGGTCCTCAGCTCAGTTGTCGCGCTTCTCCTTGATCTTCGCGGCCTTGCCGCGCAGCTCACGGAGGTAGTACAGCTTCGCGCGGCGGACGTCACCGCGGCTGACGAGCTCGATCTTCTCGAAGATCGGGCTGTGCACCGGGAAGGTGCGCTCGACGCCCACCTGGAACGAGACCTTGCGGACGGTGAAGCTCTCGCGGACACCCGAGCCCTGGCGGCGGATGACGACACCCTTGAACTGCTGGATACGCGAGCGGTTGCCTTCGATGACTCGTACGTGGACGTTCACCGTGTCGCCGGGGCGGAAGGCGGGGAGGTCGGTGCGCAGTGACGCGGCATCGACGGTGTCGAGCAGGCTGGTCATGTTGATCTGCTTCCTCGCTGATGCCACAGGTCATCAACGGAATGTCGTGAGGAGAGTACGGGGTGTGCCGTTCGCGCCGGGTGAGCGTCGTTCCCCCTGTGGCAGGGGCGCGCACCGGGCGTAAGGCAACGGCTCATTCTTCCATGGTCGTCGGCCTGCGCCAAAATCGGCCGCCGGGCTCGGGGGCCCAGCCCATGATCGAGAGCGTCTCGCGGTCCTTCTTGTCGAACACGGCGGCGTCGCAACGTTCAATCAGGTCGGGGCGGTTGGCCGCGGTCCTGCGGAGCGCCTCGTCACGCCGCCAGCGCGCGATCCTGCCGTGGTGGCCGCTGAGTAGGATGTCCGGGATGTCCCGTCCGCGCCACTGTGGCGGCTTGGTGTAGACGGGCCCCTCCAACAGGTCGGCCATCGCGCCGGGGGCGAACGAGTCGTCCCTGTGCGACTCGGCGTTGCCGAGGACGCCGGGCAGCAGCCGGGCCACGGCCTCGGTGATGACCAGTACGGCCGCCTCGCCGCCGGCCAGCACGTAGTCGCCGATGGACACCTCGTGGACCGGCATCCTGGTCGCGTACTCGTCGACGACCCGGCCGTCGATGCCCTCGTAACGGGCCGGGGCGAAGATCAGCCAGGGCCGCTCGGAGAGCTCGACGGCGAGTTCCTGGGTGAAGGGCCGCCCGCTCGGCGTGGGAACGACCAGGACGGGGTGGTGCGCCCCGTACTCGTACCCGTCCGCGAGGGTCTCGTCGAGCGCTTCGCCCCAGGCGTCGGTCTTCATGACCATGCCGGGGCCGCCGCCGTAGGGGGTGTCGTCGACCGTGTTGTGCCGGTCGTACGTCCACTCCCTGAGGTCGTGCACGTGTACGTCGAGCCTGCCGCGGGCGCGTGCCTTGCCGACCAGCGAGACGTTCAGCGGTTCCAGGTACTCGGGGAAGATCGTGACGACGTCGATCCGCATCAGGCGCCGTCCCCGTCTGAGGCCCTGTCGGGGACCGCCACCTCGGCCGAGGCTTCGTCCAGGAGCCCGGGCGGCGGGTCGATGACGGCCTTCTGCTCCTCCAGGTCGATCTCGGTGACGATCTCCTCCACGAACGGGATCATCACCTCGCTGCCGTCGGGACGCTCCACGATGAACAGGTCCTGCGAGGGCAGGTGGGTGATCTCGGTGATCCGGCCGATCTCCGTGCCGTCGGCGAGGACCACGTCCAGGTCCATGAGCTGATGGTCGTAGAACTCCTCCGGGTCCTCGGGCAGTTCCTCCGGGTCGACCTCGGCGATGAGGAGGATGTTGCGCAGCGCCTCGGCGCCCGAGCGGTCATGTACGCCCGCGAAGCGCAGCAGCAGCCTTCCGCTGTGCACCCGGCCGGTCTCGATCGTCAGCGGTCCGGCGGAGGCCGGTTCCGTGGCGAGTACGGCGCCGGGCGGGAGCCGCTGCTCGGGCTCGTCCGTACGCACCTCGACGGTGACCTCGCCCTTGATCCCATGGGCGCGACCAATGCGCGCGACTACCAACTGCACTGTGTTTGCTCTCCCACCTGTGCTTGCTCTCCCCTTCGCGGCAGCGAAAACGGCACGGGCCGGGGCGACCGTAAGGCCTGCCCCGGCCCGCGCCGGTACAACAAATCAGTCAGCGAACCTGGTCCACGTCGACGAGGTCGACGCGGATGCCCCGGCCGCCGATGGCGCCCACGACGGTACGCAGCGCACGCGCGGTGCGGCCGTTGCGGCCGATCACCTTGCCGAGGTCGTCGGGGTGCACCCTGACCTCCAGCACGCGCCCACGGCGCAGGTCGCGCGAGGCGACCTGCACGTCGCCGGGGTTGTCGACGATGCCCTTCACGAGGTGCTCGAGAGCCTCCTCGAGCATGCTCAGGCCTCGGTCGGCTCGGCGGCGGCCGGGGCGTCTGTCCCGGCTTCGTCCGCCTTCTTCTCGGCCTTCTTCGCCTTCTGGGTGATGGCCTCACCCTTGGGCTCGTCGCCGGCGTCCTTGGCTGCGGCCTCGAAGAGGGCGCGCTTGTCGGCCTTCGGCTCCGGCATCAGCAGGGGCGCGGGGGCCGGAAGGCCCTTGTGCGCCTGCCAGTCACCGGTGAGCTTGAGGATCGCGAGAACCGGCTCGGTCGGCTGGGCGCCGACGGACAGCCAGTAACGCGCGCGGTCCGAGTCGACCTCGATACGCGAAGGGTTCTGCACCGGGTGGTACAGACCGATCTCCTCGATGGCGCGGCCGTCGCGGCGGACCCTGGAGTCGGCGACGATGATGCGGTAGTGAGGCGAACGGATCTTGCCCAGACGCTTCAGCTTGATCTTGACTGCCACTGGTGTGGTGTCTCCTGGTCTTGACGTGGTTGAGCACAGCGGGATGCCGCGTGGGGTTGCGGTACCCGATCCGCCCGATGGACGCGTCAGCCGGAGGAGAGAGGGGTCCTGTGCGACTGTCGAGTACAGCTAGGCATTGTGCCACACAACGGCGGCCTGCCCCGACCCGGTCGCTGCCACCTCCCGGGGTGGGGGAGGGGCAGCTCGGGCTCAGCTAGCAGCGGCGACCACTTCCGGGATGCGGAACGGCTTTCCGCAGCCGCCACAGACGATCGGCGCCTGGGCGAGGACCGAGGGGACGACCCGCACGTTGCGGCCGCAGTCGCAGACGGCCTTGACCCGTACGCCGCCGCCCGAGGAGCCGTGTCTGGCGGCAGGACCCCGGAAGCTCTGCTTGGTGTCGGCGGCGGTCGCGACCGTATGCGCCTTGAGGGCGCGCTGGAGCCGCTCGATGGTCGGGCGGTACCGCCGCTTGGCCTCGGGGCTGAGCGAGACCAGGGAGAAACCGCTGCTCGGATGTGGCTCCTCGGGATGGTCGAGGCCCATCTCCTCCGAGATCGCGAGGAATCTGCGGTTGTGGTATCGGCCCGCCCGTGAGGTGTCTCGGACACCTCTGGCTGCGGCGATGCCGTGGACCGCTTCGTGAAGCAGTCGTTCGAAGGAGAGCTCCGCGCCGCATGCGGACGAGGACTCTCCGATCAGGGACTCTGGCGCGGCAAGATCCGGCAGCTCGGGGTGGGACCTCTGAATATCGGCCCACGCCTGCGCCAGCTCTGCGGCGAGAACAGGTGGTGTCGTGCTCACGTCGTGAACAACGAGCCGGAATGCTCCCGGGTTCCATTCCGGGGCATCCCAAATAATTTGCACGTACCCGTCAGTTGCCATTGATGCGTCCGGACGAGGGCGGGTGCGCTGATCTGTGGATAACTCTCACAGCTCGTACCAAGGTGGTACGTAGTGACTTCTACGCTCCGACGCGTAGGTGATCTACGTACGCGCCCCCTCGCGGGCCGCTGAGCAGCGGGCCTGGGGTCCGGAGGGGGCGCGCCGGAAGCACTCAGTAGGCGCGGGCCACGACCGCGACAGTACCCGGGGCGTCGTCCGATTCGGGCACCGACCCGTCCTCGGCGACCAGGCACCGTACGGACACGCCCTGCTCGGCGAGGGCCGCTTCGCCCTCGGGGCCGAGCTTCGCCCAGGGGATGCGCGCCCAGCCGGTGGCGGCGGCCTCGACGGCCTCCTCGATCGTACGGACGTCGGCCGTACGCGATTCCCTGCGCTCCCTCGACTGCGTGAGCAGCAGCGCCTGGTCCTCTTCGAGGAGCGCGGGCAGCATCCCGGCGACCGCGTCGAGCGGGACGGGCTCCTTGCCGCCGCGGATCCGGCGGGCGAGCATCGCCGTACCGTTCTCCAGGTCGCGCGGCCCGATCTCGATCCGTACGGGTACGCCCTTCAGCTCCCAGTCGACGGCGCGCCGTCCGAAGGGGACGTCGGTACGGTCGTCGACCTGGACGCGGATGCCGGCGGCCCGCAGCCGCTCGCCCGTCTCGCGGACCTTGGCGATCACGGCGTCGTCGCCCTTGATGGCGAGGACGACGGCCTGGACGGCGGCGAGGCGCGGCGGTACGCGCAGTCCGCTGTCGTCGCCGTGCATCATCACGAGCGCGCCGATCATGCGGGTGGTGAAGCCCCAGGAGGTCTGCCAGACGTACTCCTGCACGCTGTCCTTGGACACGTACTGGATGTCGAAGGCCCTGGCGAAGTTCTGGCCGAGTTCATGGCTGGTGCCGAGCTGGAGGGCCTTGCCGTCGCCCATCATCCCTTCGAGGGTGAGGGTGTTGATCGCGCCGGCGAACCGCTCCCTGGCCGTCTTGCGGCCGGGGACGAAGTCCATCGCGAGGACGTTCTCCATGAACTCGCCGTAGACGTCACGGTGGATACGGGCGGCGAAGTCGCGCGCGTCCTCGAAGGTGGCGTGCGCGGTGTGGCCCTCCTGCCAGAGGAATTCGGTGGTGCGCAGGAAGACCCGGGGGCGCATCTCCCAGCGGACCACGTTCGCCCACTGGTTGATGAGGAGCGGCAGGTCGCGGTAGCTCTGCACCCACTTGGAGAAGTACTCGTTGACGATCGTCTCGGAGGTGGGGCGGACGACGACCGGCTCCTCCAGTTCCTTGCCGCCGCCGTGTGTGACGACGGCGAGTTCGGGCGCGAAGCCCTCGACGTGATCGGCTTCCTTGGTCAGGTAGGACTGGGGGATGAGAAGGGGGAAGTAGGCGTTCTGCGTGCCGGTCGCCTTGATCCTGGCGTCCATGCCCGCCTGCATCCGCTCCCACAGCGCGTACCCGTATGGCCTAATCACCATCGTTCCGCGCACCGGGCCGTTGTCGGCCAGTTCCGCTTTGTTGATCAGATCCTGGTACCAGCGGGGGAAATCCTCCGCCTGCGGTGTGAGAACGGGTGCCTTTGCCATGGCGGGCATCGTACGGCGACCGCAGGGGGGTATGAGAACCGGCCCAGTGCGCCGGAGCGCACCGCCGGGGCGCACGCGGGGTTCACAGACGCTTTGCCCTGCGCCCACTGGACGCGGGCACAGATGGGGAGTTCCCTGGCATACGGGGGATGCAGGCGCGCACGGAACGGGGGGCTGCCCAGCAGGGCAGTACCGACCTCTCGGCGGATTGGGGCGCTATCCATGGCACGTACGCTCGTCCAGCAGCACCAGCACCAAGCGAACGCACTCCAGGACCCGGCGGACCCCGCGGTCGCCGCGGGGACGGATGCGAGGGCCCGCGACTGGGCCGAGATCCAGGAACGGATGCTGGTACCGCTCTACGAAGCGGTGTACGAGCGTCTGGAGGTCCGCGACGGGACCAAGTTGCTCGGCCTCGGCTGTGGTTCGGGCCTCGCCCTGCTGATCGCCGCTTCCCGGGGCGCGCAGGTCACCGGCGTCGACTCGGACGAGCACCGGCTCGCGCTGGCCCGCGAGCGGCTGCGTGCCGACGGCGAACGCGACCGCACGCCGGCGCAGGCGCAGAAGCCCCCCACCGGCACACTGCTTCCGGCGGACCGTCTGACGCAGGCGGCCGGGCGGGGGGAGCGCGCGTACGACGTGATCACCGCCTTCCAGCCGATCGGCGGCGCCGAGGGCGACGGCAAGGGGCTGGAGCCCGAGTTGGACGCGGCCATACCGATGGCGAAGCGGGGCACGCCGGTGGTGATCGCCGCCTGGGGGCCGCCGGAGCGCTGCGCCACGGCCGCCGTGCTGCGGGTCGCTGGCCGGCTCACCGACCGGCTGCGCAAAGGGGGCTGGCGCCCCGCGCACCGTGACGACCTGGAGGATGTGGCGGCGCGGGCCGGCCTGAAGCCGGACGGCTCAGGGCGGGTGGCCTGCCCCTTCGGTTACGCGGACACGGAGAGCGCGGTCCGGGGGCTGCTGTCGACCGGGGTGTTCGACGGGGCGGTACGGGTGACGGACCGGCGGCAGGTGGAGAAGGAGATCGGCGAGGCGCTGCACGACCATGTGCGGCGTGACGGCACGGTCTGGATGCCGAACATCTTCCGGTACCTGATCGCGACGACCCCCTGATCCCCGCGACCCCCTGATCCCCGCGACCTCCTGATCATCACGCCCGCCTGACGCGCCGGGCGCCCCGACCCTCCGGCGCCCAAGCCCCCGGGACTCGCACCGACACATCCGGCTGTTCCGTTTCCGGGCAGGGAGCGGAACAGCGGGCACAAGGGTCTTGTCAGTATCCAGAATCCTGGTTACTGTCTCCTGCGTGACTGGCTTTGACGAGCGTTTCCTCACCCGCAACGGCCTCGCGGCCCGGCAGCTCGCGGTTCTCATGCTGAACCACGAGCCGGACACCCGGCTGCCCCGCGTGCGGGACTTCGCCGAGGAGCTGGGCGTCGGGAACGGCACGGTCCAGGCCGCGCTGCGGCTGCTGGAGAACGCCGAGGCCATCGAGACGACCGCGCGCGGCCATCTCGGCACGTTCCTCGTACGCTCCGACCGTTCGGTGCTCTGGCGGCTGTCCGGGCTCGGCACCCTGCTCGCGGCGATGCCGCTCCCGTACTCCCGTCGTTACGAAGGGCTCGCCACCGGGCTGCGCGCCGCCTTCGAGGAGGCGGGCGCGCCTTTCGCGATCACCTTCATGCGCGGCGCCGGCGCCAGGACCACCGCACTCGTCGAGGGCAAGGTCGACCTGGTGGTGCTCTCGCGCTTCGCAGCCGACCGGCTGATCGAGGAGTACCCGGTGGAGCTGGTGGCCGACCTCGGCCCCGCCACCTACGTCGGCGCGCACGGGCTGCTGCTGCGCCACGGCGCTGTGGTGGACTCCCCCGGCCTGCGGGTGGTCGTCGACCACGCCTCCGAGGACCAGCGGATGCTCGCCGAGCGGGTCTTCGCCGGGCGTTCCGACATCACCTGGGTCGAGGCCTCCTACATGCAGCTCCGCGAGCTGTTCGACCACGACCTGGCCGACGCCACCGTATGGAACCTCGACGAGGCGCAGGGCCGGCTCGGCTCGGACGTCGACGTGCTGCCGCTCGGTGACGAGGTCACCCGGGGCCTCGCGCTGCGCAACTCCAGTGCCGCGATCATCGGCAGGACCGAGGGGGCGAAGGCGCTCGGCGCCGTACGCGACTCGCTCGACCTGACGCTGATCACCACCCTCCAGACCGAGGTGCTGCGCGGTGAGCGCGCCCCCTCGTACTGACCCGGCCCGGCTCCCCGTCCACGGACGAGAGCCACGAGCTGAAAATACAACATCCTGGTTTCTGTCGTATCAGGAGGAAGGAGCATCATGGACGATCAGCTCACCCTTCGCATCACACTGTTCCGCGAGAGCGGCCAGGTCCGACCGGAGGTCGCCGCCTTCGTGACGGACGAGCTGGACGCCCTGGCCGCCGAGGGGCACACCATCACCGAGGACACGGCGGGGATGTTCACCAGCCATCTCATGATGGCGCTCACCCGGCTCGTCGACGGCGAGCCGATCGAGCAGTTCCCTACGGACGACGCCGTGGTCGCCGAACTCGCCGACCACCCCGAGGCGGTGGAGCGGGCCCGCGCCATCTCCGCACGTTCCGCACAGGTGCTCGGCGCCACACTGCCCGAATCCGAGATCAACTTCCTCTCCCTGCACCTCGCCGTTCTCGCCCAGCACATCTGAACGGAACACCTGAACAGCACCTCCGAACCCCACCACCCGAAGGAAACAGCCATGACGAAGATCCTCACCGGGGGCCTCGGCAAGTCCGAGGTCGCCGGCATCGTCTCCGACCTCGGCCTCGACGGCGTGGAGATCACGCTCTCCAACGACATGGAGGGAGCGACCAAGCTCCGCACCGGCCAGGCCGACTACTACCTCGGCACCTGCCACACCGGCGCCGGCGCCTCCCTGGGCCTCCTCGTCGGGCTGATGGGCAAGCCCCTGTGCCACACCTTCGGCCGCTCCGTCCCCACCGAGGACGAGGTCACCGCACTGCTGGCGGACGGCAAGAAGGTCTTTGGCTTCGCCACCGACCAGATCGACGCCGTCGCCCCCGTCATCGCCCGTGCCATCGCGGCACACGGCTGACCCGCCGAAGACCTGACAGGGCACAGAGGAGCAAGTCCGTGAGCACCGTCCTAGCAGCGAGCACCGGCCTGGAGTTCTCAGCCGCGCAGCAAGCGATAGTCATCGTGCTGTGCGCGCTTACCGCGTACGTCTCGCACAGCGCACTGGCCGTCTTCAACGACGGCACCCGTCCCTTCATGCTCGACTTCGTCCGGGGGAACTCCAACCGCCCGGCCACCGCCGCGGTCGCCTTCGGACTCTCCGCCGGCTTCATCTTCGGCCTCGGCGCGCCGCTCGCGCTCTCCACCGGCGTCCTCAACCCCTGGCTGCTCTTCCTGCCGACCGACGTGCTGGGCATCCTCGCGCCCAAGAAGTGGCTGGCGCCGCTGCTCGGCGGGGCCTGGGGCGCGCTGGTCGTCTTCGGTCTCGGCGGGGCGAACACGGCCGCGCACGATCTGCCCGTCGACTTCCTGACCGCGATGCAGCAGATGTCGACGCCGATCCTCTACCTCTTCGCGCTCTTCCCCGTGCTCGCCATCACCCGGCAGTTCGGGCGGCTGCGCGGCGGGATAGCCGCCGTGGTCGAGTTCGCCTTCGTGATCATGACGGCGAAGCTCTGGCCGAGCGTCTTCGCCGGTTCCTTCGCCATGGCGGCCGGTGTGCTGATGCTCATCTTCTTCGCGGTGCGCAAGGACCTCGTGCAGCGCCGGGCCGACCGCGCCCTGGAGGCCGAGGCCGGTCCGCCCGATCCGGCGCTGGAGGCCGAGGACGACCCGATGGCGTCCCTGTTCAGCTCCAGCGCCCAGCGGCTGCGCCGCCACCTGCCGCTGTTCATGCTGCTCGGGGCCGGGGTCTGTGTGCTCGCCCAGACACACATATTCGCCGGCGGCGAGGCGACCAGCTTCCTGATAGCCAAGGGGCACTTCAGTGAGGCGGCCCAGGTCGACTTCTACCGTGTCTTCGGCTTCATCCCGCTGATCGCGACGACCGCGCTGGCCTCGGGGGCCTACGGGGTCGCCGGCTTCACGTTCGTCTACCCCCTCGGCTATCTGATGCCGAACCCGTACCTCGCGGCCGTCGTCGGTGCCGTCGTCCTCGGACTCGAAGTGCTGGCCCTGTCGTGGATCGGCAAGGTCCTGGGCAAGCTGCCCAGCGTGCGTGATTCCTCCGAGCACCTGCGCGGAGCGATCACCGAGACGCTGTCGCTGGCGATCCTCTTCGGCTCGCTGCTGGCGGCCAATGTCATGGGAGGCGGCCTGGGCATCCTTGTCGTCGGCGGGCTGTACCTCCTCAACGAGGCGATGGGCAAGCCCGTGGTGAGGATGGCGGCAGCGCCCGCCGCCGTGATCGTCGGCGGCATCCTGCTCAACATCCTCTACTGGCTCGACCTCTTCACGCCGGTCAAAAGCTAAAGGGGCACCAATGCGGCACCACCCCACGCAGCAGCACGCCGTCCGGACCGTCGCGGGTCCGCTGCCGGTCTCCTCCGTACGCGGTCCTGTCCTCGCCCACGAGCACCTCGTCCTCGACATCGACCGGACGGGCCACCGCGCCGCCGTCCTCGACACCGGCCACCTCCCGGCCGTGACGGCCGAACTGGCCGCCCTGCGTGGGGAGTTCGGGCTCGGTCTGGTCATCGAGCTGACCTGCCGGGGCATGGGGCGCGACCCGCGCGCCCTGGCCAGGATCGCCGAGGAGTCCGGTGTCGCCGTGGTCGCGGCGACCGGCTGGTACTACGAGCCGTTCCACCCGAGGGAGATCGGGACCGCGCACATCGAGGAACTCACCGCCACCCTGGTCAGGGAGATCAACGACGGGATCGGCTCCACCGGCGTACGGCCCGGCGTCATCGGCGAGATCGGCAGCCACGGCGAGGAACCGACCGAGCCCGAGCGCCGGGTGCTCCTCGCCGCGGCGCACGCCGCGCTCGCCACCGGCCTCTCCGTCGCCACCCACGCCCAGCTCGGCCGGGGCGGACGCGCGCAGCTCGACCTCCTCACCGGCACCGGGCTGGAACCGCACCGGATCTCGATCGGCCACCAGGACCTCCTGAACGACCCGGCCACCCACCGCGACATCGCGGCGAGCGGCGCGTACGTCGCCTTCGACACCGTCGGCAAGGAGAACTACCAGCGGGACGAGGTCCGGCTGCGGCTGCTGCTCGCGCTGCTGGAGGCGGGGCACGCCGACCGTGTGCTGCTGAGCTGCGACATCTCGCGCCACGGCTACCTGGAGTCGGAGGGCGGCCAGGGGTACGGGCACCTGTTCCGGACCTTCCTGCCGCAGGCCCGCGCCGCCGGTGTGGACGAGGACCTGATCGACCTGATGACCCGCCGCAACCCACTGCGCTTCCTGACCGGCACCGACCCGGATACGGGCGCCGGCACCGACACGGGCACCGCGCCCGAGGAGATCTGAGATGTCCGCACCTCCCGCACCCCCCGCACTCCCCCGGACCTTCCCGCTGGCGACGGTCGCGCTCGACGACGCCGTACGGCAGCAGTTCCGGCTGCTCGAAGCGACCGCCGCGCACTTCGAGGGCGCGCAGCTCTTCGAGGCCGACGCTGGCGTCGTACCCGGCCTCGGCCGGCCCCGTACCACCGCGCGCGTCGAGGCGGTCCTCGCCGACTACTTCGGCGCCGAGGACGCGGCGCTCGTCCAGGGCGCCGGTACGGGAGCGATCCGCGCCGCCCTCGCCGCCGCCCTGGACCACGGCGATCCGCTGCTGATCCACCGGGCCCCGGTCTACCGCACCACCGCCGTGACCCTGCGCGGCCTCGGAGCCGCCACCGCCGAGGTCGACCTCAACGACCTGGACGCGCTCCGACAGGCCCTGGCCTCCGGCCGGTTCACCTGGGCGTACGTCCAGCACAGCAGGCAGCGGCTCGCCGACTCGTACGACCCGGGCGAGGTCATCGCCGCCTGCCGCGCCGCCGGGGTCCGCACGGTCGTCGACGACAACTACGCGGTCATGCGCGTACCCGCCTCCGGCGTCGAACTCGGCGCCGACGCCTCCTGCTTCTCCCTCTTCAAGCTGCACGGCCCCGAAGGCGTGGGCGCCGTCGTCGGCGCCGGCGACCTGATCGGGCGCATCCGCGCCGACAACTACTCGGGCGGCGGCCAGGTCCAGGGCCACCAGGCGCTCGACGCCCTGCGCGCGCTCACCCACGTCCCCGTCATGTGGGCACTCCAGTCCCAGGTCGGCGCCGAGTTGGCGGAACGCCTCGCGGCCGGCGAGGTCCCCGGTGTCGCCGAGGTGCGCGTCGCCAACGCGCAGGACCGCTGTCTGCTCGTACGCCTGGACCGCCCGCTCGCCCGCGAACTGCCCGCGGTCGCGGCGAAGTACGGCGCCGCGCCGTACCCCGTGGGCTCCAACTCACGCTTCGAGATCGCCCCGCTCGTCTACCGGATGTCCAGCTCGTCCCTCGACGACGCCCCCGAACTCGCCGACTGGACCGTACGGATCAACCCGATGCGCGCCGGAGCCGACCTCGTGATCGAGATCCTCCGCCGTTCGCTGCACGACCTGAAGGGCTGACCGTGTTCCTGGACACCGTCCTCACCCGCAACGCGCCACTCGTCGACTTCGCGACCGCGCTGCATCACGACGGCACCATCCCGCCCGACACGTACGTCATGGACGCCGACGCCGTCGAGGCCAACGCGGCGCTGCTCGCCGCCGAGGCGGAACGGCTCGGTCTGAATCTGTGGTTCGTGGTCAAACAGCTCGGCCGGAACCCCGAGTTGATCCGCGCGGTCGCCCGGCACATCCCGCGCTTCGCCGCGATCGACCCGTACGAGGCGCGCCTCCTGCACTCCACCGGCGCACGCCCCGGCAACCTCGGCCACCTCGTACAGATCCCGCGCCGTGCCCTGCCCGAGATGCTCGCCTGGCGCCCCGAGGCCGTGACGGTGTTCGACCTCGCCAACGCCCGCGCGGTCTCGGAAGCAGCCGAAGCGCTCGGCTTCGTCCAGGACGTCTTCGTACGGGTCGAGGGAACCGCCTACCCCGGCCAGGAGGGCGGTGTGCCCCTCGAAGCGATCGACACCTTCGCCGCCGCCGCCGAACGGCTCCCCGGCATCCGCATCGCGGGCGTCACGGCCTTCCCCTGCGTGCTGTGCGACCCGGTGACCAGTCTCCCCGCCCCCACGGCGAACTTCGAACTCGCCCTCAGGGCAAGGAGATCCCTCGCCGCACGCGGCCACCACGGCCTTTCCCTCAGCGCCCCCAGCGCGACCTCGGTGGCGACCCTGCCGCTGCTCGCCCGCCTGGGCGCGACCCATGGCGAACCCGGCCACTCCCTCACCGGCACGACCCCGCTCCACGCGGCCGACCCCCGCCAGCCCGAACAGCCCGCCTACGTCTACGTCACCGAGGTCGCCCACACCCTCGCCGACGGTAGACCCGCCCTGTACGGCGGCGGCTTCTACGCCCGGGGCGACATCCGCACCGCCCTCCTCCCGCGCACGGGCGCACGCCTGCCCGTCCAGAGCGCGCCCGCCGAGAACATCGACTACTACCGGCTCCTGGACGCCCCCGCCAGGGCGGCCGTCCGCGCCGGCGACACCGCCGTACTCGCCTTCCGTACGCAGATCTTCGTCACCCGCTCGACCGTCGCCGTCGTCTCGGGCCTCTCCACCGGGGCACCCCGGCTGACCGGCCTGTACGACGCGCAGGGCCGGGCCCTGCAAGGAGCACCATGAGCAAGACCGTCATCGTCGTCATCGACGGCTTCGGGATCGGCGCGATGCCCGACGCGGGAACGCTGCGCCCCGGCGACCTCACCGCCGACACCTGCGGCCACGTCCTGGACCACCGCCCCCTCCGGCTGCCCGCCCTCGGCGCGCTGGGCCTCGGCGTGGTCCACCCGCACACAAGCCTCGCCACCTCCACGGCGCTGCCCGTCTCGGCCGGCCGGGCCGCGCTCGGCTACCCGGGGGCGGACACGTTCGCGGGCCACCAGACCATGATGGGCGCGGACTTCACCCGGGTCACCGTGGCCCGCCTGGCCCAGCACCTCCCGGAAGTGACCGCAGCACTGCTGTCCGGGGGCCACAAGGTCGAACTCCTCGACGACCGCCCGCTGCTCGTCGTCGACGGCGCCGTCCTGGTCCACGACAACCTGGAGGCCGACCCGGGCATCAACTGGAACGCGTCCGGCAGCCTGGACGACCTGCCCTTCGACCGCATCCTGGAGATCGCCCGTACGGTACGAACGGTCGCGCCGGTCGCCCGCGTCATCGCGGTGGGCGGCCACGCGGACGGCCCGCTCCCCACCTACGTACGCGCCGGCGACGAGGGCACGGTGGGCCTGGACACCCCCGGCAGCGGCTTCTACCGCAACGGCGGCCTCCAGGTGCAGCACCTGGGCGCGGACATCGACCACACCCGCCAACTCCCCGCGCTGGCAGCGGGCGCGGGCATCCCCGTCACACTGGTCGGCAAAGCAGCCGACATCCTGACCAGCGACGACGCCGTACGCCGCCCAGCGGTCGCGACAACAGAGGTCCTGGCCCACACCCTGGAAGCCACCCGAACCCCGGGCCCCGGCCTGGTGATCACCAACATCCAGGAAACAGACCTGGCGGGCCACCAACAGGACACCGACCGATACGGCCGCGTCCTGGAAGAAACAGACGAAGGCCTGGCGGCCCTGATCCCCCTGCTGAAGACCGGCGACCACCTGATCGTCACAGCCGACCACGGCAACGACCCCACCATCGGCCACGCCTACCACACAAGGGAATTCGTCCCCGTCCTGATGCTCAGCCAGGGCAACCAGGGATTCCACCCCCTACCCGACGCCACGACACTGGCAACGGTAGGAGCGATGGCGGCGGAGACCCTGGGCCTGAGGCTCGACTGAGCCTGCTCCCCGGTCGCGGTGTTGCGGGCAGCGACGGGCGACGGAGGGTGACGGGGTCGCAGGAGGTACGTGTCCGGACGCTAACGTGAGATTTGTGGCGCACGACCGCCCCAGGCAACACGTCCGCGGTGACGACGCCGTAAATCACACGTCCGGACATGTGCCTCCGGAGGCCCCGGCGCCCGGCACCGAACAACCCGCCGCAACCACGAACCGACCGCATCCCACGGCCCCCAGCCGGGAGGCGCACCGTCAACTCATGAACTTCTTGAACTCGTCCGGCAGCTCGAAGTTCTTGGCCTGCTCCTCGACCCCACCGGCCGCCCCCTCTTCGCGCCGCGCCAGAGCCGCCTGCTCCTCCGCCTTGCGCTTCATCGGGTTACCGCTCTTGCGCTTGCCCTTGGCCTGCTTGACCTGCTTCTTCTGACGGCCCGGACCGCCGCCCATGCCCGGCATCCCCGGCATGCCCGGCATCCCGCCGCCCTGCGCCATCTTGGACATCATCTTGCGCGCCTCGAAGAACCGCTCCACCAGGTTCTTCACTGCGCTGACCTCGACACCGGACCCCTTGGCGATACGCGCCCGGCGCGACCCGTTGATGATGGTCGGCTCGTGCCGCTCCCCCGGCGTCATCGACTTGATGATCGCGGCGGTACGGTCCACGTCCCGCTCGTCGAGGTTGGCGATCTGGTCCTTCATCTGGCCCATGCCGGGCAGCATCCCGAGCAGCTTGGAGATGCTGCCCATCTTCCTGACCTGTTCCATCTGCGCCAGGAAGTCGTCGAGCGTGAAGTCCTTGCCGCCCTTGCTGCCCGTCAGCTTGGAGGCCATCTTCTCGGCCTCGGCCTGGCTGAAGGTCTGCTCGGCCTTCTCGATCAGGCTGAGGAGGTCACCCATGTCGAGGATGCGGGACGCCATCCGGTCCGGGTGGAACGCGTCGAACTCGTCCAGCTTCTCGCCGTTGGAGGCGAACATGATCTGCTTGCCGGTGACGTGCGCGATGGAGAGCGCGGCGCCACCGCGGGCGTCGCCGTCGAGCTTGGAGAGGACGACGCCGTCGAAGCCGACGCCGTCGCGGAAGGCTTCGGCGGTGTTGACCGCGTCCTGGCCCGTCATCGCGTCGACGACGAAGAGGATCTCGTCGGGGCTGACGGCGTCCCGGATGTCCGAGGCCTGCCGCATCAGTTCCTGGTCGATGCCGAGGCGGCCCGCGGTGTCGACGACGACGATGTCGTGGACCTTGTCCTTGGCGTACTTGACGGAGTCCCTGGCGACCTTGACCGGGTCGCCGACGCCGTTGCCCGGCTCGGGGGCGTACACCGCGACGCCCGCGCGCTCGGCGACGACGGAGAGCTGGGTGACGGCGTTGGGGCGCTGGAGGTCGCACGCGACGAGCAGCGGGGAGTGGCCCTGGCCCTTGAGCCAGAGGCCGAGCTTTCCGGCGAGGGTCGTCTTGCCCGAGCCCTGGAGGCCCGCGAGCATGATCACGGTCGGCGGCTGCTTGGCGAAGCGCAGCCGCCTGGTCTCGCCGCCGAGGATGGTGACGAGTTCCTCGTTGACGATCTTGATGACCTGCTGGGCGGGGTTCAGCGCCTGGGAGACCTCGGCGCCTGCGGCGCGCTCCTTGACCTTGGCGATGAAGGCCCGGACGACGGGCAGGGCGACGTCGGCTTCGAGCAGGGCGATACGGATCTCGCGAGCGGTGGCGTCGATGTCCTCCGGGCTGAGGCGCCCTTTGCCCCGGAGGCTCTTGAAAGTGGCTGCGAGGCGGTCGGAGAGAGTGTCGAACACGGTGGTCGCGGATCCTTAAGGACGGGGGCGGGCGAGGGGACTGTCCCACGCGGGGAGGGGCAGGCCGCCTCCCAGGGTATCCGGCCGGGCGCGGTGAGGTCTGCCCTGCGGGTGACACGGCTGTACGGGTGACGCGTTTCCGCGTACGTCCGGGGCGGCCCGTGCTCAGCCCAGCGCGGCCTCGACGGCCCGCGCCAGCTCTCCCGCGGCCTCGGTGGACAGCGGTTTGCCGTGTTCGGAGGTGACGTAGAACGCGTCGACGGCGTTCGCGCCCAGGGTCGAGACGTGCGCGCTGCGCACCCGTACGCGCGCCGTCTCCAGCGCGTGCCCGATCCGGTGCAGCAGCCCCGGCGCGTCCTGGGCGCGTACCTCGATGACGGTCGCGTGCCGGGAGGCGGTCGGCGCCACGGTCACCCGGGGTGGCGGGGCTTTCACGCCCCGGCGGCGGGGGTACGCCGCTTCGCGTTCGGCGAGCCTGGACGGGATGTCGAGCGAACCGTCGAGGGCGCGTACGAGGTCGGCGCGCAGCCGGGCGGCCTGCGGGAGGGAGCCGTACGCGGCGGCGACGCGCCAGCTCAGCAGGAGGACGTCGGAGGCCGTGCCGAGTTGGGTGGGGAGTTCGACGGCGCGCAGGTCGGCGGCGCGGACGGTGAGCCGGTGCAGGGCGAGGACTCCGGCGGCGGCGGGCAGGACGCCCGGCTGGTCGGGCAGGGCGATGAGGAGTTCCACGCCGACGGGTTCCGGTTCGGCGTCGTCCGCCGCCGGCTCGGTCTGGGTGTGCAGGGCGAGGACGGGGCCGCCGGTGCGCAGGGCCTCGACGGCGAGGCGTTCCTGTTCGGCGCTCGGGGCCGCCGGTTCCGGTTCGTTGCCGGCTTCGCCGGTGAGGACGGCGGCGACGCGGGAGACCAGGTCGTCGACCAGGGAGGCGCGCCAGGAGGACCAGGCGGCGGGGCCGGTGGCCAGGGCGTCGGCCTCGGTGAGGGCGTGCAGGAGTTCCAGGGTCGCGAGGGAGCCGACGCGGGAGGCCACGGCGTCCACGGTCGCCGGGTCGTCCAGGTCGCGGCGGGTCGCCGTCTCGACGAGGAGCAGGTGGTGGCGTACGACGGTCGCGATGACGTTCATGTCGGTCCGGTCGAAGCCGATCCGCGCGGCGACGTCGCGCGCGATGACCTCGCCTGCCACCGAGTGGTCGCCGGGCCAGCCCTTGCCGATGTCGTGCAGCAGGGCGCAGACGAGGAGCAGGTCGGGGCGGCCGACGTGGCGGGTGAGCGAGGAGGCCTGGACGGCGGTCTCGACGAGATGGCGGTCGACGGTCCAGGTGTGGACGGGGTTGCGCTGGGGGCGGCAGCGTACGCGTTCCCAGTCGGGGATGAGCCGGGTGATCAGGCCTTCGGCTTCGAGGGCTTCCCAGACGGGTACGGTCGACGCGCCGGCGCCGAGCAGGGTGACGAGTTCTTCGCGCGCCTCGGGGGGCCACGGCACGGGCAGCGGCTTCGAGGCGGCGGCCAGGCGCCGTACGGCGTACAGCGAGATCGGCAGCCCGGCCTGGGCCGCCGCGGCGGCAGCGCGCAGGGTCAGCACGGGGTCGCGGTCGGCGCGCGCCGCGCGGGCGAGGACGACCTCGCCGTCCTGTTCCACGACGCCTTCGGCGAGCGGGCTGCGTTCCGGGGCGGGCTTGGCGCCGCCGAGCATGGAGCGGAGCCGGGGGCGCGCGGCGCGGGAGCGCAGCACGCGGTTGACCTCGCGCCAGGTGACGTCGGAGGCGTACGAGACGGTGCGCGCGGCCTCGTACACCTGGCGCAGCAGGACGTCGGCGTCGAGGAGGCCGAGTTCGGCGGCGACCGGGTCCTGCTCCTGGAGGGCGAGCCGGTCGGTGGCACGTCCGGTGGTCAGGTGCAGGGCGTCGCGGGTGTCGAGGAGGCGGCGGCGGGCCTCGGTGAGTCCTTCGCGGGGTGCGTCGGCGAGCCAGGAGGCGGCGACGGCGCGCAGGGCGGTGGCGTCGCGCAGGCCGCCGCGCGCCTCCTTGAGGTCGGGTTCGAGGAGGAATTGCAGTTCGCCCTGGCGCTCTGCCCGCTCGCGGCAGAGTTCGTCGAGTTCGGGCAGGCGTTTGGCGGCGGAGTTGCGCCAGTCGGCGAGGACCGCCGTACGTACCCCGGTGAGCAGGCCGAGGTCGCCGGCCACATGGCGGGCGTCGAGGAGCCCGAGCTGCACCTTGAGGTCTTCGCCGGCCGCCTTGCGGGCCTCGGCGGGCGTCCGGACGGAGTGGTCGAGGGCCAGTCCGAGGTCCCATACGGGGTACCAGACGCGGTCGGCCAGCGCGGCGACCGCCGGGGCGCCGGACTTGCCGTCGTGCAGGAGGACCAGGTCGAGGTCGCTGCGCGGGGACAGCTCGCCGCGTCCGTAGCCGCCGACGGCGACGAGCGCGGCGCCGCTCACCCCCGTCTCCCTGGCGGCGGTGGTGAACAGCGCGTTCAGCCAGCGGTCGGTCAGGGCGGCGAGCGCGGCGCGCCGCGGCGGCCCGGACCGCGTCCTCTCCTGGAGAAGACGCAGCCGGGCCGCCGCATAGCCGCTGGGTCCCGGGTCTGCCTGTCCGGTGGTCTCTTCGAGGCTTGTCACCCGGTGGTTCCCGTCTCTCAGAGTGCGTCCGGGCCGCGTTCGCCGGTCCGTACCCGGACCGCCGTCTCGACCGGCACGCTCCATACCTTGCCGTCACCGATCTTCCCGGTTCGGGCGGCTTTCACCACGACGTCGATGAGTTCATCGGCGTCGCCGTCCTCGACCAGTACCTCGATACGGATCTTCGGTACGAGGTCGACGGTGTACTCCGCACCCCGGTAGACCTCGGTGTGGCCGCGCTGCCGGCCGTACCCGCTGGCCTCCGTGACCGTGAGCCCCTGGATCCCGAAGGCCTGGAGGGCCTCCTTGATCTCGTCCAGCCTGTGTGGCTTCACGACTGCGGTAATGAGCTTCATGCGTCCACCTTCTTGGTCGTCGCCGAGGCGATGGTCCCGTCCTGGCCGGCGGCGACGCTACTACGTCCCGACGGCGAGCCCCCGAGGGCGCTGAAGTCGTACGCGGATTCCGCGTGGTACGCCATGTCGACGCCGCTGGTCTCGTCGTCCTCGGAGGCGCGGAAGCCGATCGTCTTCTTGACGATGAGGGCGAGGATCAGGGAGACGACGAAGGAGTAGCCCATGACGGAGAACGCTCCGACCGCCTGCTTGCCGAGCTGGCTCATCCCGCCGACGCCGTCGATGGCGAGGACGCCGACGAGCAGGGTGCCGATGACACCGCCGACGAGGTGGACGCCGACGACGTCGAGCGAGTCGTCGTAGCCGAGCTTGTACTTGAGGCTGACGGCCCAGGAGCAGACGACACCGGCGACGACACCGATGAGGAGCGCGCCGAAGGGGTTGACGTTGGCACCGGACGGGGTGATGGCGACCAGGCCGGCGACCGCGCCGGAGGCGCCGCCCAGCGTGGTGAAGGCGCCGTGCCTGATGCGCTCGTAGGCGAGCCAGCCGATCATCGCGGCCGCGGTGGCGATCTGGGTGTTGAAGGCCATGAGCGCGGCGGTGCCGTTGGCGGCGAGGGCGGAGCCGGCGTTGAAGCCGAACCAGCCGAACCAGAGCAGTCCGGCGCCGAGGACGACGAGCGGCAGGCTGTGCGGACGCATCGGGTCCTTCTTGAATCCGATGCGTTTACCGACCACCAGGACAGCCGCGAGTCCGCCGATACCGGCGTTGATATGCACGGCGGTACCACCGGCGAAGTCGATCACGCCGAGCTTGAAGAGCCAGCCGCCGGGCGACCAGACCCAGTGCGCGATCGGGAAGTACACCACGGTGACCCAGAGCGCGATGAACAGGGTCCACGCGCTGAATTTCACGCGGTCGGCGAGTGCGCCGCTCATCAGTGCCGGGGTGAGGACGGCGAACATGAGCTGGAACAGGGCGAAGGCGAAGACCGGAATTCCGGTCTTGCCGCCGGTCAGCGTGTCTGCCGTGATGCCCTTGAGGCCGATGTGGTCGAAGTTGCCGAGCACTCCGCCACCGATGTCGTCGCCGAATGCCAGTGAGTACCCGTAGAGCACCCAGAGCACACTCACGACACCGAGCGAGATCATGGACATCATGAGCATGTTGAGGGCGCTCTTCACCCGGACCATGCCGCCGTAGAAGAATGCCAGGCCGGGCGTCATCAGCATGACGAGCGCGGCACTGATCAATACGAATGCGGTATCTGCGCCATTCAAGGCCAGCGTCCCCTCGGAAGTCGGAACGGCCCGTGCGGATGCTCAGGGGGGTCTGGGCCGACTGTGCCGATGAGATTCGCGCAGCGCCGTTTCGGCCAGTGCCGATCAATGTTTCAGGGCAGTGACGAAGACGTCCCGCGTGTTACGTAACGATGAACGAGCGGATCGTGACCGGCCCGCTCGGCGAGGATCGGAAACCGGCCGTGGCACTCACCCCCCGGACCTGGCGCGGGGGAGCCGCATCGGGCTGTACGGGGTGAGCACCACGGCCGGGGCTCAGACGGCTTCCGCGGACTCCGGAAGCTGGGTGGTGAGCAGTTCCGTGAGCCAGGCGACCTCGGCGATGTCACCGAAGTCCCTGGCCGCTGTGTCGACGGTCTTGCGCAGCCGCGTGTTGACCCGCTCCGACCTGACCTTCTGTGCCACGTCCAGTGCTTCCTGGGCCAGCACGGTGGACTGCTCGGGCTCTCGCTTGATGAGGTGGACGGTGGCCATGCCGACGAGGTTCAGCGCGTACGACCGCTGGTGCTCCTCGTCGTTCCGGAACAGCTCGACGGCGCGCCGCATGACCGGTTCGGCGAGGGAGGCGTAGGTGGGGCTGCGGCCGGCGACATAGGCGAGGTCGCGGTAGGAATGGGCGTTCTCGCCGTTCAGTTCCGCCTCGGAGAAGAAGCGGATCCAGTCGGGCTCGGGCTCGCCGTCCTCGCCGGCGTCGGAGAAGGTGTCCTCGGCCATTCTGACGGCGCGCTTGCACTTGCTCGGCTGCCCCATATTGGCGTAGGCGCGCGCCTCCATCGCATACAGCATCGCCTGGGTACGCGCGGTCGCGCAGTCCCTGCTGCCGTACTGCGCGAGGTGGATCAGCTCCAGCGCGTCGTCGGGCCTGCCGAGGTGGATCATCTGCCGGCTCATCGAGGACAGGATGTACGAGCCGAGCGGCTTGTCGCCCGCCTCCTTGGCCGCGTGCAGGGCGAGGACGAAGTACTTCTGGGCGTTGGGCTGGAGCCCGACGTCGTAACTCATCCAGCCGGCCAGCTCGGCCAGCTCGGCCGCGCATCCGAACAGCCGCCGCGCCGTGGCCTCGGGCTGCGGCTCCTGGAGCAGGTCGGTGACCTCGTGCAGCTGTCCGACGACCGCCTTGCGGCGCAGCCCGCCGCCGCACTGGGCGTCCCAGTGGCGGAACATCGCGGTGGTCGACTCCAGCAGGTCCAGCTCGGGGCGGGAGAGCCGGGACGGGCGGCTCGACACCAGGGACCCCTGCGGTACGGGCTCCGCCGCCGGGGCGGGCACCAGCCAGCG
>NZ_JTHL01000001.1:7026113-7031537 GCF_000818195.1 Streptomyces sp. 150FB | reverse complement strand
CCAGCCAGCGCTGGAGCGGCTCGACCAGGCCGGGTCCGGCGGCCAGGCCGAGCGAGGTCCCGAGGAAGCCGCGCCGCGCCAGCATCAGGTCGCTGCGGGAGAACTCACTCAGCAGCGCGACGGTCTGGGGGCCGGCCCAGGGCAGGTCGATGCCGGAGACCGAGGGTGACTGGTGGGCGGAGCGCAGTCCGAGGTCCTCGACGGGCACGACGGCTCCGAAGCGTTCGGAGAACAGTTCGGAGAGGATACGCGGGATGGGTTCGCGCGGCTGTTCGCCGTCGAGCCAGCGCCGGACCCGTGAGGTGTCGGTGCTGATGTGGTGGGCGCCCATCTGGCGTGCCCTGCGGTTGACCTGGCGCGCGAGTTCCCCCTTCGACCAGCCGCTGCGCACGAACCACGAGCCCAGCCGCCCGTTCGGGCGTTTGCCGGAATTCGTGCTGCCTGCGCCACTGCCGCCCACTGGAACGCCCCCATTCGGTCAAGCCCTGTCACGCGAACCGGTATCAGAATGCCCTGAGTTGTGACCGCCTGTCCGGAGAATGCGCCCCTTCGAACAGGCAAGCGAGGTGCCTCCGGCATACCCATGGCGCGCTTTCCCCGAGGTTCGTGCACTGAAAGTAATCCTACGATCACCCCTCCGGCGAGGGGGAATCCACAATCGCCACCATTCGCCACCCCATCGAATGAACTCGCCCGAGGCCGGGCGCGATTCACTTGACACGCGAGGTCAGGGCTGGGCCGGGCGTTGTGCGCCGGGGCGCGCGGATCGGCTTGTGCCACCCCCAGTGCTTCCGTACGCGGGCGCAAGCGCCCCGACGACAACAGAGAGTCACAGCAACAATGCGAGTCGTAACCACCGGCCGGCTCGATCCGTTGGAGGAGGCATGGGCTTCACGATCGGCGGCACGCGGCGCCGCGGGCGCACCACTGAGTGCACCGAGATGGCGGAGTACACGGGACTCTGGGGCTGGGACGTCGTCCCCGGGGCGCGGACGAGCGGCGGGCGGTGCACCTGTGGCGCCGGATCGTGCGCCTCGCCCGGCGCCCACCCGCTCGACCCGTGCCAGGAGGTCCCGGCGGGCTCGACGCTCGACGATGTCACCAAGGCGTGGTCCGACGTACCGGGAGCGGCGGTGCTGCTCCCCGTCGGCCGTACCTTCGACGTCATCGATGTGGCGCGGGTCGCAGGCGGCCACGCGCTGGTGAGGCTGGAGCGGATGGGGCTGCCGCTGGGGCCCGTCCTGGCCACGGCGTCGGGGCGCGCCCACTTCTTCGTGGCGCCGGGCGCCGCAGCCGAACTCCCCGAGCTGCTCTACCGGATGGGCTGGGACGACGCGGATCTGGACCTGCGCGGTCTGGGTCCCGGCGCGCATGTGGCCGTGCCGCCCTCCGAGCTGGTGCGCTGGCTCAGGCCGCCGTCCCTGGACACCGCGCGGCCACCGCAGGCCCGGCTGCTGCTGGGCACCCTGGCGTACATCGCGCACCGCTCGGCGGCGGCGTAGACGCCAGGGCGCGGGGTCCTCGCCCTGCTTTCGCCCGTCAGTCCCCGATCAGCGCGTCCACGAACGCCTCGGGGTCGAACGGCGCCAGGTCGTCAGGGCCCTCCCCGAGACCGATCAGCTTCACCGGCACACCCAGCTCGCGCTGCACCGCGATCACGATGCCGCCCTTCGCCGTGCCGTCCAGCTTCGTCAGCACGATGCCCGTGATCTCCACGACCTCGGCGAACACCCGCGCCTGCACGAGTCCGTTCTGCCCGGTCGTGGCGTCCAGCACGAGCAGCACCTCGTCCAGCGGACCGTGCTTCTCCACGACCCGCTTGACCTTGCCCAGCTCGTCCATCAGCCCGGTCTTGGTGTGCAGCCGGCCCGCCGTGTCGATGAGTACGACGTCGGCGCCCTCGGCGATGCCCTCCTTGACGGCGTCGAAGGCGATGGACGCCGGGTCGCCGCCCTCGGGCCCGCGTACGGTACGCGCGCCGACCCGCTCGCCCCAGGTCTGGAGCTGGTCGGCGGCGGCGGCGCGGAAGGTGTCGGCTGCGCCGAGCACGACGGAACGGCCGTCGGCGACCAGCACCCGCGCCAGCTTGCCTGTCGTCGTGGTCTTGCCGGTGCCGTTGACGCCGACGACCATCACGACACCCGGGGTCTCCAGGCCGCCCTCGGTCTTCACCGCGCGGTCGAAGTCCGTACCGAGCAGCGCGATCAGTTCCTCGCGCAGCAGGGCGCGCAGCTCGCCCGGCGTCCGCGTGCCGAGCACCCGTACCCGCTCACGCAGCCGGTCGACCAGCTCCTGGGTCGGGGCGACACCGACATCGGCTGTGAGCAGCGTCTCCTCGATCTCCTCCCAGGTGTCGTCGTCGAGGTGTTCGCGGGACAGCAGCGTGAGCAGCCCCTTGCCGAGGGAGTTCTGCGAGCGGGAGAGGCGCGCGCGCAGCCGGATCAGCCGGCCGGCCGACGGTTCGGGTACGTCGATCTCGCGCGGCGGCGCCTCGCCGACGACCGGATCCTCGACGGCGACCGGACTTCCGGTGATCTCGTCGGCCTCGGGAAGGCCGACCTCCTCGATGGTGCGGCGGGGTTCGTCCCGCGGAGTCTCCGCCTCGTCGCCGACATGCGGCTCGGCGGGCGGAGCTGTGATGGTCGGCGTGCTCGACGGGGCCGAGGGGGGCTGCCGCTTCTTCTTGCGGCTGCTGACCACGAGCCCGCTGATCGCGCCGACAGCGACCAGGGCGATGACTACAACAAGGATGACGATTTCCATAACCCGTCCAGTATCGGCCACGGCGTCGCCGTCGTGGGTGCCGGTGGGCGTGGTGACGTCAGCCCATTTCCTCCAGGGTCTTCCCCCTCGTCTCCTTGACGAACTTCAGTACGAAGGGAAGGGAGAGCGCGGCGAAGCACGCGTAGATGATGTACGTCCCGGAGAGGCTCCAGTCGGCGGACAGGCTGGGGAAGCTCGCGGTGATGGCGTAGTTCGCGATCCACTGCGCGGACGCCGCGACCCCCAGGGCGGCGGCGCGGATCGTGTTCGGGAACATCTCGCCGAGCAGGACCCAGACGATGACACCCCAGGACAGCGCGAAGAAGAGAACGAAGACGTGCGCGGCGATCAGGGCCGTGGTGCCCTCCGTGTTCGGCAGCTTGCCGTTCACCAGTTTCGCCGAGAACGCCCACGCCTCCAGCGAGAGCGCGACGGTCATCCCGCAGGAGCCCACGATCGCGAGCGGTTTCCGGCCCACCCGGTCGACCAGCGCGATCGCGATCACGGTGCCGATGATGTTCACGATCGAGGTGGTGAAGGAGTAGAAGAACGAACTCGACGGGTTGATGCCGACGGACTGCCACAGGGTCGCGGAGTAGTAGAAGGCGACGTTGATGCCCACGAGCTGCTGGAACGCCGAGAGGCCGATGCCGACCCAGACGATGGGCAGGAAGTTACGTCCGTTCAGCAGGTCCCTGAAGGTCGACTTGTGCTCGCGCCGCATCGCGAGGCCGATCTCGGCGACCCGCGCGTCGAGATCGACGTCCCTGTTCTCGACCTCGGCGAGCACGGCCCTGGCCTGCTCCCTGCGGCCCACGGAGATCAGGTAGCGCGGTGACTCGGGGATCGCGAAGGAGAGGACGCCGTAGAGGATCGCGGGCAGGACCATCACGCCGAGCATCCACTGCCAGGCTTCCAGGCCGGCGATGTCGCCGCGCTGATCGCCGTCGGCGATCTGGAGGATGCCGTAGTTGACGAGCTGGGAAAGGGCGATCCCCAGCACGATCGCACCCTGCTGGAAGGAGCCGAACCGGCCCCGGTAGGCGGCGGGAGCGACCTCGGCGATGTACGCGGGGCCGATCACGGACGCCATGCCGATGGCGAAGCCGCCGATGATCCGCCAGAACGCCAGGTCGTAGATGTCGAAGGGCAGTGCGGAGCCGACCGCGCTGATGGTGAACAGGACGGAGGAGATCCGCATACAGCGGATACGGCCGATCCGGTCGGCGATCCGGCCCGCGACGGCGGCGCCGATCGCCGAGCCGATCAGCGCGATGGCGATGACCTGGGCGAGGGCCAGCGAGCCGATGTCGTACCGCTCCCTGATCGCCTGGACGGCGCCGTTGATCACCGAGCTGTCGTAACCGAAGAGGAAGCCGCCCATGGCGGCGGCCCCCGTGATGAAGATGACATGGCGGATATGGTCCGGTGGAGCGATCCGGCCTTCCGGCGGCGGAATCTTCGCTGTCGTCACATGAACTCCTGGGGCCGTCCAGCCGCACCGTGGAACGTGGGGCGTGAGGCGTGGGATGGACAAGGTGATCCCAGTGGGGCACAGGTCTCAACCACTCACCACTTGAATACGGAACCACCGGGGCCCGCCGTTCGGCCCCGGTTCAGCGGTCCGCCGCACCCGGTCAGTGCAGGCGCTGGCTGATCACCTTGGAGACCCCGTCGCCCTGCATGGACACGCCGTAGAGCGCGTCGGCGACCTCCATCGTGCGTTTCTGGTGCGTGATCACGATGAGCTGGGAGCTCTCCTGCAACTCCTGCATGATCCGGATCAGCCGCTGGAGGTTGGTGTCGTCGAGCGCGGCCTCGACCTCGTCCATCACATAGAACGGGCTGGGCCTGGCCTTGAAGATCGACACCAGCATCGCCACGGCTGTCAGGGACCGTTCGCCGCCGGACAGCAGCGAGAGCCGCTTGACCTTCTTGCCCGGCGGCCTGGCCTCCACGTCGACGCCCGTGGTGAGCATGTTCTGCGGATCGGTGAGGATCAGCCGGCCGTCACCGCCGGGGAAGAGGCGCGCGAAGACGCCCTCGAACTCCCTCGCCGTGTCCCGGAACGCCTCACCGAAGACCTGTTCGACCCGCTCGTCGACCTCCTTCACCACCAGGAGCAGATCGGCCCTGGTCTTCTTCAGGTCTTCGAGCTGCTCGGAGAGGAAGGTGTGCCGCTCTTCCAGCGCCGCGAACTCCTCCAGAGCGAGCGGATTCACCTTCCCGAGCTGTTGATACGCCCGTTCGGCCGACTTGAGCCGTTTCTCCTGCTCACCACGCGCGTACGGCTTCGGCTGGTTGCGGGGGTGCTCGGGGTCCTCGGGCAGCTCCTCGCCCTCGGCCGGCAGCGACGGCGGTACGAGTTGATCGGGCCCGTACTCGGCGACGAGCGCCGCCGGCTCGACGCCCAGCTCCTCCAGTGCCTTGCCTTCGAGCTGCTCGATCCGCATGCGCTTCTCCGCGCCGAGTACCTCGCCCCGGTGCACCGAATCGGTCAGTTTGTCCAGCTCGTCCTTGAGGTCGCGGCCCTGGGTGCGTTCCACGACGAGCTGCCGCTCGCGCTCCGCCTTGGCCGCCTCGGCCGCTGAGCGCTCGCTCCCGGCCCGTACGACCGACACCTCCACATGCGCGAGCAACTGCCGGGCCCCGGCGGCGACC
>NZ_JTHL01000001.1:7014262-7024461 GCF_000818195.1 Streptomyces sp. 150FB | reverse complement strand
TCGGCGATGGCCCGCGCCGCGTCCTTGAGCCGCCGCTCCTCGGCGGCGAGGAGACGCTCCAGCTCGGCCCGGTGCGCGACGGTGTCCTCCAGCGCGTGCTCCGCCGCTTCGAGCGCGGCTTCCAGCTCCGCCTCCTGCTCACGGATGCGGGCCGCCTCGCGCTCCATGTCCTCGGGGTCGCGGCCCCTGCGCTCGTCCGTGGGAACGGCTGTGGCGCTCTTCACGCGCGCGTCGGCCAGCGAGATCGTGCCGCGCACCCGCTCGGCGAGCTGCGACAGCTCGTACCAGGTCTGCTGGGCGCGCTGGAGGCGCGGCGCGAGACGCGCCACCTCGGCCTCCAGCTCCGTCTCCCTGGTCAGCGCCGTCCTGAGCCTGGCCTCCGCGGCCTCCTTGCGCTGCTTGAGTTCGGCCTCGTCGGCGATCTCCGTACGCAGCGCCTCGCGCAGCCTCACCAGGTCGTCGGCGAGCAGCCGCAGCCGCGCGTCGCGCAGATCGGCCTGGATGACCGCGGCCCGCCTGGCGACGGCGGCCTGCCGGCCGAGCGGTTTGAGCTGGCGGCGCAGCTCGTCGTTGAGGTCCTGGACCCGTGCGAGGTTCGCCTGCATCGCGTCCAGCTTCCGCAGCGCCTTCTCTTTGCGCTTGCGGTGTTTCAGTACGCCCGCGGCCTCCTCGATGAAGGCCCGGCGGCCCATCGGGTCGGCGTGCAGTACGGAGTCGAGCTGGCCCTGTCCGACGATGACGTGCATCTCGCGGCCGATACCGGAGTCGGAGAGCAGTTCCTGGATGTCGAGCAGCCGACACGTATCGCCGTTGAGCTGGTATTCGCTGCTGCCGCCCCGGAACATGATCCGCGTAATGGTCACTTCGGCGTAGTCGATGGGCAGCGCGCCGTCGGAGTTGTCAATGGTGAGAGAGACCTCGGCGCGGCCGAGCGGTGGTCTGCCGGTGGTCCCGGCGAAGATCACGTCTTCCATCTTTCCGCCGCGCAGCGACTTCGCTCCCTGTTCGCCCATGACCCAGGAGAGCGCGTCCACGACATTGGACTTGCCCGAGCCGTTGGGACCCACCACGCAGGTGATTCCCGGCTCGAAGCGCAGCGTCGTGGCTGAGGCGAAGGATTTGAACCCGCGCAGGGTCATGGCCTTGAGGTGCACGCCGCCGGACTCTACCGCGCTCTCATCGTCCTCCGGCGGTTTCACCGCCGAACGTGCAGGGCACATCAGACGTTAAGAAAGCAGCCCGGTCACCAAGGGCGCTTCAAAGAGGCTTCGTACAACGGGAGATGAAAGAAAGAAGGGACGCCGAAGCGTCCCTTGCATATTCTCGCGAGAGCATTCGCTCACCCGACCCCGACGGGGGCTGTCATCAGGTGAGTGCGGGCTCCGCCTGAGGCACGTCGATGTCGATGCTGTCGAACAGCGACTCGCCCGAGTGCTGTGCGACGGCGGCATTCAGCGTGTCATTCTCGGACTGGATCCGTACGAGTTCGGATTCGAGGTCCTGGACGCGCTGCTGAAGCCGTCGCATCTCGGCGAGAAGTCGCGGGTCGGAACCGCCGACGTAACCGAGAAGCGCCTTTGCCATGATGGATGGTCCTCCACACTGAGTGACCGACCGGATGCGGTACTGGTCATAGGGGAATGAGCAGCCGCGGGGCCTGGCAGCTTGTTAATCACTGCTGTTCCTACTGCCGAACAGCTAAGGCCCGCGTGGTTTCCAGAGTCTCACCAAAAAGTTTGACGGTCAACACGATCACACACCGTACGGACGGGCAGCCCGGTGGGCGCGGCCGCTGGACACGCGGCGTCGCCTCTGCCTCAGGGGCCCTTGGTGCGTCGGGATCATCGTTAACCGGGCAGCCTGGCACGGTTGTCCTTGTCTGGCAACCACCAGGTCATCACAGGGGAACGCATGTGCCCCCGGCACTTTCAGCGGCTCTCCCCCGCTTTCCCGGCGCCGCGCGACCGGGTGACGGTCACCGGATGGCGAAGGACTCGTAGCCGCCCCTGGGGGTGTCCCAGATCTCAGTTACTCCGTCGACGCGCCCGGGTGTGTCGCCGGAGCGGAGCCAGTCCAGCAGACGGTGGCAATTCTCACGCCTCCCCTCGGCGACGACCTGCACCCTGCCGTCCTCCAGATTGAGGGCGAATCCGGTGAGCCCGCCGACCTCCAGAGCGTTTGCCCTGGTGAACCAGCGGAAGCCCACCCCCTGTACCCGGCCGCGCACCCAGGCGGTGAGCCGTACTTCTTCGTCCATGCAGGAAAGCTAGCCCCCCGAATGCTCCGCGCACCCGGCGGGCCCGGACGCCATGGCGTACTGTCCTGACGAAATGAGCCTCACTCGTACGGGTGAGACACGTTGACGGTTGAGAGCGCACGAGGAAGGCACAGCAGATGGGACGCCATGGACGCTCCGCTGCCCAGCCCGCCCCCGAAGAGGCCGGCTCCACGGGACGGCACCGGGCGGGCGTACGCCCGAAGAAGCGGTTCGGTACGCCCGTACGCACGGGACTGCTCGGCGCCTCTGCCGCCATGGCGGTGGGCGCGGTAGCCGTGGCCTCGGGCCTGCTGCCCGGCGGCGACCAGTACACGGTCGGCGGGAACCCCACGAACGGCGATCAGATACGCGCCGAGGGAACGTCCGACCCCCAGCAGCAGGGCGGCGAGAGCGCGGACCCGACGGATTCGCCCGCCGCTTCGCCCAGCGGGACCACGAGCCGCCCGCACGCCCCCAGCACCTCCCCGTCCCCCAAGACCCCGAAGCCCTCGGCCACGCATTCGAAGGCGCCGAAGCCCCCGGCGGGACCGCCCCAGGTGAAGAAGACACAGGCGCCGCCGCGCACGGCCCCCGCGCCCACGCCGACCGAGGAGCGCGCCGTCACCCCCGCGGCGCCCAGCTCCCAGGAGAACGCGGTGCTCACCCTGGTCAACCAGGAACGGGCCAAGGTGGGCTGCTCCGCACTCCGCGCCGACCCCTCGCTCGGCTCGCTGGCCCAGAACTTCAGCGACGACATGGCCGACCGCGGCTTCTTCGACCACACCAACCCGGACGGCAAGACCCCCTGGGACCGCGCCGACGCGGCGGGCGTCAAGAACCTCGGCGGCGAGAACATAGCCAGGGGCCAGGCCGACGCCCAGGCCGTGATGGACTCCTGGATGAACAGCGAGGGCCACCGCGCGAACATACTGAACTGCGACTACACCCGGCTCGGCGTCGGCGAGCACACCGGCTCCGGCGGACCGTGGTGGACCCAGGACTTCGGCTTCTGACACAGCCGCAGGTGACCCCGCCTCGTCGGCCAAGGCCGACGTGCCGGTCCACGCCAGGGTCGCAGAGCTCAGGCGATGCGGGCCGCAAGGTCATCGAGAGTCAAGAAGTACCTCGCGTGGGTCCGAAGCAGGTCGTCCCGGCTCTTGGCCGCGAGCACAACCACCTCGACGTTCGTACCACCGCCGAATTCCCTCTCGGCCTTGAGTCGCGCCGAGAAGGCGTCCCTGCGGTGCTCAAACTCCTGCTCGTGAAGCAGGCGACCCGCAGCGCGGTCATACACCACCAGGACATTCGTCATGTGCCCACGCTACCAAGATCGCGCTTCTGGGGGACCGGCTCCATGTCTTTCAACTGCTCACGGAAGTCGGCGAGCGCATCGTGGACAGATTGCCACCTGTGGACCGCAAGCTCACTGTTCATGTCCACATCGATCACCTCTAGATCCTCAAGAGCAGCGATGAGGTCACTTAGCGAGATGGCGGACTTGACCATGGCCACATGTATCGCGTAAGTGGCGTCGTAGACCTTCCGCACGAGAGCTGCCCTCCCGGGAGGCTCGTCCGGCGGGTGATCCAGGTCATCCCACCACTCCGCAGGAGGCTCGCCGTATCGGATCCCGCGACCAACTAGGTCGGCGAACTTCTCAAACATGTCGGCCCACTCGTGCTGCCACTTCGTCCTGACCTGGATCTCGACAGGTACCCCATCCGGAAAGACGACCAGATGCACCGCCCGGTAACCATGACTGGGGCACAGCCGACGGTCTACAAGCTTCGGCTCACGGCCCACTGTTGCGAACAGTTCTGCGATCGCGGCCACCACTTCGTCCTGCTCCCGCCGCCCACCGTCCACAACAACGCGCATGCCGGCCAAGTCCTGGATGCTTTTCAGCCACGAGCCCCCGTGCCGACGCAGCTTCTCCAGGATCGTTCCGGTGTTCTTAACTCGGCCCGTTGGCTCGTAGCCGAGGCGGCGAACCGCGCTGGTGGCACCCTCAAGCACCTCGTCATACGCCAGGAGAAGGTTGCCCAGATCCGCCAGGAGCGACTCCTCGGGAAGGGGCGTCTGCACCAGACGCTTCCCGAGGCGTTCGATTTGCGACTTGCTGAACGGCAACACCATGTCTCCGTTCTAGCACCTCCCACCTGCACGGATGGTTCGTTCGTGAACGACGACCGACAACGACCGTCACTGACCGCTCCCCGGCTGGTCAGAACGTCGCGCGTAGGGCGCACGGCCGGTGACTGACTCGGGGCGCAGGGACTTCGGCTTCTGATCCCGACCCGACCCGTCGCGTTCGCAACGTGGAGCGGTTACGCGATGGCGCGCGGCGGACGCTGGCAGCGCGGGCAGAAGTAGCTGGAGCGGTTCATCCAGGGGCTGCGGCGCATCAGGGTGTCGCAGCGGCGGCACGGCTCGTCCTCGCGTCCGTACGCGTCGAGCGTCCGGCTGAAGTAGCCCGATTCGCCGTTCACATTCACATACAGGCTGTCGAAGCTGGTGCCGCCGACGGCGAGCGCCGCGTTCATCACGTCCCTGGCGTGCCCGAGCAGCTCCAGGGCGCGCGGCCGGGTGAGGCTCGCCGTCGGGCGCTCGAAGTGGAGTCTGCTGCGCCAGAGCGCCTCGTCCGCGTAGATGTTGCCGACTCCGCTGATCAGGGACTGGTCGAGCAGCGCCCGCTTGACCGTCGTACGGCGCAGCCGCAGCGCGGCGCAGAAGGCGGCCTCGTCGAAGGCGGGGTCGAGCGGGTCGCGGGCGATGTGCGCGATGACGTCGGGCAGACCGTCCGGGGTGTTCTCGTGCAGCGAGAGCCCGCCGAAGGTGCGCTGGTCTACGAAGCGCAGTTCGGTGCCGAGGCTGTCGGCGAAGCGGATCCGTATCCGCAGGTGCTTCTCGTCGGGCGCGGTCTCGGGCTGCACGAGGAGCTGGCCGCTCATGCCGAGGTGTCCCAGGATCGATTCGTCGGTGTCGGCGAGCGGCAGCCACAGGTACTTGCCGCGCCGCCGGGCCTCGCCGATGCGGTGCCCCTTCAGCCGGGCCGCGAAATCCGTACCACCGGCGAGGTGGCGGCGTACGGCACGCGGGTGCAGCACCTCGGCCTCGGCGACGGTCCTGCCGCTGATCCAGCGCTCCAGGCCGCGCCGTACGACTTCGACCTCGGGCAGTTCGGGCACGGCGTCTCCTCCGGGGCGGCAGGCGGGACAGGTGAACGGGAGGCGCCCCTCGCGCCGGGGAACGGCGTGAGGGGCGCACCGGGAAGAAGAGCGCGGACAGTCAGGCGCTGGCCGTGTCCGCGGCGGTGGGCTCGGACGGGGCCGGAGATTCCTCGGGGGTCTCTCCGTCGACGGCCTTTCCGGCCGCCGCTTCCCGTTCGTCCGCCGCGGTCCTGATCGACCGCCACGCGGACTCCGCCGCCTGCTGCTCTGCTTCCTTCTTGCTGCGGCCGGTGCCGGTGCCGTACGAGACACCACCGACGCGGGCGGCAGCAGTAAAGGTTTTCTCGTGGTCCGGGCCGGTTTCCGTGACGAGATACTCGGGGACGCCGAGACTCTCCGCCGCGGTGAGTTCCTGGAGACTGGTTTTCCAGTCCAGGCCGGCGCCGAGGTTGGAGGACTTCTCGATGAGCGGGTCGAAGAGCCGGTGGATCAGCTCGGACGCCGTTTCGAGGCCCTGATCGAGATAGACAGCGCCGATCACCGCTTCAAGGGTGTCGGCGAGAATGGACGCCTTGTCCCGGCCACCCGTACCCTCTTCGCCCCGGCCGAGCCGGATGAAGGAGCCGAGTTCCAGACCGCGGCCCACTTCCGCCAGCGCACGCGAGTTGACTACCGCGGCCCGCAATTTGGCCAGTTGGCCTTCAGGCAGGTCGGGGTGGGTGCGGTACAGCGTGTCGGTGACCACTACGCCCAGCACCGAATCCCCGAGGAATTCGAGCCGTTCGTTGGTGGGCAGACCGCCGTTCTCGTACGCGAACGAACGATGGGTCAGCGCACGTACCAGAAGGGCGGGCTCAAGGTGGTAGCCGAGCCGCCCTTCCAGAAGCGTGGGGGACGAGGCTGTGCTGACATCTGTCTGTTTCTTGGTGTTCGACAGTTCAGACATGGAGCCTCTCACCAGCCGCTCAGACCTCGAGGACCTGGCGCTTGTTGTAGGTGCCGCAGCTCGGGCACGCGATGTGCTGGAGCTTCGGCTCCTGGCAGCGCTCGCACGCAACCAGGGTGGGGACCGCAGCCTTCCACTGCGACCGGCGGTGGCGCGTGTTGCTGCGCGACATCTTCCGCTTCGGAACAGCCACGGCTACTTCTCCTGCTTCTCGTCGGCGCCTGCTGCGGCGCCGTCCATGTTGTCCTTCTCGCCGGCCGGACCGGTATCGGCGAGTCCCTGCAATGCCGCCCAACGGATGTCGACGGCATCGTGGTGGTGGCCCGGATTCTCGTCCAGCCTGATCCCGCATTCGGAACACAGACCGGCACAGGTCTCCTGGCACATCGGCTGCATGGGCAGTGCGAGCACCACCGCGTCCCGCAGCACGGGTTCGAGGTCGAACAATCCGTCCTCGACGAAGAACATGTCCTCGTCCTCGGCGTCGTCGGCCGGCTCCGCACGGGTGCGGCCCCGGTCATCGGCGTCGTGGTACGAGAACATCTCCTGGAAGTCCGCCTCGACCTCTCGGCTCAGCGGCTCCAGACACCTTACGCACTCCCCCTCGACCGTCGCACGGGCGGTGCCGGTCGCGAGCACACCCTCCATGACGGATTCGAGACGGAGGTCGAGCTGTACGGGCGCGCCCTCGGGCGTTCCGATGACTCCGGCGATGCCGAAGTCCGGCGGGGCCGGTACCGAGCGGGACATCTTCTGAAGCGCACCGGGACGCCGCCCCAGCTCGTGTGTGTCGAACACGAGGGGGTTGCGGTGGTCGAGGCGCGCGTTCAGAACTGTCCCTGCTTTCGATTCGTGGGATGGGCCGCCGGTGTCGCTGAAGCGAAGCGGGCAGCCTGGATCGCGGACATACACGCGACCGAAGGGCCAGGATACCGGTCCGGCCGCCGTAGGCCCAATCCGGTCCCGGCCGGCCGCCTCAGTGCCCCTGCTCGTACCTGCGGAGCTGTTCGAGGTCGATCATGCTGGTGTCGAAGAGGCTGGTCTCGTCGAGGCCGCTCTGCTGCCCGGGGATCTGCGGCTGCTGCGGCTGCTGCGCCTGGGCGGCGTCGGGCTGCTGCGGCCAGCCGTACGCCTGGTCGTAGCTCTGGCCCTGCCCCTGGCTCTGCTCCTGGGCGTAGACCTGCTGCTGGTAAGCGTACGGGTCCTGCTGGTAGCCGTACGCGTCCTGCTGCTGGTATCCGGGGGCGTAGGTCGGCTGCTCGGCGTACGCGGGGTCCGTGTAGCCGGTCCCCTCGTAGCCGGTGCCGGTGTAGCCGGCGTCCTGGTAGCCGCCGGGGACGGCCGCCGGATAGCCGCCGGTGTCGGTGCCGTCGTAGGACTGCTGCCCCGCCGCCATGACCGGGTCGGGGACCTGGTCGGGAACCGCCGGCAGATCCGGTACGGCGGCCTGCTCCGCCGCCGCCCGCAGCGCCCCCGGGCGCGGGGTGCCCGCGAGGTCGGCGAGGAAGTCCTCGTCGCTCGTGTGGCCCTGCCGTCCGGCGGCGTCCTGGGCCGCCATGTGCGCGCCGAGCGCGTCCGAGTCGGTCCTGCCGTGCAGCTTCTGCCGGCCGCGGCCCACCGCGTCGAGCGTCTTGGACAGCACGGCCTCGAAGGCGCCGAGCTTGGCGTCCACGTAGTCGTCGGCGCGCCGGATCAGCGTGTCGGGATCGGCGCTGTACTCCGGGGCGTCGTCGTCCTCGGCGCTGTCGTACGTCTCGTCGGGGCCCGGGGCGCGGCCGAGCAGCTTCTCGCGGCCCCGGTCGACGGATCCGATGGTCTTGGTGAGGACGACCTCGAAGTTCGCGAGCTTGGAGTCGACGTAGTCGTCGGCCTCGGCGCGGATCTCCTCGGCGTCCCTGCGGGCCTCCGCGAGGATACGGTCGGCCTCGTCCTGGGACTGCCGGGCGACCTCGGTGTCGGAGATCAGCGTGGAGCGCTGCGCGTGCGCGCTCTCGATGATCCGCTCGGCCTCCTGCCGGGCCTGCTCGGCGAGCTGCTCATGGCCGCCGAGCATTTCCTGCGCCTGCGCCAGCGAACCGGGCAGCGCCTCCCGTACCTCTTCCAGCATCGCGAGCAGGTCGGCGCGGTTCACCACGCACGACGCCGACATGGGCATGGAGCGGGCGTTACCGACCGCGTCGACGATCTCGTCGAGCTTCTTCTGCACGTCCACCGAATGCTCGCCACTCTCTGAGGTTTGGAGACGGACGCAACGACTGTACGACCACTCGGCGCCCGGCGGACACCGGGTGACGAACCGTCAGTCTCTCAGCGTTCGCCGAGACGTTCGGTGAGGGCCGTCAGGACGGCCGGCGGCAGCAGGTGCGTGACGTCCCCGCCCCAGGTGGCGACCTCCTTGACCAGCGACGACGACAGGAAGCTGTAGACGGGGTTGGTGGGGACGAACAGCGTCTCCACCCCGGAGAGCCCTATGTTCATCTGCGCCATCTGCAACTCGTAGTCGAAGTCGCTGACGGCCCGCAGCCCCTTCACGATGGCCGGGATGTCGCGCTGCTTGCAGAAGTCGACGAGGAGCCCGTGGAAGGACTCCACCTCCACGTTGCCGAACTCGGCCGTGACCTCGCGGATCAGGTCGATCCGCTCGTCGATGCTGAACAGTCCCTTCTTGGACTGGTTGATCATCACCGCCACGTGTACGACGTCGTACAGCTTGGAGGCGCGGCCAATGATGTCGAGGTGTCCGTTGGTGATGGGGTCGAAAGACCCTGGACAGACGGCTCGGCGCAACTGAATTTCCTCCGGTCCGGTCATGACGCGTCTTCAGGCCCGGAGGCGATGTGGCCGTACCAGAGCGTTCCCTCACCGTAGCGACGTGACCGCAACGGCTCGAAACCCTCCGGCCAGCCGAATTCGCCGCCTCTGGTGCTGCGTTCCACGGTGACGACGGCATGGCCCGTGAGCCAGCCCTGAGTGCGGAGTGTGAGCAGAATCTCCCGAAGATCTTCGTCGGTGACACCGTACGGGGGGTCCAGGAAAACCAGGTCATAGGGGACGGCGGGCGCCGGTCCCGTCACGATCTGCTCCGCTTTGCCCGTACGGACCTCGGCACCGGCCAGCCCGAGCGTCCGCACGTTGTCCCGAACCGTCCGCGCGGCCCGCGCGTCCGCCTCGACGAGGAGCGCGTGCGCGGCACCACGGGACAGCGCCTCCAGCCCGACGGCGCCGGTACCGGCGTACAGATCGGCGATCCGGACCCCGTCGAGCGTCCCCAGGATCGACTGCCAACTGGAGAACAGCCCCTCGCGCGCGCGGTCGGAGGTGGGACGGGTACCGTCCCCCGGCGGAACGGCCAGGCGGCGTCCACGGGCGACACCGGCGATCACGCGGGTCATGGGTCCTCGGTTCATGAGCGAAGGTACGTACGGGGCCAGGTTAAGGGGGCGGTGTGCCTCGCGGCGGGCGGCCGTGGGTCTGGGCGGTGCGGTGGTTGTGGCCGGGTCGTGGTTGCGGTGCGTTGTGCGTGTGCCGGGCGCCGGGGCCTCCGGAGGCACATGTCCGGACGTGTGATTTACGGCGTCGTCACCGCGGAACGTGTTGCTTGAGGCGGTCGTGCGCCACAAATCTCACGTTAGCGTCCGGACACGTACCTCCTGCGACCCCGTCACCCTCCGTCGCAGTCGGCAAACCCGTAACGTCGCGCCCGGGGCCGTCAGTGCGGCGTTCCCGCAGGTCAAGGGGGGCGCGCAGGGGTGGTGTCCGGGATACTAACGCGTGATTTGCGGCGCACGACCGCATTCACCGGGCAGCCGCGGTGACGACGCCGTAA
>NZ_JTHL01000001.1:7010440-7013972 GCF_000818195.1 Streptomyces sp. 150FB | reverse complement strand
CCCTCCGTCGCAGTCGGCAAACCCGTAACGTCGCGCCCGGGGCCGTCAGTGCGGCGTTCCCGCAGGTCAAGGGGGGCGCGCAGGGGTGGTGTCCGGGATACTAACGCGTGATTTGCGGCGCACGACCGCATTCACCGGGCAGCCGCGGTGACGACGCCGTAAATCGTGCATCCCGGATGCCATCCCGGAGCGACACCCGACAACAACCTCGGCCAACGCCGGTGACCCCGGACCCGGCCGCGAAACGAACCCGGCGCACACCGAACGCCCACACCACGGCCGCCCGCCGCGAGGCGACCGGCTACCCCTTGTCCAGGTACGCCTCCCTGTCCGCGTCCAGCAGCGCGTCCAGCGTCGTACGCAGTTCCGGGTAGCCCTCCAGCTCCGGGTCCTCCGCGACCACGGCCACCGCCTCCTCGCGGGCGGCCGCGATGACCTCCTCGTCCTCGATGACCGTGAGCATCCGCAGCGAGGAGCGGACCCCCGACTGGGCCTGCCCCAGCACGTCGCCCTCGCGGCGCTGTTCGAGGTCGATGCGGGAGAGTTCGAAGCCGTCCAGGGTGGCGGCCACCGCGGCCAGCCGGGAGCGGGCCGGGGCCGCCTCGGGGGCGTCGGTGACCAGTAGGCAGAGGCCGGGGGCCGAGCCGCGGCCTACGCGGCCGCGTAGCTGGTGGAGCTGGGAGACGCCGAAGCGGTCCGCGTCCATGATGACCATCGCGGTGGCGTTCGGGACGTTCACGCCGACCTCGATGACGGTGGTCGCGACGAGTACGTCCACCTCGCCGGCGGCGAAGGCCCGCATCACGGCGTCCTTGTCGTCGGGTGGCATCCGCCCGTGCAGCACCTCGATGCGCAGCCCGCGCAGCGGGCCCTCCGCGAGCAGCGCCGCGACGTCCAGGACCGCCAGTGGTGGCCGCTTGTCCCCCGTGTCCGCGCCGGCAGGCGCGTCGTCGCCGATGCGCGGGCACACCACGTACGCCTGGTGTCCGCCCTCAACCTCCTCGCGCACCCGCTCCCACGCCCGCTCGAAGAAGCGGGGCTTCTCCAGGGCGGGGACGACATGGCTGGCGATCGGGGAGCGGCCGGCGGGCAGTTCGTCGAGTACGGAGGTTTCCAGGTCTCCGAAGACGGTCATGGCGACCGTACGGGGAATGGGCGTCGCGGTCATGACCAGCAGGTGCGGCGGCTGCTTGCCCTTGGAGCGCAGGGCGTCGCGCTGTTCGACCCCGAAGCGGTGCTGCTCGTCCACCACGACCAGGCCGAGGTCGTGGAAGCGCACCTTGTCCTCGATCAGGGCGTGCGTGCCGATCACGATCCCGGCCTCGCCCGTCACCAGGTCAAGCAGCGCCTGGCGGCGCGCGGGCACGCCCATGGAGCCGGTGAGCAGCACCACCTTGGTGCCGATGTCCGAGCCGCCCAGCATCCCGCCCTGGGCCAGCTCGCCCATCATCTCGGTGATCGACCTGTGGTGCTGCTGGGCGAGGACCTCGGTGGGCGCGAGCATCGCGGCCTGTCCCCCGGCGTCGACGACGGTCAGCATGGCCCGCAGCGCGACCAGGGTCTTGCCGGAGCCCACCTCACCCTGGAGAAGCCGGTGCATGGGGTGTTCGGTGGCGAGGTCGCCGAAGATCTCGGCGGTGACCTTCTGCTGTCCGCCGGTGAGGGTGAAGGGAAGCTTGGCGTCGAACGCGTCGAGCAGGCCGTCCGCGACGGGTTTCCTGGCGACGGCGGGGAGCTGCCCGTCCGCGTGGCGGCGGCGGGCCAGCGCGACCTGGAGGACGAAGGCCTCGTCCCACTTCAGGCGCTCGCGGGCGGCCTCGATGTCCGCCCTGGTCTCGGGCCGGTGGACCTTGAGGAGCGCCTCGGGGAGCGAGGAGAAGCCGCGGCCTTCGCTGAGCCGTGGCGGCAGCGGGTCGAGGGCTTGCGCGGCCATGGGCAGCACCGCGTCCACCGCTTTGGTGATCTTCCACGACTCCAGGCCCTTGCAGGCCGGATAGATCGGGATCAGCTTGCCGGCGAAGGCGTCCACGGTGTCCTCGCCGCTGTCCGTGCCGAGCGCCACGTACGTGGGGTGTGCGAGCTGGAGTTTGCGGTTGAAGACGGAGACCTTGCCGGCGAACATGCCCCGGCTGCCGGGGGGCAGGTCCTGGTGGGGTTTGTGGACTCCGCGTCCGAAGAAGACGAGCTGGAGCCGGCCGCTGCCGTCGGTGAGCGTGACCTCCAGCCGCTTGCCCTTGCCGCCGTTGAAGGTGTGCACGCGGGAGTCGGCCACCTGGGCGACGACGGTCACGTCCTCGTCCAGCGGGAGGTCGGCGAGCTTGGTGAGCTGGCCGCGCTCCTCGTACCGCCGGGGGTAGTGGTGCAGGAGGTCGCCGACGGTGTGCAGGTCGAGGTGTTCGGCCATCACCTTCGCGGTGGCGGGGCCGAGCGTCTTCTTCAGAGGTTCATCCAGCGCGGACACGCCATCCATTGCACACCACCGCACTGACAGGCTGCTACTCCACGCCGATGAGCAGCGGTACGGACTGCCGGCCACCCTGGTGGACCACGGTGTCGACGGCGAGATGGCCCTCGCGTACGAACAGCTCCAGGCGGTCGGCGAGGGTGCCTGGCAGGTCCTCGCCGATGACCAGGGTCACCAGTTCGCCGCCGGCGAGGAGCATGCGGGAGAGGACGGCCTCGGCGGTCTCCGCGAGGTCGGCGCCGATGACGGCGACGTCCCCTTCGATCAGGCCCAGTACGTCCCCCCGCTGGCAGATGCCCGCCATGGTCCAGGACTGCCGTTCGGCGACGGCGAGTTCGGCGTAGCGGGTGGCTCCGGCGGCCGAGGTCATCGCGACCACGTCCTCGTCGAAGCGGCGGTCCGGCTGGTGGACGGCGAGCGCTGCGATGCCCTGGACGGCGGCCCTGGTGGGGATGAGGGCGACCCGTACGCCTTCCGCGCGGGCCTGTTCTGCGGCCGCGGCGGCGGTGTGGCGCAGGTCGGCGTCGTTGGGGAGCAGCACCACCTCGCGGGCGTGCGCGCGCCGGATCGCCTCGACCAGTTCGCCGCTCGCCGGCGGCTCGCCGGGGCGGGCGAGCACGGTCGTCGCCCCGGCCTCGGCGCAGAGTTCGGCGAGGCCCTCGCCGGGGACGACGGCGACGACGGCGCGCTGGGCCTGTTCCCCGGCCGGTCCTCCGGCGTCGGCGAAGTGGGTGATACGGATGCGGTACGGGCGTCCCGCCTCGACACCGGCCTCGACCGCGGCGCCCGCGTCGTCGACATGGACGTGGACGTTCCACAGGCCGTCGCCGCCGACGACGACCAGGGAGTCGCCGAGGCCGTCGAGCCGGTCCCGCAGCCGCGCGACGGCGTGTTCGTCCGCCTCCAGCAGGTAGATCACCTCGAAGGCGGGCCCGTCCTCGGCGGCGCACGGCTCCGCCGCCGGCGTCCCGTAGGGGCGCTGAGCGGGAGGGAAAACGGCGGGGGCGTGGCCGGTGAGGGCCTCCACCAGCGCGCCGAGGACCGCCAGCAGTCCGCGTCCGCCCGCGT
>NZ_JTHL01000001.1:6989022-7010415 GCF_000818195.1 Streptomyces sp. 150FB | reverse complement strand
CAGCGGCGGAGGCGACGGTGAGGATCGTGCCCTCGACGGGGTGGGCCACAGCCCCCCGGGCCAGCTCGGCCGCGCGGGCGAGCGCGGACACCAGCGCGGACGCCGGCCCGGCAGCCGGGGCTTCGCCGGGCGTCGTACCGTCCGCCAGTACCTCGGCCATTCCGCGCAGGAGCTGCGAGAGGATCGTGCCGGAGTTCCCCCGGGCCCCGATCAGCGCGCCGTGCGCCATGGCGCGTACGGCGTCGGCGGCGCCGGGCTCGGCGGACTCCGTCCCATGGGCGGCGAAGACCGCCTCGACGGCCTGCACCGCGGACTCCACGGTCAGATAGAGATTCGTCCCGGTGTCACCGTCGGCGATCGGATAGACGTTGCTCGCGTCGATCTCCTCGCGCTCCCGGCCGAGGGCCTCCAGCGCCAGTGAGCACCAGCTCCGCACCGCTGTGGCGTCGAGGGTCTGCGGCACCGGGTGGTCCTCCTTGAGCGGCCTGTGGCCTGCGGTCCGAGCGGTCCGAGCGGTCCCACGCAGGGTAGTCCCCGCCGGGACGGCGCCTTCCGAAGGAGGGCCTTCCGAAGGAGGGCCTTCCGAAGGAGGACCGGGACGGCGGTGGTGTGGGGTCGTGCTAGTTTCGTTCTATCTGGGCGGCCGTTGTATGCTGCTCCGGTTGCCCGACGAGAGTCGGGCCATTCCCCCCGGCAACGCCACTTCATTCACGTGTTGCAGCTCGCCGGGATTCCTGTAAGCGCATCTGAAGTCTTTGGAGTGACCCGTGGCTGCCAACTGCGACGTCTGCGGCAAGGGGCCGGGCTTCGGCAACAGTATTTCGCACTCGCACCGCCGTACGTCCCGTCGCTGGAACCCGAACATCCAGCGTGTGCGTGCAGTGGTCGGTCGGACGCCGAAGCGGCTCAATGTCTGCACCTCGTGCATCAAGGCCGGCAAGGTCTCGCGCTGACGCCTGCGTCGTAGCGCAGCCCCTGCGGTTGCCTTGAAAAGCCGGTCCACCTCGGTGGACCGGCTTTTTGCCGTACCCGGCCGCCGGGCCACCGGGCGCAAGCCGTCAGGCGCCAGGCGTCAGCGCAGCCGCCACGCGTGGTCCACCGGTCCGATCCCGCCGCCCAGCGGGAAGCCGTTCGCCACCGCGCCCGTCACATAGGTCTTCGCCGCGTGGACGGCCGTCACCACATCCTGTCCGGCGCCGAGCCCGGCCGCGATCGCCGAGGCGAGCGTGCAGCCCGTGCCGTGCGTGTGCCGGTTCTCGTGCCGGGGGGCCCGCAGCCAGTGTTCCTCGTCACCGTCGCTCAGCAGGTCGACGGCGTCGCTCCCGCCCGGCAGATGCCCGCCCTTGACGACGACCCAGCGCGGTCCGAGTTCCAGTACGGCGTCGGCGGCCCGCCGCATGTCCGCCTCGCCCTCGACCCGTACGCCCGTGAGCTGCGCCACCTCGTCCAGGTTGGGGGTGGCCACGGTCGCTGCCGGCAGGAGCCTCGTCCGTACGTTGTCCAGCGCCGAGGCCGCCAGCAGCGGATCGCCGTGTTTGGAGACGCCGACGGGATCCACGACCGCGGGTGCCCCGGTTTCGGCGAGCAGTTCGGCGACGGCGGCGACGAGTTCGGCGGAGGAGAGCATGCCGGTCTTCACCGCCTGGACGCCGATGTCGTCGACGACGCTGCGGTACTGCGCGCGTACCGCCTCGACCGGCAGATCCCAGACCCCTTGCACGCCCAGCGAGTTCTGGGCGGTGACGGCGGTGAGCACGCTCATGCCGTGGACGCCGAACGCCAGCATGGTCTTCAGGTCGGCCTGGATTCCCGCACCGCCGCCGGAGTCGGAACCGGCGACGGTGAGCACACGGGGAGGTACTCGTGGGGGAGGTGGCACCGTACGTGAACGCTGGGGCTGCTGAGGCATACCGCCGAATCTACTTCGCGTCCTCGATGTCCCCGAAGTGGTCCCAGCCGCCCTTGCTCGTCCAGGGCGCCCCGTCGACGGTCACCTGCGGCAGCGCCGAGGGGTTCAGTACCTCGCCGATCACCTTCCAGCGGGCCGGCAGCTTCACATCGGTGGGGAAGGTCGCCACGATCGCGTGGTCCTCTCCCCCGGTCAGCACCCACTGGAGCGGGTCGACGCCGACGGCCTGCCCGATGTCGTTCATCTGCGAGGGGATGTCGATGAGCCCCGAGCGCAGGTCGATACGGACCTTGCTGGCCTCGGCGATGTGCCCGAGGTCGGCGACCAGTCCGTCGCTGACATCGGTCATCGCCGTGGCGCCGAGCCCGGCGGCGGCGGGGCCCGCGTGGTACGGCGGTTCCGGCCTGCGGTGCGCCTCGACAAAGGCGCGCGGTGAGCGGAAGCCGCGCGAGAGCACCGCGTGTCCGGCCGCCGACCAGCCCAACCAGCCGGTGTAGGCGACGACATCGCCGGGCCGCGCGCCCGACCTGAGCACCGGGTCGTGGTCGCGCAGATCGCCGAGCGCGGTGATGGCGATGGTGATGGTGTCGCCGCGCACGATGTCACCGCCGACCACGGCCGCGCCGGCGACCTGGCACTCGTCGCGGATGCCGTCCATCAGCTCGGTGGGCCAGGTGACCGGGAGTTCGGCCGGGACGACAAGACCGAGGAGCACCGCCGTGGGGACCGCTCCCATGGCCGCGATGTCGGCGAGGTTCTGCGCCGCCGCCTTGCGGCCCACGTCGTACGCCGTCGACCAGTCGCGGCGGAAGTGCCGCCCTTCGAGCAGCAGGTCCGTGCTCGCCACCACCCTGCGGTCCGGTGCGGCCACCACCGCGGCGTCGTCGCCCGGCCCGAGCCGGACCGCCGGAGTGGTGGTGAGCCGGGAAGTCAGCTCCCTGATGAGCCCGAACTCCCCCAACTCGCCCACGGTTCCCTTCACCGAGTCTCCCCTCTCTTCACCGGCCGCGCCCCTGTGGTCGCGAGCCGTCGCTGCTGTCGGTACCCGTCAAGAGATACGTCAACTTGAAGCTTTCCGTACGCCGGAGCGCGCCTCGGCGCCGCGCCTGGGGCGCCACCCGGTACCCAGGTCTCCCCGTGGCGCGCGGCGACGCGATACCGTGGCGTCCCTTTCCCCCCACATGATCCTCGTGGCCGCCCTGGAGGTTCCGTGGTACAGGCGTACATCCTCATTCAGACCGAGGTGGGCAAGGCGACGACCGTCGCCGAGACCATCGCAAAACTTCCGGGAGTGATACAGGCCGAAGATGTCACCGGACCCTACGACGTGATCGTGCGCGCCCAGGCCGACACCGTCGACGAACTCGGCCGCATGGTGGTCGCCAAGATCCAGCAGGTGGAAGGCATCACGCGTACGCTGACCTGCCCGGTGGTCCACCTCTAACCCCCGTCTACGCTGGGCCGGTGATACGTACCCGCCGACCTCTCCTGCGCCGCAGGCTATCCGGCTCCCCGCTCGTGCACCTGCCCGGTGTCGTCCTGCTTCTCGCAGTCGCCGGGTGTTCGTCCACGGACACGGCGGCGGTGCCGGTGCCCAGTCCGCCGCCGCAGGAGGCGAAGCTCTGCCAGGCTCTGCACAGACAACTGCCGAAGACCCTCTCGGGCCTGGACCGGCGGGACACCGATCCCGATTCCGAACTGACCGCCGACTGGGGGGACGCCGCGATCGTACTGCGCTGCGGTGTCCCCCGGCCGGCGAACATGAGCGATCCGAACGCTCTGGCCGTGGAGGCGGACGGAGTCAACTGGATGGTGGAGCAACGGGACTCGGGGCCCCGCTTCACCACCACGTACCGCAAGACCTACGTGCAGGTGACCATGAGCACGAAGTTCTCCCACGACACCACTCCGCTCGCGGATCTCGCCGCGCCCGTCAAGAAGACGGTCCCGTCCAGCCTCTGAAGGCCCTCGCCGGAAAGCCGCACCCGGTCCTCGGAGTGCGGCAGGGCTCAGCGGCTCAGCGCAGCCCGGTCGAGCGGCGCAGCGCCGCCTGGATCAGCCGGTCCACGAGTTCCGCGTAGCCGACGCCGCTCTCCTGCCACATGCGCGGGTACATGGAGATCGGGGTGAAGCCCGGCATCGTGTTGATCTCGTTGATCACGAATTTGCCGTCCTCGGTGAGGAAGAAGTCGGCGCGGACCAGTCCCTCGCAGGACGCAGCGTCGAAGGCGGCGACGGCGAGCCGTCGCACCTCGGCGGTCTGCTCCTCGGTGAGGGGCGCGGGCACCATGCCCGCGGCCGCGTCGATGTACTTGGCCTCGAAGTCGTAGAAGTCGTGCGCGGTGACCGGCGGGATCTCGGCGGGTACGCTCGCGCGCGGCCCGTCCTCGAACTCCAGCACGCCGCACTCGATCTCCCGGCCGCGCAGCAGCGCCTCCACCAGGATCTTGGGGTCGTGGCGCTGTGCCTCGGCGATCGCCTCGTCGAGTCCCGCGAGGTCCTCGACCTTGGTGATGCCGATGGAGGAGCCGGCGCGTGCGGGCTTCACGAAGAGCGGCCAGCCGTGCTCGCCCGCGAAGTCCACGATCTTCTTGCGGGCCGCCGCGCCCTTGGCCCCCTCGGGGCCCTGCTCCCACTCGCGGGGGCGGATCACCACGTACGGGCCGACGGGCAGCCCGAAGGAGGTGAACACCCGCTTCATGTACTCCTTGTCCTGCCCGACGGCCGAGGCGAGGACGCCCGCGCCGACGTACGGGATGCCGGAGAGTTCCAGCAGGCCCTGGAGGGTGCCGTCCTCGCCGTACGGGCCGTGCAGCATCGGGAAGACGACATCGACCTCGCCGAGCGCCTTGGGCACGGAACCGGGCTCGCTGTAGACGACCTCGCGGTTGCCGGGGTCCAGGGACAGCACGACGGCGCCGTCCGTGGACTCGGCGATCTGCTCGACGGTCGGCAGGGCCCGGTCGGCGATGGCCATCCGCTCCGGGTCGTCGGCGGTGAGGGCCCACCGGCCGTCGGTGGTGATGCCGATGGGCAGGACCTCGTACTTCGTACGGTCGATGGCCCGCAGTACGGCACCGGCGGTGACCACCGAAACGGCGTGCTCGGAGCTCCGTCCGCCGAAGACGACCGCCACGCGTGGCTTGCGGAGCTGCTGCTCAGGGCTCTGGGTCACGTTCTCGCTGCTCATATCGCGATGAGCGTACCCGGTGGTGGTGTGTGCGTCAGCGGCCGACTCAGCGGCGTTCCGCCTTCGCGCTCCGTCCCATCAGTTCCTTGAGCGCGTCCAGCGGTGACTTGCCCGCGTGGACGATGTCGACGACCGTCTCGGTGATCGGCATGTCGACTCCGTGGCGCCGGGCCAGATCGAGCACGGACTCGCAGGACTTGACGCCCTCGGCGGTCCGACTGGTGACCGCCATGGTCTCCTTGAGCGTCATTCCGCGTCCGAGGTTGGTGCCGAAGGTGTGGTTGCGGGAGAGCGGCGACGAGCAGGTGGCGATCAGATCGCCCATTCCGGCGAGCCCGGAGAAGGTGTGCGGATCCGCGCCCATGGCGAGGCCCAGCCGGGTGGTCTCGGCGAGCCCCCGCGTCATCAGGGAGGCCTTGGTGTTGTCGCCGAGGCCCATGCCGTCGGCGATCCCGACGGCGAGACCGATCACGTTCTTGACGGCTCCGCCCAGTTCGCAGCCGACGACGTCGGTGTTGGTGTACGGGCGGTAGTACGGGGTGTGGCAGGCGGTCTGGAGCCGCCGCGCGACCGTCTCGTCCCGGCAGGCGACCACGGCTGCGGCCGGCATCCGGTCGGCGATCTCACCGGCGAGGTTGGGCCCGGTGACGACGGCGACCCGCTCGGCGGGAGCCTTGGCGACCTCCTCGATGACCTCGCTCATGCGCTTGGCCGTGCCGAGTTCGACGCCCTTCATCAGGGAGACGAGCACGGTGTCGGCGGGCAGCAGCGGCGCCCACTCGGCGAGGTTGGCGCGCAGGGTCTGGGAGGGAACGGTCAGTACGGTGAACTCGGCGCCGCGCGCCGCCTCCTCCGGGTCCGTGCTGGCCCGTACGCCCTCGGGGAGTTCGAGCCCGGGAAGGTAGTCGGGGTTGGTGCGCGTGGCGTTGATCGTTTCCACGACGTCGGGGCGGCGGGCCCAGAGCGTCACGTCACAGCCGGCGTCGGCGAGGATCATGGCGAACGCCGTGCCCCAGGAACCCGCTCCGAATACGGCGACCCGCGTCACATCGACCCCTCTTCGGCGGCCTTGCGCCGCTCCTCGGCCCTGATCCTGCGGTGGTCGTAGGGCACGGCGGGCGCGGGCTCCGCGCGTAGCTCCGCCAGCAGTTCGGTGATGGCGGCCATGATCACTTCGGTGACCTCGCGCAGCACCTCGGGGGTCGCCGTCCTGCCGTAGTAGGCGGACAGGTCGACGGCGGGGCCCACCAGCACGCGGTGGGTCTTGCGCGGGAAGAAGTCGGCCTTCTTCGAGTACGGCGGGAGCACGAGGTTGGCGCCCCACTGGGCGACGGGGATGACCGGGCACTTGGTCTCCAGGGCGACCCTGGCGGCACCGGTCTTCGCTGTCATCGGCCACTGGGCGGGGTCGCGGGTGAGGGTGCCCTCGGGGTAGAAGGCCACGCACTCGCCCCGCTGCACGGCGTCGATGGCGGACCTGAAGGCGCCCAGCGCGTCGGGGCCGTCGCGGTAGACCGGGATCTGCCCCGTACCGCGCATCACCGCTCCGACGAATCCCTTGGTGAAAAGACCGTCCTTGGCGAGGAATCTCGGGACGCGGCCGGTGTTGTACTGGAAGTGCCCGTAGAACAGCGGATCGAGATACGAATTGTGGTTGACCGCGGTGATGAATCCACCGTCGGCCGGAATGTTCTCCCCGCCCCGCCAGTCCCGCTTGAAAAGAACGATCAACGGCGGTTTCGCGATGGCCGCCGCCAAGTGATACCAGAAGCCGACTCTACGGCGGGACACTCGGACACCTTTCTCTCGGAGCCGGGCACGCTGCCTGGCCGCTGGGGGTCAAGTGTCGCCCCAGGCCCCTGGTCTGTCGAGGACACCGTACGCCCGGGCCCGGTGAGCGCCCGGGCGGGCGGCGGCGTCGCCGGGCCACAATAGAGGGCCGCTACACATGGATGGAGAGCAAGCCACGAACACCGACCCGACCGGGCAGTGGTCCCTGGTCGTACCGCTCAAACCCCTGAGCCTGGCCAAGAGCAGGCTCACCGGGGCCGCCGGGAACGCGCTGCGTCCCCGGCTCGCTCTGGCGTTCGCGCAGGACACCGTGGCCGCGGCGCTGGCCTGCCGGGCCGTGCGGGATGTGGCTGTTGTCACGGACGATCCGAAGGCGGCGGCGGCCCTGACCGCACTGGGCGCGCGCGTCGTGCCCGACACACCGGCCTCCGGCCTCAACGCGGCGCTGGCCCACGGAGCGCGCGCCGTCAGGGAGGCACGGGCGGATTCGCCGGTCGCCGCGCTGAACGCCGATCTCCCGGCCCTGCGCCCCGCTGAGCTGGCACGGGTGCTCGGGGCCGCCGCCGCGTTTCCCCGTGCTTTTCTCGCCGATGCCGCCGGAATCGGTACGACATTGCTGGCCGCGCGGGCCGGCGTCGAATTGAATCCGGCTTTCGGCGGCCCTTCGCGGGAGCGGCATCTGTCATCGGGCGCGGTGGAAATAGTGCTGGCCGGGGTGGATTCCGTCCGCAGGGACGTCGACACGGGCCAGGACCTGCTGGTGGCGGCCGCGCTCGGCCTCGGGCCCTACACGGCCCGGCGGTACGCTGCGGTCATGCAGGCGACCGCGTACACATACGAGTCCGACTCCCGCAGCGGCAGTGTGCTGCTCGACGACGGCACCCCGGTGGAGTTCGACGCGGCGGCTTTCGACGCCGGCGGTCTGCGGCTGCTGCGGCCGGGGCAGCGGGTACGCATCGAGACCGAGGGCGACGGGACTTCGCGCCGGATCACCCTGGTGACGCTCCAGACCTTCTGAGCGCGCCGTACGACGCCGCGGGCCGGGCTCCCCCGAGGGGAGCCCGGCCCGGTGCGTGAGTGGCTGGCGGACGCCTACTACTTCTTCCTGGCGACGGCCTTCTTCGCCGTGGTCGTACGGGCGGTGGCCTTGCGGGCCGGGGCCTTCTTGGCCGCCGCCTTCGTGGCCGGCGCGGTCTTCTTGGCGCTCGCCTTCTTGGCCGTGGCGGTGGCCTTCTTGGCGGTCGTCGAGGCGGCGCTGGTCTTCTTCGCCGTCGACTTCTTGGCCGCCGAGCCCCGCGCCGCCGTCTTCTTCGCGGTGGCGCGCGTGCCGGTGGCCTTCTTCGCCGCCGTGGCCTTCTTGGCGGTGGCCTTCTTGGCCGCGGCCTTCGTGGTCGTACGGGTGGAAGCTCCGCCGGAGAGGCTGCCCTTGGGGGCCTTCTTCACGGCCACGTCGTTCTTGGGGAGCTTCTTCGAGCCGCTGACAAGGTCCTTGAAGCCCTGGCCCGCGCGGAAACGCGGCACCGAGGTCTTCTTGACCCGGACGCGCTCACCCGTCTGCGGGTTACGGGCGTAACGGGCCGGACGGTCGACCTTCTCGAACGAACCGAAGCCGGTGACCGAGACCCGGTCACCCGCGACGACCGCGCGGACGATCGCGTCGAGCACCGCGTCAACCGCGTCCGCGGCCTGCTGACGGCCGCCGACCTTGTCCGCAATCATTTCTACGAGCTGCGCCTTGTTCACGTCTTCCCCTTCGGAGACATTGCCAGAACGAAAGTGTTCAAGCTTTTTCGCACGTTAGGCAGATATATACCGCAAATCAAACACGAAACGGGCTAATCACCCTAGTGCCGCAACGAAGTCGACCGTGCGGAGTTCCGCGGAGGTCAGTGATCTTCCGGAAAACGACCCTCGTCGAGGTCCTTCATCAACCGGTCCAGACGCCTTGCTGCATCCGGGAGATCGTGCTTCGCCGCAGCCGTGATGACCAGCAGCTTCCGGGAGAGCGCCATGCGTACGCCCTCCGTGACTTGCAGACCGCGCACCTTGGCGTGCGCTTCTTTCAGTTGTTCGGCGACTAACCCGTAGAGCTTGAGTTGGCTGTCGCGTTCCATGCACCGATTGTGCCATCTGGGGCGAGTTGTCGCCCGACAGGGGCTCAACAAGCAACTGCACCCCCTACCCGGAGGCAGGGGGTGCAGGAGGGGAAAACCGCTGATCAGGCCGTAATGGTGCGCGGTTTGAAGGAGGGCCTGGAGCCTTCGTAAGCGGTGATGTCGGCTTCGTTCTGGAGAGTGAGAGCGATGTCGTCGAGGCCGTTCAGCAAGCGCCAGCGGGCGTTCTCGTCAAGCTCGAAATCAGCCGACAGTTCAGTGCCGTCCGGGCGTGCCGCCCTGACCTGGCGCCGCTCCAGGTCCACGGTGACCTCGGCCTCGGGGTCGTTCTCGGCGATCTCCCAGATCGCGTCCACGACCGGCTGCTCCAGAACCACGGTCAGCAGGCCGTTCTTCAGCGAGTTGCCCCGGAAGATGTCGGCGAACCGGGACGAGATGACGGCCTTGAAGCCGTAGTTCTGCAGCGCCCACACGGCGTGTTCCCGCGAGGAGCCGGTGCCGAAGTCGGGCCCGGCCACCAGCACGGTGGCTCCGGCGTGTTCCGGGCGGTTGAGGGCGAACTGCGGGTCCTTGCGCCACGCCTCGAAGAGTCCGTCCTCGAACCCGTCGCGGGTGACCTTCTTGAGCCAGTGGGCCGGGATGATCTGATCGGTGTCGACGTTGCTCCTGCGCAGCGGTACGACCCGGCCGGTGTGGGTGGTGAAGGCTTCCATGGTTATCGCGCTCCAGCGGGCGTGCGGGCGTCGGCTTCGGACAGGTCGGCGGGCGAGGCCAGATGGCCCAGCACGGCGGTGGCGGCGGCGACCTGGGGAGAGACCAGGTGGGTGCGGCCGCCCTTGCCCTGCCTGCCTTCGAAGTTGCGGTTGGAGGTGGACGCCGAGCGCTCGCCGGGCGCGAGTTGGTCGGGATTCATACCGAGGCACATCGAGCAACCCGCGTGCCGCCATTCGGCTCCCGCGGCGGTGAAGACCTTGTCCAGGCCCTCGGCGACGGCCTGGAGGGCGACCCGTACGGAACCGGGGACCACCAGCATCCGTACGCCGTCGGCGACTTTGCGGCTGTCCAGGATCGAGGCCGCCGAGCGCAGGTCCTCGATACGGCCGTTGGTGCAGGAACCTACGAAGACGGTGTCGACCTTGATGTCGCGCAGCGCCTGTCCGGCGGTCAACCCCATGTATTCCAGGGCCTTTTCGGCGGAGTGCCGCTCCGAAGGGTCCTCGTACGAAGCAGGGTCGGGGACGCTCGCCGAGAGCGGCGCGCCCTGTCCCGGGTTGGTGCCCCAGGTGACGAACGGGGCCAGTGAGGTGCCGTCGATGAGGACCTCGGCGTCGAACACGGCGTCGTCGTCGGTGCGCAGCGTCTTCCAGTACTCGACGGCTGCGTCCCACTCCTCGCCCCGCGGGGCGTGGTCGCGGCCCTGGAGGTACGCGAAAGTCGTCTCGTCCGGGGCGATCATGCCCGCCCTGGCGCCGGCCTCGATCGACATGTTGCAGATGGTCATGCGCGCTTCCATCGAGAGCTTCTCGATGGCGGAGCCGCGGTATTCGAGGATGTAGCCCTGGCCGCCGCCGGTACCGATCTTGGCGATGATGGCGAGGATCAGGTCCTTGGCCGTGACGTCCTCGGGCAGCTCGCCCTCGACGGTGATGGCCATGGTCCTCGGGCGGGCCAGCGGCAGCGTCTGGGTGGCGAGCACGTGCTCGACCTGGCTGGTGCCGATGCCGAACGCCAGCGCGCCGAAGGCGCCGTGGGTCGAGGTGTGGCTGTCGCCGCAGACCACGGTCGTGCCGGGCTGCGTCAGTCCGAGCTGCGGCCCCACGACGTGGACGACACCCTGCTCGACGTCGCCGAGCGGGTGCAGCCGTACGCCGAAGTCGGCGCAGTTCTTGCGGAGCGTCTCGAGCTGGATGCGGGACACCGGGTCCGCGATGGGCTTGTCGATGTCGAGGGTCGGGGTGTTGTGGTCCTCGGTCGCGATGGTGAGGTCGAGCCGCCGCACCTTCCGGCCGCTCAGCCGCAGACCGTCGAAGGCCTGGGGGCTGGTCACCTCGTGCAGGAGATGCAGATCGATGAAGAGGAGGTCGGGCTCGCCCTCTGCGCGCCGGACGACATGGTCGTCCCAGACCTTCTCCGCGAGTGTCCTACCCATCGCTTTCCCTCCGGCCGGCGTTTCGCAGCCGGCGCTCCTAGAGATGTGTGGACCCACGTCCATACCTCACGGGCCCGCCCGTACAGGGTGACAAGTCCTACGGGAAATTGAACTTGCGTTTCACAGAGTGAGACGCGAGTATCGTTTCATGGACAACTCTAGCGGCGTCGGCGTTCTCGACAAGGCTGCTCTCGTACTGAGCGCCCTGGAGTCCGGTCCGGCCACCCTCGCCGGGCTGGTCGCGGCGACCGGGCTCGCACGGCCCACGGCCCACCGGCTGGCCGTGGCACTCGAACACCACCGGATGGTGGCGAGGGACATGCAGGGCCGGTTCATCCTCGGCCCGCGGCTCGCAGAGCTGGCGGCGGCGGCCGGCGAGGACCGGCTGCTGGCGACGGCGGGGCCCGTACTGACGCATCTGCGGGACGTGACGGGCGAGAGCGCGCAGCTCTACCGCAGGCAGGGCGACATGCGGATCTGCGTGGCGGCGGCCGAGCGGCTCTCGGGCCTGCGGGACACGGTGCCGGTCGGCTCCACGCTCACCATGAAGGCGGGCTCTTCGGCACAGATCCTGATGGCCTGGGAGGAGCCCGAGCGGCTCCACCGCGGTCTCCAGGGGGCGCGTTTCACGGCGACGGCGCTCTCCGGCGTACGGCGCAGGGGCTGGGCCCAGTCGATCGGTGAGCGCGAGCCGGGGGTCGCCTCGGTGTCGGCGCCGGTGCGAGGGCCTTCGAACCGTGTGGTGGCCGCCGTCTCGGTCTCCGGACCGATCGAGCGGCTCACCAGGCACCCGGGGCGGATGCACGCCCAGGCGGTCATCGACGCGGCGGGCCGGCTGAGCGAGGCCCTGCGCCGGACGAGCTGAAGGGCCGCTCCCCCGGCCACGGGCCCCCGGTCGCGGGCCGCCGGCTCCCCGCCGCCGAGTTCTCAGACCTTGAGCCGGTCCGCGGCGCGGTCGCCGCGGCGCCCGACCGGCTCGGTGCCGTGCGCCGCGCCGAGACCGAAGGGCGGCATCCCCTGGTAGAGGCTCTCGTAGCGCCCCTCGGGCACCAGATAGGTCTCGTGCCATATGCCGACCCGACCCCTGGCGCCCCTGGCGCGGCGGTTGAACGCCGCCCAGGCAGGGCGGTGGGCCTTGTCCTGGTCGGCGGCGTAGGCGAGGAGCTTCTCCTTCGACTCCCAGTACTGGACGACGTAGTAGATCCGCGGACTCCCGGTGAGCAACTGGTGGCCGAGCAGCCCGCTTTCCGCGTCGCGGCCCAGCTCCTTGAGCATGCGCACCATGGCGGCGAACGTCGGCAGCCAACTCCACGGCGTCAGCATGTTGTTGACCCGCATCCCGACGAGGAAGACGACCACCTCCCCCTTCGCGGCCGCTGTCATACGCGCGTCGATCGGCTTACCGCTCACGATGATCCCCCTGGCGACGATGATGGGACGGCCGCACTGTCCGCTCTTGGATAGTGGCACTATCCAATGAGGAGCACAAGGCGATGAGGCTGGCCGAACTGAGCGGGCGCAGCGGGGTGGCCACGGCGACGATCAAGTACTACCTGCGGGAGGGCCTGCTGCCCGCCGGCCGCAGGGTCAGCGCCACCCGGGCCGATTACGACGAGGGGCACCTGCGCCGGCTGCGGCTGGTGCGGGCGATGATCCAGGTGGGCAGGATGCCGGTCGCCAAGGCGCGCGAGGTGCTCGCCGCGCTGGACGACGACTCCGTCGACCAGCACACGCGGCTGGGGGCGGCGTCCTGGGCCCTCCCGCACGGCCCCGAGCCCGCCTGGGACGACGAGGGGACCCAGGTGGCGCGGGCGACGGCCGACGCGCTGCTGGAGACCCTGGAGTGGCGCTTCAGCGGCGACCTGGGCGCGGAGTCACCCGCGTACGGGATGCTGGTCGCCGCGATCGACACGATGAACCGGCTCGGCTACCCGTGCGAGGTGGGTCACTTGCTGCCGTACGGGCGCCTCGCCGCCCAACTGGCGGTCACCGACCTGGATCTGGTCGAGGACAACGACACCCCGGAGGGCCGGATCGAGGCCGCGGTGGCCATGACGGTGCTCTACGAGCCGGTCCTGCTGAGCCTGCGGCGCATGGCGCAGGCGGAGGAGTCCAACCACCGCTTCACCGAGGGGACATGAAAGAGGCCCTCCCCGCTGGGGGAGGGCCTCTTCGGAGCGTACCCCCGACCGGATTCGAACCGGCGCTACTGCCGTGAGAGGGCAGCGTGCTAGGCCGCTACACAACGGGGGCGTCGCAGAACTTACTGCGCTGGGCTACCAGGACTCGAACCTAGAACAACGGAACCAGAAACCGTCGTGTTGCCAATTACACCATAGCCCATGGTGGTTGAAGCGTACCCCCGACCGGATTCGAACCGGCGCTACTGCCGTGAGAGGGCAGCGTGCTAGGCCGCTACACAACGGGGGCCCTAGCGATCCTGCATCAACGTGTCCGGGTGCGACCCGAAGACGTCGGAGAGAAGGATCTGTACCCCCGACCGGATTCGAACCGGCGCTACTGCCGTGAGAGGGCAGCGTGCTAGGCCGCTACACAACGGGGGCGTTGCAGACAACAGCTACTACAGATGCATCTGCGCTGGGCTACCAGGACTCGAACCTAGACTAACGGAACCAGAAACCGTCGTGCTGCCAATTACACCATAGCCCACCAAAACAGAACCCCCTGATGGGGGTTTGTTTGGCTTGCGCCTCCCGGCCTGGCCTTTCGGCCTTCTCAGGCGGCGCAGGAAGAACATTACCTGAAGGTGGACAGCCCTCCAAAACGAGTAACAGCACGGAGAGCGCCCGGCAACTGGCCCAGATCGGTGATCCGGACCAGGTCGGGACGGCCGCCGATCCCCGCACGGTCCAGCCAGATCCCGGTGAGACCGGCCGCCGAGGCACCGGCGGCGTCGATGTCCGGCTCGTTGCCGACGTACGCCACCTCTCCCGGGTCCAGCTCCAGGGCGTCGCAGGCCGCGTGGAAGGCGGCGGGGTCGGGCTTCTCCACGCCCAGTTCGGCGGCGCACAGAAGGGCCTCGAAGCGGTCCCGTACGCCGAGGGCGCGCAGCCGCTCCTCCTGGACGGGGGTGCTGGAGTTCGACAGGGCGGCCTGCCGGTACTCCCCCGCCAGCGCGTCCAGCGCCGTCACGCTGTCGGGGAAGAGCGCCCACGCCGCACGGAAATGAACGTGGTAGCGGTCGAACCAGGCGTCGGCCTCCGCGTCGCTCAGCTCGGCGCCCAGAAAGACCCGCACCCTGGCCCGGCGCTGCCCCTGGAAGTCGGTCTCCCCCGCGGTGAACCGCAGCCACTGGGCGTCGGTGATCTCGCGCCAGACGCGCAGGGCCTCGTCCGGCGCGATGTACCGCGTGGCCGGCTCCGCCTCCAGATGACGGCGGATCCCGGCGTCGGAGGCACTTCCGAAGTCGAAGAGCGTGTCGTCGATGTCCCACAGGACCGCGCGGATCGGCATGGAAGCGACGGTAGCGCGGCGCGGACGCGGAAGGGCGGGACCGCCGGAATCCGGCGGTCCCGCCCCGTACGCGGAAGGTCCCCGCGTGCTTACGACGTGAGCTTGGCCAGTGCCGCGTCGAGGCGCGCGAGCGTCCGCTCGCGGCCCAGGATCTCCAGCGACTCGAAGAGCGGCAGCCCGACCGTGCGGCCGGTGACGGCGACCCGGACCGGGGCCTGGGCCTTGCCCAGCTTCAGGCCGTGCTCCTCGCCCGCGGCGAGCACGGCGGCCTTGAGCGCCTCGGCGTTCCACTCGGCCCCGGCGATGTTCGTACGGGCGGTGGCCAGCAGCGCGTCCGCGCCCGGCTTCATCGCCTTCGCCCAGGACGCCTCGTCCTCGGCCGGCTCGTCGAGGAAGAGGAAGTCGACGTTGGCGGTGATGTCGGAGAGGACCGTCACCCGGGTCTGGGCCAGCGGCGCCAGCGCCTCGAAGCCGGCCGCGTCGAAGGACTCCGGCGCCCAGGGGGCGTACGGCGCCTTCAGCCAGGGGCCGCAGGCCTCGGTGAACGTCTTCACGTCCAACTGCCTGATGTGGTCGGCGTTGATCGCCTCGGCCTTCTTCAGGTCGAAGCGGGCCGGGTTGGCGTTGACGTCCTTGATGTCGAACGCGGCCGCCAGCTCCTGCATGGAGAAGATGTCGCGGTCGGCGGAGAGCGACCAGCCCAGCAGCGAGAGGTAGTTGAGCAGCCCCTCGGGCAGGAAGCCGCGCTCGCGGTAGAGGTTGAGCGAGGCCTGCGGGTCCCGCTTGGAGAGCTTCTTGTTGCCCTCCCCCATCACATAGGGGAGATGCCCGAACAGCGGGACGTCCTTGGCGATGCCCAGCTCGATCAGCGCCTTGTAGAGCGCGATCTGGCGGGGGGTGGAGGACAGCAGGTCCTCGCCGCGCAGGACGTGGGTGATCTCCATCAGCGCGTCGTCGATGGGGTTGACGAGCGTGTACAGCGGGTTGCCGTTGGCGCGGACGATGCCGTAGTCGGGGACGTTCTCCGGGGTGAACGTCAGCTCGCCGCGCACGAGGTCCGTGAAGGTGATCGGCTCGTCGGGCATCCGGAAGCGGACGATCGGGGTCCGCCCCTCGGCCACGTACGCCGCCTGCTGCTCGGCGCTCAGGTCGCGGCAGTGGCCGTCGTACCCCGAGGGCCGGCCTGCCGCGCGGGCCGCCTCGCGGCGCGCGTCCAGCTCGGCGGTGGTGCAGTAGCAGTGGTACGCGTGGCCGGCGGCGAGCAGCTTCTCGGCGGCGTCCCGGTAGATGTCCATCCGCAGGGACTGGCGGTACGGCTCGTGAGGGCCGCCGATCTCGGGGCCCTCGTCCCAGTCCAGGCCCAGCCAGCGCAGCGAGTCGAGGAGCTGCTCGTACGACTCCTCCGAGTCGCGCGCCGCGTCGGTGTCCTCGATGCGCAGGACCAGGGTGCCGCCGCTGTGCCGGGCGAAAGCCCAGTTGAACAGGGCGGTGCGGACCAGGCCCACATGGGGGTTGCCGGTCGGCGAGGGACAGAAACGTACACGGACGGGGCCGTTAACCACGCTTGATCACCTTGTTGGTGAGAGTGCCGATGCCTTCGATGGTGACGGCGACCTCGTCGCCGACGCTGAGGGGGCCGACCCCGGCGGGGGTGCCCGTGAGGATGACGTCGCCGGGGAGCAGGGTCATGGCCTCGGTGATGTTGACGATCAGATCCTCGATGGAGTTGATCATCTCGCTCGTACGGCCGAGTTGGCGCTGTTCCCCGTTGACCGTGCACTGGATGGTGACGTCGGAGGGGTCGAGTTCCGTCTCCACCCAGGGGCCCAGCGGGCAGGAGGTGTCGAAGCCCTTGGCGCGGGCCCACTGCTTCTCGCTCTTCTGGGTGTCGCGCGCGCTGACGTCATTGGCGCAGGTGTAGCCGAAGATGACGTCCTTGACGCGTTCGCGCGGCACCTCGCGGCACATCCGGCCGATCACCACGGCCAGCTCGGCCTCGTGGTGGATCTCGTTGGAGAAGGCGGGGTACTCGATCGCGTCGCCGGAGCCGATCACCGAGGTGGTCGGCTTGAAGAAGGCGAAGGGCACCTGCGGAACCGCGTTGCCCAGCTCCGCCGCGTGCTCCGCGTAGTTGCGGCCGAAGGCCACGACCTTGTTGGGGAGTACGGGCGGAAGCAGCCGGACCTTGCTCAGCGGCACCTTGGTGCCGGAGAGCTCGAAGTCGACGTACGGGATGCCCTTGATGATGTCGAGAACGAGGCCGGCGGGGTCGCCGTTTCCTTCGCCCTCGACCGCGCCGAAGGCGACATTGCCGTCGATGGAGAATCTGGCGATGCGCACGGGATGCTGTCGCCCCTCACTTGCTGGTCTGGAGACTGACACTCCAGGCTAACGTGACGGGACGGGCCCACCTCGCGCTTCATGTCCCGCGCGGACCCGGGGCCGCGTGACGTGACCGGAGCACCCGTGACCGGAGAACCACGGGGGCCGGCCGCCCGGCGGACGGCTGTACGGGACGGTGCGGGCGGAACCTACGGGGCCGTCGGAGCGTTCATGAGCTGTGTACGGCGCGGGTTGGCGGTCCGGGTCGGCAGGTCGACGGGGTGTTCGGGACGCTCCGTGGGGAGGAGCTCCTCGGTGTCCTCCAGGTGAGCCAGCGTGGTACGCCTGGGGTTGGCGGTCGGGCGGAACATCATCGTCGTCTTCATCTGTCGTCTCAGACCCTGTTCGGTGCTCGGGCGCCGCGGCGGGCGCTGTTGTCGGACATGCCGTCTCTGTAAAGCGTCAGGCTAAACATCCAATTCCCGCTGCCCAGCGGGTTCCACCGACGATCTCCCTGTGAGTTTGCTCACCAGATGGGGGGCATTCCCGCCGAATTCGGGCGGCACCCCAGAGCCCCGAAATCGGTCATCCATGCACCGAGTGTCCCATTCCGCCGCCGATCCGCAGGACTGGGACACCCCCCGCCCGCACGCGGCTCGTCAACAAAAGTCCGTTTCCTCCGTGAACACTTTCCACAGGACGTGACACGGCGCTCACACGCTGTCATACAGGTCACAGCCTGGTACGCGGGCCTTGTTGGAGATCCTGCACTGTGCTGGAATTCCCCCCACCGCCGCGGGTTTCAAGCCGGCGCACAGGGGCGCAGAGCAGCGCCGAGTGGTGGCGGGGAAGGGGAGCAGCGCCGGTCACTCACGACCACCATGGGGAGCGCCAAGCCCCCCAACGCCGACACCGTCCCGCCGTTTCGCGGCGGGACGCCTGGTCCAGAGGTTGCGACGCTAGTGCAGGGACGTTCTCAGAGGGATAGCAGCGCTGCGGCGGAGCAGGAGCCCCGTAGCGGAACCGACCGCGGCTCCTCGCCCCAGCACACCCAGAACCCGGGTCAGGCACCGTCCGGCCAGAGCGGCGAGCGCGCCGCTCGTCCCGGGGCGGCCGTGGGCGGCGAGAAGCCGAAGGCGGCGCAGAAGCTTGCCGGACCGGCGGACTCCGGTTCGCGAATAGCGCTCCGCAACTGGCGCATCAGCACCCGCCTGGTGGCTCTGCTCACCCTGCCGGTGGTCGCCGCCACCACGCTGGGTGGCCTGCGAATCAACGACTCGCTCAACGACATCCAGCAACTGGAGCACATGCAGTTGCTGACCAAGATGACGAAAGAGGCGACCAGCCTCGCCGCCGCGCTCCAGGCGGAGCGGGACGAGTCGGCCGGTCCGCTGACCAACGGTGAGACCGACAAGGACTTCAAGGTCCAGGACCGGATCACCAAGACGGACCGGGCGAAGACGGCCTTCCTCCAGGCCACGGTCGAGATCGGCAACTCCGACGGCGACGAGGCGCTGGAGTCCATCCGCTCGAACGTCAGCCAGATCGCCACCCAGGTCCAGAAGATCAGGACGATCCGTGAAGACGCCTACAAGTCCAAGGGCGCCGACGCGCTCACGGTGGACTCGTACAGCGGTCTGATCACCTCGCTGCTGAGCCTCTCGCAGGACATGGCTCAGGCGACCAGCAACCCGGACATGATCAAGCGGACCCGTGCGCTGGCCGCGTTCTCGTCCGCCAAGGAGTACGCCTCGGTCCAGCGCGCGATCATCGCCGCCGCGCTGCCCGCCGACCCGCGGAAGAAGGGCGAACTCACCGAGAACGACCGTCTGTACGGGCTCGCGGCCGAGACGAAGGAGAAGAACGCCCTCACCTCCTTCAGCACGCTGTACACGTCCATGGGCGGTGACGCCGAGAGCCTGACGGCGCCGCTCAACGGCTCGGGCAACTCCGAGATCCAGGCGGCCGAGAAGTACACCACCCGGGTGCTCGGCAAACCGGGCGGTCTGGCGAGCGAGCCCAACCGTTCGTACCTGGACTGGACCGACCAGGCGTCGATCCGGATCAACGCGATGACGACCATCGAGGCCACGCTGCTGGGCGAGATGGAGACCAAGGCGCGCGATCTGCGCGATCAGGCACAGCGCGACGCGATCATCAACGGCGCGCTGATCCTGCTGGTTCTCGGCGTCTCGCTGGTCGGCGCCTTCGTGGTCGCCCGGTCCATGATCCGCGCGCTGCGCCGGCTCCAGGACACGGCGACCAAGGTCGCCCAGGACCGGCTGCCCGAGCTGGTCAAGCAGCTCTCCGAGTCGGACCCGCAGGACGTCGACACGTCCGTCGAGTCGGTCGGTGTGCACTCCAGGGACGAGATCGGAAAGGTCGCCGCGGCCTTCGACGACGTGCACCGCGAGGCCGTCCGGCTGGCCGCCGAGCAGGCTCTGCTGCGTGGCAACGTCAACGCGATGTTCACCAACCTCTCGCGCCGCAGCCAGGGCCTGATCCAGCGTCAGCTCTCGCTGATCTCCGAGCTGGAGTCGCGCGAGGCCGACCCGGACCAGCTCTCCTCGCTCTTCAAGCTGGACCACCTCGCGACCCGTATGCGCCGTAACGGCGAGAACCTCCTGGTCCTCGCCGGTGAGGAGCCGGGCCGCCGCTGGACCAGGCCGGTCCCGCTGGTCGACGTGCTCCGTGCCGCGGCCTCCGAGGTGGAGCAGTACGAGCGGATCGAACTCGCCGCCGTCCCCGCGACCGAGGTCGCCGGACGCGTCGTCAACGACCTCGTCCACCTGCTGGCCGAGCTGCTGGAGAACGCGACCTCCTTCTCGTCGCCGCAGACGAAGGTCCGGGTGACCGGTCACGCGCTGCCCGACGGGCGGGTGCTCGTCGAGATCCACGACACCGGCATCGGGCTCTCCCCCGAAGACCTGGCGGCGATCAACGAACGGCTCGCCTCACCGCCCACCGTGGACGTCTCGGTCTCGCGCCGCATGGGTCTGTTCGTGGTCGGCCGGCTGTCCCTGCGCCACGGCATCCGTATCCAGCTCCGGCCCTCCGACTCCGGCGGTACGACGGCGCTCGTCATGCTGCCCGTCGATGTCGCCCACGGCGGCAAGAAGGGTCCGGGCAAGCCCGGCGCCACCATCGGCGGCGGCCAGAACGGCGTCGGCCAGGCCCCCGGGGCTCCCACCTCCAGGCTCACCAGCGGTCCCGGCGCACCGGCCCTCGGCAGGCCCGGGCTCGACGGCGCGCCCGACGGAGGACCCGGTACGTCCGGCGGCTCCGGCGCCCCTGGACGGCTTCCCGCGCCGGCGCAGCGCGGCCAGGTCGGAGCGGGAGCGGTACCGCGTCCCGCGCTGCCGGCCCGCGACGGCTCCCAGGGCGGACCCGGCAACGGCGGCCCCCAGCACGGAGGCCCCGCGGCCGGTCAGCAGGACCAGGGACGCCCCGAGGCCGACCGGACCAACGTCTTCGGCCAGAACGCCTTCGGCGCCCAGAACCCCGGCCAGGACCAGGGGCGGCAGAGCCCGGGCCAGGGCCGTACGGACAACAGGCCCGGCGCCCAGGCGGGCCAGAGCGGCTTCAGCGGCCGCGCGCAGAACGCCTTCCAGCAGGGCGGCGCGCCCGGAGCCGACCGGGCCAGGCAGCTTCCGCCGCCCGGCGGCCCGCGCGCCGAACTGCCCGGTGGCAATCCGCAGCCGCAGCGCCCGCAGGCACCGCAGCAGCAGCCGCCGCAGATCCAGCAACCGCAGCAGCCGCAGCCGCAGTCCGCCAGTTGGGGCAGCGACCAGCAGCAGCCGCAGCAGCGTCCTTCGCTGGACGCCCCGCGCGGCCACGACGAGCACGAGTCCACCGGCCAGTACCCGATCCCCGGGGCCGGCCGCCAAGGGCCCGGCTCCACCGCCGAGTTCCAGCGCCCCGACTTCAACGGCCCGCCGCCGGGGCAGAACAACCCGCTCGGCGGCGGCTCCCAGGACGTGGCGTCGACGGCGCAGTTCCCCAGGCCGGACTTCAACGCCCAGCCCGACTACAACGCGCAGCAGAACTACAACGCGCCCGCCGAGTACCGGGGTCCCTCGGACTACAGCGCGCCTGCCGACTACCGGGCGCCCGCCGACTACAACACGGGCAACACCGGAAACACCGGCAACACGGGCTACATCCCGCAGCAGGGCTACAACGCCCCGCAGCCCCCGGCCCCCGGCAACCAGGGCGGCTACCCGGGCCAGCAGCAGGACGGCGGGTACGGCGCGCGGCAGCAGCCGCAGCAGCCGAACCCGCAGCAGGAGGCCCTGCCCCCGGCCGGTCCCGGTGACGGCCGTACGCCGCTGTTCGACAACCTGGAGACCAACTGGTTCCACGGCCCCCAGCCGGGCGGCCCCCAGCCTCCCGAGCAGCAGCGGCCGGAGCAGCAGTTCCCGCCCTCGCCGCCGCAGCGCCAGAC
>NZ_JTHL01000001.1:6986754-6988236 GCF_000818195.1 Streptomyces sp. 150FB | reverse complement strand
ACGCCGCCGCAGCGGACCCCGCAGCAGCAGGGTCCGTCCACCCCGCCGCCGATGCCGCAGCGCGACGCGGCGCCCCGGCGTGACGCCATCCCGCGCCGCGAGCCCGCGGACGGTTCGGGCACCAACGGTGGCGGTTTCAACTTCAACAGCCCCGCCGCGAACGACACGAACGCCCCTGACGGTGCCAACGGCACCGCCAACGGCTCGTCCGTCACTTCCTCCTGGCGCACGTCTCCCAACGACGAGCTGGTACGCCAGGCAGAGCGGGTCAGGAAGCCCGCGGCGGGCGGCATCACCACTTCCGGTCTGCCCCGCCGTGTACCGCGCGCCAACCTGGTGCCCGGTACCGCGCAGGAACAGAACAACCAGGCCGGTCCGCAGGTCTCGCGTGCACCCGCTGACGTACGAGGCAGGCTGACCAATCTCCGTCGGGGTATCCAGCAAGGTCGTCAGGCAGGCAACACAGGCCCGGCGAACAACAGCTTCAACCTCGGCCCCTCTCACCAGCAGGAGCGTTAGTTGAGTCCGATGAGTCAGGCTGCGCAGAATCTGAACTGGTTGATCACCAACTTCGTGGACAACACCCCTGGGGTGTCCCACACGGTGGTGGTCTCCGCAGACGGACTTCTGCTGGCCATGTCCGAGGGCTTCCCCCGTGACCGCGCCGATCAGCTCGCGGCCGTGGCGTCCGGTCTGACCTCGCTGACCGCGGGGGCATCCCGGATTTTCGAAGGCGGCCCGGTCAACCAGACCGTGGTGGAGATGGAACGAGGGTTCCTCTTCCTGATGTCCGTCTCCGACGGTTCCTCCCTGGCCGTACTGGCGCACCCCGAGTGCGACATCGGTCTGGTGGGTTACGAAATGGCCCTCCTGGTCGATCGCGCCGGTACGGTCCTCACGCCGGACCTGCGCGCCGAGCTCCAGGGAAGTCTTCTGCACTGAGGCATCCCGGATACCGCACTCAGCTCCAACACCGTCAGGCCACTCACCGGCCCCCCACCGGCCCAGTCAGACGGCACGCAGATATCTTGCTGTCACGCCCGGAGGATTCATGACCCCGCCACCCGCTTCTCACGATCCGTACGGCGCCTCAGTCGACGCGTCGTACGGACCTGAGGGCGATCAGCCGCTGGTACGCCCGTACGCCATGACAGGCGGACGGACCCGGCCGCGGTACCAGCTCGCCATAGAGGCACTGGTAAGCACGACAGCGGACCCGGCACATCTCGCCACGTTGCTCCCCGAGCACCAGCGGATCTGCCACCTGTGCCGCGAGGTCAAGTCGGTGGCCGAGGTGTCCGCGCTGTTGACGATGCCCCTGGGCGTCGCCAGGATCCTTGTGGCCGACTTGGCAGAGGCCGGCATGGTGGCCATCCACCAGCCGGGTAACGGAGAGGCCGGCGGCACGCCGGATGTGACACTGCTCGAAAGGGTGCTCAGTGGACTTCGCAAGCTCTAGCGGCGGAGCGACGGCGCGGTCGA
>NZ_JTHL01000001.1:6980109-6985792 GCF_000818195.1 Streptomyces sp. 150FB | reverse complement strand
CCACCAGCGCGAAGATCGTGGTGGCGGGCGGATTCGGCGTGGGCAAGACCACGTTCGTCGGCGCCGTCTCGGAGATCAACCCGCTGCGTACCGAAGCCGTCATGACGTCCGCCTCCGCGGGCATCGACGACCTCACACACACCGGAGACAAAACCACCACCACGGTGGCCATGGACTTCGGCCGCATCACCCTCGACCAGGACCTGATCCTCTACCTCTTCGGCACCCCCGGACAGGACCGCTTCTGGTTCATGTGGGACGACCTCGTACGCGGCGCCATCGGTGCCATCGTGCTGGTGGACACCCGCAGGCTCGCCGACTGCTTCCCCGCGGTCGACTACTTCGAAAACTCAGGACTCCCCTTCGTCATCGCCCTCAACGGCTTCGACGGACACCAGCCCTACACCCCCGACGAAGTACGCGAAGCCCTCCAGATCGGCCCCGACACCCCCATCATCACCACCGACGCCCGCCACCGCGCCGACGCCAAAAGCGGCCTCATCACCCTCGTCGAACACGCCCTCATGGCACGACTCAAGTAGGTATCGCTCTACGGCACTTGCTGTACACGTTCCAGGGGCCGAGGCTGTGTCGTCCGACACGGCCCGCCCCTGCGTTCATAACATTTCGACAGAGAATTCATGGGTCTCGGACACGCGACGCGGTCATCTGGTACCCCTGCGCTCACCTCAGCCTCACCTTTTGGCGTCGCTCGCTCTTTATGCCCGTTTTATCAGCGGCCTGGATCACTCGGATTGGCTGGTTCCAACTGTTTGGAGTGCGGCCGCTCCCCGTGCTGGAATTCGTCGACTCCCGAGTAGTCACGGCCCCTGAAACGAAACACGGCACGACGTAGGTGCCGGCGCCGAGAGGTTGTTGGTCGAGTGAGGCGAAGCAAGACGAGCTCCGCGGAGCAGGCACGGGGTAATTTCACTCCGCCGCCGCGCACAGCGGCGCCGCCTGCGCGTCCTCCTGAAGCCGCCGACCGGCCCGCCGGCAGTTCCAGCCGGCTGGCGCCGCGCAACTGGCGCGTGCCGACCAGGCTGAACGCGATCCTCCTCATCCCGGTGCTCGTCGGCCTTGTGATGGGCGGCTTCCAGGTCAAGGGATCGATAGACACCTGGCGCGAGGCGCAGGACGCCGAGAAGACCGCGCTCGTCGTACGGGCCGCCTCGCAGTACGGGCAGGCGCTCCTCGACGAACGCGACCTCACCGCGCAGCCGTTGCTCGCCAACCACCGTGACGACCCGGCCGTGAACAGGACCCGCGCGCTCACCGACGCGGCGAAGAAGAAGTTCGACGCCGCGGTCCGCGACATGCCAGCGAAGCAGGGGCTTCAGCGCCGACTCAGCCTGTTCCGCGGCGAGGAGCCCAAGCTCGCCGCCCTCCGGCAGAGCGCGTACACCGCGGGCGTGGAGACCCCCGACAAGACCGGCGACCACGGCGGCCCGGTGGCGACGGAGGAGGGCTACACGACGGTCCAGCACTCCCTGATGGAGTTCTCGAACGAACTGGGCCTCGGTACCGGCAACATCACGAGCTACGGCCGTACGGTCTACGCCATCCAGCTCGCCAAGGCGGCCGAGTCGCTCCAGCGCTCCATCGGGACGCATCTGCTCGTCAGGCCCAGCCGGGAGCCGGCCGTCAAGAGCGGCCAGGTGATCGCGTTCTCCTCGTACGCGTATCTGGAGAACATCTCCGTCGGCGAGTACGTCTCCGGCGGCACGGCGGCCGACACGGTCAAGCTCCAGGACGTCATGAAGAAGGAGGCGGCCGAGGGCGCCTCCCAGATCGCCGCAGCCAAGCAGCGGGCGCAGGCCACCGGCAAGCACTTCACTCCCCCGCCGACCCAGGCGGGTTCCGTCGTCGACGGCATGGTCGCCGCGATAGCCACCGGCGACAGCCCGAAGCAGCTCGCGGCGCGCGGTGTCACGCCCGACACCTGGATGGCCGCTTCGACCGCGAAGTTCAACGGTTACACGGAGATCGAGAAGGGCCTCGTCGACAAGGCGGTGGCCGACGCGGCGCACATCTCGACCAGCGCCAGGAACGACGCCTACACCGACGGCGGCATCGTCGTGATCGCCCTGCTGGCCGCCTTCATCCTGGCCGGGATGATGGCCCGGCAGATGAGCCGCTCCATGCGGACGCTGCGTACGGCCGCCTTCGGCATCGCCGAGCAGCGGCTGCCGATGCTGGTCGACCAGCTCTCCCGTACCGAGCCGGGCCGGGTCGACACCCGTGTACGGCCCATCCCCATCGATTCGCGCGACGAGATAGGCGAGGTCGCCCGCGCCTTCGACCAGGTCCACCGGGAAGCGGTCAGGCTGGCGGCCGAGCAGGCCATGCTGCGCGGAAACGTCAATGCGATCTTCACCAACCTCTCGCGGCGCAACCAGTCGCTGATCGAGGGCCAGCTCACGCTGATCTCGGAGCTGGAGACGAACGAGGGCGAGCCCGAGCAGCTCGCGAGCCTCTTCAAGCTGGACCACCTGGCCACCCGGATGCGCCGCAACGGCGAGAACCTCTTGGTCCTCGCCGGTGAGGAGCCGGGCCGCCGCTGGAACCAGCCGGTTCCGCTGGTCGACGTACTGCGCGCCGCCTCCTCCGAGGTGGAGTCGTACGCGCGGATAGAGCTGACCGGCGTACCTGAGGCCGAGATCCACGGCCAGGCCGTGACCGACCTGGTGCATCTGCTGGCCGAGCTGCTGGAGAACGCGACCACGTTCTCGTCCCCGCAGACCAAGGTGCGGGTCACAGCGACCAGGCTGCCCGACGGCCGCGTGATGATCGAGATCCACGACAAGGGCATCGGCCTCACCGCCGAGGACTTCGCCGACATCAACCACAAGCTGGCCAACCCGCCGACGGTGGATGCCTCCGTCTCCCAGCGCATGGGGCTCTTCGTGGTCGGCCGTCTCGCCGACCGGCACGGCATCCGCGTCCAGCTCCGCCCTTCGGGCGAGCAGGCGGGCACGACCTCGCTGGTGATGCTCCCCGACCTGATCACCCACGGCGGCGGCGAGGTCCTCGACGTCGCTCCCGCCGACAACTTCACCGTCCCGCCGGTCGCCCCCGAGCCGCTGCCCGCGCCCGAGGTGCAGTCGGGGCCGGCCATGCTGACCGCCGCCGAACTGGGCTTCGACGACTCACGCTACGGCGGGACACCGCCGAGCAGCTCCGAGCCCGTGCCCGGCGCCCTTCCCGGCCCCGGCCCCTCCACCGCACCGGCGCCCGCGTTCGGGACCGCCGGAGCGGGACCGCTCTTCAGCGACCAGGTCGACGGCCGGCAGTACGCGCCGCAGCAGACCGAATACGGCCAGGGCTACGCGCCGCAACTGGAGCCCGGCCGGCAGGCCGACTACTCGCAGCAGACCGGCTACCAGCAGCAGGCAGGCTACGAGCAGCAGAGCGGGTACGAACAGCAGCAGACGGGATACGGGCAGCAGACCGGCTACGAGGGGTACGCGGCGCCCGGGGCCCTGCCCTACGCCGAGCCCTCGTACCAGGCCCCGGAGAGCGGCGCCGCACCGTACGAGAACCCGTTCGATCCGCATGCCCATCAGGGCGAGTGGCCAGATCAGGGCGCATATCAGGGCGGTTACCAGCCTGACCGGGGCCCCGCTCCGGAATCTGCTCCTGCCGCCCCCGCGAACGCCGCCGACCGCGTAGGCTTCGACCGTCCGGGTCCCTCTCCGAGCACCAGCCACGCCTTGACCGGTGCGGGGCTGCCGCGCCGGGGCGGCAGCCAGCAGCAGGACCAGGGACAGCAGGAGCCCGCCGGGAACGGGAACCAGGACGCCGTACAGCACGCACAGACCGGTCAGCACAACGGACAGGCTGGAGCGCATGAGGGGCAGCCCGGGCAGGTCCCGGTGGCCGACGGCGGACAGAACGGCGCCGGACCGGCCTCAGACGCCGGACAGGCCGCACAGGCCGCCCCCGATGCCGGACAGAACGGGACGCAGGGCACCGAGAGCTGGCGGTCGACCAACGACGACCGCTGGCACCGGGCCGAGAAGCTCCGTGAGCCCAAGGCCGGGGGTGTCACGCCGTCAGGTCTCCCCCGCCGCGTGCCCAAGGCGAACCTGGTCGAGGGAACGGCTGAGCAGACACCGCAGGGCGGCCCCCAGGTCTCCCGCGCTCCGGAGGACGTACGGGGCAGGTTGAGCAACCTGCGCCGGGGCGTCGAGCGGGGAAGAAGCGCGGGAGCGGACACGAACGGACCGGGCCAAGGCCCGGGCAGTACCTACAACCAGGAGCGTTAGTGTGAGCCCGATGAGCCAGGCGGCGCAGAATCTCAACTGGTTGATCACCAACTTCGTGGACAACACCCCTGGGGTGTCCCACACCGTGGTGGTCTCCGCCGACGGACTCCTGCTGGCCATGTCCGACGGATTCCCGCGCGACCGCGCCGATCAACTCGCCGCGGTGGCCTCGGGGCTGACGTCGCTGACGGCAGGGGCGTCCCGGATCTTCGAGGGCGGTGCCGTCAACCAGACAGTGGTGGAGATGGAGCGCGGCTTCCTCTTCCTCATGTCCATCTCTGACGGTTCGTCACTGGCCGTACTCGCCCACCCCGAGGCGGACATCGGTCTGGTGGGTTACGAAATGGCACTTCTGGTCGATCGTGCCGGTACGGTCCTCACTCCGGACCTGCGCGCAGAGCTTCAGGGAAGTCTTCTCAACTAACAGACAGTGCGCTTCCCGCCGCCGCACCATAGGGTGCGGTGGCGCGGCTCCACAGGGACATGGACCGGCGACCGGCAGTCGGAGGAGGAAACGTGACGACACCCCCAGGCGGAGAGCATGCCCGCAACCGCTTCAACTTTCCCTCTGCGCCGAGCAGACGGCAGGGTCCTGGTGACCCTCAGGACGCCGAGGGACACTCCGGGGACCAAGGCCGGTCCCAACAGCCGGGCCAGGGGCCGCCGGCGGGCTACGGGCCGCCTCAGGACTTCGGGTCGCCTCAAGACTTCGGTCCGTCTCAAGACTCAAGGCAGCGCCGGGACTTCGGCGGGGGCGGCGGTCAGGAGTACGGGCAGGACCAGGGACCGGACCCGCGTCGGGACGAGACCCGGCGCCCGGCCGGGAACCGGGCCTTCGGCCGGGACGAGTACGGCCGGGATCCCGGTCAGGCCTTCGACCAGGACTACGGCCGCGACTTCACGCAGGACCACGGGCAGGACCAGGGCCGCCCGGGTGGCCCGGGCCGCGTCCAGGGGCCCAGTGTCCCGCCGCAACAGCCCTACCCGCAGCGGCAGCCGCGTATTCAGCCGATGCAGCCGCATCGTCCTTCGCCCGAGCCTTCCATGGGCACGCACAACCCGTTGGTACGTCCGTACGCCATGACAGGCGGACGTACCCGGCCGCGCTACCAACTCGCCATCGAGGCGTTGGTCAGTACGACGGCGGATCCGTCCCAGTTGCAAGGGCAGTTGCCCGAGCACCAGCGGATCTGCCAGCTTTGTTTCGAGATCAAGTCGGTGGCGGAGATCTCGGCTCTTCTCTCCATTCCCCTCGGCGTCGCCCGGATCCTCGTAGCCGACCTGGCGGAGGCCGGACTTGTCGCCATCCATCAGCCCGGCGGCGACGAGGCCGTCGGCGGTCAGCCAGACGTGACACTGCTCGAAAGGGTGCTCAGTGGACTTCGCAAGCTCTAGCGGCGGTGCAGCCCGCTCAA
>NZ_JTHL01000001.1:6962935-6979750 GCF_000818195.1 Streptomyces sp. 150FB | reverse complement strand
GCGGGCCATCAGGATCGCCGTGATGGCGGCCAGCTCCTCGGGAGCGGCCTCGCCCTTCTCGACACGCAGCAGCGACTCGTCGATGGAGCCGGTTGAGCCGGTGGAATCGGTCATGGAGTCGTGTCTCCGTCTTTCTAGGTCGTGAGGTCTCGGTTGTGGGGTCTCGGGCTTGAGACTCGGGCTTGAGACTCGGTGTGGCTGCCGATCGCGTTCCCGGCCCCGCCGGGGGCGCGGGCCTACTGCGGCGGGTTGCCGTGCTTGCGGGACGGCAGGTCCGCGTGCTTGGTCCGCAGCATCGCCAGCGCCGCCGCCAGGACCTCCCTGGTCTCGGCGGGGTCGATGACGTCGTCGACCAGTCCGCGTTCGGCCGCGTAGTAGGGGTGCATCAGTTCGGCCTTGTACTCCTTGACCATGCGGACCCGCATGGCTTCCGGGTCCTCGGCCTCCGCGATCTGCTTGCGGAAGATGACATTGGCGGCGCCCTCGGCGCCCATCACGGCGATCTCGTTGGTCGGCCAGGCGTAGGTGAGGTCGGCCCCGATGGACTGCGAGTCCATGACGATGTAGGCACCTCCGTACGCCTTGCGCAGGATCAGCGAGATCCGGGGCACGGTGGCGTTGCAGTACGCGTACAGCAGCTTCGCACCGTGCCTGATGATTCCGCCGTGCTCCTGGTCGACACCGGGCAGGAAGCCAGGTACGTCCAGCAGCGTCACGATCGGGATGTTGAAAGCGTCGCACATCTGGACGAAACGCGCCGCTTTTTCGGATGCCTCGATGTCGAGCACACCGGCCAGAGTCTGCGGCTGGTTCGCGACGATGCCGATCACCTGGCCGTCGATCCGGGCCAGGGCGCAGATGATGTTGCGGGCCCAGCGCTCGTGGACCTCCAGGAAGTCGCCGTCGTCGACGAGCTCCTCGATCACCTTGTGCATGTCGTACGGGCGGTTGCCGTCGGCGGGCACCAGGTCGAGGAGCACGTCGCCCCGGCGGTCGGCGGGGTCCTCGGACTCGACCGTGGGCGGGTTCTCGCGGTTGTTCTGCGGCAGCATCGACAGGAGGTAGCGGACCTCGGCGATGCAGGTCTCCTCGTCGTCGTAAGCGAAGTGCGCGACACCCGACGTCTCGGCGTGCACATCGGCGCCGCCGAGGCCGTTCTGGGTGATCTCCTCGCCGGTCACCGCCTTGACGACGTCCGGGCCCGTGATGAACATCTGCGAGGTCTCACGGACCATGAACACGAAGTCGGTCAGGGCCGGGCTGTACGCGGCGCCGCCGGCGCACGGGCCGAGCATCACGCTGATCTGCGGGATGACACCCGAGGCGCGGGTGTTGCGCTGGAAGATGCCGCCGTACCCGGCGAGCGCGGAGACGCCCTCCTGGATACGGGCGCCGGCGCCGTCGTTGAGGGAGACCAGCGGGGCACCGGCCGAGATGGCCATGTCCATGATCTTGTGGATCTTGGTCGCGTGGGCCTCGCCCAGGGCGCCGCCGAAGATCCGGAAGTCGTGCGCGTAGACGAAGACCGTGCGGCCGTCGACCGTGCCCCAGCCGGTGATGACACCGTCCGTGTAGGGCCGCTTGGCCTCCAGGCCGAATCCGGTCGCCCGGTGCCTGCGCAACTGTTCCACCTCGTGGAACGATCCTTCGTCGAGCAGCAGCGCGATCCGCTCACGAGCGGTCAGCTTGCCCTTGGCGTGCTGGGCTTCGGTCGCCCGCTCGCTGGGGCCGCTGCGGGCCTGCTCACGCAGAGCGTGCAGCTCGCTCACACGCCCCTTCGCATCGGCGGGCCTGCTCGGGGTCTCGTCCACAACGGTCATGTGCCAACCCTACGAACACCACGAAGCTAGGCGCGCCGTTGACTCCGTACAGTCTCCTGGCCATATTCCTGGTGGAGCTGGACAGAACCGGGTCCGTTACGGCACCTATGAACAGCTAGGAGCACCTACAACTTGTAGGTTTCGCATAGATGTCAGATGAGTGTCACGTCACACCCGTGTCCGGCTCCCGTGCTGCCCGGGGTGATCCGCAGCCGTAGCGTACGGCCGGCGGCGAGCACCTCCACCGCCGGGTCCGCCGAGGTGACCCGGCGCACCCGCCGGTCCCATTCGATCTCCAGCGGTTCCCCGGTGCGCGCCGGTTCGCTCACCCGGACGGTGGCGGTACGGCCGTGCGCCGTGACGAGCACGCTCGCGGGAACGGTCGCGGTGAGCGGGCCCGCCGTACCCGGCTGCCAGAAGTTCGCCGCCGTGTATCCGAGCGAGCGGATCGCGACCGCCTGCTGGGCGGCGGTGTTGGAGAGAACCTCCAACCAGCGGTGATCGGCGGCGCGGGCGGCGAGGGTACGCCGGGTGGCGCCCGGCATCAGCAGATAGGCGTACGAGGCGTCGGCCGGGTCGGTGCCGTGGTCGAGCCAGAGGGTGCGGTAGCGGCGGGTACGGCGTTCGGTGGTGCTGGTGGTGTTGATGTCGTTCCAGGCTCCGGTGCGGTCCTCGGCGAGGGTCCGCAGGGTTCCCGCGGGGGCGCCGCCGGGGAAGACCCAACCGCCGTGGCCCTCCAGGTGGGCCCAGCGGGGGCGCTTCCCGTGGTCGACGGTGAAGGGGTCCTCGCCGTTCCGGCCGCTCTCCTCTCCGCCCTCGAAGCCGCCGCCCAGGTTGCGGTTGTCGACGATCGTCTCGACGGGTACTCCGTCGGTGGCGGTGATCCCGGCGCCCAGGCAGACCACGGCGTCGGCGGCGCAGAACCAGGACTTGCGGCCTTCGAGGGTGGAGCCGAGGCCCTTGAGATGCTGTCCGACGGCGGCGAACTCACCGTCGCTCACCCCGCCCACCCACTGGACGGCGGGCTTCGGTTCGCCCCACTCGCCGCCGGCGTTGTCGGCGAGGCGCTTGGTCGAGACGGTCGTGCCGGGCAGCCGGTAGGGGTCGACCGTGGGCCAGAACCAGTCGGTGTACTGGTCGTTCCCCTGCTTCTCGCCCCACCAGTAGAGCATCCCGGCGCCGGTGTGCCAGCCGTGCGGGTTCTCGCCGTTGCCGCACTCGTACTGGGCGATGCGGCTCGACGCCATGGAGATGTTGGCCGCCCAGCCGGGACGGCGGTGCACGGCCCGGTCCATGGAGGCGAACAGGGTGTGGCCGACCGGTTCGGGGGCGGCGGCCACCGGCGAGCCGGCGACGGCGGCCAGCCGCGCGAGATCGGCGACCTCGAACTGGGGGGCGCTCAGGATCGGCGCCACGGTGTCGCGTTCGATCCACCCCTTGACCCTGGCCGTCCACCGGTCCCTCTCGGCGGCGCTCGCGCCGCCGGCGAGCAGCGGGACGGCGGCGATCAGCCCCTGGCCGTGGAAGTGGTCGCTGCGCATGACCTTGAGGTCGTCGCTCTTGAGATAACCCCGGCTGACGGCGCGCCCGTTGACGCTGTCCATCATCAGACCGTTGAAGATCAGCGGCGCGTAGGCGTGCTCCACGCTGTCGAGAATGACCTGCCGATCGGGATCGGTCACCTCCCAGGTCGATCCGGCGAGCAGGGTGAAGAGCCGGCCGAGGCCGTCCAGCATGACCTGGCCGTACGTACCGGAGTAGGCGACCCAGGTGTGCTGGACGAACGACCCGTCGGCGTAGAGGCCGTCGCCGGTGGTCACGTACGGGAAGACCGGCGAGAGGGCGTCCCTGGCGAGCGCGATCTTGGCGGGCGCCCTGCCGAGGACACCGCGCAGCGCCACCGAGCGGCACAGGTCGACACGGTTGGCGCCGGTGCTGGTCCCGGAGTAGTCGGCGAGCAGCGCGTCGGGGATGAAGTGGTCGACGGCGGCGCAGGCGGCTGCGCGCCGCTCGTCGCCGAGGTCGTCGTGGAGGGCGGCGACGATGTCCATGAGCATCCGGGGGCTCCCGATCTGCCACTCCCACCAGTTGCCGTAGGGCGTGGTCGACGGCCGGTAGACGGTCGCGGCGAGGTGGTCGAGGCCGCGCGCGATGTCGGCGAGCAGGGCCGTGTCGCCGGTGACGCCGGTGCCGTGCTGGACGTACGCCTGGGTCATCGTCCAGAGCCTGGTGTAGCTCTGGGTGATGCCGGACGGCGGGTCGAAGGGGTACTCGGGCCAGAGGGAGGCGGCGGCGGGGGCCATCGACTGCCTGAACCCGGCGGCGAGTTCACCGGTCGCCTTGAGGCGGGAGGCGTACGGCTCGGCCGTGGCGTCGTAGCCGCTGCCGAGCCGGGAGTCCAGCCAGCGCAGCCGCAGGGTGTCGAACTCGTCGGCAGGCGCGGCTGCGCCGTCGGCGGAGGCGGCTCCGGCCGCCCCCGCGGTGTCCGGGAGCGTCAGAGAGAGGGCTCCCGCCCCCGTCGCTGCCAGAAACGCGCGGCGGGACCAGGCGGACAGCAGCGACACGGGGACCTCCGCGACTCGGAAGAGGTGGAACCTGTCCGCTGGTGTAGCACGCGGCCCGCGCTGCTCTCAATGGACACGACAAGCATGGCCACCACCGGCCCCGCGCGCCCACCGCGCGCATACCCCGCGCGATCCCGTCCCCGCGTCATCTCGATCCCGTGTTCATTCGATCGGGCGACGTAGTTGAACATTTAACGAAACAGGACTACGGTTGCCCTCGTCCGACACGTTGAACATTGAACAATACCCCTCCAGGAGGAAACCATGTCTCTCTTCGGCCGCAAGAACGACAGCGCCCAGGGCACCGCCACAGCCACAGCCACCCGCGAGGTCGACCCCGCGCTCGCCGCGCTGACCGGCGAGTACACCATCGACCCGGCGCACAGCAGCATCGGTTTCACGGTCCGCCACGCCATGGTCACCAATGTCCGCGGCACCTTCGCCGAGCACACCGGCACCCTGAACCTCAACGGCTCGGACCCCTCGAAGTCCACCGCCTCGATCGACGTCGCGATCGCCAGCGTCGACACGGGCATCGCCGACCGTAACGGCCACCTGGTCAGCGGCGACTTCTTCGACGCCGAGCAGTTCCCCAGCATGACCTTCCGCTCCACGTCGGCCGAGGAGCTGGGCGGCGACTCGTACCGCATCAGCGGCGACCTGACCATCAAGGACGTGACGCGCCCGCTCTCCATCGACCTGGAGTTCAACGGCTCGGCCACCGACCCGTACGGCAACGAGCGCGTCGGCTTCGAGGGCACCGCCGAGATCCTGCGCTCCGACTGGGGCCTGACCTACAACGCGGCGCTGGAGACCGGCGGCGTCCTGGTCGGCGACAAGGTCAAGCTGATCTTCGACATCTCCGCGATCAAGACCGCCCCGAAGGCCGCCTGAGACCGATCGGCACGCGGTGAGCAGGGGGACGGTGACGGTGCGGGAGCGCGCCGGGAACCGGGGCACGGGCCCGTGAGGGCCCGGTCCTCAGAACCCGCCGCCCCCGCCCCCGTCCCCGCCGCCGAAACCACCACCGTCGCCGAAGCCCCCGCCGCCGTCGCCTCCGTCGCCGAAGCCGCCACCGCCGAAGTCGTCGGAGTTGTAGTCCGAGCCCGAGACATCGCCGCCGGTCGAGTCGTAGCCGGTGTAGTCACCGCCGCCGAAGTCCGCCGCGTACGCGGGCGTGGAGATGATCCAGCCGAGCGACGTGCCGAGCAGGAGACCGGGAAGCATGCCGCCCCCGAAGTAGCCGCCGGCCCACGGGCCGTAGGCGGCGCCGGCCTCCCAGTACGGGCGCGGGCCTCCCTCGGTCTGCACCGTGCGGGCCATCGGGTCCTCGCCGTCGGCCAGCCGGGCGGCGTCGGCCGCGCACACCGGGACCGTCCGCCGCGTACCGCCGGGCGGCGCCCATTCGGCGTCCGCCACCGAGGGACCGTGGCGCGGGTCGAAGAAGCACGGTCCACGGCGCTCGGGGAGCGGGGCGCCGCTCCTGCGCGCGTCCAGCGTGGCCAGCGAGAACCGTCCGTCCTCCAGCGTCTCGGTCACCGCGCGCACGTCGTCGGGCCGCTTGGCTGCGGCCATCAGGGATTTCGCCCGCTCGTACGCGTCCAGTGAGCGTTCGTAGTCCGAACGCATCGCGTCGTCGGCGCCGGACTCCGCCGGACGGAAGTCGAGCCGGTCCAGCTCCTCGCCGAAGGCCGTGATGTCCTCGTCGACGACCACCCGCAGCGCGTCGAGCGCCTGTCGCTCGCGCTCGGCCTTTCTGGCCCGCTTACGGCGCGACGTCACGTACAGCGCGCCGCCTCCCACCAGCACCACGGCGCCGAACGCGACCAGCGCGGTGGACGAGGGGCCCCAGCCGGAGTCGGACCCGAGGTCCCAGGAGGCCGGAGCCTGGCCGCGGACCTGGGGCAGCGCCTGGTCGACGAAGTTGTTCAGCTCGGTGGACGCGTCGACGGGTCCGCCGGCCTTGACGGCGGCGGTGAGGTTCTTCACGGCGGCGGGAGACATCACGGAAGGGTCGGCCCCGGCGTTGAACCCGGTACCGAGCCGGATCGCGTAGAGGCCGGTGACCCCCGTCTGTGCGCGCACCGCGTTGAGCACTTCTGTCGGCGGGAACTGGGAGCTCTGCGGCAGGACGGCCACGAAAAGCGGTTTGTCCGCCTTCTGGATCCGCTGCGCCAGCGCCGCCGCATCGGTCGCCGAGAGCTGGTCGCGGGCGCGGGGGTCCACGTACACCGGGTTCTTCTTCAGTGCCTCCCCCACCGCCCGGGGGCCGGTCGCCGCCGTTGTGGCGCCGGTCGCCGCACCGGCGCCGGGAGCCGCCACGAGGACCGCGGCCAACAGCGCGACCAACAGCGCGGACAGTGCGGAGAACACCCTTGTACCCATATCCCGAAGCTACCCGAAGTGAGCCCTTCCGGAGAGGTCGGGAACCCGCGCGGGAGGCGGGAAGCCGGACGCGCGGACGCACCCGGACCGGGGTCCGGGTGCGTCCGTACGGGGGAAGAGGCGTCAGGCCGCCCGGTAGGCCGCCGTCAGCTTGTCCAGCGCACCGCTCAGGTCACCGGTGAGCAGCAGATGGTCCGCGTCGGCGAAGGGCTTGGCCGACGCCGCCGTGATGTGCTGTCCGATCTTCTGCTGGACGAGCAGCCTCGCCTGGCCCGCCACCGCCTTGCCCTGCGCCGATCCGCCGAGGCCCGCCTTCTGGAGCACCTTCGCCGTCAGCGAGAGCGCGCCGAGGGTCAGCGCGCCGCCCGCCGGGGGCTTCTTCAGCGTCGTCAGGCCCCAGCCGTAGGGGAACTGCGGGTCGTACGACGCGTCACCGACGTTGATCGGGAGCTGCTCGACCGACTTCGGCCAGGTCAGCGGAAGCTGCCCGGTGAAGGGCTGCTTGCCGTAGAGGACATCGGCGACGCCGTCGCCCTCGGTGCCCGGCAGCCAGGAGGCGACCAGTGCGTCGATCGTGCCGAGCTGGTCGGCGACGACCTGCGAGCGTCCGGAGACGATCAGTACGGCGCACTTCATGGCACCGCAGACCGTGTCGACCGCCTTCTTGTCGGCGGCCGACAGCTCCATGCTGTGGCCGTTGCCGACATCGCCGACGCCCTCGGCGTACGGGGTCTCGCCGACGACGACCACACCCACGTCGTACCCGTCCGTGGCCGCCGAGGCGTCCTTGGAGTAGGTGAGCGTGGCGCCAGGGGCGGCCTTCTTCATGCCCTGGAGGATGGTCGTGCCTGTGGTGGCCGTCGCGCCGGAGCCGCCCTGCCAGCTCAGGCTCCAGCCGCCCATCTGGTTGCCGAGGTCGTCGGCGTTGGAGCCGGCGACGTACACCTTCTGCGCGGGCTTCAGCGGCAGCACGCCGCCGTCGTTCTTCAGCAGGACCTGGGACTCGGCCGCCGCCTTCCGGGCGACCGCGCGGTGCTCCGGCGAGCCGATCTTGTCGATGTTGGTGGTGTCGGAGTACGGGTGCTCGAAGAGGCCCAGCTTGAACTTCTGGGTCAGGATGCGGGAGACGGCGTCGTCGATCCTGGCCTGGCTGATGTGCCCGGCGCTCGTCTCGTCCTCCAGCGTCTGGACGAACGTCTTGTACGCGTTCGGGACCATCACCATGTCGTTGCCCGCGTTGACTGCGGTGGTGACATCGCTCGGGTAGTCGCCGGGGATGGCGTCGATCGCCTGGTAGTCGGTGATCACGAACCCGTCGAAGCCCATCGCGTCCTTGAGCTGACCGTTGATCATGTCGCCGCGGGCGTGCATCTTCACCGGGCCCTTGCCGTCCCCGATGATGTCGAGCGAGGAGTACGACGGCATGACCGTACCGATGCCCCGCTTGACGGCGTCCTTGAACGGCGCGAGATGGATGTCCTGGAGCTCCTTGGGCGTGACCTTGGTGATGCCCCGGTCGATCGTGTACGTACCGGTGTCGGACGTGCCGTAGGTCGTACCGCCGTCACCGACGAAGTGCTTGGCGGTGGCCAGCACCTTGTCGTTGCGGTCGAGGTCCTTGCCGGACGGGTCGCCCTGCATGCCGTTGATGACCGGCTCCATCGAGGAGACCAGCGCCGGGTCCTCGCCGAAGGTCTCGTACGTACGGCCCCACCGCTCGTCCCTGCCCACGCACAGGCAGGGCGAGAAGTCCCAGGGGACCCCGGTGGCGCGCACCTCGTTGGCGGTGACGGCGCCCGCCTGCTCGGCGAGCGACGGGTCGCGGGTCGCGCCCATGCCGATGTTGTGCGGCATGAGGGTCGCGCCGACGACGTTGTTGTGGCCGTGCACCGCGTCCACGCCGTAGATCAGCGGGATCTGGAAGCGGGTGGCCTGCGCCCTGAGCTGGTACGAGTCGATCATGTCGGCCCAGCCCTGCGGGGTGTTGGGCGTCGGGACCGAGCCGCCGCCGGAGAGCAGCGAGCCGAGGTCGTAGGTGGAGATGTCGCTCTGCGCGGTGAGCGCGTTGCGCTCGGCCTGGGCCATCTGACCGGCCTTCTCGGCCTGTGACATCCGGGCCACCAGGTCGGCGACCCGCTTCTGCACCGGGAGCTTCGTGTCGAGGTACGGCAGGCCGTGCGCGTTGACGACGACCTGGGGCTGCTCGGCGGGCGCCTTGGCACCGCTGACGGTGAGCTTCAGCGGGATGGTCCGCGCTTCGGCGCCGCCCTTCACCTTGAGCGTCGGCACCTCGACGACCCGGGAGGCGCCGGAAGCGGTGCCCGCGGGGAAGGTGACGCTCCCCGAGGTCGCGGGGAAGTCCCTGCCCGCTTCGGCCGTGCCGCCGCCCGCGGTGTAGTCGACCGTGACGGGTGCGTCGACGGGTACGGAACCGGTGGTCCCGAGCGAGATGGTGACCTTGGCGGTGCCGCCCGCGTCGACGGGGTAGAGCGCGGAGTCCGTGGACACGCTCGCCTGGAGCGTCGAGTCGGGCTTGCCGTACAGCTCCATGCCGTCGAGTGCGAACTTCCCTGCCCCGCCGGTCGGGAGGGTGAAGGCGTACCCCCACATCTGGTCGAGCCCGAGGACATGGTCGATGCCGCCGACGGGCTGGAAGTCCGTGCGGTAGGTGAACTGGGAGAAGGGGATCTCCACCTGGTGCCAGCCGGCCCAGTCGTCGGTGAAGGAGGTCGTCCACAGCTCGGAGGCCTCGCCGTTGGCGCCGCCGTCCTTGATCTCGAAGCTGATCTTCTTGCCGGCCCCCGGGGGCAGCGTGTCGGGGTTCTCGCCGTACCACCAGAAGCGGATGCCGCCGTGGCCCGACCAGTCCTGGGCGGGCTTGTCGTAGGCGAAGTCGTGGCTGAAGCCGCCGTATCCGCTGATGTCGTAGGTGCCTTCGAGGGCCTTCGCGCCCTCGGGGGCGTCGGCGCGGTCGGCGAACTTCAGCACCGGCGGGTCGTCGCTGTCGCCGCCCCAGGTGAAGAGGCCGTCGGCGGGCGGGTTCGCGAAGGGCACCTCGCCCTCGTAGCTGTCGACGGCCACGGGGGCGGGGTCGCCGGCGGCGGCGCTCGTACCCGCTCCGGCGAGCGGCAGCAGTCCCGCGATGACGGCGGCGGCGACGAGCGCCGCCGTCCTCCGGCCGGTTTTCGGTCTGACACGCCCTGCGTGGGGTGTGCGTTGCATGGTGTGGCTCCTCGGAGATGGTGTTGCTTCTGTTCGACCCGCACCGGTCACCGGCCGTGGTGGACGCGCCTTCGCTGTACCACGCGGGGAGGCCGCGGGAGGCTTACGGCGCGGGGGTGCCGCGGGTGAGGCGGATCGTGTCGCGGTACCACTTGGCGCTGTCCTTGAGGGTCCTGGCCTGGGTGTCGTAGTCGACGCGGACGATGCCGAAGCGCTTGTCGTAGCCGTACGCCCACTCGAAGTTGTCCATCAGCGACCAGGCGAAGTAGCCGCGTACGTCGGCGCCCCGCTCGCGGGCGGCGGCGACGGCAGCGATGTGGTCGGCGACGTAGGCCGTGCGGTCGGCGTCGGGTACGGAGCCGTCGGCGGCGACCGTGTCGTCGAACGCGGCGCCGTTCTCGGTGATGACGGTCGGCACGCCGTAGTCGCGCTCCAGGCGCAGCAGCAGTTCGGTGAGTGAGCCGGGGGTGATCTCCCAGTCCATGGCGGTACGCGGCAGATCGCGCCGCACGCCACGGGTGACGGGCAGCCCGTCGGCGTCCTCGGTCGCGCCGTCCTCGGTGGTCCCGGAGAAGAGGGTGCCGCTGTAGAAGTTGACGCCGAGGACGTCGAGGGGTGCGGCGATGGTCTCCAGGTCCCCGTCTCGCACGGGGAGTTGGGCGCCGCGCCGGGCGAGGTCGGCGACGACGTCCTCGGGGTAGCGGCCGTGGACGAGCGGGTCGAGGTAGATCCTGCGACCCAGCCCGTCGGCGCGCCGGCAGGCCTCGCGGTCGGCCTCGCTGTCCGTCTCGGGGGTCGCCGTGCCGAGGTTGAGGGTGATGCCGAGTTCGAGCGGGTTGTCGCCGGCGGCCTCGCGGATCCGCCGCGAGGCGAGTCCGTGGCCCAGCAGCAGGTGGTGCACGGCGCGGATCGCGTCGGGGAAGTGGGTACGGCCGGGGGCGTGGACACCCGAGTCGTAGCCGAGCATCGCCGAGCACCAGGGCTCGTTGAGCGTGGTCCAGTGCTCGACCCGGTCGCCGAGCGCCTCGTACGCGAGGGCCGCGTAGTCGGCGAAGCGGTACGCCGTGTCGCGGGCCGGCCAGCCGCCGGCGTCCTCCAGTTCCTGCGGGAGGTCCCAGTGGTAGAGCGTGATCCAGGGGGTGATGTTCTTCCCGTGCAGCTCGTCGATCAGCCGCTTGTAGAAGTCGAGCCCCTTCGCGTTGGCCGGTCCGCCGCCGCCGGGCTGGATGCGCGGCCAGGCGAGCGAGAAGCGGTACGTGTCGACGCCGAGACCTGCGATCAGCTCCACGTCCTCGGCCACCCGGTGGTAGTGGTCGCACGCCACATCGCCGTGCTCGCCGCGGATGACGGCGCCGGGGACCCGGCAGAAGGTGTCCCAGATCGAGGGGGTCCTGCCGTCCTCGGCAGCCGCGCCCTCGATCTGGTAGGCGGAGGTGGCGACGCCCCAGCGGAAGTCCGCCGGCAGCCCGGGGACCGCCACAGGGGGGAGCGAAAGGGGCTGCGGGGTTGTCGCGTTCATGACTCTCCAGTGGTCGGACGTCGGCGCTGTGGGGCACGGCTCGTACGGGGCGCTGGTCGTGGGGGGGGACTGGTCGTGGGGGTGGTGGTACGGGCGTGCTGCGGCGGACAGTTAGGGCGCCGACTCCCGTACGACGAGATCGGTGCGCAGGACGACCGGTTCGTCCGGCGCCGGGGTGCCTCCGAGGTGGCCGAGGAGCATCCGCGCCGCCGTCTCGCCCATCGCCCGGGTCGGCTGTCCGACGGTGGTCAGCGGCGGCTCGGTGTGCCGGGCCATCGGGATGTCGTCGAAGCCGACCACCGCGATGTCGTCGGGCACGGTCCGCCCGGCGGCCCGCAGGGCACGCAGCGCCCCGGCGGCGCTGACGTCGTTCTGCGCGAACACCGAGTCGAAGTCGGCGCCTTCGGCGATGATCCGCTCGATCGCCGAGCGCCCCGACGCCTCGGTGAACTCCCCCACCACGACATGCTCGGCGGGCAGCACCTCGACGAATCCGGCGAGCCGGTCCCGTACGCAGCCGAAGTGCGCGGGTCCCGTGATGACCAGGGGCTTGGAGCGCCCGCCGGCCAGCAGGTGGCGGGCCGCCGAAGCGCCGCCCTCGTGGTTGGTGGTCACCACGGAGGGGAAGTCCTCGGGGTGCTGCCCCCGGTCGTCGATCAGCACGACCGGCAGGCCCTTGCGGTGCAGGCCGATGATGGTGTCGAGGGTGTTCTCAGGCTCGACGACGAGCAGTCCGTCGAAGGCGCGGGCCGAGACCTGGCTGGTGAAGCGCTCCACCGAGTCGGCGCCCCGGTTGCAGGTGAACAGGAGCAGTCCGTAGCCGGCCGCCTCGACGGTGTCGACGACGCCTTGCAGCACCTCGCCCATCCAGGGCCAGGTCAGCGAGGGCACCAGCATCCCGACCGTACGGCTGCTGCCCCGGGCCAGACCGACGGCGCCCGAACTGGGTACGTAGCCCAGCTCGGCGATCACCGCGCGGACCCGGGCCGCCGTGGTCCTGTCGACGTCGCTCTTGGTGTTGATCACCCGCGACACAGTCGTCTTGCTGACCCGCGCCTCGCGGGCGACATCGGCGATCGTGACACGCATAGGAGCCTCCGCGTCGAGGGCGGTCGAGGGCAGCCAGGGGCAGTCGGGGCGGTGACGGTGGTACCGGTTCCGGAACCGGTACCGGCGTTCCGGCGGTGAGTTAACCGGGGCCCGGCACCGCCGTCAATACTTCACACCCACATTGGTCCGAACCATTGTTACGCAGCAGGCGAGGCGCAGGTCAGGCGCAGGTCAGGAGCGGTAAGCCTTCAGTTCCTGAATGCGCAACCTCTTGACGGGAGTTCGCGGGGGCAGTTCACTCACGCCGCACGACCATCGCGCAACCCCCCACCTGTGCCGAGAAGGGCAGTAGACCTATGTCGAGAACGACTGGACGCGGGCGAAGACTGACGAGGCTTCTCCTCGCCGGGGCCCTCGCCACCGCCGGACTGACCGGCCTCTCCGCCGGATCCGCGCAAGCCGCCGGCGAACCGGTGAACATCTGGCTGACCACCACCAGCGATGCCAAGGGCCAGGTGGTCACCCGTGGCCTCCAGCAGCAGACGCCCGTCAACTTCACCTCGGGCAACGGCGGAACCGGCACCAACATCACCGTCGACGAGAACACCAAGTACCAGGAGTTCTCCGGCGGCGGGGCCTCCTTCACCGACTCCGCGGCCTGGCTGATGAACAGCAGCGGGCTGCTCTCCCAGGCGACCCGCGACGCCACGATGAAGAAGCTGTTCTCGCCGACCGACGGCATCGGGCTCAGCTTCACCCGTAACCCCATGGGCTCCTCCGACCTGGCCCGCAACAGCTACACGTACGACGACGTGCCGGCCGGCCAGACCGACCCGAACCTGGCGAAGTTCTCGATCGCGCACGACCAGGCCGACGTGCTGCCGCTCACCAAGCAGGCGAAGCAGCTCAACCCGCAGATGAAGATCATGGCGTCGCCGTGGACCGCGCCGCCGTGGATGAAGGACAACGACAACTACGTCCAGGGCTGGCTGGAGTCGCAGTACTACGCCGCGTACGCGCAGTACTTCGTGAAGTACATCCAGGCGTACCAGAGCGCGGGCGTCCCGATCGACTACGTCTCGGAGCAGAACGAGCCCACCGTCGGGGCCAATTACCCGGGGATGAACTGGAACGGCTCGGGGCTCGCGTTCTTCGCCAAGAACAACCTGCTGCCCGCGCTCCAGAACGCCGGGCTCACGACCAAGGTGCTCGCGCTCGACTGGAACCCGGACTCCTACCAGGCGTTCGCCGCGCCCACCGTGGACGACGCGGCGATCCGTAACCACCCGAACTTCGGCGGGATCGCCTACCACGGCTACACGGGAAACATCGACGTGCAGTCGACGGTGCACAACCAGTACCCCAACGTGCCGGCGTTCGACACGGAGCACTCCGGCGGTACCTGGATCGCTAACCAGCAGCAGGAGGACATGAACAACATCTTCGACTACACCCGTAACTGGGGGCAGAGCTTCGTCAAGTGGAGCCTCGCCGTCGATCAGAACCACAGCCCGCACAACGGCGGCTGCGACACCTGCACCGGTCTGATCACCGTCAACAACGGCGGCAGCAGGAGCGGTCAGGTCGACTACACCGTCGAGTACTACACGATGGGCCACCTCACGAAGTTCGTGAAGCCCGGTGCCCGCCGGATCGCCTCCAACGACACCTCGGCGGTCCGTAACGTCGCCTGGCAGAACCCGGACGGCTCGAAGGCCCTCATCGCGTACAACAACAACACCGCGGCGCAGCAGATCCGGGTCAACTGGGGCGGCCAGAACTTCAGTTACTCGCTGCCCGGCAAGACCTCGGCGACCTTCACCTGGGCCGGCACGCAGTCCGGCAGCGCCCCCGGGCAGACCGGCACCATCACCGGTCTCGGCGGCAAGTGCCTTGATGTCGCGGGCGGTTCCACCGCCAACGGCACCGCGGCGCAGATCTACGGCTGCAACGGCTCGACGGCCCAGAACTGGACCGTGAAGCCGGACGGTTCCATCCAGGCGCTCGGCAAGTGCCTTGACGTCAACGCCGCTTCGACGGCCGACGGCGCGAAGGTCCAGCTCTACGACTGCAACGGGTCGGGAGCACAGCAGTGGAGACTCGAAGCCGCGGGTGACCTGGTCAACGCGGCGGCGAACAAGTGCCTCGACGTCGTGAACAACTCGTCGGCGGACGGCACCAAGCTCCAGATCTGGACCTGCACCGGAGCCGCCAACCAGAAGTGGCAGCTCCGGAGCTGAGGCCCTGCCCCTGGCCGGGGCGGACCGCGCGGAGAATCCTTACTCCGCCGGTTCGACCCCGGCCTTCAGCAGTCCGTAGGTGTACGCGTCCTCCAGCGCCTGCCAGGACGCCGAGATCACGTTCTCGGCCACGCCGACCGTGGCCCATTCGGTCTCGCCGTCACCGGTGGTGATCAGGACGCGGGTGGTGGACTCCGTACCCTGCCGGCCCTCCAGGATGCGGACCTTGTAGTCGACCAACTGGAGCTTGGCGAGTTGCGGGTAGATGCGCTCAAGGCCGACCCGCATGGCCCGGTCCAGCGCGTTGACCGGTCCGTTGCCCTCGGCGGTGGCGACGATGCGCTCGCCCTTGGCCCACAGCTTCACGGTGGCCTCGTTGGCGTGGGTGCCGTCGGGGCGGTCCTCCACGATCGCGCGCCACGACTCCGTACGGAAGTAGCCGCGCACCCGGCCCTCGGCCTCCTCGCGCAGCAGCAGCTCGAAGGACGCGTCGGCCGCCTCGTACGTGTAGCCCCTCAGCTCGCGCTCCTTGACGCGGCCGACGACCCGGCCGACCAGGTCGCGGTCGCCGCCGAGATCGATGCCCAGCTCCTTGCCCTTCAGTTCGATGGAGGCGCGGCCCGCCATGTCGGAGACGAGCATCCGCATGGAGTTGCCGACCCGCTCGGGGGCGATGTGCTGGTAGAGGTCGGGGTCGACCTTGATCGCCGAGGCGTGGAGTCCGGCCTTGTGGGCGAAGGCGGAGACGCCGACGTACGGCTGGTGGGTGGAGGGGGCGAGGTTGACGACCTCGGCGATGGCGTGCGAGATGCGGGTCATCTCGGCGAGCGCGCCTGCGGGCAGCACCTTCCTGCCGTACTTGAGTTCCAGGGCGGCGACGACGGGGAAGAGGTTGGCGTTTCCGACGCGCTCCCCGTAACCGTTCGCCGTGCACTGCACGTGGGTGGCACCGGCGTCGACGGCGGCGAGGGTGTTGGCGACGGCGCAGCCGGTGTCGTCCTGGGTGTGGATGCCGAGCCGGGCGCCGGTGTCGGTGAGCACGGTCGACACGACGGCCTGGATCTGCGCGGGCAGCATGCCGCCGTTGGTGTCGCAGAGGACGACGACATCGGCGCCGGCCTCGGCCGCGGCGCGTACGACGGCCTTGGCGTACGCGGGATTGGCGCGGTAGCCGTCGAAGAAGTGCTCGCAGTCGACGAAGACACGGCGGCCCTGTTCACGCAGGTAGGAGACCGTGTCGGCGACCATCGCCAGGTTCTCGTCGAGGGTGGTGCGCAGCGCGAGTTCGACATGCCGGTCGTGCGACTTGGCGACCAGGGTGACCACCGGGGCGCCGGACTCGACCAGCGCCTTGACCTGCGGGTCCTCCGAGGCCTTGGCGCCGGGCCGCCGAGTGGCGCCGAAGGCGACGAGCTGCGCGTTCCGGAAGTCGATCTCCTGCCGGGCACGGGCGAAGAACTCGGTGTCCCTCGGGTTGGCGCCGGGCCAGCCGCCCTCGATGAAGCCGACGCCGAACTCGTCCAGGTAGCGGGCGATGGCGAGCTTGTCGGCGACCGTCAGGTTGATGCCCTCACGTTGGGCTCCGTCGCGGAGCGTCGTGTCGAAGACGTGGAAACTGTCGTCCGTCTCAGTCTGCTCCGTGGGCTTTGTGGGCTCGGTGGGCACGGTGGGCTTGATGGACACGGTGGGTTTGCTCCCTGTCGAGTGGATGTTCTGGCTCCACTTGCCCCATCTTCACGTGCGGCTCGTCTTCGGCTGGGTGGGGCCGGAAAACGAAAAAACCCCTCGCGGGTGCGAGAGGTCTGCGCGCGGGTCTGAGGCACGGTGCCACTCCGTACATCGTGGTACGGAGCGGTCACTGCGGACCGGCGCGCTGGCTGCCAATAATCATGGCGAACGAGAGCACGAGCCGATTTTCGCACGCCTCCCGGTTTCGGCAAGGCCCGTCTCACGATGCGGTCGGGGTGTCCGGGGGGTGGGGCGGAGGGGAGGGCGACGGGGAGGGTCGGTGGGGA
>NZ_JTHL01000001.1:6952508-6961509 GCF_000818195.1 Streptomyces sp. 150FB | reverse complement strand
CCCCCGTCCATCGGCGCCCACCACACCCGCCCCACCACCCCCCAGCCAGCAGCAAAGCGGCAGAACAAAAGCGGCCGGGCGCAACCCACCGCCCAGCCGCCTCGACCGACCAGGGCGGCCCCGCCAGGACACCCCGCCCAGCCAGCACCGCCCCGTCACGTGTCACGTGTCACGTGTCACGTGTCACGTGTCACGTGTCACGCATCAAGCACCCACCACCCAGCACCAAGCACCAAGCACCAAGCACCAAGCACCAACCGTCACACAATCCGGTGCATCCAGCCATGCGCATCAGCCGCCGCCCCCGTCTGGAGCTCCAGCAGCGCCTTCCGCAGCTTCATCGTGATCTCGCCCGGCTCTCCCCCGCCGACCGTCCAGCCGCCGCCGACCGAGCGGATCGTGGCCACGGGGGTGATGACGGCGGCGGTGCCGCAGGCGAAGACCTCGGTGATCGTGCCGTCCTGGCAGCCGCGTCGCCACTCCTCCACCGAGATGCGGCCCTCGCTCACCTCGTACCCGAGGTCGGCGGCGATCCGGAGCACCGAGTCGCGCGTGACTCCGGCGAGCAGCGATCCGGACAGCTCCGGGGTCATCAGTCTGTCGCCGTACACGAAGAAGAGGTTGTTGGTGCCCATCTCCTCCACCCAGCGGCGCTCGATCGCGTCCAGCCAGACGACCTGGTCACAGCCGTGCTTGGTGGCCTCGGCCTGGGCGATGAGGGAGGAGGCGTAGTTGCCGCCGGCCTTGGCCTCGCCGGTGCCGCCGGGGGCGGCGCGCACGTACTCCTCCGACAGCCAGACCGAGACGGGCTTCACACCGCCGCTGAAGTAGGCGCCGGCCGGTGAGGCGATGACCATGAAGAGGAATTCGTTGGCGGGCCGCACGCCGACGCCGACCTCGGTCGCGAACATGAACGGCCGCAGGTAGAGAGATTCCTCACCCGTCGGCGGCACCCAGGCGCTGTCCTGGGTGACGAGTGCGTCGACCGCTGCGAGGAACGTCTCGACGGGCAGCTCCGGCATCGCCATGCGGCGGGCCGAGCGCTGGAAGCGGCGGGCGTTCTCCTCGGGCCTGAAGGTGGCCACCGAACCGTCGGCCTGGCGGTAGGCCTTGAGGCCTTCGAAGATGGTCTGCGCGTAGTGCAGCGTCATGTTGGCCGGGTCGATCGACAGCGGCGCGTAGGGCACCAGCTCGGCGTCGTGCCAGCCGAGCCCCTCGGTCCACTTGACCGTCACCATGTGGTCGGTGAAGTAGCGGCCGAAGCCGGGCTTGGCCAGAATCCGGTCCCGCTCGGCATCGGTGACGAGGTTCGCGGAGGGCTTCAGCTCGATCGTGGGCGTGGTCATGATTTTTCGTCCTTCACCGGTTGTGATGTGTGGGCCAGCGCTCACCGTTCGTCCTGTCGGTACCCGGTCCAGGTACTAGGACGTCCGACCTTCCCCGCATGCCGCAGCGCAGTCCGATTATGACCTGCGGGCGATCCGGGGAGGATAAGGGGTGATTACGGCCCTGGGATGATGGTGGCACCCGGTGGCGGTACAAGAACAGCCGCCGGGTCCCTGGACCCGGCGGCTGTGGTGAGACGACGGGTCAGCTCGCTACTCGTACGGCGAGCGCGTCACCGATTTCGGCGGTCGTGCGCGCCGCACCGTCCCGGCCGTCGAGGTCGGCCGCGACGGCCTCCTCGATCCGGACGGCCTCGGCGTCGAAGCCGAGGTGCCGCAGCAGGAGGGCGACGGAGAGGATGGTGGCCGTGGGGTCGGCCTTCCCCTGGCCCGCGATGTCCGGGGCGGAGCCGTGGACCGGCTCGAACATGGACGGGAAGGTCCGGTCCGGATTGATGTTCGCGGACGCGGCCAGACCGATTCCGCCGCTGATGGCGGCGGCCAGGTCGGTCAGGATGTCACCGAAGAGATTGTCGGTGACGATCACGTCGAAGCGCTCGGGCTGGGTGACGAAGAAGATCGTCGCGGCGTCGACGTGCAGGTAGTCGGTGGTGACGTCGGGGTACTCGCGGCCCACCCGGTCGAAGATGTTCTTCCACATGTGACCGGCGTAGACGAGGACGTTGTTCTTGTGGACCAGCGTCAGCTTCTTGCGGGGACGGGCCTTGGCGCGCTCGTACGCGTCCCTGACCACGCGCTCCACACCGTACGCCGTATTGAGGCTCACTTCCGTGGCCACCTCGGCGGGCGTGCCGGTGCGCAGTGAACCGCCGTTCCCGGTGTACGGGCCCTCGGTGCCTTCGCGTACGACGACGAAGTCGATGTCAGGACGGCCGGCGAGCGGGGTGGCGGTGTTCGGGAAGAGCTTCGACGGGCGCAGGTTCACGTAATGGTCGAAGGCGAAGCGCAGCTTGAGCAGCAGCCCGCGCTCCAGCGTGCCCGAGGGGACCGACGGATCGCCGATCGCGCCGAGCAGAATGGCGTCATGGGTCTTGAGCGCTTCGAGCTCCGCGTCCGGAAGGGTCTCCCCGGTACGGTGCCAGCGGCTCGCGCCGAGGTCGTACTCCTTGGTCTCCAGCTTCACATCCTGCGGGAGGACGGCCTCCAGGACCTTCAGGCCCTGGGCGACGACCTCCTTGCCGATGCCGTCACCGGGAACCACTGCGAGATTGATGCTGCGAGACATATCGGCACCCTACGCTCAGTCCCAGGGACTGACACGAGGTGTCCAGTCCGTGGACAACCCGCCGTTCACGGTGCCGTCGCCGCCGTCCGGTCGGGACGGCGGGGCACCGATACGAACGGCGGGGTCGCGGGTGTCGGATCAGCGCGGACGTGCCGGGCCGAGTGGCGGAAGGACCGGGCTCAGTGGCCGGTCGAGCCGCCGTTGTCCCTGCGGTCGAGGGCGCGCTGGAGTGCGGCGGCGGCGTTCCTGCGGTCGGACTCGCTGGTACGGGGAGTGTGACGGACGCGGCGGACGGTCGTCTCGGCCATGATGATCGACTCCTTGACGTAGCTGAGCCGCGCGGCGAGAAGGAAGGCCACACGGGGGCTGCTGCGAGGCGCCGGGTGGGGCGGGGGGCCTTGCGCCACAGGGGTTGCCTGCGAGGGCGCGTGCCCGCGACCGCCATTCGCTGATGGAGCGAGTCGTTCGGCTCCTACAAAGCTAAGGCAGAGATGCCGTCCTGTCTCCACAATTGCTCGGACTTCCTACTATCTGAGACGGCAAACCGTCCGACCAGGTGAAAGACGGTCAGGCACAGACGTGTCGCGCGGAGTCGCGGCGGGTCGCACCGGGTTGCGGCGGGTCGCAGCGCTCGCGCCGAGTACCCCGCCTCGCCATCTAGATTGCATTCCTACCTAGGTGGTGGTGGAATGCATCCATGGCCACAGACCGCAGAGCCAGCTGGCTCAAGGGCGTCCTCGATCTCCTCGTCCTCTCCTGTCTCACCGACGGGGAGAGCTACGGCTACGAGATCGCCAAGGCCCTCGCGTCCGCGGGCGTCGGCGAGATCAAGGGAGGCACCCTCTACCCGGTGCTGAACCGGCTCGAAGAGGCCGGCTCGGTCGTCGGGGAGTTCCGGGCCGCCGAACGCGGGCCCGGCCGCCGCTACTACCGGCTCACGGACGGGGGCAGGAAGCGGCTCGGCGAGGAGAGCGGCGCCTGGCTGGAGTTCCACACCACCGTGAAATCCATGCTGCACCAAGGGGGAGCGTCATGACCGACCACGCCTACTTCGAGGAACTGGCCCGGGCCCTGCGGGCCGCGGGCGTCCCCGCCGACCGGGCCGAGGTGACGGTCGGCGACCTGACCGGGTACCTCGCCGAGACCGGCACCACCGCGCTTGAGGAGTTCGGCCCGATCGAGGAGTTCGCCGCGCGGCTGACCAGTGGCGGTCCCGGCACCGGGGCGGGCGAGGGGCCCGGCGAGGGGGAGGAGGTCTGGAAGTGGACCACCGACATCTACGCGGACCGGCGACTGCTGAACGAGTACGGCGCACAGGGCTGGGAGGTCGAACGGGTCGACCGGCTGGGCATGTTCGTCAGCCGGCGCGTCCCCGGAGCCGCGATGCGCTGGGAGTACCGCCGGGAGATGACCAACAACAGGCGTGAACGGAACGACATCGGCTGGGAGTTGGCGCCCGACGGGTGGGAGCCGTGCGGTGAGTGGATGTTCATGACCTACTTCAAGCGCCCCCTGGCGGCGACGGCGGGCCCCGCCGCCGCACTCGCCGCGCCTCCCGAGCAGCCGAAGAAGCGGGTCTTCCTCACCCGCAGGCACTACGCGCTGCTGATCCTGTGGCTGCTCACGATCGCCCTGGTGGTGACGTATCTGAGCTTCGAGGGCGCGGCGGTCGCCCGGACGGCGTTCCTCGTCACGGCACTGCTCGGCGCGGTGATCGGAGCGGGGCTGGGGCTCAGGGGCGTACGGCGGGACGTCCGCGACGGCGTCGAGCGCTGACCGTCCGCCCCTGGGACCGCGGCCCGGCCGAACCCGCGTTTCCGCCGTGCGGGCCGGGGCACCCGGACAGCGGAGGTCAACTATGGACGCACGCTCGATGACACTCGGTGGCCGGGGCAAGGCCCGGCGGGCCGCCAACAGTTCTGCCATGGACGCGGCCGCCCGCTGGGGATTCGGCGCGCGCGGCGTGATCTACCTGCTCATCGGGGTGCTCGCGCTCCAGATCGCGTTCGGCGGTGGCGGCGGCGAGCAGGCCGACCGGGGCGGCGCGCTCGCCGAGATAGCCAAGAAGCCGCTGGGCTCGATCCTGCTCTGGGTGCTGGGGATCGGCCTGGTGGGGATGGCCCTGTGGCGGCTCTCCGAGGCGCTGTTCGGCGCGGCGGGCCCCGACGGTTCGAAGCCGGGCAAGCGGCTGCTCTCCGCCGTTCGCTTCGTCTTCTACGGGTTCGTGGCCTACTCGGTGCTCGCGTTCGCGGCCGGTGACAAGAGCAGCGGCCAGGGCTCCAGCGACCAGCAGTCGCAGGACATCACGGCCAGGGCGATGGACTGGCCGGGCGGCCGGTGGATCGTGGGGATCGCCGGGGTGGTGATCGTGGTCGCCGGTATCTGGGTCGCCCTGAGCGCCGTACGGCGGAAGTTCCACAAGCACCTGAAGCTCGGTGAGATGTCGCATGGCGCACGGCGGTTCGTGGATGTGACGGGCATCGCCGGCGGCCTCGGCCGTGGTTTCCTCTTCGCCGCGATCGGGGTGTTCGTGGTGGTGGCGGCCGTCGAGTACGAACCTGACAAGGCCAAGGGCTTTGACGACACCCTGCGTTCGTTCACCGGGACTCCGGCGGGGCCCTGGCTGCTCGCGGTGGTCGCTGCCGGGCTCGCGCTGTTCGGACTCTTCTCCTTCGGCATGGCGCGCTGGCGCCGGGTCTGACGCCGGGTCGCGCCGCGCGCGTCACATGGAGACCGCCCCCGTACCGGCGGTGGGAGCCGATGCGGGGGCGGCGTGTGAGGGGCCGGGCCCGAGGTCGTCCTCAGGCGGCCTGACGGGCCGTCAGCCCATGTGCGGGTAGCGGTAGTCCGTCGGTGAGATGAGCGCCTCCTTGATGGCGCGGGTCAGCGTCCAGCGCATCAGGTTCTGCGGGGCGCCCGCCTTGTCGTTCGTACCGGAGGCGCGACCGCCGCCGAAGGGCTGCTGGCCGACGACCGCGCCCGTCGACTTGTCGTTGATGTAGAAGTTGCCGGCCGCGTAGCGCAGCTTCTCCATCGCGTACGCGGCGGCCGCGCGGTCGTTGCCGATGAACGAGCCGGTCAGCGCGTAGGCGGCCACCGACTCCAGTTGCGTCAGCACCGACTCGTAGTCGGCGTCGTCGTAGACGTGCACCGCGAGGATCGGGCCGAAGTACTCGGTCGAGAAGACCTCGCTCTCCGGGTCGGTGCAGGCGATGACGGTCGGGCGTACGAAGTAGCCCACCGCGTCGTCGTACGTGCCGCCGGCGATGATCGTGCACGTCGGGTCGGCGGCGGCGCGGTCGATGGCCGCCTTGTTCTTGGCGAAGGCGCGCTCGTCGATGACGGCGCCGATGAAGTGCGAGAGGTCGGTGACATCGCCCATCGTCAGCCCGTCGACCTCGGCCGCGAACTCCTCCTTGAAACCGCCGTTCCAGACGGAGGCGGGGATGTACGCACGCGAGGAGGCCGAGCACTTCTGGCCCTGGTACTCGAAGGAGCCCCGGGTCAGCGCGGTCTTCAGTACCGCCGGGTCGGCGCTCGGGTGGGCGACGACGAAGTCCTTGCCGCCGGTCTCGCCGACGATGCGCGGGTAGGAGCGGTACTTCTCGATGTTGGCGCCGACCGTCTTCCACAGGTGCTGGAAGGTCTTGGTCGAGCCGGTGAAGTGGATGCCGGCCAGCTCGGGGTGGTTCAGCGCGACCTCGGAGACGGCGAGGCCGTCACCCGTCACCAGGTTGATGACGCCCTTGGGCAGTCCGGCCTCCTCCAGCAGCTCCAGCAGCAGGACGGCGGCGAGTGTCTGGGTCGGGGACGGCTTCCACACCACGACATTGCCCATGAGGGCGGGCGCCGTCGGCAGGTTGCCCGCGATGGCGGTGAAGTTGAACGGCGTGATCGCGTAGACGAAGCCTTCGAGCGGGCGGTGGTCGAGGCGGTTCCACACGCCGGGCGAGTTGGCCGGCGGCTGCTCGGCCAGCAGGTCACGGGCGTAGGAGACGTTGAAGCGCCAGAAGTCGACCAGCTCGCAGGGGCAGTCGATCTCGGCCTGCTGCGCCGTCTTCGACTGGCCCAGCATCGTCGCGGCCGCCATCTTCTCGCGCCAGGGGCCCGACAGCAGTTCGGCGGCGCGCAGGATGATCGCCGCACGGTCGTCGAAGGCCATCGCGCGCCAGCCGGGAGCGGCGGCGAGCGCGGCGTCGACCGCGGCCTGCGCGTCCTGCTCCGTGGCGTTCGCGAACGTACCGAGAACGGCCTTGTGGTTGTGCGGCTGTACGACGTCGACGCGCGCGCCGCCACCCATCCGCTTCTCGCCGCCGATGGTCATCGGAAGGTCGATCGGGTTCTCGGCCAGCTCCTTGAGCCGCGCCTCCAGGCGCCCCCGCTCGGGCGAGCCGGGCGCGTAGCCGTGCACCGGCTCGTTGACCGGGGCGGGAACCTTGGTCACTGCGTCCATGGGTACCGGATCTCCTTGATCAGTGGGTCGGTCGGGGCTCGGGGGTCAGCCCCGGCTGACGAGCGAGCGGAGGAAGAAGGCGAGGTTGGCGGGGCGCTCGGCGAGGCGGCGCATGAAATACCCGTACCAGTCGGTGCCGTACGCGATGTAGACCCGCATCCGGTGTCCCTCGGCGGCCAGCCGGTACTGCTCGGCCTCGCGGATGCCGTACAGCATCTGGAACTCGTACCGGTCGATCTTGCGCTCGGCGCGGCGGGCCAGCTCCTGGGCGATCGCGATGACGCGGGGGTCGTGCGAGCCGACCATCGGGTAGCCGTCGCCCGCCATCAGGATCTTCAGGGAGCGGATGTAGGACCTGTCGACGTCGGCCTTGTCCTGGAAGGCGACGGACGCGGGTTCCTTGTAGGCGCCCTTGACCAGCCGGACCCTGGCCCCGGCGGCGGAGAGCGCCCGGCAGTCCTCTTCGGTCCGATACAGGTACGACTGGACGACGGCGCCGGTCTCGGGGAAGCTCCGGCGCACCTCGGCGTGGATGGCCAGCGTCGAGTCGACCGCCGTGTGGTCCTCGGCGTCCAGGGTGAGCGTGGTGCCGATGGCGGCGGCGGCCTCGGCGACCTCGGTGACGTTCTTCAGCGCGAGGTCGTGGCCGCCCGGCAGCGCCTGGCCGAAGGAGGAGAGCTTCACGGACATCTCGGCGCGCGGTCCGAGGTTCAGCGGGGTGAGCGCGTCGATCAGCCGGAGGTACGCGTCCCTGGCCTGGCGCGCCTGGGCCGGGTCGGTGATGTCCTCGCCGAGGACGTCCATGGTCACTTCGAGGCCCCGGCCGGTCATCTCCTCGATGACGGGCGTGGTCTCCTCGACCGACTCCCCCGCGATGAAGCGGCTCACCACGGGCTTGGTGACCGGCGCGGCCGAGACGGCGCGGCGCATGGTGTCGCTGCGCGCTGCGGCGAGTATCACGGGACCCAGCACAGGGCACCTCCACGGAGTTTTCGGTACGGAGTCGTCGGTACGTGAGTCGTCGGCGTTGTCGGCGTTGTCAGCGTTGTCGGCCTTGTCGACCTTGTCGGCACGTCGCGGCGGTCGGGGAACCACTGTGAAATCTAGGGACCGCTCCGATCCTCTGCCATCGACACCTGTCACGCATCCGTGGCCCGGATCTCAGACATATGTCTGAAGGCGGTGGGAGAATGTCCGGGTGAAGGACGATTATCAGGAACTGGTCGACGAGATCTCGGCGCTGCTCGGCGTCCCCGCCACGCTGGAGAACCGCGACTTCGGGCTGATCGCCTTCGGCGCGCACGACAGCGAGGACGACACGGCGATGGACCCGGTCAGGACCCGCTCGATCCTGACGAGGAGGTCCACCCAGGCGGTGCGCGACTGGTTCGAGGGCTTCGGCATCACCCGCGCCACCGGGCCCGTACGTATCCCGGCGGCCCAGGAGGCGGGCGTCTTCCGGGGCCGGATCTGTCTTCCCGTACGCCATCGGGGCACGGTCCTCGGGTACGTATGGCTGCTCGACGACTCCGATCCGGGGCCCGCCGAGTCGCGGCTCGCCGCCGCCATGGAGGTGACGAAGCGGATCGGTGACCTGCTCGCCGAGGAGCTGCGGACGGGCGCGACCCTGGCCCGCGAGCTGCGCGCCGTACTGACGTCGGAGCCGGGCTGGCAGCGGGACATGGCGGTGGCGGAGCTGCACACGGCGCTGGGGCCGAGCGCGGACGGGCTGCATGTGGTGCTGTGTGTGACGCCCTGGCGGGAGTTCCGCGCCGAACCGCAGGTACGGGCGGTGCCGGGCACCGCCGCGCTGTGCACGCTGCCGCTGCCTCCGGCGGGCGCCGCTGAGGAGGCGCCGGGCGGCCCCGAGGCGCTGGCGCTGCTCGTACGGCTGCGCTCGGCGGACGCGCTGGAGCC
>NZ_JTHL01000001.1:6945233-6952266 GCF_000818195.1 Streptomyces sp. 150FB | reverse complement strand
CGGGGGTGTCGGCCGCACGCCGGGGCCTCGCCGGGCTGCCCGACGCGTGGCGCGAGGCGCTCTCGGCGGCCAGGGCGGTCACGGCCCAGCCGCGCTTCGGCCCGGTGGCCCGGTGGCCGTCGATCGGCCCGTACCGCATGCTCACCGCGCTCCCGCCGGGCACCGACCCCGCCGTAAGACCCCTGTTGACTCCCGACCACACCGAACTGGCCCACACGGCCGAGGTGTTCCTCGACTGCGCGGGCCAGGCCGGCCGCACGGCTGCGGCCCTCGGCATCCACCGCCAGACGCTCTACTACCGGCTGTCGCGCGTGGAGCAGCTCACCGGCCTGGACCTGGACGAGGGCGAGGACCGCCTGCTGCTGCACATGTCGCTGAAGCAGGCGCACTTGTGAGCATCCGCTGCCAACTGGGCGCCGGCGTCAGCCGGTTGCCTTCCGTACGGCGGATGTGAGCGCGCGGTCGACCAGGGCGGGTGTGCCGTCGAGGATGACCGCCACTCGCCCCAGCACGACGGCGACCACCTTGCGGGTGCTCGCAGCGCCGGGTAGACCGCTTTCCTCGCTCTGCGTCTCCAGGTAGCCGAAGCGCAGGCCCGGACCCGGCACATCGACCTTTCGCGTCGTCACCGTGTACTCCCCGGTGCTCTGGCCGTTCACCGTCAGCACCTGGGTGTACCGGGGGCATGCGGTGAGCGTCGCGAACAGTGAGTCGACGCGTGCGGCGAGGGTGGCGGGCTTCGCGCTGTAGACGCGCTCCACCAGAAGCTCCTTCTGGTGGAGGTAGTCGGCCGATGTTTTCGCCACCGAGCCCATCACGTCGTCGTACGGGCGGCGCCCGTCGTACCGCGCACGCGCGTCGCAGTCCGGGATCGCGGCCGTTATGGAGAGGGATCCGGCGGATCCGTCCACTTCGTGGCGCTCGACCCCGTCCCCCAGCTCCGCCGCGTCCAGGAGACGGGCGTGCAGGTCCCCCGAGGTGAGCGGCGAAGCCGCGTCCGACGGCGCCGGCAGGGAGTGCTTCCGCCCGCCACTCATACAGCCGACGAGCGGGAGCAACAGAGCGAGGGCGACGAGGACTTGTGCCACGTTCCGTGTGCCCGCCCGGTGCGGGTGGCTTCCGTGGCCGCTCTTCGCCGGTCGGCTTTCCGCGTAACCGTGCATGGCCCACTCCCCCGTCGACGCGACTGCCGTCCCGTACTGTCACCCGTCCCGTACGGGACCCCTCCCCGTCCGTTGTGCGGGCGAAGCCACCCAGGTGCTGTTCTTGGAGCATGTGCGGAGCCCGATCATCTGGGCGGCGACGGTGACGGTTCCGCGGTAGACGCAGGCGCGTTTGTCACAACGGCCCGCGACCGCCCGGCGGTCCTCGACGTGGCGGGACTGTCCGGCCGCAACTCGACTCCGGTGCTGTTGCGAGGTCACGCGTCCTTCTGCGCGGCAGCAGCGAGGGACGACCCCGCGGTATGCCGCTTGCGGTAGGCGCGTGAGGCGACTTGGGAGGAGCAGCCTGTCGAACAGTAAAGGGCGGAGGAGTTCTTCGTCTTGTCTAGGAATCCTGTGTAGCACGCGTGGTTGTTGCATGCCTTCAAGCGCCTCCACTCGCTGGTGGAAGCGGTCTGAGCGGCCGTGGCGAGCAGAGTGCCGAAGAAGCCGGCGACTCCCGTCTGGATCGGCGTCCAGCGGCTGGAGTGGACGCCGATCAACGGGGCGACCGGGTGCAGCGCTCCCGCCCGTGCCAGGTATTCCTCGGCATGATCAATGGCCTGGTCGTCGCGTTCGTGGGCGTTGACGTGCGCGAGCAGCAGCACGGCGAGTGCTCCGCGGATCTCGCGGGCGGTCGCCACGTCCGAGTCTGAGATCAGTGTGCCGGGCTCGATCAGATGCCTCTCGACCATCCATACGCGCATGGACTCGACATCCTCGAGGTGATCCGGCGAACCCAGGACCGATCGGGTGTTCACGAACCCCAGGACCAGGTCGAGCCCGACGAGGGGCACGAGCATCCCAGCCGCCACCTCAAGATCATCACTTCCCATGCGGACACTATACTCCGTCAGTATCTAAATGCGTATGCTCATGATTTTCACGTCTTGATAGATTTGACGTCATGAGTAAAACGCATATGCTCATGACTCAAGCAGGGAGGCCCCACCTCCTGGACGACGAAGGGCTTGATCATGTCTACTGCGATCCTGATGGTCATCACCGGCGCGAACGCCTGGACCCTGAACGACGGCAGCAAGTACCCCACCGGCTACTGGGCGAGCGAGTTCATCCACCCGCACCAGGTCTTCACCGATGCCGGCCTCGACATCACCATCGCCACGCCGGGCGGCGTGGAACCCACCGTGGACGCGGTCAGCCTCTCGCCGGCGATGAACGGCGACGATCAGGCATCCATCGACACCCAGCGCGCCTATCTCGCGACATTCGGTGACACGCTGGCCTCGCCGGCCGTACTGGAGAAGGTCGACCCCGCCGACTTCGACGCGGTGTACGTATGCGGCGGCCACGGCCCGATGGAGGACCTCGGTGACAACGCCGCCATCGGCAAGGTGGTCACCACCCTCCTGGACGATCCGGACAAGATCGTCAGCGCGCTGTGCCACGGCGTCGCCGCTCTACTGCCCGCCCGCGCCGAGGACGGCTCCTGGCCCTTCTCCGGCCGCAAGCTCACCAGCCTGACCAACGAGGAGGAGACCGCCGTCGGACTTGCCGACAAGGCTCCCTGGCTGCTGGAGACGCGCCTGCGCGAAGCAGGGGCCGATTTCCAGGCGGGACCGGCCTTCCTCCCCCACGTCATCGTGGACGGCAACCTCGTCACCGGCCAGAATCCGGCCTCCGCACACCTCTCCGCCGAGGCCGTCGTCAAGATCCTGGCCGGTAAATAAGCACCACAGGTCTTCCGCGGCGCCCAGTGGGCGCCGCGGATGTTCTACGCCTCGACCTCAGGCAACGACGTTCCTCAGGTAACGACGTAACGACATTTCATGCTCAGCATCCGTGGAGGAAAAACGTGGACATCCAGAACTCCGTCGCGCTCGTGACCGGCGCGAATCGCGGTTTCGGCAGACACCTGGCAGCCGAGCTGCTCAATCGCGGGGCCCGGAAGGTCTACGCGGGAGCCCGTAATCCCGCGTCGGTCGACCTCCCCGGAGTCGTGCCTCTGCAGTTGGACATCGCAGATCCCGCTTCCGTGGAAGCGGCGGCGAAAGCAGCGCAGGATGTCACGCTGCTGATCAACAACGCCGGCATCAGCACGCACACGGCCCTCGTCGACGGGGATATGGCAGACATCAGACTCGAGATGGAGACACATCTCTTCGGCACCCTCGGTGTCACCCGAGCCTTCGCCCCCCTGTTGACGTCCAACGGCGGCGGCGCGATTCTCAATGTCTTGTCTGTCCTGTCCCTGGTGCACTACCCGGCCTACGGCGCCTACAGCGTCGCCAAGGCTGCGGAGTGGGCCATGACAAACGTGATCCGACAAGAGCTGGCAGGTGCGCGAATCGACGTGACAGGCCTCATCGTCGGCTACATGGACACCGACATGGCCGATTACGTCGACCCTTCGGACAAGGCCGACCCGGTTGTCGTGGCACGGATGGCCCTGGACGGTGTCCAGGCGCGCGCCCTCGAAGTGATCGGTGACGAGAAGGGCCGCAACGCCCTGGCTGGATTGTCCGGTGGAGCGGACCAGATGTATCCCGGCTTCCCCGTGGCGATCTAGGGCGTTCCGTCTGGATCATCTCGCAGACCGGATGATCCAGACGAAACACACTAGGCGGGGGCTTCCGCCGGTGGCCCGTACGCCCGCAGGAAGGTGTCGACCGCGGCCTTCGCCACCGCGTGCGTCTCGGCGGCCGGGACCTTGTGGGTGCCGAGCCGGGAACGTGCCTCCATCGGGCCGGTGAGCAGCGCGAGGAAGTGTTCGGCCGCCTGGCCCGGGTCGTACGGGCGCGGCCGCGCTTCAGCTTCAGAGAGGGAACGACCGAGGAGGAGAAGGCCGACGTCCTGGCGGCGATGAGGCGTACGGCGACGGTCGACTCGGCCTCGTTCGGGACGGTCGGCCAGGATCTCGGCGATCCCTCAGAGGGCTTCACCCACGCGTACGCGGCGGGGGTCGAGGATCTGGCGGCCCTGGAGCGGTACATGCACGACCCGGTGCATCTCGAAGGGGATTTCACGATCGTCCCCCGCCTCGCGAAGCTCTCGGCGGTCCGCTTCTCGGACGACCTGGACCCCGGGCTGAGCGGGAAGATCATGGCGATGCACTCCGCCAAGGTCGCGAAGTACCCGGAGTGGGGTCAGCTCCTCGACTCGATCCCCCAGGCCCGGATCACCACCGGCCCCTGACGGCCCGGCACACCGGACCGGCCCCGGTCAGACGGCGCCGTGCGCGATGAGGCTCCTGGCGCAGTCCAGTACGGTCTCCCGCGCCGGCCGGGGTTCCCAGCCGAGGACGCGCCTGGCCTTCTCCGTGCTGTGCCGGTTACGACGGCCCAGCGCGGGCGCGATCTCGCGCAGCGACGGGTCGCGGAACCGGGCGGCGAACCGTACAGCGATGTCCGGGATCTGCCGGGTGGACACCTTGCGGCCGTCGGCGCCGAGGCCGTCCCGCAGGGTGCGGGCCATCTCCGACATCCAGGTGAACTCGCCGGTGGCGAGGAATCGTTGGCCCGCCGCCTCCGGCGATGTCATCGCCCGGATGTGGACGTCGACGAGGTCGCGGACGTCCACGATCTCAAGACCGATCCGTGGGATCCCCCGCATCCCGCCGGAGAGCATGCGCGCGACGATGCCGACCGACCCGATGGTGTCCGTCGTGAGGACGGGGCCGAACACGGCGCCGGGGAGCACGGTGGTCAGTTCGGTGGCGCCCCGGTAGCCGTCCATGAAGTCCCAGGCCGCCCGCTCGGCGAGGGTCTTCGAGCGTCGGTAGGGGATCAGCGTGGGGTCGTCGGGATCGGTCCACAGCGTCTCGTCGGTCACGCCTTCCGTCGCGTAGGACGACGGGCTCGCGGTGTTCGCCGCCGAGGTGGTCACCACCCGCTTCACCCCGGCGGCGGTCGCCGCGCGGAGCACCCGCAGCGTGCCGTCGCGGGCCGGGGTGATCATCGCCTCCGGGTTCTTCGGGTCCGCGCCGCCGAGCGGGGAGGCGACGTGCAGTACGCGGTCGACGCCCTTGAGCGCGGCGTCCCAGCCGTCGTCGGCCGTGAGGTCGGCGACGGCGAAGCTCAGCCTCCCCGCCGGGTCGACGGCGGTCGACACCGCGTCGGTGACGGCTTGCTCCTTGGCCGCGGTCCGTACAGTCGTGCGTACGTCATAGCCCGCCCGCAGCAGCTCGACGACGCACCAGCCGGCGATGTACCCGCTGCCGCCGGTGACCAGCACCACTTCTGCCATGACTGTCCTCCACAAGGTCTTACGGGTGTGCGAAAATGAAACGGAAGGCCTTCCGGTATGACGTCTCCGACCGTACCGGAAGCCCTTCCGCTTCACAATTTCCACTGAACGGACTGCCCACACCCGTGAACCCGCCGCCGCCCAGGCCGACCCGCTCGGACGCCCTCGACAACCGGGCGCGCATCCTGGCCGCCGCCACCGAGGCGTTCTCCGCCTCCGGCAGCGGCTCAGCCGGCGCCCCGACCGGCGCCTCCAGCGGCGGCGCCTCCACCAGCACGTCCATGACGTCCATCGCCAAGAGCGCCGGCGTCGGGGTCGGCACGCTGTACCGGCACTTCCCCACCCGGGAATCGCTGATCGTCGAGCTGTACCGCCAGGAGATCCAGAAGCTGATCGACCTCGCCCACACCCTGGCCGGATCGCTCCCCCCGCTCGTTGCCCTTCGCCGCTGGTTCGAGGAGGTCGCCCACTACGGCCGGCTGAAGTACGGCGTCGCCGAGGTCATCCACGCGGCGACCAACGGCGGCCTCGACGACGAGCACTACGACCCGTTCCTCGGCGCGATCACCGTCCTGCTCGACGCGGGGGCCGCCGAGGGCACGCTCAAGTCCGGGACCGATCCGGAGGACGTACTGCTGCAACTGAGCGTCCTGTGGCGGATTCCGCCGGGGAACGGCGACCAGGAGCGGGCGGCCCGCATCCTCGACCTGGTGGTGGACGGCCTCCGCACCCGGCCGCCGGAATCCTCCTGAGGCGGCGTCCGGAGGGTGTTCACCAGGGGACGGTGGTTCCGTCCCACGAGTGGAACTCCCCCGTGGGACCTTCGTCCTCCAGGAGCGCCAGCCGTACGGCGCCCGCGGCGGCCTCCGCCGGGTCACCTTCGCTGGCGGCGGCGCGGGCGTTGAGTTCGGTGGCCCGCAGGCCGGGCGCGAGCGCGTTCACCTTGAAGCCGTCACCGGCGAGCGCCTGGGCGTAGAAGACGGTCAGGGCGTTCAGCGCCGTCTTCGACGACCGGTAGGCCGCCGCCTCGCCCACCGCCGAGAACTGCCCCCCGGGGTCCGTGCTCCGGCCGAGCGAGCCGGTACCGCTGGAGATGTTGACGATGCGGGGCTTCGCCGACCGGCGCAGCGCCGGCAGGAACGCGTTGGTGACGGCCAGGACGCCGAAGACGTTCGTCTCGTACGTACGGCGGAAGCTGTCGACGTCCGCCTCGTCGGGCGCCGCGCTGTCGGCCATGATGCCGGCGTTGTTGACCAGAATGTCCAGGCTCTGGACCTGCCGCGCGGCCTCGGCGATGCTCGTACTGTCGGTGACGTCGAGGAGCAGCAGCCGGGCGTCGCCGCCGATCTCCTCGACGGCGCGCCTGCCCCGCTCCGCGTCGCGCGAGCCGATGTGGACGGTGAGTCCGGCGGCGGCGAGCTGCCGGGCGATCTCCTTGCCGATGCCCTTGTTGGCACCGGTCACGAGTGCTGTGGAACTGTGGGAACTGTTCATGGTGTCGACCATGCCAGCAGGCCCGCGGACCAGCCAGGCACAACCGATACCTGGAAACCAGGAGGTGGACCCGATGGCGCGAGCGGAACTCGCCCGTTTTCTGCGCGACCGGCGGGAGGGCACGCCGCCCG
>NZ_JTHL01000001.1:6892107-6945208 GCF_000818195.1 Streptomyces sp. 150FB | reverse complement strand
ACGGACCGGCGGCGGCGCACGCCCGGCCTGCGCCGCGAGGAGGTCGCCGACCTGGCCCATATGTCCGTCGACTACTACGCGCGGCTCGAACAGGCCAGGGGCCCCCACCCGTCGCCCCGGATCCTGGACGCCCTCACCGGAGCGCTGCGGCTCACCGAGGCCGAGCGGACGCATCTCTTCCGGCTGGCGGGCGCGAACCCCGCGCCGCCCGCGGGACCGGCACGCCGGGTCCGCCCGTACGTGGCGGATCTGCTGCGCCGGATGCCCGACTCGGCGGCCGTCGTCACCGCCGCCACGTACGACGTGATCGCCTGGAATCCGCTCGCCGAGGCCCTGCTCGGCGGGCTCAGGGACGAGCCGAATCTGGCGCGCAGGCGTTTCCTGCGCACCGGCGCCCGGGAGAACGCCCACGAGGGCTCCGGCGCCGCGGAGTTCGCCGACATCGCGGTCGCGCGGCTGCGCGGCGCCGCCGACCGCTACCCGCACGACGAGCCGCTCGCCCGTCTGCTGGCCGAACTGCGGGCCGGGAGCGCGGAGTTCACCGAGGTCTGGGACACCAACCCGGTGCGCGCCCCCGGCCACCGGGTGAAGACGGTGACGCACCCGGAGATCGGTCCCGTACGGGTGAACTGCGACGTGCTCACCGTCCCCGACGACGACCAGCAGGTGGTCTTCATCACCGCGGACCCGGGCAGCCCGTCCGCCCGCGCCCTGCGCCACCTGCTCGACACCCGCTGACGCACCGGCCGCCCGCCGCCCGAACGCCCGCGGCGCCACACCGGCCGGCGCGTACGGGCATACTCGGACCCTGCGGCGCACCGGCGCCGGCTGGTGTCGGGAGGTGCGTGATGGTGTCGTCCGGGACTGAACCGCGGAGGGTGACGATCCACGATGTCGCGCGCTCCGCCGGCGTATCCCGGCAGACGGTGTCGCGTGCGCTCAACGACAAGGCGGAGATCGATGGATCGACCAAGCAGCGGGTGCTCGACGCCGCGCTCGAACTCGGCTACCGGCCGAGCCGGTTCGCCCGGGGCCTGGTCCGGCAGGACACCACCACCATCGGACTGGTGATCCCCGACCTGCTCAACCCGTTCTTCACCGAGGTCGCCGCGGCCGCGCTGGAGGCGGCCAGGGCCCGGGGGTGGCATGTCGTCGTGTACGACACGGCGGACAGCACCGAGGAGGAGCTGAGCACGCTACGGGTGATCGGCTCCCAGGTGGACGCCGTCGTCGGCTACTTCAGCAGCCCCGAGGACGACATCGACCAGTTCACCCGGGGCATCCCCGTGGTGCTCGTCGGCCGCGAGCACCACACGGCGCGGTTCAGCTCGATCCGGATCGACGGCGAGGACGGGGTCCACGCGGCGGTCGCGCACCTCGTCGCCGCCGGCCACCGGCGCATCGGCATGCTCGACCACGGCGAGCGCGCCGAACCGAGCGTCAGGTACCGGTGGTTCGCCACGGCAGCGGCGGCGCACGGGATCGACGCGGACGCGGTCGTCGGCGCGAGCCAGTCCGTCGACGGCGGCGGGGACGCGCTCGGGGCGCTGCTCGGCGCGCACCCGAACGTGACGGCGGTCCTGACGTACAACGACATCATCGCGATCGGCGCCCTCCGCGAGGCCCGGCGCACCGGCAGGAACGTGCCGCGCGATCTGGCCGTGATCGGCTTCGACGGCCTCCAGCTCGGGACGCTCGTCGAGCCCCCGCTCTCCAGCGTCGCCCTCGACACGCGACGGCTCGGCGCGCTCGCCGTCGACCAGGCCGCCAGGCTGTTGACCGGGGTCGATCCGCTCGGCGCCGACGACCTCGTGGTACGGGGCGAGTTGCGGCTGCGCGATTCCGCGTAGCCGTTTCCGGCCCGTCCTGGCCGAGCGAGCCCGTAAGAAACACTTGACATGAAAGCGTCGTTCGCGGAGACTTCCGGCCAATTCGTGAACGTTCACGGGAACGTTCACGGGCTCCCGAAGGGTCCTCGATGACGCTGACTCGACGAAGGTTCCTGACCGGCGCGGCCGCCACCGGCGCCGCGGCGTTCGGGGTCGCCGGATGCACCAGTCCCACCACGGCCAACCCTGGCAGCCTGACTCTTTGGTACACCTACAACGGGCTGTCCGAAAAGGTGCTGTCCAAGGCCATAAAGCGTTTCGCCCACGACAAGTTCGTCACGTCCCAGGTCAGCGGCGACCTCAAGCAGCGGCTGCTGGCCGCGCTCGCCGGCCGGGCGTACCTGCCCGACATCACCCTGCTCGGCGACAACATCTCGACGTACTTCGCCGACCACGACCGCTTCGTGGATCTCAACACCCTGGGCGCGCGCTCGGTCGAGAAGGAGTACCTGCCCTGGAAGTGGGCGGCCGGAGCCAGCCCCGAGGGCTTCCAGATGGGCTTTCCCATCGACATCGGCCCGGCGGCCCTCTACTACCGGCACGACATCTTCGAGAAGGCCGGAGTCGCGAGCGAACCCGACGACGTGGCCGCCGCCGTGCCGACCTGGGAGGCGTACTTCGCCTTCGGGCAGAAGCTCCAGAAGAAGATGCCGGGACGGTATCTGATCACCGACACCAAGACGGTGTTCACGTACTCGATGGCCCAGCAGCCGCAGAAGTACTTCGACCGGCAGAACCACTACCTCGACGACCAGGCGCATGTACGGCAGGCGTGGGACCGCGCGCTCGAAGCGTTCCAGCGCCACCTGACCGCCGGGTACGCGGGCTCGCAGGGCACCGGCAACTCCGTCGACCGGCACGCCGCCTGGAACAGCGGCAAGGAGATGAGCCTGGTCAACGCGTCCTGGATCACCGGTGAGATCAAGCAGTCGGCGCCGGGCACCGCGGGCAAGTGGCGCGTGTGCCGCGCCCCCGGGGGCGCGGGCAACCAGGGCGGTTCGTTCCTGGCCATCACCAAGTACTGCCCGAGGCCCGAGGCGGCCTTCGAGATCATCCGCTGGCTCCAGTCGCCCGACAACCAGCCGGACACCTATCTCGACGTCGGCCTCTTCCCCTCCAGCCCGTCCGCCTTCACCGATCCGAGGCTGCTCAAGCCCGAGCCGTTCTTCGGCGGCCAGGTGACCATGAAGGTCTTCGCCGAGATCGCCAAGGGCGTCAAACCCGCGTACTTCAGCCCCTGGGACATCAACATCAGCGACACCTACACCGACGAGCTGACCAACGTCGAACTCGCCGGCAAGGACCCCGACAAGGCCTGGAACGACGCGCGGACCACGGTGGAACGGCTGCTGCGCAGGCAGGGAGTGCTCACATGACCACGATGCCCGAAGCCGGAGCCCCGGCCGCCAGGCCCCCCGCGCCCGCACCGCCGGCATCCCCGGCACGGGTCCCGGCGGCGGTCGCCCGGCGCAGGCGGTGGCGCTACCTCCCGTACTACGTGGCCATCGCGCCCTTCTTCATCCTCTTCCTCGTCTTCGGCCTCTACCCGGTGCTCTACTCGCTCTTCCTGGCGCTGCAACGCTGGGACGGCGTCGGCCCGATGAAGTTCGTCGGGTTGGAGAACTTCCGGTTCCTGCTCACCGACGGGACGTTCTGGGACTCGATAGGCAACACCCTGATCATCTGGGTGATGTCCACGGTCCCCATGACCGTGCTCGCCCTGCTGATCGCGCTCGGGCTCAACTCCTCGATCCGCCACAAGGGTCTGCTGCGCATCGCGTACTTCCTGCCCAACGTGACGTCCATCGTGGCCATGTCGCTGGTGTTCGGCTCGATCTTCAGCGGCGAGTTCGGCATCCTCAACTGGATCTTCGGTCTCTTCGGCATCGGCCATGTGCCGTGGCTGACCGATCCCTGGGCCATCCGGAGCGCGATCTCCATCATGATCATCTGGCGCTGGACCGGCTACAACGCGATCATCTTCCTCACCGGGCTACAGGCGCTGCCCACCGACGTCTTCGAGGCGGCCCGCGTCGACGGGGCTTCTCCCGTACAGACGTTCTTCAAGGTCACGCTGCCGCTGCTGCGGCCCGTGCTGCTGTTCTCCGTACTGATGTCGGCGATCAGCGGGATGCAGATCTTCACCGAGTCGCAGGTGCTGCTCGGCGACCGGGGCGGCCCGGGCGGCGCCGGGATGACGATGGTCCTCTACTTCTACAACACGGCTTTCGCCGGCAACGACTTCGGCTACGGCGCCGCCATCGCCTGGGGCATCTTCATCGTCGTTGTCCTCTTCTCGATCCTCAACTGGCGGATCATCCAGCGCCCCGAACGGGGTCAGGTCACGATCAAGGGGACGGGACGATGACCACACGCGGACGCGTTCTGACCTACGGCGCCCTGATCATCGGCGCGCTGATCACGCTCTTCCCCTACTACTGGCTCGTCGTGATGGCGTCCAACACGACGGCCGACATCTACTCGGCCCCGCCCAAACTGGTCGTCGGCGGGCGCCTGTTCGCCAATATCGGGCAGGTCTTCTCGCGGGTCGACTTCTTCGGCTCGCTGCTCAGCACCCTGATCGTCGCCGTGGTGACGACCGTGCTGGTGCTGTTCTTCGACTCTCTCGCGGCCTTCACCTTCGCCAAGTACCGCTTCCCGGGCAGCAATGTGCTCTTCGGGATCCTGCTCGCGACCTTCGTGGTGCCGACCCAGCTCGCCGCGATCCCGCAGTTCATCATCATGGCGCACCTGGGCTGGGTCGGTGATCTCAAGGCGCTGATCATCCCGGCGGCGGCGAACGCGTTCGGCATCTTCTGGATGCGCCAGTACGCGAAGGGCTCCATCCCGGACGAGCTGCTCGAAGCGGCCAGGATCGACGGCTGCGGCTTCTTCCGTACGTACCTCTTGGTGGGGCTGCCGGTGCTCCGCCCCGGGCTCGCGTTCCTCGGCATCTTCACCTTCGTCAATGTCTGGAACGACTTCCTGTGGCCGCTGGTCGTGCTGATCGACTCGCACCATGTGACGCTCCAGGTCGCGCTGTCCCAGCTCAACGGCTTGTACGTGACGGACTACAGCGTCGTCATGGCGGGGACACTCGTCGCGATCGTGCCGTTGATCATCGTGTTCCTCTTCGGCGCCAGGCACTTCATCCGCAACATCGCCGCCGGCGCCCTCAAGGGCTGAAAGGAATTCATGTCAGCGCCCTACCTGTCCTACGTGGAAGACCCCGCACCCGGCTACGGATCGCTGCCGCCCCGCGCAGCGTTCACCTCGGACGCGCGGTCGCTGAGCCTGGACGGCACCTGGAAGTTCCTGCTCTCGCCGTCGGTCGCCGCGGCGCCCGAGGGGACCGGGGGCGACGACTTCGACGACCGGGGCTGGGGCACGCTCCCCGTCCCCGCGCACTGGCAGTTGCACGGGTACGGCGAGCCCGCGTACACCAACGTCCGCTACCCCTTCCCCGTCGACCCGCCCCGGGTTCCCTCCGACAACCCGACCGGTGACTACCGGCTGACGTTCGACCTGCCCGAAGGGTGGCGCGACGAACCGGCGGTGCTGCGCTTCGACGGCGTCGACTCGTGCGCGCGGGTCTGGCTCAACGGCGAGGAGCTGGGGGTGACCAAGGGCAGCAGGCTGCCGTCCGAGTTCGCCGTCGGCGCGCTGCTGCGCCCGCGCGGCAACGTCCTCGCCGTACGGGTCCACCAGTGGTCGGCCGGCAGCTACCTGGAGGACCAGGACATGTGGTGGCTGTCCGGGATCTTCCGGTCGGTGACCCTGCTGGCGCGCCCGGAGGGCGGCGTCGCCGACTTCACGGTGCACGCCGGTTACGACCATGTGAGCGGCGGGGGGACGCTGTCCCTGTCGGCGGACCCCGGCGTACGGATCACCGTCGCCGAACTCGGCGTCGACGGCCTCCCGGCGGGCGAGAGCGCCGAGTTGGCGGAGGTCGAGCCGTGGAGCGCGGAGCACCCGCGGCTGTACGCGGGTGAGGTGCACACCGCGACCGAGCGCGTGCCGGTGCGTATCGGTTTCCGTACCGTCGCGATCGAGGACGGACAGCTCAAGGTGAACGGCCGCCGCATCCTCTTCAGGGGCGTCAACCGGCACGAGCACCACCCGCTGCACGGGCGCGCCCTCCCCCGTGAATTCGCGGTGGCCGACATCGAGTTGATGAAGCGGCACAACATCAACGCGGTCCGCACCAGCCACTACCCGCCCGACCCGGCGTTCCTGGAGCTGTGCGACACGTACGGCCTCTGGGTGATCGACGAATGCGACCTGGAGACACACGGGTTCGGCGACCTCGGCTGGGCGGGCAACCCGAGCGGCGAGCCCGTGTGGGCGGACGCGTATCTCGACCGGATGCGCCGGACCGTCGAACGGGACAAGAACCACCCCTCGATCGTGCTGTGGTCACTGGGCAACGAGGCCCACACCGGCCCGAATCTCGCGGCCATGGCGCAGTGGACGCAGGCGCGCGACCCGTCGCGGCCGGTGCACTACGAGGGCGACCTCGACTGCGAGTACGTGGACGTGTACAGCCGGATGTACGCGGACCACGAGGAGGTCGACGCGATCGGCAAGGGGATCGACGACAACGCCCGCCGCCGCGAACTGCCCTTCCTGCTCTGCGAGTTCGCCCACGCCATGGGCAACGGGCCGGGCGGACTGCTGGAGTACCGCGAGCTGTTCGAGCGCCATCCGCGCTGCCAGGGCGGCTTCGTCTGGGAGTGGCTCGACCACGGGCTGACGCGGCGCGACCAGGACGGCAGCGAACACTTCGTGTACGGAGGGGACTTCGGCGAGCAGATCCACGACGGCAACTTCGTGATCGACGGCATGGTCCACCCGGACCGCACCCCGTCGCCCGCGCTCGCGGAGTTCGCGAAGGTCTTCGAGCCGGTCAGGATCAGCGCGGTGGAGGGCGGGCTCCGCCTCGCCAACCACTACGACGTCATCACGCTCGACCACCTCGCGTTCTCCTGGACCCTTGAGGAGGAGGGCGTCCCGGTGGCCGAGGGCACGCTCGACGTGCCCCGGGTCGCCGCCGGGGCGAGCGCGGACGTGTCCCTGCCCGGGCTGCCGGCGACGTCGGCGGAGAGCTGGCTCACCGTACGGGCTTCACTCGCCGCCGACACGCCCTGGGCCGGGGCGGGACACACCGTGGCGTGGGGCCAGACGCGGATCACGCCGGCGCCCGCCGCGCCAAAGCCTCCCGCGCCGCCGGCCCGTACGACGGCCGCCACCGCCGGAGGCCAACTACGGTTCGGCCCAGGCCGGTTCGACGCGGCGACCGGGCGCCTGACCGCGCTCGGCGACCACGAGGTCCAGGGCCCCCGACTCGACCTGTGGCGCGCGCCGACCGACAACGACCGCGGCTCGGACCACCCCGAGGAGACCGCGTGGCGGGCGGCCGGCCTGCACCGGCTCCAGCACCGGGTCGACGCGGTCGACGCCCGGGACGGCGCACTCGTCGTCCGTACCCGGGTCGCACCCCCCGCGCTCGGTTTCGGCATGTTCGCCGACTACCACTGGCAGGCCGAGGGCGAGGGCCTACGGCTGCGCATCGACGTGGAGCCGGACGGCACCTGGCCGTGCACGCTGCCGCGTCTGGGCCTGCGGATGGCGGTCCCGGGTTCGCTGGGCACCGCCGAGTGGTACGGCGGGGGGCCGGGCGAGGCGTACGCGGACAGCAGGCAGGCGGCCCGGATCGGCAGATTCACGCGGACGGTCGACGCGCTCCGGACGCCGTACGTCTTCCCCCAGGAGAACGGCAACCGCACCGATGTGCGTTGGCTGCGGCTCACGCCGGGCGACGCGGCCAACAGCGGTACGGGCAACGGGATCCGGGTCGACGGCGATCCGGTGTTCGGCTTCACGGCCCGGCGCTGGACCACCGAGGAGCTGGACGCCGCGACGCACACGGTCGATCTGCGGCCGGGCGAGCTGATCCATCTGAACCTGGATCTGGCCCAACACGGCCTGGGAACCGCCTCCTGCGGCCCGGGTGTCCTGCCGGAGTACCAACTCCACGCGCGGAAGGCGAGCTTCACCCTCACCTTCACACCGCTGCCGGGGCTCTCCTGAGTCCCAACTCACCGCGGCCGCCTGACCGCAGGAGCTGAAAAACCTGAAGGGCCCAGTGATCACTGGGCCCTTCAGGTATGACGTGCCGGAAGCCGTCAGTCGGTCAGGTTCACCGAGCGGGCCGAGGCAGCGCCGATCTCCGAGGAGATCTCGTTGAGCACCGGCTGCGGCACATTGTCGTCGACGGTGAGTACGACGAGCGCCTCGCCGCCCTCCTCGGCGCGGGAGACCTGCATGCCCGCGATGTTCAGCCCGGCCTCACCGAGGATCCGGCCGACCGTGCCGACGACGCCGGGCCGGTCCTCGTACCGCAGGACGACCATGTGGTCAGCCAGCGCCACATCCACGCTGTACTGACCGATCGCGACGACCTTCTGGAGGTTCTTCGGCCCCGCCAGCGTGCCGGAGACCGAGACCTCCTCGCCGCCGGAGAGCGTGCCGCGCACCGTGACCACATTGCGGTGGTCCGGGGACTCGCTCGATGTGGTGAGCCGGACCTCGACGCCGCGCTCCTGCGCGAACAGCGGGGCGTTCACATAGCTCACCGTCTCGGCGACGATGTCCTCGAACACGCCCTTGAGCGCGGAGAGTTCGAGCACCTTGACGTCGTGCTGGGTGATCTCGCCGTACACCTCGACATCGAGACGAGCGGCGACCTCGCCCGCGAGGGCGGTGAAGATACGGCCGAGCTTCTCGGCGAGCGGCAGGCCCGGGCGTACGTCCTCGGCGATGACCCCTCCCTGGACGTTGACCGCGTCGGGGACCAACTCACCGGCGAGCGCGAGCCGTACGGACTTGGCGACCGCCACGCCCGCCTTCTCCTGCGCCTCGTCGGTGGAAGCGCCGAGGTGCGGGGTGCAGACGACCTGGTCGAACTCGAAGAGCGGGGAGTCCGTGCAGGGCTCCTTGGAGTACACGTCGAGCCCGGCTCCGGCGACGCGTCCCTCCTTGAGCGCGGAGGCGAGCGCCTGCTCGTCGACGATCCCGCCGCGCGCGGCGTTGACGATCCGCACGGACGGCTTGACCTTGTGGAGCGCCTCGTCGCCGATCAGACCCAGCGTCTCGGGGGTCTTGGGCAGGTGCACGGTGATGAAGTCGGAGACCGCGAGCAGTTCGTCGAGGGTGAGGAGCTTGACGCCCATCTGCGCGGCGCGGGCCGGCTGCACGTACGGGTCGTACGCCACGATGTCCATGCCGAAGGCGGACATGCGCTGCGCGACGAGCACACCGATCCGGCCGAGGCCGACCACACCGAGGGTCTTCTCGCTCAGCTCGACGCCCGTGTACTTGGAGCGCTTCCACTCGCCGTTCTTCAGCGCGGAGTTGGCCTGCGGGATGTTCCGCGCGGTGGCGATCAGCAGGCCGCAGGCCAGCTCGGCGGCGGTGACGATGTTGGAGGTCGGCGCGTTGACGACCATCACGCCGGCCTTGGTGGCGGCGGCGACATCGACGTTGTCCAGGCCGACCCCGGCCCGGGCGACCACCTTGAGCTTGCGTGCGGCGGCGACCGCCTCGGCGTCGACCTTGGTCGCCGAGCGGACGAGAATCGCGTCCACATCGGCGATGGCCGGCAGCAGCTCCGCACGGTTGGCGCCGTCGCAGTGCCGGATCTCGAAGTCCGGACCGAGGGCGTCGACAGTGGCGGGCGAAAGCTCTTCAGCGATGAGTACGACAGGTTTCGAGCTCACGTGAGTCCTCACAAATCCCATTGCGGACGGCCGTCCCGACGGCCGCATGCGGTGGAGGGTCGCCGGACCCCAGGAGATCCGGCCGCGTAAAAGACGCACGACGCTGTGGGCCTGACGCGGATGTGTTGAGCAGTGTAGTGCTGTCGGCGGAAAGGGATTCCGCCCTGCACAACAGGATCACCCTTACGTGGCCGGAAGGCCCCGGTCCGCCCGGGGCCCTCCGGCCTGTGGTGTCACGCCTCTTCGTCGACCCAGCTCATGAGCTTGCGCAGCTCGGCGCCCGTCGTCGCCAGCAGGCTCTCGCTGTCGGCCTTCTTGTACTCGTTGTACTTCTTCAGACCGCCGTGGTACTCGTCCATCCAGTTCTTGGCGAACGAGCCGTCCTGGATCTCGGCCAGGATCTTCTTCATCTCGACCTTGGTCTGGTCGTTGATGATGCGGGGGCCGCTGACGTAGTCGCCCCACTCGGCGGTCTCGGAGACCGACCAGCGCATCTTCTCCAGGCCGCCCTCGTACATGAGGTCCACGATCAGCTTCAGCTCGTGGAGGCACTCGAAGTACGCGATCTCCGGCTGGTAGCCGGCCTCGGTGAGCGTCTCGAAGCCCGCCTTGACCAGAGCGGCGGTACCGCCGCAGAGCACGGCCTGCTCACCGAACAGGTCGGTCTCGGTCTCTTCCTTGAAGGTTGTCTTGATCACGCCTGCGCGGGTGCCGCCGATGCCCTTCGAGTACGAGAGCGCGAGCGCGAGGCCCTTGCCCGACGGGTCCTGCTCGACGGCCACGATGCACGGGACGCCGCGGCCTTCCTCGTACTGGCGGCGGACGAGGTGGCCCGGCCCCTTCGGGGCGACCATGCAGACGTCGACATTGGCCGGCGGCTTGATGAAGCCGTAGCGGATGTTGAGGCCATGGCCGAAGAACAGCGCGTCGCCGTCCTTCAGGTGGTCCTTGATGGACTTCTCGTAGATCTCGCCCTGGAGCGGGTCCGGGACCAGGATCATGATGACGTCGGCCTCCTCGGAGGCCTCCTCGACGCTGACCACGCGCAGGCCCTGCTCCTCGGCCTTGGCCTTGGACTTGGATCCCTCGTGCAGGCCGACCCGGACGTCGACACCGGAGTCGCGCAGGGACAGGGCGTGTGCGTGGCCCTGGCTGCCGTAACCGATGACCGCGACCTTGCGGCTCTGGATGATGGACAGGTCGGCGTCGTCGTCGTAGAACAGCTCGGCCACTGGGTCTCTCCTTGGAGTGCTGGTGTTACGTCCCACCGTACGGCGGGCGGCTGAAGTGGGCTTCCCGGTCTCGGCATACGAACCGGACAGGGCGGGTGCGGCTACCGCGTGCGCACGAGACGCTACGCGCTGCGGTCGAGGGCCCGCAGGCTGCGGTCCGTGATGGACCGCGCGCCACGCCCTATGGCGATCGTCCCGGACTGCACGAGCTCCTTGATGCCGTACTGCTCCAGCATCTTGAGCATCGCGTCGAGCTTGTCGCTCGATCCGGTGGCCTCGATGGTGACGGCCTCGGGTGAGACGTCGACCGTCTTGGCGCGGAAGAGCTGGACGATCTCGACGATCTGGGAGCGGGTCTCGTTGTCGGCGCGGACCTTCACCAGAACGAGCTCGCGCTGGATCGCAGCGCCCTGCTCGAGTTCGACGATCTTCAGGACGTTCACCAGCTTGTTGAGCTGCTTCGTCACCTGCTCCAGGGGCAGTTCCTCGACATTGACCACGATGGTGATGCGGGAGATGTCGGGGTGCTCGGTGACACCGACGGCAAGCGAGTCGATGTTGAAACCACGGCGGGAGAACAGGGCGGCGATCCTCGCGAGGATGCCGGGTGTGTTCTCCACCAGGACGGAGAGTGTGTGCTTGGAGGACATGTGTCGGTCTCTCTCGGTCTGTCTCTGAACTGGGTCGCTGTCCGGTCTCTTCGGACTCAGTCGTCCGCGTTGTCACCGAAGTCGGGGCGCACGCCGAGTGCGGCCATGACCTCGTCGTTGGAGGTGCCTGCGGCGACCATCGGCCACACCTGGGCGTCCTCGTGGACGATGAAGTCGACCACGACGGGGCGGTCGTTGATGGAGTTGGCCTTGGCGATCACCGCGTCCAGCTCCTCGGGCGACTCGCAGCGCATCGCGACGCAGCCCATGGCCTCGGCGAGCTTCACGAAGTCGGGGACCCGGGTACCGCGGCAGACGGTGCCGTCCGTGTCCTTGCCCGAGTGCAGGACGGTGTTGGAGTAACGCTCGTTGTAGAACAGGGTCTGCCACTGGCGGACCATGCCGAGCGCACCGTTATTGATGATCGCGACCTTGATCGGGATGTTGTTGACGGCGCAGGTGGCCAGTTCCTGATTGGTCATCTGGAAGCAGCCGTCGCCGTCGATCGCCCAGACCGTACGGTCCGGCTGTCCGGCCTTGGCGCCCATGGCGGCGGGCACCGCGTAGCCCATGGTTCCGGCGCCGCCCGAGTTCAGCCAGGTGGCCGGCTTCTCGTAGTCGATGAAGTGGGCGGCCCACATCTGGTGTTGGCCGACGCCCGCCGCGAAGATCGTGTCCTCGGGGGCGAGTTGGCCGATGCGCTGGATGACCTGCTGCGGGGAGAGGCTGCCGTCGTCGGGCTGGGTGTAGCCGAGCGGGTAGGTCTCGCGCCAGCGGTTCAGATCGTTCCACCAGGCAGAATATCCCGTCCGGGCGGCCTCACCGACGTTGCCCTCGGTGTGCTCCGCCTGGACCGCCTGCACCAGGTCGGCGAGAACCTCGCGGGCGTCGCCGACGATCGGCACGTCAGCCGTACGGTTCTTGCCGATCTCGGCGGGGTCGACATCCGCGTGGATGATCTTGGCGTACGGCGCGAAGCTGTCGAGCTTGCCGGTGACGCGGTCGTCGAAGCGGGCGCCGAGGGCGACGATCAGGTCGGCCTTCTGGAGCGCGGTGACGGCGGTGACCGCACCGTGCATGCCCGGCATTCCGACGTGCAGCGGGTGGCTGTCGGGGAAGGCGCCCAGTGCCATCAGGGTGGTGGTGACGGGGGCGCCGGTCAGCTCGGCGAGGACCTTCAGCTCGGCGGTCGCGCCGGCCTTGATGACGCCGCCGCCGACGTACAGCACCGGGCGCTTGGCCTGGGTGATGAGTTTGGCGGCCTCGCGGATCTGCTTGGCGTGCGGCTTGGTCACCGGGCGGTAGCCCGGCAGGTCCATGACGGGCGGCCAGGTGAAGGTCGTACGGGACTGGAGGGCGTCCTTGGCGATGTCGACCAGGACGGGTCCCGGGCGGCCGGTGGAGGCGATGTGGAAGGCCTCGGCGATCGTCCGCGGGATGTCCTCGGCCTTGGTGACAAGGAAGTTGTGCTTGGTGATGGGCATCGTGATGCCGCAGATGTCCGCCTCCTGGAAGGCGTCCGTTCCGATGGCGGCACTGGCCACCTGTCCGGTGATCGCGACGATCGGCACGGAGTCCATGTGCGCGTCGGCGATCGGGGTGACCAGGTTGGTCGCGCCGGGTCCCGAGGTGGCCATGCACACGCCCACCTTGCCGGTCGCCTGGGCGTAGCCCTCGGCCGCGTGGCCCGCGCCCTGTTCGTGGCGGACGAGAACGTGTCTCACCCTGGTGGAGTCCATCATCGGGTCGTAGGCCGGGAGGATCGCGCCGCCGGGGATGCCGAACACCGTGTCGGCCCCCACTTCCTCAAGAGAGCGGATGAGGGACTGCGCGCCCGTGATGTGCTCAACGGTGGCGGACGACGATCCGCCGTTACGGGCCCGCGGCTGCGGATGGTGGGCCCCGGTGGCCTGCTCGGTCATCGGCATCTCTTCTCGAAGCTGAGGGTTTATGCGAGGGTTTGGGGTGTATCGGTGCAATAAAAAACCCCTCGTGCCGGGAGGCAAGCGAGGGGAGCGCGTCGGTGCGGTACACAGAGCCGGTGAGGGGCTCTGCTTCAGCCGACGCGCTGTCCAAGTACGAGAATTCGGGTGCGCATGGCAACGACTCTTCCTCCGGCGCGCCATCGCTGTCAAGTGGGTGGGACGGGCGTCTCATTATTTGATCGCACGGTGGGCCGGGGGACGCGGTCAGGACCTGACTGACGCGGATGCCTGACGGGCAGGACGGTGCCGGTGAGCACGGGCAGCGGGGCGCCGCCCGGCAGCGGGAACGGCCCGCGCACCAGGGCGCGGCGCAGCCGGTATTCGTCGAGCGGCCCCGAGAAGGCCATGCCCTGGCCGTGTGTACAGCCCATGGCCCGTAACGCGATCACCTGTTCGGGGAGGTCCACTCCTTCGGCGACGGACTGCATGCCGAGGTCGCAGGCGATCCTGAGCAGCCCGCCGGTGATCTTGTGCAGCCTGGCGGACTCGACGACGCCCTCGACCAGGCTCCGGTCGAGTTTCAGTACGTCGACGGGGAGTCTGCGCAGGGCGTTGATGGCCGCGTAGCCGCTGCCGAAGCCGTCGAGCGCGATCCGTACGCCGAGGCGGCGCAGCGCGACGAGACGGTGCTCCAGCTCGTCCAGGGAGCCGCGTGGGTCGGCGTCGGCCAGCTCGATCATCAGGGCCCCTGAGGGCAGTCCGTGCCGGGTCAGCAACGCCTCAACACTGCCGGAGCCGGACCCGGAGCCCGGTCCGGCGCCGAGCGGCATGGACTTGTCGAGCAGCCTGCGCGCGGAGAGCCGTACGGAGACGGCGACCTGGTGGCCGGCCCTGCCGCGCTCGGCGGCCTGCGCCACGGCCTCTTCGAGGAGCCAGCGGCCGAGTTCGGCGGTGCGGTCGTTGTCGTCGGCGACGCGCAGGAACTCGGCCGGGGTGAAGAGGATGCCCTGCGCCGAGCGCCAGCGGGCCTGGGCGGCGGCCGCCGAGACCTTGCCGGTGGTGAGATTGACCACGGGCTGGTGCAGCAGGGCGAACTCGCCGTCGTGCAGGGCGGTGCGCAGCCGGGCCGCCAGCTCGGTCCTGCGGACGACGTCGGCCTGCATCTGGGGCGCGTACAGCTCGACCCGGTCCTTGCCCGCCGCCTTGGCGCGGTACATCGCGAGGTCGGCGTTGCGCATCAGGTCCGTGGGCGTCGTGCCCGGCTCGGCGAAGGCGACGCCGATGGAGGCGGCGACGCGGACGTCGTTGCCGTCGATGCGGTACGGCTGGGAGAGCTTGAGGCGCAGCCGGTCCGCGATCTCATGGACCTGGTACTCCCTGGAGCGGTGGTCGCCGGCGCCGTCGCCGAGGATGAGGGCGGCGAACTCGTCGCCGCCGAGCCTGGCCGCCGTGTCCCCGGCCCGTACGGACTCCTGGAGCCGCTGGGCGGCCCTGATCAGCAGTTCGTCGCCGACCTGGTGGCCGAGGCGGTCGTTGACGCTCTTGAAGCCGTCGAGGTCGATGAAGAACACGGCGGTGCCGGGATCGGTCGCACGGCGGCCGGAGACCGCCTGCCGGACCCGCTCGGTGAACAGGGCGCGGTTCGGCAGGTCGGTGAGCGGGTCGTGCTCGGCGTTGTGCTGCAACTGCGCCTGGAGCCGCACCCGTTCCGTGACATCACGGCTGTTGAAGATCAGTCCGCCCTGGTGGCGGTTGACGGTGGACTCGACGTTGAGCCAGTCGCCCGTGCCGGACTTGAAGCGGCATTCGATCCGGGTCGTGGGCTCGTCGGAGGGCTGAGCGGCGAGGAACCGCCGCACCTCGTGGACCACCCGGCCCAGGTCGTCGGGGTGGATGATCGAGGAGAGTTCCGCGCCGACGAGGTCGTCGGCCTCCCGTCCGTACACGCCGGTGGCGGCCGGGCTGACGTAGCGGAGTATCCCGGAGGGCGCGGCGATCATGATGACGTCGCTGGAGCCCTGCACCAGGGAGCGGAAGTGGTTCTCCTTCTGTGCCAGTTCGTGGGTGAGCGCGATGTTGTCGACGAGCATGATGCCCTGGCGTACGACCAGGGCGAGCACGACCGTGCAGCCGGTGAGGACGACCACCCGGTCGACCCTGCGGCCCTCGATCACGTTGTAGAGGATCCCCAGCGTGCAGACGGCGGCGGCGAGGTACGGCGTGATCGCGGCCAGCGACCCGGCGATGGGGCGGCTGGACGGGCGGCTGCCGCGCGGGAACGGGACGGCGGTCTCCGCCATGCGGCGCACCCCCCAGGGCGCGTACGCGAGGAGCAGCGACCCCGCGAACCAGCCGGCGTCGAGGAGTTGTCCCGAGCGGTAGGTGGCGCGCAGCAGCGGTGAGGTGAACAGGGCGTCGCACAGCACCGTCAGGGCGAGCGCGGCGATCGCGGTGTTGACGGCGGAGCGGCTGCCGGTCGACCGCCGGAAGTGCAGCGCGAGCACCATGCTGACGAGAACGATGTCGAGCAGCGGGTACGCGAGGTTCAGCGCGGCCTGGGCCACGCTCTCGTTGGCGAAGTGCGCGGTGCGCGCGAGCGCCAGGCTCCAGGAGAGGGTGAGCAGCGAGCCGCCGATCAGCCAGGCGTCCAGCGCCAGGCAGACCCAGCCGGCCCTGGTGACCGGGCGTTTGGCGAGGACGAGCAGACCCACGATGGCGGGTGGCGCGAAGCAGAGGAAGAAGAGATCCGCGAGGGAAGGGCTCGGTACCGGCTCGTCGAGCACGACCTCGTACCAGCCCCAGACCGCGTTGCCGCCGGCGGCCATCGCCGAGGAGAGTGAGAACAGCAGCCAGGCGGGCCGCGTACGGCGCCCCCGGCCCCTGGCGTAGAAGAAGCAGGAGACCGCGGCGATCGCCGCCGCGAGGGCGAGGCCGAAATCACCCATGAACAGGGCCAGTTCCTTCGAGCCCCAGCCCATCGCCGCACCTGCCGCGTAGCCCCCGCAGACGAGGGCGAGGCAGAGCTGGGCGAAGAGTCCCGTCCAGGCGTTGCCGGCGGTCCGGCGTCGCCCGACGAGCACCCCCTCGGCGCTCACCGGTCCGCTCCGGGGGGTGTCTCGGTCACCGCCGAAGGGCCTGGCGGACGGCCCGGATGGTCCGGAGGCCGCCGTCGCCTGCCCTGCCGCGTCGGATCGTTGGTCCATTGGCTGTACATCGCCCGTCGCCCCCCTCGGATTCTGATCGCTGCCCCCGCGCCGCCCCTCGCGCGGCGCAGCCCCCAGATCGGGACGATACACCAGACTCGTCACTCAGGGACATAGTTCTTCTACTCTCCGTGACGACCTGCGTACTTGTCACTACCGGGCACGTCAGAACGGCTGCGAAGGGTGACGGCGGGCGGGGGCCGGCGGGAGCCCGCGCGGACTCCGCACGGCTCACCCCGTCGTGAGGACCACGTTCGCGAGCTCCTCCCCCGCCGCGAAACGGGTGAGCTGGCCGGCGATCAGGCGCTTGGCCCGCGGCAGGAAGGCCGAGGTCGATCCGCCGACGTGCGGGCTGATGAGAACACCGGGCGCGTGCCAGAGGGGATGCCCGGCGGGCAGCGGCTCGGGGTCGGTCACATCCAGGGCGGCCGTGAGGCGTCCGCTCTCCAGCTCGGCGAGGAGCGCCGCGGTGTCGGCGACGGCTCCGCGCGCCACGTTGACGAAGAGCGCTCCGTCCTTCATCCGCGCCAGGAATTCTGCGTCGGCCAGGCCCTTCGTCTGCTCGGTGAGCGGGGTCGAGACGACCACGACATCCGCCTGGGGCAGCAGGGCGGGCAGCTCGGTGAAGGCGTGTACCGCACCGCGCTCCGTCGTACGCGCCGATCGCGCGACGCGTATCACCCGCGCGCACTCGAAGGGCGCGAGCCGGTCCTCGATGGCGGCCCCGATCGATCCGTACCCGACGATCATCACGGTCCGGTCGGCGAGCGCGGGGTAGAAGCCGGAGCGCCACTCCTCCTGCCGCCGGCCGTCGACGAAGCCGGGGATGCCGCGCAGCGAGGCGAGGATCAGGGTGAGGGCGAGTTCCGAGGTGCTGGCCTCGTGGACGCCTCTGGCGTTGCAGAGCCGTACGCCGGAGGGCAGTCCGCCGAGGCCCGGTGTCACATGGTCGACCCCGGCCGACAGCGTCTGCACGACCCGTACGGATTTCATCGCGGGGAGCGGCCTGAGGGCGACTTCCATGCCCTTCATGTACGGGACGACGTAGAAGGCGCAGTCCGCCGGGTCGGCCGGGTACTCGCCGCCGTCCCAGAAGCGGTGGGCGAGGCCCTCGGGGGGCCCTTCGACGTCCTCGGCCCTGAACGGTATCCAAATGTCTGCGGTCATGGTCAGGAGGCTATTCCAGCCGTCCGGGGGCGATGAGGTTAGCTGGACCCGCGGGCGGTCGACTGAGGGGCGGTGGGGGGCGGTTGGAGCGCAGGACAATCGGTGCGGCGGCGCTCGAAGTGGGCGCGGTCGGGCTCGGCTGCGCGCCGATGAGCTGGGCGTACACCAGCTCGGAGCAGCGGGGTGACCGATCGCTGCGTACGCTCCACGCGGCGCTCGACGCCGGGTGCAGCCTGCTCGACACGGCGGACATGTACGGACCCTTCACCAACGAGCTGCTGGTGGGGCGGGCGCTCCGGCAGCGGCGTGCGGACGCCTTCGTCTCCACCAAGTGCGGTCTGGTCGTCGGTGACGGGCATCTGGTGGCCGACGGGCGCCCCGGCTCTGTGCGGCGCGCCTGTGACGCCTCGCTGCGGCGGCTGCGGACCGATGTGATCGATCTGTACCAACTGCACCGGCCGGATCCCGAGGTGCCCGTCGAGGAGACCTGGGGCGCGATGGCCGAGCTGGTGGGCGCTGGGAAGGTACGGGCGCTGGGGATGTGCGCGGTGGGCGCCCGCTCGTCGCGGCGCGGATCCGGCGCGCGTCCGTACGAGCAGACGCTCCGGCAGCTCGACCGGGTGCAGCAGGTCTTCCCGGTCAGCGCGGTGGAGGCGGAGCTGTCCCTGTGGTCGCCGGAGGCGCTGGAGCGGCTGTTGCCGTGGTGTGCGGCGCGCGGCGTGGGGTTTCTGGCGGCCATGCCGCTGGGCAACGGCTTCCTGACGGGGACGCTGACCCCGGGGCAGGGCTTCGAGCCGGACGACGTACGGGCCCGGCATCCACGTTTCACCGCCGAGATCATGGCGGCGAACCAGCCGCTGGTGGCGGGCGTACGGCGGGTGGCCGAACGGCACGGCGCCACGCCCGCGCAGGTGGCGCTGGCCTGGGTGCTGGGCCGGGGGCGCCATGTGGTGCCGATACCGGGGACGAAGCGGGAGCGGTGGGCGGTGGAGAACGCGGGCGCGGCGGAGCTGGTGCTGACGGCGCGGGATCTCGCCGAGCTGGCGGCGCTGCCGCCGGCCCGGGAGTCCTGGGACTGAGACCGGCCGGGATCCGGGCGGGTGGCGCCCCGTTGAATCGATCCCGGCGGACAGGGAAGCTGGGACTGTGGCGGCGGTGCGGGACAGTGCCGGCGCGGTACGGCGTCGAGACTGTTGATCCGGCCTTCGAAGGGATCGAAGCATGAACCGCACAGCCAGGACGGCGGTGGGGGCCGCAGCCGTCCTCCTCGTGGCCACCGGATGCTCCTCCGGAGGCGGTTCGGGGCCCGAGGAGCGCGGGAACGGCACGCCGAGCGCGACGGCGGCGGCGTCGCGGGCGGCGCCGAGTCCGTCGCGGGCCCCGGCGAAGGGCTCGGTGACGGTGGTCTCCACGGTGACCGAAGGCCTGAAATCGCCGTGGGGTCTGGCGGAGCTGCCCGAGGGCGATCTGCTGGTGTCCTCGCGCGACGAGGGCACGATCACCCGGGTCGACACCAGGACCGGGAAGAAGACGGTGATCGGCTCGGTGCCCGGCGTCTCCCCCGCCGGTGAGGGCGGTCTGCTGGGGATCGCGCTCTCCCCCACGTACGCCGCCGACCACATGGTGTACGCGTACTTCACGACGGTGTCGGACAACCGCGTCGCACGGATGCCGTACGACGAGAAGAAGCCGGCGGGCGAGCAGCTCGGGGCGCCGAACACCATCCTGCGGGGCATCCCGAAGGGCACGATCCACAACGGCGGCCGGATCGCCTTCGGCCCGGACAGGATGCTCTACGCGGGCACCGGCGAGACCGGGGACGACGGCTTCGCGCAGGACAAGAAGTCGCTGGCCGGGAAGATCCTGCGGATGACGCCCGACGGGCAGCCGGCGCCGGGCAATCCGGACCCGGGCTCGCTGGTCTACACCCTGGGTCACCGCAATGTGCAGGGTCTGGCGTGGGACGCGGACCACCGGCTCTGGGCGTCGGAATTCGGCCAGGACACCTGGGACGAGCTGAATCTGATCGAGCCCGGCAAGAACTACGGCTGGCCGGAGGTCGAGGGCAAGGCGGGCAGGCGGGGCTTCACCGATCCGCTGGAGCAGTGGCACACGAGCGAGTCCTCACCGAGCGGGATCGCGTACGCGGAGGGTTCCATCTGGATGGCCGGGCTGCGCGGTGAGCGGCTCTGGCGGATTCCACTGGCCGGACGGGAATCCGTCGCGGCCCCGCAGGCGTTTCTGAAGGGTCAGTACGGCCGCCTGCGCACGGTGCTTTCGGCGGGCGGCGACAAGGTGTGGCTCGTGACCACTGAGACGGACAGCCGCGGCACACCGGGGCCGGGGGACGACAAGATCCTCCAGCTCAAGGTCTCGTAGCTCCGCCAGTGGCGGCAAGAGGGTGAGCAGTCTGTGTTCAACATGATCGAGGAGCTCTTCGCACCGGGCCGTAAGCACACCGACGAGGAACAGAAGCGGCTGGAACTGAGCCGTGTCGACGTCGACGACAACGATCCGGGGCACGGCCCGATAGACCTGGCGTCCGGGAAGGTGACGATACGGGTCCCGGCCGAGCGGGCCGCGCCTGCCGAGCGGGCCGCGCCCGCCGCCGAGGGGCCCGCGCCCACCGAGGAGCCGTCCCGGGCCTCGGACTGAGCCTCAGACCGCAGCCACGTCGGTCGCCTCGGGGTAGAGCCTGAGGCGGTGGGCGAGGGCGGCGGCCTCGGTGCGTCCGGAGACGCCGAGCTTGGCCAGGATGTTGGAGACATGCACGCTCGCCGTCTTGGGCGAGATGTACAGCTCCTCGGCGATCCGGCGGTTGCTGCGGCCGAAGGTGACCAGGCGCAGTACTTCCTGCTCGCGCGGGGTCAGACCGAGCGAGGTGGCCGGATCGGCCTCGGGGTCCGTGGCGCCGGCCGGCACCGGGCTCCCCTCCGGGGCGGTGGTGAGAGTGATCCGGGCGCGGACGGCGAGCCGCCTGATGTCCTCGGCGAGCGGACGCGCGCCGAGCGCCGTGGCCGTCTCATGGGCCTGGACGAGGAGCGCCGTCGCGTCGGACCGGGCCGCGTGGGCGTCCAGCAGCGCGGAGGCCCAGCGATGGCGGACCAGCGCCAGCTCGTACGGGCGGTTCACGGCCTCGAAGGCGGCGGCGGCCCGCGCCCAGAGCATGGGCGCCGCCTCGTCGTGCGCGCGGGCCAGTTCGGCGTCGCAGAGCAGGCCGTAGGCGTGCCATACCGGTACGAGCGTCGGCAGCGGCTTCGCCTGCGCGCGTACGGTCGCGAGGACCGCGTCCCGGCCGGCCCCGGCGCCCGGCAGGCCGAGCGCGTCCGCCTCCATCGCCGCGGCGACGCACAGCAGCGGCAGCGCGTCACGCTGGGTACCCACGGGGAAGCCGTCGGCGACGATCCGTACGAACTCGGCGCGCGCGTCGGCGAGCCTTCCCTGCCGCGCGGCGATCTCCATCGTCAGCCGCGCCATGGTGATCTCGTGCTGCGGCTGCTCGTCATGGGTGCCGAAGAAGCCTCTGGCCTGCGCCAACTGGCTCCCTGACGCGTCGAGGTCGCCGCGCGCCAGAGCCAGTTCGGCACGCCGTACGGCGAGCAGTCCGCGCGACTTGCGGGAGTGGGCGACGCCCGCCGCCCCGTCGAGCACGCGGTCCGCCTCGGGCCAGCGGCCGAGCGAGAAGAGCGACTGCGCCTGGTTGGCGCGCGTCCATGCCTCCTTGTCCGCGAGGCCGCGGTGATGGCAGACCTTGATGCCGTGCTCGGCCGCCGCCACGGCCTCCTCGGAGCGGCCCATGCTCTCCAGCGTGGACGGCAGGTTGATACTGGCGCGTCCGATCACGTCGACGGCCCCGAGCGCCTCGGCGAGGTCGCGCACCTCGCGTATCTCGGCGAGGCCCTCCTCGACAGCTCCCGAGTCGGCGGTGAGCCAGCCGCGGACGAGGCGGCCGTGCAGCTCGATGCGCTCGGCGCCGACCAGCCTGGCGTACTGCACGGCCCGGTCGGCGGCGAGCAGGGTGTCGGGTCCCGGCTGGTGCAGGGCGCCCCAGCTCGCGACGTTGACCAGGACGTCGGCGTGGACGGCGGACGGCGGCAGGCCGCGTACCAGCTCCTGCGCCGTGGCCAGTTCCGCCCAGCCGTCGCCGCGGGCGAGGTCCTGCATCAGGCTGGAGCGCTGCGTCCAGAACCAGGCGGCGCGCAGCGGGTCGTCCCGGCCCTCCAGGGCGCGGATCGCCTTCTTGGAGATGGCCAGGGCGCGTTCGCGTGCCCCGCCGTAGCGGGCCGCCACGGTCGCCTCGGCCATCAGGTCCAGGTAGCTCAGGGGTGCCTCGTCCCGGCCGCCGCCGGAGGGCGGGTAGACCTCGGTGCCGTCCGGGGGCCGCAGCCGGCCGTGCACGTCCTCGGGTGCGTCGTCCCACAGCTCCAGTGCCCGTTCGAGCAGCCGCAACTGCTCGGAGTGCGCCGAGCGTCTGCGCGCCTCGACGGAGGCGCGCAGGATGACGGGCAGTGCCTTCGTGACGTCGTGGGCGTTGTACCAGTAGCTGGCGAGGCGTGTGGTGCGTTCGTCGGCCCGTACCAGGCTGGGGTCGGCCTCCAGCACCTCGGCGAGGCGGCGGTTGAGCCGGGACCGCTCGCCGGCGAGCAGGTCGTCACTGACGGCCTCGCGGACCAGGGAGTGGCGGAAGCGGTAGCCGTCCCCGTCGGCCGTGGGGACGAGGATGTTGGCGCTGACGGCGGCGCGCAGCGCGGCGATCAGATCGTCCTCGGAGAGCCGCACCGCGGCCATCAGCAGCGCGTACTCGATGGTCGTCCCGCCCTCGGCGACGGTCCGCACGACCTGCTGGGAGTCCTCCGGCAGGGCCTCGACCCGTACGAGCAGCAGATCGCGCAGCGAGTCGCTGAGACCGGCGCGGCAGCCGGCCTCGATGGAGCAGGCCAGTTCCTCGACGAAGAAGGCGTTGCCGTCGGAGCGTTCGAAGATCTCGTCCAGCAGGGCGGGTTCGGGCTCGGCGGCCAGGATGCCGGTGAGCTGGCTCCGTACCTCGCTGCGGCTGAAGCGGGAGAGTTCGATGTGCTGTACGGATCGCAGCCGGTCCAGCTCGGCGAGGAGCGGGCGCAGCGGGTGGCGGCGGTGGATGTCGTCGGCGCGGTAGGTGGCGATCACGACGAGCCTGCCGCGCCGCAGCGCGCGGAAGAGGTAGGCGAGCAGATGGCGGGTCGAGGCGTCGGCCCAGTGCAGGTCCTCCAGGACGAGCACCACCGTACGGCCGGCCGCCAGGCGCTCCAGCAGCCGGGCCGTCAGCTCGAAGAGCCGCGCTGTGCCGTGCTCCCCCAGCGGTCCGCCGGGCGACTGGCCCAACTCCGGCAGGATCAGGGCCAGCTCGTCCTCCTGGCCCTCCGCCGCCGCCATCAGCTCGTCGGGCAGCCTGCGGCGCAGCGAGCGGAGGGCGGTGGAGAAGGGGGCGAACGGCAGGCCCTCGGCGCCGATCTCGACGCAGCCGCCGATGGCGATGACCGCTTCCTGGGTGCAGGCGGTGTCGAGCAGTTCCTCGACGAGCCGGGTCTTGCCGACCCCGGCCTCACCGCCGATGAGCAGGGCCTGAGGATCGCCGGCCGTGGCACGGGCGAGCGCTCCGGTGAGCTCCGCGAGCTCGTCGGTCCGGCCGACGAACACGGGGCTGAGCGACCTGGTCTCCATTGGATTGAGCATCGCACACCCGTCCGACAGTGGGCACTTGAGATTCCGGAGAGCGTCGTTACGCGGCGCGGCCGAAGTGGTCGCGCGGCGATTTCACCGGCCCTTCCGCGGCGTCCTTGGCCGCTCGCCGCTCCTGCTTGCGGGCCTGCTGGGCCTCGCGTACGAGGCGCTGGTGGTCGGCCTGGCGCAGCAGCTCGGCGGTGCGGGCCTGCTGGCTCTCGAACTCGAACATGGTCTCCCCCTGGAGTGAAGGTGGTGGCTTCTTGCGATGCCTCAACCTTCGTCTCCCAGGGGGTGGCGCCACATCGGGAGAGTGCCGCATCTTCCGACGTCCGCGCGCTCCTTAGGAGGGCCGCGCGGTCCTTAGAAGGAACGGGTCCTGACATACGTACGGCCTAAGGCACCCAGGTGCGGTGCCTCAGGCCGGGGATTGACCGGGTAAGGGCCCTCAGGGGCCCGGTTCGAACGTCCGGACGCGGCGACGCGTCGACGCTGCCGACGGCTAGCCGGCGGGCGGGGCGGCCGGCGGAGCCGCGGGCGTCGGGGCGGACGGGATGGAGGCGAAGAGGTCGAAGTACATGCCGAGCGAGACGATGACGCCGATGGCGCCGAGCACGACGGCGGCGACCGCGAAGGGGCGTACCCAGCTCGCGCGCTGCGGCAGCAGGAGCGCCACCACGGCGATGATCAGCGCCAGGAGCGCGATGAAGCCGTTGATGGCGGCTGTGACGTGCCAGCCGTCGCTGTAGCCCTCGGTGATCTGCTTGGCGATCGTGGCGCCCTGCGGCGTGGTGATCTGGCCCACGAGCTGCTCGCGGGCGGCGCCGATGGTGCCGGTCCAGGATCCGGTGAGCGCGACGATACCGAGCGCGACGGCGACCACGGCGGCGGAAGCCGCGGCGAGGCCGGAGGAGCGGCGTTCGTACGGCTCCAGGTCGTCGTCCTCGTCGTCACCGAGCACCTCGGTGACGCCGTCCTCGGCCTCGACGTCGGTCGTGCCGGTCTTCTCCAGGTCCGTCGTGCCGGCCTGATCGGCCTTGACCTCAGCCCCTGCGGGACCGTCCTCCACGGTGGTGGTGGCGGGCGTGCGGTCCTCTGCGGTCCCGTCCTGCGCCGCCTCGGGCGCGGGGGCCTCGGGCGTCTTCGGCTCGGGGGTCTCTGTGTTGGGCGTGGGGTTCATACGCCGCACGCTAGGTGCCGAGTCTGAGAGGTTGCTGAGAATGTTCGAGAACGATAGCCAACCGTTGTGATGGGCCCCGGCGAACCGTGCGGATGATCCGCATTCACGCGCCTCTGCGGGGAATGCCCTCGGGGCGCGCGTGGTCGTGTCCGGCGCCCTGAATGTGCCCGCAGGTGGCGGGTGTCTGCCGGCGCCACTCGGGGGCCAGGACGGACCAGACCTCGATGTCCTGCCGTACACCGCGGTACGGATGGCTCTCGCGCAGCACTCCGTCCCGCTTCATGCCGAGGCGCTGGGCCACCCGGACGCTCGGCAGGTTGGCCGAGGACACGCGCCACTCGACGCGGTGCATGCCGCGCTGCTCCACGGCCCAGTCGATCAGCACCCGCGCGGCCCGTGTGACGAGCCCGCGCCCGGTCCCGGCCGGCTCCAGCCAGCAGCCGACCTCGCAGGTGCCGGACGCCGCGTCGAACTTGGGGAAGAGCACGCCGCCGACGAGGGTCGATTCGAGCCAGATCCCGTAGATCCGCCCGGTGTCCGCCGCCTGCTGGCGCGCCTTGGAGGCGAGCATCTCGCGTGCCGACTCGACGTCGGTGACGAGCTGGGCGAAGCCCATGTGCTCGTCGACGAGGTCCCGCGCGCGATCCATGTGGGCGAGGAACTCCTCGGCCCGCCAGGGCTCCAGTGGCCGCAGCTCCCCGCCGTCCCCCAGCGCTGTCGCGAACATCGGACGCCTCCCCAGTGCCGACGGTACTTGCGGGGATCTTCGCACGGACGCCGCCGGTGGCGACGGCGCCTCACTCGTCCCCGGGCCACACCAGCAGCACCGGGCAGGGCGCGTGATCCACCACGAACCGGCCGGCCCGGCCCAGGCTGTGCGGTCCCGGGCGGGTCCTGTCGCCGTCCCTGGCGCAGATCAGCAGGTCTGCGTCGGCGTCGGCAGCCGCGCTCACCACCTCGTGTTCCACGTTCCCGTGGTGGTCGAGGAGCTCGCAGGGGCGGCCGAGCCGGTGGGCCGCCGCCTCCAGGATGTCGGCGGCGGCGGCGCCCGACAGCTCTTCGAGGCGGCTGCCGGGATCGCGGTCCGGCCGGTGGCCCCGGCCCAGCAGACCCGAGTAGGCGTGGTGCGCCGCTGCCGCCACCTCGTCGTCGCTCACATGGAGCAGCACCACGTCGTCGTGCGGAGCGCGTTCGCGGGCCGCCTCGACGCAGGCCGGCCAGGTGGATTCGGTGATCCAGACGAGAACGGTCTTCTGTACGGTCATGTCCCTCACAGGGGGCAGCCTCCCATCGCTCGCGAGGTGGCTCACCCTGCCACGCGCCTGCGGCATGCGTATGGCCCCGAAGGCTGTTGTCACTTCGGGGCCACACACGTTCGGACGACCTTCACATACTGCCGGCCCTCACCTGCTCACGTGCTGAGGTGCGTCGCGCGCTCAGGTGCGTCGCGCGCTCAGGTGCGTCGCGCGCTCAGGTGACCCGTACTCAGGCAGGCAGGTGGAACTGCTGGTTCGATCCGCCGAAGCAGTCCCAGATCTGGAGCCGCGTCAGGTTGGCCGAGCTGTTGTCGGTCACGTCCAGGCACCGGCCCGAGCCCGAGTTGACGAGGGTGCTGCCGGTGCCCTTGGCCCACTTCTGCGCCGCGGTGCCGTTGCAGTCGTAGATCTGGACCTTGCTGCCGTTGGCCGTGCCCGCCGCCGCTACGTCCAGGCACTTGCCCAGGGCGCGGACCGTACCGTCCGTACCCACCGTCCACTGCTGGGCGTTGGAGCCGTTGCAGTCGTAGAGCTGTACGGCGCTGCCGTTGGCGCTGCTCGCCGCGTTCACGTCGACGCACTTGCCGCCGAGGCCGGTGATCTGTCCGGTGCCCTGCGTGGGCGGTGTGGTGCCGCCGCCGCCCGTGATCCCGTTGAAGATGCTGGAGAACTGCCAGGCGCTCTGCGAGGTGCCGCTGCAGGTGTCCGACAACTGGCCGTTCGAGCCGCAGGACTTGTCGCGTCCCAGGGCCCAGAAGGCGAGTTCCTGGATTCCCTTGGACTTGGCGAAGTTCGCGACCGTGGTGGCGTTGCCCGTGCTGAAGACCTCGGAGGTGACGTCGTTCACCCCGATCATCGGGGTGTTGCCCTCCATGGCCCAGAGCTGCGCGTCCGTCTTGGTGGTCCAGATCCTGCCGAGCTGGGTGTGGAGCGCGGTCGCAGCGTCGGTGGCCGCCTTGCCCATGTCCAGGGCCGGGCCGTAGTCCATCGTCATGATGTTGACGAGGTTGACGTTCAGGTTGTTGCTCTTGGCGTTGCCCAGCAGGTCGAGCGAGTCCTGGAGCAGACCGGTCGGGTCCACCGGGAGCGTGTACTGAACGTCGAGCTTCTTGCCGGCCGACGCGTACTCCTGCTGGAGCTGCGCGAGTGCCTGGTTACGGCGGTTGTTGGCCGTGGTGTTGTCGAGCGTGCCGCCCTCGATGTCGAGGTCGATCCTGGTCAGGTTGAGCGCGTCGATGACCTTCTTGTACTGGGTCTTCAGCGCGGAGACCGACGTACAGGACACGCCGAGTTCCGTACCCGAGGCGCCGCCGAAGGAGACGATGACATCGCCGCCCGCCGCACGCGCGGAGTTGACCGCCGAGGTCCAGCCGGAGTCGGTGACGTCGGTGTCGCCGTTGAACTTGGCGTTGCAGCCGCCTGCGTCGATGACGAAGGCGAGGGTGAAGTACTTGAGCCCGGTGGCGTTACGGACGTTGGTCATCGCGGAGGGCGACGCCCAGGTCTCGACGTAGGGGGCCGCGTACTGGGCGGGGAAGCCCGGTCCGGGGTTGGCCGCTGCGCTGGCGCTGGTACCGGTGGCGACGACCGCGGTGGCGGCCATGGCGAGAACAGCCGGCGCGACGGCCAGGGCTCTCTTGAGGGATCGCAACACAGGAAACACTCCTGTCAGGGGCGCATCAAAATGCGCGGTGTGGGGGTGAACGTGGCGATGGGGCACGGGCACATGCCGTCACGACGTGACGGAAGAGAGGTGGGGCGGCAAGGCATGACGCGAGAGGCGAGAAACGCGAACGCGACCCGCTGTTCACATGGGAGAACAGAAGCTCCCCACATGAATCTGCGGGTATGGGAAGTAGTAAAGGACTAGACCAGGATCCCGTCAATCCCCTGGACACAAGCCGCCCGGCGGACGTCGAGGCCGGGGCGCCGCCCCCCGTGCGGCGACGCCCCGGCGCTCAGCGGCGGCACTCAGGCCTCGACCGCTTCCCTCGGTGCCGCGAGCGGGACCGGGGCCTGCTTGGTCCTCGGGCCGAAGACGGCGAGGACCAGCGAGCCGAACAGCCAGGTGCCGGCGATGAAGAAGAAGACACTCCGGTAGCCGGACCCGTTGTACAGACCGGCGATGATCAGCGGGCCCGCCGCGTTGGAGAGCCGCCCGAGGCCGTACGAGACCCCGGTGCCGAGCGAGCGGCTGCGGGTGTCGAACAGCTCCGGCGAATACGCGTACCCCAGCGCCGTGTAGCCGCGCTCGAAGAGATTGACGAGGAAGCCGAAGACGACGATCAGGACCGGATTGAACGTCAGCCCGTAGAACAGGCCGCAGAGCGCGATGATCGCGCCGAACGCCACCAGGCACCACTTGCGCTCGAACCGGTCGGTCACCAGTGCGGCGAGATAGGAGCCCAGAGGCGCGCCGACCGTGCTGAGGGCCACGTAGAAGACGGACTTCTCGACGCTGAATCCCTCCTTGGCGAGCAGCGTCGGTGCCCAGCTCGAATAGCCGAAGAACCCGATGGTCTGGGTGACCCACAACACCACGAGCAGCAGCGTCGGCCAGAGGTATTTCTTCTGGAGCAGGATCCGCAGCGGGGCCTTTTCGCGCACGGGTGCCTCGACGGGCGGCGCCGCTTCCGGAAGAGGACCCTTCTCGGCGGCGATCTGCTTCTCGATTTCGCCGAGTACGGCGTCGGCGGCGGCGTGGTCGCCCTGGTTCTCGTACCAGCGCGGGGATTCCTTCAGGTGCCGCGCGAAGAACATGTACGCGATACCGAAGGCGCCCCACAGGTAGACCAGTCGCCACGACCAGTCGTTGATCGGTACGACGGCGCTGGCGATGAAATTCGTGACGGGCGTCCCGCAGATGCCGATGACGATGGCGTACGCCTGGAACTTGCCGCGCACGGCGGACGGGAATATCTCGCTGACGTAGATGACGGCCACGACGGTCATCGCCGACAGCCCCGCCGAGGTCAGCACCCTGAAGACACCGAGCGAGACCAGGTCCCACGAGAACACCGAAGCGAGCGAGAAGACGCCGAAACAAATGGTGGTGATGTTGAGCGCCTTCTTGCGCCCCCAGCGGTCCGCCATCCAGGCGGCGACGATGGACCCGAAGAACATGCCGACGAACGACAGCGAAGTGACGTATGCCACCTGGTTCACGGTGATGCCCCAGAGCTTGATCAGCCGGGGGGCGGTGACCGCGAAGCTGTTGATGTCCGCGAATTCGAAGAAGTAGGCGAAGGAGACGGCCACCAGGGTTATCTTGTGGAACCTTGATATCGGCAGCCGGTCGAGCCGGTTCTTCGCATTGGAGTTCAGCATGGGCAGGCCCTTTTCGAAAGTGGGTGGGGAAGTGGCTCAGACACCTTCGCCGGGCCAGTAGAGCCGCATCGGATTGTCCACGAGCAGCTTGTGCCGCGATTCGGAGGTTACGGCCACACGTGGCACGTAGTCGACCAGCAGCCCGTCGTCCGGCATATGACCGGTGAGATTGGGATGCGGCCAGTCGGTACCCCACAGCACGGCTTCCGGGAATTCCTCGACGACCCGGCGTCCGAACGGAACGACGTCGGAATACGCCTCCCGTTCCCCGTTCAGCGCCGGCCGCCCGGTGACGGTCAGCCGCTCGGGGCAGGTCACCTTCACCCACACGTCGTTCCGGTCCACGAAACGCAGGAAGCGGCTGAATTCAGGGCCGTCGACAGGCTGCTTCACATCCGGGCGCCCCAGGTGGTCGACCACGAGCGGGGTGGGCAGCGAAGCGAAGAACCCTTCGAGTTCTTCGAGGTCCGCGCTCTCGAAGTAGATGACGATGTGCCAGCCGAGCGGGGCGATCCGCTCGGCGATCGCCGCGAGATCCTCCTTCGGCGCCGCGTTGACCAGGCGCTTCAGGAAGTTGAACCGCACCCCGCGCACGCCGGCCGCGTCCAGTTCGGCGAGTTCCGCGTCGGTGATGTCCGGGCGGACCGTGGCGATGCCGCGCGCCCGGCCGCCCGAAGCGCCGACGGCGTCGAGCATGGCGCTGTTGTCGGCGCCGTGGCAGGTGGCCTGGACGATCACGTTACGGCTGATGCCGAGGTGGTCACGGAGCGCGAAGAGCTGGTCCTTGCTCGCGTCGCACGGCGTGTACTTACGCCCCGGGGTGTACGGGAATTCAGCGCCGGGCCCGAAGACGTGGCAGTGCGTGTCGACCGTCCCCGCCGGGAGGACGAAGGCGGGCGTGGACGGGCCCGCGTACCAGTCGAGCCATCCGGGGCTCTTGCTGAACGGTCCTGAGGGACCCGACGGGCCCGACGGCGTGGACGGGGAGGCGGGGCCGGAGGCTGCGGAGGGCGTGCTCATCAGGTCCGCTCCTCCGTCCGGCCGCCGACGTACCGGAGCCCGGCGGCCCGCAGCGGCTCGCGCATCCCGTACATGTCGAGGCCCAGCTCACCCGCGGCGAACCGGCGCCGCTTGTCCTCCTCGTTCGCCTCGCGCTTGTGGCCCGCTTCGGCGACCTCGGCCGCCCGGGCGGCCGGCACGACGGCCACGCCGTCGGCGTCGGCGACCACGACGTCACCGGGGTGGACGAGGGCGCCGGCGCAGACCACCGGGATGTTCACGGACCCAAGGGTCGCCTTCACGGTGCCCTTCGCGTGCACGGCCCGGCTGAAGACGGGGAAGTCCATCTTCTCCAGCGCCGCGATGTCCCGGCAGCCGCCGTCGATGACGAGTCCCGCGGCGCCGCGTGCGCGCGCCGATGTCGCCAGCAGCTCGCCGAAGAAACCGTCCTCGTTCTCCGTGGTGCAGGCGGCGACCAGGATGTCGCCCGGCTGGAGCTGCTCGACGGCCACGTGCAGCATCCAGTTGTCGCCGGGCTGGAGCAGCACGGTGACGGCGGTCCCGCAGCAGGCGGCACCGTGGTAGACGGGCCGGATGTAGGGGCGCATCAGGCCGGTGCGCCCCATCGCCTCGTGGACCGTACTGACGCCCAGCGGGGCCAGCGCCGTGACGTCGGCTCCGGACGCGCGGGAAATGTCCTGGTGGACGACTCCCAGTTCGTACATGGTTCTGTGCTCCCTCTGCGTCAACGCCCCTGCTGCTTCAGCAGGGTGTCGAGACGCGGGTAGACGGCGCGGACGTTGTGTTCCTGGATGTCGGCGACCTCGGCGGAGGTCAGCCCGGCGGCCTCGACGTAGCGGCGCGTGTCGTCGAAGTGGTGGCCCGAGCACGGGTCGATGTCACGGACGGCGCCGATCATCTCCGAGGCGAAGAGGATGTTGCGGCGGGGCACGACGTCGAGGAGGAGGTCGATGCCCGGCTGGTGGTAGACGCAGGTGTCGAAGAAGACATTGCCGAGTACGTGCTCCTCCAGCGGCGGCTTCTTCAGCGCCATCGCGAGCCCCCTGAACCGCCCCCAGTGGTACGGGACGGCGCCGCCGCCGTGCGGGACGACCAGCCGCAGCGTCGGGAAGTCGGCGAACAGGTCGCCCTGGATGAGCTGCATGAACACCGTGGTGTCGGCGTTCAGGTAGTGCGCGCCCGTGGTGTGGAAGGCGGGGTTGACGCTGGTGCTGACGTGCGCCATCGCAGGGATGTCGTACTCGACGAGCTTCTCGTACAGCGGGTACCAGGAGCGGTCGGTGAGCGGCGGCGCCGTCCAGTGCCCGCCCGACGGGTCGGGGTTCAGGTTCACGGCGACGGCCCCGTACTCCTCCACGCACCGCACCAGCTCCGGCACGCAGGTGGCCGGGTCCACGCCCGGCGACTGCGGCAGCATCGCCGCGGGCACGAAGCGCTCCGGGTAGAGCGCGGCGACCCGGTGGCAGAGCTCGTTGCAGATCGCCGCCCAGCGGGAGGAGGTCGCGAAGTCGCCTATGTGGTGGGCCATGAAGGAGGCGCGGGGCGAGAAGATCGTCATGTCGATGCCGCGCTCGTCCATCAGGCGGAGCTGGTTCCCCTCGATGCTCTCCCGCAGCTCGTCGTCGCTGATGCGGGGGCCGGCGGGGTCGGGGGCCGCCGAGGGGTCGGTGAGCCCGGCGATCTGCCGCTCGCGCCACGCGCCGAGCGCGGGCGGGGCGGTGGTGAAGTGGCCGTGACAGTCGATGATCATCGCTGTTCCTTCTCGGATGTCGCGGGGGCGCCGGCGGCGGGCGCGGTGTCCGTACGCGGGGCGGAGCGCGGGAGGCGGTTCGGGACCATGGCGGCGCCGGCCATGATCAGGCGTGCGGTGCGCAGCAGCGCCGACTTCGTGACGCGCCCGGGATCGGCCGGGTCGAGGCCGAGCTGGACGCTGAACTCGCCGGAGGGGTGCTCGACGGAGACGGTGATCTCGGTGGGACGGGCGCCGGAAGCGGTGGTCCCGGCGCCGGAGCCGCTGCCCTCGCCGCCCGCGCCGTCGCCGTCCGCCGCCACCACCGCCACCACCTGGTGGGCGACTGTCCCCTCCAGCACGCACGCCGTGGCGGCGGTGACGGCGGCCAGCACGCCGATCGACTCGTGGCAGACGCGCGGTATGAAGCTGCGCGTGGTGATCGTGCCGCCGTGGGCGGGAGGCGCGACGAGCGTCATCTTCGGGTAGTTCTTCGCGGTCACGTCCCCGAGGCCCATCAGCTCCCCGCAGGTCAGTCGCAGGTCCTCGACCCGGGCCTTGAGCTCGTCGTCGGCGTTGAGGTCGGCGGCGGACTCGTAACCGGTGCGCCCCAGGGCGGCGGCCTCCACGATCACCAGGGGCTGGCCGTTGTCGATGCAGGTGACGTCGACCGGGCCGACGCCCGCGACCTCGACGCGGTCCCGTACGCGTCCGGTGGGCAGCAGGGACGCGCAGACGGATCCGGCCGTGTCGAGGAAGTTGATCACGACGGGGCCTGCGGTGCCGGGGACGCCGTCGATACGGGTGTCGCCCCCGTACGCGACGTAGCGGCGGCCGTCCTGGCCGAGCGGGGTACGCACGGTGATCTCGGCGGTCAGCCCGGTGTTCAGCGTCAGGACGCGCGCCGTGGTGGTGTCACCGCCGGGGACCAGCAGGCCCGACTCGACGGCGAACGGGACGACGGCCGCAAGCATGTTGCCGCAGTTCGGCGTGGTGTCCACGGTGTCGCTGTCGGGCTGGAGCTGGCAGAACAGGAACTCGAGATCGATGTCGTCCCGGTCGCTCCGGTCCACGATCCCGGCCTTGCTGGTCAGCGGGTGCGCGCCGCCGAGCCCGTCGATCTGGCGCGGATCGGGCGAGCCCATCACGGCCAGCAGTACGGCGTCCCGGCCGGCGGTCCCGGCCGGCAGGTCCCCGGCCCGGAAGAACGGGCCGCGCGAGGTGCCGCCGCGGAAGAACCAGCAGGGGACCGCTGTCTGCCCTCCCGCCGGTGGCGGATCGGAGACATCCGCCGGGCGGACTGTCGTGGGCTGCGTCATCGCTCTCCCCTCACTGGTGTTGTCGTCAACATAACCACCAACGAGATTGTTGACAATAAGCTCGACGAAAGAGTCACCATGGCCGGGAAGTGGATAGACTACGACGGACGTGAGCGGGACCGAGCGAAGAACCGAGGGGGAGACGCGTGGCCGACAACCGGGTGACCGGCCAGGAGGGACGCCGCTTGGTGAGTACGGCGATCCGCCAGGCGCTCTCGGCGGGAGATCTGGTGCCGGGCCAGCGCCTGGTGGAGCAGGAACTCTCCGAGACCCTCCACGCGACCCGCAACAGCGTCCGGGAGGCGTTGCAGGATCTCGCGGCGGAAGGCCTGGTGGAACTCGTACCGCGCCGGGGCGCGCGGGTGCGGATCGTCTCCGTCGAGGAGGCCATCCAGATCACCGAGTGCCGGGCCGCCCTGGAGGGCCTGTGCGCGCGCCGGGCCGCTCAGCACGCGTCCGCCGAGCAGCGCGAGAGCCTGCTGGAGATCGGTGCCGCCATGCGGGCCGCCGTCAGCGGCGGCGATCTCAACACGTACTCCGCCCTCAACCGCCAACTGCACGCGCGCATCGCCGAGATCAGCGGTCAGAAGGTGGCCGGCGGGCTGCTGGACCGGCTCAAGGGCCAGATGGTCCGTCACCAGTTCCGGCTGGCGCTGCGCCCCGGCCGCCCCGGCAAGTCGATGCCCCAGCACCTCGCCATCATCGAGGCGGTCGTCGCGGGCGACGGCCCGGCCGCCGAAGCCGCCGCACGGACCCATCTCGACAGTGTCATCGAGGAGTTGCGGGCCACCCCCGGCGGGGCTGAGCTGCACGAGGCGAGCCGGCTCCAGGCCCCCGCCTGACGCCGGGCGCCTCGATCGGAGAACCGACAGGCCGTCAGGCCCCGATCGTCCGCAGCGCCGCCCACAGCGCCACGGTCGCGACCAGCAGGGTCGCCGGTACGGTCAGCAGCCCGAGCCTGGTGAAGTGGCCCAACTTCGGCGCGCTGTCGTGCTCGTGCAGGATGCGCCGCCACAGCAGCGTCGCGAGCGACCCGACGTACGTCAGGTTCGGCCCGAGGTTGACGCCGATCAGCGCGGCGAGCACCGGGCCCGGCCCCGCGGGGCCGACGACCGGCAACAGCGCCAGGATCGCCGGGAGGTTGTTGATCACGTTGGCCAGCACGGCGGCGATCGCGGCCACGGCGAGCAGCGAGGGCAGCGAGGAGCCGCCCGGCAGCAGCCATCCGATCCCGGTGTCCAGGCCGTTGTCGACCACAGCCTTGACGACGACGCCGAGCGCGAGCACGAACAGGCAGAAGAGCGGTGAGGCCGAGCCGATCACGCCCCGCACGGTGGTCGTCCTGCGCCGCAGCGCGCGGGCGGCGAGGACGACAGCGCCGCCGAGCGCCGCCCACACCGGCTCGATCCCGGCGAACGACGTGACGACGAATCCGGCGAGCGTCAGCCCCAGCACGACGAGGGTGAACACCGGTACGTCACGCGGCTCGCGCGCCCTCGGCGGGTGCGCGCCGGCGGCCAGGTCGGAGGCGAACCAGCGGCGGAAGATCACGTACTCGACGGCGATGGCGGCCAGCCACGGCAGCGCCATGAGCGCCGCGAAGCGGGTGAAGGACAGATCGCTGGCGGTGAATGCCAGCAGATTGGTGAGGTTGGAGACCGGAAGCAGAAGGGACGCGGAGTTCGCGAGGTGCGTGCAGGCGTAGACGAGCGGCCGGGGCCGGGCGCCGACACGGGCCGCCGTCGCGAAGACCACCGGCGTCAGCAGGACGACGGTGGCGTCCAGGCTCAGTACGGCGGTGGTCACAGCCGCCACCCCGAACACCCCGCCCAGCAGCCACTGCGGCCGGCCGCCGCAGACCCGCGCGACCAGGTCGCCGGCGGCGGCGAACAGCCCCTCCTCGTCGCAGCGCTGCGAGAGGACCAGCACGGCGGCGAGGAACCCGACCACCGGCAGCAGCTCTCGCGTCTGGTCCCAGGCCTCGCCCGGTGAGACCACGCCGAGCGCGACCACGAACAGCGCGGCGGGTACGGCGGCCACCGCCTCGGGCCAGCCACGCGGGCGTACGACGGCGAAGGCCAGTACGGCGAGCAGCAGAGCGACGGAGACGGTCTCGGCGAGGACGGTGTTCACGAGCGCGCTCCGGGGACGGTCGGTGGGGGACGGCCAGGGGAACGGCCCAAGGGGGAACGGCCCAGTGAGGAACGGGCCCGGCGGGAACGGGCCCGGCGGGAACGGCCGGGGACGGCCGCGAACGGCCCGGCGGAACGCCCGAGAGCGGCGCACCTCGAAGCGCGCCGCCCCCATGTCATACGTACCGGACACGGGCGAACGCCCGTCCGGACCGGAGCGGAGGGTCGGGGCTCCCCCGGCCCTCCGCCCCCGGTGTCTCAGCCCTCCACGCCCAGCTTCTCCAGGATCAGCTCACGCACACGTGCCGCGTCCGCCTGCCCCCGCGTGGCCTTCATCACCGCACCGACCAGCGCCCCGGCGGCGGCGACCTTGCCGGCACGGATCTTGTCGGCGACGGCGGCGTTGCCCGCGATCGCCTCGTCGACGGCCGCACCGAGGGCGCCGTCGTCGGAGACGACCTTGAGTCCGCGCTTCTCGACGACGGTGTCCGGGTCGCCCTCGCCGGCGAGCACCCCTTCGAGGACCTGCCGGGCCAGCTTGTCGTTCAGGTCGCCCGAGGCGACGAGCGTGGCGACCCTGGCGACCTGCTCGGGGGTGACGGGCAGGGCGTCCAGCGGGCGGCCCGACTCGTTGGCGTTACGGGCCAGCTCGCCCATCCACCACTTGCGCGCCTGGTCGGCGGGGGCGCCCGCGTCGATCGTGGCGACGATCAGGTCGATGGCACCGGCGTTGAGCATCGACTGCATGTCGTGCTCGGTGACACCCCACTCCTCCCTGATCCGGTTGCGGCGCACGCGCGGCAGCTCGGGCAGCCCGGCGCGCAGCTCCTCGACCCACTCACGGGCCGGGGCGACCGGCACGAGGTCGGGCTCGGGGAAGTAGCGGTAGTCCTCGGCGTTGTCCTTGATGCGGCCGGCCGTGGTGGAGCCGTCCTCCTCGTGGAAGTGCCGGGTCTCCTGGACGACCGTGCCGCCGGAGTTGAGTACGGCGGCGTGGCGCTGGATCTCGAAGTGCGCGGCGCGCTCGACGCTGCGCAGCGAGTTCACGTTCTTGGTCTCGGAGCGCGTACCGAACTTCTCGCGGCCGTGCGGGCGCAGCGACAGGTTCACGTCGCACCGCATCTGGCCCATCTCCATCCGCGCGTCGGAGACGCCGAGCGCCTTGATCAGCTCGCGCAGCTCGGCGACGTACGCCTTGGCCACCTCGGGCGCCCGGGCGCCCGCGCCCTCGATGGGCTTGGTGACGATCTCGATGAGCGGGATACCGGCGCGGTTGTAGTCGAGCAGTGAGTGCGAGGCGCCGTGGATCCGGCCGGTGGCGCCGCCGACGTGCAGCGACTTGCCGGTGTCCTCCTCCATGTGGGCGCGCTCGATCTGTACGCGGAAGGTCTCGCCGTCGTCGAGCTGGACGTCCAGGTAGCCGTTGAAGGCGATCGGCTCGTCGTACTGGGAGGTCTGGAAGTTCTTCGGCATGTCCGGATAGAAGTAGTTCTTCCGGGCGAAGCGGCACCACTCGGCGATCTCGCAGTTCAGCGCGAGGCCGATCTTGATGGCCGACTCGACGCCGATCTCGTTGACGACCGGGAGCGATCCCGGCATGCCGAGGCAGGTCGGACACGTCTGCGAGTTGGGCTCGGCGCCCAGCTCGGTCGAGCAGCCGCAGAACATCTTGGTCCTGGTGCCCAGCTCGACGTGGACCTCGAGACCCATGACGGGGTCATACGTCGCAAGGGCCTCCTCGTAGGGCACCAGGCTCAGCGTGGCGGTCACAGAAAATGCAACTCCTTCAAGACAGCCGTCAGTTCGTCGCACCACATCTGGTACGCGGGGAGATTACGGAGACGGGACAGATCGACGCGCTCGCCGAGAAGCTCGGCCAGGTCACGCGTGTCGCCTCTGGGCAGAATGCGGGAAAGCAATGCTTTGGGGTCGGGAACCTTCTCCACGTCCCGCGCGGTGGAGGGGATGAGGTCGCGGATCGCGCCCTTCAGCGAGCCGAGCAGCGGCCCGTCGGCGAGCAGCCACGCCTCTGTCTCCCGTACCGGGACCACACCGACCATCCGGCAGTGCGGCACCAGCGGCACGTCCTGGCGAATCTTCTCGATCTTGTTGCGCTCCCGGTGGTCATTGTGGATCAGCAGCAGGTCGCAGTCCTCGGCGAGGTCGGCCACCTCGGCACAGATGTGCTCGTGCGCGGAGCGGGCGGTGCTGCACCCGCCGCGGAGCGGGGTGTCGGCGACGTCGAACGGGACCGGATGCCCGGCGGCCAGTTCCTTGAGCTGCCGCACGGCGACGGCGCCGAGGAAGATCTCGTCCTCGGGGCCCTCGGCGAGCAGACCGACGGTGAGGTACCTGGTCACCTGGTGCCCGCCTGCGCCGTCTCGAGATACTGGCGTGCTTCTCTGGCGGGTACGTAGGCGCCCCGCTCCCCCGATTCTGCCATTGGCCGCACCCTGGTGTGCCGTGAGCCCGCTTCGCCGCCGCCGACCCGGGTGACCGTGTCCACGAACAGCACGTCGCCGGGGTGGGCCGGGTAGACGGCTGCCAGTACCACGGGCGAGTGGGTGGTGACGATGATCTGCTGAAGCGTCCCGGTCCCGGTGGTGCGGCGGAGCCGGCGTACCAGCTCCTTGACCTGGCCGGGGTGCAGGCCGTTCTCGACGTCCTCGATCATCAGCGTAGTACAGGCGTTCAGCGCGTGCCCGAGCCCGCCGTCGCTGTCGTGCGCGGCGGCGAGGACCGCCAGGACGTGCAGCGTGCCGTCGGAGGCGAGGCGCGCGGGCACGGGGGCCGCTTCGCGGTAGATGAGGTCCATCTCCCAGGTGCCCCGGTCGACGTCGGCGACCGACCGCAGGTCGGTCAGTCCCGGCAGCAGAGCCACGGCGTCGGCGCGCAGCAGCAGCGCGGCCCGGGTGTCCCCGTCCTCGGTGGTGAGCAGGCGTCCCAGTACGGCGGAGAGGTTGTGCGCGTCCCCGGCGATCAGCAGGTGGTCGTGGAGGTCCGGGTCCTGCCGGGCGGCGGAGGAGTCCGGAGCCAGGCGGTGCCAGTTGGTCGCCGGGGTATCACGCTGCTGGGAGTGGCCGGCGTCCGCGTTCGCCCTGATCTGCTCGCGCTGCTCGTCGGTGAGGTCCCAGTTGGCCGGCGCCCCGGGCAGCAGCGTGATCTCTCCGGCGACATGAGGGGCTTCGAGGGTGTCCCCGCGGGTGATCGTGACGTCGACACGGAGGTGACGCAGACCGAGCGAGTCCGACTGGAGGAAGCACACGGCGACCCGGAGCCGGTCCTCCACGGTGCCGTCGCCCCGCCGGTGGAAGAGGTCGACGATACGGCCGCGCCGATCGCCCCCCGGCCGCAGGTCGTCGTCCCACGTGATCCGCCCGCCTCCGGCGTGCAGGCTCATCCGGGATTCGCCGAGCAGTTGCCCGATGAGGTCGACCGCCTCCAGCAGGTTCGTCTTGCCGGAGCCGTTCTGTCCGACGAGCACCGTGAACGGGGACAGGTCGACCACGCAGTCGCGGATGGACCGGAATCCTTCGATCTCGATACGGGTGATCACCGTGTCACCTCCTTCCAGGGTGTCGAGCTGAGCCGGTCAGGGCCCGGGACCCGCCCGGCGGGCGGGCGGGTCCCGGGCCCTGACCGGCTCAGCCGAGCAGGACGTCGTCGTCGCCGAGGCGCTTCAGCTCGCGGTACAGGATCGCCAGCCCGGTGAGGATCGCCGCGGCCGAGACCGCCGCGTCGACCAGCCGGAGCGTGTCGTTCTCCTGGCGTGCCCTCTTCGCCTGCTTCACGACGCTGAGGGCGCCGAAGGCCGTCGTGGCCATCGACAGATACGTACCGGACTTGGACTTCTTGAAGCCCTTGGCCTTGGACAGTGCGCTACTACTCACAGCGACGGTGCCTCCTCAAGCAGTGGGTGTCCCCACCTTTCCACGAAGGCGGCCTCGACGGCGGCTCCGACCTTGTACAGCCGGTCGTCCTTCATGGCGGGCGCGATGATCTGGAGGCCGACCGGGAGACCGTCCTCCGGAGCGAGCCCGCAGGGCAGGGACATGGCGGCGTTGCCGGCCATGTTGGCCGGGATGGTGCACAGGTCGGCGAGGTACATCGCCATCGGGTCGTCGGCGCGCTCGCCGATCGGGAAGGCGGTGGTCGGGGTCGTCGGGGAGACGATCACGTCGACCTGCTCGAAGGACTTCTCGAAGTCCCGCGTGATCAGGGTGCGTACCTTCTGCGCCGAGCCGTAGTACGCGTCGTAGTACCCGGAGCTGAGCGCGTACGTACCCAGGATGATGCGGCGCTTGACCTCGGCGCCGAACCCGGCCTCCCGGGTCAGCGCCGTGACGTCCTCGGCCGAGCGGGTGCCGTCGTCGCCCACGCGCAGGCCGTAGCGCATGGCGTCGAAGCGGGCGAGGTTCGACGAGCACTCGGAGGGCGCGATCAGGTAATACGCCGAGAGGCTGAGGTCGAAGGAGGGGCAGTCCAGCTCGACGACCGTGGCGCCGAGCTTCTTGAGCAGCTCCACCGCCTCGTTGAAGCGCTGGACGACACCGGCCTGGTAGCCCTCGCCGGCGAACTGCTTGACGACGCCGACGCGCATCCCGGCCACCGAGCCGTTGCGCGCCGCCTCGACGACCGGGGGGACCGGGGCGTCGATGGAGGTCGAGTCGAGCGGGTCGTGTCCGGCGATCGCCTCGTGCAGCAGCGCCGCGTCGAGGACCGTACGGGCGCAGGGGCCGCCCTGGTCGAGCGAGGACGAGAAGGCGACCATGCCGTAGCGCGAGACGCCGCCGTACGTGGGCTTGACGCCGACGGTGCCGGTGACGGAGGCGGGCTGGCGGATCGAGCCGCCGGTGTCCGTGCCCATCGCCAGGGGCGTTTCGTACGCGGCGAGCGAGGCGGACGAGCCGCCGCCGGAGCCGCCGGGGATCCTGGTGAGGTCCCAGGGGTTGCCGGTGGGACCGTAGGCGCTGTTCTCCGTCGACGACCCCATGGCGAACTCGTCCATGTTGGTCTTGCCGAGGATGACCATGTCGGCGGCCTTGAGCCGCTTGGTGACCGTCGCGTCGTACGGCGGGATCCAGCCTTCGAGGATCTTCGAGCCGACCGTGGTCGGGATGCCCTCGGTGGTGAAGATGTCCTTGAGCGCGATCGGTACTCCGGCCAGCGGGCCGAGCTTCTCCCCGGCGGCGCGCTTGGCGTCCACGGCGCGGGCCTGGGCCAGCGCGCCTTCCCTGTCGACGTGCAGGAAGGCGTGGACCTTCTCGTCGACGGCCTCGATGCGCGCGAGGTGCGCCTCGGTGACCTCGACGGCGGTCAGCTCGCCGGCGGCGATCCGCCCGGCGATCTCGGCCGCCGTGAGCCTGATGATGTCGGTCTTGGTGTCCGTCATGGCTTTTAGTCCTCCCCCAGGATCTGCGGCACCTTGAATCGCTGCTGCTCCTGCGCCGGCGCGCCGGAGAGCGCCTGTGCCGGGGTGAGCGAGGGGCGGACCTCGTCCGCGCGCATGACGTTGGTCAGCGGCAGCGGATGGGAGGTCGGCGGTACGTCTTGGTCGGCTACCTCGGATACGCGGGCGACCGCGCCGATGATGTCGTCGAGCTGTCCGGCGAAGTGTTCTAGCTCTTCGTCCTGCAGCTCCAGACGCGCCAGCCGGGCGAGGTGGGCGACCTCCTCGCGCGTGATGCCAGGCATGCAACGATCCTCAGGGGTTGAGTGTGCGGGTTTACGGAACTTGACGAGACCCGCCAATCCTATGGGGCTGGCCCAGGTGCCCGCGAAACCCGTTCCCCGCGCGGGGCCTCCGGCCCTGTCCGTACTGGGTGATGTCGGTCTTTTTTCACCCTTCGGGGCAGGCCCGGGACCGGTCCCGGCAGATGCCTCAGACGACGTGCCCCTGCTGCTCGCGCTTCGCCGCCTCCAGCTCCGCCGGGCGCTGCCAGCCGCGCTCGCCCCGGGCGCGCAGCCAGGCCGTCGCCTCGTGCGGCGGCATCGCCGCTGCCACCAGCCAGCCCTGTACGGCGTCGCAGCCCAGGTCCCGCAGCCGCTCCCAGGTCTCGTCGTCCTCGACGCCCTCGGCGACGACGACCAGGCCCAGGGAGTGGGCGAGGTCGACGGTGCAGCGGACGATCTCCGCGTCCTCGTTGTCGATCGCCAGCCGCGCCACGAAGGAGCGGTCGATCTTCAACTCGCTGACCGGCAGCCGCCGCAGGTGGACGAGCGAGGAGTAGCCGGTGCCGAAGTCGTCGAGTGACATCTTCACGCCGTGCGCGGTGAGCCCGGCGAGGGTGTCGGCCGCCCGCTGGGGGTCTTCGAGCAGGACGTGTTCGGTTATCTCCAACTGGAGGGAGCCTGGCGGTACGCCGTGCCGGGCCAGCCGCGCGGCGACCGCACCCGCGAAACCGGGGGTGTGGACGTCACGCGGCGATACGTTCACGGCGACCGGGGCCATCAGTCCCTGGGCGCGCCAGCGGGCGACCTGTGCGAGCGCCGTCTCCAGGACGTACTCGGTGAGGTGCGGCATCAGTCCGGAGGACTCGGCGATGGCGATGAACTCGTCGGGAGGTACCCGGCCGCGCTCCGGGTGCACCCAGCGCACCAGCGCCTCCAGGCCCACGACCTGGCCGTCGAAGCGGACCTTGGGCTGGTAGTGCAGCTCGACCTCGCCGGCGTCGAGGGCGCGCCGCAGGTCGCCCAGGAGGCCGAGGCGGTCGGGGGTGTTGGAGTCGCGCTTCGACTCGTAGACCTCGACGCCGGTGCGGTCGCGCTTGGCCTGGTACATCGCGACGTCGGCGCGGCGCAGCAGCCCCTCGGCGTCGAGGGCGTGCTCCGGATAAACAGCGACGCCCGCGCTGGCTTCCAGCACGAGCGTGAGTCCGTCGAGGTCGAGCGGTGAGGAGAGCTCCGCGACCAGATGGCGGGCGACGCGCTGGGCGCTGGTCGTGGAGTCGCAGGTCGGGAGGAGTACGGCGAACTCGTCGCCGCCGAGTCTGGCGGCCTCGGCCCCGCGCGGCAGGGCGAGGCGGAGCCGGTCGGCTATCTGGAGCAGCAGCCGGTCCCCCGCGAGATGGCCGAGGGTGTCGTTGACGGAGCGGAACCTGTCGAGGTCGATGAGGACCAGGGCGGATCTGGCGCCGATCCGCCCGGCCTCCTCCAGCCCGGTCCAGGTGCGCTCCAGCAGCCACTGTCTGTTGGGCAGTCCGGTGAGCGGGTCGCGCAGTTGTTCCTCGGCGCGCGCCCTGGCGATCCAGAGTGTGGAGTCCAGGGCGATGAGCGGGATGGCGAAGAGCGGCAGCAGTACGGGCCGGGCGACCGCGACGACGCAGATCAGCGGGGCGATGCCGAGCAGCGCGACAGCGACCAGGCTCTGTCTGCGCAGGGCCGTGCGGGCGACGGTCGGCAGGCCGCTGCCCTGGGTGCTGAGCGTGTAGCAGAGCAGCAGCCTGGCGACACAGAGCTGGGCGGCGGCGGCCAGCACGACTCCGGGGATGCTGCCGATCCCCCAGTCCAGCGGCTGCCAGGGCTGTTCGACCGTGGGGATGTCCCCGAACAGGTCGAGGACGAGGGCGGCGGCGACCGTCCCGAGGATGTCGGCGGCGCCGTGCAGCACGCCCTGGCGCCAGCGGTGCCTGCGGGCCATTCCGACCAGGACGACAACGGCGAGACTGACCAGGCCGGCCGCCACCCAGCCGTACAGCAGCAGGACGGCCAGGGTGAGAGCGGCGCCCGACCCTGTGCCGCCCCACCAGCGGTCACGCCCGAGCGCCACCAGATGGGCGACGATGAGGCCGGTGAGGACGGCGAGCGCCCAGCCGGTGGTGCCGCCGGGAAAGAGCCCGCGGCCGTCCCGGAGGGCGAGGGCAACTCCGGTCGCCAGTACGGCCGCAGCGAGTCCCACGACAAGTGCGGGCATCCGGGCCACCAGGGCCACGATGCGCACAATTCCCGCGAACCCGCGCGGGCGTGAGGCCGGGGCGGCGCTCTCGGTCGGTTTCATTCCCGTCCCTCTCACAGCCGGCGGTGCCGATGCCACACGGTGGCCCGTCTCTCATGCCGTCGAGGCCGGTATCCCATTCACGCAACCGCGCACGACAGGCGCACGTCTCAACAGTAGGCCGCAGAACGGCTGGACGTGCAGCCGTCCCCATCTGTTGCATGAATGCGACATGGCTGTCCCTATCCATCTGATATGCGCCGTACGTGCGAGTTGACGGATCGTTTGACGGTGAGTTCCCCGCCGGGCGGCCCTCTATTCCTCCGGGGTCTCCGCGGGCGTCTCCGGGGATGTCTCGGGCTCGACTTCCGGCTCGTCGGGGAGGAGCGCGACCTCCTTGGCCGCCTCCGGGCCCTGTTCGAGCAGGACGGCGAAGCCCGCCTCGTCCAGCACCGGAACCTTCAACTGCATCGCCTTGTCACGCTTCGAGCCGGGGTTCTCGCCGACGACGACAAAGGCGGTCTTCTTCGAGACGGCCCCCGCAACCTTCGCGCCGAGGCTCTGGAGCGCCTCTTTCGCGCCGTCCCTGGTGTGGCTCTCCAGCGTGCCGGTGACGACGACCGTGAGCCCCTGGAGCGGCCGGGGTCCCTCGTCCTCGCCGCCGCCCTCGTCCTCCGTACGCACCCCCGCCGCACGCCACTTGCGCAGGATCTCGCGGTGCCAGTCGACCTCGAACCACTGCTTCACCGAGGCGGCGATGGTGGGTCCAACGCCTTCGACCGCCGCCAACTCCTCCTCGGTGGCCTGGTCGATCCGGTCGATCGAGCGGAACTCCCGGGCCAGCGCCTCGGACGCGACGGGTCCCACATGCCGGATGGAGAGGCCGGCGATGATCCTGGCCAGCGGGCGCTGCTTGGCCTCGCTGATGTGCTCCAGCATCGCCAGCGCGTTCTTCCGCGGCTTGTTCTCCTGGTTGGCGAAGACCGTGGCGATCTTCTCCTCGCCGGTCTCCGGGTCGCGCTTGGGCAGCCCGCTGTCCTGGTCGAGCACGTACGCCCTGATGGGCAGCAACTGCTCGATGTCGAGGTCGAAGAGGTCGCCCTCGTCCACCAGCGGAGGGGTGGCAGGCTCCAGCGGCCGGGTCAGCGCCGCCGCGGCCACATAGCCGAAGTTCTCGATGTCCAGGCACTTGCGTCCTGCCAGATAGAACAGCCGCTCGCGCAACTGGGCCGGGCAGGAGCGGGCGTTCGGGCAGCGGAGGTCGATGTCGCCCTCCTTCATCGGGCGCAGCGCCGTGCCGCACTCGGGGCACTCGGCGGGCATGACGAACTCCCGCTCGCTGCCGTCCCGCAGGTCGACGACGGGACCGAGGATCTCCGGGATGACGTCGCCCGCCTTGCGGAGCACGACGGTGTCGCCGATCCACACCCCCTTGGCCTTGACCACGTCCTGGTTGTGCAGCGTGGCGAACTCGACCTCGGAGCCGGCCACCGTGACCGGCTCGACCTGGGCGTACGGGGTGACACGGCCGGTGCGGCCGACGCCGACGCGGATGTTCAGCAGCTTGGTGTTGACCTCCTCCGGCGCGTACTTCCAGGCGATCGCCCAGCGCGGCGCGCGCGAGGTGGAGCCCAGCCGCCCCTGGAGCGGGATCTCGTCGAGCTTGACGACGACGCCGTCGATCTCGTGCTCCACGGAGTGCCGGTGCTTGCCGAAGTAGGCGATGAACTCCCGCACTCCGTCCATGGAGCCGACGACCTTGTTGTGCTTGGCGGTGGGCAGGCCCCACTCCCTCAGCAGGTCGTAGGCGGCCGAGAGGCGGTCGATGTCGAAGCCCTCGCGCGCGCCGATGCCGTGCACCACCATGTGCAGCGGACGCGTCGCGGTGATCTTGGGGTCCTTCTGCCGCAGCGAACCCGCCGCCGCGTTGCGCGGGTTGGCGAACGGCTTGTCGCCCGCCTCCACCAGACGGGCGTTCAGCTCCTGGAAGTCCTCCATCGGGAAGAAGACCTCGCCGCGCACCTCGACGAGATCGGGCACCCGCTCCCCCGTCAGGCGGTGCGGGATCTCGGCGATCGTGCGGACGTTGGGCGTGATGTCCTCGCCCGTACGGCCGTCGCCCCGGGTGGCGGCGCGGGTCAGCCTGCCGTGCTCGTACGTCAGGTTGACCGCGAGGCCGTCGACCTTCAGCTCGCACAGGAAGTGATGGTCCGGCGTGCCGACGTCCTTCGCGACGCGATCGGCCCAGGCGGACAGTTCCTCGTCGTCGAAGGCGTTGTCCAGGGACAGCATCCGCTCGCGGTGCTGGACCGCGGTGAACTCCGTCGCGTAGGCGCCGGAGACCTTCTGTGTCGGGGAGTCCGGGGTGCGCAGCTCCGGATACTCCTCCTCCAGCGCCGTCAGCGTCCGCAGGAGGGTGTCGAACTCCGCGTCGCTGACGACCGGCTGGTCCTTCACGTAGTACCGGAAGCGGTGCTCCTCGATCTGCTCAGCGAGCTGCGCGTGCTTCTCCCTGGCCTCCGCGGGCGCTGATGAGGGCGATGCGGGCTGTGCGTGCTGGTCGCCGGCCACCGTCTTGTCCTTCCGTCACTCTGGGTTGTCCGCGAGGGATCTCGCCGCCCGGACGCAGTGGGCGAGGGCGGCCCGCGCGTACGCCGGTGAAGCGCCCGCGAGTCCGCACGACGGGGTGAGCACCACGGACTCGGCGAGAGTCCCCGGTGTCAGCCCCAGCCTGCGCCACAACGTCCTGACACCCATGACGCTACCGGCAGGGTCTGACAACGGGCTGTCGGTGGCGGGCGCGATCCCGGCGAAGAGTTTGGTGCCCGCCTCCACCGCCTCGCCGATCGTGTCGTCGTCACGCTCGGTGAGCAGGCTGAAGTCGAAGGAGACGCCGGCCGCGCCCGCCCTCCGCAGCAGCGCGAACGGCACGTCGGTCGCGCAGGAGTGCACCACGGCGTTCTCCCCGCTGACCGCCAGCACGTCCCGCAGCGCGTCCTCGACGACCTGTCGGTCCACGGCGCGGTACGTGCGGTAGCCGCTGGCCGACCTGATGTGCCCGCGCAGCACGTCCGTGAGGGACGGCTCGTCGAGCTGGAGCACCGGTACGGCGCCCGGCACCCGGCGCCGTACCTCGGCGAGGTGCCCGGTCAGCCCCTCCACCAGCGAGCCGATCAGGTCCCGGCAGGCACCGGGGTCGCTCAGCGCGGATTCGCCGTTGCGCAGCTCCAGCGCGGCGGCCAGCGTCCAGGGCCCCGCCGCCTGGATCTTGAGCGTGCCCTCGTACCCCTGGGTGAACTCCTCCAGGGCGTCGAGGTCCTCGCCCAGCCAGGACCACGCCCGCTTGGTGTCGCGGCCCGGCCGGTCGCTGACGCGCCAGCCGCTGGGCTCCACGCGCGCGTAGACCTCGGAGAGCATGCCGGTGGTGCGCCCGATCATGTCGGAGCCGGGGCCTCGGGCCGGCAGCTCCGCCAGATGGGGGAAGGCGTCGAAGGTGCCGGTCACCGCCCTGGCGGTCTCCCGCGCGTCGCCGCCGGGCATCGAACCGACGCCGGTGGCGGGTCCGTACGCCGTGCGGCTCGCCGCCCCGTCCGGCGTCCCGTCCGCCGTCCCGCTCATCGTGCTTCCGGTCGTCCTGTCGGTCGTCCCGCTCATCGGCTCGGCCTCACTCTCATGTCGTCGATCGACGCGTCGCGCGGCAGATCGAGCGCGGCGACGATCATCGTCACCACGGACTCCGGGTCCATCAGCGTGGACGCGTCGTACTCCTTGCCCTCCTGCTGGTGGACCTTGACCTGCATCGGGCCGGCCGTACGGCCCGGGTAGAGCGAGCTGACCCGTACACCGTTCGGCCGCTCCTCCTGGCGCAGCGCGTCGGCCAGCGCCTTCAGGCCGTGCTTGGAGGCGGCGTACGCGCTCCACTCCGCGTTGGCCGTCAGCCCCGAGCCGGAGTTGATGAAGATCACCTGGCCCTGCGACGCCCGCAGTTGGGGCAGGAAGAGCCTGGTCAGCTCGGCGGGAGCGACCAGGTTCACATTGAGCTGGCTGTGCCACGCCTTGGGTGTCAGCTCGCCGACCGGCCCCAGGTCGACTGTTCCGGCGACATGCACGAGCGAGTCGAGCCTGTCGGGCAGCGCCTGGTGGGACAGCGCCCAGGACAGCCGGTCGGGAACGGCGAGGTCGCCGACCAGCGCGCGGGAGCCGGGGAGGCCCGCGGTCAGCCCCTTGGCGCGGCCGGCGTCGCGGGCGAACAGCAGCAGTTCGTCGCCGCGCTCGTGCAGCCGGCGCGCGAGCGCGGCGCCGATGCCCGAGCCGGCGCCGGTGATCAGGTGTGTGGCCATGCGGTCATCGTCGCATCACCGCACCCCTGTGGATTCCTCCAGGTAGGCGAGGGCACCCACGCCGTCCTCGGCGAAGAAGACCAGGTCGGTGAGGGGGACGGGCAGGAAGCCCTCCTCGTCCATCCTGCGGAACTGCTCCTTGAGCCCGTCGTAGAAACCGGCGGTGTTGAGCAGCACCACGGGCTTGGTGTGCAGGCCGTGCTTCTTCAGTTCGAGTATCTCGGTGGCCTCGTCGAGCGTCCCCGTACCGCCGACCATGATCACGACGGCGTCGGACCTGGCGAGCAGCAGCGCCTTGCGCTCGGCGAGATCCGCCGCCACCACCATCTCGTCGGCGCCGGGCCTGGCCACCGTCTCCAGGAAGCCCACCGACACGCCGATCAGGCGCCCGCCGGCCTCCTGGGCGCCATCGGCCACGACCTTCATCAGGCCGACGTCCGAGCCGCCGTAGACCAGGGTGTGGCCGCCCCTGCCGATCAGCTCGCCGAATTCGCGGGCCGGCCCGGTGTAGCGGTCGTCGAGGTCGGCGGCGGAGAGAAAGACGCAGATGTTCATGCGGACCACCGTAATGGCCGAGGAGAGTGGGAAGACTCCGCCGTCGGCCGGTGCTGAAGGTGGGGTAGGGACAACCGTCGCCGCAACCGACCACAAGGGACAGATCATCATGGCCACCGGTCACACCATCACCGTCGATCAGGGAACCGAGCACGTACGTGTCGTACGGGACGGACAGGTCCTCGCGGAGAGCCACCGTCCGCTGGTGCTGCGCGAGACGGGCTGCCCGGTCCGCTACTACCTCCCGCCGGACGACGTACGGACCGAGCTGCTGGCCCCGTCCGACACCAGCACCCACTGTCCGTTCAAGGGCGACGCCTCCTACTGGTCGCTGCCCGACGCGCCGGACCTGGTGTGGGCCTACACCGAGCCGAAGGCCGAAGTCGCGGGAATCAAGGGACACTTCTGCTTCTACGACGCGGAGGTCGTCACCGGAGGCTGAACAAATCTCTCCGCCGAGCGATGAGTTGTGCGCGGGCCGCCGGTCTCTACCGTCATGGACAACGCGTGCAAGGTGAGTTCGGGAAATGTGACGTCCGGCGACGGTACGGCGATCGCCTACCGGCGTTCGGGTGACGGACCCCCGGTCGTGCTGGTGGGCGGCGCTTTCAGCACCGCCGAGACCGAGGCGCTACTCGCGCGGCTCCTCTCGCCGCGCTTCGGTGTCCTCACGTACGACCGGCGGGGGCGCGGCGGCAGCGGGGACACCGCGCCGTACGCGGTGGAGCGGGAGATCGAGGACCTGGGGGCGCTGCTCGCCGAGGTGGGCGGCAGCGCCTCCGTGTACGGGATGTCCTCGGGCGCCGCGCTGGTGCTGGAGGCGGCGGCGGCCGGGCTGCCGATCACTCAACTCGCGCTGTACGAACCGCCGTACAGCACGGCCCCGGCCGCTCGCTCCGACAGCTCCGACAGCTCCGACAGCTCCGACCGCGGGGGCTATCCGGAGCGGCTGGCCGAGCTGCTGGCGCTGGAGCGGCGGGGCGAGGCCGTGGAGCTGTTCCTGTCCGAGGCCGGACTGCCGGCGGACGTCGTCGCACAGATGCGGGCGTCGGCGGCCTGGCCGGACCTGACCGCGATGGCGCACACGCTGGTGTACGACAACGCGGTCATGGGGCTCGGCCCCGTACCCGTCGAGCGGCTCGCCGCGGTCGCGGCGCGTGTGCTGGTGATCGACGGAGGGGCGAGCCCGCTGTTCCTGCGGAACGCGGCGCGCGCGGTGGCGGCCGCGTTACCGCGCGGGCGCCACCGGACCCTCACGGGCCAGACGCACGAGGTGACGCCCCAGGTGCTGGCGCCGATGCTGGAGGAGTTCTTCGCGGCGTGAGCGCACCGGCGTGAGCCCCCCGGCATGAGCGCTCTCGGCCGGGCGGGGCCGCGTCAGAGGCTCGACGTCTCGCTCTCCGCCTCCCGTACGAAGGACTCCTCCAGCTCGATCCCCCAGCCCGGCGCCGTCGGCGCGTCCAGCCGGCCGTCCCGCACCTTCAGCATCGGCGCGTAGACGCCCTGGGTCCAGGGCGTCGACTCGACGCTCCACTCCTGGTACTGGAAGCACGCCGGCATCGCGACCGCCAGGTGCAGCGAGAACACCTGGAGCAGCGAGTCGTTGGCACAGTGCGGCGTGCAGGGGATGCCAGCGGCCTCCGCCAGGACGGCGACCTTCCGCGCCCGCGAGATGCCGCCGATGTAGCCCACGTCCGGCTGCACGATGTCGACCGACCTGCCGTTGATCATCCGCTGGAACTGCGGCAGGGAGATGTCCTGTTCACCACCGGACACCGGGATGTCCAGCGCCGCCGCCACCTGCGCCGTCCGCTCGATCTCCGGGTACGGGCACGGCTCCTCGAAGTGGAAGTAGCCGTACTCCTCCAGCATCCGGCCGACGCGGATCGCCCGGCCCACCGAGAAGCCGCCGTTGGCGTCGGCCGACAGGTCGACCCCGTCGCCGAGCACCTCCCGGATGTGCGCGACGATCCGCTCCGTACGGCCGGGGGCCGCGTCCGTGTCGCGGCCCATCGCCTCTCCCACCCGGATCTTCACCGCCCCGAACCCCTGCTCCTCGACGGCCTGTTGGAGCCGCGTCGCCTCCGCCTCCGGAGTGATGGAGCGCAGCATGCTGGACGCGTACACCGGCACCGATTCCCGCGCGTGGCCGCCGATCAGCTTGCTCACCGGCTGTCCGGTCGCCCGGCCGAGTACGTCCCACAGCGCTGTGTCCACTCCGCCGAGCGCGCGGTGCAGGAAGCTGCTGGGGAACTTGTAGTGCGTACGCAGGCACGCGTCGACCAGCGCCTCCACGTCCCACGGGTCGCGGCCGAGGAACAGCGGCGCGACCATCGAGTGCAGGACACGTACGGTGTTCGCCGCCTCGTACGGCGCCGTCTGGCCGATGCCCTCGACGCCGTCGTCCGTGCGGACGCGCACGAGCGCGAGGGGTCCCCGCAGCAGGGTCTCGATGCTCGTGATCCTCACAGGTGCTCCTTCAGGACGTCGACGAGCGGTGACCTGACCGCGCAGTTCGCGACGGCGAAGCAGTCCGCCATCGCACGCATCCGCGCGGCGTCGAAGCCGGCGAAGCAGCGGGCGAAGTCGTCGACCATCGGCTCCGCCAGCAGGATGTGGCGCACCAGTACGTGGATCCACTGCTGCGGCCCGAACGGCAGCGGGTCGAACTCCGGGAACTCCTCGGCGACGGTGGCCTCCAGCGGGTCGAGGATGTGGCGTACGCCGGTGTCGACGCCTCCCCACACGTCCACGCCGAGCCGGGCCTTCTTCTCCAGCACCGGTGCGATCCGCCGTACGTACGGCGAGTCGGCCGGCAGATGGGCGAGGCCCTGGAGCCCGATGTCCTTGTACGTCCACAGGCTCCAGCCCGCTTCGTGCTCGTCGTAGATGCTCAACTGGTCGGCGAGCACCCGGTAGCGGGCGGCGTCCCGGACCGGGTCTCCGCTGTAGACGGGGCCGAACTCGCCGACCCAGATGGGGGTGTTGGTGGAGCGCATGTACTCGGACCGCTTGAGGAATCTGCTCTCCAGAAAGCCGCGGTCGACGTACTGGCCCCGGGAGACCCCGGGGTAGTCGCCGCTGTCGGCGAACCCGGCGAGCGCGTAATCGTGCACGGTGTACACGGTGTTGGGCCACGGCTCGCGGAACAGGTCGAACTCGGTGGCGTGGCGGTTGCCGTCGAGGAAGATCACATGGTGCGGGTCCACGGCGCGGATGGCCGAATGCAGCCGCTGGTAGAACGGGCCGATCACCTCACCGTCCGAATCCGCCGGTTCGTTCAGCGGGTTGTAGCCCGCCACCCAGGGGTTGTCGCGGTAGCGGTCGGCCAGCGCCTCCCACAGGTGCACCACCCGGTCCTGGAAGTGCCGGTGGGTCCAGAAGAACGACCGGTGGGTCGGATTGTCGCTGTGCCAGCGCTGGTTGTGGAAGCCGGGAGCGGCGTGCAGGTCGAGGACGGTGTAGATGCCGTGCCTGGCACAGATGTCGACGGCCCGGTCCAGCAGCGCGAAGCCTGCCTCCTTCAGCTCCATGGGACGGTCGTCGTCCTCGAAGTGCCGGTAGTTGAAGGGAAGTCGGACGCAGTTCACCCCGGTCGCGGCGAGCAGCGCGGCGTCCTCGTCGGTGAAGAAGACGTCGAGGAACCGCTCGAAGAAGGCGTCGTACGCCTCCTGTCCGAGGACCTTGAGCAGCGCCTTGCGCTGGAGTTCCTCGGTCGAGGGGTAGCCGGTGATGAAGTTCTCCATGTTCATCCAGCCGCCGAGCCCCACTCCGCGCAGACGTATCGGGTCGCCGGCCGCGGTGGCGAGATGGCCGCCTTCGACGTGGATCATCACGGACGCATCGTTCATGGTGGTGCCGTATCTCCTGTAGAGAAAGGGGGTTGCTTGGCTGTAGCCGGTCACTTGCTGAAGCCGCTCACTTGCTGAAGCCGGCCGTGAGGCCCCGTACGAGCTGGCGCCGTCCCACCAGGTACGCGGCGAGCATCGGCAGCGTGGAGAGCACCACGGCCGCGAGCACCGCGGGTACGTTGACGGTGAACTCGCCCTGGAAGGTCCACAGCGCCATGGGCAGCACCCGCTGGTTCGGGCTCTGCGTGAGGATCAGCGGGAAGAGGAAGCCGTTCCACACGTGCAGGCCGTCGTAGATGCCGACCGTCACGATCGCCGGGCGGGCCAGCGGCAGGACGAGGTTCCACAGCATGCGCAGGTCGCTCGCGCCGTCCATCCGCATGGACTCGAAGAGTTCCTTCGGGATGTCCCGGATGAAGTTCGCCAGGATCAGCACGGTGATGGGGATGGCGAACCCGATGGACGGCAGGATCAGGGCGAGCAGGCTGTCGTACAGGTGGACCTTGGTGATCATGTAGTAGAGCGGAATGATCGTCGCGTGTACGGGGATGGCGAGCCCCAGCAGGAACACCGCGAACGCCGACCTGACGAACCTGCCGTTGCCGCGCACCACCGCGTACGCCGCCATCAGCGAGAGCGCGACGGTCACGGCCACCGAGGCCAGCGTGATGACGACGCTGTTGAGGAAGTACCGGCCGAAGCCGCTGTGCAGCACCAGCGAGTAGTTGGCGAAGGTGATGTGGGTGGGCAGGGCGAGCGGGTTGGAGGCGAAGAACCCCTGCTGGGCCCGGAGGCTGGAGATCACCACGTAGTAGACCGGCACGATGATGACCGCCAGCCAGACGAAACCGCTCAGGCCCGCCAGCACATTGGGCCTGCGCCGCCCGGCGCCGCGCGTACGCCGGATCTTCGCCG
>NZ_JTHL01000001.1:6863654-6891681 GCF_000818195.1 Streptomyces sp. 150FB | reverse complement strand
GCCCGCGCGACCGCGCCCGCCGCCGGCCGGCGCCCCGGGTCCCCGCCCCTGTCCCCGCTCCTGGACCGTCGTGCCGGACATCAGAGACCTTCCTGTTCGCTGCTCATCCGGCTGAAGCCGGAGAACCTGGTCAGTACGAAGGCGAAGCTGAGCCCGATCACCACGAGCATCACGGCCAGCACGCTGGCGCTTCCCATGTCGTTGGCCGTGAAGCCGGTGAGGTACATGTCCACGGGCAGCAGCCGCGTGGCGTTGCCCGGGCCGCCCGCCGTGAGCACGAAGACCACGTCGAAGTAGGTCAGCGAACCGGTGATCATGAGCGTGGACGAGGTGATGATGGTGTTCCGCAGTTGCGGCAGGGTGATGTAGCGGAACTGCTGCATCCGGCCCGCGCCGTCGATGGTCGCCGCCTCGTAGAGCGAGCCGGGGATCTGCCGTACGGCGGCCTGGTAGAGCAGCGTGTGGAAGGGCACGAACTGCCAGGCGATCACGAAGATGACCACATAGAGGACGAGGTCGGGGTCGCCGAGCCAGTTCTGCGCCAGTGCGTGCAGCCCCGGGGCGCCGCCGATCCCGAAGTTGGGGTCGAGGAGCGCCTTGAAGGCGATGGCCACGGCTGCCGAGGAGAGCAGCAGCGGTACGAAGTACAGCGCGGCCAGCACCGCCCGGTAGCGCTGCCCGCCCGCCGTGAAGACGCCGAGCAGCAGGCTGATGGGGGTCTGCACGACCCACGACACGGCCATGATCTTCACGGTCAGCAGCAGTGCGTTGCCGGTGACCGGGTCGTGCAGGACCTTCGTCCAGTTGCCGAGGCCCTTCCAGGTGACGGGGCCGAGCCCGTCCCAGTGGGTGAAGCTGAGCACCACGGCGCCGGCGAGCGGGACCAGGGCGAAGACCACGAACATCAGCAACGCCGGTACGGCGAACAGCCCGCTCGCGCCCGAACGGTCGCGGTGTGGGCGCGCGGCCGTGGTATCTGGGTGGAGAACCGACACGTCGAACTCGCCTTCAGGCGGAAATGGTCGCGTTCATGGTGGACGCGAATTTCTTGGGGCTGATCTCGTTGAGGAAGATCTGCTGGAGGGCGGTCAGTACCGCGTCGCCCTGCTGCGGGCTCAGCGCCTGGTCGAGCGAGAGCGCGAAGTTCGGCGCCTTCGAGGCCAGTTCGTAGATGGCCCGGAAGTAGGCGGCGTCGCTCGTGGAGGCGAGCTGGGGTTCAAGGCCAGCGACCGGGGGCACATTGCCCACCTTCAACAGGTCGGCCGCGTACGCCTTGTTGAGCAGGTCGCTCTTGATGTACGCACGGGCCGCCGCCTTCTCGGCGGCGCTCGCCGAGGACGAGACGGACCAGTAGTTCGACGGGTTGCCCGCGACGTTGGCCGGATCGCCCTTGCCGCCCTCGACGGTCGGGAACGGGAAGTAGCCGAGCTTCCCGTCGGTGATGAACTTCGGGTCGGCCGTCTGGATCGTCTGGTACGTGGCGGGGAGCCCGAGGCTCATCGCGGCCTTGCCCGTGTACATCAGCGCGATGTCGGCGCCGCTGTCGGTGGAGATCGAGGCGAAGCCCTTGACGAAGCCGCCGGCCTTGACGAGTTGCTGGATCATCTCGTTGGCCTGGATGACGGCGGGGTGCGACCAGGAGCCGGACTTGCCCGCCAGGATGTCGTTCATCACGGCGGGGCCGCCGATGCGGTCCATCAGGTACGACAGCCACGGCAGCAGCGGCCACTTGGCCTGCCCGCTGACGGTGAACGGGGCGATGCCCGCCTTCTTGAACTTCGGTACCAGCGCCATCAGTTCGCCCCAGCTCTTGGGCGGCTGGGCGCTGATCTTCGCGAACAGGTCCTTGTTGTAGTAGACCATCACCGGCTTCACGCCGTTGTTCGGCACCGCGTACGTCTTGCCGCCGACCGTGCCGACCTTCGCTATCGAGGGCAGGAAACGGCCCTTCAGCTCCGGGTCGGCCGCCAGGTCGCTGAGGTCCTCCACCGAGCCCGCTTGCACGTAGCTGTTGAGAACGCCCCCGCCCCAGCCGTAGATCAGCGTCGGCGACTGGCCGGCGCCGACTGCCGTACGGATCTTCTGCTTGTAGGGGTCGTTGGCAAAGGACTGCACGCTGATCTGCTGCTTGGCGTGTGTCTTGTTCCAGGTGTCGAACGAGTTCTGGAAGGCCTTCTCGGTGACACCGCTGATGATCCAGACCGACGCGCCCTTGCCGCCGCCGGCCGCACCGCCCCTGCTCGGCCCTGAGGTTCCGCAGCCCACCGCCGTCCCGCCGACCAGCGCGGCGATCCCGGCGAGCACAGTTCTGCGTGAGGTGACCGAAGCCGTCATTGCTCTCCGCCTTTCTTCCCCGGTCACACCGATGGGTCCGGGGACGTGTCGCATCGCCGGATCAGCGCCCACGTCGGTGCGGCGTCACGGACCCCGGACGACGTCCCGTGTCGTCGTGAAGTCCCTCATCCGGCTGCGATTTTGAGCCATCGTGCAGGGCGGGTCGAGCCATGTCAATCGTTATCGATAACGTTATCGAAAACGATTTAGTACCCGGTAGGATCTCATCCGTGACCAGTAACCGTGTGACCATCCGCGATGTCGCCGCTCAGGCCGGGGTATCCGTGGCAACCGTGTCCAAGGTCCTCAACGACCGGCACGGGGTGGCGGCGAGCACCTTCGAGCGGGTGACCGCGGTCATCGCGGAGCTGGGCTACGAGTCGAGCCTGGTGGCGCGGAGCCTGCGCAACCACCGTACGAACGTGGTCGGGGTACTGGTGTGGGCCATCGAGCCGTACAGCGCGGAGCTGCTGAAGGGCGCGGCGCGCGCCATCAAGGGCACCGGGTACGAACTCGTCGTCTACTCGGCGGGCGGTGAGGGCGGCGGCCATGTCGGGTGGGAGCGCCGCTACTTGTCGCGGCTCTCGGGCACGCTGATCGACGGCGCGGTGCTCGTGACGCCCACCGTGTCCACGGCCGGCATCGGCTCTCCGGTGGTCGCCGTCGATCCGCACACCGGCGGGGACGGCGCCCCGATGGTGGACTCCGACAACTTCCGCGGCGCCCAACTGGCCGTGGAGCACCTGCTGGGGCTCGGCCACCGCCGGATCGGCTTCCTCGGCAGGCCGCCCAGGGATCTGGAGTCGGGCCACCAGCGGGAGCTGGGCTACCGCAGCGCGCTGGAGTCGGCCGGCATCGCGTTCGACCCGGAGCTGGTGCGCGCCGCCGGGTACGAGGAGAGCGAATCGATGGAGGCCGCACGGCAGTTGCTGAAGCTGCCCGAGCGGCCCACGGCGGTCTTCGCCGCCAACGACCTCTCGGCGATCTCGACGATGGAGGTCGCGCTGACGCTGGGCATGCGGGTGCCGGAGGATCTGTCGGTCATGGGGTTCGACAACGTCCCCGAGTCCACCATGGTCCGTCCCGGACTGACCACGATCGAGCAGCCGCTGCAACTCATGGGGCAGCGTGCGGTGGAGATGCTGCTGGAGATACTCGCCGGCCGCGACCCCGAGCAGCAGCACGTACGGCTGCCGACCCGCCTCGTGGTACGCGAGTCGTGCGCGGCGCCGCCCTCACTGCCGGACAGCGCCGCCCTCGCGGTCACGGAAGCGGCCGGCGTCACCGGAGGCGTGGAGACCCGCTGAGCGGCGGCGGCCCGCACGATCGGGCCCGGTTCGGCCGTACCGCGCACCGCCGAAGCACGGTCGGTGCGGTCGGTGCGGCCGAACTCCGCGCGTGATACCCGACACCCGTTCCCCGATCACGTTCCGCACATTTCCCACACTCACCACCACACCCTCGGCAGCAACGCACGGCACGCATATCCGGCGACCCCGGACAGCACGCCCCTTTCCGGGACGCACCCAGGGCAGTTCGAACTGAAGTTTTACACCGACACCCCTTCGAACACTTCTCCAACTGCCTCCAATTGGGTATTAACTGTCCGCGAGGACAAGGACTTTCAGTGGTTGGCCCAATGGCGGTGAAGCTGCCCCGCCGGGCACGAAACCCGAGGTCAGGGCGGTCGGTAGCGGAATGACCCATATCAACTGGGGATTCCGCGTGGGGATTGTGAAAGGCCTGCGGGATCATCGCTCCGCCGCCGACCGGGACCCTTGAATCGTTCTATGCTCTGGGCGCGTTTCGCGTAGCTGGCTGAACTGCCCTCCCGCCGCGGCCAACTCGTCATCGAACAGGGGATGGCGGTACCGGCGGCCGGCCCCATAGGCAGTCCGCACCGGAGGCATGGTTTTTTTCAACTCGGCGATGAGTGCGCCCTGTCTTTACGACCTATCACTCTTCGCACACATTTCCGGTCCAACCAATTTGTTAGGGAGCAACCATGCGGAAACATGTCATCGGTGCCATGGTCGTGACCATGGCCCTCGGCCTCACCGCTTGCGGCGGGGACTCGGGCGATGATGCCTCGGCGGCCAAGGGCAAGGGCAAGACCCTCACCGTATGGATCATGGAAGGGACCAACCCGGACGCCAGACCCTTCTTCAACGAGGTCTCCGCCGACTTCAAGAAGAAGACGGGCGTCACGGTCGACGTCGAGTACCAGCAGTGGACCACCGTCCAGAAGAAGTTCACGACCGCGATCGAGGGCGGCGCCAGCCAGGTCCCCGATGTCGCCGAGGTCGGTACGACGTGGATCCCGCAGTTCGCCGAGACCGGCGCCCTGGTCGACGTGACGGACAAGGTGAAGGCGGCCGGCCTCAGCACCGACCTCGTCCCCGGCCTGGCCGACGCGGGCACCCTGGACGGCAAGCAGTACGGCATGCCCTGGTACGCCGGTGTCCGCGCGCTGCTCTACCGCAAGGACGTCTTCGACAAGTACCACCTGAAGGCCCCGACCAACTGGGACGAGCTGCGCGAGACCGCGCTGGAGCTCAAGAAGAAGGAACCGGACATGATCCCGTTCCCGGTGGCCGGCAGCGCCGAGATGAACACCGTGCCGTTCATCTGGGGCGCGGGCGGCGACCTCGCCAAGCAGGAGGGCGGCAAGTGGAAGTCCACCATCAACTCCCCCGAGTCGGTGAAGGGCATCCAGTACTACACGGACCTCGCGAAGAAGGACAAACTGTCCCCCGCGAAGGTCACCACCTGGACCGAGAAGGAGATCGCGACCGACTTCCAGAAGGGGAAGATCGCGATGACCCTCTCCGGAAGCTGGACGCCGAAGGCCTTCGTCGCCGCCGCCCCCGACCTCAAGGGCAAGCTCGCCGCGGCGCCCATCCCCGGCGAGAAGGGCGGCCTGAGCAAGTCCTTCCTCGGCGGCTCGTACCTGAGCACCTTCAAGGGTGACAACCAGGAGACCGCCTGGGAGTTCGTCAAGATGGTCACCACGGGCAAGTACGCCACCGAGTGGGCCGAGCAGTCGAACTACTTCCCCGGTCAGAACTCCCTGCTGAAGCAGGTCGAGGCGAAGAACGACCCGCTCGTCGCGCCGTTCGCCAAGCAGATGACCGACGCGGGCGCGACCGTGCCGAAGACCCCTGCCTACGGAGAGATCCAGGCCGCGCAGGTCGTGCCGAAGATGGTGCAGTCCATCCTCACCGGCAAGCAGACCGCGCAGGAGGCCGCCGACCAGGCAGCCAAGGAGATGGACAAGATCTTTGCCTCCTGAGATCACACAGCGCGCCCCGGAGACCGTGCCGGCTCCCCGCAAGGAGCCGGCACGGCCCCGCGGCCCGCGGCGCGGTCCGACCCTGCGCCGGAAACGGCTCATCGCGACGGTGCGTCCGTGGCTGCTGCTCACCCCGTCCCTCGTCGTGCTGGCGGGGCTGCTGCTGTGGCCGCTGGTCAAGGTCGTCCTGCTCTCCTTCCAGGACTACGAGGTCAAGTTCGGCGGCGGCGTCGGCACCTACATCGGCCTCGCCCACTACAGCGACCTGCTCACCGACGGCACGCTGTGGCGGATCGTCCTGCCCAACACCGTGGTCTTCGCCGTGGCGTGCGTGGCCCTGACCGTGGCCCTCGGCACCCTGGCCGCGCTGCTGCTCCAGCGGCTCGGTCCCGTGTGGCGGGCCGTCTGCTCGACGGCGATCATGGCCGCCTGGGCCATGCCGGCCGTCACCGGCACCTACGTATGGGTGTGGCTGTTCACCGCCGACGACGGCATGATGAGCCGGCTCGCGGGATCGCTCGGCCTGATCGACCCCACGACGACCAACTGGTTCACCGAGCGCCTCTCCTTCTACGCCATCGCCACCCTCAACGTGGTGCATCACGGCTTCCCGTTCGTCGCCATCACCGTGCTCGCCGGTCTGCTGACGATCCCCAAGGAGCTGTACGAGGCGGGAATGATCGACGGTGCGAGCGCCTGGCAGCGGTTCTGGAAGATCACCGTGCCGACCATCAAGCCGATCTTCCTGGTGGTCACCATCCTGTCGACCATCTGGGACTTCAAGGTCTTCACCCAGATCTATCTGATGCCCGGCGGCGCCGGCAGCAACGAGGACGTACTCAACCTCGGCGTCTGGTCCTACCAGCGGGCGTTCGCCCAGAACGACTACGGCGCGGGAGCGGCCACCGCCGTCCTGCTCACCCTGCTGCTCCTGGTCATCACATTCGTCTACATCCGTACCCTCTTCAAGGAGAGTGACGAGCTGTGAACCGCACGACGACCGCGGGGCGGATCGGTCTGTCCGTCGCGGTGTTCGCGCTGCTGGTCTTCACCCTCTTCCCGGTGTACTGGATGGTCAGCACCGCGCTCGACCCGAACGCGATCACCCGTGGCTCCGACCTGCTTCCGAGCGGTTTCAGCACGGAGCACTTCGCGTTCATCTTCAGCCACGGCAACTTCGGTCCCTTCCTGCTGAACTCCGTGGTGGTGGGCCTCGCGACGATCATCGTGTGCGGGCTGCTCGCGCTGCTCGCCGCCGTGGCCGTGGCCCGGTTCCACTTCCGCTTCCGCACCTCGGTGCTGGTGATGGTGCTGATCGTGCAGATGGTGCCGCTGGAGGCGCTCGTCATCCCGCTGTTCCTCCAGATGCGCGACTACAACCTGCTCAACAGCCTGGTGGGCCTGAGCATCGTCTACATCGCCCTGTCGCTGCCGTTCGCGATCTGGACGCTGCGGGGGTTTGTCGCGACGGTCCCCAAGGAGGTCGAGGAAGCGGCCTATCTGGACGGCTGTTCCTGGCCCCGGATGTTCTGGTCGGTCCTGCTGCCGCTCATCGCGCCGGGCCTCGTCGCCACCAGCGTGTTCGCCTTCATCACGGCGTGGAACGAGTTCGTCTTCGCCTACACCTTCATGAAGGACGACGCCAAGTACACGGCGGCCGTCGGCCTCTTCCAGTTCTTCGGTGAGAACTCCACCTCCTGGGGGCCCGTGATGGCCGGCTCGACCCTCATCACCGTCCCGGTGCTGGTCTTCTTCATCATCGTCCAGCGCCGGCTGGCCTCCGGGCTCGCGGCCGGGGCGGTGAAGGGATGACCGCCCCCGCGTCCGAGGCGCTGCGCCTCGTCAACGGCGTGCTCCTGCCGGGCTTCCGCGGTACCGAGCCGCCGCGCTGGCTGCTGGAGGCGATCGACGAAGGCCTCGCCGGAGTCGCGTACTTCGCGCACAACGTGCCCGACGCCGAGACGGCCGCGGCGCTGTCGGCCGTCCTGCGCGCCCGCCGCGCCGACCTCGTCATCGCGAGCGACGAGGAGGGAGGCGAGGTCACCCGCCTGGAGGCGGCGACCGGCTCCTCGTACCCGGGGAACGGCGCGCTCGGCGCGGTCGGCGACCCCGGGACCACCGAGCGGGTGGCCCGGCTGATCGGCCGTGACCTGAGGCGCGCGGGCATCGGCCTGAACCTCGCCCCGGACGCCGACGTCAACGCCGATCCGAGGAACCCCGTCATCGGGGTACGGTCCTTCGGCAGCGAGGCCCCCCAGGTGGCGACGCACACCGCCGCCTACGTCAGGGGCCTCCAGTCGGCCGGTGTCGCCGCCTGCGCCAAGCACTTCCCCGGGCACGGGGACACCGCCGTCGACTCGCACCTCGGCATCCCCCAACTCGACGCGGACATCGCGCTGCTGAGGAACAGGGACCTGCTGCCGTTCGCCGCCGCTGTCGCGGCCGGCACCCGGTGCCTGATGACCGGCCACATCAGGGTGCTCCCCTTCGGCGAGGCCCCCGCCACGCTGAACCCGGAGGTCACCCGACTGGCCCGGGAGGAGCTGGGCTTCACCGGCGTCATCGTCACCGACGCGCTGGACATGGGCGCGGTGGCCCGCGACCCCGGCTTCGGCGCCGCCTGCGTGGAGGCCGTACGCGCAGGGGCGGACCTGCTGTGCCTGGGCAACCCCGCCGAGGAGCGGGACGAGAGCGAGTACGCCACGGCGCGCGACGCGCTCCTCGCCGCCCTCGACAGCGGCCGGCTGACCGCCGAGCGGCTGGCGGACGCCGGCCGCCGGATCAGGGATCTCGCCGACTGGATCGGTGAGGCCCAGGCCGTACGACTCCCGCCGGAGGAACCGGCGGAGAGCGGTCTGCCGCTCTCGGTCGCCCGTGCGGCGCTGCGGGTGCGGGGCGACGTACGCCTCGCCTCGGCGCCGCACCTGGTCGACCTCCGGCAGCAGATCAACCACGCGTCGGGCAGCCGCGCGCCCCACCTGCGAAGGCTCCTGACGGAAGCGATGCCCGGCCTGACGGCCACCGGCGTCACCACCGAAGGACCGGTCGCGGGGCGCGCCGACGCGGCACTGCTCGGGGCCGGGGAACGGCCCCTTGTCCTCGTCGTACGTGAACCGCACCGGGATCCCGACCAGGAGCGACTGCTGCGTGAGCTGGTAGACCGCCGGCCTGACTCAGTTGTCGTACTGACCGGACTCCCGCATGCGATTCCACCGGAGATCCGCAATCTGGTGATCACGTACGGATCGGGCCGGGTCAACGCACAGGCGGCCGTGGAGCAATTGCTCGGCTGTGCGCCCTGACACCGCCCATACATGGTCGACGGCCACCGAAGAGCAATATCTTCGCCGGCCTCCGGTTTTTTATGCCGAAAGGTGATCTACGTGAATAATCGCCTGACGGGACGCTCCCTGATGATCGCGTCCTGCCTTGCCCTGGTCAGCGGATGCGGGTTAATTCCAGGAACCGGTGACTCCACCGACCTGACCATCTGGATGATGGAGGGCAGTGTCACTCCTGAATTCGTCAAGGAGTTCACCGCCGATTACGAGAAGAAGGATCCGTCGGTCACGCTGCATGTCAAGATTCTCGGCTGGGACGGAATCGGCAAGACGGTGACGGACGCGCTGGCCGGCAAGGACACGCCGGACGTCATCGAGGTCGGCAACACACAGGTCGCGCAGTACGCGGACAGCAACAACCTGCGCGACCTGACGCTGGAATCAGTACGTGACCTGGGCAGCGCCGACTGGCTGCCCGGCCTCGCCGCCCCCGGCAGCATCAACGGCGCGCAGTACGGGATCCCGTGGTACGCGGCCAACACCGTGGTCATCTACAACAAGGACCTGTTCCAGCAGGCGGGAATCGGGCAGCCGCCCACGACGCGGGAGCAGTGGATAGAGGATTCCGCGAAGCTGAACCAGGGCGGCAATCAGGGGATCTATCTGAGCGGCCAGGACTGGTACACGCTGTGCGGTTTCATCTGGGACGAGGGCGGCAATCTCGCCGACGAGACAGGGGACCAGTTCCAGGGCGCCGTTGATTCACCGGCCGCGATCAGGGGCATGGAGTTCTACAAGCAGCTCCAGGCCTTCGGGAACGCCCCCAAGGACAAGGACCACACCGATCCCGACCAGGCGGAGGTCTTCGCCAAGGGCAATATCGGTCAGATCATCTCCACCCCGGGTGCGGCCGCGGCCATAGAGAAGAAGAATCCGAAGCTGAAGGGAAAGCTCGGTTTCTTCCCCGTTCCCGGAAAGACGGCGGACAAGCCGGGTCATGTCCTGACCGGCGGCTCCGACCTGATCGTGCCGAAGAACAGCGCCCACCGGTTCGAGGCCGTCCAGGTCGTCTCGGAGCTGGCCGGGGTGAAGTGGGAGACGAAGCTCGCCAGGACGATGAGTTTCGTGCCCAACAAGGCGAAGCTCGGCGCCTCCATCGGCGGTGGCGCCGGGATGAAGGCGATGACGCTGGGCGCCGCCCAGGGCCGGGCGACGCCCAACTCGCCTCAGTGGGCGAACGTCGACCTCAACAACCCCATCAAGCCGTACATGACGGCCGTACTCAACGGAAAGGACCCGAAGGCCGCGGCCAAGGCCGCCTCGGAGCGCATCACGTTCCTGCTGCGGGACTGACGGACCCCGGACCGAGGCCGAGTTGTCGCCGCGCCGCCTCGACCGTCTGGGCGAGGAGTACGGCGATGGTCATCGGTCCGACACCGCCGGGGACCGGGGTGATCAGCCCGGCCCGGTCCTTGGCGGTGTCGAAGTCGACGTCCCCGACGTTGCCCGGGTTGTACCCGGGGTCGATCACCACGGCGCCGGGTTATTACACTAAAAATCACCCATGAGGGGTGCGTCCGGAAATAACCTCAGACGCCCCATCATGCGTGTGCCACTCTCACCTCATGCAGAAGATCACCGCGATGGCAGCCACTTGCCTGTTCACCGCGACGCTGGTGTCCGGAACCACGCAAACCGCTCAGGCCGCGGCGGGTCCGGCCTGGAACAAGACCGTCCGCTGCAAGGGAACAGACCCCAGTGGACGCCATATCGTCACCCGGATCGGAAACGCCCAGCTCGGGTGGAACCATTTCACCCATCGGCACAACATTCGCGTCTGCAAAATCATCAACGGCGCCGTCACGGACAAGGTCGATCGCAACGACCATCACGGGCGTCTGGAATACGACGGAGTCGCCGTCGAGAACGGCGGCACGCCGCAGAGGGTCCGCTTCACCGTCATCGTTCAGTACTCCCGCCTCACCAAGGACAGGCAGTACAACGCAGGCAAGGGGCAAACGATCGGCGTCGTCAACGCCTACTGTCGTAACCAGCCAAACAACAAGTGCCCTGCGTGGATGAATAAGTGACCGACTCCGAAGACCGGGAGCAGCAAGCGGCGGTCAGCCGCATGATGCTGTACTACCTCAACGCTCCCCTTGCCGAGGGCTACCGCCTGCGCGGTGTCCTGCCCGCCCCCGGCGCCGTACGGATCGCGGTCCGCGGCGGGGACGGTGACAGCGGCGAGACGTTCCTCTACGAGATCCCCCATGACATCGTCGGCCCCGCCTGGATCCCCGGCATTCTGCGCGCCGTGCTGTCCGGAACCCAGCTCCACGGCAGCAGCGACGTCAGTAAAGCGTTCGGGATGACTCTCATCCGTCTTCACCCGGAGAGGATCACCCCCGCCCCCGAGCCCGAGGAGGGGCAGGCGCTCGGGGCCCTCCTCGGGCTCGGGCTCGGGGGCGCCGATGACGACGAGAACCCCTTCCTGATCGGTTTTCTATTGAGGGAGGGGGGTTTGATGCGCGTCTATGCACAGCGTCCAGGCCGCTCCGGCCTCATCGGCGTAGACATCCGCCTCGCCGAAGCGACCACCGCGCTGACCGCCTCGCTCCCTTCCCTCCTTGATGAGGAAGAGCACCAACGGCCCGCGCCGGACGACCCGCACTGCGATTTCGTCGTGGATCTGACCAACTGGTAGGGCAGGGTCTCCCAGCGTCAGCTGATGGCGCCCTCCGGCAGGAGCGCGTGAACTCCCCAGGTCTCGTTGGCGATCTGGGTCACCCGCAGGTCCACCGTCGTGCTGGCCAGGGCCAGCGCCGTGGCCCGGTCGAGGCCGTACAGGGACGTCATCCAGATCAGCATCGCGTCCAGCGCCTGCGCCGACGCCTCGTTGAGGTCCGCGTCGAAGCCGAAGGTGATCCGGCCCGCCGGGGTGAGGGCGTGTGCCGTCGGGAGCGGCGGGGCCGTCTCCAGGTCCAGGGTCATCCGGGTCGTCATGCCGCATTCGATGGCGGTGCCCGAGACCTCACCGTCGCCCTGCGCCGCGTGGCCGTCGCCGACGCAGAGCATCGCGTCGGGCACGGTGACGGGGAGGAACAGCGTTGATCCGGTGACCAGTTCACGGCAGTCGATGTTGCCGCCGCCGAAGATCCGGGGCGGGGTGGTGGAGTGCTCGCCCGGTTCGGCGGGCGGGGTGCCTATGACGCCGAGGAACGGCGCGAGGCGGACGGTGTGCCCGTGCTGGTTCGTCCCCGTACCCGCGTCCGCGTCGAGGTCCCACAGCAGCCAGGCGGGGTCGATCTCCATCATCCCCAGCCGCCGGTTGAGCGGGGTGTCGCCCCGGCCTGCGGCGGTGAAGCCCCAGCCGTCCGGACGCAGCGACTCCAGGTGGACAGCGAGCGCCATACCCGGTTCGGCGCCGCGTACGGCGATCGGGCCCGCCAGGCAGTGACCGCGCCGGGTGCCGAACATCCGGGGCGTGGGCTCACCGGGCGTCTTCTGGCGCTCCAGGTGGCCCGAGGAGTCGAGGCTGTGGACGACGACGGTGTCACCCGGGTCGACGCTCAGCACCGGTGGCAGTTCGGGGGAAAAGACGTTGGTGACCGTGCCTGAAACGGAATCCAGTCGGTGTTCGGCAGCCAAGGGAGTTGCGCCTTTCTTCCATCCAGGTCGGGCCGGGGCCTTCGGGACGCCCGGCCCCTGCTCAGCCCGCCAGTGACGGCGTCCGTCGCCGGGTCGTCGCGATCGTCGCCGAACCGACCACGCGCGTGCCGTCGTACAGCACGATCGCCTGGCCCGGGGCCACCCCGCGTACCGGCTCGTCGAACGTGACGTGCAGCGTGCCCTCGGTCAGCTCCGCCGTCGCCGGCGTCTCGCCGCCGTGGGCGCGGAGCTGGGCGGTGTAGACGGCGGGGCCGGTGGGCGCCGCGCCGCCGCACCACCGGGGCTTGATCGCGGTCAGCGCATCGACGTCCAGGGCGGTGACAGGTCCTACGGTCACGGTGTTGTCGACGGGTGAGATGTCCAGCACGTAGCGCGGCTTGCCGTCGGCGGCCGGGTGGCCGATCCGCAGGCCCTTGCGCTGGCCGATGGTGAAGCCGTACGCGCCGTCATGGCTGCCGACCTTCGCGCCCGACTCGTCGACGATGTCGCCCTCGGCCTTGCCGAGCCGGCCCGCCAGGAAACCCTGGGTGTCACCGTCGGCGATGAAGCAGATGTCGTGGCTGTCGGGCTTCTTCGCCACGGCCAGCCCCCTGCGCTCCGCCTCGGCGCGGATCTCGTCCTTGGTGGTGAGGGTGTCGCCGAGCGGGAACATCGCGTGGGCGAGCTGCTTCTCGTCGAGGACACCGAGCACGTACGACTGGTCCTTGGCCATGTCGCTGGCACGGTGCAGCTCGCGGGCGCCGTCCGGGCGTGTGACGACCGTCGCGTAGTGGCCGGTGCACACGGCGTCGAAACCGAGGGCGATCGCCTTGTCCAGCAGCGCGGCGAACTTGATCTTCTCGTTGCAGCGCAGACAGGGGTTGGGCGTGCGGCCGGCCTCGTACTCGGCGACGAAGTCGTCCACGACGTCCTCGCGGAAGCGTTCCGCGAGGTCCCATACGTAGTACGGAATGCCGATGACGTCCGCCGCGCGGGCGGCGTCGCGTGAGTCCTCCAGGGTGCAGCAGCCGCGCGCACCCGTACGGAAGGACTGCGGATTCGCCGAGAGGGCCAGGTGTACGCCTGTCACGTCGTGCCCGGCCTCGGCTGCTCGCGCGGCGGCGACGGCGGAGTCCACGCCGCCCGACATGGCGGCGAGTACGCGGAGGGGGCGCTGGGGATTCTGTGTCATAGCACCTCCAGGGTACGGGGCGGGGGAACCGCAGTCGCCCGAGTATGCGTTGACTGTCGTATGAGCGAGAACGAGCACGGTGACGGTGGCCGGAAGCTGGGACGGCGGGCCCTGCTGTTCGGCGGCGGCGCCGCCCTGCTCGGTGGTGCGGTCGTGCTGGCGCGGGACGAGTTGGCGCGTACGTGGTGGCAGGTGCCGGGCGTCGAGAAGCCGCGGGTGGAAGGTGAGCTGGATCACGCGGGCGCGCAGTGGGTCGCCGCGTCCCCCGCCAACTACCGGCGGGCCGACCGCCCGGCGGACTACCGCATCGACCGGGTGGTGATCCATGTCGTCCAGGGCAGCTTCGACACGGCGCTGAAGGTCTTCCGCGACCCGGCGCACGCGGCTGCCGCGCACTACGTGGTGCGCAAGGACGGACATGTGGCGCAGATGATCCGCGAACTGGATGTGGCGTTCCACGCGGGCAACCGCGTGTACAACGAGCGCAGTATCGGCATAGAGCACGAGGGCTTCGTGGACCGGCCGGCCGATTTCACCGACGCGATGTACCGCTCGTCGGCGCGACTGACCGCCGACATCTGCGGGCGGTACGGGATCCCCGTGGACCGTACGCACCTGATCGGCCATGTGGAGGTGCCGGGAGCGGACCACACCGACCCGGGGCCGCACTGGGCGTGGGACCGCTATCTGACGCTCGTACGGGAGGCCAGGGACGCGGCGAGCACAGCGAGCACCGGGACCGGTCGGGCGTGATCCGGGCTTTGTCCGGCGGACCTAGTCGGGCACCCGCCCGCAGAGCACGTTGCCCGGTTCCGCCGGGTCGTCGCTCAGCCAGAACTGGCGCCACAGCAGCGCGAATTCATCCCGGCTGAGATGGCCGTCGCCGTTGAGGTCGAGCACCTCGAATATGCCCGTCATGTCCTCGGGCTGCCCGTTCCAGGTCTCGACGAGCCGCTGGTGCTCCTCCGGGGAGATGACACCGTCGCCGTTGGCGTCCACGGCGTCGAAGACGGTGTCGGCGGTCGCTGTGACGTCCGCGACCATGGCGGGCAGGTCGTCGACGAGCGTGAGCAGTTCGCCCATGTCGACCGTGCCGTCGCCGTTGGCGTCCCCGGCTTCGAGCAGCGCCGCCCACCAGCCCATCAGCAGCGTCTGCACCCGTGCGCGCAGCTCCGTCCCGGGTGCCACCGCCGGCAGCAGGCTCCAGCGGGCGACGAGCGCCCTGAAGTCCTCCTCGCGCAGGTAGCCGTCGCTGTCCGCGTCGAACGCCGCGAACATCCTCCTGAGCTTGCGCTCCTGAAACGCGCTGGCCATAACGGCCTCCCTCGACGCCGAAGCGAACCGTGAACCGCCGACGAACACGCCCACACGAAGGGCGGTTCGCCAGTCACCAGTGGCGGACAGCGCGTAACTATAGGCCGAGGCGCGCCGGAGCCACCAGAGGGAACATGTGCGCGAACACCAGACCGGGGGCGGGGCAGGGGCAGCGGGCAGCGGGCAGGGCGGCCTAGCTGAGGCCCGCGCTCCTGGCGCGCTCCACCGCCGGGCCGATCGCCGCCGCCACCGCCTCGACGTCCGCCGCCGTCGAGGTGTGGCCGAGCGAGAAGCGCAAAGTGCCCCTGGCGAGGTCCGGATCGCTGCCGGTGGCCAGCAGCACATGGCTGGGCTGCGCCACACCGGCCGTGCACGCCGAGCCCGTCGAGCACTCGATGCCCTGGGCGTCGAGCAGCAGGAGCAGCGAGTCCCCCTCGCAGCCCGGGAAGCTGAAGTGGGCGTTGGCCGGGAGGCGGTCCACGGGGTCGCCGCCGAGGACCGCGTCGGGGACAGCCGTGCGTACGGCGTCCACGAGCGCGTCGCGCAGCGCGCCGATCTCGCGGGCGAAGTCGGCGCGCCGCTCGGCGGCCAGCCGGCCGGCGACGGCGAAAGCGGCGATCGCCGGGACGTCGAGGGTCCCCGAGCGTACGTTCCGCTCCTGGCCGCCGCCGTGCAGCACCGGTACGGGTGTCAGGTCGCGGCCGAGCAGCAGCGCGCCGATGCCGTAGGGGCCGCCGATCTTGTGGCCGGAGACCGTCGCCGCCCCGAGGCCCGAGGCCGCGAAGTCGAGTTCGGTCTGGCCGAAGGCCTGGACCGCGTCCGAGTGCAGCGGTACGCCGAACTCGGCCGCCACATCGGCCAGTTCACGCACGGGCGTGAGGGTGCCGATCTCGTTGTTGGCCCACATGACGGTGGCGAGCGCCACATCGGCGGGGTTGCGCTCGATCGCCTCGCGCAGCGCCTCGGGCAGCACCCGCCCGTAGCCGTCGACCGGCAGGTATTCGACGGTGGCGCCCTCGTGCTCGCCGAGCCAGTTCACCGCGTCGAGGACGGCGTGGTGCTCGACGGGGCTGGACAGCACCCGGGTCCTGGCCGGGTCGGCGTCGCGCCTCGCCCAGTAGAGGCCCTTCACGGCGAGATTGTCGGCTTCCGTGCCGCCCGAGGTGAAGACCACCTCGCTGGGCCGCGCGCCGAGTGCCTCGGCGAGGCTCTCCCGGGCCTCCTCGACGGTACGGCGGGCCCTGCGGCCGGCGGCGTGGAGCGAGGAGGCGTTGCCGGCGAGGCCGAACTGGGCGGTCATCGCCTCGATCGCCTCCGGCAGCATCGGAGTGGTCGCGGCGTGGTCGAGGTAAGCCATGGTGAAAACGATTCTACGAGCCGTGGTCGCGCGCTCACGCAGCCGGGCCGGTTCGGCGCGGGATCACCCTTGCCGAGCCATGTCAGGAGTGACTAGCGTTTCGGTCATGACAGACTGGTTTCTCGACCGTACGTACCTGAGCGCGTCCGGCGAGGTGCGCTGGGCCACCCTCGGCGACCCCACGCTCCCGCCGGTGGTGCTGCTGCACGGGACGCCCTTCTCCTCCTACGTCTGGCGCGCGGTGGCGCGCGCGCTCGCCCAGGATCACCAGGTCTTCGTCTGGGACATGCCGGGGTACGGCGCCTCGCACAAGAGCCGGGGCCAGGACGTGTCGCTGGCCGCGCAGGCGCGTGTCTTCACCGAACTGCTCGCCCACTGGGGGCTGGAGAGGCCGCAGGTGGTCGCCCACGACTTCGGCGGCTGCGTCGCGCTGCGCGCCTGCCTGCTGCACGGCGCGCGCTACGAACGGCTCGCGCTGGTCGACCCGGTGGCGCTCGCGCCCTGGGGTTCCCCCGCCTACCGGCTGCTGGGCGGCGACGCCGAGGTCTTCTCGCGGCTGCCCGGCGCGCTGCACCGGGCGCTGGTCACCGAGTACGTCTCGTCGGCGAGCCGGCCCGGGCTGCGGCCCGAGGTCCTGGAGCGGCTGGTCGATCCCTGGTGCGGGGAGGAGGGGCAGGCCGCCTTCTACCGGCAGATCGAGCAGAACGACCAGCGGTTCACCGACGAGATCCAGGGCCGTTACGGGGAGTTGGAGCTGCCGGTGCTGATCTGCTGGGGCGCCGACGACACCTGGATCCCGTCGGACAGGGGCCGGGAGCTCGCCGCGCTGATCCCGGGGGCCGAGCTGCGGCTGATCGCGGGGGCCGGCCACCTCGTACAGGAGGACGCGCCTGCCGAGCTCACCGCGGCGCTGAGCCGCCACGTCCGTACAGCTCCATGAGGGCCGCCGCCGCCTCGGCCATCCGCTCCCTGGCCTCCGGCGGTGACAGCACCTCGACGTGTTCCCCGAAGGCGAGCAGGGAGCGCACGGCGCCGATCTCGGTGTAGGCGAGCCGCACCGCGGCCCACTCCCCCGCCGCTTCCACCACCGGTTCGGCGGTGAGCCGCGCGGCCTCGACACGCCGGAACGTGTCCAGCCGGGACAGCCGTACGCGGGCCTCGACCCGTACCTCGGCGGGCCGTTCCTCCACATCGCGGCGGAGCACCTCCCATACGTCCGCCAGCTCGACGCTCTCGCGGCGCCGCACGGGTTCTTCCGTCACCTCTGCTGCCCGGACCCGGTCGGCGCGGAAGAGCCGGGGCTCGCCGCCCCGGTCGGCGACGAGGTACCAGACACCCGCCTTCACCACGAGTCCGTAGGGGTCGACGGTGTAGTCGCCGGCCGTGGGGGCGCCGCTGTGCCGGTAACTCAGCCGTAGCCGCCGGTCGGTGAAGACCGCCGTGCTCAACTCGTCCATGCCGGGGGGCGGATAGGCCCCTCGCATCCAGCGCTCCGGATCGACGAGGATCCGGCGGCTCGTCAACTCGGCTGCGGGGCGCTGGGGTTCGGGCAGCGCCGCCATCGCCTCGCGCACCGCCGAGCCGAGGGCGTCGTCGAGGTCGAGCGCCGCGTGGGTGCCCCGGGCGGTGAGGACGAAGAGCGCGCGGGACTCGTCGGCGGTCAGTCCGGTGACATCCGTACGGTAGCCGGGCAGCAGCGCGATCCCGCCGTATCTTCCGCGCTCGGCGTAGACGGGGACACCGGAGGCGGAGAGCGCCTCGACATCGCGGTGGATGGTGCGTACGGACACGTCCAGGCGCGCGGCGAGTTCGGTGGCAGGGACGAGGCCGCGCGTGCGGAGCAGCAGCAGGATGGACAGGAGCCGGTCGGACTTCACGCTGGCTCGCCTTCCCGGCCCGGCCCCGGTTAGGCCAGGCTCAGACCCGGGGCAGGCGCGCGAGCTGGCGGGACTGGGCGACGAGCCGGTCCGCGCTGTCCCAGATCTCGCTGTCCTCCTCCAGGAAACCGCCGGCGGCGTTACGGGTGGTCACGACGACCCGCAGCCGCCCCGGCGCCGGACGGCAGCGGACATGGGCGGTCAGCTCGACGGTCGGTGTCCAGCCCACCATGCCCAGGTCGAACGCGGTCGGGGGCAGCGCGTCGGCGGTGAGCAGCAGCGAGAACGGGTCGGGGTCCCGGCCGTCGGCGAGGTCGAACCAGCCCCGCATCTCGCCCTGTCCGGACGGCAGGCCCTGGGCCCAGCCGGCGGTCGCGGGGTCGAGCCGGACGTCGAGCCGGTCCAGGAACTCGCTTGCACCGGGCGGCCGCATCCCCTCCGCGACCGGGTAGCACCCTTCCCGATCCGGCAGGACGGGCGGCTTGGCCGTGGTCCGTACGTCGTCGGGGAGCGCGTCCAGGTCTCCGTAGGAGGCGAGCACCCTCATCCGCTCGATCTCGCTGCCGTCGGGCGCGTACTGGTACAGGGACGCCTGGCCGGAGGAGAGCGTACGGCCGGCGCGGACCGTCTGCGTACGGATCACGGCGGGGCCGCCGGCGGACGGCGTGAGGTAGTGCGCCGACAGCGAGAACGGGTGCGGGTGCGGCAGGGTGCCGGCCAGGGAGCGGCCGATGATCGTCAGGAGGTAGCCGCCGTTTATGGCGCCGCCGATCAGCCAGCCCGGGGAGAGTTCCGCGTCGTACACGCCCGGTTCGCGCAGGGTGACGGCGGTGTCGTGGTCGAACTCGCTCTGCCCGATGGGTGCCTGTGCCATGCGGCTCACCGTACAACACCCACAAACTGAGCGCTTGCTTATTAGACGGAGGACGTCTCGTCGGCCGCCGTCGAGCGCCGGTTCCAGGCGCGCGGCGCCCGCCAGTGGAAGCGCATCGCGAGCAGCCGCAGGAGGAATGCGAGGAGGACGGCGAGTGAGCTGGTGAGCCCGTTCAACGCGTCGAAGCGGAGGCAGACGGCCGCCGCCGTGGCGCCGACCGTCGCGGGGACGGCGTACAGGTCGCGGTCCCACCGCAGCAGTGAGGGGACTTCGTTGGCGAGTATGTCGCGCAGCACACCGCCGCCGACCGCGCTGCCCAGGCCGAGGACCACCGAAGCGGTGAGGCCGAGGCCGTACTCGTGCGCCTTGGTGGTACCCGTGACGCAGAAGAGCCCGAGGCCCGCAGCGTCGAAGACATTGACCGCGCCCTGGATGCGCTCGACCTGCGGATGCAGGAAGAACACCAGGGCCGTCGCGATCAGCGGAGTGAGGAAGTAGCCGAGATCGGTGAAGGCGGCGGGTGGCACCGCGCCGATGATCAGGTCACGGAGCAGCCCGCCGCCCAGGGCCGTGATCTCGGCGAGCACCGCCATGCCGAAGACGTCGAAGTTCTTGCGGACGGCGAGCAGTGCCCCCGAGATCGCGAAGACGAAGATGCCTGCGAGTTCGAGCGTGTGCTGGACGGAGGGCGTGAATATGCTGTGGAACACCCGGTCATTGTGCCGGTCGCCCGGGGCCCTCAGTCCTTCAGGTCCTTGCCCGAATCCTTCCCGGAATCCGCAGCCGAATCCTTCTTCAGGTCCTTGCCGAGCGGCTTCCCCGAGGCAGGTTCGGCGGGCACGCTGTCCGGCCGTACGTCGGAGCCGAGCAGCTCCACCGCCTCCCGCGCCACCGACAGCAGCTCCGTGTCGTCGGGTGCCTGGTCGGGAGCGTTCTCCGGGTGGTGGCAGGCCACCTGCTGTCCGGGCTTCATCATCAGCATCGGCGGCTCCACCGCCGCGCAGATCTTCGTCGCCTTCCAGCACCGGGTGTGGAACCGGCAGCCGGTCGGCGGCGAGATCGGCGACGGCACGTCGCCCCGGAGCAGGATGCGCTCGCTCTTGGCCCCGCGGCGCCTCGGGTCGGGCACCGGCACCGCCGACATCAGCGCGGTGGTGTACGGGTGCATCGGCGCCGAGTACAGCGAGGTGCGGTCCGCCAACTCCACGATCTTGCCGAGGTACATGACCGCGATCCGGTCCGAGACATGCCGGATGACCGACAGGTCGTGGGCGATGATCACGTACGTGAGACCCAGCTCGTCCTGGAGGTCGTCCAGCAGGTTGACCACCTGCGCCTGGATCGACACGTCGAGCGCGGAGACCGGCTCGTCCGCCACGACCAGCTTCGGGTTGAGCGCGAGCGCGCGGGCGATGCCGATGCGCTGACGCTGACCGCCGGAGAACTCGTGGGGGTAGCGGTTGTAGTGCTCGGGGCTGAGGCCCACCAGCTCCAGCAGGCCCTGGACCTTCTGCTTGAGACCTTCCGCGGGCGTCACGTCCTGGAGCTTGAACGGCGCGCTGACGATCGTACCGATCGTGTGGCGCGGGTTCAGCGACGAGTACGGGTCCTGGAAGATCATCTGCACATCGCGCCGCATCGGACGCATACCGCGCACACCGAGGTGGGAGATGTCGCGGCCCTGGAACTCGACCTGACCGGCGGTCGGTTCGAGCAGCCGCGTGATGAGGCGGCCCATCGTCGACTTGCCACAGCCCGACTCGCCCACCACGCCCAGGGTTTCACCGGAGCGCACGTCGAAGTCGATGCCGTCGACGGCCTTGACCGAGCCGACCTGCCGCTGCAACAGGCCCTTCTTGATGGGGAAGTGCTTCTGCAGGCCCGTGACCTTGAGGATCGTCTCCCCGGGTGCGGGATCCTTGCTGAGGACGCCGGTGCCGGCGCTCTGGGCGGGAATCGTCACGTCTTTGTCCTCGCTCACAGCTTGGGCGCAATCTCTTCGGTCCAGATGCGTTCCCGGTCCTGCTCCGACATGTGGCAGGCGGCCCAGTGCCCGCTCTCGGCCTCGGTCAGCTCGGGCCGCTCGGTACGGGTGATGCCGCCCTTGGGCACATCGGCGTACGGGCAGCGCGGGTTGAAGGCGCAGCCGGTCGGCATGTTGATCAGGGACGGCGGGGAGCCCTTGACCGGGATCAGGCGCTCGGTCTGCTCCCGGTCGATGCGGGGCATCGATCCGAGCAGGCCCCAGGTGTACGGGTGGCGGGGCTCGTAGAAGACCTTCTCCGCCGTGCCGCGCTCGATGCACCGGCCGCCGTACATCACCAGGATGTCGTCGGCGAGTTCGGCGACGACCCCGAGGTCGTGCGTGATGATGATGACGGCCGAGCCGAACTCCGTCTGGAGGTCGCGGATCAGGTCCAGGATCTGGGCCTGGACCGTCACGTCGAGCGCCGTGGTCGGCTCGTCGGCTATCAGCAGGTCGGGGTTGTTGACCAGCGCCATCGCGATCATCGCGCGCTGGCGCATACCGCCCGAGAACTCGTGCGCGTAGGAGTCCACGCGCTTGTCGGGCTGCGGGATGCCGACACGGTCGAGCATCTCGATCGCCCGGCGCCGCGCGGTCCGCAGGTCCACGTTGTGGTGGACCCGGTACGCCTCGATGATCTGCTTGCCGATGGTGAAGTACGGGTGCAGGGCCGACAGCGGATCCTGGAAGATCATCGCCATGTCCCGGCCGCGCAGCTTGCGTACGCGGTCGGCGGGCGCCGAGATCAGCTCTTCGCCGTTCAGCCAGATCTCCCCGGAGACCTGCGCCTTGCGCTTGCCGTACTGGCCCGTGGTGTGCAGGCCCATGATGCCCATCGAGGTGACGGACTTGCCGGAGCCCGACTCGCCGACGATCCCGAGGGTCTTGCCCTTCTCCAACTGGAAGCTGAGCCCGTCGACGGACTTGACCACACCGTCGTCGGTCGGGAAGTGGACGCGCAGGTCGCGTACTTCGAGGAAGGCCTCGGAGGGGCGGGAGCCCGTGGCGACAGGCTCGCCGATGGCGGATCCTGTCTTGCTCAGGTCGGTCATGCGAGCCTCACTCGAGGGTCGATCACGGCGTACAGGAGGTCCACGACCAGGTTCGCGACGATCACCGCGAGAGACGTGATCAGTGTGACCCCGAGGATCACCGGCAGGTCGCGGGTGTCGATCGCCTTCAGCACGGCCTGGCCGAGGCCGGGGAGGCTGAAGGTGGTCTCGGTCAGGATCGCGCCGCCGACCAGGGCGCCGAGGTCCATGCCGAGCAGGGTCAGGATCGGCGTCAGCGTCGAGCGCATGGCGTGCTTGCCGATGACGACCTGCTCGGTGAGGCCCTTGGCCCGCGCGGTACGGATGTAGTCCTCGCCCATCACTTCCAGCATGGTGGCCCGGGTGATCCGGGCGTACATCGCCGCGTACAGGAAGGCGAGCGTGATCCACGGGAGGATCATGCCGCCGACCCAGCCGCCGAAGCTCTGCGCGAGTGGTACGTACGACGCGTCGATCCAGCCGAGTCCGTAACTGAAGACCGCGAGCGAGAGCAGACCGGTGAAGTAGATCGGGAGCGAGACGCCCGCCAGTGCGACCAGCATCGCGCCGCGGTCCCAGAAGGTGCCGCGCTTGAGTGCGGAGAGGACACCGGCGGCCAGACCGAAGATCAGCCACAGGATGGCGGCACCGATCGCCAGCGCCAGGGTCACCGGCAGACGGTCGGTGAGGACCGGGAAGATGGCCTGCTCGCTGCGGAAGGAGTAACCGAAGCAGGGGGCGGCGCAGTGGGTGACGTCGCCGCCGGCCGAGTAGGTCCGCCCGACGAAAATGCCCTTGAAGAACTCCCAGAGCTGGACGAATATCGGATCGCCCAGTTGAAGCTTCTGGCGTACGGCCTCCACTGCGGCGGCGTCGGACGCCTTGCCCACGTACATGGTGGCCGGGTCGATGCCCGCCCACTTGGGAACCAGGAAGAAGATGCAGAAGACCACCAACATGATGACCACCAGCATCACTACGGCGGCGAGAAGCCGCCTGATGAGGTATGCGAGCACTGCTCTCGGCCCTGCGGCGGGACCGCGGGCCACCGGAGTTCGTCCGGCGGCCCGCGGTCACACCGCTCCGGCCTTCACCTGCCTTTCGTGCCGTACGGCGGGTGTACCGGTGGTGGTTACTTCTCGACGCCGAGGCTGACGAAGTCGTACACGCCGCTGTATGCGTCGGTCGTGTAGGCGTTCGTCAGACGGGTGGAGCGGAAGTTGATGTACTTCTCGAAGGTGAACGGCAGGTAGTGACCCGTCTCCATCACCTGGTGGTTGATCTCGGTCGCGAGAGCGGCCTTCTTCGTGGGGTCGAGCTCGGTGGTGAACTTGTTGAAGTTGGCGTCGATCGCGGGGTCCTTGATCAAGCCGTAGTTGTTGTTGCCGCTCGGCAGGATGTACTTGCTGCCCCACAGCGGCAGACCGTAGCCCTGGACCGACGGGAAGTCGGGGCCCCAGCCCATGATGATGATGCCGTAGTTCTTCTGCTTGACGACCGTCGGGTTACCGATGATGCCGGCTGTCTGCGAACCGTCGTACTGGTCGATCTCGGCCTTGACGCCGATGTTCTTCAGCGACGCCTGGAGCGACTCGGCGCTCGCCACCTCGACGGGCTTGTTGTTACGCACGGCGATCGTGGTGGTGAAGCCGTTCGGCTTGCCACAGGCCTTCAGCTCGGCCTTGGCCTTCGCGATGTCCGGCTTGCCGTCGTTCTTGGCGAGACCGTACGGGTCGTACTTCTGGCCCTCGGAGCCGGGGACGGCCGGCGGCAGCATGTTCGTGCCGATGTCGCCACCCGCGAGCGGGCCGCCGCGCGCGGTCTGGATCGACTTGTGGTCGGCTCCGTAGATCACGGCCTGGCGGCAGTGGATGTTGTCGAACGGGGCGACCGACGACGGGAAGGCGGCGTACCGGATGTAACCCGAGGTCGGGTTGTCCAGGTTGCCCTTGTCCTGCTTCAGCGCCTTGGTGCGGCCCTGCGGGGAGAGACCCGTCTGGCTCAGGTCGAGGTCGTAGTCACCGTTGATCAGACGGTTGTCCATGTCGTTCGCGTTGCTGAACATGGTGATCGTGATCTTGTCCGGGAGCGCCTTGCGGACCGGGTCCGAGGACTGCTTCCAGTTCGGGTTGCGCACCAGGGCCAGCGACTTGTCCGGCGAGTACGACTGGAACTCGTACGGGCCCGAGGAGAACGGCTTCAGACCGTACTTGGACGCGGTGTCCTTGTCGGCGCGCACCGGCGAGGCGGAGGTCAGCGACAGCATCTCTTCGAAGTCGCTGTTCTTCTGCGGCAGGTTGAAGACGATCGTCTTCGCGTCCGGCGTCTGGATGGCCTTCAGGCCCTCCTTGGACTTGTCCTTGTACGGGCCCTTGTACTGCTTCTTCGGGTCCAGGACGTCACGCAGGTAGACCGGGCCGCCGGACAGCACGTCCTGCGCCCACTGGCGCTCTATGCCGTACTTGACGTCCTGCGAGGTGATCGGCTTGCCGTCCTGCCACGTCGATCCGGGACGCAGCGTGTACGTGTAGGTCTTGCCGTCGTTCGTGATCTTCGCCATGGAGGTGGCGAGGTCCGGCGTCAGCTCGGAACCCTTCGCGCCCGGCTCGGTCTTGGGCGTGACGAGCGTACGGGTGTAGTAGCGCATGAAGTCCCAGACGACGCCGTAGTAGGCACGCGTCGGGTCCCACGAGTCGGCGTCCTGGACGGTCGCGAACTTGAGCGTGCCGCCCTTCTTCGCCGAGGCGTTGGCGACCTTGTTGTTGCCGGCGTTGAAGCCTGCCGCGCCGTCCTTGCTGTCCTTGCTGGCGCCACCGCCGCCACACGCCGCCGTGCACAGCAGCGCCGCGGACACGACAGCAGCAGCGAAGACCTGCTTGCGCCGCCCTGAGGTGCGTTGGGTAATCACGATCTCGGATCCTCCGGTATGAGTAACGGCCCCGTGGATGGACGGGGTCCGGTGTGCCACGGGTTCAGCGCGAACCCTTCGGGTCGAGCGCGTCACGCACGCCGTCGCCGAAGAGGTTGAAAGAGAGCACGGTGATGAAGATGGCAAGACCCGGGATCAGCATGTACATCGGGTCGGTGTCGTAGTAATCCACCGCGGAGGAGAGCATCTGTCCCCACGAGGCGGTCGGCGGCTTGACGCCGACGCCCAGGAAGCTGAGTGCCGCCTCGGTCAGGATGTTGGTGGGGATCATCATCGTCGCGTACACGATGATCGGCGCGACGATGTTGGGCAGCAGCTCCTTGAACAGGATGTAGCCCTGCCCCGCGCCGAGGCTGCGCGCCGCCTCCACGTACTCCCTCTCGCGCAGGGAGAGGGTCTGGCCGCGCACCACACGTCCGACGTACGGCCAGCCGAAGAAGCCGATCACCAGGATCATCACGAGGAGCCGGACGCCGCTGCCCGAGAGACCGAGCATCTCGTTCGGCATGACCGCCACCAGGGCGATGATGAACAGGAGTTGGGGGAAGGACAGCAGCATGTCCATCACCCGGCTGATGATCGCGTCCAGCCAGCCGCCGAAGTAGCCCGCCAGGATTCCGAGTACGGAGCCGAGGACGACGGCGACCACCGCGGAGAGGAAGCCGACGAGCAGCGAGACCTGCGCGCCGTAGACGATCCGGGCGAAGATGTCGCGGCCGTTCACCGGCTCGACGCCGAAGAAGTGGCTGCCGCTGATGCCTCCGAGCGAACCGGTCGGAGTGGAGAAGAGCGGGTCGATCAGGTTCTCGTGGTACGCGTCCGGGTCCTGCCCGGCGAGGTTCGTGATCACCGGCGCGAGGATCGCGACCAGGATCAGCAGCAGCACGACAACCCCGCCCGCGAGGGCCAGTTTGTCCCGCTTGAGCCGAGCCCAGGCGATACGACTCAGAGAACGACCCTGCACCGCCTGCCCCGTGGCGGTGGCGACCTCGTCCGTCGCACTCGGTGCCGTTTCCGTCGTCGGCTCGTGCAATGGTGCCGTCATCGTGGCGCAAACCCCTCTCAACCGGCGGTGACCGGCCACCACTTGCCGCTGTAGCGGCCTGTTCCCAGCAATGTCGCAAGAAACGGAATGACTCCGTCACACGGGTCATGCCGCTCGCAAACAGGCCCGAAAGCCATGTATCCGGGGAGTCTTCATGGGGGTCGCGATCACCCGCCAGACCTGACGGTGAATGGATGCGCAACCGTGATGCTCTGAGAGGTCTTCCGTTATCCGGACGCCGGATATTCATGGCCGGACACATCCCGTAAAGGGGCATACCGTCTCATCAGAGCTGAATACCCAACTCACCACACAGAGAGGCCCATTACCCCCGTACCTACCCCGCAGTCCTGAACTCTACGCGCGTCCCGAGCGGTCCGAGAGACTTTCGGGCGTATTTCGATGATCCGCGCCGCCCGGTCAAGTGCTTTTCCAGGCGCCTCAGTACGGTCGGGGGTAGCCGTAACCGGAATCCGCCGGAGGGCCCGCGTGGGCGTCCCTGTCGTAGAACGGGCGGGAGTTGGCGCGCAGCCACATCGCCACCGGGTCGTACTCGTCGGACATCGCGACCGTGGACACCGGCAGGCCGTCGGGAACTGCCGCGATGGACTGCTGCATCATCGCCCGCACCGAGCCGACGGAGTCCGGTCCTGTGTCGTAGAGGTCGAGGCCGATGGTCAGATAGGGTGCGCCGAGCGCGGGCTGGACCCAGGCGCGGCGCAGCGAGCGGACGGCGGGGGTGCGATGCGCGTTCTGCGTGAGCAGGGCGTAGAACTGCGGGATCTCGACGGCCGGTTCGGACAGCCGCAGCGGTCCCGCCGGCATCCGGTCGAGTCCGGTGGCGATCCGGCGCAGATCGAGCCAGGGGATGCCGACGCCGCCGCCGGGCGCGTGGGGGTTGAGCCAGATTCCCCAGCGGTCGGGGTAGAGCGCCTGGGCGATGTCGCGTCCCGTGACCACCTCGTGCGCGCGGTTCCACCCGCTGGCCGACAGCTCCTGGGCGGAGGTGACGCACGGCGCGTAACCGAGGCCGTCCACCTCCATGTTCCCGTACTGCGCGTCCGGGGAGCCCGCCTGGCCCTGCCAGAGCAGCATCCAGAGCCGGTCGGTCGTGCTGTCCGCGAGGGCGTGGAGCAGCGCCTCGTACGCGTCGTAGCGCCCTGGCGTCACCTGGCGCAGCATCTGTTCGACCTGTCCGGCCGCCGCGGTGCCTGACGCGCTCACTCTGGGTCCCGCCCCTCTTCGTTCCGCCATTCGTCCGCCATCAAATCAGCTTAGGCGGCCGTACTGACACCGACTTGACGCCGGGTGCCGCCCCGGCGTAGGCGCAGGACCCTGCCCCTCGCATCCCCGGCCCCGGGCCGCTCTACACGTACCCGCGCTGGTAGAACGGCCGCACGCGCTCCAGCATCCAGTCGGCCACCGGGTCCCGCGCCACGTCGAACAGGATCAGATGGACCGGCCAGCCGGCGTCGATCCGGCCCAGCGCCCGGCCGAGCGCGGCCATCGGGGCGTCGCGGTCGGCGGCATCGAGAGACGAGAGCTGGACCCCGATGAAGAGGGAGGGCGCGTCACCCTCGATGCTCCCGAGCGCCCTGCGGGCGGTGAGCACGACGCCGCACGCCTCGAACTCGGTGCCGGCCGCCGCGAGGAAATCGACCGGTTCCTCCTGCCAGTCGGGCTCGAAGAGGCGGACCCGGCCGCCGCCCTCGCTCCCGTCGAGCGGCGTACGGCCCACCCGGCACAACTCGGCCACGGCGGGCGGCGGCAGCGGCATCCCGACGGCGCCCCCGGGGTTGACCGCGACGCCGAGCTGCGGCGGCAGGC
>NZ_JTHL01000001.1:6823550-6863629 GCF_000818195.1 Streptomyces sp. 150FB | reverse complement strand
CTGCGGCGGCAGGCCGCGCGCGAACTCACGGGCCGGCGCGACCGTGAAGGGCATATGGGCGCCGACGCACTGGAGGAACTGCTGCTCGGAGCTGAACACCGGGACGTACGGAGCGCCCTCGATCTCCACCGTCGGCAGGTCGAGCCCGGCACTGTCCGGCCCTCCGCCGTTCGGCAGCGGCACCCAGACCTGACTGCGGCCGAGCACCTCGACCAACCGCGCGCCCGCCCCTTCGCTGCCGAGCGAGGCCGTGAGCACCTCTTCGAGCTCGTTGCCCGGCCATGCTGTATTCACTCTGACTTCCCCTCCACCCTCGTACCTGCCGCTGCACCCTAACGCCTCGGGGTCAGGGCGCAGCGAGGAAAGCGATACGGCCCAGCGCTGCCGCCGCTTCCCTGTCGAGCAGGATCGCGGAGGCGCATCCGGCGGGCGGTCTGCCGCCCTCGGCGTCGCGCACCAGCCCCCGGACGGCGCGGCGGTGGCGGGCGAACGCGTAACCGGACACGCCTCTGCCGCGCTCGCGCTGTCCGGCGCGCGCGACCTCCGGGGGTACGTCCAGCAGGACCAGGTGCAGGTGCCCGCCGCGCCTGCGGGCGTCACCGGCCAGCCAGCGCCGGACCCACTTCTGGGTGCCGCAGTCGTGCACGACGACGCTCTCGCCGGAGCGCAGGGCCCGCCGTAACCCGAGGTAGTGCGCGATCCGCACGGCGGGGCGGTAGACCGCGTACGGGAGGAGGCGCGGCATCCGCCGGTCCCAACGGTCCCTGGCGTCCTGCGAGTCGATCCCGCCGCCGTCGGCGGTGCGCCGGATCAGGGTGGATTTGCCGCTGCCCGGCAGTCCGGAGACGACCACCAGGTCGCCGGTACGGAAGACAAGGCCGCCGGGGAGGCCGCCGGGGACCCGGCCGCCCCTGCCCCGTAGATCGCGGACGCCGGCCACCGGAAGGACCGTGACCGACGCGGACGGGGGCGCGGACGGGGGCGGCTGGGGTACGGAGGGGTGGGGCACGGAGGCCAGAGGTACGGGAGGAACAGAGGGAGCGGGCCGGGCCGGCTCCCCCGGGCTCCTCGTACGGACACCGGAGCGCTTCACCGTCATCGCCATGCCGTCCCCCTCGTCACGGACAATCACCCGACCCCATGCGTCTGCCCACAAAGTGTAAAGAATTGGTAATGCCGTGCAAGCCTTTCACGGGCCCGGGCGCGGCGGGGACGGTTGCGCTCCTGCCGCGCCGTCCGGGCGCACGGCATGCGATGATGTGCCCGCCAACTGCATACCGGCCGTTTGAATCCGCGCGGGAGAGTCCCGGTCACCGTGTGTACCGGGCGCCGAAGGAGCAAGTTCCTCCCTTGAATCTCTCAGGCCCCGTACCGCGTGGATGAGGCAGATCTGAAAAGCGGGCCGCGCTGTCGCGCGGTCCCACCCAAGGTGCAAACCACGGCCGCCGACACGCAGGTGCGGGGTCGTGGTGAACCTCTCAGGTTCCGATGACAGATGGGGAGGATCGTCCTCACCGTCCTGCCGTCATGCCCTGGGAGCCATCTTCATGAGCAAAGCCCCTCGCCTCACCGCGCTCGACGCCGTACACCGCGCCCTCGGCGCGACCATGACCGACTTCGCCGGCTGGGACATGCCGCTGCGCTACGGCAGCGAGCGCGACGAGCACAACGCCGTCCGCACCCGGGCCGGCCTCTTCGACCTCTCCCACATGGGTGAGATCACCGTGACGGGGCCGCGCGCCGCCGAGCTGCTGGACTACGCGCTGGTCGGCAACATCAGCGGGGTCGCCGTGGGCCGGGCCCGCTACACGATGATCTGCCGGGAGGACGGCGGAATCCTCGACGACCTGATCGTCTACCGCCTCGGTGACGACGAGTACATGGTCGTCGCGAACGCGTCCAACGCCCAGACCGTGCTGGACGCGCTGGTCGAGCGCGCGGTCGCTTTCGGGCCCGGGGACGCCAAGGGCGTCACCGTACGCGACGACCGTGACGCGTACGCCCTGCTCGCCGTACAGGGCCCGGAGTCCCCCGGCATCCTGAAGTCGCTGACCGACGCGGACCTGGACGGCCTCAAGTACTACGCGGGGCTGCCCGGCACCGTCGCCGGTGTCCCGGCGCTGATCGCCCGTACGGGCTACACCGGCGAGGACGGCTTCGAGCTGTTCGTCGAGCCGCGGTACGCCGAGCGGCTCTGGCAGGCGCTGACGGAGGCGGGCGCGTCCGTGGGCCTGATCCCCTGCGGCCTGTCCTGCCGTGACACGCTCCGCCTCGAAGCGGGCATGCCGCTGTACGGGAACGAGCTGTCGACGGCCCTGACGCCGTTCGACGCGGGACTCGGCCGGGTCGTGAAGTTCGAGAAGGCGGCCGGCACCGAGGACTTCGTCGGGCGGATGGCCCTCGCCACCGCGGCCGAACTCACCGCGGTCGCGCCGCCGCGCAAGCTGGTCGGCCTGATCGCCGAGGGCCGCAGGGTCCCGCGCGCCGGCTATCACGTCGTCGTGGGCGGCGCCGTCGTGGGCGAGGTCACCTCGGGCGCCCCCTCCCCGACGCTGGGCAGGCCGATCGCGATGGCGTACGTCGACGCCGCGTACGCGGAGCCCGGCACCCCGGACGTGGCGGTCGACATCCGGGGCTCCCACGAGCCGTACGAGGTCGTGGCGCTGCCGTTCTACAAGCGCCAGAAGTGATATGGACGTATCGGTCCGCATGACATCCGCACGACAGGTGTTCCCCACCACTCCCCCGCGTACAGGAGAATTCAGCTCATGAGCAACCCCCAGCAGCTTCGTTACAGCAAGGAGCACGAGTGGCTGACGGGCGCCGAGGACGGCGTGTCGACGGTCGGCATCACGGAGTTCGCGGCGAACGCCCTCGGCGACGTCGTGTTCGTCCAGCTCCCTGACGTCGGGGACACGGTGAGCGCGGGCGAGACCTGCGGCGAGCTGGAGTCCACCAAGTCGGTCAGCGACCTGTACGCCCCGGTGTCCGGCGAGGTCACCGAGACGAACCAGGACGTCGTGGACGATCCCTCGCTGGTGAACACGGCACCCTTCACGGGCGGCTGGCTGTTCAAGGTGCGCGTCGCCGATGAGCCGGGAGACCTGCTCACCGCCGACGAGTACACCGCTTTCTCCGGCAACTGACGGCAACTGACGTGCCACGGCAACCGATTCCCCAGGGACTGTGATGTCTTCGAAGTCGCTTCTGAACACCTCGCTCCATGAGCTCGACCCGGACGTCGCCGCCGCTGTCGACGCCGAACTCAACCGTCAGCAGTCCACCCTCGAAATGATCGCGTCGGAGAACTTCGCTCCGGTCGCCGTCATGGAGGCCCAGGGGTCGGTCCTGACCAACAAGTACGCGGAGGGCTACCCGGGACGCCGTTACTACGGCGGCTGTGAGTACGTCGATGTGATCGAGCAGATCGCCATCGACCGGGTGAAGGAGCTCTTCGGCGCCGAGCACGCGAACGTACAGCCGCACTCGGGCGCCCAGGCGAACGCGGCGGCGATGTTCGCGCTGCTGAAGCCGGGCGACACGATCATGGGTCTGAACCTCGCGCACGGCGGGCACCTCACCCACGGCATGAAGATCAACTTCTCCGGCAAGCTGTACAACGTGGTGCCGTACCACGTCGACGGCGAGTCGGGCCAGGTCGACATGGCCGAGGTCGAGCGCCTCGCCAAGGAGTCGCGCCCGCAGTTGATCGTGGCCGGCTGGTCGGCGTACCCCCGCCAGCTCGACTTCGCGGCCTTCCGGCGGATCGCCGACGAGGTCGGCGCCTACCTGATGGTCGACATGGCGCACTTCGCCGGTCTGGTCGCCGCGGGCCTGCACCCCAACCCGGTGCCGCACGCGCACGTCGTCACCACGACCACGCACAAGACTCTCGGCGGCCCGCGCGGCGGAGTGATCCTCTCCACGCAGGAGCTGGCGAAGAAGATCAACTCCGCGGTCTTCCCCGGTCAGCAGGGCGGCCCGCTGGAGCATGTCATCGCGGCCAAGGCGGTCTCCTTCAAGGTCGCTGCGAGCGAGGAGTTCAAGGAGCGCCAGCAGCGCACCCTGGACGGCGCGCGCATCCTCGCCGAGCGCCTGGGCCGCCCGGACGTCGCCGAGCACGGTGTCGCCGTGCTGTCCGGCGGTACGGACGTCCACCTGGTCCTCGTCGACCTGCGGAAGTCCGAGCTCGACGGCCGGCAGGCCGAGGACCGGCTGCACGAGGTCGGCATCACGGTGAACCGCAACGCCGTCCCGAACGACCCGCGCCCCCCGATGGTCACGTCGGGCCTGCGGATCGGCACCCCGGCGCTCGCCACCCGCGGCTTCACCGTGGAGGACTTCGCCGAGGTCGCCGATGTCATCGCGGCGGCGCTCAGGCCGGAGTTCGACCGCGACGCGCTGGCGGGACGGGTCTCGGCGCTGGCGGCGAAGTACCCGCTGTACCCGGACCTGTAAGCCGACTCACACCCGGCCGTACCAGCGTCTTCCCCGGGGCACCGCGCACACTGGAGTGTGCGCGGTGCCCCGCACCATGCGGCCCGCGTTCTTCCGCACCACCGCTTCCGCACCACAGCTTCCGCAGCACCTGTTCCGCACCACCCGGCAGACAACGGCGTCTACCAACCAGCTAGGAGTACCTCCCGTGGCCATCTCGGTCTTCGACCTGTTCTCGATCGGCATCGGCCCTTCCAGCTCCCATACGGTCGGCCCGATGCGCGCGGCCCGTATGTTCGCGCGCCGCCTGAAGAACGAGGGCCTCATCGCCCACACCACCCGGCTCAGGGCGGAGCTCTTCGGCTCCCTGGGCGCCACGGGCCACGGCCACGGCACCCCGAAGGCCGTGATGCTGGGGCTGGAGGGCAACTCCCCCCGTACGGTCGACGCCGAGAACGCGGACGCCGAGGCGGAACGTATCCGCAGCAGCGGCAGGCTCAGTGTCCTCGGCATGCACGAGATCGCCTTCGACGTGGACCAGGACCTGATCCTGCACCGCCGCAAGGCCCTCCCGTACCACGCCAACGGCATGACGGTCTTCGCCTACGACGCCGAAGGGACGCTGCTGCTGGAGAAGACGTACTACTCGGTGGGCGGCGGCTTCGTCGTCGACGAGGACGCGGTGGACGAGAACCGCATCAAGCTCGACGACACCGTGCTCAAGCACCCCTTCCGCACCGGCGACGAGCTGCTGCGGATGTCGGCGGAGAGCGGCCTGTCGATCTCCGCGCTGATGCTGGACAACGAGAAGGCGTGGCGTACGGAGGCCGAGATCCGCGCCGGGCTGCTGGAGATCTGGGGGGTCATGCAGGCGTGCGTCTCGCGCGGCATGTCCCGCGAGGGCATCCTCCCCGGCGGCCTGAAGGTCCGCAGGCGCGCCGCCCACTCGGCCCGCCAACTGCGCGCCGAGGGCGATCCGCAGGTGCACGCCATGGAGTGGATCACGCTCTACGCGATGGCCGTGAACGAGGAGAACGCGGCGGGCGGCCGGGTCGTCACGGCCCCCACCAACGGCGCGGCGGGCATCATCCCCGCGGTCCTGCACTACTACATGAACTTCGCGGCCGGCGGCGCCACGGCGGAGGAGAAGGACGACAACGTGGTCCGCTTCCTGCTCGCCGCCGGAGCGATCGGCATGCTCTTCAAGGAGAACGCCTCCATCTCCGGCGCCGAGGTCGGCTGCCAGGGCGAGGTCGGCTCGGCCTGCTCGATGGCGGCGGGCGCACTCGCCGAGGTGCTCGGCGGCAGCCCCGAGCAGGTGGAGAACGCGGCGGAGATCGGCATGGAACACAACCTGGGCCTGACCTGCGACCCGGTGGGCGGCCTGGTACAGATCCCGTGCATCGAACGCAACGGCATGGCGGCGGTGAAGGCCGTGACCGCGGCGAAGATGGCGCTGCGGGGCGACGGCAACCACAAGGTCTCGCTGGACAAGGTCATCAAGACGATGAAGGAGACGGGCGCCGACATGTCCGTGAAGTACAAGGAGACAGCGCGCGGCGGGCTCGCCGTGAACATCATCGAGTGCTGACTCACAGCTTCTGATCAGGTGTTTCCCATCTTCCAGCTCTGTCACGGGCTTTCCCGCTCGCACTGCGGATCGTCCCTGGACAGTCCCTCTGACAGAGCTGAAATTCCCTGAAAAGTTCCCGGCGCTTCGCTCCTCCGCGGTAGCACCGACGCCGACGAACCACACGAACCGACTCGTACGTGGACTGTCCTTGGCTGTGATGGCGGCACGGGTGGAGCACCGACGCGCCCTACCGCGAGACCGCCGGCGAAGTCAGGCGATACACCGCCCAAGGCATCCTCGTCGCCGACATGGAAGCAGCGGCGGTCTTCGCCGTCGCCGAGCGCCGGAGCATCCACGCGGCAGCCGGCTTCGTCGTCGCCGACTCCCTCCTCCACCGACAACCACGCGCCGACTCTCCCGCCACAACCAAAGCTCTGCACTCGTTGTTCACCGCCGCACTCACCGCTCTGCCGAACGACCGTTCAGACACCGCTCCCACAGTGTCCAAGACACTAAAGTGAGCCATCCGCAGAGCAAACGCACGGCCAATTCCACCTTGCGGGCTCGCCCCGTGACGAGCAGGGCTGCGGGCTGCCAGCCGGTTCGACAGGCGGACCCGCTTCCTCCTCACCGGCCCTGACCTCTCCCCGCAACGCAGCGAAGGACACCCACCCACGTGAGCACAGGTGCACCGCGCGCGTCCGTCGGCGCCGTCGTACTGACCATGAACGACCGCCCCGAGGAGTTCCCCCGGGCCATGGCCTCGCTCCTGGCCCAGGAAGGCATCGACCTCGACGTCGTGGTCGTCGGCAACGGCTGCACCCCCCAGCAGATCCCACCCGGCGTACGCACCGTGGACCTGCCCGACAACGTCGGTATCCCCGAAGGCCGCAACATCGGCGCCGACAACGTCAAAGGCGACTACCTCTTCTTCTTCGACAACGACGCCTACCTGCCCGACACGCACGTTCTCGTCAGCCTCGTCGCGGAACTCCACGAGGACCCCCAACTCGCCTACGCCCAGCCCCGCATCACCGACCCGGACACCCATATCACCCTGCGTCGATGGGTCCCACGCCTCCGCGCCGCCGACCCCTCACGCCCAGGCACCGTGACCGTCATGGCCGAAGGCGTCGTACTCGTACGCCGCGACGCATTCGACAAGGCCGGCGGCTGGCCAGGACACTTCTTCCTCTTCCACGAGGGCATCGACCTGGCCTGGAGACTGTGGAACGAAGGACACACCGGCCGCTACGTGCCCGACATCATCGTCCACCACCCAGCCACCGACCCGGCCCGCCACGACACGTTCTACCGGCTCAACGCCCGAAACCGCGTCTGGCTCGCCCGCCGCAACCTCCCCCGCCCACTCATCCCCCTCAACCTCGCCACCTGGATCCTCATCACCCTGTGGCGCGTACGGAATCGCTCAGCCCTGCGCGTCTCCCTCACCGGATTCCGAGAAGGCCTCCGAGGCGGCCAAGGCACACAGCGCCCCATGAGCTGGCGTACCGTCGCCCGCCTCACCCGCGCAGGGCGCCCCCCGATCCTCTAAGCGGGTGTTCGCTGCGGGGATGCCGGTGGACATGGGCAGACCAGATCGCCCGGTTGTGAGGTGGATCTTCGACCCGCGTCTCTTCAGACGAGGCGGATCGAGCGCCCTTGTCGATCGGTGCGGCTGATCAGCCCCCGCTCCTCCATCCGGCGCTGCTGGTAGGCGAAGTAGCTGCTGCTGGACAGGCCGACTGCCCGGCCGATCTCCCGGATCGTCGGCTCCTCCCCGTACTCCGCGATCCGTCCTGGGCACACGCGGGATTTCCTCCTGGCGCTTCGCTCCTGGTCCGCTGGCGCAGCCGCACCAATCGGGTCGACAGCCGGAGCAGACGCCGGCGCAGCAGGGTGTTCAAGTAGGGGTTGGCGGGGGCGGCGAGTGCCTCGTAGGTGGCTCTCCAGGCGTGCTGGGTTCGTGCCAGGTCATCGAGGGCGGCAATGGGAGTGGAGTCCATCCCGATATTAGAACTCATGTTCGAATGACCCGCGAGGGCGCATCACTCCTTAACGAGCACTTTATGTAACTGATCGGATACGTTTAGTTGCATGTTGATGTGGGCGGGGCTTCGGATGTCCCGGCCTGTGCTGTGGCGGCTGGTGCTGGTCACGGTGCTGGCCGGGCTGCTCCACCTGCTCGGCTGCGCTCACGGCGCGCAGGCCGCCGGGCTGCCGCGGACCGACTCGCTGGCTGCCGTTTCGGCCACCGCCTGTCCGCCCGCGCATGGCGGGCCGGCTGTCCGGTTCACCGATCCGGTTCTGTGCGACCACGGGGCAGGGATGGGGTGCGCCGGGGTGGACGAGCACGCCGCGTACGGCCCCCGGGCAGACCTGCCCGCGCCTCCTGCGGTTGACGACGGACTCCTCCTGCCCGGGGACGTCGGGCGGCAGTCCGCGATGAGCCGGGCGTTCTGCGGCATCAAGGGTGGCGGTCACCAGGCGGAGAACAGCCGCACGCGCGCGGTGTTGGGAGTGTGGCGGACCTGAGCGGACCGTGCCGCTGGTCGCGCCCGTGAGCGCGTGCCCGGCGGCGCCCTCGTTCCCGACGGTTCTGTCCTCGAACATTCCGGCCTGCCCCGCCCTGACCGGGCGATGCGGCGGCCGGCAGGAGACCTGTGCGATGAACTCCTCTCTCATGCCCTCTTTCGCCCCCGCGCCGGCCCAGTTGCTGAGCGGTGCCGCCCGCCGGGCCCACAGCCCGGCCGCCCTGGTCGGTGATACCCCGGTGCTGTGGGTCGGCGAGCCCTTCACGGATGCCGGACGCGGCTTCTGGGCGAAGCTTGAAGGCCACAACCCCGGCGGGATCAAGGACCGTACCGCCCTGTTCATGGTGGAACGCGCCCGTGAGCGCGGCGATCTGCTGCCCGGTGCGCGGATCGTGGAATCCACCTCCGGCACGCTCGGACTGGGACTCGCGCTTGCCGGGATCGTCTACGGCCACCCGGTGACCGTCGTCACGGACCCCGGCATGGAGCCCCTGGTGTCGGGACTGCTCGCCGCCTACGGCGCTGACGTGCAGAGCGTCTCGGAGCCCCATCCGGTGGGCGGCTGGCAGCAGGCGCGCCGTGACCGTGTCTCCGAACTCCTCGTGCTCCACCCGGACGCGTGGTGCCCGGATCAGTACCACAATCCCGACAACGTGAGCGCCTACGCGGGTCTCGCCCGGGAACTGGTTGCCCAGCTCGGGCGGATCGACGCCCTGGTGGTGAGCGTGGGTACGGGCGGGCACTCCGCCGGCGTCGCCTCAGTACTGCGCGGTTACTTCCCGGCCTTGAAGGTGGTGGGCGTCGACACGCCCGGCTCGACCATTTTCGGTCAGGAGGCCACGCCCCGGCTGATGCGGGGGCTGGGCAGCAGCATCTACCCGCGCAACGTCGACTACACCCTCTTCGACGAGGTCCACTGGGTCGCGGCCGGTGAGGCGGTGTGGGCGGCGCGGGCGCTGGCCCGCTCCCGGTACGCCACCGGCGGGTGGAGCGTGGGCGCGGTCGCCCTGGTCGCCCGCCATCTCGCCGCCACCCTGCCGGCCGAGGCCCGGATCGCCGCCGTGTTCCCCGACGGCCCGCACCGCTATGCCGGCACCGTCTTCGACGACACCTGGTGCCGGGAACGCCAACTCCTGGGATGCGAACCGGCCGACGCCCCGGACCGGATCACCCACGGTGGGGAACGGGTGATCACCCGGTGGACGAAGTGCGAAACCGTCCTGGACCCCGCCCCGCCCCCTGCCGGGCAGGGCGTTGTCGCGGGTGCGGCGGGCCTGGCGGGTGCGGCGGGCCTGGCGGGAGTGGCGGGCCTGGCGGGAGTGGGCCGGTGAAGAGCCTGTGGACCTCCACGCTGAGCTTCCCGCCCGCCGTGCGGCTGCTGATGGTTAACCAATTCGCCATCAACCTCGCCTTCTACATGCTCATGCCCTACCTCGCCGCTCACCTCGCTGGTGAGCTCGGTCTTGCCGCGTGGGCGGTCGGCCTGGTGCTGGGCGTACGGAACTTCTCCCAGCAGGGCATGTTCCTCATCGGCGGCACGATCGCCGACCGCTTCGGCTACAAAGCCCCGATCATGGCCGGGTGTCTGCTGCGAACAGCCGGGTTCGCCCTGCTGGGCGTCGTGGACAGCCTGCCCGTCCTCGTTGTCGCCTCGGCCGCCACCGGCTTCGCCGGCGCACTGTTCAACCCGGCCGTACGCGCCTACCTCGCTGCCGAAGCCGGAGAGGAGCGGCGGGTGGAGGCGTTCGCGACGTTCAACGTCTACTACCAGGCCGGAATGCTGGCCGGGCCCCTGGTCGGACTGGCGCTGCTGGCCGCCGACTTCCGCCTCGTGTGCCTGATCGCCGCGGGCATCTTCGCCCTCCTGACCCTCATGCAGGGCCGGTCGCTGCCCGCTCGCCGTGGCGCTGAGCCCGGCGGGCAGGCGGGCGGGGTGCCGGCGCAGTGGCGAACGGTGGTGGCCAACCGGCCGTTCCTGCTGTTCTCGTTTGCGATGATCGGCTCCTACGTGCTGACCTTCCAGGTCTACCTGGCGCTGCCGCTGGCCGCGGGGGACGCGTTCGGGGCGGCCGGCACGAAAGCCACCAGCCTGCTGTTCGTCCTGTCCGCGGCGGTGGCCGTCGCCGGGCAGTTGCGGCTGACCGGCTGGGCGAAAAACCGGTGGAACGGTGAACAGGCACTTGTGCGCGGCCTCGCCCTGATGGGCCTGGCCTTCACACCGCTCGCCCTGCTCGCGGCGAGCGGCCGGGCCGTACCGGGTGCGGTGGCGCTGGCCGCGCTGGCCGGGGCGGTGATCGCCCTGTCCGCCGGCAGTGCGATCGTCTACCCCTTGGAGATGGACACCATCGTCTCCCTGGCCGGCAACCGCCTGGTCGCCACCCACTACGGCCTCTACAACACCGTCTCCGGTATCGGCATCACCCTGGGCAACCTGGCCACCGGCGCCCTGTGGGACTACGCCCAGCAGCACCGGGCACTGTGGCTGGTGTGGACCGCGCTGGCACTGACCGGCGCCGCCTGCGCGAGCGCCGTCCTGGCCCTGGCACGCAGCGGGCGGCTCACCGCGCCCGTACCGCAGCCCGCGATCGCCTGACGGCGGGCCACCCGGGCCGGGCGCGCGGGGAACGGTCCCGTTTCCTCGCACACCCGGCCCTCAGTCACCGGCCCACCCATGCCGAGCGGCGCCGCAGCCACCACGCGGTGACGCCGCCCACGGCAAGCAGGACAGCCGCGACGGTCCCGACGAGCGCGCCCGTCCCCGGTCCGTCACCGCTGTCACTGCCGGCTGCGGTTTCGGCGAAGTGCTCACCGCCGCCGGTGAGATGGCGGGGGTACTCGGGGCCGCGCTTGACGCGCCGGCGCCGGCGGGGCGCTGAGGGCGAGGGGGCTGGCGCCGGGCGCGACATGGTGGGCCAGGCCCGCCAGGCCCACACTCGCGGCCGCGAACGGCGCAGCCCGTACGATGCGGCCCCGGCCGGGGCGGTGACGGCGATACGAAGGGGGTGTCTGGGCCGGCTCATCATCCCCTGGACCCCGTCCCCGTATGACTGTCTTCCCGCAAGTACTTCCCCCGCCACACCACCGGCTGACATACCCGCAGGTCAGCGGCATGTTATTGGTACTGACAACGGACACCAGTGCAGCCTTTGCCGATCGGGCCCGGGTGCGCTTCACTTCGCGGGGCCTCACCACCGAACGCCCTCACCACCAAGGGGAGACCAACGGGCATGAGCGGGCACCAGGAACATCCCGACACCCCGGGCGGCCATGCCGGGCACTCCCACGGGGTGGCGGCCGACGCCGACCGGCGCTGGCTGGCCACAGCCCTGGCACTAATCACCGCCTTCATGGCCGTCGAAGTCGTCGTCAGCCTTGCCTCCGGCTCCCTCGCGCTGCTCTCGGACGCGGCACACATGCTCACCGACGCCGCCTCCATCGCCCTCGCCCTGATCGCGATGCGCCTGGCCGCCCGCCCCGCCCGCGGCACCTTCACCTACGGGCTCAAGCGCGCCGAAATCCTCTCCGCCCAGGCCAACGGCCTCACCCTGCTGCTCCTCGCGCTCTGGCTCGGCTACGAAGCCGTCCGCCGCCTCATCGACCCGCCCAGTGTCCAGGGCGGCCTGATCCTCGCCACCGCGCTCGCCGGGATCGTCGTCAACATCGCGGCCGCCTGGTGCATCTCCAAGGCCAACCGCACCTCCCTGAACGTCGAGGGCGCCTATCAGCACATCCTCAACGACCTGTTCGCGTTCATCGGCACCGCCGTCGCCGGCCTGATCATCCTCACCACGGGCTATGTGCGCGCGGACGCCATCGCCACCCTCCTCGTCGTCGTCCTCATGCTCAAGGCCGGCTACGGCCTGGTCCGCGAATCAGGGCGGATCCTCCTCGAAGCCGCCCCAGCCGGCGTCGACCCCGACGCCATCGGCGACCAACTGGCCGCCCAGCCCTCCGTCGTCGAAATCCACGACCTGCACGTATGGGCCATCACCTCGGGCCAGCCCGCCCTGTCCGCCCATGTCCTGGTCACCCCCGGCGGCGACTGCCACGCCGTACGCCGCGACCTCGAACAACTCCTCGGCACCGACCACCACATCACCCACACCACCCTCCAGGTCGACCACGCACCCCAGGAAACCCTCACCCTCACCGGGCCGCCCCCCACCGGGGACCCCGCGCACTGCGACGAGCCGCACGGCCCCACCCACCGTGACCAGCCCCACGATCACTGACCCCCGGCCACCATCCCCCGGCCACCATTCGGTACCAGCGTCCGCACCGCTCCGGGACGTCGGGCTCGCCTGTCGGGTCCATCGAGGCACGGATGGCGTCCTGTCCGCCTGCCGGACAGAGGCAGGGGCGGCCTTTTCGCCGCGGCGGATCACCGCGCGTCCCGGGCGGCGCGGGTCCAGGCGGCATCGCGCAGTAGCCGCAAGCCGTTGAGGCCCACGATGACGGTGGAGCCTTCGTGGCCGAGCACGCCGAGCGGGAGCGGCAGATGGCCCGCCAGGTCCCAGATGACCAGGCCGGAGATGAACACCGCGGCGATGATGAGGTTTTGCACCACCAGACGGCGGGCGGCGCGGGACAGACGGATGACGGTGGGGATGGTCGCGAGTTCGTCGCGGACGATGACGGCGCTGGCGGTTTCCAGGGCGAGGTCGGAGCCGGCGCGGCCCATGGCGATGCCGATGTGGGCGGCGGCGAGTGCGGGGGCGTCGTTGACACCGTCGCCGATGACCAGCACCTTGCGCCCGCCCGCCTCCAGGCGCCGTACGGCTTCGACCTTGTCCTGGGGCAGGAGACCGGCGTGGACGTCGTCGCCGGTGATGCCGATCTCGGCGGCCAGGCGGGCGGCGGCGCGCGGGTTGTCGCCCGTCACCAGCATCGGCGTGCTGCCGGTCAGTGCGGTCAGGGCTGTGACGGTCGTCGCGGCATCGGGCCGCGGCCGGTCCGCGAGGCCCAGCACCCCGACCGGGACGCCGTCGCGCAGGACCAGGACCGCGGTGCGCCCGCCGCCCTCCAGGTCGGCCGCGACCTCGGCGGCACGGACCGGGACGGGGGCGTCATCGTTGTCGTCAAGGAGCCGGGCTGGGGCGCCGACCGCAACCGTGTGACCGTTCACGGTCGCGGTGACGCCGGTGCCCGGAGTGGAGATGAAGTCCTGCATGCCGACGATGGCCAGGCCCCGGGTGCGCGCGGCGTCGACGACCGCACGGGCCAACGGGTGCTCGCTGGGGTGCTCGACAGCAGCCGCCAGCGCCAGCAGGGCGCTCTCGTCCAGACCGGAGCCGTCCAGGGGTCGGATGTCGGTGACGCGAGGTGTGCCCTCGGTGAGGGTGCCGGTCTTGTCGAGGGCGACCGCGTCGATCTGCCCGAGGCGTTCCATGACGACGGCGGATTTCACCAGGACGCCGTGGCGTCCGGCGTTGGCGATGGCCGAGAGCAGGGGCGGCATCGTCGCCAGGACCACGGCGCAGGGTGAGGCGACGATCATGAAGGTCATGGCCCTCAGCAGTGATCCGCTCAGGTCCGCGCCGAACGCGAGCGGGATGAGGAAGACCGCCAGGGTCGCGACGACCATGCCCAGGCTGTAGCGCTGCTCGACCTTCTCGATGAACAACTGGGTGGGCGCCTTGGTCTCGGAGGCTTCCTGGACCATGGCCACGATCCGGGCGATCACCGAGTCGGACGCGTCCCGCTCGACCTTCACCCACAGGGCGCCGGTGCCGTTCAGTGTGCCGGCGAAGACCTCGTCACCGGTTTCCTTCGCCATCGGCAGCGGCTCGCCGGTAATGGTGGCCTGGTCGACCTCGCCGGCCCCGTCCACCACGCGGCCGTCCGCGCCGACCCGTTCGCCGGGCCGTACCAGGATGGTGTCCCCGACCACCAGGTCGGCGGTGGCGACGCTCTCCTCACTCCCGTCGCTGGTCAGCCGGGTCGCGGTGGTGGGCGCGAGGTCGAGCAGACCGTGCACCGCGTCCTGGGTGCGGGCGGTCGCCAGGGCCTCCAGTGCGCCGGAGGTGGCGAAGATGACGATCAGCAGCGCGCCGTCCATCACCTGCCCGATCGAGGCCGCACCGAGCGCGGCCACGATCATCAACAGGTCCACATCAAGGGTCTTCTCCCGCAGCGCCGTCAGCCCCGCCCAGGCCGGCTCCCACCCGCCGGTGACGTAGGCGGCGGCATAGAGAGGCCCCCACGACCAGGCGGGTGCACCGGTCAGATGCAGCGGCAGTGCGATCAGAAACAGCATCAGCGCGGCGGCGGCCCAGCGAGCCTCGGCCAGGGCGAACACCCGGGTACGCCGTTTCGGCGCCGTACGCGATGTGGCCGGAGCTGCCCGTTCGGGCCGCTGGAGCAGGTCGGAAGGCATGACAAAACAACCCTTCAGGGCGGAAGACGACGGCACCTCCACCGTACATGAATATATGAACAGGTATTCATGTACTGCCGGTAGGATGGGCGGCATGGGTCACGGAGCCGACGACAAGAACCACGCCACCCCCCGCGAGCGCCTGGACGCGGCGGGGGCCGGCGACGTCGCCGCCACCCTCCAGGCCCTGGCCACCCCCTCGCGGCTGTACATCCTGGCCCGCCTTCAGGAAGGCCCCTGCGCCGTCGGCGACCTCGCCGAGGCCGTGGGCATGGAAGCCTCCGCCTGCTCCCACCAACTCCGCCTGCTGCGCAACCTCGGGCTCGTCACAGGCGAGCGCCGGGGCCGCTCCATCGTCTACGGCCTGTACGACAACCACGTGGCCGAACTCCTGGAACAGGCCCTCTTCCACGTCGAGCACCTGCGGCTCGGCCTGCGCGACGCCCCCGCCGCCGAAGTGGCGCCGGCGGCCCGGCAGTAGGCGGTCACGTTCCCGCCTTCTCGGAGCCGAGGTCGCGGAAAGCGGTGCCGGAAGGGCGGGTACGAGATCAGTTCCGCGGGCCGGGTAGCACGCGGATCGTGCTCGACTCGTCGGCGCTCCGCCGAAGCTGATGACTCCCGGCTTCCTGGACCTGAACGACCCGGGCGAATCGCTCCTTGAGTCGGAGTGCGGCGGCGCTCCGACCAGGAGGCGGATCATGGCGTCAGTGGTGGCGCGGATTTCGGATCTGTCGTCGGCGAAGCCCGAGATGTCGGCGAGGACGGCACCGATCGCTGCGGCGAGTTCTTCCGGAAGGGCAGATCAGCCCCCTGGTCAACCCACCACTCGCCGGGCCGCCCGCCCGCCCCGGCTCACCGCCGCCGCATGACGGTCATGGGCCACCACCCGGCCTTGGGGCCACTCGTGGGAGTTGTCCCGCCGATGGCTCAAGATCCACAACGGTCGGATGGCGGGACCGGCCGGGCTGCCGGAACCTGTCGCCGGTGGCCTGGGATTCCCGGCCAGCCACAGAGCCCCTGACAGAAGGAGTCCCATGCGTGTCCTGTACGCGCGCCTGCTGCCGGTCCTGGCCGTGTTCGCGGCCGTGGCGGGCCTGGTCGCTCTGAGTTTCGGACAGCCCTCCGCCGCTTCCGCCTCCGGTTCCGCCGTCCGCGAGCCGTACGGCGCCGGGATCCGCGCGGAGACCGCCACGTACACCCCTCCCGTACCGACCCCTCAGGCGCCGGCGCCCGGGAAGCCTTCGCCTCCCGCCGTACCCTCGAAGAACCCCCTGCCCGTGCCGCCCCCGAGCGCGGACCCCTGTCAGTCGGTCAACGGGATCCCGGCGAGCACCGCCTGCTCCGGCGTGGCGCAGAACCAGGCGGCCAACGACAAGTGCCAGGTGGAGAACTTCCACAACTGCGCCAAGCCGATCACCGGCCCTGCGCAGGAGACCTGGCAGCAGAACCAGAACGGCCACGCCCAGGCGCAGCAGGATTTCCACGCCGTCCAGCGGGACCAGTCCGCTGCGGGCGGCGCGGCGGAGCTGTGCGGTTCCTCCTCCGGGATGCGGGACCGGCTGAGCGACTCGGATGTGATCGTTCCCCCCTCCGAGTGGTGGGCCTGCTGATCAGTCCGCCCGGTCCGGTGCCCCGTGCCGCCGGGCCCTTCCCCACCCCAGCCCCAGTGCTCCAGACAAGGAGATGTCCGTGTCACGACGCCTCGTGCGCCGCTGCATGACCACCCTGCTCGGTGGCTCCCTCTTACTCGCGGCCCCGCCCCTCCCGGCCGTCGCGGCCGAGGAGGTCGCCGTGCCCATCGAGAACCCCGACGCCGCCGTGCCCGAGATGACGGCCGCGGCGCCCGCGACGAAGGCTCCCGACCGGTGGACGGGAGTGCAGGTCCAGCACTTCCCCAAAGCACTCGCGGCCCATCCCGACGGGCTCCAGGCAGTCTCCCTGAACTCTTCGGGACCGGGCACTCTGACGACCCGGCTGTGGCGGGTGCAGAAGGGCTCGAAGATCACTGTGACCTGGGACGACAGTTCCAGCACCCACGCCGACTGCAAGCAGAGCGATGTCGGCGACGGGCAGCGCTACGAGGTGGTCGCACCCGGGACGTCGGCCGGCGCTCCCGTACCCGCGCAGTTCACCACCAAGGGCACCGACAAGGGCACAGCCGCCTGGCAGTCCGGCCGTTCGTACTCCTTCACGGCCGAGGAGAACAACCCGAAGGTCACCTTCACCTCGAAGCAGCCGGACAAGGCGTCCAAGTGCGGCCCGCTGCTGACCCGGTTCCGCGCCCAGCAGGTGCCCGCGCCCGTACCGTACAAGGACAAGAAGCCGCAGCTTCCGATGCCCGAGGCGTACAAGAACCATGAAGCGGTCCCGCCCAAGGACGTCGTGACGGCGTGCAACTCCGCCGACGCCTGCCGCTTCGAGAAGGACGAACGCTACTCCTTCCAGTACTACGACCGGCCGCGCATGGTGGGCCAGGCGTACATCAACTGCACCCGGAACGCCGTCACCGACGAACGTCTGGTGGACTGGCAGGAGTACCCGTACGACAACCTCACCCAGTACTTCGTGGCGGTGGAGAAGAAGCCGCTCAATCCGCGGCAGCCGCTCAACGAGAGCCTCAAGGAGATCGCCGTGCAGATCGGCGGCGGTTTCACCCGGGCCGACGGCAACCCGGTGGAGATGGCCACCACCAACCCGCTGCTGTGGAACCGCAAGGAACAGCGCAAGGTCGCCGTCACCGTCCAGCCGGGCGAGGTCAGTTGGGTCGAGGTGCAGCCGGCGCGGGAGCGCCTCACCGGCACCCTGGTGAAGACCCCGGATCTGCGCCTCGACGTCACCGTGGACGTGGCGTCGGGTGCCTTCGGCGACCGCTTCTACCAGCGGACCGGACCGCTCAGCCAGGTCGAGTTGGCCCGCTGCGCCGACTCCCGCTACAACGAGCGGACCCCGGACGAGACGATCGGTGCTCCGACCCTGCGCGCCGGAATCCCGGTGACCGGGCTGCTTCAGGTGGCCGCGCGTGCCTCGGACGCCGGGACCCGGGTCAGGCCCGTCACCGTCGCCCCGGTCGAGGAGTCCCGGACCCGCTGACGGGGGTCGTACGCCGCTGCGCGAGGGGAAGGGCGGCCGGATCGGATCCGGCCGCCCTTCGTCACCCGTACGGCGGCGGACGGTTCAGCCGACCCGCCGCCAGGTCGTCCGGTCCGGGTCCAGGACATAGCGGCCGGTGGGCGTGCCCGTTCGGGGCGCGGGGGCGGCCCGGCGGAGGCTGCGGCGCTCATCGGGCTGGGCGGCCTCGGCGCCCTTGGGCCGCAGGGTCTGGCACTTGTCGGGGTTGGTGAAGGTCTGTGCCACCACGGTGCTGGAGTTCACCGTGGAGGGGCCGTCCACGGCGACGTTCTTGACCAGCTTGCCCGTGCCGTCCACCACGAGGTCCCCGACGACGCGGGTCATCGCGTTCAGCGCACCGAACTGCAGCTCGTCATTGGCCTTGATGGTGAATGCCACCTCGGTCGTCTCGGTGTTGGTCATGCTCCAGGTGTGGTTCCAAGTGCCCTTGAACGCCGCGGTGAACGCGCCCTTCAGCGCGAGGTGGATGTTGCTCTTGCCGGCCACGGTGGTGCTGCCCGTCTCCGTCATCTGCTCGGTGTTGGTGGTCTGGTGCTGGACGGTGGCGCTGTCCTTGGCGGTGCCCTCGACCTTGGTCTCCTGGTTGGGGCCCTTGTCCTTGGGGGCGGTGTGATTCGTCGAACCGATGGTGGCGGTGGTCTCCTTGGTCGCGCTGGCCGTGTCGCTCTCCTGGTGCGTCTGCTGCGCGGAGACCGTACCCGTGCCCGAACCGCTGACCTCGTTGTCGGTCGCCACCTCCCCCTCGATGGTGCCGCTGCCGGAGATCTCCCCGCCGATGTTGTCGGCGCTGCTGGACGTCAGTGTCACCGTCCGCTTGACGGTCATCGGTTCACTGGTGCAGTTGATGGCGCCGTTGGCCACGGAGTGCACGGCGCTGGTGTATTCACGGGAGCGTTTCGGATCGAGCCGGAACGAGCAGCTCTGTCTCCCGGGCCGGCCGCACAGTTGTGTCACCTCCGACACCGCCCCGAGCGCCCGCTCCCCGTCGAAGGCCTGAGCCCTGGGCGTGGGACCGGGAGAGGCGTCGCCGTCCCGCGCGGTGGCCACCTCGGGCGCCATGAGAGTCAGAGTGAGGACGGACAGCGCCGGAAGGACCAACGCCGTACGGCGGACCAACTGCCGCCGGGTGGGGTGAAGCGGTGCGGGGTGGACCATGGGAGTCTCCTTGTCATCGCCCGGACCGGGCGGCTGTCCTGACGGCACATCACACCGGTCGCGGGCAGACGTCACCGCGGGCCTCGTGCCCGTGGCGGCATCTCCATCGTCAGTGGGCCTTGCGGGCGTTGCGACCGCTCCTCCCGCCGACTACGCCGATCGGGCGGCGCTGTACGGCACATGGGTGGCGGAACAAACACGATGGAAGTAGTTTCCCCGGGTGCCGCGCGGGCCCGTGCCACGATTTTGCCGATCAGTGGCGCCGGGCGCGTCACGCATTCAGCACAAGGAGTTCGGGCATGGCCAAGAGGAAAACCCGACTGCGGGTCAGGAACGCGGGCGGACACGTGAAGAACGCGACCGCCAAAATCGTCGCCACCCTTCACAGCATTCCCGAGAACGAGCCTGTCGAGGGCGAGGACATCGAGTTCTACACCGGCGACGGGGACGACTCCCTCGGTTCGGCACGGACCAACGACCGTGGCGAGGCGGAGCTCAACGCCGGCAACAACTACCTTCAGCCGCTGAAGTGGGGCAGGGCGCTGGAGGGCGGCCTCAGCGCCGAGTACTTCGGCAGCGCCGAGTTCCAGTCCCACCCCAGGGTGAGGGCGACGATGGAACCGGGCGCCTGAGAAAGACGCGATCGTGCCCGCGGTGATCCTGGCGGGGCGGTGCCGTACCTGATCCCGCCCCGTACACGGCTGAAACCGGCGCACCCCCGGCGCGGTTTGCGCCGGGGGTGCGCCCGTCGGGCGCGCGGTGGTGGGCCGCGCCGTGTTGTGGCGGGCCCACCAGCGGTGTTGGAGTCTGTCGTCGGGGGCTTCGGTCAGCGGAAGACCGGCGCCTTCTCCTTGCGCAGCGAGTTCATCACCGTGTCGTTGAGGTTCAGGTGGTGGCGAATCGTTGCGGACGGCGTCAGCGCCATCCACTGGACGAGACTGACGTCCTCGAACCGGGGTGTCTTGAACATCTCGAGCATCTTGACCGGCTGGTCACCGATGTTCTCGATGTAGTGTCCCGTCGCGAAGGGGACGTAGCCGACGTCGCCCGCCATGAAGTTGAACGTGCGGTTGCGGCCGGAGTTGGTGAAGACACCCATCCGCGCCTGTCCGGAGATGTAGTACTGCCACTCATCGTTGTTCGGGTGCCAGTGCAGCTCGCGGATGGCTCCGGGCTCGATCTCCACCAGGGCCGCCGAAGTGGTGATGGAGGCCGCGAAGTTGGACGAGTCGACGATTCGTACCGTGCCACCGCTGGTGCGGAGGGGAGGCTGCGAGTCCAGGCGGTGCTTGAAGGAGCGAGGCACGTCGCCGGTGGGGCTGAGAACCCTGTCGGATTCCAGTCCGGGCGGTACAGCGCCGTTGAAGATGTACAGCTCGGACGTGGGGATCGAGGCGAAGTTCTCCTCGGGGACGCCGAAGTTCTTCACGAGCACCGAACGCGGCGTGTGCGCGAACCAATCGCTTATCAGGAACGTGTCGTTCTCGGAGAACTCACCGTCGTTGAAGACGAGGAGAAACTCCACGCCGTCGTCCAGCGCCTGGATGTGGTGAGGAATGGAAGTTGCGGCCTTCCTGGTCGACGGCGCTGATGCGGCAACTGCCCTGCAGGACGTAGGCCCACTCGGACTGCTTGTGCCAGTGCAGTTCCCGGATGGCACCGGGCTTGAGGCGCATGTTCACGCCGGAGAGTGTTGTCGCGATAGGCATTTCCCGCTGGGTCACTTCGCGCGCCCACCCACCGGCGTCGAGACGCATATGGGCCTGCGAGAAGGAGAATTTGAGGTTCGGTACCGTGCCGGAGTCGGTTTTCGGAGGCAGGAGCACATCCGGATTCTGCAGGTCCATCTCCACGTTGCGCGGTCCGATGTCGGTCGCGCCCTGCCCGTCGCGGATGGGCTGCGGGACGTCGCGTACCTGATTCTCGGTCATGGGCTTTTCCTTCCAACGGGGAATCTCGGTAGGAGACTCGGAGGGGGACTCGGTTTCCGTACTGTGGGCGACTCCTGTCACCTCGTGTCACCGCCGCCACAGGGGGCGGATGCCTGCGTCAGCCTGTGACCATGGTTGCGATGAGGTAGGCGTTCAGGCTGATGATCAGGCCGCACACCAGGACTCCGGCGGCCGTGGTGACGGGCCGGTTGACCAGTTCACCCGTCAGGTCCCGTCGCCGGGTGATCAACACCAGGGGTACGAGGGCGAACGGGATGCCGAAGGCGAGGACGACCTGGCTGAAGACGAGTGTCGAGGTGACGGGAAGGCCGATCGACAGGATCACCAGAGCGGGCGCCATGGTCAGGGCCCGCCGTACGAACAGGGGTATGTGGCGGCGGAGACAGCCCTGCATGATCACCTGGCCCGCGCACGTTCCCACGCTCGCCGACGAGATACCGGAAGCCAGGAGCGCCGCAGCGAAGGCGAGTGCCGCCCCGCCTCCCACGACCTGGGACAGGCTGGTGTGGGCCGCGGTGATCGCGTCTGTTCCAGCGGCGGGTCCGCCCGCGCGGAACAGCGCGACGGACAGGCACAGCATCACGAGGTTGACAGCCCCTGCGAGGGCGAATCCCAGTCCGCAGTCGATCCGGAGGTAGCGCAGCAGCCGCCGCTTGTCGCCCGGCTTGCTGGACAGCACCCGCCGCTGGGTGAGCGCGGAGTGGAGGTAGACGGCGTGGGGCATGACGGTGGCGCCGACGATGCCGCCCGCGAGGAGGACCGACGATCCGCCGGGCAGATGCGGCGTGAGTCCCGCCGCTGTGCCCGCGGCCGACTGGTGGCCCACCGCGCGGAGTTGCGCCTGCACGCCCTTGAATCGCTCTCCCGCGCCCACCGGGAGGCAGGTCACTTCGGCCGGTCCCTGGACGCCGCGCTCCTGGCTGTCGCGGGCGAGCCGTTGCGTGAGAGCGCGCGCAGGGAGGCCATCGACACCTACCTGGCGGAGGGAAACACCGTCGAGGCCGTCCGCCACTTCGTGGAATTCCGCCGCCTTCTGCGCGAGGACCTGGGCCTGCCCCCTCGCCCGCGCTGCGCCAGATGATGAACCCGTGGATGAGTGCCGCGCAGAGGCGAGGGTCACGGCGCGGTGGCGGCCCCGGGCAATGCTCGTCCCATGGCTACTAATCCTCCTGACAACCCGATCGGGGTCGCCGTCCTGCGCGTCTGGTGGGAACCAGGAAGCAAGCCCGCCCTGCGGGCTCGTCTGCTGGTCGTCAACGACGCGCAGGAGGCACCGGCCGAATACGCCACCGCCGCGGGCATCGACGACGTCTGCGCGGACATACGATCATGGCTTCGCGAGTGGTCGGAGCTCCAACCGCCGCAGGGTGGCTGACCGTCGAAGGCCCCCGGTGCCGGGCCCGAGGCCGCTGCCGGCCTCCGCTCGCGTACGGCACGGCCGTAGGTTCCCACGCGTCACGTGTCGGCGAGATCCTGTTCGGCCCAGATCGTCTTGCCCCTCTCCGAGAAGCGCGTCCCCCAGTGCCGGCTGACGGAAGCGACGATGAACAGGCCGCGTCCGCCCTCGTCCTGGATCCGGGCGTGGCGCAGGTGTGGAGCGGTGTCGGAGTCGTCGGAGACTTCGACGGTCAGCGTCGTCCGGTCCTGGATGAGCCGGAGCCGGATGGGGCCTATGGCGTGGCGGATGACATTGGTGGCGAGCTCGCTGACCACCAGGTCGGTGGCGAAGGTCTGCTCCTCCAGACCCCACTGCTCCAGTTGGTGACGTGCCGCCCGTCTCGCCTCCCCCACCGAGGCCGGCTCCGGGGGAAAGGTCCAGTCGATGACGCGGTCCGGATCGAGGGACCTGAGCTTGGCGACGAGGACGACCGCCCCGTCCAGCGAGCTGCCCTGGAGCAGTTTGTACGCCACCGCGTCGCACACCTCGTCGGGATGCGCCGTCGGGTCGCTGATCGTCTCGCGCAGCCGGCTGAGGCGGTCGTGGGCCTCCGCCGGGTGGCCGTCCACGACACTGTCCGAATACATGCACAGCAGGGTCCCGGCCGGCAGGGTGGTCGTGCGCATCTCGTACGGGGCGCCCTGGCCGAGCGCCGCACCGCGCGCCACGTCGAGCGGGCTGACGATGCCGCCGGGGCTGGTGACCAGGGGGCCGCCGTGTCCCGCGGAAGCGGCCGTACACGCCCCGATGATCGGGTCGTACGTCAGATACAAACAGGACGCGGCGAGCGGCGGGCGTGCGTGGTGCAGGGTCTCCGGGTCCTCCTCCTGCTCGTGTGCCAGGCGCTGCATGGCATCGTCGAGGTGGGCCAGCAGTTCGTCCGGGGGCAGCTCCATCGAGGCCAGCGTGGACGCGGCGGTCCGCAGCCGCCCCATCGCCACCGAGGCCTGGAGATCCTCCCCGCGGACGAAGCCGACGATCAGTCCGACCCGGCAGCCGGACAGCGGCAGGACATCGAACCAGTGGGCGCCGCACCGGCCGGGAAGGTAGCAGTGCGACGACTCGATCGCCGAGACCTCCGGCGGTACGCGCGGCAGCAGACTGCGCTGAAGGGTCACAGCGACCGTGTGCTCACGGGTGAAGCGGCGCGCGTTGTCGATGCACAGCGCGGTGAATCCGGTGAGTTCCTCGGCCAGCGCCAGGTCCTCTTCGTCGAAGCGGTCGGGGCGAGAGCTGTCCCGGTAGTAGCTGACCATGCCCATCACCAGCCCGTGCACGGTCAACGGGGCGACAATGATCGAGTGCGCACCGGACCGGGCGACGAAATCGGCCCGTGAGGGGTCGTGGAGCAGCCACCCGGTGGACGAGGAGACCGAGGCGAGCAGTCGCGGTCGCAGATCGGCCAGTGCCTGGGTGTGCGGCGTGGGAAACGCGATGTAGCTGGCACCGCCGATCGGATACGCCCCGTACTGGACATGGCGGCCCTGGAACGCGGCCCGCCGCATCGGCAGCCTGCTGGTCACCGGGCCGATGGGAGCGTCCCCGTTGAGGACAGCTTCCAACAGGTCGACAGCGACGGCGTCGGCGAAGTCCGGAACAGCCATGGCGGCCAGCTCCTGAGAGGTACGAAGCGCGTCCAGGCTGCTGCCGATCCTGGCCCGCGCGGTGTCCAGCAGATCCAGCTCCTCCCGCCTGCGAACCAGCTCCGTCACGTCGTGGACCATCGCAGCGGCCCCTATCGGCCGGCCGGCCTGGCGCAGGGGGTACCCGGTGACGACGTACTCGTGCCGGCGTCCCGAATCGGCCTCCGGGTGAGCGGTCACCCGCCGATCGGAAACCGTGACGCCGGTCTCCACCGCCTCCCGTACGACCGGCGAGATCCGCATCGCGGAGTCCAAGGTCTCGATCCGCGCCCCGATCACCGCACTCGCGGGCAGACCGCGCATGGACAGGATCGCCTGGTTGGCCCGGATGATTCGCAGGTTCGTGTCATAGACCTCGAATCCCGCTTTGGCCTGCTCGAATACGGCTTTCTCGAAGCTGTCTGCCCCGTGGGACGGTCCCCCGCCGGTCTCGGGACGACGGGTCACTGTCCGTCTCCACGACGCATGGTTGACCTCATTCCGATCGACGGGACCAGTCAACCTCTCTCCTGGCTCGCTCTGCCACCGAGGCCGGGCGTCCGGGTGATTCCGGGGAACGGCCGACGCGCCGCGCGGCCGCGCACGTGCACGGGGGGCTGGTCCCCCAGCGGATTGACGAAGTGGCCCGCCGTCCACGAGCTGCGGCGTCACCGGGCGCCGCGCCACCGGCGCGCCGGGTTCCGCCGACGCCGGAGCGGGTGCGACATTGGTCCGGAATCGGCGATCTGCTCCTCTTCACCGCAAATATCCCTCATGGCCTGGGATCAGACGGCTCGTCGGCGGCGGCTCCGACCGTCGTGGCGACCCGACAGGTCCCGGAGGGAACCCAGAACGTCTGTCTCATCCGGGAAAACGGATGGATCAATGAGAGGTCGTGCCCGATGGCCGCTCGCCGATCGGAGCCGGGACTCCACGGGCTCTTCAACCGAGTCAAGGCAACCCTGCGCGACATCACGGCGGACCCCCGGCACGCCGATGTCCGCCTGCTGCTGCTGGCCCTCACCGTGCTGGCCGGCGCTGTCGACGCGGTGAGCATCCTCAGCCTCGGCCATGTCTTCGTGTCCAACATGACGGGGAACACGGTCTTCACCAGTCTCAAATTGGCGGGCGCGCCCGGCCCGGCCCTGGCGTCGTCGTTCTCGGCGGTGGGCGGTTTCGTCTTCGGTGTGCTGGTGTCCCGGATCCCCGCGGGGCGGGAGCGGATGCCGGTCGCGCTGGTGCGCAACAGCGTCTTCTGGCAGGCCCTGCTGCTCACGGCGGCAGCAGTGCTCTCGGCCGTCGCGGGCCCGCACCCGTCGGACGCGCCTCTCCGCGTGCTGCTCGCGGTCGCCGCCACGGCCATGGGGATGCAGAACTCCCTGGCCGACCGGGTCGGCGTGGCGGGGATGACGACCACGGTGATGACCCGGGCCATCGTGGGGCTGGTCAACGCGATCGGCACCACCTGGTCCGTGACCCTGACATTCCAGGCGCTGAGCATCTGCGCCCTCGTCGCGGGCGTCATGCTCGGTGCGCAGTTGGTCGACCATGTGTCGCCCGAGGCGGCGCTGGGCTGTATCGCGGCCGCGGCATGGACCGTGGCCCTCCTGGCGCACGTCCGGCTCAACGGCTCACGGAAGCGCGACCGGCCCCGGACTTCTGATCGGTGACCGCGCCCAGGCCCTTACCTCAGCTCCGCGGTCGACGGCGGCGTACGGTCACCGCGCCGCGCGTCACGCGCCCGCCGTCCGGCTGGTCTTGACGCGGTTGCGGTGTGCGGCCTGTTTCGCGCGGTTGCCGCAGATCGCCATGCTGCACCAGCGGCGGACATGGCCCCGGGTGTGGTCGGCGAACAGGAGCGTGCACGCCGGGCCTTCGCACGCCTTGACGTACGAGAAGTCCTCCTCGCTCAGGAATCTCGCCAGCGCTTCGCCGATGGGCAGGAGCAGTGCGTCCGGCGAGCGCCAGCGGCGCAGGGTCTCCAGCCGGAGACCGCCCGCGCTCCGCTGGTCGGCGGCAGCGAGCTGGAGGAATCCCTCGTCGCGTGCGAGCAGTCGGTTCAGCGGCGCCAGTTCCTCGACGGCTTCCGGCCCGAGGGGGCCGCCCCTGTGTGCGCGGACGAACAGCCTGAACCATTCGCGCAGACTCCGCGCCTGTGCCGCGACCTTGTCGAGTTCGCCGGGTATGGCCTGCTCCCGCAGCGAGGCGAGCGCGTCGGCCGGCACCAGCCGCGCCTGCTCCAGCCAGGCCAGCAGCCCGTCACCGTCGTCGATCCAGTCGATCTCGGTGTCGACCGGCGTGGCGATCGAGTTGAGGAAGTCCAGGCCGAGCGTGTCGGCGAGGAACAGAGCCGGAGCCTGCTGAACCATCGTGCGATCCCTCCTGTGGGTGCCGTCCCGGCGCGTGTCGTCGCGGACGAAGTATTTGAATTCGACAGTAACCACCTTGAGCCCAGTTGACAAGTTACTAGGCCCCTCGTAACGTCTCTAGCGGCTTCAGGGCGGTTACTCAACGGGACGCCGCCCCCGCCGCCCGAGCGAGCGAGAGTTGTCCCAGAAGGAGCAGGGAATGTCCGAGAGCAACGTCGGAGTGGTTCTGGCGCACGGCGCCTGGGCCGACGGATCGAGCTGGCACAAGGTGATCGCCGGACTGCGGTCCGAAGGGGTGCGCGCGATCGCGGCGCCGCTGCCGCTGACCTCACTGGCCGACGACGTCGCGGCGCTCGACCGGACGGTGGAGCTGTTCGACGGCCCGGTCGTACTGGTCGGGCACGCCTACGCCGGCGCGGTCATCGCGTCGACGAAGGAGAAGAAGGCCGCTTCGCTGGTGTACGTGGCCGCGCTCGCCCCGGACGAGGGCGAGACCGTGGGTGACGTCTTCTACCGCACGGAACCGCACCCCCAGGCCCCCGAACTGGGTCCCGACCGGCACGCGCTGATCAGGCTGCCCGAGGAGGCGTTCGCCACGGCTTTCGCCCAGCACGCCTCGGCGCACGAGCAGGCACTGCTGGCCGCCACGCAGCGGCCGCTCGCCGCGGCGAGCATCGGCGTACCGGTGGGGCGTCCGGCCTGGAAGGACCGGCCGAGCTGGTTCCTCGTGGCCGAGGAGGACCGCATGATCCCCGCGGAGACGCAGCGCTTCATGGCCGAGCGGATGAAGGCCCGGGTGCGTACGGCCCCCGTCGACCACATGCCCATGATCACGGCGCCGTCCACGGTCGTCGACATCGTGCTGGAAGCGGTACGCGAGGTCGAATCCGCCCGGTGACGGCCGCCTTGGTCGACCTCTCGCCTAATAACCTTTTCAGAAAGACCAAGGCAGTTACTCACGTCGTTCATCTCAAACGCACCTGCGGCCCCACGCCATAGGCCGCAAACTGGATAGAAGGAGGGTTTTCATGACTGACATCACATATCGCTCAGTGGACGTGGACGGCCGGAAGGTGTTCTACCGGGAGGCCGGAGCACCCGAGGCGCCGACCCTGCTCCTGCTGCACGGATTCCCCTCGTCGAGCCACATGTTCCGGGACCTGATCCCGCTGCTCGCCGACCGGTTCCACATCGTCGCGCCCGACCTGCCCGGCTTCGGCAAGTCGGACATGCCTCCGCGAGAAGATTTCGACTACACGTTCGAGAACATGACCAATGCGATCGATCGGCTGACGGAAATCCTGGGCCTCGAACGCTTCGCTCTGTACGTGTTCGACTACGGCGCGCCCGTCGGGTTCCGGATCGCCACCCGGCACCCCGAGCGGATCACCGCGATCGTCTCGCAGAACGGCAACGCGTACGACGAGGGCCTGAGCGACGGCTGGGCTCCTGTCCAGGCGTACTGGAAGGACCCGTCGCCGGCCACCCGCGAAGGGATCCGGATGCTCGTGCAGCCGGAGACGACCATCTGGCAGTACACGCACGGTGTCCCGGACGAGGCACGGGTCAGCCCCGACGGCTACGGACTGGACAACTACTACCTCGCACGCGAGGGCGCCCAGGAGATCCAGCTCGACATCTTCCTCGACTACGCGACGAACGTGGCGCTGTACCCGAAGTTCCAGGAGTACTTCCGGACCAGCAAGCCGCCGCTGCTCGCGGTGTGGGGCAAGAACGACCCGTTCTTCCTGCCGGCCGGCGCCGAGGCCTTCAAGCGCGACATCCCCGACGCTGAGGTCCGCTTCATCGAAACCGGTCACTTCGCGCTGGAGACGCATGCCGAGGAGATCGCGACCGCGATCCGCAAGTTCCTCAACGCGTAGGCGCGGGACCGGTGTCGAACCCGGTGTCGAACCCGTCGGATCCGTCCGGTCGCACGAGACCGGGTCGGCACAGCGTTTTCATTGAAGGAGAGATTGACATGCCGAACTCCGTAGCAGTGGTCACGGGGGCCAGCCAGGGTATCGGTCGCTCCACGGCGATCCGGCTGGCGCAGGACTTCGCCTCGGTGGTGCTCGTCGCGCGTAACCGCGCCCACCTTGAGGAGACCGCGGCCGAGGTGAAGGCGGCGGGGGCCGAGCCCCTCGTCATCGACCTGGACCTCGCCGATCCGTCGGCGGCCGCGACAGTGGTCAGCAAAACGCTGGAGGCGTTCGGCCGCATCGACGCCCTGCTCAACATCGCGGGCGCCGTGCCGCAGATCGATGTGCTGGAGATGACCGACGAGCAGTGGGACGCGGGCATGGCCCTCAAGCTCCACGGTGCGCGGCGACTGACGGTCGAGGCCTGGCCCGCACTGATGGAGTCCGAGGGTTCCGTCGTACTGATGTCGGGCAACTCCGCCATCTTCCCCAAGGCGCCGTACGGGGCCGTCGGTACGATCAACGCCGCGATCGCCGCCCTCGCCAAGGCCTTCTCCGACCGTGGCATCACCGATGGCGTCCAGGTCAACAGCGTCCTGCCCGGCCCGGTGATGACGGGCCGCCGCCGCTCGTATCTCGAACACTGGGCGCCCCTGCACGACATGACCGTCGAGGAGGCGACCGAGACCTTCCCGAAGAAGGCCGAGATCACCCGCTTCGGCCGGCCCGAGGAGATCGCCGATCTGATGGCGTTCGTCGTCTCACCGGCGGCCCGCTGGATGACCGGGTCGACGCTGCGCATGGACGGCGGCGAGGTCAAGTCCGTCTGACGGTCTCGGCGGGGACCTGGTCGGGGGCCGGCGGGGACGTCGGCGGGCGAGGGCAACACCGTACGACCGCACGTAAAGGAGAAAGATCATGGGTCTGGCCTGGCAGCAGGGCCCGCTCGCGCACGGCGCGATCGGCAGGTTCCTGACGCCCGCTCCGCTTCCCGAACGGCTGTTGTTCGCCGAACGCCTGCGGCGCAGGATGCGGGTCCGGTTCGGCGGCGAGTGGATCGCCGACAGCGAGAACGTCATGCTCCTGCACGAACCCGACCGGTACCCGGTGGCGTACTTCCCCCTGGAGGACGTCAATCCGGGCGTACTCGAGCCGAGTGACCGGGTCACGCACCACCGTGACCTGGGGGACACGTCGTGGTACGCCGTGGACCAGGGGCAGCACCACAGCGAGCGGGCCGCCTGGCAGCACGTCGCCCTGCCCGACCACGCCAAGGAGTTCGAAGGGCGGGTGGCGTTCGCCTGGCGGGCCATGGACTCCTTCTACGAGGAGGACGAGCGGATCCTCGGGCACGCGGCCGACGCGTACCACCGGATCGACATCCGGAAATCCGCGCGTGAGCTGGAGGTCCGCGACGGTGACCGGGTGGTGGCACGGTCGGCGCGTCCGACCGTTCTGTACGAGTCCGGGTTCGCCCCGCGCTGGTACGTGCCGCGCGCCGACATCGACGAGAGCGCGCTCATCCCCGTGGAGGGGCAGACGTTCTGCCCGTACAAGGGGCTGGCCGACTACTACGACATCGGTGACGCGGCAAAGGCCGCCTGGTCGTACCGGGACGCCTATTCGGAAGTGGGGACGGTGTCCGACATGGTCTCCTTCGAGGCCGACAAGGTGGCCGTCTTCCTCGACGGCGAACGGCTGGAGCCGGAACCCGGACAGGGAGTCGTCTCGCACGGCGTCGACCGGGGTCTGGACGTCGACGAGCTCCGTACGCCCTGACCGGCAGGCCCGCTTCCGGCACCCGGTGTCCGTCATCCCGTGTCCGGAATCCGTGTCCGCCATCCGGTGTCCGACAGAGGAGGGTGTGAGATGGCGAAGCTGCTCGCGGTCAACGTGGGACTTCCCAAGGACGTCCCCTGGCAGGGGCGGACGGTCCACACCGGCGTGTGGAAGCACCCGGTCGAGGGGCCGCGCATGGTGCGCAGGCTCAACATCGACGGGGACGGCCAGGGCGACCGCGCGGGGCACGGCGGGGAGCAGCGGGCGGTCTTCGTCTACCAGATCGACTCCTACCACCACTGGGCGGAGCACTTCGGCCGGGACGACTTCGTCTACGGGCAGTTCGGCGAGAACTTCACGGTCGAGGGCCTGCCCGACGACGAGGTGTGCATCGGCGACCGGTACCGGATCGGCACCGCGGAGTTCGAGGTAACCCAGCCGCGGGTGACCTGCTACCGGGTGGGGCTGCGGATGGACGAGCCGCAGATGGCGGCCCTGCTGGTCTCGCACCGGCGGCCCGGCTTCTACTACCGGGTCATCACGGAGGGCGAGGTGACCGCCGGCGACGAGATCGTCAAGATCGCCGACGGTCCGGAGTCCATCACGGTCACCGAGCTGGACGCCATGCTCTACCTGCCGGAACACCCGCGCGAGAAGCTGGCGGACGCGCTGCGTGTCCCGGCGCTGAGCCCGGGGTGGCGTACCTCGCTCCAGACGCTGCTCGATCAGGGCGAGACCGGCGGGGCGGGCGGCAACCCGGCGCTGAGCGGGGCGGCGGGCGGTCGGCCGCCCGGCTGGTCGGGCTTCCGGCCACTGCGGGTGGCCCGGATTCACGACGAGTCGAGCCGGATCTTCTCGCTGACGCTCACGTCCGAGGACACCGACAAGCTGGCGGCGCCGCTGCCGGGCCAGTTCCTCACCGTGAAGATGCACCCGGCGGCGGAGGCGCCACCCCTGATCCGCAGTTACTCCCTGTCGGGCGCTCCCACGGGCGGCGAGTACCGGATCACCGTCAAGCAGGAGCCGCACGGCGCGGGCAGCGGATACCTCCGTGACCGGGTGAGCGTCGGCGACACCCTGGAAGTGGCCGCGCCTCGCGGCACGTTCACCCTGGCATCCGCTGAAAGTCCGGTGCTGCTGGTGTCGGCCGGTGTGGGGGCGACGCCGAACCTGGCCATGCTGCACGCGCTCGCCGAGGAACGCTCGGAGCGCGAGGTCTGGTGGCTCTACGGGGCCCGCAACGGGCTGGAGCATCCGTTCGCCGAGGAGGCGCGCTCGCTGCTCGCGCGACTGCCCAACTCCCATGGGCGCGTGTACTACAGCGCGCCCCGGGACGAGGACCGCGCGGGCGTCGACTACGACGAGGCGGGCCACCTGTCGACCAAGTCGTACGGGAGCCTGGGCGTGCCGAAGACGGCTGAGGCCTACCTGTGCGGGCCGCCGGCCTTCCTGACGGACCTGTCGGCCGCGCTCGCCGACTACGGGCTGGCACCCGACCGGATCCGCAGCGAGGTCTTCGGCAGCCAGTCGGCGATCAACCCCGGTGTGATCGACAACAAGCCCGCCGAACCACCGCACCCGCCCCCGGGCAAGCCGGGCACGGGCCCCTCCGTGTCCTTCGCGCGCAGTGGCCTGAACGTCAACTGGGACCCGGAGAAGTACACCAGCCTGCTCGAACTCGCCGAGGCCTGCGCCGTACCCACGCAGTGGTCCTGCCGCACCGGAATCTGCCACACCTGCGAGATCGGCCTGCTGTCGGGAACGCTCGCGTACTCACCGGAACCTGTCGACCCACCGGCCGAGGGCAACGCGCTGACGTGCTGCTCCACGCCGGAGGAGGACATCGTCCTGGACATGTGACGAACGGGCACCACCGGCCCCCGCCGCCGGGGGTGCGCCTGCCATCCTGATGCGCTCCGGGATCGGGCCGGCTGACCACCTGCGTTCGCTGGGCATCCCTGTCGTGGCCGACCTGCCGGTCGGTCTGCGCATGCGGAACCAGCCCTTCTACTTCAACGTGTACGCACTGCGCCCCGGCAGACTCGCGATGATCCCGCCTGGAGGAGCGCTTGTCTGGACCGGGTCCAGCGAAGCCGGTGACGACGAGCTCGACATCCACATCTCGGCGACTCATCTCATCGATCCGGCCTTCAGCCCGCCCGGGGGTGCCGTCGTTCTTGCCGCGTCGATCGTCCGGCCGGACTCGGTCGGTTCCTTCCGCCTCAGCAACCGTGACCCGAAGGACGCGCCGGTCATCGACTACAGCTTCCTCGCGGAGCGACGGGACCTGAGCCGAATGGTGGAGGCCGTCAAGCTCAGTCGACGCATCGGCGCCAACAAGTTGTTCTCGGAGGTCGCGGAGTCCGAGCTCCTGCCTGGGGACGCTGTGCGGGACGATGCGACGCTTGAGCGAACCATCCTCGACAACCTCGGCTCGTACGAGCACACCGCCACGAACCTGACGACCATCATGACAGCGGAATACATCTTCCAGCGGGCATACAGCAAGTAACTCGCCGGGTTCGGTGGAGGCGGGCTCCGGTGAGGGGGCGGGCGGACGCTGGGGCTGCTGGGGCTGCTCGGGTTCCTGGGGCTGCCGGGGGTCCCGGCCGGGGGCTGATTTACCCTTGCGAAGTCCGCCGTCCCAGGGACCGGCGGCCAAGACCACCCTGAATCCGCAGGTCAGACAGTTGAGCACCGCTGAGGACACCATGAGCGCCATACCCGACGAGCCGTCCCCGCGTTCCGGCCCGGAGGCGTCGTCCGACGTGGTGCGGGTACGGACGCCGGAGGACCTCGACGCCTCCGCTCTCGCCCGTATCGCCGGCGGCAGCCGGATCGCGCTGGATCCGGCTCTGCTCGACCGGGTACGCGCCAACCGGGCCGTGGTGCTGGCGGCCCTGGCCGACGGCGAAGTCGCCGTGTACGGGGTGAACACCGGCATGGGCCGGCTGTCGGACCGCCGGCTCAGCACGGCGGACCAGGCCGAGCACCAGACCCGGCTGCTGATCGCCCGCGCCGTCGGCGGACCGCCGTGGCTGCCCGTACCGGACGCGCGTGCCGTACTCGCCGTCAAACTGAGGGCGTTGCTGTCCGAGGAGTCCGGGGTCGGTCCGGAGTTGTGCGCGTACGTCGTGGCACGACTCAACGACGGCTTGACACCCGCGATCCCCCGCGAGGGGATCGGCTCGGCCGGGGAGATCATCCCGTTGTCGCACGCCTTCCAGACCCTGTTGGGGATCGGATACGTCCTGCAGGGCGCGGACGGCTCGGACGGCATGGCCGGCGTGGGCGGGCGGGTGATTCCCGCCGCGCGGGCCCTGGAGCGGCGGGCGGCGGAGCCGGTGCGGCTGGGCCCGAAGGAAGGGGTGTCGCTGATCCAGGGCTCCCCGATGGCCACCACGCACGCGGTCCTGCGCGGGCTGGAAGCGGCTTCGGCGGTACGGCACCAGACGTACGCCACGGCGTGCACGATCGACGCGCTGGCCGCGCCCCGCGAGATCTACGATCCGGCGGTCACGGCCGGGCACGACGACATACTCGGGGACATCCTGCGCGACCTGCGCCGGCTCACCGCTGAGGGATCCGTACGCGATGTGCTCCAGGCGCCGGTGTCGGTACGGGTGGCACCCCAGGCGCTCGCCCATGCCACGCGGACGCTGGACGATCTGCGCGAGGCGGCCGACCGTATGCTCCACGCGGTGACCGACTCACCGGCGTTCCTGTCGGGGCGGTTCGTGTCGACCGGTGGGTATCACGCGGTCGAACTGGGCCTGCGGATGGACGCGGTGACCGCCGCGCTGGTGCACCTCGGCGAGGGGAGTACGGCGCGTCTGCACCGGCTGCTGGACGAGCGTTTCAGCGGACTTACGCCCCAACTCGCCGTCGACCCGGGCCCGCAGACCGGACTTGTCACGCTGCACAAGCGAGCCGTGGGCGAACTCCACTCGCTGCGGCGGCTGGCCGCGCCCGCGACGCTCGGGTCCATGGACACCTCGTCGGGCCAGGAGGACTTCCAGGCCTTCGCCTGGGCGGCGGGCGAGCAGCTACGCGAGGCGGTGGGCCGTCTCCTGTCCATCACCGCCTGCGAGTTGATCGCCGCCAACCAGGCCCAGTTCCTGCGGGACACCCCGGGATCGCCCGCGCTCGCCCCACTGCTCCGGGCGGTGGCCACTGTCGTTCCGCCCGTTGTCGAGGACCGCCCGCTCGGCCCGGAGATCGAGCGCCTGGTCGAGGCGCTGAGGGACGGCTCACTGCTATCCGGAATCGCCGGAGGGTCGGTGGCGGAGGGACCGACATCGCCGGGCGGCCTGGCAACGGCTTGATCTGATACGAGTGTTGAGCGGACCCCACACCGGTGGGAGCGTGCACCTGTGCGGCCGGAATGCGACGCTCCGGTGGGGCGGTGCCGACCCGGGGCGGGACGGGCCGGGGAGGGGAAGAAACGGCCTTCCGACACTTTGGTTCAGGTCCGTCTGATCAGAAAGAAGTCCTGGTTGTCGGACGGTTCCTGGGCTTCTCCGGTAGAAACCAGATCCATGGCGCACCGCCTTGACGGACGTTCGCTCGACGCCATCCAGGAGTCCACCCCGAGTGGTGGGAGATCTCGGTGGCTCGCACCGAACACACCGTATTCACGGCAGTGTTTCGCGCGTGTGCCGAGGGATTGGTCGCCCCGCCGCCGGGATCAACAGGCGCCGGAGCGCGATCAGTTCAACCGAATTCAGGCAATGATCGAATGGAGTCGAGCGTCACGGCCGTACGACAAAACACCATGTCACGCGGGTGGGGGGGACATGGGGCGGCCACGAAGGGTTTTCGGGGAGGGCTCGGACAAAAGATCGCCGGCTGAAGACATCGCCCCCGAAAGGCCGCCGGAGCGCGGCCGGGACGAACAGCGGCTGCGGAGCGACGAGTTCACATCCGGCCTGATCACCCGCCGGCGGCACCGCATAGGTGCTGGTCAGGTGGCGTCTGGCCGCTCCTCGCACATCACATGGCGTCGATGCGGCGCTATGGCGACCGCTCTGACTGACGCGCTCCGCCGCTATCCGGCAGCAATGCGCCATGTCGGCCGAAGCGATCACATCTTTGGGCCATGGAGAGGGCCATAAGGGAGGAGCGAAAAAGGCCCTGCCGCTACTCCGCCCCGACGTCCGAACGCTCACCCTCGCGGGGAGCATCACCGTTTCACGGTGGACCTCAACTCGGCCCGGTCAGCGCGAAGATCGCGTGATCGACCACATCCCACGGGGCCGTGATCGCGAGGGCGATCTGCACGAACCACTGCTGCCGACCCGCGATCCCATAGGGCTTCGAGAGGCTTGAATCCACCCTTTCCCGAGCTGGCACACCGAGGCATTCCAGCCACCCCAGCCGTGACCGTCCGTCCCGATACACGCCGCTGCGGCAGAGATCCACTCCCCCGGCTTTCGGACACCGCAGGCAGCAGGCAAGTGCCGTGAGAATCCAGCGAATTCGGAGACACCAGCCCACGCATGGAGGATCACATTCCGCCTCTCAGACCCTCGCGCGGCCGCCATGCGCGTCCGACCCCGTACGCCCCCACACCACGACGCCCCCCAGGCCCTCAGAAGTGCCGGGCAAGGCCCTCGACACACGGCCCTGCAACCGCCCCGGCCACAAAAGCGGAATGCCCTTCAGACAGTCATCGGCAATCCCCCACGCCCTCTTCCGGCGCTCCCGGAGACCGTCGGACATCTCGGCCGGGAGTGAGCCGCTTCGAGCTCGTGACGGTGTCTCGCCGCATCGGGGAAACATTTCCTTAACCCGGCGCAGAAACCTGGGCCATAACCGGATTCCAACATTCCGTACGAGTTGGGCAATGAGCAAGTCAAAGAACCGGAGAGCCGGGCCACTCCATAAGTAAAAAGTTCCAGTTCGAATACATTCACCAAACCACAACCCTTCGCGGCCGACCTTTCCCGGAACACCCCATTCAGAGTTGAACACCCACCCAACTGACGGTAAAGTATTGAACAGGAAGCGCTCTTGTTACGGGATCGGCCTCACCATGAAACATAACGATGGATGCACGCAGCAGAAAAGAGGCTGCATCGTTTCATGGTTCGATTCCGGGGCATACGAAGACGGGCCACCGGTGAGAACCAGTGGCCCGCAGCAATTCGTGTCAGCCCTTGATGTATTCCGGCGAGATGCGAGGCGGCCAGCTACCCACTCCGAAAAGGCCCATGGAATACGCCTTGGAAACAAGCGCGGCCCGGTTGGAGACCTTGAACTTCCGCAGCATGTTGCTCACGTGGTACTCGATGCCCTGCCGGCTGAGGTAGAGGTTGGCGGCGAGCTGCACCGTGGTCACGCCGGTGGCCACGCCCTCCAGGATTCGGGCGTCGATCGGCTTGAGGAGCTTCTTCGGGCTGATCAGGACCCGGGCCTCGTCGTCGAGCCGGTCAGGCGTGACCAGCAGCACGAAGGTCTTGACGTCGCCGACCTCGCCGATGACGACCATCCCGGTGAGGTCCCAGGCGAACTCCGTCTGCGTCGACCAGAGGACGGGGAGGCGCTCCATGAAGTGGTTGCAGCGGCGCTGCTGGAGTCGCTCGAACTGGCGGAGCACATGCTGCCGGACCGCAGGGTGCAGCAATTCGGATACTGCTCGCTCGCGAAGCTCACGAGCATGACAGCCACTGTGATCCTTGAAAGCGCTGTTCGTTTCCTTGATCCGCATCCGCGGATCCATCACAGCGAGCCCGACCCCGGTCTGTTCCACATTTTGAAGGAATATCTCGCCGTATTCATCGGCCCGGACCAGCGAAGTGCCGGCGATAGTCCTCAGACCGCCGTGCCGCCTGTCCGACAATCCACTCTCGGCGTGGCCGGCTGATCGGCCACCTGCATCGAGGTCTCTCTCTTCGGCCACGGCACTGCTGAACAAAGCCATGCTGAACTCTCCCCGTTTTGTCATACACACCTTGGTCGGAGGCGGGCCGGACCACGGGTACCGGACCTCTCTCCAGACATTCTCGGCAGGGAGGTCGTTCAGTCCCCGTTGGGTTGACCAAGACGGAAACGCCGTTTTTTTCTGTCCGCGAGAAGGCGCATACAATCAGTTGAGTGGACGATCGGTGCACTCCCCTGCGGAGCTTCGGCCGGTCCGCCCTATGCTCCGGCTCAAAAGCTATCAGCCGACTGGCCGCAGGGATATAGATTTGAGGTTGCCCTGAGGCTCCTAACGAGTTTTTCACCTGCCAACGGTTGAATATAAAAACAGGTATTGCACAAGTCCGGAACACAGCCCGTCACTCATATTCCGACACTCACCGGACACTCCCGACACACCAGTCACGCACCGTCCAGTTCGCGGTCGATCAGGTCGAACATCTCGTCGTCGGAGATCGCTTCGAGGTCCTCGGCGGTGCCCGCCTCCCAGTGGCGCAAAACGCCACGAAGGCGATCGACGACTTCACGCCGTACGCGTTCGTCGCCGGCCACGGTGCCGAGGTCGACTTCCAGCCGTTCGACCGCGGTCAGCGGGACGGTCTCCGGGGCCCCGTCGGTGGGGGCGCCGACGGCTCGGAGTGTCAGTTCGGCGTTGAGGTACGAGGCGAGCGCGGCCGGGGTCGGGTGGTCGAAGACCGCTGTCACCGGGATCCGCAGTCCCGTCACCGCGTTGAGCTTGTTGCGCAGGTCCACCGCGGTGAGCGAGTCGACCCCCAGCTCGCGGAACGGCCGTGAGGCCCGTACCGCATCCGGTGTGGCATGGCCCAGGGTGCCGGCCGCACGCTCACGGACCAGCCGCAGCAGTTCACGTCGGCGCTCGTCCTCGCCCAGGGCCAGCAACCGGACGGCCGGACTCCCGGTGTCGGTCACCGCGGCCACGGGCTTCGCCGCCGCCCGGGCCTCGGACAGCTCGGCCAGCAGGGGCCGGGGCCTGGACAGCGTGTACAGCTCGGCGAAGCGCTCCCAGTCGACCCGCGCGACGACCTGCGCGACGGCGTTGTCGTCCAGGATCCGCTGAAGGGAGTCGATGGCTTGTTCCGGTGCCATCCGCAGCACTCCGTTGCGTTCGAGACGGGCGGCCTCGGCGGCGTCGACCATGCCGCCGCCCTCCCACGCACCCCAGGAGACGCATGTCGCCGGCAGGCCCCGGCTCCGGCGGTGCCGGGCGAGCGCGTCCAGGTACGCGTTACCGGCGACGTACGCGCTCTGGCCCGCGTTGCCCCAGATACCGGCCGCCGACGAGAACAGGACAAACGCGTCAAGCGGATGGTCCGCCAGCAACTCGTCCAGATGGCGCGCACCACCGGCCTTCGCCGCCAGCGCCTCGCCCAGCTCGTCGAGTGTGAGGTCGGTCAGTGGGCAGGCGGGACCGGTGACCCCGGCGGTGTGCACCACTCCGGTGAGATCGCCGTCCGCACGGATCTCGACAAGCAGTTTCTCGACCGCGGTGCGATCGGCGAGATCGCAGGCCACCACGGTTGCCCGCGTTCCCAGCGCGGCCAGCTCGGCGACCAACTCACCTGCTCCCGGGGCTTCTTCACCACGCCGGCTCGTCAGCACCAACCGCTCGGCACCCCGCGCGGCGAGCCACCGCGCCACATGGCCGCCCAGCGCACCCGTACCCCCCGTGATCAGCACTGTCCCACGCGGCCGCCACGAACCTCCGGTGGGCGCACCACCGGCACGCGCCCGCACCAGACGACGCCCGAACACCCCCGAACGCCGTATCGCTACCTGATCCTCGCCATCCCCACGAACCAACACACCGCACAACCGGTCGTAGATCGCGGCATCCGATTCGGCCGGGAGATCCACCAGACCGCCCCAGGTGGTCGGCGTATCGAGACTCGCGACGATTCCGAGGCCCCAGGCCTCCGCCTGGAGCGGATGGTCGAGCGGCTCGGCGCCGTCCACGGCGACGGCCGAGGTCGTCAGGGACCACAGCGGGGCGGTGACGCCGAGGTCGGCGAGCGACTGAAGAAGAACGGCGCCGGTCGCGAACCCGCTGGTCAGCGCCGGGTGACCGGAGTACGGACGGTCGTCGGTACTCAGCAGCGAGAGCACACCGGTCGGCCCGTTCTCGGGCAGTACGGTACGGACCGCCTCCGCCACCGCCCAGCGCTCGGGGCGTTCGACCGGTAGGGACGCGATCGCCACGTCGGCGCCGTTGCGCCGCAGCGCCTCGGCGACGGCGGGCACGGAGATGTCCCCCTCGGCGGCAACCACCAGCCAGGTGCCACTGAGCGCGGAGGCCGCTGCCGGCTCGGTGAGCGGGGCCCAACTGACCTCGTACCGCAAGGAGTCGAGATCCGACCGGAGCGCCTCCCTCCGGCGCCACTCGTTGAGGGCGGGCAGCACCTCCTCCAGCGCACCGCGCTCGACAGCGAGTGTGTCGGCAAGGGCGGACATGTCCTTACCCTCGACAACCCGCCAGAACTGGGCGTCGACGGAGTCGGCCGCCGCCGAAGCGGGAGCCTTGGCGTCCAGCCAGTAGCGGCTGCGCTGGAACGCGTACGTCGGCAGATCGACCACCCGCCTGCCCTGCCCGAAGACGCGTCGCCAGTCGACATCCACGCCCTGGACGTGTGCCTCGGCCAGCGACATCAGGAATCGCCCGGCACCGCCCTCACCACGCCGCAACGAGCCCACCACCACGGTCGGCGCTTCCACCGCCGCGTCCAGCACACCCTGGACACCCATCGCCAGCACCGGATGCGCACTGCACTCGACGAACGCGGTGAAGCCGTCCCCTGCCAACTCCCGTACGGTGGGCTCAAACTCGACGGTACGGCGCAGGTTCTCGTACCAGTAC
>NZ_JTHL01000001.1:6822024-6823498 GCF_000818195.1 Streptomyces sp. 150FB | reverse complement strand
CAAAGAGCCCGTCGATCGCATCCGCGTCACCCGAAACGACCACCGACGAAGGCCCGTTGACCGCAGCCACCGACAGCCGCCCCTCCCACGCCTTCAGCCGTTCCGCCACCTGATCGACCGGCTCGGCAACCGACACCATCCCGCCCAGACCCGACAGCGCGACCAGGGCACGACTCCGCAACGCCACCACCAGCGCCGCATCCTCCAAGCTCAACAACCCCGACACACACGCGGCGGCGATCTCACCCTGCGAATGACCCACCACCGCGTCCGGCTCGACCCCGTACGAGCGCCAGAGCGCCGCCAGCGAGACCATCACCGCCCACGACACCGGCTGCACCACATCCACCCGAGCCAACGACGGCGCGCCCACCTCACCACGCAACACCGCCGCCAACGACCACTCCACATGCACACCCAACGCACGCTCACACTCAGCCATACGCTCCGCGAACACCGGCGCCGAACCCAGCAGATCAGCCGCCATCCCCGCCCACTGCCAACCCTGACCAGGGAAGACGAACACCGTCTTCCCTGCCGGGTGTGCCTCCCCCGCGAGGACGCCGCTGTCCCGTGGCGTCTCGGCCGCCAGATCGCCGAGCGCCGCGCGCAACTCGTCGTCGCTACCGCCGATCAGCACGGCGCGGTGTTCCAGCGCCGCCCGCGTGGTGGCGAGCGAGAACCCGACATCGGCCGGGCGCGCGTCGGCGTGCTCGCCCAGATAGCTGTGAAGCCGGGCCGCCTGCGCTCGCAAGCCCTCCGGCGTACGGGCGGAGAGCAGCCACGGCACGGCGGCAGGTCCCTTGTCCGCTTGCGTCGGGTCGGCGGACTCCGGGTCGGCCGACTCCGGGTCGCGGTCCGGTACGACGAGGGGCGCGGCCTCGATGAGCGTGTGCGCGTTCGTGCCCGAGACGCCGAAGGACGAGATGGCGGCGCGCCGTGGCCGGTCCGTCCCTGGCCACTCGCGGGCCTCCGTCAGCAGCTCCACCGCACCCGACGACCAGTCCACATGCCGCGACGGCTCCCCCACGTGCAGCGTCTTCGGCAGCACGCCGTGCTCCATCGCCAGCACCATCTTGATCACGCCGCCCATTCCGGCCGCTGTCTGGGTGTGGCCGATGTTGGACTTCAACGACCCGATCCACAGAGGCCGTTCGGCGTCCCGCCCCTGCCCGTACGTCGCGAGCAGCGCCTGCGCCTCGATCGGGTCACCCAACGACGTACCCGTACCGTGCGCCTCCACCGCATCCACATCCGCACCCGTCAGGCCGGCATCCGCCAACGCCGCCCGGATCACCCGCTGTTGCGACGGACCGTTCGGCGCGGTCAGACCGTTCGACGCACCGTCCTGATTCACCGCACTCCCCGCCACCACAGCCAGCACCGGATGACCGTTGCGCCGCGCCTCGCTGAGGCGTTCCAGCACCAACACCCCCGCCCCCTCGGCGAGTCCAAACCCGTCCGCGTCGTCCGA
>NZ_JTHL01000001.1:6803763-6821999 GCF_000818195.1 Streptomyces sp. 150FB | reverse complement strand
GTCGTCCGAGAACGCCTTGCACCGGCCGTCCGCCGACAGACCGCGCTGCCGGCTGAAGCCGATGAACTGGGCGGGCGTGGACATCACCATCGACGCTCCGGCGAGAGCGAGCGTGCACTCGCCGCGTCGCAGCGCCTGCACCGCGAGGTGCAGCGCCACGAGCGACGACGAGCACGCCGTGTCGACGGTGACCGCGGGGCCTTCCAGGCCGAGTACGTAACTGATGCGCCCGGACGCGACGCTGGACGCTCCGCCCGTGACGAAGTACCCCTCGAAACCGTCGGCGCCGCCCTGGCGTGAGGTCGCGTACGCCTGGTCGGCGAGGCCGACGAAGACGCCGGTCTGGCTGCCCTTCAGGGAGGCCGGGGTGATGCGGGCGCGTTCGATCGCCTCGTGGGCGACCTCCAGCAGCAGCCGCTGCTGCGGGTCCATGGCAAGGGCTTCGCGCGGGCTGATGCCGAAGAACTCGGGCTCGAAGTCGGCGGCGTCGTGCAGGAATCCGCCGGCCCTGACGTACGAGGTTCCGGCGCGATCGGGGTCGGCGTCGTAGAGATCCGCCAGGTCCCAGCCCCGGTCGGTCGGGAACGGCGAGACCACGTCGGCCTCGTCCATCACAAGCCGCCACAGCTCCTCCGGAGAGGTGACCCCGCCCGGATAGCGGCAGCCCATGCCGACGATGGCGATCGGGTCGTCGTCCCCGGGGGCGGGGAGCGCCGCCGGCACGGCCCCCGGCGCCTCCGCCGTGTCTCCGAGCAGGGTCTCGCGGAGGAAACGTGCCAGGTCCCTGGGGGTGGGGTAGTCGAAGACTGCGGTGGCGGGGAGGCGGCAACCGGTCGCTGTGGACAGGCCGTTGCGGAGTTCCACGGCGCTCAGCGAGTCGAAGCCCAGCTCCATGAAGGCACGGCGGGCGTCGACGGCCTCCGCCGTCGTGTGTCCGAGGACGCGGGCGGCGTGGCTCCGTACGAGGTCGAGAAGCGTCCGGTCGCGGTCCTGCTCCGACAGGGCGGCGAGTTCGGCAGCCAGCACGTTGCCGCCCCCGGACCCGGGTGCCTCGGTGTCGGCGGACTCCGCCAACGCGGCTCTGACTTCGGGGAGTTCACTGACGAGTGGGCTGGGCCTTGTGCTGGAGAAGACCGCGGCGAACCGCTCCCAGTCCACGTCCGCCACAGCGACGGCTGTCTCGTCCCGGTCCAGGATCTGCTGGAGGGCCTGGATGGACAGATCCGGCTGGATCAGTGGCACACCCCTGCGCCGCAGTGTGTCCTCCAGCGTATCGGCGATCATGCCGCCACCGGCCCAGGGGCCCCAGGCCACCGAGTGGACGGCCGTGCCGTGGGCGCGGGCGCGGTGGGCGAGGGCGTCGAGGTACGCGTTGGCTGCCGCGTACGCGCCGTGATCGCCGACGCCCCAGACGGCGGCGATCGAGGAGAACAGCACGACGGTGTCGAGTGTCGCGTGATCCAGCAGGTCGAGCAGGTTCTCGGCACCGGCGACCTTGCCGGAAGCGACGGTGGAGAGCTCGTCCACGGTGAGATCGGCCAGCGGCGCGAGCGGGGCGACTCCTGCGGTGTGCATGACGTTACGGATGGCCTCGCCGCGCACTTCGTGATCGCGTACGAGTCGTTCGACGGCGGCGCGGTCACCGAGGTCGCAGGCCACGACGGTGGCCCGCGCTCCCAGCGCGGCCAGCTCGGCGACCAACTCCCCTGCTCCAGGGGCTTCTTCGCCACGCCGGCTCGTCAGCACCAACCGCTCGGCACCCCGCGCGGCGAGCCACCGCGCCACATGGCCGCCCAGCGCACCCGTACCCCCCGTGATCAGCACCGTCCCACGCGGACGCCACGCACGGCCCGGGGCCGCCTCGCCGACAGGGGCCTCACCGGCACGCGCCCGCACCAGGCGGCGCCCGAACACCCCCGTCCGCCGAACGGCCACCTGGTCCTCGCCGTCCCCACGGGCCAGCACAGCGCACAGCCGGTCGTAAACAGCGGCGTCCGAGTCGGCCGGGAGATCGACCAGTCCGCCCCAGGCGCGGGGATACTCCAGTGCGGCGACCCGGCCCAGGCCCCAGGTCTCGGCCTGGAAGGGGTGCGTCAGCGGGTCGTGGTCGTCGACCGCCACTGCGCCGCTGGTCACGCACCACAGCGGGGCAGCCGCTTCGGGGTCCTGGAGCGCCTGGAGCAGCGCCAGGTTGGCGGCGAGCCCGGCGGGGACGGCGGGGTGTTCGGGGTCCCGGCGCTCGTCGAGAGCGAACAGCGAGAGTACGGCGTCGAACGCCCCCTGCTCGCCGAGGAGTTCGAGGAGGGTATCGCGCGCCAGCCCGGCCGGGTCGACCGCGAGGGTACGGACGGTCGCGCCGCTCCGCCGCAGGGCCTCGGCGACCGCGGGCGCGGAGGTGTCGTCCTCGGCGGCCGCCAACAGCCAGGCGCCGACCCGTACGGGGGAACCGGCAGGCTCCTTGAGCGCGCTCCAACTCACCCGGTAGCGCCAGGAGTCGACCTGCCCGAGCGCGCCGCGCCGCTCGTCCCAGGACCGCAGTGCGGGCATCAGCTCGGCCAACGACTCCGTCGTCACGGCCAATTGGCCGGCGAGTCCCTTCACGTCCTCCTGCCGGACCGCGCGCCAGAACCCGTCGTCGACGCTCTCGCCGGTGCCGGCCGGGGTGGGTCCGAGCAAAGGCGCGTCGAGCCAGTAGCGGGAGCGCTGGAACGCGTACGTCGGCAGATCCACAAGCTGCCTGCCCTCACCGAGGGCACGCCGCCAGTCGACGGGGACACCACGTACGAAGGCCTCGGCCAGCGACACCAGGAAACGCCCGGTACCCCCTTCACCGCGCCGCAACGAGCCCACCACCACGGTCGGCGCCTCGACCGCCGCGTCCAGCACGCCCTGGACACCCATCGCCAGCACCGGATGCGCACTGCACTCGACGAACGCGGTGAAGCCGTCCCCTGCCAACTCCCGTACGGCGGGCTCGAACTCGACGGTACGACGCAGGTTCTCGTACCAGTACGCCGCGCCGCCGACCTCGACCGCCGCCAGGTCCCCACCCACCGACGAACGGAACTCCACCGACGGCACCCCCGGCCGCACCGATCCCAGAACCTCAAGCAGCTCGTCACGGATCGCCTCGACATGCGACGAGTGCGAGGCGTAATCCACCTCGATACGACGAACCCGCGCGCCCTCCTCCGACAGCTCGGCGAACAGGCCGTCGATCGCATCCGCATCACCGGAAACCACCACCGACGAGGGCCCGTTGACGGCCGCGACCGACAGCAGGCCCTCCCAGGCCGCGAGCCGCTCCGCCACCTCATCCACCGGCAGAGCGACCGACACCATCCCGCCCAGACCCGACAGCGCGACCAGGGCACGACTCCGCAACGCCACCACCAGCGCCGCATCCTCCAAGCTCAACAACCCCGACACACACGCGGCGGCGATCTCGCCCTGCGAATGACCGACCACGGCGTCCGGCTCGACACCGTACGAACGCCAGAGCGCCGCCAGCGACACCATCACCGCCCACGACACCGGCTGCACCACATCCACCCGAGCCAACGACGGCGCGCCCCCCTCACCACGCAACACCGCCGCCAACGACCACTCCACATGCACACCCAACGCACGCTCACACTCGGCCATACGCTCGGCGAACACCGGCGCCGACTCCAGCAGATCAGCCGCCATCCCCGCCCACTGCCAACCCTGACCGGGGAAGACGAACGCGGTTCTGCCCTCCACGTCCGCCGTGCCCGTCACCACGTTCGGTGCGATGTCGCCCGAGGCCAGGGCGTCGAGCCCGGTCGCCAGCCCTTCGCGGCCGGAGCCCACCACCACCGCGCGGTCGGCGAACAGCCCGCGCGCGCCGACCAGCGACCACGCGACATCTCCCACCCGCGCATCCGTATCCACGGCGCCCGCGCCCGCGCGTACGAAGGAGGCCAGCCGCTCCGCCTGTGCCCGTACCCCCGCCGTCCCACGCCCCGACACCACCAGCGGGACCACCTCGGGGTCGGCGGCTTCTGCCGGAGCGGGCTGTTCCGGTGCCTGCTCCAGGACGACATGCGCGTTCGTCCCCGAGACGCCGAAGGACGAGACGGCGCTCCGGCGCGGGCGGTCGGTTCCCGGCCAGTCACGGGGCTCGGTCAGCAGTTCCACCGCGCCCGACGACCAGTCCACATGCCGTGACGGCTCACTGACATGCAGTGTCTTCGGCAGCACACCGTGCCGCATCGCCAGCACCATCTTGATCACGCCGCCGACGCCTGAGGCCGCCTGGGTGTGGCCGATGTTGGACTTCAACGACCCGAGCAGCAGCGGCCGTTCCGCGTCGCGCTGCTGCCCGTACGTCGCGAGCAGCGCCTGCGCCTCGATCGGGTCGCCGAGCGCCGTACCCGTACCGTGTGCCTCCACCGCGTCGACATCCGTCGCCGACAGGCCCGCGTCGGCCAGCGCGGCGCGGATCACCCGCTGCTGAGAAGGGCCGTTCGGCGCGGTCAGCCCGTTCGACGCGCCGTCCTGGTTCACCGCACTGCCGCGCACCACGGCGAGCACCCGATGGCCGTCGCGCTCCGCGTCGCTGAGCCGCTCCAGCACCAGCATTCCGGCGCCCTCGCCCCAGCCGGTGCCGTCCGCGTCGTCCGAGAACGCCTTGCACCGGCCGTCGGGCGACAGGCCCCGCTTGCGGCTGAACTCCTGGAGCACACCGGGGGTGGACATCACGGTCACACCGCCCGCCAGCGCGAACGCGCACTCGCCGCGCCGCAGCGCCTGCACGGCGAGGTGCAGCGCCACCAGCGACGACGAGCACGCCGTGTCGACGGTGAGGGCGGGGCCCTCAAGACCGAAGACATAGCTGACCCGGCCGGAGGCGACGCTGGTGAGGCTGCCGGTCAGCAGGTAGCCGTGCATGTCCTTGGCGGGCTTGTGCAGCGCGGGTCCGTAGTGGGTGTACGGGACGCCGACGAACACACCGCCCGGCCGGCCGGTGACGTTGAGCGGGTCGATCCCGGCCGACTCCAGCGCCTCCCAGGCGACTTCGAGCAGCAGTCGCTGCTGCGGGTCCATGCCCAGCGCCTCGCGGGGGCTGATGCCGAAGAGGCCGGGGTCGAAGTCGGCGGCGTCGTGCAGGAAGGAGCCGTAGCGAGTGCAGCAGGTGCCGACCTTGTCCGGGTCGGGGTCGTAGAGGTTCTCCACGTCCCAGCCACGGTCGGTGGGGTAACCGCTGGTGGTCTCCTCGCCGTTCATGACCAGGCGCCAGAGGTCCTCGGGCGAGTGGACACCGCCCGCGTAGTGGCATCCCATGCCGACGATGGCGATCGGGTCGTCGTCCCCGGGGGCGGCCGGATCGCCCGCCGCCACGTCGACCGCGGTCACGGTGCTCGGGTCGCCGAGCAGCGCCTCGCTCAGGAAGCGGACCACAGCCCCGCAGGTCGGGTAGTCGAACAGCAGCGTCGCGGGGACGCGTACGCCGGTGGCGGCGGCGAGCAGGTCGCGCAGCCGGGTGCCACGGTCCTGGTAGACACCGATCCGGCGGAAGGCCAGGTTCTCGGGGAACGGGCCGGGCTTGCCGGTCGCTGTGGCGACCTGCGCGCGTACCAGGGTGAGGAGGATCCGGTGCTGCTCGTCCTCGGACACCCCGGCCAGCCGCAGGCGCAGTTCAACCGCCTGCCCGGTCGCGGCTCCGGCACTGGCGGGAGCGGATTCCTGCTGCATGTGCAGCACCACCTCGGGTGAGAGACCGGCTGCGTCCGGCCCGCCTGTTGCCCCGCTGACCGCGGGCCCCGGCGGACGCCTCCGCATGATCGACGGGCCGATTATGAGCACGCCCGTCCGGGCTTCGGGCCGTGGGCGAAAGCTCTCTAGGAGAACCTCTAGGACCCGCCGCCGGGGCCCCGTGCGGACGGACACACGCACCTGAGCGGCCGGAAGGGGTCAAGCCCCCAGGCCGCTCGGGTGTGTTGGCGGCGTACGGGCGTCCTCCGCCCGCCGCGTCCCGCTCAGGCGTTCTGTCCCGTACGGGTGCGGGTCAGGCCCGGGATGAGGACGGCTGCCGTCACGACGTGCATCAGCGCCAGCGAGATCTTCGCGCCGGTGCCCTCGGCGCTGCCGAGCGGGCCGAGCAGCGAGAGGACGAAGACCACGACCGCGATCCAGATCCAGGCGGTACGGCCCTTCGCCGAGCGTTCGAGGAGGGCGAGGAGGCCCCAGGCGACCAGGCCGACCACGGCGGTGATGACGATGACGAGGGCGATGGTGATTTCCTGCGGCTCGGCGTCGCCGGAGCCGAGCTTCGCCTTCAGGGGGCCCGACACGGCCTGGTGGGCTATCAGCCACACCACGGCGGTGCCGACGACGGCGCCGACGACGGTCAGGAAGCGGTTCAGGGTCGTACTCATGGGTGCTGTACCTCCGAGGTGGGGGGTGTGGGTCGAGGCCGGGAGGCCGAGGGCCCTGTCGGGCAGCCTGGCGTGGGGCGGGAGTTGGGCCGTTGCCCGGCTGCGTTGCGTCCGGAGCATACGGCGGGACGAGCGACCGGTGGGGTTGTCCGGGAGGGACCGGGGAGGGCCGCGCGGCAAGTGTGGTGTTTTCCCCAGAACAGCCCCACGAACCTGTCTGCATGGCGCCGTTCACCTGACCGGAGGATCCGGGTGACGCCTCAGACCTCCCCGCGCGGGGCCACGGGGATTCGCCGCCCACAACCGAGGGACATCACGATGACGCTGCTCGTCGACTCCGAAGAGGCGCTCACAACACGCTGGCTGGGTACGGACATCGACGCCTGGACCCGGCGGGTCCTCCGGCGTCACTTCGACCCGGCGACGGGCAGCCCGTACTGGCTGGCCCGCAGGGCCGAGCTGGACTTCGACCCGCTGGAGATCACCCGGTACGAGGAGCTGACCCGGTTCGGTCCCTTCTCGCTCGCTGAGTTGCGCGAACTCGCCCCGTCCGAGCTGGTGCCGTCGGATGTGCCGCGTCCGCTGGCCGGCCGGATCTGGGAGTCCGGCGGTACGACGGGGGCGCCCTGCCGGGTCTTCTACACCGGCGCGATGGCCGAACACCACTCGCAGTGGCGGCGGTTCGGCCTGGAGCTGGCCGGCTTCGAGCAGGGCCGTACGTGGCTGTACGCGTGCCCGAGCGGCCCGCACATCGTGGGGCGCGGCGCCAACCAGATCGCCGAGATGTACGGCTCGACCGTGTACACGATGGATCTCGACCCCCGGTGGATCAAGCGGCTGATCCGCAACAACCAGCTCGCGATGATGAACACCTACGTCGAGCACACCATCGAGCAGATGACGGACATCCTGGAGACCGGGCGGATCGACTACCTGGAGACCACCCCCGCCATCATGCAGGCGCTGATCAACCGCCACCCCGAACTGGTCGCCGGGCTGTCCGGGGTGGGGCTCGGCGGCACCCAGCTCTCCCCCCAGATGTACAGGGAGATCGCGGGCGCGCTCGGCGACGGGGTGATCGGCTCCACGTACGGCAACACCTTCGGCTGCGCGGCCGGACTGCCCGCGGAGCGGGGCGGCGACGTGCTGCCGTACCTGCCGAACTACCCGCAGGTCACCATGGCCGTCGTCGACCGCGACGACCAGGAGCGGATCGTCGAGTACGGCGAGACCGGCCAGGTCCGGCTGACGGTGCTGCACGACGACCTGTTCCTTCCCAACATCCTGGAGCGCGACCAGGCGGAGCGCTTCGACACCGGAGCGCGGTGGCCGTCCGACGGGGTCGCCAACGTCCGTCCGCTGCAGATCACTCAGGCCGCACCCGAAGGGCTCTACTGAGCCGGCGGCGTCAATCGCGAATCGATGAGGAGTCGTTGGTGGATATTGGACTCAAGCGTGAGCTGGAGCAGAAGGTCTACGCGGGTGAGCGGCTGAGCCGCGAGGACGGGATCGCGCTCTACGAGAGCGACGACCTGGCCTGGCTCGGCGGGCTGGCGCACCATGTGCGGACCCAGAAGAACGGTGACGTCGTGTACTTCAACGTCAACCGGCACCTCAACATGACGAATGTGTGCACCGCGTCCTGCGCGTACTGCTCGTTCCAGCGCAAGCCGGGCGAGAAGGACGCGTACACGATGCGTATCGAGGAGGCCGTGCGGCTCGCGAAGGCGATGGAGGGCGAGAGCCTCACCGAGCTGCACATCGTCAACGGCCTGCATCCGACGCTGCCTTGGCGTTACTACCCGCGTTCGCTCCAGGCGCTGAAGGAGGCGCTGCCGTCGAACGTGGCGATCAAGGCGTTCACCGCGACCGAGATCCACCACTTCGAGGAGATCAGCGGTCTGCCGGCCTCGGAGATCCTGGACGAGCTGATCGACGCCGGTCTCGAATCGCTGACCGGCGGCGGCGCGGAGATCTTCGACTGGGAGGTCCGGCAGCACATCGTGGACCACCGCACCCACTGGGAGGACTGGTCCCGGATCCACCGGCTGGCGCACTCCAAGGGTCTGAAGACTCCGTGCACCATGCTGTACGGGCACATCGAGGAGCCCAGGCACCGGGTCGACCATGTGCTGCGGCTGCGCGAACTCCAGGACGAGACCGGCGGGTTCCAGGTTTTCATCCCGCTGCGCTACCAGCACGACTTCCACGACTCGAAGGACGGCATCGTCCGCAACAAGCTGATGGCCCGCACCACGATGGCCACCGGCGCCGACGCGCTGAAGACGTTCGCGGTCTCGCGGCTGCTGTTCGACAACGTGCCGCACGTGAAGGTGTTCTGGGTGATGCACGGCCTGGCGACCGCCCAACTCGCCCTGAACCACGGCGCCGACGACATGGACGGTTCGGTCGTCGAGTACAAGATCACGCATGACGCCGACAACTACGGCACCCCGGACAAGCTGACCCGGGAGAACCTGCTCGACCTCATCAGGGACGCCGGTTTCCGGCCGAAGGAGCGCAACACCCGTTACGAGGTGGTCGGGGAGTTCGACGGGCCCGACCCGAGCCGGCGTGAGGCCCCGCAGCCGATGCGGGTCTGACGGTCGCGGCCACACCGTAGGACGATCACCCACCGCAACACGACACGGGCAGACAAGGGCAGGTGACAGCAGTGACCACTGCGGCGAACCAGGACGACCGGATGGAAGTCTGGATCGACCAGGATCTGTGCACGGGGGACGGTATCTGCGCACAGTACGCGCCGGACGTCTTCGAGCTGGACATCGACGGCCTGGCTTATGTCAAGGACGCCGACGGGGAGTTGCGCCACGGACCGGGGTCCACGGCCCCGGTGCCGTCCGTGGCGCTGCTGGACGTGATCGATTCCGTGAAGGAGTGCCCCGGCGACTGCATCCATGTGAAGCGGGCCACGGACGGCACCGAAGTCTTCGGTCCCGACGCCGAATAGCCGGACCGGCCGGGCCGAACGACCGCACCACCCTCCGGTCCGCGCGTGCGCCGACCGCCGCCACTGAGCACCCCCGATCACGACCGATCACCACCGATCCCCTCGGAGTATCGCCATGCCCGAACAGTCCGGCACCCTCGCGGTGCCGTCCGAGTCCTTCACCCACCCGTACGGTCCGGGGCCGGCGATCCGGCCGAAGGTCGGTCACATCGACTTCCTCAACTGCCTTCCGCTGTTCTGGGGTTTGGCGAGGACCGGCACCCTGCTCGACTTCGACCTGCGCCGGGAGACCCCGGACAAGCTCAACGACGCCCTGGCCGCCGGGGCGCTCGACATCGCCCCGATCAGCCTCGTGGAGTTCCTGCGGCACTCCGACGACCTGATCGCACTGCCGGACATCGCGGTCGGCAGCGACGGCCCCGTGATGTCCTGCGTGATCGTCAGCAAGGTGCCGCTGGGCGAGCTGGACGGGGCGCCGGTGGCGCTCGGTTCGACCAGCCGTACGTCGGTGCGCCTCGCCGATCTGCTCCTGGAACAGGTGCACGGGGTCCGGCCCGCCTACTTCACCAGCGCGCCGGATCTGCCGGCGATGATGGAGAAGGCGTCGGCCGCCGTGGTCATCGGCGACCCGGCGCTGCGCGCCACGCTCACCCAGGCCCGCGACATGAACCTCCAGGTGCACGACCTCGGGCAGATGTGGCGCGACTGGACCGGGCTGCCTTTCGTGTTCGCGGTGTTCGCCGCCCGGCGCGAGTTCGTGGAGCGTGAGCCGGAGACCGTACGCGCCGTGCACCAGGCGTTCCTGACCTCGCGCGACCTGTCGCTCGCCGAGGTGGACACGGTCTGTGAACGGGCCGCGCACTGGGAGCCGTTCGACGCCGTGGCGCTGCGCCGCTACTACACCACCGCACTCGACTTCAGCCTCGGTGAGCGCCAGCTCGCCGGCATCGCCGAGTTCGCCCGCCGGGTCGGCGGTGCCGACAGCGGATTCCCGCCGGACGTCCGGGTCGACCTCCTGGAGACGTCCTCCTCCTCCGCCGAAAGGCTCTGATCATGTCCGACCTGACCACGACCGACCTCACCGAGGTGCTGGACCGCGCGGCCGCCGGCGGCCGGATCAGCCCCGAGGAAGCCCTTGAGCTGTACCGGCGCGCACCCCTGCACGCGCTGGGCGCCGCCGCCGACACGGTGCGGCGCAGGCGGTACGCGGGTACGGAGCACATCGCGACGTACATCATCGAGCGCAACATCAACTACACCAACGTGTGCGTGACGGCGTGCAAGTTCTGCGCCTTCTACGCGGCCCCGAAAGACACGGACAAGGGCTGGAGCCGCGACCTCGACGAGATCCTGCGGCGCTGCGCCGAGACGATCGAACTCGGCGGCACGCAGATCATGTTCCAGGGCGGACACCACCCCGACTACGGCGTGGAGTACTACGAGGAGCACTTCTCCGCCATCAAGAAGGCGTTCCCGCAGCTCGTCATCCACTCCCTCGGAGCCTCTGAGGTCGAGCACATGGCGAAGATCTCCGGGGTCTCCGCCGAGGAGGCGATCAAGCGGATCCACGCGGCAGGACTCGACTCCTTCGCGGGCGCGGGCGCGGAGTTGCTGCCCGCGCGGCCCCGTAAGGCCATCGCACCGCTCAAGGAGTCCGGCGAGCGCTGGCTCGACATCATGGAGACCGCCCACGGGTTGGGCGTCGAGTCGACCTGCACCATGCTGATGGGTACGGGCGAGACGAACGCCGAGCGCGTCGAGCACCTGCGCATGATCCGCGACGTCCAGGACAGGACGGGCGGCTTCCGCGCCTTCATCCCGTACACGTACCAGCCCGAGAACAACCACCTCAAGGGCCAGACACAGACGACCGACCTGGAGTACCTGCGGCTGATCGCCATCTCCCGGCTGTTCCTCGACAACGTCGCCCATATCCAGGGCTCCTGGCTCACCACGGGCAAGGAGATCGGCCAACTCACCCTGCACTACGGCGCGGACGACCTCGGCTCGGTGATGCTGGAGGAGAACGTCGTCTCGTCCGCGGGTGCCAAGCACCGCTCCAACCTGCTGGAGCTGATCCAGCTCATCCGGGCCGCCGGGCGGGTACCGGCGCAGCGCGCGACCACGTACGAGCACCTTGTGGTGCACACCGACCCGGCCAACGATCCGGTCGACGAGCGGGTCGTCTCGCACCTGGCCTCGACCGCGATGGCCGGCGGCGGGATCGGTGCGGAGGACCGTACGCGGCTGGACATCACGCCCGTCGGCTGACACGGCCTCCGACCGACTGCGCGACCGATTCCGTCGAGAGGTACACATGCACATCATCGGCCGGGGTTTCCTGGCGAGCAATCTCGCGGACGCGTATCCCGACGCCCACCCCGAGGTGGTGTGCCTCGCGGCGGGCGTGTCGAGCACCTGGGTCACCGACCCCACCGAGTTCGACCGCGAGGCGAACACGGTCTACGACGCGCTGCGGCTGTGCCGCGACGAGAAGCGCAAGCTGTTGTTCTTCTCCACCGCCTCGTACGCGATGTACGGCAACACCGAGCGTCCTGCGGCCGAGAGCGGCCCGCTGTGTCCGCCCTCGGTGTACGGGCGGCACAAGCTGGCGTTGGAGTCGTGTGTCAGGACGGCAGGTGTGGAGCATCTGATCCTGCGGCTGAGCCATGTGGTCGGCCCGTACCAGCGTGAGCACCAGTTCCTGCCGTCGATCGTGCGGCAGGTCAAGGACGGCGCTGTCACCATCCACCAGGGTGCGCACCGGGATCTGCTCGACGCACGCGAGCTGGTGGGGGCCGTCGGCGGGCTGCTTGATGCCGGGGTCGGTGACACCGTGGTGAATGTGGCGTCGGGTCTGCCGCAGCCGGTGGAGCGGATCGTGGACGGGGTGGCCCGGCGGCTGGGCGTCGAGGTGGAGCGGACGTATCTGCCGGACCGGTACTCCAGGACGGAGGCGTCGCTCGACCATGTGCGTTCTCTCGTACCGGAGTTCGGGGTGGGGGCGCGTACCGGGCCGGGCTATCTGGACGGGCTGCTGGATCTGTATCTGGAGCCGGCGGCCCCGGATCCGGTCTGACGGGGGCCTGGGGGCGAGAAGGAGGGGCGGTGCGCTCGGCGCACCGCCCCTCCCGCGTACTCCGGCGGGCCTTGTCAGCCGGCGAGGATCTTCTCCACCATGTCCGCGGCCCGCGCCGCGCCGCCCGCGCCCCGTATCGCCGCGCTCATGTGGTCGAGCCGGTCCTGTACGACGGGGTCCGACGCCAGGTCGTCGACGACCTGGCGCAGTGTGCCCGGGACCATCTCGTCCGTGTTGTACACAACACCGAGGCCGAGTTCGACCAGCCGGCGCCCGTTGACGATGTGCTCGGGCGTGTGCGGGACGATCACCACCGGGCACCCGAAGTACAGCGCCTCCATGATGCTGCCGATGCCGCCGTGGCAGACGAGCGCCGAGGCGTGCGGGAGCACGGCGGCGTGCGGGAGCCACTCGTGCGACTCCAGGTTCGGGGCGACGGGGATGTCGTGCGCGGTGTTGCCCCGGCCGAGTGTCATGACCGCGTGCCAGCCGCCGTCGTCGAACGCCTCGGCGCAGGTACGGAAGAAGCCGGCCCGCTCGTTGGACTCGGTGCCCAGCGAGATCAGCGCCACCCGGGCACCGGTCTCCGGGGGCCGCCAGTCGCTGTCGGGCGGGGTGTCCGGGACGCAGTGGCCCACGAACGTGAACCGGTCGTCGAAGGTGTCGCCCTCCGGCTGGTACTCCCTGGGCAGGAAGACCACCGTGGGCTCGTCGTAGAGCGGTGTCATCAGGCTCCACGCCGCCTCCTCGTCGGGCTCGACGCGGGACAGCAGGGCGAACAGCTCCTCGACGCCCTGCTTCATCTCCGTCATGTCGTCGGCGAAGGCCTCAGCGTGCACCGAATAGTGCTCGTTCGAGGCGATGGCCGGGGCGAACAGGACGGTCGGGCAGTCCCAGGCGCGGGCGAGCGTACGCCCGGCGACGAAGCTCTCGTAGTCGTAGATCAGCAGGTCGGGGACGTCCTGGTCGAGAGCGGCGCGGACCTGGGGCAGGATCACCTCGACGGTGTGGGTCTGGAAGCCGAGCATGACCTCGAACATCCGCCCGGCGCCGACGGAGGATTCGCCGCCGAGCCGCAGCCGGTTCCCCGGGTAGCCGATCAGGGCCCCGCCCGCCGCTTCGACCGCCGGCCGGTTGACCTCGTCCAGGATGTACGTCACCCGGACTCCGCGCTCGGCGAGTTGGCGGCCGAGGTGCAGGGCCGGGTTGACATGACCGAAGTCCGGGAAGGCGATGATCGCCACGTGCTTCACAGCGGTTCCTTTCGTGGTTGTCGGGTGTCGGGTGACTCGGGTGCCGGGTGCCCCGGGGGCCGGGTGGCGGGTGCCGGACAGGGCCTGGGTGTCAGAAGACCCGCCTCGGCGGCAGGACGACGCCGAACTCGAAGATGGCCGACGTCAGTTCGGTCATGTCGGCGGGCGACTCCACGTGCACGACGGGGAACGGGAACTGGACCAGGCCCCTGGGCAGCGAGGGACCGAGCACCACACCGAGACGCACCCCGTGTCGCTGCATCTCGGCGGTCATGGTGTGGACACGGATGGTCTCCACCGCGTTGCGGCCGAACATCTCCCGTACCTCGTCGGCGGTGGTGAGTGTGCGCTGCTCCAGGGACGAACACAGCGGCAGCAGCGGGTCGTTGATCTCGGCCGCCGCCACCAGTTTCACCGCGGAGTCGGCCGCGGCCCGGCGCAGCGGGCTGTGTACGGCGATGGTGTTGGCCTCCTGCACCTGCACCGAGCCGCCGACGAACTCGGCGGACAGCTTCTCCAGGGCGTCCCGGTAGCCGGAGAGGAGCAGCGTACGGAAGGTCCCGCTGGTGTGGTCGCCCAGGTCGACGCCGAGGTGGATGCCCTCGCGTGCGGGTTCGCAGTACCGCGCGGGGTCGTCGTCCGTACCGATGAGGCCGACGGCGACGCCTTCGGGGCGGGCGTCGGGCTCCCGGGGGCCGACGTGCTCCATGGTGAGCAGCAGCTCGAACAACTGGCGGCGCGAGAGCGCCCCCGCGAGGCTGCCGGCGACCTGGGCGCCGAGGCTGAGTCCGCCCACCACGGACGGGTGGACGCCCTCGCGGGCCAGCACGTCATGGATGCCGATCATGGCGGCGGACAGCGCGATGGCCCCCTGCCGGGACCGCGTCTCGTCGTCGAGATCCGCTTCCGGGCCGCGGCGCAGCAGGGTGTCGGTGTCGAGCCCGGTCCAGCCGGAGATCTGCTCGTACACCCGCCGCATCGCGGGCTGGGCCTCATGGAAGGCGGCGGCGCCCCGCGGGTCGTAGTTCAGCAGGTTGGTGCCGAAGATGAAGGCCAGACTCATGCCCGCCTCCTCCCTTCTGTCGGTTCGTTGACGGTGGGCGCGGCGGTGACGGTGGCGGCGGGGACGGTGGCGGCGTTGACAGTGGACGCGGCGTGGGCGCTCATACCGTCGCCCAGGGGGCGCGGGCGCCCTCGACGGCGAGCCGTTCCAGCTCCGGCACGATGTCGCGGGGCGTGGGATGGGCCATTGCCTCGTCCCTGACCCGGGCGGCGCCGGCCGCGAAGCCGGGCTCGTCGAGCAGTCGGCGTACCGCTGTCCGTATCCGCTCGGTCCCGGCCTCGTGGTGGACGAGCAGTAGCCCGGCGCCCGCGCTCTCCACCGCGCGGGCCCGGTAGATCTGGTCCGACGACGGGGTGGTGACGCAGAGTTGGGGCACTCCGGCCGCCATGGCACCGGTGGCGCTGCCGAACCCGCCGTGGTGGATCACCGCCGAGCAGGTGGGCAGCAGTGTGTGCAGCGGTACGCCGCTCACCAGCCGGGTGTTGGCGGGCACCGCGCCCTTCAGCTCCTCGATCTGCGCGGGCAGCAGGGCGGCGATCACCTCGGCGTCGAGATCGGCGAGGGATTCCAGCACGGCGGCCTTGGAGACGTAATCACCGCCGTAGCGCTCGGTGTTGGCGGTGCCGAGGCTGACGCAGACCCGGCGCCGCTCCTGCGGCTGCTGGAGCCAGTCGGGCAGGACCGCCGGCCCGTTGAAGGGGATGAAGCGGACCGGCTGCCGGGGCGTCTCGATCGGCGCTCCGAGGCTCAACGGGAGCGGGTCGATGGTGAGTTGGCCGGTGATCAGGTCCTCGCTGAACTCGCCGCCGAATCCGGCCGCCCGCCCGCCGAGCCAGTCGGCCATCGGGTCCTCGCTCTCCTCGGGCGCCGCCTCGGCGAGCAGCTTGGTGAACAGCCGCCGCTTGGCGCCGTACACGTCGGCGAAGCACATGGAGCGGGCGTGGGCCGCGCCGACAGCGCGGGCAGCGAGCGGGCCCGCGTAGGTGAGCGGGTCCCAGATCACCAGGTCGGGCCGCCAGAACCGGGCGAAGGCCACCAGGTCGTCGATCATCGGCTCGTTGTACCAGGCGATCCCCATGACACCGATCTGCATCCGGGACAGCTCGCCCTCCCAGGTGACCTTGGCCGGGTCGAGTTCGCTCCAGTCGGCCTCCTCGATCTCCTGGGACTCGCGGTGCTCGGCCATGGCCGAGCTCATGTTGCCGTCGTCGCCGACGCCGACGGCCGTCATGCCGTTGGCGGCGACGGTGGCGCAGAAGCCGGGCGAGCTGGCCACCCGTACCTCATGACCGGCCGACCGCAGCGCCCAGGCGAGCGGGGCGAGGGTGTAGAGGTGGGTCTTCTCGGGAAGGGTCGCGAACAGTACGCGCAACGTGGCTCCTGGGATCTGGGGCCTGTCGTTCGGATCAGGCCGGATGAGTGAGCGGGGTCCGGTGGGTGGGCCCCTCCGTGCCGTTCAGGCACCGGTTCGCCTAGGCCCTGTCCGGCGCGACGGCGAGTGTCCGGCGTACGAGGTCGAGCACCTCGCCCTGGTGGTCGGCCAGGAAGAAGTGGCCGCCGGTGTAGACATGGGTGCTGGCCGGGCCCGTGGTGTGGACCCGCCAGGCCTCCGCCTCCGCCGGCGTCACTTTCGGGTCGCTGTCGCCTGTGAGGACATCGACGGGGCAGTGCAGCGGGGTCGCGTCGCGGTACACGTACGTCTCGGCGGCCCGGTAGTCGTTGCGGATCACCGGCAGGATCATCCGCATCAACTCCTCCTCGCCGAAGATCCGTTGGTCGGTGCCGCTGAGTCGCCGCATCTCGGCCATCAGCCCCGCGTCGTCGCGCTGGTGGACGTGCTCGTCGCGCCGCCGGGACGGCGCCCGGCGCCCGGAGGCGAACAGCCGCAGCGGGTGCTGTCCGGCGGCTTCGAGGCGGCGGGCCGCCTCGAACGCCACGGTCGCGCCGAGACTGTGCCCGAACAGGGCGACCGGCCTGTCCAGCCACGGGCGGAGCGCCGTGACGACCTGTTCGGCCAGGGTGCCGACGTCGTCGATCAGCGGCTCCAGGCGGCGGTCCTGCCGACCCGGGTACTGCACGGACAGCACGTCTATACCGGGCCCGGCCTGCGCGGACAGCGAGAAGTAGAACGGGGCCGAGCTGCCCGCGTGCGGGAAGCAGACCAGCCGTACCTGCGCGTCCGGGCGTGGGTGGTAGCGGCGGATCCAGGCGTCGCCGACGGACGGGGCCGTGGCCCTGGTGGTCTCAGACATGCTTCTCGATCCATTCCTGGACGGCCCGCGCGGTCGTACCGGCCCAGGCCTCCATCATCGTGAAGTGGTTGCCCGGCACATCGACGACGGTGTGCGCGGTGTCCCACGGGGTCTGCCACTCGTGCGGCTGGTACGGCCCGTCGGGACCCGCCGCGATGATCGGTTCCGAAGCGCGCAGCAGCAGGGTGGGGACGGACAGCGGCTTCGGCGTCCATCCGGCGAACCGGTCGAAGTACCAGCTCATCGCGGTCAGCCGGGCGGAGTCCAGCGAGGCGAAGTGCTCGCGGTCGAACATCCCGCTGACCAGCTCCGCCTGGAACTTCAGCAGCGGCGAGTCCTCCGTCGCCGGGAAGGTGTCCATCAGGACGACTCCGGCCGGGGGTGCGCCCAACTCTTCCAGCCGGGCGGCGGCGGCGTGCGCGAGGAGCCCGCCGCCGGAGGATCCCGCCAGCACGAGCGGCCCGTCACCGATCCGCTCCAGCACGGCCTGGACCTGTACCTCGACGAGCGTCTCCCAGGTCTCGGGGAGCCGTTCACCGGCGAGGAATCCGGGGACGGACAGCGCCCATACGTCGGACACACCCCGGAAGTCGGCGGCGAGCCGCGCGTATCCGTGCACTCCGGCGAGGGCGGCGAAGGAGCTGAAGCAGATAAGCGAGGGGGAGCCTGGTCCTGAGGCGAGCCGGACCGCCCGCAGCCCTTCCCCGAAGTCCTCCGGCGAGGCGAACGTCGGCCGCAACGCGGCGGCGCTGCGCAGGAGTTCGTATCCCTGGTCGACCTTGCCCGCCTTGCAGGCCTCGCGGAAGAGGACGGACAGGCCCTCGTCGGCGGGTCCGGTCCGCTCGTGTCGACCGGCTCCGCCGGATGCGGCCTGTTCGTCGGCGCCGCCGGGTGCCACGGCCAACTCCTCGCCGAGGTGGGCCGCTAGCGCCGTGGGGGTCGGGCGGTCGAAGACCAGGGTGGGCGGGAGCCGCAGCCCGGTCGCGGCGCCGAGCCTGTTGCGCAGTTCGACGGCGGTGAGCGAGTCGAAGCCCGCGTCCACGAGGCTCCCTTCCGGCTCGATGCCGTCCGCCGTGGCGAAGCCGAGGACCAGGGCGATCTGGGCGCGGACGAGTTCCAGCAGCACGTGCCGCTGCTCGTCGGCCGACCGGCCGGTGAGCCGGTCCCGTACGGAGACGGGCGCGGCGTCGCGCCCGGCGCCGGTGCCCGCGCCGCCG
>NZ_JTHL01000001.1:6788674-6803428 GCF_000818195.1 Streptomyces sp. 150FB | reverse complement strand
AGACCGCGCAGCAGCGGCGGCGCAGCGTCCCCCGCCTGCCGCAGCGCGTCCTGTTCGACGAGGAGGGGTACGGCGACGGGTGCGCCCCGGCCGGTGGCCGCGTCGAACAGGGCGAGACCCTGGGACATCGAGAGCGGCACCAGGCCGCCGCGTGACATGCGGCGGAGGTCGGCCTCGTCGAGCCGGGCGGTCATACCGCCGGCCGGTGCCCAGGGGCCCCAGGCGAGTGAGACCGCGGGCAGCCCCTGGGCGGCGCGGTGGGTCGCGAAGGCGTCCAAGTAGGCGTTCGCAGCAGCGTAGTTGGCCTGTCCCGCGCCGCCCAGCAGCCCGGAAACGGAGGAGTAGACGGCGAAGCAGGCGAGGTCGGCGCCGCGTGTCAGCTCGTGCAGGTGGGTGATGGCGTCGGCCTTGGGCCGCAGCACCGCGGACAGCCGGTCCCCGGTCAGCGCGCCGACGGTGGAGTCGTCGAGCGCGCCGGCCACATGCACCACCGCCGTCAGCGGGCGGTCGGCGGGTACGGCGGCCAGCAGCGCGGCTGTCTGGTCGCGGTCGGAGACATCACAGGCGGCGAACGTCACCTCGGCGCCCGACGCGATCAGTTCGTCGCGGAGTTCGGCCGCGCCCGGCGCCGCTTCGCCGCTGCGGCTCGCCAACAGCAGGCGGCGGACGCCGCGTTCGGCGACGAGGTGGCGGACGAGACCGCTGCCGAGGCCGCCGGAGGCGCCGGTGACCAGTACGGTGTGCTCGCCGCGCCAGGGGGCGGGCACGGTCAGGACGACCTTGCCGATGTGGCGGGCCTGGCTGATGTGCCGGAAGGCCTTACGGGCCCGGTGGACGCTCCACGCGGTGAGCGGGAGCGGACGCAGCGCCCCGGTGGCGAAGAGCGTGAGCAGTTCGCCCAGCATCTCGCCGATGCGGTCGGGGCCCGCCTCGAAGAGGTCGAAGGCGCGGTAGCCGATCCCGCCGTGGTCGGCGGCGATGTGTGCCGCGTCCCGGATATCGGTCTTGCCCATCTCCAGGAAGCGGGCGCCGGGTGCGGTGAGCCGCAGCGAGGCGTCCACGAAGTCGCCGGCGAGGGAGTTGAGTACGACGTCCACGCCCGACCCGCCCGTCGCGGTGCGGAACTGCCCCTCGAAGTCGAGGGTGCGGGACGAGGCGATCCGTTCCCCCGCCACGCCCAACTCCCTTACGGCGGACCACTTCTGCGGGCTCGCCGTGGCGTACACCTCGGCACCGAGGTGATGGGCGAGCTGTACGGCGGCCATGCCGACCCCGCCGGCCGCCGCGTGCACCAGCACCCGGTCCCCGCGCCGCACTCCGCCGAGGTCGACCAGGGCGTAGTACGCGGTGAGGAACACCAGCGGTACGGCGGCCGCCTGCGCGAAGGTCCAGCCTTCGGGGAGCGGTACGACCATCCGGTGGTCGGCGACGGCGAGTGGTCCGAACGCGCCGGGGAACATGCCCATCACCCGGTCGCCGACGGCGAACCCGCTGACGTCCGGGCCGACTTCGGTGATCACACCGGCGCCCTCCTGGCCCAGCGGGGCCGCCGGGCCCGGGTACATGCCGAGCGAGGTCAGCACGTCACGGAAGTTGACACCGGCCGCGCGGACGGCGATCCGTACCTGGCCCGCGCCGAGTTCCCGCGCCGCTTCGGGGGCGGGCAGCAGGGTGAGGTCCTCGATGGTGTCGCGGTCCCCTGCGGCCAGCCGCCAGGCCGACTGCCCGGCGGGCGCGGCCAGTTCGTCGTTCGGCCCGACGGGCGCCAGGCGCGGCGCGAGCACCGTACCGCCGCGCAGCAGCGCTTCGGTGCCGCCGTGTGCGAGTACGGCGGGCAGTGCCGCCGGCAGTGCGGCGGCCGACTCGTCCGTCGTGTCGAGGTCGAGCAGCGCGAACCGGCCGGGGTGCTCGGAGACGGCGGAGCGCACCAGTCCTCTGACGGCCGCCGCCGCCGGGTCCCGTACGTCGTCGCCCGCCGCCAGCCGGGTCAGGAACACCAGCCGCGATCCGGCCGTGTCGTCGTGGCCGAGCCAGGTCTGCACCTGGTCGAGAGCCTGGCGGGTGAGGGTGTGCGCGGCGGCGGCCGTCGCGCCTGTGGACGCCGCGCCCGTGTCCGTCGCGCCTGTCGCCTGCTGGTCGCCGGCCGCTGTGAACTGCGTCAGGACCGCTTCCGGGAAGCGCGTTCCGGCGGCCGTCGCGGCGTACAGGGCCGGCAGGTCCTCGTACACCTCCAGGTGGACGCCCGCCGGGGCGAGCGCGCCGCCGACATTCAGGGGGTCTTCGCCGATCAGCGCCCAGTGGACGGTGTCGGGGGCGACGGCCGGGGGCGAGGCCACGGCGGTCCAGTCGAGGGTCAGCAGTCCGTCCGGGATCGCCGCCGCTCGGCTGTCGGGGGCGCCCACTTCGCGCAGGGTCAGCGCCTCCACGGTGGCGACCGGCGCCCCGGCCGGGTCGCTGAGGGACAGCGACACCGTGTCGGGGCCGACCGTACGCAGGACGACGCGGAGCGCTGTCGCACCGTCCGCGTGCAGTGTGGTCCCGGACCACGAGAAGGGGACCCGGCCGCTGTCGCCGAGTCCGGCGAAGGCGACGGTGTGCAGGGCGGCGTCGAGCAGCGCCGGGTGCAGGCCGAACGTACCGCCGTGGTCGGTGCCTTCGTCCAGTGCGACTTCGGCGAACACGGCGTCGTCGCCGCGCCAGACAGCCCGCAGCCCCTGGAACACCGGGCCGTAGCGGAAGCCCGCCTCGGCCAGGTCCTGGTAGAACGTGCCGATCTCCAGTGGCTCGGCGCCGGCCGGCGGCCAGGCACCGGATGCCGTCCGGGTTACGGATGCCGCGTGCGGTGCCGCTGTGTCCGGGGTGCCGGGCGCGAGCACACCGTCGGCGTGGTGTGTCCAGGCGTCGGCGCCGCCCCGCTTCGCCGGGCGGGAGTGCACGGCGAACGCCCTGGCCCCCGACTCGTCGGCCGGGTCGACCCTCAACTGCACGTCGACCGAGCCCTGTTCGGGCAGGACCAGCGGTGCGCCGATAATCAGCTCCTCGATCCGCCCGCAGCCCGTCTCGTCGGCGGCTGCGACGGCCATCTCCAGGAACCCGGTGCCGGGCAGCACCACCGAACCGGCCAGGGCGTGGTCCCCGAGCCAGGGGTGGGTGCGCAGCGAGAGCCTGTTGCTGAACAGCACCGTTCCCGAGTCGGCGAGCGTGGTCGGGGCACCGGCCAGCGGGTGTCCACCGACTCCGGTGGCGCCGTGGTGTCCGGCGGTGGGCACCGGCCAGTAGCGCTGCCGCTGGAAGGCGTACGTGGGCAGGGCCGTGCGGCGGGCGCCGAGCGGCGCGTACAGCGCGTCCCAGTCCACCGCCGTGCCGGTCACCTGGAGTCGCGCCGTGGCGCCGACGAGTGCGGCGGCCTCCGGCCGGTCCTTGCGCGCCAGGGGTACGAGGACGGCGTCCGGCTCGTCCAGGCTGTCCCGCACCATCGCTGTGAGCACCGCGTCGGGCCCGATCTCGACGAAGGTGCGGACCCCGAGGCGTTCCAGTTCCCGGACCCCGTCGTGGAAGCGGACCGCCGCGCTGACGTGCCGTACCCAGTGGTCCGGGTCGCACAACTCCTCGGCGGTGGCGGGCTCTCCGGTCAGGTTGGAGACGACCGGGGTGTGCGGCGCGAGGTAGTCGACCGTACGGGCCACCCGCGCGAAGTCGTCGAGCATCGCGTCCATCAGCGGTGAGTGGAAGGCGTGGCTCACGGCGAGCCGCCGGGTGCGGTGCCCCCGTTCGGCGAAGTGCTCCCCGATCCGTACGACGTCCTCCTCCGGGCCCGAAATCACCACTGAGCGTGGGCCGTTGACGGCGGCGATGCCGACACCGGCGGTGAGGTGCGGCAGCACCTCGGCCTCCTCGGCGAGCAGCGACACCATCGCACCACCGGCAGGAAGCGCCTGCATCAGCCGGCCGCGTGCGGCGACCAGCCGGCAGGCGTCGGCGAGGGAGAACACTCCCGCCGCGTAGGCCGCGACGAGTTCGCCGATGGAGTGGCCCATGAGCTGGTCCGCGTGCAGGCCGACCGACTCGGCGAGGCGCAGCAGAGCCACTTCGTAGGCGAACAGCGCGGGCTGGGTGTACCCGGTCGCGTCGAGGAGTTCACCGCCCTCGAAGACCAGTTCCTTCAGCGGGCGGTCGAGTTCGAGGTCGAAGTGGGCGCAGACCTCGTCGAAGGCGGCGGCGAACACCGGGTGCGCCTCGTACAGTTCCCTGCCCATGCCGGAGCGCTGGGCGCCCTGGCCGGTGAAGAGGAACGCGGTACGGCCGGGCCTCGGGGTGCCGCGCAGCACCGCCGGGTCCTCCGTACGGGCCGCGAGCGCGGCGAGGCCGCGCAGCAACTCGTCCCGGTCAGCGCCGATCACGGCGGCCCGCTGGGCGAAGTGGGTCCGGGTGGTCGCGAGCGAGTACGCCACATCGGCCACGCGCAGTCCGGCGTCGGCCTCGACATGGCGGGCCAGTTCCGCCGCCTGCGCGGCCAGCGCGTCCTCGCCGCGGCCGGACAGCAGCCAGGCGACCGGGCCGGTCAACGGCGGCTCGGCCGCGGTGAGTTCGGCAGGCTCGGCCTGCTCGGCCGCCGGGGCCTCCTCCAGGATCACATGCGCGTTGGTGCCGCTGATGCCGAACGCCGACACTCCTGCCCGGCGCGGCCTGTCGTCGGACTCCCAGACCCTGGCCTCGGTCAGCAGCCGGACCTCCCCCGCGCTCCAGTCGACATGGGTGGAGGGGGTGGCCGCGTGCATGGTCCCCGGCATGACGCCGTGCCGCATCGCGAGCACGGTCTTGATGACCCCTGCGACTCCGGCGGCCGCCTGGGTGTGCCCGATGTTCGACTTGACGGAACCGAGCCACAACGGCCGCTCCGCGTCCCGCCCCTGGCCGTACGTCGCGAGCAGGGCCTGCGCCTCGATCGGGTCACCCAGCGACGTACCCGTACCGTGCCCCTCGACCAGGTCGACGTCGGCGGGCGTGAGGCGGGCCGTGGCCAGGGTGTCCTGGATGAGCCGTTGCTGCGAGGGTCCGTTGGGCGCGGTCAGGCCGTTCGACGCGCCGTCCTGGTTGATGCCGGCGGCGCGTATCAGCGCGAGCACCTCATGACCGTTGCGCCGCGCGTCGGACAGCCGCTCCAGCACCAGCATCCCGGCGCCCTCACCCCAGTTGGTGCCGTCGGCGTCGTCGGAGAACGCCTTGCACCGGCCGTCCTCGGCCAGCCCGCGCTGGCGGCTGAACGCGACGAACGACCCTGGGGTGGTCATCACCGTCACACCACCCGCCAGCGCGAGTTCACACTCCCGCTGCCGCAGCGCCTGGGCGGCCCAGTGCAGGGCGACCAGCGAGGACGAGCAGGCGGTGTCGACGGTCACCGCGGGGCCGTTGAGGCCCAGGGTGTACGAGATCCGCCCTGACATCACGGCGGCGGTGTTGCCCGTACCCGCGTACCCCTCGTCCAGGGCGTCGGCGGCGGCGAGTGTCCCGATGTAGTCCTGACCGTTGGTTCCGACGAACACACCGACGCGCTCGCCACGGACCGCCCCCGGATCCATCCCCGCCCGCTCCAACGCCTCCCAGGAGGTCTCCAGCAGCAGGCGCTGCTGGGGGTCCATGGACAGCGCCTCGCGCGGCGAGATCCCGAAGAACCGCGGGTCGAAGTCGGCGACACCGGTGAGGAATCCGCCCTGGCGTACGTACGAGGTGCCGGGCCGGTCCGGGTCCGGGTCGTACAGCGCCTCGGTGTCCCATCCCCGGTCCGCCGGGAACGCGCCGATGGCGTCGCCGCCGCCGAGCACCAGCTCCCACAGCTCCTCGGGGCTCCGGACCCCGCCGGGGAAGCGGCAGCTCATGGAGACGATCGCGATCGGCTCGTCCGTGGGCGGGAGTTCGACCGCCCGCTCCACCGACTGCTCCACGGCGTCGCCCAGTTCGGCGGTGAGATGGGCGGCCAGCTCCTCGGCCGTCGGGAAGTCGAACAGCAGCGTCGCAGGCAGTCTCAGGCCCGTCGACGCGGTCAGCCGGTTCCGCAGCTCGATGGCGGTCAGGGAGTCGAACCCGAGGTCCCTGAAGGCGCGTTCGGGAGCCACGGCTTCGGCGCCGGTGTGCCCGAGGGCGAGCGCCGCCTCACCCCGTACCAGTTCGAGCAGTACGCCGGTCCGGTCGGCGGGCGTCAGCGCAGCCGTCCTGGCCCGCAGCGAATCGCCTGCGGCGGCTGTCGCCGCCGGGTCGGCGGGCTCGTCCAGGCTTGCCAGCTCGGGCAGTTCGGAGAGCAGCGGGCTGTGCCGCGAGCCGGTGAAGCCGGGTGCGAAGCGGGCCCAGTCCATGTCGGCGACGGTGAGTGCGGTCTCACCGAGGTCCAAAGCGCCTTGCAGCGCGGCGATCGCGGGCTTCGGTGCCAGCAGCCTCAGGCCGCGCCGGGCGAGGAACTCCTCGGTGCCGTCCTCGGCGGTCACCATGCCACCGCCGCCCCAGGGGCCCCATGCCACCGACGTACCGGCCAGGCCACGGGCCCGGCGTTCCTGCACGATGCCTTCGAGCACGGCGTTCGCCGCCGCGTACGCCGCCTGCCCACCGCTGCCCCACACCGCGGAGATCGACGAGAACAGCACAAAGGCGTCCAGGTCGCGGTCGCGCAGCAGCTCGTCCAGGTGGATCGCACCGGCGGCCTTCGCCGCATACACCTCGCCGGCTTCGGCGAGGGTCATCGCCTCCAGCATCGCCGACTGCGGGACACCGGCCGCGTGCACAACTGTGCGCAGGTCCGGCAGTGACTCCAGCAGCGCGGCGACCGCGTTCCGGTCGGCCATGTCGCAGGCGGCGAAGGTGACCTTCGCGCCGAACTGCTCCAGTTCGGCGCGCAGTTCGTCCGCCCCCGGCGAGGCGGCTCCACGGCGGCCGGCCAGCACCAGGTGCCCGGCACCGGAGCGCGCGAGCCAGCGGGCGATGTGCCCGCCGAGCGCGCCCGTACCGCCGGTGACCAGCGCGGTACCGGAGGGCGCCCAGCGTTCGCCGGACGGGCGGTCGGCGCGGGCGGCGGCGGATGCCGCCCTGAACAACCGACGGACGAACGTGCCCGACGCCCGGACCGCGATCTGGTCCTCGTCGCCGAACACCGTCAGCGCGCTCGCGACCCGCTCGACGGTACGGGCGTCGAGCTGCTCCGGCAGGTCGATCAGGCCGCCCCAGCGCAGTGGGTACTCCAGCGCGGCGCCCCGCCCGAAGCCCCACACACCGGTCTGCACCGCGTCACGCACCGGGTCGGAGGCCCCGATGGACACCGCGCCCCTGGTCACGCACCACAGCGGCGCGTCCAGGTCCGCGTCGGCGAGCGCCTGCGTCAGGGTGAGCGTACGGGCGAGTGGGAGCGGCAGCCGTGCGGTCGTGTCCTCCCCACTGCTCGCGCCGAGCCCGAGCAGCGAGAGCACGCCGCTGAACTCGCCATACTCTTCCTTCAACTGCGTGATGTATGTCGTGAGTTGTTCGCGTGTTGTGTAGTCCGCGGACGGTGACAGCGGTACGAGGGTCGCGCCGAGCGCCGCCAGACCGTCGAGCAGGGTCTCGGCGCCGCCCACCACATCAGCGGTGGCGGCCACCAGCCAGGTCCCGGAGAGGGCAGGCCGCCGGTCGGCGGAGAACGGCTTCCAGCGGACGTGATAGCGCCAACCGTCCGCCGCCGACTCGTCGTTACGGCGCAGACGCCAGGCGGACAGTGCGGGGAGCAGCGAGGTGAGTGCCGCCTCCTCGGTGCCCAGCGTCCCGGCGAGGGAGGTCGCGTCGCCGCGCTCGATCGCGTCCCAGAACTCCGCTTCCTGCGGGGCGTTCGCGACGGTCGCAGCCGGTGACGATCCCGGAAGCTCGATGGTGGGCCAGTAGTTCTTGTGCTGGAAGGCGTACGTGGGCAGGTCGACGCGACGGCCACCGCCGATGACCTTCGCCCAGTCCACGCGCGCGCCCGACACCCAGAGGCGCGACAGGGCCTCCAGGGCCGTACGCTCCCCGTCCCGGTCGCGGCGGCCCAGGGAGACGGCTGTGCCGTCGGTCAACTCGTCCGCCATGGCGGTGAGTACACCGTCAGGACCGACCTCGATGAAGCGGTTCACTCCACGGCCTGCCAACTCCGCCATGCCGTCGGCGAACCGGACGGCCGAGCGGACCTGGGAGACCCAGTAGGCGGGAGAGGTCAGTTCGTCGGGGGTGGCCATGCGGCCGGTGACGTTGGAGACGACGGACAGGCGCGGGGCGTGGAACTCCACACCGTCCAGGACCGCCCGGAAGTCCTCCAGCATCCCGTCCATACGGGCGGAGTGGAACGCGTGGCTGACACGGAGGCGGCGGGTGCGCCGGCCCGCCTCGGTGAAGTACGCCGTGATCCGTTCGACCTCGGCCTCGTCGCCGGACACCACGACGGAGGTCGGGCCGTTGACTGCTGCGATGCTCAGGCCGTCGGCCAGGAGGGGGAGGACTTCGGCCTCCGCCCCCTCCACCGCTGCCATCGCGCCACCGGCGGGCAGAGCCTGCATCAGCCGACCACGTGCGCCGACAACCTGGCACGCGTCGGCAAGCGACCACACCCCGGCCACGTACGCGGCGGCCAGCTCACCGATCGAGTGCCCCAACAGGTAGTCCGCCTGGACGCCCCAGGACTCCAGTAGACGGAACGCGGCGACCTCGAAGGCGAACAACGCCGGCTGGGTCCATCGCGTCTCGTCCAGGCCTTCGCCCTCGAACATCACCTCCCGCAGCTCAGGACCGAACTCCCCACACACCTCGTCCAGAGCAGCGGCGAACACCGGGAAGGCGCCGTACAGCTCACGCCCCATCCCCGCCCACTGCGCGCCCTGCCCGGTGAACAACACCGCCGAGCGCCCCGACCGCACACTCCCCCGCACGGCCAGACCCTCAAGCCCGGCCAGCAGCTCGCCACGATCCGTACCGAGCACCACGGCCCGGTGTTCCAGAGCGGCCCGGCTGCTCGCCAGCGAGAAGCCGACATCCACCGGGTCCGCATCCGCCGCGTCCGGCGCGTCCACCGCGTCCGAAACGAACGACCGCAACCGCGCCGCCTGCCCGAACAGCGCCTCCTCCGAGCGACCCGACACCACCCACGGCACCACCGAACCCAGGGCCCCAGCCACCACCGGCTCCGGCCGCTCCGGCGCTTCCGGCGCCTGCTCGATGACAACGTGCGCGTTCGTACCCGAGACACCGAACGCCGAGACTCCGGCGCGGCGCGGGTGGTCGCTCCCGGGCCAGTCACGCGCCTCGGTCAGCAGCTCCACCGCGCCCGCCGACCAGTCCACATGGCTTGACGGTTCGGTGACGTGCAGGGTCTTGGGCAGCACACCGTGCCGTATCGCCTGCACCATCTTGATCACACCGGCCACACCCGCGGCGGCCTGCGGGTGGCCGATGTTGGACTTCAGCGACCCCAGCCAGAGCGGCCGGTCCTCGGGGCGCCCCTGGCCGTACGTCGCCAGCAGCGCCTGCGCCTCGATCGGGTCACCCAGTGTGGTGCCGGTGCCATGCGCCTCGACCGCGTCGACGTCGGCGGCGGTCAGGCCGGCCGAGGCGAGCGCGGCGCGGATCACCCGCTGCTGGGACGGGCCGTGCGGGGCGGTCATGCCGTTCGACGCACCGTCCTGGTTGACGGCGCTGCCCCGGACCACGGCGAGTACGCGGTGGCCGTTGCGCTGTGCGTCGCTGAGCCGCTCCAGCAGCAGCATTCCGGCGCCTTCGGCCCAACTCGCGCCGTCCGCCGCGTCGGAGAACGGCTTGCACCGCCCGTCAGGGGCGAGGGCGCGCTGCCGGCTGTAGTCGATCAGTGAGACCGGGGTGGACATCACGGTGACACCGCCGGCCAGGGCGAGTGTGCAGTCACCGGAGCGCAGCGACTGGATCGCCCAGTGCATGGCGACCAGCGAGGACGAGCACGCGGTGTCCACCGAGACCGCCGGCCCTTCCAGGCCGAGGGTGTAGGCGATACGGCCCGACAGCACGCTGAAGGAGTTTCCGCTGCCGATCAGCCCTTCCGCGCTCTCCTTGGCGGCCATGAGCAGGCCGACGTAGTCCTGGTAGGTGATGCCGGCGAAGACACCGGTACGGCTGCCGCGCAGCCCGTGCGGGTCGAGTCCCGCGTGTTCGACCGCCTCCCAGGCGGTCTCCAGCAGCAGCCGGTGCTGCGGGTCCATCGACAGGGCCTCGCGGGGCGAGATCCCGAAGAAGGCGGGGTCGAACTGCCCCGCGCCGTGCAGGAATCCGCCGCCCTGGGCGTAGCAGGTGCCCGGGTGGTCGGGGTCCGGGTCGTAGAGACCCTCCAGGTCCCAGCCCCGGTCGGCGGGGAACGGCGAGATGGCGTCGCCGCCCGCCGCCACGAGGTCCCACAGCTCGTCGGGGGTGGCGACACCACCGGGAAGGCGGCAGCTCATGCCGACGATCGCGATCGGCTCGTCCGGGTCCGCGGAGGCGGTCACCGGTTCGGCCGGCCCGGCCAACTCCTCTTCCGCGCCGAGCATTTCACGCCGGAGCAGCGCCGCGACGGAGGTCGAGGTCGGGTGGTCGAAGACCAGGGTGGCGGGCAGCCGCAGACCGGTCTCCTCGCCGAGCGCGTCGCGGAGTTCGACGGCTGTCAGCGAGTTGACACCGAGGTCCTTGAACGGGCTGTCCGGGTCGATCGCGTCCGCGCCGCGGTGGCCGAGGACCCGTGCGGTGCACCCGCACACCAACTCGACCAGCAACCGGTCCTGTTCGGCGCCGGTGAGGGCGTCGAGGCGTGACCTCAGGCCGAGTTCACCGGCCTGTTCCCGCGAGGGAACAGCGGTCGCGGTGACTGCCGCCGCCCTGCGCCGGGTCTGTCCCGGCGTACGGCGGTCCTTGGCGGCCGGTTCCTGGCAGACGCTCGCGACGGGGCGCATGACGAGCGCCTCGACGGAGGCGACCGGCTGGCCGGCCGCGTCGGCGAGCAACACCCTGAAGCTGGCGTCCCGTTCGGTCGGTGAGATCCGTACGCGCAGCGCCGAAGCGTCCTCCGCGTACACCATGAGGCCGCTCCACGAGAACGGCAGCATGTCGCCTTCCAGACCCGGCATGAGGCCGAGCGCGAAGGGGTGCAGCGCCGCGTCGAGCAGTGCGGGCCGCAGGACGAACCCGTCGTCGCCCGCCTGCGCGTCGACGCCGACCTCGGCGAACAGCTCGTCGCCCCGCTGCCAGGCGGCACGCAGGCCCCGGAACGCGGGCCCGTACGCGAATCCCGCCTCGGCCCACTTCTCGTACAGGTCGTCCACGGGGACAGGGCGGGCGCCGGCCGGCGGCCACTGGACCAGTGTGTCGACCGGCCCGGGTGCGCCGGTGGTGAGCGTGCCGCGCGCGTTGCGGGTCCAGGGTGTGTCGGCGGCGGCGCCGTCGAGACGGCTGTGCACGCTGAACGAGCGCGATCCGCCGCGGTCGGCGTTGCTCACGGCGACCTGGAGCTGGACAGCGCCGTCCAGGGGCACGGGCAGCGACGCCTCGATCACGATCTCCTCGACCCGGTCGCAGCCCACCTCGTCGGCGGCGCGTACGGCCAGCTCGACGAGGGCGGCGCCGGGGAGCAGCGCGGTGCCCCGTACAACGTGCTGGGCCAGCCAGGGGTGTTGGCGCGTCGAGGCACGGCCGGTGAGCACCACTCCGGTGCCGTCGGCGAGCGGGACGGCAGCGCCGAGCAGCGGGTGGTCGATCGCGCCGAGCCCGAGGGCCGCCGTGTCGGTGCTCTCCCCGTCCCCTGTCGCCGGGCTGGCCGTCAGCCAGTAGCGCTCGCGCTGGAAGGCGTACGTGGGCAGGTCCACCTGCCGCCCGCCGCCGATCACCTTCGTCCAGTCGGCGGCGGCGCCGGCGACGTACAGCCGCGCCAGTGCCTCGGGGGCCGTTCGAGCGGCCGGGCGGTCGCGGCGTACCAGCGGTACGGCCACGGCGTTCTCGGCGGTGTCGCGCACCATGGCCGACAGCACGCCGTCGGGTCCGACCTCGGCGAAGCGGGTCACTCCGAGTTCGGTCAACTCCCTTACACCGTCGCCGAACCGGACCGCCGAACGGAACTGCGAGACCCAGTAGGCGAGTGACATCAGCTCATCGGCGGTGGCCTGGCGGCCGGTCACGTCGGAGATCACCCTGCGCCGGGGAGTACGGAACTCCACGCCTTCCAGAACGGCTCGGAAGTCGTCCAGCATGCCGTCCATCCGGGGTGAGTGGAAGGCGTGGCTGACCCGCAGCCGCCGGGTGCGGCGGCCCAGGGCGGTGAAGTGGGCGGCGACGCGCTCGGCCTCGGCGTCGTCGCCTGAGACGACCACCGATGTGGGTCCGTTGACTGCGGCGATGCCGACGCCGTCGGCCAGCAGCGGCAGCACCTCCGCCTCGGCGGCCTCCACGGCGATCATCGCGCCACCGGCGGGCAGGGCCCGCATCAACCGGCCGCGCGCGGCGACGACGTGGCAGGCGTCAGCGAGCGACCAGACCCCGGCGACGTACGCCGCCGCCAGCTCGCCGATCGAGTGGCCGAGCAGGAAGTCGGACTCGACGCCCCAGGACTCCAGCAGCCGGAACGCGGCCACCTCGAAGGCGAAGAGGGCGGGTTGGGCCAGATCCGTCCCGTCGAGCGGGCTCGCGGGCGGACCCGTCGGGTCGGGCGCGGTGGCGTCGGACGTACCGGTGTCGCACATCGCGTCGCGCAGCGACCGGCCGAGCAGACCGTCGAACTCCGCGCACATCTCGTCCAGGGCCGCGGCGAACACGGGGAAGGCCGCGTACATCTCCCGCGCCATGCCCGCCCACTGCGCGCCCTGGCCGGTGAACAGCACGGCGGTGCCGCCTTCGGCGATCCTGCCGCGTACGACCGTGGCGTCCCGCTCCCCTGCGGCGACGGCGTCCAGCCCGGCGAGCAGCTCGGCGCGGTCGGAGCCCAGCACCACGGCGCGGTGCTCAAGTGCGGCCCGGCCGGCGGCCAAGGAGTGGCCGATGTCGGACAGGTCGGTGTCCAACGGGTCGGTGTCGGACAGGTCGGTGTCCCGCGGCTCGGCGTCGGACAGGTCGATGTTGTGTCGGCTGCCGTCCGCCGCGAACTCCCGCAGTCGGCTTGCCTGGTCGCGCAGCCCCTGCGCCGATCGGGCCGACACCACCCACGGCACAACGGCGGTCTCCGTCGACGCGCCCCGCTCGGCGGTGTGCCCGACGGCGACCGCTTCCGGTGCCTGCTCCAGGATCACGTGTGCGTTCGTACCGGACACACCGAACGCGGACACACCGGCCCGGAACGGCCGGCCGGTCTCCGGCCACGGCCGCCCCTCGGTCAGCAGCTCGACGGCGCCCGCCGCCCAGTCGACATGCGAGGACGGCTCGGAGACATGCAGGGTCCCGGGCAGCGCGCCGTGCCGTATCGCCTGAACCATCTTGATGACACCGGCGACTCCGGCGGCTGCCTGGGTGTGCCCGATGTTCGACTTGACGGAGCCGAGCCACAACGGCCGCTCGACGTCCCGCCCTTGACCGTACGTCGCGAGCAGCGCCTGCGCCTCGATCGGGTCGCCCAGCGACGTACCCGTACCGTGCGCCTCCACCACGTCCACATCGACGGCCGACAGACCGGCGTCGCCCAACGCGGCGTGGATGACGCGCTGTTGGGAGGGTCCGTTGGGCGCGGTCAGACCGTTCGACGCGCCGTCCTGGTTCACCGCGGTGCCCCGGACCACGGCGAGTACCGGGTGCCCGAGCCGTTCGGCGTCGCTCAGCCGCTCCACGAGCAGCAGCCCGACGCCTTCTCCCCACCCCGTACCGTCCGCGTCGTCCGAGAACGCCTTGCAGCGGCCCGCCGTCGACAGTCCGCCCTGGCGGCTGAACTCGGCGAAGACACCGGGCGTCGACATGACGGTGACACCGCCGGCCAGCGCGAGCGAGCACTCGCCGCGCCGCAGCGCCTGGACCGCCAGATGCAGCGCGACCAGCGAGGACGAGCACGCCGTGTCGACGGTCACCGCCGGGCCTTCGAGACCGTAGGTGTAGGACAGCCGGCCGGAGAGCACACTGCCGGAGTTGCCGGTGAGCAGGTGCCCGGCGACCTCGTCGGGGACGGTGGTCAGATGCGCCGCGTAACTGGACGGCGCCGCACCGATGAAGACCCCGGAGGCACTGCCCTTCAGACTGTGCGGGTCGATCCCGGCCCGCTCGAACAGCTCCCAGGACGTCTCCAGCAGCAACCGCTGCTGCGGGTCGGTCGCGAGCGCTTCGCGCGGCGAGATGCCGAAGAAGCCCGCGTCGAAGAGCGCGGCGTCGGCGAGAAAACCTCCCTCGTAGGTGTTGCTGCGGCCTTCGTGCTGCGGCCCGTACAGCCGGTCGAGGTTCCAGCCACGGTCGGTGGGCATGGCGGCGACCGCGTCGGTGTCGGCCATCACCAGCCGCCACAGGTCCTCGGCGGAGTCGACGCCGCCGGGGAAGCGGCAGCTCATCGAGACGATGGCGATCGGCTCGTCCGGGTCCGTCGGCCGTACGGCGAAGGCGGCGCCGCGCCGTACGCCGACCTGCTCACCGGCCCGACCGGACCCGTGACCGACGTCCTGACCTGCCTCCTGACCGGCGTTTTCCTCCCCGGCGCTTGCTTCCACAGCGCCGAAGAGTTCGTCCACGAGGTGGCGTGCGGCCTCGCGCGCGGTCGGGTAGTCGAAGACCAGGGTCGCCGGGAGTCGCAGGCCGCCGGCGGCGGCGAGC
>NZ_JTHL01000001.1:6786406-6788649 GCF_000818195.1 Streptomyces sp. 150FB | reverse complement strand
GCTCGACGGCGGTCAGCGAGTCGAAGCCCAGCTCCCTGAACGGGCGGCCGGGGTCGATCCCGGCCGCGCCCCCGTGGCCGAGTACTGCCGCGGCCTCGGCCCTGACCAGGTCGAGCAGGGCAGCCCGCCGTCCGGCGGTGTCCACACCGGCCAGCCGGGTACGGAGCGCGGCGCCCGCACCGCCGTCCACCGGTGCGGCCCGGCCCGTCCGCAGCGCGGCCGTCTCGGGCAGCGCGCTGAGCAGCGGGCTGGGCCTCAGCGCGGTGAACGCCGGTGTGAAGAGTTCCCAGTCGATGTCGGCGACGGCGACGACAGCGTCCACACCACCGGTCGCTGTGCGCAGTGCGGACAGCGCCGCCTCCGGCGCCATCGCCCGGATGCCACGGCGCGCCAGGGCTTCCCTGGAGGTCTCGTCCGCCGCCATACCGCTACCGGCCCAGGCGCCCCACTGCACGGAGGTCGCCGCCAGACCACGGGCCCGGCGGTCCAACGCCAGTGCGTCGAGTACGGAGTTGCCCGCCGCGTACGCGGCCTGGCCCCCGCTGCCCCAGGTGGCGGCGATCGAGGAGAACATCACGAACGCGTCCAGCTCACGGTCGCCCAGCAGTTCGTCCAGGTGCAGCGCACCGGCCGCCTTCGGAGTGGAGACGGCGGCGAAGCTGTCGAGTCCCATCCCGTCCAGGGTTTCCGACTGCGGCAACCCGGCGGCGTGCACCACGGCGCGTATGGGCTCGGCGGCTTCCTCGACCTCGCGCAGCATCGCTGCGACGGCGGCCCGGTCGGTGACATCGCACGCCACAACGGTGACGTCGACGCCCATCTCGCCTAGTTCCGCCGCGAGTTCGGCGGCGCCCGGTGCTTCGGGACCGCGACGGCCGGTCAGTACCAGACGCTCGGCTCCACTGCGGGCCAGCCAGCGGGCGACATGCGCGCCCAGCGCGCCGGTACCGCCGGTGACCAGGACCGTACCGGCGGGCTGCCATCCCCCTGCCGCGTCCGCCGGGCGGGCCGGCGCGTGGCCGAGCCTGCGGGTGAAGACCCCGGAAGGCCGTACGGCCACCTGGTCCTCGCCGTCGGCGCCGCCGCTCAACACGGCGGCGAGCCGGGCGAGTACGCCCCGGTCCAGCACCTCCGGCAGGTCGATCAGGCCGCCCCAGCGGCGGGGCTGCTCCAGAGCCACCACCTGGCCGAGCCCCCAGACGGCGGCCTGTCGGACTGCGCGCACCCGGTCGGTCGCGCCGACCGACACGGCACCGCTGGTCACACACCACAACGGGGCGTCGGCATCCAGTGCGGTGAGTGTCTGCGCCAGGAGCAGGGTGCCGGCGACGCCGGCGGGCACACCGGGGAACGACACGGACGTCCGCTGGTCGAGCGCGAGGAGCGAAAGCACACCGGCGAGACGGATGCCCGTACGGCCGGCGTCGTCGAGCGCGTCCCGGAGGAGCGCGGCGAGCGCCGTACGGTCCTGTGCCGTGGCCGGGTCGACGGGGATGGTGACGAGGTCGGCACCGTATCGGGCCAGGGCGTCGAGGACGGGCGCGGTCACGGACTCCAGAGCGTCAGCGGAGACCAGCGAGTCGGCGGTGCCCGCCGCATCCGTATCCGTTCCGTACCGACCGGAAGGGACGAGGGCGAACCAGCGGCCCGAAAGCCTGGCGTCGCTCAGCCCCGCACGGATCTGCCAGCCGATCCTGTATCGCCGGCTGTCGGCTCCGGCTTCGGCCGTCCGGCGCAGATGCCATGCGGAGAGCGCGGGCAGCAGCGGTTCCAGTGTGTCCGGAGACACGTCCAGGGTCCCGGCGAGTTCGGGCAGATCGCCACGGGAGACGGCGTCCCAGAAGGAACTGTCAGCCCTGTCAGCCCTGTCAGTGCTGTTCGCGCCCTGGCCCCCGGCGGGGTGCGCGGCCGGTGCCGGCCAGTACCGCTCGCGCTGGAAGGCGTACGTGGGCAGGGGCAGCGTCCGCGCCCCCGTACCGGCGAACAGGGCGGCCCAGTCCGGCGCGCCGCCTCCGGTCCACAACTGCGCGAGGGAGGCGAGGAATCGATCAGGACCACCGTCGTCGCGGCGCAGGGAACCGGTGACCACACCCTCGTACTCCCCCGCGTCCAGGGTCTCCTGGACCCCGACGGCGACCACGGGGTGCGGGCTGCACTCGATGAAGGCGGTGAAGCCGTCCGCCGCCAACTCCCTTACGGCGGGCTCGAACTCGACCGTGCGGCGCAGGTTCTCGTACCAGTAA
>NZ_JTHL01000001.1:6781784-6785290 GCF_000818195.1 Streptomyces sp. 150FB | reverse complement strand
CGAACAGGCCGTCGATCGCGTCCGCATCACCCGAAACGACCACCGACGAAGGCCCGTTGACCGCAGCGACCGACAGCCGCCCCTCCCACGCCTTCAGCCGTTCCGCCACCTGATCGACCGGCTCGGCAACCGACACCATCCCACCCAGACCCGACAACGCCATGACCGCCCGGCTGCGCAAGGCGACCACGAGCGCCGCATCATCAATGCTCAGCAGCCCGGAGACACACGCGGCGGCGATCTCGCCCTGCGAATGACCGACCACGGCGTCCGGCTCGACACCGTACGAGCGCCAGAGCGCCGCCAGCGACACCATCACCGCCCACGACACCGGCTGCACCACATCCACCCGGTCCAACGACGGCGCGCCCACCTCACCACGCAACACCGCCGTCAACGACCAGTCGATGAAGGGAAGTAGAGCGCGCTCGCAGTCGGCGATCCTGTCCGCGAACACCGGAGAGGAGTCGAGCAGGCCGAGCGCCATGCCTACCCACTGCGATCCCTGACCGGGGAAGAGGAATGCCGTCCTGCCGGCCGAACACGCCTCCCCCGTGACAACACTGCCCGACGGCGTATCGGCAGCCAGGTCGCCCAGCGCCGCACGCAGCTCGTGACCGTTGCCACCGATCACCACGGCGCGGTGTTCCAGCACCGCGCGCGTGGTGGCGAGAGAGAACCCGACATCGGCCGGGCGCGCCTCGGTGTGCTCACTGAGGTACGTGTGCAGGCGAGCGGCCTGGGCACGCAGGCCGCCCGGGGTACGCGCGGAGAGCAGCCACGGCACGACCGGAGGAGTCGCGGACTCCTGTTCGGGGTGCGGGAGTTGGGCGGGCGCGGCCTCGATGACCGTATGCGCGTTCGTACCCGACACGCCGAAGGACGAGATGGCTGCGCGGTACGGCCGGTCGACGGTGGGCCAGGGACGGGCCTCGGTGAGAAGTTCCACGCCGCCGACGGTCCAGTCCACGTGCGAGGACGGCTCGGAGACGTGGAGGGTCTTGGGCAGCAGGCCGTTGCGCATGGCCTGCACCATCTTGATGACGCCTGCGACCCCGGCGGCGGCCTGGGTGTGTCCGATGTTCGACTTGATGGAGCCGAGCCACAACGGCCGTTCCTCGGCGCGGCCTTGACCGTAGGTGGCGAGCAGCGCCTGCGCCTCGATGGGGTCACCAAGGGTGGTGCCTGTGCCGTGCGCCTCGACGGCATCGACGTCCATGGTGGTCAGTCCGGCGTCGGCCAGGGCGGCGCGGATGACGCGCTGCTGAGAAGGGCCGTTCGGCGCGGTCAGACCGTTGGACGCACCGTCCTGGTTCACCGCGCTGCCGCGCACGACCGCGAGCACCTGGTGGCCGTTGCGCTCCGCGTCGCTGAGACGCTCGACCAGCAGCAGCCCGGCGCCCTCGCCCCAGCCCGTGCCGTCCGCGTCGTCGGAGAATGCCTTGCAGCGGCCGTCGGCGGACAGCCCGCGCTGCGTGCTGAATTCGACGAACAGACCGGGCGTCGACATGACGGTGACACCGCCCGCGAGCGCGAGGTTGCATTCGCCGCGCCGTAGCGCCTGGACCGCGAGGTGCAGCGCGACCAGCGACGCGGAACAGGCCGTGTCCACCGTCATCGCGGGGCCTTCGAGGCCGAAGAAGTACGAGAGACGGCCCGAGACGACACTCGCGGCACTGCCGGTCCCGAGATAGCCGTCAAAGTTGTCGTCGGAGAAGAGGAGTGTGCCGGCGTAGTCCTGACCGTTGGTCCCCATGAACACACCGGTCGAACTGCCGCGCAACGACCGCGGATCGATCCCCGCGCGCTCGAACGCTTCCCAGGCCGTCTCCAGCAACAACCGCTGCTGCGGATCCATCGCCACGGCCTCGCGCGGGCTGATGCCGAAGAACGACGGATCGAACTCGGCGGCACCGTAGAGGAATCCGCCGGTGCGAGTGTACGAGGTGCCGCGGTGGTCCGGGTCCGGATCGAACAGACCGTCCAGATCCCAGCCACGATCCGCGGGGAACTCCCCCATGCCGTCCCGGCCTTGAGCCACCAGATCCCACAGATCCTCCGGCGACTCGACCCCACCGGGGAACCGGCAGCTCATCGCCACGATCGCCACCGGCTCGTCCAGAGCGGATGCGGGCGCGGCAGACGTACGCAGGAGGGCCTGGCCGGCGTCGGCGCCGACCAGGAGGTTCAGTACGTGGGCGGCGAGGAGAGTGGGGGTCGGATAGTCGAAGACGATGGTGGACGGCAATGACAACCCTGTCTCGGCCGACAGAGTGTTACGGAACTCCACAGCCGTCAGCGAGTCGAAGCCCAACTCCCGGAAGGCACGGTCCACTCCGACGGCTCCGACACCCTGATGGCCGAGAACCCCGGCGGCCCGCTCCCGAACCAGCTCCAGCAGCAACCGCTCCTGCTCACCCCGACCCAACCCCGCCAACCGGCCGACCAGACCAACCACCGAAGCCGGGCGGCCCTCAAACAGCGCCCGCACCTCGACCAGCTCCGACACCAATGGCACCGGACCACTCACAAACCGACCCCAGTCGATGTCGGCGACAAGCACGGTCGCCGCTTCACCGGCCGCCACGGATCCCAGCGCCTCGACGGCTACGGAGGGGTCCATGGCGGGGACTCCGCCACGGATGTGGCGGGACGCGACACCGTCCCCGGCCGCCATTCCGGCGCCGGCCCAGGGACCCCAGGCCACCGATACGGCGGGGAGCCCCGCGGTACGACGGGCCGACACGACCCCGTCCAGCGCGGCATTCGCCGCCGCGTAATTCGCCTGACCAGGAGATCCCAGAACCCCCGCCATGGACGAGAACACCACGAACGCGTCCAGGTCCAGGGCGCGTGTCGCCTCATCCAGATGGCGGGCGCCTTCGACCTTCGGGCCCCAGACACCAGCAAGACGGTCTGGCGTCAGGCCGTCCACAACCCCGTCATCCAGCACACCCGCCGCATGCACCACACCACGCAACGGACCGTGACGCAGACCCACACCTTCGACGAGCGCCGCCACCGCAGCACGATCACTCACATCACACGACACCGCCGAGACCCGATCGCCGAACTCCAGCACCACGCTCTCGTCCAGGACCCCGCCACGACTGGCCAGTACGACGTGCTCCGCACCACGCGCCACCAACCACCGAGCGACCTCCACGCCGAGAGCGCCCGTTCCACCGGTGACCAGCACCGTCCCCCGAGGAACCCACCCGCCACCATCAGACCCGGCACGCACGAGACGACGGCCATACACCTGCCCGTCACGCACCGCCACCTGATCCTCGCCACCCAGACCGGCAACCACACCCGCAGCCAGACCCTCGCCCACCACGTCGATCAGACCGCCCCAGCGATCCCCATGCTCCAACGCCACCGACCGGCACAGACCCCACACACCCGCCTGCACCACACCAACCACATCACCCGGCACCACCGACACACCACCGCGGGTCACCACCCACAACGGCCCGTCGACACCACCATCACCCAACCCCTGC
>NZ_JTHL01000001.1:6779602-6780672 GCF_000818195.1 Streptomyces sp. 150FB | reverse complement strand
CCTCGCGATACGACCAGGACGCCGTAAGGTCACGCACCACGCGCCGACGCCGGAAGACGGACAGCGCGGGCACGACCTCTTCGAGCACCGCTCTGTCGAGACCGACCTCGGAACCCAGCTCGCCAAAGCCCAGGCCTTCCACGAGGCCCCAGAACCCGTCGTCAGGGGCGGCAGCCGTCTTCGCCGTGGGCCAGTAGCGTTCGCGCTGGAAGGCGTACGTCGGCAGCGCCACGCGCTGACCGCCGCCGGCCCCCTGCGCCCAGTCGACATGGCCGCCGGACACCCACAGCCGAGCCAGCGCCTCCAGGACCGTGCGTTCCGCGTCCCGGTCATGCCGGGACAGGGGCACGGCTGTGGCGTCGGTGAGTTCGCCGACCATCGCGGACAGCACACCATCCGGACCGACCTCGACAAACCGAGCGACGCCGCCGGCTTCCAATGCCTGGACTCCGTCGGCGAATCGGACCGCTGAGCGGACTTGCGAGACCCAGTACGCGGGAGACATCAACTCCTCGGCGGTGGCCATCCGGCCGGTGACATTCGAGACCACAGCCAGAACCGGAGCGTGGAACTCCACACCCTCCAGCACCGCCCGGAAGTCCTTCAGCATCCCGTCCATGCGCGCCGAGTGGAACGCATGGCTCACCTTCAACCGCCGCGTACGACGACCCGAATCGGCGAAATGCCTGACGACGCGCTCGACTTCGGACTCGTCACCCGACACCACCACCGACGCGGGCCCGTTGACGGCGGCGATGCTCACACCTTCAGCCAGCAGCGGCAGGACGTCGTCCTCCGACGCCTCCACCGCCGCCATCGCACCGCCAGTAGGCAGCGCCTGCATCAACCGACCACGCGCAGCAACAACCCGGCACGCATCGGCAAGCGACCACACCCCCGCCACATACGCGGCGGCCAGCTCACCGATCGAGTGCCCCAGCAGGTAATCCGCCCGAATCCCCCAGGACTCCAGCAGACGGAACGCAGCGACCTCGAAGGCGAACAACGCCGGCTGGGTCCACTGTGTCTCATCCAGCCCCTCGCCCCCGAACATCACCTCCCGCAGCCCA
>NZ_JTHL01000001.1:6776218-6779308 GCF_000818195.1 Streptomyces sp. 150FB | reverse complement strand
AGAAGCCCACATCCACCGGGTCCAGGCTCACCGCGTCCGAAACGAACGACCGCAACCGCGCCGCCTGCGCGAACAGCGCCTCCTCCGAGCGGCCCGACACCACCCACGGCAGCACCGAACCCACCGGCCCAGCCATCACCGGCTCAGACGCCTCCGACGTCTCCTGCGACTCCGACGCCGCCTCGATCACGACGTGGGCGTTCGTACCCGACACCCCGAACGCCGACACACTCGCCCGGAGGGGCCGTTCGGCGTTCTCCCAGGCGCGGTTCTCCCGCAGCAGCTCCACCGCCCCCGCCGACCAGTCCACATGGCTCGACGGCTCGGAGACATGCAACGTCTTCGGCAGCACACCGTGCCGCATCGCCTGCACCATCTTGATCACACCCGCCACACCGGCCGCCGCCTGCGTGTGCCCGATGTTCGACTTGATGGATCCCAGCAACAGCGGCTGGTCCGCATCGCGGCCCTGGCCGTACGTCGCGAGCAGCGCCTGCGCCTCGATCGGGTCGCCGAGCGAGGTACCCGTACCGTGCGCCTCCACCGCGTCGACGTCCATGGTGGTCAGGCCGGCGTCCGCCAACGCGGCCCGGATCACTCGCTGTTGCGAGGGACCGTTCGGGGCGGTCAGACCGTTGGACGCGCCGTCCTGGTTCACCGCGCTGCCGCGTACGACCGCCAGCACCGGGTGTCCGAGACGCTGGGCATCGCTCAACCGCTCGACCAGCAGCAGCCCGGCCCCTTCGCCCCACCCCGTACCGTCCGCGTCGTCCGAGAACGCCTTGCACCGGCCGTCGACGGACAGCCCGCGCTGGCGGCTGAACTCGACAAAGACCCCTGGCGTCGACATGACGGTGACCCCGCCGGCCAGCGCGAGCGAGCACTCACCGCGCCGCAGCGCCTGGACCGCCAGATGCAGCGCGACCAGCGACGCGGAACACGCCGTGTCCACCGTCATGGCGGGGCCCTCAAGACCGAAGAAGTACGAGAGACGGCCCGACACCACACTTGCCGCGTTGCCGGTCCCGAGATAGCCCTCGAAGTTGTCGTCCGAGGACACCAGCGCCGAGGCGTAGTCCTGGCCGTTGGTCCCCAGGAACACACCGGTGTCACTGTCACGCAGCGACTGCGGGTCGATCCCCGCGCGCTCGAACGCTTCCCAGGCCGTCTCCAGCAGCAACCGCTGCTGCGGATCCATCGCGAGGGCCTCGCGCGGCGAGATGCCGAACAGCTCGGCGTCGAACTCGGTGGCGGCGTCGAGGAAGGCTCCGAGCTGGGTGTACGAGGTCCCAGGCTTGTCCGGGTCGGGATCGAAGAGGCCGTCGAGGTCCCAGCCGCGATCGGTGGGGAAGTTCCCGATGCCGTCACGGCCGTCGGCCAGCAGACGCCACAGGTCCTCCGGCGACCGCACGCCGCCGGGGAACCGACAACTCATCGAGACGATGGCTATCGGTTCCCGCTGTGCTTCCTCCAACTCGCGTACACGCTGGCGCGTTTGGTGAAGTTCGCTGGTGGCCCACTTGAGATAGTCGCGGAGCTTGTCCTCGTTCATGGCTACCTCTCCGTGTCCCCCACTTCACCTCACGAGCGGCCGAGCTCCTCGTGGATGAACTGGAAGATCTCGTCATCCGTCGCCGACTTGAGCTTCGCCGAGGCCTCTGAGGCCTCATCCGTGCTGGTGTTGTCGAGCTTCGAAAGCATCACATGCAAGCGGGTGCGCACAGCGGCTCGCAGGTCATCGTCTGGGGAAATCGCCAGAATCGAGGCTTCGAGCTGTTCAAGGCCGTCCAGCACCTGCGGTCGTGAATCCTCCTCAACAGCCCGGACCTGAGAGAGGAGATGGCCCGCGAGAGCGACCGGAGTCGGGTAGTCGAAGATCACTGTCGCCGACAGCCTCAAGCCTGTCTCGGCCGACAGCCCGTTACGGAATTCCACCGCCGTCAGGGAGTCGAAGCCCAGCTCGGTGAATGCCCGTGTGTCGTCCATGACTTGCGTGGCGGCGTGCCCCAACACCCTTGCCGCGTGCCCGCACACCAGGTCCACCGTGAAGCGCTCCTGCTGCACCGCAGCGAGCCCGGCAAGCTGCTCCGCGACGGTGACTGCCGAAGTCCCGTCGTCCTCCACGTGCGTGGAATCCGACGGCAACAGCCTGCTCAGCAGGGGTACGGGCCCCCCGGCGAACCTGCGCCAGTCGATGTCGGCTACGAGCACGGTCGCCGCCTCACCTACGGCCACGGAGCCCAGTGCCTCGACGGCCGCGGAGGGTTCCATGGCAGGAACCCCGCCACGGGCCTGACGGGACGCGACAGCGTCCCCGGCCGCCATTCCGGCGCCGGCCCAGGGACCCCACGCCACCGACACGGCGGGCAGACCGGCAGCACGACGGGCCGACACGACCCCGTCCAACGCGGCATTCGCCGCCGCGTAATTCGCCTGACCAGGCGAGCCCAGCACCCCCGCCATCGACGAGAACACCACGAACGCATCCAACTCCAGGCCGCGTGTCGCCTCATCCATATGGCAGGCACCCTCGACCTTCGCACCCCAGACACCAGCGAGCCGAGCCGGAGTCAGACCGTCGACAACCCCGTCATCCAACACACCGGCCGCATGCACCACTCCACGCAACGGACCGTGGCGCAAGCCCACTCCTTCAACAAGAGCGGCCACCGCAGCACGATCACTCACATCACAGGACACCGCCGAGACCCGATCGCCGAACTCCAGCACCACGCTCTCGTCCAGGACCCCGCCACGACTGGCCAATACGACGTGCTCCGCACCACGCGCCACCACCCACCGGGCCACCTCCACACCCAAAGCGCCCGTACCACCCGTGACCAGCACCGTCCCCCGAGGAACCCACCCGCCACCATCAGACCCGGCACGCACAAGACGACGGCCATACACCTGCCCATCACGCACAGCCACCTGATCCTCACCCCCCAGACCGGCGGCCAGATCACCGCCGCCCAGGTCGATCAGGCCGCCCCAGCGATCCCCGTGCTCCAACGCCACCGACCGGCACAGACCCCACACACCGGCCTGCACCACATCAACCACATCACCCGGCACCACCGACACACCACC
>NZ_JTHL01000001.1:6773012-6774455 GCF_000818195.1 Streptomyces sp. 150FB | reverse complement strand
ACGAGTCACCACCCACAACGACCCGCCAACACCACCATCACCCAACCCCTGTACCAACGCCAACGTATCCGCGACCGGATCACCGCAGCCCAGCGCGAGCAGCGACACCACACCGGCGAACGAAGCCCCACCGGCCCCGGCAGCCGACAACACCCGCGCCACCACGTCACGACCAGCTCCGACAGGGACCGACACCGTCTGTACGTCATCCAACGCGTCCGTCATCCCGGCCGTGTCCACGCCGTCCACCGACACCACCAGCCACGTACCGCGACGCGCCGTCGCCGAGGGGGCTGTCACCGGCTCCCACGTCTCCCTGTACTGCCAGGCGGCGAGCGTCCGACGCTCCAACTCGTGCCGGTGCCAGGCCGACAAGGCCGGCACAACCGACTCCAGCACCTCGCCGTCGATGCCCGACTCAGCACTCAGGACCGCCAGGTCGCGCCCCTGCACCAGCTCCCAGAAGCCACCGTCATCCTCCGCCCCGACCGCGGTCTTCTTGGCGGTGGGCCAGTAACGCCTGTGCTGGAAGGCGTACGTGGGCAGGTCCACCCGGCGTCCGCCGCCGATCACCCTCGCCCAGTCCACGCCCTCACCCGACACCCAGAGCCGGGCGAGTGCGTTCAGCGCCGTACGCTCCCCGTCCCGGTCGCGGCGCGCGAGCGGGACGGCCGTACTACCGTCCGACAGCTCACCCACCATGGCGGCGAGCACGCCATCCGGACCGACCTCGACGAACCGCGACACGCCCCTGTCGCCCAACTCGCCCACCCCGTCGGCGAATCGGACCGCCGAACGGACCTGGGAGACCCAGTACGCAGAAGATGTCAGCTCTTCGGCGGTGGCCATCCGGCCGGTGACATTCGAGACCACGGACAGGCGCGGAGCATGGAACTCCACGCTTTCCAGCACTGACCGGAAGTCCTCCAGCATGCCCTCCATACGAGCGGAGTGGAACGCATGGCTCACCTTCAGCCGCCGTGTGCGCTGGCCCGACTCGGTGAAGAACGCCGTGATCCGCTCGACCTCGGACTCGTCCCCGGACACCACCACGGACGTTGGCCCGTTGACGGCGGCGATGCTCACACCGTCGGCCAGCAGCGGCAGGACGTCGTCCTCCGACGCCTCCACCGCCGCCATCGCCCCACCGGCGGGCAGAGCCTGCATCAACCGACCACGCGCCCCGACCACCCGGCACGCATCGGCAAGCGACCACACCCCCGCCACATACGCGGCAGCCAGCTCACCGATCGAATGCCCCAGCAAATAGTCCGCCCGGACCCCCCACGACTCCAGCAAGCGGAACGAAGCCACCTCGAAGGCGAACAGAGCGGGCTGCGTCCACCGCGTCTCATCCAGCCCCTCACCGCCGAACATCACCTCCCGCAGTTCAGGACCGAACTCCCCACAGACCTCATCCAACGCGGCAGCGAACACCGGAAA
>NZ_JTHL01000001.1:6769291-6772170 GCF_000818195.1 Streptomyces sp. 150FB | reverse complement strand
CGAAGCCACCTCGAAGGCGAACAAAGCGGGCTGCGTCCACCGCGTCTCATCCAGCCCCTCACCGCCGAACATCACCTCCCGCAGTTCAGGACCGAACTCCCCACAGACCTCATCCAACGCGGCAGCGAACACCGGAAACGCGCCATACAGCCCACGCCCCATCCCCGCCCACTGCGCACCCTGACCCGTGAACAACACCGCAAGCTCGCCCTCGCTCTGCCTGCCCAGGACAACGTTGGGGTCGGCCGTGCCGGCCGCCATCGCTTCCAGGCCGGACACCAAGTCGTCGGGCTTGTCGCCGAGGACAACCGCCCGACGTTCCATGGCGGCCCGAGTGGTGGCGAGGGAGAGTCCTATGTCCGCCGGGTCGGCGTACCCGGCGAACGGGAGCAGACGCGCCGCCTGCTCCCGCAGCCCCTCTTCGGATCGGGCCGACACCATCCACGGCACCGTGGAGAGGGAGGACTCGACAGCCGGGTGCGGCTCGGCCGGCGTCGAGGTCGGGGCCGCTTCCAGCACAACGTGCGCGTTCGTGCCGGAGATGCCGAAGGCGGACACCCCGGCCCGGAGCGGCCGTTCGGCATTCGTCCAGGGCCTGTTCTCCGTCAGCAGCTCCACCGCTCCCGCGCTCCAGTCGACCTGCGACGTCGGCTCGGAGACGTGAAGGGTCTTGGGCAGCAGGCCGTTGCGCATGGCCTGCACCATCTTGATGACGCCTGCGACACCGGCGGCGGCCTGCGTGTGCCCGATGTTCGACTTCACCGAACCGAGCCACAACCGCTGCTCGGGGTCCCGCCCTTGACCGTACGTGGCGAGCAGCGCCTGTGCCTCGATCGGGTCGCCCAACGACGTACCCGTACCGTGCGCCTCCACCGCATCCACGTCCGCAGCCGACAGTCGCGCATCCGCCAACGCGGCTCGAATCACCCGCTGTTGCGAGGGACCGTTCGGCGCGGTCAGCCCGTTCGACGCACCGTCCTGGTTCACCGCGCTGCCGCGCACAACAGCGAGCACCTGGTGACCGTTGCGCCGGGCGTCGGAGAGTCGTTCGACCACAAGGAGTCCGACGCCTTCGCCCCAGCCCGTACCGTCGGCGTCGTCGGAGAAGGCCTTGCAGCGGCCGTCGGCAGACAGACCGCGCTGCGTGCTGAATTCGACAAAGGCTCCCGGCGTGGACATCACCGTCGCACCGCCGACGAGCGCGAGACCGCACTCGCCGCGCCGCAGCGCCTGTACCGCGAGGTGCAGTGCGACCAGCGAGGCCGAACAGGCCGTGTCCACCGTCATCGCGGGGCCTTCGAGACCGAAGAAGTACGAGAGACGGCCCGACACCACACTCGCCGCGTTACCGGTCCCGAGATAGCCGTCAAAGTTGTCATCCGAGGAAACAAGAGTGGACGCGTAGTCCTGACCGTTGGTCCCCATGAACACACCGGTCGAACTGCCGCGCAGCGACTGCGGATCCATTCCCGCGCGCTCGAACGCTTCCCAGGCCGTCTCCAGCAGCAGCCGCTGCTGCGGATCCATGGCAAGCGCCTCGCGCGGGCTGATACCGAAGAATTCGGGGTCGAAGTCGGCGGCTTCGTAGAGGAATCCGCCGGTGCGGGTGTACGAGGTGCCGCGGTGCTCCGGGTCCGGATCGAACAGACCGTCCAGATCCCAGCCACGGTCGGCGGGGAACTCCCCCATGCCGTCCCGGCCTTGAGCCACCAGATCCCACAGATCCTCCGGCGACTCGACCCCACCGGGGAACCGGCAGCTCATCGCCACGATCGCCACCGGCTCGTCACTCACGGTCGCAGTGGGCAGAACGTCCGTCGAAGCCACATCGCTGGCTTCTTCTGAGCCGACGAGCAGGTCCAGTACATGGGCAGCGAGGAGGGTGGGGGTCGGATAGTCGAAGACGATGGTGGACGGCAGTGACAACCCTGTCTCGGCCGACAATCCGTTACGGAACTCCACAGCCGTCAGCGAATCGAAGCCCAGCTCGCGGAAGGCCCGATCCGCACCCACGCCGCCAACGCCCTGATGGCCGAGGACCTCAGCAGCCCGCTCCCGAACCAGCCCCAGCAACAACCGTTCCTGCTCCACACGGCCCAGCCCAGCCAGCCGACCGAGCAGACCAGCCACCGACACCGGACCGCCCGCAACCAGCTCCGACAGCAGTGGCACCGGACCAGTCACAAACCGATCCCACTCGATGTCAGCGACCAAAACCGTCGCCGCTTCACCGGCCGCCACTGCTCCAAGTGCCTCGACGGCTACAGAAGGATCCATGGCAGGAACCCCGCCACGGGCCTGACGGGACGAGACGCCGTCCCCGGCCGCCATTCCGGCGCCGGCCCAGGGACCCCACGCCACCGACACGGCGGGCAGCCCCGCGGTACGACGGGCCGACACGACCCCGTCCAGCGCGGCGTTCGCCGCCGCGTAATTCGCCTGACCAGGCGAACCCAGCACCCCCGCCATGGACGAGAACACCACGAACGCGTCCAGGTCCAGGCCCCGGGTCGACTCATCCAGATGCCTCGCACCCCCGACCTTCGCACCCCAGACACCAGCGAGCCGAGCCGGAGTCAGACCGTCGACAACCCCGTCATCCAACACACCCGCCGCATGCACCACACCACGCAACGGACCATGACGCAGACCCACACCTTCAACAAGAGCGGCCACCGCAGCACCATCACTCACATCACACGACACCGCAGACACGCGATCGCCCAGATCCCGACCGACAGCCTCCTCCAGGACCCCGCCACGACTGGCCAGCACGACGTGCTCCGCACCACGCGCCACCAACCACCGAGCCACCTCCACACCCAAGCCACCCGTACCACCCGTGACCAGCACCGTCCCCCGAGGAACCCACCCGCCAC
>NZ_JTHL01000001.1:6763138-6768412 GCF_000818195.1 Streptomyces sp. 150FB | reverse complement strand
AGGTCCCCGTCACGTCCATTGCCGGGGGCCCTCGCGGGCGACCCGGCCAGGGTGACGTTCTCCAGAGCGGCGAGCAGTTCCGCACCGTCGGCACCCAGCACCACCGCCCGGTGGTCGAGAGCCGCCCGGCCGTTCGCCAGTGAGAAGGCGACGTCTGCCGGGTCGGCCTCGGCGTCGGCGCCGACGGTCCGTAGCCGCGCTGCCTGGGCTCGTAGCGCCTCCTCCGAGCGGGCCGACAGCACCCACGGCAGGACCGAAAGACCGGACCGCATCGGGGAGTTGGTCTCGGCCTCCGGGGCCTGCTCGATGACGACGTGCGCATTCGTCCCGGAGATGCCGAACGCGGACACACCTGCCCGGAGGGGCCGTTCGGCGTTCTCCCAGGCGCGGTTCTCCCTCAGCAGCTCCACCGCCCCCGCCGACCAGTCCACATGGCTTGACGGCTCGGAGACATGCAGCGTCTCCGGCAGCACACCGTGCCGCATCGCCTGCACCATCTTGATCACACCCGCCACACCGGCGGCAGCCTGCGTGTGCCCGATGTTCGACTTCACAGAGCCGAGCCACAGCCGTTGGTCCCCGTCGCGGTCCTGCCCGTACGTCGCGAGCAGCGCCTGCGCCTCGATCGGGTCACCCAGCGACGTACCCGTACCGTGCGCCTCCACGGCATCCACGTCCGCACCCGACAGACCCGCGTCCGCCAACGCGGCGCGAATGACGCGCTGTTGCGACGGACCGTTCGGCGCGGTCAGGCCACTCGACGCACCGTCCTGATTCACCGCGCTCCCCGCCACCACAGCCAGCACCGGATGCCCGAGCCGTCGCGCGTCGCTCAACCGCTCCACCAGCAGCAGCCCGGCCCCCTCGCCCCACCCCGTACCGTCCGCGTCCTCCGAGAACGCCTTGCACCGGCCGTCGACGGACAGGCCGCGCTGACGGCTGAACCCGATGAATGTGTTCGGTGTCGACATGACGGTGACCCCGCCCGCGAGGGCGAGCGAGCACTCGTCACGCCGAAGTGCCTGCACCGCCAGGTGCAGCGCGACCAGGGACGACGAGCACGCCGTGTCCACCGTCATGGCCGGGCCCTCAAGGCCGAAGGTATACGAGATGCGGCCGGAGGCGACGCTCGCCGAGCTGCCGTTGCCGACGTATCCCTCCATCCCGTCCGGGACCTCGCGGAGGCGGGAGGCGTAGTCGTTGTACATCACGCCGACAAAAACGCCCGTGCGGCTGCCGCGCAGTGTGCTGGGGTCGATGGAGGCGTTCTCCAGCGCTTCCCAGGCGGTCTCCAGCAGGAGGCGTTGCTGCGGGTCCATACCGAGCGCCTCGCGCGGCGAGATCCCGAACATCTCCGGGTCGAACTCAGCGGCCTCGTAAAGGAATCCACCCTCACGCGCATAAGACGTACCCCGATGATCCGGATCCGGATCGAAAAGATTCCCCAGGTCCCACCCACGGTCCGAAGGGAACTCCCCCACCCCGTCCCGACCCTCAAAAACCAACCGCCACAAATCCTCCGGCGACTCCACACCACCCGGATAACGGCAGCTCATCGACACAATCGCGATGGGCTCATCGGCCCGGGCCTCCGTTCCTGTCGGGGCCACCACGGCCGCCGTGCGGGACGAGGTCGTGGCGACGGTCGCGCTCTCCACGATGCGCGACAGCAGATGCCCGGCCAGGTTTCTCGGCGCCGGGTGGTCGAAGAGCAGTGTGGCGGGCAGGGTGAGGTCGGTGGCAGCGGCGAGACGGTTGCGCAGCTCCAGGACCGTGAGCGAGTCGAAACCCGCCTCCAGGAAGCCGCGTTCGGGGTCGATGCCGTCGGCCCCCGCGTGGCCGAGCACCGTGGCGGCCTCGGCGCGTACGAGCCTGAGCATCGCGCGTTCCCGGTCGGCCGGCGCGAGTGCCATGAGCCGCTGCCGGAGTGCGTTGTCGGCGCCGGTACCGATCGTACGGCCGGTGCGCCGGGCCGGGCGGGCGGTCAGTGTGCGCAGTACTGCGGGGATCACGGCCTGGGCGCGCAGCTCCTCGATCCGCAGCCGGGCCGGTACGAGCAGCTCGGCGTCGGTCGCGCAGGCGATGTCGAAGAGGCTGAGGGCTTCGGCGGACGGCAGTGGGTCGAAGCCGCTCCGCACCATCCGGCGGCGGTCCGCGTCGCTGAGCTTGGCTGTGATGCCGCTGGCCTGCTCCCACAGTCCCCAGGCGAGCGACAGACCGGGTCGGCCGGCGGCGCGCCGGCGGCGGGCGAGGCCGTCCAGGAAGGTGTTGGCCGCGGCGTAGCTGGACTGGCCCGGTCCCCCGAGTGTGCCGGCCAAGGACGAGTAGAGGACGAACGCGGTGAGGTTCGTGTCGCGGGTCAGCGCGTCGAGGTTGATCGCCGCATCGACCTTCGAGCGCAGTACGGCGTCGAGTTGGTCCGCGGTGACGGATGCGATCATCGCGTCGTCGGTGACCCCGGCGGTGTGGACGACGCCGCGCAGCGGGTGCTCCGCCGGGACGGCAGCCAACAGCGCGGCGAGCGCCGTACGGTCGGACACGTCGCAGGCCGTGACCGTGACGGCGGCGCCCAGCTCCGTGAGTCGCTGACGCAACTGGGGTGCCCCGGGCGCTTCCTGACCACGTCTGCTGACCAACAGCAAGTGTCGTACACCGTGTTGGGTCACCAGGTGCTCGGCGACGAGCGCGCCGAGGCCGCCGGTACCGCCGGTGACCAGGACGGTGCCTTCGCTGTCCCAAGTCGCCGCCGGTGCCGCGTCACCGGGCGGGAGGGTGGCGGCGCGTACCAGCCTCGGTACGAGCACCGCACCGTCCCGTACGACGACGGTGGGCTCTTCGCAGTCCAGCGCGCCGACCGGCAGCCGGACCTCGGCCTCCGCCTCGACGAGTCCGAACCTGCCGGGGTACTCGGACGCCGCCGACCGCACCAGGCCGGGAAGCACCGCGCAGATCTGTCCGAGGTCGGACTCAGGGCCCGGCACGACGAATGTGAGCCGTGCGGACTCCAACCGGGCGTCTTCCAGGACGCCTTGTACGAACTGGAGCGCCCGCCGGGCCACGCGGTGCACGGCGGCGGTCGGGTCGTCCATGGTGTCGCCGTCGACCAGATCGGCGGCGAACACCACGATCTGGGTCGGGGGCTCCTCGCCGGCGGCGAGGGCTGCGATCAGGGCCGAGAGGTCGGCGTACCGCTCGACCGCCGCGCCGGACGCGGGGAGGAGGGAGGCCATGGCACCGAGGAGGTCGGGGCCGAGGACCGCGAGACGGCCGGGCTCCTGGCGTGCGCCGTCCGTAGGGGCGGGGATCAGGTCGACCTCGAACAACGAGTCCCGGGTGGAGGCGAGTTGCGCGGCGCTCACCGGACGCAGAAGCAACGACTCGATGGAGGCGACCGGGCGACCGGAGTCATCGGCGAGGTCGAGGGTGGCGGCGGTGGAGCTGAGCGGTGCGAGCCGGACCCGCAGCGCGACCGCCCCGGTGGCCTGGAGGGAGACGCCACGGAAGGCGAACGGAAGCGCGTTGCCCCCGGATTCGCGATCGGCGAAGGCGAAGACATGCAGGGCCGCGTCCAGCAGCGCCGGGTGGAGCCCGAACCGGGATGCCTCTGTCTGGTACTGCTCGGCCAGGGCGACCTCGGCGAACAGTTCACCGCCGCGCTGCCACACCGCCCGTACGCCTTGGAACGCGGGCCCGTAGTCGAGTCCAGCGTCGGCGAACGTCTCGTACAGCCCGTCGACCGACACCTCCTGGGCGTCGGCCGGAGGCCAGGACACGAGATCGGTGCTCTCCCGGTGGGCGCCGGGCGCGATCCGCCCAGTGGCGTGCCGCGTCCAGGGGGCGTCGCCGTCCTCGGCCCGGGAGTGTACGGACAGCTCGCGCGAGCCCTCGGGATCGGCGGCGCCGACGGACACCTGCAATTGGACGCCGCCCGACTCCGGTATGACGAGCGGTACTTCGAGCGCCAGCTCCTCGACCTGTTCGCAGTCAAGCATCTCGGCGACACGCAGGGCGAGATCGACAAATGCCGTACCGGGCAGCAGCCGTGTCCCCAGTACCACGTGGTGCGCGAGCCATGGCTGATCGGCGACGGACAGCCTGCTGGTGAACAGATAACCGTCCCCGTCACCGTCGGCGACACTCACCGCGGCGGTGAGCAGCGGATGATCGACGGCCGCCTGCCCCAGTGCGCTCGGGTCGCCCGCGTCGATGGGCGCGTCGAGCCAGTAGTGCTTGCGCTGGAAGGCGTACGTGGGCAGGTCCACCTGGCGGCCGCCGCCGATCACCCGCACCCAGTCCACGGGCGCACCGGTGACCCAGAGCCGCCCGAGGGCATCCAGGGCCGTACGCTCCCCGTCCCGGTCACGCCGGGACAGAGGTACGGCCGTGGTGTCGCTGCCACCCAACTCCCGCACCATCGCGGTGAGTACGCCGTCGGGGCCGACCTCTACGAAACGGTTCACGCCCCGGCTGGCCAACTCCTCCACGCCGTCGGCGAATCGGACCGCTGAGCGGACCTGGGAGACCCAGTACGCGGGAGACGACAACTCTTCGGCGGTGGCCATGCGGCCGGTGACGTTGGAGACCACAGGCAGGCGGGGCGTCTTGAACGCCACACCCTCCAGGACCGCGCGGAAGTCCTCCAGCATGCCGTCCATACGGGCGGAGTGGAACGCGTGGCTCACCTTCAGTCGCCGCGTACGACGACCCGCCTCGGTGAAGTGCGCGGCGATCCGGTCGACTTCGACCTCATCGCCGGACACCACGACGGAGGTCGGGCCGTTCACGGCGGCGACACTCACACCATCAGCCAGGAAGGGAAGGACTTCGTCCTCCGAGGCCTCCACCGCCGCCATCGCGCCACCGGCGGGCAGAGCCTGCATCAACCGACCACGCGCCCCGACCACCCGGCGCGCATCGGCAAGCGACCACACCCCCGCCACATACGCGGCAGCCAGCTCACCGATCGAATGCCCCAGCAGGTAATCCGCCTGTACACCCCACGACTCCAGCAAGCGGAACGAAGCCACCTCGAAGGCGAACAAAGCGGGCTGCGTCCACCGCGTCTCATCCAGCCCCTCACCGCCGAACATCACCTCCCGCAGCTCAGGACCGAACTCCCCACACACCTCATCCAACGCCGCCGCGAACACCGGAAACGCCCCATACAGCCCACGCCCCATCCCCGCCCACTGCGCACCCTGCCCCGTGAACAACACCGCGGAACGCCCCGACCGCACACTCCCCCGCACAGCCAGACCCTCAAGCCCAGCCAGC
>NZ_JTHL01000001.1:6757980-6762823 GCF_000818195.1 Streptomyces sp. 150FB | reverse complement strand
GCAGCTCAGGACCGAACTCCCCACACACCTCATCCAACGCCGCCGCGAACACCGGAAACGCCCCATACAGCCCACGCCCCATCCCCGCCCACTGCGCACCCTGCCCCGTGAACAACACCGCGGAACGCCCCGACCGCACACTCCCCCGCACAGCCAGACCCTCAAGCCCAGCCAGCAGCTCGCCACGATCCGCACCCAGCACCACAGCCCGGTGCTCCAGAGCCGCCCGACCACTCGCCAGCGAGAAGCCGACATCCACCGGGTCGGCCTCGGTGCCGGCAGTCCGTAGCCGCGCTGCCTGGGCTCGTAGAGCCGCGTCCGAGCGACCCGACACCACCCACGGCACCACCGAACCCACCGGCTTAGCCACCACCGGCTCCAGCGCCTCCGATGCCTCCGGCGCCTGCTCCACAATCACATGCGTGTTCGTCCCCGAGATCCCGAAAGCGGACACCCCGGCCCGCAGCGGATGATCCCCCGCCGGCCACGCGCGCGCCTCGGTCAGCAGCTCCACCGCACCCGCCGACCAGTCCACATGCGAGGACGGCTGCCCCACGTGCAGCGTCTTGGGCAGCACACCGTGCCGCATCGCCTGCACCATCTTGATCACACCGGCCACACCCGCTGCGGCCTGCGTGTGCCCGAAGTTTGACTTCACCGAGCCGAGCCAGAGCGGCCGGTCCTCGGTGTGGTCCTGCCCGTACGTGGCGAGCAGCGCCTGCGCCTCGATCGGGTCGCCCAACGACGTACCCGTGCCGTGCGCCTCCACCACATCCACGTCCGCACCCGACAGACCCGCGTCCGCCAACGCCGCCCGGATCACCCGCTGTTGCGACGGGCCGTTCGGCGCGGTCAGGCCGCTCGACGCGCCGTCCTGATTGATGGCGCTGCCCCGTACGACCGCCAGCACCTGGTGCCCGAGCCGCCGCGCGTCGCTCAGCCGCTCCACGACCAGCAGGCCGACCCCTTCCGCCCAGCCTGTGCCGTCCGCATCCTCCGAGAAGGCCTTGCACCGGCCGTCCAGCGCCAGACCCCGCTGCCTGCTGAACCCGATGAATGTGTTCGGTGTCGACATGACGGTGGCGCCGCCTGCCAGCGCGAGCGAGCATTCGCCGCGCCGTAGCGCCTGGACGGCCAGGTGCAGCGCGACCAGCGAGGACGAGCACGCCGTGTCGACCGTCACCGCCGGGCCTTCGAGGCCGAAGGTGTACGAGATACGGCCCGAGGCGACGCTCGCCGCGCTGCCGTTGCCCACGTACGTCTCCATGCCCTCCGGGTACGCGCGGAAGCGGGAGGCGTAGTCGTTGTACATGATGCCGACGAACACACCGGTACGGCTGCCGCGCAGCGACTCGGCGTCGATGCCGGCACGCTCGAAGCCTTCCCAGGCGGTCTCCAGGAGGAGGCGTTGCTGCGGGTCCATGCCCAGCGCCTCGCGCGGCGAGATCCCGAACATCTCCGGGTCGAACTCAGCCGCCTCGTAAAGGAATCCACCCTCACGCGCATACGACGTACCCCGGTGATCCGGATCCGGATCGAAAAGATTCCCCAGGTCCCACCCCCGGTCCGAAGGGAACTCCCCCACCCCGTCCCGACCCTCGGAAACCAACCGCCACAAATCCTCCGGCGACTCCACACCACCCGGATAACGGCAGCTCATCGACACGATCGCGACGGGTTCCTGGGCCTTGTACTCGACCTCCTGGAGGCGGTCCCTGACCCGGTGCAGATCGACCGTCACGCGCTTGAGGTAGTCGCGCAGCTTGTCTTCGTTCATCGGGGTCGTCGCCTTTCTGGGAACGCGTCCGGGAACGGACGCGCCAACGCAGGGAGGGTTAAAGTCCGAGGTCGTTTTCGATGAATGCGAACAGGTCGTCGTCCGTCGCCCCGTCGAGGCGGTCGGCGACGTCGCGTCCGTTCGCGTCGCCGTGTCCGTTCGCGTCGGCGTGTTCGGTGAGCAGGGTCAGGGCGTGCTGGAGTCGCTCGGCGAGCTGCTCGCGTACGCCGTCGTCACCGGCCAGTTCGGGGAGCGCGGTCTCCAGTCCGGCCAGGCCGGCGAGGGCGGTGTCACGCGCGGACTGCTTCTCGTCCCGTACGAGGTGGCCGAGCAGGTGGGTGGCCATCCGGGTCGGGGACGGGTAGTCGAACATCACGGTGGCGGGAAGTCGCAGCCCGGTCGCCGCCGACAGCCTGTTGCGCAGTTCGAGCGCCGTCAGGGAGTCGAACCCCAGCTCCAGGAAGCCGCGTTCGGTCTCGACCTCGCCCGCTCCCTCGTATCCGAGGACCGTCGCCGCTTCTGTCCGTACGAGTTCGGTGACGGTGTGTTCCCGTTCGGTGGCCGACATGGCGGCGAGCCGCCCGTCGAGGCCCGCCGCCTTCGCGGGCGTTGTTCCCGCGGTGGCGGCACGGTCGACGGTGACCGTGGGCCTGGCCGGGCGGCCCAGCAGTCCGCGCAGGATCGGCGGAACCGCGGCGATGTCCACCTGCGCCCTGCGGGATTCGCTCACCAGCCTGGCCGGTACGAGGACCGGCTCGTCGACCGCGCAGGCGATGTCGAACAGGGCCAGGCCCTCCGCGGCCGACAGCGGTTCCAGGCCGCCTCGGGCCATCCGCCGGAAGTCAGCATCGGTGAGCTGCTCCGTCATACCGCTGGGCTGCTCCCACGGTCCCCAGGCGAGCGACAGCGCGGGCAGGCCGAGCGACCCGCGGTGGTGTGCCAGCGCGTCCAGGAAGGTGTTGGCCGCCGCGTAGTTGCCCTGGCCTGGGCCGCCGACCGTACCGGCGAGCGACGAGAAGAGGACGAAGGCCAACAGGTCCATGTCCCGGGTCAGTTCGTCAAGGTTGATCGCCGCGTCGACCTTCGGGCGCAGCACCCCGTCGATCTGCTCGCGGGTCAGCGACGACACCACGCCGTCGTCCACCACACCGGCCGCGTGCACCACACCCCGCAGTGGGTGCGCGGCCGGGATCGAGGCGAGCAGCTCCGCCAGCGCCTCGCGGTCGGCGACGTCGCAGGAGGCGATACGCGCGTCCGCACCAAGTCCCTTGAGTTCGGACAGCAGTTCGGCGGCGCCCTCGGCAGCCGGGCCGCGCCTGCTGGTGATCAGCACGTGGCGTACGCCGTGCTCGGCGACGAGGTGCCGGGCGAGCAGCCGGCCCAGGCCGCCGGTGCCACCGGTGACGAGGTACGTGCCCTCGCTCTCCCAAGTCACCCCGCCCGTGGGCGCCGATACGGCGCCGACCCGGGCCAGGCGCGGTATGTGGACGGCGCCGCCACGTACGGCGACATTCGGTTCACGGCAGGTCATGGCGGCGGCGAGGGCACCGTACGACACATCGTGGTGGTCGAGGTCGAGGAGCGCGAAACGGTCCGGGTTCTCGGCCAGCGCGGACCGGATGAGCCCCCGCACCGGCGCACACGCGAGGTTGTCCTCGACCACACCGTCGGTGCTGCGGGTGACGTAGACCATCCGCGAGCCGGCGAAACGGTCGTCGCCGAGCCAGGTCTGCGCCACATGCAGCGCCCGGTGGGTGGCGTGGTGAACGCGGTCGGTCAGGGAGCCGCCGTGCTCGTCGGTCACGGCGACAACCACCTGGTCGGGAACCAACGCGCCCCCTGTGACCGCCAGTTGCAGCGCCTCGATGTCGGGGTACGAGTCGACTGGCGCTCCGGCCACGGCGAGCGCCTTCACGAGCGGGGCCGGGTCACCGCCCAGCACCGCCCACCGCTCCTCGGCGGAGCCGTCGGCGGCGGTGACCGGCGCCAACACCATGTCGAGCCGGAACAGTGAGTCGTGGTGATGCGTCCGGGCCGCCTTCATCTGGTCGGCGGTGACCGGGCGCAGGATGAGGGACCCGATGGCAGCTACCGGACGGCCGGTGGGGTCGGCGAAGTCGACGGAGACGGTGTCATGTGCGGTCGCCACCAGCCGTACGCGCAGGGAGTCAGCGCCGACGCGCTCCAGTGACACCCGCTCGAAGGAGTACGGGAGGGCGCCACGCCGTGCCACGCCCTCCGCGAAGTTCAAGGTGTGCAGGGAGGCGTCTAGCAGCGCGGGGTGCACACCGAACCGCGCCGCCCCGGCCTGCTCACCGGGCGGCAGGCTCACCTCGGCGAAGACCTCGCCGTCGCGCCGCCACGCGGCCCGTACGCCCTGGAAGGCGGGCCCGTAGGCGAAGCCGGCGTCGGCGAGCGTCCCGTACAACTCGTCCACGGATACGGGTTCGGCGCCCGTCGGCGGCCAGGTCGCCAGGTCGGGAGCGGCCGAGCCGCGACCGGCGACCAACTGCCCGGTGGCGTGCTGTGTCCAGGGCTGGTCCAGTTCGGCGGCGCCGGTCCGGGAGAACACGCGGAACGCCCGGGCCCCCCGCTCGTCCGGTGCGCCTACGGTGAGTTGGAGCTGCACGGCAGCGGTGCCGTCCAGTACGAGCGGCGCCTGAAGCGTCAACTCCTCGATCAGACGGCACCCCACGGCGTCCCCTGCGGCGAGCGTGAGGTCGACGAATGCCGTGCCGGGCACCAACACCGTGTCCAGTACCCGGTGGTCGGCCAGCCACGGCTGGTCGGCGACGGACACCCTGCCGGTGAACACGAACCCGTCGCCGTCCGCGAGCGACACGGCCGCGCCGAGCATCGGATGGTGTACGTCGACCTGCCCGAGGGCGAGCGGATCACCGCCCCGCAGCGGCGCGTCGAGCCAGTAACGCCGGTGCTGGAACGCGTACGTGGGCAGGTCGACGCGACGGCCACCGCCGATGACGTTCGCCCAGTCCACGTCCGCGCCCGACACCCAGAGCCGCGACAGGGCCTCCAGCGCCGTACGCTCGCCGTCCCGGTCGCGCC
>NZ_JTHL01000001.1:6757004-6757955 GCF_000818195.1 Streptomyces sp. 150FB | reverse complement strand
CCACCGCCGATGACGTTCGCCCAGTCCACGTCCGCGCCCGACACCCAGAGCCGCGACAGGGCCTCCAGCGCCGTACGCTCGCCGTCCCGGTCGCGCCGGGAGAGCGGTACGGCGGTGGTGTCTTCGTTGGCCAACTCTCCGGCCATGGCGCTGAGTACGCCGTCGGGGCCTACCTCGATGAAGCGCGACACCCCACTGTCGGCCAACACGCCCACGCCATCGGCGAATCGGACGGTGGAGCGGACCTGCGAGACCCAGTAGGCGGGAGAGGTCAGCGCGTCGGCGGTCGCCATGCGGCCGGTGACGTTGGAGACGAGGGGCAAGCGGGGGGCGTGGAACTCGACGCTCTCCAGGACGGCCCGGAAGTCCTCCAGCATGCCGTCCATACGGGCGGAGTGGAACGCGTGGCTGACGCGGAGACGGCGGGTGCGACGTCCGGACTCCGTGAAGTGCGCCGTGATCCGCTCGACCTCGGACTCGTCGCCGGACACCACGACGGAGGTCGGGCCGTTCACGGCGGCGACACTCACACCATCAGCCAGGAAGGGAAGGACTTCGTCCTCCGACGCCTCCACCGCCGCCATCGCACCACCGGCGGGCAGCGCCTGCATCAACGAACCACGCGCGGTGACCACCCGGCACGCATCCGAAAGGGACCACACTCCGGCTACGTACGCGGCAGCCAGCTCACCGATGGAATGTCCCAGCAGGTAGTCCGCCTGTACACCCCAGGACTCCAGCAAGCGGAACGAGGCCGCCTCGAAGGCGAACAGAGCGGGCTGCGTCCACCGCGTCTCGTCCAGGCCCTCACCCCCGAACATCACCTCCCGCAGCTCAGGACCGAACTCCCCACACACCTCGTCCAACGCCGCAGCGAACACCGGGAACGCCCCATACAGCTCACGCCCCATCCCCGCCCACTGCGCACCCTGCCCCGTGAACAACACCGCC
>NZ_JTHL01000001.1:6723039-6756728 GCF_000818195.1 Streptomyces sp. 150FB | reverse complement strand
GAACGCCCCGACCGCACACTCCCCCGCACAGCCAGACCCTCAAGCCCAGCCACCAGCTCGCCACGATCCGCACCCAGCACCACAGCCCGGTGCTCCAGAGCCGCCCGACCACTCGCCAGCGAGAAGCCGACATCCACCGGGTCGGCCTCGGCGCCGGCAGTCCGTAGCCGCGCCGCCTGCCCGAACAGCGCCTCCTCCGTACGACCGGACACCACCCACGGCACCACCGAACCCGCCAGCCCAGCCACCACCGGCTCAGAGGCCTCCGGCGCCTCCTCGATCACGACATGCGCGTTCGTCCCCGAGATACCGAAGGCCGAGATGCCGGCACGGCGCGGGTGGTCGTCGGCTCTCCACTCGCGGGCCTTCGCCAGCAGTTCGACGGCGCCGGTCGACCAGTCGACACGCGACGACGGTTCGTCGGCGTGCAGAGTCTTGGGCAGCACACCGTGCCGCATCGCCTGCACCATCTTGATGATGCCTGCCACACCTGCGGCGGCCTGCGTGTGCGCGATGTTGGACTTCACAGAGCCGAGCCACAACGGCCGCTCGCCGTCCCGCCCCTGCCCGTACGTCGCGAGCAGCGCCTGCGCCTCGATCGGATCGCCCAACGACGTACCCGTACCGTGCGCCTCCACCGCATCCACATCCGCACCCGTCAGGCCGGCATCCGCCAACGCCGCCCGGATCACCCGCTGTTGCGACGGACCGTTCGGCGCGGTCAGACCGTTCGACGCACCGTCCTGATTCACCGCACTCCCCGCCACCACAGCCAGCACGGGGTGCCCGTTGCGCCGCGCGTCGCTCAGCCGCTCCACCAGCAGCAGTCCGGCGCCCTCCGCCCAGCCCGTGCCGTCCGCATCGTCCGAGAACGCCTTGCAGCGGCCGTCCACGGAAAGGGCGCGCTGGCGGCTGAACTCGATGAAGGCTTCCGGCGAGGCGATGACGGTGACCCCGCCGGCGAGGGCGAGTGTGCACTCGCCGCGCCGTAGCGCCTGGACCGCCAGGTGCAGCGCGACCAGCGAGGACGAGCACGCCGTGTCGACCGTCAGCGCCGGGCCTTCGAGACCGAGGGTGTAGCTGATGCGGCCGGACGTGACGCTCCCCGCGCTGCCGAGAGCGAGTTGCCCCTCGAAGCCCTCGGGGCCGTCGTGCAACCGGCACAGGTAGTCGTGGTAGTTGGAGCCGATGAAGACACCGGTTCGACTGCCCCTTACCGACTCGGGGTTGATCCCGGCCCGTTCGAGCGCCTCCCAGGAGGTCTCCAGCAGCAGTCGCTGCTGCGGGTCCATGGCGAGGGCCTCGCGTGGCGAGATACCGAAGAATCCGGGGTCGAAGTCGGCGGCCCGGTAGAGGAATCCGCCTTCTTTCGCATAGAACGTACCGGTGTGTTCGGGGTCCGGGTCGTAGAGCCCCTCGATGTCCCAGCCACGGTCCGTCGGGAACGGGCCCACGGCGTCCCGCTCGTCCATCAGCAGATTCCACAGGTCCTCGGGTGACGTCACATCGCCCGGCAGACGGCAGGCCATCGACACGATGGCGATCGGATCGTCGTCCACGGGTGCTGTCGTCGCAGCGACGTCAACGACACTGGCGGGTACGGGAGTCGGCTGGTCGGCGCCGAGCAGTTCGGTACGCAGGTGGCCGGCGAGGACGGCCGTCGTCGGGTAGTCGAAGACGAGGCTGACCGGCAGCCGCAGTCCGGTGGCGGCGGCGAGGCGACTACGCAGTTCGACGGCGGTCAACGAGTCGAAGCCGAGGTCGCGGAACGCACGCCCTGGTTCGATCGCATCGCTCGCCGCGTGCCCGAGGGCCGCTGCCGCGTGGGACTGGACGAGGTCGAGGAGCCGACGCTCCTGGTCGGGGCGGAGCAGGGCCCCGAGTTCGCGGCCGAGGTCGGCGGTGGTGTGCTGCTCCGCCGGGTCGGTGGTGGTGAGAGCCGCCCGGACCTCGGGGAGTTCGCGCAGAGCGGCGCTGGGCCGGCCGAGCGTGAAGGAAGTGGCGTAGCGGTCCCAGTCGATGTCGGCGAAGGCCACGGCCGGTTCGCCGGTGTCGAGGGCCCGGTGGAGCAGGGCGATCGCACGCTCCGGGTCCATGGGCGTCATGCCGAAGCGGCGGGCCGACTCGCCGATCTCGCCGTCGGCGAGTCCGCTGCCGGCCCAGGCGCCCCAGGCGACGGCGGTGGCGGGCAGGCCGTCGGCGGCCCGCTGCCAGGCGAGGGCGTCGAGGTAGGAGTTGGCGGCCGAGTAGCTGCCCTGACCTGGGCCGCCGAGGGTGCCGCCCATGGAGGAGAAGAGAACGAACGCGTCGAGGTCGAGGTCGCGTGTGAGCTGGTGCAGATGGCGGGCGGAGTCGGCCTTGGGCGCGAGGACGGCGGCGGTACGGTCGGCCGTCAGCCCGCCGATGACACCGTCGTCGAGGATCGCCGCCGCGTGGAACACCGACCTCAGCGGCTGCTCCTCCGGTACGGAGGCCAGCAGCGCGGCGACGGCCTCGCGGTCGGAGACATCGGCGGCCGCTACGGTCACCTGCGCACCCAACTCCCGCAGTTCGACTGCGAGTTCCGAGGCCCCCGGCGCGGCTGTCCCGCTGCGGCTGACGAGCAGCAGGTGCGGGGCGCCCGCACGGGCGAGCCAGCGGGCGAGGTGGGCGCCGATGCCACCGGTTCCGCCGGTGACGAGGACGGTCCCGCTCGGCCGCCAGGTCGGCCGCCCGGTGGGCAGGGGGGCGCGGGGACGGGTCAGCCGACGGCCGTAGGTGCCGGTGGGGCGGATCGCCACCTGGTCCTCGCCCTCGGAGCCGGTCAGGACGGCGAGGAGCTGTGCGGCGGTGCGGGCGGTGACCGTACCGGGCAGGTCGATGAGGCCGCCCCAGCGCTCCGGGTGTTCGAGCGCGGCGATCCTGCCGAGACCCCAGAGGGTGGCCTGTTCCGGGCTGTCCAGCCGTTCCGTCGCCCCCACGGTGACGGCTCCCTGGCTGACACACCAGAGGGGCGCGCTGCTGCCGAGGTCGCCGAGCGCCTGGACGAGGGCGGTGGTCGCCGCCACTCCTGTGGGCAGGGTGGACCCCTCGCGGAACGGTTCCTCGGCAGCGGCGAGGAGACTCAGGACGACGGCCGGGACCGGGGCCGCGTCGGTGCCCGCCGGGTCGAGTACGGCGCTGAGGTGACCGGCGAGGGCCGTACGGTCGGTGGTGTCGGCGGGCAGCTCCAGCACCCGTACCACCCGGCTTTCGTGGGCTGCGAGTTCGGCCAGCAGTTCGCCCGCCCAGGGCCGTACGCCCTCCTCGATCCCCCCTGCGGGGAGGACCACGAGCAGCGGGCCGGCGAGAGTCCCGGTCGTTGTCTCCGGGGTACGCCGCCAGGTCACCTGATAGCGCCAGCCGTCGAGGACGCGCCGCTCGCGACCGTCGCCGCGCCAGGTACGCAGGGCGGGCAACAGAGCTTCCAGGGTGGACGGTTCGACGGCGAGAGTGGCGGCGAGCGCGCCGAGGTCCCCCTCCTCCACACCCATCCAGAAACTCTCCTCCGCCGGGTCCCCGACCGGCGCCACGGGCTCGGCTTCGAGCCAGTACGGCTTGCGCTGGAAGGCGTACGTGGGCAGGTCGACGCGACGGCCCCCGCCGATCACCTGCGCCCAGTTCACGTCCAGGCCCGACACCCAGAGCCGCCCGACGGCCTCCGCGGCCGTACGCTCCCCGTCCCGGTCACGGCGGGACAGAGGCACGGCGGTGGCGTGGTCCTCCGCCAACTCCCCGGCCATCGCGGTCAGTACGCCGTCGGGGCCGACCTCCACGAAGTGCGACACCCCGCTCTCGGCCAACACACCGACACCGTCGGCGAATCGGACGGCCGAGCGGACCTGCGAGACCCAGTACGCGGGAGACATCAACTCCTCGGCGGTGGCCATGCGGCCGGTGACGTTGGAGACCACAGGCAGGCGGGGCGCCCTGAACTCCACGCCCTCCAGGACCGCGCGGAAGTCCTTCAGCATCCCGTCCATACGCCCCGAGTGGAACGCATGGCTCACCTTCAGCCGCCGCGTGCGACGACCCGAATCGGCGAAATGCCTGACGACGCGCTCGACCTCGGACTCGTCACCCGACACCACCACCGACGCGGGCCCGTTGACAGCCGCGATACACACACCATCGGCCAGCAACGGCAGGACATCGTCCTCCGACGCCTCCACCGCCGCCATCGCACCACCGGCGGGCAACGCCTGCATCAACCGACCACGCGCACCCACCACCCGGCACGCGTCGGCCAAAGACCACACACCGGCCACATACGCGGCGGCCACCTCACCGATCGAATGCCCCAGCAAATAATCCGCCCGGACACCCCACGACTCCAGCAGACGAAACGCAGCGACCTCGAAGGCGAACAACGCGGGCTGCGTCCACCGCGTCTCATCCAGCCCCTCACCCCCGAACATCACCTCCCGCAGCTCAGGACCGAACCCTCCACACACCTCGTCCAACGCAGCAGCGAACACCGGGAACGACGCGTACAGCCCACGCCCCATCCCCGCCCACTGCGCACCCTGACCCGTGAACAACACCGCCGTGGCGGCTTCACCGTCCACTTCGGTCAGGCCCTCGATGAGCCCGGCGTTCGGCTCCCCATCCGCCAACGCCGTAAGCCCTGACAGGAGTTCGTCCCGTACGCTGCCCAGCGCCACGGCACGGTGTTCCAGTGCCGCCCGGCCCGTGGCCAGGGAGTACCCGACGTCCACCGGGTCGGCGTCCCCCGCGAACGCCAGCAGATGCCTGGCCCCTGCGCGGAGTGCCTCCCCGGACCGTGCCGATACGAGCCAGGGCACGACGACCGCCCCGGAACGCCCGCGCTCCGAGTCGGTACCGGCTGCCCACACGGTCGCCGGCGCCTCCTCCAGGATCACGTGGGCGTTGGTCCCGCTGGCCCCGAACGCCGAGACCCCCGCCCGGCGCGGGCCGTCCTCCGACGCCGACCACGCGCGCGCCTCCGTCAGCAGCTCCACCGCGCCGGCCGACCAGTCCACGTGCGAGGACGGCTCGCTGACATGCAGCGTCTTCGGCAGCACACCGTGCCGCATCGCCTGCACCATCTTGATGATGCCCGCGAGACCCGCCACCGCCTGCGTGTGGCCGATGTTCGACTTGAGGGTGCCGAGCCACAACGGCCGCCGCGCGTCCCGCCCTTGGCCGTACGTCGCGAGCAGCGCCCGCGCCTCGATCGGGTCGCCCAGCGACGTACCCGTACCGTGCGCCTCCACCACGTCCACATCGACGGCCGACAGACCGGCGTCGGCCAGAGCCTCGCCGATCACCCGTTCCTGTGCGGGGCCGTTCGGGGCCGTCAGGCCGTTGGAGGCGCCGTCCTGGTTGATCGCGCTGCCGCGTACCACGGCCAGTACCCGGTGTCCGAGGCGCTCCGCGTCCGACAGCCGCTCGACCAGCAGCACACCGACGCCTTCTCCCCACCCCGTACCGTCAGCGTCGTCGGAGAAGGCCTTGCAGCGGCCGTCGGCCGACAGGCCGCGCTGGCGGCTGAACTCGACGAAGGACCGCAGGCTCGCCATCACCGTGACGCCGCCGACCACGGCGAACCCGCACTCGCCCTGGCGCAGCGAGCGGACGGCCAGGTGCAGGGCGACCAGGGACGACGAGCACATGGTGTCGACGGTGATCGCGGGGCCGCGCAGCCCGAAGGTGTAGGCGAGCCGGCCGGAGAGTACGGCTGCCGCCCCGCCGGTCAGCAGGTGGCCCTCGACCTCCTCGGGTGCGGTGGTGAGGGTGGCGCCGTAGCCCTGGGAGCTGGCGCCGACGAAGACGCCCGCCTGGGTGTCGCGGAGCTGGTGCGGGTCGATGCCCGCGTTCTCGAACGCCTCCCACGCCGCCTCCAGCAGCAGTCGCTGCTGCGGGTCCATGGCGAGGGCCTCGCGCGGCGAGATGCCGAAGAACGCGGCGTCGAAGGCGTCGGCGTCGTGCAGGAAGCTGCCGGTCCTGGCGTACGTACGCCCGGGGCGGCCGGGCTCCGGGTCGTAGACGGCGTCGATGTCCCAGCCACGGTTCGCCGGTACGGGGCCGACCGCCTCCCGGCCTTCGGCGACCAGGTCCCACAGCTCGTCGGGGGAGGTCACGCCGCCGGGGAAGCGGCAGCTCGTCGCGACGATCGCGATGGGTTCCCTGGCCCGGTCCTCCGTCTCGCGGATCCGGCGGTTGGCGTGGCGCAGATCGGCTGTGACCCGCTTGAGGTAGTCGCGGAGCTTGTCCTCGTTCGCCATTTCTGTTGGCTCCTCGTTCGCCATGTCTGCCGGCTGCTTTCGTCGGCAGCGCGGGGGCGGGAGCGGCGGTCGCTGTCGCGGTCGCCGCTGCCGGGACGTGATCGGTCCGGGTCGTATCGGTCCGGTGGTGTCGGTCCGCTGCTGTCCGGTGGCAGGGTGAGTCGGGTCGGACAGGGTCGGTCAGGTCGAGTCGGGTCAGGCGGGGACGACCGATCCGCTGTCGCGGACCTCGCGGGCGATCTCGGCCACCCGGGCGATGGTGGGTTCGCGGATGACGTCCCCGAGGCGCTCCAGGAATCGGGGCTCGGCCTCGGGTCCGACCACCTGCCGGCAGACGGCGGCGATCATCGAGAGCATCAGCAGCGAGTCGCCGCCGAGCTGATGGAAGTCGGCGTCCTCGCCGAGCCGTTCGGGGTCGATGCCGAACAGGTCCCCCCAGACGGCGGCGACTGCGCCGCCGGTCTCGTCGCGTACGGGGGCGGTGCCGGCGGCCGGGACGAGGCCGGCGAACGGGTCGGGCAGCCGGTTGGCGTCGATCTTGCCGCTGACCGTCTGCGGGAAGCCGGTGACGACGGTGATGGAGGCGGGCAGCATGTAGGAGGGCAGCCGTTCGGCGAGGTACGTGTGGAGTGCGGCCGTGTCGAGCGGGGCCGTGTCGGCGGCAGCGGTGCCCGCCACGCCTGCCGCGCCTGCCGCGCCTGCCGCGCCTGTGGCGTTTCCCTGCACGTACGCGCAGAGCGTCCTGTGCTGCTGGCCCGTACGGCTGCGCGCGATGACGGCGGCCCGCAGCACGCTCGGGTGCTCCTCCAGCACTTGGGCGATCTCGGCCGGTTCGACGCGGTGGCCGAGCACCTTGACCTGTTCGTCGGAGCGTCCGACGTACTCGATCACGCCCGAGGGCAGCACCCGCCCGATGTCGCCGGTGCGGTAGACGCGGGTGCCGTCGGCGAGGTGGCCGAAGCGTTCCCGGGTAAGGTCCGGCCTGCCACGGTAGCCGCGCGCCAACTGGACGCCTCCTATGTGGAGTTCGCCGAGTTCGCCCGGGGCCACATGACGGCCGTGTCTGTCGAGCAGGTACAGGGAGCAGTTCGCGGTGGGTACGCCGATCGGGACGCCCGCCGCCCGGTCGGTCGCCGGGTCGTAGCGGTGCCGGGTCATTTCGACGGTGGCCTCGGTGGGACCGTAGAGGTTGAGCAGGGCGCAGTCCGTACCGAACATCGCCTGTGCCCGTTCGGCGACGGCACGGCGCAGTGCCTCGCCGACGGTGACGACGGTGTGTACGCCGGTGGGCTCGATGTCCAGCTCACAGATCAGTTCGAGCAGGGACGGTGTCATCGACAGGACGGTGGCGCCGGACTTCAGCAGCACTTCGCGCAGGGTGGCGTGGTCCGGCGGGCCCGAGGGCAGCAGCAGGGTGCCGCCCGCGAGCAGCGGCAGAAAGACGGAGGTGCAGGAGACGTCGAAGGAGAGCGAGGTGAGCAGGGGAATCCGGGTTCCGGCGTCGATGCCGAGGTCGCGGGTGGCCCACCGCGTGTAGTTGAGGAGCGCGCGGTGCTCGATCTCGACGCCCTTGGGCCGGCCCGTCGAGCCGGAGGTGTACATCACGTACACCAGGTCTTCGGGGCGTACGTCGGCGTCCTGCCACGGCTCGTCGAGCGTTTCGGCAGCAGGCAGTTCCTCCAGCAGCAGCGACTCGCAGCCCTCCGGTACGGCGGCCGCCGCCCGGCCCGCCTGCGTGCCCTCCACCAGGCAGACCGGCGCACCCGCGTCGCTCAGGTGGTCGGCGATCCGCGCGTCCGGGTGCTGGGCGTCGAGCGGCAGATAGGCGGCGCCGGCCCTGAGGATGCCCCAGATCGCGGTGATCGCGGCGGTCGAGCGGTCGGCGAGGACACCTACGACCTCGTCGCGGCCCGTTCCCCTGGTGCGCAGTGCGTGCGCCACGGCCCTTGAGCTGCGCTCCAGTTGGGCGTACGTCAGGTCACCGTCCGGGCCCTCGACGGCGACGGCGTCCGGGGTGGCCCGGACCTGCCGCGCGAAGAGCTGGACGACGGTCAGGCCGTCCGGCAGCGGCTCGGCGGTGTTGTTGCCGGCCCACCGGCGGTGGGCCGCCGGTGAGAGGCTTTCCGCCAACCGGTCGAGCAACTGCCCCGCCCGCTCGGCGAGTCCGGGGCCGTTGTGCCAGGTGACCGTGATTTCGGTGTGTCCACCTGACTCCACCATGTCGAGTTCCACCGGCCCCCCGACCGGCGACATCGACAGGGAATAGAGCGTGGCGGCCCGGAACGTGTCACCGCTGTAGTCGGCCAACTCGGCGCGGCCGATGTGCGAGAGGGAGGCGTCGGAGGGGTACTGGCCGGTCCGTGTGACCTCCGACTGGATCCCCGCGTTCATGGTCCTCAACTGAGGCATCGGGACGTCAAGAATCCGCGGGTCGAGCCGGGCCGGCGAGTCGGCGGAGTCGGAGAGCAGCGTCAGGAGCTGCTGGTGGGTGGTCTCCCAGGGCTGCCCCGCCGGTACGGCGAACGGCAAGCTGTGCGAGAGGCTCGCCGTGGAGCGTACGTCCGGGGCGTAGCGGCGCAAATCGACCGGTACGGCGAAGCGCGCCTGGTCGGAGCCGACCTCGTCGGCGATGGCCGTGGCGAACTTGGCGACCAGGCCCGGGTGGTAGCCGTCGACGGTGCGGCGGCGCCAGAAGACGCGGCGGGCTCCCTCGGCCGCCTCGCCCGTGGCGGGTCCGGAGCCGAGCAGCGGCGGGCGGTCCATCACGGGCGGTTCGAGTGTGACGCCCGCTTCGAGCGGGGGCAGGACGTCCGTCTCGGTGGCGGTGTCCCCGGCGCCGACGAGGGGTTCGCCGCGCAGCGCGCGGAACACGTCGGCCGCCCACAGCAGAACGCCGTGGGCGTCCATCACCGCGTGCGAGGCGCGGAACACAACAGAGGTGGCCGCCGGGCCCGTGATGAGCAGCACCTCGCAGGTGTGGCCCCCCTCGTCGGCCAACGGCGCGTGGAGTTCGGCGAGTTCGGTGATCTCCGTACCGTCGGGGAGGGTGAGCGTCCGTACGGTGGGAGGCACCGCGGTGTCGGCCCAGAACTGGCCGTCGCGGGTGAGCCGGGTGCCGGGGACCGCGTCGGAGGCGGCCACCACCGCGGTGGTGAGCCGGTCCGCCGTCAGCGGTCCTGTCCCCTCCACGACGATGTGCAGGACGGGAACGGTGCCGCGGGGATGCCCGGCGATCCACCATTCCACGGGCGACACCGGTCGCCGGAACGGCTGCTGCTGTTGAACGGCTGACACGTCGGTCTCCCTCTTCGCCGCGTGCGCGGCGCGCCGTGAGCGACAGGCTCCCGGTCGCGCCTTGCCCCGCCTGATGTGACCGAGTATCTGTCCAGGAACGGGCCGGTGGCGGGGCGGCCGGGATTCTCTAGGAGATCCCTTAGCGACCTGATCCGCTGCCCGACGGGTCCGGCCGTGCGCCCGCCACAGGCAGTGCCATCGGCCCTGCCATCGGTGGTGCGACCGGCCGTGCGACCGCCGCCCACCGGCGGTTACTTGGCGCTGACGCGGACCGCCACGCGCTGGATCTCCTCGACGAGTTCCATGGTCCGTACGGTCTGCGCGCACCGCTCCGCCTCTTCCGGAGCCCCCGCGCCACGGCCGGCGAGGGCTGCCCCTGCGAAGGAGCCGATGCTGTTCTCGAACTGGTGGTCAGGCGGCAGCCTGAGCTCCTCGCTGCGGTTCTGTTCATCGATGCGCAGCGTCGGCGTCCAGGTCTCCATCGGGGTGAAGGCGCGGTCCAGATACATCCGTCCGGTGCTTCCCCACAGCGAGTACCAGGAGCCGTAGGCGTGTTCGAAGCCGAACTGGATGTCGGCGAGCACTCCGTCGGCGGAGGTCAGCAGCGCCTGTCCGGCGACGTCGATGCCGCGTTCCCCGTCGATCCGCAGGGTGGCGCCTGCCACGTCCAGCGTCTCGCCGAGCAGGAGTTGAGCGGCGCGGATCGGGTAGAGGCCGGTGTCGAGGAGGGCTCCGCCGCCGAGGTCGGGGACGTAGCGGATGTCGTCGGCGGGCAGCGGCGGGAAGCAGAACGCGGCGCTGAAGGACCGTACGGTACCGATCCGGCCGGCGGCCAACAGCTCCTGGACCGTGCTGTGCTGGGAGTTGTGGAGGAAGGTGAAGTTCTCCCGGAGCACCAGGCCGCGCTCGGCGGCCTCGCGGGCGAGTTCCCTGGCCCCCGCCGCCGAGTCGGTGGCGGGCTTCTCCACCAGCAGGTGCTTTCCGGCCCGCAGCACCTCCAGGCCCCAGGACAGGTGCAGGGAGTTGGGCAGCGACAGGTAGACGGCGTCGACGTCGTCGCGGGCGAGCAGGTCGCGGTAGTCGGTGGCGGCGGCGCAGCGGAAGCGTTCCGCGAACCGCGCGGCCTTGAGCGGGTCGCGGCTGGCGACGGCGGTGAGTGTGGTGCGCGGGCCCGACAGGACGGCGGGTACGGCGCGCCGCCACGCGATGGCCGAGCAGCCCAGTACGCCGACGCGGAGCCGGCCATCCGCCGAAGAGCCACCCGCCGGAGAGCCATCCGCCGGAGAGCCATCCGCCGGCGAGTTGTCCGGCCGCGCGCTCGCTGAAACGTTCCCGGTCATCCGGGCCCCCTCACGTCCGGGCGGCGCACACCGTACGCGCACCGCCGTCCTTGCTGACCGTGCCTTGGAATATCCGGAGTGCCCCGAAGACCCGGCAGACCCCGGCGACCCGGAAGACCCGTGTCCGGTCGTCGCGTTCGGGCGGCGCCGGCACGGCCGCCCTCGCCGTACCCGGCCCACCCGCGCCGCAGTCTCTCCCCCGCGCTCATACGGCCGCCCCGTCCCGCAGTCGTGCCTCGATACGGTCGGCCGCGGCCGGTGCGCCGCCGGCGGCCCGGGTCTCGTCGCGCAGCGCGCGTGCGCGGCGCAGAACGGTGTCGTCGGCGAGCAGGTCGCGTACGGCCTCGCGCAGTGTGTCCACGGTCAGGCCCGCCGGGTCGAGGGTGCGGCCGATGCCGAGTTCGGCGATCCGGTCGGCGTTGGCCTGCTCCTCGGCCATCTGCGGTACGGCGAGCATCGGCACCCCGTGGTGCAGCGCCTCCATGGTGCTGCCCATCCCCGCGTGGGTGATGAACAGGTCGGCGTGGGCGAGGACGTCGAGCTGTGCGACGTACCGGTGCACCTCCACATCCGGTGGCAGGGCCCCGAGTCCGGCCGGGTCGACGCCGTCGCCGACGGCGATCACGACCCGGCCGCCCAGTCCGCCGCACGCCTCGGCGCAGGTGCGGAAGAACTCCGGCCGCTGGTTGTAGATGGTGCCCAGGGTCACCAGCACCAGCGGGCCTTCGAGGTCGGCGGGGCGCTGCCAGGTGCCGAGGAAGCGGCGCGGGTGCAGGCAGGGGCCGACGAAGTGGTAGCTGTCGTCGAAGGTGTCGCCGCTGTACTGGAAGGCGCGCGGGATGAAGACCAGGCTGTCCTTCCCGGCGCCGCTGAGCAGGTCCTTCGGCGGGATCGACGAGCCCAGGTCCCGGAGGGTCTTGCTGAGCCGGACGAAGAACGTCCAGAGCCGTGGGCTGAAGGCGCTGAACCTGGTGTAGCGGTCCGAGATCGACCAACTGTCGTTGGAGACGAGCATCGGGCAGACCTGGACGGACGGGGTCCCCCAGTGCTCGGCGAGCAGCCGGCCCCACCAGGCGCCGTTGTCGTGGACGACGAGGTCGGGGCGGTCGCCGGCGAACGCGTCGCGGAGTTCGGGGTAGAGGCCGGCGGTCTCGGCGAGGCTCGCCGACATGGCGTCGATGAGGCTGCGGCCGGTGAACTTGAAGGAGCGGAAGTCGCCGGCGTGCTTCTCCTCGTACCGCACGATCCTGGTGCTGACCTCGGCGACCCGCTCGGCGTAGTCGTCGGTCGTCGCGTACGTCACCCGGTGACCGCGCCGCAGCAGTTCGGCGGCGACACCGAGGGTCGGGTTGATGTGGCCGGAGGACGCCGGGGTGAAGAAAGCGATGTGGGCCACCGTCAGCCACCGTTCCTGGTCTTGGTCCAGCGGAAGGTCATGGTGCACAGCAGCAGACCGACCACAACCCACGCCGACAGGACGACGGCGACCCAGCCGAGCTGCCAGCTCCCCGCCGCCTCGTGCGAGGCGAAAGACGCGGGCAGCAGCACCGAACGCAGGCCCTGGCACATCCACTTCAGCGGGAACACCGAGGCGATCCACTGGAGCCAGGAGGGGAGGTTGGTGAAGACCAGCGCGGCGCCGGAGATGAACTGGAGTACGAAGGCGAACGGCGCGACCACGGCGGGCGCGGCCCGGCCGCTGCGCGGCACCGACGACAGCGCGATCCCGCACAGTGTGCAGGCGGTGGTGCCCAGCAGGCCGACCCAGGCGAAGGTGATCCAGCCGGCCGAGCCGCGCGGAAGGTGCGTGCCGTACACGATCATCGACACGGCGAGCAGGACGCCCGTCTCGACGAGGCTGGTCACCAGCACCATGACGATCTTGCCGATGAAGTACGAGGAGCGGGGCATCGGCGTGGCGGCGAGCCGCTTCAGGGCGCCCCGGTCGCGTTCGATGGCGATGGAGATCGCGAGGGTCTGGAAGCCGGTGACCATCAGTCCGGTCGCGATGACGCCGGGCACCAGGTAGTCGCTGTACGAGACTCCCGGCGTGATGTCGCCCCGGAACATCGAGCTGAAGATGATCAGGGCGAACACCGGGAACAGCAGCGAGAACACCACGGTCTCGGTGCCACGGAAGAAGACCAGCACCTCCATCAGGCCGCGGTGCCCGCCGAGTACGAGGACGCGCCGCAGCCCGGCCTGCGGGCGCGGTGCCCGCGGGCGCGGGGCGAGAGCGGTGGCGGAAGGGGTGGTCATGATGCCTCCGTACCGGCGCCGACTGCGCCGATCATCTCCAGGTAGACGTCCTCCAGGGTGGGCCGGGCGACGGTGAGCCCCGGGGCCTCTCCGGCGAACGTGTGGTGCAGGTCGGCGATGACCTTGGTGGGGGCGGTGGTCCGTACGCTCTCGGGCCCTCCAGGTCCGGTCCAGGTGACGGTGGCCACCTCGCGGTCCCGGCCGCCCAGCGTCTCGGGTATCCCGACCTCCAGGATCCTGCCGCCCACGATGACGGCGACCCGGTCGGCGAGCTGTTCGGCCTCCTCCAGATAGTGCGTGGTGAGCACGATGGTGGTGCCGTCGTGGACGAGCTGCCGGATGAGCGCCCAGAAGTCGTGTCTGCTCTGCGGGTCGAAACCGGTGGTCGGCTCGTCCAGGAAGAGGAGTTCGGGGTTGCCGACGATGCCGAGGGCCACGTCCAGGCGGCGCTGCTGGCCGCCGGAGAGCTTGTCGGTGCGCTTGCGGCGGTGGGAGGTGAGTCCCACCAGTTCGATGAGTTCGTCCGGGTCCCGCGAGTGCGGGTAGTAACGGGAGAACTCGCGCAGCACCTCGATGACGGTCAGGTCCTCGAACTCGCTGGTGCTCTGGAGGACGACACCGATCCGGGACCGCCACCGTTCGGGGGCCCGCCAGGGGTCGCTGCCCAGTACCCGTACGGTGCCGGCGTCGTGGCTCCGGAACCCTTCGAGGATCTCGACGATCGTGGTCTTCCCGGCGCCGTTGGGGCCGAGCAGGGCGAACACCTCGCCGCGCCGCACGTCCAGGTCGACGCTGTGCACGGCGACCGCCTCGCCGTAGAGCTTGCGCAGTCCCCGGATCTCGATCACGGGGTCGCCGCCCGCCGCGGACCGCTCACCGGGCGCCACACCGGGCGCCGTCCCTGACACCATCCCGGTCACCGGCTGCCGCTCGACCCGATGGCGGCGGCCACGGCCGTGACTGTCCTGTCGCCGCAGCGCCGGGCCAGGACGGCGAAGCACGCGGCGAGTGTCAGCCGGTCGCGTTCGGGCCAGTCGCCCCAGACGGCGGCCCTCGCGGGGGTCCGGCCGTGGACCGGGACGGTGATCACGATGGAGGCGCCTTCCGAGGTGAGTGTGCCGGTGTACTCGCGCCGGTGGCGCAGGAGTTCCCAGCCCAGCGAGGTGCCGTCGGGCGCTGTCGCCGTGGGCGGCTCCAGCCGGATCAGCGGGGACCCCTCGTCCCCGGCGTACGCCGCCTTGCGGCGCAGCCGTCCCACGCTGTGCAGATCCACGCTGCCCCAGTCGCCGGACATCTTCCCCGTCCGCACTCCGCGGTCGGCCGAGAGCAGGCCGCACGACCGCCCGCTCTCCTCGACCAGGACATATTCGCCGGCCGAACTCCCGGGACTGAGCGTCAAGATGGTGGCCATGTGTGTCTCCTTTCGGCGGTCCGCCCCGCCGGGTCCTGGGCGTCAGGTCCGGGGCGTCGGGGTGCCGGTGGCCCCGTCGCGGACCTTCCGGGCGATGGTGCTCACCGTGTCGAGTGTCGGCTCGCGGACGATCCGGCCGAGTTCGGCCATGAACGCTCTTTCCCTCTCCTCGCCCACCACGGTGCGGCACACCTCGGCGAGCATGGAGAGCAACAGCAGCGAGTTGCCACCGAGTTGGTGGAAGTCGGTACGGGGGTCGAGCCGTGCGGCCTCGATGCCGAGTGTGTCCGCCCAGATCTTCGCGACGGAGCGTTCCACGTCGTCGGGCTCGTGACCGGGGTCCGGCCCGGCGGCTTCGGCCTCGGTTGATTCGGCCTCGGTGTGTTCGGCCTCGGTCGCTTCGGCGAGGGCCCCGGTGTCGACCTTGCCGTTGGCGTTGTACGGGAGGTCCGGCACGACGGTCGTGACGGCGGGCACCAAGTAGGCGGGCAGCCGTTCGGTGAGGTACGCGGCCCAGTCGGCGGCCGGCTCTCCCGGCCGCAACACCACGTACGCGCTCAGGTAGTTGTGGCCGCCGGGCCTGGCCCTGGCCACCACGGCAGCGGTGCGCACCGCCGGGTGGGTCTCCAGCGCCTGGACGGTCTCGGCGGGCTCGACGCGGTGGCCCATCACCTTGACCTGGTCGTCGGCCCGGCCCGCGAACTCCAGTACGCCGCCCGGCAGTCGGCGGGCGAGGTCGCCGCTCCGGTAGACGCGGCTGCCGTCGGCGAGGCGGACGAAGCGCTCGGCGGTCAGATCGGGCCGCCCCCGGTAACCCCGCGCGACCTGGACACCGCCGAGGTACATCTCGCCGGTCTCGCCCGCCGGTACGTGCCGGCGCTGGGCGTCGAGCAGGTGCACGGTGCAGTGCGCCATCGGTACCCCGACGGGGACGGCGGCCTGCCCGTCCCGGCCCGGGTCGAAGGTGTGCAGGGTGCAGCCGACGGTCGCCTCGGTGGGCCCGTACATGTTGAGGATCCGGCAGTCGGGGCCGAACGTCCGCCGCGCACGCAGCGCGGCCGACCTGGTGAGCTGTTCGCCGATCACCACCAGGGTGCGAAGCCCGTCGGGGCGCAGTTCGAGGCGGCTGATCAGGTCGAGGTGCGAGGGAGTGAGCGAGAGGGTGTTCACCCCGGACTCCGTGAGGAGTTGACGGAGTGTCAGGTGATCGGGCTCGCCGGGCATCAGCACCAGCGAGCCGCCCGCCAGGACAGGGGCGAACAGCGCGGTGTTGGACAGGTCGAAGGCGAGCGAGGTGATCACACCGAAGGCGGTCGACGCGTCCACCCCGAAGTGTTCGGTGGCCCGGTCGGTGTACGCGGCCAGGGCCCGGTGCTCGACCTCCACACCCTTGGGGCGGCCGGTGGAGCCCGAGGTGTAGATGACGTACGCGAGGTCACCGGGCGCCGGGGCCCGGCCGGGGGCGGGAGCGGGCCGGGGCCCGTCGTACGGCAGGGTGTCGAGGATGTCGGTGGGACACCCGTCGGGGGCGAGGTCGCGTCCGGCGCCCGCGGCCGGGATCAGGCAGCGGGCGGCTCCGGCGTCGGTGACGATGCCCTTCAGCCGGGCGTCGGGGTGGCGCGGGTCCAGCGGCAGGTAGGCGGCGCCCGCCTTGAGTACGCCCCACAGCGCCGCGACCGTACCGGCGGAGCGGTCGGCGAGCAGGGCGACGACCGATTCGCGGCCGATGCCCCGCGCCACGAGGTGCGCGGCGACGACCTCGGAGCGGTGGTCGAGTTCGCCGAGGGTCATGGTGCCCCCGGGCCGGCGCAGCGCGACCGCTTCGGGGCCGGCGGCAGCGCGCGCCCTGAACCGGTCGACGACGGTGTCGGCGGGCAGCGGCCGGTCGGTGGGTCCCCCGGACAGGGCGCGGTCGGCGGCCGGGGAGAGCAGTTCGGCGATCCGGTCGAGGAGTTCGTGGGACCGCTCGGCGAGGCCGGGGTCCGCGCGCCAGGTGAGGGTGATCTCCGTACGGCCGCCGACCTCGGCGAGGTTGAGGTCGGGCGGGCCCACCGCACCGAGCAGCGGCGCCGGGTACAGCGTCAGGCCCTCGAAGTCCGGTGCGCGCAGGGTGCCTTCGGGCAGCCGGCCCATATGGGCGATGACCGTCTGCGCCGCGTACCTGCGCTTCTCGGCGGGGATCCGCTCCATCCCCCTGATCATGGTCCGCAGCACCGGCAGCGGCAGCCGCATCATGCCGGGCTCAAGGCGTTGGGTGACCTCGCGGCCCTCAGCCATCACGGTGAGCACGCGTTCGTGCAGCGGCTCCCAGGACTCGCCGGGCGCCACGTCGAACAGTTCGACCAGGGAGAGGTTCCCGGTGGTGCGCTCGCCGGGCGCGTGCCGCCGCAGGTCGAAGGCGATGGAGAAGCGTGCGCCGTCCGTCCCGTAGGCGCGGCTGAGGGCGACGGCCGCCTTCGCGGCCAGTGCCGGGTGGTAGCCGTCGACGGTACGGCGGGCCCAGCCGGTGCGGTGGGCGCCGGGCACGGCCGGCGCCTCCAGTGGGGACACGCGGTCGATGGGCGGATCGGGTACGGCTTCGGTGACCGGCGGGAAGCGGTCGAAGACGTCGGTCTCGGTGAGCGCCGACGGGGCTCCGGTGACCTGTTCGCCGCGCAGCGCGCGGAAGGTCTCCTCGATCCAGAGGGTCATGCCCGGCCAGTCCATCACCGCGTGCGAGGCCCGGAAGACGAGCACGGTCGGGCGGCCCGGACCGGCGTGTCCGGCGGCTGCGTGTCCGGCGGCTGCGTCACCGGCGGCTGCGTCACCGGGGCACAGCAGTACCTCGCACAGCGCGCCGTCCGGACCGGGCAGCGGGTCGTGCAGCGCGGGTACGTCGGGCACACCGCGTTCGGCGCTGCCCCTCCCTTCGCCCGCGCCGCAGTCGACGACCCGGACGCGCGGCGGGGTGCCGGTGGTCAGCCAGCGGCGTCCCCTCCGTACCAGGGCGAGATCCGGGCACACCGCCGTCACTTGGGCGAGCGCGGCTTCGAGCCCGCCGGGGTCGAGGTCCCCGTACCCTTCCACGACGGCCTGGATGACCGGGGACACCTTCGGCGGGTGCGCTAGCCACCACCAGTCGCTGTGTGAGACGGGTTTGCGGAACTCGGCGCCTCGCTTGGTCACGGTCCTCCACCCTCGGTTCGGCTCGCCACATTCCCGGCCCAGCGGGACCGGTCCCCATGGTCGCCGAGGTCTGCTGGTGGAAGCCCTAGTAACTGGGGTGACAACACTGTGGGGATGCCCAGAACCGCTCTGCTAGCCGCTTCCGCGAAGGCCGCCCGACCCTAGCCTCCAGGCTGTTCTCAGGTTCTCCTCTCGCCCTGGAGGCGACGTGTATCAGGCACGATCACGCGCGGAGTCGACCGGCGCACCCGACGGCGCCTGTACTGCGCCGAGGTTCACCGTGTCGGCGAGTACCAAAGGCCGGCTGATGAGCACGGAGCAGTGCCTCGACTGGCTCGCCGAGCAGCGGGCGGGGAGCGCCTTCTCCGTCGACCAGGTCCCGTTCGCCCAACTGGACGGCTGGGGCTTCGATCCCGGGACCGGCAACCTGGGCCACCACAGCGGCCGGTTCTTCACCATCGAGGGGCTGCGGGTCCACCTGGAGCCCGCGCATGTGGAGCAGTGGACCCAACCGATCATCGTGCAGCGGGAGATCGGGATCCTGGGGATCCTGGTCAAGGAGTTCGACGGGGTCCTGCACTGTCTGATGCAGGCCAAGATGGAGCCCGGCAACAGCAACTTGGTGCAGCTCTCGCCCACCGTGCAGGCCACCCGCTCCAACTACAGCGGTGTGCACAAGGGCCGGGCGATCCCGTACCTGGACTACTTCAGGGCGCCGAGGCGCAGCACCGTACTGGCCGACTCGCTCCAGTCGGAGCAGGGCAGTTCCTGCACAAGCGCAACCGCAACATCGTGGTGGAGACCACCGAGGACGTCGAACTGCTCCCGGATTTCTGCTGGTTGACGCTGGCGCAGATCCAGGAGCTGGTGCGGATGGACAATGTGGTCAACATGGACGCGCGCACGGTGCTGTCCATCATGCGGTTCGCACCGCCGCCGGAGGCCGCCGCCCAGGAAACCACAGCGCGGGAAACCGCAGCGCACGAGACACCCGGTCTTGAGACCGGTTTCCTGCCCTCGCTGCGGCGCTCGCTCTCTCCCGAGGCACCGACGGTGCACTCCACCACGGACGCGCTGAGCTGGCTGACCGAGAGCAAGGCGCGCTACGAACTCGACCAGCGCCGGGTGCCGTTGCGCGAGGTGGCGGGCTGGCGCTGTGACGAGAAGCTGATATCCCGCGACGACGGCGGCCACTTCAGTGTGGTGGGGGTCGCGGTCCGCGCGCAGAACCGTGAGGTGGCCGCGTGGACGCAGCCGCTCCTCATGCCTGCCGGGTCGGGTCTTGCGGCGTTCTTCGTCCGCCGCTTCGACGGTGTGCTGCACGTACTGGCGCAGGCCAGGCCGACGGCCGGTGCGCTGGACATCGTGGAGGTGGCGCCGACCGTGCAGTGCAATCCGCAGCGGTATCTGAGCATGCCGCCCGAGCGGCGCCCCGCCTACCTTGAGCAGATACTCGCCGCTCCCGCCTCCGATGTGCGCTACGACGCCTTGCAGTCGGAGGAGGGCGGCCGGTTCCTCGACGCGCACAACAGGTATCTGATCGTCGAGGTCGGTGCGGACTTCCCGACGGAGGAGCCCGAGGGTTTCCGGTGGCTGAGCGTCCACCAGCTCGCCTCCCTCATCGAGTTCGGCGCCGGGGTGAACGTCGAGGCCCGCTCGCTGCTCACCTGTCTGCACACCCTCTGGTGAACGAACCGGGCGGCCCCGGGGCCGGCGATCGAGAGAGCCCGAACGAGAGAGGACACCCATGCGACCGATGCCGACCACCGGCCAGGAACAGCCCCGGGACAGTGAGCGTGAGCCGGCCGCTGCCCGGCCCGTGGACCTGCCGCTCACGCACAGCCAGCGCGAGATCTGGTTCGCCAGCCAGTTGGGCCCCGAGTTCTCCCGCACCTGGAACGAGCATGTCCTGCTCACCCTCCGCGGCGATCTCGACAGGCCTGCTCTCGAAGCCGCCCTGCGCGGCGTCGTCGCCCGCCACGAGAGCCTGCGGGCGGTCATCGCCGGCGACGGCAGCCGGGCGATCGTCCTTCCCGGGGCGGACATCGAACTGCCGCTGGTGGATCTGACGGAGGCAGTCGGCCCACCGGCACCCGACGCGAGGGCCGACGACCGGCTCGACGACCGGTCCGACGCCCGGCTCGACCCGTGGCTCGACGCGTGGGCCGCCCAGCCGTACGACCTGACCCGGCCGCCGCTCAGCGCCGCCCTGCTCAGGACGGGCCCCGCCGAACACCACCTGTTCCTCGGCACCCATCACGCCGCGATCGACGGCTCGTCCCTGGGCACCGTCCTGGCAGAGATCGCCCTGCTCTACACGGCGGCCCACGACGGCGCGGGCGACGGCGCCGCGCTGCCACCCGCGCCCCAGTACCGCGCGTACGCGCGGTGGTACGAGGAGCAGACCCGCGACGCGGCCTGGGCCGAGGCCGAGGCGTACTGGACGGAGCGCTACCGCGACATGCCGCCCGGCATGGCGCTGCCCGCCGACCGGGCGCGCGGTGCGGAGCCGGGGCGGCGGGCCGGACATGTGACCGCCGTCCTCGACGACGCCTGCCGGGCGCTGCTGGCGGCCGAGGCGGCCAAACCGGGCCACACCCCTTTTCTGCTGCTGCTCAGCGCCTACGCGGCCGCGCTGCACCGGATCACCGACCAGAGCGATCTGATGATCGGTGCGCCGATCGCCGTGCGCTGGGAGGACGGCACCGAGGACATCGTGGGGAACTGCACCAATGTGCTGCCGATCAGGAGCCAGGCCGCCGGCGGTGAGACCTTCGGCGATCTCCTGGCCAGGATCCAGGAGGAGTTGTTCACCTCCTACGAGCACTCCCTCTACCCGTTCAGCGCGGTGTGCCGTTCGCTGGGCGTACCGATGGACGGGCAGCGGAACTCGCTGTTCGCCACCATGTTCAACCTCACCGGCGCCGCTCCCGAGTTGGAGCTGCCCGGCCTCGACGTCCGCGTGCGGCCGGGCCGTTCGCGCTACGCCAAGTCCGATCTGACCGTCGATGTGTCGCTGCGTCCGGACGAGGTGCGGTTCGACTTCGAGTACGACTCCGGGCTGTTCGAGGAGCGGACCGTCCGGGCGCTGGTCTCCGTCTACCTGCGGTGTCTGCGCGCGCTGCTGGAGCGGCCCGGCGAGCAGGTGGACCGGCTGGCGCTGCTCAGCGACGCCGAGGGGGCCGAGCTGTTCGCCGCGGTCAGCACCCCCGTCTCTCCGGTCTCTCCGGTGTCGCCGGTGCCGCCTGTACGGGACCGGCGGTCCGTCGTCGAACTCTTCGAGGAGCAGGCCGCGGTACGTCCGAAGAGCCCGGCGGTACGGATGGGCCCGGCCGGCCTGTCGTACGCCGAGCTGGACAGCAGGGCCAACCAGCTCGCGCACCGCCTCACCGGGCTCGGTGTCGGGCCCGAGGTCCGGGTGGCCGTGCTCCTCGACCGCTCGCCCGACATGCCGGCCGCGATGCTCGGCGTATGGAAGGCGGGCGGCGCCTTCGTACCGCTCGACGTGGAGAACCCGCCCGCCCGCTGGGCCTCGATCACGGCCGACGCGGCCGTCTCGCTGCTGGTGGTGCACGAGCGGCTGCGGGAGGCCGCGACCGTGCTGGGCCTGCCCATGGTCGTCCTCGACGACCCCGTCGAGGCCGGACGGCTCGCCGCGCTCCCGGCCGTGGCGCCGGAGCGGGCCACCCGCGAGGACGACCTGGCCTATGTGATCTTCACTTCGGGTTCGACGGGCCGGCCGAAGGGGGTGGAGATCGCCCACCGGGGCCTGTCGACCATGTACTGGGGCTGGGAGCGCGCCTTCGGGCTGCGCGACGGGCACATCGCGACGCATCTGGCGATGGCCAACTTCTGCTTCGACGTCTTCACCGCCGACGTGGTCAGGTCGCTGTGCTCGGGTGCGCGGCTGCTGCTCTGCCCGAAGGAGACGCTGGTGAACCCGGGCGCGCTGCTCTCCCTGGTCACCGCGGAGGAGGTGGGTTTCGCGGAGTTCGTGCCCGTGGTGCTGCGCGCCCTGAGCCGGCACGCCGAGGCGTCGGGGCGCTCGCTCGCCCCGTTCAAGGTGATCGCCGTCAGCTCCGACGCCATCTACTCCTCGGAGCTGGCCGGGGTGCAGGCCGTCGCGGGACCGGACATCGCGCTGTTCAACACGTACGGCCTCACCGAGGCGACGGTCGACAGCACGTACTTCCGCTACCACCCAGGGCGTTCGCTGCCCGGCGAGAACGCCCCGATCGGCGCCCCCTTCGCCAACACCCGCGCGTACGTCCTGGACCAGGCGCTGCGCGCGGTGCCGCCAGGTGTCCTCGGACGGCTGTACGTGGCGGGGCCCGGCGTCGGCCGGGGGTACGCGCGGCGCCCCGCCCTGACGGCGGAGAGGTTTCTGCCCGACCCGTGGGGCGGCCCCGGGGAGCGGATGTACGACACCGGGGACCTGGCCAGACAGCGGTGGGAGGGCGACCAGGCGGTCATCGACTTCTTCGGACGCGACGACAACCAGGTCAAGGTGCGGGGCTTCCGCGTCGAGCTGGGCGAGATCGAGTCGGCGCTGCGGACCGCCGACGGGGTGAGCGACGCTGCGGTCGTCGCGGACCCGGGCCCCTCGGGCACCACTCTCACCGCGTACCTCGTCCCTGAGGGCGGCACCGGGGCGGCGGGCGCGCGGGCCCCGGAGTGGATCGCGAAGCTGCGGGATTCGGTGCCCGCCTACATGGTGCCGTCGCGGTTCTTCGCGGTGGAGAGCCTGCCGGTTTCGGCGAACGGAAAGCTGGTGCGCGGCGCCCTGAAGGCTTTGCCCGCACGGGAGTTGTCCCACGGCCGCGAGGTGGTGGCGGCGCGCAGCGGCACCGAGAAGCGGCTCGTGGCGATCTGGGAGGAGCTGCTCGGCCGGGACGAGATCGGGGTGACCGACGAGTTCTTCCAGCTCGGCGGGCACTCGCTGCTGGCGATGCGCGCCATCGCCGGCATCCATGACGCGTTCGGCGTGGAGATCCCGGTCCGTGAGTTCCTGTCGAACACCACGATCGAGCGGCTGGCGGCGGAGATCGGGCGACTCGACGCGGCGGACGGGCTGGCCGGGGACGGTGGGCGGGGCGAGGGCCCGGCCGCCGGGGGCCCGGTGGTGGCGCTGGCGCGGGACGGCGGCGCTGAGCTGCCCGTGTCGTTCATGCAGCGGCGGTTCTGGTTCCTGGAGCGGCTGTGGCCCGGTCAGGCGATGTACAACCTGCCGTGCGCGATCCGTCTGACCGGTCGGCTCGACCCGGAGGACGTACGGCTGGCCTGGCAGGCGGTGGTGGACCGGCACGAGGTGCTCCGCTGCTCCTTCGCCGAGGTCCGCGGTGTCCCCGTCCTGCGTATCGCGTCCGAACAGCGGGTGGATCTGCCGGTGGTGGACCTGCGGGAGCTGCCGGCCGAGGGCCGCGAGGCGCGGCTGCGGGAGCTGACCGACCGGCACGCGCGGCACAACTTCGACCTGGGCAACGGCCCGTTGGCGGTGATGACTCTCGTACGGCTCTCCGAGCGGGAGTACCGGCTGTTGTTCGTGGTGCATCATGTCGCCGCCGACTTCTGGTCGGTGAACCTCCTGATGGACGACTTCCAGGAGGCGTACGCCGCGCTCGCCGAGCAGCGCGAGGCCCGACTGCCGCCCCTCGACGTGCAGTTCGCCGATGTGGCCGCGTGGCAGGAGCGTTGGCTGTCCTCGGCCGGCGCCGAGGCGCAACTCGCCTTCTGGCGGCGGACGCTGAAGCCGCTGCCGAAGACGCTGGAGCTGCCGGTCGACCGGCCCCGTACGAGGGGCCGCGCCTCCGTCACCAGCGCGGTGCTGCGGCAGCGGCTGGACGACGGCCTTTCGGCGTCGCTGACGGAGCTGGCGCGGCGCGAGGGCGTGACGCTGTTCATGGTGCTGCTGACCGCGTTGCAGACGGTGCTCGCCGAGCTGAGCGGTCAGCGTGACTTCGCGATCGGCACGCCGGTCGCCAGCAGGACCAGGACCCAACTGCGGCGTGTGGTGGGCCCGTTGATCAATACGGTGGCGCTGCGCGCCGATCTGACCGGGGCGCCGTCGCTGCGCACGCTGCTGGCGCGCGTGCGCGACACCAGCCTGGACGCGTTCGCGCACCAGGAGATGCCCTTCGACCGGATCGTGGAGGAGGTCAGGCCGCGCCGGGCGCCCGGGCACCACCCGATCTTCCAGGTGTTGTACCAGTACCTGCCGGAACAGCCTCTCGATGTCTCCCTGCCGGGTGTCGAATTGAGCGTCGAGGAACTGCGCTCCACGACCACGGTGTTCGACCTCATGCTCGACGTCGTCCAGGTCGGGCAGGGGCTCGAAGCGGTGCTCCAGTACGACGCCGAGCACTTCGAAGCGTCGACCGTCGGGCGGCTGCTCGACCTGTGGCGGGCGGTGCTGCGGCAGATGGTCCTGGATCTGGACTCCCCGGCGGCTGCCGCCCCCGGCACCGTCCGCGAAGCAACCCATGACACCGCTCATGGCACCGCTCATGACACCGCTGACGGCAGCGACCGGCAGAGCGACCTCAACAGCGCCCAGGCACAACCGAATCCGGAGGAGAGAGAACAATGACGGAGCATTCCGAGACCCGGACCCAGCCCTTCAAGGTGGTCCTGAACCACGAGGAGCAGTACTCGATCTGGCCGGAGGACCGCGAGAACGCGCCCGGCTGGACCGACGAGGGCACGGCGGGCAGCAGGGAGGAGTGTCTGGCGCACATCGAGCGGGTGTGGGCGGACATGCGCCCGCTGAGCCTGCGCAACCGGATCGCCGAGCGGGTCGCCGCCGGTGCCGGGGCGGGAGCGGTATCCGGAACCGAGGCGTCATGAGTACGGACGCCATGCTGGACCTGGAGTCGGCGGTCCGCTCGTACTCCCGGTCCTTCCCCGAGGTCTTCACCTCTGCCAAGGGGAGCTGGATCCACGGCGGGAACGGCGAGCGCTACCTCGACTTCCTGGCCGGGGCCGGCTCGCTCAACTACGGTCACAACCCGGAACCGCTCAAGGACGCGCTGCTCGCGTACATCGCGTCCGACGGCATCACCCACGGCCTGGATCTGTGGACCACCGCCAAGGCCGAGTTCATGGAGACCTTCCGCGACCTCGTGCTGGCGCCGCGCGAGCTCGACCACAAGATCCAGTTCTGTAGCCCTTCCGGTGCCAACGCGGTGGAGGCCGCACTCAAACTGGCGCGCCTGGCGACCGGCCGGCACAGCGCCGTCGCCTTCTCCGGCGCCTTCCACGGTGTGAGCGCGGGCGCGCTCGCCGCCACCGGTTCCGCGTACTTCAGACGGGGGCTGGCCCCCGGCCTCCCGCCGGTCACCTCGGTCCCCTACCCGGAGTCCCCGCAGGGGCCGTTCGACACGATCGGCCTGCTGCGGCGGATGCTGGAGGACCCCAGCTCGGGCGTCGACAAACCGGCGGCGGTCCTGCTGGAGACCACCCAGGGCGAGGGCGGTGTCTACCCGGCTCCGGACTCCTTCCTCCGGGAGGTGCGCGCCCTGTGCGACCAGTACGGGATGCTGATGATCGTCGACGACATCCAGATGGGCTGCGGCAGAACGGGCACGTTCTTCTCCTTCGAGCGGGCCGGGGTGGTCCCCGACCTGGTGACGCTCTCGAAGTCGATCGGCGGCTACGGGCTGCCGATGTCGCTGCTCCTGATCAGGCCGGAGTACGACGTGTGGGCGCCCGGCCAGCACAGCGGGACCTTCCGGGGCAACCAGCTCGCCTTCGTGGCCGCGACGGCGGCGCTGCGCACGTACTGGGCCGACACCCGCCTCGCCGAGACCGTCGAGGAGCACGGCGCGCTCGTCGCCGAGGCCCTGGGGAAACTGAGCGCCGGTTACGGCGTGGAGGTCCGGGGCCACGGGCTGATCTGGGGCGTGGACTTCCGTACGACAAGGCTGTCGGCGAAGCGGGTCTCGGAGATCTGCTTCCGGGAGGGCCTGATCGCCGAGACCTGCGGGCGCTCCGACGAGGTCCTGAAGATCATTCCGCCGCTGACCACGGGCCGGGACGACCTGCTGCACGGCCTCGGCGTGATCGCCGAGGCGATGGCCGAGGCGCAAGCGGCGGACTGGACGGCCGGCACACCGCGCGGAGAGGGGTGACGGCGTTGCCACAGGAACAGAGCGGGCCGGAACAGAACGGGCCGGAGCAGAACGGGCCGGAACAGAGCCAGCCGGAGCACAAGCTGAAGGGACAGAGCGGGCCCGAGCGGAACAGCGCCGCACCCGGCCCGCCCGTGCCGGGCGGCACCGAGGCGATCCCGCTGACCGCCTCCCAGACGGAGGCGTGGATCCTGCACGAGCTGGACCCCCTCTCCCCCGCCGGGAACGTCGGCGGGCACATGGATCTGCGGGCCGAGGCCGACCCGGAGTTGCTGCGTCGGTCCTTCGCCCTCGCCTGGGAGGAGTCCGGTGTGATGAACGCCGCGTTCCTCGACACCCCGGACGGACCGGCCGCCCGCCGGATCCCGGGTCCCGCCCATGTCTCCGTCCACGACCTGCGCTCCGAGCCCGATCCGGAGGCGGCCATGGACGCCTGGATCGAGAAGGACCGGCTCAGCACCCCGGACCTGCGCCGGCACAGTCACGGCCATGGACACACGATCGCCGCGGTCTTCGTGCTGGAGGACAGAAGGATCGCCGTCCACGGGCGGTCCCACCACATCCTGATGGACGGTTACAGCATCCACCTGGTCTTCGACCGGGCGGCCGCCATCTACACCGCCCTCGTCGCGGGCGAGGAGATACCGCCCTGCCCCTTCGGGCCGGCCGAGGAGTTCGTCGCGGCCGATCTCGCCTACCGGCGGTCCACCGACCACGCCGCCGACCGGGCCTACTGGCGCGACTACTGCGCCGATCGCCCCCCGGTGTTCAGCCTGGCCACGTACGGCGGGCGGGTGCTGCCCGACTTCCACCGGGCCACCCTGGAGGCGGGTCCCGGTGTCGTGTCCGGGCTGTCCCTGCTCGGCCGGCGGCTGCGTACGGGATGGCCGGCGGTCTTCGCCGCGGCTGTCGCCGCCTATCTGCGCCACCGGACCGGTGCCGATGACCTGTTCGTGGGTGTGCCCGTCACCGGCCGGGCCGGTGCGCTCGCCCGGCGTACCCCGCTGTACGCGTCCAACATCGTTCCGCTGCGGGTGCGGTTCGACGCCGGGAGCACCGTCGGCTCGCTCGTCGGTGGCATCTCCCACGACCTCAAGGCGGCGCTGCGCCACCAGCGTTACCGCATCGAGCACACCCTGCGCGATCTCGGTACGGAGCCGGGCACACCGCTGTACGGCGCGCTCGTCAACGTCCACCAGAGCAACCGGGGGCTGGAGTTCGGCCCCGACCGGGCGGACAGCGAGGTGACGTCGGTCGGCGTGGTGGACGACCTGTCGATCTCGGCGGTACCGGGGAAGACCGACGGTCTCTCCGTCCACTTCGACGGGAACACCGGCCTGTACTCGGCCGAGGCGCTGGCGCGCGAGGCGGAGGGCTTCGTCGAGTTGCTGCGGGCGCTCGTCGGGTCCGGCCCCGGGACGCCGGTGACCGATCTGGCGCCCCGGTCGGTCCCCTCGTACGCCGGGGGACTGGCCGGGTGGAACGACACCGGCCGTCCCTTCCCCGACCGGTGTCTGCACGAACTCGTCGCCGAGCAGGCCGTCAGGACCCCCGGTGCCGTCGCGGTCAGCGACGCCGACGGCGAACTCACGTACGCCGGTCTCGACCGGCGTGCCAACGCCCTCGCGCACCGGCTGGTCGCCGCCGGGGTGGGCCCCGACGTCCCGGTGGGGGTGCTGGTCGACCGGTCGGTGGAGCTGGCGGTGGCGCTGCTGGGCGTACTCAAGGCGGGCGGCGCCTACCTTCCGATCGACCCCGAGGCACCGTCCGGGCGCGCCCGGACGCTGCTCGCCGAAGCGGGCGCACCGGTGTGTGTCACCCGTGACGAGGCCGCCGGTACGGAGCGGGAAGCGGCCCTGGGCATCCGGGTGGTGGGCGTCGACACGGCGACGGCCGCTGGTGGCTGCGACGCGCCGCCCGACGTGTCGGTCCTCCCCGGTCACCTGGTGTCGGTCTTCTTCACCTCCGGCTCCACCGGGGTCCCGAAGGCGGCGGCCAACTCGCACGCCGGGTGGGTCAACCGGCTGAGCGACCTGCGAGACAAGCATCCGCTGGCGGTGGGCGAGGTGGTGCTCCAGAAGACGGTCATCGGTTTCGACGACTCGGCCGTCGAGCTGTTCTGGCCGCTGCTGTCCGGCGCGACCTGCCACTTCCTGCCGCCGGGCCTGCACCGCGATCCCGCGGCGATCGTCCGTACGGCGGCGGAGCGCGGGGTGGTCGCGCTGTTCTTCGTACCGGTCGTGCTCGGCCTGTTCCTCGCCGAGATCACCGCCGAGGAGCGGGCCCGGCTGTCGGCGCTCCGCGATGTGTTCACCAGCGGCGAGGCGCTGCCGCCGGGCCTGGTGAGGCTCTTCGAGGAACGTCTCGGCGGCGAGGGCCGGCGGCTGCACAACCACTGGGGTGTGACGGAGGCGAGCATCGACTCGACCGTGCACACCTGCACACCGCGGGACGCCGAAGCCCGGGTGGTGCCGATCGGGCTGCCCCTGGGCAACGCCCGGATGTACGTACTCGACGAGGCGCTGCGGCCCTCCCCCGCCGGGGTCCCCGGCGACCTCTACCTCGGCGGGACGGGGCTGGCCCGGGGCTACTGGCGGGACCCGGCGAAGACGGCCGCGGCCTTCGTGCCGGACCCGTCCGGCGACGGCGGGCGGCTGTACCGCACCGGCGACCGGGGCATCCGCCGGGTGAACGGCGAGATCGTCTTCCTGGGCAGGGCCGACGGACAGCTCAAGATCAACGGTGTACGGGTGGAGCCCGGCGAGATCGAGCAGACGCTGCGGCGGCATCCGGGGGTCGGCGCGGCGGTCGTGGTGAAGAGCCGTGTCGGGGCGGACGGTGAGGCGCTCGTCGCGTATGTCGTCGCGGCGGACGGCGCGGTCGGCGGCGCGGCGCCGGGCGGCCCGGAACTCGCGGAGTTCACCGCGGCCCACCTGCCGCGCGCGATGGTCCCCGGCACCTTCCGCGAGCTGCCCGAACTCCCCCTCACCACCAGCGGAAAGGTGGACCGTCAGGCCCTGTCGGCACTCCGGTCCACCGATCCTGGGCCCGTCGCCGGGTCGGTGCCGGCGCCGCGTACGCCCACCGAACGCCTCATCGCCGACGTCATGTCCGCCATTCTCGGTGTCCCCGAGATCGACGTCCACGCGAGCTTCTTCGCGCTGGGCGGCCACTCGGTCATGGCCATGAAGGCGGCGACCCGGATCAAACGCGAGTCCGGTACGTCGTTCCCGGTGGCTCTGATCTTCCAGCACCCGTCCGTCGCCCAACTGGGCGCGGCACTCGATGCGTTGAGGCCTGTCACCTGATCGCTCCACGCGGTGGGCACCCGTTCCCGGTGGACGGGTGCCCGTACGCGAGGGCCGTCGGTCCTCGTCCGGCGCCCCTGAGCAGCGTGGAGTTCTGCCAGGCGAGCGGCTCGGACAGGGGGCCCACGGGCGGCTCCCCGTCAGCTCCCCGCCGGCGCGAGTTCGGGCTCCGGCTCGGGGTTACCGCCGCCGGGGTGGGCGGACGGGGCCGCCACTTCCGCGTCCACGTCCGGGAGTTCGTGCTCCATGCGGCGTACCCGGGGGCGCAGCCAGGTGACCGCAACCACGGCAAGCAGCAGCGGGCCCGCGATCAGGAAGACCATGGCCGTGCCCGCCCCCGCGCCCGAGCCGGTGATGTGGTGGGCCGCGGTCGCCGTCACCAGAGGGGCGCCGACGAACTGGGCGACCGGCCCCGCGATGCCGAACGCGACCGGGTCGGCGGACCAGGCGATCATGCGGCGGACGGCGAAGACCCGGCCCTGGACCTCGACGGGTGTCTTGCGCTGCCAGAGTGTCGCCGTCACCGCGTTGGTGACCGCGTACCCGCCGAGGATGCCGAACAGGCCGGCCGACAGCAGCCACAGCGCACCATGGCTCGCGCCCATGACGACCAGCAGGCAGCCGTGCAGGGTGGCGACGGTGAGGATGGCCCTGACCAGCCGCCTGGGCGGCCGGGTCAGGCTGATGACACCGCTGACCACGACCATGCCGACGGCGCCGATCGCGTTCACCACACCGAGCGCCGAGGGCGCGTGGCCGCTGAGCACCAGCGGTGAGACCAGGACCAGCGCCGTTTCCATCAGCAGGTTGTTCGCCGCGAAGAACAGCAGCAGCCCGAACAGCCCCGGCCGCCGCCGGATGAAGCGCCACCCCTCCGTCATCTCCGTGACCAGCGGCCCCCGGTCGGCCTCGGCGGTCCGCGCGGGCGGGATCGCGGGCAGCAGCCGGTACGAGAACAGGGTCGTGCCGACGGCGAGGACGAAGCTGCCGAGGTCGGCGAGCAGCAGCGCGTTCAGCCCGGCGACGCCGTAGAGGCCGCCGCCGAGCAGCTCGCCGAAGACGGAGGCGGCGGCCTCGGCGAGACCGACCCGGCCGTTGGCCCTGCCCAGGTCGTCCTTGGCGACGATCTGCGGTACCAGGCTGGAGAACGCCGGCCACTGGAACGCCTTGAACACCGAGCCGATCACCACCAGGGCGTACAAATGCCAGAGCCGCAGCGCGCCGGCCGCGTTCAGCGCGACCACCGCCAGCGGCGCCACCGCCGTGCCGAGGTCGCTGAGCAGCATCACCCGGCGCCGGTCCCAGCGGTCCACCAGGGCCCCGGCGAACGGCAGCGTCAGCAGCCCGGGCAGCGAGCCCGCCATGATCAGCAGCGCGAAGGCGGTCGGCGATCCGGTCCTGGCGAAGACCCAGACACCGATGCCGAAGGTGGTCATCCCGGTGCCGATGAGGGAGACGCCCTGGCCGGCCCAGATCAGGTTGAAGACACGCACGTCACTGCTCTCCGAGAGGGGGGTCGAGGCGGTCCGGACGGTCGGGGCGGTCCAGGGGGTCGGGGCGGTCCGGGCGGTCCGGGCGCCTCGCTTCGGGCTGTTCCACCGCGTCGCGCAGCACCGTCAGGAAGCCGTCCAGCCTGCGTCGCAGCGCGTCCGGTTCGAACAGCGAGGTGCTGTACTCCAGCCAGCCGGACAGCCCTCCGTCCGGAGTGTCGTAGCAGCGCAGGTGCAGTTCGTACCGGCAGGTGCCGCGGTCCGGTGTGAGCGGCGTGGTGGTCAGGCCGCTCAGGCTCCGGCCGGCGGCGGGCACGTTCTGTACGGCGAACATCGCCTGGCAGAGCGGGGGCCGGCTCCCGTCGTCCGCCGCGTAACGGTCGGCGAGCAGCTCGAACGGCACAGCGCGGTGCTCCCACACGTCGAGGAAGGTCTCCTTGACGCGCCCGACCAGCTCACTGAACGAGGGCTCCCCGCGCAGGTCGGCGGGGACCGGCACGATGTTGGCGAAGGGTCCTGCGGTGTTCTCGGAGTCGGGGTCGGGCCGGTTGGACACGGGTACGGCCACCAGGAACCGCCGGGCGCCGGAGAGTTCGCCCAGCCATCGCTGCACGGCGGCCAGCAGCACCATGAAGTCGGTGGCACCGGTCTCCCCGGCGAGGCGCCGTACGCCCGAGGCGACCTCGGGTGCGAGGTCGAACAGCTCCAGCGCCCCGGCCGTCGACCAGGAGGCGGGCCGTGGCAGGTCGGTGGGCAGCGGGAGTACGGCGGGGATCCCGCGCAGCCGGTCCGCCCAGAACGCGGCGCCCGCCGCCTGGCCGGGCGAGTCCAGCTCCACGGGCTCGGCGGGCACCCAGCGGGTGAATCCGGCGGCCGGTTCGAGGGCGGGGAGCCGTCCGGCGGCGAGTTCGTTGTAGAGGGTGGTGAGGTCGCGTTCCAGGACGGACAGTGTCCACCCGTCGGAGACGATGTGGTGGACGGTCAGGCCGAGCACGTACTCCTCGTCCCCGCACCGGATCACGGTGGCCCGGGCGAGCGGCGCGCGGCCGAGGTCGAACGGGGCCCGCAGGTCGGTGAGGGCCAGCGCGAGCGCCGCACCGGGCGGATCGGCGTCGGCCCTGGTGTCCGCCCTGGCCAACGGCAGCAGCGCCAGCGGGTCGACGGTCCTGACGGGTCCCGCTCCGGTCGCGGGGAAGCGGGTGCGCAGCGCTTCGTGCCTGGTCACCAGCGCGTCCAGGGCGCGGACCAGCGCGATCTCGTCGAGTGGTCCGCCGACACGTGCCTGGAAACCTATGTGGTAGGCGGCGGTGTCCGGCTCCCGCCGCGAGTGCCACCAGGTGGCGGCCTCGCCGGGGGTGAGCGGCCGGGGCCCGGTGGTCACGGGTCGTGGGTCGCGCGGTTCGCGGTCCGTGCGCGGTTTGCCCTCCGCGCGTGTGTCGACGGGTGGGGCGTCCGCGTCCAGCCGGGCGGCGAGCGCTGCCACCGTCCGCAGGTCCATGATCTCCCGCAGCGGCACCGTCCTGCCCGTCGACCGGTTGAGCCGGGCGGCCAGTTGGGCGGCGAGCAGCGAGTGGCCGCCGCGTTCGAAGAAGTCGTCGTCCCTGCCGATGGGGCGGGCGCCGACGCGTTCGGCGTCGAGCACCTCGGTGAAGACGGCGGCGACGGCGCGTTCGGTGGCCGTACGCGGCGGATCGGCCGGTGCCGCATGCGCACCGATGGCGGCCTCGCCGAGCGCGGCCAGGGTCCGCCGGTCGAGTTTGTTGTTGGCGGTTCGCGGCAGCGCGGGCAGCACCCGGATATCGGCGGGCACCTGGTGGTCGGGCAGTAGCCCGCGCAGGCCCGCGCGTACCTCCGCCGGGTCGAGACCGGCGGGCGCCACGCAGGCCAGCAGCCGGAGTTGCCCGGTGGGGCCGCCCTGGCGGACCGCTATGACGGCGGCCTCCTCGACGCCCGGCAGGGTGCGCAACACGCTCTCGACACCGGCCGGTTCGACCCGCTGCCCACGGATCTTCACCTGGTCGTCGCCGCGGCCGAGGAAGGTGAGTGTGCCGTCCTCCTCCCGGCGCGCCAGGTCTCCGGTGCGATAGGCGCGGGCGCCGGGCAGCCCGGAGAACGGCTCGGGCACGAACTGCCCTGCGGTCAGGCCCGGTTGTCCGTGGTAACCGTCGGCGAGCCGGGCGCCGCCGATCCAGATCTCGCCGGGTACGCCGACCGGGGCGAGGTCGCCGAACCGGTCGACGATCCACAGCCGGGCGCCCGCCACCGGGGCGCCGAGCGGGGCGGGTCCCGTGTCGCCGGGCTTGGCGGTCACAGCGGCGCTGGTGGTGGTCATGGTGGCCTCGGTCGGGCCGTACTGGTTGACGACTCCGGGCCGCCCGGCGAAGGCGGCCGTGGCGCGGGCGCAGTCCGCGAGGTCGAGCGCCTCGCCCGCGGTGAGCAGCAGCCGTAGCTTCGGACCGTGGCCGGGCGCGCGTTCCGCGACGGTCAGCAGGGCACGCAGCAGGGTGGGTACCACGCTCAGCAGGCAGGTGACGCCGTGCTTGTCGATCGCGGCCACCAGGGCCTCCGGGTCGGCGGCCTCGTCGTCCCGGACCAGCACCACGCGGGCGCCGGTCGTCAGCGGCCCGATCAGGTCGCGTACGGAGGCGTCGAAGGGCAGTGAGGCGAGTTGCAGCACGGTGTCACGCGGCCCGAGCCCGAAGCCGCCGAGGTAGTCGCGCAGATAGGCCGCAGCGGCGTGGTGCGGGGTGCGAACTCCCTTGGGCCGGCCGGTGGATCCGGAGGTGTACGCGAGGTACGCGACGCCCGCCGTGTCCGCGCGCGCCGCGCTCTCCGGGGGCGTCGGGTACTGGGCGGCGATCAGGCCCGCGTCGTCGGCGAGCACCGTCGTGGGCAGGCCGCCGCTGTCGAAGGTGTCCGTCCAGGGCCGGTCGGTAAGCAGCAGTACGGCGCCGCTGTCCGCCAGTACCTGCCGGGTCCTGGCGGGCGGATGTGCCGGGTCGAGGGCCACATAGCCGGCGCCCGCCAGCA
>NZ_JTHL01000001.1:6718891-6722425 GCF_000818195.1 Streptomyces sp. 150FB | reverse complement strand
CCCCGCCAGCAGCACGGCCAGGACGGCGACGGGCTGGTGGACGCCGCGGCCGAGTCCGACGGCGACCAGGTCGCCGGGGCGCACGCCGCGCGCCGTCAGGTGGCGGGCGAGCCGGGCGGCCCGCCTGCCGAGTTCGCCGTACGTCACGATCTCGCCGCTCGCGACGAGGGCGACCGCGTCGGGGACCCTCGCGATCGTGTCGAGGACGAGGTGGTGCGGGCAGGCCCGGGCGCGTTCGACAGGCTCGCCCGGCTCGGTCGTGCCGGTCGTACCGGGCCTGCCGGTCGTGAGGGCCGCGCGCTCGGCGGGGTCGAGCATGGCGAGGCCGGTGACCGGGGCGTCGGGGGTCGCGGTGGCCGCTGCCAGCAGGGTCAGCAGGTGGTCGCTCATGCGCCGGACGCGCTCGGCTCCGTACAGCGGTGTGCGGTGCACGAACCAGCCCGCGAGGCCCTGTTCGCCGTCCTCGAAGAGCAGGTTCAGATCGGCCTTGGAGAACTCCGCCCCGAGCGGCTCGGGTTCGAGGCTGATCCCGTCGGTGAACGTCATGGGTCCTGCGGGCAGCGGGTCCATGGAGATGCTGTGCCGGGTGAGGGAGCGGCCGTCGAGGCCCAGCGCGTCGACGAGCTGGTCGAAGGGCAGTACCCGGTGTTCGTACGCGTCGAGGACGACGGTCCGGACCTCGCGCAGGAGTGCGCGGAAGCTCTGCCCCGGTGTGACGCGGATACGCAGGGCGACGGTGTCGAGCAGCAGGCCGACAATACCGTCGAGGTCGGGCCTGCCCCGGTCGGCGACCGGCATGGTCAGGACGATCTCGTCGGCCGCACAGTGCCGGGCGAGCACGACGGCGTATCCGGCCAGCAGCGCCATGAACGGGGTAGAGCCGGTCGAGTCAGCCAACTCCCTTATTTTGTTGGAGAGTTCACGCGGTATGGTGAGGCGCTGCGCGGCACCCGCCGAGGTGCCGGCGGACTCGCGCGGCCCGTCGGAGGGCAGTTGCTGGAGCACCGTCCCGGCCAACCGCTCCCGCCAGTGCGCCAGTTCGGTGGCCCGGACCTCGGCGGTCGCGCGGCGGTTCTGCCGGGCGGCGTAGTCGCCGGCGCCGAGCCTGGCGGGAAGGCCGGCGGGGTCGATGCCGTCCGGCGGAACAACCCCCGCATCACGAAGAGTTGTGGAGGCGTCGCGGGCGGCGAGATAGCCGGCCCGGAGGTCGTCGAGGAGGACCCGCACCGACCAGCCGTCGGCGATGACATGGTGCAGGGTCAGTGCGATCACCAACTCCTCGTCACCGAGCCGGATCACGGCCGCGCGTGCCAGCGGCCCCTGCCCCAGGTCGAAGCGGGTGGTGCTCTCGGCGGCGAGGACGCCGGCCAGCTCCCGCTGCCGCCGCTCCTCCCCGAAACCGCGCAGGTCCACTGCGAGCAGCGGGATTTCGGTGTCGTCGGCGACCACGCGGTGCGGTGCCCCGTCGACCGAGGGGAAGGATGTGCGCAGGGCTTCGTGGCGCGCGGCCAGCGCGCTCAGCGCCGTCTCCAGTGCCGCCACGTCGACGGCGCCGCGCATCCGGCACACCACCGGCATGTTGTACGCGGGGTCCCCCGGCGCGAGTTGGTCGGCGAACCAGAGCCTGGCCTCGGCCGCCGAGACCTCGGCGACCCCCTCGGCGCGCGCCTCCACCGGCGGTGCGGCGGCGTCCGGCCCGGCCGCTGTTCCCGTACCGGCCAGCCTGGCGGCGAATCCGGCGACAGTCGGCTCCTCGAAGATCAGCCGCAGCGGCACCGGCAGGCCCAGCTCCTCCCTGACGGCCAGCAGCGCCCGCATGGCGAGCAGCGAGTGCCCGCCGCGTGCGAAGAACCCGTCGCGACGGCCGATCTCGGCGACACCGAGGGTCCGGGCCCAGATCGCGGCGACGCTCTCCTCCAGCCCGGCGGCGGGCGGCTCGTACGCCTCCCCGGACGCCCCCTCGTCCCCGGTGCCCGCACCCGGGTCGGGCAGGGCGCTCCGGTCCACCTTGCCGCTCGCCAACTGCGGGAAGGCGTCGAGGACGACGAAGGCCGCCGGGACGAGGTGGGCGGGCAGCTGCCCGGTCAGCCAGGCGCGCAGCTCGCCAGGGGCCGGGGTGCCGGCGGCACTCGGCAGTACGTACGCCACCAGGCGCGGGCCGCCGGTGTGGTCGTCGCGCACCGCGACGACGGCCTGGCCGACCGAGGGGTGCCCGGCGAGGGCGGACTCGATCTCGCCGGGTTCGATCCGCATGCCACGGATCTTGACCTGCCGGTCGGCGCGGCCCAGGTAGTCGAGGGTGCCGTCGGGACGGCGGCGCACCAGGTCCCCGGTGCGGTAGAGCCTCCCGCCGGGCTCGTCGCCGAACGGGTCGGGGACGAACTGCCGTGCGGTCAGGGCGGATTGTCCGAGGTAGCCACGGGCGAGCTGGATCCCGCCGACGTGGAGCACGCCGGGGACACCGGCCGGCTGCGGGTTCATCCGCTCGTCGAGGACATGGCAGCGGACGTTGTCGACGGGTGTCCCGATCGCCACCCGCGGATCGCCCGGTGAGCAGTGGGCAGCCGTGACGTTGACGGCGGTCTCGGTCGGCCCGTACGCGTTGTACAGCAGGGCGCCGGGGAAGGCGGCCAGGCAGCGCTCGGCCAGCTCGGGCGGCAGCGGTTCGCCCGCGCTCTTGATCACCCGCAGGTGCGGCAGCGGGGTGTCGCCGCCGTGCTCCAACAGCGCGGCCAGCATGGTGGGTACGAACCGTACGTAGCTGACGCGTTCGGCGGCCATCAGCGCGCGCAGGTACTCGGGGTCGCGGTGGCCGCCGGGTTCGGCGACGACCAGCCGGGCGCCTGCGGCGAGCGCGCCGAACACCTCGACAACCGAGTCGTCGAAGGTCACGTTGGTCTTGAGCAGGACGGAGTCGCCGGGACCGAGCCCGAATCGGTCGATCTGCCAGCGGATCTGGTTGTGCGCGGCCGCGTGCGGCACCATCACGCCCTTGGGGCGGCCGGTGGAGCCCGATGTGTAGAAGACGTACGCCAGTTGGCCGGGCAGGGCCGGTGGAAGCTCCCAGCTCTCCGGGCGCGCGGCGATCTCGGCCGCCTGTGTGTCGAGGGGTACGGGGGTGCGCCCGGCGGCGGCCGGCAGGGCGGCGAGGGCCTCCGTGGTGACCACCAGCGCCGCGTCCGCGTCGTCCAGTACGGCGGTGGTGCGGGCGGCCGGGTGGTCGGGGTCCAGCGGCAGGTAGGGCGCTCCGGCCCGGACCGCTGCGACGATCGCCACGACCAGGTCGAAGGACCTGTCCAGCAGGATGCCGACGGGCCGGTCGGGCGCCGCTCCGAGCGCCAGCAGATGGTGGGCGAGCTGGTTGGCCCGCCGGTCGAACTCACCGTAGGTGAGATGCCGTTCGCCCATGGCGAGGGCGACGGCCGCACCGTCGCTCGCCGCCCGCGCCGCGACCATCGCCGCCAGGTCGACCGGCCCCGGGTACGCGGTGACGGGGCCGAGGGCGTGCCGGGCCGTGTCCCGGCGCTCGTCGGT
>NZ_JTHL01000001.1:6715899-6718866 GCF_000818195.1 Streptomyces sp. 150FB | reverse complement strand
GACCCGCCGGCCGGGGTCGGTGACGGCGGCGCGGGTGAGGGCGAGGAAGTGGTCGAGCATCCGGGTGGCGGTCGCCTCGTCCCAGAGTTCCTTGTCGTACTCCAGCTCCAGTTCCAGCGCGTGGTCCTGTTCGCCGACCTCAAGTGTCAGGTCGAACTTGGCCGTACCGGCGCCGGGATGGGGGACATGGCTCACCTTGGCGTCGCCGAACACCTCGGGCGCCCGGTCGGCCTGGTTCCAGACGAACATCATCTGGAACAACGGGGTGGTGGCGAGGTCACGGGCCGGCGGCAGCGCCTCCACCACCTGCTCGAAGGGGACTTCCTGGTGCGAGAAGGCCGCAGCGGCGTCGCCTCGCACCTGGCCGAGCAGGTCGCGGAAGGGCAGGTCGGGGTGGCAGTCGGCGCGCAGCACCACGGTGTTGACGAACAGGCCGATGAGCGGCTCGGTCCCGGGTGTGGCCCGGTTGGCCACGGGGGTGCCGACGACGATGTCCGGCCGGCCGCTGTAGCGGGACAGCAGGGTCTGGAAGCAGGCCAGCAGCACCATGAACGGCGTCGCCGCCGACTCCCGCGCCACGGCCCGTACCCGCTCGGTGAGTTCGGGGTCCGCCAGGGCGCGGACCACACCGCCCGGTCTGGTGCGCTCGCGCGGGACCGGCCGGTCGGTGGGCAGTTCGAGCGGGGCCGGTACGTCGGCCAGCCTCCGTGTCCAGTAGGCCAGTTGTTCACGGTGCTCGCCCGCGGCCAGCCGCCGGCGCTGCCGGGCCGCGTAGTCCGCGTACCGTACGGCGGGCGCCTCGGGCCGCTGGGCGGCGCCGAGTTCGGCGGCGTAGCCCTGGAGCAGTTCCCCACGCAGCACATCGATCGACCAGCCGTCGAAGGCGATGTGGTGCGCGGTCAGGATCAGAAGGTGGACGGCGGGGCCGCCGCGCACCAGCAGGCCGCGCCAGACGGGTCCTTCGCGCAGGTCGAAGGGGCGGCCGAACTCGGCCCGCTGCACGCGGTCCTGCGCCTCGTCCGCCGACTCGCCTTCCCGCAGGACGAGTTCGGCGCGGCGGAGGGTGAAGGAAACGGGCCGAGGCACCAGTACCTCGGCGCCGTCGCGCCGCTCGTAGACGCTGCGCAGCACCTCGTGGCGCTCCTCGACGCCGCGCAGCGCGCGCTCCAGCGCCCCGGCGTCCAGCGGGCCTTCGAGCCGGAGGGTGAAGATCAGGTGGTAGGCGGTGCTGCCGGGGTCGAGTTCGGTCAGGAACAGCATCCGCTCCTGGGCGGGCGCCACCGGTCCCGGTCCGGTGCCGGGGACGAGTCCGCGGCGCTCGCGGGCCGCCCCCGCCCGGGCCAGCCGCTGCGCGAGCAGCGCCCGTACCCGGTCCGAACGGCCCTCGTCCCGCCCGCTGTCCGGGTTCGCGCCCCGGTCGCTGTCCATCCTTTCGTCCCGGCTGTCGTCAGACCTGGAGAGCGGCGTCATCGTCCATCCCCTCGATCTGCTCGATCTGCTCGATCTGCTCGACGAGCGCCTTCTCCACGACGGCGGCGAATCCGCCCAGCGTCTGGTTGTCGAGCAGGGCCAGCAGCGGCACCTCGACCTCCAGATCGGCGTGGAGGCGCGCCACCACCTGGGCGATCAGCAGCGAGTGTCCGCCGAGGTCGAAGAAGTTGTCGTCCACGCCGATGTCCCCGACGTCCATCACCTCGGCCCACATCGCGGCGACGGCCTCCTCGACGGGCGTGCGCGGAGCCACGTAGGGCGGGCGTTCGGCGGTGTCGAAGTCCGGTACGGGCAGCGCGGCCCGGTCCAGCTTGCCGTTGGCGGTCGCGGGCAGTGCTTCGAGGACCACCACGCGCGCGGGCACCATGTAGGCCGGGAGCTGCCCGGCCAGCGCGTCCCTGAGCCCGGCGGGGTCGAGCCGGGTGTCGGGGGCGGCCACCGCGTACGCGGCCAGCCGGGCGTCCGTCGCTTCGCCGTGCACCACGGCGACGGCCGACGCCACGTCGGGCAGCGCCCCCAGAGCGGCCTCGACCTCGCCCAACTCGATACGGAAACCACGGATCTTGACCTGGTGGTCCTGGCGGCCGAGGAACTCCATGGTGCCGTCCGGCCAGAACCGGGCGCGGTCGCCCGTCCGGTAGAGCCTGCCGCCCCGCTCGCCGCCGTACGGGTCGGGCACGAACTTGGCGGCGGTCAGCCGGGGGGCCGCGTGGTAGCCGGTGGCCAGGCAGTGGCCGCCGATGTACAGATCGCCGGGCGCGCCGACGGGGGCGGGGCGCAGCGCGTCGTCCAGCACGTAGTAGCGGGCGTTGTCGATGGGGCGGCCGTACGGGATGCTCGTCCAGTCCGGGTCGACCTTGGCGACGGGGAAGAAGTTGGACCACACGGCCGCCTCGGTGGCGCCGCCGAGTGCGATCACCTCGGGCTCGGCGAAGGCGGTCCGCAGGGCGTCGGGGAGCGACAGCGGCACCCAGTCACCGCTGAGGAAGACCAGCCGCAGCGAGTGTTCGGCCGGGGCCGGGCGCCCGGGGAGGAACGGCTGGAGCTGCTGGAGCGCGGCGGGCGCCGAGTCCCAGAAGGTGATCGGTTCGCTGTCGAGGATCGCCAGCAGCCGCCGCGGGTCGCGTACGTCGTCGGCCGCCACCACGCGGATGCTGCCGCCGGCTGCGAGCAGGCCGAACACGTCGTAGACGGAGAGGTCGAAGCTGAGGGAGGCGATGAAGAGCACCTGGTCCGAGGGGCCCATCCGGTAGGTCTCGTTGACCCAGGCGATGAGGTTGGCGACCGGCGCGTGGGTCATCAGGACGCCCTTGGGCGTACCGGTGGAGCCGGAGGTGAAGATCGTGTACGCGAGGTCGCCGGGGTGGGCGCGGTGCGGCGCCGGCGACGCGGGGGGCACCTCGGCGAGCGCCCAGCCGACGGCGGGAAGGGACTGCGCGCCCGGGTGGGCGCTCGGGTGGGCGCTCGCGTGGGCGG
>NZ_JTHL01000001.1:6707980-6715610 GCF_000818195.1 Streptomyces sp. 150FB | reverse complement strand
CGGCCGGGTGGGCGCCCGGCTCCGTGACGGGCCCGCCGCCGTCGCCGCCGTCGCCGCCCAGCCAGAGCACCTCGCGGAGTGCGGGCAGCCCCGCGCAGTGGGCCAGGACGGCGGGCACCGTCTCGGGGTCGGTGAGGACCACGGGGGCGGCGAGCGCCTCGATCAGGCCGCGGACGCGCTCGGCGGGCAGCGCCGGGTCCACCGGGGCGTACGCGGCCCCCGACTTGAGGACCCCGAGCAGTGCCACCACGATGTGTACGGTGCGGCGCAGCGAGAGCGCCACGAGGTCGCCGCCGCCGGCCCCGGCGGCGGCCAGCCTGGCGGCCAACCGGTCCGCGGCCGCGTCGAGTTCGGCGTAGCTGAGGCGCTCCTCGCCCTGAACGACGGCGAGCGCGTCCGGGGTTCTGGCGGCCTGGAGCTCGAACAGCTCGTGCAGGCAGCGGAGTTCACCCCGGTCGGTCGCTGTGTCGTTCCACTCATGGACGATCCGGTCGAACTCACCGGAGAAGAGCATGCCGAGGCCGTCGAGCGGGTCCCCGGGCGCCGCCTCGGCGAGCGCGGTGACCATCCGGTCGAGGTGGGTGAGCAGGCGCTGCGCGTCGACCGTACCGATGCGGTCCACGGCGTGGTCCACGACGAGCCCCGGCTCGGGTCCGAGCGCGACATGCAGCTCGATCGCGTACGGCGGGGCGGCGGGGACCGCGGAAGGGGCTGGCCCGGGGGCCGGGGCGGTGGCTGCGGCCGGGTCGGAGGCGGGCTCGGTGGCCGTCCTCCGACATCGGGCCGCGATGTCGAACAGCGCGGTGTCGTCCGGAAGATCGGCGCAGGCAGCGAACTGACGTGCCGTCAGGAAATCGTGTCGCCGGCCGCTCTCGACCTGGTCCCTGATCTCCCGAAGGTACGCGCCGACGCGCCGCGCGCTCCCGGGGCCGCCGACCCGCAGGGGCAGTGGCTCGGTGTCTGTGGCGTCCATGGCCGCCCCGAAGAGGACGTCGCGCTCGCCCGCGTGGGCGGCGAGCACCAGAGCCCAGGCGCCGAGCACCAGGTGCTCGGTACCGATCCCGGCCGCCCCGGCTGCCCGGTCCAGCAGGGCCGTACGCCCCGGTGTCCACGGCAGCCGGGCCCTGGCCCTGTCACGTCCGGCGGCGGTCCGCTCGATACCGAGCCGGGTCGGCTGGGCGAACCCCGTAAGCCGCTCCCGCCAGTACCGCAGTGCGCTCTCCGACTCCACGTCGAACTCCTCTATGCAGCAAGCAGGGTCTTCAGATGAGTGGCCACGGTCAGCAGCGGGTCGATGATCCGGGGGCCGCCGTCGCCCCGGGCCCGCAGCCATCGCGTCAGCAGGTGAATCTCGGTACATCCGGCGATCAGTCCCTGGCAGCCGTGCTCCCCGGCGAGCCGCAGAAAGGGCTCGGCGAGTTCGGCGGTGACCGGCTCCCACTTGAGGCGGTAGAGAAGCCGGTGCAGGGCGTCCTGGGTGGCGGGGCCGGGCAGCACGACACGGCGTGCCACCTCCGGCCAGCGGGCCGCCTGTTCGAAGATCCGCGCGTCCCGGGTGCCGTGGGTGGCGACCAGCAGGAAGCGTTCGCCCTCCCCGCTGGCGGCCAGATCGTCGACGACCAGGTCCACCAGTGAGATCAGCCGCTCCCGCTGGGCGGGGTGCAGCAGGCCGATGAAGTGGTGGGCGGTCACGCAGGGCACGACGACCCGGGTGGCTCCGAGGTCGAGCAGCCCGGCCAGTCGCAGCCGGAGCCGCTCGGTGAACTCGGCCTCCCTTCCCGCCCGGATCTCGTCGGTGCGGTCGGGGAAGGCCGGGTCTGAATCCAACAGGCAGCGCGGCAGGCCCTGTTCGGCCACTCGCCCGACCTGCTCGGCGGCCACCTCGTACACGGTCTGCAAGAACCCGGCGGAGGCGAAAGGCCCCATCCCGCCGAGTACTCCCAGCACGCCACTTCCGCTCGCGGTGGTCGTCATGCGCTCAGTAAAGCCAGGGCGCGCTAGGGGGTTTGCCAGTTCCTGTCCGAGACATTCCGTCGTACGGGCAGGAGGACGCCCAGCACCACACCGGTGACCAGCCCCACACCGTGGTTGTCGTGCAGCAGGATCATCGCGGGCGCGCCCAGCAGCAGGAGCACCGTCAGCAGGATGCGCAGCCCGCCGGTCTTCCCGAGGCTCCACATCCGGCCGGACACGGACAGGGAGACCGAGCCGACCACCATCGCGGGGATCAGACTCGTCAGGTCGAGGACGGCGAGATAGGCCATGAAGTACGCGGCGTACAGGTACGCGGGGAAGCGGGGCCGGTAGCCGTACCAGATGGCGACCATCAGCGCGCCGATCAGCCCGGCGACGGCGTCCGACGAACCGGATCCGGTGCCGTGCGGCTCCCAGTGGTACGCGCCGAGCACACCGGCGAGCCCGGCGGCCAGGTAGACCAGCAGCCAGCGCATCCGGCCCCAGTACGGCTCCAGGCTGACGCCGATGACCAGGCTGCCGACCAGGTTGAAGCCGTACTGCCACCAGCCGGCGCCCTGGACCAGGATCGGGGTGATCAGCCGCCAGTACTGGCCGGAGTGCAGCGCGTCCGGGTCGCGTTGCAGGGTGTCCAGGATCGCGGGGTGGAGGAGTTGGGCGAGGCCGATCAGGGCCGTCGACAGGGTGATGACCAGCGTCACCGCGTAGGCCCGCCAGCCGGTCCGGGTCTCTCGTACGGCAGCAACGGCGGTCATGACGTCCTCCGGGTGGCCAGGTCGAACAGGGTGACGATCTCGGTGGCGTAGGAGTCCGCGTCCAGGCCGGGCCTGGCCTCCAGCGCCATGGGGAAGCCCTCGACGCAGCGCTGCACGGCGGCCGCCATCACATACGGGTCGAACGCCCGGAACTCGCCGGCTGCCTGCCCGTCCCGCAGGATCCGCTCGATCGGGGAGAGCACCTGGTCGTGCTCGATGGCGTCGATGTGGAAGCCGCCCGCGGTGAACACGCCGAGCAGGGCCCCCATCTCGGTTCTCCGGGTGTCGGCGAACTCGATGTTGGCCCGCAGGTACGCCTCCAGCGCGCCGCGTGCCGTGGTCGTCCCGTGCGTCCGTGTCCCCACGTACTCCTCCAGGGCCGACAGCACCTGCACCACCACTTCGGTGATGAGGTCCTTCTTGTCCTTGAAGTGGTACGAGATCAGCCGGGTGCTGGACAGCTCGGCCCGCTCGGCGATCCGGGCGAACGAGGCGGCGGCGAAGCCGTGTTCGGCGATGGTCTCGATCGCGGCCCGGACGATCTGGCCGCGCCGCGCCGTGGCGGTGAACGAGAGCGGCGTGTCGCATGCCCGATTTACTTCCATGAGTAACATCTGCCACGGTCGAGTAACAACAAACCCCGGAAATCCTGTCGCTTTCCTCAGTCCCGGCCGGGCTAGCGTGACCGCCACCGCCACCGGCCAGGTGACGGCCGCCTTCCACGCTCTTCCACGGAAAGCAGGGAATGACATGAAGGCCCTTGTGCTCTCAGGGGGCGCGGGCACCCGGCTGCGGCCGATCACCCACACCTCGGCGAAGCAGCTCGTGCCCGTGGCCAACAAACCCGTGCTGTTCTACGGATTGGAGGCGATCGCGGAGGCGGGGATCACCGAGGTCGGCATCATCGTCGGCGAGACCGCCGAGGAGATCCGCGAGGCCGTCGGCGACGGCTCCAAGCTCGGCGTCCATGTGACCTATATCCCGCAGGAGTCGCCGCTCGGTCTCGCCCACGCGGTGCTGATCGCCCGGGAGTTCCTCGGCGACGACGACTTCGTGATGTACCTCGGCGACAACTTCATCGTCGGGGGCATCGCCGGTCTGGTGGACGAGTTCCGCGCCGAACGCCCCGCCGCCCGGCTGCTGCTGACCCAGGTGCCGAACCCACGCGCGTTCGGCGTCGCCGAACTGGACCCCGCCGGGCGGGTGGTGGGCCTCCAGGAGAAGCCGGCGGAGCCGCGCAGCGACCTGGCCGTGGTGGGCGTGTATCTCTTCACGCCGGCCGTGCACGAGGCGGTGCGGGCCATCGAGCCGTCCTGGCGTGGCGAGTTGGAGATCACCGACGCCATCCAGTGGATGCTGGACCAGCGCCTGGACGTACGGTCCACGCTGATCTCCGGCTACTGGAAGGACACCGGGAACGTCGTCGACATGCTGGAGGTCAACCGCTCGGTGCTGGAGACCCTGGAGCGCCGGATCGAGGGCCGGGTGGACGAGGCCAGCGAGATCGTCGGCCGGGTGGAGATCGGCGAGGGAGCCGTCGTGGAGGGTTCACGGATCGTCGGCCCCGTGGTGATCGGGCCCGGCACCGTCATCTCCGGCTCGTATGTGGGCCCGTTCACCTCCGTGTCCGAGAACTGCCGGATCGAGGACAGCGAGATCGAGTTCTCCATCGTGCTGCGCGACTCGTCGCTGCTGGGGGTACGGCGGGTGGAGGCGTCCCTCATCGGCCGCAATGTCGAGGTCACACCGGCGTCGAGGGTGCCGGACGCCCATCGGCTGATCCTGGGCGACCACAGCAGGGTGCAGATCTCGTCCTGACGGGGCGCCGGTGCCGAGGCGCCCGCCGGGTGCGGGAGTTGCTTCCGTACCCGGCGGGCGCCCGTCGCCCGCGTCCCGTCAGCCCGTACCGCCTCGTCAGGCCGTACCGTCCCCCCTCAGCCCGGTCAGTCCCGGGTCTCGGCGATCGCCTTGCGGGCCAGCTCGCCCACGGTGTCCAGGGTGGGGCGGCGGATGATCCGGCCGAGCCCTGCCATGAAGGCGGCCTCCCCCGCCGCGCCGACGACCGTACCGCCCACCTCGGCGAGCATCGCGAGCATCAGCACGGAGTTGCCGCCGAGCCGGTGGAAGTCGGCGGCGCCGTCCAGCCGCCGAGCGTCGACGCCGAGGGTCCTGGCCCAGATCCCGGCGATGGCCGCGCCCACCTCGTCGGCCGGCTCCTGCGGTCGCATGGTCTCCGCCGCAGCCCCTGTCGCTGCCGGGCCGTCCTCGAACGGGTCGGGCAGCGCCCGGAGGTCGATCTTGCCGTTGGCGGTCCGGCCGAAGCCGTCCACCAGCCTGATCGCCCCCGGCACCAGGTGCCTCGGCAGCCGGTCGGCCAGGAACTCGGCGAGTGTGTCGCGGGACACCGCCTCGCGGGCGACCGCCCAGCCGCACAGCACCGTGTCGCCGCGCGGGCCGCGCCGGGCGGCCACCACCGCGCGGCTCACCGCGGGGTGCGCCTCCAGGGCGTGCGCGACCTCGCCCGGTTCGATCCGGTGGCCCAGCACCTTCACCTGGTCGTCGGCCCGCCCGATGAACTCCAGTTCGCCGGAGGGCAGTAGCCGCGCCAGGTCACCGCTCCGGTAGACCCGCGAGCCGTCGGCGAGGCGGACGAAGCGCTCCCTGGTCAGGTCGGGCCGCCCCCGGTAGCCGCGCGCGACCTGCGCGCCGCCCAGATACATCTCCCCCGCCTGCCCCTCGGCCACCGGCTGCCGGTCGGCGTCGAGGAGGCGGACCGTACAGCCGGCCGCCGGCGCGCCGATCGGCACCACGGCGAGCGCGTCGTGCTCGGGCCCGTACCGGTTCACCACACAGCCGACGGTCGCCTCGGTGGGACCGTAGTGGTTGAAGATCCGGCAGTCGGGGCCGAACTGCTCGGCCGCCCGGGCGGCGACAGCGGGCCGCAGCGGCTCGCCGCCGACCACCAAAGTGCGAAACCCTCGTGGATTCAGGTCGAGTTGGGCGATCAGGTCGAGATGCGACGGGGTGAGTTTGAGCGCGTTGGCCCCGGACTCCTCCAGGAGATGACGCAGCGTCAGATGGGTGGGCGGGCCCGGAATCAGTACGAGGGTGCCGCCGGCCAGCGTCGACAGATACAGGGCGGTGTTGGGCAGGTCGAAGGCGGGCGACGTGAAGACGGCGAAGCGCGTGGACGCGTCCACCTCGAAGCGTTCCGCCGCCCACTCCACGTAGTTGGCCAGTGCGGCGTGTCCGATCTCGACGCCCTTCGGCGCCCCGGTCGACCCGGAGGTGTAGATCACGTACGCCAGGTCGTCCGGCGCCGGGTCGCACCCCGGCGGTACGGGGGTCCGCCGCGCCCCGGCACTCACGCCGTCCGCCGCCGCCTCCACCAGCGGCGCAACTTCCAGCGCCGCGCATCCGGCAGGCAGGAACTCCCGGTCCGCCGACTCGCCCGGCACCAGGCAGATCTCAGCACCGGCGTCCGCGAGCAGCCCGGCCAGCCGCGCGTCGGGGTGTTCCGGGTCCAGCGGGCAATAGGCCGCGCCGGACTTAAGTACGCCCCACAGCCCCGCCAGCATCCCGGGCGACCGGTCGGCCAGCAGGCCGACCACGGCGCCCCGGCCCTGCCGTAGTTCCGCCAGCCGCGCGGCCACCGCCTCGGAGCGCGCGTCGAGTTCCGCGAACGTCAGCTCGCCGTCCGCGTGTTGGAGCGCCACCGCCGCCGGGTTCCTGGCAACGGCCGCCCTGAACCGGTCCACGACCGTCCCGCCGGTGACGCGCCGCGCGCCGGGGTCAGCGCCGGGGCCTGGGTCTGGGGCTGGGCCGTCCGGCCGGGGTCCGCGCAGGACTCCGCCCGCCCCGGCCCCCTCCGGCGTCAGCGCCTCGGCCACCGCGTCCAGCACCGCGCCCGCCCGCTCCTCGGCGCCTTCCCCTGCCCACCAGGCCAGGGTCAGTTCGGTCCTGCCGCCGTACTCGACGAAGTTCATCTCGGGCGACGACATCGCCGTGAGCAGCGGCAGCAGATAGGTGGAGCGCGCCTCGAACGACGGCGCGCAGATCTCGCCCGGTTCGATCCGGCCCAGGTCGGAGAGGACGGAGGCCGCCGCGTACTGGTCCTTCTTGGTGACCTCCAGGATCCGGATCAGCGTCCGCAGGGCGAAGAGCGGCATCTTCAGCAGGTTCGGGTCCAGCCGCCAACTGATCTCCCGGCCCTCGGCCATCGTGCTCAGCAGCTTCTCGTGCAGCGCCTCCCACGGCTCGTCGGCGGCGACCTCGAACAGCTCGGTCTGGATCATGTTGCCGGTGGTCCGCGCGTCCGGGAGGTGGCGGCGCAGGTCGAAGGCGATGGCGAAGTGGGCGGGGTCGAGCCCGTAGACGCGGGTGAGCGCCGTGGCGACCTTGGCGGTCAGCGCGGGGTGGTAGCCGTCCACGGTCCGCCGCGCCCAGGCGGTACGGGTCCGGCCGGCGGACTCGGGGCGGGGCAGCGGCGAGCGGTGCCACATGTCGGGCGCGGTCTCAGCGTGGGTGATGCCGAGCGCCTCGTACGCCTGGACGTCGGTGACCGGGTCGGCCGCGCCGACGGGCTCTTCGCCGCGCAGCGCCCGGAACACATCAGCGATCCACAGTCCCTTGCCACGGCCGTCCATGACGGCGTGCGAGGCGCGGAACACCAGCACCGTGGGCGTTCCCGGGCACCACAGCACCTCGCAGAACGAGCCGTCTCCGGTGGGCATCGGCTCGTGCACCGCGGGGATACCTGCCACGCCGAGGCCGCCCGGCGTCCCCTCGACCCGCCGGACCGGCGGCGGCTCCTCACCGGCGACCCACATCCGCCCGCGCCGGCGGAGCCGGGTGCCGGGGTGAACCGCCGAGGCGGCGGCCACCGCCGCCGTCAGCTCGGC
>NZ_JTHL01000001.1:6706365-6707511 GCF_000818195.1 Streptomyces sp. 150FB | reverse complement strand
GGCCACCGCCGCCGTCAGCTCGGCGAGGCCGAGGTCGCCGTCACCCTCGATCACCGTCTGGATGACCGGGGACAGCGACCGCGGGTGCGCCACGAACCACCAGTCGGTGGCCGACAGCGGGCGGCGGTAGTCCGTCGCCGCTTCGTCGCGGCCACGGCGGGCGGGGTGTTGGGGGGACATGCGTACCTCCGGGTGGCGTCAGTACGGAACTTCCCCGTCCGACCCGGATCGGCCGAAGCCCCGCAGCCGGTACCGCCACTGTGGAGCAGGCGCGACTAGGAGATTCCTTAAGGCGCCCGCCCCGGCCCCCGCTCCCACCCTCACACCATCTGACTCTTCAGGAAGTCCGTCACGTCCCAGGCTTCCGGTGCGCCGTCCACCGGCGCGGCGAACTCCTGGTGGTCGACGGCTCCTTCGAACGTGCACCGCGACCCCACGCGCTCGGCGAGCCTGCGCAGTTCGACGGCGTTGCGCGCCCCGACCTCGACCAGGCCGGGCCCGAGGGACAGCCCGTCGGCGATCTGTCCGGCCGCCCAGCTCACCGGTGTGAACGCGTATCTGGTGTGCGCGGCCGCGTACACCGTGCCGTGCTCGGACATGTCCTTGAGGACACCTTTGGTGAGCGCGTCGCCGTAGAGCGGCCCCAGCCGGACCACCCGGGTGCGGTCCGGCGGACAGAGCGCTTCGGCGGCGGCCTTGTGCCGCCCGTACACCGTGTCCAGTTGGCAGCGCGCCGAGACGCTGCTGATCTGCACGAAGAGCTTCCACTCCCAGGTGTGCAGGAGTTCGGCGGTCTTGGTCACCGTCTCGCGGTAGTCGTCCAGCGGCCGGGTGCCCGCCCAGAACCGGCGCGACGGCATGGCCGCGTTGACCAGCACGTCGTATCCCCCGGAGTCACGGTGCGTCCGGTAGTTGTCCCTGCTCACCGCCGTGACCGTCACTCCCGGTCGGCCGGCCAGCGCCCGAACGATCTCCGCGCCGACAAACCCTGTCGCTCCGACGACGGCGACACGCATGTCTCCTCACTCCTTCTGGTGCAGATCCCAACTGCCGAATCGGTGATCCGGGCCCTGGCCGCCAATCCCCCGGCAAGGTACGCCCATTGCACGCCCATGGGCCGGAGATCAGCGAATCTTCAACATTAGT
>NZ_JTHL01000001.1:6699351-6704307 GCF_000818195.1 Streptomyces sp. 150FB | reverse complement strand
GTCCTAGGCCCTGCCCGCGGTCCCGCCCCTCGGCCGCGGTCCTGTTCGCACCGCTGCACACACTCGCGCCGCTTCCAGTGACGGGACGGCCCCTCGACGACCTCTCGACGACCTCGTGATGGGCCCTCACCGACCCATTGATGGGTTCTGGACGATAGTGTGCGTCACACAGTATCGTGTGGCTCGTGAACGAATCTGAGGTGCTCGACGCGCACCGGCAGGAGCTGCGGCGCGGCTCCGTGGTGCTGGCGAGCCTGCTCGCCCTGCGGGAACCGGGATACGGCTACGGGCTGCTGGACGTCCTCGAACGCGCGGGAGTCCCGGTGGCGGCCAACACCCTCTACCCGCTGCTGCGCCGGCTGGAGAGCCAGTCCCTGCTGACCAGCGAGTGGGACACGACCCAGTCACGCCCGCGCAAGATCTACCGGACCAGCGACGACGGCATCCGGCTCGCCGAGGCGCTCCAGAGCGAGTGGCAGACCATCGGCGCGGCCCTGGCCCGGCTCGATCCGGAAACGCTCGATCCGAAACCGCTCGATCCCACATCGCTCGTTCCGCGAACGACGGAAGGACAGAAGCCATGACCGCCACCCTGACCGACCGCTACCTCACCGCCGTCACGCGGCGCGTGCCCGACAAACAGCGGCGCGACATCGAGCGTGAGCTGCGCGCGGCGATCGGCGACAGTACGGACGCCCGCGTCGAGGGCGGCCAGAGCCCGGAGGAGGCCGAGTACGCGGCGCTGAGCGAGCTGGGCAACCCCGCGCGGCTGGCCTCGCGCTACGCCACCCGCCCCCTCGCGCTCATCGGCCCCGACCTGTACCCCGACTGCGTACGGGCGCTGCGCGGGCTGGCCATGACGGTGCTGCCCCTCGTATACGTCGTGCTCGCCCTGGTCCAGTACGCCTCCGGCGCGAACGTGGCCGAGGCGGTCTTCAGCCCCCTGGGTTCGACGATGACGGTGGCGATGTATCTCGCCGTCGGGGTGATCGTCCTGTTCTCGGTCGTGGACCGGGCGGTCGCCTCCCGTCCGGGAAGCTCCGCGGACAGCGGCGGATGGACCCCCGACCTGCTGCCCCGGCCCGAGGTGCGCAGGCCCGCCGGGTGGAGCGATGTGGCCTCCGTGGGCGTCAAGGCCGCGTTCGTGATCGCGCTGCTCGTGGTGGAGCGGTGGGTCTCGCCGGTGACCGACACGGCAGGCTCGCCCGTACCCGTCATCGACCCGGCGCTGTGGCACGGGTGGATTCCCTACTTCATGGCGGTGATCGTGCTGGCCGTCGTTCTCCAGGTGGTGAATGTGCGTCTGCGCCGCTGGAGCCGGGGGACCGCCGTCATCGGTACGGTGCTCACGCTCGCCGGGAGCCTGCCGCTCGCCTGGCTGGCCTGGCAGGCCCGGGTGATCAACCCCGCCATCCCCCATGTCACCGGGTCGCTCACGACGCCCGGGAGCTGGCTCTCCTGGCTGGTCATCCTCTTCCCCGTCCTCGTCACGGTCGCCCGTCTCAACGACATCTGGCGCGGCGGCAGGCCCACGGGGGAGGTCGTATGAGCCACATACGGACCGCCCGCCCCGGCTGGGTTCTGTATCTGTCGTTACTGCTCCTCCTCCCCGGTCTGGCGTTGTTCACGGGTGGGATGAACGGCCCGGGAAACAAGATCATCTGTCCGGGCGAGAACGTGCCCTCCTGGAGCGAGGGTGAGGAAGTACCCGGCCCGATGCACCCCGGGGACTCCTGCGGCGTGATCGTGGGCGGGAACCAGAACGGCGGCACCCGTAGCTACGAGCAGCAGAAGGCCGTCCAGGCGCACGACGCCACGCGCGACCTGTGGATCGGCGTGGCGCTGCTGGCCTGCTCCGGTGCCGGGCTGGTGTGGACCGGCAGCTCGGTCTGGCGCTCGCGCCGCTCACGGAGGGCCACAAGCACGACCACAAGCACGACCTCGGACCCGTCCAAGGACACGACTTCGGACACGACCGCGAGCTGAGGGCCGGGAACGGGAGTTACAGTCGTCGGTATCGGCTGTTTTGCGGTGTTCGTCACCAGGTTGACGCCAGACATGACGTAGGCGCCACAAGTCCACGCCATCGCCGAGCGAAGCCGTGGGACGAAGCTGAGGAGACGCGTATGACGACCCCCGACCGGGCGGCGACCACCGGCGAAGTGCGGGACGCCAGGGAAGCGGACCCGAGGGAAGCGGACCCGAGGGAAGCGGACCCGCAGGAGACGGCCCCGCAGGAAACGGACGCCGACGAAGAGGCGCTGCCCGGCGGAGGCGTCAACGACGTCGTACGGATCGGGTCGACCGTCCGGCGGCCCGCCGGACCCTGGACCCCCGCCGTCCACGCCCTGCTCGACCACCTCGCGCTTACGGGCTTCACCGGTGCCCCGCGCGCCCACGGTCTCGACGGACAGGGCCGGGAAATCCTCGACCATGTGCCCGGCGAGGTGGCGGACTACCCGCTCCCCGGCTACGTACAGACGGACGCCGCCCTACGGGAGGTGGCCGCACTGCTGCGGACTTACCACGACGCGACGACCGGCTTCACCCCGCCGGAGGACGCCCACTGGTATTTCCCGCCGCGCGAGCCCGCCGAAGTGATCTGCCACGGCGACATCGCGCCGTACAACTGCGTGTTCCGGAACGGGAAACCGGTCGCTTTCATCGACTTCGACACCGCGCATCCCGGGCCCAGGGTCTGGGACTTCGCCTACGCCGCCTGCCGGTTCGTCCCGCTGGCGGCGGCCGACAACGAGGACTTCACCCTGCCGGTCGGCGAACAGGCACGCAGGCTCAGGCTGTTCGCCGACGCGTACGGGCTCGACGCCGACAACCGCGCCGTGGTGGCGGCCACGGCCGAGGAGCGTCTCGAACATCTCGTCAGCCATATGCACGCGCGGGCCCGCGAGGGGAACGCCGCGTTCGCCGGGCACATCGCCGACGGACACGACGTCCTCTACCTCGCGTCGGTGGCCCACATCGCGCGCCACGAGGGGCTCCTCACGCAGGCGCTGCTGGAGGGCACGGTCACCACTGGTACGGGAGGTACTTTCCGTCCAGGGTGATCACGACCCGGTCGCCGGCCGGGTCGGGGACGCGCTTGACGTCCAGCCGGAAGTTGATGGCGCTCATGATGCCGTCGCCGCACTGCTCGTGGATCAGTTCCTTGATGGTCGGTCCGTAGACCTGGACGACCTCGTACAGGCGGTAGATGGTCGGGTCGACCGGTACGGCGGAGTCGAGCGCCCCACGCGTGGGCTGGAGCTGGAAGGCGAGGGCTTCGTCCTTGCCGAGTTCGAGGAGCGCCGCCGCGGTCTCGGCTTCTTCCTTGCCCATCGGGTGCTGACCGAGGAGCGCGGCGGTCGTCCATGCGAGCGGCTTGCCTACGGCGTCCGCGAGTTGGGCCCAGGTCACACCCGTGAGCACCTTCGCGCCCCGGACGGCTTCGGCGGCTTCCTGCTTGCTGAGCATGGTGCCTCTTTCCCACGCGGTGAGCTGCATACAATAATTTTGATCTGTATACAGCATCGCACGCCCGGTCAGAGGGAGGCCGTGGTCGCCTGTCCGGACGAACTGCCCTCCAGCCACTGCGACCAGGACACGTTGAAGGACGCGTAGCCGTTGTCGGGCTCCGCCTTCTTGCGCGTCGAGCCGGTGATGGTCACCGGGTCGCCCTGCTGGACGTAGTCGTAGAACCACTCGGCGTCGGACAGCGACAGGTGGACGCAGCCGTGCGAGCCGTAGCTGTGCCCGGGGTTCGGGTCGCCGGTCGAGTAGTGGAGGTAGGTACCGGAGTTGGTGAGGTGGACGTCCCACGGCAGCGTCAGGTCGTAGTAGTCGGGGTCGCCCGGGGTGCAACTGATGGCGACGCTGCACGAGGTCATATGGACCGACTTCTCCTTGTCCATCACGGCCATCGTGCCGGTCCAGGAGGGGAAACTCGGGCTGCCGGCGTCGACGGAGAGGGTACGTACGGGCGCGCCGTCGCGGGTCACCTTCATCGTGTGGTCCGGTACGGACACGGAGGCCTCGACGTCGGCGCCGATGGTGAAGGCGTGGACGTAACCGTGGGTGCCGTAGCGGCCGTTGCCGTTGCTCACGTCCGTGAGGTCGGCGTCGAGCTTGACCTTCGTACCGGTCTTCCAGTAGTGCTCGGGCCGCCAGTCGGCGCGCTTGTCGCCGAACCAGTGCCAGGCGCCGTTGACCGGCTCAGAGGCGCTCACCTTGAGGTGCTTCTCGACGTCCTTCCTGGCCGAGGACGCCACCGGGTTGGTGAACACGACCGAGATCGGCATCGCCACGCCGACGGTCGCGCCGTCCTGCGGGGCGATGGTGTCCAGCAGCATCGGCGGTCCTGCCGGGTGCGTCGGCTTCGGGCTCGCGGCCGTCTTGGCCGCCGGCTTGGCCGCGGCGCCCGGCGTGGAGGAGGCGGAGGCGTTACCCCCGCACGCGCTCGTCCCCGCCAGTACCGCGCCCACGAGAAGTGCGATCCCTATGCTGCCTTTGCCGCGGCCCATGCCCATTGCTCCACTCGCATCACGTCGTACCAGAAAGCTCTCACCAAGCAAGAGACCAACGGGACCGGATCGGTTGCACCGCGCTTGCAAATAAAACGCGGCGGGCGGCGACGGGGTGTTCAGTCCGTCGTGCCGTCCGTGCCGGCCGTGTTGTCGGTGGAAGGCGGCGGCTCCGACACCGGGGGCGACGACGTCGGCGGCTTCGAGGGGGGCGGCGACGAGGCAGGCGGAGTCGGCTTCGAGGAGGGCGGCGACGAGACGGGCGGGGCCGGCTTCGATGCCGACGGGGTCGGGGTGGGGGCGGAGGTCGGCGTCCCGTCCGGTGAGGTCGCCTTCTTCGTCGGGGTGCGCTCCTTCGCCGGGGTGACCGCCTCGCCGGAGGCGGCCGGTGCGTGCGGCATCCCGCCCGGGGCCGCCGACGCCGGGACCGCCGGCGATG
>NZ_JTHL01000001.1:6693908-6698094 GCF_000818195.1 Streptomyces sp. 150FB | reverse complement strand
CGATGTGTGCGCGGGCCGCGGCGCCTGGCGTACCGGTGACGACCGCTTGGTGGCCGGGGGCTGCCCCTCCTCGCTGGGGGACGGCGAGGACAGGCCGACGACCGCCGCCACCGCGACCGCGGCCAGCGCGGAGCCGGCGACGACGTACGCGCGGCGCGGACGCCACCCCGCCCGGGCCGGCTGTTCTCCCCCGTGCCCCGCCGGCTGTTCTGTCGTACGTCCTGCCGGCTGCTCCGTCGTACGTCCCGCCGCATGTCCTGGAAGCGTGAGTCCTGGGAGCGTGAGTGACGGGAGCGGGCCGAGTGTCTTCCTGAGCGGCGCCTGCGCCGGCGCCGGCGCCGTCATCGTATCGCTCGCCTCGGGCAGGTACAGGAACTCGGCCGCCTGCTCCGCCGTCGGACGCACTCCGGGGTCCTTCGCCAGCAGGCTCAGGATGAAGTCGTCGAGCACCTCCGGCAGGTCAGCGCGGTGCAGGCTCGGCCGCTCGGGTATGGCGTCGACGTGCTGGTACACCACGCCTGCCTGGGAGTCCGCGCGGAACGGCGGGTGGCCGACGAGCAGTTCGTACAGCACGCAGCCCAGGGCGTACATGTCGGCGGGGAGCCCCGCCGGGCGTCCCAGGGCCCGTTCGGGTGCCAGGTAGGAGCTGGTGCCGATGATCTGGCCGGCGGCGGTCGGTCCGCCCGCCGACTGGTCGGCGAAGCGGGCGATACCGAAGTCACCTATCTTGACGGCGCCGTCGGCCGCCAGCAGCAGATTCGCCGGTTTGACGTCCCGGTGGATCACGCCGTGCCGGTGCGCTGCCGCGAGTCCCGCCGCGGTCTGCCCGCCGGCCTTCACGGCGCGCCTGGTCGAGAAAGGCCCGTGCTCCGCGAGTTCGTCGGCCAGGTTGCGCCCTTCGAGCAGCTCCATCACCAGATAGAGACGGTCCTCGTAGGAGCCGATGTCGTACACGGAGACCACATGCGGGTCGCTCAGCCGTGCCGCCGTCCTGGCCTCCAGCTCGAATCGCTCGGTGTCGGCCGCCTCCGCGCCCCGGTCCAGCAGCAGCTTGACCGCCACCGGCCTGCCGAGGGCCTCGTCGACCCCCCGCCAGACCTCGCCCATCCCGCCCCGCCCGAGGCGCTCGCCTATCCGGTACCGCCCGGCCACCAGCATCACGACCACCTCCGCCGGTCCCCGGCAGGGGACTGCGCGCTCAGGCGCCGAGGGCGCGCGGTCCGGTGCGGCAGTCGCGAAGGGGAGGGCATGTCCCCTCGTGTGCCCCGTGCCGGTGCACTCAGGCATGCGCGGAAGGCCTGAAAGGCCGAAAGCCCGAGCCGGGGCCCTTCAAGGGCCCCGGCTCGGGCGCGCGTCCGCCCCCGTACAGGGCGGCGGGTGTCAGTCCTTCTTGCCGCGCGAGGCCAGGAACTCGTCGAAGTCGAGCAGACCGTCGCCGTTGCCGTCGTGGGCGTTTATCACGGCCTGCGCCACGGACTCCGTCACATAGTGGTCGCCGAGCTGCGCCATCGCGCTCTTGTACTCGGCCGCCGTGATGAGCCCGTCCCCGTCCGCGTCGAACCGGTCGAACGCCTTGCGCACGTCGTCGATGTCCGCCACTGTTTCCGCCCCTTCTAGGTGCCGTGTTGACCGGGTCAGATTATCCGGTCGCACTCCCCCCGAGCACGGCCCACCACGGGACAGAACCCGTACGGGTAAGCGCGAGTGAGGACGGCGGATGAGCGACGCGGTGGCACGGATCCTGGCGGCGGCCGCGCGCGGGGACTTCCCGCCGGCGGACGGTACGGTCACGGTGCTCCCCCAGCCGGGCGTGCGCGACGCCGGGGTTCTCGCGTTCACCGCGCACACCGTGGTGTTCACCGACGAGGACCCCGCGTGGGTACGGGCGACACTCGGCGCCGTCACCTCCGACGTACTCGCGGCGCCGATGAACCCGGCCTTCCTCACCGCGCTCATGGCCCGCACCGGCCGGAGGATGAACACCATCGACCTGCTCACGGCCGCCCCCGCGCTGCCCGGCGCGCCCGGCATCGCGCTGCGGGAGATCCACGATCAGGACCATCCCCGGGTGGCGCGCGCCGTCAAGTTCCGTGACGACGTCCGGGTATGGGCCGCCGACGGGGGCCTCGTCGTCCTCGGCCGCGGGGTCGCCGGGCGCTGGGAGGCGGCCATCGAGGTGGACGAGGCGGCGCAGCAGTCGCCGGGGAACGCCCGCGGTGTGCGGACGTTCCAGGCGGCGGGCTACCGGCCGGTGGGCTCGGAGGCCCTGCTGGTGGCGGACTGACCCCGGTGCGCCGGGGCCTGTGGCTGCGTCAGTTGCGCCACGGTACGTAGTTCGGGTTGTCGACGCACTCCGACATGTCCTCGGTCTTCTTCACCGTGTCGACCGGGCAGGCGCCGACGATGTATTTGCTCGCGATGCCCCCGGGGAAGGCGACCTCCTGCTGGGAGGCGTACTTGTGGGTGGCGCCGATCGTCTTGTTGACGTCGACACCGGCCGGGGCGTCGATGTAGTAGTTGAAGCCGCTCTTCCACTGCTTGTACAGGTCGTGGTCGTAGCTGGTGGAGACGTACGGCGACGGCTGGTTCTTCAGCACGTACTTCTCGATGTCGTACTGGCCGTCCAGCGTCGCCTTGGGGTGGAAGCCCTCCTTGAAGATGAGTTCGGGCGCGCGGTTGTCGGCGCGGTAGAGCTGGCCGCAGGAGACGCGCCAGGAGGGCTTCGGGGTGATCCGCTCCACCTGTACCCGGCGGTCGGCGGCGGCGAACAGCTCGTCGGCGACGATCGGGCAGGAGGGGGCGGCAGCGAGGGCCACCGCGGGAGCGGCGTGCGCGGGGGACGACGCCGGGACGGCTCGCGCGGGGGACGGTGCGGCCTCGGTGGCCGATGCCGGGACCAGGAGGGCGGTCACGGACAGGGTGACGGCTGCGGCGCGGCGCCGCGAACGAGAAGTGATCATGGCGAGCAGCTTCCCGTCCGGGCGGCCGCGGACCGGGGACCGTCACTCTCCGGTGGGCGTGTCGCCGGGCCAACAGGCATCGTTGACGGGTGAGTTGGCGGCGGGCCGGTCCGAGACGCCGGGCCGGCCGGGCACTCAGCGGAAGATGCCCGTGTGGCCCAGTGAGTAGCGGCCCGGCTGCGGGTAGACCGCGAGGCCGTGCGGGCCGCCGCCGACCGGGATGCGGGCGAGCTGTTTGCCGCTCGCGGTGTCGATCGCGTACACCTCGGAGTCGTAACGCCCGGCCAGCCAGAGGACCTTGCCGTCGGTCGAGACGCCGCCCATGTCGGGGCTGCCGCCGTCCGGCAGCCGCCACTTCTTGGTCAGCTTGCCCGCGGGGAAGTCGAAGACGGAGATGGTGCCCTCACCCCGGTTGGAGATGTACATCTCCTTGGAGTCCCGGCTGATGTAGAGGCCGTGGGCGCCCTTGCCGGTCGGCAGCAGCCGGGGGGTGCTGAACTTCGCGCCGTCCAGCACCCACATGCCGTCCGCCATCATGTCGGCGATGTAGAAGGTCTTGCCGTCCGGCGAGATTTTCACGTCCTGCGGCATCGCCCCCTTGAAGGGCAGCTTCTGCTGTTTGACGACCGCCATCTTCGCCGTGTCGACCTTGAGGAGTTCGCCGGAGAACTCGCAGGACACGATGAAGTACCGCCCGTCGGCGGAGAAGTCGGTGTGGTTGACGCCGTAGCAGCTCACCGGTTCGGTCTTCAGGACCTTCATGGTGTGCGGATCGCGGAAGACCAGCTCGCGGTCGAGGGAGGCCATCACGATCGCGTACTTGCCGTTGGGCGTGAAGTAGAGGTTGTACGGGTCGTGCACGTCGACGGGCTTGCCCGCCTTGCCGGTTGCCGGGTTGATCGGGGTCAGCGAGTTGCCCCGGTCGTTGTTGACCCACAGGGTCTTGAGGTCCCAGGAGGGCACGACGTGCTGCGGCTGGCGGCCGACCGGGATGGTCTCGATGACCTTGTACGTGGCGGGGTCGATGACCGAGACCGTGTCGGAGTTGGTGTTGGGGACGTAGATCCGGTTGGGGAAGCGCTTCACGACGGGCGAGAGCTTGCCCGCGTGGTCGGCCGCGTACACGTCCTTCGGGTCGAGCACGGGCGGCATCCCGGGGAGGCCGGCGGGCAGGGCCTTCGCCGGTACCGGACTGTGCCGGCCGGCCGGTGAGGCGGACGGGTGGC
>NZ_JTHL01000001.1:6673391-6693670 GCF_000818195.1 Streptomyces sp. 150FB | reverse complement strand
CGAGGCGGCGCGGGCCGTGCCCTCGATACGGGCGGGCGCCACGCTGCCGCTGTCCGTACAGCCGGCGGCGAGGGCACTCGCGACGGCCGCGCCTGCTGCTGCGCGCAGTGCGCTGCGACGGTCTGTGGGGATCACGCACCCATTTAAGGGGCGAAGGGGATAAAAGGTGATGATTGACCGGGCCCGAATTGTCGATGCCCCATCAAGTCGACTCAGGTGGGCCTCAGGTGGGCTGGCGGTCGGCGATCCGCATCTCGAACCAGGTGGTCTTGCCGCGCGGCAGCAGATCCACGCCCCACCGGTCGGAGAGCTTGTCCACGAGGAACAGCCCCCGGCCGCTGACGTCCATCTCATGCACGGGCATCAGGCAGGGCAGCCCGCGCGAGGGGTCCCGCACCTCGACCCTGATCCAGCCGCGCCTGCGCACCATGCGCAGCCCGAAGACGCGCGCGCCGGTGTGCCGTACGGCATTCCCGACCAGTTCCGACACGAGCAGCACGGCCTGCTCGGCCGTCTGCGGGGAGAGTCCCCAGTGGCTCGTCACCACCCCGTGGGTGATCCTGCGGGCGGCGTAGGCGGACTCGGGGCGGGACGGCAGCCGCACCTCCGCCTCGGTCGGATCGCCGTGCAACTCGATGGCCTGGAGCGCTTGTTCGTCCTCGACGGCCGGTGTCCACCGCACCGCGGCCGCGTGACCGCTCTGCCGCGGCTGCTCCACACCCTCCAGGCCCGCCATGCCCACCATCATGGCCGCCCAGGGGCCTTCCGGGGGCCGTTCCGAAGGAATCCACCCCCCGGAATGAGTCATTCCGGGGGGCGTGAACGGCATATGCCTTTGGCAGTAGGCATATCGATACGGCCCGCCTGAGCTGCGACAACGTCTTCGGGTCAACTACGTGCAACCCACGCTCGGGTTATTTTTCTTAAGGCTCCCTTAAGGCTGAGCTAAGCCTTGAGGGCATCAGAGGAACGTCGCCTTGCCCGGACCGTCCTCCACGAAGGAACGCATTCCGCGCTCCCGGTCCTCGGTGGCGAACAGCCCCGCGAACCAGGTGCGTTCGATGGTGAGACCGGTCTCCAGGTCCGTCTCCAGACCCGCGTCGACGGACTCCTTGGCGGCCCGCAGCGCGAGCGCCGGGCCTTGCGCGAGCTTCGCGGCCCAGGCGTGCGCCTCCTCGTACACCTCGGCCGCCGGAACCACCCGGTCGACGAGCCCGATCGCGAGCGCCTCGGCCGCCCTGATCTGACGGCCCGTGAAGATCAGATCCTTGGCGCGGGAGGGGCCGACGAGACGGGCCAGCCGCTGGGTGCCGCCGGCGCCGGGGATCAGCCCGAGCAGGATCTCGGGCTGGCCGAGCTTGGCGTTGTCGGCGGCGATCCGGTAGTCGGCGCAGAGGGTCAGCTCGCAGCCACCGCCGAGCGCGTAGCCGGTGATCGCGGCGACGACGGGCTTGGGGATACGGGCGACAGCGGTGAACGCCTCCTGGAGCGCGCCGGAGCGTACGACCATCGCCGCGTGGTCCATCTCCCGCATCTCCTTGATGTCGGCTCCGGCGGCGAAGACCTTCTCGCCGCCGTAGAGGATCACCGCGCGTACGTCGTCGCGCTCGGTGGCCTCCCGCGCCAGCTCGCGCAGCAGGTCCTGCATGCCGATGTTCAGCGCGTTCATCGGGGGACGGTCGAGCCGGATCGTGCCGACGCCGTCGGAGACTTCAAGATTCACGGTTGCCATACGAGGCAGGTTAACGCGCGCTAACGCGCACGCGAAGGGCCCCCGCGCACGCGGTGAGCGTGTACGGGGGCCCTTGGCGATGGCCGGTAGCCGGTGGGCCGGCCGGTTGCTTCGGCCGGGCTCTTCGTCCGGCGGTTACTTCGTCCAGTCGGCCCAGGACATGTTCCAGCCGTTGAGGCCGTTGTCCGGGGAGATCGTCTTGTCGTGCGAGTTCTTCACGATGACGACGTCACCGAGGAGCGAGCTGTTGTAGAACCACGCCGCCGGCGTGCTGCTGTCGTTGGCACCGCGCGCGTCCCGCAGCCCCACACAGCCGTGGCTGGTGTTGGTCGAGCCGAACGTACCCGACGACGCCCAGTAGTTGCCGTGGATGAAGGTGCCCGAGTTGGACAGCCGCATGGCGTGCGGCACGTCGGGGATGTCGTACTCCCCGCCGAACCCGACGGTGTCCCCGTTCATCCGGGTCACCTTGTACTTCTCGCTGATGACCATCTGGCCGTTGTACGTGGTGGTCGACGGCGCGCCCGCGCTGATCGGGATCTTCTTGATCTGCTTGCCGTCGCGCACGACCTTCATGGTGTGCGCGCTCGCGTCGACCGTGGAGACCTGGCTGCGGCCGATGGTGAACGTCACCGTCTTGGCCTGCGTGCCGTAGACCCCGGGGCGGCCCTCGACGCCGTCGAGGTCGAGCTTCACCGTGACCTTCGTACCGGGCGCCCAGTACTTCTCGGGCCGGAAGTCGAGGCGGTCGTTGCCGAACCAGTGGCTCTCGACCGGCACCGGCGGGTCAGCCGTGACCTTGACGGCCTTCTCGACGGCCGCCGGGTCCGTGATGCCCCGGGTGAAGGTGAGCGAGACCGGCATGCCCACGCCGACCGTCGATTTGTCCTCGGGCGTGTAGTACCCGATGAAGGTGTTCTTCGGTACGAGGGTGGTGAAGGTGGCGTCCTTGGCCGACTCACGTCCGTCGGCGTCCTTGGCGCTCACATGCACCTTGTACTTGGTGGAGCCGGCGAGATGCTGCGACGGCTCCCAACTCACGCCGTCGGCGGCCACCTTGCCCTCGACCGGGTTGCCCTTGTCGTCCTGCACGGTGACCGTGGTCAGCTTGCCCTTGTCCACGGCGACCTTGAGCGCGCCGCTGGTGGCCACCGAGGTGGCACCGTCCTTGGGCGCGATCGTCACGACCGCCTGCGACGCCGTGTTCTCGACCGCCGTCGCGCCCTTGGCCGCGCCGCCCTTGCCTTCGTTCCCCTTGTCCGTACCGGTGTTCCCGCCACCGCCACCGCACGCGGTGACCATCAGCAGCAGCGCGCCGAGTATCAGGGCGAGCAGCCCCGACCTTCCACGTCTGCCGCGGCCGGGACCACGGCCCGTCCCGGTCCATGTCCCTGATATCGGCTGCCCGTTCACCACGGTCGTCTCCCCTCGCACGGCCTGGCCCCGCCACGGCCCGCACTCCCACGCGTCTAGCACACGCACACGGCGATAGATAATCACACCGCAGGCACAGTGAAGAGTTCGCGAATGTCACCGTTCGGTCCCAAGTGATCGAAAACAAACGCGAGTCGGACGGAAAGTCACGCCTCTGGCGCCTGGGAGTGCGGTAGCTGGACGTGTACCTGGCCGTGTCGCTGGTCGTGCACCTGGCCGTGTCGCTGGTCGTGCACCTGGCCGTGTCGCTGGTCGTGCACCTGGTCGTGTGACTGGTCGTACGGCACGGGGGCCGGGCCGGGGCTCAGAGGACGGCGGACCCCGCCCTCCACTTCTTCCACTCCATGTTCCAGCCGCCGAGTCCGTTGTCGGGAGCGACCTTTCGGTCCTTCGAGTTGACCACCTCCACGACATCCCCGACAAGCGTCCGGTCGAAGAACCACCCTGCCGGGGTGGCCCCCCGGCCGCCCTTGACATCGTGCAGCCCGATACAGCCGTGGCTGGTGTTCTCCGCGCCGAACGTGTCGTCGGACGCCCAGTAGTTGCCGTGCAGGAAGGTGCCCGAGGTGGTCAGCCGGATCGCGTGCGGCACGTCCTTGATGTCGTACTCGCCGCCGAACCCGACCGTACGGCCGTCCATGCGCGTGACGTCGTACAACTCCGTGACCACCATCTTCCCGTTGTACGTGGGGGTCCTGCGCGCCCCCGCGGTGATCGGTACGGTCGCCACGGGCGCGCCCTCGCGCCGTACCTCCATGGTGTGCTTCGCGGCGTCCACCCGGGAGACCTGGGACCGGCCGACGGTGAAGCCGACCGTCCTGCGCTGGATGCCGTACATCCCCGGCGCCCCCGGCACGTCCCGCAGCCGCAGATCGACGGTGACCCGGGTGCCCGGACGCCAGTATTCCCGTGGCCGGAAATCGAGGCGGGTACGGCCGAACCAGTGGCCGACGACCTCCACCGGCGGGTCCGAGGTGACGGCGACAGCGCGTTCCACGGCCGCCCGGTCACGGATCGGCCGGTTGAAGTCGATAGAGACGATCATGCCGGTGCCGACGGTGGAGCGGTTCTCCGGAGTGACATAGCCGATGAACCGGTGGGTGGGGACGGCCGTGGTGAAGGTGGTGTGCCTCGCCGAGCGGTGGCCGTCCTCGTCCACGGCGACGGCCTCGACCAGGTACTTCGCCGCCAGCGCGATCTCCGAGCCGCGCTCGGGACGCCAGCTCCTGCCGTTCTCCGAGATGTGCCCCGGCAGTTCGGTGGCGCGCGCGTCCTCCACCTCCATCACCCTGACCCGCTCCAGCCGGCCGTCGGGCACCTTCACCTCGATCCGGTCGGAGCGGCCGACCGCCCGCGCGCCGTCCTCGGGGACGATCCGGATCGTGTCGTCGGACGCCCCCGACTTTCCCTCGGTGAGGGCGGTCAGGCCGCCGCATCCCGTCAGCCCCGCCAGTGCCACCACCAGCCCTGCCATCAGTCCCGCCAGCGATCCCGCCCGTGTCGGGGCGCCGGCCGGGCCGGACCTCGTCCTCTTCAGTACGTGTCTCACGACCGCCCAACGACGACCCCCCACCCCGGGAAACGTGAGGGCGGGCCTTCGGAAGGGAAGAACAGGGGAAGGACCACACGGGAGGTACCACGGCCGGGACGCCGTGCGCACCTGAACCCGCGAGGCCTACGAGCCGCAGGAGGCGGACAGGTGGCGAGCGCAGCCGAGCAGGAGGCAGTGCAGGAGTCGGCGGAGGAGGCGATGGACGGGACCGCGGTGGACGGGACACACGTGGACGGGCCGGCGACGGCGGACGGCTCGGTACGGTGGACGGCCGGCGGGACGGCCGAGGCCGGCCCGGCGCTGGGGAACGGCGTCCGGAACGGCGGGAACGGCGGGAACGGCGCCGGTCCCGCCGGTCTCCTCCCCGGCACCCTCGTGGTCGGCGACGACCGGCTACGGGAGCCGGACACTCCGTACCGCTCGGTCTGGCCCGGTTCGCCGACCCCGCTGGGCGCTCGCTACCGGGTCGGCCCCGACGGGGTCGCCGGGACCAACTTCGCGCTCTGGGCGGGCGGCGCCGAGGCGGTCGAGGTCTGCCTCTTCGACGACCCGGCCGACCGGGACCACGGGGATGCCAGGGACCACGGGGACCACAGAGGCCACGCGGACGCCACAGGGAGAGACCTCGTCGAGACGCGGCTGCCGCTCACCGAGCTGACCCACGAGATCTGGCACGGCTTCGTGCCGGAGGTCGGCCCGGGACAGCGGTACGGCTTCCGCGTCCACGGCCGCTGGGACCCCTGGACGGGGGCCCGCTGGAACCCGGCGAAGCTGCTGCTCGACCCGTACGCCCGCGCGGTCGACGGCGACTTCTCGCTGCCGCCCGAGGTATACGGCCATGTGCGCGACTGGCCGCAGGAGCATGTCGCCGACACCGTACGCGACGACCGGGACTCGGCTCCGTACGTCCCCAAGGGCGTGGTCGTCCACGACGACGACCCCGACGGCGCGTGGGCCGACGACCGGCGTCCCAAGACCCCCTGGGCCGATTCGGTGATCTACGAGCTGCATGTGCGCGGCTTCACCCAGCTCCATCCGGGCATCCCCGAGGAGCTGCGCGGCACCTACGCGGGACTCGCCCACCCGGCGGCGATCGACCATCTGCGCGGGCTCGGGGTGACGGCCGTCGAGCTGCTTCCCGTACACCAGTTCGCGCACGAGGAGCATCTGCTGCGGCGCGGCCTGCGCAACTACTGGGGCTACAACTCCATCGGCTACTTCGCCCCGCACGCCGACTACGCCGCCGGCGGCACGCGCGGCCGACAGGTCGAAGAGTTCAAGGAGATGGTGCGCGCCCTGCACGAGGCGGGGATCGAGGTCATCCTCGACGTCGTCTACAACCACACGGCCGAGGCCGGGGAACGCGGCCCCACCCTCTCCTTGCGCGGGATAGACAACCGGGGCTACTACCGGCTCCAGTCGGACGCCCGCCAGTACACCGACTACACCGGGTGCGGGAACACCCTGCATGTCGTCCAGCCGCATGTGCTGCGGCTGATCACCGATTCGCTGCGCTACTGGGTCACCGAGATGGGTGTCGACGGCTTCCGCTTCGACCTCGCCGCCGCGCTCGCCCGCTCCATGCACGACGTCGACATGCTCTCGCCGTTCCTCGCCGTGATCGCCCAGGACCCGGTGCTGCGCCGCGTGAAGCTGATCGCCGAGCCGTGGGACGTGGGCAACGGCGGCTACCAGGTGGGGGCGTTCCCGCCGCTGTGGACGGAGTGGAACGACCGGTACCGCGACGCCGTACGGGACTTCTGGCGCGGCGCGACCCCCGACGTACGGGACCTCGGCTACCGGCTGTCCGGGTCGAGCGACCTGTACGCGTGGGGTGGCCGCAGGCCCTACGCCTCCGTCAACTTCATCACCGCCCATGACGGGTTCACGCTCCGCGACCTGGTGACGTACGAGCGGAAGCACAACGAGGCCAACGGGGAAGGCAATCGTGACGGTACGGACGACAACCGCGCCTGGAACTGCGGGGTGGAGGGCGAGAGCGACGACCCGGACGTCAACGCGCTGCGGCGGCGCCAGCTCCGTAACCTGCTCACCACGCTGCTGGTGTCGACGGGCGTGCCGATGCTGGTCGCCGGCGACGAGATGGGGCGCACCCAGCACGGCAGCAACAACGCCTACTGCCAGGACAACGAGGTCAGTTGGGTCGACTGGTCACTGCTCGACCAGCCGGGCCCCGGCGCCCTGCACGCCCTGACCCGGCGGTTGCTCGCGCTGCGCCACGCACATCCCGTGCTGCGCCGCCGCGCGTTCTTCTCCGGCCGCCCGCAAGCGGCTGACGGGCTGCGGGACTTGGCCTGGTTCACCGCGCACGGCGAAGAGATGACGGAGAGCGACTGGTACGCGCCGGCGTCCACGCTCGGTCTCTTCCTGTCAGGACGGGACATCCCGGGACGCGACGCACGCGGGGAGAAGATCACGGACGACAGTTTCCTGACGGTGTTTCACGCAGCCGCGCGTGCCGTGGAGTTCGAGCTGCCAGGACCGCCGTGGGCGGACACGTACGAACTCGTCGTCGACACCTCGCTGGAGGACCAGGACCGGGCGCCGGGCACGGTGTACGAGGGAGGGACCGAGGTGACCGTGCCGGGGCGGGCCGTACTGCTCTTCAGGGTCCGGGGGTAGCCGCCGGCACGGGACGGTGTGCGGGGTGCGCGGGGTGGGCGCCCCGCGCACCGGGCTTCGCATGGTTGCCGCGCTGTCCTCAGCGGCACCGCGGTACGTGCGGCTGCCATTGGGACGGCGACCCTGTCGTCACGTACCAGTCGTTGATGTACCCGCTGTCGCTGTCGAGGTCGAGCGCGAACCAGTAGTGGTCGCCGTGGCCGTCGGCGTCGCCGTCGCCCGTGGTCCAGCAGGCCAGCATCATGGTGTCGCCGTTGGAGTAGCGGTGCCCGGTCGTGCCCGAGGCGTAGGACGGCCCGTTGTGGGAGGCGAGGTAGGACCCGGACGAGATGCCGGTCACCGACGCGCACCACACCGCCTGCCCGTCGTGGTCACAGCCCCAGCCCGCGGCGGAAGCGGGCGAGGCGGCCGTGCCCACCGCGATCGCGGCCAGCGCGAGCGCGCCGGCCACCGCGGCGGCGCGACGGCGCCTCGGTCCGGTCGTACGCAGGTGGTTCTTCATCGTGGTACCCCCCAGTGTTTCCCGAAGCCGCCCGTACGGCAGGGCCGCGGTTGCCTGGATGAAGCTAACGGGCGGCCATAAATGACGGATAAATGGGCGCTTCCCCGCGCGGCGGTCGGGACACCGTCAGCCGCTGCCGCCCGGTCGGCCCAGGATGCGGCGGTCGTACGCCACCGCGACCGCCGCCGCTCGCTCCCTGACGCCCAACTTGGCGTAGAGGTGCGTGAGATGGGTCTTCACCGTCGCCTCGCTGATGAACAGCTCCTTGGCGATCTCGCGGTTGGACGTGCCCTTGGCGACCAGTTCGAGGACCTCGCGCTCGCGCCCTGACAGCGGTTCGCCGCCGGTCCCCGCCGGGGTCCTGACCCGCGAGACCAGGCGGGAGGCGACAGCGGGCGAGAGGACCGTACGGCCGTCCGCCGCCGCCCGTACCGCCGTGAAGAGTTCGTCGCGCGGCGCGTCCTTCAGCAGATAGCCGGTGGCGCCCGCCTCGATCGCGGGCAGTGTGTCGGAGTCCGTGTCGTACGTGGTGAGGACCAGGACCTTGGAACGGGCGCCGCGGCCGGTCAGTTCGGTGATCGCCTCGACGCCGCCACCGCCCGGCATCCGCAGATCCATCAGGACGACATCGGGGTCGAGCCGGAGGGCGAGTTCGACGCCGTCGACCCCGTTCGCCGCCTCGCCGAGCACCTCGAAGCCGGGGGCCGACTCGAACATGCCGCGCAGGCCGTCCCGTACGACAGGATGGTCGTCGACGACGATCAGCGTGATGATCGGGATGGTGCGGTCAGCTTCAGCCATGGCGCACCAAAGGTACGCGAGCCGAGACCGCCGTGCCCTGCCCTTCCTCCGACTCGACGGTGACGGCACCGGCGATACGCGCGGCGCGCGCCCGCATCCCGTCGAGTCCGAAGCCGCCGGTCCCGGAGCGTGACGGCAGCCGGAGCGGGTCGAAGCCCCGGCCGTCGTCCCGTACGTCGAGGGACACCTCGTCGCCCATGTAGGAGAGGGTCACGCCGACGCGTTCCGGCGAGGCGTGCTTGGCGACGTTGGCGAGGGCCTCCTGCGCTATCCGCAGCAGGGTGGCCGCCACCTCGTCGTGGAGCTGCTCCTGCGTTCCCGTGACGGTGAACTGCGCCCTCACACCGGAGCGTTCGGACCACCCGGCGACCGTCTTGCGCAGCGCGGCGGGCAGCGCGTCGTTGTCCAGCTCGGCCGGGCTGAGGTTCTGGACCGACCTGCGCGCCTCGCCGAGACTGTGCCTGGCGAGCGTCGAGGCGCGGTCGAGGTGCTGGCGCGCGAGGTCGCTGTCGGAGGTGCCTGCGACCACCTGGAGCTGGGCGATGATGCCGGCGAGCCCCTGCGCGATGGTGTCGTGGATCTCGGCGGCGAGCCGCCGCCGCTCGTCGGCCACCCCGGCTTCCCTCGCCTGGACGAGGAGTTGGCTGTGGAGTCCCGCGTTCTCCTCCAGGGCCTGTTCGAGACGGGCGTTGGTGCTCTCCAGCTCCTTGATGGTGGCCGCGCGTTCCCGTACCCGCTCCTCCTCCTTCACCCCGAGGTGGCTGAAGAGGAGGACGAGGGAGACATGGATGGCGAGGATCCCGCCGAACAGCGTCCAGCCCAGCGCGCCCCGCGGCGGCAGGCCACCGGCCTGCGACCCGGCCACGGTCACCGCCGAGCAGACCACCCCGAGCCTGGCGGCGCGTTTCGGCAGGTAGGAGGCGCTGTCGAAATAGCCCAGGGTCGCGTAGACCGCGTACAGCGGGTTCAGCCAGGTGAGGGCGAAGGCCAGGGCGGTCCGTATCCAGAAGTAGACCTGCCCCGGCACCCCGTACTTGGTCTGGTGGGGCCTGGTCCTGCCCCACCAGACCTGGAGGAACAGCGCCGCCAGAGTGAGCACCCCGCTGGCGTAGATCTCGTCACGGGTCAGCGAGAAGGCGGGGGCGACGGCGACGGAGATCGCCGCGCTGAAGACGAGCAGGGCGTACGCGCCCCAGCGGTGGAGCCGCTCCCAGTGCTCTTCGAGTGAGAAGGGTCTGCCGGGCATGTTCTCGCTCTCCCCTCCGCGCCTGCTTCCGCGCCTGATTCCGTGCCGGGCCCGTCCGTCCTGCCTACTCCCAGCGGAACCAGCGCACCGCCCCCGCGGTCAGCACGACCGTCCAGAGCGCCATGATGCCCAGATGTGCCCAGCCCGGCCAACCGCCCTGTGCCGCGTCGTCGAGCGCGCCTGACGCGGCGCCGAAGGGCGTGTACGTCACGATCGTACGGAGCAGATCCGGCATCGTCTGGACCGGCAGCCACACCCCGGCGGCGAACATCGAGGGGAAGAAGACGACCGAGCCGATCGCCTGGCCCGCCTTCTGGGTACGGGAGACCGCGCTGATCAGGCCACCGAGCGCCAGCGAGCACGCCGTCACGAGCACGAGCGCGACCAGGTATCCGGCGAGCTGCGCGGGCAGGGCCACGCCGAAAGCGAGCCGGCCGACCGCCACGGCCAGTACTGCCGAGCAGAAGGCGCCGCCGCCGAGCAGGACGAGCTGGGCCCCGAGCAGCGAGTGCGGGCGTACGGGAGTGGTGGACATCCGGCGCAGGATGCCGCGCTCGCGGTAGCCGGTGAGAATCGGCGGCACGGCCTGGAGTCCGGCCATGATCACGGCCAGCAGCGCGGAGACGGGGACGTAGAGGTCGATGACCCGGCGCCCTCCGAGCGACGGGTCGGCCTCCCGGAAGCCGGGGATCGACCCGAGGATCACCAGCAGGGCGGTCGGGAAGACGACGATCCAGAAGAGGATGGCCGGTTCCCTGGTGAGGAGCCGGGCCTCGGTCCTGAGGACGGCGGCGGACGCGGAGGCCATGTCAGACCCTCTCCTGTGCGGTTTTCTTGGCTTCCTGTGTCATGGCCTCAGCTCCCCGCGTCCGTTCCTCGGCTTCTTGTTCCGCTGAGGTCTCGGTGAGGTCGAGGAACGCGTCGTCGAGCGTGGCCTCGGTCACCCGGAGCTGGCGCGCGGTGATGTGCTGGCGTGCGAGCAGCGAGATGAGGGCGTTGACGGTCTCGTCCGTACCGTTGATCACGATGCGGCCGTTCCTGGTGTCGACGGCCGTCGCCTGGGGAAGCTCGCCGAGTTCGTGGTCGTCGAGCGGCTGGGAGGGCGTGAACGAGATGACCGTCGAGGCGGTCGACCTCGCGATCAGGCCGGACGGCGTGTCGAGCGCCGCGACCTTGCCCTTGTCGATCACCGCGATCCGGTCGCAGAGCCGCCGGGCCTCCTCCATGAAGTGCGTGACGAGCAGCACCGTCACTCCGGAGTCCCTGATCTCCTCGATCAGCTTCCAGGTGTCCCTGCGGGCGCGCGGGTCGAGCCCGGTGGTGAGTTCGTCGAGTACGACGACGCGCGGGTCACCTATCAGGGCGAGCCCGATGAACAGCCGCTGTTTCTGGCCGCCCGACAGCTTCGCGAAACGGTCCTTCAGCTTGTCCGTGAGCCCCAGCCGCTCGGCGAGCGGCCGCCAGTCGACCGGCTTCGGGTAGAAGGCGGAGTACAGCTCCAGCGCCTCCTGGACGGAGATCTTGGGCTGGAGTTCGCCCTCCTGGAGCTGTACGCCGAGCAGCCCCGTCACCTGTGTGTGGTCGGCGACCGGGTCGAACCCGGCCACCCGTACCGTGCCGGCGTCGGGGACCCTGAGTCCCTCCACGCACTCCACGGTGGTCGTCTTTCCCGCGCCGTTGGGGCCGAGGATCCCGAAGATCTCGCCCTCTTCGACGCTGAATGTCACCCCGTTCACGGCGGTTTTCCCCCCGTAGGCCTTGTGCAGGCCGTTCACTTCGATAATCGCCATACCCCGAGGGTCCCTTCGGCCCTGCCACCGCACCATCGGCCATCCCGCTCGACCTCGCATCAACCGATCGGCTGATGGGGGGCGGCCCCCACCGACTCGTCGGCGGGAAAATGACGTGAGGGTTGTCAGTGCCTGACCGTAGGCTCGGTCCTGATGCCCCAGACACATGCACCCACCCAGGACCGGTCCGCCGCGAGGACGCTGCTGCGCCTGTGGCCGTACGTACGCCCGGTGCGTACGCGGCTGTTCAGCGCGGCTCTCGTCGCGGTCGTGGCGTCCTGTCTCGGCCTGGTGTTCCCGCTGGTCCTGAAGTGGATGGTGGACGGTCCGATCACCGACAGGGACACCGGCGGGATCTGGCTCGGGGCGCTGTGGCTGCTGCTGCTCGGGCTCGTCGAGGCGGCGCTGTTCGGCTTCCGGCGCTGGCTGGTGGCGAGGCCGCTGGCCGGGGTCGAGGCGGCGATGCGGGCGGATCTCTACCGCCATGTGCAACGGCTTCCGGTCGCTTTCCACGACCGCTGGCCGTCCGGCCAGCTCCTGTCGCGCGGGACGACGGACCTGATGCTGCTGCGGATGTTCCTGGCCTTCCCGCTGACCTTCCTGCTCGTCAACGGCTCGACGATCCTGGTCGGTTTTGTCATCCTGCTGAGCCAGCAGTGGTCGCTGGGGCTGGTGCTGCTCGCTCCGGTGGTGCCGCTCGTCATCCTCTGCTCCGTCTTCGAGACGAAGTACTCACTGGTCGCGCGGCGCGCGCAGGACCAGGTCGGCGATCTGACGACGGTGGTCGAGGAGGCGGTGCTCGGCATCCGGATCATCAAGGGCTTCGGGCGCCACCGCAGCCAGGCCCAGGCCTTCCGCGAACTCACGAAGAAGCTGCGCACCACCGAGCTGGACAAGGCCGGGCTGCTCGCCGGGATCTGGGCGCTGATCACCACCATCCCCGAGCTGGCGATCGGCGCCGCACTGGTGCTCGGCACGATCCAGGTCGCCGACGGCGGGCTGTCGGCGGGCACCCTGGTGGCCTTCCTGTCGACGGCGCTGGCGCTGCGCTGGCCCGTGGAGTCGATCGGGTTCCTGCTCGCGATGAGCCAGGAGTCGGCGACGGCGACCGCGCGGTTCTTCGAGGTGATGGACGTACCGGAGGAGGCGGAGCCCGAGGGCGGCGGCGCCGCGTCCGGGCCCGACGCGCCCTCCGGCGAGGGCGGGCTGCGCTTCGAGGGGGTCTCCTTCCGGTATCCGGATGCCGACGACGACGCCGCCCCCGTGCTGACGGGGGTCGATCTGCACATCAGACCCGGCGAGACCATGGCGGTGGTCGGGACCACCGGTTCCGGCAAGACGACGCTCACCGCGCTCGTCCCCCGGCTCTACGACGCGACCGACGGCCGGATCACTCTCGACGGCGAGGACATCGCGCTGATGCCGCGTGAGCGGCTGCGCGAGCTGGTGTCGGTGGCGTTCGAGGAGCCGACGCTGTTCTCGGCGAGCGTCGGGGAGAACGTCCTCATGGGCGCCGAGGACGCCGACGAGGACGCGCTGCTGCGGGCCCTCGACACCGCGCAGGCCGGCTTTGTCTCGGACCTGCCCGAGGGGGTGCGGACCGAGGTCGGCGAGCAGGGGCTGAACCTCTCCGGCGGCCAGCGGCAGCGGCTCGCGCTGGCCAGGGCGGTGGTCGGAAAGCCGCGCTTCCTGGTGCTCGACGACCCGCTGTCCGCGCTGGACGTGCATACGGAGGCGCTGGTGGAAGCGGCGCTGCGGCGCGTACTCGAAGAGACGACGGCGCTGGTGGTGGCGCACCGGCCGTCGACGGTGATGCTCGCGGACCGCGTCGCGCTGCTTTCGCGGGGCCGGATCACCGCCGTGGGCACCCATCAGGAACTGCTGCGCAGCAGCGAGGAGTACGCCTGGCTGATGGCCGGTGCAGCCGAGGAGGGCGCACGATGACCACGTCGACCAGCAGCGACACCAGGAGGCCCGACGACGAACCGGGCGGTGAAGCGGGCGGTGAAGCAGGCGTCCTGGTCGGTGTCGACGGGGCGGCGCCGCCCGAGCCGGGGCGGCTGCGGAAGCGGGACTCCAGGCGCGCCGCGCGCGAGGAGCGCGAGGCCGCGCCGTCCGGGGACCCGTTCGACCAGGACGAGTTGCCGGCGCCGCCCGGGGCCACCGGCGCCCTGCTGCGGTCCCTGCTGCGCGAGAGACGCGGCAGAGTGGTCATCGCCGTCGTGTTCCTGCTGCTCCAGCAGGCCGCAGCGCAGGCGGGCCCGCTGATCGTGGCGTACGCCATCGACAGCGGCGTTCCGGCGTTCCGGCACGGCGACAACGGACCGCTGCTGGCCGTCGCGGCCGGTTATCTGATCTGCTCGCTGGGCTCGGGCGGACTCCAGTACGCCTTCACCAAGGCGGCTGCCCTCGTCAACCAGGACGTGCTGCTCGACCTGCGGGGCAGAATCTTCCGCCACGCCCAGGCGCTGAGCGTGGACTTCCACGAGCGGTACACCTCGGGCCGGTTGATCTCCCGGTCGACCACCGATGTCGAGTCGCTGCGGGAACTGCTCGGCGAGGGGCTCCAGGAACTCATCGAGGTGGTGCTCGCCTTCGTGTACATCGCTGGGACGCTGCTCTTCCTCGACCTGCGGATAGGAGCGGTCGCCGTGCTCTCGTTCGCGCCGCTGTATCTGCTCGTACGGCTCTACCAGCGGCGCGCGGGCCGTATCTTCAGCCGCAGGTCCACCGCGATCGCGGCCGTCATCGTGAAGTTCGCCGAGACGCTCAACGGCATCAGGCCGGTGCAGGCGTTCCGGCGTGAGCGGGCCAACGACGCGGCCTTCGAGGTGCTCAACGACCGCGCGCAGCGCAACAACGGCGACGCGCTGATCGAGATGGCCCGCTATGTGGTCGGCTCGCGGACCATCGCCAACACGGCGGTGGCGGGGATCGTGCTGTGGGGCGCCTACCGCGTCTCCGACGGCACCCTCGCGCTCGGTGTGCTGGCCGCCGCCGTGCTGTATCTGCGGCGGCTGTACGACCCGATCGACCGGCTCGGGATGTTCCTCAACTCGTACCAGTCGGCCGCCGCCTCGCTGGAGAAGATCGCCGGCCTGCTCGCCCAGATCCCGACGGTGCCGGAGCCGGCGCAGCCGCGTCCGCTGCCGCCCCTCGACGGTGAACTCCCGGGCAGAGCAGTCGTCTTCGACGGCGTCACCTTCGGCTACCGCACCGGCGGCGAGGTCCTCCCCCGCTTCGACCTGACGATCCCGGCCGGGCAGACGGTCGCCGTGGTCGGCTCCACGGGCGCCGGGAAGTCGACGCTGGCCAAGCTGCTGGCCCGCTTCTACGACCCCACCCACGGCCGGGTCCTGCTCGACGGCGTCGATCTGCGCGACCTGGACACACCCGAGCTGCGGCGCGGCGTGGTGATGGTGACGCAGGAAGCTTTCCTCTTCTCCGGGACGGTCGCCGAGAACATCGCCATCGGGCGTTCCGACGCCACCCGTGCGGACATCGAGGGCGCGGCGAAGGCGATCGGCGCGCACGACTTCATCGAGGCGCTCCCCGACGGCTACGACACGGACGTACGCAAGCGGGGCGGCCGGATCTCGGCGGGCCAGCGCCAACTGGTCGCCTTCGCCCGCGCCCTGCTGGCGAACCCGGCGGTCCTGATCCTGGACGAGGCGACCAGTTCGCTGGACATCCCGGGCGAACGCGCGGTGCAGCAGGCGATGGACACGGTGCTGCACGGCCGTACGGCCGTGGTCATCGCCCACCGGCTGTCCACCGTGGAGATCGCCGACAGGGTGCTGGTGATGGAGTCGGGCAGCGTCGTGGAGGACGGCACCCCGTCGGACCTGATCGCGGGCGCGGGCCGCTTCGCGGGCCTGCACCAGGCGTGGCGCGACAGCCTGGTGTGAGGGCTGCCGCTAGTGACCTGAGTCGGACATGGTGGTGCCGGTCGGCGGAGCCTGCTGATAGAGCGCCACCAACACACCGTGCACGGGCTGCTCCTCCGCGTCTCCCTCGGCGTCGTCGACCAGTCTGGTGAGCGCCTCGCCGAGTTCTCTTGCCTTCGCGGAACTGAGACGCAACCCCGTCTCCGGCGCGAACTGGGAGGGCACCGGTGTGCGGCCGGACGTCCCTTGCGCTGCCGCTGAGTCCCTCGACCGGGGGCACGCGCCGGCCGTCGCCCGACTGGCAGGCTGAGCCGGTCCACGTCGGCGTGGCTCAGTCGGCGCCGGCGGGCTGGTACGCCAACTGGACCTGCCGCGGCGGGTTGCGCCTGCCGGTGAACATGGCACGGCCGGGTGACTGGTGGAACGGCACCACCGAGCCGAAGAGCGAGCCCTCCGACTTGTCGCCCGAGAGCATGAGCCCGTGCGCGCCCAGCTCCACCAGGCGCTGCATGACCGGTTCGTACATCGAGCGCCCCGCCCCCGCCGAATTGCGGCACAGCACGACGCGCAGGCCGACGTCCCGCGCGAACGGCAGGTAGTCCAGGAGAGGGTGGAGCGGGTTGCCCGAGGCGGTCGCGACAAGGTCGTAGTCGTCCACGAGCAGGAAGATGTCGGGCCCCGAGTACCAGCTCCGGTCCCGCAGTTGTTCCGGGGTGATGTCCGAGGTGGGCATCCGGCTTGCCAGGAGGTGGGCGATACTCCTGATGTTGGCCTGAAGTTCCACTCCGTTGACGACGTACTGCACCATGCGTTCCATGGGCAGATCACCCAGCAGCGACCGCCGGTAGTCGACGACCAACATCTCTGCTTCCTGCGGCGTGTACCGCTCGCTGATCCTGTGGGCGAGCAGCCGCAGCAGTGAGGTCTTCCCGGACTCGCCCTCCCCGATGACGACCAGGTGCGGGTCGGTTTCGAAGGCGACGCCGAAAGGGAGCAGGGTCGTCTCGTCCAGGCCCAGGGCGATCGCGGTCCCGGAGCGGCCGGCGGTCAGGGGGAGCGCGTCCGCCGGCAGCAGGGTGGGCAGGACACGTACGGGTGGGGCGCTCGGCCCGGTCCAGAACGACCGGACGGTGTCGGCCAGGTGCTCCGTGGCCTCCCCCAGTCCGGCGGCGGCGCCGGGAGCGTCATGGAGGCAGGGCACGGCGGCCAGGAAGTGGAATTTGTCGGAGGTCAGGCCGCGGCCGGGTGCGCCGACCGGGACGTCCTGCGCCGCCTTCCGGGCGATCTCCGAGTCCATGGGGTCGCCGAGGCGCAGCTCGACTCTGGTGCCGAAGTGCTCACGCAGCGACGGGCGGACGTCCGTGTAACGGGTGATCGTGAGCAGCAGGTGGATGCCGTACGAGAGGCCGCGGGTCCCGAGGTCGGTGACGGTGTCCTGCAAGTGCTCGTAGTCCTGCTTGAAGGCCGACCAGCCGTCGATGACCAGGAAGACGTCGCCCCACGGCTGGTCCGGCCACGTTCCGGCCGCGCGCCCCTGGCGGTAGGTGGCCATGGAGTCGATCCCGTGGATACGGAAGAACTCCTCGCGGGCCGCGAGCACGCCGGCGACCTCGGCGACCGTACGCCGTACGTGCTCCGGGTCCAGCCGTGAGGCCACCCCGCCCAGGTGCGGCAGATGCTGGAGCTGCTGCATGCCGCCGCCGAAGTCCAGGCAGTAGAACTGGACTTCGGCGGGAGTGTGGGTGAGTGCGAGCGCGCAGAGGACGGTGCGCAGCAGCGTCGACTTCCCCGTCCGGGGTGCGCCGACGACCAGGGCGTGCCCGGCCTCCGCCGAGAAGTCGAGGTACAGCGGTTCGCGGCGCTGCTGGTCGGGACGGTCGACGAGTCCGGCCGGGATCCGGAGTGCGCCGAGGCCCTCGTAGGCCGGAGGGTGCAGCCCGCGCTCCGGCGTGTGCGTCAGTTCCGGCAGCAACTGGTCGAGGGTGGCGGAGTCGGCCAGGGGAGGCAGCCAGATCTGGTGTGCGGGCGGTCCCTGGCCCGCGATGCGGCGGACCAGCGCGTCCAGCACGGTGTCCGTGAAGGGCCCCTCAAAGGCGGCGTCGTCCGCGTCGTCCGCCGTGGACGGAGCCCCTTCCGGCGTATGGACGGCCGAGACGTACGCGGCTCGGAAGCGGGTCATCTCGTCGGTACCGGCCTTGAGATAGGCGGAACCCGGCTCGGGAGGCAGGTGGTAGGCGTCCGGGACTCCGATCGCCGCCCGGGACTCGGCGGCGGAGAAGGTCCGCAGACCGATCCGGTACGAGAGGTAGGTGCCCAGGCCGCGCAGCCTGCCCTCCTCCAGGCGCTGGGAGGCCAGCAGCAGGTGCACGCCGAGCGAGCGCCCCGTACGGCCGATCCGGATGAGGACTTCGATGAAGTCGGGCCGGGCGGTGAGGAGTTCGGGGAACTCGTCGATCACGACGAGAAGCGAGGGGAGGGGCGGCAGCGGGGCGCCCGACGTGCGTGCTCTCTCGTACTGGGAGACATTGGAGAAGTTGCCCGCGCTGCGGAGCAGTTCCTGACGGCGCAACAGTTCACTGCTGAAGGCATCGCCCATGCGGTCCACGAGGGGCAGTCCGTCGGCGACGTCGGTGATGACGGCCGAAACGTGCGGCAGCGCCGCGAGGCCGGCGAACGTGACACCGCCCTTGAAGTCGGCCAGCACGAAGTTCAGGGTCTCCGGCGAGTGCGTGACGGCGAGGCCGAGGATCAGCGTGCGCAGCAGTTCCCGCTTTCCGGAGCCGGCGGCGCCGACGCACAGGCCGTGCGGCCCCATCCCGCCGAGCGCTGCCTCGTTGAGGTCGAGGATGACGGGCCGGCCGTCCTCGCCGCTCCCGATCGGTACCCGCAGCCGCTCCGGCGGCGGGCGCAGCGACCAGTGGCGGGGCGCGTCGAACCGCTCGATGTCGCCGATGCCGAGCAGGTCCGTGAACGGGATGTCGGTACGGTGTCGCACCGGCGCCTCCGGCTGCACGCCGAGCCAGCGTTCGCGCATCCGCCGGGCCGTCCCGACCAGGGCCTGCCTGGCCTCGGTGGAGCTGGTGGCCTCTTCCAGATGGGGCACGGCCACCCGGAAACGCCGTCCGCGCGACAGGCCCCACCCGATCCCGAGGCTCGCGGACAGAGTCGTGTCGGTCTGCGACTCCGACGGGTCGTCCAGGGGCAGTTCGACCCGGGTTCCGAGCAGCCCGAGCAGGCTCGCTCCGAAGTCGCTCCACCGCCGGGCGGAGACGAGGAGGTGGACTCCGTAGTTCAGTCCGGTGTTGGCGAGGCGGTGGACCTCCTGGGCGAACTCGGGCATCTCCCAGTCGAAGTCGAGCCAGCCGTCGATCACCAGGAATACGTCGCTGCCGCTGTCGCGCGGCAGCCGTCCCGCCGCCCGCAGTTCGCGGAACTCCTCGACGGAGTCGATGTCCAGGTCCCTGAACAGCGCGCGCCGGGCGGCGACGGCGTCCTTCAACGCCGTGAGGACCTCGGCGACCGCCTCGTGCTCGTGCGCTGCGGCGACCTTCTTCACGTGCGGCATCGACCGCAGCACACCGAGCCGGTTGACGGCTCCTTCCAGGAGGTAGAACTCCGCCTCGTGCGGGGTGTGGGTCAGCGCCAGCGACATGGCGAGGACACGCAGCAGCGTCGTCTTGCCGCTGCCCAGCCTGCCGACGACCGCGACGTTCCCGCTCCGGTTGGAGAGGTCCAGGCACATGAACTCACCGCCGGAGGCAGCGGCCGTACGGCCGATCGGCACCATGAGCCGGGAGGCGCCCTCCCAGGAGTCGCAGATGAACCCCCGGTCCGGGGTGTCGACCGGCGGCGGGAGCAGCGTCCCCAGCACCAGTTCGTCCGTCCGCGGCCCCTGGGAGAGCAGGCCGGTGGACGGGTCGGTGCGCACCGCGTACGCGAGGGGGACATGTCCTTCGCACTGGCCCGACTTGGTGGGCGTCTGTTCAGGGCCGCTCTGGTTGACCACGGCGTCGTGCACGTACGTGTACAGCTCGTCGGGTGTGATGACACCGTCGCGGTCGAGGTCGGCCAGTCCGGTGCTGAGCCCCTCGTTGACCGCGGCGGTGAAGCGTGCCACGGGCCGGGCGTTGTCCAGCGTGAGCAGGTCTCCCTCGTAGGCGTACTCCAGCGCGGTGGACGCGGTGATCACGAAGGTGCCGCGCCCGACGAGTGCCGCCTCCACGTCGACCGGCGCGGGAGACATCGGGGTGGCCCGGTGGAAGAGCCCGCTGTAGCAGCAGTCGAGCAGCACGATCTTGGTACGGGCCTCGCACTCCTCCAGGAGCTGGTGGATGAGGTCCGCGCGGACGGCGGTGGTGTGCGGGCGGCCGAGGTCGGTGCCGACGGTGGCGAAGAACAACCGGTCGGTGTCGTTCCTGATGCCGTGACAGGCGAGGTAGAGCAGGATCAGGTCGTCGGGCGCGCGATTGCTGAGCAGCGCCTCGATCTCGCGCTCGATCTCGTCCTTGGGACGGTTGGTGAGCGTACGGACGAAGTCGAAGCGGCCCACCGCCTCGTCCTTCAGGAGGGCTCCCAGGTCGCCGGCGCCGCGCGTGGGCGACCGGAGCTGGTTGAGGCCGGGGTCGACGTATCCGTCAGTCGCGACCAGCAGCGCGATCCGGCGTCCCGCCATCGCTGCCTCCCGGCTCCGCG
>NZ_JTHL01000001.1:6666372-6673261 GCF_000818195.1 Streptomyces sp. 150FB | reverse complement strand
TCAGCGCCGCTGTCGGTGTTGCCGCCCGCGCCGCCGCCCACGCCACCGTCGGCGCCACCGTCAACGCCGCCAGCGGCGATCCGCGCGGCCATGACCTCGACCAGCTTGTTCTGGTCCTTCGCGGAGAGCGCCTGGACCGTGCCCTTGTTGCCGTCGAACTCCCATTCCACGGAACGGGCCTTGGAACGCTGGATGTAGGCCACCAGGACGTTGCTCATGGCCTTCAGCGTCGCCGCCGAGAACGCGCCGCTGACGACGAGGGCGCCGATCTCGTACCCGGCGGAGGCCATCGAGCCGACCGGTGCCGGCGCCTGCCTGCGCTCCACGTTGAACAGACCGAGGGTCCGCAAGTCCTGGTAGAGGCCCCGTGCTTGGCGCTCCACCTGCTCATCGGACGCGGTGGGCCCGGCATCCACCCGGAGCACCAGCTCGTACACCCTGCCTCCCCCGGCGTCGCGGTTTCCAGTCGACGGCTGATCGTATAGCGAACCGAGCCGGCGGCGGGAGCCAATCGCGTGTTCCGGGGGTACCGATGCCGCCCCTCACCCGGCGGGCGCCTCCACCGGTTCCCCCACCGGTTCCTCCACGGCTGTACGCACCCGGGCCCCCCGCAGCAGCGCCAGTGCGCAGACCGCGCCCGCCAGCATCGCCACCGCCGCGCCGAAGGCCGCCAGGTCCATGCCGTGGGTGAACGCCTCCCTGGCGGCGGACAGCAGGGGTCCGCCCGGGGCCGCCGGGAGGTGCCGGGCCGTCGACACGGCGCCCCCCAGAGTCTCGGCGGCGGCATGCGGGAGGCCGGGGAGCGCCTTGGTCACGTCGGCGCTGTACACCGCGGCGCCGATGGAGCCGAGGACGGCCATGCCCAGCGCTCCGCCGAGCTCCTCGCCCGACTGGAGGACGGCGGCGGCCGAGCCCGCGCTCTCCACCGGGGCGGCGCCCAGGGCGAGTTCGTTGGCCAGGGTCATCGCGTTGACCAGGCCGGCCGCGTAGAGCGCCGAGCCGGCGAGGACCGTCCACAGCGCCGAATCGGTGCCTGTCCTGGTCAGCCAGAGGAAACCCGCGGCGGCGACCAGCAGGCCGCCCGCCATGACGTACGCGCGGTCGAGGCGGAGGGCGAGCGTGGCCCCGAGCGGGACGGCCACGACGACTCCCGCCGAAGGGGCCATACTCCACAGCGCCGCCTCGAACGGGCTCTGGCCCAGGACTGATTGGAGGTACTGCGTGAAGAAGACGGCGAAGCCGACCATCGCCGCCATCGCGAGCAGGTTGACGAGCACCGACCCGCCGTACGCCGGGCGCCGTAGCAACTCCAGGTCAACCATCGGGTGTTCGAGCCGGGACTGACGGCGTACGAAGACGACGCCCAGCGCGAGGCCGGCGGCGATGCCCAGCACGGGCAGTGGCTCGTACCCGTTCTTGGCCAGTTCCTTGATGCCCTGGATGACGGGCAGCAGCGCGGCGAGCGACAGCAGCGCGCTCAGTACATCGAACGGGCCGCGGCGCTCCGACCTGAACTCCGGTAGCAGGAACGGCGCGAGGACGAGCAGCAGGACCATCGCTGGCAGGTTCACGAGGAAGACCGAACCCCACCAGAAGTGGGCCAGGAGCGCGCCGCTGACCACCGGTCCGAAAGAGATCCCGGTGGCCATGACGGTGGTCCACAGGGTGACGGCCTTCGCCCGCTGCGCCGGATCGGTGAACAGACTGCGGATCAGCGCGAGCGTCGACGGCATCAGACAGGCGCCGCCGACGCCGAGGAGCGCCCTGGCCGCGATGAGAGTGCCGGGCGAGTGGGCGTAAGCGGCGGCCACCGAGGCGACGCCGAAGACCGCGGCTCCGGCGAGCAGCACCTTCCGGCGTCCGAGGCGGTCGCCCAGGGAGCCCATCGTGATGAGGAGTCCGGCGAGCACGAACCCGTACGTGTCGAGGATCCAGAGTTGCTGGGTGGAGCCGGGTTCGAGGTCTTCGCTGATCGAGGGAATGGCGAAGTACAGGATGGAGACGTCCATCGAGACCAGCAGCAGCGGCAGCATCAGGACGCCGAGCGCGGTCCACTCCCGACGTCCGGCGCGAGGCGCTCCTGTGTACGTGTCAGGTGTCATGCGGCGAGCGAAACAGCGCACTTCGTACGGGGCAAACAGCCCCCTAGTACACTGCCCGGTCCCCCGGCGAATCCCGCTGTTCAGGTACGCGCACGGGCCCCTCAGCGCACTAGTACACTCGGCGCGGTGCCGAGCCGACCGCCCTACCTCAGGATCGCCGACGAGATCCGCCGCCGCATCGACAGCGGCGAGCTGTCCCCCGGCGACCGCGTCCCCTCCACGCGGGCGATCACGCGGGAGTGGGGCGTCGCCGTGGCGACAGCGACGAAGGCGCTGGCCGTGCTGCGACAGGAGGGACTGGTGCAGCCGACGACGGGGGTCGGCACGGTGGTCCGGCGTACCGGTCCCGGCCCGGGGCGCCCTCGCGGCGCCGCCGGCGAGCCGCCGGACATCCGCCGCCGGATCATCAGGACCGCGATGGAACTCGCGGACACCGAGGGGCTGCCCGCCCTCTCGATGCGCCGGGTCGCCTCCGCGCTCTCCATGCCGACCATGGCGCTCTACCGCCATGTCCCCGGCAAGAACGAGCTGGTACGCCTGATGTCCGACGCGGCCTTCGCCGAGCGGCCCCTCGGACCGGTGCCGCCGCACTGGCGTACGGGACTTGAGTACGCGGCGCGGTGGCTGCGCACGGCGCACCGGCACCACCCCTGGCTCGCCGTCGCGATGGCGTCCTTCACCCGGCCCACCGCCACGCCCCACGCCATGGCGTACGCGGAATGGGTGCTGGGCTGCCTGACGGGCCGCGGGCTGACCCAGTACCAGATGGTGTACACCCACCTCACCGTCTTCGCCTATGTCCAGGGCGTCTCGGCGGCGGCCGACCTGGAGACGCAGGCCCAGCAGGACAGCGGACTCTCGGTCGCCGAATGGATGGCACGGAATGAGCCACAGTTCGATGCGCTGTCGTCGAGCGGGGCTTATCCCCTGCTCAACTCACTGTTCACAACGGAGGAGTTCGAGCTGGACCTCGACATCCTCTTTGAATTCGGGCTCCAGCGAACTCTCGACGGCATCGCCGCGATGATCGACGAAACGTCCGCTTAACGAACGGTGCTGTACGGGCAGCGGACGAATTCCGGCCAACTTGTTGACGCGCTCCTGACAGCAGGGCGTCGCCACTGCCACTCTTCCCCCGTTCTGCCCAGCACTTCGCTCAGCTTCTTCACAGCGTTCCGCTCAGGTTCAAGGCAGCACTCCGCTCAGGCTCTTCCGCACCACTCTGCTCGGCTTGCAACGACCGGGCCGCCCTCACAGCGGCCCAGTACCCCCCTCGCAGAAGGAGTTCGCGTGAGACCCACGCCCAGCCGTCGTGCCACAGCGACCGGCGCCCTGATCGCAGCAGCAGCACTTCTGACCGTCGGTGTGCAGGCCTCGGCGGCCACAGCACAGCCGGACGCCTCGGCCGCACCGGCGCTGCCGGCCGCCCTGGTCGCCCAGGCCGCCCACACGGCCAACCCCGGCGCGCTGCCCCGCGCGCTCTCCCCGGCCCAGCGCGCGGCGCTGATATCCCAGGCCGACGCCGCCAAGGCGGCGACGGCCAAGGAACTCGGCCTGGGCGCACAGGAGAAGCTCCTCGTCCGCGATGTCGTCCAGGACATCGACGGGACCACCCACACGCGCTACGAGCGCACCTACAACGGACTCCCGGTCCTCGGCGGCGACCTCGTTGTCGCCGAGTCGAAGGCGGGCACGACCGAGTCCGTCACCAAAGCCTCAGCCGCCGCCCTCAAGGACGTCGACACCACCGCCGGTGTCGCCCCCGCCACCGCCCAGAAGCAGGCGCTCAGCGCCGCGAAGGCCGACGGCTCCAAGAGCACCACCCCCGACCGCGCTCCCCGCCAGGTCGTGTGGCTGGCCCAGGGCTCCCCCGTACTCGCCTACGAGACCGTCGTCGGCGGGCTCCAGGAGGACGGCACGCCCAACCAGCTCCATGTCATCACCGACGCCACCACCGGCAAGAAGCTCTTCCAGTACCAGGGCATCGAAACCGGCGTCGGCAACACGGAGTTCAGCGGCCAGGTCACCCTCGGGTCGACGCAGTCGGGCTCGACGTACAACCTCACCGACGCCGGTCGCGGCGGCCACCAGACGTTCACGCTGAAGAACACCAGCGGCAGCGGCAAGGGCACGCTGCTGTCGGGCCCGGACGACATCTGGGGTGACGGCACCGTCGCCAACCAGGAGACGGCAGCCGCCGACGCCGCGTACGGCGCCGGACTCACCTGGGACTACTACAAGAACGTCCACGGCCGCACCGGCATCGAGGGCGACGGCAAGGCCGCGTACTCCCGGGTCCACTACGGCAACGGCTACGTCAACGCCTTCTGGGACGACGCCTGCTTCTGCATGACGTACGGCGACGGTTCGCAGAACAAGGCTCCGCTGACCGCCGTCGACGTGGCGGGACACGAGATGTCCCACGGCGTCACGGCCGCGACAGCCGGCCTGGTCTACTCGGGCGAGTCGGGCGGCCTCAACGAGGGCACCTCCGACATCTTCGGCACCTCCGTCGAGTGGTACGCCAACAACGCGAACGACCCGGGCGACTACCTCATCGGTGAAGAGATCGACATCAACGGCGACGGCACGCCGCTGCGTTACATGGACGAGCCGAGCAAGGACGGCGGCTCGGCCGACTCCTGGTACTCCGGCGTCGGCAACCTCGACGTGCACTACTCGTCGGGCATCGCCAACCACTTCTTCTACCTTCTCTCCGAGGGCAGCGGCTCCAAGGTCATCGGCGGTGTCAGCTACAACTCGCCGACCTCCGACGGCCTGCCGGTGACCGGCATCGGCCGGGCGAAGGCGGAGCAGATCTGGTTCAAGGCGCTCTCCACGAAGTTCACCAGCACGACGAACTACGCGGCGGCCCGCACCGGCACGCTCGCTGTCGCCGGTGAGCTGTACGGCACCACGAGCGCCGAGTACACGGCCGTCGCGAACGCGTGGGCCGGTGTCAACGTCGGCACCCGCCCGGGCGGCGGCGACCCGGACCCGGGCGACGGGACGGTCTTCGAGAGCACCACGGCGGTCGCCATTCCGGACCGCGGCGCAGCGGTGACCTCGTCGGTCAACGTCACGGGAGTCACGGGCAAAGCCCCCAGCGACCTCAAGGTCGGCGTCAACATCACGCACACGTGGCGCGGTGACCTGGTCCTCGACCTGGTGGCTCCGGACGGTACGGCGTACCGCCTGAAGAACTCCAGCTCGACGGACTCGGCCGACAACGTCATCGCGACGTACACCGTCAACGCCTCTTCGGAGACGGCCAACGGCACGTGGAAGCTGAAGGCCCAGGACGTCGCCTCCGGCGACACCGGCCGCATCAACAGCTTCAAGCTCACCTTCTGAACCACCGGGCCTGAGGGGCCCGCGCACCACTCGTAGCACCGTGGCCGCCCGGGGAGAGTCATCCTCCCCCCGGGCGGCCACCCCGTATCGTGGGCCGCGTGATCAGGGTGCTGCTGGCGGACGACGAGGCGATGATGCGCGCCGGAGTGCGGGCCATCCTGGAGACCGACCCGGGGATCGAGGTCGTCGCCGAGGCGGGCGACGGGCGCGAGGCGGTCGAACTCGCCCTGAAACACCGGCCCGACGTCGCCCTCCTCGACATCCGGATGCCACGGCTCGACGGACTCGGTGCGGCGCGCGAGCTACGGCGTACGGCGCCGGGCACCGCGCTCGTCATGCTCACCACCTTCTCCGAAGACGCCTATATCTCCGAGGCGTTGGGGTCGGGCGTGAGCGGGTTCCTGCTCAAGTCGGGTGACCCGCACGAGCTGATCGCGGGCGTCAGGGCGGTCACCGAGGGCGCCGCCTTCCTCTCCCCCGTCGTCGCGCACCGGGTGATCACGCATCTGGGCACCGGAGGACTCTCCCGGGCCGCCGAGGCCCGGTCCACCCTGGCGCCGCTGACGGCGCGCGAGCGCGAGGTGGTCGCGCTGGTCGGCGCCGGGCTGTCGAACGGCGAGATCGCGGGGCGGCTGTACGTCGTCGAAGCCACCGTCAAGGCCCATGTCAGCGCTGTCCTCGGCCGATTGGGGCTGAAGAACCGCGTGCAGCTCGCGATCCTCGCGTACGAGGCCGGCCTGGTCGACGCGTGCCGGGGGTGATGGACCGGGCCCGGGAAACCCTGCGGCGCGAGCGGACCGGAGACCGGGTCGTCGATCTGGCGCTGTGGGCGGGGTTGAGCTGTTTCGTCCTGCTGAAGGGCGGGAGCGACGAGGACGGTTCATGGTGGGTGGCCGTCCTCGGTGTGCTGCTGCTCGCGGTGGGTGTGCTGGTCTGCCGCGCCGTCCCGCCGGTCCCACTTCTCCTGGTGATCGTGGCGAGCGCCACTCTCGACCCGCAGCTCTTCACCACGTCGTACGTCGTCGCGATGGTCGCCTTCGGCTGGCTGGCCGGCCGCCGGACGGAGCACGCAGGGCCCGCCCTCTATCTGCTGGCGGGGACGGTGACGGGCGGGCTGGTGCTGACGTTCGCCGTCGGCGACGACCTGTGGACCTTCTTCACCTTCCTGACCACACTGCTGCTCGCCGTCGTCCTGCCCTGGCTGGTCGGCCGTTACGTCCGGCAGTACGCCGAACTCGTCGGCGCGGGGTGGCAGTTGGCCGATCGGATGGAGCGTGAGCAGCGCGCGGTCGCCGACCGGGAGCGGCTGCGCGAGCGCTCACGTATCGCCGGGGACATGCACGACTCACTGGGGCACGAGCTGTCGCTGATCGCCGTACGGGCAGGCGCACTTCAGGTCGATCCGGCCCTCGGCGCCCGGCAGCGGGCGGCCG
>NZ_JTHL01000001.1:6652755-6666294 GCF_000818195.1 Streptomyces sp. 150FB | reverse complement strand
GCGGCCGCCGACGCCACGGCGCGGCTGCGGGACATCATCGGGGTGCTGCGGGCCGACGGCGAGAGCGCGCCCGCCACACCCGTCGACGAGACGGTGTCCGCCCTGGTCGAGCGGGCCTGCGGGTCCGGGATGGCCGTGGAGCTGACGGACGAGGGGCCCGAGGCCCCGCTCGCGCCGATGACCGGCCTGGCGCTGCACCGGGTGGTCCAGGAGTCACTGACCAACGCGGCCAGGCACGCACCAGGTGCCGCCGTCGCGGTGCGGCTCGTACGGGAGGAGCGCTGGATCACGGTCACGGTCACCGACTCGGGCCGCCCGCCCGGCACTTCGGCCGATCCCGATCCCGCTCATGCCCGCTCCTCCGGCGGTACGGGCCTGGTCGGCCTGGACGAGCGCGTACGGCTCGCCGGCGGGACGCTCACCCATGGCCCCAGCGCGGACGGATTCGCGGTGCGGGCCAGGCTGCCGCTGAGCGGCGAGCGCCCGCCCGTACCGAGCGCCGATTCCCTGGATCCCGAAGCACCTACTTCCGCACGGGAGTTGGACCGGGCGAGGCGGCGGGTGCGGCGCGGACTCAAGCAGACGATCGTGGTGCCGGTGGCGGCGCTCGCCGTCCTCGTCGCGCTGATGTCGGGGTTCCAGTTCTACGGCCAGACGCGATCGGTGCTGGAGCGCGCCCAGTTCGACCGGATGCGGGTCGGCGACTCGCGCGCCGATGTGGAAACGCGGCTGCCCGCGCGGGCGATGGACGGCCCGCCCGACGGCGTCGGCCCCGAGCCGTCCGGGGTGGGCCGGTGCGACTACTACCGGACGAGGAAGTACGCGGCGACCCCCGCGTACCGCCTGTGTTTCCGCACGGACCGGCTCACTGACAAGGCGATCGTGACGGACGTCGACAACGAGGAGGACCGGTAGCCGGTGTTGTGCCGGCCACCGGTCCTCCTGTCACAGCGCTTAGTTGGGGTTCTGCGCGTTGGTCAGCGTCTCCCAGGCCACGAACAGGTTGTTCGTGCCCGAGGGCCGCTGCTGCTCGGTGAGCGTCTGGGTGTTCGACATGGCGACACCGTGCAGGGTGTTGAGGTTGTTGAAGCCGACCTCGGTGATCGGGCCGAGGCCCAGCGTCAGCTTGCCGCCGCACAGGTTGGACGGCACGCCGGACGCGCCGACCTGGAACTTCGACTGGAAGCCGAGCGCCTGCCGCAGCCGCTCGCCGACCTGCGGATAGAGGTCCTGGCCCTGGATCCTGGAGGTTTCGAGGACATGGGAGATGGACGAGATGCCGTAGCCGGTGTGGACGAAGTCACGGCAGGTCTCCTGCGTGAGACCCGTCATGGAGGAGCCGAACGTGCCCTGGCCCTGCCAGTAACCGACGATCTTGTCCCGGGTGTTCAGGTTCTGGCTCGGCACGGTCTTGGGCAGATCGCCGTCCGACGCGAGGTAGACATAGGCCGGTACGCGCGTCAGGTAGAGGCTGATCGCCTTGTCGTAGCTGGTCTTGTCGTCGAGGTAGACGGAGATGCTGGTGGCCGCCTCCACCATCGTCAGCTCCCAGTTCCCGTTGGAATTGGAGCCGTTGATGAGCTTGGGCAGATAGACGTTGCGCAGCATCGTGTCGAAACGGCCCGAGTTGGGCCAGTTCCCGTAGACGTGCTTGATGATCTCGGCGGCCTTCGGCCAGGAGGCGCCTGCCCAGCCGGTCTGGAGCGGCGCGTTGCTGTTGGTGTGGTCCTTGATGGTGCCGGACCAGGCGTCCATGAGCTGGATCGACTTCTGCGCGTACCGGTCGTCACGCGTGATGTACCAGGCCAGCGCGTCGGTGTACGCGGCGATCGCGTCCTCGCGCTCGTCCGTGCAGCCGTTGTTGGGGTTGGAGTACGAGCCGCACTCGACGGTCGCGCGCGGCTTGGCCGTACGCGACAGCGAGGCGTAACTGCTGCCGATCATCTGGTCGTAGGCGGCCTTCCAGGGTGCGGCGTTCGCCTGCACCTTGGAGCGTACGAAGTCGAGCTGCTTGGTGTTGAGGTTGACACCGGGGTGGGTGAAGGAGGCGGGGGCCGGGGCGACGGCGGCCGGCTTCGACACGGCGGCCTTGGCCACCGGGGCCTTCGCCGCGGTGGCGGGGGCCATGAAGGCGGCCGTCGTCAAACCGGCCAGGGCGGCGGCCAGGCCGAGGACTCTGGGGATCATTCCGGGGCGCATGTGGGGGGTGCCTTCCGGTCTATGGACGTTCCCAACTCGATTCATACACATGAACGTTGAATGAAGTTGTGAACTCTGCTTGACTGAGGAACCTAAAGCCGTCGCATGGACGCGTCAAGACCTGAACCGTCAAGGTCTGGACCTATGCGGTACCGGACGGCAGTTGCCACTGCTGGTTGGCCGCGCCCGAGCAGGTCCAGATCTGCAGCTTCGTGCCGTTGGCCGAGCTGGGACCCGTCGCGTCGAGGCAGCGCCCCGACTGGGGGTTGACCAGCGTGCCGTTCGCGGCGGGCTGCCACTTCTGCGATCCGGTCCCGTTGCAGTCGTAGATCTGGACGGCGGTCCCGTTGGCGGTGCCGGCGGCGGCCACGTCGAGGCACTTGCCGAGCCCCTGGACCGTACCGTCGGAGGCGACGGTCCAGGTCTGCGCGGCGCTGCCGTTGCAGTCGTACAACTGGACCGCCGTGCCGTTGGCCGAGGAGGCCGCGTTGATGTCCACGCACTTGCCGCCGTAGCCGGTGATCCGGCCGGTCGGGGACGCCGGCGGCGGTGTGCCGCCGTCGCCGCCCGGGCCGGGGACCACGGGGTTCTCGGCGTTGGTCAGGGTCTCCCACGCGACGAACAGGTTGTTCGTCCCCGAGGGCCGCTGCCGCTCGGTGAGCGTCTGCGTGTTGGCCATCGCTATGCCCTGGCGGGTGTGCAGGGCGTTGAAGCCGACCTCGGTGACCGCCCCGAGGCCCCGCTTCACCGTGCCGCCGCAGACAGTTGAGGGCACCGGCTCGGCCTGGATCTCGTACTTCGCCTGGAAGCCGAGCGCCTGCCGCAGCCGCTCGCCGACCTGCGGATAGAGGTCCTGGCCCTGGAGCAGCGCGGTCTCGGCGACATGCGAGATGGACGAAATGCCGTAGCCGGTGTGGACGAAGTCGCGGCACGTCTCCTGCGTGATGCCGGTCGTGAAGTTCTGCGCGCCGAACCAGAACCCGACGATCTGGTCACGGGTGTTGAGGTTCTGGCTGGCGACGGTCTTGGGCAACGCCCCGTCCGACGACAGGTAGATGAAGGCGGGAACGCGCTCCAGGTAGTGGCCGATCGCCTTGTCGTAGCTGGCCTTGTCGTCGAGGAAGACGGAGATGCTGACCGCCGCCTCCAGCATCGTCAGGTCCCAGTTCCCTGTGCGGTTGGAGCCGTTGACGACCATCGGCAGGTAGACGTCGCGCAACATGGTGCCGAACCGCGCCTGGTTGGGCCAGTTCCCGTAGACGTGCTTGATGATCTCGGCGGCCTTCGGCCACGAGGAGCCCGCCCAGCCCGTCTGGAGCGGCGCGTTGTCCTGGGTGTGGTTCTTGACCGAGTTGGACCAGGCGTCCATGAGCTGGATCGACTTCTGCGCGTACCGGTCGTCACGCGTGATGTACCAGGCCAGCGCGTCGGTGTACGCGGCGATCGCGTCCTCGCGCTCGTCCGTGCAGCCGTTGTTGGGCATGGACACGGGTCCGCACTCGACGGTCGCGCGCGGCTTCGGCGTACGCGACAGGGAGGCGTAACTGCTGCCGATCATCTGGTCGTAGGCGGCCTTCCAGGGCTGCGCGCCCGCCTGGACCTTGGACCGTACGAAGTCGAGCTGGCCGGTGCTCAGGTTCACGCCGGGGTGGGTGAAGGTCACCGGGGCGGCGGCGACGGCCGGGCTGGTGTCGGCCGGGGGCGCGGCGGGGGCGGCCTGGGCGGTGGCGGGCGCCAGGAGGACGGCGGCCAGTACACCGGCGAGGGCGGGGAGGAGTCCGAGGACTCGGGGAACGGATCTGAGGCGCATCAGCGGGGGCCTTCCGGTCGGTGGGGGGTGTTCCTCGACTCCGCCTCACCACTGCGTTCATCCATGTGAATGTTGAGTGGAGTTCCTGAACCTGGTTGAAGGCTGAACTTAAGGCTGCCGCATGAACACGTCAAGGTCCGGACCAATGGCGGGGACGCGGACACGGCAAGGGCCGGACCCCTTCCGGAGCCCGGCCCTGACCGGCAGATCGACCGGCACATCGACCGACGCCTCGACCGACACGTCACCGCCACGTCGACCGTCGCCTCGACCGGTGGCGCTGACGCACCGTTCGCTCAGCGCATCAGCACCCCCGCGCCCTCACCCGCCGTCTCGCTCGGCACGGCGACCAGTCCGAGGTCCGCGCTCGTGGCGAGCAGCGGATGCGAGGGCAGCACCCGGACGGTGTAGCCGTAGGGGCCCGTACGGTCGAGCGCGAGCGAGCCCTCGTACACCCAGCGGCCCTCCGCGTCCTGGCCGCCCGCCGGCTTCAGCGGGAAGGTCCGCGCGTCCGCGATCGTGTCGTCGGTGCCGACGCGCCCCGCGACGGCCTGCACCTCCACGTCGTCCGGGCGCAGTTCGCCGAGGCCGACCCGGACGCGCAGGGCGAGCGCCGAGCCGAGTTCGGCCGATCCGCCGACGGCGGAGGCGGCGAGGGTCTCCACATGGTCGACCGAGACGTACGGCCACAGGGTGCGGGTGCGGTACTTCCACGCGGCGAGGTCGGCGGCGGTCGCGGGGTCCAGCGCGCGGTGGGCGTGCGCGGCCGGGGCGTAGAGCCGTTCCACGTACTCGCGGACCATCCGCCCCGCCAGCACCTTCGGGCCGAGGGTGACCAGCGTACGGCGGACCATCTCGATCCAGCGGTCGGGCAGTCCGCTGTCGCCGCCCCGGTCGTAGAAGCGCGGGGCCACCCGGTCCTCGATCAGTTCGTAGAGGGCGTTGGCCTCCAGATCGTCCCGCCGGTTCTCGTCTGCGGCGGCCGAGCCGTCGGCCGTGGGGATGGCCCAGCCGAAGTCCGGCTCGAACCATTCGTCCCACCAGCCGTCCATGACCGACAGGTTGAGACAGCCGTTGAGCGCGGCCTTCATCCCGCTGGTGCCACAGGCCTCCAGCGGTCGCAGCGGGTTGTTGAGCCAGACGTCGCAGCCCGGGTAGAGCTTCTTCGCCATCGCCATGCCGTAGTCGGGCAGGAAGACGATGCGGTGGCGCACCCTCGGGTCGTCGGCGAACTTCACCAGCTCCTGCACCAGCCGCTTGCCGCCGTCGTCCGCCGGATGCGCCTTGCCCGCGACGACGATCTGGATGGGCCGCTCCGGGTCGAGCAGCAGCCTGGTGAGGCGCTCGCGGTCCCGCAGCATCAGGGTCAGCCGCTTGTACGAGGGGACGCGGCGGGCGAAGCCGATGGTCAGCACGTCGGGGTCGAGCACCCCGTCGATCCAGCCGAGTTCGGCGGCTCCGGCGCCGCGCTGGCGCCAGGACGCGTGCAGCCGCGACCGGACCTCGGTGACCAACTGCTCGCGCAGCACCCGGCGTACGTCCCAGACGTCGGCGTCGGGGATCTCGGCGACGGCGTCCCAGCGGGGCGATCCGCCGACGGACAGGGCGTGCTCGGCCCGCTCGGCGCCGATCTGGCGGGCGCCGAGCGCCGCGACCTCGGGCGCCACCCAGGTCGGCGCGTGCACGCCGTTGGTCACGGAGGTGATGGGCACCTCCTCGGGGTCGAAGCCCGGCCAGAGCCCGGCGAACATCTGCCGGCTGACGGCACCGTGCAGCGTGGAGACGCCATTGGCCCGCTGGGCGAGGCGCAGGCCCATCACGGCCATGTTGAAGAGGTTCGGCTCGCCGCCCGGGTAGGTCTCGAGGCCGAGCCCGAGGACCCGCTCGACGTCCACGCCGGGCAGCTCGCCGTCCTCGCCGAAGTGCTGGGCGACGAGTTGCCGCTCGAAGCGGTCGATGCCCGCGGGCACCGGGGTGTGGGTGGTGAAGACGGTGCCGGCCCGCACGGTCTCCAGGGCGGCCTCGAAGCCGGTCCCGGTCTCGGACAGCTCCCGGATGCGTTCGAGGCCGAGGAAGCCGGCGTGTCCCTCGTTGGTGTGGAAGACCTCGGGCGCCGGGTGGCCGGTGAGACGGCAGTACGTACGTACCGCCCTGATCCCGCCGATGCCGAGCAGCATCTCCTGGAGCAGCCGGTGCTCGCTGCCGCCGCCGTAGAGCCGGTCGGTGATGTCGCGTTCGCCGGGTCCGTTCTCCTCGACGTCGGAGTCCAGCATCAGCAGCGGGACCCGGCCGACGTGCGCCTGCCAGACGTACGCGCGCAGCGTCCTGCCGCCGGGGAGGTTCAGGGCGACCAGGGCGGGGGCGCCGTCCTCCTCGCGCAGCAGCGTGAGGGGGAGTTCGTTGGGGTCGAGGACCGGGTACTGCTCCTGCTGCCAGCCGTCCCGTGACAGGGACTGGCGGAAGTAGCCGTGCCGGTAGAGGAGACCGACACCGATGAGCGGGACGCCGAGGTCGCTGGCGGCCTTGAGGTGGTCGCCGGCGAGGATGCCGAGGCCGCCGGAGTACTGGGGCAGGGCGGCGGTGACGCCGAACTCGGGCGAGAAGTAGCCGATCGCGGCGGGCAGCTCCCCGCCGCCTCCCGCGGCGCCGTCCCGCTCCTGGTACCAGCGGGGGCCGCTCAGATAGGCCTGGAGGTCGTCGGCGGCCGCGGCCAGCCGGTCCAGGAAGGACCGGTCGGCCGCCAGCTCGTTCAGACGCGTGGCGGAGACGGCGCCGAGCAGCCGTACGGGGTCGCCGTCGGCGGCGGGCCAGCCGTCCGGATCGACGGCCCGGAACAGCTCGCGGGTCTCGGTGTGCCAGGACCAGCGCAGATTGCGCGCCAGGTCGCTGAGCGGTCGCAGTGGTTCGGGGAGGACAGGGCGGACGGTGAACCGACGGATTGCCTTCACGTGTTCCACCTTCGCAGGGGTCGGACGAACCAGGAGGGACGTACCACGCTGTGCGCCCCGCCGTCGCACCCGACGGTAGTCGCACGCCCCCCTCGGGAACACGGCGTATTCGTGCATCCGCGCATGTGTTTGTGCGCCGTACCGGGATATGCGGGATATGAGGCGGGATCTTCGAACGCACTCGCGCCGGGAGCCTCACCGGTAGAGGATTGGAGCAACGCGCGACACCGGCGACCTGGGCCGTGATCGGCACCTCCATGCCGGTTTCTGTTCGCTTTTCCATGCCCCGGTAGTTGACAGAGCGCCGGATTGCTCACCCGAAAATAGTGGGAAGGCTCTTCCGGTACGCACGGCACACGAGCGCGTCCTCACACGATCCGAGCGCTATTCGAGTGAACGCGGACAGGAGCGGCCATGCCCCGGCCCCGTCAGTCGTCCACCAAGCAGCTACAAAGAACAGTAAATCCTCAGAAAAAATCGAAAAATCCACAGCCCCCTTCACCCGCTCCACCTGCTGCACCCGCCCTGCCTGTCAAGCCCGCACAGCCCTCAGGTGATCCGTTGAAACCGCTGATCGGTCGCATTCCCATCCTGGACGTCGCCCCGCTCGTCGACTGCGGCAGACGCCCCGCCAAGGCGGTGAGCGGTGAGACCTTCCAGGTCACCGCGACCGTGTTCCGCGAGGGCCATGACGCGGTCGCCGCGAATGTCGTCCTCCTGGACCCGGGTGGCCACCCCGGTCCCTGGACCCCCATGCGTGAACTCGCGCCCGGCACCGACCGTTGGGGCGCCGAGGTCACTCCCACCGAGGAGGGCCGCTGGAGTTACCTCGTCGAGGCGTGGAGCGACCCCGTCGCGACCTGGCGCCACAACGCCGGGATCAAGATCCCGGCGGGCATCGACACCGCGCTGGTCCTCGACGAGGGCGCCGGTCTGTACGAGCGCGCGGCCGCCGGCGTACCGAAGAAGGACGGCCGCGAGGCCGTGCTCAGCGCCGTGGACGCGCTGCGCGACGAGAGCCTGACCGCCGAGGCGCGGCTCGCAGCGGCCCTCGCCCCCGAGGTGGACGCCGCGCTCGCCCGCCACCCGCTGCGCGAGCTGGTCACCGCGTCCCGTCCCGCTCCGTTGCAGGTGGAGCGCCGAAGGGCGCTGTTCGGCTCGTGGTACGAGCTGTTCCCGCGCTCGGAGGGCGCCGTCGTCAAGCCGGGCGAGCCGCCGGTCAGCGGTACGTTCAGGACGGCCGCCGAACGGCTGCCTGCCGTGGCGGCGATGGGCTTCGACGTCGTCTACCTGCCGCCGGTCCACCCCATCGGCACGGCGCACCGCAAGGGCCCGAACAACACCCTCTCCCCCGGTCCCGACGATGTCGGGGTGCCCTGGGCGATCGGCTCGGCGGAGGGCGGCCACGACGCGATCCACCCCGATCTGGGCACGATCGAGGACTTCGACCACTTCGTGGAGACGGCGCGCACCCTGCGGATGGAGGTCGCGCTCGACTTCGCGCTCCAGTGCTCGCCCGACCATCCGTGGGTGACGAAGCGGCCGGAGTGGTTCCACCACCGCGCCGACGGCACCATCGCGTACGCGGAGAATCCGCCGAAGAAGTACCAGGACATCTACCCGATCGCCTTCGACACGGACATGCGCGGCCTGGTGCGCGAGACGGTGCGGGTGCTGCGCTACTGGATGGCTCACGGCGTACGTATCTTCCGCGTGGACAATCCGCATACAAAACCTGTCATTTTTTGGCAGAAAGTCATCGGAAACATCAACAAGAGCGATCCTGACGTCATTTTTCTCGCCGAGGCCTTCACCCGGCCGGCCATGATGCGGACCCTCGCCAAGGTGGGTTTCCAACAGTCGTACACGTACTTCACCTGGCGCAACACAAAGCAGGAGCTGACTGAGTACCTGACAGAGCTGTCGGGCGAGTCCGCTGCGTACATGCGACCGAATTTCTTCGTCAACACGCCGGACATCTTGCACGCGTACCTTCAAGAGGGCGGCCGTCCCGCCTTCGAGGCAAGGGCGGTCCTGGCAGCGACGATGGTGCCCGCCTGGGGGGTGTATGCCGGATTCGAGCTGTACGAGAACGCTCCCGCGAAACCGGGCAGCGAGGAGTATCTCGACTCCGAGAAATACCAGCTCCGCCCACGGGACTGGGAGGCGGCCGAGCGCGAGGGCCGCACGATCGCCCCGCTCATCACCACCCTCAACCGGATCAGACGCAGGCACCCGGCCCTCCAGCAGTTGCGTGACATCCATTTCCACCACGCCGACAACGAAGCGGTCATCGCGTACAGCAAGCGTTCGGGCTCGAACATCGTTCTGGTCGTCGTCAACCTCGACCCGCACCACACCCAGGAGGCGACGGTCTCGTTGGACATGCCGCGGCTCGGCCTCGAATGGCACGAGTCCGTCCCGGTGCGCGACGAGCTCACCGGCGAGACCTATCACTGGGGCAGAGCCAACTATGTGCGCCTAGAGCCGGGCGTCACGCCCGCGCACATCGTGGTTCTGCGACCGTCCCCGCCGATCGGAGGGTCACCCACATCATGATCGTCAACGAGCCCGTCCACGATACATTCGAGGACACCCCGGCCAAGGACCGCGATCCCGACTGGTTCAAGCGTGCCGTCTTCTACGAGGTCCTGGTGCGTTCGTTCCAGGACAGCAACGGCGACGGCATCGGTGACCTCAAGGGCATCACCGCCAAGCTGGACTACCTGCAGTGGCTGGGGGTCGACTGCCTCTGGCTGCCGCCCTTCTTCAAGTCGCCGCTGCGAGACGGCGGTTACGACGTCTCCGACTACACGGCCGTCCTCCCCGAATTCGGTGACCTCGCCGACTTCGTGGAGTTCGTCGACGCCGCACACCAACGCGGCATGCGCGTGATCATCGACTTCGTCATGAATCACACGAGCGACCAGCACGACTGGTTCCAGGAGTCCCGCAAGGACCCCGAAGGCCCCTACGGCGACTACTACGTCTGGGCCGACGACGACAAGCAGTACCAGGACGCGCGGATCATCTTCGTCGACACGGAGACGTCCAACTGGACCTTCGACCCGGTGCGCAAGCAGTACTACTGGCACCGTTTCTTCTCCCACCAGCCGGATCTCAACTACGAGAACCCGAAGGTGCAGGAGGAGATCGTCTCCGCGCTGCGTTTCTGGCTCGACCTGGGCATCGACGGCTTCAGACTCGACGCCGTGCCCTACCTGTACCAGCAGGAGAACACCAACTGCGAAAACCTTCCTGCCACCCACGACTTCCTGAAGCGGGTCCGCAAGGAGATCGACGCGAGCTACCCCGACACGGTGATCCTCGCCGAGGCCAACCAGTGGCCTGAGGACGTCGTCGACTACTTCGGCGACTACGGCTCGGGCGGGGACGAGTGCCACATGGCGTTCCACTTCCCCGTCATGCCGCGGATTTTCATGGCCGTACGGCGTGAGTCCCGCTACCCCGTCTCCGAGATCCTGGCGAAGACGCCCGCGATCCCGACGAGCTGCCAGTGGGGCATCTTCCTGCGCAACCACGACGAGCTGACCCTCGAAATGGTGACGGACGAAGAGCGCGACTACATGTACGCGGAGTACGCCAAGGATCCCCGGATGCGCGCCAACATCGGCATCAGGCGCCGCCTCGCCCCGCTCCTGGACAACGACCGCAACCAGATCGAGCTGTTCACCGCTCTGCTGCTGTCGCTGCCCGGGTCCCCGATCCTCTACTACGGGGACGAGATCGGGATGGGCGACAACATCTGGCTCGGCGACAGGGACGCCGTACGGACCCCGATGCAGTGGACCCCCGACCGGAACGCCGGATTCTCCTCCAGCGACCCCGGGCGGCTCTACCTGCCGACGATCATGGACCCCGTCTACGGCTACCAGGTCACCAACGTGGAAGCGGCGATGGCCTCGCCGTCCTCGCTGCTGCACTGGACCCGACGGATGATCGAGATCCGTAAGCAGAACCCGGCCTTCGGGCTCGGATCGTATACGGAACTGCCCTCGTCGAACCCCGCGGTCCTCGCCTTCCTGCGCGAGGCACCGTCCGAGGAGGGCAACGGCGACGATCTTGTGCTCTGTGTGCACAACTTCTCGCGGTTCGCCCAGCCCACCGAGCTGGACCTCCAGCAGTTCAGCGGGCGGCACCCGGTGGAGCTGATCGGCGGGGTGCGGTTCCCCGCCATCGGCGAGTGGCCGTACCTGCTCACCCTGGCCGGGCACGGCTTCTACTGGTTCCGGCTCAGGCAGGACGCGGCGCCCAAGGAGATCGCTCCGACGGATGTCTCGCCGCAGGACATCGACATCGTTTCGCAGGACGGCACGCCTAGCTGAGGGGCGCTGACCGACGCTGAGTGGCGCTGAGCGGTCGGGGCGGGTCGTGGCCGGTCCTGGCTGCTGGTCGTGCCCGGGTTGTTGCCGGGTCGTTGCCGGTCCTGGCCGGGTAGCGCCCGGTCCTGGCCGGGTAGCGCCCGGTCCTGGCCGTCCAGTGGCGGTCCCGTGGCCCGCTCACTGAGCGATGTTGTCCGATCTTGACCGATGGAGCACGTGCGAGGCGGTTTCCGCCGCCTCGCACGGGGCACTCTGACCCACATCGAGCACACCGAACGCCCCCTGAGGTCCGAACCGGTTTCGAGTCCGTTTCGAGTCCGTACGGATCATCCTCACCCGACACGTCCCGCACAGCCGGACAGCCATTGCCGCAATCCGGGACACTCAGCGCATCCTGTGGTGTGCCCGGGGAAAGGACGCGATGCCATGTCGAAGGCTGCATCCACCCGGAGTACCCCACGTCCCACGGCTCCGGCGGCCATGTCCGCCGCCCATGCCGACGCGCTGATCAACTCGCTCGCGCCGCTGCTCCACGACTGGCTGCCCCGGCAGCGCTGGTTCGCCGGCAAGGGCAGGCGCGTCACCGGCTTCGTACCGGTCACGGTCACCGAACTCCAGCCGATGGGTCCTGACGGACCCGGGCTGCTGCATCTGCTCGTACGCGTCGAGCAGCAGGCCGTCGGCCCCGCTGTTCCCTCCCCGCTCGCCGGCGACTGCTACCAGCTCCTCCTCGGCGTCCGCGAATCCCTGCCGCCGCACCTCGCAGCCGCGCTCGTCGGCCACGCGACCCGCGGCCCGCTGGCCGGCCGTGCGGTCTACGAGGGCCTGCACGACCCGCGCCTCGCCGACCTGCTGCTGGAGCGGCTGCGCACCCCCGGCGCGCTGGGGCCGCTGAGATTCGACCGGGCCGGCACCGTGCCGGGCGGGCTGCCCTCGCGGCTGCTCGGCGTCGAGCAGTCGAACTCCTCGCTGGTCTACGGCGACGCCTACATCCTCAAGATCCTGCGCCGTGTCTTCCCCGGCCCGCACCCCGATCTGGAACTGCCGCTGGCCCTCGCCGCCGAGGGCTGTGAACGGGTGCCGGCGCCGGTCGCCTGGTTCGAGGCGTCCGATCCCAGCGGGGAGCCGCTGACTCTCGGCGTCCTCCAGCCCTATCTGCGCGGCTCCCAGGACGGCTGGCAGCTCGCGCTGGCCGCGCTGGCCGAGGGCCGCGAATTCACCTCCGAGGCGCGGGCGCTCGGCCAGGCCACCGCCGAGGTGCACATCGCGCTCGCCGCCGCCCTGCCGACGGTCACGCTGGGGCGCAGCCAGACGGGACAGCTCGCCGAGGCGATGACCGAACGGCTGGACGCGGCGGCGCAGGCGGTGCCCGCGCTGGTGCCGTACGTTCCCGGGCTCCGTAACGCCTTCGACGAGCTGGCCGGGCTCGACGAGGCGGGGCGCGGCCGTCCCGCCCAGCGGGTCCACGGCGACCTGCACCTCGGTCAGGCCCTGCGCACACCGGACGGCAGGTGGTCGGTCATCGACTTCGAGGGCGAGCCGGCGCGTCCCCTCGCCGAGCGGCGCAGGCCGCAGCCGCCGGTCCGTGACGTCGCCGGTATGCTGCGCTCCTTCGACTACGCGGCCCGTTCCCACGAGCCGTGGCGCGCCGACTGGGCGGCGCGCTGCCGGTCGGCGTACTGCGACGGGTACGCCATCGCGGCGGGCACCGATCCGCGTGCGGAGCCCGAGCTGCTGCGGGCGTACGAGACGGACAAGGCGGTCTACGAGGTGCTGTACGAGGCGAGGCACCGGCCCGACTGGCTGCCGGTCCCGATGGCGGCGATCGAGCGGCTGGCCGGGGACGCGTAGCGCGGCCCTCCGTCCCGCCGGGGACCCGGTCCACGGCGACCGGTCCACGCCGACGGTTCCACGCCAACCGATCCATGCCGACCGATCAGCGCCAACCGATCCGCGCTCCGTACAGCTTGTGTTCCGTACAGCTTGTGTTCCGTACAGCCTGTGTTCCGTCCCGACCCGCACCCCGTCCGATCCGTGCCAAGCCCCCAGCTCCACCAGCCCGCCGAGGAGGCAGCCCCCGTGACCGCCCGCCCGCCGTCCGACTTCCCGTCCGAGCCCGATCTGCCCGCCACGTTCCGCCCGGCCATGGCGTCGGGTTCCGTCCCGTCCGGGAAGCCGGTGCCCCCTGCGCGGCGGCAGCGCCCGGCGCCCCCGGCGGGGCCCCTCGGCGGGGGCGCGG
>NZ_JTHL01000001.1:6648210-6652544 GCF_000818195.1 Streptomyces sp. 150FB | reverse complement strand
GGCGCCGCCGCTCGACGGCGGGGACCGGGAGCGGCTGCTCTCGGGCTCGCACCACGACCCGCACGGCGTGCTGGGGGCGCACCCCGTGGCCGACGGTGTGCTCTTCCGCGCGCTGCACCCCTTCGCGCGCACGGTCGCCGTGATCACCGGGGAGCTGCGGACCGAGCTGAGGGACGACGGGGACGGTTTCTTCTCGGGGGTGCTGCCGCTGCGCGCGGTGCCCTCCGCGTACACGCATCTCGTGCGCTACGGCGACGCCCCGGGTGTCGACGAGGTCGAGACCTCCGACCCGTACAGCTTCCTGCCCGCGCTGGGCGATCTCGACCTGCACCTGATCGGCGAGGGCAGGCACGAGGAGCTGTGGAAGGCGCTGGGCGCGCGGCCCATGACGCATCAGGGGGTGGCCGGCACGCGCTTCACCGTATGGGCGCCGAACGCCCGGGGGGTGAGGGTCACCGGTGACTTCAACTACTGGGACGGCACCGCGCTGCCGATGCGCTCGCTGGGCGGCACCGGTGTGTGGGAGCTGTTCGCGCCGGGGATCGGCGACGGCGCGCTGTACAAGTTCGACATCTGCCGGCCCGACGGCACGCACACCGTGCGGGCCGACCCGATGGCCCGGCGTACGGAAGTGCCGCCGGCCACGGCGTCCGTCGTCACCGAGTCGCACCACGAGTGGGAGGACGGCGAGTGGCTCGCGCACCGCGCCGACCGCCCGGTGCACGAGGCGCCGTTCTCGGTGTACGAGATCCATCTCGCCTCCTGGCGCCCTGGACTGACGTACCGTCAGCTCGCGACTCAACTCCCGGCGTACGTCAGCGATCTGGGCTTCACGCATGTGGAGCTGATGCCGGTCGCCGAGCATCCCTTCGGCGGCTCGTGGGGCTATCAGGTCACCGGTTTCTACGCGCCGACGTCCCGCCTCGGCACCCCGGACGACTTCCGCTTCCTCGTCGACGCGCTGCACCGGGCCGGCATCGGGGTGATCGTCGACTGGGTGCCCGCGCACTTCCCCAAGGACGAGTGGGCGCTCGCCAACTTCGACGGCCGGCCGCTGTACGAGCCCGCGGACCCGCTGCGCGCCGAGCACCCCGACTGGGGCACGCTCGAATTCGACTACGGCCGCACCGAGGTGCGTAACTTCCTGGTCGCCAACGCCGTGTACTGGTGCGAGGAGTTCCACATCGACGGGCTGCGGGTCGACGCCGTCGCCTCGATGCTCTACCTCGACTACTCGCGCGAGGCGGGGCAGTGGACACCGAACGAGTACGGCGGCCGGGAGAACCATGACGCCGTCGCCTTCCTCCAGGAGATGAACGCGACGGTCTACCGCCGCTGTCCGGGTGTGGTGACCATCGCCGAGGAGTCCACCGCGTGGAACGGCGTCACCCGCGCCACCCATGTCGTCGGGCCCGACGGCTTCGGCGGTCTCGGATTCGGCCTGAAGTGGAACATGGGCTGGATGCACGACTCGCTGGACTACATGGCCAAGGAGCCGGTCCACCGCAAGTACCACCACGGCGAGATGACCTTCTCCATGGTCTACGCGTACAGCGAGAACTACGTGTTGCCGATCTCCCACGACGAAGTCGTGCACGGCAAGGGCGCCCTGGTCTCCAAGATGCCCGGCGACTGGTGGCAGCAGCGCGCCGACGAACGCGCGTATCTCGGCTTCATGTGGGCGCACCCCGGCAAGCAACTGCTCTTCATGGGGCAGGAGTTCGCGCAGGGCGCGGAGTGGTCGGAGGGCCATGGCCCCGACTGGTGGCTGCTCGACCCGTCGTACGGCGCCGCAGCGGACCACCGGGGCGTACGGGACCTGGTCCGCGACCTGAACACGGTGTACGCCGCCACCCCTTCGCTCTGGGAGCGGGACACCGTGCCCGAGGGATTCTCGTGGGTGGACGGCGACGCGGGCGAGGACAACGTCTTCGCCTTCCTGCGCCACGACGCCGCCGGCTCACCCCTGCTCGCGGTCTCGCACTTCTCCCCGGTGGTGCGCCACGACTACCGGCTCGGCGTGCCCGACGCGTACGGCGCCTGGACCGAGGTGCTCAACACGGACGCCCTGCGGTACGGCGGCAGCGGCGTACTCAACGCCGACCATCTGAAGGCCGAGCCGGTCGCCTCCCACGGGCGGGCTGCGAGCATTCGGTTGACACTGCCTCCACTGGCCACGATCTGGCTGCGGCCGGTCTGACGCCCCCGACACTCCAGGTGACGGACCACGTCACGCTCCGGTGGTAGCCTCCCGGCCGCCTGCGGCCGTCGCGCCGCCGGAGCAGGGTGCGCAGCCGCCACTTCGCCTTCCCTCCCTGGCCGTTCAGGACGCGGCCAGGGCTGTGGCGAGCTGCTCGGCGACCTCGGCGGGCGCGGGCATCGCGGCGATCTGGGCGGCGATCACGCGGGCCCCGGCGGCGAAGGACGGGTCGGCCAGCACCGCGGCGGCGGACTTGGCCACACCCTCCGGGGTGGGGGTGCCCGACACGAGCGCGAGGCCGGCGCCGGCCGCCGACACCCGGTCGGCCTGCATGAACTGGTCGGCGCCCTGCGGCGCTATCACCATCGGGATGCCGGCGGCGAGCGTGCCGAACGTGGTGCCGGCACCGCCGTGCGCGACCACCAGGTCGATGTCGCGCAGCAGTTCGTCGAGCGGGGTGAAACCGAGGAAGGTCACGTGCTCGCTGTCGACGTCGAAGTCCGAGGCCGAGGCGGTGAGTCCGAGGGTGACCCGCAAGTCGTAACCGGCGGCGGCGAGTTCACGCAGGACGGGGTTGAGCACCTCGGGCGCCGAGAAGACCGTACCGAAGGTGACGAGCACCTGCGGTACGCCGGTACGCGCGGCTGCTCCTGCTTTCCCGGCTCCTCCGGCTTCTCCGGCTTCCCCGTTGCCGGTGTTCGCCGGGGTGGTGGGTGCGCCGCGGTGCGGCTCGGAGCGCATCGGCAGCCGCCCTTCGGGGGCCTGCCAGTTGTCCCACTGCATGCCGTCCGGGCAGGTGTCCAGATACCAGGAGGCGGGGCGCGGGGTGAGGCCGCGCGACGCGTAGCGGCTCGCCGCCGTCGCCGCGAGGCCGTCGGCGAACTCGGGCGGCAGGGCGGGTCCGTAGGCGAGGGTCGCCAGCGGGACGTCGAGGTCGGCGGCGACCAGCGGTCCGATGTAGTCGCACACCTCACTGACGATCAGGTCGGGCGCCCAGCCCTTGGCGGCGGCCAGCGCCTCGTCCCCGCCGAGGTCGATACGTACACCGGCGAAGAACTCGGCGACGCCCTCCGGGGTCGGGTCGCCGGCGACGTCCACACCGGTGCGGTTCGCGACCTCGGCCAGCAGGACGTCGGGCATCGGTCCGGCGGGGAGCAGTTCGATGCCTTCGGGGGCGAGGACGGGAGCGAGCCCGGCGGCGGTCAGTACGGCCACCTCGTCGCCGCGCTCACGGAAGGCGCGGGCCAGCGGGAGCTGCGGCAGCAGGTGTCCGTGGGCCGGCGTGCTGGAGAAGAGTATGCGCATATTGACTATGGTAGTACTCCACTGAATACCCTCCGCTCAGTTTCGGCCGCCCGGCGTGTCGCCCGATGTGCCGGATGTGCCGGATGTGCCGCCGGACGTGCCGCCCGGCCCCGGCGCGAGCAGGGTCATGACCACCTGGTCGGCGAGCCAGTCCTCGCACCGCTTCCACTCCCAGCCCATGCGCCGCAGCCGCCGCCAGGAGAACTGGCTCAGGTAGTACCAGAGGACGTCCGTGGCCTCCGTCAGGCCGATGCCGTCCCTGAGCGCGCCGAGCTGGAGCAGCCGTCCCGCGACCTGGCCGAGCCGGTCCCGCTGCAAGGTGTCGGCGCGACGGGCGGCGTCGGCGATCACCGGGTCGGCGGTCTCGTTGTCGTACAGCACGCCCATGGCGCGTACGTGACGGCGCACGGTCTCCCCCGTACCCGCAGCGGCGAGCCGGACGATCTCGGCGGGGTCGGTCACCTCGTTCATCGCGAGCAGGGTCCGGGCGACGGCCGGCTCGGCGGCGCCGCGCTCCATCAACGCGGCGACCAGGGCGGGCTTGCTGCCGAAGACCGCGTAGACCGTGTTGGCCGCCACGTCCGCCACCTCGGCCACGCGGGCGACGGTGATCCGCGCGTAGCCGTGCTCCGCGAACAGGTTCTCGGCCGCGTCGAGGACGGTCGTACGGGTCAGCGCGGCCGCCTGTTCACGGACGGAGGAGCGGTAGGGGCGAGCGTTCATGAAACCATCGTAGAAGGTTCATATTCATTGGGCCATGACTGAGGCAAAAGCGGGCGCGGCGGGGCGCGGCGGGGGCGGGGACCGCGCGCTGGGGCGCGCGCTGGGG
>NZ_JTHL01000001.1:6635942-6647574 GCF_000818195.1 Streptomyces sp. 150FB | reverse complement strand
CGGGCTGGCGCTGCGGCTCCGTCGAGGCGATCCGGGACGGGGTGCCCGCGTCGCGTACGATCCCGAGCCGCTGCGTCGGACGGGTCAGCGCCACATAGAGATCGTTCGTGCCGCGCGACGAGGCGTCCATGATGGCTTCGGGGTCCACGACGACGACCGTGTCGAACTCGAGCCCCTTCGCCGCCCGCGCCGTGAGCAGCACCACCGGCCGGGTCAGGTCCGGTGTCACGCTCCACGAGGCGTCGGGCAGTTCGGCAGCGAGCACGGACAGCAGCCCGGGCGGTGCGATGACGGCGACCCGGCCTTCGCCCGCGTACTCCTTGGCCAACTCGGCGGTGGCGGCCGCGAGTTCGTCCCGCTTCACGGACCGTACGACCGGTCCGGTACCGGTCGAGCGCACGGAGCTGGGCGGCTCGAAGTCCGGGTCCGTCATGCGCCGCACCTCGGTGGCGACCGCCATGATCTCGGCGGGCGTACGGTAGTTGACGCCGAGCCTGGACAGCTTCCAGCGCTTGCCCACGTACGGTTCGAGGATCTGCTGCCAGGAGTCGCAGCCCGCGGCGTCGCCGGTCTGGGCCGGGTCCCCGACGAGTGTCATGGAACGGCTGGGGCAGCGGCGCATCAGCAACCGCCAGGCCATGGCGGACAGTTCCTGCGCCTCGTCGACGACGATATGGCCGAAGGCCCAGGTACGGTCGGCGGCGGCGCGCTCGGCGGCGGTACGGGTGTCGGTCTCCTCCTGGCGCTCGGAGAACCGCTCGGCGTCGATGATGTCGTGCGCGGCCAGCACCTCGGACTCGTCGTCCTCGAACTCCAGGGTGCGCGAGCCGTACGACAGCTCCAACACCCCCTGTGCGTAAGCGATCTGCTCCTGCTTGACCCGGGCGCGGGCCGCGCGTTCCCCGGTGTCGTCCTCACCGAGCAGCTCGGCGGCCTCGTCCAGCAGCGGCACATCGGCGGGCGTCCACTCGACCGGCGCGTCGGCGCCGGTGCGCGGTCCGGGCCGGCGTACGGCGGCGGCGTCCCGGTCGCCGAGCCTGCGCGGGTCGGCCAGGAAGTCGGACACGAACTGCTGCGGGCTCAGTGTCGGCCAGAGCGCGTCGATCGCGGCCTGTACGTCGGGACTGGTGGCGACCTCCTTGCCGAGCTGGGCGGCGTCGGTGGGGTCGAGGAGGTTGGGGCCACCGAGCGGGTCGGCGCCGAGCCGGTCGGTGAGCTGCGCGGTCAGGGCGTCGATGATCCGGAAGGCGAACTCGGGGCGGGCCAGATTGTGCGGCAGCCCGGACTCACGGGCGCGGCGCCTCGCCTCGTACGCCGTCTCGCGGTCCAGCAGGAGCGTGCCGTGGTCCTCGTGCGGGATCTCGACGGGCCGCCCGGGGTGCGGCAGCGTCTGCCGGTCGGCCAGCTCCTCGGCGAGCACCCGCGCCATGCTGATGCGCCCCTTGACCTCGGCGGCCCTCGGGGTGTCCGTACCGGTGGCCACGACACCGGGGAACAGCTCGGCGGTGGTCGACAGCAGCACCCCGGTCTCGCCGAGCGAGGGCAGCACTTCGCCGATGTACCCGAGGAAGGCGGGGTTGGGCCCGACGATCAGCACGGCTCGGCGGGCGAGCTGCTCGCGGAAGGCGTAGAGCAGATACGCGGCCCGGTGCAGCGCGACGGCGGTCTTCCCGGTGCCGGGTCCGCCTTCGACCACCAGCACACCGCGGTGCGGGGCGCGGATGACGCGGTCCTGCTCGGCCTGGATGGTCTGGACGATGTCGCTCATCCGCCCCGTACGCACGGAGTTGAGCGCGGAGAGCAGGACGGCGTCACCGTCGGGGTCCTCGTACCCGGTGCGGGTGGTGTCGGTGAGATCCATGATCTCGTCGTGCAGCGCGGTGACGCGGCGCGAATCGGTGGTGATGTGCCGTCGCCGGCGCAGCCCCATCGTCGAATAACCGGTGGCGAGATAGAAAGGCCGGGCCACGGGGGCACGCCAGTCGATCAGCAGAGGGGTACGTTCGGAGTCGTCCTGGCGCATTCCGATGCGCCCGATGTGGTGGCTGTCGCCGTCGGCGAGATCGATCCGGCCGAAACAGAGCCCGGATTCCACGGAATTGAGCGCCGACATCCGCCCCGACTGCTCGACCACGCTGATGTCGCGCTCCACCCGAGCCTGCCGACCAGTACTGACCTGCCCGATCGACGCCTCCATGGCGGCCTCGGCCTGCTCCCTGAGGGTATCGAGACGCTCATAGAGGTGGGAGATGAATTGCTGTTCATTCTGCAATTCCTCGGTTGACAATTCTACCCCTGTCCGATACGCTGATTCCAGTGACGTTCTCCATGCCTTGATTATGCCGAGGCGCGGAAACAATCAATATACGCAGAGGAACACCCCGGCCGTCAATTCGGACCGGGGATTTTTTCTGCCCGTTCCCGCACGGACATCGTCAGACCGTCACCGCGGTCCGCCGTAGAGCTGCACTCGACGCTCGCCCTCGGCGAAGCCGAGGGCGCGACAGGTCCGACCCGCGCGCCGCCGGGCGGACCGACTCCCCCAATTGCGTGGCGGTCGGAACGGAATACGTCAGGGCGCCGACACCGAGGGCCACGTGCACGACGGGATCACCGGCATCGCCGTTCCGAGTCAGTTCCCCTTCACCGGACCGGTGATACGACCGCGCGCCCCCGCGCCTTCCCTTTACGGGTGGCGCGCGAGATCGACCGGCGCGGACGCCGACGCCGGCCCCGCCTGCGAGGGCACCGGGACGGTCACGGCGCGCTCCTTGCGTACGGACTTCGCGGCCGCCGAGGTGGCACCGCGTCGGCCGCTCGGGTCGTCAGCGAGGTCCAGGTAGTCGAGTGTGGATGAGCCGACCAACAGCATGGGGTCTCCCGATGTCCGATGTCCGAGTGCCGAGATCTTCAGGCCGGTCAAGGAGCGAGTGCCCCGTGCACGGCGTTCCTCACCTCTCCGCCACAGGGGAGGATGTGCGCCGCACGGCGACGCACCAACCATCACCATCCCCCCTTCACCGCAAAGAGGTACCAAACCCCCCGCAAACCGGACTCAGCGGCGGAGCGGGGGCATTGGCGGGAACCTACCCCCACTATTCATTGCTCAGAGTAATCAACACGCATACAATGCGTATCAGTTGTGTCCTCACCGAGCCAATTGGAGGCAGACATGACACGCGCCTGGGAGGCGGACCCGTCCGCGTTATTCGAACGGCGGCTCGGAAAGTCGGCGGCGGAGTTAGGGAATTCCGACGGCAAGGACGATTGTCCGGACATCTGGCAGCTCGACAACGGCGACATCGCCGTAATCGGCCGAGACCTCACCGCCAGCTACGCGACCCGGATGCCGGAAGGCGTGTCGCTTGCCTCCGACGAGCGGCTGGTCGTCATTCCCGGGAACATGCTCGGCGCGGCGAAGCCGGACATCACGGATGTCTGAACTCTTCGCCCCTGCCCTCCCACCCGCGCTCGGTGAGAGGCTTTCCCGCGCGGACTACAAGCGCGAATTCTGGCAGCGCGACGCGGAGATCCGTAACGGCTCCGCCTGGAAGCTGGAGAGGCGACAGCACTTCGAGGAGCAGGGCAGCGCCAGCCGGGACGCGCTGCGGGAGGGCGCGTGGGACGAGGCGCTCCGGCGCATCGAGGAACGGCGTGACGCCTTGCTCGAAGAAGCCCGCGAGGACGAGCGACGGGGGTACGTCTTTCACCGTGTGCGCGTGGTCGAGCAGCCGCTGACGCCGTACGTCCAGTGGGAGCTGCACTCGTTGCTGCAGCGCGCCCTGTACGGCCAGCGCGTCCGGGTCGTGGACGCGGGAGTGGTGGCCGACGCCGAGCATTCGGGTCTCCTCCCGGAAGTGGTCATTCTCGACGGCGGGACTCTCTACAACGTCCTCTACACCGAGGAGGGGGCGTCCGAGGGCGCTGTCCGCTTCACGGATCCTGATCTCGTGGCGCGTTGGGAGAGTTACGTCAAAGCGCTCTATGAGGCCGGCGAAGAAATGGAATCGTTCTTCGACCGTGAAGTGGCGCACCTTCCCGCACCGAAAATTCAGCCGGAGTAGACCATCAAGAATCACGACGACGACCAGCGACGCCCCGGGAATTCCGGGAATTCACGCAGTTCCAGCAGTTCCAGCAGTTCCAGCAATGAACTGTCCGGAACCGCCTCGTCCCGCGATGTCGTACAGGCCGGAAACGTCAGCGGCGGAATTCACTTTCATGGCCCCGGCGTTGACAGCGGGAGCGGTCCCGGCGGTCCGACCCCGCGGCAGTTACCGGCCGATGTGCACGGGTTCGTCAACCGCAGCCATGAACTCGGCGAGTTGAACGCGGTTCTGGCCGACGACCACGGCGACGCGCTTGTCATCTCCGTATGCGTGATAGCCGGGACCGCCGGAGCGGGAAAGACATCGCTCGCTCTGCGGTGGGCGCATCAGGTACGGGACCGGTTCCCCGACGGGCAGCTTTACGTCAATCTGCGCGGCTACGACCCGGGAGAGCCGGTCACCGCGGGGGCCGCGCTGCACGGTTTCCTGACCGCGCTCGGCGTGCGGCCCGATTCCGTGCCGCAAGACCTCGACTCGGCGGCCGCGCTGTACCGCTCGCTGCTGGCCGACCGGCGGCTGCTCGTCGTCCTGGACAACGCCGCTTCGGTGGGCCAGGTCCGTCCGCTGCTGCCCGGCGGCGCGGGGTCGCTGACCGTCGTCACCAGCCGCAGCCGGCTCTCCGGCCTCGCCGTACGCGACGGCGCGCGGCGTCTGACCCTGGGCACGCTTCCCCAGGCGGAAGCCGTCGCGCTGCTCCGCGCCGTCACCGCCGGATACCGGCCGGAGGACGATCCGGACCTGCTCGCGGAGCTGGCAGGCCTGTGCGCACGGCTGCCGCTGGCCCTGCGAATCGCGGCCGAACGCGCCGCCAGCCACCCGCACATGCGTCTCGACGACCTCATCGCCGATCTCCGAGACGAATCCGCGCTCTGGGACGCCCTGAGCACCGGCGACGACGGCGACGCCGAAGCCGTTCGTACCGTATTCGCCTGGTCCTACCGCGCCCTCCCCGAACAGGCCGCCCGGCTCTTCCGTCTGCTCGGCCTCCACCCCGGACCCGAATTCGGCCTCCAGGCCGCCGCGGCGCTCGCCGCACTCGCCGTCCCCCGGACCCGGCAGCTCCTCGACTCCCTGGTCGGCGCCCACCTCCTGGAACAGACAGGGCACGACCGTTACGAATTCCACGATCTCCTCCGCGCCTACGCCACCGATCAGGCACACCACGAAGAACCACCGCATCTGCGCGATGGCGCACTGCGTCGTGTGCTGACCTGGTATCTGCACACCGCTGATGCCGCGCAGAGCCGGCTCAACCCCGCCGAAGCCCATCTGCCTCTCACCGGATCGGCGCCGGACCTGGACATACGTCCCACGGTCTTCGCGGACTACGACGCGGCGCTGGACTGGTCGGAACGCGAACACATGAACCTCGTCCAGGCAGTCCGCAGCGCGGCCACCGCCGGACTCGACCAGCTCGCCTGGCAGTTGGCCGCCGTCTTCTGGAACGCCCGGTCCTCCACCGCACCCCTCGCCGACTGGATGGCCGTAGGAGAGATCGCCCTGGAGGCGGCGCGCCGGTCCGGTGCTCCCGACGGGGAAGCGCAGTTACTCACCTCACTCGGGATGGACCACGCCAGGATCAACGACTTCGCCGAGAGTCTGCGGTGCCACCGGCGGGCGTTGGAGCTCCGGCGCGGTACGGGCGACCGGCTCGGCGAGGCGGACTCGCTCAACCTGATCGGTCTTGTCCATCTGCGAAGGAGGCAACTGGTCCAGGCAGCCGACCACTTCACCCAGGCCATCGCCCGATTCCGGGAAGAGGGTTCGGACCACTGGGCGGCCACCGCCCTGTCCAACCTCGCGACCGCGCACTACAACGCCGGGCGGCTGCCCGAGGCATCGGCCGTCGCCAGGGAAGCCCTTGAGGCACACCGCGCCCTCGACAACCAGCGAGGAGTGGGCAACTTGCTGCGCCTTGGGAGCTGTCTCCAGCTAGAACAGGGCGAGTTGGATGAGGCTCTGCGTTCGGCACAGCAGGCCCTGGCCATCGCCTCGGCCTTGCGCGACCAGCGGTTGGAGGCCTACTGGCTCCTCGCCCTGGCCGACGCCCAGCACACCCACGCGCGGAGCGCCGACGCGCTCATCTCGTACCAGCGCTCCGCCGCCCTGCACCGCCGCCTCGCCAACCGCAGCCGGGAGGCGCTCGCCTGGTACGGGGCCGGCAACACCTATCACGGGCTCGGGCGCGGCACCGAAGCCGCGCACTTCCATCGGCAGGCCGCCGCCACCCACCACGAACTCGGCGATGCCTGGAACGAAGCCCTCGCCCTCGACGGACTCGGCCGGGCTCTCGCCGCAACCGGGGACGCCGGAGCGGCCGCGCCGCACTGGGCCGAGGCACTGCGTCTGCTCGACGGCTATGACGACCCCCGCGCCATGGCGACCCGCGAAGACATCCGGCGCCGGATCGGTGCGTAGCTGGGCCGGTAGGTAGGCAGGTAGGTAGGTAGGTAGGCAGGTACGTTCAGTTCGACGCGGGCAGTGCCGCCAGTACGTCGATCTCGACGCGGAACGCCGGGTTCACCAGGCCTGCGACCTGGATCAGTGAGCTGGCCGGCGGTGCCGTCGCCGAGATGTACTCGTCCCTCGCCTCCCGGAAAGCCTCCAGGTCCTGGAGATCCGTGAGGTACACCGTCAGCTTGACCACGTGCTCCATGCCGGCGCCTGCCGCGCCGAGCGCCCGCCTGATGTTCTCGAAGACCTGCCTGGTCTGCGCGCGCGGGTCGTCAGGGCCGACGAGCCTGCCGTCCGCGTCCAGCGGTACCTGACCGGAGACCGCGAGTATCCGGCCGCTGAAGGCGACCGCGTGGCTGTAGCCGTGGACCGGCGGCATGCCCTCGGGCCGGACGTAATGCTGCTGCACAGCTTCCCCCTCCTACGGCTTCTCGTTGGTCAGATGCAAACACGCAGGCCGGTCCGCTGTCCAACGCGCGCCGTATGCCCTCCGCCCGCTCGCCGTCTCACCCCCCGTAGAAGTCTTCCCGCACCCTCAGCATCAGGGCCACCGACCGATCCTCGTCGAAACGGTCCGTCGGCGCCGCCATCGACAGCGCCAAGTACTCCTCGTCCGGCCCCAGCGAGACCGGCACGGCGACCGACGAGAGTCCCGGCCGGTACGTGTCCCGCTGCGCCGCGTAGCCCCGGCGCCGGATCCCGTCGAGGACCGCTCGGTCCGGTGTCGCGACGCCCGTGGCGCGCAGCCGCGACAGCCGGTCCTCCTCCGCGTACGCCAGCAGGACAAGACCCGACGCCGACGTCAGCGGCATACGGCTGCCGACGCGGATGTCGGCCCGTACCAACGCGTCGGACTCCACCCGCTGGATGATCAGGACTTCGTGCCCCTCCAGCACCGCCAGCGCCGCCGCCTCGCCCGTCGCCGCCGCCAACTCCCGCAGCGCGGGCAGCAACCGCTCCGCCAGGCCCGCCTGGTCGAGCGCCGCCTTGCCGACCCGCAGCGCACGCAAGGACAGGTAGTACTTCGCTTCCGGCGTCTGCCGCGCCCAGCCGGCGTGGACGAGCGTCTGGAGCTGCTGGTAGACCGTGCCCCGCTGCCCGCCGAGCCTGCGCGCCAGCTCGGACACGGACACCGGCTCCTCGACGGCGGCGAGCGCGTCCAGCACCTCCAGGCACCTCAGGGTCGACTGGATCAACCTCACACGCGGGGCAGGGGCGTTCAACGCACATCTTCCTCAGCGGTCGTACGGGTACGCGATCCACCGGGCGCCGGCGGATCGCGTACGAGCCTACTCACCGGCCGCCGTGCACCGCCTCCTGCTCCCACGCGTGGCGCGGTTGCGTGTGCAGCCGCCAGTAGTGCTCGGCTATGTCGTCCGGGTCGAAGGCCGTGCCCGGCGCGACGTGGCCGTTCACCGTGACGCTGGCCGCGTGCACGCCGAGCGGCCCGTACTCCTGGTCCAGCAGTGTCACCAGCGTCCGCACCCCGGCCTTGCCGAGCGAGAGGCTGACGTACTCCTTCTTCGGCTCGGGCATCCCGCCGGTGACGATGAACGAGCCGCCGCCGCGTTTCCCCATCCCCGGCGCCACATACGCCGCCGCCGAGAGCGCGCCGAGGACATTGACCGCCCAGATGTCGAGATGAGCCGTGAGCGACAACTCCCCCAAGGCGTCCGGCCGCACGACAGCCGCGTTGTACACCACGGCCTCCGGCGAACCGAGTTCGCGCTGGGCGTCGTCAAGTGCCTTACGCAGGCCGGCCTCGTCGCGGCTGTCGGCCGTCAGCGTGAGGACGCGGACACCGGTGTCCGCCAGGCTCGCCGCGGCGGCTTCGAGCGTCGCCTCGCTGCGCGCGACGAGGGCGACGGGCATGTTCTCCCGGGCGAACCGACGGGCTACCGCCCGGCCGATCCCGGGGCCCGCACCGATGACCACGACACCAGACATCTGTCTCTCCTCGACTCTTGCCTCGACTCTTGCCTCGGCTCTTGAACCTTTGCCGGCTTTCGCCGTCGTCGGACTGTCCGACCGTCCGATCAACGGATTGCCGGATCACCCGATCAGTCACAATGGAGAGGCTAAAAGCATCACATCAATGTGAAGGTCAACCCGGAAGAGACCCCTACGTATCGGTGACCCGCGCTGCCGAACGGCGGAGCGGCCGCGCTGCCGAGCGGCCGAGCGATCAAGCCGTCGGACTCCGGCGACAGCCTCGGTCACAATTGGTCAGTCTCGTGCCTAAACGGCGAACTGCCGTGTAATCAGGCGAAATTGGGGACGCATCGCATGAATGCCGCACGCTACCCGGTGGGTACCTCTGTCGCGACGGGGTGGCCCGGCCACCCGGAACCCGGACCGAAGGTGCGATGGTGTTGAAGCTCAGGAAGAACGGTGTCCTGCTGGCGGCTGGGGTACTGGCCTGCGTCGCTGCGGCGACCGGCGCCCCAACAGCCACGCAGGCAGCAGCTCAGGCACCGGCCCCGGCATCGGCCCACGCACCGGCCCAGGCACCGGCGCGAACGCCCGCGCAGCGAGCGGCGCTTGAGCCGTTGAGCGACACCACCGACCGCGGATTCCTGCGGGAGCTGCTGGCGTCGGTGAACAACTACCGTTCCCTGCACGGCGTCCCGCCCGTGAAGCTGGACAAGCGGGTGACGCGGTACGCCAAGTCCCGGGCGCGGACGGTGTCCTCGTACGAGGCACTTGCCGAGGCCCACAAAGGCCTCGATCACAAGTACGGCGAGAACCTCTTCTGGTACAGCTCAGCCCGCAAGAACCGGCTCGCGGGGTCGGTGGCGGTGAAGGAGTGGTACGACGAGAGCGCGAAGTACGACTTCGACGCCGCTCAATTCAGCCGTGACACCGGCCACTTCACCCAGCTCGTCTGGAAGGGCAGCACAAGGATCGGCGCCGCCCGTGTTTCCGGCAAGGGCGACCGGTGGCGCGAGAGTTATGTCGTTGTGGACTTCGCCCCGCCGGGAAACGTGGTGGGCGCCTTCAAGGAGAACGTCCTCCCCCCGAAGGGCGACCGGCGCTAGCTCGCGGGGTTATGACGGCCGTACGCCTGCCCTCTATATGACTCGACATGACGTGCCGTCACATCACATAGAGGGCCAGGGTGTACGGAGACGGACGACCACACGGGACCGTCAGCGGGCCGGGGGCTTCAAGGACTCCGAGCCGGTCTCGTACGGGTAGTACTCGGTGCCCAGTTTCGGAAGCCAGCCGACCGTGGCAATGGGGTCGGTACCGTCCGCCGGGTGCTGGGGTGGCAGGCCCGCGTTGATGACCGGGGTCCAGGGGACCGTGAGGAACGTCGGCGGTGTCGGCGTCGTCGGCGGTGTCATCGGAGGGCCTCCTCAGCCACCAGCGGGTCGTTGGAGAGTTCCGGCGGTGTCGCGTCCTTCTTGACGATCAGGGTGTGCGGCTTCGTCGTGGCGGTGCCCGGCTTCGGGTCGGGCGGGGCCGCGTTGTGGTACTCGGGGTAGTGGTCCTGGTAGTCGATGGCCGCCTGGACGATCTCGGGCTCGCTGAAGCGCGGGCCCCAGAACTGGGCCGTGATCGGCAGGCCCGCGTCCGTCGAGTCGTAGCCGACGGGGAAGGACACCATGGGCCAGGCCAGCGCGTTGGGCAACTGGTAGTAGGCGCGGTAGACAGGGAAGCCGCCGCCCTGGCGGGGGCCTATCTGTGCGCCGAGGCTCATCACGAGCATGAAGTCGACGCCCGCCGCGTCCAGCGCCGCCTGGTAGTTGGCCTGGAGGGTCCGCCTGCGGTGTTCGCCCTCGGTGCGGGCGGACGCGGGGACGCCGCCGCCGAGGCGGGCCGCCGACTCGAAGGACGTACTCGTGTCGTTCGGGCCCTTGCGCCCGTACTGGGCGAGCAGCGCCGCCGCCTGGTCGGCGGGCCTGCTCGCGGCGAACTCACCCACCGCCTGCCAGTAGTTGATCTCGTAGCGGTTGGGGCTGAGGACCGCCGAGGAGGGCGAGATCGCCGAGCCGTCGACCGTCGCGAGGACGTCGGTGCTGTTGAAGTACGGGTCGTTCTCGGGCTTCGTGACGTCCAGGCCCTCGAACTCCACCACTTTCGCGCCGAGCGCGGTCAGTTGCCGCCGGAGCCTCTCGAACGCGGCCCGGTGGTCGGTGTCGTACGTCTGCTGCGGCGGCGTGCCCACCTGGATGCCCTCGGACGTACGCATCCAGTCCGTCTGCGGGATGCCGACGGTGATCCCGGCCAGCGGTCGCTTGCCCCGGCGCGGTGTCAGCGGCAGCGCGGGGAACGGGTCGGGCGCCGACAGCGTCAGCGGGTCGTTCGCCGGGTCGGGGCCGTGGATGACGGAGAGGATCAGCGAAGCGTCCCGCATCGAGCGGGCGATCGGGCCGAGGACGTCGTAGCCGGGCGACAGTGGCATCAGGCCGGCGACGGACGACGTGCCGAGCGAGGGCTTGATGCCGCTGGCGCCGTTCGCCGCCGACGGCATCATGATCGAGCCGCCGGTCTCCTCGCCGATGCAGGCCGCGGCGAGCCGCGCGACCGCCGCGACCCCGCTGCCCTGGCTGGAGCCGCCGGGCACGTACGGGAGTCCCCACGCGTTGCCGGCGAACGTGCCGGTGATGGAGCCGGAGAACGCCGAGCACACGGTGTGCCCGAGGATCACCGCCCCCGCCGCCCGCAGCCGCGCCACCACGGTGGCGTCGCGCAGCGCCGTGTTGCCGTCGAAGGCGTGGCTGCCGTCCTTGGCGTCGAGGCCCTTGACGGCAACGGAGTCCTTGATGCCCATGGGTATGCCGAGGAGCGGCGGCAGCGCGTCCTTGTCCTTCTTGCTGTGCGCCTTCGCGAACCGCGCGTCCGCGGCCTTGGCCGCCGCGAGCGCGCCGTCCCGGTCGAGTCGTACGAACGCGTTGTACAGGCCGTTGTCGCCGTACGTCTCGAACGGGCCGTTGAAACGGTCGATACGGTCGAGGTACGCCTTGGTGACCGCGACCGAGGTGGTCCGGCCGGCCCGCAGCAGCGCGGCCAGCTCCACGACCTCGTAGTCGACGAGTCTGGATCTCTTGCGTATCGCGGAGACA
>NZ_JTHL01000001.1:6633542-6635646 GCF_000818195.1 Streptomyces sp. 150FB | reverse complement strand
CACTGCCGCGGCGCCGCCGAGGATGCTGCGGCGGCTGGGGCCTTGTGTGGTTTCTGGGGCGCGAGAGGCAGAGGGCATGCTGGTGTACTCCTGAGGTAGGAGTGGAATGTCCCGTACCGGAAAAGAATATGAACTGGTTTGTTTCCGTCAGGTACCGCGCAAATGAAGTCAGTTCGCGCAGCCCGCCACGACTGCCGTCGGACGCACTGACACAATCGCGGGCGTGATCACTGCTGAGACGTCGGACTGCCTGATCGTGACAGGGATGCCGGGGGCCGGGAAATCGACCGTGACCAGGCTTGTCGCCGAACGCCTGACGCGCTCGGCCCGCCTCGACGGCGACTTCATCAGCAGGCTGGTTGTCAGCGGTCATGTGTGGGCGCTCGGCGAGCCTGCCGACGAGGCGGCGCGTCAAGTGGAGCTGTGCGACCGCAATCTGTGCTCGCTGGCGAACAACTTCTCCGAGGCCGGCTTCGTGCCGGTGATCGACTGGGTGGTCCCCGACCGTGCGCGGCTGGATTCCTTCGTCTCCCTCCTCCCCGATCGGCGGGTTGTGTTCGTCGTTCTCGCCCCGGGCATCGATGTGTGCCGGTACCGCGACACCATCCGTGATCCACAGGAGCGGTTCGACTTCGACGGCTACGAGGAACTCGACGTCGGCATGCGGCGCGAACTCGGCGATGTCGGCTGGTGGTTCGACACCGCGGCCCTCACTCCCGAAGAGAGTGCCGATCGCGTTGTCCGGGAGGCTCACCGTCGAGCCCTGGTGAACTGACCACAAATTCCGGCCTGTTCGGACTCCGTCGCCCTCGCGAGCGTTTGGCTCGGCTTCCGGTGTGACCACGACGTCGGTGGTACGGGCGACTCACACTCGACGGCCCCAGGCGGAGATCATGGGGGCGGTCGCCAGGTCGAGTCGTCCCGTAGCGACGTTCGCCAGGTGCTGGTCGATCTCCTGGTCGGTCGCGAGTCCGGCCGCCACCAGGCGGGAGCGGATCTGGCGCACGGTGGCGGCTTCCAGGACAGTGCAGGCCGGAGAGGTGATGGGGAAGTAGGCGTCCGCCCGTACGTCGTCCAGGCCGGCTTCGCGGAGCAGCCGGGGCAGCGTACGCCCGTAAGCCAGATCCGCGCCGCGCGCGGCCATCAGCTCGCGGAAGCCCGACCGCAGCCGATTGGCGAGCCGCTGTGCGGGGCCCGACTCGTCGGGGCACAGGAGCGGTTGCAGTCCGGGGTCTGCGTCCTCGATCAGCAGGGCGCCGCCGGGGCGCAGCGCCCGCACCATCCGGCGCAGGGCTTCGGCCCGGTCGGTGACGTGGACCAGGACAAGGCGGGCGTGCACCAGATCGAATCCGCCGGGCGGCGGCGGGTCGGCCGCCACGTCGTGTCGCAGCACCTCGATCACCCCGCCGGCCTCGGTGCCGCGGGCGGAGTCGGTCCACGAGGTGTCGATGTCCGTCGCCACCACGGCGCCGCCCGGGCCGACGCGTGCGGCCAGGCCCATGGGTACGGTGGGGCCGCCGGCGCCGATCTCCCAGCACCGCATGCCTTCGGTGATGCCGAGCTGGTCGACATGCCGGAAGGTCACCGGATCGAACAGCTCAGCCAGCGCGCCGAAGCGGACACCGGCCTCGGCCTGCTGGTTGTCGAGCAGGTATCCGTCGTCCGCGCCCTGATCAGCCATGCCCTGAGTATCGCCGATCCCGTCCGTCACGTTCCGCTCGCGGGGCGGTACCCGACACGCATGACGACCGTCCCCGCGCGGGTCGTCACACGGACCGGCGGAAGCCGCCCCGGCCGCGGCGCCGCCCGGACGTACACGGACGCCGGGCGTCTGTTCGCCTCCGCCTGTTCCCGCCGCAACTCCTCGACCGCCCCTCCGGGGGCTCGATTCGGTACGGCTCCGGGAGGCAGTGAGCGCCTCGGCCTCCGGCGTCCGTATCAGCATGCCGAGCGGCGAGTCGTCCAGGACGTACCAGCTCTCACCGAGCGCGAACGGCCTTGTCGCGTCGGCCACTTCGGGGTAGCCGTCCACCCCAGGCCGCCTCATCCTCCCGTACCGGCAGCGGACCGGCCCGTACGGGAGGTCGTCTCCGTACGGGCCGGT
>NZ_JTHL01000001.1:6628849-6633005 GCF_000818195.1 Streptomyces sp. 150FB | reverse complement strand
GCCGTCCACCCCAGGCCGCCTCATCCTCCCGTACCGGCAGCGGACCGGCCCGTACGGGAGGTCGTCTCCGTACGGGCCGGTCTTCCTCAAGGCCGAGATGTGGGGGGGGGCTACACCCCGGCCTGGGTCTTGTCGCCGTCGCGCTGCTCCGGCACGTCCTGGTCCTGCTCGGTTCCCCGGCCCTCGGGCCGGTCCTTGGTGGGGGTGCCGCCGTGGCCCTCGTCCAGCAACGTCCGCTCGTCGAAGGGGAGATCACCGGCGAGTACGCGGTCCACGCGCCCCCTGTCGATCTCCTTCGTCCAGGTGCCGACGAGCATCGTGGCGACCGCGTTGCCCGCGAAGTTGGTCAGGGCCCGCGCCTCGCTCATGAAGCGGTCGATGCCGACGATCAGGCCGACGCCGTCGACCAGTTCGGGGCGGTGCGACTGGAGTCCGCCGGCCAGCGTCGCGAGTCCGGCGCCCGTGACGCCCGCCGCCCCCTTGGACGCGATGATCATGAAGAGGAGCAGCGAGATCTGCTCGCCGATCGCGAGCGGCCGGTCCATCCCGTCCGCGATGAACAGCGACGCCATCGTCAGGTAGATCGCTGTGCCGTCGAGGTTGAAGGAGTAGCCGGTCGGCACGACGATGCCGACGACCGGCCGGCTCACGCCGAGGTGCTCCATCTTCGCGATCAGCCTCGGCAGGGCCGACTCCGACGACGACGTGGAGAGGATCAGCAGGAACTCGCGCGCCAGATACTTCAGCAACGAGAAGATGTTGACGCCCGTGATCATCTTCAGCAGTCCGCCGAGGATGATGAACACGAAGATCGCACACGTGACATAGAAGCCGATCATGATCACGGCGAGCGCCTTCAGGGCGTCGACGCCCGTCTCGCCGACCACACCGGCGATCGCGCCGAAGGCGCCGATCGGCGCGGCCCACATGACCATCGCGAGGATGCGGAAGACAAGGCGCTGGATGTGTTCCACGCCCCGCAGCAGCGGCTCGCCCGTGCGGCCCATCGCCTGGATGGCGAAGCCGGCCAGCAGCGCGATCAGCAGCGTCTGGAGCACCGAGCCCTCGGTGAAGGCCGAGAACATGCTCTTCGGGATGATGCCGAGCAGGAAGTCCGTGGTGGAGCTGGACGTACCCTCCGCCTGTGCGGCGCCCGCGTGGCGTACGGACTCGGTCAGGTGCAGTCCGGAGCCCGGGTGCAGTACGTTCCCGACGACCAGCCCGATGGCCAGTGCGACCGTCGACATCACCAGGAAGTAGCCGAGGGCGAGCCCGCCGACGGCGCCGACCTTCGCGGCCTTCCTGACGGAACCGACGCCCAGCACGATCGTGCAGAAGATGACCGGCGAGATCATCATCGTGATCAGGCTGACGAAACCGGTGCCGATCGGTTTGAGCTGCACGGCCACGCCCGGCGCGGTGAAACCGACCAGGATGCCGAGCGCGACGGCAACGACCACCGCGATGTACAGAAAATGCGTACGGTCCCGCCGTGCTGCGGCCACGGGTCCTCCTTGACTCGTTCCTGCGGTGCCGTGCGATGCCCTGACATGCCCGGTCCCGCACCGTCCCTCTCCCGAGGGGGTCCCTCTCACAAGGGGTCCCGGCGACTATCCACCACGATGTGACCCCGGTCACCCTTACGTGCATTTCGTTCATACGAATTCGGCCAGGCAGACTTGGGCCATGTATCTCCCCCGCCGCCCGCGCAGCCTCGCAGGCCAGCTCTTCGCGATGCAGGCCGTGCTGGTCGCGGCCATAGTGGCGGGCTGCGCTGTCTTCGCGTACCTCAGCGACCGCGACCAGGCGAACGAGACCGCCGCGCGGCAGGTTCAGGCCGCCGGGCGTGCCGTGGCCGACTCGCCGTCCGTACGGGACGCCATCCGTACCTCTGACCCGAGCGCCCTGCTTCAGCCGTACGCGGAGCGGGTACGGCTCGACACCGGGGTCGACTTCGTCACCATCATGAATCCGCAGCGGATCCGCTGGACGCACCCCGACCCCCGGCAGATCGGCATGCCGTTCATCGGCCGTACGGCGCCGGCGCTGCGCGGCCGGACCTTCACCGAGACGTACACCGGGACCCTCGGGCCCTCCATCCGCGTCGTCACCCCGGTCAGGGACGGCGGCCGGATCACCGGTCTGGTCAGCGTCGGCATCACCGTGGACCGCATCTCCACGCAGGTGGCACACCAGCTCAAGCTGCTTACCCTCGCGGCGGGCGCCGCGCTGCTGCTCGGCGGGCTCGGTACGTATGTCATCAACGCCCGGCTGCGCAGGCACACCCACGGCATGAACGCCGCCGAGCTGAGCCGGATGCACGACTACCACCAGGCCGCGCTGCACGCCGTGCGCGAAGGACTGCTGATGCTCGACGGCGCGCGCAGGATCGCGCTCATCAACGACGGCGGCCGCGAACTGCTCGACCTCGACGACAGTGCGGTGGGCCGCTCCGTCGCCGAACTCGGCCTGCCCTCCCCCCTCACCGGCGCGCTGCTCGCCTCCGAGCCGCGCGTGGACGAGGTACACATGACGGACGACCGGATCGTGGTGGTCAACACCCGGCCCGTGGTGGGCGGCGAGCGGCGCGGTACGGTCATCACCCTCCGCGACCACACCGAACTCCAGGCGCTGTCGGGCGAGTTGGACTCGGAACGCGGCTTCACCCAGGCCCTGCGCTCACAGGCGCACGAGGCGGCGAACCGGCTCCACACCGTGGTCTCGCTGATCGAACTGGACCGGGTGCAGCAGGCCGTTGAGTTCGCCACCGCCGAACTGGAGCTGGCCCAGGCCCTGACGGACCGGGTGGTGGGCGCGGTCGGCGAACCCGTGCTCGCCGCGCTGCTGCTGGGGAAGGCGGCCCAGGCCAACGAGCGCGGCATCGAGCTGGTCCTCACCGACGACAGCCGTATCGACGACGGTGTCCTGCCGTCCACACTGCCCGCGCGCGACCTGGTGACGATCCTGGGGAACCTGATCGACAACGCGATGGACGCGGTGCGGGACGGTGGGGCCGGGCGGGACGGGGCGCGGGTGTTCGTCACCGCGCTGGTCGACGACGGTCAACTGCTCCTGACCGTACGGGACACGGGCACCGGGGTCGCCCCCGGCGACGTCGACGTGGTGTTCCGGCGCGGCTGGTCGACGCGGGGGCCTGGGCGGGGGCTCGGGCTCGCGCTCGTGCGGCAGGCGGTGCACCGGGCGCACGGGACGGTGTCGCTCGTCCGTGGCACCGAAGGCGCCGGGGACGGGAGCAGGGGCGCCGAAGGCGCCGGGGACGGGAGCGGGGGCAGGAGCGCCGAAGGCGCCGGGGGCGGGGCGGAGTTCACCGTGCGGCTGCCGTTGGGCGCCGTCGTCGCGCCGCGCGACAGTGTGGAGACGTCCTCATGACCGCCGACATCCGCGTACTCGTGGTCGAGGACGACCCGGTCGCCGCCGACGCGCACCAGCTCTACGTCGGGCGGGTCAGCGGCTTCACCGTCGCGGGCGCCGCGCACTCACGGGCCGAGGCGACCCGTGTTCTCGACCGTACGCGGATCGACCTCATCCTCCTCGACCTCTACCTCCCTGACGGCCACGGCCTCCAGCTCCTGCGCGGCCTGCGGGCCGCCGGGCACCAGGCGGACGTCATCGCCGTCACCTCGGCGCGGGATCTGGCGGTCGTGCGCGAGGGGGTGTCGCTCGGGGTCGTGCAGTACGTGCTCAAGCCCTTCACCTTCGCGACGCTGCGCGACCGGCTCGTGCGGTACGCGGAGTTCCGCGCGGCGGCGGGCGAGGCGAGTGGCCAGGACGAGGTGGACCGCGCACTCGGCGCGCTGCGGGCGCCCCAACCCGCCAGCCTGCCCAAGGGGTTGAGCGCGCCCACCCTGGAGGCGGTGACGCGCGCCCTGCGCGACAACGCGGCGGGGCTTACGGCGGCGGAGGCGGGCGCGAAGGTCGGCATCTCGCGGATCACGGCGCGGCGGTATCTGGAACACCTGGTGACGGAGGGGCGGGCGGGGCGGAGCCCGCAGTACGGGCAGGTCGGGCGGCCGGAGTTGCAGTACCGGTGGATCCCGTCCGCGCGGTGACGCCTTCCGGCTGGGCGTCGGGGGGGGTGCGGTGCGCTTGGCTGCGGCCGGTGGGTCTGGTGCCGGGCGCGGTGCGCCTCGCGGCG
>NZ_JTHL01000001.1:6594960-6628390 GCF_000818195.1 Streptomyces sp. 150FB | reverse complement strand
GTGATGTGACCGGTTCCCGCAGGTGAAGGGGGGGCGCGCAGGGGTGGTGTCCGGGATACTCACGCGTGATTTGCGGCGGACGACCGCGTTCACCTGGCGACCGCGGTCACGGCGCCGTAAATCGTGCCATCCCGGATGCCACCCCGGAGCGACCCCCGACAACAACCGCAACCCAAAGCCGCGCACCCCAACCGCGTCAGCGAAACGCACCCGGCGCGCACCGCAACGCCAAACCCACGGCCGCCCGCCGCGAGGCGACCGGTCGCGAGGCGCACGCGCGCTGAGCCCTAGAAGACCGACTCCGCCTCGAACATCCGGTTCTCCGGGACCCTCTTGAGTTGGGTGACCGCCTCCGCCAGGGGGACCATTTCGATCGCCGTGCCCCGCAGCGCCGTCATGCGGCCGAACTCGCCGCGGTGTACCGCCTCCACCGCGTGCCAGCCGAAGCGTGTCGCCAGCACCCTGTCGTACGCCGTCGGCGTGCCGCCGCGCTGGACGTGGCCCAGGATGACCGGCCTGGCCTCCTTGCCCATGCGGCGTTCCAGCTCCGCCGCCAGGCGGTTGCCGATGCCCTGGAAGCGTTCGTGGCCGAACTGGTCGATCTCGCCCTTGGCGTACACCATCGAGCCCTCGGCCGGGTGAGCTCCTTCGGCGACGCAGATGACCGCGAACTTCTTGCCGCGGTCGAAGCGCTCCTCGACCATTTTGACCAGGCGGTCGACCTCGAAGGGGCGTTCCGGGAGGCAGATGCCGTGTGCGCCGCCCGCCATGCCGGATTCCAGGGCGATCCAGCCCGCGTGCCGGCCCATGACCTCGACGACCATCACGCGCTGGTGTGACTCGGCCGTGGTCTTGAGGCGGTCGATGGCTTCCGTGGCGACCATGACGGCGGTGTCGAAGCCGAACGTACGGTCCGTGGAGTGGATGTCGTTGTCGATCGTCTTCGGTACGCCGACCACGGGCATGCCCGCGTCGGACAGCAGCCGCGCGGCCGTGAGGGTGCCCTCGCCGCCGATCGGGATGAGGGCGTCGATGCCGTAGCGGCGGGCGAGTTCCTCGCAGTTCTCGGCGGCCTCGCGCAGCCGGCCGCGCTCCAGGCGTGCCGAGCCGAGGATCGTGCCGCCGCGGGCGAGGATGCCGCTGACCTCGTTGAGGTCGAGGTTGCGGAAGTGGCCGTCGAGGAGGCCTTTGAAGCCGTCCTCGAAGCCGATGATCTCGTCTCCGTGCTCGGCCATCGCCCGGTGCACGACCGACCGGATCACTGCGTTCAGGCCGGGACAGTCGCCGCCTGCGGTGAGAATTCCGATACGCATCGTGCCGTGTCTCCTGCTCGCTAGTGCTGTGCTTTTCTGGAGAGAGGGCCCCACTCCCCAGGCGTGAGCCGACTTCGATACTCCCACGGGGAACCGGCCCTCTGTGCACCCGGCCGCCCCGTACCCCTCCGCAGTCGCATTAACCGTACACACCGGTATTGTCAAGAGGGCATAGCCGCCCCGGCGGAGGTTTTGCTCACATGATTCAAGGGTCAGACAGGAGAGCATGCGTGACGCGCAGCGTGTACGTGACCGGTATTGACCGGGGTGACGGCCGGCAGGTCGTCGAGCTGGGAGTCATGGAACTTCTCACCCGCCAGGTGGACCGTGTGGGTGTGTTCCGGCCGCTGGTGCATGACGGACCTGACCGGCTTTTTGATTTGCTGAGGGCCCGCTACCGACTGTTGCAGGACCCGGCGGACGTCTATGGCCTGGACTACGGGGAAGCGTCGGCGATCCAGGCGGAGCAGGGCACCGACGAGCTGGTGTCGCGGCTGGTCGAGCGGTTTCTGCGGGTGGCGCGGGAGTACGAGGTGGTGCTCGTGCTCGGCAGTGACTTCGCGGCGACGCAGCTCCCCGACGAGCTGGCGCTCAACGCCCGGCTCGCCAACGAGTTCGCCGCCTCGGTGATCGCGGTGGTGGGCGGCAAGGGGCAGAGCGCGGAGTCCGTGCGGGCCGAGGCGCGCAACGCGCACCGGGCGTACGAGGTGCTGGGCTGCGATGTGCTGAGTGTGATCGTCAACCGGGTCGCGGCCGAGGACCGGGAGGAGGTGAGCGAGGGGCTCAAGTCCCAGCTCCCTGTGCCGTGTTACGTGCTGCCGGACGAGCCCTCGCTCGTCGCTCCGACGGTCTCGCAGATCGCCAGGGCGCTGGGCGGGACGGTGTTGCTCGGGGACGATTCGGGGCTCGCGAGGGACGCGCTGGACTTCGTCATCGGCGGCGCGATGCTGCCGAACTTCCTGGGTGCGCTGACGCCGGGCTGCGTGGTGGTCACTCCGGGCGACCGCGCCGACATCGTGGTGGGCGCGCTCGCCGCGCACTCGGCGGGGACGCCGCCGATCGCCGGTGTGCTGCTCACGCTCGGCGAGCGGCCCGGCGCGTCGATCCTGACGCTGGCCGCCAAGCTCGCGCCGGGCACGCCCGTGATCTCCGTATCGGCCGGGTCTTTTCCGACGGCGACCGAACTCTTCGGCATGGAAGGGAAGTTGAGCGCCGAGACGCCCCGCAAGGCGGAGACGGCACTCGGTCTCTTCGAGCGTCATGTGGACACGGCCGATCTGCTGGACCGGATGTCGGTGGCGCGCAGCGGGCGGGTGACGCCGATGATGTTCGAGCACGAGCTGCTTGAGCGGGCGCGCGCGCACCGGAAGCGTGTGGTGCTGCCGGAGGGCGCCGAGGAGCGGGTGCTGCGGGCCGCCGATGTGCTGATCCGGCGTGATGTGTGTGATCTGACCCTGCTCGGTGATGTGGACGTGATCAGGAAGAAGTCCGCCGATCTGGGGATCGATCTGGGCGGCGAGAGCACGCAGTTGATCGATCCGGACACGTCCGGGCTGCGACAGGGTTTCGCCGAGCGGTACGCGGAGCTGCGCGCCCACAGGGGTGTCACGGTGGAGCTGGCGTACGACGTGGTGGTGGACGTGAACTACTTCGGCACCCTGATGGTCGAGGAGGGCCTGGCCGACGGCATGGTGTCGGGGACGGTGCACTCGACGGCGGCGACGATCCGGCCGGCCTTCGAGATCATCAAGACCAAGGCGGAGGCGTCGATCGTCTCGTCGGTCTTCTTCATGTGCCTGGCCGACAAGGTGCTGGTGTACGGCGACTGCGCGGTCAACCCGGACCCGAACGCCGAGCAGTTGGCGGACATCGCGGTCCAGGCGGCGGCCACCGCCGCGAAGTTCGGCGTCGAGCCGAGGATCGCGATGCTCTCGTACTCGACCGGGACGTCCGGATCGGGCGCGGACGTCGACAAGGTGCGCGAGGCGACCACGCTCGTACGGGCGGCGCGGCCGGATCTGCGGATCGAGGGGCCGATCCAGTACGACGCGGCCGTTTCGCCGTCCGTGGCGGCGACGAAGCTGCCGGAGTCCGAGGTGGCGGGGCAGGCGACGGTGCTGATCTTCCCGGACCTGAACACCGGCAACAACACCTATAAGGCGGTGCAGCGTTCGGCGGGCGTGGTGGCCGTGGGCCCGGTGCTCCAGGGGCTGCGCAAGCCGGTCAACGATCTGTCGCGCGGGGCATTGGTACAGGACATCGTCACCACGGTCGCGATCACCGCGATCCAGGCACAGGGAGAGGACGCATGAGCGACCGGGCCACGCGGGTACTCGTACTCAACTCCGGTTCGTCGTCGGTGAAGTACCAGCTCCTGGACATGCGTGACTCCTCGCGGCTCGCGTCGGGACTGGTCGAACACATCGGTGAGCCGGACGGTGCGGCCGATCACGACGCGGCCCTGAAAACCGTCGCCGACGAGCTGAAGCGGGACGGACTGGGCCTGGACTCCGAGGAGTTGGCGGCGATCGGGCACCGGGTCGTGCACGGCGGGCTCACCTTCACCGAGCCCACCCTGATCGACGACACCGTACTGGCGGAGATCGAGAGCCTGGTGCCGCTGGCCCCGCTGCACAACCCGGCGAACCTGACGGGCATCCGTACCGCGCGCTCGCTGCGTCCCGACCTCCCTCAGGTGGCCGTGTTCGACACCGCCTTCCACACCACGATGCCGGAGTCCGCGGCGCGGTACGCCATCGATGTGGAGACGGCCGACGCGCACCGTATCCGGCGCTACGGCTTTCACGGCACCTCGCACGCGTACGTCTCGCGCAAATCCGCCGAGCTGCTGGGCAGGGAGCCGTCCGAGGTGAACATCATCGTGCTGCACCTCGGCAACGGCGCCTCGGCGTCGGCCGTCGCCGGCGGCCGGTGCGTGGACACCTCGATGGGGCTGACGCCCCTGGAGGGACTGGTGATGGGTACGCGCTCCGGGGACATCGATCCGGCGGTCGTGTTCCATCTGGGGCGTGTGGCCGGAATGTCCCTCGATGAGGTGGATGAACTTCTCAACAAGAAAAGCGGTCTGACCGGCCTCTGCGGGGCCAACGACATGCGGGAGATCCTCCGCCGCCGCGACGAGGGTGACGGGGCGGCGCGGCTCGCCTTCGAGATCTACATCCACCGGCTGAAGAAGTACATCGGCGCCTACATCGCCGTGCTGGGCAGGGTCGACGCGCTCGTCTTCACGGCGGGTGTCGGCGAGAACGCGGCGCCGGTACGGGAGGCCGCCGTGGCGGGCCTGGAGGGCCTGGGCCTCGCGGTGGACGCCGAGCGCAACGCCGTACGGTCCGGCCTGCCGCGGGTCATCTCGCCGGACGGGGCGCGGGTGACGGTCGCCGTGGTGCCGACCGACGAGGAGTTGGAGATCGCGCAGCAGACGTATCGGCTGATCGACGAAGACAGAAAGAACAGCAAGAACAGCAAGAACAGCAAGACCGGTACGACCGGAGCGACCGGTGCGGCCTGAACCGCCGGGCGGCTTAACGCCTGAGCGGCCTCCCGCCCATTTGTACTTTCCACCAGACGGAATATTCCGCAGCGAAACAAACCGATAGGATCCGCCGTATGCGCCGTTCCAAAATCGTCTGCACACTGGGCCCAGCCGTCGACTCGTACGAGCAACTGAAGTCGCTCATCGAGGCCGGAATGAATGTGGCCCGCCTGAATATGAGCCACGGAAGCCACCCGGAGCACGAGGAGCGGTACAACCGCGTCCGCCAGGCTGCGGCTGACACCGGCCGCGCCGTGGGCGTGATGGTCGACCTCCAGGGCCCCAAGATCCGCCTGGAGACCTTCGCCGAGGGCCCCGTCGAGCTGGTGCGGGGTGACGAGTTCACCATCACCACCGAGGACGTGGCGGGCGACAAGTCCATCTGCGGCACCACGTACAAGGGACTGCCCGGGGATGTCTCCAAGGGCGACCAGATCCTGATCAACGACGGCAACGTCGAGCTGCGGGTCGTCGAGGTCGAGGGCCCCCGGGTCAAGTCCATCGTCATCGAGGGCGGTGTGATCTCCGACCACAAGGGCATCAACCTGCCCGGTGCCGCCGTCAATGTCACCGCGATGTCCGAGAAGGACGTCGAGGACCTCCGCTTCGGTCTGCGGATGGGCTGCGACATGATCGCGATGTCGTTCGTGCGCGACGGGGACGACGCGCTGGACGCGCTCAAGATCATGGACGAGGAGGGGCGCCGCGTCCCGATCATCGCCAAGGTCGAGAAGCCGCAGGCCGTCGAGAACATGGAGTCCGTCGTCGCGGCCTTCGACAGTGTGATGGTCGCCCGCGGTGACCTGGCCGTCGAGTATCCGCTCGAAAAGGTCCCGATGGTGCAGAAGCGGCTCATCGAGCTGTGTCGCCGCAACGCCAAGCCGGTGATCGTGGCGACCCAGATGATGGAGTCGATGATCACCAACTCCCGTCCGACCCGCGCCGAGGCGTCCGACGTCGCGAACGCGATCCTGGACGGCGCCGACGCGGTCATGCTCTCCGCCGAGTCGTCGGTGGGCGCGTACCCGATCGAGACGGTCAAGACGATGTCGAAGATCGTCGTCGCCGCCGAGGACGAGCTGCTCTCCAAGGGTCTCCAGCCGCTGGTGCAGGGCAAGAAGCCCCGTACGCAGGGTGGTTCGGTCGCCCGCGCGGCCTGCGAGATCGCCGACTTCCTGGACGGCAAGGCGCTGGTCGCCTTCACGCAGTCCGGCGACACGGCCCGGCGGCTCTCCCGCTACCGCGCCTCGCAGCCGATCCTGGCCTTCACGACGGACGAGTCGACCCGCAACCAGCTCGCGCTGAGCTGGGGTGTCGAGTCGTTCATCGTGCCGTGGGTGAACGCCACGGACGAGATGGTCGACCTGGTGGACGTGGAGCTCTCGAAGCTGGGGCGCTACAGCGAGGGCGACACGATGATCATCACCGCCGGCTCGCCTCCCGGGGTCCCCGGCACGACGAACATGGTGCGGGTGCACCACCTGAGCGGTACGGAACGCGACTGACACGTCAGTACCGCGTCCGCTGATTGCGTACGGCCCTGGGCCGCTTCCCCGACGGGGAGGCGGCCCAGGGCCGTTTACGGGGCCCTATGGGGCCTTACGGTGCTTTACGGGGCTCAGGGCGCCACGACGGCGTCGACGAAGCCGAACAGGTTGCCCCTGGTCCGCTCTATCTGCTGCTCCACGGTGAGGGTCTCCTCGAACCGCCCGCCCGGCGCCGGCGCCTTCTTGCCGCGTACGTACAGCGAGCAGGCGAGGTCGGTGCACATGTACAGCCCGACCGAATTGCCCTGCCGGCCGGCCGGACCCGCCTTGCGCGCGCCCATCAGCGACACACCACTGCCCGGGTGCGTGGTCAGGCACAGCGAACACATCGCGCGGTGCGCGTGTCCGCGCCGCCGGGACGGGAACCGCAGTGTCAGCCCCACGAGCCCGCCGTCGTCACGCTCGGCGACCAAGTAGGCGCGGTCCGGCGCCTGCGGGTCGCTCCAGCCGAGGAAGTCCAGGTCGTCCCAGGGCTGTTGGGCAAGGTCGTGCGGCACGGCGAGCCGCTTGGCCTCCCCCTTCGAGCAGTTGACGAACGATGCCCGGATGTCCTGCTCATTCACTTCCTTCATGGTGTGCACGCTAACAGCGCCTATGTATATTAGGCAACATCCTAGGAGTCCTAGCCAGGAGTCCTGGCCGGAGGACTCCCAGCCAGAGGAGGTGGTCACGCATGTCGCCGCGCATGGGCCTGACGGCCGACCGGGTCACCCGGGCGGCGGCCGATCTCGCCGACGAGATCGGCCTGGACAAGGTCACCGTGTCCGCGCTCGCGCGGAGCTTCGGTGTGAAGGACGCGAGCCTTTACTCACACATCGCGAACCTCGACGACCTGCGGACCCGGGTCGCGCTGCTCGCCGGCGCCGAGATGATCGATCTCATCAGCGCCGAGGTCGCCGGCCGCTCGGGGAAGGACGCACTCGTCGCGTTCGCGGGCGCCTACCGGGAGTTCGCGCTGCGCTGCCCCGGGCGCTACGCGGCGACGCAGATCCGGCTGGACCCGGCGCGGGTCGCAGCGGCGCCGGGCTATCTCCATAACCTCGATGTGACGTACGGGATGCTGCGCGCGTACGGCCTCGTCGAGCCCGACCTGACCGACGCGGGCCGACTGCTGCGCGGCACGTTCCACGGCTACACCGCCATCGAGGCGGCGGGCGGGTTCGCCCACTCCCGCGACATCGGCGCGTCCTGGGACCGGATCGTCGAGGCACTGCACCACCTGCTGGAGAACTGGCCGCAGCAGGCCCGAACCACAGACACCCCGAAGACAGACGCCCGGACGGCAGACACCCCGACCACGAACCAGGAGAACTCACCGTGAGAGCCGACACCTTGCGGGTCCCCGGAGCCACCCTCTACCACGAGATACGCGGTAGCGGCCCCGTACTCCTGCTGCTCCCGGGCGCCGGCGGCGACGCCGCCGTCTTCGACCCGGTGGCCGACCGGCTCGCCGAGCGCTTCACGGTCGTGGCGGTCGACCCGCGCGGCTACTCGCGCAGCCGCCTGGACAGCGAGGAACCCGTGGACCAGCGGGTCGAGACGCAGAGCGAGGACGCGTACCTCCTGCTCGAACACCTCCTGCCGGCAGGTGAGTCGGCGTACGTCTTCGGCGGCAGCTCGGGGGCGATCGTCGCACTCGACCTGCTGGCACGCCGTCCCGAACGGCTGCGCCTGGTCGTCGCGCACGAGCCGCCGTGCTTCGCGGTACTCCCGGACGCCGCCGAACAGCGGGCGTTCATCGACGAGGTGTACCGGCTCTTCCACGAGGAGGGCCCTGGCGCAGCGAGCGCCCACTTCCTCGCCGGCATCGGCGGCACCCTGAAGCCGATGCCGCACGCGGCCGAACTGCCCCCGCGCGGCGCGGAGATGATGGCCAGGCTGAGCGCCAACGGCCCGCTGGCGATGGAGAACGAGCTGCGGCAGTTCACGTCGTACGTCCCGGACGGGACCGCGCTCGCCGCCGTGTCGGACCGCCTGGTACTGGCGGCGGGCCGGGAGACCCGGGGCCATCTGCCGTACCGCCCGGCCGCGTTGCTCGCCGAGCGGCTCGGCGGCACGGTGACCGAGTTCCCCGGCGGCCACAGCGGATTCACCGAACTCCCGGAGGAGTTCACGCGGATGCTGGAAGAGATGCTGAGCAGACGCTAGAGCGGAAACACAACTGTGGCCCGTGCCGCGCCGGTTGTCGGTGCGGTACGGGCCACAGCTCTGTGCGGCTCCCGGACGGGCCAGGGTCAGTCGATGTAGTTGTGCAGGCCCGGGATGGTCAGCGTGCCGCCGAACTGGCCGGCCTGGCTGACCTCCGCGTTGGTGAAGAAGGCGTACGGGATGTCCACCGGCGGCGGGGTCTCGGGGCTGAACGTGATCGGGATGAGCCCGAAGAGGTTGCCCTTCAACTGCTCGGTGTAGAGCGTGACCTCGCCGTTGCGGATCGTGGACGTCGAGCCCGGGGTGGACTCCACATGGGCCGTCTTGCCGCCGGGGTAATCGACGGTCTGGTCCAGGTCCTTGATGTCGATCGACTGCGCCGTGAACTTCAGGGCCTTCTTCACGGTGCCGCCGTAGGTCCTGACCTCGACGATGCCGTGGTACTTCAGCCCGCTGAGGGTGAGCTTGCTGCTGTGCAGCGTCCACGGCTTGTCGGGCAGGAGCGGGATGCCCTGCTCCTCCTTCGCGTTGGCCAGCGCGTCGGGGTCGGCGGTCGGGCAGGGGAAAGGCTCCTTGCCGTCGGCGCCCGCCGGGATGTCGCCGTCCTTCTGGGCGGCGAGACCCTTGGCGTCGTCGTCCAGGTCCTGGACCTTGGCGCCGGCCTTGTCCGCGGCGTCCTGGATCGCCTTCTTCGTGGCGTCCGCGGCGTCCTTGGTGCCGTCCAGCGTCTTGCCCACGGTCTTGCCGACCGAGTCGCCCAACTCGCCGACCGGATCGGACGCCTTGGGCTTCGGCTTGGCCTTGTCCGACGAGGTTTTGGACGGGGAAGCGGACTTCTCCGTGGCCGAGGGGCTCGGGCTCGCCTTGTCCGAACCGCCGCCCAGCAGACCGCCGAGCAGGCCTCCCAGACCCAGCGGGTCCGACGTGTCGCCCTTCGAACCGCCGGTGCCGGCGGACGGCTTGGGCGCGCCGGGGGTGTCGGACGTCGCGGAGGGCTTCGGCTGCGCGTCGGTCTTGCCGCCGCCCGAACCGCCCGAGCCGCTCGAACCGTCCGAACTGCTCCCCGAAGGCGAGGGCGTGGGAGACCCCGAGGCCGAGTCGCCCGGCTTGGGCGACGCCGAGTCGGAGGCGGACGGCGAGGGTGACGCCGAATCGCCCGGCGACGGCTCGTCGGAGCGGGTCACGCACGGGCCCGGCGAGTAAGGGATGTCCTTGTTGTCGTCGGCCAGCGCGAGCCTGGGGGTGAGGCCCATGCCGACGAAGACCGCTGTGGGCATCGCGGCCAGCGCCATCGCCTTGCCGGCGGGTATCTGCAGCTTGGTCAGGAGGGACTTCCTGGGGGCCGCGTGACGCGGCCCTCTTCTCTCCCGGAACTCATCGGCTCCGGCCATGATCGGCTGCGTGTCGTCACCCCGCACTGTTCCTCCCGCCGTTGGCATGGGCAGTCGTATCCGTCACGTTCAGCCCCTCCCCGGCGCGCGGACCGCGGTCATACGCGTCGGAGCCGTACGAACCAGGGCCGTACGAAGCGGGAAAGTAGGGGTCGTCAGAGCTGTCGGGCTCCGGCGCCCCGCGGGGGGTGTCGTCGTACTGTTCCGTCTCGGTGCGCGGCTTGCCCGGCGCCCAGGCGATGGAGAGGCCTCCACCGACCAGCGCGAGCACGAAACCGATGATGAAGCCGCCGAAGTTGGACAGCGGGAGCGAGATCATGGCGAGCAGGATCGTGGCGACGCCGGCGAACACCCGTACGATGCTGTGGAACCACATCGTCAGCCCCAGCGTCACCAGCAGCACACCGATGATGAGTGAGCTGGCGCCGGCGGGGGTACCCATCGCCAGCGTCAGATTGCCCAGAGTCAGGTTCGCGTACGGGAAATAGGCGATCGGCACGCCACTGACCAGGGTGAACAGGCCCGCCCAGAAGGGGCGTGTGCCTCGCCAGCCGCGGAAGCGCAGCCGCCAGTACGTGAATCGGCCTTGGCGGTCCGAAGACTCGGCGCTCATGGAAAACAGCTCCCTGGTACCGGCGTTATACGAGAAAGTGGGGGGCCGGCGGGCGGGGGCGCCGAAGTCGCGTTCCCCACCCGCCGGGGCGGGATGCCTAGTAACACTCCTGGGCATCCTTGGACAGCTTCATGCTCAGCCCGCTGAGCTTGAAAGTGCCGGCCGTGGTCGCCCAGGCCGTCTGCTTCACACCGGTCAGCACGGCCGTGTCGGCCTGCTGGGCGAAGCCGTTCGGGTTGATCGCGGGACCGCCCTTGCCGGGCGTCTGGACCGCAGGGCCCTTGCCGCCCGCCGCCTTGTCCGTCGAGCCCGCCGCGACACCGATGTCCATGTTGCCGAACTCGGCGTCCGCGGTGAGGTCCGCGACATCGATGTACAGATTGTCGGCGTGGACCGGTGTCCCATTGCCACCCGCCCTGAGCACAAGGCTGACGCTGCCGAAGAACGGCACGTCCGGGGTGACGACGGACTGGCACAGCTTCGTGATGTCGGCCGACTGGAAGGCCGAAACCGCGACGGGGTTCGCCTCAGCCTTGCCGTTGAGGTCCTTCCCCTGCGCGATCGTGCCGTACTGCGAGAAGCCTTTGCCGTCCAGCTTGTCGGCACTGACCTTGAAGCTCTGGCCGGACACGCTGAACGATGCCGCCAGTGCCCCCTGCGCCAGGGCGACACCGATCGCGGCCGTCGCGGCCACGCTCGGCACCATGACGACGGCGAACCGCTTCCATCTGGTCCCACCGCGTACTAGGGACTCCATGTATTTCCTCCTTCTCGGACGTACATCTCCGGATCGGGCCGGAGCCCGTCCTGGGATGGGAGAAGTGCTACGTCCTCGGGAAGGAGAGCGCCTGTTCCCTCAGGCGCGGGACGCGTCCGAAAGACCGGCGATCACCCCCGAGCGACAACCACTGGCCACGCGTTCGCGCAACCTCAACTGGACAGGCCCCGCCGGTGAGCGGGAACCCCCCTGTCCGGGCCGGCGCCATCGTCGCCGGTCCACCCGGTGGGGACCCAAGATTCGACGGTGCACGGCTGGTTGCCGTGCCGGGCGCGGAAATTGGACCGAGCGTCGACGATCGTGGTCCATTCGCGGCCATGACACAAGGGGGTTCGTTACTGGCTAGTAACGGCGCGATAACCATGGGGCGACGGCGTGCCACCGACCACGTACACAGGGTGTTACCGGCCGCCACGACAAAGAACGCCATTTCGGCCCATGAACGGACACTTCACATGGCCCGATTTACTGCCAGTAATAGCGGCCGCGTTCCCCAAGTTTTGGTAAAGCACAGCCACCGATGGCATATTCTCGCCAAATCCGGGGCGCCGCCACGGATTCGCCCCTCACATCGACGGTCGCCGGGCGCGGTACGCGGGGCGGAGCCCAACGCGCGTACGGGTCCGGGCGGCGACCGCGCGCCGGCCCGGGACCGAGCGGATATCGATCCCGGGGCCGGAGGAATTCAGCGCACATCCCCAACGGATTCGCGCAAAATCGGCACAGCAATCAGAACAGTACGCGAGCCAGCGCCGAGCGGGCAGCCGTCACCCGGGGGTCGTCCCCGCCGACAACTTCGAACAGTTCGAGCAGCCGCAGCCGCGCCGCGTCCCTGTCCTCGCCCGCCGTACGGCGGACCGCCTCGACGAGCCGGCCGAAGGCGTCCTCCACATGCCCGCCCACGAGGTCGAGATCGGCGGCGGCCACCTGCGCCTCGACATCGCCGGGATTCCGGGCGGCGTCGTCACGTACCCGCTGCTGGTCCATCCCCTGGACGCGCCCGAGCAGTTCGGCCTGGGCGAGCCCGGCCTTCGCCTCGGTGTTGGCCGGGTCCTCGGCGAGCACATTCCGGTACGCCTCGGCCGCGCCGTCGAAGTCGTTGGCGTCCAGGGCCTGGACCGCCGTCTCCAGCAGGGCGTCGTACGGCCCCACGGGCTCCGGGACCTCCGCCTCCTCGGCCGGCTCGGCCTCCGTGTCGACGGCGATACCTGTGAGCCCGAAGCGCTCCTCGCCGACCTGGATGAGCTGGTCCAGGGTCTGACGGATCTGGGCCTCGGGGGCCGCGCCCTGGAAGAGCGGCAGCGCCTGCCCCGCCACCACGGCGAAGACTGCGGGAATCCCCTGGATCCCGAATTGCTGCATGAGCATCTGATTGGCGTCGACGTCGATCTTGACGAGGACGAAACGGCCGCTGTACTCGTGTGCCAGCCGTTCGAGCACGGGGCTCAACTGCTTGCACGGCTCGCACCACTCGGCCCAGAAGTCGATGACGACAGGGACCTCGGCGGAGCGCTGGAGGACATCGCGCTCGAAGCCCGCCTCATCGACGTCGATCACGAGGCTGGACGGGGGTACGGCGGGGGCTCCGCCGTTGCGGGCCGCCTCGGCGCGGGCCTGCTCCGCCTTCACTTTGGCCTCGCCGGCCGCCTTCACAGCGGCGAGGTCGACGACGCCGCTCATGGACATGTTCCTAGGCTGCATGAGTACATCCTCCCCCTTCCCCGCGTACTTCAGAAAAGCGATGATGGAACGACCGCGGAACACGGTCGGCGCCAGGTCCCCACCGGGCGCCGGTGGCCGTGCGGATGCTCGTACGAATGCTTGCGAGAGTGGTTGTCGCTACGGCCCTGTCGGAGCTGTTCTGAGCTGTTCGGAACCGCGCCGACGGGCTTACGCTACGAGCCGTAGCGTAACGGGGGGAGCGCGAGCGCGTACAAGATTTTTCCGGTGAACTGGATCACAGCGAAATGACTACCGGCCGGTATCGTCGCGGCCATGTGTAGCCGCACTCGCCCCACAGACGTGCGTACCGGACCCACCGCCCGTCCCCGCGGTACGGGCCGCCCCCGCAGCCCCGAGGCCGACAGGGCCATCCTGGAGGCCACCAGAGCGGCGCTGGTGGACCTGGGCTGGTCCAAGCTGACGATGGGCGATGTCGCGGCCCGCGCAGGCGTCGCCAAGACCACCCTCTACCGGCGCTGGGCCAGCAGGAGCGAGCTGGTGGTGGACGCGGTGGCCGTCCTCTTCGACGAGCTGGAACTCCCCGACCTGGGCAGCCTGTCGGCCGATGTACGGGGCGTGGTGCTCCAGTTCGCCGCGCTGCTGGAACGGCCGGAGACGAAGACGGCGCTGATGGCCGTGATCGCCGAGTCGACGCGCGACGAGGCGCTGCGCGAGCGGATCCGCGCCACCATCGTCGACCGCCAGAAGCGCCTCGTACGGGAGGGCCGCGAGCGGGCGCAGGCCCGGGGCGAACTGCCGCCCGAGGACGACCCGGTGGCCGCGGCCCGCGACACCGACCTGATCTTCGACGTCGTCGCGGGCGCCGTGGTCCACCGCACCCTGGTGAGCGCCGAGCCGGTCGACGAGGAGTGGGCCCGGCGCTTCACCCTGCTGCTGCTCTCGGGGCTGGGGGCTTCGGCACGGGGGGCCGGGGCGGGGGCGGGCCCGGCCGTCTCCCAGGTGCCGGACGCCTGAGCGCCCGTCATCTCGCGAGGCGCCCCAGCAGCGAGGAGGCGGCGGCGATCCCGGCGGCCGCTGCCACCACCAGCACGGCGTAGTCGAGGCCGAGATGGGACGGTGTGCCCAGCAACAGCCCACGCAGCGCGTCGACCTGGTAGCTCAGCGGGTTGATCTTGCTGATCGTCTGGAGCCAGCCCGGCATGATCGCGACCGGGTACAGCGCGTTGGAGCCGAAGAAGAGCGGCATGGTGATGGCCTGGCCGATGCCCATCAGCCGGTCCCGGGTCAGCACGATCCCGGCGATCGTCATCGACAGGCACGAGAAGAACGCCGAGCCGAGGATCACCGCCACGGCGACACCCAGCAGGCGCAGCGGATTGCCGGTCAGCCCCACTCCGAGCACGGCGGCGATGACGATCACCACCACGGCCTGGATCAGCGCCTTGACCCCGGCGGCGAACGCCTTGCCGGTGATCAGTGCGGATCTTGGGGTGGGCGTGACCAGCAGCTTGGTCAGGATGCCGGCGTCCCGCTCCCAGATGATCTGGATGCCGTAGAAGATCGCGATGAACATCGCCGACTGGGCGATGATGCCGGGCGCCAGATAGTCGATGTACGGAATGCCGCCGGTCGGGATGGCCTTGATCCGGGTGAACGTCTCACCGAAGATCAGCAGCCACAGCGCGGGCTGAACCGCCCTCGTATACAGCTCGGTTCGGTCGTGGCGCAGCTTCTGGAGTTCGACCGCGCACATCGCGCCCACCCGGGCGGGCAGCACGCGCCAGCCGGTACGGGCGCGCGGCGGGACGAGCAGCAGCCCGAGGTCGGGGCGCTCGCGTTCAGCCGACGCGGGATGCGGTGCGGCGGGTGCTTCGGACATCGCGGAACGTTCCTCCCTGCTCGTCGAGACCACTGCCTGCGACGTCTCTGAAGACGTCCTCCAGCGTCGGCGCCGGATGCTCCTCGCCGGCCGCGCGCCTGCGTTCGCGCAGGTCGGTCCGCAGCTCCTCCGGCGTACCGATGGAGCGGATACGGCCCCGGTGCATCAGCGCGACGCGGTCGCAGTACTGGTCGGCCTCGTCCATGTAGTGCGTGGTCACCAGCACGGTCATGCCGGTGGCCCGCCGTACGGCGTCGATGTGCTCCCACACGCTGGTGCGGGCGATCGGGTCGAGGCCGATCGTCGGTTCGTCGAGCATCAGCAGCCGGGGCGCGCTGACCAGCGCCTGGGCGAGTTCCAGCCGGCGGATCATGCCGCCGGAGTACGTCTTGGCCAGCCGGTCGGCCGACTCGGTGAGGTCGACCGCCTCCAGGGCCTGCGAGACGCGCTCGGCACGCTCGCGGCGCGCGACGTCGAAGACGCGGGCGAACAGCGCCACGTTCTCGCGGCCGGTCAGCCCTGCGTCGGCGGAGAGCTGCTGCGGTACGTAGCCCAGCAGGCGCCGCACCGCCATCTTCTCCCTGGCGGCGTCGTGGCCGAAGACCTGGACCATGCCGGCGGGAACCGGCAGCAGGGTGGTGACGCAGCGGATGGCCGTGGTCTTGCCCGCGCCGTTCGGGCCGAGCAGCCCGAAGACCTCGCCCGCGGCGACGGAGAGGTCGAGGTCGATGACCGCCTTCGTGTCCCCGAAGGTGTACTCCAGAGAGCTACAGGTGACAGCGTCCGTACCCGGGGCGGCGGTTGGGGCCGCCGCGGCCTTGGTGTCCGTACCCTTCGCCGGCGGGTCCGGGGTCGTCGGGTCCGGGGTCGCTTCGTCCGTCATACGCCCTCCACTTCCTCATGCAGGTTCTGCGCGAGCCGTCGCAGCGCGGGGAGCGCGGCGGCGAGCGCCGCCCGGTCCTCCTCGCTCAGCCGCTCCACCTGCGCCCGCATCAGCGCGCTCCTGCGGGCCTCCCAGTCGCGCAGCCGCGACTCGGCGGCCGGGGTGGGGAGCAGCAGCGCGGAGCGCCGGTCGTCGGGGTCCGTCTCGCGGATCAGATAGCCGGCCTTGGTGAGCTGGTTGACCAGCGTCGAGACCGAATTGCCCGCGAGATAGAGCTGCTTGGCCGCCTCGGAGACCCGGATTCCGGGCCGGGCCGCGACCAGCCGCAGGAGCGCGACCTGAGCGCCGCGCAGCGGCGGGGTGGTCAGACCGACCCGCAGCCGCCGTCTGACCAGCCGCTGGACGCCCGCCAGTACTCCGGCGAGCGAGTCGGCGAACTCCTCAGTGGCCATGCCACCGATTTTAGCTCTCACTCAGAGGTATTGACCAGACCGCGTCTCGCCCACCGGGCCGGGACACACGACTGCCGGCCGCAGCGGATGCGACCGGCAGGGGGTTCAAAGACGCACGGGGCTCAGGGGATTCGGGCAGGATTCGGGAGATCCGGCGGCGGGCTCAGAAGCCGGGCGGCTCCGTGTACGTACCCCACTCGTCGCGCAGCACCCCGCAGATCTCACCGAGCGTCGCCTCGGCGCGTACGGCCTCCAGCATCGGCGCGATCATGTTCGACCCGTCGCGCGCCGCCGCCAGCATCGCGTCCAGCGCCGCCGTGACGGCCGCGTCGTCGCGTGCGGCCCTGCGCTCGGCGAGGGTGGCGACCTGGTCGCGCTCGACCTCGTGGCTGACCCGCAGGATCTCCAGGTCACCGGTGACGGAGCCGTGGAGGACGTTGACGCCGACGACGTGCTTGTCGCCCTTCTCCAGGGCGCGCTGGTACTGGAATGCGGACTCGGCGATCTCGCCGGTGAACCAGCCGTCCTCGATCCCGCGCAGAATCCCTGACGTCATGGGGCCGATCGGGTGCTTTCCGTCCGGGTGGGCCCGCAGCCCGCGCTCCTTGATCTGCTCGAAGATCTTCTCGGCGTCCGCCTCGATCCGGTCGGTGAGCTGCTCGACGAACCAGGAGCCGCCGAGCGGGTCGGCCACATTGGCGACGCCCGTCTCCTCCATCAGCACCTGCTGCGTACGCAGCGCGATCTCGGCGGCCTGCTCGCTGGGGAGCGCGAGGGTCTCGTCGAGCGCGTTCGTGTGCAGGGAGTTCGTACCGCCGAGGATGGCCGACAGCGCCTCGACGGCGGTCCGTACGACGTTGTTGTACGGCTGCTGCGCGGTCAGCGAGACGCCGGCCGTCTGGGTGTGGAAGCGCAGCCACTGCGCCTTGTCGGTGGTGGCGCCGTAGACCTCCTTCATCCAGCGCGCCCAGATACGGCGGGCGGCGCGGAATTTGGCGATCTCCTCGAAGAAGTCGAGGTGCGCGTCGAAGAAGAACGAGAGCCCGGAGGCGAAGGCGTCCACGTCCATGCCCCGGCTGAGGCCCAGCTCCACGTATCCGAAGCCGTCGGCGAGGGTGTACGCCAGCTCCTGCGCGGCCGTCGATCCGGCCTCGCGGATGTGGTAGCCGGAGACCGAGAGCGGCTTGTAGGCGGGGATGGAGCGGGCGCAGTGCTCCATCAGGTCGCCGATGAGGCGCAGGTGTGGCTCGGGCTGGAAGAGCCACTCCTTCTGCGCGATGTACTCCTTGAAGATGTCGGTCTGGAGCGTGCCGTTGAGTACGGCGGGGTCGACGCCCTGGCGCTCGGCCGCGACGAGGTACATGCAGAAGACCGGGACGGCGGGGCCGCTGATGGTCATCGACGTGGTGACATCGCCGAGCGGGATGTCACCGAACAGCAGCTCCATGTCGGCGGCGGAGTCGATGGCGACCCCGCAGTGCCCGACCTCGCCGAGCGAGCGCGGGTCGTCGGAGTCGCGGCCCATCAGCGTCGGCATGTCGAACGCCACGGAGAGCCCGCCGCCGCCGTTGGCCAGGATCGTCTTGTAGCGCTCGTTGGTCTGCCGGGCGTTGCCGAAGCCGGCGAACTGGCGGATGGTCCAGGTCCTGCCCCGGTATCCGGTCGGGTGGAGCCCCCGGGTGAAGGGGTACTCGCCGGGCCAGCCGATCCGCTCGAAGCCCTCGTAGGTGTCGCCGGGCCTGGGGCCGTAGACCGGGTCCACCGGGTCGGCGGAGAGTGTCGTGAAATCGGCGTCTCGTTTGCGCGCCTTGTCGTAGCGGGCCTGCCAGCGTGCGCGGCCCGCCTCGATGGCCTCCGCGTCCGAACCGTTTCTGCCGTTCATGCCTGCACCGTCCATACCCTCGAATTTACTAGGACGTCCAAGTAAATGTCGATGATTTCAGGCCACGGACGTGGAATGTGCCTTGATTCCTCGGAGGCCGCGACGGGCGGGCCCCGGGCCGTGACGGTGGGTGACGACAGCATGACGCCCGTGGGGGCCGTACGGCCGACGGCGCCGTACGGCCCCCACGGGCGAATGGTTCAGGCCCGTATCGGACCCGCGTCAGACCTTGGTCGGATCTGCTTCAGACCCGCGTCAGACCTTCGCGGCCACGGGGCTCGGGTCCACGATCTTGGACTCCAGCTCGCGCGTCGCCCTGCGCTCCACGAAGAAGGCGGCGGTCGGGACCGTACCCGCGAGAAGCACCCACAACTGCCTGCCCACCGGCCACTTCGCCTTGGAACCGAGGTCGAAGGCGAAGACGAGATAGACGATGAAGAGCCAGCCGTGCGCGATACCGACGACCTCGACGAAGCTCGCCGCTCCGTCGATGCCGAGCAGGTATTTGGCGATGACACCCAGGGTCAGCAGGACAAGCAGCACGCCCGTGACGTACGCCATGACCCGATAGCGGGTCAGCACGCTTCGTTTCATGCCGGTGAGCCTAACCGGCACGTTCCGGGCGATCTTCGCTGGGGTGACCCGTTCAGCTCTCTTCGAAATCTTGTGCCGCGACCCGCAGCGGGCGCAGCATCGCGAAGATCTCCCCGCACTCGTCCTGGTCGTACGCGCCGAGCCCGAAGTCCATCTTCATCAGGTCTCCGGTGGCCGCCTCCACCACCTCGCGGCCCTTGTCCGTGATGGAGGCGAGGGTGCCGCGGCCGTCGTTGGGGTTGGGCCGTTTGTCGACCAGACCGGAACGGACCAGCCGGTCCACGGTGTTGGTGACCGAGGTCGGGTGGACCATCAGCCGCTCGCCGATCTTGGACATCGGCAGCTCACCGGCCTTGGAGAAGGTGAGCAGCACCAGCGCCTCGTACCGGGCGAAGGTCAGCCCGTACGGTTTGACGACCGCGTCGACCTCGCCGAGGAGGATCTGGTGGGCGCGCATGATCGAGGTGATCGCACCCATGGAGGGCACGGGACCCCAGCGCTGTTTCCAGAGTTCGTCGGCGCGGGCGATCGGGTCGAAGGGAAGACTGAGCGGCTTCGGCACAACACCGACACTACCGACTGGTCATATGCTGGTCAGCCCCGTCTCGCACTTCGGTCGGATTCACCGACCGAATCGCCACGATCGATCGGTATCAGGCCATTTGGTCCGGTTCTTGGGCGAATCATCACGCCTGTGGCACGGAGTCCGGTTCCGCCGACGACGCACTCACCCGGCGGGCCTCGACGACCAGCGCTACGGCGCACACAGTCCCGATCCCACCGGACCACGCGACGACCTGGTGCACCGGCACGAACTCGGCGGCCAGCCCAGCCAGCGCCATGCCCAGGCCCTGGCCCGTCATCAGGCCCGCGGTGAGCACCGTCATCGCCCTGCCGCGCAGCTCTTCGGGTACGGCGGCCACGAACCACTGGTCCAGGCCGATGACATACGCGGAGCCCGCCCCGGCGAGCACCAGCGCCGGCAGGGCCCGGACGACGCCGGGCTCGGCCGCGTACGCCAGGAGGGGCACCAGCCCGGCGGCCGCGACCGGCAGCACGATACGGCTCCGGGAGCGCGGCGAGAGCGCCGTACCGACGTACAGCTCGGCCAGGATGCTCCCCACCGACATCGCGCACATCATCAGCCCCAGGGCCGCCGGGCCCGCCCCGACGGCGTCGGCGTACGGGGCGGCGAGCGCCTCGGGCGCGACCACGAACATCGGCGGCACCCAGAAGAGCAGCAGCAGCGCACGGACCTTGCGGTCACCGAGCACCAGCCGGGTGCCGGCGAGCGAACTACGCATCAGCGCACCGCTCTTGGCGCCCGCGCCGCCGCCGCGCGCGGGGCGCTCCCGCGTACCGAGGCGCAGGAGCGTGGCCGAGCAGAGGAACGTGACGGCCGTGACGACGATGGCGCCGCGCGCGGGGACGACGGCGAGCAGCAGCCCACCGGCGCCGAACCCGGCGAGCACCGCGCTCTGGGAGACGATCCGCAGCAGCGAGCGGCCGAGGACATAGAGATCGCCCTCGCCGAGGATGTCGGTGAGGGCCGCCATCCGGGTCCCGGTGAAGACGGGCGAGATCGCTGCGACGACGCACCGCAGGGCGAGCAGCCCGGCGATGGGGGTGCCCGGCAGCACCATCACACAGACGCAGGCGGCGCAGAGCAGGTCGCAGGTGACCAGCGTCCGGCGGGTCGGGTAGCGGTCGGCGACCCCGGCGAAGAGGGTCCCGCCGATCAGGTACGGCAGCAGTCCGAGGGCGAACGTGAGGGCGCTGAGCAGCGGGGATCCGGTGAGGTCGTAGACGAGGACGGTCAGGGCGATCTCGCTGACGACCACGCCGAGGAGCGAGAGCAGGTGCGCGGCGAAGACGAAGCGGAACTCCCGTACGGCGAAGACGGCTCGGTAGCCGGCGGGGGTGGGGTCCGTCGCGCAGGTGGCATCGGCGCGGGTGGCGTCGGCGGGGCCCGTAGCGGCGGGCTCACCTCTGGCGGAGTCCGGCCCAACAGGGCCCGGGTGCCCATTCGTTGATGTCGGCATGGCGGAAGCCTGCGGGCGGCCGGCGCCCGCGCCCTAGACTTTCGGCTCAGGCCGAATGACACCGCCCCCGAATGACACCGCCCCAGCCGACCCGAGGCCGGACCATGCCGACCCGTCTCCACTTCGACGAGAACGACCTGCTCCGCTGCCGCTTCGCCGTCTCGCCGCTCTGGGAGACCCAGGAAGCCGTACGCACCCTCGCCCGCCCGGGTCGGCACGGCTATCACCTCGCCTGGCTGCGCCGGGTAGGAACCGCCGCTGCCGGGCTCGATCTCGGCCCGCTGCATCTGCTGATGCCGTCGCGCGGACACAGCCCCGACTTCCTCTGTTCCCCGCCGCGCGGCCCACTCGCGTCCTTCGAGGAGGAGTTGGAGACGCTCAGGGCCACCCCGCCCGCCACGGCGCGCACCGACATCGCGCTGGCCCTCTCCGCCACCCCGGGCGCCGCCGGGTCGACCGCGGGGCGCGCGATGCTGGCCGATCCGGCGCGTGCGCTACGGGAGTTGGCCGAGCTGCTCGAACGCGCCTGGCAGGCCCTGATCGAGCCCGACTGGCCCCGGCTGCGCGCCCTGCTGGAGGCCGATGTGGCGTACCACTCGCGCCGGCTCGCGGATGTCGGCTTCGAGCGGCTGCTCGGCGAACTCAGCCCCCAACTCGGCTGGAACGCCTCCACATTGACCGTCACCAGCCCGGCCGTCGACCACGCCCGCGTACTCGGCGGCCAGGGCCTCGTACTGATGCCGAGCGTCTTCTGCTGGCCGGACGTCATCAGCGGTTACGAACCGCCGTGGCAGCCGGCCGTCATCTACCCGGCTCGTGGCATCGGCGGCCTGTGGACGGAGCCGTCGGACCGCACACCCGACACACTGGCCCGCCTGCTCGGCCGAGCCCGCGCCAACGTGCTGTGCGCCCTCGACGAGCCCACGGGCACGTCGACACTGTCCCACCGCCTCGGCCTCGCCCCGTCGACGGTATCGGCACACCTGTCGGTGCTACGGGCCGCCGGCCTGCTGACGTCCCGGCGCTACGCCCACCAGGTGCTGTACGAGCGGACCCCCCTGGGCATCGCCCTGACGGTGTCGCAGCCCGGCGCCGACTGACCGTTATGCCACGATAGGCCGGTTCTGTCGTTTTTATTGGGTACTGGCGCTGTCGACAAGGGGGCCGCATGACCGGCCGCAGATCGTTCCGCTTGCTCACCGTCACCGCCCTGTGCGTGGTGGCCCTCGGCGGGTGCTCAGGTCCCTCGCCCCTCTCCGGGTACGACCCCGCCGAGTCCGTCGTCCAGGGCGAGGCGGCCCCCACGGCGGCCTCGCCCTTCTGGGTCGACCCGGACAGCGAGGCGGCCCGTCAGGTCAAGGCCTGGGAGACGAAGGGGCGTTCCGCCGACGCCAAGGCGCTGAAGCGGATCGCCGAGCGGCCGGTGGCGGACTGGCCGCCGGGCGACAATCCCGTACCGGTGATCGAACGGGCCGTACGGAGCGCCGCGGGCGCCCGGCGCACGGTGGTGCTGGTCGCGTACAACATCCCGCACCGCGACTGCGGGCTCTACTCCGCGGGCGGCGCGGCCGACGCGGGGGCGTACGGCCGCTGGATGGACGCCTTCGCCGGTGCCATCGGGGATGCCAGGGCCGTGGTGATCCTGGAGCCCGACGCCGTACCGCACGTCGCCGACGGCTGCACCCTGGCCGAGCACCACGAGGAGCGGTTCGGGCTCCTCTCCGGGGCGGTCGCCAGGCTGAAGCAGCAGCCGCACACCAAGGTCTACCTGGACGCCGGCAACCCGGCCTGGATCTCCGACCCGGCCAAGATCACCGATCCGCTGCGCAGGGCGGGGATCGGTGAGGCCGACGGCTTCTCGCTCAATGTGTCGAACTTCCAGTCGAACAACGCGGTCAAGGCGTTCGGCACCCGGCTCTCCGGACTCCTCGACGGCGCCCACTTCGTCATGGACACGAGCCGCAACGGCGCGGGCCCGCTGCCGCGCAGCCGCGCCCAGGCCTGGTGCAACCCGCCGGGCCGCGCCCTGGGTACGCCGCCGACGACCAGCACGGGCAGCGAACTCCTCGACGCGTACCTGTGGATCAAACGCCCCGGCGAATCGGACGGCCCCTGCCGGGGCGGCCCGGCGGCCGGCACCTGGTGGCCGGACTACGCGCTGGGCCTCGCGCGCAGGGTGAGGGACTGAGCGGCTCGCACGGAGCGGCCGCCCCGAGGGTCAGAGGTCCCCAACTCCGCGCGGCCCGCACGCGCCCGTCAGCGCACATGAATCCATTTCGCCTCCGACGGCACCCCCATCGCATTCGTCACGAAGAGCATGTACCAGCCCGGCGGCACCAGCGTTCTGTCCTTCGGTACGCCGACCGTCACCGAGTTCCGGTCCGTCGACAGGTCGAGGGCGATCGAGCGCTGCTCGACGTCCGTGGAGTGGGTGACGGCGCTCGGGCGCATCAGGCGTGCCTTGACGATCAGGTTCGCTCCGGCCGCCTTGAAGGTCGCCCTGCCGTTCGCGTCGGTCTCCTCGGGGCCCGCCCCCAGGGCCGGGCGGTTCTCCTTCTTGGCCCTGTCGCCGTGGAGGTAGGGCGGGGTGAAGATCTCCACCCGCTGCTCGAAGTTGCCCAGTTTGGTGTTGTCGGCGTCGCTGTACAGCGGGTCCGAGCCGAAGCTCGCCACCCGGCCGTCGGGGAGCAGCAGGGCCTCCGAGTGGTAGTCGCGGCCGACGGTGGGTTCCGCCGCCGTGCGGAAGGCGTTGGTCTTCGTGTCGTAGAACTGCGCCTTGTGGATGTCGCTGGCGTTGCGGCCCCGGTAGTCCGACGAGCCGCCCGTGGTGAACACGGAGTCGTCCGGCATCAGCACACTGCTGAGGTAGCGCGTCCCCTGCGGCAGGTTCGGGCCCTGCTGGAAGGCCGGGCCGGTTTTCTTCAGGTCGACGACCCCCGTACGCGGGGTCGACCTGGACGACTCGCCGACCCCGCCGCCGCCGAGCACCATCACCTTCTGGTCCTGTGCGGGCGGCAGCATCAGTGAGGACGAGGTCTCGGTCGCGTCGGTGTCGGCGAGGCCGTTGACCGGGGTGAACTTGTTCGTACGGATGTCCCAGAGGCCCGGCTGCCTGCCCTTGTCGGCGGGCCCGTAACCGGCGTTGGAGCCGGAGTAGAAGAGCTTGCCGCCCTTGGTGAGGAAGAGCGCGGGGTACGTCGGGAAGTAACGGGTGGGCCCCTTCGACCACTTCTTCGTCTTCGGGTCGTAGATCTCGTTGTCGCCGGCCACCACGGCGCCGACATCGTCCAGGCCGGAGACGGCGAGCACCCTGCCGTCGTCGAGGCCCACCAGCGTCGGGTACCAGCGGGCCTCCTTCATCGGGTCGACGCGTACGTACTTCTCGGCCACGGGGTCGAACTCGTAGGCCGCCTTGATGCCTTGGAAGTCCTGCTTCTCCGTGGTGAGTTTCTGAGCGAGGCCGTAGAGGTTGTCCGCGTCCTTGCCCTTCAGGCCGAGGATCTCGTACTGCGCCGCCTCGGTCGTCAGCGCCTGGGGCCCCGCCTCGGCGGCCTCGACGAACACCCGCGCCTCGCCCGGTGTCACCTTGGTCCGCCAGGGCAGCATCCGGCCGCTCTTGGCGTAGCTGACCTTGAACTCCTTCTTGGCCTTGGGGACATGGACGTCGAACTTGGCCACGTACTCGACACCGGACGGCGAGCGGAAGCGGGTCCCCCTCTTGAAGGTGACCGCCTTGTCGGGGTTCTCGTTCTTCACGCGCATCCCGCCGCCGGCTTTGCCGACCTTGCCGTCGAGCACTTCGTACCGCGCGGTGCCGCCCGCCACCAGCAGGCGCCCGTCGGGGAGTTGGGAGTGGCCGGAGCAGAAGAAGTCCACCGGGGTGGGGATCTTCTTGAAGGTGTTGTCCACCGGGTTCCAGAGGACGGTGTCAAAGGTCCCCTTGTCGAACTTCTCCTGCTTGTTGCCCGAACCGGCGATGAGCAGCACCTTGCCGGTGTGCAGCAGGGCCGCGTGGATCGCGTTCGTACGGTACTGCCGGGGTACGTCGAGAACCTGCCACGAGCCGTACCGCTGCTGGTAACTGGGCTGGGCGATCTTGTACGCGTGGTACTTCTCGCCGGCGAAGGAGATCGCGGCGGGGGCGTTGAGCCCGGCGAGCACCACCAGCGCTCCCCCGCCGAACAGTGTCTTCTTCAGCCGCTTGGAGGACCGGTGGGTACGGTGGCGGCCGAGGTTCCGGAGCTGGCCCAAGTGCCGGAAGTGGCCCAGGTGTCGGTAACGGCGGCCCAGGTGGCGGAAGCGGAAGTCGGGCATTGCTCAGTTTCCTCCTGTCGTCGTCGTGGCGAAGGCCGGCTCGGGCTCTTCGGCCGTCTGCTCGGTCGTGGCTGCGCTCTCCGTGGGCTCCTCGGCGCGCTCGTGCCGACTGGTCCAGGCCCAAATGCCCACCGGGGCAAGGGCGATGGCCAGGGCGAGCACGGCCCAGGTGCGCATCGCTGCGTGGGTGTGGCCGAGGAAGGCGGAGGCGATCAGCGAGCTGATCAGTACGGCCGCCCAGAAGATGTGGAGCCGGAAGGTCGCCGGCCGGTCGGGGCTGGCCTCGCCGCCCTTGGGGGTGACCACGAAGCGGCCACGGGTGCGCAGTACGGCGGAGCCCAGCGACTTGAGGTAGATCGGCGCGGAGAGCGCGGACATCGCCATCCCGGCGAGCCCTCCGGAACCGTCGGGTTCGTGCGGTGAGACGTTGTGCCGGCGGTTCCAGAGGTAGAGGCCCACCTGGAAGGCCGCCGCGTCGCTGTAGAGCATCAGCAGGACTTCGGAGGAGACCTGGGTGCCCGAGGCGCCGAGCCAGAGGAAGAGCACACAACTCAGCACGCCCAGCAGCCAGTTGACGGCGGTCATCGGGTAGTAGACGAGCATCAGCGTGTAGCTGATCAGCCGGCCGGGCGGCATGGTGAGGGGCGCCCGCCAGTACTGCTTGAACAGCGTCTCGTACGTGCCGCGCGACCAGCGGAGCTGCTGGGTGAAGAAGTCCGTCCAGGAGGCGGGGCCCTCGCCGACGGCGAGGACGTCCGGGGTGTAGACGGAGCGCCAGAAGTGGCCGGTGAGCGGGTTGCGGTGGCGGTGGATCTCGAAGCCGGTGGCCATGTCCTCGGTGATCGAGTCGTACAGCCCGCCCACCTGTTTGAGCGCCTTGACGCGTACGACGTTGTTGGTGCCGACGAACATCGGGGCGTGGTAGCGGTTCCCGGCCCGCTGGATCAGCGCGTGGAAGAGGAACTGCTGCGACTCGGCCGCCTTGGTGACCGGCGAGTCGTAGTTCCCGTACACCTGGGGGCCGACGACGAAGGCGACGTCCGGGTCGCGGAAGTATCCCGTCATCCGCTCCAGGAAGCCGGGGAGGGGGACGTGGTCGGTGTCGACGGAGGCGAAGAAGTCGTAGTCGTCGCCGTGCATGGCGAGCCAGGCGTTGTAATTGCCGTGCTTGGTCCTGGCCTTGTGGACGCCTTTGTCGCGGTTCCACTCGGGTATGCCGCGCCGGGTGAAGTGCCGGACGCCCAGGGCGTCGCAGAGCGCCTTTGCCCCGGGGTCGTCGCCCTCGTCGAGGAGCCAGACGTCGAGCGGGCCGCTGTGCCGCAGCGCCACCGCGCCTTCGAGGGTCGCCCGCACCATGGCGAGCGGCTCCTTGCCGGGTACGTACGTGGTGAGGAAGGCGACGCGGGTGCCGGTCTCGGGGGTGACGGGCACCGGGTCCCTGGCGACGAGCGTCGCGTGGGCGATCGAGGTGACGTTGACGAGCATGAAGAAGGCGATGAGGCCGATCGACACGAGCATCACGTGGTCGAAGGCGATCAGCCAGCGTTCGCCGCCCTCGCGCTCCGTACGGTGGCTGGGCCAGAGCAGGTAGACCAGCAGCGCGCCGGAGAGCAGCGGGGCCAGGGCCATCAGCAGGACAGCGCGTATTCGGTGCGGTTCCTGTCCGATCAGGCTCCGGTACTGCACCCGGTAGGTGGCCGCCTGGTCCGGTTCCGTGAGGGGACCGGCCAGGCGGCTGTGCATGTCGTAGTCGTAGCCTTCCGGCCGCACGGCGCCTCCAGTCTGGCGAACGAGGTCGATACCCCCACAGAAGGGGACATCAACCGGCATGTCGACTGGAGTCGTCCGAGCGAGCGGTAATACGTTTGCGGGTTCACACGCACGGTCGATTACTACGTTACGTAATCAACTATTACTGAGCGTGCACATTCTCGCCGGGTGGCGCTCAGGCGAGGTGGCGTTCGATCGTCTCGACCTTCGACGTCAGACCGTCCGTCACACCGGCCCTGATGTCGGCCTTGAGGACGAGGGAGACCCGCGAGGCACGGGCCTCGACCGCGGCGACGGCGCGCTTGACCACGTCCATCACCTCGTCCCACTCCCCCTCGATCGAGGTGAACATGGCGTCGGTGTGGTTCGGCAGGCCGGACTCGCGGACGACACGGACGGCGTCGGCCACGTACTCACCGACGTCCTCACCCACGCCCAGCGGGGAGACGGAGAAGGCGATGATCATGCGTTCACCGTACCCTCGCGGCGCGCCCGGGAGGCGATGATCATGTCTTCGGAAGCCCGCTTCAGCTTGCGCTCGGCGAAGAAGCCGCCGGTCGGCAGGACGGAGAGGATGAAGTAGAAGGCCGCGGTCGGCAGCGCCCACCTTGTGCGCTTCCAGGCCATCGCCCAGAAGATCACGTACAGCACGAACAGCACGCCGTGGACCATGCCCATCACGGGAACCGCGTTGAAGTCGGTCGTGCGCTTGAGCACCGAGCAGACCAGCAGCAGCAGGAAGGACACGGCTTCCGGCGCGGAGACCAGACGGAGTCGGTGGAGGGCGGATGCGGTCTTGATGTCCACGAGGCAGGCACCTTCGTCATCGGGGGCAGCACGCTCTTGTGAATACACACACAAGGGTCGGTTTCATTGTGGCAGGACCGATTTGTCCGGCCGTTGGTGGGGTCGGCCCGGATGCCGGTGCGCGGAATTCAGGGTCCGTTCAGGGGGATACGGAACGGAAAGCTCTGTTCGCGCGTGATGGCGCCCGTTACCGTCGTGGCGTGGCTCAGTTCCGACTCCAAGGCAGCAAGGTGCTCGCCGTCGACATGTCCGGCGACGCCGTCAAGGCGAAGAACGGCTCGATGGTCGCGTACGACGGCCAGATGGCCTTCAAGAAGATGTCCGGCGGCGGTGAGGGTCTGCGCGGGATGGTGACCCGCCGTATCACCGGCGAACAGATGACCGTGATGGAGGTGAAGGGCCAGGGCACCTGCTGGTTCGCCGACCGGGCGAGCGAGATCAACCTCGTGTCGCTGAACGGCGACAAGCTGTACGTCGAGGCGAGCAACCTGCTCTGCACGGACGCGGGGCTGCGCACCGGTACGTCCTTCACCGGTCTGCGCGGCGGCGCGAGCGGCAACGGCCTGTTCACGACGACCGTCGAGGGCATGGGCCAGGCGGCGATCATGTCCGACGGCCCCGCTGTGATCCTGCGGGTGACCCCGCAGTACCCGCTCTCGGTCGACCCCGGCGCGTACATCGCGCATCAGGGCGGGCTCCGGCAGAGCTTCCAGTCCGGGGTGAACTTCCGGACGCTGATGGGCGAGGGCTCGGGCGAGTCCTTCCAGATCCGTTTCGAGGGCGACGGGCTCGTCTACGTACAGCCCAGCGAGCGCAACACGATCGGGGGTGACGTCTGATGCCGTTCCGTGAGATCAACTCGAAGATGGTCGAGGCGACGGTGGCGCCGGGACAGAAGCTCTTCAGCCAGCGCGGCGCGATGCTCGCGTACCGCGGCGAGGTCAGCTTCACCCCCAACATCCAGGGCGGCCAGGGCGGTCTGATGTCGATGATCGGCCGGCGGGTGGCGAACGAGGCCACGCCACTGATGACCGTCGAGGGCAATGGCACGGTGATGTTCGGCCACGGCGGGCACCACATCCAGGTCATCGCGCTGGCCGGCGACACCCTGTACGTGGAGGCCGACCGGCTGCTCGCGTTCGACGGCTCCCTCCAGCAGGGCACGATGTTCATGGGTTCGCAGGGCGGCGTCATGGGCATGGTGCGCGGTCAGGTGACCGGCCAGGGCCTGTTCACCACGACGCTCCAGGGCCATGGCGCGGCCGCCGTGATGGCGCACGGCGGGGTGATCGAGGTGCCGATCACGCCGGGCCGGGCCGTCCATGTGGACCCGCAGGCGTACGTCGCGCACCACGGCGACGTACGCAACAAGCTCTCCACCGCGCTCGGCTGGCGCGACATGGTGGGGCGCGGCTCCGGCGAGGCGTTCCAGTTGGAGCTGAGCGGCAGCGGCGCGGTGTACGTCCAGGCATCGGAGGAAAAGCTGTGAGCGCGCCCGTGATCTTCGACCCGATGACGCTGCCGAGCGACGACAACGTGAACGCGTACACGTTCTGCGTGGAGCTGAGCGGCAGCCAGTGGTTCCTCCAGAAGGGGAAGATGATCGCCTATTACGGGCGCATCGACTTCAACGGGATCGGGCACGGCCGGTTCGAGCGCCTGGTGCGTACGAGCTTCCACTCACCGTTGCACGCGGCCGACTGGGTGGTGGCCGAGGGCAGCGGCAAGATGCTGCTCGCCGACCGGGCCTTCGACGTGAACTCCTACGACCTGGAGGAGGGCAATCTGACGATCCGCTCCGGGAACCTGCTGGCGTACCAGCCCTCGCTGGCCCTGAAACAGTCGATCGTGCCCGGGTTCCTGACGCTGATCGGTACGGGGAAGTTCGTGGCCGCCTCGAACGGCCCTGTCGTCTTCATGGAACCGCCGATCCGGGTGGATCCGCAGGCGCTGGTGGGCTGGGCCGACTGCCCGTCACCCTGCCACCACTACGATCACGGATACATGACGGGCCTGATGGGCGGGCTGCGGGCGATGACGGGGATCGGCGGGGCGTCCGGCGAGGAGCATCAGTTCGAGTTCGTCGGCGCGGGCACGGTACTGCTCCAGTCGACCGAGGTGCTGATGGCCGAGCAGCCGATGGGAGCGGTGCCGAACGAGCCGGGCGTACCGGGCGGCGGAGGCACCGGACTGCCCGGCGGCGCGAGCGGTATGCCGCGGATGCCGGGGCAGCTCGGGGACCTCCAGAGGCGCTTCGGACTGTGAGCGGGCGGCGCGCACGGCCCGGCGCCCGGGCATGATGGGAACGGAGCGGTGCGGCGCTTCACCCCCGACCTCGATTGTCCAATTTTCAACATCTTAGGTATAATCATCACTATGGAGACCGAGACCGAGACCGCCACTCAATGGCTGAGCGAGGCGGAGCAGTGCGCGTGGCGTACGCATCTGGACGTCGCCAGGCTGCTCACGCACCAGCTCGAAAAAGACCTACAGCCGTTCGGTCTGACCATGAACGACTACGAGATCCTCGTCAATCTGTCGGAGTCCGAGGAGCGGCGGATGCGGATGAGCGACCTCGCCGCCTCCACCCTCCAGTCCAAGAGCCGGCTCTCCCACCAGATCACCCGGCTGGAGACGGCCGGTCTGGTGGTCAGGCAGCACTGCGAGTCGGACCGCCGGGGGCTCTTCGCCGTCCTGACGGACAAGGGCATGGAGACGATGCAGCGGGTCGCGCCGCACCATGTCGCCTCTGTGCGCAGGCACTTCATCGACCTGCTGACGCCGGAGGCGCTCGCCGACCTGCGGACGTCGCTGACGCCGATCGCGGATCATCTGCGCGAGTGCCGCGGCAAGAGCTGAGGCAGGACCCTGGGAGCCTTCAAGGCCCCTGGGAGACCTCGGCTTAGGAGCCCTCGGCCAGCGGCAGGCGCAGCTCGAAGCGTGCCCCGCCGGACGGCGCCGTGCCGACGTCGAGCGTGCCGCCGTGGCGGCGCGCCACGTCGCGGGCGATGGCGAGGCCGAGCCCGGCGCCGCCGTCGTCGCGGCTGCGCGCGTCGTCGAGCCGTACGAAGCGCTCGAAGACCCGCTCGCGCTCCCCCTCCGGCACCCCGGCGCCGTCGTCGGCGACCGCGAGGACCACCTGTCGGCCGCGCCGGAGCACGGACACGGTGACTTCGGTGCGCGCGTGGCGCTGGGCGTTGTCCAGGAGGTTGCCGAGCACCCGCGCCAACTGGCCGCGTGAACCGGCCACTTCGGCCCCCGACTCGGTGTCGACGGTCACCGGAACGCGGTCGCCGGGCCGCAGGAGCACCTCCTCCCCGACCAGTTCGCCCAGCTCGACCCTGGTACGTCCGGGCCGCTCCCCCGCGTCCAGCCGCGCCAGCAACAGCAGGTCGGCGGCGAGCTGTTGGAGCCGTACGGTGTCCTTCACCGCGCCCGGGACGTCGAGCAGCCGCGGATGCGCCGAGCCCACTTCGAGCTGGGTGCGCAACGACGCGATGGGGCTGCGCAGTTCGTGCGAGGCGTCGGCGACAAAGCTGCGCTGGCGCTCGACGGAGGCTTCGAGCGCGGTCAGTGTCTCGTTGGTCGTACGGGCCAGCCTCGCCACCTCGTCGTGCGACACCGGTTCGGGCACCCGCCTGGAGAGGTCCTCCGAGGCGGTGATGGCGGCGAGTTCGCGCCGTATGCCCTCCACCGGGGCCAGCGCCCGCCGGGTCACCAGCCAGGTCACACCGGCGACGACCAGCAGCAGGACGGGCAGCCCGATCAGCATCGCCACGGTGGCCGTGTTCACGGCGCTCTCCCGGGCCGCGAGCGAGGCGCCCGCGTGGACGAGGACCGTGCGGCCCGTCAGGTCGGTCGCCTCGATCGTCGCGAAGCGGTAGTCGCCGCTCTCGCCGTCGAGGGTGGCGGTCCCGGACCCCGGAAGGACCTTGTCGCCGATGGCTCCGACGGCGGGATCGTCGTCGTCGCTGCCCCGGACACCGCTGTCGTCGTCACCGTCGTTGTCGCCGCCGCCGTCGTCGCTCCGGTCATCGCCGTCGTCACCGGTGCCGCGGCCCCGGCCGTGCCGTCCGCTGTCGTCGTCCTCGCCCGCCCCCTGGCCGGCCTGGCCCGTGCCGGGGGCCGGGGCCTGCGGGGTCTGGGTCGACGGGGTCGCGGTCGGCCCGGACGCCGGCGGCCGGGCGGCCTTCACCGCCGCCACCCCCGTCCCGCTGATCCGCTCCAGATCCTTGCTGGCGGCGAGCAGTTGGCCGTCCTCCGTGGTGATCTGCACCGGGTCGTCGTCCGGCAGCGGGAGCCGCGCGTACGCCGTCGCGTCCGGCGTACGGGTCGCGACGCTCAGGGCGATCCTGCGCGCCGTGTCGTCGGCCTGCCCCTGCGCCTGGCCGGTCAGGTTGGAGCGCAGCGAGAGGAGTACGGCGATCCCGGCGGCCACCAGCGCGACCGCCACCACGGCGGTCGCGCCGAACGACGCCTTCGACCGGACGGAACCGAAGGGGCGGGGGCGTCTCACGAGGCCACCAGCCGGTATCCGGCGCCGCGCACCGTCTGGATGGCGGCGGCGCCGATCTTGCGGCGCAGCGCGCTGATGTAGACCTCGATGATGTTGGGGTCGCCGTCGTAGGCGAAGTCCCAGACGTGCTCCAGGATCTCCGGCTTGCCGACCACCTGGCCCGCCCTGACCGCGAGCTGTTCGAGCACCGCGAACTCCTTCGCGGTGAGCGCCACTTCGGTCTCCCCCCGGAAGACCCGGCGGGTCGAGGTGTCGACGCTGAGGGCGCCGATGCGCAGGACGGGCGAGGCGCCCGCCGAGCCCCGCCGGCGCAGCAGCGCCTTGACGCGCGCGACGAGCACCACGTACGAGAACGGCTTGGTCAGGTAGTCGTCGGCGCCGGTGTCGAGCCCTTCCGCCTCGTCGTACTCGCCGTCCTTGGCGGTGAGCATCAGGATCGGTACCTCGTTGCCTGCCGCGCGCAGGGCGGCGCAGACGCGGTAGCCGTTCAGCCCCGGCAGCATGATGTCGAGCACCACGAGGTCGTACACGCCCTCGCCCGCCCGGTGCAGGCCTTCGAGCCCGTCGTGGACGACGTCCACGGCGAAGCCCTCGGCGGTCAGCCCCTTGGCCAACGACACCGCGAGCCTCTTCTCGTCCTCCACGATCAGCAAGCGCATGCGCCCACCCTCCCAAAAGGAACCTGAAGACATCTTCAGGTGACTTCAGGCTGCCTTCAGCCTGCCCGGGCCAGATTGATGTCACGGAATCCGATCCAGTGGGAGGGCTTCACATGAGGCGCAACATCACCATCGCGGCAGTGACGGCAGCGGTACTGATCGGCGGTGGGAGTTACACGGCGTTCGCCATGGGCGACCAGGGCGAGGACCACGGACACGACGGGCGCGTCCAGGCCGCCCGTACGGCAGTGGTGACACCGGCGGCACCGTCCGCTTCGGGAACCCGGACGGCCTCGGGAACTCCGTCCGCTGCGGGGGCCCGTACGGCGCTCACCGCCGGCGACGCGGCGGCAGCGGCGCTGAAGAAGTACCCGGGCGCGGTCGCCTCGGTGGAGCGCGAGGACGGCGCCCGCTGGGAGGTCGAGCTGCTCGGCAGGGACGGCACCTGGCGCGAGCTGAAGATCGACGCGGGTACGGGCGCCGTCCGGGCGGACGACCGCGACCACGGCGACAGGGACAGCGCCGAACGGAAGGTGCTCCAGGGCGCCGGGGTGAGCGCGCAGCGCGCGGCGGCGGCGGCCCTCGCCGCCACCCCGGGCAGCGTGG
>NZ_JTHL01000001.1:6590812-6594804 GCF_000818195.1 Streptomyces sp. 150FB | reverse complement strand
GGGGTGAGCGCGCAGCGCGCGGCGGCGGCGGCCCTCGCCGCCACCCCGGGCAGCGTGGTCGAGATCGACCTCGACGACGACGGTGCGGCGCACTGGGAGGTCGAGGTGCTCGGCAGGGACAACGCTCGGCACGAGCTGCACGTGGACGCGCGTACGGCCAAGGTCACGGCGGACCGCGACCACCACGGCGACGACAACGGCGACCGCCACGGCAAGGCCGACGACCGGGACGGCCGGGACGACCGGGGCCACGACAGCGACGACGATCACGGCCACGACCACTGACCGCCGTCCGGCAGGACGGCGGCCTCCGCGGGCCCCTCGCTCAGGGCCGCGCGGAGGCCGCCGTACGTCTCCCGGCCTTCCTGCCTGCCGACCTGCCGACCTGCCGACCTGCCGACCGATGCGGATCAGTCCTGCTCGGTGATGCCCGCCACCAGTTCGTCGGCCGCCGTGTACGGGTCCAGCTCGCCCGCCACGATCCGCTCCGCCAGCGCGTCCAGCCTGCGGTCCCCGTGCAGGTCCCCGATCCGCTCCCGGAGCGCGGTCACCGCGATCGTCTCCACCTCACGGGCCGCCCTGCGGGCCCGCCGGGCGCCCAGCTCGTCGTGCTCCTCCAGCCAGGCCCGGTGCTTCTCCAGAGCCTCGACGACCTCGTCCATGCCCTGGCCGCGCGCCGCGACGGTCTTCACGATCGGGGGCCGCCAGTCGCCCGGGTCGCGTGCCTCGCCGAGGCCCAGCATGTGGTTCAGCTCGCGGGCCGTCGCGTCGGCGCCGTCGCGGTCGGCCTTGTTGACCACGTACACGTCGCCGATCTCCAGGATCCCGGCCTTGGCCGCCTGGATGCCGTCCCCCATACCGGGGGCGAGCAGCACCACGCAGGTGTCGGCCTGCGCGGCGATCTCGACCTCCGACTGGCCGACCCCGACGGTCTCCACGAGGATCACGTCGCAGCCGGCGGCGTCCAGCACCCTGATCGCCTGCGGCGCCGCCCAGGCGAGCCCGCCGAGGTGGCCGCGGGTCGCCATGGAGCGGATGTAGACGCCGGGGTCGGAGGCGTGCTCGGACATCCGCACGCGGTCACCGAGCAGCGCGCCCCCCGAGAAGGGCGACGAGGGGTCGACGGCGAGCACGGCGACCCGCTTGCCCGCGCGGCGGTACGCGGCGACCAGCGCCGAGGTCGATGTCGATTTGCCGACACCGGGCGAACCGGTGAGCCCGATCACGTACGCGTTGCCGGCGAGCGGCGCCAGCGCCGCCATCACCTCGCGCAACTGCGGGGACGCCCCCTCGACGAGTGAGATCAGCCGGGCGACGGCGCGCGGCCTCCCGGCCCGCGCCTGGGCCACCAGCTCGGGGACGTCCTGCATCACCACTCCCGTTCCGTCGATCCGTACCGTACGGGAGCTACTTGGCGACGCGCACGATCAGGGCGTCGCCCTGCCCGCCACCCCCGCACAGCGCGGCGGCGCCGACCCCGCCGCCGCGCCGCTTCAGCTCCAGCGCGAGGTGCAGCACGAGGCGGGCGCCCGACATGCCGATGGGGTGGCCGAGGGCGATGGCGCCGCCGTTCACGTTCACCTTTTCCGGGGACACCCCGAGGTCCTTCATCGACTGCACGGCGACGGCGGCGAACGCCTCGTTGATCTCGATCAGGTCGAGGTCGTCGACGGTCAGGTCCGCCTTCGCCAGGGCGTGCCTGATCGCGTTGGAGGGCTGCGACTGGAGGGAGTTGTCGGGGCCCGCGACATTGCCGTGGGCGCCGATCTCGGCGATCCACTCCAGGCCCAGTTCCTCGGCCTTCGCCTTGCTCATCACGACGACGGCGGCGGCCCCGTCGGAGATCTGCGAGGAGGTACCTGCGGTGATCGTGCCGTCCTTGGCGAAGGCGGGGCGCAGCTTGGCCAGTGACTCGGCGGTGGTGTCGGGGCGGATGCCCTCGTCCTCCGACACGACCACCGGGTCGCCCTTGCGCTGCGGGACCTCGACGGGCACGATCTCCGCCTCGAACACGCCGTTCTTCCTGGCGGTGGCGGCCCGCTGGTGCGAGCGGGCGCCGAACTCGTCCTGCGGGGCGCGCTCGATGCCGAGACGGGTGTTGTGCTTCTCGGTCGAGGCACCCATGGCGATGTCCTCGAAGGAGTCGGTGAGGCCGTCGTGCGCCATCGAGTCGAGCATCTCGATCGCGCCGTACTTGTAGCCCTCGCGGGACTTCGGCAGCAGGTGCGGGGCGTTGGTCATGGACTCCTGGCCGCCGGCCACCACGATGTCGAACTCCCCGGCGCGGATGAGCTGGTCGGCGAGGGCGATCGCGTCGAGCCCGGAGAGGCAGACCTTGTTGATCGTGAGCGCGGGGACGCTCATCGGGATGCCCGCCTTGACCGCCGCCTGGCGTGCGGGGATCTGTCCGGCGCCGGCCTGGAGGACCTGGCCCATGATCACGTACTGCACCTGCTCACCGCTGACGCCGGCCCGCGCCAGCGCCGCCCTGATGGCGAAGGAGCCGAGATCGGCCCCCGAGAAGGACTTCAGCGAGCCGAGGAGCCGTCCCATCGGGGTACGGGCACCGGCCACGAGTACGGAGGTGGTGGTATTCGTTTCGGACATGGGACGCGATCCCCTTTGCTGACGGCCGCACCCGGCGCGGTGAGCGATCCGGGGCGTACTTCGAGGAGTGAACGAGGGTTAACCTCCAATGTACTGAGCGGTACGCGCCCCGGTCACCAGGCAGTGCGTGTGACAGCCCGCACGTTGCGTAATCACCGCCGGACCGCTGCACTGTCTCCATGCTGACGCGAATCGACCACATCGGAATCGCCTGCCACGACCTCGAGGCGACGGCGGAGTTCTACCGCGCCACCTACGGTTTCGAGGTCTTCCACACCGAGGTCAACGAGGAGCAGGGCGTACGCGAGGCCATGCTCAAGATCAACGAGACGTCCGACGGCGGTGCTTCGTACCTCCAGCTCCTCGAACCGGTCAGGGAGGATTCGGCCGTGGGAAAGTGGCTGGCGAAGAACGGTGAGGGCGTGCATCACATCGCGTTCGGGACCGAGGACGTCGACGGTGACTCCGAGTCCATCAGGGACAAGGGCGTACGGGTGCTCTACGACCAGCCACGCAGCGGTTCCATGGGCTCGCGGATCACCTTTCTGCATCCGAAGGACTGTCACGGGGTACTCACAGAACTGGTCACCTCCCGTGCGGAGCACTGACCTTAAGGATTCCCGGCCCGGTAGAGTGGCCGCTCCGGGCCGGGGCCGGGTCGGGGGCGCGCCCCGACCGCAGATCTGACACCATTCCCCGGGGGGCCGTTCGCCGCGAACGGTGCTCGTTCGGAGAGTTGCGACCAGGGGACGGATGGGACCGCGCAGTGCGGGGCTACGAAAGCCAGGAGAGCCACCGAGCTGACGACGACCACCTCTCGCGGTTCGAAGCCGAGATGAAACGGCTGAAGACCGCGCAGGAGAAGGCCGTCCAGCACGCCGAGGACCTCGGATACCAGGTCGAGGTATTGCGTGCCAAGCTCCATGAGGCACGCCGCAATCTGGCGTCGCGGCCCTCCTACGACAGCGCTGACCTCGGCTACCAGGCCGAGCAGTTGCTCCGTAATGCCCAGATCCAGGCCGAGCAACTGCGCAACGACGCCGAGCGTGAGCTGCGTGACGCCCGCGCCCAGACGCAGCGGATCCTCCAGGAGCACGCCGAGCACCAGTCCAGGCTCCAGGCCGAGCTGCACGCCGAGGCCGTCCAGCGCAGGCAGCGCCTGGACCAGGAGCTGGCCGACCGCAGGCAGACCGTCGAGTCGCACGTCAACGAGAACGTGGCGTGGGCCGAGCAGCTCCGGGCCCGTACGGAATCGCAGGCGCGCCGACTGCTCGACGAGTCGCGCGCCGAGGCCGAGCAGTCCCTCGCGGCGGCGCGCGCCGAGGCCGCCAGGGTCACCGAGGAGGCCAGGCGCAGGCTCGGCGCCGACGCCGAGGCGGCCCGCG
>NZ_JTHL01000001.1:6589439-6590787 GCF_000818195.1 Streptomyces sp. 150FB | reverse complement strand
GCGGCTGCTGAACGCCGCGTCCACGCAGGCGCAGGAGGTCACCACCCACGCCGAGCAGCTCCGTACGACCACGAACGCCGAGTCCGACCAGGCGCGCCAGCAGGCCGGTGACCTGAGCCGGGCGGCCGAGCAGCGGATGCAGGAGGCCGAGGACCGGCTGCGCGAGGCGCGCGCCGAGTCCGAGCGGGTCGTCGCCGAGGCGAAGGAGGCCGCGGTCAAGCGGCTGGCCGGCGCCGAGTCGCAGAACGAGCAGCGCACCCGTACGGCCAAGTCGGAGATCGCCCGGCTCGTCGGGGAGGCCACGCAGGCGGCCGAGACCACGAAGGCGGAGGCCGAGCAGGCCCTCGCCGACGCGCGCGCCGAGGCCGAACAGCTCGTCATCGAGGCGGCCGAGAGGGCGCGTACGGCGGCCGCCGAGGATTCGGCGGCGCAGCTCGCGAAGGCCGCCCGTACCGCCGAGGAGGTGCTGACCAAGGCGTCGGACGACGCCAAGGCCACCACCACGTCGGCGAGCGAGGAGGCCGACCGGATCCGTCGCGAGGCGGAGGCCGAGGCCGACCGGCTGCGCGGCGAGGCCGCCGAGCAGGCTGACCAGCTCAAGGGCGCGGCCAAGGACGACACCAAGGAGTACCGCGCCAAGACCGTCGAGCTCCAGGAAGAGGCGCGCAGGCTGCGCGGCGAGGCCGAGCAGCTCCGCGCCGAGGGCGTCGCCGAGGGCGAGCGGATCCGGGGCGAGGCCCGCAGGGAGGCCGTCCAGCAGATCGAGGAGGCGGCCAGGTCCGCCGAGGAGCTGCTGACGAAGGCGAAGGCGGACGCCGACGAGGCGCGCGCCAACGCCACCACGGAGAGCGAGCGGGTACGCACCGAGGCCATCGAGCGCGCCACGACGCTGCGCCGGCAGGCCGAGGAGACCCTGGAGCGCACCCGCGCCGAGGCCGAGCGGCTGCGCGCCGAGGCCGAGGAGCAGGCCGAGGCGACGAAGGCGGCGGCCGAGGAGGCCGCAGCCGAGCTGCGCGAGGAGAACGAACGCGGCATAGAGGGCCGGAGGGCCGACGCCGCCGACGAGTTGACGCGGCTTCACACCGAGGCGGAGCAGCGGGTCACCTCCGCCGAGGAGGCGCTCACCGAGGCGCGCTCCGAGAGCGAGCGGATCCGCCGCGAGGCCGCCGAGGAGACCGAGCGGCTGCGCGCGGAGGCCGCCGAGCGGATCCGTACGCTCCAGGCCGCGGCGGAGGAGGAGGCCGAGCGGCTGCGTACCGAGGCCGCCGCCGACGCCTCGCAGTCCCGTACGGAGGCGGAGACCGCCGCCGGGCGGCTGCGCGCCGAGGCGTCCGCCGAGGCCGAGCGG
>NZ_JTHL01000001.1:6577305-6589414 GCF_000818195.1 Streptomyces sp. 150FB | reverse complement strand
ACGGAGGCCGCCGAGGCGCTGGCCGCCGCCCAGGAGGAGTCGGGACGGCGCCGCCGCGAGGCGGAGGAGCTGCTGGAGGCCGCCCGCGCGGAGGCCGACCAGGAGCGGGTGCGGGCCCGCGAGCAGAGCGAGGAGCTGCTCGCATCGGCGCGCAAGCGGGTCGAGGAGGCCCAGGCAGAGGCGCAGCGGCTGGTCGAGGAGGCGGAGGCGCGCTCCGCCGAGATGGTGTCGGCCGCCGAGACGACCGCGCAGCAGGTACGGGATTCCGTCGCCGGTCTCCAGGAGCAGGCCGAGCAGGAGATCGCGGGCCTGCGGTCCGCCGCCGAGCACGCGGCCGAGCGGACCAAGACAGAGGCGCAGGAGGAGGCGGACCGGGTACGCGGCGACGCGTACGCCGAGCGGGAGCGCGCCGCCGAGGACGCCAACCGGGTCAGGGCGCGCGCGCACGAGGAGGCCGAGGCCTCCCGTCAGCTCGCCGACCGTACGGTCAGCGAGGCGGCGACCGAGTCGGAACGGCTACGAGCCGAGGCCGCCGAGTACTCCGAGCGGGTAAGGGCGGAGGCGTCGGACACCCTCATGGGCGCCGAGCAGGACGCCTCCCGGGCCCGCGGCGAGGCGCGCGACGACGCGAACCGTATCCGGGGCGACGCCGCGGGGCAGGCCGACCGGCTCATCACCGAGGCGACCAGCGAGTCGGAGCGGATGCGCGCCGAGGCGGCCGAGACGGTGGGCGCCGCACAGCAGGCGTCCGAGCGACTGCGCGCCGAGGCCCAGCAGTTCAAGGCCGACATAGAGGCCGAGGCCGAGCGCATCAGGAACGAAGCGCAGGAAGAGACCGACTGGTTGCTCGACGAGGCGCGCAAGGACGCGGCCAAGCGCCGGGCCGACGCGGCCGGGCAGGCCGACCAGTTGATGAACAAGGCGCAGGAGGAGGCGCTGCGTTCGGCGACCGAGGCGGAGGCGCAGGCCGACGCGCTGGTGGGCGCCGCTCGTACGGAAGCCGACCGCATCAACGCCGAGGCGACCGTCGAAGGCAATACCCTGGTGGAGAAGGCCCGTACGGACGCTGACGAGTTGTTGGTCGGCGCGCGCCGTGACGCGACGGCGGTCAGGGAGCGGGCCGAGGAGCTGCGTGAGCGTGTGGAGAGCGAGATCGAGCAGCTCCACGACCGGGCGCGACGCGAGACGTCCGAGCAGTTGAAGACGGTCGGCGAGCGTGTCGACAACCTGATGAAGGCAGCCAACGAGCAGCGTGCCGAGGCCGAGCAGAAGGCCAAGGAGCTGGTCGCCGACGCCGGCACGGAAGCGGGCAAGGTCCGGATTTCCGCGGTCAAGCGGGCCGAGGGCCTCCTCAAGGAGGCCGAGCAGAAGAAGGCCGAACTGATCAAGGAAGCCGAGCAGTTGCGCGCCGAAGCTGCGGCGGAGGCCAAGCGTACGGTGGAGGAGGGACGGCGTGAACTGGACGTTCTCGTACGAAGGCGTAAGGACATCCAGACCGAGATCTCCCGTGTCCAGGACGTGCTCGAAGCGTTGGAGTCGTTTGAGGCACCTTCCGGCGGGGCGAAGGACAACCCGGTCAAGGCAGGCGCCACGGCCGGGACAACTCGTCCGAGTGGCAAGCCGTCAGACGGCTAGCCACTCAAAAGGCTGGACATTCTCCATCTCAAACCGGCATCAGCCCGATGACACGCCGCTTAGGCCCCTAGGATTCCCTCTATCACCTCACCGGTCTCATTCGACAGGAACCCCATGAGCGACACTTCCTCCCCATTCGGCTTCGAGCTCGTGCGGCGTGGTTACGACCGCGGTCAGGTGGACGACCGCATTACCAAGCTCGTCGCCGACCGTGACAGCGCCCTTGGCCGCATCACCTCTCTGGAAAAGCGCATCGAGGAACTCCACCTCGAGACGCAGAACGCCCAGGCCCAGGTCAGCGACGCCGAGCCGTCGTACGCCGGCCTCGGCGCCCGCGTCGAGAAGATCCTCCGCCTCGCCGAGGAGGAGGCGAAGGACCTGCGCGAGGAGGCCCGCCGCGCCGCCGAGCAGCACCGTGAGCTGGCCGAGTCGGCAGCCCAGCAGGTGCGTAACGACGCCGAGTCGTTCTCCACCGAGCGCAAGGCGAAGGCCGAGGACGAGGGCGTCCGTATCGTCGAGAAGGCGAAGGGTGACGCCTCGACCCTGCGCTCGGAGGCGCAGAAGGACGCGCAGTCCAAGCGCGAGGAGGCGGACGCGCTCTTCGAGGAGACCCGCGCCAAGGCCGCCCAGGCGGCGGCGGACTTCGAGACGAACCTCGCCAAGCGGCGTGAGCAGTCCGAGCGTGATCTGGCGTCGCGTCAGGCGAAGGCCGAGAAGCGCCTGGCGGAGATCGAGCACCGCGCCGAGCAGTTGCGCCTCGAGGCGGAGAAGCTGCGTACGGACGCGGAGCGTCGCGCCCGTCAGACGGTGGAGACCGCGCAGCGCCAGTCCGAGGACATCGTGGCCGACGCGAACGCCAAGGCCGACCGGATCCGCAGCGAGTCCGAGCGCGAGCTGGCGGCGCTCACCAACCGCCGCGACTCGATCAACGCCCAGCTCACCAACGTCCGCGAGATGCTGGCCACCCTGACCGGTGCCGCGGTCGCCGCCGCCGGTTCCCCGGCGGACGACGAGCCGATCTCGCGCGGCGTGCCGGCGCAGCAGTCCCGCTGACGTACGGGTGCCGGCGTCCTCGCGGACGCTGTCGCGGGTACGGAGGCGAACAGCCGGGGCAGGCGCCGAACGGACGCCGTGTCGGACGCCCCGGCAAACGCCGGACGTACGGGACCGATCGCTGTTATAACAATCGGACAAGCCCCTCGCCACTCCGGTGGCGGGGGGCTTGTCGCCCCTTTAGGTTAGCCAGATGATCGAGGTTGATGGGCTCACCAAACGGTTCGGCCGCAAGACGGCGGTCGACCATCTCACCTTCCAGGTGAGGCCTGGTGTGGTGACGGGCTTTCTGGGGCCCAACGGGGCAGGCAAGTCGACGACGATGCGGATGATGCTGGGGCTGGACAACCCGACCAGCGGGTCGGCGCGGATCGACGGAAAACTCTACAGAGAGCTGACAGATCCGCTGAAGCATGTCGGGGGGCTGCTGGAGGCCAAGGCCATGCACGGCGGCCGCACCGCGTACAACAATCTTCTCTGCCTCGCGCAGAGCAACCGGATTCCGGCCAAGCGGGTCACCGAGGTGCTCGACATGGTGGGACTGACCGCCGTGGCGAAGAAGAAGTCCAAGGGCTTCTCCCTCGGGATGGGTCAGCGGCTGGGAATCGCGATGGCGCTGCTGGGCGATCCCGAGATCCTGATGTTCGACGAGCCGGTCAACGGACTGGACCCGGAGGGCATCCACTGGATCCGGACCCTGATGAAGGCGCTCGCCGCCGACGGCCGTACGGTCTTCGTCTCCAGCCACCTGATGAGCGAAATGGCCCTGACGGCCGAGCATTTGATCGTGATCGGACAGGGCAGGCTGCTCGCCGACACATCGATGGCGGACTTCATCCGCGAGAACTCGCGCAGCTTCGCGCGACTTCGCTCCCCGCAGCTCGAACAGCTCAAGGACGCGCTGCACGAGGCCGGGTTCCAGCCGGTCGAGGCTGAGGGCGGCACGCTGGAGATCGACGGGGCCGAGACCGACCAGCTCGGTGAGCTGGCGGCGCGGCACGGGATCGTACTCCACGAGCTGAGCGCCCAACGGGCCTCGCTCGAAGAGGCGTTCATGCAGATGACGGCCGAGTCCGTCGAGTATCACGCGCATTCGGACAGCTCCGGGGGCCGGCCGCCGGCCCCCACCGCTCCCCAGTGGGGCCAGAACCACGAGGGCAAGGGAGCCTGACCCATGGCATCGGTACCAGCGGTCCTCAACTCCGAGTGGACCAAGATCCGTACGGTTTCCTCCACGACGTGGACACTGATCAGCGCCTTCGTGGTGACGGTGGCGCTCGGAGCCGGGCTGTCCGCGCTCTTCAGCTCGCAGTTCGACGACCTCGGGCGGTCGGAACAGCTCACCTTCGACCCGACGGACATCAGCTTCTCCGGGATGATCCTGGGGCAGCTCGCGATGGTGGTCTTCGGGGTGCTGGTGGTCGGCTCCGAGTACAGCTCGGGCATGATCCGCACCTCGCTCGCCGCCGTACCCCAGCGCGCCACCTTCCTCTTCAGCAAGGTCTTCGTGGCCGGGGCGCTGGCGATCCTGGTCGGGATCGTGACCGGATTCCTGTCCTTCTTCCTCGGACAGGCGCTGCTCGGCGACCACGGCACCAGCATCGGCGAGCCGAACGTGCTGCGCGCGGTCATCGGCAGCGGGCTCTACATGGGCCTGATCGCGATCTTCTCGATGGGCATCACGGCGATACTGCGCAGCTCGATGCTGGCGCTCGGCATCCTGATGCCGTTCTTCTTCCTCGTCTCGCAGATCCTGGCGGCCGTGCCGGGGGCGAAGGAGGTCGCGCGGTACTTCCCCGACCAGGCCGGGAGCAAGATCAGGCAGGTGGTCCCTGACACGGGCGACGCGCCCTACGGCCCCTGGGGCGGCTTCGGCATCCTGGTCCTGTGGGTGCTGGCCGCGCTCATCGGCGGGTACGTGGTGCTGAGGAAGCGCGACGCCTGACCCCGCCCTCGTACGACGCAGGTGCGGGACGGCTTGGCCGGAACCGTCAGCGCCCGGATACGCTCTTAACTCTTACGGGGGTTTCGGCCGGATCCGGCCGCCGCCCCGACTACCTGACCTGTCGATGGGGCTGGAGAATGATCGAGGCAGTCGGCCTGACGAAGCGCTACGGCGCCACCACGGCCGTGTACAACCTTTCTTTCCAGGTACGACCGGGCTTCGTCACGGGATTCCTCGGCCCCAACGGTTCCGGCAAGTCCACGACCATGCGGATGATCCTCGGTCTCGACCAGCCGACCGCCGGTCATGTGACGGTCGGCGGCCACCCCTTCAGACAGTTGCCGAACGCCCCCCGCCAGGTCGGCGCGCTCCTCGACGCCAAGTCGGTCCACGGCGGGCGCACCGCCCGTAACCATCTGCTCTCCCTCGCGCAGCTCTCCGGCATCCCGGCCACCCGCGTCGACGAGGTCCTCGGTGTCGTCGGCCTCCAGGACGTGGCGAAGAAGCGCTCGAAGGGTTTCTCCCTCGGCATGGGCCAGCGGCTCGGGATCGCGGCGGCGCTGCTCGGCGACCCGCAGGTGCTGCTGTTCGACGAGCCGATCAACGGTCTCGACCCCGAGGGCATCCTCTGGGTCCGTAATCTGATGAAGCAGCTCGCGGCGGAGGGCCGGACGGTCCTCGTCTCCTCGCACCTGATGAGCGAGATGGCCGTGACCGCCGACCATTTGATAGTGATCGGGCGCGGACAGCTCCTCGCCGACATGAGCGTCACGGACTTCATCTCGGCGAACTCGGCGGACTTCGCGCGGGTGCGGGTGCCGCCGGAGGACCCGGCTCAGCGCGAGAAGCTCTTCGCCGCGCTCACCGGGGCCGGCGGCCAGGTGCTGTCCGAACGCGACGGCGCGCTGCGGGTCACCGGGCTTCCGCTCCCCCGCATCAGCGATCTGGCGCACGACGCGGGGGTACGGGTGTGGGAGCTGTCGCCGCACCAGGCCTCGCTGGAGGAGGCGTACATGCGGATGACGCAGAGCACGGTGGACTTCCGCTCGACGGCCGACGCGCTGGCGGGGTTCGAGCAGCCCTTCGGGTACGGGCAACCCGTGGTGCCGGAGGTGCCGCAGCAGGGCTGGTACGTGCCGCCGCCCGCACCGCCCGTACCGTCCGCACCGTCCGCACCGAGCGAGGACGCCCGATGACGACCCCGTACCAGCAGCAGGCCGCGCCCCTGGGCGGCTACACCTCGCCGATCCCCGTCCGCCGCGCGCATCTCGGTGACGCGCTCGCCTCCGAGTGGACCAAGATCCGCTCCGTACGCTCCACGCTCTGGACGCTGGGCGTGATGATCGTGCTGATCCTCGGCGTGGGCGTGCTCGCCGCGCTCATCGTCGCCGCCCAGCCGGACCCGGTCATGTCCGAATCCGTCAACTCCGACTCGGTCCTGTCCCTCGGGTTCTTCGGTGTGATGCTCGGCTCGATCCCGGTGATCACCCTCGGGGTGCTGACCCTCACCTCGGAGTACGGCACCGGCATGATCCGTACGACCCTGACCGCCTGCCCGAGCAGGGTCCGGGTGCTGGCCGCGAAGTCGATCGTCTTCTTCCTGCTGGTCTTCGTGATCACGACGGCGAGCACCGCTGTCGCGAGTGTCGCCCAGATCACCATCCTGGACACGCGGACGCCGGACGTCGGTGAGTGGCTGCGCGCGACCGCCGGCGTCGGCGTGTACATGGCGCTGCTCGGGCTGCTGTCACTGGCGGTCGGCGGTCTGATCAGGCACTCGGCGGGTGCGATCACCGTCATGGTCGGTGTGCTTCTGCTGCCCGTGGTGCTGTCGATCTTCATGTACACGCGGGCGCTGTCCGGGGTGCGTGAGGCGCTGCTGTACTACTCGATCCCCAGCCAGCTCATGGTCTTCTACGACATCGGCAGCGGCTTGGCGACCGCAGGACCCAACGGCTGGGACCCGCTGTGGATCATGCTGGGGCTGGCCGCGGTCGCGATGGTCGGGGCGTTCTTCGTCCTCGACAAGGGCGACGTCTGATCCGTCGCAGCGGGGCCACGACGACAGGGACGACAGGGACGGGACGACAGGACAGGACCTAATACCTGGGCGCGTTACGGGACCGCTGCACCCGCGTGGTGCGGCGGTCCTTCGCGTTCCAGCAGGCCTGGTGCCAGTGCCGCCGGTCGTCGACGCCGCCGAACTCCGGCCAGGCGACCACATGCGCCACCACCGGGGGAATCTCCTGGTCACAGCCGGGGCAGCGGTAGCGCTTGCCTGCCGCGCTCGCGCCGGCGACATGGCGTACACACCACTCCTCGCCCTGCCAGGACTCGGTCCGCTGGAAACCGCCGTAACGATCACCGCTCTCACCGGCACGCTCGATCGGTTTCTCGCCGCCCTTGGGGCGGTTGCGGCGCGGGGACACAGGACACCTCACGGGGCAGACAGGTCGGTTCCCCTCCAGCCTACGGCCCGGGCGGCGGAGTCGGTGCCCGTCCCGCCACGGACGGCAACGGACGACCACGGGCGCTTACCGGACAATCGCAAGAATTTCACCTTTAGCCGTGCCTTTGGCACGTGTCAGCCGTTGTTGCCTGTAGAGGGGAGCCGCGTCGGCCGCAAGGAGGCATCAGGCGATGCGCGTTGGAGCTTTTGTACTGGCGGCCCAGTTTCCGGGTCAGGGGCCGGGAGAGGCGCTGCACCGGGCGGTGCGCACCACCGAGGTGGCCGAGGAGTTCGGCCTCGACTCCGTCTGGCTGGCCGAACACCATTTCGTGCCGTACGGGGTGTGTCCGTCGGCCGTCACCCTGGCGGCACACCTGCTCGGACTGACCCGGCGCATCCGGGTGGGCACCGCTGTCAGTGTGTTGCCGAACGCGCATCCGGTCGCGCTGGGCGAGCAGGCGGCGTTGCTGCATCTTGTCTCCGGTGGACGGTTCTCGCTGGGCGTGGGCCGGGGCGGCCCCTGGGTGGATCTGGAGGTCTTCGGTGCCGGCCTGAAAGCCTTCGAGGAGGGGTTCCCCGAATCCCTCGACCTGTTGTTGAGCTGGCTGCGCGAGCCGCGCGTGTCGGCCGCGGGGGAACGTTTCGTCTTCCGTGAAGTCCCTGTCGTACCCCGGCCGGACGAGCTGGTGGACCGTCCAGGACCGGAAGTGATCGTCGCGTGCACCTCACCCACAAGTGTGAAACTCGCGGCCGAGCACGGACTGCCGATGCTCCTCGGCATGCACTGCGGTGACCAGGAGAAGGCGGACATCGTCGCCCTCTGGCGCACCCACGCACGCGCGGCGGGACACTGCCCCGAGGCGGATCATGTGTCCGCCGGGGTCGCCCAGATCGCCGATGACCGGGCGGAGGCGGTTGAGACCCTTCTCAAGTCGATGCCGGGCTGGCTCAGGCAAGGTCTTGGCGCCCATGTGACCGTCGATGACCGAAAGCGATCGATGCGTGACCCGGTCGCCTATACGGAGCTGCTGTGCACACTGCATCCGGTGGGAGACCCCCGGCTCGCCGCCGACCGGCTCGCCGCGACCGCCGAGCGCACGGGCATCAGACGCTTCGCGCTGCTCCTGGAAGGATCCGGTGACCTCTCGGCCACGGAGGAGAACGTACAGAGACTGGGCGGGGAGGTCCTTCCGTTGCTGGACTGACCGAACCCGGTGGCCTGCGGCCTGATCCGGACGACTGGTCCTGGCTGCCGCTCCGCGTGGACCCGCTCCCGCAGAGCCCCCCGCGGCACGGAGCGGCAGCAACCGGGGTCAGCAGTCCCTGAGTTCCGGGGACTGGTTGAGCAACTGGGCCCTGGTCGAGGTGAAGCGGGTCAACCGCTCGTCGACCGAGGGGTCCAGCGGGAACACCGCGACGCGGTGGCAGTTCTGGAATGCGAGACGCACCCCGAAGTGCCGCTGCAGAGCACCGCGAATGGCATCACTCGCGAGCGCGCGCAACAGTTGTCCACGTGCCTGCTCGTCCGGCGGAGGCGTCTGGTTGTCGGCGAACTGTCCACCGTCCACCTTTAGCTGTGCCACCAGAGAACTGATCATCTCCCATGCGAAGGGCAGGGAGGTCCGGACGCAGTCGACGAAAGCCGCTTCGTCGACCTCGCCTCGCTCGGCCTGCTCCAACAGTGCCGGTGAGACGTCGAGCGACATGGGTTCTCCTCTCGCGACCCCGGAGATACCGGGGCCTTACGGGCAGGGAAGGAGGCGACGACGACGCAGCGTGCACGACCGGCGACCACCTGGCACCACGGTATGCGTGCTGTCCGGACCGCACCAGGCGAATAGGAACACAACCGGCCACAAACGAACGGGGCTTGTGGGGCGAATCGCGCCGGGTGGCGACAGTCGAGTAGCGTTCTCCACCATGCGTCTCGTCATTGCCCGGTGCTCCGTTGACTACGCGGGCCGGCTCACCGCCCACCTGCCCTCAGCTCCCCGTCTCATCCTGGTCAAGGCGGACGGCAGTGTGTCGATCCACGCCGACGACCGGGCGTACAAACCCCTGAACTGGATGTCACCGCCGTGCACGCTGAAAGAAGATGACAGCATTTGGACGGTTGTGAACAAAGGGGGCGAGAAACTGATCATCACGATGGAAGAAATCCTTCATGATTCGTCGCATGAGCTGGGTGTCGACCCCGGTCTGATCAAGGACGGTGTGGAGGCACACCTTCAGGAACTGCTCGCCGACCGCATCGAGCTCGTCGGTCCCGGATACAGCCTGATCCGGCGTGAGTACCCCACGGCCATCGGCCCGGTGGACATCCTGTGCCGGGACGCCGACGGCGGCACGGTGGCGGTGGAGCTGAAGCGACGTGGTGACATCGACGGTGTGGAACAGCTCACGCGCTACCTGGAGTTGCTCAACCGCGATCCTCATCTGGCCCCGGTGAAGGGCGTGTTCGCGGCGCAGGAGATCAAACCGCAGGCCCGCGTGCTGGCGACGGACCGCGGGATCGGCTGCCTGATCCTCGACTACGACGGCATGCGCGGCATCGAGGACGACAAACTGCGCCTGTTCTAGGCGCTCCAGAGGCGCTCCAGAAGCGTTCAGAGGCTGTACGTACGGCGAAGTGGGCCGCGCGGGTGACCTTCCCCCGCGCGGCCCACTTCTCGCGTTCTCCCGCTGCCTCAGCTCACCGGGTCGCCGGACTCCGAGAGCGACGGACCCGCGGTGACACCAGGAGCCGTACCGCTCGCCGAGGCGCTGTCGGGCGGCGTCGTCGGCCCCGACGGCGAGTCGGAGGGCGGCGGCGTCGTCGGAGGCGGAGTCGAGGGCGAGCTGGGCGGCTTCGTCGGCGGAGAGGAGGAGTGGGTCGGCTTCGTCGGGGGCCTCCCCGGCGTCGACGGGTGGCCCGGGGGTGTGTGACCCCCGCCTCCCGGCGCCGGACTGCCGCTCGGATCCGCCGGGGTTCCGGGCGCGGACGCCGTGCCCGACGGCGTACCGCTCCCGCTCGGCGTCGGCGCACCTGACGAGCCCGGCGTCCGCGAGGGCCTGCCCGGCTGGTGGCTGGAGGTCGCGCCGCCGATGTCCGGCGGCGCCGCCGGCAGTCCGTCGTTCCCGTCGTCCGGGTCGGCCTGCTGCCCGGTCGTGGCGCCGTCGGAGCCCTCCTTGTGACTGGAGGTCGCCCCGAGCGTCACCACGGTGCCGAGTACGGCGGCGAGCACCGCGCCCGCGCCCGCGGCGACCAGGTTGCGCCGGGCGCCGCCGAGCACTCCCTTGCGTCCGCCGTTCTTCGAACCGTCCGAGGACGCCGTCGAGGACCCGGAGGAGCCGGGGGCCGAGCCCGGGGGGTACGACGTCACGGGCGCCATGTCCCGCCGCGTGATCAGCGCGATGTCCTCCTCCAGGCGGGAGGACATCCCCGAGGTCCCCGCCGGGAGCCGCGCGGGCAGCGCTGCCACGATCGCGGGTGCGGCTTCGAGCGCCCGGGGCGGCTCGGGCGCCTCGCGCCGGGGCTTGACCGGCACCAGTTCGGCGCCGATCGGCCGGGCGAGGCCGCCCTCCTGGTCCTCGACCAGCGCCAGCGCACGGCGGCCCGCGACCGTACCGCTCCGGTCGGCGACGGCTCCGCGCATCGCGATCGAGGCGCCGAGTTCGGCGCGCGCCCGCTCCAGGTTTCCGCCGCAGAGCGCGAGCACACCCAACTCATGGTGGAAGTACGCCTCTTCGGCGACCTCTCCGGCGAGCCTGGCGGCCTCCTGGCCGGAGCGCAGGGCCCGCTCCCAGGCGCCCCAGTGCAGCCCCGCCATGAAGGCGGGCGCCGCGCCGCGCGCCAGCAGTACGGCGGCGCTCGGGTGCCCGGCCCCGGAGCCGTGACCGGCCGGGATGGCCGGGACCAGCGGCCCCATCGAGGCGAGGATCGCGTCCGACTCGGCGGCCACCCGGTCCGGGCTGACCGACGGGTGCCCCGACCACCAGGCGTAGTGCTGGGCGGCGGTGAGCGCGTCGGCCACCGCGTCGTCCGCGTACCCCTCGGCCTCCAACTGCGCGGCGACCCCGGAGGCGAGCCGGTAGCGCGTACCGACGGGGGACAGCAGCCCGCAGCTCATCAGCTCGCCGAGGGCCGCGTCCGCGTGGGTGTCGCCGACCAGCGCGGGCAGGTGTGCCTGGTGCGGGACCTCGCCGCTGAGCGCGACGGCGAAGCGCAGGGTGGCGCGGGCGGAAGCGCTCAGCCGGGAGGCGAGCAGGGCGGCCGGTGAGGCGCCCTCGCCGATGCTGGGCAGCGGCATGTCCGCCCCGTCGTACGGGCTTTCGCCGCCTGCGGCCGATGCGACCGTCGAACCGCCCGCGGCGCCCGTGGTGATGCCGGGGGCCGCGCCGGACGCGGGTTCGAAGGCCTCGAAATCATCCAGGTTCTCCGGCCGCGCGCGCAGTGTGTCGCGCTGCCGGAGCAGCGCTCCCGCCTGGACGAAGCGCAGCGGCAGCCCCTCCGACTCGAACCAGAGGTCGCCCGCCCAGTTCGCCTCCTCGTCCGTCAGCGCACGGTCGACCGCGCGCTCCAGCAGCTCCAGCGAGGCGTTGCGTCCGATCCCGCCGAGTACGACCTCTTCGAGGCCGGCTCCGGCGGACGGTTCGGGAATGTCGGGCGCGGCAGCCAGCAGGTAGGCGCACTCGGGGGTGGCGGCGAGCAGCTCGTCGAGCGCGTCCCCGCCGAACTCCAGATCGTCGAGAACGACGACCGCGCCTATCTCGTGGACGCTGCGATGCAATTCGGCGCGATCAGGTCGGCGCAGCTCGACATCGTAGACGGTGGTGTAAAGGTCGTACAGAAGTTCCGTGGTTGTGCGCCGGTAGCCCGAGAGGCGCACGACTCCGTCGGGCGCGATCCCGGCGCAGTCGGCGGCCGCCGCTTCGAGCAGCACCGTACGTCCGGAGCCCGCGGCCCCGACCAGACGCACCGAGCGTCCGCGCCCGAGCAGTTCGACCAGCCGCTCGCGCTCCTCCTGCCGCTCCAGCAGCGGGAGGGC
>NZ_JTHL01000001.1:6536148-6577280 GCF_000818195.1 Streptomyces sp. 150FB | reverse complement strand
GGCCTGCCGGCGCGCCGGAGATCGGCGCGGTCGGCGGGTGAGCGCCGGGCCGGCTTGGCGGTGCTCCGGCCCGGCGGGCACGGTTCGATCTCGCTGCCGTCGACGGGGTTGACCGTGAGCAGGAAGTCGCCCGAGACCAACTGGACGGTGCGGACGGGCGCGGGGGTGGTGGTGCCTCCCGCTCCCTTGATATGCCCGAGGGAGGTCGGCAGCTCGTCGCGCTGCAAACGCAGTTGGTCCGCGTTCTCGTCGGTGCGCTCGGCGCCGCCGCGAAGATCGTGACCGTACTCTTCCGGTTCTCGGCTCATCGGGTCCATCTGATAAGTCCCCCAGATCGTGGCGTACCGCTGCCCCCGGCCTCGCACGCCCATATCTGTCGCTCTGGTCCGGTGTCTGCTCTACGGGTCCGTCAATCGGCAGACGGCCGAACCGTAGACTCCCGAACAGTATCTACGAACAGCCGGGGTGGCACCCCGCCCGAGAGATCACGGTCTCATGAGGATTGTCGGGGCCGGCCACCCCCGCCCTCAGACCCGGGGAAGCGATTCTGCGGCGATGCCGCCCTCGATCGCGAGGATGCGGTGCAGTCGGGTGGCCACCAGGAGACGCTGCATCTGGGGCGGCACACCCCTCAGCACAAGTCTGCGCCCGCACCGCCCCGCGCGCCGGTGAACTCCCATGATGACGCCGAGTCCCGTGGCGTCCCAGGAGTCCAGGGAAGTCAGGTCGAGCACCAGATCGCCGACGCCGTCGTCGACAGCCGTGTGCAGGACCGTACGGGCGTCCGCCGCGCTGTGTACGTCGAGGCGGCCCCCGACGACCAGTTCGGCGTGGTCGCCCCTGATGTGCATATGCGCTCCCGTGAGTGCTGTGCTCCGTGTCTGTCATTGCGACGGTTCGGCACCTTCACTGACTGTCCCGCAGCCGGTGAAGTTGCCGTCCGTGAGCGAACCGATACCGAATTCACCCCCGCGGGGTGACAACAAAACGGTGGAAGCGGCTCAGTGCTTGTAGAACCCCTGCCCGCTCTTGCGGCCGATGTCACCCGCGTCCACCATCCGGCGCATCAGCTCCGGCGGTGCGAACTTCTCGTCCTGCGACTCGGTGTAGATGTTTCCGGTCGCGTGGAGAAGGATGTCGACACCGGTCAGGTCGGCGGTGGCGAGCGGGCCCATGGCGTGGCCGAACCCCAGCTTGCAGGCGGTGTCGATGTCCTCGGCGGACGCGACGCCCGACTCGTAGAGTTTGGCGGCCTCCACGATCAGTGCGGAGATGAGCCGTGTGGTGACGAAGCCTGCCACATCGCGGTTGACCACGATGCACGTCTTGCCCACGGACTCGGCGAACTCCCGTGCGGTGGCGAGGGTTTCGTCGCTGGTCTTGTAGCCGCGCACCAGCTCGCAGAGCTGCATCATCGGCACCGGCGAGAAGAAGTGTGTGCCGACGACACGCTCGGGGCGCTCCGTCACAGCCGCGATCTTGGTGATGGGGATGGCGGAGGTGTTGGAGGCGAGGACGGCGTCGTCCCGTACGAGCTTGTCCAGCTCGCGGAAGATCTCGTGCTTGACCTCAAGGTTCTCGAACACCGCTTCGACGACGAGGTCCGCCTCGGCGACGGCGTCGAGATCGGTGGTCGTGGTGATCCTGGAGAGCGCGGCGTCGGCGTCCGCCCCTTCGAGCTTGCCCTTGGCGACGAACCGGTCGTACGACACGCGGACGGCGTCGAGTCCGCGGGTCAGCGCCGCGTCGGTGACATCCCGCAGGGTGACGTCCCAGCCCGCCTGGGCGGAGACCTGCGCGATACCGGACCCCATGAGTCCGGCCCCGATGACGGCGAGCTTCCTGGCCACGACACACCTCTCGATTCGTCTGTGTTCCCGCTGCCGCCCAGGGCGGTAGCCCTTAACGTGTGCTTACATTTCCGCTCTGTGGCGGAGGTTAGCGTTCACCGGCGCGCAGATGGCGGCGAAGAGATGCGCGTCACGTCTCACATGACGGACATCACACCGGGACGGGCCATCAGGCCTCCCGTACCGCGTACTTGCGCACCTTTTCGCTCAACAGTTCCTCTACTTCGCCCAGAAGTCCGAGAGCTTCCCTCGACACCTCGGCGGGGACACCACCGGCCGCCATCCGTCCGCCGATCCAGCCCATCACCGTCCCGTTCGCCCAGGCGAGCTGTCCGGCGACCAGGGTGGGGAGCATCTCGTCGTCCCCGGCGCCGGTCTCTTCCCTGAGCGTCCGGGCCAGGTCGTCCACGATCTCCTGCTGGAGGTACAGGAGGCGGGACTTGAGGGTGTGTGAGTCGTGGACGACCTTCATGAAGAGGTCGTAGCCCTCGACGAGCCCGGTGGTCGGCGAGACCGCCTCGATCAGCTCGTACAGCCCCGCGAACACGGCCTCCGCCGCCGACTCGCCCGGCTCCCTGCCTCGTACGAACCGGGAGAGCCGGCCGGTGAGGCCGCTCGCGCGGTCGAGGAAGAGGTCTTCCTTCGCCGGGAAGTAGTTGTAGACGGTGTTGACGGAGATGTCGGCCGCCTCGGCGATCTCGGCGATGGTCACCGCTTCGAACCCGCGCTCCAGGAACATGCCGGTGGCCACATCGGAGATGTACTGCCTGGTCTGCCGCTTCTTCCGTTCCCTGAGCCCTTCGGACATGCCTCCCATCCTAGGCACCGTCGACCTCTCCACAAACTTGGAGTCATTGCATTTTTGGTTCCCCTCTGTTTTTCTGGAGTCATGGCAATTATCAGCACCGCCGGGCTCGCCCGGACCTTCGTCACGAAGAACGGACCCGTCGAAGCCGTACGCGGCATCGACCTGACCGTGCGCCAGGGAGAGATCCTCGGCTTCCTCGGCCCCAACGGAGCGGGCAAGACGACCACGCTGCGGATGCTCACCACGCTGCTGCCACCGACCGGCGGCGCTGCGACCGTCGCGGGCTCCGACCTGGCCGGCGACCCGGCGGGCGTACGGCGGAAGATCGGGTACGTCGCCCAGGCCGGCGGGGTCGACGCGCAGATCTCCGTACGGGAGGAACTCCTCACCCAGGCACGGCTCTACCGCCTCACCAAGCGGCAGGCGGCGGTCCGTACCGCCGAACTGGCGGCCGACCTCGGCCTGTCCGACCTGCTCGACCGCACCTGCGGCTCGCTCTCCGGCGGACAGCGGCGACGGCTCGACATCGCGTTGGCCCTCACCCACCAGCCGGCCGTGCTCTTCCTGGACGAGCCGACGACGGGGCTCGACCCGCGCAGCCGGGCGAACCTGTGGGACCTGATCCGGCGGATCCGCGACGAGCAGGGCACGACCGTCTTCCTGACCACGCATTACCTGGACGAGGCCGACGCGCTGGCGGACCGTCTGGTGGTCACCGACCAGGGGGTGGTCGCGGCCGAGGGAACGCCCGCCGAGCTGAAGCGCGCGTACGGCGGCTCAGCCGGGGCTTCGCTCCAGGACACGTTCCTCGCGATCACGGGGCGCGACCTGGCGGCGGCCGGGGCGGCGCCGGTGGCGGCGTAGGGACCGCGCGGGACGCGCGCGTAGCCGTCACCACACAATCCGCATCAGCCCTGTCCGCCGTACAGACAAAGGAGCACCCATGTCCGCACCGGCCTACGCGCCACCTCCCCCACTGACCGCACTCGCCCACGACACCGCGCTGATCTTCGGCCGCTATGCCCGTCAGACCCTGCGCTCCAAGGTGCAGATCCTCTTCGGCGTCCTGATGCCGCTGCTCTACCTGCTCTTCTTCGGGCCGCTGCTGACCGGGCTGCCGCTCGGCTCAGCCGGCGACTCCTGGCAGATCCTCGTCCCCGGTCTGCTGCTCCAGCTCAGCCTGTTCTCCGCGCTGTTCTCCGGCTTCACCGTCATCATCGAGAAGCAACTCGGGGTCGTGGAGCGCATGCGCGTCACACCGGTCAGCCGGCTCGCGCTGCTCCTGGGGCGGGCGCTGCGGGACGTCGCACTGATCCTCTTCCAGTCGGTGCTGCTGGTCCTGGCCGCCCTGGTGATGGGGCTGCGCGCGCCGGTGGCCGGGGTTCTCATCGGCTTCGGGTTCGTCGCCGTCATGTCTCTCTCGCTCGCCTCGCTCTCGTACGCGCTGGCGATGAAGGTCGATACCCCGCAGGCCTTCGGACCGACCGTCAACGCCGTGAGCATGCCGGCGATGCTGCTCTCCGGGCTGATGCTGCCGATGGCACTCGCGCCCGCCTGGCTCGACGTGCTCTCGCACCTCGTGCCGTTCCGCTATCTGGTGGACGCGGTGCGGGCCGCGTATGTGGGCGCGTACACGGGAGAGGCCATGCTGTACGGGACGTCGGTGGCGGTGGGCCTCGCGGTGGTCTGCGTGACGGCCGGCACCAGCGTCTTCAGGAAGGTCGGCGCGTAAGGCCCTCGCTTACGCTGGTCGCATGGTCAATCTGACGCGCATCTACACCCGCACCGGCGACAAGGGCACGACAGCGCTCGGCGACATGAGCCGCACCGCCAAGACCGACCTGCGCATCGCCGCGTACGCCGACGCCAACGAGGCCAACGCCTGCATCGGTACGGCGATCGCGCTCGGCGGGCTCCCCGGGGTGATCGTCAAGGTCCTGGTCCGCGTCCAGAACGACCTCTTCGACGTCGGCGCCGATCTGTGCAACCCGGTGGTGGAGGACCCCGAGTTCCCGCCGCTGCGCGTGCGGCAGCCGTACATCGACAAGCTGGAGACGGACTGCGACTTCTTCCTCGAACAGGTGGAGAAGCTCCGGAGCTTCATCCTCCCCGGCGGCACCCCGGGGGCGGCGCTGCTGCACCAGGCCTGCACGGTCGTACGCCGCGCCGAGCGCTCGACCTGGGCGGCGTACGAGAAGCACGGCGACACGATGAACCCGCTGACGGCGACGTATCTGAACCGACTCTCCGACCTCCTGTTCATCCTGGCGCGGGTGGCCAACAAGGAGGTCGGAGACGTGCTGTGGGTGCCGGGCGGCGAGCGCTGAGGCCGGGGACCACCGCTGGGGGCCGCACGGCCCAAGAGCCAGTCCAGGTAACCGAATTGGATGCCTCATCCACCTTTCCACACCTTCCGCCCGGACCTCTTGACGATTGGTCCAGACCTTTCTAATCTCACGGCACACGCTGCGGTGAGACGTCCGCAGGGTGCGCAGTGCACGGACCATCCCCGTTTCGTCCGGTACTCACTCAAGGAGCACCCTTGAACATCAGACCCGCCCTCCGCCGCCCGCGCTTCAGATCCAGAACCGTCGCGGCTCTGACCGCGCTGCTGCTTCCGCTCGCCGCCATGGTCGGCCTCGCCACCCCCGCCGAGGCGGCCACCTCGGCCACCGCCACCTTCTCCAAGGGCTCGGACTGGGGAACGGGCTTCGACGGCAAGTGGACGATCAAGAACACCGGCACCACCGGCCTCACCTCCTGGACCGTGGAGTGGGACTTCCCCTCCGGCACCTCGGTGACCTCCGCGTGGGACGCCGACGTCACCAGCTCCGGCAACCACTGGACCGGCAAGAACAAGAGCTACAACGGCACCCTCGCGCCCGGCGCCTCGATCAGCTTCGGCTTCAACGGCGCGGGCCCCGGCTCCCCCACCTCCTGCAAGCTCAACGGCGGCTCCTGCGACGGCGGGACCACCGTCCCCGGCGACAGCGCGCCCTCCGCTCCCGGCACGCCCACCGCCAGCGAGATCGCCAACACCTCGGTGAAGCTGGGCTGGAGCGCGGCGACGGACGACAAGGGCATCAAGAACTACGACGTCCTGCGGGACGGTACGAAGATCGCCACGGTCACCGGTACGACGTACACGAACACCGGCCTGACCGCCGGCACCGACTACTCGTACACCGTCCAGGCCCGTGACACCGCCGACCAGACGGGTCCCGTCAGCGGCGCACGCGCGGTGCACACCACCGGAGGCGGCGGCGGAACGGACCCGGGGAACCCGGGCGGCACGGGCAAGGTCAAGCTCGGCTACTTCACCGACTGGGGCATCTACGCCCGTAACTACCAGGTGAAGAACCTGGTCACCTCGGGCTCCGCCGACAAGATCACCCACATCAACTACGCCTTCGGCAACGTCACCGGCGGCAAGTGCGCCATCGGCGACAGCTACGCCGACTACGACAAGGCGTTCACCGCGGCCGAGAGCGTCGACGGCGTCGCCGACACCTGGGACCAGCCGCTGCGCGGCAACTTCAACCAACTGCGCAAGCTCAAGGCCGCCCACCCGAACATCAAGATCATCTGGTCCTTCGGCGGCTGGTCGTGGTCCGGCGGCTTCGGTGAGGCGGCCAAGAACCCGGCGGCCTTCGCCCAGTCCTGCTACGACCTCGTGGAGGACCCCCGCTGGGCCGATGTCTTCGACGGCATCGACATCGACTGGGAGTACCCCAACGCCTGCGGTCTGACCTGCGACACCAGCGGTTCCGCCGCCTTCAAGAACGTCGCCCAGGCGCTGCGCGCCAAGTTCGGCACCGGCAACCTCGTCACGGCGGCCACCACGGCCGACGCCTCGACCGGCGGCAAGATCGACGTCGCCGACTACGCGGGCGCCGCGCAGTACCTCAACTGGTACAATGTGATGACGTACGACTTCTTCGGCGCCTTCGCGGCGCAGGGCCCGACAGCCCCGCACTCCCCGCTCACCTCCTACCCGGGCATCCCCCAGCAGGGCTTCAACTCCGCCGAGGCGATAGCCAAGTTCAAGGCGAAGGGCGTGCCGGCCAACAAGCTGCTGCTGGGCATCGGCTTCTACGGACGCGGCTGGACCGGCGTGACACAGGACGCCCCCGGCGGTACGGCGACGGGCGCGGCGCAGGGCACGTACGAGGCGGGCATCGAGGACTACCACGTCCTCAAGAGCAGTTGCCCGGTCACCGGCACGATCGCCGGTACGGCGTACGCGCACTGCGGCACCAACTGGTGGAGCTACGACACCCCGGCCACGATCGCCGGGAAGATGACGTACGCGAAGCAGCAGGGCCTGGGAGGCGCGTTCTTCTGGGAGTTCAGCGGTGACACCTCGAACGGCGAGCTGGTCAGCGCGATCAACAGCGGTCTCGGATAACCGACCGCCGACCGTGCGGCATGCATGACGGAGGGGGCGGCGCCTCAGGCGCCGCCCCCTTCAGCCGTCCCCGGCTCAGCCATCCCGGCTCAACCGTCCCGGCCCTGGCCTCAGGCCACGTTCACCCGCTGGCCGGGCGGCGCCGCCTCCAGCCAGGCGAGAAATCCGGTGAGCGCGTCGTCACTCATCGCGAACTCCAGACGCGTCCCCCGGTGTACGCAGGAGAGCACGACGGCGTCCGACAGCAGCGCCATCTCCTCGGCGCCCTCGGTCGCGCGCCGGGCGATCACCTCGATCGCCGAGCGCTCCAGCGTACGGCGCGGGCGCGGGGCGTAGGAGAAGACGCGGAACCAGTTGATGCGGTCGCCGTTGTAGCGGGCCACGCCGTACACCCAGCCCTTGCCGGAGATGTCCGACTCCTCCGGCAGGTCCCAGCGCAGACTGCAGTCGAAGGTCCCGCCCGAGCGCTGGATCAGCCGCCGCCGCAGGCCGAAGACGAAAAGCCCCACCGCAATCAGGACGACGACCAGTCCGCAGACAAGCAGAGCGAGGATCATCAGCACCCACCTCCTCGACTGTCCAGTACCGCGGATCGAACGTGGCCCCACCTGCATCGCCTCAGCCGCGACCCGGTCCGGAGTATTCCGGAACGAGCCGCGGCTGAGGGTAAAACCGTCCGGTCGGGCGTTCAGCTTCCCGACACGGCGCGCATACGGACGTCGGCGCGCCGTTCGGCTACCGCGTCGTCATCCGATTTCGCCCGTTCCAGCGCACGCTCGGCGCGCTGGGCGTCGATCTCGTCCGCCAGTTCGGCGACCTCCGCCAGCAGCGAAAGCTTGTTGTCGGCGAACGAGAGGAAACCGCCGTGCACAGCGGCGACGACCGTCTCACCCTCACTCGTACGAATGGTCACAGGGCCCGACTCCAGCACACCGAGAAGCGGCTGGTGACCGGGCATGACGCCGATGTCGCCGGACGTCGTACGCGCGACGACCAGGGTGGCCTCGCCGGACCAGACACTACGGTCGGCGGCGACCAGCTCGACATGCAGCTCAGCAGCCATGGGTGGCTCCTCGGGTCACCACCCGGCTGTTCGGCCGGGTGTCGGTCTAATTCTATGGGGTGGCGTGAGGTGCGTCGGAGGGGGGCAGGAAGACCCGCCCCCCTCCGCGTACCGAGTGGGTCAGGAAACGCCAAGTTCCTTGGCGTTCGCCTTCAGGTCCTCGATGCCTCCGCACAGGAAGAACGCCTGCTCGGGGAAGTGGTCGTACTCCCCGTCGCAGATCGCGTTGAACGCGGTGATCGTCTCGTCGAGCGGCACGTCGGAGCCGTCCACACCGGTGAACTGCTTGGCGGCGTGCGTGTTCTGCGAGAGGAAACGCTCGACACGACGGGCGCGGTGGACGATGAGCTTGTCCTCCTCGCCCAGCTCGTCGATACCGAGGATGGAGATGATGTCCTGCAGATCCTTGTTCTTCTGGAGGATCTGCTTGACCCGCGAAGCGCAGTCGTAGTGGTCCTGCGCGATGTAACGCGGGTCCAGGATCCGGGACGTCGAGTCCAGCGGGTCGACCGCCGGGTAGATGCCCTTCTCCGAGATCGGACGCGACAGCGACGTCGTCGCGTCGAGGTGCGCGAACGTCGTGGCCGGGGCCGGGTCGGTCAGGTCGTCGGCGGGCACGTAGATCGCCTGCATCGAGGTGATCGAGTGACCACGCGTCGAGGTGATGCGCTCCTGGAGCGTACCCATCTCGTCCGCCAGGGTCGGCTGGTAGCCCACCGCCGACGGCATACGGCCGAGCAGCGTCGAGACCTCGGACCCCGCCTGGGTGAAGCGGAAGATGTTGTCGATGAAGAGCAGCACATCCTGCTTCTTCACGTCGCGGAAGTACTCCGCCATCGTGACGGCGGAGAGCGCGACGCGCAGACGCGTGCCCGGCGGCTCGTCCATCTGGCCGAAGATCAGCGCGGTCTTCTCCAGGACGCCCGTCTCGGTCATCTCACCGATGAGGTCGTTGCCCTCACGGGTGCGCTCACCGACGCCGGCGAACACGGAGACACCGTCGTGCAGGTTGGCGACTCGCATGATCATTTCCTGGATGAGGACCGTCTTGCCGACGCCCGCACCTCCGAACAGACCGATCTTGCCGCCCCTGACGTACGGGGTGAGCAGGTCGACGACCTTCAGGCCGGTCTCGAACATCTCGGTCTTGGACTCGAGCTGGTCGAAGGCCGGGGCCTTGCGGTGGATCGGCCAGCGCTCCGTGATCTGGGACTCGGCCTCGGGCTCGTTCAGGATCCGGCCGAGGGTGTTGAACACCTTGCCCTTGGTCACGTCACCGACGGGGACGGTGATGCCCTCGCCCGTGTTGGTCACCGGGGCCTGGCGTACCAGACCGTCGGTGGGCTCCATGGAGATCGCGCGGACCAGGCCCTCACCGAGGTGCTGGGCCACTTCGAGCGTCAGGGTCTTCTTCTCACCGGCGTTGGCCGGGTCGGAGACCTCGACGTGCAGTGCGTTGTAGATCTCCGGCATCGCGTCGACGGGGAACTCCACGTCGACGACCGGGCCGATGACCCGGGCGACGCGGCCTGTGGCCGTGCTTCCCGGGGTGGCCGCCTCAACTGTGGTCGTCATTAATTGTCACTCCCCGCGGTCGCGTCGGCCAGGGCGCTCGCGCCACCGACGATCTCGCTGATTTCCTGGGTGATTTCGGCCTGGCGGGCCGCGTTGGCAAGCCGGGAGAGGCTCTTGATGAGGTCCCCGGCGTTGTCGGTCGCCGACTTCATCGCGCGGCGGGTGGCCGCGTGCTTGGAAGCGGCGGCCTGGAGCAGCGCGTTGTAGATACGGCTCTCGACGTACCGCGGCAGCAGGGCGTCGAGGACGTCCTCCGCCGACGGCTCGAAGTCGAACAGCGGAAGGATTTCACCCTTCGCACCGTCCTCCGACGCATCGGTCTCCGCCTCGTCGAGGCTGAGCGGCAGCAACCGGTTCGCGACCGGTGTCTGCGTCATCATCGAGACGAACTCGGTGAAGATGATGTGGAGTTCGTCCACACCGCCCTCGGCCGTGTCCTGCTGGATCGCCTCGATCAGCGGCGCCGCGACCTTCTTGGCGTCCGCGTAGGTCGGGTTGTCGGTGAAGCCGGTCCACGAATCCACGACCTTGCGCTCGCGGAACCCGTAGTAGGCGACACCCTTGCGGCCGACGATGTACGCGTCGACCTCTTTGCCCTCGGAGCGGAGCCGCTCGGTGAGCCGTTCCGCCGCCTTGATGGCGTTCGAGGAGTAGCCGCCGGCCAGACCGCGGTCGCTGGTGATGAGCAGCAGCGCGGCCCGGGTCGGTGACTCGGCCTCGGTGGTCAGGGGGTGCTTGGTCGTCGAACCGGTCGCCACCGCCGTCACCGCCCGGGTGAGCTCCGCCGCGTACGGCGACGAGGCCCTCACCTGGCGCTGCGCCTTGACGATGCGCGAGGCGGCGATCATCTCCATCGCCTTGGTGATCTTCTTCGTGGCGGTGACGGATTTGATGCGACGCTTGTAGACCCGGAGCTGCGCTCCCATGAGTCAGGTCCCTTCCGTCGTCACTTGGAGACGTTGACGGCCGGCGCGTCCTCGCCGAGAAGCTGCCCGTCCGAGGTCTCGAACTGCTGCTTGAAGGCGCTGATGGCATCCGCGATGGACTGGATCGTGTCGTCGGACATCTTGCCGCCCTCGGCGATGCTGGTCAGGAGGTCCTTGCGCTCGCGGCGCAGGTACTCCAGCAGCTCGCTCTCGAAGCGGCGGATGTCGGAGACGGGTACGTCGTCCATCTTGCCGGTGGTGCCGGCCCAGACAGAGACGACCTGCTCCTCGACCGGGTACGGCGTGTACTGCGGCTGCTTCAGCAGCTCGATCATCCGCTGACCGCGCTCCAGGGCCGCCTTGGACGTCGCGTCCAGGTCGGAGCCGAAGGAAGCGAACGCCTCCAGCTCACGGAACTGGGCGAGGTCACCGCGGAGGCGTCCGGACACCTGGCGCATGGCCCGGTGCTGGGCGGAGCCGCCGACTCGGGAGACCGAGATACCGACGTTCAGCGCGGGGCGCTGGTCGGCGTTGAAGAGGTCGGACTCCAGGAAGCACTGTCCGTCGGTGATGGAGATCACGTTGGTCGGGATGAAGGCCGACACGTCGTTCGCCTTCGTCTCGACGATCGGCAGACCCGTCATCGATCCGGCACCCAGCTCGTCGGAGAGCTTCGCGCAGCGCTCCAGCAGACGCGAGTGCAGGTAGAAGACGTCGCCCGGGTAGGCCTCACGGCCCGGCGGGCGGCGCAGCAGCAGGGACACGGCGCGGTAGGCGTCGGCCTGCTTCGAGAGGTCGTCGAAGACGATCAGGACGTGCTTGCCCTGGTACATCCAGTGCTGGCCGATGGCCGAGCCGGTGTACGGCGCCAGGTACTTGAAGCCGGCCGGGTCGGACGCCGGCGAGGCGACGATCGTCGTGTACTCGAGAGCGCCGGACTCCTCCAGCGCACCGCGTACGGACGCGATGGTGGAGCCCTTCTGGCCGATGGCGACGTAGATGCAGCGGACCTGCTTGTTCACGTCGCCGGAGCGCCAGTTGTCACGCTGGTTGATGATGGTGTCGACCGCGAGGGCGGTCTTGCCGGTCTGCCGGTCGCCGATGATGAGCTGACGCTGGCCACGGCCGATCGGCACCATGGAGTCGACAGCCTTGTAGCCGGTCTGCATCGGCTCGTGCACCGACTTACGGACCATGACGCCAGGAGCCTGGAGCTCCAGGGCGCGGCGGCCGTCGGTCGCGATCTCGCCGAGACCGTCGATCGGTGTGCCGAGCGGGTCGACGACGCGACCCAGGTAGCCGTCGCCTACGGCGACGGACAGGACCTCGCCGGTACGGGTGACCGACTGGCCTTCCTCCACACCGCTGAACTCGCCGAGAACGATCGCACCGATCTCGCGCTCCTCAAGGTTGAGGGCGAGACCGAGGGTGCCGTCCTCGAACTTCAGCAGCTCGTTCGCCATGGCCGAGGGAAGACCCTCGATCTTGGCGATACCGTCGCCGGCCACACTGACCGTACCGACCTCCTCGCGCGAGGCCGCGTCCGGCTTGTACGACTGGACGAAGGTCTCCAGCGCATCCCGGATCTCCTCCGGCCGGATCGTGAGCTCCGCCATCTGGGTTCCCTGCTCTCCTTGTTGGGCCCGAAGTTTCTTGGGGGGTCCGACTTCTTAGGGTCTGGGGGCGACCCCCAGGAATCTTCCGCAATTTCTGCACGGCCCAACCGGGCCGCTGGTCGTACTGTTCTGTTGACGGTCCGCCGATGACCTCGACCGGTGCCTGCCTCAGCCGGCCAGCCGCCTGGCCGCCTCTTCGAGGCGCTCGGCGATGGTGCCGCTGATGACCTCTTCGCCGATCTGCACCGAGACTCCGCCGACGACGTCGGGGTCGACGTCCAGGTTCAGGTGCACCGTGCGGCCGTAAAGCTTCGCCAGTGCGGCGCCGAGGCGCTGCTTCTGTACGTCGGTGAGCGGCACCGCCGAGGTGACGGTGGCGACCACACGGCCCCGGCGTGCCGCGGCGAGCCGGGACAGGGTCTGGAGCCCTGCTTCCAGGCTACGTCCACGGGGCTGCGTGACGAGGCGCACGACGAGACGTTCCGTGACCGGATCGGCACGTCCGCCGAGCAGGCTGCGCAGCAGCGCGCTCTTCGCGGCGGTCGTGGCCGACCGGTCGGTCAGTGCGGACCGCAGCGCTGTGCTCGACTCGACGATCCTGCCGAAGCGGAACAGCTCGTCCTCGACGTTGTCGAGCGCTCCCCGCTGCTCGGCGGCGGTCAGATCGGCCGTGGCCGACAGTTCCTCCACCGAGTCGACCAGGTCACGCGGCTGTGACCAGCGGGAGCGGACCATGCCGGAGATCAGGTCGGCGGTCGAGCCGCCCACCTGTCCGCCCAGCAGCCGTCCCGCCAGCTCGGCCTTGGCCGAGCCGTCCTGCGCCGGGTCGGTCAGGACCCGGCGCAACGACACCTCACGCTGGAGCAGCGTGGTGACGGCGGCCAGCTCATCGGCGAGCTTCGCGGCGTCGGCCGACGAGCTGTCGGTCAGCGCGTCGAGACGCGTCCGGGCTTCCGCCAGCGCGATACGGCTCGCGCCGTTCATCGCGAGGCCTCGGCCTTCGATGCGCCGTCCTCAAGCTCGTCGAGGAAGCGGTCGACCGTACGGCTCTGCCGGGCGTGGTCCTCGAGGGACTCACCGACGAGCTTGCCCGCCAGGTCGGTGGCGAGCTTGCCGACGTCACGCCGCAGCGCGGCGGCCGCGGCCTTGCGGTCGGCCTCGATCTGGGTGTGGCCGGCAGCGATGATCTCTTCGCGCTGCCGCTGACCTTCCGCCCTCATCTCCTGGATGATCGCGGCGCCCTGCTCGGTCGCCTCCTGGCGGAGACGCGCGGCTTCGTGGCGTGCCTCGGCGAGCTGTGCCTTGTACTGCTCAAGCACGCTCTCGGCTTCGGACTTCGCCTCGTCGGCCTTCTCCATGCCGCCGACGATGGCGTCATGGCGCTCGTTCAGAACCTTGTTGATGCTCGGAAGGAGCTTCTTGTAGAAGAAGAAGAAAACGATGGCGAAGGCGAGGAGACCGACCACCAGCTCCGGGCCCGGCGGGATGAGGGGATTCTGCGTCCCCTCCTCGGCCGCCAGGAATACCTGCGCGTTCACATCAATGCCTTCCGTCGAAAGGGCTGTTCGTCGCCGATCAGAGGTTGTTGTAGACGAACGGCAGGACGATGCCGATGAGGGCAAGGGCCTCACAGAAGGCGAAGCCGAGGATCTGGTTGGTGCGGATCAGGCCGGCGGCCTCGGGCTGACGGGCCAGCGCCTGGGTGCCGTTACCGAAGATGATGCCGACGCCGACGCCGGGGCCGATCGCCGCAAGACCGTATCCGACGGAGTTGATCGCGCTGAGGGAGCCGGTGATTGCGGCGAGGTTCGTGAGAGCGGACATGCCGATTCTTCCTTCTCTTTCACGGACCGGTGGGGGTTGGCCACCGGACGAATGGGGGTGTTGGGGAGGGCGGCTCAGTGCTCCTCGGCGAGCGCGCCCTGGATGTAGCTGCACGCCAGGAGGACGAAGACGTAGGCCTGGATCGCCTCGATGAAGAGCTCAAAAAGGATCATGACTATCGTCATGACGAACGAGACCCCGGCGGCGGGAATCAGGAAGCCGTTCAGCAGGTACCAGCTCGACACCGTGAACATCACCAGCAGCAGGTGGCCGGCGAACATGTTGGCGAAGAGCCGGACACAGTGCGTGAACGGCCGGACGAGGACGTTCGAGAAGAACTCGATGCCCACGACGAGCGGCAGCACCGGGCCGAGCGACTTGTCGTAGCCGGTGAGGTTCTTCAGGCCGCCGACGAATCCGTGGCGGCGGAAGGTGACCGACATCCAGACCAGGTAGACGATGATCGCGAGACCGGCCGGGTAGGCGATCACGGAGGCGACCGGGAACTGGGCGAGGGGAATGATCGCCCAGATGTTCATGATCCAGACGAAGAAGAACAGCGAGACCATGAGGGGGACGTACTTCTCGCCCTCCTTCTTGCCGATGATCTCGTACACGATGTTGCGGCGTACGAAGTCGTAACCGGCCTCGCCGATCATCTGGATCTTGCCGGGTACCACCTTCGGCTTGTTGAAGGCCGCCCAGAAGAACCAGACCACGACGACCGTGGTGAGCAGCACCAGGAGCATCGTCTTGTTGAAGTGGTAGCCGCCGACGGTGAAGAGCGGTTTGAAGAGGAAGGAGTGGAGGCCCGGGGACGGGAAGCCGCAGCCGTTGCTGGCCAGGATGCGGCAACTCCAGTCGAAGGCGAGTGTCGTCTGGTCAGCACTCACCGCGGGCTCCTTCAGAGTGGCGCATAGGTACGGCAACCTCGTTGTGTCGGTGCGGCACAGGGCCGCGGTTCGGCACCGGACTGGTCTTACAGGTCTGGGGGCGGCGGTCGGGCTTCGAGCCTCGCGCGTTGAGAACAGGCGTCAGCTCGGATGCCCGCGCCCGCAATGCCGCAGTTGGCATCGGACGATAGCAGGACAGCCGACGTGCGCTTATCCCGGCCCTACTCCTCACGTCGCGGACCCCGTCTTCTGGGCCGTCCCGGCCTTCGACGGTTCAGGATCGATGTAGAAGATCTTGGCCTTCATATGCGCGCGGGCCTGAGCGGCCACCCATGCCACGGTGGCGACGATGAGTGTGATCGCGAAGGCCCTCGGGGAGAACAGCGTCGTCCGTTTGAAGACGGCGACGAAGATCAGGAGAAGCAGCAACTGAGCGGTGTACAGCATCAGCCCCATCGCCTGGAACAGTTGTGGCAGCGATTTCGCCGTCCGCTGGAGCACCACCATCCCGATGCCCATGAAGAGCATCACGATGAGTGTGCCGACCACGGCACCCAGAGCTCCCTTCCCACCGGCGGTGAATCCGCTGACCACAGCGGCGATCACGCCGACGGCAGCAGTGGGCACGGCGGTGTGGAGGAGGTTCCGGACGTCGTTGGACGGCATGGCGGCAGCTCCGCTGACTGGGGTTGGGCATGGGGCAGATGGTGGTGTCGTCATGGACGAGCGTAAGGCCCGGTCCGAGTCATAAATCCTCGGGCCAACGGACCTGCGTACTACGGTCCTTCGGCTCTGTCGCCGGGTCTCGTGAACGATATCACAAACTATTTGATGAGGTCTTTACCTCGGAAGTGTGCTCACTGTCACACATGAGAGTGACGGTGCGCGTGTGTGCAAGACAGCGGTCCCACATGTCTGCTAATGCCCGAGAAGGCCCGAATACTCTCAACATCAGCGCGGCGAACCGGCTTTACGGCGATCGGGAAGACCAGAACGAGCGCCGATCGCTGTCGCCCCGTTGACGCCGGCGGGAACAGGCGTACGCTCCTGCGCCATCTCCGGTGCTCCGGAGGCGAGTCCGAGGGCCGCCGCCTCACGCGCCGCGCGGCGCCGGCGACGGTAGCGCGGCGGTACGAACGCCTCGGCCCAGCGCGGGGCGCGCGGCTTGAAGCGCGGCAGCAGCAGGAGTACGAGGCCGACGGCGCTCAACGCGACGACGAGCAGCGGGATCCAGGTCGACGCCGAGTGCACGGAGTAGAGAACGACACCGAAGGCGATCAGCGCCGACCAGAAGTACATGATCAGCACGGCCCTGGTCTTCGAGTGCCCGATCTCCAGCAGCCGGTGGTGCAGGTGGCCCCGGTCGGCCGCGAACGGCGACTGGCCGTTCCAGGTACGGCGCACGATCGCCAGCACCAGGTCGGCGACCGGGATCGCGATGATCGTCAGCGGCAGCAGCAACGGGATGAAGACGGGCAGCATCTCGTGGGTGGCCTCGCGTTCGGATCCCGCGAAGAGTCCCAGCCGGTCGGGGTCGAGCTGTCCCGTGATCGAGATGGCGGAGGCGGCGAGCACCAGACCGATCAGCATCGATCCCGAGTCGCCCATGAAGATTCTGGCCGGGGCGATGTTGTGTGGCAGGAAGCCGAGACAGACACCCATCAGGATCGCGGCGAAGAGCGTCGCGGGGGCGGCCTCCTCGATCCCGTAGCCGTACCAGAGGCGGTACGCGTACATGAAGAACGCGCCGGCCGCGATGCACACCATGCCGGCGGCGAGGCCGTCGAGTCCGTCGACGAAATTGACCGCGTTGATGGTGATGACCACCAGCGCGACGGTGAGGAGATTGCCCTGCCACGCGGTCAACGCGACATTTCCGACACCGGGGATCGGGATCCACAGGATCGTCAGACCCTGGATCACCATCACACCGGCCGCGATCATCTGCGCGCCGAGCTTGATCAGCGCGTCCAGTTCGAACTTGTCGTCCAGGACACCGACCAGCCAGATCAGCGCGGCGCCGGAGAGCAGGGCGCGGGGCTCGTTGGACTGTTCGTAGACCGCGTTGAGGTTCTGGAGGTTGTCGGCGACCAGCAGCCCCGCGCACAGGCCGAGGAACATGGCAATACCGCCGAGCCTCGGCGTCGGCTCCTTGTGCACGTCGCGCGCGCGAATGGCCGTCATCGCCCCGGCGGCGATGGCGAACTTCCGCACCGGGCCGGTCAGCAGATAGGTAACGGCAGCCGTCACACAGAGCGTCAGCAAGTAATCACGCACGGGCCTGCCCCAGAATCATCGCTTGTCGATCAAGCCCCACACGTAAGACCGTAGCACTGCTGCTCGGGCCGCTCCGCTGAGCGGGACGCGATGGGGGACCTCTACCGGCCAGATGAAAATGTACCCGCCAACTCGGCGACCTCGGCGCGTACCCCGTGGATCTTGCCGCCCTCGCTGCGCAGCGCGGCGGTGAACAGCCCGGCGATCCTCCCCATTTCCGACTCCCCCATCCCCTGCGTCGTCACCGCCGCTGTGCCGAGACGGATGCCTCGGCTCTCGGCGTCCGGCAGTCCGCAGAGGTCCAGGACGAGTCCGGCGGCTGCGAGCCTGCCACGGGCCGTCCTGCCGTCCACACCGAACGGCGCCGGGTCGGCGACGATCAGGTGGGTGTCGGTGCCGCCGGTGGTGACCGGGAAGCCCTCGGCGGCCAACGCGTGGGCGAGTACCTGGGCGTTGGCGACGACCTGGTGGGCGTACGCGGTGAAGGCGGGCGTCGCCGCCTCACCAAAACCCACGGCCTTCGCCGCGATGGTGTGCATCTGCGCGCCGCCCTGGGTGAAGGGGAACACCGCCCGGTCGACGCGCTCGGCGTACTCGGGACCGCAGAGGATCATCCCGCCGCGCGGCCCGCGCAGCACCTTGTGGGTCGTCGCGCACACGACATCGGCGTACGGCACCGGGTTGGGCGCCGCTCCCCCGGCGACCAGCCCGATGGGATGGGCGGCGTCGGCGATCAGATACGCGCCCGCTTCGTCGGCGATGTCACGGAATGCGGCGTAGTCGATGTGCCGGGGGTAGGAGATCGATCCGCAGACGAGGGCCTTGGGACTGTGCCTCCTGGCCAGTTCGCGCACCTGTGCGTAGTCGATGAGGCCGGTCGCCGGATCCACCCCGTACCCGACGAAGTCGAACCACCGGCCGGAGAAGTTGGCCGGCGACCCGTGGGTGAGGTGTCCCCCGTGGTTGAGCCCCATGGCCAGCACGGTGTCGCCGGGCCGCAGGAGGGCGGCGTACGCGGCGAGCACGGCGGCTGAGCCCGAGTGCGGCTGTACGTTGGCGTGCCCGGCCCCGAAGAGCGCCTTGGCCCGCTCCACGGCGATCCGCTCGGCGGCGTCCACCAGCTCGCAGCCGCCGTGATGGCGGGCGCCGGGGTAGCCCTCGGCGTACTTGTTGGCGAGCGGGGACCCGAGGGCGGCGAGCACGGCGGGCGAGGCGAAGTTCTCGGCGGCGGTGAGCTGGAGGCTGTCGGCCTGCCGACGCGTCTCCCCGAGGACCACCTCGGCCAGCTCGGGATCCTGCCGCCTGAGCACATCGAACTGCTGTGCGTACGATGCGTACGGCGCGTGAGGGGCGGCTGCTTCACTGACCGACATCTCGGGCTCCGGGCCTGGGGGGTTTCCTGCCCCTCCAATCTAGGCCGCACCCACCGGGAACGCCTACCGGTGCTGTCGCAGCCCGCTTACCCCGGTCAGGGCCGTTACCACCGGGTCGAGGGCCTGGTTGATCTCGTCGCCGATCGACCGGAAGAACGTGATGGGGGCGCCGTACGGGTCGTAGACCTCGTCGGCCTCCGCCGTCGGCGCCAGCAGCCAGCCGCGCAGCGCCGCGGCCGCTCGGACCAGGGCGCGGGCGCGTTCGACCACGCCCTCGTCCAGGGGGTCGGGCAGCGTCGCCGGATCTATGGCCCGTACCAGCCGGGTGAATTCCTTGAGCGTGAAGGTGCGCAGACCGGCCGAGTGGCCCATCGAGATGACCTGCGCGCGGTGGTCGCGGGTCGCCGTGAGGACCAGGTCCGCCCTGATGACGTGCTCGTCGAGCAGCTCACGGCCCACGAAGCCGGAGGCGTCGGCGCCGAAGTCCGCGAGGACCGCTTCGGCGTTCGCCTCCATCGGGGCGCCCTCGTGGCCCCAGGTGCCCGCGCTCTCCACGATCAGCCCGTCCGTCAGCGCCGCGCCGAGGCGCACGGTCAGGGCATGGCGGGTCAGCCGCTCCGTGATGGGCGAGCGGCAGACGTTGCCGGTACTGACGTGGAGGATGCGGAACGTATTGATGTGCTGTGCGGTTTCCGCTATGCCACGCCCCTCAGGGGCGGTCAATTGGCCACCTCGAGGTCGGGTACCACCTTGCGGAGCTCTTCCGCGTCGAGGGCGCCGGCCCGCAGCAGTACCGGGACCTTGCCGGTGACGTCGACGATCGAGGACGGCACGATCCCGGGCGTGGGGCCGCCGTCGAGGTAGACCGAGACGGAGTCCCCCAGCATCTCCTGGGCGGCGTCGCAGTCCTCGGGGGCCCGGTGGCCCGTGAGGTTGGCGCTGGAGACGGCCATCGGACCGACCTCGGTGAGCAGCTCGATCGCGACGGGGTGCAGCGGCATCCGGACGGCGACGGTGCCACGGGTCTCCCCGAGGTCCCACTGGAGCGACGGCTGGTGCCTGGCGACGAGGGTCAGGGCGCCGGGCCAGAAGGCGTCGACGAGCTCCCAGGCCTGCTCGGAGAAGTCGGTGACCAGGCCGTGGAGGGTGTTCGGCGAGCCGATCAGGACAGGGGTGGGCATGTTGCGGCCGCGCCCCTTGGCCTCCAGCAGATCAGCGACGGCCTCGGCGCCGAACGCGTCGGCGCCGATCCCGTACACCGTGTCCGTGGGCAGGACGACCAGCTCACCACGGCGTACGGCCGACGCGGCCTCACGCAGACCCGTCGAGCGGTCGGTCGCGTCGTTGCAGTCGTATCGCCTGGCCATTTAACGGCCCTCCCTCATTTTTCGCACACAGTCGCTTTGCGCATGGTCTCTTTGCGCGGGGACACTCTGTGCACGGCGCACAGGGGTCGTCTCGTTCCGGGCGTTCACAGCGTTCAGGACGTTCACGGCGTTCGTGGCGTTCATGCCGCGTACGGCGTTCGGCACGCTCATGGCATGGCCTTGCGGGCCGTCGCGAAGCGCGGGCGCTTGTTCAGGTCCGGGTGGTCTGCCGCGTCGGCCCAGCCGGACTCCTCACTGAAGATCCACGGGACCTGGCCGCCCTGGGTGTCGGCGTGCTCCACGACCACCAGGCCGCCGGGCCGCAGCAGCCGGTGCGCGGTGCGCTCGATGCCGCGGATCGTGTCGAGGCCGTCCTCGCCCGAGAAGAGGGACATCTGCGGGTCGTGGTCGCGGGCCTCGGGGGCGACGTACTCCCACTCGGTGAGCGGGATGTACGGCGGGTTGGAGATGACCAGGTCGACCTGGCCCTCGAACTCCGGGAGGGCCGTCAGGGCGTCTCCCTGGTGCACGGCGACCCTGGACCCCGCGGCGTTCTTCCGCGTCCAGGTGAGCGCCTCCTCGGACAGCTCCACGGCGTGCACGCGCGAGCGCGGCACCTCCTGCGCCATGGCGAGCGCGATCGCGCCGGAGCCCGAGCAGAGGTCCACGATGAGCGGCTCGACGACGTCCATGGCGCGTACGGCGTCTATGGCCCAGCCGACGACCGACTCGGTCTCCGGGCGCGGTACGAAGACGCCGGGCCCGACCTGGAGCTCCAGGTACCGGAAGAACGCGCGCCCGGTGATGTGCTGGAGCGGCTCACGGGCCTCGCGGCGGGCGATCGCCTCCCAGTAGCGGGCGTCGAAGTCGCTGTCCTTGACGTTGTGCAGCTCTCCCCGCTTGACGCCGTGCACGTACGCGGCGAGTTCCTCCGCGTCGAAGCGCGGCGAGGGCACGCCCGCGTCCGCCAGCCGCTGGGTGGCCCTGGCCACCTCGGCGAGCAGCAGACTGCGGGGTACGGGCCCGCGGCGGAGCCGCTGAGGGTCGCTGGGCCCCCCAGAATGTGGCTGCACGCTGGTTCCTCCGGACTGCGTAAGTGGATGGCTGGGCGTTACTGCGCGGCGGCGAGCTTCGCGGCGGAGTCGGCGTCGACACAGGCCTGGATCACGGCGTCCAGCTCCCCGTCGAGCACCTGGTCCAAGTTGTACGCCTTGAAACCGACGCGGTGGTCCGAGATCCGGTTTTCGGGGAAGTTGTACGTACGGATCTTCTCCGAGCGGTCGACCGTACGGACCTGGCTGCGCCGGGCGTCGGCGGCGTTCTTCTCCGCCTCCTCCTGCGCTGCCGCGAGCAGCCGCGAACGAAGGATACGCATGGCCTGCTCCTTGTTCTGGAGCTGGCTCTTCTCGTTCTGGCAGGAGGCGACGACGCCGGTCGGCACATGGGTGATGCGCACGGCCGAGTCGGTGGTGTTGACGGACTGGCCGCCGGGCCCCGACGAGCGGTAGACGTCGATGCGCAGGTCGTTCTGGTTGATCTCGACGTCGATCTCCTCGGCCTCGGGGGTCACGAGGACGCCCGCCGCCGAGGTGTGGATGCGGCCCTGGGACTCGGTCGCGGGCACCCGCTGCACGCGGTGCACCCCGCCCTCGTACTTCATCCGGGCCCAGACGCCCTGTCCCGGCTCGGTCGCGCCGTTGCCGCCCTTGGTCTTCACGGCGACCTGGACGTCCTTGTAGCCGCCCAGCTCGGACTCGGTGGCGTCGATGATCTCGGTCTTCCAGCCGACGCGCTCGGCGTACCGCAGATACATCCGCAGCAGGTCGCCGGCGAAGAGCGCGGACTCGTCGCCGCCCGCTCCGGCCTTGACCTCCAGGATGACGTCCTTGTCGTCGCTGGGGTCGCGCGGTACGAGCAGCAGGCGCAGCTTCTCGGTCAGCTCCTCGCGCCGCTTCTCCAGCTCCTTGGCCTCGGCGGCGAAATCGGGGTCGTCGGCCGCGAACTCCCGGGCCGTCACGATGTCCTCGCCGGTCTGCTTCCAGGAGCGGAACGTGCCGATGATCGGGGTCAGCTCGGCGTATCGCTTGTTGAGCTTGCGGGCGTATCCCTGGTCCGAGTGGACCGACGGGTCGGCAAGCTTCTTCTCCAGATCGGCGTGCTCGCCGATCAGGTCCTCGACCGCCTCGAACATCGGGGGCTCCTGGGTTGGTACGAAGGGTGCTGCGAAGGTGCTGCGAAGGTGCTGCGGGGAAATACCGCGGAAAGCTCACCGGAAGGTGCCCGGGGGTGCCGCGAGGCTGCCTCCGAAGCAGCTCGCGAGGTGCTCGCAGGCTGCTTCGGGACGCCAAAGCGCCGGTCGCGGCGCCCCGTGAAAGGGGCGCCGCGGACCGGCGCAGGGTGCTCGCTACTTCTTGGCGGCGGCAGCCGACTTGCCGAAGCGGGCCTCGAAGCGGGCCACGCGGCCACCGGTGTCGAGGATCTTCTGCTTGCCCGTGTAGAACGGGTGGCACTCGGAGCAGAGGTCCGCACGGATCGTGCCGGACTCGATGGTGCTCCGGGTGGTGAACGACGCGCCACAGGTGCAGCTCACCTGGGTCTCGACGTACGCGGGGTGGATGTCGCGCTTCAAGGTGTCTCCTAGGGACCAACCCCGCCTCGGCGGGGTGCGCACCGGGTCGTACGCGCGTGGATCGCTTGTACGTGAACCGGGGCCGACGGACCAGTCTGCCAGGACCGGCCGCATCTCCCAAAACCGGGGGGTGTCCGGATCTATTCCGGTCTCAGCCCGTGACCACACCGTGCGCTGTGCCCTTGTCCCCGGCCGAGTCCTTGGTCGCCGACGCCGGGATGGGCCTGTCCTGCCGCAGGGCCGTCCAGACCTGCTGGGAGGCCTTGCGCAGGGGCAGTACGCGGTTGGGGTCGGCGGGGTCGTAGCGCACCGGCAGCGTGATCATCCTGACATTCCCCGCCGAGAGCTCCTTCAGGCCGCCGGCGAAGCCGATCAGCTTCTCGACCGAGTCGAGCCCCGAGTCCGGGGTGATCGCCTTGGTGGCGCTGTCTGCGAGGTCGTAGAGCTTCTTCGGGTTGCTGAACACGCCGACGCTCTTTACCTGGCTGATCAGCGCTTTGACGAAGGCCTGCTGGAGCTGGATACGGCCGAGGTCGCTGCCGTCGCCGACGGTCTTACGGGTCCGCACCAGGCCGAGGGCCTGTTCGCCGTGCAGGGTGTGGGTGCCCTTCGCCAGCTTGAGGTGGCTCTTGGGGTCGTCGATCGCCTTGCTGGTGGTGATCTTCACGCCGCCCAGTTGGTCGATGAGCTTCTTGAAGCCGGTGAAATCGACCTCGATGAAGTGGTCCATGCGGATGCCGGACATCTTTTCGACGGTCTTCACCGTGCAGGCCGGGCCGCCGACCTCGTACGCCGAGTTGAACATGGCCTCCTGCCGCGCCGGGACCGTCTTGCCCTTGGGGCCGGCGCAGGCGGGGCGCTGGACCAGGGTGTCGCGCGGTACGGACACCAAGCTGGCCTTCTTGTGGCCCTTGTAGACGTGGATGATCATCGCGGTGTCGGAGCGGGCGGTGCCGCCCGCGCTCCCCCCGTACCCCGCGTTGGCGCCGGAGCGGGAGTCCGAGCCGAGGACGAGGATGTCCTCCGAGCCGTTGTCGACGTTCTTGGGGCGTCCGTTTCCGAGCTGCGCGTTGATGTCGATGCCGTTGAGATTGCCGTTGAGCTTGAAATACACGAAGCCGAGGCCGCCCCCGGCGAGCACGACAAGGCCGACGAGGCACCAGACAACGATGAACATCACCCTGCGGCGCCTGCTCGGCGTCCTGCTGCGTGTGCCGTTGCCACCCAGGCGCCTGCTCCTGCGGTCGGTCATGTTCTCCCTCAGTCACTCGGTGCTGGTACTGCTACCCCCTGCCGTGGTGAAAGGCGAAGTATGTCGCCACTTGTACGGACGGTGAAGCATCTTGAAGGGTGACACAGCGCGCTGTGTTCCGCGCTGGGGAAGCCGGCGGCGGGACGACACACGAAACCGCCCCGGCGCCGAAGCGCCGGGGCGGCTGAGTGCGGGTTCGCTGTCCTGATCAGTCGTTGCCGTTGCCGTTGCCGGGCGTCGTCTTCTGGATCTGGAGCAGGAACTCCGCGTTCGACTTCGTCTGCTTCATTTTGTCGAGGAGCAGCTCGATCGAGGACTGCTGGTCGAGCGCGTGCAGCACCCGGCGGAGCTTCCAGACGACGGCCAGTTCCTCGCCGCCGAGCAGGATCTCTTCCTTACGGGTCGAGGACGCGTCCACGTCCACCGCCGGGAAGATGCGCTTGTCCGAGAGCTTCCGGTCGAGCCTGAGCTCCATGTTGCCGGTGCCCTTGAACTCCTCGAAGATCACCTCGTCCATGCGCGAGCCGGTCTCGACGAGCGCGGTGGCCAGGATGGTCAGCGAGCCGCCGTCCTCGATGTTGCGCGCCGCACCGAAGAAGCGCTTCGGCGGGTAGAGCGCGGTCGAGTCGACACCACCGGACAGGATGCGTCCCGACGCGGGCGCCGCGAGGTTGTACGCACGGCCCAGACGGGTGATGGAGTCCAGCAGGACGACCACGTCGTGACCCAGCTCGACGAGGCGCTTCGCGCGCTCGATGGCCAGCTCGGCGACGGTGGTGTGGTCCTCGGCCGGGCGGTCGAAGGTCGAGGAGATGACCTCGCCCTTCACCGACCGCTGCATGTCGGTGACCTCTTCCGGACGCTCGTCGACCAGGACGACCATCAGGTGGCACTCGGGGCTGTTGACCGTGATGGCGTTGGCGATCGCCTGGAGGATCATCGTCTTGCCGGTCTTCGGCGGGGCGACGATCAGTCCGCGCTGGCCCTTGCCGATGGGTGCGACGAGGTCGATGATCCTGGTCGTCAGCACACCGGGGTCGGTCTCCAGGCGGAGCCTGTCCTGCGGGTAGAGCGGGGTGAGCTTCTGGAACTCGGGCCGCCCCCGGCCGGATTCGGCCGCCATGCCGTTCGCCGAGTCGAGGCGGACCAGCGCGTTGAACTTCTCGCGGCGCTCGCCGTCCTTGGGCTGGCGCACGGCGCCGGTGACGTGGTCACCCTTCCGCAGGCCGTTCTTACGGACCTGGGCGAGCGACACGTACACGTCGTTGGGGCCCGGCAGGTAGCCCGAGGTCCTGATGAACGCGTAGTTGTCGAGGATGTCGAGGATTCCGGCGACGGGGATCAGCACGTCGTCGTCGGCCACCTGCGGCTCGCCGGGACCGAAGTCCTCACGGCCGCGACGGCCACGGCGGTCGCGGTAGCGGCCGCGGCGGCCGCGCCGGCCACCTGCCTCGTCGTCGAAGTCGTCCTGCGGGCCGTTGTTCTGGCCGCCGCCGCGATTGTCGCGCTCGGGGCGGTTGTTGTCCCGCTGGCGCTGGCCGCCGCCACCCTGCTGGGTGCTCTGCTGGCCCTGGCCCTGCTGGTTCTGCTGCTGGCCCTGGCCCTGCTGGTCCTCGGACTTGCCACGGCGGTCGCGCTGCCGGTCCCTGCGGTCGCCGCCGCGGTCACCGCGGTCACGGTCGCCGCGCTGGCCCTGGCCACGGTCCTGGCGGCCCTGCCGGCCTTCGGCCTCGCCGTTCTGCGAGGAGGCGGAGACCGCAGCCTCGGCCTTGGCGTCGGGCTGGGCCTCGGCCTTGGCTTCCGTCCGGTCCTCGGTCTTGGTCTCGGGGCTGCCCGCCTGCGCGGTGGCCCTGCGCCTGCGGCGCTCGCCCGCGGGCTGGTCGTCGCTGGCAGGCTGACCGGGAATGTCGATCTGCTGCTGCGCCGCGGTCTTCTCGGCCTTCTGCGCCTTGTCGGGCGTCTCGTCCGGCTTCTCGGCGGCGGCGGCCGTGTCGCCCGTACGCGCCTTGGACGTGGCGCGCCGCTTCGGCTTGCTCTCGGCGTCCGCGCCGGCCGCTTCGGCGGTCTTGGACGCGGCCGGTGAACCCGCCTGCGTCTCCTTGATGACGTCGATCAACTGGCTCTTGCGCATCCGCGCCGTGCCCCGGATCCCGAGGCCGGACGCGACCTGCTGCAACTCGGCCAGGACCATGCCCTCGAGGCCGGTGCCGGAGCGGCGGCGCCGTGCGGTGGTGCCAGTGGCAGCACCTTCGGCGGGCGCGTTGGTGTCGACGTTCTTGTCGGCAGTCACGCCCATCAGATCGGTGGTGTCGCTCACGAAGGGTCCTTCCCTGGAGCGGACGTCGGCCTTCTGGCTCGGCGACCGGTTGTGCTGTCCGGCAGCGGTCCCTGATCTTCTCGATCGGTGACCGACGCCGGGGCGGTGGTCCCGCCGGGTACGGCGGAGAAATGTGTTAGCTGCATACGTGCGATGGGTCCGGCCCGAGGTCCCCCTGCTCGGCCCACTCCTGGGAAAAGCGAGGGGTGTCGTGCCGGTTCCGAGGCGTGCTCAAAACTGCTCAGGCAGGCTGCTCAGGCAGTTGGGGAGGCTCCCGGAAGAATGGTGATCCCGAAGGGGGACACAGAGCACCGCGCCACAAAGACGTCGGTTGCAGACTTGACTTTAACACTACCGGCTCCAACAAACATTCCCCCTCTCATTCACCGGCAATCCTCTGTCCGACCGACACGTCTAAGAACCCAGCGGAAGAACGCTCGTCCCCGCCATGTCGAGGGCGAGCCGATTAGCGGCCCATCCCTCACCCGCCAGCCGTGCGACCTTGTCCGCCGTACCGTCCTCGGCCAGCGCGAGCACTGTGGGGCCCGCACCGGAGATGACAGCGGGGACGCCGTCGGCACGCAGTCGGTTGACAAGCGCCACGCTGTCCGGCATCGCCGGGGCGCGGTAGTCCTGGTGGATACGGTCCTCGGTGGCGGGCAGCAGCAGCTCGGGGCGCCTGGTCAGCGCCTCGACGAGCAGGGCGGCGCGGCCGGCGTTCGCCGAGGCGTCCACATGGGGGACGGTGCGCGGGAGCAGGCCTCTGGCCGTCTCCGTCAGCACCGGCCTGCCGGGCACGAAAACCACCGGAACGACGGAATGGGCGGGCTCCATCCTGATGGCGCGCGCCGCTCCCCCGTCGGTCCAGGCGAGTGTGAAACCGCCGAGCAGACAGGCGGCGACATTGTCGGGGTGGCCCTCGATCTCAGCGGCGAGTTCGAGCAGGGCCGGGTCGTCGAGCCGGGCGTCGCCGCCTATGGTCACCGCGCGGGCGGCGACGATGCCCGCGCAGATGGCGGCCGACGACGAGCCGAGCCCGCGTCCGTGCGGAATGCGGTTGGCGCAGACGACTTCGAGGCCGCGCGGCTGCCCGCCGAGCAGGTCGAAGGCGGTGCGCAACGCCCGTACGAGCAGGTGCTCCTCGTCGCGGGGAAGCGTGCCGGCGCCCTCACCCGCGATGTCGACGTGCAGGCCGGAGTCGGCGACGCGGACCACCACGTCGTCGTAGAGCCCCAGCGACAGGCCGAAGGCGTCGAAGCCAGGACCGAGGTTGGCGCTGGTGGCGGGGGTGCGCACCCGTACGGCGGCGGCGCGGAACGCTGGACCGGCCATCGCTCTGACGACTCTCCTTGTGCCTGCGAGATTGCTTGTGCCTGCTGTGCTGCGAGCCTGCGAGGAGGTACGGGAAAACCCACGGAACGCCCCGGGGGTCGCGAGGGCGGCACAACACCCCGGCTCGTGGGGCGGGGCGGGTTGGGTACAGCCTATCGAAGGAAGGTTCTCATCCGACATAGGGCGCACAGGAGGCGCATGATGCGTGTCGCATGGCCGCCTGTGCTCCTATGTCGCCCTTAGAGGCGTTTGTGGCGTGTGCGCCGTGCCACACCAGGGAAATCCGCACCCGGGCGCACCCGGGAAGTCACGCCAGCCCGAGGCGCTCGGCCGCCGCGACCGCGTCGACCGGTACGACAACCGGCTGCGGTGCCCCCTGGACCGCCCAGTCGGGGTCCTTGAGGCCGTTGCCGGTGACCGTACACACGATCCGCTGGCCGGGGTCGACCTTGCCCTCCTCGACGGCCTTGAGCAGACCGGCGACGGAAGCGGCGGAGGCCGGTTCGACGAAGACGCCCTCCTGGGCCGCCAACAGCCGGTAGGCGCGCAGGATCTGCCGGTCCGTCACCTCGTCGATGAAGCCGCCGGACTCGTCGCGCGCGGCGAGCGCGTACTTCCAGGAGGCCGGGTTGCCGATCCGGATGGCGGTGGCGACGGTGTGCGGGTCCTTGACGACCTCGCCGCGCACGATGGGCGCCGAACCTGACGCCTGGAACCCCCACATGCGGGGGGTGCGGGTGGCGGGGCCATCGGCGGCGTACTCGGTGTACCCCTTCCAGTACGCCGTGATGTTCCCGGCGTTGCCGACGGGCAGCACATGGATGTCGGGGGCGTCGCCGAGCGCGTCCACGATCTCGAAGGCCGCCGTCTTCTGGCCCTCGATCCGCACCGGGTTGACCGAATTGACCAGCGCCACCGGGTAGTTGTCGGACAGCGAGCGGGCGAGGGTGAGGCAGTCGTCGAAGTTGCCGTCGACCTGGAGGATCTTCGCGCCGTGGACCAGCGCCTGGCCCATCTTGCCGAGCGCGATCTTGCCCTGCGGGACGAGTACGGCGCAGACCATGCCGGCCCGTACTGCGTACGCGGCGGCCGAGGCGGACGTGTTGCCGGTGGAGGCGCAGATGACGGCCTGCGCGCCCTCCTCCTTGGCCCGGGTGATGGCCATGGTCATGCCGCGGTCCTTGAAGGAACCCGTCGGGTTGGCGCCCTCGACCTTGAGGTGCACCTCACAGCCCGTCTCCTCGGACAGAAGCTGCGCGGGTACGAGCGGCGTGCCGCCCTCCCGGAGGGTGACGACGGACGTCGAGTCCTTCACCGGGAGGCGGTCCCGGTACTCCTCGATGATGCCGCGCCACTGATGGGTGCCCTGGTGGGTGCCATTGCTGGTCATGGGTCCCTTACTCCCCTTCAACACGCATGATGCTGGCGACACCGCGCACGGTGTCGAGCTTGCGCAGCGCCTCGACGGTCGCCGAGAGGGCGGCGTCAGGCGCGCGGTGGGTGACGACGACGAGAGATGCCTCGCCGTCCTTTCCCTTCTGGCGGACGGTGTCGATGGACACGCCGTGCTCGGCGAAGACCGTCGCGACCTGGGCGAGCACGCCCGGCTTGTCGGCCACGTCGAGGCTGATGTGATAGCGCGTCACCGCTTCGCCCATGGAGCTGACGGGGAGCTGGGTGTAGGCGGATTCGCCCGGCCCCTTCGCTCCGCTCAGTGTGTTGCGGCAGACGGCGACGAGGTCGCCGAGCACGGCGGAGGCGGTCTGCGGGCCGCCCGCGCCGGGGCCGTAGAACATGAGCTGTCCGGCGTTCTCCGCCTCGACGAAGACCGCGTTGTACGCCTCGCGCACGGAGGCGAGCGGATGGCTGAGCGGGATCATCGCCGGGTGGACGCGGGCGGTGACGGATCTGCCGTCGGCCGCGCGCTCGCAGATGGCGAGGAGCTTGACCGTACAGCCCATGCGTTTCGCCGAGGCGAGGTCGGCCGACGTGACGTCCGAGATGCCCTCGCGGTGCACGTCGTCGAGGCGTACGCGGGTGTGGAAGGCGATCCCGGCGAGGATCGCGGCCTTGGCGGCCGCGTCGAAGCCCTCGACGTCGGCGGTCGGGTCGGCCTCCGCGTATCCGAGCGCGGTGGCCTCGTCGAGGGCCTCCGAGTAGCCGGCGCCCGCCGAGTCCATCCGGTCGAGGATGAAGTTCGTCGTGCCGTTGACGATGCCGAGCACGCGGTTGACGGTGTCGCCGGCCAGCGACTCCCGCAGCGGCCGGATCAGCGGGATCGCCCCGGCAACCGCCGCCTCGAAGTAGAGGTCCTTGCCGTGCAGCGCGGCCGCGTCGTAGAGCGTGGTGCCGTCGGTGGCCAGCAGCGCCTTGTTCGCGGAGACGACGGAAGCGCCGTGCTCGAAGGCGGTGGTGATGAGCGCCCTGGCGGGCTCGATGCCGCCGATGACCTCGATCACCACGTCGATGTCGCCGCGTCGCACCAGGGCGGTCGCGTCGGTGGTGATCAGCGCGGGGTCGATGCCCTCGCGCACCTTGGAGGGCCTGCGGACGGCGATTCCCGCCAGCTCAAGGGGGGCCCCGGTCCTGGCCGCGAGGTCGTCGGCGTGCGTCGTCATGATGCGCGCCACCTCTGAGCCGACCACTCCGCAGCCCAGCAGCGCCACTTTCAGCGGACGCGTACGCATCATCCGACCTCGTTTCGTTGAGCAGGAACGTGGACCAGTCTCACTCACCGGACGCGAGATTCTTCCGCCCGTCCGGTGAGTGAGACGTCTGTCTCGTCAGCCGACGTCGAGCCGCAGGAGATCTTCCTCCGTCTCGCGCCGCACGATGACCCGCGCCTCCCCGTCCCGTACTGCGACGACGGGCGGGCGGAGCGCGTGGTTGTAGTTGCTCGCCAGCGAACGGCAGTAGGCGCCGGTCGCGGGTACGGCGATCAGGTCCCCGGGGGCGAGGTCGCCGGGGAGGTAGGCGTCGCGCACGACGATGTCACCGCTCTCGCAGTGCTTGCCGACGACCCTGACCAGCATCGGCTCGGCGTCGGAGCGGCGCGAGACGAGCGCGACGCTGTACTCGGCGTCGTACAGCGCGGTCCGGATGTTGTCGGACATGCCGCCGTTGACGCTGACGTACGTACGCAGGCCCTCAAGCGGCTTGATCGTGCCGACCTCGTACAGCGTGAACGCCGTGGGCCCGACGATCGCCCGGCCCGGCTCGACCGAGATACGGGGCGTGGTGAGGCTCGAAGCTTCACACTCACGGGTGACGATCTCCAGCAACGACTTGGCGATGGCGCCGGGCTCCGCCGGGTCGTCCTCCGAGGTGTACGCGATGCCGAGGCCGCCGCCGAGGTCGATCTCGGGCAGTTCGACACCGTGCTCGTCGCGGATGTCGGCGAGAAGCCGCACGACGCGGCGGGCCGAGACCTCGAAGCCCGCCATGTCGAAGATCTGCGAGCCGATGTGCGAGTGGATGCCGATCAGTTCGAGCCCGTCGAGGCCCAGGGTCCTGCGGACGGCCTCGGCGGCCTGTCCCGCCGCGAGGGAGAAGCCGAACTTCTGGTCCTCGTGCGCGGTGGCGATGAACTCGTGGGTGTGCGCCTCGACGCCGACGGTGACGCGGATCTGTACGGGCTGGCGCTTGTCGAGGCGTCGCGCGATGTGCGCGACCTGGGCGATCTCCTGGAAGGAGTCGAGGACGATACGGCCGACCCCGGCGCCGATGGCGCGCTCGATCTCCCCGGTCGTCTTGTTGTTGCCGTGGTAGGCGATACGGCCCGCGGGCATTCCGGCGGCGAGCGCGACGACCAGCTCCCCTTCGGAGCACACGTCGAGGTTGAGCCCCTCCTCGTCGAGCCAGCGCACGACGGCGCGGGAGAGGAAGGCCTTGCCCGCGTAGAACACGTCGGCGTTACGGCCGAAGGCGTCGGCCCAGGCGCGGCAGCGCGCCCGGAAGTCGGCCTCGTCGAGGAAGTAGGCGGGGGTGCCGAACTCCTCGGCGAGCCGGGTCACTTCGATGCCGGCGACGGTGGCGACGCCGTCCGCGTTCCTGGCGACCGTGTGCGACCAGATCTTCGCGTCGAGGAGGTTGAGGTCGGTGGCGGGCGCCGTGTAGTGCCCGTCGGCGATGACCTCGCCGTGGCGGGGACCTGCGGGGTGTGCGGAACGACTCATCGGGTGGCTCTCTTGCTCTCAGAGGTGTTCGGGGGCGTCGACGCCGAGCAGGGACAGGCCGCCTGCCAGCACGGTCCCGGCTGCGGCGGCGAGCGCGAGCCGGGATCTGTGGGCGGCCATGGGTTTCTCGTCGCCGAGCGGCAGGAGAGCACCGCTCTCCTGGAAGCGCAGGAACGCGTCCGCCGTCTGTTCGAGGTGCCGGGCGAGCCGGTCGGGCGCGCGGAGCCGGGCGGCTGATTCGAGGACGGCGGGGTGGTCGCCGAGGGCGGCGAGGAGGACGGGGGCGCTGGGGGTGGCGGTGACCTCGTGGGCCTCGCGGGTCTCGTACGTCTCGCGGATCTCGAGGGTCTCAGGGGCCTCGTGGGCGCCCAGGGTCTCGGATGCTTCGTGGGTCTCGTGGGTCTCGGGGGTAATGCCCAGCTCCCGCGCGTTGCGGGCGAGGGCGCGCGCGCGGGCGTACGCGTAGCGCACCCGGAACAGCGGGTTGCTCTCCCGCTGTACGAGCAGGCTCGCGCCGGTCAGCGGCCGGTCGTGGGCCGCCGGGCGCAGCAGGCCCCAGCGGGCCGCGTCGGTGCCGAGCCTGGCGAGGAGGTCGTCCCCGCAGGGCGCCGGCACGACGTGCGGGGTCTCGGTGCCGCCCGGCGCGACGGCTGCCGTCGCTCCCTGGCTCCGGAGCAGGGCGACGACGGTCCCGGTCCACACCTCGGCACGCAGTTCCGTGGCGGGCGCGAAGGAGACCGCCGTACCGGCCAGGGCGTCGCCGTGGCCGTAGCGGATACCGGCGGCGAGCACCGTACGGACCAGTGCGGCGCCGCCGTCCCCGGCCAGGGTGAAGTTGAGGAAGCCGGGTCCGGTGATCTCGACGGCGGTGACCCCGTCGGGCAGTCCGATGTGGTCGCGCAGGATGCCGGCGACCTCCCGCGGCGTACGCCCGGCGGGGCGCGCGAGCGGCAGCGCGGCGCCGGTCGCCCAGTCGCCGCTGCCGCCGGCCCGTGGCCGCTCGACCCGTACCCGGTCGGGCACGGACACGCCGGTCAGCGCGCCGCTCTCGACCGCGCGGCACATGGCGTGCCGCACGGTGAGGGAAAGCTGTGCGGGGGTCACGGGCTAAGCGTATGGGAGGAGGGGGGCCTCTTCGCGAACAGGTTTCGCGAACGGATTCCGAACAGGTTTCGCGTGGCCCTCTCCGCATGGCCCCGAGCCGTCAGCCCCGGGCGCTCTCCGCCCACCCGGCGCCGTATCTGCCGTCCAGCCCGCCGTCCAGGCCACCGTGCAGCCCGCCCAAGCCGCGCAGGCCGTCGAGGCCGCCCGGACCGCCGCCCAGACCGTCCGGCGACGGCGGGCCCTCCCGGCGCGTGAGCTGTCGTACGACCCTGATCAGCTCGGACGGCTCGAACGGTTTGGTGAGAAAGGCGTCCACGCCGACCGCGAGGCCGTTCTCCACCTCGTACCGCGTGCAGGCGCTGATGATCGCGATCGGCACCGCCCTGGTACGCGGGTCACCGCGCAGCCGGGCCGCCGCGCGCAGTCCGTCGATCCGGGGCATCACCACGTCGAGAGTGATCAGGTCGGGCCGCACCTCGTGCACCACGTCCAGGCATTCGGCACCGTCAGCGGCGGTCACGACCTCGAAGCCCTCCAGCTCGAGATTGACCCTGATCAACTGCCTGATGACCCTGTTGTCGTCGACAACGAGCACCCGGCCGGGCGCGCCTGACACCATTCGAGAGTAGGTCGGGTTCCGGTGCCGCGTCCGGGCTTTACCGACTTCCGGGGCCCCGGCGACCGGCCCTTGACCGCGGTCCGCGCCGCGCCGCTCACGCAGCGGCGCCGCGCGGACACCGATCGTACGTCTCAGTGCGAAGGACGACGGCGCAGCGACGGGTCGTTGAGGGAGGGCGGGGTGTAACCCGAGTCGCGCGTCGACAAGTTGGTGCCCGGCGGGACGATCTCGTCGATCCGGTCGAGTACGTCCTTGCTCAGCCGGATGTCGCCCGCGTCGAGCTGCGTCTCCAACTGCTCCATCGTGCGCGGCCCGATGATCGCCGAGGTGATCGCGGGATGTTCGAGCACAAAGGCCAGCGCGAGCTGTACGAGGGTGAGCCCCGCCTCCTCGGCCAGTACGGCGAGCGCGTCGGCCGCTTCGAGCTTCGCCGCGTTCTCGGCGGCGTCGATGTCGAAGCGCTCCCGCTGGTTGTCGGAGCGGCTGGAGGTGGGCTGCGCGGCGCCCTTGCGGTAGCGGCCGGAGAGCCAGCCGCCCGCGAGCGGGCTCCACGGGATCACGGCGAGGCCGTAGCGCTGGGCGACGGGCAGCATCTCGCGCTCGATGCCACGGGCCAGTACGGAGTACGGCGGCTGCTCGCTGACCACCCGCTCGCGGCCGCGGCGCTCGGCGATCCACTGGCCCTCGACGATCTCGGAGGGCTGGTAGGTGGACGTACCGATGTAGCGGATCTTGCCCTGGTGCACGAGGTCGGACAGCGCGCCGAGGGTCTCGTCGAAGTCCGTCTCCGGTCCGGGGCGGTGGACCTGGTAGAGGTCGATCCAGTCGGTGTTCAGGCGGCGCAGGCTGTTCTCGACCTCGCGGATGATCCAGCGGCGGGAGTTGCCGCGCTCGTTCGGGTCGTCGCCCATGCCGCCGTGGAACTTGGTGGCCAGCACGACGTTGTCGCGCCGGGCCCCCGCCAGCGCCTTGCCGACGACGATCTCGGACTCGCCGGCCGAGTAGACGTCGGCGGTGTCGACGAAGTTGATCCCGGAGTCCAGGGCGCGGTGGATGATCCGGACGCTGTCGTCGTGGTCGGGGTTCCCCCGGGGGCCGAACATCATGGTGCCCAGACACAGCGGGCTGACCATCACGCCGGTACGTCCGAAGGGGCGGTACTCCGTCATCGTGCACTCCGTTCGATCTTCGGTGAACGCTTCAGTAAAGGCCTCGGCGGACGTATTAGCAAGCGCTTTCTACGTCGAGGTCACCCCCACCTGCCTCTTCCCGCCGCTACCCGATCCGCCCCCCGAAGAAGACCTGCGTCTGCCTGATCCGGCCCTCCCGGACGGTGCTGACCTCGACGTTGCGGTACCGCTCGCCGGTCTTCAGCTCGTACTCGTACATGACGAAGACGTCGTCACCGGAGGTCGGCAGCACCTGGAGGATCTTCTGCCGGCGCAGCCGTTCGGTGGTCGGGAAGCAGCGCTCGAAGAAGGCGTCCTTGCCGATGTGCTCGTCCTGCGGGCTGGTGAAGGCGTAGTCGTCGGCGATCAGGCGCAGGGCGGTGTCGCGGTCCTGGGCGATGTAGCTCTCCATGCAGGCACGGACGATGTCGGCGTTCTCGGTGTGCTGGGCGCGCTCGGCGTTCGGCTGCGGCATTGCGTGGCCTCCTGGTGCGGGACGGGACGGAACGAGACGGGCCGGGGCCGCCGTATACGGCCCACACAGGGAAAGACTGCGCCTCCGGTGACAAGTCATCGGCGAGCCACACGCGTGGCGAAGCACGCACGGGCAATGTGTGATCAAGCTGTGTACCCGGAGGAATGGAGCGGACAACAACCATGTCGGCGTCACGTCATGCGGAATCCGGGGCCCCGTGCTGGGTCAGTCTCATGGCACGCGACCTGGACAGGTCCCGGGATTTCTACGCGGCCGTCCTCGGCTGGACCTTCCGGCGGACCACGCTGGGCGAGGAGTTCACCGTCGCCTTCGACGGCCGTTCGCCGGTCGCCGGGATCGGTGCGCTCGCCGCCGGTCTGCGGGTCTCGGTCGCGTGGATCCCGTACTTCGGTGTCGAGGGTGCGGACGTGACCGCCGCCCGGGTCCGGGAGCGGGGCGCGACGGTCGCCGTGGGGCCGCTCGCGCTGCCGCCGGGGCGTGGTGTGCTCGCCGCCGACCCGGACGGCGCGGTCTTCGGCTTCTGGGAGGGCCGGACGGTCCGGGGCTGGTCCGTGGGGCAGGGAGCCGGACCCGCGGGGCTTGAGCTGCGTACGCGCGACGCGTTCGCCGCCGCGATCTTCTACGCGGAGGTCCTCGGATGGGCGTCCACGGACGACGGCCGGAGCTGCGACGTGCGGTACGAGCAGGACCGGGTGCTCGTGGTCGACAACGGGGACGTCGTCGCGGCGCTGCGCGGCGGGGCCGTGGAGAGCGCGCCCGACCCGCAGGTGCGGCCCCGCTGGCATGTGTCGTTCCGCGTGCCGGACGCCGACGCCGCGGCCGAGGCCGCCGAGGCGGCGGGCGGCACGGTCGTGGCGCCCCCCACCACGGCGTACGCCGGTACGCGCGACGGGCGCACGGACCACGCGGAGCGCACAGAGCGCACAGAGCGCAAGGCGACACTGCGCGATCCGGACGGCGCCCAGTTCACCGTCGTCGCAGCCGTGTCCGGCTGACCTACGGCCCGGCGGCCTGCCTCAACCGGCCGGCTCCCCCGCCAGATCGACGGTCAGCGTCGCCGCCGGCTGCGGCACCTCGCCGAAGTCCTCGTCGGCGCTGTCGACGCGCAGCCGGTTGATGACCGCTTCCAGCGACGCGGGCAGCGACGGGTGGCGTCCGCTCCTGCACTGGCTGATCAGGTCGTGCCTGACCGACTCGGGCAGCAGCGGGCACGAAGTCGAGGGCGCCGGCGCGAGCCGTACGTGGCCGGGCCGCGACAGTCTGCGCGACTGCCCGCGCCAGTACTCCGCGTCCCTGAACTCGGCCCTCTGCTGGTGGACGAGGTAGAGACAGAAGGCGGCCGTCCTGCTGCCGCCGCCCGCGGCGAACTGCCACCAGAACAGTGCCGCTTCCTTGTGTCCGGTGAGATGCAGCAGCGCCGCGAAGACCACCGCGCCCTCCGGCTCGATACGGTCCTGGTCGGCGAGGCGCGCCAGCCCCGCCGCGGCCTCCGGCGCGTCCACGATGAGCGCGACGGCCAGATCGAGGTCGTGCGCGGCCTGTTCGTGCGCGGAGGGGTAACTGGGCAGCGCGGGAAACGGTGTCACGGTCGGCGCCCACCGGGTGGTGACGCGCAGCCGCGCAGCCTCGGTGTCGTAGTCCTCGTACGTGTCGGCGAGGATCTCGGCGCCCTCCAACAGCCTCCCGATGGGCGTGGGTTCTCCGGTGCGGTGCATGTCTACTCTTCCCCCGTCGTTTCCCGTATCTGCAAATCTTTGGCCAACCGTCTCCTGGCGTGGCGCACATGGGAGCGGACGGTCGCCAGCTCGATGCCCAGGTACTCGGCGACACCGTCGTCCGGCACCTGGAGGACGTAGCGCAGGACCACCACGTCGTACTGCCGCTCGGGCAGCCTGGCGATCGCCGCGTACAGCCCGATCTCACCTTCCAGAACGGCGAATTGGTCGCGCATCTCGTGCAACAGCAGCTTGCGGACGGCGGAGTGGAACGCGGCGGTGTCGACCAGTACGGGCGCCTTGCCGTGGTCGTCGAGCCAGCGCGCCACCTCCTCCTTGAGTATCGCCCAGGCGTACTGCGGCACGGATTCCTGTAACAGGACATGCGGCCAGTTCCGCACCAGCCGGGCGCAGGTGGCGTCCACCACGGCCTCGGCCGCCGCCTGCTTGCCGACCTGCGTGTGGGCGTAGCGCAGCCACAGTTTGTGGTGGTGGGTGTCGAATGCGTCGAAGGTCAACGCCAGCCGCCGGCGCGGTGCGCCGGGGTCCTTGGTGCCGACCGCGGCTCTCCCGGCGACCACACGTTCCGGATCGAGTTTCACAGGCGTCTCGTTCCTTGGCACCGCGCCGCTCCGGGGGTGGAGGGTGTCGGTGTGAGAGGTCCCGTCTCTCCCTCACAAGCCAATACGACAAGCCCTGTTGTTGTGCAACGCGCCATCCACTTTTTTTGCGGAAAGTAATCGAACGGCTACCCCACCCCCCGACTGCCGTGCCCCTCAAGGGTGTTGAGTACGCTCGCACGGTTGCCGAGTCGCCGGGATGGGCAGGCCAAGGCCGCGCGGTACACGCGGGGACACATCGGGCCGAAGGCGAAAAAAAGGGGGGGTCGTACGGTGTCGAACGACGCAGTGGATCTGGAGCTCGACCGGGCGCATTCGGCGCGCATGTACGACTACTTCCTGGGCGGGACCACCAACTTCCCCGCCGACCGCGAGGCGGCGGGCCGCGCCATGGCCGCCTTCCCCTCGATCCTGGCCACGGCCCGGATCGCCCGGCGCTTCATGCAGCGTTCCACGCATGTCCTCGCCGCACAGGGCATGGATCAGTTCCTGGACATCGGGACGGGCATCCCCACGTCGCCCAACCTGCACGAGATCGCCCAGCGCGAGGTGCCGCACGCGCACGTCGTCTACACCGACAACGACCCGATCGTGCTGGCGCACGCGCGCGCCCTGCTGCACAGCGATCCGGCGGGGCGGACCGCGTACGTCCACGCGGACGTCACCACGCCGAAGGCGCTGCTGACAGCCGCCGAGGTACGCGACACCCTCGACTTCAGCCGGCCGATCGCGCTGAGCCTGAACTCACTGCTGCACTTCGTACCGGACGACGAGCAGGCCGCCGCCATCATCGAGGAGCTGAAGAGCGCGCTGCCTTCGGGCAGTACGTTCACCCTCACGCACCTCACCGCCGAGTTCGACCCCCCGGGCGTGGCGGGCATCGTCTCGACGTACGGCGCGGCCGGCACACCCGTCGCGGCCCGCACCCGGCAGCAGATCGAGGCGTTCTTCTCGGGCTGGGACCTCATCGACCCGGGCCTGACCCCCAGCAACAGTTGGCACCCCGAGGCCGAGGACCGGGAGGGCCAGGTCACGGCCAAGGAGGCGGCGCAGTTCGCGGGAGTGGCCCGCAAGCCCTGACGCGCCGCCGCCCGGGACACACGGACGAGCCCCGCCGCCCCGGCATCGGCGCCGGCGCGGTCAGCGGGGGCGCGGCAGGTCCGGGAGGGCCGCGACCTTCTTGCTGTTGTCCGCCGCCAGGCGGACCAGGCGCTCGTACTCCGCCTGCGTGAGCGCGAGATCGGACGTGTGGATCTCACCGTGGTACTCGCCGCTGTTCGGCCCGTCGGCGGGAACCGAGGGGCCGGTGGCGGTGCATGACAGGTCCGTCGACTTGCCCGGCTTGATCAGGACGGCGCCGGAGCAGTCCGGGCCGACCTTCACCGGCACCCCGTCCCGGTCGATGACCCAGAGGTAGTTCACCTGGACGGCTTCGGAGGCTTCCGGAGCCGAGGTGGGACCGAGAAACGTGGGGGTCACCCGCGCGCTGAAGGTGCAGGCCGTCGGGGCGCATTTGCCCTCGTAGTCGTGCAGGATCTGGGTGGTCACACTGATCTGCGGGTTGACCGCCTCGTGCGTCATAGTGAACTTCGACCGGAAGTCGCCGGAGAACTGGTTCACGGCCTTCCGCGTCATCGCCTCGATGTTGATGACGGTCGATCCGCCGGAGAAGCTGACGCGGTCGACGAACCGGGCGCCGCCCTTCAGTTCCTGGCCCAGGCAAATGGTCAGGTCGTCGGCGTGGATCGGCGTGCAGGAGTGATCGCCTACGGGGACGGGGTCGCCGACGGTGATCTTCTCGTCGGGAACGTCCTCCAGCAGCAGGGTCTTCGCCAGCGCCGGAGGCGCCAGAGTCGCGGCGAGGTCTTGGGAGAACAACACGCCCGGTGCCACCATTGAGGGGTGTTCCGCGAGCACCTCGGACTTCTCCGCCATACCGAACGACCGCCACGCCTCGGGTTTTCCCCGCACGAACGACTTGCCGTCGATGGCCACGTAGTCGAGCGAGGGGCTCCCGGGCATCGTCAACGTACCCAGTGCGTCACCGGGGTTGCTGACGACCAGGTCAGGTCGGGCGTCGGGGTGGCCCTTGACGCGGATGGTGCCCGTGTAGTGCAGCGCCGGAGCGCCGCGCAGCATCGCCGCGGAACGGGCCAGGTCGTCGCGCACGGATGAATCGCGGTCGCCGCCCGGCCCGGTGTCGGTGATTCTGAGGATGAACAGGAGCAGGGCGACGGCGACGACGAGCGCGCCCAGTCCGATGAGCACGGCGCGCCGCCGTCTGCGGCGGGGTGGGGGTGGGGGTAAGTGGTCGCCGGCGTTCTGGTCGCGCCCCTCGCTGTCCTCGCCTTCGGCGGCGGACGGCGGGTCTTCCGGTGGGACGGGTCGCGCAAGGTCGTCAGTCATCTTCCCTCGCCTCGCTCGCTTCCTCGCCGGGGCTTCCTCACTGGGGCTTCCTCACTGGGGCTCTCCTCATTGGGGTTGCCCGCCGCGCGGGGTGAGGCAGCTCACGGGGATGATCGTGGGATAGGTGTAGGACTCCTTCGCCACGACCTTGCCGTCGATGGTGATCTGGCAGGTGGTGGTGCCGGTCCCCGCGATGTCCTCGCGGCTGGGGATGGCCCCGCTCTCGCAGGAGTCGCCCCCGATCGCCCGGCCGACGCAGCCGGTCCCGTTGGCCGACAGGTTGATCCACGGGTCCTTGCCGTCCACGGTGAGCGTGACCTTCCACGGCGATTCCGCCGAGAGTTCCCCCTCGCCTTCCTTGCCGATCGTCGTCATGCCTTCTGGGCCGGTGGCCGTACCGAAGTAGTTGATCGCGATCGGCCGCCCGTAGTCGGAGGTGGCCTCCAGGACGACGGTGTGGCGCTCGACCGGTTTCTTGCTCTGTGCGCTGCCGTTCTTGTCGCCGTTCCCGCCGCCGCCGCACGCGGTCAGCGCGAGCGCTCCGCTCACGCTCAGCACGATGACCGCGCCCCGTCCGGCCAGGCCCTGTAATCGCCGACGACGCAGCGGAGCGGTATCCACTCGACCATCCGTCATGCGGCGACTTTAGCGGCGCCGGTGGCGGGAGGAGCACGATTCTGTGTGATTGCCATGAACCCGCTGTCAGGCTGCCCGTCCCGGGCGTTCACGGTTTTTTGGGGCGGATCGCGCCCGTCTCGGCGAGCCAGTAGATCATCGCGTCCGTCGAGTCGACGGCGTCCTGGTGCGCGCCCGTCGCGGCCTCGGCGGTCGCGGAGCTCGGCTGCGTGGCGAGCTTCCGGCACGCGGTGGCCAACTGCTGGTGGCGGGTCAGCATCCGCGACCACATCTGCTGTCCGGTCGGGTTGGGTACGGTGAAATACGCGCCGGCTCGCTCCGTCGCCCGGGTCAGCCCGTCGCATGTGGTGTTCAGCTTGCCCATCGCCGTGAGGAACCGCGCGTCGGAGGTGGCGTCGGCCCCGGCCTTGAACGCGGCGCTGTAGTCACGTTCCGCCGCTGAGAGCGCGTAGATGTGCTCCAGCCCCCCGACCGCCGCCCACGCCTGGCCCTCGATCCGCGCCATTGCCGCCGAGGGGGCCGGCGTCGACTGATCCAGCATCAGTTCCGGCGGCCTGGCGGACCGAGTCGTCGAGTCGGACCACTGGACGGTGAGCACCGTCGTACCGGCCCCGGCGGCGACGACCACGACGGCCGCCACCCGGGCAGCGCGTTGCCGCATCCGGCGCGGCGGCCGTTCCGC
>NZ_JTHL01000001.1:6526238-6533914 GCF_000818195.1 Streptomyces sp. 150FB | reverse complement strand
TCCTGTCCGGCGGATCTTCGTGGATCAGCCCGGGGCGTCTGGTGCGGTAGATCGCAAGGCGGAGGATCGTCCTCGTACTGGACGTACTTGGACGAGTCCGACAACGCGGCGAGGTGCCGTGCCAGGCGTTCCGGGCCCGCGAAGATCCGCCGGACAGGGCCTAGCAGCGGGAGCACCCAGAGCAGCACCCCGGCCCACCACAGGGTCTCGGCGGAGGCGTCGGTGCCGGGCAGGACGCCCACCACGGCGGCGACCTCCAGCAGCGGGCCGATGTGCGCGGGCGGCAGACCGGGCAGACCGTACGAGCCGAGAAGTCCGGCCGTCGTGAACGGCCACCCGTCGGTCAGTGCCTCGCCCAGGAAGTACCACCAGTACAGCACCGAGGCGAGCGCGAGCGAGGCGGCCGCCAGGCCCACGAGCATGGCCGGGCCCAGTGAGCGCCCGCGCCAGGACCTGATCCACCACTCGGCGTTCTGCGCGGTCCACGTCATCACCAGTACCAGCGCGGCCACGAGGATCAGAAGCGCCTCGGGATGCGGCGGCAGCCAGTGGTTCCAGGCGGCTCCCGGACCGGTCAACTCGCCCACCACGACGCCGGAGCCGAGCCACAGGCCGACGGGCCATCCCGACGGGGTCGGCCGTTCCGTGACGAGGGCGTACAGCACGGCACGCCACAGTGCGACGCCGCCGACGCCCACGACGAGCACCGCGACGAGCACAGCTTTGGCCGGAAGGGCGTCGTACGGCAGGCTCCCGAGGTTCCAGACGAGGATGTCGGCCGCGAGGCCGGTGAGGATCAGGGGCAGCGCCTCCAGCGCGAACAGCGCCTTCGGGTCGGTCAGCGACGTCCGGCGCACCGCCGGGGACGGGTGCGTGCGCCAGAGTTCGACGAACCTGGCCAACAGTCCCTGCCAGGCACCGGAGCGTTCTGGGGCGGGGACCACCACCCAGGTGTCCCGGCTCGCGCCCCAGCGCGCCGCCATGAGGTCGGCGTAGATCTCACGGCTGCGCAGGATTCCCGCGCGCGTGAGGTACAGCGCCAGCACGATCAGGACGCCGAGGACCCGGTCGTGCGTGTTGAACGGGGCGAACTGGCCCCGGGCGTCCGGGGTTCCGGCGAAGAAGAGGATGTCCACGCCTGCCACTGCCCACGGCAGCAGGATCAGTACGAGGAACACCCGCCACAGGGCGATGGTGGCGTAGGTGATTCCGGTGTCCCTGTTGCGCAGGTGCGCCAGCTCGTGCAGCACCACGGTCCGGAACCAGTCGCGACCCGTGTCGCTCGTGACGACCAGACCGCCGTCCAGGCAGACCGTGGGCCCGCGCCGACTGCCGAACGCGATGGCGCCGGTCGTCAACGCGGCCGGGTCCACGACGAAACGGGGTGGGCGGGTGAGTCCGGCGGTGGCGACCAGTTCGTCGAGCAGCGGTCGCAGCCCGCCGTGCACGTCCATCGCGTCGAGGGGTACGACCTTGGAGCGCCGTGTCCTCCACACCGGGAGCAGCAGGTACACCGCGAAGGCCGCGACGATCGCGAGGGCGCCCACGCCGAGCGACACCCCGTTGAAGTCCTGGCCGTACTGGGCCGTGCACGCCTTGAGCGCGGACGCGTTACGGGTGAACTGGACGTAGCCCGCGTTCCTGGAGGCGCCGGGATCGAGACCTGCCGCCAGCCAGCAACCCGCTTCCTTGTCGGCCTTGTCGGACGAGGCGAGGAAATGCCAGACGGTCCCGGGGAGCATGCTCGCGCCGGCCGCCGCCAACAGGAGCAGGAGCAGGACGAAACGCAGTGTCGTACCGGCGGCGAGGACCCGCTCGTCGAGCGGCACGGAAGCGGGCCGCTCCCCCGTACGCGTCCCGGTCTCGGTCTCCGTCTCCCTCTCGGGAGTCGCGTCGGCATCGGCGGGTAAGCCGGCCATCACGCCTCACCGCCGGGCGCACCGGCCGGGCTGTCCGGGGCGTCGGGACTGTCCGGGGCGTCCGGACCGGCCGAGCGGTCTGGTGTGTCCGAGGTGTCCGAGCTGTCCGGCTCCCGCCCGGGATCCGCCAGGCCGCCCAACGCCAGCCTGGTCACGACCGCGTCGACCATCGCCAACGCCAGCACCTCGTCCAGGCCGCGCTGCGCGGCGACTTCCAGCAGCACCTTCCTTACCTCGGCCAGTTGTTCACGGGTCAGCGGCAAAATCAGCACGGCTTCGGCCGGCCTGCGCAGGATCTTGCGCAGCGCGGACTTCGCCACGCCGATCGTGCCCTCCACCACGCTGCCCATGATCCGCTGCGCCGCCTGGTCCAGCGCCAGCCACACCACGGGAGTCACCAGCGCGGCGACCTCGCCGAGGCCGAAGCCGAGGGTGTCGTTCCGCCGGCCTCGGCCGCTCAACCGCCTTACAGCCGTGGCGTCGTCGAACCCGGCCAGCCCCGCCACCAGCGGGAGTTCCTCCGGGGCCACCTCGGCCACCACGTCACGGACCACGTCGCGCACGCGCGTCCAGCCCTCCGTGACCGTACGGCCGGATCGAGCCGCTTCGCCGGACCGAGCTGCTTCGCCGGACCGAGCTGCTTCGGAACCCATGACACCCCCGTGATCAGTCCCCCGGTGGGCCGAGGCCGGCCCCCGCACCGGCTCCCACCCTGGCCGTACGAACCCCGACAGGACAAGACCGCCACACCGCTCGCGCGCCGTGGTCACGGCGGCCCGGCCCCGCCCCGGACCCTGGAGTCCGGGGCGGGGTCGGGTCACGTTAGACATCGGCCGTCGAACATCGAACATCGAACGGCGCGTTACCGCTGGCCACTCTCCTTGGGCTCGGCCGCCGACTTCCCGCCCCGCTGGGCCGGCACGCCGAGCCGGGTCGGGCGGCCCTCGACCGCGTACTGGGCGGCCTGGATCTCGTACAACTCCCTGAAGACCTTGGGGCCTTCGGTCTCGTCGGAGAGCAGTTCGGCGAAGGTCCCGCTCTCCACGACCCGTCCCTTGTCGAGGACGTGGATCAGGTCGGCGGCCCGCACCGATCCGAGGCGGTGGGTGATGAGGATGACGGTCTGGCCGGAGTCCGCCAGGGCGCGGATCTGCTCGAAGAGTTGCTGTTCGGCGCGGGCGTCGAGAGCGGAGGTCGGCTCGTCGACGATCAGGACTTCGCCGGCCCTGTAGTGCGCGCGGGCGAGGCCCAGGCGCTGCCACTGGCCGCCGGAGAGCTGGTGGCCGCCCTTGTAGCCGCGTGCGAGTAACGTCTTCCAGCCGCGCGGCAGTTCGTCGATCAGCGACTGGGCTCCCGCGTACTCGACCGCCTGGTCGAGGCGTTCCTGACTCACGGGCGCGTCGGATCTGCCGATGCTGACGTTGACGGCGGCGGTGAAGGGCCAGCGGTGGAAGTCCTGGCCGACCACGGCGACGCGCGAGACGAGTTCCTGCCGGTCGGCCTCGGCCGCGTCGACGCCGTCCCACATGATGCGGCCGGAGTCCGGCCGGTAGAGCCCGCAGAGGAGCTTGACGAGGGTGCTCTTGCCGCTGCCGTTCTCACCGACGAGCGCCACGATCCGGCCCGTGGGGATGGTGAGGCTCGCGCCGTTCAGGGCTTGCTTGTTGTCCTTGCCGCGATAGGTGAAGACGACGTCCTCGAAGGTGATCGCCGCCGGCCGCTCGGGCAGCGGCAGGCCGCCGACCGGGATGGCCCGGTCCACGGCCTCCTCGCAGAGCCGGTGCAGGTCGCCGACGAACAGGCTTTCCTCATGCATGTAGTTGACCTGGAGGACCAGGTTGTCGAGGCTGGAGGACCCGGTACGGATGGCGAGTACGGCGGTCCCGCCGACGGCCAGCGCCATCGCCCCCGTCCACAGCAGCCCGCCGAGGGTGGCGTAGGCGGCGGCCGCCGCGAGGCCCGTCCAGCCCGCCGCGATCAGTCCCGTACGGGCCGCGAGCCCGGAGAGTCTCTTCTGCTCGGCCTCCTGGGACAGCGACATGGCGCGGAAGTGGTGGAGCAGGAAGGGCCCGACGTTGTGGACCCTGATCTCCGGGGCCGCGTCGTTGGCGATCAGCAGCCTGCTGATGAGCTGCCCGGCGCGCGAGTGCTGCACCCACGCGTGGAAGGACAGATAGCGGCGGCGCGCCACCGTCAGCGCCGCCCACGCGCTGGGCAGGGTCATCGCGACGAGCAGCGGCAGCAGCAGCGGGTGCAGGACGGCGAGCACACCGGCGGCGGCGATCAGTGACATCAGCGCGTTGATGACGTTCTGGCAGTACTTCACCATCCGGCGGGCCGAAGCGGCGCCGTACGAGGCGCTGTCGAGGAGTTTGTGGAACTCCTCGTCCTCGATGGCCTCCAGTTCGACGTTGGCGGTGTGTTTCAAGTACCGCTCGGTGGCGACGCGTTCGACCTTCGGCTCCAACTGCCCCGTACCGGCGGTGGAAAGCGCCCGCAGCAGGGCCCCGACGAGCGCGGCACCACCGGCCACCGCCAGCGCGGGCGCCGCTTCGGTCAGCCGCTGCGCGGTCGAGCCTCCGGCGAGGAGGTGGGTCAGGACGCGGTTGACGGCGATCAGCCCGACGGCCTGGCTGAGCCCCCGGCCGACCTCGGCATACGTCACGAGCCGCAGCGCGCCCTTGTCCGCCTCCCAGGCCAGCTTGCCGGTGGTGGCGAGCAGCCGCGGCAGGCGCGTCACCATGGACCGCAGGTTGAGCTGGAGGAAGGCCGCTTCGTGTTTGTTCCAGCCGAGGTCGTAGCGCAGGGGCCCGCCGAAGAGCAGGTCCTCGGACTCGGAGACCGCCTCGGTCTCAGCAGCCGCGAGCCCGTTCTGTTCCTTCTGTTCCTTGCGAAGAGATGGGCGGAGCTTCATGCGAAGGTCCCCCTCTCCGGACGAGCCGCACGGACCGCACGGACCGGACGTACGGCCTCTCGCGCCCCGCACGTCCCGTACGCCCCGCCGTCAACATGGCGCACATCCAACAAGCGGCACGTACGGACCTTCTCGAACACAAGGTGTCCGGTGGTAACGCCAAAGGGAGCGGGCACGGGGAACATGGATCCTCCTGCGAGACGGCGACACATGCAGACGCCCGAACAACGCACCTGATCAAGGACGTGTAACGGGCAGACGCGGAGGAGATGCCGGACGGATGTTCGCATTCCGGGGCGAAGCCGTGCGGGACGGGCGCGGTCGGCCGTAATGAAGCGTTCGAATCACCCGCGAGGTGGGTGCCCACTCGATCGGGGGATTGCGCGACCAGGCTCAGAGCCGGCGGGCTCTGGCAGGCTCGGCGTCGGTACGCGGCATGTGGCGTGTTCACCCACCTAACCTCAGGTCGCGATGTCAGCCCGCGTGTCGTCGCCGCGAGGCGCGGCCAACTCCGCGCGGCGGATGGCCGAGGACGTCAGCACGATGCCCGATCCCACCAGGCCGAGCACGGAGCACAGAAGGAATACCGAGGCGGTTCCGGTCACGGCCGCCGCGGTTCCGAACACGGGGATGGTGAAGGGCGCGAGACCGAGGCCCACCAGGGTGCCGAGGGACATGATCCGCCCCAGCATGGCCGGCTCGGTCGCCGACTGCACGAACGCCAGGGCCAGGGCGCCGTTCAGCCCCAGCAGCACTCCTGTGACAGCGCCGGCCAGCACGGCCACGGGCAGCGTGCCGACCCAGGCGAAGCAACCGATCCCCAGGGAGCCCGCGATCATCGTGCCGCAGTACACCGCGCCCGGCCGGGGCAGGTTCACCCACCAGGTGAGCAGCAGCCCGCTCGCGCCCGCCCCCACCCCGAAGGCTCCGATGATCCAGCCGACGCCGGAGATTCCCCAGCCCCGGTCGTCGGCCAGTAAGAGGAAGCCGACGTTAAGGGGACCGACGGTGGCGATCTCCACCAGTGCGATCGCCACCAGCACCGCGCCGATGAGAGGCCGGGAGCGGGCGTACGTGATGCCGTCCGTGAGGTCGCGCCAAAGGCCGCTGCGCCATTGCTTGTTCTTCTCTTCGACTCCATGGACAGGCAGGGTGCGGACGAAGACCAACAGGAGTAGGGAGAGGGCCAGCAGCACCCCTACCGTGCCGAAGACCGCCGTAGGTCCGCCGAGACCGGTCGCCAGCCCGGCGAAGGGAGGACCCGCGACATTGCCCAGTCGCATGGTCATGCCGCGCATGCCCTGGAGGCGGACCAACTGGTCCTGGCGGGTGATCAGGGCGGGGAGCGCGCCCACCGAAGGCATGAAGAACGCGTCCACGACGCCGAACAGGACCGCGACGGCGAACAGCAGCCACAGAGTCGGCGATGTGAGCACCAGCCCCGCCGCGAAGGCCAGGATCACCGCACAGCGGACGGCGTCGCTGACGATGACCACGAGCCGGGGCCCGAAGTGGTCGGCGATCACCCCGCCCACCAGCATGAGCAGGGCCCGTGGCGCCGCGCCGGCGGCCACCACCCACCCGACTTGGGCGGGGCCGGCGATCTCGTTGGCGGTCCAGCCGAGCGCCAGGAAGTAAGCGCTGTTGGCGACGCAGGAGAGCCCGTAGGCAAGTAACCAGCGAAAGACGTTCGGATCGCGGTGTGCTGGTCCCGTGGCGGTCCACACTTCAGTGCCTCCTTGGTGTCCCGGATCAGTCGGCCGGGATCGGCGCCGGCCGTGGGTGGGGGTGTCGGGGCTCGGTAGAAGACCGTGCCGCTCCGCGCGAAAAGGGGTATCAACTGGACTTCCCAGGGGCCGAGTTCGGCCGACGCCACGACGGTACATCTGCAAAATCTCTTTGCATAGAGACTTTGCATAGAGCCTTTGTAAGCACCTACGCCACTGCCTCAGCACCCGTATCCGCCGGCCCAACCACCCCAAGGACCCGTGCCTGGCGCCTGGTCAACTGCTCTTGTACTGTCGGCGCATGTCCAGTGACGCCCCTCGAGTCCGCCGTCTCGACGCGCAGTCGCTGATGGGCATCGCACACCCGCTGCGCATGCGGCTACTGAGTTCGCTGCGCGAGCGCGGTCCGGCGACGGCATCCCAACTCGCTGAGTGGCTCGGGGAGTCGAGCGGGGCCACCAGTTACCATCTGCGCCAGCTCGCCGCGTTCGGCTTTGTCGAGGACGATCCCGACCGGGGCACGGGCCGCGAACGGTGGTGGCGGTCCGCGTACGACAGCACTCTGGTGGACGGCACCAGCGAGGTACTGGACCACGCCGACCCGCGGGTACGTGGTGCACTCCACCTGTATCAGCAGGAGGTCGCCGCTTACCACGCTCTGGAGCAGGCCGGCTTCCTCGGCTCGTTCGACGAGTGGCCCGAGTCCTGGCGTGAGGCGTCCGATCTCAGCGACTTCACGCTGAACCTCACGGCAGGGCAGGCGCGGGAGCTGGTCGGACGGCTTCACACGATCATCGAGGAGTACCGAGCTGCCGCACCGGAGACGGACGGGACTCATCCCGTCCGCGTGCACCTGCACGCGTTCCCGCGTCCGCCGGAACCGTCGGAGTGAGCGCGGCCTGAACTGTCGCCCGGGGCGGCTTGCGGAGGTGTGGGCCCTCGGGCAGTGTCCGGCGTCATGAGCGCTTATCTCGACGGTCTGTTCTCCCTCGCCGGCCGCACGGCCCTGGTCACCGGCGGCAGTTCCGGCATCGGCCGGGCCGTCGCCCAGGCGCTCGGCGGCGCCGGTGCGTCCCTCGTGCTGCTGGCCCGCGACGAGGCGCGGCTGCGGGCGGC
>NZ_JTHL01000001.1:6519886-6525877 GCF_000818195.1 Streptomyces sp. 150FB | reverse complement strand
GGGCTTCGCGCCGAGGGGCGTACGGCGCACTGGATCGCCGCCGACCTCGCCGACCGGAGCGCGCTGCGCGCGGCCGCCGACGAAGTCGCCCTGCGGTACGGGGAACCCGACATCGTCGTCAACGCCGCCGGCGTCAACCTCCGGCCGCCGATGGGCGATCTGACGGACGCCGACTGGGACCGGACCATGGCGGTCAACCTGGACGCGCCCTACGTCCTCGGGCAGCGCTTCGGCCCCGCCATGGCCGCGCGCGGCTGGGGGCGGATCATCAACATCGCCTCACAGCAGGCGATCCGCGCCTTCGGCGACAGCGGCGCCTACGGGGTGTCCAAGGCGGCGCTCTCCGCGCTGACCCGCTCGCAGGCCGAGGCGTGGTCGGCGAGCGGGGTGTGCGTCAACGCCGTCGCGCCCGGCTTCGTCCACACGCCCATGAACGAGGCGGTGTTCGCCGATCCCGTACGCGCCGGGGCCATGGCCCGCAGGACCATGGCCGGGCGCAACGGCGAGTTGGGCGACTTCGCGGGCATCGCCGTCTTCCTGGCGAGCGGCGCTTCCGGCTATGTGACCGGTCAGACGCTCTTCGTGGACGGCGGGTTCTCCTCGACGTGAGGCGGCAGGCCCGTGCCCTCCATGTCAACATTTGGCACGATCCGGTCGAGCCATCGGGGCAGGCCCCACGCTCCCCGCCCGAGCAGGGCCATCACGGCCGGGACGAGTGTCATCCGTACGACAAAGGCGTCGATCAACACCCCGATCGTCAGGGCGAATCCGATGGATTTGATGATCGGGTCGCCGTTGAAGATGAAGCCGCCGAAGACCGACGCCATGATCAGCGCGGCGGCGCTCACCACCCGCCCGCTGCGCGCCATGCCGTGGGCGACCGCCTCGCGGGCGTCCCCGGTGTGCGCGAAGTGCTCGCGCATGCGGCTGACGAGGAAGACCTCGTAGTCCATGGCGAGTCCGAAGAGCACACCGATCAGCAGGACCGGCAGGAAGCTGGTGACCGGGGCCGCCGCGGACACCTGGAAGATGTCGTCGAGATGGCCGTACTGGAAGACCCAGACCACCGAGCCGAGACCGGCCGCGATCGACAGCAGGAAGCCGAGGACGGCCTTCAGCGGGACGAGCACCGAGCGGAACGCGATGGTCAGCAGCACCAGCGCCAGCACCACGATGATCCCGATGAACAGCGGCAGCGCCGACGACAGTTTCGCCGAGATGTCGATGGCCGCCGCGGTCGCGCCCGCCACGAACACCGTGCCGTGGGCATGGGAGACGGGCGGCCGTACGTCGTCGCGCAGCCGGTTGACCAGGTCGGTGGTGGCGGGGGCGTCGGGGCCGGTCTTCGGTACGACTCCTATGACGGTGACGTTCCCGTCCGCGGAGGCGGTCGGCGGCGCCACGGCGGCCACCCCTGGATCGTCGGCGACGGCGCCGCGTACCTGCTTCAGTACGGCGGGCCGCCCGGCGGCCGGGATGTCCGTGGCGTCGACGACCACGGACAGGGTGGCGTTGAAGCCGGGGCCGAAGCCCTTGGAGAGCAGGTCGTAGCTGCGGTGCTGGGTGCTGCTGACGGGCTGGGTCTCGTTGCTCGGCAGGCCGAGCCGGAGGTTCAGCGCGGGCACGGCGAGCACCAGCAGGCCGACGACACAGACCAGCAGCACGGCGACCGGGGCGCGCATCACCGTACGGGCCCAGGCGAGGCCCCAGGCTCCGGGCGCCTTGGGCTCCGGGGCGCTGCCCTCGCTCGCGGTGCGTCGCGTACGCGTACGCAGGAACCGCCGGCCGCCCGGCCGGGGGCGCAGCCGCTCCCCGCCGAACGCCAGCACCGCGGGTACGAGGGTGAGCGCGACGAACACCGCGATCAGCACGGTACCGGCGGCGGCCAGGCCCATGATCGTGAGGAACGGGATACCGGTGGCGGACAACGCGGCCAGCGCGACGACGACCGTGACACCGGCGAAGCTCACCGCGCTGCCCGCCGTGGCGACGGCGCGGCCGATCGAGTCGCGCACCCCCATGGTGGGATCGGCGAGTTGTTCCCGGTGCCGGGAGACGATGAACAAGGCGTAGTCGATGCCCACCGCCAGACCGACCATCAGCGCGAGGATGGTCGCGGTGTTGGTCATCTGCACGAAGCCGGAGACGAACTGCACGCCCAGCACGCCGACGCCGACGCCGATCAGCGCGGTGACGAGCGGCAGTCCCGCCGCCAGCAGCGAGCTGAGCGCGATCGCCAGGACGAAGAAGGCGATGACCACCCCGATGATCTCGGCGGGCCCGCCGACCTCGGTCTTGGGTGTCTCGGCCGAGCCGCCGAACTCGACCCGCAGGCCCGCGTCCCGGGCCGGTTCCATGGCCCGGGAGAGGGCGTCCTTCGAGGACTGGGGTACGTCGGAAGCGGCCTGGCGGAACAGTACGTCGGCGTAGCCGATGGTCCTGTTCGCCGAGACGGCGCCCGCCTTCGCCGGGTCGGAGACCCTGATCACACCGGGCACGGCGGCCGCCCGCTTCAGGCTCGCTGACACCGCGCCGGCGGCCGGAGGGGCGGTGAGCGTGGTGTGTCCCGGCGCGGCGAACACCACGCGGGCCGTGCCTCCCGCGGCGGCGGGGAACTTCTGCTTCAGCAGGTCCTGCGCCTGCTGCGACTCGATGCCGGGGACGCTGAACTCGGTGGTGAGCTTGCCGTTCAGGGTGGTCCCCAGCACGGCGGCCACCACGAGCAGCAGCAGCCACGCCCCCACGACCCGGCCGCGACGCCGCGCCGCCCAACGTCCCAGCGCGTACAAGCGTCCAGCCACGGCCGCCCTCTTTCCTGAAGTGTCCAAAGTTACGGAAGTGCTCAAAGTGCCCAGAGTGCTCGGAGTTCTTGGAGCTCCTGGAATGATTACATGCTGATGTTAATTTACAGTCACCTGTAGATATGCAGCCGCTGGTAGACTTCTGTCATGCCCACCGAAGGACTCCGTGAGCGAGGGAAGGCCCGCCGCAGGGCGGCGATAACCCGGGCCGCGTTCGAGCTGTTCGCCGAGCGCGGCTACGACTCCACGACGGTGGCAGAGGTCGCCGCTGCGGCCGAGGTCTCGCCGCGTACCGTCACGCTGTACTTCCGCTCCAAGCAGGACATCGCCCTCTCCCGCTTCACCGAGTCGGCGGACCGGCTGACCGAGGCTCTGCGGTTGCGGGGGCCCGGCGAGAGCGCGCTGGACGCGATGGGCGGGTGGCTGCGGGCGGAGTTCGCCCAGCACGACGAGATCGATCTGCTGGCCAAGCGCATGCTGGAGACCAATCCGGAGCTGCGGGCGCTCCAGACGGCCCGGATGGAGGCCGCTGTGCAGGAGGGCGTCAAGGCGATCGCGCTGGACACGGGCAGGGCGGTCGACGACATCGGCCCGCGGATCGCGGCGGCGGCCGCCGCGGCCGTCATCATCGAACTGGCGGAGTGCTCCCACGAGTCGGAGCGGTCGGACACCGGCTCGCACGACCCCGAACACAGCCCCGAACACGACACTGAAGAGAACATCAACACCGCCCTGGCGTTCCTGGCGGCCGGACTCGCCACACTCTGACGGACCGTCCCGCGCGGCGCCCGGGGGCCACCCGGGTCTCCCCCGGACGGCCCCCGCGGTCAGCTCACCCTCGTACGGTCAGCTCACCTTCGTACGCTTCGTACGGTCAACTCACCCACGTACAGCGGCCTCCGCCGCCCCCGCCAGCACCCGGTCCGGCCTGATCGGCAGGCTCCGGTGGCGTACGCCGGTCGCGTGCCAGACGGCGTTGGCGATCGCGGCCGCCGCACCCACGATCCCCACCTCGCCGATGCCCTTGATCCCGGTCGGGTTGTACGTGTCGGGGTCCTCCACCCAGTCCGCCTCGATGAGCGGCACATCCGCGTTCGAGGCGAAGTGGTACCCGGCGAGGTCGCCGTTGACATGGGCGCCCGACGACCGGTCCCTGATCGCCTCCTCGTGCAGCGCCATCGAGAGACCCCAGGTCATACCGCCGATGAGCTGGCTGCGCGCGGTCAGCGGGTTGACGATCCGGCCGGCGGCGAAGACCCCGAGCATGCGGCGTACCCGTATCTCGCCGCTGTCGAGGTCGACGGCGACCTCGGCGAACTGCGCGCCGAAGGAGTGCCGTTCCTGCTTGGCGAGCGCGCCGATCGCCTCGGCGGTGTTCGACCGCCCGACGATCCGCTCCGGCGGGATGTCCCCCGCCGACAAGAGCTTCTCGCGCAGCGCGGTCGCCGCCGCCGTCACCGCCCAGCCCCAGGAACTGGTACCCATGGAACCGCCGGCGATCATCGCCTGCCCGAAGTCGCTGTCAGCGATCCGCACCAGGACCTTCTCCACCGGTACGTCCAGCGCGTCACCGGCGATCTGGGTGAGCGCGGTGCGCGCCCCGGTGCCGATGTCGGCCGCCGTGATCCGTACGGTGAAGGTGCCGTCGGCCTCGGCCGTCACCGACGCCGTGGACGGGGCGGTCCCCGCCGGATAGGTGGCCGCCGCCGTGCCGGTGCCGAGCAGCCAGCGCCCTTCGCGGCGTACGCCGGGGCGCGGGTCGCGGTCCGCCCAGCCGAACCGGCGTGCGCCCTTGTCGAAGCAGGCGAGGACGTTGCGGCTGCTGAACGGCAGCCCGGACACCGGTCCCGCCGCGGGCTCGTTGCGCCTGCGCAGCTCGATCGGGTCGATCCCGCAGCTCTCGGCCAGCTCGTCGAACGCCGACTCCACGGCGAAGGAACCGGGCGCTTCGCCGGGACCCCGCATCCAGCGCGGTGTCGGTACGTCGAGCCGTACGACGCGGTTGCCCGTGCTGTGGCCGTCCGCGTCGTACATCACCCGCCCGATCGAAGCGGACTGCTCGACGAACTCGTAGACCGTCGAGGTGAGGCAGTTCGCCTGGTGGTCGAAGGCGCGCAGCCGTCCCTCGCTGTCGGCGCCGAGCCTGACCCGCTGCGCCGTCGGGCTGCGGTAGCCGACGAGCGAGAACATCTGGCGGCGGGTGAGGACGACCCGTACCGGGCGGTCGAGCACCGTCGCCGCCATCACGGCGAGCACCACGTGCGGGCGGGTCGAGCCCTTGGAGCCGAAGGCGCCGCCGACGTGCTCGGAGCGCACCCGTACGGAGGCGGGGTCGAGGGAGAAGAGCGTCGCCAGGTCCTGCGCGACGGTGAACGACCCCTGGTTGGAGTCGACGACCTCCAGCCGTCCGCCCTCCCAGCGCGCCATGGCCGCATGGGGTTCCATCGCGTTGTGGTGCTCTTCGGGGGTGGTGTATTCGTGGTCGACCACCACGGCCGCGGCGGCGAGTTCGGCCTCGACGTCGCCCTTCGACGTCCGCGTGGGGAAGCGCGCCGAGCCCTCCGGTATGTAGAGGCCGGGGTGGGCGGAGGAGAACGCGATGTCGTGCGGCTCCTGGTCGTACGTGACGACCAGCGCCTCGGCGGCCTCGCGCGCCTGCTCCGGCGTCTCGGCGACGACCAGCGCGACCGGCCAGCCGACGTGCGGTACCTGGTCGTTCTGGAGGACCTCGATGGTCGGGTCGGGACCGAACATGCCCGATGCCGCTTCGAGGTGCGGGGCGTTCCCGTGGTGCAGGACGGCGAGGACGCCGGGCATCGCGAGGACGGGATCGGACTCGACGGAGCGGATCCGGCCCTTGGCGATCGTGGAGAGCACCAACCAGCCGTGGGCCAGCTCGGCGAAGGGGATCTCACCGGCGTAGCGGGCGGCGCCGGTGACCTTGGCGAGTCCCTCGACGCGGGTGTGGGACCTGCCGACGGAGCCGGCGACGGCCGTCGTACCGGCCGGTGCCACCGTTGTCGTGCCGGTGGAGACGGTGGCGGCAGGGGTTCCGGTGGTGACGGTGGTAGCAGTGGTTCCGGTGGTGACGGTCATCGGGCTGCCTCCTCGGTGAGCCGGGTCAGCATGGCCACGACGAGGTTGCGCACCAGCTCGACCTTGTATCCGTTGTGCGGCAGCGGCTCGGCGG
>NZ_JTHL01000001.1:6509508-6519861 GCF_000818195.1 Streptomyces sp. 150FB | reverse complement strand
CCGCCAGCTCCGCCTCGGCGGCGGCGGCGAACGCGTCGGCGGTCGCGGGGCCGCCGAGCAGGGCCCGCTCGGCCACGCGGGCCCGCCACGGCCGCGAGGCGACGGCGCCGAAGGCGAGCCGTACGTCGTGCACGGCGCCGTCCCTGACGTCCAGCGCGGCGGCGATCGAGCCGATCGCGAAGGCGTACGAGGCGCGTTCGCGTACCTTCCGGTAGCGCGAGTGCGCGGCGACCGGGGCCGGCGGCAGGGTCACACCGGTGATGAGCGCGCCCGGTGGCAGGGAGGTCTCCAGATGCGGGGTGTCACCGACCGGGAGATACAGCTCGGAGAGCGCCAACTCGCCTGCGCCTTCGGCTGTTTCGTACCTCACGACCGCGTCGAAAGCGGCCAGCGCGACGCCCATGTCCGAGGGGTGGGTGGCGACGCAGTGCGTGGAGGCGCCGAGGATCGCGTGGTTGTGGTGCTCGCCCTCGATCGCGGGGCAACCGGTCCCCGGCGCACGCTTGTTGCAGGGTTTCGTGGTGTCGGCGAAGTAACCGCAGCGGGTGCGCTGCAACAGATTCCCGCCGACGGTCGCCATGTTGCGCAACTGCCCCGAGGCGCCGGCCAGTACGGCCTGGGCCAACGCGGGGTAGCGGGTGCGTATTTCGGGGTCGGCGGCGAGATCGCTGTTGGTGACGGTCGCGCCTATCCGGAGCCCGCCGTCGCCGGTGACCTCTATCCGGTCGAGGGGCAACTCCCGTACGTCCACCAGCAAGGCGGGCCGCTCGACACCTGCCTTCATCAGGTCGACCAGGTTGGTGCCGCCACCGAGGAACCGAGCCTCGGGGTCGCCGTCGAGCAGCGCGAGCGCGCCGGACACATCACCGGCACGCCGGTAGGCGAACTCCTTCACGCCGACACCGCCGCATCGGTGGCGTCAGCCGAGCCACGGGGGTGGGGCAGGGAGGCGGGCCGCACCGTCTCGGCGGCCCTCGCGATCGCCTGCACGATCGTGACGTACGCCCCGCACCGGCAGAGGTTCCCGCTCATCCGCTCCCTGATCTCCTCCGCGTCCAGCGGCAGGGGCCCGGCCCCGGGCCGTACGTCGTCGGTCGCCGCGCTCGGCCAGCCCGCGGCGTGCTCCTCGATCACCGCGACGGCGGAGCAGATCTGCCCCGGCGTGCAGTAGCCGCACTGGTAGCCGTCCAGGTCGAGGAACGCCTGCTGTACGGGGTGCAGCCGGTCACCCTCGGCTATGCCCTCGATGGTCGTCACCTCGCGGCCCTCGGCCGCGACGGCGAACTGGAGGCACGAGACGGCGCGCCGGCCGTCGAGCAGCACCGTACAGGCACCGCATTGGCCCTGGTCACAGCCCTTTTTGGTGCCCGTCAGATCAAGATGCTCGCGCAGCGCGTCGAGCAGGGTGGTGCGGTGGTCGACGGGGAGCGTGTGCTTCTCGCCATTGACGTTCAACGTGATCGTGCTGGACGTTGATGGTGCCATTCCATCTCCTGTGGGACGTGTCGGACACCAGGTGGACCTGGTGTCCGCGGTAGATCTTCCGCCGCCGCGCACCGGTAAGGAAGCCCGCTCCCCGACATATGGATGTCACGCACACGAGATAGATTGCATGCATAGACCAACCATCTGCCTCCGCGCCCGCCGGCGGAGCAGACGCACGCGAGGGAGAAAACGCATTGTGGGCATGACCGAACAAACCAGCACAGAACCGCCACGGACCGGCGCGCCTGGGAAACACTACAAATGGATAGCGCTGTCGAACACCACCCTCGGTGTCCTGATGGTGATGATCAACCAATCGATCGTGCTGATCGCCCTTCCCGATATTTTCCGTGGCATACATCTGGACCCGCTGGACTCGGCGAACACGAGCTATCTGCTGTGGATGCTGATGGGCTTCATGGTCGTCACGGCGGTGCTGGTGGTGACGTTCGGCCGGCTCGGCGACATGTTCGGCCGGGTACGCATGTACAACATGGGCTTCGCGGCCTTCACGTTCTGTTCGATCATGCTCGCCATCACCTGGATGGACGGCAGCGCGGGGGCGCTGTGGCTGATCGGCTGGCGTATCGCCCAGGGCATCGGCGGCGCGCTGCTGTTCGCCAACTCGACGGCGATCCTGACCGACGCGTTCCCCACGCGCCAGCGCGGTACGGCGCTCGGCATCAACTCGATCGCCGCCATCGCCGGCTCGTTCATCGGCCTGATCCTGGGCGGTGTGCTGGCGCCGGTGAGCTGGAAGCTGATCTTCCTGGTGTCGGTGCCGTTCGGCATCTTCGGCACCATCTGGGCGTACGTGAAGCTGCATGACACCGGGGTGCGCGCCAGGGCGAAGATGGACTGGTGGGGCAACGTCACGTTCGCCGTCGGCCTGATATCCGTACTGGTCGGCATCACGTACGGAATCCAGCCCTACGGGTCGAGCACCATGGGCTGGATGAATCCGCTGGTGCTGACCGCCCTCATCGGCGGTGTGGTGGTGCTCGGGCTGTTCGTCGTGATCGAGCTGAAGGTGGCTGAGCCGCTGTTCCGGCTGTCGCTGTTCCGGCTGCGGGCCTTCACCGCGGGCAACATAGCGAGTCTGCTGATGGCGCTCGGCCGGGGTGGACTCCAGTTCATGCTGATCATGTGGCTCCAGGGGATCTGGCTGCCCCTGCACGGCTACAGCTTCGAGGAGACTCCCCTGTGGGCGGGCATCTACATGATCCCGCTGACCGTCGGCTTCCTGCTGTCGGCGCCACTGTCCGGGTACCTCTCCGACCGGTACGGCGCGCGGGCGTTCACCGTGGGCGGGGCGCTGATCACCGGCGCCGGCTTCGTGGCTCTGATGGAGCTGCCCACGGACTTCAACTACTGGCTCTTCGCGATCCTGCTGTTCGTGAACGGACTCGGCTCGGGGCTGTTCTCGTCGCCCAACAGGGCCGAGATCATGAACGCGGTCCCCGCCGAGTCGCGCGGGGCGGGCGCCGGTATGACGGCGACGTTCCAGAACTCGGCGTCCGTGCTCTCCATCGGCATCTTCTTCAGCCTGATGATCGCGGGCCTCTCCCGCACCCTGCCGAGCGTGATGCACACCGGTCTCGTCCAGCAGGGCGTGCCGGACGCGATGGCACAGCAGGTGTCGGGGCTGCCGCCGATCGCGGTGCTGTTCGCCGCCTTCCTCGGCTACAACCCGTTCCAGCAACTGCTGGGCGGGCAGCTCTCGACGCTGCCCGACGGTGGGAAGAACATCACGGGCAAGGAGTTCTTCCCGCACCTGATCTCGGGTCCGTTCCACCAGGGCCTGGTCATCGCGTTCTGGTTCGCCGTGGCGGCGTGCCTGATCGCCGCTGTGTCGTCGCTGCTGACGGGCCGGGTCAACCGGCCGCACGACGTGCCGGCGGTGGAGCCGCTCGGTGAGGAGCTGGCTGCCGTCGCGGGCGGGGCCGGCATGAGCCTGAACGAGCTGGTGGTACCGGTCGACGACAGCGCGGGGGCCGGTGCCGGCGGCGGGGGTGGTGGCAGCGGCCGGGGCGATTCCGGTCCTGGCGCCGGGACGGACTGAGCGCCGCCGTCCGAGCCATCCCTGCCATCCGGAGGCGGGGAGACACGTCGGCGAGCACGGTCGGTGCGATGCAGAGGTCGTCCCGGTCGTGCTCGCCGCCGACGACCGTACGGCCCGGGTCGAGCAGCCGCACCAGCCGGTCGAAGTGGTGACCGTGGACGATCCGGGCGGGCGCGGGGCGGGCGGGCGGAAAAGGCCGTGCTATCCGATCGGGTCCAGCCGGATCACCGGGAAGGAGCGGGACGTGTGGGTCTCGTACTCCAGGACGTCGGGCCAGTACTCCATCACGATCCCGTAGAGCCGCTCGCGCTCGGCACCGTCACGCAGGATGACCGGCTTCGTCCTCAGCGTGCGGTCGTCGACCTCGATGGTGACCTCCGACATCGCCTCGACGTTGGCGACCCACAGCGGATCCTTCTCCGCGCCGCCGTTGGACCCGACGAGGACGAAGCTGTCGCCGTCGGCGACGTACAGCAGCGGGTTCACCAGATCCCGCCCGGTCTTGACGCCCACATTGTGGAGCAGCAGCAGGTGCACATCCTTGAAATGGCCGCCCATGGCCTCACGGACGACGCCGCCGTTCGCCCGGAATTCCGCGATGACTTGATCGTTGAGTTCGCTCATGCCCGCTGTTGCTCCCTTGGGGACTCGCCTGAGAACGTCATTCTTGAACGCATTCTTGAACGCCGTTCAGTATTAGTTGAACGCCCACCAAGATTCGTTGATGCGGGTTAGAGTGTCAAGGCCGAGGAGGAACATGAAGATCAACGCCGAAGCGATCTCGCGGGCGGCACTGGACCTGCTGGACGAGACGGGTCTCGAAGGCCTCACCATGCGCATGGTGGCGGGGCGGCTCGGCGTGCAGCCGGGGGCGCTCTACTGGCATGTCAAGAACAAGCAGGAGCTGCTCGACGCCATGGCTTCGGCGATCTTCGCGGACGCGGCCGAAGGACTCGAAGGGCCCCGCCTCGGCGTCGGCTGGCAGGAGTGGCTGGCCTCCTGGGCACGTCAGCTCCGGCGCGCGATGCTGCGCCACCAGGACGGCGCCAAGATCTTCGCCGGGAGCAACCTCAAGGAACCGGCGGTCTTCCGGGCGACGGAACTCGCCCTGCGCACTCTCCAGGACGCCGGCTTCCCCGTACAGAACGCGGCACGCAGTGTCGCAGCCCTGCTCCACTACACGGTCGGCTTCACCATCGAGGAGCAGGAACACACGGCGGGCCTGGCCGCCCCGGACGGCGACCCGCACGGCGAGGGCGTCGACAGCACCCGCTTCCCGCTCACGGCGCAGGCCTACGCACGGGACGACCTGTTCGACCCGGACACCGACGACTGCTTCGAGTACGGCCTCGTGATCATCCTCAGCGGGATGCAGGCCACCAACCAGCTCTGAGCCGCCGGAGCGAGCACACTGGTTACGGGGGCACGGGACCGCGGCAGCGGTCCCGCACCGCCGGCGGAAGGAAAGGCGCCATGGCTGACCGGAGCGAGGGCAGCCTGCGCATGCTCTCGGGCTTCTCGCGGACAGTCAGCGGACGCGTTACGACCTGCTGGCCACGCGGGTGGCGGAACGCGCGGCGGAGGCCGGGCTGAGCGAGGTGCTGATCTACCTGGGCGACCTCAGGCGGCGCACGCTGCACCTGCTGGTCAGGGAGGCCGTCGCCGGTGAACGGACACTCGGCGGTCACGCCACTGCCCTCTCCATCGACGGTACGGTCGCCGGGCGGTCGTACCAGCACGGCCGGATCATCCCCACGGCCGAGCGCCACGGCGGACTGCACCGCTTCTGGGTGCCGCTGCGGGACAGCAACGAGCGGCTCGGCGTCCTCCATATCGCCTCCGCCACCGACGACGAGCACACGCGTGCGGACATGATGTCGCTGGCGGCCCTGGTGGGCATGATGATCATCGGGAGCAGGGGCACCAGCGACTCGTACACGCTCCTGACCCGTACCAGGCACATGGATCTCGCTGCCGAGATGCAGTGGGAGCTGATGGCGCCGCGCACCTACGCGGACGGCCGGATCGTCGTCGGCGCCGCCGTGGAACCGGCCTACGAGGCGGGCGGCGACGCGTACGACTACGCGGTCACGGGTGACGGCGTCCATCTTTCGATCTTCGACGCGATGGGCCACGACACCGCCGCCGGGCTCACCGTCAATCTCGCTCTGAGCGCCTGCCGTACCCAACGCCGGCGCGGCGCCGGTCTCGCCGAAGTCAGCGAGGAGGTCGACAGGACCGTCGGCCGGCAGTTCGGCAGCGACCGCTTCGTCACCGCGATCCTGGCCCATCTGGACACCAGTACCGGCGTCTTCACCTGGGTCAACCGCGGCCATCCCCCGCCGACGGTGATCCGCGACGGGCGCTGGACCAGCCAACTGGCGTCCAGGCCCGCGCACCCCCTGGGCACCGAACTGGGCCTGCCCGTCGAGCTGTGCAGCGAACATCTCCAGCCCGGCGACCGCATCGTGCTCTACACGGACGGCATCACCGAGGCCCGCAAGCCGGGCAGCCAGGAATTCGGCCTCGGGCGCTTCACCGACTTCCTCATCCGCCACAACGCCGACGGCCTGCCCGTCCCCGAGACGGTCCGCCGCTTCATGCGCGCCGTACTCGACCATCACGACGGCCATCTCCAGGACGACGCCACCATCCTCCTGTGCGAATGGCTGGGCCCCACCCGGAACTCCGGCCTGCCGCAGTCACCCACCGGATAGCGCTCCCCCCGGCTGCCCCTTCCGTCGGTCCGGGACCCCTCCCGGCGCGGTATGGCTACGGTCGGAGGCGTCATCGGCGAACAGCGGGCGGAGGCAGGGCACATGGGCTGGTTGAAGCGACGCCGATCCTCGGACCGGGGACCGCGGCTGATCTACCTGACCACCGAGGCACAGGAGGCGGCCCAGGCCCGGGCGGCGGAGGCGGGGCTGAAGCCCGGCTACGGCAGCCTCAAGAAGGGCGAAGGCAGCTACATCATCTTCCAGGGCAGTGACACGGAGAAAGCGAAGCGCTATCTGCTGGACCTGCCCCCGGTCGAGGAGGAGTTGTTCTACTACGTCGTGGAAACCCCCGACGGCAACTGGGGAAGGGACATCGACGGCCTGTACCTGGAGAAGCTGCGGCCGTGGCAGAGCGACACCTCGGCGGCGGAATGCACGGCCGGGATCATCGCCCTCTCCGGCGGCCTGAACGGCCTCGGAATGGCCGCGAGCGGTCGGTGTGACAACTTCGTCGCCAAGGTCGCGTGCGGGAAGTGCGCGCACGAGTGGTACGACGGCGTGCGTTACCGGAATCTCACCGCCGTGTGCTGCCCGGGGTGCGAGGCGCTCAACAGGGTGGACACCCTTGATATCGTGGTCAGTTGAGACGAGATCGGCTCGGTCAGGGGAGCGTACGGGCGTCGGCGAGCCGGCTCAGGTACTGCTCGGTGGCCGCCGCCGCGTGGCCCACATGGTCCGCCATCAGGCGGCGCGCCGCCTCGTGGTCGCCCTCGGCCACCGCGGTCAGGATCGCCCGGTGCTCCTCGGCGGCCTGCTCCATCCGCCCGGAGGCCGTCAGACCCTCCAGCGGCATCTGCTTCCACACCCTGGCCACGAAGTCGGTGAGCAGCGGCGACCCGCTCGCCTGCGCGACCGCCAGGTGGAACTGGGTGTTGAGGTCCCCGGTGGCCGAGGGGCCGCCGTCCGACAGCGCCTTGTCCATGGCGTCGCACGCCGCGCCGATCGCCGCGACCTCCGCCGGGTGGTGCCGTACGGCGGCCAGCATCGCCGCCTCGGGTTCGAGCATGGCGCGCAGCATCGACACCTCCGACGCACGCTCGCCGGTCTGGCCGCCGATGATCGTGGCGTGGTTCGGGCGGCGGATCACCAGGCCCTGGTCGGCCAGCAGGGACAGCGCGTCCCGCACCGGCGTCTGGCTCATCTGGAGCTGGTCGGCGAGCGTCGCCAGGATGACGCGCTGGCCCGGCGCAAGCTCCCCCGTCCTGATGGCGCGCAGCAGCGCCTGATACGCGACCTCGCTCTTGGTGGGGGCGTGCGCCGGGCCGAGACTCATGGTTTCCAGCCTATCGGGCCGCGTCGCCGGTCACGCCGGGCCCGCGACGGCTCGGGTCCGAGGGGTGCGCGGTGACGTCGACGGTCACCTTGCCGCCGCGCGAAATGGTGCCGTAGACGGGGCAGTTCTCGGTGTAGAGGCGGGTCAGCCGCTCGGCGGTCTCCTGGGTGACACCCCAGGTGACGACGGAGAGGACGACCTCCTCGTAACGGGTGGGGTCGGCGGCGTCGCGGGTGTAGGCGACCGTGGTCTCGACGTCGTCGAGGCTCGCGCTCTCCTCGCGGGCGAAGTGGGTGACGCTGCTGACGGCGCAGGTGCCGAGGGAGGCGAGCAGCAACTCACCGGCCAGCCACGCCTGTCCCAGGCCGCCGCGTCCGCCCGTCGAGTCGGTGACCAGGAACTGCTCCCGGGCCTCGGCGAGGAAGCGGCCGGCCGTGCGGGTGGTGGTGACGGTGACGCTGTCGTCGTACGTCGTCATGGTTGTCTCCGTTCGTTGATGCGGCTCGTGCGGGAAGGTTCGTGCGGGAAGGGTCGTGCGGGGGCATGCGGGTTCGCCGGTTCAGAGGTCCCGCAGGGCGGGGATGATGTGCTCGGCCACCTCGTAGGCGCCTTCGAGCAGCGGCATCGAGTCGAGGATGAAAATGTCGACTCCGGCCGCGTGGTACTCCTTGAGCCGCCCGACGATGCTGTCGTAGCCGCCGACCAGCGCCATCGGGGGACCCTGCTGGAGCAGCGAGATGCCGGGCCAGAGGTTCTCGTCGTGGCTGAGGTCGCGGGCGTCGGGCAGGTCGCCCGCCCTGATGGCGGCGAGTCCCCGCTCGGGGATGTGGGCGAAGATACGGGACTGGGTGACGGACGTACCGCCGCCGTTGCCGCCCTTCGCGATCAGCCCGAGCTTGCGGTCCAGCGTGCTCCGGCTGGTCGACGCCAGGAGTTTGTTGGCCTTGCGCCACGCGTCGGCGTCCGTCTCCCCCACGATCAGGGAGGCGCGCAGCCCGATCCGCGGCGACCTGCCGTACTCCGCTGCCCGGTCCCGTACGGCGGCGGTCTTCTTCTCCAACTGGCCGAGCGGCTCGGCGAAGGTGAGGTACGCGTCGGCGAACCGGCCCGCCACGTCCAGGGCCTTGGGGGACGACCCGGAGAACCAGAGCGGGATGTGGTCGCGCTTCGGGGCGACCCACGGGTTGCCGGCGGCGTTCTCCACGTCCACGTACTCACCGTGGTAGGTGACGGTCTCCCCGGCGACGAGCCGGTTGAACACCTCCCAGTACTCGGCGTGCAGGTCGTACCGCTCGTCGTTCTCCAGCCTGATGCCGTGCTGGCGCCACACCGGGGTCTCGGAGTTGATGACATTGATCAGCAGCCGGCCGTCGAACATGTCGTCGAAACTGATGGCCATGTTGGCGAGTTCGGTCACCGAGGTGATCCCCGGCCGGAGGGCCAGCAGCGGACGGAAGTCCTGGGTGACCGTGGCCGCGGCGATGCCGGTGACCCAGACGTTGTGTCCTGTGGTGGACAACAGGGCGCCGCTGTACGGCAGTCGGTCGAGCGCGGAGGCGAGGGCCTTGACGTCGGGCAGCTTGATGTCGCGGCGGCCCCCGGGCTCCCAGGGGTAGGGGCCGTCGTGCGTCACGTAGTACCAGAGGAACTCCGGTGCGGGCCTGGTCATTTCGGGCTGCCTTTCGTCTTGAGGGCATGAGAGGCGGGAGGGGAGGGAGCGGGCGGGAGGGCGCGGGAGCGGCGGGAGCTGCTTCATGCGGGGAGGTCCTTGCCGCGGGTCTCGGGCAGGCACAGCACCGCCACGATGCCCAGCACATAGACGGGGGTGAAGATCACCGCCGCCTTGTCGAAGCCGCCGAGCGCGGAGGCGAGCGACCCGGAGCCGACCGAGGCGATCATCGCGAGGTAGCGCGCGCCGGAGAACACGGCGCTGATGGCCGTGGCGCGGATCCGGGTGGAGAAGAGTTCCGGTGTGTGCACCGTGTACCAGCTGTAGAGGCCGCCGGTGAAGAACCCGGCGACGACCTGGGCCACGGTCACCGTGCCCGCCCCGTTCAGCACGAGGAAGACCACCGGTACGACGACGATCGAGCCGGCGAAGTAGAACGTGGTGGTGCCTTTGCGCCCCCAGAGGTCGGCGAGGAAGCCGAAGGCGATGCAGCCGATGATCTCCCCGACGTTGTACAGCGCCCCCGCCCAGCCGGTGAAGAAGGCCGTACGCCGTGGATCGTGGACCAGCCCGCCGACAAAGGTCGGCTGGTACGAGGAGACCGCCCACCAGCCGACGGTGATCGCGACGGAGACGCCGAGCGCGGCCAGGAACCGCCGCCCGGTCTGCCCGCGCAGCAGGCCGGCCCGCTGCTCGGGCGTGGCGGTGTTCGTCACCCAGCGCGCGGACTCGGGTATCCGGCGGTACACCAGGGCGATGATGATCAGCGGTACCACGCCGAACAGGTACATCCAGCGCCAGGAGAGGTCCCAGGTCGAGCCGATCAGCACCCACAGGGCGGACACCAGGAGGCCGCCGAGCGAGAAGCCGGCCTGGAGGAGGCCCGCTCCTCTGGTGCGCCACTTCTCCGGCCAGGTCTCCTGGAGCAGCGACGTCCCCACGCCCCACTCGGCGCCGATGCCGACGCCGGTGAAGAAGCGGGTCACGCCGAGCAGCCACCAGGTGCCCGTCGTCGCGGCGAGGACGGTGGCGACGCTGTAGATCACCACGCCGGCGACCATGGTCTTCCGGCGGCCGAGGCGGTCGC
>NZ_JTHL01000001.1:6482942-6509483 GCF_000818195.1 Streptomyces sp. 150FB | reverse complement strand
CGGTCGCCCGCCAGGCCGCCGAGGATGCCGCCGGTGGCCCAGCCGGCCAGCGTGATGGCGAGGAGATAACCCATGTAGCGCGGGACGGCGGCGTGTTCGGCGGCGGGCAGCAGGTCGAGGAGCGCGGGTTTGCCGGTGATGATGAGGACGAACGTGTCGTAGCCGTCGGCGACCCAGAAGACCATGGTGATGGCGAGGACCATCCAGGCGCGGGGGGTGACGCGCTGTTCCCGGGCCAGGCCGGGGGCGAGGGTCGACGTCATGACGGCGTCCCCTTCGCCACCGGTTCGCGCAGTCCGGCCTTCTCCAGCAGCGGGAGGATGTCCCGGCCGAACTGGTCGAGGTCGGGCAGGTAGTCGTAGAAGGTGAGCTGGACGCCGTCGATGCCGGTGTCGTGCAGCCTGGCCAGTTGGTCGGCGACCTCCTCGGGCGAGCCGACGATGTGCAGATGACCGCCGACGGCCCGGCCGGGCGCCGTGTGCTCCTGCCAGGACTGGCTGTCGCCCCCCGCGTGGCGGGTTTCGAACGCCCGGATCGAGTCGAGGTCGGCGTGGTCGCGGATGGCCTGGTAGTAGGCGACTGCCTCGGCGTGGGTGGGGCGCGACACGACGGTCGGGTTGATGACGACCCGTACCTCGCGCCCCTCGGCGCGCGCCGCCGCCTTGACCTGGCGTACGTGCTCCGGCAGCGCCTGGACGGCGTCCTCGAAGTTCTCACCGGCCGGGCTGGAGACGAACACGATGTCGGAGTGGCGTCCCGCGTACGCGAACCCGGCGGGCGAGCCGCTGGCCGATACGAGGACGGGGCGGCCGTACGCCGGGCGCGGCGAGACGTACGCGTCGCTCAGCGACCACTGATCCCCCTCGAAGGTGAGGTTGTCCTCCCCCGCCCACAGGTCCTTGGCGATCGCGACGAACTCGTCGGCCATCGCGTACCTGCGGTCGTGTTCGGCGCGGACCGTCCCGAACATCGCGGGCTCGGTGTCCGCGTATCCGGTGACGATGTTGGCGCCGAACCGGCCGCCCGATATGTGGTCGGCCGTGGCGAGGAACTTGGCCAGGTGGAGCGGGTGCCAGGGCCCGTACAGCACATGGATCGTGCCGAGCAGGAGGATCGAGCGGGTCGCCGAGGCCAGCGCGACGGCGGAGACAAACGGGTCGAGGAAGTTCTCCCGGTAGTGGGTCTCGCCGCCGAAGCCGCCCTTGGGCAGCCACTGGGACAGCCCGAAGGCGATGTCGAAGCCCAGGTCCTCGGCGCGCCTGGTGAGTTCGAGGTTGTAGTCGAAGGTCCAGTCGGTCCCCCGGGGAAGGGTGGACTGGGACCATCCGCCGGTCTGGAGCGGCAGGAAGACGCCGAGCATCAGGGGCTGCCGGAACGCCCGGCTCAGTGGGCTGTCGGGAAAGTCCTGCGGCTGCGCGGGCACGTCCAGGGAGGTGCGGTCTCGTACGGACAACGGAGGCTCCAGTCGGGAACGGAGGAGGGCGAGGGTGTGGCGTGTGGCGTGTGACGTGTGGCGCTCTCCGCATCCCAGGTAATAAATCATTTATACGATGTGGGATGTGAAAGAAGGCGTCGTGCTGATCAGCCGACGGGTGACAGCAGCGGCTGCCTTTCGAGCGCCTGCGAGAACTGGTCCACGACCTTGCGCAGGGCCTCTTCGGTGGCGGGTTCGACGGTGACGCCCTCGTCCCGCACGGTGATGTGGCGGTCCAGCACGAACCAGCCCTGCACGATGTGGTGCGCGCCCATCGAGCTGAGGACGGGGCGCAGCGCGTAGTCGACGGCGAGTACGTGCGCCGGCGTCCCACCGGTCGCCAGCGGCAGGACGGTCTTCCCGGCGAGAGCCGACTGCGGCAGCAGGTCGAGCAGCGCCTTGAGTATCCCGGAGTAGGCGGCCTTGTAGATCGGGGTGCCGATGATCACCCCGTCGACGCGGGCGACCATGCCGACGGCCTCGGCGATCGCGGGGTCGGAGGTGTCCGCGCGCAGCAGCGGTCCCGCCGGCAGCGTGCGTACGTCGAGCGGCAGGACGGTGTGCCCCAGCTCGGCGAGTCTGAGGTCCAGGTGGCGCAGCAGGCGTGCGGTCCGCGAGGTCGCGGAAGGGCTTCCCGACAAGGAGAGGACGGTTGCCATGAGGTCTCGTTTCGTCGAGGGCTGGTGCCGAGACGGTGGGGCCGCCCTGTCGTCGCGCCGTCCGTACGCGGACGGCTGCCCGCGTACGGGAGTGGGCCCGGTGCGAGGCGCGTGACAAGGCGGCGTTGCCTGGGGAGAGCGGCGGGGCGGAGCCCGGAGGGGCACGGAACGCGTACGGGGCGCGGAGCGCGGAGCGGCCGGGATCAGGGATTCCGGGCGGGTCAGCGGTCAGCGAATCCGCAGGTCAGCGGGGCGTGCGGGAGGATGCGCGGGTCGACGCGTGGGGCGGGGCCGATAAAGAGGCGGGCCGCGCCGGTGCGAGCGAGAGGCGCCCTCAGCGGCTGCCGGGACAGCAGAAGGCGCTGGCGACGCGTCCATAGTCGATATGGCGCCGCCGCGTGAGCAATGATCCGACCTTCATATCAACGACCTCAGCAGCGCGGCCGGTCCCGAGTCAAGGAATCCGCATGTGATCTCATAATCCGGACCATTTCGTCCGCCAACCGGACAGGGGCCCGGCCGAGGGCGTCGGCCGGGCCCCGGCGGCCGTCCGTGTCGGGCGCGCCGAAGGAGAACCGGCAGGTCAGGGTGTCGTATTCGGCGCCGTCGAAGTGCTCCCCGAGTCGGCGCTCCGCGCCCAGGGCCCGGAGACTCACGCAGGCGTGGATCTCGCCAGCCACAGACCGGTGAACACCGCACCCGCCAAGGTCACGGCGCCGGCCACGAGGAAGGCGCGGTCGAGGCCCGCCTCAAGGGACGCGGCACCGGCTTCTCCGGTGCGGACGACGGCTCCGAGCACCGCCACGCCGAGCACCGCGCCGATCTGCCGGGTGGTGCTGCTGATACCCGACGCGATGCCCCCCTCCCGCGGGCCGACCGCCTGGATGGCCGCGCCGGTCAGCGGGGACATGGTCAGAGCGAAACCGATGCCGGTGACCGCCAGCCGCCACCACACATTCCCGTAGCCGGTGTCCGTGTGCACGAAGCCCATCGCGACCAACCCGAGCCCGGCCAGCGCCAGACCGACGGTGACCACGATCCGGAAGCCGTACCTGGCGGCGCACCGGCCCGCGTACGGGCTGACGATCACCATGGCGAGGGAGGCCGGCAGGGTCTGGAGGCCGGCGCGCAGAATCGAACTGCCCTGGACGTACACGAAGAACTGGGAGAAGAAGAACGCCGAGCCCATGAGCGCGAAACCCACCACGACCATCGCCGTGTTGGACACCGTGAACAGCCGCTGCCGGAACAGCCGCAGCGGCAGCATCGGCGCCGAACCCCGTCCCTCTACGACGACGAAGAGGACCAGGAACAGTACGGCGGCGGCGAAGCTGGCCAGGATCACCGGCGAGGCCCAGCCACGGGAGCCGCCCTCGATCAGCCCGTACGTCAGGGCCCCCACACCGAGGACGGACAGGATCGTCCCCGGTACGTCGATGTCAGGAGCGCCGACGTTGCGGGACTCGTGCAGGATGCGCAGACCGGCCAGCAACAGGGCAGCGCCGATCGGCACATTGACGAGGAAGATGGCGGGCCAGCCGAAGGCGGACACCAGAATTCCACCTGCCAACGGCCCTGCGGCCAGGCCGATTCCGCTGAATCCGGCCCACAGCCCGATCGCCCTGACCCGCTCCTGAGCTACGGGGTGGGCGGCGGCCAGCAGGGCCAGCGAGGCCGGGCTCAGCGCAGCGGCCCCGACGCCCTGGACCACCCGTCCGGCGATCAGCCAGCCGAGCGAGGGGGCGACGGAACACAGCACGGAAGCAACCGTGAACACGGCGGCCCCGGCCAGGAACACCCGCTTGCGGCCGAAGCGGTCGGCGAAGACGCCGCCGGACAGCAACAGCATGGCGACGAGCAGTACGTAGGCGTCGACGATCCACTGCAGACCCGTCAACTGCGTGTGCAGACGCTGCTGCATGTCGGGCAGCGCCGCACCGACGATCGTGCTGTCGAGCAGCACCATGAACTGCCCCAGGCAGGTCATGGTGAGCAACGCCGCCCGGCTCGGTCGAGCACTCTCGCCCCTGAACCCGGCCCCGGCCCCGGCCCCGGTCCTGGCCCCGGTGCCGGGCGATCCGGCTTCCGTCGCGCCTTCGTGTGTGCCTTCGCGTGTGGTCAACACGGCCCCCTCCATGATGCGGATGCCCCGCAACATAGTTCGAGAATCCCGAAGTGTCGAATAACGGGTTATCGTTGAGGCATGCGATCGCTACCCGAGCCGGCGCGTGAGTCCCTGACACTCGCGCAAGTACTGCACGCGCTCGGCGATCCGGTGCGCCTGGAGTTGCTGCGGCGCGCCCGCGGCAACCCCGGGGCGACCTGCTCGACTCTCGCCGACGGCATGGATGTGCCGATCTCGACGCTGTCCAACCACTGGCGGATTCTGCGCGAGGGCGGGCTGATCAGCATGGCCGTCGACGGCAGGCACCGACGGATCCGACTGCGCGCAAACGATCTGGACGACCGCTTCCCGGACGTGCTCGATCCGATCCTGCGCCTCGCCGCGCCCGACCTCGCCACGTCCGACCAGGCCGCGCCCGACCTCGCCGCGCCCGAGTCGCCGAACGGCGGCCCGGCGTAAGGCTGTCCCTCAGCGTGCGCGCCGGTCGATGAGTGTGGTCAAGCCGTCCAGGATGCGCTCAAGCCCGAACTCCCAGGCCTGATCCTGCCCGTCCGACCGGGCCACGGAAGCGAGGGCCGCGCTGAGTGCGGGAAACCGCTCGCCGTGTGCCCGCATCAAATCGCCGAGGATGGCGCCGAGTTGGGTCTCGGGGTCGCCCCCGGGGCCCGCCGCACGGGCCTGCTGGGTGATCTCGCGTACGTGGCCGACCAGGAGTACGGCCGCGTCCATCCGTTCGGCGCCGGTCAGCCCCGTACCGTCCAGCGCGGCGACGGCACGCTCCATCCAGGACAGCTCCCCGGGCCCCATGACCCGCGGCCCGACCGTGACCTCCAGCGCCCAGGAGTGCCGGCCGAAGACGGCGGCCAGTTGGCGGGCCCACTCCTCCAACTGCTCCCGCCAGCCGCCGCGTTGCGCCTTCGCCGCCGGGTAGGGGCCGATCGCGGCGTCCACCATCAGGGCGACCAGTTCGGCCTTGCCTGGTACGTACCGGTAGAGCGCCATCTTGGTCACGCCCAGGTGTGCGGCGATCCGCTGCATGGACACCTCGGCCAGCCCCTCAGCGTCTGCGATGTCGATGCCGGCGCGCGCGATGCGGTCGAGGTCGAGCGTGGGCCTCGGACCCCGTGCGGGCTTGGGGTGCGGGCCCCACAACAGCCGTACCAGCTCGGCGTGTTCGCCACTCATGTCTTCCGCCCCTCCTGTCCGGCCCCGGCCGCCTTGCCGAATCAACTGCTTCTACGGTACACAGTAATTATCAGTGTCCGACGGACACAGTTTTGGACCGGAGGAACCCGTGAACAGGAACGTCCTCATTTCCGGTGCCGGCATCGCCGGACCGGCGCTGGCCTACTGGCTGGGCCACCACGGCTTCAAGCCCACCGTCGTCGAACTGACCCCGGCCCCGCGCGGCGGCGGTCACGCCGTCGACTTCCGTGGCGAAACACACCTGACCGTGCTGGAACGCATGGGCCTGCTCCCCGAGTTGCGCCGGATCCAGACCGGGGGCAGCCCGATTCGCTTCGTCGACGAGAAGGGCCGGACGCTGCTGCACCTGCCGGCCGAGTTCGCAGGCGGCGCGATAGAGGTACTCCGCGGAGACCTGGCCCACGTGCTGTACGAGCGCAGCCTCCCCCACACCGAGTACATCTTCGGCGACTCGATCACCGGCCTCACCGAGACCGCCTCCGGTGTGCGAGCCGACTTCCAACGCGGCCCCTCGCGCGACTTCGATCTGGTCATCGGCGCGGACGGACTGCACTCCCAGGTCCGCCGCCTCGCCTTCGGCCCGGAGGAGGACTACGTCACTCACCTCGGTTACTACGCCGCCACCTGGCAACTTCCCAACGACCTGAAACTGGGAAAGGGCTCGGTCGGCCACAACGCGCCGGGGCGGCTCGCCTCCGTCGGCACGGACCCCCGGGACCCGGCGCGGGCAGGGGCGTTCTTCGTCTTCGCCGCGCCTGAACTGCCGTACGACCGCCGCGACTTGGAACAGCAGAAGCGTCTGATCGACAACGCGTTCGCCGGCCTCGGCTGGGAGGTGCCCCGACTGCTCGCCTCACTGCGCCAGGCCCCCGACCTGTACTTCGACTCGATCAGCCGGGCGGACGTGGGCACGTGGTCAACGGGGCGCGTGTGCCTCGTCGGTGACGCCGCCTGCGGGGCCACCATAGGCGGCATGGGCACGGGAACGGCGGTGGTCGCCGCGTACGTCCTGGCAGGCGAACTCGCCCGGGCCCGGGGCGATCACCGGACCGCCTTCACCCGGTACGAGAACAGGCTCCGGAAGTACGCCGAGGGCTGCCAGGCGGGCGGCGACCGCACCGGCAAGTTCCTCGCCCCCGGCACCGCCACCGGCATACGTCTCCGCAACGTCCTGCTGTCGCGCCCTTCGCTCCTGAAAGGAATGCTCAAGCTGGGCGAGAGAATCAGCACGGTGCCCCTGCCCGACTTCCCCGTGGACACCGGCCGCGTCAACCGGTGACCGAAGCGGTCTTCGCCCCCACCTCACTCAGCCGCCCTCCGCCCGGTTCGACGGCATGAACTCTCTCACCACATCAACGAATTGGGGTGGGGGCGGCGGCATGGGGCTGTCGATGAACTCGCCGAGCCCGACGTCGTAGCGCTGCCCCCACGGCGGATCGACGACGTGGTAACCGTCCTGCCGCACCTGATCGACGTTGCGCTGGACGGCCGGCTTCCGCCACATCTCACCGGTCATCACCGGGAAGAACACCACGGGAAAGTCGGCGGCCGTGATGGTTGCTGACAGCATGTTCGGCACACCGCCCGTCGCGACGACGGACAGCATGTTCGCGGTGGCCGGCAGGACGGCCATCATGTCGTGCTCGGCGGCCAGGGTCGCCTGGTTCACCCGGGGCCACTCGTCCGGCGTCCCGCCTGTCACCACCCGGTCGGCGAACAGCCCGACGGTGTACGGCGGGACGAAGGTGGCTGCGGTGTGCGTCATGAGGACGGTGACGGTCCCGGTGAACGCGCCGCGCAGTGCGTTGATGTACACCGGAAGCGAGGCGACGGCGGCGGAGCCGGTGGCACCGATGAGCAGGCGCCCGCCAAAAGTGTTCATTTCATTGCTTATCACCCCACCATGATGGTTCACCGCATCGACCGGCAGGCGACGGAACACGCCAGACATGACGCTCCGGGCTACACCGTCCAGGCCGGCACAGTCCCGCCCGTACCGTCGGGAGTGGAAGCCAAAGCGCCCGGGGACGCGGCCACGATGGCGGCGAAGCCGGCCTCCGGGTCGGCGCAGATGCGGCGCTGCACGACGGCGGGAATGACGACGGTGTCGCCCGGCACCACCACGACCGCCTCACCGTCGAGCGCGACGGTCGCCCCACCCTCGACCACCGTCCACACCTGCTCGGCATCGAACGCGTGGAGCGGACCCATGGCGCCGGGGCGCATGTCGACGCGCCAGACGGAGTGTTCGGCACCCCCCAGGGTCGGCGAGGCGAGCGTTGTCATGACAGCGTTGGGCGTCTCGGTCCGCCGGCTCTCGGAATGGCGAATGACAGGCATCGCGGAAACCCCTAAAGTAGACAACATGGTTGTCGAGATAGTGAACCTGGTTGTCGATCGTGTCAAGTGACTCCCCCGGCTTCGAGCTGCCGCTGCGGCTGTTCCTCGCCTACCGCGTCCTCATCGACGACCTGCACGCCGAACTCGCGCGCCAAGGGCACCCCGACGTGAGGCCGATGCACGGGTACGTCTTCCAGGCGATCGGCCGGGACGGCACAACCGCCGCCGAACTCGGCCGCCGGCTCGGCGTCTCCAAACAGGCGGCGGGCAAGACGATCGACACGCTTGAGCGCCTCGGCTACGTGGAACGCGGCGCGGACCCCCGCGACGCGCGGCGCAAGATCGTACGGCTCACCGATCGCGGCGTCGACTGCCTGACCCGGTCGGCGCGCATCTTCGACCGCCTCCGCGCCGGCTGGGCGCAGACGCTCGGCGAAGAGCGCCTCCACGCGCTGGAAGCCGACCTGCGCACGGTGACGCCTCCGGACCTCTTCCTGCTCGACGTGCCCGGATGGTTCGGCGGCTCGTGACCCAGTGCAGGAGGGTGTCCCCAAGGCGTGACTACACCATGACCCCTCATCACGTGAACAGCTTTGAAGACACGGCTTTGAAGACACGCCCCAGGACCGTCGGCCGGTCAGGGGGCGGCCAGACCCAGGGATTGGATGGCGCCGTCGATTTCAAGATCGATCAGCCGCTGGGCCTCCAGGGACTGGTTGTCGAACATGCCGGTGAGTTCAAGGCTCACGATCCCGTGTACTCGCGACCAGATCAGGATGGCGGCGCAGGCGACGGACGTTGTGATGTCCGGCCGCTGCTGGCCCCGGGTCCATAGCCGCAACTGCCCGTCGAGTGTTCGGTCACCGCTGGTGGTGCTGGCCCGCATGGTGTCCTGGGCGGCCACCAACACGTCGATGAGCAGTGCCATCGCCTGGTCCAGCGGGGTCTTCGTGGTGACGTCGCCGGGCAGGTCTCCGGCCCGCTCGCCGAACAGCATTCCGTAACGCCGCCGGTACCGCAGGGCCCAGTCACGGTATGCGGTTACCAGCAGACGCACCCGCGCGCGTGGCGCCCGTCTGCTGCCTTCCACGGCCTGACTCATCGCCGCCGCTAGCTGCTGGTAGGCCAGTGTTACCAGGTGCGCCGCCAGCGCGTCGCGTGACGGGAAATAGCGGTAGAACGCTGGGGCGGACATCGCCATGTTCCGGGCCACTGCGGCGACAGACAAGGCATGCACGCCGTCCGCGTCGATGATCGCGAACGAAGCGTCCTCGATCTCCTGGAGCGTCTCGGCCCGCAGTCGCTCGCGCCTGCCCATGGTCCGCGGTGTGTTAGTCATTCTCGCATCGTAATGGGCCGTAGAAATTCTACGGCACCACTGCTTCGCAACGGCTCGTAACGCATTGACCCCGATCCGGGTCGCGCGCTCGGTCGCCATACCGGTGGCGCGGGCGGACCGGCACTGTCTCGATCCCGGTCCGGTGGAGCAGTGCGGGTTCGACTCCGGTGGCGGACATGTGCCGCCCCGGCTCCCGGCCGATCAGCCGTGCGACCGCGACCGCGAAGAGCGACATCACCTCGGTTTCCCCCTCGACTACTGCGCCATGGCCACGCCCTTGGCCCGTGTCACGCTCCGGCCGTCGGCACCGCTCGCGTCGGGTCGGCTCCTGTGCGGCCGTCACGGGGCGCCTCGCTTCGAGTTACCGATTGACGCAGCATGAAGGGGGAGTGCATAGTTACGGCCATTAACTGAGTGACGAGCAGTCGCAGAATTACGAGGAGTCTCCATGGTCGAGATGACCGCAGCCGCCGAGGCGGCCTTGATCGCCACCGAAATGGTGCTGCCGGGCAAGGTCGCGCCGTCCGGCCTGCGCCCGGTCCAGCGCACACTGCCGGCGCCCGCCGCCGGCGAGGCTCTGGTGCGCGTCGAGTCGACCGCCGTGTCCTTCGCTGAGAGCGCGATGCGTCGAGGCCGCTACTACGGCCAGCCCGCGTTCCCATTCGTGCCCGGCTACGACCTTGTTGGCATCGTCAAGGCCGTCGGCCCTGGAGTCGACCGCGCACTACTCGGCCGACGGGTAGCGGCACTGACCAAGACCGGTGGCTGGAGCACCGCGGTCCTGCTCACCGCCGCTGACCTCGTCGAGGTGCCCGACGGGATCAGCGCCGACGAGGCGGAGACACTCGTGGTCAACGGACTGACCGCGTACCAGATGCTCCACCGCACGGCGAAGGTGCAGGCCGGGCAGACCATCCTCGTCACCGGAGTCAGCGGCGGCGTGGGCACGATCCTGACTCAGCTTGCTCAGCACGCGGGCGCCCGCGTGATCGGCACTGCCCACCCGCGCCATCACGAAGCGCTCCGCGCGCTGGGGGTGGAACCGATCGACTACCGTGACCCCGATCTGACCGCCCGCATCCGGAAACTGGCCCCCGACGGTGTGGACGCCGTATTCGACCACCTCGGCGGCGAAAGCGTCACCCTCTCGTACGGAATGCTCAACCGCACCGGCACGCTGGTCTCCTACAGCATCGCGGCAGCGCTCGACGGCACCAGGCACGTGCTGCTCGACTTCATGCCGCTGCTGGCCAAGCTGGCGTTCTGGAACTACCTGCCCACTCGCAGGCACGCGAGTTTTTACGACGTCTGGTCGGGCTCCGGAAAGCCGGACTCGGCCAAGCGCGAGGCATTTCGGGCCCGGATGCGCACCGACCTCACGCACGTCTTCGACCTGCTGCGCGACGGCCGGCTCACTGCGAAGATCGCCGCCCGATTCCCCCTGAGCGAGGTGGCGGCGGCCATGGAACTGTCGGAGTCCTCCGGCCGCACCAACCTCGGCAAAATCATCCTCGTGCCCTGACATATGCGCTCTTGGTGCCCCCGCGCCACCCGCGACGAAGCCTGGACCAGTCCCGCCGCCCCGCCAACGTGCTTTACGGCGACAAGAGTGCGATACCGCCCTGACGGGTGGAGGGCTCAGCAGGGCACTGTGCTCCCTGCGACTGGATGGCCTACGTCGTTCTCACCGTAAAGAAAGACAGACAGGGAGATCAGCACAGCCATGTCCTCCACCACGGCCACCCCCAGTACCCCGCTCCGCGTTATCGCGCGTTGGGCCGGCCCCGCCCTCATCGCCGCGGCCCTTATCAGCCTGATCGCAGAAGCGATCGTCGCCACCGCGTGGGACCGGCGTCCTTACAGCTACATCGAGGACTACGTCAATTTCCTGGGCAGCCCCTTCGCCGGCGAATTCCGCGGAGTCCTGATCTCCTCTCCGCTGTGGTGGGTGATGAGCATCGCCTGGATCGTCGCCGGAACACTCGTCGCTGCCGCGAGCATCGCCCTCAGCCGCCGACTCACCGGCTGGAGAAAACGGATGATCCGGTCCCTCGGCGTGGCGCAAGGGATCGCCCTGATCCTGTTCGCGGTGTTCCCCCTCGGCCCGGCGCGCTTCGACGACGGGACCCTGCCGCTCTACCTGCTCGGAGCATTCCTCTCGATCATCGCCGGGAACGCCCTCGCCATAGTCACCGGCCTCTCCCGCGAATCCCTCGGGCTCCCTCGATGGCTCTCGATTGTCAGCATCACCCTCGGCGCCATCGGGCTGCTCAATATTCCTCTCACCTACGGATGGGTGCCCACGGGACTGGCCGAACGTGTCTCCCTCTACAGCTACCTCCTCTGGGCTCTGCTCACCGGCCTCGCGCTCATCCGGTCCGCTGCGGGCAAGCCCATAGCGACTGTCCGATCAACGGCCCTGTCTCACATTCGGTGGTGACGGAGGCCGCGGTCTGCCCGGTGTGTGGGGCGCCGTCCGGCCGAGTGCACGGATATCTGCCGCAGACGGTGGCCGATGTGCCGGTCGACGATCGCCGGGTAGTGGTCAGTGCCCGGGCCCGTCGGTACGCGGCCGGGTCCTGGCCGCTTCGAAGGCCGCCCGGTCGGCCGGGACCGGCCGAGGCAGCGGCGCCCCGTCGACGTACACATCGACCCGCTCGTTGTAGAAGCAGACGAGTCCGGTGATCGGCCCCAACTGCCGGGTCGGGAAGCTGTAGGACCAGGCCAGGTCCTCGTAGGTGGCCGAGCCGGTGTCGACCGACCAGTAGTCGCTGGTCCGGCCCTTGTACGGGCAGGCGGTGACCGTATCGGTGGGCAGCAGACGCGTGAAGTCGACCTGCGTACGGTCCAGGTAGTAGCGGGTCGGCAGGCCGGTCTCGAACACCATCACGCACGTGGGCGCGTCGGCCAGCACCACACCGTCCAGCTCGACGCGCACCGCACGGCTCGAACGGAGCGCGTCCACCCGGGTGTACGGGCTCCTCGGGTGTACAAAGACCTCCTCGTCCTCCTCGAACCAGGCGTCGACCGCGTCCCACTCGAAACGGACCGTGCCCGCGAGGCCCTCGGGGGCGTCGTCGCCCCACACCCACGCTGCGGCGGGCCGCGAGTCGCCTCCGGCCAGCAGTGTGTGCCGCCGCGCCGATCCGGGTGTCAGCCGCTCGACGTGCTCCTCGTCCATGAGGACGCCCCCGGTCACGTCTTCGAGCGGGATGCTGTACTGCGGATAGCCCGGCCACTCCCACACGTACCGCGCTTGTACGGTGTCGAGCACCGCGCGCCCGCCCACGAAGGCGCGGATACGCCGGGGCACCGGCTCGACATGGCCGACCGGGGCGATCGGCCGGGGGTAACCCGGCGCCGTGTCCGTCATGGGTACTCCTGGCTTGGCTCGGAGGCGGTGGAACAACGTGCCGCCAGCGTCCCAGACCGGCGGCGCGGCGGGCGGCAGGCGGCGAGGCCGGGAGAGTCGAGGCGCCCGCGGGTGGCCGTATATGACAGCAGGCCCCCCGATCGGGCGTAATGCCTGATCAGAGGGCCTGTTCGGCACCTGTACAACAGGTGCCCCCGGCAGGATTCGAACCTGCGCACCCGGCTCCGGAGGCCGATGCTCTATCCCCTGAGCTACGGGGGCGTACGCCGTGAAGTGTGGCGACGAGATGAACCTTACCAGCTTCGAAGGGGTCCCCGTGAACAGGTATTTCCCCTCGTTCCCGGTGCGGATCCGGGCAGGCGGGAGGAGCTTCGGCGGGTGTCCACGGGCGCCTCTGGAGGCGGTGTTGGCGGCTGGAAGGCAGCGCGGGAGGCCGACCGGCGCGGTCACGCCGACTTGCGCTTGCCCGGTGTGGATTTCTTCGCCGGCGTCGTCTTCTTCGCGGTCGTGGACTTCTTGCTCGCCGCCGTTTTCTTGGCTCCGGTGGACTTCTTCGCCGCCGTCGTCTTCTTGGCCGCGCTCTTGCCCTGCGTGGTCTTCCTGGCCGACGAAGCCGCGGACTTCCCCTTGTCCTGCGGCTGCTTCCGGTCCTGGAGGTGGGTGACCTCGGCGTGCTCGTCGTCGTCCCCGCGCGACTGCTTGGCCGCCTGCACGCTGTTCTCCAGCGCGGCCATCAGGTCGATGACCTTTCCGCCACCGCCCGACGGCGCGCGTTCCGGTACGGGCTCGCCCTCGGCCTTCGCGGCGATCATCTCCTCGACCGCCTCCCGGTAGTCGTCGTGCAGCGAGTCCAGGTCGACATCGCCGAGGGTGTCCATCAGGGCGTCGGCCAGGTCGAGTTCGGCGTCCCGTACGGTCACCTCCGTCTCCGGCGCCACGCCCTCCGGCTTGCGGATCTCGTCCGGCCAGAGCAGCCCGTGCATGGCGATGACGTCGTCGACCACCCGCAGCATGCCGAGCCGTTCGCGCCCGCGCAGCGCGAACTTGGCGAGGGCCACCTTGTCGCTGCGTTTGAGCGCCTCGCGCAGCAGGGTGTACGGCTTGGCGGCCGGGACGCCGTTCGCCGAGATGTAGTACGCCGTGTCCATCTGGAGCGGGTCGATCGAGGCGGCCGGGACGAACGCCACGATCTCGATCGTCTTCGCCGTCGGCAGCGGCAGCGCCGCCATGTCCTCGTCGGTGATCGGGATCATGGAGCCGTCCGCGTCCTGGTACGCCCTGCCGATGTCCCCGGACGACACCTCCTCCCCGTCCAGCTCACAGACCTTGCGGTAGCGGATCCGGCCGCCGTCCTCCTTGTGGATCTGACGGAAGGAGAAGGAGTGGTTCTCGGTGGCGTTCACCAGCTTGATCGGGATGCTGACCAGGCCGAAGGAGATCGCGCCGTTCCAGATGGATCGCACCACTCGTCCCTTTCGTCCGGCGGGTTCGTCCGGCGGGAGCGTCATCGGGTGGGAGCGCCACCGCGAGGCGTCTGTAGTCAAACGCTAGAGCGGCCGGGTGAGCCCTGCCAGCCGAGCCGGCCGCCGGGCACCGATACCCGGCATTGTGGGACTCTCTTCGCATGACGCCGATCACGGAGGTGGACGGGCGGAGGCTGTCGCTCAGCAATCTGGAAAAGGTGCTGTACCCCGCCACCGGCACCACCAAAGGTGAGCTCCTGCACTACTACGCCAACGTGGCGGCGCCGCTGCTGACCCATCTCGCTCACCGCCCCGTCTCGTTCCTGCGCTATCCGGACGGGCCCGACGGGCAGCTCTTCTTCACGAAGAATCCACCGCCCGGCACCCCCGGCTGGGTACGGATCAGCGACGTACCGCGCTCGGAGGAGGGGAAAACCTCCCCGCAGGTCGTGGTGGACGATCTGGCCACGCTGATGTGGGCGGCCAATCTGGTGGTGGAGTTCCACACCCACCAGTGGCCCGCCGAAGCGCCTGGCCAGGCCGACCGGCTGGTCTTCGACCTGGACCCCGGGGCGCCCGCCGGCGTCGCCGAGTGCTGCGCGGTCGCGCTCTGGCTGCAGGAACGGCTCGCCGCGGACGGGCTCGATCCGTATGTGAAGACCTCGGGCTCCAAGGGCCTGCACATCCTCGTACCCCTGGAGCCGACCGCGTCGGCGACGGCCTCGGCGTACGCGAAGTCCCTGGCCGTCGAGGCGGAGGCCGCGCTGCCCGCGCTGGTGGTGCACCGGATGCGGCGTTCGCTGCGGCCGGGGAAGGTCTTCGTCGACCACAGCCAGAACGCGGCGGCGAAGACGACGGCCGCCCCCTACACCGCGCGGGCCCGCCCCGAGCCGACCGTCTCCACCCCGGTGACCTGGGAGGAGACCGAGGAAGGCGCGCGGGCCGGGGGAGCCCGAGGTCAGGACCGGGGCCGCCTGCTCGTCTTCCTGCTGGGCGACATTCCCGTACGGCTGGAGCGTTACGGCGACCTCCTCGCGCCGCTCACCGACCCGGAGCGGGCCGGGCGGCTGCCCTGAGGCCCCGAGGCACCTGAGACACCTGAGGCTCCTGAGCGCCGCCCAGGCTCTGGATCCCGGTGCCGTACGGGATCCGGACGTCCGGGGGCCGAACCTGACCGCCGCCACGTCACCTTCGTACGGCACACTCTCCTGCACAGCAGGTCTCTCCACGGGGGAAGGAACCCAGTAATGATCATTTTCGGCAGCAGGGGCTATCTCTACCAACTGGCCATCATGACGCTGGTCTGCGGGCACTGCGGGAACCCGTCAGCGCACACGCTGAAGAAGCACGTCACGAAGTTCACGCTCTTCTTCGTGCCGCTGTTCCCGTTCTCCACGAAGTACCTGACGCAGTGCACGTTCTGCGGTGTCTCCCAGCGGATAGCCAAGGAGCAGGCCGATCAACTGCTCGCGCAGAGCGCGGGCGGCCCGGACTTCGGGCAGGGCGCCGGTGGCGGCCAGCCGTACGGTCCCGGGCAGGCGCAGGGTCAGGGCCAGGGCCAGGGCCAGGCGTACGGTCAGCCCGGGCAGGGGAACCCGTACCAGAACTGACGTACGCGGGCGGCGGCGAGAGCGACAGAAGCGACCATGGGTGACCGCAGGTGACGAATTGCGGACACGGAGTGGCGAACCTAGCGTGAACCACGCGAGCCGTATGCCGGAGTCACCGGCTCCTCGCCAGTTCAGGTCACCAGGAGTCGACATGCCCCTGCGTTCCCTCGCCCTCGGCGCCGCCGCGCTCGCCGCCACCAGCTTCATCGCCACCACGAGCTTCACCACCTCCCGGGAGCCGGCGCCCGCCTCCGCGCCCGCACCGGCTCCCGCACCCGGAACGCCCGGATCTCCCGCACCCGGAGCGCCCGCGACCACGCCGATAGCCGCCGCGGCCCACGCGCACGACTACACCGGCAGGGTCATCGCCAAGTCCGGCCTGCTCCTACGGGACAAGCCGACCAGGGGCAGCAGGATCATCGGCTCGGCCGCGTACGGCTCGATCGTGCACATCTTCTGCAAGACACAGGGCGACACCGTCAACGGCAACGACCGGTGGTACCTCCTCACGGACGGCACCTGGGCCTGGGGGTCGGCCGCGTACATCTCCAACATCGGCGCGGCGCCCCGCTGGTGCTGAGGCGGGGGGCGCCGCCGGGCTGTTCGGCGTACCTCATTTCGACATGCCTTATGCCGATACATAAACGGACATAAGGCATGTCGCCTTGCTACGTTGCCTGCCATGACCGTACCGACGGCGGACGCTCCCCCGCCCGGGCTACGCCTCCCCAAGCGCCGGGGGGTCGAACTCTCGCTCGTCGTCTGCGCCGTGCTCATCTCCGTCTTCGGTTACGTCAGTGTCGGTCTGGCCAAGAACGACGCCGTGCCGCCGGACGCTGCCGCCTACGGCGCCGGCCTCGGTCTGCTCGCCCTTCTCGCGCATGTCGCGGTGCGCGTGCGCGCGCCGTACGCCGATCCGCTGCTGCTGCCCATCGCCGTACTGCTCAACGGCCTCGGCCTGGTGCTGATCTACCGCCTCGACCTGGAGACCCCGCACGACGAGGCGGCGCCCACCCAGCTCATCTGGTCGACGCTCGGTGTCGCGCTGTTCATCGCGGTTGTGGTGTTCCTGCGCGACCACCGGCTGTTGCGGGGGTACGCGTACGTCTCCGTCGCGGCCGCACTGGTCCTGCTGATCGTGCCGATCTTCTTCCCGGCGGTGAACGGCGCCAAGATCTGGATCAGGGTCGGCGGATTCTCCTTCCAGCCCGGTGAGCTGGCCAAGATCCTGCTCGCCGTCTTCTTCGCGGCGTATCTGGCGGCGAACCGCAGCGCCCTCGCGTACACCGGCCGCACCATATGGAAACTCCAGCTTCCGAGCGGCCGGGTGCTGGGGCCGATCGTCGCGATCTGGCTGCTGAGCGTGATCGTTCTCATCCTGGAACGGGACCTGGGCACCTCACTGCTCTTCTTCGGGCTCTTCGTGATCCTGCTGTACGTGTCGACGGGCCGTACGGGCTGGATCGCCGTCGGACTGCTGCTCGCCGCGGTCGGCGCGGTCGTCGTCGGCTCCTTCGAGCCCCATGTGCACAGCCGGGTGGAGGACTGGCTCAGCCCCTTCGCCTCCATCGACGCGGGCGAAGGCCCAGGACAGCTCGCGCAGTCGCTGTTCGCCTTCGCCGCCGGCGGGGTGTTCGGCACGGGTCTCGGCCTCGGCCGGTCCATCCTGATCGGCTTCGCCGCCAAGTCGGACTTCATCCTGGCGACGGCGGGCGAGGAGCTGGGGCTGACCGGACTGACCGCGATCTTCATGCTGTACGCGCTGATCGTCGCGCGCGGCTACCGGGCGGGGCTGGCCCTGCGCGACCCCTTCGGCCGGCTGCTGGCCGTCGGTCTCGCGTCGATCCTCGCGCTCCAGGTCTTCGTCATCGCGGGCGGGGTGATGGGGCTGATCCCGCTGACGGGAATGGCGATGCCGTTCCTCGCGCAGGGCGGTTCGTCCGTCGCCACCAACTGGATCATCGTGGCGCTGCTCATCCGGGTGAGCGCCTCGGCGCGCGGCCCGCGCCCGGACGCGGCGGAGACGGGGGTCATCGCGCCGATCGTGGAGAGCGACCCGCGCCCGTGGGACGGCCGGATGACGAGGGAGGGCGAGCGATGATCCGCTACATCCGGCGGGCCGCCGCCTTCTGTCTGCTGCTCCTGGTCGCGCTGCTGGCCAACGCGGCCCGTATCCAGGTCTTCCAGGCCGACGCGCTCGACGACAACTCCGCCAACCGCCGCCAGCTCGTGGCCCGTTACGAGCACGCGCGCGGCAATATCCTCGTCGACGGGAAGCCGGTCACCGGATCGGTGGACACCGGGCAGCAGTTGCGCTTCGAGCGCACGTACAGGCAGGGGCCGCTGTACGCGCCGGTCACCGGCTACGCCTCGCAGACGTACGGCACCACACTGATCGAGAACGCCGAGGACGACGTGCTCTCCGGCGCCGATCCGATGCTGGCGCCGCTCCCGCTGTGGAACGACATCACCCGGGGCCGGCAACCGGGTGGCGAGGTCCTCACCACCATCGAGGCGTCGATGCAACAGGCCGCGTACAGCGGGCTTTCGGGGCGGAGGGGCGCGGTCGCCGCGCTGGAACCGTCCAGCGGCAAGATCCTGGCGCTGGTCAGCAGCCCGTCCTACGACCCCCAGGAGTTGTCGGGTACGGGAACGTCGGTGACCGACGCCTGGGCGCGGCTGAACGCCGAGAGCACCCAGCCGATGCTCAACCGCGCCATCAGACAGACGTATCCGCCCGGTTCGGCCTTCAAGATCGTGACGGCGGCGGCGGCGCTGGACTCCGGGCGGGTCACGGACCCGGGGGCGCCGACGGACATCGGTGAGCCGTACGTACTGCCCGGCACGTCCACCACGCTGCCCAACGAGGTCGAGGGGTGCGACAAGGCGTCGCTGGAGTTCGCGATCACCTTCTCCTGCAACACGGTGATGGCGGGGCTCGGGGTGAAGGTCGGGCTGTCCGGAATGGTCGACACCGTACGGAAGTTCGGCTTCAACGACTCCGGGATCAAGATTCCGTCGGGCGTCGCCGCGTCCAACTTCGACACCAGGATGAGCGACGACCAGCTCGCGCTGTCCTCGATCGGGCAGTTCGACACGACGGCGACGCCGTTGCAGATGGCGATGGTCTCGGCGGCGGTCGCGAACAACGGGGAGTTGAAGTCCCCGTTCCTGGTGGACCGGACGACGACCTCGGACGGCGATGTCATCTCCCGTACCGGAGAACGGACTTACGCGCAGGTGATGAACCCGGGCACGGCGCGGCAGCTCAAGCAGATGATGGTCGACGTCGTCCAGCAGGGTACGGGCACCAACGCCGGGATCGACGGGGCGACGGTCGGCGGCAAGACGGGGACGGCACAGCACGGGATCGGCAACTCCGGTACTCCGTACGCCTGGTTCATCGCCTGGGCGCAGGCGAAGGACGCGGCGCAGCCCGCGGTGGCGGTGGCGGTGGTCGTCGAGGACGCGGAGGCGAACCGTACGGATATGAGCGGCGGGGGCGACGCGGCGCCGATCGCGCGGGCGGTGATGGAGGCGGCGCTGCGAAAATAGCGGGATGGGCGGAGAGGGTGGGGACGGCGGGAACGGCTTGGACAGTGGCGACGGCGGGGCGGTGGAAGGCGCGCTGCTGCGGATCGGGCGGCTGGATCCGGAGGTGTGCGCGTTCATCGACGTGTGGGCGGACTCGGCACGGGAGTTGGCGGGTGGAGCGGCGTGTACGGAGGCGGCTGACTCGCTGCTCGCGGGGATGCCGTTCGCGGTCAAGGGGCGCTCGGGCATCCGCTCGTACGCGGCGCGGAGGCTGATCGCGGCGGGCGCCGTACCGGTCGGGTCGACGGCGGTGCCGGGCCCGGGCACGTACTGGCAGACCTGGGGCCAGGGCAGGTACGGCCGTACGCTCAACCCCTACCGCGCCGACCGTACGCCCGGCGGCTCGTCGGCGGGCTCGGCGGTGGCGGTCGCGACGGGCATGGTGCCGCTGGCGACGGGGAGCGACGGCGCGGGATCGGTGCGTATCCCGGCGGCGTGGTGCGGGGTGTTCGGCCTGAAGACGACGAACGGCCTGCTGCCGTCACCGGACCGTACGGGACTGGCGTCGGCGGGGGTGCTGACGCGGTCGGTGGCGGAGGCGCGGGCGTATCTGCGGTGCGTGCTGGGCGATTCGGGCCGGTCGCGCGCGCCGGGGACCGTGCCCGCCGTGGCTCTGCCGGTGCCTGCCGTGGCTCTGCCGGTGCCCGCCGTTGCCCTGCCGGTGCCCGCGGTGTTCTCGCCGGATCTGGGTTTCGCCGAGGTGGATCCGGAGGTGGCGGCGGTGGTCAGGGGCGCGGTGGCCCGTCTGGAGGCGGCTGGCATCGTACGGATCGAGGCGCCGCGCGCCCCGTTCACCCTGCTCGACCCCCGCGAGGCGTGGGAATCGGTGCGCCGGGGTGATCTGTCGGGCGACGCGGGCGCGCGGGCGGTCGGGGTGCGCGGGGAGAACAACCGGCGGCTGGACGCCCTCTTCGCGCGGATGCCGCTGCTGCTCACCCCGGTCACCCCGAACCGCCCCCATGGCCACGAAGGCCCGGGCGACCTCTACTCCACCGCCCTCACCTGGTCCTTCAATCTGAGCGGCCACCCGGCGGCGAGCCTCCCCGCGGGCTTTACGGCGGACGGCTGCCCGGTGGGCCTCCAGTTGGTGACCGAGCGCGGGACGGACGCGTCGCTGGTGGAGATCGCGGGCGCGTGCGAGAGGGCAGGAGCCACCGACCTGTCCGGGTGACGCCTACCAAGTCGCACCGAACAAGTTCCATCCAAGGGATTGACGCCCTTACTGACGAGTAGTCTCATAAGGGGTGACCGCCGGTAACCCCTCTATGTGCATGAGGTGCGCTCCGTCATGACGACAGTGTCCGAAGTGTCCGAACGCGATGTACGGCTGCTCCGCGATGCCCTCGGCCCGCTCCGCGACCGCGAGCAGGTCGCCGCGCGGCTGCTGGAGTCCTCCGCCAAACACTCCTTCGACCCCGACAAGGATCTCGACTGGGACGCACCGCCGGTGGACGGCAAGTGGTTCTGGCCGCCCGAACTGGTCTCCCTCTACGACACCCCGCTGTGGCACAAGATGTCCGAGGAGCAGCGCTTCGACCTCGCCAGGCACGAGGCGGCGTCGCTCGCCTCGCTCGGTATCTGGTTCGAGATCATCCTGATGCAGCTCCTGGTCCGGCACATCTACGACAAGCCGGTGACCAGCAACCACGTCCGTTACGCGCTCACCGAGATAGCCGACGAATGCCGGCACTCGATGATGTTCGCGCGGCTGATCACCACGGGCGGCACGCCCGCGTACCCCGTACCGCGCCGCTACCACAATCTGGCGCGGGTGCTGAAGACCGTGTCCACCACGCCCGGTTCGTTCTCGGCGACGCTTCTCGGCGAGGAGATCCTCGACTGGATGCAGCGGCTGACCTTCCCCGACGAGCGGGTTCAGCCGCTCGTGCGGGGTGTCACCCGTATCCACGTCATCGAAGAGGCGCGCCATGTCCGTTACGCGCGCGAGGAGTTGCGGCGGCAGATGGTGACAGCGCCGCGCTGGGAGCAGGAGTTCACCCGGATCAGCTCCGGGCAGTCCGCGCGGGTCTTCTCCATCTGCTTCATCAATCCGCAGGTGTACGAGAACGTCGGGCTCGACCGCCAGGAAGCCGTCGCCCAGGTGCGGGCCAGCGGTCACCGCCGTGAGGTGATGCAGTCGGGGGCCAGGCGGCTGACCGACTTCCTCGACGACATCGGTGTGTTGCGCGGGCCCGGCCGCAAGCTCTGGCAGCGTTCGGGACTCCTGGCTTGATCCGGCCCCTGTCCGGCCGTTCTCGCGCTTCCGTCCCGGCCGCCTTCCGCCCCAGCCGCGGCCGGGGCGGTTACGCTGCGAGGATGACCGCGACCGGCACGCCCGCCAAGCCTGCGTACAGACGGCTCAGCGTCGAGGAACGACGTGTGCAACTCCTCGACGCGGCCCTCGTCCTGTTTGCACACCGGGCGCCCGAGGACGTCTCCCTGGACGATGTCGCGGCAGCGGCAGGCGTCTCCCGGCCGCTCGTCTACCGATATTTCCCAGGTGGCAAACAACAACTCTACGAGTCGGCCTTGCGCTCCGCGGCGGACGAGTTGGAACTCTGCTTCACCGAGCCGCACAAGGGTCCGCCCACCGAGCGCCTGAAGCGCGTCCTCGACCGCTACCTCACCTTCGTCGACCAGCACGACGCCGGCTTCAGCGCGCTGCTGCAAGGCGGCAGCGTCTGCGAGACGTCCCGTACGACGGCGATGGTGGACGAGGTACGGCGGGCCGCGGCCGAGCAGATCCTGCTGCACCTGGGAGCGAACCACCCGGGCGCGCGACTGCGGATGATGGTGCGCACCTGGATCGCGTCGGTCGAATCGGCGTCGCTGATATGGCTGGACGAGGGCAAACAGCCACCGGCCCCCGAACTGCGCGACTGGCTGGTGGACCAGCTCATCGCCCAGCTAGCCGCGACGGCGGCAACGGACAAGGAAACCGCGGCGGCCGTGACCGCCCTGGCCACGCACGAGGACGCCGAAGGCCCCGTGGGACGCCTGGTCCGCCGAGTACTCCCGGTGGTGAGCGGCGCGTCACATCTGCTGCCGGCGGCGAACGAAAGCTGAGCGCCGCCGTACGGCAACGCCGAATTGGTCGTTCAGCCCGTGCGTAATTGTCGTTTCTGGTCCTGGACCAGGCCCTTCATGCGCAGCCGGTACAGCTCGCCGATCGCGTTCAACTGACGATGCTCGTACTCGGTGCCCGCGCGTACGGACACCCAACGGGTTTGCCACTGAAGCCCGGTGGGGCGCGCGAGGCGCACAAACGGTCCGTCGAAGCCGTCGACGCGGGCGACCATTTCGTAGGTTCGGTCGTACACGACCATGCCGATACGCAGTCCACTCGGGTGCGCAACGGAGCCACGGCGCCTGCGGGTATTCGTTATGGGCATGGCATCCTCCGCAGCCCGTCGAGCAACAGGAGCAGCAGCGGCACGGTCGACGGCGCGAAGCCCTCCTGGCGCACGACGGCGGAGTCACTGACCCACGTCTCACCCTCGGGGCGCCACAACTCGCCTGACGTCGGTCGGCCGTCGACCGGGTCGGTCCACGAAGACCCCTGCGCGGGGACGGCGTCTTTCACCGGCGGTCCCGCCCCATGCCATCCTCCGGCCCGGCAGCGCCGGGGCCAATGAATGCCGACAGCCGCCCTCCCCTGCTTTCTGCGACCCGCAGCGCGTCACGCAACGCTTCACACAGCCGGCGCCCGAGGAACCGGAGTTCCAGGCACTGCACTTTCTGGTCACCGAGCATCTCGGCCCCATAGCCGAGCAGGGTTTCAGCCGCATTGAGCTGAACCGCTTCCATCTCGTCGGCCAACCGTGACAGGTGACTCTTACTGTCGTCGTCGGCAGCCAGATACGCGCGCTGCCCAATCGGGCCCGGCCACGGCAGCAAACGGCCATCCGTACTCACGACGCCACCGCCATCGGCGGAAATCCCGGCAATTTGGTCCCTCACGTCGACCTACTTTCATCAGGTTGGCCACGCCCGGCGCTGGCACACACCGCCGGGGTTCGACTTGTCCGGACAGTCAACGACTCCCTTTGGGCACGCGGCAGTGTTCACGGAGGGGTTCATGTACACACGAGGGTCCAGAAGCTTCGGACAAGGGGTGTCCGGCGTGAACCCCCTCGGCGTGACACGATGAAGACTGGATGTGACGTCGGGGGTGCAGAGCGTGAGAAAAGAGCCGAACCAGCAGTTAGCCGCTGTCATGGCGGAAGCCGGAGCTTCGAACAAGGGACTGGCCAAGCGCGTTCGTGAGGTCGCCCGGCGACACGGCGAGCGACTCGGAACCACTCATGTCGCCGTTCAGCGCTGGCGGGATGGCGGTGGCATCCAGCGTCACACCGCGCTGTTCATTGCCGAGGCACTGGGCGACAAGCTCGGGCGGAAGATCACACCGATTGATCTTGGCTTCCCCGGCACAACGCTCATCGCTCCCCCCGCAGTAGGCATGAGCTATGCCGATTCGCTGACCGAGACGCTGAACACCCTTGGCAGCCTCACGCACCAGCGCCCGGAAGATGAGCACGATGATGGACGCCGCCTGTCCGACAGTGATGTCCAGTCTGCCGCGCTTTCCTGGCTCGTCGCTCGACCTGACGGTTTACCCACGGACACCCGCGCCACACGACGGGTCGGCATGCGTGACGTCGCCGCGATCCGGACCGCTAGCGGCTTCTTCATGCAGCTCGACTTCCAGTTCGGCGGAGGACACGCGCACAAGGCATTCCGTCACTACTTCCGGGAGGACGTGCTTCCCTTACTTTGCTCCGCCTACAGCACCGAGGTCGGGGACGAACTCTTCAAGGCCGCATCAGAGATGGCACAGCTACTCGCCTGGAGTGCGTACGACAGCGGTAACCATGCTCTGTCAAACCGCTACATGATGTCGACACTGCGTCTGACTCAGGTAGTAGGCGACCGCATGATGGGTGCGCGCATCCTGACCAACATGAGCCATCAAGCCAATTACTTGGGCCAAGTACCCCGCGCGGTGCTCCTTGCCCGCGCCTCGGTAGAGGGCGGGAAGGGGAATTCCACACCACGAGCAATGGCGCTGTTCGCGGCTCACGAGGCCCGTGCTCTTTCTACCGCGCAAGACCTCAAGGGCGCAGCCCGAGCGATGTGCGAGGCCGAGAAGTTCTTTGAGCGGGCCGACACTGCCGAGGATCCTGAATGGCTCTCCTATATGGATGAAGCCGAACTTGCCGGCGAGTTCTGCCACTGCTTCCGCGATCTTGGACAAGGCCCCGAAGCCGTCCGCTTCGCGGAGCGCGCTGTCGCGCTCACCGATCCCAAGTACGCCCGTACGCTGGGGCTCTGCCGCATGGTGCTCGCTCAGAGCCAGTTGATCAATGGCGAGCTTGAGGCCGCTGTGACGACCGCAGGTCTCGCTGTCGATGAAGGAGACGCCCTCCAATCCGCGCGATTCCAACGGTATGTGGGCGACTTTCAACGTGAAGTCTCTCTCCACACTGAAAATCCTGCCGTTCAGCATTTTAACGAGCAGGTGCGGGATGCGATCAACCGGATTGACGGCAAGTAGCCGAGGCCATCGAGGTCACCCGGGATTCCAGTCGCGTGGCGCGTCATCGTTCCGAAGCGAGGAAATCCGACGGGCGTACTCCGCCGCCGTCTCAGGGCTCTCGGAGATATTTTGCATCAGCCAGGTCGTCATGTTGAACTCCTGCACTGCCCGCAGAGTGGGGAATCCGGGCCAAGCGCGGAGATCTCGGCCGTAGGAGCCGACGAAGGCGGCGTATTCCTGCGGCGTCTGCCAGCGCAGGCTGTGGTGCTCCGTTGCTGTGACCATGAGATCCCACTCGGGAAAGTCGTAACTGAACCTCTCCAGATCGATAAGGATCACCTGGCCATTCCGATCGACCATGAGATTCTGTACATGGGCGTCCCCATGCACAGGGCCTTTCTCCGAGTCGAAACGAAGATCCGCCACGCGCCCCCGAAGCTCACGTGCACGCTTTCGCAGAAACACTCGGTCATCCTCCGGTATGCCGGCCGCCGCGTTGATCCGCCGCTCGGTCCGGTCAAGGACCGGGTAGGGAGGCAGGCGCAGGTCGTCAGGCAGGTTGAGTGAGTGCAGGTCCCGGAGAACCGCGCCCAGCTCCCCATACGTCGCCTTGCGGTCGCTCGCATCGATCAGGTGCCAGAACGTCGCCGGATGGCCGTCGACGATGATGGGTTGCCCCAGATCATCGACCACCCGAGTGACCGGAAAGCCCTCGCCCGACAGCCAGCGGGACACACGAACTTCGCCACGCGCCGACTCCAGATACTCCGTCGACCGTGCGATCCGCACCACCACGGGGTGCGCGGACAGCCGGAACAGGGCGTTCTCTCCCAAGCGGATCAGGGTCGCGCCGTCGCCGTCGAGGCCCGCGCGTCGGCAGGCCGCAGCCATCACCCGCGTAGCGTCGGCCGCCGTAAACCCCTCTCTCGTGCCTTCCGCAGCGCCAGACGGCATGCCTGTTACCAACTCCCCTAGATCACGCCCGCCCGCAGCCGCCGTGAACAGCCGGGGCAGTCAGCAAACACACAGCACACATCCCTCTCGACCGTACCCAGGACCGGGGAACCACAACGGGACCAGGGCACGACGATCAGCGATCAGTCGGCCCCTTCGCGGCCACGGACGGAAGCCGAGCCTCGCTGAGCGACACTGGGTGTCGTGAGAAGTGAAGACACGCCCTTCGTCGGCGGGCCCATGGATGGGCGTGTGCTGCCTGTGCTGACCGGGCATACCGGCCATCCGCCCAAGTGGTACGAGATTCCCGTGCCGGACGCGGACGGTGGGCCGCCCACCGTTCACGCGTATCGGCGGGAGCCCGCCGGTTACAGCAAGCGGCTCGGCCTTCAGCGCGGCTGGAAGTACGAGTACGTTCCCGAGGGTCGCGAGCCGCACAGTCTGAAGTGGCCCTGGTCCAAGCCGGGCGGCGGCAAAGGGACGGGGGCGCACTGACGGTGCCCAGTGCGCCAGTCGGCGCGCCGTGCCGTGCGTACAACCCTCCGCACCGGTGACTTCGTTGCGCTGAACCGACCACCCGTGTGGTGATCACACCGCTTGCGTCCCACGATCACCTTGGGCTGGACCGCCCATCCCGTAAACGGAGGTGATGGTGTGTCAGGAAAAGTGTCGCGATCCGCTTGTACGGTGGCGCTCGCCACCGCGACCGTGCTCGCGCTGGTGCCGTTCGCACCGCCGGCAGGGGCCGATCCCGGCGATCCGGCGCCCGCCGCCGGAACCGCAGCCGGAACTGCAGCCGCGCGGACCACCGCCGCCGGAACCGCAGCCGCGCGGACCACCGTCGCCGGGCTCCTCACCGACCTGCACC
>NZ_JTHL01000001.1:6461744-6482341 GCF_000818195.1 Streptomyces sp. 150FB | reverse complement strand
CCGCCTCTACCGGCAGGCCGAGGAGGCCACCGAGGCGTACAACGCCACCGAGGTGGCCCTGACCAGGCAGCGCACCGAGACGGAGAGGCTCGGCAGGGAGGTCGTCCGGGCCCGTACCGCCCTCGTCCGCAGCCGTGCGGACGCCGGCCGACTGGCGCGGGCGCAGTACGAGGGGCAGTCGGAGCTCTCCGGTTATCTGCGGCTGCTGCTCGCTCCCGACCCGCAGCAGGCGCTGGACGAAGGCCACCTGCTCCGGCGCGCCGCGCGCGGGCGGGCCGCCACCATCGCCCGGCTGACCACCGGCGAGAAGCACGCGGACGCCCTGGCCACAGCGTCGCGCGAGGCCCTCGACACGCAGCAGGTGCTCGCGGCGAACAAGAAGAAGCTGCGCGACACGGTGACCGGGCGGCTGCGGAAGGTCGAGAAGCTGCTCGCCTCCCTCAGCAGCGAGCAGATCGCGGAGCTGGACGCGCGGGAGCGGAACGACACGGACAAGGCCCAGCGGAAGCTGATCGCCTCCGGTGCGCTTGGTGTTTCCCGTCCCAGCGGTTCCGCCCGGCCCACCAGTTCCCCCCGTTCATCTGGTTCTGCTGGTTCGTCCGGTTCCGCTGGTGCTGCTGGTGGGCAGGCCGTGCGCGCCCTCCTGCCGTCGGCGGCGGGCGCCGAGGCGCTGGAGTACGCCGTGGCGCAGATCGGTAAGCCGTACCAGTGGGGTGCGGAGGGGCCCGAGTCGTTCGACTGCTCCGGGCTGACCTCCCAGGCGTGGGCGCGCGCCGGTCTCACCGTCCCACGCACCAGTCAGGACCAGTGGCGCGTGCTGTCCAAGGTCGCGCTGGACCGGCTGCGCCCCGGTGACCTGGTGGTCTACTTCGCGAAGGCGACGCATGTGGCGATCTACCTGGGCGACGGACTGGTGATCCAGGCGCCCCGTCCCGGCAGCCGGGTGAAGGTCTCGCCGCTCGCCGCCAACCCGCTGCTCGGGGCCGTACGTCCGGACCCGGCGGCCGCGTCTCTCGTGTCGTACGCACCGCCCGTACTGCCGCCGGGCACCACCAAGGCCACCAACCGCTCGGACAGCACCGACAGCACCGACCGTGGGTACGACGCCGAGACCGCGCCTTAGAACTCCTGACGGAATGGGCGTTTGAGTCAGGAGTCGATCTCCCAGTGGAGGGCACCAGCTCGGGCGGGTGTTTCCAGCGCTTCCACGAGGGCTGCCGGGTCGGTGCTGGGTGGCAGGTCCACCGAGAGGTAGGTGCCCTGAAGCCACTCGTGTGGCAGGGCAGCTTCAACGACCTTGTCATGCAGGAGCTCGTGCAACTGGTCCCGGTCTTGGTGCTCAGCAACGAGGGCGACGCGAAGGGTCCGGTGGCCGGACTTCTGCACCACCGCAGCGACCAGGTGGTTGCTGTCGATGGTCACCACATCGTGGTAGCAGATTCCGTAGGTGAAGAAGGGCAGGCAGGCCACCTCGAACCTGTCCTCGGTGAGCTGACGGGTCCACAACTGCTCTCGCCAGCCATCCTGTCGGTCCGAGAGGTCAGCATGGATCATGAAATTGGTGGGGCCCCGGCCGATGGGGTCCTCGTGCGTGATGATGGTGATGGGGTGCCTCCCGAGCCGGATCCCGACCTCAAGATCCTGCATCAGCGCCCTCTGTTGGAACGCGGTGGGTCTTATGCAGTCGTCGCCAGCAGATGAGCCCGCATCCCAGGGTGAGGAAGGCCTCGTGGATGTCGTCGCGCATCTCCCAGCGGATGCGCAGGCGGCGAAACCAGTGCAGGTGTGCGAACGCACGCTCCACGAGCCAGCGTTGAGTGCCGAGTCCGGAGCCGTGCTCGGCGCCCCGGCGGGCGATCAGCGGTTTCACGCCGAGGTCCCAAACGAGGCGGCGGTACTTGTCGTGCTCGTAGCCGCGGCCACCGAGCACCACGTCGGGGCGGCGCCGGGGCCGGCCCGCCCTTGCCCCGCACGGGCGGTACTGCTTCAAGCAGCGGGATGAGCTGAGTGACGTCGTTGCGGTTGCCGCCGGCCAGGGTGGCGGCGAGCGGAATGCCGGTGGCGTCGGTGATCAGATGGTGCTTGCTGCCCGTCCTGCCCCGGTCGACAGGGCTTCGTCCCGTCGTGGAGCCCCCTTTAACGCCCGGATGTGGGAGCCGTCGACCGCCGGCCGGGCCACCTTGAAGATCATTTCGTTAGGAGTTCCTAGGCCGCCCGCGCCGCCTCGGCGAGGTACGCGTTTGTCTTCTCCGGCTCGTAGTAGAAGTTCTCGAAGTCGGCCGGGTCGTTGAAGCCGTTGGCGAACCGGTCCGCCACGCCTGGGAGTTGGCTCGCAGCGCCGATCAGTTTCAGGACATGCTCCGGTGGTGTGCCCAGCATGGCGTTGGTCCACTTGGTGACATGCCGGGCCGTGTCCCAGTACCGGTCGAACGTTGAGCGCATCCACGCCTCGTCGAAGGGAAGTTCGCCGCGTGACACGATCGAGTCCAGGTACGAAGCGGCGCACTTGGACGCCGAGTTGGAGCCCTGGCCGGTGATCGGGTCGTTCGCGACGACGACGTCGCCGACTCCCAGCACCAGTCCCCCGCCCGGCAGTTCGCCCACGGGGTGGCGGACGGTCGGGGCATAGCGCCCGGCCAGTGTGCCGTTGGCGTCGGTCAGCTCGACCTTGGTGGCGCGCGCGTACTCCCACGGCGTGAAGCGCTCCATCAACTCAAGGGTGAGCGACAGGTGTTCGGCCGGGTCCTTGATGCCACGGAACACGTCGAGAGGGCCGCCGGGTATGCCCTCCCAGAAGAGGATGTCCGCGCGGCCCGAGGTGGTGAGGGTCGGCGTCACGAAGAGTTCGCCGACACCCGGCACCAGATTGCAGCGGACGGCTTCACGGCGGGGGTGTTCGGGGCGCGGGCCGAGCCCGTACACGTACGCCACGGCCAGCGCGCGCTGCGGGGTCTCGTACGGTGAACGGGACGCGTCCCGGCCGAACATGGAGACCAGCTCGCCCTTGCCGGCCGAGACCAGGACCAGGTCGTACGTACGGGAGAAGTAGTCCAGGTCGGAGACGGCGGCTCCGTGGATCACCAACTGGCCCCCGCGCCGGGCGAATGTCTCCATCCAGCCGGCCATCTTGACGCGCTGGTCCACGGATTGGGCATAGCCGTCCAGCGTCCCGACCCAGTCCACGGCGCGGCCGGAGTCAGGTCCCGCGACGGAGACACCGAGGCCTTCTATCCTCGGCGCCTGCGATTCCCAGAAGGCGAGTTGGAGGTCGCGTTCGTGCTGGAGGGCGGTGCGGAACATGACTTGCGTCGACATGACGCGCCCGGTCCTGATCTCGTCCGCCGTGCGGTTGGACATCAGGGTGATCTCGTAGCCCTGGGACTGGAGCCCCAGGGCCAGTTGGAGCCCGGACTGACCGGCTCCGACGATGAGTATCTTCCGCACAGCGGTTCTCCGTTGGCTATTCGGGAGTGACATCGAGTGCGTGCCGCACCAACGCCAGCAGTGCCTCGATGGCCGTGATCCGGTCCCGCGCGTCCATGACCATCATCGGGATGTGCTCAGGGACCGCGAGAGCCTGCCGCACTTCCTTCTCGTCGAACGTCTCGGTTCCCTCGAACTGGTTGACGGCGACAAGGTACGGCAGTCCGCAGCTCTCGAAGTAGTCGAGCGCCGGAAAACACTCCGCCAGCCGCCGGGTGTCCGCCAGGATGATCGCGCCGATGGCGCCGCGCACGATGTCGTCCCACATGAACCAGAAGCGTTCCTGGCCCGGTGTGCCGAAGAGATACAGGACGAGGTCGTTGTCGAGGGTGATACGCCCGTAGTCCATCGCCACGGTGGTGGTGATCTTGTCGGGCGTCGCCGTGAGGTCGTCGGTCTCCTCACTGGCCTTCGTCATCAGCGCTTCGGTCTGGAGCGGCTCGATCTCGGAGACCGTGCCGACATAGGTCGTCTTCCCGACCCCGAAGCCTCCCGCGACCACGATCTTCGTCGCGATCGGTGCGCGCGAACGGTCGGCCTGCCAGGGCTGGAGCTTCTCCTCCTGCCTGCCCGAGCCGGCCGGATCAGCGGCATCGGCGGGATCGGCGGAGGCGGTCGGAACAGCGGAGACGACGGGAACAGCGGCGAGGCCCGAGACCTCAGAGACGGCGGAGTCCACTCAACACCCTTTCCAGCAGCGCGCGGTCGGGCTGGCCGGTGCCGTGCCCGGTCCCGTACACACGGATCTTTCCCTGGTCGGCCAGATCACTGAGAAGCACCCTGACCACCCCCAGGGGCATCTTGAGCATCGCCGAAACCTCGGCGACCGTACGCATGCGGCGGCACAGCTCGATGATGGCCCGCATCTCCGGCATGATCCGCGAGGCGGCCACACCGTCTGTCAACTCCTTGCGTTCCTCCAGCGCTTCGAGCGCCGCGACGAACGTCTCGACGAGCAGGACGTGACCGAAGCGCGTACGGCCGCCGGTGAGCGAGTACGGACGTACGCGCGCCGGCTTGCGGTCGGCTCCCCGTGTCGGCAGTCTTCGGGCCGGTTCGGAGGTGGGCGTCATCGGGCGCCCTCCATCGATTTACGTAGCTCGTCGCGGAGTTCGGGTGTCAGCGCGTGTCCGGCGCGGCCGACGAAGAGCGCCATGTGGTAGGCGACCACGCTCATGTCGCAGTCCGCCGAGGCGTGTACGCCGAGCAGCGAGCCGTCGCTGATCGCCATGACGAAGACGCTGCCCGCCTCCATGGCGACCATGGTCTGCTTGACCTCGCCGCCGTCCATCAGCTTCGCGGCGCCGATGGTGAGGCTGCCGATACCGGAGACGATGGTGGCCAGATCGGCGCTGGAACCCCTGGGTCCCTCCTGGCGCGTCGCGTCCGCCGCCTCGACCGCCTCGGCGGCCTGCTCCGGGTCGGAGGAGAGCAGCATCAGGCCGTCGGACGAGACGACGGTCACCGAGCGGACTCCTGGTACCTCCTCGACGAAGCTGTTCAACAGCCAATGCAGGTTACGGGCTTCGCTGCTCAGTCCGAATGTGCCGGTCGCGGTCAACTGCGTGCCTCCTCGACTGTCTCCCCCGTTTGATCCCTCTGGTCCCGCTGGTCCTTCTGGTCGGCTTGTCGCGTCTGTTCAACCTGCTCAACCTGCTGCGTCTCTTCGGTGAGTTCGGCCTCGACGTCGCGTCTGCCGTCCTTCGCTCCCTGGTGGAAGCCGCCGAGCCGGGCGCGCAGCGCTTCCGCGTCCACGCTGCCGGTCCGCTCTGACGAGGTGACGGCCGGCTTGGATATTTTCGGGGTGCGCTGGGGCAGCCCGTTGGTGGTGGTCTCCGGCGCCGCGGGGGCAGGGGTCGCGCGCTGCTGGGGCAGCCGCATGGTGAAGGTGTCCTGATCGGGACCGGTGGTGAGGGGTTCCCCGGTTTCCGGGGTGGGGATGGGGGTTTCCCGGGTGGGGATTTCCGGGGTGGGGTCTGGGGTGGTGCCGGTGGCGGTGGTGCCGCTGGTGGCAGCGGTGTCCGGTTCGCCGTCCGGGGTGCGCTCGTGGGTGTCGGGCCCGATGGCGTACGGGGTGGGGAGCGCGGTGTCCGGTACGGCGGGCTGTGCGGTCGGTGCCGGTGCCACTCGCTTGGGCAGGGGCTCGGGCTGCGGCTCCGGCTGGGGCAGTTCGTCCGCCTGCTCCTGGGCCTCGGCTTCCTGTGCCTCGGTTGCCTGGATCGAGCGTTCCGCCGCTGCCACCAGCGGGTCCACGCCGGAGTCGCCCCGGCCCGGCAGCGCGTTCGAGTTGGCCTCCGCCACCGAGCCGGGCAGCGTGAACGCGGGCGCCGCTCCCGCCGTCCGCGCCTGGTGCACGGCGACGGGCGGGGAGGTCGGCAGCAGCGCCTCCGGGAGTACGACGACAGCGGCGAGGCCGCCGTCCTGGTGCTCGCGCAGCTCGATCCGTACGCCGTGGCGCGCCGCGAGCAACCCCGCGACGCGCAGGCCGAGACCCTCGCTCTCCGCTCCGTACGGGCGCTGCTGCCGCTTCTTCTTGCGGGCCTTCTGGCTCTTCTTCTCGGCGTTCCCGGTGTTGGCGGGGTTCCCGGTGTTGGCGGGGTTCGCGGCGTCCGCGTTCTTCTGGTCCTTGCCGGACGCGGTGTCCTCCGCGTCCTCCGGGCCCGCCAGCCGCGCGTTGGCCTCCGCCAGCCGTTCGGCCGACATGCCGATGCCCTGGTCCTCGACGGAGAGCATCACCTCGCCGCTCTCCAGCAGCCAGCCCGAGAGCTGCACCTGCGCGTCGGGCGGCGAGAAGGACGTCGCGTTCTCCAGGAGTTCGGCGACGAGGTGGCTGAGGTCGTCGGCGGCGAAGCCGACCACCTGTGCGTGCGGCGGCAGGGACTGGATCGTGACCCGCTCGTACCGCTCGATCTCGCTCACGGCCGCGCGCAGGACGTCCACGAGCGGGACCGGGCCCGTGGGGCTGTGTCCGTGTTCGTGGTCGGCGAGGACCAGCAGGTTCTCGCTGTGGCGGCGTATGACGGTGGCCATGTGGTCGAGCTTGAAGAGGACGTCCAGCCGCTCCGGGTCCTGCTCGCGCTCCTCCAGCCCCTCGATGACGCCGAGTTGGCGGTCCACGAGGCCGAGGGTACGCAGCGACAGGTTGACGAAGGTGTGGTGGACGGTGTGCCGGAGCTGTTCGAGCTGGGCGGTGATGGCGGCCGTCTGCTGCTGGAGTTCGCCGCGGTGCTCGACGACCTTCTCGCGCGCGCCGATCAGGTCGGAGCGGTCGGTGTCCAACTGCTCGGCGCGGGTTGAGAGTTCGAGGAGCTTGCCGTGGAGGGTGTTGAGGGACCTGACGACCTGCGCGAACTCGTCGTTACGGCCGGTGAAGCGCACCGGCTCCTCGTGCTGCGGGTCGGCGGACAGCCGGGCCGCTCCGATGCGCAGGACGGCGAGCGGCCTGGTGAGCGTACGGGAGAAGGCCGTTGTCACCCCGATGGCGATCAGCAGGCAGCCGCCGAGCAGCGCGATGCGCAGTTCGAGGGTGGTGACCGTGTCGTCCCGCAGCGTGGTGAGCCGTGCGAGCTGGGCGGCGCCGAGGCCGGACTCGACGCCGCGCATCTGGTCGATACGGGCGGAGAGCGCGGCGTCGACCTTGTCCGGGTCGGTCTCCCGGTCGGAGTCGGAGAGTTGGGGTTCGTCGACGAGCCGGTTCAGGTAGCCCTCGGCGGCCTTGACGTCCGGACCGGTGACGGTGTTGGCGAGGGAGTCGCGCGCCCGGGGTTCGGCCGTCTCGTCGAAGTCGGCGAGCGCGGAGAGTTCCCGTACGTGGGCCTGCTGGGCGGCGGCGCTGAGGGCGTCGCGGGTCTTGTCGTCCTTCTCACTGCCGCCGCCCTGGGTGCTGACGGGAAGTCCGCTGACCGGGTCGAACTGCGGTCCTGCGCCGCCGGGCACGGCCAGCGCCGCCAGCAGCAGGCCCCGGGTCGCGGAGGCCTGGTCGACCGCGCGGTCCAGGGCGGCGGGTGCGCGGGAGCCGTCGGCGGCGCCGGCCGGGGTCTTCTCGGCGAGTTCGTCGGCGAGGGCGTGCAGCTTGGCTATGACGTCGGAGTACGCGCGGTACGCGTCGAGCGCCGAGCCCTTGCCCGTGAGGGCGGTGCGGCGGATGGTGGGGACCGTGGCGAGGTCCTGTACGAGCCCGGCGGGCGCGGTGGCGCGGATCTCGTCGATCTGCCGGTCGACGCGGGTGCTGGGGTTGTCGTCCGCCTGCTGGTCGGCGGAGCTGTTCTTGCCGCCCTTGCCGGCCTTGCCGCCCTTGTCGCCCTTGTCGGACGTATCGCCGTTGGTGCCGCTGGTGCTGCTGTTGGCGCTGCTGCTCTCGGTACTTGTGCTGCCGTCGCCGCCGTCACCGCTGTCGCGGCCGGCCGCGATGGTCACGACGACGTCGTCGCGTTCGTCCGCGAGGGAGTGGGCGAGCGTGACCGCCTGACGGTTCAACTCCGCGAGCGTGACCAGCCGCTGGGCGTCCGTAAGGTCGGCGGAGACCCGCAGCACGCCGGGGGCGCCCGCGCCGATGACGGTGATTCCGACCACGGCGACGCCGGCGATCAGGCGGTTGCGTACCCGCGCACGGCGTCCTCCCGGGACCTCGGCCGGAGCCCCCGGGGTTCTCACGAGCGCGGTGGCCGCAGGTCCCTTGACGCCGGACTTCTGGGGCTCAGCCGGAGATTCGTGGTGTCCGCCGCTGTTGCCCCGAGGCCGCTTCTTCTGCACCGGTGCTCGCATTCTTGATCTTGACTCGTCCGCCCATGAAGCAGAGGTGACGACGGGTCACAACAATGAAGCCCCACCCCTGGTACGGCTTCCGACCATTCCAGCGCTTTTTTGAAGGGGAGCGCGCATCGGCCGCTCCGCCACTTGAACGAGTGAACCCCACAGAGGAGTTGACGAACAACTCCACCTGGCCCTGGCCGCCGGAATATGACGGGCCCCGGGTGGACCTTACGGGCGCGCTTTGGCAGGATGCCCGCCCGCACCTTCCCCGCATTGATCATTCTGCCTATCTGTCCCGTCTGACCTGCCGGTATAGGCCAATCGGAAGGCCACAGTCAGGCCACAGCCAGTCCATTGCCCGGCCGTCGGCCGAGCCGTGGCCGGATCATGCAGACTGGCTTTTATGCGCATCGAACTGGCCACCGCACCCGGCACCTCCGAACGCCCCAACGAGGACTGGACATCAGTGACCTTGCCGTCGGCGGGCGAGGGCGGGGTCCTGATCGTCCTGGACGGCGTGACACCGCCGGCGGGCGACGACGGATGCGTCCACGGAGTGCCCTGGTTCACCGCCCGGCTGGGCGGCGCGCTGACCGAACTGGCCGGTTCACGACGCGATATGACACTCCAAGAGGTATTGGCCGCATCGGTTCTGCGCACCGCAAACATGCACCGAGAGACCTGTGACCTTTCTCACGTGCGCACCCCTCAGGCGACGGTGGTCATGGCGCGCTGGAATTCGGACGCCCTCGAACACCTGGTGCTGTCCGATTCGACGCTCCTGCTGGAGTCCCCGGACGGCAAAGTACGGCCCGTCCTCGACGACCGGCTCGACCGCATCCCCCGCGAGGTCCGCCGCGCCGTCGCCACGACGGACGCGCTGCGGAACGCCGAGGGCGGCTTCTTCACCGCCGCCGCGGACCCGGAGGTCGCGGCGAAGGCGGTCACGGGGCGTACGCCCGCGTCCGACGTGCGCGCGGCGCTGGCGCTCACGGACGGCGCCGCCCGGTGGGTGGAGGTGTTCCGGGAGGGCGGCTGGGCGGACTGCCTGGCGCTCGTACGCGAGCACGGCCCGCAGGAGCTGATCGACCGGGTACGGGCGGCGGAGTCGGCCGACCCGGACGGCGTGGCGTTCCGCCGGGGCAAGACGCGGGACGACGCGACGGCGACGTACGTGGAGCTGTGAGGCACGTAAAGCTGTACGCGGCGCAGCCGTGACGTGCAGCCGTGACGTACGGCGGCGCGCCCGCACCCCGACCCCGCCGCCGGGGCCATCGGCGACCGTCACATCTCGGCGCGGGCGTTCAGGTGGTGCAGCAGCCGGGCCAGCTCGGAGACCTCGCCGCGGTCCCAGTCGGCCAGCTTCTGCACGTACAGCTCGCGGCGCGCGTCCCGTACCCGCTGGAAGCGGGCGAGGCCCTCGTCGGTCAGCCGCACCAGGGAGGCGCGCCCGTCGGCGGGGTCGGGCTCGCGGGTGACGAGGCCCAGCTCCTCCAGGGCGCGGAGCTGGCGGCTCATCGTCGCCTTCCCGACCCCGAAGTAGCCGGACAGCTCGGTGGCCCGCTGGCAGGAGGTCTCCTCCAGCCGTACGAGCAGCCCGTAGGCGGCCGGTTCCAGCTCCGGGTGGACCTCGCGGGCCATTTCACCGGAATTGGCTCTGGCGCGGCGCAGGAAGACGGCCAGTTCCCTCTCCAGGGCGAGGAATTCGTGGTCCACACCACTTCCGACACCGCTCCCGCAAGTGGGGCCCGGTTCATTTGCCGTACCGCTCCCGTGCACGTCAGCACCCATCGCGCGCTTTCCCGATCCTGAAAGTTTCTTTCACCGGCGGCCATTACCGCAGCTCCACCATTATTTCGCAGGTGTAGTCCAACGGCGGAAGCCCGGGTCCCTTCCATCATGCGGGTCTACGTGCGTAGCGTCACTGCCACTTGTCAGTAGCACGACAAGTCGCAAGGTCATGAGATCCCCCCACCGAGATCTTCGGAGGCACGAACATGCCCGCGCACAGATCCGGCACAACCGGCCGTTCGCTCTTCGCCGCAGCCGCCGCACTCACCGCCACGCTCGCGCTCCTCTTCACCCTGCCGGGCGCGGCGAACGCGTCCGACACGTCCGACGCGGCAGCCACCGCACCCGCCGCCCCCGCCGCCCCACCGGCGCGGGGCACCGCCTACATGGGGATGGGCGTCGTGGCACACGACGGCCAGGGCGCGCTGCCCAAGGACAGCCGTTCCGCCCTCGCCACCCAGACCGAGGGTGTGGACGTCGCCAGCTACCAGGGCAGTGTCAACTGGGCCGCGCTGTGGAGCAGCGGCGTGAAGTGGGCCTACACGAAGGCCACGGAGGGCACCTCCTACAAGAACCCCTCCTTCGCGCAGCAGTACAACGGCTCGTACGGCGTGGGCATGGTGCGCGGCGCGTACCACTTCGGGCTCCCCGACAACTCGACGGGCGCCGCCCAGGCGAACTACTTCGCGGACAACGGCGGGGCCTGGTCGCGCGACGGCAGGACGCTGCCGGGTGTGCTGGACATCGAGTGGAACCCGTACGGCGACGCCTGCTACGGCAAGACGGACGCGCAGATGGTGACCTGGATCCGTGACTTCCTGAACACGTACAAGTCCCGGACCGGCCGTGACGCCGTGATCTACACGGCCACGAGCTGGTGGACCGACTGCACCGCCAACTACGCGGGCTTCGGCGCGACGAACCCGCTGTGGATCGCGCGCTACAGCTCGACGGTCGGCGCGCTCCCGGCGGGCTGGGGCGTGCAGACGATCTGGCAGTACACCTCGACGGGCGCGACGGTGGGCGACCACAACAGGTTCAACGGCGCGCTGGACAGGGTGGTGGCACTGGCGAACGGCTGACGGCCGCCGCGCGGAGGGCCTCGCGGCGCGCGGAGGGCCTCGCGGCGCGCGGAGGCGGAGGCGGAGCGGCGTTCTCGTCCTCCGCCTCCGCGCGTCGCTACAGCAGAGGCCGCGCGAGTGACTCGCCTACGGTGTGAGGCAGCGGGGCCGAGTCACTCGCCGAGTCATTCCACCGCCGGCGCAGGAGGCCGTCGTGAGCGCCAGCCAGTGGGTCAGCACCTCGATGCCGTACCTGACACCGCGGGACAAGGGGCAGCCCGACGCATGGGGCGCCGAGCCGGCAGCGCGCGGGCGGCGCGGCAGTCAGCGCATCGTCTCCGCCGGGGAGGTCCCGGCGCCGGCCGAGGTCGCGGAACTGCTGGGGGTCGGCGCGGGAGACGCCGTGGTCGTCCGTCGGCGGATGATGTATCTCGACGATGTGGCCTGCGAGTTGACGGACACCTACTACCCGGCGGCCATCGCGCTGGGCACACCTCTCGGGGCGACGGCGAAGATCCGGGGCGGCGCTGTGACGCTGCTCGCCGAGCTGGGGTACGTGGGGGTACGGGTCCGAGAGGACGTGATCGCGCGTATGCCCGGCGACGAGGAGCGGGCGGCCCTGCGTACCGAGCCGGACGAGCCGGTGCTGTGCCTGACACGCGTCACGTTCGACGCCGAGGACCGGCCGATCCAGGTCGATCTGATGACCATGCCGGCCCGCCTCCAACGGCTGCGCTACGAGATCAGCATCGGATGACAGCCCCGGGCGCGGCGGGCGTACGGCAGCCAGGCGCGCGGCGAAGCGGCCGTATCCGGAACCTTCGTTCCGGATACGGCCGCTCGCTTCGGGCGTCAGGCGCGGGTCGGAGGCGTCAGGCCGCTGCCTTGACCAGGACGTCCGCCGGGGACAGGGCGATCTCCAGGACCTGGCGGACATCCGTCACCGGGTGGACCTCCAGCTTGTCCAGGATCTCCGACGGGACGTCGTCCAGATCCGCCTCGTTGCGCTTCGGGATCACCACTGTGGTGATGCCCGCCCGGTGCGCGGCCAGCAGCTTCTGCTTCAGGCCGCCGATGGGCAGCACACGCCCGGTCAGCGAGACCTCGCCGGTCATGGCGACATCCGTACGGACCTGGCGTCCGCTCAGCAGCGAGGCCAGCGCCGTCGTCATCGTGATACCGGCGCTCGGGCCGTCCTTCGGGACCGCGCCCGCCGGGAAGTGGATGTGGACTCCACGTTCCTTGAGGTCGGCCACCGGCAGCTCCAGTTCGGCGCCGCGCGAGCGGAGGAAGGAGAGTGCGATCTGCGCCGACTCCTTCATGACGTCGCCGAGCTGACCGGTGAGGGTCAGGCCCGAGCCGCCCGTCTCCGGGTCGGCTAGCGACGCCTCCACGAAGAGGACGTCGCCGCCCGCTCCGGTGACCGCGAGGCCCGTCGCCACGCCCGGCACCGCCGTGCGGCGCTCCGCCGGGTCCTGTGCGGACTCGGGGACGTGGTGCGGCCGGCCGATCAGGCCGCGCAGGTTGTCGGCGCCGAGCGTGAACGGCAGTTCACGTCCGCCGAGTTCGTGCTCGGCAGCGACCTTGCGAAGCAGCCTGGCGATCTCGCGCTCCAGGTTTCGTACGCCCGCCTCACGGGTGTACTCGCCCGCCAGGCGGCGCAGTGCCTCGTCCTGGATGGTGACTTCGCCGGGCTCCAGTCCCGCGCGCTCCAACTGCCTGGGGAGCAGGTGGTCGCGGGCGATGACGATCTTCTCGTCCTCGGTGTAGCCGTCGAGGCGCACCAGTTCCATACGGTCGAGCAGCGCCTCGGGGATGGCTTCGAGGACGTTCGCCGTGGCGAGGAACACCACGTCGGAGAGGTCGAGTTCGACCTCCAGGTAGTGGTCACGGAACGTGTGGTTCTGTGCCGGGTCCAGGACTTCGAGCAGCGCGGCCGCCGGGTCGCCCCGGAAGTCGGAGCCGACCTTGTCGATCTCGTCGAGCAGGACGACCGGGTTCATCGAACCGGCTTCCTTGATCGCCCGCACGATACGGCCCGGCAGGGCGCCGACGTACGTACGCCGGTGTCCGCGGATCTCCGCCTCGTCCCGTACGCCGCCGAGCGCGACGCGGACGAACTTGCGTCCCATCGCGTGCGCGACGGACTCGCCCAGCGAGGTCTTGCCGACGCCGGGAGGGCCCACCAGGGCGAGGACGGCGCCGCCGCGGCGGCCGCCGACCACACCGAGGCCGCGATCGGCGCGGCGCTTGCGTACGGCCAGGTATTCGGTGATGCGTTCCTTCACGTCCTCCAGGCCCGCGTGCTCGGCGTCGAGGACGGACTGGGCGCCCTTGATGTCGTACGAGTCCTGTGTGCGCTCGCTCCACGGAAGTTCGAGGACGGTGTCGAGCCAGGTCCGGATCCAGGAGCCCTCGGGGCTCTGGTCGGAGGCGCGCTCCAGCTTCTCGACCTCCTTGAGCGCGGCTTCCCGCACCTTCTCCGGGAGGTCGGCGGCCTCGACGCGCGTCCGGTAGTCGTCGGACTCGTCCTCGTCGCCCTCGCCGTTGATGTCGCGCAGTTCCCTGCGTACGGCTTCGAGCTGGCGCCGCAGCAGGAACTCACGCTGCTGCTTGTCGACGCCTTCCTGGACGTCCTTGGCGATGGACTCGGCGACGTCCTGCTCGGCGAGGTGTTCCCTGAGCTGGTCGGTGGCGAGCTTCAGACGGGCCACCGGGTCGGTGGTGTCCAGCAGCTCGACCTTCTGGGCGGTGGAGAGGAACGGTGAGTAGCCCGCGTTGTCGGCGAGCTGCGACACGTCGTCGATCTGCTGCACGCGGTCGACGACCTGCCAGGCACCGCGCTTCTTCAGCCAGTCGGTGGCGAGCGCCTTGTATTCCTTGATCAGGTCGGTCACCGAACCGGGCAGCGGGTCGGGAGTGATCTCGTCGACAGGAATGCCTTCGACCCAGAGAGCGGCGCCGGGGCCGCTCGTACCCGCGCCGATCTGTACGCGGCTACGGCCGCGGATCAGCGCGCCGGGGTCTCCGTCGGAGAGCCTGCCGACCTGCTCGACGGTCCCGAGCACGCCGTTGGCGGCGTAGGCCCCGTCGATGCGCGGCACGAGCAGCACCTTGGGCTTTCCGGCCCCGCTCCCGGCCGCACCGGCGGCCGCCTGAGCGGCCTCCACAGCGGCGCGGACCTCGGCGTCGGACAGGTCCAGAGGCACGACCATGCCAGGCAGCACGACCTCGTCGTCGAGCGGCAGCACGGGAAGCGTGAGCGGTGTGGACATGGTGGCCATGATCTCCCCTTCGGCAGTCAAGTTGAGCTATACCGACTCAATGCATGTGAGCCCCCGGATGTTCCCCTGGCGGCGTTCGCCCTGAGCGATCAGGGACGGAGCGGCCTGCCGCGTCGAATCGTGAGGAGTGCAGCGTTGAGGCGCGGCTGATAATTCCGGTAGGTCACCAATAGTCCGGAGCCAGGCCATCAACGGTCCGGCACAGTCAGGCCACCAACGGTCCGGGAATCAGGTCTTCAACGGTCCGGAACCCGGGAGATCCCGTCCCAGCCGGGCGAGTGGGGACAGCGCCATCAGTACGGGGGACAGCACCATGCCCGCGGCCGTCACCAGGAGGCTGGTGCGGAGCCCCCACTCCTGCGCGAGGAATCCGCCGAGCAGCGAGCCGAGCGGGGTCAGCCCCATGCCGACGAACGTGATCGTCGCGGCCGCGCGGCCCTGCATCCCGTCCGGGGTGACGGCCTGCCGGACGGCCATGACCGTGACGTTCACGAGCTGGCCGCCGGCCCCGAACACGAAGCTGACCGCGAGGAGCGCGGGAACCGTCACGGCGGAGGAGCCGTGCAGGGCGGGCACGCACAGGAACGCGCCGTCGCCGAGTGCCGCCGCACAGACGAGCACCGCGCCGTAACCGAACCGGCTCGGCAGCCGGGCTGCGAGCATCGAGCCCAGAAGCGCGCCCGGTCCCGTCGCCGCGAGCGCCAGGCCGACGGCGGCGCCCGACAGGTGCAGTTCTCGCGGCAGGAAGAGCAGATAGACGGTCATCACGGCCGCGAAGGAGAACTGGAAGGCGGCCGAGGCCAGACACACGGTCCGCAGCGCGGTGTCGCCGACGACGAAACGAAGGCCCTCATGGATCCGCCGCCATACCCGAACGGGACGCTCCGAGCGCTCCGGGATCGATTCGGGCCGGCGGATCCGTCGTACGGACAGGACCGACAGTACGAAGAACAGCGCGCCGGAGGCGGCAGCGACCGGCGCCGACAGCAGGGACACCAACGCGCCGCCGAGGGCGGGGCCGCCGATCTGGGCGGCCGACCGGCTGCCTTCGAGCGCGCTGTTGCCCCGTACCAACTGATCGCGTCTCACCAGCCGTACGAGAGACGCCTGATAGGCCACGTCGAAGAACACCGACAGCGCCCCGACGACGAGGGCGACCACGAACAGCTCGGGCAGGCCGAGCCGGCCGAGGAGGCCCGCCACGGCGGCGGCGCCCAGTGTCAGGGCCCGGCCGACGTCCGTCAGCACCATCACCGTACGGGTGCGCCACCTGTCCACCCACGCGCCGACGAAGAGCGAGAGCAGCAGGATCGGCGCCTGCCCCACCGCGCGCAGGACGCCCAACTCGCCGGGGCCGGCGTTGAGCGTCAGGACGGCGAAGAGCGGCAGAACCACCAGGCTTGCCTGTTCGCCGAGTTGGGAGGCTGTCTGGCCCACCCAGAGCCTGCGGAAGTCGCCGTCCCGCCAGAGGCTCGACGGACTCGACGGACTCGACGGAGCAGGGCGACCGGAATCGGATTCGGCGGAGGAAGAGGACGAGGATTCGGATGCGGATGGGGACGAGGATGCGGACGGCACGGGGATCCCTCGGATTGCCGACAACGAGGCCCGCCACCGGGCACACGGAAAGTGCGCCGGCGGTTCAGGCAGGGGAAGGCTCGCTGTGCCGCACCATCGAGGCAGCACGCGATGACAGGCCGATCACGGCCTACAACGTCAACGCGCGCTCGGACGACCGACCATGTCTTCGCTCCTCGTGGATCACTCGCGGGCCCCGAACACTAGCCCTCGGCGGCTCGCCGCGAAAGGCGATTGCGGGCCGTGCCGGACGGCCGGACTCCGGCCCGGCGGGGCTTCGCCGCGGTCCCGGGCCGCGGTCCCGGATCGTGGCGTCGACGCCACCGCCGTCCGCGTAAAAGCGCTTGCCGTACCGGCGCCGGTCATGGACGATCCCGGGTCGTGACGACACCTCCCGGTCAAGGCCCGCCCGACCCCGACCGTGCCTCTTCCTCCGCCCGCCCGTCCTCCGTCCGCCCGTCTTCCACCCGCCCGCTCGCGCTGATCACCGGCGTGGGCCGCACCGTCGGCATCGGCGCCGGAATCGCCCGCCGGCTGGCGGCATCGGGCTGGGACATCGCCTTCACCCACTGGACGCCCTACGACGAACGCATGTCCTGGGGCAGCGAGCCCGGGGCGACCGAGGCGATCACTCGCACCCTTGTCGAGCGCGGTGCGGCCACCACGGCGATCGAGGCGGACCTCGCCGACCCCGATGCTCCGGCGCGGATCTTCGACGAGGTCGAACAGAAGCTGGGCGGCGTCACGGCTCTGGTGATGTGCCACTGCGAGTCGGTCGACTCCGGCCTGCTCGACACCACCGTCGAGAGCTTCGACCGGCACTTCACCATCAACGCGCGGGCCACCTGGCTGCTGATCCGCGAACACGGACGCCGCTTCGCAGCGGCCCCGGGAACCGGCCGGATCATCAGCCTCACCAGCGATCACACGGTAGGCAACATGCCCTACGGCGCGAGCAAGGGCGCCATGGACCGCATCACCCTCGCCGCCGCCCGCGAACTCGCCCACCTCGGCATGACGGCCAACGCCGTCAACCCCGGCCCGGTCGACACCGGATGGATGTCCGAGGAGGTACGGGCGACCTGCCTGCGCGGCACCCCCCTCGGCCGTCTCGGCACACCGCAGGACACCGCGCACCTCGTGGATTTCCTGTGCTCCCCGGAGGGTCAGTGGATCAACGGCCAGCTCCTGATGAGCAACGGCGGTCTCGGCTGAGACGTGTACGCCGCCGAGACGTGTACGCCGCACGGCACGGGCACCGCGCGGCCTCAGTCCCTGTCCTGCGGACTACGCGGCGGACCTACGCGGCGGACGCCGCCAGGGCCGCGTGGTTGTGGAAGTCGCGGGTGGAGACGATCAGGCCGTCGCGCACCCTGAGCCGCTGGATGTTCGCCACGTCCACGGCACTTCCGGTGGCCGTGACCCGGCCCCGGTAGTTCCACTCGGCGACGATCACCTTGGGGTCGGTGGTCTCGTGCACCACGATGTCGTGCGCGGAGAAGGAGATCGGGCCGCCCAGGGCGGCGTCGAAGTGTGCGGCGATCTCCGCGCGGCCCCGGAGGCGGACCGGGGCGGGGAGCGCGAAGGGGATGTCGACCACGGCGTCCTCGGCGTAGAGGCTCGCGAGGCGTTCCCACTCGCCCGCCGTGATGCCGCTCAGCAGCGTCTCGAACACTTCACGCGGCGTGAGCGCTGGTGCGGGAGTGGCAGTAGGTGAGGGTGAGGGTGAGGGTGAGGGTGAGGTTGTTTCGGACATGAGGGTCCCCCTGGAGGCATAGAATCGGAGTCGTGACTCCGATTAGACGATACGGACTGACCACTCCGCTTGTCCAGGTGCCGGACGGCGGCCGCCCATGACCTCCCCGGCCAGGAAGCCGCTGCGCGCCGACGCCCTCCGTAACCGGGAGCGGCTGCTCCAGGTCGCCGACGAGGTGTTCGCGAGCAAGGGCACCGACGTCTCCACCGAGGAGATCGCGCGGGCCGCCGGAGTCGGTATCGGTACGCTCTTCCGGCACTTCCCCGCCAAGGAGGACCTGCTCGAAGCGGTCTTCGTACGGCGGCTGGCGATGGTGGCCGAGCAGGCGCGCGCCCTGGTCGCCACCGGCGATCCCGGCGAGGCTCTCTTCGGCTTCTTCTCCCTCGCCGTGAGCGAGTCGTCGGCCAAGAACGCGCTGGCCGAGGCGTTGGAGGAGGCGGGCGTGAACGTCCGGGTCGCCGGTTCCGCCGTGGGACAGGAGGTGCGGGAGGCGCTCGGGGAACTGCTCGCCGGGGCCCAGCGCGCGGGCGCGGTCCGGGACGACATCGGCGTGCTGGAGCTTCAGGCGCTGCTCGTCGGCGCGTCGAGGGCTGCCCAGTTCGCGGGCGACGGCCCTTCGGTCCGGGCGCGCACCCTGGCGGTGACGCTCGACGGGCTACGGCCGCGCGGCTGACGCCCGTACGCGGCTCCCTCCCCCGGTTGCGACCCGCCGCTGCGACCCGCCGCCGAAACGGGGTTGCCGCCCGCGAGCGCGCCCCCCGATACTCCACCGATGAACAGCCTCCGGACCGCCCTCACCACGGCCCAGCACGCCGCCCTGTGCCATCTGCGCGCCCGGGGAGCCGCTGGGTACGAGGACGCCGTCGCCCGGATCGGTGCGAGCACCCGTAAGGCCGCCGACCAGCGACACGAGCGCGGCATCGGCGAGCGGGCCGGACGGGAGGCCGCCGACGCGCTCGTGTCCCTGGTCGGCGACCACGCGCGCATCACCCTCAACTTCCACCCCGACCGGCTCCTCGCCGACGGCCTGACCGTGGCCGAGTCCCTGTCGCTGGACGGGCGTTACCGCAGCCAGTACGAGACGGGGCTGTCCAACGGCAGCCGTACCGCCGTCCCCGGCGGCCTCAGGGACGACTGGGAGCTGGCGCTCTTCGGCGGCGCGTACCACGCCGACGGCGTACGGGCCTCGGACCGGCCCAAGTACGGCGCCCTGAACGTGTACGCCCACCCCGACGGCGCCTCCCCGCGCTTCGGTTCCTGCCATGTCCGGCTGCGCCCCGAGGTCAGCCACCGGTCGACGTTCTGCCACGGCGGCAGCCAGGAGGGCCCCGCCGACGTGGGCACGATCGACGCGTTCGCCTGCGTACTGGCCGGGCTGCTGGAGGAGGACCCGTGCGCCGCCGACATCGTCGGGCAGCTCCCGTACGCGGCCCCCGGCGCGGTCCCCGGCCATCTCAACGGCCGGAAGCTGGACGAGTTCGTCGAGGCGCAGGTCCACGGCGACATCGACCTCGCGGCCGACGCCGAGGCGCTCGTCCTCGACCCGTCGTTCCGCGACACGGAGACCGGACGGCTGCTGACCGCGCTCGCCCGGCGCTGCGGGATCGAGGTCGAGTGGCACGCCGGTTTCGTGCTGGCCCCCGAGGAGGTCGACGCGGAGTTCCGGGGGCCCGTGATGGTGCCGCTGGCCGCGCGGATCTGCTCCTCGTACGCGCCCACCGGCATGCTCGACGCCGAGGTCCTCGGACACGCCGCAGCCTCGGCCGTACGGGAGCCGGAGGCGTGGGCGGACTGGGGGACGCGGGACGAAGTGCTCCAGTACGTCAAGCAGTTGTGGCACGTACTGGTGCGCTACGGACACCCGGGCCCCACGAGCGTATGAACCTGCCCTCGGCGTGAACCGGGCCCGCCCCCGCGGGCGATAGACAGTTCGTGAGACTGTTCCGCCCCTCGTGGGCACAACGGGACGACGCCGCGCTGCTGCGCGCCGTCGCAAGGGGCGACGCCGAGGCGCTGGCCGCCCTCTACGACCGGCACGCGGGCTGGCTGCACGCGCGGCTGACCAGGCGGTGCGCCGACCCCGAGACCGTGGCCGAGGTCCTCCAGGACACGTTTGTGGCCGTGTGGCGCTCGGCGTCGGCGCACCGCGGCGGGGAGGCGGGCGGCTGGCTGTGGGTGATAGCCGCGCGGCGGCTGGTCGACGCGCTGCGGACCCGGTCACGCGCGGAGCGGGTCGGTGCGGGGTACGAGGAGCAGCCGGCCCCCGAGCCGTCGGCCGAGGAACGTGTCCTGGCGGGGCTGGAGTTCGGGGACGTGGGTGCCGCCCTCGACCGGATCTCCCCGGAGTTGCGCGAGGTACTGCGTGCCACGGTCGTGGACGGGCTGACCACCCGTGAGACCGCGCAGGTACTCGGCATCCCGGAAGGCACTGTCAAAACCCGGGCGATGCGCGCCCGCAGGGAGCTACGGGTGGAACTCGGCCGGATCGCTTCGCTGGGAGGCACAGCATGACGCCGTGGCATGTGAGTGAGGACCTCGCGCAGCGGTACGCGTCGAACGCGGCCCCCGAACCCGACGCCTGGTCGCTGGAGAAGCACGTCGAGTCGTGCGGGTCGTGCGCGGTACGGGTGTCGGCGGCGGTACGGAGGGGCGCCGCCGGACCCGTACTGGCCGACATCCGGACGGCCGTGCTGGCGGCCACCCCGAAACATGTCGCGCAACCCGTCGCGCAAGCCGTCGCGCGACCCGCCCCGAAGGCCGCCCCGAAGCCCCGGATCGGATTCTTGGCCCGCGCCCTCTGGTCGGCGGGTCCCGCGCTGCGCGGCTCCTGGCTGGTGGCGCTGGTGGTGGTCGCGGCCGGGGCGCTCGCCCTCGGGTACGGCGCCGGGTTCG
>NZ_JTHL01000001.1:6460228-6461650 GCF_000818195.1 Streptomyces sp. 150FB | reverse complement strand
CCGCTGGCGGGCGTCGCCGTGTCGTACGGGCCGTACGCCGACCCGCTGTACGAGATCATCGCCTCGACCCCGGGAGGCGGGCTGCGGCTGCTGCTGACGCGCACGCTGGCCGTCCTGATGGTGAGTCTGCCGCTGCTGACCGTCGCCGGTGCGCTGCTGCCCGCATCGGGAGGCGCGCCGGGGGCGGCGGCCTGGCTGCTGCCGGGGGTCGTGCTGACCCTGGCGGCGCTGGCGCTCGGTTCGTACGTCGGCTGCCGTACGAGCACTGCCGTGCTCGGTGCCGGCTGGCTGCTGAGCGTGGCCGTACCGGGGGCAGGACCGGCCCTGGGGCAGGGGCCGCTCTCCACGGCCACACTCTCCGGCCACCTGGCGCACACCTTCTCGGGACCGGCAGCGCAGAGCTGCTGGGCGCTGACCGGGGTGCTCTGCGCCGGGCTGCTCGTGCTGCGGCGCGCTTCCTTCGACCTTCCGACCCTCAACCGTCTGGAACACCCATGACCGACACCGCGCGACACGGAACGGCAGCGCACCGGCAGGACGGAGCGGACAGGGCGGACAGGGCCGGCGGGGCGCGAGTGGCGGTACGCGGGCTCACCGTCCGGCACCGCAGGACGCTCGCCCTCGACTCCGTCGACCTGGACTTCGGCACCGGCGTGCACGGGCTGCTCGGGCCGAACGGCGCGGGCAAGACCTCTCTGATCCGGGTACTGGCGACCGTCGCGGCGCCGGGCGGCGGGCGGGTGGAGATGCTGGGACAGGACGTGTCCGGACAGCGGGCGCGCTCCGCCGTACGGCGGCGACTGGGCTATCTGCCGCAGGAGTTCGGCTACTACCCGGGCTTCACCGTGCGGGAGTTCGTCTCGTACGTGGCCTGGCTCAAGGAGATGCCGGCGGCGGGGGTGCCGGAGGCGGTGGAGCGCGCTGTCGGGCGCGTCGGCCTCGGTGACCGCATCGACGCGAAGGTGAAGACCCTGTCGGGTGGCATGGTGCGCCGCGTCGGTATCGCCCAGGCCATCGTCAACGAACCGGAGATACTGCTGCTCGACGAGCCGACCGCCGGTCTCGATCCGGAGCAGCGCGTCGAATTCAGAGCACTGCTCCGCGAATTGGGCACCGCTTCCACCGTCATCGTCTCGACCCACCTCGTCGAGGACGTCGCAGCCGCCTGCTCGCGTGTGACGCTGCTGGCAGCGGGCCGGCTCGCGTTCCGGGGCACCACCGCCGACCTGACGGCCCTCGGTGAGCGGACACCGGCCGACGCCGGAGCGGACGAGCGCGACGGCAACCCGATCGAACGCGGCTACACCAGCGCGCTGCGCGCCCACCGCGGTGCCCACAGCGGCACTCACCGCGCCGGTACGGGCAGCGACACGGAGGCGGCCCGATGACCGCCCCGGCCGCCGCCCCCATCACCGCCACGGT
>NZ_JTHL01000001.1:6454731-6460175 GCF_000818195.1 Streptomyces sp. 150FB | reverse complement strand
CCGCCGCCGCTCCCCCGGGGTCCTGCGGACCGAACTCCGGCGCGGAGCCGGCCCCTGGGCCGGCGCCGCGCTCGCGATCCTCGTCGGCGTCACCATGTACACCAAGGCCCCCCAGTGGCAAGGGCGCTGGGCCGAGACCACCGACGTCCTACGGGTCACCGGCCTGTTGCTCGGCGGCCCGCTGTCCATCGCCGCCGGGTGCTGGCAGGGCGGCCGGGAGCGCAGGCGCGGCACCGCCGAACTGCGCGCCACCCTCGCGCGTCCCCCGCTGCGCCAGGCGCTCGTCACCGCCGCGCCCGCCGCGCTCTGGCCGGCCGCCGGATACGCCGTCGCAGCGGCCGGATGCCTGGTCACCACCTGGCCGTACGCGAGTTCCGGCCACCCCTTCTGGACGCTGACCGCGGCGGACGCCGTGGCCGTCGCCGCGCTGGGCGTCGTCGGCTTTGTCGTCGGACGGCTGATTCCCTGGCGACTCACCGCGCCGCTGCTGGCTGTCGTGACGTACGTCGTGCTGGGCATTCCGAGCTACGGCGCCCACGACAGCGGTCTCCGATGGCTGGACCCCGCCATTCAGCACTCCAGTTCCTGGGAGCGGCCGGTGTGGTGGTTCGGTCCTGCGAGCGCCCTGTGGACCGGCGGCCTGGCCGCCGCCGTGCTCCTCGCATACGCGGCGCGCCACCGCCTCATCCTGCTCGTCCCCCTCGCGCTGGCCGTCGCCGCCGCCGTACCGGTCGCGCGTACCGGCGACGAGGTCTGGCGGGACAACCCGGCGGCGGCCCGGCCGGTCTGCGACCACGGCTCCCCGCAGGTGTGTGTGGCCGCCGTCCACGGAAAGCTGCTTCCGCAGGTGTCGAAGGCGCTCGCCGGGACGAACGCGAAGCTGCGCGGGGTGCCCGGCGCCCCGACCCGCTGGATCGAAGGACCGTCCCGCAAGGGTCCGCACGACGCGGCCCTGATGGACCTGGATTACGGGGTGGCGCACGGCGACTTGCTCGATCCGGTCAGCTACGCGTTCTCCTCGCTCAGGAACCTCCGCGTCCTGAACTGCGGGAAGAAGACCGAACACGGCGGCGCCGGACCGTCCGACGCGATCGTGGCACGGTCGATCGACATCAACCAGGCCGTGTCGCAGTGGCTGGCTCCGAACCCGGTGTCCCCCCATCTCCCCGGGAAATCCTCCTACAGGGAACTCGCGCGACTGAAGGCGAAGAGCCCGGCCGAGGCCCGCGCTTACCTCGCCCGCTATCTGGCCGCGGGCACATGCGACCCGGAGAAGGTGCCCGCCCCGTGACCGGCCCCCGACCACCCGCCCCGGGCGAAACCGCCGCCCCGCGCGCACCGGCCCCGCGTCGGCTCGCCCTCACCCTGCACGCCCGCGCACGCGCCGTCCCCCGCACCCTGGCCGCGCTCGCGGGTACGGCTCTGGTCGCGGCCTGGGCCGCGTACGCGCTCCAGTCGGCGCACCGGTTCGGCGACACCGCGCGCATCCCGGTCGTCACCCTCGCCCCGCTGCTCGCCTCGGCCGCCGTCGGCACGGCGCTCCACAGCGACAGCGACGAACTGGACCGTACGGCTGTACGCCCCTGGTGGCCGAGGCGGCTCACGCTCCTGCTTCTCCTCACCGGCCTCGCCGCCGCGCTGCTCACGCTCGCCGTACCCGGCGAGCCCTGGGTCTTCGGCGCGGCGGCGATGGTGCGCAATGTCCTCGGCGCCACCGGCGTCGCCGCGGCGTCGGCCGCCCTGCTCGGAGCGCGGCTGAGCTGGCTGCCGACGATCGTCTACCTGAGCGGGGTCTATCTCTCGGCGCCCCGCACCCACGGGGGTACGGCCGCGCTCTGGGCCTGGCCGATGCAGCCGGGGCCCGAGCAGGGAGCTTGGTGGACGGCGGGTATCGCCTTCGTCTGCGGCGCCGCGCTGTACGCGTGGCGCGGCTCCCGGCCGGAAGCACGTTAAGGCTCCAGCGGGGGTCCGCGGGTGTCGCGGCCGGAGGGCTGGGCATACGAATTGTCCCGACCGAATTGTCCGCGGACTCCCTCTCCCGCCAGGATGGTGGCGCCCGCCAGGATGGTCGCGCAAGCAGCCGTCCGCCCATCGGACCAGGAGAACCCCACCGTGCCCGACAGCGCGCCCGACAGCGGGCCCTACGCCAGTCCTCTCGTCCTCGACCGCAGAGAGGGGCCGTACGGCGAGATCGTGCTGCGCCGGCGCATCGATCCGCTCGGGGAGCAGGGGTCCATCCACGAGATCATCGCCAATGGCTGCTTCCTGATGGACACTTCGGACGGCCGCTCCGAGCGTCTGCTCGTCGACGCGGCGTTCGGCGCACTGCCCGCCGAGCGCCGTGAGAGCCATCCGTCCGTCCTGATCGGCGGGCTCGGTGTCGGTTTCTCCCTCGCGCACGCCGCCGCCGATCCGCGCTGGGGGCGGATCGTCGTCGTCGAACGGGAGGACGCCGTCATCGACTGGCACCACGAGGGTCCGCTCGCCCGGATCTCGGGCGCCGCTCTCGCCGATCCGCGCACTGTGATCCTTCACACCGACCTGGTGGATTATGTGCGGAACAGCGCCGACACGTACGACGCGCTCTGCCTGGACATCGACAACGGACCCGGCTGGACCGTCACTGAAAGCAACGAAACATTGTATACACAGGGTGGACTCGCCGACTGCCATGCCCGGTTGAACCCCGGCGGCGTACTCGCCGTATGGTCGGCTCAACCCTCCCCGACCTTCGGTGATGCGTTGCGGAATGCCGGTTTCACCGGGGTAAGGGTGGAAGAGATCCAGGTTGCCCGGGGAGCGCCCGACGTGGTCCATCTCGCTGCTCGCACTGCGTAGCCGGGAGGCCTCCGCTGCCTCTACGCTGCTCCCCGACACACGAGATCCACACGTCGGGTGCGAATGTGGATCGCACACCCAGGGGCAACCCCGGAACAGCCCGGGCACGACCCGGGGACGAACACGGACCGCGGAACGCGCAACAGGGGCGGGGCGATGGAGCAGACGAACACCAGCCACAACGGAGGCGCGGCCACGCCCGGCGCCCAGCGCCGGGTCCTGGTCGTGGAGGACGACGCGACGATAGTGGACGCCATCGCGGCCAGACTGCGGGCCGAGGGCTTCCTCGTCCAGACCGCGGTGGACGGCCCCGCCGCCGTCGACGCGGCCGAGGCCTGGCAGCCGGACGTGATGGTCCTCGACGTGATGCTGCCCGGCTTCGACGGCCTGGAGGTGTGCCGCCGCGTCCAGGCGACCCGCCCCGTACCGGTGCTGATGCTGACGGCCCGCGACGACGAGACCGACATGCTGGTGGGCCTCGGGGTCGGCGCCGACGACTACATGACCAAGCCGTTCTCCATGCGGGAGCTGGCGGCCCGGGTGCACGTGCTGCTGCGCCGGGTGGAGCGCGCCGCGCTGGCCGCCGTGACGCCGCGCAGCGGCATCCTGCGCCTCGGCGAGCTGGAGATCGACCACGCGCAGCGCCGGGTGCGGGTGCGCGGCGAGGACGTGCACCTCACGCCGACCGAGTTCGACCTGCTGGTGTGCCTGGCGAACACGCCGCGCGCCGTGCTCTCCCGCGAGCAGTTGCTCGCCGAGGTGTGGGACTGGGCGGACGCCTCGGGCACCCGTACGGTCGACAGCCACATCAAGGCCCTGCGCCGGAAGATCGGCGCGGAGCGGATCCGTACCGTGCACGGCGTCGGCTACGCGCTGGAGACACCGGCGCCATGATCCGGCCCCGGCCACGGCGGACCAGGACCAGGCTCCGACCCACGACCCGGCCCCGGACCCGGCCGCTGCCACCCGCCGCGCTGCCAGGTCTGCCCGGCGGCGGGAGCGGTCTGCGGCCCTTCTCCGTCAAGGCGAAGCTGGGCACGCTCGTGGTCGTCTCCGTCTTCATCACGACCGGGCTGCTGATGGTGGCCCTCCGTACGGAGACCGAGCTGCGCTTCATCACGGTCTTCTCGGTGATAGCGACGCTGCTGATCACCCAGTTCGTGGCGCACGGCCTGACCGCGCCGCTGGACGAGATGAACACCGTCGCCAAGGGCATCTCACACGGCGACTACACGCGAAGGGTGAGCGGCGCCGACCGCAGGGACGAGCTGGGCGACCTGGCGTCCACCATCAACCGGATGGCCGACGATCTGGAGGCCGTGGACCGGCACCGCAAGGAGCTGGTCGCGAACGTCTCGCACGAGCTGCGCACGCCCATCGCCGCGCTGCGCGCCGTGCTGGAGAACGTGGTGGACGGGGTGTCGGCCGCCGACCCCGAGACGATGCGGACGGCGCTGCGGCAGACGGAGCGGCTCGGCCGGCTCACCGAGACGCTGCTGGACCTGTCGCGGCTGGACAACGGCGTCGTACCGCTGAAGGCGCAGCGCTTCGAGGTGTGGCCGTATCTGTCCGGGGTGCTCAAGGAGGCCAATCTCGCGGCCTCGCAGCGCGGCCTGTCGTCAAGCCCGGGGGGCCTGGGCAACCACACCCGTACGGACGTCCATCTGCACCTCGACGTCTCGCCGCCGGAGCTGACGGCTCACGCGGACGCCGAGCGGCTGCACCAGGTGGTCGCCAACCTCATCGACAACGCGGTCAAGCACAGCCCGCCGCACGGCCGGGTCACCGTGCGCGCGCGGCGCGGCGCCCAGCCGGAGTCGCTGGACCTGGAGGTCCAGGACGAGGGGCCCGGCATTCCCGAGCAGGAGCGCTACCGCGTCTTCGAACGGTTCAACCGGGGCCAGGCGCCTTCGCCGCACGGTCCCGGCAGCGACGGCGGTACGGGACTGGGCCTCGCGATCGCGCGCTGGGCGGTCGATCTGCACGGCGGCCGTATCGGAGTGGCCGAATCCGCGCGCGGCTGCCGCATCCAGGTCACCCTTCCAGGAATACCCAGGGCGCGCAGTTGACGTATGGTCGGGAGGGTTAGGTACGTAAGCGCACGATCTCCGGGTACGGAGTCGGGGACGGGCGGGCTGCGGGCCGTTTACCTGCCGTAGCCGGGGCGCTGTGAAGTCCCTGGTGAGGCGGACCCGGCATGTTTCCCGCCAATTCATACGCTGAAACCCGCCGTCGGATGTGATGTGCGCGACGATGGCAAGACCAGGCTCCATCTGCGGGTCCGGTAGGCGTAGCCTTGATTCCCGCTGTCCATCACCTTGTGAAGCGGAAGAGGGCGGTTCACGCCGTGTCGTCTCAGTCCCCCAGTAACACGAGTATCTCGACCGACGAAGACGGGCAGGGCAAGAACCCTGCCGCGGCCTTCGGGGCCAACGAGTGGCTCGTCGACGAGATCTACCAGCAGTACCTCCAGGATCCCAATTCGGTCGACCGTGCCTGGTGGGACTTCTTCGCCGACTACAAGCCGGGCACGCCCGGTACGGCGGACAAGCCAGCGGACACCGCGGCCGCGGGGGCCGCTGTGAGCGCGACCTCGGCCCAGACCC
>NZ_JTHL01000001.1:6422187-6454089 GCF_000818195.1 Streptomyces sp. 150FB | reverse complement strand
AGGCGCCCGCGGCCCCGGCCAAGCCCGTCGTCACCGCGCCGGCCCCGGCGCAGCCGGCGAAGCCCGTGACCGCTCCCGTACCCGTGACGCCGAAGCCCGCGGCCGAGCCGGCCGGGAAGACGGGTCCGGCGCAGAACGGCAACGCACCGGCCGCCGAGGCCGCTGCCGAGGGCCCGGAGTACGTGACGCTGCGCGGCCCGTCCGCCGCCGTCGCGAAGAACATGAACCTCTCGCTCGAACTGCCCACGGCCACATCCGTGCGCGCGGTCCCGGTGAAGCTGCTCTTCGACAACCGCATCGTCATCAACAACCACCTCAAGCGCGCCCGCGGCGGGAAGATCTCCTTCACGCACCTCATCGGGTACGCGATGGTGCAGGCCCTCAAGGCCATGCCGTCGATGAACTACTCGTTCACGACGAAGGACGGCAAGCCGACCCTGGTCAAGCCGGAGCATGTGAACCTCGGCCTCGCGATCGACCTGGTGAAGCCCAACGGCGACCGCCAGCTCGTCGTCGCCGGCATCAAGAAGGCCGAGACGCTGGGCTTCTTCGAGTTCTGGCAGGCGTACGAGGACATCGTCCGCCGGGCCCGTACGAACAAGCTCACGATGGACGACTTCAGCGGCGTCACCGCCTCGCTCACCAACCCCGGCGGCATCGGCACGGTCCACTCCGTGCCGCGCCTGATGCCCGGACAGGGCCTCATCCTGGGTGTCGGCGCGATGGACTACCCCGCCGAGTTCCAGGGCACGTCGCAGGACACCCTGAACAAGCTGGGCATCTCGAAGGTCATGACGCTGACCTCGACGTACGACCACCGGGTCATCCAGGGCGCCGCCTCCGGCGAGTTCCTGCGCATCCTCAGCCAGCTCCTGCTGGGCGAGAACGACTTCTTCGACGAGATCTTCGAGTCGCTGCGGATCCCGTACGAGCCGGTCCGCTGGCTCAAGGACATCGACGCCTCGCACGACGACGACGTCACCAAGGCGGCGCGGGTCTTCGAGCTGATCCACTCCTACCGGGTGCGCGGCCATGTCATGGCCGACACCGACCCGCTGGAGTACCGCCAGCGCAAGCACCCCGACCTCGACGTCACCGAGCACGGTCTGACGCTGTGGGACCTGGAGCGCGAGTTCGCCGTCGGCGGTTTCGCCGGCAAGACGATGATGAAGCTGCGCGACGTGCTGGGCGTGCTGCGCGAGTCGTACTGCCGCACCACCGGCATCGAGTTCATGCACATCCAGGACCCGAAGCAGCGCAAGTGGCTCCAGGACCGCGTCGAGCGGCCCCGCGCCAAGCCGGAGCGCGAGGAGCAGCTCCGCATCCTGCGCAGGCTGAACGCGGCCGAGGCGTTCGAGACGTTCCTCCAGACGAAGTACGTCGGCCAGAAGCGGTTCTCGCTGGAGGGCGGCGAGTCCACCATCCCGCTGCTGGACGCGGTCCTCGACGCGGCGGCCGAGGCCCGCCTCGACGAGGTCGTCATCGGTATGGCCCACCGCGGCCGGCTGAACGTCCTGGCGAACATCGTCGGCAAGTCGTACGCGCAGATCTTCCGCGAGTTCGAGGGCAACCTCGACCCGAAGTCGATGCACGGCTCCGGCGACGTGAAGTACCACCTGGGCGCCGAGGGCACCTTCACCGGTCTCGACGGCGAGCAGATCAAGGTGTCGCTGGCGGCGAACCCGTCGCACCTGGAGACCGTCGACCCGGTCATCGAGGGCATCGCGCGCGCCAAGCAGGACATCATCAACAAGGCCGGTACGGACTTCACGGTCCTGCCCGTCGCGCTCCACGGCGACGCGGCCTTCGCCGGCCAGGGTGTGGTCGCCGAGACGCTCAACATGTCGCAGCTCCGCGGCTACCGCACCGGCGGCACCGTCCACATCGTGATCAACAACCAGGTCGGCTTCACCGCCGCCCCGGAGTCCGCGCGCTCGTCCATGTACGCGACCGACGTCGCGCGCATGATCGAGGCGCCGATCATCCATGTGAACGGCGACGACCCCGAGGCCGTGGTCCGCGTCGCGCGGCTGGCCTTCGAGTTCCGCCAGGCGTTCAACAAGGACGTCGTGATCGACCTCATCTGCTACCGCAGGCGCGGTCACAACGAGGGCGACAACCCGAAGTTCACCAACCCGAAGATGTACAACCTGATCGACAAGAAGCGCTCGGTGCGCAAGCTCTACACCGAGTCCCTCATCGGCCGGGGCGACATCACGCTGGAAGAGGCGGAGCAGGCGCTCCAGGACTTCCAGGGGCAGCTCGAAAAGGTCTTCGCCGAGGTCCGCGAGGCCACGTCGCAGCCCGCGCCCACGCAGGTCTCCGACCCGCAGCCGGAGTTCCCGGTGTCCGTGACGACGGCGGTCTCCCAGGAGGTCGTCAAGCGGATCGCCGAGTCGCAGGTCAACATCCCGGACCACATCACCGTGCACCCGAGGCTGATGCCGCAGATGCAGCGCCGTACGGCGTCGGTGGACGACGGCACGATCGACTGGGGCATGGGCGAGACCCTCGCCATCGGTTCGCTGCTGATGGAGGGCACCCCGGTCCGGCTCTCGGGCCAGGACACCCGCCGGGGTACGTTCGGCCAGCGCCACGCGGTCCTCGTGGACCAGGAGACCGGCGAGGACTACACCCCGCTGCTCTACCTGTCGGAGGACCAGGCCCGCTACAACGTCTACGACTCGCTGCTCAGCGAGTACGCGGCGATGGGCTTCGAGTACGGCTACTCCCTCGCCAGGCCCGAGTCGCTGGTCATGTGGGAAGCGCAGTTCGGTGACTTCGTCAACGGCGCGCAGACCATCGTCGACGAGTACATCTCGGCCGCCGAGCAGAAGTGGGGCCAGACCTCGGGCGTCACGCTGCTGCTGCCGCACGGCTACGAGGGCCAGGGCCCGGACCACTCGTCCGCGCGCCCCGAGCGCTTCCTCCAGATGTGCGCGCAGAACAACATGACGGTCGCGATGCCGACCCTGCCGTCGAACTACTTCCACCTGCTGCGCTGGCAGGTCCACAACCCGCACCACAAGCCGCTGATCGTCTTCACCCCGAAGTCGATGCTGCGTCTGAAGGCCGCGGCGTCGAAGGCGGAGGAGTTCACCACCGGCGGGTTCCGCCCGGTGATCGGGGACCCGGCGGTCGCGGCCGGCACGCTCGACCCGAGCGCGGTCCGCAAGGTCGTCTTCACCGCGGGCAAGGTCTACTACGACCTGGAGGCCGAGCGGGAGAACCGCGGGGTCACCGACACCGCGATCCTTCGCCTGGAGCGGCTGTACCCGCTGCCCGGCAAGGAGTTGCAGGCGGAGATCGCCAAGTTCCCGAACGCCGACACCTACCTGTGGGCACAGGAGGAGCCGGCGAACCAGGGAGCGTGGCCGTTCATCGCGCTCAACCTGATCGACCACCTGGACCTGGCGGTCGGCGCCGACATCCCGGGCGCCGAGCGGCTGCGGCGGATCTCGCGTCCGCACAGCTCGTCCCCGGCGGTCGGTTCGGCGAAGCGGCACCAGGCCGAGCAGCAGCAGCTCGTGAACGAGGTGTTCGACGCCTGAGTGCGCTGAGTAGGGCGCTGTACAGCTAGTACGGGAAGGGGCCCGGCCCCCGCGGTCATCGCGGGAGCCGGGCCCCTTGTCGTTCAGATCCCCAGCGGCTCGAAGTCCCAGAAGGGCCGGTTGCGGGCGCGGGCCGTGAGGGTGTGGTTGTGCTGCGCGCCGAGCGTGGCGGCCAGGTCCTCCAGCGCCTCCCCCTCGATCTTGTCGGAGCGCAGGTGGTCGCGGAGTTCGCGCAGGTCGGCCGCGTAGGCGAGACGGGCGGAGAGCGTCAGCGGATGCGTGCGCCCCAGGGCGGCCGTCGCGCGGGAGGCGGTGACGGCGCTCAGTTCGGCGGCGCCCTCCGCGTCGCCCACGTTCCTGCGCAGCGCCGAGGTGTTGATCGCGCAGCCCAGCGCCCAGGGGTGTGACGTGCCCACGGCGCGCTCCATCCCGATCAGCGCGCGCTCGACGAGGACGTGCGCCTCGTCCCGCTCACCGACCCTGCGCAGGATCAGCGCGTGGTTGGAGCGCGCCCCGACGGCGTACGGATGCGCGTCCCCGAGCATCTTCCGGTAGCCGGCCATGACACGTTCACTTATCCGGGTGGCCTGGTCGATGTCGCCGTGCTCGCGGGCGAAGCAGCTCTGCGCCGCCGCCGACATCATGATCTGCGGTGCTTCCTCGCCGAGGACCCGCTCCGAGCGTTCGAGCACCTGGGTGAAGAGCTCTCCCGCCCGGACACGGTCGCCGGCGCGGTACTGCGAGAGCGCGAGGTTGTGCTCGGCCAGCAGGGTCTGCCAGTGCTCGTGGCCCAGTACGGTGCGGTGCACCCGGACGCTCTGCGCCTGGAGCGACTCCGCCTCGGTGTATCTGCCGAGCAGCCGCAGGTCGGTGGCCTGGTGGATCTCCGAGTAGAGCGTCCAACTGTGGCGGGGGCGCAGGAGCTGCCTGCGCGCCTCCAGGGTCCGCCTGTCCAGCTCCAGCGCCTCGCCGTAGCGGCCGAGGAGCCGCAGCGAGACCGCCAGGTTGTTCTGGGCGCCGATGGTCCGGTAGTCCTGCTCGCCGAGCAGGTCGCGGAAGGCGGCGAGGACCCACTCGGACACCTCCAGCGCCTCGTCGTAGCGGGCCAGGGCGCGCAGGTCGGCGGCGAGACCGCCGGCGGCGCGCAGGTGCTCCAGGTCCTCAGGGCCGCGCTCCTCACGGAGGTGGTCGACGGCGGCGCGTTCGATGGCCTCGGTGCCCTCGTAGTCGCCGATCGCCCTGAGTACGTTGGCGTAGTGGTGGGTCAGCTCCCAGATCCTCGGGTGGGTGGGGCCGAGGAGTTCCTTCCAGGCCGCCAGGGCGCGCCTGCCGAGTGTCACACCCGCGTGGTACTCGCCGGAGAAGTACATGTAGCGCAGGCAGTTGAACACCAGCGTGTGCATCGCGGGGTCGGTGCTCTTCAGGACGTCCGCCCACTTCAGGTGCGGCGTCAGCTCGGCGTACTGGGGCCACATCCGGGGGTCGGCCGGCTGACCCGGGTCAGCGGCGGCGAGCGCGCGGCGTACCACCTCGATGAACTCCTCGTGATCCTGTGCGGGCATGTCCTGATGCACGATCAGGTGAACCATGCGGTGCATGTAGAGCGTGTCGCCGACCGTGGACGGCGGTCCTTCGCCGACCGAGTCGTGGGCCTCGCGTTCGCCGACGCCCGCGGCGCGTACGACGGCGTACTGCCGGAGCTTGTTGATCGCCCGCGCCCACCGCACCGGGTCGTCGACCAGCCCCCGCAGCTTCTCGGGGAGCGTGTTGACGGGCAGGTCGCGCACCAGCCGTACGGGGATGGAGCCCGGCGCGAAGAAGGTGCACAGGCGGAGCAGGTCGACCGCCTCGGGGACGGTCTCGCGGAGGTTGTTGAGGAGGATCGACCAGCCCGTCTGGAAGGCGAGCGGGAAGTCGGCGGAGATCTTGACGACGTCCTGGTCGATGCCGCCGGCGAGCAGCGCGATGTACTCGCCGACCGACATCGTGGAGTCGCCGAGCCAGCCCGCCGTCTGGTCGAGCAGCAGCGGCAGGTCCTCCAGCGCCTCGGCGAGCTGATCGGCCTCGGTGTCCGTCAGGCGCGGGGCGCGGCGGCGGATGAAGGCCACCGACTCGTCGCGGTCGTAGACGGGCACCTCCCTGAGGGTGCTGTTGTGCTGCTCCCACTCCGGGTTGCGGGCCGTGATCAGCACATGGCCCGGGCCGCTGGGCACCAGGTCCCAGATCCGGTCGGGTTCGTCGGCGCCGTCGAGCACCAGCAGCCAGCGGGAGTACGGGTCGCCCCTGCGCAGCGAGTCGCGGGAGGCGCGCAGCCGCTCGCCGTACTCCACACCGGTGGACAGGCCGAGCGCCGGGGCGAGTTCGGCGAGTTTCTGGCGGCAGGTGACGCGTTTGTCTGCGGACACCCACCACACCACGTCGTACTCGGCGGCGAAGCGGTACACGTACTCGGCGGCGAGCTGGGTCTTGCCGACGCCCGACATGCCGTGCAGGGTGACCACGGCGGCACCCCGTTCGGCGCCCTGGAACGTGTGGTAGATGTCGTCGAGCAGGGTTTCCCGGCCGGTGAAGCGGGTGTTGCGGCGCGGGACGCCGCCCCAGACGTCGGGGGTGTCGCGCGGGTAGCGGGGGCCGCGTACGCCGGCGAGCTGGGGGACCGGGTCGGACGGCAGGCCGAGGACGCCGAGGACGCGCCGCTCTGCCTCGTCCTCCCCGACGCCGGTCAGGTCGGCGGCGCCGAGTGCGGCTGTGGCGCTGGGCACCGCCGACGTGGTGACGGAGACCGCCACGAACCGTCCGCGCGCGCCGGGGACCACCGCGCGCAGCGCCCTGTTCCACTCGTCGTGCCGGCGCGGACCGACCTGGAAGTACCACTCGCTGAGCACCATCAGGACCGGTCCTGAGGCGAGCAGCAGATCCCGCAGATACTCTTCGAGCGGCGCGTCGGGTACGGGGTCCCAGCTCTGGTAGACGACGCGGTGTCCACGGCGTTCCAGACAGGTGCCGATCCAGTCGGCCCAGGCCCGGTTGAAGCCGGCGAAGCTGATGGTGACGACCTCGGGCCCTGTTACGCCAACTGGCTTATCAATTACGGGCATTCGGCCATCTCCCCTGCTTCGTCATACGCCTTTTATACACGTGCGCCCGGCTGATCCGGCCGAGCGCGCACCGGCTCTCACCCCGCCTGATTCCGCTGACGCCAGATCACCCGTGCCGTACGGACATATGCCTCGGCGCGGGCGGCGTGGCCGGGCGGCGGAGGCGTCTCGCACAGCCGGTGGTAGGTCGCGATCAGCTCGTTGACGAGGACCCGGCCGGCCGGGGTGAGCGCGGCGGATCCGGCCAGGACGGGCAGGGCCGCCCCGACCTGTTCCCGGCAGCGTGAGTGCTCGGCCCAGGCGAGGTCGCGGTGGGTGGCGCGGCGGGCGCCGAGCGCGAAGCGCTGCCAGTAGTCGGCGAGCGCGGTGTGCGAATAGGTGCCCTGGAGCAGTCCGTCGAACGGCCTGGGGTCGGGCCGCCAGGGCGCGAAGTGGCGCGCCGCGCCGTCCTCGTGGTGCAGCGGTACGAGGTCGCAGAGCGCGGCGAGCTTGGTGTGCTGGAGCTCATGGACGAGGGTCGACGCGAAGTAGGCGGCGGTGGACGGCTTGCTGCTCAGGACGGCGCCGAACGCCTCCCGCCGGGTGCCGGAGCAGTGGGCGGCGCCCTCACCGGCGGCGCCGGAGCCCGGCGGCGGGGCGAGCGGCACCAGACAGCGCAGCAGCAGCGCGGCCTCGGTGACCCGGTGCGCGCCGCCGACGCTGAGCAGCGGTTCGACCCCGGCCCACGCCTCGGACCAGGCCTTGCGCTCGCCGTCGTCGAGGTCGCCGGCGCCGCTCAGGCCGTGCCGCTCCAGCCCGCTGCCGGCCGTGCCGTACGGGTCGAGGTCGTCGAGCGGTACGGGCAGGGCGCCCGGCCTTACGGCGGGCAGCGTCGTCAGGGGCAGCCAGCGCGGGTCGTCGGAGCGCAGGCAGCCGTCGGCCGCCCGGGCGGTGAGGGGCGCGGCGCCCCTCTGACGTAACGTCACCCGGCCGCCGGTGGCCGTGATGTCGGTGTCCACGGGGTGGCCGGGGGCGGCGCCGGTGCGCAGCGCGCCGAGGGTGGGCAGGGTGAGCAGCTCGCCGCGGGCGGTGAGGCGCCTGGTGAAGGAGAGTCCGGCGCGGATCGCCCCCGCCACCGCGAGGGCGCCGAAGTGGGCGAGGTCGGCGCGGAGGGTGGGGGTCGGATCTGTTGCCGTTCCCGGGGCCGGTGCTGTCAGTCCGTACAGGCAGCGCTGTGCCCAGGGGCCGACCAGCGGGTGCAGCAGGACGGCGCGTACGGCCGCCTTGTCGGTGCGTTCAGCGCGTTCCAGCAGCGACCAGTCGGCAGCCAGGCGGTCGAGGAGGGCGGGAGGGCAGACGGCGGCGGGGGCGGCGCGTGCCGCGTCGAGCAGCGCGCGGAGCAGGACGAGACGGCGGGTGTCCTGGTCCCGTACGAGGAGTCCGAGGGCCTCGGGGCCGCCCTCGGTGCGGCCGAGTTCACGCAGTATGTGTTCGGGGACGGCGGGGCTCAACGGGTGACTCCCGTGGGGGGTGGGGGGTTGAGTGCGGGGACGCCGGTGGTCGCCCGGCCGATCCGGGAAGCGATGTGCCGGATCAGCCGGTCGAGGTCGGCGCAGTAGACGGAGGGGTGCCGGAAGCCGTGGCCCGCGCGGTAGCGGTGCGCGTAGTGGCCGCCGCCGCAGACGGTGAGCAGCGGGCAGGTACGGCAGCCGGCGGCGAGCGCGGACGCTCCCGCCTGCCGCGCGGCGATCCCGGGGTGGCGCAGCGCGTCGTCGAAGGTGTGCCGGAAGATGTCGAGGCCGGTCGCGGCGGCTCCGTCGTGGGCGGATTTCAGCGAGTCGACCTGTTCGATCGAACCGTCGGTCTCCACGACGACCGCGTTGACGGGGTCGAGGCCGAGCGACTCGGTGGCGCCGGGCAGACCGAGCAGCAGCGCGACGCACTCCTCGAAGAGCCGGATACGGCACTCCCTGCGCTCCGCCCCCCACCAGCGGTCGAAGACCGCGCTCAGCCAGTCCCCGTACGGGGTGGGGCGGCCGGGCGCCGCCGGTCCGGCGGGTTCGGCGGCGGGCAGTCCGGGCGGGGGCGCCGACCAGTTGCCGTGCGGCAGGAGCAGGTCGACGGCGGGCGGGCGCAGCGCGAGCAGCGAGGTGTACATCTCGACGGGGTCGGTACGCGGGTCCACGACGGTGAGGATGCCCGCGTACGCCCCGGGGTGGTGGTCGGCGAGCAGCCGCGCGCCGCGCGAGGCGGCGGCCCAGGAGGGGCGGCCCGCGTGGTCGACCCGCTGGGTGTTGTGGGCGGCCAGACCGCCGTCGAGGCTGATGCCGATGCTGATGCCGGCCCGGGCGAGGGTCGCGACGCGGTCCTCGGTGAGCAGGGTGGCGTTGGTCTGTACGGTGGCGTGGACCTCGACGCCGCTGCCGGCGCGTTCGCGTACCAGCGCGGCGAAGGCGGCCAGCCGGCCGGCGCCGGCGAGCAGGGGCTCGCCGCCGTGCAGGACGAGGGCGAGATGGCGCAGGCCGTGGGTGGCCGCGTGTTCGGCGATACGGGTCGCAGCGCGGTCCAGGACGGCGGGGGACGCGGCCGCGGGGCGCCCGCGCCAGGTCCGGTCGGGGCCCTCGTACAGATAGCAGTAGCGGCAGGCGAGGTTGCAGCGGCCGTGCGTCTTGACGATGAACTGGCCGAAAGGGAAGGGGGTCTGGCGGGCCTCGGGCCGCCGCGTGGCGGAGTCACCTGGCGCTGCGCTTCCTGACAACTCCGGACCCCCCGTACCGTAGGGCCTCTGGGGCAGCCCCGCTGCCGCTCCGAGGCGAGTATCCCTGGCGTGCAGGGGAGCCAAACCCGGCACGGGAGACGTTGTCCTGATCGGCGGGGGACGGGACCGAAACCGGGTGCGGGGCGGGTCGGCGGCCGGCGCCTCGCGCGGATTTCAGAAAGCGTTGTTGAAACCCCAGAGCATTTCCCGAGGTTGCCCGGCCCGGCCGCGCAGGTCCGCCACCACCTCGGACAGCACCGGGTGGTCCAGGGTGCGCAGCGCGGTGAGGTCAAGTGCCAGCAGGTCCGGCAACTCGCCCCGGTCCGGTGCCACTTCGGGCGTCTCCGCCGAATCCGGTGCGTCCATGGCGCCCGTCGCGTCCGTCGTGCCCGGTGCGCCTGCCCTCGCCGCTTCGCCCATGGCGTCTCCCCCGTTGTGACGGTGCCCGCTGCCCGCTTCTTCCGTTCTACCCGTTCGCTCCCCGTCTCTCACCTTGAACGGCCCGACGCAGCGCCTCAGTTGTCCAGTTCGGCCAGCAGCTCGCCGGTCAACCGCGCCTCGGCGCCCCCGCCGTCCGGCAGCTTGCGCCACTCGGCGAGCGCCGCGCGGTAGGCGTCGCGGGCCGCCCGGGGCCTGTCGGCCCGTACGTAGGTGGTGCCGCGCCAGTGGTGGGCCCTGGCCCGCAGCTCGACGGCCTGGCGGCGCGCGGTTTCGCTGTCGGCGACGGTCTCGGCGGTCCTGGCCTGGTCGGCCGCGTCGCGGAACGCCTCGGCCGCCTCGTCCAGCCGGGCCGGGCGGTGCAGGGTCCGGTGCGCGTCGAGGTGCGCCCGGCCCAGCTCCAGCAGGCAGTGTGCGGCCGTCAGGGGCTCCCGCGCCGTCCGCGCCTCCTGCGCGGCGAGCCCGAAGACGTACTCCGCCTCCCGCAGGTCCACCCGGTCGTCGTTGAGCCGATGGCGCAGCATCAGCGCCTGTCCCAGCATCAGCAGCCGGTCGGCCTGGCGCGCCGTGCCCGCCGCCGTCTCCGTACGGCAGTCCCGCAGGACGCGTACCGCCGCGCTGATGTAGGGGCGCCCCGTGGGGAGTTCGGCCCGGGTCAGCAGCGTTCTGCCCCATTCGGCGAGCAGGTCGGCGTGGGCGCGGGAGTCGCGCGGGGTGCCGCGTACGGCCCGGTCGAAGTGCCAGGCCGCCTCCCCCAACCTGGCCTCGTCGTCGGAGAGTTCGTACCGCGCGAGGCGCACCCGGCCGGCCCGCGCGTGGAGCGAGGCGAGCAGCCGTTCGTCCCGGACCGTTTCGAGCGACTGGTCGACCAGGCGCGCCGCCTCGTCGAGTCCGTCGGCGGACCGCAGCAGGGCGTCCACCAGGTCGAGGAGGATGCCGGCGTGGGTGCCCATGGTGTGCTGCTGGGCCCCGGCGCCGGGCGCGAAGGCCGTACGCAGCGAACGCGCCGCCTGTCCCGCGTACACCTGGGCCTGTTCGGGGTCGGCCGTCGCCCTGGACAGCCGAAGCAGGGCACGGCCGTGCGCCAGCGGCAGCGCCGCCGGCCGGTCGCCCTGGTCGGGCCAGATGTCGGCGAACGCCTCCAGCATGCCCACGGCCGCCTGGAGCAGCGCGCTGTCGCCGCCGAGCCGCCACTGCTCCTCCAGCGCCCCCACCCGTTCCAGGGTGAGCCGCAGCGCCTCGCCGGGCTCCATGTCGGGCGCGGCGCACGCGACGGTGTACTCGCGGTCGGCGCGGCGCAGCAGCTCCAGCGCGCCGCGCTTGTCGCCGTGCCGCCGCCTGTCGCCGGCGGCGGCGTGCAACACCCGTGCCAGCACGGCTCGTTCGCGTACGGCCCCGGGGTGCGCCGAGGCCGTCTCCGCCGCCTGTTCGGCCTCCCGCAGCAGTTCGGCGCTGCCCTGGACCTCCCAGAGCCGCAGCAGGCAGCGGGCGAACTCCGACCACAACTCCGGGTCCGCACCCGCCTGTTCCTCACGGGAGGTGGCGCCGCGCAGGAGCTGCACCGCGTCGATCAGGTACTGCACCATGCTGTCCGACTCGAACCGCCGCAGCAGTCCGCGCGCGCTCTCCACCGCCGCATTCGTGGTGGCGTCGGGAGCGCCCCTGCCGCGATCCCCGTACGGCGAGAACTCCTCGGGCAGCGGCATGAACCGCTCCAGCACCCGCGCCGCCACCTCGGCGAAGGGGTAGGGGACACGGCGCGGACCCGCGTCCTGGCCGCCTCCCTCGCCGCCCTCTCCGTGGTAGGCGCCGTCGTCCGGGTCGCCGCGCAGGCCGAGCGGGCCGTGTCTGGCGTCGCCGAGCTGGGCGAGGGCGAGGGCGGGGAAGTTCGGCCCGCCCCTGCCGAAGTGCTGCTCGATGTACTCGGAGCAGTGCTTGAGCACGAGCAATGCCTCGTCGCGCGCGAGCGGTCCGAGCAGCGCCTCCTGCACGCCGGGGCCGAACTCGTACCACTGGCCGCCTGGTTGACCGCTGGTCGCCGGGTCCTCCTTGCCGCGCGAGAGCAGCCCGCTGAGCAGGACCTCGGCGAGCTCGGAGGGTCCTGAGCCCGGCAGCATCGTGCGCTGGACGAGCTGCATCACCGGCAGGTAGAGCGGGGCCGCCGCGAGATACACGGCCAGCCGTCCGGCGACCGGCGAGGCCACCGACCTGAAGCGGCTGACCAGTTGGAGCGAGGACATCCGGTCGCCGGGGCGCGCGGCCGGCGCCGCCCGCTGGTCCGCGCTCACCCAGCCGACCGCTCCGGAGATCCGGCCGGGTCCGGTGCCCGACAGCAGCCTGGCCCAGGCGCCGAGCGCGCCGGCGACCGGCGGCAGTACGGGGATGGCCAGCGCGCCGTGCCGGGCCTCGGGCGAGGTGGCGGCCTGCCCCGTGACGCGTACGACGGCGGCTCCCGCGAGTCCTTCGCCCCGGGTCAGCACACCGTGGGTGACGGGCAGCCGGGTGCGGTTCCACATGCGCTGCGGCAGCGGCTGAAGGACCGCGGTGGGCGCCTGTCTGCCGAGCTGGTGGAGCAGCCGGTGGGCGTGGCCCGAGTGCCACAGCGGTCCTGCGCAGTCGCTGACGACCACGGTGACGCGCCGTCCTGTGGGGTCGCTGAGCCGGTCGGCCGAGCTGAGCGGGGCGGCGGCCGGGTCGGGGCTCCTGCTGACCGCCGGCGCGCCGTCCGGGCCCTGGTGCAGATAGCGCACCTGGACATCCCTGAAGGCGCCCAACTGGGCGAAGACCTGCTGGAGTTCGCCGAAGAGCCGGTCCCACACCAGCATCGAGGACGAGGCGTCCATGACGAACTGGAGGATCGCGTCACGCCGGGACACGCCCCGGAACACCGGAATGATCAGCCCGCCGGCGCGGGCGCTGAGGTCTGCGGTCGCCACCTCGTCGAGAGTACGGCGCAACGGCGGCGCCGCGGGCCGGTAGCGCTGCAACGGCCGTAACGCGCGCTGGAGTTCGAGCGGCGACGGCAGCACGGGCGCCGCCGGTACGCCGAGCGTCAGCGCGGCCCCGCCGCCGGGCGGCCGGCGCCTGCCCTGGTCCGCCGGTACCGGGTAGAGCGCGATCCGCTGAGTCGGGTCGGGTACGGGCGGCCCGGACCGCTGCTCCTGGCTCCCGTCGTCCCGCGGGGCTCCCCGGTCGTCGTCCGTGTGCCCCGGGGGCCTGCCGCCCGGCAGTTGACGGTCGCCGTCCTGCCGGTCACCGGGCGCCGGGATGGCACCGGGGTCAGCGCCGGAGGGCCGCTGTTCCTGTCCGCGCCCGGTCTGCCTGGCCAGCCAGAGCGCGTCCCTGAGCTGCGCGGCGTCGGGGTCGAGCCCGGCCTCGCGCAGCCGCGCGACGAGCGCGGGCAGCAGCACACCGGCGTACTGCCCGGAGCCGGGGGCCGTACCGGCACCGGGGTCCGGCGCGCGTCCTGGTGGCGTAACGCCGTCGCCGTCTCCTCCGCCGGGCATCAGCGCATCACCTCGGCCGGTCGAGCCGCTGGATGAGCTGGTCGGCGAGGCGGTCCCGGCCGGCCGGAGCGGTGGCCGCCGTGAGGTAGATCGCGTTCAAAAGCTGGTCGGTCGCGATGAGTTCGCTGCGCGAGCGCTCCAGGAAGTGCGCGATCAGGTCGTCACCGGCGCGCGCGGCCTCCTCCCCGAGGTGCGCCCGTACGAAGGTCGCGAGCCGCTGATGGTCGGGGCGGCCCAGCTCCAGATGGATGCAGCGGCGCATCAGGGGCGCCGGGAAGTCACGCTCGCCGTTGCTGGTCAGGACGGTGAAGGGGAAGGCGCGGCACTGCACCCTGCCCCCCTTGATCCGTACCTTGCGGCCGTCGTGGGTGAGCACCTCGGCCTCGCCGTCGGGCAGCCGGTCGGCCATCCGCTCCAGCTCGGGGATGGCGAACTCGCCCTCCTCCAGCACGTTCAGCAGGTCGTTCGGGAGGTCGATGTCGCTCTTGTCCAGCTCGTCGATCAGCAGCACCCGGGGCTGGTCGGAGGGCAGCAGCGCGGTGCCGAGCGCGCCGAGCCGGATGTAGCTCCCTATGTCGGGGGTGGGCACGGTCTCGCCCGCCGTGGCCGCGTGCGCGGCGATCTGTACATCCTGGAGCCGGGCGATCGCGTCGTAGTGGTAGAGCCCGTCGGCGAGTGTGGTCCTGCTGACGATCGGCCAGCGCAGCACCCGGCCGAGCCCCAACTCGTGGGCGACGGAGTGCGCCAGGGTGCTCTTGCCCGATCCCGGGCTGCCGGTGACGAGCAGCGGGCGCCGCAGATACAGCGCCGCGTTGATCATCTCCAGCTCCTCGGCGCCCGGCCGGTGCAGCTCGGCCGCGTGCCGGTAGCCGCCGAGGCGCCGGTCGGCTGAGCCGTCGTCCAGGTGCTGATCGGCGTCGGCGCTGCCCGCGAAGTCCCGCCACGGCGGCGGCGGCGGAAGCTCGCCGATCCCGTCGTGCGGTTCGCCGGCGCCTCGGTAGATGAGCCACTCGCTGGCTTCACTCATAGCGTGTCCTTCGATGTCACTCGTCCGCCTGAGGCGGCGGCGGCCGGACGTGCTTCACGGTAGCGATCCGCCGTACGCCCCGGAAGGGCGGAACAGGGGGCGGACAGGAGGGTGGGGCGGCGGGCGGCCTTCACGGTGCCTCCAGCAACTGGCCGGTGCCGGGCAGGGGGTGGCGCGGATCGTCGTACAACAGGGCGAGCCCGTCCGACCAGTAGGTCTCGGGGCGCTCCGCCCGTACTCCCTGCCGCAGCTCATGGATCCGGCGGGGAAGCTGGTCGGCGGTGCCCGCCTCACCGACGGTGTCGAAGACGCGGCGGTGGAACTCACCGCAGACCACGTCCGGCGGCTGCGGTCCGCGCCTGCGCAGCAGGGCGATCCGGAATCCGCCGCGCACCACCCGCGCGAGGGCGGCGGCGCCCTCGGCGTCGGGCCGGACCGCGTGGCGGCAGAGCACGGGAACCGTGTCGTACGCCAGCGCGCGCAGTTCGTCCTCCGAGGGTACGGATACCCACAATTCGTCCGCGCAGTCGACGACATGGGCCCGCATCGCGCCACTCCAGGTGCGCTGCCAGCGCGCCTTCGTCTCGTCGGCCTCGGCCTCCGTCGGCACCGGGAGGTCCGAGCAGCGGACGACGACCGGACGCAGGCTGCCGAGGGGCGGTTCGCCGGGCCCCATACGCCAGTTGTCGACGTCGAGGCCGAGCATCGACTGTGCCAGGGCGACTTGCAGCATGGCGGGGCTGTCCGGTTCGTCGCAGCGCCGGAACGCCTCGGCCAGCGGCGCGGCCAGCCGCTCCTGGAGGGCGTGGAAGGCGGTGCCCCCGCTGTCCATGGCGACCGGCCGCACCTCGCCGTTGAACCGGGCGACGCCCAGCCGCCAGTCGAAGCTGTCGGGCTCCCAGCTCCGGGGTTCCAGGACCAGCAGCACATGGGAGCGCTCGCCCTCGCGCGGCCGCTCGCCGTACGCGGGGGCGGCGCGCCGCTGTTCGCGGTCCGTACGGTGCCGGCTCGTCCCCCACTGGAAGCTCAGGTCGTTCCTGAACTGGCGGGGCAGCCGGTCGTCGGCGACCGACTTCACCCACTCCCACAGGTCCTTCTCGGCTTCGCCGGTGCCGGGGGCGACGTACGGGCGCTCGGCGACGATGGCGCTCATGCAGTAGCGCAGGATCAGCTCGACGGCGCTCTGCCCGTCGCGCGCCTCGTACAGCGCGCCGAGTCCGTCGCGCCAGGCGCGCGGCAGCGCGTACCCCTCGACGGGGTACATGTCGGGGAGCCTGGCGAGCAGGTCGAGCAGCCCGGGGGTGCTGACCGGCGGCGGGAGTTCGGCCAGCCTGCCGAGCAACACCGTGCGCTGCTGGGGGCTCAGCACCCTGCCGGCGCCCGCTCCGAGTCTGCTCTGCACATCGGCCCAGGTCTGCTTGGTGCCGGAGCTGTTGGCGTGGTGGTCGGCGTGGTAGCGGTCGTGGGCGTGGAAGACCGCCTGGTAGTCGTCGTCGGACTCGGCGGTGGCCATCGCGGGCGGCACGGGCAGCGAGCGGAGCTGCTCGATGCCGATGGATGTGCCGCCGAGCCCGTCGCGTGAGCGGGACTTGACGACCCCGATCACCTCGCCGCGCGCCATGTCGACGGTGGGTCCGCCGGAAGCGCCCGGCGGTACGGTGTCGCCGCCGAGCCGGATCTGTTCGTCGGACCACTCGCCGACCGTGCCCTGCACCTGGAGCCTGCCGCTGAGGCGCTGGAGCCGTCCGTCGACGGCGGTCCAGCCGGCGAAGCGGACCTCTTCGCCGCCGAAGAACGCGGTGGGGCGTTCGGTGACGTACACACAGGGGTGGTCGACCGGCCTGCCGAGCTTGACCAGTGCGAGATCGGGCGCCGGCCAGCTCGCCGCCACGGCCGCCGGGGCGTTGTCGGGGAGCGCGGCGACGACGGTGCCTTTGACGGAGGTCTCGCCGGCGCCCGGCTGGGCTTCGTAGACCACGTCCACCTCGCGCCCTCCCCCCTGCATCGCCACATGCGCACACGTCAGGACCCAACTGGGGGCGATGAAGAACCCGCTTCCCAGGAAGCCGTCGAGTCTCTCCGGGACATACCCGGCCGCCGGGCCATGGATGCGCACCGTGGCCGCGGTGACGAGGGCCATGAGCGCACGGCGCGTGCCGTCGGACGCGGCAGGGCTGCCCCTTCCGTACCCGTCCGCCGTCCCGGTCACGGCGCGTTCCCGGCGGGGGGCGTGATCCCGCCGGGTCGCACCTGTGCGCCGGGGGGTGCGCCCTGTGGCGGGTGGGCGAGGTCGGCGGGCGGTCCGCCGCCGTTCCAGGTCAGGGTGACCTTGATCGCGGCCTTCGCCTCCCCCTCGGCGAGCAGGCCGACGACCTTGCCCGCCTTGGCCGTCAGCTCGATGCCGAATTCGACGCTGACCTCGTCGGGCCGTACGGCGCGCAGCGGCTCGGCGAGCGAGCGCGCGACGCCGGTCACCACCCCGCTGAGGCTCTCGACCCGGGCCCGCACCTGCTCGGCGAATCCGGTGTCCGCGTACGACAGCTCTCCGGACGGCCGCTCCAGCTCAGCGGCGCCGGAGATCCGCGCCCAGACCGGTGTGCCGTCCGGCAGCTCGATACGTACGGTCCTGACGTCGTCCTCAGTCATGCTCCCCCCACTCCCCCGTCCCCCAAGTCACCGCAGGTTAGCGGTTGTTCACCATCGGAAGCGAGGCTCATGCCGGGGGATGCCCGCCGCAGGGGGCCCCACCAGGCATTAGGCTGACCGGTATGTACTTCACCGACCGTGGGATCGAGGAGCTGGAGAAGCGGCGGGGCGAGGAGGAGGTCACCTTTGAGTGGCTGGCCGAGCAGCTCCGGATGTTCGTCGACCTCAACCCCGATTTCGAGGTGCCTGTCGAGCGCCTCGCGACGTATCTCGCCCGGCTGGACGACGAGGACGACGACGAGTAGGTCGTTTTTTCAGCGCGGGGCTGTGCACATCTGAGTCGCAGCGCCCACGTCACAGCACGCAGGTCGCAGCGCCCACCTCACAGCACTCACGTCACAGCACTCACGTCACAGCGCCCATGTCACAGCGCCCGTCTCCGGGCGCCTCCTCGGCCTGCCCTTGACTTCCCCCATCCGCGATATATCGTGTTGAGCAGAAGACGCGATATGTTGCGTCGCGACCGGCCTCGGGAGGTCAGCAGTGACGGAGTCGAGACGGGAAGTCGCCGAGCCGGAGAAGCTCACCTTCGACGACCCTGTGAACAGCCTCAACGTGCGCATCGTCAACGGAACGGTCAATGTCGTCGGCACCGACGACCCCGGGGGCGGCGCCCGCCTGGAGATCTCCCGGATCGAGGGCCCGCCCCTCACCGTCACCAGGACCGGATCCACCCTCACCGTCGCCTACGAGGACCTGTCCTGGCAGGGCATCCTCAAGTGGCTCGACCGCAAGGGCTGGAAGCGCTCCGCCGTCGTCTCCCTCACGATCCCCGCCGAAGCGAGCGTCGAGGTCGGCGTCGTCGGCGCCGGGGCCGTCATCTCCGGAATCCGGGGGCGTACGGAGGTACGCGGCGTCACCGGTGACACGACCCTGGTCGGCCTCTCCGGCGCGGTCCGCGCCGACACCGTCGGCGGCAGCCTGGAGGCCCAGGCTCTCACCGGCGACCTGCACTTCCAGTCCGTCTCCGGCGACCTGACCGTGGTCGACGGGGCGGGACCCTCGGTACGGGCCGAGTCGGTCAGCGGCGACATGGTCGTCGACCTGGACCCGGCGGGCGAACCCACCGACATCAAGCTCACCTCCGTCTCCGGTGAGATCGCCATCCGGCTCCCGCACCCCACGGACGCGCGTGTCGAGGCCAACACGACGAGCGGCTCGGTCTCCAACGCCTTCGAGGACCTGCGGGTCAGCGGGCAGTGGGGGTCGAAGAAGATCACCGGAACCCTGGGGGCGGGCACGGGGGCGCTGCGGGCGACCACCGTGTCCGGTTCGATCGCGCTGCTGCGGCGCCCGCCGTCCGAGGACGGGCACGAAGCCGTACCGGCCCAAGCGAAGGAGCTCTGACATGGCACCGGTCTTCGCACACGGCCGCCTCCGCCTCTATCTCCTGGGACTCCTCGACGAGGCACCACGCCACGGCTACGAGGTGATCCGCCTGCTGGAGGAGCGCTTCAACGGTCTGTACGCGCCGTCGGCGGGCACGGTCTACCCGCGCCTCGCCAAACTGGAGGCCGAGGGCCTCGTCACGCACGCCACCTCGGGCGGCCGCAAGGTCTACTCGATCACCGAGGCGGGCCGTGCCGAACTGGCCGAGCGCACCGGCGAACTCGCCGATCTGGAGCTGGAGATCCGCGAGTCCGTCTCCGAACTGGCCGCCGAGATCCGCGACGACGTACGCGGCGCCGCCGGCCACCTGCGCAGCGAGATGCGCGCCGCGGCCTCCGAGTCCCTCGCCTCGCCGCCCTCCGGCGACAGCGAGGCCTGGAAAGTGGCCAAGGAGGAGCTGCGCCACGCCAAGCAGGAGTGGCAGGAGCAGGCCCGCCGCGCGAAGGACGAGTCGCGCCGCGCCAGGGAGGACGCCCAGCAGGCGCGCCGCCAGGCGCAGGAGGCGCAGCAGACCGCGCGCGAGGAGATGCAGCGGATGGCGAAGCAGGTGCAGGACCAGGTCCTCGGCCACTTCGGACGTGGCGACTGGCCGACCGGCGTCGGCCAGGGCCTCTCCGACCTCGTGAGCCAGCTCGGCGGCCTGGCGAAGGGCTCGGCGTGGCCGCCGTACGCCAAGCCGGAGCAGGCGAGGGAGCAGGGGAAGCAGCGGGAACAGGAGCAGGCGAAGGAGCGGTCGAAGGCGCGGGAACAGGAGCCGGCGGACGCCTCCTCCTGGGCGCGGGACATCCCGGCGACGGGCGACCCGGCACGCGACCTGGAGCGCCTGCTGGACCGCTTCAGGGACGACGTACGGGACGCGGCGCGGGACCACGGCGTGAGCGCAGGACAACTCACCGACGCCAGAAAGCACTTGTCCACCGCCGCGACACGCATCACGACGCTGTTCGAGCGCAAGGACTGACAACCCGGGGCACGTCCGGGAACGCCGGCGCCCGCGGCAGGCCCCGATCGGCCTGGTGCGGGCGCCGGCGTTCCCGGCGTACGGCTCAGCGCAGCGCGCCCTCCACCGTCTCGTACGTCACCCCGTGGTCCGCCAGCACCTCCGAGACCACCCCCGGCAGCACCGTCAGCGCCAGCAGGATGTGCTCGTCGCCCACGTGCTTCTCCTTGTGGCCGACCGCGATCCGCAGGGCCTTCTCCAGCGTCTTCTTCGCGCCCGGCGAGAATCTCCGCCGCGCGGTCCCCCGCCGGTTCGACGGCTCGCCCGCCAGCATCGCCCCCTCCCCGTGCGTCCGCTCCACCTTCGAGACGATCTCCCCGACGTCGATCCCGATCCCGGCGAGCGCGTCGGTGTCCGCCTGCGAGAGGCCGCCCCGCTGCCTGGCCGCAGCGAGCGCGTTCTCGACCGACTCCCGCCGGCCGGCGAAGCCCTGCGCGGCCAGGGCCCCGGACGCCGGGGTGGACTCGTGGCCGAGCAGCGCCAGCAGCATGTGCTCCTCGGTGACCCTGTCGGCGTCCGCGCGTTCGGCGAGCTCCATGGCTCCCCTGACCACACCGCGCGCGCCCTCCGTGAACCGCTCGAACATCACTGCCTCCCGTGTTTTTTGTGTGCGGCCTGCCGGCTGACGCCCAGCTCGTCCGCGATGTCCTGCCACGACCAGCCCTGCCTGCGCGCGCTGCGCACCTGTACGGCTTCGAGGTTTTCCAGCAGCCGCCGCAGCGCGGCGACCGCCCTGAGGCCGACCCGGGGGTCCCCGTCACCCGCCCGCTCGGCCAGATCCGTTGCTTCGGTCATAAGTGTCAACGTACGTTGACATCAATGCTCTGTCAACCATGGTTGACAGGGGCGCGGTACGGTGGACCCGTGATCGATTTCAGCGGCCCCACACCCGTCCCCGGCCCACTCGATGTCGCCTGGCACGCGGGCACCTCGCCCCTGCACGTCCATCCGTACAGCGAACACACCGTGATCCTGCGCCAGCACAAGTCGACCCACTTCGAGGCGCCGTTCCTGTTCCTGCTGTTCGGCGCCGAACGCGCCCTGCTCATCGACACGGGAGCCACCGCGGACCCGGTCCGCTTCCCGCTGCGCGCGACCGTGGACACTCTCGTCGGGGAGTGGCTGGCGCGCCATCCACGGCCGGGGTACGGGCTGGTCGTCGCGCACACCCACGGCCACGGCGATCACATCGCGGCGGACGCGCAGTTCGCCGGGCGCCCGGACACCACTGTCGTCGGCCCCGGACTCGACGCCGTCATCGAGGCGTTCGGCCTCAAGGACTGGCCCGAGGGATACGGCGAACTCGACCTCGGGGGCCGCGTCGTCGACCTCGTACCGGGACCCGGCCACCAGGAGGCCGCGCTCGTCTTCCACGACCGGCACACCGGACTGCTGCTGACCGGCGATTCGCTGTACCCGGGACGGCTCTACGTGAGCGATGCCGAGGCGTACGCCAGGACGGCGCGGCGGCTGATCGACTTCTGCGCCACGCGGGACATCACCCATGTCCTCGGGTGCCACATCGAGATGACGACCACTCCGGACGTGGACTACCCGCGCGGCACCGTCGACCAGCCGGACGAGGCGCCGCTCCAGCTCACGGCCGGGCATCTGCGGACGCTGAGCGCTGCGCTGGAGGAGACCGCGGGACGGCCAGGCTCGTATCCGTACGGCGACTTCATCCTGGTGCACCAGGGCGGATAGTCCAGCGCCGCGCCACCCGGCGTCTCAGGGCTTCAGCACGATCTTCCCGAACAGTCCGCCCGCCGCCATCTTCTCGAACCCCTCCCGCGCCCGGTCCAGCGGCAGCACCTCGTCGATCACCGGCCGCACGCCCGTCGTCGCGCAGAACGCGAGCAGGTCCTCCAGCTCGTCCTTCGAGCCCATGGTCGACCCGACGATCCTCAGCTCCAGGAAGAAGACCCGGGTCAGCTCGGCGTGCGAGGGCCGGTCGCCGCTCGTCGCTCCGGAGATCACCAGGGTGCCGCCGGGCTTGAGCGACTTGACCGAGTGCGACCAGGTCGCGGCGCCGACCGTCTCGATGACGGCGTCCACCCGCGCGGGCAGCCGGGCCCCGGGCTCGAAGGCGTCCAGCGCGCCCAGCTCCACGGCCCGCGCCCGCTTCGCCTCGTCGCGGCTGGTGGCGTACACCCGCAGGCCCGCCGCGCTGCCGAGGACGATCGCGGCGGTGGCGACCCCGCCGCCCGCCCCCTGGACGAGAACCGAATCACCGGGCCGTACCCCCGCGTTGGTGAAGAGCATGCGGTACGCGGTGAGCCACGCGGTCGGCAGGCAGGCGGCCTGTTCGAACGTCAGCTCGGGTGGCTTCGGCAGCACGTTCCAGCTCGGTACGGTGACCTGCTCGGCGAAGGTGCCCTGGTAGCGCTCGGTCAGGATGGAGCGCGGTTCGCGCGGCCCGACACCGTGACCGGTCGCGCCGATGACGGAGTGGACGACCACGTCGTTGCCGTCCTCATCGACTCCCGCCGCGTCGCAGCCGAGGATCATCGGCAGCCGGTCCTCCCCGAGCCCGACCCCGCGCAGCGACCACAGATCGTGGTGGTTGAGGGAGGCGGCCCTGACGGTGACGGTCGTCCAGCCGGGCCGCGCCTCGGGCGCCGGGCGCTCGCCCAGTTCGAGGCCGTCGAGCGGGTGGTCGCGATCGGTACGGGTTGCGTAGGCGGCGAACATGGCCCCGACGATAGGGCGACCGCACGGGGAGAGGAACCACGCCTGCGTGTGACACGCGCGACGGGCCGCGTCCGGCCCCTCCCCGTACGTACGGGGATTCGCGTACAGGGGGGACGGAAGCGGCCCGTCGGTCGGGCCCTCGGCGGCTGAGTGCGGCTCAGTGCGGCTCAGCGGCTCGGGCGTTCAGCGGTTCAGGCCCTCAGGAGCTCAGCGGCGCGCCACTCCCTCGGCGCGCGCGGCGGCCGCCACCGCCGCGGTGACGGCCGGGGCGACCCGCTCGTCGAACGGCGAGGGGATCACGTAGTCCGCCGAGACCTCGTCGCCGACGACATCGGCGAGCGCGTTCGCCGCCGCGATCTTCATGCCCTCGGTGATCCGCGACGCCCGCACCTTCAGCGCGCCGGCGAAGATCCCGGGGAACGCCAGCACGTTGTTGATCTGGTTCGGGAAGTCGCTGCGGCCCGTGGCCACGACCGCCACGTACTGGTGCGCGATGTCGGGGTGGACCTCGGGGTTCGGGTTGGCCATGGCGAAGACGAACGCGTCGGGCGCCATCGAGGCGATCGCCGGCTCGGGGACCGTACCGCCGGAGACGCCGATGAAGACATCGGCGCCGGACAGCGCGGCCTCCAGCGAGCCGGAGAGGCCGGCGCGGTTGGTGATCTCGGCCAACTCGCGCTTGACGTCGGTCAGGTCGTCCCGGTCGGGGCTGACGATGCCCTTGCGGTCGGCCACCGCGACATCGCCGATACCCGCGGTCAGCAGGAACTTCGCGATGGCGACCCCTGCGGCACCCGCGCCGGAGATGACGGCGCGCAGGTCGCCGAGGCCCCGGTTGGTGAGCCGTGCGGCGTTGCGCAGTGCGGCGAGCGTGACGACGGCCGTGCCGTGCTGGTCGTCGTGGAAGACGGGGATGTCCAGCCGCTCCTGGAGCTTGCGCTCGATCTCGAAGCAGCGCGGCGCCGCGATGTCCTCCAGGTTGATGCCGCCGAAGGAGGGGGCGAGCCGTACGACGGTCTCGACGATCTCTTCCGTGTCCGTGGTGGCGAGCGCGAGCGGGACCGCGTCGACGCCGCCGAACTGCTTGAAGAGGATCGCCTTGCCCTCCATCACCGGGAGCGAGGCCTCGGGGCCGATGTCACCGAGGCCGAGGACCGCGGTCCCGTCGGTCACGACGGCGACGACCTGGGACTTCCAGGTGTAGTCATGGACGAGTTCCGGATTCTCGGCGATCGCGCTGCACACTTTCGCGACGCCGGGTGTGTACGCAAGGGACAGGTCATCCTTGTCGCGCACGGGCACGGTGGCCGTAATGGCCATCTTGCCGCCGCGGTGCAGGGCGAACGCGGCGTCGAAGGGCTCTTCGCGAGCGTTCTCCGATCCGTCCGCACCGCCGCTGCGAGGATTGACGATCTCCGCTGCCATGTATGGGACCCCTTAAGTCTTCATCAGTTGAGGGTGGCCACTCCTGGTTGGGGAGGGGTGGGTGGGCACCGCGTACCGCCCCGCGCCGGCGGTCGTCCCGCTCCGCAGGGAGTGATGGATACGCGCGGGCGCGCCGCACACGCGCCCCGAGCCCCGGATGAGGGGTGTGATCGTCCTTCTTACCGGACGGACACCACCGCCGACGAGTCCCCATCACTGCGGTGACATGACTCATATCCGAACAATGGGGCAGGGCCATTACACCGTACGGATCCGCCTCGATCGACTCATTCGGCGAGAGATTTTCCGGCCGAATGAGGGCATCTCGACAGAAGGGCCGGTCCTGTTTGACCGTCCGTTAAACCGCCGGGCCCCTCCCGTTACCCGATTTTGACATGCCTGGCCCCCTGAAGGGGCGCGTCCAAATGGCAGGATGCGGTAATCACACACCGTCGCGAGAACCGATGGTGTGCACCAGACCCGATTGGCAACTCCCCTTACCCCGCCGGAGGACCCCGACCATGACCGCACGTTCCACCACTCGTCCGATCGCCGCGAAGTCCCGGATTGTCGCGGTCGGTGCGATCGCGGTCGCGGGCACCCTGCTGCTGACCGCTTGTGGCGACCAGACCAACGGCGCCAGTGACAGCGGGACCAAGGGCAAGGCGAACAGCGCCCCGCTCTTCAGCAAGCTGCCCAAGGAAATTCAGGACGCCGGCGTCATCAAGGTCGGTACGAACGCCGAGTACGCGCCCATGGAGTCGCAGTCCGGCGGCGCCATCGTCGGCGTCGACCCCGACATCGCCGCCGCGCTGGCCAAGCAGCTCGGGGTGAAATTCACCTTCACCTCCGGCTCCTTCGACGGCCTGATCACCTCGCTGAACTCGGGCCGCTACGACATCGCGATGTCGTCGATCACCGACACCAAGCAGCGCCAGGAAGGCCTGGACGACAAGGGCAAGAAGCTGGGTGACGGCGTCGACTTCGTCGACTACTTCACCGCGGGTACCGCCGTGTACGTCCAGAAGGGCAACCCGAAGGGCATCAAGTCCATCGCGGACCTGTGCGGGCAGACGGCCGCCGTGCAGAAGGGCACCACCTACGAGAAGGCCCTGACCACGCAGTCCGCGAAGTGCACGGACGGCGGCAAGAAGGCCATCAACATCGAGCCGTTCGAGGACGACACCGAGGCCCAGACGCGGGTGAAGTCCGGCGGCGCCGTGGCCGGTGTCAACGACTACCCGGTGGCCATCGACCTCGTACGCAAGGCCGACAACGGCAAGGCCTTCCAGATCGTCGGCCAGCAGTACGACGCCGGTCCCTTCGGGATCGCGGTCAACAAGAAGAGCACCCAGCTCAGGGACGCGCTCAAGGCCGCGGTCGACGCGATCATCAAGGACGGCTCGTACAAGAAGGTCCTGGACAAGTGGGGCGCGCAGACCGGGGCCATCGACGCGGCCGCCATCAACGGCGGCAAGTGAGCCCGGAGCTACCTTGAAGGGCAGTCGTTGTGACTGACAAGTTCGACAAGGTCCCGGCCGTGGCCGGTTCCGCGCCGGGCGGGGCGCCGGCCTCCATCGAGACCAGGCTCCCCGCCGAGGCGATCAAGGCCGTACCCGTACGGCATTACGGGCGCTGGCTCAGCGGTGTGATCGTCATCGCGCTGCTGGTGGCGCTGGTGTACGCGTTCGCGCAGGGCAATGTGCAGTGGCACGCGGTCCCCGACAAGCTCTTCGACAACACGGTCGTCCAGGGCGCGGGCCGGACACTGATGATCACCGTGCTCGCCATGGTGCTCGGTGTGGTCCTCGGCGTCGTCCTGGCCGTGATGCGGATGTCGAAGAACCCGGTGACCAGCGGGGTCGCCTGGCTGTACATCTGGTTCTTCCGGGGGACCCCGGTCTACGTACAGCTCCTGCTGTGGTTCAACCTCGCGCTGATCTTCCCGATCCTGAACATCCCGTTCATCTACAAGAACGAGATGACGGACGTGATGACGCCGTTCATGTGCGCCCTGCTGGGGCTCGGCCTCAACGAGGCCGCGTACATGGCGGAGATCTGCCGCGCCGGTATCCAGTCGGTCGACGAGGGCCAGGCCGAGGCGTCGCACGCGCTCGGTATGACGCAGAGCAAGACGATGCGCCGCGTGGTGCTGCCGCAGGCGCTGCGGGTGATCATCCCGCCGACGGGCAACGAGTTCATAAACATGCTCAAGACCTCGTCGCTGACGGTCGCCGTGACCTATCCCGAGCTGCTCCGTGCCACGTCGAGCATCGGCTCCACCTCGTACGCGGTCATGGAGATGCTCTTCGTCGCCTCCATCTGGTACATCGCGATGACCAGCGTCTTCAGCGTCGGCCAGTTCTACCTGGAGCGCCGTTACTCCCGCGGCACGAGCCGCAGCCTCGCTGCCACCCCCTGGCAGAAGGTCAAGGCGAACATGGGCTCCCTGCGGAGCCTGGGGAGGGTCTCATGACGGCCATGGTGAAGGCCGAAGGCGTCCACAAGTCCTTCGGCGCCGCCCACATCCTCAAGGGCATCGACCTGGAAGTGGCGCCGCGTGAGGTGTTCTGCCTGATCGGTCCCTCCGGTTCGGGGAAGTCGACCTTCCTGCGCTGCATCAACCACCTGGAGCAGATCAACGCCGGGCGGCTGTACGTCGACGGGGAGCTGGTCGGCTACCGCCAGCGGGGCGAGAAGCTGTACGAGCTCAAGGACAGCGAAGTCGCCGTGAAGCGCCGGGACATCGGCATGGTCTTCCAGCGCTTCAACCTCTTCCCGCACATGACGGCGATCGAGAACGTCATGGAGGCGCCGATCCAGGTGCGCGGCGAGGCGAAGGCCGTGGCGCGGGCCCGCGCCGACCGGCTGCTCGACCGGGTGGGCCTGTCCGACAAGGCGGGGAACTATCCAGCGCAGCTCTCGGGCGGTCAGCAGCAGCGGGTGGCCATCGCGCGCGCCCTGGCGATGGAGCCGAAGCTGATGCTCTTCGACGAGCCGACGTCGGCGCTCGACCCGGAGTTGGTCGGGGACGTGCTGGACGTGATGCGCGACCTCGCCGCCGACGGCATGACGATGATCGTCGTCACGCACGAGATGGGCTTCGCGCGCGAGGTCGGCGACGCGCTGGTCTTCATGGACGACGGTGTGGTGGTCGAGGCCGGCCACCCGCGTGACGTCCTCGCGAACCCGCGGCACGAGCGGACGCAGTCGTTCCTTTCGAAGGTGCTGTGACGGGCTGTTCCGTTTTCGCGTTCCTGAATCGACGACGGCCCGCCGGTGGAATCCGGCGGGCCGTCGTCGACAGGGAATCCGGAATGAAGACGACAGAGACCTGAGGAAGATCTGAGCCTTTACGCAGCCGCCGCGCCTCCGCTTCCGGCGGCCTTTCCGGCCTCCCCGGAGGCCTCCCCCACGGCCCTTCCGGCGGCCTCCTCGGCGACCCTTCCGGCAGCCCTTCCGGCGGCGCTATTTCAGCGCGAGGACGAGCGCGTCGGACGGCGAGGACCAGACCGTACGCGCCTCGCCGAAGCCCGCCTCGCGCAGCGTCCGCGCGTGCCACTCCTCGGAGGGCATGTCGCCGTCGGCGTGCTCGCCGTAGATCTCGAAGCGCTCGGCGGTCGGCCCCGCCAGCTCCGGGTCCTTGGCCGCGAGGTCCCACCACTGGGCCCAGTCGAGGACTCCGTCGCGCTTGGCCCGGTCCATCCCGGCGTGCCGGTGGGCGCGCTCGGCGGCGTTGATTCCCGGGGTGGTCAGGTCGATCATGCGGTCGGCGTTCATGAAGACGCCGCCGGTCCGCACCAGGCCGGCGATCTGCCCGTACAGCGTGGTCAGCGGTTCGCTGTGGAACCAGTGCAGCGCGGTGGCGGTGAGGACCGCGTCGTACGACTCGTACGGCAGAAGCGCCGGCCAGTCCGGATCCTTCAGGTCGGCGGTCACGAAGCTCACCCGCGCGTCGCCGTCGAAGTATCCGCGGGCGATCGTGAGGAGCGCGGGGTCGAGGTCCACGCCGGTGCTCGTGGCGCCGGGAAACCGGCGGAGCAGCCTGTCGGTGATACTTCCCGTACCGCACGCGAGGTCCAGCACCCTCGGCTCGGGGCCCACCACGGCCTCGACCATGTCCAGCATCACCCGCAGCCGCTCCTCGCGGTCGGGCATGTACCACTCCTGCTGGCGATCCCAGCTCTCCTGCCAGGCCCGCCAGTCGGTGCCGCGCTTCGTCTCCGCCATGAGAAACCCCCACTCAGTCATTCAGTAATACCCTGTAGTGACAAGCAGCCATTACCAGCGGCTGACAGCTCAGACCTTAGACCGCAGCCGTAAGGACTACAAGTGGAACTGGCCTCTTACTCGGACTACGCCGTGCGCCTGGTCAACAGCGAGGAGCCGGAGCGCGGTACGGACACCCTGACCTCGGTCGACGCCGTACGCGACCTCTTCGGCGCGAACTCCCAGGCGGCCCGGCGCGCCACGGAGGCGGACATCACCCGCTTCCGCTCCGTACGGACCAGGCTGCGCGCGATCTTCACCGCGGCCGACTCGGGCGAGGCCACCCACGCGGTGGACCTGCTCAACTCCCTGCTGCTGGAGTTCCCCGTCAGCCCCCAGATCTCGGGCCACGACTTCCTCGACGACGAGGGGCACCCGCGCTGGCACATGCACCTCGCCGAGCACCCCTCCAACGCGACCGCCGGATACGCGGCGACGGCGGCGATGGGGCTCGCCTTCCACCTGACGGAGTACGGCGTCGAGCGGTTCGGCCTGTGCCAGGCGGGGCCGTGCCGCAACGCCTACCTGGACACCTCGACCAACCGCTCACGCCGCTACTGCTCCGACCGCTGCGCCACCCGCGCGAACGTGGCCGCCTACCGCGCCCGCAAACGTCTGGAGACCGAGCGCTCGGTCAGTACCGGCCGCAGCGCCGACACCAGCCAGGAGACGGCCCCGCGCGCCGACCGGCGACCGGTGCCACGGGGGCGGTAGCGCGCCCGTACCCGCCCGATGAGCAACTCCTCGGGCACGGCGCCGTACAGCCGGCTGTCGCCCTCGACGAACTCGTTGTCCGCCAGCACCCACCACCCGGCGTCGCGCCGCTCCACGAGCCGCTTCACGATGATCAGATCCTGTTGCAACGGGTGCCTCAGCAGCACCACGTCCCCCGCCTTCACCGGGGCCCCGTAGTGCACCAGGACCTGATCGCCCGGATTGAGTGTAGGGACCATGGAAGGCCCCGTCACCTCAGCGATCCCCAGCGGCAATTGCCGTCCCGGCACCCGCTCGGACTCCGTCATCCGCCACCTCCCGGCCACACCGTACGTATCCCCACCAGTCCCATAGTGACCCCGGACTTTTGTCCTAGGCCTGCGGGGGCACTCGCGAAATCCCGCTTCTCACGGAGTAATGTCGCACCTGAGAAGACGATCACGAGGAAGGACAGCTCAAATGCTCTCCCGCCTGTTTGCCCCCAAGGTGAAGGTCAGCGCCCACTGCGACCTCCCCTGCGGCGTGTACGACCCCGCCCAGGCCCGCATCGAAGCCGAGTCGGTCAAGGCCGTCCAGGAGAAGATGGCGGGCAACGACGACGCTCACTTCCAGACGCGCGCCACTGTCATCAAGGAGCAGCGCGCCGAACTCGCCAAGCACCACGTCTCGGTGCTGTGGAGCGACTACTTCAAGCCCCCGCACTTCGAGAAGTACCCGGAGCTGCACCAGCTCGTCAACGACACCCTCAAGGCCCTGTCGGCCGCCAAGGGCTCCAAGGACCCGGCGACGGGCCAGAAGGCTCTGGACCTCATCGCGCAGATCGACAAGATCTTCGTGGAGACCAAGAAGGCCTGAGCCCCGGCCATGGGTCGGACCTGCGGTCCCACTGCCCGCAGCGCTCACCTGTCCGCACCCGCCCCGCCCGACTCCTTCCCGGAGTCAGGGTCGGGGCGGGTGCGGTCGTCTTTGCCCTCCCGCAGGTGGGCGTGGACCAACCGCGCGTGGTGACGGTCACGCAGGGGGGCCCAGGACGCTGAGCAGGGGGCGTCGTAACAACAACACCGCGACGCCCTGACCCGGTGGGACCCCGCGAAATACAGACGCGTCCACGCCCTCACCCACGCCGACCTCGGCGACAGCCTCGCCGCCCAAGCCCGCGCCGACGAGGCCGTGGCCGGCTGGTCGCAGGCCCTGATTCTCATGGAGGGCATGACCTCCGACCGCACCCGCAAAGCGATCACTTCGCTCCGCTCCACCCTCGCCATCTACCAACGGCGCAAGGTACCCGGAGCCGCCGAACTCGCCCGCCGCGCACGTGAAGCGCTGGCCTAGGCTGCCCATCAACCGGCCGATGAAGGGATGCAACCGTGGCTCAGCGGACAACCGACGACCAGCCCAAAGCCCTACCACCCGCCCTGGAATCCATGACCCTGCTGGTCGCCGCCGTCATCATCCACGACAAGGCCACCAACCGCGTCGTCCTCCTCCAGCGCAGCCAGAACGCCAAGTTCGCCCAGGGCATGTGGGACCTCCCCGTCGGCAAGAGCGAGCCCCGCGAGCCCATCACCCAAACCGCGGTCCGCGAGCTGTACGAGGAAACGGGCCTCACGGTGAAGCCCGAGTCCCTCAAGGTCGCCCACGTCATCCACGGCGCATGGGGCGTAGAAGCCCCCAACGGCTTCCTCACGGTCGTCTTCGCCGCCCACGAATGGACCGGCGAACCCGAGAACCGCGAGCCACACAAGCACGCCCAGGTCCGGTGGGTCGATGTCGCCGCCATCCCCGAAGACTTCGTGGACACCACCGCCAGCGCCCTCCACCGGTATCTCGCCGGCGGCCCGGAAGTCTCCCTCGACGGCTGGTGACGGAGCACCAACTGCGGACGGGTCCTTCCCGGAGTCAGGGTCGGGGCGGGTGCGGTCGTCTTTGCCCGTACGGTCTCCGGCCCGTTGCCACCTGCCGCCGCCCCGCGCGCCCCGGTTTCGTAGGATCGGGCCGTGACTACGGGGACAGGCACGGACCGGGCGGCGGCCACCGAGGCCGAACGGCTGTTGTACGAGGCGCGGATGAGCGGTGACGCCCAAGCGGTGCTCGGTACGCTCGCCGGCAGCCGGCTCTATGTGGGCATCACCCGGCTGGACGCGGACACCCCCGGGCACACCGTGCCGCTCCCCTGGCGCCCGGGCCCGGTGAAGGGCCGGCGTTACGTTCCCGTCCTGACCCAGGGTCTGCTGCCGCCGTGGGACCCGGAGCTGGTGTTCCGGCAGACCACACTCGCCGAGCTGGCGAGGATCTGGCCGGACAACAAGTGGTGGCTCGGGGTCGGCCTGGGCACACCGTACGAAACCGCCGTCGAGGCCCGCCCGAAGCACCGTAAGACATGGCTGAGCGCCGCGGAACGGGCCGGCCGGCCGCCGTCGGACGTGCTGGTCACCCACGGCGGCGGCGCGTTGAGCGGACCGCTCGCGCGGGGGCTGGCCCTCGGGGCGCATCTCGCCGTGCTGAACGGCCTCATCTGGAACCAGCTCGGCACGGTCTACGAGGATTACGGGAGCGACATCGCCCGGATGCGCAGCCCCTGGCGCGTGGTCAACCGTGCGACGTACTCAGGGGTGCTGAGCTCGCTGATGGCCGCCCGACTCGTGGGCCGCACCCAGGAGTTCGTCCTGCGGACGCGCCGCGCCCTGGCCATCAGGCTGGGCCGCACCCCGGCCCCCGAGGAGTGGACGGAGGAGGTCACAGCGGCGCTGGCCCGGCGCGCGGCGGACCCCTCCGAACTGGCGGAGGCGGCTGAGGTCATGCGGCGCGTGCGGCGTTACGAGGACCGCTTCCGCGCCGACGGTGTCCTCGCGCCCGGAGCGCGGGTCGACACCCTGGTCGGCTTTGACCTCGGGCGCGCGGTCAATGTCGTACGGCTGGCGCTCGGCGCCCGTTTCTGCGACCCCGGGGAGGCCGAACGCGCGGTGCTGCGGATCGGTGAGCTGGCGCGCGAGGCGTACGGCTCCTGGGCGGACTTCTCCCTCGGCTACCTGCTGACCCGGCTGATCTACTTCGAGGAGGACGAAGGCTCCGAGGAGGAGTTCTACCGGAGGTCGCTCGGCGCCCACCGGCTGCTCACCGAGGACCCCACGAGTCCCTACCGGACGCTCCCGTGGTCATGAACCAGCCCCCTCCCCCCGCGCAGGGCGCACCCTGGATACCGCCGTCCGAGACCGAACACCTGCTCTGGGAGGCGGGCGCGCGCGGCGACGTCGAGGCCCAACTCCGGGTGCTGGCCGGGGCGGAGCTGTACATCGGCGCCCCCAGGGCGGAGGTCGACGCCCAGCCCGACATGGTGGTCTGGCGCCCGCA
>NZ_JTHL01000001.1:6411420-6422162 GCF_000818195.1 Streptomyces sp. 150FB | reverse complement strand
GGGCGGAGCTGTACATCGGCGCCCCCAGGGCGGAGGTCGACGCCCAGCCCGACATGGTGGTCTGGCGCCCGCACCGCGACGAGGCGGGGCGTAGCTGCCGGCCGGTGCTCACCCGGGGGATGCTGCCGCCGTGGCACCCCGAGTGGGTCTTCCACGGGGTCAGCCTCAAGTGGGTGGCCGAGTTCCACTGGAAGGACCCGAAGCAGCTCCTGTCGGTCAACCCCGGTACCCCCGCCCGGATCCTGCTGCCGACGACACCCCAGCACCGCGCGCTGTGGCTGCGCTGCTACGCGGAGAACGACCGCCCGGAAGGCAACCGGCTGATCGCGCTGCGACACGGCGCACTGCACGGCCCGCTCGCATACGGGCTGGCGTGCGGAGTACATCTGGCGGTGGCGAACGGCGTCCCGTGGAACGAGGTCGGCACGGTCTTCCTCGACTACACCTCCCAACTCGAATCGCTCCGCGACTCCTGGGGCATCGGCGGACGCGAGGACTGGCAGCGGCAGTTGAACTTCCTGCTGGACGCGCGCAACAGCCCTCCCGAACCCGAGTTCGTGCTGCGCGTACGCGAGGGCCTGCGCGGCGGCCTCCACGAACTGCCGTCGGCGGAACTCTGGCGCGAGACGGCGGCCGGCCACGCCCAGGACATCGGCGCCGATCCCGAAACCGTAAAGAACATCGAGGAGTTGGTGCGCCGCATCATCCGCTACGAGGCCCGCTTCCGCGCGGACGGCCTGCTCCCCCCGGACGGCAGGGTCACCACCACGGTCGCCTACGACTACGGCCGCGCGGTGAACCTGGCCCGCTGGGGCCTGTCGGCCCGCTTCTGCGACCAGTACGAGGCCGAGCAGGCCATCGTGTACGCGGGCGCGCTGAGCAAGTCGGCCTACACCTCGTGGGAGGACTTCTCGGCGGCGTACGCCCTGGGCAGGGTGCTGCGCTTCGACGAGGAGGAATACGGCGCGTACTTCGAACAGAACGTGGTGGCCCACCGCCTCCTTACGGAGGCCGAGGGCAGCCCGTGGCGCAACATCCCTTGGCGCTGAGGGAGGTTGGAGCCGAGCGGGGCGGTGGTCAGGGTTTGCTGAGGTGGCCGGCGAAGCCTGCTTCCACCAGGGACTTGTACGCCGCGCGTACGTCCTCCGGGACGTGCTGTTCCACCGCGAAGCCGCGTTCCGGGTAGATGATCAGGCGCTGGAGGTCGCCCACGATCATGTCGATGACGAGCTTCTCCTCGCCGAAGTTCGTCAGATACTCCTCGAAGCCCACCGGCTCCGAGGTGGGGACCGCCTCGACCTCGGGCCACTGCTTGCGGGCCGTGGCGTAGGCGCGGCGTTCCATGTAGGGCTTGGTCACCAGCAGGACCGTCCTCGGCGCCAGGCCGGCGGCGGTCAGGGCGCGGCGTGAGAAGGCGATGTTCTCGCCGGTGTTCGACGCCTCGGTCTCCAGCAGGATCGCCGTGTCGGGGACGCCCAGTTGGAGTGCGCGCTCCCGGAAGTGCACCGCCTCGCCGCGGGGGAAGCGGGCCGCCGTTGAGGGGCTGTTGCCGCCGGTGAAGAGCAGCGTCGGGAAGAGGCCCGCGTGGTACAGCTCCGCCGCGTGGTCGGCCACCCGGAGATCGTTGGTGCCGAGGGCGATCGCCAGGTCGACCGGGCGCGGTTCGTACTTCATCCGGTGGTAGTCCCAGATCAGCCCGGCCTGGCGGAGCTGCTCCGCCGTGATGATCTGCCCGTCGTCGCCCACTCGCTGCTCTCCCTGGTCCCGGCGGACTCCCGGTCCGGCCCGGTGATCGTCCGGCCCGGTGATCGTCCGGCCCGGTGATCGTCCGGCCCGGTGATCATGCCACGGGAGGCACCGGCTGCCTGGTACCCGTCGCCGCCGACAGCCTGATCCCGTCGAGCATCCGGTGCAGCCGCAGCCCGGCCGCGAAGTCCGGCGTGTTCCGGGCACCGGTACGCAGGTCGTCGGCGAACCGGGCGTAGAACCGCGCCACGTTGACGGCCTCCGTCGCCCCGGCCGCCTCGGGCACCCAGCCGTGGCGGTCGGGTACCGGCAGGTCCTGCCAGGGGCCGTCCGGGGTACGGGACCCCCGCAACCGCAGCCCGTCGATCTGGATGCCGGCGCCCCCGGCGCTCCCGGTGGAGACGAACACCAAGTCGCCCTCGGTGCCCGCGATCTCGACCCGGGTACGGGCGTCGGTGACCTTCGCGTCGTGGAGGTGCGCGGACAGTACGGCGTCGCCCTCCAGCGTCCCCTGAAGGAGGAGATGGTCGGGGCTGGTCGCCTCGACGCGTTCACCGGTCTCGGTAACCGCCAGGGTCCGGTGCTGGACCGACAGGGTGGCCGAGAGGCCGGTGATCGGGCCGAGGAGGTGTTCCACGGCGTCCAGGGTGTGGCCGCCCGCGACCTCCAGCAGCCCGGCCCCGCTGGTCTCGTCGACGGTGTACGCGGCCCAGGCCGGGATCAGGTTCCCCGCGCCCTTGCCGCGTGTCGCGTACACCGTCGCCGCGTTGACGCGTCCCACGTACCCGTCGGCGATCAGCTCACGCGCGTACCCGATCACCGGGCTGTACCTCGCCTGGAGTCCGATCGTGTGGTGGACGCCGCCGCTGCCGGCCGCCGTCACGAGCGCCTCGGCCTCCCCGGTCGTACGGGCGAGCGGCCACTCGCAGTAGACGTGCTTGCCCGCGGCCAGCGCCGCGCCCGCCAACTCGGCGTGGGCCGGGACCTTCACGGTGATGGCGACCAGATCGACATCGGGGTGCTCGGCGAGCTGCCGCGCGTCGGTGAAGGCGTGTGCGGCGCCGAAGCGCCGGGCGGCCTCGCGGGCGCTCTCCGGGCGGCTGGTCCCGACGGCGGTGATCTCGTAGTCCGGCAGGGCCAGCAGCGCGGGGATGTGCGCACGGGCCGCCCAGCCCCGGTCCGGGCTCGCCCCGATGATGCCGACCCTGATCCTCTTCGGGATCCTCCTCGCGACCCTCTTCACGTTCGGACGTGACGCCATCCTGTGCCCCCTCGACTTGGCGGATTTAAACGGACAGTCCATGTCCACTTGGATTCGGGAGTCTAGGTAAGCGGACATCGGGTGTCCAGTTAGTTGTTAGGCTTGCCGCCATGAACACACCCCGCAGCGCCGTCGACCGGCTGCTGGACGACGGCTCGGGACACCGTCCCCGCGCGGACGCCCGGCGCAACGTCGAACGGCTGGTGGTCGCCGCCCGGGGCGCGGTCGCCGAGATCGGCGTCGAGGTCGGCACGCACGAGATCGCGCGCAGGGCCGGGGTGGGCGTGGGCACCTTCTACCGCCGCGTCGCCTCCCGCGAGGCGCTCCTGGAGGCCGTACTCCACGAGGTGCTCGCCGAGATCGCCGACCTGGCGGACCGTGCGCTCGAAGCCCCCGATCCCTGGGCCGGGCTCAGCGACTTCGCCGTCGGCTACGTACGGCTGCGCGCCGAGAGCTGCGGCATCGGGGAGGCGCTCGGCGGCGCCTGCGGGCCGGCCCTCGACCGCTCGCTCGCCGAACTGCGCCAGCGCATACGGCACTTGGTCGAGCGTGCGCAGGCCGCCGGGGCGATGCGTACGGATGTGCCGTGGCAGGACGTGGCGTTCCTGCTGGCCGCCGCCTCGACCGGTCCCCACACCCTGGGGATGGTGGCGGGTCCTCAGCAGTGGGAGCGCAATCTTCAGGTCATCCTCGACGGAATGCGTTCAGCCCGGCCGAGCCCCCTTCCGGGAACTCCGCCGGGCTGAGCCGGGCTGAGCCGGGACAACAAGTCGGGCCGACGCCGTGCGACCCGCACACCCCTCAGGCCACCGCCACAATGGCCGGCACCCGCAGCACCCGGCGGGCCGTCCCCAGGCTGGTGAGCAGCGTCGCCGCCGCGCCGACCGCCGTGATCCCGATCCACACCGCCAGGCTCTGGTCAGGTACGACCTGATCCGTGCGGACCGCGGTGAAGGCGAGCAGCCCCGCCGCCCCCGCGACCGTACCGAAGAACACCCCGATCAGCGTGAGCAGCACGCCCTCGGTGCCGACCATGCCGAGCACCTGCTTCGGGGTGGCACCGGCGAGCCGCTGCTGCCCGAACTCCCGGCCCCGGTAAGAGGTCGCCGCGTACAGGCTGTTGATGAGCATGATGCAGGAGAACACCACGATGATGCCCACGACCACGAGGTTCACCGTCTCGACGTTCTTGTCGTCGACTGACTTGGCGATCCCCGAGGCCGTGATCGCGTCGCTCTCCACGGCCTGGATGTAGAGCGTCGCCGTCGCCACCCCCGTGAACAGGATCAGCGGCATCAGGACACCGGCCAACTGCGTCGCGCGCCGGCGCATGTTGCGTACGGTCAGGTAACCGCTCGCCCCGGCCACCATGGTGATCGGCCACCGGAGCACGCCCAGCAGACCTCGCAGGATCGACGGGGAGAAGGTCGCGAAGCCGACCGAGAGCATGATGGCGCCCCAGGTGGGCGCCGCCATCAGGGCCGGGGCGGCCGGGTCGATCGCAAAGGTGGTACCCAGCCCGCCCACCCCGATGAGGAGAGCGGCGAAACCGGCGGTGTTACGCAGCCGGTTGCGCGGCGCCCCCGCCGACCCGGCCGACCCCGCCGCCGCCTTCGTCGCCCGGCGTACGGCGAGCAGCGCGGCGCCGGCCGAGGCGATCAGGGTGACCGAGAAGCCCGCCGACAGCGCGAGGGGCCCGAAGACATGGTCCACGCTGTGGGCCACCTGTCCCGAATCCTGGAACACCCCCAACAGCGCCTCGCCGCCCAGCATCGCGGGCCAGACGGCCAGCAGTGTCGCGACGACGGCGACCACGGCGGCCTCGCCGACGATCATCCGCTTGAGCTGCGCCGGGGTGGCGCCGGTGCGGCGCAGCAGGGCGATCTCCTCGCCGCGCTGCCGTACGTTCACCGTCAGCGTCGACGCGATGGCGAAGAACACCAGCAGGCTGCCGTATCCGCCGACCACGCCCGCTGTGATGCTGAGCGTCTCCGCACTGACGGCGTCGGTGGCCGGCGCGCCCGCCGTGTCCTGCAACGAGAAGAACGTCATGGTGATGGTCGCGCCCAGGAAGGCGGCGAGCAGGGTGGCGACGGAACGCCCGGGACGCTTGCGTACGGAGCGCATGGCCAGTGCGAACATGGTGGTCAGGCCCCCATCGGAAGGTCGAAGGAGTGGTCGTACGGGAGGTGGCCGGCGCGATCGGCGTAACTCCCGTCGGCGCCGGCCCCCGCGTCGCCGAGGTGCGCCAGGCGTTCCGCGACGGCGTCCACGGTGGGTGCGTCCAGCCGTCCGGCGAGCCGCCCGTCGGCGAGGAACTGCACGGAGTCGGCGTACGAGGCGGCGACCGGGTCGTGCGTCACCATCACCACGGTCCTGCCGTGCACCCGTACCGCCTCCCGCAGCAGCTCCAGGATGTCCCTGGCGCTACGGATGTCGAGAGCGCCGGTGGGTTCGTCGGCGAAGATCACGCTGGGCTCGGTGACCAGCGCGCGGGCGATGGCGACCCGCTGGCGCTGCCCGCCGGACAGCTCGTCGGGCAGGTGGCCGAGGCGGTCGCCGAGGCCGACCTGGGTGAGGATCTCGCGGGTCCGGTTCCGGTCGACGCGGCGCCCGGCCAGCTTCAGCGGGAGGGTGGTGTTCTGTGTGACGGTCAGTGTGTCCAGCAGGTTGTACTGCTGGAAGACGAAGCCGACCCGGCGGCGCCGGAACTTCGTCAGCGCGGCCTCGCCGCCACCCGTCATCTCGACGCCGTCCACCATGACAAGCCCGCTGTCGGGGCGGTCGAGCCCGGCGGCGCACTGGAGCAGGGTGGACTTGCCGGAGCCCGAAGGCCCCATGACGGCGGTGAAGCTGCCCGCGGGCAGGCTCAGTGTCACCCCGTCCAGCGCGGTCACGGCGCTGTCCGCGCTTCCGTAGCTCTTGCTGACATCGACCAGGCGCAGCGCCTCGTGGCTGCCGCCCTGTTCCGTCCTGTCGCCCTGTTCCGTCCTGTTGCCCTGTTCCGTCCTGGCCGTGCGCCCGTCCGTACGCCTGTCCTTACGACGCGACATCGTCCGTCCGTCCCCTCGTTCCGATGCTCCCCCGACGCGGTCCGCGCCACATCGACGAAGTTACGGAGAACGGGGCCCCGGCACATTGGGCGTACGGCCCGAGTCGCCAGGGGTGCTGCGTACACCCCCGGCGGGCGGATATCCCCCGGGCAGCGGCCCGAGGGGCCTGAGAGGTCCAAGGAGGCTGAGAGGCCAAAGGGATCTAAGAGGCCTCGGCGGCTTCCGGGACCTCGGCGACGGCGGTGATCTCGACCAACTGCCCCGGGTAGCCGAGACAGGAGACGCCGAGCAGGGTGGAGGTGTGCGGGCCGAGGGTGAGGCCGCCCGCGCGGACCACCTCCCATACGAGGCTCAGGTCCGCCGGGTCCGTCGCGACCACGTACACCGTGGTCGCGACGACATCGGCGGCCGTGCATCCGACGGCCTCCAGCGCGATGTCCAGATTGGTGAGGACCTGGCCGGTCTGGGCGACGAAGTCACCGGGGCCGACGAGGGCCCCTTCCGGGTCGAGCGGTACGGCGCCGGCCAGGAACGCCAGGCGCCGGTCCGCACGCACGACCGCCGTGTGCGCGTAGTCCGGCGGCGGGAAGAGACCGGGCACCACACTGTGCTGAGCCATGTCGTCCACTCCGTTCGTTGTGCGTGGGCGGGTGCCGCTGACGGCGCGTCACCGGAACCCGTACCGCGCGTACTGATCACACTGCTGGCCCGATGGTGATCACGCATCCCGGCCCCGCCGCAACGGGTTTTCGCCGCTCCTCCCGCTCAGCCCCGCACCCGTCCCCCCGGCCGCGCCGTCCGGCGCGGCAGGTTCCAGGCGCGGTCCCCGAGCAGGGCCAGCGCCGCCGGCAGCAGCACACCGCGCACGACGGTCGCGTCGATCAGGATCGCCATCGCCATGCCCGTGCCGAGCATCTTGTACTCGATGGCCGACAGCGAGACGAAGACCGAGAAGACCCCGACCATGATCACGGCCGCGCTGGTGACAACCCCCGCGCTGGCGCCGATGCCGTCCACGATCGCCTTGCGCGAAGCAGTGGTGTCGAGGCCGGGCACGCGCCGCTCGCGGATCCGGCCGAGGATGAAGATGTGGTAGTCCATGCTCAGTCCGAAGAGGATGACGAACATGAAGAGCGGCAGCCAACTCACCACCCCGCCATAGGAGTTGAACCCGAGCAGCGACTCCAGCCGGCCGTCCTGGAAGATCATGACGAGCACTCCGTAGGCCGCCCCGATCGAGAGCAGGTTCAGCGCGATCGACACCAGCGGAAGGGCCGGCGACCGGAAGGCGAGGACCAGCAGCAGGAAGGCCAGCACGGCCACGAAGGCGAACACCGCGGGGGTACGGGCGTTGATGCGCTGAGCGAAGTCGTACGGCATGGCCGTACGCCCCGCCACCGCGACCTCGACCCCGCCGAGCTTGCCCACCGTCGCGGGCAGCGCGCGCTCCCGCAGGGTCTTCAGTGCGTGGACGGACACGGCGTCCGTACCGGGTCCCGCCAGCGGTACCCGTACCTCCAGGAGCTTCCCCACCGCCACCGCCGTGATCGGCTCGCCCAGGTCACCGCCGCTCGCCGCCGCCTGCGCGTGCAGGCCCTCGACGGCCTTCCGCACCTCGGGTGTGTCCTGTGAGACGACGACCCGCGCGGGCGTCGGCACGCCCGGGAACTCGGCCTGCATCCGGACCGCCGCGTCCGCCGCCGCCGAGACACCGTGCGGCAGGCTCTCGGTCTGTGCTGCGTCCTGCAACCGCATCCCGAAGGCGGGGATCGCCAGGGCGCCGAGCAGGACGACGGCCGCGGCGCCGATCAGCGCGGGCCGCCGTACGGCCTGGGCGGCGACGGCCGTCCAGGCGCGCGAACTCCCGGCCGCCGTGCGACGCCGGCCGAGCCAGGGGAGCTTGATCCGGTCGATGCGGTCCCCCAACGTGGCCAGCAGGGCCGGCAGTACGGTGACCGAGCCCAGCACCGCGAGGCCGACCACCAGCACCGTGCCCAGGGTGAGCCCCTTGAAGACGTCCACGCCCGTGAAGAGCAGCCCGGTCAGGCAGATCATCACGGTCAGCCCCGAGACGACCACGGCGTGCCCCGACGTACGGGAGGTGATGCGCAGCGCCTCGCGCACCTGGTGTCCGGCCGCGCGCTCCTCGCGTACCCGGCGGAGGTAGAACAGCGAGTAGTCGATGCCGACCGCCATCCCGATGAGCAGCACGATCGCCGATGCCGCGCTGTTGAACGGCACCCAGCGCCCGAGAGTCTGGAGCAGCCCGAAGGTCCCGGCGACCGCGGTCCCCGCGAGCAGCAGCGGAACGCCGGCGGCGACCACCGATCCGAAGACGATCAGCAGGATGATCAGGGTGAGCGGCAGGGACGTCTTCTCGGCGTTCTTCATGTCGCCCTGGATGCCGTCGTTGACCGCGCTGGAGAGGCTGGAGTCGCCCGCCTGGTCGATCTCGGCGGCGGGGTGCCGGTCCCGTATCTCGCTGACGGCGGCCAGTACGGCCGCCTTGTGTCCCTCGTACACGGCCGCGGGGCCCGGCACTTCGAAGGTCACGAGGTCGGCCCGCCCGTCCTTCGAGACCCAGCGTTCACCATGCGGACCGAGCGGCGAACCGATGTCGGCGGCCGCCCCCTTCGTCCGGCCCAGGGTGGCGACCAGGTCCTCGGTGACCGACCGCCGGGCAGCGGGGTCGTCGGCGCGGATCATGACGTTCTCGCGTATGGAGTCCCCGTCGCCCTCGGCGGCGACCATCGCCTGGCCGACACCGGCCTCCCCCGGGTCGGTGGCGCCCCGCTGCTCACCCGGGAACAGGGCGCTGGACATGAGGGCGAGTACGACGACCAGGAGCCAGCCGCAGATGGCGGCGGCGCGGTGTCCGGCGGACCAGGCGGCGACGGACTCGACGAGTCCGGCGCGTTCCGACTTGATTCGGCGCAGCATGAGCTGCTCTCCTTCATTCTGGAGGGTCGTTCCTGTGGAGCTCGCCGATACGGCGAGGTGGTACGGCTTTCCGCATCCGGGCCGTCGAGTTGCCGCTCGACGGCCCGGGGTCCGTGTGGTGCTCGTTTCCGCTCTTCGACTACTCGGCTACTCGGCTACTCGACTACTCGACTTCCTTGAGAATCCGCTCCAGCGAGCCGGTGCGGGCCTGGAGGTCGGTCAGGCGCTCCGTCAGATCACCGAGTTGCCGCTCGGTGCGCTGCTGGCCCTCGAGTGCCGCTTCGGCCAGCTTGCGGTAGACGTCGTCCTTGGCGCCGGCCACCTTGGCGCTGCGGCTGTTGAACACGTACCGCAGCGTGAGTGTCACCACCGTCAGGACCAGCGCGAACATGCCGATCGTGCCTATCACCTCTTGCCACTGGTGATCGTTCATCCCGCTTCCCCCTTCTCATCGGTCAGTGTCCGGACCGCGGTGACGATGTGGTCCGGTGTGAGGTGCACGGCGAACGCCTTCACCTCGTAGAACTTCATTGCTTTGCCGTCGTCCGAGACCTCGATCTCCGACGAGACCAGACCTGCCGTTTCGAGCTTCTTCAGATGCACCTGGAGAAGTGCCCGGCTGATGCCCAACTCGCGGGCCAGCCTGCTGACGTAGTTGCGCCCGCCGGCGAGCGCGGCGACGACCCGCAGCCTGTGCGGGTTGGACAGCGTCGCCAGTACACGTACAAGCTCGTCGCCCGTGGGCGTCGGCGAATTCATCGCTGGACCCTCACCGTTGACATGCAAAGGAAAGTTAGCAGGTGCCTAGAGAAACTTCCACGTCCCCGGTGCTGCGGATTCGCGGAACCGTCCTTCCCGAACGCGAGGAGCGGTCCTTCTGGATCGACGGGGACCGGCTGCGCGCCGAGCCGGTGGCGGACGCCGAACCCGTCATCGACGGCGGCTGGTTGCTCCCCGGCCTGGTCGACGTACACACGCATCCCGGCACGGAGACGACGGACACCCCGTTCGACGACGCCACGCTGCGCCGCCATCTCACCGAGCACCGCGACGCGGGGGTGCTGCTCGTCCGTACTCCGGGAACCGCGGCCCGTATGCCGGACTGGGTGCACCGCGACGAGGAGCTGCCCCGGGTGCGCTCGGCGGGGCGCTGGCTGGCGACGCCGGGGCGGTTCTTCCCCGGTTACGGCCGCGATGTCGAGGAGGCGGGGCTCATCGCCGCCGCCGTCGAGGAGGCGACGGCGGCCGGCTGGTGCAAGGTGATCGGGGACTGGCGGTCGGACGAACCGGCCGTGCCCCTGGACCTGCTCACCGAGACGGTCAGGGCCGTGCACGCGGTGGGCGGCAAGGTCGCCGTGCACTGCCAGACGGCCGACGGCACCCGCAACGCCGTGCTGGCCGGGGCCGACAGCCTGGAACACGGGATGCATCTGGATCCCGGACTCCTCGACCTGATGGCCGAGCAGGGCACCGCGCTGATCCCCACCCTGAGCGTCTTCGCCGAGGGCGCCCCGGGCATGTACGCGCGGGAGCGGAGCGTCCGCCGCGACCTCTGGATCGACGGGTGGGAGGCGCTGCCCGGCACCGTACGGGCCGCTCACGAGGCGGGCGTGACCGTCCTCGCCGGAACGGACAGCTTCCCGTGCGGCACGGTCGCCGGGGAGTCCGCGTGGCTGGCGCGCGCGGGGCTCCCGGCGGAGGCGGCGCTCGGCGCCGCGTCCTGGACCGCCCGCGAGTGGCTC
>NZ_JTHL01000001.1:6403581-6409917 GCF_000818195.1 Streptomyces sp. 150FB | reverse complement strand
CGTACGCGCCTCGGCGACGAGCGCGGTCATCGCGGCGACGAGCGGGCGCGCTCTGCTCAGTACGGAGCGGCCCACGGGTGTCGGTCTGCAACCGGTGCGTTCGCGGGAGAACAGTTCGGCGCCGAGGAAGTTCTCGATCCGGCGTAGCTGGGTCGTCAGGGACGGCTGGCTCATGCCCAACTGGCGGGCCGCTTTGTGCAGGCTACCGGTGTCGGCGATGGCACACACGGCACGCAAGTGCCTTACCTCCAGCTCCATCCTGTGAGCGTAGAGCGTGCGTGACAGGTCACACCAGACTCCCAAATCGCAGTAATCGCACGCCATTCGAAGAATTTCGCCCAGGGTGATTGGCTGATGCTATCGCCGGTTGGCATCATCCGCCGGGGGTGCCCGGTCCCCGAGACTCTGCGGTACCGAAGCCCGTCCACCACGGAACGGGCACCGGACCGAAGAGGAGTCCCCCCACATGAGACACCCCAAGACGGTCATCTCGGCGATCGCCGGAGTCGGCCTCGGCCTCGCGACCGCGCTCGGCGGCACCGCTGTCGCCGCCGACCACAGCAGCGCCGCCCCCACCGGCGCTGTGGCACTCTCCTCGCCCGCCGCCTCCTCGCAGGCCGCGTACGCGGGCTCGAAGGAAGAAGCCGCCAACAACAAGGCGTTCTTCGAAGCCGTCATGAAGTCGGCGGCCGAGAAGCGCGCCGCCCACCCGGGCGCCGCGGCTGTCACCGTCGTCTACAACGCCTCGCAGGCTCCGAGCTTCTCCAGCCAGATAGCCAGCGCGGCTTCGATCTGGAACAGCGCCGTCTCCAACGTGAAGCTTCAGTCCGGCGGCAACGCCGACTTCGACTACTACGAGGGCAACGACCCGGCCGGCTCGTACGCGAGCACCGACGGTCACGGTCAGGGCTACGTATTCCTCGACTACGCGCAGAACCAGCAGTACAACTCGGTCCGCGTCACCGCGCACGAGACCGGCCACGTGCTCGGCCTCCCCGACCACTACACGGGCCCGTGCAGCGAGTTGATGTCCGGCGGCGGCCCCGGCACCTCCTGCCAGAACACGCGGCCGAACGCGCAGGAAGTCTCCCGGGTCAACTCCCTCTGGGCGAACGGCATCGCGGCCGCGCTGGCCAAGATTTCCTGACCCGAGGCCCGCGCGCGGGCCCACCCCCCACTCGTACGACCGGGGTCCGCGCGCGACCAGCACCACAGGCACGACAGGCACACGGCAGGGGCGTCCCGAATCGAACACGGGGCGCCCCTCCCCCTTGGTAACGTCTCCCGGTGGACTTCGGAATGAACACCGGCGCGCTGCCGGGGAGCGACCCGGGACGGACCGTCGAAGGCGATTTCGAGACGTGCCTGACGGTACGGGCCGATCCCCCTGGCACTCGCGTGCCGCTGGCCGCCTGGGCCACCGCACACGGCCTCACACTCACCCATGTCGTCCTCGACCGTGGCCGCACACCGTCCAGGCCGACGCTCGTCGTACGCGGCTCCGGGGGCCTCGACGAGCACCGCGGCGCGACGGCGGAGTGGTCAGCGCGCCTCGCGCACGCCGGGTTCACCGTCGTACGGGCGAAGATCTCGGCGGCCCCCTGGAACGACGGTGTGCCGGCCACCGACGCGGACGCCGCCGCCTTTCCGGCGCACTGCCACTTCGAGCACCGCATCACGGTACGGCTGCCGATCCCCTACGACGCCCGGCGGCTGACCGTCGTCGCCCAGCGGCACACCGCGCACGTCTCACGCGACGCGCGCCGGGTGCTCCCCGGCGGTATCCAGGAACGCCGGGTGCGGCAGCACGCCCACGGCGTCGGCAGGCCCGGGGCCCGGGCGCTGCTGGAGGAACTGCTCGCCGCCCTGTCCGCCGCGGGGTTCCAACCGGCCGATGTCGAGGAGCAGTTCGTCGTGCACGACGACAACCCGGCCCTGGACAGCGGATGGATCGAGGAGCGGGAGAGCTGACCCCGCGCCTCCGGTCGCTCCCCGCCCTGTCAGGCCCCGACCAGCGGCCTGCCCCCCAGCTCCGTGTCGGCCGGCAACTGGCGCCGGATGCGGGCGAGTGCGTCCTCGAAACCGCCTCCGGAGATGCCCGACGCGTAGGCAGCGCCGTCGCAGTGCAGCGTGAGGCTCAGCTCCGCCCGTCCGAGCGGCGCTCCCGCCTCGCGCTCACCCAGCGTCAACAGGCAGTTGAGCAGGGCGTGATGGGCCGAGCCGTCCGCCGTGACGGGGAGTGGGACGTCCCACTCCATGACGCAGGACGACAGCACCGGGCCGGGACCCTCCGGCTCCAGGGCCGCGAAGTCCGGCCCCTCGTACTCAACTCCCCTGATGCTGGTGCGCACTTGCCGCCCGCTGGTAATGATGGTGATCGCTTCCGCGCCCAGGCGGTCCCGATACCAGCCCGCCCATGAATCCGTTGACTCCGCTGTCATGGCGCGGACTGTAGCGGTACGGGATCTTCTGCCGCTGCCTGGGTCACTGCTTCCGGCCGTACTTCCTCAGCCTCGCACCATCCGTGACCGTTCCTCCCCCCAACTTCTCCGGCCCTCCTGGCCGTTGTCGGCGGGCCTCAGCGAGTACGGCGGGTGACGAACTCCGCGAGCGACAGCAGGTCACCGGCGGCTGCCAGGTCCGGGACCGCGCCCGCGAGCTGATGGACCGCCCTGGACATCCGGTCGGCCGCCTCGGCCTGGGCCCAGTCGCGTCCGCCGGCCCGCTCGACGGCGTCGGCCGCGCGGCTGATCGCCGCCGCGTCCATCGGCCCCCGGTACAGCTCCGCCAGTTCCTCGGCGGCCGGGGTGCCCGAGTTCAGCGCGGCGACGACCGGAAGGGACTTCTTGTGCGCGGCCAGATCGGCACCGGCCGGCTTGCCCGTCCGCTCCGGGTCACCCCAGATCCCGATGAGGTCGTCGATGAGCTGGAAGGCGAGCCCCGCCTCCCTGCCGAAGGCGTCGAGTGCGGCGACCTCGTCGTGGCCCGCGCCCGCGTAGAGCGCACCGAGCGCACACGAAGTGCCCAGCAGGGCCCCTGTCTTGGCCGTCGCCATGGTCACGCACTCGTCCAGCGAGACGTCGTGCGGGTCCCGCAGCTCGAAGGCGCAGTCCGCCTGCTGGCCCGCGCACAGCTCGATGACGCAGGCGGCGAGCCGGGCCGAGGCGGCCGACGAGGCCGGATGCGCGTCCTCGGCGAGCAGCCGCAGCGACAGCGCCATCAGCGCGTCGCCGGCGATGATGGCGTCCGGGGTGCCGAAGACCGTCCAGGCGGTGGCGCGGTGCCTGCGGGTCGGATCCTCGTCGATGACATCGTCGTGGAGAAGCGTGAAGTTGTGGGCCAGCTCCACGGCGACGGCGGCCCTGACCGCGTGGAGCGGATCCCCGTCCAGCGCCCGCGCCGCGGCGAGGACGAGTGCCGGCCTGATCGACTTGCCGGCCCGTCCGGTGGCCGGTGTGCCGTCGGCGTGCTCCCAGCCGAAGTGGTACATCGCCACCCGCCGTACGGAGGCGGGCAACGACTCGACGGTCGAGCGGAGTTCGGGATGGACTGTGGTGCGGGTGCGCTCCAGGAGGGCCACTGCCTCATGGCCCTCGGTGGCGGCGGCATCCGTGCTGGTCATGGTCACTTCCTGTGCTGCTGATGGGAACGGAGAAACCGGCCGGGACGGACGGCAGGACGGGACCCGGGCGGGACCGCCGGGCGGGACGGCGGCGCCGGGGGCCTCGTACGCCCGGCCGTCCCACCCGGAGTGGTCCGCTCACCTCAGTGCCAGCGGCTCACTTCGACGTTCTCCAGGACACCGAGGGCGTCCGGCACCAGGACAGCAGCCGAGTAGTAGGCCGTGACCAGGTACGAGATGATCGCCTGCTCGTCGATGCCCATGAAGCGGACCGACAGGCTCGGCTCGATCTCGTCCGGGATACCGCTCTGCTGAAGCCCGACGACGCCCGACTCGGCCTCACCCGTACGCATACAGATGATCGAGGTCGTCCTGGCGTCCGAGACCGGGATCTTGTTGCACGGGAAGATCGGCACACCGCGCCAGGCCGGCACATGGTGGCCGGCGACCTCGACACTGGCCGGGTTGAGCCCGCGCTTGTTGCACTCGCGCCCGAAGGCGGCGATGGCCCGCGGATGCGCCAGGAAGAGCTTCGAGCCACGCCTGCGCGACAGCAGCTCGTCCATGTCGTCCGGCGTCGGCGCGCCGTCGTGCGGCTGGAGCCGCTGGCCGTAGTCGCAGTTGTTCAGCAGCCCGAACTCGGGGTTGTTGACCAGCTCGTGTTCCTGGCGCTCGCGCAGCGCCTCGACCGTGAGCCGCAACTGCTGCTCGGTCTGGTTCATCGGCTGGTTGTACAGGTCCGCGACCCTGCTGTGGACCTTCAGTACGGTCTGGGCGACGCTCAGCTCGTACTCGCGGGGCGCTCCCTCGTAGTCCACGAAGGTGTGCGGCACCCGCGCCTCGCCGACATGGCCGGCCGACAAATCGATCTCGGCCTCGCCGGACCTGTTGGTCCGCTGGTGCGGCAGCGCCGCCAGCGCGGCCAGGTGGACACGGAGTGAGTCCGCGCGCTCCGCGAGGTTCAGCACGTCCTGGCGGGACAGCACCAGGGCCGTGACCGCCGTCGCCGCGCGGGCGGTGTACTGCCAGGTCGCGTCGCGGTCCAGGAGCGCCTGGTCACCGAAGTACGCGCCGTCGGCGAGGACTTCGAGCACCGTCTCGTCCCCGTAGGGACCGGCGCCGACCTTCTCCACCTTGCCGTGTGCCAGCAGATAGACCTTGTCCGAGACGTCGCCGGCCGTGGCCAGCGTCTGGCCGGCCGCGAACTCCTGCTGCTCGCAGCGGTTGGCCAGCTCGGTGAGCGCCTCCTCGTCGTCGTAATCACGCAGCGCCGGCAATTCCCCCAGCTCCGCGGGGATGACCGTGACCCTCGTACCGGTCTGCACGAACGCGACGCGTCCGTCACCGACCGCGTAGCTGAGCCGGCGGTTCACCCGGTAGGTGCCACCCTGCACCTGCACCCACGGCAGCATCCGCAGCAGCCACCGCGAGGTGGTCTCCTGCATCTGCGGTACCGACTTGGTGGTGGTCGCCAGGTTCCGCGCGGCGGCCGTGCCCAGGCTCTGCTGAGGCGGCACTTGCTCCGTGCGAACCTCGTCACCAACCGACATGAAGTCTCCCCTTCGATCATGTGCTGACCTGCGACCGGAAGACTTCCAGTACGGAACGTCCGCGCGCCATTACACAAATGAGTGGGACTGAATCGCGCAGGACAGGGCACAACACGCAGAAGTTCATCCCGACGGCCCTCCCTCCGGCCCCCGCGCACCGCTCCCACCAGCACTCGGCTGCCCTCGGCCGCCCCGGCAGCCGCTGTCCGGATCGACTCGCACACCGTACGAACGACCGGTGAGCCGAAAGCACGTCGGGTAGGAGCCGGAGTACGAATGGAAGCGAAACGTTCCGCTTCCTCACCGGAAGGAGCCGGCCATGGCCTCCCCCATGTCCGCGGCCAAGTTTCTCGACGCGCTGAAGGACGAGGGGCTCACCGTCGTCCAGGTCGGCGACTGGCGCACCCACAACCGCGACAGCAAGGGCCCCTGGGGCCCGGTCCACGGCGTGATGATCCACCACACCGTGACCAGGGGCACCGACGCCACCGTCGCCCTGTGCAGGGACGGCTACGAAGGGCTGCCGGGCCCGCTCTGCCACGGCGTCGTCGCGAAGGACGGCACGGTCCACCTCGTCGGCTACGGACGGGCCAACCACGCCGGGTCGGGCGACGACGACGTGCTGCGCGCCGTGATCGCCGAGAAGGCCCTGCCGCCGGACAACGAGACCAACACCGACGGCAACACCCACTTCTACGGGTTCGAGTGCGAGAACCTCGGCGACGGCAAGGATCCCTGGCCCGACGCCCAGTTGGACGCCATCGAGAAGGCGGCGGCCGCCGTCTGCCGCCACCACGGCTGGGGCGCCGCCTCGGTGATCGGGCATCTGGAGTGGCAGCCGGGCAAGGTCGACCCCCGTGGCTTCACCATGAAGTCGATGCGGTCCCGGATCGAGGAGCGCCTGAAGTGACACCGGCCTCGGGGCCGCGGCGGGTCTGGCCGGTGCCCCGAGGCGACAATGAGCGGGTGACGTCCTCATCCGCGCCCCGCCCCGGCGGCCGGCGGCCCCGGCTCCCCTCGCCGCTGTGCCCGGTGGACGACGAACGCTTCGACCGGCACGGCGTACGGCTGCTCCTGAAGCGCGACGATCTGATCCATCCGGAGCTTCCGGGCAACAAATGGCGGAAACTGGCGCCCAATCTCCGCGCGGCGACCGCCGCCGGC
>NZ_JTHL01000001.1:6392478-6403314 GCF_000818195.1 Streptomyces sp. 150FB | reverse complement strand
AAACTGGCGCCCAATCTCCGCGCGGCGACCGCCGCCGGCAGCCGTTCGCTGCTCACCTTCGGCGGCGCGTACTCCAACCATCTGCGCGCGACCGCCGCCGCCGGGCGGCTGCTCGGCCTCGCCACGGTCGGCGTCGTACGGGGCGACGAACTGGCGGACGGCCCGCTCAACCCGTCCCTCGCGCGCTGCGTGGCCGACGGGATGCGGCTGCGCTTCGTCGACCGCGCGACCTACCGCCGTAAGACGGAGCCCGGCGTCCTCGCCGCCGTAGTCGCCGAAGCGGGCCTGGACGAGGATTCCGTTTACGTACTTCCCGAGGGCGGCAGCAACACCCTGGCCGTTCAGGGCTGCGCCGCGCTCGGCCAGGAGCTGCGCGATGCGGCCGATGTGGTCGCCGTCTCCTGCGGAACCGGTGGAACCCTGGCAGGACTGGCCGCCGGGCTCGGCGCCGGTCAGCGGGCCATCGGTTTCCCCGCGCTGCGCGGCGGCTTCCTCGCCCGTGAGGTGGCGGACCTCCAACGCGCCGCCTTCGGCGGGCCCGTCGCCGGATGGAGCCTTGAAGAAAGGTTCCACTTCGGCGGATTCGCACGCGTCACCGCCGAGTTGGATTCATTCGCCCGGGAGTTCGAGGACCGGCACGGCCTGCCCGTGGAACGTCTCTATGTCGCCAAAATGCTGTACGGCCTGACGGCGCTGGCCGCCGAGGGCGCCTTCCCGCCCGGCACCCGCGTCGCCGCCGTGATCACGGGCGGCCCCGAACCGACCGAACCGTCCGAGCAGCCCGACCGCGTAACCGCCTAACCGGAACTGTCGTCCCGGTACGCCGCCGCCTCCTCCAGATCCAGCCTCCGCAGCAGCGTCCGCAGCATCTCGTCATCGATGCTCCGCCGGTCCCGCAGCTCCACGAAGACCGAGCGCTCCGTCTCGATCATCTCGCCGGACAGCCTGCGGTAGGTGTCGTCCGCCGACTCCCCCGTCACCTCGTTGACCGTGCCGAGCCGCTCCCAGACGGCGTTGCGCCGCCGGGCGAGGACGGCGCGCAGCCGCTCGATCAGCGGGTCGGGCAGCACGTTGCGCTCCTCGGCCAGCAGCTCTTCGAGCCGCCGCTCCGCGGCCTCCGACGCCTCGTTCTGCGCCTGCGCCTCGGCCAGGGTCTCGGTGTACGTGTCCCGCCCCGGCACCTTGAGCAGCCGGATCAGCGCGGGCAGGCTCAGCCCCTGCACGACCAGCGTCCCGATCACGGTCGTGAAGGTCAGGAACAGGACGAGGTTGCGCCCCGGGAACGGCGTGCCGTCGTGCATCGCCCGCGGGATGGAGAAGGCGATCGCCAGCGACACCACCCCGCGCATCCCCGCCCATCCGACGATCAGCGGCGCGGTCCAGTTGGTGTCCGGCTCCCGCTCCCTGATCCCGCGGAAGAGCGCGCGCGGCACGAAGGTCGCCGGATAGACCCAGAGGAACCGGACCACCACCACCGCCACGAAGGTCCCGAGCGCGTACACCACCGCCTCCCCGACCCCGTACTCGCCGAGGCCCCGCAGGACGACCGGCAGTTGCAGCCCGATCAGGGCGAACACCGAGGACTCCAGGACGAACGCGATCATCTTCCACACCGCCTGTTCCTGGAGCCGGGTCGCGAAGTCGACCTGGGAGGAGCGGTGCCCGAGGTAGAGCGCGACCACGACGACGGCGAGCACCCCCGAGGCCCCCACCCGCTCGGCCGCCGCGTAGGCGACGAACGGGATGAGCAGCGACAGTGTGTTCTGGAGCAGCGCCTCCTTGAGATGGGTGCGCAGCCAGTACAGCGGCACCATCAGCACGAGCCCGACCCCGACCCCGCCGAGCGAGGCCAGCGCGAATTCGCCGATGCCGCCGGCCCAGCTCGTCCCCTCGCCGACGGCGGCGGCCAGCGCCACCCTGAACGCGGTGATCGCCGTGGCGTCGTTCACCAGCGACTCGCCCTGGAGGATGGTGGTGATGCGGTTCGGCAGCCCGAGTTTCCGCGCGATCGCGGTGGCGGCGACGGCGTCGGGCGGCGCGACGACGGCGCCGAGGACCAGGGCCGCCGTCAGCGGCAGATCGGGCACCAGCAGATAGGCGAGCCCGCCGACGGCGAGGGTCGCGAAGAGGACGTAGCCGACCGACAGCAGCGCGACGGGCCGTATGTTGGCGCGCAGGTCGAGGTACGAGCTGTCGACCGCCGCCGTGTACAGCAGCGGCGGCAGGATCACCGGCAGCACGATGTGCGGATCGAGTGTGTAGTTGGGTACGCCGGGCAGGTACGCGGCCCCCAGCGCCACCCCCACGAGCAGCAGCGGCGCGGGCACGGGCGTCCTTCGTGCCACCCCGGCGACCGCCGCGCTCGCCGCCACAAGGGCGATCACCGGCAGTACGTCCATCACACCGTCCTCACAAGCGTCGTAACCTGGCAATCATGAGTGAGTGTCCCCATGTCACGGAACTGCCGCGCCACGAGCCCGCCCCTCTGAGCGACACCTGCCTGGAGTGCCTCGCCGTCGGCAGTCACCCCGTTCAGCTCCGCCTCTGCCTGGTGTGCGGGCACGTCGGCTGCTGTGATTCTTCGCCCCACCAGCACGGTACGCAGCATTTCAAGGACACGGACCACGCGGTGATGCGGAGCTTTGAACCCGGGGAGAGCTGGCGTTGGTGCTTTGTGGACGGTTCGATCGTCTGACGTGTGGGTACGTCAACCATCCGCCGGTTCTTCGTAATTGGACGACGCAGACCTCTAGCCACTTTCTGTGCTCATATGCCTACCATGAGTGACAGGCGTCGGACGGGGGCCCTGCGACAGGGCACCATGGATCGCGATAGCGTCGCCAGTCCAGACCGGCTACGTACCGACTACGTACCGCAAGGCTTCGAACGCTCCCTGTCCGAAGCCCTAGATGAGCTTGTGCCACCTTGGAGGTGAGGGTGTCCCAGATCGCAGGCGAGCCCGGGACCCAGGACTTCGTGGAAGTCCGGCTGCCCGCTGCGGGTGCCTACCTGTCCGTGCTGCGTACGGCCACGGCCGGCCTCGCGGCGCGCTTGGACTTCACCCTCGACGAGATCGAGGACCTGCGCATCGCCGTGGACGAGGCCTGCGCGATCCTGCTTCAGCAGGCCGTACCCGGCTCCGTCCTCAGTTGCGTCTTCCGGCTCGTGGACGACTCGCTGGAGGTGACCGTCTCGGCGCCCACCACCGACGGGCGTGCTCCCGAGCGCGACACCTTCGCCTGGACGGTGCTCTCCGCACTGGCCGGCAAGGTCGACTCGACGGTCGAGGAGGACCGTACGGTCTCCATCAGCCTGTACAAACAGCGCGGCGCGGGACCCGGGCCGGCGTGAGGAACGAGGAAGGGCCGGTGCGTGACGAGGGGCGCATCCCACAGGAGCCGGGGGGTGGGCACGAGGCGACGAGGGAGCCGGTGCTCGCCCCCACGGGCATCCCTGACCAACAGGCCCGTCCACACCCGGAGGACGGACCTGACGGCCGGACGGCCGCAGCGGAGCAGGCGCAGGCAGAGCGGGCGGCCACTATGAGCGAGCAACACCACGATCCACACGACCGCAGCGGTGCGCGGGCGATGTTCATCGAGCTGGGCAAGCTGCCCGACGGCTCGCCCGAGAAGGCCGAGCTGCGCAACCGCCTGGTGCGGATGCATCTGCCGCTCGTCGAGCACCTCGCCAGACGGTTCCGCAATCGCGGCGAGCCGCTGGACGACCTGACGCAGGTCGCGACGATCGGTCTGATCAAGTCGGTCGACCGGTTCGACCCGGAGCGCGGTGTCGAGTTCTCGACGTACGCGACCCCGACGGTCGTCGGCGAGATCAAGCGGCACTTCCGGGACAAGGGCTGGGCGGTACGGGTGCCGCGCCGGCTCCAGGAGCTGCGGCTCTCGCTGACGACGGCCACGGCCGAACTGTCGCAGCAGCACGGCCGTTCGCCCACGGTGCACGAGCTGGCCGAGCGCCTCGGCATCTCGGAGGAAGAGGTCCTGGAGGGGCTGGAGTCCGCCAACGCGTACTCGACGCTGTCGCTCGACGTCCCCGACACGGACGACGAGTCGCCGGCCGTGGCCGACACGCTGGGCTCGGAGGACGAGGCGCTGGAAGGCGTCGAGTACCGCGAGTCGCTCAAGCCGCTGCTGGAGGACCTCCCGCCGAGAGAGAAGCGGATTCTGCTTCTCCGGTTCTTCGGCAATATGACGCAGTCTCAGATCGCGCAGGAGGTCGGCATCTCGCAGATGCATGTCTCGCGCCTGCTCGCGCGCACCCTGGCGCAGCTTCGCGAGCGGCTGCTCGTGGAGGAGTAGGCGGTACGGGATCAGGCGTCGCGGTCGTGGTCGTGGTCGTGCCCCGGCGGGCGGATGCCGAGCGCCTCGGTGGTCTGCCGGTTGACCAGCAGGACGAGTCCCGCCACGGCCACCGCGGCGATCGCGATCCCGACCGGGATCATCGCGCCGTCGGACTGCAACAGCGTCCAGGCGACCGGCAGCGCGATGATCTGCGTGATCAGCCCGGGGCCCCGGCTCCACCTGCGGCGCAGCAGCAGCCCCCGGGCGGCGAGCAGCGGGATGACACCGATGACGATCACGGTGACACCGGCCGTCTCCGCCTGCTGGGGGCTGTCGGGCTTGCCCGTCAGCCCCATCACCAGCAGATACACGCCGGCGACGGCGAGCGCCAGGGCCTCCAGCCCGCAGAGGGCCCCCGCGGCCGTCAGGCGCGGCGGGCGCGGGGTCGTGGCCGACGGGGCGGGGCTGGTCTGTTCACTGCTGCTCACCCTCGCAGCGTAGCGGTCGTCCCCCGGGGGAAGCAGGCCAGGCGGCGGGCGGGGTACGGGGATCCCCGGCGCGCGCCGGTCTCGCGCGGCGGCCTCGTACCAGCCGGTAGCCGGTGCGCTCCCGAAAGCGACCCGCCGGGCCGGGAACGGTAATCTGACCCGTATGCGCGCACTCCTTGTGGTCAATCCGGCAGCAACCACCACCAGTGCTCGCACCCGCGACGTACTCATTCACGCGCTGGCCAGCGAGATGAAGCTGGAGGCTGTCACCACCGAGTACCGGGGGCACGCACGCGACCTGGGGAAACAGGCCGCGGAGTCGGACGACATCGATCTCGTGGTGGCCCTCGGCGGCGACGGCACGGTCAACGAAGTCGTGAACGGGCTGCTGCACCGCGGTCCCGATCCGGAGGGACTGCCGCGGCTCGCTGTTGTCCCCGGCGGTTCGACGAATGTCTTCGCGCGCGCTCTGGGTGTGCCCAATGACGCCGTGGAAGCGACCGGCGCGATTCTGGACGCGCTGCGTGATAAACGCGAACGCACTGTAGGTCTCGGCCTCGCCGCCGGCACTCCGGGTACGGACGACGAGTCGGTTCCCGATCGTTGGTTCACTTTCTGCGCGGCATTCGGGTTCGCCGCCGGAGTGGTCGGCCGAGTCGAACAGCAGCGGGAACGCGGGAAGAAATCCACGCACGCTCTCTATGTGCGCCAGGTGGTGCGGCAGTTCATCGAGGAGCAGCACAGGGGACAGGGAATGATCACGCTGGAACGGCCCGGCCAGAAGCCGGTCACCAACCTCGTCCTGTCCGTGGTCTGCAACACCGCACCCTGGACCTACCTGGGCAATCGCCCGGTTTACGGGTCTCCGGGGGCCTCCTTCGACACCGCTCTGGACATCATCGGGCTGAGCAGTTTGTCCTCGGCTTCGGTGGCCCGATATGCGACACAACTGCTGACTTCCACGCCCGATCGGGGCCTCCGCGGAAGGCATGCGCTGGCCCTTCATGATCTGACGGACTTCACCTTGCATTCCAAGGCCCCCCTCCCCTTCCAACTGGACGGCGACCACCTGGGACTGCGCACCAGCGTGACGTTCACAGGCGTACGTCGTGCACTGCGTGTGATTGTGTGAGTGGAAGGGGCCAAACTCCTTTCACTCGAACGTTTAGGCTGGCATCCACCCCATGGAAGTACGGCTGTGACCTAGTCGACACCGAGGAATCAAAAAAAACTTTCCAGAAGGGGTTGTATCCGCAGCCGAGGTTTGCGAATCTCTACATGGCGATCGGGACGGCCCGCAACACCGGCCTCCCTGAGAACCAGAACCCCCTTCCTCATCGCAAGGACCCAAGCTGTCCACCCGACAGTCGGCCCTTCCCTTGACGGGGGATTCGTGAAAGCGTTCACATTCACAAGCAATCTTCACGTAATACCAAGAGAGGTAGCAGCCATGGACTGGCGTCACAACGCCGTTTGCCGCGAGGAAGACCCCGAGCTCTTCTTCCCCATCGGCAACACCGGTCCTGCGCTGCTGCAGATCGAGGAAGCCAAGGCCGTTTGCCGTCGCTGCCCCGTCATGGAGCAGTGCCTGCAGTGGGCACTCGAGTCCGGCCAGGACTCGGGCGTCTGGGGTGGCCTCAGTGAGGACGAGCGCCGCGCGATGAAGCGCCGTGCCGCTCGCAACCGGGCGCGTAACGCGACCGCCTGAACCACCCCGCAACAACAGCCTCAGCCCGGCGGAGCGTACAGCGAGTACGCATAGTCCCGCCCCCGAACCGCAGCGCGCAGTACACCCCCCGATGCGCATCGAAACGTGAGCTTCGAGCCGAGCCCCGAACCACAGCCGTGGTTCGGGGCTCGCTGCTGCTCGGGGCCGGTCAGACGGTCGCGACCAGCAGTTCTTCCCCGCTCGACGTACCGAGGCCATCCGTTCGGCCCGCGAAATACCGCTCGTTGAGCATGGCCGCTGACACGTGCCGGGCGTCCTTGAACCCGGCTTCGCCGGCGAGTTCCAACATCTCCCGCGGGGCGAAGAAACTGAGAAACGGCGTCCCGGCCGCTCTGGCCCCCTTCGCCGCGACCTCCAGTCCGGCGCGCTTCTCCTCTTCGAGCAGCTCCGGCGGCAGTTGGAACGTCATCGCCAGCGTGGAACCGGGAGCGAGCGACGCGATGTGCCGCAGCGTGGCCGCGTTCGCCTCCTTGGTGAGGTACATGGCGACACCGGCAGAGGCCACCACCGTGGGGCGGCCCGAGTCGAAGCCGGCCGCCGCCAGTTCGTCCCACCACGACCCGCCCGCCTCGAAATCGACCGGCACCAGCCGCAGCCAATCCGGGACCCCGAGGCCGAGCTCGGTCAGACGGTGGCGCTTCCAGGCCTGGGGATCCGGCTGGTCGACCTCGAACACCCGCAGGTGGGAGGCGATTTCGGGGCGACGCTGGGCGAAGGTGTCCAGGCCGGCTCCCAGGATGACGTACTGGCTGACACCCCGCCCCGCCTGCTCGACGACCAGGTCCTCGACAAAACGGGCCCGAGCCACGATCGCCGCCCGGAACCACTTGGTCCCGTCCGGGTCCATGTCCCCACGGGCCCGCCAGCCTTCGTCGGGGTCGGCCAGCCGCAGACCGATCTCGTCCTCCAGCACATGGGGCGGCGCGTCGGCCTGGACGTGCAGGGCCCGCCACAGTGCGACCCGTACGGCCGTGCCATCAGGCTCGGGTTTCCGCTCCGGCGTCGCCGCCCGTTCGTCAACCATGACGATCCGCTGCCTTTCTGTGATCAATTCGCGGCACATCACGTCACTTCTGCGGTTCCACCGGAATGTCGAGGATGACCCGGGTGCCGTGGCCCGGCTCCGGCACCCGCACCATGTCGAAACCGCCGCCCAACTCCCCTTCCACCAGGGTTCGTACGATTTGCAGCCCGAGGTTCCCCGCCCGCTGCGGATCGAACCCCTCGGGCAGCCCGCGCCCGTCGTCCTGAACGGTGATCAGGAGCCGGCCGTCCGAGCGCGGCCCCTCCCCCCGCTTCGGCGAGGGCTTTCCGCTGCGGACCGCCGTGACCTCGACCGTGCCCTGATCCCCCGGGGCGAAGGCGTGTTCAAGGGCGTTCTGGAGGATTTCGGTGAGCACCATCGACAGCGGGGTCGCCACCTCGGCGTCCAGAATGCCGAACTTGCCCGTACGGCGGCAGGCGACCTTGGCCGGTGAGATCTCGGCGACCATCGCGAGCACCCGGTCGGCGATCTCGTCGAACTCCACCCGCTCGTCCAGATTCTGGGACAGCGTCTCATGCACGATGGCGATCGAACCGACACGCCGTACGGCCTCGTTGAGCGCCTCCCGGCCCTGCGGGGACACCATCCGCCTCGCCTGGAGCCTGAGGAGCGCCGCGACCGTCTGGAGGTTGTTCTTCACCCGGTGGTGGATCTCCCGGATGGTGGCGTCCTTGGTTATCAATTCGCGCTCGCGGCGCCGGAGTTCCGTGACGTCCCTGAGCAGCACCAGCGAGCCGATCCTGATCCCCTTGGGCTTGAGCGGGATGGCACGGAGCTGGATGACACCGCCGGGGCTCTCGACCTCGGCCTCCCTGGGCGCGTAACCGCTCGCCAGTTTGACCATGGCCTCGTCCACCGGGCCCCGCGCGGGCGCCAGTTCGTCGGTGGTCCGGCCGAGATGGTGCCCGACCAGGTCGGAGGCGAGGCCGAGCCGGTGGTACGCGGACAGCGCGTTGGGGCTCGCGTACTGGACGACACCGTCGGCGTCGAGCCTGATCAGGCCGTCGCCGACGCGCGGTGATGCGTCCATGTCGACCTGCTGGCCCGGGAAGGGGAAGGACCCGGCGGCGATCATCTGTGCGAGGTCGGAGGCGGACTGGAGGTAGGTGAGTTCGAGGCGGCTCGGGGTGCGGACCGTGAGCAGGTTGGTGTTGCGGGCGATCACCCCGAGGACCCGGCCCTCACGCCGTACGGGAATGGACTCGACCCGTACGGGCACCTCCTCGCGCCACTCAGGGTCCCCCTCCCTGACGATCCGGCCCTCGTCGAGCGCGGCGTCGAGCAGGGGCCTGCGCCCGCGCGGGACGAGGTGGCCGACCATGTCGTCCTGGTAGGACGTCGGGCCGGTGTTGGGGCGCATCTGGGCCACGGACACATAGCGGGCGCCGTCGCGGGTGGGGACCCACAGGACCAGGTCGGCGAAGGACAGGTCGGAGAGGAGCTGCCACTCCGAGACCAGCAGGTGGAGCCACTCGAGGTCGGACTCGCTCAGGGCGGTGTGCTGGCGTACGAGTTCGTTCATGGAGGGCACACAGACGAGCGTACCCGCGGTACGAACCGGGACGAGCCGTGATCCTCGCCGGGGGCCCCACCGGCGGGAACCGGACGGCGGGGCGCCCGACGGGGCCGGAAATAGGCCTCCCTTATCCATGGACAGGGAAGAATGGTCTAGTCCACAATGAATCGGTAAAGACCGGCGAACGGCCGGTCGACAGGCTTCCGCCCTCCCCGCACAGGAGGGTGGAACGAGGCATGCGGCGCTCTCTGCCCTGACCGCGCCGATGCCTCTCCCACGGCCGCGCGGGACCGCACACCCGTCGGCCGTAGCAACTCCGGGCTGCGGTGCCGGACGGGTTGAGGGTCCCGTCGCGGCGCCGCGGCCCGCGGGTGGTTCAGGGCCCGGGACGGACGCGCAGCGCGCCCCCGGCCGCCCCCGCGCATCTCTCCCGTACGGCCGCCGGCTGCCGTCCACCGGCCACCCGTCACCGGTCACCGGCCACGGCTTCGGGCGCTCTGATAAGATTGGTCTATACCACATATGCCGTACCGTCACTTCTCGGCACACCCCACCAGATCGGCAGGCCCAGCGTGGAAGTTGTCATCGTCCAGGACGCCGCGGCAGGCGGCGAACTCATCGCGGGGAGCATCGCCGACCTGCTGCGCCGCAAGCCCGACGCGCTGATCGGCGTGGCCACCGGATCGACTCCGCTGCCCATCTACCAGGCGCTCTCCTCGCTGGTCGGCTCCGGGGCCCTGGACGCCTCGGAGGCCCGGGTGGCGCAGTTGGACGAGTACGTGGGGCTGCCGCAGGGCCACCCCGAGTCGTACCGCTCGGTGGTGCTGCGTGAGGTCGTCGAGCCGCTCGGGCTGAAGGAGAGCTCGTTCCTCGGGCCCGACGGCAGCGCCGAGGACGTGGCGGAGGCCTGTGAGGCGTACGACCGGGCGCTCTGGCAGGCCGGCGGGGTCGACCTCCAGTTGCTCGGCATCGGCACCGACGGGCACATCGGCTTCAACGAGCCGTGCTCCTCGCTCGCCTCCCGGACCCGGATCAAGACGCTGACCGAGCAGACCCGTGTCGACAACGCGCGGTTCTTCGGCGGCGACGTCGACCAGGTGCCGCGCCATGTGATCACCCAGGGCATCGGGACCATCCTGGAGGCGCGCCACCTGGTGCTGCTCGCCACCGGGGAGGGCAAGGCCGACGCGGTGGCGCAGACCGTGGAGGGGCCGCTCGCCGCGCTGGTGCCGGCCTCGGCGCTGCAACTGCACCAGCACGCCACCGTGGTCGTCGACGAGGCGGCCGCCTCGAAGCTGAAGCTCGCCGACTACTTCCGGGCGACGTACGCGGCGAAGCCGGACTGGCAGGGGCTGTAGAGCTGTAGGGGCTCTGGAGCCTCACTCACCACGTACGACTGTGCCGGACACCCCTGGAGGGCGTCCGGCACAGTCGTATCCGCGGTTCTACCGGGTCCGCGGTGCTTCAGGCCCGGCGGCCGGTGATGACCTCGGCCGCCGCCTCACCGCAGACACGCGCGGCGCCGTGGGTGGCGATGTGCAGGGCTCCCCTGGGCTCGGCCTCGTTCACGCCCATCTCCACCACGATCGTGCCGGGACGGGCCGCGACCAGCGCGTCCAGTGCCTCTTCCATCCAGACGTGCCGGTGGACATCCCGTACGACGGCCACGAGAGGGCGCTCACCGGCTTCGCCGAGCACCCGGCCGACCAGCTCCGCCGTCTCGGGCCGCGCGCCGTCGGCGGGGCCGCTGTACGAGC
>NZ_JTHL01000001.1:6384090-6392224 GCF_000818195.1 Streptomyces sp. 150FB | reverse complement strand
GCCGCTGTACGAGCCGCTGCCGGTGCCGGGCAGCAGGCGCGTCAGCTCCGTGCCGACGCCCCACGGTGTCTGGTCACCGACGGCGATGTTCGCCACGGGGGTGAGGGCGGCCACGTACGCGGGCTCGTTCAGCGGCTCCGCGCTTCCCGTCACGCGCACCGCGCGCCGGGCGGCGACCAGGCCGATCGCCGGACCAAGAGTGATCTCCTCGGGGGCGGCCCGGACCGGCTCCGGGGCGTTCCGCGCCTCGACCGTCCAGTCGGCGAGGGCGCGGACCCGCGCGGCCGCTTCGGCCAGCCGTTCCTCGGGCAGTTCGCCCGTCCGTACGGCGGCGACCAGCGCGTCGCGCAGCCGCAGCACGGTCTCCTCGTCCGAAGGTCCGCCACCGACACAGATCGCGTCGGCGCCCGAGGCTATGGCGAGGACGGAGCCGTGTTCGATGCCGTAGGCGGCGGCGATGGCCTGCATGTCGATGCCGTCGGTGACGATCAGGCCGTCGAAGCCGAGTTCCTCGCGGAGCAGACCGTTCAGGATGCGCGGGCTCAGGGTGGCCGGGCGGTCCGGGTCGAGCGCGGGGAGCAGGATGTGCGCGCTCATCACGCACCGGGAGCCGGCCGCGATGGCCGCGCGGAAGGGCAGCAGTTCCCGCGCGTGCACCAGGTCCAGGTCCACGTCGATGCGCGGCATCAGGTGGTGCGAGTCCACGCTGGTGTCGCCGTGGCCGGGGAAGTGCTTGGTGCAGGCGGCGACCCCGGCGCTCTGGAGGCCCTCGACGTAGGCCGCGGTGTGCCTGGCCACCAGGTCGGGGTCGGCGCCGAAGGACCGTACGCCGATGACCGGGTTGCCGGGGTCGGAGTTGATGTCGGCGGACGGCGCCCAGTTGAGGTTGGCGCCGGCGGCGGCGAGCCGGAGGCCCAGTTCGTGCGCCACGGACCGGGTCAGCTCCGGGTCGTCGACCGTACCGAGCGCGTAGTTGCCGGGGAAGGAGGAGCCCTCCCCGACCTCCAGCCGGGTGACGTCGCCGCTCTCCTCGTCGATCGCGACGAGCAGGTCGTCGCGCTCGGCGCGCAGCCGGGCCGTGAGCGTGGCGAGCTGTCCCGCCGAACTGATGTTGCGGCCGAAGAGCCCGACGGAGCTGAGGCCTTCGCCGATCCTGCGCAGCAGCCAGTCGGGGGCCGTGGTCCCGTCGAAGCCGGGCTGGAGGACGGCGAGTGCGTCCCGGGTCAAGGAGTCGGTGGTCCGGGTGGTCCGGGTGCCGGTGGTCATGCGCGAGGTCATCCCTTCACAGCGCCGGCCGTCAGACCTGCGGCCATCTTGCGCTGGACGAGCAGGAAGAGAACCACGATCGGGACGGCCATCATGGTGGAACCGGCCATCATCGGGGCGAACTCCGTGCCGTTCTTGGTGGTGAAGTTGGAGAGCCAGACGGTCGCTGTCTCGTTCTTCTGACTCATCAGCATCAGGGCGAAGAGGTACTCGTTCCACGCCTGGATGAAGCCGTACACGGACGTGGCGACCAGGCCGGGGGCGAGCAGCGGGAAGACGACCCTGACGAAGGCGCCGGAGCGGGTGCAGCCGTCGACCATCGCGGCTTCTTCCAGCTCCTTCGGGATGTTGACGATGAAGCCGCGCAGCGTCCACACCGTGAAGGGCAGGACGAGCGTGAGGTACATGATGACCAGGCCGGACAGCTTGTCGTACTGACCGAGGTCGTTGAGCAGCAGGAACGCCGGGATGATCATGGCGACCAGCGGGACCATCTGTACGGCGAGGATGCCGACGATGACCGCCTTGCGGCCGCGGAAGGCGTAGCGGGAGATGGCGAGGGCGGCGAGCAGGCCGACCACGATCGCGATGACGACCACCGAGACCGAGACGATCAGCGAGCGGGTGACCGGTCCCCAGAAGTCGGCGATGTTCAGCGCCCGGTGGAAGTTCGAGAGGGTGAACGTCCGGGGGAAGAAGTGCGGGTTCGGGTCGATCGCCTCGACTGGCGGCTTGAACGCGGTGTTCAGCATCCAGTAGACGGGGAAGCCGATGACAACGAAGACGGCCAGGCCGAGCACGTTCCAGCCGAGCTTGCCCTTCTTGCGGCGGGGGCTCTTGGCGGGGCGTCCGGCGGCGGCTGTGGCGGCGGGTGCCGCGATGGTCGTGGTCACTCCACGTCTCCGATCTTGAGCATCTGGCGCATGTAGACCGCGATCACGCCCAGCATCAGGAGCACGGTGATCAGGGCGATCGCCGAGCCCTGCGCGTAGTCGTTGACGGCGAACGCCCTGTCGAACGAGTACGTGGTGAGCAACTGGAAGTCGGCCTCGGGGTGGCCGCCCCGCATCACGTACACCTGCGGGAAGACACCCATGTCCCAGATGACCGAGAGGGTCGCCAGCATCACGATGATGGGCTTGAGGAGGGGCATGGTGACGTGGCGGAAGACGCCCCAGGCTCCGGCGCCGTCGAGGCGCGCGGCCTCTTCCAGCTCCGCGGGTACCTGGGAGAGTCCGGCGGTGAGGGTGATGGCGACGAACGGTACGGCGCCCCAGACCACCAGCAGCATGATCACGACGAGGCCCTGGGTGCCGTTGGCGAACCAGTTGTGGCCGATGAAGTTCACGCCGGGGATCTGGCTGAGCGCCCAGTTGAAGACGCCGTAGTCGGAGTCGAACATCCACTTGAAGATGGTGATCGCGACCACGACGGGCATGCCCCAACTCGCGATCAGCGCGATGTTGACGAGGGTCTTGACCCAGCCGGAGACCCGCTGGAGCAGCAGGGCCACCAGCATGCCGAGGACCATCGTGAAGATCACGCAGCCGGCGGCGAAGACGATCGAGCGGACGACGACCGTCCAGAACTCGCCGTCGCTCAGGATGGCGGTGAAGTTGTCCAGGCCCACGAACTTGGCCGGCTGGAAGCCCCAGAGCTGGGACTGGCCGAACGTCTGGAAGGACAGGGTGACGAGTCGCACCAGCGGATAGCCGAAGACCAGTGCGAGCAGGAGCAGACAGGGCGCCATCAGCAGCCAGGGCACCGACTGTTCGCGTGCGGTCCGCTTTCTGCGGGGCTTCGACGGGAAGTCAGGTCCCGTGGCCGGTTGTGGATCGCGCCGCGCCGGCGGCACCTTGACAGTGGTTGTCTCTGCGGCAGTCATCGCGCGCTCCTCAGGGGTCCCTCTCCTGGTACCGCCGGCCGGGCTACCGGACCGGCCGACAGGGCCCCGTCGGCGCGACGGGGCCCTGTCCACAGGTCACTTGGTGTTGATGACCTTGTCGATCGCCGCGTCAGCGGTCTTCGCCGCCGCCTCGACCGACTGCTTGCCGGTGGCGATGGACTGCAGCATCGTCTGGAGCACCTGGGCCTTCTCGACCTGACCCCAGCCCGGAGCCTGCGGGACGAACCAGCTCGACTCGGCCGCCGTGGCCGGAACGGCCGTCTTCGGGTCCGCCTTCATCGGCTCCAGGGCGGTCTTGTTGTTGGGCAGGTTGCCCTTCGCGACCAGGCCCTTCTGGCCCTCGGTGCCGGTGAACGCGTTGATCCACTCGGTGGCCGTGGCCTGCGCCTTGGAGCGGACCGGCACGGCGAGGTCGGAACCGCCGAGGAAGACCGGCATGTTCTTGCCCGACGGGCCGGGCATCACGAAGTTCTCGAGGTTGCCCTTGAGCTTGCCGGTGGTGTCGGCCTTCGGGTCCTCAGCGGAGGCGCCCTCCCAGGCGGCACCGAAGATCATGCCGGAGTTGGCCTGGCCGTACACGGTGAACCGGTCCGACTCGTCCTTGGTCTTGTCCCCGTGCATGTACTTGTCCTCGATGGTCTTCCAGTCGTTCAGCCCCTTGAGCGACTCGGGAGACGAGAGGTTGGCCTTGAAGGTGCCGCCGTCGTCCTTGGCTATGGAGCCGCCGGCGTCGTAGACGAAGGACATGGCCGCGTACCAGTCACGGGAGGGCTGGTACCAGGCGTTGAACTTCGAGCCCTGCTTCTTCTGGATCTTGTCCAGGTCGGAGGTCAGCTCGGGGTACGTCTTCGGCGTGGCGGTGATGCCGGACGCCTTGGCGATGTCCTTGCGCCAGTTGCCGACGCGGCCACCGGCGTAGTACGGCACGCCGTAGGTCTTGCCGTCGAAGGTGGCCGAGGCCTTGAGGCCGTCCAGCCACGCGCCGGAGTTGTCGAACTTCGAGGCGTCGAGCTCGGCGAAGGCACCCTTCACCATGTACCCGAGCATCTCGGTGTTGCCCATCTCGACGACGTCCGGCACCTTGTCGGTGGCGAGTACGGCGTCGAGCTTGGTGTTCTTGTCCGGCCAGCCGTAGTACTCGTGGTTGATGACGAGGCCGGGGTGCTTCTTCTTGACCGCCGCGTCGGCGGCCTTCACGAGATCCGGCCAGTTGTTCTGAGCATCCACCGTCAACCACACGGTGATCGACTTGGCGTCGTCGGCCTTGGCCGAACCGCCCGACTTGTCGTCGGAACCACACGCCGCGACACCGACCAGCATGCCCGCGACGCCGATCGCCGCGATGAGCTTGCGCTTCACGCAATCCTCCTCAGGGATTCCTGCAACCCCCCGCCCACCGTGAAGACTTACGACGAGTACTGCTGGGGCTGGGACCTGGTCTTTAATGGTTTAGACCAGTACGGGGAGCTTGGCCTAGACCTTTATGGGTGTCAAGGGTGTATAAGAAGGGCAGTCGGGTCCGTTATCGGACCGACACCTGAGGTAAGGCGACGCGTCGTGACCGGACCGTGCCACCATGTGAGCCGCGACAGACGGAGGAGCCGGTGACGGCAGCAGCGCAGGAGTCGGGAAGGCAGGCCATGGCCACGGGCGGGGGCGGCACAGAGACCGAAGGCGGGGTGACGACCCGTACGGCCCGCGTGCCCAAGTACTACCGGTTGAAGCGGCACTTGCTCGACATGACGGAGACGCTACCCCCCGGCACACCGGTCCCCCCCGAGCGTACTCTCGCCGCCGAGTTCGACACCTCACGGACCACCGTGCGCCAGGCCCTCCAGGAGCTGGTGGTCGAGGGCCGGCTCGAACGCATCCAGGGCAAGGGCACCTTCGTCGCCAAGCCCAAGGTCTCGCAGGCCCTGCAACTCACCTCGTACACCGAGGACATGAGGGCCCAGGGACTGGAACCGACGTCCCAGCTCCTGGACATCGGCTATGTCACCGCCGACGACACCCTGGCCGGGCTCCTCGACATCACCACGGGCGGCCGGGTGCTGCGCATCGAGCGGCTCCGGCTCGCCAGCGGCGAACCGATGGCCATCGAGACCACCCACCTGTCGGCGAAGCGCTTCCCCGCGCTGCGCCGCTCGCTCGTCAAGTACACGTCTCTCTATACGGCGTTGGCCGAGGTGTACGGCGTCCGTCTCGCCGAGGCCGAGGAAACCATCGAGACCTCCCTCGCCACACCGCGCGAGGCGGGGCTGCTCGGTACGGACGTCGGGCTGCCGATGCTGATGCTCTCGCGGCACTCCGTCGACGGCGCGAACGAACCGGTCGAATGGGTACGTTCGGTGTACCGCGGCGACCGCTACAAGTTCGTGGCCCGGCTGCGCCGACCCACCGACTGACCTGCGCCCAGGGGCCGTCCGGCCACCGCCCGGCATCCTTTTCATACCGTTGCCGTACCGATATGCGGACGGGGGGTGACGGTGGCGGAGACCCTCACCTAGATTTCCTGCGCATCACAACAGGTGATCACAACGAGGGGAAGCGGCGCATGCCAGAAGTCACTGGAGAAAAACCACCCACGGTCACGCCCGCGCGCGTGATCATCGGGCTCTGTCTCATCGCGCCGTTCGTGGCCCTGCTCTGGGTGAGTTCGTACGCGAAGGTCGACCCGGCCTTCATCGGGATTCCGTTCTTCTACTGGTACCAGATGGCATGGGTGCTGATCTCGGCCGTGCTGACCATGATCGCGTACAAGCTGTGGCAGCGTGACCAGCGCGGTCGCCAGGGGGGTGCGTCCAAGTGACGGACGGCGTCAACGGAATCGCACTCGGCGTTTTCATCTTCTTCTTCGTGGCCGTGACGGCCATGGGGTTCCTCGCCGCGCGCTGGCGGCGGGCCGAGAGCGAGAGCCTCGACGAATGGGGCCTGGGCGGACGGTCGTTCGGCACCTGGGTCACCTGGTTCCTGCTCGGCGGCGACCTCTACACGGCGTACACCTTCGTGGCCGTACCCGCCGCGATCTACGCGGCGGGGGCCTCCGGCTTCTTCGCCGTGCCCTACACCATCCTGGTGTACCCGCTGATCTTCACCTTCCTGCCGCGCCTGTGGTCGGTGTCGCACAAGCACGGGTACGTCACCACGTCGGACTTCGTACGCGGACGCTTCGGGTCCAAGTCCCTGTCGCTGGCGGTCGCCGTCACCGGCATCCTCGCCACGATGCCGTACATCGCTCTCCAACTCGTCGGCATCCAGGCGGTGCTGGACGTGATGGGCGTCGGCGGTGGTGACAACACCAACTGGTTCATCAAGGACCTGCCGCTGCTGATCGCGTTCGCGGTGCTCGCCGCCTACACCTACTCGTCGGGGCTCCGCGCGCCCGCGCTGATCGCCTTCGTCAAGGACGGCCTGATCTATCTGGTGATCGCCGTGGCGATCATCTACATCCCGATCAAGCTCGGCGGATTCGACGACATCTTCGCCAAGGCGGGCCACGCGCTGTCGCAGAAGGGCCCGACGGGAGCGCCACGGGGGGCGCTCGCGCCCGGCGAGGCTGGGCAGTGGGGGTACGCGACGCTCGCGCTCGGCTCGGCGCTGGCGCTGTTCATGTATCCGCACTCGATCACGGCGACGCTCTCCAGCCGCAGCCGCAACGTGATCCGGCGCAACACCACGATCCTGCCGCTGTACTCCCTGATGCTGGGCCTGCTCGCGCTGCTCGGCTTCATGGCGATCGCCGCCGGCGTCAAGGTGGACAACGGACAGCTCGCGATCCCGCAGCTCTTCGAGAACATGTTCCCCGACTGGTTCACGGGCGTGGCCTTCGCCGCCATCGGCATCGGCGCGCTGGTACCGGCGGCGATCATGTCGATCGCCGCGGCGAACCTCTTCACCCGCAACATCTACAAGGACTTCATCAAGCCGAACGCCACTCCGGCGCAGGAGATGAAGGTCTCGAAGATCGTCTCGCTGCTGGTGAAGGTGGGCGCGCTGGTCTTCGTCCTCGGCATGGACAAGACCGTCGCGATCAACCTCCAGCTCCTGGGCGGCATCTGGATCCTCCAGACGATGCCGGCCCTGGTCGGCGGCCTGTTCACCCGCTGGTGCCACCGCTGGGCGCTGCTCGCCGGCTGGGCCGTCGGCATGGTGTACGGCACGGCGGCGGCGTACGGCGTGGCCAGCCCGACGCAGGCGCACTTCGGCGGGTCGTCCAAGGAGATCCCCGGCATCGGTGAGATCGGCTACATCGGCCTCACCGCGTTCGTGATGAACGTGGTGGTGACCGTGGTCCTCACCTTCGTCCTGCGGGCCTTCAAGGCCCCTGAGGGCATCGACGAGACCGCTTCCTCCGACTACACGGTGGACGCGGGCGACCCGGGCGTGAAGGCCGAACTCCCGCCGGCCACGGCGGCCGACGCGGTGCACTGAGCGCTGTGCGCTGAAACTGTCGCCTGAGCTAGAAGAGGCGGGCCACCGGACATCTCCGGTGGCCCGCCTCCGTCGTTCAGCGGACCCGCTCCTTGAGCTGCTCGGTCGCGAGGGTGATCCCGACGGGCTCGGGCAGCGTGATCTCCTTGCCGAACGGCACGCGCCGGGCACTCTCGTAGCGGACCCCGTCCGGTTCGCTGAAGACCACCACCTCGCAGGAGTCACGGTCGATCAGCAGATAGACCGGACTGCCGGTCCCGGCACAGACGCGCGCCCTCTCGGCCCGGTCCCGGTCGGCGTTCCCTGAGTCGTACGAGGTGACCGCGACCGTCATCAGCACCTGGCCGGGGTCGGCGAAGCACCCCTGGCCGGCGAACGCCTCGCTGGGCGCGAGGGCTCCGTCGGCGCGGGCGCGGCCGGTGCGGGAGGCCGCCACCTTGAGCCCCTGGTCCGCGTTGAGCCACAACTCCGGGCGCGGTGGCCTCGTCGAACTCCTCCGGGAGGACCTGGGACTCGTAATCAGTAGCCGGT
>NZ_JTHL01000001.1:6379149-6384065 GCF_000818195.1 Streptomyces sp. 150FB | reverse complement strand
ATGGGGGACCTCCTTGTCCCGGCGACGATAGCGGAGAGGTACGACACTCACCGGCAAAAAGGACACGCACCACTACATCTGGGGGGTGGTGTTCGCGGCCACCCCCAGATGTATGCTCGTGCTCGCTGTCGACGTAGGGGAATCCGGTGCGAATCCGGAACTGTCCCGCAACGGTGTGATGTGGCGTGCGACCTGGAGGCCCCCGGGACCGTCCTGCTGCGGATCCTCACCGACCTGACCACCGATCAACCCGAGGCCGACCCGGGCAAGGTCGGCGGCCTTCGCCTTCTTCAGCGCCTCGGCCCTCTGCTACGGGGTCAACGCGGGCAGAGCACTGGGCAGTTCTCCTTGCTCGTATACGGGTTGAAACGGTCATCATCTCGGGACCGGTGGGAGGTGGGCGACCGTACGCGGAGCCTGATGGCGTGCGCGGAAACCGAAGCTGACGAGGATGACGCTCTCTCCGGCGCCGAGAGGCGTCCGGCCGTGCGGCATGAGCGCTCCGTCGAACACGACACAGTCTCCCGGTGCGAGATCACATTCGAGGTAGCCGTCGGCGTCGATGAAGACGGTGCAGCTCACAGTAGGGGCCGCGGCGAGGCGCTCGTGCTTGAGGCACAGGATCAGGCTGGCCTCCCCGAAGCCGAATTCGTCAACGTGGAAGTCAAGGAACTGCCCCTCCTCCAGGTAAGCGATGTAGACGCCGTTATGAGGTTGCTCGACCTCCAGACCGGTGGACCGCGCCACGACAGCGGCGAGATCGACTTGTCCCGCGAATTGGTTCGCCGCCTCGCCGACGGCCGCGTTCCACTTGCCGTTGTGCAGGTATCCGTCAGCGGCCAGGGCCTTCTCAGCCTCCTCCGTCATGCCGGCGAGCAACTCGACGGGGAACGACTGATCACGCAGGTGGCGGGGGCGCACCCGCTCGTGCGTGGTGAGATCGCGTACGGCCTCCCGGAGAGCTGGAAACCCTTCGTCCCACCGGGCCGACGTCCGGGCCGTGGTGCGGGATTGGAGCCATGAGGTCCATCGCTTGCTCCACTGTGCCGCTTCTGCGGCACCATCCGCTGACGCGGGCGTATCAGCGCTTGCGTGGCTGATCAGCAGTTCGACGCGGTCGACTGCGGCCTGGGTGGATTCGATCAGCCCGGCGTCGCCCTTGGCAGTCCGCAGCCGCAGGGCTTCCTGTAGGTGGGCGCGGGCCAGCGTGAGGCTGCCCTGCTCCATGAGGTGCTTGCCGAGGTGCTGGAGGGCGAAGTCGACGAGTTCCGGGTGCTGGCCTCGGGCGTCGTCCAAGGCCCTGCGATAGAGCACGTCAGCGTTCTCCGCCTCACCGGTGTAGCGGTACGCGTCGCCGAGGTTGAGTTCGGTGGCGATGACAGCCCGGGAGTTGCCACTGGCGGTGGCCAGGTCGAGCGCCTGCAGCAGGAACGCTCGTGCGTCGTCGTGGTGGCCCAGGCTCAGCAGGCCGATGCCGGTCCACCGGGCCAGGACGCGGGCCCTGGCGATGTCCGCACCTTCCGGGAGTGCCTGGAGTTCCTCGCGGATCTTCTCCACGGCGGTGGTCAACTGGTCGTGGTCGGTGGGGACCATGCGCAGGTCCTCATCTTGCGTGATGAGGTGCTGGAGCACTCGTCTCTCCCTTGTCCGGTTCTCGCTCCGGTCGCCGGTGCTAGATCTGGTTGGTCTGGCGACGCAGGTCGGCCAGCAGTTCCCTGCCGTGCACGGTGAAGTGCTCATCCAGGAGTTCGAGCTGGCCCATGAGGTAGCGGACGGCCGACACGCCCTCGTCGTAGGCGGCCTGGAAGCTCGCGCGCTCGTTGGTGGTCAGGTCGTCGCGGTCGAGTTCTCTCCGGCGGAACCGCAGGAGCTGGTTGTACACGCAAGTCGCGTGGAAGGCCCGGTCCACCTCCCAGCACTGGTTTCGGGCCGCCCCCTGCGTAGCGCGCCACGCGATCTCGATCTTGGGGGAGGTCTTCGAGGAGTATCCGTCGGCGAAGACCTGGTGCTGGAGGACGTGGAAGCTGACCGACTGGTGGACCGCCTCGTGCAGGAGGTTCTCCGCGAGGAAGAGGTGGGACGGCTCCGTACTGACGGTGTTCGGGGGGATGTGGTGCCGCGCTTTCTCGGAGAACACGATGACGTAGGGCAGCGCCGGGTCGCTGGAGCTGGTCAGTGATGAGGTGCGGGTGCCGGGCTTGAGCCCCACCCACAACAGTCCCCGGACGAACTCCTGTACGCGGGCGAAGCCTTCGGGGTGAGCCGAGGCCAGCCGCTCCAGCGCCTGAGTCAGCGCGGCACGGCGCCCGTCGGTGTGCTCGACGATCTCGTAGTCCGCCAGGTTGACCTCGTTGGCGATCTGCCGGGGCAGGTCGGAGCCGTACCAGTCGAAGCTGGCTCCGGACGCGTGCACGGTGTCGCTGCTCAGGGCGCGGGCATGCTCGGCGTAGGGGATGCCGGACTTCACGAGACGTTCCATCAGGGCGAACGGAAGGGCTGGCGCGGCGTCGTCCTCGCGCAGACGGGTCAGCGCCGGATCCTCCCGGCTGAGATCGAAGAAGGAGCCGGACTCCACGCGGGTGGCGATGGTGGTCTGCATGCGGACTCTCCTTGGTCGAGACGTGCAGGTGGTGGAGCGGGCGGTGGAGCGGAGCGCGGCGGGCCGGCTCAGGATGAGAGCCCGAGCCGACCCGCCATGCCGTCAATCAGGCGGCATCAGTTCAGTACCGAGATCAGCTCTCGATACCCTCCGGCGAGAAGTCGCCGTCCGGGACGGAATGGTCCAGACGCCGCGTCAGGGACCCGACGGCCGCGGCCGGGACGAAGTCTCCGTCCGGGACGGAGTGGTCCAGACGCCGCGTCAGGTTGTTGACCTGGGTGCTGCTGGTCATGGTGGTGCTCCCTTGGGTGTATGCGAGTGATGCGGGGGATGGTGCGTCCCGTCCCGGACGGTCGTGCTGTGGGAAGTTCGGGGCGGGGGGCTTTTGAGCGGCTCTGGCGCTCGTCTGCGGGGCGGGCGGCCTCTGGGGCGATGATCCAACTCCTTGCCGCCGGCCGCCCGAAGCCGTAGTCACAGCTCGGCGATCCGGGCAGCGGATCGGGTGCGGGCGGCCTTGCGTCTGCTGACGCCGGGGGTGCGGCGCGGGAGGGGCTCGGTCATGGAGCACTCCTCGGGCTGGAGGGAGAGCAGCCGGTTCCGAAGGGGGACGACGGGGACCGGCTGCCCGCTGACCCCTCCAGAGTGATCGCACCGTCGCAGGGAGTGAAGAGCGCGGGCGTAGCACTACTGGGATCAGTGCGGGGGTGGAGTGCGACGGGGCGTAGCAATTACGCGAGGGTGGCCCCGATGATCTTTGCGACTTTCCGGGAGCGGGCGGTCGTGGCGTAGCCGGCGCGTTGAGCGATGACGCCGGGGAGGGTCTGGTGGCGCACCCATTCAGGGTGCTCTTTGCACACCGTCAGCAGGGTGTCCAGGCAGGTGTCGTACTGCCGGGTGTCGCACTGGGCGAGGGCGATGTCGAGCTGGAGGCGGTTCTGCGCGGCCTGGTGCAGCGAGGACCAGTCGTGCACCTCCTTGGCGAGGTTCAGGGCCTTTCCGGCCTTGCCGGTGGACACGGCGATACCGAGCGCCTGCGCGGTGACGGCGGCGGGGCCGAACGCGGTGCCGTTGACCATGACGTCACGCCCCAGCCGGGCGGCTGCGGCAAAGCCCTGGGACAGCAGGTCCTCGGCGGCGACGGTATTTCCCCGACGGGCTGCGACGACGGCCGCGAAGGTGACGTGCCACCCGTAGGTCGCGAGGAGTACGGGATCGCGGTCGCTGTAGGCCGGTTCGATGCTGGTGTAGGAGATGTCCGCGGTGCGCTCGGCGTCATCGAGTCGGGCATCTCGCAGGTAGACCCACGAGCGCCCCGAAGCCACGCAGGCTTCCCGCACCGGATCGCCTCCCTGCCGGGCCCGGTTGGCGGCGTGGCCGATGGCGGCGTACGCGAGATCGCGGGCTCCGAGCTGGTTGGCGACGTAGGCGGCCAGGCGGTAGGCGTCGGCGAGAACTCCGCATGCGACCATGCGGCGGTCCTCGGCGGCGTCCGCCAGGACCGTTGCCGCGTCCCTGACGCAGGATGCGGCGAACTGCCCGGCCACCCCGATACGCCCGGCCCGGTAGGCGTCCCATCCCGCCACGAGATCGTCGGCGAAGTCGACGGGTTCCCTGTCGGTGCCGATCCCCGCTGCGGTGTCGTGGACCGTGCGCGACAGCTCGCGCAGGGTGGTCCGGTCGTCAGCGAGCATCGCCCTGCGGGGGGCCTGCTGGCCCACGATCACGGAGATGTCGGCGCCCAGGGCGTGTGCGAGGCGCAGGAGGGTGGGCAGCGAGATGTGGCCCCGGTCCTGCTCGGCTTTCCGGATCGTGGCGATGGACAGGCCCGCCTTCTCGGCGAGTTCTTCCTGAGTGACGGCTCCGCGCAGCAGCTTGATTCGCTGACCAGTGGTGTGCTCGTTCCACTTCATGGCGTCCCCTTCGTCTACTGGGACGGTACCGCTCGCTCGGGAGTCACCGGAATCTCCAGCGGGTACGTCCGGTCCATTCCACCGCGCCCGTACGGCAGCGGGGGTGCCGCAGCCCTCACCCCGGATCGTCGCCGGTCCTGCGGCCACCCCGCCGCTTGAAACGCGGATACGCGGTCCGCTCGATCGACGTCATTCCGAATGCCCCACACGCCTCGAAGCCAACAAAGGACACGGGAGCGGGCCTTCAAAGGTTCAAGATCATCCCATGGCCCCTTTGGGCTTCCTGGGACATGCCCGATACGGGTCGGCCATTCGATGATCGCGCCGTGGGTCCCGTCCGGCCGAGCCTCCGCGTGGTCTCGTCGAACTCCTCCGGGAGGACCTGGGACTCGTAATCAGTAGCCGCC
>NZ_JTHL01000001.1:6367428-6378190 GCF_000818195.1 Streptomyces sp. 150FB | reverse complement strand
ACGTAGGGGAATCCGGTGCGAATCCGGAACTGTCCCGCAACGGTGTGATGTGGCGTGCTCTGCCGCGCCCGCGAGTCCGAACACCTGCCGACGGCGCGTCCGGGTCGACCGAGCCGGGCGCCGAGACGTCCGGGCTCCGAGGATGGGCCGGTGGACGCCGTACGCCGTGCTGCCCTTGTCCGGGGTGTACGGGCGGTACGACGGACCCCGATCCCTCCCGACGGCCCGAGCCGAGCGAGGGAGAGCACCACGTGACCATCGCGCCAGCCGATCCTGTTTCAGCGGTCCAGGCGGACGGAAGCGACACGGCGGGAGCCGGGACCGTCCTTCTGCGGATCCTCACCGATCTGACGGCCGATCTGCCCGACGCCGACCCGGGCAAGGTCGCCGCCGCCGTCCTGCGCGGCCGCAACGCCCGGTCGGACGCGGCCGAGTTGCGCGGGCTGGCCGTCGAGGCGGCCGCCGGGCTGATCTCCGAGGACCCCGCGTACTCCCGGCTCGCTGCCAGGCTGCTGACCCGCGTCATCGCCGACGAGGCGGCCGGGCAGGGCGTCGTGTCGTTCTCCGACTCCATCGCCACCGGACATCGCACGGGGCTGATCGGCGACCCCACGGCCCACTTCGTCGCGCTGTACGCGGACCGGCTCGACGCGCTGATCGACACCGAGGCCGACGACCGCTTCGAGTACTTCGGGCTGCGGACGCTCTTCAGCCGCTATCTGCTCAAGCACCCCGTCACCCGCAAGGTGATCGAGACCCCGCAGCACTTCATGCTGCGGGTCGCCTGCGGTCTCGCCGAGAACGACGAGCCGCGTGCGCTCGGCGAAGTCCGGGCGCTGTACCGGCTGATGAGCCGCCTGGACTACCTGCCGTCCTCCCCCACGCTCTTCAACTCCGGTACCCGGCACGCCCAGATGTCCTCCTGCTACCTGCTGGACTCGCCGGCCGACGAGCTGGACTCGATCTACAACCGCTATCACCAGGTCGCGCGGCTCTCGAAGTTCGCCGGCGGCATCGGCATCCCGTTCTCCCGTATCCGCTCGCGCGGTTCGCTGATCCGGGGCACCAACGGGCACTCCAACGGCATCGTGCCGTTCCTGCGGACGCTCGACTCCTCGGTGGCGGCGGTCAATCAGGGCGGCCGGCGCAAGGGCGCGGCCTGTGTCTACCTGGAGACCTGGCACGGGGACCTGGAGGAGTTCCTCGAACTGCGCGACAACACCGGTGAGGAGGCCAGGCGTACGCACCATCTCAACCTCGCGCACTGGATCCCCGACGAGTTCATGCGCCGCGTCGAGGCGGACGGCGACTGGTCGCTGTTCTCGCCCTCCGACGTGCCCGAGCTGGTCGACCTGTGGGGCGACGAGTTCGACACGGCGTACCGCGCCGCTGAGGCGGCGGGCCTGGCCCGTAAGACGCTGCCCGCGCGGGAGTTGTACGGCAGGATGATGCGCACGCTCGCCCAGACCGGCAATGGCTGGATGACGTTCAAGGACGCCTCGAACCGTACGGCCAACCAGACCGCCGAGCCCGGCAACACCGTTCACTCGTCCAACCTCTGCACGGAGATCCTGGAGGTGACCGACGACGGTGAGACGGCCGTCTGCAATCTGGGATCGATCAACCTCGGCGCTTTCGTGCTGGATTCGGGCGAGATCGACTGGGACCGGCTGGACGGCACCGTCGTGACGGCGGTGACCTTCCTCGACCGGGTCGTCGACATCAACTTCTATCCCACGGACCAGGCCGCCCGCTCCAACAGCAAGTGGCGCCCGGTCGGCCTCGGTGTGATGGGCCTCCAGGACGTCTTCTTCAAGAAGGGGCTGCCCTTCGACTCGGCGGAGGCCCGCGCGCTCTCCACGAAGATCGCCGAGCGGATCATGCTCGCGGCGTACGAGACGTCCTGCGCGCTCGCCGAGCGTACGGAGCCGCTGCCCGCCTGGTCGAAGACGCGCACCGCACGCGGGGTGCTGCACCACGACCACTACGACGTCGAGTTGAACTGGCCGGAGCGCTGGAAGGCGCTGCGCGCCAGGATCGCGTCGAGCGGCATGCGCAACTCGCTGCTCCTCGCGATCGCGCCGACGGCGACCATCGCCTCCATCGCCGGAGTCTACGAGTGCGTCGAGCCGCAGGTCTCCAACCTCTTCAAGCGCGAGACGCTGTCGGGTGAGTTCCTCCAGGTCAACTCCTATCTGGTGGGCGAGTTGAAGCGGCTCGGCGTCTGGGACGCACGGACGCGCGAGGCGCTGCGCGAGTCCAACGGCTCGGTGGCCGGGTTCAGTTGGATCCCGGCCGAGGTGCGGGAGCTGTACCGCACGGCGTGGGAGATCCCGCAGCGCGGCCTGATCGACATGGCGGCGGCGCGTACGCCGTTCCTCGACCAGAGCCAGTCGCTGAACCTGTTCCTGGAGACGCCGACCATCGGGAAGCTCAGCTCGATGTACGCGTACGCCTGGAAGAAGGGCCTGAAGACGACGTACTACCTGCGCTCGCGCCCGGCGACCCGTATCGCTCGGGCGGCCGGCGCCCAGGGGGCCGCCGCCGTACGCGTACCCGCGCCCGCCTCCGGACCCGCGCCCGCCTCCGTATCCGCACCGGCCCCCGTACAGGCGTCCGCCGCGACGGCGCCCGACGCGGACGCGATCGCCTGTTCCCTCGAAAACCCCGAGTCCTGCGAGGCCTGCCAGTAATGACCACCAAGAACCTGCTCGACCCGGGCTTCGAACTGACCCTGCGGCCGATGCGCTACCCGGACTTCTACGAGCGCTACCGCGACGCCATCAAGAACACCTGGACGGTGGAGGAGGTCGACCTCCACTCGGACGTCAGCGACCTCGCCCAACTCTCGGCCGGAGAGCGGCACATGATCGGCAGACTGGTCGCGTTCTTCGCGACGGGCGACTCGATCGTGTCGAACAACCTGGTGCTGACGCTCTACAAGCACATCAACTCCCCCGAAGCGCGGCTGTATCTCTCGCGTCAGCTCTTCGAGGAGGCCGTGCACGTCCAGTTCTATCTGACGCTGCTCGACACCTATCTGCCCGATCCCGAGGACCGCGCCGCCGCCTTCGACGCGGTGGAGAGCATCCCGTCGATCCGCGAGAAGGCGCAGTTCTGCTTCCGGTGGATGGACTCGGTGGAGAAGATCGACCGGCTGGAGTCGGCGGCGGACCGCCGCCGGTTCCTGCTGAACCTGATCTGCTTCGCCGCCTGCATCGAGGGGCTGTTCTTCTACGGCGCGTTCGCGTACGTCTACTGGTTCCGCTCGCGGGGCCTGCTGCACGGTCTGGCGACGGGCACCAACTGGGTGTTCCGGGACGAGACGATGCATATGAACTTCGCGTTCGAGGTCGTCGACACAGTGCGCAAGGAGGAGCCCGAGCTGTTCGACGACGAACTCCGGAAGCAGGTCACCGACATGCTGGAGGAGGCCGTCGAGGCGGAGTTGCAGTTCGGCCGTGACCTGTGCGGCGACGGACTGCCGGGGATGAACACCGAGTCGATGCGCGAGTACCTCCAGTGCGTCGCCGACCAGCGGCTCCAGCGACTGGGCTTCGAGCCGGTGTACGGCTCGGAGAACCCGTTCTCCTTCATGGAGCTTCAGGGTGTCCAGGAGCTGACGAACTTCTTCGAGCGCCGCCCCTCGGCCTATCAGGTCGCGGTCGAGGGCTCGGTCGGCTTCGACGACGACTTCTGAGAGCCCCGGAGTTGGCGCGGGCGGGGGCCGGGGCCGGGGCCGCATAGGCTGCCCGCATGACAGCTCCCGCGCGTACGCGCCTGAGGGCGGGCTGCGCCGCGGTGCTCACCCTGGCCGCCGGTCTCGCGCTCACCCTCACGGCCGAGGGCGCCGTCGGCAGCTATGCCGGCGACGCCCTCTACACCGTGCTGGTGTACCTGCTGGTGGTGCTGATCGCTCCCCGGGTACGGCCGTTGACCGCCGCAGCGGTGGCGCTGGTGTTCAGTTGGGCCGTGGAGCTGTTCCAACTCAGTGGTGTGCCCGCCGAGTTGTCGGCCCAGAGTTTCGGGGCCCGGCTGGTGCTCGGTTCCACCTTCAACGCGCCCGACCTGCTGTGGTACGCGGTCGGTGCGGCGTCCGTATGGCTCGTACATGCGAGGGCGAGGGCGAGAGCAGGGACGAGGACCACTGTGCGGGGGCCGGCGCCGGCGCCGCCAACCGCGCCGCCCGGTCCCGGGCCTCTCCCTCCTCGTGTTCCAGGGCCGCGCGGCGGATCCGCCGGTCGAGGGCCCGGTCCTTCAGGAACCAGACCGTCGGAAGCAGAGCAATCAGGGTGAAGAGTGCGATAAGGGCGAGAACCGTCAGGAAGATGTTCATGTCTCTACTGTCGGCGATCCCCGCCGCGAAAGTCAGTGGCAGCACTGTCACCAATCATCGAATTACTGCCAGACTGGCGGCATGCTGAACAACGTCGTCGCCGTCCTGCTGAACGGCGTGCACCCCTTCGAACTGGGCGTCGTCTGCGAGGTGTTCGGCCTCGACCGCAGCGACGAGGGGCTGCCGGTCTACGACTTCGCCGTGGTCTCCGCCGAGGGCCCCGTTCTGACCACGCACGCCGGGTTCACCGTCGGCGGCCTGCACGGCATGGAACGCCTCGAAGAGGCGGACCTGATCACCGTGCCCGCCGGCACCTCCTACGCGACCCGCACCTACCCGCCGGAGTTGCTGGCCGCCCTGCGCCGGGCGGTTGACCGGGGGGCCAGGGTGATGAGCGTGTGTTCCGGCGTCTTCGTGCTCGGCGCCGCCGGGCTGCTCGACGGGCGCAGGTGCGCCTGTCACTGGCAGCACGCGGACGCGGTGGAGCGCGCGTACCCGAAGGCCGACGTCCGGTCGGACGTGCTGTACGTGGAGGACGGCCCGATCATCACCTCGGCCGGCACCGCCGCCGGCATCGACGCGTGCCTCCATGTCGTACGGCAGGACCACGGCCCCGAGGTCGCCAACGCGATCGCGCGCCGGATGGTCGTACCGCCGCACCGCGACGGCGGGCAGGCCCAGTTCATCGCGCGCCCGCTGCCCAGGAGCCCCTGCGACACCGTCGGTGAAACCCTCGCCTGGATGGAGCGGAACCTCGACAGCGAGTTGACCGTCGAGCAGCTCGCGGCGCGGGCCCACATGTCGCCGCGCACCTTCGCGCGCCGCTTCCAGCAGGAGACGGGGACCACGCCGTACCGCTGGCTGCTGCGCCAACGGGTGCTGTTCGCCCAGCAGTTGCTGGAGGCGACCGACGAGACCGTGGACAGCGTGGCGAGCCGTGCGGGCTTCGGGAACGCGGCGGGACTGCGTCATCACTTCCTGCGGACGCTGGGGACGACACCGCACGCGTACCGCCGTACGTTCCGGGGGCCCGCCCGCGTACAGGTGTGATCCTCCTCGCTTGTAAAGATCCCGCGAACGGAACAACCCCCTCCGCCGACTTCCCCTCCTGATCAACGAGACCAGCCATGGTCAGTCGTGATCAACCGGATCGAGGAAGGCCCACCGATGAGGCGCATCGACTTCCCCAGGAACGGCCGTACGGGATGGCGGCGGTGGATCCCGTCCTGGCGCCAGTTCGCGGGACTGTCGGTGTTGTCCGTCGCCGTCCTGGCCGGGCTGTTCGTCGCCGTCTACGAGGCCGTGGACATACCCGACGTGAACGCCTCGGCCCGCGAACAAGCCAGCGTCTACTACTGGGCCGACGGGACGCCGATGGTGACCGTCGGCGCCGTCAACCGGCAGACCGTCAAGCTCGCGCAGGTGCCGCTCCCCCTCCAGCACGCCGTCATCGCCGCCGAGAACGCCGACTTCTACCAGGACTCGGGCGTCTCGGTCAGCGGGATCGCCCGCGCCGCCGTCAACATCCTCAAGGGTGAGGAGACGCAGGGCGGTTCGACGATCACCCAGCAGTATGTGAAGAACACCTACCTCAGCCAGGACCAGACGGTCACCCGCAAGATCAAAGAGCTGTTCATCTCGCTCAAACTCGCCAACCAGGAGCCCAAGAGCGACATCCTCCAGGGCTACCTCAACACGAGCTGGTTCGGCCGCGACTCGTACGGCATCCAGGCCGCGTCGTACGCGTACTACGGCATCCCCGCGAAGAGCCTGAACCCCAGCCAGAGCGCGCTGATGGCGTCGCTCCTCAAGGGCTCCGAGCAGTACGACCCCTCGCTCAGCGCCGCCAACCACAAGCGGGCCGTGGCCCGTTGGAAGTGGATCCTGGACCGCGAGGTCGCCACCGGCTCGATGACGGCGAAGGAACGCGCCGCCTACACGGTCTTCCCCGTGCCGAAGAAGGCCGTCAAGCCGAGCAGCCAGGCGGGCCAGACCGGCTACCTCATCGACATCGCCAACAAGTACGTGAAGTCCCGCAGCGGGCTCACCGACAAGGACTTCGCGCGCGGCGGCTACCGCATCCACACCACGTTCGAGAAGGACAAGGTACGGGCGCTGTCCGACGCGGTGGACAAGGTACGGCACGAGAGCCTCGACCCGGCCAAACGCGCCGCCGACACGTACGTGGAAGTGGGCGCGGCCTCCGTACGACCCTCGGACGGCGCGATCGTCGCGGTGTACGGCGGCGCCAACGCGGTCGAGCACTTCAGCGACAACGCGGACACCGCTGGGGTGCCGGCCGGTTCGGCTTTCAAGCCGTTCGTGTACGCCGCCGCGCTCCAGAACGGCCTGTTCTCCGCGCAGCGCGCTCGGCCCTTCCCGACGTCCCAAGGACCGGTGCCCGGCAAGGCGAACGCGGCCGACGCCCCGGTCGCCGGGAAACCGGGGGCCGGCCTCCTGCCCCCGGCCGGCGCCGTCGGAAAGCTGGACCTGGCGCTGCTCGACGGGCAGAACACGCCCTTCGTGGAGGCCGGGAAGGACGTCGGCCTGGCCAAGGTCAGGGATCTCGCGATCGCCACCGGCCTGCGCGAGGAGAGCATGGCCAAGCTGGAGCCGACGTTCTCGATCGGTACGTCGACGCCCAGCGCGGTCCGGATGGCCAGCGCCTACACGTCCTTCATCAGCGCGGGCAGCCATGTCGAGCCGTACTCGGTGACCCGGGTGGTGCACGGTGGGGCCGATGTCCCCGGTTTCGGCAAGCCGAAGCCCCGGAAGGTGATGGACCCTTCGGTGGCGGCGCAGGTCGGCAGGGCGCTGGCGCTCGTGGCCGCCAAGACGTTCAAGGGGCCCGAGTACCGAAAGTTCCCGGTGGACGGAACGGTCCTGGCGGGGCGTACGGGCGACACCGACCGGATGAAGTCGGCCTGGTTCATCGGCACTTCGAAGGAACTGTCCACGGCGGTGACGATGTTCCGCACGAAGCCCGACGCCCCCCAGCTCCTCGGAATGCAGGGGGTGGGGGGCGCCGACTCGGAGCACGGAAGCGTCTTCCCGCCGCGGATCTGGGCCGACTACACCGGCGCGCTGACGTCCGAGTAGCCCGGCGCGTCAGTCGACCGGGTTGGGCACGGTCTCGTAGCGCGGGGTGTTCTCCGCCATCTGCTTGAGCGCGTCCTTGCGGTCGCGCTTGGAGAGCCGGTCGATGTACAGGTATCCGTACAGATGGTCGGTCTCGTGCTGGAGGCAGCGGGCGAAGTAGCCGGTGCCGTGCACCCTGACCGGGTTGCCCTGGGCGTCCTGGCCCCTGACCACCGCGTAGTCGGGCCGCGGGAGCGCGGCGTACGCCGTCGGGACGGACAGGCAGCCCTCGTTGGAGTCGTCGAGGTTGCGGTCCCCCGGCGGCAGCTCCTCGACCACGGGGTTGCAGACGGCGCCGACGTGCCGTACCCCGTCGTCGTCCGGGCAGTCGTAGACGAAGACCTTGAGGTCGACGCCGATCTGGTTGGCGGCCAGGCCGACGCCCTCGGCGGTGTGCTGGCTGGCGAACATGTCGTCGATCAGCGCGGCGAGCGAGTCGTCGAACTCCGTGACGTCCCGGCACTCCTTGTGGAGCACGGGGTTTCCGACGACGGTGATCGGGCGGGACGTACCGCGCTCGCGGTGAGCCAGTTCGCGCGCCTCGGCGTCCTGTGTGTCGTCGACGAACCCGTCCTCCGGCTCCATGACGGAGGCCCCTCTGTCGTTCCGCTGGTCCGTCTCCTGCTGCGCCATGTCCGCAGTACGCCTTCCTCGGTACCGATGTGCTGCTGCCCGCGTACGCGCCCGCACGGCGCGATGTTGCCCGCACAGCCTAGTACTCCGGCGGCGATCCGCTGATCGTGTCAGCCACGTATCAGACAGGCTAACTTCTCAACTTTCCTTGAGGGGTTAGCCGAGGGGGCGGACGCCGGGGAGCGGGCTGGGGGAACGGACTGGGGAGCGGGGCTTCAGCAGACCTCTTCGAGATCGCGCCACTCACGGCTGTCCGGGCTGTCGGCGACCCAGCCGTCGAGGAGCCCCCTGACCAGTCCGGGCGGGGCCGCGATGCCGCATTCGCGCTCGGGCACCCACAGCTCGCCGGCCGTGCGATGGCCGAGCGGTCCCGGATGGCCGGGCTCGCTGTGATCGTGCGGATCCTGGTGCTCGCCGTCGCCCTCCGCCGTGGGCATCCGGCTCTCCGAGCAGGCCCGGCAGAGCAGCCGTACGGAGGACGACCAGTCCTCGGCGGCGAACCCGGCGTCGGCGGCGAGCCGCTCCAGGGCGTCCCTGTCGTCGTCGGTGGCCGCTTCGAGCAGCACCACCCAGGTGGGTACGGGCGAGGGCGCCCACAGCTCGATCTCGTCGAAGACCGGGTAGGCGCGGGTGGCGCGCCCGGCGCCTTCGGGACCCCCAGCGGTGGTGCGCTCGCCGTTCGGCACGCCGTCGTGCAGGACGACCTCGCCCCAGCGGCGCCCGGAGGACGGCAGCGGGATCGACAGCACCTCGATCCTGGCGGGGTCGAGCCTGCGGCCCCAGACGACCTCGGCCTCGCCCTCGGGCGAGAGCCGTACGGCGGCACTGCCGAGGTCCATGCCGGACAGCACGCCGTTCGCCTCGGCGCTGGGCGGATTGCCGGGCACCTTGAGGCCGTACGCCTGCCAGGCCCGGCGGGCCAGCGGCCAGTCCTGGAGCGCGGTGGCGGCGATCCCGACGTTCCACCAGTCGGGGGCGCCGGTCTCCTTGTCGAGCAGGGCGACGGCGCGCAGTCCCGCGGCGCGTGCCTGCTCCCAGTCGTGCCTGAACTTGTGCAGCAGCGCCAGATTGAACCAGGACTCGGAGAGCCAGGGTTCCAGATCGGCGGCGCGCGTCAGCAGCGCGCCCGCGTCCTCGTACCGGCCGTCACCGATCAGCGTGAACGCGCGGTCGGTGGCCTGCCGCCACGAAGCGGAGGGCCGATGCCGTACCTTCCCGAAGATCCTCACGATTCCCGCCTGCCGGTCGCTCGGGTCAGTGCCCCGGACACCCTCTTCTTCGCATCCAACCATGCCCGGTCGGACGCCCGCTCATTACCCATGGGTTACCCGGCCCCACCAGGTGCCGGACCGCCCCTGGACAGGACGCGCGCAAGGGATTCAACCACCTCGGGCTGGTAGTCGTGACCCGTCCCGAGCCGCAGCCGCTCCAGCGCGCTGAGCGGGCCGCTCGCAGGGGAACTTTCCCCTGTGAGGTCGTCGTACGCATTGACGGCCCGGACAATCCGGGCGGGCAGCGGCTGCTCACGGAACGGATCCGCCTGTTGTTCGACCACGACGGCGACGGTGGCCGGCACTCCGGTCTGCCGGACGACGGCTCCGCCGAGGAGCGCGATACGGCGCTGCTCGGCGACCGGCAGCAGCGCCGTGGCGCCCGCGGGCACGGGGTCGACCAGGGAGAGCTGCCCGATGTCGTGCATGAGCGCCGCGTATTCGAGGACGGTCAGCTCGGAGCCCGACAGGCCCAGCTCGCGGCCGACGGCGAGGCTCAGCTCGGCGACCCTGCGGGCGTGGCCGTGGGGGGTGTATCCGGCGATCTCGGTGGCGCGGGCGAGCGAGGCGATGGTCTGCCGGTAGGTGGTGCGCACGGCCGCGTAGCGCCGGAAGGAGAGCTGGGTGAGCAGCAGCGGTACGCAGAACACGGGCAGCGCCCAGAGTCCCGCGACGGCGACGCCGAGCGCGATGACCGCTCCGGTGGCGCAGACGGCCGAGCCGATGCCGAGGAGAGCGCGCAGTTCGTCACGGAGAAGAGGGCCGAAGGGGTGGCCGCTGCGGGCGCGCAGGACGAGGGCGGCCAGGACGGCGTCGCAGAGCGCGGTCAGCACCAGCAGCAGGAGGAGCAGCACCGCGTAGTACGGGCCCTGGCCGATGTGCTCGCCGAACCGGCCGCTGCCGTAGAGCGGCTGGAAGCAGACGGCGGCGAAGGTGACGGTGAGGACGCGCCGCGCCATGTGGTCGAGCGTCGGGCCGCGGCCTCTGGCGGCGTGCGGTACGGCTCCGGCAAGGGCGGCGGCGACCACCACGGTGAGGGTCCCCGGGACCCCGTGGCTGGTCGGCTGCCCCGCGCTCTGGCCGAGAAGGGCGTACGCGAGCGCGCCCGCTGCCCCGAGCGGCGCCGGCTCGCGCTCCCCGGGCAGGGCGCCCCAGCGGGCCAGCTCGCCGACGGCGATGAGGACCCCGAAGGCGAGCGCGTTGCGGGGCTGGGCGATGCCGTGCAGGAGGGTCCAGCCGACGGAGGTCACGGTCAGCAGGGCGCAGGTGCCGTACAGCGCGGTGACGGTGAGCGGCGTGCGGTGCCGGGTCCGGGGGCCGGCTCCGGTGGCCGCCGCCGCGGCGGCGCTCACGCGGGGCCGCCTCGTACGGCGCGTACCGCCCC
>NZ_JTHL01000001.1:6364076-6367403 GCF_000818195.1 Streptomyces sp. 150FB | reverse complement strand
GCAGGCGGAACGTTTACGCGCGGTTCGTCGTCCGGAGGCCGTACGCCGGGCACGGAAGGGGCCGCCTTCTCCTCGTCGGCGGTGACCGTGGTCCGCCAGCCGTGCCGGCCCAGCGCCCGGACGAACGCCGAGACCATCGCGGGGTCGAACTGGGTCCCCGCGCACCGCTCCAGCTCCCGCACCGCGCTCTCCACCGGCCTCGCGCGCCGGTAGGAGCGGGTCGACGTCATCGCGTCGAAGGCGTCGGCCACGGCGACGACCCGGGCGAACTCGGGGATCTGGGCGCCGGCCAGACCGTACGGGTATCCGCTGCCGTCGAGGCGCTCGTGGTGGTGCAGGATCGCGCCGCGCGCCTCCCCGAGGAAGCCGATCCCGTGCACCATCTCGTGCCCGTACTCGGGGTGCAGCTCGATCACCCGCCGCTCCTCGGCCGTCAGCGGCCCGTCCTTGCGCAGCACCCGGGTGGGGACCCCGAGCTTGCCGACGTCGTGCAGGATGCCGGCGAAGCGCAGGACTTCCAGCCGCTCGCGCTCCATCCCCAGCTCGCGGGCGATCATGACGGAGGCGTGGCCGACCCGCTCGCTGTGCCCCCTGGTGTACCTGTCCTTGATGTCGACGGCCTGCACCAGCGCCCTGATGGTGGCCTGGTGGGCCGCCCGCTCGCGGTGGTACTGGGCGAAGACCCAGCAGGAGATGTACATGGGCAGCAGCACGAAGAGCGCGGCGAGCGGGCCGTACGGGCTGCGCCACAGGACCGCCATCATCAGCCCGGCGAGACCGTGCGCGCCGTGCGAGGGCAGGGAGCGGACCAGCAGTCCGCGCCAGGCGGTGCGCATGGGCTGCCGCTCGGCGGTGACGAGAATGCCGCCGTCGAGTGCGGCGAGGACCAGGCAGAAGGCGAGTGAGGCGGCCCCGACGGGCAGCAGCACGTACGGGAAGTCGGGGGCGCCGAGCCCGTACCCGCCGCCGCCGAGCGCGACCGGGCCGCCGAAGAGCAGGTGCGTACGCGCCGCTGCCCAGGTGGCGACGGTGAGCTGCGCGGCGTGCCAGACGCACCGCGCCGCCTTCGGGCGGTGCTCGACCCGGCCGAGGAGCGCGCCGGGGACGGCGACCAGCGCCGCCGCGGCGGGCGGCAGCAGGAAGGCGGCTGCGAGCAGCACGGGGAAGAACGAGCCGGCCGCGACGGGGACGGAGTCGCCGAGCGCGCGTCCCGGCAGGTGGAAGCGGAACCGGGCGGGCATCTCGCACACCGCGTAGAGCCCCGCGAGCAGCGCGACGGCCGTCCAGGGCGTGCCCGTGTCGGGCACGGAACCGACGGCGGGCAGGGCCGGGGGCATGAGCGCGGGGACCACGCAGGCCACGGCGCAGACCACCGTGAGCAGGATGTACGCGCGCGCTCCACCCGTAATGGCCCTCACGCCCTCAGCCCCTCCCCGGCCCGGCCCGAACAGGCCTCAAACAGAGGGTCAGGCTAGCGAGTTGAGCGGCCAGGAACAGCGTGAAGGCGAGGGTTAATACCTTCGAGTGGTAACGCGCGGTAACAGTTGCCGTCCGAAAATCCCGGAAACAGCGCGCGACATGGGAGCGGGGGCGCGCTCACGCGTCACGCGTGGCACGCCCCCGTCAAAGCGCTCGGGAGGGTGAGCGAGGGGTGATCCGCCGGGGCTCACGGCGCCGGCCGACCGATCTCCTCGGCCCCGTCCGTCAGTCCCGGGAGACGCCCGGCAGATCCGCCGACACACCGGGCAGATCGGCGCCCGCCGTGGAGACCCCGCGCTCGGGCAGGACCTGTCCCGACCTGATGAGGTCGATCCGGCCCATCACCTTCGCGCGCAGGTCGGAGGGTACGTCGTCCTGCCCGCAGCACCTCTTGACCAGCTTCTTCACGGCCTGCTCAAGGCCGTACTTCTCCAAGCACGGGGAGCACTCCTCGAAGTGCACCTCGAACTTGTCGCAGTCGCCCTCCGGCATTTCGTGGTCGAGGAACTCGTACAAATGATCGAGAACCTCGGCGCAATCCGTCTCATGCGGCTCTCCGCAGCTCATGAGCCCGAGCCTTTCCGATCGTCCGACGACTCTCCGACACCTGCCGGGACGAGCCCGCGGTCACGGGCGTAGTCCTCCAGCATGCCGCGCAACTGGCGGCGGCCCCGGTGCAGTCGTGACATCACCGTACCGATGGGGGTTCCCATGATGTCCGCGATCTCCTTGTAGGCAAACCCCTCTACATCGGCGAGATAAACCGCGATGCGGAACTCTTCGGGAATCGCCTGTAGCGCGGACTTCACGTCGGAGTCCGGGAGATGGTCGAGCGCCTGGGACTCGGCGGAGCGCAGCCCCGTCGACATGTGCGACTCGGCGCGCGCGAGCTGCCAGTCCTCGATCTCCTCGGCGGCACTGCGCTGAGGCTCACGCTGCTTCTTGCGATACGAGTTGATGAACGTATTGGTGAGGATGCGGTACATCCAGGCCTTGAGGTTGGTGCCCTCACGGAACTGGTGGAACGAGCCGTAGGCCTTCGCGTACGTCTCCTGCACGAGATCCTCGGCATCGGCCGGATTGCGCGTCATGCGCAGCGCGGCCGAGTACATCTGGTCGAGGTAGCCCAGGGCGTCACGCTCGAAGCGAGCGTTGCGCTCGGCGGTCGTCTCTTCGACACTGCCGTCGTCGGTCCCTGAATCGGTCCCAGTGACCGGACCCACCTCCTCCAACGCTGTGGCGGATCCGAAAGCGGACCCACTCGAATCGGAGAATAGTCGACCTTGCTTCACCGGGGGCTGCCGATCGGCTCCGCGGACCGGCCCAACCTGAGTGTTCTTGGTCGCACCAAGCACCGTCCACTCCAGATCGGCGGCGTCTGTGCGGCGCGGGCAGATGGTCGAACCCATACGACGGACTCCCTCTCCATGCTCTGTCAACCGATGTCATCCATAACAGGAGCCACCGGCTGCTCATTCCCCCCGCGCCCGGAGCCAGCCCGCGACGCCGTCGGTGATCAGTTCCAGGGCCTCCACCTGCGAGATTCCGGCGCGCCGGGGGACGGCGAGGCCGTGGTCGGCGTCCGGCACCTCCACGAGTCCGTATCCGTCGGCGGGCGATTCACGGATCTCGGCGGGGAACTCGGCGGGCTTCCCGAAGGAGTCGTTACCGCCCTGGACGACCAGCGTGGGCACGCCCGCGGCCAGCAGTTCGCCGGCCCGGGACTTCTCCGGCCTGCCCGGCGGGTGGAGCGGGAAGCTCAGGGCCAGTACGGCGTGCGCGCCCAGCTCACCCGCCGTACGGCAGGCCACCCGCGCCCCCGCGCTGCGACCGCCCGCGATCACCGGC
>NZ_JTHL01000001.1:6358743-6363733 GCF_000818195.1 Streptomyces sp. 150FB | reverse complement strand
CCACCCGCCAGGGCTGTTCGACCAGGGCCACGGTCACCCCCAGCCCGGGGAGGGCCCCGGCGAGCGCCTGGAGGTCGCGCGCGCCGATCCCGCCGCCGGCGCCGTGGCCGAGGGCCAGCACGAGGCGGGGCCGGGTCGCGGGATGCCAGGTGATGCGGGCGTCCCCCGCCGGTGTCGCCACGACCTGTTCACGGATACCGCCGCTGTTGCTCGTCACCCGGTCCATCCTGCCGGGCTCGGCCTCGGCAGGACGCCCCGGCAGCCCGCGGCGGGGGCGCGTGTCAGGCCGGCAGGCGCGGGTCAGGTCGGAGGCGCGTCTCAGAAGAGCGTGCTCTCCTCCGGCGCCGCCAGCTCCTCCAGCAGCTCGGGCCCGTTGTTGCGGACATTGCTGACAGCCGTGGCGACCGGGTACGCGCGCATGATCCCGGCGGGCGGCGGCGCGAGCAGGGAGCGCAGCTCATCGGGGTCCGTACGGGCCGGGTCCAGCCAGGCGTCCCAGCGGTCGGGGGTCAGCATCAGCGGCATCCGGGGGTGGATGTCGGCCAGCGATGCCGGGCCCTCGGCGGGGGCGACGCCCAGCGGCGCCGTGTCAGCCTCCGTGGTGATCACCGAGCAGGTCACCCACCAGGCGCCCGGGTGGTCGTCGGGCAGCGTCCTGTCGCGCCAGAACTCGTACAGACCGGCCAGCGCCATGACCGACCCGTCGGCCGGGGCGACGAAGTACGGCTGCTTCCGGGGCCGCTTCCTCTTCCCCTGTTCCTCCAGCTCCCGCTCGTCGGACCCGGTGACCCACTCGTAATAGCCGTCGGCGGGCAGGATGCAGCGCCGTGAGACGAAGGGCCGCCGGAAGGAGGGCTTCTCGTGCACGGTCTCGGCCCGCGCGTTGATCAGCCGGGCCGCGCCCTCGGGGGTCTTCGACCAGGAAGGTACGAGTCCCCACTTCAGCTTCCGCAACTGGCGAACCGGGCGGGGCTCGGGAGCGTCTTTCACCGGACGCTCCAGAACCGCGTAGACCTCCTTCGTCGGGGCCACGTTCCAGTCGGGTGCGAGGGTCTCCTCGGGCTCCCACTTCTCCACACCGAAGAGCCCTTGCAGGTCCTCGGGGCGCCTGCTCGCCGCATACCGTCCACACATGAGTGCCAGACTGCCACGATCAGAACCGAGCTGAGGAGCCGCCCGAGACATGGCCAGCACCGACACCGCATCCATAACGTCGGCATCGCCCGCGGACACGGCCTCCTCAGCCGTCGGCCCGATCAGCGACCTGTGGGACCGCGTCTTCGGCGCCCAGCCCGCCCCCGCCGCCTGGCTGGTGATCGTGACGGGACTCGTCGCGCTCGCTCTTGTCATACCGCACCCGGCCTGGCGGCTCTCGCGCAACGCGATCACCATCGGCCACGAGGGCGGGCACGGGCTGATCGCGCTCCTGTCGGGACGGCGTCTCGACGGCATCCGGCTGCACTCGGACACCTCGGGCCTGACCGTGAGCCGGGGCAAGCCGCACGGCATCGGCATGATCCTCACAGCGGCCGCCGGCTACACCGCCCCGCCGCTGCTGGGCCTCGGCGGCGCCTGGCTGCTCGCCGCCCACCACATCACGCTGTTCCTGTGGCTGGCGACGGTCCTGCTGCTCGCGATGCTGGTGATGATCCGCAACGCGTACGGGGTGCTCACCGTCCTCGTCACGGGCGCCGCCTTCCTGCTCGTCTCCTGGCTGACGGGTCCCGCAGTCCAGTCGGCGTTCGCGTACGCGGCGGTCTGGTTCCTGCTCCTCGGAGGCGTACGGCCGCCCTTCGAGCTCCAGTCCAAGCGGCGTCGCGGAGGTGCGGGCGACTCCGACGCCGATCAGCTCGCGCGGCTGACGCACGCGCCGCCGGCGATGTGGTTCCTCCTCTTCCACGCCGTCTCGCTCTGCTCACTGATCGGCGGCGGACGCTGGCTGCTGGGCCTGGGCTGAGCCTGTAACACCCATGGCCATGGCTTGCCCCTATCACCCCTGCGTTACGTACTGGTTTCGCCGTATTTGATCAGGAACCGGGTTGTGCCGGAGCCACTAAAGTGAAGGCCATGACCGAAAGTTCCGTGCAGCCCGCCCTCTGGCCCGCCCCCTACGCAAACGGGTCCGTCAAAGCGACGGTCACCGTGCCCGGATCCAAATCGGTCACCAACCGCGGCCTGGTCCTCGCCGCGCTGGCCGCCGAGCCGGGCTGGCTGCGCCGCCCGCTGCGCTCCCGCGACACCCTGCTGATGGCGGACGCGCTGCGCGCCATGGGGGTCGGCATCGAGGAGACCGTATCGTCCAGCTCCGCCGCCCCCGGCCACACCGGCGAGGCATGGCGGGTGATCCCGGCGGGCCTGTACGGTCCCGCGACCGTGGACGTGGGGAACGCCGGCACCGTGATGCGCTTCCTGCCGCCCGTCGCCGCGCTCGCCGACGGCCCGGTCCGCTTCGACGGCGACCCGCGTGCGTACGAGCGTCCGCTCGGCGCCGTCATCGCCGCGCTGCGCGTCCTCGGCGCCCGTATCGACGACGAGAACCGGGGCGCGCTCCCGCTGACCGTGCAGGGCGCGGGCGCGCTCGACGGCGGCTCGGTGGAGATCGACGCCTCGGCGTCCTCCCAGTTCGTCTCGTCCCTGCTGCTCTCGGGCCCGCGCTTCAACCAGGGCGTGGAGGTGCGGCACGTGGGCTCCGCCCTCCCCTCCATGCCGCACATCAGGATGACCGTCGACATGCTGCGCGGGGTCGGCGCCCAGGTCGACGAGCCGGAGACCGGCGGCGAGCCCGACGTGTGGCGGGTCTCCCCCAGCGCGGTGCTCGGCCGCGACCTGACCGTCGAGCCCGACCTCTCCAACGCCCAGCCGTTCCTGGCCGCCGCCCTGGTGACCGGCGGCCGGGTCACCATCCCCGACTGGCCCGAGCGGACCACACAGCCGGGGGACGCGCTGCGCCGGATCTTCACCGAGATGGGCGGTTCCTGCGCCTTCACGACGACGGCCGAGGGCGGCGGGCTGACCTTCAGGGGCACCGGCCGCGTTCACGGGATCGACGTCGACCTGAGCGAGGTCGGGGAGCTGACGCCCGGCATCGCCGCCGTCGCGGCCCTCGCCGACTCGCCCTCCACCCTGCGCGGCGTCTCCCATCTGCGGCTCCACGAGACGGACCGGCTGGCCGCGCTCACCAAGGAGATCAACGAACTCGGCGGCGATGTCACCGAGACCGCCGACGGGCTGCACATCCGCCCGCGCCCGCTGCACGGCGGTGTGTTCCACACGTACGACGACCACCGCATGGCCACGGCGGGCTCGGTCATCGGCCTGGTCACCGACGGAGTGGAGATCGAGAACGTGGGCACGACAGCCAAGACCCTCCCCGACTTCCCACTGATGTGGGCCGGAATGCTCGCGGGTGCGGGAGTCTGAGGCGATGCGCCGCTACGGCAAGAACCCCGACGAGGACGACATCCGCTCCCGCCCCAACCCGAAGGGCAACCGGCCCCGTACGAACATCCGCCCGAAGCACGAGGACGCCTCCGAGGGCATGGTCCTGACGGTCGACCGCGGCCGGCTCACCTGCCTCGTCGGCGACCGCGTCGTGATGGCGATGAAGGCCCGCGAACTGGGCCGCAAGGCCGCCGTGGTGGGTGACCGGGTCAGCCTGGTCGGCGACCTGTCCGGCAAGAAGGACACCCTGGCGCGCATCATCCGCATCGAGAAGCGCAGTTCGGTGCTGCGGCGCACCGCCGACGACGACGATCCGTTCGAGCGGGTGGTCGTCGCCAACGCCGACCAACTGGCCGTGGTCACCGCGCTCGCCGATCCCGAGCCGCGCCCCCGGCTGATCGACCGCTGTCTGGTCGCCGCGTTCGACGCGGGACTTGAGCCGCTGCTCGTCCTCACCAAGTCCGACCTCGCCTCCGCCGACGAACTGCTGGAGATCTACCGGACGCTGGGCATCCGCTATGTCGTCACCAGACGCGACGAACTGGCCACGGGTGAGGCGGCGGACCGCGTCAGGGAGTATCTCGACGGCCGGGTCACCGCCTTCGTCGGTCACTCGGGTGTCGGCAAGACGACCCTGGTCAACGCGCTGGTGCCGGACGACAGGCAGCGGGTCACCGGCCTCGTGAACGCCGTCACGGGGCGCGGCAGGCACACCACGACCTCGGCGCTCGCACTGCCGCTGGCCAAGGCGGACGGCTGGGTCATCGACACCCCGGGCATCCGGTCCTTCGGCCTGCACCACGTCGATCCGTCGCGCGTCATCCTCGCCTTCCCCGACCTGGTGCCGGGTACGGAGGGCTGCCCGCGCGCGTGCAGTCACGACGAGCCTGACTGCGCCCTCGACAAGTGGGTCGAGGAGGGCCACGCCGACCCGGCGCGCCTCTACTCGCTGCGGCGGCTGCTCGCCACCAGGGAGCGACGCGAAGGCGACTGAGCCCTCCACGTTTGCGGGCCATCGAGGCTGGTAAGTGCATAATCGCACCGAACGGGACCAGGCAGTCACCTACGCGGGGAGGCACTCGACCATGGCGTGGCTGCTGGTTGTCGTCGCAGGACTTCTGGAGACGGGCTTCGCCGTCTGTCTCAAACTCTCCCACGGCTTCACCCGGCTGTGGCCGACGCTCGCCTTCGCGAGCTTCGCCCTCGCCAGCTTCGGTCTGCTGACGCTCTCGCTGAAGAAGCTCGACGTCGGTCCCGCGTACGCGGTGTGGACCGGCATCGGGGCCGCGGGCACCGCCATCTACGGCATGGTCTTCCTCGACGACGTCGTCTCCGTACTGAAGCTGGTCTCGATCTCGCTGGTGATCATCGGCGTCATCGGCCTCCAACTCTCCGGCTCGGCACACTGACCGCCGTACGGACCTGCTGACCGACGGACTCCGCCGACGGCGCGACGACATGGGCGAGCGCGATCCTCGCCGCCAGCTCGCACCGGTACAGCAGCGCGGCGGCCGAGGCCTGACCGGTGACACTGTCGCCGAGCGCGGCC
>NZ_JTHL01000001.1:6351375-6358064 GCF_000818195.1 Streptomyces sp. 150FB | reverse complement strand
GCGGCGGCCGGGGCGCCGGCAGCCTGTCTCCCCAGCAGCCGGTGAGCAGGGCGCGCAGCAGCGGCCGGGCGCGGGCCTGGCCGACGGTCCACTCGGCGACGGACACCAGCCGGGCCGCCGTCCCGACGCCTTCGATCAACAGCCGTTCCACACCGCGCAGATACAGGTCGGCCTCGCGCCGTACGAGCGCGCGGGCCAGGCCGTCCTTGCTGCCGAACTCGTTGTAGAGCGTCTGCCGGGAGACGCCCGCGGCCGACGCGACGTCGACCATCCTGATCGCTGACCAGGGCAGATCGGTGAGCGCCGACAGAGCGGCGCCCAGAAGGGCTTCACGTGCTGTAGGCATCGTCGCCTCCATGGCCGTGCGGCTCTGCGCACAGAGTTGACGGGCCGTCGCTGTCTGTCAAGACCAGCGGCACATGCCCATCGCATCGGCCGGTCATGCGTGGACGGGCGTACGGGCCGGCGTACGTCGCGCCGCGCGACGCCCCCGTGCGGTCCCTTGGTGTCCCGCGTGGGGTTCCGTGGTGCGCCGTCAACTCGCGGCCGTACCGGGCACCTCCCGCTCGCCGGGCCCCGTAGCCCCTGGCCCGGACCGGTGGATACTGTGGCGACCATGCCCGATTACCACGATGATCTTCGTCTCGCCCACGTACTCGCGGACGCCGCCGACGCCGCGACCATGGACCGGTTCAAGGCTCTGGACCTCAAGGTCGAGACCAAACCGGACATGACTCCGGTGAGCGAGGCCGACAAGACGGCCGAGGAGCTGATCCGTGGCAATCTCCAGCGGGCCCGCCCGCGCGACGCGATCCTGGGCGAGGAGTACGGCGTCGAGGGCACGGGGCCGCGCCGCTGGGTCATCGACCCGATCGACGGCACCAAGAACTACGTCCGGGGCGTGCCCGTCTGGGCGACGCTGATCTCACTCATGGTGGCGACCGAGGGCGGTTACGAGCCCGTCGTCGGCGTGGTCTCGGCCCCGGCCCTGAGCCGCCGCTGGTGGGCGGCGAAGGGCGGCGGCGCGTACACGGGCCGCAGCCTCTCCTCGGCGACCCGGCTGCGGGTCTCGGACGTCTCGCGCATCGGGGACGCCTCGTTCGCGTACTCCTCGCTCACCGGCTGGGAGGAGCAGGGCCGCCTCGACGGCTTCCTGGACCTGTCGCGGGCGGTCTGGCGCACCCGTGGCTACGGCGACTTCTGGCCGTACATGATGGTCGCCGAGGGCTCTGTCGACATCTGCGCCGAACCCGAGCTGTCACTCTGGGACATGGCGGCTCCGGCGATCGTCGTACAGGAGGCGGGCGGCAGTTTCACCGGTCTCGACGGGCGTCCCGGGCCGCACAGCGGTAACGCGGCGGCGTCGAACGGAGTTCTGCACGAGGAACTCCTCGGCTACCTGAACCAGCGCTACTGAGCCGAACCGCCCCTCACCACGTCGTACAGGACCAGATCCGGTACGACTATTTCTGGCTGTCGCCATCCCCCTTGTTCACTGCGCGTAAGCGTGTCACTCTGAGAGCTCCCCCACTTGTGAACTTGTGAATTGTTTCTCGGGAGAGGTTTACCAGGAAACTTTCACCTAGGAGGTGGCTCCATCCATGCTTGTACGTGACGCGATGAGTTCGGTGGTCCTCACCATCGGACCGGCGCACACCCTCCGTCAGGCGGCCGGCCTCATGGCGGCCCGGCGCGTCGGTGCCGCGGTCGTCCTGGACACCGACCACTGCGGGATCGGCATCCTCACCGAGCGCGACATCCTCAACTCCATCGGCGCCGGCCAGTCCCCGGAGACCGAGACAGCCGGCGGCCACACCACGACCGACGTCGTCTTCGCCGCACCCTCATGGACGCTGGAAGACGCGGCGGCGACCATGTCAAAGGGCGGATTCCGGCACCTGATCGTGCTGGACGACCGCGAGCCCGTCGGGATCGTGTCGGTCCGCGACATCATCCGCTGCTGGGTACCGGCCAGGCGCGAAGCCGGCGTCATGGCGGGCTGAGAAGCCCCGGGAGACCGGGCGGACATACGGCAGGGGCCGGATCCGTGCGGAATCCGGCCCCTGCTGTCGTCGCTTCGTCGCTCGCCGCTCGTCGCGGGTGAGCCGTCAGGCGCGCAGGGCGCTCACGGCGGACTCGAGCCGCTTGCCGAAGTCACCGTCGGCCTGACGGAAGTTGTTCACGGCGCGCTCGGCGATGTCGTCGCGCGACACCTTCGAGATGAACTGCGCGAGGTTGTCGATCAGACGGCCCTGCTCGTCCGCCGTCATCGCGCGGTAGAGGTTGCCCGCCTGGACGAAGTCGTTGTCCTCGGCGTGCAGCGGGGCCACGTGGTGGCCGGTGTCGCCGCCGACCGGAGTCGACTGCCACAGCGGCTTGTCCGTCTGGAACGGGCCGCCGAAGCTGTTCGGCTCGTAGTTCTTGGTGCCCTTGTGGCGGCCGTCGTAGAGGAAGCCGTCGCGGCTGTTCGTACGCGCCTCGGTGGCGTGCGGACGGTTCACCGGCAGGTGGTCGGCGTTGATGCCGACGCGGTAGCGGTGGGCGTCGCCGTACGCGAACAGGCGGCCCTGGAGCATCTTGTCCGGGGAGGGACCGATGCCGGGCACGAAGTGGGCCGGCGAGAAGATGGACTGCTCGACCTCGGCGAAGATGTTCTCCGGGTTGCGGTTGAGCTCCAGCTTGCCGATCTCGATCGGCGGGTAGTCCGCGTGCGGCCAGACCTTGGTCAGGTCGAACGGGTTGAAGCGGTACGTCGCCGCCTCCGCCGCCGGCATGACCTGGATCTGCACGGTCCAGGACGGGAAGTCGCCCCGCTCGATGGACTCACGCAGGTCGCGCTGGTGGGAGTCCGGGTCCATGCCCGAGAGCTGGTTGGCCTCGTCGGTGGTGAGGTTCTTGATGCCCTGGTCGGTCTTGAAGTGGTACTTGACCCAGAAGACCTCGCCGGCCTCGTTGTTCCACTGGTACGTGTGCGAGCCGTACCCGTTCATGTTGCGCAGCGTCGCCGGGATGCCGCGGTCCCCGAAGAGCCAGGTGACCTGGTGCGTCGACTCGGGCGACAGACCCCAGAAGTCCCAGACGTTGTCCGCCTCCTGCGAGCCGGTGTACGGGTCGCGCTTCTGGGTGTGGATGAAGTCGGGGAACTTGATGGCGTCCTTGATGAAGAACACCGGGGTGTTGTTCCCGACGAGGTCGTAGTTGCCGTCCTCGGTGTAGAACTTCAGCGCGAAGCCGCGGGGGTCACGCACCGCGTCGGCCGAGCCGAGGTTGCCGGCGACGGTGGAGAAGCGCAGGAACGTCTCGGTCTGCTTGCCGACCTGGGAGAGGAACTTGGCGCGCGTCCACTCGGAGACGTCACGGGTCAGCGTGAAGGTGCCGTACGCGCCGGCGCCACGCGCGTGCACGATGCGCTCCGGGATGCGCTCACGGTTGAAGTGGGCGAGCTTCTCCAGCAGCGCCTGGTCCTGGACCAGGACCGGACCGCCGACACCGGCGGTCTCACTGTTCTGATTGTCGGCTACCGGCGCCCCGGCCTCCGTAGTGAGCGGTCCCTGTGTCACGTGCGCCTCCTGCGTCATTACCTGCAAGTCCTGTCCCTTGGCGTTTGCCGATTCCGATCCTACGATGGACTTTGTCTAAGTCAAGCAAACATCCAAAGTCACACACGTTCGGGACCTGAGTCCCCTCCACTGTTAGGCTGGTCCCTATGAGTGACCTGTTGGAACGACTTCGGACACGTGGCTGGCGGATGACCGCCCAGCGGCGTGTTGTGGCCGAGGTCCTCGACGGGGACCACGTGCACCTCACCGCCGACGAGGTGCACGCGAGAGCTGTGGCCAGGCTGCCGGAGATCTCCCGGGCAACCGTCTACAACACGCTCGGTGAGATGGTCACCCTCGGCGAGGTGATAGAGGTGTCGACGGACCGGCGCGCCAAGCGCTACGACCCGAACGCACACCGGCCGCACCACCACCTGGTCTGCGCCCAGTGCGGGACGATCCGTGACGTGCACCCGACCGGTGATCCGCTGGCCGCGCTTCCCGACGGGGAGCGGTTCGGTTTCGAGATCTCGGACGTCGAAGTGACGTATCGAGGGACGTGCCCGAACTGCGCCGCCGCCTGAGCGATACGTGAGCGGTACGTGACAGTGGGCCCCGGCGGGCAGCCGGGGCCTTTTTCGTGCGCGGTGCTGCCTGACACCGTGCGCGGTCGCGCCAAAAGTCCGAGGCCCGGATCTCTTTCGAGATCCGGGCCTCGGATTCAAGTAGCGGGGACAGGATTTGAACCTGCGACCTCTGGGTTATGAGCCCAGCGAGCTACCGAGCTGCTCCACCCCGCGCCGTTGAATGCAACATTACGTGGCGCCGCCGGCCAGCGCAAATCCATAAATGGAGCTGCCCAGTTGGGGGTTGGACGGCACCCGGCCGGACGGTACGCGGGCGGGCGGTAAGCGGCCGGACGGGCGGCCGACGCGTCAGGCCGTCAGTTCCTGGTGCAGGGCGTCGCGCAGCCGCGCCGCGCGCTCGGCCACCTCGGAGGGGCCCAGCTCGACGGCGCGCGCGCACCAGCGCTGGCCCTCGCTCAACTCGCCCCTGCGGGCGGCGAGCAGCGCCAGGCGCAGCGCGGCCCTGCCATGTCCGGCCTGCGCCGCCCTGGTCCACCAGAGGGCCGCCTCGCGCTCGCTGCCCTCACGGGCCAGCAGCAGCCCGAGGTTGAAGGCGCCGTTACGGCTGCCCGCCTCCGCCGCCTCGCGGTACCAGCGCGCCGCGTCCTCGATGTCGCCCCGGCCGGCGGCGAGCATGCCGACGCGCACCTGGGCGCGGCGGTGCCCCTGCTCGGCGGCGCGCTCGTACCACTGCTCGCACTCGCTCTTCTCGGTGAAGGTCTCCCCGAGGGCGGGCGGTCCGGGCGGCGGTTCACGCGAGTCGAGCACGGTGGCGAGGCGGAAGGCGCCCTCCGCGCTGCCGCCGCCCGCCGCGCAGCGCAGGTGGCGCTCGGCCGACTGCTCGTCGCCGTCCCTGAGGCAGGCGATGCCCACCTGGAGGGCCGCCTCCGTGTGCCCGGCGGCGGCGGCGCGCTCGTACCAGCGCAGGGCGGCACGGTCGTCGTCACGGCCCGCGTACAGGATGCCGAGGTTGAAGGCGGCGTCGACGCTGCCCGCCTCGGCGGCCTTGGAGAACCAGGGCTCGGCCCCCGTGGGGTCGCCGGCCTGGAGCAGCAGGACGGCGAGCGCGTTGGCGGCCTCGCGGTGGCCCGCGTAGGCGGCACGGCGGTACCACTGCTCGGCCTGGGTGGTGCGGTCCTGGGCGGCGCAGAGCAGTCCGAGGTTGTACGCGCCGTTGACGTCGCCGGCGTCCATGGCGGCGCGGTACCACCGCTCGGCTGTCTGCTGCTCGCCACGGGCGGCGTGGAGCGCGCCGAGGGCGTTGGCGGCGTTGCCGTCGCCGTCCTGGGCCGCGCGCAGCCACCAGATGGCGGCGCTCTCCTCGTCGCCCGCGTCACGCAGCAGGAAACCGAGCGCGCAGGCGGCCCTGGCCTCGCCCTCCTTGGCCGAGGTGAGGTACCAGCGACCCGCTTCCTTCAGCTCGCCGCGCTTCTCCAGGATCGCGCCGAGGTGCAGGGCGGCGCGGCGGTGGCCACGGGCGGCGGCCTGCTTGTACCACTGGGCGGCCTCGCCCATGAGCGAGGGAGCGTCCGCCTCGGTGTCCGTGCCGTGGACGGCATGACGCACCGGAACATGGCGCGCGGGGGCGTTACGGGCCGGGGGGCCGGGCGCCGGCGGCCCCGTACCCCGGTCGTACATGACGTCGGAGCCGGAGCGGGCGCACTCGCGGGCGCGGCGCTCCAGCGTACGGGCGAGCCGGTACGCCGCTTCGCGGTGGCCCTGCTCGGCGGCGGCGCGCAGCCAGCGCTCGGCGCCGACGTCGCTGCGGTGCTCCAGCAGGTCGGCGAGCGCGTAGGCGCCGAGGGCGTGGCCCTGCTCGGCGGACTGGCGCAGCCAGTACTCGGCGGCGGGCTCGTCGCCCAGCTCGCGGTAGTGACGGCCCAGCGCGTGGGCGGCCGCGGCGGACCCGGCGACGGCGGCGACCCGCCACCAGCCGGCCGCCTCGTCGGGGTAACCGCGCTGGTGGAGGAGTACGCCCAGGTTGTTGGCGGCGGCGCGGTCGCCTTCGGAGGTCGCGGCACGCAGGTATTTCTCGGCGCCGTCGAGGTCGCCCCTGCGGAGCAGCAGGGCGCCGAGCACGCTCATGGACGCGGTGTCGCCGGCGTCGGCGGCGCGCCTGTGGCGCGTCTCCTCCTCGGCGTCCACGGCACTCTCCGCGTGCTCCGCTTGTCCCGGCACAAACCGCCCTGTCTCCAACAGAGTTGTCCTATCCCCCATAAACCCATCGTCGCATCACCGGCTGCCCGCGTACACCCGGTATACGCAGCCCGCGTACATCTGGTATACCGCGTCCGCTAAGGTCACTTCAGCGTTTTGTCGACATGCCCACAGGGAGTTCAGTCAAACACGGCCGGGGCCATCACGACCGTTCTGAAACACGCGTCGCGGCCGGCACAACCGACACGGCGCAGCGCCCGACACACATCTAGGGCCCGGATCCTTGTTTGGATCCGGGCCCTAGACCGCGAGTAGCGGGGACAGGATTTGAACCTGCGACCTCTGGGTTATGAGCCCAGCGAGCTAC
>NZ_JTHL01000001.1:6325403-6351188 GCF_000818195.1 Streptomyces sp. 150FB | reverse complement strand
TGCTCCACCCCGCGCCGTTGTGTCCCAACCGTACCACGGCGCGGGGTGCTGCTCAGACGTCCTGTCCTGCCACTCCACTCACCCGGTGCCGCCCCCGCCGCCGGTCTTCGCCGGTGGCTTGTCGGACGGCTTCGCCGGCGGCGCCGACTGCGCGTCGGCCGCCTGCTGCAAGGCCTTCTCCAGCGCGGCCTGGGCCTTGCCGTACGCCGCCCAGTCCTGCTTCTTCAGCGCGGCCTGACCACTGTCGTACGCCTTCTGGGCGTCGGCGATGGCCTGTGTGAGCGCCTTGCTCCCGGTCGCGGGTGGCTTCGTCGTACCGCCCGGTGGCTCACCGGTCGACGGTGGCTGCGAACCCTCAGGGCCGAAGACCGCGTTGAGCGCGCCGGTCAGGCTCGTCTCGAAGACCGGTTTCCCTCCGTAGGAGGCGGCGACCATCTTCAGCAGCGGATAGTTCGCGCTGCCGCCTCTCGCGTAGACCGGCTCGATATAGAGGAAGCCCCCGTCGAGTGGCACCGTGAGCAGATTGCCGTACTCGATGTCGGAGTCGGTGCCTCTCAGGTTTCTGACGAACTCGGCGACCTTGTCGACGCCGTTCAGCTCGCTCTGCACCTGTTGTGGACCTTGTACGGTCGTCGTCACTCTGAGCACTCTGATCTTGCCGAAGTCCGGACTCGTCGCATCGGCGTCGACCGCCATGAACGCGCCCAGACTGGGACGTCCGTTGGGAGTGAAGGTCGTCGTCAGCGAGAATCTCTGGTCCGTCTGCCCCGGCATCTTCAGGCTCAGGTAATACGGCGGGACCGCGTTGTTGTCCTTGTTGGTCGGATCGTCCGGCACCTGCCAGGCGTCACTTCCGCTGTAGAACTGCGCGGCGTCGGTGACGTGGTAGCGGGTGAGCAGCTCGCGCTGCACCTTGAACATGTCCTGCGGATAGCGGAGATGCGCCATCAGCTCCGGACTGATGTCCGCCTTCGGCTTCACCGTGCCGGGGAACGCCTTCATCCAGGTCTTGAGCACCGGGTCCTGGGTGTCCCACTGGTACAGCTTGACCGTGCCGTCGTACGCGTCGACGGTCGCCTTCACCGAGTTGCGGATGTAGTTGACCTGGTTCTGCTGCGCGACGACCGCCCGCTGCTGGTTGGTCAGCGAGTCGGTCGTGGTGTCGCCCAGCGTCGTACGGGACGCGTACGGATAGCCGTTGGTCGTCGTATAGGCGTCGACGACCCACTGGATGCGGTTGCCGACCACCGCCGGATAGGCGTCGCCGTCGATGGTCAGCCAGGGGGCCACCGCCTCGACGCGCTCCTTGGGCGTGCGGTTGTAGAGAATCCGCGAACCCTTGCCGACGGCGCCGGAGTAGAGCATCTGCGGCTCGTTGAACGACACGGCGTACGCCGCGCGGTTCAGCGGGTTGGAGAGGCTGACGCCGCTCTTGCCCGCGTAGCTCGTGGTCTTCTCGCCGTTCTTCTCGTAGTCCAGCTCCTTCTGCGGGCCGCCCACGATCGAGTACTGGTCGGTCTTCTCGCCGTAGTACACCCGCTGCTGGTACGCCGGGAGCTGGCCCGTCGTCGGCAGGCCGGACTCGGTGAAGTCCGGGGCGCCGACCGTCGCGTCGCTGTCGTCGGTCACCGTGCCCGTGCCCTTGGCGGTGATCAGTCCGTACCCATGGGTGTAGGTGAAGTGATCGTTGATCCAGTTGCGCTTCGGGATACCCGCGAGATTCAGCTCACGCAGACCGACCACGGTGTCCTGCGGCTTGCCGTCCGCGCCCTTGTACCGGTCGACGTCCAGCGTGGAGGGGAACTGGTAGTACTTGCGCTCCTGCTGGAGCTGCTGGAAGGCGGGTGAGACGACATTCGGGTCGACCAGCCGGTAACTGGCGGCGCTGTCGGCCGCCTTGCGCTGGTCGGCCTTGTTCTTGGAGTCGCCCTTGCCCGAGTAGTCCGTCACATCGGCGTCGTCGATGCCGTACGCGGCGCGCGTGGCATCGATGTTCTTCTTGATGTACGGCGCTTCCTTGGCCTGTTCGTTCGGCTGGACCTGGAACTTCTGCACGATCGCCGGGTAGAGCCCGCCGATCAGGATCGCCGAGAGCACCATCAGGCCGAAGCCGATCACCGGCAACTGCCAGGTGCGGCGCCAGAGCGTCGCGAAGAACAGCAGGGCGCAGATCACTGCGATGCAGAACAGGATCGTCTTCGCCGGAAGGTAGGCGTTGGCGTCGACGTAGCGCAGACCGGCCCAGTCGGGCGCCGCCTTGAAGTCGCTGGACTTCACGGCCAGGCCGTACCGGTCGAGCCAGTACGCCACGGCCTTGAGCGCGACGAAGAGCCCCAACAGCACCGAGAGATGACCGGTGGCGGCGGAGGTCGCCCGCGCGCCCGGGCTGGTGACGCGCAGCCCGCCGTACAGGTAGTGCGTCAGCACCGCCGCGATCAGCGACAGCACAACGGTGGCAAATCCGAACCCGAGCAGGAAGTTGTACCAGGGCAGGTCGAACGAGTAGAAGGACACGTCGAGGTGGAACTGCGGGTCCTTCTTGCCGAAGGGGACCGCGTTGACCCACATCAGCCACGTACGCCACTGGCCGGCGGCGGAGGCGCCGGCGATCAGCCCGACGAGGGCGGTGATCGCGAGGAGCACCCACTTCTTGAACGGGGCGATCCCCATCCGGTAACGGTCGAGGTTCTGCTGCTCCATCGACATCGCGCTCAGCGGCGGCCTGAGCCGGTGAGCCAGCCAGATGTTCACCGCGACCGCGACGGCCATCAGCAGTCCGAAGACCGCGAAGAGACCGACCTTGGTCCACAGAGTGGTGGTGAACACCGATGAGTAATCGACGGAGCGGTACCAGAGCCAGTCGGTCCAGAACCCTGCGAACATGACGAACGCCATGGCCAGTACGACCAGAACGCCCAGAGTCATGAGCAGGGTCCGGACGCGTCTGGAAGGCCGGCCCACTCTCATCCGTGGCCCGGTCGGGCCTCCGCCGCGGTCCGGCATCTGGAAAGCCAACGTGCGCACCTCGAAAATCGCGGTCGTGTGATATTTCAGCTTCTGATAATTCAGCTTCTGAGCGGGTCCCGTGATCGTAGGGCCCACTCATGCAACTTACTGAGGCTTTACCTAGTTCCCGCTCCGGGGTCCGAAGGGGGCAGGATGTTGGCCATGTCCAACGTTTCCTCCTCAGGCACCCCCATGGCAGCGAGCCCGCTCACCCGCGCGGTGCTCGAAATCGACGAGTACGCGTCGGGACTCGGCTGGGACCAGCCCGCCCGGCTCTTCGCCCTCGTCGACACCGCGCGTATGCGCGCCGACGAACCGGAACTCGCGGCCCAACTGGGCCTCGACGACGGCGAGGCGGCTGCCCCGCTCACCCCCATCGAACAGGACGAGATCCCGAACGGCACCCCCCTGGACGAATTTCTCGCGACCATCGCCTGGCCCGAGGCGGTGGCGGGGTGCGCACTGACGGTGGAGCGGCTCATGCTGCCGCCGTCGGCCGAGGCCTCCGTACCCGAAGGGCTCGACGAAACCGGTCTCGCCGAGTGGGTCGCGGCACACCCGGACCGCCAGGAGGTACGGATGACGGTCGCCGTACTCCGGGACGGCGTACGGGAGTCGGCGCTGCGGCTGCGCGAGAAGGACGCGGCGACCGACGTACTCACCGGTTCCGAACTGGTACCGGGCCTGGCCGAGGCGCTCTCCGCCACCTTCGAGTCGTGACAATCGCGGCGTAGGTACCGCTTCCAGCGCCGTTTCAACCGCCGCTTCCGGTGCCGCTCAGGCAACGCGAAGGCCCAACCGCCCGGACCGCTCCGGGCGTTCGGGGAACGCGGCCGGTCAGCTCGCCGAACAGCTCGGCAGGCCGGCCGTGTCCCCGGTACGGATCTTGTCCACGGACTTCTTCGCGTCCGCCATGGTCTTCACCTTCACCAGCGTGAGGCCCTTCGGGGTGTCCTTGGCCGCGGCCGCGCAGTTCTCGTCGGGGGTGAGGAAGTACTGCGCGCCCGCGTTGCGCGCGGCGATCACCTTCAACTCGATGCCGCCGATCGGGCCGACCTTGCCCTGGTCGTCGATCGTGCCCGTACCCGCCAGGAACTTCCCGCCGGTCAGGGACCCCGGTGTGAGTTTGTCGACAATGCCGAGGGAGAACATCAGTCCGGCGCTCGGGCCGCCGACATCGGCCAGCTTGATGTCGACGTTGAACGGGAAGGTGTGCTCGGTCCCCGCCTGGATGCCGACGATCGCGCGGGCCTTCCCGCCGTCGTCGGACTTCTTCGTGGTGACGTCGACCTGCTCCGTGCCGGTGGGCTCCTTGTGCGCCTTCTCCGCCGCTGCCGCCTTCGCGGCCGGCACGACGGTGAAGACGACGCCCTGTCCCGGCTTCTTCTTCGTGATGAGCTTCGCGACATCCGTCGGCGCCTTGACCGCCGTACCGTTCACGGCCTTGATCACATCGCCGGCGTGCAGCTTGCCCTCGGCGGGGCTCTTCTTCAGCACGGTGGAGACGATGGTCCGCGAGGTCACCGGGATGTGCAGCTCGGTCAGCGCCGCGACCTTGGCGCTCTCCTGGGACTGGCTGAACTCCTCGGCGTTCTCCTGCGTGGACTGCTCTTCGGTGGTGCCGTCCGGGTACAGGGTGTCGTGCGGCACGACGACGTAGTCATGGGCGAGCCAGCCGTAGACCGCTTCCACAATGTTCATGTTGTAGTCCGCGCCCGTGACCCGCACCGTCGTCATGTTGAGATTCCCCGACGTGGGATACGTCTTGTGGCCGCTGACCTGGAGCACGGGTGCGCCATTGGCGTCACCCAGGGTGTTCACGGTCGGCCCGGGGCTCATCTCCGAGTACGGGACCTTGATGAGGACGCCCGCACAGAGCAGCGCGATCAGGACGAGGGTGGAGGCGAGCATCGTCGCGGTGCGGCGTGGCATGGAACGACAGTACGGGAAGGGTCCCTGAGTCCACCGCTGGGGCCGGTCCGTACGGGGCCGGGCGGTGGCAGCGCGGGGCGAGGCGGGCTTCGGAGGCTTGCGGCCGGGTCACCGGCCGCGTCACACGGCGTCCGAGCCGGAATCGGGCTCCTTCATCGCGTCCCGGAAGCGTGCGTAGCCGTCCAGCTCGGCTATGTCTCCGGTCGTACGGGTCTTCGAAGCCCAGCTCCCCCATATCGCGGCGCCGATCGCGGCGACCAGGGGAATGAGCAACCAAGCGAGTGCGGCCATCTTTCCGACCTCCGTACCCCCCATGGGCGTGTGCAACTGACCTATCAGCAGATAAGCGAATCTGCTGACACAACGCTGCTGGCAGGCCCCGGGTTACGCAAACGGAGACAAGAGATCCCTCTAGTGGACCCCTGGCCCGGCGACCACCCCTCAACGAGGCGCTACGCGCCCACCCGCCCACCCGTCGCCCGACCACCACCCCGCAACGAGGCGCTACGCGCCGACCCGCCCACCCGTCGCCCGACCACCACCCCGCAACGAGGCGCTACGCGCCGACCCACTCCTCTGTACCGTCCGAGAACTTCTGGTGCTTCCAGATCGGCACCTCGTGCTTGAGGTCGTCGATCAGCTTCCGGCACGCCTCGAAGGCCTCGCCCCGGTGCGGGCAGGACACCGCGACAACCACCGCCAGGTCGCCGACCGCCAGGTCACCCACCCGGTGGACGGCCGCCAGCGCCCGCACCGGATAGTCCGCGACGACCTTCTCCGCCACGCGCCGCAGCTCCGCCTCCGCCGACGGGTGGCAGGAGTAACCGAGGGCGTCGACGTCCGCGCCCCCGTCGTGGTTGCGCACCGTTCCGACGAACAGCGCCGTACCGCCCGCGCCATCGTCGCCCACCGCGCGGAAGATCTCGTCCACGCTCAGAGGGGTGTCACGAATCGCCAGCAGACGGATCGGATCCTGCGTCGCCTGCTCGCCCGGGTGGTCCTGCGTACGCGCCATGTCACCCATCGTGCCGTATGGAACCCGCCACATGGAACCAGCGGCCCCCTCGGCACGCCAACGCCGCTACCGCCCGCGTCTCGCCTTGCGGGCACGGCGTACGAGCGCGGCCGTACCGAGCAGCGCCACCGTCGCGCCCGCAGCTCCCGCGGCAGTGGCGTCCTTACGGCCGAGGCGGCGGCCCACGACCGTATGGCGGCCCTCGACCTCTTCGAGCAGCGCGGCGAGCACCTCCTCGTTGGTCCAGGCCGGTCGCCAGCCCGCGTCGTGCAGCCGGCTGACGCTGACGACCCAGGGGTGCATCGTGTACGCGAGATCACCGGCCGGCGAGGGGGTCAGGCCGATACGGTGCAGCCGCGCGGCGGCCCCGAGGGCGACGGCCGAGGGCAGCTCCATCCGGCGGATCCCGCTGAGCTCCTCGACCTCCTCCTGCTCCAGCCAGCCGTCGCAGCCGACGGCGAGTTCCCCGTCGACCTTCTCCAGCGCCGCGTACTCCAGGGCGCTCACCAGGTCCTCGACGTGGCAGAACTGCCAGGTGGGGCGGGAGCCGGCGACGACGAGCAGCCGGGGCGACTCGAAGTAGCGGGTGAGGGCGGTGTCCGTACCGCCGACGAGCACGGTGGGCCGTACGACCGTCACATTGAGGCCGGGGTGCGCGCGGGGTGCGCGGCGGCCGAGCCGCTCGATCTCCAGCAGGTCGCCGACTCCGGTGGCCTCGGCGGTCGCCCGCAGCTCCGCGTCCTCGGAGAGCGGGATGTCGTTGTCGGGCAGCGCCCCGTAGACCATGGCCGAGGTGCAGAGCACGACGCGGTGGACACCGGCGGCAGCGGCGGCGGTCAGCACGGTCTGCGTACCGCGCACGTTGTAGGCCGTACGCGCGGCGGCGTCCGTCTCCAGATCGAGGTCGAGGGCGAGGTGGACCACGACGTCGGCGCCGCGCAGTTTCTCCGCGATGGCGGGATCCCGGACGTCGAGGATGTGCCACTGCGCCTCGGAGACCTCGCCGCGGCGTTCGTCGATGGCGATGACCTGCTTGATCTCCTCCGAGGCCGCCAGCCGTCGGGTGAGCAGGTCACCGACGCCGGAGGCGGCACCGGTGACCGCGACGACGGGGCCGCGGGACGGGGTGGAGGTTGAACGGTTTCGCGCTGCGCGAACCTGCGGATCTGGGGAACTCACCGGGCGTCTCCAGCGGTTGTCTTCAGTACATACGCGAATGACGCGTACCTACCAGGTGACGTCCATCCTGCCGCAGGCCAACGGTCGGCGGAGCATCGAGCCCGGAAGACGGGTGTCGAGAGGTCCGAGCAGTCCGAGCAGTTCCCCCCGTCAGGACACGGGCGGCAGGTGACGCCGCCCCTGTCGGCCCTCAGCGGCTTAGGCTGGGTGGTGTAGTCGGGCAGTCGCCGCCGGCCGACAGCCGGCGGCCCTACGAGCCGAGGAAACCCGTGAGTGACACCCCATTCGGATTCGGCCTTCCGCCGGAGGAGCCGGAGGACGGCGACGGCAACAAGAAGGACTCGGCCGGAGGTGGTCAGGGTTCCGGGGGCGCGGGAGGCCCTGCGAACCCCTTCGGCAATTTCGGGTTCGGACAGCCGGGCGGCGGGGGCGGCGGAGACAATCCGTTCGCCGCGATGTTCGGCTCGATGAACCCGAACGACCTGGGTGCGGCCTTCCAGCAGCTCGGCCAGATGCTCAGTTTCGAGGGCGGTCCCGTGAACTGGGACATGGCCAAGCAGATCGCCCGCCAGGTCGTCTCGCAGGGCACGTCCGACGGCACCAAGGACCAGAGCGTGGGCCCCTCCGACCGTGCGGCGGTCGACGAGGCGGTACGGCTGGCCGACCTGTGGCTGGACGGCGTGACCTCGCTGCCCTCAGGTGCTCACACGGCTGTGGCGTGGAGCCGCGCCGAGTGGGTCGAGGCGACCCTGCCCGCGTGGCAGCAGCTCGTCGACCCGGTGGCCGAGCGGGTGGGCGCGGCCATGGGCGACGTACTGCCCGAGGAGATGCAGAGCGTCGCCGGGCCGCTGATCGGCATGATGCGCTCCATGGGCGGCGCCATGTTCGGCCAGCAGATCGGGCAGGCCGTGGGCGTGCTCGCCGGTGAGGTGTTCGGCTCGACCGACGTCGGGCTGCCGCTCGGCCCGGCCGGCAAGGCCGCGCTACTCCCGCTGAACATCGAGGCCTTCAGCAAGGACCTCGGCGTGCCCAAGGAGGAGATCCGGCTCTATCTGGCGCTGCGCGAGGCCGCTCACCAGCGGCTCTTCTCCCATGTGCCGTGGCTGCGCTCGCACATGTTCGGCGCTGTCGAGGGCTATGCGCGCGGGATCAAGGTCGACACCTCCAAGCTGGAGGACGTCGTCGGCCAGTTCGACCCGAGCCACCCCGAGGAGATGCAGGAAGCGCTCCAGCAGGGCATGTTCCAGCCGGAGGACACGCCCGAGCAGAAGGCGGCGCTGGCCCGGCTCGAAACGGCGCTCGCGCTGGTCGAGGGCTGGGTGGACGCGGTGGTGCACGAAGCCGCGAAGTCCAGGCTGTCGGGTGCGGACGCGCTGCGCGAGACCCTGCGCAGGCGCCGGGCCTCCGGTGGTCCCGCCGAGCAGACCTTCGCCACACTCATCGGGCTCCAGCTCCGGCCGCGCCGGCTGCGGGACGCCGCGCGGCTGTGGGCCCTGCTCACGGACGCGCGTGGGGTCGACGGCCGGGACGCGCTGTGGGAGCACCCCGACATGCTGCCGACGGCTTCCGACCTGGACGACCCGGACGCCTTCGTCCACCACGAGCAGCTCGACTTCTCCGAGCTGGACAGGATGCTGGGCGACGCGGCCGACGGCAAGCCGGACCTGAAGAAGAAGCCGGCGGCGGAGGACGACAAGGGCGCTGAAGGCGACAAGGGCGCCGAAGGCGGGTCCGACAAGACCGGTCCTGACAAGACCGGCACCGACGAGGACGGCACCGAGGGCGACACGGACAAGGGCGATACGGACAAGTGAGCCTGCACGACGACGCGGTCCTCGTACTGAAGAGCTACGAGGACCAGGACGAGCTGCGTCTCGCCTATCTGGACCATCTCGCCGCCCGCCCGGACGCGATGTGGAAGTCCTGCGAGGCGGGGCACCTCACGGCGAGCGCGCTGGTGATCGACCCGGAGCGGGGCCGGGTGCTGCTCACCCTGCACAAGAAGCTGGGCATGTGGCTCCAGATGGGCGGCCACTGCGAGCCCGGCGACGGGACGGTGGAGCAGGCCGCGCTGCGGGAGGCCACCGAGGAGTCCGGAATCCCCGGCCTGACGCTGCTACGGGGCGGCCCCGTACAGCTCGACCGGCACCGGATTCCAGCCCCCTGCAACTGGCACCTCGATGTGCAGTACGCGGCGCTGGCACCGGCCGGGGCGGTCGAGGCGATCAGCGAGGAGTCGCTCGACCTCCGCTGGTTCGGCTACGACGAGGCCGCCGAGGTGGCCGACGGCTCCGTGCGGCGCCTGGTGGAGCGTACGCGCGCCGCGCTGGCGGGGAGGGCACGCTCTTAGGAACCGGTGGAAACGCAGGCGGAGGGCGGCCCCTGACGAGGACGCCCTCCTGCGGCGCGGAAGCCGTGGGGAGAGCCTGGTGAGAGCCTGCCGACGGACTCAGCTCCAGACGTTGCCCTGGTTCTGCCCGTGCGCGCCCTGCTGACCGACGCCGAACTGCGCTCCGAGGCCCTGCCCGATCTGCGCGTGCTGCGGCGGCATCACCTCGCTGGGCTGGACCAGGGCGAAGCCTTCTCCTAGGAAGCTCAGCTCCCAGCCCTCCCCGGTGTTCCCGCGCCGCCTGCGCACACCTGAGGAGTGTGTCTGCGCCTGCATCTGGACGCGCAGGGACGTGGACCAGGCGACCACCGCGTCGGCGTCGGCGTTGACGTACTTGTCCGGCGTGACGTGCATCATCAGCGGCCGGCCCGACGTCATGAGCGCGACCTTGCCCCGGCCCGAGATGTTGAGCTGGTACTTGCCGGTGCCGGAGACGCCGTACTGGCTGTCCACGGCGATGACCTCGGTGTGCAGTGTCGAGTCGAGGGCCAGCACATAGGCGCTGTCCACCGTCATGCCGTCCGGGTCGACGTCGACGACATGGATGTACTGCGCGAGATTCGCCAGATAGACCGTGCCCTGTCCGGAGCAGCGCATCAGGTCCAGGCCCTCGCCGGTACGGGCGCGGGCGCTGCGCCGGCTGTGCGACTGGTACTCGCCGTCGAAGTCCATCAGGCCCTGGTAGGCGACCATCGCCCCCTTACGGGCGAGGACATCGTCCTGTCCGGTCAGCGCGACCCGCAGCATCTGCGGGTTCTGTACGACATAGCGCTCCTGCGACTGCTGTTCGGTGAACGCGAAAAGCGGACTCTGCATGGTGTTCCCCCTCCCCCTCAGGCCCGGATCCGCAGGCGGTCCGTGCTGTCCTCGCTCGGCTGTACGACGACGATCCCCTCACCGGAGAACGCCATCTGGTACGCCTCCCCGCTGCCACGGCCTATCAGCGAGGACGCCTTGAAGCTGCGTTTGCCCTTCACCTTCAGGCCGGGCGACCAGGCGACCAGCGCGTCGGGATCGACGTACGTCTCGTCGTCCCCGCGTCCGCAGTCGACGACGATCGGGGTGCCGCGTGCGGTCAGTGCGACCCATCCGACCCCGCTGACCTGCACGTTCCACAGGCCCTGGCCGGCGAATTTGGCCAGGCCCTTCACCCGCTCGACGCCCCACTGGAGGTGCGCGTCGAAGGCCAGCAGATTGCTGCCGTTGACGGAGATGGCGTCGTTGTTGAGGTTGATGACGACCACATGCGCGCCGTAGTCGGCGAGATAGAGCAGGCCGTCGCCCGAGCACTTCATGATGGGCGTGCCCTCGCCGGTCACCCACTGGGAGGCGATCTGGCGGACGGCGGGCGGGTTCGGCTCGTACTGGATGAAGCCCTCGTACGCCACCATCGAGCCGGTGCGTGCGAAGAGGTCCTGGCCGGTGGCCATGGCGACCTTGAGCATGGAGCCGCCGTGGTTCTCCATGCGTGCCGCGACGGGGGTCGGGGCGTAGCCCGCGAGTTGCTGGTTCATTGTCCGGGACTCCCTCAGACCTCGTACGGCTGGACGACGATGAAGTTGCCGGGCGCTCCCCGGAACTGGAGGTTCACGGTCTCCCCGCTGTGCCCCGGATAGGCGTTGCGGCGCAGCCTGACCTGGCTGGAGAGGATCACCTGGGAGGCGGCCGACCAGGCGACGACCGCGTTGCAGTCGGCGAACGTCGTGGGCGTGACGGGCAGCACCACCGGGGTGCCGTGCGTCTTGACGACGATGGTGCCGGTGCCCTGGAACAGCATGGTGAACAGGGCGCCGCCGGGAATGCCATGGCCTTCGATACGGCGGACCTCGTACTGAAGGCTCTCGTCGAAGGCGAGGACGTTCTCCGCCGAGACGCAGATGCCGTCGCCCTGGAGTTCGATCGGGTGGAGGTGCGCGTTGTTCTCCGCGAGGAAGACCTGACCCCGGCCGGTACAGCGCATCAACTGCATTTCCTGGCCGGTGGCGTTGCCGACGATACGGCCGGCGAAACCGGCGCCCTTGTAGCCGAAGTCGACCTTGCCCTGGTACATGACCATGCTGCCCTGGCGGGCGAGGACGGGGACGCCGTCCATGCCGAGGTCCACCCGCATCAGATGGCCGTTCTGCGGGGTCCAGCGCTGGCCCGTGGCGAGTTCCTTGTACGGGTTGAGGGCCGCCAGAAGACCGGCACCGCCCGGCGGAACGCCTTGCGGGACGCCCTGGGGCGCTCCCGGGGGCGCGCCGAGCGGGGGCTGTTGTCCGTACGGACCCGGGACCGGCTGGGCGTAGGGACCGGCCGGGGGCTGGGCCTGGCCGGGGAACTGGCCGGGCACCTGGCCGAATTGGGGCTGCTGGGGTGGCTGCGGCTGCTGGGGTGGCTGCGGCTGCTGGGGTGGCTGGCCGTACGGGGAAGGGGCCGGGGCCGGCGGTGCGGGCGCCGGCGCGCCCGGTGAGGTCATCGGCTCGATGACGGTCGGCGTCGCGTGGAACGGCTGAGGGGCCGGGGCGGCGGGTGCGGGCGCGGCAGGGGCGCCGAACGACGGTGCCGGCTGCGGGGCCTGAGGGGCGGTGGGGGCGCCGAAGCCAGGTACGGGTGCGCCGCCGGGTGCGCCGCCGGAAGCACCGCCGGGCGGCGGGGCGAATCCCGGCACTCCCCCGGTCCCCGACTGCGGGGCGGGCGGCTCCTCCTCGGCGACCTCTCCGCCGAAGTTCTTCAGCAGCGCGTCGAGGCCGCCGTCGAATCCCTGGCCGACGGCGGCGAAGCGCCAGACGTCCTTGAGATAGAAGTCGCCGAGCATCACGGCGCGTTCGGTGGTGAACTCGGAGCCGGTGAAGGAGTATCTGACGACTTCCTCACCACCCGCGACCACGCGGATGTATCCCGGGGCGACCTGGGACATCTGGCCGGCGCCGTCGATCGTGGCGGTGAAGGAGAGCCGGTGGACGGTCGGCGGGACGCGGTCCAGCGTCACCCGGAACGACTCCGTGTCACCGGCCTGGGCGCCCAGCAACTGCACGGATTCCTCGGGCGACTTCGGCTGGTTGAAGAAGATGAAGTAACGGTCGTCGGAGAGCTGTTCGTCGGCGTCCAGGCCGAAGCAGCTTATGTCGAAGGTCAGGCCGGGAGCAGCGATCTGTACGCCTACGTACAGATCCGTTCCCGCTGTGAGATCACTGATCTTGGCCTTGTGGCCGCGTTGGAATTCCCTGGCCATGCGTAACGACCGTCCCCCATCCCGAAGGTGAATACGTCGCGTCAGGCTAACGGCTCGGTGGGACATTGCACGGGGCCGGTACACATTCGGTACGAGATCGCCGATTCGGTACCACCGCGCACCGGTCCGCTCTCACTCCTCGCGCGCGGCGGGCAGGTGGGGAAGCCGGTCGGCGGCGACGACGCCCTCGAGATAGCCGCGCGCCCGCTCCGTACGGGGGTAGGCCTCCAGCAGCCGCCAGAAGCGCGGGCCGTGGCCCGGCACCAGCAGATGGGCCAGCTCGTGGACGAGGACGTAGTCGACGACGTACTCCGGCATGCCCTGCAAGCGGTGCGAGAGACGAATGCTGCCCTCGGCCGGGGTGCAGGAGCCCCAGCGGGTGTTCTGGTTGGTCACCCAGCGCACCGAGGCCGGGCGGGCCCGGCCGCCGAAATACTGGGCCGACAGCCGCTCGGCGCGCTCGGTCAGCTCGGTGTCGCCCAGTACCCGCTTGCTCTCCTGCGCGGCGAGCTTCTCCAGCATCACCGTCACCCAGCGTCGCTCCTCCGCCACCGACATCCGGGCGGGGATCAGCACGATGGTCCTGTCGCCCTCGCGGTAGGCGGAGACCGTCCGGCGGCGGCGGGCGCTCCTGCGCACCTCGACAGCGCTCGTCCCCGAGCGAGGGGAAGGATCGGCGGACACGGCCACGACGTTACCCGCTGTATGTGTCGGAAGTCCCGTCCCCCGGGCGGTTCCGCCTTGATCCATTTCATCGCGGCCCTCATTTGAACGACTAATGAGGCCCCCTGTGGATAACTTTCCGCACCGATCACAGGTTCCCTGCATTCTGATCACAGGGCCCGGTGAGAGCGGCACCGGGAGCTGCGGCGGTCAATTGATCAATGGATCCATGTCCGTCAATGACACGGGGGAAGAGGAGACCGATATGCATCCGATGGTGAAGCCGGTGTTGCGGCGTGCGTGGCGGGAGCAGCAGACGGTGCAGTTCGGGGTCACCCCGGCGCACGCGGTGCTGGTGGGGCCGGTGGACACGGCCACGGGGAGCTTTCTGGAGCTGCTCGACGGAACGCGCGGGCTGCCGCTGCTGCGGGAGGAGGCCCGCTCCATGGGGCTGACCGACAGGCAGGTCGATTCGCTGGTGGAGCGGCTGACGGCGGCGGGCCTGATCGACGACGCGGCCGGCGGCCCCGACACGGCCGAGGCCTTACGCACGGGATCGGGCGTCCTCGACAGGATGCGGTCGGATCTGGCGTCGCTCTCCGTCATTCACCGCGAGCCGGGTGCGGGGATACGGCGTCTGGCGGCGCGGCGGTCCGTGCGGGTGCAGATCAGGGGAGCGGGGAGGGTCGGGGCCGCCGTCGCAGCGATGCTGTCGGCCGCCGGGATCGGACGGGTCGACGTACTCGACAGCGGGCAGGTCGCCGCATGGGACGTGACACCCGGCGGGCTGCCCGGGGAGTCCGTGGGTGAGCGCAGGGACACGTCGGCCAGGCAGCTCGTCCGGCGGTCGGCGCCGGGACCGGCGCCCGGAGCGGCGAAGCACGCGCGGTCCTCCCCCGGTGGGGAGCCTCCGCTGTCCCTGGTGATCGTCGCTCCCCGTGACGGGCTCGCCGCCTACGCCCCCGATCCGGCGGAGGCCGAGCCATGGGTGACCACGGGCACCCCTCATCTGTACGCGGGTGTGATCGAAGCCACAGGTCTGGTCGGGCCTCTGGTGCTGCCGGGCGGTACGGCGTGCTCCGGCTGCGCGTCCCGGGCGCGCGCCGATCATGATCCCGGGTGGCCCAGGATGCTGGCGCAGTGGCGCTCCGGCCGGGCCGCCAGGGTGGTTCCAACCTGTGATCTGGCGCTGGCCGGCGTGGTGGCGGGGCTGGCAGCCGCCCATGCCTTGTCGTTCCTCGACGGGGAACTTCCGGCGAGCACGGGTGCACGATGGGAGGTGTCGTCGCCGCTCCTGGAGTGGCGTTCGGAGCGAATCGCACCACACCCCGACTGTTCCTGCGGTGCCGCCGGGAAGACTGAGGGGGTGCGCCTCTCCGAAGCCGGGGCGCGGCACGACACAATGGTGAGGTAGCCGCCGCTTGCGGCATCGCTGTCTGGGATTAGGAGGGGCGTCATGTCTGATCTTCCCCGGAAGGCGGTCACCCGCACCGCGAAGCTGGCATCGCTGCCGATCGGCTTCGCCGGCCGCGCCACCTGGGGCCTGGGCAGGCGGATCGGCGGGAGATCGGCGGAGATCGTCACCCGGGAGCTCCAGGAGCGGACCGCGGACCAGCTCTTCAAGGTGCTCGGCGAGCTGAAGGGCGGCGCCATGAAGTTCGGGCAGGCGCTGTCCGTCTTCGAGTCCGCGCTGCCGGAGGAGGTGGCGGGCCCGTACCGGGCCGCGCTCACCAAGCTTCAGGAGGCCGCTCCGCCGCTGCCGGTGCGCACGGTCCACGCGGTGCTGGCTGAGCGGCTGGGTGAGGACTGGCGGGAGCTGTTCCTCGAATTCGAGGACAAGCCCTCGGCCGCGGCCTCGATCGGCCAGGTGCACCGAGCGGTGTGGCACGACGGGCGCGAGGTCGCGGTCAAGGTGCAGTACCCGGGCGCCGGCGAAGCGCTGCTGTCCGACCTGACCCAGTTGAGCCGCTTCGTTCGGCTGTTGGGGCCGCTGATCCCGGGGATGGACATCAAGCCCCTCATCGCCGAGCTGCGCGACCGGGTCTCGGAGGAGCTGGACTACGCCTTGGAGGCGGAGGCCCAGCACGAGCACGCGCGGGTGTTCGCCGGCGATCCGGATGTGGTGGTGCCCGATGTGGTGCACCAGGGCGATCAGATTCTGGTGACCGAGTGGATGGACGGCACTCCGATGGCCGACATCATCTCGGACGGCACCACCGAACAGCGTGACCGCGCCGGTCAACTGCTGGCCCGTTTCCTCTTCTCGGGTCCGGCGCGCACCGGTCTGCTGCACGCCGATCCGCACCCGGGGAACTTCCGGTTGCTGCCGCCCGTGGACGACGAGAGCGAATTCCGGCTCGGAGTACTGGACTTCGGCACGGTGGACCGGCTGCCCGGCGGGCTGCCCGACATCATCGGCGAAGCGCTGCGGATGACGCTGGAGGACGACGCCGAAGCGGTGTACGACCTGCTGCGCGAGGAGGGCTTCGTCAGGGAGACCATCGATCTCGACCCCGAAGCCGTGCTGGACTATCTGCTGCCGATCATAGAACCGGCCGCGGTGGACGAATTCACCTTCACCCGGAGCTGGATGCGCAACCAGGCGGCCCGGATCGCCGATCCGCGGTCCCCCGCCCACCAGTTGGGCAAGCAGTTGAACCTGCCGCCCTTCTACCTGCTGATCCACCGCGTCACGCTGAGCACCATCGGAGTGCTCTGCCAGCTCAACGCGACGGTGCGGCTCAGGGACGAACTCGAGGACTGGATGCCCGGGTTCGTGCCGTACGAGGACGAAGAGCTGGAAGAAGAAACACGGGAAGCGGAGGGCGACGAAGCCTGAGGTGCGTCCGCCGGCGGACGCACCGCGGGGGCCGGTCCTCGAAGGACCGGCCCCCGCGACGGAGACTGAACGGTACGTGTCCCGGTAGCCGTATCGGCTACTGCATGATCGTCATGGCCAGGGCGCGGCGGGCACGCATCGACACGCGCTCGGCGCGGCGCTGCATCCGCCTCGCGGCGACCAGGCGCAGGGCCTGGCGTTCCGCGTCGGCTTCGCCCATACGTTGATCCATATGCGCGCGAGCCATGGCTTCTGGAATGAGTTGCATCTCGCGGGTCCTGTTCTGACGCGAGTCGTTCGCGCCCATGGTGGTGCCTGCTGGGGTGGCGGAGCCTGTCGGCTCGCTCAGGGAAGAGGTCATCGGATCCTGCTTCTGGGGGTCGTGCGTCAGGGGGCGGTCGATGGTTCCGGTGACGTTCATGCCGCGACCGGGTTCTTGCGCGGACGGCCACGCGGCCGCTTCCGGGCGACAACGACACCCTGGACGAACAGCTCGCCGCCCCAGACGCCCCACGGCTCATGCCGCTCCTTGGCCCCGGCGAGGCAGGCCTCGACCAGCGGGCAGGTGCGGCAGAGCGACTTCGCGTACTCCACGTCGGCCGGGGACTCCGCGAAGAAGACCTCCGGGTCGTAGGCACGGCAGGGGACGGGTACGCCGAGGTTCTCGATGGCGTCGTCGAGCGCGGTGAGCGTGCTGAGCGGGGTCAAGGTGGAGTCCTCCGTGAGACCGGGCGGGGGGATCGTGTCGGAAGGCGGTACGGACGGGGCGTGCGCTTCGAGTTGCACGGGGTGTCATTCCTCGTCTGGTCGGTCCGGCCTTGTCGGCCGGGTGTCGGCTGGGTACCAGGTACTTCTTGTCCCGAGGCCCCTTCACTCCGCCTGTCCCGTTCGGGACAAACAAAAGGGCCGCGGATCCCGGGTGGGGTTCCGCGGCCCTGAAGGCGCCGGCCTGATGGTCGATCAGGCTGGATCACTCCAGGGTTCGAGCCCACGGAAGGCCCACATCATGAGGTGCTGATTCATCTGCTTCGGGGTGCCGGCACTGGCCGCCGCAAACGCATGGGCCTGAGCCTGTGTCGCTGCCGCTGCTTCCAGTGCCTTGGTCTCTCGCTCGTCACGGACCCGGACGGGACGGCCCGACAGCACGGCCGGACGGCCGAAGACGGGCAGACCGGGGCCGGTCAGATCGGATCCGGACAGGCCGGAGACGGCGAGTTCGGTACCGGAGAAGCCGAGCGGGCATACGGAGGCGACGGAGCGAGCGGTCATTTTCGCCGCACTGCCGAAGCTGTTGCCATAAATGCTGATCACTGGAATCGCCTCCTCTCGGCGTCTCGGAGACCGGCCGGGACCGGTCAGATGTATGTGGTTGGTGGAGCGTAAACAAGTAGAGCACGGAGAGTGGGCTTCGGAGAAGCCCGCCGTTCCCGCAGACAAGAACCTATGGGGATTCCCCGCGCGGGCGCAAACTATTTTTACGTCTGATCCGGATCAGTCTTCGGCGCCGCCTCCGACACCCTCGTCACCTGCGCAGATCGCCAGAACATCCACCCCGAACCGGTCCAGCTTCCGCTTGCCGACACCGGCGATCCGCGCCAACTCCCCGTCGCTGCCCGGCACTGCCTCCGCGATCGCCATCAGCGTCTTGTCGGTGAACACGCAGTACGCGGGCTGGCCCAGGTCTTTCGCCTGGCCGGCGCGCCAGTCGCGCAGCCGCTCGTACAGCCCCTCGTCCATGTCGGACGGGCAGTCCTCACAGCGCATCAGTTTCATCTCACCGGCGTCCGTGAGGGTCTTGCCGCACACCCGGCACAGCGCGGGGCCCCTCCGCTTCCGGCGCGCCCCGATGCCGTCGCGCTCGGCGGACACCGCCGGAGCGAGGCCGGCGCTCCGGGCACCGGGGGCCGCCGGGCCCGCCGCCGACCCTGGACGCAGCCCGTTCAGGAAGCGGGTGGGCCGCCGGGACGCCCGGCCGCCCGGCGCCCGTGAGAGCGCCCAGGAGAGCGAGAGGTGGTGGCGTGCCCTGGTCACCCCGACATAGAGGAGCCTGCGCTCCTCCTCGACCTGCTCGTCGGTCTTGGCGTACGTGATCGGCATCATCCCCTCGGTGAGGCCGACCAGGCACACCGCGTCCCACTCCAGGCCCTTCGCCGCGTGGAGCGAGGCGAGCGTGACGCCCTGCACGGTGGGTGCGTGCTGAGCCGCCGCACGCTCGTCCAGCTCGCCCACCAGGTCACCGAGGGTCGCCGTCTCCTTGGCCTGAACGAAGTCCTCGGCCAGCCTGACCAGCGCAGCCAGGGACTCCCAGCGGTCACGGACCGCGCCCGATCCGGTGGGCGGCGTGGTGGTCCACCCGCTGGTCGAGAGGACGGCACGCACCTGCGAGGGCAGGTCCACGACGTCGTCGAGGATCGAGTCGTTCCCACCGAACCGGGCGGCGCCGCGCAGCGCGGCGACCGCGGCGCGGACCTCCTGCCGCTCGAAGAACCTTTCGGCGCCCCGCAGTTGGTAGGGCACGCCCACATCGGCGAGCGCCTGCTCGTAGATCTCCGACTGGGCGTTGATCCGGTACAGGACTGCGATCTCGCCCGCCGGGACACCGCCGGCGATCAGATCGCGGATCCGGCGTGCGGTGCCCTCGGCCTCGGCCGGCTCGTCCGCGTACTCCGTGTAGAGCGGATCGGGCCCGGCGCCGCGCTGCGAGATCAGCTCCAGGCGGTGTTCGGCGGCCCGGCCGCGCGCCTGGCTCAGCAGGCCGTTGGCCAGGTGGACGACCTGGGAGGTCGAGCGGTAGTCGCGGACCAGCTTCACGACCGTGGCTTCCGGATGCCTCGTGCGGAAGTTCAGCAGGTGGTCGGGGGTGGCGCCGGTGAAGGAGTAGATCGTCTGACTCGCGTCGCCCACGACGCACAGGCTCTCCCTGTCGCCGAGCCACAGCTCCAGCAGCCGCTGCTGGAGCGGGCTCACGTCCTGGTACTCGTCGACCACGAAGTGCTGGTACTGCGCCCGGATCTGGTCGGCGATGTCGTGGCGGTCCTGGAGGATGCCGACGGCCAGCAGCAGCACGTCCTCGAAGTCGATCACCGACCTGTCGCGCTTGAGCTGCTCGTACATCGCGTAGATCTGGCCGATCTCGGCCGGGTCGCGCGGGGCGTCGCGGCGGGACTTGGCGACCTCCGCCGGATAGTCGGCCGGCACGGTCTGGGTGACCTTCGCCCACTCGATCTCGCCGGTCACGTCCCGCAACTCGTTGCGGTCGAGCCGCACCCGGCAGCGGGCCGCCGCCTCGGAGACGAGCTGGACCTTGCGCTCCAGCAGCCTCGGCAACTCGCCGCCGACCGCCCGGGGCCAGAAGAACTGCAACTGGCGCAGCGCCGCCGAGTGGAACGTACGCGCCTGGACGCCGCCCGCACCGAGCTGCCGCAGCCGCCCGCGCATCTCGCCGGCCGCGCGGTTGGTGAAGGTGACGGCGAGCACGCTGGCAGGCTGGAGTATCCCGGCACGCACCCCGTAGGCGATCCGGTGCGTGATGGCGCGCGTCTTCCCCGTCCCGGCCCCGGCCAGCACGCACACGGGCCCGTGCAGCGCCGTCGCGACCTCGCGCTGCTCGGGGTCGAGCCCTTCGAGCACCGCGTCGGCGTCACGCGGCGGGGGTGCCATCTGGCCGCCGGCTGATTCCTGCGAGAAGAGTGAGGAGTGCGTTGCTGCTGTCACACCGCCATGCTGCCAGGTCGCCTGAGGCCGCCGCTCAAGTTGTCCACAGGCGGGGTTGGGCGGTCATATCGAATGCGTGCGGGGCGGATCCGGTGGAGGTGCTCCCGCCAGGTGTGGGAATGGTGACCGCGTTCCGTACGTTCACCTGAGGCGGCTATGCGGACGCCGCATCGGGCGAGACAGAGGAGCGCGAGAGACATGCCGGGGACTGTGACGATGTACAGCACCACGTGGTGCGGATACTGCCGTCGGCTCAAGGGCCAGATGGATCGCGAAGGCATCGCGTACACCGAGATCAACATCGAGCAGGACCCGGAGTCGGCGGCCTTCGTCGAAAAGGCGAACGGCGGCAACCAGACGGTGCCGACCGTGCTGTTCGACGACGGTTCCACGCTCACGAACCCCTCGCTGGCCCAGGTCAAGCAGAAGGTCGGCGTCTGACACACGGCGTCCGACACGCACCGAGCGACACCGGAGCGGCTCCGGGGCGACACGCCCCGGAGCCGCTGCTCGTGGTGCGGCGCGGTGGCGCCACCGGGCGGAACGCGGTCAGGCGGTGCCCGAGACGAGCAGGGCGGCGTGCCGCAGCACCAGTGAACCGTCCGGGGCCGTGAACTCCTCGCTGAGCGCGTCGTAGTGCCGCTTGATCTCGGCGATCCCCTCCGGAGGCCGGCTCACCACCGTCTGCCCGACGGTCGCGACCCCCGCGGCGGCGCCGCCCCACCACTCGTCGGGCGTCGTGCGGTGGTCCCACTCCAGGGTCAGGCACGAGACGCCGGAGAGCCCGGCCTCGCGCGCCAGCCGGGCAAGCCTCTCCTCGGTGCGCGCGAAGTCGTCCTCCGCCGCCAGTACGGGCAGATGCCCGGGCCGGCTCGCCCCGGCCGCCTCGATCGCGCGGCCCAGCAGGGCCTGTCCCGCCGCCGGGGCGGCCCAGATCGTCAGGGCGACACCCGCGCCCGGTCGTGCGACCCGGCGCAGTTCGGTCAGGGCCGCCCGTGGCCTGCCCACATGGTTGAGCACGAAGTTGCCCACCACCGCGTCGAACCCGTCGTCGGCGAAGGGTAGGCCCGGCAGGGCGGCCACCCGTACGTCGGCGTCCGGAACCGCCGCCGAGGCCAGCGCCGCCATGCCGGGGTCGGCGTCCACGGCGGTGATCTCGGCGCCGCGCTCGCGGGCGGCCCTCGCGGCCGTGCCGGTGCCCGTACCCACGTCGAGCACACGGACACCGGACCGCACCCCCGCCGCGTCGAGCAGCAGGGGTACCGGATATGCGCAGAGTTTCGCGAAGCTGCCGGCGTACGCCTCTGCGCGCCCCGCCCAGATCCGCCGCTCCGAAGCGTCGAAAGCCGTCACGCCCTCCCCCTCGCCCGCCGCCACCCGGTTCAGTTCAACGGTTTCGGGAGCGGCTTGCCGTACCACAGCTCCACCAGCCGCGCCGCGATCGAGATGCCGAGCGGCGGCAGGATCTCACCCGTCTCGATCGCCGTCCGCAGGTCCTCCCTGGAGAACCAGCGCGCCTCCTCGATCTCCTCGCCGTCCACCGTGATCTCGGACGAGGTCGCGCGGGCCATGAAGCCCAGCATCAGGCTCGAAGGGAATGGCCACGGCTGGCTGGCGACGTACTCGACCTCGCCGATCACCACCCCCGCCTCCTCGAAGACCTCGCGCGCCACCGACATCTCGATCGACTCACCCGGCTCGACAAAGCCGGCGAGGGTCGAGAAGCGGCCCTCCGGCCAGTGCACCTGGCGGCCGAGGAGCGCGCGGTCCTTCTCGTCGGTGACCAGCATGATCACCGCGGGGTCGGTACGCGGGTAGTGCTCGGCGCCGCACGCCTGGCAGCGGCGGATATGGCCGGCCGCAGCGATCACGGTGCGCTCGCCGCAGCGGGAGCAGAAGCGGTGCAGCCGCTGCCAGTTCTCCAGGGCGACGGCGTGGACCAGCAGACCGGCGTCGCGCGCGGACAGCAGCAGTCCGGCCTCGCGCAGCCCGGCGGGGCGCGCCGACTGGTCCATCCGGCCGGGGAGCGCGTCCTTCTGGAGCGCGAAGTAGCGCACTCCGTCGTCGTCCGTACCGAGGAAGTACCGGTGGGTCTCGGTCATCGGCGCCTCGAAGGCGGGCGTCATGACGAGTTCGGTACGGCCGTCGGGGGTGTCGTCGACCAGCGCCTGGCCGCCGGAGACGACGAAGACGCGGGTGGTGGGGTGGCTCCAGGCCGCCGCCAGCCAGGCCTCGTCGAGACGGTGGTGCGCGGCGCGGTCGATTCCGCTGGGCGCGGTGAGGCCGATCGGCCTGGGTGCGATGTCGTTGTTGTTGTTCGTGGTGGTGCTCACTAGTACTTCCAACTCCCCCGGATGGCGTGGGTTTCTCAGTTCAGCGGAGTGTTCAGCGAAGGGCCGCCGCCAGTTCGCTCCAGAGGTACGCGGTTGTTTCCACACCCTTGACGAGGAGGTCGATCTCGACCTTCTCGTTCGGCGCGTGCCAGCCGTCGGACGGTACGGAGATACCCAGGAAGAGCACCGGTGCACCGAGTACGTCCCGCAGATCGGCCGCGGGGCCCGAGCCGCCCGAGCGGGTGAAGCGGATCTTCTGGCCGAACGCCCGGCCCATGGCGGTGGCGACCGCCTGGAGCGCGGGGTGGTCGAGCGGGGTCAGACAGGGGCGCGTGGACGGGCCGAAGGTGATCTTGTGGCGGACCCCGGCCGGGATCCGGGCCTCGGCCCACTCCTGTACGGATCTCTCGATCCGGTCCGGGTCCTGGCCCTCGACCAGCCGGAACGACAGCTTCAGCAGGGCGGATGCCGGGACGATCGTCTTACCGCCCGGTCCCTGGTAGCCGCCGCCCATGCCGTTGACCTCGGCGGTCGGGCGGGCCCAGATTCGCTCCAGCGTGGTGTAGCCGGCCTCGCCCAGTGTGGCGGTGGAGCCCCCGGCGGTACGCAGCCACTCCTCCTCGTCGAAGGGCAGCTCGGCGAAGAGGGCGCGCTCGGCGTCGGTCAGCTCGGTGATGCCGTCGTAGAAGCCGGGGATCGTGACGCGTTCACGATCGTCGTGGAGCGCGGCGACGAGGCGGGCGGCGATGGTGGCGGGGTTGGGGACCGCGCCTCCGAAGGCGCCCGAGTGGATGTCCTGGCCGGGACCGTACAGCTCGATCTCGCAGTCCGCGAGACCGCGCATACCGGTGCAGACGGTGGGGGTGGTCTCCGACCACATGCCGGTGTCGGAGATGATCACGACATCGGCGGCCAGGCGGCCGGCCCGCTGTTCCACGAGGGCGCGGAAGTTCGGGGAGCCCGACTCCTCCTCGCCCTCGACGAGCAGCTTGAGGTGGACGGCGGGGGCCGTACGGCCCGTGGCCGCGAGGTGCGCCCTTACCCCGAGTGTGTGGAAGAACACCTGGCCCTTGTCGTCGGCGGCGCCGCGTCCGTACATCCGGCCGTCGCGTACGAGCGGCTCGAACGGGTCGCTGTCCCAGCCGTCCTCGCGGGCCGCGGGCTGCACGTCGTGGTGGCCGTAGACCAGCACGGTCGGCGCCGACGGGTCGTCCGACGGCCACTCGGCGAAGACGGCGGGGGCGCCGGTGCTCGCGGCGTCGGACCCGCCCGGTGCGTCCGGTGCGTCCGGTGTTCCCGTGGGCCAGACCTCGGCGACCGGGAAGCCGGTCTCCTTGAGTTTCGCCGCAAGCCAGTCGGCGCTGCGCCGCACGTCAGGGGCGTGGTCGGGCTGGGCGGAGACGGACGGGATACGCAGCCAATCGGCGAGGTCGTCCAGGAAGGCGGTTCGGTGGGACTGGATGTACGTACGGACGACGCTGTCCGGGGTCTCGCTCATGATGTCGAGCCTAACGGGCTCGGCGAGTGGTCTCGTCTGCCGGTTCGCCGGACTGCTCACCGGTGAGGATCCGTTCCAGTTCGTCCCGGCCGGGCAGGTGGGCAGGGCGGACGACCTCCCCGGTGCGTACGTAGAGGAACGCCGCCGAGACCTCCGACAGCGGGAGGTGATGCTGCTCGGCCCAGGCGAGGCGGTAGACGGCGAGCTGGAGAGGGTCGGCGGTGTGAGCGCGGCTGGTCTTCCAGTCGACGATCTCGTACGCGGGGGACCCGGCCGGGCCGGGGTTCCGGTAGACGGCGTCGATCCGGCCGCGGATCACCCGCCCGGCGAGGGTGAGGTGGAACGGTGTCTCCACGCGATACGGCGTGCGCCGGGCGTACGGCGAGCGCTCGAACGCGGCCTTCAGCTCGGCCAGGTCGCGCTCGTCCGCGATCTCCGGATCGTCCTCGGCGCCCCCGGGCAGCTCGTCGGGGCCCAGCATCGGCAGCGGCAGCTCCTCGAACCGCGACTCCACCCAGGCGTGGAAGCGGGTCCCCCTCCGGGCGGCGGGCGGCGGGGGGCGGGGCATGGGGCGGGCCAGCTCCTGGGCGAAACCGTCGGGGTCGGCGGCGAGGCGCAGCAGTTCGGAGGCGGAGAGGGAAGCGGGTACGGGTACGTCGCGTACGGCGGCGCGTGAGCGGCGGAGTTCCCCGGAGAGGGCGTCGAGGTCGCGGTCCCAGGAGGCGAGGGTACGGGCCTCTTCGAGGGTGAGGGGGGCGTCGGCGGGACGGGGGGCCGGGACCACGGGGACGGGGTCGGCCGGGGGGACCGGGTCGGTCGGGACCGGGTCGGTCGCGGGGCGTTCCGTCGGCCAGGCGTCCCAGTCCGCCAGGTCGGCCGGATCGGCGAGGTCCGCCGGGTCGGCCGGGTCCGTCGGGTCGGCCAGGTCAGGGTCGTCCTCGGGCGGGGGCTCGCCCCACTCGTCCGCCTGGCCGGACTGATCTTCGGGCGCTGTCCTTTCCGGTGGCTCCTCCGTGCCCTCCGCCCCCTCCGTTCCCCTCAGCTCCTCCAGGTGCGCGAGCACGGTCGACGCCGCGTCCCTGCGACGGGCGAGCGAAGTGGCGTCCAGCGGCAGCGGCCAGGGCTGGGGCGCGGTCCCCGTACGCAGCGCCGGGTTCTCCTCGGACTCCTCCGGCCGGTCGGCCCAGGCCTCGATCTCGCCGAAGCCCGCCGCGCAGTGCTCGTACAGCGCGTGCAGGAACTCCGATGGCCCGCGCGGCCGTTTCTGGGTCGGCCCCCACCAGTGGCCCGAGCCGAGCAGCAGCGAGCGCGGGCGGGTGAAGGTGACGTAGCCGAGGCGGAGTTCTTCGGTGCTCTGGTGGGTCTTCATCTCCTCCTTGAAGGACTTGAGGCCCTTCGCGTCCCAGGAAGCGATGTCCGGCAGGGTCGCCGCGTCGCCGCGCAGCGCGTGCGGGAGGACCTTCGGCTGCGCCGTCCAGACCTCGCGCGCCTTGGAGCTGGGAAAGTGCCCGGTCACCAGCCCCGGCACCGCCACGACGTCCCACTCAAGCCCCTTCGCCTTGTGCGCGGTGAGCACCTTGACGGTGTTCTCGCCGCCGGGCAGCGCGTTGTCGAGGCCCTTCTCGTACTGCGCCGCCGTCCGCAGGAACCCGAGGAAGGCCAGGAGGCCGGCCTCCGCGTCGAGCGAGGCGAAGGAGGCCGCCATGTCGAGGAAGTTGCCCAGCGTCTCGCGGCGGCGGGCGGCCAGCGCGTGCGGGGACGCGGACAGTTCAACTTCGAGACCGGTGCGGTCCAGGACCCGGTGCAGCACGTCCATCAGGGGATCGGCCAGCGAGCGGCGCAGCTCGCGCAGTTCCGTGGCGAGGCGGGCGAAGCGGACCTTGGCCGCCGCGGAGAAGGGCAGGCTGTCCTGGGGTGCGCCGGCCGGGCCGAGGAAGGTGTCGAGGGCGTCGGCGAGCGAGATGACCTCGGCGGGGTCGGTGCCCTCGACGGCGGCGGCGAGC
>NZ_JTHL01000001.1:6322016-6325007 GCF_000818195.1 Streptomyces sp. 150FB | reverse complement strand
GGGGGGAGCCGTTCGTCGGCGGCAGCGGCGGAGTCGGCCGGGTCGGGGCCCGGGCCCCGGTGGACCAGCAGCCGGGCCCTGCGGCCCAGCAGTGCCAGGTCGCGCGGGCCGATGCGCCAGCGGGGCCCGGTGAGCAGCCGTACCAAGGAGGCGTTGGCGCCGGGGTCCTGGAGGACCTCGCAGACCGCCACCAGGTCGGCGACCTCGGGGAGGTGCAGCAGACCCGAGAGCCCGACGACCTCCACGGGCACGTCGCGGGCCACCAGCGCGCCCTGGATCTCGGCGAAGTCCCCCGCCGTACGGCACAGGACGGCGATCTCGCCCGGCTCCTTGCCCGTACGCACCAGATGGGCGAGGGAGTCGGCGAGCCAGCCGATCTCCTCGGCGTGGGTGGGCAGCAGCGCGCAGCGCACCTGTCCTTCGCGCTCGGCGCCAGGCGCGGGGCGCAGCGCCTCGACGCCTTCGTGCATCGCGCGCAGGGGTTCGGCGAGACGGTTGGCGAGGTCGAGGAGGCGCCCGCCGCTGCGGCGGTTCTCGCTGAGCGAGAAGCGGGTGGCCGGAGAGCCGTCGGCGGCCGGGAAGTGGGCGGGGAAGTCGTCGAGGTTGGCGACGGAGGCGCCGCGCCAGCCGTAGATCGCCTGGCAGGGGTCACCGACGGCCGTCACCGCGTGGCCGCTGCCGCTGTCGGGGCCGGATCCGGCTCCGGCTCCGGCTCCGAACAGCCCGGAGAGCAGGAGCCGCTGGGCGACCGAGGTGTCCTGGTACTCGTCGAGCAGCACGACCCGGAACTCGTCCCGCAGCATCCGGCCGACCTCGGGTTTGGTCAGGGCCAGCTCGGCGGAGAGGGCGATCTGGTCGCCGAAGTCGAGCAGATCGCGCGCGCTCTTGGCCTCGCGGTAGCGCACGACGAGGTCGAGCAGTTCACTGCGGGCCGCCGCCGTCTCGGGGATCCTGCGCAGCTCGGCGTTGCTGAGCCTGGCGCTCTCCAGGGCGTCCAGCAGTTCGGTGTCGTACGCGCCGAGTCCCGTTGGCCGTACGAGATGCTCCGCCAGCTCGCCGTCGAGCGCGAGCAGGTCGCTGACCAGGGCGGGCAGGGTCTTCGTCAGCGCGGGATAGGGTCCTGGCGCCTCGCGCAGCACGCGGGCGGCGAGCTGGAAACGGGTGGCGTCGGCGAGCAGCCTGGCGGTCGGTTCGAGGCCTATCCGCAGCCCGTGGTCGGTGAGGAGCCGGCCGGCGAAGGCGTGGTACGTGGAGATGCGGGGCTCGCCCGGGGGGTGGTCGGGGTCGATGACATCGGGGTCGGTGATCCCGGCCCGTACGAGCGCCTTGCGGACCCGCTCGGCCAGCTCCCCCGCGGCCTTGTTGGTGAAGGTGAGCCCCAACACCTGTTCGGGCGCGACCTGTCCCGTACCCACCAGCCAGAGGACCCGGGCGGCCATCACCGTCGTCTTGCCGGAACCCGCTCCGGCCACGATGACCTGCGGGGCGGGCGGCGCGATGATGCAGGCCGTCTGCTCCGGGGTGAAGGGGATGCCGAGGAGTTCCTTGAGCTGCTCGGGGTCGGTGAGACGCACGGGGAGTTGGGTGACGGGGTGCGGGGGGTGCGGCGAGTGCGTGGAGTGGGCGGGACCAGGTGCGGACACCTCAGGAAGGCTAACGGGCCCCACGGACAGCGGCGTGGCGCGCCCCCGGGGGCCCGCCACGGCGGCCATGCACTCGTTCGGGCGAACACCCCCACCGATGCGGGACATGACGTTCTACGGTGACCGGCATGGAGCGCGTCCCGGTACGAGAGCTGAATCAGAACACGAGCGCCGTGCTCGCGAGAGTGCGGCAGGGCGAGTCCCTGGAGGTGACCGTGAGCGGATCCGCCGTTGCCCGGCTTCTTCCCATCAGCGGTCCGATCCCGTTGCCGCCCGTGCTGGGCGATCCCTCCGTGGACACCGCGCAGGGTCTTTCGACGCTGCGTGAAGAGGAGCGCTGCTGATCCACCCCGACTCGGCGGCGGTCGTGAAACTGGTCGGACAGGAGCCCGCGAGTACGGAGTCGCCGCTCACTCCACGATCTGCTGCCCCTCCGGCCGCGCGCTGCACGACGCGCGGAACGCGCAGTTCGCGCAGTGGCTGCCCGTCGTCGGCGTGAAGCGTTCGTCCAGTACGCGCCCCGCCGCCGTCGCCAGCAGGTCGCCGACCCACTCCCCGCTGAGCGGCTCCTGCGCCTGGACCTTGGGCAGGTCGTCGCCGCCCTCCTTCTTCGGCGCCGGCTGGCGCAGTTGTACGAGTTCGGCGCCGCCCGCCTCCGGTCGGTGGCCGTCGAACACCTCGTCCAGCGCGCCTTCGCGTACCGCGAGCTGGTAGACGGCGAGCTGCGGGTGGTGGGCCACCTCGTCCTTGGTGGGGGCCTGTTTGCCGGTCTTGAAGTCGACGACGTACGCGTGTCCTTCCGCGTCCTTCTCGACGCGGTCCATGGAGCCCCGGATCCGTACCTCGTACTCCCCCGCCTCGATGGTGACGTCGAAGCCGTGCTCGCTCGCCGCCTGCGTGCGGCCGCCGCGGTCCATCACATGCCAACGCAGGAAGCGGCTCAGCGCCGCGCGCGCCTGCTCCTTCTCCTGCCGCGACTTCCACGGCGCGTCGAAGGCGAGCGCGTCCCATACGGAGTCGAGGCGCTCCATCAGCACGTCGAGGACGGCGGGGGTACGGCCGGAGGCCACCTCGTCGGCGATGACATGGACGACGTTGCCGAACCCCTGGGCGGCCGTGGCGGGCTCGTCCGCCTTCACCTCGCGCCCCAGGAACCACTGGAGCGCGCAGGTGTTGGCGAGTTGTTCGAGCGCGCTGCCCGAGAGTGCGACTGGCTGGTCCCTGTCGCGCAGCGGGACCGCGCTGTGGGTCGGCTCCTCCAGGCCCCACCAGTTGTCCGGGTGCGCGGCGGGGACGAGCGCCTGGCCGTCCTCGTCGCCGAGCGCGGCGAGCCTGGCGAGGCGGCGGG
>NZ_JTHL01000001.1:6300812-6321938 GCF_000818195.1 Streptomyces sp. 150FB | reverse complement strand
CAGGGCGGGGCTCGCCGCCGGATCGACGGTGGTGGCGCGCAGTTCGGCGACGAGCGGCGCGACGGCGAGCGGGCGCCTGGGGCGTCCCGTGACGTCCTTGGGCTCGACGCCCAGCTCGGCGAGGAAGCGGGAGGGCTGGTCGCCGTCGTCGGCGGGAGCCTTCACTGCGGTGACGACGAGGCGGTCACGGGCGCGGGTCGCCGCCACGTAGAACAGCCTGCGCTCCTCCGTAAGGAGGGCGCCGGGAGTGAGCGGTTCGGCGAGGCCGTCCCTGCCGATCCTGTCCGCCTCCAGCAGCGAGCCTCGGCGCCGCAGGTCGGGCCAGAGGCCCTCCTGGACACCGGCGACAACAACGAGCCGCCATTCGAGCCCCTTGGAGCGGTGCGCCGTCATCAGCCGTACGGCGTCGGGGCGTACGGCTCCCCGGCTGAGCGTGTCGGCGGCGATGTCCTGCGCGTCGACCTCTTCGAGGAAGTTCAGCGCGCCACGGCCCCCCGTACGCTCCTCCGCGCGAGCGGCCGCGTCGAACAGCGCGCAGACGGCGTCGAGGTCGCGGTCGGCGTTACGGCCGCCCGTACCGCCCCGCAGCGCGGACCTTTCGAGCCGCCCCGGCCAGGGTGTGCCGTTCCACAGCGTCCACAGGGCCTCCTCCGCGGTGCCCCCGTCCTCCAGCAGCCGGCGCGCCTCGCGGAGCAGGAAGCCGAGGCGCTGGGCGCCGTTGGCGTACGCCGGGTCGTGCGCGATGAGGCGCTCGGGCTGCGCGAGGGCCAGTGCCAGCAAGGTGTCGGAGGCGGCGGGCAGCCGCTTCCCTCCGGCCCGCTCCTCGTCCCTGAGCGCGCGGCCGAGCCGGCGCAGATCGGCCGCGTCCATGCCGCCGAGCGGTGAGGTGAGAAGGGTGAGGGCGGTCTCGACGTCCAGCCACGGCGCGGCATCGACATCGACATCGGCATCGGCATCGGCAGCAGCGCCGGCACCGGCGCCCGGCGCCCGTACCCGCAGCGCCGCCTTCGCCACCGCCCTGAGCGCCGTCAGCAGCGGCGACACCGCCGGTTCATGGCGCAGCGGCACGTCGTTGCCGTCGATCTCCAGCGGCACGCCCGCCGAGGTGAGCGCCCGGCGTACGGAAGGGATCGTCCGGCCGCCCGCCCTGACCAGGACCGCCATCTCGCTCCAGGGGATGTCCTCCTCCAGATGCGCGCGGCGCAGGATGTCCGCGATGTTGTCCAGTTCGGTCGACGCCGTCGGGTACGTGTACACCTCGGCGCGCCCGCCCCCGCGCACCGCCGCCGGCTCGCGGTGCGCCCGTACCTTCTCGGCCGGCAGCCGGGTCAGCGGCATCCGCCGCGTCAGCAGCCGGGTCGCCTCCGTCAGCTTCGCGCCGGAGCGGCGTGAGGTGGTGAGGACCTCGACCGGGGCCGGGGCGCCGTCCGCCGTCGGGAAGGCGTCGGGGAAGTCGAGGATGCCGTTCACATCCGCGCCCCTGAAGGCGTAGATCGACTGGTCGGGGTCGCCGAATGCGACCAGCGTGCGCCCCTGTCCGGCCAGTGCGCCGAGCAGCCGCACCTGGGACGGGTCGGTGTCCTGGTACTCGTCCACGAACACCGCGTCGTACCGGTCGGCCAGGCGGGTCGCCACATCGGCGCGGTCCACCAGCATGACGGCCCTGTGGACCAGTTCGGCGTAGTCGAGCACGCCTTGCAGGTCCAGCACGTCCAGGTACTCGGCGAGGAAGGCGGCGGCGGCCGACCAGTCGGGGCGGCCGGTGCGCCGCGCGAACGCGGCCAGCGAGTCGGGACCGAGGCCCAGTTCGCGGCTGCGGGCGAGCACCGCGCGTACCTCGTCGGCGAACCCGCGCGTCGTCAGGCAGGCCCGCAGGTCGTCAGGCCAACGAATGTGCGAACGTCCCTCACGTTCCAGGTCGAGCTGCCCGGCGAGCAGGTCCCGTACGGCGACGTCCTGTTCGGGCCCCGAGAGCAGCCGCAGCGGCTCGGTGAACAGTTCGGCCTCCTGATGCGCCCGGATCAGGGCGTAGCAGAACGAGTGGAACGTCGTCGCCTGCGGCCCGCGCGTACCGCCGAGCCGCACCGCCATCCTGTCCCGCAGCTCCACGGCGGCCTTGCGGCTGAAGGTGAGGATCAGGATCCGCTCGGGGTCGGTGCCCCGGGCGACCCGGGCGGCGACCGACTCCACCAGCGTCGTGGTCTTGCCGGTGCCGGGACCGGCGAGTACGAGCAGCGGCCCCTCGGTGTGGTCAACCACCCCGCGCTGCGCTGCGTCCAGCACAGGGGGAACCACCGGGGCCGACGGCGTACGCACCAGTCTGTACGCGCCCGGAGTCCGCCGCCGTACCCGACGGTGCGGGACACGCCCGGTGGAAGAGGAGGAGCTCACGTGGATCGCCGGTCCTGGGGGGAGGTGCGGGAAACGGTGTGGACGGGGACGGTGCCGGTGGGGGCAGGGACGGATGGGGTGCGCGTGACGCGTGCCCACGACGCTACGCCGTCGGGACGGCGGAACGCCGGGCCTGCTCCGTACGGTCCTCAGCTTTTTCCACAGGTCGCCCGCCGCGCGGCCGGATGGCGGAAACTGTCATATGTGAGCCACATCGCCCGAGCCGTCCGCGGCCCCCGCAGCATCTCCGCCGTCCCACCGCGCCCGCTTCATGTCGACGCGCGGCACATGGCCCTCGGCGCTGCGCGCGGCCTCACGCAGGGGGGTGGACTCCTCGCGGTAGTGGCCGAGAGCCCGCAGCTCGTGCCCTGGCAGCAGCACGCCGTCGGAACGGACCACCCGCCACCACGGCACCGCGCTTCCGTACAGGGCCATGGCTCTGCCCACCTGTCGTGGTCCGCCCTCGCCCAGCCATTCGGCGACATCGCCGTACGTCATGACCCGGCCGGGCGGGATCAGCTCGGCGACGTCGAGCACCCGTTCCGCGTAGTCGGGCAGCCGCCCAGGACCGGACGGACCGGACACTTCGGACGTTTCGAACTCCTCGGACTCGTCACTCGTCATCCTGTCCATCCTGCCGCACGGCACCGACAGCCCCGCGAAGAGGCACATCCGGGCCGCCCCGCATCCCCGCAATGCACCCTGATGCCCATGTCTGTCGTCCGCGCATGCCACCATCATGCGGGCGGTGACCGGTGATACGAGATCAAGAAGAGACGGGTTCGGCAGAGGAGCATGCCGTGCGGCCTCGGGCTGCGGCAGGCACCCCTGGCTCCGAGCCGCGCCCGGACACCGGCGTGCCTGACCACCGGAAGGGCGGCCCGGACCGCTCCGACGAGGCCGAATCCTCCGACAGCGATCACAACGAGGCCGCCCACACCGGCGCCACCAGGGTCGGCCCGGCCGACGGCGACGACTTCTACGGTGGCGACGGCGACGGCGATGACGACAACAACGACGACGCCGGGGACGACGACGACGGCTCGACCGGCGCCGAGCGCGTCTCGGGCGACGAGCCGCTGCTCGCCGCGCGCGTCCACCGCCCGGCCGACCTGCTGCGCCTGCTCATCGGGCTGCTCGCCATCGGCATCGTCATCGGCCTCTCCGCCTTCGCCCACGCCACGACCTCGGGCCTGGAGCAGGACATCAGCAAGGGCACGGGCCAGGCCCCCGACCTGCTGGTGCAGAGCGCCGGGCTGGTCTCCAGCATCGCCGTGCTGCTCGTCCCGATCGCCTTCGCCATCGAGCGGCTGATCAAACGCGACGGGCTGCGCATCGCCGACGGCGTTCTCGCCGCCGTCCTGGCACACGGCGTCACGCTCGCCACCGACCTCTGGGTCGCCAGGTCAGCGCCCGACGCCATCCAGGAGGCGCTGACCCGGCCCCAGGTCGGGATGGGGCTCACCGATCCCGTCCACGGCTATCTCGCCCCGGTCATCGCGTACATGACGGCCGTGGGCATGGCCCGCAGGCCCCGCTGGCGCGTGGTGCTCTGGGTGGTGCTGCTGCTCGACGCCTTCGCGATGCTGGTCGCCGGGTACACCACACCGTTCTCGGTCATCCTCACCGTGCTGATCGGCTGGACCGTCGCGTACGGCACGCTCTACACCGTCGGCTCGCCGAACGTACGGCCCACCGGGCAGACCCTGATGGCCGGTCTGCGCCATGTCGGCTTCCGTCCGGTGAGCGCGAGCCGCGCCGAGGACGTCTCCGACTCCGGTGACCACTCCGACCGGGGCCGGCGCTACTTCGTCTCGCTGGAGGACGGGCCGCCCCTCGATGTCACCGTGGTCGACCGCGAACAGCAGGCGCAGGGCTTCTTCTACCGGGTCTGGCGTCAGCTCACGCTCCGCTCCATCACCACCCGCAGGTCCATCCCCTCGCTGCGCCAGGCGCTCGAACAGGAAGCGCTGCTCGCGTACGCGGCGATCGCCGCCGGGGCCAACGCCCCCAAGCTGATCGCCACCTCGGACCTCGGCCCCGACGCCGTCATGCTCGTGTACGAGCACCTCGGCGGCCAGTCCCTCGACGCGCTCGCCGACGACGAGATCACCGACGAGCTGGTACGGGGCGCCTGGCGGCAGGTGCAGGCCCTCCAGTCGCGGCGCATCGCGCACCGCAGGCTCACCGGCGACGCGCTGCTGGTGGACCGCTCAGGCAAGGTGATCCTCACCGAGCTGCGCGGCGGCGAGATCGCGGCGGGCGACCTGGTCCTGCGCATGGACACCGCGCAGTTGCTCACCACGATGGGGCTACGGGTGGGCGCGCGGCGCTCGGTCGCCGACGCCGTCGAGGTGCTGGGCCCCGACGCCGTGGCGGACTGTCTGCCGCTGCTCCAGCCGATCGCGCTGAGCCGCTCCACCCGCTCGACGCTGCGCAGGCTCGCCCGCGAGCGCTCGCAGCGCGAGCGCGACGCGGTGCTCGAGGCGTCCGCGGCCAACAAGCGGCACAAGCTGTCGGACACGGTCCCCGAGGACGGTGACCGCAAGGCCGTACGGAAGTCGCTGCGCGCGGAGAAGCAGGCCGAGAAGCGGGCCATAGACGAGGCGCTCGACGAGGCCCGCGAGGAGGACCTGCTCTCGCAGATGCGTCAGCAGGTGCTGCGGATCAGGCCGCAGGCGCCGGTCGAACCGGTCCGCCTGGAGCGGATCAAGCCGCGTACGCTCCTCAGCTTCATCGCCGGGGCCGTCGCCGCGTACTTCCTGCTCTCCCAGCTCACTCAGCTCAACTACGGCATGGTCGTCAGCGAGGCGCACTGGGGCTGGGTCGCTGCGGCAGCGCTGTTCTCGGCGCTCAGCTACATCGCGGCGGCCATGAGCCTGCTGGGCTTCGTGCCGGAACGGGTGCGGTTCCTGCGGACGGTGGTCGCCCAGGTCGCCGGTGACTTCGTCAAGATCGTCGCTCCGGCGGCGGTCGGCGGCGTGGCACTGAACACCCGCTTCCTCCAGCGCTCCGGGGTGCGGCCGGGACTGGCCGTGGCCAGTGTGGGGGCCTCGCAGCTCTTCGGGCTCGGGGCGCACATCGTGCTGCTGCTCTCGTTCGGTTATCTGACCGGTACGGAGAAGACGACCTCGCTCACCCCGTCCAGGACGGTGATCGCCGGCCTGCTGACCGTCGCTGTGCTGGCGCTGGTGGTCACGGCGATCCCGTTCCTGCGGAAGTTCGTGGTGACGCGGCTGCGTTCGCTGTTCGCCGGGGTGGTGCCGCGCATGCTGGACGTGCTCCAGCAGCCGATGAAGCTGCTCACCGGCATCGGCGGGATGCTGCTGCTGACCGGCGTGAACGTGATGTGTCTGGACGCGGCGATCCGCGCGTTCGACAACGGCAACCAGCAGTTGAGCTACGCGAGCATCGCCGTGGTGTTCCTCGCGGGCAACGCGCTGGGCTCGGCGGCGCCGACGCCCGGCGGTGTGGGCGCGGTCGAGGGCGCGCTGACCCTGGGTCTGCTCGCCGTCGGGCTGCCCAAGGAGGTCGCGGCGCCCGCCGTGCTGCTCTACCGGCTGATGACGCTCTGGCTGCCGGTGCTGCCCGGCTGGCTGTCCTTCAACTACCTCACCCGCAAGGGAGCACTCTGACGACCGCTCCGACGACCACTCCGGCAACCGCTCCGGCGACCTGAGGAGAGCGCCGCCGTGCCCGGCTACGGGGCCCGGCGGCGCGGACGTACCGCCACCCGCATGCGCCGCGCTCCGCGCGGCCCGCGCCACCCGATAGCAGGATGACCCTATGCCGACCTCCTCCGCCTGGCGCTCCACCGCGCTGGCCGCCGTCACCGCCGCCGCACTGCTGGCCGCCTCCGGATGCTCCGGCGACTCCGGTCCCGCCGGCTCCGACAACCCGGGCAAGCCCAGCGATCTGGCCTCCCAGCAGCTCGACTGGAAGCCCTGCGGGACACCGAGCGTGGCGCAGGGCGGCGGTACGAAGCCCTCCCCGCTGCCCGGCGGCGACGGCGGCTGGGAGTGCGCCACCATGGACGCGCCGCTCGACTACGCGAAACCGAACGGCGACACGATCCCGCTCGCCCTCATCCGTGCCAGGGCGCTCGACCAGAAGAAGCGGATCGGATCGCTCGTCTTCAACTTCGGCGGCCCCGGCGGATCTGGCGTCACCGGCCTGCCGTCCTTCGGCAAGGACTACGAGAAGCTCCGCGGCCGCTACGACCTGGTGAGCTTCGACCCGCGCGGGGTCGGCCGCAGCAAGGGCGTGGAGTGCGAGAGCGACAAGCAGCTCGACGCCTACTACGCACAGGACTCCACGCCGGACGACAGCGCCGAGGTGAAGACGTTCACCCAGGGGATCGCGTCCTTCTCCGGGGCCTGCGAGCGGCACTCGGGCCAGGAACTCCCGCACGTCGGGACCACCAGCGCGGCCCGCGACCTGGATCTGATGCGCAAGGTCCTCGGGGACAAGAAGCTCAACTACTTCGGCATCTCGTACGGCACCGAGCTGGGCGGTGTCTACGCCCACCTCTTTCCGAAGAACGTCGGGAGGACCGTCTTCGACGGTGTCGTGGACCCGACGGAGAACTCCGAGCAGGGTTCGCTCGGCCAGGCGAGGGGCTTCCAGCTCGCCCTGGACAACTTCGCCAAGAACTGTGTGTCGCGGGGCGCCGCCTGCCAACTGCGGGGCAGTACCCCGAAGGAGGTCGAGAAGACCATCACCGACCTGCTGCACCGGCTCGACAAGCGGCCCGTCCCCGGGATCGGCGGCCGGAAGCTGACCCAGACCCAGGCCACCAACGGGGTCGCGCAGGCGCTGTACTCGAAGGAGTTCTGGCCGCTGCTCGAACAGGGCGTGAGCGAGGCCGACGGCGGCAACGGCTCGCTGCTGCTCGCGCTGTCCGACTCGATGAACGGACGCGACCAGCACGGCAGGTACAGCAATCTCCAGGCGGCCAACGTCTCCATCAACTGCGCCGACTCCAAGCAGCGCTACTCGGTGGCCCAGACGAAGGCGAGGCTCCCGGAGTTCCACAAGGCCTCGCCGGTCTTCGGCGACTTCCTGGGCTGGGGAATGATGAGCTGCTCCAAGTGGCCGGTGCGCGGCCAGTGGGACACACCGGACGTCAGCGCGCCCGGCGCCGCCCCGATCGTGGTCATCGGCAACACCGGCGACCCGGCCACGCCGTACGCGGGGGCCAGGGCGATGGCGGACGCGCTGGGCAAGGGGGTCGGCGTGGAGATCACGTACCGCGGCCAGGGCCACGGGGCGTACAACAGCGGCAACGCGTGTGTGCAGAAGACCGTGAACAGCTATCTGCTGGACGGCAAGGTGCCGGCCGCCGGGACGACCTGCTCGTGACAGCCGAAGGGGCCGGTCCCTGTCCGGGACCGGCCCCTTCGCCCACGATCAGCGCCGTCAGTAGACGGGCTTCTCGGGCTCGATCTGGTTGACCCAGCCCACGACCCCGCCGCCGAGGTGCACGGCGTCGGAGAAGCCGGCCGACTTCAGCACGGCGAGCACCTCCGCGCTGCGGACACCCGTCTTGCAGTGCAGGACGATCTTCTTGTCCTGCGGCAGCGACTCCAGCGCGGTCCCCATCAGGAACTCGTTCTTGGGGATCAGCTTGGCGCCGGGGATCGAGACGATCTCGTACTCGTTGGGCTCCCGGACATCGATGACCTCGATGTTCTCGCCGTCGTCCATCCACTCCTTGAGCTGCTTGGGAGTGATGGTCGAGCCGGCGGCCGCCTCCTGCGCCTCCTCGGACACGACGCCGCAGAAGGCCTCGTAGTCGATGAGTTCGGTGACGGTGGCGTTCGGGCCGCAGACCGCGCAGTCGGGGTCCTTGCGGACCTTGACCTGGCGGTACTGCATCTCCAGGGCGTCGTAGATCATCAGCCGGCCGACCAGCGGCTCGCCGATGCCCGTGAGCAGCTTGATCGCCTCGGTGACCTGGATGGACCCGATGGACGCGCAGAGCACGCCCAGCACGCCGCCCTCGGCGCAGGAGGGGACCATGCCGGGGGGAGGCGGCTCGGGGTAGAGGCAGCGGTAGCAGGGACCGTGCTCCGACCAGAACACGCTGGCCTGGCCGTCGAAGCGGTAGATCGACCCCCATACGTACGGCTTGTCCAGCAGCACGCAGGCGTCGTTGACGAGATAGCGGGTGGCGAAGTTGTCCGTGCCGTCCACGATCAGGTCGTACTGCGAGAAGATCTCCATCACGTTCTCGGCTTCGAGCCGCTCTTCGTGAAGGATCACGTTCACATAGGGATTGATTCCGAGGACGGAGTCACGCGCCGATGCGGCCTTGGAACGGCCGATGTCGGCCTGGCTGTGGATGATCTGGCGCTGGAGATTCGACTCGTCGACCTCGTCGAACTCCACGATGCCGAGCGTGCCGACACCGGCGGCGGCCAGGTACATCAGAGCCGGTGACCCGAGGCCACCGGCGCCCACACACAGCACCTTCGCGTTCTTCAGCCGCTTCTGCCCGTCCATCCCCACGTCGGGGATGATCAGATGACGGGAGTACCTGCGGACCTCGTCGACGGTGAGCTCAGCAGCGGGCTCAACCAGGGGGGGCAGCGACACAGGGGCCTCAACAAAGGGGTTGGTCGGTCATTCAATACGGATGCTTGTCCCTGTAACACTGCCACGGCTGTTCTCATTCCGAGCCACCCCGTCCGACCAACGAGACGATTTCGTCCCAGTAGCCGGGCAGCGTCCCGTACGGGTTCTGCTGCCCCGTCCGGTCGTCCCCGCCGGTCCGGTCCGTGAAGAAAATCGTCCCGGCGCCCTGCCACCGCGCTATCCGCATCGCCTCGTCGAGGTGGGCGCGCGGCACCGCGTGGACGAGGTGGACGAAGCGCTCGGGAGGGTGCTCGGCCGTCCACTCCGCCACCTGTGACCAGCGGTATCTGTCCCAGGGCCCGGAGAAGGTCACCAACTGGTCGGCGATCTCGGCGTATTCGGGATACGGCTGGGTGCCGTGCCCCAGTACGAGGTGCCCGCCGAGGTGCCCGGCGTCGTGCCCGGCGAGGTGCCCGGCGTCGTCCAGCAGCGCCTGGAGCGTGGCCGCGACGAGCCGTACGTCGGTCAGGTCCGACCGGGTCGCGGGGCAGCGGTCCAGATAGAAACCGCCGACCCGGTACCAGTCCAGGAAGTTCCCCGCGTCGGCGACGATCTCCCCGAACGAGCGTTCGCCGTATGCCATGTCGAGATGCCCGAGCACCCGGGCGCCCGCGTTGGTGAGGCGGCCCGCCGCCTCCAGGCAGTGCGGGTCGGGCCGGCTGCCCGGGCCGTCGTCCACATTGAGGACGGCCCAGTGCAGCGGCGTCCCCGGGCGGGTCAGCTCCGCCCACTCGACGGGGGCGAGCAGCGGATGCGCGTACCCGGGGACGCCGAAGCCGAGCCTGTCCTCCTCGGTGGCGGAGAGCCGCCCACCCGTGGTGGTCAGATGCGGCACGCGGCCTCCATCCAGATATCGGCGAGGGACTCCTCCAGATTGATCCGGGGCCGCCAGCCGAGCCGGTCGCGTGCGGTGCGTACGTCGGCCTGCTGCCAGCTTCCGCAGCCGTCGGGGTACGGGAACGGGCCCACGCCCAGGTGTTCGGGGAGCGGTTCGCCGCGCGGCGGGCCAATGGTGGCGTGGCCGCCCCGGACCGGGCCCGGCGGACCGTCCAGCTCGTGCAGGGCGCCCGCGTATCCGGCGACCCTGGCGAGCACGGCGGCGGCGTCCCTGAGCTTGACCGCGCGTCCCGTGCCGATGTTCACCACGCCCTGGGCGGCCGAGAGCGAGGCGGCGTGCACGGCACGCGCCACGTCCCGTACGTCCACGAAGTCGCGCTGCACGCCGAGGCCCGCGAGCTTCAGCTCGCCGTCGCCGGACTGCATGGCGCGGCGCATCGCCTCGGCGAGCCGGCCGAGCGGTGATCCGGCCGGGGTGCCGGGGCCCACCGGGGAGAAGACCCGGAGCACGACCGCGTCGAGCCCCGATCCGAGGACCAGTTCGGAGGCGGAGAGCTTGCTCACGCCGTAAGGCCCGCCGGGGCGCGGCACGGCGTCCTCGGCGGTCGACGAGCCCTGCTGGGAGGGCCCGTACTCGGAGGAACAGCCGAGCTGGACGAGCCTGGCCCCGCAGCCGCTGCGGCGCAGCGCCTCGCAGACCGTGGCGACGGCGACGGTGTTGTGGCGCACCAGCTCGCGGGCGCCGCCCCGGGTGGCTCCGGCGCAGTTGATGACGACGCCGGGGTGGACGGCGTCCAGGAAGCGGGTGAGCGCGCCGGGGCTGCCGCCCGCGAGGTCGAACCGTACGTCGGCGGCGTCGTCGCGGCCGAGCGCCGTGAGGTGCACGGCGGGGTCGGCGAGCAGCCTGTCGGCGACGAAGCGGCCGAGGAATCCGTTGGCGCCGAGCAGCAGAACCCTCATCGTGTGGCCCCTCTGTACTGAGCGGCCGGCGCCGAGTCCGGTAGCGGGGTGTGCGGAGTCATCTCTGTCGTCTCCTTGGTGTGGTGAGAGGTCGATGGGGTGGTCGGGCGACGGTGTGCGGGTGTCAGGTGTGTGCCGAGGCACGGGCGAGTACGACGGCGCCGTACGTGAGGAGTCCGAGCGCCGCGGCTCCGCAGGCGAGCGTGGGAACGGCTCCCGCGCCCCACGCGGCGACCGCATCCCTGACCGGTGCGGCCAGGGCTTCGCAGCCGGGCAGCCGGCCGGCCAGGACGGAGGCGGAGGCCAGCGCCTCCACGGCGCAGGCGGCAGCGAGGCCGGTGGCCGCGGGATCGGGGAAGCCGTGGACGGTGAGCAGGCGCGCGAGGAACAGCAGGATGCCGAGGACGACGGTCGGGGCGGGCGGGCCCGGGTCGCCGTAGACACCGTTCGCCAGCAGCGCGAGGCCGCTCAGGGCGCAGGCGTACAGCGCGACCGTGGTGAGCAGCACGGGCCGCGCCCCCGCCGCGAAGTCGGCGAGGCCCCGGCTGCCGGTGAGCCTGCGCCGCGCGTGTACGGAGAAGAGGTGCGCGCACCAGGCCGCGGGGACGACGGCGAAGGCCAGCGCGGCGAGCGGGGTCAGGGTCGCCGCCCAGGGTCCGTCGGGGCCGCCGCCGACGAGCCCGGCGAGCAGCCCGTCACCGCAGAGCAGGTAGGCCAGCAGCCAGTACACCCAGAGGCCGACGGCCGGAACCGTACGGCCTGCGGCGCGCAGCGGCCCGCGCCGCAGGCAGCTCGACAGCGCGCCGGACAGTGCGAAGGCCCCGGCCAGGGCTATCGCGAGTTCGGACTGCCCGCTGGTGCGCCGCAGTCCGGCGAAGGCCAGGACACAGATCACACCGGGCAGCAGCGAGAGCGCCGTCCAGCCGGCCCGCCCGAGGCCCCCGGCAGGCGCGCCGGGGGTCTCGGGCGGCCAGGGCGAGTCGCGGAGCGCCGGCGCGGCGTCGGCGGGGCGCGGTACCCGGGCGTACAGCTCCTCGGCGAGCGAGAAGACGTCGCGGTGCAGGAAGCGAGCGGCGGTCCTGTCGGTGATGCCGTGCGCCTCCAGTCCCGCCGCGATCTCCAGCGGGTCGACGGCGCGCTCGCAGAGCCGGCGGTGCCGGTGGATGAGGAGCTTCACCGGGTCGGCGGGGCCGCGCGGGGTGGCGGAAACGGCGGCGGAGTTCCGGGCGTCCGCAGCCGCTTCGACAGAGACGTCCACCGCGTCCACTGTTTCCGCCGCGCCCGTCAGCACCTGATCGGTGAGCGTCCCGCCGCTCGGCGGCTCCTCCCCGAAGGGGTCCCCGGCCGCGCCCTGCCCTGCCGTACGCGTGCCGCCCATGGTTGTGCCTCCGTCAGACATCGCTCTCCCCCCGGCCGGCTCCCTGGCCGGCCCCCGCTCCGGCGCCGACCGACAGACCGGTGGTCTTCGCCCAGCTCGGCGCGGACTTCCCCACCGGCTTCCCCACCGATTTCCCCACCGGCTTCCCAGCCGGCCTCCCCACCGAGGTCTCCGCCGGTGGCCGCCCCCGCTCGCCGGCCGTCCAGCGGCCCGGTACCGACGCCTCGGCCGGGTGCGCGAAGGGCAGCGGCTCCCCATCGGCGCCGATGTCCTCGGCCGGGCGCCGTACGGGGGTGCGCGAGATCAGTTCCAGATAGAGGGAGCGGAAGGCGGCGAGGTTCTGCTCGACCGTGAAGAGTTCGAGTGCACGCGCGCGTGCCGCGGCGCCGAGCATCCGGCGGCGCTCCGGGTCGCCCAGCAGGGTGACGCAGGCGTCGGCGAGCGCCCGGGGGTTGCGGGGCGGCACCACGAGCCCCGTACCGCCGATGACTTCGACGACGGCGCCGACGTCCGTGGAGACCGTCGCGCGCCCGCAGAACATCGCCTCGACCAGGCTGATCGGGAAGCCCTCGACGGTGCTGGAGAGCACGACCACGGCGCCGGCCGCGTAGGCGGCGGGCAGTTCGGGCGCGCCTGGTCCGCCTATCTCCTCGAAGGAGACGGGGCTCTCGCCACTCGTACCCGCTGTCCCCTCGGGGAAGAGCCGCTCGGCCAGGGCGCGGCAGTGCGCGAGATACGCGGTCGCCTCCTGGCCAGCCACCGGGGCGCCCATGATCCGCAGCCGTGCCTCGGGACAGAACCGGCGGACCTCAGCGAAGGCGCCCAGCAGCGACACGATGTCCTTGGACGGCTCGATCCTGCCGACCCAGACGAGGGTGTCGGGGTCGCCGCTCTCGCCGCCGTCGCCGACCTCGGCGAAGCGGCCCGCCTCCATCCCGGGGTAGACCGTGCGCAGCTTGGCGCGGTCGGCGCCGCAGCGTTCCTGCCAGCGCCGGGCGTGCGTGTTGCCCGGGGTGATGACGCTCGCCTGCCGGTAGACCTCGGCGGCGAGCCGTCCCTGGAAGCCCGCGAGCAGCGCGCGTACGGGCGCTTCGGCGCCGGGGTCGGCGCCGGTGGCTCCCCCGGCGCCGGTGGCGAGGTAGTGGGCGCGTAGCTGTACGCCGTACTCGGTGACGAGCAGCGGCACGCCGTGGAAGCGTTTGGCCAGCAGGCCGGGCAGAGCGGCGGATCCGGCGGACGCCGCGTGGCAGAGGTCTGCGGCGGCGAGCGCCTCCTCGCCGTACCAGTCCAGCGACAGGGGCCGCAGGGCCCGCTCCAGCTTGTCGGCGAAGGCCAGGTAGTCGGGGACGGTCGCGGCGTGCATGCCCCGGCGTGCGCCGGGGGCGCGGCAGGCGGACTCCAGGATGCGTACGGCGACTTCGGAGCGCAGGGCGGCGCAGAGGCCGCCGCGCTCCCCGGCCAGGTCGGCGAGCCCGTAGAGCCCGTCGGCGAACGCGCCGGAAGCGCCGGCACCGGACACGTCCTCCGCGCTGTCCGTGCCACCCGACGAGACGGCGGCGGCCAGCTCCCCGAAGTGCGCGGCGAACCGGCGCCTCTCGCGCCGTCCGTACGTACGCCCGTCGTCGTCCGGCGCCCACAGCGACGCTGTGCGCACCCGCCCGATCCGGGGCGGCAGTTGGATCCAGCCGCTCTGCTCCTGCTCGGCGCTGCGGCTCAGTGCGTAGATGTCGAACTCGTGTGAGGCGAGTCCGCGTACGAGCCGGTCGCACCAGAGCCTGGACTCACCCGTCGCATACGGATACCCACCGTCCGTAAGCAGTCCGATCCGCACGAGGACACCCCCGATCTCCCTTGGGAACGGCCGCCGTTGATCCGGCGACTCGCTGCGGGAAGACCGTAAGCGGATATGACCGTGGCGCGACGGACGGTTGTCCGTCGCGCCACTGGAAGGGGTGAATACACGTAACTTATGCGTGCGCTGGGCGTTCTGTCGCGCTACGGAACATCTTCGTCACGTGGAGTCAGGCAGCGGCCACTTCTTTCGCGACCGCCTCGCGGAGCGCCCGGCGCGCCTCGCGCCGCTCGTCCGCGAGCCCGGGGTCGAGCGCGGGCACGGCGGCGAGGAGCTGTCGCGTGTACGGGTCGGAGGGCGCCCCGTACACCTCATCGACGGTGCCCTGTTCGACGATCCGCCCCGAGCGCATGACCGCCACCCGGTCGCTGACCTGCCGTACGACGGCGAGGTCGTGCGCGATGAAGACCAGCGCGAGGCCCAGCTCCCGCTGGAGTTCCGCGAGGAGCGCGGTGACCTGCGCCTGCGTCGTCACGTCGAGCGCCGAGACGGGCTCGTCGCAGACGATCAGCCGGGGCTCGGCCGCCAGCGCCCTGGCGATGCCGACGCGCTGGCGCTGGCCGCCGCTGAACTCGTGCGGATACCTGTCGTACCGGTCGGGGTCGAGCCCGACGCGCTCCAGCAGCTCCCGCACCCGCGACACGAGCCGCGTCTCGTCGAGGGCACCGGCGGCGCGCAGCGGATCGGCGATCGACTCGCCCACCGAGCGGCGCGGGTTGAGCGAGGAGACGGGGTCCTGGAAGACCATCTGGAGTTCGCGCCGGTAGGGGCGCAGCTCCTTCTCCGAGACCGTGCCGATCTCGGCGCCCCGGTAACTGATCCGGCCGCCGGTCGGGTCCAGCAGCCGTACGAGCATCCGCCCGAGGGTCGTCTTGCCGCTGCCGCTCTCGCCGACGACCCCGAGGGTCTCCCCCGGCCGGACGCTGAGCGAGACGCCGTCCACGGCGCTGACGGTCTGCTTGCCGCGCCGGAACTCCCTGCGCAGGTCGAAGGCTTCGAGCAGCGGCGCGGGACCCTCGGCAGCGACGGTGCCGGCCTCCGTACCCGCGACCGGGGTCCGCTCGCGCACCACCGGCGCGTCCACCCTCGGGACCGCGGCGAGCAGCGTCCGGGTGTACGGGTCGCGCGGCGCGCTCAGCACGGCCGCGACGGGCCCGCTCTCCACCTCGCGGCCGTACCGCATCACCAGCACCTCGTCGACGCTCTCGGCGGCGACCCCCACGTCATGGGTGACGAGCAGCAGGCCCATCCCGGTCTCCCGGCGCAGGTCGTGCAGCAGGTCGAGGATCTGCGCCTGGACCGTCACGTCGAGCGCCGTGGTCGGTTCGTCGGCGATCAGCAGCCGGGGCTCGCAGGCCAGCGCCATCGCGATCAGCGCGCGCTGGCGCATGCCGCCGCTGAACTCGTGCGGCCTGGACTTCGCCCGGCGCGCCGCGTCCGGGATACCGACCCGGTCGAGGACCTCGACGGCCCGTGCCCGCGCCGCACGCTTGGAAACGTCCCGGTGGACGCGGTAGACCTCGGCGATCTGGTCGCCGATCGCGTAGTACGGGTCCAGCGACGACAGCGGGTCCTGGAACACCATGGCGGCCACCTCGCCGCGCAGCGCGCGCAGTTCGCGCGGCGAAGCGGCGTTGACGTCCGTACCGCCGACCCGCACGCTGCCGGTGACCTCGGCCCCGGTGTCCCGGTGCAGGCCCAGCAGCGCGGCGGCGACCGTGCTCTTGCCGCTGCCCGACTCGCCGACCAGGCCGATCGCCCGGCCGGCGGCGAGCGAGAAGGACAGGCCGTCGACAGCCCGTACGGACTCGGGGCCGGTCGCGAAGTCGACCGTGAGGCCGTCCACGACGACCAGTGCCCCGTCCTGCGTCGCATCACTCATCGGAGAACCACCCGTCGGTCGGCCACGGCGTACAGCAGGTCGGCGACGACATTCGCCACCACGACGGCGGTGCCGATGACCAGCACGATCCCCACCACCACCGGCAGATCGATGTCCCGTACCCCGTCGATCAGCGTCTTGCCGACACCCGGGATACCGAAGAGCGACTCGGTGAGCACGGCCCCGCCGAGGACCGTGCCGAGGTCGAGCGCGTTGAGGGCGATGACCGGCGGTACGGCGCCGCGCAGCGCGTGCCGCGTGACGATCGCCCGCTCGCCGACCCCGTACGCGCGGAAGGTGCGGATATGGTCCTCGGCCAGCGTCTCCAGCGTCGAGCTGCGCGTCAGGCGCGCGTACTTGGCACTCTCGAACAGACCGAGGGTGAACCACGGCAGCAGCATGTTCCACGCCCACTGCTGTGGATCGTCGGTGATCGGTACGTACGACGGGAACGGCAGCCACCGCAGATAGGCGCAGACCACCATCAGGAGCAGCAGCCCGAGGATGAACACGGGCGTGCTGGTCCCGGCGAGGGTCAGCAGCGTCAGGGCGCGTTCGGTGATCCCGCCGCGCCGCAGCGCCGACAGCAGCCCGGTGCCGATGCCGATGACCAGCCAGACGACCATGGCGCCGAGTCCGAGCGAGGCGGTGGCGGGCAGCCGCTGGAGGATGAGCTGGGTGACCTGCTGGTCGGTCTGGTACGAGAAGCCGAGGCAGGGCGCGTCGCAGTGCAGCTTCGCTGTGCCGGTGGAGTAGTCGCGGCCGGCGAAGATGCCCTGGATGAAGTGCGCGTACTGCACGTACACCGGGTCACCGAGGCCGAGCTGTCCCCGTACCTGCGCGACCTGCGCGGGGGAGCAGCGGTCGCCGCACGCGAGCCGGGCGGGGTCGCCGGGCGCGATGTAGAAGAGCGCGTAGATCACGACGGACAGCACCAGGAGTACGAGCACTGCCCCGCCGAGCCGCTTGAGCAGATAGCGCGTCACGAGGCGGCTTCCTTGGAGGACTCACGAGGGGTGGAAGGGGTGGCGGCGGTACGTGGCGCCTTCGGCTTGCGCCTGCCGACCCGCAGCCGGCTGGCCTCGCGCGGATCGAGCGCCGTCCGCAGCCCGTCGCCGAGCACGGTGAAGGCGAGGACGGTCAGGAAGAGGATCCCGGCGGGCAGCAGTACGTACATCGGGTCGGCGCGGAACCACGTCGTCGCGCTCGACAGCATCTGTCCCCACGACGGTGTCGGCGGCTTGACGCCGACACCCAGGAAGGACAGCGAGGCCTCGACCACGATGTTCGACGGCAGCAGGAGCGCCGCGTACGTGATGATCGGCGCCGCCAGCGAGGGCAGCAGCTCGCGCCGTGCCACCCGCAGCCGCCCCGAGCCGCCGAGCCTGGCCGCGGCCACGAAGTCGAGTTCCTTCAGGGTCAGGGTCTGCGCCCGGACGATCCGCGACGTGCTGCCCCAACTGATCAGGCCGATGATCAGGATCAGCAGGAGCGGGCGGGGGAAGTCCTGCGGTACGACCGCGGTCATGGCGATGCCGATGACCAGCATCGGGAGCGCGACCATCACATCGGTGACGCGGCTGAGGAAGGAGTCGAGCAGCCGGTTGCCGAGCCCGGCGGCGAGACCGACGCAGACGCCGATCACGAGCTGGATCGCCGTCGCGCCGATCGCGACGAGCAGCGAGACGCGGGCGCCGTACAGCAGTCGTACGAACAGGTCGCGTCCGGTGCCCGGTTCGACACCGAGCCAGTGGTCGGCGCTCACACCGCCGAACGAGTCGATCGGCACACCGCCGCGCGCCGAGTCCACCAGCGCGTCGTGGTAGGTGTTCACGTCCTGGCCTTCGAGCGCGGCGAACAGCGGCGCGGCGACGGCCAGCACCACCAGGACGACCAGCACGACGGCGGCCACGAGGGCCGAGGGCCTCGCGCGCAGCCGCCGCCATACCTGGGCCGCGTCCGAGGCGGCGGGGACCGCCGCCTCGGACGTCAGCAGATCAGCCGTGGTCACTTGACAGCGACCCGCGAGATGTCGAGAACGCCGGTCCAGTCACTGATGACGACGTTCTTGACGTTCTTGCCCACGAGCCGCTTGTAGACGGGGTGGAACAGCGGCACGTCGAGCGCCTGCGCACCGAGCTTCTGGTCGAGCGCGCCCCAGCGCTTCGCCGCGGCCGCCGGGTCGGTGAGCTTGTTGATGCCGTCGATCTCCTTGTTGACCGCCGGGTCGTTCAACTGCGCGTTGTTGAAGTTGCCCGCGCCGTCCTTGACGATCTGCCGGCCGTCGAAGACCGGCGCCATGAAGGGGCCGCCGGACGGCCAGTCGGCGCCCCAGCCGCCGAGGAAGAAGCCGGGCTCGGTCGTCACCGTACGGACCTTCTGCTTGTATCCGTTGTTCTCCAGGCCGTCGAGCTTGACGGTGATGCCGGCCTTCTTGAGGCTGGCCTGCACCGCCGTGGCGATCTCCGGGCTGGTCGCGAAGTCCTCGATGGTGGAGTGGGTGAGGGTGACCGTCAGGCCCTTGGGGTAGCCGGCCTCCTTCAGGAGCTGCTTGGCCTTGGCCGGGTTGCCGGTCTTCCCCGCCGGGAAGGCGTCGTACGGCTGGTAGCCGAAGGCCGCCTGGTTCGGCAGGAAGGTGGTCGCGGGCTCGGCCAGCGCCGAGCCGCCCGCCGCGTTGACGACGCTGGTGCGGTTGATGGCGTACGAGATCGCCTGGCGCACCTTCGGGTTGTCGAACGGCTTCACCTTGGGGTTGAACGACAGGTAGTTCGTGTAGCCGAAGTGACCGGTGCCGACACGCGAGCTCAGCGCCTTGTCGCCGCCGATCTGGGCCAGCTCGGCGGGGCCGAGGTTGGTGTCGGTGGTGATCGCCGAGGCGTCTGCGCCGGTGGAGGTGGAGAGCCGCTGGTTGATCACGGCGGTGTCGAGGCCGGACTTCACATCGATGGTGTCCGGGTACTGCTCGCGCCGCGGGTCGGTCTTCTGCGACCAGTTGGTGTTGCGCTTGAGTACGAGGTGCTGCCCGTCGCCCTCGTTGGTGACGACCTTGTAGGGGCCCGAGGAGATGGGGTGGTTCTCGTACTTGGTCCCGGTGTCCTTGGCCTTCGGCACCGGGGTGAACTGCGTCTGGGTGGCCAGCAGCGGGAAGTCGCCCTCGGGCTTGTTCAGCTTGAAGACGATGGTCTTCGCGTCGGGGGTCTGGATCGCGTCCAGGCCCTTCTTGTCCTTGTAAGGACCCTGGTAGTCGGCCGCGCCCGCCAGCCAGTCCCGCAGGTACGGGGCGCCGCCCGACAGTTCGGGCGCGAAGGAGCGCTCGACGCCGTACTTGATGTCGGCGCTGGTGATCGGGGTGCCGTCCTCGTACTTCAGCCCGTCCTTGAGGGTGTACGTCCACTCGGTGGCGTCCGCGTTGGGCCGCCCGGTGTCGGTGGCGAGGTCGGGGACCGCCTTGTTCCCGGCGGCGCCGCTGCCGGGGCCGCGCGTGGTGAGCGTACGGAAGACGAGCGAGGGGATGTTCCCGCCACCGGAGGTGTACTCACGGGCCGGGTCGAAGTCGGTCATCGCCGCGGTGTTCAGCACCGAGAGCGTGCCGCCCTTCTGGGGCTTGCCCTTGGCCGCGCCCCCTCCTCCTCCCCCGCCACTGTTGTCCTGCGGTCCCGCGCAGGCGGCCGCACCCGCTGCCACGGCCAGGCTGACGGCTGCCACTGCCACGCGGCGGGATATGGGGGACGGTTGACGCATCGGAAGAGGCCTCTCGGTGTGCTGCTCAGGCGGGGGAGGGATGAAGCCGCACAGGCCCAGCAGCGGAGAGGTGGGAAAAACCGGTCGTACCGCGCCTGTGGACGGGGAAACGCCCAGGCGCTGCGCCGCGGCCGCCGGATACGGGGTCGTGGCACGCGTGGGCAGGCGTCAGCTACAGAGAATGTCGGCAACGCACAGCGGGGTCACGCCGATGAGCGCGAGCTCGAAGACGTCCTGGCCGTGACCGGCCGCAAAGTGGGTTGACATGCCGAGAAATATGAATGCCCGCGCATACCGGTGTCAACGCGGGTTGAGCACAGATTGAGACAGCGGTCTCAGTTCGTGGGATACACCCAGGGGTTGGGACGGCACTTGATCCCGTCGATATCAAGGGACTTGGTCTGTTGCTGCATCACCGGGGCGAGCGCGCCCCGCGTGCGGCAATTCACATGGTTGCGGCCGAGCCGGTGACCGACCTCGTGGTTGATCAGCATCTGCCGGTAGCTGTACATCGCCTTCGCGCCATATGTCTTCGCCCCCTGTGCCCAGCGGAACGCGTTGATCATGACGCGGTCGGTCGACGCCGAGTCGCAGGACACGTTGTCCTCGGTGGTGTCGAGCCCGGACTTGGCGCACCAGAGCGCGGTCGTTCCCGGGCTCGCCAGGGTGATCACGAAATCCGGCGTGCCCGTCGAGATCCGCTCGAAGGTCATGGCGCCGTTGTGGGCCCAGCTCCGGTCGTCGTTCAGCGTCTTCTGGACGGCCTGCGCGAACAGCTCCCCGTCGAGGCCGAGGCCCTTCTCGATGTCCACCCGGTAGCGGAACTTCTGGCCCTTGGCCGGTGGCGCCGCCGCCGAGCCGGGGACCGCGCTGAAGGTGTCGGGGCCCTTGAGGTCGGCGGCCAGCGGGAACTGCCGGACCATGAGCTGTTCGTAGGTGAGGGCCACCGGTGCCTTCACCGGTCGCTGCGAGGGTTCGGCGCCACCGCCGCCGGGGACCGCGTCGCTCCCCGCGCCTTCGGCCGCGCTCGCCCGGTCGTTGCCGCTGCCGCCGTCGGCGACCTGGCCTGCGACGACGACCACGAGGACGGTGACGACAGCCGCCGCCGCGATTCCGGTGAGCGTACGGCCCTTGCCGCCCTTGGCCGGCTGCCCGGCGGACGGGTCTCCGCCCGGCCCGTCTCCCCCGGCGGGGTCGCCGCCGTCGCCGCCCGGGCCCGCGCCGGAGACGCCCCGCTCGGGCAGGGCGGTACGCCGCTTGGGGGCGGGTGCGGTGGTCGAGCCCACGGAGATCCCCGAAACGGGGGCGGCGGGCGGCCCGTCGAGGGCGTCGAAGACCTCGATGAACTCGCGGCGCGGTCCCGGTATCAGCGGCGCGCCGGTCACCGGGGAGCGCGGCCGGCCCTGCGCCGAGGTGTCGCGCGGAACGCCCTGCCAGTCGCCGTAGCGC
>NZ_JTHL01000001.1:6294541-6300473 GCF_000818195.1 Streptomyces sp. 150FB | reverse complement strand
GCCGCGCTGTCCGCCGGGCGCGGTGGCGTCGGCGGGACCCGCGCCGTTCGTACCACTCCCCGAGCCCTGGGGTACGGGGCCTTTGCGGCTGTGTCGTCCCACGCCCCGGATCAGCCCCTGGTGTAGTCGTCGATGAGTTCCCGGCAGGCCAGCGCGACCCGGTCCGGGTACTCCATCATGGCAACATGCCCGGCGTCCGGGAGCGTCAGAAGCCGGGAATCGCGGAAAGCGGACGACGCCTTACGCGCCATACGGTACGAAACAAGCTGATCCCGACCGCCGTAGACAAGCAGCGTGGGCGCCAGCACTCTTTCGGCCTGCCGCCACAGCGCGTGTTGACCGCCCAGGGTGTACGCGTTGACGATTCCGCGTGTCGACCGCGCCATCGCGTCCCAGAAGTACGGCAGTTGGAGCCGCCGCTCCATCTCGGCCACCGCGTGGGCCAGGTCGTCCTCCGAGACGATGGAGGGGTCCCCGTAACAGAGCCGCATCATGCCCCGGGTGCGCTGTTCGGGCGTGACTCCCCTGGTCAGCCTGGCGAAGAGCCTGACGACCCCGGGCAGCGCGGCCACCGCCGTGGGCATCGCGCCGCGCTGGACGAGGATCTCGGGCAGCGCCGGCGAGACCAGCGTCAGGGTGCGCACCAGGTCGGGGCGTACGGCGGCGACCCGCGTGACGACCGCGCCGCCGAGGGAGTTGCCCAGCAGGTGCACCGGGCCGCGCGCCTCGGCGTCGAGCAGCCTGATCACCGCGCGCGCATGGGCGGTGACGGAGTAGTCGCCGTCGTCGGGCGGCGGCGAGTCGCCGAAGCCCGGCAGATCGAGCGCCTCGCCGTCGACGAGGTCGGCGAGGAGCGGCATCAGGGCCGACCAGTTCTGCGAGGAGCCGCCGAGACCGTGCACGTACAGCGCGGGCGGCAGTCCTGTGCGGGCCGGGGGCCGGGACCGTACGGTCAGCGTCAGCCCGGACAGCGCCACGGACCTCAGCTTCTCCCCGTCAGCGACCCGTACGGCGCTCACCCGCGGAGCGAGGGCGGCGGTGAGCGTGTCGGACGGCTCGGTCGAAGACATGCGGGCAATGTTACGAGAGGATCACGCACCGATTGATGTGTTGGCCGTCACAGACCGCGTGGCGCCGGGCCGCCGTGCCTTCTACGCTCGATCTAGGGGCCGCTCGCTCCGAAGCCCTCTCGTACGAGTGGAGAAAGAGCCAGGTAACCCCAGGAAGAGGGGCACGGAATGTCGGACGAGACTCCGGAAGCGGACGCCGCAGAGCAGCGGACCGAGGTGCGGACGCACGACGACGACGAACTGCCCACCCATCTCGACACCGGGACGGCCGACGAGGGTGACCTCGTGGAACAGGCGCGTGAGGTCCCGCTCGACGAGGAGGACGACGAGGCCCTCCAGGACGAAGCTCTTCAAGACGGAGAAGACGACGCCGGGGCCGAGCCGGACCGGCCCTGAGCGAAAACCTCCCGGGCGGATCTTTTGCCCCGGATCAGGCACCCCTGGGCGTCCGCTCGGTGAAAATGTGCGCTCAGGCACCGCGTACCCGGGTTACCCGAAAGTACGATGGCAAACGCGGCGCATCGCGCGCACAGAACGAATTCTTGGGAGGCGGCGTGACAGCCATAGAGCAGACCGAGGCGGCACGCCCACGAGGGACGCGCCTGCCGCGCCGCGCCCGTCGCAATCAGCTTCTGGGAGCGGCCCAGGAGGTATTCGTCGCGCAGGGCTACCACGCGGCGGCGATGGACGACATCGCCGAGCGGGCCGGCGTCAGCAAGCCCGTCCTCTACCAGCACTTCCCCGGCAAGCTGGAGCTGTATCTCGCGCTGCTCGACCAGCACTGCGAGGCGCTGCTCCAGGCCGTGGTGACGGCGCTGGCGTCGACGACCGACAACAAGCTGCGCGTCGAGGCGACGATGGACGCCTACTTCGCGTACGTCGAGGAAGAGGGCGGCGCCTTCCGGCTGGTCTTCGAGTCGGACCTGACCAACGAGCCGGAGGTGCGCGGGCGGGTGGACCGGGTCGCGCTCCAGTGCGCCGAGGCGATCTCGGACGTGATCGCCGAGGACACCGGGCTCTCCAAGGACGAATCGATGCTGCTGGCCGTGGGCCTCGGCGGCGTCTCCCAGGTGGTCGCCCGCTACTGGCTCTCCAGCGAGTCCGCCATCCCCCGTGAGCAGGCCGTACAGCTCCTCACCTCGCTGGCCTGGCGCGGCATCGCCGGCTTCCCGCTGCACGGCACCGAGCAGCGCTGAGCCCGTTCGGGGCGCCGCCGGCGAGGCGTGTTCGCTGCGGGCGTTCCCCACGGGCGTCTTCCACCTGGTCCCACCGGGCTAATGTGTGCTGCGTACCGCGCGGCTGACCGCGCAACGCACTGACCGTTCGGAGGGACAAAGCCGTGGAGGTCAAGATCGGCGTGCAGCACGCACCCCGGGAGATCGTTCTGGAGAGCGGGCAATCCGCCGAGGACGTCGAGCGAGCCGTGGCCGACGCGCTGGCCGGCAAGGCACAGCTACTCAGCCTGAAGGACGACAAGGGGCGCAAGGTCCTCGTACCCGCCGAGCGGATCGCGTACGTGGAGATCGGTGAGCCGACGACCCGACGGGTCGGATTCGGCACGCTGTAGAACTCCTGAAGGACTGTCGTCACCGACACCGGAAGGGCCCGGCGGGATCTCCCGCCGGGCCCTTCCGTCGTGCCGGGCGCCCGTCCCTGACGCTCGTTCCGCGCGTTCCGCCCCATGCCGTTCCGGTAGCCGCCGTCATGATCGACGGAGGCCGGAAAAGAGGGTTGCCTTTCGTGTACGCCGGGTAATGACCGTGTGAACCGGCATACCGGCCCACGACGTTGTGAGGCGATCGGCAGTGATCTTGGAAGCTTTCGGATCCGTCCTGCTCGGGTTCGGACTGACGTGGGCCGTGTACCAGCGGCTGTCCCACCGGCTGCCCTCGCGCCGGCTCGTGTTCGGCGTGGGACCCTTCGGCGGTCTCCTCGGCGCCTATGTGACGCACATGGCACTCGGCCCCGGTCATGTACTCGCCGCCGTCGTCGGCGGTCTGACGGTCAGTGCGGTGGTGCTGTCGCTGCTGACGCGCCCCTCGGGCCGCCGCATACACGGCCCGATGCCTTCCTGAGCGGCGCCGTCCCCGCTCCCCCGAGTCGTTCCGTCTCCGCCGAGTCGGGCCCTCAGGCCGCCAGTCCCAGGGCCGCCATCCGCTTCGTGTGCGCCTCGGTGATCCGGGAGAACATCCGGCCCACCTCGGCGAGATCGAAGCCGTCGGCCACCCCGCCCACCAGCATCGTGGACAGCGCGTCCCTGTCGGCCACCACACGCTGCGCCTGCGAGAGCGCCTCGCCCATCAGCCGGCGGGCCCAGAGGGCGAGCCGTCCGCCGACGCGCGGTTCGCGCTCGATCGCCGCGCGCACCTTCTCCACGGCGAAGTTGCCGTGTCCGGTGTCGTCCAGGACGGCGAGCACCAGGGCGCGGGTGTCGGTGTCGAGCCTGGCGGCCACCTCACGGTAGAAATCGCTGGCGATCGAATCACCGACATATGCCTTGACCAGGCCTTCCAGCCAGTCGGAAGGCGCGGTCTGGCGGTGGAATTCGTCAAGCGCCCTGGCGAACGGATCCATCGCGCCGGTCGGTTCGACGTCGATCGCCCGCAGCCGGTCGTTCAGCCGCTCGAAGTGACCGAATTCGGCGGACGCCATTTTCGCGAGCGCGGCTTTGTCGGCCAGGGTGGGCGCGAGTTTGGCGTCCTCGGCGAGCCGCTCGAAGGCCGCCAGCTCCCCGTAGGCGAGCGCCCCCAGCAGGTCCACGACCGCCGCGTGGTACTGCGGATCGGTCGATGCGGTCTCCCAGCCCTGGGCGGCGATCCCGGTGGGCCGTACAGCGGTGGGCCCTACGGCGGTGGACTCGGGCGCGGTGGCGTGGTCAGGCGTCTCCATGGTGCGCACGATATCCCGCTCCCGCGCCCGCGTAAGAGGGCAGTCGGACGCACCTCTCGGACCGATCCGATGAATTCGGCCAACACACATGCGCGATTCCGGGGTACAGTGGTAAATGCGCCTGCCGTTTATCGGCGGGCCATCGCAGTGTTTGACCGAGGGGCATTTCCCTCGGACAGGCCCCAGAGGAAGCCCGGTCGGTGGCCCGATCGGCTCCGACCCGACCGCCCTCCGCGCGGACCGTGCGCACAGCAGCGCACGACTCGCAGATGAGGGGCCCCCTCAGCGGCACGAGCGCTCGAGCGACGGCAGTGGTCCCGCGCCATCCGGCCAATCCACGGTCGGCCGAGTACACAGGTGCGGTACGACCCCCAGCGTTCGCCTCGCGTCGCGTCTCACAGAAGAGGCAGCACCCTGACTACGACTTTCCGAGACCTCGGAATCCTCCCCGAGACGGCTGAAGCACTCGAAGCCGTCGGCATCATGTCTCCGTTCCCCATCCAGGAGATGACCCTCCCGGTCGCGCTGTCCGGCAAGGACGTCATCGGCCAGGCCAAGACCGGCACGGGCAAGACGCTCGGCTTCGGCCTCCCGCTCCTGGAGCGGGTCACCGTCCCCGCCGACGTCGAGGCGGGACGAGCCGTCCCCGAGCAGCTCACCAACGCCCCGCAGGCCCTCGTGGTCGTCCCCACCCGCGAGCTGTGCCAGCAGGTCACCAACGACCTCCAGACCGCCGGCAAGGTGCGCAACGTACGCGTCCTGGCGATCTACGGCGGCCGTGCCTACGAGCCGCAGGTCGAGGCCCTCAAGAAGGGCGTCGACGTGATCGTCGGCACACCGGGCCGGCTGCTCGACCTGGCCGGGCAGAAGAAGCTCGACCTCTCGCACGTACGCGGGCTCGTCCTCGACGAGGCCGACGAGATGCTCGACCTGGGCTTCCTGCCCGACGTCGAGCGGATCATCCAGCTCCTGCCGGCCAAGCGCCAGACCATGCTGTTCTCGGCGACCATGCCGGGCGCGGTCATCGGCCTCGCCCGCCGCTACATGTCGCAGCCGACGCACATCAGCGCCACCTCGCCCGACGACGCCGGCGCGACGGTCGCCAACACCACGCAGCGCGTCTACCGCGCCCACTCCATGGACAAGCCGGAGCTGGTCGCGCGCATCCTCCAGGCCGAGGGCCGCGGGCTCGCGATGATCTTCTGCCGTACGAAGCGCACGGCCGCCGACATCGCCGACCAGCTCGCCCAGCGCGGCTTCGCCTCCGGCGCGGTCCACGGCGACCTGGGGCAGGGCGCGCGCGAGCAGGCGCTGCGCGCGTTCCGCAACGGCAAGGTCGACGTGCTGGTCTGCACCGACGTCGCCGCTCGCGGTATCGACGTCGAAGGTGTGACACACGTCATCAACTACCAGTCGCCCGAGGAGGAGAAGACCTACCTCCACCGCATCGGCCGCACCGGCCGCGCGGGAGCGTCCGGCATCGCCGTCACGCTGGTCGACTGGGACGACATCCCCCGCTGGCAGCTCATCAACAAGGCCCTGGACCTCGGCTTCCCCGACCCGCCCGAGACGTACTCCACGTCCGCGCACCTCTTCGAGGAGCTGAACATCCCGGCCGGTACGAAGGGCATCCTGCCCCGTACGGACCGGACCCGCGCCGGGCTCTCGGCCGAGCAGGTCGAGGACCTCGGTGAGACCGGCGGCCGTGGCCGCGCCAAGTCGTCGGCGGCGGCACCCGCGGCCGTACGCGAGGAGCGCCCCGCCCGTACGCGTCCGCCGCGCCAGCGCCGCCGCACCCGTGGCGGTGGGGCACTCGACGCCACCGAGACGCAGGACGTGACGGGGACCGCGCCGACTTCGACACCGACCGGTGCTCCTGAGGCCGCCGGGACCACCGAGGCCCCGGCCGAGGCGCGTACCCCGCGCCGTCGCCGCCGTACCCGCGCCACCGCCGCCGAAGCGGTGGAGGCCGC
>NZ_JTHL01000001.1:6267990-6293934 GCF_000818195.1 Streptomyces sp. 150FB | reverse complement strand
CGACCGAGGCGTCCGTCACCGCACCGGCCGACGGCGTCGACGGCGAGCCCACCGCTCCGAAGCAGCGCCGCCGCCGCCCCCGCACCACAGCGGCGACAGCGACGGCGACGACAACCGAGAGCTGACGCGTCGTCCGACGGCCCGGCACCCCGACGTGGGGTGCCGGGCCGTCGGCGTACCCGCGCACCCACGTACGGACGCACCGGCACGCGGAGAACCGGGGGCCGGGGCGTGCGCGCGGGACCTCGGCGTTAGCCTCTTCGCATGAGTCGGCCGTCCAGCTTCACCCCGCCCTCCTGGGTCCAGGCCCGCACCCTGACGACCAGCCGCGGTCCGTTCGCCGTCCTCGACGCCCGCCCGGCCGGAGAGGTGCGCGGCACCGTACTCCTGCTGCCCGGGTACACCGGCAGCAAGGACGAGTTCGTCCCGCTGTTCGGTGCGATGGCGGAGGCCGGCTACCGCGCCGTCGCCGTCGACGGCCGGGGCCAGTTCGAGACCGAGGGCCCCGACACCGAGGAGGCGTACGCACAGAGCGCGCTCGCCGCCGACGTGCTCGCGCAGACCGAGGCGCTCGGCGCCCCCGTACATCTGCTCGGGCACTCGATGGGCGGACAGGTCGCGCGCGCCGCCGTACTCCTCGACCCCCGCCCGTTCAGCACGCTGACGCTGATGTCGTCGGGGCCCGCCGAGTGCAACGCCGACCAGCAGGAGCGGGTGAAGCTGCTCGAATCGGCGCTCATGACGATGTCGATGGAACAGGTCTGGAACGCCATCCGGGTGCTGGAGCCGCTGACCGAGACCGAGGAGGACGGTGCGTTCCTGCGGGAGCGCTGGCTGCGCAACAATCCGCTCCAGCTCGTCGTCACCGGCAGGCAGCTCGGCGTGGAGCCCGACCGGGTGGACGAACTCGCCGCCGTGGAGCCGATGCCGAAGCATGTACTGTCCGGCGACTCGGACGACAAGTGGCCGGTGTCGCAGTTCGACTCGATGGCCGAGCGGCTCGGCGCGCGCAGGACCGTCATCAGGGGCGCGGCGCACTCGCCCAACCGTGACCGGCCGGTGGAGACCGCCGAGGCCCTGACGGACTTCTGGGACGGCCACCACCGGAACGGCGCGTAGATCGGGCCGGTAGTACCGGCTCGCGGACAGTACGGCTCGCGGACAGTACCGCTCAGTACTGCGACTGAAGGTGCTGCCAGAAGCCGTCGCGCAGCGCCCGCCGCAGCACGGAGTGCCCGCGCAGCGACCGCTGGAGCATCTTCTCCGCCTCGATCAGCAGATCCTGGTCCACCGGGCCCGGCAGATAGGGCATGCCGGGCAGCAGCTCGCCCACCGCCCCCCTGCCCCGCTCGACCAGCCAGGTCGCCGCGATCTGCGCGCCGATGAAGCGCACCTGGTCGCGCGAGGGCGGCGGATCGCCCTCGTGCTCGTACGTCGTGACCGGGCGCCGGGTGACATACGGCTTCCAGAAGTCGAGGTCGAAGGTGCGCTGGCTGTCGACCTCCCAGAGCAGCGGCTCGGCCTGGTTGCGGCCGTCCGAGGCCTCGATGCCCCAGAGGTGGACCCTCGCCCCGTACCCCTGGGCGGCCTCGACGGCTGAGACGAGGTCCTCGTCGCCGCCGACCAGCGCCGCGTCGCTGATGGCGCGGTGCCTGGCGAGCGACTCCAGATCCGTGCGGATCAGTGAGTCGACGCCCTTCTGCTGGTTGTTGGCGTTGAGATTGCCCAGCCTGACCTTGACGTCGGGCAGCTCTGCGATGGACTGCTGCTCGGCCGTGTGGATACGGCGCCTGGCGCCGTCGTACCAGTAGACCCGGAGCAGCCTGCTGTCGGCGAAGATGATCCGCGCCTTGTCGATGAAGGCCTCGATGAGTCCTTCGGCGTCGAGGTCGAACGAGCGGCGGTCCTCGGTGCCCGACACCAGCAACCCGGCCGCAGCATAGACGTAACCGGCGTCGACGAAGATGGCATGCGTGGACGGGGTCTTGGCGACCTCGGCGAGCATGCGCTGGAGCAGCTCGTTGGTGCGCTCCAGTCGAGCGCTGATCTCGGCGATCTCGGGGTTGATCTCTGCCTCGTTCATACTCGGTTCATTCTCTGTGGACGTCACCGTACCCGCCAGTAGTTAGCCATCCAAAAATTTTCCTTAGCGTAGGGAATGTTTGCAGGGAGCAAGCCGTTGCATACGTATGTAGCGACCGACGGGCACGCCCGTCATTCCACAGTTCTCCAGCAGGAGGATCAGACGAAGGGAGAAGCCATGCGCTTCGAAATCATGCGTCTCGACGATGTCGACGGTTCCGCCGTGGACAGCACTGTCGTGGACGCCGCCTCCGTCAACCGGATCGTGCAGCAGGCCGCAGCGATGGGCCAGCGCATCTATATCCGGCCGGCCGAATCCTCGGCCTCGTAATCTTTCACGGCTCATACGACCCACCGTTGGACGACGACCAAGACGACATCGACGACAGTGACGAAGCGCCCCCCGTACGGATCCGTCCGTACGGGGGCGCTGCTGTCTCCGGGACCTTCGCGCGTCCCTGAGGTCCCCGTCGCTTCAGGCACCGCGCACGACCGAGGTGACTCCGTTGATGATCTGCTGCACGGCGATGGCCGACAGCATCATCCCGGCGAGGCGGGTCACCAGCACCACACCGCCGTCCTTGATCACCCGGATGATCAGCAGCGAGTAGCGCATGGTCAGCCAGAGCACCACATGCATCGCGACGATGGCGGCCCAGACCGAGATCTGCGCGCCCGCCCCGTGGGCGTGCTGCACGGCGAGGATGACGGAGACGATCGCGCCGGGCCCGGCGAGCAGCGGCATGCCGAGCGGTACGAGGGCGACGTTGACGTCCTTGGTCTGCTGCGGCTCGTCGTTCTTGCCGGTCAGCAGGTCGAGCGCGATCAGCAGCAGGAGCAGCCCACCCGCGATCATCAGGGCGGGCACCGAGACATGCAGATAGTCCAGGATCTGCTGGCCGAGCAGGCCGAAGACCGTGATCACACCGAAGGCGACGGTCACCGCCTGCCAGGCCATGGCGCGCTGGACCTTGGTACGCCGTCCCGAGGTGAGGGCCAGGAAGATCGGGGTGATGCCCGGCGGGTCCATGATGACGAAGAGGGTGAGGAAGAGGGAGCCGAACACGGCGAAGTCGAACACAGTCGGTGCCTTGCACGAGGTGAGGGAAGTACGCGGGGAGAAGCCGGGGCGATACGGGGGGCGATACCGACCGGAGCAGATGACCGGTCATGCGGTTACGCGCTCGCGCGCCTACGCGTCTCCGCCCGCGCCCGGCACCGGGAAGGCGCCGGCGGCGCGCCGGGTGATCTCGCCGTAGATCTCCGGGTCCGTGGTGCACGCGCCGAGTTCGACGAACTTCCGGGTGCCGTGGTAGTCGCTCGATCCGGTGGTCAGCAGCCCGAGGTCGGCGGCGAGGGAGCGCAGCCGGGCGCGCGTCGGGGCGTCGTGGTCCATGTGGTCGACCTCGATGCCGTCGAGTCCGGCGGAAGCGAGCCGTACGATCGCCTCCTCGCCCACCACCCTGCCGCGTTTGACGGCCGCGGGATGCGCGAAGACGGTGACGCCCCCGGCGGCCTTGACCAGCCGGATCGCCTCGAAGGGGTCCAGTTCGTGCTTGCCCGCGTACGCGCGTCCGCCGTCGCCGAGCCACTCGGGCGTGAAGGCGTCGGAGACGGTCGCGACGACGCCCAGCTCGACCAGCGCGGTGGCGACGTGCGGCCGGCCGAGGGAGGCGTCCCCGGCGATGCGCAGCACCTGGTCCCAGGTGATCGGGACGCCGAGGTCCTGGAGCTTGCGGACCATGCTCCGGGCGCGGGGGACGCGGTCGTCCCGTACGCGTTCGAGTTCTTCGGCGAAATCCGGCTCGGCCGGGTCGAAGAGATAGGCGAGCAGGTGCATGCCGATGCCGTCGATACGGCAGGACACCTCGGCGCCGGTGACCAGCGTGAGGCCCTCGGGGAGCGCGGCGATCGCCTCCGCGTGGCCGCGCGTGGAGTCGTGGTCGGTCAGCGCGACGACGTCGAGTCCGGCGGCTGCGGCGTTGCGTACCAGCTCGGCGGGGGTGTCCGTGCCGTCGGAAGCCGTCGAGTGAGTATGCAGATCGATGCGCACGACGCGTACTCCGGAGGCTCGGGACGGGGGATCGGAACAGACGGGCGGAACGGCTCAAGGGTAACGGGCGCCTCAGGGGTCCCAAACGCCCAGGGTCGGGGCGGTGAACGACCCTCAGAACAGCAGGCGGGGGGACAGCGCGCCGCACGGCACCAGCGCCACCTCGGCGCCCGCGTCCCGCAGATCGGTCAGCACCAGTTCGTCGTACATCAGCAGCCCCGACTGTCCCGGCCAGACGATCGCCCACAGCCAGAGCCCGAGCGCCTCGCCGGCGAAGACGGCCCGGTCGTCGGGGGCCTGTGGGACGTGCCAGAGCGGGGTGGGCCGGCCCCCGGCGAGCAGTTTGGCGTGCGGGGGTCCGTCGGCGCATATGTCCGGGCCCGGGTCGGGCCCTTCGATCCCCGCGTATCTCGCGCCGAGGCCGACGCCCAACTCCTCGGCGACCAGCACCAGTTCGCCGAAGCCGCCGAGCGGTCCCGGCCCCGAGCAGGCGACGGCGGTGGCGCGTCCGCCGCTGCGGTCGTCGCCCGCGTTGGCCACCCCGGCGAACAGCCAGCCGACGGGCAGCGGCCAGGGCATCCAGACAGGGACCTCCGCACGGGCCACCACCACATTGAGGGCTTCCACGCTGGGCGGGATCACAGGCTGGAGCGGGTGCACCGTGCCATGGGCGTCGCACTGCCACGAGTCGGCGAAGAGACCGGGCGCCCTGACCCGGCCACCACACTTCGGGCAACTGGGTTCGCCCCTCATACCGACCCACGGTCCTCCCCGGCCGACGCCCCGTCAAGGACGATCACCTGTCCAGCATTGGTAACTCTGTTCGACTCTCCGAACCCCGCCACCCCAGGCCTGACGAGGAATAATTAGATGTAGCTTGCATCTATTACCTCGCCCCGAGGATCGAGGGATGGACGGACATCCACATCCCGTTCGTGGTGGCGGCGGCGACCGCCGTGGTCGCGGCGGCGATCGTGGGGGTACGGCGCGGCGCGCTGACCCATGAAGCGCGCGACGCGGCGCCCGTGGGCGACCGGACCGATGCCGCCGACGCCGCTGCGGAGGCGAGTGCTCCGGTCCTCACCGAGCGCTGAGCCGACGGTCCTGGTGCGGTCTTTCGGTCAGCGAGCGATCAAATCGCGTCTGCTTCCTCACATTCCCGCGCACCACCCCGGCCCCCTCGCCCGGACCGCTCAGCCTCAGGGCCGCGCCTCCAACGGCACCGACCGGCGCAGCGGGTCGCGCAGGTCCGTACCGTACGAGAGCCAGCGCTCCCGCAGCTCCTGCGCGCCCGATACCCGCTTCCACGCGGCCTCGTTCGGCGTCATGGGCAGCAGCGGCAGGAACCGCACCGGATCCAGCGGCGCTTCCAGCTCCAGATCCGGCACCAGACCACCGGACTCGGCGACGAGTACGGAGCTGAAGGGCGCGCCCGGCCAGAGCGGCTCACCGAGGTCCAGCGACCCGCCCGGGGCGACGATCACCCCTTCGACCTGCGGAGAAGCGGCCAGCACCGCCAGCCCGCGCAGCACCTTGTCGGTGTCGGCGAGCCCGGCCCTGACCGAGAGGATCAGCTCGGCCCGCGGCCCCCGCAGCGGATCGGCGAGCACCTCGGCGGGGTCCGCCATCGGCTGCGCCGACATGCCCAGGGTGGCGTAACGGACGAGGCCGAGGCCCCGGGCGTCCCGCTCCTGGCCGTCGACCCGGGCGTCGGTGAAACGCAGCACCTCGACGCGTTCGGTCCCCAGGAACGTGACGGCGGCGCGCGCGTCCGGGTCGCCCAGCGCCGTACGGAGCCGGGCCTCCACCAGAGCAAGAATTTCTCCCATCCGGGGAGCATAGATCGCGTATGAATGGGGGAAGAGAATTAATTGGCCTGCTGCTAGCTGGTAGCCTGGGCCGCCGGTCGGGACAACACGCGAAAGCGCTACAGCGTCGCTCTCCCAGTCCCGGCCACACGTCATCCCCCAAGGGGGACCGACCGGAGGAGGTGGGGCTGCGGTGGATCGAAGTCACCCGGCCAGTACCAGCCGCTCTTCCGCCCGTATTACCGCCTCGTGATCTGAGGCCTCGCCCGTACAGGCCCGTGGCGTGTCGCACAGCGGAAGAGCACCACTCAGTCAGCTCGTCCCAGCCTGTGTTTTCTGCCTGTCTGTAGCGAACGCCGTCGCCGCGCCTCGCGGTGCCGCCCGCTTTGCGGACGTACGCATCACGTCCCCATTCCGGGCTGCGCCACACTCCGCCGACGGCCTCTCCGTGAGGAGCCAGCCATGTCGATGATCCGTGATCTGCGGGCGGCGGTCCGTCCGTCCCTGCGTAAGCCCAGCGCCGCGTACAGCAAGTACGACACGTACGACGCCACCCGTGACCCGTCCGCTTCGAGCGCCGTCGTCGACTGCGCGGTCTACCGCGAGGGCCGCCGGGTCGAGAAGGACCCCTGCGTCACCCCGCGCGAGGCGATGCTGCGGGTCCGTGAGGGCGGCGGCTTCGCCTGGATCGGTCTGCACGAGCCGACCGACGAGGAATTCGCCGGTATCGCCGCCGAGTTCGGACTGCACCCGCTGGCGGTGGAGGACGCGGTGCACGCGCACCAGCGCCCGAAGCTGGAGCGGTACGACGACACGCTGTTCACCGTCTTCAAGACCATCCACTACGTGGAGCACACCGAGCTGACAGCGACCAGCGAGGTCGTCGACACCGGCGAGGTGATGTGCTTCACCGGCCGGGACTTCGTCATCACGGTCCGCCACGGCGGCAAGGGCTCGCTGCGCAATCTGCGGCACCGGCTCGAAGAGGACACCGAGCTGCTCGCCAAGGGCCCCTCAGCGGTCCTGCACGCCATCGCCGACCATGTCGTCGACGGCTACATCGCGGTGGCCGCCGCTGTGCAGGACGACATCGACGAGGTCGAGATCGAGGTGTTCTCCGCCCCGGAGAAGGGCAGCGCGCGCGGCTCGGACGCCGGCCGGATCTATCAGCTCAAGCGTGAGGTGCTGGAGTTCAAGCGCGCAGTCTCGCCGCTGCTGCGGCCGATGCAGTTGCTGAGCGAGCGGCCCATGCGGCTGATCGACCCCGACATCCAGAAGTACTTCCGGGATGTGGCCGACCACCTGGCCCGGGTCCATGAGCAGGTCATCGCCTTCGACGAGCTGCTGAACTCGATCCTCCAGGCGAATCTGGCGCAGGCGACGGTCGCGCAGAACGAGGACATGCGCAAGATCACGTCCTGGGCGGCCATCATCGCCGTGCCGACGGCGGTCTGCGGGATCTACGGCATGAACTTCGAGCACATGCCCGAGCTGCACTGGAAGTACGGCTATCCGATGGTCATGGCGGCGATCGGGGCCGTCTGTCTGGTGATCCACCGCACCCTGAAGCGCAACGGCTGGCTCTGAGGCAGCCGGCCGAGGCACCTGCGCGACAGCGGGCTGACAACGGCCGGACGCGCGAGGGTGACATCGCTCACCGTCGCGGGTCTGGTCGTAAGCTGCGGGCATGACTGAACCGCTGCTCGGCAAGGCGCTCGTCGAGGAGGCCACCAAGAAGTCCGGCCTCGTCTGGGTGCGCGGCCCGGGCCCCGAGCGCGCGCTGTGGCACGTATGGCACGCGGGCGCGGTGTATCTCGTCGGCGACGGACCCGGCGAGCAGCCGCTGCCCGGTCTGGCCGACGGCTCCACCGCCGAGGTGACCGTACGCAGCAAGGACAAGGGCGGCCGGCTGGTCGCCTGGACGGCGGCGGTCACGGAACTCACCCCCCGTTCGGACGACTGGGAGTCGGCCGTCGCCGAGCTGAAGGGCAAGCGGCTGAACGCGCCGGACGCCGAGCGGATGACGGAGCGCTGGGCACGCGAGTGCCGGGTGCTGCGGCTGGCGCCCGTCGAGGGCGCGCCAGCGATCACCGATCTGCCGCAGGGGTCACTGGCCGCCGAGCCGCTGCCGACGGACGCGACGACGCGCGGCCCGGTCCCCGACTCGCTGGGGCGCCAGATCCTGCGCCGCAAGAAGCGCTGAGGCGGCGCCCGGCCGTCCCACCCCGGCGTCCCAGCTCGGCGTCCCACCTCGGCGTCCCACCTCTGCGGTTCTGCTAAATTCGACGGCATGTCCGCGGTGAATCGTTGGTATTGGCGCTACGAGCCGGCTCCTGGTGGAGCCGGTGGTCACGTGCGCTGACCACCCCAACCACCCGGAGCCAGCAGGGCAGAGACGACCGTCTCTGCCCTTCGTCGTTGAGGCGGGCCGGCACCGGGTGCGAAGCACTTCATGGACTCCGGCCCCGCCGAGAGATCCCAGGGACGCGACCACCATGACCACACCTCCCGCCGGCGCCGAAGGCCGCCCGGCGACACCGGACACGCCAAGGACCCCGGAGACGGGCGATCTGCGCGTCACGGGCTTCCAGCCGCTCGTACCACCCGCCGCCTCACGGGCCGCCCTGCCGCTGGGAACAGCGCGTGCCGCCCTCGTCCAGGAGAGCCGAGGGGCCGTCAGACGCGTGCTGTCCGGGGAGGACGACAGGCTGCTCCTGGTGGTCGGCCCCTGCTCGGTGCACGATCCGGCCGCCGCCCGGGAGTACGCCGGACGGCTCGCCGAGGCGGTGGCACCGCTGAGCGAGGACCTGTGCGTGGTCATGCGCGTCTACTTCGAGAAGCCGCGGACCACGCTCGGGTGGAAGGGTCTCATCAACGATCCGGACCTGGACGGCACGTACGACGTACGCAAGGGGCTGCGCATCGCCCGGCAGGTGCTGCTCGACGTACTCGACACCGGGCTGCCGGTCGGCTGCGAGTTCCTGGAGCCGACCAGTCCGCAGTACATCGCCGACACGGTGAGCTGGGGCGCGATCGGCGCGCGGACCCCGGAGAGCCAGGTGCACCGGCAGCTCGCCTCCGGGCTCTCGATGCCGGTCGGCTTCAAGAACGCGACGGACGGCGACGTGCAGGCGGCCGTCGACGGCTGCCGTACGGCGGCGGGCGCGCACACCTTCTTCGGCATCGACGAGGAAGGGCGCGGCTCGGTCGTCTCCACGATCGGCAATCCCGACTGCCACATCATCCTGCGCGGCGGGCGGGGCGGCCCCAACTACGGCGCCGACGACGTCCGACAGGCGCTGGCGCTGCTGGACAAGGCCGGGATGCGGCAGCGGCTGGTGATCGACGCCAGTCATGCCAACAGCGGCAAGGACCACGTCCGCCAGGCCGAGGTGGTCGGCGAGATCGCCGCCCAGGTCGCGGCGGGCGCGAGCGGGATCGCCGGGCTGATGCTGGAGAGCTTCCTGGTGGCGGGACGGCAGGAGCCGGGTCCGCTGGAGGCGCTGACGTACGGGCAGAGCGTGACGGACGCGTGCGTCGGCTGGGAGCGGACCGAACAGCTCCTCGGCGAGCTGGCGGCGGCCGTACGGGAGCGGCGGCGCACCGGTAACTGAGCGGCGCCGGGACGGGGGTGGCCGGACGGCCACCCCCGTGTCCGAGGCGACAGAATCGGACGGAGGCTCAGTCGCTCGTCGACGGCAGCTTGCTGCCGTAGTCGACCGTCTGGTCCTGGGCCGGCGCGGCCAGCGCGAAGTCCTTGCCCCAGTCGGAGAGCTTCAGCGTCCCGGCTCCCCCGGCGCGCGAGAGCTGGAGCGGGTACGGCGTGCCCTCCAGCGACACGTCCAGCGTGCCGCCCGCGCCCTCGCCCGCCGCGACCTTGATGGTGCGTACGCCGCCGACCTCGGCCCGGTCGCCCTTGCTCAGGTCGCCGCCCAGCGCCAGCAGCCCGTCGAGCAGCACGTTCATGTCGGTGAAGCCGCGCAACTGCTTGTACGACGGGTCGTCCTCGGGCACCTTGACGTACTTGTCGTCCAGCTTGCCGGCCGCCTCGGTGTCCGACTTGCTCGGCACCGCGCTCTCCTTGCCGCTCCCCTGGCTCCAGAACCCGGCGTCGGCCTTCAGATAGAGGGTGTCGGCGACCCGCAGCAGCTCGATGACCGTGTTGTTCCGCAGTGTGACCGAACCGGTGCCGCCGTTCTTCTTGAGACGCATGTCGAGCTTGTACGTCTCCTTCTCGGTCACCAGCGCTCCGGAGAGGCGCACCGCGGGCGCGCCGTCCGCCGCCGCCTGCGCCTTGTGCTCGATCTGGGTCGCCGAGAGCTTGCCGACCCCGTTCGTCCCCGCGTCCGGGTCGTCGCCGCACGCCGTCAGAACCGCGGCGAGGCCGGCGCAGAGCGCGACCGGAAGTGCGGCTCGGCGGGCACCCCGGCGGACACGGTCGGACAAACGGGAAGCGGTCACGGACGCTGCCTCTCCTACGCTGGTGGGGGATGAGCAGACCGCAGCGTACCCGTGGGACGTGAAGGGTTCGAAGCGGAGGCGTCCGGAGTGATCCGCCCGGGCATCCCGGGGCGGTACGGGCTAGCCTGAACCCGTAATCGCGCCGGACAAGGCGACCATCAGGGAGGCGCACGGTATGGCGGCAGCCGCCCCCAGGATCTTCGTCTCGCACCTCGCCGGGGTGGCGGTCTTCGACCCCAACGGCGATCAGGTGGGACGCGTGAGCGACCTCGTGGCGATGCTGCGGGTCGGCAACAGACCGCCGCGGCTGCTCGGACTGGTCGTCGAGGTGCTCAGCAGGCGACGGATCTTCCTGCCCATGACACGGGTCACCGGCGTCGAGTCCGGCCAGGTCATCACCACGGGCGTGGTCAACGTACGGCGCTTCGAACAGCGGCCGACCGAGCGGCTCGTCCTCGGTGAACTCCTCGACCGGCGGGTGCGGCTGGTGGAGAACGGTGAGGAGGTCACCGTCCTCGACGTGGCCATCCAGCAGTTGCCGGCCCGCCGCGACTGGGAGATCGACAAGGTCTTCGTACGGCGCGGCAGGAAGGGCGGCGCGCTGCGGCGGCGCGGGGAGGCGGTGACCCTGGAGTGGTCGGCCGTCACCGGGTTCTCCCTGGAGGAGGAGGGGCAGGGCGCCGAGAACCTGGTCGCCACCTTCGAACGGCTTCGGCCCGTCGAACTCGCCAATGTGCTCCACCATCTGACGCCCAAACGGCGGGCGGAGGTCGCCGCCGCCCTCGACGACGACCGGCTCGCCGACGTCCTGGAGGAGCTGCCCGAGGACGACCAGGTGGAGATCCTCGGCAAGCTCCAGGACGACCGGGCCGCCGACGTGCTGGAGGCGATGGACCCGGACGACGCGGCCGACCTGCTGTCCGAGCTGCCGGAGGACGACAAGGAACGGCTGCTGACGCTGATGCAGCCGCACGACGCCGCCGACGTGCGGCGGCTCATGTCGTACGAGGAGCGCACGGCGGGCGGTCTGATGACCACCGAGCCGATCGTGCTGCGGCCGGACGCGACGGTCGCCGACGCGCTCGCGCGGGTACGGCAGCAGGACCTCTCCCCCGCGCTCGCCGCGCAGGTGTACGTGTGCCGGCCGCCGGACGACACCCCCACCGGCAAGTACCTGGGCACGGTCCACTTCCAGCGGCTCCTGCGGGACCCGCCGTTCACCCTGGTCAGCTCGATCGTGGACTCCGATCTGCCGCCGCTCTCCCCGGACACCCCGCTGCCCGCGATCACGGGTCATCTCGCCGCGTACAACATGGTCTCGGCGCCCGTGGTGGACGAGAGCGGGTCGCTGCTCGGGGTGGTGACCGTCGACGACGTACTGGATCACCTGCTGCCCGACGACTGGCGGGAGACCGGCTTCCACGGCCTGGAGGAGGTGACCCGTGGTGGCTGAGCGGCCGTCCGGCAAGAACGAAGACGGCGCCAGAGAGCGTTCGCGGGCGACGGGGACGACGAACGGCTCGACCGCGGTGACGCGCGGCGCCCGGGTCAGGCTCGACCAGCCCCGGCCGCAGCGGCGCAGGCTGCTGCCCGAGTACGACGCCGAGGCCTTCGGGCGGCTGTCGGAGAGCGTGGCCCGGTTCCTGGGGACGGGACGCTTCATCGTCTGGATGACCCTCATCATCATCGTGTGGGTCCTGTGGAACATCGCGGCGCCGCCGCACCTGCGCTTCGACCACTACCCCTTCATCTTCCTGACGCTGATGCTGTCCCTCCAGGCGTCGTACGCGGCGCCGCTGATCCTGCTCGCGCAGAACAGGCAGGACGACAGGGACCGGGTCACCCAGGAGCAGGAGCGCAAGCAGAACGAGCGGTCGATCGCCGACACCGAGTACCTGACCCGGGAGATCGCCGCGCTGCGGATGGGGCTCGGCGAGGTCGCCACCCGCGACTTCCTCCGCTCGGAGCTGCAGGATCTGGTGCGGGACCTGTCGGACGGGCGGCTGACCCATTCGGAGAACGGCCACGGGCCCGGCCACGAGGAGCCCGAGCCCGAGCGGCGGAGCTGATCCGTCCGGCGGGCACCGGAAAGCGGGTGCTGGGCGGCTTTCCGCGGTCGGTGGGAAGCGCCGTACCATCTCCGTATGGCTACCGACACGTACGGAACCGCCGCAGCCCCCGCGGAAGACGCGGTGCGCGCCGCACTGGCGACGGTGAACGACCCCGAGATCCACCGCCCGATCACTGACCTGGGCATGGTCAAATCGGTGGAGATCGGCGCTGACGGCGCCGTCGCCGTCACGGTCTATCTGACGGTGTCGGGCTGCCCGATGCGCGACACCATCACGCGCACGGTGACGGACGCGGTCGCCGCCGTCCCCGGGGTCACCGGGGTCGAGGTGACGCTCGACGTGATGGGTGACGAGCAGCGGCGCGAGCTGGCTGCCTCGCTGCGCGGGGGCACTCCCGAGCGTGAGGTGCCGTTCGCCCAGCCGGGCTCGCTCACCCGGGTCTACGCGGTGGCCTCCGGCAAGGGCGGCGTCGGCAAGTCGTCGGTGACGGTCAACCTGGCGGCCTCGATGGCGGCCGACGGGCTGAAGGTCGGCGTCGTGGACGCGGACATCTACGGGCACAGCGTGCCGCGCATGCTCGGTGTGGACGGCAAGCCCACCCAGGTCGAGAACATGATCATGCCGCCGTCGGCGAACGGCGTGAAGGTGATCTCGATCGGCATGTTCACCCCGGGCAACGCGCCCGTGGTGTGGCGCGGGCCGATGCTGCACCGCGCGCTCCAGCAGTTCCTCGCCGATGTGTTCTGGGGCGATCTGGACGTGCTGCTGCTCGACCTGCCGCCGGGCACCGGTGACATCGCGATCTCGGTGGCGCAGCTCGTACCGAACGCCGAGATCCTGGTGGTCACCACTCCGCAGCAGGCGGCGGCCGAGGTCGCCGAGCGGGCCGGCTCCATCGCCGTACAGACCCACCAGAAGATCGTCGGTGTCGTCGAGAACATGTCGGGCTTCCCGTGCCCGCACTGCGACGAGGTCATCGACGTCTTCGGCACCGGCGGCGGAAAGCTGGTCGCCGAGGGGCTGACGAAGACCACGGGGACCGAGGTGCCGGTGCTGGGCGCCATCCCGATCGACGTACGGCTGCGCGAGGGCGGCGACGAGGGCAAGCCGATCGTGCTGTCCGACCCCGACTCGCCCGCCGGAGCGGCGCTGCGCGGTATCGCGGGGAAGCTGGGCGGGCGGCAGCGCGGCCTGTCGGGCATGTCGCTGGGGATCACCCCGCGCAACAAGTTCTGAGGCCCTGGGGCCGCACGGGCGAGGCATGGGTAAGGGGCAGCCACCATGGGTGGCTGCCCCTTACCCGTCGCTCCTCACCCGGGTGCCCGGGTGCGCTGTCACCGCTCGTACGTCGTGATGTCCTCGATCGCCGAGAACGCGAGTCCGTACGGGCTCATCCCGCGCCCGTACGCCCCGAGGTGCACCTTCCCCTCGGGCGATCCGGCGAGCACCCAGCCGAACTCGGACTCGCGGAAGCGGAAGGGCGTCGGCACGCCGTCCACGGGCAGCGACAGCTCCGACCACTCAGGGGTCGTCAGGTCGTCGGCGATGACGAACGCCGCCTCGATCTGCTGGCTCAGCCAGTCGTCGCGCAGGGTGTGGTCGAGCTGCGACGGCCACGTGTACGACATCAGCCCCGACCCGGCGAGCCACGCCGCCGAGGAGGCCGTGGTGGCGTCGAGGTGGCCCGTACCGTCACCGGTTCGGCGTACGGGGCTGATGGCCACCGTCACGACCACGGCGAACCGCTCCTTCTCCGCGCCCGACGCGTCCGGTCTTATCGACGGCTCGTCACCATGGCCGATGGAGCCGTGCTGAACGGTCCCGTCAGCGGCGGCGCCGACCTGCATCAGCCAGCGCGGTCCGCTGAACGCCTCGTCGAGGCCGTACCAGGGGAAAGGCGCGCTCAGATAGCCGTCGACCGTGCGCCGGGCTGCTGGCACCCCCTCGGCAGTGGATGAGCTGGACGCACCCTGTGCGTCTACCCGACTCGTGGTCTCCATCTACTGGCCGCCTCCTCGATCTCGGTCGTCCGCAGCGGCCCGCCGCCGACGGGCAGCTCACTGCCGGACAGATGGAGGATAGCCACCCGCTACCGACTCGTAGGGATTGGTCGTACTCAGGTGGCGTCCGCGTCGAAGGGGGGCAGCTCTCCCCGATCGGGCTTTTCGCCCTTCTTGAGCAGATCGGGCGTCGTGGACTGCACGGCCGAACCGTTGGCCGAAGCCAGCGGAGCGGCCGGTGTGTCCGACGTGGACGCGGCGCTCTCGCGGCCGTGCACGGCGTCGGCGACCTCGGACATCTCTTTCCTGAGGTCGAAGGTGTCGCGGAGTTCCTTGAGGCCCAGGTCGTCGTTGTCCATCAACTGCTTGCGGACGAACGTCTTGGGGTTGAGGTCCTCGAACTCGAAGTCCTTGAACTCCGGGCCCAGCTCGGAACGGATGTCCTGCTTGGCGCTCTCGGAGAACTCCCGGATCTTACGGATGACCCGCGAGGTGTCCTGGATCATCTTGGGCAGCTTCTCCGGGCCGAAAACGATCACGGCGAGGACTACGAGCGTGACTATTTCCAGTACGCCGACGTCGTTGAACACCTTGTCGCTCCTCGGGGTCTCCATGCCCGCAGATCGGACGAGTTCGTCCTGGTCTGAGGTGTGTCAGGGTCCGGGCCGTTCCACCGTACCTGCCCGAACTGTCCGTGCGGTACCTCCCGGTGGACGTCACATGACGTCGGACGATCCGAGAGCCAGGCTCATGGTCAGCTCTTTACCTCCCCGGGACAGCGTCAGCGCGAGCCGGTCGCCGGGGCGGTGCGCCCGGATCTTGATGATCAGCTCCTCGCCGCTGTGGACCCGTTCTCCGTCCACCGCCGAGATCACGTCGCCCGGTCTGATGCCGGCCTTCGCGCCGGGACCGCCCGAGGTCACGGCGGGTCCGCCGCCGGCGGCCTGGGCGGCGACCCGCGCACCGTCGCCCGTGAAGTCCGTGTCGAGTGTGACGCCGATCACCGGGTGGGTGGCCTTGCCGGTGTTGATCAGCTCCTCGGCTACGCGCTTGCCCTGGTTGATCGGGATCGCGAAGCCGAGTCCGATGGAACCAGCCTGGCCGCCGTCCGTCTGTGACCCGCTGTCAGCGGCGCGGATGGCGCTGTTGATCCCGATGACGCGCGCCTTGGTGTCGACCAGTGGCCCGCCCGAATTGCCGGGGTTGATCGGGGCGTCGGTCTGGAGCGCGTCCACATAGCTGACGTCGCTGCCGTCGCCCTTCTCGCCGCCCGCTGTGATGGGGCGGTCCTTGGCACTGATGATCCCCGAGGTGACGGTGTTGGACAGGTCGAAGGGGGCGCCGATGGCCACGACGGGGTCGCCGACCTGGACGCTGTCGGAGTTGCCCAGCGCGAGCGGCCTGAGTCCGGAGATCCCGGTCACCTTGACGACGGCGAGGTCGTAACCGCTGTCCTTGCCGACGACCGTGGCCTTGGCGGTCTGACCGCCGCTGAACGTGACCGATATCTCACCCGAGGACCCTGCCGGTTCGACGACATGGTTGTTCGTCAGGATGTGGCCCTCGCGGTCGAGGACGAATCCGGTGCCCGTGCCCTGCTCGTCCTTGCCGCTGACGTGCAGGGTGACGACGCCGGGCAGCGCGCTGGCCGCGATCCCCGCGACGCTGTCGGGCGCGCGGCCGCCGTTGTCCTCGGCCGCCTGCGGGAGCTGGACGCTGCCGAAGCCGCCGTTCCGCTCGGAGTAGACGCCGACCCCGCCGCCGACGGCTCCGGCGACGAGCGCGATGAGCACGGCGCCGACGAGACCCACGGAGCGGCGCCTCTTCACCGGCTCGCCGAAGTGGGTCAGCGGCTGCTGTCCGTGCGGCCCGGCGAGCTGGATCTGCTGGACCCGCTGGTCCTGTTGCGGCGGATCGGCCCAGGGGTCGTACTGCGACCACTGCGAGGTCGTCCCCGGCTGGTCGGGGGCGGGCGGCTGGGGCTGGGGCTGGGGCTGCTCGAACACGCCTTGCCCCGGGGGCAGTTGCCGCGGCAGCGGCTGTGCGAGCGGCTGGGGCTGCTGGAGCGGGAAGTCCGACGGCGGCACCGGTATGCCGTGCGCCGGCGTCGGCACCGGCCGCTGTACGGGCGGCGCGGGGGCCCACGGGCCAGGACCGCCGTACGGCGGTGTGCTGTAGGCGTCGGGCTCGTGCAGCGGCCTCGGGCGGTCCTGGGGCTCCCCGGCCGCGCCCTGAGGGGGCACCACGGGCTCCGCCACGGGCCGTACGGGCTCCGGAGGCTCGGCCGGGCGCACGGGCCGCTCGTGCGGCGCGTGTCCCTCTGTGGGACGGCTCCACCACGTCGCCTTGGATCCGGTGGGCTTCCCGACGTCCATGCTCTCCCCGCAACTGCCGCTCAGCGCCCCGCATCAGGGCACCCCTGGCAGGGATTCAACCAGGTTTACGAACGTCCGCGCAGAGATCCGGTCAGCGCCGGGAGGAAAGCGGCGGAACGGGCAGCGTCGGAGCGGCGAGGTGCGAGGGGTTCGGGGTGACGGCGGGAGAGGTCGCCGACGTGTCGTCGATCTGGAGGGCCACATCCGGAACCGCCGGGACCGGCCACATCGACGAACCGCCGAGGACCGCCGACGAGAGCGAGGGGACCTGCCCCTGGAGCATGCCGGGGGGCGCGCCGGCGATGGCGCGGCTGACGGACTGCTCCAGCGCGCTGTTGCCTCCGCCCTGGCGCCTGCCCTCGCCCATCAGGGACGCCGGAGCCGTGGTGCCGGGAGCCCGCATCGGGACCACGTTGTTGCCCACGCCACGCGGCGGCATCGCGTCGGCGGCCGTACCGAGCGGCATCGTGCCGCCCAGCGCCATCGCGGCGAACGACACGGCGCTGGCGGCGGCGAAGGCGAACCTGCGCCCGCGCCAGGGCGAACGCTCGGCTTCCTGCCTGCCGACCTCGTGGATACGGAATCCGGAACCGGGAAGCGTCCCGGTGTGCGCGGCTGCCGGGACATAGCCGAAGCCGTCGTGACGGACACCGAAGCCGTCGTGACGGACGCCGAAGCTCCCCGTGTCGAACGGCCCCTGCCCACGGGTGCCGTCACCGCTGTCGCTGTCGCCTCCCGCGGGGCCGCCGGGCAGCCCTTGGAGTCTCGCGAGCAGCCCCGCCGACGGCGGCGGCGGCGCGGTCCTGGCGAAGACGCTCTTCAGGCGGCGCTGCGCGTCGGCCTCGGCCTTGCACCTGGGGCAGGTCGCGAGATGCGCCTGCACGCGCTCGCGCGCGTCATGGTCCAGCTCCCCGTCCACCAGGGCGGCGAGTCGGTCCCCCAGGTGCTGTTCGGCCGGGGTCTGGCTCGTACCACTCACGCCGATCCACCCTCCCCCGCCACACTCGCGAAGCTGCGCTGCTCGGCGCGGGCCTCGGGCGAACGGTGCGAGAGGGCCTTGCGCAGATGCGAGCGGCCGCGGTGGATCCTGCTGCGTACGGTGCCGAGCTTGACACCGAGGGTCGCCGCGATCTCCTCGTACGAAAGGCCCTCGATGTCGCAGAGCACCACGGCGGCCCGGAACTCCGGCGCGAGGGTGTCCAGCGCCTGCTGCACGTCCGCGTCGAAGTGGGTGTCGTGGAAGACCTGCTGCGGCGACGGCTCCCGGCTCGGCAGCCGCTCGGCGGCGTCGTCACCGAGCGCGTCGAAGCGGATCCGCTGCTTGCGCCGGACCATGTCGAGAAAGAGATTGGTGGTGATGCGGTGGAGCCAGCCCTCGAAGGTGCCGGGGGTGTAGGTCGACAGCGAGCGGAAGACCCGGACGAACACTTCCTGGGTCAGGTCCTCGGCGTCGTGCTGGTTGCCCGTCAGGCGGTAGGCGAGGCGGTAGACACGTCCGCTGTGCGTGCTGACGATCTCCTCCCAGCTAGGAGGCGTCCACGCCTGGGAGTCCGCATCCGATGCGAAGGTCGCGGTAACCGCGGAGTCGATGGAGCGAGAACGGTCAGCGGTGTTGGTCACGGATTTCGGCTCACCTGCCGACCTCAGGAAGCGACCGAGCACTCCCCTTCGATCCGCAGCCGTAGCCGCACCTCCCCTATCGGCTCTGGTGGTGTCCAGTGGAGCCCCTACCATAGCCACCCCGCCCGTTAGCTCCGGATAAGAATCTTTACGCGAATTTGGGCCCGCCCGCCCGAAACCCGGCGACGTGATCCACGTATACCTTGCGCTTACATAACGCCTGGTCCCATCTGCGGGTTCCCGAGCGCAGCGGATACAGTCACCGTTGCGCCGACTACGGGGACAGGAGAGGGTCATTACCGCCAACCGGCAGACGAGCTGGGCGTTCGCCGACGCCTTTGTCGCCGAGGACGAGGCATTGCTCTGGGCCCGTGACCGGGCCCGGGAGTCGGGGCTTCGCTCGGTGTCACCAGGCACCGGCGCCGCGCTGCGTCTGCTCGCCGCCACCCTGGACGCGAAAGCCGTGGCGGAGATCGGTACGGGCACCGGTGTCTCGGGGAGCTATCTGCTCCAGGGCATGCGCACCGACGGCGTCCTGACCACGGTCGACACAGAACCCGAGCGCCAGCAGTTCGCCCGGCAGGCCTTCCGGGCCGCCGGCTTCACCGGGAACCGCGCTCGTTTCATCCCCGGCCGCGCTCTCGACGTACTCCCACGCCTCGCCGACGGCGGCTACGACCTGGTCTTCTGCGACGGCGACCGGCTCGAAAGCCTCGAATATCTCGCTGAATCGTTGCGCCTGCTGCGCCCCGGCGGCCTGGTCTGCTTCGAGGGCATGTTCTCCCACGGCCGTACGGTCGACTCGTCGGCCCAGCCCTCCGAGGTCCTTCGCGTACGGGAGCTGCTGCGCACCGTCAGGGAGAGCCCGGAACTGCTGCCGGCACTGCTGCCCGTCGGCGACGGGCTGCTGTGCGCGGTGCGACGAGGCTGAACAGCACACTGCCCCGGTACGGACCACTCGTCCGTACCGGGGCAGTTCCCGTGTCGATCCGGGGGTGACCCGCGACCCCGAAGACTGTGGGCGTCCCGCTCAGCCGACGACCTTCTTCAGCGCGTCCCCAAGCGCATCAGCCTCGTCCGGAGTCAGCTCGACGACAAGCCGACCGCCGCCTTCGAGCGGAACGCGCATGACGATGCCCCGCCCCTCCTTTGTCACCTCGAGCGGGCCGTCGCCCGTCCGCGGCTTCATGGCCGCCATGCTCGTTCCCCTTCCTGAAACCAGCTCATCGCCGCCGGCGGCCCCATGACAGGCGCTGTGTCACCGGCATCGAACACATTGCTTCCAGGCCATTATCCCGCATGGCGGGACCCGATGACCAACATCGGACGGCATCGCTTGCGCAACGCGCTCTCTCAAAACCACGCAATTCGGCGATCGGCCTGCGATACTGCGCCGCTGTTCCGCCATGCTGGGCCCCGACAGGACCACTGGAACCGCGAAAGGACGATCATGGCCGACACCGTGCTGTACGAGGTGAGTGACGGACTCGCAACGATCACGATCAACCGGCCCGAGGCCATGAACGCGCTCGACGTCGCCACCAAGGTCGCCCTGCGGGACGCCCTGGAGTCCGCCGCGGCCGACACCGCCGTACGAGGAGTTCTGCTCACCGCGGCCGGCGAGCGGGCGTTCTGCGTGGGCCAGGACCTCAAGGAACAGACCGAACTGCTGCTCGCCGGCTCGGACAACCCGATGACGACCGTGCACGACCACTACAACCCGATCGTGCGCGCCATCACAGAGATGCGTAAGCCCGTCGTGGCGGGCGTGAACGGCGTCGCGGCAGGAGCCGGCTTCGGCCTCGCCCTGGCCGCGGACTACCGGGTCGTCGCGGACACCGCGTCCTTCAACACCTCCTTCGCCGGGGTGGCCCTGACAGCGGACTCGGGCGTCTCCTGGACCCTCCCCCGCATGATCGGCGCGGGCCGCGCGGCGGACCTGCTGCTGTTCCCCCGCTCGGTAAGGACACCCGAGGCGCTGGAACTGGGCCTGATCAACAAACTGGTCCCCGCCGCCGACCTGGCCACCGAAGCGACAGCAGTGGCCCGAGCCCTGGCCGAAGGCCCGACCCTGGCGTACGCGGCACTGAAGGAGTCCCTCGCGTACGGAGCGGAACACTCCCTGAGCGAGACCCTGGCCAAGGAGGACGAACTCCAAACCAGGGCAGGCCAGTCCAAGGACCACGGCATCGCGGTAGAGGCGTTCCTGTCCAAGCAGAAGCCAAAGTACTCGGGCCGGTAGCCTCGCGGCGGGCGGCCGTGGTCTCAGCGGTGCGGTGTCACCGTGTCCGTTTCGCGGCCGGGTCCGTGGTCACCGGCGTTGGCCGAGGTTGTTGTCGGGGTTCGCTCCGGGGCGATATCCGGGATGCACGATTTACGGCGTCGTCACCGCGGTTGCCAGGTGACCGCGGTCGTCCGCCGCAAATCACGCGTGAGTATCCCGGACACCACCCCTGCGCGCCCCCCTTCACCTGCGGGAACCGGTCACATCACGCCGCGGGCGCGGCGTTACGGGCCGAGCGACCGGCGACGGAGGGTGACGGGGTCGCAGGAGGTACGTGTCCGGACGCTAACGTGAGATTTGTGGCGCATGACCGCCTCAAGCAACACATCCGGGGTCACGACGCCGTAAATCACACGTCCGGACATGTGCCTCCGGAGGCCCCGGCGCCCGGCACCAGACAAACCGGCCGCAACCAAGAACCGGCCCAGACCACGGCCGCCCGCCGCGAGGCGCACCGCCGCGAGGCGCACCGCCGCGAGGCGACCGTCAGCCGAACTCGCAACCCGCCACATGGTCGTTCACCAGCCCGCACGCCTGCATCAGCGCGTACGCCGTAGTAGGCCCCACGAACCGGATCCCGCGCTTCTTCAGCGCCTTCGCCAGCGCCGTCGACTCGTCCGTCACCGCCGGAACATCCGCGGTCGTCTTCGGCCGCCGCCGCCCCTGAGGCGCGTACGACCAGATCAGCTCGTCCAGTTCGCCCGGCGCCCACCCCGCCAGGGCCACCGCGTTCGCCATCGTCGCGTCGACCTTCGCGCGGTTGCGGATGATGGACTCGTCCGCCAGCAGGCGGACCCGGTCCGCGTCCGTGAACTCGGCGACCTTCGCGATGTGGAACGAGGCGAACGCGGCCCGGAAGCCCTCGCGCCGGCGCAGGATCGTGATCCAGGACAGGCCGGACTGGAACGCCTCCAGGCTCAGCCGTTCGAACAGCGCGTCGTCGCCGTGGACCGGCCGGCCCCACTCGGCGTCGTGGTACGCGACGTAGTCCTCCGTGGAGGTGCCCCACGGGCAGCGCAGCCGCCCGTCAACACCCTTCACCGCGCCGCCCGTCACCGCCCGGCCTCCTCGTCCGGCTCCCGGAACAGGTCACGGTTGGCGCCGGCCGACCTCGCCGGCCCCGACGGATCAACGAAACCGAAACCGGACCCGGACCCGGACCCGGACCCGGAACCAGAACCAGAACCGGACCCGGAACCCGAACCGCCGGCCACCGCGCCGGCCACCGCACCGGCCCGCGCCCCCGCAAGCGCCGACTCCAGCTCCGCGATCCTCGCGTCGCGTTCGGCCAGTTCCGCGCCCAGCCGGCTGAGTACGTCGTCCACGTCGCCCATCCGGTAGCCGCGCACCGAGACGGGCAGCCGCAGGGCCTCCACATCCGGCCGGCCGACCGGGCGTGTCGCCGGCAGTGGGTCAATGAGCTGTTCCGGAGCGGTCTCCGGCAGGACCGCGCGGTCTCCGCCGCCGACGACGGCGAGCGTGACCGCGGCGACCACCACGGCCATCGCGATGAGCAGGGCAAGGAACACGTGCTTCTCCCCGGGCAGGAATACGTCCGGTCCCGATCGTGCCATGCGGCACCGACAGTGCGGACAGTTAAGGTCGCAGACGAGCTGACTCTAGGAGGAAACGGCGAATGCGCGGGACGCTGCGGCTGGGACGTCGGGAATTCGGCGCGGACGAGCCGGTGATCATGGCGATCGTCAACCGGACGCCGGACTCGTTCTACGACCAGGGCGCGACGTTCCGTGACGGACCCGCTCTCGACCGTGTCGAGGAGGCGGTGGCGCAGGGCGCGGCCATCGTCGACATCGGCGGGGTGAAGGCCGGTCCCGGCGACGAGGTGACCGCCGAGGAGGAGGCGCGCCGTACGGTCGGATTCGTGGCGGAGGTGCGGCGGCGCTTCCCGGACGTGGTGATCAGCGTCGACACCTGGCGTCACGACGTGGCCGAGGCGGTCTGCGAGGCCGGGGCGGATCTGCTCAACGACGCGTGGGGCGGCGTGGACCCGAAGCTCGCGGAGGTCGCGGCGCGGTACGGCGCCGGGCTGGTCTGTACGCACGCGGGCGGCGCCGAGCCGCGTACGCGACCGCACAGGGTGGCGTACGAGGACGTGATGGCGGACATCCTGGACGTCACGCTGGGCCTCGCCGAGCGCGCGCTGGCGCTGGGCGTCCGCAGGGACGGGATCATGATCGATCCGGGTCATGACTTCGGGAAGAACACGCGCCACTCGCTGGAGGCGACCCGCAGGCTGGGCGAGATGGCCGAGACCGGCTGGCCGGTGCTCGTCTCGCTGTCCAACAAGGACTTCGTGGGCGAGACGATCGACAAGCCGGTCAAGGAGCGGCTGATCGGCACGCTCGCGACGACCGCGGTCTCGGCGTGGCTCGGCGCCCGGGTCTACCGGGTGCACGAGGTCGCCGAGACCCGGCAGGTGCTGGAGATGGTGGCGTCGATCGCCGGTCACCGGCCCCCGGCGGTCGCCCGCCGGGGACTGGCCTGAGCCGCACTACTGGCCTGAGCCGCGCCACCGGCCTGAACGGCCCTACTTGCCCGTCTCCTTGGTGACCAGCGCCACCGCCTCGTCCACGTCGTCCGTGACGTGGAAGAGCAGCAGGTCCTTCGCCGACGCCTTGCCCTGCGCCACCACGGTGTCGCGGAGCCAGTCGACGAGGCCGCGCCAGTACTCCGTACCGAACAGCACGATCGGGAAGCTGGTGACCTTGCGGGTCTGTACGAGCGTGAGCGCCTCGAACAGCTCGTCCAGCGTGCCGAGACCGCCCGGCAGGACGACGAACCCTTGCGCATACTTCACAAACATCGTTTTCCGGACAAAGAAGTACCGGAAGTTGACGCCGATGTCGACATGCGGGTTGAGGCCCTGTTCGAAGGGCAGTTCGATGCCGAGTCCCACGGAGATCCCGTCGGCCTCCCTCGCCCCCTTGTTGGCCGCTTCCATCGCACCGGGACCGCCACCGGTGATCACGGCGAACCCGGCCTCGACCAGCGCGCGGCCGATCCGGGTCCCCGCCTCGTAGTCCTCGGAGCCGACCGGGGTTCTGGCCGAGCCGAAGACACTGATGGCGCTCGGCAGCTCGGCGAGGGCGCCGAAGCCCTCGACGAACTCCGACTGGATACGCATCACCCGCCAGGGGTCCGTGTGCACCCACTCCGAGTCGCCCCCGGTGTCCAGCAGCCGCTGATCCGTGGTGCCGGACTGGACCTGTTCCCTGCGGCGGATCACCGGACCGAGCCGCTGCTCCTCCGGCTTCCCCGATCCCTCAGGCGCGCCCATGACCTGCTCCTTCCGCTGCTGAACCAATGCTTCCCCCGTTTCGGCAAGGGTAGGTCCAAGGACATGACGAAAGGCGAAATTCCGGCAGTCGGGCCGGGTGCTGTCAGCCGGTGAGCCAGTCACGGAGCCGGTTCTCGCAGTGCGAGATGCGCTCGACCGCGACATGTTCGTCACGCTTGTGGGCGAACAGCGGGTCGCCGGGGCCGTAGTTCACCGCTGGCACGCCGAGGTCGCCGAAGCGTGCGACGTCCGTCCAGCCGAACTTGGGCCGCGCGCTGCCGCCGACGGCCGCCATGAAGGCGGCGGCGCCCGGGCGCCCGAGTCCGGGCAGGGCCGCGCCGGAGTGGTCCTCCACGGTGAAGTCGGCGACCCCGCAGCCGTCGAAGACCTCGCGTACGTGGGCCAGCGCCTCTTCGGCACTCCTGTCCGGCGCGTAGCGGTAGTTGACGACGACCGTGCAGGCGTCGGGGATGACGTTGTTGGCGACGCCCCCCTCGATCCGTACGGCGTTGAGCCCCTCGTGGTACTCCAGACCGTCGATGACCGGACGCCGGGGCTCGTACGCGGCGAGGCGCTCCAGGATCGGGGCGGCCGCGTGGATCGCGTTGGACCCCATCCAGCTCCGCGCCGAGTGGGCGCGCTCGCCCTCAGTACGGAGGATGACCCGCAGGGTGCCCTGACAGCCGCCCTCGATCTCCCCGTCGGACGCTTCGAGGAGGATGGCGAAGTCGCCCTCCAGCCAGTCGGGGTGGGCCTCGGCCACATGCCCGAGGCCGTTGAGGTGCGCCGCCACCTCCTCGTTGTCGTAGAAGACGAAGGTGAGGTCACGGTTGGGTTCGGGGACCGTCGCGGCGATCCGCAGTTGGACGGCCACTCCTGACTTCATGTCGGTGGTGCCGCAGCCCCACAGCACGCCGTCCGCGTCGAGCCGGGAGGGCACGTTGTCCGCGATGGGGACGGTGTCGATGTGCCCGGCCAGGATGATCCGTTCGCCCCGCCCGAGCCGGGTGCGCGCCACGACGTTGTTGCCGTACCGGTCCACCGTGAGGTGCGGCAGTGTGCGCAGCGCCTGCTCGATCGCGTCGGCCAGCGGCTTCTCCTCGCCGCTGACCGACCGGAAGTCGACCAGCCACGCGGTGAGGGCCGGAGCGTCGAGGGAGAGGTCAAGCACGGTCTCAGACATGGTTTTGACCCTAGTACGGTGAGCCTGTGTCCGAGACCGTCACCCCCTCCCGTCGCGGCCGCTTCCTGCGTCTCGCCTTAGCCTTCGTCGTCCTGCTCGGTGTGACCGCTTATGTGGTGGTCCAGTACGTGACGGGCGGCGGCGGTCCGCCGCGCTGCACCGTGCGCGCCACCGACCCCTCCGACTCCTCGGCATCGGGGCCGGAGTCGGACGGGGACGGCGCCACGTACGAGATGAGCCCGGAGCAGGCGGCCAACGCGGCGACGATCTCCGCCGTCGGCACCACGCGCGGCATGCCGGAGCGCGCGGTGACGATCGCGCTGGCGACCGCGCTCCAGGAGTCGGCGCTGCGCAATCTGAACCATGGCGACCGCGACTCGCTCGGCCTGTTTCAGCAGCGGCCGTCCAAGGGGTGGGGCACGGCGGCCCAGATCGTCGATCCGGTCTATTCGGCGGGTCAGTTCTACGACCATCTCGCCACGGTCCCGGGCTACTCGCGGCTGCCGCTCACCGTGGCGGCGCAGCGCGTCCAGCACAGCGGTTTCCCGCAGGCGTACGCGAAGCACGAGCCGGACGCCACGCTGCTGGCCGCCGCCCTCACCGGCAGGGCCCCCGCCGTACTGACCTGCTCGGCGCCGACCGGCACGGCGGCGGGCTCCCCGGCGAAGGTACGGGCCGAGCTGGTGCGGGCGTTCGGGCGCGAGGTGC
>NZ_JTHL01000001.1:6258154-6267808 GCF_000818195.1 Streptomyces sp. 150FB | reverse complement strand
CGCCGCGAAGCCGGACGAGGTGTCCGTACCGGTCGTGGAGGCGCCGGGGACGGCGGGCGGCGAGCACGGCGAGGCGGTCGACGGCGGGCCCGTACAACGCGGCTGGGAGCTGGCGCAGTGGGCGGTGGCGAGCGCCGCCGAGCTGCGGATCGACGAGGTCTCCTACGGAGGCCGCGTCTGGAGCGCCGAGGACGCCGGCGACGGCTGGCGGCGGGCGGACGGCGCGCCGAAGGCCTCGGACACGGCGGCAGTTCGAATCCGGATCGCGCGGTAGTACGGAAGGGTCGCCCGCAGGAGTTACTGGCGGCATATACGGACGGCATCTCGTCCGATGAGTCGCCGGAGCGGGCCGCATTCGCCAAATGCCTTGCGCCGTAAGCGGAGTGACGATTCACCAGGTCTTTTCGAACAGACTCGTTTGACCGTTTTTATCCGTACCCGATAATGCGACGCATTGCTAACTCTTTACCCTGCCGCACCGCAACTTTCGCCGCCCTCGGAGGGGTTGTCACTGTGTCCGATCGACGGACACGAACCGTTTCTCTCCCTTCAAAGGAGCACCATGTCCCTCCCCCTGACCCGTCGGATCGCCCGTGTCGCGCTGCTCATCGCGGCGGGTGCGGCGCCCGTGGTCGGTGCGGCCGGCGCGGCGAGTGCCGCCGCCCTGCCCCAGGCGACCGACCTGAGCGCCCTGACCGCGCTCGACGGCGCCCAGGTCGGCGACACCGTCGACAACGGCGCCCAGACGGCGACCAAGGTGGTCGGCACGGTGGGCGGCAAGACCATCGAGACGGCCGTCCCGGCCGCCGGCAAGGCCGTCGGCGGCGCCGCGAAGACGGCGACCCCCGCCGCGCAGAAGGTGGCCGGCGAGACCGCGGGCAGCGCCGGCGAGGCCCTCGGCCAGACGATGACGTCTGCGAACTCGGCGAACTCGGCGAACCCGGCGAAGCCGGCGAGCAGCGGCTCCAAGGGCGCGCTCGGCGGCGGCCTGCCCAGCCTGCCGGTCTCGGGCCTGCCGCTCGGCTGAGCCCACGCCTGACCGGTACGACCCGAACCACCTGCCCCTGCCCGGGCCCGTCCCGCACCGGACGCGCCCACAAGGGCACTGACGGCCCCTCAGCGGGCCGTACGACGGCGAAGAGGGCCCGGGGAGCACGAAGCTCCCCGGGCCCTCTTGTACGTCCACGTGGCGGGCCGACAGCCGCAAGCCGACAGCCACAGCCCGGCCGCCGCTCAGCCCAGTCGCTTGACCGCGGCCTCGATCCGCTCGTCGGTGGCGGTCAGCGCCACCCGTACGTGACGCCCGCCGCCGGGCCCGTAGAAGTCGCCGGGCGCCACCAGGATGCCGAGTTCGGCGAGGTGCGCCACGGTGTCCCAGCAGGGCTCGTCCCGCGTCGACCACAGGTACAGGCTCGCCTCGCTGTGGTCGATACGGAAGCCGTGCGCCTCCAGCGCCGCCCGCAGGGCCGTGCGCCGGGCCGCGTACCGCGCCCGCTGCTCCTGTACGTGCGTCTCGTCGCCGAGCGCGGCCACCGTCGCCGCCTGCACGGGCGCCGGGGTCATCATCCCGCCGTGCTTGCGGACCTGGAGCAGCTCGTACAGAACGGCGGCGTCACCGGCGACGAAGGCCGCGCGGTAGCCGGCCAGGTTCGAGCGCTTGGAGAGCGAGTGGACCGCGAGGAGACCCTCGTACGAGCCGCCGCAGACGTCCGGGTGCAGCACCGAGAACGGCTCGGTCTCCCAGCAGAGGTCGAGATAGCACTCGTCGCTGGCGATCAGCACACCGTGCTCGCGGGCCCAGGCGACGATCCGGGTGAGCTCGTCCTTGGACAGCACGGCCCCGGTCGGGTTCGACGGCGAGTTGAGCCACAGCAGCTTCAGCCCCGCGGGGTCGAGCGCCGTGGGGTCGTCGTACGGCACCGGCTCGGCGCCGCACAGCCGCGCGCCCACCTCGTACGTCGGGTAGGCGAGGCTCGGGAAGGCGACCCGGTCGCCGGTGCCGAGCGCGAGCTGTGTCGGCAGCCAGGCGACGAGTTCCTTGGAGCCGACCACCGGCAGGACGTGTCCGTGGGTCATCCCCCGCGCGCCGAGCCGCCGTCCGGCCCAACCGGTCAGCGCGTCACGCAGTTCGACCGTGCCCCACACCGTGGGATAGCCGGGCGAGTCCGCCGCCGACGTCAGGGCCCGCTGGATCACCGCGGGGACCGGGTCGACGGGCGTGCCGATGGACAGGTCCACGATCCCGTCCGGATGGGCCGCCGCCGTCGCCTTGTAGGGCTCCAGCTTGTCCCAGGGGAAGACGGGGAGGCGCGAAGAGACTGCGGACACGGTGCTCACACTTTCTCGTACGGATGTCGAAACGCCCCGGTCCCGTACGGCGGCGGGCCGTACGGGACCGGGGACAGTGCGCTGTCAGCCGTTCTGGGGCGGCAGCGCGGCGATAAAGGGGTGATCCCGCTCGATCAGGCCGAGCTTGGAAGCGCCACCGGGCGAGCCGAGCTCGTCGAAGAACTCGACGTTCGCCTTGTAGTAGTCCTTCCACTCCTCCGGGGTGTCGTCCTCGTAGAAGATCGCCTCGACCGGACAGACCGGCTCACAGGCTCCGCAGTCGACGCATTCGTCCGGGTGGATGTACAAGGACCTGGAGCCCTCGTAGATGCAGTCGACCGGGCACTCCTCGATGCACGCCTTGTCCTTGACGTCGACACAAGGCTGCGCGATGACGTAGGTCACGCTGTCGTTCCTCCTCGATAGGGCGGCGGCGGGCCGATCTGCGGCTCCGTCCACGGGCGCGCGGGAGCGCGGCGTCGTCGATGCCCACACCTAGTATCTCCGTTCCTGGGCATGATCCGAACAGGAGGGGCGGACAGAGAAGTGGAATTCACGGCCGGCGGACGGCTCAAGGTTTACGTAACCCCCGCTGACGTGGGAAAACGCGTCTCTGTCAGACGACTGACCGGGGCCGGGCCCGGCGCGCGGAAGTTCAGCGACACGGTGGGCGTTCTCACATCCTGGGACGCTGGTGTGCTCTTCATCACACGTAAGGACGGCGAATCTGTCCGTATCGCGGAATCGGCGCTGGTCGCGGGGAAAGTGGTGCCGCCCGCACCGGCGCGGCGGCGCGGTCCCGCCACGTCGTTCGAGGAGCTGACGGCGGTCCTCGCCCGCGGCTGGCAGCCGGTGGAGAGCGAGGCGCTCGGCGACTGGCGGCTGCGCGCGGCGTCCGGCTTCACCCGCCGCGCCAACTCCGCGCTGCCCTCCGGCGACCCCGGGATGCCGCTGGACGAGGCGCTGGCGCGCGTACGGCAGTGGTACGAGGCGCGGGGGCTGCCTCCGTACGTCCAGGCGGCGACGGGCGCCGAGGGCACCCAGGAGCAGCTCTGCGCGGAGCTGGAGCGGCGCGGCTGGTGGCGGGAGGTGACCGCCGAGGTACGGATCGGCGCACTGGCGCCGCTCGCCGACCGCGACGCGGACGTCTCCCGGGTGCGGCTCGGGCGGGAGTGCGACGCGGCGTGGCTGCGGCGCTACCAGCGGGTCGGGACGCCGGGGCCGCATGTGCTCCAGGTGCTGCGCGGCGGCCCCTCGGTGTGGTTCGCCACGGTCGCCGGGGAGCGGGACGCGAACGGCGGGGGCGGCGGGGGCGGCGGGGACGGTGAGAACGGCGGGGACGCCGGGGACGGCGTGCCCGCTGCGATCGGCCGGTGCGTGGTCGACGGGCGCTGGGCCGGTTTCATGGCCGTGGAGGTCGACCCGGCCCACCGGCGGCAGGGCCTGGCCACGAGCGTGATGACCGCGCTCGCCCGGCGCGCGCTGGAGGAGGGCGCGTCGGCCGGCTGGCTCCAGGTCGAGTCGGACAACGAGGGGGCGCGGGCGCTGTATGACGCGATGGGCTTCGACGTGCATCATCGCTACCACCATTTCCGAACATCCTGAGCGGGTACGAGTCGCGTATGCAGCCGGAAGAACCGGAACAGCGGGAACCACCTGAGCGGAAGGCCGCCGCCGAGCGCCGCCGCCGATTCGCCGAGGAGGCCCGCGCCGAGCGGCCCGACCTGGTGACGCTCTGTCTGCTGATCGGCGCCGAGGCCGACCCGTCGCTGGGCGAGGCCGGCCTGGACGAGGCCGAGATCGAACTCGACCGGCTGGCCGGGCTGCTGCCGTTCGGGCTCTCGGGGGCGCGCGCCTGGGCCGCGGCGCTCGCCGAACTGCTGGGGGCGCGCTGCGGCTTCCTCGGGACCGCCGCGGACTACGGGCGGCTCAGCTCCTCGCTGCTGCACGAGGTGCTGCGGCGCAAGCGGGGGCTGCCCATCCTGCTCTCGGTGGTCTGGATGGAGGTCGCGCGCCGCGCGGGCGCGCCGGTGTACGGGCTGGCGCTGCCCGGCCACTTCGTCGTCGGCTTCGGGGACCCGGCCGAGCAGGTCATCGCCGATCCGTATGTGGGCGGCCGGCTGCTGACGGGCTCCGAGGCGGGGGAACTGGTCACCGCCCTTACCGGCTCCGAGCCCGTCGCTTCGGCCTTCGCACCCGCCGACCCGCTGGACATCGTGCTGCGGATCCTCAACAACATCCGCGCGTGGGCCGCTTCCCGGATGGACCGTACGGATGTGGCGCTCTGGGCCGTCGAGTTGTCCCTGCTGCTGCCCTCCCACCCGGCCAGACTGCGCTACGACCACGCCCAACTCCTCGTCAGGCGCGGCGAGTTCCTGGCGGGGGCGGCGGAGATGGAGGAATACGCGCTGGTGGTGGGCACGTTCGAGCCGTCGACTGCGGAGGCGATCCGGCGCAAGGCACGCGCGGCACGGGCGATGCTCAACTGACCGCCGGGCCCCCGGCGGAGGCCGGACCGGTATCCCTACAGCCAGCCCTTCTCGCGGGCGATCCGCACGGCCTCGGCGCGGTTGCGCACCGCCAGTTTCTGGATCGCCGTGGAGAGGTAGTTGCGGACGGTGCCCTGCGACAGGTGCAGTGCGGCGGCCAGTTCCACATTGGTCGAGCCGTCGGACGCGGCCCGCAGGACCTCGCGTTCGCGGTCGGTCAGCGGGTTGGCGCCGTCGGCGAGGGCCGCCGCCGCCAGGGTCGGGTCGATGACCCGCTCGCCGGCGAGCACCTTCCGTACCGCTTCGGCCAGTTGGGCCGCCGGCGCGTCCTTGACGAGGAACGCCTGCGCGCCCGACTCCATCGCGCGGCGCAGATAGCCGGGGCGGCCGAAGGTGGTCAGGACGACGACCTTGAGGCGCGGCAGGGCGGTCCGCAGGGCCGCCGCAGCCTCGATGCCGGTCATGCCGGGCATCTCGATGTCCAGCAGGGCGACATCCACGTCATGGGCCAGCGCGGCGGGCAGCACCTCGTCGCCGCGCGCGACCTGCGCGACCACCTCGATGTCCGGTTCCAGACCGAGCAGGGCGGCCAGCGCCTCACGCACCATGGACTGGTCCTCGGCGAGGAGGACCCTGATCGTGCGGCTCATGCACCGGATCCTAGGCCCTGACTAGGCACTGTCCAGGCCAGGAACCGGCCCAGGAACCGGCCCAGGAACCGGGCCAGGAACCGGGCCAGGAACCGGGCCGCGGCTCCCGGCGGCACCGACGGCCGGTCCCGCGCCCATCGGGACCCGTGCCCTCAGGACGAAGCCGCCCCGCGAGGGGCCCGCCTCCAGCGTGCCGCCGATCTTGGCGAGGCGTTCCGTCAGACCGGTCAGCCCGTTGCCGTGCGGGGCGGCGCGCGAGGTGGCGCCGGCCGCGCCGCGCCCGTTGTCCTCGACGGTGAGTTCGACCACGGGTCCGCGCAGCGTCTGGCGCGCGGTGAGTGAGACGGCGCAGCGGCGGGCCCCGCTGTGACGTACGACATTGGTGACCGCTTCCCGCAGCGACCAGGCGAGCACCGCCTCGCTCTCCTCGCACAGCCCGTCCCCCGGCAGGTCGGAGGGGGCTTCGGACGGTACGTCGGCGGTGATGCCCGCGACGGCGAGCGCCGTGCGCGCCCCCGCCAGCTCGCCGGGCAGGGTGGGCCTGCGGTAGCCGCTGACCGCTTCCCGTACGTCGTTGAGCGCCTGGCGGCTGACGTGCTCGATGTCCGCCACCTGCTCGGCCGCCCGCTCGGGCTGCCCCGGGAGCATCCGCCCCGCCAGCTCGCTCTTGAGCGTGATCAGCGAGAGAGAGTGGCCGAGCAGGTCGTGCAGGTCCCGGGCGAGCCGCAGCCGCTCCTCGTTGGCGGCGAGCGCGGCCACCGTGGCCCGTGCCTCGCGCAGCTCGATCGTCGTACGCACGAGCTGGCCGACGCCCGCCATGGCGAACCCGCCGAGCAGCGAGGGGACCACGAGGGCGGTCACGAAGCCGTCGTCGTTCCCGGTGTGCAGACCGATCAGGATCATCGCCACGGTGACGCCTGCGATCGCGAACCGCGACAGCCGGACCGGCAGCGCCGCTCCCGCCGAGACCGACACGTAGACGAAGAGCACCAGCCAGGGCGAGCCCAGCGTGAGCGGGAGGACGACCGCGAGGACGAACAGGGCGGCCAATTCTCCGTGGACCAGCCAGCGCTGGAGCGGCCTGCCGGTGTGCCGGAAGATCAGCGCCAGATAGCCGGCCACGAAGAGAACCAGGCTGAGCGTCCCGAAAACGGTGCCGGCCGCCGAGTACGTACCGCTGAAGAGATCGCTGATCGGAGCGCCCAGGAAGGCGAGCCAGATGCCGACCCACATCAGCTTCATGAACGACTGACGGCGGTTCGTCGGCGGCTGTCCGACGGAGGGGAACGTGGCTTCACTCACGCCTTCAGTGTGTCCTTCCGGTAGAGCCAGGCGGCGCCGCCCGCGAAGAGCAGCGTGTACACGACCAGGATGGCGACGTCCTTCAGATGCGGTGAGCCGCCCAGTTCGACGGCCTGGCCGAGACCCGCGTACGCGTGGGTGGGCAGCCATTCGACGATGTTCTGGAGCCACCGCGGGTAGGCGGTCGTGGGCACCCACAGGCCGCCGAGGATCGAGAGCCCGAAGTAGATGATCATGGTGATCGGCCGGACGGCGTCGCCCGACGCCAGGTAGCCGATGGCCACGCCGAGCGCCGCGAAGCAGACGCTGCCCGCCCAGATCACAAAGGTGAGGGCGATCCACTGCCAGACGGCGAGGCTCACTCCCTTGGAGGCGCCGGCGACGATGAAGACGATGATGATCGAGGGCAGCGAGACGACGGCGGCGCTGCAGATCTTGGCGAGGACATAGCCGCGTCCCGGCAGCGAGGTGAGCCGGAGCTGGCGCACCCAGCCCTTCTCGCGCTCCTTCGCGATCTTCTCGCTGTTGCCCATGAGTACGGCGGTCAGCGCGCCGAAGGACGCCATGGCGACCATGTAGAAGGCGCTGAGGCTCAGGGCGGTGCCCGGGACGTTGCCGCTGCCCTGCGGTCCCGCGATCACGAGGAACAGCACGGCGGGGTAGATCACCGAGAAGAACATGAACTTCCTGTTGCGCAGCGTGCGGGTGATCTCCAGCTTGATCAGGGTGTTCACGCGGTCCTGGCCTCCTCGGCCTCGGTGATGGCGACGAAGGCCTGCTCCAGGCCGAGTCCGGCGACCTCCAGGTTGCGCGGGTACAGGCCGAGCCCGTACAGCGCGTGCACGGTCGCGTCGGCGTCGTGCGACTGCATACGTACGGTCGTGCCGGAGATGTCGACGGCGCTCAGGAACGGCAGTCCGCGCAGCGCGCTCTCGTCGATCACGCCACCGTCGTCGGGCGCCAGGTCGAAGGTGATCCGGCGGGCGCCCGCCTTCGCCTTGATCTCGGCGGCGGTGCCGTCGGCGAGCAGCCGTCCCCGGTACAGCACGAGCACCCGGTCGGCGATCGCGTCGGCCTCTTCGAGGTAGTGGGTGGCGAACAGCACCGTACGGCCCTGATCGGCCTGTTCGCGCATGGTCGCCCAGAACGCCTGCCGGGCGGTGACGTCCATGCCGGTGGTGGGTTCGTCGAGGACGATCAGGTCGTTGGCCCCCGCGGTGGCGAGCGCGAAGCGCACGCGCTGCTCCTGGCCGCCGGAGAGCTTGTTGACCTTCTGGTCGGCGATCTGGGTGATGCCCGCCCTGGCGAGCACCTCGGAGACCGGGTACGGCTTGCTGTGCAGGTCGCAGGCGAGCTTGACCAGCTCGCGCACCTTGACGTCCTCCATCAGGCCGCCGCTCTGGAGCATCGCGCCGACCCGGCCGGCCGCGATGGCCGCGGTCGGGGACATGCCGAAGACCGAGACGCTGCCCGAGTCGGGCTTCCGCAGGCCGAGCAGCAGGTCGAGGGCGGAGGACTTGCCCGCGCCGTTGGGGCCGAGGAGCGCGACGGTCTCGCCGGGGTGGAGGTCCAGCGAGAGACCGGCCACGGCGTGGACGGCTCCGTAGCTTTTGTTCACGTTCTCAAAACTCACCACGGTGGTGGGAGGCGCCGCTGTTGTCGTCATGCGCCAAGCCTCTCCCGGGGGCGGGGTCCGCCGTCAGTGCCATGGGTCGTGAGCTCGGCATGACATCCGTCATCCGAAACGGGTGACAGTCCGGGAAGGCCCGGCCTCCGGGCGTACGACGGAGCCCCCCGCCCGGTACGGGCGGGGGGCTCCTCCGATCTCGGCCGGGCCGCGTGCGTCGCGTCAGCTCGGGTTGAGGTCGATCACCTGGGTGCGCTCCGCCGGGGTCTTGCCCAGCAGGGCCTTCTGGAGCGCCTGCGTCACGTCGTCGGTGGAGACCGGGTGCTGCTGGCCGTCCCCCTTGGTGATGGTGATGCCGTTGAAGACACCGTCGAGCAGCTCGGTGATGGCCGTCTTGTCGTAGACCTCCACCAGCTTCCCGTCGATCGCCTTCATGGAGAGGATCTTCGGGAGGGACTTGGCGGGGCCGAACTGGATCTGCTTGTCCCCCGCCTTGATCGTGACGAGCCCGGACATCGCCGGCTCGGCGAAGTCCTTCATCGCCCGGTCGATCTCGGCCTGGCTTATGGTCGGCTCGCGGGTGGTGACGGGCAGTTCGACCGTCCTCGGCCGGCCCGTCTGGACCTGGCTGCGGTAGGCGTCACGTACGGAGACGATCGACTGGCTGACGTCCAGCGCCTTGCCCACCTTGCCGGGTTCGGCGACGGCCTTGCCGGGCTCGAACTTGATGGTGCCCTCGCTCGCCGAACCCGACGTCCCCGACAGCTCGGTGAGCGCCGCGGTCAGCTTCTCCTGGTCGACCGGGATCACCGGGTTGACGATCCGGGCCTGGCCGAAGAGCGAACCGATCACGGTGACCGGGTTGTAGTCGCTGCCGGCGGCGCCGCGTACGGTCGCCTGGCTGTCCAGGCTGAGGCCCGCGTTCTCGGGGGGCAGTTCCGCCGTCTTGCCGCCGACCCCGAGGTGGAGCGGCGCCGAGGCGCGCGAACCGAGCACGCTGTCGAGCTTCTTGACAGCGTCGTCGCGGGTGCCGCCGCCGATGTCGACGCCGAGGACCGTCGTGCCCTTGGGCACGTCGGAGTGGTTCATCAGCAGACCGGCGCCGTAGAAGCCGCCGGCCACCACGACGAGGGCGACCACGGCGAGGACCAGCTTGGAGCGGCCCTTCTTGACGGGCGCGGGCGGGGCCGCCGCACGGGCGGGCGCCGAGCCCTTCGGGGGCGTGATGTTGGGTGCGCCGGGAAGGCCGTCGGCCGCC
>NZ_JTHL01000001.1:6155397-6256845 GCF_000818195.1 Streptomyces sp. 150FB | reverse complement strand
CCAGTCACTGGTGGGCGTGTCGGCGGCCGGCTTCTCGTCGGCGGCGCCCGCGCCCGTACCCCGTCCGTCGGCCGGCTCCTGGGCCGCCTCGGGGCGCGGGACGGCGCCCGTGCGCTCACTGCTCGGCCCGGCCGGAGCGCCACGTCCGTCGATGGACTCGCTCTCGCCCATGGGCGTACGCATGACGACAGGCGGAATCGGCCGCGAGCCCGGGATGTTGATCCGGATACGCGTGGTCAGAGTGGTCTCGGTTCTCGGCTCGTCCGGCCGCGGCGCGGACTCGGCGTCAATCTCCTCCGGAGCGTCCTGCTGGGGATGCAGCGACGGATACTGGCGTGATCCGTACGGCGGTGTCCCCGAGGGGTACGCGGCTCCGCCGCGCCCCTGGGGCCCGGAGGACGAACTGTCAGTTTCACGACTCAAGGCAGGTTCTCCCGGTTGGCTCCGCCGCCCGTTTCTTGCTGGTACTCAACTGTTCAGGTCCCCCATGCCGGAGGCGAGGGGAGGGCCCGGAGCGCGCACCACCATACTGGCCTCCGCGGACAGACATCCGACGGCCGTGTGAAGCGGTTGCAACGCCGACCGTACGGACATGGTCAATTCAGCAGCAGACGGGCGCGTCACTTCCCAAGTCGGCCGGGCTCCGCGCCCGGTTGCGGCAACCGCGACATGGTGGCACAGATCACAGCCACCAAAGCGCCACCGAGCAGGTAGACGAGCGGGCCGAGACCTCCCGAGAAGACCGCGTCGCCCTCGGGCCTGCCCAGGCTGAGCAGGATGACGGCGACCAGCCAGCCGAGCGCCGGCGCCCCCACCCCGAGCTGGGTGCCGGTCAGCCGCAGGCCCCCGATGAAGAGCCCGGCGGTGGCGAGCAGCGCCAGCACCAGACCGCCGGGGAACAGGCCGCCCTGGGCGAGGGCGCCCGCGACACCGACGACGGCGCCGAGCACGACCAGGCCGAGGTAAGCGGCGATCCGGCCGGGCCCGGGCCCCTGGCCGGAACCCGCGCCCGACCCCGCGCCCGTACCCGAACTCACGTCCGAACTCACGCGATTGCCCGCATTCGCACGACCGCCCGGGCTCATGCGACCACCCCGGCGAAAAGATCACTCTCACGCTCACCCGACGGCGCGCCTGAGGTGCCGTGCACCAACTGGTAGTACTCCGTCGCGAACATCGGCTGCCCCAGGTCGTTCGAGAGGGCGAAGACCGGCCCGTCCACGGCGATCTGGCTGGCGTGCGCGCGCAGCGCGGCCGTCTTGCGGTCGGCGTACGCGGTGCCGTCGATCGCCGCCGTGATCCGCGCGTCGTCGACCACGCCAGGGATGTCGTCGATCCCCGCGATCCCGGGGAAGTCGGTGCCCGTGGCGCGCAGTCCGGCCAGGCCCTCGTCGGCGACCGAGCGCGGCACCCGGTTCCAGTAGATCTTCCCGACGGCGTGCGGGGCGCCGAGGCCGGCTCCGTACGTGGCGTCCGCCGCCAGCTCGGCGGCGCGTGTGGCGACGCGGTGCGCCTGGATGTGGTCCGGGTGGCCGTAGCCGCCGTTCGGGTCGTACGTGACGAGCACCTGCGGGCGCACGGCACGGATCACCTCGACGAGGTACGGAGCCGCGGCGTCGACGTCCGCGTGCCAGAAGGCGTGCTCGCGGTCGTTCTGCTCCGTACCCATCATCCCGGAGTCCCGGTATCTGCCGGGGCCGCCGAGGAACCGGTGGTCGGTGACGCCCAGCGCGGCCATCGCCGCGGCGAGTTCACCGACGCGGTGCGGACCGAGACGGTCGTCCCTGGCCGCCGCGAGGTGGGCGAGGTCAGGTGGGATGACGTCGCCCTCCTCGCCCAGCGTGCAGGTCACCAGGGTGACCTGGGCGCCCTCGGCCACGTACTTGGCCATGGTGACGCCGTTGTTGATCGTCTCGTCGTCAGGGTGCGCGTGCACCAGCAGGAGACGGCGGGCGGGGGAGTCGGTCATGGAAACAGCCTACGAGGGCGCCCCCGCGGCCCCGGGAGCGGGCGTCCGGTCACAGGGGCGCGGTGCCAGGTCACCGGGGGGAGCCAGGTCGGCCAGGCCGGAGGTGCCCGGTCAGGGACGTCGGAGGTGCCCCGTCAGGGACACGAAGGCCCGGTCAGAACTTGATCCCGCCGAGCATGCTCGCCACGTTCGAGGTCAGGTCCCTGACCGTCGGGGCGATGGTGGAACTGGCGAGATAGAAGCCGAGCAGCATGCAGACCACCGCGTGTCCCCCCTTGAGCCCGGATTTCCGGATGAGCAGGAAGACGACGATCGCCAGCAGCACGACCACCGAAATCGACAGGGCCACGGCGGTTCACCTCCATAAATATTCGATCGGGTAGACGCAACCTGCATGTGCCGGAAGGTTCTTACCCACCAAGCGCTACGGATCATAACTATCCGTGCCAACGCATCGATCGGTGCACAGCAGCACTATGGGGGCGCACGAGCGCTAGGTTCGGTCATATGACCTTGCGGCAGCAGCTCTCGTTCCCACGTCAGTACGCCAGGACCCAGCGGTTCACACTCGGTGCCCCGCGGGCCTTCACCGTGTCGCCGGACGGGGCGCGCGTGGTGTTCCTGCGTTCCTCCTCCGGCACCGACCGGGCGAACCAGCTCTGGGTGCTGGACCTTGACGGCCCCGCCAGAGCCGTACGTGAGCGCGCGGTCGCCGACCCCCTGGAGCTGCTCGGCGGCGCCGAGGAGGACCTCTCGGCCGAGGAGCGCGCGCGGCGCGAGCGGACCCGTGAGGGCGCGGGGGGAATCGTGGGCTACGCGGTTGACGACGCCGTCGAACTGGCCGCCTTCGCCCTGTCGGGACGGCTGTTCACCGCCGGGCTGCGGGACGGCACGGTCAGCGAACTGCCCGTCCCAGGACCGGTGCTCGACCCCCGCCCCTCGCCGGACGGGCGGCACGTCGCGTACGTGGCCGACGGCGCGCTGCGCGTGATCGGCGCCGACGGGCGGGGCGACCGCGCCCTCGCCGAGCCCGAGAGCGGCGATGTCACGTACGGTCTCGCGGAGTTCATCGCGGCCGAGGAAATGGCTCGATATCGCGGGTTCTGGTGGGCGCCCGAATCGGACAGGCTGCTGGTCGCGCGCGCCGACACGACGGACGTGCGGCGGTGGTGGATCTCCGACCCCGCGCACCCGGACCGGCGGCCGACGGAGGTGGCGTACCCCGCCGCGGGTACGCCCAACGCCGAGGTACGGCTCTTCCTCCAGGGCCTGGACGGCACGCGCACGGAGGTGGTCTGGGACCGGGCGCGTCACCCGTATCTGGCGCGGGTGCACTGGTCGGCCTCCGGGGCGCCGCTGCTGCTCGTACAGACCCGCGACCAGCGCGGACTGCTGTATCTGGCGGTCAACACGGACACCGGCGCGACCAGGATGGTGCACCACGACGAGGACCCGATCTGGCTGGAACTGTTCTCCGGCGCGCCCGCCTGGGCGCCGGACGGCCGGCTCGTGCGGATCGCCGACGAGGGGGGCGCACGCGTCCTGGTGGTCGGCGACCGGCCGCTGACGGGGCCCCAGCTCCATGTGCGCGGGGTGCTCGACATCGGCGACGGCGACGTCCTGATCTCGGCGTCGGCGGGCGAGGACGCTCCGGAGCCGGAGACGGGCGAGATCCATGTGTACCGGGTCAACGAACTGGGCGTGGAGCGCTTCTCGGCCGGTCCCGGCGTCCACACGGCCGTACGCGGCGGCCGGGTCACGGTCCTTGTTTCGGCCAGGCCCGCGTCGCCGGGGGCCGCCGTACAGGTACTGCGGGACGGCGACCCGCTGGCCACCATCGCGTCGTACGCCGAACAGCCGCCGCTCACGGCCCACGCACGGCTCACCGAGGCGGGCGCGCACCGCATCCCGTGTGCCGTACTGCTCCCCACGGACTACCGGGAGTCGGACGGCCCGCTCCCCGTCCTGATGGACCCGTACGGCGGCCCGCACGGCCAGCGCGTCCTGGCCGCGCACAATCCGCACCTCACCTCCCAGTGGTTCGCCGACCAGGGCTTCGCGGTGATCGTGGCGGACGGCCGGGGCACCCCGGGCCGCTCGCCGGGCTGGGAGAAGGCGGTCCACCGGAACCTGCCGCTGGTCCTCGACGACCAGATCGAGGCGCTGCGGGACCTGGCGGACCGGTTCCCGCTGGACCTCGGCCGGGTGGCGATGCGCGGCTGGTCGTTCGGCGGCTACCTGGCCGGCCTCGCCGTCCTGCGCCGCCCCGACGTCTTCCACGCGGCCGTCGTGGGTGCGCCGGTCACCGATCTGCGGCTGTACGACACGCACTACCAGGAGCGCTACCTCGGCACCCCCGAGGACGAGCCCGAGACGTACGCGTTCAACTCACTGGTCACGGACGACGGCCTGTCGGCCCCGGAGAACCCGGCCCGCCCCATGATGATCATCCACGGCCTCGCCGACGACAACGTCCTGGTCGCCCACAGCCTGCGGCTCTCCTCGGCACTCCTGGCGGCGGGCCGCCCGCACGAGGTGCTGCCGCTGACGGGTGTGACGCACATGACACCGCAGGAACAGATCGCGGAGAACATGCTGCTGCTCCAGGTCGACTTCCTGAAGCGCGCCCTGGGCCTCGCCCCGAAGGCCTGAAGGCCGGCCCGGAAAGCCCACACCGGAAAAGGCGACCGGCCGGGACCCTGAGGTCCCGGCCGGTCTACGGCACCCGCACGGCCGTACGGCGTTCAGCCTGACGCTTCCGTATATCCGGGTCGCGTCCGCCAAGTTGCCTGCGTGTTAAAGAAATTGGTGTGATTTACGGTGTTTCGTCATCCGGGTCCCGGCCCTCGTACGGCAGGGTCTCCGTCGTCCGCCCCTGGTTGCCCTCCGTCGGTACGATCTGCTTCTCCTCCGCGAAGTGGCACGCCGACGGGTGCGCCGTGGGTCCCGGCAGGTCCCGGAAGGCCGGGGGGACCGTCAGCAGCGGGACCTCCAGCGCGCACCGCTCCTGCGCCTTCCAGCAGCGGGTGCGGAAGCGGCAGCCCGACGGCGGGTTCGCCGGGGACGGTACGTCGCCGACCAGGATGATCCGGTCGCGGTGGTCCCGCAGCGTCGGGTCGGGCAGCGGTACGGCGGAGAGCAGCGCCTGCGTGTACGGGTGCGTCGGGTGGTCGTAGATCTCCTCGTCCGTGCCCATCTCGGCCAGCCGCCCCAGGTACATCACGCCGACCCGGTCGGAGATGTGCCGCACGATCGACAGGTCGTGCGCGATGAAGATGTACGACAGGTTGAACTCCGCCTGGAGCCGCTCCATCAGGTTGATCACCTGCGCCTGCACCGACACGTCCAGCGCCGAGACCGGCTCGTCGGCGACGATGATCTCCGGCTGGAGCGCGAGACCGCGGGCGATGCCGATGCGCTGGCGCTGGCCGCCCGAGAACTGGTGCGGATAGCGGTTGATGTACTCCGGGTTCAGGCCCACGACGTCCAGCAGGTCCTGCACCTTGCGGCGCCGGTCACCCTTCGGTGCCACCTCGGGGTGGATCTCGTACGGCTCCCCGATGATGTCGCCGACCGTCATACGCGGGTTGAGCGAGGTGTACGGGTCCTGGAACACCATCTGGATGTTCCTGCGCACCGCCTTCAGCGCCCGCCCGGAGAGACGGGTGATGTCCTCGCCCTTGTAGAGGATCTGGCCCCCCGTCGGACGCTCCAGGTTGACCAGCATCTTCGCCACGGTCGACTTGCCGCAGCCGGACTCCCCCACGATGCCGAGCGTTTCGCCGGCGTCCAGCGAGAAGGTGACCCCGTCGACCGCCTTCACCGACCCGACCTGGCGTCGGAACAGGATCCCCTGGGTCAGCGGGAAGTGCTTGACCAGGTCGCGCACTTCCAGAATGGGTTCAGCCACGGATTGCCTCCGTCCAGAAGTGGCAGGCGCTGCGGCGGGTCGCCGACACCTCGTAGAGCGGCGGCTCGTCCGTCGTGCACACGTCCTGGGCGAGCGGACAGCGCGGGTGGAAGGAGCAGCCCGACGGGATGTTGAGCAGGTTCGGCGGCAGCCCCTTGATCGCGTACAGCTCCTGGCCCTTCTGGTCCAGCCGCGGGATCGAGTCGAGCAGGCCCCGGGTGTACGGGTGGGCGGGCGCCTTGTAGATGTCGTGCACCGGGGCGGTCTCGACGATCCGGCCCGCGTACATCACCGCGATCTTGTCCGCCACGTCAGCGACCACCCCGAGGTCATGGGTGATCAGGATCAGCCCCATGTTCAGCTCCCGCTGGAGTTCGGCCAGCAGCTCCATCACCTGGGCCTGGATGGTCACGTCGAGCGCGGTCGTCGGCTCGTCGGCGATGATCAGCGACGGTTCCAGCGCCAGCGCCATGGCGATCATGATGCGCTGGCGCATGCCGCCGGAGAACTGGTGCGGGTAGTCCCCCACCCGCTCCCTCGCCGCCGGGATCCGTACCCGGTCCATCAGCTCGACGGCCTTCGTCCTGGCGTCCTTGCGCGACAGGCCCTGGTGCACGATGAACATCTCGCCGAGCTGCGCGCCCACGCTCAGCACCGGGTTGAGCGAGGAGAGCGCGTCCTGGAAGATCATTGCCATCCGCCGGCCCCGGATCCTGCGCCGCTCCTCCTCCTTGAGTTTCAGCAGGTCCTGGCCCTGGAAGAGCACCTCACCGCCGGTGATCCGGCCCGGCGGCACGTCCAGGATGCCCATGACCGCCTGAGCGGTGACGGACTTGCCCGACCCCGACTCGCCGAGCACGGCGAGCGTCTCGCCCTCGTCGACCGAGTAGCTGACGCCGTTGACGGCGTTGACGACTCCTTCGCGGGTGCGGAACTCCACTTCCAGGTTTCGCACTTCGAGCAACATGAATCGCAACTCCTCAGCGCAGCTTGGGGTCGAGGGCGTCGCGCACCGCGTCGCCGAGCATGATGAAAGCGAGCACGGTGACGGCCAGCGCGCCGGCGGGCCAGAGCAGCATGTGCGGCGCGTTGCGGATGTTCGGCGAGGCGTTGGAGATGTCGATGCCCCAGGAGACGGTCGGCGGTTTGAGGCCGACGCCGAGGAACGAGAGGGTCGCCTCCAGCGAGATGAACGTACCGAGCGCGATGGTCGCCACGACGATCACCGGCGCGATCGCGTTGGGCATGATGTGCCGCAGCAGCATCCGGGAGCTGGATGCGCCGAGGGCGCGGGCCGCCTCGACGAAGTCGTTGTTCTTGATGGTGATGACGGAGCCGCGCGCGATACGGAAGATCTGCGGCCAGCCGAGGAGCACCATGAAGCCGACCACCGGCCAGACGCTGGAGTTGGTCACCACGGACAGCAGCACCAGACCGCCGAGGATCACCGGGATGCCGAAGAAGATGTCGGTGAGCCGGGAGAGGATCGCGTCCGAGTACCTGCCGTAGAAGCCGGCGAGGCCGCCGAGGACCGACCCGAGGATGGAGACGCCGAGCGTGGCGCAGACGCCGACGGTGACCGAGGCGCGCGCGCCGTACACCGTACGGGTGTAGACGTCGCAGCCCTGCGCGTCGAAGCCGAAGGGGTGTCCAGGGGCCGAGCCTTCCTGAGCCTTGGCGAGGTTGCAGGAGAGCGGGTTGAGCGAGGTGATCGACTGCGGCCAGATCGCGATGACGATCAGGAACAGGATGATCAGCCCGGAGATGATGAAGATGGGGTTGCGGCGCAGGTCGCGCCAGGCGTCGGACCACAGCGAGCGGGCCTGCCCCGACGGCGCGCCGCCCTCGGGTGCTCCGCCGCCCTCCAGGCTGATCCCCTCGCTCGCGGCGAGGTCCATCGGGCCGCCGGCTCCGGTGGCGGCGATCGCCTCGTCGCCGGGCTCGGGACTCCGCGGCTCAGGCATACCGGATCCTCGGGTCGAGAACGGCGTAGAGGAGGTCCACCAGCAGGTTCGCCACCAGGAAGACGATGACCAGGACGGTCACGAACCCCACCACGGTCTGGGTGTTCTGGCGCAGGATGCCCTGGTAGAGCTGGAATCCGACGCCGTGGATGTTGAAGATCCGCTCGGTGACGATCGCGCCGCCCATCAGCGAGCCCACGTCGGTCCCGATGAAGGTGACGACCGGGATCAGTGAGTTGCGCAGCAGGTGCCGGACGATCACCCGGCGTCTGGGCAGTCCCTTGGCGGTGGCGGTACGTACGTAGTCGGCGCGCGCGTTCTCGGCGATGGAGGTCCGGGTCAGCCGGGTGACGTAGGCCAGCGAGACGGAGGCGAGCACCAGCCCCGGCACGATGAGTTCGTCGAAGGGCGCCGACGAGGAGACGGACGGCTCGATGATGTTCCACTTCACGCCCAGCAGGAGCTGCACGATCAGACCGGTGACAAAGGTCGGTACGGAGATCACGACCAGCGTCAGCAGCAGCACGCCCGTATCGACGGGCCGGCCCCGGCGCAGTCCGGTGATCACTCCGAAGATGATGCCGATGATGATCTCGAAGATGATGGCCACGATCGTCAGCCGGATGGTGACGGGGAAGGCCTGCCCCATCAGGTCGATGACCTTCTGCCCGTCGAAGGCGGTGCCGAAGTCGCCGGTGAACACGTGCCCCATGTAGGTGAGGTATTGCTGCCACACCGGCTTGTCGAGGCCGAAGTCCCTGCGCAACTGGGCCTCGGTCGTCGGGTCGCACTGCCGATCGCCGCAGAGGCCGGCGATGGGGTTGCCCATCACATTGACCATGAGGAAGATCAACAGCGTGGTGCCGATGAAGACCGGGATCATCTGCAACAGGCGCCGGATCACATAACGTCCCATCAGGCGCTCCGGGTGTCGTGGGATACGGGGTGCGTGCGGGGCCGCGGAAACGGCGGGCGGCCCGGCGCGGGGGACGCGCCGAGCCGGGCACCGTCCGGGGTCACTTCACCGTGATCTCGTTGTAGACCGGGACGCTGAAGGGGTTCAGCGCGACATGGGTGATGCTGTCCGAGTAGCCGGCGCTGCCGTTCTGGTACCAGAGCGGGATGGCGGCCATCTGGTCCCGTACAACGCCTTCCGCCTGCTGGAACAGCGCGATCGACTTCGGCCTGTTCGTCTCCGAGTTCGCCTGGTTGATCAGCTTGTCGAACTGGGGGCTGGTGAACCTGCCGTCGTTGGACGAGGCGTTGGTGAAGTAGAGCGGCTGGAGGAAGTCCTGGATCAGCGGGTAGTCCATCTGCCAGCCGGCCCGGAAGGGGCTGGTCAGCTTGCGCTGGCCGATCTGGTTGCGGAAGTCGGCGAAGGTGCCGACGGGTTTGCCCACGCACGCCCGGTCGTTGCCCAGCACGTTGTTGATGTTGTTGCAGACGGCGTCGACCCACACCTTGTGGGAGCCGGTGTCCGCGTTGTACGAGATGGTCATCCGGCCGCCGGGCAGGCCCCCGCCGGACTGGATCATCTTCTTCGCCGCCGCCGCGTCGAAGTCGCACCGCGCACCGCAGAGCCCGGCCTTGTAGCCGCCGGCGGCGCCGAGCACCGGGGACGTCCAGTCGGTGGCCGGTGTGCGGGTGTTCTCGAAGATGGTGCTGGTGATCTGCTTGCGGTTGATCGCCATGGACAGGCCGGTGCGCAGCTTGACCCCGTTCGCCCCGCTCCACGCCTTGTCGTAGAAGGGGAAGGCGAGGGTCTGGATGATGCCGGCCGGTGTGTTGATGTAGCGGCCGCTCAGGTCCGCCTGCACGTTCTTGAGCTGCGAGGAGGGGATGTCGTCGACGAGGTCGAGGTTGCCGGCGGTGAGGTCCGTGTAGGCGGTGTTGTTGTCGGTGTAGACCTTGAGATCGACACCGCCGTTGGCGGCCTTGTCGGGGCCCGGGTAGCCCTTCCAGGTGCGCAGGCTCATCTGGGAGCCCTTGGCGTAGTTCTGGATGGTGTACGGGCCGTTGCCGATGGGCTTGGCGAGCCAGGCCGCGTGGTTCTTGAAGAACGTGGTCGGCAGCGGCGCGAACGCGGCGTAGCCGAGGGTGTCCGGCCAGGTGGAGAACTTCTGGGACAGCCGGACGGTGAAGGTCTGCGGGCCGGTGACCTTGAGGCCCGACATGGTCGCGGCCTTGGGCTGTCCCGAGTTCGGGTGGACCTGGGTGTATCCGTCGATGTACTGGAAGAACGAGGAGTTGAGCTGGTTGTTCTTGAGGTTCGCCCCGTAGTTCCAGGCGTTCACGAAGGACTTGGCCGTGACCTTCTCACCGTTGCTGAAGGTCCAGCCGTTCTTCACGGTGACGGTGAAGTTCCGCGCGTCCTTGGTCGTGATGCTCTGGGCGAGCGCGTTCTCCGCCTTGGCGGTCTTGGGGTTGTAGCGCTTGAGTCCCCGGAAGATCAGGTCGAGGACCTTGCCTCCCTGCACCTCGGTGGTGTTGGCCGGCTCCAGCGGGTTCTGCGGGTCGCCCCAGGAGGCACTCACGACTCCGTTCGCGCCTCCGCCGCCTCCACCGCTGCCCCCGCCCCCGCCACAGGCCGTCGCGGCAAGGGCGACGGCAACCGCGCATGCGGCCCACTTGGCGTGTGTGGCTCCGCGCATGGAGTGCCTCCTCTATGTCGCACATCTCTGTCGCACATCGGATCTAGGCCAAATATCGCCGCAAGATGTGCACAGTGCGCCCTTATCGGGGGCCATCCGTGTCCGTCCGTCACAGGAAGAGAAAGCCGGGGGAAAGCCGGAGGAGATACGGAAACGGCGGCGCCCGGACCAGTGATGGTCCGGGCACCGCCGTGCGCGTACGGGTCTCCCGTATACGTGTGTCCCGCGTACGGGTCGGGGATCAGGCCGCGTGGACGACGTCCTTCTCCTCGGCGAAGTGGCACGCCGACTCATGGGCGACGGGACCCTCCACGCTCTTGAAGCGCTCGGGGATCGCCAGCAGCGGTACCTCGGTCGCGCACAGGTCCTGCGCCTTCCAGCAGCGGGTACGGAAGCGGCAGCCCGACGGCGGGTTCGCCGGCGACGGCACGTCCCCGGTGAGGATGATCCGCTCGCGCCCTTCGCGCGCCTCCGGGTCGGGCACCGGGACCGCCGACAGCAGCGCCTGGGTGTACGGGTGCGTCGGGTGGTCGTAGATCGAGCTGTCCGAGCCGATCTCGGCCATCTTGCCGAGGTACATCACGCCGACGCGGTCGGAGATGTGTCGCACGATCGACAGGTCGTGCGCGATGAAGATGTAGGACAGGTTGAACTCGTCCTGGAGCTTCTCCATCAGGTTGATGACCTGCGCCTGCACCGACACGTCGAGCGCGGAGACCGGCTCGTCGCAGATGATGATCTCGGGGTTGAGAGCCAGGCCCCGGGCGATGCCGATGCGCTGGCGCTGGCCGCCCGAGAACTGGTGCGGATAGCGGTTGATGTACTCCGGGTTCAGACCCACGACGTCCAGCAGGTCCTGCACCTTGCGGCGCCGGTCACCCTTCGGCGCCACCTCGGGGTGGATCTCGAAGGGCTCCCCGATGATGTCGCCGACCGTCATACGCGGGTTGAGCGAGGTGTACGGGTCCTGGAACACCATCTGGATGTTCCTGCGCACCGCCTTCAGCGCGCGTCCCGACAGCTTGGTGATGTCCTGGCCCTTGAAGAAGACCTCGCCGGCCGTCGCCTGCTCCAGCGTCATCAGCAGCCTCGCGACCGTGGACTTGCCACAGCCGGACTCGCCGACGATGCCCAGGGTCTCGCCCTGGAACAGGTCGAAGGAGATGCCGTCGACGGCCTTGACCGCGCCGACCTTCCTCTTGAACATGATCCCCTGCGTCAGCGGGAAGTGCTTGACCAGATTCCGCACCTGGAGGATCGGCTCACCGCGCTCGACCGGCGCTGTGAGCGCCGCGTCGATCTCGGTCTCGGTGACGGCGTCCGAGATCTCGGTCTTCGCCAGGTTCGGGGTGGCGTCCACCGGCTCGTTGTTCTTGCTGAGCTCAGCCACGGAGCGTCTCCTTCCAGAAGTGACAGGCGCTGCCGCGACCCGCCAGCTCGGCCCCTTCGGGACCGGTCACCTGGAGCAGCGGCGGTTCGTCCGTACGGCAGATGTCCTGCGCCTTGGGGCAGCGCGGGTTGAAGGCGCAGCCCCGCGGGATGTGCAGCAGGTTGGGCGGCAGGCCCTTGATCGCGTACAGATCCTGGCCCTTCTGGTCCAGCCGCGGAATCGACTGGAGCAGACCCTGGGTGTACGGGTGGGCGGGCGCCTTGTAGATGTCGTGGACCGGGGCGGTCTCTACGATCCGGCCCGCGTACATCACCGCGATCTTGTCGGCGACGTCCGCGACCACGCCGAGGTCATGGGTGATCAGGATCAGGCCCATGTTCAGCTCACGCTGCAACTCGGCCAGCAGCTCCATCACCTGGGCCTGGACCGTCACGTCGAGCGCGGTCGTCGGCTCGTCGGCGATGATCAGGTCGGGCTTGAGCGCCATCGCCATGGCGATCATGATGCGCTGGCGCATACCGCCGGAGAACTGGTGCGGGTAGTCCCCCACCCGCTCCCTGGCCGCCGGGATGCGCACGCGGTCCATCAGCTCGATGGACCGGGCCTTGGCGTCCTTCTTCGACAGGCCCTCGTGGACCCGGAACATCTCGCCGAGCTGGTAGCCGACGGAGAGCACCGGGTTCAGCGAGGAGAGCGCGTCCTGGAAGATCATGGCGATCTTGCGGCCGCGGATCTTCCGCCGTTCCTCGTAGGACATGGTGAGCATGTCCTCGCCGCGGAAGAGGATCTCTCCCTTGGGTATCCGGCCGGGCGGCATGTCGAGAATGCCCATGATCGCCTGCGCGGTCACCGACTTCCCGGAGCCGGACTCGCCGAGCACGGCGAGCGTCTCACCCGCGTTGACCGAATAGTTGACGCCGTTGACGGCCTTGGCGACGCCGTCACGGGTGTGGAAGTCCACGTGCAGATCACGGACTTCGAGCAGCGGGACGCCACTCTCGTCCTTGACGCGCCGGGATGGGCTGGTGTCCGTTGTGTCAATGGTGGTCACGTACGCCTCCCTCAGCGCAGCTTGGGGTCGAGAGCGTCGCGCACCGCGTCGCCGAGCATGATGAACGCGAAGACCGTGACGCTCAGCATGGCCGCGGGGAAGAACAGCGTGTGCGGGGCGTTACGGATCACGTTCGAGGCGGACGAGATGTCCGTACCCCAGGAAACCGTCGGATCGGCGAGGCCCATGCCCAGGTAGGACAGGGTCGCCTCGGCGGAGATGTAGCCGCCGAGCGCGATCGTCGCTACGACGATCACGGGTGCGATGGCGTTCGGCAGGATGTGCTTGATCAGGATGCGGGCGGTGCCGGCGCCGAGCGCCTTCGCCGCCAGCACGTAGTCCGCGTGCTTCGTGGTGATGACCGCACCGCGCATGACGCGGGCGATCTGGGTCCAGCCGAGGAAGGCCAGGGCCCCGATGACCACGATGACGTTCCGGTCGGTGAAGGCGTTGAGCACGACCAGCGCGCCGAGCAGGAACGGAATGCCGAAGAAGATGTCGGTGATACGGGACAGCAGCGCGTCGAGCCAGCCGCCGAAGTAACCCGCCATCATGCCCAGCAGGCCGCCGAGGACGGTCACCAGGACGGTGGTGCCGACGCCGACCTCCACCGATGCCCTGGTCCCGAAGATGATCCGGGTGTAGATGCTCCGGCCCTGGCCGTCGTAGCCGAACCACTCCGGGGAGAAGAAGTGTCCCCAGGCGGGTCCGGTCAGGTAGTGGTGCTGAAGGTCGCCCTGGCGCGGGTCGGCGCTGGTGAACAGCGACGGGAAGAGGACGATGACCAGCAGCAGCAGGACCAGCGTCGCCGAAATGATGAAGAAGGGCTTGCGGCGCAGGTCGTACCAGGCGTCGCCCCACAGGCCGCGGGGCTTCTCCGTCTTGGCTCCTTCGGGGCCGGCCGGGTCCGCCGTCACCGCCGGCTGCTCGTCGGCCGGCTTCACCGGGGACTTCGTGGTCTCAGGCATACCGGATCCTCGGGTCCAGGACCGCATACAGCAGGTCGATGATGAGGCTCATGGCGAGGTAGATGAGGACCAGGATCGTGACGATCCCGACCATGGTGGTGCCCTCGCGACGGATCAGAGCCTGGTACAACGCACCGCCGACACCCTGGATGTTGAAGATGCCCTCGGTGACGACCGCGCCGCCCATCAGGGCGCCGAAGTCGGTACCCAGGAAGGTCACGACGGGTATGAGGGAGTTGCGCAGCAGGTGGTTGACGACGATGCGCCTGCGGGGCAGCCCCTTGGCCATGGCGGTACGCATGTAGTCGGCCCGCTGGTTCTCCGCCACGGTGGTGCGGGAGAGCCGGGCCACGTACGCCAGGGAGAGCGAGCCGAGGACGATCGCCGGTAGAACCAGTTGGGCGATGTCCGTGGAATTCTGCACGGTTGGCGTGACCCAGCCGAGCCAGGTCGCGAAGACCTGCCGGAAGATGTAGCCGAGCACGAAGACCGGTGTCGAGATGACCAGCAGCGTGAGCACCAGAACGAAACTGTCGGCCGCGCCGCCCCGGCGCATACCGGTCCACACACCGAGCGCCAGGCCGATGACCATCTCGAAGATCATGGCCATGATCGTGAGCCGGATGGTGACAGGGAACGCCTGACTCATCTGCTCGGAGACCGGCCTGCCTGCCACGGTGACACCGAAGTCACCCTTGAACAGGCCGCCCATGTAGTCGAGGTACTGCTGCCACAGCGGCTTGTCCAGGCCGAACTGGTGCCGCAGAGCCGCGAGTTGGGACGGGTCTGGAATCTTGTCGCCCCACAGGGCCCGGATCGGGTCGCCCGGCAGGCCTCTGATCATGAGGAAGATAAGCAAAGTGGTCCCGATGAAGACCGGGATCATTTGGAGCAGTCGCCGTGCGACATAGCGCCCCATGGGTGCCTCCGTTCTGGTCGGCCGGAAGCGGCCGGTTCCCCGATAAGGTCCCCGGCCGCCCCCGTAGCCCGCGGCGCGCCGTGTCCGGCGCGCCGCGGAACCGTCAATCCGACAATGCCTACTTCTTCACCGTCACGCCGGTGAGGATCGGGTCGCCGGCCTGGTCGTACTTCACGTTGGAGACCTTCGTCGAGAAGCCCGAGTTCAGGTTGTAGTACCAGAGCGGGATGGACGGGAAGCTGTTGACCAGCTCCGCTTCCGCCTTCTGGTACGCCGCGGCGGACTCGTCGACCGTCTTGGCCTGGTCGGCCTCCTTGGTCAGCGCGTCGAACTTCTTGTCCGAGAAGCCGCCCGAGTTACCGGCGACGCCGGTGCCGTAGAGGTCACGGAGGAAGTTGCCGTTGAACGGGTAGTCCAGCACCCAGCCGGACCGGTAGAACGACTTGACCTGGTGCGCGTCACGAATCTGCGTGTCGGTCTGGAAGTCCGGCTTGGAGTCACCGGTGCAGTCCACGCCGGTCGCCTGGCGGATGCTGTTGCAGACAGCGTCCACCCACTCCTTGTGACCGCCGTCAGCGTTGTACTGGACGGTGATCTTGTTGCCCGGGACACCGCCGCCGGCCTTGATCAGCGCCTTGGCCTTGGCCGGGTCGTACGAGCAGAACTCGCCGCACGCGCCCGCCTTGTAGCCCAGCACACCCTGCGCGACCCAGCCGGTGGCGGGGGTACGGGTGCCCTGGAGGACCGTCTTGGTGATGGTGTCGCGGTCGATCGCCATCGAGAGGCCCTGGAGGACCCGGACGTCGATGTCCTTCCACTGCTTCGTGTAGAACGCCGGGTTGATCGTCTGGATGGCCGAGTAGGACTCGGTCACCGCACGGTCGCCGAGGTCGCTCTTGTAGTTGGCGAGGCTGCTCGGCGGGATCTGGCGGATGATGTCGAGGTTGTTCGACAGCAGGTCCTGGTAAGCGGCGTCCTCGGTGGCGTAGTTCTTGAAGACCACACCGCCGTTCTTCGCCGGGTCGGGGCCCTTGTAGTCCGCGTTCTTGCTGACCGTGATCGTCTTCTTGTGCTGCCAGCTGTCGAACTTGTACGGACCGTTGCCGACCGGCTTCTCGCCGTAGGCCTTCGGGTCCTTGTAGAAGGCCGCGGGCAGCGGGTCGAACGCCCGGTAGCCCAGCTTGTACTGGAAGTAAGGAAGTGCGGAGGTCAGCGTGATGGTGAAGGTGTTGTCGTCCACCACCTTCAGACCGGACATCTTGTCGGTCTTCGGCGCGCCCTTCTCCGGGTGCACGTCGGTGTAACCGGCGATGTCGGAGAACCAGGAGCTGCTGATCTGGTTGCTCTTGGTGTCAGCGGCCCAGTTCCACGCGTCGACGTAGGACTTGGAAGTCACCGTCTCGCCGTTGGTGAACTTCCAGCCCGGGTTGAGCTTGACCGTCCAGACCTTGTTGTCCGAGCTCGTCACCGACTGCGCGTTCACGTTGGTGATCTTGCCGTTGCCGGGCTCGTACTTCACCAGGCCGACAAAAAGGGCGTCGATCACGCTGGCGCCGTACGACTCCTGCGTGTTCGCGGGCTGGAGCGCGTTCTGCGGCTCGCCCGAGTCGAAGACGACCTTCCCGTTCGGGTCGGCAGCCCCCTTGTCGCTGGAGCTGTCACCGCCACCGCCACCACAGGCCGTTGCCGCCAAGGCGACGACAGCCGCCCCCACTACCCACTTGGCGCTCTTGGCACCACGCATGGGTTCCTCCTCATGAGTCCACTAGTCACTACAAGAAGGGCACTGTCTACGCGCGCTGACACCCCTGCCGACGTGCTCCCCAAATGCCCTGAAGTGTGCTCGTGAGTCGGCGCTCCCCATCGCGCATGACCCATTGACCCGAGCTCAATGGAGCCAACTATTAAGTACAGCCGGGCCGTAAACCACAGCTAAAGGGTCTCGTTTTGACAACATCAGCGAGTCGCACTTGCCTGATATCTGGACAAAGCGAGCACAGACAGACACCCCCGAAACGGACCGTTAACACCACTTCCGGAGAACAGGGTCCGGAATCCGGACGCTCCGGGCAGAAAAACGGGTTGACGAACGGCCCGGCACCACGCGAATTCGCGGGTTCCGGGCCGTTCGTCGTGACACGCTGTCAGGCTCTGTGTGAATTTTAGGTCACACGTGCTTGGCGCGGGAAGCCGCGCGGCCACGCTGCTTCTGGTCCAGGACGACCTTGCGGATCCTGACCGTCTCCGGGGTCACCTCGATGCACTCGTCGTCGCGGCAGAACTCCAGGGACTGCTCCAGCGACAGCCTGCGCGGCGGCACCACGTTCTCCGTGGTGTCGGCGGAGGCGGCTCGCATGTTGGTGAGCTTCTTCTCCTTGGTGATGTTGACGTCCATGTCGTCGGAGCGCGAGTTCTCGCCGACGATCATGCCCTCGTAGACCTCGGTGCCGGGCTCGGTGAAGATGACCCCGCGCTCCTGGAGGTTGACCATGGCGAAGGGAGTCACCGAACCGGCGCGGTCGGCGACGAGCGAGCCGTTGTTACGGGTCCGCAGATCGCCGAACCACGGCTCGTGGCCCTCGAAGATCGAGTGGGCGATGCCCGTACCGCGGGTCTGGGTGAGGAACTCCGTACGGAAGCCGATGAGCCCGCGGGACGGGACGATCCACTCCATCCGGATCCAGCCCGAGCCATGGTTGGTCATGGTCTCCATGCGGCCCTTGCGGACCGCCATGAGCTGGGTGATGGCACCGAGGTGCTCCTCGGGGCAGTCGATCGTCATGCGCTCGATCGGCTCGTGCAGCTTGCCGTCGATCTGCTTGGTGACGACCTCCGGCTTGCCGACGGTCAGCTCGAAGCCCTCGCGGCGCATGGTCTCCACGAGGATCGCCAGCGCCAGCTCACCACGCCCCTGCACCTCGTACGTGTCGGGGCGCTCGGTGTCCAGGACCCGCAGCGAGACGTTACCGATCAGCTCGCGGTCGAGACGGTCCTTGACCTGGCGGGCGGTGACCTTGTGGCCCTTGCCGCCCTTGCCGACCAGCGGCGAGGTGTTCGTACCGATGGTCATCGAGATCGCCGGCTCGTCGACGGTGATCAGCGGCAGCGCGATCGGGTTCTCGGGGTCGGCCAGGGTCTCGCCGATCATGATGTCCGGGATACCGGCGATGGCGCAGATGTCGCCGGGGCCCGCCTTCTCGGCGGGCTTGCGGGTCAGCGCCTCCGTCATCAGCAGTTCGGTGATGCGGACGTTGGACATCGAGCCGTCACGCTTGATCCAGGTGACGGTCTGGCCCTTCTTCAGCTCGCCCTGCTCGACGCGGCAGAGCGCGATACGGCCGAGGAAGTTGTCGGCGTCCAGGTTGGTGACATGGGCCTGGAGCGGCGCGGCCTCGTCGTACTCCGGGGCCGGGACACTCTGAAGGATCGTGGTGAAGAACGGCTCCAGGCTGTCGCTGTCCGCCGGGACCGTACCGTCGTCCGGCTTGGTCAGCGAGGCGATGCCGTCGCGGGCGCAGGCGTAGACGATCGGGAACTCGATCTGGTCCTCGTCGGCGTCGAGATCGAGGAAGAGGTCGTACGTCTCGTCGACGACCTCGGCGATCCGGGCGTCGGGGCGGTCGGTCTTGTTGATGCACAGGATGACGGGCAGCCGGGCGTCCAGCGCCTTGCGCAGGACGAACCGGGTCTGGGGCAGGGGGCCTTCGGACGCGTCGACGAGCAGCACGACCGCGTCGACCATCGACAGGCCCCGCTCGACCTCACCACCGAAGTCGGCGTGGCCGGGGGTGTCGATGATGTTGATCGTGATCACATCGCCACCCGTCTTCGGGTGGTACTTCACGGCGGTGTTCTTGGCCAGGATCGTGATGCCCTTCTCACGCTCCAGGTCGTTCGAGTCCATCATCCGGTCGTCGAGGTGCTCGGCGGCGTGCGCGGCGAAAGCGCCGGCCTGCTTCAGCATGGCGTCGACCAGAGTGGTCTTGCCATGGTCGACGTGGGCGACGATGGCGACGTTACGGATGTCGTGGCGCGTGGGCATGCTGGCTGGCGCTTCTCTCGATCGTGGGATGCGGCGATTTCCTCTTCCGCCCGCCGGGCAGACACGCCACGGCTTGTCCCATGGTACGGGCCTTGCGGCGCCGGGGGGTTCCCGGTGCGATCGGGAGGGCCGGGCGGGGCCCGGCGGGGCTTGATATCGGTGGTCGGCACCGGCAGGGGAGGCAGCGGTGCCGAACGGGTACGCGGGGTGCTGAGCTGCCCGGGTCGTGGCAGATACGAGCTTGCCCGCCGGACCGGCCGGCGGGCAAGCTCTTCCGGTCGGAACTCAGCCGAAAAATCGGCTCCGACCAGCAACTTCTTCTTGGCGTCGCGCTTCGGCCGCTACTTCTTCGCCGGAACTTCAGCTCCCGAGGCGCCGGCCTTGCGGAAGCCGATGTCCTGGTAGCGGGGGACGGCGAAGCCGAAGGCTCCCGCGTTCGCGAGGGAGCGCTTGGCGGCGACGAGCTGCGGACGCTGATACAGCGGAATCGATCCTGCCGCCGCCCAGATCCGGGCGTCGGCCTGCTTCATCAGGTCGCGGGCGGCACCCTCGTCCAGCTCGCCGGCCGCCTGGTCGAAGAGCTGGTCGATGTGGTCCGTACCGACGCGGGTGTAGTTCTGCTCCACGATGAGCGAACCGTCCGACGCCGGCACGGGCTTGGCGAAGATCGGCCGTCCGTCGGTGGCCGGGTAGGCGGTGGCGGGCCAGGAGTAGAGCGCGAGGTCGTAGTCGCCCGAGGCGATGTGGTCCTTGAAGAAACTGTCGTCGGCGACCTTGGTGATCTGCGTACGGATGCCCACGTGTTCCAGCATCCGCGAGATCCGCGTCCCCACGCCGCGCAGTGTCGCTGAGTCCTCGCCCGACGGGAGGACGAAGCGCAGGAGGAGCGGCTTGCCGTTCTTGCCGAGCGGACCGCGCTTCTCGGCCGCGGGGGCCGCCGTACCCCGCGGGGCGTACGCGCCCGCCATGCCGCCGGGCTTCTGGTCCTTGGCGGCCTCGGCCTCGGGGGCGCCGGCCTGGGCGGGCTTGTCGTCGGAGGCGTCGCCGGAGCCGGCGGAGGACTTGTCGGCGCCGCTCCGGTCGTCCGACTTCTTCTCGTCGGACTTCTTCTGGTCCTTCTCTTCCTTCTGGCCCTTCTCTTCCTTCTTCCCGTCGGACGTGTCCGCCGGGGTCTTCTTGTTCTCGCCCTCGCTGCCCGCCTTCGTGTCCCCCTTGATCCTGAGCGCCCCGTCCGCCGTCCAGCCCGCGTCGCCCAGCAGCGCCTGCGCCTCCTGGGTGTCCTGGTCGCCGAGTGCGTCGCTGCTGTCCGCGTACGCCTGCTGTCCCGCCAGGGCCAGGTGGCTGCCCAGCGCGTTCGCCGGCAGTCCGAGCGGCTTCAGCACGCTCTCCGCCAGCTCCTTGCGGTCGAGCGCGCGCGCCACCGCCCTGCGTACCCGGTCGTCGGAGAGCGGGCCCGACTCGCCGTTCAGGGCGAGCTGCGTGTAGGAGGGGGCGAGCGACTTGCGGACCACGTAGTCGCGCAGGGAGATCTGTTCGACCGCGAACCGCGTCGCGGCCCGCACCGTACGTTCGTTCTCCTCGCCCTCCTCACCCGCCGCCCCCGACTTCCCGTCGTGGTCCGCCTGCTGGCCGGCGGCGGGCGCCGAGGCGGTGGCGGTCGCCCGTACCCTGCCCGCGGCCTTGTCCGCGTCGTGCTTGGCCGAGGAGATACGTTTCACCACGCCGCTGTCGACGTCCGCGAGGTCGAGCTTGCCCGCCGCGAGGGCGGCGGCGCGCTGGCCGGCCGGAACGGCGCGCAGGACGATCGAGTCGAGCTTGGCCCTGCTCCCCCACCAGCGGGGGTTGCGGACGAGGACGGCTTCCTTGCCCTCCCGGTCCAGCTTCTCCAGCGTGAAGGGCCCCGCCGAGTCCTTCAGGGTGTTCCTGGAGCCGTCGTTGAAGGCGTTGGCGTTGCCGGTCACGGTCTTCGGGTAGAGCGGGCTGAAGAGAGACTTCCAGTCCGCGTAGGGCTTGTTGAAGGTGACGCGCACCTCCAGGTCGTTCGCCCCGCGCTCGATCTTCTCGATCCGCTCGTACCCCGCGTTCCGCGCGGTCCAGAACGCCGAGTCCTTGCCGCGCAGCGCCTGCCACTGGGCGACGAAGTCCGGTGCGCCGATCTCCCGTCCGTCGCTCCAGACCGCCTGCTGGTCGAGCTTGTAGAGGACGACCTGCTTGGGCTCGCGGTCGACGATCTTCGCGGTCTCCAGGTAGTCCGGGTTGAGCCGCGGACGTCCGTTGTGGTCGATCGTGAACAGCGAAGGCAGTACGGCGCCGGCGATCCGCGCGGTGGAGGCGTCGGCGTCGGCCTGGAAGACATTGAGCGTCGCGGGCATCGCGTCCATCGCCCAGCGCAGGGTGCCGCCGTCGGCGACCGCTCCCCGGCCCGCCGGGGAGATGTCGGCGGCGGCCGCATGGCCTGCGGCGTCGTCCTGGTCGGAGCTGCACGCGGCCAGGGCGGGCAGGGCCAGAACACCGGTGGTGAGGAGCGCGACGGAGCGGAGCGTTCGGGAGCATGTCCTCCCGCGTGGGGCGCCGACGTGGGACATGGCGATACCTCTTCGTCCTTTTTGGTGGAATTTATAGATGATCACACCTATTGCCCACCCACTGAAGGGGACGGAGGAGCGGGGGCGACGCAGACACGGCGGCCGGAGCGGCAAACCTCACCCGCCCGGAGCAATCACCGCCGAACGGCCGCCGAACCGGCGCGCCGAACCGCCCCGGAGCCACCCTCGCGCCACTCCCGCAACACCTCCGGAACGCTCCCCAAAAGGAGGGGTGCGGGGGTCTTGCGCTCAAGGCTTGTGACGCGCGACACTCGTAAGTGCATACAGTATCCAATCCTGGACCCCGCATATCCCCAAGCGACTGCGGAAGTGAGGGCACACCATGTCCCTGCAGGACGAACTGACAGCAGCCAGACGCTGCCTCGATGACCTGACCCGCACGGTCGCCCGGCTGGAACAGCGGCTCGCGGAGCAGAGCGAGCAGGACGGCCGGAGCGGCCAGGAAGCGGGGCCGCGGGCACCCGCCCGCGCCGTGCACCTGGTGAGCATCCCCGACACCCCGTACAACCACGCCCTGTGGACGGACTCGGACGACGAAGGAGTCGGCGTCAGCTACCGGCGCCCCTGACCGAACAGCGGTTCCCCCGCCTGCCCATAACCGCAGACAGCAGCAGCCCGCGCCCCCAAGTGGACGCGGGCCACTGCCATGTGGGCCCGCGCCGGATCGCTACGCACCCTTGTGAAAGGGGTGTGTGACGCGCGACACTCTCAGGCGCATACAGAGATCCCCGGGGCCGCTCCCCGGACTCCCGCATGCCACCCGCGAGCGCGGAAGTGAGGGCACCTCCATGTCCGTACAGGAAGATTTGACAGCCGTCAGACGCTGCCTCGACGACCTGGTCCGCACGGTCGGACGGCTGGAACAGACTCTCGCCGAGCCCGGCGGGAAAGAGCTTCGGCCCCAGTCGGCCGGCCGCGCCGACGACCTGGTCAGCATCCCCGACACCCCGTACAACCACGCCCTGTGGACGGACTCGGACGACGAAGGCCTGGGCGTACGCGACCGGCGTGCTCCTTAGGAGAGAACTCGTTGGCCACCAGCACCGAACCCCCACCACCCCCCGTCGCACCCCCCGTCAGCACCGGACGCCGCGGCGGTACGGGCGTGCACGACGCCTCGCGCGCCGCCATCGCTCCGCGCCATCTGCGCACCGACCGCTGGTGGCTGGAGCCCGCCCTGACGACGGCCGGGCTGCTCGCCTTCATCGTCTACTCCACCTGGCGCGCCTTCGCCAACTCCTTCTACTACCAGGCCCCTTACGTCTCCCCGTTCTACTCGCCCTGTGTGGCGCAGAACTGCGAGACGATGCGGCACGGCCCCAACTGGGATCTGTTCGGGAGCTGGTGGGGGCTGTCCCCCGCCCTGATCATCCTGATCTTCCCGCTGGGTTTCCGGCTGACCTGCTACTACTACCGCAAGGCCTACTACCGGGGCTTCTGGGCCTCCCCGCCCGCCTGCGCGGTCGCCGAACCGCACACCGCGTACAGCGGCGAGACGCGGTTCCCGCTGATCCTCCAGAACATCCACCGCTACTTCTTCTACGCGGCAGTGCTGGTCGCCTGCGTCCTGACGTACGACACCGTGCTCTCCTTCCGCGACGAGAGCTACGCCTGGGGCCACATGGGTCTCGGCTCGCTGATCTTCGTCGCCAACATCGTGCTGATCTGGGCGTACACCCTGTCCTGTCACTCCTGCCGCCATGTCATCGGCGGCCGGCTGCGGCACTTCTCCAAGCATCCGGTGCGCTACCGGCTCTGGGGCTGGGTCGGGAAGCTGAACAACCGGCATATGCAGCTCGCCTGGGCGTCGCTGATCAGCGTCGCCGTGAGCGACTTCTATGTCTATCTGCTCAGCTCCGGTGCCTTCGACGATCCGCGCTTCTTCTAGGGAGAGCCTGCACACATGACGCAACTGGAACGCCGGCAGTGGGATGTCGTGGTGGTGGGCGCCGGAGGCGCCGGGCTGCGGGCCGCCATCGAGGCGCGCGAGCGCGGCGCCCGTACCGCTGTCATCTGCAAGTCCCTGTTCGGCAAGGCCCATACGGTGATGGCCGAGGGCGGGATCGCCGCCTCCATGGGCAATGTGAACTCCCGCGACAACTGGCAGGTGCACTTCCGGGACACCCTGCGCGGCGGGAAGTTCCTCAATCAGTGGCGGATGGCCGAGCTGGTCGCGAAGGAAGCGCCGGACCGGGTCTGGGAGTTGGAGGCCTGGGGCGCGCTCTTCGACCGTACGGCCGACGGCAAGATCTCGCAGCGGAACTTCGGCGGACACGAATACCCCCGCCTCGCCCATGTCGGCGACCGGACGGGCCTGGAGCTGATCCGTACCCTCCAGCAGAAGATCGTCTCGCTCCAGCAGGAGGACTTCCGCGAGTTCGGGGACTACGAGGCGCGCCTGAAAGTCTATCAGGAGTGCACGGTCACGCGGGTGTTGAAGGACGGCGACCGGGTCGCCGGCACCTTCTGCTACGAGCGCGAGTCCGGAGACTTCTTCGTGCTCCAGGCGCCGTCGGTCGTGCTCGCCACCGGCGGCATCGGCAAGTCCTTCAAGGTGACATCGAATTCGTGGGAGTACACCGGCGACGGGCACGCGCTCGCGCTGCTCGCCGGCGCTCCCCTGCTGAACATGGAGTTCGTGCAGTTCCATCCGACCGGGATGATCTGGCCGCCGTCCGTGAAGGGGCTGCTCGTCACCGAGTCGGTGCGCGGCGACGGCGGGGTGCTGCGCAACGCCGAGGGCAAGCGGTTCATGTTCGACTACATCCCGGACGTGTTCAAGGAGAAGTACGCGGAGTCCGAGGACGAGGGCGACCGCTGGTACGACGACCCTGACACCAACCGGCGCCCGCCCGAGCTGCTCCCCCGCGACGAGGTGGCCAGGGCCGTCAACTCCGAGGTCAAGGCGGGCCGCGGCTCCCCGCACGGCGGTGTCTACCTCGATGTGTCGACGCGGATGCCGGCAGACGTCATCAAGCGCCGGCTGCCGTCGATGTACCACCAGTTCAAGGAGCTGGCCGATGTCGACATCACGGCCGAGCCGATGGAGGTCGGGCCGACCTGCCACTACGTGATGGGCGGCGTGGCCGTCGACTCGGACACGGCAGCCACCCCCGGCGTACGGGGCCTCTACGCGGCCGGTGAGGTCGCGGGAGGCATGCACGGCTCCAACCGCCTCGGCGGCAACTCCCTGTCGGACCTGCTGGTCTTCGGGCGGCGGGCCGGTCTGTACGCGGCCGAGTACGCGGCCGGACTCGGCGAGGGTGGACGCCCCGCCCTCGACGAGGACCGGATCGAGGAGGCGGCCGCCGAGGCCCTGCGCCCCTTCCACCCGGCGGGATCGCCCGAGGGCGGCGGGGGCGCGGGGTCCGACGGGTCCGACGGCGACCGCGACGGGCCGCGCGAGAACCCGTACACCCTGCACCAGGAGCTCAAGGAAACCATGAACGACCTCGTCGGCATCATCAGGCGCGAGGGCGAGATGGAGCAGGCCCTCGAAACGCTGGCCGAACTGCGCGTACGGGCACGGCGCGCCACCGTCGAGGGGCACCGGCGGTTCAACCCGGGCTGGCACCTCGCGCTCGACCTGCGCAACATGCTGCTGGTCAGCGAGTGCGTCGCACGCGCCGCCCTGGAGCGTACGGAGAGCCGGGGCGGCCACACCCGCGAGGACTGGCCCGGCATGGACCTCGACTGGCGGCGGATCAACCTCCACTGCACCCTCGCCGGTCCCGCGTCCGACTCCCCGACCGGCCGGGCCGGCGGTCAGATCGCGCTCACGCGGGAGACGACCGAGCCGATCCGTCCCGACCTGCTCGCCCTGTTCGACAAGGAAGAGCTGGTCAAATACCTCGCCGAACAGGAGCTGCACGAATGAGCCCGAGCGCTGTTCCCGCTGTTTCCACCACGTACGAGGCCACGTTCCGGGTCTGGCGCGGCGATGCGGACGGCGGTGAGCTGAAGGACTACACCGTCGAGGTGAACGACGGCGAGGTCGTTCTCGACATCATCCACCGCCTCCAGGCCACCCAGGCGGGCGATCTGGCGGTGCGCTGGAACTGCAAGGCGGGCAAGTGCGGTTCGTGCAGCGCGGAGATCAACGGCCGCCCGAGGCTGCTGTGCATGACCCGGATGTCCGTCTTCAGCCGCGAGGAGACGATCACCGTCACCCCGCTGCGCGCCTTCCCCGTGATCAGGGACCTGGTGACCGACGTGTCCTTCAACTACGCGAAGGCGCGCGAGATCCCGGCGTTCGTGCCACCGCCGGGGGTGGCCGCGGGTGAGTACCGGATGCAGCAGGTGGACGTGGACCGCTCGCAGGAGTTCCGCAAGTGCATCGAGTGCTTCCTCTGCCAGGACACCTGCCATGTGGTGCGTGACCACGAGGAGAACAAGAACGCTTTCGCGGGGCCGCGCTTCCTGATGCGGGTGGCAGAGCTGGACATGCATCCGCTGGACGCGGCCGGGGAGTCGGGGCTCGACCGGAAGAAGACGGCTCAGGACGAGCACGGTCTCGGGTACTGCAACATCACTAAGTGCTGTACGGAGGTGTGCCCCGAGGGCATCAAGATCACGGACAACGCGCTGATCCCGCTGAAGGAGCGGGCGGCGGACCGGAAGTACGACCCGCTGGTGTGGCTGGGCAACAAGATCATGCGGCGCGGCCAGTAGCGGGGCGGGCGTAAGCGCGGGGGTCCGCGTCCGTCCTTCGGACGGGCGCGGACCCCCCTACGGCTGCGGGTGCTCAGCCGAGCAGCTTGATGATCGCGTCCGTGGTGTCGGTCTCGCCGAGGCGCGGGAAGACCTTCTCCACGGCGTTGTCGTGCGCGCCCTCGTCCATGTCGGTCACCGCGTCGACGGCGACGGTGACGTGGTAGCCGTGCTCGTACGCGGCGCGCGCGGTGCTCTCCACGCCGATGCTCGTGGCGATGCCGGTCAGCACGACCTGGGTGACGCCCTGGCGGCGGAGCTGGAGGTCGAGGTCGGTGCCGTGGAAGGCGCCCCAGACCTGCTTGGTGACGACTATGTCGGTGTCCTGCCGGCCCAGGCCCTCGGCCAGGTCCGCCCAGTCGGCCGGCGGTTGGCCGCCGCCGGAAGCGCCGCCCTCGGTACGGCCGGGGGCGCCGCCGGTGACCCGTACGAGGACGACGGGCAGGCCCTTGGCGCGGAACGCGGCGGCCAGCCTGCCGGAGCGCTCGACGACGGTGTCGGCGGAGTGGACGGTGGGCAGGCCGACGATGCCCTTCTGGAGGTCGACGACGACCAGTGCGGTCTTCGGGTCGAGAACGGTGGCGCTCATGGTGCTGCTCCTTGCTGGTGGGGTGGATCGGGGGTTGGTGGTTCGGGGTTGGTGGATCCGGGTTGGTGGGTCGGGGTTCAGGAAGACCCGGAAGGGTTCAGGACCGCACGCGCAGCGCCCGGTCCGTGAGTGTCAGGACGATCAGGAGCACCCCGAGGCCGACCGAGACGAAGGCCATGAGGTGCAGACCGCTGTCGCCGGCCTTCTGGCCGTAGGCGAGGGCGATCAGGCTTGAGGCGGCGATGGCGCCGATGTACTGCGCGGTGCGCTGGAGCCCGGCGGCCGAGCCGATGTCCTTCGGCGGGGCGTGCGCCTGGACGGCCGCCTGGTTGCTCGTACCGATCAGGCCCTGCGGGATCCCGAAGCACGCTCCGGCGACCAGCAGCAGGGCGAGCGGGCTGTCGCCGCCGATGAAGGCCAGCAGGCCGGCTCCGGCGGTGAGCAGCAGGCAGGCGAGGGTCAGCGGGCCGCGGATGCTCTTCGTACGGGCGCCGAGCAGCGAGCAGGCCAGCGCGGCCACCGACATCGGCAGCATGAGCAGGCCGGTGTACCCGGAGGAGAAGCCGCGCCCCTCCTCCAGCCACTGGGTGTAGCCGTACATCACGCAGTAGATGAGCAGGTAGCTCAGGCCGTGGCGCAGGTAGGTGCGGGCCAGCGGGCCGTTGCCGGCGAGCATGCGCAGGTCGATGAAGGGGCGGGGCGTGCGGAGCTGCCAGCGGACCAGGAGGGCCGTGAGTACGGCGAAGGGGGCGAGCAGCCACCAGGCGGGGTGCGCGAGGTCGAGCAGGAAGAAGACGAGCACCGTCAGGGCGGTGGCGAAGAGGGTGATGCCGAGCGGGTCGAGCGCGGTCCTCAGCGGCTCGGGCCTGTCGGCCCGGTCGGCGCCCGTACCGGCTCGTGCTGCGCGCGGCGGGTCGGCGGGGATCCAGATCAGCGCGGCCACGAAGGCGATCAGCGCCACGGGCAGGTTGACGGCGAAGATGCCGCGCCAGCCGACGAGGGTGACGAGCAGGCCGCCGAGGGTGGGGCCGACGGCCGCGCTGCCGAGGGCGGCGAAGGAGACGCGGGCCAGTACGGTGCGCGGGGGCTGCCTGCCGACCCGCTTCCCCTCGTCGCGCAGGACGGACATGGCGGCCGGATACGCGGCGGAGGTGCCGATGCCGAGCAGCAGCCGGGAGACGATGAGCCAGGTGAAGGACGTGGCCGCCGTACCGACGAGTCCGGAGGCGAAGACGACCACCAGACCGGCCAGGAATATCCGGCGCGGGCCCAGCGCGTCGGCGAGCTTGCCGAGGACGGGCTGCGCGACGGCGCTGGCCAGGTAGAGCACGGAGATCAGCCACGCGGTGTCGGCCGAGCCGATCCCGAAGGTCTGCCCGATCGACACCAGCGCGGTGGAGATCATGGTGGTGTTGAGCGGGTTGAGCAGCGAGCCGATCAGCAGGGGCGCGGTGAGACGGCCGCTGAAGCCCCTGGCGGCGCGGTCCGGGCCCCGATCGGAGCCGTCGTGGTCGGGAGCGTGGCCGGGAGCCGGTCCAGTCGCCTGCGCGGGCAGGTGCGCGTGCTTCGTGAGGTCCGTACCGCCCCGGGTCACGCTCCTCGTGTCGTCACGCAGGCTCATTTCTCGACCAGTCGGCGCAACAGGTCCACGGCGTCGGCGAGGACGCGGCGCTCGGCGCCGTCGAGTTCCTCGTCGATCGCCCCCGCCAGCCAGCTCTGCTTGGCGGCCCGGACCACGGCGAGGGTGCTGCGGCCGAGCGCGGTGGCGGAGACGACCGACTGCCTGCCGTCGTGGGGGTCCGGGGTCCGCTCGACCAGCGCCTGTTCCTCCAGGGCCGTGAGCGTCAGCCGCATCGACTGCGGCCGTACGTACTCGGCGCGGGCGAGCGCGGCCGTGGTCGAGGGACCCTCGACGTCGAGACGGGAGAGGACCGAGCGCTGGGAGGGGGTGAGCCGGCTGTCGGGCGTGGCCGTGCGCAGCCTGCGCATCAGGGTGCTCACGACGGCGGCCAGGTCGACGGCGACCTGCTCGGCGGTCAGCTCTCCGGACTCTTCGGACATACATTCAGGATAGGGATGGACAGGAAGCCTTGCAAGTTTGCCTGTCAACCCTGGTCGCACGAGGCGGAGGTCGTACAGCCCCACCCCTCGCGGTACGCCGTCCAGTCGCTCTCCTCCGCCGCGAAGTCGACGTAGAGCGCGACTCCGAAGTGCTCCCTGTGCAGGTCGGTACGGCCGAGCGCGAGGCGCGTGCCCCGGACGGCGGCCGCCACCGTCTCGGCCTTCTCCCGGTGGCCGAGCTTGTTCTCGTGGTAGAAGGGCAGGCCCATCAGCAGATCGGTGGACTTCGGGGTGACTTCGAGGGCGAGGGTGGTCTGCTGGGCGACGTACCCCCCGTACAGGCTCTCCAGCGGCATGGCCGTGTCGTAGGACATGACCGCGATCTGATCGACGCGGCGCGCGACCTCCGCGAAGTACGCCTGCGACCACCACTTGGGGTGCCCGGTGAGCGCCCCGGCGACGGCGTGCTGTCCGGGCAGCGGGTCGATCTGGTGGGCGGCGATCGACAGGGGCTTGCCCCGTGCCTTCGTCAGCGCGCCCAGGGCGTCGAGGAGCGTGAGGTAGTGGCTGTCGCCGGAGTGCAGCGGCTCCAGGTCGAAGTGGACCCCGTCGAAGCCGTCGTCGAGCACCTGCGCCGCCGAGCGCACGACGTTGGCGCGGGTCGCCGCGCGCTCCAGGCGCAGCCCGGCCGGGCCCTCGGTGGCGAGTCTGTCGCCGAGCCAGGCGTGCACGCGTACGCCGGGTATCTCGCGGTGCACGGCGGCGATCAGCCAGGCCGCGCGCGAGTAGCGCGAGGCGGGCAGGGTGCCGTCGTGTTCGAGCGGCCCCGCGTGGACGTACAGGTCCCGCAGGCCGGTCCCCTTGATCTGGCGCGCGAACGCCCTGAGATCCGCGTCCTTCTTCCGGCCGTCGACCCAGGCGTGACCGAGCCAGATGGCGTCGCGGCCGCGCGTCCGGGTGCCGTCCTCGATCGTGCCCGCGTAGCCGACCCGCAGCGCGACGGCGCCGGTGGTGGCGGGGACGACCAGCAGGACGGCGAGCGCCAGCGCGACGCGCTTGGGCCACCTCAGGCGGGGGCTGCGCCAGAGCCGCCCCGTGGTCCGTGCTGTCCCCGCGTCCCCGGCGGTCTCCGTAGTCCCGGCGGTCTCCGCAGTCCCCGCGATCGCCGTGGCCCCCGCGGTCTCCGCGGTCTCCGCGGACTCCCCAGTCCCTGCGGTCCGTCCGAATCGTCCGAATCCACGCAGCCGTGCACTCACAACATGCCTCCCCCTGGCATCCCCATCAGCCCCAGGCCCCCCTGGGCGGGACAGCCACAGATTATGCGAGGCCCGTGGGGTAGCGGTCGGCGGTGACCGGACATACGGTCCAAAACATGACGCCGCCCGGAAGCCGAAACGGCAGCAGCCGTACGCGTACGGAGTTCCGCGCCCGCCTCCGGGGCCGTGGTCGCGCCCGCACCGGGTGCCGGATACGGCCCCGGACGCGCAGGGCCTCCCTGGTCCTGGCGTCCGTACTGGTCACGATGTGGGGGCTGGCCGGCGCCGCCCGTAAGGACACCGACGCCGGCGGGGCCTCGGTCAATCTGCTGCTGCCGATCGGCGTGCTGGTCGCGGTGTCGGCGCTCGTGACCTACTCCTACCGGAAGCGCAAGCGGCGGGCGGCGAGGCGTACGACGCCGCACGGCGGCAAGCGGTAGCGCCCGGTCCTCGCGGCTTCCGGCGGCCGTGCCGGAGCCGCCCCCGGCTCAGAACATGCTCAGCAGTTGCTCCGCCGACGGCTCGGTCGTCGAGTCGCCGTCCGGCAGCGCGAGTTCGAACCAGACCGTCTTGCCCCGCGGCGTACGGCGCGAGCCCCACGCGGCGCTCAGCAGCCCGACCAACTGGAGGCCCCTGCCCCCCTCGTCCGTGTCACGGGCCCGGCGGCGCCTCGGCTGGACGAGGCCCGCGTCCCACACCTCGCAGACGAGCGTGCGGTCGAGCAGCAGCCGTAGCCTGATCTCGCCCTCGCCGTACCGCATGGCGTTCGTGACCAGCTCGCTGACCAGCAGCTCCACGGTGTCCACGAGCGGTTCGAGATTCCACTCGACCAACTGTCCACGGGCCAGCTCGCGCGCCCGGCCGACCGAGCGCGGCTCGCGCGGCATCCGCCAGTCGCCCACCGCGTCCGTCGCGAGCCCCTGGATCCTGGCCATCAGGAGGGCGATGTCGTCCTCGCCGTGCCGGGTGTCGAGGGTGTTGAGGACGTGGTCGCAGACGTCCTCAAGCGGGCGCGCCGGGTTGGTGAGGGCGGCGCGCAGCCCCGTGAGTCCCTCGTCGAGCGGGTGGTCCCTGGATTCGACGAGACCGTCCGTGTAGAGCGCGAGGAGCGCGCCCTCCGGCAGGTCGACCTCGATCTGTTCGAAGGGTTCGCCGCCCACGCCGAGCGGCATGCCGGGCGGTACGTCGAGCAGCAGCGCCTTCTCGCCTGGCTCCACCACGACGGGCGGCAGGTGACCGGCGTTGGCGAAGGTGCAGCGCCGGGTGACCGGGTCGTAGACCGCGTAGACGCAGGTCGCGAGGTAGACCTCGGAGAGGTCGGCGTCGCGGGCCTTGTGGGCGACGCGCGAGGCCTGCTGGGCGCCGCTGGGGGTGCCGAGGCCGCGCGCGATCTCGTCGAGCGCCGAGAGCACCTCGGCGGGTTCGAGGTCGAGCAGGGCGAGGGTGCGTACGGCCGTACGCAGCTCGCCCATCGCGACGGCGGCGCGCAGCCCGCGTCCCATCACGTCCCCGACGACGAGCGCGGTGCGGTGTCCCGGCAGCTCGATCACGTCGAACCAGTCACCGCCGACCTCGGTCGCCGTGTTGCCGGGGAGGTAGCGGCAGGCGATGTCGAGACCCGCCGCCTCGGGGTCGCCGGGCGGGAGCAGGCTGCGCTGCAGGATCAGCGCGCGCTCGTGCTCCCTGCGGTAGAGCCTGGCGTTGTCGATACAGACGGCGGCGCGGGCGGCCAGCTCGACTGCGAGCGCCCTGTCCCGGTCGCCGAACGGCTCGCTGCCCTTCGTCCTGGAGAACTGCACGAGCCCGACCACCGTGTCGTGCGCGACCATCGGGACGGCGAACGTGGACTGGACGAGGCTGCCGGGCGCCCCCGGGATCGTCTGCACGCGTGCCGTACGCAGGGCACCTGCCGCCTGGGAGCTGAACGGGAAGCGGTGCACGGCCCCGACGTCGGGGGGCTCGTAGCCGCCGGCCACGGCGCCGTCGGGGCCGGTCAGCGGGACGTCGGAGACGGCGCTGGCGAAGGCGACCCTGCGCAGCCGCGCGCTGCCGTCGCCGGAGTCGGAACCGGTGGAGCTCCAGCGTCCGGGCGGGGCTTCCTCGCCGGTGAGCAGCGACTGGTAGAGGTCGACGGCGGCGAGGTCGCAGAAGCCGGGGACAGCGACGTCGAGCAGTTCCCTGGCCGTCGTCTCCAGGTCGAGCGAGTTGCCGATCCGGGCGCTCGCCTCGTTGAGCAGGGCGAGGTTGCGGCGGGCGTTCGCGGCCTCGCGGGCCGCGATATGACGGCGTGTGACATCGGTGCTGAGACCGGCGATGCCGAGGGGCCGGCCGGCGGCGCCGTTGACGCGGTAGAGGTTGACCGACCAGTGTCTGCGCTCGGTGGCGCCGGGCGGAGTGCCCACGACCGGCAGGTCGGTGACGGGCTCTCCGGTCCGCAGCACCCGCTGCACGGCGGACGTCAGCCGCTCGGCCTCGCCGCGCGAGAGGTAGTCGTACGCGGTACGGCCGCGATGGCTCTCGACAGGGCCGCCGAAGACCTTGGCGAACCGCTCGTTGACGCGCTGCACCTTGAGGTCGGTGCCGAAGAGCAGGAAGCCGAACGGAGCTTGGCCGAAAATCGACTGCGAAGAGGCGAGGTCTGTCTCGATCCGGCGCAGTACGCGGACGTCGACGACGATGCAGACCGCGCCCCGTTCGCCCCGGTCCGTCTCACTGGGCATCACATAGACCTCGGCGATCGAGGTCTCGTCGGCTCCGCTCCCGCCGGGCGTGTGGAACGGGACCAGGCCCGTCCACTCCTTGCCGTCCAGGATCTCGCTCATCTTCCGATGGCCGCGCGGACGCAGTCCGGCGGGCATGAAGACCTCGACCGGATCCTTGCCCCTGACCTCGGAGGCGCTGATTCCGAACAGCTCGGCAGCCCGGGCGCTCCACTGGTCGACCAGGCCGTCGGGCCCGATCGAGAACGAAGCGACCCGGATGTAGTCATAGATAGAGCCGGGCGGGCTGCTCTGCCACACGACGTCGCCCGTCGTCTCAGGTATCTCGCTCACGCGACCGTCCCCTCCAGCTCACGCACCGGACCGGCCATGCCCGCAGTATTCAGCACTACGGCCCCAGCCGACACGGCGTTCACGATCACATCACGGTCTCGTTCTTTTTGAGCCGAGCCGACGTGATCGTTGTCCCTTCACACTTCTAACCAAGGAGGGGCAGCTCGAACCACACGGTCTTACCTGTCTTCCCGCGTCGCGTGCCCCAGCGGCGCGCGGAACCGGCCACGAGCTGAAGTCCGCGACCACCCTCGTCCTCCGGGCCGACGGCGCGCGCGACCGGCGCGTCCGGCACGGGATCGGAGACCTCGACCAACAGTACGTCGGGATCGGGAAGACTCAGCCGCACCCCGATCGGTCCGAGGGCGTACAGGCAGGAGTTGGTCACCAGCTCGCTGACCAGCAGCACGGCCACGTCGGAGACCGCCGGGGGTACGTTCCAGGTCTGGAGCGCCTCGTGCACGGCATGGCGGGCGGAGCGCACGGCGCCGGGCTCAGCAGGAAAAATCCACTCGGCGCACGCGCCCTCTGTGCCGATCAAGCCGACCACTTCCCAAGCCCAGCCGGGGCCCCCTCGTCCCTGGTTCAGGGGGTTCAAACTGTGACATACCCCGCAATTGGGGTCGCCTATCGTCAAGGTGGGCGCACGGTGGCACCAACGGCGTACGGAGCGCGTTAACGGGGCGCGCGGAGCGCATGGCAACCCCCTTGGTCCCGGCCATTCTCCGGCCGGATCGCATGGGGTCGTGCGCCGCCCGCCATGTGGGGGAAGCGGCGGGAACGGCGAGTGGCGGCATGAAACGCGGCATGAAACATGCGCGGCGCGCGGCGGGAGCCCATGGCGGGGGCCGGCGGCGGGGCCGATGACGGAGCAACTGCGGGGCGGGCGGCGCTCGCTGGCGTTCCGGCCGGCCGCCCCCGGTTCAGGCCAGCTCGCCGCGGGCGTACAGGTCGTCGAAGAGGAGCTGGTCGACGGGAGGCACCGCCGCGCGGTCGGCGTACGAGAACCAGGTCATCGCCTCGATCTCGCTGCTGGCGGCCAGCGTCCCCCGGTACTCGGCGGTGTAGCAGCTCATCCGGACCACGGTGTCGTCGCTGAGGCCGGGCACCCCTGCCTCGTACGTGCCCACGTGCGCGACCGACTCGGGGGCGAGGAGAACCGTCAGCTCCTCCTCGATCTCGCGCACCAGGGTCTCCAGATCGCTCTCCGCACCCTCGCGCTTACCGCCGGGGATGTAGAAGACGTCCTTCCCGCGCGGCCGCGCGCACAGAATGCGGCCGCCCTCGATGCGTACCCAGGCCACCGTGTCGATGAGCACAGCCAACGTCCCGTTCCCGCTCGTCCTGAAGGTGATCGAACGGGACCTTACCCGGGCACGGAGGGAGGGTGTTACGGCTGCGGGAGGCCCTGGCCGACGCGCTCCACGCAGTAAAGGCGCTGGTGGCCCGAGGCGTCGAGGCCCTCGGCGGTCTTCTCCGCCTCGTCCTTCGTGGCGAACCGGCCGACGCGATAGCGGTTGTCCTTGTCGTCCTGCCGTATGACCACCCAGGGCAGCAGGGCGGCGTTCTCGTTCATCGCGCCCCTCCCGCTGCCGGCCCGCATCTCGCTGAAGATCTCCAGGAAACCGCACTCCGCATATGCCCGAGCGTACGCCTGACCTTTACGCAGCGGATATGGGTTCCCACAAAGACGTACGCATCCGGCCAACAACCGACCAAAACAGGGGGCGCACTCACAGCGCGCGCCCCCTTCTTTTTCCGGCACCCGTCGGCGTTTTCCGGCCCCTGTCGGCGCGGGGCCGCTCACTCCCCCCGTACGGTCGGCATCGGCATCAGGACAGCACCGGCGGCCGGGGCCTTCCGGCACGCGTCCCCGCATGTCGAGTCCAGCGAACAGCAGAGCGAGCAGATCGGGCCCGCGTGCGCCGGGCAGTCGGCGATGTCCGGGAGTTCGTACGCCGTGTCGCAGACCGCGCAGAGGTGGGTGGCGGTGATGTCGGGGACCTCGGCGCCGGGGCCGTTGACCGGGTTCGGACGGGCCAGGTAGTACTTCCCCTTGGTCGCCCAGGCGATCAACGGGCAGAGGATCAGGGCGAGTCCGGCCGCGATGAAGGTCGAGAATGCCTCCGCGTACTCCCCGAACAGGCCGAAGAACGCGAGGATCGAGACGACCGAGGCGATCACCATCGACCCGAAGCCGGCCGGGTTCACCGCGTACAGATAGGCGCGCTTGAACTCGATGTACTTGGGGCTGAGCCCGATCCGTTTGTTGATGACGAGGTCGGCGGCGACGGCGGTGATCCAGGCGATGCCCACGTTGGAGTAGAAGCCGAGCAGTTTGTTGAGCGCGGCGAACATGTCCATCTCCATCAGCGTCAGCGCGATGGCGAGGTTCAGGAAGATGTACCAGACCCGCCCGGGATGCCGGTGGGTGAGGCGGGAGAAGAAGTTCGACCAGGACAGCGAGCCGCTGTAGGCGTTGGTCACATTGATCTTGATCTGCGAGACGATCACGAAGAGCGCCGCCGCCGGCAGGGCGAACGAGCCGAGCCACGGCTTGAGCGCCTCGATCTGCGGTGCTATCGGCTCCAGGGCGTGCGTCTTGCCGACCGCCTCCAGCGCCACGAAGGCGAGGAAGGCGCCGCCGAGCTGTTTGGCGGCGCCGATGACGACCCAGCCGGGTCCGGCCGCGAGGACGGCGACGTTCCAGCGGCGCTTGTTCCGCTCCGTACGGGCCGGCATGAAGCGCAGGTAGTCGGCCTGCTCGCCGATCTGGGCGATGAGCGAGAGGGCCACGCCCGTACCGAGTCCGAAGCCGATCCAGTCGAAGCCGGAGCCCGCTCCCTCCGTACCGCCGAAGGAGGTGAAGGCGCCCCAGGAGTCAGGGGCGTTGAAGGCCAGTACGACGAACGGCAGGACGAGCCCGATGAGCCAGACCGGCTGCGTCCAGGCCTGCACCTTCGCGAGGGCGCCCATGCCGCGGAAGACGATCGGGATGACGATCAGCGTCGTCAGCAGATAGCCGAACTGGACCGGGAGCCCGATGGCCTGGTGCATGGCCTGCGCCATGATCGAGCCTTCGAGCGCGAAGAAGATGAAGGTGAAGGAGGCGTAGATCAGGGACGTCAGCGTGGAGCCGAAGTAGCCGAAGCCGGCGCCCCGGGTGATGAGGTCCATGTCCAGGCCGTACTTGGCGCAGGCGCGCGCGATCGGGATGCCGGTGACGAAGATGATCACCGCTGCCGTGAGGATCGAGGCGAGGCCGCTGGTGAAACCGTAGGTGAAGACGATCGAGGCGCCGATGGCGAAGTCGGCCAGATAGGCGATCCCGCCGAGGGCGGTGCCCGCCACGGTCGAGGGCGACCAGCGGCGGTACGCGTGCGGGGCGTAGCGGAGCGAGAAGTCCTCGCGGCTCTCGTCGGCGGCGAGTTTGGCGTAGCTGCGCTTCGGCGGGTCCTCGCCGTGCGGGGGCGCTCCGGGCGGAGTGCCGGGCGGTCCTGGTGGCGTGGGTGCGGCGGGCAGAGCGGTGTCCGTCATCGGTGACTTCCCGTTCGTCAGCGGTATACCGGTACGGACCGGAAGGTAGGAGCTGGACATGACAGGCCACATCAGCGAGTGATTGCCCCGCGGTTACGGCGGCGGCGCGCCGGTTAACTCGCCGTCACGGACTCCCCCGCGCGAGGGATACGACAACGGCTCGCTCCGGCGATTACTTCGGCCCCGGGCCCGAGAAGGATGGCGCCCATGAACCCCCGCACCGCCTTCATCGGCGCGCCCCTGCTCACCTTCGCCTACGGCGTCATCCGCATCCTCGACGGACTCGACGGGACGCGCGGCCCCGGGCTCGCGTGGACCACCGGCCATCTGGCCTTCGTCGGGGCGATGGCGCTCTCCGTCGTCGCCTTCACACACATGCGCGCACTCGGGGGCCGCACGCGGCTCGCCACCTTCTTCGTCGGCGTCGCGACGCTCGGCGCGCTCGCTCTGACGGTGCAGTTCGGCATCGACATCGTCTCCGGGCTGCTGTCCGACAGCCATCTCGCGATGAGCGCGCGCACCGAGGACATCCAGTCGTTCCCGGGCCTCATGCCGCTGGCGTACACCGTCGGGCCCTATCTGTTCTACGTGGGCCAGGTCGCCCTGGTGGTCCAACTCGCCCTCGGCCGGAGGATCAAGGCATGGACCCCGCTGCTGGTGCTCGTCGACATGGCGACTCCGCTCATCGACAAGGACCTCATCCCCTTCGGGGCGCTGCTGCTCCTGGTGTCGTACGTGATGATCCTGCGCGCCGTCCGTGCCGCGGGTGCCGCCGGTGCCGTTCGTCCCGGAGCCGCCCCGGGGGAGGCCCTGCCGAACCCCGCCGCTACCCGCTGAGGCGGGGCGCGACAGAGTTGGACGCCGTGCCGAATCTCATCGCGACGACGAAGGCCGGGGACGTCGCCGGGCCGGGCCGGGGGCCGACCGCAGCCGTGACCCGCGCCGCCGCCGAGGTCCGGCGGCGGGTGGGGTCGCTGCCGCCGCGCGCTCGCGACGTACTGCTCATCCTGTGCGTCCTGGTGGCCCAACTCTGGCCGTTCCTCGCCGACTTCCATCCGGCGGGCGGCCCCTGGCACTGGTGGGGCTATGTGGTTGTGGTGGGTTCGGCTCTGCCGCTACTGCTGCGCGCGCGTTTCCCGGTCGCCGTTCTCCTCATCAGCCTCGCCACCACGGCCAGTTACGACCTGGCGGAGCATGTGCCCTCCCAACCGGTCTGGTACGCGGGGCTGATCGCCGTCCACGGCGTCGCCGACCGGAGCGGGCCGCGCGCCAGGGTCACCATGCTGGTGGTCACGGTCGGCGGCAGCCTGCTCGCCCGCTCCCCGGAGACCGCGCTGCGCAGCACCGTGATGTTCGTGGCCGCGTACGCGCTCGGCAGGGCGGCCGCGACATCGCGGTCCTACACCCGGGCACTGCGCGAGCGCGCCGCGCGACTGGAGCGGGACCGGGTGGTGGAGGCGCAGCGGGCCGCCGAGCGGGAGCGGGCCAGGATCGCCAGGGACATGCACGACATCCTGTCGCACGCCGTCGCGCTGATGGTGGTCCAGGCCGAGGCCGGACCGGTCGTCGCCGTGGCCGACCCGGCCCGGGTCGAGGGCGTCTTCGACACCATCGCCGACACCGGCAGGGACGCCATGCTCCAACTACGCCGCATCCTCACGGTGCTCAGCGACGACGACGGCGCCCGGACACCGCGGCGGACACTCGCCGATCTGCCCGCACTGGCCGAGCGCGCCTGCGGCCCCGCGCTGCGGGTGACGTACGCTGCCACCGGCCGGCCGCGGCCGGTGGCACCCGACACCGAGATCGCCGTCTTCCACATCGCCCAGGAAGCCGTCACCAATATCGTGAAGCACTCCGAAGCGGCACACGCCGACATCCGGCTGCACTGGGGGCAGGGGACGCTGGTGATAGAGATCGAGGACGACGGACGCGGCGGCGGCCCCGCCCTGCCGGGCACCGGTCACGGTCTGATCGGGATGCGCGAGCGCACGGCGGCGAGCAACGGCACGATGTCGGCGGGACCGCGCGAGGACGGCGCCGGATTCGTCGTTCGCGCCGAACTGCCGCTCGCCCGCGCGGCGGACGGGGAACGGGCATGACCGTACGCGTCGTGGTCGCCGACGATCAGGAGCTGGTCCGGGCGGGGTTCGGCATGATCCTCCAGGCGCAGCCCGGCATCGAGGTGGTCGCTGAGGCGGGCGACGGGGCGGCGGCGGTCGAGGCGGTCCGTACCCACCGGCCCGATGTGCTGCTGCTGGACATCCGGATGCCCGGCATGGACGGCATCGAGGCGGCCGGGATCGTCAGCGCCGAGAGCGACTGCAAGGTGCTGATCCTGACCACCTTCGACCTGGACAGCTATGTCTACGACGCGCTGCGCGCCGGGGCGAGCGGGTTCCTGCTGAAGGACGTACGCCGCGACGAACTCGCCCGTGCCGTACGGGTGGTGGCCGCCGGCGAACAGCTTCTCGCCCCGGCCATCACCGGCAAGCTGATCGCCCGCTACACGGAACGGCCGGCCCCTTCCCCGGACGCCGCCGGCCGTCTCGCCGTACTCACCGCGCGCGAGCGGGAGACGCTGCGGCTGCTGGCCAGGGGGCTGGCCAACGCCGAGATCGCCAGGGCGCTGGTGATCAGCGAGCACACCGTGAAGACGCATGTGAGCAATGTGCTGACGAAGCTGGGCATGCGCGACCGCATCCAGGCGGTGATCCTCGCCTACGAGACGGGGCTGACGGTGCCGGGGCGCCCGGACTGAGGGTTCCGCCAGGGCGCAGGGATGTCGCGGAGGGGCCGGACGTCACTTGGTCGCGCAGGAGCTCGGAATCACTTGACCGACAGGTGGTACGCGATGCGATACCGGTCGGCGGGCACGACCACGTCCGCCGTCTCCACCGGCCGCCCCGACGCGTAGTACGTACGCTCCAGCACCATCACCACATGGCCGGGCACTCCGCCGAGCTCCATCAGCTCCTCCGCCAGGCCCCGGCGCGCGCCGACCTCCTCCAGCACGTTGTCCACGACGAAACCGATGGCCGCCATCCGCTCGACCACCCCGCAGCCGCCGAGCGGTCCCTCCTCGGGCAGCATCACCGGCGTACGCCCCGTGACGGCCAGCGGCTCCCAGGAGGTGGAGACCATCATCGGCTCGCCCCCGTCCCTGAAGAGATAGCGCGTACGCATCACGCGGTCGCCCGGCTCGATCCCGAGCCTGGCGGCGATGTCGGCGGCAGCCGCGTCCTGCTCGCTGCTCGACTCCCAGGTGCCGCGCGCGCTGTCCTCCGACTGCTCCTGGCGGAACGGATTGGCGCCGGCCGGCGGCCGGTAGCCGGAGCGGGCGATACGGCGCGGGACGGGGCGCTCCTTCACATACGTACCGGACCCGGAGCGGCCCTCCACGAGGCCTTCGGCCATCAGCACCTTGCGCGCCTCCAGCGCGACCGTGTCGGAGACGCCGTACTCCTCGCGGATACGGGCCTGCGATGGCAATCGGGTGTGCGGCGGCAGCGCGCCGTCAGTGATCTTCTGCCGAAGATCGCTCGCAACGCGCAGATAGGCGGGCTGCTCACCGAAAGCCACTGGCCACTCCCCCAAAAGGTTGACAGACAGCAACAGCCTGGCAACCGTCGGTTGATCACCGCAAGCATGGGCCAATGTTTCACCCGAAGTGATGACCTGAGGTTTACCCGAATGTCCCGCACCGTTTGTCCGGCGGCGCGCTGCCCGACGGCGCGCGCCCCGCCACCGCCGCCGGTGGCCGGCCCCTCCCGCACGCCGCGCGGCTGGCATGCTGGTGATCATGACGACGTACCGCTGCCCGGCCGACGGCACCCGCTCCCCGGTCACCTCCGCCGCCTGGTGCTGCCCGGTCTGCGGCGGGCCCTGGGACCTCGACTTCGAGGCGGAGCCCGTACCTCTGAGGTCACTCGCCGCGCGCGTCAACTCGCTCTGGCGGTACGAGGAGGCCCTCCCGCTCTCCGCGCCGGCGACCACCCTCGGCGAGGGCCGCACCCCGCTCGTACCGCTGACCCCGCACGTCAGCGCCAAGCTGGACTTCCTGATGCCGACGCTCTCCTTCAAGGACCGCGGCGCGGTGATGCTCGCCGAACTCGCGCTGCGGCTCGGGCCCGAGCGGGTGATCGCCGACAGCAGCGGGAACGCGGGCACGGCCGTCGCCGCTTACTGCGCGCGGGCCGGACTGCCCTGCACCGTGTACGTGCCGGAGGCCACCTCACCCAAGAAGACCGAGCAGATCCGGGCCCACGGCGCACGGCTCGAACGGGTCGCGGGCGACCGCGAGGCCACGGCCCAGGCGGCGCGTGCGGCGGCCGGCGAACCGGGCACGTTCTACGCGAGCCATGTCCACAACCCGTACTTCCTGCACGGCACGAAGACCTACGTCTACGAGCTGTGGGAGGACCTCGGGGGCCGGCTGCCCGAGGCGGTCGTGGTGCCCGTGGGCAACGGCACGCTGCTCCTGGGGGCGGCACTCGCGATCGACGAACTACTCGGCCACGGGCTGATCGCGGAGCGCCCGGCGCTGATCGCCGTACAGGCGGCGGCGGTCTCACCACTGGCCACCGCCTTCCACGCGGGCGACGACGACCTGGGCCCGACTGCCGCGACCGCCACGGCCTCCGCCCCGACACTCGCCGAGGGCATCGCCATCCCGAACCCACCGCGCGCCCGCCAGATCCTGAGCGCCGTACGCGACTCGGGCGGCACGTTCCTGACGGTGACGGAGGACCAACTGCGGGCGGCCCAGCGGGATCTGGCGGCCAGGGGACTCTTCGTCGAGTCGACGGGCGTCGCCTGCTGGGCGGCGGTGAACGACTGGACGGACCGCTCACTGGTCGTACCACTGTGCGGCGCGGGCATGAAGACGGGCCTGGCGGCGGGGTAACCCCCGGGCGAGGGGCACACCCCGCCCCGGCGACCGGGAAAACGAGGCGGCCCCGGACCGTACCCCCGTAGTCTGGTGGCGACGTTCCGTAGCGCCCTGGAGGTGGGTATGTCCCGTGCCTGGGAAGCCGATCCGTCCGCGTTGCTCGTGCGGCGGCTCGGCAAGTCCGCACAAGAGCTGGGTAACTCCGGGGACAAGGCTGAGCGCCGCCAAGGTGGACATCCCTGATGCTTGATCTCCGGGCCCCCGAACTCCCCGTCGACCAGGGCGGCATCCTCTCCCGACCGGAATACGGCGAGGACTTCGGACAGCGCTACGCGGCCATGCGCGACGTCCACTCCTGGAAACTCGAACGCGAACAGCACTTCGAGGAGAAGGACAACGCCAGCCGTGACGCGTTAAGGCGAGGCGACTGGCCGGAGGCGCTCCGCCATCTCGACGCACGGCGCGACGCCCTGCTCGCCGAGGCCGCGGACGACGAGAACCAGGGCGTGACCTTCCACCGGATCCGGGTGGTCGAGGAACCGCTGACCCCCTATCTGCAATGGGAGTTGCACTCGCACTGGCACCGCGTGCGGTTCGGAGGCGAGAAGGTGCGCGTTCTCAACGCGGAGGCGGTCGCTTCCTCGGAGTCTGTCGGACCTCTCCCCGAGGTGACGGTCCTCGGCGGGACCACCCTCTTCCGCGTTCTGTACACGGAGGCAGGAGCGCCGGACGGAGCGGTCCATTACACCGATCCTGCCTTCGTCGGTTCGTGGACGGCGTATCTGAAGGCGCTCTACGGAGCGGCGGAGGACCTGGCGGCCTACTTCGAACGCGCCGTCGCGCCTCTCGCCCCGCCCGTGTAACAGGACCGTAGGACCGGAGCAAACGATGAGCGAGCCGAGAAGAGACGACGCGCACCCGAGGAACTCGGCCAACGACCTGTCGGGAACGTCCCGTGACGTCGTGCAGGCGGGCAGCGTATCGGGTGGCATCCACTTCCATCACGCCGAAGCGGCCGGGCACGGCACGTCGGGCCCCACTCCGCGACAGCTACCCGCCGACATACAGGTCTTCGTCAACCGTACGGACGAACTGTGCCAGTTGAATGCCGTTCTGCCCGGCCGGGGCGGCGGCCGACTCGTCGTATGCCTCTGTGTGATCGCGGGTACGGCGGGCGCCGGGAAGACCTCCCTGGCGCTGCGCTGGTCCCATCAGGTCCAGGACGAGTTCCCGGACGGCCAGCTCTACGTCAATCTGCGTGGCTACGACCCGGGCGAACCCGTCACCGCGCGACAGGCACTCCGCGGATTCCTCCGGGCACTGGGGGCGTCCGCCGCCGACATCCCTCAGGACGTCGACGACGCCGCCGCGCTCTACCGCTCGCTGCTGGCCGACCGCCGCGTGCTGATCCTCCTGGACAACGCGGCAACGGTCGGCCAGGTGCGACCGCTGCTGCCCGGCAGCGGCGGCAGCCTGGTCGTTGTCACCAGCCGCAGCCGTCTGTCCAGCCTGGCGGTCCGGGACGGGGCACGGCGACTGACCCTCGGCACGCTCCACGAGCCGGAGGCGGTCGCCCTGCTGCGGGCCGTCACCCGTGGGTTTCGGCCCGAGGACGACGAGAGCGCCCTGCGGGAACTCGCCCAGCTCTGCGCTCGTCTTCCGCTGGCTCTCCGTATCGCGGCGGAACGCGCCGCCAGCCATCCACACTTACGGCTCGACGACCTGATCGCCGACCTGCGCGACGAGTCCGCCCTCTGGGACGCTCTCAGTACGGGGGACGACGACGAGGCCGATGCGGTCCGTACGGTTTTCACGTGGTCCTACCGGGCGCTGTCCCCGCCCGCCGCCCACCTTTTCTGTCTGCTCGGTCTGCACCCGGGCCCCGAGTTCGCTCTGCGCGCCGCGGCCGCGCTCGCCGATCTCGGCGTCGGTCGCGCCCGACAGCTTCTGGACGACCTCGTCGGCGCGCACCTGCTGGAGCAGACCGCTCCGGACCGCTACCAGTTCCACGACCTCCTCCGTGCCTACGCCGCCGACCAGGCAATACGGGAGGAGCCACCCCAGCAGCGGGATGCGGCGCTGCGCCGGGTCCTGGACTGGTACCTGCACACCGCCGACTCGGCAGCGACCTGGATCGAACCGGACGAGGAACACATCCCGCTGGCCGAGCCCGCACCAGGGGCGGGGCCCATGGATTTCGCCGATTACGACGGTGCCGTCGACTGGTCGGAGCGCGAGTACACCAACCTCCGGCACGCTGCCGGAGCAGCGGCGGCAGCCGGACTCGACCAGCTCACCTGGCAGCTCGCCGCCGTCCTGTGGAACGCGCTGCCGCCTTCCGCCTCTCTCGCCGACTGGCTCGACACAGGCAGGGCCGGACTGGCGGCCGCCGCGCGGTCGGACGACCGACGGGCCCAGGCATTCCTGCTGCTCTGCCTGGGCATGGCCTACCGGAGCGCGAACCGCTTGGACGACGCTCTGGACTGTCTTCGCCAGGCGCTCGACATCTCCCGGTCCCTGGGAAATCGGCATGACGAGGCGGACGCGCTCAACCTCGTCGGGCTGATCCATCTGCGGACCCGCCGGCTCGACGCCGCGGCAGAACTCTTCGAAGAGGCTGCGGGCATCTTCCTGGACGAGGGCAATACCCGGGGACAGGCCGTCGCCCTCTCCAATCTCGCCACCACCCTCTTGGACTGCGGGCGCCTTCCGGCGGCGTACGAGGCCGCCGAACGGGCCCTGGCCATGCACCGGTCGGCGGGAAACGAACGCAGCGAGGGCGGCGTCCTGCGGGAGATGGCCGAACTCCACCGGGAACAGGGCGACCTCGACACGGCGCTCCAGGAAGCCCAGGACGCGGTGGACATCGCTCTCCGCCTGCGTCACCACCGCCTGGAGGGCTACTGGCTCCTTACCCTGGGCAACTGCCGGCAGGCCGCGGGACAGTACGCCGCCGCGCTGACGTCGTACCAGCGTTCCGCCATGCTCCATCGCCGCCTGGGCGACCGGAGCAGGGAGGCACTCGCCTGGCGGGGTACCGGGGAGACCTGTCTGCGCCTCGACCGCCCGGAGGAGGCCGCCTCCTTCCACCGCGAGGCAGCAGCCGTCCACCGGGAATTGGGCGACGCCTGGAATCACGCCCTCGACCTCGCCGGTCTGGCGGACGCTCTGATCGCCGATGCCCCGGAAGCGGCCCGTGGTCACTGGGCCGAAGCACTGGTGCTTCTGGGCGCGTTCGACGATTCCCGGGCGCTGCGGACGCGAGAGTTCATCAGCCGACGCCTGGACGAGTAGCTCCCGCCTCCCGTGCTGGCCCCTGCCTGTCGACGCCCGTAACCGTCCGGAGCCGGGAAACCGGGCCTAGTGCGCACTCGAAGAGCGGCCCTCGCAGAGTGCCGCCCGGACGGCGGACGTCATGTCGTCGTCCTGGGCTTCCGTTTCGCCCGGGTAGACGTTCACCATGACCGTGGCCTGCTTGCCGTCGACCGTGGCGGCGCCCGTCGTCTGGTAGCCGAGGATGCCGCCGTCGTGCCCCCAGGCGAGGTCGCCGCAGGGCAGGAGGTGGCTCTCCAGGCCGAGGCCGTAGGCCCCGCCGTCCGGGTTGCCGGTCGGACGGGTGCTCATCATCTGGTGGAGCTCGGCGGGGCGGAGCAGCTTGCCGCCGACGAGTGCGCCGAGGAAGCGGTTGAAGTCGGCGCCGCTGGAGATCATGGAGCCGCTCGCGCCCGCGACCGTGGGGTTCAGCCCGGTGAGGTCCTTGAGCGGCACGTCCTCGCCCGGCCGGGCGTAGCCGCGCGGGTGCGGCCCGCGGATCTCCGAGCCGTCGCCCGGGACGGACGTCTGACGCAGGCCGAGCGGCTTGATGACGCGTTGGCGAATCTCCTGGCCGTACGAGTGGCCGGTCACCCGCTCAATGATCATGCCGGCCAGCAGGTAGCCCGTGTTGGAGTAGCTCCAGTCGGTGCCGGGCTCGAAGGTCGGAGGGTGGGCGAGCGCCAGTTTCACGAGGTCGCCGGTGTCGTGGTGCGCCAGCGGGTCGTTGAGGACGTCCTCCAGGCTGAGGTAGGTGAGGTAGTCGGGGATGCCGCTGGTGTGCTGGAGGAGCTGACGGGCCGTAATCCTCCGTCCGTCGTTGCCGTGGCCGCGGACGACGCCGGGCAGGTAGCGCTCCACCGGCGCGTCGAGCGCCACGCGGCCCTCGCCCACCAGTTGGAGCACGACGGTCGCCACGAACGGCTTGGTCATGCTGCCGATCCGGAACCGGCTGTCCCCGCGCATCGGCGCGTGGCTCCGCACGTCCGCGACACCGCTGGTCAGCACCGTGCCGCCGGGCCGGCCCTGAAGCGCGACGAGCGCACCGGGGCCGCCGTCCTCCGTCGTCAACCGGTGCAGGAGCGAGCGGAGTTGGGGGTGGTCGGTGATGACGTACGCGGTGGTGACCTGCGCGCCGTTCTGCCGCGCCGAAGTGTCGTCAGTACGGGCGCCCGCCGTGCCGCCGGCCACCGCGACCAGTGCCAGTAGGCCGCCCAACGCGCGCCGGTATGGGGTCATGTGTGCGTCCTCGGTGGTGAGTGCCGTCATGGTCCGGCGCCGCGCGTCGTACTCGGGCTGACGTCGCGTCGTCCTGCGCCGCCCCCATGGTTTCCGGCGCGTGCGGGGCGGCGTAATGGGGCTACCGTCCGGATCGGAGGTGGGGACAGGCCCAGGGGCCCGGGGCTCACCGCCGCGCGCGAACGCCGCGTGGCCGGCGCCGTCCGTACGCGCCGCCGGACCGACCAGCAGTCGACCGGCCGTCAGAACCTCCAGCCGCCGCCACCCGCTCCGGCGCCCGAAGCCCGAAGTTCACCGAGCCGCTCAGTTACGCGCGGCCGGGCGATGCCGTGCACGTTTCCGAGATGTTCCCCCTCGCACTTCCCAGGCGCAGGGCCGCGCGACCGCCTCACGGCAACTCTTCGCGATGGCCCCCGCTCCCCGGAATCGCTACGGTTGCACCATGACCGCACTGCCCGACTGGATGCGCCCGCCACGCGCGGAAGGCTGGTTCGCGGAGGACCTGGACCGCCTCCCCGAGGCACCCCGCCACACCGAGTTGATCGACGGAGCCCTCGTCTTCATGATGTCGCCCCAGCGGTCTTGGCATGGCCGCCTTGTCACGGGCCTGACCACCGCGCTGATGGCCGGCGCGCCCGCCGGCTTCGAGGTCGAGCGGGAGATGACCGTACGCCTCGACGCCCGCAACCGCCCGGAGCCGGATCTCCTGGTGACGACCGCCGCCTACTCCGCCGACCGCACCTGGTTCGCGCCGGAAGACGTTCAGCTTGTCGTCGAGGTCGTCTCCCCCGAATCCGCCCACCGGGACCGCACCGTAAAGCTCCGCAAGTACGCCGAGGCCGGTATCCCCCACTACTGGCGCGTCGAGGACGAGGACGAGAGGCCCGTGGTCCACGTCTACGAATTGGACGAATCGACCAGCGCCTACGCCCCCGCCGGTATCTTCCGGGGCTCGCTCAAGCGTCCGCTGCCCTTCAAGATCGGCCTCGACCTGGACGCGCTCACCCCACCACGGAGCCGCTGAAAGCCGGCCCGGCGGTTCCGCTCATCCGGCATCCCGCCCATCCCGCCCATCCCGCTGCAGGCGCTGCTCCGTCCAGATGGTCTTGCCCGCCGGCGTGTACCGGACGCCCCAGCGCGTGACAAGCCGCGCGGTGATGAACAGGCCACGGCCGCCTTCGTCCGCCTCCCTCGCGCGCTTGAGGTGGGGAGCGGTGTTGGACGGGTCGGAGACCTCGCATATCAGCCGGTCCCTCCCGCGAATCAGGCGCAGCGTCGCGTCGCCGCCGCCGTACCGGATGGCGTTGGTGACCAGTTCGCTGACCACCATCTCGGTGGTGTACGCGAGGTCGTCCAGGCCCCATGCGCTGACCCTGTCGGCGGCCCTCTCGCGACTGTCGGCGACCATCGCCGGATCGGCCGGGATCTTCCACGACACGGTGTCCTCGTCGGGCACCCCGCGCACCCGCGCGAGCAGGAGAGCGATGTCGTCGACCAGGCTGTTCGCCGGGATCCCCTCGACCAGGCTCGACGCGGCCGCGTGCAGATCACCGCTGGTGGGACAGACCGCCGTCAGCCGTTCACGGAGGGTGTCCATTCCCAGGCCCATGTCGCTCCACTGGTGTTCGATCAGGCCGTTGGTGTAGAGCGCGAGCACGTCACCGTCCCGCAGATCGAACTCGGCGACCTCGAATGTCAGGCCGCCGACGCCCAGCAAGGGCCCCGGTACGAGAGGAATGTATTCCGTGGTGCCGTCGGTCCTGACGAGCGCGGGCGGTGGATGCCCCGCACTGGCCACCGCGCCGCGGCGGGCGATGGGATCGACCACCGCGTAGACACACGTACACCCGGAGACGTCCCCGCGACCCGGTTCGTCGCCTTCCGCGAGCTGTATGACCAGGTCATCGAGGTGGGTGAGCAGCTCGTCGGGCGGGAAATCGAGGTCGGCGAGGGTACGGACCGCCGTACGCATCCGGCCCATGGTGGCGACGGCGCGCACGCCGCGGCCGACGACATCGCCCACCACCAGCGCCACCCGGGCGGACGACAGCGGAATGACGTCGAACCAGTCCCCGCTCAGTCCGCCGCCCCCGGCCCCGGCCGGCACATAGACCCCCGCCGTCTCCCCGGCGGCCACCGTGGCCCGCGCACGCGGCAGCAGACTCTCCTGGAGCGTGAGGGCCGTACGGTGCTCGCGCGTGTAGCGACGGGCGTTGTCGATGCTCACCGCGGCATACGTCGAGAGCCATTCGACCACTTGCACGTCGGCGTCCGTGAAGGGCTCCTTGCGCCACACCTCGACCACGCCCAACAGCAGACCCGGCGCAGCGTGCGCGTCGCGGCCCCTCTCCGTGACCAGCGGGACGATCATCACGGAGAGCTCTTCGTCGTCCCCCGCGACCGGCACCACGGCCCTGACGAGGGCCGGGTCGTCGTTCTCCACTGCGGTGATCCGGGAGCGGCCGGTGAGCGCGAAGCTCTCCCCGGCCTGAAATTTCCTTATCAGCGCCTTGTCCGGCTGCGGCGGGGTGTCGTCGCCGACCACCAGGAACCCCTCCGGCCACTCGTGGTCCGCCGGCGCCAGGGCAATGCGACGCAGGTGCAATTCGCCGCCTCCGGTCCGTTCCGGAGGCTCCTCCCCGTCACTGATTTCCCTGGCCAGGCTTACGATCGAGAGATCTCCCAGCCTCGGGACCACGAGGTCGGCGAGATGGCGCGCCGTAACGCCGACATCCAATGACGAGCCGATCGAGATGGCGCTCGAAAGCAGTTCGAGATCCCGCAACGCCTGCCCTGGGACACCACCCATCGGTGGCCCCATCTCGGCACTCACTGAACCAGGATCCGACTCTCCCATTCTTCAATTATATCGCCCTGGAAGGACGCCCTGGATGGACCACGACGCCCCCGGAAAGCACGGAGCCGCAGTCCTTGGTGGCTTCGTCGTCAAATCCACCAAGGACTGCGGCAGCGAATGGACGGTGCCTGATTAGTTCATCCCGGCATCACCATCCGCACCATCCGCATGCATCACCGACTCGAAAACCTCAAGGGGTGATCTTGAACGTGTTCGGTGAGTCGTTCTGGTTCGCTACCTGACCCGGCAGGAGATTCTGCACCTTGTTACCGGTGAAGGCCCCGGTGCCGGTGACTCCGGCATTGACCCAGATTCCCTGCTTCGCCGGGTGATCGACCGTGTTGTTCGTAACCGTCGCCTTGACGTTCTTCGGACCGATGACGAGGCCTGCGGTGAGCGATCCGGTGATGAGGTTGTCGCTCAAAGTTACGTTCGAGTAGGCGCTCGGGAACTGCGAGGTGTTGGACGGAGAGCCGATATGCACACCTTGCCGGATACCGTTCCAGCCGCCGCCACCCCGCAGAACGTTTCCGGTGACCGTGGCGGACTCTAGGGGGCGTCCCGAATCGCCGAAGACGCTGAGTTCCATGGCGCTGTCCGATGACACGCTGTTCACCAGATTGTTCCGCACCTCGATGTCCTTGCCACCGGCGACCCGAATGCCGTTGGCCCACCAGGGCGCGACCGCCGTGTTGTTGAGGATCTTCGTACCGACGACCTCACCGTTGGTACCGTCGGCGCCCGCGTCCGAGTACGTCGCGAAGGAGTCGTCCCCGGTGTTCCGGGCGAAGTTGTTCCTGATCGTGATGTTGTGGCCGAGCTTGTCGGGGCTCGGCGCATTGCTGTTGTTGGCGTTGAAACCGTCACCGTAGGAGTCCGCGGTACGGCTGTTCTCGACCAGACCGTTGCTGCCCGACAGCCAGTTGGCGTCGGTGTGCCGCGTCCAGAGCCGGTTGATGTGCCAGCCGCCGGCACCGCTCGCGCTGACTCCGTAGTCCGAACCGCCGTCCCCGGCGAATCCCCGCCAGATGGCATTGGCGTCGATCTGGAAGTCCGACAGATCGGAACCCGAACCCACCATGACCTGCGAACGCCACCCCTTGGGGGTGGGAAGAGGAACCTTGCGGTAAATGGTCGAGTACCACATTCCGGCGCCTTGCACCTTCGCTCCGCCGAAGTCGAGCGGAGTGGGCGCCACACTGTTCGTCAGATACTTGCCCTTGGGAATCCACACCGACTTCCCCTGCTGCTTGGCGGCGTTCACGGTGTTCTGGATGGCGACGGTCGAATCCTTCACGAAATTCGGATCGGCGCCGTAGCTGACGACGGAGAGCGAGTTGGCCGGCTGGGCCAGCGCGGGACCGACATTCTCCAGGTCAACGGAATCGACATCGTAGACGGCGGCCGTATTGGCCGCGTCCTTCTGGAGTTTGATGGTGCTGTTCGGTGCGATGGGAGCGCCTGTGACCCAGACGGGGAACTCGTTGTAGAAGCGGTAGGGCATCCCACCGGCGTTGGGATCGTCCGGATTGGTGGTCGCCATACGGTAGTTCCACGCCTGACGCGAACTCAGCGTGATCGCCTGTCGGAACTTTCCGTCCACATACAGGTTCAACGACGCGTCGATACCGCCACCTTTCGGTGCGTCCGGAATCGAGGCGCGGACCACAAGAGTGTTGGCCGGCTTTCCGGTGGCGTTCGGGATCGTCACCGAATCGGCGTTGTTCTTCAGTTCGACCAGCGCGTACCCCGACGCTTCGATCTCCAGCGACGCGGCGGTCTGCTTCGGCGCTCCGGGGCTGATGGAACGCACCCGGGCGGCACCGCTGAGCTTCCCGGATTCGGCCTCGACCGTCACGAAGGGGGTCGTGGCACCGGCCGCGGCAGCCACATCGGCACCGACCGCGGCGACCGGCTCGGCATGCGCCACCACACTGTCCGGGCCGATGTCATTGCGAGGGAGGACGGACAGGGCGCCGGCTGTGAGCAGTGCGACGCCACAAAGACCGGACAGGATTCTTCGGTGCATGAGTCACCCCTTGATGGGATCAGTGACAGGACGGAACCAGCGACGGAACGGGACCAGCGGGCCGCGGGCCGAGACTTCCGCGAAGCGCTCAAGCCCCCTCCTCCCGGGGCGGCGGTCGTCTGCGGCCGGACGGTCGGCGAACGAACGGCACCTTATAGCAATCGCTTGCTACATACGGATGACAGGCGTTCGACGAACAATCGCAATCATCTAGTAATCGCTTACTGCACGACAACCCCTGAGCGTCGATCATCTGCAGCGCGAGGCCAGGGACGGCTCCCCGACGGAGGCGGCCCGGCCGCAGGACCGTTACGGAGGGCGACCCCGCGCTGCGTACGACGAGCCCCGGCCGCCGCGGCGTGTCCGCGTGTCGGTGGCGTGTCCTGGGGCCCGCTTCGCGGGCCGGCTGGGGCGCGCGTCCACCGGGGCCGGAACGCCGTTGCGCCTCCTCACCGTGGTGAGGAGGCGCAACATCCGGTATCTGGCTCCGTCTTTCTCTCCCCCTCCGCTAGGGCCGTGCCGGGCGGGCGTGGGCGAAGTTCCGTTCGTGCCACAGCAGGCCCCCGGCGGGGCGGGCCTCGGTGTCGATCGCGATGACCCGGCCGATCAGGATCGTGTGGTCGCCGCCGTCCACCACCTCGTGCCGCAGGCACGTGAGGCGTAGCGCCGAGTCGGCCAGGGAAGGTGCGGACCAGCCCTCCGGCAGCGGTCCCTGGGTCAGCTCCACGCCGGAGAAGCGCTGTTCCGTGGGGCCCGCGAACTGTAGTGCCAGGCCCTCGTTCCCCGGCCCCATCAGGTTGACGCAGAACGACGCGGCGCTGGTCAGGGCGTCGTGCGTACGGCAGCCTCGGTCGAGGCAGACCAGGAACAGCGGCGGGTCCATGGAGAGTGAGGAGACCGCGCTCGCGGTCAGACCGCGGGCGACGCCCTGGTCGTCGTAGCAGGTCACGACCGTCACCGGGGCCGCCAGCGTGGCCATCGCCGCGCGGAACTCCGCCGCCGGTACGTCGTCGGCACTGACTGTGGCCGTCGAGCTGAGCAGTGCGGAACTCATCGGGTCACCTCCATCCGTCCGGGTGAGGCGAGCGGGGCGACGGGGACCGGGCTCGGGGGTATCGCCGCCGGCAGCCAGCGGCCCGTGGGTTCGCCGGACACTCCCTCGTGCAGGTCCCAGGCCACCCGGCCCGAGGTGACCACGGTCGTGAACCTGCCGGTGAACGTCCAGCCCTCGTACGCGGACCAGCCGCACAGCGACTCGACGTGGTTCGCCGAGAACTGCCAGCGCCGGGCCGGGTCGAGCAGCGCCAGATCGGCGTCGGCGCCGACCACCAGGCGTCCCTTGCCCGGCAGTTGGAAGAGCCGGGCCGGGCCCTCGCCCATCAGCCGGGCCAGGTGCGCGGCGGCGTCGTCGGGCCGGACGCCGCGCGCGAGCATGCCCGTCCAGACGGCGGTGGCCAGCTCCTGCACCCCGGGCAGCCCTGGCGGGGCGTCGGAGGGGGGCCGGTTCTTCTCCTCGACGGTGTGCGGCGCGTGGTCGCTGCCGAGGGTGGACGCCTCCCCTTCGAGCACGGCCCGCCACAGGCGGTCCTGGTCGCGGGTGCCTCGGATGGCGGGCGACAGCCGGGTGCGCGGGCCGCGGGCCGCGGTGTCGGCGTCCGTGAAGGACAGGTGGTGCCCGGTGACTTCGAAGCTGATGGGCAGCCCCTCGGCTGCGGCGGCCACCAGCAGGTCTGTCTCCTCGGCCGAGGACACGTGCAGCACATGCGTCTTCGTGCCGAATCGGCGTACCAACTGGACCACGTTGGCCACCGCCACGATGCCGCCGGTGCGCGGGCGGTGCGGCTCGTACTCGCCGTACGAGCCCGGCTCGTCGTGTCCCGCGTCGAGCAGGTCGAACACATGCTGGTCCTCGGCGTGCAGCACGAGCCGGATGCCGCCGTGCGCGGCTGCGGCGAAGGCCGCCTCCAACTGGTGCGCCTCGCGGAACACCACGGGTGCGGTGTGGTGCCCGGCCATGAAGATCTTGGCGGAGGTCGCGATGTCCGGGTCGAGGTCGGCGAGGACCTCGGGGTGGTCGGGGTCGGCGCCCATGTGGAAGCGGTAGTCGACCCGCGAGTGCCCGGTGATCAGCGCGGCCTTGTCCTGTACGGACCGCGCGTCCAGCGACGGCGGGCGGGTGTTGGGCATGTCGATCACGCTGGTCACCCCGCCGGCGAGGGCGGCGCGGCTGCCGTGCTCCCAGGTCTCCTTGTACTCCATGCCAGGAGTGCGGAAGTGCACGTGCGAGTCGATCAGACCGGGCAGTACGTAGCGGCCGTGGGCGCTCAGCCGGGGCCCGTCGGGCAGCGGGGCTCCGGCGTCGAGGAGGGCGTCGATGCGGCCGTTGCGGATGACGACGGCGCCGTCGTGCACGCCGGTGGGTGTGATCAGTCGGCCGCCCTCGACAACGAGGTCGGCGTGCTGGGATGTCAGCGGTTCCACGGCAGGCTCACCAGTTCCTTGCAGAGGTCGTTGGTCGGTCCCATCAGAGCCACGGCGCGTGCGTCGCGGCCGTACCGGTTGATCGCGTGCGATTCGACGTACCCCGCCGAGCCGAGCATCCGCTCGATGTCGGCGATGATGTGGTCGGCGGCGGAGGCGGCGAAGAGCTTGGAGTGCAGCGTCGTCATGCCCGGGTCGGCGGAGCTGCGCCGGCCGGCGCGCTCCACAAGCCCGCGCGCGGCCTCGACCTGGGTGCCGAGGTCGACCAGGCGGTGGCGTACGGCCTGGTGGCCGAGGAGCCCGCGCCGCTGGGCGTGCTGGTGTGCGGCGTCGAGCGCCGCCTGCGCGACACCGACGGCGACCGCGCCGAGGGTGGCGCCGCTCTCCCGTACCCCCGCGATGATCGAGGCGGCGATGCCCTGCTCGCCCAGCCGGGCGGTGTCGGGGACCAGGCAGTCCCGTACGGAGACGAAGCCGGTGGCCGAGCCGCGCATGCCGGCCAGCCGCATCGAGGTGTCGGGCAGCAGCCCGGGGTTGTCGCCCCGGACGAGGAAGAACGTCTGGCCCGCCGCGCCGTAGCCGGTGTCCCCGGCCGCCGGGTCGAGTTCGTCGCTCTGGGCGAGCACCAGATAGATGTTGGCGAGTCCGGCGCTGGTGGTGAAGGACTTGGCGCCGTCCAGCAGCCAGCCGCCGTCGGGCGTCCGGCGCGCCGTGGTGGACAGCTTCTTCTTGTCGGCCCCCGCGCCGGTCTCACTCCAGGCCGAGGCGGCGAGCCACTCGCCGGCCGCCAGTTTCGGCAGCAGTTCGCGGCGCTGTTCCGGGGTGCCGTACTCGACGATGCGGCTGCTCACCGCGTAGTGCTGGAAGAGCATGATGGCGGCGGACGCGTTGGCCGCTGCGACCTGTTCGATGTACGCGTTGAGCGATACGGCGTCGCCTCCCGCCCCTCCGTACTCGTACGGTACGGCGAGCCCGAGCAGCCGGCTGTCCCGCATGACGGCGACGGCGTCGCGGTCCGGTTCGCCGCTGCGGTCGGCGGCCTCGGCGCAGGCCGCGAGGCGGTCGCGGACGGCGGGGTCGAGGGTGGCGACGGCCGTCAGGTCGTCGGGCAGCGTGAGATCGAGGTCCTGGCGCGTGCGCGTCAGGCTGTCAGCGGAAGCCATGAGGACTCCTCGGAGAGAGCGGCGGAGGTGGAGACGGCGGCGGAGGTGCTGAGAGCGGCTGAGGTGGAGAGAGCGGCGGAGGTACTGACGGACTGGTGCGGCAGCGGGAGCTTGCCGCGGTAGTCGACCTGCTTCTCGGCCACCGAGACCCAGGCCAGCCGTCGGCCGTCGCCCTCCCCGGTGACGTAGGCGGAGACCCGCATCGGGCCGCCGGCGGTACGCAGTGACAGGAGGCCCTCCTGGTGGCCGGCCTCGGCGGCCAGCGCCCAGGGCACGGTGCCCTCGATGCCGACAGCGGTGGCGAGGCAGGTGGCCCCGGTCATCGCGACGGTCGGGTGCCACGAGGGCACCGAGATGGCCCGTACGGCGAGGACACCGTCGCTCTCCGGCAGCAGCGCGGCGATCTTCGGGAAGGCCCCCGAGGGGTCCCAGCCGTACTCCTCGCACACCGCGAGGCGCAGCCCGAGCATCCGGTCGAAGAGGTCGGGGTCGTCGGTGAACAGTTCCTCGGTGCCGGTCACGCCCAACTCGGCGCCGGACACGAAGATGTACGAGTTGCCCATGGTGACCAGCGACACCGGCACGGTCCCGCCCTCGAACGGGATGAGGGAGACGGGTTCGCCGGTGGTCAGCAGCTCGGCGATCGGGCGGGGCGGGGAGCACAGGAAGTGCGCGGTGAAGCGGGTGCCGCCGTCGGAGGTCTCCTCGGTCTCGCAGACCACGTTGTCGCCGTTGTTGAGTACGTTGACCCGGACCCGGCAGCCGGGGATGAGCGGCTGGATCATGCCGGTCCTCGCGGCCACCTCCACCGCGGCCAGGATCGAGTGGCCGCAGGAACCGCGCAGGTCGAAGCTGTCGAAGTCGCGCGGCAGGGACTGCACGAAGCGGTAGTCGAGGTCGAAGAGCGGATGTTTGGAAGGCCAGATGATGGCGTTCTTGAGGATGTCGCCGGCGCCGTGCTCGCTCATGTCGGAGCGCAGTCCGGCCAGTGCGTCGAGGAGCTCGGGATCCGCTTCGGGCAGCGTGCGGCCGTCGAGTACGACGGTGGGGCACGGGGCTCCGTGCGACCTGGCGAAGGTGGCGATCATACGGCGGCCTCCAGAAGGACGGGTGTCGACTGCGATGCGAGCCCGCGTACGGACGTCGGGGTGAAGAACTGCCGGCGCCACATCTGATGGGACATCAGGGACCACAGGGCGAGGGAGCCGCTGTCGCTCGGCCGCTCGGCCTGCTCGGCGAAGAGGGATTCCACGGTGTCGGGCCTGATCCGGCCGTCGGCCCGCAGCGTGGCGGGCGAGAGGACGTCGCGGGCCATGCTCCACAGCCGCTGCCCGGGGGTGAGCATGGCGGTGATGGGCAGGGTGAAGGGCTGCTTGGGGCGGTTGAGGACGCTGCTGGGGACGAGCCCCTCGGCGGCCCGGTAGAGCGCGCGCTTGACACCGCCGCCCGGCATGATGCGGTGCCAGTCGGGCAGGGTCGCGGCGTACCGCACGACGGCGGGCTGGCAGAAGGGGAGCCTGGCCTCCACCGAGCTGGCCATCGACAGGTGGTCGACGCGCCGCAGGTGGTACGAGGGCAGCCGGTACTGCTGCTCGATGGCGCAGATGCGCTGGAGCCGGGTGCCCTCGCCGTGCGCGAGGGTCTCGGTGAGCCCGGAGGGCAGCCCGGGGCCGTGCGCGCGGACGCCGGCGGCGTAGTCGCTGGTGTAGAGCCGCTCGCGCAGGGAGCGGGGCACGGCGGCGAGGTGGTCGAGGTACGTCTGGGCCCAGTCGGAGCACTCGTTGGCTTCCACGGCCGCCTGCATCCGCGAGTACCCGCCGAAGAGTTCGTCGGCGGCGTCGCCGGTGAGCGCGACCTTGAACCCGGCGTCGCGCACGGCGCGGAACAGGGAGAAGGTGCTGAGCGTGATGGGGTCGGCGTTGGGCTGTCCCAGGTGCCAGACGACGTCCGAGAGCAGCTCGGGGAAGGTCGCGGGGTCGACCTCGACCTGGTGGTGCGTGGTCCCGACTGCTGCGGCGACCTCGGCCGCGAACGCCCGTTCGTCACCTGGCCAGTTGCCGGTGTAGGCGATGTTGAAGGTGTGCAGTGCGCTCGGTCCGGACATGGCGCTCACGGCGCGGGCGGCGAGCGCGGTGACCAGGCTGGAGTCGAGTCCGCCCGAGGTGATGGCGGCGACCGGGGCGTCCGCGATCAGCAGCCGGGAGACCTCGTGGGCGAGCAGTGAGCCCAGGTCGCTGCCCGCGTCGCGCAGGGTGCGCGACACATCGAGGCCGGGACCGCCGGTGTAGCCCATCGGGCGGGTGGTGATCCGCAGCGGCTCGTGGCGGCCGACGACCGCAGTGGCGGCCGGGGGCAGCACGTTGATGCCGCGGAACATGGTGCGGTCGCCGAACGGCGTCTTGGAGGTGAGGTAGCTGTCGAGCCCGAACTCGTCCTCGTCCGCGGTCACTTCGCTGAAGCCCAGCAGCGCGGGGATCTCGGAGGCGAAGTGGAGACGGCCGCTGGGCGCGTCCCAACTGTAGTAGAGCGGCTTCATGCCGGAGTCGTCCGTGGCCAGCACCAGGCGGGGGCTCGTCCGCAGGTCGAGCACGGCGACCGAGTACATGCCGTCCAACTGCTCGGTGAACCGGTCGCCGTACGTGAGGTACAGGGCCGGCAGGATCGAGCCGTCGCAGCGGTCGGCGAAGTGGAAGCCGCGCCGGGCGAGCCTGGCGCGCAGCTCCTCGTGGTTGTAGATCTCACCGTTGAAGACGACGGTGATCCGGCCGTGGTGGTAGGGCTGCGCCCCGCCCTCGGGGTCCATGATCGAGAGGCGGTTGTTGCCCAGTGCCCAGCCGGGCTCGCGGGTGAAGGACTGGGCGTCCGGGCCGCCGTGGTGCAGCAGCGTGGCGACGGAGTTCAGTTCCTCGTCGCTGGAGTGGGTGTTGAAGGATCCGTATATGCGGCACATGGCGGTTACCTGACCTCGGAGGAGACGCCCGCGGCGGCGTAGAGCGCCGGGTCGTAGGGGGTGGGTCCGCCGCACGTGACGAAGCGCCGTGCGTCGGGGCCGGTGTACGGGTTGCGCGCGCCGTGCAGGACGCCGGCGGACGCGTACAGCACGTCGCCCGCTTCGACGTCGACCCAGTGGTCGCCGAGGTACATCTGACCGATTCCCTCGAAGGCGATGAACGCCTCGTCGCTGTCCGGGTGCAGGTGGACGTTGAAGGTCTGGCCCGGCTGCTGGATGCCGCAGTGCAGGCAGAGCTGGCAGCTACCGGTCCCCGGCCAGAAGACGAAGTTCATCGCCGCCAACTCCGTCTCGCCGTCGCCCTTCCCGGCTCCGGCGAAGCCCTGCAGCCGGGTGGTCTCGTTCCACAGGGAGGAGAACAGCGCGGGGTCGGAGCCCAGGACGCGTCCCTCGGCCAGCGGTGCCCGCCACACGTATGCGGTCAGGCCCTCGTTGTCGGCGCTCAGGGTGAGCACACGGCCGGTGGGTGCGTAGACGCCGTCGGCGCGGCCGACCGCGCGGGTCTCGGTGCCGACGCGGGCGGTGCCCGAACCGTCGAAGACGACGACGGTGTTCTCCTCGGCGACGCTCGCCTCGGGGGTGAAGGACTCGCCCGCGGCGATCCGTACGACGTGCAGGGTGACGTGGGTGGCGCCGGCGGCAGGACTGACCGGGGTGGCGAGGGTGGTGAGGGCGTCGGGCCGGTCGAGCACCGGCTCGAAGACGAACTCGGACCGGTGGATGATCCGGGCGGTGCCCAGGAAGGTGGAGGTCTGCATGATGATGGCTACTCCCTGTGTGGCCGGGGGCGTCTCTGCTTTGGCTTCTACAGACTCCGTCGGGGCGTTCCCGGTCGACTCCCGCGCCGGTACTGCGCGTTCGTGGGTCAGGGGAGGCAGACGGGAACGCGTGCGGACCGGGTGCCGTCGGTACGGGACCCGTCGGGTACGGGCGCGGTACGGGGGGCGACGGGCGCGGGCAGGACCCGGGCGCGTGACCCGTACATACGGGCGTACGCACGACACGGGCCGGGGCCGGCGCGGAACACCCGTGTGCGGGTGTCGGCGCCGGCCCCGGCCCGTGTGTGGGGGGTGGCGGTGGGTGGAGAAATGGGGACGCGCGGGGAGGCGGGGGCGGCGGGGAGCTGAGGCCCCCGCGGTTACGGGCAGGCCTTCTGCGGTACGCCGGCTGACGCCACCGGCGCCGCGGCCGGTGCGGCAGCCGGGGCCTTTGAGGTCCGTCCGACGAGGGTCGAGATACGGCCCTCCGCCAGGGCTAGCGCGGCGATGACGACGGCGCCGCCCACCGGCACGTTCCAGCTCACCGGCTCGGCCAGCGCCACCGCGCCGACGATCACGGAGAAGATCGGGACCAGGTAGTTCACGCCGGAGGCCGTGGTCGGACCGACGTCCGCGATCAGCCGGTTCATCAGGGCGAAGGCGATACCGGTCGAGGCCGCGCCGAGCACCAGCAGGGCGAGCAGCGGCTTGACGGTGACGTCCCCGGTCGGGTTCCAGCCGGTCGTGAAGGACGTGATCAGCGCGGTGATCACGGTCGCCGAGGTCAACTGCCCCGCGGTCACGGCGAGCGAGGGGATCTTGTACGGGGCGATGAACCGGCGCACGTACACGAAACCCACCGCGTAGCTTGCGGCGGCGCCCACGCAGGCCAGTTGGCCGCCGAGCGAGCCGAAGCCCGAGGAGCGCCAGGGTCCGACGACGACGATCAGGCCGATGAAGCCCGCGATCAGGCCGATGACCTTGCGCCTCGTCGGCTTCTCGCTGGCGATGGCGAAGGTGGCGAGCCCCATGGTGACGAGCGGGGTCGCGCCCTGGATCACGCCGGCGGTGCTCGCTGTGGTGTGCTGCTCACCGATGGCGAACAGCGTGAACGGGATCACGTTGCCGAACACCGACGCCACCACGATGTGTCCCCACATGCTCCGCTTCGGCAGCGCGATGCGCTTGGCGGCGATGATGGCGAGGACGACGAGGGCGCCCACGAGCAGGCGGCCGAAGACCAGTTGAAGAGGTGCGAAGGAGTCCAACGACACCTTGATGAAGGCGAAGCTGCATCCCCACAGTGCGGCCAGCAGGCCGAATCGTCCCCAGCTTGCAGTATTCATGGTCCTACACTCCCGATGATGTGTGGTGGTGGTGGATTTCTGATTCGTCGATCTCGAACTGGTCGTACTTCTCCATGAGCGCGACCATTTCTTCCCTGGTGGGCCTGTTGCCGTTCGCCACCAGCCGGGCGAGCCCTTCGAAGTACTCCTCCCTGTTCTCGGCAGGGGTGAAGATGATGAGCATCTCCGCCGTCTTGTCACTGTCGTTGCGGAATCCGTGCACGGCGTTCTCAGGAACGTGCAGGAAATCCCCGGCCGTCGCGGTGCGCCAGCCTTTTCCGTCGTGCAGTGTCACTTCGCCGGAAATGATGTAGAAGGATTCGGAGATACGTGTGTGGTAATGCGGGGCGGCGCCGGTCGCACCGGGCAGCATGGAATGGTGGAAGAGTCCGAGCCGGCCGTCGGTGGTGTCGGCGAGTGTGATGAACCGGGTGGTGGTGGTCTCGCCTATCTGGACCTTGACGGCGTCACCGAACGCGCGGAAAGCGGCCAGGCTCATGACGGATCACCTGTCTTGTGGCGTCGCACGCTGTCACGCCCCCCACATGCTGAGGTAGCGCTCGCCGGTGTCGGGCAGCACGGTGACGACGGTGCTGCCCGCGTGGTCCGGCCTGGCCGCCACCGCCGCGCTCGCGAAGGCGGCGGCGCCGGAGGAGACCCCGACGAACAGCCCCTGGCTGCGCGCCAGATGGCGGGCCATCTCCAGGGCGTCCTCGTCGGAGACGGTGAACACCTCGTCGATGAGCGAGACATCGGTGGTGATCGCGACGAACCCGCCGTTGAGACCGGGGATACGGTGCTGTCCCGCCACGCCTCGCGAGAGCACCGGGGACTTCTCCGGCTCGACCGCGATCACCCGCACCGAAGGGTCCATCTCCTTCAGGTACTTGGCGATCCCGGTGAGCGTGCCGCCCGTACCGACCGTGCACACCAGTGTGTCGACGCGGCGGCCCGTGGCGTGCACCGCGGCGTGGATCTCGGGTCCGGTGGTCTCGTAATGGGCCCGTACGTTGTCCTGGTTCTCGTGCTGGCAGGGGAACCAGGAGCCGGGCGTGGCCGCGTGGATCTCCTGCGCCTTCTCGATCGCGCCCGGGTAGCCCCGCTCGCTCGGGGTCTGGACCACCTCGGCGCCGAACGCCTTGAGCAGCCGCACCCGTTCGGGGGTCGCGTTGTCCGGCAGCACGATCACACAGTGGTAGCCGCGGGAGGCGGCGAAGGCGGCGAGGGAGATGCCGGTGTTGCCGGAGGTGGCCTCGACCACCGTGCCGGTGCCGGGCACCAACTGCCCGCGCTGCTCGGCGGCCCGCATCATCTCCAGGGCCGCCCGGTCCTTGCTGCTGGACATCGGGTTCGCCGACTCCAGCTTGGCCAGCACCTGCGCGCCGGCGGCCTGGCCGTCAAGTCGTAGCCGTATCAAAGGAGTCGAGCCGACCAGGTCCTCGATGCTGTCGGCGACGACCAGTGCGGTGGGGGTGGTGGGGGCGTAGGTGCGTTCGTGTTCGACGGTCTGCATGAGTCTCGTCCTCCGGGTCGGGGCAGCGGCGCGGGCAGGGGGCGGGGCAGCGGTGGGAGCGGGGTGGCGGGTGGCGGCCGGGGTCACCAGGAGCCGGCCGAGGCGATCGTCGCGAAGACGTCCTCCATCAGTTCGGGGCGGCGCCCGACATGCTTGACCACGGCGGTGGGCGCGAGCACCCGGGCGCCCGCGGGCACGTCCTTGTTCACCAGCGCCTGCGCGCCGATGACCGCGTGGTCTCCGACGGTCACCGGGCCGAGGACCGTCGCGTTGGTGCCGAGGATGACGCCCTTGCCCACCACCGGGTGGCGGCGTGCGCCCTCGGGCCGTTCGTTGTCGCTCCACCAGCCCACGGCGCCCAGCGTCACCTGGTGGTAGATCGTCACGTCGTCGCCGACGGTGCAGGTCTCGCCGATGACGACGGCGGCGCCGTGGTCGATGAACACCCGGCGGCCGAGCACGGCGCCCGGGTGGATTTCCGTGGACGTCACCCGGCGGGCCCACCGCGACAGCACCTTCGCCGTGATGCGCAGCCCGCGGCGGTGCAGCCGGTGGGCGACGCGGTGGGTCCACAGCGCGGTGAGCGCGGGGTGCAGGGCGGCTTCCAACACGCCCCGTACAGAGGGGTCGCGCTCCACCACCACGTGCAGGTCCTCGCGCATCATCCGCAGGATGCCGAGGGGTCCGGACTCCGGACGCGGAGTGAGTACGCGGGCCGCGGCGTCCTGCGTGGGCGGCTGCCCGTGCGGCGTCTGCCGCGGCTGCGGGGCGTGCTGCCTGTCGGGTGCGGGCTGCGGCTCCGTCGTCGTCGTGATTCTCATCGGACGCTCCTGGGGACTTCGTCGACCGAGTGTTGGGGTTCGGTTACTGGGAGAAAGCGTGCCCGCGCCGGTTCCCGATTGCTTCCCGGCTGGTTCCTCCGGTCCCGTACGCATCGGGGGGCACGGAACGGGAACTCGGCGGGAGGGATACGGGAACGGCACCGCCCAGGCTCGGCTGGATCGGCGGGACCGTCGCGCGCGACTGAAATGTCGTGACGTGGGGCCCGCTCCCGTATACGTAGGGAAGGAGACCGTCATGCCTGTTGTCACCGTGGACTGGTGGAAAGGGAACGGTCGTAGTCAACGCGCCGAGCTCGTCGCGGAATTGACCTCGTCCGTCGCTCGGATTGCCGGTTGCCCGCAGGAGGCCGTCACGGTCATCGTGAGAGATGTGGATCCCGGGTACTGGGGTAAAGGCGGCGTCATGGCCGACACGCTTGTCTCGGGAAGTTCTCCGGAGGACACCGAGCACCCGGAAACCGTGGAGAACGCGGACGGTCCGGGGGACGCCTTCGCGGCAGCGGTGGCGGGCGCGGCGAGCACGGCGGCCTCCGGGGCGACGCCATGACGCCACCGGACGGCTGTAGCGGGCCGGCGCCCGACGGGCCCGACCAGAGGCGTCTGCTGCTGGTCGCGCCGTCGCCCCGGCTCGTACAGGAGGCCGTGTCGGCCGGCTACGCCGTCTGGACGGTGAGCGATTCGAGGGAGGCCGGTGCGGAGCCGACCGGTTGGGGCACACCCGCGGGCCCGAGCGGGCCCGCGGGTGTGTCCGCGGGTGCGGATCCGGGCGCGGAAGGGCTCACGGGTCAGGTCGGGCCGCCGGGTCCGTCCCCGGGTCCGGCCCCCGTGCCGCTCCGGGCCGACTTCGGCGACGCGCGGGCGCTGTGCGACCTGATCGCCGAGACGGCGCGTGACCACCACATCGGGTGGCTGCTGGCCTTCGGCGAGGTGAGCACCCTGCCCGCGCTGCTGGAGACGGCGGAGCGACTGGAGCTGTCCCCCAACCCGGCCGAGTCCGTCCGCCTGCTCGGCGACCCGTCCGCGATGCGCGGCCTGCTCAACGGGAGCGAGCACTCGTACGTCACATCCGTCTGTGCGCAGTCGTTCGACGAACTGCCCACGGCTGTCGAGCGGGTGGGCATGCCCGCGATGGTCAGGCCGCTCGGGGCGGGGGCCGCGGGGCCGCGGGCCGTTCTCGTACGGGAACGCCCGGACATCGACACTGGACGCGTGCGGGAGCGACTGTCGGACCATCCCGGGCCCTACCTCGTCGAGACGTTCCTGGACGGTCCCGAGTACGGGGTGGAGACCCTGACGGTGGACGGCATGCACCGGGTGCTCGGCATCACCGCGCTGCACCGCGCGGGACCGGCCGGGCACGACCACCTCTTCCCGGCGCCGCTGGCGGCGGGGGACGAGGCGGAGATTCGCGCGGCGACCACCGGGCTGCTCGGCCTCGCCGGGTACGAGTTCGGGTTCGCGTACACCGTGGCCGTCCTGACGGCCGACGGGCCCCGCATCGTCCGCTCGCAGGCACGGCAGGCGGACGAACCGATCGGCCGGCTGATCGAACTGGCCACCGGCTTCGCCCCGGAGGCCGAACTCCTCCGCGCGCTGACCGGGGCGCCGGTGGAGCCGCCGGTGGCGCACCGGTACGCGTCAGCGGTGCCCTTCCGGCTGTCGCCCGGGGAGGAGCTGCCCGCGTGCAGGCTGAAGGAGATCACCGGCCTGCCCGGAGTGCGGGACGTACGGCTGCCGCACCCGCGCGGGAACGATCCCGTCCCGGACGCCGGTGCGGACGGGGACGGTCAGGGGCATGTGGTGCTCACCGCGGGCTCTCCCGCCGAGGCGTCGCTCCGTGTCGCCTCGACGCTGCGGCTGCTCGGCGCCGAGAAGGGCTGAGGGCGGGCTCAGGGACAGGCTGACGGCGGGCCGGCGTCAGGAACGTCCCACGCGGTACGCGCACATGCGGGTGGAATGTGCCGGACCGTGGCCAGGCGCTGCCCGACGGGACAACTCCCCCGCACTGCACCGCCGTTACCCCCTCTGACCTGCGCCTATGGGCGGCACCTCACTGCTTCCCGCCCCGTTCCCCCCGGAGTGGTAGCAGGGGGTAGCGAAAGCGGAACTCAACGGGAGCGGGTTCCGAGAACTTGATGCCTGTCAGCAACGAAAACCCCACACACAAGGCAGGCATCAATGAGCAGCATCGTGGTTCGCACGGCAGAGATCCTCGCGGCGGCCGTCCTCACCCTCGGGATCGGAACCGCCGTCTCGACCGGGCTTGTCGCCGCGGTCGCCGCACCGGTCTCCGCCACGAGTCACATGGTGCTCGCCTCGGACGAAGGCCCGAACGGGACGCCGGTCACCCCCCAGTCCGACGAAGGTCCCAACCTCTGATCGGGCCCTCGCCGACGCACGGATGCCCCGCACCTTCCCGGTGCGGGGCATCCGTGCGTCGGTCACCCGGTCGTACGCGCCGTTCGCCGGCCCGCGGTCGGAACCGGTTTTCAGCTCCGCCGTCAGGGCCTGTTCAGCTCCGCCGTCGGCACTCGGGCGGTATGCCCATCGCGTCGAACGACTCGTCGGCCCTGACCTGGTACTCCCGTGCCGCCACGGTCTCGCCGAGGCCCTCCAGGGCCGCCGCCATGCCGTCCAGCGCGTGCGCCTCCTCCACCCGGTACCCCGCGCCCGCCGCCGACCGGTGCGCCTGCTGGTGCAGTTCCAGGGCACGTTCGTGCTCGCCGCGGCGCCGGTACAGCCGCGCGACGATGTTCCCGACCGCCGCCTCGCGGATCGGCGCGCCGCTCAACACGGCTTGCTCCAGGGCCGCTTCGGCGCTGTCTATGGCGTCCGCGTGTTTGCCGAGCCGGTCGTGGACCTCGGCGGACAGGGCCAGTACGAGCGACATGTTGGCGGGCGAGACCACTCCCATGGCCAACTCCCGTGCCCGGCTGAGCGCTTCGGACGCCTCCTGGAACTCACCCAGACCGAGCCTGGCGAGCGCCAGGTCGGACAGGGCCGCTATCTCGTGGTCGTCGGCCCCGATGCGCCGGTCCAGTTCGACCGCGCGGGCGGCGGCCTGTGCCGCTTCCGCGTAGCGCCCGAACACCGCGTACAGCCCGCTGAGGAACGTAAGCGACTCGGCCTCCGCCCGGGCCGCCCCCAACTCCCGCTTGAGCGCGATCGATTCCTCCAGGCGCGGCAGCGCCTCGTCGAACCGCCCGAGCGCGGCGAGCAGCAGTCCGAGCACGCCGGTGTCCTTGGCCATGCCCCGCTGGTCGTCGAGCTTCACGGCCAGGCCGTGGGCCTCCTGAGCGGCCTCGATGCCCTCCTCGAAGCGGCCGAGCTTCCAGTCGGCGACCGCCAGGTTGGACAGGCTCAGCCGCAACAGGACCTGGTCGCCGAGCCTGCGCGAGGCGGCGACGGCGGTCCGGCCCAGCTCCCGGAACTCCTCGAAGCGTCCACGCACGTCCAGTTGGAAGACAACGTTGCCCGCGAGCGACGCGACCTGCCGGTCCATCCCCCACCGGTACGCGAGGGAGATCGCGGCGAGCAGCCCGTCCTGCTCCCTTTCGAGCCAGTCACGGGCCTGGTCCGAGCTGTCCAGCCGGGGCAGTTCGGCGGCGAAGCCGGGAGCGGGACGGTCGATCCTGGCCCGCCCGGGGAAGAGCAGGTCACACACGGTGTCGGTAACGGCCTGGTAGAAGTCGAGCAGCCGGCGCACCGCGCCGGCGGCCTCCTCGTCGCCGCCCGCCGGGCCGCCCTCGCCCTCGGGGACCGCCACCCGCGACAGGCTGTGGGCGAAGCTGCGGACCAGGTCGTGGAAGGCGTAACGGCCGGTCTCGTGCTGCTGCATCAGATGCATGTCGAGCAGGTACTCCAGGACGGCCTCGGCCTCTCTCGCTCCGGTGCCGAGCACCGCTGCGGCGGCGTAGACGTCCAGCTCGGCGCCCGGGTGCTGGCCCAGCAGCCGGAAGGCCGCGCGGTTCTTCGCCTCGAGGCCCTCGTACGAGAGCCGGAGCGTGACCTCCACGCTCCGCTCGCCCGCGCTGAGTTCGGCGAGCCGGTGCGCGTCGTCGCGCAGCCGGTCGACCATGTAGCGGATGGTCCAGCGGGGCCGCTTGCGCAGTCGCGCGGCGGCGATGCGCAGCGCCAGGGGTAAGTGCCCGCACAACTCGGCCAGTTCGGCGACGGCTTCCGGCTCCGCCTCGGCCCGGGCGGCCCCGAGCACCCCGACGACGAGAGCCGCGCTGTCCTGCGGGGGCATGGTGCCGAGCGAGACGCAGTGCGCGGCGTCCAGATCGACCAGCAGGGCCCGGCTGGTGACGAGCACCAGCGTGCCGGTGGAGGAGGCGAGCAGGGGCCGCACCTGGGCCTCGTCCACGGCGTTGTCCAGCAGCAGCACCATGCGCTGCCGGGCCATCGTCGTACGCCACAGGGCGATCCGCCATTCCGCCTCGTCGGGAATCCGCTCGCTCGGCGCGCCCAGCATGCGCAGCAGCGCTTCCGCGGCGGCGGCGGCCGAGAGGGGCTGCTCGCCGGGGGTGAAGCCGCGCAGGTCGAGGTAGAGCTGCGCGTCCCCGTAACGGTCGGCGAGCTTGTGGGCCGCGCGCACGGCGAGGGATGTCTTGCCGCTGCCCCCCATGCCGTCGATCGCGACGATGAGCGGGCCCGATCCCTCCGCCTCCTCGACGAACCCGAGCAGCCTGCTCAGTTCCTCCTCGCGGCCGGTGAAGTCCCGCAGGTCGTACGGCAGAGTGGAGCGCGGCTCGTCGGGGACGAGCGGGGGCGGTCCCGGCGGGCCCTCGGCGAGGGGCGGGGCGGCGAGTTCGGGACTGTTGCGCAGGATCCCCTGGTGGAGTTCCCTGAGACTGTCCCCGGGCCCGATGCCCAGCTCCTCCACCAGCAGTTCGCGGACCCTGCCGTACTCCTCCAGGGCCTCGGCCTGCCGGCCGGAGCGGAACAGCGCCAGCATCAACTGCCCGCGCAGCGTCTCGCGCAGCGGCTGTGCGCTGATGAACTCCCGCAGTTCGCCGACGAGTTCGCTGCTCTCGCCGCCGGCCAGCCGCAGGTCGAAGAGCTGTTCGACAGCGGTCAGCCTGCGCTCCTCAAGTGCGGCGGAGGCGGCCAGAATCACCGATCCGCCGCTGCCCGAGAGGATCGGGCCCCGCCACAGGGCCAGGGCCCCGCGCAGGAAGTCCGCCGACTCGGCGGTCCGTCCCGCCACGGCGGCCTCGCGCGCCCGGCGCAGCCCCTCGGTGAACTGGCTCAGGTCCAACTGCTCCGGGTCGACCACGGCGCGATAGCCGGGCCCGTCGGTGACGATCATCGTCCGGCCGTCCGGGATGCGCTGGCGCAACTCGGCCACGGCCTTGCGGACCTGATGGGCCGCGGTGGCCGGAGAATCCTCGTCCCACACGGCGTCGACCAGGCGCGACACCGGGAGCACACGCTCCGGGGCGAGGAGCAGCATGACCAGCACGCGCTCATGGACGGGGCCGCCGATCCGTACCCGCTCCTGACCGTCCCAGCATTCGATCGAGCCGAGGATACAGAACCGTACCTGTCTGTTTTCACGCACGAAGAGTGTCCCTCCATCGGCCTCTCGGACAGCCATCTGAGCAACTCGGTGACGCATCGGCTGCTACCCCACAGACACCGACATTCCCCGGGCCGGGTCGGACCAGACCATTCCCGGCTGTCCAATCTGACCTGCGCCTTCGCCGGACCCACCGCACGCGCTGGCTACAGTAACTCGGCTGTCGCGATCAGGTGAATGCGGCAGACCCGCCGGCTTAAGCTTCCGTGTTTTCTTGACCGGATCGCGGTTGTTGACCATAAGGGTGGATCAACTCCCGCATTCGACAGGTAAATCGGGGCGCATGACGACCCGTAAGCCGGGCGGGGCGCCAGGGACATCCTGGCTCATCCTGGCTCACCGGCTGTTCCTGGACACACAAAATTGATCAATTCCTGTACCGCGGTGCGCCTTTGACCGCGACGCACGCGCTGTTCAGCGGGCCTGTCCCGCCGCGCGAACCAGACACCGTACGAAGCGCACGAGCGGCCGTATCGGACCACGCGTCACCCCGGCCGCTCCCCCCGAGAGGTCCGCCGACGGCGCCACCGCCCGCAGGTCGGGGAGCCCGCGCGGGACCGCGCCGAGCACGCTGCCCGCCGCCCGTCGCGCGAACGGGGCGCCGGGGCAGCGCTGGACGACATGGCCGAAAGCGATGTGCCGCGGCCCTCGACCGGGGCCGCTACCGGGCCACGGCCTTCCGGTGTGCCTGACGACGCCGGGCGTTTTCTCTTTCACGGGAGGAACTGATCCGGCGGCAGCGTGGCAGCGGATTCATTGGGCGGCGGGGACAGGTTTGCGGTCTTCCCGGATTTCCTGAAGCTGTCTCCGGTCCGGTTCTTCCCCTGCCCGCCCGTCGTCCATCCGCCGAGGGCAATGCCGGGTGGCCCCCGGCCGACGTCCAGGTGAACCCGCAAACGGGACAAACCCGCCTCCTGCCACAGCCGCGTAACAGGGGCCCCACCGGGGACAACTCCCGCCCCGAACCGCCCGTCGAACCTGGCGCGTCGCACTCCTGCGCCGCGGCGGAACCGGTGCCGCCCGGCGCGAACTCCTTCAGCCCCGACCGAACTTGGAGTTACCCCGTGCTCAGAAAGTCCCTGCCGACGCGACTTGCCGCCACCGTCGCGCTTCTGCTCGCCGCAGGCGCCCTGTCCGCGCCCGCCGCCTCGGCGAAGCCCTCGGACGCCTCCCCCGGCGACGCGTACGTGCTGACCGTGAGCACCAACCCGGCCGGTACCGACTACGACAACCGCACCGTCGACGTCACCGGCACCGTCACCAAGGCCGACGGCACCCCCGCGCCCAACATCCCCGTCACCGTCCAGGAGGTCGTCCTCTTCACCACCTGGAATCCGTGGAGCGACCCCATCGACCCCACCTACTACGAGCCGCGTGAGCTGGGCAAGCCGGTCAGCGACGCCAACGGGAAGTTCACCATCCCCGATGTCGACATCGACCACGTGACCGGCAGCAGCCTGCTCAACGTCCAGCACGAGGTGCGGATCACGGCCCTCTACGACGAGGACGGCGACCTCAACACCCCGCAGGACGGCTACTACACGGACACCACCGTCGCAGCCAACGCCAAGCCCAGCTCCGTCAGTTACCAGGTCAACAAGACGAAGGTGAAGGCGGGCGACATCCTCACCGTCCAGGGCAAGGTCACGGTTCCCAAAGGGGTCGACCCCCAGGGCACCGAGGTCTTCCTCCAGACCTACTGGGAGGACGAGGACCACGTGAAAACGACCACGGAGGACGACGGCTTCTTCGTGCTGTCCGTGCGCGTCTCGCGCGACGACGACACGTTCGTGCTGCGCACGGCTCCGACGGACCTCTACGTGGCGGGCGCGAGCCGGACGCTCCCGATCACCAACACCTCGCTCCCCCGCAAGTAGCCCTCCAGGAACGGCGGCAACGGGTCACCCTCGCGCGAGCGGGGGTGACCCTTCCGCTGTGCGCGGCCTGCGAGGCCTTGGGCCCTGCGGTCGGGGCGGAAGGCCTCAGGGGCTGGAGGCGACAGCGGCCCAGCCCGTTTCGAGGAGGTCGAAGGCGCGAATGACGGCTTCGCGGGGGTCGCGGTCGCCTCGGGAGGTGCGGGGGGCTTCGAGGGCGAAGTGGGCCAGGGCGGTGCAGGCGGGATCGCGCGCGGGCAGTCCGCTCTCCTCCGCGATGGTCCGGGCGAGGGCGTCGGTGTGGCGCAGCCACATGGCCTGGACGTAATCGCGCAGCGCCGGCGTGTTGTCGATCAGGTCGAAGAAGGCGGCGAAACGGGCGTCGCCGGCCGTGGCGGCCATGCGATAGCGCAGCGCGTGCTCGCGCAGCGCCGCGGGGATCGACTGGCCCTCGGGGCGCTCGCGCACGGCGGCGAGCAGGCGGGCCTCCTGGTCGGCGTCCTCGTCGAAGACGAGGGCCTCCTTGACGGCGAAGTGCTTGAACAGGGTGGTCGTGGACACGTCCGCGGCGTCCGCGATCTCGCGGATGCCGACGTCGTCGTACCCCCGTTCCAGGAACAGGCGCAGCGCGGCGTCGGCGATGGCCTGGCGGGTGGCGGCCTTCTTGCGTTCGCGGCGCCCCATCGGCGCCGCTGACGCCGCCGAGGCCGCCGACGCCACCGAGGCTGGGGAGTCTGTCTGGGGCATGCCTCAGATCGTACCCCCAAGGTTGTGCGACTTCAAAAGTGCAACAGTTGCACTTAGTGTACGAGTGTGCTCTTCTGGGGAAGCGGTCGACGCGACGGCGGCCCGCTCCCTTCCCGCCGCTTTCCCCGCCCCTTTCCCCGCCTCCTTCCCCATGCCTGAAAGGAGTGATCAGCCATGTCCGCAACCGCGTCCCTCCCTTCCACCACCCCGTCGGCCGTGCCGAAAAACGTGCGCTGGGTGCTGCTCGGCGTCATGCTCGCGATGCTGCTGTCCATGCTCGACAACATGGTCGTCAGCACCGCGATGCCCACGATCGTCGGCGACCTCGGCGGCCTCGATCACATCTCCTGGGTCGTGACCGCCTACACGCTGATCACCGCCGTGACGACCCCCGTCTGGGGAAAGTTCGGCGACCTGTTCGGTCGCAAGCCCATGTATCTGGCGTCCATCGCCGTGTTCATCGCCGGGTCCGCCCTGTGCGGGGCGTCCCAGTCCATGGGCGGACTGATCGCCTTCCGCGTCGTCCAGGGCATCGGCGCCGGCGGCATCGGCGCCGGCGCCTTCGCCCTGATCGGCGCCCTCGTGCCGCCCCGCGAACGGGGCAAGTACCAGGGCATGACCGCCTCCGTCATGGCGATCGGCACCATCGGCGGCCCGCTGCTGGGCGGGTTCGTCACCGGCCACTTCGACTGGCGCTGGGCCTTCTACGTCAACCTGCCGCTCGGCCTGGTCGCCCTGGTGTGGCTGTGGCTGAAGCTGCACGTACCCGCCGCGCGCATCAAGGCGAAGATCGACTGGGCGGGCATCAGCCTGCTGACCCTCTCCATCACCGCGATCGTCCTGGCCGCCACCTGGGCGGGCAGCACGTACGCGTGGACCTCCTGGCAGATCCTGGCCCTGGGAGCCGTCTCGATCGTGGGCCTGGCCCTGTTCATCCTGGTGGAGAAGCGGGTCAGTGAGCCGCTGCTGCCCCTGTCCGTGTTCACCGGCCATGCGAACTACCCGCTGGCGATGATCATGACCCTCGCCGCCGGTGTGGTCATGTTCGGCGCCGGCCTCTACCTGCCGCTGTTCCAGCAGAACGTCCAGGGCGCGTCCGCCACCAACTCCGGCCTCCTGATGCTGCCCATGATGATCCCCGTCGTGATCGTCTCGACCATCGCAGGAAAGGTCATGTCCGCCACCGGCAAGTACAAGATCTTCCCCGTCGTCGGCACCGTGTTCCTCACCGTCGGGCTCGGCCTGCTGGCCACCATGGACGCCGACACCTCATTCCTGCTGACCAGCCTGTACATGGTCCTCGTCGGCATCGGCCTCGGCTTCACCATGCAGATGGCCGGCACCATCGCGCAGAACAGCGTCTCCCTGCGCGACATGGGGGCCGCGATGAGCTCGGCCAACCTCTTCCGCACCCTGGGCGGATCCCTCGGCGTCGCCGTCTTCGGCTCGCTGCTGACCCGCGCCGTCCAGCCCCACCTGCCCGCCGGCGCCGACGCCGACCCGAACGCCCTGCGCGACCTTCCCGCCGGTGCCAAGGACGCGTACCTCACCGCCGTTACGGAGGGCACCAGCCACATCTTCGTCACCGCCGCGATCGTCTGCGCCCTCGCGTTCATCGCCGCACTCTTCGTCATCGAAGTCCCGCTCAAGAGGGCCGGCCCGCCCGCGCCCGCCGAGGCCCCCGAGAACACCCCCGTCGCCACGGCCAACTGACACCACCCCGCGTACTGACACCACCCCGCGTACGGCAGCACAGCGCCACGCGACACGAACGGAGCACCCCCGTGACCACCGACCCCGCCCCCCGTACCGCCCCCCGTACCGCCATCATCAACGCGCGCGTCTTCGACGGCGACCGGCCCCTGGAGGCGACCACCGTCGTCTTCGACGACACCGGCATCCTCACGGTGGGCGCAAACGCCCCCGCGGACGCACAGGTGGTCGACGCCGCCGGCGCGACGCTGCTGCCCGGACTGATCGACGCCCACGTGCACACCAATGCCGAATCCCTCGCCCTGGCGCTGCGGTTCGGGGTGACCACCGAGTTGGAGATGCAGGGCACGCACACCGCCGACAACCGGGCGCACATCACCGACAACGACGCCGTGGCCGACGTACGCTCCTCCGGGTTCGGCATCACGCCGCCCGGAGGCCACCCCAGCGAACTGTTCCCCGAGGGCTTCCGCCCCGGCCCGCCGCCCGGTGCGAACCGCGGATCCAGGCCGTCAGGACCGGCGCCGCTGATGCCGTTCTCCACCACCCCCGAGCAGGCGGTCGCGTTCATCCCGCAGTTGGTCGAACGCGGCTCGGACTACATCAAGTTCATGGTCGACGACGGCTCCGTCGAGGGCCACCCGGGCCTGCCGGTACTCGACCAGGCGACCTTGAACGCGGGTGTCGCCGAGGCCGGACGGTACGGCAAGCTCACCGTCGCCCACGCCCTGACGGTCGAGGCGACCCGGATGGCGATCGAGGCCGGCATCGACGGCCTGGCCCACCTGTTCATGGACGGCCCCCACACCGACGAGATCATCACCCTGATCCGCGACTCCGGTGCCTTCGTCGTGCCCTGCGTCGTGCTGAACGCCTCCATGATGGGCATCACCGGCGACCAGTTGGCCGACGACCCGCGTGTGGCCGACCGCCTGGGCGAGGACTGGATGAAGACCCTGCGCAGCAGCTTCAACCACTACCCGCAGGGCAGGATCACCGACGTACTGGCGTCCGTGCGCGCCCTGAGCGACGCCGGCGTCGACATCCTGGCCGGCACCGATGTGTCCATGCCGCTGCCGTTCCTCGGCGGGCTCGCCCACGGCGCCAGCGTCCACCACGAACTGCAGTACCTCGTACGGGCGGGACTGACCCCGGCCCAGGCCCTGCGCGCGGCCACCTCCACCACCGCCCGGCGCTTCGGCCTGACCGACCGCGGCCGGATAGCCGTAGGCCTGCGCGCCGACCTGCTCCTGGTCGACGGCGACCCCACCACCACCATCTCCGACACCCTGAACACCCGCGCCGTCTGGCGCCGCGGCACCCGGCTCACCGCGGCCTGAACCGGCTCGGTCCCCGGCCCCGGCCGGGACCCCGGCCCCGGATTGAGCCCCGGCCGGGGTTCCGCTCAAGCCACGTGACGGTGGTCCCGGCGGCCGTCGGTGACGTCCGGCAGGGGGACCGACTGATCCGCCCAGATGGTTTTGCCGTTGGCGGTGTGCCGCGTCCCCCAGTGGTCGCTGAGCTGAGCCACCAGGAACAGCCCGCGCCCCCCTTCGTCCGTACTGCGGGCCCTGCGCAGGTGCGGTGCGGTGTTACTGCCGTCCGACACCTCGCAGATCAGGGAGTTCTCCCAGATCAGGCGGAGCCGGATCGAGCCCTCCGCGTAACGCACGGCGTTGGTGACGAGCTCACTCACGATCATCTCGGTGGTGAACGCCGCCTCCTCCAGTCTCCACGTGGTCAGTTGGCGCAGGGCCTGATCGCGGGCCTTGCCGACACTGACCGGGTCATCGGGGAAGTCCCACGTGGCGACATGACCGGAATCGAGCTTCCGGGTACGTGCGATGAGCAACGCGACGTCGTCTTCCGGCTGTTCGGGCAGCAGGGCGCTCAGCACTCTTTCGCACGTGTCGTGCAGGGACGCGGCAGGCACGGCCAACGTACGTCCGAGCCTGGCGAGTTCCCCGTCCACATCCCGTCCGCGGGACTCGATCAGCCCGTCGGTGTACAGCGTGAGCAGGCTGGACTCGGGAAGGTCGATCTCCAAGTTCTCGAAAGGCAGTCCGCCAAGTCCCAGCGGCGGGCCCGCGGGTACGTCCAGGATCTCGGCTTCGCCGCCCGGACGCACCAGCACCGGCGCCGGGTGTCCCGCCCGCGCGATGGTGCACCGTTGCGAGATCGGGTCGTAGACCGCGCAGAGACAGGTGGCACCGATCACGGAGTCCGCGTCGAGGTCTTCCTCCCCGTCGTCGTCGACCATGAGCGGGTGGTCGACCAGATCGTCGAGGTGGGTCAGCAGCTCGTCCGGTTGCAGCTCCAGTTCCGCGAGAGTCCGTACGGCCATGCGCAGCCGGCCCATGGTCGCCGAGGCGCGCACACCGTGGCCGACCACATCGCCCACGATCAGAGCGATCCGCGCCCCGGACAGCGGGATGACGTCGAACCAGTCCCCGCCCACCCCCGCCCCGGTGTCGGCGGCCAGGTACCGGGTGGCGACCTCCACGGCGGACTGCCGTGGCAACCGCTGGGGAAGGAGACTGCGCTGGAGTGCCAGGGCCGTGCCGCGCTGACGTGTGTAGCGCAGGGCGTTGTCCACCGACACCGCGGCCTTGCTGGTGATCTCCTCGGCGAGCAGGAGGTCGTTGTCGTCGAAGTCGGCCGGATTCCGGTGGCGGACGAAGGTGGCGACGCCGAGTGTGGTGCCCCTGGCGCGCAGCGGGACCATCATCGCCGAGTGCATGCCGTACTTCTCCGGCTGGATGTTGTTGAGTTCGGTCCACCGGACGAACTCCTGATCACCCACGATCGGGCTGAGCAGCGGGCGGTGGGAGGAGATCGCGCGCGCATGGGGTGAGAAGTCCGGGAACTCTTCGGTCTCACCGGGTTGGAGCACCGCCTCCGGACACCCGTCGAGGACGGACAGCACGGCGGACCGGCGGAGGGTGACCGAACTGAAGACCAGGCCCGGCTTCGGTTCTACGTCGGTCAGTACGGAGACGAGCAGGTCGACCGTGACGAAATCGGCGAGGTCGGGGACCAGTACCCGGGTCATCTCCTCCGCGGTGCGGTCGACGTCCAGGGTGCTTCCGATCGCGTTGCCGGCCCTGTTCACCAGGGCCAGCCGCTCCTGCGCCCGATAACGCTCGGAGATGTCGATCGCGAGACTGTGCACCGCCCGCACACGGCCGGACGGGTCTTTGAGCGGGGTGTAGTGGCCCGCCCAGGGATGTGCCAGGGCGTCTCCGGGCATCCGTGAGACCTGTTCGATGTAGACCGGCTCCCCGCTCGCGATCGCGCGGCGCATGGCGGCCTCCATCTCGGCTCCCTCGGCCGTCGGCATGAGCTCGGCCGGCTTTTTGCCGATGAGTTCGTCCTCGGTGCCGTCCCACATCGTGCGCGCGAGCTGGTTGACCCGTACGTAGCCGAGGTCCGGACCGTGGATTCCGCCGATGTAAGGGGTCTGGTCGAACGACCACTCGGTGAGATCCCGGTCGACGAGATCGCCGTCCGTCATCCGCGCGAAGACCCAGAGCCTCCGGGTCATGCCCAGGCTGTCCACCCACGGCTGCGCGAGCACCTCGGCGCCCACGGTGCGCCCGTCGCGTTGCCTGAGCATCACGGTCCGGACGGCCCCGCCCCCGTCCTCCAGCAGAGCACGCCGGGTGGCCGCCGACACCCGGGCGTCCAGCAGCGTGTCCGCGGGCCGCCCCACCACCTCGTCGGCCCGGTGACCGAGGAGCAGGGTGGCGCCGGGGCTCCACGCCTCCACAGTGCCCTGCGCGTCCACCGCGGCAGTGGCTGTGTGCGAGGCGTTACGTATATCGGCCGGGCGCCCCCCGGCACCCCTCTCGCTCCGGTCCATTTTTGTGCTTTACCCGAGTTATGCGATCACATAAACCGATATGCGTAATTCTTTGCTCCACGCCCAGCCCCACATGGCAAGACGCAGGCAGCGGGCAGCCAGGACGCGCTTGGCCCCCAGCGTCGCCAGCAGCGGGGAGAGCGGCCCGGGACGGCAACGCGCCGGCGCCGCCGGCCCGGGCCGCGATCGCACTGAACGTACGCTCACCGCTTCCCACCGCTTCCAGTACGGCCCGCGAGTGCGAGGCGTCGGGGAATTCGCCCAGCAGGGACAGCTCGCCGGCCACCAGCAGCGGCGAGAGCGGGTTGGCGACCGACGCCCGCAAGAAGGCCGTACGCCCCATTCCCGGCCGCCACGACTGCACGATCTCGGGAAATCCGCCAGTGATCACCTGGGCGTCGACGGCTCCTGCCGCGTCGAGTTCCGTCATGGCCCGCACGTCGGCCAGATTCAGGGGACGGACGGTCATCTTCGCCGCCCGCCCGAAGAACGGGCGCTCGTGCGGCCCCAGCGCCTCCATCACCGACGCATCGCCGCCAACCAGCAGCAGAAGCACGGGCTTGGAGGACAAATGACGGTCCCAGACGGTCTGGAGTGCGCCCTCGAACTCCCGATCCTGCTCCACGATTAACGTAGATGGATTCTTACGTACATTGGATCTCACCTCACCTGCTGAATCGAACGGGGAAACCCAAGGGCCGCGCATTGCCCGACCCCGTCGAACTCCGCATCACTCCGACGACATCCATACGCCCGACTTATCGGGCAGCACGAGCACCCCCACGTCCGACGGACGAAATCGCTAGGGTCGCAGCATGCCCGCACTGCCCGACTGGATGCGCCCGCCTCGCGCGGAAGGCTGGTTCGCGGAGGACTTGGACCGCCTCCCGGAAGCGCCGCGCCACACCGAGCTGATCGACGGAGCCCTCGTCTTCATGACGTCCCCGCAACGGTGGTGGCACGGCCATCTCGTCACCATGCTCACCGTGGCTCTCATGGAGCAGGCGCCGGCCGACGTAAGAGTCGGGCGGGAGATGACCATCAAGCTAGATCAACGCAATCGGCCCGAGCCGGATCTGCTGGTGACGACGGCCGACTTCGACGGTGACCGCACCTGGTTCGCGCCGGATGAAGTACGACTCGCCGTCGAGGTGGTCTCCCCCGAGTCCGCCCACCGGGACCGCACGGTAAAGCTCCACAAATACGCGGAGGCCGGCATCCCGCACTACTGGCGCATCGAGGACGAGGACGGAGCGCCCATCGTCCACGTCTACGAACTTGACGAGCCGCCCGCCACCTACGTACCCGTTGGCATCTTCAGGGGCTCGCTCCACCGTCCGGTGCCCTTCGAGATCATCTCGACCTACAGAAGCTCGCTCCGCTCCGCCGCCACCGAGTCATCACCAAGTCAGCACAGGAATGCGGAAGGGCCGGTCTCACCCGAGCCCGGCCCCTTTGACTTGCATACCTGACGAGTCGGCAAGCTCGCAGTAACCAACCCGCTACACATTGAAGCGGAACATACAGAACAGAGCTCCCACCTGCAAAAACAGGGATCCTGAAGAACTCATCCAGCACCAATCCAGCACCGTCGGGATTCATCCAGCACGCCAGGTCGCGGCAAAGGACCAGGGCCGATCAACTGTGCGTTGTGTACACATGAGACACTTGGTACGCTTGAGCGCATGACGCAGCCCTTGCCCATAGAGTCCATCCGCGATGTGCGCGCACATCTTGCCGAGGTCGTGGAGCGGGCCGACCGGGATGACGTACCCACCGTGATCACACGCAGAGGCAAGGAGGTCGCCGCGGTCGTGTCCATCGAGGTACTTCGGAAGTACCAGGAGTGGGAAGAGCGCGAGATCAACCGGATCATCGATGAGCGCATGGCGAATCCGACAGCGGGCATCCCGATTGAGGACATCATGAGGGAGACGCTCGCGCGCAATGAGTGACTACCGCACTGTCTTCCGACCCGAGGCCCAGTCGGAGCTACGCAAGATTCCCCGGGACATGGCACTCCGCATCCTGGCCAAGCTGACCGAACTGGAAAGCGATCCCCTCGGCTTCAACACCACCGCACTCGTGTCCCAGTCGGAACGCCGCCGCCTGCGAGTGGGTGACTACCGGGTCGTCTACACGATCGACAACGGTGAACTGGTGGTGTGGGTTGTACACATCGGGCATCGCTCCACCGTGTACGACACCTGATTCTGAGCCAGGACACGTGCGGTCGGCCAGAATCCGCTGGAGTCAGGGACGTCACCGTCCAGCAGGCCGCGTTGTCGCTGGCGACTGCTTTCATGACGCCATGAGCACTGTGCGCGATACCGCCGCCCTCCTTCCCGACCCCTCCGAACTCCGCACCCACCTGGGCGCGTTGGCTGTCCTGGAGACTGCGATCGCCGACGATCCGCAGTACTGCCAATACACCTTCAACGGCTCCTGGGGTCCCACCGAAGAGGCGGCCTTGATGGAGAACGGTTCGGGGGACGACTTCTCCGCCCTCTTCACCCCGGCCGGCGTGCTCATACGCGGCTTCGACCACGAGTCGGCGATGAGCCCGTACGGGACGGACGACGAGCAGGTCTGGCCCGGAGTCATCGACGAAGTGCCCGCGGTACTGCGCCCGCTCCTGGACTAACCCGCCTTCCGCGATGAGGGCATCGACGCCCCTCGGGTCACCGCCTGCCTGTGGCGGGAGACCGGCGACACGGCCTGGCGCACTGGCTCGGGCATCGACTTCCCGCCCGGCAACGAGGACCCGGACGGCTCCGGCTTCCTCTTCCACCTCCTCGCCGACCGCTCCCCCGAGGCCGTCCAGGCCCACTTCGAGGACTACTACCAGCGCCCCGTCGCCCTCGAAGCCGTCCGCCACATCCTCGCCGGGAATCCCCTCACCCCTGCGGTCGCCGCAGCACTCAACCCGGCCGCCCTCTCAGGCAACGCCCTGCTCCGCAGGATCACCGCGCATCCGGAGGTCGCTTCCTACCTGGCCTGCGACGGCGAGTTCGACCTCGCCCGCACCGACCCGATCGAGCCGGTCGCCCTGCCCAACGGCCTCCCGGTGGAGCCTGTCGCCGGCTGCAACGCGGGCGGCACCCACTACCTCTGCGGCCCAGCCGTCCCTGGCGGCCCCCGCCCCGTCCTCTACACCGACTCCGAGGGGCAGGCCTCCCTGATCGCCGAGTCGCTCGCCGAGGCCCTGACCCTCGCCATCGCCCTCCCGTCCTGGCACGACGCACTGGCCGGCTTCCGGCCCCCGGCCCTCAGCTCCGACTACCTCGATGACCACCCGGACCACCCCGTCGTCCGCGACCGTCTCCTCGCCACCCTTCGGCTCCCCCCGGCCACCGAGCAGGAAGTCCTGGACCGCCTACTCGCCACTGCCTCCCGCACCGTCCCCGACGGCTCCCTCCCGCACGTTCCCGACGAGGAGAACTCCGCCTTCCAGCCGATGCTCGAACCGCTTGCCGACTAAGGCGCTCCAGGACGCGCAGATGACGAAGCGTCAAAAAAACCAGCACACATCCAGCACGGGAACCAGCAAGGGGCCGACTCCCGAAAGAACCGACCCCTTGCCACCTGCGAACTTGACAGCCGAACTGGCTCGCAGTAACGAACCGGTTACACATTGAAGCGGAACTCGACCACGTCGCCGTCCTGCATCACGTAGTCCTTGCCCTCCATGCGTGCCTTGCCCGCCGAGCGGGCTTCGGCCACCGAGCCCGTCGTGACCAGGTCTTCGAATGAGATGACCTCGGCCTTGATGAAGCCCTTCTGGAAGTCGGTGTGGATCACGCCCGCCGCTTCCGGGGCCGTCGCGCCCTGTTTGATCGTCCAGGCGCGGGACTCCTTGGGGCCTGCCGTCAGGTATGTCTGGAGGCCCAGGGTGCGGAAGCCCACGTGGGCCAGGGTGGCCAGGCCCGGTTCTTCCTGGCCTACCGACTGGAGGAGTTCCAGGGCCTCGTCGTCGTCCAGTTCCGCCAGGTCCGACTCCAGCTTGGCGTTGAGGAAGATCGCCTCGCCCGGGGCCACCAGGGCGCGCTGGGCGGCCTTGAATGTGTCGTCCGTCAGTTCTTCCTCGTCCACGTTGAAGACGTACAGGAACGGCTTGGTCGTCAGCAGATGGAGGTCGTGCAGCAGTTCCACCCGGTCCGTGCCCTGGACGATGCCCGCCGAGAACAGCGTGTCGCCCTTCTCCAGGATGGCCTGGGCCTCCTCGATCGCCTTGACCTTGGGGCCGACGTCCTTCTTGATGCGGGACTCGCGCTGGAGGCGCGGCAGGACCTTCTCGATCGTCTGGAGGTCGGCGAGGATCAGCTCGGTGTTGATCGTCTCGATGTCGTCCTTCGGCGAGACCTTGCCGTCGACGTGGACGACGTTCTCGTCCTTGAAGGCCCTGATCACCTGGCAGATCGCATCGGACTCGCGGATGTTCGCCAGGAACTTGTTGCCCAGGCCCTCGCCCTCCGACGCCCCCCGCACGATGCCGGCGATGTCCACGAAGTCGACCGTCGCCGGGAGGATCTTCTGGGAGGCGAAGATCTCGGCGAGCTTGTCCAGACGCGGGTCGGGGACGCCGACGACGCCGACGTTGGGCTCGATCGTGGCGAACGGGTAGTTGGCCGCCAGCACGTCGTTCTTGGTCAGGGCGTTGAACAGGGTCGACTTGCCGACATTCGGCAGACCGACGATTCCGATCGTGAGCGACACGGTGGCGACTTCCTGAAGTGGGAGAACTGAGAACTGGCCGGCTGCCCAGTTTACGGGCGTGGCGCGGCGGTCCACGACGGGTCCGGGGCGGCCGGCGGGACGGCGGCCCCGGTGCGCCGCTCTCGAACTCAACGCCAAGATCGGCCAAAGGGCGTGTCCCATCCCCGCATCCCCGCCCTCCCCCACCTACCTTGTCGGGGTGGAGCAGCACAGGACACGTCCCCCTCAGCGCCGGCAGCAGCCGCAGGCCCCCCTCGCCCAGGCGGGAGCCGCGGCGCAAGCCTCGGGTGCCTCCCGCTTTTCTCTGACGTCGGCCGGGCGCGGGGCGCAGGTGGCGTCCGGCCCGCGCGGGCTGCCCAATCCCCGGCTGACCGGGCTCGGCGCCGGGCTGTTCGCCATGGCGACGATGGTCGGGATCGGGTTCCTGGATCAGTTGCTCCTCGACGGAGAGCCCGTGGTGTACGCGGTGCTGTTCCTGTTCGTCAGCGCGCTGACCGCGCTCTGGGTACGTACGGCCGACCTCGTGACCGCGCCGATCAGCGTGCCGATCGCCTTCGCGTGCGGCACCGTACCGATCGCCGCCGGGAGCGGCGGCCTCGGCGGGCAGGCCATGGCCGTCGTCACCTCGCTCGCCATGCACGCGGGCTGGCTGTACGGCGGCACGCTCATCGCCGGGCTCATCGCCTCCGTACGGAAGGTACGGCAGATGGGGCGGCGGCAGCGGGCCCGCGACCTCGCGGCCGCGAGGGGAGCGACCGCCGCCAAGGCCCTGCGGCGCGGCTAGCGGTCGCTCCTTCAGCCGTCTCAGTTCTTCGGCGCCGCCGACATCGCCGCGCCCACGATCCCCGCGTTGTTCTGGAGCTGCGCCGGAAGGATCTCCGCCCTGATTCCCTCGATCAGCGGCAGGAACTTGTCGGACTTACGGCTGACTCCCCCGCCCACCACGATCAGCGCCGGCGAGAACAGCATCTCCACGTGCGCCAGATACTTCTGGACGCGGTGCGCCCAGTGGTGCCAGCTCAGGTCCTCGTCGTCCTTCACCTTCGTCGAGGCGTGCTTCTCCGCGTCGTGTCCGTGCAGTTCCAGGTGGCCCAGCTCGGTGTTGGGTACGAGCGTCCCGTCCACGAAGAGCGCGCTGCCGATGCCCGTACCGAAGGTCAGCACCAGCACCGTGCCCTTACGGCCGCGCCCGGCGCCGAAGGTCATTTCGGCGACCCCGGCGGCGTCCGCGTCGTTCAGGACGGTCACGGGCAGGCCCAGGCGGTCGCCCAGGAGTTTCCCGGCGTCCGTGTCGATCCACTTCTTGTCGACGTTGGCCGCCGTACGGATCACCGAGCCCGTGACCACGCCGGGGAAGGTGATGCCGACCGGGCCCGACCAGCCGAAGTGCGTGACGACCTCGGCCACACCGTCGGCCACGCTCTCCGGCGTGGCCGGGTGCGGGGTGAGTACTTTGTGCCGCGGTTCCGCCAGGTCGCCGCGGGCCAGGTCCACGGGCGCGCCTTTGATGCCCGAGCCGCCGATGTCCACTCCGAAGACGTTCATGGACACAACGTTACGGGCAGAAGGCGTCCTGCCGTGCGCCAGTGGGCCTGTGCGGTGCGCCAGTGGGCCGGTACGGCGCCCCGGTGGGCCGCTACTTCGCCGCCATCGCGGCGGCCTCGGCCCTCAGATCGCGGCGCAGTTCCTTCGGCAACGAGAAAGTGATCGACTCCTCGGCCGACTTGACGATCTCGACGTCCTCGAAGCCGCGCGGCGCCAGCCACTCCAGCACGCCCTCGACGAGGACCTCGGGAACGGAGGCGCCCGACGTGAGGCCGACCGTGGTGACACCCTCCAGCCACGACTCGTCGATCTCGTCCGCGCTGTCCACGAGGTGGGCGGCGCCGGCGCCGGCGCCGAGGGCGACCTCGACGAGGCGTACCGAGTTCGAGGAGTTCTTGGAGCCGACCACGATCACCAGGTCCGCGTCGGAGCCCATCTGCTTGACCGCGATCTGACGGTTCTGCGTGGCGTAGCAGATGTCGTCGCTCGGCGGCGAGATCAGCAGCGGGAACTTCTCCTTGAGCTTGTCGACCGTCTCCATCGTCTCGTCCACGGAGAGCGTGGTCTGCGACAGCCAGACGACCTTCGACTCGTCACGGACCTCCACCCCCGCCACGTCGTCGGGACCGTCGACCAGCGTGATGTGGTCCGGCGCCTCGCCCGAGGTGCCGATGACTTCTTCGTGGCCGTCGTGGCCGATCAGCAGGATGTCGTAGTCCTCGCCCGCGAAGCGGACGGCTTCCTTGTGCACCTTGGTGACCAGGGGACAAGTCGCGTCGATGGTGGCGAGGTTGCGCTGCGCGGCCTCGTCGTGGACGACGGGTGCGACACCGTGCGCGGAGAACATGACGATCGATCCCTCGGGGACCTCTGCCGTCCTGTCCACGAAGATGGCACCCTTCTTCTCCAGGGTCTGTACGACGTACTTGTTGTGGACGATCTCGTGCCGTACGTAGATCGGGGCCCCGTACTGCTCCAGGGCCTTCTCCACGGCGATCACGGCGCGGTCCACTCCCGCGCAATAACCGCGCGGGGCGGCGAGCAGGACGCGTTTGCCGGCGGGCGAGGGGCGGGACGTAGCAGTCATGTGCTCCATCGTAAGGCCGCCCACAAGAGGCGGGCGGTCCCCCGTCCGGCTGACACTGGACCACACGGCCGACCGGGACGTGGGCGTACGGGACCGAAGGCGCGACTGACGGAGGGACTCGATGGCCGACGACTCGCGGGCCGACAGCGGGGACGGTACGGACGACGGACATACGCATACGCATACGCATACGCCGGCGAGTACGGCGCGGCACGGCGGGCTCCGGCGCACCCTGGGCTTCCGGGACCTGGTCGTCTACGGGCTGCTCTTCATCGCCCCCATGGCACCGGTCGGCGTGTTCGGCACGCTCGACGCGAAGTCGCACGGCTCGGTCGCCCTGGTGTACGTGGTGTCGACCGTCGCGATGGCGTTCACCGCGCTCAGTTACGCCCGGATGGTACGGGTCGCCCCGCAGGCCGGCTCGGTCTTCGCGTACGCGCGCAAGGGGCTCGGCGAGGGGCCCGGGTTCATCGCCGGGTGGATGGCGATGCTCGACTATCTGCTGATCCCGGCCGTCGCCTACCTCTTCGCCGGAATCGCGATGGAGGCGCTGGTGCCGTCCGTCGACCGGTGGGTCTGGACGGCGATCGCCGTGGTCATCACCACGCTGCTCAATCTGTGGGGGGTACGGGCGGCCGCCCGGGTGGGCTTCGCGGTGCTCGCCCTGGAGATCGTGGTGCTGCTGGTGTTCTCGGTGTCCGCCGTCGTGGTGCTCGTGCAGAACGGTCCGACGCGCGGCTGGTCCACGCCCTTCACCGGCGACTCCGGCTTCTCGGCGTCGGCGATCCTCGGGGCGGTGTCGGTGGCCGTGCTGTCGTATCTGGGGTTCGACGCGATCGCTTCGTTCGCCGAGGAGGTGACGGGCGGCTCGCGGCAGGTGGCGCGCGCCGTGCTGTTCTGCCTGGTGCTCGCCGGGCTGCTGTTCGTGGTGCAGACGTATCTGGCGGCGCTGCTGGAGCCGGCGTCGTCCGCCCAGCTCGCCGCCGACCCGGTCAAGCAGGGAACGGCGTTCTACGACGCGGTGGACAGCGGGGTCGGGACCTGGCTGCACGACCTGGTGGCGGCCAGCAAGGCGATCGGCGCGGCGTTCGCCGCGCTGGCGGGCCAGGCGGCGGCCGGGCGGCTGCTGTTCGCGATGGGCAGGGAGCGGCGGCTGCCGAGGGTGCTGTCGCGTACGTACGACGGGGTGCCCCGGGTGGCGCTGCTGCTGGCGGCCGTCGTGACGCTGGTGGCGGCGGTGTGGGCGGCGCGCAGCGCCGACGGCCTCGACCATCTCGTCTCCGTGGTGAACGTCGGGGCGCTGTCCGCGTTCGTGCTGCTGCACGCGTCGGTGGTGGGGTGGTTCGCCGTACGGCGTGGTGACGGGCCGCCGGACTGGTTCGCGCATGTGGTGCTGCCGGTGGTCGGCGCGGCGATCCTGGTCGCGGTGATCGTCGAGGCGGCGGGCTCGGCCCAGATCGTCGGGGCGAGCTGGCTGGCGGTGGGGCTGCTGGTGCTGTTGGGACAGTGGAAGCGCGGCGGGCGGGAGAGGCACGACGAGCGGATCGGCGGGCGCGGTGACGAGCCGCGCGAGTCGGCGCCGTAGACCGCAAGCCGTCCGTGCCGGACACGCGCGCTGGACACTCCTCCCGGACACCCGCCTGAACAGCGCTTCCGCCGGACTCCACGAGTGATGTCACCGCCGACGGATACGCTCCCCACCATGGCTCTCAACACGTCCGCGGACGCCCCGCTGCCCGTCGGCGAGGTGTCGCGGCTCATCGGCGGGTGGATCGACCGGCTCGGGGCCGTCTGGGTCGAGGGGCAGATCACCCAGCTCTCGCGCCGGCCCGGTGCCGGGGTGGTCTTCCTGACGCTGCGCGATCCCTCGTACGACATCTCCGTGAGCGTGACGTGCTTCCGGCAGGTCTTCGACGCGATCGCCGATGTGGTGACGGAGGGCGCGCGGGTCGTCGTGCTGGCGAAGCCCGAGTGGTACGCGCCGCGCGGGCAGTTGTCGCTGCGCGCGACCGAGATACGACCGGTCGGCATCGGCGAGCTGCTGGTGCGGCTGGAGCAGCTCAAGAAGTCGCTGGGGGCCGAGGGGCTGTTCGCCGCCGACCGCAAGAAGCCGCTGCCCTTCCTTCCGCAGCTCATCGGGCTGGTCTGCGGGCGCGCCTCAGCGGCCGAGCGCGACGTCCTGGAGAACGCGCGGCGGCGGTGGCCGGCTGTCCGCTTCGAGGTCCGCAACACGGCGGTACAGGGCGTGAACGCGGTCACCCAGGTCGTCGCCGCCGTCAAGGAGCTGGACGCGCTGCCCGAGGTGGACGTGATCGTCGTGGCGCGCGGCGGCGGCAGCGTGGAGGATCTGCTGCCGTTCTCGGACGAGCAGTTGGTACGGGCGGTGGCCGCGTGCCGTACGCCGGTCGTCTCGGCGATCGGGCACGAGCCGGACTCGCCGCTGCTGGACCTCGTGGCCGACGTACGGGCCTCCACGCCGACGGACGCGGCGAAGAAGATCGTGCCGGACGTCGGGGAGGAGCTGGAGCGCGTACAGGCGCTGCGGGACCGGGCGCTGCGGACCGTACGGGGACTGCTCGACCGCGAGGAGCGCGGCCTCGCGCACGCGCTGGCGAGGCCCGTGATGGAACGGCCGCACCGGATGGTGGACGAGCGCGCCGCCGAGGTGGGCGCGCTGGCCGACCGGGGGCGGCGGGTGCTGCGGCATCTGCTGGACCGGGCCGACTCCGAGCTGTCGCACACCCGCGCGCGGGTGGTCGCGCTGTCCCCGGCGGCGACGCTGGAGCGGGGGTACGCGGTGCTCCAGCGGGCGGACGGGACGGTCGTACGGGCACCGGGGGACGTCCGGGCGGGCGACGAGCTGCGGGCGCGGGTGTCGGGGGGCGAGTTCGCGGTGCGGGTCGCGGAGGCCGGGGAGTGAGGACGGGCGTGCCGCCGCGCGGCCGTGGTGAGGGTTGTAGTCGTAATGTGTCGTAGTTGGGCGTTCACAGGGTGGATCAGATGACCGGTACAGAAGAGGGCACGCTCGGCTACGAGCAGGCGCGGGACGAGCTGATCGAGGTCGTGCGCCGACTGGAGGCGGGAGGCGCCTCGCTGGAGGACTCGCTGGCGCTGTGGGAGCGCGGCGAGGAGCTGGCGAAGGTGTGCCGGCGGTGGCTGGACGGCGCCAGGGCGCGGCTGGACGCGTCACTCGCCGAGCCGGAGCCGCCGGAGTCGGGTGAGTCGGGGCAGGGCGACGCCCCGGACCGGCTGTGAGTCGAGTCACCGGAGCGGGCATTTAGTTGAAACTCCAACAATAATATGTGTAGCCTCAACTGATCGCTTGATCAATTGCGCGTTCGGAAGGCAGTCCACAGATGTCCCTCGTCCTCGACCCCGCCACCCAGGCCCTGCTCTTCAGCGAGGCCCGCACCGCCAACACGTTCACCGACGAGCCGGTGACCGAGGAGCAGATGCGGTCGATCTACGACCTGGTCAAGTACGGCCCGACCGCCTTCAACCAGACGCCGCTGCGCGTCGTCCTGGTGCGCTCCGCCGAGGCCCGTGAGCGCCTCGTCCCGTACATGTCCGAGGGGAACAGGGCCAAGACCGCCGTCGCGCCGCTCGTGGCGATCCTCGCCGCCGACAACGAGTTCCACGAGGAGATCCCCCGGCTCATCCCGCACGCGCCGCACCTCAAGGACGTCGTCTTCGGGCAGCGCGAGATGCGCGAGCGCAGCGCCGCGATGAACAGCGCCCTCCAGGCGGGTTACTTCATCGTGGGGATCCGCGCCGCCGGCCTGGCCGCCGGACCGATGACCGGCTTCGACTTCGCCGGCGTCCAGAAGGAGTTCCTGGACGACGACCACACGCCGCTGATGATCGTCAACATCGGCAAGCCGGGCAAGGACGCCTGGCGTCCGAACCGCGCGCCGCGCCTGGACTTCGACGAGGTCATCACCACGGTCTGAGCCCCGGCTTCGGGCTCGGCCTCGGGCCTCGACCCCGGGCCTCCGCCTCGAACAGCGGCCGGCCACCACGGAGGGCCGCCACCCCACGCGGGGGTGGCGGCCCTCCGCCGTACGGTCCGCGAAACTCCCGCTCAGACCTTCGTGTGCTTGAACTCCAGCGCCGCCGCCATCTCGGCCAGCCGCGCGTACGACGCCGTACCGGTCACCACCGTCGTCGAGCCCTTCTCCGCGAGCACCAGGGCGTCGTACTTCGGGCCCTTCCAGCGCTGCCACGCCCGGCCCGCGACCTGCTGCGTCCTGCCGGTGTCGGTGGCCTGCTGGCTGACCTCGCTGACGTACTTCAGCGCCGGGGCCGTGGACTGCTCGATCGCCACGTACTGCCGCTCGGGGTCCAGGAAGCCGAGGTGCCAGGCATTGGCGTCCTGACGCTCGAACGTCACCGAGGTCGGCGTCCACTTCCCGGGCAGCCCGACCGGAGCCGCCACCGGGTACGGGGCCGCGCGCCGCGTCGTCAGCAGCTCGACCCGGTAGTCGACCGGCTTGACCGGGTCGGTGTTCTTGTCGTGCGGGATGAACACGTAGATGCCCGCGACGACGACTCCGATGACCAGCATCGACAGGACCATGTCCCGGATCGTCTGTCTGCCTCTTTTCGCTGCCACGGACACCATGCTCCCATCAGGGCTTCCTGCTCATCCGTGGGCCCCTCTGCTCAATAGGTCGTTCTGCGGATAGAGTCGTATCACCCTCTTATCCGGCCGTCGTCGTACAGAAAGGTGCGTACCGATGACCGAACATCAGCTACCCGAACCTCTTGATGTGCCTCCCGAGGCGCCTGACCGCAACCTGGCCCTGGAACTCGTCCGGGTCACCGAGGCCGCCGCCATGGCGGCGGGCCGGTGGGTCGGACGCGGCGACAAGAACGGAGCGGACGGCGCCGCGGTGAACGCCATGCGGACGCTCGTCTCCACGGTCTCCATGAACGGCGTGGTCGTCATCGGTGAGGGCGAGAAGGACGAAGCCCCGATGCTGTTCAACGGCGAGCACGTCGGCGACGGCACCGGCGCCGAGGTAGACATCGCCGTCGACCCGATCGACGGGACGACCCTGAACGCCAAGGGCATGTCCAACGCCATCGCGGTGCTGGCCGCCGCCGACCGGGGCGCCATGTTCGACCCGTCGGCCGTCTTCTACATGGACAAACTGGTGACCGGCCCCGAGGCCGCCGACTACATCGACATCAACGCGCCCGTCGCGGTCAACATCCGCCAGGTCGCCAGGGCCAAGCACTCCTCCCCCGAAGACGTGACGGTCGTGGTGCTCGACCGGCCGCGCCACGACGGCATCGTCAAGGAGATCAGGGAGACCGGCGCCCGGATCAAGTTCATCTCCGACGGCGATGTGGCCGGCGCGATCATGGCCGTACGGGAAGGTACCGGCGTCGACCTGCTCATGGGCATCGGCGGCACCCCCGAAGGCATCATCACGGCCTGCGCCATGAAGTGCCTGGGCGGCGTCATCCAGGGCAAGCTCTGGCCCAAGGACGACGAGGAGCGCCGGCGCGCGATCGACGCCGGGCACGACCTGGACCGCGTCCTGACCACCGACGACCTGGTCGGCGGCGACAACGTCTTCTTCGTCGCCACCGGTATCACCGACGGCGAACTGCTGCGCGGTGTGCGCTACCGCTCGGAGACCGCGACCACCCAGTCCCTGGTGATGCGCTCCAAGTCGGGCACGATCCGGCAGATCGACTCGACGCACCGGCTGTCGAAGCTGCGGGCGTACAGCTCGGTCGACTTCGACCGCGCCAAGTAGCCACCGGGCCCGCACGACGAAGGGGCGCCCCCGCTGTGCGGCCGGGGCGCCTCTTCGCCGCACCTGTCGTACTTGTCGTACCCGTTCGTGTCTGTTCGTGTCTGTTCGTACCTGTCCGCGGTGCCGGCCGGTCACCGAAGCCGGAGGCGAGAACGCCGGCGAAATCGCGGAAGGGCCGGAAGCCGAGTGGCCGGTGTCAGCCGGCCGCCGCGATCCGGCTCGCCGAGGCCGCCTGCCTCAGCTCGATCTCGCGCCGCCTGCGGCGCGCGAGCACCACCCTGCGCTCGGCCGCCGTCAGCCCGCCCCACACTCCGTAGGGCTCGGGTTGGACCAGCGCGTGTTCCCTGCATTCGACCATGACCGGACACCGGGCACAGACCCGCTTCGCGGCCTCCTCACGCGACAGCCTCGCGGCTGTCGGCTCCTTCGAGGGGGCGAAGAACAATCCGGCTTCATCCCGGCGGCACACCGCCTCCGAATGCCAGGGGCCGGCCTGATCCTCCCGAGCGGGACTCCGCTGAGACGGAACGGCGGCGACCCCCAGGGGCTGATGCGGCGGTTGCAGCACGGTCTACTCCTGACGACGGCTTCGCGAGCGAGAGACGATGCAGCTTTCCCTACCCGCTGTACGCACGCCTATGCACTGAGTGGCACTCAGTTCCGGAGGGCGGAACGCCGTACGGAACTACGCGTTCTCAACCGTGATCGTGTCGCTTTGGCCGAAAAAAGTCAGCGGTCGCGATTCCGGCGGCGGTTCCGCTCGTACAGATTCGCGATACGTACGCCACGCTTCGGCTTGGCCTCGATGTTCCCGAACACCGAGTAGCCGCGCACCTCGACGATCGGGGCGTCCGGATCGTCGGCGTGACACGTGGTGACCTCGAAGTTGCCGAAGATACCGGCGCCGTTGCCGCGCAGCGTGATGTTCTCGGGAACGAGCACCTCGACATTGCCGAAAATGGACGTCGCATTGATCACGGTTGTCTGTTGCTCGAACAGCGCTTCGGTCAGCTTGATCTCGATATTGCCGAAGAGCGCGAAGGCGTTGGTCCTGGCTCCGATGCGCCAACGGCCCTTGCGGGTCGAGCTGCTGAAGACCGCGACCAGCGTCTCGGCCTGGGCGTCCGGCTGCCCTCCCCCGTAGCCGTACGAGGACGAGGGGGACGCCGAGGCACCGGAGGAGGACCCGCCCGCCGCGCCGGGGGACGGCAGATCCCTCACGAGCGGCTCCAGTTCGCCCATCGTCTTGGCCCGGTAGACGGATTCGATCCGCTCGGAGTGCTCCTCCGCGTCGAGGCGCCCCTCGGCCATCGCCTCCCTGAGGATGTCGGCGATCCGGTCACGGTCGGCGTCGGAGGCCCGGATGCCCGCGGGTTCCGCCGGCGCGAGCGGCTTCTGAGGGTGCTTTTCGAGGTCCACGACCCCAGGGTAGCGAAACGCGATAGATCGCAACTAGTGGCAGGAGCGGCGCGTCTTCGACACCCCGTGGTGCCGGCCCGCCCGAACTGAGCCCTACCTCACATCACCGCCGCCCCCGGCCGCGCCCTACGCTGGAGGCCGCGCCGCCCAAGGGGGCCCGCCGCCGTCTGTCGAGTGAGGAATGGCCGTAATGCCAGAGTTCGCGTACTCCGATCTGCTCCCCGTAGGAGAGGACACCACCCCGTACAGGCTGGTGACCGCCGAGGGTGTCTCGACCTTCGAGGCCGACGGGCGTACGTTCCTCAAGGTCGAGCCCGAGGCGCTGCGCACGCTCGCAGCCGAGGCCATGCACGACATCTCGCACTACCTGCGCCCCGCCCACCTCACGCAGCTCCGCCGGATCATCGACGACCCCGAGGCGTCGTCGAACGACAAGTTCGTGGCGCTCGACCTGCTGAAGAACGCGAACATCGCGGCGGCCGGCGTACTGCCCATGTGCCAGGACACCGGTACGGCGATCGTCATGGGCAAGCGCGGACAGAACGTCCTCACCCGGGGCGGCGACGAAGAGGCCCTGTCGCACGGCATCTTCGACGCCTACACCAAGCTCAACCTGCGCTACTCGCAGATGGCCCCTCTCACCATGTGGGAGGAGAAGAACACCGGCTCCAACCTGCCCGCGCAGGTCGAGCTGTACGCGACCGACGGCGGCGCGTACAAGTTCCTCTTCATGGCCAAGGGCGGCGGCTCGGCCAACAAGTCGTTCCTCTACCAGGAGACCAAGGCGATCCTCAACGAGGACGCCATGATGAAGTTCCTGGAGGAGAAGATCCGCTCGCTCGGCACGGCGGCCTGCCCGCCGTACCACCTCGCGATCGTCGTCGGCGGCACCTCGGCGGAGTTCGCGCTCAAGACCGCGAAGTACGCCTCGGCGCACTACCTCGACGAGCTGCCCGCCGAGGGCTCCCCCACCGGGCACGGCTTCCGTGACAAGGAGCTGGAGCAGCAGGTCTTCGAGCTGACGCAGCGGATCGGGATCGGCGCGCAGTTCGGCGGCAAGTACTTCTGTCACGACGTACGCGTGGTGCGCCTGCCGCGCCACGGCGCCTCGCTGCCGGTCGCGATCGCCGTGTCCTGCTCGGCGGACCGCCAGGCGGTCGCGAAGATCACCGCCGAGGGGGTCTTCCTTGAGCAGCTCGAAACGGACCCGGCGCGCTTCCTGCCCGAGACCACCGACGAGCACCTGGACGAGACGGATGTCGTACGGGTCGACCTCAACCGGCCGATGGACGACATCCTCGCCGAGCTGACCAAGTACCCCGTCAAGACCCGCCTCTCGCTCACCGGACCGCTGGTCGTGGCGCGCGACATCGCGCACGCCAAGATCAAGGAGCGGCTGGACGCGGGCGAGGAGATGCCGCAGTACCTGAAGGACCACCCGGTCTACTACGCGGGCCCGGCGAAGACGCCCGAGGGGTACGCCTCCGGGTCCTTCGGCCCGACGACGGCCGGGCGTATGGACAGTTACGTGAAGCAGTTCCAGGCGGCGGGCGGCTCGAAGGTCATGCTCGCCAAGGGCAACCGCTCCCGGCAGGTCACCGACGCGTGCGACGCGTACGGCGGTTTCTACCTCGGCTCGATCGGCGGCCCCGCCGCCCGGCTCGCGCAGGACTGCATCAAGAAGGTCGAGGTCGTCGAGTACGAGGAGCTGGGCATGGAGGCGGTCTGGCGGATCGAGGTGGAGGACTTCCCCGCGTTCATCGTCGTGGACGACAAGGGCAACGACTTCTTCACCGAGCCGGCGCCGTCCCCGACGTTCACCTCGATCCCGGTGCGCGGCCCCGGCCTGGGCTGAGGACCGTACGGCCGTGGTCGGCCGGGGCGGCGGTCAGTTGGGGCCGCTGCCCGGTCAGGGGTCGCCGAGCAGGCCCGAAGTGGCGAGCAGATAGCCCAGTTGGGCCCGGCTGGTGCTGCCCAACTGCTCGGAGACCTTGCGCATGTGCTCGGCGACGCTGCGGCGGCTCATCCCGATCCGGCGCGCGATCGAGTCGTCCGTCTCGCCGTTGACCACGGCCAGCAGGATGGTCCGCTGAAGGTCGGAGGTGATGACGCGCGTATGCCGCGTCGCCTCCGGCCGTACCGGGACCGACCTGGTCCAGGCGCTGTCGAAGTGGTTGACCAGGAAGCGGACCAGCGCCGGGTGCTGCACGCGCAGCGCCACGACCGGCGGTCCCGTGTCGTCGACCGGAAGGAAGGCGACCTCCCGGTCGAAGATCAGGACCCGGTCGGTGACCTCGGCGATGGTCCTGACCTCGGCGCCGGCCGGGGTGAGCTGTTCGATGTGCGACAGCGTCGCCGGATCCGAGAGCACCGCGTGCTGGTAGACCGTCCGCTGCCGGACACCGCGCGCCAGCAGCGCCAAGGAGCGCGGCAGCGCCTCGGCCAGCAGATGCGGCGGCCGGGCGCTCCCCGACTGCATGGTGAGGATCTCCTCCCGGCAGTTGGTCACTTCGGCGTCGATGGCCGCGTTGACCACGGCCCGGCCCGCGAGCCGGGTGATGACGGGCTGATCCGGCAGCGAGGCCTCGGCGTACAGCTCCTGGAACTCGGTGAACGCCGACTGCAGGGAGCGCAGCGTCCGGTTCTGCTCGGCGATCTCCTCCTCGACCAGACCGAGCGCCGCCGTCGAGGCCGTCGCGGGAGGTACGGGACTCATGAAGCCGGCGGAGTCCGTGTCGTCCACGAACAGACGCAGCGCGTGCAGGCAGTCGGGCACCTCACCGCGCGGGACACGCCCGTCGAGCAGGGCGCGGCGGTACGTCGCCAGGGCGGTGGCGCAGGGCTTTCCCCGTGAGGCCTCCGGGCACTCGCAGGTCCAGGCGCCGGGATGAACGTCCTTCACGAGAAGGCAGATTACCTTCGCATGCCCGTTCGGGCGCCGCCCGTGCACGCCGGGCGCTTCTCCGGGCGGCACACCGGGCCCACCCACGCCTCAGGGCTCGTCGAGCATCCCCGAGGTCGCGAGCAGATAGCCCAACTGGGCGCGGCTGGTGCTCCCCAACTGCTCGGAGACCTTCCGCATGTGCTCCGCGACGCTGCGCCGGCTCAGCCCGACCCGGCGCGCGATCGACTCGTCCGTCTCCCCGCTCACCACGGCGAGCAGGATCGTGCGTTGCAGGTCGGAGGTGATGACGGGCGTCCGCGGCGGTTCCCCGGCCGGCCTTACGGGCACCGAGCGCGCCCACGCGTTCTCGAAGTTCCTGATCAGGAAGCGCACCACGGACGGGTGCTGGATCAGCAGGGCGTTGTTCTTCTCGTCGGAGTACGGGATGAACGCGGTCGTACCGTCGCAGATGATGACCCGGTCGACGACCTCGGCGAGCGTCCTGACCTCGGCTCCGGCCGCGGTGACCCGTTCGATGTACGAGAGTGTCGCGCGGTGCGACCGGACGGCGTGCTGGTAGACCGTGCGCTGCCGGACCCCGCGCGCCAGCGCCTGCATGACGGGGCTCAGGGAGTCGCCGAGGGCCCGCTCGGGCCGGCCGCCTCCCGGCTGCATCGTGAGCAGTTCCTCGGCGCAGCCGTCCACCGCCGCGTCGATGGCCTCCTTGATGGCGGCCCTCCCGGCGAGCAGCGTGAGCGGGGGCTGGTCGAGGCGGTGCACCTCGGCGTAGAGGCGGTCGAAGACGGAGAGGGTGGCGCGGGTGGCGGTGAGGTTCCTGCGCTCCCGTTCGATGGCTTCCTCGATCGGGCCCAGGGTGGCGAAGGACGCGCTCTCCGGCGTGCTGGGCACCATGAACCCCGGCGAGTCGGGGCCCTCCGTGACCAGATGCAGGCGGGAGAGGCAGTCCGGCACCTCGGCGCGCGGCAGACCGCCCTCCACCAGGGCCCGGCGGTAGACCTCCATCGCCGTGTCACATGGCTGGTCGGGCGACGATTCGCGGCAATCACACAGGCGTGTGCGGGAATGATCGTCCTTCACAAATATGCAGATTACATTTGTACGGACCAGAGCCACATCCGTATGGCCGATCCTCGGCGACGATGTGGAGGTGGCACGGGGCCACCGACACCTACCTGAACATGGGCCCACCCGTGTCCGGCGGACGGCCGATGCCGTGTCGCGGACCGGAACCGCCGACCATCTCTCCGAGCGGCTTTCAACCCACGCGTCCGGCCGAGGCCGGCTCCCGCCGGGTGAGTTCCCCCTGTCGACCACAGAGGACTCGCCGGGGCGGGGGCGGGCAGGACCGCTCAGCCGGGCGTACAGGGGTTGCCCGGAGAGCGCATGGAGGGGGACGGGGCACGGCAGCGGGGACGGGGCGGGTCGGCGGAACTTCGGTTGCGCCGACCGCCTCGGCTGCCGGGCCCCGTTTCCGGAACAGCACCTTGTTTCCGGAAGACGAGGAGGGAAGGCGGGAGGAAGGGGAACACATCGCCCCGGACGAGCGCTGACCTTCCTCAGGAGGTACGACAACGATGACGACGGACGAGAGCCAGTACCGGACCGAGCACGACTCGATGGGTGAGGTACGGGTGCCGGTGGACGCCAAATGGCGGGCCCAGACACAGCGCGCCGTGGAGAACTTCCCCATCTCCGGACAGCATCTGGAGCGGGCCCACATCGAGGCCCTGGCCCGGATCAAGGCCGCCGCCGCCAAGGTCAACGCCGATCTCGGCGTGATCGACAAGGACATCGCGGGCGCCATCCAGGACGCGGCCGCCGAGGTCGCCGACGGCCGGTGGGACGCTCATTTCCCGGTGGATGTGTTCCAGACGGGTTCCGGCACGTCGTCCAACATGAACACGAACGAGGTCCTCGCGACCCTCGCCACCGAGCGCCTCGGCCGCCCGGTCCACCCGAACGACCACGTCAACGCCTCGCAGTCGTCCAACGACGTCTTCCCCTCCAGCATCCACATCGCGGCGACGGCCGCCGTCACCGGTGAGCTGATCCCGGCGCTGGACCATCTGGCCGCGTCCCTGGAGCGCAAGGCGGAGGAGTTCAGCGAGGTCGTGAAGTCGGGCCGTACGCACCTGATGGACGCGACGCCCGTCACGCTCGGCCAGGAGTTCGGCGGCTACGCGGCGCAGATCAGGTACGCGGTGGAGCGGCTGACCGCCTCGCTGCCCCGCCTCGCCGAACTGCCGCTGGGTGGTACGGCGGTGGGCACCGGCATCAACACGCCGCCCGGGTTCTCGGCCGCCGTCATCGCCGAGGTCGCGAGCGCGACGGGCCTTCCGCTGACGGAGGCACGCAACCACTTCGAGGCGCAGGGCGCGCGCGACGGACTCGTGGAGACCTCGGGTCAGCTCCGTACGCTCGGCGGCTCGCTCATCAAGATCTCCAACGATCTGCGCTGGATGGCCTCGGGCCCCCGCACCGGCCTCGCCGAGATCAACCTCCCCGACCTCCAGCCGGGCTCCTCGATCATGCCGGGCAAGGTCAATCCGGTGATCCCGGAGGCGGTGCTCCAGGTCGCCGCCCAGGTCACCGGCAACGACGCCACGGTCGCCGCAGCCGGAGCGGCCGGCAACTTCGAGCTGAACGTGATGCTCCCGGTGATCGCCAAGAACCTCCTGGAGTCCGTACGGCTGCTGGCCAATGTCACGCGTCTGCTGGCCGACCGTACGGTCGACGGCATCACGGCGAACGTGGAGCGCGCCCGCGCGTACGCGGAGTCCTCGCCGTCCGTCGTCACCCCGCTGAACAAGTACATCGGGTACGAGGAGGCGGCCAAGGTCGCCAAGAAGTCCCTGGCCGAGCGGAAGACGATCCGCGAGGTGGTCCTCGCCTCGGGTTACGTGGAGCGCGGCGATCTCACGCTGGAGCAGCTCGACGAGGCACTCGACGTCCTGCGGATGACGCGTCCCTGAGCCGTCGCCGGCGCGCCCCTGAGGCACAGGCCCCGGCGCTGCGGGCACGACGCCCCGCAGCGCTGACGGCCCTTCACCTTTAAGATCTGCGCATGACAGAGACGGAATCGGCCGGGACCTGGGCGCCCGGCACTCAGATCCTGTGGCGGTACCGGCAGAACGCCGGAAACCGTATACACATCTGCCGTCCTGTCACGGTCGTGCGGGACACCGACGAGGTGCTGGCCGTATGGCTGGCGCCGGGCACCGAGTGCGTACGCCCGGCCCTGGCCGACGGCGCCCCGGTCCACCACGAACCGCTCGCGACCCGCTACACCACGGCGCGCACGGTGGTCCGCGACCCGTGGTACGGCATGGGTGTGCTGAAGCTCGCGAGACCCGGCGAGCCCTGGTCGGTCTGGCTGTGGTGGCAGCACGGCTGGCGCTTCCAGAGCTGGTACGTGAACCTTGAGGAGCCCCGGGTCCGCTGGGACGGCGGTATCGACTCCGAGGACCACTTCCTCGACATCGACGTCTACCCGGACCGCACCTGGCGCTGGCGCGACGAGGACGAGTTCGCCCAGGCGCGCCAGGACGGGCTGATGGACGAGGCCCAGGCGCTGCGGGTACGGGAGGCGGGACGCGCGGCGATCGAGTCGATCACCGCGTGGGGTACGCCGTACAGCGACGGCTGGGAGGACTGGCGCCCTGACCCGGCCTGGCCGGTTCCGCCGCTGCCGGAGGACTGGGACCGGACGGCCACGCGTCTCACCCCGCCCGCCTCGGTTGTGTCTCCCGTACCTGGCACCTCACGCACCTCCGCCTGAGAGCGGCCTTCCGCGCGGGAGAGCGGCCCGTCCGGGCGCGGGCAGGCGGGAGGACGGAGATCGGTGGTACGGACAAGTTTCAGCCAGAACCCGGCACGGGCTCGTCGGTCGGACAGGTCGCCCGCGCTCCTGTCACCGATCGGATGAAACCCGGCAGCGGATTCGAGCACATCCCCTCGGGCCGTGCGCCGTCCGCGCGCCGCCCTCGCGCCCCGGGAGGTTTCCGGGCGGGAGTGCCGCGACGGGGTCCATCACCGCGATGATCAGCGGATGCGTGCCTCCGGCGCCCGGTGGGCGCCGTGTTCCGGGGGCCGTTTCCGTCAGCCCCGCCGGGTGGGCGGGCCGCTTCGAACACACTCACCCACCCGGCGGATCGGGCCCACCGGTCCGCTTCCTGTGAACTGACCCGATTCCGGTCCTAAGATCGCGCTCCGGCGCATACGACGTCGTGAGACCCTTGTTGAGGCCACAGGGTTCGACCGTAGGATCGTCCTCCGTAAGACGACCTGACCGTAAGTCACACCGAATGTCACTACGAGGGGGTGGAGCCGTGCGGGAAGGCTGCATCCCTTTCGACGCCGCGCACCGAGCGGTAGGTTCGGCTGGAAGTACGGGGACGAGCGGCGGCTGTCGCTCGCGGTGGAGACCCCGACAGCGCAGGAAACCAGTCGAAGCGATCGCATCGCACCACCGGCCCGGACGGACGGAATCCCACGCGTGACGGAGCAGCCCACCTCCCACGAAGGCCGGCAGCCCTTGGCTGCCCGGTCGCAGGAACGCACCCGGCCGAGGCCGGAGGCGGCGGCCACCGCCGCTGTTCCGCAGCCCGCGCTGCCCCCGGCGGCAGGACCTGTGCTCGACCCCACGATCACGGCGCGGCGCGAAGGCGACCGGCTGCGCTTCGTCGGGGCGGCCACCCGGCGTATCGCACGCGGCATAGACCTGGACGAGATCGTGCTCGGCCTCTGCCGGGCGACCGTACCCACGTTCTCCGACGCGATACTCGTCTATCTGCGCGACCCGCTGCCCGTCGGTGACGAGCGGCCCGTGTCGCCGTTCGTCCTGCGGCTGCGGCGCACCGACCGGCTGCGGCTGTCCGACGAGGACACCGAGACGGCGGGCGGTATCCCGCTGCTGGCGACGGAGAACGCCCCGCTGCCGGTCCTCGACCCGCAGTCCGACGTCATGCCGGCCAACGAGCTGTGCGAGGTGCGGTCGGGCGGCGCGCTCAACGAGGTGCTGCGCGGGGTGCGCCCCGTCTTCGGCGACTCGGCCGCCGCCCGCGCCGCGCTGCCCGAACTGCTGGGCGCCGACCGGGTCGTGCCGACCGGGCACCGGGCGATCCTCGCGCCGCTGCGCGGCAGGCGCCGCGTCATCGGCGCCGCCGTGTTCCTGCGCAGACCGGACCGGGCCGCCTTCGAGCCGAACGACCTGCTGGTCGCCGCGCAGCTCGCGACCCATACGGCGCTGGGCATCGACAAGGCGGTGCTGTACGGCCGCGAGGCGTACATCGCCGACGAGCTCCAGCGCACCATGCTCCCCGAGAACCTCCCGCAGCCGACCGGCGTACGGCTGGCGTCGCGCTACCTTCCGGCGGCGGAGACCGCCCGGGTCGGCGGCGACTGGTACGACGCGATCCCGCTGCCGGGCAGCCGGGTCGCCCTGGTCGTCGGCGACGTCATGGGCCACTCCATGACCTCGGCGGCGATCATGGGCCAGCTCCGTACGACGGCGCAGACCCTCGCCGGCCTCGACCTGCCCCCGCAGGAGGTGCTGCACCATCTGGACGAGCAGGCCCAGCGGCTCGGCACCGACCGGATGGCGACCTGCCTGTACGCGGTCTACGACCCGGTCTCGCACCGCATCACCATCGCCAACGCCGGCCATCCGCCGCCCATACTCCTGCATCTGGGCGGGCGCGCCGAGGTGCTGCGCGTACCGCCGGGAGCGCCGATCGGCGTCGGCGGGGTGGACTTCGAGGCCGTCGAGCTGGACGCCCCCGCCGGGGCGACCCTGCTGCTGTACACGGACGGGCTCGTCGAGTCGCGGGTCCGGGACGTGTGGACGGGCATCGAGCAGTTGCGCGAGCGCCTCGCCGCCACCGCGCAGCTCACCGGACCCGACCACGCGCCGCCGCTGGAGGCGCTCTGCGACGACGTGCTCGATGTCCTCGGCCCGGGCGACCGGGACGACGACATCGCGCTGCTGGCCGCCCGCTTCGACGGGATCGCGCCGAGCGACGTCGCCTACTGGTTCCTGGAGCCGGAGGACGCGGCGCCCGGAAGGGCGAGACGCCTCGCCCGCAAGGCGCTGGCCCGCTGGGACCTGGAGGAGATGAGCGACGCCGTCGAGCTGCTCATCAGCGAGGTCGTGACCAACGCCGTGCGGTACGCCGAGCGTCCCGTGACGCTGCGACTGCTGCGTACGGACGTACTGCGCTGCGAGGTCGGCGACGATTCGCCGCAGTTGCCGAGGCAGCGGCGCGCACGTGACACCGATGAGGGCGGGCGGGGATTGTTCCTGGTCAACCGGCTGGCACGGCGGTGGGGAGCGACGCGTCTGTCGACCGGCAAGGTCGTCTGGTTCGAGATCGCGACCCGTACGTAGTCCGTACCCCGTGCGGTTCTGGACGAAGTCCAAATGTTGCCGAGGGGGTGTCGGGGAGGTTCACTGGGGCAGGCGGGTTCCGTACCCGCTGACACCCCGGGGCCGTCCCCGGACCCCCGGGCCTTCTCTCGACGGGAGGCCGCTTGTGACCGAGTCATCCCCCAAGATCCCGCCATACACGACCAACAACGCCGGTATCGCGGTGGAGAGCGACGAACACTCGCTCACCATCACGCCCGACGGTCCGATCCTGCTCCAGGACCACTACCTCATCGAGAAAATGGCCCAGTTCAACCGTGAACGGGTCCCCGAACGGGTGGTGCACGCCAAGGGAGCGGGAGCGTACGGCTTCTTCGAAGTCACCAACGACGTCAGCCAGTTCACCAAGGCCGACCTCTTCCAGCCCGGCCGGCGTACGGACATGCTGGCGCGCTTCTCGACGGTCGCCGGTGAGCAGGGCTCGCCCGACACCTGGCGCGACCCGCGTGGTTTCGCGCTCAAGTTCTACACGCAGCAGGGCAATTACGACCTGGTCGGCAACAACACGCCGGTCTTCTTCGTGCGCGACACCATCAAGTTCCAGGACTTCATCCACTCGCAGAAGCGCCACCCGGCCACCGGGCTGCGCAGCAACGACATGCAGTGGGACTTCTGGACCCTGTCGCCCGAATCCGCGCACCAGGTGACCTGGCTGATGGGCGACCGGGGCATCCCGAAGTCCTTCCGCCACATGAACGGCTACAGCTCGCACACCTATATGTGGGTGAACGCGGGCGGCGAGCGGTTCTGGGTGAAGTACCACTTCAAGACCGACCAGGGCATCGACTACCTGAGCCAGCAGACCGCCGACGAGATGGCGGGCTCGGACGCCGACCACCACCGGCGCGATCTGTACGAGTCGATCGAGTCGGGGAACGCGCCGACCTGGTCCCTCAAGGTCCAGATCATGCCGTTCGAGGACGCGCCGGACTACCGGTTCAACCCGTTCGACCTGACCAAGGTGTGGCCGCACAGCGACTATCCCCTGATCGACGTCGGCCGGATGACCCTGAACGAGAACCCGGAGAACTTCTTCGTCCATGTCGAGCAGGCCGCGTTCGAGCCCGCGAACATGGTGCCGGGCATCGGCCCCTCGCCGGACAAGATGCTGCTCGGCCGGCTCTTCTCGTACCCGGACACGCACCGCTACCGGATCGGGCCGAACTACGCGCAGCTTCCGCCGAACCGGCCGCGCGTGCCGATCAACTCGTACGCGCAGGACGGGCCGATGCGGTACGAGTCGTCGAACGCCTCGATGCCGTACGCGCCGAACTCGTACGGCGGTCCTGCGGCCGACTACCAGCAGCGGTTCGGCCGTCCCGCCGGCTGGGAGGCGGAGGGCGGCGAGATGGTGCGCGAGGCGTACACCATGCGCCGCGAGGACGACGACTGGGGCCAGGCGGGCACCCAGGTCCGCAATGTGCTGGACGACGCGCAGCGTGACCGGCTCGTGTCGAACGTCGCGGGTCACCTGGCGCAGGGCGTGACCCGGCCGGTGCTGGACCGGGCGCTCCAGTACTGGCGCAACATCGACAAGACGGTGGGCGACCGGATCGCGGCCAAGGTCAACGGCGGCTGAGCGGCGCGTGAAGCCGTACCGCTTTACCGCCGGAGCGGCCCCGGCCGGACGCCAGGTGCGTCCGGCCGGGGCCGCTTCACGCGTGACGCCGTTACGCGTCGCCGCGCGGGC
>NZ_JTHL01000001.1:6150608-6155289 GCF_000818195.1 Streptomyces sp. 150FB | reverse complement strand
GGCGCCTGCGGCTGCTGCGGGACGTCGAGGTCGAACGGGGTGGCCGAGCCGCCGTTCAGCGCCGCCAGCGTGTAGTCCGCCCAGATCCGGGCGGGGAAGCCGCCGCCGTTCGCCCGGCCCGAGTTCGCCGTGCCCGTCAGCGTGACCTGATTGCCGCCCTTGGGGGCCTCGCCGAACAGCGCCACGGCGGTGGTGAGCTGGGGGGTGTAGCCGATGAACCAGGCCGACCTGTTGTTCTCCGAGGTGCCGGTCTTGCCTGCCGCGTGGTACGCGGGGCTGTTGACCACCGAGCCCGAGCCGTTGGAGACGACGCCTTCGAGGACCTTGGTCACGGTGTCCGCCGTCTTGCGGCTGAGCACCTGGCCGCCCACCGGATCGGCCAGGTGGACCTGGTCGTTCTTGCGCTCGGCGGACTTGACGATGGTCGGCGTGACCTTGCGGCCGTGGTTGTCGAGCGTCGCGTACACCCCGGCCATCTGGTACGTGGAGGCGCCCATGGTGCCGAGGGCTATGGCGGGGCGCTCGGGGAAGCTCGCTCCGTCGTCCGTCATGCCCATGCTGAGCGCGGTCTTCTTGACCTCCGCGGGGCCCGCGTCCACGACGAGCTGCGCGAAGACGGAGTTGATGGAGTCGTCCATCGCCTTCTGCACGGTGACGTCCCCGTAGTCGGCGTCGTCCTCGTTCTCCGGGGCGAAGGGGGTGGTGCTGCCCACGACGGGCCGTTTGCTGGTGCCGTCGTAGATGGTGTTCGTGCCTATCTTCTCGCCGTCCTGCGTGGTGGCGCCGTTCTCCAGGGCGGAGGCGAGCACGACCGCCTTGAAGGTCGAGGCCGGCTGGTAGTCCTTGCGGGTGGCGTTGGATATGTAGTGCTCCGTCGCGCCCACTCCCCCGTACAGCGCGACCACATGTCCGGTCTTCGGGTCGACCGAGGTGGCGCCCGCCTGCACGGTTGCGTCGGTCTTGTTGGTCGTGCGGTGGAGCTTGTCCTCCAACTGCTTGTTGACCGACTTGACCAGTGCTTTCTGCCGTTTCTCGTCGATGTTGAGGGTGATCGTCCAGCCACCGGCGTCGATCTGCGCCTGGCTGACGCCCTGCTTGATCAGCTCGTTGTTGGCCGCCTCGACGAGATATCCGGTCTGGCCCTCCATGCCGGGGGCGGCCTTGGGCTCGTGCGGTACGGGGAACTTCAGGCCCTGGCGCTCCGAGGCGTCCAGCCAGTGCTGCTGGACCATGTTGTCCAGGACGTAGTTCCAGCGCTCGGTGGCCAGCTTCTTGCCGGTCGGGGTGGCCAGCGCCCAGTCGTACTGGTTCGGGGCCTGGAGCAGCGCGGCGAGGTACGCGCCCTGCGAGACGTTCAGCGCCGAGGCGTCGACGCCGTAGTACGCCTGGGCCGCCGCCTGGATGCCGTAGGCGCCGCGGCCGTAGTAGCTGGTGTTGATGTACCCGGCGAGGATCTCGTTCTTGTCGTACTTCTGATCCACCTTGAGCGAGATCACCAGCTCCTTGAGCTTGCGGGTGACCGTCTGGTCCTGGGTCAGGTAGTAGTTCTTGACGTACTGCTGGGTGATGGTCGAGCCACCCTGCTTGCCCTTGCCGGAGAGGGTGTTCAGCAGACCGCGGGCGGTGCCTTTGATGTCGATCCCGGAGTCCGTGTAGAAGGACTTGTTCTCGGCTGCGACGAAGGTGCGCTGGACGTCCTTGGGGATCTGGTCGAGGCCGACGATCTCACGGTTGATCTTGCCCGTACGGGTCAAGACCTTGCCGTCGCTGTACTTGTAGACGTTGCTCTGCATCTCGGCCTGCGCGTTGGCCGTCGGCACCGGCACCATCACGTAGATCACGGCGAACGCGCCCATGGCGAGCAGGCAGAGCCCGAAGAAGGTGCCGAGCATCTTCTTCCAGGTGAACAGGCGGCGTATGCGGCCCTGTTTTTGCGCCCGGCGCGCTCCTCGCTGCCGGGCTCGTCTGTCGTCAGCTCGGCCCATGGGTCTTCTCGCTCGCTCTCGGTATCGGTGTCCTCGGTCGTCCCGCAGGTCTCGTTCACGGCTTCGGTCACCGGATCAGCTCAGAAAACTAACACCGCTCGCTGTGACAAACGGATGCTGATCCGGTCTTTTGGGACGTGAGCTTCCGCACCCGCCCTAACAGAACGACTCATGACAGGCCCGGAGGGTTGCGGAAACCATTAATTGGATATCACAATGCTAGCTACCGCTCGGTTGGCGGACGCCTGACAGAAACGGGGAACGACCATGCCTTCCACCAGCACCGCACCCACGGACGAACTGCCGGAGATGCCCGACCCACGTGTACGCGAGGTGGCGGCCAGGAGCATCGGCGGCGGACTCGCCCTGCTGCTCGGACTGCTCGGACTCGTCGTCGGCGTCGCCCTGATCGTCGTCGGCCTCACCTTCACCTCGGACGGCGCCCGGGTGGCGCTGATGGTCGTCGGCGTCGTGCTCGACCTCGCCTCGATCGTCGCGATGAGCGGGCTGAACATGGTGGCGCCGGGCGAGGCGCGCGTCGTCCAGCTCTTCGGCCGCTACCGGGGCACGATCCGTACCGACGGCCTGCGCTGGGTGAACCCGCTCACCACGCGGGCCAGGATCTCGACGCGGGTGCGGAACCACGAGACCGCCGTACTCAAGGTCAACGACGCCTACGGCAACCCGATCGAACTCGCTGCCGTGGTGGTCTGGAACGTCCAGGACACCGCGCAGGCCCTGTTCGAGGTGGACGACTTCCTGGAGTTCGTCTCCACCCAGACCGAGGCCGCCGTACGGCACATCGCCATCGAATACCCGTACGACGCCCACGAGGAGGTCGGTCTCTCGCTGCGCGGGAACGCCGAGGAGATCACCGAGAAGCTCGCCGTCGAACTGCACGCCCGGGTCGAGGCGGCGGGCGTCCACATCATCGAGTCCCGCTTCACGCACCTCGCTTACGCACCGGAGATCGCCTCCGCGATGCTCCAGCGCCAGCAGGCCGGTGCCATCGTGGCGGCCCGCCGGCAGATCGTGGACGGCGCCGTCGGCATGGTCGAGGCGGCGCTCACCCGGCTCACCGAGCGGGACATCGTCGAACTGGACGCGGAGCGCAAGGCGGCCATGGTCTCCAACCTGCTCGTGGTGCTCTGCGGGGACCGGGCCGCGCAGCCGGTCGTGAACACGGGCACGCTCTACCAGTGACCGAACGCAAGCAAGTACTGCTACGCCTGGATCCGGCGGTGTACGACGCGCTGGCCCGCTGGGCGGCCGGCGAGCTGCGCAGCGCCAACGCGCAGATCGAGTTCCTGCTCCGCCGGGCCCTCGCCGAGTCGGGCCGGCTCCCGGGTGACGCGGCCCCGATCCCGCGCAGGGGACGGCCGCCCAAGAGCCCGCCACCGCGCGGGGACGACCGGGAGCACGACGGCCGGGAGCAGGGCGGGTAGGAGTAAGGCGGCCAGGGGTAGAGCGCGACCGCGCCCGTTCCCCCCGAGGGGAGCGGGCGCTTCCGTCGTCCCGCCGCGCCGTGCCGTTCACCAGCCGGTGAGCAGCAGGTGATTCACCAGCAGGGCCACCAGCGCCTGCGCCGTCAGCCAGCCTCTCCGGCCGCCGGCGGGGAGCAGGGCGGTGCCCGGGAGCAGCCAGAGGGCGAACGGCAGCCAGATGCGTTCCGTCTCGGCCTTGCTCATGCCGGACAGGTCGGCGAGGACGAGGGCCAGCAGGGCTCCGACGACGACCACGGCGAGCCGTCCCTCGGCGGTCGACGCGCCGGTTCGCACCCGGCGTACGAGGGCCCCCGCCGCAGGGATCGCACGCGCGACGCCCGCCGCGCCCGCGAGTCCGACCAGGAGCACCGTGCAGGCCGGGTCCGCCCAGATCCAGTAGCCGTACGGCCGGACCGCCGCCGCCCCCTGGTAGTAGCGCACCACCAGCAGCCGGTAGGCCGCCCACCAGTCGAACCCCGCGAGGGTGAAGGCGGCGGGGACGACAAGTGCCCCGCACAGGAAGAGCGGCAGCGGCCGTGCCGTGCGCGCCGCCAGCAGGACGGCCGCGACGACGACCACGATCAGGGTCAGACCGTACGAGAGGTAGCAGGTCAGGCCGAACAGCAGACCCGAGCCGAGCGCCGCGGTCGCCGGCGAGCGGACCGTCCGCGTCGCGGCGAGCGCCAGCAGGGCGAGCGCCCAGGCGGCGACCGCGGCGAAGTACCCGTCGGCCGACACCCCCGTCCAGACCGCGGCCGGAGCCAGCACGAGAAACGGCGCGGCCCGGCGCGCCGTCGTCTCGTCGGCGAGCGCCTTGAGCGCGACGAGGACCGCGGCGGTGCCGGAGCTGCCCGCCACCAGGACGAAGACGGCCGCCCAGCCGCCGCCACCGAGACCGGCACGGTCGAGACCGACGAAGGTCAGGACGGCGGCGGGCGGGTGGCCTGCGATATGGGCGGGCCAGTGGTACGCGTCCGGGCTGATGACGATGGAGTGGGTGAAGTCGCGCAGGGCCGCGGGTATGTCACGGAACCGGTCGATGCCCTGGAGGTACTCGTAGGACGTGGTGAGCCGGGTCGCCACACCCCGGTGCCAGCCGTCGACGAGCGCGAGCGAGGAGATCCACGCCAGGGACCCGGCCCAGCCGGCCCGGACGAGGCCGCGCCAGGGCAGACGGGCCGCGAGCCCGGGACCGTACCCGACCACCGCCGC
>NZ_JTHL01000001.1:6149562-6150504 GCF_000818195.1 Streptomyces sp. 150FB | reverse complement strand
GGGGGCCAGCCGAGGTGCAGGTCGCCGTATCTGTGCTCCAGATACCGGCCGACGAGCACGGCCGTCGCGAACAGCGCCGCAGCACCGACCGCCACGGTGAGGTCGAGGCGCCTGCCCCGGCGGAGCCGCGCGCGCCCCGCCCGCGCGCGCCCCGCCCGTAGGCGCACGTCAGTCGGTCACTTCGCCGCGACGCCGGTGGGCCCGCCAGCGTCCGACCACGAACCAGATCGCCGAAGCGGCGAACAGCACAGCCGTGATCAGCAGCCACCGGCCGAGGAACACCGAGGCGGACAGCGTGGTCGCGGACTCGTAGTGCGGGGAGTCGTTCAGCACCAGCGGCCAGTACACGAGCACCAGCACCAGGGAGGCGAAGGCCGGGACGCGTATGAAGTTGACGGCCGCGCGCCCGGTCGTGCGCCCGGAGCCGAGGAGACGGTGCAGAACCCAGTCCGTCACCGCGTACAGCGGCACCAGCACGACGTCGTGCAGCACGGCGGCGCCGATGAACCACTCCGCGATGGACACCCAGTCGTACGTCAGCCACTTGACGGCGGCGTACGCGCACAGGGCGAAGGAGGCGAGCAGGATCAGCAGGTGCAGGGGCGATTCCCCGTACAGCCGCCGGAAGCGCGAGGTGGGGCCGGTCCCCGCCTCCACCGTCCGGAGCTCCGGGCCGTGTTCACGCGAAGAGGTGTCGCTGCTCATGCCTTCCGTCCGAACGTCGTGGCGTCGAAAGTCAGTTGCCTGACCCACTTGGTGTTCATGACTCCGGGGGCGTTGGGCACGATGATCCGCGCGGGATAGCCGTGGTCGTGGGAGAGTTCGGCGCCGTTGACGCGCAGGGCGAGCAGTGAGCGCGGATCGCTGACCTGGTTGTCGCGCAGGGCGACCGCCCGGAAGGACCCCGCGAGCTGAAGTGACTCCACGAACACGCCCGGCAGA
>NZ_JTHL01000001.1:6134364-6148830 GCF_000818195.1 Streptomyces sp. 150FB | reverse complement strand
TACGACGTGGGAGAGTTCGGCGCCGTTGACGCGCAGGGCGAGCAGTGAGCGCGGATCGCTGACCTGGTTGTCGCGCAGGGCGACCGCCCGGAAGGACCCCGCGAGCTGAAGTGACTCCACGAACACGCCCGGCAGATCGGTGTCGTAGCCGACGAGCCTGGCCAGGTCACGGAGCCGTACGCCTTCCCACTCCTGGTTCTCCGTCGACCACCCCTCCACGCAGGCGATGGGCAACGCCGAGCTGTGCAGCCCGATGTGGTGCAGCTCGTCGAGCGAGAGCATGACGTCACGGCCCTTGCCGCGCACCACGAGGCGCCAGTCGTCGCCCGTGTCCTGGACTCTGACCTGGGAGGCGGCGAAGGCCTTGTTGACGGGGAAGCTGTTCGGCCCGGTGCCGACCGGCCGGCCGTGGGGTGCCAGCAGGGCGGTCCTGCGCAGCGGTCCGCCGATGCTCTGCCCCGCCGTCACCACGAACAGCACGAGCGAGCCCAGGCCGACCATGCCGAGGGCGCCCCGCCGGGACACGGTCGGCTTCGCCGGGTGCGAGGACACGAGACCGGACTCGTCGGGCGGCTCCGGCTTCGTACGGGAGGTGGGGGTACGCAGTTCGGCGCGGAAGTCGCGGCTGCGCAGGGCCCGTACCGTACGCGGCATCCGGATGACCACATGGGCGACGAGCGAGCCGAAGAACACCCAGGCGCCGTAGAAGTGCAGCGCGTAGAACGAGCCGGGGAAGAGGTAGTCCAACTGGACGTTGAGCACCCCGGTCACGAACTCGAAGAGCCCGCCGCCCACCAGCAGGAGCAGCGAGAGCCGGTCCAGCGCGTGGCCGATCGACCGCACCGGAGGCAGGGTGAACAGCTTCGGTACGACGGACCACAGCTTCGCCAGCAGAATCGGCACAAGCACGACGCCGAGCGTCACGTGCACGCCCTGGTTCACCCGGTAGAGCCAGTAGGGGCGGGTGGGCCACGCGAAAAGGTAGAAGCCGAGCAGCCCTTTGTCCGGTGTCTTGTCGTTGATCGCCGCCAGATTCGGATTATAGGCGGCGTAGGACAGCAGTCCCGTGACAAAGAGCAGTGGAATACCGACGAGCAGGACCACTCCGAATACCGAGGTCAACCATGGGCCACGAAGGGGACTTCGCCATGGGCCGGCGGGAAGGCGAGTGGGGACTTTCATGTTCGGGACCCTAGGGCACATCCGGGCCCTTCAGCGGGCCTCCTCTCCTTACGAAAGGCTGACGCGATCACCGTGCGGCCCCGCGATCGCGGGGCGAGGGGGCGAAGAAGTGACGAGTTGATGACGGCGAGAACCACCGGCCCCTGACATGGCAAGAAGGTGGGTAGGGTGATTTCGTTCTGTGCCAACCAGTTATGGAGTTACGGCGTTACCGTGTTACCGGATTTCCGGCGACGGCTTCCGCGCCAATTCCGTAGGTGGACTCCGCCTTCGGTCACGGAATTATTCAGAACGTTCTTCCCGAGGGCGTCGCCGCACATCCACGCGCCGGGAAGTTACCCTTGGCGGCGATGTCACTCGACGAACTGATCTCCGCGCTGCCGGACCACGCCAGGGACCTCCGGCTGAACTTCGCCTCGGTCATCGGCCGGAGCCCCCTGACGACGCTCCAGCTCTGGGGCACCGTACTGGCCTGTGCGATCGCCGTCCGCTCACCGGTGGTACTGCGGGCGCTGGCACCCGAGGCGCGCTCCCGGCTGAGCCCTGAGGCGTACGACGCGGTCAGGACGACCGCGTCCGCCATGGCGCTGAGCAATGTCTTCTTCCGCACCAGGCACCTGCTGTCGGACCCGGAGTACGGGACGCTGCGCCCGGGTCTGCGGACGACCCTCCCCGCCTGCCCCGGCGTGGACAGGACCGATGTCGAGCTGTGGTCGGTGGCGGTCTCCGCCGTCAACGGCTGCGGTGCCTGTCTCGACGCGCACGAGCGGGTGCTCAGGGACGCGGATGTGGACCGCGAGGTGGTCCAGGAGGCGTTCAAGATCGCTTCGGTGATCCAGGCCGTCGCCACCACGCTGGAGACCGAAGCGGTCCTCGCCCCGTGGCTGTGAGAAGCCCCGTCACTTCCTGAGCGCGGCCATCAGCAGCCGCGCGTCGCGCACCAGGGCGGGTTCGATCACGGACCGGTCGACCGGCGCCGGCACGAACTGGTTGCCGGCGCCCGGGCCGTGGCCGTACTCGATGTAGCTGCGGACGTCGAGGGCGAGGTCGGCCTGACCGTCGAGGATCACCAGCCGCGTCGCCTCGCCGGGCGCTCCCGTCACCAGGTAGGCGCGGTCTCCGAGACCGGGGACGGCCCGCTGCTGGTAGATCACGCCGTCCGGCTCCAGGGCGGACAGGCTCGCCTCGAACTCGGCCCCCGGGTCGGACGTGAGGTACAGGTCGTAACTGATGTGTACGGTCGAGTGCGTCAGCGGGGCGTCCGGCGAAGGCCCCGCGCCCGGTGCCGGTCCCATGTCGACCGAGCAGACCGACCGGTCCAGCTCCGGCTGCTTGTCCCCGACGGCGTGCGGCGAGCGCTTCGGGCCGAGCGCGGTGGACAGGGCCGTCAGGTCCGCCTCGGCGCAGAGGTTGTGGGTGGCGCGGTAGCCGTCCAGGTCGGGGCCCCGGCCGTGGTACGCGTAGAGCCCGCACGCCCAGAGCGCGGAGGCCACCAGCGCGCCGCCGAGCGCCCACAGCAGCGGTCTCCCGCGCGGCGGCGGGGCGTGCCCGCCGTCGCCGGCGAGCGTCTCGGGCTCGTACGGGTCCGGATCACCGTCCCCGTGGCCGCGCGGATCCCCGTACGTGTCCGCGTACGTGTCCCCGTAGGGATGCCCGGACCCGGGCCCGGGTCTCTGTCCGGACCCGGCGGCGGGCACCGGGCGTTCGCCGGACTGTTCACCTTCCAGTTCCGGCTCCGAGATCATTCCGGCCGGTCCCGCTGATCACCGTGGCCCGGTTCCGCCGGATCGGTGAACTCCTCGGCGGGCTCACTCGTCCCCGCGCCCGGGGGCGGCGCGACATCGGCGGCCGCCGAGCCGTGCGGCGGGGGCTGGGTGCGCGTGATGTGTTCCTGGCTGTACCTGCGGAGGTAGCCGACGACGGTGTTGGTGACCGCCACCAGCGGCACCGCCACCACGGCCCCGCCGATGCCGGCGACCAGCGAGCCCGCGGCGACGGACAGCACGACGGCGAGCGGATGGACCCGTACCGCCCGGCCCAGGATGAAGGGCTGGAGGATATGGCCCTCGATCTGCTGCACGGCGAGCACCACCACCAGCACGATCAGCGCGGTGAAGACGCCGTTGGTGACCAGGGCCACCACCACGGCCAGCGCGCCGGAGACGACGGCGCCGACCAGCGGCACGAAGGCGCCGAGGAAGATGAAGACGGCGAGAGGTACGGCGAGGGGTACGTCGAGGAAGTAGACGCCGAGGCCGATGAATATGGCGTCGATCAGCGCGACTATCACGGTGCCGCGTACGTACGCCGTGAGCGTCCGCCAGGCGCGGGGTCCGGCGCCGGCGACACCGGGACGGGCCGGGGCGGGGACGAGCTTGAGCGCCCACTCCCAGATGTGCTTGCCGTCGTAGAGCAGGAAGAGCGTCGAGAACATCGCGAGGAGAATGCCGGTCAGCAACTCGACGACCACGGTCACGCCCTGCAGACCGGCGGACGTGATGGCCTCGGTGTTGGTGCCGATGGCATCGCTCAGGCTCTTCGCGATGTTGTTTATCTGGGTCTCGGTGACATGGAACGGGCTGTTGAGCAGCCAGCGTTTGAGTTCGTTGATGCCGTCGGTGACCCGGTTGGAGAGGTCGTCGACATTCGCCACGATCTGCCAGACCACGAACCAGCCGATGAGCCCGATGACCACGAACCCGCCGATGGCGGTGAGGGCGGTGGCGAAGCCCCTCGGCAGTCCCGCCCGCCTGAGGCGCGCGACGGTCGGCTGGAGCAGCGCGGTGATGAGCAGTGCGGCGACGAAGGCCAGGACGACGATCTGGACGGCGCTGATGACCTGCATCAGCACCCACAGAGTGCCGGCGAGTACGAGGAGCCGCCAGGCGGCCTCTCCGGCGACCCGGATGCCCCAGGGGATCGCGGTGACCGGGTCGGGCTTCGCCGGGATGTCCGGGGCGTATGAGGGGGGCGGCGGGATGTGCTCGGCGGGGGGTGGGGGGACATGGCCGTGTTCGGCTTCCGCCTCGGCCCTGCGCTCATCGAGGCGTTCACCCATGCGCGTGAGCTCCGCGCCTACTCGCCCGAGCCACGCCGGAACTTTTGACATGATTCTCTCTTTTCCCCCCGCCCTGCCGTTCACGCACCACCCCGAGTAGTTCGGACCGAACCGTACACGCGCGAAGCCCCCCACCGTAGGACGGCGGGGGGCTTCGCGAGGTTGAGCGGTGATCGGGCCGACCGTCGGTCGACTGTCGCTCTAGTACCAGTGGTTGGCCTGCCAGAAGGACCAGGCACCACAGGGGCTGCCGTACTTGGCGGAGCTCATGTAGTTCAGGCCCCACTTGATCTGGGTGGCCGGGTTGGTCTGCCAGTCGGCGCCGGCGGAGGACATCTTCGAGCCGGGCAGCGCCTGGACGAGACCGTAGGCGCCGGAAGAGGCGTTCTGGGCCTTGTAGTTCCAGCCGGACTCGCGCGTCACGATGTTGCTGAAGCACTGGAACTGATCGGCGGGGACGATCTGGCGGGCGATCGCCTGTACCTCGGCGACGGTGTAGGAGCCTCCGGCGGACGCCGAGAGCGAGATCGTCGACGACGAGTCCTGCTCCTTGGCGAGCTTCTCCGCTTCGGCCTTCTTCTTCGCCGCCTCGGCCTTGTCCTCTGCCGCGGACTTCTTCGTCTGAGCGTCCTTGGCCGCCTGAACGCGCGCCGATTCCTCGGCGGACTTCTGGGCGAACGCGTCGGCCGCGGCTGCCTGCGCCTCGGCCTGCTGCGTCAGCGACGAGGTCTGGACCTGCGCCTGCTGTCCCGTGGGGATGTCCGAGAGGAGAGTCGCATCGGACGCGGTGGTCTCGATGTTGTCGTTCGAGGGCTGGGGCTCGCCCGAGGCAACGCCCACGACGGCGCCGACGGTGGTGACCGCTGTGGCTGACGCCACGGCGAATCCCCGGACCGAAATCCGGCTCACACGGTGTCCTTCCAGCATCGTCCGCCTGCGTGACCTCACGGACGAAATCGTGCCCCTGGCACTGGTTCCCCTACAGCTCAGGTCACGGGGAACACGGGCCCGGTGGGCAATCCCCCTGGGGGGAGAGCCGCGTGGTGCGCGGGCGGCATACGGCGGCAGTAGTTGAGTTGTGTGGTGCGGTACCTCTGGAGGTACCTGAGTGCCGTATGCGGGGCCTGACGGAAGCAAGACTCTGCCCGACGCGGACGCACCAAGGCAATTATCCGTTGCGTGGGATAGCTCACACCCCGTTTGCCCCTCGGGATTTCCGGAAATACCCGCGCGGCACAACGCCGCCCGGCTAGGCTCTAGGGCCTCGCCGGGCGGCGCCAACTACCGTAATACGTGCTAGATCTGGCCGTCCTCCAGCATTTCGGTCACGAGCGCGGCGATCTGCGAGCGCTCGGAGCGGGTGAGGGTGACATGCGCGAAGAGCGGATGGCCCTTGAGTTTCTCGACGACGGCGACGATCCCGTCGTACCTCCCGACCCGCAGGTTGTCGCGCTGGGCCACGTCGTGCGTGAGCACCACCCGGGAGTTGGCCCCGATCCGGGACAGGACCGTCAACAGGACGTTCCGCTCCAGGGACTGGGCCTCGTCGACGATGACGAACGCGTCGTGCAGCGAACGGCCGCGGATGTGCGTGAGCGGCAGCACTTCGAGCATGCCGCGCCCGAGCACCTCCTCGATGACGTCGCGGCCCGCCACGGCCGAGAGCGTGTCGAAGACCGCCTGAGCCCAGGGGCTCATCTTCTCGGCCTCGCTGCCGGGCAGATAGCCCAGCTCCTGCCCGCCCACCGCGTAGAGCGGCCGGAAGACCATCACCTTCTGGTGCTGACGCCGCTCCAGGACCGCTTCCAGGCCCGCGCAGAGGGCCAGCGCCGACTTGCCGGTACCCGCCCTGCCGCCCATCGACACGATGCCGATGTCCGGGTCGAGGAGGAGGTCGAGGGCGATGCGCTGCTCGGCGCTGCGGCCGTGGATCCCGAAGGCCTCACGGTCGCCCCGTACGAGACGGATGTCGCCCTCCGCAGTGACCCTGCCGAGCGCCTTGCCGCGCTCGGACTGGAGCACGAGCCCGGTGTGCACGGGGAACTCGCTCGCCTCGGGGACCTGGAGCGTCTCCTCGGTGAAGAGGAGATCGATCTGGTCGGCGGTGAGCGACAGCTCGCTCATGCCGGTCCAGCCGGAGTCGCTGACGGCCAGCTCGGCGCGGTACTCCTCGGCGAGGAGCCCGACCGACGACGCCTTGATGCGCAGCGGCAGGTCCTTGGAGACGACGGTCACGTCGTACCCCTCGGCCTGGAGGTTGCGCGCCACGGCGAGGATCCGCGAGTCGTTGTCCCCCAGCCGGAAACCGGCCGGCAGGATGCCGGGGTCGGAGTGGTTGAGCTCGACGCGCAGGGTGCCGCCCAGATCTCCGAGTGGGATGGGGGCGTCGAGCCGTCCGAAGCGGATACGGAAGTCGTCGAGCAGGCGCAGGGCCTGCCTGGCGAAGTATCCGAGCTCCGGATGGCTCCTCTTGTCCTCCAATTCCGTGATCACCACGATCGGGAGCACGACTTCGTGTTCCTCGAAGCGGGACATGGCGTTCGGATCGGCCAGCAGGACGCTGGTGTCGAGAACATAGGTGCGCCTGTCAGGCATACGGCGCTTCGTACTGGTCACCACGGAAGGACGAACCCCCTCGGATGAGGTCGGGGAGCGACGGCGTCGCGGGCGGGTGGACCGGGCTCAGGCACCCATGCGCGGGCCGAGCTCCGGCCCTCCATGTCGCCCGTGCGTCTGACCGCACAGTCGTCCTGGTGCAAAGGGCCTCCCGGGCGGACGGCCCCATGCCGTCCGCTGAGATGCGACGTCCTCTTGGCTGTACTTTTCGGACGTCGACCTGGAAGGGATATGCCCTCGAACACGCGCCGCCATGCCAGGGCGTGGGTCGGACGGCGGATGAACCTCGGGTAAACGGGTGTACGGGCGGCGCGTCGCGGGGGCCCCGAAGCGGCGCGGCGGCCGGTCGCCCGAGGGCCGGCCCCGGGTCGCTCCACCGGGCGGCGGTCAGGTACGGGCCTTGCGGCACAAGGGTTGTGTCAGCCTCCGAAGCGGCGGTGCCGGGCCGCGTAGTCACGCAGGGCGCGCAGGAAGTCGACCTTCCTGAAGGCCGGCCAGAAGACTTCACAGAAGTAGTACTCGGAGTGGGCGCTCTGCCAGAGCATGAAGCCGGAGAGGCGCTGCTCGCCGCTGGTACGGATGACCAGGTCCGGGTCCGGCTGGCCGCGGGTGTAGAGGTGGGAGGAGATCAGGTCGGTGTCGACGATCTCGGCGAGCTCCTCGAAGGTGGTGCCCTTGCTCGCGTGGTCCAGCAGCAGGGACCGGACCGCGTCGGCGATCTCCTGGCGGCCGCCGTAGCCGACGGCCACGTTGACGAGTATGCCGTCGTTGCCCGCCGTGGCCTCCTCCGCCTCTTTCAGGACGCGCTGGGTGCGGCCGGGGAGGAGATCCAGCGTGCCCACGTGGTGGACGCGCCAGCGGCCGTCGGCCGCGAGGTCGGTGACGGTGTTCTCGATGATGCCGAGGAGGGGGATCAGCTCGTTCTCGGGGCGGTCGAAATTGTCCGTCGACAGCATCCAGAGGGTGACCACCTGGACGTCGGTCTCGGAGCACCAGCCGAGCATCTCCAGGATCTTGGTGGCGCCCGCCTCGTGACCCTGGACCGCCGTACCACCGGACGCCTTCGCCCAGCGGCGGTTGCCGTCGAGGATGACGCCGATGTGCTTGGGCACCTGATCGTGGTCGAGGCGGCCTTCCACCCGGCGTGCGTAGAGCCCGTACACCAGGTCGCGCAGATTCACTGGGTCCACCCTCTTCGTTCCTGTGTGGCGATTCCTGTGCGGCGATTCCCTCGCGGCGATGTCCGTGCCGCTTCTCCGTGCCGCTGTCTCCGTGCGGGAGATCGCGCGCGGGCCGGTGATCGTGCGCGGACCGGCCCGTCCGCTGCCCGGATGCCAGGGCCCGCCGGGCCGCCCGGAGGTCCCGAAGCCGTCACACTACTGCGCGGTCACCGCAAGGACCCAACCCGGCCTGTCACAACTCCGTGATAAGCAGGAAGTGTGACTGAATTCCCCTCGTACCCCGCAGCCGACGACCGTTACGACTCGATGGAGTACCGGCGCAGCGGTCGCAGCGGCCTCAAGCTGCCCGCGATCTCTCTCGGCCTCTGGCACAACTTCGGCGACGACTACGCGCTCGGCTCCCAGCGCTCCATCCTCCGCCGCGCCTTCGACCTGGGCATCACGCACTTCGACCTGGCGAACAACTACGGTCCGCCGCCCGGGTCCGCCGAGCTGAACTTCGGCAAGATCTTCGCGCAGGACTTCGCCGCCTACCGTGACGAGCTGGTGATATCGACCAAGGCCGGTTACCGGATGACTCCGGGGCCGTACGGCGAGTGGGGTTCCCGTAAATACCTGCTGAACTCGCTGGACGCGTCCCTCCAGCGGATGGGCCTCGACCACGTCGACATCTTCTACTCCCACCGCCCCGACCCGGACACCCCTCTTGAGGAGACGATGGGTGCGCTGGCGTCGGCCGTGCAGCAGGGCAAGGCGCTGTACGTGGGGGTCTCCTCGTACAACGCGGAGATGACCGCCGAGGCCGCCAGGCTGCTGAAGGAGATGGGCGTTCCCGCCCTCATCCACCAGCCGTCGTACTCGATGATCAACCGCTGGATCGAGGACGACGGGCTGCTCGACACCCTGGAGACGGCCGGGATGGGCTGCATCTCCTTCGTGCCGCTCGCCCAGGGGCTGCTGACGAACAAGTACCTCAAGGGCATCCCGGAGGGCTCACGCGCCACTCAGGGCAAGTCCCTCAACCCGGATCTGCTGTCGGACGAGGTCCTGCGGCGGCTGCGGGGGCTGAACGAGATCGCCAAGCGGCGTGGTCAGTCGCTCGCGCAGCTCGCCCTGAACTGGGTGCTGCGTGACCCGCGGATGACCTCGGCGCTGATCGGCGCGTCCAGCACGAAGCAGGTCGAGGAGAATGTCGCGGCTCTGACCGCGGCGCCGCTCTCGGACCAGGAGCTCAAGGAGATCGACGGCTTCGCCGTGGACACCGAGGGCACGAACATCTGGGCCGGCCGGAGCTGACGCACATCTGAGGAAAGAAAAAACGGGCCGGTCCGTGGGGGGGATACGGACCGGCCCGAGGGGGGGGTTTCCACCATAACCCTTCGTAAGTGGTGGCGGGCGCCACGGCGCCCGACGATCACTCTCCGGGTCCGCCCCACCGCCCTGCGTAGGCCCGGAATTCCGGGCCCCGCAAGGGATCCGGCGTCCGGAGGTGGCGAGAACTCGCCAGGGCGTGTCGTAACCCACAGGAGCGACGCGGGCGGCTGGGACGGCTTGACCTGACTCAGGCGGCGCCTCCCGGCGCGCGTTCCGCTTCCCTTTCCGGGCCGCTTTCCGGCGCGCACTCTGCTTCCCGCGCCTGCTCCTTCCGCTCCACGACCCGGTGCATGAAGGTGTCGCCCCACGCGCCGAGCGGCAGAGCCGGGCGGGACTCTCGCAACACGTCCTGGGGAGATCCCGGGGCACGCGGAGGGGCGGTACGCCGGAGCGCACCGCCCGCCACGTCACTCTGTCCGGCCGCCGTCAGAGGCCGGAACCGGCTCAGACCGTCGGCCGCTCACGGCGCCGGCGGCGTACGAGCGTCGTACCGCCGAAGGCCAGGAGCACGGCGGCGCCGACCGCGGTGGGGATCACCACGGAGGCGGAGGTGCTGCTGGTGTCGGCGGCGAGCTGCGCCGAGTCGACACCACCGCCGGCGGGGCCCGTGATGGGCACCTTGACCGGCTTGGCGGGGTGCTTGGGGATCGAGGTGACGGACTTCACCGCGCCGTTGGCGCTGAGCAGTACCTCGACGTTGTTGGGCTTCTTGAAGTCGAACGCGTTGAGCAGCGTGCCGCCCCGGGTGTCGAAGGAGCCGTCACCCACCCGCTTCGTCTTCCAGTTGCTCTCGATGAACGACGTGATCGACGTCTGCTCGGTGAGCGTGTGGTCGACGTTGTTCGTCTTGGCGTAGGGCGAGATCACCAGCAGCGGCTGGCGCGGGCCGGGGCCGCAGCGGTCCTGGTAGCCGGCCTTGGCGGCCGGGCCCGTCTGGCAGGCCTTGGCGTCGGTGGGCTTGCCGTTGGAGCCCTTGACGGTGTCCTTGGAGCCGTTCAGCACCGGCGGGCTGACGTGGTCGTACCAGCCGTCGGAGTCGTCATAGGCGATGACGACGGCGGTGCTCTTCCACTCCGGGGACTTCTGGATCGCGTTGATCGTCGAGGTCACGAAGTGCTGCTCGTCCAGCGGGTCCGAGTTCCCCGGGTGGCCGTCCTGGTAGGCGCCGGCCTTGAGGAAGCTCACCGCGGGAAGCTGCTGCGCGGCCAGCGCGGCGCTGAAGTCGGTGAGGTCGTAGTTGTGGTTGGCACGGCCCGCGTGGCCGATCTCGTCGACGGACGCGGGTGCCAGGTGGTGCGGGTTCGAGGTCGACTTGTAGTACTCGAACGGGGAGTGGTGCGCGCTGTAGTCGACCACCGAGGCGCCGCCCACGTTGGTGTGGGCCGTCGCGCACTTGGCGTACGTGCCCTGGGTGCCGTCCCACGCGGTGCTGGGGCGGAAGCCGCCCTGGAACCAGCCCCAGCTCACCTTCTGCTGGTTCAGCAGGTCGCCGATGTTCTTGCCCTGCATGGCGGCGAGCGGCGTGGTGGCGGTGTGGTTGGAGTCCGAGCAGTCGTCGTAGGCCGGGTCGGGGTCGCCGGTGACCGTACCGACGCCCTTCTTGTCCGGCGAGGACAGGACCGACGAACTGGGGGTGGCGGTCTGCTTCGGCTTCTCGGTGCCCGAGGCGGGGTCCATCGAGGTCACGCCGTGCGTCTGGCCCGAGATCAGGTTCAGCGCGCCGGGCGTGGAGGGGCCGAAGGTGGAGCTGTACGAGTTGTCGTTCAGCGTGTAGTGCTGCGCGTAGTTCCACAGACCGGTGACGGTGTTGCCGTCGTAGTAGTCCATGACCATGCCGGGCTCGGCGAACAGACCGCCGGAGCAGGTGTCCTGCTCCGTGTTCTCGACGAACTTGTCGGCCTTGCCGTTGTTGTACGCGAGCTGCTCGGGGCCGTAGCTGTGGTTCTGCGAGCAGGTCATGGCCTGGGCGGACGTGAGCCGCTTCGGCGCGTACTGGTTCGGGTTCTTCGTCAGCAGCTTCGCGCTCGCCAGGTTGTTCACCTTGGGCGTCTTCGACGAGGCCACGAAGGGCGTGCCGTCGGTGTTCGCCGCCTTCGGGTACGTCGCGAAGTAGTGGTCGAAGGACTCGTTCTCGTCGAAGAGGACGACGACGTGCTTGATCGGCGTGCTGGTCTTGGAGCTGTTGTCCTTGGGGGCGTGCGTGGCCGCTGAGGCGGGCATCGCCGAGCCGCCGAGCGCGACCATGACCGCGGTGGCGGCGAGCGCGGCGGCGCGCCGCCTGCCGCGCCGGTCAGGCGCCGTAGATCTTGCACTGAACATCTTTCACCTATCCATGCCTGCGCACGCTGCCCGTGCCCCCGTCGGGCGTGGGGCGGTGCGCGTTCGGATTGCCGTCAGCATGGTCGGGCAGTTGTACGACCCACTGGATGGCTCGACCATGGATCCCGGGTGAACGCTTGGTCAGGGAATCCAAATGTCCGGGGCGCGCCCGCTATGGCGGCGGATACGGCACCGGACGGATCGGGTCCGGTGCCGTGCGGGTGGCGTACGGGTGCCGTACGGGGGCGTGCCGGGTGCCTGGTCGGCCGCGGGTCGGCTGTCGCGTCGGCCGCCGGTCAGGCGAGGAGCGCCCGGCCCAGCCAGTCGGAGCCGTCCCGTACTCCGGGGAGGGCGAAGAAGTAGCCGCCGCCGTACGGCCGGATGTAGTCCACCAGCGGTTCACCGGCGAGCTTCTTCTGCACGGCGGCGAACTGCCGGTCCAGGTCCTGCTGGAAGCAGCAGAACACCAGGCCGGTGTCGAGGTCGCCGTTGTCGCGTACGCCCCGGTCGTAGTTGTAACCGCGGCGCAGGAGCCGGGTGTCGGCGGTCCCCGCCGTACGGGGGTTGGCCAGCCGGATGTGGGCGTCGAGCGGGATGCTGTTGCCCTGGGGGTCCTTGGCGTACTGCGGGCTGTCGGTCTCGTGCCGGCCGTCCAGCGGGGCGCCGGTGTCCCTGGCGCGGCCCATCATGCGCTCCTGCTCGTGGATGGACACCCGGTCCCAGAACTCCACGAGCATGCGGATCAGCCGGACCACCTGATAGCTGCCGCCCACGGCCCAGTCGGGCTCGCCGGCTCCCAGCCGTACCCAGAGCAGTTGGTCCATCAGGCGGCTGTCGCCGGTGTCGGGGTTGGCCGTGCCGTCCTTGAACCCCATCAGGTTGCGGGGCGTGCCGGAGGGGCGCGGCGGGGAGACGAAGCCCTCCATGCGCCAGCGGACCTGGAGGGCGCCGCGGGTGTGCCGGGCGAGGTCGCGCAGGGCGTGCGTCACCGTGTCGGGGTTGTCGGCGCAGAGTTGCAGCAGCAGGTCGCCGTGGCACCAGGCGGCTTCGAGGTCGTCGTCGGGGAAGACGTCCATCGGGCGCAGCCGGTGCGGGCGCCGGGCGGCCAGACCGTACCGGTCGTCGAACAGCGAGGAGCCGACAGCGACCGTCGCGCTCAGTCCGTCGGCGGGGACGACGGGGCCGAGTACGCCGGAGTCCGGCAGCGGCGCCGAGATGCCGAGAGGTTCGGGGACGCCGCCGGCCGTCAGGAAGCGGAGGCGTTCGGTGAGGGTGTGCATCAGGTCGGTGAGTTCGGCGCGGCTGCGGGCGATCACGTCGAAGGAGGTGAAGACGGCGTGGCGCTGGGTGGGGGTGAGGATGCCGGCCTGGTGGACGCCGTGGAAGGGGATGACCCTGCTGCCCTCGTCGGCGGGGTTGGCGGCGGCGCCGGTGGGGTTGGCGGTGTCGCGCTGGCCGTCGGCGGCCCAAGCGGCACCGGTCGATCCCGCGCCCACGACCGCGCCCGCGGCTCCCGCGACCAGCGCCCGCTGGAGGAAGGAGCGGCGCACGACACCGGCCGGGCAGGTACCGGCGGCGGCCGGGCCGTCGTCCGGTACGTCGTGGGTGGTGCTCTCGCCGCTCGTACCGTCGCCGCTCACGCTGTCCTCCGTATGTCGAAGATGACCGCCACCGGGGCCAGCCGCTCGGCGAGGTCGCCGAAGTCTCCGTTGATCAGTTCGCGCTGGGCGCGCGGGAGCGAGGCGGGGGCGCGCCAGCCGCCGTCCTTGCCGGTGGCGGCCAGGGTGTCCAGGTCGTGTTCCGCCGTGTGCAGCGCGCTGTTGAGCCCGGGCAGCGCCGGGTCGCGCGGTGCGAGCAGCGGGTTCAGCACCTTCAGCAGCTCGACCGTGCCGTCCAGGCCCGCGCGGGCCGACGCCAGCGACGTACCGCTGCCGAAGTCCGAGCGTCCGGTCAGATCGAACTGGATGCTGTCCTCGGTGATCTCGTGCGCCCGCAGGCCGGTGTCGAGCGGATCCATCCGGGTGCTGCCCCACTCGGCGCGCAACGCCCGCAGGTCCTTGGCGAGCTGGTCGGCAGGGCCGCGCAGGGACGCCGCCGACTCGCCGTGCCACAGGCCGTACTCCACCCGGTGGAAGCCCCCGAAGTCCTTGTCACTCACGCCGCCGGGCAGCCCCGCGTCGGTGCCGTCGATCGCGCCACCGAGGTCGCCGAAGGCGCCGTACGCCCCGCCGAGCCGTACGAAGCCGAGGTGCGCGGGGAGCCACGCGGCGCGGGCTGCGATGAGGTCGCCGCTGTCCACCGCGTCACGCAGGGCGTCGACCTTGTCCACTTCGGCGCCGAAGCCGTCCGCCACCCACTTCTGGTAGGCGAGGGTCGGCGGGATCACGTCGTGCTGGTTGACGGGCTGTACGGCGGGCCCGCCCGTGGCCGGGCCGCTGGTGATCTTCACGGCGTGCCCGGAGACGGCGTCGGTGTCCTCGACCAGGCAGCGGAACGCGTAACTGCCGCGCCCCAGCGTCACCTGGATCGGGCGGGTGGTGCCGGGCGCCAGGCCGTCGATCTCGCCGAGCAGCGCGCCCGAACTGTTGGCGAGGTAGACCTCGGCGGCGTCCGTCGAGCTGTTGTGCACGTCGAAGACCTGGAGCCCGGGCCGGGGGTCCTGCCAGCCGCGCCCGCAGTCCGAGGCGGTGGACGACGCCTCGACGGCGGTGTGACGCAGCCCGTCGGAGGGCGTCC
>NZ_JTHL01000001.1:6121627-6134101 GCF_000818195.1 Streptomyces sp. 150FB | reverse complement strand
CGCCGGTGAGCACCACGGCCAGCGAACCGCCGGCGGCGGCGACGACCACACAGGCGCCGAGCAGCGCCCAGCCACGCGGGACGCGCCGCGATCCGCCTGCCTGGGCGGGCGCTGGGGAGGAGTTGGGGAGATGACGACGTAGAGGCACGGAAACGGATGCTAGTTCCGGCCATCGGGGCCACCGGGGTCCGATCGGGGTCCGGCCGGTGAAGTTCCGCTGAAGTTCAGGTGGCGGGCTCCGGGTCGTCCGGCTTGACGGCCTCGATGAGGAAACGCGTGGTGGTCGCGACGAAGGGACCTCTCGTCTCGATACGGCGGTGCAGCGCGGCCAGTTGGTCGCGGTAGCGCTCGACGGTGAAGCCGGGCACCATCCAGATCACCTTGCGGAGGAAGTAGACGACCGCTCCGATGTCGGAGAACTCGGTGCGCAGGGACGCGGTGCGCAGGTCGACGACGTCCAGGCCGGCGTCGGTCGCCGCCCGTCTGGCGCGCTCGGGGTCGCGGCTGCCCCGTACCTCCTGGGGCATCGGCCCGAGGAAGTACTCGACCAGTTCGAAGACGCTGGCGGGACCCACCTCCTGGGAGAAGTAGCGGCCGCCCGGGCGCAGGACCCGGGCGATCTCCTCCCACCAGGCCTTGACCGGATGGCGGCTGACGACGAGGTCGAAGGCCCCGTCGGCGAAGGGCAGCGGCGGCTCGTCGGGACAGGCGACCACGGCGGCGCCGAGCGGGTGCAGCAGGGCGGTGGCCCTGACGACGTTCGGCGGCCAGGACTCGGTGGCGACAGTCAGCGGCGGCAGACGCGGTACGGAGGCGAGGATCTCGCCGCCGCCGGTCTGGATGTCCAGGGCGGCGGTGGCCAGGGACATCCGGTCCGCCATGGCCCTGGCGTAACCCCAGGGGGGACGCTCCTCGGTGGCGCGTCCCGCGAGCCAGGAGAAGTCCCAGCCGTCGACGGGGACGGCGGCGGCCTCGGCGATGAGGTCGTCGAAGGGACGGGGACGGCGCTGGGACATGCTCCGGGGCATGCGGTGATCCTGGCAGGGCGGTGGCGAACGCGCGAGCGGGTTTCGGCGGGGCTGTACAGGTGGGGCGACTCGTGGCGGCGCGGCTTCAGCGGGCGGCGAGAGCCCCCAGGAGCACGCCGACGAGTGCGCCGACGATCATGAAGGGGCCGAGAGGCATCAGGACTTTACGGTCCCGGCGCCGCACCATGAGCCCGACGCCGTAGACGCCCCCCAACGCGCTCCCCATGATGCCGCCGACGAGCAGCACCGCCCAGCCGTACCAGCCGAGCGCGACACCGAGGGACAGGGCGAGCTTGACGTCGCCGAAGCCCAGGCCCCGGGGGTTGAACACGAAGAACACCGCGTAGCACCCGCCGAGGACGAGCCCGCCGAGCAGCGCGTCCTCCCAGGAGCCGCGGGCCCCGGGGAGGAGCGAGGCCCCGCCGAGGAGCACGGCGGCAGCGGCGGCGAGGGGCAGCGTCACTCGATCGGGGAGGCGGCGCACGGCGCGGTCGACGATCACCAGCAGGACGGCGAAGGGCGTGAGCAGCAGCCAGGCGACGAGTTCGGGGCGCGGTCCGGTGGCGGCGGCGAGGGCGGCGCAGACGAGGGAGGTGGAGAGGGGGACGAGGACGGTGGAGGGGTACGGGGGCACGGGGGCCGCTTCGGCGGGCTCGTCCTCCCCCCGTACCTCTCCGGCCTCTCCGGCCTCTCCGGCCTCTCCCGCCTCTCCCGCGTCCGGTGCGCCAGGTGCGTCCTCGGCGTCCACCGGCTCGGTCGACAGCCGGTGGGCGGCGCGCGGCACAAGCGCTCCGGTGACGGCGCCCCAGAGGGCCGCGAGGACGAGCAGCGTCACGTACACGGCAATGACCCTAAACGCAGGTGGCGTTCCCGGGGCCCTGGAGCGACGGACGGCGCTACGGTCTACGACCATGGGGACATGGCGGAACGGCATCGGATCGTTCACGGTCGAGGGGCGGGGCGAGGCAGTGGACCTGGAGATCGCCGCCTCGTACGGGACTCGGCGGCGAGGCCTGCTCGGACGTGACGGGATCGATGGCGCGCTGCTGATCACACCGTGTAGCAGTGTGCACACCTTCCGGATGCGGATGACGATCGATGTGGCGTATCTGGACAGGGAGTTGCGCGTTCTCCATGTCCATACGCTGAAGCCGGGCCGGCTGAGCCGGCCCCGCCCCCGCGCGCGCCATGTGCTGGAGTCCGGGGCGGGGACCATGGAGCGCTGGGGCATACGGCCGGGCGCCCGACTGACCGTAGAGACACGAGAGAAGCAGGAGGACCGGTGAACGACACCGCTTTGATCGAGCGTATCGACGCTCTGCTCGTCGGGGGCTACATCGGCAAGGAGAAGGCCGCGGCCGCCCAGGCCGCCGTGCCGGTGGCCGAATCCCGCATCCTGAGCTGGCTGCGTGACATGGCCGAGGCGCGCGAGTGGGCCCGGTTCGGGCGGTTCGCCGCGATCGGCATCCATCTGCACCCGGTCGGCCTCGCGCCGATCCTGCTCTCCGTGCTTGCCCTGCGCGTACGCGGGGTGAACACGGAGGACCTCGTCGGCATGCTCGGGGAGCTGCGGTCACCGGAGGCGGTGGGGCCGCTCGCCCGCCTGCTCGGGGAGCGGCACGGCCAGGACCCCGACAGCCCCGGCAGCCAGTCCCTCTCGTTGAGCGCCGCATGCGTCCGGGCGATGGGCGAGATCGGTACGCCGGCGGCCGAGCGCGAGCTGCGGGAGATCGTGAGCGGCGACTGGCCGCAGGAGCTCAAGGAGTACGCGGCGGACGAACTGGACAGCTTCGGCGGCCCGGACGACGGCGGAACCGGCGCTTCGGGTCACGGCCAGTCGACAACGGCGTAGAAGACCAGGAGAAAGATGCACACGGAGAACGGCGCGATCACGGCCAACACCCCGCGCTGCGCCGTGAACCGCCGCTGCCAGGGCAGGAACCAGCTCGCCAGCAGGACGGCGAAAGAGAGCCCGAGGCCGATTTCGAGAATCAGGAAGCCGGTTCCGAAGCTGTCGTCGAAGTGGTCCGAATCGACCTTCGTGCAGGCGTCGCAGGCCGTCGCCGAGAGCCCGGCGAAGACATAGGCGAAGAACCCTCCGGGGAGCACGAAGAGGGTGGAGATGAGTGGTCCGACCCAGGGCGCCCTGGCGCGGGCGTACGGCGAATCGGGCGTGTCCTTGAGCATGGCCATCAGTCAACCCAACTGCCGCCGCTCGCGCATGAGTTGTCGTACTCAGGGGTGTGTGGTTCCGCTGGGGATCGTGTGAAGCGGCTGAGGTGACGGTTCACCGGTGAGCAGGACGGGGCGCCTTGTCCCCTCCGGCGGCAACAGCGCTTTCCGGTACGGAGTTTCGGCTGCCTTGGGACGCGACGGCGGCAGCCGGGCGTGCGAGCGCGGTCAGCAGCAGCGCGACCACGGTGGCGGCGGCGCCGACGACCACGCAGGTGATGAACCCTTCCCCGAGGTTGTCCGTGGCACCGAGGAGTGGGCCGAAGGCGGCGACGCCGACGGCGGCACCGATCTGGCGGGAGGTGTTGAACGCGGCGGACGCGGCGCCGTGCAGGGCGGGTTCGACGGCGGCGATGGAGTTCGAGGTCATGGTGGGCACGAGCAGCCCCGAGCTGAACCCGGCGGGAACGAGGGCAAGTACGAGTGGCCACAGCGCGGTTGAGGTGCTGGCCCAGGCCACAGCGAGGAACGTGGCGGCCAGGACGGCCTGGCCGACGCCCAGGACGGCGGACCGTCCGAAGCGTTGGGCGAGCGGGGCGGCGCAGATGCTGCCGATCGCGATGAGGCCGGTCAGTGGCAGGAAGAGCAGTCCGCTGACCAGCGCGCCGAGTCCGCGGCCCTGCTGGAGCATCAGGGCCATCGCGAACAGCAGCCCGTAGAAGGCGAAGTTGAACAGTGCGCCCTGTGCGGCTGTGGCGACGAATCCGCGGTCGGAGTAGAGGCCCGGAGGCAGCAGCGGCGCCCGGGTCGCCCGTTCGGCCAGGACGAAGCCGATGAGCCCGGCGACAGCGAGCGCGGCGGCGGTGATGACGGCGGGACTCAGCCAACCAAGCGCGGGGGCTTCGACGAGCGCGAAGACCAGCCCGCCGATCAGTACGGTCGCGGTGCCCATGCCGGCGAGGTCGAGAGGCCGACCCCGGCGCGTGACGGCGGGCATCGAGCGCAGGCTCCATACGAGGGCGGGGATCCCGATGACCACGTTGACGGCGAACACGGCCCGCCAGTCCACCAGCGCGACGAGCGCCCCGCCCAGCAGCGGTCCGGCGGCCATCCCGACGCCTCCCGCGGCGGCCCACCGGCCGACGAGGCGGTGCCGCATGCGCTCGTCGGTCGCGGACGCCGTGGCCAGAACGACCGCGCTGGGCAGCAGAAGTGCGGCGCCCGCGCCCTGGATCAGCCTGGCGACATTGAGCATCAGCATCGAGCCGGCGGCCGAGCAGACCGCCGAGGAAGCGGTGAAGACCAGCAGACCCGCGACGAAGGTCCGCTTCGCGCCCAGCGTGTCCGTGATCGCGCCGGCCCCGAGCATCACGGCGGCGAAGGCGAGGGTGTAGCCGTTCACGGCCCACTCCAGCTCGGAACGTGAGGCGCCCAGGTGCGAGGCGAGTTGGGCGAGGGTGAGGTTCACGATCGTGCCGTCGACGAAGACCATGAAGGCCGCGATCAGGGCGAGCACGACGACACCTCGGCGGTGTTCGATATTCATTGAACTACTCTAGAGTGTGTTCGACATTCGTCAAACACTATCCGGCGGGGCGGGCGGAACCACCCCAGGACCTGGCCGTGAGGCCGTAGTTCACAAGGGCAGGGAACGTTCGTGGACGACGTGCTTCATGACGAGGGTGGAACTGAGGCGCTGGACGCCGGGCAGGGTGGACAGCTTGTCGTCGTAGAGCCGCTGAAAGGCCGGCAGGTCCGCGGTCACGACACGGAGCAGGTAGTCGGGGTCACCGAAGAGGCGCTGGGCTTGCAGGATTTGAGGGATGTCGGTGAGGGCCTGTTCGAAGGCGGCGACGGTGTCCCGGTCCTCCTGACGCATGGTGACGAAGACGAGCGCCTCGAAGGTCAGGCCGACCGCACTCGCGTCCAGGATCGCGCGGTAGCCGCTGATCACTCCGCTCTGTTCGAGTTCACGCAGCCGGCGGTGGCAGGGCGAGAGACTGAGCCGCACGCGGGCCGCGAGTTCCGTCACGGTCAGGCGGCCGTCCTTCTGGAGTTCGGAGAGAATCTTCCGGTCCACATCATCCATGGAGAAGATTCTTCCACCAGAGGCGTTGTCGGCGATTGAATTTGGAAACAATTTCGGCCATATCGGAACTATTCTCCCTCTCAGAGCCTGCTTGAGGGAGAAACAGTCCGTGGCCATCAGCTCCATAACCGCCTTCTGGGCGATATCCGTCCTGCTCGTCCTCGTTCCGGGGGCCGATTGGGCCTACGCGACAACCGCCGGGCTCCGGGACCGGTCGGTACTGCCGGCCGTCAGCGGTCTCCTGCTCGGCTACGTGGGCCTGACCGCGGTCGTCGCGGCCGGGGTGGCGACCGTCGTCGCTGGGACCCCGGCCGTACTCGACGCCCTGACCGTCCTCGGAGCGCTCTACCTGATGTGGCTCGGCGCCACGACGCTGGCCCGGCCCGCCGCCCCACGAGCCTCACCCGATGGAGCCGACGGTGTGCCCGGGAAGGCCAGGATCCTGAAGGGAGCGGGGATCAGCGGCCTGAACCCCAAGGCGCTGCTGCTCTTCCTGGCCCTGCTGCCCCAGTTCACCGACGCTCACAGCCGTTGGCCGCTGGCCGCGCAGATCGGCACTCTGGGCCTGCTGCACACACTCAACTGCGGGGCGGTCTACCTGTCCGTGGGCACCCTGGCCCGGACCGTCCTGAGGACGCGGCCGACCGCCGCACGCGCGGTCACCCGTGTCTCGGGCGCGGCGATGATCGCGATAGGTGTACTCCTGCTGGCGGAACGCCTGACGGGCTGACGCGGTTCGACCTGAGGCGGATCGACCTGACGCGGCCCCCGCCGGCTGTCACTCGCCGGCGCCCGCTGAGCCGCCCGCTGAGCCGCCGGCCGGGTCCGGGCTGTCACTGTCGCCGGTCGCCCCGCGCGGGAAGGAGACCTCCACCCGGCGGTTCTTCTTGCGGCCCTCCTCGGAATTGTTGTCGGAGATGGGGTAGTCCTCGCCGTAGCCACGGATCTCGTAGGTGATCCCGGCGGAGGCCAACTGCTGCTCCAGGACGCCGTGTACGGCGTCCGCGCGCTGCTTGGAGAGGATGTCGCCGTGTTCGGCCGAGCCGAGGTCGTCCGTGAAGCCGAAGACGCGGACGGTCTTGGGGCCCTGCTTCCTGATCTCCGAGGCGATCGCGGCGATCCGTGACGAGGCGTCGGGCGAGAGCTTGGCGCTGTCCTTGCTGAAGAGCACCTCGGCCTGGAGGGCGAGGGTCACACTGTCGTTGGTGTCCTGGCGGCGCTCTTCGCCGCCCTCGGACTCGACCACCGAGATGATGTCGAGGACCTTCGCCGGGGCGAGGGTGGCGCCGGCGCGGAGCTTGAGTTGCGGGGAGTTGCCGTCGATCGTGGGGGGCGCCGAGGTCGACTGCGTACCCGGAGGCACGCTTGGTGGGTCGTCGGCGTACGCGCCGGTGGCGACCGTGAGCTGCACGCTGGTGAACAGCAGGACGGCGGCGACCGCCGTGACCGACGCTCTGCGTCCCCGGGACGTCTTCGTGGCACCCATCACGACAGCTCGATCGTGGCCGAGGATCCGCCGGGGATCTGAATGGCGACACTGGTCGTGGAGACGGGCGGCGCGGGGAACTGGGCGAAGAACGGCGCCTCGGCGCCCGGGTCGAAAGCGTCGATACTCGTGGTGGTCAACGGATTCCCGTCGGTGTCCCGCAATACGTAATAGCGTTTCTTCTCCACCGTGTCGACCAGGGTGATGCCGGCCAGAGAGCGTGAGGTCTGCTGGACCTGGGCCTCCGTACCGCTCCAGACGAGACGGGCGGCCTGTCTCTTTCCGCTGGTGTTCTTGATCGTCCCATTGATCGTCAGGAAACCGCCGTTGTCCCGCTCGGCGGTGTGGATCACGAATTGAAATCCGTCGGACGCGTCAATGGTCGCCAGTGTCTGACTGGTATCCGGCGCGGTCGGACCGGAATCACCTTCCGCCGGTGTCTTCTCCGCCGGGGCCGAGGCCGACGCTTCCCCGCCGCTCGCGCCGTTCCCCTTTCCGTCGTTGCCTCCGCTGCCGCAGGCGGTCAGCGAGACCGTCAAGGCCACGGCCCCGAGGGCGGCCCCAGCTACTCTGCGCGCCTTCGCTCCATGCCACATGCTCATGAGTGCCGTTCCTTTACGTTCGCTCACGGTCAGTCCTGGGCCAGCCGGACGGTGAAGAGATCAGCCATGTCCGGAAACAGCTTGGGCTGCTCCGGATCAATCTTCCAGTTCCCGTCGTCACAGACGAACTCCCCAGGGGAAACTCCCTTTGCGTCATCGGGATTTCCCCCGTCCGCCGGGGTCGCCCCGTCATCCGGTGTCGCGTCGTCGCCCGGGGTTTCCTGGCCGCCCGGGGTGGCTCCACCGCCGGGGGGTTCCTGGTCCTGCGCGGGCTCGAAGGTGCACCGGGGCTCTACGATCGCCGTGGCGTCGGCGTGGCCGAACTTGCTCTCGGTGCCGGGCAGGATGCTGTTGCCCATCGGCTTCCGTGTGACGACCGAAACGGAGACGCCCCAGGTGTAGCGGGTGGCGAAGTCGCATGAGGTGACGTTCGCGCCGTTCATTCCGGCGTAGCTGCCGGCGGCGTCGCAACCGACGGGCGGACCCACGAGGTTGTCGTTGAAGACATCCTCCAGGTACCCGGGTTTCAGGAGGTTCGCCAGAAGACCGTCGCCGAGCCGGTCACGGGATTCCCGTGCCGCCGCCAACGCGGCCGCGTCCGCGGCCGATTGGGCTCCGTTGCGGGTGGCACCCGCCTGTCCGACGGCGAAGAAGACGAGCGCGAGAAAAAGCAGGCTCGCCACCATCAGGACGTAGAGAGGGGCGGCCTGTCCTGCCTCGCGCGACGTCCGCACGTCGGTGCCGGCTTCTAACTGCCGAGGATGGCTGTCACCTTGTCCGTCAGCGCCTGGGCGATGTCTCCGGCGACGCCCGATCCCACCAGTGCCACGATGATCAGCGCCACCAGCACGATCACGCCCACGTACTCCACCGCCCCCTGGCCCCGGTCGCCGTGGTGCTTGACCGCCTCGGCGCAGGTCCTCGCCCGCGTGACCATGGCGAGTCTGGCCTTGGCCGCGGCCCTCGGCAGCGTGCTGTTCGACATGGTGTACCCCTCCAGCGTCGGCCGGCCGCTTGGGAGCCGACTTGTACGAGTCCGTAGCGCCGCTCACACCGCCGGCATCCTCATGGCCGGTCCGGCTCGCAACATAAGAACCGTACGCCGGGCCACCTTTCGCCGCCATGGGTCCCAGCGCGTAACTACTTACCCACAGGGTGAATTGGGGTGTGGGTGCTTTACCGGAGCTGCTCGCATTCAACGCCGCAGCCGCGCCCGCGCTGCTGCTCTGAGACGATTTCCGGCCAACAGAACAGGCGGAGGCGATCATTTGACCGATCGTCCTCGAAGCGATCAGCTTCATGATCTCCGCCTTCTGCCTGCCCGGCATGGGTACAGGGGTTCGGCCTTTCGCCGCTCCCGATGCGAATGTCCCACATCCGCTTGCGAAAGCGAAGGGACTTCAGGGAATTGCCGCCGGACCGGTTCCGAGCCAACTGATCTCACCTGCGCGGCCATTGACCGCGCGAGTCGGCGGTGGGCCGACGGTCGTGTGTGTGCGGGTGCAGATCGTCGCTCACTCAAGTTTCCGTCCTCCGCCCGTCCTCGCCCGTCCTCGCCCGTCCTCGCCCGTCTCTGGCCCGTCCTCCGCCCGGCGTCGTCAGCCCGACAGGATGTCGCTGAAGTCCACGCCCGACCCGTAGTAGAAGCTCAGGACGATCAGGACCAGCGTCGCCGGAAGCATCACCATAGTGACGACCAGTGTGGTTTTCGGTACGGCTTGTGCCGCCGTACGCCTGGCGTTCTGGGCGTCCGTACGGCGCATGTCGGTGGCGATCTGTATCAGCGTGTCCACGATGGGCGCGCCCAGTTCCTCACCCTGCTGAAGCGCCGTGACGAACATCGAGACCTGCTCGGAGGCGTTGCGCTTGCGGAGCAGGTCGAAGGCCTCGCGGCGGCTGACACCCATGTCCATCTGCCGCAGGGTGATGCGTAGTTCGTCGGCCCAGGGGCCGGTGTACTTGTCGGCCACCCGCTCCACCGCCTGCCGGAAGCCGAGCCCCGCCGACACGACCACGGCGAGTACGTCGAGGAAGTCGGGCAGGGTGCGCTCGATGTCCGACTTCCGTCTACGGATCGCCGCCCGGATGATGACATCGGGCCAGACGAGCCCGAACGCCAGTGCCAACAGCCCGATGATGAGCTGCCCCCGCGCCATCAGCGCGAGCAACGCCAGCACGCCGAGGGCGCCGTAGACCGCACGGCGGGCCGCGAACCGGTGCACGGTCAGGCCGCCCGGGTTGCCCGCCATGTCGAGACGGCGGCGCAGGGCGTCGACCCGCTTGGGGCCCATCATGCCGAGGACCGAGGGCGCCCACCGCATGCCGAGCCGGTCGATGCCGGAACCGACGGCGGTCGTACGGGTCGAGCCGACCTCCAGGGCGAGTGCCAGGTCACCCGGAAGTTTCGTGTCGGCGCGGTACATCCGGATGCCCTGGAAGACGCCGTAGACGGCGAGTCCCATCACTACTGCGAACAGAAGTCCCATGGTCTGTCTCCCTCTCCCTCGCGCTCGGACCTGGCCCCCGGACCTGGCCCTCAGACCTGGATCCGGGACATACGGCGGATGAGGACGAATCCGGCCGCGTACATGCCGAAGGCGGCCACCGTGCCGATCTGGCCCAGCAGGGAGCCCGTCATCTTGTCCAGCGCACCGGGCGCCATGGCGTTGATCATCAACAGGAAGCCGAGGCCGAGCAGCGGTACGGCGACCGCCGTGACCCTGATCTGGGCGAGCATCGTGGTGACCTCGCGGCGGGTCTCCTTGCGCTCCTCCAAGGTCTGCGTGAGGTTGCGCAGCGAGCTGACGACCTGGCCGCCCGCACGGTTGGAGAGCACCAACGTCGTGACGAGCACGACGAGTTCGCGCGAAGGCAGCCGGTCGGCCAGCTCGCTCAGCGCGTCGTCCATCGAGGTGCCGTAGCCGAGTTGGTCGACGACCCTGTGCAACTCCTCGCCCGCCGGGTCGTCCAGCTCCTCCGCCGCCATCGCGAGCGCCGTACGCATCGAGAGCCCGGCCTGCGTCGCGTTCGCCAGCACCCGGGTCAGCTCGGGGAGTTGGCTGATGAACGCCTCGGTGCGCTTCTGCCGCTGCCAGTTGAGGAAGGCGTTGCCGCCCCACAGGCCGGCCAGCGCCGCCAGGACGCCGAAGAACGGCGCGAAGATCGCCCCGACGGCGAAGTACAGCGCCAGCAGCCCGGCCACCACATAGACGGCGTACTCGCCGGTCGTCAGGTCGAGGCCGGTCGCCGCGATCTTGCGCTCGATGCGCTTGCCGAACGTCGTCCCGCGCAGCCGCCGGTCGACACCCGCGAAGTGTCTGCGGCGCTGGACGGGCGCGGTGAGCTGGCCCGTCTGGGACATGCGCTGGATGAGCGCCTCCCGCTGGGCCCGGCCCGAGGAGTAGACGTGCACGCCGATGACGGCGAGCACACAGGTGAGCAGTGTGACGCCGACCGTCAGGAGCGGGAGGTTATCCATGTCGTACGGCCTTCTCCGTGGGCTGGTGGGCTGGGGCTGGTGGGCTGGGGCTGGGGGACTGGTCAAGGGGCTTCGGGTCGGTGCGTCACGTCACGTCACGTACGGGGAGAGTTACGCCGCCGACCCCCGCAGCGCCAACTGCTCCTCCGTCTGGGCCACTCCGAACGCCGGCGGGATCGACTCCCCCCGCAGGTACAGCCGTTCGGCCACCCGGCGCGGCAGCGGGTAGTACGCGAACTGCCCGTACACCCGGCCGTCCGCCGCCATGGGCTGCGCCAGGTAACGGCATACGGAGACGATGCGGTACTCGTCGCGGCCGTGGGAGTCGACGATGGCGATCTCGGTGACCCGCCGGGAGCCGTCCGCGTGCCGGGTGAGCTGCACGATCACGTCCACGGCGCTGTTGATCTGGTCCTTGATCGCGACGAACGGGATCTCGACCTCCGACATCGAGGCCAGCGTCTGGAGCCGCATCAGCGCGTCCTCGGCACTGTTGGCGTGGACGGTCGCCAGCGAGCCGTCGTGACCGGTCGACATGGCCTGGAGCATGTCGAGCGTCTCCCCGCCTCGGACCTCGCCGACGATGATGCGATCGGGGCGCATACGCAGGGAGTTGCGCACCAGGTCGCGGATGGTGACCTGCCCCTTGCCCTCGACGTTCGCGGGCCGGCTCTCCAGCGTGATCACATGCTTCTGCTGGAGTTGCAGCTCGGCGGAGTCCTCGATCGTGACGATGCGCTCGCCCTCGGGGATCAGCCCGGACAGGGAGTTGAGCAGGGTGGTCTTGCCGGTGCCGGTGGCGCCGGAGACGATGACGTTGAACTTCGCGCGGACCAGCCCCGCCAGCAGCAGCATCATCTGCTCGTCCAGCGAACCGAGGCCGATCAGCTCCGGCAGGGTGAAGGAGCGCGGGAAGCGCCGGATGGTGAGGATCGGTCCCGTCAGGGACAGCGGTGGAATGATGACGTTGACCCGCTCGCCGGACGGCAGACGCGCGTCGACCATCGGATTCGCCTCGTCCACACGGCGGTTGACGGTGGAGACGATGCGCTCGATCGTCTGCATGAGCTGTTCGTTGGAGGTGAAGCGCATCGGCAGCATCTCCAGCCGGCCGCCGCGCTCCACGTACACCTGATCGGCGCCGTTGACCATGATCTCGCTGATCGAGGCGTCTTCGAGCAGCGGCTCCAGGATGCCGAGGCCGAGGGCCTCGTCGACGACCCGGCGGATGAGCTGGGAGCGTTCGGCGGTGGAGAGGACCGGGCCCTCGCGGCTGATGATGTGGCCGAGTACGCGTTCGAGGCGCGCGCGCCGGTCGGCGGCGGCGAGCGTGGACATCTCCGCGAGGTCGATCTCCTCCAGGAGCTTGGCGCGGTAGACCCCGACGAGCGCGCTCTCCTCGCTCTGCCCGTTGACCGGTTCTGGGCTGTTGATGCGCGCTCGTAGGCTCATGGGCTCAACTCCCTGGTGGTGCTGGTGCGGTGCGTGGTGTTCACGGTCGGTCCCGGGGCATGGTGACGCTCCGCGACGCCGAGCCGAAGTCGAAGACGGGCAGGAGGGCCGGAATCGGCACCGTGGCGGTGACGGTGACCGCGTCGCCGCCGCCGGGCCCCGAGAAG
>NZ_JTHL01000001.1:6097640-6121602 GCF_000818195.1 Streptomyces sp. 150FB | reverse complement strand
CGCTCATGGCGGCCCGGCCGGCCGCCGCGTAGTCCCGGTCGGGGTACGAGGCGGTACGCGCGGCGGCGCGCGCCGCCGTACCCGCCTGCTGGACCGCGTACGCGGCGATGCCGAGCTGGATCGCGGCCAGGGCGACGAAGAGGAGCAGCGTGATCACCCCGACGTACTCCAGCGCCGCCTGCCCCCGGTCGTCCCTTAACCGGGCTCCCCAACCCGAGCCCCGCTCTCCGCCCCGCGTGCGCCTCCTCATCCCTCCCCCTCCTTGTTCTCGTTGGCGGCTGCCGCCTCCCCCGTGACAGTGACCGGGATGTTGAACCCCGGGAAGAGCACCGGGATCTCCAGCGGCACGCTGGCCCGGTAGAGGTCGCCGTCGGCGCCACAGGTGACGCCCCCGGTCTTCCAGGCACCGGGCAGGTTCTTGGAGGCAGCGGCCGCGCAGGCTCCGGCGCCGCCCACCGTCCCCGCCCGTACCGCCTCGTCGGCGGCGTTGCCCGCGAGCGAGAAGGTGTAGCCGATGAGGGTGGCCTGCCAGAGCAGCGCCATGGTGGCCAGGATGATCGGGACCATGCCGGTGAACTCGATCGCCGCCTGGCCCCGGTCGTCACGGCCGTACTCACTTGTACGGAGTACCCGCCGCCACCATCTTCGTACACCTGTTCCTGGAACGCCCATGGCTCAACGCGCCTCCTAGGTCTGCCGGCCGCGGCCGCGCCGTAGCCCGGCCGATCCGCGGTCGCCCTTGAGCTTGCCCGTTCTCTCCGCGCCTTCCGCCGCCTTCACCAGGCGCAGTTCACCGGCGAGACCCCACATCGCCTGTTTCACGGCCGACTTGGCCTCCAGGTCCTGCACCCGGCCCGCGTCCACGACGGATTGCAGCTCCTTGAAGTTGGCGGGGATGACCGAGCGCGAGACCCGGGTGCCGGTGATCCGCTCGATCAGCGGCGGCTGGATCTCGGTGGTCCTGGTGTGCCGGTTGACCACCGTCACTGTCTCCTCCGCCTTGCGGATCTGGAGCCGCTCCCAGAGCCTGACCATGCGCTTGGCGCCGCGTACGGAGATCACGTCCGGCGTCGTCACCAGCAGTGTCGTGTCCGCCATCTCGATCGCGGCGGCGTTCGCGCTGCTCATCTGCGCGCCGCAGTCGATGACCACCACGTCGTAGCGGTGCCGCAGGGCGCTGATGATCTGCCGTACGGCACGGTCGCTGACCTCCTCGCCGCGCTCCCCCTCCCCGGGCGCCAGCAGCAGCCCCATCCCGGTGTGGTGGATGAACAGCGCGTCCTGGAGGACCCGGGGCGAGATGTCCTGGATGGACGCCAGGTCGACGATCGACCGGCGGAACTGCACATCGAGGTACGAGGCGATGTCGCCGGCCTGGAGGTCCAGGTCGACGAGCGCGGTGTTCATGCCCGACGCGTTGGCGGCGAGGGCCAGTTGGACGGCGGACAGGGTCACGCCCACCCCGCCCTTTGCGCCGCTGACCGTGACGACGGTGCCGCCGGGGCCCGCGAAGACCTCGGCGCCCTGGCCGAGATGGCGCCGTACGCCCACCGACCAGGCCGCGGCGGCGATGACGCGCTGCGCGAGTTCCTCGTACGACAGGGGCAGGCCGACCAGGCCCCGGGCGCCGGAGTCCATCGCCGCGGCGAACAGGCCGGGTCCCGCGTCGCCGGTGACGAGGATGACGCCGATGGCGGGGAAGCGCAGGGCCACTTCCCTGATCAGTTCGAGCGCGGGTACGGGGCCGATCCGCTCGTGCACCAGGACGACTTCGGGCAGTTCCTCGATGGACCCTGAGGCGAGCCGCGCCAGTGTGTCGATGAGCGAGGTCGAGTCGCCGACGGGCGCGGCAGGTTCCGCGTCCGGGAGTTGGGCGAGGAGCGTGGTGAGGGACCGGGCGGCGTCGGCGTCACCGACCACCGGAAGGATGCGTGTCGTCATGCGGTCGTCACTTGTCCCCTTCGAGGGTGTAGGTGCTCTCTCCGGGGCGCAGCGTCGTCGTACTGCCGTCGGCGAGGAGGGCAAGCCGTACGTGCTCGGCGAAGGACTCGGCGTACGCGACGCGTTGGGCGTCCTTCGTCTTCAGGGCGAAGGTGATCGGCACGGCCTCCTGCATCGCGTTCGCGGTGCGGTTGTCGTTGCCCGGCTGGAGCGCGGTGAGTTTGCCGACGTCGATGACCTTCGCGTTCGGGACGATGATCCGGGACTGGGCTTTCCCGTTCTGTCCCTCGGCGGCGAAGGTCGCGAAGATATTGACGAGGGAGCCCGGCGTGATCTTTCCGGCGACCCCGGTCGCCGCGTCGATCATGATGGCGATCTCCTGCTCGTCCGGGGCGAGTTCGGGACGCTTCACGATCATGTCGTCCTGGAGCAGCGAGCCCTTTTCGAGCCGGGTGACAGCGACCTTTCCGTTGAGCGCGGAAAGATCGGTAACGGCGTTCGGGGAGAGCCAGCGCTTGGGCATCTCGGTCTTCCTGAACTGGTCGGCCCGCAGCGGGGTATAGGGCGCGACATCCGCTTTCAGCTCGTAAGCGGCCACCTCGGGTCCGACCTTCGAATTCACGTCGCTTATGACCGAGAGCACGCCGACGAACGCGCCGACGGCGCAGAGGACCGAGAGAAGCAGGATTATGACGCCGCGGCGTTGCCGTGAATTCATGAGCGGGGCGACCTCGTTCGAAGACGTGGGACGAGTTGGCGGGGGCGGGGCGGGACCGGACGGTTACGAGCCGCGCTGGGGTGACGTGCCCTGGGTGAGGGCGCGCCGCGCGCGGGGCGGGTTCTCGGGGGGCTGGAGCGGTGCGGAGCAGAACCCGCAGCGGTCCCCTATGAGTTCGACGCCGCACCAGGAGCACACCTCTCGCCGGACGGACGAAACCAACTGGTAGAGGATGGAGATGTCCGCCAGGAAAGCGGCGAACTCGGTCATCCTGGAGGTGCCCCACCAGGTGGGCGAGTCGACGGGCAGCGGGATCTCCTGGACGCCCTGCACACGCCAGGCGGGGGCGAGCGTCCTCGTCACCCAGTCGGAGGGCTCCGACGCCCCTTTTCCGACGATGAGCTGAGTGGCGAACTCCGGCCCTGTGAGCTGCCCGTCGCCGATCTTGACGAGCTGCGGCGCGGGGTTGGCGACCACGCCGAACTGCGATCCCGGGACCCAGGACCGGGCGTGCGCCTTGAGGCTCACGGGCAGCCGGTCGAGCCGGGCGACGGAGCCGAGCAGCGCCCCCGCGTAGATGTAGTGGGAGAGCAGTCTCGCCGACGAGGCGACGATCCCGGCGCTGAAGTCGCAGATGGACAACTGCCTGAGCTGGCGGGCGAGTACGGCGACCCCGAGCGGTGGGAGATCTATTTTCAGCAGGGCGATACGGTCGCTCTCCAGCATCGAGCGCATGGTGTGCAGGCGGCGTTCGTGCGCGGCCGGGATGGAAGCCGGATAGAGGGCGACGACATAGCCGTTCTGTTCGACCAGAACCTGCATGTCGGCGAGCGCGGCATCGAGCGGCTGGGCGTCGGGGGGGTACAGCAGAGCCGCGGGCGGCGTCTGCCGATCTGTCGGACTCAAGCCCAGATCCGGGCTGGTGACGGCAATAGCGGTTGGCACGCTGGTTCCCCGTTCGGCTCCGGTCACCGGAGTCCCGGCGGCCGCAGATCACTACCTGCCCGTGCTCGTGCTCCAGCACTTTATCGACGTCTTACGGTGCGGAGAACACTTTTCGGATGTCAGTAACCACGCGCACACGGAGCGGTCGGCGCGCCCCGTGTATACGACGTGCTGTCAGAGGTCTTGACAACTCGATTGGTCTGGACCAGTTTTACGCCCGACGGTGGCCACCGTTCCCCTCTCCCGTACCTCCATCCCCGAATCCCCAGCGGAGGCAACAAGTGGAACGTGCACCAAGTGGCAGACGGTCCGCGCGGACCTGGATCGGTGGGGCCCTCGCCGTCCTCGCCGCCGGCGCGCTGAGCGTCACCGGGCTGACCGGGACCGCGCAGGCTGCGGACATCAACGTCGCGAAGAACGCGGGCTTCGAGTCCGGCCTCGCCAACTGGACCTGCTCGGCGGGCAGCGGGGCCACGGTCGGCTCCCCGGTCCACGGCGGGGCCGCCGCCCTGCGGGGTACGCCCGCCGGGCAGGACAACGCCAAGTGCACGCAGGCCGTCGCCGTGCAGCCGAACTCCACGTACACGCTGAGCGCCTGGGCGCAGGGCGGTTACACGTACCTCGGCGCCGAGGGCACGGGTACGACCGATGTGTCGACCTGGACGCCGGACAGCTCCGGCTGGAAGCAGCTCACGACCAGCTTCCGGACCGGCGCCTCGACCCGTTCGGTGACCGTCTACACGACCGGCTGGTACGGCCAGGCGCCGTACTTCGTCGACGACCTGTCGGTGCTCGGCCCCGACGGCGGCGGGGGCAGCGACCCAGCGCCGCAGGTGCCTGCCACGCCCGGCGGCCTCGCGGCCGGGTCGGTGACGTCGTCGTCGGTGACGCTCAACTGGGGTGCCGTGTCCGGCGCCACGGGCTACAACGTCTACCGCGCGGGTACGAAGGTCCAGTCGGCGAGCGGGACGTCCTCGACCGTCTCGGGCCTCGCGGCCGACACCTCGTACGCGTTCCAGGTCTCCGCCACCAACTCGGCCGGTGAGTCGGCCAAGTCGGCGACGGTCAACGTCAGGACGGCGACGACGGGCACCCCACCCGGCAATCCGGGGAACCCCTCGGTGCCGAAGCACGCGCTGACCGGTTACTGGCAGAACTTCAACAACGGCGCGACCGTCCAGAAGCTGCGTGACGTGCCCTCGCAGTACGACATCATCGCGGTCTCGTTCGCCAACGCCACCGCGACACCGGGACAGTTGGCCTTCAGTCTCGACCCGGCCGTCGGCTACGCCTCCGTCGCCGACTTCAAGGCGGACATCGCGGCGAAGAAGAGCGCGGGCAAGTCCGTGATCCTCTCGGTCGGCGGCGAGACGGGCAGCGTCGCCGTCAACAGTGACGCCTCGGCGACCGCGTTCGCCAACAGCGCCTACTCGCTGATGCAGGAGTACGGCTTCAGCGGCGTCGACATCGACCTGGAGAACGGCATCAACTCCACGTACATGTCGAAGGCGCTGCGACAGCTCTCGGCGAAGGCGGGCTCCGGTCTGGTCATCACGATGGCGCCGCAGACCCTCGACATGCAGTCCACCGGCACCGAGTACTTCAAGACGGCGCTGGCGGTCAAGGACATCCTCACCGTCGTCAACATGCAGTACTACAACAGCGGTTCGATGCTCGGCTGCGACAGCAAGGTCTACTCGCAGGGCTCCGTCGACTTCATCACCGCGCTCGCCTGCATCCAGCTCCAGGGCGGGCTCGACCCGTCGCAGGTCGGCATCGGCGTCCCGGCCTCCACCCGGGGCGCGGGCAGCGGCTATGTCGCCCCGTCCATCGTGAACAACGCACTGGACTGCCTCGCCAAGGGCACCAACTGCGGCTCGTTCAAGCCCTCCAAGACCTACCCGGGTCTCCGGGGCGCCATGACCTGGTCCACCAACTGGGACGCCACCGCCGGCAACGCCTGGTCCAACGCGGTGGGCCCGCACGTCCACAGCCTGCCGTAGCTGAGGACGCCCTCCGACCGGCAGCGCCGCCGCTCCCCCGGCGGCGCTGCCGTGGGCCTCACACGGTCATCACCGGGGGATCCGGCTCGGGACCGCGCTCAGGGGGTCGACCCGGGATCCGGGCGCGATCGCGTCGGAGCCCTTGACAAGGCCAATGGTCTGGACCAGTTTGGAGGTCCAGCGGTGGCCACCGTCTCGTATTCCCCCCACATGCCGTGCCTCCACGCAGTGTGTCCGCTGCGTGTCGCGGTGTGAACTCTCCCCCCACGGAGGCCATGCAGTGCACCGGAAAGCACGACCCCGCACACTGAAAGCCGTACTCGCCGCTGTCGCCGTCTTCGCCGCCGCCGGGTTCGCGATGCCCGCGGCGAACGCCGTGACCGCCCCGAGCGCCGCGAGCGCCCCGGTGGCCCAGCGGGCCGCGAGCGCCCCGGCCGCCGTTCCCGCCCACGCCGTCACCGGCTACTGGCAGGACTTCAACAACGGCGCGACCGTCCAGACCCTCGGCGATGTGCAGGACCAGTACGACATCATCGCCGTCGCCTTCGCCACCGCCACCGGCAAGCCGGGCGAGGTCTCCTTCAGCGTCGACTCGGCGGGCCTCGGCGGCTACACCACCGACCAGTTCAAGGCCGATGTCGCGGCGAAGCAGGCCGCCGGCAAGTCCGTTGTCATCTCCATCGGCGGCGAGACCGGCACGGTCTCCGTCAACGACTCCGCCTCCGCCGACGCCTTCGCCAACTCGGTGTACGGGCTGATGCAGGAGTACGGGTTCAACGGCGTCGACATCGACCTGGAGAACGGCCTCAACTCCACGTACATGTCGCAGGCGCTCAAGTCGCTCGCGGCGAAGGCCGGTTCGGGATTCGTCCTGACGATGGCACCGCAGACCATCGACATGCAGTCGACGTCGGGCGAGTACTTCAAGACCGCGCTGGCGGTCAAGGACATCCTCACCGTCGTCAACATGCAGTACTACAACAGCGGTTCGATGCTGGGCTGCGACGGCCAGGTCTACTCGCAGGGCTCGGTCGACTTCCTCACCGCGCTCGCCTGCATCCAGCTCGAAGGCGGCCTCGACCCGTCACAGGTGGGGATCGGCGTGCCCGCCTCGGCGAGCGGCGCCGGCAGCGGCTATGTCGCGCCCTCGGTCGTCAACAACGCGCTGGACTGCCTCGCCAAGGGCACCAACTGCGGTGCGTTCAAGCCCTCCAGGACCTACCCGGGCATCCGGGGCGCCATGACCTGGTCGACCAACTGGGACGCGGCGGCCGGCAACGCCTGGTCCGACTCCGTAGGAGCGCACGTCCACGGCCTGTAGCCGTACCCGAGCCCCCCACAGGGCCGGCAGCGCCGCCGAACCCCACCCGGCGGCGCTGCCGCGCGTCCTGACGGATCACGCGAAGAGGTCCCTTACCTGCTGCACGCACAGCACGACGAAGAGCAGGCCGCCCGCCGTCAGCATCACATTGCTCAGGATGCCGTTGCGCCATTCCGACGGCGTACGGCTCGTGTTGAGCAGCCACAGCAGGGTGACCGCGAGGAACGGCATGAAGAACGCGCCCAGCACGCCGTACGCGACGACCAGGCCGAACGGCTGGTCGAGGAAGAGCAGCACGATCGGCGGGAACGTCAGCCACAGCAGGTACAGCCTGAACGGCAGCGAGCGCTCGCGCTTGCCGGCGGCGACCTCCTCGACCGTACCGGTGGACTCCTCGACCGGCACTCCCCTGCGGTCGCGCTGGAGGCGCTCCACGAAGTCGGCGAACATCAGGCTCACGCCGTGCCACACCCCGATCAGCGCGCCGAAGGACGTGGCGAAGAAGCCGATCAGGAAGAGCTTCGCCGTGACCGCGCCGAAGCGGTCCTCCAGGATGGTGCCGAGGTCGATGAGGCCCCGGTCGCCGGAGGTGAGCGCGATGTGCGAGGAGTGCAGCAGCTCGGCGCCGATGATCAGCATCGCGACGACGAAGAAGCCCGTGGTGATGTAGGCGACGCGGTTGTCGAGCCGCATCACCTTCATCCAGCGGGAGTTGGTCCAGCCCTTGGCGTTGACCCAGTAGCCGTACGCGGCCATCGTGATGGTGCCGCCGACGCCGCCGATCAGCCCGAGCGTGTAGAGGACCGAGCCGTCGGGCAGGACCGGCGCCAGGCCCGCCACCGCGGCGCCGAGGTCGGGGAGGACCCGGATCGCGACGTACACGACGATCAGGAACTTCATGCCGATCAGTACGGTCATGACCTTCTCGAAGACCGCGTACCGGTTGAACCAGACGAAGACCAGGCCGACCAGGCCGGTGATCACCGCCCAGGTCTTCAGTCCGGGCCCGTCCGGGAAGAGCGCGACGATCGGCAGCGCGCTCGACGACATGGCGGTGGCGCCGTAGACGAAGCCCCAGATGACGACGTAGATCGCGAAGTAGACGGTGGTCCACCTGCCGAGGGTGCGCCAGCCCTCGAAGAGGGTGTGTCCGGTGGCGAGATGCCAGCGGCCCGCCGCCTCGGCGAGGGAGATCTTGACGACGCAGCCGATGACCGCGGCCCACAGCAGTGTGTAGCCGAACTTGCTGCCCGCGATGAGTGTGGCGACCAGGTCGCCCGCGCCCACGCCGGTCGCCGCGACGACGATCCCGGGGCCGATGTACTTCCAACTCGCCTTACGGGGACGGGAAACCGCCACGTCCCCGGCCGTACCGGCGCCCGCGTCCGTACCCGCTTCACCGCCGGTGCCGGTACCGCTGCCACTTCCGGTGCTCGTGATGTCCGCCATACGGTGTCGCCTCCCGCTCGCCTTTGAACGTGACCTGAGTCACCAAAGCGGGCACGGCGGTGATCGCGCAAGAGGGCGCCCCCGACGTTCGGTCCGGGGCGCCCACCGTATGCGGATACGTACCGCTAGATGACGCGGATGACTCGTACGACTCAGATGACCAGGCTGAGCACGGCGGCGACGGCGAAGCCCGCCACCGACAGGACCGACTCCAGCACCGTCCACGACTTCAGGGTGTCGCGCTCCGAGATCCCGAAGTACTTCGAGATCATCCAGAAACCGCCGTCGTTGACGTGCGAGGCGAAGACCGAGCCCGCCGAGATCGCCATCACGATCAGCGCGAGGTGGCCCTGCGAGAAGTCCTGGCCCTGCACCAGCGGGACCACGATGCCCGCGGTGGTGACGATCGCGACCGTCGCCGAACCCTGCGCGACCCGCAGCACCAGCGAGATCAGGTACGACGCCACGATGATCGGCAGGCCGATGTTGTGGAAGGTGTCGGCGAGCGCGTCCGCGATACCGCTGCCCTTGAGGACCGCGCCGAAGATGCCGCCACCGCCGACGACCAGCAGGATGTTGCCGATCGGCTTGAGCGAGGAGGTGGAGACCCGCTCCAGGGCCTTGCGGGACCAGCCGCGGCGGATGCCGAGCAGGTAGTAGGAGAGGAACAGCGCGATCGTCAGCGCCACGAACGGGTTGCCGAAGAACTCCAGGACGGACCGGAAGGTCGAGGGGTCCAGCGCGATGGAGGAGAACGTCGCCAGCAGGATCAGGATCAGCGGGACGCCGATGATCGTGAGGACCGTGGCGAAGGGGACGGGCTTCTCCTGCGGCTGTACGCCTTCGGCGCGCTGCTCGGCGGCGACCGACTCCTTGGCTTCCTCCGCCGCCTCCACCATGTCCTGCGGTACCTCGACGATGACGCGCTTGCCGATCCAGGACGCGTAGATCCACGAGATGAGCACGGACGGGACACCGACGCAGGCACCCATCAGGATCATCCAGCCGAGGTCCACGTGGAAGAGTCCGGCGGCGGCGACGGGGCCCGGGTGCGGAGGCAGGAAGGCGTGGGTCATCGAGAGGCCCGCGAGCAGTGGCATCGCGTACAGCACGATCGACTTGCCGGAGCGCTTGGTGGCCGCGTAGACGATGGGCGCGAGGACGAAGATGCCGACGTCGAAGAAGACCGGGATACCGAAGAGGACACCGGTGACGCCCATGGCGAGCGGGCCGCGCTTCTCACCGAAGAGTTTCAGCAGCCGGGCGCTCAACACCTCGGCGCCGCCAGAGACTTCGAGTATCGAACCGAGCATGGTGCCGAGCCCGATGATGATCGCGACCGACCCGAGGATGCCGCCGAGACCGGATTCGATCATCGAGACGGCGTCGGAGTTCTGGACCGTGCCGAAGAGTTCCGTGACGGAGAGTCCCGCCCCGAGGCCGACGGCTATGGAGACGCCGAGCAGGGCCACGAAGGGCTGGAGCCTGACCTTGATGATCAGGAAGAGCAGCAGCAGGATCCCGAGCGCGGCGACGATGAGCAGGCCGGGGGTTCCGCCGATGAGGAGCAGCAGGCCACCTGTGTGGGCCGGGGGCGGTGGTGCGTCAGCAGCGAGCAGCATGGTGGGGGACCTCTTGTTCTGGGCGTGGGGAGAGCGGTTGGGGGGATCGGGGCATGGAGGAACCGTCGGGCGGCGGCGCCGCCGCTGTGGCGCCGCGCTGTCCGTAGAGGGTGGGATCGGGGGTGGGGTCGGAGCAAGGGGTGGGTACGAAGCCGCGTACGGAGCAACGGATTCAGCGGTGCGGAGCCTTTCGAATCAACTGCTCGGCATCGACTGCTCGGCATCGACTGTTCGGTATCGACTGCTCAGCATCAACTGCTCAGCTCGGGGCGCCCGGCTCGGCGGGCGCCCGGTCGGGGGTGGTCAGGGCTGGTTCAGGGGGCTCAGCCGAGGACGGCGAGCGCGTCGATCTCGATGAGCAGGCCCTTGGGCAGGCCCACATACACGGTTGTACGGGCGGCGGGGGCTTCCTTCAGTCCCTGCTCGCCGAAGTACGTGTTGTAGATGTCGTTCAGCTCGGCGAAGTGGCCGGTGTCGGTGAGGTAGACGCGCATCATCATCACGTCGTCCCAGCTCGCGCCGCCCTCCTCCAGGATCGCCTTGACGTTGGCGAGGGTCTGGAGCGTCTGCTCGCGCAGCGAGGGGCCCGCGGGCGTCGGGGCCTGGCCTTCGACCGCCGGGAGGAAGCCGACCTGTCCGGCGACCTGGAGGATGTTCCCCTTGCGGACGCCGTGCGAGAACTTCGCGGGCGGCGCGGTGTGAGTGGCCGGGGTCAGCGCGGTCTTGGGGGTGCTGTCGCTCATGAAGCTTCCTTGGTAGGGGTGTTGCCGGAGTACTCCCTGCTGATGGCGTCGGCTGTGCGGCGCAACAGCGGGAGCAGGGTGAGGAGTTCCTCGGCGGTGACGACGACGTTCGGCGCCGACACCGACATGGCCGCTACGGCACGTCCTTCCGCGCCGCGGATGGGCGCGCCGATGCAGTTGATGGACTCCTCGTGACCACCGAGATCGGTGGCCCAGCCCTGTTCGCGTACGGTCGCCAGCTCCTTGAGGAAAGCGGCGGCGTCGGGGGTCGAACGGGGCGTGTACATGGGGTAGTCGAGGCGTCCGGCGAGTGCGCGGCGCTCGGCCTCCGGCAGGTCGGCCAGGAGCAGCTTGGCCACGGCGGCGACGGTGATGGCGACCGGCTTGCCGATCCGCGAGTACATCCGGACCGGGTAGCGGCTCTCGACCTTGTCGATGTAGAGGACCTCGTGCTCCTCGTACACCGCGAGATGGATGGTGTGGCCGCAGCGCTCGTGCAGCGCGAGCAGGTGCGGGTGGGCGATCTCCCGTACGTCGAGGTTCTCGACGGCCTCCTGGGCGAGCGCGAAGAGCCGGGCGCCGAGGCGGTAACGTCCGTCCTGCTGGCGGTAGACGAGCCCGTGGTCGTGGAGCGTACGCAGCAGCCGCAGCGCGGTCGACTTGTGCACGCCCAGCCGCTCGGCGACCTGCCCGAGGTCGGCGGGGCCCTGGGCGAGCAGCGGAAGGATGGTCAGCGCTCGGTCGACCGTCTGGCTCATGGGGTTACTGCCTCCTGCTCCGGGGCCGCCGTCCAGCCGGGGCCGAGACGAAGTGTCTCCCAGGCCTCGGGGTCGAGTGCCGCCAGCCGGTCGGCGTGTGCGCGCGAGGGCGGCGTGCCGAGGTCGGCGGGGACGGTGAGGACCGCCGCCGCCATGAGGTGGCCGTGCCGGAGCCGGGCCTCGACGGGCAGGCCCCGCAGGGTCGCCGAGAGGAACCCGGCGGCGAAGGCGTCGCCGGCGCCGACGGGTGCGACGACGTCGACCCGCAGGGCGGGCACGCTGGTGACGGTGTCGGCGCCGCCAACCGTCGTCCCAGCGGCCCCGGACGCCTCTCGGCTGTGCACCACGGCGCCCGCGCTTCCGCGCTTGATCACCAGCGTCGTCGGCTCGGGCAGCGCGGCACGGATCGCTTCGGCGCCGCGCAGTCCCCAGGCCTCCTCGGCCTCGTCCTCGCCGACGAAGACCAAGTCGGCGCCCCTGGCCAGCTCCAGCAGCACGCGCGCGCCGGCCGCCTCGCGCCACAGCGCCGGCCGGTGGTTGATGTCGAAGGAGACCAGGGGACGCCCCTCCCGTGGCCGGAGCAGCTCGCGGGTCAGGGCAAGGCAGTCGTCGGAGAGCGCGGGCGTGATCCCCGACAGGTGCAGGACACGCCCCGAGGCGACGTCCTCAGGCGCCACGGTGGCCGGCGACATCGCGGAGGCGGCCGAGCCCGCGCGGTAGTAGACGACCTCGTGGGCGGCGCCCGAGCGGTCGTTCGCGGTACGGAAGTAGATGCCGGTGGGACGGTCCGGGTCGCGGCGTACGCCCGTGGTGTCGACCCCGTACGCGCCGACGGCGTCCACCAGGTGGTCGCCGAAGCCGTCGGCGCCGACCCGGCTCACCCACTTCACACGGTGTCCGGCAGCGGCCAGGGCGCAGGCGACATTGGACTCGGCGCCGCCGATGGTGCGGGCGAAGGACGGCACGTCGGCGAGCCGGCCGGGGCGCGAGGGCAGGAAAGTGACCATGGACTCACCGAGGCAGACGACATCCACGGGGGTGGGGGTGTCCACCTCTACGGTTCCGGTCACTCCGGTGCTCCTCTGCCTGCTCGGGCCCGCCGGGAGAGCGGGGCCGGTGGGGGCCACCATTGACCCGACATCGGCTCGGATGTTAGACAGCGGTCAGCGATATGCGCAATGGGTGTTGCAGATGTTGCAACGACGGATATGAGGGAGTCCCTGTGAGCGACGGTCGAACGACGTACGCACAGCTCGGCGACGAGCGCCTCGACCACCGTTTCAAGGGCCTGCCGCCGGATGCCGAGGGCATGACGGTGGGCGCGTTCGCCGCCGAGCGCCGCGACCTGTTCACCGGGGGCTTCACCACCCCTGTCCTCGCGCTCTCCGCCGAGTCCGTCGCGCACAACCTGGCCCTGTTGGAGACGTACGCGGAGCGGCACGGGCTGGCCTTCGCCCCGCACGGCAAGACCTCCATGTCCCCGCAGCTCTTCGCCCGCCAACTCGCCCACGGCGCCTGGGGCATCACGGCGGCCGTCCCCCATCAGGTGCGCGTCTACCGCGCGTTCGGCATCGAGCGGATCTTCCTCGCCAACGAGCTGGTCGACGCGGTCGCGCTGCGCCGGCTCGCCGCCGAGCTGAACCGCGACCCGGCCTTCCGGTTCCTCTGTTACGTCGACTCCGTGCGCGGCGTCGAGTTGATGGACGAGGCGCTGCGCGCGGCCGGCGCCACCCGCCCCGTCGAGGTCGTGGTCGAACTCGGCGCCGGTGAGGGCGCCCGTACCGGAGCGCGTACGGAAGCCGACTGCGCCGCCGTCGCCGACGCGGTCGCGGCCGTAACCACCCTGCGGCTGACGGGTGTCGCCGGGTACGAGGGAGAGGTGCCGGGGGCCGACGGCCCGAGCGTGCGCGGCTGGCTGCGCCGGCTCACCTCCCTGGCCGCCGACTTCGACGCCGCCGGACGGTTCGCAGGTGCGCGGGAGATCGTGATCAGCGCGGGCGGCAGCGCCTGGTTCGACGCGGTGGCCGATGTGTTCGCCGAGATCCCCGAACTGTCGCTGCCCGTGTGCAAGTTGCTGCGCTCGGGCGCGTACGTCTCGCACGACGACGGCCACTACCGCCACCTCACCCCGTTCAACCGGGTCCCCGAGGAGGGTGCGCTGCACGCCGGGTTCCGGCTCTGGGCGCAGGTCGTCTCGCGCCCCTCCGCCACTCAGGCGTTCGTCAACGCCGGTAAAAGGGACGCCGCTTACGACCTGGACCTGCCCGAGGCGCAGGTCGTACGCGACGCCCGCAGCGGGGAGATCCGCCCGGCGGCCGGCATCACGGTCACGGGCCTCTCCGACCAGCACGGCTGGCTGACGACGACGCCCGAAGCCGAGCTGGAGGTCGGCGACTGGGTCGGGATGGGGCTCTCGCACCCCTGCACGTCGTTCGACAAGTGGCAGCTCATCCCACTGGTCGAGGCGGACGGCACGGTCACCGACCTCATCCGTACGTTCTTCTGAGAGGGCCCCCGATCATGGCTACGGATCTGGATCTCGTCGTCCGGGACGTGCGCGTCGTCGACGGTACGGGCGAGGCGTCGTACCGCGCCGACGTGGGCGTGAGCGACGGCCGTATCGCCGCCGTCCGCCGGGAGTCCGGCGCGCCGAGGCTGTCCGGCGCGCGCGTCCTCGACGCCGGGGGCCTCGCCCTGTCCCCCGGCTTCATCGACATGCACGCGCACAGCGACCTCGCGCTGCTGCGCGACCCCGACCACTCGGCGAAGGCCGCGCAGGGCGTGACGCTGGAGGTGATCGGCCAGGACGGCCTGTCGTACGCGCCGGTGGACGACGCGACGCTGGCCGAGGTGCGCAAGACGATCACCGGCTGGAACGGCGACGGTTCGGACATCGACTTCGACTGGCGGACGGTCGGCGAGTACCTGGACCGCCTCGACCGGGGCTTCGAGGGCCAGGGTTTCGACGGGCGTGGCATCGCGGTCAACGCGGCGTATCTGATCCCGCAGGGCACGCTCCGGATGTACGCGGTCGGCTGGGACGACCGCCCGGCGACGGACGCCGAACTCACCCGGATGAAGCGACTCGTCGCCGAATCGATGGAACAGGGCGCCGTCGGCATGTCGTCCGGCCTGACCTACACGCCGGGCATGTACGCGGACGACGCCGAACTCACCGAGCTGTGCCGGGTGGTGGCGCACCACGACGGCTACTACTGCCCGCACCACCGCTCGTACGGCGCCGGCGCGCTCCAGGCGTACGAGGAGATGGTGACCCTCTCCCGGAACGCCGGCTGCGCCCTCCATCTCGCCCACGCCACCATGAACTTCGGCGTGAACGAGGGCAGGGCGCCAGAATTGCTCGCCCTCCTCGACGGAGCGCTGGACGCGGGCGCCGACATCTCGCTCGACACATACCCGTACACCCCCGGCGCCACGACGCTCGCCGCGATGCTCCCGAGCTGGGCGAACGAGGGAGGCCCCGAAGCGACTCTGGAACGCCTGCGGGACCCGGCGACGGCCGAGAAGATCCGCCACCATGTGGAGGTCATCGGCTCCGACGGCTGCCACGGTGTGCCGATGGAGTGGGACACGATCGAGATCTCGGGCGTCTCCTCCCCCGAGTCCCCCGAACTCTCCGCGTATGTGGGCGCGACGATCGCCGAGACGGCGGCGCGCGCGGGCGAACAGCCCTGGACGACGGCCCACCGGCTGCTGCTCGCCGACAACTTGGGATCGTCGATCATCCAGCACGTGGGCCACGAGGACAACGTCCGCCGGATCATGCGCCACCGCGTCCACACGGGCGGCAGCGACGGCATCCTCCAGGGCACCAAGCCGCACCCGCGCTCCTACGGGACGTTCCCGCACTATCTGGGCCAGTACACCCGGGAGTTGGGCGTGCTGTCCCTGGAGGAGTGCGTCGCCCACCTGACCGGCCGCCCGGCGGCCCGGCTGCGGCTGAAGGATCGCGGCCTGATCCGCGAGGGCTACCGCGCGGACCTGGTGCTGTTCGACCCGGACACGGTCGCCGCCGGCTCCACCTTCGCAGCGCCGCGCACCCTCCCGGTGGGCATCCCGCACGTACTGATCGACGGCCGCTTCGTGATCGAGGACGGCCGACGCACGAACACGCTGGCGGGCCGCTCGGTACGACGGGGAGAGTGACGGGGCCAGCGCCCGGCACCCGACAACCGGCACCCGGCGAAGCTCCGCCGGTACGGAAGCCCAGGTTGAGTTGCCTCAGCCGTACCAGGAAGCCACGATCGTGGACTCATGACCGAAATACACCGGCATGACGATCTTGAGCTTCCCTTGCCGAGACCACCGCAGGACGTCTTCTTCACGGACGCGTTGATCTTGACCCGCCCGCCGCACTTCTGATTTCCGTTAAGCGTCACGGCATATGCCACCTCCAGGGATTGTGAACCGGTGATGTCGATGGAGTAGGACAGCTTGCCGCCCGGATACTTGTCGACGACCAGCCCGCACACCGAACCGCTGGCGCATTCCTTGTGCCTGCTCGCGGCGGCCGCCTCACCGGTCGGTAACACAACAGCGAGCACAGTCGCCACTGCGACAGAGACGGCCCTGAACGTTCCGTTCATCTCTCCACCCTTTTCCCGTGAGCGAGTACGGGCAGGGGCGGGATCATACGACGTACGGAACCCATCCACCTCCCCCCATAAAGATAGCGAGGTCGCCTCGAACAAAGCGTCACCTTTTCCCTAATCAATCAACCCTGCCACCTGTCGGCGTTTTCTATTCTGTTTCTTTCATTCCAGCACCAACCCAACCCCCGAGTAGCCACAAAACGCCCCCCTCGCAAATAACATATTCCTATTAACGTTTCAAGTCACCCATCTTCCTGTACACCGGCCCGGTTGATGAGAGGTAGCCTCCTCGGTAGATTCGGCCGTTCCGCCGACGCGAGTGCGCGCCGTCGGACGGCCCCGGAGGCCCGGGAGACGCTGTGAACGAAACCGTCCTTAGCGGCGGTCTGGCAATCGCCCTGCCCATCGCTTTCCTCGCCGGGCTGGTTTCGTTCTTCTCCCCTTGCGTCCTGCCGCTGGTCCCCGGCTATCTGGGCTATGTGACCGGCCTCGGAGGCACGGACGCCACGCAGGGCAGGCGCAGCAGGACACTGGCGGGGAGCGCCCTGTTCGTCCTCGGGTTCACCGTGGTGTTCGTTTCCACCGGAGCGCTTTTCGGCTATTTCGGAGACACGCTCCTGGTACACCGGGAAGTCCTTTCCCGGGCCATGGGAGCGTTCACGATCCTGGCGGGGCTGGCCTTTTCTGGAGTCATCCGATTTGGTCAGCGGGAATTCCGATTTCACTACCGCCCCAGGCTCGGGATCGTCGGCGCGCCGTTCCTCGGAGCACTGTTCGGACTCGGCTGGACGCCCTGCTCCGGACCCACACTCGCTGCCGTGAACGCGCTGGCCTTCGCCGAAGCCAGCGCGGCCCGGGGCGCCGTGCTCACCTGCGTCTACTGCCTGGGCCTGGGGCTGCCCTTCCTGGTCGCCGCAGTGGTGCTGCGACAAGCACTCAGCGCCTTTTCCTGGGTCAAGGGGCACTACGTGTGGGTGATGCGGCTCGGCGGGGGCATGCTGGTCGCCGTAGGGCTCCTGCTGGTGACAGGGGTCTGGGAACAGGTCATCTCGACCACCCAGTCCTGGTCGGCCGGCTTCACCACCGGCTTCTGACGGCCCGCGCGCCGTCCGACCGCACAAGCACGAGCCGCACGAGCCGCATGGGCTACTCGAACTCCATGTCCACGAAGTCGGAGAAGTCCATGTTGGCGATCTCCAGGTTGACGGCCATCAGTCCGGCTTCGACGAGGGGAACGCGGGTCGCCTGGCCCGGGGTGTCGTACAGGTCCACCACGAACAGCGGGTGCTTCGGGTCCGCCATGGTCTCGGCGTCGGCGAGCGCGACCATGATGGTGTGCTCCTCTGGGGGCACCAGGGCGGGTACCTGTCCGGGCTGGAGATGCTCGAACTCGCGGTCGTCGACGACGAGGGACTCCAACTGGAATTCGAGGTCGAATTCGTCGTCGCCGCCGTTTTTGGGAAGCTTGCCATGCGCCTCCATGAGGGCGTGCCAGCTCGCGTCGTCGGTGAAGTCGGTGCGGACCAGCAGGGTCATTTCGGTGGCGGGCAGCGGCGGATACGAGGCGCGGACCACCGTCGTCGGTACGGATATCGCCGGTTCGTCCCAGGGGCTCGGGTAGTAACCGTTCCGGTCCATGCCGCGCACGAGTTCGTCGAAGTGGAGCGAGCCGTCCAGCAGTTGTGCCAGTACGCGGCCCAGCGCGTCCGCCGGGACGCGTACTCCCCGCCCGGGGATCACCTTCAGGTCCACCAGCAGCACCGCCCCGGCGCCGTACACGGCGGAGAGGTCCGCGAGGGCGACGAGCGGCGGCACCTCACCGTCCTCCGGCAGCAGCGCGGGAAAGTTCCCGCCGTGGAGGAAGTCCCACCGGGGATGCTCGGCGAGGCGGAGCCGGGCCCCGCCGTCGTCAAGGGTGACCACGTCCCCGTCCCGCCGCCCGCCGAGGGCGCCGAGGACCTCGTCCCACCGGGGCTTGTCCTCTTCGTAACAGGTGGAGACGAGCAGCACTTCGCCGGGCGCGGGCACCGGAAGCTTCGGATACGACATGGGACCTCCGTCTCGGCACAGGCCGAAACACTCAGCGGTGCGGGGCATCTCCCAGCAGCTCCCCGGATTCTGCCGTGCCCCTCTGACAGCCCTTGGGCCGGTCAGGGTCCCCCGAACTTATGAGCATCCTGTGAGGAATGGATCCTCGGCGCCCTTTCACTCGTCTCCCTCCCCGAAAGTGACTACGCGGCAGTGGGCAGCGGCGGGCACGACACGGGAGCGGTGGGGACATGGCGCGCAGAGGCGGCAAGGACGTCAAGGGCGGCGGGGGCAGCAGGAACACCGGGCACACCAGGAGCAGTCGGCCGGTCGGCAGCGTACGGGCGGGCGCGACCGTCGCCGTTCTGGCCTGCGTCGCGCTGCTCGCCGGTTGCGGTGGGCAGCGGGCCGACGGGTCCCACAACGCCGCCGTGTCGGACGGCAAGGGCTCGGCGGGCCGGCAGCAGCGGACGGATCCCTCAGCTCCGCCGTCGCCGCTGCCGCAGGAGACCTCCACCCCCGACCCGCACCAGCCCCCGCCGCTGGTGAGCATGGACATCGCACACGCGGCGGAGGGCGGCGGCAAGGGCGTCAACATCACCGTCGACGACGGCCCCGACCCGGTCTGGACCCCCCGTATCCTCAAGATCCTCAAGAAGAACGGCGTCAAGGCGACCTTCTGCATGATCGGCCCGCAGGCGGCGGCCCACCCCGACCTCGTCAAGAAGGTGCTGGCCGGCGGCCACCGGCTGTGCGACCACACCGTCACGCACAACACGGCGATGGACCACCGGTCCCAGTCGTACCAGAAGGACCAGATCCTCAAGGCCGCGCACCAGATCGAGCAGGCGTCCGGCGGCGTCAAGCCGATGTACTACCGGGCGCCGGGCGGCGCCTTCACCCCGTACAGCCGGCAGCTCGCCGCCCACGCGGGCATGCGCCCGCTGGGCTGGAACGTCGACTCCAAGGACTTCGAGCGGCCCGGCGTCCCCACCATCCTGGCCACCGTCCAGGGGGAGTTGAGCAACGGCCCGACGGTGCTCTTCCACGACGGCGGCGGCGACCGTTCGCAGACGGCCGCGGCACTGAAGAAGCTCCTGCCGTGGCTGCGCCAGCACGGCTACTCCTTCAGCTTTCCGGTGCGGTGACACGGCCGGCGGTGAAGTCGCCGGGGCCGCTCAGCGGTTGAGGTAGGCCAGTACGGCGAGCACGCGCCGGTTGTCGTCGTCCGACGGCGGCAGTTGGAGCTTGCCGAAGATGCTCGCCGTGTGTTTGGTGACGGCGCTCGCTGTGATGTTCATACGCTGGCAGATCGCCGCGTTCGAGCGGCCCTCGGCCATCAGCTCCAGCACCTCGTGCTCCCGGGGGCTCAGCGACGTGGTGCGCCCCCGCGCGTCCCCGCGCGAGAGCAGCTTCGCGATGACGACGGGATCCATCACCGTCCCGCCCCCGGCGACCCGGGTGACCGCGTCGACGAACTGCGCGCTGTTGGAGATCCGGTCCTTGAGCAGATACCCGACGGCCCCCGCGCCGTCGGCGAGCAACTCCCGGGCGTAGAGCTGCTCGACGTACTGCGAGAGCACCAGCACCGGCAGCCCGTACGTCCGCCGGCGCGCCTCCAGCGCCACCTGGAGGCCCTCGTCGGTGAACGACGGCGGCAGCCGTACGTCGACGACCGCCACGTCGGGCCGGTGGTCGATCAGCGCCTTGCGCAGCGAGGGGCCCGAGTCGACGGCCGCCACGACGTCGAAGCCGTTCTCGGCGAGGGTGCGGACCAGCCCGTCCCTCAGGAGGAAGAGGTCCTCGGCGAGGACAACGCGCACGGGATCTCCAGGTGGATGGTGGTCGGGCCGCCGCCCGGACTGTCGATGGCGAGGGTTCCGTCGAAGGTGGCCAGCCGCCGCGCGACACCGCGCAGGCCGCCGCCGGCCGAGGCGTCGGCGCCGCCACGGCCGTTGTCGGTGACCTCGGCGGTGAGCAGACCGTCCCGGTTTCCGACGGCGATGTCCACGCGGCTCGCGCCGCTGTGCTTGGCGGCGTTGGTGAGCAGCTCGCTGATCGCGAAGTACGCCGCCGACTCGATCGGCGCCGGGGGCCGGCCCGGGAGGTCGGCGCTCACCTCGACGTCCAGCATCGTGTCGAGGGCGAGGGCGCGCACCGCGTCGGCGATGCCCCGGTCGGCGAGCACCGGCGGATGGATCCCGCGTACGAGGTCGCGCATCTCCGCCAGCGCCTTGGAGCTGGTCTCGCGCGCGGTGACCAGCAGCGCCCTGGCGGCCTCCGGGTCGGTGCCGAGGAGCTGCTCGGCGTTGTCGATGGTCATGCCCATCGCGACCAGCCGCGCCTGCGCGCCGTCGTGCAGGTCGCGTTCGATCCTGCGCAGCTCGGCGGCCTGGGTGTCGGTGGCATCGGCGCGGGTGCCGGTGAGGTGGCTGACCCGGCGCTCCAGCCGGGCGGTACGGGTGGGGGCGAGCAGGCTCGCCGTCCAGCGGGCGTGGCGGCGGAGCACCGCGGGGCCGACCGCGAACCCGGCGGCGATCAGGGCGACACCGATCGGGACGGCGAGCAGCGCCGTACCCGTCGTGTGCACATGGATGAACGTGTACCAGTTGCTGCCGCCCGCCCGGTCGATCGGGCGCCAGACGAACGGCTGGACCAGGGCGCCGAAGACGCCGTAGACCACCAGACCGGCGGGCAGGAGCGCGAGCCAGCCGCCGACGCACGGCTCGGCGACGGACCAGGCGAGGTCGCGCCAGGTGGCGGGGTCGCGCAGCAGCGCCAGGTTGTGCCGGAGGCGCCCGCGAAAGCCGGGCCCGGGTGCCGCCGCCGACTCGGGGCTGTACGGCTCGGGGATGGTCCGGCCGCTCCAGCGGAGCGCGTACGAGCGGGCGGCGGCGGCGGTCCGCCGGAGCGAGGCGGTGGCCGTCGGCAGTACGTAGACGCCCGCGACGACGGCGAGCAGGCATCCGGCCGCCGCCATGAGCAGGGCGATCAGCGCGGCGCGGAAGGAGAGGAGGAAGAGGAGCAGGCCGCGTCCGGGGGCGGCGAGGAAGGCCGCGCGGGGGCGGGCGTTGACCTGGGCGTTCGCCTGGCCAGCAGCGTGGCCATCAGCCTGGGCGCCCGCCGGAACGTCCGTGGGAGTCGCCGTGGGGCTGTCCGTCGGCGCGTTCATACGGTGGCCCTCCCGCGTCGTCCTTCGAGGCCGCGCTCGTATCCCCGTACCCCGAGTGCGACGACCACCGCGCAGGCGGCGAGCGACGCCATGTTGACGAGGTTTCCCCGCTCGAAGTCGAGCAGCAGGAGGATGCCGAGGTTCACCAGCCAGTGGAACGTGCCCGCCACCAGCAGCGCTCCGGCGCCCGCCCCCTTGACCAGGACACCGAGGATCACCGAGAGCGCCACGGTCATCACCATGAAGGCCGCGAAGAAGGCGGCGCCGAATCCGTAGTACTCCACATGCCATGTCCCCCAGAGAAGTCCCACCACGACAGCGGAGAGCAGAGTCGAGTACCGGCTCTCCAGGTGCCGTTGCAGGAAAGCACGCCAGCCCAGCTCTTCGCCACAGGCGCCGATCCACTGCAGTGCGGCGAGGAGCCAGAAGGGCCCGGCGACCGAGCCGGGGCTCGTGAGGTGCGGCGGCCGGCCCCCGAGGGCGAGCCCGCCCAGGCAGAGCCCGAACAGCGCGGCAAGGAGCCCGGCGCCGGCGGCGCAGCGCGCGAGCACCTGCCGGGTCGGCCGCAGCGATACGAGGACGGGGGCGAGGGCGGGCGCGGCGGGAGCCCCGTACGGCAGGGCCCGACTCGCCCGGCGGCGCAGCACGACCACCACGAGCACACCGGCGCTCGGTCCGAACTGCGTCAGCATCAGCAGTTCCGGGTTCAGGTGGAGCGCGGGCTGGAGGACGAGCAGCGCGCCGGCGGCCAGCCAGGTGGCGACCGTGAACACCACCACCGTCCGCCAGAAGCCGCCTGCCCTCGCGCTCGTGACCCCGACTGCGCTCCCGTTCCCGCTCCCGGCAACGGCCGGTGCCTCCCGTACGGCGTTCGCCATCTCTCCCCCTCGTGACCACGCCCGCCCGGCCTCTCCGGTCGGCACCCCTTGACGATGTCCGTGATCCGCGCGCGGCACATTGCGGCCAGCCGCAGCCCGGGGGTGCACTTTTGCGCACCCCCTCCGCCGGCGCATCTCGGTCACACAAGAGGACCAACGTGGGGAACAACACGACGCACCCTCGGTTACACGGCCGTAAGGTGGCCGCCATGCAGGTCATCCAGTCGACAAAGCTCGCCAACGTCTGTTACGAGATCCGGGGCCCGGTCCTCGACGAGGCGATGCGGCTGGAGGCAGCAGGCCACCGCATCCTCAAGCTCAACACCGGCAACCCCGCGGCCTTCGGCTTCGAGTGTCCGCCGGAGATCCTTGAGGACGTCCTGCGGAACATCGGGAACGCGCACGGGTACGGCGACGCGAAGGGGCTGCTGTCCGCGCGGCGCGCGGTGATGCAGCACTACCAGACCAAGGGCATCGAGCTGGATGTCGAGGACATCTACCTCGGCAACGGCGTCTCCGAGCTGATCCAGATGTCGATGCAGGCGCTGCTCGACGACGGCGACGAGGTGCTCGTACCCGCCCCCGACTATCCGCTGTGGACGGCGTCGGTGTCGCTGGCGGGCGGTACGGCGGTGCACTACCGGTGCGACGAGCAGGCCGACTGGATGCCGGACCTGACGGACATCGAGCGCAAGATCACGGACCGCACCAAGGCGATCGTGATCATCAACCCGAACAACCCCACGGGCGCCGTATACAGCGACGAGATGCTGACCGGGCTCACGGAGATCGCCCGCAGGCACAATCTGATCGTCTGCTCGGACGAGATCTACGACCGGATCCTGTACGACGGAGCGACCCACACCCCGACCGCCGCCCTCGCGCCCGATCTGCTGGTGCTCACCTTCAACGGGCTCTCGAAGAACTACCGGGTGGCCGGCTTCCGCTCGGGCTGGATGGCGGTCTGCGGGCCCAAGGCGCACGCCGCCTCGTACATCGAGGGCCTGACGATCCTGGCCAATATGCGGCTGTGCGCCAACATGCCCTCGCAGCACGCGGTGGCCACGGCGCTCGGCGGCCGGCAGTCGATCCAGGACCTGGTGCTGCCCGGCGGCCGGATTCTGGAGCAGCGGGACACGGCGTACGAGCTGCTGACGCGGATCCCGGGGGTGACGTGCGTCAAGCCGAAGGGCGCCCTGTACCTCTTCCCCCGGCTCGATCCGAAGGTCTACAAGATCAAGGACGACCGCGAGATGGTGCTCGACCTGCTGCGGGCCGAGAAGATCATGGTGGTGCACGGTACGGGCTTCAACTGGCCGGAGCCCGACCACTTCCGGATCGTGACGCTGCCGACCGTGCAGGACCTGACCGACGCGGTGACCAGGATCGGGTCCTTCCTGGACGGTTACTCACAGCCGTGAGCACGCGCATGAGCGCTCCCGACATCTCAAACAGATCCCGATCACGACTCCACTCAACTTTAGACTGAATCCAATGTAGGATGGTTTCCTGTCCCACGCGCAGGAGGCCGTCCCATGTACGAACCGATCCGCAGCAAATCGGTCCACTCGGTCGCCGACGCCGACTTTCCCCACCGGACCCGCGGGGAGGAGCTGGACATCCAGCTCGCCGGACACTTCTCCGGCCTCCTCGCCGTGACCGATGAGCTGGGTCTGGCGGAGGCCGCCGAACGGATCGTCCGGGAGATCACCCGGCTGCGCGGCACCGCGCCGCTGCGCGATGCCGCACCCGCCGGCGAGGAACCCGCCGA
>NZ_JTHL01000001.1:6078213-6097615 GCF_000818195.1 Streptomyces sp. 150FB | reverse complement strand
CGCTGGTTGTCGCCGCAGCGCGCGCCGACACCGCCGCCGCGATCCTCGCCGCCGAGTGCATGGACGTCCACACCGCCGCTCTGCGGGACCTCGGGGACCCGAGGCTCGTCGGCGCCCACTGACGGCCCCGGTCGGCGGGCCGAAAAGGCGCGCCGACCGGGCGCCACGCACGTCCCCGTTCCCTTAACGGGACGGGCACTTCACCTCCCGTACACCCAACTCCGCCCGGAACGTGGGTTTTCACGCGCACGATTCCCGTGTGAGACGCATCGTGGGAATCGTCCTGGCGGTGCTGCTGATCGGCGGAGTGGCAGCAGCCGTCGTCGCAGGCCGCGAGCCGGACAAGAACGCAGCCGGGAGCACGGCACCGAAGACCGTGCGCGGAGTGATCGGTTCGGAGAAGGCTGACTTCTTCGCCGATCCAGCAGTGGTGAAGGCCCTTGCCGACAAGGGCTACACCGTGAAGACGGAGACCTCCGGCTCCTGGGCCATGGAGGAAATGGACCTGGCGGACGCCGACTTCGCCTTCCCGTCGTCCACCGCCCCCGCCGGGGCGCTGGAGAAGAAGTACAAGGTCAGCACCGGTATCCTGCGGCCCTTCTACTCGCCGCTGGTGGTCGTCGCGCACCGCTCGACCGCGCGGATACTGGCAGCCAACGGCCTTGCCACGCTGGACGGTACGTCCCGGGGCACGCTGCGGATGGGCCCGTATCTCGACGCGGCGCGCGCCGACCGTACCTGGCAGCAGCTCAAGGGCGCTTCCGCGCACGCCGAGTTGGGCGGGACGATCTCGATCTCCAGCACCGACCCGGAGACATCCAACTCGGGCGCCCTCTACCTCGCCGCCGCCTCCTACGTGGCGAACGGCGGCAAGGTGGTCACCGACGCCGCCGGGCTCGCCCGTACGGCACCGGTCCTGAAGAAGCTGACCGTGGTGCAGGGCGCCCAACAGACCAGCTCGGACGGCCCGTTCACGGACTTCGTGAGCGGTGCGGGTCAGCCGCTGGTGCTGGTGTACGAGTCGCAGGTCGCCGCGCTCCTGCTCCAGCACCAGGACGTCGGGGACCTGGTGGTGCTCTACCCGGACACCACGGTCAACAGCGACCACACCCTGGTGCCGTTCACCGACAACGGCCGCGCGATCGGCCAACTCCTCACCACCGACAAGACCCTGCGCGCGCTGGCGATACGGCACGGCTTCCGCCCGCAGGACGGGACCGCCGAGTTCAGCGAGGCGACAGCCCCGTACGCCGCCTATCTCAACCGGACGCTGGCCGGGGTGTACCAGGCAGCCGTACCCACCACCGAGATCCTGCACGAGATGGCGCGCAGGGCGCGGTCCTGACGCCTGCCGCCTCACGCCCGACGCGCCCTACGCCCCGCGCCTCAACGCCCGACGCGTCCACCGTCCGTCCCAGGGGGATCACATGGCAGAAGACACACCGCTCGTCCTCACCCCGCCGGAGCCGGTCGCCCCGGTCCGCGCCGAACAGGCCTCGGGGCTGGTGCCGGTCGACGACTCCGTACGCGAGGAGATGACGCGGCGCGCCACCGAGTACGTCGGCTCGCTGGCGGGCATCGACCCCCGCTCGCCCGAATTCACCACACGGGTCGGCGAGATCGCGAACCTCGGCGCCGGTGAGATACGCGGCGCGGCCCAGCAGTCCAACCGGATGCTGGACCGGACCGTGCGCTCCCTGGGCTCCGGTGGCGAGGACGCGCAGTCACGGGTGGGGACCTCACTCGTCGAGCTGCGCCGCACGGTCACCGACCTCGACCCGCGGGACACCCCGGGCAAGGGCGCGCGGAGGTTCCTCTCCAAACTGCCCGGCGGGAACAAGCTGCGCGACCATGTGGCCACGTACGCGTCCTCGCAGGGCACACTCAACAGGATCGTCGGATCGCTCAGGGGCGGTCAGGACGAACTGCGGCGCGACAACGCCGCGTTGCACACCGAGCGTGCCCGCCTGTGGGAGACCATGGGCAAGCTCCAGGAGTACGCCGTCCTCACCGACGCGCTCGACCGGGCGATCGAGCAGCGCGTCGCCGAGGTCGAGATCACGGACCAGGCGCAGGCCGACGCGCTGCGCGCCGACGTCCTCTTCCCCGTACGGCAGAAGCATCAGGACCTGCTCACCCAACTCGCCGTTTCCGCGCAGGGATACCTCGCGATGGACATCGTGCGGCGCAACAACGACGAGCTGATCAAGGGCGTCGAGCGGGCGGCGACCACCACGGTCACCGCGCTGCGGATCGCGGTGATGCTGGCCAGTGCCCTGGAGAACCAGGGCAAGGTGATCGAGCAGGTGAATGTGCTCAGGTCGACCACCGAGGACCTCATCCGGGGCAACGCGGAGATGCTCTCCACGCAGAGCGGCGAGATCCAGCGCATCGCCGCGGATCCGGCGGTGGGCGTGGAGACGCTGCGCTCGGCGTTCCAGCAGATCTACCGGACGCTGGACGCGATCGACACGTACAAGATCCAGGCGACGGAGTCGATGGCGGCCACCGTGGAGTCGCTGACCGCCGAGTTGCGGACGGCCGGCGGGTACATGGACCGCACGCGGTCGGCGGGCTCGCTGGAGGGTGGTTCCCGGTGAGGTCCCCGGTGAAGCTCCGCGTACGGAGGTCCCGCCCGCGCCTGACGGCGCTGTTCGTCGCCTCCCTGCTGCTCGCGGTGGCCGGCTGCTCGGGCGGCGGTGACGACGGGAAGGCCCTGCCCTCCACGGTCCCGATACGGGAGAAGGCGCCCCCGGAGTACCGGAAGGGCACGCTCCGGGTGCTCGCCTCCAGTGAACTCTCCGACATGCGGGGCGTGCTGGACCTGGCGGAGAAGAAGACCGGGGTGAAGGTCGTCCCGACCTACACCGGCACGCTCGACGCCGCCGCGCTCGTCGCCTCGGGCAAGGCGGACGGCGCCTACGACGCGGTGTGGCTGTCGTCCAACGACTATCTGCGGCTGCATCCGGGCGTCGACGCGCGCATCACCAACGCGACACCGATCATGTCCTCCCCCGTCGCGCTGGGCGTCAAGGCGTCCACGGTCGCCAAGCTGGGCTGGAAGCCCGGTGACGTGACCTGGTCCCAGGTGGACCAGGCGGTCGTGGCCGGCAAGCTCACCTACGGAATGACCGACCCGGTCCGCTCCAACTCCGGCTTCTCCGCACTGGTTTCGGTCGCCTCCGCGCTGTCGGGCGCACAGTCGGCGCTCACGGACGCGGATGTGCGTGCCGCGACACCGAAGCTGAAGGAGTTCTTCACCGGGCAGAAGCTGACGTCGGGTTCGTCGGGCTGGCTGGCGACGGCGTACGCCCGTGACAGCGGTGTCGACGCGCTCGTCAACTACGAGTCCGTCCTGCTCTCCCTGAACCGCACCCACCACACCGGCCTTACGGTGATCCGCCCGAAGGACGGTGTGGTCACCGCCAACTACCCCTTCACCCTGCTGACTTCGGCGCCGCGCGAGGCGCAGGAGGAGGGGCAGGCGCTCACCACGTTCCTGCGCGGCCCCGAGGCCCAGCGGGCGCTGACCGAGCAGACCTTCCGGCGCCCGGTGGTCGCCTCCGTGAAGCCGGCGGCGGGACTCGCCACCGACAAGCGGCGCGAACTCCCCTTCCCCGGCACGCGCACCGTCGCCGACGGTCTGCTGAACAGCTACGAGAACGAGCTGCGCCGCCCCTCGCGCACTGTGTACGTACTGGACACCTCGGGCTCGATGTCGGGGAGCCGTCTCGACCAGCTCAAGACGGCGCTGTCCGGGCTGACAGGCACGGACAACTCCCCGACGGGCGGCCGGTTCAGGGACCGCGAGGAGGTCACGCTGATGCCGTTCGGCACCACGGTCAAGCCGATCACGACCCATACGGTGGACCCGGCCGACCCGCGAGCGGCGCTGGACGCGATCCGCCGGGATGTGGCGTCCCTGACGGCGAACGGCGACACGGCGATCTACAGCACGCTGGAGGACGCCTACTCGCACCTCGGCAAGGAGAGCGCCGACACCTTCACCTCGATCGTCCTGATGACGGACGGCGAGAACACCACGGGCGCCACGGCGCCCGCGTTCGACACCTTCTACGCGGGCCTCCCCGCGGACCGGAGCACCACACCCGTCTTCCCGATCGTCTTCGGCGACTCGGACCGCAGCGAGCTCCAGCACATCGCCTCACTCACCGGCGGACAGCTCTTCGACGCGAGGAGCGGCAAGGACGCACTGGACGGCGCCTTCGAGGAGATCCGTGGCTACCAGTAGAGCGCTCGCGTACCTGGAATCCGCCAAGAACCTCGCGGGCTGCGCCGGCGGGCTGGTGGGTCTGGTGCTGACCTTCACCGGCGTGGCGGGCGCGTACTGGCCGGTGGTGATCGCCGGACTGTACGGGGCCGGGGCCCTGATCGCGCCGCCCGGCCGCCCCGAGGCACCGGCCTTCGAGGCACCGGCGGAACAACTGGAGGCCCTGCGTGCGGACTTCGCCACCCTGTCGGCGTATCTCGCGAAGGTCGACCTGCCACCGGCCGCCGGGGGCCGGCTGACCGAGCTGAACACTGTGCTCGCCTCGCTCCTGGAGCCCGGCTGGGTCGCCGAGGCGCTGGCCGACGACCCGGAGGCGATCCGCAGCCTGTCCCGGGCGATCCGCCAGGACGTGCCCGAGTCGGTCGACACCTTCGTACGGACCCGGTGGTGGACCCGGCTCCAGCCGGGCACCGACCCGCCGGAGCGCCATCTGGAGCGCCAGCTCACGCTGTTGTACGACGAGGCGTGCGCGACGGCCACGGTGCTGCGCGAGGTCGAGGCCCGCCGGCAGGAGACACACACCCGGTATCTGGAGGAGCGCAGACGCGGCCGGTGAGACCGGTGGCCGCGCGTCATCGGCGTGTGTACGTACTCCGAACCCGAGAGCAAGGGCGGCCTCCCCTTCGCGGCGGCCTCGTTGCGGCGGGGCTTCTCAGGAGAGGACCGAGCGGCCGGTGGGCGCCAGCCGCAGTGTCCGGGGGGCTGTTGTCTGTTCCCGCTCGATGCCCGGCAGGATCTCGTCCAGGGCGAGGGGATGGGCCAGCACATCGGCGAGATGGCGTCGGCAGGCGCTCTCGTCGGGGTAGGAGGTGAGGATCGCGGCGACGTTCTCCCCCGCGCGGATGGGCAGCCGGGGGAATGTGTTGTGCGCGGTCTCGGTGGTGAGGGCGGCGAGGGGTGCGGGTCCTGTCGTGTTCAGGACGGGAAGGAGTCCGTCCCGGATCAGTGCGACGCCGTCGGAGCGTCCGGGAGGAAAGGACCACACGGTGGCGGACACGAATCGGTCCGGTGCTGGAGCGCCGATCCTGGGACGCTCGGACGGGGAGAGAGCGAAGCCGTTCTCGTCCGAGAGGGGCCGCAGGAGCAGGACGTCGTCGGAGTCGAGCATGGTGGCGTTGGCCTGGGGGCCGTGCTCGGCCCAGACGGGGCCGTCGTAGAAGGCTGTCAGCGCACGGCGTCGTGCCGCCATGTCCGGGAACCCGCGCAGCCAGACGAAGCGGTCCGGGTCGTCGAGGTCACGAAACTGGCCGAGCACGGACATCCCGGCCTCTTCCTGGGTTTCGACGAACTCCCGGTCGAACAGCTCGATGAGTTCGTCGCGCCGGCCGGGACGCAGCGTGTACTGGCGAAGCTCGATCACGGCGGTGCTGTGGGCAGGATCGGTAGGGGGCACGGCAGGCTCCTGTTCGGCACTGTGCTTCCGGTGGATGCCCGGCTCCCGGATCGTTCGCCGGGAGCCGGGCATGGACCGACGGTAGGGCGGCCGTGTGCCAGGGGGTGTCAGGGTTTCCGGGGAGAATGTGCCCATGTCCGCTGGTCGACTGTTGTCGGTGCTGCTGTTGCTGCAATCGCGTGGCCGCGTGTCCGCGCGAGGGATCGCCGACGAGCTGGGGGTGTCCGTACGGACCGCGTACCGCGATCTGGCGCGCCTTCAGGCCGCGGGCATTCCGGTCTACGCCGAGACGGGCCGCAACGGCGGCTACCGGCTGCTTGAGGGGTATCGCACCCGCCTGACGGGGATGAGCGAGGGTGAGGCGCGGGCGCTGTTCTTCGCCGGACTGCCCGGCCCCGCCGCCGACCTGGGGCTCGCGTCGGAGGTGGCGGGGGCACGGCTGAAACTGCTGGCCGCGCTGCCGGCGGGACTGCGCGAGGAGGCGGCCCGGACCGCGGAGGTGTTCCACCTCGACGCCCCGGCCTGGTACCAGGAGCCCGAACAGACGCCGCATCTCGTCCTGTTCGCCGACGCCGTGCTCACGCGGCGAGTGGTGGAGGTGCGCTACCGGCGCTGGCGCGCCCCGCAGGAGGTGGACCGCCGCCTTCGCCCCTACGGGCTGGTGCTCAAGTCAGGCGTCTGGTACCTCGTCGCCGCTTCGAAGAGCCGGATCGCGACCTACCGGATCACCCAGGTCCTCGAAGCGGTGCTCAGCGACGAACGGTTCGACCGACCGCCGGACTTCGACCTGGGCGCGTACTGGACGTCCTACCTCGACGACTTCCGGACCCGCCGCTTCAGCGGCCGAGCCACCGTACGCTTCTCCCCGCGGGGGCTTCGGCGCCTGCCGGACAACCTGCCGCCCGAGGTGGTGCGGGCCGTCGAGTCCACGGCGACCGCCGTCGGCGACAACGGATGGGTGGAGGCGGTCATTCCGATCGAGAGCCCCGAGCACGTGTGCGGTGAGCTGCTGCGGCTCGGTGTCGACGTCGAGGTCGTCGCGCCTCCGGAACTCCGTCAGGCCATGGCCTACACGGTGGGCGTCCTCACCGGAATGTACGGAAGCACCTGACCCGCCAGGACCCATGTCGGGCGGCCGAGCGGCCCGCTCACCACGAAAGCCGTCCGCCACTGCCGCTGAACGTCCTGCTGAACACCTTGCCGATCGTCCTGCTGAACATCCTGCTGAACGTCCGTACACCCCCGGAGCCGTCTGCGCACAGCCCCGGGGGCCCGCGTCAGCCCAGGCGCGCGGTCAGCGCGCGGTACTCGTCCCACAGCTCCTTCGGAGCGTGGTCACCGAAGGTGTTGAGGTGGCCGGGGATCAGGGCGGCCTCCTCGCGCCAGACCTCCTTGTCGACCGTGAGCAGCAAGTCAAGCTCTCCGTCCGACAGTTGGAGCCCGGCGGTGTCGAGCGCCGCCCTGGTCGGCAGGATGCCGATGGGCGTCTCGACGCCCTCGGCCGTACCGTCGAGGCGCTCCACGATCCACTTCATCACGCGGCTGTTCTCGCCGAAGCCGGGCCATACGAAGGTGCCGGCGTCGTCCTTGCGGAACCAGTTCACGTAGTAGATCTTCGGCAGTTTCCGCTGGTCCCTGCCGGCTCCGACCCTGAGCCAATGGCCCATGTAGTCCCCCATGTTGTAGCCGCAGAACGGCAGCATGGCGAACGGGTCGCGGCGCAGCTCGCCGACCTTGCCCTCGGCGGCCGCCGTCTTCTCCGAGGCCACGTTCGCCCCCAGGAAGACACCGTGCTGCCAGTCGAAGGACTCGGTGACCAGCGGTACGGCGGAGGCGCGGCGGCCGCCGAAGAGGATCGCCGAGATCGGGACGCCCTTGGGGTCCTCCCACTCGGGCGCGATGATCGGGCACTGCCCGGCCGGCACGGTGAAGCGGGCGTTGGGGTGGGCGGCGGGGGTGCCCGACGCCGGGGTCCAGTCGTTGCCCTTCCAGTCGGTGAGGTGCGCGGGCGGTTCCTCCGTCATGCCCTCCCACCACACGTCGTTGTCGTCGGTGAGCGCGACGTTCGTGAAGACGGAGTTGCCCCACATCGTCTTCATCGCGTTGGCGTTGGTGTGCTCGCCGGTGCCGGGCGCGACGCCGAAGAAGCCCGCCTCGGGGTTGATGGCGTACAGCCGGCCGTCCTCGCCGAACCGCATCCACGCGATGTCGTCGCCGATGGTCTCGACGGTCCAGCCGGGGATGGTGGGCTCCAGCATCGCGAGGTTCGTCTTGCCGCAGGCGGACGGGAACGCGGCGGCGACGTACCGTGAAGCGCCGCGCGGCGGCGTCAGCTTGAGGATCAGCATGTGCTCGGCGAGCCAGCCCTCGTCGCGCGCCATGACGGACGCGATGCGCAGCGCGTAACACTTCTTGCCCAGCAGGGCGTTGCCGCCGTAGCCGGAGCCGTACGACCAGATCTCGCGGTCCTCGGGGAAGTGCGAGATGTACTTCGTCGGGTTGCAGGGCCACGGCACGTCGGCCTCGCCCGGCGCGAGCGGTGCGCCGAGCGTGTGGACGGCCCTGACGAAGAACCCGTCGGGACCCAGCTCGTCGAGGACCGGCTGTCCCATGCGGGTCATGGTGCGCATGGAGGCCGCGACGTACGCGGAGTCGGTGATCTCGACGCCGATCGCCGAGAGCGGTGAGCCCAGCGGCCCCATGCAGAACGGCACCACGTACATCGTCCTGCCGCGCATCGCGCCCCGGAAGACGCCCTTCTCGCCGGTGAAGATCTCCCGCATCTCTGCGGGGTCCTTCCAGTGGTTCGTCGGCCCGGCGTCCTCCTCCTGCTCGGAGCAGATGAACGTACGGTCCTCGACACGCGCGACGTCCGACGGGTCGGAGGCCGCGTAGTACGAGTTGGGCCGCTTGATCGGGTCGAGTTTCTTGAACGTGCCCTTGGCCACGAGCTCCCCGCACAGGCGCTCGTACTCACTCTCGGACCCGTCACACCAGACCACGCGGTCCGGCTGGGTGATCTCGGTGATCTCGTCGACCCACGAGACCAGCGCCTGATGCTGGGTGGGAACGGAGGTGGAAATGGTGGTGGGAGCCGCGATTACGCGCGCCACGATTGCTCCTTGATGAGGGGTTTGTTGTTGTGTGCCCCTTGGGGGCTGCGACCCGGATGCTCCGTAGCCCGCTCATCCGGTGCCGCCCGCACTCATTTGATCATCCGACTCACGCGCCCATATGTCCAGAGGGCCTCACACGTGAGCATCGCCACTACAACGTGCCCGGCCGTTTTGTACTGAAACGTAACCTACGGAAGCGTAGGTAGCATGAACACATGACTTCCGCCGCGTCAGACGCGCTCGCGACCCCCGAAACACCCGCAGGGGAACCGGCCGAGACAGAACCGCCGCGCCTGGCAAAGCCGATACTCCGGGGCTGGCTGCACGCGGGAATGTTCCCGGTCGTCCTGGTCTCGGGCGTGGCGCTGATCGCGCTCACCGACTCGACGCGCGCCCGCATCGCCTGCGCGATCTACGTACTGACCGCGTGCCTGCTCTTCGGCATCAGCGCCATATACCACCGGGGTACGTGGGGGCCGCGCGGCGAGGCGGTGCTGCGGCGCCTCGACCACGCCAACATCTTCCTCATCATCGCCGGCACCTACACGCCGCTGACGATGCTTCTGCTGCCCGAGTCGTCGGGCGAGGTGCTGCTGTGGGCCGTCTGGGCCGCCGCCGCCGCCGGCATAGCCTTCCGGGTCTTCTGGGTCGGCGCGCCGCGCTGGCTCTACACGCCGTGCTACATCGCGATGGGCTGGGCGGCGGTGTTCTTCCTCCCCGACTTCATGCGCGCGGGCGGAATCGCCGTACTGGTACTGGTACTTGTCGGCGGCCTGCTCTACAGCGCGGGCGGAGTGATCTACGGCCTGAAGCGGCCCGACCCGTCACCGCGCTGGTTCGGCTTCCACGAGGTGTTCCACTCGCTGACCCTCGCGGCTTTCGCCGTGCACTTCGTCGGTATCGCGCTGGTGGCCGAGCAGGTTTCCTGAACCGGTCGGTTTCCCGACCTCACCCCCTTGTTTCCGCTGTGGCGGTGGCATCTACGGATGCCACCGCCACAGTCATGTCCGGAGAACCTGAGCGGAAAACTTGACGGCCTCAATCTTTTGATAGTTACTGTCACTTGACATCAACTATCAAAGGAGGCGACATGGACCGCCGCTGGTGGGCGCTCGGCGCCCTGGTCGCGAGCATGCTCGTGCTCGGTTTCGATACGACGATCCTCAATGTGGCGCTGCCCACCATGGCCGCGCGGCTCGGTGCCACCACCGGTCAGCAGCAGTGGATGGCGGACGTCTACGTTGTCGTCTTCGCCTCGCTGATGCTCCCGGCGGGCCTGCTCGGTGACCGCTTCGGCCGCCGCCGGATGCTCCTCACCGGCCTCGGTGTCTTCCTCGCAGGCTCGCTCGTGGGCGCGTTCGTCCACAGTGTCGAACTCGTCATCGTGGCCCGCGCAGCGATGGGCGTCGGCGCCGCCCTCGTGATGCCGCTCGCGATGTCCGTACTGCCGTCGCTCTTCCGCGCACCCGCCGACCGCGTCAAGGCCGTCGGCATCATCTCCGCCGCCTCGGCGCTCGGCCTGCCGCTCGGCCCGATCGTCGGCGGCTGGCTGCTCGAACACTTCTGGTGGGGCTCGATCTTCGTCATCAACATCCCCATGGTGGCGATCTCCATAGCGGCCTGCGTCTTCCTGCTGCCCGAGACGCGTGACCCGTCGTCCCCGAAGGTCGACGTCCTCTCCGCGGCGCTCACCGTGCTCGGCCTGGGTTCGCTCATCTACGGGATCATCGAGGCGCCGGGCCGGGGCTGGGGCAGTGCGCTCGTGGTCGGCACACTGACCGCCGGGGTGCTGCTGCTCGGCGCGCTGGTGCTGCGCGAGCGCCGGGTGATCCGGCCCATGCTCGACATGACCCTGCTGTGCCACCGCGGTTTCCTGCTCAACACGCTGGCGGCGACGCTGGTGATGTTCGTCCTGTCGGGCCTGCTGTTCCTGCTGCCCGTCTACCTCCAGGCCGTCCTCGGCCACGACGCCTTCGGGACCGGTCTGCGGTTGCTGCCGATGATGGGCGGGCTGCTGGTCGCCGCCAGAACCAGCGGGAAGCTCGCCGCGCGGCTCGGCCCGCGCCTGGTGATCAGCGCCGGTCTGGTCGTCCTGGCCTTCGCCGCGTTCCTCGCGAGCAGTACGACGGTGGACAGCGGATACGGCACCACCGCCCTCTGGCTGTCGATCGCGGGCCTGGGCTTCGGCTTCACCGTCGTCCCCTCGATGGACGCGGCCCTCGGCGCGCTGCCCGCCGACCGCGCGGGCAGCGGTTCCGGGCTGCTGTTGACCGTACGGCAGACGGGCGGCGCGATCGGGATCGCGCTGCTCGGGTCGTTGCTGGCCGCCACGTACGGGGACCGGCTCAGCACCGCGGGCCTGCCGGCCGCTGCCGCCGACTCAGCGCGGGACTCGGTGGTCGCGGCGCACATCGTGGCCGACAGGCTGCGCCTGCCGGACCTCACGGCATCGGCGAACAGCGCGTACGTCCACGGCATGGACACGGCCATGGTGGTCTGCGGGATCGCCGCTCTGGCAGCGGCGCTGCTGGTCGCGGTGCTGCTGCCGAACCCGGGCCTGAACCCGGACCCGGACTCGAACCCGGAGCGCGCGGAGGACGGCGCGGACGGCGGCGGCGTTGCGGACGGCGGGGACGCCGATGTCAGGACGGTGGCCCCGCTGCCGGTGGATGGCCGACAATAACGACTATGGCCGCCATCTCACGCACCCCCCTCGAAGAGCAGCAGAGCCGTCTCGGCCTGCGGGAACGCAAGAAGCTCAGGACCCGGACGGAGATCCGGCGGGCGACGTACGCACTGATCGCCGAGCAGGGGTACGAGGCCACCACGGTAGAGCAGATCGCGGAGGCGGCGGAGGTCTCCCCCTCCACCGTCTTCCGCTACTTCCCGACCAAGGAGGACATCGTCCTCACCGACGAGTACGACCCGGTCATGGCGGCCGTACTCCGGGCGAGGCCGGCGGACGAACCGCCGCTGAAGTCGCTGCGCCACCTGCTGGTCGAGACGCTCCAGGACGTGCTGGCGAACGACAGGGCCGAGATGGTCCAGCGCAGCAAACTCCTGGTCGAGATCCCGGCGGTCCGCGCCCGGATGACCGAGACCATGTCGGTGACGGCGAGGCTGCTCAGCGAAGTCCTCGCCGAACGCTCGGGACGGGACCGGAACGACCTCCAACTGCGCGTCTTCACCGCCGCCGTGCTCGGCGCGCTGCGCGAAGTCTCCATCTACTGGGCCGAACGCGACTGCCAGGACGACCTGATCGCCATGCTGGAGGACGCGTTCGACTCCTTGGAGGGCGGGCTGCGCCTCTGAGGGCTGGACGCGCGAGGGGCGGCTGCGGATGCGGCCGCATCCGCAGCCGCAGCCGATCTGACGGATCCGTACTGCTCTAGGCGTCAACCTCGTACTGGCCGACCTCCAGGAAGTACCGCAGCTCTTCCGGCGTACCGTCGATGACATCCTCGGCAGCCGCGCGGAGGGCATCGCTGATGGTCTCGTCCGCCAGGATGCGAGCGACGGCGACCCGGTCGTCCTCGGCCTGGGCGAGACGGTAACCAGTCTCCAGGAATGCCCGCAGAGCCTCAGGAGAACCGTCGTCCAGAGCCTTTGTCGCCTCCCGGACCACACCCTTACCGGAATCCTTGTCTCCCAGAATACGGAAGATGGCCACACTGTCGTCCTCGGCCTGCGCGAGACGGTAACCCGTCTTGAGGAACGCGCGCATGTCCTCCACGGTCCCGTCGAGGGCCGCGTTCCCATCACGGGTCACCCTCTTGCCGGAGTCCTCGTCAGCCAGGATGTCCTGGATCGCGAGACGGAGTTCCGCCTCCGACATCTCGTCAACGGGCGTTCCTTCACCGGGCGTTCCGGACGTGGCCGTCACGGCCGTCGACGTGCCCGCGGGTCCGGTGGCGAAGGCCGGGGCAGTGAAAAGGAGAGCCGGTGTCAAGGCGGCGGTCGCGACGAACAGGGCAGCCCGGGTCGGTCTCATGCGTTTTTCCTCCATGATCAATCCGTTGTCGGTGCGATTCTCACCTTCGTGCGCCACGGAGAACAAGAGCGGAAGAGGACAGTCTTCGTCACACCAACTGCCACTAGACACCGCCCACTTGACGGATATGAAAAGCCACGTCGCAAGAGCACATCAGCCGGCGTCCGCGCCCGATACGCCGCTCGGCAATACGGTGACGATATGAGCGGTCTGGTTCTCTCTTGTTCATGACGGCGCGTGAGCAGCGTGTCCCGTTGCCATCCGGCCATCGGACATCCCACGCGGTCGTCGTCAATCAAGAGTGTGGACCGAGGGAGCCGGCGCATGCGTCACAGGATCAGGACCAGGAAGATATCGCTCGCCGTGCTGGCGGGGACGATGGTGATGGCCGCGCTGACGGCGGAGCCTGCCGTCGGTGCGGGGCAGGTGCCCCGGCCCGGCGCGCGGAGCGGCGGAGAGCGGATCTTCCCGGGGCTGGGGAACGGTGGGTACGACGTGCGGTCCTACGACGTGGCCTACGACTACCGGCCCGGTACGACGCTGATGGACTCCTCCGTGGACATCGTGGCGGAAGCGCACCAGGCACTGTCCGAATTCAGCCTGGACGCGGCGGGCCAGCAGATCAGCCGAGTCCTCGTGGACGGCGCCCCGGCCGACTTCCGGCTGACCGGGGAGAAGCTCGTCGTCACTCCCGGCCACCCCCTGCCGGAGGGGCGGCGGTTCACCGTACGCGTCACCTTCGTGGCGGACCGTACGGCGAACCCGCCCGCCCCCTGGTCCTCGGGCGAGGAGCCGCACTTCGACCACTGGTTCGAGAAGGACGACGGCTTCGTCCTTTTCGGCCAGCCCGACCGCTCACACTTGTTCTTCCCCATGAACGACATTCCCAGCGACAAGGCCCGAGTCACCTTCCGTATCACCGTTCCCAACGACCTCCAGGCGGTGGCGGGAGGCACACTGCGGTCCCGGCGGACCGTCGGTGACCGCACCACGTACGTCTACGGCACACGTGACCCCATCCCCACCGACGTGGTGCAGGCAGCGGTGGGACACTTCACGGAAGTCCGGGGGACCGGCCCGCACGGCCTGCCGGTGCGCAGTTACGTGGACACGCCCCAGGTCACGAAGGCGGCCCCGCAACTGGCCCTCGTCCCGGACCAACTGTCCTGGGTGGAGCAGCAGATCGGGAGCCCCTACCCGTTCGAGACCTATGGCGTCCTGGGCGTGGCGGGAGGGTATGCCGCGGCCCTGGAGAGCGCCACGCTGTCCACCTTCGACGCCGCGCACCTGACCACGGCCGATCACAGCGACGAGTCGACGATGGTCCATGAGCTGATTCACCAGTACTTCGGCGACGCCGTGTCCGTACGCTCCTGGGACGACATGTGGCTCAGCGAAGGCCACGCCAGTTACTACACGTTCCGCTACCTGGCGGACCGGGGTTACGACGAGGACGGCACCTACGACGACAACCTGCGCCGGGCCTACGACTTCGACGTGGAGAACCGCCCCCAGTACGGTCCGCCCGGCCGCCCCGCCGACGCGACCGACGTCCTCGCCGGCACCAACGCCGGTGGCGCCCTCATGCTGGACGGCCTGCGCCGGCTCGTCGGGGACGCCACGTTCCGCACGATCGAGCGCACGTTCTTCACGACGTACCGCGGCAGGTCCGCGACGACCCAGGACTACATCGACGTCGCGAACACCGTTTCCGGACGGGATCTCACCTCCTACATAAGGAGTTGGATCTACGGAACGACCACACCCACCCCGATCGGCCACCCGGACTGGACCGCCCCCGCGACGAAGCGGCCCTGATCCGAACGACCGGCCCTAGGACTTCTGGCCGGTCAACTCGCCCTCCAGGACGTCCGCTTCGGTGGTCGGGGCCGAGCAGACGAAGCGCCGGCACACATAGGCGGCCGGCTTTCCGCCGACCAGCGGGCGGTCCCTCAGCAGCGGGAACTCGTCACTGTCCGGCGTGCCGGCCGCCACCACCGCGCCCGGGCTGGTGCCCAGCAGCGCCGTACGGTGCAACTCGGCGGCGTCCGCGGGGTTCCGGCCGACCACGGCGATCTCGCGCGGTCCGTCGAGCGCCGCTTCCGCGACGGCCAGTCCCCAGCCGATGAAGCGCGGCGCGCGCGGGCCCAGCGCCTTCACCACGCCCAACGCGGCCTCGGCGGCGGCGCGATGGGGCTCGGAGCCGGTGTGCGCCGCGTACGAGAGCAGGGCGCCGGCGGCGGCCGTCCAGCCCGAAGGGGTCGCGTTGTCCGTCGGGTCCTGCGGCCGGCGGATCAGCTTCTCCGCGTCGTGCGCGGTGTCGAACAGGGTGCCGCGCTCCGACACGAACTGGTCGAGCACGATGTCCAGCAGGAACCCCGCGAACTCCAGCCACGCCCCTTCGCCGGTCACCCCGGCCAGCGCGATGAACCCCTCGGCGACATCGCCGTAGTCCTCGAGCACGCCCGCGTTGGCTCCCGTCCGGCCGTCCTTGGAGGTACGGGCCAGCCGCGCCGCCTCGTTCATGTGCACCCGCACCAGCAGATCGGCGGCCTCGGTCGCCCGCTCCACCAGGTCGGGCCGGTCGAAGTACGCGCCGGTCTCGGCGAGTGCGGCGATCGCGAGGCCGTTCCAGGCGGCCACGACCTTGTCGTCCCGCCCGGGGCGCGGGCGCTCCTCGCGCGCCGCGAGGAGCCGTTCGCGTACGGAGGTGACGCGCGCCGCGTCCACCACGGCGCCGCTCTGCGGGAGTTGGAGGACGGAGGCGCCCTCCTCGAAGGTGCCCTCCTGGGTCACCCCGAAGTACCCGGCGGCGAACTCGGCGTCGTCCTCGCCCAGTACCGCTCGCAACTGCTCAGGTGTCCATACGTAGAAGGCGCCTTCGACGTGCTTCCCGCTGCCGTCGTCACTGTCCGCGTCCAGCGCGGACGCGAACCCGCCCTCGGCCGTGCGGAGTTCGCGCACCATGAAGTCGGCGGTCTCCAGCGCCACGCGCCGCGCGAGATCCGAACCGGTGGACCGCCACAGGTGGGCGTACACCCGGCACAGCAGGGCGTTGTCGTACAACATCTTCTCGAAGTGCGGCACGATCCACTCTCGGTCGACCGAGTAGCGGGCGAACCCGCCGCCGAGCTGGTCGTAGATCCCGCCGCGCGCCATCGCCTCGGCACTGTCGGTGGCCATCTGCAACGCACCCTCCGACCCGGTACGGGCATGGTGGCGCAGCAGGAACTCCAGCGTCATCGACGCGGGGAACTTGGGCGCGCCGCCGAACCCGCCGTGGCGCGCGTCGTACTCCCGGGTCAGCCCGAGCAGCGCCTGCGCCAGCTCCGCCTCCCCGGGGACCCCGTCCCCGCCCTGCGCCAGCGAACGCCCCGCCAGCTCCCCGACGATCTGCCCGGCGACCTCGCTGACCTCGTCGCGCCGGTCCTTCCAGGCGGAGGTGACCCCTTCCAGGACCTGCGGGAAGGACGGCATGCCGCGGCGGGGCTCGGGCGGGTAGTACGTACCGAAGTAGAACGGCTCCCCGTCGGCGTTGAGAAAGACGGTCATCGGCCAGCCGCCCTGCCCGGTGGCGGCCTGCACGGCCTCCATGTAGACGGCGTCGACGTCGGGCCGCTCCTCGCGGTCGACCTTGATGTTGACGAAGTGCGCGTTCATGTACGCGGCGGTCGTCGCGTCCTCGAAGCTCTCGCCGGCCATGACATGGCACCAGTGGCACGACGAATACCCCACGCTGAGCAGCACCGGCACATCCCGCCGCCGCGCCTCCTTGAACGCCTTGGGCGACCAGGGCCACCAGTCGACGGGGTTGTCGGCGTGCTGGAGGAGGTAGGGGGAGGTCTCATGGGCCAGTCGGTTCGCCATACCCCCATCCTGCCCGAGCCCCCACCGGACCAGCCCCGAGCCCCACAACCGGGCGCGCCGCCCACCGCGCGCGGCCTGGCCTCCTGTATCGCCTCCTCTTCCCATGGCCACCGATCCACCGGATCGGAGGCGTGCTGGAGGGGTGGCCCCACCGAGCGCGGAGCCGGCGGAGTCGGCCGGTGGGACCCCACGACCCGGGCCGGAGAACGCGCCGGGGGACTTCGTCCTCGACCGGGGGAAGGGCGGGGTTCCCGCGAAGACCGGTGAAGTCGCCGATGCCGGGGGGCGGGTCGGGCGGGGACAGTGTGGCCACTGCCAGTCCGTACGGCGGTGGCCATCCGGTGAGTCCAAGGCCCCGGAGTGGTACCGCCTCGACCGAGAGGCCCCCAGTGCGCCCGCTCTCCGACGCCCGCACCCCCGCCCGTCCCCGCCTTCGCACCCGTCCCCGCACCGGCCCCCGCACGCTGTGGGCCGGAGCGGTCACCGCCGCCGCGCTGATCGCCGCACTGGTGCCCGGCACCGCCGGGGCCCAGACCGCCGCCAACCCGTACGAGCGCGGACCGGCGCCCTCGGTGTCCAGCATCGAGGCCGCCCGCGGCTCCTACGCCGTCTCGCAGACGTCCGTCTCCTCGATCAGTGTCACCGGGTTCGGCGGGGGCACCGTCTACTACCCCACCAGTACGGCCGACGGCACCTTCGGCGCCGTCGTGATCGCGCCGGGCTTCACCGCGACCCAGTCCAGCATCTCCTGGCTCGGTCCCCGGCTCGCCTCCCAGGGCTTCGTCGTGTTCACCATCGACACCAACACCACCCTCGACCAGCCGGACAGCAGAGGACGCCAACTGCTGGCCGCACTGGACTACCTGACGGAGCGCTCGTCCGTACGCACCCGCGTCGACTCCACCCGCCTGGGAGTGATGGGCCACTCAATGGGCGGCGGCGGAACCCTGGAGGCAGCGAAGAGCCGGCCCTCGCTCCAGGCCGCCATCCCGCTGACCGGCTGGAACACCGACAAGTCCTGGCCCGAGCTGCGTACGCCCACCCTCGTCATCGGTGCGGACGGGGACACGGTCGCACCCGTGGCCACGCACTCGGAGCCGTTCTACACCTCGCTGCCCAGCTCCCTGGACAAGGCGTACCTGGAGCTCAACGGCGCGACGCATTTCACGCCGAACTCCTCGAACACCACGATCGCGAAGTACAGCATCTCGTGGCTGAAGCGGTTCATCGACGACGACACCCGTTACGAGCAGTTCCTGTGCCCGCTGCCGAGGCCGAGCCTGACCATCGAGGAGTACCGGGGCAACTGCCCGCACTCCTGACCTACCGTCCGTTCGGTTGTGCCCGGGCACAGTTGGGCGCCGCCCCGGCTGGGTCGGCGCCCAGGACCCGCGCAACAGGCCTCACCCCCGTGGACGCGGGCCTTCCGGCGCTCGTTACGCGCAAGTAACGTCACGGAGATGAACTCATCGACGACCGTGCGTAGTTCACACCCGCTGTACGGCCGGAGTGGTGAACTGGCCATCCTGGGAACGCTGCTGGACCGCCTGCGGGCCGGTCACGGCAGCACGCTCGTCCTGACCGCCCCACCGGGCCTCGGCCGCAGCGCGCTGCTGGAGCACGCCACTGCCGCGTACGGGGGCGGGGCGGTCCTGCGCGCGGAGGCCGCGGAGGCCGAACGGCTCGTCCCCTACGGCGGATTGGACGCGCTGCTCGGTTCGGCGCCGTACACCCCCCTGCCGATGCCCGTGCCGCCCCGCCTGACGTTCGGCTTACCGCTCGGCGCGGGGGTGCGGGCGGGATCCGTCGGCACGGCTCTGCTCCGCTGCCTGACGGATCTCGGCGCCCGTGAACCGCTCCTGGTGCAGGTGGACGATGTCCACGCCTGGGACTCCGCGTCCCGCGAGGCGCTCGCGTTCGCGGTCCGCCGACTGCCGGCCCGCGGCCGGGTCGCGGTCCTCCTCACGGCGGCGGACCACGGGCCGGGCACCGACGCCTTCGCCGGACTGCCCGCGCTGCGCCTGAACTCCCTCGACGACCACGCGGTCGACGCACTGCTCGATGACTTGACGGACCGTCAATTACACCCGGCCGTGCGGGAGGAACTGCGCCGCGAGGGCGCGGGCAACCCCCGGCTCCTCACCGCCCTCGCCGGGCATCTGAGCACCGCGCACCTGTCGGGCCAACTGCCCCTGCCGCAGCCGCTGTCCGGCGGCGAGGACCTGCTGGACGCCTACGGCGCCTGCCTCGACGCACTGCCCGACGGCACAGGGGCCCTGCTTCTTTTCGCCGCCGCGGCGGCCGAGCACGAACCGGAAGGGGCGGGCGCGGAAGCCGCACTGGTGCTGAGAGCCGGGCGGTCGGCCGGGATACGCCCCGGCCTCCTGGTGCCCGCGGAGCACGCGGGGGTGGTACGCAGCGGAGGCGGCCGGGTCCGCTTCACCCACCCGCTGCTGCGCACGGCGGTGCTGCGTACGGCGCCCCCGGCCCGGCGCCGCGCGGTGCACCGTACCCTCGCCGCCGTCCTGGACGGCGCTCACGAGGCATTGCCGCGCCTGGTCCAGCGGGCGTGCGCGGCGCCCGGTCCCGACACCGCGCTCGCGGACGCGCTGACCCGGGCGGCCGTCCCACCGCGCTCGTACACCGACCGTGCCGCGGCGCTGGTCCACGCGGCGACGCTCACGGCGGACGAGGTCCTGCGCGGCGCGCGCCTGGCCGCGGCCGCCGAGTACGCGTGGCTCGCC
>NZ_JTHL01000001.1:6070288-6077662 GCF_000818195.1 Streptomyces sp. 150FB | reverse complement strand
TGCCGGGGGCGCGGAGCTCAGGGTACGGACCGGCGCCCGGGACCGCGTTCCGAGCCGTCGCTCGATGACCGGTCGGATGGTCGGACGGGGGCGGGGCGGAGCTGATGACAACGGCTCGGGCGACTGCGGCACCCGGACCGGGCCGGAGCCGGGCGCCGAGGGCACCCCGCTGACCGACCCGCGGAGCCGGGACAGGACCGGCGAGGGCATCGCCGAGGGGACGGGCGAGGGCTTCACCGCCGGGACACGGCCCGCCACACGACCGCGCATCCGCCCCAAGACGGCCGCGGGCCCGGGGGACCCCGGTGTGCCCGAGCGTCCCGCGGAGCCGGCTGAGCCCGCGGGGCCCATGGAGCCCGGGGTTTCCGCCGGACCCGCGGGGCTGTTGCGGGCCGGGGTCGTCGCCCTGGTGCTGGGCGAGGTCGACACCGCCTGCCGGACAGGAGCCAAAGCCCTGGCCCTGGTACGCGCCCGAGGGGCCGACGCCCTGCTGCCGCAGGCGCTGGAACACCTCGCCTACGGTGAGTTGCGCGCCGGGCGCCACGCCCGGGCGCGGGTCCACGCGCGGGAGGGACTCGCCGTGGCGGGACGGCTCGGACAGCGCAACGCCAAGGCCCATCTGCACGCCGTGCTGGCCCTCGCCGCGTCCGTCGAGGGCGACGCCGCACTCTGCGCGACCCACGCCCGGGCGGCACTGGCCGACGCGGTACCCCACGGGCTCACCCAGGCTGCCTCGCTCGCCGACTGGGCCGTGGCCCGCGCGGCCCTGGCCGACGGCCGGAGCGCGGAGGCCGCCGCCCGCCTGGCCCCGCTGGTGGGGCCCTGCCCCCGGGGCGGGCACTTCGCCGTCCGGATGCCGGCCGTGCCCTGTTACATCGAGGCCGCGGTACTGGCAGGGCAGGGCGCGGACTCGTACGCCCGTACCGCCGTCGAGGAGTTCGCCTTCTGGGCGGCCCACACCGCCGACCCGCAGGCACCCGCCCAACTCGCGCGGTGCCGAGCCCTGCTGGCCCCCGCCGCCCAGGCCGCGCAGTGGTACGAGGAGGCGCTGCGCCGGCACGAACACGCGACGGGCGACTTCGAACGCGCCCGTACCCTCCTGCTCCACGGCCACTGGCTCCGGCGCCGTCGCAGGACCCGCGAGGCCAGAGGCCCCCTGCGGGACGCCCTCATCGCCTTCGAACGCTGCGGCGCGGACCTCTGGTCGGGACGGGTACGCGGCGAACTGCGCGCCGCCGGCGAGACGGTGGCCGACCCGAACGACGACCACCCGCGCAGAACGGGCCCGTTCGGCACCCTCACCCCCCAACAACAGCGGATCGCCCGCTGCGTGGCGGAGGGCGCCACCAACCGCGAGGTGGCGCTGCGCCTGTCCCTGAGCCCCCGCACCGTCGACCACCACCTGCGCAACGTCTTCGCCACCCTGGGCATCCGCTCCCGCACCGAACTTGTCCGCTACCTCGACCGGGGCCGGCTGAGCTGATTGTGGCCGGCGGCTGAAGCGCGGTGCTTACGGCCCGCTTCCCGAGGCGGAGTGTCGTCCTCAATGCGCCGCCTGATGCCGGCGTACTGCTCGGGCGCCCACTTCGGCGAAGCCACCGGCTGCTCCAGGACCCAAGCCCTCAGGCGCGACGGCGGGATGCGCCGGTGTTGCCGGGGTTGTCGGCGCGCTGGAGCAGGTACGGGGAGGTCTCATGGGCCAGTCGGTTCGCCATCCCCCCTCCTGCCCGAGCCCCCACCGGACCAGCCCCGAGCCCCACAACCGGGCGCGCCGCCAGCCGCGCACGCACCGCCGACGGCCCTCCCGGGAGTCGTCGTTCCGGGAGATGGTGAAGTCCTCCGGGCCCTGGCCCGATTCGGGTGAGGCGGGGTGCGGTCAGCGACCAGAATGCTGCCATGCCCACACATGAGCTGGCACCGGAGATCACGCGGTTCTACGGGGAGACCATCAATGAGGGGGACCGGCTGAGCGTTTCGGCCGATGGGCGGCTTGAGAAGCTGCGTACGCAGGAGTTGCTGCGGCGCTACCTGCCGGCCGCTCCCGCTCGCGTTCTCGACGTGGGCGGCGGTCCCGGGGCGCACGCCGAGTGGCTGGTCGCCGACGGGTACGGCGTGCATCTCGTCGATCCCATCCCGCGCCATGTGGAAGCCGCCAAGGAGACGGGCTGCACCGTCGAGCTGGGTGACGCCCGCGCGCTGACCGCGCGGGACTCCTCGTACGACGTGGTCCTGCTGCTCGGGCCGCTCTACCACCTGCTCGATCGGGCGGACCGTCATCGGGCCCTGACCGAGGCCTGTCGGGTCGTCAGGCCCGGTGGGCTGGTCGCCGCCGCGGGCATCAACCGGTACGCGTCCCTGTTCGAGCACACCGCCTTCGCGCACCTCGACGATCCGCGATTCCAGGCGTCGGTCGGCAAGATCCTGGCCACGGCGGTGCACGACGGGAAGAAGGCCTTCACCGCCGCGTACTTCCACCGTGGCGAAGAACTGCGGAGCGAGGTCGAGGAGGCCGGTTTTGGTGACACCGCCCTCTTTGGCGTCGAGGGGCCCACCTGGGCGCTCCTGAAAGCCACCGAGCAGCACACCGGAGAGTCCGTCGTCGGCACGTCCCTCTTCGAATCCGCCCTGGCGGCGGCACGCATGGCCGAGCCCTACCCCGAGTTGCTCGCCGCCAGCTCGCACCTCCTCGTGGTCGGCAGGCGGCCGGCGGTGGACGGACTCGTACCCTAGGACCCGGCCGCATCACCGTCGCAGCGAATCCGTCAGCAGTGCGGTCATCCGGCTCAGGCGCCCCGCGAAGTCGACATGGGCCGCGTGCAGGTCCTCGTCCTCGATCGCCTCGATCACGGCGGGGCCCGGGTTGGCCAGTGGCCAGAGGCCGCTGACCAGTACGGTTACCGTCGAGGCCAGTTCCAGGGCCGCCGCTTCGCCCAGGCCGGGGACACGGTCGGCGAGGATGGCGGCCAGGCGGCGGTTGTCGGCTAGCGCGGCGCGTTTGAAGAGGCGTACGACCTCCACCGACACATTGCGCTCCAGCACGCTCGACATCGCGCTCGCCATCTCGCACAGCAGCGGCCTGCGGGCGATCGAGTCGGCATAGGCCCGCGCGAAGACGTCGACGGAGTACGTGGCGGACTCCGCCCCCTGCGGCCTGGGCGGCAGCTCGGACGGCAGCGCGTCCAGCCACAACCCGCGCTCGCGGGCCAGCAGTTCGAGGAAGACCGCCTCGCGTGACTCGAAGTAGCGGAGCACGTTGGACGTGGCGAGGCCGGCCCTGCGGCTCAGTTCGCGCAGGCTGATGTCGGCCATCGGCAGCTCGCCGAGCAGCGCCTCGGCCGCGTCGAGGATCGCCTGCCGGCGCACCTCCCGCTGCTCGGGCCTCCGCGCCCGTACAAAGCCCTCGGCCGTCGTCTCCGTCACGCGATTCCCTCCTTCTCCTCCTGTCCTGCCAGGGTAACGGCCGCACTCGATAACAGAGCGGCGTTCTGTTATCGTCGAACTTAAGAAAACGGCGTTCTCTTAATCTCGCCCGGCTCTCTGCGCGTAGAGAGCACAGAGAGCCGGGAGAACGAAGACCGGAAACGGAGAGTCGCCATGCTGACGTACGACAAGCTGTTCATAGGCGGTCGCTGGACCGAGCCCGCCGGGCCCGATGTCTTCGAGGTCCGCTCCCCGCACGACCGGGCCCCCGTCGGTACGGTCCCCGAGGCCACCAGCGCCGATATGGACCGAGCCGTCGCCGCCGCCCGGGCGGCCTTCGACCACGGGCCGTGGCCGCTGACGGACCCGGCGGAGCGGCAGCGGATCGTGGCGCGGTTCAACGAGTTGCACGCCGCGCGCGCCGACGAGATCGCCGAGCTGATCACGGCCGAGAACGGTACGACGATCAGCTTCACCCGCATGCTCCAGGGCACGCTGGCCGCCAGGACCCAGGACTTCATCGACGCCGCCGCCGCTTTCGACTGGGAGTCCGACTGGGAGTCCACCCTCCCGGACTCCGGCGGCCACCGTACGGTCGTGCGCCGCGCGCCCGTAGGCGTCGTGGTCGCGGTCATCCCCTGGAACGCTCCGCACCAGTCGGCGCTGTCCAAGATGATCCCCGCGCTGCTCGCCGGCTGCCCCGTCATCCTCAAGACGTCGCCGGAGACCGCCCTCGACGGCATGGTGCTGGCCGAGATCTTCGCCGAGGCCGGTTTTCCCGAGGGCGTGGTCAGCGTCCTGCCCGCAGAGCGTGAGGTCAGCGAGTACCTGGTCAGCCACCCCGGCGTCGACAAGATCACGTTCACCGGGTCGACCCGCGCCGGCGCCACGATCGCCTCGATCGCCGGCCGGCAGTTCAAGCGGCTCAGCATGGAGCTGGGCGGCAAATCGGCGGCGATCATCCTCGCCGACGCCGACCTGGACACCGTCGTCCCCGCACTGAAGTGGTACTCCCTCGCCAACAACGGCGAAGCATGTGTCGGTCATACCCGGGTGCTGGCCCCGCGCGCCCGTTACGACGAGATCGTCGCCGCGATGGCGGCGATGATGGCGGACCTCCCCGTCGGGGACCCGGCCGACCCGGCCACCTATATCGGCCCCCTGTCCAAGGCGGCCCAGCAGGAACGTGTCCACTCCTACATCGACACCGGCATCGCCGAAGGGGCACGCCTCGTCCTGGGCGGTCCCGGGGTGCCGGAGGTCCCCGGCGGGGAGAAGGGTTACTACGTACGGCCGACCCTCTTCGCGGACGTCGACAACGGCATGCGGATCGCCCAGGAGGAGATCTTCGGCCCGGTGGTGGTCGTCATCCCCTTCGACGACGAGGCCGACGCGATCCGGATCGCCAACGACTCGGAGTACGGGCTCAGCGGCGGCGTATGGACGGCCGACCCCGAACACGGCCTGGCGGTCGCCCGGCAGCTCCGTACCGGCACCGTCCACGTCAATGGCGCACCGCGCGCGGCGACCGCGCCCTTCGGCGGATTCAAGTCCAGCGGAGTCGGCAGGGAGAACGGACCGGTGGGCCTCGCGCACTACACCGAATACCAGTCGATCAGCCTGTGAACGGGGTGCTCGCCCCTCCCCCTACCATCCACCTGGACGAGGAGAAGCCACGTATCGGCCGGGCCCTTCGGGTCTGACGGGGGACGAATCAGATATGCCAGCTCGATCCATGACACAGAGCGGGATATTTCGGCGATGTGGCGGAACCGCCGTCGCCGCGGCGGCCATGCTCCTTTTCGCAGGGACAGATGTACGGCCGGACGTGACTACGGGATTCCGGACAACGCCTGCGGTGTGAGCGTCGGCTCCGATCTGCTGTCCCCCTTTCTTGCCGGACGGTAAGAAGCTCACCCAGCAGGCGTCCGACGCCGGACCGGAGAGCCCGCGCTGTCGTCTGGTGGTGGACAGGAAGGACGTTGTCTATATCGCGGGAGATGTCATTCCCAGCGACACCGACCCGGTCAAGGTCGACGAACGGGGACTGTTGCGTATGGGGAACCCCGCCCCTGTCGCGATCGGTGACGAAGGGAGGCTCGCCGACAAGGGGGCGTTGGCCGTAGCCCGCTGCACCTACAAGGGAGAGCAGCGCAAGTTCGTGGCGCTGGTTCAGCTTGAGCTTCAGGAGAGCCTTCCGGAGAAGACGCCCGAACGGCGGGACGCCCTGGCCGCGTTCCTGCGTTCCTACTTCCCGAAGGCGATGGAGAAGCAAGGCTGCACGGGGAGTTGAGCCACCAGGTGGCTTGAGCCAGGACCTGAGCCAGGGAACTTGTGCCACGGGATCCGAGCCCGGGACTTGAGCAAGTTCAGAGCCTCCGGACCGCCGCGCTCCCTCGCGCTCACTCGCCGTACGCAGGACAATTGCTCCCAGTATCCGTAGCCGTCGGAGGGGGACGCTGATGCGGGAGACCACGCGGGGAACCATGCGGGAGAGCCACCGGGCCGAAGCCGAGAGGCTGTTGATACGCGCCGTCGAGGAAGAGGTCCGGCGCTCCGGTGGCAGAACCGACGGGAACATCCTGCTCGCCCGGGGGCGCGCCGCCCTCGACACCCTGACCGCCGGGGTCCAGGAGGAGTACGCCGCCTATGTGCAGGCGCTCGACGCCGCGCGGGCCGGCCAGGTCCCGCTGTCGGAGCGGTTCAGCCGGAAGTCCCTGGGAACTCCGGTGCTGGTCGCTGCGGTTGCCGCCGTCGCCGCCTTCGGCGCCGATGTCGCGCTGGGCACCTCGGCCGGAACGGCACTCGGCGCCGGGGGTGTTGTCGCCGTCGTCGGAGCCGCCACGACCTTCGCCAAGGTCGGCGCCTCCCACTGGCCGGCCGCGCACCGCAGCGCCGCCGCCGCCGGACAGCCGGGCGGCGCCGAGCAGTTGCGGCTCCAGTGGCTGACGGCGCTGGAGGTACGGGGCATCCGCCCGTACCTCGACCAGCAGCGGGTGCTGGCGCACGAGACCAAGCGCACCACCAAGAAGTCCCCGACCGCCCCGCAGCTCAGGGGCGGCAACCGCAGCGCCGCGGCGCGCGGGCGCAGTGTGCTCGCGCAGTCGTTCGGCCAGCTCCCGCAGCCCGAGGGACCGTTCGCGGGGCGCAGGGCCGAGCTGGCGCAGATCGCGCAGTGGGTGCACGCCGCGCGCGCCTCGACGGAGACCAGGCCGACGGTGGTGGTGCTGTACGGCGAGCCGGGCTCCGGGCGTACGACACTGGCCGTACGGGCGGCCCACCAGCTCAAGGACCAGTTCCGGGGCGCCTGCGTGGTCGACCTGCGCGGCGGCGGACCCGGCGAGGCCCCGCTCCCCACCAGGGACGCCCTCCTGCATCTGCTGAACCGCCTGGGCGCGCCGCGCGAGCAACTGCTGTTCCGTGAACGCTCCTCCCCCGAGCAGCAGTTGCGGCGGCTGACCGAGCTGTACGGGCACCACCTGACCGGCCTGCCCGTCACCGTCGTCCTGGACGACGCCTCCGACGCCGAGCAGATCCGCACCCTCATCCCCGAACGCTCCGACAGCCTCGTCCTGGTGACGGCACGTCAGCCGGTCGAGCTGGGGGACGACGTCCCTGCCTGGGTGCACCAACTGCCCGTCGAGGCGCTGGACGCCGCCGGCTCCGAGGAGTTGCTGCGGGCGTCGGCCGAATCGTCCGGCGAGGGGCCTTACGACGCCCAGTCGGCCGACCGTGTGACCGAGCTGTGCGGCGGGCTGCCGATGGCGCTGCGGATCGCGGGGTCGACGCTCGGCCCCCGTACGGCGCTCCAACTGGCCGAAGCCCTCTCGGAGTACGGGGCGGTCGACGCGATCGAGCGCGCCCTGTGGCTGCGCTACACCGACCAGGGCGAGCAGGCCCGCAGGCTGCTGCGCCGCCTCGCGCTCGCCGGCCGCGCCTCGCTCGGTTCGGCGG
>NZ_JTHL01000001.1:6041207-6070160 GCF_000818195.1 Streptomyces sp. 150FB | reverse complement strand
ACCACGCTGGCGTCGGCGGGCCTGATCGACCATGTGCGGGGCCGCCGCTACCGGCTGCACGACGTCGTAAGGACGTTCGCGCAGGCGCGGCTGCTCGACGAGGAGACGGCCGCCGACCGTACGGCGGCGCAGGAGCGGCTGATCCGCAACTACGGCGAGCTGGCCGACTCCGTGATCCGGATGGTCGACGGCAAGACGTCCACCCGCGCCGACCTTTTCAAGACGGCGGCCGGAGCCCACGGATTCACCTCCCTGGACGCGGCGTTGCACTGGCTGGACGACGAGTCGAGCTTCATCACGGCCACGCTGCGGGGGGCCGAGGGCGTCGACCAGCAGGCCGTGCTGAACCTGCTGGGCGCGCTCTGCGACTACTGCCTGCTGCGCGGCGACCTCTACCGGCTCGGTGAGATAAGCGAGTTGACGCAGGCGGTCGACCAGGGGCTGCTGGTCCGCTCGGTCCAGTGGCGTACGGGCATCGCGGCCCGCCAGCTCGGCGAGCTGGACAAGGCCAGGACGACCCTGACCTCGGTGGTCGGCCTGTACCGCGAGGCGCGGCACGAGGCGGGCGCGGCCCGCGCGCTGTGTTCGCTCGGCATCACCCTGCACCACCAGGGCAATCTCGTCGAAGCCTCGGCGAAGCTGCGCGAGGCGGCGGAACTCCAGTCCTCCGACGAGCTGGCGGCCGACCGCGCCTGGACCCTGCACGCGCTGGCCGCGGTCGAGCGCGACCGGGCGAATCTCGCCGAGGCGATCACGCTGCTCGCCACCGCGCTGGTGCTGCACCGCGAGAGCGAGTCGGTGCACGGGGAGGCCTGGACGCACTTCCAGCTCGGCCAGGTCTGTCTGCGCATGGGCGACGTGCCCCGCGCCGACGGCGAACTGCGCGCGGCCCTCGACCTGTACGGCAGGACACGCGACGGCCGCGGCGAGGCCTGGGCCCTGACCCAGCTCGCCCGCGGCCGGCTGGTGGACGGTGATCCGGCCGAGGCCACCGACCAGCTCAGGCAGGCGCTGTCCAGGCACCGCGACAACGAGGACGCGCGCGGCGAGGCCTGGACCCGCTACTACCTGGGCCAGGCGCTGGAGGAGCGCGGCGACCGTGACCAGGCCGTACGCGAACTGGAGCGCGCCCGCACGATGTTCTCCCGGATGCGCGACGTGTACGGCCTCGCCTGTGCCCGCCACCACTCGGGCCGCGTCACCCGCGACCAGCGCGCCGCGCAGACGGGCAACCTCCGCAACTCGGGCTTCGCCCGCCAGTTGCTGGTCGACGCCCGCGCGGACTTCCACCGGATCGGGGTGGCGCACGGCGAGGCGTGGACATGTCTGGAACTCGCCCTCGTCGACGCGGGCAACAACCGCTCGGCGCAGGCGCTCCAGCTCTGCGACGAGGCGACGGCGCTGTTCACCTCGTACGGCGACGAGCGGGGCGCCGACTGGTCCCGCTTCCTGCGCTGCACCCTGCTGCCGTACGCCTCGGCCGGCGGCATCGAGGTCGGCTCGGTGGTCGCCGAACAGGAGCTGTCCGACCTCCTGCGGGCCCGCCACGCCACCCGCGACGGCAAACTGGAGGACTGCGCCGAGGCGTTCGCCGTGATGCTGGAGCGCGGCCTCGCCCTGGAGGACGGCTGGGGCGCCTGGCGGCTGGGCATGGTCCCGAACAGGCACGCGCGCGAGGTGATGGGCGTACGGGTGGACCCGGCGCCGGCCTGACCCCGGAGCCGGGGCAGGAGAGCCGCAGCACCACGGTCCGGCACCGCTGCGGCCCAATACCACCACGGTCCGGACACCACCATGGCCCCATGACGCCCCGCCGGGGTCATGGGGCCCTGACGGGCGATGCCCGCCCTTCGTCCCCGCTCAGCGCCGCCACCAGCCGCCGCTACCGGCTACCGCTGCTCCCGGCTCTGCGACGACTACTGATCAACTGCTGCTACTCACCGCTGCTCGTGCGCTGGGCGGGTGCCGACTTCGAAAGCCCGGCGCCCGCGCGCACGCTGTCCGGCCGCTCGGCCCGGTCGGCCTTGGGGTCGGGCGACTCCTTGAAGTCGACCTTGCCCATGTGGCGGCTCATCGACTTCATCAGCAGCCATACGGCCACCGCCATCACCGCGAAGACGATGAACCCGAGCACACCGGGCGTCACCTTGTTCTCGTCGAGGTCCGCGGCGAGTGGAACGAAGTGCGTCATTGCCTGGGTCGCATACATATCAGGCATTGTCGCGGATGCCCGCGAAGAGGTCGCTCTCGGGGAGGGAGGTATCGACCCGCGACTTCACGAGCTCGTACTCCTCCGTCGGCCAGACCTCCCGCTGGATGTCCATCGGCACCCTGAACCAGCCGCCGTCCGGGTCGATCTGCGTGGCGTGCGCGAGCAGCGCCTTGTCCCGGATCTCGTAGAAGTCCGCGCACGGGATGTGCGTGGTCAGCTCCCGTTCCTTGTGGTCGGCCTCCGCCCAGCGCTTGAGCCAGTCGCCGTACGGCGACTCGTGGCCGCGCGCCAGCAGGGCCTCGTGCAGCGCGACCGTGCGCTGCTTGTTGAAACCCTGGTTGTAGTACAGCTTCTGCGGCTCCCAGACCGGACCGAACTCGTCCTCCGGGTACTTCTCCTTGTCGGTGGCCGCCTCGAAGGCCAGCACCGAGATCTTGTGGGTCATGATGTGGTCGGGGTGCGGATATCCGCCGTTCTCGTCGTACGTGGTGATGACCTGCGGCCGGAACGCGCGGATGGAACGGACCAGCCGGCCCGCCGCCTCGTCCACGTCGGCGAGACCGAAGCAGCCCTCGGGCAGCGGCGGGAGCGGATCGCCCTCGGGCAGGCCCGAGTCGACGTAGCCGAGCCACTCCTGCTCGACGCCGAGGATCTCGCGCGCCTCGTCCATCTCCTTCTTGCGGACCTCGTGGATGTGCTCCTCGATGTAGGCGTCACCCTGGAGCTTGGGGTTGAGGATGGAGCCACGCTCGCCTCCCGTGCAGGTCACAACCAGCACGTCCACCCCCTCGGACACGTACTTGGCCATGGTGGCCGCACCCTTGCTCGACTCGTCGTCGGGGTGGGCGTGGACGGCCATCAGTCGTAGCTGGTCAGTCAAGACTCGGTCCTCAGTGATTCGTCGCATTAGGCGGCTTCTATAGTGACGGATATCGAGGGGCGGAAAATTCCGGCATCCCCACTCCGAGAGGAAAGATCATGGCCGTGGCGCGCGAGGAGCTCCCCCCGGGCCGCTACGGGCAGCCGGGCGGAGCGCACGCGAACCGCGGGCTCAGGATCGTGGCCACGGTCTTCGGTGCCGCGGCGGTCGTCCTGATCGCCTGGTTCGGGTATCACTACGTAGCGGGCACGAGTGTGTCGGGCGAGGTCATCAAGTTCAAGCGGGTTTCGGCCACGGCGGTCGAGGTCCATCTCGAAGTCCACAAGGACAAGGGCGCGACGGGCACCTGCACGCTCCGCGCCCTGAACGACGGACACGCCGAGGTGGGCCGCAAGGACGTGCACTTCACTCCGTCCCAGACCGAGGTCGACCAGATCGTCACCCTCCGTACGACGGAGACCGCGACCGCCACGGAGCTGGTGGGCTGTACCACCGACAGCGGCTGACGGACCCGGCCCGCCGCCGCGGCGGCGGACGGTCACCCTGTCCTACGGAGTTCAGGCCCGGCGGCGCGTTCAGGGACCGCGGCCGAACCCGCCCGGGGCCACCGCCCCTGACCTGGGTCGACGCGGTTCTAACGGCTTTTATCCTCCCCCTCGCGCCACGAAATTGTTAGGCTCGTGGTTTCGCCCACTCAAGAAGGCACAATCTTCTGAGTAGGGCGTCGCTTTGTCTTTCCGGTACCTACGAGGAGCACCTGTGACCCAGACCCGCGAGAACGTCACCTGGCTCACCCAAGGGGCGTACAACCAGTTGAAGGCCGAGCTGGACCACCTGTCCGGTCCTGCTCGCACGGAGATCTCGAAGAAGATCGAGGCGGCCCGTGAGGAGGGGGACCTCCGCGAGAACGGCGGGTATCACGCGGCCAAGGAAGAGCAGGGCAAGCAGGAGCTACGGGTGCGCCAGCTCACCCAGCTCCTGGAGAACGCCAAGGTCGGGGAGGCGCCCGCCGACAACGGGATCGTCGAGCCCGGCATGATGGTGACCATCGCCTTCGACGGCGACGAGGACGACACGCTGAGCTTCCTGATGGCGTCGCGCGAGTACGCGAGTACGGAGATCGAGACGTACTCCCCGCAGTCGCCGCTGGGCTCCGCCGTGAACGGCAAGAAGGTCGGCCAGGACGCGGAGTACGAGCTGCCGAACGGCAAGAAGGCCTCGGTGAAGATCCTCGCGGCCAAGCCGTACACGGACTGAGCCGACTGCCACCTGTCACCTGCGGGAAGCCGGACAGACCGGACAGGACAGGGCCCTGGCGCGTCGTTGACGAGGCGCCCCGGCCCTGTTTCCGTTCCCGCTGCTCCCGTTCCCGCTGTTCCCGCTCAGACAGCCGCCGAACGGTATTTGCGCACCGCCAGCGTCCGGAACACCAGCAGGATCAGCACCGACCAGATCACCGACGCCCAGACCGGGTGCTGCATCGGCCAGGCGTCGGATTGCGAGACCCCGGGGTTGCCGAACAGCTCCCGGCACGCCTCCACCGTCGCGCTGAACGGGTTCCACTCCGCGATGTGCCGCACCCACGGCGTCATCCCGCTGATGGTCACGAAGGCGTTCGAGATGAACGTGACCGGGAACAGCCAGATCAGCCCGCCCGAGGTCGCCGCCTCCGGCGAGCGGACGGACAGCCCGATCAGCGCCCCGATCCAGGAGAAGGCGTAGCCGAGCAGAAGCAGCAGCCCGAAGGCGCCGAGCGCCTTGGGCAGGCCGTGGTGGATGCGCCAGCCGACCAGTACGGCGACGACGACGAGCACGACGACCGTCAGCGCGGTCTGCACGAGGTCGGCGATCGTACGGCCCGTGAGGACCGCGCCGCGCGCCATCGGCAGTGACCGGAACCGGTCGACGAGCCCCTTCTGCATGTCGTCGGCGATGCCCGCGCTCGCGCCGGCCGTGGCGAAGGTGACGGTCTGCGCGAAGATCCCCGCCATCAGGAACTCACGGTAGAGCCGGGGGCTGGTGGAGGTGCCGATCTTCAGGGAGCCGCCGAAGACATAGCTGAACAACAGGACGAACATCACCGGCTGAATCAGGCCAAAAAGCACAACCTCGGGAATTCTGGTCATGCGGATGAGATTCCGCCGGGCGACCACCAGGGAGTCGTGTGCCGAGTGGAGGATACGGCCGCGGGGTGCCGGCGCCGCGAGGCGTCCTGGCTCGGGTGCGCTGGTCAGGGTCACTTCTCGGCCTCCTTGGCGGGCGTCGCGCCCGCTCCGTCCCGGTCCCGGGCCGCCGGGGGCTTCCCGCGCCCCTCGTCGCCGCCGCCACCGTTCTCGCCGCCACCACCGTTCCCGCCGTTCCCGCCGTTCCCGTCGTCCTTCTCGCCCTCCTCGACGGAGTGGCCGGTCAGCGTGATGAACACGTCGTCGAGCGTCGGCCGGCGCAGCCCGATGTCGTCGATCTCGACGCCCCGGGTGTCCAGCTCCCTGATGACCTCCGCGAGCAGTCGCGCGCCACCGGTGACCGGTACGGTCAGCTTGCGGGTGTGCTCGACGACCGCGACCAGGTCCTCGCCGCTCCTGCGGCTGTCATCGCCCCGGCCCGCCTCGGCGAAGGCCGCGAGGACCGTACGCGCGGGGCCGATCTGGCCGGGTTCCTGGACGACGACCTCGACCCGCTCGCCGCCCGTCTGCGCCTTCAGCTCGTCGGCGGTGCCGCGCGCGATGACCTTGCCCTGGTCCACCACGCAGATGTCGTGCGCCAGGTGGTCGGCCTCCTCCAGGTACTGGGTGGTGAGCAGCAGCGTCGTACCGCCTGCCACCAGGTCCTGGATGATCCCCCAGAGCTGCTGCCGGTTGCGCGGGTCGAGGCCGGTCGTCGGCTCGTCCATGAACATCACGGGCGGCGACACCACCAGCGCGGCGGCGAGGTCGAGCCTGCGCCGCATGCCTCCGGAGTACGTCTTGGCGGGACGGTCGGCGGCATCGCTGAGGTGGAAGCGCTCCAGCAGCTCCACGGCTCTCGCCCGCGCGGCACGCCCGCGCATCTGGTACAGCTCGCCGACCATCCTGAGGTTCTCGCGTCCGGTGAGGTACTCGTCGACAGCGGCGAACTGACCGGAGAGGCCGATCGAGCGGCGGACCTCGTTCGGGTTCTTCACCACGTCGATGCCCGCGACGACCGCCCGTCCGCTGTCGGGCTGGAGCAGGGTGGTCAGGACCCGTACGGCGGTGGTCTTGCCCGCGCCGTTGGGCCCGAGCAGCCCGAGGACGGTGCCTTCGGGGACGTCGAGGTCGACGCCGTCCAGAGCCCGCACGTCGCCGAAGGTCTTCACCAAGCCCTCGGCGTAGATGGCGCCAGGCATGTGGATTCTCCCCGGGGTGGCTGGATGGCTGTGCCCGCACCCGAGCTTATGGCGATTGCCACGCATACGCCCGACAGGCGCGGTAAGTACGATAAGCGCGATTCCGCCCCGCCCGCCCCGCCCACTCCCCGGACCGGCTCAGCCGAGGACCCGGTACCCCGCCTCCTCCAGCGCCCTCGCCACATCGGCGGCGTGCTCGGGCCCCTTGGTCTCCAGGTGCAGTTCCACATCGGCCTCGCCGAGGCCGAGCCGGGGATCGGTCCGCGCGTGGCTCACGTCGAGCACATTGGCATCGGCCACCGACAGCACCCCGAGCATCGTCGCGAGCGCCCCGGGACGGTCGGTCACCCGCAGCCGCAGGCTCAGATAGCGCCCGGCCGCCGCCATGCCGTGGCGCAGGATGCGCTGCATCAGCAGCGGGTCCACATTGCCGCCGGACAGCAGCGCGACCACCGGGCCCCTGAACGCCTTCGGGTCGCTCAGCAGGGCCGCCACCGGGCTCGCGCCCGCCGGTTCCACCACCATCTTCGCCCGCTCCAGACAGAGCAGCAGCGCGCTCGACAGCTCGTCCTCTGACACCGTACGGACCTCGTCCACCAGCTCCTGGACGATCTGGAAGGGCACATCGCCGGGGCGGCCCACCTTGATGCCGTCCGCCATCGTCGACAGCGCCCCGACCGACACCGGCCGGCCCGCCCGCAGCGAGGGCAGATACGCCGCAGCGCCCTCCGCCTGCACCCCGATCAGCTTCACGTCGGGGCGCAGCGCCTTCACGGCCACGGCTATCCCGGCGGCCAGACCGCCGCCGCCGATGCCGACGACGATCGTACGGACCTCGGGGCACTGCTCCAGGATCTCCAGGCCGACGGTGCCCTGTCCGGCGATGATGTCCGGGTGGTCGAAGGGGTGGATGAAGACCGCACCGGTGTCGTGCGCGTACCGCTGCGCCGCGGCCAGGGTCTCGTCGACGACCTGCCCGGAGAGCCTCACCTCGGCGCCGTACTCACGGGTGGCCGCGACCTTCGGCAGCGGCGCTCCGATCGGCATGAACACCGTCGAGCGCACCCCGAGCAGCGTGGAGGCGAGTGCGACGCCCTGCGCGTGGTTGCCCGCGCTGGCCGCCACGACCCCGGCGGGACGCTCCTCGGGGGACAGGCCCGCGATCCGCACGTACGCGCCGCGCAGCTTGAAGGAGCCGGTGCGCTGGAGGTTCTCGCACTTCAGCAGGACCGGCGCGCCGACCAGTCCCGTCAGATACCTGCTGCCCTCCAGCGCGGTCATCCGGGCGACTCCGGCGAGCATCTTCTGCGCCCCTCGGATGTCGTCGAGGATCAGGGTGTGCGAAGGGGCGGGCGTACCGAAGCTCATGCCCGCAAGTCTGGCAGCTCATCGCGGTGACGGCCGCCGGGAACCTTCTCGGAAGCTCCTCAGAAGCTCCCCGGAAGCTCCCCCTCCTGATGGGTTTGGTCGGCGCAGGTACGACTGGGCTGCCAGCCGCGTACTCTGTCCTGCACCAACCGACCCCCGCACGAAAGAGCCCCCAGCCATGCCCCCGATTCAGGACATGACTTCCGCTGCGCCGTCGTCCGGGAAGACGTCGTCCGGCCTGCCGGACGACGCGCGTCTCCTCGACGCCCTCCAGCACCAGGTGGCCGTCTTCGCCCGGAGGGCCGAGCAGACCCGGCTCGGCGGACTCGGCCAGGTCCGCAACTCGATGGACCGCGCCGCCTACCTGCTGCTCAACCGGCTCGACCAGGAGGGCCCGATGGGTGTGAAGGCCCTCGCGGCCGGCATGGGCATCGACTCCTCGACCGTGACGCGGCAGGTCGCGCCGCTGGTCGACACCGGCCTGGTCAAGCGCACCTCGCACCCGGAGGACGGCCGTGCCGTCGTCCTCCAGCTCTCCTCACGCGGTCAGTCCCGCCTCGAAGAGGTACGGGCGTCACGGCGCGAACTGATGGCGCAGGTGACCAACGGCTGGTCGGAGGACGAGCGGGACGCCTTCACCACCTTGCTGACCCGGTTCAACACCTCGCTCTCGGTCCGGCAGGCCGGAGCGCAGTCCGCCGAGGTCCCGGAGGCGCCGGGCACACCGGGTCCGGCCGACGGCTCGGACGGATCTGACGGATCCGACGGCTCGGACGGATCCGACGGGCCGGACGCCTCGGGACGCTCCGGCGGCTCGGAGACGCCCGAGGCGGGGAACGGCGGTACGCCTCCGGCGCCCGGCGAGTAGCTCCCGCCGGTGGAGCCGCCGACGCCCTCTTGACCCTGGGCCCCCGCCGGGCCTCATATAAGGGCGTGCTACAGCGGCAGTCGTCCCTGGATCGCCGCCGCGCCCGCGAATTCGAGTCGTTCGTGGCGGGCGCGGCAGGCAGGCTCCTGCATGTGGCGGCGCTGCTCACGGGCGAGCCGCGCACCGAAACCCCGCGTGCCCAGAAACTGCTGGCCACGGCGCTGGCCGCCACGTACGCGGACTGGGACCGGCTGCGCGGCGAGGACCCGTACGACCGCACCCGGCAGGAACTCGTCACGCGCTTCGTCCGTACGGCCTGGCAGCGCGGCCGGCACGCGGGCGGCGGCGTACTCGGTTCGCTCGGGGCGCGGGAGCGGGTCGCCGTGGTGCTGCGCATGTACGAGGGCGCGGCCGAGGAGCAGACGGCGGCGCTCATCGGGCTGCCGGTGGAGCGAACCCGTGCGATCTGCGCGCGGGCCGTCACCACCCTGTGGGAGGCCGCGAACCCGGCGCCCCGGACGCGACAGGACGACCACCGAGGCACGGGCGAGGACAAGAACGACAACAAGGACCAGGGGGGCAAGGGCCCGGCGCCCGCCGCCGGGGCAGCCTCATGAGCGGTGCGAGCCGCAAGGAGGACGGGATACGCCGGATGCTGGACTTCCCGCACCCGGTCGTCCCCGCCGATCTGGTGCCGCGCGCCACCGAGCGCGGTATCCGGCGGCGCAGACGGCGGCGCTCGGCGCGCCGGGCGCTGTGGGCGCTGCTGGTGGTGGCCGTGATCGTGTTCGCGGTGTGGGCGTGGGTCACCGAGCCCTGGTACACACCGCCGTCGGGAACGACTCCGCCGTTGGAGGGTTTCTGACCCGCCCCGGCGCGTACCCCCGGTGGACCCGCCGCACGGCGTGCGTCGGGTCCACCGGGGAACGCCCGGCACTCAGGACAGGGCTCAGCCCAGCGCCTGCTTCAGGTCCGCCATCAGGTCGTCGGCCGACTCGATCCCGACCGACAGCCTGACCAGGTTCGCCGGCACCTCCAGCGCCGAGCCCGCCACCGAGGCGTGGGTCATCAGCCCCGGGTGCTCGATCAGCGACTCGACACCGCCGAGGGACTCACCGAGCGTGAACAGCTCGGCGCGGTCGCACACCGCGACCGCCTCCTTCTCGCCGCCCTCGCCGACCAGGAACGAGATCATTCCGCCGAACGCCTTCATCTGCTTCGCCGCGACCTCGTGGCCCGGGTGGTCGGGCAGGCCCGGGTAGAGGACCTTCGAGACGCGGGGGTGGCGTTCCAGCATCTCGGCGATGCGGGTCGCGTTCTCGCTGTGCCGGTCCATCCGTACGGCGAGGGTCTTGATGCCGCGCAGCACCAGCCAGGCGTCGAACGGTCCCGCGATCGCGCCCATCGCGTTCTGGTGGAAGGCCAGTTCCTCGCCAAGCTCGGTGTCGGCCACGACCAGCGCGCCCCCGACGACGTCGGAGTGGCCGCCCATGTACTTGGTCGTCGAGTGGACGACCACGTCGGCGCCGAGCGCGAGCGGCTGCTGGAGGTAGGGGCTCGCGAAGGTGTTGTCGACGACGAGCTTCACGCCCGCCGCGCGCGCGATGCCGGCGAGGCCAGCGATGTCGGTGATGCCGAGGAGCGGGTTCGAGGGGGTCTCGACCCAGATCGCCTTCGTACGGGGGGTGATCGCCGCCCGCACCGCCGCCGGATCGGAGGTGTCGGCGACCGACCACTCGACGCCCCACCGGGAGACGACCTTGGCGAAGAGGCGGAAGGTGCCGCCGTAGGCGTCGTTCGGGATGACGACATGGTCGCCGGGCGACAGCAGCGTACGCAGCAGGCAGTCCTCGGCCGCGAGGCCCGAGGCGAAGGCGAGACCGCGCCTGCCGCCCTCCAGGGCCGCCAGGTTCTCCTCCAGCGCCGTACGGGTGGGGTTGCCGCTGCGGCTGTACTCGTAACCACCGCGCAGACCGCCCACTCCGTCCTGCTTGTAGGTGGACACCTGGTAGATCGGGGGGACGACCGCGCCCGTGAGCGGGTCGGCGGTATTGCCCGCGTGAATGGCGCGGGTCTCGAAGTTGTACTGCTCGCTGATGTGCTGGTGGCTCATGGGAATCGAGGGTAATGCCGGAGAGGCACCGGTCGCCGCGCAGCGCGTTCGCGTCGAGTGCGCCGTCCCCGCCGAACGCGTTCCCGGCAGGCGGTGCCGTCCGGGACAATGAGGCCATGGAGATTCTCTGGTTCCTGCTGGCGCTCGGTCTGCTGGCCACGGTCATCAGCCGCTTGTTCCTGCGCGGGCGCGGCGGAATCCGCCAGGTGGCGCCCGGTTCGCCGGACGCCGCCGACCCCGCCGCGTACGGCTTCGTGCTCCAGGAGGAGCTGGACATCCGGCTGCCCGGGCCCGACCAGGACTTCCTCGACGTGCTGGAGGTCGTCCAGCACACCCAGGACTGGCACGCGGCGGCGCAGTTGCTGGCGGGTACCCCGAAGGAGGGCGAGGTGCGCTGGCAGCGCGTCCAGGCCTTCGCGGGCGCCGCCTCGCTGGAACTCCAGCAGAGGCCGGGCGTGGGCGGCCAGTGGCTGCGGGCGTGGCGCGCGGAGTCGCCGAAGGACGCGGGCGGGGCGGCGGTGCACGCGGAGTTCCTGGTGCAGCAGGCGTGGCGTACGTCGCGGGTGGGGGCGGACGACTTCCGGATCATCCTGGAGGAGGCCCGTACGGTCTGCGGCGAGGCGGCGCTGCTGGCGCCCGGGGACCCCGTGCCGTACATCGTCGAGCTGGCGGTGGCGCGCGGACTCGGCTACCCGCACGAGCAGTTCGACCAGCTCTGGGCGCACGTGATCGACCGCGCTCCGGCGCACATGGGGGCGCATCTGGCGGCGCTGCGTTACTGGTCCGAGAAGTGGCACGGCTCGCGCGAGGAGGCCGACCACTTCGCGACGGCGTCGGCGGCGCGTGCCCCGCGCGGCTCGCTGCTCGCGGCTCTGCCGCTGTTCGCGGTGTACGAGCATCTGCCCGATGTCATTCTCGTGCGCGGCTTCTACCAGACCCAGGTCGTCACCAGGGCCGTCGAGGGTGCGCTGTTCGCGGTGCACGCGGCCCGGGAGGACGACCCGATGTTGTCGCACGTACGGCACCTGCTGGTGCTGTTCCTCGTCCGGTCCGAGCGCTGGTCGGAGACGATGAACCAGCTCGTGCGGGTGGACGGCCATGTCGGGGCGCTGCCGTGGACGTACAGCCGCGATCCGGCGGCGGAGTACGCCGTCCACCGCGCGCTGGCGGTGGCCGGCTACGAGGCGAACGGCGGGAGCCCGGCGACGCTGCCTCGGTGAGCGGGGCGCCGCCCCAGGTGGCGGCGGCGTGGCGGCGGTGTGGCGGCGGAATTCCGGCCCGGGTCCTCACGTTAGGAGATACAGGACCCCACAGCCGAGGAGACCTGAATGTTCCTGTCCAACCGCACCCCCGAGCTCCCCACCCCCGAGCAGGCCCTGCGCGGCCGCCCCGAGCCCGAGTTCTCGGTGCCGGGCCGGCACACGGTCCTCGGCAACCCCTTGCTGGGCCCGTACCCCAAGGGCTTCGAGGTCGCAGACTTCGGCCTGGGCTGTTTCTGGGGCGCGGAGCGCACGTTCTGGCGGACGAAGGGCGTCTGGACGACGCTCGTCGGCTACCAGGGCGGCATCACGCCGAACCCCGCGTACGAGGAGGTCTGCTCGGGCCTGACCGGGCACACCGAGGCGGTCAGGGTCGTGTTCGACCCGACGGTCGTCACGTACGCGGAACTGCTGAAGGTCTTCTGGGAGGGGCACAACCCGACCCAGGGCTTCCGGCAGGGCAACGACGTGGGCACCCAGTACCGCTCGGCGATCTACACGCACTCCGCCATGCAGGAGGAGACGGCCGAGGCCTCGCGTGAGTCGTACCAGGAAGTCCTGGACAAGGCGGGCTTCGGCACGATCACCACCGAGCTGCTCCCGGCCGAGGGCCGTACGTTCTACCCGGCGGAGGGCTACCACCAGCAGTACCTGGACAAGAACCCGGACGGGTACTGCGGCATCGGCGGCACGGGCCAGGAGCTGAGCGCCCCGTCCAAGACCAACTGGGGCCGTTCCTGCCCGACGGGTATCGCCGCCGCGAGCTGAGTGGCTCGACGCGAGACGCGACAGCGCACGCACCACTGACGCCGCACCGCCGCCCCGGTCCGTAGGACGGGGCGGCGGTGGGCGTTCAGGGCCTTTTCGGTATGCCTATGGCATATGCGGACCGTCTTGGTCCCCACTCGCAGAGCGCCACCCCACCCCAAGTACAAGATCCGGGCCCTCTTCCTCTCTCCACCCAGCACGCGGTACCCCTTATGAGGACCGGCCGCTCAGCGGCCACCGCATGAAGGGGGAGCCGAGCCATGGCGGATGAAGTGGATGAACAGGCCGGGCACGGGTGGCGCGTGGACGAGCGGTGTATCAACTGCGACGTCGCGCGGCAGTTGGCGCCCGGGCTCATCGGGGAGGCAGGCGGCCGTTCCGTCGTACTGCGCCAGCCTCGCGACCAGGCGGAGACCGAGCGGTTCCACGCGGCGGCGCACGCCTGCCCCACCCGGTCGGTCCGTGCCCCTGGCGGGGGGATCGAAGCGGCTCTGGACCCGTTCCCGATGCCCTTGGACGACACAGTCCTCCTTTGCGGGCACAACTCCATCCAGACGGCGGCCGCCAATTCCTACCTGCTGCGCCGACCCGACTCCACCACGATGATGGTGGACACACCCCGCTGGAGCGACGCCCTGGCCGCGCGGTACGAGGCGCTCGGCCCCGTCACCGACGTGCTCCTCACCCACCGCGACCACGCGGCGCACGGCCGCCGCTACGCCGACCGCTTCGGCGCCCGGCTGTGGATCCACGAGGGTGACCTCGACGCCGCCCCGGACGCCGACTGCGTGCTCCGTGGCACCGACCCGGAACTGATCGCCGCCGGGGTGACCGCCGTACCTCTTCCCGGGCACACGCGGGGCTCCGTGCTCTATGTCGCCGACGAGCGGTACTGCTTCAGCGGTGACAGCTTCTACTGGTCCCGTACGACAGAGGACATCGAGGTGGCCGAGAACGTCACCTGGTACTCCATCGAGGAGTTGGCCGCCTCGCTGACCCGGACCGCGAACCTGTTGCGCTTCGAGTGGCTGCTCCCCGGCCACGGCGACCGGCGCCATCTCCCCGCCGACGACATGGCGCGGCGACTGGGGCAGTTGGCGGCGCGTACCCATGAACTCCGGCCCCGGCCCGTCGACTTCACCGCTGTGCGCTGGTAGCGGCCGACGGATCCTCGCGTACGGGAACCACCGGACCGGCCGAACTCACCTCGCCCGGCAGCTTCCTGATCCGGGGCACCGGCGACGGGAGCAGCCACAGCACGGCCAGCAGCGCGCCCAGCGTCGCGATCCACAGCGTCGGGCGCAGCCCGATCGCCGTACCCAGCGCGCCTCCGGCCAGCGCGCCGAGGGGGCGCGTCCCATGGGTGAGCGTGCGGTTGGCGCCGTTGACGCGGGCGCGCAGCGCGTCCGGGATCAGGGCCGTCTGGAGCGAGCCGAGGGAGATGTCGGCGACCATCGCTCCGACGCACGAACCGAATTCGGCGAGGAAGAGCGTCGCCAGGACGAGCGCGTACGGGCCGCCCGCCAGTGGGACGAGCAGCAGCGGCACCGTGAAGCAGACGAACCCGGCAACCGCCGCCGGGCCGACCCCGATACGGCGTACGAGCCGGCCGGTGAGCACGGCACCGAACAGGCCGCCGACCGCACCGGCCCCGAGCACAAGCCCCAACGCGCCCGGACTGAGGCCGAGTTCGGTGGTGGCGTAGAGCACCAGGAGCGTCTGGAGGATGAAGCTGAAGAACTGCACGGTGGCGGAGGCCGCGAACGTGGCGCGCATGACCCGCGATCGGACCACCCAGCGCAGGCCGGCCATGAAGTGCCCCTTCGCCGCCGCTGTCGCCGGAGGCTCCTCGGGGGCGATACGGGCCAGACAGCACGCCGAGGCCAGATATGTCAGCGCGTCCGCCAGCAGCGCCAGTGGCGCGGTCAGGAGCTGTACGAGCAGGCCGCCGGCGCCGGGTCCTGCGACGGAGGCCATCGCGCCGCTGCCGTTGACGAGGGAGTTGCCCTCGATGTACCGCTCGGCGGGGATCAGCGAGACGAACAGAACGGTGTTGCAGACATCGAAGACGACGGTCAGCGCCCCGACGCCGAAAGCGACGGCGTACAGGTACGGGAGGGTCAGCGCGCCGAGCGCGTAGGCGACCGGGACCGACGCGATCAGCAGCGCCCGCGCCAGATCCGTCGCGATCATGGCCCGGCGGCGGCGCGCCCTCCGGTCGGCCCAGGCACCGGCCGGAAGCGAGAACAGCAGCGCGGGCAGGAGCTGCGCCGTGGCCAGCAGGCCGATGCCCGCCGCGTCGGCGTGGAGCGCGAGGATCGCGACGAGCGGCAGGGCGATCTGGGATATCTGGTCGCCGGCGAGGGAGACGCTCTGGCCCGTCCAGTAGCGGCGGAAGGGGCGCCGGAGCAGCAACTCGGGAACTCTGCCCGTGATCCGGGCCGAGCCCCGCGCCCACGCGCGCTCCCGGCCCTTGGCCTCCGGGGCCGCCGGCCCGGCGCCCGCCTTCACCGGGGGCCGCCCCCAGGCGGTGGCGACGCGGGAGGGGACGCGGGGGGCCGCGCCACCGGGAAGCCCGTACGGATGATCTGGACGAGGCGTGCGCCCTCCGGATGGGCCTCCCGGGCCTCCTGAAGGCGCTCGTACGGGCGCAGCACCTCGGCCAACCTCTCGCCCACGCTGCTGAGTTCGTCGGCCGTCAGATAGAGCAGCGTGTCACCGAAGACCGTGGCTTCCTGCCACTCCCTCGGGAGCGCGGGGCGCTCCTCGATCGCCTTGCGCATCTGCTCGAAGTACTGCTCGGCGGCGACCTTCTCCACCGCCCTGCCCGCCTCGGCGACGGCGGGGTCCTCCGAGTACTCGGGCCAGTCCGTGAAGCGCGCCGTGGCCCGCCAGGGCTTCTCGCGTCCCTGGCCGCCGGGGGCCAACTCGACCAGCCCGTACTTGGCGAGCATCCGCAGGTGGTACGAGCAGCTCGCGACGGACTCCCCCGTCAGCTCGGCCGCCCGGGTCGCCGTGAACGGCCCCTCCATGCGGAGGAGCCCGACGAGGCGCATCCGGGTGGGGTGGGCGTACGCGCGCAGCGCCCTGGGATCGGTGAGACGCGCCGTACCGGGCCGGGGCGCGGCCTGCTCCGCGTGCTCTTCCTGCTGCTTGCGACTGTCCGCCATGATGTAAAGGTATCTTTAGAAAGAAACCTTTACAAGCCCGGCCAGGCGACCCGCCCACACCTCAGCCCCGCAGCGGCTTCAGCGCCGCCCCCCACGCGATCACCTGGTCGAAGACTGTGTTGAGCGCCTCCTCGTGCCGGGCGGTCGTCTTCAGCTCGTAGAAGTTCTCGAAATCTGTGTAGGAATTCAGTGCGAGTTGTGCACGTATGGTGGCGACCTGGAGCTCGGCCATCACCAGCCGCAGTTGCTCCACCGCGCGAATACCGCCGGCCGCCCCGTAGCTGACGAAGCCCGCCGCCTTGTTGTTCCACTCCGCGTACACGAAATCAATGGCGTTCTTCAGGCCACCCGAGATCCCATGGTTGTACTCCGGTGCCACAAACACGTAGGCATCAAATCCGGCCACGGTGGCGGCCCAGTCCTTGGAGTGCTGGTTGGCGTACTGACCGGCGATCGGCGGTACGGGTTCGTCAAGAATGGGCAGATCGACCTCTGCCAGGTCGATCAGGGTGAATTCGGCGTCGTTCCGCTTCCGCGCCACCTCCAGCACCCACCTGGCGACGATCTCGCCCACGCGATTGGGCCTGGTACTGCAGATAATGACGGCGATTTTCAGCATTGCTGCCTCTTCCCTGGGGGCCGTGGGGCCGGTGGAGCGCGAGGCCCCGAGGGGAATCGAGAGGGGCATCACGAACCAGCCAATTCCCGACATACACTAGCACTTGGTAGCATCTTCAACCATCGCAGCCTTATCGCCCGACCGGCCGGAAAGTACAAGCGTCAAGAGCGTCCGGCAAAGTGCCACGGATACCCCGACGGCCGGTGTAAAGTCAGGCCCCGCCTGGCCATGCGCGACGCGATCGAGCTGATCCGGCACTCGCCCGGGCCTTCAGGGCCAATCACGAGTTGGTGCGCCCGGGACGAACCAAAAAGCGCCACCCGCACCTGCCGGACCTCTGCCCGCCCCCGCCCTCCACACCAGCGACCCTCCTTGCGTCACGGCAGGCAACGGCAGTTCCGTTTCGGGCACTCGGGCGTTACGCCCGAGGCATCCCTTTATGCCGTGCGGCCACTTGAGCTATTTGACGGAGTTTCAACCATGTTCGCCGAAACCCTCATCACGACATTCACCAAGAAACTCGCCACGACAATTGTTCTAGGACGCTCCTCACTGTTCGACGGAGTGAACGGAGTGCAGCGGTGACTCTTCTGGCGGACACCCTGTTCGCGGCGGCCGGGATCGGAGTCGCGGGGGCCGGACTGCTGCCCCTGGTGGCACGGTCGAAGCGGCGGGGCCGGGAACTTTCGGGCGAGAAGTCCGAGTTGGAGCGGAAGCTGCGGCAGGCGCTGGCGGACAGCGACCAGCGGCAGCGCGCGGTCCTGGCGGAGCTGCGGCACATGGGAGCCGTACGGCTGGCCGAGCTGGGCACCGCCATCACGCACCCGCACGTACAGGTGAGCGGACTCCTCGACCCGCGGCTGGCGGCGACCGAGACCGACACCGCGCTGACCACGGTGCAGGAGCGCGTCAGGGAACTCGTACTCGCCGAGCGGCTGCGCGTCGACGAGGCGGCGAAAGCCGTGATGCGAGGAACGATGGGCAAGGTGCAGGCCCTTCACTACCAGCAGCAGACCTTCGTACAGGAGATGCAGGAACGGTTCGACGAGCCCGAGGTCGCCGAAGCCCTGCTGCGGCTGGACGAGATGAACGAGCGGGTGCTGCGGCTGATCCAGGACGTCGCCGTCGTGTGCGGACGGTGGCCGGGGCTCGCGCGCGGCGACTCGCCCGTGACCGACATCGTCAAGGGCGCGGCCTCACGGGTCGTCGGATACCAGCGTGTCGAGACGAGTTACCGGCTGCGCGGCCGGCTCGGCGTGGTGGCGCGCGCGGTCGAGCCGCTCGCGATGATCCTCGCCGAGCTGCTCGACAACGCGCTCGGCCACTCCCCGAGCGATGTGCGGGTCGAGGTCGACGTCATCCATGGCGCCGCCGGTCTCACCTTCTTTGTCACCGACTGGGGCCCCGGCATGAACAGTGAGGAGCTGGCCATCGCCAACTCCCTGCTGACCGGCGACCGTTCGCTGCTCTTCGTGGACCTGGAGGGCAAGCCGCCGAGCCTCGGCTTCGCGGTGATCGGGGAGTTGGTACGCCGCTACGGCTTCCGCGTCCAGGTCGAGACGGCTCGGTCGAGCGACGGCGTACGCACCGCTGTCCTCGTACCCGACGAACTGCTCGTCGCCCTGCCGGAGTTGGCCGGCGGCGCCGCGGGCCACGGTGGTGGCGGGAGCGCCGAGGCGCCCGTACCCGATCTGCCGCGCCCGGCGCGTACGCCGCGCACGCCGCCCGCCGTGGTACGCGAGGTCACCCGCGACACGGGACCGGCCGCGGCGCCCGGCTCCGTACCGGCCGTACCCGGCGTACCCGCGTCCGCCGCACCTTCCGCACCCGCCGTGCTCGCCACCGGCGACCGCGCCAAGAGCGAGGTCCTGCCCCAGCGGCGCAGGCGAAGCGGGGCCACCCGCGCGCCGATCCGTTCCGCGGTCCGCGGGGACGAAGCGGCCACGGGCGGGAACGGCGACGGGGACCCCGGTGCGGACACGGCGGCGGACAGCTTCCGCGACCGTGACCCGCAGGAGAACGCGGCCCGTTGGGGAAAGCTGCAGAGCGGTACGGCGGCCGGCCGGCGCGCGGTCGTCACGCCGGACGGAGACTCGGAGATGGGTGAGCAGGGATGACGAACACGAACTACAAGAAGCTGGGACGCACCACGGAGGAGCCGATGACCTGGGCTCTCGAACCGCTGGTCAAGATCCCGCACGTCATCCACGCCGTCGTACTGACGGCCGACGGCCTGGTGGTCGGCCGCTCCCCCGATCTGGAGCGTACGGACGCCGAGGGCGCGGCCGCCATGCTCTCCACCGTGCAGGCGTCGACCCGCACCATGCTCGCCGCCTTCATCGGCTCGGCGCGCGAGGTGCGGCTGCGTCAGGTGGTCGCCGAGTCCACCGAGGGCTACGCCTTCATCACCGACGCGGGTGAACACACCATCCTCGCCGTCTACACCGACCTCGAAGTCGACCTCGGTGTGGTGGCCGAGGCGGTCCAGATCCAGGTCAAGCGGCTCGGACAGAAAGTGATGAGCGCCGCGCCACGCCAGCCGGCCGAGGACGCGTTGTCATGACGGCGGGCCGGCGGGCCCCACGTCCGCTGGTGCGGCCGTACGTGGAGACCGGCGGCCGGGCCAGACCGGAGGCGGGCCAGGAACGGTTCGGCCTCGAACGCATCACCCTGCTGTACGCGGTCGACCCGGCCGGCGCCGAGGACCAGGAGGTCCCGCCCGGCCTGAGCGACAAGGAGGAGCAGGCTCTGACGATGCTCCGGGCCGGCGCCCTGTCCCTGGTGGAGACGGCGTCGTACCTGGAGCTCCCGGTGAGCCTGACCAAGGTCGTGGTGGCCGACCTGATCTCGGCCGGGCACCTCAAGGCCAGGCCGCCGATCCCGGTCGCCGCGCAGCACGACGCCGATTTGCTGAGAAGGGTTCTGCATGGACTTCGAGGAGCCAAGTCCGCCGCCGGTTGACTACCTGCCGCGCGACGCCCTGATGATCAAGACGGTGATCGCGGGGCCGTTCGCCGTGGGCAAGACCACGTTCGTCAGCGCGGTGTCGGAGACGCGAAGCCTGCACACCGAGGAACGCATGACCGAGGCCGGCGCGTTGATAGACGACCTGGCGGGGGTGAACGAGAAGACGGCCACCACCGTCGGCACCGACTTCGGCCGTCTCACGCTCGACTCCCACCTGGTGCTCTACCTGTTCGGCAGTCCGGGGCAGCGGCGCTTCCGGCTGCTGTGGGAGGACATCGCGCGGGGCGCGCTCGGTGTGCTGGTGCTGGTCGACACACGCCGGCTCGACTCGGCGTTCGAAGTGATGGACATGGTCGAGGACTCGGGGCTGCCGTACGCCGTCGCCGTCAACCGCTTCCCCGGCGCTCCTGAGCACTCGCTGGAGGACGTACGGCGCAGCCTCGACCTGTCCGCCGACACTCCGCTGCTCTCGCTCGACGCCCGCAGCAAGGACGAGTGTCTGGACGCCCTGATCGCCCTGACCGAATACGTCCTGGACCGCTCACCGATGGAGGTCACGTGACCGACCAGCCGCCGACCGCAGAGACCGACACCGAGAACGGGACCGGGACCGGGACCGTGACCGAGCCGCCGACGTTTCCGTCCGGTTGCCCGCTGACGTACGACGAGGAGCCCGAGCCGACGTTTCCCTCCGGCTGTCCGCTGACGTACGACGAGGAGCCCGCGGCGACGCCCGGCAGGACGGCGGGCGCCGGTACGGGCTCCGGCGGCGGGCCGATCCGGCTGCACGGCCCGGAGTTCGCCGCCGACAACGCGTCGTTCTACGCCCGCCTGCGCGCCGAAGGACCCGTCGTCCCCGTGGAGGTCGCTCCCGGCGTCCGCGCGCTGCTGGTGACGGACTACCGGACCGCGCTGGAGGTGCTGCGCGACACGGACGTCTGGTCCAAGGACCCCCGGGTCTGGGAACGCGACCTGGCGCCCGACTCCCCCGTACGGCCGCTGCTCGAATACCGGGCGACCGCGCTGTTCGTGGACGGCGAGGAGCACCGGCGCTACCGGGGCGCCATCCGGGACTCGTTCGACCGGTTCGAGCCGCATGTGCTGCGCGCCACGGTGCAGCGCACCGCCGACAAGCTCATCCGCCGCTTCGCCGCCAAGGGCGAGGCCGACCTGATGCGTGACTTCGCGCTGGGGCTGCCGATCACGCTGTTCAGCGAGCTGTTCGGGCTGCGTATCGAGAGCGACCGGCTGGCGGCGATCGTGGTCGGGCAGGCCAGCGTACGGGCCGGTGAGGCGCAGGCCGCCTACGCCGAGTTCGTCGGCGCGATGACCGCGACCATCGAGGCGAAGCGGGCCGAGCCGGGGCAGGACCTGGTGAGCTATCTGCTGGCGCACCACGCGGACCTCTCGCCGGTGGAGGTGCTCGACGAACTCCTGCTGACGGTGGGCGTGGCGAACGACCCGACGTCGGGTCTCATCGGCAGCACGCTGATGCTGATGCTGACCGACGAGCGCTATTCGAGTTCGCTGACGGACGGCGCGCTCACCGTGCACGACGCGATGCGTGTGGTGCAGTGGCACCACTCCCCGGTGGGCAACTACGCGGCGCACTACCCGCGCCGCGATGTCACGCTCGGGGGCGTGTGGATCGATGCCAACTCGCTGGTGATGATCTCGTTCGGCGCGATCAACTCGGCGCTGGCGCCCGAGCATCCGGAGGAGGCGGGCAACGGCGGTCGCGCGCACCTCGGATTCTCCGCGGGGCCGCACGCCTGCCCGGCGAAGACCCCGGCCACGATCGTCGCCGCCACCGCGATCGAACGTCTCACCAGCTTCCTGCCCACCCTGGAACTGACCGTGCCGACCGACCAGTTGACCTGGCGCGAGGGCGGCTTCCTGCGGTCGCTGACGTCACTTCCCGTACGGTTCACCCCGGTCAACCCGGACCAGGCCGGCGCCACCCCGTGGACACCGGGCCCCGTCGCCGCCGGAGTTCGCTGAGGGCGGCGCGGCGGGACGCCCGGGTGCGGGCCGGTGGGCGCGGGTGCGCTGACCGGCCCGTACTGAATTCCCGCCCTTACAAACGTCGTTCACTCCTTCTGATGAATGCTCATTATTTTTCGGACCCGCTGACCGGCTGCTCGCGATAGTGACAGCGCAGCAACTCCCCGTACTCCGGCGGAAGCCAGCGGCGGCACCACGACGCCCGACTGCGCCGGCCACGGATCCGACGAAAGGTGAGACACCCATGCGTACGGAAGCACTCAACCGGGTCAAGCTCGTGTTCACTCTCTTCGACGCCAACGGCAACGGATACCTGGATGCCGACGATTTCGAGCTCATGGGGAAGCGCGTCCTCGTGGCGGCGGTCGATTCGGACGAGGCGGCGAAGAGCGCGATGCTGGCCGCCTTTCGCCGGTACTGGGCGACCCTGCTGAAAGAACTCGACGTCAATGGCGACGGCAAGGTCAGTTACGAGGAGTTCACGGCCACCGTGCTGTCCCCGGAGCGCTTCGACGAGACGATCGCCGACTTCGCCGAGTCCCTCGCGGCGCTGGGCGACCCCGACGGCGACGGGCTCATCGAGCGGTCCGTCTTCGTGCCGCTCATGACGGCCATCGGCTTCCAACTGCCCAATATCCACGCGCTCTTCGACGCCTTCGAACCGGACGAGTCGGACCGGGTCAGGGTGCCGGTCTGGGTCGAGGCCATCAAGGAGTACTACGGCCCCGACAAGGGGGGCGTGCCGGCCGACTACCTGGTCGCGGTCCCCACGGGCTGAGCGCCGGCGCGTATGACGTAAGGCCACGGTCCCGGGGTGTGTGCGCGCCCCGGGACCTTCCGCTGTGCCCCCGCCCAACGCCCCGTCAGGCCTTCGGACTTCCCCATGCCGTGATGACGGCGAGGGAGAGGTCGTGGAAGCCGGGAGACGCCAACTCGGTGTACGCGTCCTCAAAGTCCGTGTCCTTCGCGAGCCCGGCGGCCACGATGGCCGCCCGTGACCGCTCCAGGTTCAGCCGCCACCACCGCGCCTCCTCGTCGCGGCCCTTGACGAGCTGGAAGCGCGCGTCGAAGCCGATGTCGACCAGTCCCGCCTTCTCCAGCGGCACCGGCAGTGTGCGGGCCCACCCGGTGTCCGAGCCGAGGGCCTGCTCCAGATGGGTGCGGAAGGCGCGCATGACGGTCCGGTAGGCCGGGTGCGGTGAGTCCATGACCGAGAAGGACGCGGGCTCCTCCACCATCAGCACACCGCCCGGCCGCAGCCAGGAGGCGAGCCGGACGATCGCCTTGTCCGGGTCGGGAAGGTGCAGCACCACATACCGGGCGTGGACGAAGTCGAAGGATCCCGGTGGGAAGTCCTCGGTGTAGAGGTCGTGCCGCAGCACCCGTACGCCGTGCTCGGTGAGTTCGTCGAGGAATGTGGTGTCCAGGTCGGTCACCGTCACCTCGGCCCCCTGCTCGGCCAGCCAGCGGGCCACCGATCCCCCACCGCCGCCGACATCGAGCACCCGGTCGCCCGGCTTGAGCCCAAGTGCCGTGAAACGCGCGCGAGTAGGCCCGTCGAGGACCGACTCCAGCAGGCCGAGCCGGTACCGCTCGTCGCTGATCGCGTGGCTGAACATCCCCTGGCCGTAACGCTCCCCGGTCCACTCCCACCGTTCGCCCGGTTGCTCTTCCGGCGCCGGTGCCTGTGCCTGCTCCGGTGCCGGTGCCGGGGCCTGCTCCGCGCGCGTCAGATATGTGTCCATGCCGAGGTCTCCTCAGGGTCCGGGCCGTACGGTCGGTCGCCGCTGTCACGGTGGCAGGAGGGCGCGCCAAGTACGCGCGGTTCGTGGGCAATTGGCTCGATATGATGATTCGGTGGCCGTGGGCGGGGTCTTGCCCGCAGGGCGGTGGTAGGCGCATCACGGGGGCGGGAGCCCGCGTCGTTCCCACCCGCACCTCAGCTCCCAGGAGACCCAGGGTTCACCTCGCCGCCACCCTCACGACGTAACGAAGTCACCCGACCCGCTAGTGGAGTTGGGTATTCCCGCACATGATCGGACCGCGCCTGTCCCCCACGGGCGCCGTCGCATCGGCCGCTTCGCAGGGAGATACGCATGACCAGTCCAGTGACCAGCCAGGTGACCAGCCAGCACCGTACGACTCCGGTGCGAAGGACGCGCCTGACGGGCGGCGCGCTCCGCTCCGTCGCCGCGGGTCTCGCCACCGGCGCGCTGGCGCTCGGCGGTGTCCTCGCGAACGGCGCCCCGGCCCTCGCCGCGAACACCGCGGCGACGGGCAGCAAGGCCTGCGACGCCCCGGCGGGCTCGTACCTGTGCGCACAGACCGGCGATCTGATCGATGTGACGCTGGACGAGCTGCATCCGACGCAGTCGACGCTCGGCTTCGACCAGATCTACTACAAGCTCGACCGGTACGCCGGCGACAAGGACGAGGCGGCGGGCGACCCGAACAAGCGGTTCGACGACTTCTGCGAGACCAACGGCCAGGGCGAGACCAAGTCGGTGACCTCGGGCGCCAAGCTCTCCGACCCGTCCAGCTTCACCTGCACCGTCAAGGTCGGCCAGGAGACGGACGACACCCTCGCCGAGATGAAGACGGCCGTCGTCGGTCCGGGCGGCGAGCTGTACCTCACCGATGGCCACCACTCGCTGACCTCGTTCCTGGAGACCCCCGACGGCGGTCCCGACATGCACATACGGCTGAAGGTCGCCGGCAATCTCAGCACCCTCTCCCAGGACGACTTCTGGAAGACGATGGAGCAGAAGAACTGGGTGTGGCTGCACGACGCCGACAACAACGCCATCACCCCCGCCCAACTCCCCCAGCACCTCGGCCTGTCGGGCTTCCAGGACGACCCGTACCGCAGTCTGGTCTTCTTCACCCGCGACATCGGCTACCAGGCGCCCGACGACGGCGCCGAGTTCCTCGAATTCCTGTGGGGAAGCTGGCTGCGCGGCGAGGTCGACCTCGACGACTACGACCTCGACGACCACGGTGACTACCTGGACGCGATCGAGGACGCGTCCAAGGCGATGACCGACGTCGACAAGGACACCGTGATCGCCAACGGCGAGACGGCGGAGGACCTCGGGCAGATGGACGAGTGGAACGACGGCAAGAAGGAGAGCGGCGGCGAGTTCGACAAGCTGAGCAAGAAGATCACGAGCGACGACCCGGGGAAGCTGGCGTACGCGCTGGACTACCGCGACCACCTCTGATCCATCCGGACGCCGGCCGGCCCGAACCGGGCCGGCCGGGTCGCCATGGGCTACCGTCGCCGTACAGCACCTGGTCCGACCATGGCGGCCGTGATCGGCTCAACAGCCCGACGAGGAGCCAGAGATGGCAGCCGACATCCCCGAACCACTCGGCCCGGACTCGTTGGCCTGGAAATACGTCGGCGACTGGCGCGGAGTCCTCGTCGCCCTGTGGGCCGGGTCGATGCAGAACATGCACCCCGCGCTCGGCGCCGGCGTCGAACAGCACTCGCGATTCTTCGAGGAGCGCTGGCAGCGGCTGTTCCGCTCGCTCTACCCCATAAGCGGAGTCGTCTACGACGGCCCGCGCGCCCGCGGGACCGCCCTCGAAGTCCTCGGCTACCACCAGCGGATCAAGGGCGTCGACGCCCGGGGCCGCCGCTACCACGCGCTCGATCCTGACACCTACTACTGGGCGCACTCCACGTTCTTCGTCAGCACGATCCTGATCGCGGACCACCTCGCGGGCGGCATAGGTGAGGCCGGGAAGCGCCAACTCTTCGACGAGCACATCCAGTGGTACCGGATGTACGGGCTGAGCATGCGGCCGGTGCCGGAGAGCTGGGAGGCCTTCCAGCTCTACTGGAAGCGGATGTGCGCGGACGTCCTGGAGGACAACAACGCCACCCGGGACGTCCTCGACATCGCGGCGATCGGGAGACCCCCGTTCCTGCTGTGGCTGCCGGCCCCGATGTGGCGCCCGATCGGCAAGCTGGTCGCGCGGGGCTTCGTCTGGTTCACCACCGGTCTCTACGACCGGGAGGTCCGCGACCTGCTCGGCTACACCTGGTCGGAGCGGGACGCCCGGCTCCACCGGAGAGCCGGTAAGGCGATCAACGCCCTGTTCAAGCTCGTGCCGCACGACCGCCGTTACCACCCACGGGCCCGGGCGGCCTGGCGCGCCGCCCGGGGCGAGCGGGCGGCGGACGCCGAGCTGGTCGAGACTCCACCGAGAAACCTGCCGCCACTGTCGGAGCGCGGAAAGCCGGAACACTACGCGCCGGAGCCCCGCTGACCGAGGCACCCGTGCGGTCCCCGGACTTCGTGGTCGGGGGGCCCGCACGGGTGACGGGACCGGGATCAGCTCGGCTGGTCGCCGGTGTACCGGTAGATGTCGCCGCCGCTGTTGATGTGCCACACGGTGCCGTCGGCGCCGGCGGCGATGTCGGTGGCGGTGCCCGGGACCTTGATCCACGGATTGACGCCGCTGGCGTCGTTGTTGGTGTACCGGTAGATGCTGCCGGCGGGATCGACGCCCCACACGTTTGTCCGGGAGCCCACCGCGATGCGCTTGAGGCTGCCGGAGACGCTCTTCCACGGGTTCGCGCCGTCCTGGTCTCCGGTGTAACGGTAGACCTGGTTCCCGCTGTTGACGCCCCACACGGTGCCGTCGGCGCCCGCGCCGATGTCGCTCAGCGCTCCCGGGATCTTGATCCAGGGGTTCGCGTCGTAGTTCGTGTACCGGTAGATGGCGCCGGCGGAGTCCACCCCCCACACGTTCGTCCTGGAGCCCGCGTCGATGCGGACCAGGCTGCCGGTGATGCTCGGCCACGGGTTGGAAGCCCCTTGATCCCCGGCGTACCGGAAGATCTGGTTGCCGCCGTTGACGCCCCACACGGTGCCGTCCGCCGCGGCACCGATGTCACTCAGCGCCCCCGGGATGTTGATCCAGGGGTTCGCGTCGTAGTTGGTGTACCGGTAGATGGCGCTTCCCGCGTTCACACCCCACACCGTCGTCCTGGACCCCGCCGAGACGGCCGTGAGACTGCCTGCGACCTTCACCCAATCCGCCATGCTGAAATCCCCTTCGCCGAACCGGTGTTGGCTGCCATCCTCGGCCAGGAAGTGGGCCACCAAGGCGGATGAATGCACGTACTAATACCAAACAAGCCCGTAAATCGGCGTTTGGGTTCCTTTCGCCTTGCGGGGTGGGCGGCGGGAGCGGGCGGCCGGGAGCAGTTCGGCTCGAAGCGCTGTCCCACTCAGAGGGGATCGACACGAGTGCGGGTTCATGCCTCCCGACCCAGTCCCGTTTCCGGTGAAACTAGAGCTTGATCTGGAAGAGGCCCGCCGGGCGTTCGCGGCGGTAGCCGAGGGTTTCGTTCACCGCGAGCATCGACGCGTTGTCGTCGGCGACGGTGGTGCTGATCTCCCGTACGCCCGGGTGCAGTTCGTGGAGTGTGCCGAGCAGGTGGTGCTTGACCGCGCGGCCGAGGCCGCGGCCCCGGTGGGTCGGGACGACCACGGTGTCGTACTGGAGGGCGCGGGTGTCCGACGGGTTGTTCAGGACGACTTCGGTGTACGCGACGATCTCGTCGCCGTTCGTGGTGTCGAGGACGGCCGAGATGAGGCGGACTCCGCCCCGGGCGCCGATGAGCCGGGCCACGGCTCTCACTCTCTCCACGTCCCAGCCCGGCAGTTGGCGGGCCATGGCCGCGCCGGGTGCGTCGTACATCGCGTTGTGGGCGCGGGCGAACGACTCCGCGTACGCGTCGGGGACGATGCCCGTCCAGTCCGCGAAGCGCAGGCCTTCCGGAAGCGGGGGCTGCGGTATCTCATCGAGGACCGGCTGGACACGCTGCACGTACCAGCCGAGGGGGAGCACGTTCATGAAGCCGAGGCTGTCGACGAACGCCTCGCCGGCGCCGCCGAGTTCGAGCACGGTCGCCACCGTCGAGCGGCCCTCGGCGGCGAGTTCGTCACGGATCGCGGACCAGAGCCGGGCGCCGATGCCGTCCCTGCGCGCCGCGGGGTGCACCACCAGGCTGTCCAGGATGGCCGTATGGCGGTTGTGCGGCTCGGTGAAGAGCTGGAGGGTAGCGACCCCCTCGTACGAGCCGTCGCGCGCCCGCGACGCCAGGTGTACGTTCCGGGCGCCCACCGGCGGGAAGCGCAGCTTTCCCTCGGTCTCCGCCCTGCTGGGCTCGGGCACCGCGGCCGGCAGATCGCGGACATGCGCCGCGGTGACCACGGCGTGCCAGGCGTCTGCCTCGGCGGCCGAGGGCGGGCTTCCCAGAGTGATCAGCATGCACCGAACCTACGCGTACGAGGGTGGCGACGCCCACGGGTTGTCGGGACATCCGGACGGAGGAACAGGACGAGAAGGGGCGCACGAGTCACAGGAGTCCCATGCGCCCCACGGGACTCACGCGACAGCGTTCTCCGTGATGGTCACGCGCCCCTTCCTGATCGTGGCGAGCCGGGGCGCACGCCGGGCGATGGAACTGTCGTGGGTGACCATGATGAAGGTCAGACCGTGCTCTTTCCAGAGGCCCTCCAGCAGTTCCATGATCTCGTCTCGCATCGACTCGTCCAGATTGCCGGTCGGTTCGTCGGCGAGAAGCACCTTCGGCTGCTTGACCAGGGCACGGGCGATCGCGACCCGTTGCTGCTGGCCGCCGGACAACTCACCGGGAAGATGGCCGGATCGCTCGCCGAGTCCGACCGACTCCAGCGCCCGCGCCGCCTGTTCGCGCCGGGCGGCGCCCTTGAGGCCGAGCGGTACGAGGGCCGTCTCGACGTTCTCCTGCGCCGTGAGGGTGGGGATGAGGTTGAAGCTCTGGAAGACGAAGCCGATGCTCTGCGCCCTGACCTTGGTGAGCCGGGACTCGGACAGCTTGGCGAGGTCCACACCGTCGAACTCGACACTGCCCTCCGTCGGCCGGTCGAGGCCGCCGAGCATCTGGAGGAGGGTGGACTTGCCGCCGCCCGTGGGGCCCTGGATGACGAGCCTGCCGCCGTCCTCGATGGTCAGGTCGACGCCGGACAGCGCCTCGATCTGTTTCTTGCCCCGGGTGTAGCGCTTGGTGACGCCTGCGAGGTGGTACATGGTGACGACAACTCCTGTTGCTGGACGGGGTTTCGGTGGCGTACGTGACGGCGTACGCGCCGTACGTGCCTGCCGTACGCGGCGGGTGCGCGTCCTACTCGACGCGGCGCAGGGCGTCCGCAGGACGCAGCCGCGAGGCGCGCCAGCCGCCGAAGCCGCCCGAGATCAGACCGCCGGCCACGGCCAGCCCCACGGCGAGCCCGATCGTGGTGAGCGAGACGGGCGCGGTGAGGGTGATGTGCAGCGCCTTGGTGGCGGCCTGGCGCGCCTGC
>NZ_JTHL01000001.1:6035757-6041182 GCF_000818195.1 Streptomyces sp. 150FB | reverse complement strand
CCCCCGCCTCCTCCGCCGCCGAAGCCACCTCCGCCGCCACCGAACCCGGCGCCGCCCTGGCCTCCGCCGGCACCCCCGCCGCCGGCGCCGCCGCCGAGCTTCGCGGTGAGCGTCGGGCTGACCGCCGTGACGATGTACGCGCCGAGGACACCGAGGGCGATGCCGAGTACGCCGCCGATCAGGCCGTTCACGACGGCCTCGCCGACCACTTGCCGGGTCACCCGGCCGCTCTTCCAGCCGAGCGCCTTCAGCGTGCCGAACTCCCGTACGCGGCGGCTGACCGCCGACGAGGTGAGCAGCCCCGCCACCAGGAACGCGGCGATCAGCACCACGATGGAGAGCCACTTGCCGACCGTGGAGGCGAGCCCGGACGCCGTGGAGAGGGAGCCGGAGACGGTGTCGGCGAGGTCCGCCGACGTGGTGACGGTCGTGCCGGGGACGTTCTTCTGGATCGAGGCCTTGACGGCGTCGATCCGCTGCGAGTCCGAGGCCTTCACATAGACGGTGGTGATCTTGTCCTTGGCGTCGGCCAGGGTCTGGGCCTGCCCCAGCGGCAGGTAGACATTGGCCGCCGCGTCACCGCTGTCGGCCGTGGCGACGCCGACGACCTTGTACGCCGTACCGGAGACGGTGACCGACGAACCGACCTTCAGCTTCTGCTGTTCGGCGTACGCGCTGTCGACGACGGCGACCTTCGCCGCGGTCTCACCGGCCGTGAAGGTACGGCCCGAAGTGATCTTCGAGGAGGTGAGCGGGCCGAGGTCGAGGTGGGTGACGTCCGTGCCGAACACGCTGAAGGAGTCGACGTCGAAGTTGGCCCCGCCGCCCTGCACCTGCCCCTGCGGCTGACCGCCTCCCGCGCCTCCCGCGCCTCCCGCACCGGCGCCGCCCCGCCCGCCCCCGGCCTGGTTCTGCTGCTTGAACTGCTTGAACTCGCCCCGGGTGAACGACCCGTTGACCTTCAGGACGGAGAGGCTGAGCCCGCCGACCGCCGACGCCACATCACTCTGCGAGCCCACCTTGGCGACGGTGGAGGAGGCGAGGGTCTGGAAGCCCTTCACGGTCACCCGGTCGCTGCTCTGCTTGCCGGTGTCCCCGCTGCCCTTGGCGTTGAACTGGAAGCGGGGGCGCCCCGTACTGCCCGAGCCCGGCGGCGGTGCGGCCTTGGTGACCGTCATGTCCGTACCGAGTCCGTACAGCGACTGGAGGACCTTGTCCTGGGCCTGGCCCATGCCGGTGGAGACGGAACTGACAACGATCACAAGGGCGATGCCGAGTGCGAGCCCTGAGGCGACGACGAGTGCCGCTTTTCTGCGACGGCGCAACTCACGCCTGAGGTAGGTGAAGAACATGAGCGTGAAGCTAGGCGCCCGGTGTGATGAGGGGTTGAGGCCGTCATGAGACTTGGATGAGAACGCCGACGGCGGCGGCACCGGGAGGGTGCCGCCGCCGTGGGCGTAGCTGGATGATCGGACCAGGGTCGGACCGGGGTGGATCAGACCGATCAGATCGGGCAGGTCACGTCACCGGTCGGATCACGATCACCGTCAGACGGCCGAACCGGCCTTCCACGCCGACCAGCTCATGTTCCAGCCGTTGAGCCCGTTGTCCGGGGCGATGGTCTTGTCGTTCGAGTTCTTGACGACCACCACGTCACCGATGAGCGAGTGCTCGAAGAACCAGTGCGCCGGCATGTTCGGGTCGCCCGCGCCCTTCACGTCCTGGAGGCCGACACAGCCGTGGCTGGTGTTGGCGCTGCCGAAGACCGAAGGGGCACCCCAGTAGTTGCCGTGCACGAAGGTGCCCGAGCTGGAGAGCCGCATGGCGTCGGGGACGTCCTTGATGTCGTACTCGCCCTTGCCGTCGGAGTCCGTGAAGCCGACCGTCGCGCCGTCCATGCGGGTCTTCTTGTACTTCTCGGAGATCACCATCTGGCCGTTGTACGTGGTGTGTTCGGGCGATCCGGCCGAGATCGGGATGGTCTTGATCGTCTTGCCGTTCTGCTGGACGACCATGGTCTTCGCCTTGGCGTCGACCGTGCTGACCTGGTTGCGGCCGACCGTGAACGAGACGGTCTTCTGCTGGACGCCGTACGTGCCGGCGGCGCCCTGCACCCCGTCCAGGTTCAGCTTCAGGGTGACCTTGGAACCGGCCTGCCAGTACTGGTCGGGGCGCAGGTCCAGGCGCTGCGAGTTGAACCAGTGGCCGACGACTTCCTGGCCGCTGCTCGACGTGACGGTGATCCCGGACTGGACGGCCTTCTTGTCCGTGATCGCCTTGTCGAAGTTGATCGAGACCGGCATGCCGACGCCGACCGTGGAGCCGTCCTCGGGGGTGAAGTTCCCGATGAAGCTGTGGGCGGGCGAGACGGTGGTGAACGACCCGTTCTCGTTCGCCGTGCGGCCCTGGGAGTCCTTCGCGGTCGCCGCGATCTTGTACGTGGTGGAGCGGTCGAGCTGCCCGTCCGGCTTCCAGCTCAGGCCGTCGGCGGCGAGCGTGCCCTTGACTGCGGTGCCGTCGGCGGTGGTCATGGACACCTGGGTGAGCGTGCCCTTGCTGACCGTGACCTTGGCGTCGTCGTTGATTCCCGCGTTCGTCGCGCCGTTCTTGGGCGTGATGGCTATCTGCGCGTCGGAAGTGTCCTTGGCGGCCGCCTCGTCGGCCTGCGCCTGCGTCGACTGCTTCGTACCGCCGGTGGCCGCGGCGCCGCTGTTGTCCTTGCCGTCGTTACAGGCCGAAAGCACCAGAACGCCGCCGAGCAGTGCGGTCGCGGCCGTAAGGCCCCTGCGCCGCTTGCTGACCGTCATCACACGTATCTCCATCGTCGCCGCTTACCCTGCCGATAACTTGTCAGAACACCCTTGCCGGGTAGTCCGGTTCCACATGTGCCGGAGATGTGGCGAAGACCACTCGCCATGGCAATGGGCGCGCCCCGGCCCGTCGGCTGCGCGGGACCGGGGCTTCTCAGGGTGTCACGCCTGGGCGCTTGAGCCGACCGGTCCCACCGTTCTCTTCGTCACTTTCGTCGCTTTCGTCATCGTCCGAACCGGTCTCCCGGCCCGTCCTCGTCGGCGGGGTCTTCCTCGTCGGCGGGTTCGTCATCGCCGTCGTACGGGTCCCACGCCACCGCTTCCGGGTCGTAGTCGATCTGCTCGCTCGTCCACGAGGCCTGGGCGAGCTGGAGCCCCGGCACGCCGCTGACCAGGTCAAACGGTTCGATGAGGTACGCGAGTGCCTCAGCCTCGTCTTCCCCCACCGCGGTCTCCGCATGCCTCCGCTCGTCCACGGACATGGATTCGTCGGCCGCGATGCGGTCCAGGGCCGCGGAACTCACCTGTTCCAGGTCGTCGATCTCCAGCACTAATTCCACCCGTACGCGCACATACCGTGATGTCTCAGAAGTGGTCATACGAGGGAGCGTAGGGCTCTTGACGCCCATGGCTTTCCCACGACCCGCTGCTTTCACTAGCATCGGCGGACGCAGTAATTCAGCTTTGCCAAAGGGGATCGATTACGTGTCTGTCACACCCCGACTGCTTCTGACCGCCACGGCCGCCGCCGCGCTCCTCTGTGGCCTGTGTTTCGTGCCTTCGGCGCACGCCAGAGACGAGCAGAGCGGTGCGCACCGGCCGTCCGTCACCTCCTCGGACACGTCCGCCGCGGGCAGCGCGCGGAACGCGCCGCGCCCGGTCCCGTACGCGCACTGAGACCGGGGCGGCGGCGCCGAAGAGGTACGGCCCTCAGGCCAGCGGTCCGGTGACCGCCTCGACGGCGGCCACCAACTCGCCCTGCCGTACGAAGGCGTCGGCGCCTGCGAGGTCGGGCGCGAGGAAACGGTCGGGTCCCGGCCCCTCGACACCCGCCGCGCGCAGCGCCCCGATGGCGGCCGCCGAGGCGGGCGCGGGGATGAGGCCCGTACGCAACTCGATGGCGCGGGTGGCCGCGTACAGCTCGACGGCCACGATCCGCGTCAGGTTGTCGACGGCCGTACGGAGTTTGCGCGCCGCCGACCAGCCCATCGACACGTGGTCCTCCTGCATCGCGGACGACGGGATCGAGTCGACCGAAGCGGGGACGGCCAGCCGCTTCATCTCGCTGACCAGGGCGGCCTGGGTGTACTGCGCGATCATCAGACCGGAGTCGACCCCGGCGTCGTCGGCGAGGAACGGCGGCAGCCCGTGCGAGCGGTTCTTGTCGAGCAGCCGGTCGGTACGGCGCTCGGCGATGGACCCGAGGTCGGCGGCGGCGATGGCCAGGAAGTCCAGAACGTACGCCACGGGCGCGCCGTGGAAGTTGCCGTTGGACTCGACCCGGCCGTCCGGCAGCACCACCGGATTGTCGACGGCGGCGGCGAGTTCGCGGTCGGCCACGAGCCGGGCGTACGCCAGCGTGTCCCGGCCGGCGCCGGCGACCTGCGGTGCGCACCGTACGGAGTACGCGTCCTGCACGCGCGGCGCCTCGTCCTCCTGGAAGTGCCCGATGAGCCCCGATCCGGCGAGCACCCTCAGCATGTTGTCGGCGCTGGCGGCCTGGCCGGGGTGCGGGCGGATGGCGTGCAGTTCGGGCGCGAGCACCTTGTCCGTACCGAGCAGCGCCTCCATGGTCAGCGCTGCGGTGATGTCGGCGGAGGTGTAGAGCCGTCGCAGGTCGGCGAGGGCCATGACGAGCATGCCGAGCATGCCGTCGGTGCCGTTGAGCAGCGCCAGCCCCTCCTTCTCGCGCAGTTCGACGGGCGTGATGCCGTGCGCGGCGAGCAGTTCCCCGGCGGGCCTGACGACGCCGTCGGGCCCCTCGGCGTCCCCCTCGCCCATCAGCGTGAGGACGCAGTGCGACAGCGGCGCGAGGTCGCCGGAGCAGCCGAGCGAGCCGAACTCGTGCACGACCGGCGTGATCCCGGCGTTCAGCACGTCGGCCATGGTCCGCGCGACCTCCGGCCGTACGCCGGTACGGCCGGACGCCACGGTCTTCAGCCGCAGGAACATCAGCGCGCGGACGACATCGCGTTCGACGTGCGGACCCATCCCCGCGGCGTGGCTGCGCACGATGTTGCGCTGCAACTGCGCCCGCAGATCGGGCCCGATGTGCCGGCTGGCGAGGGCCCCGAACCCGGTCGAAACGCCGTACACGGGCTCGGGCTTGGCGGCCAGCGCTTCAACGATCTCGCGCGCGGCGGCGAGGGCGGCGAGCGCGTCGGCCGAGAGTTCGACACGGGCGTGCCCGCGCGCCACGGCGACGACGTCCTCGGCGGTGGTCCCGGACGTCCCCACCACGACAGTGTGCATATCCATATTCAGCAGCGTACGTATTGAATCAAGGCCTGTCACCCGTCGGCCTCTCAGCTCTCGGACGAGGGCGGAGCCGGAGGCAGCCGGGCGTCGCGGAAGCGGCGGCGGTCGCCCTCCCTCGGCGGCGGGGCGTCCGCCAG
>NZ_JTHL01000001.1:6033170-6035304 GCF_000818195.1 Streptomyces sp. 150FB | reverse complement strand
ACCACGCCGCCGTCGCGGCCGGCCACCACCGGCACCGAAGCGCGCGCGGCCTTCGCCCGGTACTGCGCCGCGTCCGCCAGCCGGAACAGCCGCCGCGCCGAAGCGACCTCGCCGATCGGGTCCCCGGTGGAGGCGATCCCGCAGGCCACGCCCTCGCCGAGATCCAACTCGGAGGCCCGCGCGCACAGTTCGCCCGCCACCGAGATCACGTCGTCGGCCGGGGGGCCCACCGCCAGGACACAGAACTCGTCGCCGCCCAGCCGCGCCGACAGCGCGCCCGGCAGCTTCGCGCCGCACAGCGAGAGGACCGTGCTGAATCGTTCCAGCAGTTGGTCGCCGACCTCGTGGCCGAGCGTGTCGTTGACCTTCTTCAGACCGTTGAGGTCACAGACGACCAGGCTGACGACCACCCCCTCCGACCGGTGTTTCACCAGCGCCTCGTCGAGCCGCATATCGACGGCGCGCCGGTTCGCCAGACCCGTCAGGGGGTCGGTGAAAGCCAGCCGCCTGACCTCCTCGAGCCGCTCCGTCTGCGCGATCCCCGAAGCGACGACCGCGGCGACGACCGTCGCGAAATCCGCGTCGTCCCTGCCGAACAGCGGCTCGCCGCGCGGCCTCGCCACGTACAGCTCCCCCCAGGCCCGCCCGTGCAGGACGATCGGCGCCACCACACAGCAGCCGCGCCCGCGGCGGCGCAGCGCCGCCACCCGCTGGTGGCAGAAGCCGGGGTCGCCCACGGAAAGGCCGTCCTCGGCGGTCTCGACCCAGGCGTTGGGCCCGCCGCCGCCCGCCCACCGCTCGTGCAGGAATTCGGCGATCTCGGGGAACTGGTGGACGGGGTACGACTCGTCCTCGGGGAACTCCTCCTCCCCGCCGACCCGCTCCCCCGCGTTCACGAGCACCCTGAGCCGCCCCCGGTCCCGCTCCCAGAGCGAGATCGCGGCGAAGCTCCCGGCGAGCGCCTCGCACGCGCCGTGCGCCGCAGCGAGCCAGGAATCATGCGGCGTATGAGCCGAGGCCATCGCCTGTGCCAGCGACACCACGGCCCTCAACCGCCCATCCACTCCCATCTCCCCACCTTAGGGCGCTTCGGGAGGGTTTGATCACTTGGAGCGACAGGCGGTCACGCTGCGTTCATGCCGCACTTATCGCGCTCCGCCGCGCTCATTCGCCGGGCCACCGCGTTCATTCGCCGGGCCACTCCGGCTTCCGCTTCTCGTTGAAGGCCGCGACCCCCTCGGCCCGGTCGCCGGAGAACGCCACCGACCGCCAGGCCGCGTCCTCGACCTCCAGGCCGGCTCGCAGGTCCAGGCCGTGCCCCAGGCGCAGCGCGCGCTTGGCGGCCCGCAGCCCCACGGGCGAGTTCCCCGCGATACGGTCCGCCAGCGCGAGCGCGGCCTCGCGGTCGCCCCCCGCGTCCACCAGGTCGTCGACGAGACCAAGATCACGCGCCTCGGCGGCCTCCACCCGCCGCGCCGTGAAGATCAACTCGGCGGCGCGCGCCGCACCGACGCGGCGCGGCAGCAACTGCGTACCGCCACCCCCGGGGATCACCCCCACCGACACCTCGGGCAGGCCGACCACCGCCGTACGGTCGGCGACAATCAGGTCGCAGGCGAGCGCCAGCTCGAAGCCGCCGCCCAGCGCGAAGCCGTGCACGGCGGCGATCGTCGGCATCGGCAGCTCCAGTACGCCGGTGTACGCGGCCCGCGCGGTCGGCCGCTGCCGCACCAGCTCGGCGTCCGTGAAGGAGTTCCGCTCCTTGAGGTCGGCGCCGACGCAGAAGGCACGTTCATGCGTGGAGGTCAGCACGGTGACCCGTACGGAAGGATCGGCGGCCAGCGCCGCGCACGCCTCGCCGATGGCGGTGGCCATGGCCGTCGACACGGCGTTCATCGCCGCCGGCCGGTCGAGGACCAGCTCGGCGACGGGCCCGGGACCGGATCCCGCGCTCTGCCCGTGCCTCCGTACGACGACGAACTCCCCGAACCGCTGCTCTCCCATGCGCCCTCCCGGTTAACGCCCGTGAACCCGACGCCAGGAATCATCGCACCGCCGCACAAGGGCGCAGGGCAGCAGGGCAGGCCTGGGACGCTCAGCGCCCCTGCGGGCGCCCCTGGGCGCGCCTCGCCAG
>NZ_JTHL01000001.1:6028122-6033145 GCF_000818195.1 Streptomyces sp. 150FB | reverse complement strand
CAGGGCAGGCCTGGGACGCTCAGCGCCCCTGCGGGCGCCCCTGGGCGCGCCTCGCCAGCAGCCACGGCTCCACGATGCCGAGCCCGCGCACGGGCCGCTGCCACATCGGCTGGAGCGCGAAGCGGTAGGCGGGCGGCTCCTCGCCCTCCTTCTCGGCCTTCGCCGCGCTCTCCGCGGCCTGCGCCTCCGAGCCGGGCGCCTCGCGCGTACGGATCAGCTCCTCGGCGAGCGCGCCGTCGACCAGCACCGTGTCCTTGGGCGCTATCGACGTGAGGCGGCTCGCCAGATTCACCGTGGTCCCGAAGACGTCGCCCATGCGCGTGGTGACCGTGCCGAAAGCGATGCCGACGCGCAGCGCCGGCATCGTCTCGTCGTGCGCCATGGTCTCTATCAGCCGCAGCGCGATCTCCGCCGCGGTCCCCGCGTCGTCCGCCGCGTACAGGACCTCGTCTCCGAGGGTCTTGATCAGCCGGCCGCCGTGCGCGGCGACGAGGTCGGCGGAGGTCGTCTCGAACGCCTCGACCAGCTCGCCCAGCTCCTCCTCCTCCAGCCGCCGGGTCAGCCGGGTGAACCCGACGAGGTCGGCGAAGCCGACGGCGAGACGCCGGTCGACCATCTCCTCGTCGTCGGCGGCCTGCACGACCCGGCCCGTGGCCGCGGCGAGCTGGCGCCGCCACACGTACACGAGGAACTCCTCCAGCTCCGGCAGGAGCAGCTCCACCAGCGGGTACGTGACCTCCGTACGTGTCATTCCCGGCTCGGGCGGCTCCGTCAGCCCCTCCAGGAACGAATCGATCTGCCACTCGGCCAGTCGGGCGGTCGTCTGCCCCGTCGAGCGGGCGACCTGGATCGCCATCGGTTCGCTGAGCAGCCCGGCCTCGACGAGACCGGCGAGCCGCCGCAGCGCGAGGACGTCGGCCTCGGTGAGCGCCTTCGCCTGCCCGATGTCGGCGAAACCCATGGCGCGCCAGAAGCGGGAGGCGAGATCCATCGAGACGCCGGCGGTGCGGGCGGCCTGGAACGGCGTGTAGCGCCGCTCGGCGCCCAGGATCAACTGCTCCAGGCGGATCGCCAGCGGGTTGTCGGTCGGCTCGGCCGTGTGGTCGACGGCGTGGTGCGGGTTGGGGTGGCCCGAGGAGTCCGACGGCGGTCGCGGGTCGTCCGCGCCGGAAGTCGTGTCGTCGACGGTCACACGCCGCCTCCTGCCCGTTCCCTGCGCACTGCTCCTGCCGATCTGCCGATCTGGGGTCGATCCGGCTCAACGATACGGCAGGTGTGCCCTGGCTCACGTCGCGGTTCGCCCTCTTGGTCCCGGCGCGCTCGGGTCGGGGCGCCCCCCGGCGGGACGTACGGCGGACACCCGGGGTACGCCCGGCGCGCACGCGGCGGGCACCGGGCGGGACGTACCACCGGCATACGCCCCGCGCCGATGCCCGCCAGAACCTCAGGCCTCCGCCACCCGCAGATGCACGATGTCCCCGGCCGAGACCGGCATCTGCACGCCGTCCTCCGTGGCCAGCACCAGCCGCCCGTCCCCGTCGATCGCCACCGCCTCCCCCAGCAGCTCCCGTCCGCCGGGCAGCTCGGCCCGCACCCGGCGCCCCAGCGTCGCGCAGCCCGCCGCGTACGCCTCCTGGAGTCCCGAGACGGCCGGATCGCCGCCGGCCGCGCGCCAGTCGCCGTACCACTGCTCCAGCGTGCGGAGCACGGCCCGCAGCAGCGGGTCGCGGTCCAGGGAGGCCGCGTCGGCCAGTGCCAGCGAGCCCGCAGTCGGTACGGGCAGCTCGGACTCCCGGAGGGAGACGTTGAGGCCGATGCCGACGATCACCGCGTCGTCGCCGGACCGTTCGGCGAGGATCCCGCCGGCCTTCCGCTCCTCGCCGTCCACGGACACCAGCAGGTCGTTGGGCCATTTGAGGGAAGTGTCCACTCCGGCGGCGCGCGCCAGCGCCGTCGCGAGCGCGACGCCGGTGAGCAGCGGCAGCCACCCCCAGCGCTCCGTCGGCACATCGCGGCCCGGTCTGAGGAGTACGGAGAAGAAGATGCCCGAGCGGGCCGGCGCCGACCAGGTCCTGCCGAGCCGGCCGCGTCCCTCCGACTGCTCCTCGGCCACCAGCACGGCGCCCTCCGGCAGTCCCTCGGCGGCCCGCGCCGCCAGGTCGGAGTTGGTGGAACCGGTCGAGGGGACGACATCGAGCGAGGTCCACAGGCTGCCCGGCCTGACGAGGGCACGGCGCAGGGCGGTCGCGTTCAGCGGCGGCCGGTCCAGGTCGGACCAGCGTCCGCCGCCCGGGCCCGCCGGTGTGTTCGGGTCTGTCATGCAAGCCACCCTAGGTGTGTCAAACACCGCACTGCCGAACGGTATAGGCGCCGATACGCTACGGGTCGGTAGCAACCGACCCGTCCGAGCCGCACCCGAGACCCCGACCCCGTACCCGTCCCGAGACCCGTCCCCCGCACCCGCAACCCCGCAGGGAGCCGCACCCCGTATGTCCAGCCACACCACCGCGGGCAAGATCGCGGATCTACAGCGCCGTATCGATGAAGCCACGCACGCCGGCTCGGAGCGCGCTGTGGAGAAGCAGCACGCCAAGGGCAAGCTCACGGCCCGCGAGCGGATCGGCCTGCTGCTCGACGAGGGGTCGTTCGTCGAGATGGACGAGTTCGCCAGACACCGTTCGACGAATTTCGGGATCGAGAAGAACCGCCCGTACGGCGACGGCGTGGTCACCGGCTACGGCACGGTCGACGGCCGCCCGGTCTGCGTGTACTCCCAGGACTTCACGATCTTCGGCGGCTCGCTCGGCGAGGTCTACGGCGAGAAGATCGTCAAGGTCATGGACTTCGCGATGAAGACGGGCTGCCCCATCATCGGGATCAACGACGGCGGCGGCGCCCGCATCCAGGAGGGCGTGGCCGCGCTCGGCCTCTTCGCCGAGATCTTCCGCCGCAATGTGCACGCCTCGGGCGTGGTGCCGCAGATCAGCCTGATCGTGGGCCCGTGTGCCGGCGGGGCGGTGTACTCCCCCGCCATCACCGACTTCACGGTGATGGTCGACCAGACCTCGCACATGTTCATCACGGGACCCGATGTCATCAAGACGGTCACCGGCGAGGACGTCGGCTTCGAGGAGCTGGGCGGCGCCCGTACGCACAACACGACGTCCGGCGTCGCGCACCATATGGCGGGCGACGAGAAGGACGCCGTCGAGTACGTCAAGTCCCTTCTCTCGTACCTCCCGTCGAACAATCTCTCCGAGCCGCCCGCCTTCCCCGAGGAGGCCCTGCTGGAGACGACGGACGAGGACCGCGAACTCGACACGCTGATCCCCGACTCGGCGAACCAGCCGTACGACATGCACACCGCGATCGAGCATGTGCTGGACGACGGTGAATTCCTGGAGACGCAGGCGCTGTTCGCGCCGAACATCCTCACCGGTTTCGGCCGGGTCGAGGGCTTTCCGGTCGGCGTCGTCGCCAACCAGCCGATGCAGTTCGCCGGTTGTCTGGACATCAACGCCAGTGAGAAGGCGGCGCGTTTCGTCCGGACGTGCGACGCATTCAATGTGCCGGTGCTGACCTTCGTGGATGTGCCGGGCTTCCTGCCGGGTGTGGACCAGGAGTACGGCGGCATCATCCGCCGCGGCGCCAAGCTGATCTACGCGTACGCCGAGGCGACGGTGCCGCTGATCACCGTGATCACCAGGAAGGCGTTCGGCGGCGCGTACGACGTGATGGGCTCCAAGCACCTCGGCGCCGACCTCAACGTGGCCTGGCCGACCGCCCAGATCGCCGTGATGGGCGCACAGGGCGCGGTGAACATCCTGCACCGCCGCACGATCGCGGCGGCCGGCGACGAGGCCGCGCAGGAGACCGCGCGCGCCGGTCTGATCCAGGAGTACGAGGACGCGCTGCTCAACCCGTACGTGGCGGCGGAGCGCGGCTACGTCGACGCGGTGATCATGCCGGCGGACACCCGGGCCCACATCGTGAAGGGGCTGCGCCAGTTGCGCACGAAGCGGGCGAGCCTGCCTCCGAAGAAGCACGGCAACATCCCCCTGTAGGAGGGAGCGGACGATGATCAGGGTCATAAGGGGAAACCCGACCCCAGAAGAGCTGGCCGCCGCCGTAGCGGTGGTCCAGGCACGCACCGCGGCAGCGGCGGACGACCCACCGGCCCCACCGCCGGCCCCGGCCGCCTGGTCGTCCCCGGCCAGAATCGCCCACCGCCCGCCGGCGCGGCCGGGGCCGGGCGCGTGGGCACGTACGTACTGGCCCGGTTAGTGCTTACGTAAATGTGACGGAAGATCAAAAAACCGCTCGGAGCGTTCGTCTCCGCCTACTCTCGCTTCGGTATTCACCTGCACGCCGAAGGGATTTCACGGAATGCCGAACGCTCCGAGCAACGTCGCGCCCAGGAGAATACCTGCCGCTCTGATCACCCGCGCCGGTCATCTCGCGAGCAGATACGGACTCGTCATCGTGATCGCCTGGATCGGGGCGGGCAAGTACGTCAAAATGGAGAGCCACGCGCTGATCATGGAAAGCCCGCTGATGAATTGGCTCTACGATTTCTTCAGCCAGGACGCACTGGCAGACACACTGGGCACCCTGGAAATCGTCACCGCCGCACTCATCGCGATCCGCCCCTTCTCACCACGGATCTCCGCCGTGGGGAGCGCCATCGCGATCGTGCTGTTCCTGGGGACGCTGAGCTTCCTTTTCACCACCCCCGGCGTCATCACCGAATTCGCCGGCCCCCTGCCCGTCCTGTCGGGCAAACCGGGCCAGTTCCTCCTGAAGGACCTGGTCCTGATCAGCGTATCGCTGTGGACCCTGGGCGAATCCCTAGAAGCGGCACGCACCAAGCAAGAGATGTAGCCGCACCTTCCGCCCCGCCCCGCCCCGGCAGACGCAACCGAAGCCTCAACAACAGGCCGCTGCCACACAATTCGCACGCGCCCCGCAGGGCAAGCAAGTGGCAGCCGGGAGCAAAGCAGCAGAACAAGCGAGCATCCCCGGG
>NZ_JTHL01000001.1:6023823-6028097 GCF_000818195.1 Streptomyces sp. 150FB | reverse complement strand
GAGCAAAGCAGCAGAACAAGCGAGCATCCCCGGGGAGTCTCCCCCTGGGGCCGCCCCCCTCAAGTTGCAGTTGCGGTGGAGGGGTGGGTGTCAAGGGTGGAGCGGAGCGGAATCGGCGCAGCCGACGCGACGCAGGAGCGCCCTTGACACCCACCCCGGAACCGCGAAAATCAAGATCAAGGGGCGGCCCGACCCTCACCAACTCGGTCCCGGCCCACCCCGACCCCCCTCGGTCACCAGCCACTACGCCCGCACGCCCGAACGCCGATCCAACCAACCAGCCAGCGACGTCCGTACGCCCCACAGGTAGCCACCCCCACCCCCACCCCCGCACCACAGCACAAGGCGGAAACGCCTGAGTACCCATACTCAGGCTTTCCGGTCAGATCGGTCGGAAAATGGCTCTCATGCTGTGGTCCGATCCCGAGAACGAGCCCCCCAAGGAGCTGCGCGAGACGCAATCCATGGTGCGCCGCGTCGGCGTGGTGCTCGCTCTGGCGATGGTGTTGGCGATGATCGTGCTGGGCGTCCGCTGAACGGCATCCGGCCGTCTCCCACCGCCAGCGACCAACCAACCAACCGACCGACCTACGATGATCCGCATGACAGAACAACGCCGCCGGCTCGTCCTCGCCTCCGCATCCCCCGCCCGCCTCGGCCTGCTGCGTCAGGCCGGACTTGCTCCCGAGGTGATCGTCAGCGGTGTCGACGAGGACGCCCTGTCGGCGCCGACCCCCGCCGAACTGGCGCTCGTCCTCGCCGAGGCCAAGGCCACCGCCGTGGCGGGGCGTCCCGAGACGGCTGGGGCGCTGATCGTCGGTTGCGACTCCGTACTCGAACTGGACGGTGTGGCGTACGGCAAGCCCGCCGACGCCGAAGAGGCCACCGCCCGCTGGAAGTCCATGCGCGGGCGCGCCGGAATCCTCCAGACCGGCCACTGCGTCATCGACACGGCGACCGGCCGGCGCGCCGCGGCGACGGCGTCGACCACGGTCAACTTCGGGGAGCCGACGGACGCCGAGGTCGCCGCGTACGTGGCCTCGGGCGAACCGCTGCACGTGGCGGGCGCGTTCACCCTGGACGGGCGCTCGGCTCCGTTCGTCGAATCGATCGAGGGCAACCACGGCAACGTCATCGGCCTGTCCCTGCCGCTGCTGCGCCGCCTGCTCGGACAACTGGACGTGTCCATCACGGACTTGTGGGCCTGACCGGCCGCACTCCGAAGCCGCTCAGGCGGACACCGCGGGCGGCTCCGCGGCCGCGACAGCGCGGCTCTCCGGCTCACCGGTCCCGTACGCCACCAGCACCCACACCAGCAGCGCCAGCACCACGACCATGGCCACGAAGGCGAGCCAGCCCAGCAGGCCGACCGCAAGCGCGCCCAGCACCCCGTGCACCACCGCGCAACTGATCAGTACGATCCGGCCGACCCGCCCCGGCGCTCGGTTCCGCAGCGCCATGCGCACCAGGAACACCCCGCACACCACCAGATAGACCGCGGCCAGCACGCCCAGCACCCACGCGCCCCGCGACATCGCGTTCGAGGCCAGACCCGCCAGCGACATGTGCTGGTTGTCGACAACCTCGGCGAGCAGCGCGTTGACGAGTACGACGCCCAGCGCCTCCAGAACCAGCACCACCGCGGCCACCCAGGCCACCGGTCTCCGCGCCACGACACCCACCCCTGGACCCACCCACTCCCACTGTTACCAACAGTACGGACGACCTACCGCACGCTACTCACCGGTAAAGGCCCGGACAAGGGTCTGCGCACGGGCAAAGAATGAGCCGTCCCTTCGTAGGGACCCCACAACAAAACGGGATCCGGCGCGGGGCACTTGGACAGAGAGTTACGCCACCCCTGAGCGCTACTGTGCGGAGGGGGATCCCGGCGTACCGTGGTGCCACAAGGGATTTCGCGTCTTGAGCGAGCCTTGGAACACGCTCCGTGTAGGCAAGCTCACCATCAGGGGTGGGTCGGACTACCGTGTCGAGGGTCCCTAAACTCAGCCTGTCCGAAGGAGGGAGTCATCGTGCGCAAGGTGCTCATCGCCAACCGTGGCGAAATCGCTGTCCGCGTAGCCCGTGCCTGCCGGGATGCCGGAATCGCGAGCGTAGCCGTCTACGCCGATCCGGACCGGGACGCTCTGCATGTCCGCGCGGCCGACGAGGCGTTCGCTCTGGGCGGTGACACCCCGGCTGCCAGCTACCTGGACATGGCCAAGGTGCTGCAGGCCGCGAAGGATTCCGGGGCGGACGCGATCCACCCCGGTTACGGTTTCCTGTCGGAGAACGCGGAGTTCGCCCAGGCCGTGCTGGACGCCGATCTGACCTGGATCGGCCCGCCGCCGCAGGCGATCCGCGACCTCGGCGACAAGGTCGCCGCCCGGCACATCGCCCAGCGCGCCGGCGCCCCGCTGGTCGCCGGCACACCGGACCCGGTCTCCGGCTCCGGCGAGGTCGTGGCGTTCGCCGAGCAGAACGGTCTGCCGGTCGCCATCAAGGCCGCCTTCGGCGGCGGCGGACGCGGCCTGAAGGTCGCCCGCACCCTCGAAGAGATCCCCGAGCTGTACGACTCCGCGGTGCGCGAGGCGGTCGCCGCCTTCGGGCGCGGCGAGTGCTTCGTGGAGCGTTACCTCGACAAGCCCCGGCACGTCGAGACGCAGTGCCTGGCCGACTCGCACGGCAACGTGGTCGTCGTGTCGACCCGTGACTGCTCGCTCCAGCGCCGCCACCAGAAGCTGGTCGAGGAGGCCCCCGCGCCGTTCCTGAGCCAGGCTCAGAACGACGAGCTGTACGCGGCCTCCAAGGCGATCCTCAAGGAAGCCGGCTACGTCGGCGCGGGCACCGTCGAGTTCCTCGTCGGCACCGACGGCACGATCTCCTTCCTGGAGGTCAACACGCGCCTCCAGGTGGAGCACCCCGTCTCCGAAGAGGTCACCGGCATCGACCTCGTACGCGAGATGTTCCGCATCGCCGACGGCGAGGCGCTGGGCTACGACGACCCGGCCGTACGCGGTCACTCCTTCGAGTTCCGCATCAACGGCGAGGACCCGGGCCGCGGCTTCCTCCCCGCCCCCGGCACCGTCACGACCTTCGCCCCGCCCACCGGCCCCGGCGTCCGCCTGGACGCGGGCGTCGAGTCCGGCAGCGTCATCGGCCCGGCCTGGGACTCCCTGCTCGCCAAGCTGATCATCACCGGAGCCAGCCGCGAGCAGGCCCTCCAGCGGGCCTCCCGCGCGCTGGAGGAGTTCCAGGTGGAGGGCATGGCCACGGCCATCCCCTTCCACCGCGCCGTCGTCACCGACCCGGCCTTCACCAGCGACCCGTTCACGGTGCACACCCGCTGGATCGAGACCGAGTTCGTCAACGACATCAAGCCCTTCGCCCCGGCCGCCCCTTCGGACGCGGACGCCGACACCGAGGCGGGCCGCGAGACGATCGTGGTCGAGGTGGGCGGCAAGCGCCTGGAGGTCTCCCTCCCGACGTCCCTGGGCATGACACTGGCCCGCACGGGCCTGGCCGCCGGCGCCAAGCCGAAGCGGCGCGCCGCCAAGAAGACGGCTTCAGCGGTCTCGGGCGACACTCTGGCGTCCCCGATGCAGGGCACGATCGTCAAGGTCGCCGTGGAGGAGGGCCAGGAGGTCAAGGAGGGCGAGCTGATCGTCGTCCTGGAGGCCATGAAGATGGAACAGCCCCTGAACGCGCACCGCTCGGGCACGGTGAAGGGCCTGGCGGCAGAGGTGGGCGCGTCGGTGTCAGCGGGAGCCCCCATCTGCGAAATCAAGGACTAGGCGCCTTCCGGCTGGGGGTCGTGGTTTTAGCCGCGCGCGGCTGCGTTTCGCCTCGCGGCGGGCGGACGTGGGTCTGGCCCTGCATGGCCGGTGCGATTCGCTGACGCGGTTGTGGTGCGCGGCTTTGGGTTGCGGTCGCGGTGATGGCGCGGTGCGGTGGTTGCGGCCGGGTCTTGGTTGCGGCCGGTGTGTCTGGTGCCGGGCGCCGGGGCCTCCGGAGGCACATGTCCGGACGTGTGATTTACGGCGTCGTCACCGCGGACGTGTTGCCCGAGGCGGTTATGCGCCACAAATCTCACGTTAGCGTCCGGACACGTACCTCCTGCGACCCCGTCACCCTCCGTCGGCCCGTGGCAAGACCCGTAACGCCGCGCCCGGGACAGTGAGCGCGGCGTTTCCGCAGGTGAAGGGGGGCGCGCAGGGGTGGTGTCCGGGATACTAAAGCGTGATTTGCGGCGGACGACCGCCTCAGGCAACACG
>NZ_JTHL01000001.1:6007191-6022974 GCF_000818195.1 Streptomyces sp. 150FB | reverse complement strand
AGGCGACTGTCAACGGCGGCGTAGGTCCGCGACCCGCGCCCTGTCGCTCTGTTGGTCCGTCGGCGCCGCCGATGCCGTCGTCGAGGTCGACGCGCTCCGCAAGTGGGGCGCCCCGCCGCCCGGGCCCGTGGTGCGGCGTTGGCCCGGCAGCGGTACGTCGCGGCGGGGCTGGCGCCCCTCGCCGCTCGAGGTGCCGCCCGCACTCCCCGTACCTCCGGCGCCCCCCGCGCCCACGCCCGCGACCGTGATCTGCACCCCCTGGTCCGCCAGCGCCTGGAGCTGCGTCACTGCGCGCTCGTCGTTCGCCGGGGGCTCGTCCGTCACCAGGCGGCTGATCAGATCGGTCGGCACCGTCTGGAACATCGTGTCGGTCCCGAGCTTGGTGTGGTCGGCCAGCACGACCACCTCCGCCGCCGACTGGACCAGTGCCCGGTCCACGCTCGCCGAGAGCATGTTGGAGGTGGACAGGCCGCGTTCGGCGGTCAGTCCGCTCCCCGAGATGAACGCCCGGGTGACCCGCAGGCCCTGGAGGGACTGCTCGGCTCCCGAGCCGACCAGCGCGTAGTTCGAGCCGCGCAGCGTGCCGCCCGTCATGACGACTTCGACGCGGTTGGCGTGCGCCAGCGCCTGGGCGACCAGCAGCGAGTTGGTGACGACGGTCAGGCCCGGGATACGCGCGAGCCGCCGGGCCAGCTCCTGCGTGGTGGTGCCGGCGCCGACGACGATGGCTTCGCCCTCGTCGACGAGGCTCGCCGCCAGGTCGGCAATGGCCGTCTTCTCCGCCGTTGCGAGATGGGACTTTTGCGGAAAGCCGGATTCTCGCGTGAATCCGCCCGGCAGTACCGCACCGCCGTGCCGGCGGTCGAGGAGTCCTTCGGCCTCCAGTGCCCGCACGTCCCGTCGTACGGTCACTTCGGAGGTCTGGACGACGCGGGCGAGCTCACGGAGCGACACGGCCCCGTTGGCGCGCACCATTTCGAGGATCAATTGGCGACGTTCTGCAGCGAACACGAAACTGACAGTAACCCCAATGACCGTCCGGTCTCAGCAGTTTACGCCGGAAAACGGAAGTTGCACTCGGAAGAGCGCTCCGAGTGGTATGGGGTGATCGGTCTGCCTCGCGTCAGCTCTCCTCCGCCGTCTTGCGGGTGTGCAACTGCCGTGCCACTTCGGCGATCGAGCCGGACAGCGAGGGATACACCGTGAAGGCGTTGGCGATCTGTTCCACCGTCAGATTGTTGTCGACGGCCAGCGAGATGGGGTGAATGAGTTCACTCGCACGCGGCGCGACGACCACCCCGCCGACGACGATTCCGGTGCCCGGACGGGCGAAGATCTTGACGAAGCCGTCGCGGATGCCCTGCATCTTGGCGCGCGGATTGCGCAGCAGTGGCAGCTTGACGCCACGGGCGTCGATCTTGCCGCTGTCGACGTCGGCCTGGCTGTAGCCGACGGTGGCGATCTCCGGGTCGGTGAAGACGTTCGACGAGACAGTCTTGAGGTTGAGGGGGGCCACGGCGTCGCCCAGGAAGTGGTACATGGCGATCCGGCCCTGCATCGCGGCGACGGAGGCGAGGGCGAAGATGCCGGTGACGTCGCCGGCCGCGTAGACGCCGGGCGCCGACGTACGGGAGACCCGGTCGGTCTTGATGTGGCCGGAGTCCTTGACCAGGACGCCGGCCTCCTCCAGGCCCATGTTCGCGGTGTTCGCGATGGCTCCGACCGCCATCAGGCAGTGCGTGCCGGTGATGACCCGGCCGTCGGAGAGAGTGACCTCGACCCGGTCGTCCACCCGTTTGGCCGACTCGGCGCGGGAGCGGGACATCACGTTCATGCCCCGGCGCCGGAACACGTCCTCCAGGACGGCGGCGGCGTCGGGGTCCTCGCCGGGAAGTACACGATCGCGTGACGACACGAGGGTGACGCGCGAGCCGAGCGCCTGGTAGGCGCCGGCGAACTCGGCGCCGGTGACGCCCGAGCCGACCACGATGAGTTCCTCGGGCAGCTCGTCGAGGTCGTACACCTGGGTCCAGTTGAGGATCCGCTCGCCGTCCGGCTTGGCGTCCGGGATCTCGCGGGGGTGGGCGCCGGTGGCGATCAGTACGGCGTCGGCGGTGAGCGACTCCTGGCTGCCGTCGGCCGCGGTCACGACGACCTGGCGCGAGCCGTCCATCGCCTGCCGGCCGTCGAGCCGGCCACGGCCGCGCATGACACGCGCGCCCGCCCGGGTGACGGAGGCGGTGATGTCGTGGGACTGGGCGAGCGCGAGGCGCTTCACCCGGCGGTTGACCTTGCCGAGGTCGACGCCCACGACCCGGGCCGCCTGCTCCAGCGGCGGGGTGTCGTCGGCGACGATGATGCCGAGTTCCTCGTACGAGGAGTCGAAGGACGTCATCACCTCGGCTGTCGCGATGAGCGTCTTGGACGGCACGCAGTCGGTGAGCACGGAGGCGCCACCGAGTCCGTCGCAGTCGACGACGGTCACCTCCGCGCCGAGCTGGGCCCCCACGAGGGCCGCCTCATAGCCGCCGGGGCCGCCGCCGATGATCACGATCCGGGTCACGAAAAAATCCGCCTCAGCATTGTTTACCCGGCCCCGCTGTCACCCCGGCCGGGGGTCCGGGGCTGTCCCCCGGGAGGTGCAGTACGTACTCCATTGTCCCGCACGCGCCAAGTTGCCTCGCGCCGGGTCCTGGGAGCACCCGTACGAGGGTCCGCGAGGCGCCGGGTCCCGGCGTCCGCCCGGGCCACCGGCGGTCACGGTCGTACCTCCCGTACCCTCGTCCCCATGTCGCTCTACGCCGCGTACGCCGGCAACCTCGACGCGCGGCTGATGTCCCGCCGCGCCCCGCACTCTCCGCTGCGCGGCACCGGCTGGCTCAACGGCTGGCGGCTCACCTTCGGTGGGGAGCAGATGGGCTGGGAGGGGGCGCTGGCCACGATCGTGGAGGCGCCGCGCTCACAGATCTTCGTCGCGCTGTACGACATCGCGCCGATGGACGAGGACTCGATGGACCGCTGGGAGGGTGTCGGCCTCGACATCTACCGGCGGATGCGGGTCCGGGTGGACACCCTGGACGGCGAGGAGCCGGCCTGGCTGTACGTCCTGAACGGTTACGAGGGCGGCCTGCCCTCCGCCCGCTACCTGGGCGAGCTGGCCGACGCCGCCGATTCGGCGGGCGCACCCCACGACTACGTGATGGAGCTGCGCAAACGCCCCTGCTGAGGGCGTGCGGAGCACGGCGGCGGCCGACCCCTTCATGCGGCTTTGCGGGCCTTTGCCGGACCCCTCGTCGGAAACGACAACACAACGATCCGAAGACCGTGTGAGCATCATCTACGCGCGTAGGGAATGACCGGCTACCCTCATCCGCGTGAACGCATCTGTTATCCCGGCTTTCGCCGACGGACCCGCCGACCCCCTCGCCACCGCTGACGCCGCCGCCGCGCGCCTGCGGGAGCTGACCGGCGCCGAGACCCATGACGTCGCCCTTGTGATGGGCTCCGGGTGGGGACCCGCCGTCGACGCGCTCGGCGTCCCCGAGGCGGAGTTCCCGGTCACCGACCTGCCCGGGTTCCCGGCACCGGCCGTGGAGGGCCACGGCGGCAGCATCCGCTCGTACCGGATCGCCGAGAAACGCGCGCTGGTCTTCCTCGGCCGTACGCACTACTACGAGGGCCGGGGCGTCGCCACCGTCGCGCACGGTGTCCGTACGGCGGTCGCCGCCGGGTGCAAGACCGTCGTGCTGACCAACGGCTGCGGCGGGGTGCGCGAGGGGATGCGCCCGGGGCAGCCGGTGCTGATCAGCGACCACATCAATCTGACCGCGGTCTCGCCGATCATCGGCGCGAACTTCATCGACCTGACGGATGTGTACTCGCCCCGGCTGCGCGCCCTCTGTAAAGAGATCGACCCGGCTCTCGAAGAGGGCGTGTACGTCCAGTTCCCGGGACCGCACTACGAGACCCCGGCCGAGATCAACATGGTCCGGGTGCTGGGCGGTGACCTGGTCGGGATGTCGACCGTCCTGGAGGCCATCGCGGCGCGCGAGGCGGGCGCCGAGGTGCTCGGCATCTCGCTCGTCACCAACCTGGCCGCGGGGCTGACCGGTGAGCCCCTCAACCACGAAGAGGTCCTCCGGGCCGGCCGCGACTCGGCGACCCAGATGGGCGCGCTGCTCGCCCGGGTGCTTGAGCGCATCTGAGCCGGGAATGACTTCAGGCCCGGGCTCCGGCGGCAGCGGCCGTCCGCGCCCCGGCCGCAACACCGTCAGTGGTGCCCGTTCGGGGCGCAAGGAGGCGTGTACAGCGTGCAGCAGGACATCGTGACCCGCGCCAGGGCCTGGCTCGACGAGGACCCGGACAGCGACACCCGCGCTGAGCTGGGCGCGCTGATCGACGCCGGGGACCTCGACGCCCTGGCCGAACGCTTCTCCGGCACGCTCCAGTTCGGCACCGCCGGGCTGCGCGGCGAGCTGGGGGCCGGGCCGATGCGGATGAACCGCACCGTGGTGATCAGGGCGGCCGCCGGGCTCGCCGCGTATCTGAAGGCGCGCGGGCAGGGTGACGGACTGGTCGTCATCGGGTACGACGCCCGCTACAAGTCCACCGACTTCGCCCTCGACACGGCGGCCGTGATGACCGGCGCGGGGCTGCGCGCCGCCGTGCTGCCCCGGCCGCTGCCCACGCCCGTACTCGCCTTCGCCGTACGGCACCTCGGCGCCGTCGCGGGCGTCGAGGTCACGGCGAGCCACAACCCGCCCCGGGACAACGGCTACAAGGTCTACCTCGGCGACGGCTCCCAGATCGTGCCGCCCGCCGACGGCGAGATCGCGGCGGAGATCGACGCGGTCGGACCGCTCGCCTCCGTACCGCGCCCCGGCGACGGCTGGCAGACCCTGGGCGACGACATCCTGGCGGCCTACCTGGAGCGTACGGACGCGGCGCTGACGGCCGGGACGCCGAGGACCGCGCGCGTCGTCCACACGGCCCTGCACGGCGTCGGTACGGAGACGTTCACCGCCGCGTTCGCCCGCGCGGGTTTTCCCGCGCCGGTCCTGGTCCCCGAACAGGCCGAGCCCGACCCGGCGTTCCCCACCGTCGCGTTCCCCAACCCCGAGGAACCGGGCGCGATGGACCTGGCCTTCGCGACCGCCCGGCGCGTACAGCCCGACCTGATCATCGCGAACGACCCGGACGCGGACCGCTGCGCGGTCGCTGTGCCGGACCCCGCGCCCGGCGGCCCCGGCTGGCGGATGCTCAGCGGTGACGAGGTCGGCGCGCTGCTGGCGGCGCACCTCGTCGCCAAGGGCGCCACGGGTGTGCTGGCCGAGTCGATCGTCTCCTCGTCCCTGCTCGGCCGGATCGCGGAGCGCGCGGGCCTCGGGTACGAGGAGACGCTGACCGGCTTCAAGTGGATCGCCCGCGTGGAGGGGCTCCGGTACGGGTACGAGGAGGCGCTCGGCTACTGCGTCGACCCCGGCGGCGTACGCGACAAGGACGGCATCACGGCCGCGCTGCTGGTGGCGGAGCTGGCGTCGGGGCTCAAGGCCGAGGGCCGGACGCTCACCGACGTACTGGACGACCTCGCGCTGACGCACGGGCTGCACGCGACGGACCAGCTCTCGGTGCGGGTGAAGGACCTGTCGCTGATCTCGGACGCGATGCGGAGGCTCCGCGAGGGGCCACCGGTGGAGCTGGCGGGGCTGCGGGTCGCCTCGGCGGAGGACCTGACGCGCGGCACGGCCACGCTCCCGCCGACGGACGGGCTGCGGTATCGCCTGGAGGGCGCGTACGAGGCCCGGGTGATCGTCCGCCCCAGCGGCACCGAGCCCAAGCTGAAGTGCTACCTGGAGGTCGTGGTCCCGGTGGCGTCCCTGGACGAACTGGGGACGGCGCGGAAGCGGGGGGCGGAGGTTCTGGCGACGCTGAGGATGGACGTGGCGGAGGCGGCGGGTCTTTGAGCCTCCCGGCCGGTCGCCTCGCGGCGGTGCGCCTCGCGGCGGGCGGTCGTGGTCTGGCCGTTCGGTGCCACCGGGTTCGTTTCGCGGACGGGTCCGGGGTCACCGGCGTGGGTTGCGGTTGTTGACGGGGGCCGCTCCGGGGTGGCATCCGGGATGGCACGATTTACGGCGCCGTCACCGCGGTCGCCAGGTGAACGCGGTCGTGCGCCGCAAATCACGCTTTAGTATCCCGGACACCACCCCTGCGCGCCCCCCTTCACCTGCGGGAACGCCGCGCTGACCGCCCCGGGCGCGGCGTTACGGGTCTGCCGACTGCGACGGAGGGTGACGGGGTCGCAGGAGGTACGTGTCCGGACGCTAACGTGAGATTTGTGGCGCACGACCGCCTCAAGCAACACGTTCCGGGGTCACGACGCCGTAAATCACACGTCCGGACATGTGCCTCCGGAGGCCCCGGCGCCCGGCACCGAAACCGCGACCGCAACCAAGACCCGGCCGCAACCACCGCACCGCCAAGACCACGGCCGCCCGCCGCGAGGCACAACGCGGCGACAACGACCCCCGTCAACCAGTGATCAGCAGGATGAGCAGGACGATCAGGCCCGCCGCCGCCGGGGCGAGCACCTCGTACGCCCAGCGGACCTCCGGCTCACCCTGCGCGCCAGGGCTGGTCGCCGCCTGTTCGGCCAGTTCTCGTAGGTCCGCGACCGTCTGGTCCGCCACGGCCATCCGTGCCGCCGAGTCGGTGACGTCCGCGCTCACCGAGGTCCTGCCGTGCGGGTCGTCCACCGAGCTGCGGGCCTGGCGGCGGGAGACGCGCTTGCGTTGGCGCAGCGAGACCGGGACCGCCCACATCTGGTAGCGCTTGCCGCCCTCCGTCGTCACCTCGGTCGAGTAGCCGGCGCGCACGCTGGTGACCACGGCCCACGGCAGGGTGATCAGCCGGAACGGGTTCCTGATCCGCAGCTTGTCGGCGCCCGCGAAGACCGCGGGGCGCAGGGTGAAGGCGACGATCAGCGGTACGGAGAGCAGCAGCCCGGCGAGTGCCAGCCAGGGCGTGCGGCCGCCGCCCGCGATCAACGCGTCGCCGCCGAGCCAGAGGGCGAGCAGGAGCAGCAGCACGCCGCTCGCGATCCCCGGGGACGACCGGAAGGCGCGGTCGGCGAAGGTCGACTCGGCGGGCTGATCGGGACTGGTCATGGGTACGATTCTGCCGCATCCGCCCCGGAACCGGGCCCGGCGGGTGAGGGACGGGGACTGGACGTTCCGCTACGCGCGTAGATATGCTCCCCTGGTGACCATGTCCACCACCGCACCCGCACTCGCTGACGTGACCGCGTCCGACAGCACACTGCGCCGATACCTCCATGGGCTCCCCGGCGTGGACGCCGTGGGCCTGGAGGCGCGCGCCGCGTCGCTCGGGACCCGTTCCATCAAGACCACGGCCAAGGCGTACGCCATCGATCTCGCCATCTCGATGATCGACCTGACGACGCTCGAAGGCGCCGACACCCCCGGCAAGGTCCGCGCTCTCGCCGCCAAGGCGGTCCGCCCCGATCCGACCGACCGTTCCGCTCCCGCCACCGCCGCCGTCTGTGTGTACTCGGACATGGCGGAGACGGCGGTGACCGCGCTGGCCGGTACGGACGTCAAGGTCGCGTCCGTCGCGACCGCGTTCCCCGCCGGGCGCGCCTCCCTCGCGGTGAAGCTCGCCGACGTACGCGACGCCGTCGCCGCCGGTGCGGACGAGATCGACATGGTCATCGACAGGGGCGCGTTCCTCGCGGGCCACTACCTGAAGGTGTACGAGGAGATCCGCGCCGTGAAGGACGCGGCGGGCGGCGCCCGGCTGAAGGTCATCTTCGAGACCGGCGAGCTGTCCACGTACGACAACATCCGCCGCGCCTCCTGGCTCGGCATGATCGCGGGCGCCGACTTCATCAAGACGTCGACCGGCAAGGTCGGGGTCAACGCCACTCCGGCGAACACCCTGTTGATGCTGGAGGCCGTGCGCGACTTCCGGGCGCAGACCGGTACGCAGGTCGGCGTGAAGCCGGCCGGTGGCATCCGTACGTCCAAGGACGCGGTCAAGTTCCTGGTGCTGGTCAACGAGACGGCGGGCGAGGACTGGCTGGACAGCCACTGGTTCCGCTTCGGAGCGTCCAGCCTGCTGAACGACCTGCTGATGCAGCGCCAGAAGCTGGCCACCGGCCGGTACTCCGGCCCCGACTACGTGACGGTGGACTGATCATGGCATTCGAGTACGCACCGGCCCCGGAGTCCCGGGCGGTTGTCGACATCGCGCCGAGCTACGGCCTGTTCATCGACGGCGAGTTCGCCGAAGCGGCGGACGGCAAGGTCTTCAAGACCGTGAGCCCGGCGTCGGAAGAGGTCCTGTCGGAGGTCGCGCAGGGCGGTACGGAGGACGTCGACCGGGCCGTGAAGGCGGCGCGCCGGGCCTTCGAGAAGTGGTCGGCGCTGCCCGGCGCCGAGCGCGCCAAGTACCTGTTCCGGATCGCGCGGATCATCCAGGAGCGCTCGCGCGAACTGGCCGTGCTGGAGACGCTCGACAACGGCAAGCCGATCAAGGAGACCCGGGACTTCGACCTCCCGCTGGTCGCCGCGCACTTCTTCTACTACGCGGGCTGGGCCGACAAGCTCGGCCACGCGGGGTACGGCAGCGACCCGCGTCCGCTCGGCGTCGCCGGGCAGATCATCCCCTGGAACTTCCCGCTGCTGATGCTCGCGTGGAAGATCGCCCCGGCGCTCGCCACCGGCAACACCGTCGTGCTGAAGCCCGCCGAGACCACTCCGCTCAGCGCGCTGTTCTTCGCCGACATCTGCCGCCAGGCGGGGCTGCCCAAGGGCGTGGTGAACATCGTCACCGGCGACGGGGCGGCGGGCGCCGCACTCGTCGAGCACCCGGACGTCAACAAGGTCGCCTTCACCGGATCGACCGCCGTCGGCAAGGCGATCGCGCGGCAGATCGCCGGTACGGGCAAGAAGGCCACGCTCGAACTCGGCGGCAAGGGCGCCAACATCGTCTTCGACGACGCGCCCGTCGACCAGGCGGTCGAGGGGATCGTCAACGGCGTCTTCTTCAACCAGGGCCAGGTCTGCTGCGCCGGTACGCGGCTGCTCGTCCAGGAGTCGGTCCAGGACGAGGTGCTCGACGCGCTCAAGCGCCGCCTCGCCACGCTGCGGATCGGCGACCCGCTGGACAAGAACACCGACCTCGGCGCCATCAACTCCGCCGAACAGCTCGCCCGTATCGAGGCGTTGGCGCGGACCGGCGAGGCGGAGGGCGCCGAGCGCTGGTCGCCCGCGTGCGAACTGCCGTCGTCGGGCTACTGGTTCGCGCCGACGCTCTTCCTGAACGTCACCCAGGCGCACACCATCGCGCGCGACGAGATCTTCGGCCCGGTGCTCTCGGTGCTGACGTTCCGTACGCCCGACGAAGCGGTGGCGAAGGCCAACAACAGCCAGTACGGCCTGTCGGCGGGCATCTGGACGGAGAAGGGCTCCCGCATCCTCGCTGTCGCGAACAAGCTCCGGGCGGGTGTCGTCTGGGCCAACACGTTCAACAAGTTCGACCCGTCCTCGCCCTTCGGCGGCTACAAGGAGTCGGGTTACGGCCGCGAGGGCGGCCGCCACGGCCTTGAGGGGTACCTGGATGTCTGAGCGACTGAGTGTGTTCAAGACCTACAAGCTGTACGTCGGGGGCAAGTTCCCCCGCAGCGAGAGCGGCCGGGTGTACGAGGTGACGGACTCCAAGGGCCGCTGGCTGGGCAACGCCCCGCAGTCGTCCCGCAAGGACGCGCGGGACGCGGTTGTCGCCGCGCGCAAGGCGTTCGGCGGCTGGTCGGGCGCGACCGCGTACAACAGGGGCCAGGTGCTGTACCGCGTCGCCGAGATGCTGGAGGGCCGCCGGGAGCAGTTCGTACGCGAAGTCGCCGACGCCGAGGGCCTGTCGAAGTCGAAGGCGGCACTGGTCGTCGAGGCGGCGATCGACCGGTGGGTCTGGTACGCGGGCTGGACCGACAAGATCGGCCAGGTGGCGGGCGGGGCGAACCCGGTCGCCGGGCCCTTCTTCAACCTGTCCACCCCTGAGCCGACCGGAGTCGTCACGGTCCTCGCGCCGCAGGACTCGTCGCTGCTCGGGCTGGTCTCGGTACTGGCACCGGTGATCGCCACGGGCAGTACGGCGGTGGTCGTCGCGAGCGAGAAGTCACCGCTGCCGGCGCTGACGCTGGGCGAGGTGCTGGCGACGTCGGACGTGCCGGGCGGGGTGGTCAACATCCTCTCGGGCCGTACGGGCGAGATCGCGGCGCCGCTGGCCGCGCACCAGGACGTCAACGCGATCGACCTGGCGGGCGCGGACGAGATCCTCGCGAAGGAGCTGGAGATCGCGGCGGCGGACAACCTGAAGCGCGTACTGCGCCCGGCCGTTCCCGCGCCTGACTGGACGGCAGACCCGGGCACGTACCGCCTGACGGCGTTCCTGGAGACGAAGACGGTCTGGCACCCGACGGGCAGCCTGGGCGCGTCGGGGTCTGGGTACTGAGACCGCACTGGAATGGCCCCTGCGCACGCTCTTCCGGGCGAAGCGGGGGCCATTCCAGTGTCCAGTACCAGACAGAACAGCACAGTGGTGTACATGACTGACACCAACACCATGACTGAGGCGCGCGCCAACTTCGGTGCCCTGCGTCTCCTCGGTCTGGAATCCGAGGCATGAGCTACGAAGTCTTATGGGAGACGCTTGCCCTCGAAGCGGCGAAATCAACCGATCTCGGCCGCATGCACTCGGGCCGCTATTGGCCTCTCTACGAGATCCGCGAAACGCACATCCAGGTCGCGGTGCTCCAACTCGGCCGGACCGCTTGACGCGGCCCCCCTCACGCGTCAGCCCGTCAGCAGCCGCGTCGCCTGGCCGATCACCGGGAGGTCGGAGAGCGAAGCGCCGTTCGTGATCGGGTCCGTCAGCGGTCCCGTGTTCAGCGGCTGGAAGTCGGCGATCTGCGTGCCCACCACATTGTCCAGCGGGTCCACGCCCGTGCCCGCCAGCGGGTCCAGCTTGAGGTTCGCGACCGGGCTCACCACGCCGGAGAGCCCGTACTTCGCCGCGCTCGCGAGGCCCTGCGCCGCCGCCGTGCCCGCTCCGGGCAGCGGGGTGTCGATGTCCGAGAGCGAAGCGGGCGCCGCCGACTGCGCCGCCTGGGCCGAGGCGCCCGCCAGGCCGAGGACCGCGCCCGCTGCCGTGAGGGTCAGTCCGGCGCGCAGCAGGGGCCGGCGCTGGGAGGGGGAGGCTGCGTGACGTGCCATGGGGGTTCCCGCCTTGAGGAAGTCGAATCGTAACCGTAACGGCACACAGAGTAGTTGAGAGCGCCCGCTCGATACCAACAATTCATCTGAATCATCCCCGGGGGTCCCCTGCCCGGCCGCATGCCTCAGACTGGTGTCCCGTGAGCCCCCAACCGAACACGCCCCAGGTCGTGCTGCTGGCCGGTCCCTCCGGCTCCGGAAAATCGTCCCTCGCCGCCCGTACGGGCCTGCCCGTGCTGCGTCTCGACGACTTCTACAAGGAGGGCGACGACCCGACGCTGCCGCTCGTGGCCGGCAGCCCGGACATCGACTGGGACTCGCCGCTGTCCTGGGACGCCGAGGCCGCCGTCGGGGCGGTCGCCGAGCTGTGCCGTACGGGCGCCACGACCGTCCCCGTCTACTCCATCGCCACCAGCTCGCGCGTGGACACGGAGGCGCTCGCCGTCGGACAGGCGCCGGTGTTCGTCGCCGAGGGCATCTTCGCCGCCGACATCGTGGCCCGCTGCCGGGAACTCGGCCTGCTGGCCGACGCGCTGTGCCTGCGGGGCCGTCCTTCGACGACGTTCAGGCGGCGGCTCCTGCGGGATCTGCGCGAGGGGCGCAAGTCCATACCGTTCCTGCTCCGGCGCGGACTACGGCTGATGCGCACCGAGCGCTCGATCGTCGCGCGCCAGCGCGCGCTGGGCGCGTACCCCTGCGCCAGGGACGAGGCGCTCGGCCGGATCGCCGCCGCAGCGGGACGGTACGCGGGAGCGCGTACGGCCGTTCCCGCGCCGGCCGAAGAGGCCGCGCCCGCCACCCGTACGTGAAGTGACGTGCAGTGAAGTGACGCGACGTGACGTGACGTGACGTGACGTGACGTGACGTGAAATAAGCAGCAGAACAAGCAGCACCGGACATCAGGCCTCCCCGACCTGTCCGTCCGGTGCTGCTCGTCTCCCCCGTGCCCCCCACGCGTGCCGCTGTCTCCCCCGAGACAGCGGGTCTTTCAGCCTTCAGGCCACCAACTCGCCGAAGGACGCTTCCTCGTCACGGCCGAAGCTCAGGACCTCGTCGTCGCGCAGCCGGCGCAGTGACCGCCAGATGCTCGACTTGACCGTGCCGACGCTGATGTCGAGGATCTCCGCGATCTCCGGATCGGTGCGGCCCTCGTAGTAGCGCAGGACGAGCATCGTCCGCTGGAGCTCGGGGATCCGGGCGAGCGCCTGCCAGAGCACGGTGCGCAGTTCGGTGCCGCGCATCGCGTCGGTGTCGCCGACCGTCTCCGGCAGCTCCTCCGTCGGGTACTCGTTGAGCTTGCGCCTGCGCCAGGCGCTGATGTGCAGGTTGGTCATCGTGCGGCGCAGATAGCCGCCGACCGCCGCCTTGTCGCTGATCCGGTCCCATGCGCGGTAGGTCGAGAAGAGCGCGCTCTGGAGCAGGTCCTCGGCCTCGTACCGGTCGCCGGTCAGGTGGTAGGCGGTGGCGTAGAGGGAGGCGCGGCGCTCCTGGACGTACGCGGTGAACGCCGTCTCGGCGTCCGAGGCGCCGGGCGCCTTCGCCGGCTGGTCCACCGGCTGCTCCGCCGGCTGGCTCACCGTGCGGTCCAGCGGCTGGTTCGCGTCAACGACCGTCACGTACGACGGCCTCTGCTGACGCCCGGCGCCACGAACGCACCCCCGCCCGTTCACGGCGCCGGACTTCTCGTTGCTCCGCAGGACGTCGTGCAGACGCGTGACAACTGCGCTTGAGGTGGTTCCGTGCAGTGCGTTCATCCCGCGCCCCCCGTCGATTGGAGTCTGGTTCTTGCCGTATGCCGAAAAGCTTGCACGGGCAGTTTCATCACGCTGTCCGTCGACTGTCACAGGCCTGTCACAGGGGCACTTGGCAGCCTGGGCGCATACGGCGAAAGTTGTGGCGGATGTGTGGGAGCGCCCCAACTGTCGAACTCCGGTCCCCCCATGAGTCAGAATGACCCCTGTGCCTTTCCTGCTGCTGATCGAGGACGACGACGCCATCCGCACGGCCCTCGAACTCTCTTTGTCACGCCAGGGCCACCGGGTGGCCACCGCGGCGACGGGAGAGGACGGCCTGAAACTGCTCCGTGAGCAGCGACCGGACCTGATCGTGCTGGATGTGATGCTGCCCGGAATTGACGGTTTCGAGGTGTGCCGGCGGATCAGGCGCACCGATCAGTTGCCGATCATTCTGCTGACCGCCCGAAGTGACGACATCGATGTGGTGGTCGGCCTGGAGTCGGGCGCCGACGACTACGTGGTGAAACCCGTACAGGGCCGGGTGCTTGACGCCCGGATCCGCGCGGTGCTGCGGCGCGGCGAACGCGAGTCGACCGACTCGGCGACCTTCGGGAGCCTGGTGATCGACCGCTCGGCGATGACGGTCACCAAGAACGGCGAGGATCTCCAGCTCACCCCGACCGAGCTGCGGCTGCTGCTGGAGCTGAGCCGGCGGCCGGGGCAGGCCCTGTCGCGGCAGCAGCTCCTGCGGCTCGTCTGGGAGCACGACTACCTGGGCGACTCGCGCCTGGTGGACGCGTGTGTGCAGCGCCTGCGGGCGAAGGTGGAGGACGTACCGTCCTCACCGACCCTGATCCGTACGGTACGGGGCGTGGGCTACCGGCTGGACGCGCCTTCGTGAGCGACGTACCCGCGACGGGCGGGCCGGAGGACGGATCGACGGGATCGACGGGACCGGCCGGATCGGCCGGTTCGGCCGGTTCGGCCGGTTCGGCGGAAGCGAACCGTACGGGCGGGGAAACCCCCGGCGGGACCCACGGCACTCCCAGCGGCAACCACGACACCCGCGGCCACCACGACAGCTACGACGGATCCGACGGGCCCGACGGGCCGGCCGGCGGCAGGGCGAAGAAGGCGGTCCTGGCGCGGTTGCGCTGGACGAGCCTGCGGCTGCGGCTCGTTGTCGTATTCGGAGCTGTCGCGCTCATCGCCGCCGTCTCCGCGTCGGGGATCGCGTACTGGCTCAACCGCGAGGCCGTGCTCACCAGGACGCAGAACGCGGCGCTGAGCGACTTCCAGCAGGAGATGCAGAACCGTGCCGCCCAGCTCCCGCTGAAGCCGCTCCAGAGCGATCTCCAGGTCACCGCCGAGCAGATGGCGGCCGGAAAGAACAGCGGTTACTCGGTGCTGCTGCTCGGCGAGCGGGCCAAGGGCAAGCCGATCGTCGGCGCCTCCGACCCGGGCACCTTCACGCTGAACGACGTGCCGGAGTCGTTGCGGAAAGCGGTGAACGAGCGACAGCCGGTGACCGGCGGCAACAAATTCCCGTACCACCTGTTCTGGCAGCGCGTGGAGCGCGACGGCACGCCCTATCTGGTCGGCGGTACGCGGATCATCGGCGGCGGCCCCACCGGCTACGTCTTCAAGTCGCTCGACCAGGAGCGCGCGGATCTCACCTCGCTGGCCTGGTCGCTGGGGATCGCGACCTTCCTGGCGCTCATCGGCTCGGCGCTGCTCGCGCAGGCGGCGGCGACCACCGTACTGAAGCCCGTACGCCGGCTCGGCGAGGCGGCGCGGCTGCTCGGCGAGGGCCGGCTCGGCATCCGGCTGCGGGTGACAGGGACGGACGAACTGGCCGATCTGTCACGGACGTTCAACCGGGCCGCCGAGTCGCTCCAGAAGAAGGTCGCCGACATGAGCGCGCGGGAGGAGTCGAGCCGCCGCTTCGTCGCCGACATGTCGCACGAACTGCGTACGCCGCTGACCGCGCTGACCGCGGTGACGGAGATCCTGGAGGACGAGGCAGACACCCTCGACCCGATGATCGCGCCCGCCGTGACGCTGGTGGTGAGCGAGACCCGCAGGCTCAACGTCCTGGTGGAGAACCTGATGGAGGTCACCCGCTTCGACGCCGGCACGGCGCGGCTCGTCCTCGACGACGTCGATGTCGCCGACCAGGTCACCGCCTGCATCGATCTGCGCGCCTGGCTGGACGCGGTGGATCTGGACGCGGAACGGGGCATCATGGCGCGGCTCGATCCGCGCAGGCTCGATGTGATCATGGCGAATCTGATCGGCAACGCGCTCAAGCACGGCGGGTCGCCCGTACGGGTCGCCGTGCGCACCGAGGGCGACGAACTCGTGATCGAGGTACGGGACCACGGCCCCGGCATCCCCGAGGAGGTACTGCCGCACGTGTTCGACCGTTTCTACAAGGCGAGCGCCTCCCGGCCGCGCTCCGAGGGCAGCGGGCTCGGTCTGTCGATCGCGATGGAGAACGCGCACATCCACGGGGGCGGCATCACGGCGGCGAACGCGCCGGACGGCGGCGCGGTGTTCGAGCTGCGGCTGCCGCGCTACGGATCGCGGACGGCGGAGACGGACCAGGACGGGGACCGGGAGCCGGGGCGCGGGCCGGGAGAGTCCGGGAACCCGGCGGGCGACTGGAACCACGACGGCGGCGACGGGAACGACGTACGGTGACCCGGCCCAGCAGCCCCAGCGGCTCCGGCGACGGCAGGGGTCCCAGCGGCGGCGCG
>NZ_JTHL01000001.1:6004859-6007166 GCF_000818195.1 Streptomyces sp. 150FB | reverse complement strand
GGCGGCGCGAGCCGCGCCAGGACCGTCCGCAGGGCGGCCGCCGCGCTCCTCCTGGCCGTCTGCGCCGCCGGGTGCGGGATCAGGACCACCTCGGTGCCGGTCGACGAGGGCGCGGCGCCCTCGCGGGTCCCGTGCGACGTCGGCAAGAAGGACACCGGCGTCCGGGCCGCCCCCGGTGAGCCGGTCAGGGTCTATCTGATGTGCGCCTCCGAACTCCGGCCCGTGGAGCGCACCGTGCACAGCGCCGAGCACCGGACGCCCGCCGAACTGCGCGTGTTCACGCAGGAGTTGGTCGACCAGCTCCAGGCGCAGCCGTCCACCGCCGAGACCCAGGCGGGCTTCTCCTCGTACGTACGGGGGCCGCTCGCCGTCGACGCGCCCCACAGGGGCGACCCGGCGGACACGACGCGGCTCAGCCGTCAGCCGGAGGACCTGCCGACGGAGGCGCTCGCGCAGATCGTCTGTACGTTCAAGGAGAGCGGCGCGACGAGCGGCACCGTGCTCCTCGGCGGCCCCGGCGACTACCCGGCGCGCCCCTACATCTGCGACCAGGAGATCAAGCACCGCCCCGATTCGGCGGTGCCGACGCTCAGCCCGACCCCCTCGGAGACGTGACGTCCGTACGCACCGGGGAGTGACTCCGGTCTCATGACCGGCTTCATAGCGTGTACGGGGAACCGATCCCGCACACCGCCGCGTCTTGGCTTGCGTGCGTCAAGGTCCGGGCGGCTGCGCCGTCATCCGATTCCGCTTCGCGGGAATCGTCCTCCTCCTCCTGCATCTGCTGCTCGTCGGGTGGCTGTCCCTTCGACCGCTCGATGTCATGTGGGTGACGGCGGCCAACCTGACTCCGTTCGCGGGCATCAGGGCCGACCTGGCGATGGGCACGGTCGAGGCCGTACGCCGGATCGGCGAAGGGCTGCTCCTGCTGGCCCCGCTCGGCGTGCTGCTGCCGATGGCGGGCGGCAGACTCACCGTCTCCCCCTGCCTGTCCATGGTCCGTACGGTCGCGGCCGGCGCGCTGATCTCGCTGGGGATCGAACTGCTCCAGACCGGTGTGCCCGGCCAGGTCGTCGACGTGGACTCGCTGTGGCTGAACACGGCCGGGGTCGCGATCGCGCATCTGCTGGTGGTGCCGGCCGGGCGCGCCAGAATGCGCCGCAAGCGGCGTGAGGCGCACGCCCAGCGGCCTTCCGGTACTTCGGAAGGACATGATTCCGTCCCCTGGGTGGAGACCTCTCAGGGCTCGACCCCGACGATTCCCAGGGTCGGCGTCGCTCCGTAGAGCGATGTCGCGATCGTGCCTTCAGGCGCACCCTGGAGGTATCGGGAGCACGTGGAGAGGCTCCCCGCACGGTCTCGCTAAGGAGCCCATCATGGCCGCACTGGTCCGCCCCACCCATGGACGCATGATCGGCGGAGTGTGCGCGGCGCTGGCACAGCGCTTCGGCACCTCGGCCAACACGATGCGCGTGATCTTCCTGGTCTCGTGCCTGCTGCCGGGCCCGCAGTTCCTGATCTACCTGGCGCTGTGGGTGCTGCTGCCGAGCGAGAAGTCCGCGAGGAGCGGCAGCGCCGCCTGGTAACCGGAGGGCAGTATGGCGTATCCCTGCCAGCCAGGCAGTTCCTCCCCCGGCCACTCCCGTCGGCCGCTACGCTCCTGACGGGAGCCGGCGCCGGGTCGCAGGACGTCGAAGGACAGGGAAGCGCACGATGGACGACGAACCGCTGGCCGACTGGGCGGAGCGCCGTGACGCGAGGATCGGGCGGCTGCGCCCGGTCCCGATCATCTCGGGGGACCGCCCGAGGGGCTCGCACCTGCACCCGGAGGCGCCGCGCGGGATCGAGCGGTGGAACGGGTACGTGTGGGAGCCGTACGCGCTGGCGGCGAATCTCGCCGAGGCGCAGCGGGTCCTGTATCCGGAGACGGCGGGCACGGATCCGCTGGCGGATCAGCCGCCGGGCGCCGGCTGACGTACCGCCGCCGTACGTACGACAGCGGGGCACGGCACCTGACCGGTGCCGCGCCCCGCTGTCGTACGGAGAGGCCGGGCGCAGGGCCCGGCGTACCGGCCGGGTCAGCCGAGCGGGATCCCGTTGATCGGGAGTCCGCCCTTGCCGAGCCCGTTCACGGGCAGACCGCCGAGCAGCGACCCGCTCGGCCGGCCGCTCTGCTTGGCGCCCGTGAGCGCCGAGATCACGGGGAGCTTGGAGATCACGTCGTTGACGGGCAGCGCCTGCGTGACGCTGCCCAGCGGTCCGCCGGCGGCTGCGCCGGGGACGGGCTGGGACGCGGCGGCGGCGCTG
>NZ_JTHL01000001.1:5965296-6004806 GCF_000818195.1 Streptomyces sp. 150FB | reverse complement strand
AAGGCGGCGCCGAGAGCGGCGACACCGAGGGTCCTGGCGGCGGACTTCTTCATGGGGGATTTCGTCCTTGGGGAGGGGAATGATGCGAGCGGCTCTGCAAGTTAGCCAGCCGCACGCCCCGCCCGCAAACACCTGGAAGCGACGGGAAATTTGTGTTCCCGTCGGCTTCCGGGTCGGTGTGATGGGCTGACTCAGGAATGGTTCTCGCTGGTCACAGCGGTCTGCTTGAACAGCCATTCGGATTTCAACTCGGCATATCCAGGCTTGATCACATCATTGATCATGGCGAGTCGTTCATCGAAAGGAATGAATGCTGATTTCATCGCATTGACTGTGAACCACTGCATGTCATCGAGTGTGTAGTCGAACGTATCGACCAGCAGCTCGAATTCACGGCTCATGCTCGTACCGCTCATCAAGCGGTTGTCCGTATTGACCGTGGCGCGGAAGTGCAGCCGGCGCAGCAGGCCGATGGGGTGCTCGCGGTACGAGGCGGCGGCGCCGGTCTGGAGGTTGGAGCTGGGGCACAGCTCCAGCGGGATGCGCTTGTCCCGTACGTACGCGGCGAGCCGCCCGAGCGTCACCGTGCCGTCCTCAGCCACCACGATGTCGTCGATGATCCGCACGCCGTGGCCGAGCCGGTCGGCGCCGCACCACTGGAGCGCCTGCCAGATCGAGGGCAGCCCGAAGGCCTCGCCGGCGTGGATGGTGAAGTGGTTGTTCTCCCGCTTGAGGTACTCGAAGGCGTCGAGGTGCCGGGTGGGCGGGAAGCCGGCCTCGGCGCCCGCGATGTCGAAGCCCACCACGCCCGAGTCGCGGAAGCTGTTGGCGAGTTCGGCGATCTCCAGGGCGCGGGCCGCGTGCCGCATCGCGGTGAGCAGGGCGCCCACGCGGATCCGGTTGCCGCTCTCGCGGGCGCGCCGCTCACCTTCGCGGAAGCCCTCGTTGACGGCCTCGACGACCTCTTCGAGGGCGAGACCGCCCTCCAGGTGCTGCTCGGGCGCGTACCGCACCTCGGCGTAGACGACGCCGTCGGCCGCGAGATCCTCCGCGCATTCGGCGGCCACCCGGAAGAGCGCGTCGCGCGTCTGCATGACGGCGCAGGTGTGCGCGAAGGTCTCCAGATAGCGCTCCAGCGAGCCGGAGTCGGCCGCCTCGCGGAACCAGAGGCCGAGTTTGTCGGACTCGTGCTCGGGAAGGCCCTCGTAGCCCGTCTCGCGGGCGAGGTCAATGATCGTCCCCGGCCTGAGCCCACCGTCGAGGTGGTCGTGGAGAAGCACCTTGGGGGCGCGGCGGATCTGGTCGGCGGTCGGCGGACGGTAGGTCTGGCTCGTCATTCACGCACTCTAACGCCTACGCGCGTAGATCGTCGGGTGCCGATACGTAACAGTGATCGCGCGGAGGGGTGGAGTACACCTGTCCTTCTGAGACTGTTCTGCTATGGGACAGCATCCAGTTCCCGGCCGGGGAGAGCGCACTGCGGGCCAGGACCAGTCGACGGGCATACACGAAGCGGGGCCGGCGGCCCGGCTGGGGCGAGCGGTCGCCTCACTCACACCGGGAACAGCGGTCGGGGGTGTGGCCCTTGTCCTGCCGACAGGTGACGCCGTGTCAGCGCGCGGTCCCTCGTACCTCGCGACCGCGGCGGTACGGGCGCTCGCGCGGTCGCTGGCCAGAGCCGGTGCGCCGGAGGGAGTCGCCGTCCATGTCGTCCGCTACCGGGGCCGGGGGTGGAACGGTACGGACGCCCGCCTCGCCGCCGACGCCGAGTGGGCCGCCGAGGAGGTCGGACGGCGCTACGGCGACGTACCGGTGTGCTTCGTCGGGTTCGGGATGGGCGGCCGGGCCGCCCTGCACGCCGCCGGGCACACCGCGGTCAACTCCGTGATGGCGCTGGCCCCTTGGCTGCCCGAGGACGACATGGCGCTCTCGCCCGAGCCGGTGAAGCAACTGACAGGGCGCCAGGTCCTCATCGTGCACGGCACCAACGACGCCCGTAACGATCCGGAGCTCTCCTACCGGCTGGCGGAGCGTGCCAAGAAGGTCAACCGCGACACCTGCCGCTTCGAGGTGCACTCCGACGGCCACTCCCTGCGCCAGCACCACAGCGAAGTCCGCGCCCTGGCAACGGACTTCGTCCTCGGGGCGCTGCTCCCCCGGTCCTACTCGCGGCCGGTGGCCGACGCGCTGGCGGCGCCTCCGCCGCTGGGGCTGCGGATGCCGCTGGCGGCGGGATTCGGGCGGTCACTGCGGCCGTAGGCTCCCGCGTACGCGGGCTGTCTCCCGCCGCCGTATGCCCGTGTCCGGCCCTGTCCGCTTGACCGCGAAATCGATTCTTGCGAGCGTGCCGCCATGCCTCGCAACGCGGTCATCGGTGTCGACATCGGCACGTCGAGCAGCAAGGGCGTCCTCGTCGGCCTGGACGGGGCGCTCCTGCGCTCGGCCGTACGGGAACACACCGCCGAGCGGCCGGGCCCCGGCCGCTTCGAGATGGAAGCCGGGCTCTGGTGGCGGGAGTTCACCGAGCTGACCCGGGAGCTGACGGCCGAGCCCGACACCGCCGTGGTGGCGGTCGGCGTCAGCGGCATGGGCCCCTGCGTCCTGCTGACGGACGAGGACGACGTACCGCTGCGCCCCGCGATCCTGTACGGCGTCGACACCCGCTCCGTACCGCAGATCGAGCGGCTGGAGCGTCGGCTCGGTGCCCGGGAGATCATGGCCCGGGGCGGTTCCGCCCTGACCACCCAGGCGGCCGGGCCCAAGATCGCCTGGATCGCCGAGGAGGAGCCCGCCCGCTACGCCCGCGCGCGCCGCCTCTACATGCCGAGCTCCTGGCTGGTGCGCGCGCTCACCGGCGCCTATGTGCTCGACCACCACTCGGCCAGCCAGTGCACGCCGCTGTACGACACGGCCGCCCGCGACTGGTACGCGCCCTGGGCCGCCGAGGTCGCGCCCGGCATCGACCTGCCACCGCTGCGCTGGTCGGGCGAGCAGGCCGGTGCGGTCACCGCCGAGGCCGCGCGCGAGACCAACCTGCCCGCCGGCATCCCCGTCACCACCGGCACCATCGACGCCTGGGCCGAGGCACTGAGTGTCGGCGCGCAGAACACCGGCGATCTGATGCTGATGTACGGCACCACCATGTTCCTGATCCACACCGTGCCTGAGGCGCTCACCAGCCCGTCGCTCTGGGGCACCGTCGGCGCGCTGCCTGACACCCGTAACCTCGCGGGCGGGATGGCCACCTCGGGCGCGGTGACCGACTGGCTGCGGGACCTGTCCGGCGCCGCCGACCACACCGAACTGCTGCGCCTGGCCGCGGAGTCGGGGCCGGGCGCGAACGGTCTGCTGATGCTCCCCTACTTCTCGGGGGAGCGCACACCGGTCATGGACCCGGAAGCGCGCGGTGTCATCGCCGGCCTCACCCTGTCCCACACGCGCGGCGATCTGTACCGGTCGGCGCTGGAAGCCACCGGGTTCGGCGTACGCCACAACATCGAGGTCATCGAGGAGGCGGGCGGCGACATCCGGCGTGTCGTGGCGGTCGGCGGCGGTACGCGGGGGCCGCTCTGGACGCAGATCGTCTCCGACATCACGGGCCGGGAGCAGGAGTTGCGCTCCACGACCATCGGCGCGAGCTACGGCGGGGCGCTCCTGGCGGCCGGGCTCGTGGGCGAGGCGCGGATCGACGACTGGAACCCCGTACGCGCGACGGTGTCGCCCCGGCCCGAACACGCCGCGCGATACGCCGAGTTGTACGCGCTCTACCGGAGGCTCTACCCGGCGACGGCGGAGACCGTGCACGCGCTGGCGGCGCTACAGGAGCGCTGACAACCCCGCGAGGAGCCGTCAGTCCGCGAGGAGTTGCCCCCGGCGCGAGAGCAGGAACCGCTTGAACGCGGCCACCGGCGGGGTGTCGGGGTGGCCGTCCAGCCACGCGAGGCCGATCTCACGGACCGCGCGCGGCGCTGTGACGGTCAGCTCGACCACCCCGGGCCGCGCCACCGCCGGTGGCGGCAGCAGCGCGACACCGAGCCCGGCGGCGACCAGGCCGCGCAGCGTCTCCGCCTCCTCGCCCTCGAAGGCGACGCGCGGTTTGAAGCCGGCCAGCGCGCAGAGGTCGTCGGTGATGCGGCGCAGCCCGTAGCCGGGTTCGAGCGTGACGAAGCTTTCGTCGGCGGCCTCGGCGAGGCGTACGCGCTTGCGCCCGGCGAGCCGGTGGTCGTCGGGGACGACGAGCCGCAGCCGCTGTTCGTCGACCCTGCGCGCCACGAGGTCGGGCGCTTCGGGCACCGGCGAGGTCAGGCAGAGGTCCAGATCGCCCGCCCTGAGGCGCTCGATCATCGCCTCGCCGTAGTTCTGGACGAGTTGGAAGCGCACCCGCGGATGGTCCGCGCGGAAGGCCCTGATCAGCGCGGGTACGGTCTCCGAGCCCATGGTGTGCAGGAAGCCGAAGGCGACCTTGCCCGAGGTCGGGTCGGCGTCGGCCCGCACGGATTCGGCGGCCCGCTCGACCCCGGCGAGAGCGCGTTCGACCGAGGCGAGGAACGTATGCCCGGCGGGGGTGAGGGAGACCGTACGGCCCTTGCGGGCGAACAGCGCGACGCCCAGGTCCTGTTCGAGCCTGACCATCGCACGCGAGAGCGTGGACTGCGGGACGTTCATGTCCTGCGCGGCGCGGGTGACGTGCTCGTGACGGGCCACGCCGGCGAAGTACGCGAGGCGCGGCGCGAGTACGGCCGACCACGACTCGGGGTCCAGCGCGAGGTCTTCTGTGTCACTGTTCCATGACATCCGCGCCTGTGATCTCCGCTCATGCTCCATGGGAACGATTATCGCCATTCCATGCATTGGACGCATGAACGCGGGCTCCTTACGTTCATTGCATGTCCTCTGTCAGTACCGAGGCGTCCACCACCCCGGGCGCCTCCGCCGTACCGTCCGCACAGCCGTCACCCCAGCCGTCACCTGAGCCCGCGCCTCAGCCCTCACCCCGAGAGCCGGCCGCCGCGTCCCTGTTGTCCCCCGGCCGGCCCGGCTACCGCCGGATGAGCCTCGCCCTCTTCGCCGCCGGGGTCGCGACCTTCGCCCTCCTCTACTCCACCCAGGCCCTGCTGCCGGCCGTCTCCACGGGCCTCGGCGTGAGCGCGAGCCAGGCGAGCTGGACGGTGTCGGCGGCGACCGGCGCGCTGGCGGTGTTCGTACTGCCGCTGAGCGCGCTGTCCGAGCGGTTCGGCCGCCGCACCCTGATGACCGCCTCGCTGGCGGTCGCCGTGGGTGTCGGGTTGCTGGTCCCGTTCGCGCCGGATCTGACGTGGCTGGTGGCGCTGCGCGCCGTACAGGGCGCGGCGCTCGCCGGGCTCCCCGCTTCGGCGATGGCGTTCCTCGCCGAGGAGATCAAGCCGAAGGCGCTGGTCGCGGCGATAGGCTTGTTTGTCGCGGGCAACAGCATCGGCGGCATGAGCGGCCGTATCCTCACCGGCTGGGTCGCCCAGTTGTGGGGCTGGCGGGCCGCGCTGGCCGCCGTGGGAGTACTGGCCCTGGTGTGCGCGGTCGTCTTCCGCGCGATGCTCCCGCCCGCACGGAACTTCCAGCCGCGTCCGCTGAGCCTGAAGGGGCTCGCGAGGACCGTCGGCGGCCATCTCTCCGATCCGCTGCTGCTGCGGCTGTACGCGATCGGCGCGCTCTTCATGACGGTGTTCGGTGCCGTCTACACCGTGATCGGCTACCGGCTGGTCGAGGCGCCTTTCAGCCTCCCGCAGGGGGTCGTCGGCTCGATCTTCCTGGTCTACCTGGTCGGTACGGTCTCCTCGGCCGCCGCAGGGAAGCTCGTGGCCCGGCTGGGGCGGCGCGGCGCGCTGTATCTGGCGGTCGGTACGACGACGGCGGGCCTGCTGCTGTCGGTGGCCGACGCGCTGGTCCTCGTACTGCTGGGCCTGGTCCTGATCACGGCCGGTTTCTTCGCGGGCCACGCGGTCGCCTCGTCGTCGGTGAGCCGTACGGCGAAGACGGGCCGCGCGCAGGCGTCGGCGCTCTACCAGTCCGCGTACTACGTGGGCAGCAGCGCGGGCGGCACACTCGGCGCCGTCGCCTTCCACGCGGGAGGATGGGAGGCGACGGTGCTGCTGGGGCTGGTCGCCGTGCTCGGCGTCGCCTCGGTGACGCTGTACGGAACCCACGCGGCGCGCGCGGCGAGCCGCTGAGGCCCCTACCTCACCGGGGTGGAAAGCGCTAACGCGAACGCGATTGTCAGTGGGCTGCTGTAGCTTCCGGAGAACTGGTTCCAAGGGGGCAACAGGGGTGACCCGATGAGTGATCTGGTGACGACAGAGGATCTGGATTCCCGGCTGGAGAAACACCGGACGGAGCTGACCGGCTACTGCTACCGCATGCTGGGCTCCGCCTTCGAGGCCGAGGACGCCGTGCAGGACACGATGGTGCGCGCGTGGCGCAGCTTCGAGAAGTTCGAGGGCCGCTCCTCGCTGAGGTCGTGGCTGTACCGCATCGCGACGAATGTGTGCCTGGACATGCTGAACGCCGGCAATCGCCGCGCCCGCCCGATGGACCTGAGCGGGCCGACGCCGGTGGCGCGGGCCCAGCTCAGCGCCCGCCCCGAGGTCACCTGGCTGGAGCCCGTGCCGGACGGCAGGGTGCTGCCCTCGGTGACGGACCCCGCCGAGCGTGCGGTGGAGCGCGAGACGATCCGGCTGGCGTTCATGGCCGCCCTCCAGCACCTTCCGCCGAAGCAGCGCGCTGTGCTGATCCTGCGCGAGGTGCTCGCGTGGAAGGCGAGCGAGGTCGCCGAGCTGCTCGAATCGTCGGTCGCCTCGGTGAACAGCGCCCTTCAGCGCGCGCGGGCCACGCTCGCCGAGTCCGAGCCGGCGGCCACGGACACGGCGAACCCGCTGGACGAGGAGCAGAAAGAGCTGCTCGAACGGTATGTGGCGGCTTTCGAGGGCTACGACATGAAGGCGCTGACCGCTCTCCTCCACGAGGACGCCACGCTCTCCATGCCGCCGTACGACCTGTGGCTCCAGGGCCACGACAACATCGTGGGCTGGATGCTGGGCGTCGGTTCGGTCTGCCGCGATTCGCGGCTCATCCCGACGGTCGCGAACGGCTCACCGGCCTTCGCCCACTACCACCCGGCGGAGGACGGCAACGGCCATACGCCGTGGGCGCTGATGGTCATCGAGATCGTCGACGGCCGGATCACGGGAATCAACTCCTTCCTGGACACCGACCGCTGGTTCCCGCTGTTCGGCCTGCCACCACGGCTGGAGAAGGAGTGAGAATCCGCAGGAGCGCGGTGATCACCTGGGCGGCGCTGATGGTGACGGGGTACGGGGCGACGGTGTTCCTGGGCGAACCGAAGGCGCTGGACTCACCGCGCAGGGCGGGGCCGGCGGCCCCGACCGCGTCAGCGTCCCCATCCCCATCTCTGTCGCTGCCGGACTGCCCCCAGCCCACCGAGGCAGGCTCACCGATGGTCCTCTGCGCCTACAGCGTCTCCCGGTAGGGCACGGTCCCGGCCGTCGGCGTTGACGTTGGCGTTGACGTTGACGTCGGCCAGGACCGTGGACCGTACGAGCCGCCGGGGAAAAGCGAACGGCGGCTACTGTCACCGGGGCGGTGCACGACCGTGGACGCCGCCCGCCGGAGTCGTCGACATGGGCAGGATGGGTGGCGTGGACACAGGGATCGGTACGCCGGGGCACGCCCGGCGTCGAAACCGCAGAGGCCAGGGGGAAGCGCTGCGGCGGGAGATCCTCGACGCGGTCAATCGGCTGCTCATGAAGGAGGGAAGTGCGGAGAAGCTCACCATCCGGGCCGTCGCCCAGGAAGTGGGGGTCGCCGCCCCGAGCATCTACCTGCACTTCTCGGACAAGACCGAGCTGATCTGGACGGCCCTGTCCGACAAGTACGCGCAGTTGGCCGACGTGCTGCGCGCGGCCGACGAGAGTGTCGCGGCCGAGGGCGCGCGGACGCGGCTGCGAGCCCAGGTGCACGCGTACTGCCGCTTCGCCATGGCCCACCCGGGGCACTACCAGTTGATGTACCAGGTGCGTCAGCCCGCTGTCGACGCCAGCCGGATCGGCCTGCACCCCGCGCGGATGGTTTCCGGCTCCCTCCGGGCCGCTGTCGCCCGGTGCGCGGACGCCGGCTGCTCGCTCGCCCTGCCGGTGGAACAGTTGGCGACGACGCTGTGGAGCGGACTGCACGGGTCTGTGGCTCTTTCCCAGACCATTTTCTCCGACGCATCCACCGAACAGTTCGTGCTGGACATGGCCGATGGTCTGCTCGACTCGCTGATCACGCCCCAGGACGCCGGGGCCGGTGCCCCGAGGGAGCCCGAGGAGACCCCGGCCTCCCGGCGCATCAAGGCCATGCTCGCGCCGACGGAAGCGGACTCCGCGCGCTGATCGGCGCTTGTGGCGCCCATCGCCCGGCAGCGCCAATGCCATTGAGCCACCCACGACTTCGGGACTGGACGTACGACCGGTCGGGGTCTAACGTCCGTAACTGAACTTAGTTAGGTGACTGGGGCAATCATTGCCCCGCCGTCCGTTGGAGGTCGCCATGAAGATTTCCCTGGATGCGGTGTGTCCGGCCGCCGCCATCGAGGTGCGGGCGTGAGCGCCCCGCTCACGGCAGGCGTGGTGGGGCTGGGCATGATCGGCGGCGGCGTCGCCGTCAGCCTGGCCCGCTCCGGCCGTACACCGGTCGTCCACGACATCCGTTCCGACGCCGCCGAGACCCTGGACGGCGTACCGAACCCCCTCGGATCACCCGCCGACGTGGCCCGCGACAGCGACGTGATCATGGTCGCCGTCGTCGACGCCGACCAGGCCCGCGCCGTCGTCACCGGTCCCGAGGGGCTGCTGAGCACGGCCCGTCCCGGCGCGACGGTGGTCCTGCTGAGCACCGTCGCTCTGCCCGTGGTCCATGAATTGGCCGCCGCGTGCCGCGACGCGGATGTCCGGTTCCTGGACTGTGGCGTGACGCCCGGCGACAAGGCGGCCGACCACGGTATGGTGGCCATCGTCGGCGGTGCGGCGGACGACGTCGAACACGTCCGTCCGGTCCTGGCGGACTGGGCCAAGCAGGTCGTGCACTGCGGCCCGGTCGGCGCCGGTATGGCCACCAAGATCGCCCGTAACGTCATCACCTACGGCAGTTGGCGCACCGCGGCCGAGGCCGCCGCCCTGTGCTCCGCCGCCGGCGTCGACCCGACCACTCTGACCACCGTCATCGACGCCGCCGACCCCGAAGGCAGCACCCTCCTCCAGCTTCTGCGCATGCGCGCCGAAGGCAGCCTCACCCCCGAGCTGCACCGGCAGATCGCCACCCTCATGGTCAAGGATCTCGACGCGGCCCTCTCACTCGCCGGTGAGCTGGAGGTCGGCCTGCCCGCGACCGGCGTGGCACGGAACCACGTTGCCGACACCCTCGGCCCCGGCGGCGAGGAGCGGACCGGCGATGACGCCCTGACGGAGACGCCCGCCGACACCCCGTCCGGCCGGCGCGAACGGGGGCTGGCAGTCATGGAGGAGGTCTACGGGCCCGCCGTACGCGAAAGCGCCGGTGCGCTCGACACCCCCTTCACCGAACAGACGGTGGACTACCTCTTCGGCGAGGTCTGGGACCGCCCCGGACTGTCCGTCCGCGACCGCCGCCTGCTCACCCTCGGCGTCGCCGCCGCCACCGGCCGGTCCGACCTGATCCGTATCCAGGCCGCCGGCGCGCTGAACAGCGCCGACTTCACCCCCGGCCAGCTCGACGAGGCCGTGTTGCACCTGGCCCTGTACGTCGGCTGGTGCAACGCCACCGCTGTCCACCAGGGCGTCGCCGAAGCGCTCGACGACCATGCCCGTACCTCCTCCCCCAAGGAGAAGTAGTGACCGAGACCCTGCCCGACATGCCCGTGCTGCGCCCCACCCTGCTCGACCCGCCCGCCGAGTACCACCAGTTGCGTGAGGACGAGCCCGTCACCCGCGTCCGCTTCCCCAACGGGTCGGCCGGCTGGCTCGTGACCCGCTTCGAAGAGGGCAGCAAGGTCTTCGCCGACCCCCGCCTGAGCGCCCGCCGCCCCCGCCACGACGTGCCCGCCGAAGAGGGCGCGGAGGAGGCGCCGTTCAACCCGACGTTCGTCATGATGGACGAACCCGACCACGGCCTCTACCGCCGCCTGCTCACCGGCCGCTTCACGCCCAAGTCCGTGGCCCAGCGCCTCCAGCCCTACATCGACCGCATCGTGGACGAGCACCTCGACGCGATCGCCGCGGGCCCCGAAACCTTCGACCTGGTCGAAGCACTCGCGCTGCCCATCCCCTGCCTCGTCATCTGCGAGCTGCTCGGCGTCCCCTACGCCGACCGGGACGGCTTCCACCACGCCACCGAGGCCATGATGGACGTATCGGGTTCCCGCGAGGAACGCGCCGCGGGGGCCAAGTGGCTCATCGACTACATCACCCGGCTCGTCGCCACGAAACGACGGACGGGCGACACCGAAGGGCTGCTCGCCGACCTCATCGCCATCGCGGACCAGGAAGACTCCTTCCTCTCCGAGGACGAACTCATCGGCATGGGCGTGCTGCTGCTGTTCGCCGGACACGACACCACAGCGGCGATGCTCGGCCTGTCGGCGCTCACCCTGCTCACCCACCCCCAGCAGCGCCAAGACCTCGTCGAGCACCCGGAGAAGACCGGCCCGGCCGTCGAGGAACTCCTGCGGTATCTGACCATCGTGCAGTTCGGCCTCGGCCGTGTGGCCCTCGAAGACGTCGAGATCGGCGGCAAGCACATCGCCAAGGGCGACCTCGTTGTCGTCGCCATGCCCGCCGCCAACCGCGACCCCCGCGTCTTCGACAACCCCGACACCCCGGACTTCGACCGCGGCATGATCCGCCACATCGCCTTCGGCTACGGCGTCCACCAGTGCCTCGGCCAGAACGTCGCCCGAGCCGAACTCAAAACCGTCCTCCCGCGACTCTTCACCCGCTTCCCCGACCTCCGCCTCGCCGTGCCCGAGAGCGAGGTCCCCATGGACACCTACGGCACCAACTACGCCGTGAAGAAGCTCCTGGTCACTCGCTGACACCGCTGACTCCCTGGGCCCCCGCCACGTGGCATCAGGAGCGCCCGACCTGGTATCGAGGTCGGGCGCTCCTTCCTCGCGCACAGCGAGCAGACTCTTCAGGGCCTCGCTTCCTCGGCGAGGACCGACAGGCCCACCAGGCCCAGCAGCAGGTGCAGCTCCCGGTCCGCGCCGCGCAGGCGGAGACGCAAACCGTGGCGGCGGGCGGTGAGGTGCAGTCTGGCCAGCGTATTGACGGCGACCAGATCCGGGCGGACCAGTCCCCCGACATCACAGATCGCCTCCCCGATCGCACCTGTGCCGTCGGCGGCACCCCTCGTGGTGATCTGTACGGTCAGCTCCTCGCACAGGCGTGCCGTATCGGCCATGGCCAGCCGGCCCCTGACGACAAGCACGATCGGTTCCGTGGCGTCCACAACCACTGAGACCGATCGCACGGCCGGAACTCATCGCAGCGGCTCCGACACAGCCAGTACGCTGCCTGGCATGACCCCTGCCCCCGTCGAATTGGTGATCTTCGACTGCGACGGTGTTCTCGTGGACAGCGAGCCCCTGGCCCTCCGGGTGAACGCCGAGGTGTTCAGCACGCTGGGCTGTCATTTCAGCGAGGCGGAGATGGTCGAGCGATTCGTCGGCTGCTCGACGGAGGCGTTTCACCAGATGGTCGAGGAGCGGTTGGGCCGCCCTCTGGAGAAGGACTGGCACCTGCCGTTCGTGCCGCTGTACGAGGCGGCGCTCGCCGCCGAGTTGACGGTGATCGAGGGAGTGGTCGACGTGCTGGACGCCCTCGACGGCCTCGGCACGCCGTTCTGTCTCGCCTCGAACAACAGCCACAACGGCATCCGCAGGAACCTGACCACCACCGGCCTCTACGAACGCTTCATGGGCCGCGCCTTCTGCGCCTCCGACGTCTCCCGGGGCAAGCCGGCCCCCGATCTCTTCCTGCACGCCGCCCGCACGATGGGTGTCGACCCGGCGCGCTGCGTCGTGGTGGAGGACAGCCTGCACGGCGTGGAGGCGGCCCGCGCCGCCGGGATGCGGGTGTACGGATACTGCGGAGGCCTGACGGCCGCGCACCGGCTGGCGGGCCCCGGCACGGTGGTCTTCGACGCCATGCGTGACCTGCCGAAACTGCTGGCCGGGGGCGGGGAACCGGCCGTCAGTTGACCGGGAACTCGGCGGTGCCGATCGGCAGGTCGAAGGGCGCGGGGAGGGTCAGTTTCTCGCCGTACTCGATGGAGTCGAGGATGCGGTATGTGCCCCCTGCGGGCTCACCGTAGAGCGTCGCGGTCGGACGACCCGAGCGCCAGGGGTCGAGCAGCAGGTACAACGGGACTCCCGCTCCCGCGTATCCGTGAAGCTTCTTGATCCGGTCGTGGTTGGCGTTGCTCTGCGAGGTGATCTCAACGACGAGCAGTGCCTCGTCCGCGGGAACGTGATACCCAGGGCCAGTCACTGCGGTTCGCGGCAGAACGGCGACATCCGGAACGAAAAGCCCCTGGCGGCCCGGTGCCGACAGCCCAAGTCTCTGGAAGACTCCGCAGTCCTCCGGGATGACGCCGTAAAGGCGGCGCTGCAACAACGCTGCGGTGAGACTGTGATTCTTCGACGGCAGCGAGGCCACAGTGACGATCCCCTCGATGATCTCCACCTTGCAGCCCTCGGGCGCGTCCGTGCCTTCCCAGATTCGGACCAGTTCGTCCCAGCCCTGCCCAAGGGAGTCATCAGGGTCAACGGCGTTTGTGTTCACGGCGGTCTCCGGTGGTCTTCCCGTCAGTACGCCACCGATCCCAGCACGCGGGAACGGGACCGGTGGCCGTCCACCGATCCCGTTCACCTGAATGGGTAACCCGCAGGTCAGGCGATACGTTCCAGCACCACCGGGGTCGCCCTGAACGCCGCATCCGGTGTTCCCGCCGGTGCGATCTCGTACGCGTCCGCCAGTGCCTCCGTCGCGTAGCCGAACTTGTCCGGGGTGTCCGTGTGCAGGGTCAGCAGCGGTTCGCCGGCCCGGACGACATCGCCCGGCTTCGCGTGCAGTTCGATGCCCGCACCCGCCTGGACCGGGTCCTCCTTGCGCGCGCGGCCCGCGCCGAGGCGCCAGGCGGACACGCCGATGTCGTACGCGTCCAGGCGGGTCAGGACGCCCGAGACGGGGGCCGTGATCACCTGGCGTTCGGGCGCCACCGGCAGTGCCGCGTCCGGGTCGCCGCCCTGTGCCGCGATCATGCGGCGCCAGACGTCCATCGCCGAGCCGTTCGCCAGCGCCTCCCGGGGGTCGGCGTCCGGCAGGCCCGCCGCGTCCAGCATCTCCCGGGCCAGGGCGAGGGTCAGCTCGACGACATCGGCCGGGCCGCCGCCCGCCAGGACCTCGACGGACTCGCGTACCTCCAGGGCGTTGCCCGCCGTGCGGCCCAGCGGGGTCGCCATGTCGGTGAGCAGTGCGACCGTACGTACGCCGTGGTCGTTGCCCAACTCCACCATGGTCGCCGCCAGTTCGCGGGCGTCCTCGACGGTCTTCATGAAGGCGCCCGAGCCCGCCTTCACGTCGAGGACGAGCGATCCCGTCCCCTCGGCGATCTTCTTCGACATGATCGAGGAGGCGATCAGCGGGATCGACTCGACGGTGCCGGTGACATCGCGCAGCGCGTACAGCTTCTTGTCGGCGGGCGCGAGGCCGTCGCCCGCCGCGCAGATCACCGCGCCCGTGGTGTCGAGTACGTGCAGCATCTCGGCGTTGGAGAGCGCCGCCCGCCAGCCCTTGATCGACTCCAGCTTGTCGAGCGTGCCCCCGGTGTGGCCGAGGCCGCGCCCGCTGAGCTGCGGTACGGCGGCCCCGCACGCGGCGACCAGCGGCGCCAGCGGCAGGGTGATCTTGTCGCCGACACCGCCCGTCGAGTGCTTGTCAGCCGTGGGGCGGGACAGCGCCGAGAAGTCCATCCGCTCGCCCGACGCGATCATGGCGGCGGTCCAGCGGGCGATCTCCGTACGGTTCATGCCGTTGAGCAGGATCGCCATCGCGAGGGCCGACATCTGCTCGTCGGCGACGTCGCCGCGCGTGTAGGCGTCGATCACCCAGTCGATCTGCGCGGCGCTCAGCTCGCCCCTGTCCCGCTTCGTGCGGATGACGGAGATGACGTCCATGACGGTCCTTACCTTTGTCACAGTGCCTGTGTGCCTGTGTACGTGTATGCCTGTGTACGTGTGGGCCTGTGTGCCTGTGTGGTCGGTCAGTTGAGGTGTTGCGGGCCGAACGCCTGCGGCAGCATCTCGTCCAGGGTGCGGAAGCCCGCCGGGGTCTCGAGGACCAGCGCGGGGCCGCCGAACTCGTACAGCAACTGCCGGCAGCGGCCGCACGGCACCAGTACATCGCCCGCGCCGTCGACGCAGGTGAAGTGGGTGAGCCGGCCGCCGCCGCCCAGCCGCAGCGCGGAGACGAGTCCGCACTCGGCGCACAGGCCGAGTCCGTACGACGCGTTCTCCACGTTGCAGCCGGTGACCGTGCGGCCGTCGTCGACGAGTGCGGCGGCGCCCACCGGGTAGCCCGAATAGGGGGCGTACGCATGCGCCATCGCGTCCCGCGCCGCCGCTCGCAGCGCCTCCCAGTCCACCGTCGCCGGAGGCCCCGCCGCCGGGTCCGCCGGGTCCGCCGGGTCCGCCGAGTCCGCCGGGGTGTCCGTCATTGCCCTTGTCCCTTGCGATAGCGCAAGCCGTCGGCCTTGGGCATCCGCAGCCGTTGCGCGGAGAGCGAGAGCACGAGCAGCGTCACGACGTACGGGGTCGCGCCCACGAAGTCCTCGGGCACGGTGTCGGTCACCAAGTACCACACCAGGACGATCGCGGCCACGACCGCGCTCGCCACGGCCTGCCACACCGCCCTGCGGTACGCCTTCCACGCGGCCAGCAGCACCAGCAGCACCACGAGCAGGAGCAGCAGCGCGTGCACGATCTCGCCGCCGTTGCGCAACTGGAGCGCGTCGGAGAAGCCGAAGAGTCCGGCGCCCATGGCGAGTCCGCCGGGCCGCCAGTTGCCGAAGATCATCGCGGCAAGGCCGATGTAGCCACGCCCGCCGGTCTGGCCTTCGAGGTAGGTGTGCGCGGGGACCATGGTCAGGAAGGCGCCGCCGAAACCGGCGAGACCACCCGATATGGCGACGGCCGCGTACTTGTACGAGTAGACGTTGACGCCCAGCGACTCGGCGGCGATCGGGTTCTCACCGCAGGAGCGCAGCCGCAGTCCGAACGAGGTCTTCCACAGCAGCAGCCAGGTGCCGACGAACAGCAGCAGCGCGAGGATCGTCAGGATCGACAGGTCGGTGAAGAGCCCGCCGACGATGCCGGCGATGTCCGAGATCAGGAACCAGTGGTGGTTCGCCAGCGAGGTGAGGCCGCTGGAGACACCCGGGATCGAGTAGTCGGGCAGCGAGCCCATGGCCGGGGACGACTTGGGGTTGCCGCCCGCCTCGATCGCCTTGCCCGAGTTGAAGAAGAGCTTGGCGAGGTACTGCGTGACACCGAGGGCGAGCAGGTTGATGGCCACACCGGAGACGATGTGGTCGACGCCGAAGGTGACGGTCACCACCGCGTGCAGCAGTCCGCCCAGCACGCCGAAGCCGATGCCGGCGAGCAGGCCCAGCCAGGGGCTGGTCTGCCAGCCGATCCAGCCGGCCCCGAAGGTGCCGAGGATCATCATGCCTTCGAGGCCGATGTTGACGACACCGGCCCGCTCGGACCAGAGTCCGGCGAGTCCCGCGAGGCCGATCGGTACGGCGAGGCCGAGGGCGGCGCTGACCTGGCCGACGGAGTCGAGCTGGTCCGAGCCGGTCAGCATCCGTACGGCGGAGACGAGGACCAGCGCGCCCGCGATGATCAGCAGGATCTGTGCGAAGGTCAGCCTGCGGCCGCCCCTGCGCGGGGTGGCCTGCGCCTTGGGCGTGGTGGGAGGAGGCGTTGCGGTCGTCGTGGCGGTCATCACGCCACCTCCTGCTTCTCGGTCGTGGCGGCTGCGGGCCGTGCTGCGGCCAGTTCGGCGCCTACGCGCTGCTGCTGGCGCTTGAGGCCGTAACGGCGTACGAGTTCGTAGGCGATGACGACGCACAGGACGATCACGCCCTGGATGACGCCGAGGATCTCCTTGTCGTAACCGATGAGTTCAAGGTGGTTGGTGGTGCGTTCCAGATAGCCCCAGAGGAGCGCGGCGAGTGCGATGCCGATGGGGTTGTTGCGGCCGAGGAGCGCGATGGCGATGCCGGTGAAGCCGACTCCCAGCGGGAAGTTGTTGCTGAAGGCGTGGCTGTCGTTGAGCAGGGTCGGCATGCCGACCAGTCCCGCGGTGGCGCCGGACAGCAGCATGCTGGTGACGACGACCTTCTTGACGCTGACACCGCTGGCAGCGGCGGCCGGCTCGGACCGGCCGACGGCGCGCAGGTCGTAGCCGAAGCGCGTACGGCCGAGGATGAACCAGTACGCGACGCCCGCGACGGCGGCGAGGACGATGAAGCCCCACAGTTGGCCGGCCGGGCCCATGTCCAGGGTGAAGAACCACGAGGACTCGGGCAGGGACTTGGTGGAGACGAGGGTGCCCGCGTCGTCGAGCTGGCCGAGCTTGCCGGGCTGGAGCAGATAGCCGATGATCGCGGTCGCGATCGAGTTGAGCATGATCGTCGAGATGACCTCGCTGACCCCGCGCGAGGTCTTGAGGATGCCGGCGATGCCGGACCACATGGCGCCGACGAGCATCGCGACGATGATGACGACGGGGATCTGGATGATGCCGGGCAGGTGCAGCGAGCCGCCCACGACGGCAGCGACGAAGGCGGCGATACGGTACTGCCCGTCGACCCCGATGTTGAACAGGTTCATCCGGAAGCCGATGGCCACGGCCACGCCGGCGAGGTAGTACGTGGTCGCCTTGTTGAGGATGTAGACCTGGCTGTCGCTGGCCGAGCCGTACGACAGCATGTCGTTGAACGCGTCGATGGGGTTCTTGCCGGTGGCGAGGATGATCAGCGCGGTGATGACCAGCGCGGCGATCACCGCCAGTACGGGTGCGGCGATCGCGAGGAGCAGGCGCTCCTTGTCGAGTCGCGCGGTGAGCTTCTTCATCGGTCCTCCTCCCCCGTTCCGGCCGGCGCTTCGAGGTGGCCGGCGGCGGCGCCCGTCATGGCGGATCCCAGTTCTTCGGGGGTGATCGTGGCGGGGTCGGCGTCGGCGACCAGGCGGCCCCGGTACATCACCCGCAGGGAGTCGGACAGGCCGATCAGCTCGTCGAGGTCGGCGGAGATCAGCAGGACGGCGAGCCCTTCGCGGCGGGCCTCGCGGATCTGGTCCCAGATCTGCGCCTGCGCGCCGACGTCCACACCCCGGGTGGGGTGTGCGGCGATGAGGAGTTTGGGGCTGTGGCTCATCTCGCGGCCGACGATCAGCTTCTGCTGGTTGCCGCCGGAGAGCGAGGCCGCCGTGACGTCGATACCGGGGGTGCGTACGTCGTACTCGCGCACGATCCGTTCGGTGTCGAGGCGGGCGGCCCGGCCGTCGATCAGGCCGTGCCGGGAGTTGGGCGGCTCGGTGACATGGCCGAGCATGCGGTTCTCCCAGAGCGGGGCTTCCAGCAGCAGGCCGTGGCGGTGGCGGTCCTCGGGGATGTAGCCGATGCCGCTCTCGCGCCGCTTGCGGGTGGGGAGGTGCGAGATGTCGGTGGAGTCGAGGGTGATCGACCCGCCGTCCGGGTCCCGCATGCCCATGACCGCTTCGACGAGTTCGGCCTGCCCGTTGCCCTCGACGCCCGCGATGCCCAGCACTTCGCCCTTGTGGATGACGAAGCTGATGCCGGCGAGGACGTCGCGTACGGCGCCGTCGGCGTCGGCGGCGGTCAGCTTCAGGTCCTGGACGGTGAGCGCGGGGGTGCCGGTGACGGTGGACTCGTGCGTGCCCGGGGAGGGCAGTTGGCTGCCGACCATCAGCTCGGCGAGCTGCCGGGTGGTGGTCGTGCCCGGGTCGGCGGTGCCGACCGTCGTACCGCGGCGGATGACCGTGATCTCGTCGGCGACCGTGAGCACCTCGCCGAGCTTGTGGGAGATGAAGATGACGGTCAGGCCCTCGGCCTTGAGGCCCCGCAGGTTGTCGAAGAGCGCCTCGACCTCCTGCGGTACGAGGACGGCCGTGGGCTCGTCGAGGATGAGCGTACGGGCGCCCCGGTAGAGGACCTTGAGGATCTCGACGCGCTGGCGGTCGGCGACCCCGAGTTCCTCGACGACGGCGTCGGGGCGTACGCCGAGGCCGTACGCGTCGGAGATCTCCCGGACCTTGGCGCGGGCCCTGGCGCCGATGCCGTACAGCTTCTCGCTGCCGAGCACGACGTTCTCCAGGACGGTGAGGTACTCGGCCAGCATGAAGTGCTGGTGCACCATGCCGATGCCGTGCGCTATCGCGTCCGCCGGGCTGCCGAGGACAACCTGCTGTCCGTCGACGGCGATGGTCCCCTCGTCCGGCTTCTGCATGCCGTAGAGGATTTTCATCAGGGTCGACTTGCCGGCGCCGTTCTCACCGCAGAGGGCGTGGACGGTGCCTCTGCGGACGGTGATGTCGATGTCGCTGTTGGCGATGACACCCGGGAAGCGTTTGGTGATGCCGCGCAGTTCGACGGCGGGAGGGACGTCGGACGGGACCGCGGGAGGCACGGCCGACGGGGCGGCGGGCGGACTGGACGCGTTGATGGCGCACTCACCTCGGAGGGAAGGAGCGGTGGGGCGGGGGGCGTTCGGTGACGCTAGCGCGTCAACTCATGCCTACGCGCGTAGAGTTGACACATCGTTATTGGGCCCGGTGGAAGAGGGGGAGCCCCTCCTCCACCGGGCCCGGACGCATCGACGGCCGCGGGTTTCCTGCCCCCGTACGCCGCCGGATCGCGGGTGGCCCTTACGGGGTGGTCGCGACCTTGATCGTACCGTCGACGATCTTCTTCTTGGCCGCGTCGAGCTGCGGCTGGATGTCCTTGATGAAGCCGCCGCTGGTGGTCAGGGAGACACCGCCCTTGGCGAGCGAGTACGTCTGGGTGCCGGTGAGCGGGGCGCCGTCCTTGACGGACTTGATCAGATCGTAGACACCGCCGTCGACGTTCTTGACGACGGACGTCAGGATCGCGCTCTTGTACTGAGCGAGCTGCGGCTGCTCGTACTGGTCGGAGTCGACCCCTATCGCCCACGCGCCCTTGACGCCGTGGACGGCCTCGATGGCGCCGTTGCCGGAGGAGCCCGCCGCCGTGTAGATGACGTCGGCGCCGTTGTCGAGCATGCCCTGCGCCGCCGCCTGGCCCTTGTCGGGGCTGGCGAAGCCGGACGTGTCGGAGCCGTGCGACAGGTACTGGGTGTCGACCTTGATGCCCGGCTTGGTGTCCTTGACGCCCTGCTTGTAACCGGCCTCGAACTTCTTGATCAGCACCGAGTCCTGGCCGCCGATGAAGCCGACGTGCTTCTTCTTGGTCTTCAGCGCCGCCGCCACACCGGCGAGGTAGGAGCTCTGCTCCTCGGTGAAGACCATGTTGTCGACGTTCTTCGCGTTGACGACGGCGTCGACGATTCCGAAGGTCGTGTCCGGGTACTGCTTCGCCGCCTTCTCCATGGAAGGGGCGTAGGTGAAGCCGATGCCGATGACCGGGTTGTAGCCGGCCTCGGCGAGCTGGGAGAGCCGGTCGAGGCGGTCGGCCTCGGTGTCGGTGGTCTTGGCGGTCAACTCCTTGACCTCGCCACCGAACTCCTTCTTCGCCTTGTCCATGCCGCGAGCGGCGGAGTCGTTGAAGGAGTGGTCGCCACGGCCGCCCACGTCGTAGGCGACACCGACCTTGACGTCACCCTTCGCCGAGCTGGACGCGCTGTCCTTGGCCTTGTCGGCCGACGTGCTGCCACACGCGGTGGCAGACATTGCGAGCGCGGCGGAGGCGATTCCCGCCGCTGCGATCTTCGTTACCCGGCGCAAGAGGGTGGTCCCTTCGACCTGACCGAAGCGCCTCTTCCGGCGCTGGTTTCGCGGCGATCGTAACGCGCGTAGATGTCAGATAAAGGCCCGTACGGAAGCTGTTATCGGATCGTCGCGAACGGGAGGTGTCCTGGCCGGTTACAAACGGTTTCCGTCGAGCAACGCGGCGCCAGTGAACAGCTCCACACCGACCTTGATCGCGCTCTCGTCGACATCGAAATCACCACGATGCAGGTCATAACGGGCAGGGTCGCCGGGGGTCTTGACGCCGAGCCTCGCCATCGCTCCGGGGACCGTCTCCAGGTACCAGGAGAAGTCCTCGCCGCCGAGACTCTGTTCGGTGTCCTCAATCGCATGCGATCCGAGGCGCGCGGTCTGGGCGTCGCGCAGCAGCTCGGTCGCGCCCTGGTCGTTGACGACCGGCGGCACCCCGCGTACGTACGTGATCTGCGACTTGGCGCCGTGCAGCGCCGCCACCTCGTCGATCACCGCGTGGATCAGGTCGGGCGCCTCGTGCCAGGCGGCCAGGTCGAGGCAGCGGACGGTACCGGACAGCTCGGCGTGCTGCGGGATCACATTGGGCGCGTGCCCGGCGTCGATCCGGCCCCAGGTCACGGCGAGGCCGGACCGGGTGTCGACCCGGCGGGCCAGCACGGCCGGCACATCGGTGGCCACCCGGGCGACCGCCGTCACCAGGTCCGTGGTCAGGTGCGGGCGGGCTGTGTGGCCGCCGGGCCCGTCGAGGGCGATATCCAGCCGGTCGCAGGCCGACGTGATGGGGCCGACCCGCAGCCCGACCTTCCCGGCGTCGACCTTGGGGTCGCAGTGCAGCGCGATGATCCTGCCGACGCCCTCCAGCGCCCCGGAGGTGATCGCGTGTCCGGCGCCGCCGGGCATCATCTCCTCGGCGGGCTGGAAGATCAGCCGTACGGGCCGGGGCAGCAGCCCCTGCCGGTCGAGGTCGGCGAGGACGAGACCGGCACCGAGGACGGTGGTGGTGTGCACGTCGTGCCCGCACGCGTGCGTGCGGTCCGGCACGGTGGAGCGGTAGGGCACGGTCTTGGTGTCGGGGATGGGCAGCGCGTCGAGGTCGGCGCGGATCGCCAGCAGCGGGCGCACCCCGTCCCAGGTCCCGATGTCGCAGATGACGCCGGTCCCGGAGTCGAGTACGCGCGGCGCGAGCCCGGCCTGCTCCAGGCGGCCCTTGACCAGCGCGGTGGCGCGGAACTCCTCGTTCCCCAGCTCGGGGTGCATGTGCATGTCCCGGCGGAACGCGATCAGCTCGCTGAGCAGCTCCGGGGAGAGCCCGCCGGGCAGGGCGGGCGGCGTGGGCAGGGCGGGTGCCTCGCCGTTCGGAGTGACCTGTCGGCCCGGGGCCCCTGCCCCGGGCGGGTTCTGCTCCGGTCCGTCTGACGCGTCTGACTCGTCGAGCGACATCAACTGGTTCACCTGCCGAACGTTATGCCTTGCCAGGATCAACGATGGCCGGATCCGTAAAATTTCAGCCACTCGGGCGCTGAAACCTGGCCTGGGGGTGCATGACTCTCTGTGGTTGTGGGTATACAGACGCCTTCCCCGGATCATGCTTCTCATGCCGGGTGCCCTCAGGGTTTCAGTCGGCAGGGCCGTCACGGTCCCGACAGCGGCCGCCCACGGACCAGCGCTTACCGGCCGACGGCCGGTGGGCCTACGCGACCCAGTGGCCGGCGGACGAAACGCGTCCCGTAAATATGGCAGCCGTGCGGGTTTTCCACGCAGATCGCCACGTACGGGTTAACGATCATTGCCGGGAGTCGTTTCGCGCGATTTACTGGCAGAGAAAGCAAAAGCGTGCAGCCGCAAGAGCGACTCTCAGGGTGGTGGATGTCGATGTTGTTGAGCTTCCGAGTGGCGAATCACCGCTCCATCCGTAAGGAACAACAGCTCAATCTTCACCCCGTCTACGACGCCGACCGGCCCGAGGAGACTCGCTGGGAGGCCGTGCCCGTCACCGGGATCTTCGGGGCCAACGCCTCGGGCAAGTCGAACCTGGTGGGCGCGCTCCAGTACATGGCCCGCATGGTGGTCTCCTCGCACCGGGACTCCGAACCGGACGGAGGGGTGGACCGCAATCCGTTCGTCCTCGACGCGGAGGCCAAGGGTGAGCCGTCCTGGTACGTGGTGGATCTGCTGCTCGACGGCACCCGCTACACCTACGGATTCAGCGTCGATGACGAGCGCGTCGTGGAGGAGTGGCTCGACAGTTACCCGAAGGGCAAGAAACGCGAGCTGTTCTCCCGCGCCGGTGACGATGTCACGCCGGGTGCGTCCCAGAAGCAGGGGCAACTCGCCCTGGTGGAGAGCATCACCGAACCCAATGTGCTGTTCCTGTCCCTGGCCGCCCGCTCGAAGCAGCAGGACTTCCGCCCGGTATACGACTGGTTCGCTCGCAAGCTCCAGTTCAGGAACCCCGGCAGTTCGAGCCTCCAGGGCATTTCCGCGATGCGCGCCCTGGAGGACGCCGGCCGGCACCCCGAGATCCTGGAGCTGCTGCGCGCGGCTGACCTCGGCATCGAGGAGTGCGGCACCGAACGCGTCCTGATGGACGAAGAGACCTTGCGTAAGCGCTTCGGGCCCCATATTCCGCGACGCACCCTCCTGGAACTGGAAGAGGAGGGCCCGCGCGAGATGGTCCGGCCGTGGATCGGCCACCGGGGGCGGGACGGCGTCGTGCAGATGGAGCTCCACGACGAATCCTCGGGCACCCAGGCCCTGCTCGGCCACGCGCCGCGCTTCCTCGCTGTTCTGAGGAAGGGGGGAACCTTCGTCGTGGACGAGATCGATTCAAGTCTCCACTCGCTGCTCACCGCCCGCCTGATCGACCTCTTCCAGAACCCGGCCACCAACCCCAAGGGCGCTCAGCTCGTCTTCACCACCCACGACGCGAGTCTGCTGGGCCGGGTGAGCGGCGAGGACATCCTCAAGCGGGACCAGGTGTGGTTCGTGGAGAAGGACTCCCACGGCGAGACGTCTCTCTACTCCCTCGCGGAATTCAAACCGCGCAAGGAGGAGAACCGTGAGCGCCGCTATCTGGGGGGCAGTTACGGCGGCATCCCGTTCATCGATGACAGTTTCGCCGGTGCTCTGGCGCAGCGAGGGGGACAGCGTGGTCAGGACGCCGAAACCGAGCGGCAGGAAGAGACCCCAGGGCCCCTCGCACGAAACTGACCTCAGCCGCCGGACCGACACCCGCGACAGCTTGGAGCGACTGCTGGTGGTCTGCGGGGCGGAGACCACCGAGAGCGACTATTTGAACGGCTTCAAGGCCGCCTTCAAGCGCCGGACGCTGTCGGTCCGCGTCACCGAGAAACCAGGATCGCCGTCCCAGGTGGTGCGGTACGCGGTCGACAAGTGGGGCGGCTCGGGCGGTGAATTCGACCAGGTGTGGTGCGTCGTGGACGTCGACGAGTTCGAGGACCTGGACCGCGCCCAGGCCCTCGCCCGGCGCGAGCACGTCGAACTCGCCGTCTCGAATCCGTGCTTCGAGTTGTGGCTCCTCCTGCACCACACGGACCACCGTGGCTGGGTGCCGAACTACCGGGCGCTCAAGCCCCTCCTCCAGAAGCACGCGGAAGTCCGCCCGGACAAGCGCGTCGACTTCCTGCGCGACTACGGCGGCGACCTGTGGGAGCGGGCCGTCTCACGGGCCCGGGAGCTGGCCCCCGAGGGCACGGAGCACGAGAGCAATCCGTCAACTCGTGTGTGGCGATTGGTTCTCACCATCAATGGGCAGTGCGGGCGGGACGCCTCAACGGCGGGGTGAACTCGCCAAGTCCCCTTTCCCGGCAGCGGGCGGGCAAGCCGCCGGGCGGTGAGTCCACGCGAGCCATTGGCTTTCATCCGGAAACCGCTGGGGAGACCAAGCTTCTCAATCGGCGCAGCGGGCTCGTCCAGAGTGCGAGCGGTGCCAGGAACGCGAGGGCGCACACCAGCCAGAGGGCGCCCCTGTTGCCCATCCAGAGGGCGGCGAGTCCGGCGGCCAGTGCGCCGAAGGGGACGGCGCCCCAGGAGACGAAGCGCACGGTGGCCATGACCCGGGGCAGCAGATCCGGGGGTGTCACCGTCTGCCGGTGGGTCCTGGTGAGGATGCTGAGTACGACGACCGCCGCGCCGAATCCCGTGTTGCCGAGGGCGAAGAGGACCAGTCCGGGGCCTCCCGTCGCCAGCGGCATGAGGATCGCGGTCAGCGCCCCGCCGAGCGAGGACCAGACGATCGCGCGGGCGCTGCCGATCCTGTTGGCCAGCCAGGTGGTCAGGGCCGCGCCGATCAGGCTGCCGAGCCCCTCGGTGGCGATGAGGACGCCGACCAGCCCCGGCGGCTGGTCGAGCGTACGTACGAGGAAGACCGGGATGAGCGCCGTCAGGCCCCCGCAGACGAAGTTGACGAGGGTCGCCGCCGCGACGCAGGGCCGGATCACCGGGTGGTGGGCCACGTACTGCCAGCCCTCCTTGATCAGCTCCAGGGCCGGCGGGCGGGGTCCTTCCTGGGCCTGGTGCCCGGCCCTCGGCAGGCTGTGCAGCAGCGCGGCCGAAACGACGTAACTGACGGCGTCGAGCAGGAGGCTCGCCGAGGCGCCGACCGTCTGTACCAGTACGCCGCCGAGGGACGGGCCGCCGAGCTGGGTGGCCGCGTTGGAGCCTGAGGTGAGGCTGTTGCGCGCGGTGAGTTCGTCCTTGTCGACGACGGAGGGGAGGAACGAGGCGTTCCCGACGTCGAACACCACGCTCGCGAGGCCGATCACCAGGGCGACGGCGACGAGCTGCGCCAGGCTCAGCACCCCGGCCATGGCGGCGACGGGTACGGACAGCACGGCGACCGCCCGTACGAGGTCCATGGCGACCTGCGTGCCGCGCAGCGGCAGGCGCTGGACGATCACTCCGGCCGGCAGGCCGATCACGATCCAGGCGGCGTAGCGGGCGGCGACGAGCAGGCTCACCTCGAAGGTCGTGGCCCCCAGCAGCCCCACGGCCACCAGCGGGAGGGCGACGGTGGTCACGGCGTCGCCGACGTTGCTGATCGTGGAGGCGGTCCAGTACCGCCAGAACTGTCCGGCCCTGCCCTTTCGGGTCGTCCGTGCGACGTCTTCGAGCCCGCTGTCCGTCGTCCCGGTGTCCGTCATCCCCGCCCCTGAGTACACCTGAGTGAGTTTCTTTTGGGAACTCACAGGAGGAGGTCACCATAGAATGGGGCTGTCGAACCGGGCAAGGGGATCGCATGCGCTACAGAGAAGTGCAGGACGCCGACTGCGCCATCGCGCAGGCGCTGGGGATCGTCGGGGACTGGTGGACGCTTCTGGTCATCCGTGACATCGCTGGCGGGGTCCACCAGTTCGACATGCTGCACGAGGAGATCGGGGTCAGCCGGAAGGTGCTGGCTCAGCGGCTGAAGTCTCTCGTCGCCGACGGGGTGGTGGAGAAGCGCCCGTACAACACCCGCCCGCTGCGCCACGAATACCACCTGACGGAGTCGGGCCGGGGTCTGCTGCCGGTGCTGGTGGCCCTCCAGGACTGGGGGACGCGCCATGTCATGGGGGACGGAAGCCTGACGGCGACGGGCGACCCCGGATCGCCGGAGACGCGCCGCGTGCACGGGCTCGTCGGCGCCACGATCCCGGCGCTGGCGCTCAGGAGTTCCGCGGGGGAGGCCACCGATCCGGTCGCCGGTACCCCGTGGACGGTGCTCTACTGCTTCCCCGGCGCGTACGCCCCCGACTCCCGCGCCTACCCGCCGGGTTGGGGCGACATCCCGGGAGCGCCCGGCTGCACGCTGGAGTCGCGCACGTACCGGGACCTGCTGCCGGAATTCACCGCGCGGGGCGCGACGGTGTACGGCGTGAGCACGCAACGCCCGGACCAGCTCACCGCGTTCGCCGATCATGAGAACGTCCAGTTCCCGCTGTTGTCCGACGCCCAGCTCGACCTGAGCGTGGCGCTGCGGCTGCCGACGTTCCGCGCGGCGGGCGTCGACCGGCTCAAGCGCCTGACGCTGCTGATCGATCCGGCCCGTACGGTACAGGGGGTCCTGTACCCGGTGCCCGATCCCGCGGGGTCGGTGGAGGACGCCCTCGCGCTGATCGACTCGGCCGGGGCGGCTTGAACCCCGAACTGATGACCCATCAGGGGCGTATCCCCTGTGCCCGGTCATCGACGTGTCGCTGAACACGCTCCGGATCCCCGTCCGCGTGTATGCGGTCTGCCTACACCACGCCACCGTGAAACTCAATCCCGTTCCCCAACCCGGGAATGGCCATCCGGAATGCCCGAATTTCTTCTCTGGCGAAGGGTGGCGAATAAGGCGTACGCCTGATTCAGGGCACCGCGACAGGAGAGGCTTCGACAGACATGGGGCCCCGTCCAATAACGGTGAGGAGCGCGACGCACAAGCAGCCCCCCGATGTGCGTTGAACACTATGTTTCCCTCGATCCTGCTCGATGCCGGCGCTCAGTTCCTCGGAGCGGCCCTGTTCGCCGGCGCGGCCGCACTGGTGGCCGCCGCACGTACGGCCTGGCGGCGCCGGAGCCGCGCCATTACCGGCTCAGGCCCGGGGCCCCGCCCCGTACCGGGGGCGACTCCGGGCCCCGAGACCCCCGCCGAGAGCAGCGAATAGAGCTCCCCGGGGCATGTGCGTCCGCCATTCATAAGCAATCGGCCACCGGCCGCCGGCACACCATCCAGCAGACGTGGAGTTTTCCTATGCCCATGCCGAATTTCGTCGCCCATCGGACGACAAAAAGAGTCGCCCAAAGGACGACACAACCTGCCCGGCCCGACGCGGAATACAATCGCTATTACGCGTGGCAGCACATGGCGGCCCCGCAGACCGCTCCCCAGGAGTGGGCCGGTGAACTCAGCAATGTGCCGGGCGTCTACGCTCCCACCGGCCGTCTGAAGGAAATCGCGGAGAAGTACGACGAAGCCACCCGGCTCCTCGAACTCGACGCGACGGAGGACCTGGACGAGACGGACCTGCTCGCGGGGCTGCTGATCATCCGCGCCCTGCGCGAGAAGCTGATCGAGGACGAGCGGCGCTTCATCGCGGCGGCCCGGCAACGCAAGATCACCTGGGCGCGTCTCGCCGACGCCCTGGAGGTCGGCAGCCGGCAGGCGGCCGAACGCCGTTACCTCCAGTTGCGTACGGACCTCGACGAGATCAGCGGGGACAGCCTGACCCAGCACGAACGCGTCGAATACGCCCGCGACCAGCGGGACCGGCTCGCCGAGCGCGCCTGGGCGGTCGAGCACGCCGATGAGATCCGTACCGTCGCCGCGGACCTGCTGGCCCTCGCCGATCTTCAGCGACGGGCCGACGGCTCGCCCCGCGCGCACAAGGCGCACAGCGCCGCGAAGCGCGATGCCGAACAGGAGGGACTGCCGCTGCCGGTTCCGACGCCGGCTCGCTGGCCGCTCCGGCTGCGTGAGGCCTTCGACCACTACGCCGCGCTCGCGGCGCGCGCCTCCCGGCAGGGGGCCTCCGACCTCGGTACCCGCCGGCCGAAGTCGGGAGGCGTCGCCCACGCCATCCATCAGATGTCGGGGCTGGTGGCGAACGCCGCCGACCCCGACATCGTCGACCTCACCGACCACCCCGCGCTCGCGGCACGCATCACAGCGCTGTACGGACAGCCGGACCCGCCCCTGGCGCTCCGATCGGACGACGCGTGACCACTTCACCCCCGCCCTTGTCCTTGGCCGCGCCGGACTGAAAGTCTGACGCCATGACCGACACGCGGAGCGCCGGCCAGGGCCCCGGCGCCGTGGACACCGCCGGCGACAGCGCCGAGCCGTTCGTGACGCACCGGCGGCTGCTGTTCGACGCCGCCTACCGAATGCTGGGAAGCGTCGCCGACGCCGAGGACGTCCTTCAGGACGCCTGGGTGAAGTGGTCACGCGTCGACCGGTCCACGGTCACGTACCCCAGGGCGTACCTCCTGCGCACGGTCACCAACCTCTCGCTGAACAGGCTCACTTCGGCGCGGGCCGTGCGCGAGACGTACGTCGGCCCGTGGCTGCCCGAGCCGCTCCTCACCGGCCCCGATGTGGCGGAGGCGGCCGAGACCGCCGACTCCGTCTCCATGGCGATGCTCGTGGTCATGGAGTCCCTCAGCCCGCTGGAGCGGGCGGTCTTCGTGCTGCGCGAGGTGTTCGGCTACTCGCACGCGGAGATCGCCGAGACCCTAGACCGGGGCGAGGCGGCGATCCGCCAGACCGCCCGCCGCGCCAGGGAGCACGTACAGGCGAGGCGCCCGCGCTACGACGCGGATCCGGCGGCCCAGAAGCTGGTCACCGAGAAGTTCCTCGCCGCGTGCACCGGCGGCGACCTGAACGCGGTCATGGAACTCCTCGCCCCTGACGTCACCCTGTGGTCCGACGGCGGCGGCAAGGTCAGCGCCGCCCGGCGCCCGGTCCATGGCGCCAACGGTGTCGCGCGCTGGATGCTCGGCGTACTGACCAAGCCCGAACTGCACGGCGTGGTGCTGGAGTTCGCCGAGATCAATGGGTACGGGGGCCTGCTGGCCACGGCGGGCGGCCACCCCGTGGGCACGGTGACCTTCGAGCTGGTGGACGGCCGGATCCAGGACCTGCGCTTCCAGGTCAACCCCGACAAACTCAGCGGCCTCGCTCAGGCGACGAAGCGTATCTCGGGGTAACGGGCCGACGGACCGTCCAGCAGGTGGCTGTCCCGGCCGCGCAGGTGGCGGTCGAAGAAGGCCCTCACATACGCCCGTTGGGCGGCGACCGAACGGTCCGGGTCCACGGTGCCGACGGTGGCGGCGACCTCCTCGGGTGTGAGGTCCAACTGCCGCGCCATCTGCGGCAGTAGGGACCCCAGGTCGGTGAACGAGGCGTGCGCCGAGCCGGTCAGGGTGAGGTCCCCGCGCCACCCGGTGCTGTGGTTCCAGGTCTGTTCCCAGGACGGGAGTGTGTGGTGGTCGTCGCCCTCGATCCCCATCAGGAGGAAGGGCCGGTTCAGGCCGTCCGTACCGACCGTGGACGGGTTCGACGGGTCGTCGTCCTCCTGGGTGTAGCCCAGCACACCGTCCATGTTCAGTGCGGCCTTGAGCCGCCGGTCGTCGTGGGCGGCCTGTGCCGCGGTGAACCCGCCGGCCGAATGGCCGAACATGCCGACGGCGCACGGGTCGACGGCCTGGCCGAGGCCGTGCCCGAGGGTGGTCAGGCGGTCGAGCACGGAGCGGGTGTCGGCGACCCGTATCGCCATCACACGCCGGAGCAGCGCGACGACCTTCTGCGCCGTGTCGGCCTTGTCGAACTCCTCTACCAGGACGGTGCGTTCGACTCTTCCCCCGGGGAACTCGACGGCGGGAGCCTCGTAGGTGTGGTCGAGGGCCACCACCACATAGCCGTGGGAGGCCAGTTGGTCGCAGAGGTTGGTACCCAGCGTGCGCGGGTCGAGTGCGCCCGGCGAGTACAGCACCACGGGACGGCGACGGTCGTACGGCGCGAGCGGCGCGCCCTGGTGTGCGTGCGAGAGCGTCGACGCCCAGTCGACCGTCTGCTTCGGCACCCCGGCGAGGTCCTTGAACGCGTCGAACGCCGCGGTCTCCCCCGCCGCCATCTGCGGGGCGCGTGGATGGCCGCCGGTGTCGCCGGCGGGGTAGCGGACGCCGACCATCAGCTCGCGGTAGGGCCGGGCGGGGACCCAGGGGTCGGGGCGCGACCGGTCGACAAGGCGGAGGGACACCGCACCGACGGGGTGGGGGCCGGTCGGCGCCGGAAGTGTCATGGCGGGGGCTCGGGTGGGCACGGTACGGCGGCGGCGGTCGCAGGCGGTCGCTGACGAGGCGCCCAGCGCGGTCACCCCGGTGAGCGCGGCGGTCAAGGCGGCCGTACCCAGGAGAAGTCGGCGTCGGTCGAGTGATCGGTTCATGCCTCCACGATGACGGCCGCACGCGTCGCGCTCGATCGTGGAGACACCCGTATCGGAGGTGGGGTGAACCGCCCTGCCGGGCGGTCCGCACGGCGAAAGTGGCTTGTGGCCGGGCGGCGAAACATAGTAGAACGCGAGGAATGCGACCACGAGCCGGCGAACTGCTCCACTTCTCCGAAGACCCGTCCATCAGCGAGTTCCACCCCCATGTGGCGGCCACCGCCCGCCAGTCAGACCCGTACGTATGGGCCGTCGACGGCACACAGGCCCCGGCGTACTGGTTCCCGCGGCAGTGTCCGCGCGCCATGGCCTGGGCGGGAGCCGGGACAACGGAGGCGGACCGGGAGCGCGTCCTCGGTCCGGGCGGGGGCGAACGCGTGCATGCGATCGAGTACGACTGGGTACGGCGGTTCCTGAGCGCCGAGCTGTACGCGTACCGCTTCGCCGCCGACGCCTTCCACCCCTTCGGCGGGCCCGTACCGCACGCGTTCGTGGCAACCCGTACCGTCACCCCGCTCGGCCCCGCCGAGCCCGTCGGTGACCTGCTGAGCCTGTACAGGGACGCCGGGATTCAGCTACGGGTGCTGGACGACCTGCGCGAATTCTGGGCGGAGGTGGTCGCCGGGACGCTGGAGTTCAGCGGTATCCGGCTCGCGAACGCGAAAGCTCGCCACAGCACCAAGGCCGTACGCGACCTCGCCGCACCGATCCAGGACGCCTGAGGACACGGGAGCCCTCGCCCTCCTAGGTGTCAGCGGAGGTCGACAGGTTCCGGGGTGGCGTCGTGGTCGGCCCACCGGACGGCCCGGACGCCGGGCGCGAGCGCGCGCAGCAACCGGCGCACGATCCGATCCGCTCCGTCCAGGGGCTCCTGGTCGGGGTAGGTCAGGACCCGGTGCCCGGTCTGCCACGCGAAAGGGTGGACCTGGCCGCCCTGTTGGACGCTCATCTCCAGGATGCCGCCGCTGTCCGCGTGTGTGATCCGGCTGCCGGGCCACAGACGGGTCACGCAGGCGGACAGTTCGTCATCCGTGAAGGTCCACTCCGCTCCGTCCTCCCGGTCGGCGCTCACGTAGAAGCTGGATCCCACCGCTTCAGGTCATCTTCCTGTCGAGGGACGTCGGGGTGCCGCAGTGCTCGTCGCCGCCGGTCAGGTCGTCCCGTACCAGGACCAGGAGTCGCGTCAACTGCGCGCGCTGGGCGTCGGTCAGCGAGCTGAAGAGGTCGTTCTCCACCTCCTGTTGGGCGGCCGCGCCGCCGCGCAGCCGCTGCTGCCCCGCCGCGGTCAGCACGACCAGGTGACGTCGCCGGTCGCGGGCGTCCCGGGTACGCGTCACCAGCCCCTCGGTCTCCAGTGAGTTGAGCTGCGTGACGAGCACGCTGGGCGCCGTGTCCGTCTCGGCGGCCAGGTCGGTCTGTGCCTGGGGGCCCCGGTCGTGGAGCAGCCCGAGGATGTGGAACTGGCGCGGGGTGAGGCCGTGGGAGGTGTGCGCCTCCCTCAGACGACGCATGGCCTCGTGCCCGAGCAGGGCGAGCAGGAGGCCGGGGCTGTTGCGGTGCTCGTCGAGCAGCGCCGGGCCGGGGGTGGGGGCGGGGGAACTGGCCGAGGTCACCGGTCCACTTTAGCGTATTCTGTAGCGCACTCGATCGTATAGGTTGCTACATTAATTACGCAGGTAAATGATTGAGGGAGTGCGAGTTCGCCCCTTCCTCCCCATGCATCCCCCGAGGAGCGCCATGTCTTCCGCCAGCCCCGCCCCGCCGTCCGATCCGAGCGCGGATCTGGGCCTGTACGGGGCACGCGCCGTCGTCACCGGAGGCACCCGTGGCATCGGCGCCGCCACGGTGAACCGTCTGGTCGCGGCCGGCGCACGCGTGGTCGCCGTCGCCCGTACCCCGGCCGAAGTCCCTGCCGGAGTACGCCTGGTGACCGCGGATCTGGCCACTCCCGACGGGGTCGAACAGGCGTCGGCCGCAGCGCTCGACCACCTGGGAGGCATCGATGTGCTAGTCGACAACGCCGGACGCAACACCCAGGTCCCCGACGGCGTCCTCACCGCCACCGACCACGACTGGCAGGTCAACCTCGACGCCAACTTGATGTCCGTCGTACGCCTCGACCGCGCCCTCGTCCCGCACATGACCGCACAGGGCCACGGCGCCGTTGTCCACGTTTCCTCGAACGCCGCGCGCTACCCCCAGCCCAACGGCGCCCCGTACGCCGCCGCCAAGGCGGCCCTCAACGCGTACAGCAAGAGCCTCGCCCTCGCCTGCGGCCCGCATGGCGTGCGCGTCACCGCCGTCATGCCCGGCGTCATCGAGACCGACGCCGTGGAAGCGAGCCTGCGGCAGGCCGCGGAACGCACCGGACGCGATCTGGACGCCATCCGCGAGGAATTCCGTCAGCGCCTCGCGGTCCCGCTCGGCCGCCCCGGACAGCCGGAAGAAGCCGCTGAGTTGATCGCCTTCCTCGCGTCCCCCCGCGCGTCCTACCTCACCGGTATCGCCGTCTCTGTCGACGGTGGCCTCCTCCCCACCCTCTGACGAAACCCGCCGACCGCCGCCCCGTACAACGAACGGTTGTGGCCTGCCGCCGGATCGGTTGTTTGATATCGAGGTCCCCTACTCGCTTTGATGCCGATGCCGAGATCGATGCCAAGGTCGATGGCAAGGCCGGCGTGGGGTTGTTCGGAGCGGCGAGAGGTGTACGGGACATGACCGGTAGACGGGCGCTGGGGCGGCGGTTCGAGTGGTTGTGGGCCTCGTACGCGGTCAGTTCGTACGGCACCTGGCTCGGGTTCGGCGCCTTCCCCCTGATCGCGATCCTCGTGCTGCACTCCGGGCCGACCCAGGTGGCGGCGCTCTCAGCGGCGGGCCGGGCGGTGGGGGCCGTGGTGGCCGTGCCGCTCGGTCCGTGGGTGGAGTTCCGCGGCAAGCGGCCGGTCATGGTGGCGATGGACCTGATCCGGTTCGCGGCGATGGCGAGCGTCCCCGCCGCGTACGCGGTCGGCCGGCTCAGCTTCGCCCAACTCCTCCTCGTCTCCGTCGTCGTGGCCGCGGCCAACATCACCTTCAACGCGGCCAGCGGCGCGTATCTGAAGTCGCTCGTGCCGCCGGAGGACCTGCTCGTCGCGAACGGCCGCTTCGAGTCAACGATGTGGACCGCGAGTGTGACCGGACCGCCGCTCGGCGGGGCCGCGATCGGGATCTTCGGCCCGATGACGACCGTACTGGCCGACGCGGTCAGTTACCTGCTGTCGGCTCTGGGCATCCGCGCCATCGGCGGCACGGAACAGCCCCCCGCGCGCACCGGCGCCGCGCGGCTGCGAGCACGCGATCTGCTCGAAGGGTGGCGGCACATCCTCACCCACCGCACACTGCGCCCGCTGTTCTTCAACGCGATGGTGGTCAACGGTTTGATCATGGCCTCGGAGCCGCTGATGGCCGTACTCATGCTGGGCCGCCTCGGGTTCGCACCCTGGCAGTACGGTCTCGCGTTCGCGGCCCCGTGCGTCGGCGGCCTGATCGGCTCACGCCTCGCCCGCCGCCTGGTGACGCGGTTCGGACAGCACAGGGTGCTGCTCGTCGCCGGGGCGCTGCGGGCGTGCTGGCCCCTCGGGTTGGTGTTCGTACGGCCCGGTGTCCCCGGGATCGTCATTGTCATCGTCGTCCAGTTCGGCCTGGTGACCTGCTGCGGCGTGTTCAACCCGGTACTGGCCACCTACCGGCTCGGCCACACCGACCCCGACCGGGTCGTCCGTACCCTGTCCGCCTGGTCGGTCAGCACCAGCGCCGCCATCGCGGCGCTGACCGCCGCGTGGGGTGTGCTGGCCGCCATCACCAGCCCCCTGACCGCGATCGCCGCCGCCGGGGTCCTCCTGCTGGCCACCCCGCTGTTGCTCCCGCGCAGCGAGAACGCACCTCAGGACGCAGAACCCCAGGACGCAGGACCCCAGGACACAGGACCCCAGGACACAGAACCCCAGGACACAGAACCTCAGGACACAAGCAAAGAGGCCACGAGCCTCACCTGACAGACGGGCCGTCAGTTACCCCCCATGTAACGCGTTTCGCGTCAGCGCAGGTCAGAGGCCCTGACCGCCTTGTCGGTCAAGTCGCCATTCGGCACGTTTTAAATCACGACAAGATCAAAAGTATGGAACATCTGGGTTTCGCCTCCCCACAACGGTAGTTGAGGTGTGAACGTTCGTGCGGCTGTCGAACAGTTGAAGCGGACGCGTCCCCGGACGCGCCGCGCACGGGCGGCTCTCGCTCGCGCCCGAAAGTGAGAGGTCAGGCACAGGTGCACATATCAAGACCCTTGCGGACGCGGCTGCGTCCGCTCGCCGGTGGAGTCGCGGCAGTGGTGGCGCTGAGCGCGCTGTCCGTGGTCGTCGCTCCCACGGCCAACGCGTCGACGACGTCCAACGCGTCCAACACATCCGACGTGGCCGACGCATCCGACACGTCCGACTCCTCCCCCGTGGTCCGCTCGGGCGACGGATGGACCGTGACCAGGGCGGCCGGCGGATACGTCGTCTCGCTCGACCTGGACAGCGCGCTCCCCGTCAAGAGCGACGTACCCGAACTGCTCGCCGACGGCGCCGACCTCGGTCCGGCCACGGAGTCCGCCGACGGCCGCACCCTGAAGGTCAGTACGGCCGACGCGGCGGTGGCCACGGCCAAGAGGGTCACCTGGCAGTGGTCAACCGGCGGCGACAGCACGGCCACCGGGCCGACCTCCCTGCTGTCGGCGGCGGCCCAGGCCAAGGCGCGGAAGCTGACCGAGGCCACCTCGGCCGCCAAGGCCGAGGCCAACGCGCGGCTCAGCGCCAACGCGACCGCCGGGGACATCGGCGGCGCGGGAACGACCCCCGACGACCCGACCACCGTCGGCACCGGCTCGTACGCCGTCGCCGACTACGACTTCGGCGCCCAGTCCATCGCGCTCGCGGGCATCGGCGGCATCCGCGGTGAGGTCGAGGGACGTATCTACCTCCCGACCGACGGCAAGCCGCACCCGGTCGTGATCTTCCAGCACGGCCGCCACAGCTCCTGCTACAACACCACGACCCTCCGGGGCGCCAGCGGTTGGCCCTGTCCCGCGGGCACGGCGCCGATCCTCAGTTACGCCGGTTACGACGCGGCCGCCGAGGCGCTCGCCGCCGACGGGACGACCGTCGTGTCGGTCTCCGCGAACGCGATCAACGCGAACGACAACCAACTCGCCCCCGACGACGGCGCGCAAGCCCGTGGACAGCTCGTCCTCGACACGCTGACCCTGCTGAAGAAGGCCAACTCGGGCGCCCCCGTCGCACTTCACGACGCGGCGACCGACCGGGACGTCACGCTCGACCAGGCGCTGGCCGCCGGCGAAGCCACCCACCCCGGCGGCACCATCACCCCGGCCCAGCTCGTCGGTTCCATGGACTTCGGCTCGATCGGGCTGATGGGCCACTCGCGCGGCGGCGAGGGCGTGGTCGCAGCGGCCACCCTCAACGAGGCGCTGCCGCAGCCGTGGAGCATCAAGTCCGTCCTGCCGCTGGCCCCCGTCGACTTCACCCGTACGACGCTGCCCGACGTGGTCACCACCACGATGCTCCCGTACTGCGACGGTGACGTGTCGGACCAGCAGGGGCAGCACTTCTACGCGGACTCGCGCGACGCCTTCTCCGACAGCGTGCTCCGCTCCGGTGTCTGGGTGATGGGCGCCGACCACAACTTCTTCAACTCCCAGTGGACGCCGCCGGTCCCTGGCGGCTCCGACGACTGGTCGAGCGCCTCCGACGCCGTGTGCGGGACGAACGCCGCCGCGCTGGCCTCCGGCAAGAACATCAGGCTCACCGCCGAGCAGCAGTACCAGGTCGGCGCCGCGTACATATCCGGCTTCTTCGAGGCGACCATCGGCGGACGCACCGAATTCCAGGGCCTGTTCGACGGTTCGCAGCTACTGCCGCCCTCGGTGGCCGCCTTCGCCGACATACGTACGATCGCCCAACAGCCGTTCTCCGCGCGGCGCGACGTCGCCACCTTCAAGACCACCGGCCCGCTCATAGGCACGAGCGCCACCGCGACCGCGACGGTCTGCGCCAACAAGTCCGGGCGGACCGTGCCGGAGCCGTATCCCCTCTGCACGAACCCGGGCAGCACCCTCACCAACCAGCAACTCCCGTACTGGACTCCGGCGTCGTTCGCGCCGAACGTACCGCTGAATGTCATGACCCACCTGACCTGGACGGCGACCACCGGCGCGCTCGGCGTGACGCTTCCGGCATCGCAGCAGAACGTGTCGGGCTACGACGAGATGACCGTCGGCATGTCGCCCGACGAGAGCGTCACCACCGGTACGGGGATGACGCTGAGCGTCAGTGACTCCTCCGGTCACACCTGGAGCAGCCCGGTGTCCGCCCTCAACCCGTGGGGCGTCACGCGGATGCCCGCCAGCGGATCGACGACGCTCGGCAAGATAGTGCTCCAGCAGGTACGCGTCCCCACCGCGACGCTCGCGGCGGCCGGGCTCGACCTCGCGCATGTCACCAAGGTCGGCTTCACCGCGGCCGTCGGCGCCGACGGTGCCACGACCGGCGGCGTCTACCTCTCCGACCTCGGCTTCGACACCAAGGCGCTGGGTACGCCCGGCGCGCAGGCCCGGCCGACCGTCAACGTCGCGTCCACCACGGCCGAGGAGGGCAACGGCCCCGGCGCTTCCCAGGCGGCGGTGTACCTGTCGCGGCCGAGCACGTCCCCGGTCTCCGCGTACCTCACCGTGGTCGGTTCGGCGACCGGCAAGGTCGGACTCGCCATGCAGAAGGTGACGTTCGACCCGGGTACGACCTGCCAGGTGGTCGACATCCCTGCGACGGGCGACACCACGGCGGGAGCCGCGCCCACCACCGCGTACAAGCTCGGCGTCTCCGACTCCGCCAACGCGGTCCTGGGCAGCCAGGACTTCGGCACGATCACGGTGCGCGAGGACGACGGCGTGACCGGTACGGCGACGGCGGCGCCGCCGGTCGGCGTCCAGGGCGACCCCTGCGCCGAGTACGCGGCGCTCAGCAGGCCCGGCGCGCTGACGGTCGGCGACACAGGACCGGAGCCGGGCGCGACCCTCACGGTCGGCGGCTCCGGCTACCGCGCCGGTGAGAGCGTGGCGTTCGAGATCGGCACGACGGCGCTCGGCAGCGCGGTCGCCGCGAGCGACGGTTCCGTCTCGTTCCAGGCGACCGTCCCCGCGGACCAGCCGTACGGGACGACAACGCTGCGCGCGGTCGGGGCCGGCTCCGGCTTCACCCGGACCGCCGACATCGATGTCCGGGCGACCACGGCGACCTCGCTCATCCTCGCTCCGGCCGCGCCGAAGATCAATGAGGCGGTCACGCTCAAGGCAGCGGTCGGCGGCCCGGGGACCGACGGCGGAACGGTGACCTTCCGGAACGGCACCACCGTGCTCGGTACGGCCCCGGCCACCAGCGGTACGGCGTCGCTGAGGCTCCCGGCCGGTTTCAAGGCGGGGACGTACAGCTTCACCGCCGACTTCGGCGGTACGGCGTCCGCCGACACCTCGGCTTCTCCCCCGGTGCGACTCGTACTGGTGAAGGGGCAGAGCTCGATCGCCATGGCCCTGCTGTCGAAGTCGGCCAGTTACGGCCATGCGGTCGGGGGCGTCTTCTCGGTGGCCGGCGCCACGAACGGTACGGTCACCGTCGCGTACGGGACCGGCTCGCTCACCGCGAAGGTCGGGCGCACCGGGGCGGGTTCGTTCACCCTGCCGGCTGCACTCGCGGTCGGCGCGCACACCGTGTCCGTACGGTTCTCGGGCACCGACTCGGTGGACCCGAGCGGGGTGGCCTCGCGCGAACTCACGGTCGCCAAGGCGAAGACGACAACCTCGCTCACGCTCTCCAGGACCAAGCTGCCCCAGGGGAAGTCGGAGACCGTCAAGGTGACGGTCGGCGGCCACAGCGGGGCCGCGTACCCGACCGGCACGATCACGGTGACGGCCAAGGCCGGCGGCAGGACGACCACCCAGAAGGTCAGTCTGACCGCCGCGAAGAAGGGCGTGGTCAGCTTCACGTTCACCCTCCCGAAGCAGAAGGGCACGGCGGCCGTGACCGCCGTCTACGGGGGCGACGGGAACTTCACGGCAAGCACGTCGGCGAGGCGGCAGGTGAAGCTCACCTGATGCCCGGCCGCTGAACAGGGGAGGGGTGGGCGGGGCCGCGTGGTCCCTGCCCGCCCCTCCGTTGGTGCTTCCTGATCAGCGTGGATGCGATTTGTGGCACCTACAGGCACAGTCGCGCAGTCTCTAGCCAGTGGCAGCCCGGAGGGACAGAATGGTCCGGTATTGAACCACTGGTTCGGCGGAGGCTCTCCTCGGCGGGCGGTCGCTCGAACATCCGGACGCGAACATCCGGCGGGAATCCGGGAATCCGGGAATTCACTCCGCGGAGTCCATTCCGGGAATCGCACTCCGGGAGGTCGCACTCCGGGAACTCCGGGTGGCTTCCTGAGGACGGAAGGCACGGCCTTGGCAGAACAACCGGCGGCCCCGCACGACGCGCCCCCGGTCCGTGGACCCCGGCTCGTCGGGCGGGCGGCGGAGCTCGGCCGGACCGTGCGCGCCCTCACCGCCGCCGCCCCGGCGACCGTCCTCATCGAGGGCGAGGCCGGCATCGGCAAGACCCGGCTGCTCCAGGAGGCGCTGAAGGATCCGGCGCTCACCGGAGTGCTGGTGGCCGGCTGCCCGCCGTTCCGTGAGGCACTCACCCTCGCCCCTGTCGTGGACGCGGTGCGCCAGGCCCGTGCCCAGGTGGACGATCTGCGCCTGACCGCCCTGGCCGGCGCCCTGCGCCCGCTCTTCCCCGAGTGGGCGCACGCGCTGCCGCCGTCGCCCGAACCGCTCGATGACGCGGGTGCCGCCAGGCACCGCCTCTTCCGCGCCCTCGACGAGCTGCTCACCGGATGCGGCACCACCGTGCTCGCCGTCGAGGACGCGCACTGGGCCGACGAGGCCACCCTCGATTTCCTGCTCTTCCTCGCCACCCGGCCCGCCGCCGACCGGATCAGCCTCGTGCTCACCTATCGTCCCGAGGACGTGCCGCCCGGCTCCCAACTGCTGCGCCTGTCAGCCAAACCGGCCCCCGGCTCCACCCACACCCGGGTCGTGCTCACCCCGCTGACCGTTGCCGACACCGCGCGGTTGGTCTCCTCGATGCTCGACGACGAGCACGTGTCCGACGCCTTCGCCTCGTTCCTGCACGAGCACACCTCGGGACTCCCGCTCGCCGTCGAGGAGTCCGTACGCCTTCTGCACGACCGTGCCGACCTGATACGGCACGGCGGTGAGTGGCGGCGCAGGACCCTCACGCAGATCGGCGTGCCGCCCACCATCCGCGACGCCGTGCTGGAACGCGCCGCCCGGCTCGGCCCCGACGACCGCCAGGTGCTGCGCGCCGCCGCCGTCCTCGCCGAGGCCGCCGACCCCCAGTTGGTCGTCACCGTCTCGGGGCTGCC
>NZ_JTHL01000001.1:5963744-5965271 GCF_000818195.1 Streptomyces sp. 150FB | reverse complement strand
GCGGCCCGCGCCCGTACCGCCCTCGCCACGGCGGTACGGGCACGGGCACTGGTCGAGGACCCCAACGGACGCGTCCGCTTCCGTCATCTGCTCGCCGCCCGCGCCGTCTACGACGACATCCCCGGCGGCGAGCGCCGCGCCCTGCATCTGAAGGCGGGCCGGGCCCTGGAGGCCATGTACCCGCTGCCGGTCGCCCGGCTGCCGCACCACTTCGGGGAGGCCGGCGACACCGAAGGGTGGCAGCACTACACCGAGTTGGCCGCCGACCTGGCCCTCGCCTCGGGCGATCAGCACACCGCCGTCGCCGCCCTGCACGCCCTGCTCTCCGCAGGCAATCTGCCAGCGGGAGCCGTTGTCCGGCTGTGCCGGAAGTTTCCCCTCTTCGCCTTCTCCGGCTACCTCGGCAGCACCAAACTGCTCGGGGTACTGCGCGCCCTGCTCGACGGCGGCGCCCTCGCCCGGCCCGAACGCGGCGAAGTCCGCGCCCAGTTGGGCCGGATGCTGATGCATGCCGGGCAGTACGTGACCGGGGCCGCCGAGCTGGAACGCGCCATCGCGGACCTCGACGACCGCCCGTACGAGGCCGCCTCGGCGATGAGCGTGCTGGGCCGCCCGGCGGGCGCGGACTGGCCGGTCGCCGCGCACCGCCGCTGGCTGGACAAGTCGATCGAACTGGTCGAGGCCCGCGTCCCCGCCGACCGCCAACTCCCCTTCCGCGTCGACCGGCTGACCGCTCTGCTGGAGATGGGAGACCCCAGCGGCTGGGACGCCGCAGCGGCGATCCCGGAGACCGCGAGCGGTACGGGCGACATCCTCAGCGTCATCCGCGCCGACCTCAACATCGGTGATGCCGCGCTCCGTTGGGGGTTCTACGCGGAGGCAAGGCGCCGCCTCGTACGGGCCGTCGACGTGGCCGTACGGAGCGGCCACCTGCGGATCCGGGACATGGCCGAGGTGACCCTGGCCCACCTCGACTGGTACACCGGCCGCTGGGAGGGCCTCGCAGATCGCCTCGCCACGCTCTCCGCCATCGAGGAAGAGCCTCTGATCGTCCTCGACAGCGCTCTGGTTACCGCGCTGCTCACCTCGGCCACCTCGACCGACCCCGGTGAACTCGCCTCGGCCGGGGAGCAGTTCGAGCAAGTGCTGACCGAGGCCGCGCGCCGAGGTGTCGTCGACATGCCGCTGGAGCCCACGGCCGCCCTCGCGAGGATGCGGCTCGCCGACGGCCACGACGCGGACAGCCTCGCCCTCACCGACGAGGGCATGCGCGTCGTCACCCACAAGGGCATCTGGCTGTGGGCCACCGAGATCGCCCCGGTCCGCGTCCAGGCCCTCGTCACCGCCGGACGCACCGCGGAGGCCCACGAATTCGTCACCCGCTACGCCCGGGGGCTGCGCGGCTGCACCGCCCCCACCGCCGCGGCCTCGCTGGCGGTCTGCCGGGCCTGGCTCGGCGAATCCGGCCAGTCCGCCGACCGGACGGCGGAGTGCTGGGAGACCGCCGCCACCGCGTGGGACCGGCTG
>NZ_JTHL01000001.1:5957274-5963385 GCF_000818195.1 Streptomyces sp. 150FB | reverse complement strand
GGCGGAACTGCTCACCCGCGTCGAGGCCGGACTGCGGGACCTCGGCGCCGTACGCGACGCCCGGCGGGTGGCCGCCCTGGACCGGCGGGAGACCACCGGGGGCCGGCGCGGCTACGGTGACCGGCTCTCCCCCAGGGAACTGGAGGTGGTGCGGCTGATGTTGACCGGGCTGTCCACCCCGGACATCGCCAAGTCGTTGTCCCGCTCCCCGAAGACCGTCGCCGCACAGCTCAACTCCGCGATGCGCAAACACCGGGTCAACTCCCGAACCGGCCTGGCGGTCGCCGCGCTCCAGGCGGGAATCACTCCGGCCGAGCCCCCTGCCGGGCGTCCCGCCGAGCGGCCGGCGGATCCGGTGCCGGGCGCGTAACGCGGGCTGAACTTTAGGTCACTTGCCCCATCGCTCCCTGGTCACCGCCGTCGCGATACTCACTTCCGCCATCACATGTCCCGCGGAAGCAAACGGAGATCAGCGCCAGTGAGCCGCTCTGCTGAGGACCTTCCGTACGAAGGGCGCCCGGCCTGCCCGGAGCCCTCGGACGGCCCGGAGCCCCCGGAAGGCCCGGGGTCTTCGGACGGCCCGGGGCCTTCGGACGGCCCGGCACCGCCCGAGGAGGAGCGGTCCGTCCCCGAGCCACCCCTGCCACCCCTGCCACCCACGCACCCGGACGACGACTCCTACCCGGGCTACGAGCCGCTGTGACCCACCGGCCCGTGACCCCGTCCACCGAAAGGTGACCACCCCTTGAAACGACCCGTACCCCCGACCGGGCACCTCAGAAGCACCCTGTGGGCGATCGCGCTCACCGCGGCCTGCGGCCTGCTCGTCGTGCCCTCGTCCGCCGCGCAGGAGAAGCCGCCGGCTGTCTTCACTCCGGCGTCCGATGCCCAGGCCGCCACCGCGAACTGCCAGGTCACCCTGCCCGGCGGCATCAAGGCCACCGTCACCCCCGACGGCGCCCACCTCGCCGACCCGGCCGCCGGAGCGGGCCGGACGATGCTCGCCTTCCGCAACGACAACCACCAGTACCTCGTCCCCGAGGACATCGCCGCCGGCGCCGGGACGAAGAGCCTGGCCGCGTACGACACCACCGCGCTCGCCCAACGCGCCTGCGGAGCCGAGGGGTTCGCGTCGGCGGGCCGCCCCCGGGGCCCGGTCGGGCACGACTCGTACACCATGGCCCGGCTCACCGCACACCTGACCAACAGCGCCGGGCAACCGGCCTACCAGGGCCAGCTCTTCCTCATCAACGCCGACCACACCACCTACGCCGACCAGATGTCCGGCATCGGCGGTGGCAGCCTGAAGGTCACTGTGCCCACCGGGCACTACGAGGCCGTCTACGTCGACGGCTCCTCGCACATCACCGTCGCGCCGGAGGTGACCGTCAAGGACGGGACCACCATCAGCCTGGACGCCCGCACCTCGACGCATGAGATCCCGGTGCCGGCCACGCCCCGCCCGGCGACACTCACCAACTCCGAGCTCTCCCTGTACCGCAGCGACGGCACGCCCAGCGGCGACGCCCAACCCGCCTTCCTCCAGGTCCAGAAGATGGGCTCCACCCCGACCGGCGTCGCGCTCAACACCACCGCGCCCGTCAAGCACGGCCGGTTCCAGGCGGTCGCCACCTTCGACCTCGCCTCGCCGGCCGACGCGGGGGACCCTTACGCGTACCACGTCGCCAACTCCCTGGACCACCTGCCGAGTTCGTACCCGTCCTCGGTCAAGCAGTCGTCGCTGGCGACCGTCGAGCGGACCTACTCGGCGCCCGCCGGGCAGACCGGCAGCGACCTGCTGGTCAACAACGTGACGCCGGTGTGGGCAGCGACCGCCGGTGGGCAGACCGCCACCGGATTCGAGTTCCTCACCCCCGGCACGGTCCGCACCGAGTACTACAGCGTGCCGGCCGGACTCAACTGGCGTACCCAGGTGGAGGACGAGCAGACCTTCAACACGCTCAGCGGCAAGGACACCCTCTACCGGCCCGGCGCCAAGCTCGCCGAGACCTGGGAGGCGGGCGCCCCGCACCCCGGAGTCCAGGTCGACACCGGGACCGGCGCCGTCTACTGCGGCGCCTGCGCGAGCGCGGACACCATGGTCTTCGCCATAGCCCCCGACGGCGACAGCACGCCCGGCACCATCGGGCTTGGCTTCAACGAGACCAGCACCGTGAGCCTCAGCCGTAACGGCGAGCTCCAGGCCACCGGTACCGAGGGCCTGTTCGAGACCAGCGTGCCGGTCCCGGCGGGCCGCGCCACGTACCAGTTGGAGGAGCAGACCGTTCGGAACGGCGACACCCTGTCCCCCAGCACCGACACCACGTGGACCTTCACCGCCGACCCGGGCAAGGGCAAGGCCCTGCCGGACCGCGTGCACTGCGCCGGGCCGGTGGACTCCTGCGCCGCGCTGCCGCTGCTGTTCGCCTCCACCGACACGGACGCGGACATCCAGCACCAGGTCACCACAGGCCGGCACAGCGTCGACCTCAGTGTGACGCGCCAGCAGTTCGCCACCGCTCCGGCGGTCTCGGGCGCCCAGCTCCAGGTGTCGTACGACGACGGCAAGAACTGGCAGAGCCTGCGTCTGACGGGCAGCCACGGCGATTACAAGGCCGCCTACACCGTGCCCGCCAGCGCCACCGGCGGCACCGTCTCCTTCAAACTCGCCGCCTGGGACAGCCAGGGCAACCGGATCGACCAGGTGCTGCCGAGCGCCTACCGGGTGCGGTGACCGTGACCACCACAGCTTCCCAGGAGCCCTCTGTGACCAACAAACGCCTGATACGGCCCGTCGCGGCCGTGGTCGCGGTCGCCGGAACCGTCCTCGGCCTGCTCACCGCCACCTCTCCCGCGTCCTCCGGCGCCGACGGCACCGGCGCCGCGCCCGCCACCGCCCCGGTGACGGTCTGTTCCGCCCCACCTCCCGGGCAACTCGCCTGCCAGGCGCAGGTGATGCCCGACAAGTCGACAGCCGGGCTCCGGACCCACACCGCCAAGGACAGCGTCGCGCTCCCTGACGGATACGGCCCGGCCGACATCCAGTCCGCGTACTCCCTCGCCTCCGCGGTGGAGGCGCACGCGGGCAAGGGCCGCACCATCGGCATCGTCGACGCCAATGACGCGCCCACCATTGAGGCCGACCTCGCCCTCTACCGTTCCACCTACGGGCTGCCGGCCTGCACCACCGCCAACGGCTGCTTCCGCAAGGTCAACCAGCGCGGCGACGCCGCCCCGCTGCCCGCCGCCGACCCGAGCTGGGCGGTGGAGATCAGCCTCGACGTGGACGCCGTCTCGGCGGCCTGCCCGGACTGCTCCATCCTGCTGGTCGAGGCCGACGGGGCAGGCGTGGACGCCCTCGCCGACAGCGTCGACACCGCTGTACGGCTGGGCGCCGACGCCGTATCCAACAGCTACAGCGCCGCTGAGACCGCGGTCACCGACGACTCGTCGGCGGACGGCCTGCCGACCCGCCGTGCCTCGTACGCCCACCCCGGAGTGCCGATCCTCGCCGCGTCCGGCGACGCAGGCTTCCAACTCGACGCCCCCTACCCGGCGGACCTCACCTCGGTCATCGCGGTCGGCGGCACCTCGCTGGCCCGCAGTGACACCGCACGGGGCTGGACCGAGACGGCCTGGGGCCCGACGCAGCGTCCCAGTGGCGCCGGAGCGGCCTGCTCGGCGCACATCGACAAACCGGCCTGGCAGCACGACACCGCCTGCCCCGGACGTACCGTCACCGACGTCTCCGCCGACGCCGACCCCTTCACCGGGCTCGCCGTCTACGACAGCACCCCCGACCCCGCCGACGGCCTCCCCGGCGGCTGGCTCCGCGCCGGCGGCACCAGCGCGGCCACGCCGCTCGTCTCGGCCATGTACGTGATGGCCGGCCCGGCCGCGGCGATCAAGGACGCCTCGAGTCTGTACGCCCACCGGAACAACCTCAACGATGTCGCGGGCGGGCAGAGTGTCAGCATCCCGGGCAGCGGCCACGAGTGCCCGGCCACCAGCTACATGTGCGCCGCCCTCAAGGGCTACGACGCCCCCACGGGCCTGGGCTCCCCGAACGGCCTCACCGCACTGAAGTACTGAAGTACTGACGCTCCGTCAATCCCGGCCCCGGGCACGGTCCTCCGTGCCCGGGGCCGGGGGTTTCCGAACGCCTCGCGGTGGGTCGGCTTTTCGTATGTCGCGATCAAGCTGCCTCCGTGTCACGGAAATGTCCGGGCCGGGTCCTCGCGCAACCTGTCCGCTCCCGCCCCCCTCCTGTACTTCAGAAGGGGCCCGCATCGAGTGGGCCGACATCCGACCCGATCCCCGGAGAAGCAATGCGCCGCAACATGAAGCTCTCGGTTCTCGCCCTCACCGCCGTGGCCGCCGGACTGTCCCTGACGGCCTGTGGCACCGAAGGCGTCAGCGCCTCCGCCTCGACGTCGCTGGCCGGCGCCTCGGCCGTCCAGAACGCCTCGTCCAACAGCGCCCCCGACGCAGCGTCGCCGGCCGGCGCCGCGGCGAGGCAGAACGCCTCGTCCAGCAGCCGTTCCGGCAGCGACAGGAACGGAGGCTCCGGCGCCTCGAATTCGGGGGCCGGTTCCGCGTCCCGGTCCGCCTCGTCGTCCGGCACCATGTGCAAGAGCTCCAACCTCGCCTTCTCGACCCACCACGGCATCGAAGGAGAGCAGGAGATAGTCGTCTTCAAGAACATCGGCTCCGCCACCTGCACGATGCGCGGCTACGCGGGCGTCGACCTCAAGGGCAACGACTCGGACGACGCCATCAGCGTCGCCCGCGTTCCCATGGACACACCCACCATCAGGCTGGCCCCCGGCGAGCAGACCGATTTCGTCCTGGACTACCCGAGGAACGACAGCGGCGGCAGCGGCTACACGTTCACCACCATGATCGTCACGCCGCCCAACGAGACCCACTCCAAGACCCTCAGCACATCCATCAACGTCCCCCTCGACAACCCCGACCAGGGCAGCGACGACCCCGGCATCGTCCTCAACCCGGTCGGCGCGGGCAAGTAGCGGAGGCGCCGTACGGTCAGACGGCCTGCGGTGATGCCGTGTCGCCGTCGGCGTCGATGTCGGCGGTGACGAAGTGGAGAAACACGCCTCCTAGCCCGCCGTCCTCGCCCTGAGAAAACGGTCAGCGAGGAGCAGCGCGAGGGGGCCGCCCGGGAGGAGGAAGCGGCCTGCTGTGGCAGCCGCGATCGCTTCGGGGAGCGGCCACCAGGAGAGCTTGAAGTCCTGTTCCGTGTCGGTGAGTTCCCGGGGGCCGAGGGCCAGGTCCTCAGCGAGATAGAGCGTCAGGAGGGCAGGGCTGTTCAGTGTGATGGCGTAGGTGCCGAGGGGATTCCAGATACCGGCAGTCACACCGGCCTCTTCGCGCAGTTCGCGCCGCGCACAGTCCTGAGGTGTCTCGCCCAGCTCCTGCCGACCGCCCGGCAGAAACAGGTATTCCCCACTGTGCCGAGGGAACCACGCGCTCAGGACGGCGACTTCGCCCTCCGCATCGTAGGCACAGATGACAGAGGCGTTCGCGTCCGGACCGCGGTGCGAGGAAGTGCTCATGGACCGCGAGGCTATCGCGACCCATGACGCTCTGTGGCTGCTTGTGCCACCTTGTCCAGCTTTGGAGTTGACGGCGAGACCAGGTCGGTGCAAGTACTCCGGGGAAGCGGCCATCGCTGTCGAAAACGGCGGCGGTCGCCGCATGCTCAAGCCAAGACGTCGATGCTCGCCGCACAAGCGTTCAGGATGGCGCGGAGGTCACCCCGCGCGGGTCCGGCGTCATCGGGATCGGCAGCGTCGATCCCGGCCAGCAACGACAAATCGCGCGCCGAGGACTTCAGCACCCCGCGCCGACCGTCCGGCGCGCCCGGCGGAGTGCCTTCCCCCCCGGCTGCGGGGCGAGTCGCGTTCCAGAACGGTTGCGTCCATGGGAACGAAAGTGGCATCGAGGCGCCGGTGCCACCGTGCGCACGCAAGCCGTGGGCGAGCGGAGGCACGCAGCCCACGGGGCCTCCACCGAGAGTACGTGCGCGGGCATCAGCCGTCCGAAGGGCCACCGATTGAAGCAGCGCGAACCCGGCCGCCGACGGTGTTT
>NZ_JTHL01000001.1:5950317-5956299 GCF_000818195.1 Streptomyces sp. 150FB | reverse complement strand
CGGTGACCTCTCAAGGACCAGCCAGCGGCAGGGCGGGCATGTACGGGTGCCGCAGATACTGGCGGCCGTCATTCACGTGCAGGCTGAAGGTCTCCGGCTGCGGCCGACCGGCCGCATCGTAGGCGCTCAGGACGGCTTCGACCCGATCCCACAGTTTGAGCGGGCCGCACTGCCGCACCTCCCATGCGCCTTCGTACGGTGTGAGGGTGGCGGCCGAGCCGGTGACGACGTCGACCAGACGCACCACCTCGCCGACCGTGGTCATCTGCGTTCCCGGCACCGCGCTTTGAACAAGAAACCGTAGGTGGAACGCCTCCTCGGTAGCGGCGCTGAACCGTTCCGGACTGTGCCGGGCCGCCCTCCCCTGCTGCGGTAGATCGGCTGCCCAGTGGTCAGGGTTGCCGAAAGCGGGAGCGGCGTGCGTGCGGGCCGACATGAACGAGACCGTGCCGGAAAGCAGATTCCCCTCGGCGCTGCCGTCCTCGGCAACGGTCAAGAGGACGCGGGCATATCCGTAGAGCCAGCCGCTGAGGGTAAGCAAGATCTTCCCACCGGGCCGGGTCTGCGCGAGCAGCGCCGACGGTACGGTACGAAAGGAGCAGGCTGCCACGATCCGGTCGAAGCGAGCCTCTGGCCAGTAGCCGTACAGCCCGTCGGCCACCGCCAGGGTGGGCGCGTATCCCGCGCCGTGCAACGCGGCTGCGGCTCGGTCGAGCCGGTGCGGGTCCACTTCGATCGAGGTGACAGCGGTGGAGCCAAGGCATTCGCAGGCGAGCGCGGTGGAGTAGCCGGTCCCTGTGCCGATCTCCAGAAGTTCGTGTCCCGGCCGCAGGTCCGCATCGGCCCACATCCGTACGACGAGTGACGGCAGCGTGGAAGACGACGTCGGCACCCCGCCGTGTCGCCGTCCCGGATTCTTCCAGTCGGGTTCCTCACCGTCGAACTGTGTGATCAACGTGGTGTCGGAGTACGCGGCGGCCAGCCACCGGCCGGGGTCGAGGTGAGCGGTGAGCGGTTCCCAAACCGTCAGCCCGTCCCTGTCGCGCTCGTCGGCCGGCAGGTAGAAACCGGGCACGAACCGGTGTCGCGGCACGGTGGCCACCGCTTCCAGCCAGACGGATTCGGTCACAGCCATGCCCTCCGCCAAGGCTTTCGCCAGGGCCTCACGCAGGCGCGTGGCCCCGGTCTCAAGGTCGGCTGGCGTTTTCATCAGGCGCCGGCTCCTTTCCGCTCAGAATGTCGGCGAATGCCTCGGTGATGGCGGGTGCGTCGGGTAGCCAGCCCCACTGACCGTTGCTGTTGCACTCAATCCAGATCCAATGTTCCGGGTCGTTCACGTCGCCGGTGAGAGCGAAATCGAAGCAGCCGAAGATCAGGCCGAAGGCGGCGAGATAGCTGTACAGCGCTGCCTCGATGGCGGGCGGCACGGTGACCGGGACATGGATCAGGTCTTCCCAGTCGCCGCGGCGCCAGTCGAGAGCGCCGTCCGGGGTGGTGATCTGCTGGGCGAAGACGTGGTGACCGACCACGGTCACCCGTACGTCTCCGGTCTTGGGAACTTCGGCCTGGAACAGATGCGCTGTCACCATCAGGGAGTCGTCGAAGGCATCCGGGATGACGCGCTGGGTCCAGATGGTCCCTGCGATCCCCTTCCGGTGCTCATCCTTCGGCAGGCCGCGGAAAGTCTTGTAGATGACCCGTCCGTGCTCGGCGGCGAAGCTCCGGGCGGTTTCGGAGTCGTTGGTGATCAGAGTCGGCGGAATGGTGAACCCGAGATGGACGGCCGTCCGAAGCTGGGCGGGCTTGAAGTCTGCTCGGGTGACTGCCGACGGGTGGTTGACGTACGTCGCTGCGTGCAGGCTGTTGAGGACGCCGCCGAGACCGTGCCTGGCTTCGGCGGTGGAAAAGTCGCGTTCTTGAGCGGGCAGGCCGGTGAACCGGGCGGAGTACGGGGTGGGACGGCGGTAGTACACCGCTGTCACCTCCCGCACTTCCACCTCGCGGCTGGTCGTACTCAGCATCCCGCCCCAAGCCCGCACCCCGGAGCCGATGCGGAAGCCGAAGCGCAGGTCGCGCCCGATGTCGGCAGGGTCGACCCGGACGACGGGCACCCCCCGCTTGTTGAGCGCGGCGATGACCAGGTCGGCGGTGAGGTCCTCCAGGGACGTGACGACCAGAATGAGAGAGGCCATCGGTCAGTCCGACTCGTAATCGGTGGTGTTGTCGTCCTGAGTCTGCGGCTGAGCACTCTGACCGTCACCGCCGCCGGACACCGACGCGGTGCCCTTGGTCTTGTTGGTGCCGTGCTTGCCCATCTCCACCACCTGGCCGGCCGCGTCGCTGTATTCGGCGGTCTGTGTCGAGGGGTCAAGCGTCACCGTGGCGTACACCGGCGGGCCCACCGGCAGCCGGTCAGTGACCAGCCGCATCGCCCATGGGGCCTGGGGTGGCAGCGGCGTGCGTCTCGGGGACGACAAGAGAGGTAAGCACGGTGTGACAGACATATCCATCTCCCAGGAGCGTTGACGTCACTTCCCCATAACCCGAACGGGTAGGACAACGCTAGGGACATGGCTGCTTGAAGGTCCAGGAGATTGCACGAGATTGCAGATCCTCACCCAAGGCCGACCATGGCTTCCCTGATCAAGTCGCGCGCCCCGTCACCGTGGACAGCCATTTCCGAGAGCCGTTCGAATGCTCTTAGGTAGAGAGCCACCTCGCTCGGACGGGTGACCGTAATATTCGCCGATAGGGTCTCCACCTGTACCTGAACGCCGTCGAAGGCGAGAAACCCTTCAAGAGCCCACACCTTTCGGGGTGTCCGCCGGGGAATGATGCCTATGGAGACCGTAGGCAGAGTCATCACGGACAGGACGCGGTCAAGTTGGCCGACCATCGTTTCGGCGTCCCCGAAAGGAAAGTACAGGACGTCTTCCTCCACGAGAAGCGCGAAGCGCTTTGTCCTGTCGTAGATGACCCGCGACCGTTCGACGCGCGCGGCAGCGGCTTCTGAAGCGTCGTTGACCGTTCCTTGGAACTCGGCGATGGTATTGAGCAGCCCCTCGGCGTACTCCTGCGTCTGCAACAAACCGGGAATGACGTTGGGGCAGTAGACCCGCATACGGCGCGTTCGTTGGTACAGAGGTACGGCTGATGTTTGATTGCGTGTCAGGCCGGAACGCTGAAGATGCTGCCACTCTCGGTACATGAAGTCGGCGTCACGCGAGGCGACCACCAGGTCGGAAACGTGGTTCTCATCCCCACAGGCACGGCACCACACTCGAATGTCATCGTCGGACGGTTTCGTCCTGGCGTTCTCAATGCGCGACACCTTCGCAGGGTGCCAGCCACACCGAAGGGCGAGGTCACGCCCTGTGAGCCCGGCATCTTGACGAACAACACGGAGCTGGCTGGCGATCGACTTACGCGCTTCTTGAACGCTGGAGGAGGGCGAGGGGGACGAGGAGGGCGAGGAGGGCATGAACCGACCGTCCTGTGGCTTTCGACATCGATCAGATCACATAATTCTCGTGCGGAAGAGCCCTCTCCCATACCGCCTCGAAAGCCGAAGCGCACAGGGCCGCCACGGATGGATCCTCAGTGATCTCAGGCTCAACCGCGTCGCCGCTGCCCGAGAAATGATTGAAGCGTACGACACTCTCATCGATGAGCCAGAAGTCCACAGCGGGCAGCGCGATGCCGATCGCCTGGCGGCGCGGCAGCCATCGGACTTCCTCGCCTGCCTCGATGTTCAATGGTGTGGTGAAGTGCTCAAATCTGATGTAATCCGTTACCGGTTCAGAGACAATGCGGGCCCGACGGAGGGTCACGCCCCGGCCCACGGTCTCCTCAACCATGGAAAGCCATCCGGCGAGAGACCGCTTCCCATCCTCATGCGTCCACCTGCCGGCATTCCACCGCGCCACATCGGACCGCTCCTCAGCAACCGCGTATGTATCCCGCATCTCCAAGTGGACGGCGGAGCGCTTGGCCGAGTTGAGAAGCTCCACGAAGCTAAGCACCTTCGGCTGCATCACACGCCTTTCTGATGAGTTCGACCATGCGGTAGGGGAGGCGGACGATTCCTTCCGAAGCAAGAAGGGGGCTGTCCTGTGCGCAGGCGGACTCCATCGCGCCATCCGGCTTCCAGCCTTGAAAGACAAGCTCTCTGGTGGAGTCATCGACCCACACGGCCGGACAGTTGCCACTGTTGGTGTTCGGGTCAATCCCGATGAAACGCAGTGCCATGGTGACCTCGCCTGCCTAGGGGGTTCCCTGAATCCGCAAGAACAACATCGCCTCGGGCAGGCGTCAACGGGGCATCGGCGTGCCCGGCACCGGCGGTCCGCTGCTACGCCGTGGCGTCGATGTCGGCGTCGACGAAGTGGTCGAACTCGCCGGCCTTGACGCCGAGGATGAAGGCGCGCAGCTTCTCCGGGGTTGTCGTGACGATCGCGCCCGCCGGGTCATCGCTCTCATGGAGCTTGATGGTGCCGTCATCGGCTGCGGCGACGTAGACGCAACCATTCGCCTCGCCGCTGAACGAGGACTTCTGCCAGTGGAGGGCGGACACGCACTTTCCCCTTCTCACATGCTTTCCGCGATCCGACGGATCAAGTCGCGGGACTTCACTGGTCCGAGGCTACAGCCCGCCATGCGGTCCAGGACGGTGCGGTACTTCACCAGATGCGGTTGGGTATCGAGAAAAGCGGCGCCATGGTCCGTATCAAGCTGGATGGTGTCCAGGGCCGGCACCGCTCCTGCCATGTAGTAGATACCTGTCCCAGCACTGGGGAAAGTGCCACCACCGAACGGGATCACCAGGATGGTGACATGTTCCAGCTTGCTCACTTCCAAGAGGTGTCTGAGCTGGGCGCGCGCCACCTCCGGACCGCCGAAGCCCATCCGTAGGGCGGCCTCATGGAGGATCGCTGTCAGCGGCGTGGGGTTATCCCCGTACAGCACGACCTGCCGCTTGATGCGGTAGGAGACCCGGTGTTCGATCTCGTGCGGCGCGAATGGCGGCACGACATCACTGATCACGGCGTGGGCGTGCGCCCGAGTCTGGAGCAGTCCGGGCAGATGGATCACTGATGCCGCTCGCATCGATGTTGTGTGGTGCTCCAGTTCCGCCAGATCAAGGGCATCGGGAGGAAGCATGTCGCGGTACTCGTCCCACCAGCCACGTGTTCGGCCCCCGGTCATCGCGGTGAGCGCTTCGATGTAGGCCTCGTCCGTACAACTGTAGTTACGGGCCAGGGCGCGCACACGGTCCGCGCCTACCGCATAACGGCCCGACTCGATGCTGCTGATGCGGGGTTGGGAGGAGCCGTCGAGCACTCCCGCCTGAGCGGTGGTCAGGTCAGCTTGCTGACGAAGCCTGCGCAGTTCATTGCCCAGGCGACGCTGTCGCACAGTGGCCGGAAGAACCTTCGGCATCCTTCAACCTCACTCATACGGATATTCCGTTCTCACTATGTAGATGAATCATAGCGACAAACGCTACGGTGTGGGACAGGCCACACCAACTGGCCCGCGCCGCAAGGTGGCGCTACTTCGTCCTGCCCTGCCACAGCGGGCAGGCGTCGCCCTTCACCGACAGGGGAAAACCGATGACGACCGTATCGCCGCACAGTGCTGCCCTGGAGCCGTTCGATTTCGATCGGGAGGTGTACGAAATGGCCCGTGACGGCGCGCCCCGGCTCTTCGCCGTCGTCGAGGAGTACATGGTCGGGACGGAGGACGCCGACGCGGTGGTGGTCGCGTGGGGCATCGCGTTCGAGGGCGGGAAGTCCGAAGTCAGGCCGCTGGAAGGGAACCGGCGGTGGACTCTCAGGGCGCCCGAGAACGCGATGCGGTTCTTCGGGCGGACGGAGGACCGTACCGCTCGTCTCGTATGGATCGACCGCCCCGAAAGCAACGGCCGCAGCGAGGCCGTCGCTTGACGGTCGCCCGGACGCGCCCGGCCGCCGACAGGTGTTG
>NZ_JTHL01000001.1:5924038-5949835 GCF_000818195.1 Streptomyces sp. 150FB | reverse complement strand
AAGTAGCGGGTGGCATTGTGCGTGCGTGCCAGGCCCGTCACCGCCTCGATGTACTGGTCCGCGTCGACCACGCCCGTCTCGACCAGCGAGGTGCCGACCATGTCGGCGGCGCCCTCATGGATCGTCGGCGGGCCGAAGGTCGCCCGGGTCCACTCGAAGGTGTTCGGCGTGACCGTGATGCCTTCCGGCACCTCCGTCACCGGCATCGAGGTGAAGACCTCGACCGTACGGGTCGCGGACGGCGTGAGCCGGCGGCGGGCCGCAGCGGTGACCGGGGCCAGGACGAGTTCGCGCGGGCCCCGGCCGCCGCCGCGCCGGTGCCAGCGCACCAGCCGCTCGCCGCGGGCAATCTGCCCGATGAACTCCATGGTTGCCGTGCCGTCGTCCACGACGGTCAGCGCCTTGCCGCTGACGAGCGTCAGCAGGAGCTGTACGTACCGGGAGAACGGGTCGCCGATGACGATCCGTTCCGCCCTCCGCAGCAGCGGCGCGAGTTGACGCACCGTCCGCAGGGGCGCCCCCGTACCCGCGCGCGCCTCTTGCCAGCGCACGCTGAAGCCTTCCTCACGCGCCAGCTCTGCCATCCGGCGGAGCTGGCCACGCGACATGGGGTCGGTGGGCGAGAGCACGATGACGGTGAGCTCGTCACCGGTCGCGCTCGCCCTGGCCCACTCCAGCGTGTTGAGAAGCTGGACCGGGCTCTCCACAAAGGCGATCACGCGCTGGTTCGCGCGCTGATCCGGGCGGTACGGGGTGCGGCCCCCGCGCGGACGTGGCACGGCGGTCAGACCGCCACCGGCTCGGCGGCCTCGGCCTCGGCGACGACGCCCGCGACACGGCGGAGCTTCTTCATCGGGCCGAGCTCCGACTCGTAGACCTTCTTGACGCCGTCACCGAGGGAGGCCTCGATGGTACGGATGTCACGCACGAGGCGCTGGAGGCCCTGCGGCTCCACCGAGGCGGCCTGGTCCGAGCCCCACATGGCGCGGTCGAGCGTGATGTGACGCTCCACGAAGGCGGCGCCGAGCGCGACGGCGGCGAGGGTGGTCTGGAGACCGGTCTCGTGGCCGCTGTAGCCGATCGGGACGTTCGGGAACTCGGCCTGGAGGGTGTTGATGACCCGCAGGTTCAGCTCCTCGGCCTTGGCCGGGTACGTCGAAGTGGCGTGGCAGAGCAGGATGTTCTCACTGCCGAGGACCTCGACGGCGTGCCGGATCTGCTTCGGCGTCGACATGCCGCTGGAGAGGATCACCGTACGGCCGGTGGAGCGCACCGAGCGCAGCAGCTCGTCGTCCGTGAGGGACGCGGAGGCGATCTTGTAGGCGGGGACCTCGAACTTCTCCAGGAACGCGACGGCCTCGGTGTCCCACGGGGAGGCGAACCAGTCGATGCCGCGCTTCTTGCAGTGCTCGTCGATCGTGCGGTACTCGTCCTCGCCGAACTCGACGCGGTGACGGTAGTCGATGTACGTCATCCGGCCCCAGGGGGTCTCGCGCTCGATGTCCCACTGGTCGCGCGGGGTGCAGATCTCCGGGGTGCGCTTCTGGAACTTGACCGCGTCGCAGCCGGCTTCGGCGGCGACGTCGATCAGGGCCAGGGCGTTGTCCAGCTCACCGTTGTGGTTGATGCCGATCTCGCCGGTGATGTAGACGGGGCGACCGGGTCCCGCTGTGCGCGTACCGAAGGTGCGCAGGCGGTTCGTGGCGTCGGAGCTCATGAGGGGGTCCTTACTTGTCGAGGGTGTGCGTGTGGGGGGTACTCGGGCGGGCGGCGCGGGAGGCGCTGGTGCCCGGCTGAGGGATGTGCAGACCCGGTCCGAGGAGCCAGGCGGCGATCTCACGGATCGCGCCCTCGCCGCCGGGGGTCGTGGTGACAGCACGCGCGGCTGCGCGTACGGCGTCATGGGCGCTCGCGACGGCCACGGGCCAGCCGACGAGGCCGAAGCACGGGAGGTCGTTCACGTCGTTGCCGACGTAGAGCACTCGCTCGGGCGCGATCCCGTGCTCGTCGCACCACTGCTTGAGTGCGAGGTCCTTGCGGTCGATGCCGTGGAGCACCGGCACCTTGAGCTTGCGGGCGCGGGCGGCGACGACCGGGTTCTGCTCGGTGGACAGCACGAGCAGTTCGAGGCCGGAGCGGCGCAGCGCGGCGATGCCGAGGCCGTCGCCCCGGTGGACGGCGACCATCTCGCGGCCGTCGGAGTCGACGTAGACCTTGTCGTCGGTCTGGGTGCCGTCGAAGTCGAGGACCACGGCGTCGATGTCCTCGTGCGCGGGCAGCGCAGGCGGGTCGATCAGCGGCGCCAGCGCGCGGGCGCGCTCCAGGTCGTGCGGGTCGTCGATCTCCAGGACGCGGGCCGCGTCGGTGGAGACGAGTGCGGTACGGCCGAAGAAACGGTGCTTCGCCGTACGGAAGCCCTCGGCGCGCATCGCGTAGGCGGCGCCGGTCTCCAGGAACTCCTGGGGGCGGTCCTGGCGGCGCGGCCGGTTCGACTTGTCGTGGTTGACGCCGTAGCCGTCGAGTTCGCCCTTGCCGCCGCTCGCGAGGTCGCCGCCGTCGTGGCGCCAGATGAAGCCGTGGGTGGGCGAGACGGTCAGCGCGGAGTCGGCGCCGTCCTCGGTGATGGCCGTGGTGACGCCGTCGATGTCGGCGGCGGTGATGAAGGGGCTGGTGCACTGCACGAGCAGGACGACATCAACGCCGGCCGCGGCCGAGGTGCCGGAGCCGCGCATCGCCTCGTACGCGTCCATCGCGTGCAGGACCGCGGCCTCGCTGGTCGCGGTGTCCCCGGCGATCGCTGCGGGGCGCAGGACGACCTCGGCTCCCGCCGTACGGGCGGCTTCGGCGATCGCCGCGTCGTCGGTGGAGACGACGACGTCGGTCACGTGCCGGGCGTCCTGGCAGGCACGGACCGCGCGGACGACCAGGGGCACTCCGCCGACGGCTGCGAGGTTCTTGGCGGGGACGCCCTTGGATCCGCCGCGCGCGGGGATCACGGCGAGGACGGTCATGTCGGTCACTCCTGGGTTCGTGGTCGTGAGGGGCTGCGGTGGTGTGGCAGACACGCCGGCTGCTCTCGCGTCAGGGGCTCCGGCTCCGGCGGCTGCCGCGTCGGCGGGCCCGTTCACAGCTCCCCCATCCGGCGGATGACGGGTGCCACGCGCTGCACGCCGTGCCGGTACGCGCCGCGCGCCGCTCCCCGTACTGCTTCGCGCACCACCCGGCGTACGCCGTTGGTGCTGTTCCCGCCCGCGCGCTCCGCCAGCGGGCTGCCGTCGGGGGCCAGGTGGTAGCGGCTGAGCAGCGGCGGCAGGTAGCCGGGCGCCGTGGTGGTCGTGTAGTACGGCGCGATGGCGGGCAGTTGGCCCTCGGCCTGCTCGTCGAGCAGCTTCGCGACCCGGCCGCGCGCCTGGTCGAAGGCCGAGGAGTACGAGCCGTCGGCGGCGACGCCCTGCCGGTCGGCCCAGACGGCGTCGGCCTTCGGCCGGTGGCCGCCGTCGAGCTGGTCCCAGGACGCCAGGCATCCCGAGCCGATGAAGTGGTGGTTGCCGAGCGGCTCGCGGACGCCGAGGTCGGTGAGGATCGCGGTGGGGATGCGCCGGTGCAGCGATTCGAGCGCGGCCGTCGACGAGACGGTGACCAGCAGGTCCGTACGGTCCAGGACCTCGCCCATGTTCCCGTACACGAGCTGGAAGTTGGGCGGCAGACCGCCGGGGATCTTCTCGGCCAGCCGCTGGTAGGGGAACTCCTCGATGTGCGTGGTGTGTTCACCGACCTGGCTGCGCAGCTTCAGCAGCACCTCGCGGCTCGGGTGCAGCCTGGCGTGCTCGACGAGCCGCTTGAGTACATACGAACGGTCGGCGCGGGACAGCGGCACCGACGGCTGCGCCGCGAAGACCACGGTGTCGCGGCCCTCGGCGGGCACGTAGCGCTCGCCGCCGAGGAAGGGCAGCGCGGCTTCGGTGACGGACGAGGCGTCGGCGCCCACCCCTTCGTACACGGAGCGGAAACGGCCCGCGTCGTGCCGGGAGTTGGCGAGGACGACATCGGCGCCGTGGCGCAGCAGCAGCCCGTCCGAGAGCTTCTCGTAGACGACTCCCACATAGCCGGTCACCAGGACGGGCCGGCGCGGCAGCCGCAGCGCCGAGACGCCGTGCAGCATCGCCTGGACGGCTCCGCCGACGAGCGCCAGCACCACGATGTCGTACGACTCGTCGCGCAGGGTCTGGAGGAAGACGTTCCCCGTCACCTCGCGCGGGGCGTCCCGCTCCGCGCCCACCTCGGCGAGCTGTCGGGCGGTGGGCGTGGCTCGGCCGCGCAGCAGGAAGCCGCTGAGCTCGGTGTCGCGCTCTTCGGGGACGATGCGGCGCGCGGTGAGCGCGCCCCACTTCCACCGGGTGTCCGAGTCGGCGAGCACTGCGACCCGAACCGCGTGACTGTTACGTGATGGCACGTCGTGGACGTTAGAAAGGCAATTCGTTTGTCTGCCCAACTGAGCGGCAACGAAGGGTTAACAGAACATCTACGGATGGGGTGGGAGACCCGGGGCCGGTCCGGTTCATCGTTCCGCCACACGTCGTTCACCTGCCATCTCTCCAGAAGTCAGAGCGAAGGGTGTGGGGCCGCCTAGCGTCACGCGGGTGGTCAAGCTCTCCGTCGTCGTGCCGTTCTACAACGTGCAGACATACGCACCCGAAACTCTTCGAAGCCTCCGCGCGAATGCGCGGGACGACTTCGAGTTCCTGTTGGTCGACGATTGTTCGTCCGACGGAACCCTGGAAATCCTCGAACGGGCGGAGCGTGAACTGCCGGGGGCGATCCTCCTCAGACATGAGCGCAATGGCGGACTCGCCACCGCGCGCAATACCGGCCTCGACGCCTCGCGCGGGGAATACGTCACCTTTCTCGACGGGGACGACTGGGTGGCTCCCGGCTTCTACGAGCAGTTGATCGGCGCGGCCGAGGGGCTCGGCGTCGACTTCGTACGTACGGACCATGTGCAGTTCACCGGCAAGGCCCGGACGATCCACCGCGTCCCGGTGGGCCGGCGCGACGAGGTGCTGAAGCCACGCGACGCGATCCTGCCCTTCGACCGGTCGACGTCGGTCGACTACGCGTACGCCTGGGCCGGGATCTACCACCGGCGCCTCGTCGACCAGGGCCTGGTCCACTTCACCGACGGGCTGCGGACGGCGGAGGACCGGCCGTGGATCTGGCGGCTGCACCGCGAGGCGGAGTCCTTCGCCGCGGTGAGTCTGCTGGGGATCTTCTACCGGCGCGGGGTCGCCTCGTCGCTCACCCAGATCGGTGATGTGCGGCAGCTCGACTTCATCCGGGCGTTCGACCAGGTCGTCGAGGAGACGGCGAAGGACCCCGAGGCGGACAGGTTCCTGCTGAAGGCCGTCCGTACGTACTGCGCGATCATTTCCCACCACCTCGGTTCCGTGGAGCGGTTCGAACCGTCCGTGGCGCGCAAGCTGCGCTCGATGAGCGCGGCGGCGCTGAAGCGGATGCCGCAGGACGTGCTGAACCAGGCGCTGGACTCGATGGACCTGGAACGGTCGGTGCGGCTGCGGCGACTACGGCGGCGCCCGATGTCGGCGGGGAAGGTGGCAGCGTGATGGGGTCCTCCACACCACTCGGCGCAACTCGCGGCACCCGCGGACCCGGCGGGACCACGCAGATCTTCTGCGCCTCCACGCTGTACGGGGCCGCCACCCTGGCCGCGGCGATCGACGCCGGCCTCTTCGCGCCCGCCTCCCGGCGCCTGCTGGTCGTCTGCAACAACGCGGCCTCGCCCGAACTGCACCCGTCCATCGACCGGATGCCGGGCTTCGAGCAGTTGCGGGAGCGCTTCGACGACCTCGTCTCGTGGAACGAGACCATCGCGCCCTTCCACCCGAGCGGCTGGGCCCCGCGCTCCGACGACACCCCGCTCTGGGAGCGCCACCTGCGCCTCGCGTGGGGCCTCGGCGACGACAGCGTTGAGGTGACCGTCGAGTCGATCCAGGTCAACCCGGCGCTGGCGATCACGGAGATCTTCACGGGCGCGCCGCTCACGGTGTACGCGGACGGGCTGATGAGTTACGGCCCGACCCGCTCGAAGATCGACCCGCTGATCGGCGGCCGGGTGCGCAGGCTGCTGCACCTCGATCTCGTACCCGGCCTCAAGCCGCTGCTCCTGACCGAGTTCGGTGTCGAGCCGGAGATCGTGCCGACGCAGGCGTTCAGGCGGGTGCTGGACAGCCTCGGTGACACGGCGGACGACCTGGAGACGCCGGCGGTGCCGCCCGCGCTCGTCCTCGGCCAGTACCTCTCCGCGCTCACCATCCTCAGCGAGAAGGAGGAGGAGCGGCTGCACGTGGAGATGGTGCGGGGCGCCGCCGCCCTCGGCCACACGCACGTGGTGTTCAAGCCGCACCCGGCAGCACCGGCGGTCTGGTCGCGGCTGCTGGAGGACGAGGCGAAGAAGGCGGGCGTCGAACTCACCGTCATCGACAGCCCGGTCCTCGCCGAGGTGCTGTACGAGCGGATGAAGCCGGCCCTGGTCGTCGGCTGCTTCTCGACGGCGCTGCTCACGGCGAACGCCTTCTACGACATCCCGGTGGCCCGCGCGGGCACGGACGTACTGCTGGAGCGGCTCGCGCCGTACCAGAACAGCAACCGGGTCCCGGTGACGATCGTGGACGCGCTGGTTGCGCCGCTGGGCGACGACGGTTCGTTCCGGCCGGACGAGCGTCTCGGCGACCTGATCAAGGCCGTGGGGTACGCGATGCAGTCCCAGGTCTACCCGGGCCTGCGCCCGGCGGCCGAGCGCTACCTCTCGAACCACCTCGACCAGCGGACCTGGCGCTACTTCAAGCGCCGCCGGCTGACGGCGCTCGGCCTGCCGGGCGCGGTGCCGTCACAGCTCGCGGGGATCCCGCGCAACGCGACGGCGCGGCGGATGGTGCGGCGGGCGCGAAAGCTGCGACGGACGATGCTGCGGGCGAACCCGCGCTAGCGGCGCGCGGAAACGGCGTACGGACAAGGGAGGGCGGGCCACTCGGCTGAGTGGCCCGCCCTCCCTTGTGCGTTCCTGCCCTGGTCAGTGCACGGGCACGGGCGCGTTCCCCAGGATCGCGCGCAGGTCCGCCGCGTTCGCCTGGGTGACCTTCCACAGCTCCTGCTGCCTGCCGTGTACGTCGGCCACGGCGGCCGCATGGTCGGCCAGTACGGCGACCGCGCGTTCGGTGAGCTGGGCGCCGAGGTTCTTGTCGTGGACGGAGACGCCCCACTCGGGGCGGTCGATGTCGGCGAGGAAGTACGCCATCTTCGGGTGCGAGATCAGGCTGATGATGGGCGTGCCGCAGCCGAACGGGATCATGCCCGCGTGGCCGCGCATCCCGATCACCAGCCGGGTCCGGGCGTAGGTGTCGCGGATCGCGTCGTTCTCGAAGCCGTACATCGGGATGACCGGGAGCGATATGCCGTGCTCGCGCCGCAGGTCGAAGGCGATCCGCTCGTCGTCGAGCGAGTGCGCCACGCACTTGACCTCGGCGTGGGCGCCCAACGCCCGTACGGCCTTGGCCATTTCGGCGAGGAAGTGCGCGTAGTCATGGCCGAAGCGCAACCCTGCCCGGTCGTAGGCCGCGTTGATCAGGACGGTGTTCTCGCGCTCGGCCGGGTCGGTCCAGCCGTCGACCAACTGCCGGGTGACGGTGGTCGGGCAGGGCTGGAAGCGCACCTTGTCGTGCAGTGAGGTGGGCAGCAGGGCGCGGACCTTCTCGATCGAGCCGTGGTTGCGGAGCCCGAAGAAGGCGGATTTCTCGACGAGTTGGCAGAGTCCCGAGTTGAACAGCCGGTGCCGGTAGGACTGGCCGTCGAACGCGTTGAAGCCGACCGCGTACACCACGACGGGCACATCGACGCGCTTCAGCAGCGCGTTCGGCACGTTCCACTGCCAGCCGCTGTTGCCGTTGGGCGCGGTGTCCGGGATGAAGAGCCCGCCGCCGCCGATGACCAGACCGCGCCGCGCGTTGACGCGGGCGAGCGCCGCCTCGTCGAACAGCCGGTGGGCGTGGATCGAGTGCCAGCGGCGGGGTCCCGTGTCGCTGTCGAAGGTGAGGCGTACGGACTCGGGCAGCAGCTTGTCGCCCGCGTTGCCCTGCTGCGGCATGTAGAAGGCGACATGCGCCAACTGCTCCTCGGCCGGGCCCTCCTGGGGCGACGGGGCGCCGCCACGCGTACGGTCGAGAAACTGCCGGCTGGTCGGATGGGTGGGGTCGACGGCGAGGCCCTCGCTCGCGTACGTCCGGGCCAGTTCGTCGTCGCCGTGGACCCAGGCGATCTGCGCCAGCCGCCCGAAGGCGGTCGCCGCGCGCTTGGGTGCCGCGCTGGCCAGCAGGAGTTGGGCGCGCGCCTCCTCGTAACGGGAGACGGACATCAGCGCGTGCCCGAGCACCTCGTGCGGCCAGGCGGCGTCCACGGGAATGCGTACGCTCCGCAGCAGGTCGACCGCTTCCTGGTACTCACCGGCCGCGATATGGGCGGTGGCGACCTTGCGGGCGCTGTCGAGGTCGCCGGTGCGGGCGACGTGCGGGGTGCCGTAGTGGACGAGCAGATCGTGGTGCGCCGCGCCCTTCAGGGCCAGATACGCGGCGTGGAACTCGGCGTCGGAGGTCTCGGACGTGTCCGGCGTATCCGAAGCGAGGTGGGCCCCCGGGGCGCCGGTGAGGCCGGCGTTGAGCGGGACGAAGTCGCCGTCCAGTACGGCGTCGAGGAGCGCGAGGCAGGCGGTGTAGTCCGGGGCCTCTTCGGTGTCGGGCCCTTCCGCGTCGAGGAGGGCGCAGAACACGTCGGACAAGTATTCGCGCTGGATGACCAGCGGCCCTGGGGCCAGCGTGCGCCGCCCGTCTCTCCGCGCGCCGCGACCGCCGTCGCCGGAGAACTGGGCGAGCGCGGCCAGCCCTTCCCGCTGCCTGAGCAGTTCGCCGAGATCACCCGGCACCACCATGCGGGGGTCCAGCACGATGACGGTGTCGTAGTCACGTATTCGGAACGCGTCGAGGACGCGGTCCCCGGGGCGGGGGACGATACGCGGGTGCAGGGCGCGTATCCGCTCGACGGCCGCGGGCGGCAGACCGTCGTGCAGGACGACGAAGTCCTCGCACAGTCCCGGGTTGGTCAGCGCGAGGCTGCGCAACAGCACGACGAGATCGCCCAGTTGGCTGTCGTCGACAAAGGCGGCGAAGGCAATGCGACGCTTCCCGGTCAGCGCGTCGACGGCTTGCTCACCGGGGAGTGAATCGGCGGTCATCTCAGGGAAATCCTCATGTCGGTGACACTCTGGGCGCGTTCCATGACCCACGCCTTCTCACTCGTGTACTCGCGCTCCGAGGTGAGGGGCAGCTTCATGGCTCCGGGCAGCCGGTGCACACCGCTCTCGTAGAAGTCGAAGCCGATCAGGTCGAGGGTCGGACTGACGTCCAGGAAGTCCAGCATCCAGAGGGTGTTGAAGCCGCTGGTGGGGATGGACGGCCACGCGTCCCAGTCGATTCCGCCGATGTGCCGCAGGGGCCAGCGCAGGGACTCGTCGCCGATGTACTTCTGGGCGTCCGGCACCAGGCGCTCGCGCAGCGCGTACCGCCACTCCTCCGACGCCCCGCCGTAGGCGAGGCGCGCGGTCACCGGCCGGTCCCAGTTGAAGTCGTGCTGGTGGCTGGTGGCGTGGATGTCGGTACGGGTGCCGGTGGCCGGCGCGTCGATACGGTACGAGCTGAAGCGGACCACCAGGTCGTACGCGTCGATCTCGGGCCCGAGCGAACCGGCCCCGAGACGCTCGGAGTTGGCGACCAGGCAGACGGACTTGCCCGCGATGAGATTGCGCAGCTCCCCGAGGCCGATCCACTCGGCGCCGCCGAAGGTGGGGTCGAGGACGGGTGGCCGCATGCGGTTCCTGCGCTGGTCGGCGTAGAGACCGATGAGTTCGCGCAGCTCAGAGGCGTCGCCGTCGGCCCCAGCGATCCGCAGGTCGAGATACCGCCCGACGGCCTCCTGCAACTCCAGCACCGGCCGCCCGGCCGCGCCCATCCCGAGCAGCGCGCCGACGAGCCGGGGCTCGGCCTGCTCGCGCTCACCCCGCTCGTACAGGGCCAGGCCTTCGGCCCATACGTCGGTGAGGGGTCCGGCGCCGGCCACCGGAGCGGCGAAGTTCAGGGCGCGCGGGCAGCCTTCGGCCAGCAGCCGCAGCATCTCCTCCTGCCGCCGGGCGGCGACGCGCAGCCCGGCGAGCCTGGGGGCGACACCGAACCGGTCGTCGGCGGTGAGGGCGAGGTACCGCTCGTACGCCTCGATGGCGGCGACCTCGTCGCCGACGGCTTCGAGCGTACGGGCGCGCAGGCGCCAGCCGGCCCGGGAGTTCGGGCGCTCGGTCAGCACGGAGTTGCCGATGAGCACGGCGAGCCGCAACTCGGCGTCACCGCCGGCCCGGTCGCACTCCAGCGCCTTGGCGCCGACGGCGAGGAGCGCGTCGAACAGCGCGTCGCTGATGCCGGGGGCCTCCCGCTCGGCCTTCCCGGACTTCGCCGCTCTCCCGGGCTTCCCGGCCTCGGTGGTGCGGGCGGCGTTGACGGCGCGGAGGGCCAGCAGATGCCGCAGCTTCTCGGCCAGCTCCGTACGCCTGCGATCGCCCTCGGCGACCACGGCCCCGGCGCTGTGCTGGGCGCAGGCACGCAAGCAGTCGGCCGCGGGGGTGGGGACGATACGGGCGGCGGCGCCCGAGTCCGAACCGGGCCCGGGTCCTGAGGCGGAACCGGATCCGACCGCGGAACCGGACCCGGAAACGGATCCTGAGGCGGCATCGGGAGGGACCGCGCCCGTTCCGCCGTCGGCATGCCGCTGCTGGGCGTGTTCGGTGTGCTTGGTGTCCTTACTGCCACGCCGTCTCGGCCATAGGCTGCGGACGTCTCTCATGCTGCTCCCGGGCGTCTTCTGCCCCACCACAAGGTGTGGGCAGATGACAGATTAGGAAACCCGCTCGACCCGGAGGTGAACTCGCCCCATCGGTCAGGCAAACGAACCGCTTCGGGCACCACTTCCGGCGTCAGAACCGTGGTGCTCGGGGAAGCGGTACTCGACCCGGTCACGCTCGGTGTAGAGCCCCCAGTAGGTCTCGGCCAGCTCGTCGGGGTCGATGACCACCTGGCCCACGCCGGTGACGGTCGCCAGCTCGTCGGGGGTCATCGCGTCGTATGCCTCGCTGCCGGCGATGAGTCCGGCCAGCGTGACGACACCGGCGTAGACGCCGGCGCCGGCGACCTCGCCGTTGAGCGAGTGGACGAAGTTGCGGATGCCCGCCATCGCCGGACCGAGGCCGCTGATGTACGGCTTCGGGTCGGCAGCCGTGAACCCCCCGGTGACGATGAACGCACCGCTGCCGCGTGTGGTCATCTCCGGCAGGACGGCGTTGGCGATCTCGACCGGGGTGAGGAGGAACAGGTCGACCAGCGCGCCGAGGCGGGTGCTGTCCAGCTCCGTGGCCGGGACGAAGGCGGTGCCGCCGGGCAGCGGCTGGTAGGACACGACGTCGATACGGCCGAAGCGCGCCCGGACGGCTTCGACCACCGGTCGGGCGTTGGCCGGGTCGGAGAGGTCGGCGGGGAAGGCCGCCGCCTCGATCCCCTCGGCGGCCAGCTCCTGGACCAGGCCTTCGAGCCGGTCGGCGCGGCGGGCGATCAGCGCGACCCGGAAGCCTTCCCGGCCGAACCGGCGGCCCAGCGCGATTCCGAGACCGCTACCGGCACCGAACACGGCGACAACCTGCGACATGGGTGTTCCCTCACTTCTTGGCATCTTGGCTTCTTGGTCGAGTCGGTGTGATTCAGGTCGATGTGATTCAGGCGGCGAAGTCGGTGGAGCCTGCGATGTCCTTGCCCGCGTCGAGTTCTTCGATACGGCCGGTCAGCGCGGCGCGGATCGCCAGGTACGCGTCGCTGCCCAGCGCGAGACGGCGCGGGGCCGGCGAGGCGTCGGCGGAGGCGATGATCGCGGCCGCGACCCGGGCCGGGTCGCCGGGGGCGTCGGCGGTCACGTTGCCCGCGGCCTTGATGTACGCGTGGAGGTGGCCGACCGGGGTGTCCGCGTACACCGGCAGCGCGTCGGCGACGCTCAGGGACGCGCCGAAGCCGGTGCGGATCATCCCGGGCTCGACCATGGTGATGCCGACGCCGAAGGACTCGACTTCGGGGATCACCGACTCCAGGAAGCCCTCCACGCCCCACTTCGACGCGTGGTACATGCCGGCGCCGGGGCCCGTGATGTGGGCGCCCATGGTCGAGGTCTGGATGAACCGGCCGCCGCCCTGTTCCCGCAGGTGCGGCAGCACCGCCCGCAGCAACTGGATCGGAGCGGTCATGTTCAGCGCGATCTGCTCGTCGATCGCCGCGTCCGACATCTCCTCCGCCGCTCCGGCCGCTCCCCGTCCGGCGTTGGAGAACACGACGTCCACGCGGCCCAGCTCCTCGAACGCGTGCGCGACGACGGCACGCAACGCCCTGGTGTCGGTCACGTCCAGTGCGGCGGTCCACAGCAGATCCGGGTACCGCACCGCCAGATCCGCCAGCGCCTCGGGCCGTCGCGCCGTGGCGGCGACCCGGTGCCCGCCGGCCAGGAGCCGCTCGGTGACGAGACGGCCGATCCCGGCGGACGCGCCGGTGATGAACCAGGTCTTCGTTGTCATGGTCGACCCCTCTCTCATCCAACCGGTCTCTAATCCAACCGGTTGGTTGTTTTCATGAAGCTAACTCCGACCGGGAGTGGATGTCAACCAACCGGTTGGATTAGACTCGTGGTATGGCTTACGACTCGACTGCCACCCGCGCCCGGCTGCTCGCCGCCGCCTACGAAGAGTTCGTCCGGGTCGGCCTGGCCGGTGCCCGGGTCGAGCGGATCGCGACCGCCGCCTCGGCCAACAAGCAGGCCATCTATGCCTACTTCGGCTCCAAGGAGGCCCTGTTCGACGCCGTACTGGCCGACCGGCTGCGCATCCTCGCTGACGTGGCGCCGTTCACGCCGGACGATCTGCCCGGGTACGTGGGAGCCCTGTTCGACGCGCTGGTCGCCGATCCGGGAGTGCAGCGCCTGAGCCAGTGGAAGATGCTGGAGATCCCCGAGGCGTCCGAGGGCGAGGTGGACGCGCACGTGTCCAAGGCCGCCGCGCTGGCCGACCACCACGGTGTCGGGATGGCCGCGGCCACGGACGTCATGATGATCGTGCTGGCAGCGGCCCTGAGCTGGAACACCACGGCGGCGAAGATCCGTAACCCGCTCGACGGGGACGCCGCTCAGCGCCTCGCCGACCACCGCGCCGCCGTGGTCGGCGCGGTCGCCGCGGTGGCCGACGCTCTCCTCTCGGGTCCGCCCGCACGTACGGACACCTGAGCCGGAGCGGCCCGCCGCAGGTGGTCGGTGACGCCGTCCTCAGAACGCGTCCGTGGGCACGTACGTACCCCACACCTCGCGCAGCGCCCCGCACACCTCGCCCACCGTGGCCCGGGCCTTGAGCGCCGTCCGCATCGGGGGCAGGACGTTGGCCACCGGGCCGCCGTCGCTTCCGTCCAGCGCCGCCGCCCTCTTCAGCTCGGCCAGGGCCGCCTCCACCGCCGGCTGGTCGCGCTCCGCGCGCAACCGCGCCAGCCGCGCCGCCTGTTGGGCCTCGATGGCGGGATCGACGCGGAGGGGCTCGTACGGGTCCTCCTCGTCGAGCTGGTAGCGGTTGACGCCGACCACCACGCGTTCGCCGCTGTCCGTCTCGCGCGCGACGGCGTAGGCGCTCCGCTCGATCTCGCCCTTCTGGAAGCCGCGTTCGATCGCCTCGACCGCGCCGCCCATGTCCTCGACGCGGGTCATCAGCGCGACCGCCGCCGCCTCCATCTCGTCGGTCATGTTCTCCACGACGTACGACCCGGCGAACGGGTCGACGGTCGCGGTGACATCCGTCTCGTACGCCAGGACCTGCTGGGTACGCAGCGCGAGGCGGGCGGACTTGGCGGTCGGGAGTGCGATCGCCTCGTCGAAGGAGTTGGTGTGCAGCGACTGCGTGCCGCCCAGAACAGCCGCCAGGCCCTGGACAGTTACCCGTACGAGGTTCACCTCGGGCTGCTGCGCGGTGAGTTGGACGCCGGCCGTCTGGGTGTGGAAGCGCAGCATCAGCGACTTGGGGTTCTTCGCGCCGAACTCCTCACGCATCACCCTCGCCCAGATCCTGCGCGCCGCACGGAACTTGGCGACCTCTTCGAGGAGCGTGGTGCGCGAGACGAAGAAGAACGAGAGCCGGGGCGCGAAGTCGTCCACGTCCATGCCGGCCGCGACGGCCGTACGTACGTACTCGACGCCGTCGGCCAGCGTGAACGCGATCTCCTGCGCGGGCGTGGCACCCGCCTCCGCCATGTGGTAGCCGGAGATCGAGATCATGTTCCACCTCGGGATCTCCGCGTTGCAGTACTTGAAGATGTCCGCGATCAGCCGCAGCGAGGGCTTGGGCGGGAAGATGTAGGTGCCGCGCGCGATGTACTCCTTGAGCACGTCGTTCTGGATGGTGCCGGTCAGCCGCGCCGCCGGGACGCCCTGTTCCTCCGCAACGAGCTGGTACATCAACAGCAGCAGCGCGGCAGGGGCGTTGATCGTCATCGAGGTGGAGACCCGGTCCAGCGGGATGCCGTCGAAGAGCACCCGCATGTCGTCGATCGAGTCGATCGCGACCCCGACCTTGCCGACCTCGCCGCTCGCGATCGGGGCGTCGCTGTCGTGTCCCATCTGGGTCGGCAGGTCGAACGCGACGGACAGGCCCGTCGTGCCGTGCGCGATGAGTTCCTTGTAGCGGGCGTTGGACTCGACGGCCGTGCCGAACCCCGCGTACTGCCGCATCGTCCACGGCCGGCCCGTGTACATCGACGGGTAGACCCCGCGGGTGTACGGGTAGGCGCCCGGCTCACCGAGCTTCTCCGCGGGGTCCCAGCCGTCCAGGCTGTCCGGCCCGTAGACCGGTTCGAAGGGTAGTCCGCTCTCGGTGAGCCGCGCCGCGCGCTCGGGGTCGCTCGCCATGTGCCCTGCCTCCCGCTGTGACCGACGTGGTCCTGCCACCGACGCGGCCTCACCACCTGCTACCTGCCGGTAATGACGGCCTCGCCACGGACTGTAGCGGCAGGCCCGTCGGCGGGTGCACAGTCACACGCTGGGACGTTGCTCACAGGCGCAGGCGCAGGCACAGGCGGCAGATGGCAGGTGGCAGGTGGCAGGTGGCGAGCACCTACGGGGAGCGAGGGGCGTACGCCTACACCTTGGCGCGCTTCTGCGCCCGGCCACGCCGCACCGCGCGCGTGATGACCGGAGGCAGTACGTCGATGGCGAGGCGGGCGGCCTTGGACCTGCGGGGGCCCTTCGGCGCGGCGGCGGACGGCGAGCCCTGCTTCGGCGCCGCGGGCGCTGCCGGCTCCTCGGCGGGCGCGGGCTCCGCCACGTAATGCTTCGAGAAGGGGAAGGACGGCGCGGTCAGGCCGCGCGACTTCAGCCGGATGATGCGGTGTCCGGCCGCCTCCTGGAGGCTGAGGTCGCACTTCTCAAGACCCTGCGCCATGGCGATGATCTCGTCCTGGATCGTCTCGGGGTCGTCCCAGGTCGCGTACAGCTTCTGCGTGCTCAGGCAGATGGGGCGCAGCCCCCGGTTGAGCACCGCTTCCCAGGTGGCTATGGAGACGCCGGGGGTGTGCTCGGAGCGGAAGTCGTCGAGGACGACGACCCCGCCGGGCAGCAGCGCGTCGCGCGCGGCGGCTATGTCGCCGTGGACGTGCTCGTAGAGGTGCGAGGCGTCGATGTGGACGAACCGGCAGGACTTCGGCTTCACCTCGGCCGGCACCACGGAGCTGGGGGCAGCGAGTACGCGCGGCAGCTCGTCGTGGAAGGACAGGTAGTTGGCCTCGAACGCGTCGCGGGTCAGCGTCGGGTACGACTTCGCCGTCTCGGCACCGTTGGCGTCGTCGGGCGCTTCCGACTCGAAGAGGTCGCAGACGGTGAAGCTCTCGCCGTCCTGGAGGTGCTGCCCGAGGAAGATCGCGCTCTTGCCCATGAAGACGCCCAGCTCCAGCAGGTCGCCGCGTTCGCCCAGCGTCTCCTGCCGGGTGAGGAGTTTCTCGAAGAGCACCTGGTCAAGAGGGGGAAACCAGCCACGGACGTCGTCGAGTTGACGGGGGCGCGGCTTGTCTTCGTAAACGGTGTTCATGGCAGAGAACCTTCACGGGGAATGGGAAATCGCGGGAAACGCGCTTCTCTTGTGCGGGTGCCTTTGTGCTGCGGGCTGTCTGCGGGGGGCTATGTACGGGATGCGGAACGCGAACGGGTACGAGTACGTGTACGAGTGGCTCACCGGTTCGCTGGACGACGGACGCCGTTACCCCGTCCATGCGCGGGATCATGCCATTGCGACCGGTCTTGGTGGCCGGTCGCACTTTGTTTTCGCGGAACTGACCACTTGCATTCATCTGCTGGTAAGAAAATCCAGGTGTGCGGTCGCGCTTGGGCAACCGTGGGGCGCGGGAGACTGTCTCAGGGGTATAGGCCATGTCACAGGACACCGAGATTCCGGAGAAGCAGGGGGATATAAATGATCACACCATCCGTCTTATGCAGAGGGCTTGCGGCGACGGCCGTGCTGGCCGTGACCGTGGGCTGTTCGGTGCAGCCGTCAAACGGAGGGCCGGTGAGCTTTGACAGCAAGCCGACCGACCAGGCTCCCCGGGCACAGGAGACGACCCCGTCGTCGGCGCCGGTGACGACGCCCCCGGCGAAGGCACCGGCCGCGCCCGTCGCCCGGCGGACGATAAACGAGGCCCCGACGCCGGAGCACACCCGGACGGCCACGCCCACCCCGGCGCCCTCGGCGACGGTCACCGTCGCGCGGCCGAAGACGGTGATGGCGAGCGGCACCCAGAGCGAGCAGGTACGCGAACTCCAGGCGCGACTGCGGCAGATCGGCCACTTCGGCCAGAACCCCACGGGCTACTACGGCACCGTCACCAGCGCCGCGGTCTCCTCGTTCCAGGCCAAGCGCGGCCTGCCGCGGACGGGCACGACGGACACCGTCACCTGGCAGCGGCTGCTCGCGATGACCCGTACGCCGACGCGGGACGAGCTGCGCCCGGCGACGACCAATCCGTTGCCGAAGGCGGACCCCCGGTGCCTGAAGGGCCGGGTGATCTGCATCAACAAGAAGAGCCGCACGCTCGCGTGGATGATCGACGGCAAGGTGAAGTCGGCGATGGACGTCCGGTTCGGCTCGGAGTACACGCCGACCAGGGAGGGCGCGTTCTCCGTCTTCCTGAAGTCCCGGCACCATGTCTCGACGCTGTACGACTCGCCGATGCCGTACGCGATGTTCTTCAGCGGCGGCGAAGCGGTGCACTACTCGTCGGACTTCGCGGCCCGTGGCTACAACGGGGCCTCGCACGGCTGCGTCAACGTCCGGGACGAGGCGAAGGTCGCCTCGCTCTTCGACCAGGTCCGCGTCGGCGACAAGGTCGTCGTCTACAAGTAGCGGCAGGTGCGGAGGAGATGGCGCGGGCGGGACCGGGGGAACGTATCCCGCCCGCGCCTTTGCGCTGAGCCGAAGGTACGGGGGGAACCCCGGCTCGTTGCGCAGCCGATGACCAGTCGGCTCACTCTGTACAGCGCCACCAGGCGAAAAAACGTCACACCGGGCCGTGACGAGGCCGAAAGCCGCAGGTCAGGACGGTGTCGTCGGAGAGGCCGACGGTGCTGGTGATACGGGTGGGGCCGGTGAGGCGGACGGTGCGTCGGGGCCGCCGCTGGGATCGCCCGGATCGCTGGGATCAGTCGGACCCGTGCCCGGGTCCGAAGGGTCCGGCGGGCTGGATTCCGGGTTCGACGGCTCCTGGCCCGGGTCGGACGGATCGTCCGTGGAGGGGTCGCCGGACGAGCCTCCCGGTATGTTGTGCGGCGCCTCGACACCGCCGTCGCCGGGGTCTTCGATGCCGTCGCCGTGGCCGCTCTTGATGTCGTCCCCGCCGTCCCCGTCGCTCCCGCCGTCCCCGTCGCTCCCGCCGTCGCCGCCGACGATCCCGACGCCGTCCAGCACCCGGTCGCAGAAGTGCTTCGCCCCCTTGGCGCCCTTCACCGCCGACTCCAGATCGTCCTTGCGCTTCAGGTCGATGGCGCCGCTGTGGTAGTCGCGGCAGAGGTCGATGGTCTGCGCGTACCAGTTCCCCGCCGTGTCCGGCACGCCGCCGCGCGGGGAGTTGTTGCCGGGGAAGCCGACGCCGCTCTGTCCGACCGCCTGGTTCCCCCTGCCGTCGGCGCCGCTTCCCGTACCGCTGTCGCCGGCCGATCCCGCCGAGTCCGGCCGGCCGGGGAAGGAGCCGTCCGTGGCCGGGGCGTGCGCGGGGCCGCCCGGGCCCGGTGTGACGTCCCTGGTCATGAGGGGCTCCGGGGCCCGGGTGCCGGCACCCGGTGCGGAGGCCGCGGGCAACGGGTCGCGCTTACTGACGAAGGGCGCCTTCAGCGTTCCGGTGCCGGCGACAACGGCGACCATGCACAGCGCGCAGACAGCCACAGCCGCGCCAAGACCCCTGCGCAGCGGGTGCCCGAAGGGGCGCCCGGGCGCGGTGCGGGGCGCCGGACCGAGCCGTACGGTATCCAGCAGGTGCCCGTCGCCCGTGCCTTCGGCGCCCGTCGCCGCGGCCTTCCGCCGCCGTCCGGCGGCGACCCGCTCCCGCTGGAACGCGCCCAGCGCGGCGGCCTCCCCGGGGAGTTCCACGCTGTTCGCGTATGCGACGCCGGTCAGGTCACAGAGGGCGCCGGAAAGCAGTTCCGCCTGCGTCCGGGCGTGTTCACCGGCAACCTCGACCGGCTCTCCGCAGAGGAGTCTTTCCGCCGTTTCCTTGTCGAGCCACTCGTCATGCTCGTCGGCCATCACATGTCCTTCTGCGTCCCCGGGCACAATTGCGTCACACTCGCGGGCGGCGTGGCTCAGTGACAAGAGCACGCTGGGCCGGTACGACGCCGACTCGCGCGCCGCGACCCGCCGTGCCGCGGGCAGCGCCGTGAAGCGTGCCGCGCTCGGGACCGCTCTCCGGGTGGTAAGCGGTTGCGCGATCGGGGCCGTCAAGGGGGTTCTCGGCCCCGGCGCCCACCGGGGCCCCGGCCCCCACCGCCGCCTCGTCGAAGCCCTCGAAGCCGTCGAAACTGTCGAGGCCCTCGAAGTCGCCGACGCCCTCGGCGCCCAGCAGTTCGGCCAGCCGCTTGAGGCCGCGGTGCGCTGCCGTACGTACGGCGCCGGGGCGCTTGCCCAGCGTCCTGGCCGCGCTCTTCGCGTCGAGCCCGACCACGACCCGCAGCACGACGGCCTCCGCCTGGTCCTGCGGCAGTTGCGCGATCAGCGCCATGGTCCGGTCGGTGGAGAGCGCCTCCAGCGCCTCGTCCGCCGTGTCGGCCTCGGCGGCCTTCCCGGTCAGTTCCGTCTCGTCGCCGCCTACGGCGGGGCGCCTGCCGCGCATCCGTATGTGGTCGAGCGCGCGATTACGCGCTATCCGCGCCGCCCAGCCCCTGAACCGGTCTGCGTCACCGCTGAAGCGGTCGAGGTCGCGGGCTATCTGGAGCCATGCCTCGGACGCCACGTCCTCGGCGTCCGGCTCGCCGACCAGCGTCCGTATGTAGCCCAACAGCCGCGGCTGTACCGCGCGGTACACAGTACGGAAGGCGTTGTCGTCCCCGTCCTGTGCCGCGAGCACTGCGGCGGTCAGCTCCGCGTCGTCCCCCAGCACTTCCACAACCTGTCCTGAAATCGCGGCTGGTCACTGCCGCGCCACCACCCCACGCGGGTCTGAACGCTACGGCCTCTCCCCTGCTCTCGTCCACGACTTGTACAACCTGCAACAACTTCACGTTGATTTGCGGTGTGACAGAAAACGCACGAACGACGCTGTCATGAGTACGGGGCCGTATCGCGGCTCCGGCGGACGGCGACCGGGGCCTCTCCTGTGGGGGGTGGCGGCCCCGGACGTCGCTCCGTCATCCACCGGCCTGAACTGGGAAGATACGGGCCGTCCCGCGCCGTAGCGACCGACCGACCCGGCACGCGTCCCGGAAGGCGCCGCTGAAGAGGGAAACCTCGGTACGCGGATCACCTGAACCTAGAGGCCGGCGTGGGCCAGCCAGTGGTCCAGCAACGCGCGGTCGCCGCTCACCGTCACCCGGTCGTCATCCGGCGGGACCCGGTGGGAGAAGACCAGCATGAGGTCGGCCACCGCCCCCGACACCACCACGTCGGCCTCGACGACCGGCCCGCGCTGCCAGCGCGGCGCGTCAGGTGCTCTGGTGACCACCCAGCCGTCCACGGGCCCCGGCCCTGTCCGGCGGAATCCGATCCGCTCGCCCCGGCCGCGCAGTTCGGCGACCGCCGGCCTGACCGTCGCGAAGGCCGGTGTGGACAGCAGGTCCAGGTTCTCGCTGATCACGTGTGCCGCGAGATCGTCGGCGATCCCGAACGCGGTGCCCGTCGCGAACGCCGCGTCGTAGTGGTGGACGCAGGTGTCGCTCAGCATCCTGCGCAGCCAGACGGACGCAGGACGCGGCCCGAGGAATGTCTGCCTCTCGGTGTCGGCGCCGGTCTCCCGGATCGCGCTGATCAGTTCCTCCGCGCCCTCGCGCAGCCACCGGGCCCACGCGTCCGGGGCGCCGGGATCGGCATCCCCTGGGTCGGGGATCGGCAACTGCTGGCCTACGCGTACGAGTTCGGCCGCCCACCGGTGCTCTTGGCCGACGTGCGCGACGAGGGTGCGCAGCGGCCACTCCGGGCAGGTGGGCACCCGGGTGTTCGGAGCCCTTCCCGCGACCGCCCGGATGAACCCTTCGGTCTGCTCCCGCAGGCCCTCCACGAGCCGTGCGATGCGCAGTGTTTCCGCTGGCTCCGCTGTCTCCGCTGTCTCCGCTGTCTCCGTCATGGCGAAAGCTCCTCTCTCGGGGTTGGCACCGGTACGGTAGAAACTCCAGTCCAGTGGAGATCAAGTGCCTTTGCTCGATGGGACGTTCGGGATCGGCGACCTGGCACGGCTGACCGGCGTGCCGGTGCGGACCATCCGCTTCTACTGCGACGAGGGCCTCATCGACTCGGTGCGCAGCACGGGCGGCCACCGCAGGTTCGACCACGCGGCCGTGGAACAGTTGGGCCTGGTCAGACGGCTGCGCGCGTTCGGGCTCGGGCTCCCCTCCATCCGGCATGTGCTCGTCGGCGAACGCTCCGTGGCCGAGGTCGTCGCCGCCGAACGGGCCGCGCTCGACGTGCGGCTCGCGGACCTGGCCTGGCGGCGGGCCTCGCTGCGCGCGGTCGAGGAGGCCGGGCCGGCGGACCGGGCCGCCAGGCTGGAGCTGCTGGCGGCCGTGGAGAACGGGGGCGCCGCCCGCGATGTCCTGATCGGCTTCTGGAGACGCACGATGGTCGCCCCGGTCACCGAGGCGATGCTCAGCGCGTTCGTGACCATGGCCGTGCCCGAGCCGCCCGTCGACCCGACCCCGCCGCAGGTGGTCGCGTTCGCCGAGCTGTTCGCCCTGGCCGGCGACCGGACGCTGACACGCGGCCTGCTCGCCATGGCGCGGGCCAACGCCGAACTGGTCGCCGACGAGGACGAGTTGATGACCGGGATCAGCCAGGCGTGCGCGCTGGCCGAGCCCGTGGTGCGGGCGGGCGCTCCGCCCCGCGCGGGTCCGGAACTCGACCGGTTCGTCGCGGTACACGCCTCGTTACGCGGCGACAGCGACACCCCGCGCTTCAGAAGCCGGCTGCTGGCCCATGTGGCCGCCGACCGCGTCCCTGGGATGCGCCGCTACTGGCGGCTCGTGGCCGAGGCCGGCGGCGACCCGGTCTCGGTCGGCGTGTCCCACCTGTGGCTGACCGACTCCCTCGAACGCTCCGTCACGCAGCCAGGCGGCCCGGGGTGACCCTTCATCAACCGTTCATCCCCGTACGGTCGGCGCGTGCGAGGTGCGCGCGAGGTGCGGGTTCAACTCGGCGGCCTCGCGCAGGTGGCGCGCTCCCTCGGGCATTCCGAGCGCCTGCTCGATCGCGCCCCGGTGGTAGCGGAACAGCGCGTTCTGCCACCCCGTCCTCGCCGCCCGGCGCGCGTACGCGAGCGCCTCGGTGTCCCGTCCCGCGCTGTGGAGCGCCCATCCCAGCGCGTCGGCGACGATGACGCTCCGCGCCTGCTTCCACTCTCTTCGCATGAGGTCCACCGCGACCTCCGGATCGCCGTGGTCGGCCGCGTAGAGCGCGAGATACGGGTCGACCGGACCGCCCTCGGCGCGCGCCAGCCGCACCTGCGCCGCCAGCACGGCCCCCTCGCTCCCCCCGTTCTTCCCGTTCTCCTCGCTCCCCCGGCCGGATGCCCCGGCCGCGCCTCGCGCCTCGACCGCCTCCAGCAGGAACTGCGGCAGCGGTGTCCGCTCGGTGAGCCGCCCGTACAGTTCGCGCGCCCTGTCCCCGTGCCCGCGCGCCGCTGCCACCCTGGCGATACCGGCCTGCCCGTAGGGGTGGCCGGGTACGGCGACCAGCGCCCGCCGGTAGTGCTGTTCCGCCCGGTCCACCGCGCCCCCGGACCAGGCCAGGTCGCCGAGACGGGCCTCGGCGAAGGCGCGTTCGGCCGGTGTGGCCGCGCTGTCCACGGCCCGCTGAAGCGCGATGGCGGCGTCCTCGGGCCTGCCGTGGGTCTCCAGGTCGTACGCGGCCCTGCTGTAGGCGGCGGCGGTCGGCGCGATGTCGAGCAGCCGCTGTACGGCGGCCCGCGCCGCCGGATAGTCGCCGAGCTGGATCTCGGCGTCCGCCAGGACGGCATAGCCGTCCGGCCGGTCGGGTGCCATCCGGGTGGCGCGCAGCCCGTACTGACGCCCCCGGGCGAACTCGTGCCGGGCGTTGGCCAGCAGCCCCTGCCCGGTCACTGCGCCGTAGTTGTCCGTGCCGTCCAGGGCGAGTGAGCGGCGCAGCGCCTCTTCGGCGGCGTCGAGCCGGCCCGCGTCGAGGGTGGCACGGGCCTGCTCGATCTCGGCGCGCGCCAGTGCGGTCCAGGCGGCCGGGTCGCCGGGGTACGCCCGCGTACGCACCCGGGCGGTGTCGGCCGCGCTCGCCGAACCACTGCCCGCAGCCGCGAACGCACCGGCCTCGCCCGCGGAAACGCCCGCCCCGGTGGGCGGCGCCGCTGTCCCCGGCCGGGCGGTGTCAGGACCGAGATACAGCAGTCCGGCCACACACCCGGCCACGGCCACCGCGCCGCCCACCGCGGTGATCAGAGCCTTCACGGGCCCGCGTGCGGGAGGTTGAGGTAGGGGAAGGTGGACTGCGCGTCGGCCGGTTCCAGGCTGGCGACCGGCTTCGGCAGCAGGTCGGCGGCGGACGGTCCGGCGGGCTCGCCCTCCAGCATCCGGATCAGCGGCCCGTCGATGTTGTCGTTGAGGCGCCGCCCGTTGGGGAAGCCCTGGAGGTCCCCGTCGATGACTCCGTACGCCTTCGGGGCGGCCGTGAGCGGGGTGCTGAGGTTCAGCCGCAGCTCCTCGGCGAGCACGATGCGCCGCGGATCGGCGTCGGCGTTCATCGTGTGGGTGTTGAGGTCGAAGCCGAACGCCGCTCCGTTGTCCTTGCCGAGGCCCTTCATGAACAGGGCCTGGATGTCGCGACGCGGGGTCGCCGGGGCCTTCCGCCCCTGGGCCCGCTCGATGCGGTGCGGGGGTACGGGGTCGAGCGTCGTGGCCAGGAAGTCGGCCTCCAGGTGGTCGTCCTTCGGGGCGCGCGCCTGGAGCCGGTCCTCGGGCCCGCCCGGACTGGCCAGCCCGACGGTGGAGCCGAAGAGTGCGAAGGCGATGTGCGGGGTGGCGAGCCGGGAGACCTGACGGAACGTCGGGGCCTGCGCGGACAGACTCCGGTTCAGGTCCGCGCCCTGCCGGGAGACCGACGCCCAGACTCCGACGACCGGGTTGCGCTTCACGTCGCCGCCCAGCGCCACGTCACTCTTGGGCACCTGGAGGACGAGGCTGTTCACGTTCAGCACGGACAGCGGCTGGGCGTCGGGCAGCCATCCCGGTACCGGGCCCCGGGTGCCGAGGGCGTACAGCCCGAAGACCTGGGTGTCGGCCTTGAACGAGTCCGCCGACTGGGTGGCCACCGTCCGTCCGCCGCCGGGGAGTTGACGGACAGCCTGGGTCCGGAGCCTGCCGTAGTCCGGCATCAGGACCCGGCCGGTGTCGGTGGGTGCGGCGATCGCGTCCCGCAGCAGCGTCTCGGACGAGCCGCCCGCCTTGATCTTCTCCAGGGTGTACTTCTGGCGTACTCCGAGCGAGCGGTCGTCGAGCGAGTTCACGGGCAGCGGTCCGACCTTCGGGCCCAGCCCGAAGGGCCTGCGGTCCTCGTCGCGGAAGGTCCACCGGTACGTGGTGTCGGACGCGCCGTCACCGTCGGCGTCGGTGTGGATCTCGTACCGCGCACCGGTCGCGAACGGGTAGTCCACGAGCGCGTTGGCGGCGGTGCCCGGCGCCTGGAAGGGCCGGACGTTCGCGATCAGGGTGACCATGTCGGCGTCGTCGGGACTGGTGAAGGCGTAGACGTCCGTCAGGTCCGTCGACGGGTCGAGCACCGCTGACGGGGCGTCGATGTGCCCGCCCGCCTCGCTGACGCCCGTCAACTGCCCGCAGAGGCAGGCCGCGGTGAGCGCTGCGGTGGCGGCCGCCAGGGCGGCGAGCCGCCCTCGCGAGGGCCCGACGAGCCCTCGCCTTCCGATGGTTCCGGGCATACGGCACTCCAGTCGTGGTGGGGGCAGTCGCATCAGTCTGGGGTGCCGACGATCTTGATTTGGGTCACGATGCTACTTTTTCACCCGACTGGACCGATGATGGTTTGTTTGTCCCCACATCTATGCATTGATAGGCACACCCAACGGGAGATCACCGTCTGTCCGCCGCGTCGTACGGACACGATTCGTCTTCCTGGCACGCCTGTTGGGTTCGCTCCACCGAACTTTGACGCCACCCCCACTCGTCACAGAACAGGACATCTCTCATGTATATGCACGGACTCCGCCGTCTCACCGTCCTCGCCGCCGTGGCCGCACTGTCCCTGCCCCTCGGTCTGGCCCAGGCCGGAGCGGCGCCGCACGCCGCCGCGACGACCACCAAGGCGGCGGTCGCCGCGCCGTTCCCCGGCGCGTACCTCTCCCCCTGGGGCGACGCGCAAGTGGCGCTCGGGGACGAGACGGTGGCCTGGATGACCCGCGAGCACATCACCCTGGAGGCCATCAGCCCCTTCGTGATGGACGCCGACAAGCGCGGCTTCAGCATGCCGATCGGTTCGACGGCCGGTGACGGCCTCGACTCCAAGGGCCGCATCTTCTACCCGGGCGGGCTCAGGTTCCACCACGCCGCCTCCGGCAAGACGTTCACCCTGATGCCGACGTACATCCGCGTCATGCCGACGCCCGCGTACACGGCGGGGATCTCGGTCGACGGCAAGATGATCTCGGAAGAGGTCACGATGGCCGAGTCCACCTACGGGGAGGTCATCGCCGGCGCCCGCCCGAGCCTCACCGGCTGGCGCATCAAGCAGGCGCCGTTCTACGTCACGGCCGACACCGCGCGCCTGTTCGCCTCGGTGACCGGAGGCGAAGGCCCGCGCGTCGGAAGCCTGTTCGGCACGCTCACCCCGAACTTCGACTACGTCCCGACCGCCAAGTAGCGGCCACCCGCCACGACCGAGGGGGCTCCGGACCGTCGTCC
>NZ_JTHL01000001.1:5920497-5923239 GCF_000818195.1 Streptomyces sp. 150FB | reverse complement strand
GGGAGCCGCTCCGACGCGGTGGCGGAGCCGGCGGCCTCGGCGAACGCGCCCGGTTCCGCGCCGCCGGGGGTCCCGGTGCCGGCGCCCGCTTCGAATCCCTGGTGGATCTCCAGCGCCACGAGGGAACAGGTGTCGGCCCACGCGCGCAGCGGCCCCGGCGCCCACTCCGAGGGCGCCGAAGCGAGCATCGTCCCAACGAGCGTCGCCGTGACGTCCGGGGCGGGCTCGGCCGCGATGACACCCAGTACACCGATGACGGCGTTGACGGCTTCCCTGGTCTCGGCCAGCCGCGCCGCCCAGTCCTTCTCGCCGTCCACGATCCCGGCCCACAGGGGGCGCAGGATCTCGGCCTCTTCGGCGAGCAGCGGCAGACACCGGTCGAGACAGCCGAGCCCGCTCGCGGCGAGGCCGCGTTCGTCCGCCTCTGCGATCAGCTTCACCAGACTCATGACTTCACCAGACACATGGACGTCTCCCGTCACGGACGCGGTACTGCCTTGTACTGCGCCGGACGGCTGGAATACGTCACTCCGCGACCGGCCGAGGCGTACCGGTACGCCGGAAAAACCCGATACGCCAAGCGCGGTTTCCACCCTTTCGGGCCGCGTACGGGGCGGCGCGCCGGGGCGACAGCGCGCCGCCACCGGCCGGATTCAGCCGCCCAACCGCCCGGCGAGTGCCTTGAATTGGGTCCAGGTCAGGCGCGGCTTCCCCGGCGCCCACGTCTTCTGGGCGAGCGCCCGCAGCGGCATCCTGATCCCCGCAGCCACCTGGTCCTGCGTCTGGGCGTTCGGGAAGTCCCCCCAGATCGCGAGCCGTCCGCCCAGGATCTGCTTGGAGTAGCGCTTGGGCACCGCCTTCGAGCCGCGCAGCACCAGCGGGGTCCAGTCGTCGTAGATCAGTTGCCCGGTCGGGTAGCGGAACTGGTTCGGCTGGCCGAGCACGTAGTACAGGTACTTGTCGTTGAGGTTGACCACCTGGCGCCCCTCGCTCAGATACGCCTGGGGCTCGCGCACCCCGCTCTCGGTGCCCGTCCAGTACTCGACCTGGAGGTCCTTGTCGGCTGCCACGACCCCGCCGGCGAAGAGTCCGTCGTTCCAGACCTTGGGCTTCTTGCCGATCGCGCGGACCACCTTGGCGCGGTTGTTGGTCCAGGCCGTCGTCAGGTCCTGGACCTTCGCCGAGGCGCCGAACTGCTTCCGGGCGAGCGCGGCCAGCTTCGGGTACGACGTCTGCGGGTCGGCGACCACCAGCGCCTGGTACTCGTCGGCGCCGAGGTGCCAGTACTTCCCCGTGAACAGCTTGCCGAACTCGCGGTCCAGGTCGTCGACGATCTTCGCCGAAGCGGGGTTCGAGATGTCGATCGCGCCCTTGGTGGCCACTCCCTGGGCGTTACGGAGCTGGAGTTCGGGGTGGGCGTCGATCACCGCGCCGAGGTGGCCCGGGGAGTCGATCTCGGGGACGACGGTGATGTGCAGGCGCGAGGCGAGGGCCAGGATCTGCCGTACCTCGGCCTGGGTGAGGTGCTGCTGCGAGACGATCTCGGGGTGGGTCCGGGATTCGATACGGAAGCCCTGGTCGTCGGAGAAGTGCAGTCCGAACTCGTTGAGCTTGAGGTCGGCCATCTCCCGCAGCCGGTCCTCGATCCAGCCGGCCGTGTAGAACTTGCGGGCGATGTCGAGGTTGAGCCCGCGCTGCGGCCACTCGGGCCTGTCCTTCACGACGCCCTCCGGCATCACGCCGTCCGCGCGCAGCGCCTGCTTGAGGGTGCGGGTGCCGTAGAAGACGCCCGACTGGTCGGGGCCGGTGATCCGGACCCGTCCGTCGCGGGCGGTGAGCGTGTACGACTCGGCGGCGCCGCCCTTGGCGAGCGCCAGCTCGACGTCTCCGGCGCGGGCCGCGGCCGCGCCCCGGTAGGCGATCTTCAGCTCCGTGGACAGCAGCCTGCCCTCGTCGGCGAGTCCGCTCCCGGCCGCGCCCGCCGCGATGACGACCGCGCTGCCCGCGGCGGGCTTCCAGCCGGGCCCGCGCGCCGCTTCATGGGTCCGTACGGACGGGATGGTCGTGGGCGCCGAGGAGAGCGGAAACGAACGGGAGGGGGACGGCGAGGCCGACGGCGTGCCGGAAGAGGCCGAGGAGGACGAGTTGCCGGTGCCATTGCCCGACCCGCCTCCGCCGCCCCCGCACGCGACGGCGGCCGAGGCCACCAACACCAGTGACGTCACTCGTACGGCGGTCCTGCTGGCAGCCGGGCCGGGGTGTGATTGCCACCTCACTCGGGGGACCTCCTATGCGCGGTGAAAGTACGGTGAAACTACTGCGAACCCACGGCTGGCTACGCCGAACGTCGCATGGCCATGTCCATAACGCGATCTGAAACTCTTCCTTCTGGGTGAAATTCGAGCATCAGTCGGACAGTTCCGCCCACAAATCGATAGCGTTGTGTCACATGCTTCCCTGATCTTCCTTCGGCGGCCTCCGCCGAACCTCACCGACCTCGGCCCGTCCCGGCCGACTTCCTTGACCTTTCCGGAGCCCACGCTGTCCAGCGAGTCCCACGCCGGCCCCCTGAAGCTCCCCGCGCAGACGCACGCAGAGCCCCGGCCCGTACCCCGGCAGGACCACCAGGACCACCAGGACCAACTCGGCCGTCCTGACACCGCCCGCCCGCCCGGGCTCGGGCGGTTCAACTCGCTGCCGCCCGAGCGGGCCGAGGCCGAGCTGCTCACCTGCTGCGGCAGC
>NZ_JTHL01000001.1:5913432-5919632 GCF_000818195.1 Streptomyces sp. 150FB | reverse complement strand
CAGCCGCCGCTGGGCGCAGCGCCTGGTCAGGCACCGTCCGTACGGTGACCTGGACGTCCTGCTCGCCGCCGCCGACGAGGCGAGCTACGACCTCTCGTTCGCCGATCTCGCCGAGGCGCTCGCCGACGAGTCGTCAGCCGGTCCCGGCCTGGGCGCGCCCGCCGCGGCCCAGACCGCGCTGCGCGCGGCGCACGCCGCGTACGAGAGCAGCTTCGGCCACGCGTTCGTGATCAGCCTCGACGGTCACCGTCCCGAGGAGTATCTGAACCAGGTGCTGGCCGCGATCCGTACCCGCCTCTCCCACGACCCGGACGAGGAACGGTCGGTGGCCGCCGACGAACTGCGCAGGCTCGCCCGGGGCCGAATTGCGCGCCTGATCTCCCACCCTCCGGAACCCCCGGAAGCCGGCGACGAATTGCATACAGTATCCAGAAATTCGGCGTGTCCTGATAGCCCGTCCGTGGCTCTTTAACTGCGTGTTTGATCACACCCGTGGCCCCCGGGCAAGCGAACCGACAACACGTCGCTACGATGGCCGGGGCCGGTGGACCGTACCCGGCCGGGCGCGACCGACACCACTGTGCTTGATTGAGTAGAAGATGGCGGCCGGCCCCGATCCCCGCTCCCGGAGGGTTTTTCCGTGCCGGCTGGAACGCTGTACCGCGGCCGGGAAGGAATGTGGTCATGGGTGGCTCATCGAGTCACCGGCGTCCTCATCTTTTTCTTCCTGTTCGTACACGTGCTGGACACCGCTCTCGTCCGTGTTTCCCCCGAGGCCTACGACAACGTCGTAGCGACCTACAAGAACCCGGTCGTCGCGCTGCTCGAGTACGGCCTTGTGGCCGCCATCCTCTTCCACGCGCTCAACGGCCTGCGCGTCATCGCCGTGGACTTCTGGTCCAAGGGCCCCCGTTATCAGAAGCAGATGCTCTGGACCGCTGTCGGTATCTGGGTCGTCCTGATGGTCGGCGCCCTCTATCCCGTACTCGGCCACGCCTTTCGCGAAGTCTTCGGGAGCTGAGACCGATGTCCGCAGATACCACGTCCCCCACCCCGTCCGATTCCGCGATCAGTCCGGTCGAAGGCGCCAGCCTGTACGGCGTCGACCACCCGGCTCCCCTCATCGAGGCACCGCGCCGGCGCACCTCGAAGACCCCGAAGTCGACCCGCGGCAACTTCGAGATGGCCGCCTGGCTCTTCATGCGCCTCTCCGGCGTCGTGCTGGTCGTCCTCGTCCTCGGCCACCTGCTCATCCAGTTGGTGCTCGACGGCGGCGTCAGCAAGATCGGCTTCGCCTTCGTGGCCGGCCGCTGGGCGTCCCCGTTCTGGCAGGTCTGGGACCTGCTGATGCTGTGGCTGGCCATGCTGCACGGCGCCAACGGCCTCCGCACGATCGTGAATGACTACGCGGAGAGCACCACCACGCGCCTGTGGCTGAAGGGCCTCGTCTACGCCGCCACAGCGTTCACCATTTTCCTGGGCACGCTGGTGATCTTCACCTTCGACCCGAACATCGCCTAAAGCCGGGGCTGACGAGAGCAATGAAGATCCATAAGTACGACACTGTCATCGTCGGCGCCGGCGGCGCCGGAATGCGCGCGGCCATCGAGTCGACCAAGCGCAGCCGTACCGCCGTGCTGACGAAGCTCTACCCCACGCGGTCCCACACGGGAGCGGCGCAGGGCGGCATGGCCGCGGCGCTCGCCAACGTGGAGGAGGACAACTGGGAGTGGCACACCTTCGACACGATCAAGGGCGGCGACTACCTGGTCGACCAGGACGCCGCCGAGATCCTCGCGAAGGAGGCCATCGACGCGGTCCTCGACCTGGAGAAGATGGGCCTCCCCTTCAACAGGACGCCGGAAGGCAACATCGACCAGCGGCGCTTCGGCGGCCACTCCCGCAACCACGGTGAGGCGCCGGTCCGCAGGTCCTGCTACGCGGCCGACCGTACGGGCCACATGATCCTCCAGACGCTCTACCAGAACTGCGTCAAGGAGGGGGTGGAGTTCTACAACGAGTTCTACGTCCTGGACCAGTTGATGGCCGAGGTCGACGGTGTGAAGGTGTCCGCAGGTGTGGTCGCCTACGAGCTGGCCACCGGCGAGATCCACATCTTCCAGGCGAAGTCCGTCATCTACGCGTCCGGCGGCAACGGCAAGTTCTTCAAGGTGACGTCCAACGCGCACACCCTGACCGGTGACGGCCAGGCGGCCTGCTACCGGCGCGGACTGCCGCTGGAGGACATGGAGTTCTTCCAGTTCCACCCGACGGGCATCTGGCGCATGGGCATCCTGCTGACGGAGGGCGCCCGCGGTGAGGGCGGCATCCTGCGCAACAAGGACGGCGAGCGCTTCATGGAGAAGTACGCGCCCGTCATGAAGGACCTCGCCTCGCGTGACGTCGTCTCGCGCTCCATCTACACGGAGATCCGCGAGGGCCGCGGCTGCGGTCCCGAGGGCGACCACGTCTACCTGGACCTGACGCACCTGCCGCCGGAGCAGCTCGACGCCAAGCTGCCCGACATCACCGAGTTCGCGCGTACGTACCTGGGCATCGAGCCGTACACGGACCCGATCCCGATCCAGCCGACCGCGCACTACGCCATGGGCGGCATCCCCACCAACGTCCAGGGTGAGGTCCTCGCCGACAACACCACGGTGGTGCCCGGGCTTTACGCCGCGGGCGAGGTCGCGTGCGTCTCGGTGCACGGCGCCAACCGCCTGGGCACGAACTCGCTGCTCGACATCAACGTCTTCGGACGCCGCTCGGGCATCGCGGCCGCCGAGTACGCCGAGAAGAGCGAGTTCGTCGAACTCCCCGAGAACCCGGCCGAGTTCGTCGAGACGCGGGTCGAGCACCTGCGTAACTCCACGGGCAAGGAGCGGGTCGCGGCGCTGCGCCTGGAGCTCCAGGAGACCATGGACGCCAACGTCATGGTCTTCCGTACGGAGCAGACGATCAAGACCGCGGTGGAGAAGCTCGGCGAGCTGCGCGAGCGCTACCTGAACGTGTCCATCCAGGACAAGGGCCGGCGCTTCAACACGGATCTGCTCGAAGCCATCGAGCTGGGCAACCTGCTCGACCTGGCCGAGGTGATGGCCGTGTCGGCGCTCGCCCGCAAGGAGTCGCGCGGCGGTCACTACCGCGAGGACTTCCCCAACCGGGACGACGTGAACTTCATGCGCCACACCATGGCGTACCGCGAGGTCGGCGACGACGGCAGCGAGTCCATCCGTCTCGACTACAAGCCGGTCGTCCAGACCCGCTACCAGCCGATGGAGCGTAAGTACTGATGTCTACAGCCACCATGGACCGGGTCGAGGCGGCCTCCGCGGCTTCGCACCTCATCACGGTCACGTTCCGGATCCGCCGCTTCAACCCCGAGGTCTCGGCCGAGTCGACGTGGCAGGACTTCGAGTTCGACATCGACCCGAAGGAGCGGGTGCTCGACGGTCTCCACAAGATCAAGTGGGAGATGGACGGCACGCTCACCTTCCGGCGCTCCTGCGCGCACGGGATCTGCGGCTCGGACGCCATGCGTATCAACGGCCGTAACAGGCTGGCGTGCAAGACGCTCGTCAAGGACATCGTCTCCACGGACAAGAACGGCGTCTCCAAGCCGATCCTGATCGAGGCCATAAAGGGCCTGACGGTCCTCAAGGACCTGATCGTGGACATGGAACCGTTCTTCCAGGCGTACCGCGACGTGATGCCCTTCCTGGTCACCACGGGCAACGAGCCGACGCGCGAGCGCCACCAGTCCGCCGAGGACCGTGAGCGCTTCGACGACACCACCAAGTGCATCCTGTGCGCCGCCTGCACGTCGTCGTGCCCGGTGTTCTGGAACGACGGGCAGTACTTCGGCCCGGCGGCGATCGTCAACGCGCACCGCTTCATCTTCGACTCGCGTGACGAGGCCGGGGAGCAGCGGCTCGAAATCCTCAACGACAAGGACGGCGTGTGGCGTTGCCGCACGACGTTCAACTGCACGGACGCCTGCCCGCGCGGTATCGAGGTCACGAAGGCGATCCAGGAAGTCAAGCGCGCGCTGATCACGCGCCGTTTCTGAGGAAGCTTCGGGGAGGCCCTGGAGAGGCCCGTCTCCGCGTGTCGAACGCGCGGAGGCGGGCCGCTTTCTGTGCCAGGATCGATGTCTGACAGGAAGCCAGGGGAACGGGGAGAGACATGAGCGAGCCCAATCCGTACGCGAACGGGGAGTACCAGTGGGGTCCCACGCCGCCCCAGGACGGCGTGCCGGGCGGTCCCGCGTACGGCTACCCGAACGCGGCCCCGGGGTACGGCTACCCCAACTCCGGTCCCGGGTACGGCGAAACACTGCCCGGCGGAGTGCCGTTCGGGGCCGGCAACTCGGGGACGCCGCTGGTGTCGATCGGGGACATCACCGTCATGAACGAGGGCATCGTGACGCCGGCGGGTGTCCTGCCGCTCAGGGGCGCGGTGTGGAACGCGACGGACCTGTCCCGTACGGAGGAGAAGATCCCGACGCACGCCATCGTCCTGGCGATCGTCTTCTTCATCTTCTGCCTGCTCGGTCTGCTCTTCCTGCTGATGAAGGAGCGGACCACCAGCGGGTTCATCCAGGTCACGGTGACGAGCGCGGGACGGCATCACTCGACGATGGTGCCCGCCACGCATCCGGGGAGCTTCCAGATGGTCATGGGGCAGATCGGCTACGCGCGTTCGCTCAGCAGCATGTGACCGGGGGTACGTGGCGTACCCGGTGTGCTTAGTGTGCTTGGTGTGCTCGGTGTGTACTGGGGCCGGTCACTCGACGATGCCCGCGCGGCGGGCCGCCGTGAGCCAGGACGGGAACTCCGACAGCAGCCGGTCGTACAGCTCGGCGTCGGACGTCCTGGCGATGTCGTCGACGGCGAAGAAGCCGACGTTGTCGACGCGGCGCCCGGTCAGGGTGTCGAAGCGTTCCAGTACCCCGTAGTCGGCTCGGCCGAGCCCCACGAACTGCCAGAACAGCGGCTCCTCGACGGATGCGCGCAGTTCGCGTTCGATCTCCTCGTCGCTGTGCACACCGCCGTCGGAGAAGAACAGGACGAGCGTGGGCTCGCGCAGCGGGTGCGCGCGTACGTAGCCGCGGATCTCGGCGATGACTCGGTGTTCCTCGTTCTGGATGCCGACGGCGCGCATGTCGATCTGGCGCGGATCGAGCCCGCGCCTGCGCCGCCTCGGCCGTCCGAAGAGGCCGAGCTGGCCCACGCGTACGTGCAGCCGCAGCCACTCGGGCAGCTCCTCCAGGGCGAGGTCGGGCAGCCTGGCCGGGTGCGTGGCGAAGGTCCAGGCGCGCATCCCGCCTCCCTCGCCGCCGAGTTGGGCCGCCACGGCCGCCACCCGCTCGACCACGTCGGCGACCACTCCGCGCGAGTAGAGCGCGGCCATGGAGACGGAGGCGTCGAGTACGAGGACGACGCGCGCCTTCGCGTCGGCGGCGTCGTGCTTGCGGAGGCTGACCGAGACCTGTTCCTTGCGCAGCGAGAGCCGGTCGCGCATGCCGTCGGGGAGGGCTGCCTCGCCCTTGCACGGGGAATCGGATGCCATCGCACCAGTCTGCTCCTCCTCCGGCGCCCGGCGCGCGCGGACGCCCTCACTGTGAGCTGTCACGCTCCTCCGCGACGATCATGATGCGCCGCAGCATCGAGTTGAGCACCGCGCGCTCGTCCGCCGAGAGCACTCCGAGCAGCCGGTACTCCTCGTGTCCGAGGACATCCATGGCCCGCAGCCAGGTCGCCCCGCCGTCCTCCGTCAGCTCGACGTCGACCCGCCTGCGGTCGGCCGCCGAGGGCGTACGCCGGACGAAGCCGCGCCGTTCCAGGGCGTCGAGGCGGCCGGTGACCGAGGCGGCCGCCAGGCCGAGGTCGGCGGTGAGCTGCGAGGGGGTCGCCCTGCCCGCGCGGCCGGCGAGCGCGTGCAGGGTGTCGAACTCGTGGCGGTCCAGCTCGGATTCGGCGAGGAACCGCTCGCGGACCCGGCGCAGATGGACCCCGAGCTTGTCCATCCGGGTGACGGCGCCCTCGATGTCCGGGTCGAGGTCGGGCAGGACGGGCTGCCAGCGCGCCACATGTTCGTCGGTCCAGTCGCGGGGCTCCATGAATCCGATCGTACGCGCGGGTACTTCGGCGCCGGGCCGGGCGGCGCGGGCGGCGCGGACGGCGCGGGGGACGGCG
>NZ_JTHL01000001.1:5909608-5913122 GCF_000818195.1 Streptomyces sp. 150FB | reverse complement strand
GGACGGCGCGGGGGACGGCGCGGGAGACGGCGCGGGCGGCGGGCCGCGCGAAGTGGTCGTCACGCCCCGTTAGGCTCGGGCACCGTGAAGGACGAGAAGGAAGCCCCCGACGCCAAGGCCCCCAAGAGCGAGCAGACCCGCACGCTCATCCTCGAAACCGCGCTGCGGCTGTTCCGGGAGCGCGGCTACGACAAGACGACGATGCGGGCCATCTCCCAGGAGGCCGGGGTCTCCGTCGGCAACGCGTACTACTACTTCTCGTCCAAGGAACACCTCGTGCAGGGCTTCTACGACCGGATCGGCGCCGATCACCGGGCGGCGGTGAGACCCGTACTCGACCGGGAGACCGGGCTGGAGGCGCGGTTCGCCGGGGTGTTGCGGGTCTGGCTCGACATCGCGCGGCCGTACCACGAGTTCGCGGGCCAGTTCTTCAAGAACGCCGCCGACCCCGAGTCGCCCCTCAGTCCCTTCTCGCCCGAGTCGGAGCACGCGCGGGAGGCGGCGATCGACGTGCACAGGGAGGTGCTGGCGGGCTCCAGGGCGAAGGCCCCCGATGAGCTGGCCGACATCCTGCCCGAGCTGATGTGGCTGTCCCAGATGGGACTTGTCCTCTACTGGGTCTACGACCGCTCGGAGGACAGCGAGCGCAGCCACCGGCTCGCCGAGCGCGGCGCCCGGCTGACCGCGCGGGGGGTCGCGCTGTCGCGTTTCCGGGTGCTCAGGCCGCTCGTGCACGAACTGCACGACCTCTTCGAGGACTTCCTGCCCGGCCTGGCGGAGGCCACCGTGTCCCGGCGGAAGAGCTGAGCCTCCGGCGCCGGTCGTACCCGGTGGGCCGGTCGTGCCGGTCGTGCCGGTCGTGCCGGAGGCTCAACCACCCGTCAGACCCAGTTCAGTTCCCACAGGCGCCAGATGCCGGTGCCGTCGGAGAGGTACTGCGAGCCGGTCACGTCCACGCTGCTCAGCACGTAGTTCTTCTTCTGCCACAGCGGCAGCAGCGGCACGTCCTTCGCCACCACCTTCTGGAGGGCCTTGAAGTCGGCAGAGGCGCGGGCGCGTTCGCTGTACTGCTGCGTGGACTTGATCAGGGCGTCGACCGCCGGATCCTTGTAGCCGTTGTGCAGCGTGGAGTTGGCGCCGATGAGCGGCTGGATGAAGTTGTCGGGGTCCGGGAAGTCGGGCACCCAGCCGACGGCGTACGCGTCGAACTCGCCCTTGGCGTAACCCTCCTGGAAGGGCTTCCAGTCCTTCTCCACGATCTTCACCTTGAACAGCCCGGTGGCTTCGAGCTGTTCGCGCAGCTCGTTCGCCTCGGGCAGGGCGGAGCCGCCCTTGGCGTGGGCGAGCGTGAAGCTCACCGGGGTCTGGATGCCGGCGTTCGCGAGGAGGGACTTGGCGAGCGCGGGGGACGGCTTCGGATACTCGTCGAAGAAGGCCGTGGTGTGCGAGGCGATCCCCTGCGGAATCAGCGAGTACAGCGGGTCGACGGTCGAGTCGTAGACATCGGTGACGATCTTCGGCCGGTCGATGACCGCGGCGACGGCCCTGCGTACGGCGGCGTTGCTCATCGGCGAGGTCTTGCGCGTGTTGAAGACGAGGTTACGGATCTCGGCGCTGTCGGCCTCGTTCATCCGGAGTTCGTCGCTGGCCGAGTCGAGCCCCGCGATCACCGAGGGCGGCAACTGCCGGTCGGTGACGTCGACCTTCTTGGCCTTCCATGCGGCCGCGAGGGCTTCGGAATCCGCGAAGTAGGAGATGCTCACCGGCTCCCCGGTGTCCTCGATCGCACCGTGATAGGTGGGATTGGGTTCGAGCCGGGCGGCCTTGCCCGGTGTGTACGTCTTCAGGACGTACGGACCCGAGCCGTCGACCAGGTTGTCCTTGCGCAGCCCGTCCACCGGATACGTGGTGTGGTCGACGATCGCTGCGGCGCCCGTGGCGATCTTCATCGGGAAGGTCACGTCCTGGGAGACCAGGTTGAAGGTGACCGTGTCGCCGTCCGCCTGGATCGACTTGAGCGTGGTGAACAGCGACGAAGGACCGAGCTCGTCCTTGATGCCCACGACCCGGTCGATGGAGTACTTGACGTCCTCGGCGGTCATCTTGTGCCCGTTGGCGAAGGTGATGTCGTCCCGCAGTTGGCACCGGTAGACCTTCAGGGTCGAATCGGTGAAGGAGCACTTGCGCGCCGCGTCGGGGACCGGCGTGGACGAGCTGGGCTTGAAGGTCATCAGCGACTGGTAGACGTTGCCGAAGAGCGCCCAGGAACCGGCGTCGTACGCTCCCGCCGGGTCGAGCGAGGTGACCTGGTCGGTCGTACCGACCTTGATCGCCTTCTGCTGCCCGTCGTCCGACGGAAGCAACTGCCAGCCGCCCACCCCGACGATTGCCAGTACTACACATGTGATGAGAATTCGCAGGCGGATCGACCGCATCGTTGTGCCCCTCTATCACGCCCACCCCTGACCGTGATGGCGCACACACAACCACACGAGCTTCACATGTGGAAGAGGAACGAGGGCCCTCCCTGGCAAAGGTCCAGTTGCCCAAACGTGGGAAGCACAGGTTGGCCGAAAAGCGCGGGTGAAGAAGGTGTGTCGAGGCTCCGGCCCATGCCGGGAGTGCTTCGGGTCAGGCCTGAGGTGCTCCCGGTCAGGCCTGGAGTGAGGCCAGTCGCACCACGGTGACGTCGGAGGGCGCGCCGACCCGGACGGGGGGTCCCCAGGCGCCGGCGCCGCGGGTGACGTAGAGCTGGGTGTCGCCGTAGCGTTCGAGACCGGCGACGGTCGGGTTGGCCAGTTCGGCGATGTAGTTGCCCGGCCAGAGCTGACCGCCGTGCGTGTGCCCGGAGAGTTGCAGGTCGACGCCCTGGCGTACGGCGTCGTGGATCATCACCGGCTGGTGGGCGAGGAGTACGGAGGTCCTCGCCCGGTCGCGGTCGCCGAGCGCCTTGGCGTAGTCGGGGCCCTCGCCCTGGCTCTCGCCGCCGATGTCGTTGACCCCCGCCAGGTCGAAGCCGGGAATCTCGACGCGCTCGTTGACCAAGGGCCGCAGCCCCAGTTCGCGTACCTGCGCGACCCAGGCGTCCGCGTCGGAGTAGTACTCGTGGTTGCCGGTGACGAAGAACGAACCGAAGGGCGCTTCGAGCTGGTTGAGCGGCTCGGCGGCCGGTCCCAGGTCGGCGACCGTGCCGTCCACGAGGTCGCCGACGACCGCGATCAGGTCCGGCTGGGTGGAGTTGATGGTGTCGACCACGCGCTGGGTGTGGGCGCGGCCGAGGATCGGGCCGAGGTGGATGTCGCTGACGACGGCGATACGGAAGCCGTGGGCGCTGCGGGGCAGTTTGGCGAGCGGGATGGTGACGCGCTTGACGCGCGGGCCGCGCAGGACGCCGTACGTGCCGTATCCGACGGTGGCGAGTCCGGCGGTGGCCGCGGCTCCGCCGACGATCCGGGAGACGAAGAGGCGACGGGAGGGGGCGGCGGGGCCGGGCCTGTCCTCGGTGGCCACCGCG
>NZ_JTHL01000001.1:5907653-5909583 GCF_000818195.1 Streptomyces sp. 150FB | reverse complement strand
AGCGGCCGTACGGCCTCGCCGACGAGCAGCGCCAGCAGCAGGTACAGCAGCACGGCGAGCCACAGGTACCCCGGCCAGGCCAGCACCTGCTGCACCACGAACGGCGTCCCGGAACGCCCGGCGATCAGGGCCCCCACCGACAGCAGCGGCATGAGAACGGCGAGTACGGTCCCGGTCCGCCGCCAGAGGCCGCCCGGCTTCGACACGTCCCGCACCAGCCTGCGCCATACGTACCAATGCGCCAGCACCAACAGCGCGACAGCCACAAGCACGAGCAGCACGGTCACGACGACCACGGAAAGGCCCCCCTCAACGGTGTCAGCGCGCACCACGAGGCCCGCGCCCGGCAAGTGTGCCGGGCGGGGTCACGGACGGTCGGCGCGGGGGGTGCGTAGGCGCACCGCGCGGGGGCGCCGGCCGAGGCGTCAGGGGTTCGCGACCCGCTCGGTCCCGGCGGCGGCGTTCTCCGCGCGCAGAGCGCGCAGACCCCGGAACCCGATCACGCCCACCGCCGTCCCCAGGATGAAGGAAGCGATGGCCAGCAGCAGATGCACCCAGAAGTACGCGGTCGGGTTGCCCGAACCGTCGAAGGCGAGTCCGCTGGTGTCCTGCCACAGATTCTTGACGAAAGTGATCCAGATGAACCAGCTCCACACCCCGAAGGCGAGCAGGAACCAGGAGACGGGGCGGCTGAGCTTCATGGGACCAGTATCTCCGTCCCCCTCGTCCCGGTTTCGGCGGGGGGCGGAGGAGCCTCAGGGGCCTGGTCTACGCCGGGGCAAGCTGCGGGTTTCGGTATCGATGCCCACGACATGTACGTTCTCGATCGTGTCTGTTTCGAAAAAGACCGTGTTGACGGTCGCTTCCGCCGCGCTGCTGCCCATACTCTCCGCCGCGCCCTCGTGGGCGGACGACGCGCAGCCCAAGCCGCCCGCCACGATGTCGACCGTCGGGGGCGCCAGACTCGGCCAGGCAGGCACCCAGGTCGATCTCGCCGGCGGCGCCCCTGTGCTGCCGAAGGACCTGAGCGGGCGGTCCTGGATCGTGGCGGACGCGGAGTCCGGTGACGTACTGGCGGCGCACAACCCGCACTGGAGACTGGCGCCGGCCTCCACGCTGAAGATGCTGTTCGCCGACACGCTGCTGCCCAAGATCCCCTCGGCCGAGCAGCACAAGGTGACCACCGCCGATCTCGCCGGGATGGGTGAGGGCAGCAGTCTGGTCGGGGTCAAGGAGAACCTGACGTACAGCGTCCACGATCTCTGGCTCGGGGTGTTCCTGCGGTCCGGCAACGACGCGGTGCATGTGCTGTCCCAGATCAACGGCGGCATTCCCCAGACGGTCAAGGACATGCAGGCGCACGCCGACGATCTCCAGGCACTCGACACGCATGTGGTCTCGCCGGACGGGTACGACGAGCCCGGCCAGGTCTCCAGCGCGTACGACCTGACGCTGTTCGCCCGCTCCGGGATGCAGAAGAAGGACTTCCGCGAGTACTGCTCGACGGCGACGGCGCAGTTCCCCGGTGAGCAGAAGAAGGGGAAGAAGCGCGAGACCTTCGCGATCCAGAACACCGACAAACTACTGACGGGCGCGGGCGGTGTCACCCCGTACAAGGGCCTCGCAGGCGTCAAGAACGGCAGCACCACGCATGCGGGATCGACCTTCACCGGAGTCGCCGAGCGCGACAACAGGGTGCTGCTCGTCACGGTGATGAATCCGTCGTCCGACGAGAGCCAGGCCGTCTACAAGGAGGCCGCGCGCCTGCTGGACTGGGGCTTCGCCGCTTCGGGCAAGGTCAAGCCGATCGGCAAGCTGGTGGCCCCGAAGTCCGCGGCCACGGACACCGCCAAGGCGGGCGCCAAGGACGGCGCGAAGCCCTCGCAGTCGGCGGGGGCGGGTGCCGGGCGGCCGGCCGCCGCCGCGGGCA
>NZ_JTHL01000001.1:5898174-5907388 GCF_000818195.1 Streptomyces sp. 150FB | reverse complement strand
CAGGCGGGCCCGGCGGCGGGCCATCGAAGTCGGCGTCCGCCTCGGCCCTCGCCTCGTCCGCCGCCTCGGCCTTGCTCCGCGTCGCGGTCCACGCGGCGCAGAACAGCAGCAGCTTCGCCGTGAAGTTGATCCAGAGCAGCAGGGCGATCGGCACGCCGAAGGCGCCGTACATGCTCTTCGAAGCCACGCTCCTCATATAGCCGCCCAGCAGCAGCTTCAGCAGTTCGAAGCCGACGGAGCCGATCAGCGCGGCGACCACCAGCCGGCGGCGCGGCGGCTGGACGCGCGGCAGCAGCGTCAGCACGTACAGCAGGAGCAGGAAGTCGGCCAGGACCGCGATCGCGATGGCGGCGGTCTGGAGCAGTACGCCGCCGGCGCCGCCCTCGGAGATGCCGAGTCGGTCGGCGGTCCAGCCGATGGCCGTCGACCCGAAGCCCGACGCGCCCAGCGAGGCGAGGCCGACGGCGCCGAGGCCGATCAGGACCAGGCCGTCCTTGCCCTTGAGGACGATCGGATTGCCCTCGGGCTTGTCGTCCAGCTCCCAGACGGCCCGCAGACACTCCCGCATCGAGCCGATCCACCCGATACCGGTGAAGAGCAGCAGCGCGCCCGCCACGACCCCGACCGTGCCCGCGTTGGCCACCAGCGAGTCGATGTTGAGCTGGTCGGAGATGCCGGGCACCTGCTTGGCGATGCTGTTCTGCACGTCGTGGAGCTGACGGGTGCTCAGCAGCGCGGCGCCGATCGCCGCGCCCACCGTGATCAGCGGGAAGATCGCGACAAAGCTGATGAAGGTGATGGCGGCGGCCAGCCGTGACCAGTGGGTCCGCTCGAGCGTCTCGTACGAGCGCCAGGCATGCGTCTGCATGAAGCGGCCCACGAACGGACCGATCACAGGGAGTTTTTTCAGCCAGTCCATGCAGGAGACGTACCCCGGGATCGGACAAACAGCGGGCGGGCGCACCGGTGAACCTCTCGTCACCCCCTTGGCGGCCCCGCCACACAGCGCTCAAAGCCGGAAAAGTTCGCAAAGAAGTAGGTATGGGGCGATACGGTCACCTCCAAGGCCCCACTACCGGCACCGGCACCCCGCCGCCCGTTTCGACAGGGATTCCGACAAGGAGCTTGGAACGATGAAGAACGCTTATCGCACCCCGCAGTCCCTGCTCGTCCTCGGCGGTACGTCGGAGATCGGCCTCGCGACCGCGCGCCGGCTGATCGCCCGCCGTACCCGTACGGTCTGGCTCGCCGGCCGCCCCTCCCCCGCCCTGGAGGCCGCGGCCGAGGAGCTGCGCGCCCTCCGTACGGACGTCGACATCCGCACGGTCGCCTTCGACGCGCTCGACCCCGGCAGTCACGAGCCGACGCTCGGCAAGGTCTTCGCCGAGGGCGACATCGACATGGTGCTGCTCGCGTTCGGGGTCATGGGCGACCAGGCGCGCGACGAGGCCGAGCCGCTCGCGGCTGTCCGGGTCGCGCAGACGAACTACACCGGCGCGGTGTCGGCCGGACTGGTGTGCGCGGGCGCGTTGCAGGTGCAGGGGCACGGCTCGCTCGTGGTGCTGTCGTCGGTGGCCGGGGAGCGGGCGCGGCGCGCTGACTTCATCTACGGGTCGAGCAAGGCGGGCCTCGACGCCTTCACCCAGGGGCTCGGCGACGCCATGTACGGCACGGGCGTGCATGTGATGATCGTGCGCCCCGGTTTCGTACGGACGAAGATGACGGCGGGGCTGGCGGAGACTGCGCCGGCCACCACGCCGGAAGAGGTCGCGTTCGCGATCGAGTTGGGGCTGCGGCGGCGGGCCGAGACGGTGTGGGTGCCGGGAATGCTGCGCCTGGTGATGGCGGCGCTGCGGCACCTGCCGAGGCCGCTGTTCCGCCGACTGCCGTTGTGACGGGCCACCGGGAGCCGTGCGGGTGACTAGGGACTGACCGGTCTGCGGGACGCGGGGCGGTCCCTGGGCGTGCTCTGCGAGGGCACGCCGGGGATCTCGCCGCCGCCGCCGAACGCGTACTCCTGGAGCTTGCGCCAGATGCCGTCCGGTCCCTGCTCGTAGAGCGCGAAGGAGGTGCAGCTCCACTGCGCCACATACTCGGCGAGCTCCTCGTACGCCCGGTCCATCGCCTCCTCGGCGATGCCGTGGGCCACGGTGACATGCGGGTGATACGGGAACTGGAGCTCACGGACCAGCGGCCCCGACGTGTCCCTGACCCGCTTCTGGAGCCAGGTGCAGGCCGACGCGCCCTCGACGACCTGGACGAAGACGACCGGGGAGAGCGGGCGGAACGTGCCGGTGCCGTACAGCCGCATCGGGAACGGCCGGCCGGCCGTCGCGACGGCCGCGAGATGCGCCTCGATCGCCGGCAGCGCCGAGGCGTCGACCTCGGTCGGCGGCAGGAGGGTGACGTGCGTGGGAATGCCGTGTGCGGCGGGATCACCGAAGCCCGCGCGCTGCTCCTGGAGCAGACGGCCGTACGGCTCCGGGACCGCGATCGAAACGCCGAGCGTTACGGTCCCCACGTCGTTCTCCTCACTCCGTACCGACTTGGTCGGGCCCCGGATCGGTCCTGTGCGGCCGGCGGCTGTGTGCCGCCCGCCAGTGTGACTCCCGTACCGCCTTGCTGGCCAGCACCCCCCGTGTCGGTGCGGCCGGTCAGTGCCTCACCGGTCAGTGCTTCGCCGGCACCGGTCAGTGCTTCGCCGGCAGGAGGCCCACCCTGTCGTAGGCCTGGGCCAGGGTCTCGGCCGCGACGGCGCGCGCCTTGTCGGCGCCCCCGGCCAGGATCGAGTCCAGCGTCTCCGGGTCGTCCAGGTATTCCTGGGTGCGGGTCCTGAAGGGTGTGACGAAATCGACCACGATGTCGGCGAGGTCCGTCTTCAGCGCACCGTAACCCTTTCCGGCGTACTGGTTCTCCAACTCGGGGACCGTGAGGCCGGTGAGCGTGGAGTGGATGGTGAGCAGATTGCTCACACCGGGCTTGGCGACGGTGTCGAAGACGATCTCGGTGCCGGTGTCCGTGACGGCGCTCTTGATCTTCTTGGCCGTGACCTTCGGCTCGTCGAGCAGATTGATCAGGCCCTTGGGTGTGGACGCCGACTTGCTCATCTTGGCCGTCGGATCCTGGAGGTCGTAGATCTTCGCGACCTCCTTGACGATGTGCGGCGCCGGGACGGTGAACGTCTGCCCGAAGCGGGTGTTGAACCGCTCGGCGAGGTCACGCGTCAGCTCGATGTGCTGACGCTGGTCCTCACCGACCGGGACGGCGTCGGCCTGGTAGAGCAGGATGTCGGCGACCTGGAGGACGGGGTACGTGAACAGCCCGACCGTCGTCCGGTCGGTGCCCTGCTTGGCGGACTTGTCCTTGAACTGCGTCATCCGGGAGGCCTCACCGAAGCCGGTGATGCAGTTCATGATCCAGGCGAGCTGGGCGTGCTCGGGGACATGGCTCTGGACGAAGAGCGTGCAGCGCCCCGGGTCGAGGCCGGCGGCGAGGAGCTGGGCGGCGGCGAGCCGGGTGTTGGCGCGCAGCTCGGCGGGATCCTGCGGGACGGTGATCGCGTGCAGGTCCACGACCATGTAGAACGCGTCGTGGGTTTCTTGCAGCGCCACATACTGACGGACCGCACCGAGGTAGTTCCCTAGGTGGAAGGAGCCTGCGGTGGGCTGGATACCGGAGAGCGCGCGGGGACGGTCAGAGGCCATGCTCACCATTCTCTCAGGTGCCGCTGACAGGTCGGGAACGGATCTCCCCGGGCCGGGGAGCCGGGGAGCCGTCCCGGGGTGATACGCAGGTGAGACGTCGGTGATACGTCTGTGAGAGAAGGAACACAGGTGCTCGGCGGCCGACCCCGCCGCGCTTCGGACGCGTTCAGATCCGTCCGGATCTGTCCCGGTCTAGACCGGGAGTCCGGGCGCCGGGTGGGCCGCCATCAGGTCGGCGACCTCGGCGCGGATCGCGGTGAGGGCGTGCTCGTCCCCCGCGCCGGCGGCGCTGACGCCCCGGTCGATCCAGTCGGCCACGGCCGCCATGTGCGCGGTACCGAGGCCGCGTGAGGTGAGGGAGGGGGTGCCGATCCGGATGCCGGACGGGTCGAACGGCTTCCTCGGGTCGTACGGCACCGAGTTGTAGTTGACGACCAGGCCCGCGCGGTCCAGCGCCTTGGCCGCCACCTTGCCGGGGACGTCCTTCGGGGTGAGGTCCATCAGGATCAGATGGTTGTCGGTGCCGCCGGACACGAGGTCGAAGCCCCGCGCGAGCAGTTCGTCGGCGAGGACACCCGCGTTGGCGACGACGGACCGCGCGTAGTCCTGGAAGGAGGGCCTGGCCGCCTCGTGGAGGGCGACGGCGATCGCGGCGGTGGTCTGGTTGTGCGGGCCGCCCTGGAGACCGGGGAAGACCGCCTTGTCGAGGGCCTTGGCGTGCTCGGCACGCGACATCAGCATCGCCCCGCGCGGGCCGCGCAGGGTCTTGTGGGTGGTCGTGGAGATCACGTCGGCGTACGGCACCGGGGACGGGTGGGCGCCGCCGGCGATCAGCCCCGCGATGTGCGCGACGTCCGCGACGAGCACGGCGCCCGCCTCCCTGGCGATCTCGCCGAAGGCGGCGAAGTCGATGGTGCGGGGAAGGGCCGTACCGCCGCAGAAGATGACCTTGGGCCGCTCCTTCAGCGCGAGTGCGCGCACCTCGTCGAGGTCGATCAGGCCGGTGTCCTCGCGTACGCCGTACTGGACGCCCCGGAACCACTTCCCGGTGACCGACACGCCCCAGCCGTGGGTGAGGTGGCCGCCCATGGGGAGGGCCATGCCCATCACCGTGTCGCCGGGCTCGGCGAAGGCGAGATACACGGCGAGATTGGCGGGAGAGCCGGAGTACGGCTGGACATTGGCGTGCTCGACGCCGAAGAGCGCCTTGGCGCGGGCGACGGCGAGCCGCTCGACCTGGTCGATGTTCTGCTGGCCCTCGTAGTAGCGGCGGCCCGGGTAGCCCTCGCTGTACTTGTTCTGGAGGACGGTCCCGGACGCTTCGAGGACGGCCTGGGAGACGTAGTTCTCGCTGGGGATCAGCCGCAGGGTCTCGGCCTGCAACCGCTCCTCGGCGCCGACGAGCGCGGCGAGTTCGGGGTCGGCGGCCGACAGGGCGGGGTGGCGGGCGGTGTCGTGCGCGGGAAGTGTCATCGCGGTCCTCCGGGACGAGCCGTACGGCGGTCGTGGTCCCGGGGTGCCCAGGCGGACGGCACCTCGTGCGGTCTTCCCGTACGGCTCCCCCGCGGTCGGTTCCGCGTGCGCCAGTCGCCGTACGTGGCTCAACCCTAGGGGAAGAGCGGCCGGGGCGCGCCGGGAGCGAGGTTTCTCCGGCCGTGCGGCGAGCGACGATAGAAACAGGGGCCACTACCGTGTCCAGCAGGACAGCTTGTACCGAACACCTGTTTACAACGAATGGAGTTCCCGTGTCGGCAACGGAGAGTGCCATCGCCTCGGCGGAGGCCCACAGTGCGCACAACTACCACCCGCTGCCCGTCGTCGTCGCGTCGGCGGAGGGTGCCTGGATGACCGATGTCGAGGGGCGCCGCTTCCTCGACATGCTCGCCGGGTATTCGGCGCTCAACTTCGGCCACGGCAACAGGCGTCTGATCGACGCGGCCAAGGCCCAGCTCGAACGGGTGACGCTCACGTCGAGGGCGTTCCACCACGACCGCTTCGCGGAGTTCTGTACGCGGCTCGCCGAGCTGTGCGGCATGGAGATGGTCCTGCCGATGAACACCGGGGCCGAGGCGGTCGAGACGGCGGTGAAGACCGCGCGGAAGTGGGGGTACCAGGTCAAGGGCGTGCCGGAGGGCACGGCGAAGATCGTGGTGGCCGCGAACAACTTCCACGGCCGGACGACCACGATCATCAGCTTCTCGACGGACGCCGAGGCGCGGGCCGACTACGGCCCCTACACGCCCGGGTTCGAGATCGTTCCGTACGGCGACCTCACCGCCATGGAGTCGGCCCTCACCCACAACACCGTGGCCGTGCTGCTGGAGCCGATCCAGGGCGAGGCCGGCGTGCTGGTGCCGCCGCCGGGATATCTGGCGGGGGTGCGCGAGCTGACCCGGGCCCACGACGTGCTGTTCATCGCGGACGAGATCCAGTCGGGCCTCGGCCGGACGGGGAAGACCTTCGCCTGCGAGCACGAGGGCGTCGTGCCCGACATGTACGTGCTCGGCAAGGCACTGGGCGGCGGGGTGGTGCCGGTGTCGGCCGTGGTGTCGTCGGAGGCGGTGCTCGGTGTGTTCCGCCCCGGCGAACACGGATCGACCTTCGGCGGCAACCCGCTGGCCTGCGCGGTCGGGCTCGAAGTCATCGCCATGCTGGAGACCGGCGAATTCCAGGAGCGCGCGGCCGAGTTGGGCGACCACCTGCACCGCGAACTGGGGATGCTGGTGGGCGGCGGCGCGGTGGAGACCGTACGCGGCCGGGGGCTGTGGGCTGGGGTGGACATCAACCCCTCGATCGGCACGGGCCGGGAGATCTCGGAGCGGCTGATGGAACGGGGCGTGCTGGTGAAGGACACCCACGGCTCGACGATCCGGATCGCGCCGCCGCTGGTGATCAGCAAGGAGGATCTGGACTGGGGCGTCGCCCAACTGCGGGCGGTGCTCGCGGGCTAGGTTCGTTTCCGGCGAGGTGGGGCCGGGGGCCGGCCGGCAGGGCCGGGGGCCGGCCGACGACTCGGCCCCCGGTGTTGCCGCCGCCTTCCGGGCCCCTACAGGATGACGTGGGGCAGGAAGCGGGCGTACTCGTCGGTGATCGGGCCGGACGATTCACGGATGCCCAGGCCCGCCGCCTCGTGTTCGACCACCCACGCGCCCAGCACCACGCGGTTGCCCTCGAAGTCCGGCAGTGGGGCCAACTCCTGGTAGCAGCAGGCCTCGCCCCTGACGGCCGGGGGCAGGCCGGGCTCGTGGATCGTGACGCCGGCGCCCTCGCGGCCCAGCAGCGGCTTCGCCACATAGCCGCCCGCCGAGGCGAGTTCGCGGGGGCCGTCGAGGTAGGCGGGCAGCAGGTTCGGATGGCCCGGGTGCAGTTCCCAGAGGATGGCCAGCAGCGCCTTGTTGGAGAGGAGCATCTTCCAGGCGGGCTCGATCCAGCAGGTGCTGCCCGTACCGCCGCCGTTGTCTAGGGTGTCGAGGACCTGCGGGCCGAAGCGGTCGGTGGTCAGCCACTCCCACGGGTAGAGCTTGAAGCAGCTCCGGATGAAGTGCAGCCGCTCGTCCACGAAGCGTCCGCTCAGCCGGTCCCAGCCGATCTGTTCGACGGAGAGCGCCTCGGTGTGCAGGCCGGCCTGCTGGGCGGTCTCGCGCAGATACGCGACCGTCATCAGGTCCTCGCCCAGCTCGTCCCCCTCGGAGTGCACGAAGTGCACCGGCCCCGGCGGGAGGAGGGTGGCCTGCCGCTTCCAGGCGTCGACGAGCCGTTCGTGCAGAGAGTTCCACTGGTCGGCGCCGGGGAAGCGTTCCTCCATCCAGAACCACTGCGGGCTCGCCGCCTCGACCAGTGAGGTGGGGGTGTCGGCGTTGTACTCCAGCATCTTGGCCGGGCCCGTGCCGTCGTAGCGCAGGTCGAACCGGCCGTAGATGGAGGGGAGTTCGGCGCGCCTGCGCCAGGACTCGGTTATCCGCCCGGCCAACCGCCGGTCGGTGATGCCGAGTTCGGCGAAGCGGTCCTGCGCCACGATGTGCGCGGCGGCACTCAGGCACATCGCGTGCAGCTCTTCGACCACCTCTTCGAGGGCTTCGACCTCGGGCAGCGTGAAGGAGTAGTACGCGCTCTCGTCCCAGTACGGACGCAGCGAACCGTCGGGAAAGCGGGTCAGGGGATAGACGACACCCTGCGCCTCGACGATCCGCTGCCAGTCGGGGCGGGGCTCGATGGTGTGCCGTTCCATCAGCGGGCCGCCGGGCGCTCGGCCGGGGCGGACGCCGGGTCTGTCCGGTCCGCCGGGTCAGCCGGGCCCGACCGGTTCGTCGAGCCTGTCGGGTCAGCCACCGTGCGAGCCCGAGTGGGAGCTGCCGAAGCCGCCCTTCTCGACCGCCGAGCGGTTCGAACTTCCGCCGTAGACACGGCCGTTGCGGACCGAACCGCCGTAGTAGTACGAGCCGTGGCCGTGATCGTCGTCGCACTCGTACTTCGGCAGCGTCTTCTGCGTCTGCGGGTCGATGCAGCGCTTGTCCGGGTCCGAGCCGCACGACGTGAGTGTCATCGCGAGCATGCCCATCCCCCCGAGCACCACCGCGCTCGACCTGAGCTTCCTCTGCCGCATCGTCATGGGACGACTCCCCCGCTGTAATCGAACTGGCAACTGACCTATGGATCCCAGCCACAGTAGAGGGCCCCGCCGCTCAGGGGTAAGGCGGTGCGCCATCTCTGTCCGACTATTATGTGTTCGTGTTCTTGGGGATGGTTTGTGCGCTGGGTTCCGCGATCTCTTTCGGTACGGCCTCCGTCCTCCAGGCGGTGGCGGCCCGCTCCGCCGAGCCCGGGAGCGGCTCCGGCGTCGACGCGGCTCTGCTGCTGCGCGCGGTGCGGCAGTGGCGTTACGTCGCCGGGCTCGGCCTGGACGTGGTGGGCTTCGCGCTCCAGATCGTCGCGCTGCGCTCGCTGCCGATCTATCTGGTCGGCGCCGCGCTCGCCGCGAGTCTGGCCGTCACGGCCGTGGTCGCCGCCCGGCTGCTGGCGGTACGGCTCGGCTCCGCCGAGTGGGCCGCCGTGGCGGTGGTCTGCGGCGGCCTCGGCATGCTCGGCCTGGCCTCGGGCGCCCAGGGCGACCGCCCGGGTCCTGCCCTCCTGGGCTGGGCCATGCTCGGCGTCGCCGTCCTGGTGCTGCTGGCGGGAGCGGTGGCCGGGCGACTGCCCGAGCGGCCGCGCGCGCTGGTCCTCGGGCTCGGTGCCGGGTGCGGTTTCGGGGTGGTGGAGGTCGCCGTACGGCTCATCGACTCGGTGGATCTCGCCGCCCCCGCGCCGTACGCCCTGCTCCTCGGCGGCGCCGCCGGGTTCCTGCTGCTCACCTCGGCCCTCCAGCGCGGCTCGGTGACGACGGCCACGGCCGGCATGGTGCTCGGCGAGACGATCGGGCCCGCGCTGGTGGGTGTGGTGTGGCTGGGCGACCGTACGCACCCGGGGCTGGCGTGGCTGGCGGTCACCGGGTTCGCGGTGGCGGTGGCGGGCGC
>NZ_JTHL01000001.1:5895458-5898133 GCF_000818195.1 Streptomyces sp. 150FB | reverse complement strand
GGCCGGGGGCTCGGTGGAGCCCCCGGCCGTTCCTGTGACCACCGCTGAAGAAGCGGCGTGAAGCGATGTGAAGCGGTGTGATCAGCTCTCCTTCGGCCGCTCCGGTGTGTTGAAGCCGGTCAGGTCGACCGCGGGGCGGTCGCCGTGCAGGTCGGCCGTCCGGTAGGTCGCGGTCAGCGTGGTCCGCTGGCCGGGGAAGAGCGTGATGTCGTCGTCGCTCCACGACACCGGGACCACCTCGGCGCCGTGGCGGGCGCCGAGCACGGTGGCGTGCAGGTCGACGGCCGGCACCGTTCCGGCGTTGCGGAGGGTGACGCGGGTGGTCGTCCGGCCGCCGCTGGTGGTGGAGTCGACCGTGGACCTGACGTCGGCGGCGGACAGCCGCTCAAGCCCGGTCAGGTCGGCGTACGCGCTCTGCGGTGTGTAGTACCAGGTCGTGTTGGCGTGGTCGAGGACATCGGGCTTCGTCGAGGTCCAGTACACGTTGTGGCTGACCTGCTTGCCGTGGCTGTCGGTGAGGGTCAGCTCGACGAAGTACGTGCTGGTCAGCCCGGCCGGCGGCGCGACGGTCGCCGCGTCCGCCGTGTGTCCGCCGGGCACGGGGGCGAGCTTCGTCCGCCGGTCCAGCTTCACCGTTCCGTCGAGGTCGCGGAGTTGTACGTTCGCGGTGAGCGCGCCCGTGGCGTCCGGGGTGTGGTTGACGACCTGGACGGCCTGGCTGTCGTACCCGTACTGGATGTGTACGGGCTCGTTGGCCTTCTTGGCGCCGAAGTACCCGCCCGCCTGGTCGAGGTTGTGGTCGAAGAGGTGCCAGTGCAGGCTCGGCCAGGCGCTGTTGAGCATCCAGTAGATGACCCCGGTGGCGGGCTCGGCGGCGTCGGCCCGGCTGCCGTACGCCTCGAACTGGGCGCGGGTCGCCTCGTAGTTGGCGAGCTGTGACTTGCGTACGTAGTCGCTGAGCGCGGTGGGTGCTCCGTAGCGCTCGGTGAGGGCGTTGTCGAAGAGCGAGAGGTCGGCGAACTGCGAACCGTCCCCGCCCGCGTGGTACTGCGCGGTGCCCGGCTCCTGCCAGAGCTGCCGCTGCTCCTCGGGCGTCATCATCTGGTCGAGCGTGGACTGCCGTGGGATGGCCTCGCCCGCGCTGGTCTCGGAGTTGAAGCCGACGGCCCCGCCCTCGTCGTCGCGGGTCGAGTACCAGTAGTTGGGCGGTACGTAGGCGTAGGGGCCGGTCATCTTCATGCCGGAGTCGCCGGTGGCGCTGGTGCTCTGGTCGGAGGCCGCCGATACGAGCGGCAGCGACCAGCCCGCCTTGCCGAAGGCGTCCGTGTAGGACTTCGCGATGTCAGCGGGCGGCGCGTTGTCACTGCCGATGAGGAAGGCGACGACGGAGGGGTGGTTGTTGAGCAGCACCGCCTCGCTCGCCGCCGACCTGACGGCGGTGGTGTGGTCCTCGGCGGTCCAGTCCTCGCCCCCGGTCCCGGCCCATGCCTCCCACTTGTCACAGCACTCCCAGCCGGGGAGCACCATGATGCCGTCGCGGTCGGCCATGTCGAAGAACTCCGGATTCTCCAACTTGCCTTCGAGACGGACGGTGTTCAGCCCCAGGTCGGTCACGTAGCCGAGTTGGGCGGCCGTACGTCGCTGGTCGTCGCGGAGGAACATGTCGGGCGCCCAACCGCCGCCGCGCAACTGGATCTTGCGGCCGTTGACGACGAACTGCCGTCCGCCGCCCGGCGCGACGGAGCTGGTGACACTCCGGATGCCGAATTCGGCCGAGGCCCGGTCGCTGACGGCGCCCGCCAGGGAAGCGGTGACCTTCAGGTCGTAGAGCGGGTGGGCTCCCTCGCCGGCCGGCCACCAGACCGCGGGCTTACGGACGTTGAGCGCGGGCGTGTCGGCGGGCGTGAAGGTGACCGTCCTCGTCTCGCCCGGCCCCAGATCGACCCGGCGGCCGAAGGCGATCGGGGCGCCGTGGCCGCCGACCGTGCCCGCGACGTCGACGGTGGCCGCCGTCGCCGCCGCGTTGTGCGCGTCGACGGCGACGGTCAGTCCCGCGTGGTCGAGGGAGGGCAGCGAGAGCTCCGGTGTGACATGCGCGTTGTGGAGCGAGACGTCGCCGGTGCGCAGGATCTCCACATCGCGCCAGATGCCCATGTTGTTGTCGGGCGGCGTCTGGTTCCAGTCGACCCAGCCGATGGACAGGTCCTTGTCCGGGTCGGCCGGCGGGATCTTGAAGGCGATGGCGTTCTCGCCGGGACGGACGACGGAACTGATGTCGATGTCGTTGACGGTGTACGCGCCCTGGACGGTCTGGCGGGTGGCGACCTGTTTGCCGTTCACCCAGACGTCGGCGCCCGGGATGACGCCGTCGGCGCGCAGCACCGTACGGCCGCTGTGCGCACCGCCGTTGACGGTGAAGGTGGAGCGGTACCACCAGGGGACCTGGAAGAGCGCGGGGTCGATGGCACGCAGGTTGGTGGAGCGGAAGACGTCCGGGTACAGGCCGTCGGCGAGCAGGGCCGCCACCACGGTGGAGCGGGCGGGCGCCACGTACCAGCCGTGCGTGCTGTGGCCCGGGGCGGAGAGGGCGGCGCCGTCGTCGCCGACGGTCGTGCTGGACTGCACCTGCCAGGAACGGATCGGCGTGGCGCTGCCGGCTCCGCCGGCCGCCGTGA
>NZ_JTHL01000001.1:5883586-5893924 GCF_000818195.1 Streptomyces sp. 150FB | reverse complement strand
GGCGGCCCGCAGCCAGTCGCGGCCGACGTCGACCCCGATCACGTACCCGGCCGACGGATCGGCCTCGTAGAGCACGGCGGCCCTGCCGCGCCCCGGCGCCCGGCTGACCTCGCCGGTCGCGCGGACCAGGCCGGCCCGCTCCAGGCTGGCCAGCGCCGCGGAGACGGTCGGTTTGGACAGGCCCGTCGAACGGGCGAGTTCGGCACGGGATGTGGTGCCCGCAGCGCGGAGCGCGTCCAGCAGCACACGTTCGTTGAAGCCGCGGAGCACCCCGTGGTTCCACCGTCGGCCGTCGGCCTCGGACAGGCGCGCGCCGCCCGCGGGGTCGTCGTCACCCGTCACACCGTTCAGGATCGTCCCCCTGGCCATGCTTCCTCCGTATTACGTCCAGCTTACGAGACGAAGAGACCGGAACCCGGGGCGAAAACGGTCTTCTGCCGACCCCTTGACCCCATTTAGTAAGACACCTTAACTTGTCCGGGTCGTCATCGCCTTGACGAGTCCTTGACGGAGGAGGTGGGCCGGATGGCCGATACCGACCGGACGTCCGCGAAGGCCGGCACCGGTTTCGTACGCCGGATCGGCCAGTTCCAGGCAAGCGCGATCAACATGAGCCAGATGGTCGGCATCGGGCCGTTCATCACGATCCCCGCGATGGTGCTGGCCTTCGGCGGACCGCAGGCGATCATCGGCTGGGCGGCCGGAGCCGTACTGGCCCTCGCCGACGGCCTGATCTGGGCCGAGCTGGGCGCTTCGCTCCCGGGCGCCGGGGGCTCGTACATCTATCTGCGCGAGGCGTTCCAGTACCGGACCGGGCGGCTGATGCCGTTCCTGTTCACCTGGACGGCGATGCTGTTCATCCCGCTGATCATGTCGACCGGTGTCGCGGGGTTCGTCCAGTACCTGACGTATCTGTGGCCGTCGATGAGCGAGGGCCAGGGTGATCTGGTCGGGCTCGCGATGTGTGTTGCGGTGGTCGCGCTGCTGTGGCGGCGGATCGAGTCGATCGGCAAGCTCGCCTCGCTGCTCTGGGTGATCATGATCATCAGCGTGGCGTGCGTGATCATCGCGTCGTTCACGCACTTCAACGCCGCCGACGCCTTCACCTATCCGGCGCACGCGTTCGCGCTGGGCTCCGGCAAGTTCTGGCTGGGCTTCGCCAGCGGTCTGACCATCGGCATCTACGACTACCTCGGCTACAACACCACCGCCTACATGGGGGCCGAGATCAAGAACCCGGGCCGGGTGCTGCCGCGCTCCATCATCTACGCGATCTTCGGCGTGATGACCATCTATCTGCTGATGCAGATAGGAACGCTCGGGGTGGTCAACTGGAAGGACATGATCGACCCGTCCAACCCGGCCTCGCAGTCGGTCGCCGCCGTGGTGCTGGAGAAGGTCTGGGGCAAGACGACGGCGGACGTGATCACCGTACTGATCCTCATCACCGCCTTCACCTCGGTCTTCGCCGGACTGCTCGGCGGCTCCCGGGTGCCGTACGACGCGGCGCGCGACAAGGTGTTCTTCAAGCAGTTCGGACGGCTCCATCCCAAGCACCGCTTCCCGACCCTCAGTCTGCTGGCGATGGGCGTGATCACGGCGGCCGCTTTCCTGCTCAGCCGCCATGTCGGCACCTCGGCGAAGACACCGCCGCTGACCGTGCTGATCACGTTCCTGACCACCGTCATGGTGATCGTCCAGTCCTTCGCGCAGATAGCGGCGGTGACGGTGCTGCGCAGGAGGCAGCCCGACCTCAAGCGCCCGTACCGGATGTGGCTCTACCCGCTGCCGAGCATCGTCGCGCTGGTCGGCTGGCTCAGCGTCTATGTGTTCGCCGACAAGAACAACCCCGGCCTTCATCCGATCGAGTGGTCGCTCGGCTGGGTGGCGCTGGGCGGGATCGCGTTCCTGATCTGGGCCAAACTCGAACACACCTGGCCGTTCGGGCCGAAGGAGATACGGGAGCAGTTCCGACACGCGCCTGAGGGGGCCGACGGAACCGAGCAGCGCGATCCCCAGGAGGCCGTGTGAGTACGGGTGCGCGCGCGGGTACGGGTGCGCGCGCGGCCGGCGGCGGGGACTTCGTCCTGGGCATCGACGTGGGCGGTACGAAGATCGCCGTCGCCACCGCCACCCGCGCCGGGCGCGTCCTGAAGTCCGACCGGATCGACACGCTCGCGCCGTACGGTGCGAAGCAGGCGGTCGAGCGCGCCCTGCGTACCGCCGACCGCCTGCGCGCCGAGACCTCGGCGGAGACCGGTGGGGTGTGCCTGGGCGCGGGCGCGGTCAGCCCCGGTGTCGTGCACGAGGACCGCATCATGTTCGCGCCGAACATTCCGGGCTGGGAGGATCTCGCGCTGCCCGCCCTCGTACGCGACGGGCTCGGCCTCTCCACGGTCGCCTGCGCCAACGACGTCAGGGCGGGCGGCGTCGCCGAGGCCCGGTGGGGCGCGCTGCGCGACGCCGACCCGGGGATCTTCCTCAGCCTCGGCACCGGAATCGCCGCCGCCGTGATCGTCGGCGGGCGCGTGCTGGGCGGTGCCCATGGGGCGGCCGGGGAAATCGGCTATCTGGTGCACGATGCGGGCGACACCGCCGGAGTCGCCTCGGGCCGGGCGCCGCTGGAGGAGTACGCGGCCGGCAGCGGGCTCGCCCGGCGGGGCGCCGAGGTGCTGGGCGGCGCCCCCGACGCAGCCGAGCTGTTCGCGTCGGCGGACCCGAGGGCGCGGGAGCTGGTGACGGACGCACTGGACCGCCTCGCCGTCCAGGTCGCCAACATGGCCGTCGTACTCGACCCCCGGCGCATCGCGGTCGGCGGAGGCATGATGGCCTCGGCCGGCCGGATCATGGCAGCGCTGGACCCGAGACTGCGCGAAATGGTGCCGTTCCCACCGGAGTTGGTCGTCGCCCACTACCTGGAGGACTCGGCGCTGTACGGCGCTCTGGCGCTGATCCTGGACGAGGTCGCCCCCACGGACACGTGAGGGCGACCTCTTACCTGACGGGCCTCTTACCTGACGGGCCTCGTACCTGACCGGACCTCGTACCTGACCGGTGCGCCTATCGCTCGCCCTCGCCCTCGGCGAAGCCGCCGTAGGGCCGGGTGATCGCCTCCAGGCCGTGCCCGCCCGGGTCCAGGAAGTAGACCCCGCGCCCGCCGTCGTTGTGGTTGATCTTGCCGGGCTCCTTGCCGTGCGGGTCGGCGTAGTACGTGAGGCCCTCCTCCCGCACCCGCTGGAAGATGCCGTCGAACTCAGCCTCGGTGACAAGGAAGGCGTAGTGCTGGCGCACGATCGACTCGGGCGGAACGGTCGCGAAGTCGAGGGTCACGCCGTTGCTCAACTCGACGGGGACGAAAGGCCCCCACTCGGCTCCTACCTCAAGACCGAAGATACGACCGAGGAATTCGGCGGACTCCCGGTTGTCCCGGGAGAAGACGATGGTGTGATTCAACTGAACTGACACGATTGATTGCCTCCGTAAGGCAACTCGCGGCCACCTCCATGCCTCACCCGGCCGGTGACCGACACGCGATGCCGCACGCACCGCCAAGTCTAATGCGGAGCGGAAAACTTCGCGCTCTTTGAGCCGAGCCCCCGCTTACGGCAGCGCCCGGCACAGGGCTTCCAGGGCGCCCGTCCAGGCGCTGTCCGGTGGGGTGCCGTAGCCGACCACAAGTGCGTCCCGCTGCGGCAACTCCCCACCCGGGGAAGGGAAATCGTGCCGGAACTGGGCCATGCCGACGATCGCGAGGCCCCCTCTGGCCGCCCCCTCGACCACCGAACGCTCGGTGCCCGGCGGGAGTTCGACGATGGCGTGCAGTCCGGCCGCGATGCCGGTGACCCTGATGTGCGGGGCCCGCTCGGCGAGTTCGGCGACCAACTGGTCGCGGCGGCGGCGGTAGCGCAGCCGCATCGACCGCACATGGCGGTCGTACGCGCCCGAGGCGATGAACTCGGCGAGGGTGAGCTGGTCCAGGGCGCTCGACCGCAGGTCGCCCGCTCCGCGCACCTCGGTGACCTCTCTGACCAGTTCCTCCGGGAGCACCATCCAGCCGAGCCGCAGCCCCGGCGCCAGCGACTTGCTCGCCGTACCGAAGTACACCACCCGGTCAGGGTCGAGGCCCTGGAGCGCGCCCACCGGCTGCCGGTCGTACCTGAACTCCCCGTCGTAGTCGTCCTCCAGGATCAACCCCCCGGTGGCGCGCGCCCAGTCCACCGCCGCCGCGCGCCGGTCCGGGTGCAGGGCGACCCCCGTGGGGAACTGGTGGGCGGGTGTCATCAGCACCGCCCCGATTCCGCGCTCTCTCGTCAACTCCTCGGTACGCGCCCCGCGTTCGTCGACGGAGAGGGCCGGGAGCCGCAGCCCGGCGTCCTTGAGCAGGTCGCGGGACTGGTCGAGGCCGTACGCCTCGATCGCCACCGCCCGCACCCGCCGGTCCTTGAGCACGCGCGCCATCAGCGTCAGCCCGTGGTGGAAGCCGGAGCAGATGACGATCCGGTCGGGGTCCGCGTACACCCCGCGGGCCCGCGCCAGGTAGTCGGCGAGGACGGTACGCAGCTCGACCCGGCCGAGCGCGTCGCCGTAGCCGAAGGCCTCGTGCGGCGCCGCCGTCAGCGCGCGGCGCGCCGCGGCGAGCCACTGCGTACGGGGGAACTCGGCGAGGTCGGGCGTGCCGGGCAGCAGGCTGTACTCGGGGTGGCGCCACGCCGGACGGGTACGGGGAGCCGGCTGCGCCGCCTTGCGCGGCGCGGCCCGCCGGGTCACCCGGGTGCCCGAGCCCTGCCGGGCGGTGAGCCAGCCTTCGGCGACCAGTTCCGCGTAGGCGTCGGCCACGGTGTTACGGGCGATGCCCAGGTCGGCGGCGAGCGTACGGGACGAGGGCAGCCGGGTGCCGGGGACCAGCCGGCCCGTCCGTACGGCCTCGCGCAGGGCGTCCATGAGCCGGGCGCGCAGACCGGTGCCGCCGCCCGGGTGCGCGCCCGTGCCTGCCCCCGCCCCCGCGCCCGCTCCGGCTCCCCGCAGCTCAAGGTGCAGGTCGGCGCCGAACGCGGCGAGGGCGTCGCGCTCCTTATTGGCCCAGGAATCCGTCATGGGAATGGACCATACCTGTGCGCCACTGAGCACGTAACTTCGGAGGCATGACGACAACGGCGAACGAAGCGCGGGCAAACAAGAACCTGCTCCCCGAGCACACCCCCCGGCTGGACATGGCGAAGCTCGCCCCCGAGGTCTACAAGGCCATGGTCAGGCTGGACGCGGCGGCCAGGAAGGGCGTCGAGCCGATCCTGCTCGAACTCGTCAAGATCCGCGCCTCGCAGATCAACCACTGCGCCTTCTGCATCGACATGCACACGAAGGACGCCCTGGTGGCCGGCGAGTCGGTGGAGCGGATCATCCAGCTCAGCGCGTGGGAGGAGTCGCAGCACTTCTACACGGCCAAGGAGATCGCCGCGATCGAGCTGACCGAGGCGGTCACCGTACTGACCGACGGCTTCGTCCCCGACGAGGTGTACGCGAAGGCCGCGAAGGAGTTCGACGACACCGAACTCGCCCACCTCATCGCCGCGATCACCGCGATCAATGCCTGGAACCGCTTCTCGGTGTCCAGCAGGAGCGTCCCGGGCCACTACACACCCGGTGCCGTCAAGCACTGAGCAAGCACTGAGCGCAGCCATGGGCGCGGTCGGACCACTCGGACCGCGTCGATGTCACCCTCCGCACGCCCGCCGCACGCCCTCCGGACAAGTGAAGAAGTGACCACCATGACGTTCCGCGCCCTGCACCACGACCGCGCCCCCGGCGACCCGCTCGTGCTCCCCGGCCCGTGGGACGTGGCGTCCGCCCGCGTCTACGCCGACGCCGGATTCCCGGCGCTCGCCACCCCGAGCGCCGGGATCGCCGCCTCGCTCGGTTACGAGGACGGCTCGACGCCGGCGGACGAGATGTTCGCCGCGGTGGCCAGGATCGTCCGCGCCGTCTCCGTCCCCGTATCGGCGGACATCGAGGGCGGTTACGGCCTGTCCCCCAAGGAGGTCGTCGCGCGCCTGATCGACACCGGCGCCGTCGGCTGCAATCTGGAGGACTCCGAGCACCACACCACCCTCAAGGACCCCCGGCGGCACGCGGACTGGCTCGCCGAGGTACGCGCCGAGGCCGGCGCTGACCTCTTCATCAACGCGCGCGTCGACACCTTCGTCGTCGGTACGGGCGACCCGGCCGACGCGCTCGAACGCGCCCGGCTGTACGTGGCCGCCGGCGCCGACTGCGTCTACCCGCTCCTGGCGCCCCCGGAGGCGTTCGCGGTGCTGCGCGCGGGCATCGAGGGCCCCGTCAACATGGCCGCCACGCCCGACAGCGCGACGGTGGCGGAACTGGGCAGGCTGGGTGCGACGCGCGTCACCTTCGGCCCCGGGCTGCAACGCGCCGCGATGGCGGCGGTCGCCGAGACCGCCGCTTCGCTGCGCGGCTGAGACGGCCGTCGGGGCCGATCCGGGGGGGCCGGCCCCGCCGGTCCCGGGTCATCCGGTCCCGGGTCATCCGGTCCGGGGCCATCCGGTCCGGGTCCGCCGGCTCTCAGGTGGTGGCCGGCCCCGCCGCGTCGGTCTTCTCGGCGGCGACCGCCTGCTTCATCAGGGCGACCGCCTGCCGCAGGCTCAGGCCCGGCTCGGCGTCACGCAGTGCCTTGACCGCCGACACCGAGTCCAGCGCGCCGGTGAACCCCGCGTCCTCGACCCGTCGCAGGGCCCACCGGCCGCCCAACTCCTCGTCCGACGAGGCCTCGACCTCGACGGCGAGCGCCAAGGCCCTTTCCAGGCCGGGACGTTCCCCCTCGGATGCCTGGCCGAGCGCCCCGCGCAGCGCGAGGACGAGCTGATGCACGTCCCGGACCACGAGTACCGGCAGCGGATCCTGCTTGGTAAAGATCGACATGCCGGGTTCCTTCCCACGCCAGGCCCGCTTGCACGCGAGTTGAGCCACTTCTGAGCATTGCCGGGTATCGCCGACGCGTCGCCGGATGCCCCGCTGTTGACGGAGTCATGAGCCAGTGCGGGTGGTCCCTGCCCACTGCCCCTGTGACACTGGTGGGGGAGGCATGTCATGGCACAGTTCGTCGTCGAGTGCAGCAAGGGACACCACTTCACCACCCAGTGGGTCCCCCTGATCTCGTTCAAGGCCGTCCGGCTCGGCTCCGAGCGGTACCAGTGGTGCCCCTCCTGCCGGCACTTCCGGATGATCCACCGCGTCCAGGCCGCCTGAGGCACGTGCCCGCTACTTCCTCGGCAGCCACTTCTTCCACACGGGCCCGTTCGCCTTGACCCACTGCCCCGCCGCCGCCTCCGGGGAGAGCCCCTTGTCGGCGATGAGCAGCGCCACCGCGTTCTGGTCGTCGGTGGTCCAGGTGAAGTTCTTCAACAAGTTCGCCGCCGGGCCGCCCTTCTTCGCGAAGTCCGCGTTCAGGAACTTCTGGAGCGGGGTGACCGGATACGCGCAGGTGATCTTCGCCAGATCGGAGTCGCACCCCTCCTTGTACGGGGGCAGCTTCACCTCCGTCATCGGTACGGTCCTGAACAGCCACTGCGGCTTGTACCAGTAGCTGAGGAAGGGCTTCCTCTCCTTGGCGAACTGCTTGATCTGCGTGATCTGCGCCGCCTCCGACCCCGCGAAGACGACCTGGTAGTCCAGCCCCAGGTTCTTCACGAGCGCCTTGTCGTTCGTCACGAACGACGGTGAGCCGTCGATGAGTTGGCCTTTGTCGCCGCTCTCGGCCGTACGCAGTTGATCCGCGTACTTGTCGAGGTTGTGCCAGTCGGTGACGTCCGGGTGCTGCTTGGCGAAGTACGTCGGCACGAACCAGCCGATGTGCCCCGTCACCCCCAGGTCCCCGGCCCCCACGATGGTCTTCTTGTCGGTGACGTACCGCTTCTCCTGGTCCGGGTGGCCCCAGTCCTCCATGATCGCGTCGACCCGGCCCTGGCTGAGCGCGTCCCAGGCCGGCACCTCGTCGACCTGCACGGTGTCCACGCGGTAGCCCAGCTCGTGTTCGAGGAGGTACTTCGCCACGGCGACGTTCGCCTGGGCGCCGACCCAGGACTGGACGGAGAGGGTGACGGTCCTGGAGCCCTGCGCGTTGGCGTACGGCGACGCCTGTTTGGTCATGTCGGCCGCGCCGCAGCCGCTCAGGGTGAGCAGCGCGCAGGTGGCCGCGGCTACGGCTGCGTACGTACGCGTACGGGCGTGGATACGGGCCATGTCAGGCCGCCTTCCTGTTGCGGGCGCGGCGCTGCGTCGGCTGCGTGACCCGGTCGAGCATCAGGCCGAGGCAGACGATGGCGGCGCCCGCGACCAGGCCGGTCGCCAAGTCGCCCTGGGCGAGCCCGAAGACGACGTCGTAGCCGAGCGCTCCCCCGCCGACCAGGCCGCCGATGATGACCACGGCGAGCACCAGTACCACTCCCTGGTTGAGCGCGAGCCGCAGCGCGGGCCCGGCCAACGGGAGCTGTACCTGCCGCAGTTGCTGGTTCGGGGTCGCTCCCAGCGAGCGCGCGGCCTCCAGCGCCGCCGGGTCGACCCCACGCAGGCCCTGGGTGGTGATGCGTACGACGGCGGGCAGCGCGTACACCACGGCCGCGGCGACCGCCGGGGCGCGCCCGACGCCGAACAGCGCGACCACCGGGATGAGATAGACGAATTGCGGCAGTGTCTGGAACACATCGAGTACGGGGCGGAGCAGCGCCTCGAACCTCGCGCTGCGCGCCGCTGCGATCCCGGCGGCGAAGCCGATGACGAGGGTGACGGCGACGGCGGCCAGCACCTGCGACAGCGTGTCGAGCGACGGCTTCCACACCCCGAGGACACCGATCGCTGCCATGGCGAGTACGGCGGTCAGCGCGGTCTGCCAGGTGCCGATCAGCAGCGCCAGCGCGGCGACGATCAGCAGCAGGCACCACCACGGCAGCGCCTGGAGGCCGCCGCGCAGCGGGTCGAGGATCCAGGTGGTGAAGCGTCCGGCCCAGTCGGCCGTACCGCCGACGACGGGGACTCCGGAGTAGAGGTGGTCGGTCATCCAGGCGACGGCGCTGTCGACGGGCCCGGCGATGTCGACGTTCCAGCTCGCGGGCCACAGGAGCCGACGGGTCAGGCGTCCCGCCACCACCACGACGGCGGCGACGGCGACCACGGCGCCCCAGCCGAGCCATCCGCCCCGGCGCCCGGGCCCTTCGGCGGATCCGGCAGAGGCCCCGGCGGCCGCCGTCGTACGGTCCAGCACCACGGCCAGCAGGACGATCGGCAGCCCGGCGGTGAGCGCGTCGCCCACGTCGACGGAGCTGAGCGCCTGGTAGACGCGGTCGCCGAGGCCGCCGGCGCCGATCACGGAGGCGATCACGGCCATCGAGAGCGCCATCATGATCGTCTGGTTGAGGCCGAGCAGCAGCTCCTTGCGGGCGAGAGGGAGCCGTGCGCTCAGCAGCCGCTGGCGCGCTGTCGCGCCGAGCGAGGCGACGGCTTCCATCACGCCGCCGTCGGCGTCGCGCAGGCCGAGCGCGGTGAGCCGGGCCATCGGCGGAGCCGCGTACACGACGGTCGCGAGGACGGCGGCCGGCACCCCGATGCCGAAGATCAGCACCACCGGCAGCAGATACGCGAAGGCGGGCAGCACCTGCATGGTGTCGAGCAGCGGCCGCAGGGCCCGGTTGAGCCGGTCGGAGAGGCCTCCGGCGAGGCCGAGCAGCGCGCCGACCGCCACCGACACGACCACGGCGACGACCATCAGGGCGAGCGTCTGCATGGTCGGCACCCACATGCCGAGGAGTCCGCAGACCGCGAACGACACGACGGCGGTGAGCGCGAGCCGTACCCCGGCGAAGCGCCAGGCGAGCAGTCCGGCGACCGCGGTGACCCCGGCCCAGCCGGCGCCGAGCAGCAGCAGGTAGACCGCGCGCACGGACACCACGACGCCGTTGCTGATGTAGCCGAAGAAGTAGAGGAAGAGCGGGTGGCTGTCGCGGTTGTCGATGATCCAGTCGGTGGCGTCGCCGAGCGGCTTCGTCAGGTCGACGGTGAGCGCGGCGGGCCAGGCCGTACCCGGCCAGCGCGTGACCGCGAGGGGCACCAGCACGGCGGCGAAGACCACGAGCAGCAGCAGTTTGCCGAAGGTTCGGCTCCCCAGTACGGAGCCGAGCGCGCCGCGCGGGGCGGACGAGGGGGCGGTGACCGTGGCCATCAGGCGACCGCCCTTCCCGCCTCCTCCGCGCCGAGGTCGGGTGGCGCCTGGGGGCCGGCCGTTCCGGCGACGACGCCGAGCAGGCACGCGTGGTCGACGACGCCGAGAAGCCG
>NZ_JTHL01000001.1:5877154-5883284 GCF_000818195.1 Streptomyces sp. 150FB | reverse complement strand
CGTCGGCGCGAGGGCGGGTCCGGTCTCGGCGTCCTCGGCCCGGGCGTCGCGCATGGCGGCGCCGACGGTGATGACCTGCTCGCGCGGTACGTCGCGGACGAAGTCCCGTACGTAGTCGTCGGCCGGGCTGCCGACGATCTCCTCCGGGGTGCCGATCTGCACGATGCGGCCGTCCCGCATGAGGGCGATCCGGTCGCCGAGGCGCAGCGCCTCGTTGAGGTCGTGGGTGATGAAGATCATCGTGCGGCCCTCTTCGTGGTGCAGCCGGATGACCTCCTCCTGCATGTCGCGCCGGATCAGCGGGTCGAGGGCGCTGAACGGCTCGTCGAACAGCAGGACTTGGGGGTCCACGGCGAGCGCGCGGGCGAGCCCGACGCGCTGCTGCTGGCCGCCGGAGAGCTGTCCGGGGCGGCGGCTCTCCATGCCTTCGAGGCCGACCTTGTCGACGACTTCGGCCGCTTTCGCGCGGCGCTGGGCGCGGCCCATGCCCTGGATCTCCAGGCCGTAGGCGACGTTGTCGATGACCGAGCGGTGCGGCAGCAGGCCGAAGTGCTGGAAGACCATGGCGGCGCGGTGGCGGCGGAGTTCGCGCAGCCTGGTGCGGTCCATGGACAGGACGTTCTCGCCGTCGATGGCGATCTCGCCGGCGGTCGGTTCGATGAGCCGGGTCAGACAGCGGACCAGGGTGGATTTGCCCGATCCGGACAGGCCCATGACAACGAAGACCTCGCCCTTGCGTACGTCGAAGGAGACATCGCGTACGGCGGCGGTGCAGCCCGTACGGGCGCGCAGCTCGGCGGGGGTGAGCGCGGCGAGTTCGGGGTCGGCGGGGACGCGGGCGGCCTTGGGGCCGAAGACCTTCCACAGGCCGCGTACGGAGAAGACGGGGGCGCCGTCCGGGGGCGGGGTGCCGGGGTCCCGCGGGGTGTTCTGCATGTTCTGCGTGTGGTCGGAAACGGTCATCGGGTCAGTCCCTCTCGTCGGTGGCCGCTGCCGCTGTCCTCGGCCGCGTCAGCAGTTCCGCGCACTTCTCGCCGACCATCAGCACGCCGACCATCGGGTTCACGGCGGGCAGCGTCGGGAAGACGGACGCGTCGGCGATCCGGATGCCGTCGAGCCCCCGTACCTTCAAGTCCGGTGCGACCACGGCCAGTTCGTCGGTCTCCGCGCCCATTCGGCAGGTGCCGGCCGGGTGGTACACGGTGTAGGCGCTCTTGCGGGCGTACTCACTCAACTCGTCGTCGGAGGTGATCCCGGGGCCCGGGCACACCTCGCGCTTCAGCCACGCGGCGAACGGCTCGCGGGCCGCGACCTCGCGCGCGATCCTGATGCCGTCGACGAGGGTCCTGCCGTCGTAGTCGTCCTCGTCCGTGAAGTACCGGAAGTCCAGGGCCGGTTTGACCTCGGGGTCGGCGCTGGTGAGGTAAAGCCTGCCCCGGCTGCGGGCCTTGGGGATGTTCGGGGTCATCGCCACGCCGTGCTCGGGGCGTTCGTACCCGAGCTGCTCCGCGTTGTCGGTGAACGGGATCTGGTAGAAGTGGAACATCAGGTCCGGACCCTCGCTCCCCGGGTCGCGCCGGACGAAGAGGCCCGCGTCGGAGTCCATCGCCGAGTTCTCCGGGATCGCCCCGTGCGTCTCCCAGACGATCACCGATTCGGGGTGGTCGATGAGGTTCTCGCCGACGCCCGGCAGCTCGTGGACCACCGGGATGCCGAGCTTCTCCAGGTCGGCGCGCGGCCCGATGCCCGAGTGCAGCAGCAGCCGGGGCGTGTCCACGGCGCCCGCGCAGACGATGACCTCCTGCCGCGCCCGGACGAGGAGTTCCTCGCCGTCCTTCGTACGGACATGGACGGCCCGCGCCTCGGTGCCTTCGAGTTCCAGCCTGAACGCCCAGGTCTCCAGCAGGAGATGGAGGTTCGGCCGGTCGAGGAAGGGGTGCAGATAGGCGACGGACGCCGAGGACCGCTTGTTGTCCGCCGGGTGGTAGGCGAGGTCGAAGAAGCCGACACCCTCGTGGAAGGGCTTCTTGTTGAAGGAGCTGACGCGAGGCACGCCCAGCGCGCTCTGCGCCGCGTCGACGAAGTCACGCGCGATCGCGTTACGGTCCGCCTCGTCCACCGGCACGATGTTGTTGCGCAGCCTGGCGAAGTACGGGTCCATCGAGGCGGCGTCCCAGCCGTCGGCGCCCGCCTCGGCCCACTCGTCCCAGTCGGAGGGCAGCGGCTTGAAGGCGATGAGCGTGTTGTGGGACGAGCAGCCGCCGAGAACCCGGGCTCTGCTGTGCCGGATGTGGGAGTTGCCGCGTGGCTGCTCGGTCGTCGGGTAGTCGTAGTCGAGTTCCCCGCCGAGCAGGCCCATCCAGCGGCGCAGCGTGAGGACTTCGGGTCGGTCGAGGTCCGAGGGGCCGCCCTCGATGACGGCGACGGTGACGTCCGGGTTCTCGGTGAGCCGGGAGGCGATCACCGATCCCGCCGTACCGCCCCCGACAACGACATAGTCGTACTCGGCCATAGCTGTTCTGCTCCTCTTCGTGGAGGCTCCGCGTGAAGCGTTGCGCGCCGTACGGGCACGCGCCGTACGGGCACGGGTCGTACGGGTAGGGGTCAGCCGGCGAACCAGCGCACCGGGCGGGGTTCGAGGTTCTGGTAGATGTGCTTGGCCTCGCGGTACTCGGCGAGACCCGCCGGGCCCAGCTCGCGCCCGATGCCCGACTTCCCGAAGCCGCCCCACTCCGCCTGCGGCAGGTAGGGGTGGAAGTCGTTGATCCACACGGTGCCGTGCCGCAGCCGTCCCGCCACGCGCCGCGCCCGTCCCGGGTCGGCGCTCCACACACCCCCGGCAAGGCCGTACTCGGTGTCGTTGGCGAGCGTGACGGCCTCGTCCTCGGTGCGGAAGGTCTCGACCGTCAGCACGGGCCCGAAGACCTCTTCCCGTACGACGCGCATCTCGCGGTGGCAGTGGTCGAGGACCGTCGGCTCGTAGAAGTAGCCCTCGGCGGGCCTGACTTCGGACGGCTCGGGCCGCCGGCCGCCGGAGCGCAGTACGGCTCCTTCGGCGAGCGCCGAAGCCACGTACTCCTCGGTCTTCGCCAACTGCTGTGCGGATACGAGCGGTCCGCACTCCACGGCCTTCTCGGTGCCGCGTCCGAGCCTGATCCGCCCGGCGCGCAGGGCGAGTTCGGTGACGAAGCGCTCGCGCAGGCTCTCCTCGACGATGAGGCGCGACCCCGCCGAGCAGACCTGGCCGCTGTGGATGAAGGCGGCGTTCAGCGCCTGGTCGACGGCGGTGTCGAAGCCCTCCTCGGTGGCGCAGGCGTCGGCGAAGACGACGTTCGGGTTCTTGCCGCCGAGTTCGAGCGCGACCTTCTTCACGCCGGGCGCCGCGGCCCGCATCACCTCCGTACCGCTGCGCAGCCCGCCGGTGAAGGAGACGAGGTCGACATCGGGGTGCTCGGACATCCGGGCGCCCACGGTGGCGCCGGGGCCGGTCACCAGATTCGCGACGCCGGGCGGCAGGCCGGCCTCGGCGAGCAGGTCGATGAGGTCGACAGTGGTGAGCGGGGTGAGTTCGCTGGGCTTGACGACAAAGGTGTTGCCGGCGGCGAGCGCCGGGGCGATCTTCCAACTCGCCTGGAGAAGCGGGTAGTTCCAGGGGGTGATCAGCGCGCAGACGCCCACCGGCTCGTGCACGACCACGCTGTGCACGGTGTCGGAGCCCGCGTCGACGACCCGGCCGCCGCTCTCGTTCATCACCAGGTCGGCGAAGTAGCGGAAGGCGTCGGCGACGCAGTCGACGTCGACGCGGCCCTCCTCCAGCGTCTTGCCGGAGTCCCTGCTCTCCAGCAGCGCGATCTTCTCGCGGTTGCGGATCAGCAGGTCGGCGGTGCGCCGCAGCAGCGCGGCGCGCTCGGCGACGGGGGTACGCGGCCAGGGGCCCGTGTCGAACGCCTCACGTGCCGCTGCTATCGCTGCGTCGGCGTCCTCGGCCCCACCCTCCGACACGACGGCGAGAACCGTCGCGTCGGCGGGGTCGAGGATGTCACGCGTGGAACCGGAGGCGGCTTTGCGCCACTCCCCGCCCACTCGAATGGTCTGTTGTGCCGACACGTCGCGATTGCCTTCCATTCCCGGAACGTTCTCCACCAGCAAGAACTGGCGATCCGGTCGCCTGCCCAGGGGCGCGGAAAGCATGCGCGTCCGGCTGCCGAAAACTTACCTCCGCCCGAAAGCGGTACGTCTCGGAGCCTGCTCGGCGCGAGGCGGGCGCCGGAGCGCGGGGCAGGGGTCCGGACGGGCAGCGCGTGTCGGGGCGCGGGGCAGCGCGCGCGTCAGCCGGAGGTCGCCCCCTGCCAGGTGAAGGTGGCCACGGCGCCCGCCGGCAGGTCGTACGTGAGCGACCGGCCGTTCTCGGTGATCGAGAAGTGCTGGGACGACGATGTGGCGTTGAGCACCACGTCCCCGCGGGTGCCGTCGGGGTTGAGGAAGGCGACGTTCTGGAGTCCGCCGCCGCCCTGGCTGGTGGAACCTATGCGGTGCGCACCGGGCTTGACGAACTTGGAGATTTGCCCCAATACGTAGTATTCGGCGTTCTTGGTGTAATTGCCGTTCGCGACCTCGACGACACCGTTGCACTTGGTGTCGCAGTTACCGAACTGCGGTCCGCCCGCACTGTCCAGCGCCATGTTCCACAGGACCGCTGTCTGACCGCCGCTGCGCAGGTTGCGGATGATCAGGTTCTCGGTCTGCCACTTCAGGGTGTCGCTGAAGGTGCTGGCGGCGTCGGCCGAGTCGGTGCCCGAGCACTCGGTGAAGAAGACCGCCTTTCCGGTGTCGGCGACCTGCTGCTCCGCCTCCGGCTGGCCTCCGTAGCAGTGGAAGGCGGCGCCCTTGAGCCGCGCGACGCCGCTGTCCTGGGAGAGGACGGAGAGCGGGTACTCCGGGTTGGTCCAGTTGTGGTCGAAGGCGAACAGGTTGGTGTCGAGGCCGGCGGCGGTGAGCTTGGCGTCGAGGACCTTGATGAAGGCGGCCTCCTCGTCGGCCGTCATGCCCGCCGAGGGGTAGCCGGACTCGTTCTGCGGCTCGTTCTGCACGGTGAGGTCGGTGACGGGCGCCTGCGCGTCGCCGTACGCCTGGACCGCCTTCACCAGGTAGTCGGCGTACGCGTCGTAGTTCTCGGGCTTGAGGCTGCCGCCGCTGAGGTTGCCGCTGTCCTTCATCCAGGCGGGCGGCGACCAGGGGGTACCCATGATCCGGATCGCCGGGTTCACGCCCCTGGCCTGCTTGATCATGGGGATGATCTCCTGCTGGTCGCGGGAGATGCTGAACTGGCCCTGGGTGTCCTCGTACGAGTAGAACGGCTGCTTCGCCACGTAGTCCGAGGCGCCGAGCGGCTGCCGCAGGTAGTCGAGGCCGATGCCGGAGTCCGTGCCGAACAGCTCGTTCATCAGATTGGCGCGGACGCTGTCGCTGAGCCCGGCCACGAGGTGGGCGGACGACTCGGTGAACGAGGCTCCGAAGCCGACCAGCGGCTGGTCCTGCTCACCGGCGTTGACCGAGATGTCGGTCGCCTGCGGTGCCGAGTCGGAGAAGGTGGCCGCGTCCGAGGCCGCGAGCTTCTTGCTGCCGTCGGCCGTGGTGATCCAGACCTGCGCCGTCGGGTCCGCGGCCTGGGCCGTGCCGGTGAGGGCGAGGGCGGTGGCGCCGAGGGCGAGCGTGCTCGCCACGGCGATCAGCCGGGCGCTCCGCGCGCGAGGGCGGTGTGCTGCTGTCATGGTGTACGGCTCCTGCTGTGTGGGGGGTTCGGAGCGGTGCGCATGCTGAAGTCGCGGCGGTCAGTTGGGGTTTCGCGCCGCGCGCACCTTAGTTCGCACCATGATTTAACTCGTGAGGAAAGCGGAGGGGCAAGGGTTCGGACGGGCCCCGCTCCGCCGCGTACGCCCTGCCGCGAGGCGCGTACGCCCCTCTAGGCCCTGTCTGACAAATCCCGCCTGGCTCGCGGCGCCCGGCACGCACACTCGCCGCGTTGTCGGAGTCATCCAAGTACGTCCAGTACGAGGACGATCCTCCGCCTTGCGATTGCACGCACCGACCACCGCGAGCCCGCCCTCCGGGCGGACGGCGGGATTTGTCA
>NZ_JTHL01000001.1:5863654-5876841 GCF_000818195.1 Streptomyces sp. 150FB | reverse complement strand
GTACGAGGACGATCCTCCGCCTTGCGATTGCACGCACCGACCACCGCGAGCCCGCCCTCCGGGCGGACGGCGGGATTTGTCAGACAGGCCCTAGCGCCGGGTCGCCGACCAGGCGACGAGCGGCGGGCGCACCGCGCCGCACAGCGGGTGGCCCTGGGGGTCGGTGAGGCCGAGCTTCGCCGTCAGGCAGCCCGTACGGGTCGCCGCCTCCAGGACTTTCGGCTCGACGGCGCCCAGCATCAGCTTGGCCCTGCGGAACATCGTGAAGAGCCCGACCTCGTCCACGGTGCCCCACGAGAGGTAGACGAACCGTCCGCCGAAACGGTTCTGCACGTAGCGGCCGGAGATCTCGATCCCCTCGGCGCCCGCCGAAGCGGCGCACTCCAGCGTCCAGGCCGCCGATCCGGCGTCCCCGGGGCGGGGATCGAGCACCTCGTCCGGGTGGTCCTTGCGCTGGACCCCGACATGCACGTTCGTCACTCCGCCGAAGGTGGGCCCGGGGCCGATGGCGCGGCCGGGCAGATCGGAGACTTCGATACGGATCAGCATCAACCCATCATCGTCCATGTCCGCTCCATGGCCTCGGCGTTCACTCCGGCGTGCTCACTCACCCGCGTGCTCGCTCCTCGGTGCGCTCGCTCCTCGGGGCGCTCACTCGTCCGCCGGTTCGTCCACCATCGTCAGACCGGCCACCCAGTGCGGCATCAGCCAGTGCACCACGAGCAGGGCGACCAGGACCGGCGCGAGCGCCGTCTCCACCCGTCCGCCGCCGAACCAGCCGATCGAACCGGTCACCAGCGCGGCGGCCAGCAGCAGGAGCAGGGTCGCCCGGTGGGAGCGCGCCAGGACGCGGTCCCGCTCGGCGAGTTGGCGCTCGTCCAGGACCCGGCCGCGCAGCTCCAGCAGGCCACGGGTGGCCGAGTTGATCACGCCGGTGGCGACGCACCACGGCAGCAGCACCACGGCCAGCACGACCACCGCCCATGTCCGGTCGAGGAAGACCGTCGCGATCCAGGCGCCGGCGCCCGCGACCGTCAGCGCGACATGCGCGCAGACGGTGGCGCGCCTGCGGGGAGCGGTGGAGTGGAGGGCCCTGGCCGCGCCCTTGTTCATCAGCGCCCGCATGCGCCGGTCGTACGCGGTCGCTGGTGCCGTCATCTCTCGTGCGGTCATCGCTGCTTCCTCCCGTAGACCTCGTCGGTGAGCGGGCTGAAGGGTTCGAGGGAGAACAGGGCCTCCACGGGGAGGCCGAAGAACTCCGCGATCTTCAATGCCAGGTCGAGGCTGGGGTTGTACTGGCCCCGCTCGATGTAGCCGACGGTCTGGTAGTGGGCTCCCACCGCCTCGGCCAGTTCCTGGCGGGACACCTTGCGCTCCGCCCTGACGACGGACAGCCTGTTGTGGACCTGCTCGCTCATGTATAAGAAGTACTACATTCGCGCGCAGGTACGCAACAGCCCGGCGCGATCGGCAGGTTCGGCCCGCTCAACAGGTACGGCACACGAAAAACGCCCCCGGCGTGGGCCGGGGGCGTTTCTGTGCTGCGGGAGCGAGCGGTGAGGCGGCGGAGCGGGCGTCTGTCAGACGGAACTCAGATCAGGCCCAGCTCACGCACGGCGTCACGCTCCTCCTCCAGCTCCTTCACCGAGGCGTCGATGCGGGCGCGCGAGAAGTCGTTGACGTCCAGGCCCTGGACGATCTCGTACGTACCGTTCGCCGTGGTGACGGGGAAGGAGGAGATCAGGCCCTCCGGCACACCGTAGGAGCCGTCGGAGACGACGCCCATGGAGGTCCAGTCGCCGTCGGCGGTGCCGTTGACCCAGGTGTGTACGTGGTCCAGCGCGGCGTTGGCGGCGGAGGCCGCCGAGGAGGCGCCACGGGCCTCGATGATCGCGGCGCCGCGCTTGGCGACGGTCGGGATGAAGGTGTCGGCCAGCCACGCCTCGTCGTTCACGGTCTCGGCGGCGTTCTTGCCGGCGATCTCCGCGTGGAAGATGTCCGGGTACTGGGTGGCCGAGTGGTTGCCCCAGATCGTCAGGCGCTTGATGTCCGAGACGGCTGCGCCGGTCTTCTGCGCGAGCTGCGAGATGGCACGGTTGTGGTCGAGGCGCGTCATCGCGGTGAAGCGGCCCGCCGGTACGTCGGGCGCGGCGGCGCGGGCGATCAGCGCGTTCGTGTTGGCCGGGTTGCCGACGACGAGGACCTTGATGTCGTCGGCGGCGTTGTCGTTGATGGCCTTGCCCTGCGGCTTGAAGATGCCGCCGTTGGCGGAGAGCAGGTCGCCGCGCTCCATGCCCTTCGTACGGGGACGCGCGCCGACCAGCAGGGCCACGTTCGCGCCGTCGAAGGCGACGTTCGGGTCGTCCGTGATCTCGATGCCCCTGAGTAGCGGGAAGGCGGAGTCGTCGAGCTCCATGGCGGTGCCCTCGGCGGCCTTGAGCCCCTGCGGGATCTCAAGGAGACGCAGCTTGACCGGCACGTCCGCGCCGAGCAGGTGGCCGGAGGCGATGCGGAAGAGCAGCGCGTAGCCGATCTGGCCGGCCGCGCCGGTGACGGTGACATTCACGGGAGTGCGGGTCATGGCGATCTCCGTAAGACATAAGAAAGCTGGCGGTGGGGGTCCCTCCCCTGGTGCGGAACATCTCGGCGTTTCCGGTCCGGCGCTGGTCCTCAGATCCGAATCTTGACGTGAAGAGATATCCGGCGATCAGGCTATCCGACCCGGGACCCCGGGCCGGGCCGGGGCCGCCGTACAACCGTCCTCGCCGGTCGCGAGCCGGGCGCACGCCCTCGCTCCCGCCGGGTCCTGGGCCACGGCCATGGGCGTGTACGCCTCCCCGCCGGCGTCCACCGCGCTGCTCAGCTCGGGCCCGGTACGCGGGGCGAGCCGCACGCTGTCGCCGGGAACGGCCAGGCTTACGCGGGCCCAGACCGCCCCGCAGGTACGGCTGTAGCGCAGCTCGACCCGCGCCGTACCGACGGCGGCCGAGGAGACGGTCTCGGCGGCGCCCTCGGCGCAGCCCATGGCCTGCGGGTCGCCGCCGGCACAGGTGGCGCCGGCGCACTTCGCAACGGTAGGGAGGAGCGGGTCCGTTGAGGTGGAGGGGGACGCGAGTGGGGACGGCGACAGGGACGGGGGTCGCGATACGGCCGGGGGCGCTGACGCGGGCGCGGGCCTCGCGACGGCCTCGCTGTGTCCGCTCACGCCGCCCACATCGGTCAGCAGCACGGCGGCGGCCAGCACCAGCAGCGCGCCGGCCAGCCCCGTGGCGAAGATCGCCGCGTTACGCCCGCCGTGGCCCCGGCGCCGCCCTTCACCCTTGTCCCGGGGGCACAGCGTGCGCGTGTCGGTCACATCGGCCAGCGCGTGGAGCGCGCCGTCGGGTATCTCGGAGCGGCCGTCCAGGTAGCTTTCCCACGCCGTCTCGCTGTAGCCGGTCCTGTCCGCCACCGTCGCGACGCTCAGACCGCTGCCGTCGACGAGCCGCCGCAATCGCCGCAGGCGCCGCATCCGGTCCGCGAACTCCTCGGGCTCCGGGTCGAGTTGACCCGGGTCGAGTCGCGCAGGGTCGAGTTCCTCCGCCACGTGCGTCCCCCTCGCATCGGTCGTACCGAGCGGCTTCGGTCACGCACAGTCTCGCACCCGTCACCCGATGATCACACCGGGCGGGAACGGTCACCTCCGTATCGTCCGCACCACGCGCCCCGGGCACCTCTCAGGTCCCGGCGGCAGACACCACAGACGCAGCCGCACCCGGTAATCAGGCGGCAGCGAGCGCCTTCCGGAGGTTCTCGTCGACGGCCGCCAGGAACTCGTCGGTCGTCAGCCATGCCTGGTCCGGCCCGATGAGCGACGCGAGATCCTTGGTCATCCGGCCGCTCTCCACGGTTTCGACACACACCCGCTCCAGCGTCGCGGCGAACGCGCTGACCCGGGGTGTCTCGTCGAGCGTGCCCCGGTGAGCGAGCCCACGGGTCCACGCGAAGATCGAGGCGATCGGGTTCGTGGAGGTCGGCTCCCCCGCCTGGTACCTGCGGTAGTGGCGGGTGACCGTACCGTGCGCGGCTTCCGCCTCGATCGTGCGGCCGTCGGCGGACATCAGGACCGAGGTCATCAGGCCGGGCGAACCGAAGCCCTGCGCCACGATGTCGGACTGGACATCGCCGTCGTAGTTCTTGCAGGCCCAGACGTAGCCGCCTTCCCACTTGAGCGCCGAGGCGACCATGTCGTCGATCAGCCGGTGCTCGTAGGTCAGGCCCCTGGCGTCGAAGTCCGCCTTGAACTCCGCGTCGAAGACCTCCTGGAAGATGTCCTTGAAGCGGCCGTCGTACTTCTTCAGGATCGTGTTCTTCGTGGACATGTAGACGGGGTACGAGCGGCTGAGGCCGTAGCGGAACGACGCGCGCGCGAAGTCCCTGATCGAGTCGTCGTGGTTGTACATCGACAGCGCGACCCCGGCCCCGGGGAACTCGTGGACCTCGACCTCGACGGGCTCGCCGCCGTCGCTGGGCGTGTACGTCATGGTCAGCGTGCCGGGCCCCGGGATCACCAGGTCGGTGGCGCGGTACTGGTCGCCGAAGGCGTGCCGGCCGATGACGATCGGCTTGGTCCAGCCGGGGACCAGCCTCGGCACATTGCTGAGGATGATCGGCTCGCGGAAGATCACGCCGCCGAGGATGTTGCGGAGGGTGCCGTTCGGCGAGCGGTACATCGCCTTCAGGCCGAACTCCTCGACCCGCGCCGTGTCCGGCGTGATCGTGGCGCACTTCACCCCGACGCCGTGCTCCTTGACGGCGTTGGCGGCGTCGACGGTGACCTGGTCGCCGGTGGCGTCGCGGTTCTCGATGGCCAGGTCGAAGTAGGCGAGATCGATGTCCAGGTACGGCAGGATCAGCCGGTTCCTGATGGCGGACCACATGACCCGGGCCATCTCGTCACCGTCCAGCTCGACGACCGGGTTGGCTACCTTGATCTTGGCCATGGGGTGGCACGTCCGTCCTTCTCGCGCTCCGGCGGCCGGGTCGGCGAGGGCATGCCGTCGACCGAGGAGGCCGGAGAACCGTCGATATATCTCGCCATCAAGATACTCGACGGCGCGCCGGAGCCCGCGAACTCGTGAACCCGTGAAGCCGTGAAACCCGTGAACCCGCCTACGGGACGGTCGAGTGGACGATGTCCTCCAGGAACGGGATCTCCAGCCAGGGCCTCGGCTGGGTCATCAGCGAGAGCATCACGATCAGCAGACCGAGCAGCCCGTACGTGATCATGTCGGTGAAGCGCGAACGCACCGCCAGCATGCCGACCGAGGGCACCATCCGGCGCAGCACGGCGGCGCCGATCAGGGCGATGCCGACCATTATCGTGCCGATCCGGAACGCCTCGCTGAACGGGTGCAGCCCGACGATCACCAGGCCGAGCGCCGTCAGACCACCCACGCTCAGCAGCGGCCACTGCCTGGCGGGGGCCGACGCGTCGCTCGCCGCCGCCCGGCCACCGCCCTCGGGGCGTGCGGTGCTCTGGGTGACGACCTCCGGGTCCGCGTCTATGCGGTCCGAATCGTCGATCCCCGGCGCCGCACCGATCCCGGCACCGTCCCCGGGGTCGGCCACGGTGCCGGCCTCGGGCTCGACCACGGGGTCGATGCCGCCGGCCGGGAACGGCCCCGCACCGCCCGCAGGCCCTGAGGCGGGCGCGGGGGCGGCATCCCCGGACATCGCCGCCGTCACGGCCGGAGCCGGCGACACCGGCGACACCGCCGACACCGCTGACGCGTCCGACACGTTCGGGGCGTCCTGCGCCCCCGCGTCGCCCGCGCTCGTACCAGCACCCATGGGGTTCCGTCCCTTTCCCGAATGTCGGTGACTCAGTGCCCGGCCTGGACCGTGCGCTCGGCCGCCTCGACCACATTGACCAGGAGCTGCGCGCGGGTCATCGGACCGACGCCGCCGGGGTTCGGCGAGATCCAGCCGGCCACCTCGGCGACGCCCGGGTGGACGTCCCCCACGATCTTGCCGTTCTCGTCCCGGCTGACACCGACGTCCAGGACGGCAGCCCCCGGCTTCACGTCCTCGGGCTTGACGATGTGCGGCACCCCGGCGGCGGCGACGATGATGTCGGCCTCCCTGAGCTGCGCCGACAGGTCGCGGGTGCCGGTGTGGCACTGCGTGACCGTCGCGTTCTCGGACTTACGGGTGAGGAGCAGCGGGATCGACCGGCCGACGGTGATACCGCGTCCGACGACGACCACATGGGCGCCGTTGATCTCGACGCCGTGGTGGCGCAGCAACTGGATGATGCCGTACGGGGTGCAGGGCAGCGGCCCTGTCTCGTTCAGCACCAGCCGGCCGAGGCTCATCGGGTGCAGCCCGTCGGCGTCCTTCTCCGGGTCCATCAGCTCCAGCACCCGGTTGGTGTTGATGCCCTTGGGCAGCGGGAGCTGCACGATGTAGCCCGTGCACTCGGGGTTCGCGTTCAGCTCCCTGACCACGGCCTCGATGTCCTCCTGCGAGGCGGTGTCGGGCAGCTCGCGCTGGATGGAGGCGATGCCGACCTCGGCGCAGTCGCGGTGCTTGCCGTTGACGTACCAGCGGCTGCCTGGGTCGTCCCCGACGAGCAGCGTCCCCAGGCCGGGCGTGACGCCGCGGGTCTTGAGGGTCGCCACGCGGGCGGTCAGATCGGACTTGATCGCGGCTGCGGTGGCCTTGCCGTCGAGAATCTGGGCGCTCATGCACCCATCCTCGCGGATGACCCCTCCCCTGTTCCAATCCGGTGTCCCGTCCGGTCTTCCCTCCGGCGTTCCGGCCCCGTCCCCTTGCATGTCTACCGAGCAATCACACAAAAGAGTGAACCCGCCCAGCAGCAGGTTTCCCTTGTGCAACGCCTGTACCCGGAACCTGGACAGCAGGTCACCCGCAGCCGGACGATATGGCGCGCGGATGATCACATACGCGCCCGCATCCAGCACGGAGGAACGTCCTCAGATGAGCTTCGGCGCCCCCAACCCCCCGTACGGGCAGCAGCCTCCCGGCCCGCAGTACGGAGGCCAGCCCGGCTACGGCGCTCAGCCCGGCTACGGCGGCCAGCCCGGGTACGGCTACCCGCAGACGCCGGGCCTCCCCGGCAACATCGAGCTGGCCTCGATGGGCCGCCGCCTCGCCGCCCGCCTCATCGACAGCGTCGCCATCGGCATCGTGTACGGCATCCTCATCGCGATAGGCATCACGGGAACCGTCACCACCGTGAAGGACGCCACAGCGGCCTGCGACGCCAACTCGCCCACGTACCAGCAGTGCCTCCAGGACAACCTCCAGTCGAACGGCGCGGGGAGCCTGTTCGCCGGTCTGGCGACCGCGTTCGCCGTGATCGGCCTGACCACGCTGTTCTACGAGTGGCTGATGGTCTCCCTCGCCGGCGGCACGCTCGGCAAGCTCGTGCTCGGTGTCCGCGTTGTGAAGGAGTCGACCGGCGAGAAGCCCGGCGTCGGTCCCGGCTTCGTGCGCTGGATCATCCCGGCCGTCGGCGGCTTCTTCTGCGGGATCGGCACGCTGCTGGTCTATCTGTCGCCGTTCTGGGACAGCGCCGACAGGAACCGTGGCTGGCACGACCGGATCGCCAACACCATCGTCATCAAGAAGCCCGGAAGCTGACTGTTCCCCGGCCTCACCGGCCCGCGTGCGGCTTCCCGTTCTGATGTTGCGCTTATACAACGCATACGCGAAACGGGTGGACAGGAGGTCGCATTCAATACCACGATGTCCGCGCAGAGCGCGGCCGGCGTCGGGGGGCAGACCGCTCATTCTTGTGAAGCCTCCACGTGGGTCGCGTCGTCCCCGCACCACCGACGGAGGAATCCCGCAATGAGCTTCGGCGACCCGAACAATCCCTACGCACAGCAGCCGGGCCAGCCGGGGCAACCGGGTCAGCCCGGCCAGCCCCCGCAGCAGCCGGGATACGGCTACCCGCAGGGCCAGCAGCCCCCGGCGCAGCCCGGTTACGGCTACCCGCAGGCGCCCCCGGTCCAGCCGTACGGCGCCGGTGGCTACCCGACGGGACCGGCCGAGATGCCGGGCGGTGTCAAGGCGACCCGCGTCTTCCTCTGGGTCCTCGGCGGCCTGAGCCTGGTCGGCGCCGTGTTCCTCTTCATCGCCGCCGTCGCCCTCAACGCGGCCAAGGACAACGACGAGTTGCAGGACAACTCGCAGTTCCAGGACCTGGTGGACAAGTCCAACGGCATCCTGTGGACCATGGCCGTCATCGCGCTGATCTGGGTCGTCGTCTCGATCGTGCTGGCCGTCAAGATCAAGAACCGCGGCGGTGGCCTCCGTACGGCCATCATCGTCTACAGCGCCCTGACGATCGTCCTCGCGATCTACCCGTTCGGCTTCGTCCTGGGCATCGTGCACCTCGTGCTCGGCATCCTCGCGATCATCTTCGTCGCGAAGTCGGACGGCGCCGCGTGGTTCAAGGGCGCCCCGCAGCAGCAGTACTGACGGGCGTGTTCGGCGGAACACGCTGACTGAAACACGTTCATGGCACGAAGGCCGTAACGCCCGTCCGGAGGACGGGTATTACGGCCTTCTGCGTTCCCGGGCGCGTTCCCGGGTCGGTGGCTCAGTGGAAGTCGGTGACTCAGTGGAAGAAGTGCCGCGTCCCGGTGAAGTACATCGTCGCTCCGGCCTTCTTCGCCGCCTCGACCGCCAGCTCGTCGCGGACCGAACCGCCCGGCTGTACGACCGCCCTGACGCCCGCGTCCAGCAGGATCTCCAGGCCGTCGGGGAACGGGAAGAACGCGTCGGACGCGGCGTACGAGCCCCGTGCGCGCTCCTCGCCGGCCCGCTCGACGGCGAGCTTCGCCGAGTCCACACGGTTGACCTGCCCCATGCCGACGCCGACCGAGGCACCGCCCTTGGCGAGCAGGATCGCGTTGGACTTGACCGCGCGTGACGCCTTCCAGGCGAAGGCCAGTTCGCGCAGCTCGGCCTCGGACAGCGGCTCACCGGTGGCGAGCGTCCAGTTGGCGGGGTCGTCGCCGTCGGCCTGGAGCCGGTCGGTGACCTGGAGCAGCGCACCGCCGTCGATCGGCTTGACCTCGACGGTGGCCGAGGGCGCCTCGGGGCAGCGCAGCACGCGGATGTTCTTCTTGCGGGCCAGCACCTCGACCGCGCCGTCCTCGTAGTCGGGGGCGACGATGACCTCGGTGAAGATCTCGGCGACCTGCTCGGCCATCGCGACGGAGACCGGACGGTTGACCGCGATCACCCCGCCGAAGGCGGACAGCGGGTCGCAGGCGTGGGCCTTACGGTGCGCCTCGGCCACATCGCCGGCGATCGCGATCCCGCACGGGTTGGCGTGCTTGATGATCGCGACGCAGGGCTCGGAGTGGTCGTACGCGGCACGGCGAGCGGCGTCGGTGTCCGTGAAGTTGTTGTACGACATCTCCTTGCCGTGGAGCTGCTCGGCCTCGGCGAGGCCCCCGGAGGCGGAGGTGTAGAGCGCGGCCGGCTGGTGCGGGTTCTCGCCGTAGCGGAGCACGTTCTTGCGCTCGTAGGTGGCGCCGAGGAACTCGGGGAAGCCCGAGTCGTCGGCCGCCGCGTAGTCGTCGGCGAACCAGGAGGCGACAGTCACGTCGTACGCGGCGGTGTGCTTGAACGCCTCGGCGGCGAGCCGCTTGCGGGTCGGCAGGTCGAAGCCCCCGTCCCGTACGGCGCCGAGCACGTCCGCGTACCGCTCGGGGCTGGTGACGACCGCGACCGACGGGTGGTTCTTGGCGGCGGCGCGGACCATCGAGGGGCCGCCGATGTCGATCTGCTCGACGCACTCGTCGGGCGTCGCGCCGGAGGCGACGGTCTCGCGGAACGGGTAGAGGTTCACGACAACGAGGTCGAACGGCTCGATGTCCAGCTCGGCCAACTGCTCGCGGTGCGAGTCGAGTCGCAGGTCGGCGAGGATGCCGGCGTGCACACGCGGGTGCAGCGTCTTCACGCGGCCGTCCAGGCACTCGGGGAAGCCGGTCAGCTCCTCGACCTTGGTGACGGGCACGCCGGCGGCGGCGATCCGGCCGGCGGTCGAGCCGGTCGAGACCAGGGTGACGCCCGCCTCGTGGAGTCCACGGGCCAGCTCTTCCAGGCCCGTCTTGTCGTAGACGCTGACCAACGCGCGGCGGATCGGCCGCTTGGTACCTTCGGCGGTCACTGGATCGTTACCTTTCGTCCCTCAATGCGGTAGCCGTGCCGGGCCAGACGCCCCACGACATCGACGAGCAGCCTTCGCTCGACGTCCTTGATGCGCTCATGCAGCGCGACGCCACCGTCCTCGTGATCCTCGTCCCGGATCTCGACCACGTCCTGGGCGATGATCGGGCCGGTGTCGACGCCGTCGTCGACGAAGTGGACGGTGCAGCCGGTGACCTTGGCGCCGTACGCGAGCGCGTCGCGTACGCCGTGGGCACCGGGAAAACTGGGCAGCAGGGCGGGGTGCGTGTTGACGACGCGCCCCCCGAACCGCGCGAGGAACTCCTTCCCCACGATCTTCATGAAGCCGGCCGAGACGACCAGGTCGGGCTCGTGGGCGGCGGTCGCCTCGGTGAGTGCGGCGTCCCACTCGGCGCGGGTGGCGTGGTCCTTGACCCGGCACACGAAGGTCGGCAGCCCGGCGCTCGCCGCGCGGTCGAGGCCGGCGATGGAGCCGCGGTCGGCGCCGACCGCGACGATCTCGGCCCCGTACGCCCCGGGATCGTCGCCGACGGCGTCGATCAGCGCCTGGAGATTCGTGCCGGATCCCGAGACCAGTACGACGAGCCGTGCGGGTCGTTCGGGTCGCGCTGCCGGGCGGGCGAAGGGGGGCGGGGAGGCCACGGCGGGCGCCTTTCTCGTCAAACGGGCACGTCCCGGCGGCTCGGAAGCGGCTCAGGGGCGGCCGGTGGCGGCTTTGTGTGGTCGTACGAACGAATCGCGCCCCCGTATACGGGGAACTCTACGAAGAGGCCGACCGTCAGCAACGATACCGGCACACCAAGCGGCCCCCACGGGACGGGGGCCTTGCCGGGAGGTAGCGTGCGGGGACAGGGTTCCGTCTCCAGACGGTCCATACGAGACAAGACCCTCGCGCACTGGGTCTGAGGGGAAGACGTTCACCAGATGCCGGACCGACGCCGCCGCACGGCACTCCACCTCCCGCAGCCCGCTGGGCTGGTGCTGCTGCCACGGGAACGCCAGTCCTCTTCCACCGGCTCCTCGGGGTCTTCAGGGTCCTCGGGGTCCTCCGGATCGCCCTCCGGATCGGAAGGCTCCTCTGGGTCTTCGGGGTCCGACGGGGCCTCGGGGTCCGGTGGCTCTTCAGGGTCGGGTGGCTCCTCGGGTCCCTCCGACGACAACCCGTTCGCTCCGCCGCCCGAGGGCAGGCCGGACCAGCCGTGGCAGCCTCGCCGCCCCGAGAACGGCGGCCAGGAGGACGGCGGTCCTGGCTCCGGCCAGGACAACTCGTCCTGGGGCAGTCAGTGGAGCAGCCACCAGCCGGGACGCTCCTCGGACGGATTCGGACACCGGCCGGGCGCCCACAGCGGTCAGAACCGGCCGAGCGGGCAGAACAATCCGAACAGACCGGGCAACCAGAACGGCCGGAACGGTCAGAACGGCGGCCAGGACGGTCCCGAGAGCGGTCGCGGCGGTCTGCGCTGGGACCCGACAGACCCGTCCCAGCGCCGCGCCAGGTACGCGCTGCTCTCCGGGATGTGGGCGTTCTTCTTCGCGCTCTTCGACTTCCCCCAGATCGCGCTGCTGCTCGGGGCGCTCGCGCTCTACTGGGGCGTCAGCTCGCTGCGCAACAAGCCGCAGCAGTCGTCCCAGTCCAAGCAGTCGGCGTCCGTCGACGCGCTGACCGGCCGGGCGGGTACGGCGGTCGACACCACGCCTCCGCTCCCGGCGCACGCGCCGGCGCAGGCACCGGGCCAGGCGGCACTGGGACAGGCGTCGGGCCACCCGGCGCCCCAGGTGCCGCCGGCGCCCGGCGCGCTCCCGTCCTCGGGCCGGCCGCAGCTCACGGCGGCCGTGAGCGGGCTGGTGACCGCGGTGCTGGCGCTGGTGATCGTGGCGGCGACCTTCACCGTGCAGCTCGCCTACCGCGACTACTACGCGTGCGTGAACGACTCGCTGACCAAGACGGGGCAGCTCTCCTGCAACTCGGAGCTGCCGGACTCGCTGGTGCCGATCTTCGGCGTCAAAGAGTAACGGGTCCCTGACCGTTGCCCGAGCCGCCCCCTCCGGATGTTCTCCCGGAGGCGGGCGGCTCTCGCACGAGTACGGGCCCGGGTACGGCTACGGCGACCGGCTCGGGTTCGTCTTCGGCTTCGATCTCCGCTTCCGGTCCTGGCTCCGATGTCGCTCCGGCTCCGGCTCCGGCTCCACCCTCCGGTTTCGGTTCCGCCTCCGCCTCCGCCGCGCCCGCGAAGACGTACGCACCGCGCCGGCCCAGCAGCCAGTGCCACGAGTTCCGCCGCCACGGCGCCCACCACGCCGCGGGCTTGACGCCGCCCGCCGCCATGGCCTCGACCAGCGGGCCGGCCTCCCTGCACTGCCCGCGCAGCCGCCAGAGCCGTACCAGCAGCGCCGCCGGTACGCCGACGACCGCCGTCCACGCCAGCGCGGCCCCGCCCGCCAGCCACCACGAGGGCCCGAGCGCGGCCAGGTCGTCGTTGCCCATCGGACCACCGGACAGCGCCGCCAGAGCCGCCGTCAGCACTCCGCACCCCACGCTCCCGATGGCCGCGGTGACGGCGGTGTCGCGCGGGCCCCAGGCCTCTTCCCGTACGGCGAAGGGCGGCGCCGCGAGCCGTAGCGTGAACCAGGCGACCACCAGCCCCGCCGCCACGGGAACCGCTGCCGCGCCCCAGTTCAGGGTGGTGACATGCGCGTCGGGGACCGCGAGGAACAGCGGGAACGGCGGCACCGTCGGCGTACCGGTGGACCCCAGCGGCGAGACCGTCGCCGCCGTACCGAGCGCGAAGCCGGGCCCGAGGGCGTACGCGGCCCCCCACACCGCCGCGTTGGGCACCAGCGCGAGCGCGAGCAGCAGCAGGGCGCACCGCCCCGACCAGTCCCGCGCGAGCCCCAGGAACGACGTCTGCGCCGTGTCGCCGTGCCACACCAGCGCGATCCCGACGAGGACCGCCCCGCCGCCGAGCAGTACGGCC
>NZ_JTHL01000001.1:5852736-5863352 GCF_000818195.1 Streptomyces sp. 150FB | reverse complement strand
GCGTCGCCCCGGCGCCCACGCGAGATGGGCCAGCAGCGTCCGGGCGCTCCCGGGCAGCCACGCGGGCAGCGGGCTGAGCGGGCGTCCGCTGCCCGCCCACGCGCCTGCCGCTGTCGACAGCACCGTCACGAGGGGCAGCATGAGCGTCGCGCTCAGCGGGCGTACGCCGAGCGGCCCGCCCGTCGCGTAGATCAGCGCGGCGATGCCCACCAGTAGATATCCGCCGCCCACTGTGTACAGCGCGCCCACCACCGTGAGCTGCGGCCGGCCGACCTGCGGGACGAGGGCGTCGCGCGCCGCGCGGTAGGCCAGCCAGACGGGCAGCGTCATCAGCAGCAGAGGTACGACGCCGATCGGCGCCGGTGTGCCGGAGAGGGTGTCGGGGCGCAGGAGTTCGACGCCGTGCGCGAACAGCCACAGCGAAGCGGCCACGCGCAGGGCGTCGTCGGCGCCGCTGTCGGGGTAGGGGGTGCTGACCCACATCGCCATCGTGAGCATGGCGAGAGCGCCGAGCCCGGCACCGGCGGCGATGGCTCCACGGAGAAAAGGCGCGGTCAGCGCGGCGACCCGGCCGCGGTCGGAGGCGGAGGCCGAGGACAACGGCGTGCTGCGATCGGTCACTTGCGTCACGCCGCCATGCTGCCAACGACACGCACTTTATGCGCGTAACGGGCGGATGGTCGCCGTGTCGCCCAATATACGTTTATGTGTTTATTCGATCATTCCCTTGCTGCGGAGACTCCCCGATGACGCACAGCACCCTCGCCGAAGACCCAGCCCCGACCGACCCAGTGCCCCCGTCCGACGCCGCGTCAGCCCCCGACGCCGCGTCAGCCCCCGATCCCGACCCCACCGTACGGACGCCGGCGCAGGCGTTCGACGCGCTGTACACGTACGCGGCGCCCGATCTCGTACGCCAGGCCTATCTGCTGACCGGGCGTCGGGCGCTCGCCCACGAATCCGTCGAACGCGCCTTCCATCTCGCGTGGCAGCGCTGGCCCGAGGTCGCCGTCGACCGCGATCCGGTGGGGTGGGTGCGGGCCGCGCTGTACGAGTACGCGACCTCGCCCTGGCACCGGCTGCGCCGTGCGCACAGGCACCCCACCGCCCCCGGGGACGACGCGGAGAGCGGAGGCAACGGGGGCAGCGGGGGCAGCGGGAACAACGGGGAGGACGGTGACGACCGGAAGGCGCTGCACGAGGCGCTGCTCGACCTGCCACCCGCCTACCGCCGCACCCTGCTGCTCTACGACGGCCTCGGCTTCGACCTGCCGGAGACCGCCGCCGAGACGGAGGCCAGCACCCGGGCCGCCGCCCACCGGCTGCTGCACGCCCGCGCGGCGATCGCCGGGCGGCTGCCGGAGCTGAGCGACACCGGGACACTCCACGCGCGCCTGGACTCACTCGCACGGGCGGTCACCGACCCGGCGCTCTCGCCGGCGCCGGTGGTACGTACGGGGTGCGAACGCCGGGCCCGGTTCTGGACGCGGACGACCGTCGCCTTCACGGCGCTGATCATGGGGGCGACGGGATTCACGCTGGCGACGGCGCCGACGCGGTACGACCCGGTGCAGGCGCCCGGCCAGCGGGTCGGCGGTGTACCGCTGACCAGCGGCCCGCAGCGGCTGAGCCCGGCGGACCTGAAGCTGCGCGACCGGCTGCGGGCCCTGCCGACGAACGGTCCCTACCGGCTGCTGCCGCTGGCGTACTGACCTGGCCGTGCGCGGGCCCGCCGGGTGCGCGTACGCGCGTGGGCCCGCCCCCATGTCCCCGGGGGCGGGCCCACGCGCTTACAGCCGTACGGAACCTCAGCCGGCGAGGATGGCGCGCGCCAGCTCGGCGGTCTCGGTCGGCGTCTTGCCGACCTTCACGCCCGCGGCCTCGAGGGCCTCCTTCTTGCCCGCCGCCGTGCCGGAGGAGCCGGAGACGATGGCGCCGGCGTGGCCCATGGTCTTGCCCTCGGGCGCGGTGAAGCCCGCGACATAGCCGACGACCGGCTTCGTGACGTTCTTCGCGATGAAGTCGGCGGCGCGCTCCTCGGCGTCGCCACCGATCTCACCGATCATCACGATCAGGTCGGTGTCGGGGTCGGCCTCGAACGCGGCGAGCGCGTCGATGTGCGTCGTGCCGATGACGGGGTCGCCACCGATGCCGACGGCCGACGAGAAGCCGATGTCGCGCAGCTCGTACATCATCTGGTAGGTCAGCGTGCCCGACTTGGACACCAGACCGATCCGGCCGGGCTTGGTGATGTCGCCCGGGATGATGCCGGCGTTGGACTGGCCCGGCGTGATGAGACCGGGGCAGTTCGGGCCGATGATCCGCGTCTTGTTGCCCTTGACGCCCGCGTACGCCCAGAAGGCGGCGGAGTCGTGGACGGCGATGCCCTCGGTGATGACGACCGCGAGCGGGATCTCGGCGTCGATCGCCTCGACGACCGCGGCCTTGGCGAAGGCCGGCGGCACGAAGACGACGGAGACGTCGGCGCCCGTCTTCTCGATCGCCTCGGCGACCGAGCCGAAGACGGGTACGTCGGTGCCGTCGAAGTCGACGGACGTACCGGCCTTACGGGGGTTCACGCCGCCGACGATGTTGGTGCCGTCAGCGAGCATGAGCTTGGTGTGCTTCATGCCGGTGGCGCCGGTCATCCCCTGGACGATGACCTTGCTTTCCTTGGTCAGGAAAATAGCCATGGTGTTTGTGACCTTGTTCCCTTGTCGTGTCTGAAGACGCGTAGACGTCAGCGTGCTGCTGCGGCGAGCTCTGCGGCCTTGTCGGCCGCACCGTCCATGGTGTCCACGCGCTGCACGAGCGGGTGGGCGGCGTCGGAAAGGATCTTGCGACCCAGCTCCGCGTTGTTGCCGTCGAGGCGCACGACCAGCGGCTTCGACACGTTCTCACCCTTGGACTTGAGCAGCTCCAGGGCCTGCACGATGCCGTTGGCGACCTCGTCGCACGCGGTGATGCCGCCGAAGACGTTGACGAACACGGACCTGACGTCCGGGTCGCCGAGGATGATCTCCAGGCCGTTCGCCATGACCTCGGCCGAGGCGCCGCCGCCGATGTCGAGGAAGTTGGCGGGCTTCACGCCGCCGTGGGCCTCACCGGCGTACGCGACGACGTCCAGGGTCGACATGACCAGACCGGCGCCGTTGCCGATGATGCCGACCTCGCCGTCGAGCTTGACGTAGTTGAGGTTCTTGGCCTTGGCCGCGGCCTCCAGCGGGTTGGCAGCCGCCTTGTCCTCAAGCGCCGCGTGGTCCGGCTGGCGGAAGTCGGCGTTCTCGTCGAGCGAGACCTTGCCGTCCAGCGCGATGATCTTGCCCGCACCGGACTTGACCAGGGGGTTGACCTCGACAAGGAGGGCGTCTTCCTTGATGAAGACCGTCCACAGCTTCTGCAGGACGTCGGCGACCTGGTCGGCGATCTCGGCCGGGAACTTCGCGGCGGCGACGATCTCGGCGGCCTTCTCGGGCGTGCAGCCCTCGTGGGCGTCGACCGGGATCTTGGCCAGCGCTTCGGGGTTCTCCTCGGCGACGACCTCGATCTCCACGCCGCCCTCCACGGACGCCATGGCGAGGAAGGTGCGGTTGGTGCGGTCGAGCAGGAAGGAGACGTAGTACTCCTCCGCGATGTCGGCGGTCTCGGCCAGCATCACCTTGTGGACCGTGTGGCCCTTGATGTCCATGCCCAGAATCTGGCCGGCCTTCTCGACGGCGTCCGCCGGGTCGGAGGCCAGCTTGACGCCGCCCGCCTTGCCACGGCCGCCGACCTTGACCTGCGCCTTGACGACAGCCTTGCCGCCGAGACGCGTGGTCACCTCGCGGGCCGCCTCAGGCGTATCGATGACTTCACCGGCCAGCACCGGTACACCGTGCTTGGCGAAGAGGTCCCTCGCCTGGTACTCGAACAGGTCCACGCGTGTGTCCGTCCCTTGTCTACTAAAAACCGCAGCCTGCGATCGCGGGGTTCTATGTCGTCTGCGTGGGCGTGCCGCGATGGGCAACGTGACCGCTCTGTCACTGAGGGAGGCGTACACGCTGTCCGGATACGCGGCATGTCCGTCTCGCAGGTTATCCCCGTGGGGGTTGGGTCCCTAAATCACAGATCACACACGGGCGGTGATACCTGTCACAGCCGGGCCGCCTCGTCGGGTACGGGCAGCGGGCGCTTCTCGATCGCCGCCGCCATCACGTCGGGGAACAGGTCGGGCGTGCAGGCGAAGGCCGGGGCGCCGAGTTCGGCGAGCGCCGCCGCGTGCTCACGGTCGTACGCGGGCGCACCCTCGTCGGACAGTGCGAGCAGCGCGACGAACTGCACTCCCGACGCCTTCATCGCCGCGACCCTCTTCAGCATCTCGTCCCGGATGCCGCCCTCGTAGAGGTCGCTGATCAGGACCACGACGGTGTCGGCGGGGCGGGTTATCTGCGACTGGCAGTAGGCGAGGGCGCGGTTGATGTCGGTGCCGCCGCCGAGCTGGGTGCCGAAGAGGACGTCCACCGGGTCGTCGAGCTGGTCGGTCAGGTCGACCACCGCGGTGTCGAAGACGACAAGGCGGGTGGCGATGGAGCGCATGGAGGCGAGGACGGCGCCGAAGACGGAGGCGTAGACGACGGAGGCGGCCATCGATCCCGACTGGTCGATGCAGAGGACGACCTCCTTCTTCACCGACTGCGAGGCCCTGCCGTATCCGATGAGGCGCTCGGGGACCACCGTGCCGTGCTCCGGCAGGTAGTTCTTGAGGTTGGCCCGGATCGTGCGGTCCCAGTCGATGTCCCGGTGGCGCGGCCGGTTGATACGGGCCGACCGGTCGAGGGCGCCGGTCAGGGTGGCGCGGGTGCGGGTCGCGAGCCGCTTCTCGATGTCGGCGACCACCTTGCGTACGACGACGCGGGCGGTCTCCTTGGTGGTCTCGGGCATGGCCTTGTTGAGCGAGAGGAGCGTCCCGACCAGGTGGACGTCGGCTTCGACCGCCTCCAGCATCTCGGGTTCCAGCAGCAGCGTGGAGAGCCCGAGGCGGTCGATGGCGTCCCGCTGCATGACCTGGACGACGGAGCTGGGGAAGTACGTACGGATGTCGCCGAGCCAGCGGGCGACGGACGGCGCCGAGGCGCCGAGCCCGGCGGAGCGGTCGCGGCCCCGCCCGCCGCTTCCGCCGCCGTTGCCCGAGCCGTACAGGGCGGCCAGCGCGCCGTCCATGGCGGCGTCGCGGCCGGAGATCGCGCAGCCGGTGCCGTCGGCGCCCTGTCCGCCGAGCACCATGCGCCAGCGCCGCAGCCGCTCGTCGGTGCCGCCGGCCGTACCGGTCGTGCTGTCCGTACCGGTGGTGCTGTCCGTCCTGGCCGTGGTCATCGGGCCACCTCCGCGAAGTCGACTGTCGTGTCCGTGCCGAGCAGGAGCCGTACGACGGGGAGGACCGCGTCCGCCCGTGCCGCGTCCAGGCCGGGGCCGAAGCCGGGAAGCGCGGGCTCCGTGGGCGCGGCGCCCGGCGCCCGGTCTTCGGGTGCGCGCCCGTTCCCGCGTCTGGCCAGCTCGCCCAGGGTGCGGCGGACGCCCGGCTCGTACGCGGAGAAGGTGCGGCGCAGCAGCGGGAGCACATCGGTGAACGCGTCGGCGCTCACCGATGTCAGCCAGGCGTCGAGCAGACCGAGCAGGCGTTCGTCGTGGACCAGGAGCATGCCGCCGCCCGAGGCGCCGCCCACGAAACCCTCGATCCAGGCGGCGGCGTCGGTCGGCGCGGTGCCCGGCGAGAGCGCGAGCCCCATGAACCGCGCCGCCTCGTCCTCGGCGAGCCGCCCGTCGTCCAGCAGCAGCCGCGCCGCGCGCCCCCGGATGACTCCGGGGACCGGGTCCCGCTCGGCGAGCTTGTGCAGGACGGCGCCCCAGCGCGCCGCCCGCTCGCCCTCGGTCTCCCCAGCGCCGTCGGACAGCAGGCCCATCGCGGTGTGGACGGCGTCGAGATGGCCGCGCATCTCGTCGGCCCCGTTGCCGTCGAGGCCCGCGCAGGCCGGCGGCAGCGCCACACAGATCCGGTCGGCGAGCCCGGCGGCCACCTCCCCGAGGGCCGAGGTGTCGGTGGACCGCGCGTCGCCGTAGCGCAGCGAACGGGCCAGTGCGGGCAGCGCCTGGGCGAGGTGGCCGACGTCGGCGTCCAGCGCCGCGCGGTCGGCCAGCGCGCGCATGACCACGGGCAGCGCGTCCGGCAGGTCGGCGAGCAGACAGCGCTCGGCCAGTGCCGTCACCTCGACGAGGGCGGTCGCCGACACGGCCCGCGCCTCGGCCTTCGCGGTGGCCGCCGCGAGCACCGTGGTGCCCCAGACGCCGGCCTCGGCCACCCGTACGTACAGCTCGGGCTCCCAGCCAAGCCGCCAGGTCTCCCGGAAGGTGCCGGTGCTTCCGCGGCCCGCAGCCGGCTCGCCCCAGCCGATGGCGAGCAGCCGCAGCCGGTGCAGCAGCTTGCTGCGTTCGGCGTCCATCTCCTTACGGAGGTCGAGGTCGAGATCGCGCTCCAGCACCTCCGGCTTGAGGCGCAGGGAGCGCTGGAGCCGGGTGAGATCGCGCTGGAGCGGCACGGCGGGCGCGCCGTCCGGGACCTCGCCGAGTACATCGCCGACGATGAGCCGGTCCCTGATGAGGTCGAGCGGCACGTCGGAGCCGTCGCACATCACGGCCCTGATCGCGTCGGTCGTCTCGGTGAGACCGGCCAGCGGGCGGCCGCGCATCACGGCGAGGGTCTGGGCGAGCCGTACCGCCTCGATGACATGTGCGGAGGAGACGAACCTGTCGTCGTCGCGCATCAGCCCGGCGACCTTGGTCAGCCAGCGCTCCACCGGGCGGTCCTTCGCGCCGAAGAGGTGCGCGTACCAGCCGGGTGAGTCGACGCCTGCGCCGTAGCCGCTGTGCCGGGCCAGCCTGCGGTGGGTCCAGGGCACCCAGGTCAGCTCCGTCCTGACCTTGGGCAGCCCCTTGAGCAGGGCGCGGTCGGCGGTGGCGGTGGTCTTCTCCGTCAGCGCGGGCACATGCCAGGCGCCGCAGACGACGGCGACCGCGTCGTCCCCGAACTCCTTGCGCGCGGCCCGGAGCTGAAGGCGCATATGGGCCTCCCGCACGAGGTCCCTGCGGTGCCCGCCGTCGCCGAACTCCTCGCGCAGCGCCGCCATCGCCTCGGCGACCGCCTCGAACGGCGCGAAGGGGTCGGCGGCCCCGCCCGCGCCCTGGTGCTCGACGGCGTCCTCCCACCAGCGCTCGGGGTCGTCGTATCCGGCGGCCGCGGCGAGTTCGGCGATGGGGTCGATACGCAGGCCGGCACCGTCGTCACCGCTGTCCTCGGCGGCGTCCTCCCCTTCTGCCTCTTCCCCTGCTTCTGGCTGTTCTGCTGCTTCTGCCTCTTCTTCGGCGGCGAGCGCCAGGGAGTGCGCGGCCGGCAGGTCGATGAAGCGGACCGGTACGCCGTGGTCGAGCGCCCAGCGGATCGCGACCCACTCCGGCGAGAACTCGGCCAGCGGCCAGAACGCCGCGCGCGCCGGGTCGTCCACGGCGTGGGCGAGGAGCGCCACGGGCGGGCGCATCGTCTCGTCGGCGGCGAGCGGCAGCAGCGCGTCGCCCTCGGGCGGGCCCTCGACGAGTACGACGCCGGGCGCCGCAGCTTCGAGGGCCCGCCCCACGCCCCGGGCCGAGCCGGGGCCGTGGTGCCTGACGCCCAGCAGCAGCGGTCCGGCTGTGGACCCGCTCACGCGCTCACCTCACGGCAGGCACGGTAGAAGTCCTTCCAGCCGTCCCGCTCGCGGACGACCGTCTCGACGTACTCCTGCCAGATCGCCCGGTCCGCCGCCGGATCGCGTACGACGGCGCCGAGGATGCCCGCGGCCACATCGCCGGGGCGCAGCACGCCGTCCCCGAAGTGGGCGGCGAGGGCGAGGCCGTTGGTGACGACCGAGATCGCCTCGGCCGTGGACAGCGTGGCGGACGGGGACTTGAGCTTCGTACGCCCGTCGGCCGTGACGCCGTCGCGCAGTTCACGGAAGACGGTGACGACCCGTCGGATCTCGTCGATGCCTTCAGGCCCTGTGGGCAGCGAGAGCGAGCGTCCGATCTGGTCGACGCGCCGCGAGACGATGTCGACCTCGGCCTCGGGTGTCGCGGGCAGCGGCAGTACGACGGTGTTGAAGCGCCGACGCAGCGCGCTCGACAGGTCGTTGACACCCCGGTCGCGGTCGTTGGCCGTGGCGATCACATTGAACCCGCCGACGGCCTGGACCTCCTCCCCCAGCTCGGGGATGGGCAGGGTCTTCTCGGAGAGGATCGTGATGAGCGAGTCCTGCACGTCGGCGGGGATACGGGTCAGCTCCTCGACCCGCGCCGTCATGCCCTCGGACATCGCCCGCATCATCGGGCTCGGCACCAGCGCGTCGCGGCTCGGGCCGTGGGCGAGGAGCTGCGCGTAGTTCCAGCCGTAGCGGATCGCCTCCTCGGGCGTGCCGGCCGTCCCCTGCACCAGCAGGGTCGAGTCGCCGCTGACCGCGGCGGCGAGATGCTCGGACACCCAGGTCTTCGCCGTTCCCGGCACGCCGAGGAGCAGCAGCGCCCGGTCGGTCGCGAGTGTGGTGACGGCGACCTCGACGATCCGGCGCGGGCCGACGTACTTCGGCGTGATCACCGTCCCGTCCGGCAGGGTGCCGCCGAGCAGATAGGTGGCGACGGCCCACGGCGAGAGCTGCCAGCGGGCGGGCCTGGGCCTGTCGTCGGAGGCCGCGAGTGCCTTCAGCTCGTCGGCGAACGCGTTCTCCGCGTGCGGACGCAGTACCTCGGCGCCAGTGTTTTCGGGCACGGTCATGGATCCCCCAGAACTTCTCGCCGGATGTGTGTCCCACCGTGCACCACGCCACTGACAATCACCGTCGGGCCGTGGATCACCGCAGCTCAGGGCGGTTGTCAGTGGGGGGTTCTACCGTCGGTGGCATGAATAAAGCGGGGGTGCGCTGGACGGCGGAACAGGTGCTGGGACTCTCTCCTGACGCCGCTTCGAGCAAGGCGGGCAGCAAGCTGAGCGCGGCGGGGTCGTGGTCGGAGGCGGGCAGCGGTGACGAGGGCGCCGTGTGGGGCCTGTGCCAGGGCAGCGGCTCCAAGCCGTACCGCACAGTGGTCGACACCATGGGCCCCGCCTACACCTGCACGTGCCCGAGCAGGAAGTTCCCCTGCAAGCACGCGCTGGGTCTGCTGCTGCTCTGGGCGGCGGACGACGGGTCGGTCGCTGCGTCGGCCGAGGTGCCGGACTGGGCCGGAGAGTGGCTCGGCAAGCGGCGCAAGCGCGTCGAGAGCAAGGAACGGCCGGAAGCGGCGGCCGGGGAAGGGCCGGCGAAGACGGCGGATCCTGAGGCGGCCAGACGCAGGGCCGAGCGCAGGAGCACCCGGATCACCGCCGGTGCCACGGAGCTTGAGCAGCGGCTGACGGATCTGCTGCGCGGCGGTCTCGCGACGGCCGAGCAGTCGGGGTACGGACTGTGGGAGGAGACGGCGGCCCGCATGGTCGACGCCCAGGCCCCCGGACTGGCGGGCCGGGTGCGGGAGTTGGGGGCGATACCGGGCTCGGGTCCGAACTGGCCGGTGCGGCTGCTGGAGGAGTCGGCGCTGCTGCACCTGCTGGACCAGGCCTGGCTGGGCGTCGACCGGCTGCCGGAGCCGCTGGCGACGACGGTCCGCACCCGGGTCGGGCTGCCCTCGTCCGCCACCGGAACACCGGTCAGGGACCACTGGCTGATCCTCGCGCAGTACGACACCACGGACGGCAAACTCCTCACCAGGCGCGCCTGGTTGTACGGGCGGGACTCGGGGCGCACCGCGCTGGTACTCGCGTTCGGCGCGGCCGGCCGGTCGCCGCAGCTCGCCCTGCCGGTGGGGCAGACGGTGGACGCCGAGATCGTGCCGCACGCGGGCGCCGGCCAGCTCAGGGCCGACTGGGCCGGGCAGTTGGGCGCTCCGCTGCCTGTCGACAGCCCGCCGCCCGGCGGGTCCGTGGCCGACGCCGTCGAGGCGTACGGCAGGGCGCTCAGGGACGACCCGTGGCTCGACTCCTGGCCCGTGACGCTCGGCGATGTCATACCCGTGCCACGGGCCGGGGAGGGGTGGCAGGTGGCCGACGCCGACGGCACCTCGGCGCTGCCCGTCACGGCTGCCGCCGCCCAGCGCTCCGGGCTGTGGAAGCTCGCCGCGCTCTCCGGCGGCGGCCCGGTCACGGTCTTCGGCGAGTGCGGTCACCGGGGCTTCAACCCGCTGGCAGCCTGGTCGCCGGACGCGCCGGGGACCGTCTCCCTCGTCTGAAGCAGAACCGGAATCCGCGCCCGCGCCCGTATATCTACGGAGGCCCCCGATGACCAGCACCAGCACCAGCACCACAACCACCACCCCGGCCGGCACCACGAACCCCACGGCGACAGCCTGGGAGGCGCTCGTCACCTCGGCGCTGCTCGGCACGGACCGCCGGAACCCGCCGGCGGACCTGATGACCCCGGGCAGGCAGGCGCCGGTGGCGCTGCTGGACGCCGCCGCGCTGCACACCGTACGGCGCAGGGCAGGCCTGCTGCCCGCGCCGGCCGCCGCGATCCCCGGTCCCGCGGCCC
>NZ_JTHL01000001.1:5849664-5852711 GCF_000818195.1 Streptomyces sp. 150FB | reverse complement strand
CGGAGGCAGGCGCGGTACGGCGCCGGACCTCCCCGAGTTGCTCCCGCAGTGGCTCGCCGCGGCCAACGGACGGGGCTACCGCGCGCCCGTCTCGGCCCTGCCCGCGCTGCTCGACGCGGCCCGCGCGCGTACCGATCTGCGGCCCGCCGCACTGACGTTCGCCGGGCCGCGCGGGCTCTGGCTGGCGCGGTTCAACCCGGACTGGAAGTTCGCGTTGCGCGGCGGTTCCGGCGGGGGGTCCGTGCTGCCCGCGGCCACGGACGCGGAGGGGACCAAACGGCTGTGGGAGGAGGGTCTTTTCGCCGAGCGGGTCGCGCTGCTCTCCGCCGTACGCGCCAGGGACAGCCAGGAGGCGCTGGCGATGCTGGCCACCACCTGGTCCACCGAGCGCGCCGAGGACCGGCTGATGTTCCTCGACTCGCTGCGCGACGGGCTGTCGGCGACGGACGAGCCTTTCCTGGAGGCGGCGTTGTCCGACCGCAGCCGCAATGTGCGGTCCACCGCCGCTGAGTTGCTCTCCGCGCTGCCGTACTCGGCGCTCGCCGGGCGGATGGCGGCCCGCGCCGCCACCTGCGTGAGCCTGGACCGTACGGGCGACGGCGGCCTGGACGCCACGGTGACGGTGGAGGCGCCCCACGAGTGCGACGCCGACATGCAGCGTGACGGAGTGGTGCCGGCCCCGCCCAGCGGCCGTGGTGAACGCTCGTGGTGGCTCGGCCAGTTGGTGGAGGCCGCCCCGCTGTCGACCTGGGGGCCGCGGCTCGGCGGACGTCCGCCCGAGGAGATCGTCGCACTGCCGGTCCTCGACGGCTGGCGGGACGAACTGCACGCGGCGTGGTGCAGGGCGGCGGTGCGGCAGCGGGACGCGCGGTGGTCGCGTGCGCTGCTCGGCGCGCCCACGGCCTCCCCGGCGACCGGCCCCGGCGCGTCCTCCCTGGCCGAGCGGGCGAAGCTCCTCGCGACGCTTCCTTCGGCCGAACGGGCCGAGTGGGTGGCCGGTTTCATAGCGGCCCACGGCCTGTCGGAGGCGTTCCAGCTCCTCGCCGTCTGTGTGGTGCCCTGGGCGGAGCCGCTCGGCCGCGCCGTCGTCGACGCGCTCGACATCGCCAGGGACGCCGGGAGTTACCCGTGGAGCTTCAGCGGGGTGATGGGCCTGGCCGAACGGTGCCTCGACCCCGCCGAGGCGAGCCGTCTCGAACTCCTCACCGCGCTACCGGACGAGGCGCAGGACGCCGCACCCGGCGCCGGCGGGTACTGGTCCGAGGCCTTCCAGCGGCTGGTCTCCACGCTGCGGCTGCGCGCGGCGATGCTGGCGGAACTCGCCGAACCAGCGGGGACGGAGGGCTGACCGTCCACCGCCCGGCCGACGGCGGGCGCCGGTCGCCTGCCGTCAAGCACCCGCCGGCTGGCGGACGTTCGCGTTCACCCAGTCGACGATCGAGGTGGTCGTCGCGCCGGGGGTGAAGATCTCGGCGACGCCCTTCTCCTTCAGCGGAGCGATGTCCGCCTCCGGGATGATGCCGCCGCCGAAGACCTTGATGTCCGCGGCGTCCCGCTCCTTCAGAAGGTCGATCACCTTCGCGAAAAGCGTGTTGTGCGCACCGGAGAGGATGGACAGTCCGATCGCGTCGGCGTCCTCCTGGATCGCGGTGTCCACGATCTGTTCCGGGGTCTGGTGGAGGCCGGTGTAAATGACCTCCATACCGGCGTCGCGCAGCGCACGCGCGATCACCTTGGCCCCGCGATCATGACCGTCGAGTCCTGGCTTGGCCACTACCACACGGATCGGACCGGTCACACCCATCACTGCCTCCACCTACCGACTACGCCGTCATTGGCAACGGGCCCCCGTGCCCTTCGGACCCGGAGTAGTGAACGAACGTTATCCACAGCATCCCGCACCCTGTCGTTTCACGGACGACCGGGAGGGGGAAATCACAGGTGTTCCCGTATCTCCGGAGCCGGATTCACGACCCTCCGGAGTCCGACGCACCCGCCTCACGCGTCGAACGCATTTCGAACGCAGCACCAAGGCTGCGCCCGTGGTCCCCCGAAACACGGCCGAATGCCCGTTTCCACGGCGCCCGGAACCCGCCGAAGATTGTCGCCGTCCCATACCGCCGGGTACAGTCGCGGCCACTGCTTTCCTCTGAGGTCCCCCCGCGTTGGGACCGGGCCTCAGACCCTGGTCCTGCTGCCGAGGCGAGAGAGAAGTTGGTGAACGACCAGCACACCCACGCCGGGTACGCCGCGCACGACGGCAACGCCACAGGTAGTTTCGACATCGATCCGCTCTTCGGGGACCTTCCCGGCACCTACGAAGCGGGTCACAGCGGCCAGTACGACAACACCCAGTGGGACACCGGGGCACAGCAGGTCCAGCACCAGACGGCCGGTTACGACGCGTACGCCGTGCCCGGGTACGGACAGCAGCAGTACGGCCAGTACGACGTGAGCGGCCAGTGGCCCACCGTCGACGCGGCGGGCAACGCCGCCGCCTACCAGCAGCAGCCCGGCGACACCTCGGGCCAGTGGGACGCGACCGCCTGGAACCAGCAGGACCCGACAGCCGGGACAGCCCAGACAGGTCAACCGGACCAGGCACATCAGTTCGACAGCGGCCAGTTCGGTTACGACACACCCGGCCACCCCCCGACCGCCCAGTTCGACGCGACACAGTTCCAGTCCCAGCCGTACGGGTACGAGGCCACCGCCCAGTGGACGGCGCCCTCCTTCGACAGCGGCGCGTTCGACGCCACCGCCTGGAACGCGACGCAGGACACGGCTTCCGGGTACGGCGCATACGGCACGGGTGACGCCACCTACGTACAGGAGGCCGTCCAGGAGCCTCACGCGGCGCAGGAGACCCCCGAGGCCCACGAGGCCGTGGACCACCACGGTGCGTACGAGGGCTACGCCGCCGGCCACGACGAGCCCGACGCCGAACCCGACGCCCCGGACGACCCGGCGAACGACCCCGATTCGATCCATCTGGCCGAGACGACGACCATGTCGACGCTCGCCCCGCCCGACGAGGCGCCCCGCGC
>NZ_JTHL01000001.1:5838150-5849639 GCF_000818195.1 Streptomyces sp. 150FB | reverse complement strand
CGGCCGCGGCCGCCGCCGTACGCCCGCCAGGCGCTCCGCGCTCCTCACCATCGCCGTGCCGTCCGCCTGTGTGATGGGCGTCGCCGGGATCGCCGCCGCGTCCGTCGGCGGGCTCAGCGGTGGCGAGGACACCCAGGACGACACGAACACCACGGCGGCTGCCGACCCGGGTTCGGTGAAGGCCGTCGCCGCCAACAACAAGATGGACACCCAGCTCGAAGCCCTCAGCGCCGACGCGCGCGACTTCGGCGACCGCGCCAGCCGTACCCAGGAGCGCATCGACCTGAAGGAGCGGCAGGAGGCGGAGAAGAAGAAACGCGAGGCGGAAGCCGCCCGCAAAGAGGCCCTGCGGCCGAAGTTCGTCCTCCCCGTCAAACAGCACGGTCTCAGCGCCTACTTCGGCCAGGCCGGGGTCAACTGGATGTCCGTGCACACCGGCATCGACTTCCCCGTCTCGTACGGCACCCCGGTGATGGCGGCGACCGACGGCACCGTACGCACCCAGTGGAACAGCGCCTACGGCAACATGGCCATCGTGACCTCCCCCGACGGCACCGAGACCTGGTACTGCCACCTCAGCAGCACCAAGATCCGGTCGGGTTCGGTCAAGGCCGGTGACGTCATCGCCTACTCCGGCAACTCGGGCAACTCCACGGGCCCGCACATGCACTTCGAGGTACGGCCGAACGCCGGCGCGGCGATCGACCCGCTGCCGTGGCTGCGCAGCCACGGCCTCAACCCCGAGTAGCACCGGGCGGCCGGCCCGCCCGGCCACCCGCCGCCCGGCCCGCCCCGCTACAGCTTCTGGACCGGCGCGTACCGCAGCAGCAGCCGCTTCGGCTTCTCGTCCCCGAAGTCGATCGTCGCCTGCGCGTCGGCGCCCGTCCCCGTCACGGTCACGACCGTGCCGAGGCCGAACTGGTCGTGCGTGACCCGGTCGCCCACCGTCAGCGAGATCACCGGCTGATCCGTCGTACGCCGCGTGGCGAAACCCGAAGCGCCGCGCGAGCGGGACGACGACAGCGACGACGACACGCTCGACGTCGGCCCCGCCGGGATCTGCGCCCCGGTCCGCTTCCAGTCCAGGTGCTGCCCCGGGATCTCCTCCAGGAACCGCGACGGCGGGTTGTACGAGGGCTGCCCCCACGCGCTCCGCATCGCCGAGCGCGTCAGATAGAGCCGCTCACGGGCGCGCGTGATCCCCACGTACGCGAGCCGCCGCTCCTCCTCCAGCTCCTTCACCTGTCCGAGGGCCCGCATGTGCGGGAACACACCGTCCTCAAGGCCCGTCAGGAACACCACAGGGAACTCAAGGCCCTTGGCCGTGTGCAGCGTCATCAGCGTGATGACGCCGGAGCCGTCCTCGTCCTCGTCGGGGATCTGGTCGGAGTCGGCGACGAGCGCGACGCGCTCCAGGAACTCGGCGAGCGTGCCGGTCGTCGCACCGGCAGCGGCGGCAGGGTCGTCGGCAGCGGCGCCACCGTCATCAGCCCCGCCATCGGCAGCAGCGCCACCGTCACCGTCACCCTGCGCGTTCTCGGCCCGCGCGTTCTCCGCCTGCAAGCGATCCTGTTCGAACTCCAGCGCCACCGCCGCCAGTTCCTGCAAGTTCTCGATGCGCGTCTCGTCCTGCGGGTCCGTCGACGCCTGAAGCTCCGCCAGATACCCGGTCTGTTCGAGCACCGCCTCCAGGACCGTCGCCGGGCCGGCCCCCGACTCGACGATCGTGCGCAGCTCCTCCATCAGCGTGTTGAAGCGCCTGACGGCATTGGTGGAGCGCGCCGCCATGCCGTACGCCTCGTCCACGCGCCGCAGCGCCTGCGGGAAGGTGATCCTCTCGCGCGCCGCCAGTGCGTCGATCATCGCCTCGGCGCGGTCGCCGATGCCGCGCTTGGGCACATTGAGGATCCGGCGCAGCGGGACGGTGTCCTCGGGGTTGGCCAGCACCCGGAGGTAGGCCAGCACGTCGCGGACCTCCTTGCGCTCGTAGAAGCGCACGCCGCCGACGACCTTGTACGGCAGGCCGACCCGGATGAAGATCTCTTCGAAGACACGGGACTGCGCGTTCGTACGGTAGAAGATCGCGACGTCGCCCGCCTTGGCGTCGCCCGTGTCCGTCAGCCGGTCGATCTCCTCGGCGATGAACTGCGCCTCGTCGTGCTCGGTGTCGGCGACGTAGCCGACGATCTGCGCGCCGGCTCCCGCGTTGGTCCACAGGTTCTTCGGGCGGCGGCTCTCGTTGCGCTCGATGACCGCGTTGGCCGCGCTGAGGATGGTCTGTGTGGAGCGGTAGTTCTGCTCCAGCAGGATCGTCGTCGCGTTCGGGTAGTCCTCCTCGAACTGGAGGATGTTACGGATCGTGGCGCCCCGGAACGCGTAGATCGACTGGTCGGCGTCACCGACGACACACAGCTCGGCCGGGTCGTCGCCTTCGCCCGAGGGGCCGACCAGCTCGCGCACCAGCGTGTACTGGGCGTGGTTGGTGTCCTGGTACTCGTCCACCAGGACGTGCCGGAAGCGCCGCCGGTAGTGCTCGGCGACGTCCGGGAAGGCCTGGAGCAGGTGGACGGTGGTCATGATGATGTCGTCAAAGTCCAGCGCGTTGGCCTCGCGCAGCCGCGACTGGTACATCCGGTACGCCTCGGCGAGCGTCTTCTCGAAGCCGTCGGCGGCCTGACCCGCGAAGGTCTCCTCGTCGATCAGCTCGTTCTTCAGATTCGAGATCTTCGCGCTGAACGCCTTCGGAGGGTGACGCTTGGGGTCGAGATCGAGGTCACGGCAGACCAGCGCCATCAGCCGCTTGGAGTCGGCCGCGTCGTAGATCGAGAACGACGACGTGAACCCGAGCCTCTTCGACTCACGGCGCAGGATCCGCACGCAGGCGCTGTGGAAGGTCATCACCCACATGGCGTTGGCGCGCGGGCCGACCAGCTCCTCGACGCGCTCCTTCATCTCGCCGGCGGCCTTGTTGGTGAAGGTGATCGCCAGGATCTCCCCGGGGTGCACCCGCCGGCTGCCCAGCAGATGAGCGATCCGGTGCGTCAGCACACGCGTCTTGCCGGACCCGGCCCCGGCCACGATGAGCAGGGGCGATCCGGTGTGCACGACGGCGGCGCGCTGCTCGTCGTTCAGCCCTTCGAGCAGCGCCGCCGTGTTCACGACGGTGCGCGGGGCGCCGTCGCGGTGGTACGGATCCCTGGCCGCGGGCACGTGGAACGCTCCCTGGAAGAGGTCGTCGGGCACCTGCTCGGGCTCGGTGTCCTCGGGCGGCGGCGGGGGCTCGTCGCCGTCGGGGGGCTGGAGGTCCGCCAGGAACTTGTCGTCAAAGAGGCTGCTCATCGCTTACGAAGTTTAGGCCGCCGCACCGACAGCCCGCGCCCGCCCAGCCGAATCCCGCCTCCCGGTCACCGAGAGTGAGATCACGTTCTCCATACGCGAAGGTAACGAAAATGTATCGGGCATATCGCGCATCAACCTTCACAGCAGCACCACCGTGTGACTAAGTTGCTCGATCAGGCGACGACGCGCCCCTACGGCGCGTCCCGACGCCGCACTCCGACGCCGTACCCCCGGCAGCGCACCGCCCGAGCGGCCGGCAGGCGGTCCATGGAAGGAGATGCCGATCGTGGCATCGCATCGCAAACCGCGCACCCTCAGCGGCCTACGGTCCAACTCCCCCGCTGTCGGTTTCACCACCCTCGCGCTCGCCTCCGTCACGCTGCTCTCCACGCAGAGCGCGGGCGCCGCGCCCACCAAGCCGAAGCAGTCGGTGGCCGAGGTGCAGAAGAAGGTCGACGCCCTGTACCGCCAGGCGGGTACGGCGACCGAGAAGTACAACCAGGCGAAGGAGTCGACGGACAAGCAGAAGAAGACCGTCGACGCGGTGCTCGACGACGTCGCGAGACGCACCGACAAGCTGAACGCCGCGCGCCGTACGCTCGGCATGTACGCGGCAGAGCAGTACCGCGAGGGCGCCGTGACCCCGACCGCCGCCCTGATGTTCTCCGACAGCCCCGAGGCGTACTTCGAGCAGGTCGAGCTGATGGACCGGCTGACGCACCACCAGAACAGTGACATCTCCGCGTTCCAGAAGCAGCAGGCCGCCGCGGGCAAGAAGCGCGCCGAGGCGACGAAGAGCCTGGCGGCGCTCACCACCTCCCAGGCCGAGCTGCGGTCGAGCAAGAAGAACGTGCAGGACAAGCTCGGCGAGGCGCGCACGCTGCTGTCGAAGCTGACGGCCGCCGAGAAGGCCCGGCTGGCCGAGCTGGACCGCCAGAAGGAGGCCGAGGCCAAGCGCAAGGCCGAGGCGAAGGCCAAGGCGGAGCGGGCGAAGCAGCAGGACACCCCGCCGTCGACGAGCGGCGGCGGCACAGGTACCGGGTCGGGCACGGGCACCGGGTCGGGCTCCGGGTCCGGTACGTCGGCCGGCAGCTCCACCAAGGCCGGCAAGGTCCTCGCCTTCGCGCGCGCACAGCTCGGCAAACCGTACGTCTGGGGCGCGACGGGCCCCAGCTCGTACGACTGCTCGGGCCTGACCCAGGCCGCCTGGCGGGCGGCGGGCGTGTCCCTGCCGCGTACCACCTGGGACCAGGTGAAGGTCGGCACGCGTATCGCGACGGACGATCTGCGCCCCGGCGACCTGGTCTTCTTCTACGACGACATCAGCCATGTCGGCATCTACATCGGCGACGGCATGATGATCCACGCGCCCAAGCCGGGCGCGAGCGTCCGCGAGGAGTCGATCTACTACATGCCGATCTACGGGAGTGTTCGCCCTGCCTGAGACCCCGGACCCGGCGTCGCGCGACGCGCGCCGGGCCGTTCACAGTGATGTCTCCACCACCCTGGCCCTGTACGGCGACCGCGCGCTGCGCGAGCTGGTGGACGGGGCGGCGCCGCTCGGCACCGGGATCGGCGGGAAGTCGGCGCTGCTGGACGTCGGGGGAACCCCCGTCTTCGTGAAGCAGGTGGTCCTCACCGATCTGGAGCGGGAGGCGGCCAACTACCGTTCCACCGCGAATGTGTTCGGGCTGCCCCCCGTGTACCAGTACGGCGTCGGAGGACCGAGTTTCGGCGTCTGGCGGGAGCTGGCGGCGTACACCATGACGACCAACTGGGTGCTCGGCGGCGGCCACGAGGGCTTCCCGCTGATGTACCACTGGCGGGTGCTGCCCGACCTGACGCTGCCGCTGCCCGCCGAACTGACCGACGTGGAGCGGATCGTGGCGCACGGGGGCGGCGAATCGGCGGTACGCGGCCGGATCGAGGCGCTCCGGCAGGCGTCGGCCTGCGTCGTGCTGTTCCTGGAGTACATCCCGCAGAACCTGCACCAGTGGCTGGGCACTCAGGTGGGGACGGGAGCGACCGCGGACGGAGAGCACGCGGACCGGGCCATCGCCATGGTGGAGCGGGAGTTGGCGGCCGGAACCGCCTTCATGAACGCCCGTGGGCTCCTGCACTTCGACGCCCACTTCGAGAACATCCTCACCGACGGACACCGCCTCTACTTCACCGACTTCGGCCTCGCCATCTCGTCCCGCTTCGAACTCTCGCGCGCCGAGGCCGACTTCTTCGATGAGCACCAGACGTACGACCGCTGCTACACCATCAGTTGGCTGGTGAACTGGCTGGTCACCGCGGTGTACGGATACGGCAGACAGGAACGCGGCGCGTTCATGCACGCGTGCGCCGAAGGCCAGAGCCCCCCGAAGACCTCCCCGGTCTCCGGGAACGTCCCGGAGGCGGCCAGGGCGATCCTGACCCGCCACGCACCGCTCGCCGCGCTGTTCTCGGACTTCTACGGGGGAATCCTGGACAAGGGCCGGGGGATCCCCTATCCGCTGGAGGAGATCCGCCGGATCGGCCGGTCGTACACCCCGCCCATCGGGTGAGTACGAGCCCGCCCCCCGTCTGAGTACCGCGACGGTGCCGCCAACTCCCCTACCGGAGTTGGCTGTTACCCATGCCTGAGGACACAGTGCACACCCACACGCACGAAGAGGCGCACCTACCCGGCCCCACAAGGAGCTGATCATGGGCGAGTCCGAGTGGCGCCCCGTGATGCGGCCGGCGGGCGCCGACACCGAGCTGTACGTGGTACTTGAAGAGGTCGCCTCCGGACGGTGGATGGCGATGCGGAGTCTGCTGGCCGATACCGACGTCTCGCGTGACCGGTCGCGCTGGACGTACCGCAGCCAGGTGCTCGGGGCGGCGGCCGCCGGGTCCGACGTGGTCGAGGCCTGGGCCGCCGACGAGCCGGGGCCGGACGCCTCGGTGATGCGGGCCCGGGTCTCGGTGGAGCGCGCGTTACGGGCCGGCCGCGCCCGGCACGGGACGGCGGAGGCGCTCTGGCACACGGCGCTGGCCGCGTGCCGTACGGCGGTGGACGAGGCGCCGGACAATCCGGTGCCCTGGATCTGCTTCCTCGCGCTGGCGGTGCTGGACGAGGACCAGCAGGTCGGCGAGCACCGGATGCGCGCGCCCGACCCGATGCTGCCGCCGGGCCCCTGGGGGCTGCTGCGGCGGGCGCACGAACTCGACCCGTACAACCGCGAGGCGTACCACCGCATGATGCTGTACTGGCTCAGCCGGCCGGGTCCCGGGGCCGTCAGCCAGGCGGACGGATTCGCGCGCTGGGTGCTCAGCAGCGCCGAACAGCCTGCCGCGGCAGCCCTGTTGATGCTGCCGGTGTATGTACGTGTCGAACGGTGGCTGCGGCTGCCGCGCGAGACGCTCGACATGCACTGGCTCAACAGTTACGCGATCCAGGACGCCCTGATCGCCTACGAGGGCTGGTTCGCCCTGACCGCTCCCGACGACAGGTCGCTCCAGGACCTCAACCACTTGGCGCACGCGCTGTGGGCGGGGCAGCGATTCGCCGAGGCGGGGCGGGTGTTCGAGGCGATGGGACGCCATGCCACCCCCCGGCCCTGGCAGTTCCGCCTCACCGACAACGGCGGACCGGGCCAGCCGGGTCAGCCCGGTCAACTGGCCGAACTGATCGCGCGCTGCCGGGCCCAGTGCCTGAGCGCCGCCGACAGCGCTCGCGACACCGCTCGCGACACCGCTCGCGACACCGCCAGGGACGAAGCACCGGAAACCACACCGGATCGATCACGCGGCGGCGGCAGCGCGCCGTCCGGGCGACATCGTCATCGATCCGGGCCCAGAACTCTGTTCTCCTGACAAAGAATTCCTGATACCAACTCATAACACGAGCCCCCTAGGACACACACGCAAAGGAACGTCCCTTGTCTCCCAGCGCAGACACCAGGTCCTCACGGCCCGACACGCCAGACGCGCAGCGGCTCCGTGAACTCGGTTACCAGCCCGTACTGGCCCGCCGCATGGGCGCGTTCGGCAACTTCTCGATCAGCTTCAGCGTCATCTCGGTCCTGACCGGCTGCATGACGCTGTACGGCTTCGGGATGGGCACCGGCGGACCCGCCGTGATGATGTGGGGCTGGGTCGGCGCCGGAGGCATGGTTCTGTTCATCGGCATGGCGCTCGCCGAGGTGACCAGCGCGTACCCGACCTCGGGTGCGATGTACTACATGGCGCGCACGCTGGGCGGACGCCGCTGGGGCTACTACACCGGGTGGGTCAATCTGCTCGGTCTGCTGGGCGGCCTCGCCGGCAGCAGTTACGGCGCCGCCGCGTTCATCGGCGCGTTCCTGAATCTGCGCTTCGGCATCGAACCGACCCCGGGCTCCACCCTGTTGATCCTCGCGATCATCCTGGTCGCGGTCGCCGTGATCAACCTCTGCGGTGTCCGCGTGGCCGCGTTCTTCAACGACCTGAGCGTGTGGTGGCACCTGGTGGGCGTCACCGCGATCGCCGGCGGCCTGTGGATCCTGCCGGACAGCCACCAGTCGCCGAGCTTCGTGTTCGGCAAGTTCGTCAACGACACGGGCTTCAGCAACCCCTTCTATGTCGGCGCCATAGGGCTGCTGCTGACGATGTACACCTTCGGCGGGTACGACGCCTCCGCGCACCTCTCCGAGGAGACCACGCAGGCCGCCGTCTCGGCGCCGCGCGGCATCATCCGGGCCATCGTCTGGTCCTGGATCGGCGGGTTCATCCTGCTCGGCTCCCTCACCTTCTCCATCCACGACTACGCCGCCACCCAGGCCAGCGACACGGGTGTGCCGCCCGCGCAGATCCTCATCGACTCGCTCGGCACCAACGGCGCGACCGTCGGGCTGCTGATCGTCATCGGTGCCATGTTCTTCTGCGCGGTGGCCGGCAACACCTCGGCCTCGCGCATGATGTTCGCCTTCAGCCGGGACGGCGAACTGCCGTTCTCCCGGATGTGGCGCAAGGTGCACAGCCGCACCATGGTGCCGTACATGGCCGTGTGCCTGACGGCCGTCGTGAGCTTCGCCGTCACCGTGCCGTCCCTCTGGTCGAGCACCGCGTACGGAGCGATCACCGCCATCGGCGTCGTCGGCATCACCCCGACCTACATCATTCCGGTCTTCCTCAAGCTCCGGCACCCGGACCGCTTCGTGCCCGGGCCCTGGAACCTCGGCCGCTGGAGCAAGCCGGTCGGCTGGACCGCCGTGATCTGGGTGACCTGCTGCACGATCCTGTTCTGCCTGCCGCAGAGCCGCCCCATCACCTTCTCGACCCTGAACTACGCCGCCGCCGCCCTGATCGGCGCGCTCCTGCTGGCGACCGTCTACTGGCCCTTCGCCCGCCGCGCCCACAAGATCCCGGCGCAGCCCAGCTCCGCGCGTGACATCCAGCAGATGCAGGACATCATCTGATGGCGGCCGCCCCTCCCGCCCAGCCCGCTCCTTCGGGCCGGCTCACTCTGGAGGCCCTGCGCGCCGAGGCCGAGGCGGGCAGCATCGACACCGTCGTCCTCGCGCTGCCCGACATGTGGGGGAAGCTGACGGGCAAGCGCTTCGACGCGCTCCACTTCGTGAACCATGTCGCCGGCCACAGCGCCGAGATGTGCTCGTACGTCCTGGCGGCCGACGTCCTGATGAACCCGGTCGACTTCCCCTTGTCGAACTGGGCCAACGGCCACCCCGACCTCCAACTCGTCCCCGATCTGGACACCTTGCGCGTGGTGCCGTGGATCGAGGGGGCCGCGCTGGTCCACGGGGACGCCTGGATGGACGGCCGTCCGGTGTCGGTGGCACCCCGGCAGATGCTGCGGCGCCGGCTGGAGCGCCTCGCCGAACGCGGCTACACGGTCAAGGTGGGCCTGGAGACGGAGTTCGTCGTCTACGAAGGGGCGTACGACCGGCTCGTCGGCGAGGGCCCGCGCGCCGCCCGTCCCCTCTCCTCCGGCAACCGCGACTACGCGCTGGACCACGATCCGCGTACGACCCGCTTCCTGCGCACCCTGCAACGCCATCTGCGCGGCGCCGGGCTGCCCGTGGAGGCGGTGAAGACCGAGAGCGCCGGGGGCCAGGTGGAGATCACCTTCCCGTACGGCGATCCGATGGCGGCGTGCGACCAGCACACCCTGCTCAAGCACGCGGCCCGCGCGACTGGTTACGAGACCGGCACCTCCCCGACCTTCATGGCGTCCCCGACTCCCGGTGTGGGCAGCGGACTTCACCTGCATGTCTCGCTGTGGGACGAGGAGGGCCTGCCGGTCTTCCCGGCGGCCGGCGGCGAGATGTCCGCCGTCACCGAGCACTCCGTCGCCGGTCTGCTGACGGCCCTGCCCGAACTCGCCCCGCTCTACGCCGGCAACGAGAACTCCTACCGCCGCTACAGCCCGGAGACCTACGCTCCGACCACGGTCACCTGGGGCCTCGACAACCGCACGTGCGCCGTACGGGTGGTGGGGCCCGGGACCGGCAACCTCCATCTGGAGGTCCGTACGCCGGGCGCCAACGCCAACCCGTATCTGGCGCTGTCCGCCGTACTCGCGGCGATGGAACACGGCATCGACCAGGCACTCAAGACCCCGGCGGCCACCGTCGGCAACGCGTACGAACAGAACCTCGCGCCCGCCCTGCCCGGCTCACTCGAAGCGGCGACGGCGGCGTTCCGTACGAGCCGGCTCGCCGGGGACCTGCTCGGGCACGAGGTCGTCGAGCACTACACCCTCGCCGCCGGGATCGAGACCGAGGCGGCCGACGCCACGGCGGGCGCAGGGCGCGACGAGGTCACGGCGGCCGAGTGGGAGCGGTGGTTCGCGCACGCCTGAGCGGCCGGGCCCCCGCGACACACGTACGGGGCCCGTCCGTCGGCCGCGCGCGGAACAGACCGAACACGGAACCGGCCGCCGCGGAACCGGCCGAACGCGGAACAGACCATGTGCCAACGGCGCTAAGGTCGCGCCGTGAAAGACGAGCCTTCCCCTCTCAGTGATCTCTTCGCGGCCTTCCCGCCGCTGCGGCAGTACGCCAGGACCGCCGTACTGCTCGATCCGGTCGCCGGGGCACCGGCCCCGGGCGACAGCTCGATCGGGGGCTCCCTGCTGTGGCCCTCCGCCGAACCGTGGCCGGTCTGCGACGACGACCATCTCGTCGAGTACCGGAAGGACCTGACCCCCGCGGAGCGCGCGGAGTTGGAGCGCATCAACCTCCGGCGCGCCGAGCAGCGGCGGCTCACCGGGTCCGGCCGGCCGACGTCGGCTGAGTTCGACTTCGTCGGACGTCTGATGGAGGGGCACCCCGGCGGCGCGCTCGACCTGGTGGCCGCGCAGATCACCTCGTACGGCCCCGAAGTCCCCAAGCAGGACGTCTCGATGCTCCCGCTGACGCAGGTCAGGCGCGCGGACGTGCCGGGGACACCGGACGGTTTCTGGCCCGGGGACGCGGACCTGCTCCAGGTGTTGTGGTGCCCCAACGACCACGCCGAGCCGGCCGGCCAGGACCCGCACTACTACGGGCCGACCGTGGCGGTGCGCTGGCGCCGGGAGGACGAGCTGGGGGACGTGCTCACCACCGTCCCCGAGCCACGGACCCGCAAGGACGTCTACTCGCCCAGGACCTGCGCCCTCGCCCCCGCCGAAGCGGTGGATCTGCCCGACCCCCAGGAGCTTCCCGCCGAATGGCGCGAGCGGGTGTCCCAGTGGGGCGACGACGTCGGGTATCCCTACCAGCGCACCTTCGCCTGCCAGGAGGGCTGGAAGCTCGGCGGCTGGCCCACCTGGCATCTGACGACCCTGCAGAGCGTCGACTGCGTGTGCGGGAGCGGGATGAGCCTGATGCTCAGCGTGCCGAGCGGCGGCCCCGCCGAGGTCCGCCCGGGGACGCTGCAGATCTTCCGCTGCGCGGCCGACGCCGGACACCCGGTCAGGCTGATCGCCCAGTGATCCGGGCGGCGGCCCCGACGGGACGCCCCGTGCCGTTGCCGCCGTTGTCGCCGTATCGGTCAGGTCCCGCCGCAAGCGGTGATCTTGCCATGGCTCCATGGTCGTCATCTGTCACCGAATGTCTTCCTCCGGTCAATTGCGGCCATGCGATGCCGCCCCGTGACCTGGCGCCTTAGCGTCCTTCTGCAGGTGGCCGACTTCCACC
>NZ_JTHL01000001.1:5823196-5837758 GCF_000818195.1 Streptomyces sp. 150FB | reverse complement strand
CGGGCCGACAGGAGCAGGACCGAAGCTCGACGCCAGAAGGAAGTGGACACCCCCGTGGCCGCGCACCGAAAACGCAAACATCGACCGCTCACCGGCCAGGCGGGCCGTACGGCCGCCACTCTCGCGCTCGCCGGAGCGGCGACGGCCGCCGCCGCTTCGGGCGGTGTCGCGCAGGCGGAGCCCCGGCTGACGCCGGCCCAGGTGAAGTCGATGGCCGACAGGCTGTACCAGCAGGCGGAGGCCGCGACCGAGAAGTACAACGGCGCGAAGGAGAAGGCGGACGCCGCCCGCGGCGGGCTGAAGGACCTCGCCGACGAGGCGGCCCGCCGGACCGACCGGCTCAACTCCTCGCGTAACGCGCTCGGTTCGATCGCTGCGGCGCAGTACCGCTCCGGCGGGCTCGACCCCGCCGTCCAGCTCGCGCTGTCGTCGAGCCCCGAAGACTTCCTGGAGGGTGCCTCGCTCGTCGAGCGCGCCGGGGTACGGCAGGCCGGCGCGCTCACCGGCGTACGCAAGGAGCTGGCCCGGATCGCCGGGTTACGGGTCAGTGCCGACAGCCGGCTCAAGGAGCTGAAGAGCCGCCAGAAGGAACTGGCCACCTACAAGGCGAGCATCGAGGGCAAGCTCAGCGCCGCCAAGAAGCTCCTCGCGCAGCTCACGGAGGCGCAGCGCGCCGCGTACGCGCGGCAGCCGGGCGAGGCGCCGGGCAACCGCGCCGACCGTTCGCTCTCGCGCGACGCTATGTCGACGGCGGCGTCGGACCCGGCCACCGCGCGGGCGCCCGGCGCGCGCGCCGCCGCCGCGGTCGGTTACGCGTACGGGGCGCTCGGCAAGCCGTACGTCTGGGGCGCGACGGGCCCCGGCTCCTTCGACTGCTCGGGGCTGACCCAGGCGGCCTGGGGCGCCGCCGGAGTCTCCCTCCCCCGCACCACATACACCCAGATCAACGCGGGCCGGCGCGTCTCGCACGGCGAGCTGGCCCCGGGCGACCTGGTGTTCTTCTACTCGGGCGTCAGCCATGTCGGGATCTACATCGGGAACGGCAGGATGATCCACGCCCCGCGCCCGGGCGCACCGGTCCGGATCGCCCCGATCGACGAGATGCCCTTCGCCGGGGCCACCCGCCCCGCGTGAGACACGCCTCCTGCCCGCGCCGGTGGTCCGCCGGCCCGGGCGCCGTACCGCCCGGATGCCGAAGTGCCGGGGAGCGCCACCTGCGTAACGATGAGCAGCAGCAGGCCGGCAGGCCGCCGGCGCCATCCGTGACCGCCCCCGTGACCGGCCCCTGTAACCGCCACCCGTACGCCCCCGGAAAGGTAGCCGTGAGACGAGCCACGAGCGTCCGACTGATGGGAACGGGACTCGCCATGGGCGCGCTCTTCGTCCTCGCGCCCGTCGGCGTCACCCCGAAGGGCTGCGGCGACCTCACCGGCGGCCGGCTCTGCGTCGAAGGACCGATCGGGCGCACCGGCGGCTTCACCGTGCGGTACATCCAGCGCCCCGCCCGTACGGGTGAAGTGACGGTCCGGCTCGGCTATCAACGCAAGGACGCGCGGATCACCGCGTTCGCCGGGTGGTTCGGCACCGAGCGCACCCGCGACGGCCGCGCCGAGCTGAGCGGGCGGCTCGACACCGCTCCGGGCGAGTGCATCCGGGGCGTCCTGCTGGACTCGCGGACCCGGCCCTACGTCACCCGGTGGAGCTGCTCGCACTGACCGCGCGGGCCCGGACCGGGCGCCGCGATCGGTTAGCCGCGCTCACGCGTTCCCGGAAGAAGACATCGCTGGTGCCGCGCCCGTTCTGCTCCGATCCTTGATCCATGATCGGAACGAACGCGGTCCTCGGTGTCACCGTTGTGTCCCTCGGCATGGTGCTCACTCCCGGCCCCAACATGATGTATCTCGTCTCACGCAGCATCACGCAGGGCCGCCGCGCCGGTGCGGTCTCCCTCGCGGGCGTCGCCGTCGGCTTCCTCGTCTATCTCAGCGCGGCCAACCTCGGCCTGTCGGTGGTCTTTCTCGCCGTTCCCGATCTGTACACGGCGGTGAAACTCGCGGGCGCCGGCTACCTCGCGTGGCTCGCCTGGAAGGCGCTGCGGCCCGGTGGGGTGTCGGTCTTCGCGCCGCGCGAACTGGCGGCAGACTCGCCCCGGCGGCTGTTCTCGATGGGGCTCCTGACGAACCTGCTGAACCCGAAGGTCGCCGTCATGTACCTCTCGCTCATCCCGCAGTTCATCGATCTGCGCGCCGGACACGTCCTGCTCCAGGGCTTCGTACTCGGCGGCATACAGATCACCGTCAGCCTGGCCGTGAACCTCGCCATCGCCATGGGCGCGGGGGCCGTCGCGGTGTTCCTCGCGCGGCGGCCCGCCTGGCTCCGTGTGCAGCGGTACCTGATGGGGACCGTCCTCGGGCTGCTTGCCGTCAAGCTGGCGACCGACTCAGGTCCGGCCGCCGCCTGACGGCCAGGGCCGAAGGCGCCGGACGTCAGACGTCAGACGCCGGACGTCAGACGTCAGACCAGCCGGCGCGCCGTCGCCCAGCGGGTCAGCTCGTGCCGGTTGGAGAGCTGGAGCTTGCGCAGTACCGCCGAGACATGCGACTCGACCGTCTTCACCGAGATGAAGAGCTGCTTGGCGATCTCCTTGTACGCGTACCCGCGCGCGATCAGCCGCAGCACCTCGCGCTCCCGCTGGGTCAGCCGGTCCATGTCCTCGTCCACCGGCGGCGCGTCCGTCGAGGCGAAGGCGTCCAGTACGAAGCCGGCGAGGCGCGGCGAGAACACCGCGTCGCCGTCCTGCACCCGGAAGATCGAGTCGACCAGGTCGGCGCCGGTGATCGTCTTGGTGACGTACCCGCGGGCGCCGCCCCTGATCACCCCGATGACGTCCTCGGCCGCGTCGGACACCGACAGCGCGAGGAAGCGCACCGGGTCCGCCCCCGCCGCCATCAGCGGGGCGCAGCGGCGCAGCACCTCGACACCGCCGCCGCCCGGCAGGTGGACGTCGAGGAGGACGACCTCGGGGCGGGTCGCCGTGATGACCGTGACGGCCTGCTCGACGTCGGCGGCCTCGCCGACGACCTCGACGCCCGTCTCCTCGGTGCGGCCGATCTCGGCCCGCACGCCCGTGCGGAACATCCGGTGGTCGTCGACGAGCACGACTCTGGCCCGCCGGGCGTCAGCCCGGTGTCCTGCTGCCGCGCCGTCGGTCCCCGCGCCTGTGCTGTCGGCTCCTACGCTGCTCATGGTCCCTGCCCCTCGCCCTGGTCGCTCCGCCGCCGGCGCGGCCCCTCGTACCGTACGGTCCACCTGCCGCCGGGCGACAGCCCGGTGTTCCGCCGTCACACCGCGGTCCGGTCCGCGGCTTCGTCGGCGCGTTCCATCTCCAGCTCGACCTCCGTGCCCCCGTCGGGCACCGACCGCAGCCGCGCCGTCCCGCCGTTGCGCTGCATCCTGCCGATGATCGACTCCCGGACGCCCATCCGGTCGCCGGGCACCGCTTCGAGGTCGAAACCGGGGCCCCGGTCGCGTACGGAGATGAAGACCGTACGGCCCTCGACCTCGGCGAAGACCTGTACGGCACCGCCCTCCCCGCCGTACTTGGCGGCGTTGACCATCGCCTCGCGCGCCGCCTGTATCTGCGCGGACAGCTTCTCGTCGAGCGGGCAGTCACCGACGACCACGACCTCGATCGGCACCCCGTGGTAGTCCTCGACCTCCGCCGCCGCCTTCTTCACCGCTTCGGCGAGCGTGGTCGGCTCCTCGGCCTCGTCCTTGCCCGTGCCCTCCGGCTTGTACAGCCAGGCGCGCAGCTCCCGCTCCTGGGCGCGGGCGAGGCGGCGGACCTCGCCGGTGTCGTCGGCGTTCCGCTGGATCAGGGTGAGGGTGTGCAGTACGGAGTCGTGGACGTGCGCGGCGACTTCGGCGCGTTCCTGGGCGCGGATGCGCATCAGCCGTTCCTCGGAGAGGTCCTGCGTCATCCGGACGAGCCAGGGTCCGGCCAGCAGCGCGACCCCGGCGACCACGGCGATCGCCGCAGTGAGGACGTTGCCGAACTGGGCCGCCGAGCCGCGCACCGCCACGAAGACGGTCAGGCCGAGCCCGACCAGGGCCACCCCGGCGACCCCGCGCGCCAGTTGCAGCACCCGGCGGCGGCGCCCGACCTCGGTCCAGCGGGCCCGGCGCGCGTTGTCGGCCTGCCGCCAGACCAGCACGACACCGGCGCCGATCAGCAGCATCGGCCAGATGTAGCGGTCGGCGTGGCCCCGGCCGAGATTGACGTTGCCGACGAAGACGACGGCGCCGACAGCCAGTGCGATCAGCGCGAAGACCTGGCCCTTGTCGGGCTTGCGGAGCCGCCGTCTGCCGTCGGCGCCGACCTCGAAGAGCGAGCGCGGCTCGGCCGCGGTGGCCCGGCCGCCGACGCCGAGCGGTACGACGATCCAGAACACCGCGTACAGCAGGGCGCCGAGGCCCTGGGCGAAGAAGAGCCCGAGGAAGATCAGCCGTACCCAGACGACGGGCAGCCCGAGATGCCCGGCGAGCCCGCGCGCGACACCGCCGAGGAGCCGGCCGTCGGCGCTGCGGTAGAGCTTGCGCGTCGGCTGCTCCTCCGGCGCCGGGGCGCGGGGGGACGACATCGCTGCGGCGCGGGGTGTGGCGGCTGGCATGTCATCGATGGTCACACGGCCGGGCGCCGGTGAACATCAGGGTGGCCCCCCTGTTCCGACCCTGAGCCGACCCTGACGTGCGGCCGGGCGTCGGGGCCGGGCGGTCCGCCGTATCAGGGGTGGCCAGGGTCAAAATCAGGGACCGGCCAGGGTCGGAGCGGCTGGAGCGGGCGGCGGGCTGCGGTCACCATGTACGTATGACGCAGCCCTCCGACCAGCCGCCTCCCGAGCCGTCCGGCCAGCCGTCCGCCGAGGCCAAAGCCGCCACCGGCCAGGACACCGGCGCCGCCCGCCCGGTGCTGCTGCGCGCCCCGCGCCAGAAGGTCGTGGCCGGTGTGTGCGGCGGGCTCGGGCGGTACTGCGACGTCGACCCGGTCATCTTCCGGATCGTCATCGGGCTGCTCAGCGTGACCGGCGGCATCGGCCTGATCTTCTACGGCTTCGCCTGGCTGCTGATACCGCTGGACGGCGAGGACGAGAACGAGGCCCGCAGGCTGCTGTCGGGACGCGTCGAGGGCGCCGCGCTGATCGCCGTCCTGCTCGCCCTGATCGGCTGCGGTCTCTTCCTCTCCATGCTCAGCAACGGCGGGACGCTCAGCTTCGCCGCGATGCTGTCGGTCGCCGTCATCGGCTCGGCGGTCTGGTCGCAGCACCGCCGCGCCGCGATGCCCCAGGGCGGCCCGAAGGCCCCCTCGGTGGCGTACGCGGGGACGGACGCGCCGCCGGAGACGAAGGCGCCGCCGACTCCCTACGGGTCCCCTTCCTGGTGGCGGGACCCGATCATCAAGGACGGTACGACGGGCCCGCTCGGCTCCTCCGGTTATCTGTGGGGTCCCGATGACTCAGCGGCCTCCGAGGCTCCCTCGGGCCCCCGCATGCCGTGGCCGGGCAGACGCCGCGGCGGGCACCACGGCGGCCACCACGACCGCCGCCACGGCGTTTCGTCCCGCTCCTCGGCGCGTACGGGTCACACGCACGACGTCAGCGGCCTCATCGCGTGGCTGGCCCTGCTGGCAGGCGGACTCGGTGTGGGCCTGTCCTGGGGCTCGCATCCGCTCGGCACCAGCCTGGAGATCGGTCTGACGGCCGACCTCGCGGTCTTCGCGCTCGGCCTGATCGTCACCGCCTTCGCGGGGCGTACGGGCGTCGGCACGATCTTCATGACCGCCGTCACCGCCGGGCTGCTCGCCGCCGCCACGGTGATCCCGAAGGACATCCCCACCTCAGCGGGCAACCGGACCTGGCATCCGGCGTCGGTGGCCGCCGTACACCCGCGGTACGACCTGGGCCTGGGCGCGGGCACCCTCGACCTGCGCGACCTCACCGTGCCGAAGGGGCGGACGGTCAGTACGAGGGCCGGGGTCGGCGCCGGGCTGCTGAAGGTCGAGATACCGGCGGGGCTGACCGTGAAGATCCGCGTGGAGACCGGTCTCGGCGACGTCCGGCTCCCCGGGCAGCAGAACCGCGGCCTGGACGTCTCCCCGAACAGGGTCGAGCAGCGAACACTGGCACCGCGTGCGGGCGCCGACCCGGCCGGCACGTTGGTGCTGCGGCTCGAAGTCGGCGTCGGCCAGGTGGAGGTGCGAGATGCTAGGTCATGAGTTCATGCCGGGACGGCTCGTGGTGGGTGTGGCGGCGCTGGCGACCGCCACGGTGTACGGAGGCGATCTGGCCGGCCTGTGGCAGGCACCGTGGTACGTGGCGTTGCCGGTCGTCTTCGACTCACTGTGGCTGGCCGGTCTCGCCGCCTGGGTGGGGACCCGTTACCGCAAGCGCCGTTTGCGCGCGGCCCAGAGCCCGTCGACCGAGTAGAGCGGCGCTCCGGCGATGACGAGCGGGATCCAGGCCATCAGGTATATGAGGTCGTTGCCGTAGTAGTACGGCGAGGACTGCCAGCTCACCGTCAGCCAGAGGCTCAGGCTGATGAGCGCCCCGCCGAGGGCGGCGAGCCGGCCGATCACGCCGAACAGGGTCCCGAGGCCGACCGCCAGTTCACCGAAGGCGATGGCGTATCCGAACCCGCCCGGACTCTTGAGCGCCAGGTCGACCAGGCCGGGGATGGCCGCGCTGTCCCGGACGGCCGACATCATCGCCCCGACGGAGTTGGGCCCGGACGCCTGGAAGAACCCGCTGGTGGTCAGCTTGTCGAGTCCCGCGTAGATGAAGGTCACGCCGAGGAAGACGCGCAGCGGCAGCAGCGCGTAGCTCGGGGCCTTCGCCCTCCAGCCCTGCTCACCGCCGGCCGGTCCCCGTGTGTCCGTCAGGATGTCTTGTGTCATCGCCGTTCTGCCTTTCCCTGTCCCACGCCGCTGCCGCCGGGCGGTCCCGCCCCGCGTGCCTCCCCCATGCATACGGATGCGAGGCGCCGGGTGCTCACTGACATGCCGGTCGACCGGTCGGCCGGGAGCACGGGCGGCGGCCCGGGGTGTGCTGACGCCGCGTCGGCGCGGCCCGCGGGCCAGGACGGTCAGTCCGTCACCTCGACGGTCACCCGATTGGTCTCGGTTCCGGCCGCCGTCACGACCTGCACCTCGACGGATCCGGGCTCCACGTCCACCGGGACGGGCACGGTCAGCACCGTGTCGGCCGGGTTGGCGAAGCCGCCGGGCACCGGCACCAGCGGCACGTGGACATGGACGGGCCCGATCCGCACGACCATCCGCGCGAGCCGGTCGGGGGTCCCGGCCCCGGGCGGTACGAAGCCGGCGCCCCGGATCTCGATGTCGTCGCCCGTACGGATGGGCGCGTCCAGGTCCCCGGCCTCCCTGGCCCGTACCACCGACAGCACGACGGGCCGGCCGCCCTCCGCGTACTTGCCGGCGAAGTAGGTGGCGGCGGAGACGGTGACGAGCAGGGCCAGCGCCCAGGGCAGGTCGGGCAGTTGCTCGGGCCTGCGGGCCAGCCGTACCCCGGAGAAGATCACGGCGACCGCGCTGACCAGGGCGTACTGCACATCGGTGAAACTGCCGCGGCCCGCGTCGTCGCAGAGCAGGTCGGCGAGCCGGGGCCGCTCGGCGCGTACCTTCTGCAGACGCCCGGAGAGCACCCGTACGGTCACCACCTGGCGTGCCACGACGGCGATCGCCGACACCACGGCCAGTACGGTCAACAGGCCCGCGCCCCGGGCCAGTTCGAGCCCGTCGATCAGCGCGTCGCGCTCGGCGTGGCCGGAGGCCGCCGCCAGTTGGAAGGCGAGGACGAGGACGGCGGAGACGACGAACAGCACCCAGGCCGAGGCGACCGTACGCGAGGTCGAGAGCCGGTTGTCCTCGCCGATCAGCGGCGCGAGCAGGCCGCCGCGCGCGCGGTGCAGCCGGGCGGTCGCGGTCAGCAGCCCGCCGACGACCAGCGCGGTGAGCAGCCCGGCCGTACGCGCGACGCTCCAGCCCGCCCCGATCGCGGTCCCGGTCTCGGCCAGCGCGAGGACGAGGACGGTGCCCCATACGGCGATCAGCGTGTGCCGCCACACGGCGAGCAGCCAGGCGTCGCCCGCCTCGCGGCTCCGGTCGGCCACCGCGCGCGCCGACTGGGTCAGCTCGTCGGACACCCACTGCCTGGACGCCCCCGCCGAGTGCGCGACGGCGGCGGGCAGTCCCTGCCCTGCGGCGAGTTCGTCCCGCTTCGCGAGGAACGCCGAGACGGCCTGCCGATGACCCTCGCGCGCTCCGTGCGGGCAGTCACCGCACGTACAGCCACCGCCGTGCGCGCCCTGCCTTGCCTCTTGCACTGACACGCCGAAACGCCGCCTCTCCCCGCCCTGGCCCGTGAACTTCCTTGGGATACCTGTGAATTGTGTCGCATTCGGTGGGGCGTGCGCGCCGTCGTGCCCGCCGGGGGAGGTGACGAGCACGTCACGATGTTGAATGACCTCATGACAGACACCTCACCGCTGGTCGCCCTTCTCGGACTTGAAGCGCACGTCGAGGGCGGCTGGTTCAAGGAGACCTGGCGGACCTCGGGTTCGACGACACCGGACGGCTACCCGGGACCCCGCAGCCATGCGACCGGAATCTACTTCCTGCTCCATCCCGGGGAGCGCTCGCGCCGCCACCGGGTCCGGTCGGACGAGATGTGGCTGTGGCACAGCGGCGGGCCGCTGCGGCTGCACATCGGCGGGACGGACGACGATCCGTCGGGCGCCGAGGTCCATCTCCTCGGTCCGGCCGTGGAGTCGGGCGAGCGGCCCCAGGTACTGGTCCCCGCCGGGGCCTGGCAGTCGGCCGAACCCGCGGGTACCGAGCCGGTGCTCGTGACGTGCGTCGTCGCGCCCGGGTTCGACTTCGAGGACTTCACGATGGACGAGGCGGACCCCGCCTGACCGGCCCTGATTGATCGCCTTGTCACACCGGGGCAGGTTGTCACACCGGGGTCAAGGCGACGGTGCTCAGGAACCTCCATCAGCGGGACATCGGCGGGACGTCGCGTGCCCTCAGCCGTGCTGGCGCGTTACATCGACCATGAACATGTATCGATTCCTCGCCACCGCGGCCGCCGGCTCCGCGCTCCTCGCCGTGGTCGCCCCCTCCGCCCAGGCGCTCGACCTCGGTTCCACCCTGAGCAGCACGGCGAAGACCGCCACCGTCGCCGGCGAGAAGGCCAAGCCGGTCGTGGACCAGGTCCTCGGTGACACGGCGGGCAAGAAGGTGGCCGCGGTGAAGGGCGTCCTCAAGGGCGGCTCCGACGTCGTGAAGAACGGGAACGCCCTGCTGCACGGCTGACCGGGAGACACCGGCCGCGCACACGTGCGCGCCGCGTACGTGCGACGGAGGGGGCGGAGCCGGATCGGCTCCGCCCCCTCCGTACGTGTGCGCGGCCCGCACGTGCGCGCGGCGGTGCCGCTACTCCCACTCGATGGTGCCCGGCGGCTTGCTCGTCACATCGAGGACCACGCGGTTGACGTCGGCGACCTCGTTCGTGATGCGCGTCGAGATCTTCGCCAGTACGTCGTACGGCATCCGCGTCCAGTCGGCCGTCATCGCGTCCTCGGACGAGACCGGCCGCAACACGATCGGGTGACCGTACGTACGGCCGTCACCCTGCACGCCCACGGACCGCACGTCGGCCAGCAGCACCACCGGGCACTGCCAGATCTCGCGGTCGAGACCGGCGGCCGTCAGCTCCTCGCGGGCGATGGCGTCGGCCTCGCGCAGCAGGTCGAGGCGCTCGCGGGTGACCTCGCCGATGATGCGGATACCGAGCCCGGGACCGGGGAAGGGCTGGCGCTGCACGATCTCGTCCGGCAGGCCGAGCTGCTGCCCGACCATCCGGACCTCGTCCTTGAACAGCTTGCGCAGCGGCTCGACGAGCTGGAACTCGATGTCGTCGGGGAGCCCGCCGACATTGTGGTGCGACTTGATGTTGGCGGTGCCGCTGCCGCCGCCCGACTCGACGACGTCCGGGTACAGGGTGCCCTGGACGAGGAACGCGACGTCCTCGCCCTCGGCGCCCGCCTCGGCGACGATCTCCGCCTGGGCCTGCTCGAAGACCCGGATGAACTCACGGCCGATGATCTTGCGCTTCTGCTCGGGGTCGGAGACACCCTTCAGCGCGGTGAGGAAGCGCTCCTCGGCGTCGACGATCTTGAGCTGTACGCCGGTGGCCGCGACGAAGTCCTTCTCGACCTGCTCGGTCTCGCCCTTGCGCTGGAGGCCGTGGTCGACGTACACGCAGGTGAGCTGGGAGCCGATGGCCCGCTGCACGAGCGCGGCCGACACCGACGAGTCGACGCCGCCCGACAGGCCGCAGATGGCGCGCTTGGTGCCGACCTGCTCGCGGATCAGCGCGACCTGCTCCTCCACGACGTTGGCCGTGGTCCAGGTCGGCTCGATGCCGGCGCCCCGGTAGAGGAAGTGCTCCAGGACCTGCTGGCCGTAGGTGGAGTGCAGCACCTCGGGGTGGTGCTGGACGCCGTAGAGCTTCTTCTCGTCGTTCTCGAAGGCGGCGACCGGCACGACGTCCGTGGACGCGGTGACGGAGAAGCCGTCGGGGGCGGCCGAGCAGGTGTCGCCGTGCGACATCCAGACCTGCTGGTCGGCCGGGGTGCCCTCGAAGAGGGTGGAGTCGGTACGGGAGACCCGCAGGTCGGTGCGGCCGTACTCGCGCGCCCCGGTGTGCTCGACGGTCCCGCCGAGCGCCATCGCCATGAGCTGGAAGCCGTAGCACATGCCGAAGACCGGGACACCGGCCTCGAAGAGCGAGGCGTCGACGCGCGGGGCGCCGTCCGCGTACACGGACGAGGGACCGCCGGAGAGGATGATCGCGCGCGGGTTCTTCGCCAGCATCTCGGCCACCGGCATGGTGGACGGGACGATCTCGCTGTAGACCCGGGCCTCCCGGACGCGGCGGGCGATGAGCTGGGCGTACTGCGCGCCGAAGTCGACGACGAGTACGGCGTCCGGCGTATCGATCTCGGGGGCGGCGGGGGGCGCTGCTGGCACGGGGGCGGCCTTCCGGCGGTGACGGTGACGGGGGGAGGGAGGCGTTTTCCGCGGTCCCTCGGTGTTGCTTGCTGCGTTGCTTGCTGCTTTTGGTCTTCCTGGCTTCGCTCTCGATTCTAACGGCGGCCGGAGGGCCTCCCCGCGTCTCACGATTCGAACCGGCGTTGCCGCCCGCGCAGCCCGCCGGGCCATAATCTCCGCATGATCGAGCAGCTCAGCTACGTCTTTACCTATGGCACCGGCCCGTCCGGCTGCCACAGGTCGTGCTGCTTGAACTGACAAGCGACTTCCGACAGGCGCCCCGGGCCGGCAAGGCCCGGGGCGTCTGTCGCGTTCGGGGCCGCGCCGCTCCGGGGATGCATCCTCCACCCCGCTTCATGCGCGCTTGCAGGACCGCCTTCGCGATCACCCCGAACCGACAAGGAGCCCAGTCGCCATGACTGTCACGGAGAACAACACCGGCGCCCGTAACGAAGAGGCCGCCTCCCTCATCGACGGCGCGCGCGAGCGCATCGACGCGCTCGACGCGCGGATCATCGCGCTCGTACAGGAACGGATGGCCGTCTCGGCCTCCATCCAGGACGCCCGGATGGGGTCGGGGGGAGGCAGGGTCAGCCTCTCGCGCGAGATGGAGATCCTCGGCCACTACAGCGACACGCTGGGCAGGCCGGGTACCGCGCTGGCGATGACGCTGCTGGAGCTGTGCCGGGGGCGTATCTGAGTTCGGACACCGTCTCACCCGGATGGTGCGTGACGGCCGGGTGCGGGGGTTCGTTGGACCCGACGCACGGCCTCGCCGGGGCGTGTGGCGTAACGCGTACAGCGGTACGCCGTGGGACCTCGCCCCGGCTCCCGTGACCGGACGGCAGGGGACAGCGGCCCGGTCACCCCCAAGGGCGGCCGGTTCCGGGGACGCCCGGGACCGCCCGCCCTTCCCGGTCGCCCGCCCTTCCCGGTCACGTGTCAGGTCCGTCGCCGGGGTCAGCCGTCCGACTGTGACGCACACCACTCCACATTTCCGTGAAGTCTCACACAACCTTCCCCATGGGTCACAGGTCTTGCTTCCGTCACACCAGTCGTGAAGAGGCGCTGCACTCGGAGGGGGGCGCAGCGCCTTTTTTCGCGCCCCGGGGCCATACAGGCCGGTCCGATCCGGCCTGTATAAAGTCTCCGTCAATACGACAACAACTATTGGCGCGCCCCACGGGTCTTGCCTGTATGAAGATTCGACGCGCCATGGCCGTCGCTGCGGCGACCGCCGCAGTCCTCACGCCCGCCACCTTCCTGGTGGCCCCGACCGCTTTCGCGACCACCGGGTCGCCCTCTCCCACCGCCTCCGCCGGGACGCCGAGCCCGACCACCCCGAGCGACGGCGCTCCGACGCCCTCGGCGAGCAGCGGGACGCCGACCTCGCCCCCGGCCTCCAGCCCGCCGGCTTCCTCTCCCCCGCCGTCCTCGCCGCCGGCATCCTCACCGCCGCCCTCCGGGTCCGCCGATCCGGAGCCCTGTGACAACAGCGCCGAATTCCCGCCGTACGACGAGAAGTTGGCGATCACGCTCAGCGGGCTGCCGAAGTCGATCACCGCGGGCAGCGGATTCCACCCGTTCACCATCAGCGTCAAGAACGAGAACACCACGGACCGCGACAAGGTCATGCTGCGGCTCTACGCGATGCAGACCAACCCGAAGACGTACGAGGACTACAGCACGTACACCACAGCCGAGTACAAGGACCCCGCCACCGGGAAGTGGACCAACACCCCCACCGGCGACGCGGACTTCACCCTGGATCCCGGCATCATCAAGGCCAACTCGACGCTCACCCTGGAGCTGCGGCTGAGCGTGGACAAGGCCGCTCCGGCCGACAAGGGGGCCGCCATCAGTGAGGGCCGTTTCCCGGACACCGACGGCAAGTGCGTCTACCTGGAGAGCAACGGCTCGTCCCCGTTCGACGTGGTCGCGGCGGGCGGCGGCGGAAGCGCGACGCCGAGTCCGTCGGATTCCGTGACCCCGAGCCCGACCGCGTCCGTGGCGCCGACCGCCACCCCGGGTCCTGACGGGTCCCTCGCCTCGACCGGCTCGTCCTCCGTCGTGCCGACCCTGGGCCTGCTCGGCGGGGTCGCCGTCGTCGCCGGTACGGGCGTGGTGTTCGCGGTCAGGCGCCGCAGGAGCGACTCGGCCGCGTAACGCACCTGACGTGCTCGGTGGAACCCGCGCACCCGGTCGACCCGTTGGGCTCGGCGCCCTCGCTCAGCGCGCCGAGCCCAGCTTCCTGAGGCGTTCCGTCCACGGCGCCACGGCGAGCAGCAGCAGGCTGTAGTACTGGAGGGCCGGTACCGCGAGGGCCAGCGCGAAGGCGATGACCAGCGCCACGACATTGGTCACACCCACCCGCAGGACGTGCCCCATGTCGTGGCTGCCCGGGCGCAACAGCCGGGGAGTGCGCTTGAGTACGAAGATCATCGCCGTCTGGCACGCCACCCCTGCCAGGACGTTCGCGTAGTAGAGGGAGGAGGCGAGACGGTCCCCTCCGAAGGCCCCCACCATCTCCGTCGGGAAGGGCAGCACGATGATGGAGAACAGCCACGCCATGTTCCAGAGCACGAGGGGCTGGTTGTAGGACCTCACCCCGGCGAACAGCCGGTGATGCGCGAGCCAGAGCCCTGAGATGACCAGGAAGCTCAGCACGAAGCTGCCGATCTGGTCGCGGTGCTCCGTGATCACTTCTCTCGCGTTGCCGTGCTCGCCCGCCACCTCGGGCACGAGGTCGACCAGGGGCAGGATCAGCAGCGTTATGGCGATGGCCGCGACCGCGTCGGTGAACAGCAGGAGCCGTTCCGCCGAGTTGCCCTCCTCCTTCTCCGCCTCGTCCTCGGTCCGCGCTTCGGCGGGTCCGCCCGCACTGGTCCCGTCGGTGAAACTCATGACAACTACGCCTTCCTGTCGCGGTCCGCGTGAGCCCGGGGGCCCTGGGGGCCCGCGGCACCGTACGGGGGGCCGTGATCGCTTCGTCGACCAGCGCGGACCCTATCCCACAGGCCCGCATGCCCACGTCACACGTCCGGCACCGGGGCCCGGGGCGCTGGAGAGCCTCATGGGAACGGGGCTTAATGTACGTGCCAGCAATCCCCACCGAAGGACATGCGATGTACGACGCACTGCTGGCCGAAACCATCACCATCACCGGTCACGGCGGTGACCGGATCGAAGCGTACTCAGCCCGCCCCATGGCATCCGGGCCGCTCGGCGGGGTCGTGGTGATCCACCACATGCCCGGGTACGACGCCCCCACCAAGGAGATCGTCCGGCGGTTCGCGGCCGAGGGCTTCAACGCGGTCTGCCCCAACCTCTACAGCCGCGAGGCTCCCGGGGCCGAGCCCGACGACGCGGCGGCCACCGCCCGCGCCCTCGGCGGCGTGCCCGACGAGCGCCTCCTCGGCGATGTGGCGGGCGCC
>NZ_JTHL01000001.1:5813582-5822672 GCF_000818195.1 Streptomyces sp. 150FB | reverse complement strand
GCTACTGCTCGGGAGGCCGTCAGTCCTTCCTCAGCCTGGCGAGCCTGGACCTGCAGGCCGGCGTCGACTGCTACGGCGCGTTCGTCACCGGCACACCCCCCGAGGGCATGCCGGTCCAGATGGAACCGCTCAAGCACCTGACCAAGGACCTGACGGGACCGCTGCTCGGGCTGTTCGGCAACGACGACCAGTACCCGTCGCCCGCCCACGTCGACGAGCTGGAGGAGGAGCTGAAGGCGCACGGCAAGCCGTACGAGTTCCACCGCTACGACGACACGGGCCACGGCTTCTTCGCCGTCGACCGGCCTGCCTACCGGCCCGCTTCCGTGATGGACGGCTGGGAGAAGATCCTGCGCTTCTACGGGGAGAACCTCTGATGTGCACCTACCTGACCGAGAAGATCTCGATCGAGGGCAGCGGCAAGGGGGCCAAGGGCTACTTCTCGCTGACCGAGGCCACGGTCTACGTGGACCACCCGCAGCACGCCCCGTACGAGCACACCGTCAACATCGACTTCCTCAACCCGTCGCAGGGCCCCTCGTCCCGGGTGGCCGTCGAGCTGACCGAGGAAGCGGCGCTCGCGCTCGCCGACGCGATCCGCACCGCGCTGGCCTCGGCCCCTCCGGGGCTGGCGTCCAACGCCCAGGCCTCCAGGGCCGCCTGACCTCCGCGCGTACCACCCGCCGCCCCGGCACCCGGTCTTCTGCCGCGTGCCGGGGCGGAGGTGTGCGGCTCCAGACGACAGTGGGGCGCTACGCGGGCGGCTCGGCGGGGCCGGGACCTGGACCGGGACCTGGACCGGCGGGCTTGGCCGGTACCTTCGGCATGCCGAGGAACGGCAGCCTCAGCGCGCCGAACGCCTCCGGGGGCACCGCCGGCGACACCGGCTCGACCGGCGCCTGGCGTACGTAGGCCGCGCCCTGCGCCGGCCGGGGGTCCTCCTCGCCCTTGTTGGGCCAGAACGACATCGCGCGCTCCGCCTGGGCGGTGATGGTCAGCGACGGATTCACGCCCAGGTTCGCCGAGACCGCCGCGCCGTCGACCACCGAGATGCCCGGGTGCCCGTACAGCCGGTGGTACGGGTCTATGACCCCGTCCGCCGCCGAGGCGCCTATCGCGCAGCCGCCCAGAAAGTGCGCGGTCAGCGGGGTGCCCATCAGCTCGCCGATGTTGCTGCCGGGGAAGCCGTTGATCTCCTCGGCGATGAGGTTGGCGGCGCGGGCCGCCTCCGGTATCTGCGTGGGGTTGGGCGACCCGTACCCCTGGCGCGCGGTCAGCAGGCCCTTCCCCACCCCGCCCGGCTTGCGGTACGTCGTCAGGGAGTTGTCCAGCGACTGCATCACAAGCCCGATGATGGTGCGTTCGGACCAGCGGCGGTTGGAGAGCGAACGGACCAGTTGCGCCGGGTGCTTGACCGCGTGCGCGAGCCAGCCGCGCACCCGCCGGTCGCTGTGCGGCACTTGGAGTATGGACAGCGCGCCCATCGCGTTGGAGCCCTTGCCGTAACGCACCGGCTCCACATGGGTGTGGGCGTCCGGGTGCATCGACGACGTGATCGCCACGCCCCTGGTGAAGTCGGCCTTCGGCACGCCGTGCCGCTCGCGGTAGCGGCGGTCGTCGGTCTGCGCGCCCACCAGGGCCTCGGAGTTCGTACGGGTCAGCTCGCCCAGCCGCGCCGAGATACGCGGCAGGAGCCCCTTGTCCTTCATGGTGTGCAGCAGGGTCTGTGTGCCGTACGTCCCGGCCGCGATCACCACCTGCCGGGCGCGCAGCACCCGGTGCGCGCCCTTCCTGGCCTTTCCGCGCGCCTCGGTGGGCACCGTCAGCACCCGGTGGCCGCCCGCGCCGTCCTCGGTCACGGCGACGACGGACGTCATGGGGTGGATCACCGCTCCGGCGCGCTCGGCCAGATAGAGGTAGTTCTCGGTGAGGGTGTTCTTCGCGCCGTGCCGGCAGCCCGTCATGCACTCGCCGCACTCGGTGCAGGCGGTACGCGCGGGGCCCGCGCCGCCGAAGTAGGGGTCGCCGACGGCCTCGCCGGGCGCGCCCACCTCCGTACCCTCCGCGTCGTCGCCGTCCCCGAAGAAGACCCCGACCGGCGCGAGATGGAAGCTCTTCCCGACCCCCATCGCCTCGGCCGCCGCCTTGAGATGCACGTCGGAGGGGGTCATGGTCGGGTTGAGCCGGACGCCGAGCATGCGCTTCGCCTGGTCGTAGTACGGCTTCAGCTCCTGCTCCCAGTCGGTGATCGACGCCCACTGGGGGTCCTGGAAGAACGCGGCGGGCGGTACGTAGAGGGTGTTGGCGTAGTTGAGGGAGCCACCGCCGACCCCGGCGCCCGCGAGCACCATCACATGGCCGAGCAGGTGCACGCGCTGGATGCCGTAGAGCCCGAGTGCCGGGGCCCAGAGGTAGTTCTTGACGTCCCAGGAGTTCTTCGGCAGGGACGCGCGGCTGAAGCGGCGGCCCGCCTCCAGGACGCCCACGCGGTAGCCCTTCTCGGTCAGCCGCAGCGCGGTGACCGAGCCGCCGAAGCCGGAGCCGACCACGATCACGTCGTAGTCGTACGTGTCGGCATGCGCGGCGTCGTGCCTGTAGGCATGCGCGTCGTCATGCCTGTCGTCGTGCCTGTCGTCGTGCGCGTCGTCATGCCTGTCGTCGTGCTCGCCGATGGGGGTGGTGGGTGCGTCGTCGTGTGACACGGGCAGCAGTCCGTCCTCTCGTCTTCTTCCGCTCGAACCGGGCGCTGTTGTCCGGATACCCCGGAATCCTGCCCCTGCGGCAGTCGTGCGATCTCGCGGCCCCCAGCTACGGATCCACTATCCGCGCGCCACGGCGGTCTGGTTCATACTCTTCCGAAGCCGACGGCCCGCACCGGGCACGTTCGAGCAAGCCCCCGACAACGGGATGGACATGAGCACGCGTCAGCAAGGCCCTCAACTGCCCCCCGACGGGCCGTCCGCCACAACCGACAGTGAGGCCGTCGGACACATGGTGATCTGCGGCGACAACTCCCTCGCCCAGCGGCTCACCCATGAACTGGTCTCGGTGTACGGGCAGGACGTGACCTTGATCCTGCCGCCGCGGCAAGGGCAGAGCGACCGGATGGGAGGGATGATGCGCGATCCCCGGCTGCCCGTACGGATCGTGGAGGCCCACGAACCTGACGACGCGGCACTGCGGGAAGCCGGCATCGAGACCGCGACCGCGCTGGCGCTCACCTCCGGCGACGACCAACTCAACATCCACATCGCGTTGCGCGCACGCCGGATCAACCCGGAACTGCGCCTGGTCATCAGGCTGTTCAACCGAGGACTCGGCCGGTACGTGGAGACGCTCCTCGACCGCGCCGTGGAAATCCGCAGCCCGTCCCTGGCCTCGTCGGCAGTCGACGCCTCCACCACTGTGCTGTCCGACGCCGACACCGCGGCGCCCTCACTCGTCGCCGCTGCGATCGTCGGCAACGAGAAGATCATTCACGCCGGTGGCATGTTGCTGCGAACGAAGCAGCGAACGGTCGGCACAGCGGGCCGGCGCGATCCGCTCGCCACCCTCGCCCTGCTGCCCGAGGCGGCGGACCAGTCCGACGAACGCGCCATGGGCACCATGATCGAGGGTCCTTCGATCCTGCCGGACGCGCGCGAGATCGCCGCGGCGGCGCCGGAGCGCGGCGCGGTCGTCCTTGAGGCGGTGGCCGACCGGCCACGCGGGCTCACCCCTGCGCCCCGGCTCCCGCACCTTCGCCTCGGCCTGTTCTTCTCACGCCGCCTGCGCGTCGCCTTCGCCGGCATAGGCACCGTTCTGGCGCTGCTCGCCGCCGCGAACTGGTACGTGAGCGGGCAGAGCCCCGAGCACGCCGCCTACACGACGCTGCTCAACGTCTTCGGCATCAACGACCCCGCCCTGGAGAGCCCCGCCGGCGAACAGATCCTCCAGTTGCTCTGCGGCCTCGCCGGAATGCTGCTCCTGCCGTTGCTGCTGGCAGCGGCGCTGGAGGCGTACGGGACCTTCCGGGCCGGTTCGGCCCTGCCGGGGCCGCCCCGGAACATCTCGGGCCATGTGGTGCTGCTCGGCCTCGGAAAGGTCGGTACCCGTGTCCTGGCACGGCTGCTGGAGCTGGACATCCCCGTCGTGTGCGTCGAGCGGGATCCCGAAGCCCGCGGTATCGCCCTGGCCCGCTCGCACCACGTACCGACTCTGATAGCCGACGTCTCCCAGCCGGGCGTGCTGGAGGACGCCCGCATCGACCGGGCCCGCGCCTTGATGGCCCTCACCAGCGACGACTCCGTCAACCTGGAAGCCGTACTCAACGCCCGGCACATCAAGCCCGAAGTCCGCGTGGTCATGCGGCTGTTCGACGACGATTTCGCGGCCACCGTCTACGGCGCCCTGCGCGACGCCTACCCCGCCGCGCAGACCCGCAGCCGATCCGTCTCGGCGCTCGCCGCCCCCGCGTTCGGCGCCGCGATGATGGGACGTGAGGTCCTGGGGGCCGTCTCGGTCGGCAGGCGCGTCCTCGTCTTCTCCTCGGTGGCGGTCGCCGGCAATCCCCGGCTGGAAGGCCGCACGGTGGCTGAGGCCTGCCTTCCCGGCGTCTGGCGCGTGCTCGCGCTCGACACCGCCCTGACACGCGAACACCGACCGGACCTCATGGCCATCCTCTCCGGCGGCTCGGGCACCCTCTCCTGGCAGCCGGACGCGGGCTACGCACTCACCGCCGGCGACCGTGTGGTGGTGGCCGCCACCAGGCGGGGCCTCGGAGACCTGACGCAGGCCGCCACCCCGAGGGAAGGAGCCGTCCCGGCCGGGCAGAGCAGCCAGTTGGCCTAGTCGTCTCCGACACCCCGGGTCGTCTCCGCCCGCCTAGCGCAGGCGGAACGCCTTCATGGCGCGCAGGCTCCGGCTCATGAACGCCGCGTACTTCTCGTCGTCCATCCCGAACGACGGCGCCATCGGCAGGATCCGCTGCTGGGCGACGGTCTGGGACTCGGTGTACTTGAGGATGCCCTCGGAGCCGTGCCGCCTGCCGATGCCGGAGTCCTTCATGCCGCCCATCGGGGACTGGACGCTGCCGTACGCCGACGCGTACCCCTCGTTGATGTTGACCGTGCCCGTGCGCAGCCGGGCGGCGATCGCGTGTCCGCGCCTGGCGTTCTTCGTCCAGACGCTCGCGTTGAGGCCGTACGGGGTGGCGTTGGCGAGGGCGACCGCCTCGTCCTCGGCGCCGAACCGGTAGACCGAGACGACCGGGCCGAAGGTCTCCTCGGCGCACACGGTCATCGGCGCCTCGACGCCGTCCAGGATGGTCGGCTCGTAGAAGTACGGCCCGATGTCGGGGCGGGCGACCCCGCCCGCGACCAGCGTGGCGCCCTTGGCGACGGCCTCTTCGACATGAGCCGTGACGGTCTTGAGCTGGCGTTCCCCGGCGAGGGAGCCCATGTCGGCGCCGTAGGCGAGAGAGGCGCCGAGCCGCATGGCCTTCGTACGGGCGGCGAAGCGCTCCAGGAAGGCGTCGGCGACCGACTCGTGGACGTAGAGCCGCTCGATGGAGATGCAGAGCTGTCCGGCGGAGGAGAAACAGGCGCGGACCGCGCCCGCCGCCGCCTTCTCCACATCGGCGTCGGCAAGGACGAGCATGGCGTTCTTGCCGCCCAGCTCCAGCGACACCCCGATCAGGCGGTCGGCGGCGCCGCGCGCGATCTCGCGGCCGGTGCGCGTCGAGCCGGTGAAGGCGACGTAGTCGGCGTGCTTGACGATCTCGGGCCCGACGACCGGGCCATCGCCCAGCACGACCTGGAAGATCCCGGCGGGCAGCCCGGCCTCGATCAGCAGGTCACGGGCCCAGAGCGCGGTGAGCGCCGTCCCGGTGTCGGGCTTCATCACCACGGCGTTGCCGGCGGCGAAGGCGGGCAGCGCGTCGCCGGCGGACAGCTCCAGCGGGTAGTTCCAGGGGGCGATCTGGCCGATGACCCCGCGCGGCTGGCGCAGCTCGGTGACCTTGGTCAGGGTCGGTACGGCGCCGGTGTGCCGCCGGGGCCGCAGGTACGACGCGGCCTTGCGCCCGTAGTGCCTGGCCTCGACGGCGAGCCCCTGCACCTCTTCGTGGGCGTGCAGCCTGGCCTTGCCGGTCTCCAGTTGGATCAGGTCGAGCACCTCGGCCTGGCGCTCCAGCAGGAGGTCGTGGAAGCGCAGCAGTACGGCGCCGCGCCGCCCGGGGGGTACGGCGGCCCAGGCGCCCTGGGCGGCGCGCGCCCGCTCGAAGGCGGTGGCGACGTCCTCGGGGGTCGACTCGGGCAGGTCGGCCAGCTTCTCGCCGGTGAAGGGCGAGTGGCCGGCGGTACGGCCGGAACCGACGACACCACGGGTGAGGTGGGCGACCACCTCGGGCGTGACGACATCGGCGGCGGTACGCGCGCCCGCCGGGCTCGCTGCCACGGGATTGGTGCCGGGCCGGACGGCGGAAGCCGGTGTGCCCGTCGTTGACGGGTCCGTCGTGGGCGTCATGGAGGGAGCGTATGCCGCATCCCGGGCTTTGGGTACCCGGCGGTAACACTCTTTCACCGGGCACTCACAAGGACGCCGGCGATCGTCGGCGGTGACCCCGCCGGGCCGCTGCCCTCCGCCGCCTCAGCCGCCGCGTCGGCCGCCCCGTCCGCCCCCGTCCGCTGCCTCAGGCCTGTATGTCGAGATGCTCGACGACGCCCGCGAACAGCTCCTCGCCCGGCTTCTCGGCCCAGCCCTCCGCCGGCATCGACACCCGCAGCCGCAGATACGTGTCCTGCGGGCCGTCGCCCGGGAGGATCAGCTCGTGCCACCGGTAGACGTACGGGTCCGGGTCGTTCGTGGTCGGGTCGGTGTAGTCGACGATCGTCTCGAAGCCCTTCTTTCCGTGGTACTCCACGGACTTCTGGGTGACCTCGACGGGCTTGACCTCCCGGCCGTCCTCACCACCGGCCTCGTAGTACTGCTTCCAGGCACTCCGGTCCGCCTCCAGCACGTCGGCCACCGGGTCCGACGTGACCCGCTCCACATAGACCCGGAAGACGGAACTGGGGTCGTAGTAGGTGACGTTGGTGACCTCGGTCCCGGTGTCGTCCTGCCGGCGCGAGTAGTCGTCCGGTACGGCGACCTTGGCGCCGAGGATCTCGTTCTCCGGCCGGACACCCCAGCCGTCGGGCAGCCCGCTGCCGCCGAAGGGGTTCGCGAGGAGCAGCACCAGGGCGACGGCCACGACGAGCACGCCGCCGCCCAGCCCGTACCAGCCCTTGCGGTTGTTGTGCAGCACCGGCGGCACCCACGCCTGCGCACGCGTCAGGCCGGGGCCCGTGGCGTTCGGCGCCGACGCGAGCTGGGTCAGGCCCGTGGGGGACGGCGGGAGGGCCACGGAAGCGAGCACCTGGCGGATCTCCGCCGTGTCGGGCCGCGCGCCCGGCTCCTTGCGCAGCAGCCGAACCATCAGGGTGCCCAGCGCGCCGGTGCCACGAGCGGGGAGCTGCGGCTCGGCGGACAGCACCGCCTGGAGGGTCGCCGGGGCGTGGGAGCGGCGGAACGGCGACACGCCCTCGACCGCCAGATACAGCACCACGCCGAGCGACCACAGGTCGGACTCGGGGCCCGGGTGCTGTCCGAGGACCCGCTCGGGGGCGGTGTACTCGGGGGAGCCGACGAAGGCGCCGGTGTCCGTCAGACCCTGCTCGCCCTCCAGTTGGGCGATGCCGAAGTCGCTGAGCACGACGCGGTCGTCCGGTCCGAGCAGGATGTTGTCGGGCTTGACGTCGCGGTGGAGCACGCCCTTGGCGTGTGCGGCGGTGAGGGCGTTCAGTACGGCGAGTCCGATACGGGCCGCCTCGCGCGGGGCGAGGGTGCCTTCCGCCAGCCGGTCGGCGAGCGAGTGGCCCTGGACCAGCTCCATCACGATCCACGGCTTGTCGTCCTCGATCACGACGTCGTGGATGGTGACGACCGCCGGGTGGTCGACCTTGGCGGCGTGGCGCGCCTCGCGGCGCATCCGCTCGTACACCTGGTCACGTTCGCGCTCGCCCAGGTGCTCGGGCACCTGCGGCTCCTTGACGGCCACTTCGCGCTCGACGACGGTGTCGAAGGCGCGCCAGACCGTGCCCATGCCGCCGCGCCCGAGGCGGGAGTCGAGGCGGTAGCGGCCGCCGAGCAGCCGTCCCACGGAAGGTGCGGCCGCGCCGGGCTGGTTCAGGCGGGTGGGCTCGTAACCGGGGTCTGCGGACCCGCTGTTCGCGGATGGCGTGCTCTCGGCAGGCGTGCTGCGGGAAGGCGTGCTGTGGGAAGGCGTGTTCTGCGGCGGCACCTGTGGGCCGTTCGGCGGCTGGAGTGAGTAACTTGTGGGCTCGTTCGCCCGTCCCCCGTCGTTGGTCATGCTCACATCCTTACGAATGGCGGCCGCTGTTGTCAGCACGGCGGCCGAGCGGATGCAGAGCCGTGACAGTGCCCCCGGGTACGTCAGCGCGGGGCCTCGGCGCACCGCCTCAGCGCAGAGCCTCGAACGAGTCGAGAGCGGTGTAGAACTGCCGGCGCGCCTCGTCGAGCCGCCCGACGGGGGCGGAGACCCAGACGTCGTACATCCTGCCCCGCTCGTCCCAGCAGAGGTCGAAGGTGTGCCGGTCGCCCTCGGCGGGGTTGAAGCCGTCCCAGGTGAACTCCCAGAGCGCGGCGGGATATCCGTTGTGCGTGGTCGCCGTGACGCTGCCGTCGTGGTAACCGGGGTTGCTGTCGGAGCCGTTGACGTCCGAGGTGTGCATGGCGGCGGTGGGACCGCCGGGCACCGGGTGCTGGGAGCGGATACCGATCCGCATCGCCTTGTCCACCGACATGTAGTAGACGCGCAGGTCGTCGTGGGAGCGGACGAAGCCGTCGGGGACGGCGAGGGTGAAGCCCGCCTCGTCGCTGACGGTGTGATAGCCGGCGGGGGCCGGGGGGAGGTCGGACACCTGGGGGGTCGGCGCCGTCGGGGCCGACGCCTGGACCGACTCCGGTGGCTGGGACGGGGATTGGGACGGTGACTGGGGCCGTACGGCCGGGGCGTCGGGCGCGCCGCTCGTGACCGGGCGCCCACCGGCC
>NZ_JTHL01000001.1:5808835-5813557 GCF_000818195.1 Streptomyces sp. 150FB | reverse complement strand
ACCGGGCGCCCACCGGCCGCCGTGTCCGGGCCGGTGTTCTCGCCGGCGCCCGTGCCGCTGCCGATGCCGATGCCGCCCAGCTCGGCGAGGCCCAGCGTCGCGGCCGCGATCACGACGAGTGCGGCGCCGACGACCAGCGCGACCCTGCGGGCGCGGTGCACGCGGCGCGCGGGAGCGGGCACGGTCTGGGGTGTGGGGGCGTGCTCGGGTGTGCGCTCCGGTTCGAGGGCGGGTACGGGCTCCCGAGCGGCCGGGACGGCGACCGGGACGACCTCCGCGACCGGTTCGGGCCGCTCGTCCTCGGGGACGGCACCGTCGGTGAGGTACGCGCGGAGCAGCCGTTCCGCCTCGGCCGCCTCCAGCCGGCGCGCCGGGTCGCGCTCCAACAGCCCCCGTACGACGGGCAGCAGCGGCTCGGCAGCGGCCGGCGGTCTGATCTCGTCCTCGACCACCGCGTGCAGCACCCCGGCCAGCGAGTCGCGGTGGAACGGCGACCTGCCGCTCAGCGTCGCGCACAGCAGCGCGCCGAGCGACCAGAGGTCGGAGGCCGGGCCTGCCTGGTCGCCGCCCATCATCCGCTCGGGTGCGGTGTATTCGGGCGAGCCGACGAACGAGCCCGCTTCCGTGCGCGAGGTCGCCTCGACCAGGCGCGCGATGCCGAAGTCCGTCAGCACGACCCGTCCGGTGGACTCCTCCATCAGGACGTTGGCGGGCTTGAGGTCGCGGTGCAGCACCCCGAAGCCATGAGCGGCGCGCAGCGCGCCGAGCAGCGCGAGACCGATCCGCGCCGCCTCCGGCACGTCGAAGGGGCCACCCGCCTTGAGCCGTTCGGCGAGGGACGGGCCCTCGACCAGCTCCATGACGATGTAGGGGGCGCCGTCCTCCTCCACCACGTCGTGGACGACCACGACATGCGGGTGCTTGACGCGTGCGACGGCGCGCGCCTCGCGCAGGGAGGCGACATCGGCCGCCCCCGGCTGTCCGCCGACGCCGTGCCCCTCGCGTACGCCGTGCAACTCCTTGACGGCGACGAGCCGGTGGAGGAGTTCGTCCTCCGCCTGCCACACGGTGCCCATGCCACCGCGTCCCAGTCTGGCCCTCAGCCGGTAGCGGCCCGCGATGAGCCGGCCGTCGGCGGGTCGCCGGTGCTCGTCCGGCACTGGTGCTCCCTCTCACTCATGGTCGGTCGTCGTGCTTGTCCGGAGGTCCGGGGAGTCCGGGGGTCGGGCGCAGGCGCGGGGTGTGCGGACTCAACCGGCGTCCGGCGGCTGCCAGTTCTGCAGCACGGTCTCGAACTGCCGCTCCGTCACCGCCCAGTCGCTCGCGGGACTCGACATGTAGATCGCGCACTCCACGTTGTCGTCCGTGTCATACATGTGGTCGATGGCGTGCCGTGGCCCCGGTATGCCGTCCTTCTCCGTCTGGTACCAGGTGAACTCCCAGCGCGCCGACTCGGGCTGGTCGCGGAAGTTGTAGTGCCCGAGCTGGAGTTGGGAGTAGTCCTTGAGGACCGACAGCCCCTTCTCCATGTCCTTCATATGGTCTTCCGGGGTCGGGAAGTCCGGGTTCTCGTCGATGCTGATCCGGATGAGGTGGTTGCCGCCGTCGGGGGTGTAGTCGATCGACTCGCCGGTCATCTCGCGCTTCCAGCCCTGGGGGACGACCAGGCTGAACCCCGCGGGGTCATGGACCCTCTGGTACCCGTCGGGCACCGAAGGCCCGTTCGGCGAAGGGCCCGACGGGGGTGACTGGCCCTGGCCGCCCTCGGACGCGGAGGCGTCCACCGGGCCGCCGCCGTCCCGTCCCTCGGCGGTCCCGCCGCCGCTCCCGCCGTACTCCATCGCCGCGAACCCGGCTCCGGCGCCGACCACCGCCGCCGCGAGGACGGCCAGGAGCGCCTTGCGCAAGCGGCGGCGATCCTTGATGGTCGCCGCCTGACCGTACGTGGTCGGCGTCGACGTGGATACGGCCGCGTGTCCTGGCCCGGACGTCGGCCAGGGCGTCGGGACTTCGGCGGGCAACTGTCCGGGGTCGGTGTCGCGCTGATCGCGTCCCCCGGTCCTGAGCGGAGGCCCGGACTGAGACCCGGACTGCGACCCGGAGTGTGACTGCGACGGGGACCGCGGGGGCTGGACGGGCGTGTGTGCTCCGGCGGGCGGAGCTGACGGGGTGGCGCCCGACGAGGTGGCTGACGGGATGCCGCCTGACGGAGCGGCTGACGGGACGCCCGACGGGCGGCCCGACGTCGTGCGCGAGCCCGACGGATAGCTCTGGTAGCCGGTCGTGCCGGTGCCGGACCCGTAGCCGTACGCCCGCGTGTGCGCGCGGGTGGCCGTCTCCGGTGCCGTACGCCCCTCCATCACCTCGCGCAGCATCCGCGTGACCTCGACGGCCCCGGGCCGTACCGCCGGATCCTTCGTCAGCAGCGCGGCGATCACCGGGGCGAGTGAGCCCGCGTTGTCGGGGTGCGGCGGCTCGTCGGCGACGACGGCCTGCATGGTGGAGAGCGCGGAGTTGCGGCGGAAGGGCGAGATCCCCTGCACCGCCATGTAGAGCGAGGCGCCCAGCGACCACAGGTCGGACGGGGGTCCGGGGTCGCTGCCGCGTACCCGCTCGGGCGCCAGATAGTCGATGGAGCCGACGAGTTCACCGGTCCTGGTGATGGTCGAGTCGCCCTCTATCGCCGCGATGCCGAAGTCGGTGAGCAGGACTCCGCCGTCGCGGGCGAGCAGGATGTTCCCCGGCTTGACGTCGCGGTGCAGCACGCCCGCCGCGTGTGCGGCGCGCAGCGCGCCCAGAACCTGGAGGCCGATCCTGGCGCCTTCGCCGGCGTCGATCCGGCCGGTCTCCTTGACCGCGTCGGCGAGTGACGGGCCGTCGACGTACTGCATGACGATCCACGGCCGGTCGTCGTGTTCGAGGACGTCATGGACGGTGACCACGCCCGGGTGGGTGATCCGGGCCGCCGCTCTGGCTTCCTTCTGGGTCCGCTGGTGCAGCACGGCGCGGTCGGCCTCGGAGGCGTAGCGCCCCGCCGTCAGTTCCTTGACGGCGACGGTTCTGTGCAGCAGCTCGTCATGAGCGCGCCACACCTTGCCCATACCGCCACTGCCGATGGGCTCGCCCAGCAGATACCGCCCGGCGAGCACCTGACCCGCGCCCGTGCTCTGTGAATGTTCCACGTCCCCCGCCCAGTTGCTTGGGATGACAGGTTACGGAGGTGGGGTGGGCATGCGGAACCTCGGGTGGCCGACGGAAACCGCACTGTGATGGTCAGCGGGTCACTTTGTAGGACGGTTTGGCCAGCTCGAAGATCTCTTTCACCTTGTCACCCTCACCCTTGGGGCCCATGACCTGGAGAATGTGGTAACGGCCGTTGATTATCATCGCGACGTTGCGTACGGCGATCTCGCCGCCGTTGCTGTCCTGCCAGGTGAACAGGCCCTCGGCGGTGGCCATCTGACCGACGTCGATCCGCAGCAGATTGCCCGAGGTCGCCCAACTCGAACTCCGGTAAGGGGCGAGTTCCGGTTCCTTGTCGAGCTGATACTTCATCGGGTCGTTGCCCATGTCCGCCGCGCTGTCCCGGCCGGGGACGACAATGAGCTGGAAGGCGCCGTTGACATAACGGATCTGCTGGCTGTCGTTGATGGGGCGGCGCTGCCAGTCCTTGGGCACGGCGACCTGGAAGCCCTCGCTGTCCTTGCGCAGCACGTATCCGGCGGGAAGGTTCGACGCGGGTACGGTCTCCTGCGGAGTGGCGGAGCCCGCGCTGCCGGGCGCGGTTGAGCCGTCCTTCGACGAGGCAGCCGGGGCGGGCGCCCCGTTGCTCGCGCCGGGTGTCACCGGCGCCGCGGACGCGCCCGAGCCCGTGTCGCCGGTGCTCGCGCCCTGCTCCTCCCCGGACTTGGGCAGGAACATCACGGCGTACACCACCCCGGCGACGAGCAGCAGCAGAACGAGGATCAGCAGCGTACGGCCGAGGTGACGCGAACCCCGCGCACGGGCGGGCTCGGGCCGTCCCGGCTCCTCGTACCGCTCGAACTGCTCCGTACGGTCGTACTCCTCCTGCCGGGCGGGCTCTTCGCGGAACTCGGCGGCGCCGGGCCCCACGTACCGCCCCTCCGGGGACACCGCGCGCTGGCTCTCGCGCACGTCGGTGTCCCTGCGGGCCCTGCTCTCCTTGATCTCCTTCTTCTTCTTGTTCTTGTTCTTGTGCCGGTGGCGGCCCATCTCGCCGCGCCGGCGCCTGCGGACCAGCTCACCCTTGCGGCGCACTATCGGCAGCCGCCCGTCGATGGACGGCAGCGCCACGATGTCCGCGCCCGCCTCGGGCTCGGGCGCCGACCTGACGAGCGAGCGCAGCCAGCCGCGCAGCTCCTCGAAGTCGGGCCGCTCCGTGGGGTCCTGACGCAGCAGCGACTCGACGACGGGCCGCAGCGCGCCGCACTCCTCGGCGAAGGCGGGCGGCTCGGCGCAGACGAGCTGGACCAGTTCGGCGGCGTTCTCCTCGGGGTACGGGGCGTGGCCCTGGACCGCGCGGTAGAGCAGCGCGCCGAGCGCCCACAGGTCGGTGGAGGGGCCGATGGGCGGCGCGAGCTGCCAGTTCTCGTGGACGGGGCCCGCCTGCTCGGGCGCCCAGCGCTCGGTGACCGGGCCGACGATGGCGATGCGCGCCTGGCGGGCGCGTTCGGCGGCGAGCGGGGTGGTGGGACCGCGGTA
>NZ_JTHL01000001.1:5799640-5807918 GCF_000818195.1 Streptomyces sp. 150FB | reverse complement strand
CGCGGTACGCGGCGATGGCGCCGGCGCGCGCGGCGCGGATGTCCCCCGAGGCGTTGCCGCCGGGGAGCGCCGGGAGACCGCCCTGCTGCGGGGGCCTGGGCATCGCGCCCGACGTACCGGAGGAGTCGTCCCGGTACGGGATGGCGTACGGGCTGTCCTGGCCGCCGGGGCCCCTGGCGGACTCCAGCGCGGCGCGCCCCTGCGAGCCCGGCAGTCCGGCGGTCGCTCCGGGCGCCGCCCCCGTCCCGTACGGCAGCCCGGGACCGTACGGGAGTCCGGGCACCGGAGGCTGGTCACCGGCGGTGTCGTGGCCGGCGCTGTCGTGGCCGGCCGGGGGCTGCTGGGTCGCCGGGACCGCCGGAACTCCCGGGCCCAACTGCCCGTACGGATCCGGCTGTCCCTGGATGCCGGGAGCCGGGGGTGTCCCCGGTCCTGTCAGGTGGTCAGGTCCGGCCTGGCCGCCCGTGATGCCGGGTCCTGACGCGCCGTCCGGCTGTCCCGCGATGCCCGGCTGCGGCGGCGGCGCCACTCCCGGCTGCATCGGCGCCGTCACGTACCCGCACAGCGCCTCCTCGGCCGCGCCCACGGCGAGTCCCGTCAGCACCACCCGTCCGTCGTCGCAGACCAGCACCGTACGGGCGGTGATGTTGCGGTGGGTCCAGCCATGGGCGTGCAGTACGCGGACGGCGGTGAGCACGTCGGAGGCGATCTCGGCCGCGCGGTACGGGTTCAGCGGCTCCTCGGCGAGGAGCGCGGCCAGGGGCCTGGCCGCCACCAGTTCGCTCACTATCCACAGCGAGCCCGACTCGGCGAAGACGTCGAAAACCTGGTCGAGCCGGGGGTGGTCGGGGATCTGGGCCGCGCTCTGCGCCGCCTCGATGGCCCGCCGTACCGCCGGATCGGCCGGGCCGCGCGTCGAACGCCCGGAGGCGCGGCGCGGCGCCGGGCCGCCCTCGGCGTCGAGGACCTCGGCCTCCACGACTTCGGGCAACGGCACTTGTCTGACGAGGACTTCCTGGCCGCTGTACGTGTCGAAGGCGCGCGTCTCGGCGAGTTCGTACTCGTCGGAAGGCGGCAACGGCAGGCGATAACGGTCGGCAAGCACCCGCCCCGCGTATTCGTCCACTACGCCTCCCCACACACTGCGCTGTCTCCCGGTCCCGGAGACCCCGCGAGACCGCCAATTCCGGTCGGTTACCGGCCCATTGCGGATGCGTACGGTTCGCGAGTTCTCACGATACGTGGCCGGAGACGAACGCGCCGCAGGGTCGGGGCAACCCGTAGCGGAACGTTGCACCACGGTGACCCGGCCCCATCGTCGCGGCCGGGCGCCCGTGGAGTGTTCTGCCCCTCAGCCGGTCGGCCGGAACGTGCTGAACGCGGTTTCCCGCATCGTCCTGCATTCCGTGCCGTTCCACTCGCTCGCCTTGCAGCTCACCATGATCGAATAACCGTGCTTGGAATCGATCTTGAATCCCCGGTCGAGAACGTGTGAACGGATACCGGCGCTCTCGTCGCGCTCGAACTGCCAGTCGGCGACAGTCGGATATCCGTTGTAGCTGACCTTCTTGATGCTGATGAGTTTGTAGTTGCTGCTGCTGCCGGCCACGGCGGGGGCGAGCTGCTTCCAGGCGAGAACGGCGTCATCGGTCGGGCTCTTGGTGAAGTCGATCTGCACGCGCGGGAATCCACCGCTCTTCGCGCTGTATATGACGCCCGAGTCCGTGCCCGCGATGGCGATCTTGTGGAACCCCTTGGGCATCGTCATCGAGAAACGGAACTTCCCGTCGGTGACCTTGGCGTACCCGGCGGGCAGCGAAGCGCCGTCGCCCGTACCGCCGGAGCCCGCGGTGGATCCGGGGTCCGAGCCCGCGTCGGGGGACGCGGTGGCCGGGGGCGGGCTCGCTGTCTGACCCGCCGTGGCGCCCTCGCCCTTGCCGCCGGCCTTTCCTGAGGCCTGGTCCGTGCCCGGCTCGGCCGCGCCCTTGCCGCTGCCGCCGGTGTCGGCGCCCGCCGAGGCCGAAGCGCCGTTGCCCCCGGCTGTCTTGTCCCCGTCGGTCTTGCCCGAGCCGCCGTCCAGGGTGAAGGCGAGGATCACGCCGATCACGACCACGACGGCCACCGCGATGATGATCAGCGTGCGGCGGGGAACAACATCGGTCAGTGAGGCGCGCGGCGCGTCCGAGCGCGAGACGGCGGTGGCCGCGCCCGGCTCGGGTCTCGGCGCCGCTTCGGCCTTGGCCGCGTTGCGTACGGAGCGCAGCGCGCCGCGCATCCGGTCGGCCGTCGCGTCGCCCGCCGGCTTCGGAGGCCTGGCCGCCTTCGGGGGCTTCGGGGCCTTCGCGGCCTTGGGAGGCGTCGTCGGGGGAGCGTCCTCCGGCACCGGAGGCAGCGGGACCACGCGCGTGGCGTCGAGAGCCACCGGCTCCTCGGGCTTCTCCGCCTTCTCAGGGGCGTTGACCACGTCGAGGAGCAGCGCACGCGCGCCCGCGTCGTCGAGACGCTTGTCGGGGTCCTTGTCGAGCAGGCCGTAGATGACGTCCTTCAGCGGGCCCGCGTTCTTCGGGGGGTCGACCGGTTCGGTCATCACCGCCGTCAGCGTGGCGATCGCCGAGCCCTTGTCGTACGGCGGGGAGCCCTCGACCGACGCGTACAGCAGCCCGCCCAGCGACCAGAGGTCGGCGGCCGGACCCGGCTTGTGGCCACGGGCGCGCTCCGGCGAGATGTACGAGGGGGCGCCGACGAGCATGCCGGTGGAGGTGACCGAGGGGTCGCCCTCGACCTGCGCGATGCCGAAGTCCGTGAGGACGACGCGCCCGTCCTCGGAGATCAGTACGTTGGACGGCTTCACGTCGCGGTGCAGAATGCCCTCGCGGTGCGCGGAGCGCAGCACGTCGAGGACCGCGAGACCCACCTCGGCCGCGCGCCTGGGCGTGAGCGTGCCGTCCTCGCGTACGGCCTCGGCGAGGGACTTGCCCTCGATCAGCTCCATGACGATCCAGGGCCGGTCGTCCTCGTCGACGACGTCGTAGACCGTGACCGCGCCATTGTTGCGGATCCGGGCGATCGCCTTGGCCTCGCGCAGCGTGCGCGTGATGAGCCGGCGCTTCTCGTCGTCGTCGATGCTGGAAGGGAAGCGCAGCTCCTTCACGGCGACGGTACGGCCGAGCGTCTCGTCGAGGGCCCGCCAGACAGTGCCCATGCCACCGCGCCCGAGCACCTCACCCAGCCGGTACCTGCCTGCGAGCAGGCGCCCTTCGGTGCTCCCTTTCGCGCTCTCGCGCGTATCTCCCTGGGGCTCCTGCGCCGTGTCCCGCGACTGCTCCGCCTCCGACATGCGTCCCCTCTGCGATACCTGAATCCTGGCCCGCGACCTCTGCCGTTCACGCGATTCCAACGCGACGTGGCAGGGCCCCTATTGTCCCTCACCCCGGGACCGCCGATGCTCTCGGGGCGGGCGTCCGCCAGGATGGGGCCGGAGGGAGGGACCCCCACCATGCCACTACCCCGGACCCGATTGATCACCCTGCTGGTCATAGGGCTGTTCGGACTTGGCACCGGCGTGCTGGGTACGGGCGTACGAAACGCGGATGTCGCCCGCGCCGACTACCGCCCCCTCCGCACCTCCCGCGCACTCGCCCAACTCGTCTCCAGGGGCCGGGCGCCGGGCGCCGCGCTGCTCGCCGAGACGGCGTCCGGGACCGCTTCGGGGAATGCTTCCGGGGGCGGCGGGCGGTTCGAGGCCGCCGGCACCGGGATGCGACGGGCCGACCACTTCCGGGCCGGCAGCATCACCAAGACCCTGGTGGCGACGGTCGTTCTGCAACTGTCGGCCGAGGGCGAGTTACACCTCGCGGACAGCGTCGACCAGTACCTGCCCGGTCTGGTGCGCGGCCACGGCAACGACGGCCGGCGGCTCACCCTGCGCTCCCTCCTCACCCACACCAGCGGTCTCCACGACTACACCTCCGACACCTCGGCGCCCGTGCCGACGACCCCCGAGGCCGCGCTCCGTACGGCGCTCGTCCACCGGCCGGGACCGCGCGGTGTGTACGCGTACTCCAACACCGACTACATCGTGCTCGGCATGGTCGTGGAACGCGTCACGGGACGGACGTACGCCGCCGAGGCCGAGCGCCGCGTCATCGGCCCGCTGGGTCTCACCGGGACGTCCTTTCCCGGTGGCAGTACGGCGCTCCCGGTGCCGCACGGCCGCGCGTACACCCGGACGTCGGGCCCGGCGGGTCCGCCGCGTGATGTGACGCGGCTCGATCCGCGTACGGCGGGCGCGGCCGGTGAGCTGATCTCCACGCTGGACGATCTGAACCGCTTCTTCGGCGCCCTCCTCGACGGCGAACTCCTCGCGCCGCCCGAACTGCGCGAGCTGCTGGACACCGGCGCCACCCACGGCGCCTACGGCCTGGGGATCTTCCCGCAGCGGCTGTCCTGCGGGCTCACGGTCTGGGGCCACAACGGCAGGATCGCGGGCAGTTACGTCCGTACAGCCGCCACCCGCGACGGCCGCCACACCCTCACCTTCCGCGTGGACACCGACACCCTCGCCGACGACGCGCCGGAGACAAGGCTGCTCGAAGCGGAGTTCTGCCGCTCCTGACCACCCGTCCCCGACCCGCCGTCAGATCGCCCGCCCCACCGGCCAGTCAGATCCCGCACCGCCCGCCACACCGGTCCCATCAGATCCCGGCAGGTCCCGTCAGGTCGGCACGATGTCCGGCGCACCGAGCCGCGCCGCGTCAGCGGTCAGGTCGTCCGGCTGCCGCTGCGACTCCCGCTCCGCCTCCACCCGCTTCTCGTAGTGCTCGACCTCGCGTTCTATCTGGTCCCTGTCCCAGCCGAGCACCGGCGCCATCAGCTCGGCGCACTCCAGCGCGCTGCGCGTCCCCCGGTCGAAGGTCTCGATCGAGATGCGCGTACGCCGCGTGAGGACGTCGTCGAGATGGCACGCGCCCTCGTGCGAGGCCGCGTAGACGACTTCGGCCCGCAGGTAGTCGTCGGCCGCCGACAGCGGCTCACCGAGCCGGGGGTCGGCCGCGATCAGTTCGAGCACCTCCTCGACGAGCGTGCCGTAACGGTTGAGCAGGTGCTCGATCCTGACGACATGGAGCCCGGTGCGCTCCGCCATCCTCGCCCTGCCGTTCCACAGCGCGTGGTACCCCTCGGCGCCGAGCAGCGGCACGTCCTCCGTGACGCACTCGGCCACCCGCTGGTCGAGCCCGTGCACGGCCTCGTCCACCGCGTCCTTCGCCATCACGCGGTACGTCGTGTACTTGCCGCCGGCGACCACGACCATGCCCGGCACCGGATGCGCCACCGTGTGCTCGCGCGAGAGCCTGCTCGTCGCGTCGGACTCCCCGGCGAGCAGCGGGCGCAGTCCCGCGTACACCCCCTGCACGTCGTCGCGCGTGAGCGGGACGTGCAGCACCGCGTTGACATGTTCGAGCAGGTAGTCGATGTCGGCGCTGGAGGCCGCCGGGTGGGCCTTGTCGAGGTCCCAGTCCGTGTCGGTGGTGCCGACGATCCAGTGGCGGCCCCACGGGATCACGAAGAGCACCGACTTCTCGGTGCGCAGGATCAGTCCGGTCGTGGAGTGGATGCGGTCCTTGGGCACGACCAGGTGGATCCCCTTGGAGGCCCGCACATGGAACTGTCCCCGCTCGGCGATCAGCCCCTGGGTGTCGTCCGTCCAGACCCCGGTGGCGTTGACGACCTGCTTGGCCCGGATCTCGTACTCCCCGCCGCCCTCCACGTCCTGCACCCGGGCGCCGACGACCCGCTCGCCCTCCCGCAGGAAGCCGACGACCCGGGCGCGGCTCGCGACCCGCGCGCCGTAGCTCGCCGCCGTACGCACCAGGGTCGCCACATAGCGGGCGTCGTCCATCTGCGCGTCGTAGTACTGCAGGGCGCCGACCAGGGCGTCCTTCTTCAGGCAGGGCGCCACTTTCAGCGCGTGGCGCCGTGAGAGGTGGCGGTGCAGCGGCAGTCCCCTGCCGTGCCCCGAGGACACCGACATCGCGTCGTACAGCGCGACGCCCGAGCCCGCGTAGAGCCGCTCCCAGCCCTTGTGCTGGAGCGGATACAGGAACGGCACCGGCTTCACGAGATGCGGCGCCAGCTTCGACAGCAGCAGCCCGCGCTCCTTGAGGGCCTCGCGCACCAGCCCGAAGTCGAGCATCTCCAGATACCGCAAGCCGCCGTGGATCAGCTTGCTCGAACGGCTCGACGTGCCGGACGCCCAGTCCCGCGCCTCCACCAGTCCGGTGGCCAGGCCACGGGTCGCCGCGTCGAGAGCGGTCCCGGCCCCGACCACGCCGGCGCCCACCACCAGTACGTCAAGTTCGCGCTCCGCCATCGCCGCGAGCGCCTGTGCGCGCTCCTCGGGTCCCAGTGTCGCTGTCCTCACCGCTGCCTCCCGTCGCCCCGTGTGGTCGGGCTCACAGCTCGATTCTGTCCGCGATCTCCGACTTCAGCCACCGCCTGTGGATAACTCCGGCTTACAAACGAGACCCACCCGGCCTCTCAATACGGCATATCGGTCATATTTACGCCTAGTCTGACATTGCGCTTGCCCGTTCTGTCCACACGGCTTGCGCTCACTGTCCACTCCGGTTAAGGGAAGGACGGCCACCGTCATGCCCGCAGATCTCGCCGTCATCGGACTCGGCCATCTCGGCCTGCCGCTCGCCCAGGCCGCCGTAGCCGCCGGTATCGACACCATCGGCTACGACACCGACCCGCTCCCGGTCGCGCACCTCGCCGCCGGCCACCCGCCGGTCGAGGGATCCCTCTCGGCCGCCGGCATCCGCAGGATGCTGTCGGGAGGCTTCAGGCCGACCACCGACCCGGCCGACCTCGGCCGGGTCCGTACGGCCGTCATCTGCGCACCGGCCCCACTCGGCGCCGACCGCGTCCCCGACCTGACCGCGATCGGCGACGCGGCCCGCGCGCTCGCCGCCCGGCTGCGCCCGCACACCACCGTGCTGCTGGAGTCCCCGGTCGCCCCCGGCACCACCGAGGGCTTCCTGCGCGCCCTCCTTGAGGAGGGCTCGGGGCTCCGCGCCGGACGCGACTTCCACCTCGCGTACTCCCCCAGCCGGCTCGACCCCGGCAGCCGTACCCACGACTTCGCCGGCACCCCCAAGGTGATCGGCGGCCTCACCCCGGCCTGCACCGAATCCGCCGCCGCCTTCTACGGACGCCTCACCGACAAGGTCGTACGCGCCCGGGGCCCGCGCGAGGCGGAGACCGTCAAGCTCCTCGAAACCAACTTCCGCCATGTCAACATCGCGCTGGTCAACGAGATGGCGGTCCTCTGCCACGACCTCGGCGTCGACCTCTGGGACGTCATCCGCTGCGCCGAGACCAAGCCCTTCGGCTTCCAGGCGTTCCGCCCGGGACCCGGCGTCGGCGGCCACGGCGTACCGATCGACCCCAGCTACCTCCCGCACGCCGGCCGCACACCGGGCCATCCGCTGCGGATGGTCGGCCTGGCGCAGGAGATCAACACCCGGATGCCGCAGTACGTCATCCAGCGCTGCGCGACCCTCCTCAACGAACACGGCAAGTCGGCGCGCGGCGCCCGCGTCCTGCTGCTCGGCGTCACCTACAAGCCGGACCTCGCCGACCAGGAGAGCTCACCGGCCACCGAGATCGCCCAGCGCCTGATGGACCTGGGCGCGGCCGTCAGCTACCACGACCCGTACGTCCCCGACTGGCGCGTACGCGAACTGCCCGTACCGCGCGCCGACTCCCTCTACGAGGCGGCGGCCGACGCCGACCTGACGGTCCTGCTCCAGCACCACAGGACGTACGACCTCCAGGGCCTCGCGGTCAAGGCGCAACTCCTCCTCGACACGAGGGGAGCGAGCCCGGCGGGCGCCGCGTACCGCCTCTGAGCTGCCCCCTCCGGGAAAACGCCTGCGGGACTGTCCGTCCCGGCTGCTACTGTCCAGGCCGCGCACACGACATGCGCACAACATCTTTTCCCTGGGGGGAATTCCGCATGAGCCAGCCCGTTCCACCACCACCCGGCAACCCGTTCGCACCCGGCGCGATGCCGCCGACCCCGCTCGCCCCGCCGCCCGCGGTGGTCCGCGCCAACACGGGGCTCGCCGTGGCGACCGCCGTGGGCACGGCCCTCGTGGCCGCCCTGGTCTACGGCGGCATAGCCGGAGCCATCGAGCACGAGATCGGCTGGGCGGCCATCGCCGTCGGCTTCGTGATCGGCTTCGCCACCGGCAAGGTAGGCGGCCCCAACCCG
>NZ_JTHL01000001.1:5790063-5799615 GCF_000818195.1 Streptomyces sp. 150FB | reverse complement strand
GGCCGCGATCAGCGCGGTCCTGGCAGTGGGCGCCGTCTACCTGGGCCAGCTCGTGGACATCGCCATCATCGCGGGCAAGGACGTCAACATGTCGGCGATGGATATCTTCTTCGGGCACTTCAGCGTCCTGACCAAGGCCTGGAACGAGAGCCTGGACATCATGACGTTCCTCTTCTTGGCCCTGGCGGCCTTCGCGGCCTTCTCGGGCGCCAAGAAGGCCTGACCGACCCGCATCGTCGCCGGTCAGCCGACGGCCGCGACCTTCGGCGAGAGCAGCTCGAGAGCCTCGTCCCACCGATAGCGGTCCATGCCCCCACCGGCCTTGGGCCGGTGGGGCTCGTAGCTGCCGATCAGGACACCCATCCCACGCAGTTCGTCGATGCTCCGGCGGTACGCGGGGTGGGCGGCCTGGGCCTGGTTGACGTACGGCAGCACGGCGGCGGGAATGCCGAGCCCGAACGCCTCGCACAGGATGCCCAGCGCCGGCGTGTCGGCAATACCCGCCGCCCACTTGTTGACCGTATTGAACGTGGCCGGCGCCACGGCGATGGCATCCGCCGGCGGCAAGGGCCGCCCGTCGCCCGGCTCGCGCCAGGCGGACCGGACCGGGTAGCCGCTCAGGCTCTCGACCGCGCCCCGGTCGATGAAGCCGAGCCCCTGCGGCGTCGCGACAACCCCCACGTCCCACCGCTGCTCCTGCGCCGAGGCGATCAGCTTCCCGACGTCCCCCGCCACCCCCGCCCCACACACGACGACGTACAGGAAAGGCCTCTTCCGCTGGTCGTTCACGCGGGGACTCCCAACTGGCGGCTGAACCGGTGAAGTTCCGGCAGCGTACGCCGCCGGTCCCGGGCCGCCATATCGGCAACAAGCTCCCGAACGGCGGGCCGCCGCATGAGGGTTCAACAAAACCGCCTCGCCCCGCCCGCGGCGAAGGGCCCGGACCGGTCGCGTACCCGGTCCGGGCCCTGTGCTGCTCTCAGTGCTCAGCGGCGGTGCTGGGAGTCCCCCACCGTCACCTCGACGCGCTGGAACTCCTTGAGTTCGCTGTAGCCCGTCGTCGCCATGGCCCGCCTCAGCGCGCCGAAGAAGTTCATCGAGCCGTCCGGGATGTGCGAGGGGCCCGTGAGGACCTCCTCCGTCGTTCCCACGATGCCCAGGTCCACGAGCTTGCCGCGCGGCACGTCCTCGTGGACCGCTTCCATGCCCCAGTGGCGGCCCTTGCCCGGCGCGTCCGTCGCGCGCGCCAGCGGGGAGCCGATCATCACGGAGTCGGCGCCGCACGCGATCGCCTTGGGCAGGTCGCCGGACCAGCCGACACCGCCGTCGGCGATGACGTGGACGTACCGGCCGCCGGACTCGTCCATGTAGTCCCTGCGCGCGGCCGCCACATCGGCGACCGCGGTCGCCATCGGGACCTGGATGCCCAGGACGTTACGGGTGGTGTGCGCGGCGCCGCCGCCGAAGCCGACGAGTACGCCGGCCGCGCCCGTACGCATCAGGTGCAGCGCCGCCGTGTACGTGGCGCAGCCGCCGACGATGACCGGTACGTCGAGTTCGTAGATGAACTCCTTGAGGTTCAGCGGCTCCGCCGCACCCGAGACATGCTCGGCCGAGACCGTCGTACCCCGGATGACGAAGATGTCGACCCCGGCGTCCACCACGGCCTTGGAGAACTGCGCGGTGCGCTGCGGCGAGAGCGCGGCGGCCGTGACCACACCCGAGTCGCGCACCTCCTTGATCCGCTGCCCGATCAGCTCTTCCTTGATCGGCTCGGCGTAGATCTCCTGGAGCCTGCGGTTCGCCGTCGCCTCCTCCAGCTCGGCGATCTCGTCGAGCAGCGGCTGCGGGTCCTCGTAACGGGTCCACAGGCCTTCCAGGTTGAGCACCCCCAGACCGCCCATCTCACCGATGCGGATCGCGGTCCCCGGGGAGACCACGGAGTCCATCGGGGCCGCCAGGAACGGCAGCTCGAACCGGTAGGCGTCGATCTGCCAGGCGATCGAGACCTCCTTCGGGTCCCGGGTGCGCCGGCTCGGGACGACGGCGATGTCGTCGAAGGCGTACGCCCTGCGGCCGCGCTTGCCGCGCCCGATCTCGATCTCAGTCACGATGTGTGGCCTTTCCCTCTACGTCAGCCGTCCCAGTATCCCCCGCCGGGCAGACCCGTCCCCCGACGGGCGGACCGACCTGCTGACGCGCGGACGGACGCCCGGACTACGCCCGGCCGACGCCCCGCCGGCGCACGTCCGGCCGAGGACATCCGGCCGGGCCGACGCGCGGGCCGTCAGTGCTGGTTGTAGTTCGGCGCCTCGACCGTCATCTGGATGTCGTGCGGGTGGCTCTCCTTGAGACCGGCCGCGGTGATCCGGACGAACCGGCCCTTGCGCTCCATCTCGTCGATGGAGGCGGCCCCGACGTACCCCATGGTCTGGCGCAGACCGCCGATGAGCTGGTGCAGTACGGCGCTGAGCGGGCCCCGGTAGGGCACCTGGCCCTCGATGCCCTCGGGGACGAGCTTGTCGTCCGAGGAGACCTCGGCCTGGAAGTAACGGTCCTTCGAGTACGAGCGGCCCTGCCCGCGCGACTGCATCGCGCCCAGCGAGCCCATGCCCCGGTAGGACTTGAACTGCTTGCCGTTGATGAACTGGAGCTCGCCCGGCGACTCCTCGCAGCCCGCGAGCAGGCTGCCCAGCATCACCGTGCTCGCACCGGCGGCGAGCGCCTTGCCGATGTCGCCCGAGTACTGGAGGCCGCCGTCGCCGATGACCGGGATGCCGGCCGCCATACAGACGGCCGCCGCCTCGTAGATCGCCGTGACCTGCGGCACGCCGATGCCGGCGACCACGCGGGTGGTGCAGATCGAGCCGGGTCCGACGCCGACCTTCACGCCGTCCACGCCCGCGTCGATCAGTGCCTGCGCGCCATCGCGGGTGGCGACGTTGCCGCCGATGACGTCCACGGAGACGCTCGACTTGATCTTGGACATCCAGCTCAGGGCGTTGCTGTTGTGGCCGTGCGAGGTGTCGACGACCAGGAAGTCGACGCCCGCCGCCGCCAGTGCCTGGGCCCGCTCCAGCGCCTCGGCGCTCGCGCCGACGGCGGCGCCGACGAGCAGCCGGCCCTCCGCGTCCTTGGCCGCGTGCGGGTACTTCTCCGCCTTGACGAAGTCCTTGACGGTGATGAGGCCCTTGAGAATGCCGGAGTCGTCGACCAGCGGCAGCTTCTCGATCTTGTGGCGGCGCAGCAGTTCCATGGCGTCGACGCCGGAGATGCCGACCTTGCCGGTGACGAGCGGCATGGGGGTCATGACCTCGCGCACCTGGCGCGCCCGGTCGACCTCGAAGGCCATGTCGCGGTTGGTGACGATGCCGAGCAGCTTGCCCGCCGCGTCGGTCACCGGCACGCCGCTGATACGGAACTTCGCGCAGAGCTGGTCGGCCTCGGCGAGCGTCGCGTCCGGGTGCACCGTGATCGGGTCGGTGACCATGCCGGACTCGGAGCGCTTCACGAGGTCGACCTGGTTGGCCTGGTCGGCGATGGAGAGGTTGCGGTGCAGTACGCCGACGCCGCCCTGGCGGGCCATGGCGATGGCCATCCGTGCCTCGGTGACCTTGTCCATCGCCGCGGAGAGCAGCGGGATGTTCACGCGGACGTTGCGCGAGACCTGGGACGCCGTGTCCACCTGGTTGGGCAGCACCTCCGAAGCGCCCGGCAGCAGCAGCACGTCGTCGTATGTCAGCCCGAGCGTCGCGAATTTCTCAGGCACTCCGTCGACGTTTGCAGTCATGACACCTTCCCCAGATGGCCTTGATCGGTGCGGATGTCCATGCTAACGGGCTCCACAGGCGTCTCATTCCACGGCCGGTACGACCGGTGTCCGGCCGTACATCCGCACACCCGACGCGGCGGACACACCCGACGGGCCTGCCGCGCCGGCCGCGACCGACGCGGCAGGCCGCCTACTGTCCCGCCAGCGCCCTGAGCCTGCTGAGCGCGCGGTGCTGCGCGACCCGTACCGCACCCGGTGACATGCCGAGCAGTTGTCCGGTCTCCTCGGCGGTGAGACCGACGGCCACCCGCAGCACCAGAAGCTCGCGCTGGTTGTCCGGCAGATTGGCGAGCAGCTTCTTGGCCCAGGCGGCGTCGCTGCTGAGCAGCGCGCGCTCCTCGGGGCCGAGGGAGTCGTCGGGCCGCTCGGGCATCTCGTCCGAGGGCACAGCCGTCGAACCGGGGTGCCGCATGGCGGCCCGCTGGAGGTCGGCGACCTTGTGGTGGGCGATGGCGAAGACGAAGGCCTCGAAGGGCCTGCCCGTGTCGCGATAGCGCGGCAGCGCCATCAGGACAGCGACGCAGACCTCCTGCGCGAGATCCTCGACAAAGTGCCGCGCGTCACCGGGCAGCCGGCTCAGTCGCGTACGGCAGTAGCGCAGCGCGAGCGGGTGGACGCGGGCCAGCAGATCGTGCGTGGCCTGTTCGTCCCCCTCGACGGCACGGTGAACGAGAGTCCCGATCACCGTGGTCTCGTCGTCGCGCATCGGTCCATGGTGCATTGGCGGCTGCTGATCGGCGGCACCGCGTCCGTAGTTGTGCACCGAAGCGTTATGAGCAGGTGCGGCGGAACTCATCCCCTGCGCCCTCCCCTCGCGCTCGTCCGACTCGTCCCCGAGGAACTCCACATCTCAAGGATGCGGCATCGCGCGGGAAACAGTGGCGCACAGGCGTACGTTGCCCCGCCCGCCGGAGTCCTGTCGGGACCCCGGCCGGCGGGCGGGGTCAGGGACCGCTGGGCCCTTTCAGCGGACGGGGCCCAGCTCAGCGCGGGTCAGCGGACCAGACCCCAGCGGAAACCGAGCGCCACCGCATGGGCGCGGTCGGAGGCACCGAGCTTCTTGAAAAGCCGCCTCGCGTGGGTCTTCACCGTGTCCTCGGAGAGGAACAGCTCACGTCCGATCTCCGCGTTCGACCGGCCGTGGCTCATGCCTTCGAGCACCTGGATCTCGCGGGCGGTGAGCGTGGGCGCCGCGCCCATCTCGGCCGAGCGAAGCCGCCGCGGCGCCAGCCGCCAGGTCGGGTCGGCGAGCGCCTGGGTGACGGTCGCGCGCAACTCGGCGCGCGAGGCGTCCTTGTGCAGATAGCCGCGGGCACCGGCGGCGACCGCGAGGGCGACGCCGTCCAGGTCCTCCGCGACGGTCAGCATGATGATCCGTGCGCCCGGGTCGGCGGAGAGGAGCCGGCGCACCGTCTCGACACCGCCGAGGCCGGGCATCCGTACGTCCATCAGAATCAGGTCCGAACGATCGGCACCCCAGCGGCGGAGGACTTCCTCCCCGTTGGCCGCGGTCGTCACGCGCTCGACGCCGGGCACGGTCGCGACCGCGCGGCGGAGCGCCTCTCGGGCAAGCGGGGAGTCGTCGCAGACGAGGACGGATGTCATGACCGCCCTCCCCAGCAGTTGCGCGTCACCTTGAGCCTCCAGGCTGAGTACATGTGGTCACCTGTGCGATTGACGCTCTCGGACGTGTGCCCGATCGCTCCTTCTCTCAACCGCCTCGCACATTCAACGACGGTCACTCGAAAGAGTTACGGGTACGACGCCCGACTTCAGCACTCTATGTGAGGGGACGCACACGGAGAAGAGCGCCCCGCTTCGCCTGGGGGTCGCGGGATATCTATGCCCCATTTAGCGGCTTTTCTTCACGTTTGCTGGTGTCTGTAGCTAGATTCACCAAGAGTCATATTTACATCTACTTAGATAGTAGATGTACCGTCGAAGATCCAGTGCCGAGGTTTCAAGGGGATATGAGCAATGGCAGATTTCTCCCGCCTTCCCGGACCGAACGCAGATCTGTGGGACTGGCAGCTCCTCGCGGCCTGTCGCGGTGTCGACAGCTCGCTCTTCTTCCACCCGGAGGGAGAGAGGGGCGCGGCACGCAGCGCGCGAGAGAATTCGGCGAAAGAGGTGTGCATGAGGTGCCCCGTCCGCGCCGAGTGCGCGGCTCACGCACTGGCGGTGCGGGAGCCGTACGGCGTGTGGGGCGGACTGACCGAGGACGAACGCGAAGAGCTGATGGGGCGTGCGCGCACCCGGCTGATCACGGCGTCGGCGCCGGGCCACCACGGGCCCGTGAACGGACAGTCCGAGGAGTAGCTGTCGGCTGTCCATCCGTTATCGAAGAAACGTTCCTGCTGATGGTTCGCCCGGCGCGTACGGCGCGTAGGGCGTTGCCGCGCGATCAGCGGGCCGCGGCCAGAACGAGCTGTTCCAGCGTGGCCGCGACGGCCGGGACACGCGCCATGTCCGGCAGGGTCAGCGCGACGACCTCCCGGTGCACAGCGGGCTCGACCGGGAGCATCCGGACGCCCTCCGCCCGTACGGCCTTGAGCGCCAGCTCAGGCAGCACAGCCACCCCGAGCCCGGCGGCGACCAGACCGACAACGGCCGGATAGTCGTCCGTCGCGAAGTCGATACGCGGCGTGAAGCCGGCCTCCTCGCAGGCGTCCACCAGGTGCGTACGACAGCGCGGACAGCCCGCGATCCACGCGTCACCCGCCAGATCACCGATGGCCACCGAACGCCCTCCGGCGAGCCGGTGCCCGTCCGGGACCAGGCCGACGAGCCGGTCCACCAGCAGCGGCCGTACGACGAGGTCGTCCCACTCGGCGGCCGAACCGCTGTAGCGGAACGCCAGCGCCACATCGCACTCGCCGTCCCGCAGCATCACCGCCGAGCCGGGCGGCTCTGCCTCGACGAGCGAGACCTCCGTACCCGGGTGCGCGGCGCGCAGTGCCGCCAGCGCGGGCGGCACCAGCGTGGAACTGCCGCTCGGGAACGAGACGAGCCTCACCCGGCCGGCCCGCAGCCCCGCGATGGCGGCGACCTCCTCCTCCGCGGCGGTCAGCCCGGCGAGGATGCCGGTCGCGTGCCGTAGGAGCACCTGTCCGGCCTCGGTGAGCCGGGTCTCCCGCCCCGAACGGACCAGCAGCGGGGTACGGGCCGCCGATTCGAGGGTTCTCATCTGCTGGCTTACGGCCGGCTGGGTGCATCCCAGCTCGCGCGCGGCGCCCGAGAAGGAGCCGGTGGCGGCGACGGCGCGCAGGACGCGGAGGTGGCGGGCTTCGATCATCCGCCGACTATAGGCACCTCCATAAGCACCTCTTGGAGAGGGAAGTCCGTCCCGGCGGATCTCTTTGGGGAGAGCGCTCTGCGGCGGGGGTGACAGCGCGGTCGGCTAGCGTGCGGATATGAAGCTTCTGACCGTGAATGTGGGGCGGCCGACGGCCGTCGAGTACACCGACTCGCCGGGCGGCACCACGGGCATCGGCAAACGGCCCGCCGAGGGCGCCGTTCGGGTCACCGATCCGGGCCCCAGAGGCGAGGGCGCCACCGACAGCGGTCTCGCGGGGGACACCGTCTGCGACACGCGCTTCCACGGCGGCAGCGACCAGGCGGTCTACGCGTACGCACGCGAGGATCTGGACTTCTGGGAGCGGGAGCTGGGCCGGCCGCTGCCCAACGGCGCGTTCGGCGAGAACCTCACCACCTCGGGGATCGACCTCATCGGGGCGAAGATCGGTGAGCGGTGGCGGATCGGCGGCGAACTGGTGCTGGAGACGACGAGCGGGCGCGTCCCGTGCCGTACGTTCCAGGGACATCTCGGCGAGCAGGGCTGGATCCGGCGCTTCACGCGGCAGGCGACGACCGGCGCGTATCTGCGGGTGATCACGCCCGGCGAGATCAGGGCGGGCGATCCGATCGAGGTCGTGCACCGGCCCGATCACGAGGTGACAGTGGGGATGGTCTTCCGGGCCGTCACCGTGGAGCGGGAGCTGCTGCCGCGGATCCTCGCCGCGGACAAGGCCCTGAACGCACGGGAGTTGGGGATCGCGCGGGAGTACGTCGCCAAGTACGCGAAACCGGCGGGCGCGGGCGGGCAGGCAGGCTCGGGCGCGCAGGTGGCCGCGAAGGCCGACGGGCAGGTGACCGCGTGAAGCCGCTGCTGCGCCTGAAGGGCGCGTCGCGCACGTACGGGGCGCGCCAGGCGCTCGCCCCCATCACCCTCAACCTCCGCCCCGGCGAGTGCGTGGCGCTGGTCGGCGCGAACGGCTCGGGCAAGTCGACGCTGCTCCGGCTGGCCTCCGGCCGGGAGCGGCCGACCAAGGGCACGGTGGAGTTCGACGGCGCCCCGATACGCGAGGAGGACCCGACGACCCGGGCCAGGGTCGCGGTGGTGGGTGACACCGTGGCCTGCTACCCCGATCTCACCGCGCGGGCGCACCTGGTGCTGGTCGCGCTCGCCCAGGGCGTCGGCGACGAGGCGACCGCCTGGGCCGACCGGGCGCTCGCCGACCGTGGGCTGACCGGGCACGCGGACAGTTACCCCTCGGCCCTGTCCTCGGGCCAGTTGCAGTCGCTGCTGCTCGCCACCGCCTTCGTACGGCCGCGCGAGCTGCTCATCCTCGACGAGCCGGAGCAGCGCCTCGACCCGGGCGCGCGCGTCCGGCTGGCCGACCAGATATGCGCCGAGAAGCGGGACGGGGTGGCGGTGCTGGTGGCCACCCATCACACGGATCTCGCGCTGCGCACCGCCGACAGGGTCGTCGTGCTGGACGAGGGCCGCGTGCTCGCCGCAGGAGCGCCCGCCACCGTGCTGGCGGAGTTCAGCCTGTGAGCGGGCCGGGCGTGGACGCCGACACGGATCCGTACGCGGAAGCCGACGCCGCCGATGACGCCGACGACGCCAACTCCAGCGACGACACCGACGACACCGACGAGACCGACGACCCGCTGCCCGGGTCCGCCGACCCGTACTGGGACGAGCTGACCACCGACACCTTCGCCCATCTGCGCCGCATACGTGAGGCCGCGCGCGGGCAGCAGCGCCGCGACGCGGCCTTCACCGTGTACGTCGTGGTCCTGCTCGGCGGCGGCTACGGCGGCATCTTCGCCTTCCACGCCCTGCGCTACGGCGCCTTCACCCCGCAACTCCCGCAGCCGGGCAGCCCCTGGCAGACGGCCCTGCCGTACGCGGTGATGGCGCTGTGCACGCTGGCGCTGCTGACCGTGCTGCGCACCGCGCGCTGGCGCGGGCCCGTGCTGCTGGACGCGCTGACCGTCGACTGGCTGCTGCCGCTCCCGGTGCGGTGGGGCCGGCTGCTGCGGCCGAAGTTCCGGATCGCCGTCGCGAAGGGAACGGTCCTGGGGGCCGTGCTGGGCGCACTCGGCGGTACGAGCATGTGCACGGCCGGGCTCGGGCCCTTCGCGCCCGACCTGGCGGCCGGCGCGGTGGCCGGTGGCGCCCTGGGTCTGCTCGCGACCGGTGCTTCGGGGCTGGTCGCCATGCGCGAGGGCCGCCGGTCCACCTGGTGGACGCTGGTGCTGGCCGGGCTGGCCACGCTCTTCGCCGTCCAGGCCGTACTCGGCTGGAACGGCCTCCGGAGCCCGCTGCTGGAGAACATCGAACTGTGGTCGGGGCCCTGGGGCTGGGCGGCGCGGGCGCTGCTGGCCGTGACGGGCGGCTCCAGCGCGGCGATCGGCGGCAGTTCGCTCGC
>NZ_JTHL01000001.1:5776825-5789237 GCF_000818195.1 Streptomyces sp. 150FB | reverse complement strand
CCGTGACTGCGGCGGGCTCCGCCCGTACCACGCCGGCGATCGTCGTCGGGCTGGTCGTGACCTTGCTCTGCGGCTATCTGGCGGCGGCGCAGTGGGTCGAGCCGGCCCGTACGGACGCCGACGACCTGCGCAGGTCGCGGCTGCTGCCGTACACCTATCCATCACTCGTCCTGCGGCACGCGGTGCTGCCCATCGCCGCTCTGGTGGTGGCGGGCGGTGTGGGGTGCGGGGTGCTGGCGGCGTTCGGTCTGCCGGTGGGGCCCGCGGTGGTCGTGCTGGTCTCGGCGCCCGCTCTGGTGGGTGCGGCGCTGGTCTCGGCCAACCGGGGCAGTGTGCCGCAGTCGCTGTTCATCGGCGCCGACACCGCGATGGGCAACACGGCCCCGATCCAGGTGGTGCTGTGGCTCGTACGCGCTCCGCTGTCGGTCTGCGGCGCGCTGGGTCTGGCTGTCTTCTGGCTGTTCCGGGTCGCGCCTGAGGGTGTGTCCCACGTCGTGGAGCCGCTGGCGCTGCTCGTCGCGGCGACGGCGGTGGCGCTGCGCTGGGCGCAGGGGCGGGCGCGGAAGCTGTACGAGACGTAGCCGTGGTGAGGGCGGGCTTCCGGGAGCGCTAACGTGCCGCGCATGACGACTGCTTTGATTACGGGCGCCACGGCGGGGATCGGCGCCGCCTTCACCCGGCGGCTGGCGGCGGACGGGCACAACCTGGTGCTGGTGGCTCGCGACACCGAGCGTTTGCGGGAGCACGCCACAGAACTGCACGACCGGCACGGCATCGAGGCGGAGGTCCTCACCGCCGACCTCTCCACCGACCAGGGCATCGAGGCGGTCGAGAACCGGCTCTCCGAGAGCAAGCACTCGGTCGATCTGCTGGTCAACAACGCGGGCTTCGGCAACAAGGGCCGTTTCCTCGACGTCCCGATGGCCGATGAGCTGACCATGCTGAAGGTGCACTGCGAGGCGGTGCTGCGGCTGACCTCGGCCGCCGTCGTGGGGATGCAGGCACGCGGACGCGGCGGTGTCGTCAACGTGGCGTCGGTCGCGGCCTTCCTGCCGCGCGGGACGTACGGGGCCTCGAAGTCGTGGGTCGTGCAGTTCACCCAGGGCGCGGCCCGTGATCTGGCCGGTTCGGGGGTACGGCTGATGGCGCTGTGCCCCGGGTTCGTGCGGACCGAGTTCCATGACCGGGCGGGCATGGGGACGGACAACATCCCGGGCTGGATGTGGCTGGACGCGGACAAGCTGGTGGCGGCGGCGCTCGCCGACCTGGCACGCGGCAAGACCGTGTCCGTACCGGATCCGCGCTACAAGGCGCTGATGAGCGCGGTGAAGCTGGCGCCGCGCGGACTGCTGGGCGGGATCACCTCGAAGACGGGGCGCAAGTACGGCCCGCAGTGATCCCTTGATCCGTTGGAGGCGGACTGATCGAATGATCGGATCGGCCCGCCTTTTCGATCGTACGCATTAGGGTCGTGACGTCCGGGACACCGCCTGCCCGGGCTTCACACCGCGAGAGGGCCCCACCGTGCGCGAAGGTGCCGCTGAACGTCATGACCGGCTGCTGAATCTGGTCCGCGAGCGCGGCACCGTACGGGTGTCCGACCTCGCCACCGCGCTCGGGGTCGCCCCCGTCACCGCGCGGCGTGATGTGGAGGTGCTCGCCGGGCGCGGGCTGCTCGACCGCGCCCACGGCTCGGTGTCCTGGCCCGAGGACAGGGGCCCGGCCGGCATAGCGGCGGGCGGCGGCGGACCGGTCATCGGGATGCTCGCTCCGGCGGCCGGTTACTACTTCGCCGAGATCATCCGGGGCGCGCACGAGGCCTCGGCGCGGCTCGGCGCCCGGCTGATCCTGCGGGTCTCTGAGTACCGCGCCGAGGACGACGCCGCGCACGCCGCCGGGCTGCTGGCGGCGGGCGCCGAGGGGCTGCTCGTCGCGCCGAGCTGGACCGCGCCCGACCACCCGGCCACGTACAGCGACTGGATCACCCGGCTGCCGGTGCCGACCGTGCTGGTGGAGCGGACGGGGGTGCCGGGCGGGCCGCTGGACGACATGGACCGGGTCCGCTCCGACCACGCGCACGGCGTGCTGCTCGCCGTATGCCATCTCGTGGGGCTCGGGCACCGCGCACCGGTCCTGGTGGGGCGCTCGGACAGTGCCACCGCGATGGCCGTGCGCGCCGGCTACACCCGGGCGCTGGACGCGCTCGGGCTCACGGCCCCGCGTCCGGTGATCGACTCGATGCCGGCCGAGCGGGACCCGGAGCGCTTCGAGCGTGCCGCGCTCGCGCTGTACGAGTCGGTGCGCGCCGGTGAGGTGACTGCGGCGCTGATGCACAACGACGAGGACGCCACCTGGATGGTGCGGCGCCTCGCCGAACTGGGCGTACGGGTCCCCGGCGACCTGGCGCTGATCACGTACGACGACGAGGTCGCCGCGCTCGCCGACACCCCGCTGACTGCGGTCGCGCCGCCCAAGCGCGAGGTCGGGCGGTACGCGGCCGAGCTGCTGATCGAGCGGTTGACGACGCCCGGCGACGACGGGCCGCGCCGCCATCTGGAGCTGCTTCCCCGGCTCCGCGTACGGGCATCGTGCGGCGGCCCCGTTCGATCATTTTCCGATCAATCAATCTTTCGCTCTTGACTTCGCTCACGGCGGCTCGAAGGATCACGGCCACTGCCTGTCCCCCGCCTGCCCAGGAGCCGAGTTGTGAGCCGCAGTTGGTCCCGTCCGATCCATGCCCTGGTGGGCGCAGCCACCACGCTGGCCGCGCTCGCCGCCCTCACAGCGTGCGGCGGGAGCGGCGCCGAAGCCCCGGCCGAGGGCACCGCCGCCCATCCCGTGACCCTCACCTTCTGGGCCTGGACCAAGGGCACCCAGCAGGTCGTCGACAAGTTCAACGCGACGCACGACACGGTCAAGGTGAAGTTCGACGAGATACCCTCCGGCGGTCTGGGCGGCTACCCCAAGATCGCCAACGCGGTGAAGGCGGGCATCGCCCCGGATGTGCTCTCCATCGAGTATCCGCAGCTCTCACAGTTCGTCAGCCAGGGCTCGCTCCAGGACCTGAGCAGCTACTTCACTCCTGAGGTCAAGAAGAAGTTCCTGCCGCAGACCATCCAGCTCACCACGCTGGGCGGGAAGAACTGGGCCGTACCGTCCGACGCCGCGCCGCAGATCTTCTACTACCGCAAGGACTTCTTCACCAAGAACCACATCCCGCTGCCGCGCACCTGGGCGGAGTTCCGTACGGCGGCCCAGCAGGTGAAGAAGGCGGCGCCGGACACCCGGATCGCGAGCTTCTTCCCCGACGACCCCACCTTCTTCCAGGCGATGGCCTGGCAGGCCGGCGCCCAGTGGTTCAAAACGACGAAGGACTCGTGGCAGATCGACGCCGACGGCCCCGCCTCCGTCAAGACCGCGAAGTACTGGCAGGGCCTGATCGACGACAAGCTCGTCAGTACGGCGTCCTCGTTCTCGCCGCAGTGGGTCAGCGGCCTCAAGCAGGGCACCATCGTCGGCTACCTCGGCGCTTCCTGGAGCGCGGGTGTGCTCGCCGGCATCGTGCCCGAGGAGAAGGGCAAGTGGGCCGGGGTCGAGGTGCCGAGCTGGGACGCGGCCAGGCCGTCCAGCGGGATGATCCAGGGCTCCAGCTTCGCGGTCAGCAAGAACAGCACGAAGACGGCGGCCGCCGCCGCTTTCGCGCTCTGGATGTCCACGTCCAAGGACGCCGTCGAGGCGCGTATCGGCGCGAGCACCTCCAGCGCCCTGCCCGCCTCGCCCGCCATGGTGCCGGTCGCCCAGAAGGCCTTCGACACCAGCTTCTTCGGAGGGCAGGACCTTTACGCCCTCTACCAGAAGGCCGGGAGGACGATCTCGCCGAACTGGGTGTGGGGACCGAGCACCGGCGCCACCAACGACGCGCTCGGTGACGAACTCACCAAGGTCGTCGGCGGCAGTTCCACGCTGACCCACGCCATCACCACCACCCAGGACGTCACCGTCGCCAATCTGAAGAAGCGCGGGCTGAAGGTCGAGGACCCGTCATGAGTACAGACATCGGCAAGATCGACGAGGCGCCGGGCCCGGACGCCACCGCCGGGGCCACCGGCGAGGGGCACCCAGCCAGGACCCGGCGCAGCGCGAGGCCCCGTACCGCCAGGGCCAGTACGGGCCTCGCGGCGGGCGTCCTCCTCACCCCCTTCTTCGTCCTGTTCACCGTCGCGATGGTGATCCCCGTCCTCTACGCGGTCTGGCTCAGCCTGTTCACCGAGAAGTCGTCGGGGCTCGGCTTCGACGGCCCCCGTACCGTCTTCCACGGCCTCGGCAACTACCTCACCGCGCTCGGCGACCAGGCGTTCCGCGAGGGCTTCTGGATTCTGCTCGGCTACTGCGTCCTCTACATCCCCCTGATGGTCGGCGGCGCGCTCGTCGTCTCGCTGCTGCTCGACTCGGCGCTGGCCCGCGCGCGCCGCTTCTTCCAGCTCGCGCTGTTCCTGCCGCACGCCATCCCAGGGCTGATCGCCGCGCTGATCTGGATCTACCTCTACACGCCGGGCCTGAGCCCGGTCGTCAACGCGATGCAGTCCGGCGGCATCGGCTTCGACTTCTTCTCGTCCGGCGGTGCGCTGCCCTCGGTGGTCAACATCGCGCTGTGGGAGTGGATCGGCTACAACGTCGTGATCTTCTACGCGTCGCTCCAGGCCGTCGACCGCTCGCTGCTGGAGGCGGCGACGGTGGACGGCGCCGGTCAGTGGCGGCTCGCCTTCAGCATCAAACTGCCGCTGATCCGCTCGTCGGTGGCGCTGGTGCTGCTCTTCACCATCATCGGCTCGCTCCAGCTCTTCACCGAGCCGCTCGTCCTCTCGGGCTCCGGCTCGGCCATCACCAGCGCCTGGACACCCAACATGTACGCCTACAGCGCGGCCTTCCAGCAGAACGACTACGGTCTCGCCGCCGCGGCTTCGGTCCTCATCGCGCTGGTCGCCGCCGTGCTGTCCTTCGTCGTCACCCGATTCTCCAACCGGAAGGAGGCGCGGGCAGCATGACAACCCCTCTCGTGGTCGACCCGGCCACCCAGCTCACATCCCCGGGCCGCGCCAGCGCCCACCGCGCCCCCGTCGGGGCGCCCCGCCCCGGCACCAGCCGCTGGCTGTCGAAGTCCGCGGTCAACGGCGTACTGATCCTGGTCGCCGCCTACACCCTCTTCCCGCTGATCTGGCTGATCACCGCGGCCACGAAGGACGCGGGGAACATCCTCGGCGGCGATGTCTTCTCCTTCGAGGGCTTCAACCTCGGCAGGAACCTCTCCGACCTGGCGTCCTACCAGGACGGCATCTACTTCCGGTGGTACGGCAACTCCCTGCTGTACGCGGGCATCGGCGCCATCGGCTGCTCGCTGGTGAGCGTCGCCGCCGGGTACGCCTTCGACAAGTACCAGTTCCGGGGCAAGGAGAAGCTGTTCGCCGTCGTGCTGCTGGGCGTACTGCTGCCCTCCACCGCGCTGTCGCTCCCGCTGTACCTGCTGGCGGTGAAGACGGGGACGGTCAACACGTACTGGGCGGTGCTGATCCCGGTGCTGGTCAATCCGTTCGGGGTGTATCTGTCCCGGATCTTCAGCGCGGGCTACATCCCGAACGAGGCGCTGGAGGCGGCCAGGATCGACGGCGCGGGCGAGCTGCGCGCGTTCTGGTCGATCGGTCTGCGTATGGTCATGCCGGGCTTTGTGACGGTCTTCCTCTTCCAGTTCACCGCGATCTGGAACAACTTCTTCCTCCCCCTGGTGATGCTCTCGGACAAGAGCCTCTATCCGCTGAGCCTCGGTCTGTTCAGTTGGCACAGCAACGCCCAGTCGACCCCGAGCTTCTACCCGATGGTCGTCACGGGCTCGCTCCTCGCCGTCACGCCGCTGATCATCGCCTTCATCACCTTGCAGCGGTACTGGAAGGCCGGCCTGACCGCCGGCAGCGTCAAGTGACCGAGCACCGGCGACCGGTGACGGACCAGCAGCGAGGAGCTTGAGTACCACCATGCACGACGCCACTGACAACGGGCCTTCCGGCCACCGGCCTCGCGCCCTGCTCTCCATGGAAGCGGGCATCGCCGAGCGGCTGTTCACCGACGCCCACCTGACCAGGCTGACCGGTCTCGTCCGGATCGATCCCGGTCTGATCGCCGACCGGCTCACCGACCCGGTGCCCGCCGTGGCCGCCGCGCTCGCCGAGGCCGAACTGCTCATCACCTGCTGGGGCGCGCCGCCGCTCACCGCCGCCGTCCTCGACGGCGCGCCCCGGCTGCGGGCGGTCGTCCACGCGGCGGGGAGCGTCAAGCACCACATCACCGACGCCTGCTGGGAGCGCGGCCTCGACGTCGCCTCGGCCGCCGGCGCCAACGCTCTGCCGGTGGCGGAGTACACGCTCGCCGCGATCCTCTTCGCGGGCAAGAACGTGCTGGGTTCGGCGCTGCGCTACCGGAGCCTGCGCGCGGAGCACGACTGGCGCGCCGAGCTGGACGGCGCCGGCAACTACCGCCGTACGGTGGGGATCGTCGGCGCCTCCCGCATCGGCCGGCGCGTCATCGAGCTGCTGCGTCCGTTCGATCTCGACGTCCTGCTGTACGACCCGTACGTGGACGCAGCGGCGGCGGCCGCGCTCGGCGTGACCTCCGTACCGCTCGACGAACTGTGCGCGCGCAGCCAGGTCGTATCGGTCCACGCGCCGCAGATCCCGGCGACGCTGCACATGATCGGTACGGCGCAGCTCGCGGCGATGGCGGACGGTTCGACGCTGATCAACACCGCGCGCGGCTCGCTGATCGACGAGGACGCGCTGCTGCCGGAGCTGGTCTCCGGCCGGCTGCACGCGGTGCTCGATGTGACGGAACCCGAGCTGCCGGCGGCCGGTTCACCGCTCTACGACCTGCCGAACGTCCTGCTCACCCCGCATATCGCGGGCTCGCTCGGCGGGGAGATCCACCGCATGGCCGACCAGGCGCTCGACGAGGTCGAGCGGTTCGTGAAGGGGGTGCCCTTCGCCGATCCCGTACATCCGGCGGCGCTGCACCTCTCCGCGTGACGCCGGCGGTCGTACTCGTACCCGTACCGAGAGGGCCGGAGCGAGAGGGCCGTACCGAGAGTGCCGGACCGGGAACGGAAACAGATAGATGGTCTAGGCCAACATGCCCCTGTCCCCGTATCCTCACCGGAGCCAGCGGCACACGATCCCCCACCCAGGTTGCGTGCTGGCGCGGGGTAACGCCCTTCTCACTCTGCCCCAGCAGCCGGGTGACCTTCCCACTCCCCACCTCTAGGACGGTCACGGTGAAAGTTCGTACCAGAAGTTCGGCGATCATCGGCACCATCTGCCTCCTCGGTTCGCTCGCCTTATCCACGGCGTCCGCCGACGAGCCCGCCGCCCGACCCAAGGCGGCACACGTCGCGCTCAAGACAGTTGCCACGGCGCAGAATCCGACCGCCGGCACCGCCGGCCCCAACGGCACCGTGTGGATAGCCGAACGCGCGGGCACCGTAAGGGTCCTGAACAAGGGAACGCTCGGCGGGCCCGTACTCGACATATCCGCCGAGACCACCACCGACGGCGAACGCGGCCTGCTGGGCATCGCGTTCGACAAGAAGTTCGCGCACTTCTACATCTCGTTCACGAACCTCGAAGGCACCAGCACCATCGACGAGTTCGCCGTGCGGCAGGGCAAGATCCAGCCGGCCACCCGGCGCACCGTGCTCACCCAGACGCAGCCGTACGAGAACCACAACGGCGGCGACATCAAGTTCGGCCCCGACGGCTACCTCTACATCGCCTTCGGCGACGGCGGCGCGGGCGGCGACCCGCACGGCAACGGGCAGAAGCTCGACACACTGCTCGGCAAGCTGCTGCGGATCGACCCGACCGGTGGCAAGCCGTACGCGATCCCGGCGGACAACCCGTTCGTGAACGACCCGAACGCGCGGGGCGAGATCTGGGCGTACGGGCTGCGCAACCCGTGGCGGTTCTCCTTCGACGCAGGAACGGGCGACCTGCTGATCGGCGACGTCGGCGAGAGCGCCTGGGAAGAGGTCGACTGGGCCCCGGCGTCCAGCAAGGGGGGCGAGAACTACGGCTGGTCCTCCATGGAGGGCACCCATCCCTTCCGGGGCGGCGTCGAACCGGCGAACCATGTGCCGCCGGTCCACGAGTACGACCGTAACGGGCTGGGCTGCGCGGTGACCGGCGGATTCGTCTACCGCGGCAAGGCGATCCCGGCGCTCAAGGGGCAGTACGTGTTCAGCGACTACTGCGACGGCACCATCCGGACCCTGCAGTTGAAGAACGGCAAGGTGACGGGTCAGACCGACCTCGGCGTCAACGGCGGCGAGGTCATCTCGTTCGTGCAGGGCGGCGACGGCGAGCTGTACGCGCTCGCGATCGGCGGCACGATCTCCCGCATCGACCCGGCGTAACCGCTTCTACGGGGTTCTGGGTTCTGGGTTCGGCCCTCACGGGCGGCCGTACCCGCAGCCGTACCCGCAACCCGTAGCCCAGTAGCCGCACCCGCACAGCGATCCGCCCCGCTGGACGACTTCCAGCGGGGCGGATCAACCAACAGCGTCCCCCGAAGGGGCACCGGGCGCTCACATGTCCGAGCTGCGTCAGTGGCTGTGGCCGTGGCTGTGACCGGCCTCGGCCTCTTCCTCCGCGGGCTTCTCGACGACCAGGGTCTCGGTCGTGAGGAGCAGCGAAGCGATGGAAGCGGCGTTCTCCAGGGCGGAGCGCGTGACCTTGACCGGGTCGATGACGCCGGCCTTCACCAGGTCGACGTACTCGCCCGTCGCGGCGTTGAAGCCGTGGCCCAGGTCCAGTTCGGCGACCTTCGCGGTGATGACGTAGCCCTCAAGGCCGGCGTTCTCGGCGATCCAGCGCAGCGGCTCGACCACGGCGCGGCGGACGACCGCGACACCGGTGGCCTCGTCGCCCTCCTTGCCGAGGTTGCCGTCGAGCACCTTGGCGGCGTGCACCAGGGCGGAGCCACCACCGGAGACGATGCCCTCCTCGACCGCGGCGCGGGTCGCGGAGATGGCGTCCTCCAGACGGTGCTTCTTCTCCTTCAGCTCCACCTCGGTGGCGGCACCGACGGAGATCACGCACACGCCGCCGGCCAGCTTCGCGAGGCGCTCCTGGAGCTTCTCGCGGTCCCAGTCGGAGTCCGTGGAGTCGATCTCGGCCTTGATCTGGTTGACGCGGCCCGCGACGTCGGCGCTGTTGCCGCCGCCGTCGACGATGGTCGTGTCGTCCTTGGTGATCGTGACGCGGCGGGCGGAGCCCAGCACGTCAAGACCGGCCTGGTCGAGCTTGAGGCCGACCTCCTCGGCGATGACCGTCGCGCCCGTGAGGGTGGCGATGTCGCCGAGCATGGCCTTGCGGCGGTCGCCGAAGCCCGGGGCCTTCACCGCGACGGCGTTGAAGGTGCCACGGATCTTGTTGACGACGAGAGTGGAGAGCGCCTCGCCCTCGACGTCCTCGGCGATGATGAGCAGCGGCTTGGAGCCACCGGCGGCGATGACCTTCTCCAGCAGGGGCAGCATGTCCTGGATGGAGGTGATCTTGCCCTGGTTGATCAGGATGTACGGGTCGTCGAGGACGGCCTCCATACGCTCCTGGTCGGTCACCATGTACGGCGACAGGTAGCCCTTGTCGAAGGCCATGCCCTCGGTGAAGGCCAGGTCGAGACCGAAGGTGTTGGACTCCTCGACGGTGATGACACCGTCCTTGCCGACCTTGTCCATCGCCTCGGCGATGAGGTCACCGACCTGCTGGTCCTGCGCGGAGAGCGCGGCCACGGCGGCGATGTCGGACTTGTCGTCGATCGGGCGCGCGGTCTCCAGCAGGTTCGCGGAGACGGCGGCGACCGCGGCGTCGATGCCCTTCTTCAGGGCGGCCGGGGAAGCGCCGGCCGCGACGTTGCGCAGGCCTTCGCGTACGAGCGCCTGGGCCAGCACGGTCGCGGTGGTGGTGCCGTCACCCGCGACGTCGTTGGTCTTGGTCGCGACCTCCTTGACCAACTGCGCGCCGAGGTTCTCGTACGGGTCGTCGAGCTCGACCTCGCGGGCGATCGTGACACCGTCGTTGGTGATGGTCGGGGCGCCGAACTTCTTGTCGATGACGACGTTGCGGCCACGGGGGCCGATCGTCACCTTCACCGTGTCGGCAAGCTTGTTGACGCCGCGCTCGAGGGCGCGACGGGCGTCCTCGTCGAACTTCAGGATCTTCGCCATTAGAGCTTCTGTGTCCTCTCAACTGAACGGCGCCCCCGTCCGCCCGGCATTCGCAGGGGGGCCGAGGGCGCAGCTCAAAGCAATCTGTCCGGTGAACTACTTCTCGATGATCGCGAGTACGTCGCGAGCCGAGAGGACGAGGTACTCCTCGCCGCTGTACTTCACCTCGGTGCCGCCGTACTTGCTGTAGAGAACGACGTCGCCGACGGAAACGTCGAGCGGAAGCCGCTCGCCGTTCTCGAAACGGCCCGGTCCAACAGCCAGGACAACGCCCTCCTGGGGCTTCTCCTTGGCAGTGTCCGGGATGACCAGGCCAGAGGCCGTGGTCTGCTCGGCGTCGAGCGGCTGGACCACAATGCGGTCCTCGAGCGGCTTGATGGCAACCTTGGTGCTGGCGGTCGTCGTCACGATCCGACCTCCCCCTTCGGAGATCTCGGGGCTTAACTGTCTGGGGTGGCGACCAGATCGATCCGTCGTCGCGGGTGCCGGATCTGCCAGTCGCGCTTTGGCACTCTCCAGTGGGGAGTGCCAGACATGAGACTATGACCGCGATTAGCACTCGGTCAAGCGGAGTGCCAACGCACGGCCTCGTGGCGGTTCCGTTCGGGCAGCGGGGCGCGGCTCAGGGGGCGCGAATTCCGTACATCCGTACGACGATGCGAGACCTGTCCGCCCCGGGCCCGGCCTCTCCGGCCTGATCTCCCCGGGAGAGACGGCGGCGGCGGAACACGTTCGGGTACGTGTCGCACGGGCGGGTCAATACGGGTGCGGGCCGCGCGTGTCGGGCGCGCGTCGGCCGCGTGTCGGGCTCGCGTTGGGCCGTACGGGCGCCTCCTGGCAGCGCAGGGATCAGTCGGTGATCCGGCGGTCGGCCAGGACCTCGTTGCGGGCGACGGCGTACGCGACCATCGCCGAGTCGAGGTACGCCCGCACCTCGACGATGGTGTCCCCGTCGAACCGGCACACCCAGCAGTAGCGGTTGTCGAAAGGCGCCCCGTCGTTCGTCGTGGACGTGGCGAGCAGCTCGGCGACCGCGATGTCGCCGTCCAGGTGCAGGTGGCGGAGCTTCAGCCGTACGCCCTCCCGCATCAGCGGGGTCAGCCGGTCGAAGGTGGCGGCGACGAACGACTGCTTGTCGAGGTAGGTACCGGCGAGTTGATGCGTACCCATGACCGTCCAGCGGACGTCGGCGGCGACGCGGTCGAAGAACCCGGCGGTCGTCGCCGGGTCCTCCAGCTTGGCGAACAGTTCGGTGCGGTCCTGGCGCTTGTCCGGCATCGTGTCCGCTTCCTCTTCCTGTTCGTTCCCTGTTCCGCTCCCCCGTTCACGGTGTTCCGGGCTCGCCCCGGCCCGGCACGTGCGGGCCCGGCACGTGCGGGCCCGGGCTCAGACGTAGTCCTCCAGCCTGGCGACGGCGTACCCCTCGTCCGTGATGCGCTTCATGACCGCCCTGATCAGGTCGGGCATGGACGCCTTCCACTCCTTGTGGCCCTGGAAGTGGGTGAGGATGATGTCGCCGGGGTGCAGCTTGTGATCCCCGCGCCACTCCATGTGGTCCGGGAACGCCTCGGCCTCCCACAGTGGTACGGCCTTGATCCCGCACGACTTCGCGGCGCGCAGGCTGTCGCGGTTGTAGTTGCCGAACGGCGGGCGGAAGAGCAGCGGCGCCGCCCCGTACCGCTCCGTGATCTTGACTTGCTGGTCGCAGATCTCGTGGTGCTGCCGCGCGTACGACATCGACGGCAGGTAGGGGTGGTGGAGCGTGTGGTTGTTCAGGGTGACGCCGCGCTTCTGCATCTTCTTGAAGAAGGCGTAGTTGTCGCTGATCACGTAGTCGCTGAGGAAGGCGCTGTACGGGATCTTCAGCTCGGACATCATCCGCAGCAGTTCGGGGTCCTTGTCGGCGCCGTCGTCCATCGTCAGGAAGACGACCTTGTTCTTGACCGGGACGTTGGTGAAGACCGGCGGGAGCGCGGCGCCGCCCTTGACCTCGAACCCCTTACGGGTGGTGATCCTCGGCTTGACGGCGGGCGGCGCGGGCGCGACCAGGGGGACCTTGGCGAGCTTCCACTTCGCCGCGACGGCGACGCGCGCGACCTGGGCGCGCTTGAGCTTCGCCGCGTACGCGGCGGCGGCGCCGGCGGGGCC
>NZ_JTHL01000001.1:5775550-5776636 GCF_000818195.1 Streptomyces sp. 150FB | reverse complement strand
GCTCGGCGGAGCCCCGCGCGACCCCGGCGCCGCCGGATCCCGCCGCGCATCCGCAGCCGACGGCGGCCACGAGGAGTGCGGCCAGCGTGGCTCTGGCCACTCTGACCTTCGTCATCATTTGTTCCTTTTGTCGCACTAGCTGCATGGTGCAGGATCTTGCCAGCGCACTCCGCACCTCGTCCTGCCGAGACCGCCACCTGTACGCACACCGTCGCCCGGCTGGCCCACAATGGGCCGGGTGACCGACCGCGCCCCCTCCCAGCCCGTACCCCCGCGGCAACTGCCTTCGCAGCCGCCGCCATCGCAGCCGCTGCCTTCGCCGCTTCTGGAACCGCTGCTCTCCGCCGAGGGACAGGCGCTGCTGGCCGAACTGCGCGACCACGACCCGGCCGAGGAGCTGGCCCTCGCCACCCGGCTGCGCCGCGACCACCCGGCCGAGCTGGTCTCCATGGCGCTGGCCCAGGCGCGGCTGCGGCAGCGGGCGGTGGCGAAGTTCGGGGAACGGGACGCGTACCGCATGTACTTCACCCCGAACGGCGTCGAGCAGGCCACCCGCTCCACGGTCGCCGCCCACCGCGCCGCCCGCTTCCGCACACTCGCCGCACCCGGGGGCCGCGTCACCGACCTCTGCTGCGGCATCGGCGGGGACGCGATCGAGCTGGCCCGCGCGGGCTTCGCCGTACGGGCCGTCGACATCGATCCGCTGACCTGCGAGATCGCCCGTACGAACCTCCTGGCGCTGGCGCCGGACGCGCCGGCCCCGACGGTGACGCGCGCCGACGTGCTCAGCTACGGCCTGGACGACGCCGGGGCGCTCTTCATCGACCCCGCGCGGCGCGGCGGGCGAGGCAGGATCTTCCGACCCGAGGGGTACTCGCCCCCGCTGTCCTGGGCGATCGAGGCGGTACGGGCGGCGGGCCGGGGCGCGATCAAGATCGCGCCGGGCATCCCGCACGAGCTGGTGCCCGACGACTTCGAGGCCGAGTGGATCTCGGACGGCGGGGATGTGAAGGAAGCGGTGCTGTGGCACTCCGGCGGGGGTGTGGAGAGCGGGGGCAGCGGGGGTGGGGGCAGCGAGGGCGGGGG
>NZ_JTHL01000001.1:5756516-5775017 GCF_000818195.1 Streptomyces sp. 150FB | reverse complement strand
CGAGGGCAGCGAGGGCAGCGAGGGTGGGGGCAGCGGGCGCGAAGACAGTGGGGGCGAAGACAGTGGGACCGACCGGACCGGCGGCCCTTCACCCGTCGTCCCCGGCGCCCGCCGCGCCACCCTGCTCCCCGCCGGCACCACCCTCACCGGCCGCGGCCTGCCGGACCCGGAGGTCGGCGAGGTGGGCCGCTACCTGTACGAGCCCGACGGCGCCGTCATCCGCGCCCACCTGGTCGCCGAGGCCGCCGAGGGCCTGGGCGGGCGGCTGATCGACGAGACGATCGCGTACATCACCTCGGACACCCTGCGCCCGACCCCGTATGCCACCGCCTACGAGATCACCGACAGCCTGCCCTTCAGCCTGAAGCGGCTGAAGTCCCTGCTGCGCGAGCGTGAGGTCGGCGTCCTCACGGTGAAGAAGCGCGGCTCGGCGGTGGAACCGGAGGAGCTGCGCCGCCGCATGAAGCTGAAGGGCCCGAACGCGGCGACGGTGTTCCTGACGCGCGTGGCGGGCGCCCCGGCGATGCTGATCGGGCTCCCGGCCCCGGTGGGGGCGGCCTGAGGCGGAGCCTCCCGAGGTGCGCGTTGTTTTGGGGTGCGGGTTCGGGCTGGCGGTCGGGGTGGGCCGGTGGGGTGTTGGTGAGGGTCGGGCCGCCCCTTTTTGTTGATTTTCGCGGTTGCGGGGCGGGCGTCAAGGGCGCTCCTGCGTCGCGTCGGCTGCGCCGATTCCGCTCCGCTCCACCCTTGACACCCACCCCTCCACCGCAACTGATCCTTGAGGGGGGCGGCCCCAGGGGGAGACTCCCCGGGGATGCTCGCTTGTTCTGCTGCTTTGCTCCCGGCTGCGGCTTGTCTGCCCTGCGGGGCACGCACGAAGGGGTCGCTGCCCGATCCCACTCGGCCAAGCGTCTGCGAGCAGGCCGTGGTGGCGGGGAGGGTCGGTTGGGCAGACATGGTGAGCGCCGACAGACGCAGGAGCGCGGTGGGCTGCTGACCGATCGGGCGAGATGCACCCCGGAGCGCGCCTGAGGCACTGCCGACCTACCGCCTGGGACTCGTGTGACGGAGGTGAGGCATGTGGGTCTGTGGCAGGCCGTGGGCGGCTTGGAGATGCTTCTTATGCGTCCCAGCGCGCATAAGCGGCTTCCTGGGTCGTTCTACGTGGAGCTCCTACGAGGTGGGCACGCTGCTTTCCGCACCCACCGAAGCGACCGGGTCCCCCGCCGCGTAGCAGCGCACGAGGACTGTCTCGCCCGGGTGCCACTGCTGCTCGACGGTGCCCAGCAGCTCCCAGCCGAGGCGCTCGTACAGCGCTGTCGCCGCGACGTCCGAGGACAGCACCTCCAGCAGCGGCTGGAGACCGCGCGCACGGGACTCCCGTACCGCCTCGGTCATCAGCAGCGCGCCCACCCCGTAGCCGCGCGCGGCCGGATCGACGAACAGCCTGCTCACCACGGCGGTGTCCTCGATGGGCGTGCCGGTACGTTCCTGCCACACGGGCGGCGTCGCGTCCCCCGGCTTTCCGGCGCAGAGCACGACGTGACCGACGACACGTCCGTCCAGCTCGGCCACCCATCCCTCCAGCATGGCGGGTATGGACAGCCACTCCGCGGGGTCGGCCGGCCAGCGCATCGGGTACTGATCACGCTTGTGGACCTCGGCGAGTGCGCGCACGCACGCGTCGAGGTCGGAGGTGTCACGGTGACGGATGAGAACGTTCCCTCGTTTCATCCGCACATCGAAACACATATGGCCTAATCGCGAGCTAGTCGAGGTCGGTCAGCTCATCCGCGTAGATCTGCGACAGCGGCTGCGGCCCGACGTACTGCTGGCAGTTGCACTGTCTCAGCTCGTACTGCAGCGGCTTCTTGTCCTCGTCCCACGCGGTCGGCACCTCCACGTCCTCGTGACACTTGCCCTTACGGTCGTGCTTCGCCAGGTGGTGCGTGCAGCCGCAGACGGGCTCCGGCTGCTTCGGTGGCTTATGGGCCTCCTCAAGCGCGAGGCGTTCCTCCTCGGCCAGCTTGAGGCGTTCGATCCTTCGCTCATGCCGGGTTTTGAGCGCGGTGCGGCCCGTATCGGCTATCCAGCCGAAGCCGCCCACCATGAAGAAGACGAAAATCAACCAAATCCAGTTCATCCGCCGCCCCTTAACCCTGAATGGCGCATGCGTTCCCACTTCAGGATAGGACGGACAGCGTAGGAACGGCCTCAACGATGTGCGCCGCCGGGCGTCCGGAGTGGCACAGCGGTGAGCAACTGGCCTGACCAGCGCTGATGTGCCACCGCCTGAAATACGCCGAGAAGACCGGTCAGAAGGGTCGTGACCCCGAGACCGAACGCGTACACCAGATGACTGACGGTGACCGTATCCAGCCGGGTCACCACCAGGGCCGTCACCGCCGCACCGGCGACGGAGAGCGCCGCCGACGGCAGCAGCCACAGCACGCACCGGCGCTGCGCCCGCAGCCGGACATCGGTGACGGGTACGGACCCGGCGTCGGCCCAGTCGTCGAGATCACGCCGTATGCGCCGGCTCCCCGCGCCCCAGAACCCCAGCGTGACCACCGCGGCCCCGAGGAAGATCAGGGCGAGGAACAGCAGTACGAGACCGCTCACCGCGGCCAGCCCTCCCCCGGCGAAGCTCTCCACGGCCAGCCCGACGGCCGCCCAGCCGAGCACGGCGGCCAGACCGGCGCCCCAGAGGGTGCCCAGCCGCCCGGCGGACAGGAAGCGGCGGACCAGCAGTGCCATCTCGACCGACCGGTCGGCGAGGAGCGCTTCTTCTTCGTCGTCGTCGTCCGCGTGGTCCACTGCCGGATCCGGCGCGTGGTCGCCGTACGGGTCCCGGGACTGGATCTCTTCGGTGTCCGGTACATCGGGATGGCTGATCATGCGGCAGACAGTAGCGCTGGAAAACCATGAACATGCTCAGCGGGTACGGCGATAGCCTCGCCCGATGTCCACCGAAGCGGCCGCAGCGGCCGAACCCACCGACACCCGTATCGACCCGCCGTTCACCGGAGGCGAGCGCGAGACGCTGCGCGCCTACCTCGACTACCACCGCGCCACGCTCACGATGAAGACGGACGGGCTCTCCGACGACGAACTGCGCCGCCAGTCGTCCCCGCCCTCCACGCTCACGCTGCTGGGCCTGGTCCGGCACATGGCCGAGGTCGAGCGGATCTGGTTCCGCCGGGTGATCGACGGCCAGGACATCGGCTCGGTCTGGTCGCCCGACGGCGACCTCCAGGTGGCGTACGACGCGAGTACGTCCACCAGGTCCGAGGCCTTCGCCGCCTGGCAGACCGAGGTCGAGCAGGCCCGCCGGATCGAGCGGGAGGCCCCGTCACTCGATGTGACCGGACACTTCCGCAAGTGGGACGCGGACGTGTCCCTCCGGTTCGTGATGCTGCACCTGATCCACGAGTACGCGCGGCACAACGGCCATGCGGACTTCCTGCGCGAGGGGATCGACGGAGTGGTGGGCCCGTAGGCCAAGCGGATGAACGGATCGGCGGATCGCTGATCGGCGGCTCAGGGCCGGGCGGCCGATGCCGGACCGGACGAAAGAGGCGGCCCGACCGGTGCGCGCGGTACGGCCCCGAGCCGCAGCGCCCACCGGAAGTGCCGCACGGCCCGGCTCCCGCCGATCAGCGCGGCGATCCACAGGATGGTGCCGGCGCCCATCGCGTAGGCGACCCCCGCGTACGTGTCCTCTCCGGCGCGCGCTCCGGCGGGCACGGCGAAGGCGATCCACAGCCCGAAGGCCCCGGCGAGGAACGAGGTCAGCAGCCACCACAGGCTGAGCCCCGGCAGCCGGAACCGGCGGTCGGCCACCGGATCGCTGTCCAGCGCTCCCCACTGCGCCATGAGTTCCCGTACCCGCTGGTCGCGGCGCACGAGCAGGACGAGAACGGCGGCGGCGGCCAGCAGGAACCCGACCCCGACCGTCCCGAGGAACGCGACAACCGCGTCCACGAACATCCCGCTCCCACCGCTGAGCGAGACCAGGGCGCTCCCGATCATGCCCCACCCGAGCTGCGCCCCTGCCACCAGAAGCCAGAAGATCACGAGTGCCCCCGCGCCCAGGCTGCGCTTGGCGAGGTATCCGAGGATGCCCGCCCGGTCGGCGAGCAGCGCGGCCCTGTCCGGCCACGACCGTATGTGCGGGGGCGGCGGAGGAGGCGGCAGCGTAGGTCGGGCAGACATAGCAGCAGAGGCTATCGCGCCGGCCTCCGTGAGACACGAAGGGAGGCCATTCCACAGGGCAGTTCACGCAGGACCCTCGTTCACGCTCTACTCCATGACGGGCCCGGAGCGGGCTCGCGAGGAGCATGAAGGAGGGCGCGCGTGGACGCGACAACAGCGGCCGTCGCCATCGTCTCGATTCTCGCGGCGAAAGGCTGCGCGGGACTTGGCCTGTGGTTACGGCACCGGTACCGGACGAAGGTCGCCGCCGGAGTCGCGACGGACGGGGGCCTGCTGGAGTGGGACGAACAACTCGGCGACGGCCACCGCCTGCGCGTGAAACTGACCCACCCGCCGACGCCGGGCGGAGGTCCCGAGGCATGAGCGACCACGACCCGGCCCATCTCGCCGCGCGGCGCGAGGCGGTCGCGGAGCGCGACCATGAACGGCGGGCGCTGGACGAAGAGTTCTCGTCCTTCTACCGCGCCACGGTCCCAGAACTGATCGGCTTCCTGATCAACAACGGCGCGAGCCTGCCGGTCGCCGCCGATCTCGCTCAGGACACCATGATCAAGGCGTACCAGCGCTGGACGGAGATCGGCCATCCCCGGGCCTGGGCGCACACGGTCGCCTCCCGCGCGCTGGGCCGCAGAATCGCCGACGTACGGGAGCAGCCGGTCGACCACGTCCCGGAACCGACCTCGCTGCTGCCCGACCCGGGCGCCGCCGCCGAGTGGGAGGTACGGCATGACGTACGCCCCCTGCTGGACAGCCTGCCGCCGAGGCAGCGCCAGATCATGGCGTGGACGCTCAACGGCTGGACGCCGTCGGAGATCGCGGACGAACTGAGCATGAACCCGGAGGCGGTACGGGCGAGCCTGAAGAAGGCGCGCCGCGCGGCTGCCGCGTACTACAGGGAGCGGGAGGGGGAACGGTGACGGCGGGAGATGTGCACGGCGGCGGCAACAGAAACGAGAGCGAGAAGGACCTGACCCGCCGACTCGGTGTGTACCAGGACGGGTTGAGGGAGAGCCTGGAGGGCGTGCTCGACATCGAGGCGGGGCTGCGCGAGGTCCTGCTCCAGTCGCGGCACCGTCGTCGGGTGGACGACCTGGCCACTGTCATTGACGTGGAAGCGGGCCTGGCCGCGATCCTGCCGGTGTCCTCGCCGGTGCCGACTCCGGCGCCCGGGGGTGCTGTTGCTTCGCCGGTACAGGACTTCCTGCGCTCCCTCACGGCGGAGAAGCGCATGGCGCTGCGTCACCACCCCGGCGGCCTCCGGGCCGGTCGCCTGCTCGCGCTCACCGAGCTGCACGACAAAACCGGCGTCGTGCCGGCCGAGATGACGCCGTTCGTCGTGAGCTTCGCCCACGAGGTCGCGCAGGCCCTCATCAGCGAATTCAAGCGGCAGAACGGCCTTCGGCAGCCCAAAACCAGATACATGATTCATCAAATCACCCAGGCACTCGACACGTCGCTCCTGGGCGACGGCGCCCTCGTTCGCCCGCTCTCCTTCGCCAAGGATCTGCTGGACGCCGCCCGCTCCATGGACGAATCGGTCGTACACCTCGCCCATGAGCTTCTGACGACCCTGTACGCCCTCTCCCACCTCAAAAGTGACGGGCTGAAAAGCATCAACGCCCACGAGCGGCTCCCCGATCTCTTCACCACTGCCGCTCGACGAGCCATCAGCTCGGCGCTCGGCATCCCCGTACCGCAGGAGTTCGACGCCGGCTCACTGAAAATGCTCTTGAACGACTTCACGGCCTCCGATCTGACCACCACCGACCTCACGGGCATCGACCTCAGCGGCGTGCGCTGGTCCGAGGGCGGGACCCTGTGGCCGGACACGGTGGACATCCACGACCTCAAGTCCCGTTCGACCGAGACCCCGGCCGGCAGCGGTGTCTACGTGGTGCGCGACGGCACGACCACCCTGCGCGACCTCGTCGGACTCGTCTAGGCATATTGATGCGCCGGCTTCGCCGGTGACGGTGTCCCCGGTGGCATCGTTGGGTCCGACCGTGGGTGAGGCGATCACGCGGTACAGCCAGGAGTACCGGCGCCCTCGCGGGGTGTTCCTGTCCATCGACGGGCCGCACGATGTGCGCCGCTCCTTCGAGGGGCTTCAGCTCCACCCGGATGAAGTGGATCTGGTGGTGGTGAGCGATGCCGAGGAGATCCTGGGGCTCGGCGACTGGGGTGTGCAGGGTGTCCAGATCTCTGTGGGCAAGCTCGCCGTCTACACCGCTGCGGCCGGCCTGCACCCCGGCCGCTGTCTGCCGGTGGTCTTGGACGTCGGAACCGACAACGAGGATCTGCTACCCAGGGCAACTTCGAACTCAACGCCATGCGGCCCGTCATCATCAACAACTTCCTGCACTCCGCCCGCATTCTTGGAGACGCCGCCGAGAAGCTGCGTACCTTCTGCGTCGAGGGCACCGCACCGCGTCGCGCGCAGATCGACGACTACCTCTCCCGCTCCCTGATGCTCGTCACCGCGCTCTCCCCGGAGATCGGCTACGACAGGGCCAGCCGGATCGCGCACAAGGCGGACGACGACGGCACCACACTGCGCGAAGCCGCCCTCGCCACGGGCTACATCACCGCACGGCGCTTCGACCGGATCGTCGACCCCAAGGCGATGGTCCACCCGAAGTAGCTCCTACTCCGGCCCCCGGACCGACGCGTCGGACACACTCTCACCGGCCGCGTCAGCCCCCGACGCGCCGTCCCCCAAAGGCAGATCCGCCGTCCGGAGCAGCAGAAGCTGCTCCAGGTCGGGCTGTTCCACGTCCGCCAGGCGTTCCGCCTGCCGCTCCACCATCACCTCGAACAGCTTCCGCGCCTCGCGCGCGTTGCTCGCCTCGCCCGTCGCCGCCAGCCGTTCGAAGTGCTCCTTGAGCAGGGTCGGTACGGACTCCTCAAGGCGGTATTCGTTCTTGCGCGCGATGAGTTCGGCGATCTGGACCAGCTCGTCCGGGCCGTACGCCGGGAACTCGATGGTGCGTGAGAAGCGCGACCGCAGCCCGGGGTTGGCGTTCAGGAACTCCTCCATCTCCGCCGTGTAACCCGCGACGATCACCACCACGTCCTCGCGCCGGTTCTCCATCAGCGCGACCAGTTCGTCGATCGCCTCCTGCCCGAAGTCGGAGTTGGCGCCGAACTTCCGCGACAGCGCGTACGCCTCGTCGATGAACAGCACGCCGCCCACCGCCTTCTGGAACTCCTGGCGCGTCATCTGCGCCGTGGAGCCGAGGTACTGGCCGACCAGGTTGCCCCTGTTCACCTCGTGGACCTCCCCGTTCGCGAGGACGCCCAGCGAAGCGAGGATCTGCCCGTACAGCCGCGCCACCGTGGTCTTTCCGGTGCCCGGCGGACCCGAGAAGATCAGGTGGCGGCTGAGCGCCGCCGCCGGAAGGCCGGCTGCCTCGCGGAGTTGGGCGATACGGATCATGTTGACCTGCGTGCGCACCTGCTGCTTGACGGGCGCGAGGCCGATCAGTTCGGCGAGTTCGGCGAGCGAGGCGTGCTCCTCGGACGGCGAACCCGGGTGGTCGCCGAGGCCGTTCCCACCGCTCTGTCCGGCGTCACCGCTGCCGTCGGCGCCGCCACCCGCCCTGCCGAGCGCCCGCTCGCCGTCCCGCATCCCCGGCAGCCTGCGCCGCGCCGCGCCGATCACCGAGTCGGTGACCTCCTCCACGCAGTCGTCCTCGATCCGCAGGTCACCACGGGTGTTGCGCGCGACCGTGCACTCGGTCAGCAGGACACGCGCCGAGTCCTTCCCCCATACGCCCGTCCCCGCGCAGCCCCGCACCGTGAGGCCCCGCGCCTCGATACGTACCGTGTCGGCGGCCTTCACCCCGTCCGAACGCCCGCCCGTGACCGCGCAGTCGGTCAGCGTGGCCCGTACGTCACCGGTCAGCGCGATCCCGGCCTGCCGGGGGTCGCTGACCGTCGCGCCCACAAGGTCGAGCGTCACCTGCTCGCCCTCGGCCTCGATCCCCGCGCCGCTCCGCTCGATCGTGAGCTTCTCGAAGCCCGCGTGGGAGCGCTTCCCGAGGCGTACGGCCGTGTCGTGGCCTGCCAGGCTCACATCGGTGAAGGTGGCGCGCCCCTCGGACACGTAGACACCCTGCCTGGGGCCCTCCACCGTGAGTCCGCCGATGGTGGCTGAGGCGTCCTTGGCGACCTGGACGCCGTAGGCGCCCTTCGCCGTGATGGTGCAGTCGGTGATGTCGGCGCGGCCCCGGGTGTCCAGCAGCAGACTCGTGTCACGGCAGTCGGTCAGCCGCAGCCGCTCCACGGTGACCTTGGCGTCCGCGTACACCTTGAGCCCGTAGTCCGCCCGTTCCACACCACATCCGGTCACGGAGCCGCGCGCATGGGTGAGGAAGGCGATGCCGGAGCTCGGAAGGTCGTGTGCCGTGCTGTCGACGACGGTCCCGGTGGCGCCCTGCGCGAAGACCAGGCCGGCCAGGGACGTACCGCTCACCTCACACTGCTCGATGTGTGCGGTGGACCCGTTGACCCGGATGCCGTGTACGGCGGAATTGGTGACGGCGCAGTTGTCGAAGCGCGCGGTGCTGCCCTCCATCACCGTGACCCCGCTGTCCTTCGAGTCGTGGAACGCACAGTGCTCGAAGGTCCCGGTGGCCCCGGCGAGAGCGACTTCCCCGAGGCGGGTCGTGCAGGAACGCATCGTCAGCTCGGACCCGCGCTCGGCACGGACGCAGAGCCCCTTCTCGCCCTGGCCGACCACCTCGGCGTCGTACAGCAGGGCCGATCCCTCGGTGCACCACAGCGCCGTACCACCGTAGTTGACGAGATTGACGTGCTCGAACGTCACGGTGCCCGACGACTCGACGGTGACGCCGCCCGACCGGAGGATGGTCACGGCCCCGTTGTCGCCCGCGCCGCCGCTGACGCCCTCGGCAGCGGCGAACACGACATTGCCGCGGACCAGCAGTGATTCGTCGTACGTTCCCGCGTCGAGGACGATACGCAGCGGTGTGTCCGCCGCGCTGCCGCTGAGTGCGTCGGCGATGGTGCGGTACGCACCGGCATTCGTCTTCGAGACCTGAACGGTGGGCACTGCGCTCTCCTCGCGACGCTGCACGGCAGTTGAACGGAAATCAGTTCAGCACACCCTCAACGACCGGGGGCAGGCTTGGGCGACATCTGACCGTCCTGCGAACAGTGTTGTCTTCCGGGGGCGGGAGGGGTCCCGATAGCCTTGCCGCGCGAGATCACGCTGCCGGGCGGAGCAGCCGTACAGGCACAGCGGAGCAGGACCCGACCAGGAAGGGCTTGTCACACATGAATGCCGTACGCCGTATGGGAATTGCCGTCTCGGCCACCGCCCTCATCAGCGTCGCCGCCCTCGGCGGCGTCGCGAACGCCACGCCCGGGGTGGGCGTCGCCGGCACGGTCCTCTGGCAGCGGACGATCGGCGGCAAGGACTACGTCTACCGCGAGATCACGGTCCAGCCGGGCGGAAGCACCGGCTGGCACCACCACGACGGAACGCTCTACGCGCTCGTCGCGCGGGGCACACTCACCCACTCGGCCGCCAAGGGCTGCGCGACCGACGGGGTGTACGCGGCGGGGTCGGTCTTCACGGAGCCGAGCGGCGCCGACAACGTCCACATAGGCCGCAACCTCGGCTCGACACCGGTGGTCCTGGACGTGCTGTACGTGGACCCGGCGGGCGCGCCTCTCTCGCAGGACGAGCCGAACCCGGGCTGCGACTTCGAGTAGGCGCGGCGCCGCGCTCGGCCCGACCGCCCGACCCGGCCCGGCGCCCCTGGTCACCCCTCGAAGAACTTCAGCAGCTCCGTCAGCGAGCTCTGCGGATCCTCGAAGAGCGACGCGTGCCCGCCCTCGGTCTCGACCAGCCGCGCGCCGGGGATCTCGGCGGCGAGTTCGTACGAATGCGCCGGCGCGACGAAGCGGTCCTCGCCGGCCGTGAGCACCAGGGCGGGTACGCGGACGCCGGCCTGGTCCTCCCGTACGTCGAGCCGCAGCGCCAGATCGATCTGGGCCGCCGTGCCGGGCTCCGGGACCATCGCGCCGACCTGCTGGAGGACCTGCGCCACCGCGTCCTCAGGCAGTCCCGCGAGATAGGTCTCGGAGAACGAGAGCATGGCGATGAACTTGCCGAGGTCGGCGTCGCCCCTGGCGTACAGGTCCGCCCAGAGTTCGAGATTCAGCCGCAGCACCGGGCGGGCCCGGCTGAAGCCGACGACGGTCGCGAGGCGGGTGACCAATTCGGGACGGCGGGCCGCGATGTGTACGGCGAGCGGCGCGCCCAGCGAGAGACCGGCCACGGCGAACCGCTCCAGGCCCGCTTCGCGCGCCGCTGTGACGACCCGGTCGCTCACCGTGTCGAGATCGAGCGGCCCGTCCGGCAGCGGGCTGCCCCCCGATCCCGGCAGGTTCGGGAGGACAACGGTGAATTCGGCGGCAAGGCCCTTCAGGACCGTCCCCCAGCTTCCGAGACCGGTGCTGCCGGTGCCGTGGAGGAGAACGAGGCCGGGCCCGTCGCCGTAGACGTCAAAACTCAACGAATCGGTCATAAAACCCAACGTACGCCTGGGTGGCGGGTTCGGCAGAGTCACACCGTCCGCGTCCCGGGCGGGGTCGCGTACACGCAGGCGCGACTGCGGCGGCTCAGGCCCGTACGACCGCCGGCTGCCCGGCGAAGAACCGCTCGGACTCCGCCAACGCCTCGCCGTCGGTGAGCACTTGACCGGGAGCGCTGCCGTTGCCCAGCAGCGCGCCGCCCCAGCGCATACCCATGAACTCGGCGGTGTTGCGCAGCGTCCCGATCAGCGGATCGGCCTTCGACCGCTCGGAGGAGAGCGCGGTCACGGCCCACATCGTCTTGCCCGCCATACGCCGGCGGAAGTCGAGCCCGGGGGCGTGGAACCAGCCGGACCAGTGGTCCAGATAGAGCTTGGTGCTCGTGGAGACGCTGTACCAGTAGAGCGGTGAGGCGATGACCAGGTCGGTGGCGGACAGCGTGGCGTCGAGCAGCCGCCGCGCGTTGCCGTCGGGCAACGGGTAACTCCCGTTCCCCACGTGCCGGATGTCCTCGAACATCGGCAGCGGCACCTCACTCAGCCGCACCCACTCCTGCTCGGCGTCGGCGGGCAGTCCCACGGCGGCGCGCCGGGCCAGCTCCTCGGTGTTGCCGCCGGTGCGCGCACTCCCCAACAGGAAGAGAAACCTGCGCCGTTCGACGCCGTCACCCAGTGCGCCCGCTTCCCCCATGACCCCGACATCCCATCGTTTGACTGAACGGTCGGAGTGCCAGAGCGCCTCCACGCGCCAAGTTATTCCGTCCGGACGTCCGGACGTCCGGGCGGTCCGGCCCGTCCGGTTCTCCGGTCCGCGCTCTCCGAGCGCCCCCTGCCCGCGCCCCATGAGCCACAAAACGCGGACAGTACGCCCCATATCCACCCTTCCGTATGTACCGTTGTAATTCCGTGTCGAACGGACAAGGGGACGACCAGAGCCGACAGAGCCAACAGCACCTGGGGTCACCATGCCGGAATCGCCCGCCGCCGTCTTCGAACGGCTCTGCGCGGCAGAACAGCCCGGATCCCGGCCGGGCGAGGCCCGTACCGGCCCTCCAGCGGAAGCCGGCACCGGCCCCGACACCGGCGACAACCGCGGCGGGATCTTCGACCGGGCCTTCGTCCTCGGCGGCAGCATCGCCGGGCTCCTCGCCGCTCGCGTCCTCGCCGACCACGCCCGGAGCGTCGTGATCGTCGAGCGGGACGACTCGGCGGCGCGTACGGGCGTTCCGCAGAGCCTCCAGGTGCACACCCTGCTCCCCGGCGGGCTCACGCAGCTCGAACGCTGGTTCCCCGGCTTCGCGCGGGAGGCGATGGACGGCGGCGCCCTCGCCCCGGCGTCCGACGGGATCGCCGTCTACACCGACGGCGTCCGGCACGTCCGTACCCCCAACCCCGACTTCCTCACCGCCAGCCGCCCGTTCGTGGAGACCCTCCTCCGCCGCCGGACGCTCGCGACTCCGGGCATCGAGGTCGTGAAGGGGCAGGCCACCGGGCTGACGTACCAGGACGGCGCGGTCAGGGCCGTACGGTACGAGACCCCCGACGGCGTCGAGCGGACCGGGAGCGCCGACTTCGTCGTCGACGCCATGGGGCGCTCCAGCCGACTGGCCGACTGGCTCGAACGGGACGGCTGGGAGCGGCCCGGTCTTGAGCGGAAGCGGATCGACATCAACTACGCGACCGGGTTCTTCAAGCGCGCCGAGGACCCGCCGGCCGTCGCCACCGCCGTGGCCCGCACCAGCGCGGCCTTCGCCGACCGGACCCAGGCCGCGCTGAACGCCGTCGAGGACGGCCGGTGGATGGTGCTGCTGGCCGGGTACGGCGACAACCGCCCCGGCCGTACGGAGGAGGACTTCCGCGCCCGCTGCGGGGATCTGCCACCCGTCTTCGGCGAGGCGGTCGGCGGCGAGCTGGTCGGCGAGATCCGTACGTACCACCAGGCCGACAGCAGGCGCCGGCACTTCTCCCGGCTCGGGCGGGTGCCGGGGCGGCTGATCGCCGTCGGCGACGCGGTGGCGTCCTTCAACCCGATCTACGGGCAGGGCATGGCGTCGGCGGCCCTGCACGCGTCGTGCCTGTCGGAGTACCTGCGCGGCGGCCCCGATCTCGCCGCTCCCGCACGGAGGTTCTTCGAGTTGCAGGACGTGGTGGTCGACGCCGCGTGGTCCATCTCCACCAGCGCCGACGCCGCGCGCTTCCCCGACGAGCGGAAGCCGTCCGTCAGGGTCCGCCTCCATCGCTGGGTCACCGACCAGGTCGTCGCGGCCACGATCATCGACGAGCGGATCGCCACGCGCTTCAACGCCGTCACGTGCATGACGGCCCACCCCAGCTCGCTGGCCTCACTCGGTACGGCGCTGCGCGCGCTCTCCGTCAACCGGCGGGCGCGCAGAGGCGCGACCGGGCACCGGGCATGAGCCGTCCGGACCCTCCGGACTCTCATGACCCCCGGGCGGAGTAGGTTGTTTTGTATGGATATGGGACCTCACAGTCTGCTCGACACCTCCCCCCTGAAGTGGCACGGCAAGATCTTCGACGGCGAGTGGCGGGACGCGGAGGGCGGCGCCATCCCGGTGGTGGAGCCGGCCACCGGGAAAGACCTGGGGACCGTCGGCGCCGCCTCCGTCCGTGACGTACGGCGCTGCGTCACGCGGGCGCGCGAGGCGCGGGCGGCGTGGGCGGCGGCCCCGTACATCGAGCGTGCGGGGGTGCTGCGACGGGCCGCCGAGCTGTGGACCGAGCACAGCACAGAGGTGCAGGACTGGCTGATGCGGGAGTCCGGCGGGGTCCGGCGCAAGGCGATGTACGAGCTGCGCGGCGCCGTGCAGGAGTGCCTGGAGGCGGCGGCGCTCCCCTCGCACGCCCTCGGCGAGGTGCTGCCGAGCGAGAAGGCGGATCTGAGCATGTCCCGGCGCGTCCCGGTCGGGGTGGTCGCCGTGATCGCGCCGTTCAACCTGCCGCTGAAGCTGTCGATCCGCTCGGTGGCTCCGGCGCTCGCGCTGGGCAACGCCGTACTCCTCAAGCCCGACCCGCGTACCCCGGTGTCGGGCGGGTTGGTCCTCGCCAGGATCTTCGAGGAGGCGGGGCTGCCGCCCGGGTTGCTGCACATCCTTCCCGGCGGCGCGGACATCGGCTCGGCGCTCGTCACGGATCCGGGCGTACGGGCGGTCTCCTTCACCGGGTCGTCGCGGACCGGCCGGGTCGTCGGCGAGCTGGCGGCGCGCCACCTGACCCGCGCGCACCTCGAACTCGGCGGCAACTCCGCGCTGATCGTCATGGCGGACGCGGATCTCGACCGGGCCGTCCCGGCGGCGGCGCACGGCTCGTTCTTCCACCAGGGCCAGGGCTGCATGGTCGTCGGCCGGCACCTGGTGCACGAGTCGATCTACGACACGTACGTCGAGCGGCTCGCCGAGAAGGCCGGGAGCCTGACCGTCGGCAATCCGATGACCGAGGACGTCGCGCTGGGGCCGCTGATCGACGAGCACCAGCGGGACAGCGTGCACGCCCTGGTCACGGGCAGTGTGGACGCGGGGGCCCGGCTGCTGACCGGCGGGACGTACAACGGGCTCTTCTACCGGCCCACCGTGCTGGCGAACACAGGCCCTGGCGCGCCCGCGTACGAGAACGAGGTCTTCGGCCCCGTCGCCTCGGTCACGCCCTTCGCCACGGCGGACGACGCGGTGCGGCTGGCGAACGACAGCGTCTACGGGCTCTCGCTGGGCGTGCTGACCGCCGATGTCGGCGCCGGGCTCGCACTCGCGGACCGTATCCCCACCGGCACCGCGCACATCAACGACCAGACGCTCAACGACGACGCGAACGCGCCGTTCGGCGGGATGGGCGAGTCGGGCAACGCGTCCCGCTTCGGCGGTGCGGCGGCGAACATCGAGGCGTACACGGACACCCGCTGGATCACCGCCCGGGCGACGATCCCCAGCTACCCGATGTGACACCGGGCGGGACGGTCCGCCCGGTGCCCGGTCGGGCGGCCTCGGCTCCCGGTGTCCGGTCAGGCGGCCCGGTGTCCGGTCAGGCCGCGTCGCGGATGGGTGCGCCCGTGTGGTGCAGGTGGCGGAAGATCTCGCGGTACGAGCCGAGCAGCCCGGTCTCGTAGTACGGGATCTCCTTCTCCGCGCAGAACCGCCGAGTGATCTCCTGGGCCCGGCCCAGCGCGGGTGTCGGCATGCTCGGGAAGAGATGGTGCTCGATCTGGTAGTTGAGCCCGCCCATGACCACATCGGTGAAGGCGTGGCCCCGTACGTTGCGGGAGGTGAGCACCTGGCGCCGCAGGAAGTCGAACTTCATGTCGGAGGTAATCATGAGCATGCCCTTGTGGTTGGGCGCGAAGACGGACCCCAGATAGATCCCGAGCAGCGCTTCGTGCACCGCGATGAACGCGATCGCCTTGCCGGGCGGCAGCGCCGCGAAGATCAGGCCGAAGTACGCGACGAAGTGGACGACGAGCAGGGTGGCTTCGACAGCGGGGCGCTTCATGATCGGGCTGCGCAGCGCCCGGAAGCTGTTGTAGCTGAGGTTGAGCCCCTCCAGCATGAGCAGCGGGACGAAGAGGTACGCCTGCCGCCGGCCGATGAACCGCGCGACTCCCGACGACGCCTTGGCCTGCCCCTGCGACCACACCAGGATCTCGGGCGAGACATCGGGGTCGCGGTCCTCGTGGTTGGGGTTGGCGTGGTGGCGGGTGTGCTTGTTCATCCACCACCCGTAGCTCATGCCCATCACGAGGTTGGCGGCGATGCGACCGCCGTTCTCGCTGTACCGGCGGTTGCTGAACACCTGCATATGCGCCAAGTCATGCGATATGAGGGCCACTTGGGCGAAGACAACGGACATCACCGCGGCCAGCAGCAGGGTCAGCCACGAGTCGCCCAGTACGAAGAGCGCCACCCATCCGCCGACGAACGCCAGGCCGACGAGCGAGAACCGTACCGCGTAGTAGACGGGCCGCCGGGCCAGCAGGCCCTCGCGGGTGATCAAGCGGGACAATTGAGCGAAGTCACTGCCGGAGCTCTGCTCGATCGGCGGCTCTTGAGCCGTCGTCGCGAATTCGGTGCTCATGGCCATAATCTTGCGAAGACGGGGTGGTGGCCGGAAGCCGCGTAGACCCCCAGCCGGAAGGGGGGATAGCCCTACCCCCGCCCTCTCCGCACCGCTTCGACCCGCACGTCAGGACGGGGCGTCGGAGGCGGACCCGCGCAGTTCCTCATTGATGCGCTGGGCCTCCTCCAGTTGGTCTTCGAGGATGACGATGCGGCAGGCCGCCTCGATCGCCGTACCCGCGTCGACCATCTCGCGAACGCGGGAGGCGAGCCGTAGCTGATAGCGCGAGTAGCGGCGGTGACCGCCCTCGGAACGCAGCGGATCGATCAGACGCGCTTCCCCGAGGGCTCTGAGGAAGGCGGGCGAGGTACCGAGCATCTCGGCGGCCCGGCCCATGGTGTAGGCGGGGTAGTCGTCATCGTCGAGGCTGTCGGCGAGCTGTGGACTCTTCGGAGTCATCGCACCTTGATTCGTGGGCATGTCACAGGAAGGGGACGCGTGGGGACGCGTCGCGTGGCATATCGAAGGGCCCCGGTACCGGACGGCACCAGAGCCCCCTGCCTTTGTCGGCTATGTCCAAACACTAACCAGATCAGATCCGCATGTCTACTGCGCCCATGACAGATTTTAATTGTTCACCGAACGAGATATCTTCGGCGCGGACAGCGGCAGCGGTGAGCCCCACCACTCAACGCGGCCAACGACACCACACTTCCCCGCGCGCCCGCTTCCTGGCCCGGCCCCGTTCAGGAGAGCAGGGCAGCGTCGAGGTAGTCCTGCACCGGCTCGAACAGCCCGTAAGGCACATACTGCGGGATCTCGCCGTGGGCGACCCATGCGAGCTCGGCCAGTTCCTCGGTGTCCGCCACGTACGCGGTGCCGCCCAGCACCTCGCAGGCCGTGTACGACATCAGCCGGCACGTCTTCGGGTGAACGCGCTCGCCGAGCGGCTTCACGGCGGCCACCTCCAGGCCGGACAGGCTGCCCGTCGATCCAGTGGGCGGGAGCGGGGAAGGTCAATTCCGTCGAATCGTTCATGGGGCCCAGGAAACGCCGGGCTCCGGGGGCTATCCAGAGACAACCTGTCCCGTGATCCACGCCACACCGCCTGCGCGGCAGCGGCCGGCCCGGCGTGCCGGACGCGGACGCGGGCAAGCCGTACGTGGGCTCCGCCGACGGGCTCCGCACCCGGGTCAGTCGGCCCCGTGTGCCCGGAGGCCGCCGCGGTAGTCCCGCGGCGAGATGCCGGTGACCCGTTTGAAGGCCGTGCTGAGGGCGCTCTCGGAGCCGTACCCGACCGCACGGGCAATGACGGCGACCGTGTCGGAGCCCTGCCGCAGCCGGCGGGAGGCGAGTTCCACACGCCACCGGGTGAGGTAGTCGAGCGGCCCGCGCCCGACCGTGCCTTGAAGCGCGCCGCGAGCGTGGATCGCGACACCGCACCGGCCAGGGCTCACGCACTGGACCCGGAGGCGGCGGACCGCCTCTGGGACCACGCCACCGAAGCGATCACCGGAGCACTCGGCTGAGACAGGCCCGGTCGGTCCGGTCGGTCCGGCCGGTCCGGCCCGGAGACCTCAGCCGAACGCCGCGCGGATGACGTTCCCCGTCTCCGGACTCCGGTCGAGCTCCAGCCGGATGTCCTGGAGCGTCTGCGCGGCCAGTGCCTGGCGCCACGCCTCGTCGGCGCGGCGCATGGCCACCTTGACGGGGCAGGGACCGTCGGGCGGTGGGGAGAGTTCACCGATCGCGCCGCAGCAGCGGATCTCTTCGCAGTGGAAGAGGTTCACGTCCCCCTCGACGGCGTCCACCACGTCGAGGAGCGTGATCTCTCCGAGCTGCCTGGCCAGCCGGAAGCCTCCGCGCGGCCCCGGCGTCGAGGCGAGGAGCCCGGCCTTCACCAGCGACTGCAACTGCTTGTTCAGGTAGGCGGCCGGCAGTCCGTGGGCCGCGGCGAGCTGAGCGCTGCCCATCGGGCCGCCACCGATGAAGTCCAGATTGAGCAGTGTGTGGATGGCCCACTCGACGCCCTTACCCATTCGCATAATGCGGACATTATATGTCCGGAAGCCGGGAGGGCCAGGTCGGGCGATTCCGCCCTCCCCGCCACCCCTGCCGCACCGCTCCCCTCCACCGGCCTCGCGAATAAATCTTGACACTCAATATCCTGGATATATAGAGTCCGGAATTACCGGGCGCGACGCGACGACCGCCGCGACGAACGACAGGCGCCCGCGAACAAGGGAGAGTGCGATGAAGAACGTCCTGGTCATCGGTGGTGGCTTCGCCGGCGTATGGAGCGCGGCGGGTGCCGTGCGGGCCGCGCGCGCGGCCGGAGACGCCGGCGAGGAACTGCGGGTGACCTTGGTCAGCGGGGGTGACGACCTCGTCGTACGCCCCCGCCTCTACGAGGAAGCCCCCGAGAGCATGCGGGTCCCCCTGGACCGCGTCCTCGGCCCGATCGGGGTCCGGCGGCTCAGCGCCACCGTGACCGGCATCGACACCGAGGCCCGTACCGTCCGCGCGCTCGGACGCGACGGGGACGAGCTGACCCTGCCGTACGACAAGCTGGTGCTCGCGGCGGGCAGCCAGCTGATACGTCCCGACTTCCCGGGTGCGCACGACGTCTTCGACATCGACACCCTGCCGGCGGCTGCCGCGCTCG
>NZ_JTHL01000001.1:5744019-5756195 GCF_000818195.1 Streptomyces sp. 150FB | reverse complement strand
GCTCTCGGACGGTGAGGTGATCCCCGCGGCGACCGTCGTGTGGACGGCCGGTATGGCCGCCAGTCCCCTGACGGTGCAGATTCCGGCGGAGCGCGACCGGCAGGGACGGCTGATCGTCGACCCGTACCTGCGCGTGCCCGGCGTCCCCGACGTGTACGCGGCGGGCGACACCGCCGCCGCGCTCGCGGAGGAAGGGCACTACACGGTGCAGAGCTGCCAGCACGCGCAGCCGATGGGGAAGTTCGCCGGACACAACGTCGCCGCCGATCTCCTCGGCACCGCGCCCCTGCCGTTCGTCCCCGACCCGTACAGCAACTGCCTGGACCTCGGATCGGCCGGCGCCGTCGCCACCGAAGGGTGGGACCGTACGGTCCTGACGACCGGCCAGGAGGCCAAGACCCTGAAGCGGAACATCAACACACTGTGGATCTACCCCCCGCTCGACGACCCGGAGCAGATCCTCGCCCAGGCCGGCCGCTTCACCAACGGCTGACACGGCCCGGCACCCGCAAGACCGCCCCCTCCGCCGCCTCCCTCCCCCTCCGGGCAGGCGCCGGAGGGCGTCCGTCCTGCAGGAGCACCCGGAAACCTTCTGGATGTGGCCCGCCACCCGTGCCGAGATGATTGGCGAGGCCGAGGAGCACGGCCTCACCTCGCCGCCCGCCCGTGAGGACCCCGGCCTGCCGGCGTTGCGGCGCCGTGGCGGGTGAGGCGGCCCGGGCGGCCGGCCCGTCGGAGCGCCGCACACTGTCTTCGATGTTCAACAAACGTCGAACAAAGTGGGCCACCGTGACAGCCGGCGTCTGCTCGTACGGGTAGTCGAACGCCTCGCGGAGCACGTACGCGGCCCGTTCGGTTCAGCGGGTGCTCGGCCCTGGACCAACATGTCGGCGTCGACCCCCGAGGACTCCGGGATCGCCTCGGGCATGTGCAACACGATGCAGCAGGTCGGCAGCGCCTTCGGCCTGGCGATCCTGTCCACGCTGGCGGCCTCGCGTACGGAGTCGCCGCTCGGCCACGGCGAGAGCGCCGCCGCCTCGCTCACCGGCGGCTACCGGCTGGCGTTCGGCCTCGGGACGGTCTTCACCGTCGCCGCGCTGGTACTGGCCGCGGTGGTCCTGCGTACGGTACGGGCGACGCGAAACACCCCCGCCGAGCCGCCCACGCCCACGCCCGCCGACGCCGGGCAGGCGGCCGCGCTGCGCAACTCGGCCGCCGGGTGAACCTCCGCGCGGCTACTCGACGCTCTCGAACCGCCAGCGGTGCACCGCCCGCGCGATCAAGTCGGCAGCGGGCTCAGGGAGTTCGGGCAGCTCGGCGTCGTATGCGGCGTCCCACCACGTGATCACCAGGACCCGGTCCTGCGGCGCGCGAAGAACCTCCTGCCGCAGGGGCGGGAGCCGGAGTTCCTTCTCCTTCTCCCGTACCCACGCCAGCAGTTCGCCGCCCCGGCCGGGCACGGCCTTGGCCTCCCACATCAACGCGACGGTCATGAGTAGAGGTTGTCCTTGCTCAGCTCGTGGAGATGGTCGTGGTCGTGATCGTGCGTGTGGTCCTGGCCGTGGCCGCCGGACAGGCCGGGCACATGCGGCTCCGTCACCGGCAGCGACGAGTCCGCCGACAGGTCCCAGTCCGAGGCCGGCCGGTTACGCGCCACCATCTCGGCGCCCAGTGCCGCGACCATCGCACCGTTGTCCGTACACAGCCCGGGGCGCGGCACCCGCAGCCGGATTCCGGCCCGCTCGCACCGCTCGGCGGCGAGCGCGCGCAGCCGGGAGTTGGCCGCGACCCCGCCGCCGATCATCAGATGGTCCACTCCCTGGTCCTTGCAGGCGCGGACGGCCTTGCGGGTCAGGACGTCGACGACCGCCTCCTGGAACGACGCGGCCACATCCCGTACGGGCACGTCCTCGCCCGCACTCCGCTTCGCCTCGATCCAGCGCGCGACCGACGTCTTCAGCCCGGAGAAGGAGAAGTCGTACGGCGCGTCCCTCGGCCCGGTCAGACCGCGCGGGAACCTGATCGCGGCCGGGTCGCCCTCCCTGGCGAGGCGGTCGATGACCGGGCCGCCGGGGAAGCCGAGTTGCAGTACCCGCGCGATCTTGTCAAACGCCTCGCCCGCCGCGTCGTCGATCGTCGCGCCCATCGGCCGTACGTCCGAGGTGATGTCCGGCGCGAGCAGCAGCGACGAGTGTCCGCCGCTCACCAGCAGCGCCATCGTCGGCTCGGGCAGCGGGCCGTGCTCCAGTTGGTCGACGCAGATGTGCGAGGCCAGGTGGTTCACGCCGTACAGCGGCTTGCCGAGCGCGTACGCGTACGCCTTCGCCGCCGAGACCCCCACCAGCAGCGCACCCGCGAGGCCGGGCCCGGCCGTCACGGAGATGCCGTCCAGATCGCGGGCGCTGATCCCGGCGTCCTTCAGCGCGCGCTCGATGGTCGGCACCATCGCCTCCAGGTGCGCGCGGGACGCGACCTCGGGCACCACACCGCCGAAGCGCGCGTGCTCGTCAACGCTCGAAGCGATGGCGTCGGCGAGCAGCGTCGTACCGCGCACGATGCCGACGCCGGTCTCGTCGCAGGAGGTCTCGATGCCGAGGACGAGTGGTTCGTCAGCCATGGGTCTCTGTTCCTCGGGACTCGGAGGGGGACTCGGAAGACTCGGAAGACTCGGAAGGTGAGTCGGTGAGGGGGTCTGCCCCGGCGGCGGCGATGCCGTGCATGTCGACGCGCATCACGAGCGCGTCGACATTGCCGGGCTGGTAGTACCCCCGGCGGAAGCCGATGGGCTCGAAGCCGAAGCGTTCGTACAGCTTCTGCGCCCGGGTGTTGTCGACCCGTACCTCCAGCAGCACTTCCTCGCACTCGAAGGAGGTCGCGTGGTGCAGCAGGTCGGTGAGGAGGCGGGAGCCGAGCCCGGTGCTCCAGTGGTCGTGCACGACGGCGATGGTCTGTACGTCACCGAGCCCGCCGGCCGCGGCGAGCCCCGCGTAGCCGACGATCCGGTCCCCGGCCTGCGCCACCACATAGCGCCGGGTGGCGTGGGGGCCGCGGGCGTGGGCCAGCTCGGACCAGAACATGCCGGGCGACCAGGCGTCGTCGGGGAAGAGGTCGAGTTCGAGGGCGAGCACCGGTTCGATGTCCCACCAGCGCATCTCGCGCAGGACGGTGGCCGGGCTCTCGTGCTGCGCGTCCCGCGCGCTCCGCGCCTGCTGTTCGTTCCGCGCGTGCTGTTCGCTCCGCGCGTTCCGCTCGTTCTGCCTGCTCTGCTCGGTCACTTCGGGGTGACCACCTTGTAGTTCTTGGGGACCTGCGCGTCGGGGCGGCGCAGATAAAGCGGGAGCGGCGGCAGGAAGTCGGCGCCTGCCGCGAGCCGCTCGGCGGCGAGCGAGGCGAGCGCCGCCGCCGACTGGTGTTCCGGGCCGCGCGCGTCGGGGAAGGTCCCCGGATACAGCACCGCCCCTGCCCCCACGGCGGGCAGCCCCGCCAGCTCGGCGAGGTCAGCGAGATCGGCCGGGCGGTCGACGGCCGGTTCGCTGAGGCGCGTACGGCAGTCCGCGTACCGCGCCCAGTAGACCTCCTTGCGGCGCGCGTCCGTGGCGACGACGAACGGCTCGTCGAGCTGGGACGCGTACGCGAGCCCGTCCAGCGTGCACAGTCCGTGGACCGGCACCCCGAGCGCCGAGCCGAAGGTCAGGGCGGTGACGAGTCCGACGCGCAGCCCTGTGTACGGTCCCGGCCCGACCCCGACGACCACATCGGTGACGGCGTCGAGTTTCAGTCCGGCCCCGGCGAGGACGCGGTCGACAGCGGGCAGCAGCAGCTCCCCGTGCCGCCGCGCGTCGACCTGGCTCTCCGCGGCGAGGACGGAGGAGCCGTCGTGCAGGGCGACGGTAACGGCGGGCGTGGCGGTATCAACGGCGAGCAGAAGCACGCAAACAGCCTACGGCTCCTGGCCGGGAGGCACGGCGGCCCGTCCCGTCACCCCACTGCTGCTACCGTCACCACGGAGTCATACGTACGAGAGGTGGATCAAGGTGCCCAGGAGCAGCTCGGGAATCGTGGCCGGGCTCACCGCGGCGGCGCTGGCCGCCGTCGGTTTCCTCGCCTACCAGGCGTCGGCGAGCGCGCCCGACACCCTCGGGAAGCCCCAGACGCCGAGCACCTCGCACTCCGTCTCGGGGGCCCCGGCGAAGAAGAAGGACCAGTTCCCGGTGCCCGCGCGGTCGGGCACGGGCAAGCGGGTCGTGTACGCGCTGCACGACCGGCGCGTGTGGCTGGTGGGGCCCACGGGCGCGCGGATGCGGACCTTCCCCGTCATGCCGAGCACCGTGAACCCGCCGCCGGGTTCGTACGCGGTGACCACGCGCGCGCCGCAGATCCCGGGCTCGGACGGGGTGTCCGTCGAGCACGTCGTGCGTTTCGCGACGGTGGACGGTGTGACGATCGGTTTCAGCGCGGCCCTGGACGGCTCGATGCCGAGCCCCGATCCGAAGCTGAAGACGGGCGGGGTACGGATGAGCCGGGCGGACGGCGACGCGCTGTGGTCGTTCGCGGATGTCGGCGCGAAGATCGTGGTCGTTCAGTAGCCGAGCAGATCAGCCGTTCAGCAGCTCACTAGCTCAGCAGTTCGGAAAAGCGCGTCACGCGGCATCCCGCCGCGTGGCGCGTTCGTCTGCCGCCGCCCGCTCCTCGGCCTCGGCCACCGCCACCGCCGAGGTCTGCTCCGGCGGTGTCGACACGGCGTGCGCGGCCGCGCACGAGGCCAGCAGGTCTCTCATGGACACGTCGGACGGCGACGGTGAATGCGGTCGCGGTCGCGGCTGCGACTGCGGCCGTTCGGTACTCGCTTCGCGCCGGTGCTCCGGCATGGTGCCTCCTGGGGCTCCGGGGGCAGGCATGGTTAGGTAGACCTAACCAAGTCTCGGTAACCATGTGACCATGCGCGACACCGTGCGCGCAACATTTTACCGACACCTTGTCGGAACGTACCCCGTCAGCGCGCCAGGGACACGAGATCCACACCGTCCCACCGGCTCCCGCCGAACGCGGTCACGGTCACCTCGCGCCGGTCGTCGTCCTCGCCCTCGGGCTCCGCACCGCCCATGACGCGGTCGATCACCACCTGGAGCCGGTCGTCCGACAGCTCCTCCACCTTCCCGTCGCCCCACTCCACGACCACCACGGAGTCCGGCAGCGAGACATCGAGGTCGAGGTCCTCCATCTCGTCCAGGCCGCCGCCCAGCCGGTACGCGTCGACATGCACCAGCGCGGGACCGCCGGACAGGGACGGGTGTACGCGGGCGATCACAAAGGTGGGGGACGTGACGGCGCCCCGTACCCCGAGGCCCTCGCCGAGCCCGCGCGCCAGCGTCGTCTTGCCCGCCCCGAGTTCGCCGGTGAGCATCACCAGGTCCCCGGCCCGCAGCAGCCCGGCGAGCGCGCGCCCCAGCTCCCGCATCCGCTCGGGAGAACCGACGGTGATCCTCACCGAGTTCCGGTAGGTGGGCGACGTGCGGGAGAGGCCGGAGGTCTCAGCTTCCTGGCTGCGCGGTGCTTCCATACGTGCCAACGTTAGCGGCTGCCGGCATCGCGCCGACGCGTACCAGCAGGTCGGCGATCCGGTCCGTCACCACCTCCGGATGCTCCAGCATCACCAGATGCCCGGCGTCCGGTACGAGCACCAGCTCCGCGTCCGGCAGCAGATCCGCTATGGCCTCGCTGTGCGAACTCGGAGTGACGAGGTCGCCCTCACCGGCCAGCACGAGCGCCGGTACCTCCAGGAAGATCGAGAGCGCCTGCGCCTTGTCGTGGTCGGTGAAGGCCGGGTAGAACTCGGCGACGACATCGATCGGCGTACTCTCGATGAGCCGCTCGGCGAACCGTACGACCGCCGGGTCCACGTCCTTCGAGCTGAACGAGTACCGCTTGATCAGCACGGCGAAGAGATCAGCCGTGGCGCGCCGCCCCCGCTCGACCAGATCGGCCTGCGAGCCGAGCGCCTTGAGCACACCGGGCAGGACGCGGCGCACGGCGTTCACGCCGACGACCGGCAGCCCGTAGTTGAGTTCGGCGAGCTTCCCGCTGGACGTGCCGACAAAGGCGACGCCGACGACCCGTTCCCGTACCAGCTCCGGATACTGGTCGGCGAGCGCCATCACGGTCATGCCGCCCATCGAGTGGCCGATGAGGACGAGCGGCCCCTCGGGCGCCGCCGCGTCGATCACGGCCTTCAGGTCACGGCCGAGCTGGTCGATGGTGACCGGTACGGCGCCGGGCCCGCGCTGGCCCGCGCCGCGCGCCGAACGGCCGTGGCTGCGCTGGTCCCAGTGGACCGTACGGACGATTCCGCGCAGGGCCGCGCGCTGGAAGTGCCAGGAGTCCTGGTTGAGGCAGTAGCCATGGCTGAAGACGACCGTGACGGGGGCCGGGTTCTTGCGTCCGAAGAGCCGTCTGCGGCGCGCTCCCGCCGTCTTGGGGTCGGGTTCGCCGATCTCGTCGACCTCGTAGTACAGGCCGGTGCCGTCGTCGGCGGCGGCCGTGCCCGGGGTGCCGCGCAGCGCGCCGTACGGCCCGGAGGCGTCGAGCGCGAGCCGCGCCCTGCGGCGCATGCCGCGCCCGACCGTCAGCCTCTCGATCGCGACACCGGCGGCCGCCGCACCCGCTATGACACCGATCGCCGCGCCCGCCACACCGGCCCGGCGCCAGCTCGTACCGCCGGATACGGCGGCGGCCGCGACGTCCCCGATCATGGCCCCGGCGTCCCCCGCCGCGCTGCTCTCACTCACCCGTGCCGCCCCTGCTAGTCCTGATGGCTCTCTTCCCACCGCTACGCGTGTTCACCCGGCTTCAACCGGCTTCACTCGGCGGGGATCACACAGGATCGCCGCCCGCCGGACGCGTGCACCCCGGACGCGTTCACGCCGGCCCGTCCACATATACGCGCGGCACGCGGGGCCCGATCCGGGTGACGATCTCGTACGCGATGGTGTCGGCGGCGTCGGCCCAGTCCTGGGCGGTCGGCTCTCCCTGGCCGCCGGGGCCGAAGAGCACGGCGGGACTGCCGGGCTCGACCGTGTCGCCGCCGAGGTCGACCACGAACTGGTCCATGGCGATCCGCCCCGCCACCCGCCGCCAGGCCCCGCCGACGAGTACGGGCCCCCGCCCCGACGCGTGCCGGGGGATGCCGTCGCCGTACCCGAGCGGCACCAGGCCGAGCGTCGTCTCCCCCCGCGTGTGGTACTGGTGCCCGTACCCGACGCCGTGCCCCGCCGGCACCTGCTTGACGAGCGCGACGGAGGCGGAGAGCGTCATCACGGGCCGCAGCCCGAAGTCCCCTGAGGTGCCCAGCGCGGGGCTGGGCGAGATGCCGTACGTCGCCACACCCGCCCGTACGAGGTCGAAGTGCGAGTCGGGGACGGTGAGCGTCGCGGCCGAGTTGGCGATGTGCCGGACCTCGGGTGCGACGCCCGCCTTCTCGGCGTACGCGAGCATCTCGTGGAACACGTCGAGCTGCGCGCCGATGGACGGATGCCCCGGCTCGTCGGCGCACGCGAAGTGCGACCACAGACCGGTCACCTTGACCTCGCCCGCCGCCTCGGCGGCGAGCGCGGCGGCGACCAGCTCGGGCCAGTCGGCGGGCTGGCAGCCGTTGCGTCCGAGGCCGGTGTCGGCCTTGAGCTGGATACGGGCGCACCGCCCGGCCTCGCGGGCCGCCTCGGTCACCTCACGCAGCGCCCACATCCCGCTGACGGACATGTCGAGGTCGGCGTCGATGCCCGCGCGCCAGGGATCGCCTGGCGTCCAGAGCCAGCACATCAGCCGCCCCTCGACCCCGGCGGCCCGCAGGGCGAGAGCCTCCTGCGGAGTGGCGGTTCCCAGCCACTCGGCACCGGCCTCCAGAGCGGCGCGCGCGCAGGGCACCATGCCGTGCCCGTAGGCGTCGGACTTCACCACGGCCATCAGGGCGACCCCGGGCCCCACACGGCTACGCAGCGCCCGCACATTGGCCCGCAGAGCGCCGAGGTCGATCTCGGCACGGGCCCTGGGAGGTGGCGCCGACGAGGGCGAGGAGTCGGTCGCGTACGTCTTTCCGGTCATCGGGATCAGTCTCTCAGACGGGGCGGGGCGTCGTACGACGTCGCAGCGGCGCCACTCGGTCGCCCGCGTCCGCTCCCCACATCCTCAACATCACGCCGCCTCAACATCACGCCGCCTCGAAATCACCGTCACCGCGCCACATCGCGCCAGGCCTCCCGCACGCTCTCCGCCACGTCGTGCGCCCCGACCGGCGCGCCCTTCGCCGCCAGCCTGGCCGCCAGGCCGTGCAGATACGCCGCAGCCGATGCCGCGTCCCTCGCGGGCAGGCCCGCCGCCAGCAGGGAGCCGGACAGGCCCGTCAGTACGTCGCCGGTGCCCGCCGTCGCCAGCCAGGGCGTGCCGGTGGGGTTCACGCGTACGGGTGTGGCCGTGTCCGGTGCGGCGATCAGGGTGGTGGAGCCCTTGAGCAGCACCGTCGCCCCGTAGCGGGACGCCAGTTCGCGTACCGCCACCATCCGGCCCGACTCCACCTCGGCGCGGTCGACGCCCAGCAGCGCCGCCGCCTCGCCCGCGTGCGGGGTGAGCAGGGTCGGAGCCGTACGGGCGCGTACCGCCGACGCGTCCAGCAGCCGCAGCCCGTCCGCGTCGATCAGGACGGGCACATCGGCCGAGGCCAGCAGGTCGGCCACCTCCGAGGCCACCTCGGGATCGCCGCCCAGGCCCGGCCCCACCGCCCACGCCTGCACACGGCCCGCCTTCGACGGCGGGCCCTCGTGCACCAGCGTCTCCGGGTAGCGGGCGATCACCGCGTCGCCGCCAGGACCCACGTACCGCACCGCGCCCGCGCCGCCGCGCAGCGCTCCAGCCACCGCGAGCACGGCGGCGCCCGGGTAGCGGGCCGATCCCGCGACGATGCCGACGACACCCCGCCGGTACTTGTCGCTCTCCCCCGACGGCACCGGCAACAGTCGTGCCACATCCGCGTGTTGCAGCGCCTCGATGTCGGGCACCGACGGCAGGTGCGGGCCGAGCCCGATGTCCACGAGCCGTACGGCCCCCGCGTACTCGCGCGCCGGGTCCACCAGCAGGCCCGGCTTGTACGTACCGAACGTCACCGTCGCGTCGGCGCGCAGCGCCTCCCCCGCCACCTCGCCGGTGTCCGCCTCCACCCCGCTCGGCAGGTCGACGGCCACCAGTACGGCTCCCCCGGCGCGTGCCGCGTGCGCCGCGCGCGCGACCGGGACGGCGTCGGGCCGCAGCCCGCCGTGGCCCCCGATGCCCGTGATGCCGTCCAGCACCAGGTCGGCGGCGGACAGTGCATCGAACGGGTCGCCGGCCACCCGCCCGCCGGCGGTCCGGAAGGCTCCCAGGCCCTCCTCGTGCACCCGGTCCGGTGCGAGCAGCACCGCCGAAACCCTTGCTCCCCGCCGGGCCAGCCGGGCTCCGGCGTACAGCGCGTCACCGCCGTTGGCGCCGCTCCCGACGAGCAGCACGACACGCGCCCCGTACACCCGCCCCAGCAGCCCCGCGCAGGCGGCCGCGAGACCGGCGGCGGCCCGCTGCATCAGAGCCCCCTCCGGCAGCCGCGCCATCAGCTCGCGCTCGGCGTTCCTCACCGTCTCCACGCTGTAAGCGGTACGCATACGGTCAACCCTCCGCGATCACAACGGCCGACGCGACACCCGCGTCGTGGCTCAGCGAGACATGCCAGGCCCGTACGCCCAGCTCGGCGGCGCGCTCGGCGACCGTGCCCGACACCCGCAGCCTCGGCCGCCCGCTGTCCTCCACCCACACCTCGGCGTCCGTCCAGCGCAGCCCGGCCGGTGCGCCCAGCGCCTTGGCCAGGGCCTCCTTGGCCGCGAATCTCGCCGCCAGCGACGCCGTACCGCGCCGTTCGCCGCTCGGCAGCAGCAACTCACTCTCCAGGAAGAGCCGCTCGGCGAGCTGCGGGGTTCGTCGTATCGACTCCCCGAACCGCTCGATCTCCGCCACGTCGATTCCCACCCCGATGATCAACAGTCATCCCTCTCAGTCCCCATGCCTGTGCACCCTGTGCGCTCACTCGACGGTGACCGACTTCGCCAGATTCCTCGGCTGGTCCACCTCGTTGCCGCGCGCTGTCGCCAGCTCGCACGCGAACACCTGGAGCGGCACCGTGGCGACCAGCGGCTGAAGCAGTGTCGGCGTCGCCGGGATGCTGATCAGGTGGTCCGCGTACGGCACCACGCTCTCGTCACCCTCCTCGGCGATCACGATCGTCCGCGCGCCCCTGGCCCGGATCTCCTGGATGTTCGACACGATCTTGTCGTGGAGCACCGAGCGCCCGCGCGGGGAGGGTACGACGACCACCACCGGCAGGTCCTCCTCGATCAGCGCGATCGGCCCGTGCTTCAGCTCGCCGGCCGCGAAGCCCTCGGCGTGCATGTACGCCAGCTCCTTCAGCTTGAGCGCGCCTTCCAGGGCCACCGGGTACCCCACATGCCGGCCAAGGAACAGCACGGTCTTCTTGTGGGCCAGCGAGCGCGCCAGCTCCCGTACGGGCTCCATCGTCTCCAGGACGCGTTCCACCTCGCACGAGATCCGCGACAGGTCCCTGATGACCGCCCGGATCTCGTCGCCCCACTTCGTACCCCGGAGCTGGCCCAGGTACAGCGCGACCAGATAGCAGGCGACGAGCTGGGTCAGGAACGCTTTCGTCGACGCGACCGCGACCTCGGGACCCGCGTGCGTGTAGAGGACGGCGTCGGACTCCCTCGGGATGGTCGAGCCGTTCGTGTTGCAGATGGCGAGGACCTTCGCGCCCTGTTCCCGGGCGTGCCGCAGCGCCATCAGCGTGTCCATCGTCTCGCCCGACTGCGAGATCGCGATCACCAGCGTGCGCTGGTCCAGGATCGGGTCCCGATACCGGAACTCGCTCGCCAGCTCCACCTCGCACGGCATCCGCGTCCAGTGCTCGATGGCGTACTTCGCGATGAGACCGGCGTGGAAGGCCGTCCCGCACGCCACGATGACGACCTTGTCGGCCTCCCGCAGCACCGAGGCGGCCATCCGCACCTCGTCCAGGCGCAGCGAGCCCTCCGCGTCGATCCGGCCGAGGAGCGTGTCGGAGACCGCCTTCGGCTGCTCGGCGATCTCCTTGAGCATGAAGTAGTCGTAGCCGCCCTTCTCGGCCGCCGACGCGTCCCAGTCGACGTGGTAGGCGTGCGTCGTCGCTGGTGCGCCGCTGAAGTCCGTGACGTTCACGCCGTCGCGGCGCAGCTCGACCACCTGGTCCTGGCCCAGCTCGATCGCCGAGCGGGTGTACGCGATGAAGGCGGCGACGTCCGAGGCGAGGAAGGACTCGCCGTCCCCGATGCCCACCACCAGCGGGGAGTTACGGCGCGCCCCCACGACCACGTCGGGCTCGTCGGCGTGCACGGCGACCAGCGTGAAGGCGCCGTCGAGCCGCCGGCACACCTGCCGCATCGCCTCGGCGAGGTCGCCGCAGGACGAGAACGCCTCGGCGAGCAGGTGCGCCACGACCTCCGTGTCGGTCTCCGACTCCAGGTCGTGGCCGCGGTCGCTCAGCTCGGCGCGCAGCGCGGCGAAGTTCTCGATGATGCCGTTGTGCACGACGGCGACGCGGCCCGCGTTGTCGAGATGAGGGTGGGCGTTGGCGTCGTTCGGCGCTCCGTGCGTGGCCCATCTGGTGTGCCCGATACCGGTGACGCCGCTCGGCAGCGGCCTCTCCACCAGCATCTTCTCCAGATTGACGAGCTTGCCGGCCTTCTTCGCCGCGGCGAGCCCCCCGTCGGCGAGCACCGCGACCCCGGCCGAGTCGTAGCCCCGGTATTCGAGCCGCTTGAGGCCGGCGATGACCACATCGAGCGCCGACTGTCCGCCGACGTATCCCACGATTCCGCACATGTCGGCAGCCTAAGGCGCGGCGCCCCGCCACCCCCGCAACGACCTGGCCACCCGCCCTTGTCACGGAATTTGTCACGGAATTGATGGTCCGAACCCCCTGGCAGGGGCCACCCCGAGCGCATTCAATGAGGACCGTGACGTTCCGTACGTTGATCACCCTGCCCCGGATGCTCCGACACGGCTCGGCCATCGGCGCCGACCTGCCGCCCGACACCGCCGTCGTCCTCGACCCG
>NZ_JTHL01000001.1:5721808-5743534 GCF_000818195.1 Streptomyces sp. 150FB | reverse complement strand
TGGGAGCGGCGCGGCGTCGGGGTGCCGCGGCTCGCGGAGAGCGCGCTGCACAACCCGGGCTGGCTGGACGACTGGCTCGCCGCCGAACCGGAGAATCCGGACGCCGTCCTGGTCAAGGCCGATCTGCTGGTCAAGCAGGCGTGGGAGATACGGACGGAGGCGCGGGCGCAGGACGTGTCGAAGGACCAGTTCCAGGCGTTCTTCGCGCTGCTCGACGACGCGGTGCCGACCCTCAGCGCGGCGGCCGAGCTGAATCCGGCCGATCCGGTGCCGTGGCAGGTGGCGCTCGCCCATGCGACGGGCAGTCAGGCGCCGCGCGAGGTGTTCGACGCGTACTGGCACGAGGCCGTCGCGCGCGCCCCGCACCACTACGGCTGTCATGTGGCGGCTCTCCAGTACGTGTGCGACAAGTGGCACGGCTCGCACGAGGAGATGTTCGAGTTCGCCGAACGGGCGGCCGAGGGCGCGCTGCCGGGGTCGCTGCTGCACGCGCTGCCGCTGCTCGCCGCGTTCGAGTACGAGGTGGTCGCGGACTCCGGTACGACGACCAGGGACGCGGGCGGGGGCGCGGGCGTCGGCGCACCCGGGAGCGCGATCGGGAACGGGAACGGGAACGGGAACGGGATCGGCAACGGGAACGGGCCCAGGAACGCGAGAGGCCGTGCCACCGCCGCGGGCCCGATCGCACGCAGGCGCGTCGACGCCGCCGTCACGCGCGCCCTGCGCCTGTGCGCCGGATACGAGCACGGCGACCCGGAGGTGGCGCACGTACGCAACCACCTCGCGCTGATGCTGATCATCGGCCAGCGGCACGAACAGTCCCTGGAACAGTTCCGCGCGCTCGGGGTCCACGCCACGGAGTTCCCCTGGGCGCTCTTCGGCGACCCGCGAAGGCAGTTCCTGGACTTCCGTACGGGCGTGCGGATGCATGTCGCGTCCCAGATCCCGTTCTTCTCGGCGCCCGTACGCGTCGAGCCCGCCGCGTACGCCGTCCCCGAGGGCCCCGGCGGCCCCGGCGGCTCCGTCGACGCGTTCGCACCCCACTCGCTGGCCCTCGTCAGCGCGCCGCCCCACAGGATCGCCGAGGCCGCCCTGCTCTGCGGCGTACCGCTGCGTATCGCCGCCGCCCCGGGCTTCGCCGGCGCCTCGTACGTCGAGATCGCCACCGGCGAGTCCCGCGACAAGCGCGCCGCGCTGCTCGGCGAGGAGCGTCTCGCCGCCGCCGCCGACAACTTCACCACCGGCGAGCGCTGGCCCGCGCTCGTCCTGCGCAGGACCGCCGACCGGCACGGCTTCACCCTGCTCCGCAAGGGCAAGAAGCTCGCCGACCACGAATGGGACCCGGCGGCGCCCGTCCCCGACCACGCCACGGCGACGGCCACAGCGAAGACGCTCGGCAGGGTCTACGGCATCGACGACATACGCCCCCTCACCGCCCTGCTGCGCGGCTCGGACGCCCCCGCCCGACGGCAGAGCGATCTCGTCGCCGCGCTCGGACTGCCGCCGCTCCCCGAGGGCTTCGGCGAACGCGACGAGGTGCTGAAGTCCGTACCCGACGCACAGGTCCTGGCCGGCCGGGGCCTGCTGGCCGGTCTGAAGGCCGTCCTGACCACCGCCCCCGACCGGCACCTCGGCGCCACGCGGCCGGTGCTCGCCCGGCCGCGCCTGTGGTGGACGGCGCGCCTGGCCGGGCTGGCGCTGTGCCTGCCGGCGACGGTGTGGGCGTGGTGGTCCCCGGACATCGGCCCGCTCCGCGCCGTACTCGCGACGGTCGCGACGCTGTCCCTGTCCGCGCAGCTCGCCAGGGCCTGGCGGCAGCGCCCGCGCCGGGTCTCGCGCGCCGAGCGGGCGCCCACGGCGGTCTGACCCCGCGGGCGGGCCCCGGCCCACGGCCGGAGCGCCACGAACACCACATGCCATCAATTGAAGGTTTCTTCAATTGATGGCATGCTGGTGTCACCGCACCGGACGGGAGACAGACGGGCGACAGACGGGTGGGAATCGCGTTGGAAGAGACCGAGCAGCAGGTCATGACCCGTGTCGTGGCGGCGCGGGCCGCCCTGGCGGATGCCGCCACCTCGCAGGACCCCCGCGCGGTTCGGGACGCCCTGGACGAGCTGGAGGGCGCGCTGATGCTGGCGCGCGAGAACGATGTGAACGTCCCCCCGGCCGGACCGGGCGTCGAACGGACAGGGAGTTGAACACGGTGCCGATCCCGCTGTACCAGGCCAAGGCGGACTTCTTCCGGATGCTCGGCCATCCCGTACGCATCCGGGTGCTGGAGCTGTTGCAGGACGGCCCCATGCCGGTGCGCGACCTGCTGGCGAGCATCGAGGTGGAGCGCTCCAACCTCTCCCAGCAGCTCGCAGTGCTGCGCCGCTCCGGGATCGTCACCTCCACCCGCGAGGCCGACACCGTCGTCTACGCGCTCGCCGGCGGTGACGTCGCCGAACTGCTGCGTTCGGCCCGGCGCATCCTGACCGTACTGCTGGCCGGACAGCAGGATCTGCTCGCCGAGTTGCGCGACGCGGACAGCGCGGCGAGCAGCACGACCATCGCGTGAAGAACATCAGGCAGGCGGGCGGACCGTGGCCGTCGTGGCGCTCCCGCCGGCCCTCGGCTTCGGGATCTCCTCCGGCGCGGGCGCGCGGGCCGGGTTTGTCGCCGCGGTTGTCGCAGGGGCAGGCGCGTAGGGGGCGTACGTGATCCAGCCCACCCCGCACCCGACCCTCCATACCCGGCCCGTACCCGCGACAATGGACCTGTGATCACTTCGCCGCCACGAAGCCCGCACCGCAGGGCCGACCACGGGCCGACCCCCTACGTCGACCTCACCCGGGCCGAATGGAGCGCGCTGCGCGACAAGACCCCGCTCCCGCTGACCGCCGACGAGGTGGAGCGGCTGCGCGGGCTCGGGGACGTCATCGACCTCGACGAGGTACGGGACGTCTACCTGCCGCTCTCGCGGCTGCTCAACCTCTACGTCCAGGCCACGGCTGGGCTGCGCGGCGCGCTGAACACCTTCCTCGGCGAGGCGGGCGGCGGCCACGGCGCGCAGCGCGGCACGCCCTTCGTCATAGGGGTGGCGGGCAGTGTGGCGGTGGGCAAGTCCACGGTCGCCCGGCTCCTCCAGGCGCTGCTGGCGCGCTGGCCCGAGCACCCCCGGGTGGAGCGGGTCACCACCGACGGCTTCCTGTACCCGATGAAGGAGCTGGAGTCGCGCGGGCTCATGGGCCGCAAGGGCTTCCCCGAGTCGTACGACCGGCGGGCCCTGACGCGCTTCGTCGCCGACATCAAGGCGGGCAAGGACGAGGTCACCGCGCCCGTCTACTCGCACCTGATCTACGACATCGTGCCGGGCGAGCTGCTGACCGTACGCCGCCCGGACATCCTGATCGTCGAGGGGATCAACGTCCTCCAGCCGGCGCTTCCCGGGCACGACGGCAGGACCCGGGTCGGGCTCGCCGACTACTTCGACTTCAGTGTGTACGTGGACGCGCGCGCCGAGGACGTCGAGTCCTGGTATCTCAACCGCTTCCGCAAGCTGCGCGAGACGGCCTTCCAGGACCCGTCCTCGTACTTCAGGAAGTACACCCAGGTCTCCGAGGAGGAGTCCCTGGACTACGCGCGCACGATGTGGCGCACCATCAACAAGCCGAACCTGCTGGAGAACGTGGCGCCGACGCGCGGCCGCGCGACTCTGGTCGTACGCAAGGGGCCCGACCACAAGGTCCAGCGCCTGTCACTGCGCAAACTCTGACACCCGGTCACATCCGGAGCGTCCGCCGACGCGGCTACGCGAGCCAAGGAAAACGCGGGGCCCGGAGAACCCGGACCCCGCGTCACCTGACAGCGCGTCACCTGACGGCGCATCACCTGACGGCACTTCAACCCAGCGCGGACTTCACCACATCGGCGAGCCGACCGGCGACGGACCTGGCCTGCTCGATGTCGGCCGCCTCGACCATCACCCGTACGAGCGGCTCGGTGCCCGAGGGGCGCAGCAACGCCCGGCCCGTGGAGCCCAGTTCGTGTTCGGCCTCGGCCACGGCGAGCGCCAGCTCGGCCGAGGTGTCGACCCGCGACTTGTCGACGTCGGGCACGTTGATGAGGACCTGCGGCAGCCGGTCCATGATCGCGGCGAGGTCGGCGAGCGTACGGCCGGTCGCGGCGACGCGCGCCGCCAGCATGAGGCCGGTGAGCGTGCCGTCGCCGGTCGTCGCGTGGTCGAGGACGATGACATGGCCCGACTGCTCGCCGCCGAGGGCGTAGCCGTGCTCCTTCATCGACTCCAGTACGTACCGGTCGCCGACGGCGGTCTGTACGAGGTGGATGCCCTCGCGCTCCATCGCGATCTTGAAGCCGAGGTTGGACATGACGGTCCCGACCACGGCGTTCCCGCGCAGGGTGCCCGCTTCGAGCATCGCGAGGGCCAGCACGGCGAGGATCTGGTCGCCGTCGACCTCCTTGCCCTCGGCGTCCACGGCGAGGCAGCGGTCGGCGTCGCCGTCGTGCGCGATGCCGAAGTCGGCGCCGTGCTCGACCACGGAGGCCTTCAGCAGGTCCAGGTGGGTGGAGCCGCAGCCGTCGTTGATGTTGAGCCCGTCGGGCTCGGCGCCGATGGTGATCACCTCGGCGCCCGCGCGGGCGAAGGCCTCGGGCGAGACGCGGGCGGCGGCGCCGTGCGCCTCGTCCAGGACGATCTTCAGCCCGTCGAGTCTGTTCGGGAGCACGCCGATGAGGTGCGCCACGTACCGGTCGAACCCCTCGTCGAACACATGCACACGGCCGACGCCCGCTCCGGTCGGCCGCTGCCAGGGGGGTCCGGTGCGGTGCACCGTGTTTTCGAGGTAGGCGGCCTCGATCCGGTCCTCCAGCTCGTCGGCCAGCTTGTGGCCGCCGCGCGCGAAGAACTTGATCCCGTTGTCCGGCATGGCGTTGTGGCTCGCCGAGAGCATCACGCCGAGGTCGGCACCCAGCGCCCCGGTGAGGTACGCCACCGCGGGGGTGGGCAGCACACCGACGCGCAGGACGTCCACACCCGCGCTCGCGAGACCGGCCACGACGGCGGCTTCGAGGAACTCGCCCGACGCCCGGGGATCGCGCCCCACCACTGCCGTCGCCCGGTGGCCGCCGAAAGTACCCACCTCGGCGAGCACATGTGCCGCGGCGACCGAAAGACCGAGCGCAAGCTCAGCCGTCAGATCGGCGTTGGCGACACCGCGCACGCCGTCCGTGCCGAAGAGTCGTCCCACAGCTCTCCCTCCGAAAATGCTCAGAAACGCAAAACCGACCAAGTAACGAACCGACGAACCAATGAACTCTTGATGCTGTTATACGCCTATAGATGTGGAGAAAAAACGAACGCCCCGGCGGCACGGAGTGCCGCCGGGGCGAAACGTAGGCCGAACAGGCGAAATTTAGCGCTTGCTGTACTGCGGAGCCTTACGGGCCTTCTTGAGACCGGCCTTCTTGCGCTCGACCGCACGGTCGTCGCGGCTCAGGAAGCCGGCCTTCTTCAGCGTGGCGCGGTTGTTGTCCACGTCCGCCTCGTTGAGCGAACGGGCCACGCCGAGGCGCAGGGCGCCGGCCTGACCGGAGACGCCGCCACCGGAGATACGGGCGATGACGTCGTAGCGGTTGTCCAGCTCAAGCACCTTGAAGGGCTCGTTGACAGCCTGCTGGTGCACCTTGTTGGGGAAGTAGTCCTCAAGGGTGCGACCGTTGATCTTCCACTTCCCGGAGCCCGGAACGATCCGGACACGGGCGATGGCGTTCTTACGACGGCCCAGGCCGGCAGCCGGCTGGGGGTCGCCGAAGCGCGAAGCGAGCGACTCGGAGGTGTACTCGCCCTCGACCGGGGTCTCGGACTCGAACGTTGTCACCTCGGCGAAGGTCTCTTCGGCCTCAGGGGCTTCGACAGGGGTCTCAGCAGTGGTCTCGGCCACGATGCTCCTCAGATTTCTTTTCGTCTTAGGGGGTGGCCGGAATTACTGCGCGACCTGGGTGATCTCGAACGGGACCGGCTGCTGGGCAGCGTGCGGGTGCTGGTCACCCGCGTAGATCTTGAGCTTCGAGAGCATCTGGCGGCCCAGGGTGTTCTTGGGGATCATGCCCTTGATGGCCTTCTCGACGGCCTTCTCGGGGTTCTTGGCAAGAAGCTCGTCATAGCGGACGGAACGCAGACCACCCGGGTAACCGGAGTGGCGGTACGCCATCTTCTGAGTCGCCTTGTTGCCGGTGAGGTGCACCTTGTCGGCGTTGATGATGATGACGAAGTCACCGGTGTCGACGTGGGGTGCATAGATCGGCTTGTGCTTACCGCGCAGAAGGTTGGCGGCGGTGGTCGCCAGACGGCCCAGGACGATGTCCTCGGCGTCGATGACGTGCCACTGGCGTGTCACATCGCCGGGCTTGGGGCTGTACGTACGCACGGTCGTAGCCTTCGCTTCTTCGATGAGATGGAGTCCTGACAAGGCCACCCGGACGATCACGACAGCCCTGGTGATGCGACGGGGACGCAACCCGCGCACCGCCGCTGTCCATCGGCCCGGTGAACCGGCGTAAGGGCCCCTCGCGTGAGAACGACCAAGCCAATACGCATAACGAACCAGCAGAATACCCGCGCTGCCCCGTACGGGTCAAAACGCGTCCCGCCCACTTCACCGCCGGCCCGCCCCCCCCGACGGCGGCGCGGCGCCCGGACGCTCCTTCCGGGACGAACGGGCGAGGGAACATCCGGCCGGCCGGGAGCCCCGCTCGGCGACTCACGTACAGACGCACATCCACGGAGGGCGGAAGCAGAGGACGAAAGCGGAACACACAGAGCGTGACGCTACCGGGACGCTTGGTTTGTGTGTGACGAGATCATCAGCACCCGGCCGGTCCTTGGCTTCGCCAAAAATCGGTGTCTGCCACGGTGGCCGCCCCTCTACGGTTTTTCGAGTGCTGAGCGAGGAGCAGATCAACGAGTTCGCCGAGCGGGGCTTTGTCCTCGTTCCACAGGTGGTGCGGGACGAGATACTGGCCCGGGCGGCCGGGCGGATCGACGAGGTCGTCGCCGCCGACCCACCTGCCGCCGACAAGCGCGGCAACCACTTCTACTACCTCCCGACCAAGAACGAGCCGGCGCTGAGAGCGCCCTTGACCCGCAGCGCCGCGTTCGGCCTGGCCGAGGAGCTGGCGGGGGCCGGGACGCTGAAGTACCCGTGGCAGGTCCAGGTCGCGTTGAACATCCCGCCGTACTCGCGCCGGCCCGGCGGTCCGCACATCGACGCCGCCAACTCCGAGCCGACCGGTGAGCCGATCCGCGGCACGTTCACCCTGCTGGCCGGGATCTTGATGACCGATCAACTCACCGAGAACTCCGGCAACCTGTGGGTCTGGCCGGGCACGCATCTGACCCACGCCGCGTACTTCCGCGATCACGGCCCGCACCTGCACTGCGCCTACCCGCCGATCGACCTGCCCGAGCCCGAGCAGATCAAGGGACGGGCCGGGGACCTGCTGCTCGCGCACTACCTCCTCGGCCACAACATCGGTGGAAACTACGAATCCGAGCAGACGCGACGCGCTCTCTACTTCCGGATCAGCGCCCGGGACCACGCGTCCCGTCGCAGCGAGTTCCTCCAGGACCCCTGGCTCGACTACGAGCCGCTCAGACCCCCGGCCCCGGTCGACGACACCGCCCGCTCCACAGGCGTCTGATCGAGCAGGGCGAAGGACGGGACGACGCCGCGGAGCCGCCGGACCGGGCAGGTGCCAACGGGCCTGCTCCTATTCGATGGTGGGTCCGCCGAGGACGAGCAGCGGCAGCTCGTTCGCGTGCTCGACGGCGTCGACGGCGGCGCGGATACGGCGTTCCTGGTACGCGAAGCAGTGCGCACCGAGTTCGTCCAACCCCACCCACGCACACGCGGACAACTCGTCGGCGGCACTGTCGGGGACGGCGACGCCCGACGCCTCGGCGGCGGTGAGCGTCCCGCCGTCGCAGACGACGTTGTACCCCTCGGCCGACTTGCCCTCGGCGGCCGCCGGTACGTAGTCGAGCGCCACGAAATGCGTCAGACGGCGCACGAGCCCTGTCTCCTCCAGGAGTTCACGCGCCGCCGCACCGGCGACGGTCTCCCCCTGATGGGCCCCACCGCCCGGCAACTGCCACCCCGAGGCACTGTCCGCGTGCCGGTACGTCGGCTTCACCAGCAACACCCTGCCCTCCACGTCGCGCACCAGGACAACGGCCCCGATACGCCGGCGGGGAGGACGGGCGGAATCAATCTCGGCGTGAGTCATGAATGGTTCACCTCTCGGCTGATGGATGCTGAATGCTGAATGCCGAATGAGCGAATGGACGCAAGAAAACCTAGGACGTAAACCCTTTCAGTTTGAGCCGGTGCAGCGCCCCAATGGCCTTTATCTGCCGCAGTTCATGGGGCGTTCCCCGGCGCACCGACACCCATCGGCTCTGCCACGTAAGACCCGTAGGACGCGAAAGATTCACGAACGGCCCGACGAATCCGTCAATGACCCCGACCATCTCGTGCACGCGGTCGTACACGACCATCCCGATACGCAGTCCGCCCGGATTCGCAGACGCCGGCCGTATCGTCACAGTCCGCCCCCGTCACTGCGCCTGTCGCGCTCGCCCGCGCCGGGCGAATCAAGCGGTACGTAGTCCGGGCACACCGGCCGACGACACCCGCAGGGCGGCCAGTCGAGCGCGGAGCCGGGGGCCAGGTCCGCTCCTTCGACTGCGCCTTCGAGAGCGTCCGGGCCGGTCGGTCCGGGGCCGGTCCATGGTGTTTCGCTGTGTGTCATTCCGCCCATCGCCTCAGTCCGTGGAGCAGCCGCTCCAACAACTCTCGCGTCACCTGGGCATAGGCACCGGACGGGCCACCAGGACCCGAACTCAGGAAACCCCAGCCGTGAACCGTCACGTCAAGTCCAATAGGCGGAGGCACCTGTTCGGTGTCCAGCGGTTCGTGATCCGTCATGTTCGGCATTCCCTTCACCCTGCCAGGTTTCCTTGCTCCGTGATTACTTCTAGATTCGGTCACAAGACACGGCAAGAACAGGCAGAATGCGGTGCCAAGGCCACTGGCACGAAAAGGAGTTGAACAGGTGAGCGAGTCAATCCTGCTAGGCGTGGAAGAACCCGAGGACGGCGCCGCATACTTCGGCCGAGAGGTCATGCACGCCCGGAAACACAAGGAGATGTCACAACAGGAGCTTGCTGATGGGGCAGGCTTCGAACGCACCTATGTCACAAGGGTGGAGGGCGGCACACGGATGGCGTCCCAGAAGTTCGCAGAGGCGTGTGACCGAATCTTTGGCACACCAGGAACCTTCGTCCGGCTACGGCACCGGGTGACCGAGCGCAGTCATCCTGGCTGGTTCGTCCCGTACGTGAAACTGGAGATGGCGGCTGCCGTCATCAACGACTACTCGAACGTCTTCGTGATGGGGATGCTCCAGACCCCCGCCTACGCGGAGGCGATCTTTCGCGCGGCTCATCCGCGTAAAGACGACGGTCAGATCAAGGCCCTGATCGATACCCGTCTACGGCGGTACGAGGTGATGGAGGGCGAGAAGCCACCGCTGCTATGGGTGATTGTGCACGAGTCGGTCCTCCGGACTGTGGTGGGCAGCCGTGCCGTCATGGCCGAGCAGCTTAAGCATCTGGTGGCCGTAGGCGCAGCAAACCCGCACGTGACACTGCAAGTTCTGCCCTTCAACTCGGGTGCTCCGGCCACGAATCTGGCGTTCATTCTCCTCAGCCAAGAAGATGGACCCAGCGTCCTGTACTCGGAAACTATGGAGAGGGGGCACGTGACAGACTCGGTTACGGCAGTGGCCGACGCGTCAGCCATCTACGACCGGCTGCGCGCCGCCGCGCTGTCCGAAGAGCGCTCACTCGATCTGATGCGCATGATTGCCAAGGAGCACGCCAGATGAGCAACACCCCAGACCTGACGAACTGGGTCAAGAGCACCTACAGCGGGGGCCAAGGCAACTGTGTCGAATGGTCACCCACATTTGCTCAGGCTCATGGGACCGTGCCGGTACGGGACAGCAAGACGAAGAACGGCCCCGTCCTCATGCTCACCCCCACCGCCTTCGCCGGACTCATCGCCCTCGCCCGCACCCACGCATAGCGCGCACGCCGTGCAAGTGAGCCCCGCCCTCCCGCCTTTGAGTTGACGGGGCTCACCGCATCTGCTGAGCAACGGAGGATGACCGTATGAACAGCACTCCGACCCTCATCACGAAATGGGTCAAGAGCACCTACAGCGGCGGCGAAGGCGGCAACTGCGTCGAGTGGGCGCCTGCTTACGCCGAGGCACACGGCACTGTCCTTGTCCGGGACAGCAAGGACCAGCGCGGCCCCGTCCTCATGCTCACCCCCACCGCCTTCGCCGGGCTCGTCACCCTCGCCCGCATCCACGCATAGCGCGAACACACCGCACCCACGCGACTGAGCCCCGCCGTTCCGCGACCTCCGGAATGACGGGGCCCCGCGTCCCGTCCCTCACCCTGCCCCCCACGCACCGGCCTGGACGCACCCCCGTCAGAGCCGATGGCCGAGATGCCCCCGGGCCTGCTCCGCGACGCGCGCGGCGTCCGTGCCGATGCCGTAGAGAATGCCGGAGGCGCGGTGGGTCAGCCACGGGAAGCCCACCGCGAAGACCCCCGCCAGGGGCGTCACGCCGCGTTCGTGCCGCGGGGTTCCCCTCTCGTCCAGCAGATCGTCCGGCAGCCAGGCGGTGTCGGGCCGCATCCCGGTGCACCAGAGCAGGGTCGATACGCCCTCGGCGGCGGCGTCGAGTTCTGTGGGGGCGGCGCGGTCACCGTCGTACGCGGCGTCGTCGGTGTCCGGTGGTGCGGGCGCCGCCCGCTGCTCCGGGTGATCCTGGAGGTACTGGTCGACCTGGCGGCGGAACCGGGCCGCCTGGGCGTCGGCCGCCCGCAGGTTGTGCGCCAGGTCGTCGGCGAAGACGAACCGGCCGTCCCGCACCGCGGTGAGACGGCCGAACAGCGTGACGCCGTTCTGGTCCAACTGCCTCAGCGCGGAGGTCCGGCCGTCATCCGCGTCGCTGACCATCGGCTGGGGTGCCCGGCGCATCGGCTCGGGCGCCTGCTCGGTCGGGAGTTCCAGCGAGCCGGTGTCGCGCAGCCACTCGAAGACGTCCCGTCCACGGTGGCGGCGCGGCACTCCGCCGCCCGCCCCCGTGGAGAGAAAGACGCGACGGCCCGCGCGGCGCAGGTCATCGGAGATCCGCGTCCCGGACTGGGCGCTTCCCACCACCAGCACCGCGCCAGGAGGCAGCCTGTCCGGGCTGCGGTAGTCGACCGCGTGCAGCGCCGTTACGCCGGACGGGGGGCTGATGCCCGCCGGGACACGCGGCAGCCGCAGCCCGCCGCACGCGATCACTACGACACGGGCCGACCAGTCCCCTTCGGATGTGGCCAGCACATAGCCCTCGCCGTCCGGGCGCAGCGAGCGGACATCCACTCCGCTGCGTACCGGCAGATCGGCCTCGCGGGCGTACGCGCTGAGCATGTCCACGAACTGCTGTTTTTCCAGGAACCCACCCTCATCCGCCGTCTGCCGGCGTCCGGGCAGCCGGACCGACCACGTGGGGGTGATCAGGCTGAAGCTGTCCCAGCGTGCTGAGCGCCACGTGGCGCCGACAGCGTCGCGTTCGAGGACGACATGGCTGACGCCCAGACCCCTGAGGTGCCAACTGGTCGCAAGACCGGCCGGGCCCGCACCGACGATGACGACGGGAGCCGTACGGTCGTTCACAGCGGGGTTCACGGCGGGGTTCATGGCGCCCTTCCTCGTGGACCGGCGGCGACAGATATCGGCAGACATCCACTCGACCGTGCCATCCAGCCATCCGGAACGCGAATGGCGAACCCTCGCCCGGACAGGGTCAAGGGAAGGCGCTACGGGCGCGGGGTCAGCCTGGTGACCTCGACGGTGGCCAGCCGACTGAACCCGAGCCGCTCGTAGAGCGCGATGGCACCGGAGTTGGTGTCGATGACGTGCAGGAAGACCTCGTCGCCCCGGGCCCGGATCCGGGCCGCGACCGCGCGTATCAACCGCGTGGCCAGACCCTGTCCCCGGAACGCCGGGTCGGCGCATACCGCGCTGACCTCCGTCCAGCCTCTCCCGCCGCCGTCGGGTGCGGAGAAGCGTTCGCCGGCCATGGCGGCGAGGACGCCGTCCCGCCAGATGCCGAGGTAACCGCCCAGTTCGATGGTGCGCTCGCCGAACGGGCCGGGGCGGGTCCGCTCGGCCAGGTCGCTCATGGCGGGGACGTCGGCCACGGTCAGCTCGCGGATCTCCGGGTCGGCGGCGTCCGCGGGGCCGGCGCCGAGCCCGGCGCCGGAGAACTGGACCACCGTCATCCGATGGAGGTCGATGCGGTGATCGGCGGCCCAGGCGTCGAGCGGCACGCCCGGCTCCCGGTGCAGGGCCGCGCCGCCCGTACGGCGCACCAGCGTGGCGAGGTCGCGCCAGTCCTGTTCGGCCGGGTCGTCCGGGACCCCGGCGAAGGGAGCCACCGTGTCCAGGTAGCGCAGCGCACGGCCCTCGCCCTCGGCGAAGCGCGCGTGCCGGCCGGCCAGTGCCGCGTGCACCACGTTCAGCAGCATCTCGCGCCTCCCCTTTCCGCCCGCCTCCCGCTCGGCTTTCGCCGGGCCTACGGAGAGTCTGGCCAGGCCACTACGATGAAGCAAATAGATGATCTTCATCCAGCGATCGAGGAAATCGATGAGCGTGACCCTGAGGCAACTGGCCGTATTCGTCGCCGTCGCGGACCACGCGGGGTTCGGCGCGGCCGCCGTCGCGCTCGGCATGAGCCAGTCCTCGGTGTCGCACGCGCTCGCCTCACTCGAAGCGACGGTGAACGGCGAACTCGTCCGGCGGACCGCCCCGGTCGAACCGACCTCGCTGGGCGACGTCCTGCTCCCGCACGCTCGTGCCACGCTCTCCGCCGCCCGGGCCTTCGACGCCGCGGCGGCCGCGCACCACAGCACCGCCGCCGGGACGATCAGCCTGTCAGTCCCGCCGACCGTCGCCCGCGGCCTGCTCCCCGGACTGCTGCGGCTGTGGCACGAACATGCCCCGCACATCGAGATCACCGTTTTCGAGGCCATCGACGAGGAGATCGACCAGTGGCTGGAAGGAGGAACCGTCGACGCCGCGTTCCGCATCGACCCGGACCCGTTTCCCGACGGCGCGTTGCAGGTGGCCACCGACGCCTACGAGGCCGTCGTCCGCAGCGACCACCCGCTGGCCGGTGAGGAGTTCATCGAGCTGTCGGACCTGCTGGAGGACCCGCTGCTGGTCACCACATCAGGGTTCGCGGGCCCGATCACCCGGCTGCACGCGATGGCGGGCCTGCCCTACCGGCCCGCCCGGCGGATCCGCGAACTGATGACGCTGCTGTCCATGGTGGAGGCCGGCCTGGGAGTCGGCATCCTTCCCTCCCTGGCCGCGAGCATGCTGTCGGACACCCTCACCCTGGTCCCGCTGCGGCCCCGGCTGGAGCGCCGGCTCGTGCTGACCGGCCCGACGGGCCGCCCCTGGCACCCGAGCGCCGTCGCGCTCCGCGACCTGTCGGCCAGGCACCTACCGGGCGGCGACGCCACGGCGCGCGCGTAAGGGCATGTGTACGTCGTCCCGGCTACCGCGCCCGCACCACCCGGCGCTCGTCCCAGACCGGCTCCGGGGTCTCCCGTACGACGCCGTCCGAGCCGAACACCAGGTACCGGTCGAAGGTGCGGGCGAACCAGCGGTCGTGGGTCACGGCCAGGACGGTGCCCTCGTACGCCTCCAGGCCCTCCTGAAGGGCCTCCGCCGACTCCAGGTCCAGGTTGTCCGTGGGTTCGTCCAGCAGCAGCGCGGTGGTCCCCCGCAGCTCCAGCAGCAGGATCTGGAAGCGGGCCTGCTGGCCGCCGGAGAGCTTCTCGAAGGGCTGGTCCCCCTGCCGCTCCATCTCGTACCTACGCAGGACGGACATCGCCGCGCCCCGGTCCTTCGCGTGCTCGGCCCACAGGATGTCGACCAGCGTCCGCCCGCGCAGCTCGGGGTGGGCGTGCGTCTGCGCGAAGTGGCCCGCCACGACCCGGGCGCCGAGCTTCCACTCCCCCGTGTGCCGCACGTCGTCGCCGGCGAGCAGCCGCAGGAAGTGCGACTTGCCCGACCCGTTGGAGCCGAGGACCGCGACGCGCTCCCCGTAGAACACCTCCAGCGAGAACGGCTTCATCAGGCCGGTCAGCTCAAGGTCCTTGACCGTGATGGCCCGCAGCCCGGTGCGCCCGCCCCGCAGCCGCATCGAGATCTCCTGCTCGCGCGGCGGCTCGGGCGGCGCCCCCGCGTCCTCGAAGCGCTTGAAGCGCGTCTGCATCGCGTGGTAGCGCGAGGCCATGTCGGGGCTGATCGCCGCCTGCTGCCGCAGCCGCAGTACCAGCGCCTTCAGCCGCGCGTGCTCCTCGTCCCAGCGCCGCTTCAGCTCCTCGAAGCGCGCGAAGCGCTCCTTGCGCGCCTCGTGGTACGTACCGAACCCCGCGCCGTGGATCCATACGTCGGACCCGGCCGCGCTCGGCTCCACGCTGACGATCTTCTCGGCGGCCCTGGCGAGCAACTCCCGGTCGTGCGAGACGAACAGGACGGTCTTACGGGTCTCCTTGAGCCGCTCCTCCAGCCACCGCTTGCCGGGTACGTCCAGATAGTTGTCCGGTTCGTCCAGCAGCAGCACCTCGTCGGGCCCGCGCAGCAGCGCCTCCAGCACCAGCCGCTTCTGCTCGCCGCCGCTCAGCGTCCGTACGAGCCGCCACTGCGCCGTGTCGTACGGCATGCCCAGCGCGGCCGTGGTGCACATGTCCCAGAGCGTCTCTGCCTCGTAGCCCTGGACCTCGGCCCAGTCGCTGAGCGCCTGCGCGTACCGCATCTGCGCGGCCTCGTCGTCGACCGTCATGATGCCGTGCTCGGCCTCGTCGACCGCGCGCGCCGCCTCGCGCAGACGCGGGTGCGACACGGAGACGAGCAGGTCACGGATGGTGCGCTCGTCGCGCACCGAGCCGACGAACTGGGCCATCACGCCGAGCCCGCCGCTGGTCCTGACCGTGCCGCCGTGCGGCTGGAGGTCGCCGGCGATCAGCCGGAGCAGTGTCGTCTTGCCCGCGCCGTTGGCCCCGACGAGCGCGACGACCGCGCCCTCGCCCACGCGGAAGGAGGCGTCACCGAGGAGCACCCGTCCGTCGGGGAGGTAGTACTCCAGATGCGCTGCCTCAAGATGTCCCATGGTGGGCATTGTCGGGCCAGGAGGCGCGTGTGCCCAACTCGTTTTGCCGTCGTCCCGGTCTCTATCCGGTCTCCGGGCGCCAACTCCCCTGCGCCCGCACGTAAACTGCGCCCCATGAGCTTTGGGCAAGGGGGACCCTCATGGGGTGGTCCCGGGGCACCGGGACAAGGGCAGGGCCAGGGGCAGGCACCGGGCCAGGGGCAGAGCCAGGGGCAGGGCCAAGGACCGGGGCCGCACGGTCCGCAGGACCCGTACGGAACGCGGACGCCCGACTGGTCCGCGCTGGCGGAGGCGTCCGCCTCGCGGGTACGCCGCAAGCGCTGGCTGCTGATCGGTGGTGGCGCGGTCGCGACCATCGCGATCGCGGCCGTCGTGGCGACCGCTGTCGTCTCGATGAACAGCGACGCGGACCCCGGCCCCGGCAGCAGCACCGACGCGCTGCCGCCCACCGGTTCACTGCCGGACGAGCCGACGGAGGACCAGCCGTCCTTCCCTTCGACGAACGCGGCGCCGCCGCCGGACCCGAAGGACTATGTCTCCAGCGCCGACAAGGACAAGGCACCGCTGAACGCCGGGACGCTCTTCCCCGGCACGAAGATGAAGCTGGACGACCGCGTCTACACCAAGGGCGCCACGAGCCAGACCACGAGCTGCTCGGCCGCCACGCAGGGCCGCCTCGGCGGGATCCTCGCCGCGAACGGCTGCGACCAGGTCATCCGCGCCACGTACTACAAGGGCGGGGTCGCGGTCACCGTGGGTGTCGCCGTCTTCGACAAGGAGGCGCAGGCGCAGAAGGCGAGGAACGCGGCGAAGGACGGGATCGCCTCGCTCCCCGGCAGCGGTGTCCCGACGTTCTGCCGGGCGCCGTCGATCTGCCGCAAGACCACCAACTCGTACGGCAGGTACGTCTACTTCACCGTCGGCGGCTTCACGAACCGCACGAACGTCACCCTGAAGGACAAGGACGTCTACACCGCCGGGGACGACGTCGCCGAGGTCACTTTCCAGCAGATCCTGGCGCGCGGCCGGGCGCAGGCGTCGGCCGCGGCGACCACCCCTCCGGCGGACGAGTAGCCCGTCAGCAACGACCCGTCAGCAGCAGCCGTCGTCGGCATCCGAAGCGCCCGCGACACCCGCTACACCCGGCAGCGACCGCTTGTTGCGAGCTTCCTTGCTCCGCGCCGCCAGCAGCCCGTCGGCCGGGTAGCCGACCTCCTCCAGGGTGAGGCCGTGCGGCCGTACGACATGGACCGCCGAGTCCCGTACGCCCGTCGCCAGCACCTTCGCCGGCCACTCGGCGGGCCGGTGCCCGTCGCCCACGAACAGCATGGCGCCCACCAGCGAACGCACCATGTTGTGGCAGAAGGCATCGGCCCGCACGGTCGCCGTCAGAACGCCGTCGGCGCCCCGCACCCACTCCAGCTTCTGGAGCGTACGGATGGTCGTGGCGCCCTCGCGCTTCTTGCAGTACGCGGCGAAGTCGTGCTCGCCGAGCAGCCCCGCCGCGGCGGCGTTCATCGCGTCGACGTCCAACTCCCAGTCGTGCCACAGCACATGCCCGCGCAGCAGCGGATCGACGCCGCCGGGGTTGTCGGTGACGCGGTACGCGTACCGCCGCCACACGGCCGCGAAACGCGCGTTGAACCCCGCCGGGGCCTCGGCCACCTTCCACACCCGTACGTCGTGCGGCAGCCGCCCCGCGAGCCGGCGCAGGAGCTTGTCGCGGTGCTCGGCCCACACATCCTCGGGCAGATCGACATGCGCGACCTGCCCGCGCGCGTGCACACCGGCGTCGGTGCGCCCGGCGACGGTCAGGTCGTACGTGACCGATGACCGCGTCACCGTACGCAGCGCGTCCTCGATCTCCGCCTGGACGGTGCGGCGCGTGGCCTGCCGCGCCCAGCCGGAGAACTCCTTGCCGTCGTACGACAGGTCGAGCCGCACCCGTACGTGGCCTGCGGCCACCTCGTCGCTCACGCTTCAGATCCCTCAGATCGCTCGATGTACCCGGACACCCGGATCAACCTGATCCACGCCGAACGGGCCCGCCCCCGTGAAGGGAGCGGGCCCGTCCGTCAGTCGTCGAGACGCGCTCAGGCGTCCTTGGACTCCTCGGACGCGTCGGCCGGAGCCGCGTCCTCGACCGCTTCGTCGGACGCGTCGCTCTTCGCGGCGTCCTTCTCGGCGGCGGATTCCTTGACCGCGCGCTTCGTCGCTGCCTCGGCCTCACCGGTGGCTGCCTGCGCCACGGTCAGGGCCTCGACCAGCTCGATGACCGCCATCGGGGCGTTGTCGCCACGACGGTTGCCGATCTTGGTGATGCGCGTGTAGCCACCGGGGCGGTTCTCGTAGCGCGGGGCGATCTCGGTGAAGAGCGTGTGCACGATGCTCTTGTCCGTGATCGTCTGAAGCACCAGGCGACGGTTGTGCATGTCGCCCTTCTTCGCCTTGGTGACGAGACGCTCGGCGACCGGACGCAGGCGGCGGGCCTTGGCCTCGGTCGTCGTGATGCGGCCGTGCTCGAAGAGCGCCTTCGCGAGGTTCGCGAGGAGCAGCTTCTCGTGCGCGCCGCTGCCGCCCAGACGGGCACCCTTTGCGGGCTGAGGCATGGTGTTACTCCTTCATATCTGCACCGGCCGTATCAGGTACCGGTGTCAGTTCCCGTGAGGCGGCCGCCCCGCGGAAGATTCGTGCGATCGTGCGACCGGCTCAGTACTGCTCGGTCTCCACGAACCCGGCGTCCACGTCGTCGTCGGCGCCGAAGGCGTCAGCGGCGGCGGTGGGGTCGAATCCGGGCGGGCTGTCCTTGAGCGCGAGGCCCATACCGGCAAGCTTCGCCTTGACCTCGTCGATCGACTTCGCACCGAAGTTGCGGATGTCGAGCAGGTCCGCCTCGGACCGCGCCACGAGCTCACCCACGGAGTGGATGCCCTCGCGCTTGAGGCAGTTGTACGACCGAACGGTGAGCTCCAGCTCCTCGATCGGCAGGGCGAGATCGGCGGCGAGCGCCGCGTCCGTCGGCGACGGGCCCATGTCGATGCCCTCGGCGTCGATGTTGAGCTCGCGCGCCAGACCGAACAGCTCGACCAGCGTCTTACCGGCGGACGCCATGGCGTCACGCGGCCGCATGGCCTGCTTGGTCTCGACGTCGACGATCAGCTTGTCGAAGTCGGTGCGCTGCTCGACACGGGTCGCCTCGACCTTGTACGTGACCTTGAGCACCGGCGAGTAGATGGAGTCGACCGGGATACGGCCGATCTCCTGGCCCACCTGCTTGTTCTGGACGGCGGAGACATAGCCGCGACCGCGCTCGACGGTCAGCTCCATCTCCAGCTTGCCCTTGCCGTTCAGCGTCGCCAGCACCAGGTCCGGGTTGTGGACCTCGACACCGGCCGGCGGGGCGATGTCGGCGGCGGTGACCAGGCCGGGGCCCTGCTTGCGCAGGTACATGACGACCGGCTCGTCGTGCTCCGAGGAGACGACGAGCTGCTTGATGTTGAGGATGAGGTCGGTGACGTCTTCCTTGACGCCCGGCACGGTGGTGAACTCGTGCAGGACACCGTCGATCCGGATGCTGGTGACAGCGGCTCCGGGGATCGAGGAGAGAAGGGTGCGTCGCAGGGAGTTACCGAGCGTGTACCCGAAGCCGGGCTCCAGCGGCTCGATGACGAACCGGGAGCGGTACTCGTCGACGACCTCTTCGGTCAGCGACGGACGCTGAGCGATAAGCATGGGGAAATCCTTCAGTTTGGGGCGCCCGCTATTTGACGCCCGTCAATACTGACAAGGGTACGGGCGGCGCGGCGCAAACGCGCCGAGCCGCCCGTACCGCAGTGCGCTGCGACCGAACCACAGATGCTTTGGGAGCACCTGAAGTCAGACGCGCCTCCGCTTGGGCGGGCGGCAGCCGTTGTGCGGGGTGGGGGTGACGTCCTGGATCGAACCCACCTCCAGGCCGGTGGCCTGGAGCGAGCGGATCGCGGTCTCACGGCCGGAGCCGGGACCCTTGACGAAGACGTCGACCTTGCGCATGCCGTGCTCCTGCGCGCGACGGGCAGCCGACTCGGCGGCCATCTGCGCGGCGAAGGGAGTGGACTTGCGCGAGCCCTTGAAGCCGACGTGGCCGGCGGAGGCCCAGGAGATCACGTTGCCCGAGGGGTCAGTGATCGAGACGATGGTGTTGTTGAACGTGCTCTTGATGTGGGCGTGCCCATGAGCGACGTTCTTCTTTTCCTTGCGGCGCACCTTCTTGGCTGCACCACTACGGCCCTTGGGAGGCATGTGTTTACTCCTGCGTGGAGGTGGTCGGTCCTACAGCGAAGACCGCTGATAAGCGTCCGGCTGAGGACTACTTCTTGCCCGGCTTCTTCTTGCCGGCGATGGCGCGACGCGGACCCTTGCGGGTACGAGCGTTCGTGCTGGTGCGCTGACCGTGCACCGGCAGGCCACGGCGGTGGCGCAGACCCTGGTAGCAACCGATCTCGACCTTGCGGCGGATATCGGCGGCCACCTCACGGCGGAGGTCACCCTCGGTCTTGAGGTTTCCGTCGACGTACTCACGGATCTTGACGAGGTCTTCCTCGGCAAGGTCGCGGACGCGGACGTTGGGGTCGACGCCGGTGGCGGCGAGCGTCTCCTTGGACCGGGTACGCCCGATACCGAAGACGTACGTAAGGGCGACCTCGACGCGCTTTTCGCGCGGGAGATCAACGCCTGCGAGGCGTGCCATTCATGGCTCCTGTTGATGTCGGAGGTCTTCCACAGTGTCTGTCCCGGATTCCGCACGGTGTGCGGTCCGGGTCCCCGGCCCCCGCCGGAGGTGTCGACGCCCGCGAGAGACGGGTGCCGGACACTGCGTATGTACGTGTTGCTCGCGTCGCGCGAAGAACTGCGAGAGGCAGGGGGTCGTGCGTCAGCCCTGGCGCTGCTTGTGGCGCAGGTTGTCGCAGATGACCATGACCCGACCGTGACGGCGGATCACCTTGCACTTGTCACAGATCTTCTTGACGCTCGGCTTGACCTTCATGGGATTGAGGTTCTCCGGGTCAGTGCCGCGCACCCCGTCGGAACGGGGCGACGACAAGATCTACTTGTATCGGTAGACGATCCGGCCACGCGTCAGGTCGTACGGAGACAGCTCCACCACGACCCGGTCATCGGGAAGGATACGGATGTAGTGCATCCGCATCTTGCCGCTGATGTGCGCGAGGACCTTGTGACCGTTCTGGAGCTCCACCCTGAACATCGCGTTCGGGAGGGACTCGATCACGGTGCCCTCAATTTCGATGGCACCTTGCTTCTTGGCCACGCTTCGCCCTTCGAATCGGCTACCTTGATCGATTCCGGCAGCCGCGTGAGGACACACGGGTACACCAGATCCGACGCGTCAGTCTACGACAGTGCCTCTCAAAAGACGAATCGTTGAGTGTGCCCACTACCGGAGAAAACCAATCCTCCGCCCGCCCCGTTCGGCCCAGGGCCGCGGCAGCGGCCCGGAGAACGGCCTCGGAGCCGCGCCGGAGCGCTCAGCCCAGCGGGTCCGGCGCCGCCGTCACGCCCAGCTCCGCCAGCTTCGCCCTGCCGCCGTCAGGGGCCGTCAGGACCAGCGGTCCCGCCTCCGTGAGGGCGATCGAGTGCTCCCAGTGCGAGGACCAGGTGCCGTCGGTCGTGATGACCGTCCACTCGTCCTCAAGCACCTGGGTGTTCGGTGTGCCGAGCGTCACCATCGGCTCGATCGCCAGGCAGAAGCCGGGGATCAGCTTGGGGCCCTTGCCCCGCTTGCGGCTGACGTAGTTCAGCAGGTGCGGGTCCATGTGCATCTCGGTGCCGATGCCGTGGCCGCCGTACTCCTCGACGATCCCGTACTTGCCGCCGCCGGGACGGGGCTGCCTGCGGATGTACGTCTCGATCGCGCGCGAGACGTCGACGAGCCGGCCGCCGTTCTTCATCGCGGCGATGCCCGCCCACATCGACTCCTGGGTCACCCGGGACAGCTCCACCAGCTCGGGCGCGTGCCCGGTGCCGACGAACGCGGTGAAGGCCGCGTCCCCGTGCCAGCCGTCGATGATCGCGCCGGCGTCGATCGAGATGATGTCGCCGTCCTTCAGCACGGTCTTCTCGTCGGGGATGCCGTGCACCACGACCTCGTTGACCGAGGTGCAGATCGTCGCGGGGAACCCGCCGTACCCGAGGAAGTTCGGCTTCGCCTTGTGCTCGGCGAGCACCTTGCGGGCGACCATGTCCAGGTCCTTGGTGGTGGCGCCGGGCACGGCGGCCTCGGCCGTGGCCGCGTGCACGGCGGCGACCACCAACCCCGCCTCACGCATCTTCGCGATCTGCTCGGGGGTCTTGATCTCCACCATTGCTGCGCTGCCTTCCACCTGATGCCAACGACCGGCACTCGAAACGGCCG
>NZ_JTHL01000001.1:5714095-5721783 GCF_000818195.1 Streptomyces sp. 150FB | reverse complement strand
TACTGTTCGACGAATACTGCCCGTACCTGCCCGGCTACGCGACCTTGTCGCGCCGGAGGGCCTCCATCGCGCGGTCGGTCACATCGGTGACCTTGCCGAGCGCGGAGATCGTCACCACCAGGCCCTGGGACCGGTAGTGGTCGATGATCGGCTCGGTCTGCGTGTGATAGATCTCCAGACGCGTACGCACCGTGTCCTCGGAGTCGTCGTTGCGCTGGTACAGCTCGCCGCCGCAGACGTCACAGACGCCTTCCTTCTTCGGCGGGCTGTACGTCACGTGAAAGACGTGCGCGCTGTCGTTGCGGCAGACACGCCGCCCGGCGATCCGCTTCACGACCTCGTCCTCGGGGACTTCCAGGTCCAGAACCGCGTCCAGCTTCACACCGTCGGCGGCGAGCGCCTCGTCCAGCGCCACCGCCTGCGACACATTGCGCGGGAAGCCGTCGAGCAGGAAGCCGTTCACGGCGTCCGGCTGCGACATGCGGTCCCGTGCCATCGCGATGGTGACCTCGTCGGGCACCAGATTTCCTGCGTCCATGTAGGACTTCGCCTGCTTGCCGAGGTCGGTGCCCTGGCTGATGTTGGCGCGGAAGAGGTCGCCCGTGGAGATGTGCGGAATCGACAGGTTCTTGGCAAGGTACGCGGCCTGCGTTCCCTTGCCGGCACCGGGCGGTCCGACGAGGACGATTCGCATCAGCGGAGGAACCCTTCGTAATTGCGCTGCTGAAGCTGGCTCTCGATCTGCTTCACGGTTTCCAGACCCACACCGACGATGATGAGGATGCTCGTTCCGCTGATGGAGCTGCCGTTCGAGCCGCTGTAGCTGGCCAACGCGACCTGAGGCACAAGAGCGATCAGACCCAGGTACAGCGATCCGGGCCACGTGATCCTGTTGAGTACGTAACTCAGATACTCGGCCGTGGGTCGACCGGCCCGGATCCCCGGGATGAATCCACCATACTTCTTCATGTTGTCGGCGACTTCTTCGGGGTTGAACGAGATCGCCACGTAGAAGAAGGCGAAGAAAACGATCAACAAGAAGTACGTGACGATGTAGTACGGGTGATCACCCTTGACGAAGTGGCCCTCGATCCACGTCTTCCAGCCCGAGGTCGAGCTGGAGAACTGGGCGACCAGCGCCGGGATGTAGAGCAGCGACGACGCGAAGATGACCGGGATCACACCTGCCTGGTTGACCTTCAGCGGGATGTACGTGGACGTACCGCCGTAGGACCTCCGCCCGATCATGCGCTTCGCGTACTGCACAGGGATCCGGCGTTGCGCCTGTTCGACGAAGACCACCAGACCCACCATGACGAAGCCGATGAGGATCGTCGCTCCGAACTCGATCCAGCCCTTGGCCAGCGTGCCGCTCTGCTTGATGGCCCAGAGCGAGCCGGGCAGGCCCGACGCGATCGAGATGAACATCAGGATGGACATGCCGTTGCCGATGCCCTTGTCGGTGACGAGCTCACCGAGCCACATGACGGCCGCGGTACCGGCGGTCATGGTCACCACCATCGTGATGGTGGTGAAGATCGACTGGTTGGGGACGATGTCGTTGGCGACCGGGCAGCCGCTGAACAGCGCACCGCTGCGCGCGGTGGCGACCAGGCCGGTGCCCTGGAGGATGGCGAGCGCGACGGTCAGATAACGCGTGTACTGCGTGATCTTCGTCTGACCGGACGAGCCCTCCTTCTTGAGGGTCTCCAGCTTGGGGATGACCACGGTCAGCAACTGCAGAATGATGCTCGCTGTGATGTACGGCATGATGCCGAGCGCGAAGATCGTGATCTGCAGCAGCGCCCCGCCGCTGAACATGTTCACCAGCCCGAACAGGCTGTTGTTGCCCTTCTGGGCCGCGTCAACACACGTCTGGACGTTTTCATAGCTGACACCGGGTACAGGGATATGTGCCCCGAGCCGGTAGACGACGATGATGCCCAGTGTGAAGAGCAGCTTCTTGCGCAGGTCGGGCGTCTTGAACGCCCGGGCGAACGCGGTGAGCACGGTGCCTCCTGCGACCCCCGCGCTACTGCGTCAGAGGTGACGGTATTGAGGATCGACGGATACGGGTACCGGGGCGAGCCCCGGGCTTCAATACAGCAACAATCCACGCCACCTTACCGGCGACATGGCCTCCCTTGGAACGACCAACCGGGGATGCCCCTTATGAGAGGCACCCCCGGTTGGATGTTCAGGCCATCGAATCGTCTCAGACGAGCTCGGTGACGCTGCCGCCGGCAGCGGCGATCTTCTCCTTGGCGGAGCCGGAAACGGCGTCAACCGCAACCGTCAGTGCCACGGAGATCTCGCCCTGGCCCAGGACCTTGACGAGGCTGTTCTTGCGAACCGCGCCCTTGGTGACCAGGTCGGCCACCGTGACTTCGCCGCCCTCAGGGTAGAGAGCGCCGAGCTTGTCCAGGTTGACGACCTGGTACTCGGTGCGGAACGGGTTCTTGAAGCCCTTGAGCTTCGGAAGACGCATGTGGAGGGGCATCTGCCCGCCCTCGAAGCGCTCCGGGATCTGGTAACGGGCCTTCTGGCCCTTGGTACCACGGCCCGCCGTCTTACCCTTGGACGCCTCACCACGACCCACACGGGTCTTGGCGGTCTTGGCGCCCGGGGCGGGACGGAGGTTGTGGACCTTCAGCGGGTTGTTGTTGTCCGCCATGTCAGTCGACCTCCTCGACCGTTACGAGGTGCCGCACGGTGTTGGCCATGCCGCGGAACTCGGGACGGTCCTCCTTGACAACCACGTCGTGCAGGCGCTTGAGCCCGAGCGAACGAAGGGTGTCGCGGTGGTTCTGCTTAGAGCCGATGTACGACTTCGTCTGCGTGATCTTGAGGCGAGCCATTACGCACCCGCTCCCGCACGCGCACGGAGCAGAGCCGCGGGGGCGACGGCCTCGAGGGGCAGACCGCGGCGAGCCGCGATCTCCTCGGGACGCTGCAGGCCCTGAAGGGCCGCCACGGTCGCGTGCACGATGTTGATCGGGTTGGAAGACCCGAGCGACTTCGACAGGATGTCGTGGACGCCCGCGCACTCCAGCACGGCACGCACCGGGCCACCGGCGATGACGCCGGTACCGGGGGAAGCCGGCTTGAGCAGGACGACGCCCGCGGCCTTCTCGCCCTGGATCGGGTGAGGGATGGTGCCCTGGATGCGCGGGACCTTGAAGAAGTTCTTCTTCGCTTCCTCAACACCCTTGGCGATCGCGGCCGGCACCTCCTTGGCCTTGCCGTAACCGACACCTACGGTGCCGTCGCCATCGCCCACCACGACGAGCGCGGTGAAGCTGAAGCGACGACCACCCTTCACAACCTTGGCGACACGGTTGATCGCGACGACGCGCTCTACGTACGCGGTCTTCTCGGCGGCAGCGCCACCGTCACGGCCCTTCCGGTCCCGCCGCTCGCCGCCACCGGCACCGCTTCCGCGGCGCTGGGGTCCAGCCATTGGATTACCTCTCTCTGTTACGTCCGCTTTGCGTAAGAACCGGGGCTCAGAACTTCAGCCCGGCTTCGCGGGCGGCGTCGGCCAGAGCGGCAATCCGCCCGGCGTACTGGTTACCACCACGGTCGAACACCACGGCCTCGATACCGGCGGCCTTGGCGCGCTCGGCCACGAGGGCACCGACCTGCTTGGCCTGGGCGCTCTTGTCGCCCTCGGTCCCGCGGATCGACGTGTCCAGGGTGGACGCCGAAGCGAGCGTGTGGCCCGCGATGTCGTCAACGACCTGAGCCACCATGTGGCGGTTGGAACGCGTCACAACCAGGCGCGGGCGCTCCTGCGTGCCCGACACCTTCTTGCGGACGCGAATGTGACGGCGCTTGATGGCAGCGGCCTTGTAGGCCTTGCCCTTGGCGATCTTCACACCGAATGCCATGGCTTACTTACCAGCCTTTCCGACCTTGCGGCGGATGACCTCGCCCGCGTACCTGACACCCTTGGCCTTGTACGGGTCAGGCTTCCGCAGCTTGCGGATTTTGGCGGCGACCTCGCCGACCTTCTGCTTGTCGATGCCCTCGACGGAGAACTTCGTCGGGTTCTCGACCTTGAAGGTGATGCCCTCAGGGGCCTCGATGAGGATCGGGTGGCTGTAGCCCAGGGCGAACTCCAGGTTGGAGCCCTTCGCCTGAACTCGGTAACCGACACCGCTGATCTCGAGCGCCTTCACATATCCCGTGGTCACGCCGGTGATCATGTTTGCCACCAGCGTGCGGGACAGGCCGTGGAGGGCCTTGTTCTGACGCTCGTCGTTGGGGCGCAGCACCTTGAGGATGCCGTCCTCGCCCTTGGTGACCTCGATCGGCGCAGCGACGGTGTGCGAGAGGGACCCCTTGGGGCCCTTCACCGCTACCGTGCGGCCTTCGATGGTGACGTCCACACCGGCGGGAACCTGGATGGGGAGCTTGCCGATTCGCGACATGAGCTTTTCCTCCTCCGTTCCCGACTACCAGACGTAGGCGAGGACTTCCCCACCTACGCCCTTCTTGCTTGCCTGCTGACCGGTCAGGAGACCGTGGGACGTGGAGATGATCGCCACGCCCAGGCCGCCGAGAACCTTCGGCAGACTTGTGGACTTCGCGTACACGCGCAGACCCGGCTTGGAGATCCGCTTGATGCCGGCGATCGAACGCTCGCGGTTCGGGCCGAACTTCAGCTCCAGGACGAGGTTCTTGCCGACTTCGGCGTCCTCGACCTTCCAGCCGGTGATGAAGCCCTCCTGCTGGAGGATCTCCGCGATGTGCGACTTGATCTTGCTGTGCGGCATCATGACGTCGTCGTGATATGCCGAGTTCGCGTTACGCAGACGCGTGAGCATGTCTGCGATGGGATCAGTCATGGTCATGTATTGGCCTTCGGCCTCTCTCGCCGGGGTTTCCTGTATGCGCCATCCCTCTCCCCGATCAGAGTCGGGGCGGGTGCGGTGCGGGGACCTACGGCGTAGTAAGTCGTTATGGACGGCGGGCGCCCAACCCCACAAGCCTACGGCATGTGGGGGAAGGCTCCCGCCAACCAGTTGCTTACCGAGAGCTTCCCGCGCAGTGCCTCTGAAGAGAGGGACTACCAGGAACTCTTGGTCACGCCCGGCAGCTCGCCACGGTGGGCCATCTCACGAAGGCACACGCGGCACAGGCCGAACTTGCGGTAGACGGAGTGGGGCCGGCCGCAGCGCTGGCAGCGGGTGTAGCCGCGCACCGCGAACTTGGGCTTGCGGTTGGCCTTTTCGATCAAAGCCTTCTTCGCCACGGTCAGTTCTCCTTGAACGGGAAGCCGAGGTGACGAAGGAGGGCACGACCCTCGTCGTCGTTGGTCGCCGTGGTGACCACGGTGATGTCCATGCCCCGGACCCGGTCGATCTTGTCCTGGTCGATCTCGTGGAACATGACCTGCTCCGTGAGACCGAACGTGTAGTTGCCACGCCCGTCGAACTGCTTCGGGGACAGACCACGGAAGTCACGGATACGCGGCAGCGCGAGCGACAGCGTACGGTCCAGGAACTCCCACATGCGGTCGCCGCGGAGTGTGACGTGGCAACCGATCGCCTGACCCTCACGCAGCTTGAACTGCGCGATGGACTTACGGGCCTTCGTGACGGTCGGCTTCTGGCCGGTGATCGTCGTGAGGTCGCGGATCGCGCCGTCCATCAGCTTCGAGTCGCGGGCGGCGTCGCCCACACCCATGTTGACGACGATCTTGACGAGACCGGGAACCTGCATGACGTTCTCGTACTTGAACTGCTCGCGCAGCTTGCCGGCGATCTCTTCGCGGTAGCGCGTCTTCAGACGCGGCGAGGAAGTTGCGGTAGTCATCAGATGTCCTCACCGGTCCGCTTGGCAACGCGGATCTTGTTGCCCTCGTCGTCGAAGCGGAACCCGACGCGCGTGACGACCTTCTTGCCGTCCTTCTCCACAACGAGCTGAACGTTGCTGATGTGGATCGGGGCCTCGGTCGTCACGATGCCACCGGTCTGCGAACCACGAGCGGTCTGACCGGCCTTGGTGTGCTTCTTGACCCGGTTGACACCCTCGACGAGAACGCGGTCGCGCGTGGGGTAGGCCACGATGACCTTGCCCTGCTTGCCCTTGTCCTTACCGGTGATGACCTGAACCAGGTCGCCCTTCTTGATCTTCATGCTTACAGCACCTCCGGCGCGAGCGAGATGATCTTCATGAACTTCTTCTCGCGCAGCTCACGACCCACCGGGCCGAAGATACGGGTGCCGCGAGGGTCGCCGTCGTTCTTGAGAATGACGGCGGCGTTCTCGTCGAAGCGGATGTACGAGCCGTCCTGACGACGGCGCTCCTTCACGGTGCGAACGATGACCGCCTTGACGACGTCACCCTTCTTCACGTTGCCACCGGGGATCGCGTCCTTGACGGTGGCGACGATGACGTCACCGATACCCGCGTAGCGGCGACCCGATCCACCGAGAACACGGATGGTGAGAATTTCCTTCGCACCCGTGTTGTCGGCGATACGAAGTCGCGACTCCTGCTGGATCACAACTGTCTCCTGATCGTCTGCCGGTTCCCCGGGGGCCGCTCTCGCGGCCCCCGGAGCCTGGCGGAACTAGTCCGAAGGAGTGCCCTGCTGGCACGCCCCTCAGGGATTACTTGGCCTTCTCGAGGATCTCGATGATGCGCCAGCGCTTCGTCGCGGACAGCGGCCGTGTCTCCATCAGGAGGACGCGGTCGCCGATACCGGCGGCGTTCTGCTCGTCGTGCGCCTTGAGCTTGTTCGTACGGCGGATGACCTTGCCGTACAGCGCGTGCTTGACGCGGTCCTCGACAGCGACGACGACGGTCTTGTCCATCTTGTCGCTGACCACGAGACCCTCACGGGTCTTGCGGTCTCCTCGGGCCGTCTTGTTCTCGGTCACGTTGCTCTCAGTCATCAGGCGCTCTCCACCGTCTCGATGCCCAGCTCGCGCTCACGCATCAGGGTGTAGATCCGCGCGATGTCCTTACGGACGGCCTTGAGCCGACCGTGGTTCTCGAGCTGTCCTGTCGCCGCCTGGAAGCGGAGGTTGAACAGCTCTTCCTTGGCCTCGCGAAGCTTGGCAACAAGCTCCTCGTCGCCCAGTTCGCGCAGCTCGGACGCCTTGGTAACGGCCGCCATCACGACTCACCTGCCTCGCGCCGAACGATCCGGCACTTCATCGGAAGCTTGTGAGCAGCGCGGGTAAGCGCCTCACGCGCAATCTTCTCGTTCGGGTAGGACAGCTCGAACATCACCCGACCGGGCTTGACGTTCGCGATCCACCACTCGGGCGAACCCTTACCGGAACCCATGCGGGTCTCGGCGGGCTTCTTCGTGATCGGACGGTCCGGGTAGATGTTGATCCAGACCTTGCCGCCACGCTTGATGTGGCGGGTCATCGCGATACGGGCAGCTTCGATCTGCCGGTTCGTGACGTAGGCCGGGCTCAGCGCCTGGATGCCGTACTCACCGAACGAGACCTGCGTACCACCCTTGGACATACCGCTACGGCTGGGGTGGTGCTGCTTGCGGTGCTTGACCCTACGGGGGATCAGCATGTCGTTCAGGCCTCCGTTCCGCCGGTAGAAGTGGGCGTCGCCTCCGCCGCCGGAGCAGCGGCGGCCGCGTCGGCCTTGGGGGCCTCGGCAGCCGGGCTCTGCTGCGGCTTACGGCCACCACGGCCACCGCGCTCGCCACC
>NZ_JTHL01000001.1:5685489-5714023 GCF_000818195.1 Streptomyces sp. 150FB | reverse complement strand
CACCACGGCCGCCACGGCCGGCGGGACGGTCGCCCGCGCCACCGCCGCCACGGGCCGGACGGTTGCCGGCACGGGCCGCGGCGTTCTCGGCGCGGACCTCGGCGATGTTCTTGACGTTGCCCTTGTAGATCCAGACCTTCACACCGATACGGCCGAAGGTCGTCTTGGCCTCGAAGAAGCCGTAGTCCACGTTCGCGCGGAGCGTGTGCAGGGGCACACGGCCCTCGCGGTAGAACTCCGAACGGGACATCTCGGCGCCGCCGAGACGGCCACCGCACTGGATCTTGATGCCCTTGGCGCCGGCCTTCATCGTCGACTGCATGCTCTTACGCATGGCGCGACGGAAGGAGACACGCGAGGAGAGCTGCTCGGCCACGGCCTGGGCCACGAGCTGAGCGTCCACCTCGGGGTTCTTGACCTCAAGGATGTTGAGCTGAACCTGCTTGCCGGTCAGCTTCTCCAGCTCGCCGCGGATACGGTCGGCCTCGGCGCCGCGGCGGCCGATGACGATGCCCGGACGTGCGGTGTGGATGTCAACGCGGACGCGGTCGCGGGTGCGCTCGATCTCGACCTTCGAGATACCGGCCCGCTCCATGCCCTTCGTCATCATGCGACGAATGGCGACGTCTTCCTTGACGTAGTCCTTGTACAGCTTGTCGGCATACCAGCGGGACTTGAAGTCCGTGGTGATACCGAGCCGGAACCCATGCGGGTTAACCTTCTGGCCCATTACCGGGTTCCTTCCTTGGCGCTTACGACCACGGTGATGTGGCTGGTCCGCTTACGGATCCGGTAGGCACGGCCCTGGGCACGCGGCCGGAACCGCTTGAGGGTCGGACCTTCGTCCACGTACGCCTCGCTGATGACCAGCGAATTGGCGTCGGTGTGGTCGTAGTTGTGAGCGGCATTGGCAATGGCGCTGTCGAGCACCTTGCCTACCGTCACGCTCGCGGCCTGCGGGGCGAAGCGCAGGACCGCCTGAGCCTCCGTGGCATCCATGCCACGGATGAGGTCCACCACTCGGCGGGCCTTCATGGGCGTGACGCGGATGTACCGCGCCTGGGCCCTGGCTTCCATGGTTGTCCCTTCGGTGTAAGTCATAGTCAGTCACCCCGCGTTAGCGGCGCTTCGACTTCCGGTCGTCCTTGACGTGGCCGCGGAAGGTGCGAGTCGGCGAGAACTCACCGAGCTTGTGGCCGACCATCGACTCGGTGACGAACACCGGGACATGGATCTTGCCGTTGTGCACCGCGATCGTGTGGCCCAGCATGTCCGGGACGATCATCGAGCGACGGGACCAGGTCTTGATGACGTTCTTGGTGCCTGCTTCGTTCTGGACTGCCACCTTTTTGATCAGGTGGTCGTCGACGAAGGGCCCCTTCTTGAGACTGCGCGGCATCTAAACCCGCTCCTAGCGCTTCTTGTTCGTCTTGCGGCGGCGGACGATGTACTTGCTGCTTGCCTTCTTCGGCGAGCGAGTACGACCCTCCTTCTGACCCCACGGGCTGACCGGGTGGCGACCACCGGAGGTCTTACCCTCACCACCACCGTGCGGGTGGTCGACCGGGTTCATCGCGACACCGCGGACGGAGGGGCGTACGCCCTTCCAGCGCATCCGGCCGGCCTTGCCCCAGTTGATGTTCGACTGCTCGGCGTTGCCGACCTCGCCGACAGTGGCGCGGCAGCGGACGTCGACCATACGGACTTCACCGGACGGCATACGAAGGGTGGCCATGGAGCCCTCCTTCGCCAGCAACTGGACCGAAGCACCCGCTGAACGGGAGATCTTCGCTCCGCCGCCGGGACGCATCTCGATGGCGTGGATCGTCGTACCCACCGGGATGTTGCGCAGGGGAAGGTTGTTGCCCGGCTTGATGTCGGCGCCCGCGCCGTTCTCAACCCGGTCACCCTGGCTCAGCTTGGCCGGGGCGATGATGTAGCGCTTCTCGCCGTCTGCGTAGTGCAGCAGCGCGATGCGGGCGGTGCGGTTGGGGTCGTACTCGATGTGCGCGACCTTGGCCGGCACGCCGTCCTTGTCGTGACGACGGAAGTCGATCACGCGGTAGGCGCGCTTGTGGCCGCCACCCTGGTGGCGCATGGTCACACGACCGGCGTTGTTACGGCCGCCCTTGCTGTGCAGAGGGCGGACCAGCGACTTCTCCGGCGTGGACCGCGTTACCTCGACAAAGTCGGCGACGCTGGAGCCACGACGGCCCGGGGTCGTCGGCTTGTACTTGCGGATACCCATTTCTCAGTCCTCGGAAGATCTCGGACTTCTGAACGACTCGACCCCCGTCAGGAGGTCGGGCCGCCGAAGATGTCGATTCGGTCGCCCTCAGCGAGGGTCACGATGGCGCGCTTGGTGTTCGCGCGCTTGCCGAAACCGGTGCGGGTGCGCTTGCGCTTGCCCTGGCGGTTGATCGTGTTGACCCCGGTGACCTTGACCGAGAAGACCGACTCGACGGCCTGCTTGATCTGAGTCTTGTTGGCGCTGGGCAGCACGACGAACGTGTACTTGCCCTCGTCCAGCAGTGCGTAGCTCTTCTCGGAGACGACCGGCTTGACAAGAATGTCGCGCGGGTCCGAGAGGGACTTGCTCAGCGGGGTTTCGACGACGGGGCCGGGCTCGCGACGGGCCTTGGCCTGTCGCTTGGCCTTGGCTACCTTGGCGGCCTTGCTGGCGATGCTCGGGTGACGCGTAGCCATCAGGCTTCGCTCCCTTCGGTCTCTACGGCCTTGGGCCCAGATACGAAGGACTCGAAAGCGGCCTTGGTGAAGACCACGTCGTCTGAGACGAGCACGTCGTACGTGTTGAGCTGGCCCGGCGCCAGGATGTGCACCTGGGGCAGGTTGCGTGCGGAGAGCCACGCGGCCTCGTCGGTACGCTCGGCGACCAGGAGCAGGTTCTTGCGCTCGCTGACCTTGCCGAACAGTGTCTTCGCGGCCTTCGTGGACGCCGCGCCCTCGACCACGTCGGAGACGACGTGGATACGGGAGTGGCGGGCCCGGTCGGTGAGGGCTGCGCGCAGTGCGGCGGCCTTCATCTTCTTCGGGGTCCGCTGCGAGTAGTCACGCGGCTGCGGGCCGTGGACGACGCCACCGCCGACGAACTGCGGGGCGCGGGTCGAGCCCTGACGGGCGCGGCCTGTGCCCTTCTGGCGGTACGGCTTCTTGCCACCGCCGCGGACTTCGCCACGGGTCTTGGTCTTGTGCGTGCCCTGTCGGGCAGCGGCCAACTGGGCGACAACGACCTGGTGGATCAGCGGGATGCTGACCTTGGCGTCGAAGATCTCCGAAGGGAGTTCGACGGTCCCGGCCTTGTCGCCTGCCGGCGAAAGGATGTCAACGGTGCTCATCAGTTACCTCAGGCCCCCTTGGCCGCGGTACGGACCAGGACGAGGCCGCCGTTCGGACCAGGAACCGCACCCTTGATCAGGATCAGGCCCTTTTCCGCGTCAACGGCATGAACGGTCAGGTTCTGGGTGGTCACGCGCTCGTTACCCATCCGGCCGGCCATCCGCATGCCCTTGAACACGCGGCCCGGGGTGGCACAGCCACCGATGGAACCAGGCGAGCGGTGCTTGCGCTGGACACCGTGACCGGCGCCGAGGCCATGGAAGTTGTGACGCTTCATGACACCGGCGAAGCCCTTGCCCTTGCTCTTGCCCGTGACATCGACCTTGAGGCCGGACTCGAACACAGCGGCGGTGATCTCCTGGCCGAGTGTGTACTCGGCGGCGTCGGAGGTACGGAGCTCCACCAGGTGGCGGCGGGGGGTCACGTCGGCCTTGGCGAAGTGGCCCTTGAGGGGCTTGTTCACCTTGCGCGGGTCGATCTCGCCGAAGGCGATCTGGACCGACTCGTAGCCGTCGGAATCATTCGTACGGACCTGGGTAACGACGCAGGGTCCGGCCTTGACCACGGTTACCGGGACGACACGGTTGTTCTCGTCCCAGACCTGGGTCATGCCGAGCTTCTCGCCCAGGACGCCCTTGATCTGCTTTGCCATCTCTTCCGCGCCTCTCAGAGCTTGATCTCGATGTCAACGCCGGCCGGAAGGTCCAGGCGCATCAACGAGTCAACGGTCTTGGGCGTCGGGTCGAGAATGTCGATCAGGCGCTTGTGCGTGCGCATCTCGAAGTGCTCGCGCGAGTCCTTGTACTTGTGCGGCGACTTGATGACGCAGTACACGTTCTTCTCTGTGGGCAGCGGCACCGGGCCTGCGACCGACGCACCAGTACGCGTCACCGTCTCGACGATCTTCTTCGCCGAAGAGTCGATGACCTCGTGGTCGTAAGCCTTGAGCCGGATGCGGATCTTCTGTCCCGCCATGGCTGCTTCGTAGTCCTGTCTCTCGTAACGCTCTGGGACCCGATAGGGCTGCGATCACGTGAACCGCTTGTTCGGTCTCCGACCCCCGAGGTCGGGCGTGTCGCATCCCCTCCAACAAGATCTCCCGAAGGATTTCCCTACCAAGGGGGTGCGGACCCGAAGACCGCGGAACCGGAAGCCGAACGCCCACCGGGTGCCTGGCTGATACCCCGCTGACACTTCCCGGAAGATTCCCGTACGTCCGTCCCAGCGCTGCCCCGTAGGGCAGTTGGGACGACGAGTACTGTGGGACTCGCTTCCGGTCCTCCCGGCGGGAGGCGTGCAGCATTGGCGCTCAACCGAGCAACCTGGACAGTGTGCCATAGCGGCCTGGGCCATGGCCAATCACGGCCCGAAAGGGTACCCCACGACCTCACGTCCGAATCCTGGGGCGCCGGGAAGGGCACCCCAGGGGCGCTCCGCGGAGAGCTACAGCAGGACCTCGGCCAGCGCGCGGTAGCCGGACATGGGGTTCGAGGCCTCCGGGGTCAGCACCTGGATACCGACGTGGTCGGCCCCGGCGTCCAGGTGTTCGGTGAGTCCCGCCGCGATCACACCCGGCTCGCCGTGCAGGGCGAGCGCGTCGACGAGCCGGTCGCTGCCCGGGGGCCTGGTGTCGTCCTCACCGAAGCCGAGACGGTGCAGGTTGCTGACGTAGTTGGTCAGGCCGAGATACGGATTCTCGACGAAGGCCCGCCCGACCGCCCGCGCCCGCTCGGGGTCGCTGTCGACGACCACCTTGTGCTCGGGGGCCAGCACCCGGTCGGGACCCAGCGCCTCGCGGGCCCGGCGGGTGTGTTCGGGTACGACCAGATAGGGGTGCGCCCCGAGGGCGCGCTCGGCCGCCAGCGCCAGCGAGCGGGGCCCCAGGGCCGCCAGCACGCGCGCGTCCTTCGGCACACCGGCCGCGTCCAGCAGGTCGAGGTACTCGACCATCTTGGCGTGCGGCTTCTGGTACGTCTGGATGCTCTCCGGATGCCCCACCCCGACACCGAGCAGCAGCCGGCCCGGGTACGTGCCCTCCAGCCGGTGGTACGAGCGCGCGACGGTCTCGGCGTCATTGGTCCACATGTTGATGATCGCCGTCGCCACGGTGACCCTCTCGGTCGAGGCCAGGACGGCCTCGACGAGATCGAGCTCCCCGACGGCCTTGGCCCCGAACCCGAGCCACACGGTGGTATACCCGAGCCGCTCCGCCTCGGCGGCGTACGCGACACGCGCCTGATCGTCGAACTGGGGGCTGAACCAGGCACCGAACTTTCCGAGCGCGACAGACATGTGTCCTCTGTTCCGAGTCGTGGGCACGCACACAGCGATCTAGTGACTTCTAATTTAGAAGTAACTACCGCTCATGGTCAATCCCCCACCCTCACGCTCCCAGCCTCCGGACGACCCGGCGACTCGGCGACTCGGCGACTCGGCGCGGACAGGCCGTTTCGAGGCACTGGGCCGCACCGTCGGCGTCGCGGGAACCCACTGCCGCCGGATCGCTACCCTGAGTGCAGGGCCTCCCGTTCACGGCCGGGCCGCCGATCGGAACGAGGAGCGAGCGCCATGACCGTCGCCCCGGATCACGTGCGGGACGGCCTCCCCCGGTACCAGGCGATGCGCGACGTCGTCGAGCGGATGCGGGACAGCGTTCCCGGCAAGCTGGAGATCACCAAAGAGGGCATCGTCCACGACATGGTGTCGCCGGGGGGTCCGCACGAGCTGACGGCGGCTCGTGTCAGCCGCCGGCTGGAGAAGGTCATGCCGGACGGCCTGCTGGCCCACACCGGCACGCCCGACGTGGAAGACGTGCACGAAGGCGTGATGCGTCACCCCGATGTGATGGTGATCGCCGAGGCCGACATGGAGGTCGAGGGCTCCTTCGACCCCCGGACACTCCTCGCCGCCGTCGAAGTCGTGTCCCGGTCCAATCCGGACAACGACTGGGTGAGCAAGATACGGGACTACCCGCTGCTCGGAATCCCGGTGTACGTGATCTTCCGACCCGCGCGGCGGCACGGGTGCGGTGCTGTCCGACATCCACCCCACGCCGGACGGTCCTCGCTACGCGACCCGGAAGGACTTCGTCTACGGCGAGGACGTCACGATCGGCGAGTGGACCATCTCGACGGAGCGGCTGCCGCGCTACCCGTAACCGCGGTCAGGCCGTACAGCGGAAGTGGACCAGGATGCGGCCGTCGTTGGACGGGTCCGTCTCGAAGCGGTCGTACAGCTTCTTGATGTGCGGCTGGCCGAGGAAGGCCAGCACCCGCTTCTTCAGCTTTCCCGTCCCCTTGCCGGGGATGATCTCCACGACGGTCTCGCCCGTGCGGGTCGCCGTGAAGATGGCCTGGCGCAGGGCCAGTTCGATGTCCCGGTTGTTCCGGAAGATCGGATGGAGATCCAGCGTGAGCAAGATACGTCTCCTCTGCTCCTCTACGGCGGATGGGTACCCGTGGCCGCTCAGCGCAGGGCCTCCACCGCCCTGTCGACGTTCCCGGCGAAGGCCCGGGCGTACGCCTGCGCCGCCTCGACCCGGTAGTACGGGCCGCCGTTGTAGCGCGCGGCGAGATCCCGCATCTGCGCGCGGGTCATCCGCTCGGGCGGTACGTCCGCGTACTCGGTGGCCGCCTTCTCGTGAGCCAGATACGCCGCGGCGATGAAGATGTTCTGCCGCGGTTCCCGGACCGCCTCCACGACGGCCCTGCGCTGCTCGCCCGCCAGATTCCCCGGGTCGTAGCCCAGCACCTCCGCGGCCCTGCGTACCTGTACGGCCAGCGGCCCCATCGACGTCTTGTCCGGGTCGTCGGAACCAGGCAGCACCTTGCGCACCTCGTAGGCGATGTCGTCCACCACCCTCGGCGCGCCCCCGATCTCCTGCCAGGCGATCCCGGCGAGCATCTCGGGCGACAGGCCGCAGTGCTCCGCGGCGGCCACGATGAGCTGCTTGTTCGCCGAGATGTAGGCGAACCTCTCGTCGTCCGACTCCGACCGCAGCCAGTAGCGGTTGCCCTCACCCTCCGGCAGGTCCGCCAGCCGGGCCCGGATCCGCCGAAGCGCCTCGGAGACCGCGCCGGCGCTCGTGTCCGCGCCACTCTCGTCCGCGCCGTTCTCATCCGTACCGGCACCCGGCCGGCGCCGCTTCTCGTCGGACACCATGGTTTCCGCCTCCCAACCGTCCCCGGCACCGCCCCTGGCACCGGCACCGTTCCCGGCACCGGCGAAGATACCTCCCCACCGGCACACACAGGGGCCCCGCACCCCGCCCTCTCGGGCGGGACACGGGGCCCCTGCGACTGCTCTGACGAACTACCGGGTCCAGAAGGTCAAAATTACTTGACGATCTTGGTGACCTGGCCGGCGCCCACCGTACGACCACCCTCACGGATGGCGAACTTCAGGCCCTCTTCCATGGCGATCGGCTGGATCAGCGAGACCGACATGAGGGTGTTGTCGCCCGGCATGACCATCTCGGTGCCCTCGGGGAGGGTCACGACGCCGGTCACGTCCGTGGTACGGAAGTAGAACTGCGGGCGGTAGTTGTTGAAGAAGGGGGTGTGACGGCCACCCTCGTCCTTCGACAGGATGTAGGACTGCGCCTCGAACTCGGTGTGCGGCGTGACCGAACCCGGCTTGATGATGACCTGGCCGCGCTCGACGTCCTCGCGCTTGATGCCACGAAGAAGCAGACCGACGTTCTCACCGGCCTGGCCCTCGTCGAGCAGCTTGCGGAACATCTCGATACCGGTGACCGTGGTGGTGGTCTTCTCCGGCTTGATACCGACGATGTCGACGGTCTCGTTGACCTTGAGGACACCACGCTCGATACGACCGGTGACGACCGTGCCACGGCCGGTGATCGTGAAGACGTCCTCGATGGGCATGAGGAACGGCTTCTCGACGTCACGCTCGGGCTGCGGGATCGACTCGTCGACGGCCTTCATCAGGTCGAGGACGGTCTGGCCCCACTCCTTGTCACCCTCGAGAGCCTTGAGCGCCGAGACCTTGACGACCGGAAGGTCGTCGCCCGGGAACTCGTACTCCGAGAGCAGCTCGCGCACCTCGAGCTCGACGAGCTCGAGGATCTCCTCGTCGTCCACCATGTCGGCCTTGTTCAGGGCGACAACGATGTACGGCACGCCGACCTGGCGGGCCAGGAGCACGTGCTCCTTGGTCTGCGGCATCGGGCCGTCGGTGGCGGCGACCACGAGGATGGCACCGTCCATCTGGGCCGCACCGGTGATCATGTTCTTGATGTAGTCCGCGTGACCGGGGCAGTCGACGTGCGCGTAGTGACGCGACTCCGTCTGGTACTCGACGTGCGCGATCGAGATCGTGATACCGCGCTGGCGCTCCTCAGGAGCCTTGTCGATCTGGTCGAAGGCCGAGGCCTCGTTCAGGTCCGGAAACGCGTCATGCAGCACCTTGGTAATGGCGGCCGTGAGGGTCGTCTTACCGTGGTCGATGTGACCGATGGTGCCGATGTTGACGTGCGGCTTGGTCCGCTCGAACTTCGCCTTCGCCACTGGGGTCCTCCTGTGGAGTGGTTCTGGTACGCCTTACTCATCGGCGCCAGGTGATCTTTGCTGGGATACCGGTGCCGCCCGGGGCATCCCGTCCGAGTACGGACCGAATGCCCCAGAGCTTTCCGGGGACAAGGCTAAACGCTGAACTCCGGAGAGTTATTCGCCCTTGGCCTTCGCGATGATCTCCTCGGCGACGTTCCGCGGAACCTCGGCGTAGGAGTCGAACTGCATCGAGTAGCTTGCGCGACCCGAGGTCTTGCTGCGGAGGTCTCCGACGTAGCCGAACATCTCCGAGAGAGGCACGAGGCCCTTCACGACGCGGGCGCCGCTGCGCTCCTCCATGGCCTGGATCTGGCCACGGCGGGAGTTCAGGTCGCCGATCACATCGCCCATGTAGTCCTCGGGCGTGGTGACCTCGACGGCCATCATCGGCTCGAGAAGCACGGGGGACGCCCTGCGGGCACCCTCCTTGAAGGCCTGCGAACCGGCGATCTTGAAGGCCAGCTCCGAGGAGTCGACCTCGTGGTAACCGCCGTCGAGAAGGGTGACGCGGACGCCCACCATCTCGTAGCCGGCCAGGATGCCGAACTGCATGGCCTCCTGCGCACCGGCATCCACCGAGGGGATGTACTCGCGGGGGATGCGGCCACCGGTGACCTTGTTGACGAACTCGTACGTCGCGTCGCCGCCCTCGATGGGCTCCAGCATGATCTGCACCTTGGCGAACTGACCAGTACCACCGGTCTGCTTCTTGTGGGTGTAGTCCACGCGCTCAACGGTCTTACGGATCGTCTCACGGTAAGCGACCTGCGGCTTACCGACGTTCGCCTCCACGCGGAACTCGCGCTTCATGCGGTCGACCAGCACTTCGAGGTGAAGCTCGCCCATACCACCGATGATGGTCTGGCCGGTCTCCTCGTCCGAGTGGACCTGGAAGGAGGGGTCCTCCTCCGCGAGGCGCTGGATGGCTACACCCAGGCGCTCCTGGTCACCCTTGGACTTGGGCTCGATGGCAACCTGGATGACCGGCGCCGGGAAGTCCATGGACTCCAGGATCACCGGCTGCTTGTCGTCACAGAGCGTCTCACCCGTGGTGGTCTGCTTCAGGCCCATGACGGCGACGATGTCGCCGGCGCCCACCGCTTCGATCTCCTCACGCTTGTTCGCGTGCATACGGTAGATCTTGCCGATGCGCTCTTTCTTGCCCTTGACCGAGTTCAGCACCGCTGTACCGGCCACGAGACGGCCCGAGTAGACCCGGACGAAGGTGAGCTTGCCCAGGTGCGGGTCGCTCGCGATCTTGAAGGCGAGACCGGCGAACGGCTCGTCCTCGGACGGACGGCGCTTGACGACCTTCTCCGGGTCCTTGACGTCGTGGCCTTCGATGGCGTCGACGTCGAGGGGGGAAGGCAGGTAGCGCACGACCGCGTCGAGCAGGGGCTGGACGCCCTTGTTCTTGAACGCCGTACCGCAGAAGACCGGGGTGACCGTGACGGAGTCGGCGGCGCCCTTGGACGCCAGCGTGATCCGGCGGATCGCCTCGTGCATCTGCTCCACGGTGGGCTCCTGGCCCTCCAGGTACAGCTCCATCATGGCGTCATCGTGCTCGGCGACGGCCTCGACGAGCTTGCCGTGCCACTCTTCAGCGGCCTCGGTGTGCGTCGCCGGGATGTCGACCGTGTCGTACATCTCGCCCTTGGTGGCCTCTGCGGACCAGACAAGAGCCTTCATCGTCACGAGGTCGACGACACCCTTGAAGTCGCCTTCCGCACCGATCGGCAACTGCATGACCAGGGGCACCGCACCGAGGCGGTCGACGATCATGTCGACGCAGCGGTGGAACTCGGCACCCGTACGGTCGAGCTTGTTGACGAAGCAGATGCGGGGTACGCCGTAGCGGTCGGCCTGACGCCATACCGTTTCCGACTGCGGCTCCACGCCGGCCACACCGTCGAACACCGTGACCGCGCCGTCGAGCACGCGCAGCGAACGCTCCACCTCTACGGTGAAGTCGACGTGGCCCGGGGTGTCAATGATGTTGATGGTGTGATCGACGCTGTCGAGCGGCCAGTGACAGGTCGTCGCGGCGGACGTGATCGTGATGCCGCGCTCCTGCTCCTGCTCCATCCAGTCCATCGTGGCAGCGCCGTCGTGGACCTCACCGATCTTGTAGCTCACACCGGTGTAGAACAGAATCCGCTCTGTGGTGGTCGTCTTGCCCGCGTCGATGTGGGCCATGATCCCAATGTTGCGGACCTTGGCCAGGTCAAGCGAAGTGGTGGCCATAAGGCTCAATCTTCTCTCGGTCTCGATGGGGCGCTGACTACCAGCGGTAGTGCGCGAAGGCCTTGTTGGACTCGGCCATCTTGTGCGTGTCCTCACGCTTCTTGACCGAAGCGCCGAGGCCGTTCGAGGCGTCGAGCAGTTCGTTCATGAGGCGCTCGGTCATGGTCTTCTCGCGGCGGGCGCGGGAGTAACCCACGACCCAACGCAGAGCGAGGGTGGCTGCGCGACCGGGCTTGACCTCGATCGGCACCTGGTAGGTGGCGCCACCGACACGGCGGGACTTGACCTCAAGCGTGGGCTTGACGTTCTCAAGCGCGCGCTTCAGCGTGATGACCGGGTCGTTACCGGTCTTCTCGCGGAGGCCTTCCATGGCGCCGTACACGATCCGCTCGGCAGTGGAACGCTTGCCGTTGAGCAGAAGCTTGTTGATCAGCGACGTGACAAGAGGAGAACCGTAGACCGGGTCGATGATGACCGGGCGCTTCGGGGCAGGGCCCTTACGAGGCATTGTTTACTTCTCCTTCTTGGCGCCGTAGCGGCTGCGGGCCTGCTTGCGGTTCTTGACACCCTGGGTGTCGAGGGAGCCGCGGATGATCTTGTAACGAACACCCGGCAGGTCCTTCACACGGCCACCACGCACGAGCACGATCGAGTGCTCCTGCAGGTTGTGTCCCTCACCCGGAATGTATGCCGTGACCTCGATGCCGGAGGTCAGTCGCACACGCGCGACCTTCCGCAGCGCCGAGTTCGGCTTCTTCGGGGTGGTCGTGAACACACGCGTGCACACGCCACGGCGCTGAGGGGAACCCTCGAGCGCAGGCGTCTTGTTCTTCTCGACCTTGTCCTGCCGGCCCTTCCGGACCAGCTGCTGGATCGTAGGCACTACTTCTCCGGTTTCTGTGTGCCGTTCGTAAAACTAACCTGGAACATCGCCGACCCACGCGGTCGGGTGTGTCGAATACTGCATGACCCCGCCAACGGCAGGGAGAGCGCAGATTACGGTGGCCGATACTCGAACTCCGCGTGCGGTTGAGGACACGCACAGGAGCCCAGGCACACCCCAGGCACAAGGCTTGAGCGTACCTACCTCATCGACTCCGGTCAAAACACATAGTGCGGGACGCGTTTTTGGCAAGATCCAACACGCACCGGAGGGCGGCCTCCCCCAGCGGGGTGACCGCCCTCCGGTGTGCTCACGCCTTACTGGTTGTACGGACCGTAGTCGTAGTCCTCCAGCGGTACGGCCTGGCCGGAGCCCGTGCCGAACGGCGAGTAGTCGATGTCGTCGTAGCCGACGGCCGAGTACATCGCGGCCTTGGCCTCCTCGGTCGGCTCCACCCGGATGTTGCGGTAGCGGGACAGGCCCGTACCGGCCGGGATGAGCTTACCGATGATGACGTTCTCCTTGAGGCCGATCAGGGAGTCCGACTTGGCGTTGATAGCCGCGTCGGTGAGGACCCTGGTCGTCTCCTGGAAGGACGCCGCCGACAGCCACGACTCGGTGGCCAGCGAGGCCTTGGTGATGCCCATGAGCTGGGGACGGCCGGAGGCCGGGTGGCCGCCTTCCGTGACCACACGGCGGTTCTCGGTCTCGAACTTCGACCGCTCGACCAGCTCGCCGGGCAGCAGCTCGGCGTCGCCCGACTCGATGATCGTCACACGGCGGAGCATCTGCCGGATGATGATCTCGATGTGCTTGTCGTGGATCGACACACCCTGCGAGTTGTAGACCTTCTGGACCTCGCCGACCAGGTGGACCTGGACCGCGCGCTGACCGAGGATCCGCAGCACGTCGTGCGGGTTGGTGGCACCGACGGTGAGCTTCTGGCCCACCTCGACACGGTCACCGTCGTTGATGAGCAGACGGGCCCGCTTCGAGATCGGGAACGGGGTCTCCTCGGAGCCGTCGTCGGGGGTGACGACGAGCTTCTTGGTCTTCTCGGTCTCCTCGATGCGGACGGTGCCCGCGGCCTCGGAGATCGGGGCGACACCCTTCGGCGTACGGGCTTCGAAGAGCTCGACGACTCGGGGCAGACCCTGGGTGATGTCGTCACCGGCCACACCACCGGTGTGGAAGGTACGCATCGTGAGCTGGGTGCCGGGCTCACCGATCGACTGGGCGGCGATGATGCCGACCGCCTCACCGATGTCGACCAGCTTGCCGGTGGCCAGCGAGCGGCCGTAGCAGAAGGCACACGTGCCGACCGCGGACTCGCAGGTCAGGACCGAACGGGTCTTGACCTCCTCGACCCCGGCGTTCACCAGCGCGTCGATCAGGACATCGCCCAGGTCGACGTTGGCCGGCGCGATGACCTTGCCGTCGACGACGACGTCCTCGGCGAGCATGCGCGCGTACACGGACGTCTCGACGTCCTCCGTCTTGCGCAGCCTGCCCTCGGCGTCCTTCTCCGCGATCCGCAGCTTCAGACCGCGGTCGGTGCCGCAGTCCTCCTCGCGGATGATCACGTCCTGCGAGACGTCCACCAGACGACGGGTGAGGTAACCCGAGTCGGCGGTACGCAGGGCGGTGTCGGCCAGACCCTTACGGGCACCGTGCGTGGAGATGAAGTACTCCAGCACCGACAGACCTTCACGGAACGACGCCTTGATGGGACGCGGAATCGTCTCGTTCTTGGCGTTGGACACCAGACCACGCATACCGGCGATCTGACGCATCTGCATCATGTTTCCGCGAGCGCCCGAGTTCACCATCATGAAGATGGGGTTCGTCTTCGGGAAGTTCGCGTTCATGGCCTCGGCAACCTCGTTGGTCGCCTTGGTCCAGATGCCGATGAGCTCCATCGTGCGCTCATCCTTGGTGATGAGGCCGCGCTCGTACTGCTTCTGGACCTTCTCGTCCTGCTCCTCGTACCCCTTGACGATCGCCTTCTTCGCCTCGGGAACGACGACGTCGGAGATGGCCACGGTGACACCGGAACGGGTCGCCCAGAAGAAGCCGGCCGCCTTCAGGTTGTCGAGCGTCGCCGCCACGATGACCTTGGGGTAGCGCTCGGCCAGGTCGTTGACGATCTCGGAGAGCTGCTTCTTGCCCACCGAGTAGTCGACGAACGGGTAGTCCTCGGGCAGCAGCTCGTTGAAGAGCGCGCGGCCCAGGGTCGTACGCAGCCGGAAGGTGTCGCCCTGCTGGTACTCGGGGTCGCCCTCCTCGCGCGCCGGCGGGGTCCAGCCGCGCGGCGGGATGGTGCCCACCGGGAAGCGGATGTCGACCTTCGCCTGGAGCGACAGCTCGCGGTTGTCGAACGCCATGGTCGCCTCGGCGCTGGAGCCGAAGGACCGGCCCGCGCCGACGACCTTGCGCTCCTCCTCGTCCGTGGTGAGGAAGAAGAGTCCGAGCACCATGTCCTGGGTCGGCATGGTGACGGGACGACCGTCGGCCGGCTTCAGGATGTTGTTCGAGGACAGCATCAGGATGCGGGCCTCGGCCTGCGCCTCTGCCGACAGCGGCAGGTGGACGGCCATCTGGTCACCGTCGAAGTCCGCGTTGAACGCGGTGCAGACGAGCGGGTGGATCTGGATGGCCTTGCCCTCGACCAACTGCGGCTCGAAGGCCTGGATGCCCAGGCGGTGCAGGGTCGGTGCGCGGTTGAGCAGCACCGGGTGCTCGGCGATGACCTCTTCGAGCACGTCGTACACGACCGTACGGCCGCGCTCGACCATGCGCTTCGCCGACTTGATGTTCTGCGCGTGGTTCAGGTCCACCAGGCGCTTCATCACGAACGGCTTGAAGAGCTCCAGCGCCATGGCCTTCGGCAGACCGCACTGGTGCAGCTTGAGCTGCGGTCCGACGACGATCACGGAACGGGCCGAGTAGTCGACTCGCTTGCCGAGCAGGTTCTGACGGAAACGGCCCTGCTTGCCCTTGAGCATGTCGCTCAGGGACTTCAGGGGACGGTTACCGGGACCGGTGACCGGGCGACCGCGGCGGCCGTTGTCGAACAGCGCGTCGACGGCCTCCTGCAGCATCCGCTTCTCGTTGTTCACGATGATCTCGGGGGCACCGAGGTCAAGGAGACGCTTGAGGCGGTTGTTGCGGTTGATCACCCTGCGGTACAGGTCGTTCAGGTCGGAGGTCGCGAAGCGGCCACCGTCCAACTGCACCATCGGACGCAGGTCCGGCGGGATCACCGGCACGCAGTCGAGCACCATGCCCTTGGGGCTGTTGCTCGTCTGGAGGAACGCGGAGACGACCTTGAGGCGCTTGAGCGCGCGGGTCTTCTTCTGGCCCTTGCCGGTACGGATGATCTCGCGGAGGCGCTCGGCCTCCTCGTCGAGGTCGAAGGACTCCAGGCGCTTCTGCAGCGCGGCGGCGCCCATCGATCCGTCGAAGTACGTGCCGAAGCGGTCACGCAGCTCGCGGTAGAGCAGCTCGTCGCCCTCCAGGTCCTGGACCTTGAGGTTCTTGAAGCGGTTCCACACCTCGTCGAGACGGTCGATCTCGCGCTGCGCGCGGTCACGGAGCTGCTTCATCTCACGCTCGGCACCTTCGCGCACCTTGCGGCGCACGTCGGCCTTGGCGCCCTCGGCCTCCAGCTCGGCCAGGTCGGTCTCGAGCTTCTTGGCGCGGGCTTCGAGGTCGGAGTCGCGGCGGTTCTCGGTCTGCTGACGCTCTACGGAGACGTGGGCCTCCAGCGACGGCAGATCGCGCGTACGGCGCTCCTCGTCCACGAACGTGATCATGTACGCGGCGAAGTAGATGACCTTTTCCAGGTCCTTCGGCGCGAGGTCGAGCAGGTATCCGAGACGCGAGGGCACGCCCTTGAAGTACCAGATGTGGGTGACGGGAGCGGCAAGCTCGATGTGGCCCATCCGCTCACGGCGCACCTTGGCGCGCGTGACTTCGACGCCACAGCGCTCACAGATGATGCCCTTGAAGCGGACACGCTTGTACTTGCCGCAGTAGCACTCCCAGTCCCGGGTAGGACCGAAGATCTTCTCGCAGAAGAGTCCGTCCTTCTCGGGCTTGAGCGTGCGGTAGTTGATGGTCTCCGGCTTCTTCACTTCGCCGTGGGACCAGGTCCGGATGTCGTCCGCGGTGGCGAGGCCAATCCGCAGCTCGTCGAAGAAGTTGACGTCGAGCACTTGTCGTCAATCCCTCTTTCGGGGTCGAGTCTCAAATCATGGTCTGTACGGGTCCGGGGAGAGCCGGCCGCCTCAGCGCGAGGCGGCCGACCAACCCGTCAGACCTCTTCGACGCTGCTCGGCTCTCGCCGGGACAGGTCGATACCGAGCTCCTCCGCCGCACGGAAGACGTCCTCGTCCGTGTCGCGCATCTCGATGGACATGCCGTCCGAGGACAGCACCTCCACGTTGAGGCAGAGCGACTGCATTTCCTTGATGAGCACCTTGAAGGACTCGGGAATGCCGGGCTCGGGGATGTTCTCGCCCTTGACGATGGCCTCGTAGACCTTCACGCGGCCGGTCACGTCGTCGGACTTGATGGTCAGCAGTTCCTGGAGGGCGTAAGCGGCGCCATAAGCCTCCAGCGCCCACACCTCCATCTCACCGAAGCGCTGACCGCCGAACTGGGCCTTACCACCCAGCGGCTGCTGGGTGATCATCGAGTACGGACCGGTCGACCGGGCGTGGAGCTTGTCGTCGACCAGGTGGTGGAGCTTGAGGATGTACATGTAGCCGACCGAGATCGGCTCGGGGAACGGCTCACCGGAGCGGCCGTCGAACATCCGCGCCTTGCCGGAGCCCTTGACCATGCGTTCGCCGTCGCGGTTCGGGATCGTGTGCTCGAAGAGACCGGAGATCTCGTCCTCACGAGCACCGTCGAAGACCGGGGTCGCGACGTTGGTACCGGAAGCGACCTCGTCGGCTCCGATGACCTTCAGCCGCTCCATCCACTCCTCGCTGCCCTCGACCTTCCAGCCCTGGCTGGCGAGCCAGCCGAGGTGGATCTCGAGGACCTGTCCCGGGTTCATCCGGGACGGGACACCCAGCGGGTTGAGGATGATGTCGACCGGGGTGCCGTCCTCCAGGAACGGCATGTCCTCGATCGGCAGGATCTTCGAGATGACGCCCTTGTTGCCGTGACGGCCGGCGAGCTTGTCACCATCGGTGATCTTGCGCTTCTGCGCGACGTACACGCGAACCAGTTGGTTCACGCCGGGGGGCAGTTCGTCGCCCTCCTCGCGGTCGAAGACGCGGACACCGATGATCTTGCCGACCTCACCGTGCGGCACCTTCAGCGAGGTGTCCCGTACCTCACGGGCCTTCTCACCGAAGATCGCGCGGAGCAGACGCTCTTCCGGGGTCAGCTCGGTCTCACCCTTGGGCGTGACCTTGCCGACGAGGATGTCTCCGGCGACGACCTCGGCACCGATACGGATGATGCCGCGTTCGTCGAGGTCCGCGAGGACCTCTTCGGAGACGTTCGGGATGTCCCGGGTGATCTCCTCGGGGCCGAGCTTGGTGTCGCGGGCGTCGACCTCGTGCTCCTCGATGTGGATCGAGGAGAGGACGTCGTCCTGCACCAGCCGCTGGCTGAGGATGATCGCGTCTTCGTAGTTGTGGCCCTCCCACGGCATGAACGCCACGAGGAGGTTCTTGCCGAGCGCCATCTCGCCCATCTGGGTGGCCGGCCCGTCGGCGAGAACCTGGTTCTCGACGATCCGGTCGCCCTCGTTGACGACAACCTTCTGGTTGACCGAGGTGCCCTGGTTGGAGCGGGAGAACTTGGCGATGCGGTACGTGGTGTACGTGCCGTCGTCGTTGGCGATGGTGATGTAGTCCGCGGATACCTCCTGGACCACACCCTCCTTCTCGGCCTTGACGACGTCACCGGCGTCGACCGCACAGCGGTACTCCATGCCGGTGCCGACGAGCGGCGCCTCAGAAGTGATCAGCGGCACAGCCTGGCGCATCATGTTCGCGCCCATGAGGGCACGGTTGGCGTCGTCGTGCTCCAGGAACGGGATCATCGCGGTCGCGACCGACACCATCTGGCGCGGCGAGACGTCCATGTAGTCGACGTCGTCACCGGGGATGTAGTCGACCTCACCGCCACGGCGGCGGACGAGGACGCGCGGCTCGGTGAACCGCATCTCCTCGGACAGCGTCGCGTTGGCCTGGGCGATCACGAAGCGGTCTTCCTCGTCCGCGGTCAGGTAGTCGACGTCGTCGGTGACGACGCCCTCGACGACCTTGCGGTACGGGGTCTCCACGAAGCCGAACGCGTTGACCCTGCCGTACGAGGCGAGCGAGCCGATCAGGCCGATGTTCGGGCCTTCAGGGGTCTCGATCGGACACATGCGGCCGTAGTGCGACGGGTGAACGTCACGGACCTCGAAGCCGGCCCGCTCACGGGACAGACCGCCGGGGCCCAGCGCCGACAGGCGGCGCTTGTGGGTCAGACCCGACAGCGGGTTGTTCTGGTCCATGAACTGGGAGAGCTGGCTGGTGCCGAAGAACTCCTTGATGGAGGCGACGACCGGCCGGATGTTGATCAGGGTCTGCGGCGTGATCGCCTCGACGTCCTGGGTCGTCATGCGCTCACGCACGACGCGCTCCATCCTCGCCAGGCCCGTACGGACCTGGTTCTGGATGAGCTCGCCGACGTTGCGCAGACGGCGGTTGCCGAAGTGGTCGATGTCGTCGGTCTCGACGACGATCGTGGTGCCGCTCTCGCCGACCGTCTCGGTCTCGCCCGCGTGGAGCTTCACGAGGTACTTGATGGTGGCGATGATGTCGTCGGTGGTGAGCACACCGGCGTCCAGCGGCTCTTCGGCGCCGAGCTTCTTGTTCACCTTGTAGCGGCCGACCTTGGCGAGGTCGTAGCGCTTCGGGTTGAAGTAGAGGTTCTCGAGCAGCGTCTGGGCCGCTTCGCGCGTCGGGGGCTCGCCCGGACGGAGCTTGCGGTAGATGTCGAGCAGTGCGTCGTCCTGGCCCTGGGTGTGGTCCTTCTCCAGGGTGGCGCGCATCGACTCGTACTCGCCGAACTCCTCCAGGATCTGCTCGGTCGTCCAACCGAGAGCCTTGAGGAGGACGGTCACGGACTGCTTGCGCTTGCGGTCGATACGGACACCGACCATGTCGCGCTTGTCGATCTCCATCTCCAGCCAGGCACCCCGGGAAGGGATGATCTTGGAGGAGAAGATGTCCTTGTCGGACGTCTTGTCGATGGAGGAGTCGAAGTAGACACCCGGCGAGCGCACCAGTTGGGACACCACGACACGCTCGGTGCCGTTGATGACGAAGGTGCCCTTGTTGGTCATGAGCGGGAAATCGCCCATGAACACCGTCTGGGACTTGATCTCGCCGGTCTCGTTGTTGGTGAACTCGGCTGTGACGAAGAGAGGTGCCGCGAACGTGAAGTCGCGCTCCTTGCACTCGTCGATCGAATTCTTGGGAGGCTCGAAGCGGTGATCGCGGAAGGTCAGCGACATCGACCCGGAGAAGTCCTCGATCGGAGAGATCTCCTCGAAGATCTCCTCCAGACCTGACTTCCTGGGGACGTCCTGTCCGTTCTCGAGAGCCGCCTCGACACGAGCCTTCCAAGCGGCGTTACCGAGCAGCCAGTCAAAGCTCTCGGTCTGCAGCGCCAGGAGGTTCGGAACCTCGAGGGGCTCCTTGATTTTTGCAAAGGAGATGCGCAGCGGGGCGGTGCTGGCGCCGTTGTTCATATTCGTGGTCGAGGCGTTGCGCGAGGCGGCCAAGAGGGGGTCCTTCCGAGGGCTCGGACTCACTACGCGCGTACCGGTCCCAAGCGGGGCACAGGGAGGGAAAGCCCAGATCAGGGCTGTCGATCACCGGTGTCCATACGAGGGGGTGCCCCTGGTGACGGGCAGGGAGCAGCTAACAGGCAGCGCAAAGGGTCAGTGTAGCCACTTGGCACACTGATGTCCAGAGCGGGTTTTTGGAGACCCTCGTTGTTCTCAACACCCTTGTCTCAACTGCGGCAAGCCTCGCGCCGTAGGCGCACATCGATACTGCCCTGTTCGCCATCGATCCATGCCTCGGATCCGGATCGATTGTGACGACGCGTCCTGAGAATTGCGCGCTGCGTGCGGTTCGTCAAGGCCCCGGCACCCCGGAGGGATGCCCCTGGGCGTACGGGAGCACGGCGATGATCACGATACTCGCCGACGGCAGGAGGGCAAGGGCCCCCTGCGGATACGCCGAAGGGCGACCACCCGACTGGGTGATCGCCCTTCGTGTAGAACCGCGCCTCACGGCGCCGAGACCGCCTTGTACGGCCGCCTGAGGGCCCCTGGGGCCCCACAGGCCCGGAGGGAGCCTCCGGCGTACGGTGGCGGGCTCGTGGGAGTTACTTGACCTCGACGGAAGCGCCGGCGGTCTTGAGGGACTCGGCACCCTTCTCCGCCTGCTCCTTGCTGACCTTCTCCAGGACGGGCTTCGGGGCGCCGTCCACGAGGTCCTTGGCCTCCTTGAGACCCAGCGAGGTCAGCTCACGCACGACCTTGATGACCTGGATCTTCTTCTCGCCGGCACCGGTGAGGATGACGTCGAACTCGTCCTGCTCCTCCGGGGCCTCGGCGACGGCGGCAGCGCCACCGGCGGCAGCGGCGGCGACCGGGGCGGCGGCCTTGACGTCGAACTTCTCCTCGAAGGCCTTCACGAACTCGGAAAGCTCGATGAGGGTCAGGGTCTCGAACTGCGCGAGCAGCTCGTCCTGGGACAGCTTCGCCATGATGGCGTCCTTCCACTATTTCGGCAGGTGCCGGATGTATATGGAGGCGGGCGTACGGGCCCGCTGTGACACGACGGCCGGAACTATTCGGCGTCGGCCTCGGCGGGATCCGGCGTACCGGCACCGCCCTGCTCGACCTTGGCGCGAAGTGCTTCCGCGGTGCGGACGAACTCCGTGAGCGGAGCCTGGAAAGTCGCCGCGGCCTTGGCCATGGACGCCTTCAGGCCACCGGCCAGCTTGGCGAGCAGAACCTCGCGGGACTCGAGGTCCGCGAGCTTCTTGATCTCGTCGGCGGACAGCGCCTTGCCGTCAAGGACACCGCCCTTGATGACGAGGTTGGGGTTGTCCTTGGCGAAGTCACGAAGACCCTTCGCCGACTCCACCGGGTCACCGGTGACGAAGGCAACTGCCGTGGGACCCGAGAACAGGTCGTCCAGCAAGTTGATCCCGGCCTCGTTGGCCGCGATCTTGGTCAGCGTGTTCTTCACCACGGCGTACTGGGCGTTCTCACCGAGGGAACGACGCAGCTCCTTGAGCTGCGCCACGGTGAGGCCCCGGTACTCGGTCAGCACGGCGGCGTTCGAGCTGCGGAACTTGTCCGTGAGCTCGGCTACCGCGGCAGCCTTGTCGGGCCTTGCCATGAGCGTCGGCCTCCTTCCGGGTGATGAGGACCGCTCAGAAGGGACCGGGTACGAAAAAAACGCCCCGGCGCAGGAGCGCGGGGCGTAGCTCGACCGGACAAAGTCCGGGAACTGTCCACGATCACCTGCGCAGGTCGTCCGCACCCAGCGGATCCTTCGGCCACCGCGTCCTCTGTAGGAGGACACGGCAACGACCAGCGGTCTTTGGCTTCGGTGGAAGACTACGTGAGTACGTGTACGGCAGGCAAATCCGGGTAAGGCGGCCCGCCCGGAAGGGTCAGGCGCCCTTTCCGCCGTCGGACGCCCCCTGGGCCGCCTTCATCACGTCCTGAAGGCTGAGGGTCTCGCTGTCGGCCGGCGGCTTGGCCACGGAAGCGGTCGACGAGTAGTCCGAGTAGTGCAGGCTCGTCTTGATGACACCTGCCGCCACGACCTCCGAGACCTCCACCTGCACCGGATAGCTGCTGTCGTTGACCCAGATGTCGAAGCTCTCCGACTTCAGGCCGCTCTTACGCAGCGTGTCCGAGAGCTGCGCGCGCTTCGCGGCGGTGAGGTGCTCCGCCGAGGCGCTGGCGTCCACGAGCTGGTCGAGGTCGAGCGCGCCCTTGTAGTGCTGAGTCCGCACGCCGTCGACCTTCTCGGCACCGACACGCTTCACGCCCGGCGAGTCGAGCAGCAGCTTGAGCTGCTGGGCGGGGTCCTGGTTGGAACTCTGCAGACTGTCGCCGATCGCGCTGCCCGCCGCCTCGCCGCCCTGCTCCTTGGCGAGGGCGGCGACGTCGATCTTCATCCACCGCTTGCCGTCCATCTCCTTGGCGGCGTCCGCTCCCATGTCCACGTACACCACACCGTCGGCCAGGATCACGGAGATCTTCTCACTCTGGCCGGTGTCGCCGAGGCCGAGGGACGCGGTATCCATGTTCATTTCCGCCGTCGTGGGGTTCCAGCCGATACGACCGGAGGTCTTCACGGTCTTCGTGCCGTCGGCGTCAGCACCCGCCGTGCCCTTGGGCACCGGCACCGACATGCTCATGTCGAACTTTGCGGACTTGACGGATGACAGCTTCTTGACGGCCGCGCTGAGCGCCTGGACGGGCGTCGAGACGGTCGCGGCCTTGGCGGGCTTGGGCGCTCCGTTCGTCTTCGTGTCGTCGCCGCTGTTACAGCCGGCGACGCCGACCACGACGGCCACCGATATCAACGAAACGGCTCCGCGTCTCCACATGGACGTGCGCATGTCCCCACCCCAGATTTGTGATGTTGATCTGTGACTTTGATGTGTCACTACCCCCCGGCGCCGACTGGGCCGGTCGAAGATCAGACGTTAGCGCATACGTGCGCCCTTCAAGAATTCAAAAAGCCGGTCCCCGCACCTCAGGTGAGGTGCGGGGACCGGCTTTCGGTGTGCGTACGAGTGCCGCTTACGCGCGACCCGTGGGTGCCGTCAGCGTCAGACGGCGGCCGGGTCTTCCTCGACGAGGAGGTTGCGGGTGCGGTTGGCGTCCAGCGGGATGCCGGGGCCCATCGTCGTCGCGAGGGTCGCCTTCTTGATGTAGCGGCCCTTCGCTGCGGACGGCTTCAGACGGAGGATCTCGTCCAGCGCCGCCGCGTAGTTCTCGACCAGCTTCGTCTCGTCGAAGGAGACCTTGCCGATGATGAAGTGCAGGTTCGAGTGCTTGTCGACGCGGAACTCGATCTTGCCGCCCTTGATGTCGTTGACAGCCTTCACGACATCGGGGGTGACCGTACCGGTCTTGGGGTTCGGCATCAGACCACGCGGGCCGAGGACACGGCCGAGGCGGCCGACCTTGCCCATGAGGTCCGGGGTGGCGACGACGGCGTCGAAGTCGAGACGGCCCTTCTGGACCTCGTCGATCAGCTCGTCGGAGCCGACGATGTCGGCGCCCGCGGCACGCGCTGCCTCGGCACGGTCACCGGTCGCGAAGACCAGGACCCGGGCGGTCTTACCGGTGCCGTGCGGAAGGTTCACGGTGCCACGGACCATCTGGTCCGCCTTGCGGGGGTCTACGCCCAGACGCATGGCGACCTCGACGGTGCCGTCGAACTTGGCGGTGTTGGTGTCCTTGGCGAGACGGACGGCCTCGAGCGGGGCGTAATTACGCTCCGAGTCGATCTTCGCGTCCGCGCTGCGGAGAGACTTGCTGCGCTTCACTGCGTTCTCCTGTGGTTCATCAGGTGTGGAGTTCGTGGTCCGGGCCGCGCATGGCCCTCCCACTCAGACGTACGGGCACTCAGAGGTGCGGGCACTGAGACGTGCGGGCTGAAATCAGCCCTCGACCGTGATGCCCATCGAACGAGCGGTGCCGGAGATGATCTTCTCGGCGGCAGCCAGGTCGTTGGCGTTCAGGTCGGGCATCTTGGTCGTGGCGATGTCCCGCACCTGGTCGCGCGTCAGCTTGGCGACCTTCTTGACGTGCGGCTCGCCGGAGCCCTTGTCCACGCCTGCGGCCTTGAGGATCAGCTTGGCGGCCGGCGGAGTCTTGGTGATGAAGGTGAAGGAGCGGTCGTCGTAGACCGTGATCTCCACCGGCACGACCATGCCACGCTGCGACTCGGTCGCGGCGTTGTAGGCCTTGCAGAACTCCATGATGTTGACGCCGTGCTGACCCAGCGCGGGGCCGACCGGCGGAGCCGGGTTGGCCGCGCCGGCATTGATCTGGAGCTTGATGAGCCCCGTGATCTTCTTCTTCTTGGGAGGCATTGCTCTCTCCGGGTCCAGTTGAGAGTTTTCCGCCCTCCGCCCGGTCATCCGGATGGAGGCATACCGCACAACGATAACGGGTAAGGGTGCGGGGCTGAAAACCGACAGGTCAGACCGGCTGTGGAAGCCGATCTGACCTGGTCGGAAGCTGTAGTTCCAGAAGAACGGGAGCGCTCGGCGCTCAGTTCTTCTGGATCTGGTCGAAGCTCAGCTCGACCGGGGTCTCGCGGCCGAAGATCTCGACGAGACCCTTGACCTTCTTCGAGTCCGCGTTGATCTCGTTGATCGTCGCCTGGAGGGTCGCGAACGGGCCGTCGGTGACGGTGACCGAGTCGCCCACCTCGAAGTCCAGCACCTGGACCTCGACCTTGCGGGACGGCATCGGCTTGCCCTCGGCCTCGGCGGCCTCACGCGCGGCCTTCTCCTCGGCCTCCGGAGCGAGCATCTTGACGATCTCGTCCAGGGTCAGCGGGTACGGGTCGTACGCGTTGCCCACGAAGCCGGTGACGCCGGGGGTGTTACGAACGACACCCCAGGACTCGTTCGTCAGGTCCATGCGCACCAGGACGTATCCCGGAAGCTTGTTCTGGCGTACGTTCTTGCGCTCGCCGTTCTTGATCTGGACGATCTCTTCCTCGGGCACCTCGGCCGAGTAGATGAAGTCCTCGACGTTGAGCGAGACGGCGCGCTGCTCCAGGTTGGCCTTCACGCGCTTCTCATAGCCGGCGTAGGTGTGGATCACGTACCACTCGCCCGGCAGGCCGCGAAGCTCCTCGCGGAGGGCCTCGACCGGGTCGACAGCGGGGGCGGGCTCGGCGTCGTCCGTGTCACCGTCATCGGTCGCCTCGGCGGCGGCTTCGTCGTCGTCGCCCTCGGCGGCGGCTTCGGTGTCGTCGACGTCGTCGTCCGCGTCCGCCTCGGCGGCCGCTTCACTCACGGCCTCAGCAGCTTCGGTCTCGTCCGCCTCAGAGGTGACATCCGCGTGGACGGCGGCCTCTTCGGCCGACTCCGCGGCGGCGTCAGCGGCTTCGGCCTGGTCTGGCTCGACAGCGTCCGCCGCCTCGACGATGTCGGTCTCGTCCTCCAGGGACTCCACCGACTCGCGGGCGTCGTTCAGGTTCGGGTCAGACACGGTGGCTGCTTCTTCCTGGCTAAATGGGTGGAACACGCGAAAGGGGCGCCTCGTCGGGCGCCCTCGCGGGATCAGCCGAATACGTACTTGATCGCTTGGTTGAAGCCATAGTCAATCACGGTCACCAGACCGATCATGATGACAACAAAGACAATCACGACTGTGGTGTACGTCGTTAGCTGGTTGCGAGTCGGCCAGACGACCTTGCGCAGCTCTGCGACAATCTGACGGTAGAAGAGCGCGAGACGGCCGAACGGGCCCTTCTTACCGCGCTTCCCACCCTTACGGGGCTTCTTGGACTCCGCCGACTCGTCGGCGGAGTCATCGTCGGCATCAGGCTTGTCGATGGAGCCCACGGCGTCCGTCACGCTCTCTCACCTGATTCCGGGTCGTGACCATGCCGCGCCCGGGGGAGCCGCACGGCGATGCAGTGAATATACGTACATGCGCACACATCCTGGCGAAGGTGTGTGTAGCAGGGCCGGAGGGAATTGAACCCCCAACCGCTGGTTTTGGAGACCAGTGCTCTACCAATTGAGCTACGACCCTTTGTGCTTTCCCCAACCTACCGCATCCGACCGGACGCACGGAGTGCGTCGCTCGGACGTGGCTGGTGAGGCCCAACGACGAGTGAGTGTACGTGGTCCGGGGCCCGACGTCGAACAGCTAAGGCCGGAAGCGCCTCAGGGATACGGTCCCCCCGATCGTTCCTCCCCCCGTCCCTTTATGTGTCCAGGGAGCGAAACCTGTGTGCCGGGGACGTTTCGGGTCTGGGACCATGGGCCGCATGAGCCCTGCAACCTCTCCCACCGAGCGCCGGGTATCCGCGCGCATCGGCGCGATCTCCGAGTCCGCGACCCTCGCCGTCGACGCCAAGGCCAAGGCCCTCAAGGCCGCCGGGCGTCCGGTGATCGGCTTCGGCGCGGGCGAACCCGACTTCCCTACGCCCGACTACATCGTCGAGGCCGCTGTCGAGGCCTGCCGCAACACCAAGTACCACCGCTACACGCCGGCCGGCGGGCTCCCCGAACTCAAGGCCGCCATCGCCGCGAAGACACTGCGCGACTCCGGTTACGAGGTGGAGGCCGCGCAGATCCTGGTGACCAACGGCGGTAAGCAGGCGATCTACGAGGCGTTCGCCGCCGTCCTCGACCCGGGCGACGAGGTCATCGTCCCGGCCCCCTACTGGACGACGTACCCGGAGTCGATCCGGCTCGCGGGCGGTGTCCCGGTCGACGTCGTGGCCGACGAGACCACCGGCTACCGCGTCTCCGTCGAGCAGTTGGAGGCGGCCCGTACGGAGCGTACGAAGGTCGTCGTCTTCGTCTCCCCGTCCAACCCGACCGGCGCCGTCTACAGCAGGGCTCAGACCGAGGCCATCGGCCGCTGGGCCGTCGAGCACGGCCTGTGGGTGCTCACGGACGAGATCTACGAGCACCTCGTGTACGGCGACACCGTCTTCACTTCGATGCCGGCCGTGGTGCCCGAGCTGCGTGACAAGTGCCTCGTCGTCAACGGCGTCGCCAAGACCTACGCGATGACCGGCTGGCGCGTGGGCTGGATCGTCGGCCCCAAGGACGTCGTCAAGGCAGCGACCAACATGCAGTCGCACGCCACGTCCAATGTCGCGAATGTCTCCCAGGCCGCCGCGATCGCCGCGGTCTCCGGTGACCTGGCCGCGGTCGCCGAGATGCGCTCGGCCTTCGACCGCCGCCGCCGGACGATCGTCCGGATGCTCAACGAGATCGACGGCGTCGTCTGCCCGGAGCCCGAGGGTGCCTTCTACGCGTACCCCTCGGTGAAGGCCCTGCTGGGCAAGGAGATCCGGGGGCAGCGCCCGCAGTCGTCGGTCGAGCTGGCCGCGCTGATCCTGGACGAGGTCGAGGTCGCGGTAGTCCCGGGTGACGCCTTCGGTACGCCCGGCTACCTGCGGCTGTCGTACGCGCTCGGCGACGAGGACCTGGCGGAGGGCGTCGCACGGATGCAGAAGCTGCTGGCCGAGGCGAAGGACTGACCACCGATCCATGTGACTCATCGCTCACCCTTGCTCCGTGGAGCGGGCTTCCGGCCTCCGGCCGGGGGCCCGTTTCTTCGTTCGGGATCAACTCGAAGGAGGGAGGGGGTCCCGCCAGGCCTTTTCGTACGGCAGGATCTAGCAATGGAGAGCACCACCCGCCCGCGCGACCTCAGTACGTTGCCCAAGGCCCACCTGCACCTGCATTTCACCGGTTCGATGCGGCCCACGACGCTGCTGGAGCTGGCCGAGAAGTACGGCGTCCACCTTCCCGAGGCGCTGACCGGAGGCGAGCCACCGAAGCTGCGCGCCACCGACGAGCGCGGCTGGTTCCGCTTCCAGCGCCTCTACGACATCGCCCGGTCCTGTCTGCGAACGCCCGAGGACATCCAGCGGCTGGTGCGTGAGGCCGCCGAGGAGGACGTACGGGACGGCTCGCGCTGGCTGGAGATCCAGGTCGACCCGACCTCGTACGCCCCCACGCTCGGCGGCCTGATCCCGGCGCTGGAGATCATCCTGGACGCAGTGGAGAGCGCGTCCAGGGCGACCGGGCTCGGTATGCGTGTGATCGTCGCCGCGAACCGTATGAAGCACCCGCTGGAGGCCAGGACCCTGGCGCGGCTGGCCGTGCGGTACGCGGACCGGGGCGTCGTCGGCTTCGGGCTCTCGAACGACGAGCGCCGCGGCATGGCCAGGGACTTCGACCGGGCGTTCGCGATCGCGCGGAGCGGCGGGCTGCTGGCGGCGCCGCACGGCGGCGAGCTGAACGGGCCCACTTCCGTACGCGACTGTCTGGACGATCTGCGCGCGACGCGTGTCGGCCACGGCGTGCGGGCCGCCGAGGACCCGAAGCTGCTGCGCCGGCTCGCCGACCGGGGCGTGACCTGCGAGGTCTGCCCGGCGTCGAACGTGGCCCTCGGCGTCTACGAGAAGCCCGAGGACGTACCGCTGCGGACGCTGTTCGACGCGGGTGTCCCGATGGCGCTGGGCGCCGACGACCCGTTGCTGTTCGGCTCCCGGCTGGCGGCGCAGTACGAACTGGCGCGCCGTCACCAGGGTTTCAGCGACACCGAGCTGGCGGAGCTGGCGCGCCAGTCCGTACGGGGATCGGCCGCGCCCGAACAGGTCGCCAAGGGGCTGCTGACGGAGATCGACACCTGGCTGGTCGGCGCGCCCGG
>NZ_JTHL01000001.1:5683166-5684277 GCF_000818195.1 Streptomyces sp. 150FB | reverse complement strand
GGGCAGGGCGGGCAGGCTGTGGGGCCGCGTCGTCAGAGGCTGGCGCCGACCGTCACCGGCTCGTTGACCAGCGTGATCCCGAAGGCGTCGCGCACTCCGGCGACCACTTCGCGCGCGAGGGCGAGCAGATCGTCGGTCGTCGCCTCGCCCCTGTTGGTGAGGGCGAGGGTGTGCTTGGTGGAGATACGGGCCGGGCCCGAGCCGTATCCCTTGGTGAAGCCGGCCTTGTCGATCAGCCAGGCGGCCGAGGTCTTCGTCCGCCCCTCCCCCGCCGGGAACGCGGGCGGCGTCACCGCTTCGCCGAGACGCGCCCGCGCGCGGGCCAGGAAGCCGGCGTACTCCCGCTCGGTGAGGATCGGGTTGGTGAAGAAGGACCCCGCCGACCAGGTGTCGTGGTCCTCCGGGTCCAGGACCATGCCCTTGCCCGCGCGCAGCGCGAGGACGGTCTCGCGCGCCGCCGCCGCGGGGACGCGGTCGCCGGCCTCGACGCCGAGGGCGCGTGCTGTCTCGGCGTACCGGATCGGGGCGGAGAGCCCCCCTGCGTCCTCAAGGCCGAACCGGACGCGCAGCACGACGTATCGCTCCGGGTGTTCCTTGAAACGACTGTGGCGGTACGAGAAGGCGCACTCGGCGTTCGTGAGTGTGACGGGCGCGCCGGTGGTGCGGTCGTAGGCGACGACCTCCGTGATGGTGCTCGACACCTCCTGGCCGTACGCGCCGACGTTCTGGATCGGCGTGGCGCCCGCCGAGCCGGGGATGCCGGCGAGGCATTCGATGCCCGCGAGCCCCGCTTCGACCGCGCGGGCGACGGCGTCGGTCCAGATCTCCCCCGCGGCGAGTTCGAGAGTGCTGTCTTCGAGGCGGAAGCCGGTGGTGGCGATGTGCAGGGCCGTGCCGTCGAAGCCCTTGTCCCCGATGACGAGATTGCTGCCGCCACCGATGATCAGCAGCGGCGTACCGGCGGTGTCGGCCTCCCGTACGGCGGCGATCACCTCGTCGTCGGTGGTGGCCGTGAGGAGGCGGGCCGCCGGGCCGCCGAGGCGGAAGGTGGTCAGGGGGGCGAGGGGGGCGTCCTGGAGTTCCTGCACGGGGACAAGACTACGGTCGCTTC
>NZ_JTHL01000001.1:5677505-5682252 GCF_000818195.1 Streptomyces sp. 150FB | reverse complement strand
CGTGGCGGGAATCCCGCCACGGGAAGCGACCGTACGAGCTGCTGGTCGGAGGGTGCCGGTCGGGCGGTGCCGGTCAGACCGTGGCCGACTGGCGCTCGTCAGCGGCGTCTGTCGCGTCCGCCGCGTCCGCCGCGCCGTCGGCCGCTTCCGTCCGCCGGGTGCCACGGCCGGGGATGAGGAGCGCGGTCAGCGCTCCGAGCCCTACGAGCGCGGCGCCGATCCAGAGGGCGGGAACGGTGCCGTCGACGAAGGTGTCGGCCGTGCCGTAGCCGCCCCGGGCGGCGAAGACCGCGCCGAGGACGGCGACGCCGAGGGCTCCGCCGACCTCGCGGAGCGCGTTGTTCGCGCCGGAGGCGATGCCCTGCTCGCCCGGCCGGACGCTGGACATGACCAGATTGGCGGCGGGGGCGAAGTACAGGCCCATACCGATGCCGCTGATGATCAGGCCGGGGAGCTGGGTCCCGTACGACATGCCGGGGTCGAGGACGAGGGCGAACAGCCCGAGGCCCACGGCTTGGAACGCCAGTCCGGCGACGACCACGGGACGGCCGCCGATCCGGTCGGAGAGCAGCCCGGCGAGCGGCGAGACGATCAGCGGCATCGCGGTCCAGGGGAGCATCCGCAGGCCCGCTTCGGTGGGCGAGTAGCCGACGACGCTCTGGAGGAACTGGCTCAGCAGGAAGATCGAGCCGAACATGCCGAGGTACATCAGCAGGCTCGCCGCGTTGATGCCGGCGAAGCCCCGGTTCTTGAACAGCCGCATGGGCAGCATCGCGTCGGGCCGGACGCTGCTGTGGCGGACGAAGCCGGCGAGCAGGGCCGCGCCGGCTATGAGGCCGGTCAGTACGGTGCCGCTGGTCCAGCCGTCGGAGTTGGCGTTGACCAGGGCGTAGACGATGCCGAAGAGGCCGGCGCTGATCAGGACGGTGCCGGGGACGTCGAGCCGGGCATCGGGTGCGTGGGATTCGCGCAGGCGCAGCCGGGCGAGCGGCAGCAGGACGATGCCGATCGGGACGTTCAGCCAGAAGATCCACGACCAGGAGAAGTGCTCGGTGAGTGTGCCGCCGACAAGCGGGCCGCAGGCGACGGCCAGGCCGGTCACCGCGCCGAATATGCCGAGGTAGGCGCCGCGTTTGGCGGCGGGTACGGCGGCGGTGAGGAGGGTCAGGGTGAGCGGCAGCATGATCGCGGCGCCGATCCCCTGGATGGCGCGTGCGGCGATCAGGGCGTTGATGCCGGGCGCGAGGGCGGCGGCCGCCGAGGCGGTGGTGAAGACCATGAGGCCGATGATGAAGAGCCGCCGGCGCCCGAACCGGTCGCCGAGTGCCGCGCCGAACATGAGGAGAACGGCAAAAGTCAGCGTATAGGCGTTGACCGTCCATTCCAGGTCTTCGAGCGCGCCGCCGAGATCCTTGCGGATGGAGGGCAGCGCGGTGGTGACGACGAGGTTGTCGAGGGCCGCCATAAAACCGGCGAGGCCGGTGATGACAAGGACCCAGACGGCGCTGGAGGCGCCCGGAGTGGGTGGGCGGCTGGACGGGTTCGGCTGGTTCATCGTTCTCCCCCTGCTCGATCTTGATTAGCTATCGATTACTAACTTTCTCAGGCACACAGGTGCGGTCCACCAGGACCGCACCTGTTACCGGACCCTCAGCACTTCGGGCCTTGATCCGATTTCTCGAAGCCGACCCAGACACGGTGGTCCGGCGCGAAACCCATCGAGACGAGCGTGTTGATCAGCATCCCGTAGGCCATGAATTTCGTGCTCTCGTCGACGTCCGCACCAAGGGCGAGACGGACCGTGTCCCAGAGCTCCATCCAGCCGGCTCGCACCGACTCACCGAAGGAGTGGTCCCCGGCCGCCTCGGCGGCCGCCACCGCGACGTACATCTGCATCTGCATCAGCAGCTTGTCGGGGTCCTCGGCGATGAGCTTCTGGTACGCGTCGCTCATGGCGTCGAGGGCCTCGTCACCGCTCAGCCCTTCGGACGCCTTCTCCATGACACGGGTGGTCTCGGCGAGGCAGCGCTCGGACGCGGCGAGGAAGATGGCCTGCTTGTTCGCGTAGAGGCGGAAGAGATATGGCTGCGAGACGCCGACGCGGCGGGCGATCACCTCGGTGGACGTGCCGTGGTAGCCGGTGCGCGAGAACTCGCCGATCGCCGCTCGCACAACACTTTCCCGGCGCTCTTCCGCGCTCATCCTGACCATACGAAAAGGTTATTGGTCAATCACTAACCATGTCAAGCGCAGTAAGGGGCTGCCCGCCATGGCGGGTACCCCTTACAGAGCCTCAGGCCAGACGTACGACGGCGCGGGACATGCCCAGCACCTTGCGGCCCTCGTTCATGGCCGTGAGGTCCACCCGGACCCGGTTGTCGTCCAGTTTGGCCGCGACCTTGGCGCTGACCTCGATCAGCGCGCCCTGGTCGTCGTTGGGCACCACGACGGGCTTGGTGAAGCGCACGCCGTACTCGACGACGGCCCCCGGATCGCCAACCCAGTCGGTCACCACCCGGATCGCCTCGGCCATGGTGAACATGCCGTGGGCGATGACGTCGGGCAGGCCGACCTCTTTGGCGAACTTCTCGTTCCAGTGGATCGGGTTGAAGTCGCCGGAGGCGCCCGCGTACGCCACCAGCGTGGCGCGGGTGGCCTGGAAGGTCCGGGCCGGCAGCTCCGTACCGACCTCGACGCCGGCGTAGTCGATCTTCGCAGTCACCGTTCTCACTCCTCTTCGGCGCCGCGCGCCACCAGCTTGGTCCACGCGGTCACCACATGCTCGCCCGACTCGTCGTGCACATCGCCGCGGACGTCGATGATGTCGTTCCCGGCGAGGGACTTGATCGCCTCGATGGTCGAGGTGACGACCAGCCGGTCACCGGCCCGTACCGGCCGGGTGTACGAGAACTTCTGGTCGCCGTGCACCACCCGGCTGAAGTCCAGACCGAGCTGCGGATCGGCGATGACGTCACCCGCCGCCTTGAACGTGATGGCGAAGGGGAAGGTCGGCGGGGCGATCACATCGGAGTACCCGAGAGCCTTCGCGGCCTCCCGGTCGGTGTACGCCGGGTTGGGATCGCCCACGGCCTCGGCGAACTCACGGATCTTCTCCCTGCCGACCTCGTACGGCTCGGTGGGCGGGTAGCTACGCCCCACGAAGGACTGGTCGAGCGCCATGATCTCGTTCCCTCCTGATGGATTGACCACAACAAACGACGCGAGGCCGTCCCCATGTGGGGACGGCCTCGCAGACGAGCCTGATTCAGCGGGTTTCGCGGTGCGCGGTGTGCGAGTTGCAGCGCGGGCAGTGCTTCTTCATCTCAAGACGGTCCGGGTTGTTACGCCGGTTCTTCTTGGTGATGTAGTTCCGCTCCTTGCACTCCACGCAGGCCAGCGTGATCTTCGGGCGGACGTCGGTGGCAGCCACGTGAGTGCTCCTTGGACGGACGGATGAACGGATGAACAGGAAATAGATGAACGCAAAAAAGAGTAGCCGATCGAAGGACAGACCCTGCAATCGGCTACTGTCTGTAGCGGTGACCGGACTTGAACCGGTGACACAGCGATTATGAGCCGCTTGCTCTACCGACTGAGCTACACCGCTTCGATGTTGGATCTCCTCGCCCGGAGGCGAGGATCACCGAACACCGGAGCCCCAATACGGAATCGAACCGTAGACCTTCTCCTTACCATGGAGACGCTCTACCGACTGAGCTATTGGGGCGAGCGATGAAGACATTACACGGTCGCCCACCGATCGCCCAAATCCGTTTCCATGCCACTTCCCGGGCTCCCGCCGGGCGTTGGTTCCGGGCGCCACAGGGGTCACATACGCCGGGGGCGTACCCGGTACACACCGGGACATACCTGGCACATTCCGGCGGTACGTGGGGACGCGTGCCGGGCAGTGCCGGGCAGTGTCGGCCGCGCCGATATGACTATTCGGCTCCTCCCCGAAGAGCACACACGGCGGATCTACGCTCGACGCACGCGACGTGATCTTGCACACCCCGGACCTGCCAGCCCGGACCTGCCACCCCGGGCCCGCCACGAAGCGACCACGGACCGCCACGGACCCGCCGGAGCCCCCACCAGGAGCGCGATGCCCGACAGCCACCCACAGCCGCCCGACGGGGCCACCGACGGCGCCACCGCGCTCGTCCTCGGCGGGGCACGCCTCACCGACGGCCGGACCGTCGACGTACGGCTGCGGGGCGGCCGGATCGAGGCCGTGGGCACGGCGGGCAGCCTCACCCCCAGTGGCTCCCGGCTGGATCTGACCGGCTATCTGCTGCTCCCCGCCCCCGCCGAACCGCACGCCCACAGCGACACCGCGCTCACCGCTCCCGGCGTACTCCCGGACGACGGCGGCCCCGTGTCGTACGCCCCGGACGACGTACGGCGCCGGGCCACCGAGGCTGCCCTGCTGCAACTGGGGCACGGTGCGACCGCGCTGCGGTCGCACGTACGGATCGGGGACGCGCAGGGGCTGGGACCGCTGGAGGCCGTGCTCCGGGCGCGGCGCTCGCTGCGCGGGCTCGCCGACCTGTCCGCCGTGGCCGTGCCGCGCCTGCTGACCGGTGCGGCGGGCGCCGACGGGCGCGCGATGCTCCGGGACGCGCTGAAGATGGGCGCGGCCGTGGTGGGCGGCTGTCCCGACCTCGATCCCGACCCCGCCGGGTACGTGGAGGTGGTGCTCGACCTCGCGGCGGAGCACGGCTGCCCCGTCGATCTGCATACGGAC
>NZ_JTHL01000001.1:5657989-5677480 GCF_000818195.1 Streptomyces sp. 150FB | reverse complement strand
CGCCGCGATGGCCGGCGGCCTGCGCGCGGGGGTGACGCTCGGGCCCTGCGCCGGGCTCGCGGATTTGCCGGACGCTGTGGCGGCACGCGCCGCCGACCAGTTGGCGGCGGCGGATGTGACGGTGGTCTCGCTACCGCAGGGCGGCTGCGGGGGCGCGCGGCGGCGTGGAGTCGCCCCCGTACGGCTGCTCAGGTCGGCCGGGGTACGGGTCGCCGCGGGCGGCGGGGCGCTGCGGGACGTATCGAACCCGGTGGGGCGCGGGGACCCGCTGGAGGCCGCGTATCTGCTGGCGACGCTGGGCGGGCTGCGGGCGGACGACGCGTACGGCGCGGTGAGCGGCGCGGCCCGGGCGGCGATGGGGCTGCCCGAGGTGCGGGTGGAGGCCGGCTTCCCCGCCGAACTTCTGGCGGTGCGCGGGGAGGGCCTCGCGAGCGCGCTGTCACTCGCGTACAGCAGGATCGTCATCCACCGGGGGCGGGTGGTGGCGCGTACCAGCGCCGTGCGGGAGTACTGCGACTCGGCGGGCGCCACTGTGCTGGAGCTGCCGAGGCAGGGACGCGCCGGCCTCTGTCCGTGAGTGCCCGTGAGCGGGAACGGCTCGGTGGACGTACGGTCGTGAGCATGCGAATTGTGATCGCCGGTGGACATGGTCAGATCGCGCTGCGGCTGGAGCGGTTGCTCGCCGCGCGCGGACACGAGGTCGCGGGTGTGATCCGTAAGCCCGAGCAGGCGGACGACCTGCGGGCGGCGGGCGCCGAACCGGTCGTCCTGGACCTGGAGTCGACCTCCGTCGACGGGGTCGCGGCCGTGCTGGCGGGCGCGGACGCCCTGGTGTTCGCCGCGGGCGCGGGCGGCAGCAGCGGCGCCGAACGCAAGGACACGGTGGACAGGGGCGCGGCCGTCCTCTTCGCCGATGCCGCCGAACGCGCGGGCGTACGCCGCTATGTCGTCGTCTCCTCGATGGGCGCGGACCCGAACCGCGAGGGCGACGAGGTCTTCGACGTCTACCTGCGCGCGAAGGGCGCAGCGGATGTCGACATCCGGTCGAGGGCACTCGACTGGACCATCCTGCGGCCGGGATCCCTGACGAACGACGCCGGTACGGGTCTGGTGAACCTGGCCGAATCGACCGGGCACGGTCCGGTGCCGCGTGACGATGTGGCGGCCGTGCTGGCGGAGTTGCTGGAGACCCCGTCGACCGCCGGGCTGACGCTGGAGCTGATCAGCGGGACGGTACCGGTGGCCGACGCGGTGAGAAATGCCGCGACTGACCGATGATTCCGGCGCCCCCGGCCGGTCTTCGCTGTCATGAACGATACGAGTGAGCGGCCGGGAAACCCGGGCCCTGTGACGGTGGTCCGGCGGGACGAGCAGCCGTACGTGGGGATCCTGAGATCGGTCCCGCCGGGCGGCTTCGCCGAAGTCGCCCATCAGGTGCCGGTGGTCATCGGCTGGGCGGTGGACCAGGGGCTCGAGTTCGCGGGGCCGCCGTTCTTCCGCTACGTCGGCATCGACATGGCGGCGGAGTCGGAGGTGGAGGTCGGCGTCCCGGTCGCCGCCACCCCGGGACCGTCCGCACCGCCGTCGCCGGAGGGCGACGTCCGGCACGGGGTACTGCCTTCGGGCCATTACGCGACGGTCCTGCACCTCGGCTCTCCCGCCGGGCTGCTGGACGCCACGCGGCGGCTGTTGGCCTGGGCGGCGGGCGAGGGCCTGGAGTGGGACATGAACGTGGTGGACGGCGTGGAACGCTGGGGCTGCCGGATGGAGTCGTACCGCACCGACCCGCGTGTGGAACCGGACACGGCGAAATGGGAGACGGAACTGGCCTTCCGGCTCGCGGACCTCAACCAACCGGGAGTGCACGGCGGCCGCCTGCGCCCGTGACGGACAACTGCCGTCGGCCCGCCCGCCCCTGACGGTCCGCAACGCCCTGAGCGCCACACAAAGAGGCCCCTGATCCGCGCGTACGGGGATCAGGGGCCATCTGTATCGTGTGGCGGCGCCAGGATTCGAACCTGGGAAGGCTAAGCCGGCGGATTTACAGTCCGCTCCCATTGGCCACTCGGGCACACCGCCATGGGATGTCGCTGCCGGTGAAGGTCCGCCTTCGGCGGTGCTCCGTGGCAACGAGGGAAACAATACCTGATCCCCGGGGGTGCTCCGCCACCCGATTGAGCAGCGCTCGGGGTGGGTGAGGGTGGCTAGGCTTTACGCCAGCGGTCGGCGGAGCCCGGGCGTGCCCCGAGCAGTGGACAGGCATGTGACGGGCACGCGACACAGGCGCCATGAGCACCCGATCAGAACCGATAAACCGACACAACCGATACAAGGAGCCACAGGACATGGCCGACTCCAGTTTCGACATCGTCTCGAAGGTCGAGCGGCAGGAGGTCGACAACGCCCTCAACCAGGCCGCGAAGGAAATCTCCCAGCGCTACGACTTCAGGAACGTCGGGGCCTCGATCGACTGGTCCGGCGAGAAGATCGTGATGCAGGCGAACTCGGAGGACAGGGTCACCGCGATCCTCGATGTCTTCCAGTCCAAGCTGATCAAGCGCGGGATCTCGCTGAAGGCGCTGGAGGCCGGCGAGCCGCAGCTCTCCGGCAAGGACTACAAGATCTTCGCCTCGATCGAGGAGGGTATCTCCCAGGACAACGCCAAGAAGGTCGCGAAGATCATCCGCGACGAGGGCCCCAAGGGCATCAAGGCGCAGGTGCAGGGCGACGAGCTGCGGGTCAGCTCGAAGAGCCGTGACGACCTGCAAGCCGTGATCTCGCTGCTGAAGGGGCAGGACTTCGACTTCGCCGTGCAGTTCGTGAACTACCGGTGACCACGGCGGTACGGGGACGGGCGGGGGCGCGGCGGGAGCGCGGGAGCGCTGGTTCCGCCCCCGCGGCCGGCCGCCGGCGCCCTGGGTGACGTCGGAATTCGGCTGGCTCCCCCCGGTCGGGCGGGGGCAGACTCGTAACACGGGGCTCCCGGCAGGGGCTCCCCGCAAGGGGCTCTTGCAAGGGGTTCTTGCAAGGGGTTCCCGGTCCCGGCAAGGGGTCCTGGACGGCTGAGAGGAGCGGGTGATGATCACGTGCGCGACCGGCGGGGTCGCCCGCGCCTCGCGTCCCGCCCGGACCGGTGGGGCGACGGAGTGGACGCCGGCGTCATGAGCGGCGAGCTCTTTCCGCTGCCGCCCGCCGTCCTCTCCCCCGGCGCCGTGCATGTGCCCGGGTGGCTCGGGGAGGAACGGCAGCGGGAGTTGGTGGAGGTCTGCCGTGGCTGGGCACGCGAGCCCGTACCGATCCGGCACACGGTGCTGCCGAGCGGCGGCGTGATGTCCGTACAGACGGTGTGCCTGGGCTGGCACTGGCAGCCGTACTGGTACACGCGTACGGCCGACGATGTGAACGGCGCACCGGTCGCCGAGTTCCCCGGCTGGCTGGTGGAGTTGGGGCGGGCCGCGCTGAGCGAGGCGTACGGGGACCCGGCCGCTGCCGCCTCGTACACCCCCGACACCGCCCTGATCAACTTCTACGAGGGCGCGGCGAAGATGGGGATGCACCAGGACAAGGACGAACGGTCCGGTGCTCCGGTGGTGTCCCTGAGCATCGGCGACACGTGTGTCTTCCGCTTCGGCAATACGGAGAGCCGGGGGCGGCCGTACACGGATGTGGAGCTGTCCTCCGGGGACCTCTTCGTCTTCGGCGGGGCGTCGCGCTTCGCCTATCACGGGGTTCCGAAGGTGTATCCGGGGACGGCCGGCCCGGCGACAGGTATGAACAGCGGCAGGCTGAACATCACGCTGCGCGAGACCGGCCTGAGCTAGGTCCTGGCCCGGCCGGCGTCGGCGGAGACGTTCAGCGGCGCGAGCGGGAGTTGCCGAAGAGCAGCCGGTAGATGATGAGCAGGACGAGTGCTCCGCCGATGGCCGCGAGCCAGGTGGGGCCGTCGAAGAAGCTCTTGTTGATGGGGTGGTCGAGCCAGCGGGCCGAAATCCAGCCGCCGAGGAAAGCTCCGACGATCCCGATGATCGTTGTGCCGATCAGTCCGCCCGGGTCCTTGCCGGGAAGCAGGATCTTGGCGATGACTCCTGCGATGAGTCCGAGAATGATCCAACTGATGATGCCCATGCCAGGGTCCTGCCTTTCGCGCCGTGGTGCCTGTTACCCCCGGAGACGCCGCGGAGAGGGAAGGCGGTTGCGAGGTTCGGCCGGGTGCGGCACAAGACACACGGGCCGGGGTGCGCCGGAGGTTCGACGACGATCCGCTACCCCGCATCCGGTGGGGCATACACGTAGCGCTGGGACACGGCGCGAGCCAGGCCCTTCCGCGCTGGTCAGCGCGGGGCGAAAGGCTGGTCCGTCGGGACGATCTCCTTGCCCAGGGGCATCAGCGAGACGGGGATCAGCTTGAAGTTGGCGATCCCCAGGGGAATTCCGATGATCGTGACGCACAGCGCGATACCGGTGAAGATGTGCCCGAGGGCCAGCCACCAGCCGGCGAGGACCAACCACAAGACATTGCCCACGCAGGACGGCGCCCCGGCGTCCTGGCGGTCGACCGCCGTATAGCCGAAGGGCCACAGGGCGTAGATCCCGATACGGAAGGCCGCGACGCCGAACGGGATTCCGATGATGGTGACGCAGAGCACCGCGCCCGCCAGCACATAACCGAGGAACATCCAGAAGCCGCAGAGGACGAGCCAGATGAGGTTGAGGAGTGTCTTCATGGGCGGCGACCTGCCATCTGCTCGAGCCGGGCGATGCGCTCCGCCATCGGCGGGTGCGTGGAGAACAGTCTCGCGAATCCCTGCCCCTGCCGGAAAGGGTTCGCGATCATCATGTGGCTCGCGGTCTCGATACGCGGCTCGGGTGGCAGCGGCAACTGCTTCGTACCCGCGTCCAGCTTGCGCAACGCGCTCGCCAGAGCGAGCGGGTCGCCGGTGATGGTGGCGCCCGACGCGTCGGCCTCGTACTCGCGGGAGCGGCTCACCGCGAGCTGGATCACCGAGGCCGCGAGGGGCCCCAGGACCATCACCATCAGCATGCCGACGAGGCCGGGGCCCTCCTCGTCGTCGGAGCGGCCTATGGGGATGAGCCAGGCGAAATTCACCAGGAACATGACCACCGAGGCCAGCGCACCGGCGATCGACGAGATCAGGATGTCGCGGTTGTAGACATGGCTCAGCTCATGGCCGAGAACGCCGCGCAGCTCGCGCTCGTCCAGGATCTGGAGGATGCCCTCCGTGCAGCAGACTGCGGCGTTGCGCGGGTTGCGTCCGGTGGCGAAGGCGTTGGGCGCCTGCGTCGGTGAGATGTAGAGCTGGGGCATGGGCTGGCGGGCGGCCGTCGACAGCTCGCGGACGATGCGGTAGAGCTGGGGTGCCTCGAATTCGCTGACGGGACGGGACCGCATGGCGCGCAGGGCCAGCTTGTCGCTGTTCCAGTAGGCGTACGCGTTGGTGCCGATGGCCACGAGCAGCGCGACGATCAGGCCTGTGCGGCCGAAGAGACTGCCGATGACGATGATGAGTGCGGACAGTCCCCCGAGGAGTGCGGCAGTCCTCAACCCGTTGTGCCGGCGGTGCACGGTACGCCCTCCAAATCGTGCGGCAGGGGAACCCTTCGCTCTGGTGCTCCACCATCCAGTGGACCCTTCTGTACTGGTCAACGCCAGGCGGGGGGCACGGGTTCCCTGCCGACCCGGCAGGCGCGTACGCCGTACGGGTGGTGAATCTTCCGGCGGGAGAGGTACGGCCGGAGCTCTCGTCCCGCTCAGAAGAGGCTGACGTCGGCGAAGCGCAGCACGATCTGGGGCGCGGCCGACAGGACGATGCCGGCGACGGCCGTCAGGACGATGGCCGCGGTGAGGGCGGCGGGGGCGCGGTGCGTGACCTGCTCCCGCTGCTGCTCCTCGGGGGTGTCCGCTTCGGAGGTTTCCGCCTCGGGGGAGCGGAAGAGGGCCGTCGTCCACTGAAGGTAGTAGAAGAGCGCGATCACGACGTTGACGGCCATGATGACGGCGAGCCAGCCGAGACCCGCGTCGACGGCCGCCGAGAAGACCGTGACCTTGGCGAACAGGCCGATGATCCCGGGCGGCAGCCCCGCCAGGCAGAGCAGGAAGAAGCCCAGGGCGAGGGCGGCGAGCGGGCGGCGGGCGTAGAGGCCCCGGTAGTCGGAGATCCGGTTCAGCGGCTTCGTACGGGCGACCAGGGCGGCGACGGCGAAGGCGCCGAGGTTCACGACGGCGTACATCAGGGCGTACGCCACGGTGGAGCCGATCCGGGCGCCGCCCGCGTATCCGGCGGCGGCGATCGGTACCAGGAGATACCCGGCCTGCGCCACCGACGACCAGGCCAGCAGGCGTACGGCGCTGCGCGCGCGGGTCGCCGACTGCCGTAGCGCGGCGACATTGCCGACGCTCATGGTGAGCGCGGCGAGGACGGCGAGGGCCGGACCCCACTCGTCGGCGTACGGGCGGAACGCGAGGACGGTGACGAGGATGAGGCCCGAGAAGCCGACCGCCTTGCTGACGACGGACAGGTAGGCGGCGACGGGCAGCGGGGCGCCCACATAGGTGTCGGGGACCCAGAAGTGGAAGGGCGCCGCCGCCGTCTTGAAGGCGAAGCCGACGAGGGTGAGGGCCGCGCCCGCCTTGGCGAGCGTGTCGAGCTGTCCGGGGACGTGGTCGAGGTTCGCGGCGATCTGCGCGAGGTGGAGCGTGCCGGTGGCCGCGTACACGAAGCTGACGCCCAGCAGCATCACGGCGGTCGCCGTGACCGAGGAGAGGAAGAACTTCAGCGCCGATTCCGAGGAGCGCCGGTCGCCGCGCTTCAGCCCGACCAGGGCGAAGGCGGGCAGGGAGGCGACTTCGAGGGCGACGACGAGGGTGGCGAGGTCGCGTGCGGCGGGCAGCAGGGCGGCGCCGGCCGCCGAGGACAGCAGCAGGAACCAGTACTCGCCGGCGGGAAGGGCGTCGCCGTCCTTGGTGTCGTCGAGGGCGTCGAGCGAGAGGAGCGCGGTGAGCAGCGCGCCGCCGAGGACGAGGAGCTGGATGACGAGCGCGAAGTGGTCGGCGGTGTAGCTGCACACCTGGGAGTCGTCGCTGAGGCAGAAGGTCGAGCGGTCGCCGTCGAGCAGCGGCAGGAGCAGGAGTATCGCCCCGGCCAGGCCCGCGATGGCGACGCCGCCGAGGAGTCGCTTGCGGTGGTCGGGGACGAAGAGGTCGGCGACCAGGACGACGAGCGCCACCAGAGCGGTGAGGGTGGGCGGTGCGATCGCGAGCCAGTCGATGGACTGGACGAGCGCGGCGACGCCGCCGGGGGCGTGGACCGTACCGGCCGCTTGTGCGGCACCGGCAACGGGGGCTGCGGCGCTTGCGGCTTCGATGGCGCCGAGGGCGCTCTGAGCGGCCACGATCACGACGTGCCTCCTGCGAGAAGCTTCTGCACGGCCGGATCGGACAGGCCGAGGAGGATCGCGGGCCACAGCCCGGCGAGGACGGTCAGGGCGACGAGCGGGGTCCAGGCGGCGATCTCGTAACTCTGGACGTCGGCGAAGGGGGCCGCTCCCGCCGCCTCCTTCGGCTTCACGCCCATGCAGACGCGGCGTACGACGAGCAGCAGGTACGAGGCGGTGAGCAGGGTGCCGAAGCAGGCGATCGCCATGTACGTGAGGAACGCCGGGCGGCTCAGCCCCGCGGCGGGGCTGAAGGCGCCGAACATCGCGAGCATCTCGCCCCAGAACCCGGCGAGGCCCGGCAGTCCCAGGGAGGCGACGGCGGCGAAGGCGAGGAGGCCGCCGAGGCGCGGGGCACGGCCGTAGAGCGCCGCGCCTGTCGCGCCGGCGAGGGTGTCGAGATCGGCGGTGCCGTAGCGGTCCTTGAGGCCTCCGACCAGGAAGAACAACAGGCCGGTGATGAGGCCGTGGGCGATGTTGGCGAAGAGCGCGCCGTTGACGCCGGTGGCGGTCATCGTCGAGATGCCGAGCAGGACGAAGCCCATGTGGCCGACGGAGGAGTAGGCGATGAGCCGCTTGAGGTCGCCGCCCGCGCCTTGTCTGGCGAGGCTGAGGCAGGCGAGGGAGCCGTAGATGATGCCGGCGACGGCGAGGGCGGCGAGGTACGGCGCGAAGGTGTGCATCCCGTGGGGCGCGATGGGCAGCACGATACGGACGAAGCCGTAGGTGCCCATCTTGAGCAGGACACCGGCGAGGAGTACGGAGCCGACGGTCGGCGCGGCGGTGTGGGCGTCGGGGAGCCAACTGTGCAGCGGCCACATCGGGGTCTTCACAGCGAGCCCGAGACCGATCGCGAGAACGGCGATGACCTGCACGGATGTGCTCAGCCCACGGCCGTTGTCAGTGGCGAGTGCCACCATGTCGAACGTGCCCGCTTTGAGCCCGATGAGAAGCAGGCCGAGCAGCATGACCACGGAGCCGAGCAGCGTGTAGAGGATGAACTTCCAGGCGGCGGCCTGCCTGCCGCCCGCCACTCCTTCCGAGCCGCCCCAGCGGGCGATGAGGAAGTACATCGGGACGAGCACCATCTCGAACGCCAGGAAGAAGAGGATCAGGTCGAGCGCGGCGAAGGTCGCGAGCGTGCCGGATTCGAGGAGGAGGAGCAGAGCGACGAATGCCTTGGGCGAGGGGCCCTTCGGCATCTTGAAGTAGCTGTGGAGCGCGCAGAGGAAGGTCAGCAGCGCGGTCAGGACGACAAGGGGGAGCGAGATGCCGTCGATGCCGAGGTGGACGCGGATGTCCAGTGCGGCGATCCAGCTCACGTCCGTCGTGGCCTGCATCTTCGACGGGTGGTCGTGGTCGAAGCCGAGCGCGAGGACGACGGCCGCGATGAGGATGGCGCCGGTCACGGTCACGCCGTGGCGCAGGACGGCCTGGTCGGGGTTCTTGCCGCGCAGTCCGGGCGGGGCGGGCAGGAGGGCGCCGACGGCGCCGATGAGCGGGCCCGCCACGATCAGCGCGAGAAGGAACTGCATCACTGACTCACTGATATCGATCACGGCTCACGCTCCGGCGGCGACGAGTACGGCGGCGATCGCCAGGACGACGGAGCCGGCGAGCAGGGCGCTCAGATAGGTCTGCACGTTGCCGGTCTGCGCCCGGCGTACGGCGGCGCCGAGCCAGCGGGTGCCGGTGCCGGCTCCGCGTACGTACGTGTCGACGACCTCGCGGTCGAGGAAGCGGACGAGACCGGAGGCGGCCAGCACGGGGCGTACGAACAGGTGGTGGTAGACGGCGTCGAGGTGGAAGCCGGCTGCCGCGTGGCTGTGCAGCGGTCCCAGCAGGAGCCTGCCCGGGTCCGCGGGGTCGGGTGCCGAAGCGATGTTCCCGTAGACGGGCGTGTGGGCCTCGATGGCGTCCGACTCCGAGAGGGCGGGTTCGGCGTCCGGGTGGGCCGAGACGGCGCCGATCGGGTTGCGGGCGGCCAGTGCGGTGGTGGTCCGCCAGCTTCCGTAGGTGGTCAGGGCGCCGACGACGGCCGCTCCCGTGCCGAGGACGGCGGTGGTGACGGTCGGGGTGAGGCTGTCTCCGTCGAACCAGTCGGTGATGTAGCCGACGGTCAGGCCGAGGCCGACGGTGGGGATGGCGAGGATCCACAGGACGGCGTTCATGGCGAGCGGCTGCCTGCCGTGGTCGGCGGCTTCGGCGCCCCGGCCGTGGAAGGCGAGCAGCCACAGGCGCATCGCGTAGGCGGCGGTGAGGAGGGCGGTGACCAGACCGGCGACGAGGACCAGCCAGCCCGCGGCGCCCGGGGCGATGTGGGAGTCGCCGAGGGCCGCGTGCTCGGCGGCGACGAGGACGGACTCCTTGGAGAAGAAGCCCGCGAAGGGAGGGATGGCGGCGAGCGCGAGCAGCGCGATCGTCACCGTCCAGTAGGCGTCCGGGATGCGTTTGGCGAGGGAGCCCATCCGGGACATGGCGGCCAGCGAGTTGGTGCCGGCGGCGTGGATGATCACGCCGGCGCCGAGGAAGAGGAGGGCTTTGAAGGCGCCGTGCGAGATCAGGTGGAAGACGGCGGCGCCGCGGTCGCCGACGGCCAGGGCGCCCGACATGTAGCCGAGTTGGCCGATGGTCGAGTAGGCGAGGACGCGCTTGATGTCGTCCTGGGCGAGCGCGGCGAGCGCCGAGCCGATCATCGTGACGGCCGCCATCACGGCGAGCACCACCAGGGCCGCCTTCGAGGCGGCGAAGACGGGGAGGAGACGGGCCACGAAGTAGATACCGGCGGCGACCATCGTGGCGGCGTGTATCAGCGCGGAGACGGGCGTCGGTCCTGCCATCGCGTCAGGCAGCCAGGTGTGCAGCGGGAATTGGGCCGACTTGCCGGCGACGCCCGCGATCAGGAGCAGCGCGATCAGGGTGGGGTGGTCGAGGCCGCCCTTGGCGACGGTGTCCAGGACGCCGGTGATCCGGAACGTACCGGCGTCGGCGGCGAGCGCGAACAGACCGATCAGGAAGGGGACATCGCCCAGCTTGGTGACGAGGAAGGCCTTGAGGGAGGCGGCGCGCGCCTCGGCCGTCTCCCAGTAGTGGCCGACCAGGAAGTACGAGCAGATGCCCATGACCTCCCAGCCGACCAGCAGCACCATCAGGTCGCCGGAGTAGACGACGAGCAGCATCGCGGAGGTGAAGAGGGAGACGATCGCGGCGTAGGAGGGGTAACGGGCGTCGTCGCGCAGATAGCCCGTGGAGTAGATCTGCACGCACAGCGCGACCACACCGACCAGGATCGCCACGAGAGCGGCGAAGCCGTCGATGTGGAGGGCGAGTTCGATGGGGACCGAACCGGTGGGGGTGAGCTGTGTCGAGGCGTCCAGCGGCGGCTTGTCGGCGCCCGCGCCGCCGCCCTGCCCGATGGCGACCAGGACGGCGAGCACGGCCGCAGCCAGGGTCGGCAGGACCGCGAGGGGCCGTACGAAGCCGGGTGCCGTACGGCCGAGCAGCAGCCCGGCGACGGCGCCGAGGAACGGCAGGAGGGGGACGAGAACGGCGAGGGTCGTGGTGCTCACGCGGTGGCCTCAGCATTCTGTGCCGCGGCGGCGGCTTCGTCCGTCTCGTGTGCCTGGTCTTCCTCGTCGGTGCCGTGCGTCTCCGCGGTGTCGCGGAGCCGGTCGACGTCCGAGGTGCCGCGGTTGCGGTACACCATCAGGATGATCGCGAGTCCGATGCCGATCTCAGCGGCGGCGATGGCGATGACGAAGAGGGTGAGTGCCTGGCCGGCGTGGAGGGTGTCGCGGATCCAGACGTCGAAGGCGACCAGGTTGAGGTTGACGGCGTTGAGCATCAGCTCGACGGACATCAGGACGAGGATCGCGTTCCGCCGGGCGAGCACGCCGTACACGCCTGTGCAGAAGAGGAGCGCGGAGAGGACGGCGGGATAGGCGAGGTGCATCGGCGCTACTCCTTCTTCCTGCGGGACAGGACGATCGCGCCGACCAGCGCGGCCAGGAGAAGCACCGACAGGGCTTCGAAAGGCAGCACCCAGTGCCGGAACAGGAACTCCCCCGACGCCTCGGTGGATCCCTGTGCCGGTCCCTTGAGGTCGACCCAGGTCGTACGGAAGGCGTCGACGACCACCCAGACCAGGGCGGCGGCGGCGACGACCGCCACCGCGAGCGCCACCGGTCGGTTGCCCGAATCGGCGTCCGGGGAGCGGCCTATGGGCGCCCTGGTGAGCATCAGTCCGAAGAGCAGGAGGACCACGACGGAACCGACATAGATGAGGACCTGCACCCAGGCGATGAACTCCGCGGTCAGCAGCAGGTACTCGACGGCCAGGCCGCCGAGTGCCACGACCAGCCAGAGCGCGGCGTGCACCAGTTGTCTGGTCGTGACGGTGACGATGGCCGCGCCGAAGGTGACGAGGCCGACGAGAAGGAAGGCGATCTCCACGCCGGCCGGTGACAGAAAGCTGTGGCCGGCGGCCGAGACGGCCCCGGTCGCCCCGAGCGTCACTCGCCGGCCTCCTGCTGCTGGGCGGCCGCGAGCTTGTCGGCGCTCTTACGGGCGGCGCCGATCTCCTTGGGCTCCTCGGCGCCGGGGTCGAGCGCGGGCGGCGCGGGAACGGTCCACATCCACTCGCGCAACTTGTCCTGCTCGTGCGTGAGTTCGCGGATGTCCGTCTCGGCGTACTCGAACTCGGGCGACCAGAACAGCGCGTCGAAAGGACACACCTCGATGCAGATACCGCAGTACATGCAGAGGGCGAAGTCGATGGCGAAGCGGTCGAGGACGTTACGGCTGCGCTCCCGGCCGCCGGGGGCGGCGGCGGGCGTTGTCTCCTTGTGGGAGTCGATGTAGATGCACCAGTCCGGGCATTCACGGGCGCAGAGCATGCAGACCGTGCAGTTCTCCTCGAACAGCCCGATCACCCCGCGGCTGCGCGGCGGGAGTTGGGGCTGTGCCTCCGGGTACTGCTTGGTGACCGTTTTCTTCGTCATCGTACGAAGAGTGACGGCCAGGCCTTTGGCGAGTCCGCTGCCGGGGACGGGGGGCATTACTGGATCACCACCTTGACGACGCCGGTGAGGGCGATCTGGGCGAGGGCGAGGGGGATGAGCACGGTCCAGGCGAGTTTCTGCAACTGGTCCTCGCGCAGCCGGGGGTAGCTGACCCGCAGCCAGATGACGACAAAGGCGAGTACGGCCGTCTTGAGCAGGGTCCAGACCCAGCCGAGGCCGTCGGCGCCGAGCGGTCCGTGCCAGCCGCCGAGGAAGAGGACGGTGGTCAGTCCGGAGAGGACGACGATGCCCGCGTACTCGGCGAGCAGGAACAGCGCGAAGCGCAGACCCGTGTACTCGGTGTAGGCGCCGAAGATGATCTCGGAGTCGGCGACCGGCATGTCGAAGGGGGGGCGCTGGAGTTCGGCGAGACCCGAGACGAAGAAGACCACGCCACCGACGATCTGCCAGGGCACCCACCACCAGTGGAAGGCGTTCAGGATGCCGGGCAGTGAGACCGTGCCCGCCGCCATCGCGACGGAAGCGGCGGCGAGCAGCATGGGCAGCTCGTACGCGAGCAACTGCGCGGCGGTCCGCAGCCCGCCGAGAAGCGAGAACTTGTTGGCCGAGGCCCAGCCCGCCATCAGCGAGCCGAGGACCCCGACGCCCAGCACGGCGAGTACGAAGAAGATGCCCGCGTCGACGACCTGGCCGACCGCGCCCTCACTGGGTCCGACCGGGATCGCGACGAGCACGAGGAGGTACGGGAGCAGGGCGACGGCCGGGGCCATTTGGAAGATACGGCGGTCGGCGTCGGCCGGGACCACGTCTTCCTTCTGGACGAACTTCACGCCGTCCGCCATGAGCTGGGCCCAGCCGTGGAAACCGCCGGCGTGCATGGGGCCGAGACGGCCCTGCATGTGGGCCATCACCTTGTGCTCGGCCTGCCCGACGACCAGGGGAAGGACCAGGAACACCACGAGGACGATGATCAGCCGCAGGGCGACGTCGAGCACGTCGTTCACGCGTCTCCTCCGGGGCGATCGGAGTCCGGGCCGGGTTCGGGATCGGGGTCAGGGGCGGGGGCGGAGTTGGGGCCGGGGGTGTGGTTGGGGCCGGGGTCAGACTTTTGGTCAGGGTCGGGGTCCGGCTCCGGGCTCGGGTCCGGTTTCCGGGTGGGCTCGTCCGTGCCGTCGCCGAACGCGGGCTTGGGGTTGTGCCACGGGGCGTCCGCCGCCGGGGACGGGGGCGTGGGCGGGGCCGCGTCGGCCGTACCGCCCCTCTCGCCCTTCCCTGGCGTGCTCTCGGGCCCGGACCCGGGGGTCTGCTGGCTGGCCGAGCCTCCCGACACGCTCCGGGCGCGGCGTACCGGACGTTCACCGGCTGCCGCTGCCCCTCGGGCGGGACGGGCGGGGGCCGGAGGGAGTTGGCCCTTGAGCGGGCCCCATTCGTTCGGGTCGGGGACGCCGGGCGGGAGCATCTGGCGGCGCTTGGGGCCGCCGTGCTCGGACTCCCCCGGCTCCTTGGCTCCGGGCCATGCCTTCGCCACCCGGGCGGCGAGGACGAAGTCCTTGCGCAGGGGGTGGCCTTCGAAGGTCTCGGGGAGAAGGAGGGGGATGAGGTTCGGGTGGTCGGTGAACTCGATGCCGAACATCTCGTGCGTCTCCCGCTCGTGCCAGCCGGCGCCCGCGTAGACGCCGATGGCGGTGGGCAGGACGGCCGCTTCGTACGGGACGGTCGTACGGATGAGCAGGCCGCGCACCGTACCGCCGCCGAGCGCGGCGACGTGTGCGCAGACCCGGAAACCGGTGCCCGGTTCGTCGACGGCGCTGAGCCAGTCGAAGAAGGTGCAGTCCAGTTCGGAGCGGGCGGTCTCCAGCGCGGCGATCCAGGACGCCGGGGGGACGTCGACGGTCAGGAGTTCGTACGCGCGCTCGGCCGTGGCCTCCTCGCCGAAGAGTTCGGCGACGGCGACCGCGTCAGGAAGCCGGTCGTAGGCGTTCACGGCGTGCCTTTCCCCGGTGTCGGCGGAGCGGGGACCAGGCCGCTGCGGAGCGCGGTCACGGAGGGGCGGCTCTCCGTCCCGGAGGCGTAGCGTTCGCCGAGCGATTCGCGGGCGATCTTCTCCTGGAGCTTGAGGATGCCCTGAAGCAGCGCTTCGGGACGCGGCGGGCAGCCCGGTACGTAGACGTCGACGGGGATGATCTGGTCGACGCCCTTCGTCACGGAGTAGGAGTCCCAGTACGGGCCACCGCAGTTGGAGCACGCGCCGAAGGAGATCACGTACTTGGGCTCGGGCATCTGCTCGTACAGCCGCTTCACGGCCGGCGCCATCTTGTCCGTGACCGTGCCGGACACGACCATCAGGTCGGCCTGGCGCGGGCCGGGTGCGAACGGGATCACACCGAGCCTGATGAAGTCGTGCCTCGCCATGGACGCGGCGATGAACTCGATGGCACAGCAGGCGAGTCCGAAGTTGAAGACCCAGAGGCTGTAGCGGCGGCCCCAGTTGAGGACCACCTTCATGGGTTGGGGCGCCAGCCGCGAGAGCACGCCGAGTCGCTTGGGCTCGGGCAGCAGTTGGGGGGTCACGTCCATTCCAGGACGCCCTTCTTCCATGCGTAGAGCAGTCCCACGGCCAGGAAACCGAGGAAGATGAACATCTCGATCAGCGTCGTCACCCCGTAGCCCGGGGCGGCGAAGACCGTAGCCCACGGGAAGAGGAAGATCGAGTCGACCGCGAAGATGACATAGAGGAACGCGTAGACGTAGTAGCGGACCTGGGTGTGTGCCCAGCCCTCGCCCACGGGGTCCACGCCGCATTCGTAGGTGAGCAGTTTCTCCGGCGTCGGCACGACCGGCCGCAGCAGGCGCCCGGCCCCGAAGGCCACGGCGACGAACAGCACACCGACAACGGCGAGTACGCCGACCACCGAGTAGGCATGGAAGTACTCCGCCGCGAGAACGGTCGGTTCCGGCACGTCCGCCCCTCGCTCCCTGACCTCGTAGCGCGTTCTTCGGGAATCTGTACGGACGGGAGTCTAGGCCCTGTTAAAGAAGTGGTAAGCAGCCGCATCACGCAAGAGTGGGGTTATCCCCACTTCATCCCACCCAGCTACCCCATGGCGTGCGGGTCCCCGGCCCGGCAGGCTAGGTCCCTATGACGGCGAGCATGAGCCCCACCGAGGACGACCGGCCACGACCCGCGCGGTTCGCCTACGACCGGCACACCTGGAAGGAGATCGCGCATCTCCTGACGAATCTGCCGGTATCCGTGGTCGGGTTCGTCTACGCGGTGGCCACGGTCGCGATCGGGGCGGGTCTCTCCGTGACCGTGATCGGCCTGCCCTGGCTCGTCGGCGGTCTCGCCGGCGCGCGGTGGCTGGGCCGCTCCGAACGCGCGCGGGCGCGCTTGCTGCTGGGCCTGCGGATAGATGAGCCGAGCCCGCTGCACGTTCACCGGCAGCGCCATGGGTCCGGCCTGGCCCGGCTCTGGGCACGGCTGAAGGATCCGGTGGCCTGGCGGGCCGTGCTGTACGAGTTCATCCGGCTGCCCTGGGGGGTGGTGACGTTCGCCGTCACGCTCGTGTCCCTGGTCCTCCTCTGGCCTGTCCTTCCTTTTGTGGCTCGCGGTCTGACCAACGCCGACCGGGCGATGGTGCGTGGCCTGCTGTCGCCTTCCGACGAGCTCGAACGGCGGATCGCCGAGCTGGAGACCGACCGGGGTGTGGTCGTCGACACGGCGGCGGCCGACCTGCGCCGGATCGAACGCGACCTGCACGACGGCGCCCAGGCCCGTCTGGTGGCCCTCGCCATGGGGCTCGGCCTGGCGAAGGAGAAGCTGCTGGAGGATCCGGACGCGGCCGCCGTCATGGTCGACGAGGCGCACGGCGAGGTGAAGCTGGCCCTCCAGGAGCTGCGCGACCTGGCACGCGGCATCCATCCGGCCATCCTCACCGACCGGGGTCTCGACGCCGCGCTGTCCGCCATCGCCTCCCGCTGCACGGTCCCGGTGAAGGTGAGCGTGGACGTGCACGAGCGGCCGGCGGCCGCGATCGAGGGCATCGCCTACTTCACGGTCTCCGAACTGCTCCAGAACGTCAGTAAGCACAGTGCGGCACGTGCTGCCTCCGTCGAGGTGTGGCGGGCCGAGGACCGGCTGCTGCTCCAGGTCACCGACGACGGCCGCGGCGGTGCGAGCCTCGACGGCGGTACGGGTATGTCGGGCCTCGCCGACCGGCTCGGCGCGGTCGACGGACTCTTCGTACTCGACTCACCGGCCGGGGGGCCGACGGTCGTCACCGCTGAACTGCCGTGGCGGACCCGCGGTCAGGACTGAGGTGGTGACGGATCCCCTCCCGAGGTGGGGGAAACCCCAGGGTGAAGACTGAAACCGGCCTCATGGTGCCGACTCCGGGATCCGAGCAGCATGAACCTTATGAACGCACACAGCCTGCTCGCAGAAGGGACATCACCGATGGTCATGGATCACGCGCCTCGGGCACGGTCCCATTTCCTCCCTCCGGTGCTGCGTGCGCCGGTCGAGGGTCGCACGTGGCGTGAATTCGGCTACCTGCTGCTCAGCCTCCCGATCAGCTTGGTGCTGTTCGTCTACGCGATCACGACGATCAGCCTTGGTGCGGGCCTCCTCATCACCTTCCTCGGGGTGCCCGTGCTGGCGGCAGGCCTGGCCGGCTGCCGGGGCTTCGGAGGGATGGAGCGCGCGCGGGCCCGCGCGCTGCTGGGTATCAAGGTGGGTGACCCGGAGCCGGTCCGCAGCCGGGGGAACAGTCGGCAGAAGGGACTGATGCCGTGGGTCGGCGCGGTCCTGAAGAGCGGGGTCTCCTGGCGGCATCTGCTGTACACGCTGCTCCACTTCCCTTGGGCGTTGTTCGCGTTCATCGTCTCGGTGACCTTCTGGGTCACCGGCTGGTCGCTCTTCCTCTATCCGCTGTGGCAGTGGGTGTTCCCGGCCGATCTCGGCCAGTCGGGGATCGCGGTCTACAGCGACGGATCCGATGGCGGTGTCTACCTCGACAACCCGCTGGAGATCGGGATCACCAGCGCGATCGGTCTGGTGTTCGTTCTCGCCTCCCCTTGGCTGATACGCGGTCTGACAAGCGTCGACAAGCTGCTGGTCGTGGGGCTGCTCGGGCCGTCCAGGCTCGCCAGCCGGGTGTCGGAGCTGGAGTCGGACCGGGGTGTGGTCGTGGACACGGCGGCGGCCGACCTGCGCCGGATCGAACGCGACCTGCACGACGGCGCCCAGGCCCGTCTTGTGGCCCTCGCCATGGATCTGGGGCTGGCGAAGGAGAAACTGCTGGAGGACCCCGAGGCAGCCGCGCGCATGGTCGGTGAGGCCCACGGCGAGGTGAAGACGGCCCTCCAGGAGCTCCGCGACCTCGCACGCGGCATCCACCCCGCGGTCCTGACCGACCGGGGTCTGGACGCGGCGCTCTCCGCCATCGCCTCCCGCTGCACCGTCCCGGTGACCGTCGAGGTCGATCTTCCCTTCAGGCCGGCGGCCGCGATCGAGGGCATCGCCTACTTCACGGTCTCCGAACTGCTCCAGAACATCAGCAAGCACGCCGGAGCCAGGCGGGCATCTGTGGACGTGTGGCAGACACGCGACAGGCTGATGCTCCAGGTCGTGGACGACGGCAGGGGCGGCGCCCGCGCCTCGGCCGGCAGCGGTCTCGCCGGGCTCTCCGAGCGGCTCGACGCCGTGGACGGAGTTCTGGTCGTCGACTCCCCCGCCGGAGGCCCGACGACGGTGACGGCCGAGCTGCCCTGGCGGGGCTGATCCGCGCAGGTCATGGTCTTGTTCGTCAGTGGCATGGTTCTGTTCCGTTCATGTGTGACACGGCTCGATCCAATTGCTGGGATGCTGGAGCCTCCAAGGGCAACACTTCCGACAGTGGGGGACACCGAGTCGTGAACGACAGGGTGCGCGTGGTCATCGCAGAGGATTCGGTACTGCTCCGGGAGGGCCTGACCCGACTCCTGACCGACCTCGGGCACGACGTGGTCGCCGGCGTGGGTGACGCGGAAGCGCTGATCAAGACCGTCGGCGAGCTGGCGGACGAGAACGCGCTGCCGGACGTGGTGGTGGCGGACGTACGGATGCCGCCGACCCACACCGACGAGGGGGTACGGGCCGCCGTACGGCTCCGCAAGGACTACCCGGGTATCGGGGTCCTTGTCCTCTCGCAGTACGTGGAGGAGCAGTACGCCACCGAGCTGCTGGCCGGGTCCAGCCGGGGCGTGGGGTATCTGCTGAAGGACCGGGTGGCCGAGGTCAGAGAGTTCGTGGACGCCGTGGTGCGGGTGGCCAGGGGCGGCACCGCGCTGGACCCCGAGGTGGTGGCCCAGCTCCTGGGCCGCAGCCGCAAGCAGGACGTACTGGCCGGGCTGACGCCCCGCGAGCGTGAGGTCCTCGGTCTGATGGCCGAGGGGCGTACGAACTCGGCGGTCGCCAAGCAACTGGTCGTCAGTGACGGCGCCGTGGAGAAACACGTCAGCAACATCTTCCTGAAGCTCGGTCTGTCGCCGAGCGTCGGGGACCACCGCAGGGTCCTGGCCGTCCTCACATATCTGAGGAACTGAGCGCGGACGGTCCGTCCTCCTCCCTTGCTCCTCGCTGTTCCCTCAGCCCTGTAGGTGTTCCCCGTGGGTGTCACGGTGCCCGCCTCCTCACATGCCTGGTCACGTGCCCGGTTACGTGCTGGTCGCACTGGGGCGCCGGCCGCCTCCCGCTGCGAGAAGCTCCGGCACGTCCAGACGCTACGGACCGGCCGTATCAGCTCCGTAGCGGTTCCGTATCAGCGGTCGTCCCGGGCTCCGGGGGCGTCGCCGGCGCGCCCGTCGGCGGTTCCGGTGCCAGCAGGACTTCCAGGCGTACCGCCTCGCGCGCGTTGAGCGCGGCGAGTTGGGCGCGAGCCCGTTCCTCGTGATCGCCCGCACGCTCGGTCCTGCCGAGGCCCCGCAGCGCCGCGGCCAGGATGGCGTGCTGGCGGGCCACCTCGTACGGGTCGAAAGG
>NZ_JTHL01000001.1:5626558-5657355 GCF_000818195.1 Streptomyces sp. 150FB | reverse complement strand
GCCGCGGCCAGGATGGCGTGCTGGCGGGCCACCTCGTACGGGTCGAAAGGCTGCTCGGCGGCGTGGCCGAGGCCCCGGTCCGCCCACCGGGCGGCCTCCTCGAACTCCCCTGTCACCAAAGCGTGCTCGGCCAGGGCTCCGGCCGTGGCCACCAGGGAGTGCGGCACGTCGGCCACCTCGTAGTTGCGGGTCAGCAGCCGCCGCGCCTCCGCGTGGTCGCCGAGATGAAGGTGGCACTGCCCGAGGTTGTTCATCAGGGAGTGCGCGACGTCCGAAGGCCCGTACTCCTCGGCCTCGGCGAGCGCCCGCCGCCCTGTCTCCATGGCTTCTTCCAGCCGGCCCGAAGAAGCCAGACAGGGCACGAGATTGCTCTGTGCGACCAGCATCTCCGTGCGCAGTCCGAGTGACTGGAACTTGGCGGCGCCGCGCTCCAGCAGTTCGGCGCCACGCCTTCCCTCGCCCTGCTGGCCATGGCATTTGCCGAGCTGACTCAGCGCGACGGCCTGGGCGAACTCGTCCCTCAGCCGCTCCCCCACCCGCATGGTCAGCTCGCACAGTTGCCGCTGCGCGCGCCACCGCAGCCTGATGCCGAAGTAGCTCTCCAGTGCGCGCGTCACCTCCAGCGCGAACGCGGACAGCGGGGCTCCCGACAGCGGAGTCCTGGTCAGCCCGGCGCCGCCGACGGCGACAGCGACGCCGACACCGCCGAGATCGGCGCGCCCGTCGTACTCGGGCCTGGCGAGCTGCTCGGCGAGCGCGACCACGTCGTCCAGCGCGTCGTCCGCCCAGGCGAGCGCGGACTCGGTGCTGTCGAACGACAGCCCCTCGGGGAAGCGCTCCGCCCCGCGCAGGCAGCGGACACGAAAGGTTTCCACCAGCCTCATGGGCGCGTTGACGCGGTGCAGTGAGCCGAGGTACCAGCGGGCCAGGCCGACGAGGCTCGCGTAGGTGCGCTCCTCGGGCAGGCGCGCCGCCTGCCAGGCGGCGGTCGCCCTGACCAGGTCGTGCAGGACGTACGTACGGGGGCGCGGGCTGGCGGCGATCTGCGCGTCGGCCAGCCGGTCCAGGGCGAGTCCGGCCTCGCCCGGGGTGCACTCGGCGAGCGCGGCGGCCGAGTCCGCGCAGTAGGAGGAGACGGAGGATGTGCCGAGCAGCGGGAAGAGCTGTGCGGCCCGGCGTGCGGCCGGGGCGCGGGAGAGCGCCAACTGTTCGATGGAGACGGTCAGGCTGGCCCGTACGTCCAGGTCCGCGACCGACAGCTCGTCCATCCTGCCGCGCTCGTCCCGCAGGGTCGCCGTCCAGTCGGCGAGGCTCCAGCGAGGCCGTGAGGCCATCCGGGTCGCGATGATGCGCAGCGCGAGCGGCAGCCGCCCGCACAGGGCGACCAGTTCCTCCCACTGCCCGTCGTCGACCAGGTCGGCGCGCCCGTCGTCGGCCCGGGCCCGGGAGCGGCCGGCGACAGTACGTACGAGCGCCACCGCGTCCTCTGTACCGAGGGCGTCGAGATGCAGGTGGTGGGCTCCGTCGATGCCGGTCAGTACGGTGCGGCTGGTGACCAGGGCGGCGCAGCCGGGCCGCCCCGGGAGCAGCGGCGCGACCTGGTCGGGGGCGACGGTGTTGTCGAGGAGGATCAGGACCCGTTTGTCCTTGAGCTGCTCGTGGTACAGCGCGACGGCGGCGCTCTCCTGTTGCGGTACGAGCCCCCGTTCGACACCGAGGGCGGGCAGCAGGGTCTGGAGGGCCTCGGCGGGGCCCAGGGGCGCGTTGCGCGGGTCGGCGCCGTGCAGGTCTACGTAGACGAGCCCGTCGGGGAACAGGTCGGCCGCCTCGCGGGCGGCCCGGACGGCCAGGCTGGATTTGCCGACGCCGCCGGGGCCGTCGAGGAGGCAGATCGTGGGGGCGGACAGGGCTTCGGTCAGCCAGGCGCTGAGCCGGCCGCGTTCGGCTTCGCGGGCGACGAAGGTACCGATGCCGGGTGGGAACGTACTCGTGTTCTTACGGCTGGTAGGTACGTGGAGGGCGGCAGTGTCGGCGGGGGGTGTGCTCTCGGGGCGGACCGTGGCTTCTTCGGTCTCGGCGGGCGGCGCCGTGCGCGGGCCGGGGACCAGGGTGTGGGACGCGGACGCTGACTCGAACTCGGACTCGGACTCGGCCGGAGGCGGCGCGGGCGGCGGCGTGCGTGGTGCCGGGGGTGGTCCTGGCGGTGGGGCCAGGTCCGGGTCGTCGCGGAGGATCGCCCGCTCCAGCTCACGCAGCTCCGTGCCGGGCTCGATGCCGAGTTCGTCGACCAGCCTGCCGCGCGCCGTCCGGTAGACACCGAGCGCTTCGGCGGTGCGCCCGCACCGGTGCAGGGCGAGCATCAACTGCCGTGTGAACCGCTCGCGCAGCGGGTGCGCGGTCGCGGCCGCTGTCAGTTCGTCGATGAGCGTCGCATGGCGTCCGAGGGCGAGATACGCGTCGAAGCGCTCCTCCACGGCGGCGAGGCGCAACTCCTCCAGCCTGGGCTGTTCGGCGGCGTGGAGCGCGCAGTCGCCGATCCCGGCCAGCGGGTTTCCGCGCCACAGCTCCACCGCGCGGTCGAGCAGCGCCGCGGCTTCCACCAGCGTTTCGGCGCGTGCTGCCGCCGCGTCGTGGGCAGCGGCGCCGGGGGCTCCGGCGGCCAGTTCGCGGGAGCGCAGCAGCAGTGCGCGGAAGAGGCCGAGGTCGGTCTCGTCGCTCTCGGCCCGGAGCTGATACCCGCCCGATACGGTGCAGATACGGTCGCCCGGCAGGATCTTCCGTAGCCGCATGACGTAGTTGCGCAGCGTCGTACGGGGATTGGCGGGCAGGGCCTCTCCCCACAGCCGGTCAGCCAGATCGTCGGCCGGGACGATCCGGCCGGGCCGCAGTGCGAGGACCGCGAGCGTCGCGCGGAGCATGGGAGCGCTCACCACCAGGGGTGAGCCTCTGTCGTCGAGAACCTCGATCGGCCCCAGAAGCCGGATGTGCAAGGAGACCTCCGAAGTCGGCGCTCGGCGCCGCACCCCCGTCGCGTTACCGCCGGTGCTGCCGTCGCTACACAAGTATCTCGATTGACCGGACAGAACTCAACGGAGTGTTGATTTCTGTCGACCATCCGTCACACGACAACTGGAGAACTACCGTTGGCCTATGGGTGACGCACGGAACGACGCCTCCGGCAGGCAGGGGCGCAGGCGCCCGCATCTCAGCCGGGGAGACCGCAGGGAGCTGGCGATTCTGGACAGCACGGCGCGTCTGCTGAGCGAGAAGCCCGCCACGAAGATCACGATCGAGGAGATCGCCAAGGGCGCGGGTCTCTCCCGGCCCTCCGTCTACTTCTACTTCGACAGCAAACAGGCAATCGTCGACACGGCCCTCCAGCGGGTCATGGGAAACATGCTGGGCACGCTCGCGGCGGTCGCCGCCGACGAGCAGGCGACCGCGGAGACGTCCGTGGTCCGCCTGGTCGACGCGATGGTGGACACCTGGCGGACGCACAGCGGGCTTTTCACCGCCGCCGTGGACTTCGTCGGCCGGGACATATCGGCGCGCAATTCGTGGAATCGGGCCTGCGAGGACGCGGCGGACGGCTTCAGCGCGGTGATCGAGCGGGACAGGGCCCGGGGCGCGCTGAATCCGGAGGGGGACTCACGGGCCATGTCCCTCACGACCTGCTGGATGCTGGAGCGCTGCTGCTACATGACCTTCAGCAGGGACCACACGGCAGCGGACGTGACCGCGCTGCGCGCTTCCCTCGTATTCGCCACCCGCCGGATCCTCGGGCTGGACCTAGAACCAAAGTATGAGAGCAGCACTACATCGCCTAAGCGCTGAGGGGTGGGCAAAGCATGACAAAAAGGGGCAGCGATTTCGTGTCATCCGGCGTTCTCGATGCGGGGAGACCAGGGGAAGGGGACCCTTACCGACGTAGGGTGGCTTCGGGACTGCCGGGCGGCCGGCCGTTCCCGAGCCGTTACCTCGAAGGGGGTCCAGTTCAGTGACCAGCCAGGTCAGTAGCCCAGCCGATGAGGCCAACGACGCCGATGAGGCTGTCGTCGGGGATCAGCACGCCCGTCAGCCCGGGGAAGAAGCCGGAGCTTCAGGCGTATCAGAGGACGCGGGCGTGAAAGAAGTCCGCCGGCTGGACCGCGTGATCATCCGTTTCGCCGGTGACTCCGGGGACGGGATGCAGCTCACGGGCGACCGGTTCACATCGGAGACGGCATCGTTCGGGAACGACTTGTCGACGCTGCCGAACTTCCCCGCCGAGATCCGGGCTCCCGCCGGGACCCTGCCGGGTGTCTCCTCCTTCCAGCTCCACTTCGCCGACCACGACATCCTCACCCCGGGCGACGCCCCCAATGTGCTGGTCGCGATGAACCCCGCCGCGCTGAAGGCGAACATCGGCGATGTGCCGCGAGGCGCCGAGATCATCGTGAACACCGACGAGTTCACCAAGCGCCCGATGGCCAAGGTCGGCTATCAGGTCTCCCCTCTCGAGGACGGCTCGCTCGACGGCTACCAGATCCACCCCGTGCCGCTGACGACGCTGACGATCGAAGCGCTCAAGGAGTTCGGCCTCTCCCGTAAGGTGGCCGAGCGGAGCAAGAACATGTTCGCGCTCGGGCTGCTCTCCTGGATGTACCACCGGCCGACCGAGGGCACGGAGAAGTTCCTGCGGACCAAGTTCGCGAAGAAGCCCCAGATCGCCGAGGCGAACGTCGCGGCCTTCCGCGCCGGGTGGAACTTCGGCGAGACGACCGAGGACTTCGCCGTCAGTTACGAGGTCGAGCCGGCCACCTCCGCCTTCCCCGCCGGTACGTACCGCAACATCTCAGGGAACCTGGCGCTGTCCTACGGACTGATCGCCGCTTCCCAGCAGGCCGACCTGCCGCTGTATCTGGGCTCGTACCCCATCACCCCGGCCTCGGACATCCTGCACGAGCTGTCCCGGCACAAGAACTTCGGCGTACGGACCTTCCAGGCCGAGGACGAGATCGCCGCCATCGGCGCGGCGCTCGGTGCCGCCTTCGGCGGTTCCCTGGCCGTCACCACCACCTCGGGTCCTGGCGTCGCGCTCAAGGCGGAGACCATCGGTCTCGCGGTCTCGCTCGAACTGCCGCTGCTGGTCGTCGCCATCCAGCGCGGCGGCCCGTCGACCGGACTGCCGACCAAGACGGAGCAGGCGGATCTGCTCCAGGCCATGTTCGGGCGCAACGGCGAGTCCCCCGTCCCGGTCATCGCGCCCCGTACCCCGGCGGACTGCTTCGACGCCGCCATGGAGGCCGCCCGGATCGCTGTGACATACCGCACACCGGTCTTCCTGCTCTCCGACGGCTACCTGGCCAACGGCTCCGAGCCCTGGCGGGTCCCGGAGCTCGACGAGCTGCCCGACCTGCGTGTGCAGTTCGCGACCGGCCCCAACCACCAGCTCGCCGACGGCACCGATGTCTTCTGGCCGTACAAGCGCGATCCGCAGACACTGGCCCGCCCCTGGGCCGTCCCCGGCACGCCCGGCCTCGAACACCGCATCGGCGGCATCGAGAAGCAGGACGGCACGGGCAACATCTCGTACGACCCCGCCAACCACGACTTCATGGTCCGGACCCGCCAGGCCAAGATCGACGGGATCGAGGTTCCCGACCTCGACGTCGACGATCCCACGGGCGAGGCCAGGACCCTGGTGCTCGGCTGGGGCTCCACCTACGGGCCGATCACCGCCGCCGTCCGCCGGCTGCGCAAGGACAGCGTCACGATCGCCCAGGCGCATCTGCGCCACATCAACCCCTTCCCGCGCAATCTGGGAGAGGTCCTCGCGCGGTACGACAAGGTCGTCGTGCCGGAGATGAATCTGGGCCAGCTCGCCACGCTGCTCAGGGCGAAGTATCTGGTCGACGCCCACTCGTACAACCAGGTGAACGGCATGCCGTTCAAGGCCGAGCAGCTCGCCACGGCTCTCAAGGAGGCCATCAATGTCTGATGCGAACGAGTTGCTCACGCTGGTGCCCAAGGCCGAGGCCAAGCAGTCGATGAAGGACTTCAAGTCCGACCAGGAGGTGCGCTGGTGCCCCGGCTGCGGTGACTACGCGGTGCTCGCGGCGGTCCAGGGCTTCATGCCCGAACTGGGGCTGGCCAAGGAGAACATCGTCTTCGTCTCCGGCATCGGCTGCTCCTCGCGCTTCCCGTACTACATGAACACGTACGGGATGCACTCCATCCACGGCCGCGCCCCCGCCATCGCCACGGGCCTCGCCACTTCGCGCCGCGACCTGTCGGTCTGGGTCGTCACGGGCGACGGCGACGCGCTGTCCATCGGCGGAAACCACCTGATCCACGCGCTCCGGCGGAACGTCAACCTCAAGATCCTGCTGTTCAACAACCGGATCTACGGGCTGACCAAGGGGCAGTACTCGCCCACCTCCGAGGTCGGGAAGATCACGAAGTCGACGCCGATGGGTTCGCTCGACTCGCCCTTCAACCCGGTGTCGCTGGCGCTCGGCGCCGAGGCGTCGTTCGTGGCCCGCACGGTCGACTCCGACCGCAAGCACCTCACCGAGGTGCTGCGCCAGGCGGCGGACCACCCCGGCACCGCGCTGGTCGAGATCTACCAGAACTGCAATATCTTCAACGATGGTGCGTTCGAGGTCCTCAAGGACCGGGAGCAGGCGCAGGAGGCCGTGATCCGGCTGGAGCACGGGCAGCCGATCCGCTTCGGTACGGAGGACGCGCCGAAGGGCGTCGTACGCAACCACGCCACCGGCGACCTGGAAGTCGTCGCGGTGACAGCCGAGAACGAGTCGCAGATCCTGGTCCATGACGCGCACGCGTCGAGCCCCACGACCGCGTTCGCGCTGTCGCGGCTGGCCGACCCCGACACGCTGCACCACACCCCCATCGGGGTGTTCCGCAACGCGGAGCGGCCGGTCTACGACAAGCTGATGTCGGATCAACTCGACAAGGCGGTCGAGCAGAACGGCAAGGGCGACCTGGCCTCCATGCTCGCCGGCGGCGACACCTGGACGGTTGTCGGCTAGCGACCACGTGCGGACGCGCGATTCGCTCGATCCACGGTCGTACCCGGGGCCCGGGTCTCCTCACTCAGGAGGCCCGGGCCTCCTCGCGTGCGGTGCGCGCCTCGTCGTACGCCTCGCGCGCGGCGGACACGGCGTCGACCTTGCGTTCCGCCCAGCGCGCCAGCCCCCACACCTGCTCGGCGGCCTGCCGCCCCAGATCGGTGAGCGTGTAGTCCACGCGCGGCGGGATCACGGGCTTGGCGTCGCGGTGGACAAAGCCGTCGCGCTCCAGGGTCTGCAGCGTCTGGGCGAGCATCTTCTCGCTCACACCGCCCACCTCCCTGCGCAGCTCGCTGAAGCGGTACGAGCGCTCCAGCAGGGCGGCGAGCACCAGCACGCCCCAGCGGCTGGTGACGTGTTCGAGCACCAGGCGTGAGGGACACATCTGCCGGTTGACGTCGGCCCGCGCGAGCTTCTCACTTACGTCCATGTGGGTACCTTACTTCAAGGTGGGTACTTTCCTCTGGTTAGTACGGGACATAGGCTGGTTGAAGCACCCCCGAACCTGTACGAACTGGAGAAAATCCCCCATGAGCATCGTCGTCACCGGCGCCACCGGACACCTCGGCCGACTCGTCATCGACTCCCTGCTCGCCACCGGCGTTCCGGCGGGCGAGGTGGTGGCCGCCGTACGGAACGAGGAGAAGGCCAGGGACCTCGCGGCGCGCGGTGTCGAGCTGCGCACAGCGGACTACGACCGCCCGGAGACCCTGGCAGGGGCATTCCGGGCCGGCGACCGGGTGCTGCTCATCTCCGCGAGCGAGGTCGGGCAGCGCGTGCGGCAGCACACCGTCGTCATCGACGCCGCCAAAGCCGCGGGCGTCGCCCAGCTCGCGTACACCGGCGCCCTCGGCGGACCCGACGCCGACTTCCGGTTGGCCGACGAGCACAGGGTGACCGAGCAGTTGATCCTCGACTCGGGACTGCCGTACACGTTCCTGCGCAACGGCTGGTACACCGAGGTCTACACGGAGAACCTCGCCCAGACCCTTGAGACCGGAGCCGTCCTCACCAACGCCGACGACGGCCGCGTGGCGTCCGCCGCCCGGCAGGACTACGCCTCGGCCGCTGCCGCCGTCCTCACCGGGGAGGGACACCTGCGCCGCGCCTACGAACTGAGCGGCGACACCGCGTGGTCCTTCGCCGAATACGCGGCCGAGGTCGCCCGGCAGAGCGGTACGACCGTCGCCCACAACGCCGTCTCGGCCGAGGCGCACATCCAGATCTTTGTCGAGGCCGGCCTGCCGCCGGAGCTGGCCGAGATCCTCGCCGACGTCGACACGGCGATCGGCCGGGGGCTGCTCGCCCGCAGGACGGGAGACCTGGCGCGGCTGATCGGCCGCCCGACCACGCCGCTCGCGGAATCGGTGGCTGCCGGACTGAAGGAGCTGAAGCACTGAAGGCCCGGCGTCCCGTGTCATGACCGTATGCCGATACGGACATGACATCTCACCCCGCGCGGCGCTACCTTCATCCGAAATGGCGCGCCACGGGTGGGAGGGTCAGTGAAGACGGACGGGGAACAGCGTGCCGGGTTGCTGTACGGGATCGGGGCCTACGGGATGTGGGGGCTCGTCCCGCTCTTCTGGCCCCTGCTCGAACCGGCCGGTGCCATGGAAATGCTGGCGCACCGGATGGTCTGGTCGCTGGCCTTCGTCGGCATCATCCTGGTGGTGCTGCGCCGGTGGGCCTGGATAGGTGAACTGATACGCCAGCCCCGCAAGCTGGCGCTGCTCTCGCTCGCCGCCGTGGTGATCACGGTCAACTGGGGCGTCTACATCTGGGCCGTGAACGCCGGGCATGTCGTCGAGGCGTCCCTCGGATACTTCATCAACCCGCTGGTGACCATCATCATGGGCGTGCTGCTGCTGAAGGAGCGGCTGCGCCGCACGCAGTGGATCGCGCTCGGCGTCGGCCTGGCGGCCGTGCTGGTGCTGGCGATCGGGTACGGGCAGCCGCCGTGGATCTCGCTCGTGCTGGCCTTCTCGTTCGGCACGTACGGACTGATCAAGAAGAAGGTCAACATCGGCGGCCTGGAGTCGCTGGCCGCCGAGACGGTGGTGCTGTTCCTGCCCGCGCTCGGCTATCTGCTGTGGCTGGGGGCCAGCGGCTCTTCGACGTTCGGCTCGCACGGAGCAGGGCACGCGGCGCTGCTGGCCTCGACGGGCGTGGTGACGGCGGTGCCGCTGATCTGCTTCGGCGCGGCGGCGATACGGGTCCCGATGACGATGCTGGGGCTGCTCCAGTACCTGGCCCCCATCTTCCAACTGGCGCTGGGCGTCCTGTACTTCCATGAGGCGATGCCGGCGGAGCGCTGGGCGGGCTTCGCGCTGGTCTGGGTCGCCCTGGCCATGCTGACGTGGGACGCACTGCGCACGGCCCGCCGCACGAGGGCGAAGGCGGCGGCGCTACGGCTGACGGTCGCCGCGCGGGCGGAGGGGCCGACCGACAGGCCGGCGCGGGCATCGGCGGAGGAACTTCAGCCCGGTGCGCCGGATCCGTCACGCGCGCCGGTTCAGACGGAGGGGTAGCCGGGGGCCGGGGAAAGCCCGGGGAAACCGACCGGCGGGCAACGGACGGTGCGCGGGCTACCCCGTACCGTCCGAGAACGACCAGCCCGTCACCCGGGTCACCCGGATCTCGATGACCGGGCCCCCCGGCCTGTCCGCCACGTACTGCGGATACTTCGCCGCCAGCCGGTCGAGCGGCACCTCCCGGTCGGGGCCCTGGAGGACGCGGGCCAGGCCGTCCGCGCGCACCCACCAGAGCTGGGTCCAGTCCTCGGCGTACTCGTCCACCAGAACGCACACGCGGTCGTTGGCCGCGATGTTCCGCAGGCGGCGGAGGTTCTGGTGGCGTTTGGGTTTCTGGTCCACGGCGATGACGAGCAAATCGTCGTACGCGGCGAACGTCGCCGGCACCTGGTGCGGGGTGCCCTCGGCGTCGACGGTCGCGAGCCTCAGTACGCGGGCCTCGCGCAGCCGCCGGCGCGCTTCTTGCTCGGGGAGCTGCATGGTGGCTGGTATCCGAATCGTCCGAGGCCGACCGTGTTTCTCCCGAACGTAGCGCCTCTCAGCGCACAATTGACGCTCCGCGCATCCATATCTGACCAGTTTTGCGGCCTTGACGGTGGGTCACGGTCTCACTGACCATTCAGCGACCCTTCAACGTTCCGTCATCTTCCCCATCGGAATCCGGAGCCCCCCACATGAAGCTGTCCGCCGCGAAAACCTCCTTCGCCGCCGCACTCGCCCTTGCCGGGCTGCTCGTGGCGGCCGTCCCCGCCGCGACAGCGGCCACCGTGGAGGCCACCGCGCCGACCTCGGCACCGGCCCCCGCGCTCGCCGCGCCCGACATACCGATCGCCAACGTCAAGGCGCACCTGACGCAGTTCCAGTCCATAGCCACGGCCAACGGCGGCAACCGCGCCCACGGCCGCCCCGGGTACAAGGCATCCGTCGACTATGTGAAGGCCAAGCTCGACGCGGCCGGATTCACCACCACCCTCCAGCAGTTCACCGCGGGCGGTACGACCGGCTACAACGTCATCGCCGACTGGCCGGGCGGCGACACGAACCAGGTTGTCATGTCCGGGGCACACCTGGACTCGGTCTCCGCGGGTCCCGGCATCAACGACAACGGGTCGGGCTCCGCCGGCATACTCGAAACCGCGCTCGCCGTGTCCCGCGCGCAGCTCAAGCCGACGAAGCATCTGCGCTTCGCCTGGTGGGGCGACGAGGAGGCGGGCATGGTCGGCTCGCAGAACTACATCAACAAGCTGGCGACGACCGACCGCAGAAAGATCGTCGACTATCTGAACTTCGACATGATCGGCTCGCCGAACCCCGGTTACTACGTCTACAACGACGACCCGACCATCGAGCAGACCTTCAAGGACTACTTCACGGGGCTCGGCATCGCGACGGAGCCCGAGAACGAGGGTGACGGCCGCTCCGACCACGCGCCCTTCAAGACCGCGGGTGTTCCCGTCGGCGGGCTCTTCAGCGGCGCCGACTACATCAAGACCGCGGCGCAGGCGAAGAAGTGGGGCGGCACCTCGGGCAAGGCGTTCGACGCCTGCTACCACCGCTCCTGCGACACCCTGACCAACATCAACGACACCGCGCTCGACCGGAACAGCGATGCCATCGCGTACGCGGTCTGGACGCTGTCCGCCACCTGAGGCACCGCGCACCCCTGAATCCGTGTGTGTGCGCCGGTACGGACCGGCGCACACCCGCGGATCGGTCGAACCCGCGTACGGGCCTCCCTCACCCCTCCAGGGCTCCCCTGGCGTCGAGCCCCGCTCCCTCCGCGTACGCCGCGTCGAACGGTCCCCGCCCGAGCGCGGTGAGCAGCCGTTCCCGCAACGTCTCCCGCTCCAGCGCGTCATCCGGGTCCGGGATCCGGTCCAGGGCGCCGAAGGCGCTGTCGGCCGCTCCGAGCAGCCGGGCGGCGCGCGCGTCGTCGCCGTCGGCGGCGGCCAGTACCGCCGCGCCGAGTGTCATGAACGGCACCATCTCGTCGTACCCGAGTCGCAGCGCCTGCCGGTGCGTCCCGGTGAAGAGTTCGCGTGCGGTGTCCGGGTGGCCCGAGTGCAGTTCGACGTACGCCAGGTTGTGGCGGTCCACCAGGGCCATCCGTGTCTCGTCCAGCGACTCGTCGAGCGCGATGCTCTCTCCGTACAAGGTGCGGGCGGCCTCAAGATCACCGGCCATACGCGCGCAGGCCGCCAGGATGTGCAGCGGCCCCATGTCCAGCCGCCCGTCGCCTGCGCCGCGTACCACCACGCGCGCCGCCGTCGCCAGCCGCCGGGCCTCGTCGAGGTCCTCACCGCGCACAGCGGCTCTGGCGAGCATGCAGAGCGCGTCCACCTCGGCGGCCTGGTCGCCCGCCGTCAGGGCACGGTCGAGTTCTACCGTGCTCAGCCGCATCACGACGTCCGTCTCACCACGGCGAAAGGCGGCCCGCACCTCTTCGTGATAGTCCATGCCTTCGACGTTATCGCCGGTGCTCGCCTCGCGCGCTCAGGCCGTGATGTCCTTGACCGTGAAGCGCGCCCAGGCGGCCGAACCGAACACCGCCGCGTACAGCGCTTGCAGGCCGAGGTTCTTGAGTATCTCGTCCCAGTACACCGGCTCGCGGAGCAGATCGGTGAACGACAGCCAGTAGTGCGAGAAGAGATACGGCTGTATCGCGTGGAGCTGCGGGATGGTGTCCAGGATCTGCACCGTGATCAGCAGGCCGACCGTCGCCGCCATCGCCGCGATGCCGCTGTTGGTCAGCGTCGAGACGAACAGCCCCAGCGCGGCCACCCCGACCAGCGAGACGGCGACCACCATCGCCACCAGGAGCGCCCTGGCCAGCCCTTCGCCGAAGGATATGCGGGTGCCGGAGATCGTGGTGACCTCACCGAGCGGGAACAGCAGCGAGCCGACCACCAGCGCGGATACCGCCACGACCAGCGTCGCGACCAGGCAGAAGGTCACCGTCGTGGCGTACTTGACGAGCAGCAGGCGGGTACGGCCGGCCGGGGCGACCAGCAGATAGCGCAGCGTGCCGCCGCCGGCCTCGCCCGCGACCGAGTCACCCGCGATGACGCCGACCGTCATCGGAAGGAACACCGGCAGCGTCACGGCGAGCGCGGCGAAGACCAGGAACAGTCCGTTGTTGGTGATCTGGGTGAGGAAGGCGGGCCCGCCGCCACCGACCGAGCCGCCGTCGTCCGTGTTGAGCTTCACGGCGATGCCGATGAGGATCGGTACGGCGGCCAGCACCGCCAGGAGCGACAGCGTCCGCCAGCGCCGGAAGGTCGTGGTCACCTCGGAGCGGAACAGGCCGAGTGTCCACCAGAGCCGTGGCCGCCTGGGAGCGGTGCGGTCCTGGGCGGCCTCCGGGGTCCCGGCGCCCCCTGTCCTCTGCGTGGCTTCAGCCTGCGACATCGAAGCCCTCCCCGGTCAGCGCCACGAACGCGTCCTCCAGCGAGGCACGCTCCACTCCGAACGACCGCACCCGCACCCCGGCCCGTACGAGCGCGGCGCTGAGGTCCGCCAACTCCAGGTCCGGCGGCGGCGCCTCGCCGGTCACTCGGTCCTCGGCGACGGCCACATCGGTGATCCCCAGCTCCTTCAGGACCCGCGCGGCGTCGGCCGGATCGGGGGTGGTGACGGCGAGTCTGCCGCGGGTGCCCGCCGCGAGATCGGTGACCGAGCCCTGCGTGAGCAGCCGGCCCCGCGCCATCACCGCGGCGTGCGTGCACACCTGCTCGATCTCGTCGAGAAGGTGCGAGGAGAGGAAGACCGTGGTGTTGTCGGCGGCCAGTTCGCGCACCAGGCCCCTGATCTCGCGCATGCCCTGCGGGTCCAGGCCGTTCGTCGGCTCGTCGAGCACCAGCAGCCTGCGCGGCTGGAGCAGTGCGGAGGCGATCGCGAGGCGCTGCTTCATCCCGAGCGAGTACGCCTTGGCCTTCTTGCTCCCGGCCGCCGTGAGCCCCACCCGGCCGAGCGCGCCGTCCACCCGGGCGCGCCGGGTGCGTGGGTCGGCGGTCGGATCGGCCGAGTCGTACCGCAGGAGGTTGTCGCGGCCGCTCAGAAATCCGTACAGCGCGGGTCCCTCGATGAGCGCGCCGACCTGCGGCAGTACCGTACGGTTCGCGCGCGGCATGGGCTGTCCGAGGAGCGTGGCCGAGCCCGCCGTCGGGTCTATCAGGCCCATCAGCATCCGGATCGTCGTCGTCTTGCCCGAGCCGTTGGGTCCGAGGAAGCCGAAGACGCTGCCGGCCGGCACGCTGAGGTCCAGTGCGTCGACGGCGAGCTGTCCGCCGCGATAGCGCTTGGTGAGCCCGCGTGTCTCGATCACCGTCCCGGAGGCTGTCCCCGAAACGGTCCCCGTCATCGCCCCCGTGGCGGTCCCCGTGGTGTTCCCGGCTGTCATCGCGCTCCCCGGCTTTCTCCGTTTTTCTCCGTGCTCTTCGTTCTCAGGTGCTCCCGGGTGCGTCTGTCCCCCTGGTCCCTCCGAAAACGGACCGGGCCCGCTCAGCGTTCCGCCCCGCCGCGCGCAATGCGCGACGGGGCGGTCCAGTCGGGTGTTACTTCGCCTGGTTGGCTGCCTTGACCAGCGCGTCCTTGGTGACCGCACCGACGTAGACCTTGCCGTTGTCCGTCATCAGGGCGTTGACGACGCGGGTCTGGAAGACCGTGCCGGAGCCGAACTTCCCCGTGACCTTGTCGCCCAGGGACCCGAGGAGCTGCTGCGCGTCCGCCGGGAGGCCGCCGGACTTCGAGTCCTTCGCGCCCGGCTTCGCGGCCGAGGCGCCGCCCGGCAGCGACTTCGGCGTCGTCAGCTCGACGACCGACGTCCAGCCCTTGCCGATGACCTTCACGTCCTTGCCGTTCAGGCCCATGGCGCCGTCGAGCCCCTTGGGCATCGCCTTCTCCGGCGCCTTGTGTTCGCCGGACTTGCCGGACTTGCCGGACTTATCGGGCTCGGTCACCTTCGTGCCCTTGGGCGGCGTGAAGGAGAAGGTCGAGGCGGCGGGCTTGGCGAAGTCGACCTTGGTGAAGCCGACGTCGACCACGGCCTTGCCGCCACTGCTCGGCGCCAGCGTGAACTTGAGCGGGGTGCCCGTCTTCGCGTCGACGGCGACCCTGATCGAGCCAATGGTGGAACCGGCCTGCTTGGGCTTGATGAGGAGCTGGTACGCGTCACGTCCCGCGATCCGCGACGTGCCGTCGACGGTCACCGAGGTCGTGTCGCCGGCCATCTTCAGGGCCTGCTCGGCGAACTGGCCGGGCGTGGCCGGCATGCCCTTCGGGGCCTCGGGGGCCTCGGGGGCCTTGTGCGCCCGCTGCTCGCCGGCGCCCTTCGGGGCGGTGCTGTGTACGGCCGTGTTGTTGGCGCTGTCGTACGCCCAGGTCTGGGCGCCGTTGTGGATGATGCTGTACTCCGAGGCGTCCTCGCGTATCGACACCCGCTGCTTGTCGGGGCCGTCCGCGGCCACCCGCAGGTTGTGCGTGCCGGAGCTGAGCTCGGCGAGCTTGGCCGTCGGGTCCGTCGCCGAACCCTTGCCGCCCGTTGCGCCCTTCGGCGCGAGCGCGCCGCCCATCGCTCCACCGAGGCCGTCCAGGGGGAGGCCCAGGTCCGTGGAGATCTTCACGTTTCCGGAAAGCCGCTCCGTGTCCGAAGCGGCGATCTTCTCGACGAGTTTCTGTGCGCTGATCTTCGGCAGGTCGGGATCTCCGGAAGCGGCGAGTGCCGGAACCAGCCCGATGGTCGCCGCCGCGACCCCCGCGACCGCGACCGGGACCACGTACCGCACCGCCTTCTTGCGGCGGTGCTCGCCAGGAGTGGTGTGGTCCTCAGTGGTCTGTGCGCTGTCGTTCGGTGCCATGTCTGTGCCCTACCTCCGTGCTCGGGGGCCTTCCGTCCTGTGTTCCATCTGACCAAATCGGCTCTCGGTAAGCGTCAGCCCCGGGGAGCAACTTGCCTACCCCTCTGGGATGACATACGCGAGGCGCCGACTCCCCCATCCAGTAGGGGACGTGGTGCACGAGGAAGCCAAGCCCTGCCGCACACGAGTGAGGGGGATCACAGGAAGGTAACGCCCGGATCACGGCCCGGAATTGCCCCTGCCCCATGCCGGAACTGCCCCTGAGCCGCCGCCGGGAGCACCCGGTACGACAGCTCACGGAACCACGCACACCCTCACCCTGACACGCGCCGCGTCAGCCCGCGCGGTGGACCACCGCGTCGCACAACTCCACCAGCGCGGACTTCGCGTAGCACTCGGGCAGCGGCGTGAGGGTCGCGCGCGCGGCCTCCGCGTACTGCACGGTTTCCCTGCGCGCCTGTTCGAGCGACGGGTGCGTCCGCAGCCGTCGCAGCGCCTCGGCGAGGGTGGCGTCGTCCGTCAGGTCGCCCTCCAGCAGCTCCAGCAGCTCCAGGTCTTCCTTCTCGCCGTCCGCCTCCACCCGGGCCCGCAGCAGCAGCACCGGCAGCGTCGGAATGCCCTCGCGCAGGTCCGTGCCCGGCGTCTTGCCCGACTCGTGGGTGTCGCTGGCGATGTCGAGGATGTCGTCGGCGAGCTGGAACGCCACGCCGAGCCGCTCCCCGTACTGGGTGAGGATGTCGACGACGGACTCGGGGGCGCCGGACATCAGCGCGCCGAAGCGTCCCGCCACGGCGATCAGCGAGCCGGCCTTGCCCGCGATCACATCGAGGTAGTGCGTGACCGGGTCACGCCCGGCGCTCGGTCCCGCGGTCTCCAGGATCTGACCCGTCACCAGCCGTTCGAACGCCTCGGCCTGGATACGGACGGCCTCGGGGCCCAGGTCGGACAGGATCTGGGAGGCGCGTGCGAAGAGGAAGTCACCGGTGAGTACGGCGACGGAGTTGCCCCAGCGCGCGTTGGCGCTCTGCACGCCCCGGCGCACATCCGCCTCGTCCATCACGTCGTCGTGGTAGAGCGTCGCGAGATGCGTCAGCTCCACGACCACCGCGCTCGGGACGACACCGGGCGCGTACGGGTCCCCGAACTGTGCGGCCAGCATCACCAGCAGCGGCCTCAGCCGTTTGCCCCCGGCGCGTACGAGATGCTGCGCGGCCTCCGCGATGAAGGGCACCTCGCTCTTGGCGGCGTCGAGCAGAGAAGCCTCCACGGCCGACAATCCGGTCAGGACATCGGCCTCAAGAGCCTGGTCCCGCACGCTCAGCCCGAACGGCCCGACGACGGTCACGAGGGGTACTCCTGTCTGCTGACGATCACATGGATTGTCGATGTGTCGCTGTCTTCGCTCAAGTCAGCGTATCCGGTCGCGTTTCGATCACCATGGGCGCCTTCCCGGCACCACCGGTATGTTCGGGATCAGTCATACGACCAGGAGTAGAACCTTTGTCCGGAGCTATGTCCAACAGGAACAGGAATCAGGAGCGACCGCCGGCGCCCTCGTCCACCTGGTCCCGGTGGCCGGCGGTGACGGCGGCGGTGATGGCGGCGGCGCCCTGGACGCGGCGCACCAGGCACCCGGTCCACTGAGGCAGTGAAAGGTGTTCGGAATGTCCCCCACCATCCGCACCGACTTCCCGTACGGGACGACCCGCGCCGACGTCCGTATCCCGCTGCCCGACGGCACCCGGCTGTTCGCGCGGATCTGGCGCCCGGTCACCGACGAGCCCGTCCCCGCGCTGCTCGAATACCTGCCGTACCGGCTGAGCGACTGGACGGCGCCGCGCGACTGGCAGCGCCATCCCTGGTACGCGGGCCACGGCTACGCCTCCGTACGCGTCGACGTGCGCGGACACGGCAACAGTGAGGGCCTGCCCGGCGACGAGTACGACGCGACCGAGCTGGCCGACGGGGTCGAGGTGATCAACTGGCTCGCCGCGCAGGAGTGGTGCACGGGCAAGGTGGGTATGTTCGGGATCTCCTGGGGAGGGTTCAACTCGCTCCAGATCGCGGCTCTCGCGCCCGAGCCGCTGAAGGCCGTCGTCACCGTCTGCTCGACGGACGACCGCTACGACAACGACGTCCACTACATGGGCGGTTCGGTCCTCGCCGTGGACATGCACGCGTGGGCGGCGACCATGCTGGCCTTTGTCTCCCGGCCGCCCGACCCGGTGTACGCGGGGGAGCGCTGGCGCGAGATGTGGACCGAACGGCTCGAAGCCGTGGAGCCGTTCATCCACACCTGGCTCGCCCACCAGACCCGCGACGCCTACTGGAGACACGGCAGCGTCTGCGAGGACTACGGCGCGATCGACGCGGCCGTACTGGCCGTGGGCGGCTGGCACGACCCGTACCGCGACACCGTGCTGCGGCTGGTCGAGCGACTCGACCCGGGGAAGGTACGGGGGCTGATCGGGCCCTGGTCGCACCAGTACCCGGACCGGGGGCTGCCGCCGGGCCCCGCGATCGGCTTCCTCCAGGAGACGCTGCGCTGGTGGGACCAGCACCTCAAGGGCGTGGACACGGGCGTACTGGACGAGCCGCTGCTGCGCTCCTGGATCAGCGCTTCGCATCCGCCGGCGACGGTCTACCCGGAGCTGCCCGGCCGGTGGGTCGGCGACAGCGCCTGGCCGTCGCCGAACGTCACGACCTTCTCGTACGCCTTCCAGGGCGCTCCGGTCGTCGTCGACTCGCCGCACCACACCGGGCTGGACGCGGGCCGCTTCTTCCCGTTCGGGAACGACGCCGACCTGCCGCCCGACCAGCGCGAGGAGGACGCGAAGTCGGCGTGCTTCGACTTCGCGGTCGAGGACCTCGTGGACGTCGTGGACGCGATGGAGGTGATGGACGTGCTGGAAGCCACCGACGAGGCGGGCGATCTCGTGGGACTCGCCGATGTCGCGGGGGTCGAGGGCGTGGAGGACGCGGCCGATGCCGCCGCCGGGGTGGGCCCCCTGGACACCGTCGGGGTGGTGGAGGCCGCGGAGGCGGAGGTCCTGGAGGCGGAGATCTCCGGGGGTGGCGCCTCCGGCGGCCGGATCGAGATCCTCGGGCGGCCGCGCGTACGGTTGCGGCTGCGCATGGACGTCCCGGCGGGACAGGTGATCGCGCGCCTCTGCGACGTCGCCCCCGACGGCTCGTCGACGCTCGTCACGCGCGGCGCCCTCAACCTCTCGGCGCGCCAGGGCCGCGACCGGATCGTGCCGTGGCCGGAGGGCGCGACCGAGGACGTCACCTTCCAGCTCAACGGCATCGGCCACACCTTCCCGCCGGGACACCGCATCCGGCTCGCCGTCTCGTCCGCGTACTGGCCGTGGATCTGGCCGCAGGCCGACTCGGCGGGCTTCACGCTCGACCCGGCGGGCAGCTCGCTCGAAATCCCTGTCAGACGGCGGGACGGCAGGGGTGCCGCGGGCTCGGACGGCGCGGCGGGCGCCGACAGCACAGGGGGCGCTGACGGCGCGATCACTTTCGAGCCCCCCGAGCAGTCGGAGCCGCTCGGTGTCGTCGAGCCGGTCACGCTCGACCCGGAGCGCCCCGAGCGGCTGGTGATCCGCGACGTGGCGCAGGGCACCTGGCGCCTCGACGTCGATCCGCGCTACGGAGGTACGCGGGTCTACCCCGACGGCCTCGAGTTCACCGAGGACGCGGTGGAGACCTACACCATCCAGGAGAGCGACCCGCTGTCGGCCCGTACGCGCTCCGAGTGGACGGTACGGCTGCACAGGCCCGAGCTGGGCTGGGACGCGCTTGTCGAGACGCGGTCCGAAATCACCTGCGACGCCGAGGACTTCATCACATCCGACGAGGTGATCTGCCGCGACGGCGACGAGATCGTCTTCCACCGCACCTGGGAAAAGCGCATTCCACGCACGGCGGGCTGAGAAACAGGGCGGTGGGTGCGGCGACTCACTGGCCCCACCTCACACTTTCCGGTCATTGGGCATCTTTCGCCACTGCCGCGACGGGGCAACACCGACGTAACGTGTTGTGCATCGATCCGGAAAGCGAGGCAGCACCACATGCCCGAGCAGAACAGTCCGCTCGAACCGGCGGAAGGCGACCCCTTCGGCCCGCACAACCTTCCGTACGGCGTGTTCAGCACCGCCGACGAGCCGGCGCGCCGCCGGCTCGGGGTGCGCATCGGCGATCAGGTGCTCGACGCGGGCGCGGCCGCTCGGGCCCTGGGCTCCCCGTACGAGAAACTGCTCGCCCAGCCGAGCCTGGGCCCGCTGATGGCGGCGGGGCGTACGGCCTGGCGCGATGTCCGCAGGGCGCTCACCGCCTGGGTGACCGTGCCCGCGCACCGCAAGGACGTGGAGCCGCTGCTGCACCCGCTCGGCTCGGTCACGATGCACCTGCCGTACGAGGTGGCCGACTACGTCGACTTCTACGCCAGCGAGCACCACGCCACCAACGTGGGCCGGATCTTCCGGCCCGACGGCCTCGCCCTGCCGGTCAACTGGAAGCACCTGCCGATCGGTTACCACGGCCGGGCGGGCACGGTCGTCGTCTCGGGTACGGAGGTGGCGCGCCCGTCGGGGCAGCGCAAGGCCCCGGCCGATCCGGCGCCCGTCTTCGGTCCTTCGGTGAAGCTGGACATCGAGGCGGAGGTCGGCTTTGTCGTCGGCACGCCCTCGGTCCAGGGCTCCGCCGTGGAACTGGCGTCGTTCCGCGACCATGTCTTCGGCCTGAGCCTGCTGAACGACTGGTCGGCCCGGGACATCCAGGCCTGGGAGTACGTGCCGCTGGGCCCGTTCCTCGGGAAGTCGTTCGCGACGTCGGTCTCCGCGTGGGTGACACCACTGGAGGCCCTGGACGCGGCCAGGATCGCTCCCCCGGCCCGTACCGAGCGCCTGCTCCCCTATCTGGACGACACCGACGAGGAGGAGCCGGGCGGGCTCGACCTGCGGCTCTCGATCGCGCTCAACGGCCAGGTGATCTCCGAGCCGCCCTTCTCGACCATGTACTGGACGGCGGCGCAGCAGCTCACCCATATGACGGTGAACGGCGCTTCGCTCCGTACGGGAGACCTCTTCGCCTCGGGCACGGTCAGCGGACCCGACCGGGCGGGGTACGGCTCGCTGCTGGAGCTGACCTGGAACGGCACGGAGCCACTCGAACTGCCGGGCGGGAAGCGCACGTTCCTGGAGGACGGCGACGAGGTCACGATGACGGCGTGGGCACCGGGGCCGGACGGGACGCGGGTCGGTCTGGGCGAGGTGACCGGACGGATCGTGTGATCGTCAACGGCACGCGACGACGTACACACATTCGTAGGACCTTGACCGGGTATCCGCTGGTTAAGCTGAATTGGCCCGCGAGACTGCGTCCCATGGGAGCACCGATGATGAGCGTCGAGCCCGAGCCCGAGGCCCCGGAGCCCAGTTGGCCCACTCCGCCCTTGGGTGGCTGGACGGCTGATGACCTGGACCGGCTTCCGAACCTGCCTCCGCATACGGAGCTGATCGACGGGAGCCTTGTTTTCGTGAGTCCGCAGACCTTGTTCCACTCACGGACGGTCGACTTCTTCACATGGCGGCTCCAGTCTCTCGCGCCGCCCGAGCTGGAGGTCATTCGCGAGTTCACCATCGACATCGACCGGGCGAATCGACCGGAGCCGGACGTCATCGTCGTGAACGGAAATGTGGTCGAAAGCTCTGAGCAGACCCGCTGCCCGGCGGAAGCGGTCCTGCTGGCTGTCGAGATCGTTCTGCCGGAATCAAGATCCCGGGACCGCGAGACCAAGCCGCTGAAGTACACCCGAGCCAGGATTCCGCACTATTGGCGCGTGGAGAACGACGGAACCGGCGGCGCCGTTGTCCACGTGTTCGAGCTGGAGCCGGCGACAGGGGTTTACGTCAGCACGGGCGTTTTCCACGACCGGATGAAGGTATCGGTCCCCTTCCCCGTGGACCTTGACCTCACGGCCATCACTCCGCGACGACGGGTCCCCCAGCAGCAGTAGCCCTACGTCGCCGGGCCCGGCTCCTCGGTGGACGAGGGGCCGGGCCCGGTGCGTACGTGCGACTGGCGGACTGCCGGACCGGCCGGCTACCGGATGAAGATCCCCGCCTGGCCCGCCAGGTCCAGGAAGTACTGCGGGAAGATGCCCAGCACCAGCGTGACCGCCACGCCGACCGCGATCGTCGTCATGGTCATCGGCGACGGCACGGCGACCGTGGGGCCGTCGGCCTTTGGCTCGCTGAAGAACATCAGCACGATGACCCTGATGTAGAAGAACGCCGCGATCGCCGAGGAGATCACACCGACCACCACCAGCGACGCCGCCCCGCCGTCCGCCGCCGCCTTGAAGACCGCGAACTTTCCGGAGAAGCCCGACGTCAGCGGGATACCGGCGAAGGCCAGCAGGAACACGGCGAAGACCGCGGCCACCAGAGGTGAACGGCGGCCGAGTCCGGCCCACTTCGACAGGTGCGTCGCCTCGCCGCCCGCGTCGCGGACCAGCGTGACGACCGCGAAAGCGCCGATCGTCACGAAGGAGTACGACAGCAGGTAGAAGAGGACGGACGAGACGCCGTCGGGTGTCGTCGCGATCACACCGGCCAGGATGAAGCCCGCGTGCGCGATCGAGGAGTACGCCAGCAGGCGCTTGATGTCGGTCTGGGTGATCGCGACGATCGCGCCGCCCAGCATCGTGATGATGGCGATCGCGATCATGACCGGGCGCCAGTCCCAGCGCAGCCCGGGCAGGACCACGTACAGCAGGCGCAGCAGCGCGCCGAACGCCGCCACCTTGGTCGCCGCGGCCATGAAGCCGGTCACGGGGGTGGGCGCGCCCTGGTAGACGTCCGGGGTCCACATGTGGAACGGAACGGCGCCGACCTTGAAGAGCAGGCCCATCAGGATCATCGCGCCGCCGATGATCAGCAGCGCGTCGTTGCCCATCGTGCCGGCGAGCGCCGGGCTGATGTTCTGGACGGTGCCGTCGACGACCGCGGCGATCTGCGCGTACGAGACGGAGCCCGCGTAGCCGTACAGCAGGGCGATCCCGAAGAGCAGGAACGCCGACGAGAAGGCGCCCAGCAGGAAGTACTTCACCGCGGCCTCCTGCGACATCAGCCGCTTGCGGCGGGCGAGGGCGCACAGGAGGTAGAGCGGGAGCGAGAAGACTTCGAGCGCGACGAAGAGCGTCAGCAGGTCGTTGGCCGCCGGGAAGACGAGCATGCCCGCCACAGCGAACAGCATCAGCGGGAACACCTCGGTGGTGGTGAACCCGGCCTTGACCGCTGCCTTCTCGCTGTCGCTGCCCGGCACGGAGGCGCCCTGGGCGGCGAAGGAGTCGATGCGCTTGCCGTGCGCCTCGGGGTCGAGACGGCGCTCGGCGAAGGTGAACACGGCGACGATCGAGGCCAGCAGGATCGTGCCTTCCAGGAACAGCGCGGGACCGTCGACGGCGACCGCGCCCATCGCCGCGATGTGCGCCTTCGTCGTCCCGTAACCGCCGGCCGCCAGCGCGACCACGGCTGCGAAGGCCGCTGCCAGGGCGACGACGGCCAGGAAGACCTGGATGTAGTAGCGGGTCCTGCGCGGGGCGAACGCCTCGACCAGGATGCCGATGATGGCGGCGCCCAGCACGATCAGCGTGGGTGACAGTTGCGCATACTCGATATGTGGGGCCGGGATCTTGTCGATCGGGCCGGCCGCCATCGTTGTCCACAGGCTGTGGACAGCATTCGGACTCACGGAGCGGCCTCCACCTCGGGCTTGGGATCGGTTCGGTGAACGTCTGACATGGTCTGCTTCACCGCGGGATTGACGATGTCGGTCAGCGGCTTCGGGTAGACGCCCAGGAAGAGGAGGAGCGCGATCAGCGGTGTGACGACCACCAGTTCACGGACCCTCAGGTCGGACATGCCCTTGACCGAAGCCTTCACCGGGCCCGTCATCGTGCGCTGGTAGAGGACCAGTACGTAGAGCGCGGCGAGCACGATGCCGACGGTCGCGATGATGCCGACGACCGGGTACCTGCTGAACGTACCGACCAGGACCAGGAATTCACTGACGAACGGTGAGAGCCCCGGCAGCGAGAGCGTCGCGAGCCCCCCGATCAGGAACGTGCCGGCGAGCACCGGCGCGACCTTCTGCACCCCGCCGTAGTCCGCGATGAGCCGCGAGCCGCGCCGCGAGATCAGGAAGCCGGCCACCAGCATCAGCGCGGCCGTGGAGATCCCGTGGTTGACCATGTAGAGCGTGGCGCCCGACTGGCCCTGGCTGGTCATCGCGAAGATGCCGAGGATGATGAAGCCGAAGTGCGAGATCGAGGCGTAGGCGATCAGCCGCTTGATGTCGCGCTGGCCGACGGCGAGCAGCGCGCCGTAGACGATGCTGATCAGCGCGAGCACCAGGATCACCGGCGTCGCCCACTTGGAGGCCTCCGGGAAGAGCTGGAGGCAGAAGCGCAGCATCGCGAAGGTGCCGACCTTGTCGACCACGGCGGTGATCAGGACCGCGACGGGTGCGGTCGCCTCCCCCATGGCGTTGGGCAGCCAGGTGTGCAGCGGCCACAGCGGCGCCTTCACAGCGAAGGCGAAGAAGAAGCCGAGGAAGAGCCACCGCTCGGTGCTGGTCGCCATGGTCAGCGAGCCGTTCGCGTGGTCGGCGGCGATCTGGGAGAGCGAGAACGTCCCCGTGACCACGTACAGGCCGATGACCGCGGCCAGCATGATCAGGCCGCCGATCAGGTTGTAGAGGAGGAACTTGACCGCCGCGTACGAGCGTTGGGTCGCCGCCGCCTCGTCGCCGCCCGCGTGTGCGCGGTCGCCGAAGCCTCCGATGAGGAAGTACATCGGGATGAGCATGGCTTCGAAGAGGATGTAGAAGAGGAAGACGTCGGTGGCCTCGAAGGAGAGGACCACCATCGCCTCGACCGCCAGGATCAGCGCGAAGAAGCCCTGCGTGGGCCGCCAGCGGCGGTTGGGCGCCTCACTCTCCAGCGGGTCGGCGTCGTGCCAGCCGGCCAGGATGACAAAGGGGATGAGCAGCGCGGTCAGCGCCATCATCACCACCCCGATGCCGTCCACACCCAGCTCGTACCTGACCCCGAAGTCCTTGATCCAGGCGTGGGATTCGGTGAGCTGGTAGCGGTCGCCGCCGGGCTCGAAGGTGGCCAGCACCACGGCTGCCAGCGCGAGCGTGGCGAGCGAGAAGAGCAGCGCCAGCCACTTGGCCGCGGTGCGCCGGGCGGCGGGGACGGCCGCCGTGGCGATCGCCCCGACGGCGGGCAGCGCCGCCGTCACCGTCAGATAGGGGAACGACATGTCCGTTACACCGCCCTCATCAGCAGGGTCGCGGCGATGAGCACTGCCGTACCTCCGAACATCGAGACCGCATAGGAGCGGGCGTAGCCGTTCTGCAGCTTGCGCAGCCGGCCCGAGAGCCCGCCGAAGGACGCCGCCGTGCCGTTGACCACCCCGTCGACCAGGGTGTGGTCGACGTAGACGAGCGAGCGGGTGAGGTGCTCGCCGCCGCGGACCAGGACCACATGGTTGAAGTCGTCCTGGAGAAGGTCGCGTCGGGCGGCGCGGGTGACCAGCGAGCCGCGCGGGGCGACCGCGGGGACCGGCTTGCGGCCGTACATGAGCCAGGCGATGCCGACACCGATGACCAGGACGACCATGGTGGCCGCCGTGACGGTGGCGGCGCTGACGGGTGAGTCGCCCTCCGCGTGTCCGGTGACGGGCTCCAGCCAGTGCAGGAACCGGTCGCCGATGGAGAAGATCCCGCCGGCGAAGACCGAGCCGAAGGCCAGGATGATCATCGGGATCGTCATGGACTTCGGGGACTCGTGCGGATGCGGCTCGTGGCCCTCGGCGTCCGGCGCCCAGCGCTTCTTGCCGAAGAACGTCATCAGCATCACGCGCGTCATGTAGTACGCGGTGATCCCGGCGCCCAGCAGGGTGACGGCGCCGAGGATCCAGCCCTCCGCACCGCCCTTGGCGAAGGCCGCCTCGATGATCTTGTCCTTGGAGAAGAAGCCGGACAGGCCGGGGAAGCCGATGATCGCCAGGTAGCCGAGGCCGAACGTGACGAAGGTGACCGGCATGTAGCGCCAGAGGCCGCCGTACTTACGCATGTCGACCTCGTCGTTCATGCCGTGCATGACCGAACCGGCCCCGAGGAACAGCCCGGCCTTGAAGAAGCCGTGCGTCACGAGGTGCATGATCGCGAAGACGTAGCCGATGGGGCCGAGGCCCGCGGCCAGGATCATGTAGCCGATCTGCGACATCGTCGAGCCCGCGAGGGCCTTCTTGATGTCGTCCTTCGCACAACCGACGATCGCACCGAAGAGGAGCGTGACGGCGCCGACCACCACGACCACGGTCTGCGCGTCAGGCGCCGCGTTGAAGATGACGCCGGAGCGGGTGATCAGGTAGACGCCGGCCGTCACCATCGTCGCCGCGTGGATCAGGGCCGAGACCGGGGTCGGGCCCTCCATCGCGTCGCCGAGCCAGGACTGGAGCGGCACCTGCGCCGACTTGCCGCAGGCCGCGAGGAGCAGCATCAGGCCGATGGCCGTCACCTTGCCCTGGGTCGCGTTGTCCGCGGCGCCGAAGACCGGGCCGAAGGCGAACGTGCCGAAGGTGGTGAACATCAGCATGATCGCGATCGACAGGCCCATGTCGCCGACCCTGTTGACCAGGAAGGCCTTCTTGGCGGCCGTGGCCGCGCTGGGCTTGTGCTGCCAGAAGCCGATGAGCAGGTACGAGGCGAGACCGACGCCCTCCCAGCCCACGTACAGCAGCAGGTAGTTGTCGGCGAGGACCAGCAGCAGCATCGCCGCGAGGAACAGGTTCAGATAGCCGAAGAAGCGGCGGCGCCGCTCGTCGTGCTCCATGTACCCGATGGAGTAGATGTGGATCAGCGTGCCCACACCGGTGATCAGCAGGACGAACGTCATGGACAGTTGGTCGAGCTGGAAGCCGACGTCCGCCCGGAACCCCCCGACGGGGACCCAGGTGAACAGGTGCTGGTGCAGGGAGCGGGCGTCGCCGCTCTTGCCGAGCATGCCGCTGAACAGCACGGCGCCGATGACGAAGGACGCGGCGGCCAGGACTGTGCCGAGCCAGTGGCCCACGCGGTCGAGCCGCCGGCCGCCGCACAGCAGGACCGCCGCTCCGAGCAGAGGCGCCGCGATGAGCAGCGCAATCAAGTTCTCCACGATTCAGCGACCCCTCAGAGCTTCATCAGGCTGGCGTCGTCGACCGAGGCCGAGTGGCGGGAACGGAACAGCGACACGATGATCGCGAGCCCGACCACGACTTCCGCGGCGGCGACGACCATCGTGAAGAAGGCGATGATCTGGCCGTCCAGGTTGCCGTGCAGCCGGGAGAAGGCGACAAACGCGAGGTTGCAGGCGTTGAGCATCAGCTCCACGCACATGAAGACCACGATCGCGTTCCGCCGGATCAGCACACCGGCGGCGCCGATGGTGAACAGCAGCGAGGCGAGATAGAGGTAGTAGACCGGGTTCATCGGTTGATCTCCTCCTCGCGGCCCAGCCGGTCGGACGACCGCTGTTCGAGGGCCTTGAGATCGGCGATGGCCTCGCTGGACACATCCCGGATCTGGCCCCGGTCCTTCAGGGTCTTCATGACGGTCAGCTCGGAGGGCGTGCCGTCGGGCAGCAGACCCGCGATGTCGACCGCGTTGTGCCGGGCGTAGACACCGGGGGCGGGCAGCGGCGGCAGGTGCTTGCCGCGTACGCGGTCCTCGGACATCTCCCGCTGGGTCTTGGCCCGTTCGGTGCGCTCGCGGTGGGTGAGGACCATCGCGCCGATGGCGGCGGTGATCAGCAGCGCGCCGGTGATCTCGAAGGCGAAGACATACTTGGTGAAGATGAGGCGGGCCAGGCCCTCGACGTTGCCGCCCGCGTTCGCCTGGCCGGTGCCGGTCCAGGACGTCAGCGAGGCGTTGCCGATGCCGACGATCAGCAGGACGCCGAAGCCGACCCCGCAGATCGCGGCCCACCAGCGCTGGCCCTTGAGCGTCTCCGTGAGGGAGTCGGCGGCCGTGACACCCACGAGCATGACGACGAAGAGGAACAGCATCATGATCGCGCCGGTGTAGACGACGATCTGGACGATGCCCAGGAAGTAGGCGCCGTTGGCCAGGTAGAAGACCGCGAGGATGATCATTGTCCCGGCCAGGGACAGCGCGCTGTGCACGGACTTCTTCATCAGGACCGTGCAGAGTGCGCCGATCACGGCGACGACGCCGAGGATCCAGAACTGGATGGCCTCCCCCGTCGAGGTGACGGACGCGGCGGCGGCGAGGGTACTCGTACTCATACGTCGATCACCTTCTTCGACGCGGGTTCGTCGTCGCCGAAGTCCGAGGCGCCTTCCTGCGGGCGCTCCCCCTTGGTGAGCGCGACCTGCCGGACCGTGCCGGGTGCGGCCTCCTTGACCAGCCCCCGGTAGTAGTCCTGCTCGTCGGTGCCGGGGAAGATCGAATGCGGCGACTCGACCATGCCCTCCGTCAGGCCGGCGAGCAACTGGTCCTTCGTATAGATGAGGCTCTCGCGCGAGCTGTCGGCCAGCTCGAACTCGTTCGTCATCGTCAGCGCCCTGGTCGGGCAGGCCTCGATGCACAGTCCGCAGAGAATGCAGCGCGCGTAGTTGATCTGGTAGACGCGGCCGTACCGCTCGCCCGGGGAGTAGCGCTCCTCCTCGGTGTTGTCCGCGCCTTCCACATAGATCGCGTCCGCCGGGCACGCCCAGGCGCACAACTCGCAGCCGATGCACTTCTCCAGGCCGTCCGGATGCCGGTTGAGCTGGTGCCGGCCGTGGAAGCGCGGCGCCGTCACCTTCTCCTGCTCCGGATACTGCTCGGTCAGCCGCTTCTTGAACATGGCCTTGAAGGTCACGCCGAAGCCGGCCACCGGGTTCCGCGCGCTGCGAGGGGTGTCCCCCGCCGAAGAGTTGTCAGACACCGTCGTCCTCCTTTCCGTCACTCTCAGTTCCGTCACTCTCAGTATTGACCCCACCACTGACAACGAGCTCCCGCTCACGGCTCGATCGCCTGCGCGGGACCGAGGGCAGCGTCTGCCCGGGCAGTGGCGGTACGGGGAATCCGCCCGCCATCGGGTCGAATGCCGGCGGTTCCGGCTCGCTGGCCAGCGCTTCCTTCTCCTGTTTGTCGCGGAACATGTCCACGATGAAGGAGATGAGCAGGATCGCGATGACCGCGCCGGCGACGTACAGCAGGATCGACTGGAAGCCGTAGTTCTCGTTGCGCAGCGCGCGCACGGTCGCCACCAGCATCAGCCAGACCACCGAGACCGGGATCAGGACCTTCCAGCCGAGCTTCATCAACTGGTCGTAGCGGACGCGTGGGAGCGTGCCGCGCAGCCAGATGAAGAAGAACAGCAGCAACTGGACCTTGACGACGAACCAGAGCATCGGCCACCAGCCGTGGTTCGCGCCCTCCCACCAGGTCGAGATGGGCCACGGTGCGCGCCAGCCGCCCAGGAAGAGCGTGGCGGAGACGGCGGAGACGGTGACCATGTTGACGTACTCGGCGAGCATGAACATCGCGAACTTGATGGACGAGTACTCGGTGTTGAAGCCGCCGACGAGGTCGCCCTCGGACTCCGGCATGTCGAACGGAGCGCGGTTCGTCTCCCCCACCATCGTGATGATGTAGATGATGAACGAGACGGGCAGCAGCACGATGTACCAGCGGTCGGCCTGCGCGTCCACGATCGCCGAGGTCGACATCGACCCGGAGTAGAGGAACACCGAGGCGAAGGCCGCGCCCATGGCGATCTCGTACGAGATCATCTGCGCGCACGAGCGGAGCCCGCCGAGCAGCGGGTACGTCGAGCCCGACGACCAGCCGGCGAGGACGATGCCGTAGATACCGACCGAGGCGACGGCGAGGATGTAGAGCATCGCGATCGGCAGGTCGGTGAGCTGCATCGTCGTACGGTGGCCGAAGATCGAGACCTCGTTGCCCGAGGGCCCGAACGGGATCACGGCGATCGCCATGAAGGCGGGGACCGCGGCGACGATCGGCGCGAGGACGTAGACGAACTTGTCGGCGCGCTTGACGACGAGGTCTTCCTTCAGCATCAGCTTGATGCCGTCGGCGAGGGACTGGAGCATGCCCCAGGGCCCGTGCCGGTTGGGGCCGATACGCCGCTGCATCCAGGCGACGACCTTGCGCTCCCAGACGATGGCGAAGAGCACCGTCACCATGAGGAAGGCGAAGCAGAACACCGCCTTGACGAGCACGAGCCACCACGGGTCGCGGCCGAACATCGACAGGTCCTCGGTCGCGAGGACGGTCTGTTGTGCCGACGCGAGTTGAGCGAGGGCGGTCATGCGCGCACCTCCGTTGCTTCGACGGCCTCCGGGGCCGGGGAATCCCGCTCGTCAGGGCCGATACGGACCAGAGTTCCGGGGCGTGATCCGGTGTCGGCGAAGACACCGCCGCCCGCGGAGTTCAGCGGCAGCCAGACCACCCGGTCCGGCATCACCGTCACCTTGAGCGGGAGCGTGACGGTGCCCGCCGGTCCTGTGACGGTCAGTTCGTCGCCGTCCTTGACGCCCGTCTCGGCGGCCGTCGTGGCGGAGAGCCGGGCGACGGCCTCGTGGCGGGTGCCCGCCAGGGCCTCGTCGCCGTCCTGGAGACGGCCCTGGTCGAGCAGCATCCGGTGGCCGGCGAGGACCGCCTCGCCGTCGCCGGGGCGCGGCAGCGGCTTCGACGACTCCAGGGGCCCGGTGGCGCGGGGGCCGTCCCAGCCGGCGAGCCGGTCGAGTTCGGAGCGTGCGGAGCGCAGGTCGGGGAGTGCGAAGTGCACGTCCATGGTGTCGGCCAGCATGTGCAGCACGCGTGAGTCGCTCGGCGGAAGGGTCCGCGTCATCTGTTCCGGCTTGAGCGAGGCCTCGAACATCCGGGCCCTGCCCTCCCAGTTGAGGAAGGTGCCGGTCTTCTCGGCGGCGGCGGCGACCGGGAAGACCACGTCGGCCCGGTCGGTCACCTCGCTGGGCCGCAGTTCGAACGAGACCAGGAAGCCGACGGCGTCGAGTGCGGTACGCGCCTCCGCCGGGTCCGGCAGGTCGGCGACCTCGACACCCGCGACGACGAGCGCGCCCAGTTCACCGGTGGCCGCTGCCGCGATGATCTGGCCGGTGTCGCGGCCGTAGGCGTGGGGGAGTTCGCGTACGCCCCAGACCGCGGCGGTCTCCTCGCGGGCCCGCGGGTCGGTGGCGGGACGGCCGCCGGGCAGCAGCGAGGGCAGCGCGCCCGCCTCC
>NZ_JTHL01000001.1:5622915-5625931 GCF_000818195.1 Streptomyces sp. 150FB | reverse complement strand
GCGAGCCGCTCGCCGACGACGATCACGGCGCCGGAAGCGCGCAGCGCCTCGGCCGCTGTCGCGCCGTCACCCTCCAGACCGGCGCCGGAAGCGAGCGCGTCCAGCCACTCGGTCTCGGTGCCGGGCGCGGCCGGCAGCAGCGTGCCGCCCGCCTTCTCCAGGCCCCGGGTGGTGTGGGTGGCGAGGGAGAAGGTGCGCTGGCCGTGCTTGCGGTGGGCCTTGCGCAGCCGCAGGAAGACGCCGGGCGCCTCCTCCTCGGACTCGAACCCCGCGAGGAGGACGGCCGGGGCCTTCTCCAGCGTGGTGTACGTGATGCCGCTGCCGTCGAGGTCACGGCCCCGGCCGGCCACGTTGGCGGCCAGGAAGTCGGCCTCCTCGCTGCTGTGCACGCGCGCGCGGAAGTCGATGTCGTTGGTGTCGAGGGCGACCCGGGCGAACTTGGCGTACGCGTAGGCGTCCTCGACGGTGAGCCGTCCGCCCGTCAGCACGCCGGTGCGTCCGCGCGCGGCGCTCAGGCCACGCGCCGCCGCTTCGAGCGCCTCGGGCCAGCTCGCCGGGGCGAGTTCGCCGTCCTCACCCCGTACCAGCGGTGTGGTGAGCCGGTCCGGGCGCTGCGCGTAACGGAAGCCGAAGCGCCCCTTGTCGCACAGCCATTCCTCGTTGACCTCGGGGTCCTCCGCCGCCATGCGCCGCATGACCTTGCCGCGCCGGTGGTCCGTTCGGGTCGCGCAGCCGCCGGCGCAGTGCTCGCACACGCTGGGCGACGACACGAGGTCGAAGGGGCGGGAGCGGAAGCGGTACGCCGCCGAGGTCAGCGCGCCGACCGGGCAGATCTGGATGGTGTTGCCGGAGAAGTACGAGGCGAACGGGTCGCCTTCGCCGGTGCCGACCTGCTCCAGCGCGCCGCGCTCGATCAGTTCGATCATCGGGTCGCCGGCGACCTGGTTGGAGAAGCGGGTGCAGCGGGCGCAGAGCACGCAGCGCTCGCGGTCGAGCAGCACCTGCGTCGAGATCGGGACGGGCTTCTGGTAGGTGCGCTTGAGGCCTTCGAAGCGGCTGTCGGCGTGTCCGACCTGCATCGCCTGGTTCTGCAGCGGGCATTCGCCGCCCTTGTCGCAGACCGGGCAGTCCAGCGGGTGGTTGATGAGCAGCAGCTCCATCACCCCGCGCTGGGCCTTCTCGGCGACGGGCGAGGAGAGCTGCGACTTGACGACCATGCCGTCGGTGCAGGTGATGGTGCAGGACGCCATCGGCTTGCGCTGGCCCTCCACCTCGACGATGCACTGGCGGCAGGCGCCGACCGGGTCGAGGAGCGGATGGTCGCAGAAGCGCGGGATCTCGATGCCGAGCAGTTCGGCGGCGCGGATCACCAGGGTCCCCTTGGGGACGGAGATCTCGATGCCGTCGATCGTCAACGAGACGAGGTCTTCCGGCGGAACCGCCGCCTCGCCGCCTCCGGAGGGGGCTGATGTGGTGACTGTCATGCGTTCACCTCCAGGTGCGGGTTGTTCTGGTCGGCCCACACGGTCGACTTCGACGGGTCCAAGGGGCAGCCCTTGCCGGTGATGTGCTGCTCGTACTCCTCGCGGAAGTACTTGAGCGAGGAGAAGATCGGAGCGGCGGCGCCGTCGCCGAGCGCGCAGAACGATTTGCCGTTGATCGTGTCGGCGATGTCGTTCAGCTTGTCGAGGTCCGACATCTCGCCCTTGCCCGCCTCGATGTCGCGCAGCAACTGCACGAGCCAGTACGTGCCTTCGCGGCAGGGTGTGCACTTGCCGCAGGACTCGTGCGCGTAGAACTCGGTCCAGCGGGTGACGGCCCTGACCACACAGGTCGTCTCGTCGAAGCACTGGAGTGCCTTGGTGCCGAGCATGGAGCCCGCCGCGCCGACGCCCTCGTAGTCCAGCGCGACGTCGAGGTGCTCGTCGGTGAACATCGGGGTCGAGGAGCCCCCCGGCGTCCAGAACTTGAGCCGGTGTCCCTCCCTGATGCCGCCGCCCATGTCGAGCAACTGACGCAGGGTGAGTCCGAGCGGCCCCTCGTACTGGCCGGGGTTGGTGACATGCCCGCTGAGCGAGTAGAGCGTGAAGCCCGGGGACTTCTCGCTGCCCATCGATTTGAACCAGTCTTTTCCGCGGTTGAGAATCGCGGGAACCGAGGCGATGGATTCGACGTTGTTCACCACAGTGGGGCATGCGTAAAGGCCCGCGACCGCCGGGAAGGGAGGACGCAGCCGGGGCTGTCCGCGACGCCCCTCCAAGGAGTCCAGCAGCGCTGTCTCCTCACCACAGATGTACGCGCCCGCGCCCGCGTGCACGGTGACTTCGAGGTCGAGTCCGCTGCCCAGGGCGTCCTTGCCCAGGTATCCCGCCTCGTACGCCTCGCGCACCGCCTCGTGCAGCCTGCGCAGCACCGGCACGGTCTCGCCGCGCAGATAGATGAACGCGTGCGAGGAGCGAATCGCGTAACACGCAATGACGATTCCCTCGATGAGGGAGTGCGGATTGGCGAAGAGAAGGGGCATGTCCTTGCAGGTGCCAGGTTCCGACTCGTCCGCGTTGACGACGAGATAATGCGGCTTTCCGTCACCCTGCGGAATGAACTGCCATTTCATTCCGGTGGGGAATCCGGCGCCGCCACGGCCGCGCAGACCGGAGTCCTTGACGTACGCGATGAGGTCGTCGGGCGACATCGCGAGGGCTTTCTTCAGGCCCTCGTACCCGTCGTGCCGCTTGTAGGTGGCGAGAGTCCATGACTCCGGCTGGTCCCAGAACGCGGACAGCACGGGAGCCAGGAGCTTCTCTGGGCTCGCTCCGTTGTCGTCGACTTCGGCGCCGGTCATGGTCGTCACTCCCCCTCCGTCGCTACGGGCCCGGCCGGGTGGGACGGATCGGAGGCCGAGGTCTGCTGCGGTGCGTCGTGCGAGCTGAGGTGCTGGGAGCCGGGCTGCGGCGCGTCCTCGCGGTCGGCCGGGCCGGCCACGTCCACCGCGCCGTCACGCGGCCGTACGACCCGC
>NZ_JTHL01000001.1:5611464-5622791 GCF_000818195.1 Streptomyces sp. 150FB | reverse complement strand
GGCCAGCCGCAGGCCGACCAGCGAGGCGGGACCCGCGCCGCCCGACGCCTCGACGGCGCCGGGGCGCTCGTCGGGGAAGCCGGCGAGGATGCGCGCCGTCTCCTTGTACGTGCACAGGGGCGCGCCCCTGGTGGGCGCCACGGGGCGGCCCTCGCGCAGGTCGTCGACGATCTGCTTGGCGCTGTCCGGCGTCTGGTTGTCGAAGAACTCCCAGTTGACCATCACCACGGGGGCGAAGTCGCAGGCCGCGTTGCACTCGATGTGTTCGAGGGTGACCTTGCCGTCCTCGGTCGTCTCGTCGTTGCCGACGCCGAGGTGCTGCTTCAGCTCGTCGAAGATGGCGTCGCCGCCCATCACCGCGCAGAGCGTGTTGGTGCAGACGCCGACCTGGTAGTCACCGCCGGGCTTGCGCCGGTACATGGTGTAGAAGGTCGCGACGGCGGTGACCTCGGCGGTGGTCAGGTCGAGCAGCTCCGCGCAGAAGGCCATCCCCGTACGGGAGACGAAGCCCTCCTCGGCCTGTACGAGGTGCAGCAGCGGGAGCAGCGCGGACCGGGCCCCGGGGTACCGCGCGATGATCTCCTTCGCGTCGGTCTCCAGCCTGGCACGCACATCGGCCGGGAACTCCGGGGCCGGCAGCGCGGGCATGCCTAGGCCGACCCCGGAACTCGGGGCCACCTCGGAGTTGGCGGGTGTGGTCGTCACCGGTCGACGCCTCCCATCACGGGGTCGATGGACGCGACGGCGACGATGACGTCGGCGACCTGGCCGCCCTCACACATCGCCGCCATGGACTGGAGATTGGCGAAGGAAGGGTCACGGAAGTGAACCCGGTAGGGGCGCGTCCCGCCGTCGGAGACGACGTGCGCGCCGAGTTCGCCCTTGGGCGACTCGACGGCGGCGTACGCCTGACCGGCCGGGACCCGGAAGCCCTCCGTCACCAGCTTGAAGTGATGGATCAGAGCCTCCATGGACGTGCCCATGATGTTCTTGATGTGGTCGAGCGAGTTGCCGAGTCCGTCGGGCCCGTGCGCGAGCTGCGCCGGCCAGGCGATCTTCTTGTCGGCGACCATCACCGGACCCGGTTCGAGCCGGTCCAGGACCTGTTCGACGATGCGCAGCGACTGGTGCATCTCCTCGAGCCGGATGAGGAAGCGGCCGTACGCGTCGCAGGTCTCGGCGGTCGGGACGTCGAAGTCGTACGTCTCGTAGCCGCAGTACGGGTCGGACCTGCGCAGGTCGTGCGGCAGTCCGGCGGACCGCAGGATCGGTCCGGTGGCGCCGAGCGCCATGCAGCCGGCCAGGTCGAGATAGCCGACGTCCTGCATGCGCGCCTTGAAGATGGGGTTGCCGGTGGCGAGCTTGTCGTACTCCGGCAGGTTCGTGCGGAGCGTCTTGATCATGCCGCGCAGATGGTCGACGGCGCCCGCCGGCAGGTCCTGGGCGAGCCCGCCGGGCCGGATGAACGCGTGGTTCATCCGCAGACCGGTGATCAGCTCGTAGGCATCGAGAATCAGTTCACGATCGCGGAAGCCGTAGATCATGATCGTCGTCGCGCCCAGCTCCATACCGCCGGTGGCGATGGCGACGAGGTGCGAGGAGAGTCGGTTCAGCTCCATCAGCAGGACGCGCAGGGCGGTGGCCCGGTCGGGGATGTCGTCCTCGATGCCGAGCAGCTTCTCCACGCCCAGGCAGTACGCCGTCTCGTTGAAGAACGACGTCAGGTAGTCCATGCGCGTGACGAAGGTGGTGCCCTGCGTCCAGTTGCGGAATTCGAGGTTCTTCTCGATACCGGTGTGCAGATAGCCGATACCGCAGCGCGCCTCGGTCACGGTCTCGCCGTCGATCTCCAGGATCAGCCGGAGCACGCCGTGCGTGGAGGGGTGCTGGGGACCCATGTTGACGACGATGCGCTCGTCGTCGCTCTTGGCCGCCGACTGGACGACCTCGTCCCAGTCGCCGCCGGTGACCGTATATACGGTGCCCTCGGTGGTGGCACGCGCTGTCGCGTGCGGAGCGGTGGGGGGAGCCTCGCCGTGCGGGGTCTCGTGGGGAGCTGACATCAGGAGTACGACCTCCGCTGGTCCGGAGCCGGGATCTGGGCGCCCTTGTACTCGACGGCGATACCGCCGAGCGGATAGTCCTTGCGCTGCGGGAAGCCCTGCCAGTCGTCCGGCATCATGATCCGGGTCAGGGCCGGGTGCCCGTCGAAGATGAGGCCGAAGAAGTCGTACGTCTCGCGCTCGTGCCAGTCGTTGGTCGGATAGACGGCGACCAGGGACGGTACGTGCGGATCGGCGTCCGGCGCCGAGACTTCGAGCCTGATCAGCCGGCCGTGGGTGAGCGAGCGCAGGTGGTAGACGGCGTGCAGCTCGCGGCCCTTGTCGCCGAGGAAGTGGACCCCCGACACCCCCGTACACAGCTCGAAGCGCAGCGCCGGGTCGTCGCGCAGGGTGCGCGCCACCTGGACGAGGTGCTCACGGGCGATGTGGAAGGTGAGTTCGGCGCGGTCGACGACGGTCTTCTCGATGGCGTTCCCGGGGATCAGTCCCTGTTCCTCCAGGGCCCCTTCGAGTTCGTCGGCGATCTCGTCGAAGACCCCGTCGGGTCCGCCGTACGGACGGGAGGACGCGCCCGGCAGCGTCACGGTCCTCACAAGACCGCCGTAGCCGGTGGTGTCCCCACCGTTCTCGGCGCCGAACATGCCCTTCTTCACGCGGATGACGTCGCCGGCCTCGTCGCGTGCGGAGGGAACATGGTTTCCGGACTGATCGTCGTCAGCTCCGGGTCGCTGCTCGTCGCTCACCGCAGCAGCCCCTTCATCTCGATTGTCGGCAGCGCCTTGAGGGCCGCTTCCTCCGCCTCGCGGGCCGCTTCCTTCGCGTTGACCCCGAGCTTGGAGCCCTGGATCTTCTCGTGGAGCTTGAGGATGGCGTCCATCAGCATCTCGGGGCGCGGCGGGCAGCCGGGCAGGTAGATGTCAACGGGGACGATATGGTCCACACCCTGCACAATCGCGTAATTGTTGAACATCCCGCCCGATGAAGCGCACACCCCCATGGAGATGACCCACTTGGGGTTGGGCATCTGGTCATAGACCTGCCGCAGAACGGGCGCCATCTTCTGGCTCACCCGGCCCGCCACGATCATCAGGTCCGCCTGCCGCGGCGAGCCGCGGAAGACCTCCATGCCGAACCGGGCCAGGTCGTACCGCCCGGCGCCGGTCGTCATCATCTCGATGGCGCAGCAGGCGAGGCCGAAGGTGGCGGGGAAGACGGACGACTTCCGCACCCAGCCCGAGGCCTGTTCGACGGTGGTCAGCAGGAAGCCGCTCGGCAGCTTCTCTTCGAGTCCCATTGGTGGCCCCTCAGCCCCTCTAGTCCCATTCCAGACCGCCGCGCCGCCATACGTATGCGTAGGCGACGAAGACGGTGAGCACGAAGAGCAGCATCTCCACGAGCCCGAAAATCCCCAGGGCGTCGAAAGTGACGGCCCAGGGGTAAAGGAAGACGATCTCGATGTCGAAGACGATGAAGAGCATCGCCGTCAGGTAGTACTTGATGGGGAAACGACCGCCACCGGCGGGCGTGGGTGTCGGTTCGATACCGCACTCGTACGCTTCAAGTTTCGCCCGGTTGTACCGCTTTGGGCCGATCAGCGTGGCCATGACCACGGAGAAGATCGCAAACCCAGCCCCGATGGCGCCGAGTACGAGGATGGGCGCGTAGGCATTCACGCTCCCCAGCTCCTTCCAGTCGTCCTTGACCGTTGGACCGCACCGGGCAATCTCGCGCCCGCCTCACCAAGATCGTGTCTATGTGAGGCAGTTCACAAGCCCGGCTGCCCCGCATCCTATGCCCGGTGGTCTGTGATCTGCGACACGGGGTGCACCAACGTCTTTGTGATCTCCACCACCTGACGATGGATCATGAAGTCGGATGAGCGGAGATCTTCATACGGGAAGCACGTGGGCGATCACCAGATGTGACATCCGAGGGCGTTACCGCTGGTCGGAGAGCGTGTCGCTCTATCAAGAGATGGCCGCTACAGGCAAATTGGCAATGGACACTTTCGGGTGATAAAGCGCGTCGAACCCGCCCGACGTACCCATCCCGGGGCACTTCACGGCCACCACGCGACCATCGGCACGCGGCGCACACCACCGCGCCGGCCGACGCCACCGATCGCCCCGGATGACTCCGAGTCACTTCGGGCGTTCCGGTCCGCCTCGCGATCGCCGGGGGCGACGCGAACACGTGCATACATTCACGAGGATTCGGGGCCCGGAAGACGCCGGACAGAATTGATACCTCCCTTCACCGGACAGTGACCTTCCTGTGACCTGCACCACTCCGACCTAAGGGTGGATTAAGCGGGGCTTGGCCATGAAAGGGGAGGGATGGTAAGCGGTGGGCAATCCGGACCTTTCCCTGAAAAGCTCTGATCACGGCGCTGATCGCGCATGACCGTTTTGCCCGTTACGGCGTCAATAAGAGGTTCCAGAAAGCGGATTCACAGATTCCGAACGTAACTGTGGTGCAACACACGTTCCTTGACGTCAACCCGGTCACTCCTGATAGCGGTTGTCCCATGTCCCACACCGCTCTCCCGATACGAAGCCACCGAAAGCCCCGCCAGAGCGCATCCAGAACCGCGCTCCGCGCAGGAGTCGCCGGCGGCGTACTCAGCACGATCGCAGTGGCCGGTGCGGCCGGGCCGGCGAGCGCCGAGCCGGTGACCGAGACCATCGAAATGCCCACCATCACCTCAGGACTGGCCACCGCCACCGCTCAGTCGGTCGAGGCCACGCAGCAGGTCGCACTCTCCATGCGGCTCCAGGCGCAGGAGAACGAGGCCGCCACGCACGCGGCCCAGACCGCCAAGAAGGCCAAGGCGGACGCCGACCGCAAGGCGGAGGCCGCGAAGGCCAAGAAGAAGGCGGAGGCAGCGGCGCGCGCCAAGGCCGAGGCCGCCGACCGCGCCTCGCGCTCGACGCAGCGCACGACGCTCGCCACCACGGTGTCCGCCGACTCCGGCACCACCTCGCACGCGACCGGCACCGCGGCCTCCATCGTCGCCTTCGCCCAGGCCCAGTTGGGCGACGCGTACGTCATGGGCTCGACCGGCCCCAACGCCTGGGACTGCTCCGGCCTCGTCCAGGCCGCGTACCGTACGGTCGGCGTCGACCTGCCGCGCGTCTCGGAGTCGCAGTCGACAGCGGGTACCCAGGTCTCGCTGAGCAACCTCCAGCCGGGCGACATCCTGTACTGGGGTGGCGCGGGCAGCGCGTACCACACGGGCATCTACGTGGGCGGCGGCCAGTTCATCGGCGCCCAGAACCCGAGCAGCGGCGTGGTGGAGAAGTCCCTGGACTGGGACCCGCCGACCGGCGCGGTCCGGGTTCTCTGAGTCTTCGAGTCCCCTCAACCCCTTTTGAGCTCTCCTGAGCTCTCCGAGTCCTCTCTCCGAGGCAGTCGGTCTGTTCGCCGGCCCGGGCTGGTAGCCGCTGTTGTACGCGGCTACCAGCGCCCCTCTCCGCCGGGGCGCCGTAGGACCTTTGTCGTACACCGGGCCGCGCCGCACCTGGTTCCGCGGCCCGATACGCGTCCCTTCACCCCTCCGTAGCGTGCTCGTCATGGATACGAACACGACGAAACACGCGGACGGCGCGCTCGACGAGGCGTTCGAGCGGCTGCACGCCACCGGACCCGAGCGCCTGGGGGTGCTCAGCAACCACGCTCCGATGGTGGCCGAGGCGCTCTCCTCGCGCGGCCGGTCGGGGGCCGTACATCACTGGCTGGATCTCTACGAGGACAAGCTCGAAGACTTTCCGTCCCCCGTCACTCCCGTCACCGACGCCAACTGGCCCGAGGCGCTCGGCGACATCAGCCGCGCGGCCGACTGGATCGCGTACTTCTCGCACGCGATCACCGAGCGCCCCTGGCGTGAGCTGCTCGCGCTGTGGTGGCCGCGCCTGCTGTCCGGTCTGTACGGGGCGGCCACCCACCCCGTGATCCGGGTGGGGCACGTCGTACGCGTACTGACCGAGAGCGGCGAGAGCGAGCCCCGGCTCGCCGAGCTGGCCCACGCCCTCGGCTACTGGGCCGCCCGGCACAGCCCGCTGGCCGGCGCTGTGGGCGTTGTCGCGCCGCCGGTCGGCGCCCAGGGGGCGCGGGAGTTCCTGGACGCCGTACCGCCCATCAGTGACCTCCAGGGCTCCTTCGCCGCCCGGCTGGCGCTTGTCGGCCAACTGCCGCCCTGGACGGACGGCGTGAGCGGACCCGACACCGCGAAGGCGCGGCTCTCCGAACTGGTGGCGGCGGCGACCCACCGCTACGCCACCCATGGCCACGGCAACGCGACGATGACCGTCCACGCGGCGACGGCGCCGAACGCCGTGCTGCGCACGCTGCCCGCGCTCCCCCGCGACCTGTGGGTGCCGAGCCTGCACGCGGCGTGGACGGCGTCCGCCGCCGTGACGGCGATGTACGCGCCGGAGGAGCCCCTGCCGTACGTGTCCCCCGGGAGCATCACCTCCGAAGAGGTCTTCGAACTCGCCCTGGCACACGGCGACGAGCACGTCATCAAGATGACCGACACGGCCATCGACGTCGGCGACGAACGGGCCCTCGCCGCGGCGCTGCGCGCCATCGAACTGAGCGAGCCGCTGAAGTCCTGAGGAAGCCTTGGGACCTGAGAGTCCAGGAAAGAGAGCCCCGGACAATTCACTCATCCGGCTTCTCTCTCGCACAACGCGGCGTATGTACGCCAACTGTGAGTGCGGTGCGTCCGTTTGGGCACTGGTACGGGTATCGGTTTTCCCACTCACATAACGACGTGGGCCCGGCCGGCATCGGGCCGGCTGTGGCCGCCCGCGCAGGAGGCACCGACCATGACTGTTAAAGGCGTCGACGTCGCTTCGTACCAAAGTTCGAAGTTCAGCACGAAAGGACTCGATTTCGCCTTCGTCAAAGCCACGGAGGGAACGTCGTACATCAATCCGCGTATGGAGGCCCAAGCATCACATGCCCGCTCCGCCGGGCTGATTGTCGGCTTTTATCATTTTCTGCGGCCCGGCAGCATCAAGGCGCAGGCGAAGTACTTCGTGGAGGAGTGCGTCAGCGTCGAGGGTGACCCGCTGTGGGCCGACTGGGAGGACTCCGACGTGAGCTGCGCCGCGAAAGACGCGTTCCTCAAGGAGGTGAATCGGCTCAGGGGCCCGACCCACCGGGTCGGTCTTTACTGCAACCGTGACTTCTGGCTGAACCGGGACACGACGAGCGAGGCCGGCGACGCGCTGTGGATCGCGGATTACGTGACCGCCGGCAAGCCCCGTATCTCGGCGACGTGGAAGTTCCACCAGTACACCGACAGTCCGCTCGACACGAATCTCGGTGCGTTCGCGGACCGCGACGCGCTCCGGAAATGGGCCGACGGCTGACGGACGCCGGCCGGCCCACATCCTGAGCGGCGGGCCGGGGCCTCAGGCCCTCGGTGCGACCTTCGTCAGGCCGTTGATGATGCGGTCCATCGCGTCACCACCGGTCGGGTCGGTCAGGTTCGCCAGCATCTTCAGCGCGAACTTCATCAGCATCGGGTGCGTCAGCCCGCGCTGCGCCGCCAGCTTCATGACCGTGGGGTTGCCGATGAGCTTCACAAAGGCGCGGCCCAGCGTGTAGTACCCGCCGTAGGTGTCCTTGAGGACCTTCGGGTAGCGGTGCAGCGCCAACTCCCGCTGCGCCGGGCTCTGCCGCGAGTGCGCCTGCACCATGACGTCGGCCGCGAGCTGTCCCGACTCCATCGCGTAGGCGATGCCCTCGCCGTTGAACGGGTTGATCATGCCGCCCGCGTCACCGACCAGCAACAGGCCCTTGCTGTAGTGCGGCTGACGGTTGAACGCCATCGGAAGCGCGGCCCCGCGGATCGGCTTCGTCATGTTCTCCGGCGTGTATCCCCAGTCCTCCGGCATCGAGGCGCACCACGCCTTCAGCACCTCGCGCCAGTCCAGCTCCCTGAACGCGGACGACGAGTCGAGGATGCCGAGACCGACGTTGGACGTGCCGTCACCCATGCCGAAGATCCAGCCGTAGCCCGGCAGCAGCCGCTCCTGCCCGCCCCTGCGGTCCCACAGCTCCAGCCACGATTCGAGGTAGTCGTCGTCGTGGCGGGGGGAGGTGAAGTACGTCCGTACGGCGATGCCCATCGGCCGGTCGGTGCGGCGGTGGAGCCCCATGCCGAGTGAGAGCCGGGTGGAGTTGCCGTCGGCGGCGACGACGAGCGGCGCGTGGAAGGTGACTGGGGTCTTCTCCTCGCCCAGCTTCGCGTTCACCCCGGTGATGCGGCCGGTGCGCTCGTCGGTGATCGGCGCCCCGACGTTGCAGCGCTCGTGCAGCCGGGCGCCCGCCTTCTGGGCCTGCCTGGCGAGCTGTTCGTCGAAGTCGTCACGCTTGCGTACGAGTCCGTAGTCCGGGTACGAGGCGAGGTCCGGCCAGTCGAGCTGGAGGCGTACGCCGCCGCCGATGATCCGCAGACCCTTGTTCCGCAGCCAGCCCGCCTCTTCGGAGATGTCGATGCCCATCGACACGAGCTGCTTGGTGGCGCGGGGCGTGAGCCCGTCGCCGCACACCTTCTCGCGCGGGAAGGCCGTCTTCTCCAGCAGCAGGACGTCGAGTCCCGCCTTGGCGAGGTAGTACGCGGTGGTGGAGCCCGCAGGGCCCGCCCCGACGACGATCACATCCGCGGTGTTTTCGGAGAGGGGCTCGGTCACAGCGGGTTCTCCCGAAGACTTGTGTTTGCGTACCGGACGGCACTGGACACGAGCAGTCTACGGTTGCCTACCGACCGACAAGTTGAAGGGCTGCCCACATGAACACCATGCCGAAGCCGCTGCCGGTGGTACGACTGCGTGTCCCCACCGAAGAGGACGCTTTCGCCTGGCACAAGATCTTCGACGACCCCGACGTCATGGAGTTCCACGGCGGCGCCGCGGCCGAACTGTCCGTGTACGAGGAGCTGACCGCCCGCCAGCGCAGACACGACGCCGAGCGCGGATTCTGCTTGTGGACGATGCTGAACGGGGACGGCGAAGTGATCGGCTTCACCGGCGCGCAGCCGTGGCCGCACGAGGAGTTCGGTCCCGTCGGCGAGATAGAGGTCGGCTGGCGCCTCGGCCGCGCGTACTGGGGGCGCGGTTACGTCACGGCGGCGGCGAACACCACGCTGGAGCGGGTACGCGCGGCGGGCGTCGGCCGGGTCGTGGCGATGGTGAACTCCCGCAACGCGCGGTCCGTCGCGGTGACACGGCGGCTGGGGATGGAGCTGGTGGAGACGTACATCTCGCCATCGAAGCAGGAGGCGTACTGCTTCCGGATCGATCTGTAGGTCGGATGTGCGGGGCGGACGGATCTGCGAGCCCGTCCGCGAACGTGCCGGGCCGCGATGAGTTCCGGCCGGGTCGCGAGTCTCTTCCGGTGACCGTCCGTAGGACGTCGTACAACGGTCACCACACACGAGACACCAGACCCGAGACACCACGGAGGACACCATGGCAACCACGCCGGACGATCCGACCACCGCGCGGCCCGGCCTCCCGCCCGTGGTCGGCCTGGCCACCTGGCAGGCCGCCCGTGACGAGCTGCTGGTCCGCGAGAAGGCCCACACCCACGAGGGCGACGCCATCGCGGCGGCCCGCCGCCGGCTGCCGATGGTGGAGTTCGACGGGACGGTCGAGGTCGTCGGGCCCGACGGCCCGGTCCCGTTCCTGGACCTGTTCCAGGGCCGCGACGAGCTGGTGGTCTACAAGCACATGTGGCACGACGGCGCTCCGCACCAGGGGCAGTGCGAGGGCTGCACCACTGCGGCCTGGCACCTGAGGGACGCCGTCTACCTCAACGCCCGCGGCGTCTCGTTCGCCATGCTGACCACGGGCCGGTGGGACGAGGTGGCCTCCTTCGTCGCGTTCATGGGCTACACCCAGCCCTGGTACTCGGTGCGCGACGTGGCGGAACCGGTCGGCGGCAACATGGGGTACCTCACCAGTTTCGTGCGCGACGGCGACCGCGTGTTCCTGACCTACTCCACGACGGGCCGTGGAATCGAGCCGGTCAACGGGACCTTCGCCCTGCTCGACAGGACGCTCCACGGCCGCGGCGAGGCGTGGGAGGACAACCCCGAGGGCCGGCCCGAGGGGCAGAACGCGTGCTGGTACTGGCGCTCGGACGCCGAAGGGAACGCCACCTGGGGCCCGACCAGCCGCCCCGTACCGCAGTGGACCCGCCCCGGCGCGACCCCCGTGGAGACGCTCGGCCGGCACGGGGACCACCACTGACGGCCGCTTTCCGCCGGCGTACAGCTCTCAGGCGCGCACACCTCTCAGGCCCGTACGCCCCTGTGCAGCGCCACGATCCCGCCCGTCAGGTTCCGCCACGCCACCTGCGACCAGCCGGCCCCCTGCAACCGCGCGGCGAGCGCCGGCTGGTCGGGCCAGGCGCGGATCGACTCGGCGAGATAGACATACGCGTCCGGGTTGGACGAGACGGCCCGGGCGGTGGGCGGCAGGGCCCGCATCAGGTACTCGGTGTAGACGGTCCGCAGCGGCGCCCAGGACGGGTGCGAGAACTCGCAGATCACCACGCGCCCGCCCGGCTTCGTCACCCGGTGCAGCTCCCGCAGCGCCAGGTCGGTGTCCTGTACGTTGCGCAGCCCGAAGGAGATCGTCACCGCGTCGAAGACCTCGTCCGCGAACGGCAGCCTGGTCGCGTCGCCCGCCGTGAACGGCATCCACGGGTGCCGCTTCTTGCCCTCCCGCAGCATGCCCTGGGAGAAGTCGCAGGGGACGACGTACGCACCGGTCGAGGCGAACGGCTGCGAGGACGTCGCCGTGCCCGCCGCCAGGTCGAGGACCTTCTCGGCGGGGCGCGCGTGCACGGCCTTGGCGACTTCCTTGCGCCACAGCCGGGCCTGGCCGAGAGAGAGCACGTCGTTGGTCAGGTCGTACTTCGCCGCCACGTCGTCGAACATCGAAGCGACTTCGTGCGGCTGCTTGTCCAGGGAGGCTCGGGTCACCCTCCCATTCAAGCAGTACGACACCTCGGGGCCGCAGGGCGCCGAGCCCGAGGGGCACCCGGCGCTATACGAGCCGGTGTACGAGCCGCCCGCCGAGCACCGTCACCAGGCAGCGGCCGTCGGCGGCGAAGACCGCGAAGTCGGCGGGCCCGCCCTGGGCCACGGCCGGGACCGGGGACCGGCGCATGCCGGACCGTTCGACGGCGGCGTGCACCGTGGGCCGGTCGAACGGGCCGGCCAGTGCTGTCACCCCGCGCGCGAGC
>NZ_JTHL01000001.1:5608828-5611386 GCF_000818195.1 Streptomyces sp. 150FB | reverse complement strand
ACGCGGGTCGGGCCAGTACGTGGCCTCCAGCAGCGCCGCCGCCCCCGGCTCGTACCGTCCGGGACCGAGGACACCGTCCCACTCCCGGACGCGGGCGCGGGCGCCGTGCTCGGCGAGCAGCGTCTCGTACGGGCCGACGGCCGCGTACCTCCCGCCGTCGACCACCACCGCGTGCCCGGCGGCCGGACCGGCGTCCTCGGTGACACGCACCCCGCCGAGCGGGCGGTGGATCGTCAGCACAGTTGTCGGCCCGCCCTTTGTCGCCGGAAGGAGCGTCAGTTGGCGCTGAGCAGCTTCAGCTCCGGGTGCGCAGTGCCGCCCTCGATCGCCGTGGACGAGATGTGCGAGGCCACCCGGTCGTCGACCGGGTCGTTCGCCGGGTCGTTGTGCACCACGATGTGCTCGTACGTGGTGGCGCGCTGCGCCGGGACGCGTCCCGCCTTACGGATCAGGTCGATGATCTCCATGCGGTTGGAGCGGTGCTTGGCACCCGCCGACGAGACGACGTTCTCCTCCAGCATGATCGAGCCCAGGTCGTCGGCGCCGTAGTGCAGCGAGAGCTGGCCGACCTCCTTGCCCGTGGTGAGCCACGAGCCCTGGATGTGCGCGACGTTGTCGAGGAAGAGCCGCGCGATCGCGATCATGCGCAGGTACTCGAAGAGGGTGGCCTGCGTCTGGCCCTTGAGGTGGTTGTTCTCGGGCTGGTACGTGTACGGGATGAAGGCGCGGAAGCCGCCCGTCCTGTCCTGGACGTCGCGGATCATGCGCAGGTGCTCGATGCGCTCGGCGTTCGTCTCGCCCGTACCCATCAGCATCGTGGACGTCGACTCGACGCCGAGACCGTGCGCGGTCTCCATGATCTCCAGCCACCGCTCGCCGGACTCCTTGAGCGGTGCGATGGCCTTACGGGGCCGCGCCGGCAGCAACTCCGCGCCGGCGCCCGCGAACGAGTCGAGACCGGCCGCGTGGATCCGCTGGATCGCTTCCTTCGCCGAGACCCCCGAGATGCGCGCCATGTGCTCGATCTCGGAGGCGCCGAGAGAGTGGATGACGAGCTGCGGGAACGCCTTCTTGATGGCGGAGAAGTGCTCCTCGTAGTACTCCACGCCGTAGTCGGGGTGGTGTCCGCCCTGGAACATGATCTGCGTGCCGCCCAGCTCGACGGTCTCGGCGCAGCGCCGCAGAATGTCGTCGAGGTCGCGGCTCCAGCCCTTGTCCGTGTCCTTGGGGGCCGCGTAGAAGGCGCAGAACTTGCACGCCGTCACGCACACGTTGGTGTAGTTGATGTTGCGCTCGATGATGTACGTCGCGATGTGCTCCGTGCCCGCGTACCGCAGGCGGCGGGCGGCGTCGGCCGCCTGGCCCAGGGCGTGCAGCGGCGCGGAGCGGTAGAGGACGAGCGCCTCGTCGGGCGTGATGCGACCCCCTGCGGCCGCCCGGGCGAGGGCGCCAGTGACATCTACGGGCGTGGGATCGGCCTTCTCGGTCACTGGGGGTGGTCCTTCCCAACGGGGGTGTGACGACTGAGCCAGCCTACGCCAGGGCTCCGACAGCCCTCGCGTACGGGCGGACCCTGTCGGCCGACCGGATTCAACACGCCCGGCATTCAGCGCCACCGCACCGATTTCCTCGCGCAGGGGCCGTAAAAGCTCCGGGAGTGACGGGCACATAGGGGACTATCGGCGCACCGGGCGGCCTTCTCGCGCGTCCTCCGGTGACCACAGAGGGACAAGAAGAGAAACACGAACAGAAATACGGGGACCCCCACGTGGAAATGTCGACCACGCGACGCCGAGCGGTCGCCGCCTGCCTCTCCGCGGCTGCCTGTCTGGCCCTCGCCGCCTGCTCCGACACGTCGGACTCCGCCGCCGAAGGACACCGGAACAAGAACGAAAAGGGCGCGGTCACCGGAGAATTCACTACGCCCGCGTTCGATCTCCCTGCGGACCTGAAGGTACGGATCGAGCCCCCCGGACCGACCGGAAACGCGCGGAAGGACGCCGTCCTCCGCGACATCGGCTATGCGGCCGCCGCACAGATCGAGGCATTCGCGAAAGGCACCGGCGACACACCCAACATGCGGCGCTACTACGCCGGAGAAGCGACCCCGTATCTGCACGACACCATCGCCAAATACCACGACCAGGGACGCACCCTGACAGGGACGTACGTGTATTACGGATTCACGCTCGACGCTCTCGGAGCGAACACCGCCGACGGGCACTACTGCGAGGACCAGCAGATCGGTTACAGCAAGGAGTTCAGGACCGGCAGGATCCTGGTCACCAAGCGCAGCGACGACAGCTACGTCGAGACCAGGATCCGCGCCAAGAGGAGCGCGCGCGGCGACTGGCAGGTGAGAACGTACGTGGCTGAGCGCGCGACCTCGTCGTGCGTCCGGCACTGATCCGACAGGCAGACCGACCGACCTATTGCCCGTCTGTCTGACTGACCCAGCATCATGAACGCACGCGCCCCATGGGGAGAGTGACATGCCATACATACCGGACGCGGCGGGCGGCGACCGCCGTCCCGCCGCCGCAGCTCCGGAGGGCTCG
>NZ_JTHL01000001.1:5606665-5608701 GCF_000818195.1 Streptomyces sp. 150FB | reverse complement strand
GCGGCGACCGCCGTCCCGCCGCCGCAGCTCCGGAGGGCTCGCCGTGAAGTGGGGCAAAAAGCCGCCGGAGCCACCGCTGGAGAAGGTCGACTGGTCGACCGTGGGCCGCTTCGTCATCAGTTCGCAGGAGCGCCCGGCGACCCGTAAGCGGCCGTCCGTCACCTACGGGGAGCGAGCCGTACGCGTGCCGAGCGGCGGCGTCGACGCCCTCGTACTCTCGCCGTGCGCCTACCTCCCCCGGCTCACGCCGGCGGAGAGGAAAGCCGCGGTGGGCAGGCCGGATGACCGGCTGCGGGACAGGATCCTCTACGAGGACCCGGACCGGCTGCGCGTTCTCTGCACGATCGACGAGCCCCTGGAAGCCGGTGGCGACCGCCATCATGAGGTGCGGGACGCGGACGGCAGGTCCCTGGGTACGATCCGCCGCGTCGCGCCCAAGCGGCCTTTCCGACATACCTGGCGTATCGATCACCCCGGCCGTGGCGAGATCACCGGCCGAGGCGAGTGGGCGAACCGCGACACCAAGGGGATTCTGGGGCACGCGGCGGCGGGTCTGGTCCTCGGCCTCATCGACAGCGCGGCCGGTCTTGGTGCCGACGGCGGGGATCAGGCCACCGGGCGGCGGAAGCTGGAGTGGCGGCTCGGGACCGAGGTGGTGATGACCTCGAAGGGCAGCGCCGAGATCTCCGTCCACGCCGACTGGTTCGACCGCCGCCTCGCCTTCGCCTTCGCCCTGATAGGCGATTTCTGAGCTCCGTCACCGCGATCCGTCACCGCGATCCCTCTCCACGGTCCGCCACCGCTCACGACCCAATCGACCGCTCGACGGTCGACCGACCCGCGCAGAAACGGCACTCCACACGTGACAGAGTCCCCACTCCTCCCCGTCGGCTCCGCCTCGTTCGCCGGTGATCCACGACTCCTCCCCGAGGTGCGAAGGATCGGCGAGCGATACGGCATGGACTACACCGACGACGCGGCCGTGCGCGTGATGCTCAGCCACCACGAGGCGGCCATCAGACGCACCGGCAGGAGCGCCCCCGTCCGGGTCGCCGGTCTCACGATCGTCACCGGGGTGATCTGGCCCTTCGTCATACCGGAGCTGCTCCAGCATCCCGGCTTCGACGACACCGAGAACTTCCACGTCGCGGACGCCACCAGGAACTTCCACGTCGCGGACGCCACCAGGAACTTCCTCCTCGCGTACGCCGTGCCCGCCCTGCTGCTGATCGTCGGCGTCGGTCTCGCGGTCCGCGTCCACCGCACGGCGCGCCGGCAGCTCCGCCACCCCGAACTCGTCGGCTACCGCACCGTGCTCGCCGCCACGCGTGCCTGCGGTGTCCCGCTGGCGCACATCCCGGACTGGCTGGTCGGCCGGGGTACGTCGACCGGCACCTCGGGAGCCTCGGCTGCCGGTGTGCGTGAGGCAGCGCCGCTCCCCGCGTACGAGCTGCCGCCCGCGTACGAGCCGGCGGATCGCGAAGCGGTGCCGGAGGTGCCGGAGCCCGCGCCGGAGCCCGCGCCCGCAACCGTGCCTCGCCAAGAGATACCCGCCGTACCCAGGAAGCCCTTCGCGGTAACGGAGTTCGAGGCCCTCGCCGACAAGGGCGGCTGGCACGACGAAATCGGCTTCCTGCTGATCGTGGTCGCCGCGATCGGAGCGGGTTGGGGGTACGTGGACGACAAGCCCGTCGGGTACCTCATCGCCGTGGTCCTCGCGGCCGTGGGCGTCTGGGTCTGGCTCACCGGTCGCGCGCAGGGCAAGGTCCGGGAGGGTCTGCGCGAGGAGGCCGAGGAGTACGTACGCCGGCTCACGGCGGCCCAGGCCGCCGGCGCCACCATTCCCGCACTCTCCCCCGCCCTGACGCGGCTCGCGGCGGACGGGGAAAAGAGCGGGAAGGCCATGTGAGCGACCCCTTCAGGGCCGCTACGCGGCGGCCGGCGCTCTCGTACCGATGACGACGGTCGCGTACAGCTCCTCGGAGTGCGCGACCCGCGCGGTCAGCCCGCCGTCCTCGACGGCGCCGACGGCCGCC
>NZ_JTHL01000001.1:5541379-5606527 GCF_000818195.1 Streptomyces sp. 150FB | reverse complement strand
CGGCGCCTGGCGCTCGCTCGTCTCGAAGAACAGGTGGCCGCCGGGCGCCAGCCACCCGGCCGCCTCCGCCGTGACCCGGCGCAGGACGTCGAGCCCGTCGGCGCCACCGTCGAGCGCCACCCGCGCCTCGTGCACGCGCGCCTCGGCCGGGAGCAGTTCGATCTCTTCCGTGGGTACGTACGGGACGTTGGCCACGAGGATGTCGACGCGGCCGCGCAGCCCGGCGGGCAGCGGTCGGTAGAGGTCGCCCTCGTACGCCTGGCCCTTGCCGGTGATGTTGCGGCGGGCGCACCGTACCGCCGCCGGGTCGATGTCCGCCGCGTACAACTCGGCGCCGTCCAGGGCCGCGTACAGCGCGGCGCCCACACCGCCGGAGCCGCAGCACAGGTCGACGACCACCGCACCCGTCCGTTCGGCGGCCAGGCCGATCGCCTGGTCGACCAGGAACTCCGTACGGCGGCGGGGTACAAAGACCCCGGCGTCCACCTCGATCCGCAGACCGTGGAACTCCGCCCAGCCGACGACGTGTTCCAGCGGCAGACCGGCGGCCCGCCGGTCGGTCATGGCGTCGAGTTCGGCCGGTGAGCCGGCCGCCGAGATGAGCAGTTCCGCCTCGTCCTCGGCGAAGACACAACCGGCGGCGCGCAGCCTGCCGACGATCGCCGAGCGGGAGACGGAGGAAGGGGAGAGCGACATGGGAAGAAGCCTTTCGGAATGCCTGAGGGCACTCCCCCGGTCACCTGTGTCCGGTCGTCCGATGAACCGTACGGGCGTGAGAGAGGAGCACCCGGCCTGATCCCGCTGATACCTCGGTAACGGGTCTCACCTCCTCGATCGCGTGCACCGCGCGTGCACTGCCTGGTCCCTGCCGACGGACGGGCGTCACCCTACCCGAGCGGGGCCGGGCCGGAACGTGCGCGTCGGAACGTACGGTCCGGCCTGCGGCCCCACTACGCGCAGCACTTCAGCGCTTCGGGCGTGTCAGGGCTTCAGCAGCTCGACGTTGACATCGGCCGGGTATCCCGTCGTGGGCCCCGTCCTGCGCGCGAACTCCCGTACGCCCGCGAGCTGCGCCTCGCCGAAGCGGAAGTCGAGCGTCGTGAAGTAGCGCTCGAGCAGCTCGGCGTCGAAGGCCTCCCAGCGCGCCGCCTGCTCGGCGACCTTGCCGACCTCCTCCAGCGAGACGTCGCGAGACGCGAGGAAGGCCTCGTGCACCTGGCGTACGGTCTCCGGCTCGCGCGCCAGGAAGTCCTTACGGGCCGCCCACACCGCGAAGACGAACGGCAGGCCCGTCCAGTCCTTCCACATCTGACCGAGGTCATGGACCTGGAGCCCGAGCCTCGGCGCGTCGTGCAGCGCGGCGCGCAGGGCGGCGTCGCCGATCACCACGGCGGCGTCCGCCTCCTGCATCATCAGGCCGAGGTCGGGCGGGCACGTGTAGTAGTCGGGCGCCACGTGGTACTTCTCGGCCAGCAGCAACTGGGCGAGCCTGACCGCCGTACGGGAGGTCGAGCCGAGGGCCAGCCGGGCGCCGTCGAGCTGCTCCAGCGGTACCTGCGAGACGATCAGACAGGACATGACGGGCCCGTCGCAGCCGACCGCCAGATCGGGGAAGGCGACGAGGTCATCCGCATTGCGGAGGAATTCGACAAGGCTGATCGGGGCGATATCGAGGTCGCCACGGACCAGCCGATCGTTGAGCTTCTCAGGGGTGTCCTTCGTGAGCTCCAGATCGAGAAGGGTTCCGGTCCTGGCGAGCCCCCAATAGAGGGGCAGGCAGTTCAGGAACTGGATATGGCCGACACGCGGCCGGGTGCGACGGTGGTCGGCTCCGGCTGCTTCGGCGGCTTCTTCTACTGAGTTTCCCACTGGGCTGTCCACAACCGCGAGGCTAGACCCGCGGTGTACGTGAGCGAGCTCCGGGGGCCGTCTCCGGCGGGTCACCCGGGGGTCCCCCGGGCGCGCCGGGCCGACACGCCGCGCGGATGCGCCACGCCGTCCGGCGGACCGGCCCGGAGCGTCCCCGAACCGGTCAGGGGCCCGCGCGGGGACGGTACGGGCGCGAGGTACGGCCCTTGAGCGGGGCTCGGGCTGCGGCCGAAGGGAGCGCCCTCCGGGGGCATCCGAGAGGGCTCGCGGGGCGTCCGGAGTGGGTCCGATTCGTCAGTACATCAGAGTTATGTCAAACGTCCGGGTGAAGTGATCTTTCCCTCTACCGCTACGCGTGAGCTGCGTGCTAGGCTCGCCGCAAGTTGCAGTTTGGTTTCCCTTGCAGTACAGAGCCTGCGGAGCATGTGACCCGCAGGCTTTTGTAGTTTTCAGACTTGTTTGCAGGTTCTGGAGCAGGGCAACCCTTTGGCCCAAGGAGGGCTTATGGCTACCGGAACCGTCAAGTGGTTCAACGCTGAAAAGGGCTTCGGCTTCATCGCCCAGGACGGCGGCGGCCCGGATGTCTTCGTCCACTACTCCGCGATCAACGCGTCCGGTTTTCGTTCTCTCGAAGAGAACCAGGTCGTGAACTTCGACGTCACTCAGGGTCCGAAGGGCCCGCAGGCGGAGAACGTCACCCCGGCCTAGTTGCCCGGGTCGGAGATCGCGCATCATGTGAGCTGTACCCAAGGAGCCCTGCTTCCCCCACTCGGGTGGGGAAAGCAGGGCTCCTGCCTGTGCCCGGCCCCCTTCGGCCCTGGCGGTCACGGGCCGAGAAGCGCCCTCGCCAGCGCCGTCACCCGGGCCGCGTGATCCGCCTGTGCCGGTTCGGCCCGCGCCGCCGCCGAAGCGAGGCGCGTGACGTCCGTACGCCAGTGGCCGGAGACCGCAGCCCCGGCGCCCGGAGCGCCCGGAGCGTCCGGTGCGTCGAGGGCGTCCAGGGCGTCCACCCGGGCGAACCCCCTTTCGAGCAGTCCCCTGGCGTCCCCGTCCCTGCCGCGCCGTACCGCCTTGATCGCCGCGACGGCGTTGGCCAGCGCGCTGGCGGCTGCCGACCAGTCGTCGCCGGGGGCGGCGACGGCGTCCGAACCGTACGTCTCGTCCCCGGCGACCGACCGCGCCCGTACGTCGAGGTCCAGCCGCCAGAACAGCGGCAGGTCGGCGAAGTGGACGAAGAGCAGCCTCCGGCGGTCGCAGAGCCGGTAGTCGGGGTCGACCCGGACGGCGGAGACGGGCCGTACGCGCCCCAGCACGTCCCCCACCTCTGCCAGGCACCCGGCGAACCGCTCGTCCGGCACGTCCCACAGCAGATCGATGTCGCTGTACGGGTCGGCGGTGCCGGCGGCCAGCGAACCGCGCGGCTCGACCCGTGCGCCGGGGTACGCGCCGCTCAGGGCGTCGCACAACTCCCGTACCACCGCCGCGCGCCGCTCCGGCGACAGGTCCAGATCGGGCACCGGATCGCCGCGCCCCGCGTCCGTATCCCGGGTCATCGCGCGTACAACTCCTCGATCTCCGTGGCGAAGTCCGCCGTGATCGCCGCGCGCCGCAGCTTCAGCGACGGGGTCAGCCGGCCGTTCGCCTCGGTGAAGTCGGTCGGCAGCACGAGGAAGCGGCGGATCGACTCCGCGCGGGACACCAGCCTGTTGGCCTCGTCGATCGCCCGCTGCAGCGCGCCCCGCAACTCGTCTCCCTCGATCAGTTCGGCGAGGGGCACTTCCTGCTTCTTCTTCATCTGCCGCCAGTGGTCGAGCCCGTCGCGCTCCAGGGTGATCAGCGCGGTGATGTAGGGCCGGTTGTCGCCGAGCACGATGCACTGACTGATCAGCGGATGCGCGCGCAGCCAGTCCTCCAGCGGTGCGGGCGCGACGCTCTTGCCCGCCGAGGTGATGAGGATGTCCTTCTTGCGCCCGGTGATGCTGAGATAGCCGTCGTCGTCGAGCGAGCCCAGGTCCCCGGTCGCGAACCAGTCCCCGCCGGCGCCCGATTCGGCCTCCGGCGGCTGCGCGGGGACGGCCTCGCCCCGGTCCCTGTCCCAGTACCCCCGGAAGACCTGGCCGCCGCGGAGCAGTACCTCCCCGTCGTCGCCGATCCGTACGGCGGTGCCCGGGAGCGGCCAGCCGACCGTGCCCATGCGGGGTTTGAGGGGCGGGGTGACGGTCGCCGCTGCCGTGGTCTCCGTAAGGCCGTAGCCCTCGAAGATCTCGATGCCCGCTCCCGTGTAGAAGGAGGCGAGCCGGCGCCCGAGAGGGGATCCGCCGCAGATGATCTGCTTCACCCGGCCGCCGAGGGCCGTGCGGATACGCCGGTAGACCAGCGGATCGTAGAGCGCGCGGGCCGCCCGCAGCGCGGGTGACGGGCCGGGGCCCGTGCCGCACTCGGCCTCCTCGACGGCCTGGCCGTAGCGCCTGGCTATCCGCGCGGCGCGGTCGAACGACGAGGCGCGGCCCATCCGTTCGGCCGTGGCGCGGCCGGTGTTGTAGATCTTCTCCAGGACGTAGGGGATGGCCAGCAGAAACGTCGGCCGGAAGCCCGCCAGGTCGGCGATGAGGTCGTCGGTACTGATCGACGGCGCGTGTCCGAGCCGTACCCGCGCGCGCAGGCAGCCGATCGCGACCATGCGGCCGAAGACATGGGAGAGCGGGAGGAACAGCAGGATGGATGCGGGCTCCTTGCTCACCGTCCGGAAGACGGGGTGCAGCAGTTGGACCGCGTTGTCGATCTCGGCGAAGAAGTTGCCGTGGGTCAGGACGCAGCCCTTGGGGCGGCCGGTCGTTCCCGACGTATAGCTGAGGGTCGCGACGGAGTCGGGGGTGAGGCGCGCGCGGCGGTCGCTCACCGCCTCGTCCGGAAGGTGCTCGCCGACGGCGCGGAGGTGGTCGACCGCGCCGGTGTCGAAGGTCCAGAGGTGGCCGAGACCGTGGAGCTGCGGCAGTTCCTGGCTGATCAACTGCGCCTGCGCGGCGTCCTCCACGACACAGCCGACCACACCGGCGTCCTGGAGTATCCAGCGGGCCTGGAAGGCGGAGGCGGTGGGGTAGATGGGTACGGTGACCAGCCCCGCGGCCCAGGCGGCGAAGTCGAACAGCGTCCACTCGTAGCTCGTACGGGCCATGATCGCGACCCGGTCGCCCGGCTGGAGGCCTTCGGCGATCAGGCCCTTGGCGACGGCGCGGACGTCGTCGGCGAACTCGACGGCTGTGACGTCCTGCCAGTCGTGCTTGGAACCCTTCGGAGCCTTCGCGCCCTTCGCGCTCTTCGGTTGCTTGGTGGACCGCCCGGGTTCCGGCCGCCGCTTCCTGCTCATCACGGCTTCGAACGGCGCCGCGCCGGCGTTGTCGAAGGGGATGTCCGCCAGCGAACCGTGCCGGACGGGTGCGACGAGCGGCGGCACGGCCACCTCTCTGACGACCCCGTCGACACGCAGTCGTGTGGGCTCGACGAGCGTGACGGGCGGCACGCCGTCGGCAGGCATGACAGCGGGCACGAGCGGCTCCTCTCGGGGTCAGATCGTGCGATTGAAGCATCTACCGACAACCACACCCCACGCGCCCGGCTCCGTGTTCTCGGAATCCCGCTGGATTCTTCACACGGAACGGGCCGCCTCCCCCGTCGCGAACACCCCGACATGCGAGTCGCCGGCCGATTCCGCTGATCCGGAATCGGCCGGCAACGTCGCGGCGGTCTGTTCGTGCGTCAGGCGGCGACCGGGACCTTCACCTGCCGCTCCGGCGTCTCACGGTCGTAGTCGTCCACCGGCGACGCGGAAGCGGAGTCGTACGCCGCGCGGTCGAGTATGTTCTCGCGTGCGGAGACGATCAGCGGGGCCACGATCTGGCCGGCCACGTTCGTGGCGGTGCGCATCATGTCGAGGATCGGGTCGATCGCCATCAGCAGGCCCACCCCTTCCAGCGGCAGTCCCAGCGTGGACAGGGTCAGCGTCAGCATGACCGTGGCGCCGGTGAGTCCGGCGGTGGCGGCCGAGCCGACCACGGAGACGAAGGCGATCAGCAGATAGTCCTGGACGCCCAGGTCGACGCCGAAGATCTGGGCGATGAAGATCGCGGCGAGCGCCGGGTAGATGGCGGCGCAGCCGTCCATCTTGGTCGTCGCGCCGAACGGTACGGCGAAGGACGCGTACTCCTTCGGGACGCCGAGGCGCTCGGTGACCTTCTGGGTGACGGGCATCGTGCCGACGGAGGAGCGGGAGACGAAGGCCAGTTGGATCGCGGGCCAGGCGCCCTTGAAGAACTGGATCGGGTTGACCTTCGCGACCGTCGCGAGCAGCAGCGGGTAGACGCCGAACAGCACCAGCGCGCAGCCCACGTAGACATCGGCGGTGAACGTCGCGTACTTGCCGATGAGGTCCCAGCCGTAGTCGGCGATGGCGAAGCCGATGAGGCCGATGGTGCCGAGCGGGGCGAGGCGGATGACCCACCACAGCGCCTTCTGGAGCAGTTCGAGCACGGCCTCGCTGATGGTGAGGATGGGCTTGGCCTTCTCACCGAGCTTGAGGGCGGCGATACCGGCGACCGCCGCCATGAAGACGATCTGAAGGACGTTCAGCTCGGTGAACGGCGTGATGATGTCGGTCGGCACGATGCCGGTGAGGAAGTCGATCCAGGAGCCCGACCCCTGGGGCGCCTTGCCGTCCTTCGGGGTGAGTCCCGTACCGGCGCCCGGGTTGGTGATCAGGCCGATCGCGAGGCCGATGGCCACGGCGATCAGTGACGTGATCATGAACCAGAGCAGCGTGCGGGAGGCGAGTCTCGCCGCGTTGTTGACCTTACGGAGGTTGGTGATCGACACCAGGATCGCGAAGAAGACCAGCGGTGCGACGGCGAGCTTCAGAAGCTGGATGAAGATGCTTCCGACCTGATCGAGCGTCGAGTACAGCCAGTGGATGTTCTGGCTGCGGGCGAGCCAGCCGAGCAGCACACCGAGGACCAGACCGGTGACGATCTGGGCCCAGAACGGGACGCGCGAGAGGCGGAAGCCGGAAGGGGCGGGGTTCGTCGTGGACACGGACACACTCCAGACAGGGGCGCGGACGCCCGCGCGGAGATGGGCGCGGGCATGGGGACGTGGGCATGGTGGGCCGGGGATGACGGCGACAGGATGCGGCGCCCGTGCGCTGGAAGGGGGTTCCTGGTCAGGAGGAGCAGGAGGAGCGAGTCGCCGCGTGATGCCGGGTCAGAGCGAGCGGCGACAGGCCGCGGACGTGCGGCGGCAGAGATCGACGTGCAGGCGCGCCACGAGCAGGATGCTCGGAGCATGACAAGTGCGCACTGCTGTCTTCATGTCGACACATTAACACTCGTACTTTGAGAACCTCAAAGGTTTTATTTGGCACCGCGTCAGGGCCTGAGCCCGCCCAACACCCGGGAACCGGGCGCCCTTGAAGGGCGTCCTGCCAGCCATACGATCTTGGAGGCCCCGCATGACAACTGCCGCGCGCTACCTCTATCTGGCCCGGCACGGTGAGGCGACGGACGACGAGAGCGGGCTCTCGGCGAACGGGCGCCGCCAGGCCGCGTTGCTCGGTGAGCGGCTTCGCCACACCGCCCTCTCGGCGATTCACCACGGCCCCCTCCCGCGAGCGGCGCAGACGGCACGGCTGGTCGCCGAACAGCTCGACGGCGTGCCCCTCAACTGCGCGGAGCCGGCGGGCGACTACCTGCCCTACCTTCCGGCCAGGGATGAGCTGCCACCGGAGATCGCCGACGCCACGCTGGAGCGGCTGGCGCAGTTCCCGCCGGAGGAGCGCGACCCCGGGCCGGGGCTCGCCCGAGCGGCCCTGGCTCGGTTCACCGGACCGGTCGAGGGCGACGCACCACGCCACGAGCTGGTCGTCACGCACAACTTCCTCGTCGCCTGGCTGGTCCGTGACGCGCTGGACGCTCCGAAGTGGCGCTGGATCGGGCTCAATCACGCGAATGCCGCCCTGACGGTCATCCGTTACGCGCCCGGCCGCCCCGCTTCCCTGCTCCTCCAGAACGACACCGGGCACCTTCCCGGGGAACTGCGCTGGACGGGTTTCCCGCCCGAACTGCACGTCTGAGCACGGCAGCGCCCCGGCTCGGAAGCCGGGGCGCTGGATGCCGATGCCGACGCAAAGGCGCCGATGTGTCGCGCTTACTGGATCGCGCCGTCCTCCTGGGACCGGTTGGCCTCCAGCTTGGCCTTGGCGCCGTCGATCTTCGGAACGAGCGCGACAGACATCTCGTCGCGCTGCTTGCGCAGCAGCACGAGACTGAGCGGCGCCGAGATGACGATCGCGAGGAGCAGCACCCAGATCAGGTTGGAGTCGCCGAGCCCCCTCGGCAGGATCCCGAACTCCACCAGCGCGAGGACCACGACGAAGCAGCCGACGAAGAGGATGAAGCGCATCAGGGTGTAACGGACGGTGGCGCCTGGCTTCGCAGTGTTCACAACGGGCCTCTCTCTTCCTGCTCTTCCTGTCTTCACGTCTTCAGGTCCCGGACGGCCGCTCACGCCTGTTGCAGCGGGAGCAGCATGATGATGTCGTCGCGGTCGTCACCGGGGGCGACCCTGATCGCGTCGGGCACCCGCCCGACCTCCTTGTAGCCGCACGAGGCGTAGAACCTCTCCACGCCCGTACCGCCGCGGCAGGTCAGCCGTATGGCCTGGATGCCGTCGAATCCGCGTGCGGCGTCGGCGGCGGCCGTCATCAGGTCGCGGCCGTACCCCTTGCCCTGGTGGCGCGGGTGGACCATCACCGTGTAGAGCCAGATCCAGTGCCGCATCAGGCGGTGGGTGTTGTACGTGAGGAACGCCGTCGCCGCGACGGCGCCCTCCTCGTCGTACCCCACGAGCAGCCGGGCGCGGCCCTCGCTCATGGCGCTGAGGTGCTTGAGCCACTCGGGCCTGACGTCGTCCGCGGTCACCGGCGGTACGAAGCCGACAGCGCCGTCGGCGTTGGAGACCTCGGTCCACAGCGCCACGACGGCGTCGCTCAGGGAGCGGTCGGCCCGGGGGTCGAGTTCGAATATGAGTCCCACGCCACGGCCCCTCAGACCCGCATGGGCTGCGGGGACTCGCGGCGGTCGGCGTCCGGCCCCGGGTACTCGCGGATGATGTCGTAGCGGGTGTTGCGCTCGACCGGGCGGAACCCGGCGTCGCGGATGAGGTCGAGCAGATCCTCACGGCCGAGCTTGCTGGGCGTGCCGTAGTTGTCGGCGTCGTGGGTGATCTTGTACTCGACGACCGAGCCGTCCATGTCGTCGGCGCCGTGCTGGAGCGCGAGCTGCGAGGTCTGCACGCCGTGCATCACCCAGAAGACCTTGACGTGCGGCACGTTGTCGAAGAGCAGCCGGGAGACCGCGAAGGTCTTCAGCGACTCGGCGCCGGTCGCCATCGTCGTGCGCGCCTGGAGGACGTTGCGGATCTTGCCGTCCTTCATGTCCACGAAGTCGTGCTGGTAGCGCAGCGGGATGAAGACCTGGAAGCCGTTGGTCTCGTCCTGGAGTTCGCGCAGGCGCAGGACGTGGTCGACGCGGTGCCTGGGCTCCTCGATGTGCCCGTACAGCATGGTGGCCGGGGTCTTGAGCCCCTTCTCGTGCGCCAGGCGGTGGATGCGCGACCAGTCTTCCCAGTGGGTGTTGTGGTCGACGATGTGCTGCCTGATCTCCCAGTCGAAGATCTCGGCGCCACCGCCGGTCAGCGATTCGAGGCCCGCGTCGATCAGCTCATCGAGGATCTCGGAGGCGCTGAGCCCCGAGATGGTCTCGAAGTGGTGGATCTCGGTGGCGGTGAACGCCTTGAGGGAGACCTCGGGGAGGGCTTCCTTGAGCGCGCTGAGCGAGCGCGGGTAGTAGCGCCACGGCAGCGTCGGGTGCAGGCCGTTGACGATGTGCAGCTCGGTGAGGTTCTCGCCCTGCATCGCCTTGGCGAGCCGGACGGCCTCCTCGATGCGCATCGTGTACGCGTCCTTCTCGCCCGGCTTGCGCTGGAACGAGCAGTACGCGCAGGACGCGGTGCACACGTTCGTCATGTTGAGGTGGCGATTGACGTTGAAGTGGACGACATCGCCGTTCTTCCGCGTCCGCACCTCGTGGGCGAGGCCGCCCAGCCAGGCCAGGTCGTCCGTCTCGTACAGAGCGACGCCGTCCTCGCGGCTCAGCCGCTCTCCGGCGCGGACCTTGTCCTCCAGCTCGCGCTTGAAGCCCACATCTTGAACAGATGCAGTCATCCCGCCGCCTCCCATACGTCTACCAATCGGGCCTGTCGAGCGTACGCCCTCGGTCGGACAAGTCCGACGCTGGCCTCGCCCCTCGGGACTGCCGGCCTTCACTCCTCGGGAAGTTCGCCGACTCTGTTCTCCCACTTCGTGGAGAGAACGATGGTGGTGCGCGTCCGGGAGACGCCCTTCGTCTTACTGAGGCGGCCGATCGTCTTCTCCAGGCCGTCCACGTTGTCCGCCCGCACCTTGAGCATGTACGAGTCGTCGCCGGCGATGAACCAGCAGTCCTCGATCTCCCCGAGGTCGCGCATCCGGCGGGCCACGTCCTCGTGGTCGGCGGCGTCGGAGAGGGAGATCCCGATCAGCGCGGTGACGCCCAGACCGAGCGAGGCCGCGTCGACCGTGGCACGGTAGCCGGTGATGACACCCGCCGCCTCGAGCCGGTTGATGCGGTCGGTGACGCTGGGTCCGGAGAGCCCGACGAGCCGGCCCAGCTCGGCGTAGGAGGCCCTGCCGTTCTCCCTGAGGGCCTGGATGAGCTGCCTGTCCACGGCGTCCATATGCCTTGAGCCTTCCATTGTTCAGCGATCTCGCAAGATTGAGTGTAGAATCTAAGGCATGCAGGGCCGACACCCTGCGAATCGGTCAAAGAATCAACGACGGTCCTTCGAACTCTCAAACTTCAGGAGTGGGTTTCCCCGTGTACACGATCGAAATGGCTTACGCCCATATGCGCTCGTTGCAGGAGTTGGCCGACCGCTCGCGCTCGCACAAGGTCCCCGCCGCGCCGCGCACCGCCAAGTCCCGCGCGCCCCGCCGCGACAAGCGGCGCTGACCAGCGGATTCGCACCGGCGCCCGTACCGCGCTCACCGCACGCGGCGGGCGCCCCCGCGCATTCCGCTCAGTCCCCACGAGAGCCCCCCAGCTCCCCTTCCCAGCGGCGGTACAGCTTGTGCGGCACACCCGCCGCGTCGAGGGCCCGCCCCGCGACGAAGTCCACCAGGTCCTGGATGTGCGTCGCGCCCGCGTAGAACGCCGGAGACGCGGGCAGCACCACGGCGCCCGCGTCGTCCAGCGCCACCAGATGCCTGAGGGTCTGGCCGCTCAGCGGCGTCTCGCGCACGGCGACCACCAGCTTCCGCCGCTCCTTGAGCGTCACGCTCGCCGCGCGCTGCAACAGGTCCTTCGACAGACCGAGCGCCACGCCCGCCACACAGGCCGTGGACGCCGGCACGATCAGCATCCCCTTGACGGGGTACGACCCGGAGGACGGCCCGGCGGCCAGGTCTCCGGCGGCCCAGTGGCGTACGCCCGCCAGGTCCGGCGCGAAGGTGTCCGGCTTGCCGTCGGCCCCCCTGGCCAGCCAGGTGCCGAGGTCGTCCCGCCAGTGCGCGTCCCGGTACGAGATACCCGTCTCGTCGAGCAGCGTCAGCCGTGACGCCCTGCTGATGACCAGGTCCACGCTCTCGCCCGCGTCCAGCAGACCGCGCAGCACGGCGGCCGCGTACGGGGTCCCCGAAGCGCCCGACACCCCGACGACCCAGGGCCGCCGCTGCTCACGCTCCGGCTCGCGCTCCGGCTCGTTCGCCGGCTCGTGGCCCGGGTGTCGCGGGCTGTGTCGGTCTGCGTACTGTGCGGGCTTCACACATCCGAGCCTATCCGGCGGCCGACGGCAGGAACCGATGACGGTGCCCCGGACGTTCCCGTAGCGGAAAACCAGTCGTGGCGCTCCTCCGGACGCCACGGACCTTCGGACTCCATGGACTGCGAGGGGCCCCGATGTCGTATCCAGGAATCAGTACGCCCACCACCACCTCACCGAGCCGGTCGGACCGCGTGAAAGGCGCCGGCGCGGTGATGGTCCTGTGGGTGGCGCTGCTCTGGGTGCTCGAAGTGGTGGATTCCGCGACGGGCGGCTCCCTCGACACGTACGGACTGAGCCCGCGCAACTTCGGCGAGCTGCGCGATGTCATCCCGATGGCCTTCCTGCACCACGGCTTCGCGCACCTGATCTCCAACACCGTGCCGCTGCTGGTCCTCGGGTTCATCGCGGCGCTGAGCGGGCTGCGCCGGTTCGCGGCGGTGGTCGTCACCATCATGATCATCGGCGGGCTCGGCGTCTGGCTGACCGCTCCCGACCACTCGAACACGGTCGGAGCCTCGGGCGTGATCTTCGGGCTGCTCGGCTATCTGCTGGTGCGCGGCTTCGTCAACCGCAGCGGGCTCGACATCGTGGTCGGCCTGGTGGTGCTTGCGGTCTACGGCTCGGTGCTGTGGGGCGTGCTGCCGGGTGACCCGTCCATCAGTTGGCAGGGCCACCTCTTCGGCCTCATCGGCGGCGTGGCCGCCGCCTTCCTGTTCCGCAAGCGGCGACCGGCGGTGGTGGGCGGCCCGGCCGCCGGACTCATACGCTGAGCCGGCCCATCCGCCGAGGCCGGCTCATACGCTGAGGCCGCGCACCAGCAGGTCCAGCAGCGCGCACACGAACAGCGCGATGCCGATGAAGCCGTTCACCTGGAAGAACGCCTTGTTCAGACGCGACAGGTCGTGCGGCTTCACGATCGTGTGCTCGTAGATGAAGGCCCCGGCGACGATCACCAGCCCCACCCAGAAGAACGCCCCGGCGCCGGTGGCCAGCGCGTACCAGACCAGCAGGCCCGTGGTCACGACGGCGGAGGCGCGCGCCCCGTACAGCGCGGCCGGGATACCGAAGCGGGCCGGTACGGACTTCACGCCCTGGACCCGGTCCGCCTGGACGTCCTGGCAGCCGAATATCAAGTCGAAGCCGCCGATCCAGATCCCGACGGCGAGGCCGAGGATGACCGCGTTCCAGGACCAGTGCCCGGTGACCGCGAGCCAGGCGCCGATCGGGCCGATGGCCTGGGCGATGCCGAGGATGGCGTGCGGGAAGTTCGTGAACCGCTTCCCGTACGGGTAGACGACCATCGGCACGACGGCGACGGGCGCGAGGGCCAGACACAGCGGGTTCAACAGCGCCGCGGCGCCCAGGAAGAAGACGACGGCGATGCCGGCGCCGACCCAGGCGGAGCGGACGGACACCGCGCCCGTCACCAGTTCGCGGCCCGCCGTGCGCGGGTTACGGGCGTCGATCTCGCGGTCGATGATGCGGTTGCAGGCCATCGCGAACGTACGGAGACCCACCATGGCGATGGTGACCAGCAGCAGCCGGCCCCAGTGGATGTCGCTGTCCAACTGGAGCATGGCGGTCAGCGCGGCGGTGTAGGCGAAGGGCAGCGCGAAGACCGAGTGCTCGATCATCACGAGCCGCAGGAAGGCCCGCACCTTGCTGTTCGGCTGGGCGGGACCCGGGCCGACGAATCCTTCGGCGGCACTGGTCACAGGACCGGACCGTCCTCGCCCAGGAGGAGAGCGGTTCGGCCGCTGCCGCCGCCCGTCCCCTCAGTGGCCTCGATGGTCACCTCGGTGGCCGTCTCCGTGGTCGTCGCGTCGTTCACAGCCCGTACTCCTTCCAGCGCTTTGTCACCCGATCGGAGGTTTCCGGGTCCGACTCGACCATATGCGGCCAGCCGCCGTCCCGCGTATACCCCTCCTCGGGGAGCTTCCGGGTCGCGTCGATCCCCGCCTTCCCGCCCCAGAACTGCTGGTAGGACGCGTGGTCGAGGTGGTCGACCGGGCCCTCGACCACGGTGAGGTCGCGCGCGTAGTCGGTGTTGCCGAGCGCGCGCCAGGCCACCTCGTGCAGGTCGTGGACATCACAGTCCGAGTCGACGACCACGATGAGCTTGGTCAGCGACATCATGTGCGCGCCCCAGACGGCGTGCATCACCTTCTGGGCGTGCTTCGGGTACTTCTTGTCGATCGAGACGATCGCGCAGTTGTGGAAGCCGCCCGACTCGGGCAGGTGGTAGTCCACGATGTCCGGCACGATGATCTTGAGCAGCGGCAGGAAGAAGCGTTCGGTCGCCCGTCCCAGCGGCCCGTCCTCCGTCGGCGGCCTGCCGACCACGATCGACTGGAGCAGCGGCCGGCGCCGCATGGTCACGCAGTCGATGGTGAGCGCGGGGAACGGCTCCTGGGGGGTGTAGAAGCCGGTGTGGTCCCCGAAAGGACCCTCCGGCAGCGTCTTGCCCGGCTCCAGCCAGCCCTCGATGACCACTTCGGCGTTGGCCGGCACCTGGAGCGGAACGGTTTTGCAGTCGACCATCTCGATCCGCTTGCCCTGGACGAAGCCGGCGAAGAGGTACTCGTCGATGTCACCGGGCAGCGGCGCCGTGGAGGCGTACGTCACGGCGGGCGGACAGCCGAACGCGATGGCGACCGGCAGCCGTTCACCACGCCTGGCGGCCACCTGGTAGTGGTTGCGGCTGTCCTTGTGGATCTGCCAGTGCATCCCGATGGTGCGCCGGTCGTGGCGCTGGAGGCGGTAGAGGCCGAGATTGCGTACGCCGCTCTCCGGGTCCTTCGTGTGGGTGAGACCCAGGTTGAAGAATGACCCGCCGTCCTCCGGCCAGGTGAAGAGCGCGGGCAACTGGTCCAGGTCCACGTCGTCGCCGGTGAGGACGACCTCCTGGACAGGGGCGTCCTTCACCTTCTTGGGCGGTACGTGGACCATCGTGCCGAGCTTGCCGAAGGCCTCGCGTACGCCGACGAAGCCGTGCGGCAGCTCCGGCTTGAGCAGTCCGCCGATCTTGTCGCTGATGTCCGCGTACGACGTCAGCCCGAGCGCCTTCAGCAGCCGGCGGTCCGTCCCGTACACGTTCATGGCCAGGGGCATCGCCGACCCCTTGACGTTCTCGAACAGCAGCGCGGGGCCGCCGGCCTTGTTCACCCGGTCGACGATCTCCCCGACCTCCAGATACGGATCGACCTCCGCCTTGACGCGCTTGAGGTCACCCTCGCGCTCCAATGCCCTGAGCAGCGAGCGAAGATCGTCGTAAGCCATGCGCTCCAGTGTGTCATCCCCGCCGGTCCGGCTCGATGGCACACCGCCGACAACCGCGGCCTCTGTGGATAACTCAGGACGTGGAGCGCTCAGTCGCTAGGCTGGACCCTCACCGTGGTCGTGATCCGGCCGCGCTCTCCATGTGCAGGGGGACCGCCATGCTTCGGGTGCTGATGATTCTGGTACCGCTGGGCCTGAGCATCTACGCGTTCATCGACTGCGTCACCACCGATGAGAAAGAGATCCGTTACCTCCCCAAGCCGCTCTGGGCGATTCTCGTCCTGCTCTTCCCGCTGGTCGGCTCCATCTCCTGGATGATCGTGGGCAGGGACCGGACCCCGGCCGGAGCGGGTGGCGGGTGGGTCGCCCCCGATGACAACCCCGAGTTCCTCAACTCCCTGAAGGACGACCGGGGCAGGGCCGCCGCCGGGGCCCCGGCCGCCGCGCCGCTGGACGACGCCGAAGCGGCATCACATCTGGAGCAGTGGGAGGCGGACCTGCGACGGCGCGAGGAGGAGATAGAGCGCCGCGAGCGGGACGGCAGCGGCAGCGGTGGCGGTGGCGGTGGCGGTGGCGGCAACAGCGGCGGCGCCGACGACACGCCCCCGAAGCCCTGACCGCCGCGATGCGTCGATACGACGAGCCGGAGCGGGCGCGGGCACGGGAGTGGCTGGTGACAGCGGTCGCCGAGGCGCGCGCCGGGCTCGCCGAGGGTGGCATCCCGATCGGAGCGGCGCTGTACGGCGCCGACGGGACGCTGCTCGGCCGTGGCCACAACCGCCGCGTCCAGGACGGCGATCCGTCGCTGCACGCCGAGACGGCGGCGTTCCGCGCGGCCGGCCGGCAGCGCTCGTACCGTGGCACGACCATGGTGACGACGCTCTCGCCGTGCTGGTACTGCTCGGGTCTCGTCAGGCAGTTCGGGATCTCGCGGGTGGTGATCGGCGAGGCGCGGACCTTCCACGGCGGGCACGACTGGCTGGCCGAGCACGGCGTGGAGATCGTGCTGCTCGACGACCCCGGATGCGCCGCGCTCATGGGGGCTTTCATCGAGGACCGCCCCGAGCTGTGGTACGAGGACATCGGCGCCGCTGAGGACGACTGACCGTCACCACCCGGACCGGTGGGGGGCTTTGCCACCGGTTGACGCCTTTGCGATCGCTTGATGCAGCGTTCACGCAATGTGCCTGCTCCTCGTCGCCTTCGCCCGGCGAGAGTCGTGTGCGGTCGGCCACACCCCATGCGACTCACCGGAAGTGGGTTCCCCCATGCCCGAAATGACCCGCCGCAGACTCCTCGGTTCGACAGCCGGCGCCCTCGGTGGCGCCGCGGCTCTCAGCCTGCTCCCGCCCAGCGTGCAGAAGGCGGTGGCCGCCGGGCCGCCCCGGCAGGGCTCGCTGGACGACATCGAGCACGTTGTCCTGCTGATGCAGGAGAACCGTTCGTTCGACCACTACTTCGGCACCCTGAAGGGCGTACGCGGCTTCGCCGATCCCAACGCCCTGCGACTCTCCACCGGCAAGTCGGTCTTCTACCAGCCGGACGCGGTCAACCCCGAGGGGTACATGCTGCCGTTCCGCCTCGACACCCACAGCACCAGCGCCCAGGCGATCCCCTCCACCAGCCACGCGTGGGCCGTACAGCACCAGGCGTGGAACAACGGGAAGATGGACAAGTGGCTGCCGGCGCACCGCGCGGCCGACGGGGCCAACGGCCCGTACGTCATGGGCTACCACACCCGGGCGGACATCCCCTTCCAGTTCGCGCTGGCCGAGGCGTTCACCATCTGCGACAACTACTTCTGCTCGGTCATGGGCCCGACCTGGCCGAACCGGCTGTACTGGATGACAGCGAGCATCGACCCGTCCGGCACCAAGGGCGGTCCCGTCATGTCCAACTCGGCGCCGAAACCGTACCGGTGGACAACGTACGCCGAGCGGCTCCAGGCGGCGGGGGTCGACTGGAAGGTGTACCAGCAGACCGACAACTACGGCACGAACATGCTGTCGGAGTTCCAGCAGTTCCAGGACGCCAAGCCCGGCGACCCGCTGTACGAGCGCGCCATGGTGGCGCAGCCCGAGGGCACCTTCGAGGACGACGCCCGTAACGACCGGCTGCCTGCCGTCTCCTGGATCCTGCCGACGGCGGCCCAGTCGGAGCACCCCGACTATCTGCCCGCGGCGGGGGCGGACTTCGTCGCTTCCAAGATCGAGGCCATCGCGTCCAACCCGAAGGTGTGGCGCAAGACCGCCTTCATCCTCAACTACGACGAGAACGACGGACTGTTCGACCATGTGCCGCCGCCCACGCCGAAGGCGGGGACGGTCGACGAGTTCGTCCAGGGGCTGCCCATCGGCGGCGGCTTCCGGGTGCCGTGCATCGTCATCTCACCCTGGACGGTGGGTGGCTGGGCGGCCGGTGAGGCGTTCGACCACACGTCGGTGCTCCAGTTCCTGGAGCGGTTCACCGGGGTGGAGGAGCCGAACATCACCCAGTGGCGCCGCCGTACCTTCGGCGACCTGACCTCCGCCTTCGGCTTCCAGCAGGCCGCCACGAATCCGCCGGCGCTTCCGGACGACACGGCCGAGCAGTTGGAGCAGGCCAAGGAGGAGGTGGCGACGCTTCCCAAGCCCACGCTGCCGACCACCGGCCAGAAGCCGCCGACGCAGGAGCAGGGCGGGCGGCCGCGCCGCTGACGCGCTCGGGCCGTACGTACGTACGTACGTACGCCGTAGGTGACGCACCCGCACCCGCGACGCACAACAGCACCGCCCTCGACGGGCGGTGCTGTTTGTGTCTGCTGCGTCCGCTGGGTCTGCCGCGTACGGCTCAGACGCCGGCGTACGAGTGCTTGCCGGTGACGAAGATGTTGACGCCGTAGTAGTTGAAGAGCCAGCAGCCGAAGGCGATCAGCGCCAGGTAGGCGGCCTTGCGGCCCTTCCAGCCGGCGGTGGCGCGTGCGTGCAGGTAGCAGGCGTACGCGACCCAGGTGATGAAGGACCAGGTCTCCTTCGGGTCCCACTCCCAGTACTTGCCCCACGCGTCGCCCGCCCAGATCGCGCCCGCGATGATCGTGAACGTCCAGAGCGGGAAGACGGCCGCGTTGATGCGGTAGGCGAACTTGTCGAGCGTGGCCGACGCGGGCAGCCGCTCCATGACGGAGGTGGCGAAGGCGCCCGGCTTCAGACCGGCGGCCAGCTTGGACTCGTACCGGTCGCGGAAGAGATAGAGCAGCGTCGCCACGGCCCCGACGTAGAACACCGCGCCGCAGAGGATCGCTGTGGACACATGGATCCACAGCCAGTACGAGTGCAGCGCGGGAACGAGCTGGTCACTGGCCGTGTACAGGACGGTGACCGCGAGGCCGAGCGCGAGCAGGACCGTGGCGACGAGCGGCAGTCCGATCCAGCGGATGTTCTTCTTCAGCACGAGCATCACGAGATAGACCGCGACGGCCACGGCGGAGAAGGTGATGCTGAACTCGTACATGTTCGCCCAGGGCGCGCGCTTCACCGACAGCGCGCGGGCGAGGACGCCGGACGCCTCTATGGCGAAGGCGAGGACGGTGAGGGAGACGGCCACCCTGCCGTACAGGTCGCCCTGTTCGTCGCCGCCGTGCGCACCGGGGCCGTCGGGCAGGTCCCGGGAGCCGGAGGCGGAGCGGGTGATGATCTGCGGCCGGTCCAGGACGGCCGTGGAGCCGCCCTTCGCGACCCGTACCTTGACCGGGTTCGCCGTGGAGACTCCCTTGGCGTCGCCGGTCAGTGCCGCCGCCGTGCGGGCGACCTTGCTTCTGCTGCCGAACAGCCACTCGGCCGTATGGGCGAAAAAGGCCAGCATGTAGACGGCCATCGATGAATAGATCAGCACATTGCTGGTGTGCGCCAGGCTCTCATTGGTCGCAGCGGCGGCGAGATTCACTTCTCAGCCCCTTCAACGGTCTCGGCAGGATGCGGATCGGGTTCAGGCGCCGTGGGCGCCTCTGAGTTGAGGGTGACGGCCAGATCGCCGAGTTCCTCCGGAAGCTTGGCCGACTCGCTTCTGCCGAGTCCGGCCATCTCGATGACGGTGATGCCGTCGGTACCGCGCGTGGCCCGGACCCAGATCCGGCGCCGCTGGATGAAGAGCGAGCCTGCCAGGCCGATGATGGCGGCGCAGGCCCCGAACAGGGCGGAGAGCGAGCCGGGCTGGTGGGAGATCTGGAAGCTCGCCCACTGCTTGATGTCCTTGTCCATCGTGATCGACCCGGCGCCGCCGGGAAGTTTCAGGGTCTCGCCCGGCAGCAGCGTCTTCTTGAGCTGCTTTCCCTTGGAGTCCTTGAACTGGGTCATCTTGCTGGTGTCGAGCTGGTACACGTTCTGCGGCAGCCCCGAGTCGACGCCCAGACTTCCGTGGAACGGCCCCACGTTGAGCACGGGGAAGCCGAGCCCGGGGAACTGCGAGAACATCTGCCCGGTCTTCTGGCCGTAGGTGGGTACGAAGAAGGCGGCGATGCCGAGCTGCTCCTTCTTGCCGTTCTTGTCCCGGTAGCCGTCCATCACCTTGATCGCGCCGGTGGAGGAGAGGTTGCTGTCGATGGGCAGCAGCGGGGTCGCGCCGTGGAAGACGGTCTTGCCGCGCCCGTCCTTGATGGTGACGGAGGGCGCGTAGCCGTGTGAGATCAGATAGACCTTGCTGCCGTCGACGACCAGCGGCTTGTTCAGCTCGATGACCGTGCGGCGCGGCTTGTCGCCGGGCTTCGCTGTGTACGTGACATGGGCGGTGAAGGCACGGGCGGAGCCGACCTCGGGGCCGCTCGTCTCGTACGACGCGGAGAAGCTGTCCAGGTGGAAGCTGAACGGCGCGAGGTTGTTGACGTCGAACAGCGAGCCCGACTTGAAGTCGTCGTACTGCGTGAGGGTGTTGGCGAAGCCGTCGCCCTCGACGACCAGCTTGCCGCCGTTGGAGTTGAAGAGCTGCCCCCAGGCGAAGGACACCAGCATCACGATCAGCGCGATGTGGAACACGAGGTTCCCGGTCTCGCGCAGATAGCCCTTCTCGGCGGCCACGGCGTCGCCGGTGGCCTGGACGCGGAAGCGGCGCTTCCTGAGCATCGCCACGGCGGCCTCGCGGGCGGCCTCCGGCTCGGTGTTCGTACGCCAGGTGGTGTACGCGGGCAGCCGGGTCAGCCGCTTGGGGGCGACCGGCGGCCTGCCGCGGAGCTGGCCGACGAACTGCCAGGTGCGCGGGATGATGCAGCCGATGAGGGAGATGAACAGCAGGATGTAGATCGCGGAGAACCACACCGAGCTGTAGACGTGGAAGAGCTGGAGCTTGTCGTAGAACGGCGAGACCACCGTGTGCTTGTCCCGGAAGGTCTGCACCTTCAGCTCGTCGGAGCTGGTCTGCGGGATCAGCGAGCCGGGGATGGCCGCGAGGGAGAGCAGGAACAGCAGGATCAGCGCGATACGCATGGAGGTGAGCTGCCGCCAGAACCAGCGCGCCCAGCCGACGACCGAGAGGGTGGGCCCGCCGATGACGGACTCCTCGCGGGGCGCGGTGGAGAGCTGGGAGGTGGCGTCGCCGAGTTCGCGGGTGTCGCGCGCCTCGGCCTGTGCTTCCGCCGTTTCGGCGCGCGCCTCGGCCGCGGCAGCCTCGGCTCCGGTGGCCTCGCCTGTTGCCGCCTCGTCCGCGCCGAGTGGGCTCGTACCGTCCGCTCCCGTCGTACTGTCCGCTCCCGTCGTACCGTCGGCCCCCGCCGTACTGTTGGTCTCTGTCTTGCTCATGGAACTAGATCCCCACCGAGAAGCCGTTGGACCAGGACTGCGTCTGCTGGATGATGCTGTCCCACGCACCTGTCAGCAGCAGCAGACCGGTCACGATCATCATCCCGCCGCCGATCCGCATCACCCACATGTAGTGGCGCTTGACCCAGCCGAAAGCGCCGAGCGCCTTGCGGAACGCCACGGCGGCGAGCACGAACGGCACACCGAGTCCGAGGCAGTACGCGACGGTCAGTATCGCCCCGCGCCCCGCGCTGGCCTGTTCGAACGCCAGGCCCTGGACTGCCGAGATGGTCGGGCCGAGACACGGCGTCCAGCCGATCCCGAACAGCGCGCCGAGCAGCGGCGCTCCGGCCAGACCGGTCACCGGGCGTTTGTGGAAGCGGAATTCGCGCTGGGTGAGCCAGGGCATCATGCCCATGAAGAACACCCCCATCAGCACCATCAGCCCGCCGAGCACCTTGGAGAGGACGCCCCGGTAGTCCTGGAGTGTCTGACCGAAGAATCCGAACAGCGCGCCGCCGGAGACGAAGACGACGGTGAAGCCGAGCACGAAGAGCGTCGCGCCGACGGCCATCCTGCCGCGTTTGGCCTCCGCCAGATCCGTACCGGTCACGCCGGTCACATACGAGAGGTAACCGGGTACGAGGGGCAGGACGCACGGCGAGAAGAACGAGACGAGCCCGCCGAGCAGCGCGACGGGCAGCGCGATCAGCAGCGCACCGTCGTGAACCGTCCCGTACATCCCGGAAGCCTGGGCGAGAGCCTGCACAAGATCACTTCTCCGCGATCAGGGGAGTGATCATCTTGCGCAGCTTCGCTTCGTCGATCGCCATCAGCGAGCGGGCCGCGATCTTCCCGCTCCGGTCGAGGACGATCGTGGAGGGGATGGCCTGCGGGTTGAGGCTGCCCTTGGGGAAGCCGTTGAGGATGACGTTGCCCGCCGGGTCGTACAGGCTCGGGTAGTCGATGCCGTAGTTCTTCTCGAACGCGACCGCGAGGTCCTTGTTGGCGTCCCGGGTGTTTATCCCGACGAACGCGACGCCCTTCGCCCTGGTGTCCTTGGCGACCTTGGCGAAGTACGGCGCCTCCTCGCGGCAGGGCGGGCACCACGATCCCCAGACGTTCAGCACGACGACCTTCCCCTTGAGGGAGGCCACCGTCAGGTTCTTGCCGTCGAGCGTCTTGCCCGAGATGTCGTTGACCGGCCGGCGGTCGGCCTTGGGGACCGTGTCTATGCCCGCTGTGCTGGTCACGAAAAGGGTGTTACCCCCGCCGCTGGACTTCCCGCCCGAGCCGCACGCCGTGAGCGCGAGCCCCGCCGCGACGACGACGGCCGGCAGGACGACGCGCAGCGGGCGGCGGGAGCGGCGTCGGAGGGCGCTGCCAAAGTTCATGTGAAAAGTTTCGCATGTGCCTTTCGGGGATCTTGCACACCCCCCTCCGTGACCGTAAGGACCCGTAAAAGCCCGATGTCAGGCGGCCTTAAAGAAGGTGTTCCAGCCGCCCTCCGGAGCCTGACCCACCTGGAGCGTACGGAGCTTGGCGAGTACGGCGGGATCCTGGACGTCCAGCCAGTCGGCGAACTGACGGAAAGACACCAGCCGTACGTCCTTCTCGCCCGCTATCCGCTTCAGCGCTTCCTCGACGGCGTCCATGTAAAGACCGCCGTTCCACTCCTCGAAGTGGTTGCCTATGAAGAACGGCGCGCGATTGGTCGTGTGAGCCCGCTCGAAACCGGCGAGATACGCGGCGGCCGCCTGCTTGCGCCATTCCGGATAGCGCGACGTCATGCCGTTGGTCGAATTCTTCGACTGGTTGGCGAGCATGTTGTAGTCCATCGACAGAACTTGGAAGCTGTGACCGGGGAACGGTATCGACTGGAGCGGGAAGTCCCACACGCCCTGGAGCTTGTCCGGCCACTGCTGGAGGCCGCCGGGCGAGCTGGCATCGTAGCGCCAGCCCAGTTTCGCGGCGGTCGGTATCAGGTTCTTCTGGCCGAGCAGGCACGGGGTGCGTGAGCCGACCAATTCCTTGCGGTAATCGAAGGGCAGCGGATCGAGATCGGTCCAGCCGCTGTTCGTACGCCACTCGGTGACGAAGGAGACCGCCTGGTCTATCTCGCTGGCCCACTGGTCCGATGTCCAGTTTTCCACCGTGCCGTGGCCGGAGCAGAAATGGCCGTTGAAATGCGTGCCTATCTCATGGCCGTCCAGCCATGCCTGCCGGACATTCGCCAGGGTCGCCTTGATGTGAGCGTCGGTCAGATATCCGATGTCGGAAGCGCCGATGGCGTTGTTGGGCGGCTTGTAGAGCGTTTTCTTCGATTCCGGCAGCAGATAGAGACCGGAGAGGAAGAAGGTCATCGCCGCGTCGTGTTCCTTGGCGAGTTTGAGGAAACGCGGAAACAGTCCGTTGCCGACCTCACCGGCCCCGTCCCAGGAGAAGACGACGAACTGCGGCGGGGTCTCGCCCGGTTGGAGCGGTACGGGCTTCGGCGGCTGGTGCGGCTGCTTCCCGGTGTCGGAGGTCGAACCGTCGCCGATCAGCCGGACGTTGCTGGGCGAGGGTGACGCGCCCCCCTTGCCTCCGACGCTCGCCGCGCCGCGCGAGGAGGAGCCGTTCCCGCCGCTGCCGAGGGGCCCGCAGCCCGCGATTCCCATCGCGGCCACGGCCCCGACCCCGGCTCCGAGCAGACTCCGTCGACTGATGTCTTGCATGCCATTCCCATCCGCGCTTTTCGACTCGTGCGTGCACTGACCCGGAAGAGATCCGGAGTCGCAGGGCGTGAGATGCAAAATCGAACACGGAAGGTTCCCGGGTTGTCGTACTTTTATTCGGTCAGCCCAAAAAAAGCCGTCCCACCTGGGGAAACACGGCTGAGAAGGCCCCCGGGGCGGGCCCGGCGAGGTCGACTACGCCCCGAACGCCTTGGTTCCGCCCTTGACCGGCTTCGCCCCGGTGAGGAGATGGACGGGTACGAGGTCGCGCGCCGGCTCCGAGTAGCCCACGGACACGATCCTGTCCCCCTGATAGGTGACGCTGGTCAGCGAGGCGAGCGTGCACTGCCGCCGGCGCGGGTCGTGCCACAGCCTGCGGCGTTCCAGGAAGCTCCGGACGATCCAGATGGGGAGCTGATGGCTGACGCAGACCGCCTCGTGCCCGCGTGCGGCGTCGCGGGCCTTGGTGAGGGCGCCCATCATCCGTACCACCTGATCGACGTACGGCTCGCCCCACGAGGGCCGGAAGGGGTTCGTCAGGTACTTCCAGTTGGCGGGCTGGCGCAGCGCGCCGTCCCCGACTCCGAAGGTCTTGCCCTCGAAGACGTTCATCGCCTCGATCAGCCGGACATCGGTGTCGAGCGTCACACCGTGGGACTTCGCGATGGGCGTCGCGGTCTCCTGGGCGCGCTCCAGCGGGGAGGCGACGACATGGGTGATGTCGCGGTCCGCCAGTTTCTCGGCGACGCGGTCGGCCATCTCCAGGCCGAGTTCCGAGAGGTGGAAGCCGGGGCGGCGCCCGTACAGCAGGCCCTCGGGGTTGTGCACCTCACCGTGGCGCATGAGGTGGACGACGGTGATCTCGCTTGCGTTGGTCATGCGGCGTTCTCCGGCTGGGTGGCTTCTGCTGCGGCGCGGGCGGCGGCCGGCAGTGCGGCGGCGATCCGCTCGACCGCGCGCTCGTCATGGGCTGTGGAGACGAACCAGGACTCGAAGGACGACGGCGGCAGGTAGACACCGTCGGCGAGCATGGAGTGGAAGAAGGGCGTGAAGCGGAAGGACTCCTGCTTCTTGGCGCCTTCGTAGTCACGGACCTCGTCGGCCGTGAAGAAGACGGAGAACATGTTGCTCGCCGACTGCACGCGGTGCGCGACGCCTTCCTTGCTGAGCGCCGCCGTCACCAGCCCCTGGATCTCCTCGGAGACCGCGTCGACCTTGGCGTACGCGGCTGCGTCGAGCAGCCGCAACTGCGCGAGCCCGGCGGCCGTCGCGACCGGGTTCCCGGAGAGCGTACCGGCCTGGTAGACCGGGCCCACGGGGGCGAGACGCCCCATGATGTCGGCGCGCCCGCCGAACGCTGCGGCCGGGAAGCCGCCCCCCATGACCTTGCCGAACGTCATCAGGTCGGGCGCGACGCCGTCGATGCCGTACCAGCCGGCCTTCGACGTACGGAACCCCGTCATGACCTCGTCGGAGATGTACAGCGCACCGTCGGCGGCGCAGATCTCCTTGAGCCCGGCGTTGAACCCCTCGCCCGGCGGCACGACGCCCATGTTCCCCGGCGACGCCTCGGTGATCACGCACGCGATCTCCCCCGGCTGAGCGGCGAAGGCGGCGCGTACGGCGTCCAGATCGTTGTACGGCAGAACAATGGTGTCGGCGGCCTGCGCCCCGGTGACCCCGGGGGTGTCCGGCAGCCCGAGGGTCGCGACCCCCGAACCGGCCGCGGCGAGCAGGGCGTCGACATGGCCGTGGTAGCAGCCGGCGAACTTCACGATCTTGGCGCGCCCGGTGAATCCGCGGGCCAGCCGGATCGCCGACATGGTCGCCTCGGTGCCCGAGGACACGAGCCGTACCTGCTCGACGGGCGCGACCCGGGCCACGATCTCCTCGGCGAGCGCGACCTCGCCCTCCCCCGGCGTACCGAAGGACGTACCCCGCCCGACGGCGGCCTGGACCGCGGCGATGACCTCGGGGTGGGAATGCCCGAGAATCATCGGCCCCCAGGAACATACGAGGTCGACATATTCGCGACCGTCCGCATCGATGAGGTATGGACCGTTACCGGACACCATGAACCGGGGCGTACCGCCCACAGCGCGGAAGGCGCGGACGGGAGAGTTCACACCTCCGGGCGTCACGAGGGCCGCGCGGTCGAAAAGCGTCTGCGAAACTGGGGCGGTATTTGGGAAGCTCACGGAATCCATGGTGTCAGAGGCTCGGATGTTCTTGCGGGCAGGTGTTTCACAGCACGCTCGATGGGGAGGTCACTGTCACGATGATCGGGTTGCGCGGCCGGGGCTGCGAGTGGTCGGGTGGAGATATGCATCGCGGTGGCGGACTGGGCGAGGGGACCGACGACCTCGGTCCCGAGCCTGCCCGACGTGGAAAGCACCGTCGAGGTGAGCGAGAGGCGCGGGAACAACCTCCGGAGAATCCCGGAAGCAGGGGCAGTGGCCGGATGGGGGTGACCTACAAATACTTCGGCGCGCCCGACGGGGCGACGGCGGCACGCGTCCCCATTTCGATGCGCCCGGAGGAGCTGGGCGGCGATGAGCTCGGCATGGGTGGCATGTTCTCCAAGATCAAGCCGGAAACCATAGCGGCGATGGTCCTCACGGGCATACAGGGCCTCCCGCTGCACAAGGTCCCACCCCTGGAACTGGTCGTCCTGCACCCCGACTACGCGGTGGTCAAACTCCCCATGACGGTGGTCGACCCGCTGCGCGGCATCGGCGAGGAGTCGGTGGGCGCGGCGGCCTTCATCTGGTCGACGGTCCCGGACAGGGGCGGCCCGCGCGACGCGTACAACGTCTACCAACTGCTGCACGAATGGCAGGACTTCAGCCACCGACTGCACGAGGCGGGGCACCAGCCGTACTGCTTGGTGTGGCCCTGACCTGGGGTTTCATGGGTCCCGGACGGCTTGCTTCACCTGCCGTTCGAGACCCGTCCGTGAACGGCTGTCAGGCCGCCAGGGCACATTGAGGGCACATGGCCGGGGATCCGGTCCCGGCTGTGCCCTGTCCGCCGGCTCCCGCGCCGCCGCTTCCGCCGGCGAAAGCCGCGTCGATCGCGTCGCGGGTACGGGTCTCACTCGTCGGCAGCAGGTGTGTGTACGTCCTCAGGGTGAATCCCGGGTCGGAGTGCCCCAGGTACACCGACAGCGCCTTGATGCTCTCTCCCGCGTCCAGCAGGACGGACGCGTACGCGTGTCGCAGCGCGTGCATGCCGTCGTCGGGCGCCGCTCGCAGGTACTTGGCGCCACGCTCCCGTGGAGGGATGACGCCGGCGGCGGCCAGGGCGAGTTTCCATACCCCCTGGTTGAAGACACTGCGGTTGTACGCCCGCTCCTTCTCATCCACGAAAAGGAGGCGGACCGTCGTCGGTTCGCCGCCGGGCTTCGCCCACGGCAGCGTGACTTCGACCGGTGGGAATTCCCTCATGTGCGCCTTGAGGGCCACGGCGATGTGCGGCGACAGCGGTACTGACCGGATTCGGTTCCCCTTCGGCAAGGCGAACACGGCTGTCGTGCCCACTATCCGGACCTGCCTGTTGATATGGACCCAGCCGGTCTTGAAGTCGATGTCCGTGTCGGCGAATCCGAAGACCTCCCCCTGCCGGAGCCCGCAGCCGAAGGCCAGTTGGCCGCCGCCCCGAAAGCGGTGCGGGAGTCCGGCGATCACAGAGCGGACCCGGTCCAGTGACCACGGGACCACGTTCTTCTTGGTGACCGCCGGCAGCTTGACCGAGCTCGCCTTGCAGGGATTCTTCGGCAGCAGACCGTCGTCCACGGCCGCTCCGAGGATGCTGGAGAGGATGTCGAAGATCCCCTCGATCGTCGAGGCTCCCAGGTCCCCGTCTTGAAGCTTGCGTATCCAACCCTGGATGGTGGAGGGCTGGTTGAGCGAGCGCAGTTCGCGCCGTCCCAGGTGAGCGGTGATGTGGTTGCGGACCGTTGCCTCGTAGCGGAGAGCGGTCGTGGGACCGGCGGAGTTCGCGTCCAGCCACTTCTGCGCGTAGCTGGCGAGCGTCTCCTTGGTCGCACTCGTGACGACGTACGTGCCGCGCCGCAGCTCGACGTCGGCCTCGGCGGCCCGGTTGTCGGCCGCCGCCTTGGTGTCGAAGTTCTCCTTGCGCTGCTGCCCGTCGAGATCCCGGTACCGGACTTGCCAGCGCTTGCCGATCCCATGATCCGCACTCGGCACCATCGGCCTCGTACGGCTGCGGTGTTCGGAGCAGCCGCTCTCCCCAGCCTTCGGATGGGACTTGTGCCAGCGGTCGTAGACGTCAGCCAAGAAGGGACTCCTGGACGCGGTCGAGGGTCCAGGCGGCGGGGCGCGCGACGGGGTCGTCGGTTTCGCGGTGCCACTGAGCGCGTTCGATGCGGCTGACCGCGACGCCGGTCAGCGGCCGGCTCATTGCTGTACAGCGCTCAGCGAACTGCCGCTGAGACGCACCGCGCAGGGCGCATATGTGTCCTATGGCGCGAGAGGCCCGGGTCCCGGCAGGTCCAATTTCCACAGTTCGAGTTGCCATGACGGATAGCTGTAGCTCGGACGGGGGCCGCTTGGCAATAGTTAGCTTTAGAACTCTCCACATGTTGTCGTTTCTGAGTAACTCGGGGACCGCCACTCGCGTTTGTCGGGGAGCCCCCAGCCGAGCTTCATGACGGACCCGGCAGCACCATACGGCACTTCATCTTGGACGCCTGACCTGCAAGAACGCCGCATCGATCGGTCCAGGCGACCCGTGGATACAGCAATAGGGGCGTCTCAGCCCCGCCCTCCGCAGAGGGTCGCCATCAAGTTTCGTCGAAGAAGTTCAGAGCTAACGGCAGCAATTATTTCGGCAACCGGGGATCGGCACCTACAGTTGTGGGAATCGACAGCAGTCGAGGCGAGTGCAAAGTCTTCGGAATGCCCATGGACTTCTGCATTCGGGGTGTGGCTGTGTTGTCCACGCCCGCCATCCAATAGCGCAACAGGAGCCCTATGCCTCACCCCTCCACCCACCGCCCCGTCGCTTCCGGGCGCGAGTCCATGGCGGCACCTCATGAGGTCGCCGCCTACCTCGATGTCCCGGTGAAGACCCTGTACCAGTGGAAGTACCGGGGCATCGGCCCCAACGTGCACAAGGTCGGCCGCCACCTCCGGTACCGCTGGCAGGACGTGGACGCATGGCTGGAGAAGCAGTCGGCGTACGACCTCGTCGGCTGAACGTGCCGGACACGAGGAGACAGACGCGGCCGGTGGCAAGTCGGCGCCGAAGGCCGAAGATTCCCCGTCGCACAGCCGAAGCCTGAGCAATCGAAGCGGTGGGGGCAGGGCCTGGTTGGTCCTGCCCCCACCAGTGAGGAACATCTATGGGCGAACCCATGCCCTTGCCTGTCCCCAGCCCGTCCCCCGAACCCATATGGCCGCCCACCGCGATACCCGGCCGGCCACGTGCTCACCTCTCGGATCCCCCTGCCGCGAGCACCGAGGTAAGCCCGAAGCTCGTACAAGAAGACAGACCGATCAAGCGGGACAGCAGCCTCATCGAGCCCATCGCCGAGGGCGAGCAGGTCCTCACCGATCTGGCCGCAGAGATCAAGCGGTACGTCGTACTGCCCAACAAGGAAGCCGTTACGGCCGTGACGCTCTGGGTGGCAGCCACTCACCTGCAGACCGCGTGGCAGCACGCGCCCCGCCTCGCGGTCGTCGGCCCCGCCAAGCGGTGCGGAAAGTCGCGGCTGCTGGACGTGGTGACCGAGACCGTGCGCGCCCCGCTGATCACGGTCAACGCCAGCCCTGCGGCGATCTTCCGCTCGATCACTCACGAGGACCCACCCACGCTCCTCGTCGACGAGGCCGACACGCTGTTCGGCACCGCGAAGGCGGCGGAACGCAACGAAGACCTGCGTGGCCTGCTGAACGCCGGTCACCAGCGCAACCGCCCAACCCTGCGAGTCAGCGGACCGGAGCACAAACCGCAGGCGTTTCCCACCTTCGCCATGGCCGCGCTCGCCGGCATCGGAGACCTGCCGGACACGATCATGGACCGGTCCGTGGTCATCCGCATGCGCCGCAGGGCACCGGGCGAGACCGTCGCATCCTTCCGCACCGTCCGCGACACCCCAGCTCTGCACACCATCCGCGACCGTCTCACCGACTGGCTGCAACCGGAGCTCTCCGAAGCGACAGGCAGGGAGCCGGACATGCCGGTCGAGGACCGCGCCGCCGACACCTGGGAACCTCTGGTGATCGTCGCCGACCTCGCCGGAGGCGACTGGCCCACACTCGCCCGCACGGCCTGCCGCGCCATGACCGCCCATGAGTCCGGCAAGGACGCGGACACAGGACTCCGCACCCGGATCCTGATCGACATCCGAAGGGTCTTCAGCGCCGAGGGCGACCCCGCCACTCTGCGCACCAGCCGCCTGATCGAAGAACTCAACGGCGACCCGGAATCGCCCTGGGCCGAGCACGGCCCCACCGGGCTGAACCCGCGCCGCCTGGGCCTGCTGCTGGAGGACTACAGCATCCGGCCAGCCAATCACCGCTTCCCCGACGGCGTCCAGGCCAAGGGGTACGCCCGCACTCAGTTCTTCGACGCCTGGGCCCGCTACTGCCCCGCACCGACCGCCAATTCGCCACTCCCGGCCCAGCGCCCCGCCGCCACCGGGCCCGCCGCAAACACCGGGGCCTGACCCGACTCAACCCGTCACACCCGTCCCCGCGCAGGTCAGCGCGGGGACGGGTAACCGGCCCGCAACGGGTCAACACGACATCACCACTCCACCCGTACCTGCCCTGAGCAGGCATGCAACGGGTGGTACGAGTCACCGCGCCTCCCGGCAGCCACCCACGCCCGCCCCGTGGCCGCTGCCCAACCCCGCCTGGAGTACATCCGCTTGCCTTCCTCCACCGCCGCCACCGCCGTACCGGGCACTGCCGCGATCCGCCTCGGCGTCGCCCTGCTCGGCACCATCGGCTTCGCCCTCTCCTACGACGCTCTGCGACAGATGGCCGTCGCCATACACATCCGCGGACCGCTCACCTACACCTTCCCCCTCGTCATAGACGGGTTCATCGCCATCGGCGTCGGCGCCCTGCTCATCCTCCGCACAGGGCCACTTGGCTCCCGCCTCTACGTATGGGTGCTCGTCGGCATCGCCACCACCACCAGCATCTGGGCCAACGCCCTGCACGCCATCCGCCTCAACCAGCAAACCCGCAGCACCAGCCTCCACCTCGACGACGCCACCGTCGGAGTCCTCTCCGCCATCGCCCCCCTCGCCCTCGCCGGCTCGGTCCACCTCTACCTCGTCATCCGCCGCCACCCGTTGGCCAGCCACACCGACACCGCCACGCCAGAGCAGCCACCGCTCGCTGAGCACCTCCCGAGCGAAGGCGCCACGGATACCAGCGGCGATGTGGCGAAACAATCCGCCACAGTGGCGGATCCACACGAGGCACCGCCCAAACCCACGGGCCGGCAGCCGAGCGCGACCATGGACGAACTCCTCACCATTGGCCGCAACGCTCCCCGAGGACGCGACGGCCGCATCTCGCGACGCGCAGTAGAAGCAGAGATCCGGGCCAAGGGCCACACCGTCGGAAAGGACCGCGTAGCGGACGCCACCCGCATGCTGCAGGCCGAACTCAACGGTGCCCGCGACGAAGCCCGCCGAGTTACCTCGTAACGCCCACCCGACCCGAGCACGACTCGTGCCACCCGTTCCCGACTAGCTCAGCGCGGGGACGGGTGCCCGGACCGTCAACGAGCCGACACAGCATCGTCACCCCGCCATGGCCCCCTACCGGAGAACAGCCTGATGCACGACCAGCAACGCGAAATCCCTTCCCACCAGCAGCAGATACCCACGACCACGGCAAAAAGCGGAGCAAGTTGTACCGGGAGCAATGCTCCCGGGTTTCCCGCCCCAGGGGTGGCGGGAGCGGCTCGGCGCCAGGGGGCACCGGACCGGCAGGCAGCGACCGAGGGCGGACCGCAGCATGGAGGGGAACAACCCGCCGAAGCCTTCTCTCACAGGCGCCAGCGCCCGCGTCAGCCGAAGCCGCTCAAGCGTCTGCATCAGCCCAGTTGCCGTATGAACGACACGGAGTTCGCGCGCTTCACCAAGGCTGCCGAGCAGTGCGGGATGAGCAACGCCGCCTTCCTCGCGTACGCCGTGGACAAAGCTGCCCGCGACCTGGCCCGTACCGCCGCAGAGATCGCCACAGAACGAGAGGTCATCGGCGAGATCTTCGCGGCCCGCCGGCACCTCGGCCGCATCCACGGCCTGTTCAACCAAGTCGCCAAGGCCCTCAACTCCGGCGCCCCCGCGCCCCACCTCGACGCCACATCTCACGCAGTCCTCGGCGCGGCCCGCCGCATGGAGGACGCCGCCGACGCCCTGCTCGCCCACCGCGAGGACGACACCCCGGCATGATCCCCAGCATCCACAAGCGCGGCAGCAAGACGGTCGGCCTGATCCGCTACCTCTACGGCCCCGGCACCCATGAAGAACATGTGGACCCCCACCTGGTCGCCGCCTTCGACCCGCTGACTCCGGACCCCGGCCGCGACCCCGGCGCCACCTACGCGCAGCTTGAGCGCCTGCTCAACCAGCCAGTCAACGCCCTTGCCGAAAGCAAGCGCCCCGAGAAGCACGTATGGCATCTGTCCGTACGCGCCAGTCCCGAGGACCCGATCCTCTCCGACGAGGACTGGGCCGCCATCGCCCGCCGCACGGTCGCCGCCACCGGCATCGCTCCGGACGGCGACGAAAAAGCCTGCCGCTGGGCGGCCGTCCGCCACACCGACGACCACATCCACATCATCGCCACCCTGGTCCGCGACGACGGTCGCCGGCCTCGACTGCACAACGAAGCCCACCGCGCCCAGGCCGAGGCCCGCCGCATCGAAGTCGACTACGGACTGCGCAGGGTCGCACCGGGCGACGGCACCGCCGCGAAACGCCCCACCAGCGCGGAACGCCACAAGGCGAAGCGCCTCGGACAGGAGGCCCCCTCGAAGGAACTGCTGCGCGAGCACGTCCGCCGTGCCCTGGCCGGCGCAGCCGACGAGACGGAGTTCTTCGACCGACTCGCCGCAGAGGGCGTCCGTATCAAGAAGCGCGTCGCGCCCTCCGGCGACGTGCTCGGCTACAACGTCGCCGTCGTCGGCGACCACAACAAGGACCGCGAGCCCATCTGGTACGCCGGTTCCACGCTCGCCCCGGACCTCTCCCTGCCCCGCATCCGCAAACGGTTCGTGACCGCCAAGGAGGCAGAAGCGCAACCCACGGACCTGCCCCTGAGCGGCACCTCGGCGCCGGCCCGCGCCCGCTACGCCGCCGCCCGGACCGCCGACGTGGCGCTCACCTCGTTGACAGCAGAGGACGACGGTACGGCAGCCGCCCACCTGATCGGGGTCGGCGAGGTGATTGACGCTCTCGCCCAGACCTCACCCAGCACCGGCCGGGCCGAACTACGTGCGGCAGCAAGGCATTTCGAGCGCGCCACTCGCTCCCACACCCGCGCCAAGAACGAGGAGATGCACGCCCTACGGCGGGCGGCCCGCCAGATCGTCCACTCCGGTGGAGCCCTCGGTCGCGGCCAGGAAGGCGCCGCCACCGCGCTGATCCTCGACGTCATGATCCTTGCCGTCATCGCCGCTGCCCGCTGGCACGCCGCCCGTGGCCATGCCCAGCAGGCCGAAGCCGCCCAGCTCGCCGCACGCCATCTACGTACCGCCTACCAGGCCACCGCGACCGGCCCTCTGACCTCTTTGCGCGCCTACGCCGAACGCGTCCCGGCAGCGGACCGGCAACGTCACACCACCACCGTCCGTGCCGCGCTCCCCGACCTCGTCGACCGCCTCCAGTCCGAGCCCGGTTGGGAGGCGCTGACGGCCGTGATCGACCAGGCCGAACGGGCAGGCTTCGACACCGCTGCCCTCCTGGTCAAGGCCGCCGGGGAGCGCGAATTCGGCAGCGCCGGGTCGGCGAGCGACGTCCTGGTCTGGCGGCTTAACCGCCTCGGATACGTCACCACCCCGACCCGACGCTCGAAGCCGACGCCGAGTCCTGTTCCGGCTCCAGCCGTACCCGCTGCACCTCAATACGAAGTGGTGCGCCCCCACCGACGATGATCAGGGTGGCCGTGGGATGGGACGTCGCGACTCTCAGCGAAGTGGGAGATCCCGACGGACGTGCTATCGGCTCACTGCCTTCAGCAGCTCGTCCACAGCAGTGCGGGCGAGCACCAACGGAGGCAGGCTGGGGTTCTTGGAGTCGCGGATGGCTGCGTAGGAGCCGAAGTCGGCCATCTCGACGCAGTCGTTGGCGCCGCCGCTGTAGGAACTCTTTCGCCAGGACGCTGTTTCAAGGTCGTCGGTGCGGGGGCGGCGGGGTGGTGCTGTGCTCACGGTTCAAGCTCCTCGGCAGTGCGGGTGATGCGGGTGAGCGTTTCGGCCGGGCTGAGGGCGCAGGCTCTGAGCTGGTCGAAAATCTCCGTGTAGTTCCCGACGTCGCTCTCGGACTCCAGGTACACCGAGTTCTTGGGATTCTCCAGCCAAACCAGCGGGGCTGTGGGCTGGGGGAAGGTGAGGATGACGAACGGACCGTACAGGCCGGGGTGGGCGCCGAGGGAGAACGGTAGGAGCTGGACAGTGACGTTCGGCAGCCCCCCGGCCCTGACGAGGTGGGCGAACTGCTCGCGCATCACGGCGTTCGACCCGACGGTGCGACGCAGGACGGCTTCGTCGAGGACCGCGCACAGCTCGACCCGGTGCTCACCACTCAGGCGGCTGTCCTGGCGTTCCAGGCGGACCTTGACCAGGGCTTCGACCTCGGCGGGAGTGAGGTCGGGGCGCATCTGGGCAATGACGACGCGCGCGTATTCCTCGGTCTGGAGCAGACCGGGGACGAGCATGGGCTGGTAGCTGGACAGCGCCGTGGCGTCTGCCTCCAGGGCCAGGTAGCCGTCATAGCGGGTGGAGGTGAGGACCGTGGAGTACTTCCGCCACCAGGGCTTCTGCTGTTCCTTGTCGGCGCGGACCAGATCGAGGATGTCGTCACGCAGCGCGGTGTCAGTGACGGTGTAGCAGTCCAGGAGTGCGCGGACGAGTACGGGTGTGGTGCCGCGTTCGCCGGTCTCGATGCGGCTGAGGGAGCCCTGGTTGACCTCGATCTGTTCCGCGACCTCGGAGAGGGTGAAGCCGGCGGTCTCCCGCAACTCGCGTAGGTGCGCGGCGAGCTGGCGTCGGTAGACCGACTGGGGTACCAGCGTCCTCTTCAGTGCCATAGAGGCAGTCTGTCCGGCTGGATGATCCGAGACAACCCGATCGGGCCAACTTCGCCAGGCATATTGCCTAGTTCTCTGTTGTCTCGGCATGCTTGCCTCAGTCAGGCGCACGCCCGCTCGGCCTGGCGTGCGCGCCGTCCGCCGACGGACGCCACGGGCCCCAACGTTCCGCCGACGCTTCTGGAGGACCCTCATGCCCCGGATCACGCTTCTGCGGCAGTTACTCGAAGCCGGGCATCTCACGACGTACAAGGCATTCGAGGCGCAGTTCTCCCGCGCGGCCCGGCGGCTGGCGACGGAGGCCGACGATCCCCGGCTGGCCTCGGTGGTGGTCTCGTCGCGGCAGTTCGACCGGTGGATGAGTGGGGAGTTGAAGAACCTGCCGCGCCCTGACACTTGCCGCATCCTGGAACAGCTCCTGGGAAGAGCAGCCCGCGAACTGTTCGCGCTTGCCCCATCGGAGCGGGATACCCCCGCTCAGGCCCCTGCTGAAATCTCGCTCGTTCCCGCTGCCGGTACGGTCGCGGACGACGAGAATCCAGTCGACATCATCACCCGCGCCCGCCAGTTGAGCTGCGGCAATGCGGATGAGGCAACGCTCGCGCTCCTCGCCTCTCAGCTCGACGAGATCACCGACCGATACGAACTGGATGGGCCGCGCGGCCTGTCGGGGCAGACCAAGAGTCTGCGGAAGCTGGGCCACACACTGCTAGCTGGTCAGCAGCCACCCTCGGCGCGCAGGGATTTGTTCCGTATCACCGCTCGGGCCGGCGGCCTGCTCGGCTACATGGCCGTGAACACTGGCAACTTCCCGCTGGCCGAGGCGTACTGCGCGGAGGCGCTGGAGTTGAGCCGGGCGATCGGCGATCTCGACACCGAACTGTGGGCCGGCGGCACCCTGTCCTTCGCGCTGTACTACTCCGGCCGGTATGACGATGCCGACGCACAGGCCGCGGCCACGGTGGACCGGTCGCCGGACCACCCGCAGGCCATCCGGCTGCTGGTGAACGGCCGCGCCCGCGCGCTGGCCAAGCTCGGCGACCGTAAGCGGACCGAGCAGGTGATCGGACAGGCCATGGACCTGTCCGACCGGCACGACGTGGCGCCCGGCCTGACCTCCTGCATCTCCTTCGCCCCGTACGGGCGGGCCCGCACCCTGGCCAACGCGGTGACCGCGCGCGTCGCGCTGAAGGATGCCGTGCACGTGCTGCGCGAGGCCGACCGCCTCGACGACCTGATCGAGAAGTCCGACTCCGCCTGGAGCCGTTCGCTGGTACGACTGGACGTGGCTACCGCCCTGCTCCAGCAGCGAGCGCCGGACGTGGAGCACGCCATGGCCCTCGGCCGGGAGGCGATCGCTTTCGCCGCCCCGCTGCCCATCAGCTCGGTGCGGCAGCGCTCCCGTGACCTGTACGAACGAGCGGCCCCTTGGCAGTCCCGGCCTGCCGTACGCGAGTATGGCGAACAGCTCCGCGCCTGGGGCTGTCGGACCTCGCCCGCAACGGCAGGGTGATCACGAAGGAGTTAGCCGGGTGTCTCCGCCGCACATGCCGCTCAGCGCCGACCCCGCCTCGTTCCCCGTCCAGCCCCCGGCTGATCTGAACGATCCGGCCATGCTCGTGGCACACGACCAGGCGGCCTTCGACGCCGTCGAGTCCATGGTCGACCATTGGGCCCGGCCTGGGTGGACACCCCAGACGCGCGTGTACTACTGGATGCTCACCTTCCCCGACCACCCAGAGCTGGCCGCACTCGCCCGGCAATGCCAGCGTGACCTCGCGCCGCTGGGCCTGGACCCAGTGCCGGACAACGGACTCCACATCACGCTGGCCCGCATCGGCTCCCCCATCACGCTGTCCCCCAACAGCCTCGATGACCTGATCGGCGCGGCGACGCCCCTGCTTCCGCCCGCCTTCCGGCTTCAGGCCGTCCCGCTGGCAGGATCTCGGGGCGCGGTACGCCTATCGGTAGCCCCTTGGGTCCCGGTGGTGGCTCTGCATGCGGCCCTCTCCGACGCCATGGACGCGTCCGGCCTGCCACCCCGTAAGGCAACTGCCGGGTTCCGTCCCCATCTCAGCGTGGCCTACAACAACAGGCCCCGCCCGGCGGCGCCGGTCATCGAGACCGTCACGGCGCTGCGCGGATGTTCTCCCGTGGAACTGCCGATCCAGGAAGTGCAGTTGGTGGAGCTCCGCCGCGAGGGGCGGGTCTACAGGTGGGACGTGGTCAAGAGCCTGCCGCTCGGCTGACCACCGGCTCACGCCGCGGCAGGACCGCGACCACGGCCTTGCCGGTCGCGGTGTTCTCCACGTACCAGCGCCGTGTCAGCATCTCCACCAGCCACAGTCCGCGCCCGGACTCCGCCAACGGGTCGCGTTCGGAGGGGGCGGGTACGCGTACATCGCCGTGGTCGTCTCCCGCATCGTGGACCGTGACGACAACTTGGTCCGCGTCGATCTCGATCGCCAGGCAGTCGGGGCCGCCGGCCGTGTGCCGCACGGCGTTGCCGACCAGCTCAGAGGCGATCAGTACCGCGTCGTCCACGCAGGAAGCGACGTCGGCGAGCAGGATGCGGACCTGTTCGCGGGCGACAGCCAACGGCTCAGCCTGACCGGCCAGAGGCACCCAGTGGGTGGACGGGGTCCGGCTCGGGGGGCATGGGGTGTTCGCCATCACGGTCCGCTCTTCCGGTCGTACGACAGGGACGTGACCCTCAGGTTCCGCTTGTCGGGGGCGCGTCTCCACGACGCCTGCCCGCCGTTTCAACGCCGTTCGGGACGGCGGCTAAACGGCGTATGCGCGGCGTGGAGACGCCGACCGCGGGGCGGGAGTCTCGAACTCCCCGCCCCCGGTGGGGACATTCGAACCGTCGACTTCACGCGAGGAGATCACCGTGACCGACTTCGTACGTACCGCCCCTCCGACGCCCGCACCGCCACCCGTGTTCTCTGTGATCGACCGGTTCGCCGGCCCCTGGGAGTTCCTGTCGAACTACTCGCCCGCGCAGGTCCGCCTCGGCAACCGCCCGTACCCCACGGTCGAGCACGCCTATCAGGCGGCCAAGACCACCGACGAACAGGTGCGCGCCCGCATCGCGGCGACGCCCGACCCTGACGAAGCCAAGGCCCTGGGCCGTCGGCACGCAAACCGTCCCGACTGGGAGGAGGCCAAGGTCGTGGTGATGCGCGCCCTGGTGGAGGAGAAGTTCCGGGCCCCCGACCTTCGGGAGCGGCTGCTCGCCACCGGCAGTGCCGAGTTGGTCGAGGGCAACGACTGGGGCGACCGGTTCTGGGGCGTCTGCGACGGCCACGGACAGAACACCATGGGGCTGATCCTCATGGCCATACGAGAGCAGGCCCGTCGCCGCCAGGCAACGGCACAGCTCGACGAGGAATCGTCGGCCATGGCCAGCGTGGGTGCCGGTCTCCTCGGCGGGCTCAACTGCGTGTCGCAGGCCTGTATCCCCACTATCCACGGAGTGTTCACCGCCCGGGGATATCGGAACCTGCTCCAGGGCGGCGAGCAGCTCGCCCTCACCCTGGGCCAGGTACGCGGCGGTGAAAGGGTCCTGGTCCGTGTGCACTCGGAGTGCGTAACCGGGGAGGCCCTCGGCTCGCTGCGCTGCGACTGCGGCCCGCAACTGGACGCCGCGCTGGCGGCGGTCGCCGCCGAGGGCGCCGGAGTGGTCCTCTACCTACGGGGACACGAGGGCCGAGGCATCGGGCTGTTGGCGAAGCTGCGGGCGTACGCGCTCCAGGACGCGGGGTTCGACACCGTGGATGCCAACCTCGCCCTCGGTCTGCCGGCCGACGCCCGCGACTACCGGGTCGCCGCACAGATCCTCGCGGACCTCGGTGTCCGTTCCGTACGGCTGCTGTCCAACAACCCCGACAAGACCTCTGCGCTACGGGAGTTGGGTGTCCAGGTGGTCGAGCAGGTGCCGCTGCTCGTCGCGCCGACCGTCCACAGCTTCGAGTACCTGCGGACCAAGCGGGACCGCATGGGCCACGAACTGCCCGGCCTGGCCCTGCCCCTCCTCGCGGAGCGCACATCATGATCGGTCCTCGTCCCGTACGGGTGTCTGCGGCGGAGGGGTTGCAGCCCGGGGCGTTGGCCGGGCCGTGGGCGCAGTCCGGCTACACGCCGCTGGAGCTGGTGGCCGAACTCCCCTTCAGCACAAGGCTGGTACGTCTCGCCGCCCCGGGCCGTCCGAGCTGGGTTCGCCACGGCCGGACATGGCGCCACGCTCCCACCCAGCAGCTCCTGGCCATCCTCGCCCGTACGCCCGCCCTGGCCGGTCCCGTCCGACTGCTGATCGTCGAGCGGGGCCGGACCCGGATTCTTGGCGTACTGCACGAAGCCGAGGTGCCCGACCCGTGGTCGGTGACCGGCTGGCTCGGCCGGCCCGACATCCGGCCACTCGGCCCCGACGGACCGACGACCGCCGAGGCACTTGCCGCACGCAGCAACGACTACCGCCCACTCGACTACGCCGCTCAAGCCCTCGGCCTGCGCCCCATGGACACCTTCCGTGCCCGATCGCTGCCCTGTCGCGAAGGCATCAGCGTGATCCTCCCGGCTCGCGGGGTGCACGAGGTTCTGCCCGACGTACTCTCCTCACTCGCCGAGGCCGCCTCCCGGCTCACTCCGGACACCCCGTGGGAGGCGATCGTCGTCGACGACGCCGACGACCCTCCCCTGAGGCTGCCCACCGGGCTCCCACCCCAGATCCGGCTCGTCCGCAGCGCGACCCAGCTCTACAGCGGTGGAGCCCGCAACCTTGGGATGACGCACTCCCGTTACGAGCTGCTGGTCTTCTGCGACGCCGATACCCACCTCTCCCCGAACTACCTCCAGCAGCACGTCGCCCGGCACCTGATCGCGCCCAACCTGATCACCGTCTCCCTGCGCGAACACGTCCCCGCCGATCTCCCCCTCCCCGACCGCGCTCCCGACGTAGGCCAGGACTCCCGGAGCATCGCGCAGTACGCGCGGGGGCGCGTCGGCCTGGCCCCGGTCACGGCGCCGGTCACCGTCCGTCCGCTCGCCCAGACCCGTGGGTTCCGTAACTTCGGCCACGGCCGGCACCTCGGTCCGGTCGATCTGCCGTTCATGGTGAAGGGCAACAACCTGGCGCTGTCCGCCGCCGCTGCCCGCCCGCTGGGCTTCCCGCCGGAGTTCGCCGGCTGGGGTCCGGAGGACATGTGTTTCGCGGCCAAGCTCATCGCCCGCGGCTCCTACGTGATCCCCGTACTGTCCACCGGGGTCTTCCATCGCGCACACCCGCCCCGCTCCGGGAGCCCCGAGCGCAGGGACGCCGAACTGGCGACGAACCTCGCCCACTACGCCCGCCGCCTGGACGAGCCCGCCGCCCACCCCTGGCGACTGCCCCGGCAGCAGAGGAGGGCAGCGCGCTGATCCCCTTCGACGTCACCGACGCCTGGCACCCCACCGTCAACCCCTCAGCCCGGATGCCCGTGCACCACCACCGGCACCGGCGCCTGCTCGGCCACCACGACGGGCTGCTGAACGAGTTCCCCCGGCGTCGAGGCGGGATCACCATCCGCCTGCCCCGCGTCGCCCCGGAGGGACTGCGCGTGGTCGAAATTGCCACCCCGGAAACGGTGTTCGCCTTCGCGCCCTGGTGGCTTCCCGCCTCCGACCACCCGTCGGTACGCCTGATCACCCGCATCTACGACGCGGCGCACGCCCACCCCGAGACCACGGCACGCGAACGCACGGTCCTGGAGCGCCTACGGGACGACTTCACCGGGCGCTGCACCGCTGCTGGCTCGGCTCTCACCACGGGCGAGGCCCTGTGGCAGGCCGCCGACGCCCTGCACAGGGAACTGCTCCCGAGCCTGCCGGAATTGAACCTGATCAGTCTCACCCGCTCTCCGGCACGGCATCTCCTCGCCGTGGGCCTCGCCCGTACCCCCGGCGGCATGGTCGCTGTGCTCCAGCGCTGGGCAGCGTTCGACCGCACCACCATGTGGCCCCTGCTGGCGGTCGCGACCAGCCCCCAGGGCATCCCGCTCCGCGTCCGCCTCCACGCCCGATCCGGCCGCCTCGACACCACACCCCTCGCAGCGGGCCAGGGCACCAAGGCCGCCCCCCTCTCGGAGGAGCAACTGATCGAGCTGCTCGACAGCGGCCAACTCCTCCCCGGCGCCCGCCTCACCGCCCTTGCCGAGACCGTCCTGCAACTCACCGGCACCCCCGTGCGCCACTTCGGCAACACCTACGGCCACCACACCGCCGTCGCCGGCCTGCTCCATGCTCCTGACGCCGTCACCATCCCGTGCTGCCCGGACGACGAAGACTCCTGGCACTACGCCGACATGCCCCACAGCACCGGCCGCTACCCCCTCCACCTGATCGAACTGGCCGCCTGCACATCCGACGCCCACCAGGCCGCCGAAGCCCTCGTCACCGAATCGCTACGGCGCCGCCGCCCCATCCCTCTGTCCCTCGAAGGAGATCTCGATGCGACCGTACGCAGTGGAGGGGCTGGACTGTTCCGGCAAGAAGACGATCACCCGACTCGTTGAAGACCTCCTGCGGCAACAGGGCTTTCAGCCGCAGACCGTCATCGGCCCCCTCATCGGCGGCGCACTCGGACGCCTCGACGCCCGCCTCGCCAACCTCACCGGGCCCGTGCCCAGAGGTAGCGCCAGGGATCTGCTGCGCCGGGGTCTCTACGTCACCGAACCCGTCATCGACCGCATGGCCCGACGCCCGCTCGGTACTCCCGTAATCAAGGTGAGCACCCACTTCCGGGCCTGGGCCCGCGCCGAGTTGGAGGACGACCACCGCATGGCCCGCCTCTACTCAGCCACTTCCTCGGCCCACGTCCGGTTCGCCGGCGCGACCCTGCTCCACACCGACTTCCCGGTCCGCCTCAAACGCCACCGCGCCGACGCCGAGGCGGGCCGTACGGCCAAGGACGCCGCCCGCCGCTTCTTCGGCCCGGATCGAGACGCTTTCGCCCGCTGGCACAACGCCCTCGACCGCCTGATGACCGCCCACGTCCCCCACGTACTGCGCCTGGACAGCACCACCACCGACACCGCCGAACTCGCCACCCGCATCGCCCTGCACGCCACCACCTGCTGGGAACGCGGTCAATGACCGGTCCCGTGCACCCTCCCCAACAGGTACCCGGCGTCAGGCCCCTCACAGACGTGCACCAGGTTCCGCAGCAGGTACTCACCCGGCCGCCGGTCCAGCAGCAGGTGACGGACGTACGTCTTCCACCACTGAAGTACGCACCCAGCCTGCCCGCCATCCAGGTCCCAGACCTCGACCTCGTCCGCGGCCAGATACTCCAACAGCCGAGCGCGAACCAGTTCGTACTCGGTGGTCGTCGTGGCACCCGCGTACACCGCGTCAACTCCCGCTTTTCCCAGCACCAGCCGATGCGCCGACCGAATACCGAAGCCGAGCCCGGCCAACGAAAGCTCCAGCAGCTCGCGCGTCTCCACCACACCGAACGGCAACGTCTCCACCACACCCAGGAGGCGCGCGGACGCCGTACCGCCTTCCCGGGCCGTCCCCTGAAACGCGGCTTCGGTGCGAGCCCGCTCGGATACCTGCACAGCGGCTCGCTCGGCCGGGGGCCGCCAAAGACCGGGAACGAGCGACGTCCCCGTACCGGAGCACATCCCCGCCAATGCGGTCAGCAGAGCCACGGCACGCTCGCGCGCCATCGTGCGGTGCGGTCCGCTCAGTGCGTCAGGCTTGCAGAACACCAAGGGCATGACGAGGACTTCACCCCCTCGGCCCGCCTCTGGGCAAGCCATCCGCATCACCGCACCACGGAGTCACCATGACCACCTTCCGCTGGATCACCGAGCCCCTCCCCACCGGCATCACCGTCCGCCAGGTCTACGGCTTCTGCTTCGACAGCACCGGCCGCGTCCTACTCCGCGAAGACGGCGGCCACTACGGCCTGCCCGGCGGACGCCCCGAAACCGGCGAAGACGCCCTGTCCACCCTGAGCCGCGAATGCGACGAAGAAAGCCAGATCACCATCGCCGACCCCCACTACCTCGGATACCAGGAAGTCACCGAGGACGGACAACAGCCATACGCCCAACTCCGCTACGCCGCCCGCATCACCCGCTTCCACCCCCGCCACAAGGACCCCGACACAGGACGCACCTACGGCCGCCTGCTCACCCCGCTCCACAGGGCCCCCGCCCTGCTCGACTGGGGCATCGACGGCCTCCTCCAAGCCGCGAGCGCCGTCCACGCCGCCCGCACCCTCGGCCTGGACCCCGCCTCCGTCCACGAGGACACCTGGCACAACTGACCACACACTCACCACTCACGAGGAGACGCCCGTGCGATGGCACTTCCACTACCCCAAGCGCACCAGCTTCCACCCGCCCGACCTGGAGTCCCCGGGCCTCGGCGGCTGCGAGGCGTCCCTCGTGCTCCTCACCCGGGCCCTGGCCGCCCATGGCCACCACGTCGAAGTCTTCAACTGCTGCTACCGGCCCGGCGTCTACGACGGCGTGACCTGGCGCATGGCCTGGGAACTCGACACCGCGCCGACACCGGACGTCGCGGTCGCCGTCCGCTTTGACGAAGCACTCTGGCCCGCCGATTCAAAGGCCGGCCGCCACCTCTTCTGGATGCTCGACGACCGCCCCCGAGGCCCCGCCGCCTTCACCAACCGCTTCGGCAACCAGGGCGGCACGGTCGTCATCGCGTCCCAGGCCATGCAGAACCGCATCGACGCCCACGATCCGACCATCCCCACCCGGTTCATCCCACTCCCGGTGGAGACCGACCGCTACACCCGCCCCATCGAAAACCGCGCCCCCATCTGCCTGTACGCCAGCATGCCCAACCGCGGCCTCGACGCAGCCCTCGCCCTGTGGCCCCGCGTCCACGCCGCCGTCCCCGATGCCGAACTCTGGATCACCAGCGGCTGGCAACTCTGGGGCTTCACCAACTCCGAATCCGACGACCGCTGGACCCAACTCCTCGGCGGCAACGCCCTACCCGCTGGCGTCCGCCTCCTCGGCACCCGCCCCCGCAGCGAACTGATCGAAATCCAACAGCAGGCCGCCCTCACCCTGTACCCCTGCCGCTTCCCCGAAATGTTCTGTCTGAGCGCCGCCGAATCCGCAGCAGCCGGCACCCCAGTCATCACCAGCCCGATCGACGCTCTCACCGAACGAGTCCACCACGACCAAACGGGCCTACTCATCGGCGGAGACATCGACCACCCCGACACCCAGGCCGCCTTCGCAAACGCCACCGTCGAACTCCTCAAGAACCCGTCGCGCCGCGAAGCGCTTGCCGCTGCGGCGAGGGCCAAGACTGGTCGCCTCGGTACGGGCAAGGTGGCTGCCGCCTGGGAAACAGTTGCTCGAAAGGGATCCTCACCCCGTAGCACGTCCCCTACGCATTACTAGGCATCTTGATCACCAACAAGAAACGAGGCGCTCTGGCGATCGCAGGAACTCTGCGTACAACGCCCCCCGACTGGCAGTCGCCATGCGTACGCTCTGCTGCAAGGCCAAGAAGGCCAGGCTGGTGGCGCCGCTGCAAGCAGCCTGAGCTGCTCTGGCGAGGTCAGGGGAAGGCTTCGCCGACCGGCCAGTGCTCCGGCAGACCGAGGGCGGTGTGGGCAGGGCAAGCCGCCGGCTGGTATTCGACTTGGACGTCGACCAGTTGTGCTGTTGCCCAGGTAGGAAGGACGGGGGCTGGGAGCGAGCTGGAGTCGGGGCTTTGCCAGAGGACAGGGATGTTCTTCGTCCAGGTCCAGGGTGCTGGGTTGTCGACAATGAGTACGCCGCTGACCCGGTCGTGGGCGTGGTCGTAGGTGGCAGTCCAGTAGCCGTCGGGCCGTCGGCCGAAAGTCGGTGTGGTGGCGTGAGCATGCTCCACCGAGGTCCCGTAGAGCGCAGTCTCGGTGTCCTCATCTTCGGGGAACAAGGCCGCATGACCAACCGCCACGATGAACGGTAGCGCTAGATCTCCGTACTTCCCACCCTTCCTCTTAACCGCATCGAGCACCCGATCTGACCCGTTTTCGATCCAACTTATCGCGGGGTAGATGCCGATTGTCCTGCTCGTTGGATCGCCTCGCTTGCCGGGGCTACGGGGGAGCGCCTCGAACGTGATGTGCCAGCCGGCCTCCTGCCAGGTATGCCTTGGCAGTGGCACAGCGCGCTCGTACTCGGCGGTGACTTGGTCGGGGTCCAGGCTCGCGAGCCACCGAGTCAGCTCAGCCTTCAGCCGCTTCTGCGGCGGCGTTGCCGTACCGGCCCTATCAAGCTTGCACGACACGAAGAAGTTTGGGCTCGGCACGCCATCGATGGCATCAGTCAGCTGAGGCGGGAGCGGGTTGGTCACGGCGTCACCCAAGCGCTGGGCCGTCCAGATTGCCTCGACAACGAACTGTTGGCCGTCGCATGCGACTAGGAAGTCAGGGTTCTTGCCACGGGTACCTATTCGACGCTCGATCTCCACGGTGCAACCGGAGCCGAGCAGCATTTCGTGCAGATACAGCTCCCACAGCGCGGAGGAGACATTCGTGTCGGAGTTGCGATCCAGCAGCCGACTGAGCGCGACGGGCTGAGCGTGGTGCGGGAGATGCGACCACCACTCGTTGATTACGTCCCGAACCTGGTCCCAGAACGGACCGGCGATCCGCTCGAAAAACTCGGCGTCTGTCTCCGCCGCTCGCTTCGGAGACGCATCCGTCCGACTCCGGTTCTTATATACGACCATGGCCAACGATCGTAGGTTGCCCAGCCGAGCACTTCCATCTGTTTACGCTGCTGTGTGGTGGGCTACAGGAGGCGGATTAGGGCGCCCTAACTAAGCGTCGGACTCCACCTCGCATGAGACTTTCGCGGGAGCGGCTTGTCCATCACCGGCCACGTCGTCGGCGTTGCCGACAAGGCCAACGGCTGCGTCGACGATGCACTTGCTGCACTCGCCGGTTTTCCGAGTCGAAGCTCGATCCAACTCGCGCCAAGATCTGCGGTTTCCGGACAGGCAGCACCAAGAAGAAAAGCACCTTACATCCGCAGTATATTTACACAGATCAATCATCTTCGGTCATTTTAGGTTGAAGTTAGTAATTCCGGTTGTTGCTTAACAAGTTCACCCTGCACCCTGAGTGATCACGATTACAGCCACGAGGGAGGCATTGATGAGCGGCGCGCTCGACGTCATGCAGGTAGCTGGCAGTGGGGCCACAGTGCTGGTAGCCGAGATGGTCAAGAGCGCGTGGGAATCACTGCGCGGTGCCATGGCGCAGCTATTCCGGTGCGGCGGTGATGAGACCGCAGACGTTGAGCTGGGTCTGCTGGACGCTGCGAGGCAGAGGCTCGTAAACAGCTCGGCGACTGAGCGTGCTGACATGGAGCAACAATTGCGGCAGGAGTTGCTCATCCAACTTGCCGCCTTTCTGCAGAAGCACCCCGAGGCGACAGAAAATCTTCAGAAACTGATAAAGCGTGCAGGCAGCCAGGAAGAAGCGACCTCAGCAACGCTGGTGGCCGAAAACAACAGCAACAGCCAGGTGATCCTCTCAGGCGGTTCCATCAGCACCGCCGGCGGCAGTTTCACATATCAGGCGCCGGAGCGCCCGGGGCACAGGGGCTGAGCATGGATAACACGAAAAACTCCGTTCCGCCCATCTCCTCATTTCCTCCCGACCTGCCAGCTGTGGCGACCGATCGCGTCAGTATCTTGGTGAAGGACAACGAAAACTCTTCCATCGTGGTGGCCGCAGGTGACGTGATCACGGGCGGGAAACCGCCTCTTCCCGTTGAAGACATCCCAGACGCCGAACTGAGGGCGGTGCGGCGGGCCTGGGTACACAGCGATGCGGCGGCCCAAGAGGTAACCACGGCGGAGGAGGCTGCCAGCCTGCTTGTCGGCGAGGGGCCCGCACTCGCCGTGATCGCTGGTCCGCAAGGCTTCGGGAAGCGGGCCGCTGCGCTCAAGGCTTTATGGGAAGCGTCCCGATCGCTCACGGGTGTGCCTCTTGGTGCGCAGGAACCGAAGCTGCAGCAGATCCAGCCCGACTGGGATGACATGAAGGTGCCGGATGTCTCCCTGCTTCCGGCGGCACCCGGTCACGGTTATCTGCTGGACATCACCGCGGAGATCGGTACCTGGCAGAACCCCGCCAACGTGGCGACCTCGCTGGTTCGTCACGCGGAGCGACTGCGGACGAAGGGCTCTTTTCTCGTTCTGGTCACGGACACACACGGCTGGCCTGCAGACGCATCCGGCGCGCTGGCGGACGTGTTGGTACGAGCCACTCGCCGCCCATCGCCCCAGAGAGTCGCGGCAGCGCACCTGCAGTGGATGTACGACATGCCGGATCGGGCGCGATGGCTAAACCCAGACGCGCGGGATAGCTCCGAACTGGACGGGGCCGCCTCCCATCTGGTGAAAGATGCCATGAGTCCGGCGGAGGCCGTCCGCTTGGCCGGCCTGCTCGCCCGCGCTGAAGCGTCCGTCGACGGCATCGCCCAGGCGCAGGCGGCCTTCCAGAAGTGGGAGAAGCTGGTCGAGGAAATCTTCGAAAACACCAAGGACGACGCTGACGACCGTGCGCTGCTCATTGCCGCGCTCTTCCTCAGCGGGGACGACGCGCTAACCGTGCAGGATGCGTCGAGAACCCTGTTGGGCGAGAAAGGGCAGCGGACAATGCGAGACATCCTGACTGGCCCCGATCTGACCGCACGGTACAACCGGGTCAAGGTCCGGGTTCAGGGGCGATACATCGACATCGACGAGAAACCTGGATACGCCCAAGCGGTGCTGAACCATCTCTGGCGCCAACGTGCCGACATCCACGAGCCGTTGCTGAATTGGATCGACTCAGTCACAGGGCCTAAACATCCAGGTGCAGCACGTCTAGAGAGGATTAGCGATCTACTGGTCCAGCTCGCTATCGCGGAAAACGATATTCGGGTCATCAAGAAGATCTACTACTGGATCGATAACGGCGAGGCCAGCTCCGAACACCAGCAGTTGATCGGCCGAGTGCTGACCACCGCCGCACACGCTGACACCCTCGGCACCCAAGTGCGCGGCCTCCTGTTGGACTGGGCGCAGGAAGCCTCAACCGCCGTGACAACGGTCGTCACCTTCGTCTGTCGGAGCGACTTCGCCGAGCACTACACCTACCAAGCTCTGATCCGCCTCCGTTGGGTGCTGGGCCGACCTACGCGGGATGCGGCTGTGGAGGCGGCTGAAGACGCCATCCGGGACATCGCGGCACGTCCCGGTCTCCTGGCCCGTGTCTGGAAGTCGGTCGTCAAGTGGCCTGATGAAGGACGTGGACTCGCGGCGAGCCGTGCCTTCCTGGCCTTACTCGACCCTCGCGACAATCCATACGTCCTTAAAGTAATGATGGCCGCTGCAGAACGGGACGCTGAGGTCAGGCAGAAGCTGATCGCGGGATGGCGCACGGCCCTCAGCAATCCTGCCGTCACAGCCGAGAGCCGTGACCTGTTGATCGGCTGGGCTCGGGCCTGGGCAGACCAACAGGTCCCTCAGGAGCTGATGGTCGACCTCCTCAACGACGTAATCGAGCAGCACCTGCTGACAACCCCTATCGCCGCCCTCGTCTACGGGGAGCCTGGCATTGGGTACGACCAGTCGGTCATCGACCTCCGCATGCGACTGCGGCTGCCCTCTCCGCTGTCCCACACCCCCACTCACGTACCGAGGTGACCGTGCCACGCCACTGGGTGTCGCGCCGCCGCGACCGAAGGGCCCTACGGCGCGGCCTCTCCTCGTTCGAGGTTCGCCTTCCAAGCAACGTGCACGGCATCGCCTTCACCGGCACCATCAAGGCTGCGGTCACGTCCCCGTTCCCTCACCCAATTACCGCCGACGACATCATCGACTCTGTCCGCGCCACCCTCCGCGACGTCGCTAAGGACGTTGCACGGAGCTGTGACCCGACTGACCTCGCTTCAGCACGCGACCTCTGTGCCCGCCACGTGCGCACCCCCCGAGATCTACCGACCGAACCGCCCATCGGTTACCAGAGCCAGTTACTCACTCTCACGCTGTCCTTGGCCGATCAAGCTGCCGTGAACACACTCCTCGGGGCTCAGCGCGACCAAGCTGTCAAGGAAACTCTGCGCGCCCAGCGTCAGCAGGCCCTCATTACCGGCCTAGCCGAACCAGCCGCTGTACTCGCGCATTGGCTGGAAGCCACTGGCAATTGGGACAAGCTACCCGACAAAGATTCCGTGGATCTCATCTCAAAGGCGTTCAGCGAGCACCACCCAGGCCGGCAAGAACCTGTCGAATACGCCCTCATCGAAGTGGTGCGCGACTTCCTCAGCACGTTCGACGCTCCTGAGCAGAAGAGGATGCTCGTCACCCTCCTCGCCGGCGGCATGAGCCAGGCTCAACGACCCTTGCACGCTGCACGCGCCACGACCTTGCTCAACGGCCAGTGTCCCCAGAACCCAAGGGAGTCCACGTGACCACGCGGTCTACCGCACTCAGAGCTCGGTGACGACCACTGTGCTGCGCTGGCTGCTGGCGCCTCGCACCAGCTGGACAGCCTGGAAGCTAGCCCGATGCAGCAATGGCAATCTCACCTTCGACGCCGCCTGGCGAAACGCCCGCGTTTGCCTCCGCCCCGACGAACTGCCCTACCGACGCTCCGGCCACGTCTCGCCCGAGGACTAGAAGTCTTGGGTGATGCCGTCGCTGCAAGACCGCCCTGGAGCAGGGTAAATCCTTGATCCAGAAGGGGGCTATCTCGTCTCTTGTGCACCAGGCCTGGACCCACCCCCAGCTCCGCGTGTCGGGACCCCAGCCGTGATCAAGTAGAAAAGATTCTTCGCCCTTGTCATGAGATCAGGCCTCCCATGCCTCTTCAGATGTGTACAGCCTCAGCCCTGGACCACGGGGCGGAAGGCCGCCAACTACGAGGAGGTGTTCTGTGGAGATTGCGAGCGCGGTGCTGTCCATCGTCGTCATTCTGGCTCCAAGTCTGAAGGCGTGGGTGGACAGCGTGTCCTACCGCAATCGGGTGCAGGCGAGAGCGGCTCTGATTCGGGCCCAGCGCGGGCAAGGAGATGACGATGGCAGTGGGCAGCAGTTCGGCAAGCGGAGGCAGAGTCGTGCCTGAAAGACCCGAGACCCTGGCGATTGAAGCCCTGGGATCTCTGTACAGGGAGCATATTGGTGAGATGCAGGGGCTTGCACGCCGACTCCTAGCCGAGGAGCAACTGCCGGAGTCCACGCTGTCCGCTGAGGACGTGGTCCACACCGCATTTGCCAAGGTTCTGCGCGCCCCTGAACAGATCCGCGATCTTCGTGCTTATCTCTATGCTGTTATACGCAGCGACGTACGGACCGCAAGCCGTCAAAACCGACGGCGCACAATCCTGGCCGCCGTGCCTGCCTGCGAGGCGCAGTCGGCAGACGTGCGCGTAGCGGACTTCAGCGACCTGGTCGCCAATCGTGTGACTGTGTACAGAGCCTTGTCGGACTTGCCCACACAGCAGCGGACCGCCGTATGGGCAACCAAGGCGTTGGGGTACACACACGCCGAGACGGCCGAGGCCATGAAAAAAAGGCCGGGAACGGTCGCCACCCATGTCGTGCGCGCAGTGGCAGCGCTCCAGATTTGTCTGGCTACGCTGCTGGTGGTGGGTTTCGTGGCGCTCTCCCTGGCGGGGAGTCGTCTCCTCAAGAGGGTGCAACCCCCAGCAGACAGCCCGCAAGACCCCCTGCCGCAGGCTCCGTCAGCCTCGACATGGATCTATGTGGCTGTAGGTTGCCTCCTCGTCTCCGGCCTGGTCCGCTGGGCGTTCAGGTTATGGACACGCCGCCGAGAGGCCATCAAAGAGGGGGGAACATTCGCACCGCGCCCCGTCGTGGGCCGGATACGGGAATCATTCAGGGATCTCCGATACAACAGCTCAGTCTTTCGAAAGTCGCAGCGGCGAACGGCAGTGCTTGAAGATGACCTTCCTGAGTACGGGGGAGTTGTGCGTACACGAACGCGCCTCCCCGAAACGAGAGAGCTACACACTCATGTGGAGCCGAGGGCACATCCAGGGCACATGAGCATGGGAAACGACGTAGATCGGTGAGAACTGGGGAGACAAGTTTTCCCTGGTCAGCCTCCATATCGTCGAGAAACCCCAGGTCCGGGCCCTGCCTCTTTCAATCGCTGCACGAATGGCAGGACTTCAGCCACAGACTGCACGAGGCGGGGCACCAGCCGTACTGCTTGGTGTGGCCCTGACCTGGGGTTTCTCCGGTGGCCGGCGAGGTCTTCGGGCCTCGCCCTTTTCGGTGCGGTACCCGGCCGTCGGGCCGCCGGGGCACATTGAGGGCACAGGGGTTTCGGTGGGGGACGCTGATGCGTCCTCGCCGGCGGGCTGGCCGTCCTCCTACGAGGTCGAAGGCGCCGGTCGCCGGTTACCGTCTGTCGGCCTTCTACTGGCCGGCTGGTTTTCCGACACGTCCCAATCGCACATCCCTCGGCACCAGGTCGTCCGGAAGCGAGAGGGTCACTGGAAGCTGAGGCGGTGGGGGTGTGTCGGGTCTGTTGGGCAGGTGAAGATGCGCAGCAGGCCCCGGCCTACGTATACGCCTGTCGGATCGTTCACCCTCCTCGCGCGCATCCTGTCCCGGTCCTCCAGCGGGACCCAGCTCTTCGAACTGCCGTCCCACTCACCGCTGCTCACGGTCAGCAGGGGGCGCATCGGGGTGCCGCAGGAGCAATCGATCCGGGCCGGATCGGTGAGGTGCCAAGATGCGAAACCGCCGACCTTCCAGCCCGGTGGAATCGACAGGTCGCCCTGATAGGTGATTTCGCTCTCATCATCTTCGGCGTCCTCCGCCGCGTCCAGGAGGCCTTCCTCCCAGGCATCGATCCTCTCCTGCAACTCGCCGCTCAGCAGCCCGACGTACTCGTGCTCGACCACTTGTTCCGGGTCGAGCACACAGGGGTCGGGAACGCATTCCCTCCGGCCCACGACAACCGGCTCGGGAAAGCGCGTGAGGACGTTCCGCACGTCCTGCGAACGGCGCCATTTCAGGACCACATCCATCGTCCGTTCCGGGCCGTGGACCTCGAAGGGGCACCAGAAGACCTGGAGCAGGTCGCAGCCTTCCGGTCCGGTCAGGTCCGGAATGTCCCCGGCGAAGAGCTGCGCCGCAGCCAGCAGCGGGATGGGGTCGGTGTCCCGCAGTTCCGGGGCGTGGAGGCCTGGCTCGAGGCCGGCGAGCGTTTCGCGTTCCTCGTCGGTCGGGCCGCTGCGGGGATCACGCCGCCATGCCTCGTCGAGAATCCGGCGGCGCAGCCGTACGTCGGACAGCCTGTGCCCGCGCCCCTTCTCGTGTACGGCCGTGCAGACCGGCCACGCCTCGGTCTCCGGCCACAGGAACGGCCCTGCCACAGAGGACTCCTGAGCCTTCGGACTGCCCTGCCGGGGATGCAGGCGCGTGCCGGTACGACGGTATAGGCCGAGTTCGGGGAAGAGTGCCTCGACATCGACCGGCCGCTCGGGCGTGGTGCGGGTCATGCTCGACCTCCAATGGCTGTTCGGCGCGGATGCTACACCGCGGTTCTCATGTCGGCCGCCGGGATGCGAGGTCCATCGTCCGCGCCGGAACATCACGTGCGAAGAGTTGCGCGGCGGCCGGCTCGACCCCCCGGTCGCTGTTCGGCATGGTTGCCGCACGGCGGTTCTCACGCCGCCGCTGGATTGTCCAGACTGTGGGTGAAGGTGAAACCGTGATTCCCGAAGGCTGAGAATTCCAGTCTGATGGGGATCGGGTTCGAACCCTCGTAGATCGGTTTGATGTTGTACTGCACAATTTCACCGGCGTCCACCGCGTCAAAGATCTTCTGCTCGACCTGGTCCCGCTGGTCGGGCGAGTTGGTCGGATTCTGAGTCTGTGTCACAAGGTTGTGGTAAGCGAGGCGCCCGGCACCTTTGCCGCCCAGCCTGTCGGCGAGCAGGTGGCCACGGGCTTCGTTGAAGAGGTCACCGTTTCCGTGCCAGCCCGGGGGCCGGAGCTTGCCCGCCGCTGTGCCTTCTCTCGCCGCCAGTATCTCGGGGCGGAGCTGCGCGTGGACTCCGGTCGGCCGGCCCAGGTGGTCGAGCCGGCCGTAGCGGATGCTGCCCTCCCAGTCGTAGGCGTCCATCTTGCAGGCCTTGGGCGCCAGGCCGAGTGGGTCGGCCCAGACCCATGGGTTGATCACGTACGTCGACGGGTTGGGCGCCGGAGCGAGACCCAGCGGGTCGGGGGCCGTATAGCGGGCGGTTTCGGGGTCGTAGTGGCGGAAGAGGTTGTAGTGCAGTCCGGTTTCGGGGTCCGCGTACTGACCCGGGAACCGCAGGGGCGTGTAGGCGGTGGCTCCCGTGTTCCAGGCCGTGGTTCCCCAGCAGGTGGAGCGGGCGCGCCAGGCCATGTCGCCGGTGTCGGAGACGAGTTCGGTGGGGGTGCCGACGAGGTCGCTGACGATGGCGAAGAACCGCGCGTCGACCACCTCGGCGTCCAGCGCCTTGCGTTCGTACTGGGAGACCGGGCGGTGTCCCTCGTACTCCCAGGTGAGGACGGTGCCGGTGGCGGAGTCGTGCTGCTCGGCCAATCGGTTGCCGTCCCACGTGAAGTGGACGGTCTCGACGGCGGTCCGGCCGTCCGGCGCCATCCGGAACTTGGCCGTGCGCCGCCCCAGCGGGTCGTAGGTGTAGCGCCACTGGGCGCCGTCGGGGGTGGTGCAGGAGACGAGGCGGTCCTCGGCGTCGTAGGCGTAGCGCCAGATGTCCGGTTTCCGCGAGAGCCTCGTACGGCGACGTAACACGACCCGGCCGGCGGGGTCGTACTCGTACTGGACGGACCCCGCCGACACAAGCTGTCCGCCGTCGTACGTGCGGTCACCGCGGGCGTCGGCGCGGCCGCTCGTTGGGGGCCAGTCGGCCGAACTCTGGTTGCCCGCCAGGTCGTACGTGTAACTCTCCGACCAGCCGCTCGCCGACACCGCCAGGGGCCTGCCGACCGGGTCCAGCGAGATGTGCTTCTCGCGGCGGGTTCCTGGACTCACATCGGATATCGAGGTGGGGTAGTCGTCGGCCCGGTATCCGTACTCCTGCGACCGCACGGCCGTACCGCCGACGCTCAGGGAGCGGGCGGACGGGCGTCCGCGCGTGTCCCATTCGGTGGCGAGGAGTACGGGTGCGCCTGCGGTGCCCCAGGATCTGGACAGTTCGCGTCCGAGGACGTCGTGGGCGAAGGAGATGGCATGCCCGTCCGTGACCAGGGACACCAGATCGCCCACCTCGCCGTAGGTGAGACGAGTCGTCGCGCCGGTAGGAGTCGTACGGGAGGTACGGCGGCCGAGGAGGTCGTAGGTGTAGCGGGTGGTGCGTCCGTCGACCGTCTCCGTCACCGGCCTGCCCACCGCGTCGCGTTCGATGCCGATGGTGGAGGTCGGGGAGGCGGCGCCGACGAGATGCCCGCCGGGGCTGTAGCTGTACCTGGTCACCATGTCGCCGTTCCGCTGGGCGATCAGACGGTCCATCGGGTCCCAGGCATAGCTGAAGCTCCGGCCGGACGACGCTTCGCGCGCGGTCAGGCGTCCGGCGCTGTCGTAGGTGTAACTGGTCGCTCTGCCGTCGAAGTCGGTCTCGGCGCGGAGCCGTCCGTCCGGGCCGTAGGTGTAGTTCCAGACCTGGTCGAGGGGGTTGGTCACGTGGAGAAGGCGAAGTTCGGTGTCGTAGCGCATCTCGTAGCGGGCCCCGTCGGCGGTGGTGCGCGCGATCGGCTTGTCGAAGGGGCCGTACTCGGTGGTCGTCACACCGCCCTGCGTGTCGGTGTGTGCGAGGCAATTGCCTTCGCCGTCCCAGCTCCATGACTCGCGACTGCCGTCGGTCGCCGTACGCGTGAGCAGTTGGTCGTCGACGTCCCACTCGAAATGCTCGGTGCCGCCGGTGGCGTCGTGGATGCGCGTGGGACGGCCCTGGTGGTCCCGCTCGACCCGGGTGATCGAGGAGCGGGCGTCGGTTATCTCTACGGGCAGTCCGGCCCGGTCGGCGCGGACATGGACGACGGAGCCCAGCGCGTCCGTGATGCTCGCCACCGCTCCCGTCCGGTCGTGGGTGAAGCGCGTGACGGCACCGTCGGGGGATGTCGTGCTGGTGCAGTTGCCCAGCTCGTCGAAGGTCTGCCGCCATACGGCACCGGCCACGTCCGTTACCTCGACCGGCAGGTTGAGTTCGTCGTAGCGGGCCGAGGCCGATGTGCCGTCCGGGAAGCGGACGGCGGCGAGGTTGCCCGTCCCCTCCCATGTCAGCTCAGTGGTGTTGCCGAGCGGATCGGTCCGGGTGAGGGGGCGGTCGTGGGCGTCCCAGGTGTGGACGGTCGTGTTGCCCAACGGGTCTGTCTCCGCGACGACTTGGAGGTGGTCGTTGAGCTGGAGGACGCTGGTGGCACCGGTGGAGTCGGTGTAGCGGGTGACGCGCTGCCCGGTCCCGGGGTGGACTCCGTACGCGAAGGTGGACGACAGGAAGCCGTCGGGGCCGACGGTGCGTATGACGCGCCCTTCGACGTCGTACACGTACTGGAAAGTCGACAGGTTGCGGTCGGTCCAGGAGGTGATGCGGGCGTCCGCGTCGTACGTGAAGCGCATCGGGAGACCGGCCGCGTTGCCCAGGTCGGTCAAGTTGCCGAGCGCGTCGTAGCCGTAGGTGAGGTGGGTGACCGGGCCTTCGGGGGCGCGCAGGGCGAGCGAGGTGACACGGGAGACGTCCGCGGTGAGCTGGACCGTGTAGCCGCCGGTGTGTCGCACCGCGATCGGCGCGCCGTCGGGGCGGCGGGCGAAGCTGACACTGTTGTCGTTGCGGTCGCTCAACTCGCTGAGCCAGAAGGCCGGCGAGGTGCGGTACGGGCTGCCGGTGAACTCGCGGGCGAGCCCGCTGTGCGGGTCGACAACGCGGTACGTGGTCCTGTCCCCGTCCTGCCCGCCGTGGACGAGCGGCAGCCGGTCGCCCTCGACAGGGAGAACCGGCTCGCCGCCGGGTACAGGCAGCCGCGGGTAGACCAGGAGAGAACCGTCGTCGCGCAGCCAGATCGCGCCGGCCCCGACCGGCTCGAGCTCGATGCGCTCGTCGAGGGTCGATGCCCAACTGCGCCCGAACCAGCGGCCGTAGCGGTACTCGGAGGCGTGGGTGCGGCGCAGGACGAGTGGGAGCACGCCGGGCAGGGAGAGGTCGGTCTGCGACAGCAGCATCTCGCCGGTGGCGACGTCCACGGGATCGTTCTTGCAGACCGTCTTCTCCAGGGAGACGCTGTTGCGCCGGGCGTCGTCCTTGACGTTCGAGACGGAGTCCGGCTGCGTGCGCGTGTCGCGCTCCTTGCCGCGCGGACCGTCACCGCGCTCCTGCTTGCCCTTGTCGGGCGTGCGTATCTTGTCCAGGCCGTCACGGATGTCGTCATCCGTCTTCTTGTGCTCCGTCGAGATCCTCTTGACCGCCTTGGGCAGGGTCTCACCGACGTGATCCCCCATGGCCTTCACGGCCTTCTCCAGAGCCGCCACCGCCTTGTCGGCAACCGGATCAATCGCACCCGCGATACTGTCCCGCCCCCGCGTACGGTTGTGATGCGACTTGGCCTTCGTCAGCTTCCCGGTCGTCCTGCCACGGATATTGACACTCACACCATTGATCCGGGTCGAAGCCCGGTCATGCTCCGCATGCTCGATATGCACGTTCTTACCGGGCCCGGCTCCGCCACCGGCACCACCCCCACCGCCGCCGCCCGCCGAGGCCAGACGCAGGGAGTCCTTCGACCCCTGCACCCCCTCCTTGAAACCGTCCGTGCCCGCCTTCTTCGCCTGCCCGAGGTCCACCCCGTCCTGCAACCCCGCGGCATCGGCCGCCACCTGCACCACCAGATCAGCCGCGAGATTCTCCAGCGCCGACACCGCCGGCTCCGTCATCGCCGAGACGACATACCCCACCGCCTCCTCGGCGGCCTCCTTGATCAGCCGCTTGACGACCTCCTGAGTCGCCCGCATCGCCCCCGCACCGAACAGCATCGACAGCCCACCGGTCACCGGAATCAGCGACAGCGAAATCCCCGCCTCCGTCGCCAGATAACCGAGCTGAACCAGCGCGGCACCCTTCATCCCCTCAATCACACCCGCGGCGATGTCCAACGCCCCCGCGATGGTCCGCGCCGCCGACGCGATGTCCTTGATGTGCTTGTCCTTCACCTTCCCCCAGTGCCGCTCCAGCGCATCCAGCGCCTCACCCTGACCCGACGAAAGAAGCCGCTGCACATGCCCGTTCGCCAGATGACCGTCGTCCTCCATGTCATCAGCGAACTCCCGCAACGAATCCGCCATGTCCCGATAGGCGTCCTCATCCACGTTCGGCCACGACACCCCGATCAAATCCAGCAGAGTGTCAGCCCAATCCGGCACCGTGACAGCCACAATCCCCAACCCCCGTCATGCGTCGGCGCGTTCATGCCAATTCTGCGTAACCAGAGTCTCGCATCCAGGGGTGTCATGAACCAGGAGAACGCTCCGTTCGGCATACATTCCCGCCACGAAGCCCCAGGTCAGCCCCAGGTCAGCAGCCCACCGCCTTCAATCGCCGCACGAATGGCAGGACTTCAGTCACCGACTGCACGAGGCGGGCATCAGCCGTACTGTTTGGTGTGGCCCTGACAGGGGGTTTTCGCGGTCGCGGCCTGGTTTTCGTAAAGGCCGTTCATGAGTTGTGCCCGAATGCCCGGGACGCCGCCCGGGCACATTGAAGGGCACAACCGGGGACTTGGCCCCCGGCTGTGCGCCGTTCCGGGTTCTGGGTTCTGGGTTCCGGGTTCTGGGTTCCGGGTTCTGGGGTGGACGCGCGGATGAGCGTACGGCTCGTCCTCGTTCGGCTACATGTTGATCATGTGGCCGGCCAAGCCGTGGATGGCCTCCTTGACCGCCTCGCCGAGTGTGGGGTGTGCGTGGACGTTACGGGCGATCTCGTGGACGGTCAGGTCCCACTGCTGGGCCAGCGTCAGTTCCGGGAGGAGTTCGGTGACCTCGGGGCCGATGAGGTGTGCGCCGAGCAGTTCGCCGTGGGTGCCGTCGCTGATGATCTTGACGAAGCCGGCCGGATGTCCCAGGCCCTGCGCCTTGCCGTTGGCGGCGAAGGGGAACTTGACCACCTTGACGTCGAATCCCTTGTCGCGCGCCTGGGCCTCCGTCCAGCCGAAGCTGGCCACCTGCGGCTGGCAGAAGGTGGCCCGCGGGATCATGGTGTAGTTCAACTCCATGGTTTCCACGTCGGCGATGGTTTCCGCGGCCACGATGCCCATGGCCTCCGCGGCATGCGCCAGCATCAGCTTGGCCGTGACGTCCCCGATCGCGAAGATGTGCGGCACATTGGTGCGGCACCGTCCGTCGACGTCGATGGCGCCGCGCTCGGTGAGGGCGACTCCGGTGTTCTCCAGGCCGTAAGCCTGGACGTTCGGGGCGAAGCCGATGGCCTGGAGGACCTTGTCCGTCTCCAGCGTCCGGCGCTCGCCGCCCTTGTTGACGGTCACGTGGACACGCGGGCCGGAGTCGTCGATGCTTTCGACCGCGGTGCCGGTGAGGACCTCGATGCCGAGCTTGCGGTAGTGCTTGAGCAGTTCCTTGGAGATCTCCTCGTCCTCCAGCGGGACCATGCGGTCGAGGAATTCCACGATGGTCACCTCGACGCCGTAGCTGCGCAGTACGTAGGCGAACTCCACGCCGATCGCGCCCGCGCCGGCGATGACGATGCTGCCCGGCAGCGTCTCGCTGAGGATCTGGCTCTCGTAGGTGACCACGCGCTCCGACAGGGCGGTGCCGGGGAGCAGCCGGGGAGTCGCGCCGGTCGCGATGATGCAGTGACCGAAGGTCAGCGTCTCGGTGCGGCCGTCCGGGTACGTCACCTCCAGGCTGTGGTCGCCGGTGAAGGCGCCGCGCCCGTCGAACTGGGTGATGGCGTTCTTCTTCATCAGGTAGTGAACGCCCCTGACCCGGCCGTCGGCGACCTTGCGGCTGCGCTGGTAGGCGGGCCCGTAGTCCGCGGAGACCTCATCGCCCACCGAGATCCCGTACGCCTTGGCTTCGTTCGTGACGAACTGCACCATCTCGGCGTTGCGCAACAAGGCCTTTGAGGGGATGCAGCCGACGTTGAGGCAGATGCCTCCCCAATACCGCTCCTCGACCACCGCGGCGGAGAGACCGAGTTGCGTGCTGCGGATCGCCGCGGTGTAGCCGCCGGGGCCCGCTCCCAGAACGAGGACATCAAAATGTTGGCTCACAAAGCCTCGATCTTCGTCCGACCGGGGGCCCCGCGCAAGCCGCCGAACCGGGCTTTGACCGCCCATAGTTGGCCAGATTGGGCTTCCGGCCTCCACCGGCTGACCCAGTGTGATATTGGACACGCCCGTTCGTGAACCGACCCCTCCGCTAGCGTGATAGACATTGTTTCGCTGTGACGGAATCTGAACGCATCGTGACTCAAAAGGTCGCGGGTGGTAACGGAGCGGCACGTTAGGGGGACGAGGGGCGTGTTCAACCATACGGGGAATTCGTACGACTTATTGATCCGCGGGGGCGGATCGGGCGGGTACGCGGCCGCTCTCCGCGCCGCCGGTCAGGGCCTTTCTGTGGCGCCGGCCGAGAAGACGGAGCTACGGGACACCTGCCCGCACCAGGGCTGTATTCCGACCGAGGCCCCGCCGCACACGGGCGCGGTGACCATCGTCGAGGCACTGCCGCACCTGGTGCCCATGGAGGACGAGGACTCCTCACGGCAGCTCGAACGAGCCATTCGCCGACGAGGCGTCAACATCGAGCTGGGCATGGGACGTCGACCGCTTTCGGCCGGTCTTGGCGGTGAAGCCGCCGGCTTCGCGGAAGGTGAAGCCGCCGGCTTCGCGGAAGGCGACGCGTCGCCGGACGAGACGGCTCAGCCGATCCACGCATGTCCCACTCGGACCAAGAGCATGGGCCAAGCCCATCCGGCGCTCACAGGGAAGCCCCTGCACGCGCACGACTGATCACTTCCACGACTGATCACTTCGCGGGGCGGAACCCGTTCCATCTCCGTCCCACCTCTCCCACCACCTCTCACACCGCCAGCCTCGCCGCCCGGTCACAGCCGCCCGGGCAGCCCGCTGGGACGCCCGCATTCGACCACCGCGGGCGCCATCCATGCCCTGATCCCGATCCGCCGTGCGCGCGACTGCGTATTCACCCGCGTGCGCGGCCCTCTCAGCCACCGACCACGCATACGCGACAACGAATACGCAACGGGGAACAACACCATGGAATCAGGCGACTCACTTCGCGACGCCCTGTCCTCGCTGGTGCACGGCGACTCCTACCGGGAGACGCTGCCGCACTTGGAGGGGATCTTCTCGCCGGACCTCTTCGCCAGGCCGTCCGGCCTGGCCGACCAGGACCGCTACGCGCTCACCTACCAGCGGCTCCGGCACATCAACGACCACGTGGAGACCGGCACACCCCTCCTTCAGCAGCGGGGCCTGCTCTTCCCGCTGCTGGAATGGGTCGCCCTCGCCGATCCGTCCCTCTTCTACGCCTTCTTCCTGCACCACTGCACCACCGTCGGCTCGATACTGGAGTTCGGCGCCGACCGGGACGACCTCGGCGACGTCCTCGCGCAGCTCGCGTCCACGGACGTGGTGGGCGCCCTGCTGATGACCGAACTGGGCCACGGCAACAGCAACGCCGCCGTACGCACCGAAGCGGTCTACGACCCGGCCACCCGCGAGTTCGTGCTGACCACGCCCGGACCGGAAGCCGTCAAGTACCCGCCGAGCGTGGGGTGTCCGGGCGTGGCCCGGGTCGGCATCGTCACCGCCAAGCTCGTCGTCGCCGAGCAGGACCGCGGGCTGTTCTGCTTCGTCGTACCGCTCAGGGACGCCGCGGGCCCGTACCCGGGCGTGGTGATCGAACCGCAGGACTCGGCGGCGATCCTCCCCCTCGACTGGGCGACGGTCTCCTTCCAGGGCGTGCGCCTTCCGCACCGCTACTGGCTGCGGGACTCCGCCTCCATCGACGCGGACGGCGCATTCACCGACGCCCTGAGCAACCCCGCGATGCGCTCCCGGCAGGCCTCCCGGCTGATCCGGTACGTGTGGGAGGTGGCCGCCGTCGGTCTGGCCGCCGTCACCCGGGCCAGCGCCGCCGTCGCCGTCCGGCACGCCCATACGCGGTACACCAACGGCACGTTCGCGGGATTCGCCGACCCCATGCCGGTGATCCGCTACCGCAACCAGCAGCGCACGCTGTTCGGTGCCCTGTCCGCCGCCTACCTGGCCGCGATGGCGGCGAAGTCGGTCTCCGGCCCCGAGCCGGTCGGGCGCGGCGCCGGCGAGATCCGTACGCTCTTCACCCTGAAGGCCGTGATCGACCAGCTCGCCGAGCGCGTCACCTCGGCCTCTCGCGCCGCGTCGGGCGTCCTCGGCTTCAGTCCGCAGAACCGCTTCCTGGACTATCAGGGGCTGGCCCACGCCTTCAACGCGGCCGGGCTGAGCACCCAGGTCCTCTACCTCAACGCGGCCTGGACCCTGGCCCTCGGCCTGGACTACACGCCGCCCGCCGACGCGCCGGCCGCCGACGAACCGTCCGCCACGCAGGAGCAGGACCCGCGTGACCTGCGGGACCCGGCCCTGTGGCAGGCGCTGACCGGCGCCAGGGAACGGCGGCTGCACGAACGGCTGGTGGCCGAACTCGGCGCGGCCAGGGCCGAGGGACTCGGCGAGTTCGACGTCTGGAACGACCGCTTCGAGCTGGCCGAGCAGATGGCCGAGGCCCACGCCCTGCGTCTGCTGGTGGACCTCGTCATCGCCGAGACCGGCGCGCTGCCCGACGCCAAAGCGCGGCGCCTCGCCCGCGACGTGTGCTCCCTGCATCTGCTGGGCGAGATCTCCGCGCACAGCGGCTGGTACCTCGCCGAGGGCCTGCTCACCGCCGACGAGGCCAGCGCCCTGCCGACCCTCCTCAACGAGGTCTGCGCGGACCTGGCCCCGCACGCCCTGGAGCTGGCGGACGCGTTGGACGTGCCGTACGACCTGGTCGGCGCGCCGATCGCGCACGCCGACTACGCGACCGCCTTCACCAAGGCCGAGTTCGCCGACCCCGTGTAACCGGGACAGGCACCCGCTCCACCTCTCTTGAACCTGCCCTGCTCGGAAGGTTTGCGGCACTATGCGAAATTCCTCCCAGGCCCACGTCCGGCCCACGTCCGAGATCCCCGCCGACGCCGTCGCTGTCATAGGCATGGCCTGCCGGCTGCCCCTCGCGGCCGCCCCCGACGCGTTCGCCCGGCTGCTGCGCGACGGTGTCGACGCCGTCAAAGAAGTACCCGCGGACCGCTGGGACGCGCGGGAGTACACCGGCCAGGCGGACCAGGCGGACCAGGAGAGCCAGGAAGGCCAGGAGGGCGGGGAGGGCCAGGAGGGCCAGGAGACGTACGGACCCGGCCGGGCCGGGGCCCGGTGGGGCGGCTTCCTGGACGGGGCCGACCAGTTCGACCCCGCCTTCTTCGGCATCTCCCCGCGGGAGGCCGTCGCCATGGACCCGCAGCAGCGGCTGGCCCTGGAACTCGGCTGGGAGGCGCTGGAGGACGCCGGCATCCTGCCGGACACCCTGCGCGGCACGGCTGTGGGCATCTTCGTCGGCGCGATCTGGGACGACTACGCGACGCTGGCGCACCGCCGGGGCATCGCCGGCATCACCCAGCACACCATGACCGGCCTCCAGCGCGGCATCATCGCCAACCGCCTGTCGTACGTGCTGGGTCTGCGCGGCCCGAGCCTGACCGTGGACAGCGGTCAGTCGTCCTCGCTCACCGCCGTCCACCTGGCCTGCGCGAGCCTGCGCGGCGGTGAGTCCAGCCTCGCCATCGCGGGTGGCGTCAACCTGGACCTCGTACCCGAAAGCGCCGCCAGCGTCGCGGAGTTCGGCGCCCTGTCGCCGGACGGCCGGTGCTTCACCTTCGACAGCCGGGCCAACGGCATCGTGCGCGGCGAGGGCGGCGGCCTCGTCCTGCTCAAGCGCCTGTCCGACGCGGTGGCCGACGGCGACCGGATCCACTGCGTGATCCGCGGCAGTGCGATCAACAACGACGGCGGCGGCGACAGCCTCACCACCCCCAGCCGCGAAGCCCAGGCCGAACTCCTGCGCCACGCCTACGAGAACGCCGGCGTGCGCCCCGAGGACGTGCAGTACGTCGAACTGCACGGCACCGGCACGCGGGTCGGCGACCCGATCGAGGCCGCCGCGCTCGGCGAGGTGCTCGGCACGGCCCGTACGGACGAGGATCCGCTGCTGGTCGGGTCGGTCAAGACCAACATCGGCCACCTGGAGGGCGCGGCCGGCATCGCCGGTCTCATCAAGACCGCGCTCGCGATCAAGCAGCGCGAACTCCCCCCGAGCCTGCACTTCGCCACGCCCAACCCGGCGATCCCGCTGGCGGAGCTGCGGCTGAAGGTACGTACGGAGAACGGCCCCTGGCCACGCGACGACCGCCCGCTGGTCGCCGGCGTCAGCTCCTTCGGCGTCGGCGGCACCAACTGCCATGTCGTACTGGAGGACTGGCGCGCCGCCGCCGACGCCGCCGCCGAAGCGGACCGTCCGGAGCCCGCTCTGTCCGGTCCCGTGCCGTGGGTGATCTCGGCCAGGACCGAGGGCGCCCTGCGCGGCCAGGCCGAGGCACTGCTCGCCCGGCCGGACGACGAGGTGTCCCCCGTCGACGTCGGCCACTCGCTGGCCACCACCCGTACCGCCTTCCCGCACCGCGCCGTCCTGCTGGGCAACACGGCCGAGGACTTCCGTACCCGTCTGACGGCCCTGGCGGCGGGGCGCCCCGCCGTCGGACTCATCGAGGGCGTGGCCTCCCGCACGGCGGGCCGCCCGGTCTTCGTCTTCCCCGGCCAGGGGTCGCAGTGGGTCGGCATGGCCGTCGAACTCATGGACACCTCACCGCTGTTCGCCGAGCACATCCGCCGCTGCGAGCAGGCACTCGCACCGCATGTGCCCTGGTCGCTCACGCATGTGCTGCGCGGCGGCAGCGAGAGCTCCCCCGAGCTGTCCCTCGACCGGCTCGACGTGGTGCACCCGGTTCTGTTCGCGGTGATGGTCTCGCTCGCGGGACTGTGGCGGTCGTACGGCGTCGAACCGGGCGCCGTTGTGGGCCACTCGCAGGGCGAGATCGCCGCCGCGCACGTGGCCGGCGCGCTGTCGCTGGAGGAGGCGGCGCGCGTGGTCGCGCTGCGCAGCCAGGCGTTCGCCCTGCTCGCCGGGACCGGCGGGATGGCCTCCGTCGCCCTGCCCGCCACCGAGGTGGAGCGGCTGCTCGCGCCGTGGGCTGACCGGCTGTCGATCGCTGCCGTCAACGGCCCGCGTGCCGTCACCGTCTCCGGTGACGTACCGGCGCTTCACGAGTTGATCGCCCGGTGCGAGAGCGAGAACATCCGCGTACGCCTGCTGCCCATCGACTGCGCCGGGCACTCGGCGCACGTGGAGCGGATCCGCGAGCCGCTGCTCGACCGGCTGGGCACCGTGACGCCCACCTCCGCGCGAGTGCCGTTCTACTCCACGGTCGAGGGCCGGTGGCTCGACACCACGGAACTCGACGCCGAGTACTGGTACCGCAACTCCCGGCGTACGGTCGGGTTCGAGCCGGCCGTACGGGCGCTCGCGCAGGCGGGCCACGCAACGTTCATCGAGGTCAGCCCGCATCCCATCCTCGCGGCCGGCATCCAGGAGACCGTCGAGGACTCCGACGGCACGGCGCTCGTGGTCGGCTCCCTGCGACGCGGCGAGGGCGGGCTCGACCGCATGCTCACCGCACTGGCCGAGGCCTCGGTGCACGGCGTCGACGCCGACTGGTCGGCGGCCTTCGCGGGCTCCGGCGCCAGGCGGGTCGCGCTGCCCACGTACGCCTTCCAGCGCCGCCGGTTCTGGCTGGACGCGCCGGAGGCCAGGACCGAGCCGGTGGTCTCCGCCGCACGCGCGGCCGACCCCGCGGAGACTGTCGAGAACGACCCCGGTACGCGGGAGATCCCGCTGCGCGAGCAGTGGGCCGCGCTCACCGAGAGCGCGAGCCAGGGCGCGGCGCTGGACCTGGTCCGTCTCCACGTCGGCATCGTGCTCGGCGCGGCCGAGCCCCAGGACGTCGAGGTCGAGGCTTCGTTCCGTGAGCTGGGCTTCGATTCGATGATGGCGGTGGAGCTGCGGAACCGGCTGAACGGTGTGACCGGGCTGCGGCTGGCGAGCACGGTGATCTT
>NZ_JTHL01000001.1:5532703-5541354 GCF_000818195.1 Streptomyces sp. 150FB | reverse complement strand
GGCGGCCGGACTCTGGGAATCCTCACCGGTATTCCGCGAGCAGATGACGGCGTGCGAAGAGGCACTGTCGCCGTTCGTGGACTGGTCACTGTCAGCGGTGGTACGCGGAGAGGAAGGTACGCCCGGGTTCGACCGGGTAGATGTGGTCCAGCCCGTGCTGTTCGCGGTGATGGTCTCGCTCGCCGGACTCTGGCGGTCGTACGGTGTTGAGCCGGGCGCCGTGGTTGGTCACTCGCAGGGTGAGATCGCCGCCGCGTGCGTCGCCGGGGCCCTGTCGTTGGACGACGCCGCCCGGGTCGTCGCACTACGCAGCAAAGCGCTGGGCGTGCTGGCGGGACGCGGCGGAATGGTGTCTGTCGCGCTGGCGGTCGAGGACGTTCGGCCGTTGCTGGGCGAGCAGTTGTCGGTTGCAGCGGTCAACGGGCCACTGTCGACGGTCGTCTCCGGTGACGCGCAAGCCCTCGAAGAATTGCTGGCCTCCTGCGAAGCCGAAGGGGTACGGGCTCGACGGATCCCGGTGGACTACGCCTCACACTCCGCACACGTCGAAGAAATCCACGAGCAACTGCTTGAACTACTCGAACCTGTACGCCCTCAGACCGGCCGCATTCCCTTCTACTCAGCAGTGACTGGTGCCGTGCTCGAAGGCTCGGCGCTCGACGCGCAGTACTGGTACACCAACCTGCGCCAGACAGTCGACTTCCACGGCGCCACGCGGGCACTCCTGGCCGACGGCTTCGACATATTCATCGAGACCAGCGCCCACCCCGTACTCACCGCCTCCATCGAAGAAAGCATCGAAGAAGCGGACACCTACGCAGTCGCACTCGGCACCCTGCGACGCAACGAAGACGAACAACGACGCTTCGCCCTCGCACTCGCCGAAGCCTTCACGGCCGGACTCCCCGTGGAGTGGCCCGTAACAGAGCGAACGGCGGACTATCTCGACCTGCCGACCTACGCCTTTCAGTCGGAGCGGTACTGGCTGGAGCCGGTACCGGGCGGGGCGACCGACGCGGCCGGCCTGGGCCTGGAGGGCCTTGGCCATGAGCTGCTCGGCGCGATGGTTCCCGTACCCGACTCCGACAGCATCGTGCTGACGGGCTCGATTTCCCTGCGCTCGCACCCCTGGCTCGCCGAGCACGCCGTATTCGGAACAGCACTCCTTCCCGGAACCGCCTTCCTGGACATGGCGCTGCGGGCCGGTGCCGAGGTCGGTACCGCTGGTGTGCGGGAACTGGTGCTGGAAGCACCGTTGCTGGTGCCGGACCACGGCGAGGTGCGGCTCCATGTGAGCGTGGCCGGTGCCGACGAGTCCGGGTATCGGGCGGTCGTCGTGCGCTCCCGTTCCGACCAGGAGTGGACGGTTCACGCCCGGGGCGTCCTGGCCCCCGAGGCAGCGGACGAGCCGGCGGCCCTCCAGCCCACGTCCTGGCCTCCGACGGGTGCGGAGAAGGTGGACGTCTCGGCGCTGTACGAGGAGTTCGCCGTCGCTGGCTACGACTACGGGCCGCTGTTCCAGGGGCTCCGGGCCGTGTGGCGTCGGCCCGGCGAGGTCTTCGCCGAGGTTGAACTGCCTCACAACGACAGTGGCGGATTCGCCCTGCATCCGGCCCTGCTGGACGCCGCGTTGCACGCGCTCGTACTCATCGACCCGGACGCCAACGGGATCGGCGAACCCCGGCTTCCGTTCTCATGGACCGGAGTGTCTCCGGTCTCCCCCGGCGCCACGGCGCTCCGCGTGCGGCTGACTGCGGCAGGCGAGGGCGCGGTGTCCTTGTCGGCGACGGATCCGGCCGGGCGGCCGGTGGTGTCGGTGGAGTCGCTGGCCCTGCGCACGGTGAGCGCCGAGCAGTTGCGGGTCGGCGGGCAGGAGGATCTGTACCGGCTGGAGTGGCAGCCCGCGCTGGTACAGCCGGACCCGACGGTCGCCGACCGCTGCGCCGTCCTGGGACCGGACCTCGATCTGGCAGGCCTCGGAGAATCCGTCCCCGAGGTCCTCGTCGCGCCCTTCACGACCGGTGATGTGCCGGCGGACCGTCTCGCGGACCAGGCACGGGCAGCCACACAGCGCGCCCTGACGCTGCTTCAGCAGTTCTTGTCCGACCAGCGCTTGGCCTCGTCACGGCTGGTGTTCGTCACCCACGGCGCGGTTGCCGTACGACCAGGTGACGACTTTGCCGACCTGGTGAACGCCCCGGTATGGGGTCTGGTGCGGTCCGCGCAGCGTGAACACCCGGACCGTCTCTGGCTGGTGGACGGTGCCGACGATGCACTCGCCGCAAGCCTCCCCTCAGGCCAAGAACCACAACTGGCCGTGCGTGACGGTGCGGTGTACGTACCCCGGCTCGTACGCCACAGCACCCCTGCCGCCCCGGAAACAGCCCTGGACTTCGGCGGAGATACGGGCACCGTCCTGATCACCGGCGGCACCGGGACCATCGGCGCCCTGCTGGCGCGGCACCTGGTCACCGAGCACGACGTACGGCATCTGCTGCTGACCAGCCGACGGGGCGAACAGGCGCCCGGTGGGCGGGAGTTGGTCGCTGAGCTGACGGCGCTGGGTGCGCAGGTGGGCGTGGTCGCGTGTGACGCGGCGGATCGTGAGGCGCTGGCCGCTGTGTTGGCGGCGATTCCGCAGGAGCGGCCGTTGACGGCGGTGATCCACGCGGCGGGCGTCCTGGACGACGCCCTGGTCACCGGGCTGACACCCGACCAACTGGACCGCGTCCTGCGCCCGAAGATCGACGCGGCCCTCAACCTCCACCATCTCACCCGGGACCACCACCTCAACGCCTTCGTCCTCTTCTCGGGAGCGGCGGCCACCTTCGGGAGCGCCGGTCAGGCGCATTACGCGGCGGCCAACGTCTTCGTAGAGGCACTCGCCGCGCACCGTGCCGCCAACGGGCTGCCCGGTACCGCCCTCGGCTGGGGTTTCTGGGCCGCGCGGAGCGAGATGACGGAACACCTCGACGCGATCGCCATGCGGCGCATCACCCGGATCGGACTCGCGGAGATGACGTCCGAGCACGGGCTCGACCTGTTCGATGCGTCCGTACGTACGGGGCAGACCTTTGTCCTGCCCGCCGTTCTCGACGAGGCGAGCCTGCGCGAGCAGGCCGCAGCGGGCACCCTGCCGGCCATCCTGCGAGAGCTGGTCCGCAGGCCGGGGCAGCGGACGGGGGCCACGGCGGACAACGGTCAGACCACGGACACCGCCACCTTGGCCGAGCGTCTGGCGGCGGCCTCCGAGACGGAACGGACCGAGCAACTGAGGGAGTTGGTCTGCACGCAGGCCGCCGGAGTCCTCGGCCACGCGTCGGGGACCGCCGTAAAGCCGCACCAGACCTTCAAGGAACTCGGCTTCGACTCCCTGGGCGCGGTGGAACTCCGCAACCACCTGACGCGGGCCACCGGCATGCGTCTCTCCGCCACCCTGGCCTTCGACTACCCGACGCCCGCCGCACTGGCCGATCACCTGTGGGACGAACTACGCCCGCAGGAAGAGTCGTTGACGGACCGGGTGCTGGGCGACCTCGATGAACTGGAGTCCGCACTCGCCGGCCTGGCCCCGGCCGAGCAGGGCCGCGAACGCGTACTGAGCCGGATGCAGCAGCTCGTCGCCAAGTACCTCGGTGCCGACCCGGCCAGCGGCGACGAAACGTCGGGGGCTGACCGGTTCGACTCGGCAAGCGACGACCAGCTCTTCGAGTTCCTCGACAACGGCATCTGACAGTGACGTCAGGCGACGGATCTTCATGACCGCAGGACCGGCAGGTAGGGGGAGAGAGTGAACACCGAGGACAAGCTGCGCTCGTACCTCAAGCAGGCCGCCACGGATCTGCGCGACACCCGTGAGCGCCTGCGGCAACTCCAGGACGATGCGCACGAGCCCGTCGCGATCGTCGGAATGGGGTGCCGGTTCCCGGGTGACGTGCGCTCACCGGAGGACTTGTGGCGGCTGGTCGCGTCGGGGTCGGACGCGGTGTCGTCGTGGCCCACGGACCGTGGCTGGGACGGCGAGGCACTTTTCGATCCGGATCCGGACGCGGTGGGGAAGACGTACACCCGCGAGGGGGGATTCCTGTACGACGCAGCGGAGTTCGATGCGGAGTTCTTCGGGATCTCGCCGCGTGAGGCGTTGGCGATGGACCCGCAGCAACGGTTGCTGCTGGAGACCTCGTGGGAGGCCGTCGAGCGGGCGGGCATCGACCCGGTGACGCTGCGCGGCAGCCGTACCGGCGTCTATATGGGCCTGATGTACCACGACTACGGATCCCGGATCGGCAAGGCCCCCGAGGAACTTGAGGGCTATCTGCTCAACGGCAGCGCGGGCAGTATCGCGGCGGGTCGGTTGTCGTACACGTTCGGTCTGGAGGGGCCGGCGGTCACCGTGGATACGGCGTGTTCGTCATCGTTGGTGGCGCTGCATCTGGCAGTGCAGGCGTTGCGGCGCGGTGAGTGTGCGATGGCGCTGGCGGGTGGGGTGACGGTCATGTCGTCGCCCGGTCTGTTCGTGGAGTTCAGCAGGCAGCGTGGGTTGTCGTCGGACGGTCGGTGCAAGGCGTTCGCGGAGGGAGCGGACGGTACTGGGTGGGCCGAGGGTGTGGGGGTGCTGCTGGTCGAGCGCCTGTCGGACGCCGTACGGCTGGGGCACCCGGTGCTGGCGGTCGTACGGGGCAGCGCGGTCAACCAGGACGGCGCCAGCAACGGACTCACCGCGCCCAACGGGCCCTCCCAACAGCGGGTGATTCGACAGGCCTTGGCCGATGCCCGGCTGAGCACGGGGGACGTCGATGTGGTTGAGGCGCACGGGACGGGGACCCGGCTGGGTGACCCGATCGAGGCGCAGGCGCTCCTCGCGACCTACGGCCGGGACCGTGACGCAGAACAGCCCCTGCTTCTGGGGTCGTTGAAGTCGAACATCGGGCACGCGCAGGCGGCTGCGGGCGTGGGCGGGGTCATCAAGATGGTGATGGCCATGCGTAAGGGTGTGCTGCCCAAGACGCTGCATGTGGATGCGCCGAGCTCGCATGTGGACTGGGCGGGCGGCGCGGTGGAGTTGCTGACCGAGCAGCGGGCCTGGCCGGAGGTGGACCGCCTGCGACGGGCCGGCATCTCCGCCTTCGGCATGAGCGGGACCAACGCCCACGTCATCCTGGAACAGGTCCCCGCGCCGGAGCTGGAAGCCGTCGCCAGTGAGCCGTCCGGGTTCGTTCCGTGGGTGGTGTCGGGGAAGAGCGCGGAGGCACTTCGCGCGCAGGCGGAGTTGTTGCGTGCGTTCGTGACGGAACGCCCCGGGTTGGACCTGGCCGGTGTGGGGGCTGCGCTGGTGTCGGCGCGGTCCGTATTTGAGCGTCGGGCTGTGGTGGTGGCCGGTGACCGTGCGGAGTTGCTGGCCGGTCTGGAGGCAGTGGCCTCGGGTGGGGTAGCACCGGGTGTGGTGTCCGGTACTGGCTCGTCCGGTGGGCGCCCCGTGTTTGTGTTCCCTGGTCAGGGGTCGCAGTGGGCGGGCATGGCGGCCGGACTCTGGGAATCCTCGCCGGTCTTCCGCGAGCAGATGACGGCGTGCGAAGAGGCACTGTCGCCGTTCGTGGACTGGTCGTTGTCAGCGGTGGTACGCGGGGAGGCTGATGCGCCCGGGTTCGACCGGGTCGATGTGGTCCAGCCCGTGCTGTTCGCGGTGATGGTCTCGCTCGCCGGACTGTGGCGGTCGTACGGTGTTGAGCCGGGCGCCGTGGTTGGTCACTCGCAGGGTGAGATCGCCGCCGCGTGCATCGCCGGGGCCCTGTCGCTGGACGACGCCGCCCGGGTCGTCGCACTGCGCAGCAAAGCCCTCGGTGTGCTCGCGGGACGTGGCGGAATGGTGTCCGTGGCGCTTGCAGCCGAGGACGTTCGGCCTTTGCTCGGTGAGCAGTTGTCGGTAGCAGCCGTGAACGGCCCACTGTCGACAGTCATCTCCGGTGACACGCAAGCCCTCGAAGAACTCCTCACCTCCTGCGAAGCCCGGGGAGTACGGGCCCGACGCATCCCGGTCGACTACGCCTCACACTCCGCACACGTCGAAGCAATCCACGAAGAGCTACTGCAACTGCTCGAACCCGTAAGGCCCCAGGCCGGCCACATCCCCTTCTACTCAGCAGTGACTGGTGCCGTACTCGAAGGCTCGGCGCTGGACGCGCAGTACTGGTACACCAACCTGCGCCAGACAGTCGACTTCCACGGCGCCACGCGGGCCTTGCTCGCCGACGGCTTCGACATATTCATCGAGACCAGCGCCCACCCCGTACTGACCACCTCCGTCGAAGAAAGCATCGAGGAAGCAGACACCTCCGCAGTCGCCCTCGGCACCCTGCGACGCAACGAAGACGAACAACGCCGCTTCACCCTCGCACTCGCCGAAGCCTTCACCGCCGGACTCCCCATCAAGTGGCCCGTAGCCCAAGCGACAGCGGACTACCTCGACCTGCCGACCTACGCCTTCCAGTCGGAGCGGTACTGGCTCGACGGGTCGGCCTCCGCGGCATCCGGGGACGCCGCCGATCCCGAGGAGAACCGGTTCTGGGCGGCCGTCGACAGTGCGGACCGCGGCGAACTCGCCGACCTGCTCGGCGTGGACGACGACGCCTCCCGGCTGGATGACGTCCTCGGCCTGCTCGGCCCGTGGCGCCGGGACAACCAGGAGCGCTCCGAGGCGGACGCCTGGCACTACCGCGTCGACTGGAAGCCGGTGTCCGACGCGCGGTCGGTGTCGCTCAGCGGTGCCTGGCTGCTCGCCGTACCGGACGGCGACACGGTCCAGCCGTATGCGGAAGCGGTGCGGGACGCCCTGTCTTCCGCCGGCGCCCGGGTGGTCAGTCTGACCGTACGCGCTGACCACGACCGGGACTTGCTGGCCCGACGCGTGGCCGAGACCGTCGGCACGCTCGACGGTGCGGAACCGGCCGGCGTGCTGTCCCTGCTGGCCCTCGACGAGACACCGCGCCCCGATCACCCGACGTTGACCGCCGGACCGGCCGGAACGCTGCTGCTGATCCAGGCGCTCGGCGATACCGCCGTATCCGCACCGCTGTGGTGCGCCACGCGCGGAGCCGTACAGGTTCCCGGCGCTGAGACGGCGATACGTCCCGAGCAGGCTCAGGTGTGGGGGCTCGGTCTGGTGGCCGGGCTGGAGCACTCCGAACGGTGGGGCGGCCTGGTCGACCTGCCGGAGACCCTCGACCCGCGGGTGCTGCGCGGGCTGTGTGCCGCGCTCGCCGGGAAGCAGGGCGAGGACCAGCTCGCGGTTCGCTCCTCCGGAGTCTTCGCCCGGCGCCTCGCGCGCGTGGCCCGCAAAACCACTCACCGCCGCCCGGCATGGCAGCCGCGCGGCACGGTCCTCATCACCGGTGGCACCGGCGCCGTCGGCGGCCGATTCGCCCGGTGGCTCGCAGCCAACGGTGCCGAGCACCTCGTACTCACCAGCCGGCAGGGCCGCTCAGCGGCGGGAGCGAGCGAGCTGGAGTCCGAACTGACGGCCCTCGGCGTACGGGTCACCCTCGCGGCGTGCGATGTCGCGGACCGGGACGCGCTGGCCGAACTCGTCGCCGGGGTCGCCTCCGACGGCGAGCCGATCCGTGCGGTCATCCACGCGGCCGGTACGACCGACTCCGCCCCGCTGGCCGCGACGGGCCTCGACCTGCTGGCCCGTCTCACCTCCGCCAAGGTGCGCGGCGCGCACCACCTCGATGACGTCTTCCGGGACGTCGACCTGGACGCGTTCATCCTCTTCTCGTCCGGCGCCGGCATCTGGGGCGGCGGCGGACAGGGCGCGTACGCCGCGGCCAACGCGTACCTCGACGCGCTCGCCCAGCACCGCCACGCCCGGGGGCGGACCGCGATCTCGGTGGCGTGGGGTCTCTGGGGCGGCGGTGGAATGGCCGACGGTGAGGTCGGCGACCGGATCCTCAGCCGTGGCGTACGGGTCATGAACCCCGACCGAGCGGTCGCGGCACTGGCTCAGGCTACGGCTGCCACCGAGACGACAAGGATCGTCGCCGACATCGATTGGGAGGTGTTCGCTCCCCAGTTCACGGCCGTTCGGCGCTCTCCGCTGCTGTCGGACATCCCCGAAGTGCGGGCGGCGCTGGAGGAGCAGGGCGGCGCGGCGCAGGCAGCGCCGGCGGGCTCCGCCTCGTCGGCGCTGCTCGACGGACTGAGCGAGGCAGAGCAGTACCTGGCCATGCTGGACCTGGTCCGCGCGCAGGCAGCGGCGGCACTCGGCCACAGCACACCCGCTGCCGTCGCCCCGGACCAGGCCTTCCGTGAGCTGGGCTTCGACTCGATGATGGCGGTGGAGCTGCGGAACCGGCTGAACGGTGTGACCGGGCTGCGGTTGGCGAGCACGGTGGTCTTCGACCATCCGACGGCGAGTGACCTGGCGCGGTTCGTACGGGCGGAACTGCTGGGTGTCCCGGACGGTGTGGCGGCGGAGTTGGAGCCGTACCCGGCGGGGACGGCGAGTGAGGCGGCGGATGCCGAGCCGGTGGCGATCGTCGGGATCGGGTGCCGGTTCCCGGGCGGAGTGAGGTCGCCCGAGGAACTGTGGCGGCTGGTCGTGTCGGAGTCGGACGCGGTGTCGGGGGGTTTCCCGGTGGAGTCGTGGCTGGGAT
>NZ_JTHL01000001.1:5532041-5532678 GCF_000818195.1 Streptomyces sp. 150FB | reverse complement strand
AACAACCCCTGCTTCTGGGGTCGTTGAAGTCGAACATCGGGCACGCGCAGGCGGCTGCCGGCGTGGGCGGGGTCATCAAGATGGTGATGGCCATGCGGCACGGCGTACTCCCCAAGACACTGCATGTGGATACGCCGACCTCGCATGTGGACTGGGCGGGCGGCGCGGTGGAGTTGTTGACCGAGCGGCGGGCGTGGCCGGAGGTGGACCGGCCGCGACGTACCGGTATCTCCGCCTTCGGGGCCAGCGGCACGAACGCCCATGTGATCGTCGAGCAGGGCCCGGAGCACGAAACCGAGCACCAGGACACCTCTCGCGAGGAGCCGTCAGGGTTCGTTCCGTGGGTGGTGTCGGGCAAGACGGAGGCAGCGCTGCGCGCGCAGGCCGACCGCCTGCACACCTTCGTCACCGAGCGCCCCGAACTCGATTTGCTCGACGCGGCGGGCTCACTCCTGCGTGGCCGTACGGCGTTCGACCGTCGGGCTGTGGTGGTGGCCGGTGGCCGTGCGGAGTTGCTCGACGGCCTGGAAGCAGTGGCTTCCGGTGGGGTAGCACCGGGTGTCGTGTCCGGTACTGGCTCGTCCGGTGGGCGCCCGGTGTTTGTCTTCCCCGGTCAGGGGTCGCAGTGGGCGGGCAT
>NZ_JTHL01000001.1:5522987-5531754 GCF_000818195.1 Streptomyces sp. 150FB | reverse complement strand
CACCGGTATTCCGCGAGCAGATGACGGCGTGCGAAGAGGCACTGTCGCCGTTCGTGGACTGGTCACTCTCAGCGGTGGTACGCGGAGAGGAAGGTGCGCCCGGGTTCGACCGGGTCGATGTCGTCCAGCCCGTCCTGTTCGCAGTCATGGTCTCGCTCGCCGGACTCTGGCAGTCGTACGGTGTCGAACCGGGCGCCGTAGTCGGGCACTCGCAAGGCGAGATCGCCGCCGCATGCGTCGCCGGGGCCCTGTCGTTGGACGACGCCGCCCGGGTCGTCGCACTACGCAGCAAAGCCCTGGGCGTGCTGGCAGGACGCGGCGGAATGGTGTCCGTCGCGCTCGCGGTCGAGGACGTTCGGCCCTTGCTGGGCGAGCAGTTGTCCGTGGCAGCGATCAACGGGCCACTGTCGACAGTCATCTCCGGTGACACGCAAGCCCTCGAAGAACTTCTCACCTCCTGCGAAGCCCAAGGAGTACGGGCCCGACGCATCCCGGTCGACTACGCCTCACACTCCGCGCACGTCGAAGAAATCCACCAGGAACTGCTTGAACTCCTGGAGCCGGTGCGCCCTCGGACCGGCCGCATCCCCTTCTACTCAGCAGTCACCGGTGCCGTACTCGCCGGCTCGGCACTCGACGCGCAGTACTGGTACACCAACCTGCGCCAGACAGTCGACTTCCACGCAGCAACACAGGCCCTGCTGGAAGACGGCTTCGACATATTCATCGAGACCAGCGCCCACCCCGTACTGACCGGATCCGTCGAAGAAAGCATCGAAGAAGCAGACACCTCCGCAGTCGCACTCGGCACCCTCCGACGCAACGAAGACGAGCAACGACGGGTCCTGCTCTCGCTCGGTGAGGCGTTCGCGGCAGGCGTTCCGGTTGACTGGACCGTTCTTCCGGGCACCCCGGGCCGTCGGGTCGACCTGCCGACGTATGCGTTCCAGTCGGAGCGGTACTGGCTGGAGCCGGTACCGGGCGGGGCGACCGATGCGACAGGCCTGGGCCTGGACGGGCTCGGCCACGGACTGCTCGGCGCGATGGTTCCCGTACCGGACTCCGACGGCATCCTGCTGACGGGCTCGGTCTCCTTGCGCTCCCACCCCTGGCTCGCCGAGCACGCCGTATTCGGAACGGCGCTCCTTCCCGGAACCGCCTTCCTGGAGATGGCACTGCGAGCCGGTGCCGAGGTCGGTGCGGGCGCCGTCGAGGAACTGGTGCTGGAGGCACCACTGCTGCTGGATGAGAACGATGTGCGGCTGCATGTCAGCGTGGCCGGTGCGGACGAGTCCGGGCATCGGGCGGTCGTCGTACGCTCGCGCACCGATCAGGAGTGGACCGTCCACGCGCGCGGAGTCGTGGCGCCGCCCCTGGACGCCGAACCGGCTGCGCCGGTGGACGCCTGGCCGCCGGCGAGGGCGGAGAAGGTGGACGTCTCGGCGCTGTACGAGGAGTTCGCCGCAGCCGGTTACGACTACGGGCCCTTGTTCCAGGGGGTCCGGGCCGTCTGGCGCCGGACCGGCGAGGTCTTCGCCGAGGTTGAAGTGCCTCAGGGCGACGGTGACGGATTCGCCATCCACCCCGCCCTGCTGGACGCCGCGTTGCACTCGCTCGTACTCATCGACCCGGACGCCAACGGAATCGGAGAACCCCGGCTGCCGTTCTCCTGGACCGGAGTATCCCCGGTCTCCCCCGGTACCACTGCTCTGCGGGTACGACTGACCGTCGCGGACGACGGGGGCGTGTCGCTGTTGGCGGTGGACACCACGGGCCGGCCCGCCGTATCGGTGAAGTCGCTGGCCCTGCGGCCGGTCAGCGCGCAGCAGTTGCGGGCCGGTCGGCAGGAGGACCTGTACCGGCTGGACTGGCAGCCCATGCCGACCGGGCCGGTGCGGACGGTCGCCGACCGCTGCGTCGTCCTGGGACCGGACCTCGAACTGGCAGGCCTCGGAGACTCCGTCCCCGAGGTCCTCGTCGCGCCCTTCACGGCCGACGGGGTATCGGTGGACCGTCTCGCGGACCAGGCACGGACGGCCACGCGGCGCGCACTGACGCTGCTCCAGCAGTTCCTGTCCGACCAGCGCTTGGCTTCGTCACGGTTGGTGTTCGTCACCCACGGTGCAGTGGCCGTACGACCAGGTGACGACGTTGCCGACCTCGTGAACGCCCCGGTATGGGGCCTGGTGCGGTCCGCGCAGCGCGAACACCCGGACCGACTCTGGCTGGTGGACGGCGCCGACAATGCGCTCGCCGCAAGCCTCGCTGCCACAGGCCAAGAACCACAACTGGCCGTGCGTGACGGTGCTGTGCTCGTTCCCCGCCTCGTAGGCCACAGCACGCCCACCCCCGCCCCCGAAACGACCTTGAGCTACGCCGGAGAGACAGGCACCGTCCTGATCACCGGCGGCACCGGCACCATCGGCGCCCTGCTGGCACGACACCTGGTCACCGAGCACGGCGTACGCCATCTGCTGCTCACCAGCCGACGCGGCCAGCAGGCACGCGGGGCAGACGAACTCGCCGCCGAGCTGGCGGCGTTGGGCGCGCGGGTGACCGTCGCGGCATGCGATACGGCCGACCGCGAGGCGCTGGCCGCCGTACTGGCGGGGATCCCACAGGACCAGCCCCTGACCGCGGTGATCCACGCGGCGGGCGTCCTGGACGACGCCCTGGTCACCGGGCTGACACCCGACCAACTGGACCGCGTCCTGCGCCCGAAGATCGACGCGGCCCTCAACCTCCACCACCTCACCCAGGACCACCACCTCAACGCCTTCGTCCTCTTCTCCTCGGCGGCCGGTGTACTCGGCAGCCCCGGGCAGGGCAACTACGCGGCGGCCAACGCGTTCCTGGACGCCCTCGCGGCGCACCGGGCCGCCAACGGGCTCCCGGGGCAGTCCCTGCCATGGGGGCTGTGGAGCGAACGGAGCGAGCTGACGGCGTCCCTCTCGGAAGTAGGACGCGGACGCGCGGAACGTTCGGGTCTGCTCGGCCTGTCGTCCCCGGAAGCGCTGGCCCTCTTCGACGCCGCCGGGCGCTCCGGCGAACCGGTGCTTGTGCCGATCCGCCTCGACCACGCGGCACTTCGGCGCCACGACGTACCGCCGGTGCTGGCGTACGAGGCTCGGCGTCCCGGCCGCGCCGGGTCGGGGCCCGCGCGGTCAACGAACGTATCCATCCGGGAACGTCTGCTGGCGCTGCCCGAAGAGGAACGCCAGGCGGCTCTGCTGGACCTCGTCCGCACCCATGTCGCCGCGGTGCTGGGTCATGCCACCACCGGCTCGGTGTCGGCGGAACGCGCTTTCAAGGAGCTGGGCTTCGACTCGCTCACCGCTGTGCAGTTGCGCAACCAACTGTCCGCCGCTACCGGTACGAAGCTCCCGCCGACCGTGGTGTTCGACCACCCCACTCCGGTGGCCCTCGCGGCACACCTCGGCGAACAACTCTTCGACGACGGCAGGGATCCGGACTCGGTCGCCGTACTGGCGCAACTCGACCATCTGGAAGCGGCGTTGCTCTCCTCCATGCCCCGGCTTTCGGACCCGGAGCAGGTGTCGTCCCGGCTGCGCGCACTGGCGGCGAAAGTCGCGGGAGCCGACGACGGCAGCGCGGACATCGACCAGGAAATCGCCGCGGCCACGGCTGACGAGCTGCTCGGCCTCATCGACAAGGAATTCGGCTCCGTGTGACGCGGACGGTTCGAGGCGATGGGTGGCACTTCCTACGTGATCTTGGAAAGGCGATGGGCAAGCCGATGGCAGAGCAGGAAAAACTCCTCGAGTACCTGAAGCGGATGACGGCCGACCTCCGGCAGGCGAACCAGCGGCTCAGCGACGTCGATACGAAGGCGCACGAGCCGATCGCCATCGTGGGGATGAGCTGCCGCTTCCCCGGCGGGGTGCGTTCGCCCGAGGATCTGTGGCAGTTGGTCGCCACCGGCTCGGACGCGATTTCCGGATTCCCCTCCGACCGGGGCTGGGATCTGGACGGCCTCTACGACCCGGATCCGGAAGCGCGCGGGAAGGTCTACGCGCACAAGGGTGGATTCCTGCCCGACGCCGCCGAGTTCGACGCGGGGTTCTTCGGGATCTCGCCGCGTGAGGCGCTCGCGATGGACCCGCAACAGCGGTTGCTGCTGGAGACCTCGTGGGAGGCCGTCGAGCGGGCGGGCATCGACCCGGCGTCGCTGCGCGGCAGCCGTACCGGCGTCTACATGGGCCTGATGTACCACGACTACGCCCTCCACGTGTCCGGCGTACCCGAGGAGGTGGAGGGCCACCTCGGCACCGGCACCGCGGGCAGCATCGCGGCCGGACGCATCGCGTACACCTTCGGCCTGGAGGGTCCCACTCTCACGGTTGATACGGCGTGTTCGTCGTCGTTGGTGACCCTGCACCTGGCGGTGCAGGCGTTGCGGCGCGGTGAGTGCTCGATGGCGCTGGCGGGCGGGGTGACGGTGATGTCCTCCCCGGCGGCGCTCCTGGACTTCAGCCGACAGCGCGGGTTGTCCCCGGACGGCCGGTGCAAGGCGTTCGCCGAGGAGGCGGACGGCACCGGCTTCGCGGAGGGCATCGGCGTTCTGGTGGTGGAGCGTCTGTCGGAGGCCGAGCGGCTGGGGCATCCGGTGCTGGCGGTGGTACGGGGCAGCGCGGTCAACCAGGACGGCGCCAGCAACGGACTCACCGCGCCCAACGGGCCGTCCCAGCAACGAGTGATCCGACAGGCCCTGGCCGACGCACGGCTGAACACAACAGACGTCGACGCCGTCGAGGCACACGGGACGGGGACCCGGCTGGGCGACCCGATCGAAGCACAGGCCCTCCTCGCGACCTACGGTCAGGATCGGCCCGCCGAACAGCCCCTGCTCCTGGGGTCGTTGAAGTCCAACATCGGGCACGCGCAAGCAGCAGCGGGCGTCGGCGGGGTCATCAAAATAGTGATGGCCCTGCGACACGGCGTACTGCCCAAGACACTGCATGTGGATACGCCGACCTCGCATGTGGACTGGTCCACCGGCGCCGTCGAGTTGCTGACCGAACAGCGGGCCTGGCCCGAGCTGGACCGGCCCCGCCGCGCTGCCGTCTCCTCCTTCGGACTCAGCGGCACCAACGCCCACGTCATCCTGGAACAGGTCTCCACCCCAGAACCGGGAGCCATCCCCCGCAGACCGCAAGGACCGCACACACCACACACGCTCCTGCCCTGGGTGCTGTCGGCGAAGACGGAAGCTGCGCTGCGCGCGCAGGCGGACCGCCTGCACACCTTCGTCACCGAGCGCCCCGAACTCGATTTGGTCGATGCGGCGTACTCACTCCCGCGTCGCCGCACAGGCTTCGAGCACCGCGCCGTGGTGGTGGCCGGTGACCGCGCCGAGTTGCTGTCCGGTCTCGCCGCGCTGGCCGCCGGGGAGCCCGCTTCGCACGTCGTGCGCGGCGTACGCGGTGACGGGAAGCTGGCCTTCCTGTTCACCTTCCAGGGCAGTCAACGCCTGGGCATGGGGCGCGAGTTGCACGCCGCCTTTCCGGTATTCGCGACGGCCTTCGACGAGGTCTGCGGCGAGCTGGACCGGCATCTCGACCGGCCGCTGAAGGACATCGTCTTCGCACCCGAAGGCAGCCCCGAGGCCGCGTTGCTGGCCGAGCCGGAGTACGGCCACCCGGCGGTGTTCGCGCTGGAGGTCGCCCTCCACCGGCTGATCGAGCACTGGGGAATCCGCCCCGACGTGGTCTTCGGCGGCTCCAACGGTGACTCGGCCGTACTGCATGTGACCGGGGCGCTGACCCTGGCGGACGCGGCGGCCTTCGTCACCTCGCGCGGCCGGCTGCTCCAGCAGACACCGCGAGGCGGCACGATGGTCGCCGTCGAGGCGTCCGAGGAGGAGGTCCGCGCCTCCCTGCACGGCCGTACCGGCACGGTGGACGTCGCCCTGGTCAACGGCCCGCGCCAGGTGGTGATTTCGGGGGACGAGGAAATCGTCGCGCGGATCGGCGACGAGTGGCAGGCCGCCGGTCGACGGACCCACCGGATGTCCTTCGGCAGGGCGTTCCACTCGGCCCGCATGGACCCGGTCGTGGACCCGTTCGTGGAGGCGGTCCGGGCGCTGGAGTTCCGGCAGCCGCGCATCCCGGTGATCAACTGCCTGGACGGCCGGCTCGCGGATCCCGCCGAGCTGTGCTCGCCGGACTACTGGGGCCGCCATGTCCGGGGCGCCGTCCGCTTCTTGGACGGCATGCGCACCCTGGAAGCCGACGGTGTCAGCACCTACCTGGAACTCGGTCCGGTCGCCATGCAGTCCCTGATGGGACGCGAGTGCCTCGCCGAGGACAGCGAAGCGGTGCTGGTGCCCACTCTGCGCGAGGGACGCCCGGAGCCCGCCACCCTGCTGACCGCCCTCGCCCATCTGTACGTACAGGGAGTCGAGTTCGACGCCGACGCGTTCTTCGGCCACCTCGGCCCGCGCCGCGTCGAGCTGCCGACGTACGCCTTCGAGCGCGCGCACTACTGGCTCGCCGGTTCGCCCGACGCCACGGGGGCCGCCCGGCCGGCCGACCTGGGCCTCGGCGCGGCCGACCACCGGTTGCTGGGCGCCGCTGTGTCAGTGGCCGGAGCCGACGAACTGCTGCTCACCGGCCGTCTGTCGTCGCGCACCCACCCGTGGCTCGCGGACCACGCGGTGGCGGGCACGGTGCTGCTGCCAGGTACCGCCTTCATCGACCTGGCGCTCCACGCGGCCGAGCTGTCCGGCTGCCGGCTGATCGAGCAGTTGACCCTGGAGTCCCCGCTGATCCTGCCCGAACAGGGCGGCGTCCAGATCCAGTTGGCGGTCGGCGCCGCCGACGCGGCGGGCCGGCGCGGCCTGACCGTCTTCGCCAGGACCGACGACGCCGTAGACCGGCCGTGGACCCGGCACGCGGCCGGCACCCTGGCCACCGACCCCGGAGAGCCCGGCTTCGACCTGGCCGACTGGCCCCCGAAGGGCGCCCGTCCGGCCCCGGTGGAGGCGCTGTACGACGATCTCGCCGCCGCCGGACTCGACTACGGCTCCGCCTTCAGGGGCGTACGCGCGGCCTGGCGGCGCGGGACCGAGGTCTTCGCCGAGGTCGAGCTGCCAGAGGAGCCGGTCGACGGTTACGGCCTGCACCCCGCGCTCCTCGACAGCGCCCTGCACGCCTGGAGTCTTGCCGGTCCTGCCGGTCCTGCCGGTCCTGCCGAGTCCGACGGGCCGCGCCTGCCGTTCCACTGGTCGGGTGTGCGGCTCTTCGCGACCGGCGCGCACGCCCTGCGGGTACGGCTCGCGCCCAGTGGCGCGGACGCGATGTCGCTGGCGGTGGCCGATCCGACGGGGCTTCCCGTGGCGTCCGTGGAGTCGCTGGTGCTGCGGCCGGTGAGGGACGGGGCGCTGCGCGCCTCGGCCACGGCGGACGCGCTGTACCGGCTCGACTGGGTGCCGACCGACACGGCGGAGCCGTTGGCGCCGGGCAGTCAGGTCGGCGTCGGATCCGCCGAGGACGACCGCTACCCCTCGCTGGCGGCCCTGGCGGACGCCGTCGACGCCGGGGCGGCCGTGCCGGACGTGGTGGTCGTACGCGAGCAGCCGGCGCTCGGCGACCTGCACGAGGCGGTCCACCGCACGCTGGAGCTGCTCCAGGCGTGGCTGGCCGACGCGCGCTTCGCCGCCACCCGTCTGGCCGTTGTCACCAGCGGCGCGACCGGCGAGCAGGTCACCGGCCCGTCCGGCGCGGCGCTGCACGGCCTGGTGCGCTCGGCACAGACCGAGCACCCGGGGCGGTTCGTCCTGGTCGACACCGACCGTCCGGGCGATTCGCTCACGGCCGCTGTGCTCGGCGCCGAGCCGCAGTTCCTCGTACGCGACGGAGCGTGGTCGGTGGCCCGGCTGGCGCGGTCGGCGCGGACCGAGGCGAGCGCCGTCGAAGCGAGCGCCGACGAGGCGAACACCGTCGAAACGGCCTTCCCGCCGGGCGGAACCGTCCTGGTCACCGGCGGTACGGGCACCCTCGGCGCGGCTGTCGCCCGGCACCTGGTGGCGGCGCACGGCGTCCGGCATCTGCTGCTGACCAGCCGCCGGGGCCCGGCGGCCGAGGGCGCCGACGCACTGGCGGCCGAACTCGGCGAGCTGGGCGCCACGGTGTCGGTCGTCGCCTGCGACGTCGCCGACCGGGCAGCGCTCGCCGACGTCCTGGCCGGGATCCCCGCCGAGCACCCGCTGACCGGCGTGGTGCACGCGGCGGGGATCGTGGCCGACGGGCTGGTGGAGTCCCTCACCCCGGAGCAGGCCGACGCGGTGCTGCGCCCCAAGGCGGACGCCGCGCTCCACCTCCACGAACTGACGCGGGGGCTGGACCTGGCGCAGTTCGTCCTGTTCTCCTCCGCCGCCGGTGTGTTCGGCGGCGCCGGACAGGGCGCGTACGCCGCGGCCAACGCCTTCCTGGACGGCCTGGCCGCCCACCGGCGCGCTGCCGGGCAGCCGGCGCTGTCGCTCGCCTGGGGGCTGTGGGCCGAACGCAGCGGTGTCACCGGCCACTTGGCCGAGGCCGATCTCGCCCGCATCGAGCGGGCCGGCTTCGCCCCGCTCTCCGTCGACGAGGGACTGGCCCTGTTCGACGCCTGCCTCGGCGCCGACCGTGCGGCCCTGCTCCCGATGCGTCTCGACACCGCCCCTCGCGCCGGACGGGAGGTGCCGCCCCTGCTCAGCGGGCTGGTACGCACACTCCGCCCGGCCGCGCGGGCGGCTGCCGGGCCCGGC
>NZ_JTHL01000001.1:5518760-5522656 GCF_000818195.1 Streptomyces sp. 150FB | reverse complement strand
CCGGCTGCTCGCGCTGCCCGCCGCCGAACGCGACGCCATGCTGCTCGACGTGGTGCGCTCGCACGCGGCGACCGTCCTCGGCCATGCGACGGCCGACGCCGTCGGCGCCGAGCAGAGCTTCCGCGACCTCGGCGTCGACTCACTGAGCGCCGTCGAACTGCGCAACGCGCTCAGCCCGCTCACCGGACTGGCGCTGCCCGCCACCCTCGTCTTCGACTACCCCACGCCGGCCGCGCTCGCGGCGTATCTGCGCCGGGAGTTGCTGGCGGAGACCACCGACATCACTGACACCACGGAGACCACCGCCGCCACGGACGACGAGCCGATCGCCGTCGTGGGAATCGGCTGCCGCTTCCCCGGCGGGGTGCGTTCGCCGGAGGATCTGTGGCAGTTGGTCGCCACCGGTTCGGACGGCGTCTCCGGCTTCCCCACCGACCGCGGCTGGGATCTGGACGGCCTCTACGATCCGGATCCCGGCGTGCGCGGGAAGGTCTACACCCGCGAGGGCGGCTTCCTGCACGACGCGGCGGAGTTCGACGCGGGGTTCTTCGGGATCTCGCCGCGTGAGGCGCTGGCGATGGATCCCCAGCAGCGGTTGCTGCTGGAGACGTCCTGGGAGGCCGTCGAGCGGGCGGGCATCGACCCGGTGACGCTGCGCGGCAGCCGTACCGGCGTCTACATGGGCCTGATGAACCGCGACTACCTGACCAGGCTGCGCACCATCCCCGAGGAGCTGGAGGCGTTCCGGGGCACCGGCACCGCGGGCAGTGTGGCCGCCGGGCGGCTGTCGTACACCTTCGGTCTTGAGGGGCCGGCCGTCACCGTCGACACGGCGTGTTCGTCGTCGTTGGTGACCCTGCACCTGGCGGCACAGGCGCTGCGGCGGGGCGAGTGCTCGATGGCTCTGGCGGGCGGAGTGACGGTGATGTCCTCGCCTGCGGCATTCCTGGACTTCAGCCGACAGCGCGGACTCTCCCCGGACGGGCGGTGCAAGGCGTTCGCGGAGGAAGCCGACGGCACCGGCTGGGCCGAGGGAGTGGGTGTGCTGCTGGTCGAGCGTCTGTCGGACGCCGTACGGCTGGGACACCCGGTGCTGGCGGTGGTACGCGGCAGCGCGGTCAACCAGGACGGCGCCAGCAACGGACTCACCGCGCCCAACGGGCCGTCCCAGCAACGAGTGATCCGACAGGCCTTGGCCGACGCACGGCTGACCACGGCCGACGTCGACGCGGTGGAGGCACACGGGACGGGCACCCGGCTGGGCGACCCGATCGAAGCGCAGGCCCTTCTCGCGACCTACGGTCAAGACCGGCCCCACGAACAGCCCCTGTTCCTCGGCTCGTTGAAGTCCAACATCGGACACGCGCAAGCCGCAGCGGGCGTCGGCGGGGTCATCAAAATGGTGATGGCCCTACGGCACGGCGTACTGCCCAAGACACTCCACGCCGACACACCCACCTCCCACGTCGACTGGTCCACCGGCGCCGTGGAACTGCTGACCGACCAGCGAGCCTGGCCGGAACTGGACCGGCCCCGCCGCGCCGCCGTCTCCTCCTTCGGACTCAGCGGCACCAACGCCCACGTCATCCTGGAACAGGCGCCGGAGGCGGAGGAGGTCCCGCCGGCGGAGTTCGGCCCGATCCCCTGGGTGGTCACGGCCAGGAGCGAGGCGGCGCTGCGCGCGCAGGCCGGGCGCCTGCACGCCTTCGTCACCGAGCGACCCGAACTCGACCTGGACGCGGCGGCGTACGCACTGCTGACCACGCGCACCGCCTTCGACCACCGGGCCGTCGCGGTGGCCCAGGACCGCGCCGAACTCTTGCGCGGCCTCGCCGCCGTGGCCGAGGGTGAGCCGGCCGCCGGAGTAGCGCAGGGCCGGCAGCAGGCAGGCCGACTCGCCGTCCTCTTCACCGGTCAGGGAAGCCAACGGGCCGGAATGGGACGGGTGTTGTACGAGGCTTTCCCGGTCTTCGCGGCGGCCTACGACGAGGTCTGCGCCGAGCTGGACCGGCATCTCGACCGGCCGCTGAAGGACGTCGTCTTCGCACCCGAAGGCAGCCCCGAGGCGGACCTGATCCACCGGACCGGTTTCACCCAGCCCGCGGTGTTCGCTCTGGAGGTCGCCCTCTACCGGCTGATCGAGCACTGGGGCATCCGCCCCGACGCCGTGGCCGGGCACTCGATCGGCGAGTTGGCCGCCGCCCATGTCATCGGCCTGTTCTCGCTGCCGGACGCTGCCGCCCTGGTGGCGGCGCGTGGGCGGCTGATGCAGGCGCTCCCGGCGGGCGGGGCCATGGTCGCCGTTCAGGCGGCCGAGCGGGAAGTGCTGGACCTCATCGGCGACTTGACCGACCAGGTCGGCATCGCCGCCGTCAACGGGCCGTCCGCCGTCGTCCTGTCCGGTGCCGAGGCAGCGGTGCTCGACGTCGCCGAGAAGCTGCGCCGGGCGGGCCGCAAGACGAAGCGCCTGGAGGTCAGCCACGCCTTCCACTCACCGCTGATGGAACCGATGCTGGCCGACTTCGCCGAGGTGGTGCGCGGCCTTCGGTTCGCCCCGGTGACCACGCCGTTCGTCTCCACCCTGACCGGCCGCCCGGTCCCGGCGGAGGAACTCGGCAGCCCGGACTACTGGATCCGGCACGTCCGGGGGGCCGTGCGGTTCCACGACGCGGTCGGTGCGCTGGCGGCCGAGGGGGTGACCGCGTTCCTGGAGGTCGGCCCTGACGGCGTGCTGTCGGCGATGGGACCCAACTGCCTGCCTGCGGACGCGGAACCCCTCACCTTCGTCCCCTCCCTGCGCGGCGGCACCGGCGAGGTGGGGAGCCTCACCAAGGCCGTGGTCCAACTGCACGTCCAGGGCGCGCAGTTGGACTGGCCGGCATTCTGTGGCACCTCGGTGGACTGGTCGGCGGCGTTCGACGGACCCCGCCCGCCGCGCACCGAGCTGCCGACGTACGCCTTCCAGCGGCAGCGGTACTGGCTCGACGCGCAGCCGGAGCCGTCGGAGGACCCCGGCGCCGCCGGACTCGGCCCGGCGAACCACCCGTTGCTGGGCGCCGCGATCGAACTGCCTCGATCGGACGGCCTGTTGTTCTCCGGCCGCCTCGCCGCCCACACCCACCCCTGGCTTGCGCAGCACACCATCGCCGGGACGCCGGTGCTGCCCGCGTCGGCCGTGCTGGACATGATCCTGCGGGCCGGCGACGAGACCGGCTGCTCCTTCGTCCACGAACTCGTCCTGGAGGCCCCGCTGGTCCTGCCGGAGCAGGGCGGCACGCAGCTCCGGCTGATGGTCGCCCCGTCCGGCGACGTACGTACCGTCGAGTTGCACTCGCGCCCCGAGGGGGCGTCCGGTCCCGGCGGCTGGGTCCGCAACGCCCACGGCACGCTGCGTCCCGACGATCCGGACCAGGACCAGGCCCAGGCCCCGGACCCGGACGCCGGCCTGACCGTGTGGCCGCCGGCCGGTGCCATACCGGTCACGGCCGACGACCTCTACGAGCGCCTGGAGCGGGCGGGGCTCGGCCATGGGCCCGCGTTCCACGTCGTCCGGGCCTTGTGGCGTCGCGGCGACGAGCTGTTCGCCGAGCTGGCCCTCGCCCCGGCCGAGGCGGGGGAGGCGGACCGGTACGGTGTGCACCCCGTACTGCTGGACGGCGCGCTGCACGCGCTGGGCCTGACGGACAAGGCCGGTCACCTGCCCGAGTCCTGGTCGGGCGTGGCCGTGCACGCCACCGGCGCCACGACCGCACGCGTCCGTATCGCTCCCGCAACGCACGGCGCGGTCTCCCTCCTGCTGACCGGCACGGACGGGCTGCCGGTCGCTTCGGCGGACGCGGTGGTGTTGCGCCCCGCCCCCGCCGACCTGCCCCGCCCGACGGCGGAGGGTCCCGTAC
>NZ_JTHL01000001.1:5497834-5518735 GCF_000818195.1 Streptomyces sp. 150FB | reverse complement strand
GGCCGCGCGCCCGGCCCGGCGCGCGATCACGGCCGAGCCCGTCGCGGTCGTCGGGGCCAGGGACCGGCTGCTCGCGCAGTCGCCGGACGAACGGGTCCGGGCGCTGCTCCACATCGTCCGCCGGAGCGTCGCGCTGGTCTTCGGGCACTCCGGGGCCGACGACGTAGACCCGGAGCAGTCCTTCAAGGACATCGGTATCGACTCGCTCACCGCGGTCGAGCTGCGCGACCAGGTGGCGGCGGCGACCGGCCTGCGGCTGCCGCCCACCGTCCTGTTCGACTGCCCCACCCCTGCCGCGCTCGTGGCCCGGCTGGAGGAGGAGGCGGCAGCCGAACTGTCCGGGGCGCCCCAGATCCACCGGGATCTCGACCGGTTGGAGGCCCTGCTCGCCGCGCTGCCCGGCGAGGGCGCGGAACTCGACGAGATCTACGCCCGGTTGCGCGCACTGACCGGCTCCCGGGACCGGCCTGCGGACCGTACGGCCGACCACACGGCGGACGCCGACATCGAGTCCGCCACCGCCGACGAGATCTTCGACCTGCTGGATGCCGAACTGGAGTCGTCGTGACCACGGAAGCTGTGACCACGGAAGCTGTGACCAACGAGGCCAAGTACCTCGACTACCTCAAACGCGCGACGGCCGATCTGCGCGAGGCCCGCAGGCAGGTGCGCGAGCTGACCGACCGGCAGCACGAACCGGTGGCGATCATCGGCATGAGCTGCCGGTATCCGGGCGGTGTCGACGACCCGGACGGGCTGTGGGAGCTGGTGTCGGAAGGACGGGACGCCATCTCGGAGTTCCCGGACAACCGCGGCTGGCCCGACGACCGGGCGGGCTTCGGCGGGTTCCTGCACAGCGCGGACGAGTTCGACGCCGACTTCTTCGGCATCTCGCCGCGCGAGGCACTGGCCATGGACCCCCAGCAGCGGCTGCTCCTGGAAGCGGCCTGGGAGGCGTTCGAGGCGGCCGGGATCGCCCCGGCGGCAGCGCGGGGCGAGCAGGTGGGCGTCTTCACCGGCCTCAACCTGCACGACTACGCGACGCGGGCCGAGGCCGTCCCCGCCGAGGTGATGGGCTACCTCAGCACCGGCAACTCGGGCAGCGTCGCCTCCGGGCGGATCGCCTACTTCCTCGGCCTGGAGGGACCGGCCGTCACGGTCGACACCGCCTGCTCCTCCTCCCTGGTGGCCCTGCACCTGGCGGCGCAGGCACTGCGGCGCGGCGAGTGCGCCATGGCCCTGGCGGGCGGTGCGACGATCATGAGTTCCCCCGGCGCGTTCGCGGACTTCAGCGCCCAAGGCGGTCTGGCCGCCGACGGCCGGTGCAAGTCCTTCGCCGCCTCGGCCGACGGCACGGCCTGGGGCGAGGGGGTCGGACTGCTCCTGGTGGAGCGGCTGTCCGACGCGCGGCGGCTCGGGCACCCGGTGCTGGCCGTACTGCGTGGCTCGGCCGTCAACCAGGACGGTGCCAGTACGGGACTGACCGCGCCCAACGGCCGCGCACAGCGCCGGGTGATCCGGCAGGCCCTCGCCGACGCCCGGCTGAACCCCGCCGACATCGACGCCGTCGAGGCGCACGGCACCGGCACCCGGCTCGGCGACCCCATCGAGGCGCAGGCCCTGCTCGGCACGTACGGCGAGAACCGCCCGGCCGACAGCCCGCTCTGGCTGGGCTCGCTGAAGTCGAACATCGGGCACACCATGGCGGCGGCCGGGGTCGGCGGCGTGATCAAGATGGTGCAGGCCATGCGCCACGGGACGCTGCCGAGGACACTGCACGTGGACGCGCCGTCACCGCAGATCGACTGGTCGGCGGGCTCCGTCGCACTGCTGACCGAGGAACGCCCCTGGCCGGGGACGGGCCGTCCGCGCCGCGCGGCGGTCTCCTCCTTCGGGATGAGCGGCACCAACGCCCACGTGATCCTCGAACAGCCCGAGGAACAGCCTGAGGAACAGCCCGAGGAACAGCCCGAAGAACATTCCACGGTCCTACCGGCCGTGGAATCAGCCGGTCCCCTCCCCTGGGTGCTCTCCGCCCGTACCGCGCAGGCGCTCCGCGCCCAGGCCGCCCGGCTGCGCACGCACCTGCTCGCCCGCCCCGAGCAGCGCGGTGTCGACGCGGCCTGGTCCCTCGCCACCGGCCGCGCCGCGCTGGACTACCGCGCGGTCGTGGTCGCGGACAGCCGAGAGGACCTGCTGGATCGGCTCGGCCATCTGGCGGACGGTCGCGACGCCCCGCACACGGTCCGTGGCACGTCGGCCGCCCGTACGGTCGGCCGCACCGCCTTCGTCTTCCCCGGCCAGGGCTCCCAATGGCGCGGCATGGCAACCGAGTTGGCCGCCTCCTCCCCCGTGTTCCGGGACCGCCTCGCCGCCTGTGAGGAGGCGCTCGCACCCCATGTCGACTGGTCGCTGACACAGGTGTTGCGCGGCGACCCGGACGCGCCCTCCCTCGACCGGGTGGACGTGGTCCAGCCGGCCCTGTTCGCCGTCATGGTCTCGCTGGCGGCGCTGTGGCGCTCGTACGGCATCGAGCCGGACGCCGTCGTCGGCCACTCGCAGGGCGAGATAGCGGCCGCCTGCGTGTCCGGCGCCCTCTCGCTGGAGGACGCGGCGCTGGTGGTCGCCCTGCGCAGCCAGGTGCTGAGGCGACTTGCCGGGCGGGGCGGCATGGTGTCGGTCGCCCTGCCCACCGACCAGGTGGTGCCCCTGCTCGCCCCGTGGGCGGACCGGATCGCGGTCGCCGCGGTCAACGGCCCGAACGCGACGGTGGTGTCCGGTGACGCCGACGCCCTGGACGAGTTCGTGGCGCGGAGCGAGGCGGACGGGCTGCGGGTACGCCGCGTACCGGTGGACTACGCCTCCCACTCGCCGCACATCGAGGCCGTACGGGAGGAGTTGCTGACCCGGCTGTCGGCCGTCGCGCCGAAGCCCGCCGAGGTGCCGTTCTACTCGGCGGTGACCGGCACGCCGCTGTCCGGGACGGAGCTGGACGCCGAGTACTGGTACCGCAACCTGCGCCGGACCGTGCGCTTCGAGGAGACCGTGCGGCTGCTGATCCAGGACGGCTTCCGGTACTTCGTCGAGACGAGCCCGCACCCCGTACTCGTCGGGGGCATCGAGGAGACCGCCGAGACCACCGAGGCGGGACGCGCCGTCACGGTGAGCGGCTCGCTGGTGCGCGAGGAGGGCGGCCCCACCCGTTTTCTCCAGTCGGCCGGCGAGTTGTACGTACGGGGCGCCGCCGTGGACTGGACGGCCGCGTTCCCGCCCGCGCGGCGCGTGGAGCTGCCGCGCTACGCGTTCCAGCGGCGTTCGTTCTGGCTGGCGTCCGTCCCCGCGGCGACGCTCCCGGCCGCCGCCCTCGCACCGGCACCCGCCGCCGAGGAGGACACCGGAACGCTACCGGGGACTCTGGCCGACCTCGCCGACGACGAGCAGCGGGCCGCCGCTGTCGTGGACCATGTCCGCACAGTCGCGGCCGTCGTACTGGGCCACGCGGCGCCGGACGACGTCGACCCCGACAGGTCCTTCGTCGAGCTGGGATTCGAGTCCCTCACGGCCATGCAACTGCGCAACCGGCTGCGGGAGTCCACCGGTCTGCCCCTGCCCGCGACCCTGATCTTCGACCACCCGACGGTCACCGCGCTCGCCGGACACCTCTCGGAGAGACTGGCGCAGGAGCCAGGCGACCGGCCCGGCGGGCAGCCCGGTGAGTCCCCCGAGGACCCGCTGACCGGGATGTTCAGGCAGTCGTACCGCACCGGCCGGCTCGCCGAGGGTTTCCAACTGCTGACCGCCGCGGCGGCGTTGCGGCCGGACTTCGCCGAGCGTGCGGAGGCGGACCGCTGGCCCGCGCCGGTCCGTATCACCCCCGGCTCCGCCGACCGCGCCGTGCTGTGCTTCCCCTCGCTCAGCGCCGTCTCGGGACCGCAGGAGTATCTGCGGCTCGGCTCGGCGCTCGGCGCGACGGGCGAGGTGTGGGCGCTGCCGCACCCCGGCTTCACGGCCGGTGAGCCGCTGCCGCGCTCGGTCAAGGCGCTGGTCGGAGCGCAGGCGGAGACCGCCGTCCAACTGGCGGGCGGCCGCCCGGTCGTGCTGCTCGGCCGGTCCTCCGGCGGGTGGATCGCCCACGCCGTCGCCGAGCACCTGGCCGCGCTCGGCACCCCGGCAGCCGCGGTCGTCCTCGCGGACACGTTCTCCCGGACCGCTGACCGCTCCAGTACCGGGCTGATGGTCTCGCAACTGCTGGAGAACGAGGACGCGGCCGAACTCCTCGACGACCAGCGGCTGGTGGCGATGGGCGGCTACTTCCGGGTCTTCGCCGACTGGGCCCCGGGCCCGCTCAAGACCCCCGTACTGCTGCTGCGCGCCACCGCCGAGGCACCGGGCCCGGCCCAGGGCGAACAGGGGGCCGGCTGGGAGTACGCCCACCACGTCGTCGACGTGCCCGGAGACCACTTCTCGATGCTCGACGAACACCATCTGACAACCGCCGACGCCATCGCGTCCTGGCTGCGCACGGAGGTGCGGGGATGACCGCCCGGATGAACGTAGGAATGAACGCGGGGACGAACGGGGGGACGAACGGGGGGATGAACGCCGCGGTGAACGCGGGGACGAACGCGGGGACGAACGCGGCGCCGAACAACGCCCCGGCCGCACAGGACCTCTGGATCCGCCGCTACCGCCCGGCGCCCCCGGACACCGATCTGTCGCTGGTCTGCCTCCCCCACGCGGGCGGCTCCGCCAGCTACTTCCGCCCGCTGTCGACCGCCCTGGCCGCCGTCGCCGACGTACTGCCGGTGCAGTACCCGGGCCGGCAGGACCGCCGCGCCGAACCGCCCATCACGTCGATCCCCCGCCTCGCCGACGAGATCCTCACCGTGCTGGAGTCGCTGCCGCGACGGCGTCTTGTGCTGTTCGGGCACAGCATGGGTGCCTGCGTGGCCTTCGAGGTGGCGCGCCGGATCGAGCGGGACAGCTCGCTGGAGTTGGTGGGCCTGGTCGCCTCCGGCCGTACCGCACCGCCCAAACTCCGCGACCGCGGCGTCCGTTCGATGGACGACAACGGCGTCATCGCCGAGATCCGCCGTCTGAACGGCACCGACGACCGGCTGCTCCTCGACGACGACATCATCCGGATGATCATGCCGGCCATCCGCGGTGACTACACGGCGGTGGAGTCGTACCGGTACGAGCCGGGGCCCCGGCTGCGCTGCCCGGTCAGCGTGCTGGTGGGCGACAGCGACCCGCAGGTCACCCTCGCCGAGGCGGAGGAGTGGCGCGAGCACACCGACGGGGACTTCACCCTGCGGGCCTTCCCCGGCGGCCACTTCTACCTGTCCGAACAGAACGACCAGGTCGCCAAGGCGCTGACCGAGGACCTGGCTCGCTTCAGTTGACCGACACTCGCCGGCGCCGCCGGCGATCTCCTCCCACACAGAAAGAACTGGAATGGCACACGAACCGGCTGCCCCGGCACGCCCGTCGTTCGGACTGACCGTATTGGCCGTGTCCCTGCCGATGTTCATGGTCGGGCTGGACAACCTGGTGGTCACCAACGCGCTGGCGTCCATCAGAAGCGACCTGGGCACCTCGATACAGGGCCTGCAGTGGATAACGAACAGCTACATCCTCGGCTTCGCGGGCCTGCTGCTGGTCGCGGCCGGCCTCGGGGACCGGTTCGGGCGCCGCAAGGTGTTCGTCTCCGGACTCTCGCTGTTCGTCCTGTTCTCCATCGGATGCGCGCTGTCCACCTCGACCGGGGCGCTCATCACGCTGCGGGCGCTGCAAGGCATGAGCGCGGCGGCGGTCCTGCCGCTGTCGCTGACCATGCTGACCGTCGCCGTGGCGCCGGAGAAGCGGGGCGTGGCGATCGGTGTCTGGTCCAGCATCAGCAGCCTGGCCGTCGGCATCGCACCGCTGCTCGGCGGCGCCATCACCACGGGCATCGGCTGGCACTGGCTGTTCTGGCTGAACGTCCCGATCGGCCTCTTCGCCGTCCCGCTGGTCCTGCGCGTCCACGCCGAGAGCCGGGGCGCGGCGGCCAAGCTGGACCTGCTGGGGGTGCTGCTCGGCGGCGCCGGGGTGCTCGCCCTGGTCTGGGCGATCGTGGACAGCGGCTCGTACGGCTGGACCGCCGCCCGCGTGCTCGGGCTGTACGGGGCTGCCGTCGTACTGCTGGTGCTCTTCGTGCTGTGGGAGCGCCGCAGCGCCCAGCCGCTGCTGCCGCTGCGTATCTATCGCAACCGCGCCTTCACCCTGGCGAATCTCGCGTCCCTGGCTGTGTACTTCGGCCTGTTCGGCTCCATCTTCTTCCTCGCCCAGTACCTCCAAGTGGCCCGGCTCCACTCGCCGTTCGTGGCCGGCCTGTGGACCCTGCCGTGGGCTGTCATGCCGACGATCTGCGCGCCGTACGCGGGGAAGCTCATCCCCAAGGTGGGCGCGGGCAAGCTGATCGCCGCCGGTCTCGGGCTCGCCGCGGTGGGTCTGGCCTGGTGCGCGCTCATCTCCGACCCGGGCACGGCCGACTGGCAGATGGTGGCGCCGTACATGCTGTGCGGCATCGGCACCGGTCTGATCTTCGCGCCCAGTGCGACGGTCGTGGTGACCTCCGTACAGCCGCAGGACATCGGCAAGGCGTCCGGCACCAACGCCACCGTCCGCGAGATCGGCAGCGCGCTGGGGATCGCCGTCCTCACCACCGTCTTCCTCGGCCGGGGCGGCAACTACCTGTCGCCCGGGGCCTTCACCGACGCCATGATCCCCGGGCTGTGGATCTGCGTCGTGGTCCTGCTGGCCGGCGCCGCACTGGCGCTGGGCATCCCGGCGCCCAAGCCCGCCGCCGCCGCGGCCCCGGCGGCCACGCAGCCCGCACTCGACTGATCCCCGACCCCGCAAGGCCCAACCCCGCAAGGAGCGAACGCACATGGTCACCTTCACCGACCTCTACGCCGAATACGGTGTGAAGTCCCCGCACGACCTGTTCGAGCGGCTGCGCGAGGAACGCCCGCTGTTCCAGGTCGAGTTGCCCAACGGCGTACCGCTGTGGTTCGTCACCAGGTACGCCGACTGCCGGGCGGGGCTCGGCGACGCCCGGCTGTCCAACCGGATCGGCACCCGTATCGTCTCCCAGGACGTCCTGCCCGCCGAGATCCGCTCCAGCATGGGCACCCACATGCTGCGGGTGGACGGCACCGACCACACCCGGCTGCGGCGGCTGGTCTCCTCGGTGTTCACGGCCAAGCGCATCGAGCACCTGCGGCCGATGATCGAGCAGATGACCAGCGAGTTGCTCGACAGGATGGCCGTGCGGGAGCAGCCGGACGCCATCCACGAGCTGGCGTACCCGCTGCCGATGCAGGTCATCTGCGAGCTGCTCGGCGTGCCCGTCTCCGATCACCAGCGCTTCCAGGCCTGGTCGAACGCCTACCTCGCCGGGGTGGGCACGGCGAACTTCCCGGTCGACGTGGTGACCGAGTTCGTGTACTACGTCCGCGACCTGGTCAAGCAGAAGCGGGCCGAGCCGGACGACAAGCTGCTGTCGGCGATGATCTCCGCGCGGGACAACGAGGACCGGCTCGCCGAGAACGAGCTGACCTCGATGTGCTTCCTGCTGATCATCGCGGGCTACGAGACCACCGTGAACCTGCTCGGCAACGGCACGGCCATGCTGCTCGCCGATCCCGAACTGGCCGACCGGCTGCGGGCCGACCACGACGCGATCCCCGCGGCCGTGGAGGAGTTCCTCCGCTACGAGAGCCCGGTGCCCGGCGCGAGCTTCCGGGTCGCCACGGAGACCCTGGAGCTGGGCGGCCAGACCGTCCAGGAGGGCGAACTCGTCCTGATCTCCCTGCTGTCGGCCAACCGGGACGAGCAGTCCTTCCCCGACTCGATGGCCTTCGAAGCAGACCGCACTCCGAACCCGCACATGGCCTTCGGCTACGGCATGCACTACTGCCTGGGCGCGCCGCTGGCCCGGCTGGAGGCCGAGATCGCCTTCCGCCAACTGCTGGAGCGCTTCCCCAAGATGGAGCGCAAGGACCCGTCGGCCGAACTGCGGTGGCGGCCCGGTCTGGTGATGCGCGGCCTGACCGAACTGCCGGTGACGCTCAACCAGTAGGCGTGCGGCGGGTGGTGGCCGACCCGGCCACCACCTGCCCGGCCACCTGCTTGACCACCCACCTGGCCACCCGCCCGACCACCTGCCTGGGCATCCGCCCCGACCCGAAGCCCTTCAGACCGACAGGAATCTGTGGTGATGGACAATCTGACCGCCGCGATCGAGTCACCGGACGCGGTGTCCGGCGACTTCACGTCCCTGCCGGTGCCGGAGTCGTATCGAGCAGCCGTGCTCTTCAAGGACGAGCAGCACATGTTCGACGGCATTCCGGTCACCGACCGGGACCCCGCGAAGTCCGTGCACATCAGTGACGTACCGACCCCGCAACCGGGCCCCGGCGAGGCCCTGATCGCCGTCATGGCGAGTTCCGTGAACTACAACACGGTGTGGAGCGCGCTGTTCTCGCCCGTGCCGACCTTCGGCTTCCTCGAACGCTACGCCCGTACCGGAGGCCCGGCCGCCCGTCACGACCTGCCGTACCACGTGATCGGCTCCGACCTGGCCGGCGTGGTGCTGCGTACCGGACCCGGAGTACGGCGCTGGGGGCCCGGTGACCGGGTGGTCGCCCACTGCCTGTCCGTGGAACTGGAGGACGCGGCGGGCCACAACGACACGATGCTCGACCCCGAGCAGCGGATCTGGGGCTTCGAGACCAACTTCGGCGGGCTGGCCCAGCTCGCGCTGGTGAAGACCAACCAACTCATGCCGAAGGCGGCCCACTTGACGTGGGAGGAGGCGGCCGCACCCGGCCTGGTCAACTCCACCGCCTACCGCCAGTTGGTCTCCACCAACGGCGCGGGCATGAAGGTGGGCGACAACGTGCTCATCTGGGGCGCGGGCGGCGGTCTCGGCTCGTACGCGACCCAGTACGCGCTGGCCGGCGGCGCGACGCCGATCTGCGTCGTTTCCAGCGAACAGAAGGCGGCGATCTGCCGGGCGATGGGCGTCGAGGCGATCATCGACCGCGGCGCGGAGAACTACCGGTTCTGGCGGGACGAGCACACCCAGGACCCCAAGGAGTGGAAGCGCCTCGGGGGCAGGATCCGCGAGCTGACGGGCGGCGAGGACGTGGACATCGTCTTCGAGCACCCGGGCCGGGAGACCTTCGGCGCCTCGGTCTACGTGGCCCGCCGGGGCGGCACCGTCGTCACGTGCGCGTCCACCACCGGCTACCGGCACGAGTTCGACAACCGCTACCTCTGGATGCACCTCAAGCGGATCATCGGCTCGCACTTCGCCAACTACCGCGAGGCGTGGGAGGCGAACCGGCTCGTCGTCAAGGGCCGGATCCACCCCACGCTCTCCCGTACGTATCCGCTCACCGAGATCGGCCGGGCGGTGGGCGACGTCCACCGCAACCGGCACCACGGCAAGGTCGGCGTGCTGTGCCTGGCCCCCCAGGAGGGCCTGGGGGTCACCGATCCCGAGCTGCGGGCCCGGCACGAGCCGGCCATCAACCGTTTCCGTATCTGAGCGCCGGGCGGCGGCACGACCGCCGCCCGTTCGCCCCTTTTCGACCCTTGTTGACCTTGTTGGCCCTTGTTGACAGAGATTGGACAGACGCACGTGACTGACACCCCGGTGGACTCCAGCCCCCTCGCCTACCCGTTCGAGCGGCCGTCGGCGCTCGAACCGTGCCCTCACTACAAGCGGCTGAGGGAGACGAACCCGGTGGCGGACATCACGATGCCCAGTGGCAGCGACGCGCTCCTCGTCACCGACTACGACTCGGTGCGCACGGTGCTGTCGGACGCCCGGTTCAGCAGAGCCGCCACCGCGCGGCCCGGCGCCCCGCGTATCGGGACCGAGCCGCAGAACGCCAAGAACCTGCTCAGCATGGACCCGCCCGAGCACACCCGGGTACGCCGGCTGGTCTCCCGGGAGTTCACGGCCCGCCGGGTGGAGGCGCTGCGGCCGCGTATCCAGATCCTCACCGACGAGCTGCTGGACGCCATGGAGCAGCAGGGCTCCCCGACCGACATCGTCCCGGCCCTCGCCTTCCCGCTGCCCGTGACGGTCATCTGCGAGCTGCTCGGAGTCCCGCTCGGCGAACGCGAGCAGATCGCCGAATGGTCCGGCACCGTCCTGTCGACCGTCTCGCTGCCGGTGGAGAAGATCGTCGAGGCCCATGTCGGTCTGAGCACCTACCTGGGCGGGCTCATCGCCGCCAAGCGGGAGCAGCCGGGCGACGACCTCCTCTCCGCGCTCGTGTCGATCAACGAGGCGGACGCCGAACGGCTCGACGAGGAGGAGCTGCTGCACCTGGCCATCACCCTCCTCATCGCCGGGCACGAGACGACGACCAACCAGATCGCGAACGGCGTCCTGGCGCTGCTCACGAACCCCGACCAGTTCGAGGCGGTGCTCAGCTACCCCGGTGCGCTGCCTACCGCCGTGGAGGAGCTGCTGCGCTTCGTACCCCCGGGCGACGAGGCGACGCTGCGCATCACCACGGAGGACGTGAAACTGGGCGACACCCTAGTACCGGCGGGTACGGCGGTGCTCGCCTCCCTGGCTTCCGCCAACCGTGACTCCGGGCACTTCACCCGGCCCGACACCCTGGACGTCAGCCGCACCGGCGACGCCCAGCACCTGACGTTCGGCATCGGCATCCACTACTGCCTGGGCGCGGGCCTGGCCCGCCTGGAGCTCGAAATCGTGATCGGAAGCCTGCTCCGCAGGTTCCCCACGCTCCGGTTGGCAGTACCGGCGGACCAGATACCCCGCTCGTCCGGCCGCCTGATCCACGGGGTGACGTCGTTGCCGGTGGCCTGGTAGCCGGGGGGAGGACCGGGCTACTACGCGCGGGTGTGAGGGGCAGCCGGCTGCGGCTGCCCCTCACGGCCACTCCCGTAGCGGCACCGGCGTCCGTCAGGTCAGCCGAGGCACTGGAGGTCGTTGAAAGCTGAGGCGGTGCGGGTGCGTCGCGTCGACCGGGCACGTGAAGATACGCATCAGCCCGCGCCCGACATACACCCCGGAAGGACCGGCGACGGAGCTGTCCCGGGACGTCGGGGTGCCCTGACGAGGGTGCAGGCGGGTGCCCGTACAGGCGGTATCGGCGAGCCCGGGAAACAGCGCCTCGGCGTCCACGGGCCGTTCAGGCGTGGTGCGGGCCACGATCATCCTCCGACTGCCGTTCGGCCACGAGACACCGATCAAGTCCGGCAGAGTGTCCGCCCGGTTCCGGCACCGTGACAGCCGCGGTCCCCAACCGCCCTTGTACGCAAGTGCGTTCGCGTCAAGCTTGCGCAAACAGAGTGTCGCACCCGTGGCCCTGGGCCGCCGGGGGCTGAGGGGGTATGAGACGTTTGCTGGGTGCTGCTCGAAACCCCTCGGCTTCGGTTGCGCCGTTTTCAGGCCACCGATGCTCTTGCCCTTTCCCTCTACCGGTCCGATCCGGCCGTCGCCCGTTATCAGGGGTGGACCGCGCCGGTGCCGCTCGACGAGGCTGTTCAGCTCGTACGGGAGTTCGGGGTCGGTGAGCCCGATCTGCCCGGGTGGTTCCAGTACGCCGTCGAGCTGAAGGAGGACGGGGCCCTGATCGGGGATGTCGGGGTGGGGTTGCACGACAACCTGATGCAGGCCGACTTGGGGTACACCCTCGCCTCCGGGCGGCAGCGGCGCGGGTATGCCACCGAGGCCGTGCGGGCCGTGCTGCGGGATCTGTTCCAGCGGCAGGGGCTGCGGCGGGTTTCGGCCGTGTGCGATGCGCGCAACGAGCGGTCGGCGCGGCTGCTGGAGCGGGCGGGATTCGTGCTGGAGGGGGAGCGGCCCGCGTTCACCTGGGCCAAGGGTGAGTGGACCGACGATCTGTTGTACGGGTTGCTTGCCGCGCGGTGGGGCGCGTGGGAGGCGGCGGAGGCTCCCGACGGCTGAAGGGCTCACAGGTCCAGGAGTTCCAGCGCTTCCTCCCAGCGGAACGCGGCCGCCGCGTCAGGGGACTTGGGGTTGTGGGGCGCCGCGGTGCCGATCCGTACGTTCATCTCGCGCAGCGTCTCCAGGCTGCGGGCGTACGCGGGGTGTGCCGCCTGCGCCGCGTTCAGGTACGGGAGCGCGGCGATCGGGATGCCCAGGCCGTACGCCTCGCACAGGATGCCCACGGCCAGGGTGTCGGACATGCCCGCCGCCCACTTGTTGATGGTGTTGAAGGTGGCGGGGGCGACCGCGATCGCGTCCGGCGGCGGCAGCGGGCGCGGGTCTCCGGGGCGGCGCCAGGCGGAGCGGATCGGGTAGCCGGTCTGCGCCTCGACCGCTTCGGCGTCGATGAAGCCGAGGCCGTGGGGGGTGGCGATCACGCCGACGTCCAGGTTCCGCGCCTGCGCGGCCGTGAGGAGTGTGCCGACGTCGTGGGCCGTTCCGGCCGCGCAGACGACCACGTACAGGAAACGCCGGCGGCTCTTCGATGGCTCAGGCATGCGCTCCATGATGCCGCGCACGCGTCACACCCGGCCCTCCGCCCTGTCGGAGACGATGGGGAAACGGTTCGGCGCGTCGCGGTCGTGGGCGAGCCGGCCGCCGAGGTACGTCGCCCGTACGGCACGGTCGTCGCCCAGGACCGCCAGCGCGAACAGCACGTCCTCGACGCGTTCGGCCCGTGCGCTGCGGCGGCTCAGCAGCGGGGTCGCCCTCGGGTCCAGGACGACGAAGTCGGCGTCGAGTCCGGCCTCCAGGGAGCCGACGGTGTTCTCCAGCCCCATCGCCTCGGCGCCGCCGCGCGTCGCGAGGTAGAAGGCGTGCGCCGCGTCCAGCTCGTGGCCGAGGCTCTTGGCGATCTTCTGGGCGGCGTCCATCGTGGACAGCAGCGAGAAGCTGGTGCCGGCGCCGATGTCCGTACCGAGTCCGGTCCGTACCGGGTGCGGTCCTGTCCTGGCGTCCTGGACCGAGAAGAGTCCGCTGCCGAGGAAGAGGTTCGACGTGGGGCAGTGCGAGAGCCCCGTACCGGTTTCGGAGCACCGCTCACGCTCGGCCGGGGTCAGATGGACGCCGTGCGCGAGGACGGTCCCGGGGCCCAGCAGACCGTAGTGGTCGTAGACGTCCAGATAGCCGGTCCGTTCGGGGAACAGCGAACGGACCAGGGCGATCTCGTCGGTCGTCTCCGAGACATGCGTCTGGAGGAGCGTGCCGGGGTACTCGTGCCGGAGCGCCGCCGCCGCCTCCAGTTGCGCCGGGCTGCTGGTGGGCGCGAAGCGCGGGGTGACGGCGTAGAGGTTGCGGCCCTTGCCGTGCCAGCGTTCGATGAGCGCCTTGGAGTCCTCGTAGCCGCTGCTCGCGGTGTCGAGGAGCGCGTCGGGGGCACCCCGGTCCATCAGGACCTTGCCGGTGACGATCCGCAGATCGCGCTTGGACGCCTCCTCGAAGAGGGCGTCGACGGAGTCCGGGTACACGGCGGCGAAGGCCAGCGCCGTGGTGGTGCCGTTGCGCAGCAGTTCGTCGCAGAACGCCGAGGCGACCTGGCGGGCGTGTTCGGCGTCGGTGAAGCGCTGTTCCTCGGCGTAGATGTCGTGGGCGAGCCAGTCGGAGAGGTTCGAAGCGAAGGCGGCGACGCTGTCCATCTGCGCGTAGTGGGTGTGCGTGTCGACAAAACCGGCGCTGATGAGATGGTCCGGGTAGTGCGCCGGCGTGACGCCGGCGGGCAGCCACTCACGGAGCACCTCGTACGCGCCGACGGCGGTGATACGGCCGTCCTCGCAGACCAGCAGGCCGTCCGGTTCGTAGGCGAGCGCGTCGGCATCGCGTTCACCCTCACCGCCCGCGCCGCCGCCCTTACGGAACGGGTCGGCGCGGAAGCGGATCAGGGGGCCCCGGACGGCGGACACCTGCCGCCGCTCGCCGGATGCGGTCGTCATGACGAAGTACCTCCGCTGCCGGTGGTGCGTGCGAGACCGTCTGTCCCACTCGATCTTCGCCTACCCCCGCGCCCCCGGCATCCGCCCGCGCGTCCGGCATCCGCCCGCCGTCCCCCTCGGCGGGCGGAGCCCCCGGGCCGGGCCGGCCCAACCCGCTCAGTCCTCGCCCTCCAGGTCGCCCTCCGACTCCAGGAACACCTTCCGCAGCGCGTCGAGCACCGCCGGGTCCGGCTTCGCCCACATCCCGCGCGACTCCGCCTCCAGCAGCCGCTCCGCGATCCCGTGCAGCGCCCAGGGGTTGGCCTCCTGGAGGAACTCCCGGTTGACCGGGTCCAGCACATACGTCTCGGTCAGCTTGTCGTACATCCAGTCGGCGACCACGCCCGTCGTGGCGTCGTATCCGAAGAGGTAGTCGACGGTCGCCGCCAGCTCGAACGCGCCCTTGTAGCCGTGCCGCCGCATCGCCTCGATCCAGCGCGGATTGACCACCCGCGCGCGGAAGACCCGCGAGGTCTCCTCGACGAGCGTGCGCGTACGCACCGTCTCGGGCCGCGTCGAGTCGCCGATGTACGCCTCGGGGGCCGTGCCCTTGAGCGCGCGCACGGTGGCGACCATGCCTCCGTGGTACTGGAAGTAGTCGTCCGAGTCGGCGATGTCGTGCTCGCGGGTGTCGGTGTTCTTCGTGGCGACCGCGATGCGCTTGTACGCGGTCTCCATCTCCTCCCGCGCCGGCCGGCCGTCCAGCTCACGCCCGTACGCGTACCCGCCCCACACCGTGTAGACCTCGGCGAGGTCGGCGTCCGTACGCCAGTCGCGGCTGTCGATGAGCTGGAGGATGCCCGCGCCGTACGTGCCGGGACGGGAGCCGAAGATACGGGTGGTCGCGCGGCGTTCGTCGCCGTGCTCCGCCAGGTCCGCCTGGCTGTGGGCGCGGATGAAGTTCGCCTCGGCGGGCTCGTCGAGCGAGGCGGCGAGCCGTACGGCGTCGTCCAGCAGCCCGATCGCGTGCGGGAAGGCGTCCCTGAAGAACCCGCTGATGCGCAGCGTGACGTCGATCCTGGGGCGGCCCAGCTCCTCGGGGGCCATCGCCTCCAGGCCGGTCACGCGCCGCGAGGCGTCGTCCCAGACCGGGCGTACGCCGAGCAGCGCGAGCGCCTCCGCGATGTCGTCGCCCGAGGTGCGCATCGCGCTCGTACCCCAGAGGGAGAGACCGACGGACGTCGGCCACTCGCCGTTGTCCGTGCGGTAGCGCTCCAGGAGCGAGTCGGCGAGCGCCTGGCCCGTCTCCCAGGCGAGCCGGGAGGGCACGGCCTTGGGGTCGACGGAGTAGAAGTTACGGCCGGTCGGCAGGACGTTGACCAGGCCGCGCAGCGGGGATCCGGAGGGTCCCGCAGGAACGAATCCGCCGTTCAGGGCGAGGACGACATGCTCGATCTCGTCGGTCGTCCCGGCCAGCCGCGGCACCACCTCGCGGGCGGCGAACGCCAGGATGTCGGCGACGCCCCCCGGCTGTCCGGCCGCGACCTCCGCCACCGCGGACTCCGCCCACTCCGCGTCCTCCATCGCCTGGACGAGGGCTCGGGCGCGCTCCTCCGTCTCGTCGGCCGTCGTACGGGTGGCCGCCGACTCGTCGAGGCCGAGGGCCTCGCGCAGGCCGGGGAGGTTGGTCGTACCGCCCCAGATCTGCCGGGCGCGCAGGATCGCCAGCACCAGGTTGACGCGCGCCGGTCCGGTGGGAGCGCCGCCGAGGACGTGCAGGCCGTCCCGGATCTGGGCGTCCTTGATCTCGCAGAGCCAGCCGTCGACATGGAGGATGAACTCGTCGAACCCGTCGTCGTCCGGGCGGTCCTCCAGGCCCAGGTCGTGGTCGAGCTTGGCCGCCTGGATCAGCGTCCAGATCTGGGCGCGGATCGCGGGCAGTTTCGCCGGGTCCATGGAAGCGATCGCGGCGTGCTCGTCGAGGAGCTGCTCCAGGCGCGCGATGTCGCCGTACGACTCGGCGCGCGCCATCGGCGGCACGAGGTGGTCCACGAGCGTGGCGTGCACTCGCCGCTTGGCCTGGGTGCCCTCGCCCGGGTCGTTGACCAGGAACGGGTAGATCAGCGGCAGGTCGCCGAGCGCGGCGTCGGGGCCGCAGGAGGCGGACAGGCCCGCGTTCTTCCCCGGGAGCCACTCCAGGTTGCCGTGCTTGCCGAGGTGGATCATCGCGTCGGCGCCGAAGCCGCCGTCGTCGGCCGTGGCCTGGATCCAGCGGTAGGCGGCGAGGTAGTGGTGCGAGGGCGGCAGGTCGGGATCGTGGTAGATCGCGATGGGGTTCTCGCCGAAGCCGCGCGGCGGCTGGATGAGGATGAGCAGATTGCCGCGCCGGAGGGCGGCGAGGACGATGTCCCCTTCGGGGTTACGGCTGCGGTCGACGAACATCTCGCCGGGCGCCGGACCCCAGTGCTCCTCGACGGAGGCGCGCAGGTCGGCGGGGAGCGTGGCGTACCAGCGGCGGTAGTCGGCGGCGGGGATACGGACCGGATTGCGGGCCAACTGCTCCTCGGTCAGCCACTCCTGGTCATGTCCGCCGGCCTCGATCAGGGCGTAGATCAGCTCGTCGCCGTCGCCCGAGGCGAGCCCGGGGACCTCTTCCGTACCGAAGTCGTAGCCCTCGTCGCGCAGCCTGCGCAGCAGGGCGACGGCGCTCGCCGGGGTGTCGAGGCCGACCGCGTTGCCGATCCTGGAGTGCTTGGTGGGGTACGCCGAGAGCACCAGCGCGAGGCGCTTGTCCGGGTTCGGGATGTGGCGCAGACGCGCGTGCCGTACGGCGATCCCGGCGACGCGCGCGGCGCGCTCGGGGTCGGCGACGTACGACGGGAGCCCGTCCTCGTCTATCTCCTTGAAGGAGAACGGGACGGTGATCAGCCGCCCGTCGAACTCCGGCACCGCCACCTGGCCCGCGGCGTCCAGCGGAGAGAGCCCTTCGTCGCTGGCCTTCCAGGCCGCGCGCGACCCGGTCAGGCACAGGGCCTGGAGGATCGGCACGCCGAGGGCGGCGAGGGCGCCCGCGTCCCACGACTCGTCGTCACCGCCGGCCGAGGCCTCGGCGGGCCTGGTGCCGCCGGCGGCGAGGACGGTGGTGACGAGGGCGTCGGCGGCGCCGAGCGCGTCGAGCAGTTCGGGCTCGGGGGCGCGCAGGGAGGCCACGTACAGGGGGAGGGCGCGGCCGCCCGCGTCCTCGACGGCGGAGCAGAGGGCGTCCACGAAGGCGGTGTTGCCGCTCATGTGGTGGGCGCGGTAGTAGAGCACGGCGACGAGGGGGGCGGTGGCCGCCTGCGTACGGGGCGCGCGGGCGGTGCGCTCCAGCGGGCCCCAGGTGGGCGCGGCGGCCGGGGGCTCGAAGCCGTGGCCGGTGAGCAGCACCGTGTCGGAGAGGAAGCGCGCGAGCTGTTCGAGGTTGGCGGGGCCGCCGTGCGCGAGGTACGCGTGGGCCTCGGCCGCGATGCCGATGGGCACCGTGGAGGCCTCCATGAGCTGCGCGTCCGGGGCCTGTTCGCCGGTGAGCACCACCACGGGCCGGTCATGGGCGAGCAGCCGGTCCATGCCGTCCTGCCAGGCGCGCAGGCCGCCGAGGAGGCGTACGACCACGAGGTCCACGCCGTCGAGCAGCGCCGGCAGCTCGTCGAGGGGCAGCCGGGTGGGGTTGGCGAATCGGTACGGGACCGGGCCTTCAGCGGCTCGTGCGCTGAGCAGGTCGGTGTCGGACGTCGACAGGAGCAGGATCATGCGGCGTCTGGCCTTCCTCGGGGTCCGCGCCCCGGGCGGTGGTGGAGGACGGCGGGAGTTCCTGACTCACCCGGCTGCTGCCGGGTTCACAGTGGCGGGACCGCGCCGGATTCACACCGGGCTTCCTCCCCAAGACGCCGTCGCTGGCGACAGCGGACCTGCCGGTCCGCCGTCTGCATAGTAGGTGCTGCTGGTCACGGGCGGGTGTGACGCCCGAAGACTGCCCAGGCGGGACGGCCGGAAACGACCGTGGCGCCCACTCGCCGGTCAGGTGGAGAGTCGAACGCACGTGGGTATGCTCGCCGCCATGTCACCCACCTCGCCAACACCCGTGAACCGGGACGAAGCTCCCGTGCGCGGGGCTCCCGTACGGGAGGCCGCCGTACGCGAGAGCCCCGTGTGCGAGAGCCCCGTACGCGAGACTCCCGTACGCGAGCGCGGCGACGCCTGTCCCGGCGCGCTGCGGCTGCACGGCGCCGACGACGGCCGGCTGGCCCGACTCCGGCTGCCGGGTGGGCTGTTGACGTACCGTCAGGCCGAGGTGCTGGCGTCCGCAGCCGAGCGGCTGGGGGACGGGCGGCTCGACATCACCTCGCGCGGCAACGTACAGCTCCGGGGGCTGGGCGAGAGCTGCGGCGCCGAACTGGCCGCGCTCCTGCACGAAGCGGGTCTGCTGCCGTCGGAGGAGCACGAGCGGGTACGGAACGTGATCGCTTCGCCGTTGGCCGGACTGGACGAACAGCCGCGCGCGGACGTGCAGTTGTGGGCGCGGGAGCTGGACGCGCTGCTGTGCGGGAGCCGGGCGGCGACGGCGCTTTCGGGGCGTTTCCTGTTCGCGCTGGACGACGGGCGCGGCGATGTGGCGGGACGTGGCGCTGATGTGACGTTGCTCGCACGGCCGGACGGGAGAGCGTCGGTACGTACCGGGGCGAACCGGTCGGGTCCGCTGGTGGCCGCCGCCGACGCACCGAGGGCGGCGCTGCTGGCGGCGGAGACGTTTCTCACTGTCGCCGAGGCGGGCGGTTCGGGCGCGTGGCGGGTGCGGGAGCTGCCGGAGGCGGAGAGGTACGGGCTGGACGCGGCGGTCGCCGCGCGGCTGGCGGAGGCGGGGATCGCGACGGAGGCCGAGGCCGGTCCCCAGGGTGTGCTTGTGGAAGCGGAACCGCCTCCCGCAGGGGCGGTCCACTCCCCCGACGGGACTGTCGCCGTCTCCGTGTACGCGCCGCTGGGCCGGCTGAGCGTGGCGCAGTGGCGGACGCTGTACGCGACGGACGTACCCGGCACGGCACTTCGGGTGACCCCCTGGCGCGGAGTGATCGTCCCCGGGCTCGACCCGGCCACGGCCCACGACCTGCTGGACCGGCTCCGTACCGCAGGACTGATCACGGACCCCGGCTCCCGGTGGCACGGCGTCGGCGCGTGCACGGGACGGCCCGGTTGTGCCAAGGCGCTCTCGGACGTACGGGCCGACGCGGCGGCTTCGGTGTCGGCGGGGCCCGCCGGGGGGACGGGCGGCCTGCCGGTCCACTGGTCCGGCTGCGCCCGCCGCTGCGGCCACCCCGGCACCACGCATGTCGACGTGGTCGCGATCGGCGAGGGCGGCTACGACATCTCCGTACGGGGACCGGCGCCCATGACCGCGCCCCAGGGCGCCCGCCAACGGCCCGGCCCACTCGCCGACGCGGTCGCGGCGGCACGCAACCCACGATGACGCCCCCGACGACGCCCCCGACGACAACGACGACCACGATGACGAGATGAGCGAGCCCCCCGTGCCCCCAGCGCCCCGAACGTTCGAGTACGAGAAGGACGGCGCCGCGATCTACCGCCGTTCCTTCGCCACCATCCGCGCCGAGGCGGACCTCGCGAGCCTGCCCGCCGATGTGTCGCAGGTCGCCGTCCGCATGATCCACGCCTGCGGCATGGTCGACCTCGTACGCGACATCGGCTTCACCCCGGGTGTGGTGGCCCGCGCCCGCGAGGCGCTGCGCGCCGGGGCGCCGATCCTGTGCGATGTCGCGATGGTCGCGAGCGGCGTCACGCGCAAGCGGCTGCCCGCCGACAACGACGTCGTATGCACCCTGTCCGACCCGTCGGTGCCCGGACTCGCGGCCGCGATGGGTACGACGCGCAGTGCGGCGGCCCTTGAGCTGTGGCGCGAGCGGATGGGCGGCGCGGTGGTCGCCGTCGGGAACGCGCCGACCGCGCTCTTCCGCCTCCTGGAGATGATCGAGGAGGGGGCGCCGCGCCCGGCGGCGATCATCGGCGTACCGGTCGGTTTCGTCGGCGCCGCCGAGTCGAAGGACGCGCTCGCCGGACACCCCGCAGGCCTCGACCACCTGGTCGTACGGGGCCGGCGCGGCGGCAGCGCCATAGCGGCGGCTGCCGTGAACGCGATCGCCAGCGAGGAAGAGTAGTGAACGAGAACAGCACCATGCCCGCCGGCGTCGGGCGCCTCTACGGTGTCGGGCTCGGCCCGGGGGATCCGTCGCTGATGACCGTACGAGCGGTACGGGTCATCGCCGAGGCCGACGTGATCGCGTACCACAGCGCGCGGCACGGCCGGTCCATCGCGCGTTCCATCGCGGCGGAGCATCTGCGCCCCGACCACATCGAGGAACCGCTGATCTACCCGGTCACGACCGGGACCACCGAGCATCCCGGCGGCTACCAGGGCGCGATGGAGGACTTCTACACGGAGTCGGCCGCCCGGCTGGCCGCGCATCTCGACGCCGGACGCACGGTCGCCGTGATCGCCGAGGGCGATCCGCTCTTCTACGGCTCCTACATGCACATGCACAAGCGGCTGGCCGACCGCTATCCGACGGAGGTCATCCCGGGCGTCACCTCGGTGAGCGCCGCCGCCGCCCGGCTCGGCACCCCGCTCGTCGAGGGCGAGGAGGTGCTCACGATCCTGCCCGGCACGCTGCCCGAGGAGGAGCTGACGGCGCGGCTGGCGTCCGCCGACTCGGCGGTGGTGATGAAGCTCGGCCGTACGTTCCCCGCGGTGCGGCGGGCGATCGAGCGCTCGGGGCGGCTCGCTGACGCGCGGTACGTCGAGCGCGCCACGATGACCGGCGAGCGCACCGGGGCCCTGGCGGACACGGACCCGGACTCCGTGCCGTACTTCGCTGTGGCGGTGCTGCCGAGCCGCGTCGA
>NZ_JTHL01000001.1:5489971-5497809 GCF_000818195.1 Streptomyces sp. 150FB | reverse complement strand
CGCGGTGCCCGCTCCGGCGGCGGCCGACCGTGGCGGCGAGGTCGTCGTCATCGGCACAGGACCGGCCGGGCCGCTCTGGCTCACCCCCGAGGCGCGCGGCGAGCTGGCGGCGGCCGAGGATCTGGTCGGGTACACGACGTATCTGAACCGCGTCCCGGTACGCCCCGGCCAGCGCCGGCACCCCTCCGACAACAAGGTGGAGTCGGAGCGCGCGGAGTTCGCCCTCGACCTGGCGCGGCGCGGGCGGCGGGTGGCGGTGGTCTCGTCCGGCGACCCCGGGGTCTTCGCGATGGCCACGGCGGTCCTGGAGGTGGCGTCGGCCGACCCGTACCGCGAGGTACCCGTACGCGTCCTGCCCGGCCTCACCGCCGCCAACGCGGCGGCGTCCCGCGTGGGCGCGCCGCTCGGCCACGACTACGCGGTCATCTCGCTCTCCGACCGGCTCAAGCCGTGGGAGGTGATCGCGGAACGCCTGCACGCGGCGGCGTCCGCCGATCTGGTCCTCGCGCTCTACAACCCCGGCTCACGCAGCCGCACCTGGCAGGTCGGCAAGGCCCGCGAACTCCTGCTGGAACACCGCGCCCCGGACACCCCGGTGGTACTGGCCCGCGACGTGGGCGGCCCGGAGGAGGCCGTACGGATCGTGCGCCTGGCGGATCTCGACCCGGCGCAGGTCGACATGCGGACGATCCTGCTGGTGGGGTCGTCGCAGACGGTGACGGTACGGCGGGGCAACGGCGAGCAGGTGGTGTGGACGCCCAGGCGGTACCCGGAGTCCTGAGGCCCTCTGCTATCAGGGCAGGGTCGCGCGCCCTCGTCCGTCAGGAGCGGGATCAGGCGCGTGTAGAGGTACGCGGCGGACCGCCCACGCGACCGCCTCCTCGACCGCCTCGGCCACCTCCACGCCCTGCGGCGCCGGTGGCCGGCGTACCACCACCACCGGCAGGCCCGCCTCCCGCGCCGCGCGCAGTTTGGGGGCGGTCGCCGCACCTCCGCTGTCCTTCGTCACCAGCACGTCGATCCGGTGGCGGCGCAGCAGGTCCCTTTCGCCTTCCAGGGTGAAGGGGCCCCGGTCCAGGAGTGTCTCCAGTCGGCGCGGGTACGGCGGCTCCGGCGGGTCCACCGACCGTACGAGGTACCACAGGTCCTCCTGGCCTTCCGGACCTTCCGGGCCGTCTGACCCCTCCGCCGCCGCGAACGTCGACAGGCCCATCCGGCCCGTCGTCAGGAACACCCGCCGTCCCAGCCCCGGCAGCGCCCTCGCCGCCTCCTCCAGAGAGCCGACCCGGTGCCAGTCGTCGCCCTCGCCGGGAACCCAGGAGGGCCGGCTCAGCGCCAGCAGGGGAACATGGGCGGAGGCGGCAGCGCGTGCCGCGTTGTGACTGATCGTTCCGGCGAAGGGATGAGTGGCGTCGATGAGTGCGTCCACCCGGTGTTCACGCAGCCAGTGGGCCAGGCCCTCCGCGCCGCCGAATCCGCCGATGCGCACCTCGCCGGGCGGCAGCACCGGCCTGGCGACGCGTCCGGCCAGCGACGTCGTGACGCGCGGTCCCGCCGGTGCGGCCAGGGCCAGGGACTCGGCCAGCCGCCGGGCTTCCGTGGTCCCGCCGAGGATCAGCAGGTGGGGCGTCTCGTGCATCGATGTGTCCTATGTCGGTATGTCCTACGTCGGGGTGTCCTACGTCGGGGTGTCCTATGAGTAAGTCCGCGAGCGGGCGCGACGCCCAACTCAAACACACCGGTCTGCGCTCCGGCTGGACGACCGGAGCCTGCGCGACCGCCGCCACGACCGCCGCGTACACCGCCCTGCTGACCGGTGACTTCCCCGACCCCGTCACCGTCACGCTGCCCCGGGGCCAGACACCCGCCTTCGCGCTGGCCGCAGAGAAACTGACCGGCGACCACGCGATGGCCGCCGTCGTGAAGGACGCGGGCGACGACCCGGACGTGACGCACGGCGCGCTGGTCCGGGCCACCGTACGGCTGTTGCCGCGCGGCGCCGGTGTGGTCTTCCGGGCAGGCGACGGCGTGGGTACGGTCACCCGCCCCGGTCTTCCCCTCGATGTCGGCGAACCGGCGATCAACCCCGTCCCCCGCCAACTGATGCGCTCCCATGTGGCGGAGGCCGCCGCGCGCCACGGCGGGACGGGCGACGCCGAGATCACGATCTCCGTCGACAACGGCGCGGAGATCGCCCGCTCGACGTGGAATCCTAGGCTGGGCATCCTCGGTGGCCTCTCCATCCTCGGTACGACGGGCATCGTCGTCCCGTACTCCTGCTCGGCCTGGATCGACTCGATCAGGCGCGGCGTCGACGTCGCGCTGGCCGGCGGTCACACCCATGTCGCGGGCTGTACGGGCTCGACGTCGGAGCGGACGGTGGTCGGGGCGTACGGCCTGCCCGAGGAAGCGCTGCTGGACATGGGCGACTTCGCCGGCGCGGTCCTGAAGTACGTACGCCGCCACCCGGTCGACCGGCTCACCATCTGCGGCGGCTTCGCCAAGCTGTCCAAACTCGCCGCCGGCCATCTCGACCTGCACTCGGCCCGCTCCCAGGTGGACAAGGCGTTCCTCGCCGGCCTGGCGGCCCGGGCCGGCGCGGGACCGGACCTGGTGGCGGAGGTGGCGGAGGCCAACACCGGCCTCGCGGCACTCCAGTTGTGCCAGGCGCGGGGCGTCGCGCTCGGCGACCAGGTCGCGGTGACGGCGCGCGACGAGGCGCTGGCCGTGCTGCGGGGGGCGCCGGTGGTGGTGGACGTCCTCTGTATCGACCGGGCGGGCACGGTGGTCGGGCGGAGCGAGCCGCGTTAGGTCCCCGCCCGCCGTCCCTACGGGCGGGCGCGCTCCGTCGAGTACAGGTGGCTGTCCGGGAACTGTTCCGCGCCCAGCGTCCGGCCCACCATGATCACCGCCGTACGCACCACACCCGCCGCCTTCACCTGCCCCGCGATGTCGTCCAGCGTGCCGCGCAGCACCAGTTCGTCCGGCCTGCTGGCCATCGCCACCACCGCAGCCGGGCAGTCGGCGCCGTAGTGCGGCAGCAGTTCCTCCACCACCCGGTCCACATACATCGCCGCCAGGTGCAGCACCATCAGCGCGCCGCTCCTGCCGAGCGTCGCCAGGTCCTCGCCCTCCGGCATGGGGGTGGCGCGCTGGGCGACGCGGGTGAGGATCACCGTCTGGCCGACCGTCGGCACGGTCAGTTCGCGCCCCAGCGCCGCAGCGGCGGCGGCGAACGCCGGTACCCCCGGCACCACTTCGTACGGCACACCCGCCGCGTCGAGGCGCCGCATCTGTTCGGCCACGGCGCTGAAGACCGACGGGTCGCCGGAGTGCAGCCGCGCCACGTCGTGGCCGGCTTCGTGCGCGCCGACGAGTTCCGCCGTGATCCCGTCCAGATCCATCCGCGCGGTGTCGACCAGGCGCGCGTCCGCCGGGCATTCGGCCAGCAGTTCGCGCGGCACCAGGCTGCCCGCGTACAGGCACACCCGGCACTCGGCGAGCCGCCGCGCGCCCCGCACCGTGATCAGGTCGGCTGCGCCGGGGCCCGCGCCGATGAAGTACACCGTCATGCTTGGTCTCCTGCCGGTTTTGTCACGGACCACTGCGTCACCGGCATCGCCTGCCGCCACCCGGTGAATCCGCCCACCGGGACGGCGTGCGCGACAGCCAACCGTACGAGTTCGCCGCCCACCCGCCCGTACCACCCCGCGAGCAGCGCCTCCGACTCCAGCGTCACCGTGTTGGCGACCAGCCGGCCGCCCGGGGGCAGCGCGTCCCAGCACGCCTCCAGCAGGCCGGGGACGGTCAGCCCGCCGCCGACGAACACCGCGTCCGGCGCCGGGAGTCCGGCCAGCGCTGCGGGTGCCGCGCCCGTGACGACACGGAGAGCGGGGACGCCCAGCGCGTCGGCGTTGCGGGCGATCCGTTCGGCGCGCAGGGGGTCGCGCTCGACCGACACGGCGCGGCACGCGCGGTGCGCCCGCATCCACTCGACGGCGATCGAACCCGACCCGCCGCCGACGTCCCAGAGCAGCTCGCCCGGCGCGGGCGCGAGCGCGCTCAACGTGGCGGCCCGTACATGGCGTTTGGTGAGCTGGCCGTCGTGTTCGTAGGCGCTGTCGGGCAGTCCGGGGGTGACTCCGAGCCGCCCGGCGTCCGCCGCGCGACGGCACTCGACGGCGATGACGTTCAGCGGGTCGCCGGGCGGCTCGGCCCAGGTTTCGGCGGTGCCGGTCACGGTACGTTCGCGCTCACCGCCGAGCTGTTCGAGGACGCGCAGCCGACTCGGACCGTACCCCCGCGCGCGCAGCAGCGCCGCCACTTCGGCGGGTGTCGCCGGGCCGGCGCCGAGGACCAGGATCCGGCGGTGCTGGTGCAGGGCGGCGGTGAGCCCGCCGGCCGGGCGGCCGACCAGGGTGACGACCTCGGTGTCCTCCAGCGGCCAGCCCAGCCGTGCGCAGGCGTACGAGACGGAGGACGGGTGCGGCAGGACACGCGGCGGCGGGGCGCCCGCGCCTTCCGCCTCCTCACAGACCGCGCGGCCGATGCCGTAGAACATCGGGTCGCCACTGGCCAGCACGCAGACGCGGCGGCGCGCGTGCGCGGCGAGCAGCGCGGGTACGGCGGGCCGCAACGGCGAGGGCCACGCGACCCGTTCGCCCGCGCACCCGTCGGGCAGCAGGTCGAGCTGCCGGGGCGCGCCGATCAGCACCTCGGCGTCGCGCAGCGCGTGGCGGGCGGCGTCCGTGAGGCCGGGCCAGCCGTCGGCGCCGATCCCGACGACGCTCAGGGAGGCGGGGGCGGTCTCGGGAGCGGGGCCGTCGGGGATGGGAGCACGGGGTGCGGAACTCAACTTCGTACGCCTCCGTGCGCCTCTGAGCTGCGGAAAGACCGGTGACCGGATGGGCAGGGCCGGTTCAGAACTCTACTCGGCGGCTTGTCCGGCCCCGCCTGCGGGAAGCGGCGTCCCGGCCAGCAGCTTCCGCAGCCAGCGCGCCGCGTTCTCCCCGGAACCCGCGGTGTCGGACCCCGAGCCGGCGCCCGGGAAGGTCCGGCCCCAACTGTCCGCGCGACCCACCACACCGACGCGACAGGCGAGAGCGGCCAGTTCCCTGAGCCGGCCGGGCTCGTGCCCGTCACCCGTCCAGGGTTCGAGGTACGCGTCGCGCAGCCGGTCCCGTACGGCGGCCGCATCGGCCTCGCCGTAACGCCGGCCCACGGCGCCGTTCACGACCAGCAGCGTGGTGAAGGGGTGCGCGAGGGACGCGTCGCCCCAGTCGAAGAAGACATGCCGGTCGCCGCTGGTCAGGACGGACGCCTCGTGCAGGTCCGAGTGGTCGAGGGACGCGGGGATGCCCGCGGCGGCCAGGGTCAGACACCAGGCGCGGAAGTGCGGCAACAGCGCACGCAGCGCCGCCCGTTCGCCGGGGCGCAGAGCGCCGACGCCGACCGCGCCGGGGTCCAGCAGCGCGGCCAGCCGGTCCGGCAGGGTCTCCGGCCGGAAGTCGGGCACGCCCAGGTCCAGCAGCCGGGAGGCGTACGGCACGAGGGTGCGCTGCAACTCGGCGTACCGGCCCAGCGCCTCTTCCCACACCTCGCTGCCGGCCCCCGCGTCGAGGACGTCGGCGAGCAGCGGCCCGCCGTCGCGGGTGAGCGTCCACGCGCGGTCGGTGTCGACGGCGAGCGGTTCCAGGACGTCTCCCGGGGCCCAGGCGTGCAGCGCGGACGCCAGGGCGCTTTCGAAGGCGGAGCCGGGCGGGTTGGCCTTGAACCACACCGCGCCGCCGCCCCGGAGCGAGATCCGCAGGACGACGGACCAGGGCCGGGCCCGGCCGCGTACGGCGCCGGTGGCGCGCAGGCCGTGCCGCGCCAGCGCGCCGGCCACCCAGTCCCGTACCTCGCCGCGCCACTGCGGCTCGTCCCACGGCGTGACCGCGGCGTATCCCCCGTCGTCGATGACCGCCGTGCCCTCGCCGAAGCCGATGCCCCCGCCGATGCCCTCGCCGGTGTCCATGCGGGCGATTCCACCACGCGGGCGCCGCCGCGATCGACGCCTTTCAGGTGCGTACGCCGACGCCCTCCAGCAGCGCCCTGACCGTCTCCTTCGCGAACTCCGCCTCGGTCACCGGGAGCAGCACCCCCTCCGGCGGATCGGGATCGAAGAACAGCTCCAGGAACGCGCGGTGGAAGCAGGCGCCGATCAGGAGCGTCGCCGCCGCGTTCGGGTCGATGGCGGCCGACAGCCGCCCCTTCTCCTGCTCCGCCCTGAGATACGCGGCCAGCGACTGGGTCGCCTCCTGCGGGCCCGAGATGTCGAGGTCCAGCTTTCCCCGGTGGGCGGCCAGCAGGTCCGGGCTGGCGAACAGCGAGGCCGCCATCGGGAACGTCTGGCGGTAGAAGAGCACGGCGACCCGCGTCACCTCCTCCAGGTGTCCGGCGACCTCGCCCTCCCCCGCCCGTCCCGGCAGCCTCGCCAGCGCGTCGGTGAGGCGCGGGGCGCGCTCGCGCAGCACGCCGACGAAGAGCTCCTCCTTGTCGCGGAAGTGCTTGTAGAGCGCGGCCTCCGAACAGCCCGCCTCACGGGCGATCTCCTTGGTGGTCGTACGGGTCAGCCCGACCGTGGCCATCAGGCGCGCTGCGGCGTCGAGGATCCGCGAACGGGTCAGGGCACCCCCGGTCAGCGGAGGTGGCGGGGACTCGGGCTGCGGCGGGGGCTGGGCGGGGGTGCGCGTCATGCGAGAAGTCTACGTTGACAGGTGAGTGAGTATTCACCCACACTCGGAAGCGAGCAGGAGTAAGTATTCACTCACCCTCCAAGAGGCCAGGGGAACGACCATGAGACTCACAGTGCTGGGAGCGACGGGCGGCGTCGGACGGCAGATCGTCACGCACGCCCTGGCGGACGGACACCAGGTGACCGCGGCCGTACGGGACCCCGCGCGGCTGGACATCACGCATGCCGGGCTGACGGTCGTACGCGCCGATGCGCTCGACGGCTCCTCCCTGACCAAGGTGGTCGAGGGCGCCGACGCCGTGCTGTCCGGGATGGGGCAGGCGGGCCGTACCGATCCCCTCAAGCCCGCTTCGACATCGGCGAGAGCGGTGGTCGAGGCGATGACGGCGACCGGTGCCCGGCGCGTGGTCGTCGTGAGCGCGGCGCCACTGAACCGCTCGGGGGCCGGGCAGCCCGCACTCACGCGCCGGGTGGTCATGCCGGCGATGTGGGCGGCGCTCAGGGAGCTGTACACCGACCTGGAACTGATGGAACGGATCCTGCGCGAGAGCGGTCTCGACTGGACGTCCGTACGTCCGCCCCGCCTGACGAACTCCCCGGGCACGGGCGCGTACCGCGACGCCGTGGAGGCCGGTCCTGCCGGCAGCGCGATCACGCGTGCGGATGTGGCCCGCGCCATGCTGGACTACGTCACGGACCCCAGGACGTTCCGGCGCGCGGTCGGGGTCAGCAACTGACGCGCACCGGCCCGGGAAACGGCCCGGAACCAGAGGAGACGCGTATGACAACCCGGGTGACACTCATCGCACCGGCCATCGGCCCGGCCCTGCGGGAGGCGCGTTTCATCGGGCGCGACGACGCCGTGGACGACAACGGCGAAGGGGGGAAGGGCGACGACGGCCTCGACGCCATCGGACTGCGGGCGGCCGAAGCAGCTCGGGCCGACGCGTGGGACACCTGCCTCCCGCACTCGCCCGACCCGGCAGGCCGTCCATACGTCTCCCCCACGCGGCGCTGCCGCCGCACCGCCGAGGCCCTCGGCATCGACGCCGAGCCGCTGGCCGCGCTCGCGCCGTGCGCGACGGGCCGCTGGCAGGGCAGG
>NZ_JTHL01000001.1:5456080-5489946 GCF_000818195.1 Streptomyces sp. 150FB | reverse complement strand
GGCCGAACCGGAGTCGGTCGGGGCCTGGCTGTCCGATCCCGCGTCGGCGCCGCACGGCGGGGAGACCCTGGCGGATCTGTGTCTGCGCGTCGGCGCCTGGCTGGACGGCCTGGCCGTCGAAGCGGCGGGCCGGGTCCTCGCCGTCGCGGAGCCTGACGTCGTCCGCGCCGCCGCCGTACACGCGCTGGGCGCGGAGCCCCAGGCGTTCTGGCGGCTCGACGTACGCCCGCTCTCCGTCACGGAGTTGAGCGGCAGAAACGGCCGCTGGAACCTGCTCAGCGGCCGCCCTCTGCACGGCACGGCCGCCTAGGTCCCGTCTGACAGCGCCTGGGCTGTATCGGCAACGTCTGTCAGGGCGGTGCGGGGCACGATCCAGGACGCACCGTCGCCCGCGGCCTCGCTGCGGCGCGGCTCGATGCGGTCGACCGCTTGCTCGCTCCATCCTCGGATGACCGATGCCTGCTCGGGAGTGAGTGAGTCGAAGAAGTGGCGGCGGATGTTGCCGGCATGGACGAGTACGGGGCGAACTCATCGACAGCTTCGACGGCTTCGTCTTCCTCGTTCCCGAGTACAACCACTCCTTCCCCGGAGCCCTGAAGAACGCCCTGGACTACGTCTACCGGGAGTGGAACGACAAGGCCGCCGGGATCATCAGCTACGGCGGGTGGGCCGCCGGGGTGCGGGCCGCGGAGGCGCTGCGGCTCGTCCTTGCCGAGTTGCAGGTGGCCACGGTCCGGGCCCGGCCCACCATCTCGACGCACCCCTCGTTTTCCACCGGCGCCTACGTCCCCCAGGAAGGCATTGACACCGCGGTCCACGGCATGCTCGACCAGGTGACCGCCTGGTCCGGCGCGTTGCGCGGGGTGCGCGAGGCCAGGACGCAGAAGGCCATGGCTGCCTGAGGCCCTGTTCGTGGCCGGTCCTGTGACGGGACGGGACGTGACGAGACGGGACGTGACGGGACGTGACGAGCTGACGGACACCGCACGGGAGACGTCGGAGCCCCTGCTGCCGACCGCTGATGGATCAGGCCGTCCGTGGCGCGCCCACCGGCAGGTGATCAACGGCGTGCTGTGGCGGTTACGGACGGGTGCTCCCCGGCGTGGCGGCCGTCCGGATTCCACGTTCCGGGCGGGGACGGCCCCCGCACCCGCCCGGAACGGGTCCTGGCCGACAGGCTTACTCGTCCAGGGCGATCCGGGCCTGGTGCAGGCGGTCAGGGCGTACGGTCAACGGTGCGTACGGCCGCCGGACTTGGCGCGGTCCAGCGCGGCGACACCGATGGCGGCCAGCACGATCTGGATGACCCACTCGATCCAGTCGGGCCCGTCCGTGTCGGCGACACCGAAGGCGGACGCGAGGGCCGTACCGATCAGTGCCGCGACGATGCCGATGAGGATGGTCCAGATCACCCCGATGTGCTGGCGCCCCGGAACGACGAGCCGTCCCAGGATGCCGATGACGATGCCGATCACGATTGCCGCGATGATGCTGGAGATCTCCATGCCCGCTCCCTTTTGGCCACGCCGCTGCTTGTTGGTGGCTGCAACCGGACATGTGCCCACCGGAAACCGGTTCAGTCTGATCGGCACGGTCTCGGTCCGGACACAGCCGCGTGAACGGATGAAGACGACGGCGTACGGGTACGTGCCCGCGCGCGCGTAAGCCCGCACCCGCGCCCGCACTCGTACGCACCGATCTCGTAGGCGGACGCGTACGCGCCGATCGCCGAATCAGCCGAACTCAGGTGCGCGCGCGACGGCGTTGAGCGCCGTCACGATCGTCTCCTCCTCGTACCGGAAGTGCGACTCCAGCCGGGCCGTCAGCCGCTCCAACTCGGCCCGCAGACGCGCCGGGTCGGACACGCCGGGCACAAAACCGTCGACGAGTTCCTGGATCGCGTCCTGGGTCCGCGCCACCACCGCGTGCTCCTCGCCGAGTTGGGCCAGCGCGGGGGCGAGCGCGGGGAACCGGCCCGCCAGCATCGGGAACGTGGCCACGTCCTCGCCGCCGTGATGCTTCGCCAGCGCCCCGCAGAAGGTGAGGCAGTGCGCGCGCATCTGCTGGGCGAGATCCGGCGGGGTCCGCCCGGCGGCGTCAGCGGTGCCGGCCGTATCGCCGCCGCCGCTGCCCTCGATCATCGCCTCCACCCGCGCCCGAAGCGTCCGCAACTCCTCGCGCAGCCAGTCGTGCACCTCGACGACCCAGTCACCCATGCCCTTGACCGGCTCCTCGCCCGCCGCTCCGGACCCGATCCGGTGCAGCACAACGACCGGAATCAACCGGTCCGTTTTCGCCTGGTGGTCGGCGTACCCCGGCGCCTCGTCGACCACACGGCCGAAGAGCTGGTCACGTTCCACACCAGGCGGAAAGGCCGCGATCGCCTGATAGGTCTCCGCGGCGGTCTCGACCGTCACGATCGGGTTCTTCCTGATGTTGTGATACCAGGCGGGATGATGGTCCGAACCGTTCGCGGAAGCGACAACTATCCCGTTCCCGTCGAATTCCAGATAGCCGAGAACACTCTCCCTGCGCAGGCCGCTCTTGGCGCCGACCGTCGTCAGCACGGCCAAGGTCCAGCCCTCGAACATACCGCTCATTTTTCCGCTGTTCGCCCGGAATTCGGCGATGACCTGACGCTGGAAAGCCTGGACGTCAAACCCGGACCAGGTGGTGGCCTGTTCCTCGCTCATGTACTGCCCTTCTGTGTCGATTCCCTGAATCCGAATCGGAGGGCGGCGCCACCGGAAATCGACACAGAAGTACCCCGCATGCCTATGCGACGAAAATGGGCGCAGCAACCCCCACGTCAGGGGTTGACATAGCTGCGAGAGACGGAACGTGCCGATCTCTGTAATGGCTGAGTTAGCCGCTACCTCCGTGCATAGGCCCATACGGGGCTCGGTGGAACCGTAACAGGCCCTCCACCGGGCGGGCAAGACGCCAGGACGCCTCCGCCCGGCCGCACGGGAATCCGGAAAGGGGAATTCCGGTACCTAGGGGCAGCAGGGACCGCTCACCTCAGGGCTGCGCCGAGCGGCGCGCGCGCCAGTCCCGCACGATCTCGTCCACATCGAAAGGCTTCACTCCGAGCACCGGACCCGGCGGCGGATGGGCGAGAAAGGAGCGAATGCTCTCGTTGACCGCTTCCATGATCTCGCGTACCCGCCGCTCCGAATACGCGGCCGACGCCTCGGTCAGCGCGTCTTCGGCCTCTTTGCGCAGCGCGAGAGCCGGCGGCAGCCAGGAGAGATTCTCCCGCTCCATCTTTCCTTTGATCCACCACAGTTCGTCATAGGGGGCGTTCGGGTCCCGCAGCGGCTTTCCCAGTCCCGGCAGATTGTCGAAGGCGCCGCGCTCCGTCGCTTCCCTGATCTGCTTGTCGACCCAGGACTCGAAGTTCATTCCGGCCGGTTTGCGTTCCGTCATCGCGGGGGTCTCCCTCTGCCTGTAGCGGTCCGTCCCGTCATCCCCATCATCCCGCAGGCCCTCCGGCGGACGGCAAGGACGCCAAGGACGCGAAGGACGCGAAGGACAACGAGGCCAGATGTCGAACGTACGAGCGAGAAAACCCGGACATCGCGAGGCCCCGCGCCCTAGGATCTCTGGCATGCCAGAGCCACGCCGGGACACCCGGGGCATCGTCGACGCCCAGGAACTCTTCACGCGTGTACGTTTCCGCCGCCGCACCCCGGCCCCCGCCCTGCGGCCGTATCTACTGCACTACTGGCTGATCGACTGGGACCTGGAGCAGCCGTACGCCTCACACGTCGTGCCGCACCCCTCCGTGAACGTCGTCTTCCAGCACGGCAGCGGCCTCGGCAGCGGCCCGGGCAGCGGCGGCGACGGCTTCGGGGGCGGCCCGGACCGCCCGTTCGGTGAGGTCTCCGGCATCGGCCTTGAGCTGTTCACGCAGAAGCTTCAGGGCCGCGGCCGGGTCTGCGGCGTGCAGTTCCGGCCCGGCGGCTTCCGGCCCTTCGCGCCCGGCAGGCCCGTGTCCGACTGGACGGGGCGGCGGCTGCCGATCGGCGAGGTGATGCCGGCCACGGAGGCGGACATCGCCGCCGTCCTGGGACCCGACGACGAAGACGCGCGGGTGGCCGCGCTCGACACGTATCTGCTCGGCGTGGGCCCGCGCCCCGATCCGCGAGCGGCGCTGGCCATGGCTCTGGCCGACCGGATCAGGACCGACCGTACGATCCGCCGCGCTGCGCGGCTGTCGGAGGCGGAAGGCATGTCGGCCCGCTCGCTGCAACGGCTGTTCGCCACCTATGTCGGCGTGGGACCCAAGTGGGTCATCCTCCGCCACCGCATCCACGAGGCGCTGGAGCACGCCGAGTCGAGCGGGGCCGAGACGGACTGGGCGCGCCTCGCCGCCGACCTCGGCTACAGCGATCAGGCCCATCTCGTACGGGACTTCACGGCCACGGTGGGCGTGCCGCCGACGGCGTACGGACCGCGCGGGCGCACCGGCGGACAGGGCCCGGGCGCCCCCGCCCCCACGGCCGTCCCAAATCCGGGAGCCGATGTCGTACCCACGTCCTAGAGTGATTCGCCATGACCACTCTTGTCACAGGAAGCCGCGGCCGCGTCGGCGCCACCCTCGTCAACCTGCTGCACAGCAAGGGCCTTGGCGTACGGGCCGCTTCCGGCACCCCCGAGCAGCTCAGCCCGCCGTCCGGTGTGCCCACCGTGAAGTGTGACCTCGGTGATCCCTCGACCTTCGCCGCCGCCCTCGACGGCATCGAGTCCGTCTTCCTCTACGCCCAGCCCGCGCACATCGACGCCTTCATAGCGGAGGCGGAGTCGGCCGGGGTGCGGCACATCGTGCTGCTCTCCTCCAGTTCGGTCCTCGAACCCCCCGCCGCCGAAGGAGCCGACAGCCCGATCGCCGTCCTCCACCGGGACGTGGAGCGCGCGTTGGAGGCCGGACCGGTCGCGGCCACCTTCCTGCGCCCCGGCGCCTTCTCGGGGAACGCGCTCCGCTGGTCGCACGCGATCAGGACGACGGGCCGGGTCGACCTCCCGTACCCCCAGTCGTACAGCGACCCGATCCACGAGGCGGACATCGCCGACGCCGCTTTCGCTGTGCTGACCGAGCCGGAGCTGCGCGGCTCCGCGTACCACCTGAGCGGCCCCGAGTCGCTCAGCTTCGCCGATCAGCTCGCGGTTCTGAGCGGGGTGGCGGGCCGCGAGGTGAAGGCCAACGTCCTGACGCCCGACGCCTGGAAGGAGGCGGTGGGCGGCTTCATGCCGGCCGGATTCGCCGACGTGATGCTCACGTACTGGGCGGCGCAGGACGGTAAACCGACCGTCGTCACCGACGCGGTGGAGCGGCTGACCGGGCACCCGGGCCGTACGTTCGCGGAGTGGGCGCAGGACCACGCGGAGGCCTTCCGCGCCTGACCCGCGCTCGGGGAACCCGTACTCGGCGAATTCCGTCGCCCGGTCCAGGTGTTCGCTGACATCCTTGACCGCGTGAACGGACCCGAGATCGGCCTGACCTTCGCTCCCGAGCTGCACGTCTTCGTCTCCCACGAACGGCGCGGGGGCCGTACGACCGTGGTCACCGACGGTTCGTCGACCCTCGGCCATGTCGTCGAGTCGCTGGGCGTCCCGCTCACCGAGGCGGGCCGTCTGGTGGTCGACGGCCGGCCGGTGCCCGTCTCCCACATCCCGGCGGCAGGTGAGTCCGTCGACGTGGAGGCCGTGGCCCGCCCGCAGCGGGTGCCCGGGGCTCCCTTGCGCTTCCTGCTCGACGTCCACCTCGGCACCCTCGCCAGGCGGCTGCGGCTGCTCGGCGTCGACGCGGCCTACGAGAGCGAGGACATCGGGGACCCGGCGCTGGCGGCGCTCTCCGCCGCCGAGCGGCGTGTGCTGCTCTCCCGCGACCGGGGGCTGCTGCGGCGCCGGGAGATCTGGGCCGGGGCGTACATCTACAGCGACCGGCCCGACGCCCAGCTCAGAGACGTACTGGAACGCTTCGCGCCCCCTCTCGCGCCCTGGACCCGCTGCACCGCCTGCAACGGTGACCTCGGTCCCGCCGACAAGGAGACCGTGCGCGACCATCTGGAGCACGGCACCCGGCAGACGTACGACGTCTTCGCGCAGTGCCTGGCGTGCCATCGGGTCTACTGGCGCGGCGCGCACCACGCCAGGCTCGCGGCGATCGTCGCCGACGCCGTACGCGAATTCGGCGACGCCCCGGCCGCCGCCGGTCCCCAGGCGACCTGAGCCCCCTTGTCCGACATCGGCCCCCGGTCGGGCGCGTGGCACGCTGTGCCCATGCTCGTCCTGCGCTCCGCCATCCTCTTCATCCTCGCCGCGTTCTTCGAGATCGGCGGCGCCTGGCTCGTCTGGCAAGGGGTGCGCGGCGACGGCTCCCACGGCGGCCGCGGCTGGATCTGGATCGGCGCCGGAGTCATCGCGCTCGGCGTGTACGGCTTTGTCGCCACGCTCCAGCCGGACGGCCAGTTCGCCCGCATTCTCGCCGCGTACGGCGGGGTCTTCGTCGCGGGCTCGATCGTCTGGGGCGTGGTCGCCGACGGTTACCGCCCGGACCGCTGGGACGTCACGGGCGCCCTCATCTCTCTGGTCGGCATGGGGCTCATCATGTACGGACCCCGGGGCCACTGACCTGCTCCTCACCGCTGCCTATCCTGGAAGTACATCGATCATCCGCGCATCGATCACCTGCACGAGGAGTACGTCATGACCTCCGCCGACAGCTCGGCCACAGCCGACGCACCTGTCGCACCCGTCGCACCCGTCGCCGTTGTCACAGGGGCGAGCAGCGGCATCGGCGAAGCCACCGCGCGGCAGCTCGCGGCCGCCGGTTACCACGTGGTCGTCACCGCCCGCCGCAAGGACCGTATCGAGGCGCTCGCCGCCAAGATCACCGGCGCGGGCCACGCGGCCACCGCGTACACCCTCGATGTCACCGACCGCCCCGCTGTCGACGCCTTCGCCGCGCACCTCGCCGCTCTGCCCGGGGGCCCCTCGGTGGAAGTACTGGTCAACAACGCCGGCGGCGCGCTCGGCGCGGACCCCGTGGCCACCGGGTCGCCCGAGGACTGGCGGCAGATGTACGAGACCAACGTCATCGGCACGCTGAACCTCACCCAGGCCCTGCTGCCCGCCCTCACCGCGAGCGCCGACGGCACGGTCGTCGTGGTGTCCTCGACCGCCGGGCACGCGACGTACGAGGGCGGCGCCGGTTATGTCGCCGCCAAGCACGGCGCCCACGTCCTCGCCGAGACCCTCCGGCTGGAGATCGTCGGCACCCCGGTCCGGGTCATCGAGATCGCGCCCGGCATGGTCAGGACCGAGGGGTTCGCGACCACCCGCTTCCGCGGCGACACCGAGCGGGCCGCCAAGGTGTACGAGGGCGTCGCCGAGCCCCTCACCTCGGACGACGTGGCCGACACCATCACCTGGGCCGTCACACGCCCGAGCCACGTCAACATCGACCTGCTGGTGGTCAGGCCGCGCGCCCAGGCCTCCAACACCAAGGTCCACAGGGAACTCTGACCTGCCCGGTCCCCATGGCGGTGGCCACCATGGTGTCCCGCGCCACCGGGCTGATCCGGCAGATCCTCGGGGTCGGCGCGCTGGGCACCGGCCTGCTGGCCAGTACGTACAACACCTCCAACACCGTGCCGACCAGCATCTACACCCTGCTGGTCGGCGGGGCGCTGAACTCGGTTTTCATACCCCAGCTCGTACGCGCGCGACTTGAGCACTCCGACGGCGGACGCGCGTACGAACAGCGCCTGGCCACCCTGGTGTTGTGCGTGCTCGGCGGCGGCACCGTCCTCGCCGTGTGGGCGGCGCCCGAGATCGTCGGCCTCTACATGCCGGACACCGCGAAGAGCCATGACGCCTACCGGCTGACCGTGATCTTCGCCCGCTTCCTGCTCCCGCAGATCTTCTTCTACGGCCTGTTCGGCATCCTCGGCCAAGTCCTCAACGCACGCGGCAAGTTCAAGGCGATGACCTGGACCCCGGTGCTCAACAACCTTGTGCTGATCACCATGTTCGGCGGCTACCTGGCCCTGATGACCGTCCCCGACCGGGTCCAGGACATCACCGACACACAGATACGGCTCCTCGGCATCGGCACGACGTCCGGGATAGCCCTCCAGGCGCTGATGCTGATCCCGTTCGTCCGCGCTGCGGGCGTGCGACTGCGGCCGCGCTTCGACTGGCGCCGTACCGGCCTCGGTTCGAGCATCAGGGCCGCGCGCTGGACGCTGCTGTTCGTCCTGGTCAACCAAGTCTCACTGACCGTGGTCACCAACTTCGCCAACGCCGCCGACCAGGCGCTGCCGACCGCCGGAGCGGGCAACACCGCCTATATCAACGCGCAGTCGATCTGGATGCTGCCCCAGTCCATCATCACCGTGTCGCTGATCACCACGCTCCTGCCGCGCATGAGCCGCGCGGTCGCCCAGGGCCGTACGGCCGACCTGCGCGAGGACCCCGCGGCCTTCCTCTTCGTCGCCCTGGGCCCGCAGATCGCCGCGCTGCTCTTCTCCCACGGCACGGCCGACGCCGCTTCCGCACGGCCGCTGGGACAAATGTTGCAGGCGCTGGGGCTCGGCCTGATCCCCTTCTCCGCGCAGTCGCTCATGCTGCGCGGCTTCTACGCCTTCGAGGACACCCGTACGCCGTTCTGGACGACGACCTGGATCAACGCCTTGAACCATCGCCCTCGCCGTCGTCTGCCATCTGCTGCTGCCCGCCCGCTGGGCCGTTGTCGAGCTGGCAGGCGCGTACGCCGTCTCCTACGGCGCGGGCATGCTGCTCACCGCGTACCTGCTCCGGCGCCGCCTCGCCGGCCGTATCGACGGCCGCCGGCTGACCGGTACGTACGCCAGGCTCGTCCTGGCCGCCGGCTGCGCCGGGGCCCTCGCCTGGACGGCGGCCCGCGCGAGCGCGGGCGCGCTGGACACCCACGGCACCTGGCAGACGGGCCTCGCGCTCGCCGCCGGTGTGGTGACGATGGTGCTCGGATATCTGGTCCTGGCCCGCCTGTTCAGGATCGCCGAACTCCGGTCCTTCCCCGGCTTGCGCTGACTTCCTCAACGGGCCGCGCGGTACGAGGCGTTCAGCGGCCGTCGGTGGGCGTCGCCCGCGCCGGCAGTCCGTCGCTCGCCTCGCGGATCGCCTCGCGGATCGCCTCGTCCTCGGTGAAGGCGCGCCAGCCGCCGAAGTACGCGAGCCTGCCGTCATACGCGCGTGCCGCCCGGAGCGCGGCCCGGGTGGCGGGAGTGGCGGCGCCGATACGGGCCAAGGAGCGGACCGCGCGGAGCATCAGCGGGAGGTACCGGCCCTCCCCCAGGGGCAGGACGGCCTCCTCCAGCACCGACAGGCTCGGCTCGACCACGCCCGTCACCGACCAGAGGGCTCGGGCCGACTCGATCCGGGTCCAGGAGTCGGAGGCCGCCGTCGAGGTGTCCTCCGCCAGCAGGCGCAGCCGGTTCGCGTGGGCGCCGGCGAACGGGCCGAGGTCGCCGAGGCGCCGGATCGTGTCGTGGAACACGTCCTCGTCCTCCAGCGCGGGCCCGAGCAGATACAGCGCCTCGATCGCGTCCCCGGCCTCCCCGCTCACCCGCCAGAGCGCCCACGCGGCGAGCCGCCTCTGGGCGGGCTCCGTCGCGTCCGCCGCGTAACGGCGCAGCGCGGGACCGGCGTCGGCGGCCCCCGCGCCGACGGCCCCGATCGCGAGGACGGCGGCGCGCCCGGAGCGCGGGTCGGTGAGCAGGTCGACGAGTTCCGGGAGGGCCGGGAGCGCGTCCTCCTCCCATGCCTCCAGGAGTTGGGCGAACGCGCGGCCCGCCGCCCGGTCGCCCGCCTCCCAGGCGTGTCGCATCGCGGCGCGGATGCCGGGCAGCAGGACGGCGGCGTACGCGCGCAGCGGTGTCAGCACCTCGTGGAAGCCCGGCAGCGACCAGGGGTACACGTCGCCCCGGCCGTACGAGCCGTGCGCGGCGAACGTCCCGCGCCTGGCGTACAGCCGCTCGACCAGCCCCGGAAGGCAGCGCGAATCGCCGAGCCGGGTCAGTCCCCACAGCGCGTGGTCGCCCACGGTGGTTCCGCCCTGCCCGTCGCCCGCCCCGCCGTCAGGACCGGTGTCCCCGAGGTGCGCGGCGAGCCGGTCCGCGTACGGTGCGGCAGCCCGCCCGACGGCGGCCAGGAGGTACGCGGCGCTCACCCGGATCCCGGGCTCCGGGTCCTCCAGGCACTCGGCGAGTACGGGGAGCAGCACGGGCGTCGGGGAGCGCCACCGGGACAGCAGCGCGCCGGCCTGGGTCAGCGCGGCGTGCCGGACGTCCGCGTCGGCGGACGAGCGGGCCAGCCGGACCACGAACTCGACTGCGGCCGGGGCCGGTTCGGACGGCTGGTCCCGCTCGCGCGCGAGCAGTTGGTAGCTGGTGCCGACGATCTGCCGCGCGATCCGGTCGACGTCGCACTCGGCCCAGCCCGGCTCCAGCTCGGCCCCGATGCCGGGGGTCGTCAGGATGTCCAGCATCAGTCCGAGGTGGCGGGCCGGTGCGCGCCGGTCAAGACCGGACAGCGCGTGGATCGCCGAGAGTTGCCCGGCCGGGCCCGCGTGCGCGATCAGGTCGCCGAGGAGCACCCGTACGTCCCCCGCTCCCGGCGTGTCCGGTACGGCGACGGAGCCCAGGGCACGCACGGCGTGCAGGCGCGTGGGAATGTCCTCGTCGCGTCGCGCGCGCTCCAGCACGTACGGCAGATTGGCCTCGTCCCGGCCGTCGCCGTCGGCGAGAAGGTCGACCGCCGCCCTGCGCATCCGGGGGTCGGCGTCGGTGAGCAGAGAGAGCCCGGCGGACCGCTCGCGGCGCCAGGCCTCCGGCCAGCCCTCGTCGACGTGGCGTGGCTGGGCGACCCGGGCCGTCAGGGCCAGCGAACCCGCGAGGTCCACCAGCTCGACACGCGGGACCACCCGTGGGTCCCCGGCGAGCGCGTACACGAACGGCAGCGCCGCCGTCGCCGCCGAGCAGACCCAGCCGCCCTGGTGGTACAGGGAGTTGGTCAGTTCGTCGCAGGCGTCCACCGCCGCTTCGGCGTCGGGGCCCGCGATCGCCTCGAACAGCGCGGGAACGTCCGCCGCCGTGCCGTAGTTGTGGCTCAGCTCCGCCCAGGGGACGGTGCCGAGCGAGCCCGGCGGCAGCGAGGTGTTCCGGACGGAAGCGGAATCACCAGGTCCGTTCATACGTTCTCAGCCATTCGTCTTCTTACCTTCAGCCCTTCACGCGGAGGGCCCTCAGCCCTTCACGCAGACGATCTGCCTGAGCTTCGCGACGACCTCGACCAGGTCCTGCTGCTGGTCGATGACCTTCTCGATCGACTTGTAGGCGCCCGGGATCTCGTCCACGACACCGGCGTCCTTACGGCACTCCACGCCCCGCGTCTGCTCCTCCAGGTCCCGGGTGGTGAACCGCTTGCGCGCCGCGTTCCGGCTCATCCTGCGGCCGGCCCCGTGCGAGGCGGAGTTGAACGACGCGGCGTTCCCGAGGCCCTTGACGATGTACGACCCGGTGCCCATGGAGCCCGGGATGATGCCGAAGTCGCCGCTCCCGGCGCGGATCGCGCCCTTACGCGTGACGAGCAGGTCCATCCCGTCGTACCGCTCCTCCGACACATAGTTGTGGTGGCAGGAAATGACCGGTTCGAAGCTGACCGCGGCCTTCTTGAACTCCTTGCGGACGACGTCCTGGAAGAGCCCCATCATGACCGCGCGGTTGCGCTTCGCGTACTCCTGCGCCCAGAAGAGATCGTTGCGGTACGCCCGCATCTCCGGGGTGTCGGCGACGAACACGGCCAGGTCGGGGTCGACCAGATCCTGGTTGTGCGGCAGCTTCCTGGCCTCACCGATGTGGTATTCGGCCAGTTCGTTGCCGATGTTCCGGGAGCCGGAGTGCAGCATCAGCCAGACCGAATCCGACTCGTCCAGGCAGAATTCGATGAAGTGGTTGCCTCCGCCCAGCGTTCCCATCTGCTTCGTGGCACGTTCCTGACGGAATTTGACCGCGTCCGCGATTCCGTCGAACTGCCCCCAGAAGTCGTCCCAGCCCGTCGCCACGCCCCCGAGCGGTCCGCCCGCGAGCGGTCCGCCCCCGAGCGCCCCGTCCCCCGCCGGCCGGTCCCCGAGCAGCCGCTCCGCGTCCACCATCTCGTCGTGCAGCCCTCGCCCCACCGGGATCGCCCGCTCGATGCCGGAGCGCAGCCGGGACAGGTCGCCGGGCAGGTCGTTGGCGGTGAGCGACGTCCTGACCGCCGACATTCCGCAGCCGATGTCGACGCCGACCGCCGCCGGACAGACCGCGCCGTGCATGGCGATCACTGAACCGACCGTCGCGCCCTTGCCGTAGTGCACGTCCGGCATTACTGCCAGGCCCTTGATCCATGGCAGGGTGGCGACATTGCGCAACTGCTGCATCGCGGCGCCCTCGACGGTCGCCGGGTCGGCCCACATACGGATCGGGACGTTCGCGCCCGGGATCTCCACGTACGACATAAGCCCTCAATTCCCCCACATAACCAGATAACGCAAATACCGGAACCAGTACCGTCAGAAGAGACGGCCGACCAGCGTCGACGGCAGTGCGTGCGGTAGACATTGTGTCCATCGACCGTCATCCGGCGGCAAGCAGTTTTCGCGCGGCACCCCGTGCGGAACCCCCGTGAAGAAGGGAGCCCGGGACCGTGCAGCGATTGGCGCGAAAGGCTTACGTCCCCGGCCTGGCCGCGCTCCTCGTGGCGTGTGTCGCCGGTTGTACGTCCGGCAGCGACGACAGCGGCGCAGGCATCGACGCCAAGGCCGGCCAGCCCAGCGTGTCGGCCGCTCCGCCAGGGAGGTACCGCACGCTCCCCGAGCCCTGCGGCTCCGTACCGCTCTCCGCCCTCAAGAACCTGCTGCCCGGGGCCGATTCGCTGCCCGCCGACCAGCAGGAGAAGGTCTACGCGGGCACACCGGCCGTGACGTACGACACCAACCGCCGGGTCGGCTGTAGCTGGAAGGCCGACGCCCCCGACGCCTCGCACCAGTTGGCGCTCGACATCGAGCGTGTCGTGTCGTACGACCCGACGGTGAGCGACGACAGCCAGGCGCAGGACATCTACACGGAGAAGGAGATCGCGGCTCACCTGCCGACCCCCTCCACCGCCACGCCGACGCCGACAGCGACGCCCACGCCGACCGACGCGGGTGCGGCCACCGGAAGCGGTACGGGGACGGGTACGGGCACAGGTACGGGGACCGCCACGGGGACCAACCCGCACACGCTCGCCCAGCCCGGCTCAGGCGTGAAGCTGATCACCCCGAGCACCCCGAGCACCCCGACCACGCCCACCGCCCCCAGCACGCCACCGCCCGGCTCGGACGCGTCGACGGAGAGCCCCACGACCCCCGGGCTCGAACCGCGCCTGCTGGACGGACTCGGGAACGCCGCGTTCCTGAACGACGTACTCACGTCGTCCGGAGCGGCCATGGACTACCGCACGGTGAGCGTGGTCTTCCGCACATCGAATGTCATCGTGACCCTCCGGTACACCGAGCAGCCCGCCGTCTCCTCGGTGATCCCCGACAGCAAGAACATGCAGGACAAAGCGCAGGCACTGGCCAAAGAGCTGGGCGATCAGCTCAACGAATGAGCCGTCGCTCACCCGTCCCCGACCGGTCGCCGTCCGGGGACGGAGTACGCACCCGGGCGCCGCGAAGCCGGCATGGCGGTTACCGTGGCCGCTCGGAACCGTACGACAAGCCGATGAGCCGACCGCCCGAGCCGATTGACCGCCCGAGCCGCCGCTCAAGCCGACCCGCACTGAAGGAACCATGCACCGATCAGCCTCGCGACTCCCCCGCCTCCTCGCCTGCGCAGCCGTTCCGGTGATGCTCGTCGTCGCCGGCTGCTCGTCCTCCTCGGACTCCGACAGCAAGGACAGCGCCGACTCGGCCACCCCGAGCGCCAAGGGGGAGGCGCTGGTCGCGCCCGCCAAGTACAAGACGCTGCCCGAGGCCTGCCAGGCGCTGAGCTCCGGGACGATCGGCGACCTCGTGCCGAAGGCCAAGCTCAAGGGCGGTACGCCCGGCAAGTCCAACGACATCTCCAAGCGCGGTAGCTGCTCCTGGAACGGTCTGGACGACAAGGGTGTCAAGGGCTCGCAGTACCGCTGGCTCGACATCACCATCTCGCGCTACGACTCCGACCAGTCGCTGGGCAGCGGCGCGGCGCGGGCCGGGAAGCAGTACACGCAGGAGGTCGCCGACGCGAAGACCGCCGAGGGCGCCAAGGACCTCAAGACGGGCCCGTCGACCGGAATCGGCAACGAGGCGACTCTCGTCACGTACACGCTCAAGAAGACCGGCACCGACTTCTCGTACGCGACGATCGTGGCCCGTACGGAGAACGCAGTGCTCACCCTGAACTACAACGGCGCCGGTTACGCGGGCGAGAAGACCCCGAGCGTCAGCGACGTGACGAAGGACGCCATCACGGCGTCCAAGGAGGCGGTGGCGTCCATCGCGGCGGCCGGCCTGGGCACCGGGTCGGGCGCGGGATCAGGGTCGAGCGCCGGGTCCGGATCGGGATCAGGATCTGGATCAGGGTCGAGCGCGGGGTCCGGGGCGGGATCGGCCACCGGCGGCGGATCGGGGAAGGGCTCTTCGGCGTCGCCGTCGCACTCCCCCTCACACTCCGCCTCGCCGTCGCACTCCCCCTCGCCGTCGCCCAGCAAAAGCTCTGCCAAAGCTGAGTAGTTCGGCGTCGGGCCCGGTCAAATCCGGGGCGGGTCGGACCGGTTTCCACGCTTTTCCACAACCCTCCACCCTCCCCACGCCACACCGTCCGTACACATGTGCCAGGCTGTGCCCGCCAGATGTCGAGTAGTCGAGTACCTGACACCGAATACGGGAGGGGCCGCGCGTGGCCGCGATACAGCTAACACGCACGCACCGAATACTCATCGGGGTCGTGATCACCGGCGCGACGGTCATCGCCGCGATCGGTTTCGCGGGGTCGTACGCCGCTGTTCGCGAACTCGCCCTGGAAAAGGGCTTCGGGAACTTCTCGCTGGTCTTCCCGATCGGTATCGACGCGGGCATCTGCGTGCTGCTCTCGCTCGACCTCCTGCTGACGTGGATCCGTATCCCGTTCCCGCTGCTCCGGCAGGCGGCCTGGGTCCTCACGGCCGCCACCATCGCCTTCAACGGCGCCGCCGCCTGGCCCGACCCGCTGGGCGTCGGCATGCACGCGGTCATTCCGCTGCTCTTCATCGTCGCCGTCGAGGCCGCGCGCCACGCGGTCGGCCGGATCGCGGACATCACCGCCGACAAGCACATGGAGGGCGTGCGCCTCACCCGCTGGCTGCTCTCCCCCATACCGACGTTCCTGCTGTGGCGCCGGATGAAGCTGTGGGAGCTGCGCAGTTACGAGCAGGTCATCAAGCTCGAACAGGACCGGCTGATCTACCAGTCGCGCCTCCAGGCCCGATTCGGCCGCAACTGGCGCCGCAAGGCCCCGATCGAGTCGATGATGCCGCTGCGGCTCGCGAAATTCGGCGTACCGCTCGCCGACACCGCGGCCGCCGGACTGGCCGCCGCCGGGGTCGAACCCATGCTGCTGCCCGCGGGACCGATACCCGTGCTGGCCGAACTCCCGCAGGGGCAGGGCGAGATACCCGCCGGCCCGGCGCAGCAGGAACAGCAACAGCAGCAGGAACAAGGCCAGGCGCAGGAGCAAGGGCCGGAGCAGGGCCGGAACGGCCAGAACCAGGGCCAGTTCCAGCCCATGCCCCAGCAGATACAGCAGCAACAGCCGCAGCAGATGCAGCAGATGCAGCAGGCACAGTACGTGGAGCAGCAGGGCCCGCAGCAGCAGGGCCAGGCCCAGCCTCAGCCCCAGCAGGTCCCGGGCCCCCAGTCCCAGCCCCAGCCCCAACCGCAGCCCCAGGAAGTCCCCGAGGCCCCCGGAGCGAACCCGGTGAGCCCCTGGTTCGCCGCGCCCCAGGTCGTACCCGACGGTGTCTACGAGGGCACGTACAACCCGGCCTACGGTGACGAGCCCCTCGACCCCGGCGCCGTGACCGTGCCGTACGGGGCGGGGAACCGTACCCGCCCGCTCGGCGGCGCCCCCGGCAGCCTCCAGGGCCAGCGCAGGGAGGGCCCGTACCAAGTACCGGTCCCCGAGCAGCGGAACTACGTCGAGGTCCCCGACGAAGGCCAGCTCCCGCCGGAAGCCGGCCAGGGTGACATCCCGATGCCTCCCGGCCAGGAGTCCGACGAACTGCCGCTCCCCGGGCTGCCCGACGACCTCAGCCGGAACGAGGCGTACTTCAACGCCTTCCGCAAGTACGTCAGCGAGCACCAGGACTTCCCCAACGCCCGCCAGTTCGGCCTGTACTTGATGGACCTGTACGGCATCACGGGCCGCACCGGCGGCCCGCTGACGGAGTCGTCCCTGCGCGGCTATCTGCGGGACTTCAAGGTCCGCTTCCAGCGCGAGATGGACGCCGCCGAGAACGAGCACATCGCGTAACGGCCCACACCGCGCCACGGACACACACACCCGTACACACAAACGCCGCCGACGAGTCCTCCCGGACCCGTCGGCGGCGTATGTACGTACGTACGTAGAGAACGCGCCCCCGCGACAGCTCAGGCGCCCAGCAGCTTCCGTACCCGGTCGGCCCCCACGGCGAGCAGCAGCGTGGGCAGCCGGGGCCCGGTGTCACGCCCCACCAGCAGCCGGTAGAGCAGCGCGAAGAAGGTCCGCTGCGCGACCTTCAGCTCGGCCGTCGGCTTGGCGTCGGGCTCCAGCCCAGCGATCGTCTTCGGCACGCCGTAGACGAGGGTCGTCAGCCCGTCCAGCGACCAGTGGCTGTCCAGCCCGTCGACCAGCAGCCGCAGCGACTCGCGCGCCTGCTCGTCCAGCGACGTCAGCAGCTCGTGGTCGGGCTCGGCACGCACCACAGTGCGGGCCTCGGCCGGCACCTGGGTGGTGATCCAGTTCTCCGCGCGGTCGAGGCGCGGCCGCGCCTCGTCCAGCGAGGTCAGCGGGTGCTCCGGGTCGAGATCGCTGAGGATACGCAGCGTCTGCTCCTCGGCACCCGCCGTGATGTCCACGACGGAGGCGAGCGTGCGGTACGGCAGCGGGCGCGGCGTACGCGGCAGCTCGCCGCCCGCCGTACCGGTCGCCCGCGCGTACGCGGCGGCGTCCGCCGGCAGCACGGAGCCGTCCGCGATCTTGCGCTCCAGCGCGTCCCACTCGTCGTACAGCCGCTGGATCTCCTGGTCGAAGGCGATCTTGAAGGACTGGTTGGGCCTGCGCCGCGCGTACAGCCAGCGCAGCAGCGGCGCTTCCATGATCTTCAGGGCGTCGGCGGGCGTCGGCACCCCGCCCTTGCTCGACGACATCTTCGCCATGCCGGAGATGCCGACGAAGGCGTACATCGGGCCGATGGGCTGGTCGCCGCCGAAGATCTCGCGCACGATCTGGCCGCCGACGACGAACGAGGACCCCGGCGACGAGTGGTCGACACCGGACGGCTCGAAGACCACACCCTCGTACGCCCAGCGCATGGGCCAGTCGACCTTCCAGACCAGCTTGCCGCGGTTGAACTCGCTCAGCAGCACGGTCTCGGCGAAGCCGCATTCGGCGCAGGTGTAGGACAGCTCCGTCGTCTCGTCGTCGTACGACGTGATGGTGGTGGTGTCCTTGCCGCAGCCGCCGCAGTAGGGCTTGTACGGGTAGTAGCCGGACGCGCCGCTGCCCCCGTCGTCCTCGTCGGCGGCGCCGGAGCCCTCGGCGGCCTCCAGCTCGGCTTCCTCGACCTTCTTCTGCCCCTGCTTCTGCGGCTGCTTCTTGGGCTTGTCCTTGGTCCGGTAGCGGTCGAGGATCGCGTCGATGTCGCCGCGGTGCCTCATCGCGTGCAGGACCTGCTCGCGGTAGGTCCCGGCCGTGTACTGCTCGGTCTGGCTGATCCCGTCGTACTCGATGCCCAGCTCAGCCAGCGAATCGGTCAGCGCCGCCTTGAAGTGCTCGGCCCAGTTCGGGTACGGGGAGCCCGCCGGGGCGGGGACCGAGGTGAGCGGCCTGCCGATGTGCTCGGCCCAGGAGGCGTCGATGCCGGGCACGCCGTTCGGGACCTTGCGGTAGCGGTCGTAGTCGTCCCACGAGATCAGGTGCCTGACCTCGTACCCGCGCCTGCGGATCTCGTCGGCGACCAGGTGCGGGGTCATGATCTCGCGGAGGTTGCCCAGGTGGACCGGGCCCGAGGGGGAGATTCCCGAGGCGACGACGATGACGGGGGCGGAGTCGGGACCGGAACCGGAACCGGGTTTCGTACCGGGCGCACGTCGCTCCGATTCGGCGATGACATCGTCAGCGAAACGGGAGACCCAGTCGGTCTCGGTGCTCTGAGCCACGGTCGGCACGTCCTTCTCTCTGCTACGCCCCACAAAATCGGCGACTGCCATTGTCCCAGGTCCGTCCGGCGATGCGAAAACGACTTGTTGCCCCATGGGATACTGAGGACGATTGGCCACCCGTCCAACAGACCTGACTCAGCACACCTCACCCCACAACAGGAATGGCACCGATCCCATGGCTCCGGTCACTTCCCTCGCTTCGACCGTCGATCAGCGCATCGCGGACGCCCTGTCGGCGGCTCTGCCGCAGGCCGGTGCCGCCGACCCGCTGCTGCGACGAAGCGACCGGGCGGACTTCCAGGCCAACGGGATCCTGGCGCTGGCGAAGCAGCTCAAGGGCAATCCGCGTGAGCTGGCGACGCGGGTCGTCGCGGCCCTCGCCGCCAATGACGTGATCAAGGACATCGAGGTGTCCGGACCCGGCTTCCTCAATGTCACCGTCACCGACCGGGCGATCACCGAGACCCTCGCGGCCCGCGCCGCCGACGAGCGGCTGGGTGTGCCGTACGCGGAGCAGCCGGGCACGACCGTCATCGACTACGCGCAGCCGAACGTCGCGAAGGAGATGCACGTCGGCCACCTCCGGTCCGCCGTGATCGGCGCCGCGATGGTCGAGCTGCTGGAGTTCACCGGCGAGAAGGTGATCAGGCGCCATCACATCGGCGACTGGGGCACCCAGTACGGGATGCTCATCCAGTACCTGATCGAGCACCCGCACGAGCTGGACCACGAGGACGGGGCGGTCGACGGCGAGAGCGCCATGTCGGCCCTCGACCGTATCTACAAGGCGTCGCGTGCCGCCTTCGACTCCGACCAGGAGTTCAAGGAACGCGCGCGTGACCGGGTGGTGGCGCTCCAGTCGGGCGACGAGCAGACGCGGGCGCACTGGCAGCGGTTCGTGGACGAGTCGAAGATCTACTTCTACTCCGTCTTCGACAAGCTGGACATGGAGATCCACGACGAGGACATCGTCGGTGAGTCCGGCTACAACGACATGCTCGAAGAGACCTGCCGGATCCTGGAGGAGACGGGCGTCGCCGTCCGCTCCGAGGGCGCGCTGTGTGTCTTCTTCGACGACGTCAAGGGCCCGGACGGCGATCCCGTACCGCTGATCGTGAAGAAGAGCAACGGCGGGTACGGCTACGCCGCCACGGACCTCTCGGCGATCCGCGACCGGGTGCGGAACCTGGACGCGACGACCCTGCTGTACGTGGTGGACGCCCGGCAGGCGCTGCACTTCAAGATGGTCTTCGAGACGGCGCGCAGGGCGGGCTGGCTGGGCGACGGTGTCAAGGCGGTCCAGTTGGCCTTCGGCACGGTCCTCGGCAAGGACGGCAAGCCGTTCAAGACCCGTGAGGGCGAGACCGTACGGCTGGTGGACCTGCTGGACGAGGCGGTCGAGCGGGCCACGGCCGTCGTGCGCGAGAAGGACAAGCGGGAGCAGCTCTCGGAGCCGGAGATCGCCGAGCGCGGTGTCCAGGTCGGGATCGGCGCCGTGAAGTACGCGGACCTGTCGACGTCGGCGAGCCGCGACTACAAGTTCGACCTCGACCAGATGGTCTCGCTCACCGGCGACACGAGCGTGTACCTCCAGTACGCGTACGCGCGCGCCCGGTCGATCCTGCGCAGGGCGGGCGACGCCCGGCCGGTTGCCCACCCGGAGCTGGAACTCGCTCCGGCGGAGCGGGCGTTGGGGCTGTTCGTCGACCAGTTCGGCGAGACGCTGGCGGAGGTCGTGTCGACGTACGAGCCGCACAAGCTCGCCGCGTACCTGTACCAACTGGCCTCGCACTTCTCGACGTTCTACGACCAGTGCAAGGCGCTGGACGAGAACAACCCGCCGGCCGTGACGGAGAACCGCCTCTTCTTCTGCGACATCACGGCACGCACACTCCGCCAGGGCCTGGAACTCCTGGGCATCCGCGCCCCCGACAGCCTCTGACCCTCTGGACCTGACCGACCGGACGCCGGGAGGGGCGGGACAACGCCCAACCCGGCGTCCGTTCCGCCCTACCCCTTCGTGTCCGCCGTCCCTGGTTCTGCCACCCAGCGGCTCGGATAGCCCGTGATCTCAGCGATCTGGTCGTAGTCCTCGTCGTAGTGCAGGACCGTGACCTTGTGCCGCTCGGCGGTGGACGCGATCAGTAGGTCTGCGAGGGACAGCGCCCTGTGGTTCCCTCGCTCGGTCGCCTTGCGTTGAGTCTCCAAGGCGGTATCCCAGACCTCGTCCGGACACGGGAGGTAGTCGAATCCGGATAACCAGCGCCGCATCCATCCCGCTTCGGCCCCGTTTCTGGCGGAGTACAGGATCTCTACAGCCACTGCGCCACTGATGCACAGCAGACCCCGTTGATGAAGATCCGCGAAAACTTCCCGGACGGCCGGCTTGCCGCGCCGGGCGAGCGCGGACTTGTCGACCAGGTAGCGATCACTCACGCCGCTGACCTACCGTGTCCGTGATCGTTCCGCGAATCGTAGGTCAGGTCGACCGTTCCGCTGTCAATCGCGTCAAAAAACTCCTGACGCCGCTGGTACTTCGCCGCATCCACCACGGCAGCCCGGACAGCGGCCTCGTCCGTCTCCACACGGAATCTGGCACGGATGTCGGCGAGGAACTCCTCATCGATCTCGACAGTGACGCGCGCCATGACTGGCCGCCTTTCGATGCAAGAAATCACGGATCCACCTCTACGATAGTTTGTTGCGATCTGTATTGCGGGAGCTCCGCGCAGGGCGGGTCAGCGCCCGGAGGCGCGGGACCTCAGCCCCCCGGCCGCCCGCGCCTCGTCGGCGCGGCGGGCGGTGTCCACCTGGGCCGGGACGCGGCGGAAGGTGTCGGGGACGTGGCCCGGGGTCACCTCCGCCTCCTCGGCCGCTTCGTAGGCGGACATGTCTTCGCGGCAGTCGTCGCAGATGCCCCTGGTCAGCGGGGAGACGTTGTCGGGGACTTCGCAGCTCGCGCAGACCATCACCGCGTAGTTCACGTGGGCACGCTCCTGAATGGGCTCGGGTGGCATTTTCTTCTCCAGTCGTGTCCGGGCGATCGCGCCCGGACTGTGCAGGGGGTGCGGCAGCCCCTCGGTCAGCGAGCGCGTGAGGTGTTCCTGGCTCGCACCGCGCGCCAGCCACTGCGCGGCCAGCGGTTCCAGGGCGGCGCACTCGGCGGCGGACAGCGTCATACGGGGTTCGGCGCGGCCGAGCCGCTGGAGCGCGCGATAGGCGGTGGAGGTCACGGGCGCGGACGCGCGCTCGGGCTCGGGCTCGGGCTCGGGCTCGGGAGCAGGTGCGGGTACGGGTACGGGTACGGGCGCCGGGGAGTCCGGGACCGGCGGCGCATCCGGCGCACCCGGCGCACCCGCGCCCAACGCCGTCTCGATCGCCTCCCGCGCCTGCCGCGCCTCCCGTTCCTGCTCGGTGAGGTCGATGCCGCGCATGCCGTCAACCAGGCGCCTCCACCAGTCGTCCTCCCTCGGCGTCCGGGAGAAGAAGGTGTGCGTCACCCAGCGGAACGTGTTGTCGTCCAACTGGAGGTGTTCCTTGATCCGGCGTAAGTGGCCCGCGTCGGAAAGGAAGTTGAGGGCCTTGCCGCACGCCTGCTGACCGTAGTCAGCGATGTGCGCGGCCAGCGCCTTGTAGCCGATCGCCGTGCCCTCCGGCAGCCGGTCGATGTACGCGGCGACGGCCGCTTCCCTCGTGCGCAGGTGTGCGAAATCCGCTTCGCCGCGCGGGTGTTGGTCGGGCGCGTTCCGCTTTCCGTACCCCGGCTTGGCCAGGGGATGTGCGGGAGTGCGCAGGGCAGCACTAAAGTTGTCGTAAGCCACGGTCGAGCTCCGTCGATGCGTTGGTCAGGCCTCGGTTCGGTGTTGGTAGCACCGGCCGGGGCTGCTTTACGTCCCGAACGCTAAACGGTCAATACGCTCTGGCGCAAGCCGGTCACACAAAGCCATCTCTCCTCGTCAGCGGGGGTCTCGGTAGGGAGGGTGGTTTCCCCCTACCACCCACTCCACTGAAGAAGGGCCCGAGACCCGGAGCCCGAAACCCGAGGCCCGGAACCCGGCACTCAAGCCCCGGGACGACCTGCGGTGATCGCTCCCCCGGAGCGAACTCGGGCATCCGGCGAGCGCCCGGAGCGCGGCGACGACTGTCAGTGCGGAGATGATCCAGAACACGGCGCGCCAGCCGAGCCGTTCGTCGACGAAGGTGGCCGGCGGCATGCCCCACAGGGTGCCGAGCGTCAGCCCGTTGAGGACGACGGCGGTGGCCCGGCCGCACCCGCCGTGTGGTTGCATGCGGCCATGAACCGGTCAGAGCTGTCCCCCACGACCGTGCGCCTGCCCGTACTGCGATGGGAACCGGCGCACCTCCAGGACCACCCTCGGGCGCCGGTCCGGCAGGCCCTGCTTCTGCACGGACTGACCTCGTCGGCGGCCTGCTGGTGGCGGGTGGCCGACGAACTGGCATGTGCCGGCTGGTCGGTCAGCGCCCCCGACCTCAGGGGCCACGGTCACGCACCACGCACCCGGCGCTACGACATCGCCGGGTTCGCCGCCGACGTACTGGCCCTGACACCGCCGGGGGCCGCCGGCTGGGACCTGGTGGTCGGGCACTCGCTGGGCGGAGTCGTCGCCACGGCGGCGGCGGCGGCCACCGCGCCGGGCTGGACGGAACGCCTGTTGCTCGTCGACCCCGTCATCACCCTCGACGAGGGACTCGACGACCTCGTACGCGAGACACACGCCGAACTGCGCGTCACAGATCCCGGGGCGCTCCTGCGCGCCAACCCCGGCTGGCACCCGGAGGACGCCTTCCTGAAGGCCGAGGCGGCGCGACAGACGAGTCCGTATGTCGCCGAAAGCTTCCTGCGGCACAACTTCCCGTGGTCGTACGAGAAGACGCTCGCCGGGACCGGCTGCCCGGTCACGGTGCTGGCCGCCGACCCGCGCAACGACCCCGCGTTCACAAGCGGGGAGGGCGAACGCCTCCGGCGGGTCAAGCGGGACTTCGACTGGTCGGTGGTGGCGGGCGCCGGCCACTCGGTGTACCGCGACAATCCGGCCGCGGTCGTCGCCGCCGCACTCACCGGGTCCGGCCCCGGTGCCGATTCCGATTCCGACTCCGCGCCCGGCCCGGGGCCGGACCCGGATTCCGGGCCGGGCCTGCCGGGATGAGTCACCCCTTCTGGGCGATCTCCCAGCCCGTGTCGCCGCCCCAGTACTCGTACGCCGGGCGGCCCTGGGAGCCGCTCGTCCTGAACGGTTTGCCCCCGTCGTCCACCCGCAGCGTGCCCTGCCGGTCGCCGCTGGACCAGTCAAGCTCCAGATACCAGTTCACGTAGTGAGCCGACGTGTCCGCCTGGACGTAGAAGACTTCGGGGTCGGACTCGCTCACCTTGTAGGGGAAGTCCCGCTGCTGCGCGCCCGCTACGGCGCTGGGCCGGCCCGCGTCCAGGTTCACTTTGAAGAACTTCGTGTTGACGGCCCCGCCGCAGCCGACCCCCATCGCGTAGTCCGTCCAGGCGAGCGGCGCTTCCGTGCTCACGACGTGCACGTGCAGCGACTGGAGGACCACGGTCTCGCTGCCGGTCCCCTGCACGGTCAGTGCGATGTACTGGCCGCCGCTCGCGACCCCGCCGAGCGCGCCGACCCAGGTCGGCGCGTCCTGCTCGGAGGGTGGCGGCGGGACGGTGTCCGCAGACCGGTTGATCAGGTAGTGCTGGCTGCACGGGTCCTCGAAGGCGTACGGCAGGGTGTCCACGGTCACCGGGACCGCGCTGCCCGTCCCCTTACCGCCGCCACCTGACGCGTGTCCGGCGGCGGGCGACCCGCTCGGGGAGGGCGTGACCGACGGGCTCGGGCTCCCGGACCGGGAGGCCGAGACGGACGGCGACGGTGACGGCGACGCCTTCTTGTGGGAGGCGGAAGGCCCCGGCGACGCGTCGCGCGCCTGACGCCCTCCCGCGACGGATGACGCGTCGGCGGGGTGCCCGGCCATCCGGCTGCCGAAGACGACGGCGGGGACAGCGACGGCCACCACGGCGACGGCGGCGAGCAGGAACCGGAGGCGCTTCACCCTGGGCCGGGCAGGCGCGCCCGGCTCGGCCTCGGCTTCGGAATCCACGACGGGCAGCGGCTCGGGCTCCGAAGCGGGTACGGACTCCGAAGCGGATACGGATACGGGCACCGGTACGGGCTCGGGCTCGGGCTCCGGTACGGGCTCCGCCTCCGGGGCCGCCTTGTCGGCCTTGTCCACCCGCGCCCTGCGTCTCGCCTCGTCCGCGATGATCCACCGCCGGTGCAGCTCCAGGAGTTCGCCGCTCGTCGCACCGCACAGCCGCGCCAGCCGTTCCACAGAGCCGAACTCAGCGGGCACGGCGTCCCCGTTGCAGTAACGGTGCAGCGTGGACGTACTCACGTGCAGCTTCCCGGCGAGGACACCGTAGCTGCGCCCCGAGCGGTCCTTCAGATCCCTCAGAAGCTCAGCGAAAGCCTCGGCCTCGGTACTCGCCACCCGCTGGTTCCCTCCGTGTGTATTCCAGGAACGCGTTCCAGGGAGAGCGTGCACTCCCAGGTCAGGGCATGTTCAAGCGTTCCAGCATCCCCCATTGTCCCTTGTGGATTGCCGCCGTTCGGCCCCGCCCCGCAAGGTAGGTGCAGCGCCGGACGAACGGCACTGATCACCTGTCAGGCGATCAGCCTTCCCGCCCGCTTCCACCACTTTCGGAACCCGCCCTCACCCTCAGGAGAATCCGCCATGCGCAGCATCCGTAACCGCGCCGCCGCCCTCACCGCCACCGCGCTCCTCTCCACCCTCGCCCTCACCGCTTGCGGAAACGGCGAGGGCGTACAGGACGCCGGGGGAGCCGGAGCGGCCAAGATCTCCACCACCGGCACCCCGGCGACCACGACCGCCGCTGACACGAAGAAGACGGACACCGCGCCCGACGCGGCCGGCACGCAGGCCCCGCAGAAGAACGGCTCCGGCAACAGCGGCACGCAGCAGGCAGGCGGCTCGGGCAGCAAGGTCAGCACGGGAAGCAAGAGCAGCGGCGGCAGCAAGACCGGCAAGGGCAGCGGCAACGGGAGCAGCAGCGCCACTTCGTCCTGCGGCGCCGGCTCCGTCAAGCTCGCCGTCGTGAAGGTCGAGCGTCCCATCAACCACATGCTGCTGACGGCCACCAACACCGGCAGCAAGACCTGCGACGCGTACAACGCCCCGTTCCTGCGCTTCGACCAGGACCAGGCCGCCACCCAGGTCATACGCGAGAGCGTCCCGCAGGCCGTGGTCAGCCTCTCCCCCGGCCAGACCGCCTACGCCTCGATCCTCATGTCCTCGGGCGACGGCAGCGGCACCCACGGCCGTACCGCCAAGCAGCTCGGCGTCTTCTTCGCGGCCCGCGACGGAGAGGGCTCGGTCGGCGACGGCACCACGCTCAGCCTCCCGGCCGGCTCCCACATCGACGACAGCGCGGCCGTCAGCTACTGGCAGAGCACCATGGACCTCGCGCTCACCTGGTGAAGCGCCCGGCAACTCCGGGGACGCTCAACCTCCACCCTCACCCCGGTGACCGTCCTCGTCCTCGGCCTCGGCACGATGGGCTCCGCGCTCGCCGCCGCCTTCGTACGCGCCGGACACCCCACCACTGTCTGGAACGTACGGGGGCCTGGGCGGCGTCACAGAGCGCCGACCACGTCGACGGCGGCATCATGGCCGTCCCCGCGATGATCGCGGGCCCCGGCGCCGACATCATCTACAGCGGCGAGAACACAGCCTTCGAGGCACAGCAGCGGCCAGTCTCAGCGCCCCAGCTTCTGTGCGACCTCCGTCGCCCAGTACGTCAGGATCGTGCCCGCGCCCGCGCGCTTGATCCCCGTCAGGGTCTCCATGATCGCGGCGTCGCGGTCGATCCAGCCCTTCTCGGCCGCCGCCTCGATCATCGCGAACTCGCCGGAGATCTGGTACGCGGCGACCGGCACGTTCGCCTCGTCGGCGATGCGCGCCAGGATGTCCAGGTACGGCAGGGCGGGCTTGACCATCACCATGTCGGCGCCCTCCTCCAGGTCGAGCGCCAGCTCGCGCATCGCCTCGCGCGCGTTGGCGGGGTCCTGCTGGTACGTCTTGCGGTCGCCCTTGAGCGAGGAGCCGACGGCCTCCCTGAAGGGGCCGTAGAAGGCCGACGAGTACTTCGCCGTGTACGCGAGGATCGACACGTCCTCCCTGCCGATGGCGTCGAGCGCCTCGCGGGTGACGCCGATCTGGCCGTCCATCATGCCGCTGGCGCCCACCATGTGGGCCCCGGCGTCGGCCTGGACCTGCGCCATTTCCGCGTACCGCTCCAGCGTCGCGTCGTTGTCGACCCGGCCCTGCTGGTCCAGCACACCGCAGTGGCCGTGGTCCGTGTACTCGTCGAGGCACAGGTCGGACATGACGATCAGCTCGTCGCCGACCTCCTCCCGCACTGCGCGGATCCCGGCCTGGAGGATTCCGTCGGGGTCGGTGCCGGCCGTCCCGACGGCGTCCTTCTTGGCGTCCTCGGGAACGCCGTAGAGCATGATCCCCGAGACGCCGGCGGCGACCGCCTCGGCCGCGGCCCTGCGCAGGCTGTCCAGGGAGTGCTGGACGACCCCCGGCATCGCCGAGATGGGGACGGGCTCGGCGACTCCCTCCCGTACGAAGGCGGGGAGGATCAGGTCCGCCGGGTGGAGCCGGGTCTCGGCGACCATCCGCCGCATCGCGGGATTCACCCGCAGCCGGCGCGGGCGCGAAGCGGGGAAAGAGCCGTACACAGTCATCGTCAGTGGCCTCTTGCGTCGTCAGGTGCGTCATTCACGTATGCGTAATTCACGTATGCGTAATTCACGTATGCGTAATTCACGTATGCGTGCTTCACGTGCGTGCTTCAAGTCTGCACGCTTCACGTCTGCGTGATTCAGGTGCGCGTGAGCCGGGACTGATGATGGTCCCGGCCGCCACAGCGGCCGGGACCATGAGTCAGTACCGCGACCCGCTCAGGTGGTGCGCCGTCTGCGGCTTCCGGGACGTCGCTCGCTCGGCCTGGTGACGGTCTCGCCCGCCTCCTTGGCCGCCTCGCGGCGCTGCGCGCCGAAGGTGGCGAGCGCCTCGGCGAGCTTGTGCACCGACGGCTCGGGCGACAGGACGTCGACGCGCAGGCCGTGCTCCTCGGCGGTCTTCGCCGTCGCGGGGCCGATACAGGCGATCACCGTCACGTTGTGCGGCTTGCCCGCGATACCGACCAGGTTCCGCACGGTCGACGACGAGGTGAAGAGCACCGCGTCGAAGCCGCCGCCCTTGATGGCCTCGCGGGTGTCGGCGGGCGGCGGCGAGGCCCGTACCGTGCGGTACGCGGTCACGTCGTCGACCTCCCAGCCCAGCTCGATCAGACCCGCCACCAGCGTCTCGGTGGCGATGTCGGCGCGCGGCAGGAACACCCGGTCGATCGGGTCGAAGACCGGGTCGTACGGCGGCCAGTCGTCCAGCAGCCCGGCGGCCGACTGCTCGCCGCTCGGTACGAGGTCGGGCTTGACGCCGAACTCGACCAGCGAGGCCGCGGTCTGGTCGCCGACCGCCGCGACCTTGATCCCGGCGAAGGCGCGGGCGTCGAGACCGTACTCCTCGAACTTCTCCCGCACCGCCTTCACCGCGTTGACCGAGGTGAACGCGATCCACTCGTAGCGCCCGGTGACCAGGCCCTTGACGGCGCGCTCCATCTGCTGGGGCGTGCGCGGCGGTTCCACGGCGATGGTCGGGACCTCGTGCGGCACCGCGCCGTACGACCTGAGCTGGTCGGAGAGCGAAGCTGCCTGCTCCTTGGTACGCGGGACGAGGACCTTCCAGCCGAAGAGCGGCTTGGACTCGAACCACGCGAGCTGGTCGCGCTGGGCGGCCGAGCTGCGCTCGCCCACGACGGCTATGACGGGCTGGTGTCCGTCCGGCGACGGCAGGACCTTGGCGTGCTTCAGCGTCTGCGCGATGGTGCCGAGGGTGGCGGTCCAGGTGCGCTGGCGCGTCGTCGTGCCGGCGACGGTGACGGTCATCGGGGTGTCCGGCTTGCGGCCGGCGGCGACGAGTTCACCGGCGGCGCCCGCGACCGACTCGAGCGTGGTGGAGACGACGACGGTGCCGTCACTGGCACCGACCTCGGTCCAACAGCGCTCGCTGGCGGTCCTGGCGTCGACGATGCGTACGTCGGTGCCCTGCGCGTCGCGCAGCGGCACCCCGGCATACGCCGGCACACCGACAGCGGCGGCGATACCGGGCACGACCTCGAAGGGAATGCCCGCCGTGGCGCAGGCGAGCATCTCCGTGCCTGCGTCGCCGTCGAGCCCCGGGTCACCGGTGACCGCACGGACGACCCGCTTGCCGCCCCTCGCTGCCTCCATGACAAGATTGGCGGCATCCCTGATCGCGGGGATCCCGGCGGCTGTTGACAGATCGTCAATGATCGTCAGCGCGGGCGTGCTCACACTCGCCCTCGCATGGCCACGGACGACGTCGAGCACATCCGGCTCGGCGATCAGTACATCCGCACCCGCGAGCGCCTCCACGGCGCGAAGTGTCAGCAGACCTGGATCTCCGGGTCCGGCACCGAGGAAGGTGACGTGCCCCGATGCGAAGTAGGCCGGAAGGTCAGAGGTGGTGGGGCTCAAAGTTCTCGCTCCCCCATAAGACCGGCCGCACCCTTGGCGAGCATCTCGGACGCGAGTTCGCGCCCGAGCGCGACGGCGTCGCTGTGCGACGTGGGTACGGAACCGGTGATGGACATCTGCACCAGCGTCGAGCCGTCGGTCGTGCCGACGACGCCGCGCAGGCGCATCTCGTTGACAACCTGCTCCTCGGCCAGCAGGTCGGCCAGCGCACCCACAGGTGCGCTGCAACCGGCCTCCAGGGCGGCGAGCAGGGAACGCTCGGCGGTCACGGCGATCCGGGTGTCCGGATCGTCGAGCTCGGCGAGCGAAGCGGCGAGGTCCACATTGACCGCGGCGCACTCGACTGCGAGGGCCCCCTGGCCGGGGGCGGGCAGGACCGTGTCGGCCGACAGGAAGTCGGTGACCTCGTCGGTCCTGCCAAGACGGTGGAGTCCGGCGGCGGCGAGCACAACGGCGTCGAGCTCCCCGCTGTGGACGTATCCGATCCGGGTGTCGATGTTGCCCCTGATCGGGACGGTCTCGATGACGAGGCCGTGATCGCGGGCGTGGGCGTTGAGCTGGGCCGTACGGCGTGGCGAGCCCGTACCGATCCTGGCTCCGTGCGGCAGCCGCTCGAACGTCAGCCCGTCCCGTGCGATCAGGACGTCCCTCGGGTCCTCGCGCCGGGGTATGGCGGCCAGCGCCAGATCCTCCGGGCGGGCCGTCGGCAGGTCCTTGAGGGAGTGGACTGCGAAGTCGACCTCGCCGCGCAGCAGCGCTTCACGCAGCGCGGTGACGAATACGCCCGTGCCGCCGATCTGCGCGAGGTGCTCGCGCGAGGTGTCTCCGTACGTAGTGATCTCGACGAGCTCCACCGGCCGCCCGGTCAGCTCCCGCACCGCCCGCGCCACGAGCCCGGACTGGGCCATGGCGAGTTTGCTGCGTCTCGTTCCGAGCCTCAAGGCCTGGTCGGGCCTCAGTGCCTTCTGGGTCATACTCGCCCTCTGCCTACACCATCGGTGTCATTCAGGTCGGCCCGGCTGACGGCGGCGACCGTCTGGGGGTCGAGGTCGAAGAGTTCTCGCAGTGCGTCCGCGTATCCGGCGCCGCCGGGTTCGCTGGCAAGCTGCTTGACCCGCACGGTGGGCGCGTGCAGGAGCTTGTCGACGACGCGGCGCACGGTCCGGGTGATCTCGGAGCGCTCCTTGTCGTCAAGATCGGGGAGCCGGCCTTCGAGGCGCGCGACCTCGCTGCTGACCACTTCGGCGGCCATGGCGCGCAGTGCGACCACGGTCGGAGTGATGTGAGCGGCGCGCTGCGCGGCACCGAAGGCGGCCACTTCGTCGGAGACGATGGTGCGGACCCGGTCGACGTCGGCGGCCATCGGCGCGTCGGCCGAGGCTTCGGCGAGCGACTCGATGTCGACGATCCGGACGCCGCCGACGCGGTGCACGGCCGCGTCGATGTCCCGGGGCATGGCGAGGTCGAGCAGGGCGAGCGGGCCTTTGCGGCCCGGTGCCGTACGGGCGCCCACCGCGGACTCGACGGCGTCGGCGCTCAGCACCAGACCCGTCGCTCCCGTGCAGGACACGACCACGTCCGCCCGTGCCAGTTCGCTCCCGACGGCGTCCATCTCGACGGCGCGGGCGGCGACGCCCGTACCGCCGGGCTGGGTGAGGATCTGTACGAGGCGCTCGGCGCGCGCGGTCGTCCGGTTGGCGACGACGATCTCGGCGACACCGGCCCTGGCGAGGGTCGCGGCGGCCAGCGAGGACATGGACCCCGCGCCGATGACCAGCGCGCGCTTCTCCTTGGCCCAGGACTCCACGGCCGCGCCCGCGGCGAGCTGTTCGAGGCCGAAGGTGACGAGCGACTGTCCCGCCCGGTCGATGCCGGTCTCGCTGTGGGCCCGCTTGCCGACCCGCAGCGCCTGCTGGAACAGGTCGTTGAGCATCCGTCCCGCGGTGTGCAGCTCCTGGCCCAGCGCCAGCGCGTCCTTGATCTGGGCGATGATCTGGCCTTCGCCGACGACCATCGAGTCGAGTCCGCAGGCCACCGAGAAGAGATGGTGGGCCGCGCGGTCCTCGTAGTGCACGTAGAGGTACGGGGTCAGCTCTTCGAGGTCGACCTCGCTGTGCTGGGCGAGCAGCATGGACAGCTCGGCGACCCCGGCGTGGAACTTGTCGACGTCCGCGTACAGCTCGATGCGGTTGCAGGTGGCGAGGACCGTGGCCTCGGCGGCCGGTTCGGCGGCCAGCGAGTCCTGCAACAGCTTGACCTGCGCGTCCGTGGACAGCGACGCCCGCTCCAGCACGCTCACCGGCGCGCTGCGGTGGCTCAGCCCGACGACCAGAAGACTCATGCCGGCATCACCGCGGGCATGTCCCCGTCGGGTCCCTTCCGGCTCGGAGGTCCGCCCGGCCGCCCGGCGGGCGGGCCTGCGGCGCCCAGCGCCGCGTCCTCGCCCGCCTTGCGCTGCTCGTGGAAGGCGAGGATCTGGAGCTCGATCGAGAGGTCGACCTTCCGCACGTCCACGCCCTCGGGCACGGAGAGCACGGTCGGCGCGAAGTTGAGGATCGAGGTGACACCGGCGGCGACCAGGCGCTCGCAGACCTGCTGGGCCGCTCCGGCCGGGGTCGCGATGACCCCGATGGAGACACCGTTGTCGCTGATGATCTTCTCCAGCTCGTCCGTGTGCTGGACGGGGATCCCGGCGACCGGCTTCCCGGCCATCGTCGGATCGGCGTCTATCAGCGCGGCGACCCGGAAGCCGCGGGAGGCGAACCCGCCGTAATTGGCGAGCGCCGCCCCGAGGTTACCGATCCCGACGATGACGACCGGCCAGTCCTGGGTCAGCCCCAGCTCACGGGAGATCTGGTAGACGAGGTATTCGACGTCGTAGCCCACGCCGCGGGTCCCGTAGGAGCCGAGGTAGGAGAAGTCCTTGCGCAGCTTCGCTGAGTTGACGCCGGCGGCGGTCGCGAGTTCCTCGGACGACACAGTGGGTACGGAACGCTCGGAAAGCCCGGTGAGCGCCCGCAGATACAGCGGAAGCCTGGCGACTGTGGCCTCGGGGATTCCTCGGCTACGGGTCGCCGGTCGGTGAGTTCGGCCAGTTGCCACGGTGCTCCTGCGGGATGAGCGAGGCTGCAGGCGGCCGTATGTTCCAGGACCGCCCCGTCGAATGCAGGCTATGTCTTTGTGAACGCGTGCACAAAGATTGTGTCCGCTTTGTCCGAGCAAAGTGACCGGGGTCACGCGCCCTGATCCCGCGGTGATGGAACCACCGACCGGGTCAGCCTGTCGCATACACGAAGGGGGCAAGACGGGACACACTCCTCACGAATACGCCCCCCGAGACCGCAGCAAAGCGCCCACGATGGTAACCACCTTTTCGCTCAGTCCCCCAGTTCGCGACGGAGCCGATCGGGATCCACCCGCCAGAAGGTGTGCTGCTCACCGTCGATCAGGACCACCGGAATCTGCTCCCAGTACTGACGATGGAGCTCCTCATCGAGCATTATGTCCTTTTCCTCCCATTTCGCTCCCGTCTCCGCACACACCGTCTCCACCACCGTGCGCGCATCGTCACAGAGATGGCAGCCCGGTTTGGAGACGAGCGTCACCATCCGGTCGACGGCCTTTTTCCTCGTACGCCGCAGCAAAGGACTCATGGCGCCATTCTCCGCCCCGCGGCGGATCGTTGTGGCCGGTCATCCACAGCCACCCACCTATCGCCGGATTAACACACCGGTCGTGGAGAGTTCACGTCACGTAGTCCCGGCGCGTCAGGAACGGCCGAACAGACTGGCTATGCTCACGACATGGCCGCACCAGGATGGCTCACTCCCCGTAAACGTTCCGCGACACCCCGGAGCGTGCTGGCAGGCGAGGCCGCAGCCGAGGCGGGGCTCAAGTCCACACAGGAGTCGAAGGACTCACTGGAGCGCGGAGTCGACGCCCAGGGCGCCGGCCGGACCGCCGAAGTACCGGACTTCCCCGTGTTCGGGGACGAACGCGCCGCAGCATTCTTCGATCTCGACAACACCGTCATGCAGGGCGCCGCGATCTTCCACTTCGGTCGCGGTCTCTACAAGCGCAAGTTCTTCCAGCGCCGTGAACTCGTCAGGTTCGCCTGGCAGCAGGCCTGGTTCAGGCTCGCCGGGGTCGAGGACCCCGAGCACATGCAGGACGCCCGCGACAGCGCGCTGTCCATCGTCAAGGGCCACCGCGTCTCCGAGCTGATGTCCATCGGCGAGGAGATCTACGACGAATACATGGCCGACCGCATCTGGCCCGGCACCCGCGCCCTCGCGCAGGCCCACCTCGACGCGGGACAACAGGTCTGGCTCGTCACCGCGGCCCCCGTCGAGACCGCGACGATCATCGCCCGCAGGCTCGGCCTGACCGGCGCCCTCGGCACCGTCGCCGAATCGGTGGACGGCGTCTATACGGGCAAGCTCGTCGGCGAACCGCTGCACGGCCCCGCCAAGGCCGAGGCCGTACGCGCGCTCGCCGCCGCCGAGGGCTTCGACCTGAACCGCTGCGCCGCGTACAGCGACTCGCACAACGACATCCCGATGCTCTCGCTCGTCGGACATCCGTACGCCATCAACCCGGACGCCAAGCTCCGCAAGCACGCGCGGCGGCTGGAGTGGCGGCTGCGCGACTACCGTACGGGCCGCAAGGCGGCCAAGGTCGGCATCCCGGCCGCCGCCGGGGTGGGCGCCCTCGCGGGCGGCACGGTGGCCGCCGTGGCCATCCACCGC
>NZ_JTHL01000001.1:5452156-5455839 GCF_000818195.1 Streptomyces sp. 150FB | reverse complement strand
GCCGCGCCGGGGGCACTGCCCCCGGCGCGGCTTTCGCGTATCCGATCGGGATCTCTTACCCGCGGGACACGCCCACCAGTCACAGCACGCGCAGGCGGCCACAACCCAGCACGGCGGCAAACAGATCTTGACTCGATCCGGTCATTAACCGGTCATCAAGACCTACTCGATCCGCCTCTTAGGTGGCACAGAAGCGACGTAATCGATGATTTTAGCAACTGGGTGTAGTCCTGCCTGTACGAAGCGTTATTCTCCTCAGACGCATACCGGACCCCACTCGTCACCACGGCGGGTGAACGGTCCCGCACTGCACGTGATGGAAGCTCTGCCTCTGGGAGTCCCGTGTACCCACACGTCGGGGTTGACGCCTCGGGCCTGGCTACGCTGCGCGCAACGGTCATCGACCGCTTGCGCGGCTTCGTCCCCACCGCGTACGCCGTCCCCGCCTTCGCCGCACCGGCCCCTGCCGTGAGCGGCCCTATCGGACCTTGTTATGCCCTGGCGAGCGGCGGTGCGGCGGTCGGCAGACGGGGAAGCAGAAGCAGCACCCCCGCCTCGCCCACCGCCCGTCGGCCGACCGCCGACAGCGACAGCGCTCGCATGATGGAGCTTGTCGAGCGCGCCCAGGCCGGTGAGGCCGACGCCTTCGGCCGGCTGTACGACCAGTACAGCGACACCGTCTACCGCTACATCTACTACCGCGTGGGCGGAAAGGCGACCGCGGAGGACCTGACCAGCGAGACGTTCCTGCGCGCCCTGCGCCGGATCTCCACCTTCACCTGGCAAGGGCGCGATTTCGGCGCCTGGCTGGTCACGATCGCCCGGAACCTGGTCGCCGACCACTTCAAGTCGAGCCGTTTCCGACTGGAAGTGACCACGGGCGAAATGCTCGACGCCAACGAGGTCGAACGCAGTCCCGAGGACTCCGTCCTGGAGTCCCTGTCGAACGCGGCGCTGCTGGAAGCCGTCAAGAAGCTCAACCCCCAGCAGCAGGAGTGCGTCACACTGCGCTTCCTGCAAGGCCTCTCGGTCGCCGAGACGGCCAGGGTCATGGGCAAGAACGAAGGAGCGATCAAGACCTTGCAGTACCGGGCGGTCCGCACCCTGGCCAGACTGCTCCCGGAAGACGCCCGCTGACCGGTCGCTGTCCCTTGAATCACCTGAATCACCCGTGACTCCACCGGTGATTCACCGGTGAGCCGTCGGACAGCGCCCGCCCCGGGTCCGGCCCCACCCGATCCGCCCCCACCCGATCCACCCGTACCCGACCCGCGTTCCGGCCCGCGTGCCGACCCGCGCCCCGGCACGGCTCAACTCACAGCCGGTGACGCCTCGATGACGCACTGGTCCGATCATCCGTCGCGCGTAACCCAAGTGCCGCGACGCTCGTTGTGCGGGATGCAGGCTCCCTGCGGTCACGCCATGCCACGCAGCCACCCACTCAATCGTGTGGATGCGCTCAAGGCGTGCAACCTTCCGGACCCCCAGGGGAGTCGATCGTCATGACGAGAGGAGGTGCCGCCAGTGATCGCGAACGTCTCGGCACACCGGCGGGCGAACGCCTTCGCCCAGGCCCTGGAAGACCGGACGGACCAGGGCGCGGCGGCCGAACAGCCCGCCGGGTCGGCCGAACCGGCCGGACAGGGGCGGCTGTTGGCCCTGGCAGGTGGTCTCGGTGAACTACCGGGACCCACGCTGGACCCCGAGGTCAAAGTGGTGCAACGGGCGCAGCTCGTCGCAGCCATGGAGACCATGCTGCGGGAAGGCACAGTCGGCGAAGGTGTGTCCTCGGGCCCTACCGTGCCCGAGCAACGGACATCGGGCCGGGGCGCCCACCGGGCCTCCCCGCTCCGGAAATTGCGTCCCAGGTCCCGCTGGTCGAAAAGCCTTGCGGCCGGCGGACTCACGGTCGGTGTCGCGGCCGGAGCGTTCAGCGGAGTGGCCGCTGCCAGTTCCGACGCCCTGCCCGGTGACTCGTTGTACGGGCTGAAACGCGGCATGGAAGACATCAAGCTCACCATGGCGGACGACGACTCCGCCCGTGGCGGGCTCTACCTCGACCATGCGTCGACCCGGCTCAGCGAGATCCGCCGGCTGATGGAGCGCGGCCGTTCCGGCCATCTCGACCACGAATCCCTGGCCGAGATCCGGCGCGCTCTGAGCGGGATGAAGCACGACGCCACCGAAGGCCACCGCCTGCTCCACCAGGCATACGAACGGGACGGCAAACTGGGCCCGATCGCCACGCTCTCCTCGTTCTCCGCCTCGCATCGCCGCACCTGGAACGGGCTGCGTGACAAGCTGCCCGTCCAACTGCACGACGTGGGCTCCGAGGTCAGCGGCGTGTTCGACGCCATAGACCAAGAGGTCGCCCCGCTCCAGTCCATGCTGCCGCGCCCCCCGGAGAAGAGTCAGGGCGCCACCCGCCCCGGCTCGTCCCCGGAGACCGGCGGCTCCGACCGTACGCACCGTCCCTCGCCCTCCGCACCGGGCAGGACCGACGGACGTACGGACCCGCACAGCGACGCACCGCACCCGTCGGGTTCCGGCTCGGGCAGCGCGGCGGACGAGGGGCTGATCGGTGGCAACACCGGCGGCCTGCTCAACCCGCCGCCGGGCCTCCCCTCGCCGTCCGACAAGCAGGACGGCGGCGCCAGACCGGCTCCGGACGTCACGATCCCGCCGCTGCTGCCGGGCCTGCTTCCCGGGCTGGGCATCGACTCGGGGGACGCCAACACGGACTGACCTGCTTCGGCCGACGACGACAGCACGCCGACGACAGCACTGAGACGCGGCGCTCCCCAGCCAGGGGAGCGCCGCGTCTCAGTCGCGCGTCTCAGCCGTACGCCGTACGCCCACGCGCCGCCGCGCCGCGCCCTCAGAAGAAGACGGACCGCCGCTGGACCAGCAACTCGTAGAGCGTGTGCTGAATCCGCTCACGCACCTGATCCGTCAGGTTGAACATCAGCATCGGGTCCTCCGCCGCCTCCGGCGGATAGCCGTCCGTCGCGATCGGCTCGCCGAACTCGATCGTCCACTTCGTCGGCAGCGGCAGCGCCCCCAGCGGCCCGAGCCACGGGAAGGTCGGCGTGAGCGGGAAGTACGGGATGCCGAGCAGCCGCGCCAGCGTCTTCGAGTTGCCGAGCATCGGATAGATCTCCTCGGCCCCCACGATCGAGCACGGCACGATCGGTACGCCGGCCCGCAGCGCCGTTGAGACGAAGCCGCCCCGGCCGAACCGCTGGAGCTTGTAGCGCTCCCCGAAGGGCTTGCCGACGCCCTTGAAGCCCTCGGGCATCACCCCGACGACCTCGCCGCGCTGGAGCAGCCGCTCCGCGTCCTCGGCGCACGCCAGCGTGTGCCCGGCCTTCCGCGCCAGCTCGTTGACCACCGGCAGCATGAAGACCAGATCGGCGGCGAGCAGCCGCAGGTGGCGTCCCGCCGGGTGCCGGTCGTGCACCGCGACCTGCATCATCAGCCCATCGAACGGCAGCGTCCCCGAGTGGTTGGCCACCACGAGCGCCCCGCCCTCCGACGGGATGTTCTCGATGCCCTTCACCTCGACACGGAAGTACTTCTCGTACAGCGGCCGGATCACCGACATCAGGACCTGGTCGGTGAGCTCCTCGTCGTACCCGAACTCGTCGACCTCGTAGTCACCGGTCACCCGCCGCCGCAGGAAC
>NZ_JTHL01000001.1:5445624-5451684 GCF_000818195.1 Streptomyces sp. 150FB | reverse complement strand
GGGCTCGTCGAGCCGCTCGGCGGGCTCCGGTACGGGCTTCAGCGGCCCGGACTTACGCCCCCGCTCCTGGCCCTGGCCCTGGCCCTGGCCCTCCGCGCCGTCGCCCTCGACCGGGGCGCCCTCAGCGGCGGCCTTGGCGGCGGCCGCCGCCTTCGCCGATTTGGCCGCCTTCGCCGCCTTGGCCCGCGCCGCGGCATTACGCCTCGGCCTCGGTTCGTCACCGAAAGGGATCACCTTCGCATCGCCCATGTCAGACGCGCTCCTTGGCTACGAGAGTGGACAGCCGGTCGACCGTACGGGCCACGGCCGCCGGCGGCAGCAGCCCGGCACCCCGGCTGCGCGCGAAGTCCGCGAACGCCTCCGCGGTCGTGTACGTGGGTACGAATCCCAGTGTCCCGCGCATCTCGTCGGTACTCACAACCCGCCCATGGGTGAGCAGCCGGATCTGCTCCGGCGAGAAGTCGGTCATCCCGACCGTGCGCAGCCAGGTGCCGACCCAGTTCACCGTCGGCAGCGGCACGGGCACGGTGGGCCGCCCCAGCCGCCGCGAGCACTGCGAGAGCAGCAGCACACCGTCGGCCGCGATGTTGAAGGTGCCGCTGTTGAGCGTCCCGCGCCGTGGCTCGTCGGCCGCGACCAGGAGTACGTCGATGACGTCCTCCTCGTGGACGAACTGGAGCCTCGGGTCGTAGCCGAACACCGTCGGCAGCACGGGCAGCGAGAAGTACTCGGCGAGCGGCGAGTCGGCGCCGGGCCCCAGGATGTTGGCGAAGCGCAGCACACACACGGCGACATCGGGCCTGCGGCGCGCGAAGCCCCGTACGTACCCCTCGACCTCCACCGCGTCCTTGGCGAAGCCGCCGCTCGGCAGCGACTTGGGCGGGGTGCTCTCGGTGAAGACGGCCGGGTCGCGGGGCGCCGAACCGTAGACACTCGTGCTGGACTTGACGACCAGACGTCTGACGGTCGGCGATTTCTGGCAGGCACCGAGGAGCTGCATGGTGCCGATGACGTTGTTCTCCTTGACCGACGTGCGGCCGCCGGTGCCCAGCGGAGTGGCCGTCACATCCATGTGCACCACGGTGTCGACCCGGTGTTCGGCGAGTACCCGCGCTATGGCCGGCTGGCGGATGTCCGCGCAGACGAATTCGGCGCCGCCCAGCCGGTGCTCGGGAGGGACAGCGTCCACCGCGATCACGCGGTCCACCTCGGGCTCGCGCAGCAGGCGGCGTACGAGACGGCCTCCGAGTTGTCTGGCCGCTCCGGTCACGAGCACGACCCTGCCCAAGATCAGCGCCTTCCCTAGGTGTTCCGCGCGTGGCCCCACGGGACCCAGCGGCCCCGGGGAAGTCTTTTACGCGTCACCGTAGCGGTTCGCTGTCGTGCTCGGCTCACACCGCTCACACCGCGACCCTCCCACCAGCATGGTGGGAGGGCCGCGAATGCACGAACAGCGGTCGCTTACTTCTTGTTACGACGCTGAACACGGGTGCGCTTGAGCAGCTTGCGGTGCTTCTTCTTGGCCATCCGCTTACGCCGCTTCTTGATAACAGAGCCCACGACTACCCTCGCTCACTTCTCTTCACTCGGTGCGGGGCGTCTGGGCCCACACGACCTACGTCGGCCTAGCCTACCCGTCACCGAGTGAGGGACGTAATCCGAGGGGATGCCCTAGGCCGACTCAACCCCCACAAAGGACTCGCGGAGGTACTCGTGAACCGCTTGCTCCGGAACCCGGAAGGACCTGCCCACCCGGATCGCCGGCAGATGACCGCTGTGCACCAATCGGTACACGGTCATCTTCGACACTCGCATCACCGAGGCGACCTCCGCCACGGTAAGGAACTTGACCTCGTTGAGAGGCCTCTCGCTGCCAGCAGCCATGACCCACCTGTACCTTCCGCACGCGACGGCCACCGGCTTCCCCTCCGGTAACTCTTCGTCGCTGTGCGCTCACACGCCAGACTAGGGGCGGATGATGCGAGTGGGGAAGAGGAGTAGCCTTCGGCGGCTTACTGTGACAGACACGCCCGATTGAGTACATAGCGAGTAAGCGGGCGGTAGTAATCGGACCGCACCCCGTCATCGAGTGGTACGGCCACGGACACCCGGCCCTCGGCCTCCCCGACGAAGAGCGCGGGGTCGTCCGTATCGGCGAGACCGATGCTCTCAATGCCTAGCTGACCTGCGCCGCAGACCCATCCGTGGTCGCCGATGACCAGCTCGGGAAGGGGCCCTCCCGCCTCCATGACGCCCTCCAGCGCGGCCCGGACGGGCAGCGGTGAATGGCTGTGCGCGCCCGGCTCACTCCCGGCGCACCGTGCGCCTGGTTCTCGCACCAGTGCAACGCCTCGTACGTAGTCGAGACGGTACGTACGTACGCCGAACCGGGTCGTTATGTCGATACATCGGCCCTGCGCGGGGCTGAGGACAAGACATCCGGCCGCCGACAGGGCGTCTGCCAACTCCGCGTAGAAAATGAGCAGTCGGTGCGGGTGCCCGGTGCCCAGCAGCACCGGGACCCGGGCCGCGGCGGCCGCCCGGAGCCGTAGGGCAAAAGCGTTCAAGGCGGTCAAAGTACGTTCAGGATCGATCACATCAGGGCCGGTCACATGGGTGGGATCAGCCGAGACACCGCATTTGTCGGCCATGAGTCTGAGCAGGTCCGACTCCCGCCATGTCCGGACAGGATCAAGTCCGATCGTTACACGCGGATCCCTGGCCGCGAAAAGCCGATAACTGCGCAGGCTTTTCTCCCGCGACGTGGCCACTGGGCCGGCCAGCCTGGCCGCCAGCAGATGGGCCCGCAACACTCCGGTGCTCAACACGCTCCCGATGCTTGCGCACCGGGAACCGCTGAGGGCCGTAACCGTTGAGAGAACCCACAGTTGGCGTAATCAGGCGAGCAGTCCGCGCAGCGGGAAGACCGCTTTCCGGGTCGCCAGGATCGTCTGGTCCAGCCGGTCCGCCGGGTCGTACCCCGCTTCCCACGGCCGGAACGCCGCGTCCCGCCCGTCCGTCATCCGGGCGGGCCCGGGCTGCCGGGTCCGCGCGTACACCTCGTCGCGCCAGGACTGCGGTACGTCCGAGGCGGGGTCGATCGGCTGGTGCGCCGCGATCGCCACGAGGTGGGTCCAGGAGCGGGGTACGACGTCCACCACCGCGTAACCACCGCCGCCGAGCGCGATCCAGCGCCCCTCGTCGACGTACTGATGTGCCAGGTCGTGAGCGGCCACCTGGAGCGCGCGCTGCGCGTCGAGCGACACGGCGAGGTGCGCCAACGGGTCTTCGAAATGGGTGTCGGCGCCGTGCTGGGTGACGAGCACCTGCGGCCTGAAATCCGCCAGCAGTTCGGGCACCACGGAGTGGAACGCCCGCAGCCACCCCTCGTCACCCGTACCGGCCGGCAGCGCGATGTTGACCGCGCTGCCCTCGCCCGCGCCGCCGCCGGTCTCCTCCGGCCAGCCGGTCTGAGGGAAGAGCGAGGCGGGGTGTTCGTGCATGGACACGGTCAGGACCCGCGGGTCCTCCCAGAACGCCGCCTGGACACCGTCACCGTGGTGCACATCCACGTCGAGGTACGCGACCCGCTCCGCGCCGAGTTCCAGCAGCCGCGCGATCGCCAGCGACGCGTCGTTGTAGATGCAGAACCCGGAGGCGGAGCCGGGCATCGCGTGGTGCAGGCCGCCGGAGAAGTTCACGGCGTGCGCGGCGTCCCCGCGCCATACGGCTTCGGCGGCGCCGACGGACTGCCCGGCGATCAGCGCCGAGGACTCGTGGATACCGGCGAAGGCGGGGTCGTCCGCCGTGCCGAGTCCGTAGGAACCGTCGGCGGACCGGGGGTCGAGCGAGACCCGCCGTACCTCGTCGACGTACTCCTGGTGGTGGACGAGCCGGAGCGTCGAGTCGCCCGCCGAGGGCGCCGACACCACGTCGACGGCTCTGTCGAGCCCGAACGCCCTGACCAGGGCCATGGTCAGGCTCAGACGCACCGGATCCATCGGGTGGCTGCGCCCGAAGTCGTATCCCGTTACTCCGTCATCCCACATCAACAGTGCTCGGCCGCTCATGCCCGTCACCGTACCGGCCGTACTGCCCCCCGAACGAGCGCGAGTACACCAGTGTGACCAGGACCATGACCATCGGAACGAGCATCGCCCCCCGGTAGCTCCAGGCGTCGCCGAGCGCCCCCACCAGCGGCGATCCGACCAGGAACCCCACGTAGTTGAAGATGTTGAGCCGCGCCACGGCGGCGTCGCTCGCGGCCGGAAACAGCCGTCCCGCGGCGGCGAAGGTCTGCGGTACGACCACACACAGCCCGAACCCCAGCATGGTGAAACCGAGGATCCCCGTCCAGGCGCCCGGCGCGACGGCGACCACCGCGAACCCGGCGGCGGCGAGCACGGTCCCGCACCGCACCACGGCCACGGCGCCGAAGCGCCGCACACCGAAGTCGCCGATCGCGCGCCCCAGGAGCGTGGTGACCATGTACGCGTTGTACGGGACCGTCGCCAGCTCCTCCGAACTGCCCAGCACGTCCTGGAGGTACTTGGCGCTCCAGTTCGACACGGTCGAGTCGCCGATGTACGCGAACGCCATCACCAGACAGAGCGGCAGCAGCACCTTGAACACCACGGGCGTGGCCGCGGCCCCGGGCGCAGTCCCGGTGCCCGGCGCCTCTTCGGGGGCGGCGTCCGCGTACCAGCGGCTGCCGACGAGCGCGGCCGGCAGCAGGACGACGACCACCGGCAGGTACGACACGAGCAGCGAAAGATCCCAGTGCGCACCCGCCCACGCCAGCGAGGCGCCGCCGATACCGCCGAGGCTGTACGTGGCGTGGAAGCCGAGCATGATGCTGCGCCCGTACGCCCGTTGGAGGCTCACCCCGAGCATGTTCATCGAGGCGTCGAGCGCGCCGACCGCGAGGCCGAAGCCCGCGAGGGACACCGCGAGGTGCCACACCTGGGTGCCGGCGCCGACGCCGAGGAGCGCCAGGAGCACGACGGGCTGGGCCCATCGCAGCAGCAGACCTGGCCGTACGCGCGTGACCAGCTTCTCGGTGAGGACGCTGCCGACGCCGGCGAGGACGGGCACGGCGGCGAGGAAGAGGGGGAGGACCGCGTTGGATATCCCGTACTGGTCCTGGATGGCGGGGATGCGCGTGACGAGCAGCGCGAAGGTCACCCCCTGGACGAAGAAGCTCAGCGCCAGGGACGCCCGACCGTGCCGCAAGCGCGCATCTGTCATGGCGGGACAGCGTAGAACTCCCGGCTACTCATGGGTAGATGAATCACATGCCGGATAAAAACCGCCCGCTGTACGGCTCCTGGCTCAGGCCAGCAGCTCGGGCAGCTCGGCCATCCTGGAGAAGTACCCGGTGGCGCCGGCGAGTTTGGCCGCGGGTGTCATCGCGGTGAAGGCGTACAGGTCCATGCCGGCGGCGCGGGCGGCCGCGACTCCGAGGGGACTGTCCTCCACGACGACGCAGTGTTCGGGGGCGACACCCATCTGTTCGGCGGCGTAGAGGAACAGGTCGGGCGCCGGCTTACCGCGCCCGACGTCCTCGGCGCTGAAGACGGTGCCCTCCCGGAACCACCGGTCGAGCCCGGTCTTACGGTGCCCGACCCGGATCCGCTCATGTGCCCCGGACGAGGCCACGCAGTACGGCACCCCGTCGGCGGCCAGCTTCTCCAGGACCTCACCCACTCCGTCGACCGGCTCCAACTCCCGCTCGAAGGCGGCGAAGACACGGGAGTGCAGCGTGTCGTCGAAGTCGCCGGGCAGCCGCCGCCCGGTCCGCTCCCCCACCAGATCGTGGACGCGGTGCATTGCGGCCCCCATGTAGTCGCGCACCGAGTCCTCGTACGAGGTGGGGTGCCCCAACTCGGTGAGGTACGCGGCCAGGATGGTGTTGGAGAGGGGCTCACTGTCGACGAGTACACCGTCGTTGTCGAAGATGACGAGTTCGTAGCGCATACCCTCGACCCTAAACGGCCCCGGAACGCGAGAAAGCCCCGCACAAAGTGCGGGGCTTTCCCCAAAGATTGTTCGGCGGCGTCC
>NZ_JTHL01000001.1:5431175-5440807 GCF_000818195.1 Streptomyces sp. 150FB | reverse complement strand
GGGGGGTGTCTTCCCGGCCCTGCGGCCGTTCCGACGAGTGAGACATTAGCGGAATCACCCGCCCCGACGCTAATCGGGGCCGCGTCCCTTCGAACGCGGATTCCTCATTTCGCAAATACGCACACCAAGCAATGCGATCGCTGATCGCGCGGCTTGTCGTAGGTCCTGCGGAGTGGCTGCCCGGGGCCGGCCTGAGCCGGTGCTCACGTCGGACAGCCCGGAGTACATTACGGATCCGTGTTTGGCGTGTCAACTCGGGGGTAACTCCGCTAGCCTCACCCCCATGACAACGCATGCGTGCACCCTTCGGTGGTGGGCCGCCTGACGGCGGCCGGCACTCACGTATGCACTCAACGGCCGCCGCTTCGGCGGCCGTTCGCGTTTCTCCCCCGGGAGTCCGGCCGCCGCGGGCGGTGGCTCCGATCAAGGGGACGACCAGGCATGACGCGGATCTTCAGCGGAATCAAACCGACCGGCAACCTGACGCTGGGCAACTACCTCGGGGCCCTGCGGCGGTGGGTCCAGGTCGATCAGCACCAGGCCGACGCCCTGTTCAGCGTCGTCGACCTGCACGCCCTGACCATCGAGCACGACCCGGCCAGGGTGCGCGCGCTGAGCCGTCGTACCGCGGCGCTGATGCTGGCCGCCGGTCTCGATCCGGCTCTCTGCACGGTGTTCGTCCAGAGCCACGTGGATGAGCACGCACGGCTCTCGTACCTCCTGGAGTGCGTAGCCACCGACGGCGAGCTGCGGCGCATGATCCAGTACAAGGAGAAGAGCGCCCGGGCCCGAGCGGCCGGCGAGAGCGTGCGGTTCTCGCTGCTGTCCTATCCGGTGCTGATGACTGCGGACATCCTGGCGTACCGCACCGACGAGGTACCCGTCGGCGAGGACCAGACCCAGCATGTCGAGCTGACGAGGGATCTCGCCGTCCGCTTCAACCAGCGGTACGGGGAGACCTTCACCGTTCCCAAGGCCACGGCGCCCCCGGTGGCCGCGCGCGTCATGGACCTCCAGGACCCGACCTCGAAAATGGGGAAATCCCATGAGGCCGGTGCCGGGATCGTGTATCTGCTCGACGACGTGGATGTCGTGCGGAAGAAAATCATGCGCGCCGTCACCGACAGCGGGCGCGAGGTCACGTACGACCGGGAGGCCAGGCCCGGAGTCGCGAATCTGCTGGAGATCCTCGCCGCGTGCCGCGACGGGGACCCGGCCGTCCTCGCCGGGGCGTACGACTCGTACGGCGCCCTGAAGAAGGACACCGCCGACGCCGTGATCGAGGTGCTCCGCCCACTGCGGGAGCGGTACGCGGCGCTGGTGGCGGACCCCGGAGCGATGGACACGGTGCTGCGGGAAGGGGCCGAGCGCGCCAGAGGGATCGCCAGGCCGGTGGTCGACGCCGCCTATGCGGCCGTCGGGCTGGTGCCGGCCGGCTGAGGGGTGGTGGCCCGGGCGAAGGCGGCCCGGTAGCGGCTCGGGCTGGTGGCGAGGTGCCGCGCGAAGTGCTGGCGCATGGTGATCTCGCTGCCGAAGCCCGTACGGCCGGCGATCTCGGCCATGGGCAGGTCGGTCAGTTCGAGCAGCTTCTGGGCCGCCGCCACCCGCTGGGTGATGAGCCAGGTCAGCGGGGTGGTGCCGGTGGTGGCCCGGAAGTGCCGGGAGAAGGACCGGGACGACATACCGGCCCAGCCCGCGAGGTCGGAGACGGTGAGCGGCTCGCCGAGGTGGCGCAGCGCTCGTTCCCGTACGGAGGCGAGGGCATCGGCGTCCCGGTCGGCCCTGGGGGTGGGGCGCTCGATGAACTGGGCCTGCGTCCCTGTCCTGAAGGGGGCCGTGACCATGGAGCGCGCGACCGTCGCCGCCGCCTCGGCGCCCTGAGCGGTACGGACGAGGTGGAGGCAGAGGTCGATACCCGCCGCTGTCCCCGCCGAGGTCCAGATGGTGCCGTCCCGTACGAACAGCGCGTCGGCCTCGACGGTGACGGCCGGGTAGCGGGTGCGCAGGTCCTCGGCGAGGTCCCAGTGGGTGACGGCGCGGCGGCCGTCGAGAAGGCCACCCTGGGCGAGTACGAATGCTCCGGCGCAGAGCGCGGCGACGGGCGTTCCGGCGGCGTGGGCCGTGCGCAGGGCGGCGAGAACCGGTTCCGGCGCCTTGATGTCCGGGCTCTCCAGGCCGGGTACGACGACGAGGTCGGCGTCGGCGAGCCGGTCCAGCGTCCGGTCCGGGGTGAGGGTCAGCCCGCCGGACAGGGCGACGGGCGCAAGGGTCGCCCCCGCGCGGTGCAGCGCGAAGGGCGGTACGCCCCGGGAGGTGCGGTCGGTGCCCCAGACCTCGTTGATGACGGAGACGTCGAACGCGCGGATCCCGGGAAAGGCGACGAGTGCCACGAGGTACGGAAGTGCCATACGGCGAGTCTGCCAGAGCGTCGGCGCGAAACCATCGGTCAGCGGCATTCCTGCCACTGGCAGCGGGAGTGCGGTGCGACCAGGATCGACGGTATGGACATGGCGGAGAACGCGGCACTGGTGGTCATCGACGTACAGAAGGGGTTCGAGGACGAGTTCTGGGGGCGGCGCAACAACCCTGACGCGGAGGGGAACATCGCTTCGTTGATCGACGCGTGGCAGGCGAGCGGGCGTCCTGTCGTCTTCGTACAGCACAACTCGCCGGCCGACTCTCAGTCGCCGCTGCGGACGGGGTACGTGGGGAACGACCTCAAGGAGTTCGTCGCGCAGCGTCTCGGCAAGGGCTCGGGCCCCGAGCTGCGGGTGACGAAGTCGGTGAACTCGGCGTTCTACGGTGAGCCGGATCTTGACGCGTGGCTCAAGGGCGCCGGGATCGGGCAGTTCGTGGTCGCCGGGATCCAGACGAACATGTGCAACGAGATCACCGCGCGGATGGGCGGGAACCTCGGGTACGAGGTGTTCTTCCCGCTCGACGCGATGCACACGTTCGACCTGGAGGGGCCCTTCGGCTGGAAGCAGACCGGGGACGAGCTGGCGCGGTCGACGGCGGTGTCGCTGCACGGCGGCGGGTTCGCGAAGGTCGTGACGACCGGGGAGCTGGTGGCTGCCGCCACCGCCGCCTAGATCCGGGCCCGGCCCCGCTGCGGGCCGGCCGGGTCCGTCAGCCGTTGCCGGAGGCGAGTTCGCGGCTGCGGTCGCGCGCCGCTTCCAGGGCCGCGATGAGCGCTGCCCGCACTCCGTGCTTCTCCAGCTCGCGGATGGCGCTGATGGTGGTGCCCGCCGGGGAGGTCACCGCCTCGCGGAGCTTCACCGGGTGCTCGCCGCTGTCGCGCAGCATCACGGCGGCGCCGATGGCGGACTGGACGATCAGGTCGTGCGCCTGGGCGCGCGGCAGGCCGAGCAGGATTCCGGCGTCGGTCATGGCCTCGACGAGGAAGTAGAAGTAGGCGGGTCCCGAGCCGGAGAGGGCGGTGGCCGCGTCCTGTCGGTCCTCGGGGACGCGCAGTGTCTTGCCCACTCCGCCGAAGATCTCCTCGGCGTGGCTGAGGTGCTCGGCGACGGCGTGGCTGCCGGCGGAGATGACGGACATGCCTTCGTCGACGAGGACAGGGGTGTTGGGCATGACGCGTACGACAGGGGTGCCTGCGGCGAGGCGTTCCTCGATGAAGGCCGTGGTGATTCCGGCGGCGGCGCTGATGACCAGGCGGTCGGCGGTGACATGGGGGCTCAGCTCGTCGAGGAGCGTGCCCATGTCCTGCGGTTTGACGGCGAGGATGAGGATGTCGGCGCGCTTGGCGGCGTCCGCGTTGGTGACGGCGGCGACGCCGTAGCGCTTGGTGAGTTCCGCCTCGCGCTCCGGGCGGCGGCTGGTGACCAGCAGGTCCTCGGGGCGCCAGCCCGCTCGGATCATGCCGCTGAGCAGGGCCTCGCCGATCTTGCCGGTGCCGAGGACTGCGACTGTCTGGGTCATTACGGGGTCACCTCGCCGGTGGGTGGTGCTGTGGTCGTCCTCCGTCCATCCTCGCACCGGGGAGGCGGGCCGGGTCGCGCTGTCCGAGGGGCGGTATGCGTGGTCGTACTTACGCGGTACGGCGGCGCAGCGTCGCGGCGCCGAGGGCGAGTACGAGCACGGCGCAGCCCGCGACGATCACCGCGTCGCGGATGAAGTTCCCGGTGAGGTCGGCGTGGCGCAGGACCTCGTTCATGCCGTCGACCGCGTACGACATGGGCAGGACGTCGGAGATCGCCTCCAGGACGGGCTGCATGGTGGGGCGCGGCGCGAAGAGGCCGCAGAGCAGGAGCTGCGGGAAGATCACGGCGGGCATGAACTGCACCGCCTGGAACTCGGACGCGGCGAAGGCCGAGACGAAGAGGCCGAGCGCGGTGCCGAGGACGGCGTCGAGCAGCGCGACCAGCAGGAGCAGCCAGACCGACCCGACGACGTCGAGTCCGAGGACCCCCACGGCGAGGCCGGTGGCGAGGGCGGACTGCACGACGGCGAGCAGGCCGAACGCCAGGGCGTAGCCGCCGATCAGGTCGGCCTTGCCCAGCGGCATGGCGAGCAGCCGCTCCAGGGTGCCCGAGGTGCGTTCGCGCAGGGTGGCGATCGAGGTGACCAGGAACATCGTGATCAGCGGGAAGATGCCGAGCAGTGAGGCGCCGATGGAGTCGAAGGTGCGCGGCGCCCCGTCGAAGACGTACCGCAGGAGTACGAGCATCACGCACGGGACGAGGACCATCAGCGCGATGGACCGGGGGTCGTGGCGGAGCTGGCGCAGGACGCGGGCGGCGGTGGCGAGGGTGCGGGCTGCGGTCATCGTGGGCTCTTCTCGGCCGCCGCGGCGGCGTCGACCAGGTGGAGGAAGGCTTCTTCGACGGTCGCCGAGCCGGTACGGGTGCGCAGGGCGTCCGGGGTGTCGTCGGCGAGGATCTCGCCGTCGCGCATGAGGAGGAGCCGGTGGCAGCGTTCCGCCTCGTCCATCACATGGGAGGAGACGAGGATCGTCGCGGCGCGTTCGGCGGCTATGCGGTGGAAGAGGTGCCAGAGGTCGCGGCGCAGGACGGGGTCGAGGCCGACGGTGGGTTCGTCGAGCACGAGCAGTTCGGGCGTGCCGAGGAGGGCGACGGCGAGGGAGACCCTGCTGCGCTGGCCGCCGGAGAGCCGGCCGGCGAGGGAGTCCGCGTGGGAGGTGAGGTCGACGTCGGCGATGGCTCCGGCGACCGATTCGGCCCGGGCGTCGCGGTGGAGGCGGCCCGGTCGGAGGACGGCGGCGAAGTAGTCGAGGTTCTGCCGGACCGTCAGGTCGGCGTAGACGGAGGGCGCCTGGGTGACGTAGCCGATCCGGGCGCGGAGTGCGGGGTGGCCGGCGGGCCGGCCGAGGACGTCGAGGGTGCCGGTGGTCCGGGCCTGGGTGCCGACGACGGAGCGCAGCAGGGTCGATTTGCCGCAGCCCGAGGGGCCGAGGAGGCCGGTGATCCGGCCGGGTGGCAGGGCGAAGTCGAGGCCGCGCAGGACGGTGCGGTCGCCTCGTACGACGGTGAGGCCGCGGGCGCGGACGGCGCCCTCCGGGTAATTCATCATGTGATGAATAATGCGCGCGGGGCTTTGTCTCCGTCAAGACCGGCGGTCAGAAGCGGCGTTCAGGACCGGCGGTCGGGAACGGCGGTCAGGACCGCCGGTCCTCCGCCGGCCAGAGGTGGCGCAGCTTCTCCGGGTTGAGTACGGCGCCGATCTCGGTGACCCGGCCGCCGTACACGCTGAAGGCGAAGACGATGACGCGCCGGTTCGCGGGGTCGACGACGACCACGCCGGGCGCGCCGTTCACCTCCCGTACGGACACCTGCACGGTCTCCCGGTCGACCCCCTGGGTGATCCGCCCGGCGAAGCGGGCGACCTTCTCGGGGCCGACGATCGGCAGCCGTGCGGCCGTCGCCACACCGCCGCCGTCCGAACGCCACACCACCTCGGGGTCGAGCACGTGCAGCAGCCCGTCGAAGTCGCCTTCCATGACCGCGGCGAGGAAGGCGTCGACGGCCCGCCGGTGCTCGGTCCTGTCGACGGACCGGCGCGGCGCCTCCGCGCGCACCCGCCGTCTGGCGCGGGACGCCAACTGCCGTACGGAGTCGGGCGTACGGCCCACCACCTCGGCGATCTCCGGAAACGGCACGGCGAAGACGTCGTGCAGGATGAACGCGGTCCGCTCGGCGGGAGTCAGCCGCTCCAGCACGGTGAGCATGGCCATGCCGACCGACTCGTCGAGGGTCGCCCGGTCCTCGGGCCCGCTGTCGGTGACGACGGGCTCGGGGAGCCAGGGGCCGACGTACGCCTCGCGGCGCGCGCGGGCCGAGGTGAGCTGGTCGTAGCAGAGGCGGCTGACCACGGTGGTCAGATACGCCGCCGGGTCCTCCGCCCTGGCGTCGGGCACCCGCTGCCAGCGCAGCCAGGTCTCCTGTACGGCGTCGTCGGCGTCGGCGACCGATCCGGTGATGCGGTACGCGATGCCCCACAGCCGGGTCCGCTGCTGTTCGAATGCCGCCAGTCCGGCCATGGGTCGGCCCCTCCCGCTCTCGCCTGCGTCTCGACTCGCTTTTGACTTGTTGATAGGACAGTCAGGACGGCTTGACTGTGACAGCGAGGTCGACGGCGTACTCCTCCTCGACCGCCCCGTCGGGAAAGACCTTCCGCACCTCCTCGCGCTCGTCGGCGAGGAAGGCGGCCGTGGCCTCGTCGCCGACCACCCGGAAAGCCGAGTGGCTGGCGAGGTTGGCGAGGTGGGTGTGGAGGGAGACGCTTCGGGTCCAGTGCAGGCGGCGTTCGGTGAAGTCGAGCCGGTACGGGCTGTCCTGATCGTCCGGCAGGACGGGCCCGCGACCGGGAGCGCCGTGCGCTCCGGCGTCCAACCGCTCGCGCAGCCGCGCGTCCTGGTCCGCGATCCAGGGGACATCGGGGTCGAAGACGTTCCACCAGAGGGCGAGGGCGCCGCCGGGCCGCAGGACACGCAGGGCCTCGGGGACGGAGAACGCCGGATCCGTCCAGTGCCAGGACTGGGCGTACGTGAGGAGGTCGGCGCAGCCGTCGGCGAGGGGCAGCGCGTCGCCGAGCCCGCGTACGACGGGGACGTCCGGCAGTGAGCGGTGCAGGTGGGCCGCCATGACGGGGCCCGGCTCGACGGCGGTGACCCGGGCGCCGCGCTCGCGCAGGAGGCGGGTGGCGATACCGGTGCCGGCTCCGATGTCGAAGACGCGGGAGGCGTCGAGGGATCGGCCGGTGATCTCCTCGACGGCGTCGAAGAGGATGGGCGGATAGCCGGGGCGCGCGGCGTCGTACTGGGCGGCGACAGCATCGAAGGACAGGGCGCGATGGATCTTGGGTCCGGTCATGGGACCGATCCTCTCTCCGGCTCCCCTCTTCGCCTACCGGGGCCTGCCGGGGCGGTCGGGACTGCCGGAGTTGCCGGGGCCGCCGGGACTGACCGCGCCGCAGGGGCTGTCCGCGCCGCCAGGACTGCCCGCGCCGCAGGGGCTACTTGCGCTTCGCCTTCTTGCCTTTGCCCCCGCCGCCACCGCGCCCGGCCGGGTTGCCCGCGCGTGCCGTGCGCCGGCGCTCGTACGCGACGAGCGCGGTCTCGTACTCCGTACGGCGCAGCCTCTCCCCCGGCGCCTCCGTGAAGGAGCGCAGGAAGTACGCGATCAGCGAGCCGATGAAGCCGATCGTCTTCAGGGTGCGCAGGGACTCCTCGCGGGCCGGGTCGGCCGGGCGGCGCGAGAAGCCGTCCCAGGTCTTGCGGAAGGCGATGGCGCTGCACACGGCGAAGACGATCACGAGGAGGTAGCCGACGAAGGCGCCCACGTCCGCGATCGCCACGCCGTCGTAGGCGAAGCGCAGGATCAGGCAGGCGGCGAAGGCGGTGGCGAGGGAGCCGACGGTCGCGACGACGCGCCGGAGCGCGTAGCCGCGGCCGTGGTCGACCCAGGTCGTACCGAAGAAGCGCAGGGCCTCGGGCTCCGGGCCGCCGCGCCCGCTCCGCGCTCCGATGGCGGGAGGAGCGGGGACGGCCACCGCTGGCTGTACGGCTTGTTCGGCTTGTTCGGCTTGTTCGGCTTGTTCGGCTTGTTCCGGATGTTCAGACTGTGCGCTCACCAGACCGATTATCCCCGGACGGAGTACGGAACGTCTCAGCCACAGCGCACAGCGATATAGCCGTCACTGCCGGTGTGGACATACGCGTCGGCGATGAACTCGCCGTTCGCGATGTTGTCCCAGATGTTCGATGTGCCGTACGGCCCGTTGACGTTGGTCCCCGGCGTCTGGCAGTTGATGGGCACGCTGGTCCCGGCGGGAAGGACCCTGCTGACGCCGAACTGCGTGCCGGGGCCGATGCGTACGTTCACCCGGTAGCCGGGGGCGATCGGGTAGTGCTTCGACGCCAGCCCGTCGGCGGCGAGCGTCGCGACGTCGCCCTCCGCCGCGCCCACGCCCGCGTCCGCCCCCGCGTCCGTCGCCGTGTTCGCTTCTTCGATTGCCATGGTGTCTCCCCCCATAGAAGGTGTGCGCTCTTGCGCCGCGCAGGCTAGCAAGCCATGGCTGGATCGCACGCATCATCGACTAGGGTCGGTGCGTCGCGCTTGTGCACGAATACACGGGGCGGGCGATGCCACAACAGCGCCATACCGGGTCGGTCCCGGAAGCGGAGCGTCCGGAGTACGCGGGACGCTACGCGCTTGAATCATGTCTGGGTACGGGCGGTATGGGCGTGGTCCATCTCGCCACCTCCGACTCGGGTTTGCGTCTCGCGGTCAAGGTCATCCATGCCGACTACGCGTCCGACACCGAGTTCAGGGCGCGCTTCCGGCAGGAGGTCGCCGCCGCCCGCAAGGTGAGCGGCGCCTTCACCGCGCCGGTCGTCGACGCGGACCCGGAGGCCGAACGGCCCTGGATGGCCACCTTGTTCATCGAAGGTGACACGCTGTCCGAACGGGTCAAGCGCAGCGGCCCCCTGAACTCCGACGAGTTGGTCATGCTCGGCGCCGGACTGGCCGAAGGGCTGCGGGACATCCACCGGGCCGGTGTGGTGCACCGCGATCTCAAACCGAGCAACGTCCTGCTCGCCGCCGACGGCCCCAAGGTCATCGACTTCGGCATCTCCCGTCCGACGGACAGCGATCTGCGCACCGAGACGGGCAAGTTGATCGGCACGCCGCCCTTCATGGCGCCCGAGCAGTTCCAGCGCCCGCGCGAAGTCGGGCCCGCCGCCGATGTGTTCGCGATGGGCGCCGTACTGGTCCACGCGGCGACGGGCCGGGGGCCCTTCGACTCCGACAGTCCCTATGTGGTCGCGTACCAGGTGGTGCACAACGAGCCCGACTTGGCGGGGGTCCCCGAGGGCCTGATCCCACTGATCGAGCACTGTCTCGCGAAGGACCCCGCCGACCGGCCGACCCCCGACGACCTGATGGCCATGCTGCGGCCGGCCGCGCGCCGCGCCGAGGCCTTCGTACCGGCGCAGCGCGGGCCGAGCAGGGACGACGGCCCCGAGGCCACCGTCCAGCCGTGGACGGCCCCTTCGCTGCGGGCACTTGGCATACGGGGCCTGCGGCTGCGAGGGCTGTCCCGGCGCCGCAAGGGCGGCCTGGTCGCCGCCTTCGTGGTGCTGGCGGCGCTGG
>NZ_JTHL01000001.1:5423541-5430847 GCF_000818195.1 Streptomyces sp. 150FB | reverse complement strand
GTGGCCATGGGCGCCGAAGGCGGCTCGACGGCGAGCGGCGCGCGGGCGCGGCAGGGGGCGGGACCGGCGTTCCGTCCGTGGTCGACCATGCTGCACAGGTCGACAGGCGGGAACGGCACGCCCGTCTGTACGGTCGGCGGCAAGGCCGTCTACTGCTCGGCGCCCGGTGTCGTCGCCCGGCTCGACGCGGCGGACGGGCACATCGGCTGGTCGGTGAAGACGGCGGGGACGAGCGGGCCGAGCGCCGGGGGCGCGGAACCGTTCCTGGCGAACGGGCTGCTGTACGTGGTCCCTTACGGCAGTACCCGCCTCGAAGCCCGCGACCCGGCGACCGGTGCGAAGCGCTGGGACGCCGACATCTCCGGCTGTCCCACGGTCCGTTACGTCGGTGACGCGGTGCTGCTCATGTCGCCGGACGGGCGGCGGGTACGGTCCCTGGACAGCGCGACCGGCGCCGAACGCTGGACGCGGCGGCTCGCCGAGGCCGGTTCGTTCTGGGCGGCTTCGAGCGGCACGGACGGGCCGTTGTTCGTCGCCACGGCGACGGACGACCACACCACCACGGTGCGCGCGATCGACCCCGGCACCGGGACCGTGCTCTGGGAGAAGCACCCGGCCGGAACCCTGAACCCGGTGGCCGTCTCCGGCGGCGCGCTGTTCCTGCTCTCGCGCGACTCCGACGACGCGACGGACGCCGTCGTACGCGTCGACATCGCGACGCACGCCGTACGGCGGGTTCCGCTGCCCTCTCCGGTGGAGCAGACACAGGCCACGGTGGCGGGCGACACGGTCTACCTCATCGCGTACACCGGCTCGCTGCTCGCCGTCGACACCCGGCGGGCCACCCAGCTCTGGCGGCTGGAAACCTCCGTCACCAGGTCCTCGCCCCCGGTCGTCGCAGGGAACCGCGTCTACCTGAGCGCGGGCGACGGGCGGCTGCTCGCCGTCGACGCCGCGCACGGGGTGCTGCTGGGGCAGACGAAGCTCCGCATGCGGAGCGGCGCCGCCACGCTCAGCAGCCTGCTGCCGGCCCCGCTGGCGGCACCCGGCGAGGTCATCGCCTCGGCGCCCGACGGCTCCGTCTTCGCCGTCGACAGCCGCGACCCGTCGCGCTGGTAGCGGCCCGGCGGCCGAATGCCCCCGGCGGCCGGACGCCCGGCGCACACGCGACGCGCCCGGTATCCCCGCTCAGGGATACCGGGCGCGTTCGATGCGGGTGTGGCCGAGCTCAGCCGAGGCGCGTGACGTCCCGCACCGCGCCCTTGTCCGCGCTCGTCGCCATCGCCGCGTACGCGCGCAGCGCCACCGAGACCTTGCGCTCGCGCTGCACCGGCGCGTACACGCCGTTCAGCGCCGCGCGCCGGGTGGCCAGCTCCTCGTCGGTGACGAGGAGGTCGATGGAGCGGTTCGGGATGTCGATACGGATCCGGTCGCCGTCGTGGACCAGTGCGATCGTGCCGCCCGACGCCGCCTCGGGCGACGCGTGGCCGATCGACAGGCCCGACGTACCTCCGGAGAAGCGTCCGTCGGTGACCAGGGCGCAGGCCTTGCCGAGGCCCCGGCCCTTCAGGTACGAGGTCGGGTAGAGCATCTCCTGCATGCCGGGACCGCCGCGCGGGCCCTCGTAACGGATGACGATGACATCGCCCTCGGCGATCTCCTTGCGGAGGATCTTCTCGACGGCGTCCTCCTGCGATTCGCAGACGACCGCCGGGCCCTCGAACGTCCAGATCGACTCGTCGACGCCCGCCGTCTTGACCACGCAGCCGTCCTCGGCGAGGTTGCCCTTCAGTACCGCCAGGCCTCCGTCGGTCGAGTACGCGTGGGCGACGTCGCGGATGCAGCCGCCGGCGGCGTCCGTGTCGAGGGTGTCCCAGCGCTCGGACTGCGAGAAGGCCTCGGCGGAGCGCTTGCAGCCGGGCGCCGCGTGCCACAGCTCGACTGCCTCGTCCGTGGCTGTGCCGCCGCGCACGTCCCACTTCTCCAGCCAGTCCTTGATGCCGGCCGAGTGGACGCTGTGGACGTCCTCGTTGAGCAGGCCGCCCCGGTACAGCTCCCCCAGGATCGCGGGGATGCCGCCGGCGCGGTGGATGTCCTCCATGTAGTACGTGCCGCCGGGCGCGACGTTCGGCGCGACCTTGGCCAGGCAGGGGACCCGGCGCGAGACCTCGTTGATCTCGTCCAGGCCGTAGGCCACCTCGGCCTCCTGCGCCGCGGCCAGCAGGTGCAGGATCGTGTTGGTCGAGCCGCCCATGGCGATGTCGAGGGCCATGGCGTTGTCGAAGGCGGCGCGGGTGGCGATCGAGCGGGGCAGGACGGAGTGGTCGTCCTGCTCGTAGTGGCGCTTGGTGATCTCGACGACGGTGCGTCCCGCGTCCTCGTACAGCGCCTTGCGGGCGGTGTGCGTGGCGAGGACCGAGCCGTTGCCGGGCAGCGCCAGGCCGATGGCCTCGGCCAGGCAGTTCATCGAGTTGGCGGTGAACATCCCGGAGCAGGAGCCGCAGGTCGGACAGGCGTTCTCCTCGATACGGAGGATGTCCTCGTCCGAGATGGACTCGTCGACCGCGTCCGAGATCGCGTTGATCAGGTCGAGCTTGCGGACCGTGCCGTCGACCAGGGTGGCCTTGCCGGCCTCCATCGGGCCGCCGGAGACGAAGACCGTCGGGATGTTGAGGCGCATCGCGGCCATCAGCATGCCGGGGGTGATCTTGTCGCAGTTCGAGATGCAGATCAGCGCGTCGGCGCAGTGCGCCTCGACCATGTACTCGACGGAGTCGGCGATCAGATCGCGGGACGGCAGCGAGTACAGCATCCCGCCGTGGCCCATCGCGATGCCGTCGTCCACGGCGATCGTGTTGAACTCACGCGGCACCGCGCCGGCGGCCTTGATCGCCTCGGAGACGATCCGGCCGACCGGGGCGAGGTGGGTGTGTCCGGGGACGAACTCCGTGAAGGAGTTGGCGACGGCGACGATCGGCTTGCCGATGTCCTCGCTCGCTACGCCCGACGCCCGCATAAGGGCGCGTGCGCCCGCCATGTTGCGGCCGTGGGTGACAGTGCGGGACCTCAGCTCAGGCATCGTCTCTCGCTCCTTCAGCAGAAATAAGGTGCTGTCGAGCGTACGCCCCGACTCCAGGATCTGGACACCTCGTCCGGCATACGGGACGTGTGCTCAGCTTTCGGTCAGGCGTGCGCCAGGTTCCCCTGTCAGGCCTGCGTCAGATAGCGCTGGAGCGTCGGGGCGACCATTCTGACGATCTCCTCGGTGTCCGCCGAGGCCATGGGCTCCGCCTTGATCACATACCGCAGCAGCGCGATCCCGATCATGTGCGAGGCGGCGAGCTCGGCGCGGAAGGTCGGATCGGGTACGTCGAGTTCGCCCGCGATCCGCTCCAGCAGCCGGTGCAGTACGAACGTACGCAGCACCTTCGCCGCCGCCTCGTGCGTCAGCGCCGAGCGCACGATCGCCAGCAGCGGGGCGCGGGTCGCCGGGTTCTCCCAGATCTGGATGAAGTAGCGGGCCAGCCGCTCCCCGACGCGGTCCTTGCTGCCCGCGAGCACGGCGGGCACCACCAGCGCCGGTTCGAACGACACCTCGATCGCGGCGGCGAAGACCTCGTCCTTCGTACCGAAGTAGTGGTGGACGAGCGCCGGGTCGACCCCGGCGGCCTTGGCGATGCCGCGTACGGACGTCTTGTCGTAACCGCGTTCGGCGAACTCCGTACGGGCGGACCCCAGGATCCGTTCCCGGGCGCCGGGGCCGCTGTCCGAGTCCGTACGCGCCGGGCGCCCGCGCCGGCGCGGCGAGCCCGGAGAGGAGGTGCCGCTCCCCTTGTCACCGTTCGCGCCGGTGCTGTTCGCGCCGGTCATGAGGGGCGCGCCCCCGGGGGCTTGCGTGGTGCCGCCGCCGACGAAGCGAGATGCAGCCGGGTGAAGGCCAGCGCCTCCGCGAGATCCGCCTCGCGCTCCGCTCCCGACAGCGCCCGCCGGGTGTTCACCTCGATCACCACATGCCCGTCGAACCCGCTGTCGGCGAGCCCTTCGAGCAGCTCGGCGCACGGCTGCGTACCGCGCCCGGGCACCAGGTGTTCGTCCTTCGCCGAGCCCTTGCCGTCGGCGAGATGGACATGCCCGAGCCGGTCGCCCATGCGGTCGATCATCGCCATGGCGTCGGTGCGCGCCGTCGCCGTGTGGGAGAGGTCGACGGTGAAGTGCCGGTAGTCGTCCTTGGTGACGTCCCAGTCGGGTGCGTAGGCGAGCATCTCGCGGTCCCGGTAGCGCCACGGGTACATGTTCTCGACCGCGAACCGTACGTCCGTCTCGTCCGCCATCCGCCAGATGCCGCTGACGAAGTCACGCGCGTACTGCCGCTGCCAGCGGAACGGCGGGTGCACCACCACCGTGGAGGCCCCGAGCCGCTCGGCGGCGACGCGGGCCCGCTGGAGTTTCGTCCACGGGTCCGTCGACCACACCCGCTGGGTGATCAGCAGACAGGGCGCGTGGACCGCGAGTATGGGTACGCCGTGATGGTCGGAGAGGCCGCGCAGCGCCTCGATGTCCTGGCTGACCGGATCAGTCCAGACCATGACCTCGACGCCGTCGTACCCGAGGCGCGCTGCGATCTCGAAGGCCGTCGCCGTGGACTCCGGGTAGACCGACGCCGTCGACAGGGCGACCTTCGCATCCGGGACGCGCACTACTGGTTCTGCCACGACACACAGCGTACGGGGCGCCGCGAGGGCCGGTGCGGGCCCCGGCGGACGGCGCTGGAGGGCGTACGCCGGGGTGCACCGGCGTCCACCCGCGTCCACCTGCGTCCACCTGCGTCGTATCGGTCTCAGATGGCCGGGAGCCGGTCCAGCCTGCGCAGGATGACGCCCTCGCGCAGCGCCCAGGGGCAGATCTCCAGCGTGCCGACCCCGAACAGGTCCATCGCCGCCTCGGCGACGAGCGCCCCCGCGAGCAGTTGCGGCCCTCTGTTCTCGGAGACGCCGGGGAGGGCGGCGCGCTGCTCCTGGGTCATGGCCGCCAGCCTGGGCACCCACTCCTCCAGCGAGACCCGGCTCAGCTCGCGCTGCACGTACAGCCCCTCGGCCGAGCGCGCGGCCCCGGCGAGGCGTGCGAGCTGCTTGAACGTCTTGGACGTCGCCACCACGTGGTCGGGGCTGCCGAACCGCGCGAACTCCCCGACCGTACGGGCGATCTCGGCCCGCACATGGCGGCGCAGTGCCTTCACGTCCGCCGGGTCCGGCGGGTCTCCTGGCAGCCAGCCCGCGGTCAGCCGCCCGGCGCCGAGCGGCAGCGAGACGGCGGCGTCGGGCTCCTCGTCGAGCCCGTAGGCGATCTCCAGCGAGCCGCCGCCGATGTCGATCACCAGCAGCTTCCCCGCCGACCAGCCGAACCAGCGGCGCGCCGCGAGGAAGGTGAGCCGCGCCTCTTCGGCGCCGGTGAGGACCTGGAGGTCCACTCCGGTCTCCGCCCTCACCCGGCTGAGGACGAGATCGGCGTTGCTGGCCTCCCGTACGGCGGAGGTCGCGAACGGCAGGACGTCCTCGCAGCCCTTGTCCTCGGCGGCCTGGAGCGCCTCGGCGATCGTCGTCACCAGCCGGTCCATGCCTTCGGCGCCGATCGCGCCGTGCTCGTCGAGGAGTTCGGCGAGTCGCAGTTCGGCCTTGTGCGAATGCGCGGGCAGCGGGCGGGCGCCGCGGTGGGCGTCCACGGCCAGCAGATGAACCGTGTTCGAACCGACGTCGAGGACTCCGAGTCTCATGGGCCGAACGCTACTGCGCCCGCGCGCATACGCTGGGCCCGTGCCAAAGACGAAAAAGGCGAAGCAGGGCAAAGCCAAAGCCCCCACCGAGCAGGACCGACAGCCGGAGAGCCGCCCAGCGGCTCGCAATCCGCACGACGAGAAGAGTCTGGACTTCGCCCGTGCCTGGGTCGAGTTCCCGGACCCCGCCGACGAGGAGCAGGTCTTCCGCTGCGATCTCACCTGGCTCACCTCGCGGTGGACCTGCATCTTCGGCAGCGGCTGCCAGGGGATCGAGGCGGGCCGCGCCGACGACGGGTGCTGCACGCTCGGCGCGCACTTCTCCGACAAGGACGACGAGAAGCGGGTCGCGCGCAATGTGGCGCGCCTCACGCCCGACCTGTGGCAGTTCCACGACGTCGGGAAGTCGACCGGCTGGACGCAGACCGACGACGACGGCGAGCGGCAGACGCGGCGCTGGGAGGGCTCCTGCATCTTCCAGAACCGGCCGGGATTCGCGGGCGGCGCCGGCTGCTCGCTGCACATCCTGGCGCTGCGCGAGGGGCGCGAGCCGCTGGAGACGAAGCCGGACGTCTGCTGGCAGTTGCCGGTGCGGCGTACGTACGACTGGATCGACCGGCCGGACGACACGCGGGTGCTGCGGGTGTCGATCGGGGAGTACGACCGGCGCGGCTGGGGTCCCGGCGGCCACGATCTGCACTGGTGGTGCACGTCGGCGACGTCGGCGCACGGCGCGGGTGAGCCGGTCTACAAGACGTACCGCCCCGAGCTGACCGAGCTGATGGGCAAGGAGGGGTACGAGCGGCTGGCGGAGCTGTGCGAGCGGCGGGTGGCGAGCGAACTGCCCCTGGTGGCGCCGCATCCGGCGGATCCGGTGCCGGCATCGGCGCCGGCGCCGGCACCGAGGGGCTGAGGCGTCAGGCCGGCGGTGCCGGGGTGTCCGGGCCGCCGGTCGTCGGGTCGGCGGGCGGGGGTGTGCCGGGGTCTGTGGGCTCCGAGGAGCCCGAGCCCGGCGAAGGCGTTCCCGGGCCGGGCGTTCCCGGGTCCGGTGAGCCGGGGTCCGGGGGTCCCGGGTCGGAGGAACCGGGGTCCGGTGAGCCGGGGTCGGTCGGCTTCCCGGGGCCGCCGGGATGACCCGGGTGGCCCGGATGTTCCGGATGTTCCGGATGGCCGGGGCGGCCGGGGCGGCCCGAGTGACCCGGGCGGCCGGGGTGACCGGGCTTGCCCGGGTGGCTCGGCTGCTGCTGCCAGGGGCCGTAGCCGTCGACGCGTACGAAGGAGCCGCCGGGGCGCAGCGCGATCCGCGCGCTCCAGGGCCCGGCCGGTTCGGTCCGGGCGTCGACGCGGACGCGGATCGTCACGGACTCGCCGGGGGCGAGCGTGCCCGACGTACGGCTGAGCCTGAGCCAGTGCGCGCCGGTGGAGGCGGACCAGGGCACGGGGGTGGTGCCGGACGCGGTGAGGGTGATCGCCGTCGTACCCCCCGTCGTTTCGGCCGCGACGGCGAGGCGGCCTGGTACCGGCTGGCCGGGGCGG
>NZ_JTHL01000001.1:5416947-5422807 GCF_000818195.1 Streptomyces sp. 150FB | reverse complement strand
CCGCCTCGACGCGCTCGGCGGCGCGGCGGCAGCGCGGACAGTCGTCGACGTGACGGACGAGTTCGCGCCTGAGCGCGGCGGACAGCAGCACCTGGTGGTCGCCGGTGAGCCGGGCCACGGACGGGCAGTTGCCGGTCTCCACGACGGCGAGTGCGGCGCGGGTGCGTTCGACCTCGCAGGCGGCCGAGGCCAGCAGCTCGCGAGCGGCCGGGAGTTCCATGGACAGCACGGCGGCGACATCGCGCGGGCCGAGCTGGTGGCGTACGGCCAGCTCCAGGATCTCGCGCTGCTCGGGGGTGGTGCCGGCGGCCTCGGGCCAGGCGAGCAGGGCGAGTTCGCGGCGGCGGCGCTCGGCGGTCTCCTCCGTGACGGTGTCGGCGGGCTCCCCCGCAGGAGCCTGACCGGCAGGGGTCCCGTCGGCAGGGGTCCCGTCGGCAGGAGTCCCGTCGGCAGGAGTCCCGTCGGCAGGAGTCCGGTCGGCAGGAGCCTGACCGACGGGAGTGCGACCGCTGTCGCCCCCGCCTCCGTGACCGCCGTGACTGCCATGACTGCCGTGACCGCCGTGGCTTCCGTGCGCCCCCTGGCGGCCCCGGCGCTGCTCGGTGAGCTTGCGCAGACAGGCCCAGCGCGCCAGCGCGTACAGCCACGCCTTGCGCTCCCCCGCGCCCGACGGGCAACGGCCGTACTGCCGCTCCGAGATGCGCAGCACGTCGCCGAGCACCTCGATCGCCGCGTCGTGATCGCAGAGCACGGAGAGGCAGTAGGTGAACAGGCCGTCCAGATACGGCTCGTAGCGCGCCGGCGGATGCTGCGGCCCCGCATGGGGCGCGCGGCGCGGGGCGCGGTGTGCGCCGGTGGTGTGCATGGAGGTCTCGGGACTGCTGCTTGTCACCCGGCGACGGTAGTCAGAGCGACGCGCGCCCTTCGCACCCCTTGAGCACATTTAATCCTTACGGGTGAATGTATCCCTCGAAAGGGGACAACAGCCCCACCTGCGAGTGAATGCCGGGACGGGCTGCATCCTCGAACGGAGGCTCCAGTACGGGGAGCCGATACGACGAGTCGGCCAGTACGACGAACAGGCGGGGCCCGCCGCGTGGCGGAACCGTCCCGGTTCGTCCCCGTACGAGAATGAGCCTCCGCCCCCGCCCCGGTCGCCGCTCCCCGGCCACCGGACGGACGGCGCCCCTTTCCGGAACACGGCTCAGGAGCGACCTGTGCGAGACGCCTTCAAGGACCCCACCCTGATCATGGGGATGCACGGCGTCCTCGAACGGCATCCGTGGGCCGGGCGGGTGAGCGCGGAGTTCGACCTCGACGAGGACGTGTTCAGTCTGGCGGCGAAGCGGGCCGAGGCCTACGGCTGGAGTTCCGCGCGACTGGGTGAGGCCGCCGAACTGGAGGGCGCCCGCTGGGCGCACAACGACGCCGGGGGCGACTGGACGCAGGACGGCGGCGTCAGGGAGGCCGGCTGGCTCCAGGTCTCCGTCACCGAAGGGCCCCGCGGGCAGCGGCTGCCCGTACTGCCGGTGGCGACCGTCCTCGGTGACGCGCTGCGCCGGGTGGGCCGGTTCCGGCTCACCGGACTGCACACCCTGGCTCCGCTGCACCTCGCGCTCGACGCCACCCCCGCTCTGATCGGTGCCGCCGACTGGTTCGCGCTGGCCGACCCGGACGGCGCCGCCGAGCTGACCATGACCGTCTCGGGCCGCGAGAGCGGGCTGACCGGCCGGACCGGCCAGGTCCGCGAGTACGCCGAGCGGTCGGCGGACGGACGTCTGACCTCGGTCGAGGCGCTGCCCGCAGGGCAGGAGCTGACGGCGCCGGACCTCCCCGGCCTCGCTCTGCCGCTGACCGGCGAGGTCCAGACCGAGGGGATGCGGCAACTGATGGCTTTCCGCTGCCGGGTACGCGAGTGGTCCCCGGATGTGGCCGCCTGGACGACCGAGATCCTGATCGACGCGCTGCGCGCCACCGGCACCACGGACCCCGTACTCCTCACCGTCTCCACAGGCTGACGCCGAACCCCGTACCGCCCTCCCGGGCCGTCGGCCAACACCCGCCGTGGTCGGGGCTGTCAGTGCGCCCCTATACGGTGACGCCATGGCTGCCCGTACGAAATCCACCAAGGACAGGCCGTCCTACCGCTGCACCGAGTGCGGCTGGACGACCGCCAAGTGGCTCGGCCGCTGCCCCGAGTGCCAGGCCTGGGGCACCGTCGAGGAGTACGGCGCGCCCGCCGTCCGGACCACGGCGGCCGGCCGCGTCACCACGGCGGCACTCCCCATCGGCCAGATCGACGGGCGTACGGCGACGGCGCGTTCCACCGGCGTCGCCGAGCTGGACCGGGTCCTCGGCGGCGGCCTCGTGCCGGGCGCCGTCGTCCTGTTCGCCGGTGAGCCGGGCGTCGGCAAGTCCACGCTGCTGCTCGACGTCGCGGCGAAGGCGGCCAGCGACGAGCACCGCACGCTCTATGTGACGGGCGAGGAGTCCGCCAGCCAGGTGCGGCTGCGCGCCGACCGCATCAAGGCCATCGACGACCACCTCTACCTCGCCGCCGAGACGGACCTCTCCGCGGTGCTGGGCCATCTCGACGCGGTCAAGCCGTCCTTGCTCGTCGTGGACTCCGTACAGACCGTGGCGTCGCCCGAGATCGACGGTGCGCCCGGGGGTATGGCGCAGGTCCGTGAGGTCGCCGGCGCGCTCATCCGGGCCTCGAAGGACCGCGGCATGTCCACCATCCTGGTGGGCCATGTCACCAAGGACGGGGCGATCGCGGGCCCCCGGCTGCTCGAACACCTCGTGGACGTCGTGCTGTCCTTCGAGGGCGACAGACACGCGCGGCTGCGGCTGGTCCGGGGCATCAAGAACCGCTACGGGGCGACCGACGAGGTCGGCTGTTTCGAGCTGCACGACGAGGGGATCACCGGCCTCACCGACCCGTCGGGCCTCTTCCTCACCCGGCGCGACGAGCCCGTCCCCGGCACCTGCCTGACGGTCACCCTGGAAGGCCGCAGGCCGCTCGTCGCCGAGGTGCAGGCGCTGACGGTCGACTCGCAGATCCCGTCGCCCCGGCGCACCACCTCGGGTCTTGAGACCTCCCGGGTCTCGATGATGCTGGCCGTACTGGAGCAGCGCGGCCGGATCGCCGCTCTCAGCAGGCGTGACATCTACTGCGCGACCGTCGGCGGTGTGAAGCTCTCCGAACCGGCCGCCGACCTGGCGGTGGCGCTCGCCCTGGCCTCGGCCGCGGGCGACATCCCGCTGCCGAAGAATCTTGTCGCTGTGGGCGAGGTGGGCCTCGCGGGCGAGGTCAGAAGGGTCACAGGCGTGCAGCGCAGGCTCTCCGAGGCGCACCGGCTCGGCTTCACCCACGCCCTGGTGCCACGCGACCCGGGGAAGATCCCCGCCGGTATGAAGGTCACGGAAGTCGCCGACATAGGCGAAGCCCTGAGGGCCCTGCCGCGCCGGTCTCGGGCACAGGCCCCACGGGAGGACGACGCACGCCGGTAGACTTTGCCCTGGTCTCGCCCATCCGTACGAGCCGGAGGAGTGCAGTGGCAGCCAACGACCGGGCATCAGCACCCGGAAAGTCCGGCGCGGGCTCCGGCAACGAAGCACTGATGCGGGCGTCCCTGAGCGCCGTGGCGCCCGGGATGGCGCTGCGCGACGGGCTCGAGCGGATCCTGCGGGGCAACACCGGCGGTCTGATCGTCCTCGGCATGGACAAGACGGTCGAGTCGATGTGCACCGGCGGTTTCGTGCTGGACGTGGAGTTCACCGCCACGCGGCTGCGTGAGCTGTGCAAGCTGGACGGCGCGCTCATCCTCGACAAGGACATCACCAAGATCCTCCGGGCCGGGGTGCAGCTCGTACCTGAGTCGTCCATCCCGACCGAGGAGACGGGCACCCGGCACCGTACGGCCGACCGGGTCTCCAAGCAGTGCGGCTTCCCCGTCGTGTCCGTGTCGCAGTCGATGCGGCTGATCGCGCTGTACGTGAACGGGGAGCGCCGGGTCCTGGAGGAGTCGGCGGCGATCCTCTCCCGGGCCAACCAGGCGCTGGCCACGCTGGAGCGCTACAAGCTGCGGCTGGACGAGGTCGCCGGCACGCTCTCCGCGCTGGAGATCGAGGACCTGGTGACGGTCAGGGATGTGACGGCCGTCGCGCAGCGCCTCGAAATGGTGCGCAGGATCGCCACCGAGATCGCCGAGTACGTGGTGGAGCTGGGCACCGACGGCCGTCTTCTCTCGCTCCAGCTCGACGAGTTGATCGCGGGCGTCGAGCCCGAACGCGAGCTGGTCGTCAGGGACTACGTACCTGAGCCGACGGCCAAGCGCTCCCGCACGGTCGAGGAGGCGCTGGCCGAGCTGCACGCGCCGAGCCATGCCGAGCTGCTCGAACTGCCCGTCGTGGCACGGGCGCTCGGCTACAGCGGCTCGCCGGAGACGCTCGACTCGGCGGTCTCACCGCGCGGTTACCGGCTGCTGGCCAAGGTGCCCCGGCTGCCCGGCGCCATCATCGAGCGGCTCGTCGAGCACTTCGGCGGCCTGCAGAAGCTGCTCGCCGCCAGTGTCGACGACCTCCAGACGGTGGACGGCGTGGGCGAGGCGCGGGCGCGCAGTGTGCGCGAGGGGCTCTCGCGGCTGGCCGAGTCGTCGATCCTGGAGCGGTACGTCTGAGCGGGCGCGCCTCGCTGCGTACAGGCGCGCCTCGCTGCGTACGGGCGTAACGGGGCGCCTGTGCCGCCGCGTTCAGGGTGCCTGTAGCGAGTCGTAGCCGCCGCGGGCCTCCTCGATGGCGTCGGCGTACGTGTCCGCCCAGTCCATGACGGAGCCCAGCGCCTCCAGCAGGGCCCGCCCCATGGCCGTGAGCGTGTACTCGACGCGCGGTGGCACCACCGGGTGGACGGTCCGCGACACGAGCCCGTCGCGCTCCAGGGCGCGAAGCGTCGCGGTCAGCATGCGCTGGCTGATGCCGTCGCCCTGCCGCTTGATCTCCGTGAACCGCATCGTGCCGGTCCCGAGCTTCACGATGACGTACAGCGACCACTTGTCGCCGACGCGGCCCAGGATCTCCCGTGTCCGCAGGGACTCGGAGGCGGTGCATAACGCCGGGCGATGGCCCATGGTTCCCTCCAGGTGACCTAGGCAGAAATAAGTGCCCTCTTGTGCGCTGTCCGTAGTCGTCGCAGGCTAGGAGATGCTTCCTTTTTGGAAGCAACAACGCAGAAGTAAGCAGCCTACTTTTTACCACCCCTGAAAGGTGGCTCTCATGGTCGCCCCCGTACAACTCGCCCATGTCGTCCTGTGGACCAGGCAGGTGCCGCGCATGCGGGACTGGTACGTCAAGGTCCTCGACGCCCGTGTGGCGTACGAGAAGCCGCCCGCGCTGGCGTTCCTCACGTACGACGACGAGCACCACCGCATCGCGCTGACGGACCCCGAGGGGACCAAGGAACTGCTCGCCGACTCGGAGGGCGGCGGCGAGGGAATGATCAGCGTCGCCGCCGCGACCGCGGCCCCGCTCTCACCGGCGGAGCTGGCGGCGCTGCCCGCCCACGGGATGGCGCACATGGCCTTCACCTACGCCTCGCTCGGCGATCTCCTCGGCAACTACGAGCGGCTGAAGGCGGATTCGATCGAGCCGGCGACGATGATCAACCACGGCGTCACGACCTCGATGTACTACGTCGACCCCGACGGGAACCGGATCGAGCTCCAGGTCGACAACTTCGGGACCGCCGAGGAGGCCACGGCGCTCATGGAGTCCGAGGCGTTCGACAAGGACCCGACCGGAAAGGCCTTCGACGCAGACGAGTTGCTGAGGAGGCTCCGCGCGGGCGAGTCCGCCGCCGATC
>NZ_JTHL01000001.1:5398120-5416005 GCF_000818195.1 Streptomyces sp. 150FB | reverse complement strand
GTGCCCGCGCCGCCCGTACCACCGGCGCCTTCCGTACCGCTCGAACCGTCGCCCGCGCTCCCGGCGCCGCCCGTACCCGCCGGGTCGCCGTTCTTGCCGCCACCGCCGTCGTTCGCGCCGCCGCCGGTCCCCGTTCCGCCCGACTCGTCGCGCCCGCCCGGCGCTTCGCTGATGGCGGGACCGGAGCCGGAGGGGCCCGGGGTGATGGACGGTGCGGGTCCCGCACCCTTGGAGTCGTCGCCGCCCTTCGAGCCGCCGCCTCCTCCGCCGGAGGTGACGCCCCATGCGACCAGCAGCGCGATCAGGGCAACCAGCGTCGCGGCCACTGCCCTCCGTCGCCAGTAGATGGAGGAGGGAAGCGGCCCGACCGGATTGCGCATAGATCCCACGGCGCAAACTGTACGAGAGTTCAGGGCCAACTCCCGCCCCACATGCCGCCCGTACGTCAAGTTTTACGGATCATCATCCCGGTCCCGGCGACCATGCACCGTCCTTTCATCCGGGGACCCGCCTCACCGGTCACCACGTGTCGCGACGCATGAACGTTCCGTACCCGTTCCGCACGTCCGGCGCTCGCCGACAGCGCCCCGAACACCGCTCCCACCGGCGAGGGGCCTGCTTCCGCACTCCGCCTCACGGACCCCGGCCCGCCTCGCCCGACCGGGCGGCGCGGGCGCCCACCCGGCAACCTGCGGCGTCCGGCGGCCCGGACATGCCAGGATCGTGGGTGCCATGACTGCTACTTCTGCGACCTCCACGACGCCCCCCTCGTCCCCGACGCCGTCCTCGACGCCTTCCGCCACTCCGGCGCCCTCCGCCGCCCCGCTCACACCCGGCGGTCCCGCCGCCCTGCACGCGCCGCTCATCGAGTGGTTCGACGCGCACGCACGCGACCTGCCCTGGCGCCGCCCCGAGGCGGGCGCCTGGGGCGTGATGGTGAGCGAGTTCATGCTCCAGCAGACCCCGGTGAACCGGGTGCTGCCGGTGTACGAGCAGTGGCTCGCCCGCTGGCCGCGCCCCGCCGACCTCGCGGCCGAGCCCTCCGGCGAAGCCGTACGCGCCTGGGGCAGGCTCGGTTATCCGCGCCGCGCGCTGCGCCTGCACGGGGCCGCGCAGGCGATAACGGAACGCTACGGCGGCGACGTACCCCGCGAGCACGCCCAGTTGCTCGCGCTGCCCGGGATCGGCGAGTACACGGCGGCGGCCGTGGCGTCGTTCGCGTACGGCCAGCGCCACGCCGTCCTCGACACCAATGTGCGCCGGGTCTTCGCGCGCGCCGTCGCCGGGGTCCAGTACCCGCCGAACGCGACCACGGCCGCCGAACGCAAGCTGGCCCGCTCCCTGCTGCCACCGGACGAGCCGACGGCGGCCCGCTGGGCGGCGGCCTCCATGGAACTGGGCGCGCTGGTCTGCACCGCGAAGAACGAGGGCTGCGTCCGCTGCCCGATCGCCTCGCTCTGCGCCTGGCGGCTGGCGGGCAAGCCACCGCACGAAGGCCCGGCGCGGCGCGGCCAGAGCTACGCGGGCACGGACCGCCAGGTGCGCGGCAAGCTCCTCGCCGTCCTGCGCGACGCGGTGGCGCCCGTACCGCGGCATGTCCTGGACGCGGTGTGGGACGAACCGGCGCAGCGGGCCCGCGCGCTGGACGGCCTGGTCGCCGACGGACTGGTCGAGCCCCTGGAGAACGGCGTGTACCGCCTCCCGATGGTCTGAGCCGAAGGGCCGAGCCGAACAGGCCTGGCGGGCCCGGCCGTTACACAACCGATGGACAGCCGTGCGCCCGCCGACGGCTGGCCCCGACAGCCTCGTGACAACTCCTCCGTAATTTCACTGGCGTAAGAGACACGGCAGGGTTGGTCACGGGGTTCGGAGGCGGTCGGCATGGCGCAGAGTGAAGTGCTCGGTTTCGAGGAGTACGTACGGACCCGGCAGGACGCCCTGCTCCGCAGCGCCCGGCGGCTCGTTCCGGACCCCGTCGACGCGCAGGACCTGCTCCAGACCGCGCTGGCCCGTACGTACGGCCGCTGGGACGGCATCGCCGACAAGTCGCTCGCCGACGCCTACCTTCGCCGCGTCATGATCAACACCCGTACGGAGTGGTGGCGGGCGCGCAAGCTCGACGAGGTCCCCACCGAGCAGCTCCCCGACGCGCGCGTCGAGGACGGCACCGAACAGCGCGCCGACCGGGCCCTGCTGATGGACGTCCTCTCCGTGCTGGCTCCGAAGCAGCGCAGTGTCGTGGTGCTGCGACACTGGGAGCAGATGAGTACGGAAGAGACGGCCACCGCCCTCGGAATGTCGGCGGGTACGGTCAAGAGCACGCTGCACAGGGCGCTGGCCCGGCTCCGCGAGGAGCTGGAGAGCCGCGACCTGGACGCATGGGCGCTGGAGCGCGCCGACATGCGGCGCGAGGGTCGTGACGAACGGGGGCTGGAGAGGTGCGCTGCCTAGGACCTGCTGTCCGGGCACGGATAGGGGCGGTCGTCCGCTTCCGGGTCCGGCCCGCCGGCCTCCGGGCCCGGCCCGCCGGTGACTTCCGGCCCGCCGGAAGATTCCGGTCGGCCGGCCGATCGTCCGCGGCGAGATGCACGGCTGCCATGGCCGGGCTCGCCGCTTTCGGCGTGTTCGCCGCCGGCTGCTCGACCGGAGGGACCGGCGCGCGTGACGAGGGTCCCGCCGTACCCGCCCCGGTGGAGCGCGGTGTGCCGTCGCCCACCACGACGCCGTCGCCTCCGGGCAGGACCGTCAACGCCGTGGCGCTGCTCAGGAACGATCCGAGGGTCAGCAAGCGGATCAAGACCATCCTGAAGCCGTGCGACAAGGACTCGTACCCGGTGGACACCTCGTACGGCGAGCTCACCGGATCCAGCTCACCCGACGTGGTGATCAACGTGATGGCCTGCGGTGACGCCGTCGGTCTCGGCGCGTACGTGTATCGCGAGACGGCCTCGAAATACGTGAACGTCTTCATGGCCGAGGAACCCTCGGTCTACGCCACGATCGACCGCGGCGAACTGGTCGTCACCCAGCAGGTGTACACGAAGGGCGACACCCCGGAGTACCCGTCGGGCGAGGACGTGGTCACGTACACCTGGACCGCCGACAAGTTCACCGAGCGCTACCGGGTGCGCAACAACTACAGCAGGGCCGTCGGCAAGGGAGAGCTCCCCTATCCCGAGCCGCCCGCACTGCCGAGCGAGAACTGAGAGCCGCCGGATGGCCGACACCCATGTCCTGTTCGTCGAGGACGATGACGTCATCCGCGAAGCCACCCAGCTCGCGCTGGAGCGCGACGGCTTCGTGGTCACAGCCGTGCGGGACGGGCTGTCGGGGCTCGACGCCTTCCGCGCCGACCGCCCCGACATCGCGCTGCTCGATGTGATGGTGCCGGAGCTGGACGGGGTGAGCCTGTGCCGGCGTATCCGCGACGAGTCGACCGTGCCCGTGATCATGCTGTCGGCGCGCGCCGACTCGATCGATGTGGTGCTGGGCCTTGAAGCGGGCGCCGACGACTATGTGACGAAGCCGTTCGACGGCGCTGTGCTGGTCGCCAGGATCCGCGCCGTACTGCGGCGCTTCGGACACGCGGGCGGGCACCTCGGCGGACCCGCCGGTGAGCACTCCGGGCCGGCCGGGGCCGGCGCGCCCGGCGGTGTGCTGGCCTTCGGCGATCTGGAGATCGACACGGAGGGCATGGAGGTGCTCAAGCGCGGCACGCCGGTGGCGCTGACGCCGACGGAGATGCGGCTGCTGCTGGAGTTCTCGTCCGCGCCCGGCACGGTCCTCTCGCGGGACAGGCTGCTGGAACGGGTCTGGGACTACGGGTGGGGCGGCGACACCCGGGTGGTGGACGTCCATGTCCAGCGGCTCCGTACGAAGATCGGCCAGGACCGGATCGAGACGGTCCGCGGCTTCGGTTACAAACTCAAGGCGTGAGTCGAGGCGTGACAAGAGGCGTGACAAGAGGCATGACCAGAGGCGTCACTCGCTGCGTGACTCGATGCGTGACTCGATGCGTGACCAAAGGCTCGGCTGACGGCATGAAGTGGTCCATAGCGTGAAACGACTCGCCCTGCGCACCGGCGTCCGGTGGAAGATCAGCATCGCGATCGCCGCCGTGAGCACGCTGGTCGCCCTGGCACTGAGCCTGGTGGTGCACAACGCCGCACGGGTCTCGATGCTCGACAACGCGCGCGATGTGCAGATGGAGCGGCTCCAGTTCGCCGAGCGGCTGTACGACACCACCAAGGAACCCAAGTTCGGCACGAAGGTCAATGACGCCGACCTGCCGCCCGACCTGCGCGAGAAGATGAAGGAAGGCCGGCGCGCCACCTTCGTCGAGGACTCGGCGGGCAGCGATCCCGTCGTGTGGGCGGCCGTCCCGCTGGGCAACGGCTCGGTGTTCTCGCTGCACAGCCAGTTCGCCGACCGCTCCACCACGATCATGAAGGACCTGGACAGGGCGCTGCTGATCGGTTCGGTCTCGGTGGTCTTCGGCGGCTGCGCGCTGGGTGTGCTGATCGGCGGCCAGCTCTCGCGGCGGCTGCGCAAGGCGGCGGCAGCGGCCGGCCGGGTCGCGCAGGGCAACACGGACGTACGGGTCGGAGACGCCGTCGGCGGGGTCGTACGCGACGAGACGGACGAACTCGCTCGCGCCGTCGACGCGTTGACCGACGCGCTGAACGGACGTATCGAGGCGGAGCGCCGGGTGACGGCCGACATCGCGCACGAGTTGCGTACGCCGGTGACGGGCCTGCTCACGGCGGCCGAACTGCTGCCGCCGGGCCGCCCCACCGAACTCGTACGGGACCGGGCGCAGGCCCTGCGGACCCTGGTCGAGGACGTGTTGGAGGTGGCCAGGCTCGACAGCGCCTCGGAGCGCGCCGAGATGCAGGAGGTCGCGCTCGGCGAGTTCGTGGAGCGGCGGGTGGTGGCGATGTACCCGGACGTCAAGGTCCGGGTGGTGCACGAGTCCTGGGTCAACACCGATCCACGGCGTCTGGAACGCATCCTGGGCAACCTGCTGGCCAACGCGGCCAAACACGGCGGGTCCCCCGTCGAGGTGACGGTCGAGGGCCGGGTCGTACGGGTACGGGACCACGGCCGGGGCTTCCCCGAGGCGCTGCTGCGCGAGGGCCCCAGCCGCTTCCGTACGGGAGCCAGCGACCGCGCGGGCCACGGCCACGGCCTGGGCCTGACGATCGCGGCCGGCCAGGCCCGCGTCCTGGGCGCCCGGCTGACCTTCCGCAACGCGGGCCCCGGGCCGGTACCCGTACCCGTACCCGTACCGCCAGCCAGACGGTCCGGGGAGACGGCACCGCCGACACCGCCGGACCTGGACGGCGCGGGCGGCGCGGTAGCGGTCCTCTGGCTCCCGGAACACGCCCCGACCAGCACGGGCAGCTTCCCGATGATCCCGCTCCCCGAGTAGGTCCCCGGCCGGGACCGTGTCTACCCTCTGCGCATCAGCAGATGGCCCCGGCGGAACCGCTCCCCCTCGTCGGGCTCGCGCAGCATCCGGCCGACCTCGACGAACCCGGCCTCGCGAGCCAGCGCGGCCATGTCGTCGACCGGCCACCGGTAGGCCGGCGTCACCTTGTGGTCGAACTCGGTCACCGGACCGCCCTCGGACTCGAAGAAGGCCAGCAGGAGAGGGCCCCCCGGGGCCAGTACCCGGCTGAACTCGGCGAGGAACGCGGGGAGTTCCTGGGGCGGGGTATGGATGAGGGAGTACCAGGACAAGATGCCGCCCAACCCGCCGTCGTCCACGTCCAGGGCATCCATCGAACCGATCTCGAAGCGCATGTCGGGGTAGGCCTCGCGGGCAAGGCCGATCATCACGGGCGACAGATCGACGCCGAAGACGTCCAGTCCCAGGTTCCGTAGATGCGCCGTCGTATGCCCGGGGCCGCAGCCCAGCTCGACGGCGGGTCCGGCATCGGCGGCCAGCGCCAGTTCGGCGAACGCGGCGATCCACGCGCGGTCGAGCGGCGCCTCGTCGAGAGCGTCCCGGAAGAGCTGGGAGTAGAGGACGGCGACAGCGTCGTAGGCCTCAGTTGTCGCGCTGAGATAGGACGATAGTTGGGTCACCGCGCCGAGATTAGAGGATGCCCTGGCGGTGAGTCCTGTTCCGTTTCGGACAAGCTGTCGGGAGTCCCGCTCTCCGGGCCGGGGCTCAGCTCATCCACTCCTTGTCGAGATCGAGACCGCCCTCCCGCGGCTGGGTGAACGAGAACACATTGCCGGAGTCGTCCCGCAGGATCGCCTCGATGCCGTACGGCCGCTCCTCCGGCGGCTGCACGAACTCCACTCCGCGGGCCTTGAGCGCCTCGTAGTCCGCGTGGACGTCGTCCGTGGCCAGCGCACCGGCGCCGAGGACGCCCTTGGCCACGAGTGTCCTGACCGCCTGCGCCGACTCCTCGTCCATCATGGGGGCGCCGGGCTCCATGAGCGTCAGCATCACCTCGGGCTGGTCCTTGGCCCCGACGGTCAGCCAGCGCATCCCGCCGTCGCCCAGCGTCATGTCGGCGCGCAGTTCGAGGCCGAGTTTCTTCGTGTAGAACTCCTTGGCCCGGTCGTGGTCCAGGACCCAGACGGTGGAAATGGCAAGTCCCTTGATCATGACGCGCTCCTCAGGCTGGTACGGACGACGGCGGACCCCACACTCCCGATGCTGGCACGCGCCACTGACAACGGCCCCCGGCGCTGCCGCGCCAGGGGCCGTTCGGTCGGATCCACGGATCACACTGATCCAGACTGATCCAGACGGATCAGACGGATCGCGGGATCTTCTACTCGACCAGCGGCAGCGGCGCCGCTGCCGCCTTGCCGTCGGCCGTCGGTGCCGCGCCCCGCAGCGGGATCTCCTTGACGAACCACGCGGCGACGAAGGCGACCAGGCCGATCGCCGCGCCCAGCGTGAAGGAGGCGTGCGTACCGGCGGCGACCGCGTGCTGGTACGCCTCGCGCATCACGTCAGGCAGCTTCGCCAGGCTCTTCGCGTCGAGCTGCGCCGAGGCCAGCGACGACGCCTTGCCGCCGGCGCGGGACACCATCTCGTCCTGCACCCGGCTGTTGAACAGCGCACCCATGAGGGCGACGCCGAAGGAGCTGCCGAGCGTACGGAACAGCGTGGTCGAGGAGGACGCGACGCCCATGTCCTTCATCTCGACGCTGTTCTGCGCGACCAGCATCGTGATCTGCATCAGGAAGCCCATACCGGCGCCGAGCACGGCCATGTAGATGCCGGAGGTCAGCCGCGTGGTGCTGACGTCCATCGTCGACATCAGGTAGAGACCGACGACCATCAGGGCGCCGCCCATGATCGGGAAGATCTTGTACTTGCCGGTGCTGGTGGTGACGCGCCCGGCGATGAGCGAGACGACCATCATGGCCAGCAGCATCGGCAGCAGCAGCAGGCCGGAGTTGGTGGCCGACGCGCCCTGCACGGCCTGCTGGTACAGCGGCAGGAAGAGGGTCGCGCCGAACATCACGAAGCCGGTGAGGAAGCCGATCAGCGACATCATCGTGAAGTTGCGGCTGCGGAAGATGTGCAGCGGCATGATCGGTTCGGCCGTCTTCATCTGAACGACGACGAACCCGATGAGCGCGACGACACCGAGCGCGATCAGCTCCATGATCAGCGCGGAGGACCACGCGTACTCCGTACCGCCCCAGGTGGTGACCAGCACGATCGAGGTGATGCCCACGGTCAGCAGCGCGGCGCCGAGGTAGTCGACCTTGACCTTCGACCGGTCCTTGGGGGCCAGGTGCAGCACGGCCGTGATCATGATCAGCGCCACCGCACCGAGCGGCAGGTTGATGTAGAAGCTCCAGCGCCAGCCGAGGTGGTCGGTGATGGTGCCGCCGACGAGCGGTCCGCCGATCATGGCGAGCGCCATGACGCCGGCCATCATGCCCTGGTACTTCCCGCGCTCGCGGGGCGGGATGAGGTCACCGATGATCGCCATGACGCCGACCATCAGGCCACCGGCGCCGAGGCCCTGGATGGCCCGGAAGCCGATGAGCTGGCCCATGTCCTGGGCCATGCCGCTCAGCACGGAACCGATCAGGAAGACGACTATGGAGGTCAGGAAGACGCCCTTGCGCCCGTACAGGTCGCCGAGCTTGCCCCAGATGGGGGTCGAGGCGGCGGTGGCGAGTGTGTAGGCGGTGACGACCCAGGACAGGTGCTCCAGTCCGCCGAGCTCACCGACGATGGTCGGCATCGCGGTGCCGACGATCATGTTGTCCAGCATGGCCAGCAGCATCGCGATCATCAGCGCGAGCAGCACCACACGTACGCTGCGCGGCTGCTTGCCCGGCTTGGCCGGCGCTGCCGCCTTCTCCATCGAAAGCGCCGCAGCGGCGCCCCGTCCCCCCTGCTGCTTGTCCTCGTCCGGATCCGGCCGCTCGCGCACCGACTGGTTGCTTGACGTACTCATTTGCCCCACCGCTCCCCTGGCACTTACTTGCCGCCCGGCAAGTTCACTACACTGGGGAAGGTAGACCTCGAACTTGCCGGGCGTCAAGTAAGTTATTCGGTTCAGGAGAGCACCATGGGCAGCACACAACACCCGCGAAGGGGCGATACCCGCCAGCGCATCCAGGACGTGGCCTTGGAGCTCTTCGTCGACCAGGGATACGAGAAGACCTCGCTGCGCGAGATCGCCGAGCGGCTCGATGTGACGAAGGCCGCACTGTATTACCACTTCAAAACTAAAGAAGACATCCTGATCAGCATCTTCGAGGATCTGGCGCGCCCGCTGGACGAGTTGATCGCCTGGGGCGCCACCCAGCCGCACACGCTGGCGACCAAGAAGGAGATCCTGCAGCGCTACAGCGAAGCGCTGAAGACCGCCACCCCGGTCTTCCGCTTCATGCAGGAGAACCAGGCCGAGGTGCGCGATCTGAGCATCGGCGAGACCTTCAAGAGCCGCATGATGGGCCTGATCGACCTGCTCCAGGACGCGGACGCGACGCTGCCAGACCGGGTGCGCTGCATGACCGCGCTCTTCACGATGCACGCCGGGATGTTCGCGCTGAGGGAGGTCGACGCCGACCCCGAGGACAAGCGGAAAGCCGTCCTGGAGGTCGCGGTCGATCTGATGAGCCAGGCACACCACGACGCACCGTGACACTTCACGGTGCGTCGTGGTGACGGTGGGCCGGCGCCTCGGGGCCGGTGCCTCAAGGCCGGTCACTCAGGGCCGGTGCCTCAGGGCCGGTGCCTCACACCTTGACGCCCTCGGAGTGCAGGAAGTTCACCGGGTTGATGGCGGAGCCGTAGTTCGCCGTCTTACGGATCTCGAAGTGCAGGTGCGGACCGCTGGTGTTGCCCGTGTTGCCGGACCGCGCGATGCTCTGGTCGGTGTTCACGTGCTGGCCCACATGCACGTTGATCTTCGAGAGGTGCGCGTACTGCGAGTACGTGTGGTCCGCGTGCCGGATCACGATCGCGTTGCCGTACGCGGAACCGTCCCCGGCCCCGCCGGGACCGGCCTTCACCACGGTGCCCTGGTGGGCGGCGTGGACGGCCGTGCCGACCGGTACGGCGAAGTCCTGGCCGGAGTGCTTGTGCGACCACATGTTGCCGCCGAGCCCGAAGGGCGCGCTCAGCTTGTAGTGGTTCACGGGGTGCTGCCAGGAAGCGGCCTTGGCCGCGGCCTCCTTGATCTTCTTCACGTGCTCGGCCTTGACCGCCGCCGTGTGCTTCGTCGCGGCGCTCTTCTGCGCGACGGCCTGGTCGTGGAGCACGGAGGTGGCCGACGCACCGGCCTTCTCGGGAGCGACAGCGGCGGATCCCGCGTCGCCGTGGCCGCCGGTCGCCGCGACCGCCGTACCGGCCCCGGCCGCGATCGACACGCCGAGTCCTGCGGCCAGCAGGGCGGTCCGGTTACGGAGGGCGGAAGCGCGGGACAGACGGGACTGGGTGGGGTGCCACATAGCGGGAGAACCTCCAGGACGAGCGGGTCCGGCACACCTGCGCCGGGCTTGCCACACCTTGGTAACCCACGCCCCCATTTCGCCCCAAACACCTCATCTACGACACGAGGTCGTAGCCGGGGCAGGGACGATGGTCCCTTGACACCGCGCCCCTGGGGCGCCCGTGGCGCCGTTCCTGTGTAAATCCGCCGTAAGTACCGGACCCGCCACTGTCCGACCGCAGTCCCGCCACTATTCCTGCTCGTAGGCGTGGAAACGCCTGTGTGCCTTGTCACGGGCGGTGGGCCGGAGGACTGCCCGTTTCGGGACCAAGGCCTCCCCTCGTCCCGGGGGCCATTACCTGCGGCGTAATCGACCGCCCGGCCCGCCCGCCGCACGATGAGGTCCCATAACGGCCCACCCCGGGAAGGACCCGCCACCATGCCCTCCTTCGCCAGCCCCACCGACGGCGCCCGCCTCCACTACACCGACTACGGCCCCGCCGGAGGACCGGCCGTCGTCTTCCTCAGCAGCAGCTACTTCGGTACGGAGATGTGGGAGCACCAGACGCTCCCCCTGGCCTCCGGGGGGCTGCGCTGCGTCGCCCTGGACCGCAGGGGCCACGGCCGCTCCGACGATGTCTGGGACGGCTTCGACCTGGACACCCTGGCCGACGACGTGGGGGGTCTGCTCGACCACCTGAACCTGCGGAACGTCACCCTGGTCGGCCACTCGGTCGGTGCGGCGGAGGCGGTACGCCATGTCACACGTCAGGACGGCGGTCGCGTGGCACGGCTGGCGCTGGTCTCGGGCGTGACGCCCGGCCTCGTACGCTCCCCCGACAACCCCGACGGGTGGGACCCGGCGGCCATGGCGGCGGGCAACGAGGAGTTCCGCAAGGACCGGCACGCCTTCTTCGACGCCGGGGTGGACGCGTTCTTCGCCTTCGACAGGCCCGGCAACGAACTCTCCGCCTCACGCGTGCGGTACTTGCTGGACCGCATCGAGATATGCACGGCACGCGCGGGCCAGGCACTGGGCGACACCCTGCTGACGGCGGACCTGGCGGCGGAGATGACGAAGCTCCGCGTCCCTGTCCTGATCGCCCACGGCACCCACGACACCTCGGCCCCACTCGACCTCACGGGCCGCCGCGCGGCGGAACTGGCCCCGCGCTCCACCCTGCGGGTGTACGAGAACGCCGGCCACGGCCTGTTCGTCACGCACGCCGAACAACTGACCGCGGACTTGCGGACGTTCGCGACCGAGGGAGCCTAAGCTCGGAGGCCATCACCACAGAGAGTCCGCACCCAGGGGGATGTACGTGACCGCTCCGGCCGACGACCACGACCATGAACACGGCTTCGACCGCATCGAACTCGCGGACGCCATCGACTCCGTACGGACCCAGCTCATCGAGGCGGCGACGCGCAGCACGGGGCAGCCCCTGGCGTTCGAACTCGGAGACGTCCAGATGGAGTTCACGCTCGAACTCCGCAAGGAGGTCAAGGGCGGCGGGAAAGTGAAGGCCTGGGTGGTGGAGGCGGGAGCGGACGCGAGCCGTACGAGCGGGCAGACCCACAAGGTCGCGTTCACCTTGAAACCGACTGACGCGCGGACGGGCACGTCGTGGAAGGTCGGCAACGAGGACCTGGGCAGCACGTCGGGATTCGGCAGCGGTAGCCGGCGGTGAGCAGGGCGCGGGTGGTGGCCGTGTTCGGCGCGATGCAGGGGACGGGGGTGCTGGTCAGCCGCAGGCTCGTTCTCACCGCCGCGCATCTCGTCCGTTCCGGGGAGATCACGATCGCCCATCCGCACAGGTCTGAAAGCGTCCCCGCGGACATCGAGGCCCTCTATGAAGAACACGATCTCGCCGTGCTGCGTACCGCACACGACGTGATCCCCGAAGTAGCCCCGGCTCTGGGCCGATTGCGCTTCGGCGCGCTTGCGACGTATTCGGCGCTGCCGCACTGCGAGATCCTGGGCTTTCCCGACATTCAGCGGTTCGGGCACGACCGCCGCGCCCTGGAACTGGACCAGTATCGATGCACGGTCCTCCCGGTGGCCGGCTCAATCCGCTCCACACTGGTATGCGAACTCGACCATCCGGCGGCGGCCGAACGTGAGGACGGCTCATCACCACTTCAAGGGCTCTCAGGTTCGCCCGTCTTCGCCGGTCCGGTCCTGCTGGGCATAGTGACGGATGTACCACGAGGACGCGATCATCTGCGCGTCGAGGGGGTGTTGACGGAGCACATCATGCCGATGCCAGGCGTCAGGCGCTCGGTCCGGGTGGAGCCGATCACCGACTTCCATCCTGCGGACCGACTGTTCGAGGAGGAGTACGCACAGGCCATCAGGGCGCGCTACCGCAAGACCCGTATCTTCGGCATCGACGAACTGGGTTCGAACGAGTCAACCTGGGACCTGGACACGGCGTACCTGAGCCTGGAAGCCATGGACCGGGGCGACCGTGATCCGCGCGATCCGTTCACCACAGCCACACCGCCACGCCGTATCGACGATCTGCTGGCGGAACGGCTCCGGACGCTGCTCCGGGGTGACGCGGGCGCGGGCAAGACGACCCTGGTGTGGTGGCTCGCCTCGCACGCGGCTTGCGGGACGCTGGGGACCGAGCTGGACGACCTGAACGGGCTCGTGCCTCTCGTCGTACCGCTGCGCGCACTGCGGGCCCAGGGCCTACCGCTGCCCGGTCCCGCCCAACTCCCCGCAGTGGCAGGAGTCCTCGCCGACGACCCGCCGCCCGGCTGGGCGAACCGCGTCCTGAAGGCGGGCCGTGGCTTCCTGCTGATCGACGGCCTGGACGAAGTGCCGGCGGCTGAGCGGGAGGAGACACGCGTCTGGCTCTCCGAGTTGCTGAGCCTCCATCCTCGTACCCGCTGCCTCGCGACGGTACGGCCGCTCGCGGTCGAGGAGGAGTGGCTGGGGTCCGAGGGGTTCGCGGAGCTTCAGCTCCTGCCGATGCGGGACGAGGACATCAGCGCCTTTGTCGCTGCCTGGCACAGAGCCGCGCGCCTCGACGGCAGTGCGCCCGACGATCTGGACGCTCTGGAAACTGACCTTCTCGCGCAGTTCAAGCAGAACGAAGCTCTACGCACCCTGGCCCAGACCCCACTGCTCTGCGCCGTCATCTGCGCCCTGCACCGCCGCAGAGGCGGCCTTCTGCCGGACACCCGCTGGGAGTTGTACCGCGCGACGCTCGCGATGCTGCTCGGCAGCCGGGACAGCCAACGGAAGATCCGCAGTCCTGAGGGCATCGACATGGGCTTCGACGAGTGCCAAGAGCTGCTTCAGTCGATCGCGATCTGGCAGGTACGGGGTGCCCAGGCCCAGTTGTCCCGCCAGGACGCCGAACACCAAGTGGAGGCGGCGATGCGGCGACTGCCACAGGTAAGGGCGCAGGGATCACCGGCAGTCGTGCTCACTCATCTGCTCAACCGCAGTGGGCTTCTCCAGGAACGCGCGGATGACGAGATCCAGTTCATTCACCGCACCTTCCAGGACTACCTGGCGGCCAGAGCGCTGGTGGAAGGCGGCTGTCTCCCCGAACTGATCCAGCACGCTCACGAGGAACAGTGGCGCGACACCGTACTGCTGGCGGTCGGCCACTGCCGTCCCAACGAAGTCGGCAAGCTCATCGAAGGTCTGATCGCCCAGGGAGACAAGGCGCCCGACGATTCCCGACGCGAGACACTGCACATCCTGGCCGCCCGCTGCCTTACCAGCAGTGTGGTGATCGACGACCACGTGGACAGCGAGGTCGCCAGCCGTATCCGCGCCGTGCTCCCACCACGTTCCAGGGCGTCCGTGAAGAAGCTGGCGCCACTCGGCCCTTACGTTCTGCCGCTGCTCCCTGAGCTGTCCACACTCACCACGGACAGCACAGTGCTGGTCGTCAAGCTGATCTGCGCGATCGGAGGAAGCGCCGCCGTTCCTTACGCGAGGCAGTACGCCGGGGTGCCGGTCAGTGCAGCTCGCAGGGAGTTGGCGGAGAATTGGGGTCAGTTCCCCACAGATGCCTACGCACACGCCGTACTCGCCAACATGTCGCCCGACAGCATGCTCTTCGTAGAGAACCTGGACCAGCTACGTCTTGTCGCGCACCTTCCTCACAGCGGAACACTGTCGCTCATCGGCGACTTCAGTACCCGAGCGCTTGTCCAGCACCTCTCCGAAGCACACTTCAAACATTTGATCTTGGCGATGAACGATGAGTTGCACGACTTGCTTTTCCTGAAGCAGCTCCCCTGGATCGCCGCTCTGTCTGTCCACTCCGGCCGGGGGATCACAGACCTTTCCGCCCTCGAAGGGGCCCAACTCTCCCACCTGGACATAAGCGCGGAGGATCTCACACGGCAGGAGCTGGCCCCCATCCAGAAGGTCTCCGGACTGGAGAGGCTCCGACTCGTCTACGGGGGCCCGGGTCGCGTGGGGCACCTGCCGCCCGCCCCCGCTGACGTTTCCTATCTGGACATCACAGGCAACCTGCCGATCGATCTGTCCACGCTGCGGGACTGGCCTTCGCTACGCCGACTCCAAATCCATTTCAAGAGCGGCACGGTCGACCTGACCCCGCTGCAAGCCATCACCGACCTGGCCGTAACGGTCGCGGGGAGGGTCACCATCATCGGCGGCGAACCCTTCGGTGACCGTCTCACCGTCCATTTCCTCGGCGTGGACGCCTGACCGCCCCACGCGCAAGGGGCTGCCCCAGACCGACAAACCGGTCTGGGGCAGCCCCTCAACGCTTCCGCTCAGGCTAAGCGCCCAGCGTCACGTCACGCTTCCTTCGTCAGGTTCGGGCCGCCGCCCGCTGCCTGCTCGATCGGCGGGGCGTCCGGCAGTGCCGACTTCTCCTCGCCACGGAAGGTGAACTTCCGCTCCTCGCCCTCGCCCTCGTCGTCCACGACGACGATGTGGCCGGAGCGCAGCTCCCCGAAGAGGATCTTCTCCGAGAGCACGTCCTCGATCTCGCGCTGGATCGTCCGGCGCAGCGGCCGGGCGCCCAGGACCGGGTCGTAACCCTTCTTCGCGAGCAGCGACTTCGCGCCGGGGCTGAGCTCAAGGCCCATGTCCCGGTCCTTCAGCCGCTCGTCGACCTTGTTGATCTCCAGGTCGACGATCTGGACGATGTCTTCCTCGGTGAGCTGGTGGAAGACCACCGTGTCGTCGACACGGTTGAGGAACTCGGGCCTGAAGTGCTGCTTGAGCTCTTCGTTGACCTTGTTCTTCATCCGCTCGTAGTTCGACTTGGTGTCACCCTGGGCCGCGAAGCCCAGGTTGAAGCCCTTGGAGATGTCCTTTGTCCCGAGGTTGGTCGTCATGATGATGACCGTGTTCTTGAAGTCCACGACCCGGCCCTGGGAGTCGGTCAGGCGACCGTCCTCCAGCACCTGGAGCAGGGAATTGAAGATATCGGGGTGGGCCTTCTCGACCTCGTCGAACAGGACGACGGAGAACGGCTTCCTGCGGACCTTCTCGGTGAGCTGGCCGCCCTCTTCGTACCCCACGTATCCGGGGGGAGAACCGAAGAGCCGGGAAACCGTGTGCTTCTCGCTGAACTCCGACATGTCGAGGGAGATCAGCGCGTCCTCGTCGCCGAAGAGGAATTCGGCGAGCGTCTTGGACAGCTCGGTCTTACCGACGCCGGACGGGCCGGCGAAGATGAAGGAGCCTCCGGGGCGCTTCGGGTCCTTCAGACCCGCTCGCGTACGGCGGATGGCCTGCGAGAGCGCCTTGATGGCGTCCTTCTGGCCGATGACGCGCTTGTGCAGCTCGTCCTCCATGCGGAGCAGCCGCGAGGACTCCTCCTCGGTGAGCTTGAAGACCGGGATGCCGGTGGCCGTCGCCAGGACCTCGGCGATCAGCTCCTCGTCCACCTCGGCGACGACGTCCATGTCGCCGGCCTTCCACTCCTTCTCGCGCTTGGTCTTCGCCGCCAGGAGCTGCTTCTCCTTGTCACGGAGAGACGCTGCCTTCTCGAAGTCCTGGGAGTCGATCGCCGACTCCTTGTCGCGACGGACGCCCGCGATCTTCTCGTCGAACTCGCGGAGGTCCGGCGGCGCGGTCATCCGGCGGATACGCATCCGGGAGCCGGCCTCGTCGATCAGGTCGATCGCCTTGTCCGGCAGGAAGCGGTCCGAGATGTAGCGGTCGGCGAGCGTCGCGGCGGCGACCAGGGCGGAGTCCGTGATGGACACGCGGTGGTGTGCCTCGTAACGGTCGCGCAGACCCTTGAGGATCTCGATCGTGTGCGGCAGCGACGGCTCCGCGACCTGGATCGGCTGGAAGCGGCGCTCAAGGGCCGCGTCCTTCTCCAGGTGCTTGCGGTACTCGTCGAGCGTGGTCGCACCGATGGTCTGGAGCTCACCGCGGGCCAGCATCGGCTTCAGGATCGAAGCGGCATCGATCGCGCCTTCGGCGGCGCCCGCACCCACCAGGGTGTGGAGCTCGTCGATGAACAGGATGATGTCGCCGCGGGTGCGGATCTCCTTGAGGACCTTCTTCAGGCGCTCCTCGAAGTCACCGCGGTAGCGGGAGCCGGCGACCAGTGCGCCGAGGTCGAGGGTGTAGAGGTGCTTGTCCTTGAGGGTCTCGGGCACCTCGCCCTTGACGATGGCCTGCGCCAGACCTTCGACGACCGCCGTCTTTCCGACGCCGGGCTCGCCGATGAGGACCGGGTTGTTCTTCGTACGGCGGGACAGCACCTGCATGACCCGCTCGATCTCCTTCTCGCGCCCGATGACCGGGTCGAGCTTGGACTCACGAGCGGCCTGGGTGAGGTTCCGGCCGAACTGATCGAGGACCAGGGACGTGGAGGGAGTGCCCTCGGCAGGACCGCCGGCGGTGGCGGCCTCCTTGCCCTGGTAGCCGGAGAGCAACTGGATGACCTGCTGCCGCACCCGGTTGAGATCGGCGCCCAGCTTCACGAGGACCTGGGCGGCTACGCCCTCGCCCTCGCGGATGAGGCCGAGCAGGATGTGCTCGGTGCCGATGTAGTTGTGGCCGAGCTGGAGGGCCTCACGGAGCGAAAGCTCCAGGACCTTCTTGGCACGGGGCGTGAAGGGGATGTGACCCGACGGGGCCTGCTGGCCCTGCCCGATGATCTCCTCCACCTGCTGGCGGACCGCCTCGAGCGAAATCCCGAGGCTCTCCAGGGCCTTAGCGGCGACACCCTCACCCTCGTGGATAAGGCCCAGGAGGATGTGCTCGGTGCCGATGTAGTTGTGGTTGAGCATCCGGGCTTCTTCCTGAGCCAGGACGACAACCCGCCGCGCGCGGTCGGTGAACCTCTCGAACATCGTTAATCGCTCCTCAGAGCGGTCAGGCAGTAAAGGGGTCGGTCCCCTCCCTGTCCTTCCGCAGCTTAGTCCCGCAAGCGGGGACCGCTCATTCCAACTGCCGACATCCGACCGGATCACCCCCGCTCCGAAGCGGAAACTACCTCCCGAACAGCCGACACCTGCTCCAACCTGATGGTGCGAGACGATGTTCCCCCAGGCCAGCCACATACCCATACCAGCAGTACGCCGGTGGCGAACGCGAGGCGCCCGGGAACGCGTGTCGCCCCTTCCCACTAGGACTGTCTTACCCGCAAGGACCGACAGTCCATGCGGCGCACCCCTATTCGCTCAGCTACGGGCGAACACCTTCGCGCCACCCTGTGCGCCCGCACGCCCCCCGGTCCGACACTCAGTGCAACCACTTGTCCACAGTGCGTAACTCCGAGCCTGGATCGGGAGTTGCCCGGGGTATGGCCTTCACTGTTCCACTCCCCCGCGCTTCGCTCGACGGCGACAGCGCCCAGTGGTACGAGAAACAGCTCGGCTGGGCCACCGCGGCCGGGCCGCCCGGCCGTTCCGTGCAGTTGCTGACCGGGCTGCGCTTCGACGTCCTGGAGCTGCCGGCCGACGCGGGCGCCGCCGTACTGCGGCGGGTCG
>NZ_JTHL01000001.1:5390592-5397726 GCF_000818195.1 Streptomyces sp. 150FB | reverse complement strand
TGTGGCTGCTGGTGGCCGCGGGAAGCGCCGACGAGCTGCCGGGGCTGCTGGACTGGCTGGAGTGGGGCGGAATCGCCCTCGATCTGACGGCTCACGGGACCGGCGGACGGATGCGCGCCCCCGCGCCCCCCAGGGAGCCGCGCGCTCACGCCTGCGCCGCCACGGGCGCTGTCGGCGCTGCGCGGGGGACCGCCGTCTGGCTGCGGTCCCCCGAACCGGGTCATGAGGTCGAACCGACACTGCCGGCCATCGCGCCGTTCGGACGCGGAGCCGGCAACGGGGGCAGCGGTGGGGATGCCCCCGATCTCGTACGGCTCGTGGACGCGGCTGCGACGGAGTGCCACCGGGCCCGGTTGCTGCGCGGAAATAGGCCGCGTACGAATACTCAGCCGTTGGCCTTCTCGTAGGCTTCACGGATCTCGGCGGGAACGCGGCCGCGGTCGTTGACGCTGTAGCCGTTCTCCTTCGCCCACTTGCGGATTTCAGCGGTGTCCTTGTTACCACCGGCGGCGACACGGCCCTTGCCGCGCCCACCCGCCGCGCGGCCACCGGTACGCCGGCCGCTCTTGGTGTAGGGATCCAGCAGACCACGAAGCTTGTCCGCATTGGACGTCGTGAGGTCGATCTCATAGGTCTTGCCGTCGAGCGCGAACGTCACGGTCTCGTTCGCCTCGCCGCCGTCGAGGTCATCAACAAGAAGGACCTGAACCTTCTGTGCCACCGGATTTCCTTTCATCGAAAATGCAGTACGCGGAAAGGAAACCGCTTTTCTCTGGAAAACACAAACCCCCGGCAGAGGTTCAGTGGCTCAAGAACACGGGAAACGTGCGCGATTCGGACATAGGGGTTCCATCATCTTGGGGAAGTTCCCAGCGACTTCCGCGCGATGTCCGGCGATCACAGGTGCAGAAGCATGCGGCTGTTGCCCAAGGTGTTCGGCTTCACTCGTTCGAGACCGAGGAACTCGGCGACACCCTCGTCATAGGAACGGAGCAGCTCCCTGTAGACATCTCGATCGACCGGAGTCTCACCGATCTCCCGGAACCCGCGCTTCGAGAAGAAGTCGACTTCGAAGGTCAGGCAGAATACCCGGCTCACTCCGAGCCAGCGTGCGGTCTCCAGCAGCTTGTCCAGCAGTTCATGGCCGACACCGGCCCCCTTGACCGCAGGATCCACGGCGAGTGTGCGCACTTCGGCAAGGTCTTCCCACATGACATGGAGTGCGCCGCAGCCGATGACAGTAGCGTCCTCGTCGCGTTCCGCTACCCAGAACTCCTGGATGTCCTCGTAAAGAGTCACCGGCGCTTTGTCGAGCAGGATGCCTTCACTCACGTAAGGGCCGACGAGACGGCGTACGGCCGACACATCCCTGGTCCTGGCCCGGCGGACGGTGACGGCATTTGCTGCGGCATTGGGAAGCGGATGCGTTGACGGCATGGGACTGGACGCTATCGCCCCGCCCCCGGGTCGCTGTCGGCGCCCTCGGCCACCTCTTGGGGTCCCTCTTCGGGCACCTCTTGAACAGGCTCTTCCTGCGTCTCTTCCGGCGTCTCTTCAGTGCCCGCTTCCGGCAGGCCTTCCGCCGTACTTTGAGTGGACTCAAGGGGTGACTCTTCCGGTACCACTTCCGGGCGATCACCCCGGACCATACGAACCGCGTCCTCAAGCGCCGCACGCTGATCCGTCGACATCATCCCGAAGAAGGCGACAAGCGCCGCTGCCGGGTTGTCACTCTTCGACCACGCTTCGTTCATGAGGGCCGCCGCGTAGGCGGCCCGGGTGGAGACCGCCGTATATCGATAGGCGCGGCCGGCGACTTCCCTCCGCACCCAGCCCTTCTGATGGAGATTGTCCATTACGGTCATGACAGTGGTGTAGGCGATGGACCGTTCCCGCTGAAGGTCTTCGAGGACTTCCCTGACGGTGACCGGACGGTTCCATTGCCAGACCCGTGTCATCACGGCGTCTTCCAGGTCTCCCAATTGACGGGGCACAGCGTTCACCATAGTGCGAGATGTCCGAATAGCCGGTTATTGACAGAACGCATGGAACAAAAAGGACGTACGACTGAAATCAGTCGTACGTCCGGGTCATCCGCTCATCGGCCCAGGGAGTTTCCGGGCCGCGCGCGTGGTCGCGCGGCGAGATCGAGATGAGGTCACGCGGTCGGGACGCGCGGCACAGCGGGTACGGCGCGTCCCTGATGTCCCAGGTGGTGTCTGACGCTCTTCCGAGTGTCAGACACTCTGGGTGTCCGGCGTGTGGGCCGGCTGCTGCTGCGCCGCCTCCGCGCGGGCGATGGCAGCGTCCACGGCCGCGTCCTCCTTGGCCTTGTTCGCACCGCCCTGACTCTTGACGATCGTCCGGACCAGGAAGATGAAGAAGGTAGCCATCACCACAGGAGGCACAAGCGCGGATACATAGTCCATACCGACCAGAGTAGTCAGCCGGCGGCGCGATGTTCCGGCGGGGGCTTGGGTCGGCGGCGTGGCGGAAAGACCTCGGACGGTTTCGGCATCGGCCGGTCCGGATCCGGACGCCCGGGCTCGGGGCGCCCCGGCGGGGTGGGCCTGCGCGGCTCGACCGGCCTGTCGGGCTTGTCGGGCTTGCGAGGCTCGTCGGCGGCGGCGCGGCCGCCGGGGAGCGCGTGGAGGCGCATACGGGGCACCTGAGCCGCGTACGTGCGGCTGCCGGCCAGGGCGGGGGCCGGACCGAAGGCGCCTGCCGTACGCCCGGCGAGGCGGGCCCGTACCGACCGCTCCGCCAGCCGCTCGCAGCGGTCGAGCAGGACGGAGGCGAGCTGGTTGCCGCGCAGGGCGCGCAGCGCCGCGAGATCGTCGGGCACGGGCTGGTATCCGGCCGTCAGGGCGTCCTGGAGCAGCTCCAGGTAGCCGGTGAGGGAGCCGGGCAGAGCGGCGCGATAGCGGGCGAGATCGGCGCGGAGAAAGGCACGCAGCCGACCGGCTTCCCTGACCGCTTCGTCCACGGACTCGGCGAGGCCCAGGCAGGCCCGCACGTCCTCGTCGGGGAGCGGGGCGGGGTGGAGGGCGACGGCGAGGGCGCGTCGGAGCACACGCAGCTCGTCAGCACCGAACGCCAGGCCGCCGCGGGATCCGTATGGCGTGGGCATGCGGCGACCTTACGCGCCAAAGGGACAAAATCCTCTTAACGGTCACTCTCGGGCGCGGCCCTGCCCCCGCACTGACCGCACCGACCTCGCCGCCACCTCACGCGCCCGGCGCCACCGGCCCCGCCGCCGTCACATCCGCGAGACGTTCCGCTCGTACACCAGGCGCAGCCCGATCAGGGTCAGCCACGGCTCGTGCTCGTCGATCACCGACGCCTCCCCGAGCACCATCGGCGCGAGGCCCCCCGTCGCGATGACGGTCACCTCCTCGGGGTCCTCGGCCAGCTCGCGCGCCATCCGCGTCACCACGCCGTCGACCTGGCCCGCGAAGCCGTACACGATGCCCGACTGCATCGCCTCGACCGTGTTCTTGCCGATCACGCTGCGCGGGCGGGCCAGCTCGATCTTGCGGAGCTGGGCGCCCTTGACACCGAGTGCCTCGACGGAGATCTCGATGCCGGGCGCGATCACGCCCCCCGCGTACTCCCCGCGCGCGCTGACCGCGTCGAAGGTGGTCGCCGTACCGAAGTCCACGACGATGGCGGGGCCGCCGTACAGGTCGACGGCCGCCACCGCGTTGATGATGCGGTCGGCGCCGACCTCCTTGGGGTTGTCCATCAGGATCGGCACGCCCGTCTTGATGCCGGGCTCGACCAGGACTGCGGGGACGTCGCCGTAGTACCTGCGGGTCACCTCGCGCAGCTCGTGCAGGACGGAGGGGACCGTCGAGCAGATCGCGATCCCCGAGATCCCGTCGCCCAGCTCGTCGCCGAGCAGCGGGTGCATGCCCATCAAGCCCTGGAGCAGTACGGCGAGTTCGTCCGCCGTACGGCGTGCGTCGGTCGAGATGCGCCAGTGCTCGACGATGTCCTCGCCGTCGAACAGGCCCAGAACCGTGTGGGTGTTGCCGACGTCGATGGTGAGGAGCATCAGGCGTCCACCTCGCGGAGGTCGAGGCCGATGTCCAGGATCGGGGAGGAGTGCGTCAGCGCGCCGACGGCGAGGAAGTCGACGCCGGTCTCCGCGTAGGCGCGGGCGTTGTCGAGGACGAGCCGGCCCGAGGACTCCAGGGTGGCGCGCCCGGCGACGATGCCGACGGCCTCCTCGGTCTCGGCAGGGGTGAAGTTGTCCAGCAGGATCAGGTCGGCGCCCGCTTCGAGGACTTCCCGCACCTGGTGGAGCGTGTCGACCTCGACCTCGATCGGTACGTCGGGGAACTGCTCCCGTACGGCCTTGAACGCCTCGGCCACACCGCCGGCCGCGACGACGTGGTTGTCCTTGACGAGCGCCGCGTCGGAGAGCGACATCCGGTGGTTGACGCCGCCGCCGCAGCGCACCGCGTACTTCTCCAGGGCGCGCAGCCCCGGGGTCGTCTTGCGGGTGTCGCGGACCTTGGTCTTCGTGCCTTCGAGCACGTCGGCCCAGGCGCGGGTGGCCGTCGCGACGCCGGAGAGGCGGCAGAGGATGTTCAGCGCGCTGCGCTCGGCGGTGAGCAGGTCGCGGGTGCGGGTGGTGACGGTGAGGAGCGTCTGCCCCGCCTTGACGCGGTCGCCGTCCTCGACGTGCCGCTCCACGGAGAAGTCATCCGTACAGACGACGGAGAGCACGGCCTCGACGACGTGCAGACCGGCGACCGTACCGCCCTCGCGCGCGGTGAAGTCGCCGGTGGCGACCGCGTCCTCGGGGACGGTCGCCACGGTCGTCACGTCCAGGCCGTGGTCGAGGTCCTCCTCTATGGCGACATGCGCGATGTCCTCGACCTGTACGGGGTCGAGCCCGGCGTCGGCGAGGAGCTGCGCGAGCGCGGGGTCGAGCCCGCACTCGATGTCCTCGGGGCCGTATCCGTCCTCCCCGCCGCAGGCACAGCCGGCACCGCAGGACCCGGCCGCGGCGTCGGCGGGGGCACCGATCTGGATCAGCGGCACGTCCACGGGCGTGGGGCGCGGAGTGTCTTCGGGCGTACTCACGGTTACGGCTCCCAGGGGGCGTCGGTGTCTGCGGCTGCGGGGTTCGCGGAATCCGCGGGGGTTACGGGCGGGAACGCGGCGGTTCCGGTGCGCCGGAGGGAGAGGCTCCGGTCGGGCAGGAGGCGGACGACCAGGTGCCGGCGCCACTCGGCGTCGTCGCGCTCGGGCCGGTCCTCGCGCCAGTGGCAGCCCCGGGTCTCCGCGCGCTCCAGGGCGGTGGCGACGAGGACGCGGGCGACGCAGAGGAGGTTCGACGTCTCCCAGGAGTCGACGCCGGGGACGGCGGCCTTGGCCTCGGCGCCGTGCGCCGCGCCGGCGGAGTCGGCGGCTTCCGTACGGAGGGCGTCGAGGTGGACGGCGTCCAGGGCGGCCGAGGCGACCCCGAGAGTGCGCGCCGAGCGGAGCACGCCCGCGCCCTCGGACATGATGCGCTGGATGGTGACGCGGGCCTCGGGGGCGATGAGCGGGAGCGGGGTGACGGGTGTGTCCGCAGTGGTGACATCTGCCCTGCAAAGACGAGGCTCAGCCCTGCCCGCACCGGCCGCGATGTCCGCCGCGATCCGCTCCGCGAACACCAGCCCCTCCAGCAGCGAGTTCGACGCCAGCCGGTTCGCGCCGTGGACCCCCGTGCACGCCACCTCCCCGCACGCGTACAGCCCCGGCACCGTCGTACGCCCCCGCAGGTCCGTCCGTACGCCGCCGGAGGCGTAGTGGGCGGCCGGGGCCACCGGGATCGGCTCCGTCAGCGGGTCGATGCCGTGCGCGCGGCACGCCGCCAGGATCGTGGGGAAGCGGGTCTCCCACATCTCGCTGCTGAAGTGCCTGGCGTCCAGGTACATGTGCTCGGTGCCCTGCTCGTGCATGCGCCGCATGATCGCCTTGGCGACGATGTCGCGCGGGGCCAGCTCCGCCAGTTCGTGCTGGTCGAGCATGAAGCGGACGCCGTCGGCGTCGACCAGGTGGGCGCCCTCGCCGCGTACCGCCTCGGAGACCAGCGGCTGCTGGCCCTCGGCGCCCGCGCCCAGGAACAGCACCGTCGGGTGGAACTGGACGAACTCCAGGTCCGAGATCTCCGCGCCCGCGCGCAGCGCGAGTGCCACGCCGTCGCCCGTGGAGACCGGCGGGTTGGTCGTCGCTGCGAAGACCTGGCCCATGCCGCCCGTCGCGAGGATCACCGCAGGCGCGTGGACCGCGCCCACGCCGTCGTGCTGGCCCTCGCCCATCACATGGAGCGTGATGCCCGACGTACGGCCCTGCTCGTCGGTCAGCAGGTCGAGCGCGAGGGCGTTCTCGACGGTGTGCAGCGCCGCTTCCCGTACGGCCGCCACCAGCGCGCGCGAGACCTCGGCGCCGGTCGCGTCGCCGCCCGCGTGGGTGATACGGCGACGGTGGTGCCCGCCCTCGCGGGTGAGCTGGAGGTCGCCGTCCGCCGTGGTGTCGAAGTGCGCGCCGGTCGCGATCAGCCTGCGTACGGCGTCCGGGCCCTCGGTGACCAGCGTGCGTACGGCGTCCTCGTCGCACAGCCCGACCCCCGCGACCAGCGTGTCGTCGAGGTGCTGCTCTGGGGTGTCGCCGTCGCCGAGCGCCGCGGCTATCCCGCCCTGGGCCCAGCGGGTGGAGCCGTCGTCCAGGCGGGCCTTGGTGACGACGACCGTACGCAGCCCGGCAGCCGTGCAGCGCAGCGCCGCCGTGAGGCCGGCGACGCCCGAGCCGACCACGACGACATCGGCGTCGACGGACCAGCCGGGTGCGGGGGCCGACAGGCGTATTCCGGTCACTGGGGCGCTCCGAAGGTCAGAGTGATGTTGTCGATCAGCCGCGTCGTACCGATCCGGCCCGCGACGGCGAGGATCGCCTCACCGGTGTGGTCGTCGGGGACCTCGGTGAAGTCGGCGGGGTCGACGAGGGCCATGTAGTCGAGGACGAGCGCCGGTACGGAGCGCCCCGCCTGGTCGAGTACGGAACGGGCGGCGGCCCGTACGGCGTCGGCGCCGCGCGGCCTCGGCTGCCCGGCCGACGCCGAGGCCACCGCGTGCGCGT
>NZ_JTHL01000001.1:5384574-5388723 GCF_000818195.1 Streptomyces sp. 150FB | reverse complement strand
CGAGCGGCTCGCCGCCCTCGCCACCGACTCAGGAGCGCGGTACGACCTCGACGAGTCCGCCGACATGTACGGCGACGGTGTGGTGGCCGAGCTGGAGCGGCGCGTGGCCGATCTGCTCGGTTTCCCGGCCGCCGCCTTCTTCCCGACGGGCACGATGGCGCAGCAGGCGGCGCTGCGCGCCTGGGCGGGCCGTACGGGCAATCCGGTCGTCGCGCTGCATCCGCTCGCCCACCCCGAAGTGCACGAACTCGACGCGCTCTCGGTCGTCAGCGGCCTGCGCACGGTCCACACGAACGACGAGCCGCGCCCGCCGGACGCCGACGAGATCCGGAACCTGGCAGAGCCGTTCGGCACGCTGATGCTTGAGCTGCCACTGCGGGACGCCGGGTTCGTCCTGCCGTCGTGGGACGAGCTGGTCTCCGTCGTGGAGGCGGCGCGCGAGCGGGACGCCGTGGTGCACTTCGACGGCGCGCGCCTCTGGGAGTGCACCACGCACTTCGGCCGCCCGCTCGCCGAGATCGCCGGGCTGGCCGACAGCGTCTACGTGTCCTTCTACAAGTCGCTCGGCGGCATGTCGGGCGCGATGCTCGTGGGGCCGGAGGGGATGGTCGAGGAGGCGCGGACCTGGCGCCACAGGTACGGCGGCCAGGTCTTCCAGCAGTTCCCCGCCGCCCTCGCGGCGCTGGCGGGTCTGGAGCGCGAGCTGCCGCGCCTGCCCTCGTACGTGGCGCACGCGCGTGTCGTGGCGGGCGCGGTCGCCGAGGGGCTCGCCGCTTCGGAGGTGCCGTGGTTCCGCGTCCATCCGCAGGTGCCGCACACCCACCAGTTCCAGGTGTGGCTGCCGTACGCCGCCGAGGTGCTGAACGAGGCGTCGGTGCGGCAGGCGGAGGAGACGAAGGTCGCGCTGTTCCGCCGCTGGTCCGCGGCGGCTTCGGGGCCGCCGGGCGTCTCCCGTACGGAGCTGACCGTGTCCGGGCCCGGCCTGGAGTGGACCGAGGACGACGTGCGCGGGGCGCTGGCCGAGTTCGTGAAGCGGGTGGCGGAGGAGCAGGCGCGGGCCGGGTCGTAGGGGACGCTCCGGCTTCAGTCGCGCCGGATGTGCCGGACGCCGACCCTCAGCCGCCGCAGCCGGTGCCGCAGCCGCCCGTCCGTGTTCGGTTCCGGCCGCAGCCCGGCCGAAGCGGCGATCCGCTCGGCGACCCGCGGAACGGTGAGCGCGTCCGTACGGATGTGCTCGGCGAAGCGCGGCGCCGCCAGCCGTTCCAGGCAGTCGTCGAGCCTCTCCACGGCGAAGCTCTCGCGCCGCAGGCCGCGTCCGAGGCCCCGCTCGGTCAGCCGCCGCAGTACGGTCGCGCGCTCGGCGAGCAGCGCGAAGTGGTGGACCGCGTGGCCGTTCTCACGCAGCCTCCCAAGGATGTCGTCGACATAGCCGTCGTCCACGAGGGTCATCGGGACGATCACGGGTCCGCCGCCCGCCGCCCGGCGGCCGCTCGCGCAGGGCCAGGTCGAGTACCTCGTACACGCCCTGCCGCCAGGCCGGCAAGTCCTGGAAGTCGCCGCGCAGTTCGGCGGGCAGCATCCGGTGCGGTCCGAAGCCGACATGTTCCGGGTCGCAGACGACGCTGCCGGGCAGCCGTCGCAGGAGTTCGTACGCGGTCTGGGTCCTGCCACCGCCGAAGGGGCCGTTGATCCACAGGAGCACCCGGCTCAGCCTGTACCGCCGCCTCCGGCCCGCACAAGACCCGACTCGTAGGCGAGGACGACGACCTGGACGCGGTCGCGCAGCCCCAGCTTGGTGAGGATGCGGCCGACATGGGTCTTCACCGTCGCCTCGGAGAGCACCAGCCGGCCGGCGATCTCGCCGTTCGACAGGCCCTGCGCGACCAGCAGCATCACCTCGCGTTCGCGTTCGGTCAGCCGGTCGATCTCCTTGTGCCGGGGCTTGGTCGCGCTCGGCAGCATCGAGGAGAAACGGTCGAGCAGCCGTCGCGTCGTGGACGGCGCGACCACGGCGTCACCGCTGTGCACGGAGCGGATCGCGTTCAGCAGTTCGTTCGGCGGGACGTCCTTGAGCATGAAGCCGCTGGCGCCCGCCTTGAGCCCGGTGAAGGCGTATTCGTCGAGGTCGAAGGTGGTGAGTATGAGGACCTTCGGCGCTTCGGGCTCCGCGCAGATACGGCGGGTCGCCTCGACGCCGTCCATGCGGGGCATCCGTACGTCCATCAGTACGACGTCCACGGCGGTCGAGCGGAGCACCTCGATCGCCTCGGCTCCGTCCCCGGCCTCGGCGACGACATCCATGTCGGGCTGCGCCGCCAGCACCATGCGGAAACCGGTGCGAAGCAGCATCTGATCGTCGACGAGCATCACACGGATCGACATGTGCGGGTTCCTGTCCGGTAGACGTGCGGGTGGGGGGTGCGGGTGCGCGGGCGGGGGGTGATCGCGCTAGTGCGCGGTTTTGAGCGGGAGCAGCGCGCTGATCCTGAAGCCTCCACCGGGGCGCGGCCCGGCGTCCAGCGTGCCGCCGACCATGCCGACCCGTTCACGCATGCCGATGAGCCCGTGACCACGGCCGTCGGCGCCCCCGTCCTCGTACATCTCGTGGGTCGCGCCCCGCCCGTCGTCCTCGACGAGCAGCCCGAGCCCGTCGTCGAAGTAGACGAGGCGGACGCTGGTGCCGACGTCGGGGCCGCCGTGCTTGCGGCTGTTGGTGAGGGCCTCCTGCACGATGCGGTACGCGGTCAGCTCGACGCCGCTGGGCAGCGGCCGCGCTGTGCCCTCGATCTTGAAGTCCACGGTGGTGCCCGTCTTGCGCACCTGCTCGACCAGGTCCTCGATCTGCTGGACGTCGGGCTGCGGTACGTACTCCCCGCTCTCCCTGGCGTCGCCCGTCCGCAGCACGCCCAGCAGCCTGCGCATCTCCGCGAGCGCCTGCCTGCCGGTGCTGGAAATGGTCTCCAGGGCCTGCTTCGCCTGGTCGGGCGCCGCGTCCAGGACATAGGCGGCGCCGTCGGCCTGGACGACCATCACCGAGACGTTGTGGGCCACCACGTCGTGCAGCTCACGGGCGATCCTGGCCCGCTCGGCGGCGACCGCCACCTTCGCCTGCGCCTCGCGCTCCTTCTCCAGGCGGGAGGCGCGCTCCTCCAACTGGTCGAAGTAGGCGCGCCGGGTGCGCATGGAGTCGCCGAGCACCCAGGCGAGGACGAACGGCACGCTCAGCACCACGGTGAAGAAGATCCGGGTGACGACGCTCCCGCCGTCCATCAGCCACCGGACCTGCGCCAGCGGGGCGGCGAGAATGCCGCCGATCAGCGCGAGCCGGGACGCCCAGCGTGGCCGGCCCTGCACGGAGACGGTGTAGATGATCACCAGCATCGCGAAGTCCGCCGGATTGACCTTGACGTTCAGCGCGAGCTGGACGACGCCCAGGGCGACCACCAGCAGCAGCGTCCTGGCCGGTGATATCCGGCGCAGTGCGACAGCCAGGCTGTACAGCAGTACGACGCCCAGCGCCGTCAGACGCGCGACGGCGCCGGTCTGTGCGGAGAGCGCCCACAGCGAAGAAGGCCCCAGGAGCACGACGGCCCAGAAGGCGTCGACGCCCGTCGGGTGTCTGCGGAGGAAGGCGTAGAGGCGCTGCACGTAACCCAGCGTAGGGATGTCGAAAAGGCCGAGGAGTCAACCGGAGGGTCGATCCGGTCGGCGGCAGCCTACTCCCCAAGGTGGAGACTGACGCGCGTGACGGATGAGACTGCGAAGCACCCCGGCCGGAAGCCCGGGAATTCCGGGCCGCCGGCCGGCGGCGACGGCCCGGGTGCCAGGGGCTGGCGCCCGGCGGCCGAGGACGCGCTGTACGGCCCCGGCGGCTTCTACGTGCGGCCCGGCGGCCCGGGACCGGCCGGTCACTTCTGTACCTCCGTGGGCGCGTCCCCGCTCTTCGCCGCCGCCGTCGCCCGGCTGCTGGTGGGGACGGCGCGGGCGCTCGGCACGGACGAGGTGGCGATGGTCGATGTCGGGGCGGGGCGCGGGGAGTTGCTGACCGGCGTGCTGGCCGCCGTCCCGCCGGGGCTGCGGGTGCGGGCGTACGCCGTCGAACGCGCGGCGCGGCCCGGGGGTCTCGACCCGCGCATCGAGTGGCTGGGG
>NZ_JTHL01000001.1:5360433-5381816 GCF_000818195.1 Streptomyces sp. 150FB | reverse complement strand
GCCGCTGCCGTGGCCCCGGCGGAGTTCGCCGCGTGCTTGCCGTGCGGCTCCTCGGTCTCCACGGCGCGCTCGGCCATGTCACGCTCGCGGGCCGCCTCGACGGTGCGCCGCACCTGCTGGGCCACGGCGTTGCGGGTGAGGTCGTCCAGGGCGCGCGCCGCCCGGGCGTACGCGGTGTCCGTGGGCGTACTTCCGGCGGGCAGCGCCCTCGGCTCGGCGGCGGCTTCGAGCGCGAGCTGACGCCTGCCCTCCAGCGCGCTGGCGCGCTCGGTCTCCGCCGTGGCGTAACGCCGGAGCAGCGCCGCGTGTTCGCCCCGGAGTCCGGCCAACTCGATGCGCTTGGCGCGGAGTTTGGCGTCGAGCTTGAGGCGCAACTCGCGCGACTCCTCGACGTCAGCCTCCAGCTCGGCCACCCGCTCCTCGGTCTGCCAGCGGTCGCTCTCCCTGCCGCGCGTGAGGTCGGCGACGCGACGGCCGGCGTCGCGGTCCCAGTGCCGCATGAAAGCGGCACCGGTGATCGCGACGGCCGCGGTGGCCGCGATCAGACCTCGGAGCACCACCGGATCCGCGAACAGCCAGGCACCGGCGGCGCAAAGAACGGCACCTCCGGCGACCGCCGACGGCGGCAGAATCTTGTGGAGGGGTGGCGAATGGCGGTGGCGTCCACGTGGCATGGCCCGAAATTTACCGCGCGTGGAGGGTGAATGGGGTACCGGTCGGACAATCTTTCCCGGCCTGTTGCCGATTCAGTTGCCGTTCCGCTACCCAACTCCGGGCATTCCTCCGCTCACCGCCGCCGTTTACGCCATCGCCTCCCCGTCACCCGCTACTTCTTGACCAGACCTTTGGACTGCAGGTACTCCTTCGCCACATCGGCGGGCTTGGCGCGGTCGGCGTCCACCTTGAGGTTCAGCTTCGCGAGATCGTCCGTCGTCAGCACATCGGTGAGCTTGTTGAGAGCGGCGGCGATCTCCGGTGAACCGGCGTCCTTCGAGTTGACGACGGGCAGCAGATTGTCGGCGTTCTGGAGCTTCTTGTCGTCCTGGAGCACCAGGAGGCCGTAGCTGGGGAGCGTGCCGTCGGTGGTGGTGGACAGGACCAACTGGTCCACGCCGTCCTTGACCGCCTGCTTGGACTGCGGGGTGCCCACACCCTTGGGGTCGAGGCCCGCCACATCGATGCCGTACGTCTTCTTCAGACCGGGCACGCAGAACGGCCGTACGGCGCACTCGTCGCCCGCGGCCAGCTTCACCTTGATCTTCGACTTTCCGAGGTCGGAAAGGGTGGTGAGCTTGTTCTTCGCCGCGAATTCCTTGGTGACGGCGAAGGCATTCTGGTCGACGGCCTTGCCGGCGGGCAGCACCGTGAGGCCGCGCGGTTCGGCGAGCTTCTTCAACTCACCCACGGTCGCGGCGACATCGGCTGAGGCGAGCGGCTTCTTCAGCGCCTTGGCCGAGCCGTTCACCTTGGCGTTGAGGAATTCCGTGAGGGTCGCCGCGTATTCGGGGACGACGTCGATGTCGCCCTTCTCCAGCGCGGGTTCATACAGCTCACGGTTCTCCACCGTGGTGACGGATGTGGAGTATCCGGCTCCGCCGAGTATCTGGGCGTACAGCTCGGCCAGCACCTTGGACTCGGTGAATCCGGCGGCGCCCACGACGAGTGAGCCCTTCTTGCCCGAGCCGGCGCTCGACCCCGAGGAGTCGGTCTTGCTCTTCTCCAGGCTGTCTCCGCCGCAGGCGGTGAGCGACCCTGCCAGGGCCACCACGCCGAGTACCGCTCCCGCGATGTGCGAGGTCTTTCTCATGATGTTTCGCTCCAAGAGGCCTGAGTAGGTCGGTCGTTCACACGGTCTTGCGGGACACGGTCCGGCCGGACGCGGCCCCGCCTGCGGGGGGTGTGGCGGGAGAGGCGGCGGAGGCGGCCGCCGCCGGGGTCGCCGCCGGGTCGATCAGCTTGTCCAGCACCACCAGCGCACCTTCGACGAGCAGCGCGAGCACGGCCACCAGGACGGCGCCGGCGACCACCTGGGGCGTGTTGGAGGTGTTGAAGCCGGCGGTGATGATCCGGCCGAGACCTCCCTGGCCCACCATCGCCGCGATGGTGGCGGTGGCCACCACCTGGACGGCGGCGGACCTGAGGCCGGCCATGATCATGGAGTACGCGAGGGGCAGCTCGACCCGTACGAAGAGCTGGCCGCCCGACATGCCCATCCCTCTGGCCGCCTCCACGACCGAGCCGTCCACCTCGCGCATGCCGACGTACGTGTTGGTCAGCAGCGGCGGCACGGCGAAGAGCACCAGCGCGATGATCGTCGGCACCGAGCCCGCGTTGCGCAGCGGCGAGATCATGAACAGCGCCAGTACGGCGAAGACGGGGACCGCCCTGCCCACGTTGGAGATGTTGATCGCGAGGGTCCCGCCCTTGCCCAGGTGCCCGAGGTAGAGCCCGATCGGCAGGGCAATCGCGCAGGCCAGCAGCAGCGAGATCCCGCTGACGACGACATGCTCGCCGAGGCGGCTCCACACACCGCTGTCGCCCTGCCAGTTGGAACCGGTGGCCAGCCAGGTCCAGGCTTCTCCGAGAACGCCCATGGATCAGCTCACCGCCTTCGCCGCGCGTATGCGTGTCCAGGGGGTCAGCAGCCGCTGCACTCCGAGGAGCAGCAGGTCGGCGACGACCGCCAGCAGCACACAGAGCACGGACGCCGTGAGCACCTGCGCCTTGAACAAGGTCGGTACCGCCTCGGATATGAGATTGCCGAGCCCGCCACGGCCCACGATCGATCCGACGGTGGTCAGCGCGACGGTCGAAACGGTGACGATACGAAGGCCCGCCATCAGCGCGGGCAGTGCGAGCGGCAGCTCGACCTCCCACAGCAACCGGCCCGACCCGTATCCCATTCCGCGCGCCGCTTCCCTCGCCTCTTCCGGTACGGAATCGAGACCGACCATGATGTTCCGCACGAGAATCGTCAGCGAATACAGCACGAGACCGGTGATCACCAGGCCGGCGGAGAGTCCGAAGAACGGCAGGAGCAGTGAGAACATCGCCAGCGAGGGAATGGTGTAGAGCAGGGTCGTCAGGCCGAGGACGGGGGCCGCGAAGGCGGGCCTGCCCCGGGCCAGCAGCGCCAGCGGAAAGGCCACCAGCAGGCCTATGACGACCGACACAGCGGTGATCCAGACATGCTGGACCGTGGCGTCGATCAACTCCCCGCTACGAGAGCGGAGATATTCGCCGCAGATCCAGTCGTTCGCCGCCAGGCATCCTTGTGTGCTCATCCACCCTCGCCTCCCCTGTCTTCCGGAACGCATGCGACACGCAGGGTGTCACTTATGTCTGGCGACCCTATCCCCGACCACTGACACTCGCGGAAGCCCGCCACATTCCAGCAACATTGCCTTCACACATCACCGCCCACAATGAGGAATCATGATCCGATTCGAGAACGTCACCAAGCGGTACCCGGACGGCACCACCGCCGTCGACGACCTCTCCTTCGAGGTCTCCGAGGGCGAACTGGTCACGCTCGTCGGACCTTCGGGCTGCGGCAAGACCACCACCATGAAGATGGTCAACCGCCTCATCGAGCCCACCGAAGGGCGGATATTCCTGGACGGGGACGACATATCGGCCATCGATCCGGTGCAACTCCGCCGCCGTATCGGCTATGTCATCCAGCAGGTCGGCCTCTTCCCGCACAAGACGATCCTGGAGAACACGGCGACCGTCCCCCACCTCCTCGGCTGGGGACGCGCCAAGGGCCGCGCCCGCGCCGCCGAACTCCTCGACCTGGTGGGCCTCGACCCGTCCGTCTACGGCGACCGCTACCCCGAGCAGCTCTCCGGCGGCCAGCGGCAGCGGGTCGGTGTGGCCAGGGCGCTGGCGGCCGATCCGCCGGTCCTGCTGATGGACGAGCCGTTCGGCGCGGTCGACCCCGTCGTACGCGACCATCTCCAGAGCGAGTTCCTCAGGCTCCAGGCCGCCGTCCGCAAGACTGTGCTCTTCGTCACGCACGACATCGAGGAGGCCGTCCGCCTCGGCGACCGTATCGCCGTCTACGGCCAGGGCAGGATCGAGCAGTTCGACGCCCCAGCCGCCGTGCTCGGCACCCCAGCCACCCCCTACGTCGCCGACTTCGTGGGCGCCGACCGGGGCCTCAAGCGCCTCTCCGTCACCCCGATCGAGGAAGGGGACCTGGAGCAGCCGCCGGTCGTGCACCTCGACGACCCGCTGAGGAGCGCCGCGGCGAAGCTCGCGAAGGAGGGCGCCCGCTGGGCCGTCGTCCTGGACTCCGACGACAACCTGCACGGCTGGATCTCCACCGAGCAGACCTCGGAGTCGGGCACCGTACGCGAGCACGCCCGCCGTATGGAGGCGTGGCTGCCGGTCGGCGGCTCCCTCAAGCAGGCGTTCGCCACCATGCTCCAGCACGACGCGGGCTGGATCGCCGTCATCGACAAGGACTCGGCCGGACGGTTCCTCGGCGTCCTCACCCCGGCCCGGCTGCACGAGGCGCTGCGCCGCTCGATCGACGCGGACGCGCAGGCCGTACCCCGTACCGAAGTGGAGTTGGAGACCGTCAACCAGTTCATCGGCCGCTGACGGCGAGCCTGCCGCTCAGCCACTCCAGGGCCGCCGGGATCTCCCGGCGCCAGGTGTTGAAGTTGTGCCCGCCGCTGTCGAGGATGATCGAGGAGACGCGTGCGGGCGCCCTGACCTTGGCGATGAACGCCCGCGTCGCCCCGAGGTTGTCCTCGCCCTCCTTCGAGCTGGTGACCAGGAACGACGTCTTCGGCGCCGGCCCGTGGTCCAGGCTCCACAGCAGGTCGGAGCGGTCGCGCAGCCGCGTGTCGCCGTGGAAGAGATCGCCGGTCGTCGGATCGTCGGCGGCCTTGTAGTACGCGGAGAGGCCCGCGCCCGCCGCGTACCGGTCCGGATGGTGCAACGCGATCTTCAGCGCGCAGTAGCCGCCGGTCGAGTCGCCGATGAAGCCCCAGCTCCGCGCCCCGGCCCCGACCCGGTACGTCCCGCCGACCGCGTTCGGCACGTCCTCGGCGAAGAAGGTCTCGGTCCGCGGACCGCCCGGCACGTCCACGCACTCGGTGTCGCGCGGCGGCGCCACGGTGGGCCGCAGCATCACCAGGATCATCGGCCGCGCCCGGCCCGCTCTGACCTGCCGCCAGGCGGTCCGGGGGAAGTCGAGACCGCTGACCAGGTTCTCGGCGGTGCCCGGATAGCCCGTCAGGACCACGGCGGCCGGGAACGTACGGTGCGCGTACCGCGGCTGGAAGTACTCGGGCGGCAGGTACACGTACGCCGGGCTGTCGATGCCCGACCTCGGCCCCGCGATCACCACCTTCTCGATCCGGCCGCTCGCCGAGGGGCCGGTGCCTGCCGGCACCGAGGTGCGCCGGGTGCTGACGACCGTGACGCTCCCGGTGTCCGACGCGTGGTCGACGACGACCCCCGGATCCTGCTGCCGGCCGAAGAGGTCCGCCCACGAGCCGTAGAACAGGAACGAGTCGTTCGCCGCGAGGCCGACGGCGGCGAAGAGCGCGAGCTGCGTCGCGAACAGCAGGCCGACGCGCCCGAGTACGGGGCGCACGCCGCGCCGCGCCAGCCTCGGCCACACCCAGACGGTGACCGCGAACAGCAGCACGGCCGCCAGAACAGCCAGAAGGAGAACTTTGCGGCTGGTGAGCCCCATGGTGACGGCTACTTCCCTTCCCTGATCCCCGAGTCCCTGATCCCCGAGATTTTTCTTCGCTCCGATGAACCCGCGTCCCGCCTGAGCCGTCCTAGAGATCGCACCTGTCGGAGTCACGTACACGTGTACCGCAGGGCAAACAACCTCTCGCAAACCCATGGGAAGCGATATCTGTGACGCTAGATGGGGACAATTCACGATTGGTTCCTGATCGGGCGCCCGGGCGTCGGCGGATACGGGACAGCCGTGGCCTACGGCTGACGCGCCGCCTGCTCCGCGGCCCCCGGTCCGAGTCCGTCCCCTCCCTCACCGGCGCGGCCTGCACCTTCCTGGGGCTGATCGATATCGCGGCCGGAGTCTTCCCGAGATTCCGGCACAGCCGGATACACGCCGTCGCCGAAGTGCTGCCGGGCACGCTCGGCTACTTCGCCGCTGCGCTGTCCCTGAGCGCGGGCGTTCTGCTGCTGCTCCTCGCCCATGGCCTGAGACGCCGCAAACGCCGCGCCTGGCGGGCCGCCGTGGTGCTGCTCCCGGCGGGCGCCGTGGCGCAGTTCGGCTACCGGCACTCGGTCATCGGCGCGCTGCTCTCGCTGCTGCTGCTGGCCGTCCTGGTGCGCTCGCGGGGCGAGTTCGCCGCGCTGCCCGACCCGCGCAGCCGCTGGAGGGCGCTGGCGAACTTCGTCGTGATGGGCGCGGGATCCATCGGCCTCGGTCTGGTCGTCGTCAGCGCCCACCCGCGCCGGACGGTCGGCGACCCGGGGCTGTCCGACCGGCTGGAACACGTGCTGTACGGCCTGGTCGGCAGCGAGGGTCCGGTCAACTATGTGGGCTCGGCCGGCAACACCGTCGACTACTCGCTCGGCACCCTCGGCCTGCTCACCGCCCTCACCACGGCCTATCTGGCGTTCCGCCCGGAACACCCGGTGGCCCGCCTCACCGAGGACGACGAACGGAAGCTGCGCGCCCTGCTCGTACGGCACGGCCGGCGCGACTCCCTCGGCCATTTCGCGCTCCGCCGCGACAAGGGCGTCGTGTTCTCGCCGAGCGGCAAGGCCGCCGTCTGCTACCGCGTCGTCAACGGGGTGATGCTCGCGAGCGGGGACCCCATCGGCGATGTGGAGGCGTGGCCGGGCGCGATCGAACGCTTCATGGACGAGGCCAAGGCCCACTCGTGGACCCCGGCGGTGATGGGGTGCAGCGAGACCGGCGGCGAGGTCTGGACGCGCGAGACCGGCCTCGACGCGCTGGAGATCGGCGACGAGGCGGTGGTGGACGTGCCGGATTTCTCCCTCGGCGGGCGCGCCATGCGGAACGTACGCCAGATGGTGACGCGCATCGAGCGGGCGGGCTACGAAACCCGCGTACGGCGCGTCCGTGACCTCTCCGAGGCCGAACTCGACCGCGTACGCGGGGCCGCCGACGACTGGCGCGGTACGGAGACGGAGCGCGGCTTCTCCATGGCGCTCGGCAGGATCGGCGACCCGGAGGACGGTGACTCGGTGATCGCGACGGCGCACCGGCGGCAGGCACCGGACGCGGCGGGCTGCCCGGACGGTACGGGTGAAGCGCCCGACCCGCACGGAGCGCCCCGCCCCTCCGGACCGTACGGCGACCTGAAGGCCGTCCTGCACTTCGTCCCGTGGGGCCCCGACGGCATCTCCCTCGACCTGATGCGCCGCGACCGCACCGCCGACCCGGGCATGAACGAGCTGCTGATCGTCGCCGCGCTGCGGGCCGCCCCCGACCTGGGTGTGCGGCGCGTCTCGCTCAACTTCGCGATGTTCCGCTCGGCGCTCGCGCGCGGCGAGCGGCTGGGCGCGGGGCCGGTCCTGCGGATGTGGCGGGGGCTGCTGGTGTTCCTGTCCCGGTGGTTCCAGATCGAGTCGCTGTACCGCTTCAACGCCAAGTTCAGACCGCGCTGGGAGCCGCGCTACGTGGTCTTCCGCTCCACCCGCGACCTGCCCCGGATCGGTTTCGCGGCGATGCGCGCCGAGGGCTTCGTGACGGCGCGGCTGCCGCGCCCGCTGCGCCGCCCCGACCCGTCGCCGGCACCGCTTCAGCGCTCCCCCGCCGCCGTCCCGTGAGCCTGTGGCCCGTACGGCAGGCGAACCGTACGGGCCGCAGAGCGTCACGCGGTGTCAGGAGATGTGCGCTGTCAGGAGATGTGCGCTGTCAGGAGATGTGCGGGCGGGTGCCCGGCTCCTGGCGCGGCATCGACTGGTTCACGGGCGGCACCGACGGCTTCGGAAGCTGGCCGACCTCGTACTGGGCGAGGTTGTACGGGCCGGTGGTGCCGGGCAGCGAAGGCGCCTTCCTGCTGGCGTCGTTGAAGCGGAACGCCGACGTCAGGTCGCCCGTGTTGTTCCGGCGCCACTTGCTGATGTTGGGCTCCTTGACACCGGTGACGGCTTCGAGGAAGCGCAACTGCGAGGTGTGGTCGGAGACTTCGGAGCTGACCCAGCCGCCCACCGTCCACGGCGAGACGATGATCGAGGGCACCCGGAAGCCGAGGCCGACCGGGAGGCCCGCGCCGTCGACACCGGTCGGGGACGTCTTGGTGACGAACTCGCCGGCCGTGCCCGCCTTCGGGGTCGGCGGGACGACATGGTCGAACATGCCGTCGTTCTCGTCGTAGGACAGGATGAAGGCCGTCTTGGCCCACACCTCGGGGTTGGCGGCTATCGCGTCCACGACGCTGGACACGAACTGGGCACCGGCGGCGGGCAGGTTGGCCGGGTGCTCGTCGAAGCCGCTGGGAGGCATGATCCAGCTCACGGTGGGGAGTTGGTCGTTCATCGCGTCGTACTGGAACTGACCGATCGGCGACGGCGCGATGGTCCGCTGGTACAGCTCCGAGTCGGGCGTCAGCGCCTGGTACTGCTTCATGTTCTGGATCGGCGCCAGCCCGGTCACGCTGCCGGGCTGGTGGTAGAACTTGAAGCTGACCCCGGCCTTGAGCAGCCGCTCGGGGTACGTCGTCCACGAGTACGTGCCCTTGGGGGCGTTGTTGTCGAGCGCGGGCCCGCCGGCCAGGCCGTCCGGGTCGATCGTGCCGGTGATCCACGTGTAGCGGTTGGGGTGCGTCGGACCCATCACGCCGCAGTGGTAGTTGTCCAGCAGCGTGAACGACTCGGCCAGCGCGAACTGGAACGGGATGTCCGCCCGGTTGTAATAGCCCATCGTGTACGGGCCGTTGGCCCCGTCGGCGGCGCGGTGCGCGGGCAGCCAGTTGTCCATCTTGCCGCCGTTCCACGCGGCGTGCTGCACCTCCCACGCGTGGCTCGTCGAGGGGATGGCCTGGGCGGAGGTGGTCTTGCTGTCCAGGTGGTACGGCAGCATGTAGCCCTGCGCACCGTCCGGGTCGGGCTGCTTGAAGACGGAGTCGCCGTTGGGCAGCTTCACGGCCTTCGGGTCGCTGAAGCCCCGTACACCGGAGAGCGTGCCGAAGTAGTGGTCGAAGCTGCGGTTCTCCTGCATCAGCAGGACCACATGCTTGATGTCCGAGAGCTTGCCGTTCCGCGCGGGACCCGCGGCGACGGCCTTACGGATGTTCTCGGGCAGCGCCATGTCGACAGCCGCGAGGGCTCCGACCGTGGCAGCGGAACCGAGAAGTCTGCGCCGGGTCAGCCCGGACCGGTCGTTGTTCGCTTCAGGGGTGGCGTTCATCAGTGTCCTTGTCTCATCGGCGGTCGGCCGATATCGGGGGGCGCGTGAACACTGGCGCCGGAAGTTGGTGATCACCTCCGTCCCGAATGGACATGGACTGAAATTCCCCTGAAGACATCGGTGTAATATGCAACGGTTTGCTGGGCGCCACCGGGCGTTGGGGCGGGCAGCCCCGGTCGGCCACATGCCGTACGAGTGAAAGTCCGTCAGCGCGTTCGCCGTTGAACGGCGCCCTCCGCGCCCACCGATCCCCGCACCCACCCGGCAACCGCCCGGCCCCGGCGCCGTACGCACCCCGTACAGGCGCCGTTTCCCGACCCCCGGGGCGGCGCGACACGGCCGCGCACCGGCATCAGCCGGAACGCCGATACCGGATAGCTCTTAGGGTGGGCGTATGAGTACGCGCGAACGGGGCACCGTCCACGGCCTGCCTGACTGGGACCGCTGCGCGGTCATGGGGGTCATCAATGTGACACCCGACTCCTTCTCCGACGGCGGCCGGTGGTTCGACACCACCGCCGCGGTCAAGCGCGGCCTCGATCTTGTGGCGGAGGGCGCCGACCTGGTCGACGTCGGCGGCGAATCGACCAGACCGGGAGCGTCCCGCGTCGACGAGGACGAGGAGCTCAGGCGCGTCGTACCGGTCGTACGGGGACTCGCGAGCGAGGGGGTCGCTGTGTCCGTGGACACGATGCGCGCCTCGGTCGCCGAGCAGGCCGTCGCCGTGGGCGCCGTACTCGTCAACGACGTCAGCGGCGGGCTCGCCGACCCCGCCATGGTCCCGGTCGTCGCCGCCTGCGACGTGCCCTTCGTGGTGATGCACTGGCGCGGCTTCAGCGAGGACATGAACAGCCGCGCCGTCTACGCGGATGTCGTCGCCGAGGTGGTCGCCGAGCTGCGCGCACGGATGGACGCGGTGGTCGCCGGCGGTATCAGCCCCGAGCGCCTGATCATCGATCCGGGCCTCGGCTTCGCCAAACAGGCCGGGCACGACCTCGACCTCCTCGCCCGCCAGACCGAGCTGCGCGCGCTGGGCCGCCCGCTGCTCATCGCCGCCTCCCGCAAGCGGTTCCTCGGCCACATCCTGGCCGCCGAGGGCTCCCCGCCGCCCGCCCGCGAACGCGACGCGGCCACGGCCGCGGTCTCCGCGATCGCGGCACTCCAGGGCGCGTGGGCGGTCCGGGTCCACGAGGTACGGGCGACAGCCGACGCCGTACGCGTGGCACGCGCGGTCGAGGGGGCCGCCCTGTGAGCGAGGGGCGCAAGGCCGCGCGTACGGACAGCGAGCTGGTCGCGCAGGCCAACACGACGTTCTACGAGGCCATGGAGGAGGGCGATCTCGACACGCTCTCCGGGCTCTGGCTGGACGACCCCGAGGAGCGGGTCTCCTGCGTACACCCGGGGTGGCCGGTCCTCACGGGGCGTGGCGAGGTGCTGCGCTCGTACGCCCTGATCATGGCCAACACCGAGTACATCCAGTTCTTCCTGACCGATGTCGCGGTGTCCGTACGGGCCGACACCGCCGTGGTCACCTGCACGGAGAACATCCTCAGCGGCGGGCCCGCCGAGGAGAGCGGCGAGCTGGGGCCGCTGGTCGGGCAGCTCGTCGTCGCCACCAATGTGTTCAGCCGTACGTCCGAGGGCTGGAAGCTCTGGTCGCACCACGGTTCGCCGGTACTGGCCGAAACCGATGAGGAAGAGGACGAGGAACCCTCCGCCTGAGCGGGCCGGAGGCACCGATGGGTTGGCCCGCGCGCTCCGGGGTATGGGCGGCTACCTAGTCGTACGGTGCTCGCCCATGGCCCCACGGGTAAGTGCTGTCAGTGCCCGCAGGTAGATTCGAATCAGGGGACCGCACCGCCCGCACGCGGTGGGGCCTCCTGACGACCAACGACAGCAGGAGTGATTCGCGTGGATCGTGTCGCGCTGCGCGGCCTCAAGGCCCGTGGACACCATGGCGTCTTCCCCCGGGAGCGCGAGGAGGGCCAGACCTTCATCGTCGATCTGGTGCTCGGCCTCGACACCCGGGCGGCCGCGGCCGCCGACGACCTGGCGAAGACGGTGCACTACGGGATCGTGGCCGAGGAGGCCGTGGCGGTGGTCCAGGGCGAGCCGGTCGATCTGATCGAGACCCTGGCGGAGCGCATCGCCCAGCAGTGCCTGAAACACGACGGCGTCCAGGAGGTCGAGGTGGTCGTGCACAAACCCGACGCCCCGATCACCGTGCCCTTCGACGATGTGACCATCACCATCACCCGGAGCCGAGTATGAGTACGCCGCGAATGAACGCGCAGAGCGACCCGACGGTGCAGCCGGTCCCCGCCTCCGTGGTGGCGCAGGTCGACGCGGCGGATGTCACGCTGTCCAACCCCAAACGCGCCGTGATCGCCCTCGGCTCGAATCTGGGCAACCGCCTGGAGACGCTCCAGGGGGCGATCGACGCCCTGGAGGACACGCCGGGCCTGCGGGTCAAGGCGGTCTCCCCGGTGTACGAGACGGAGCCCTGGGGCGTCGAGGCGGGCTCGCAGCCGTCGTACTTCAACGCGGTGGTCGTGATCAAGACAACTCTGCCGCCGAGTTCCCTGCTGGAGCGCGGCCAGGCAATCGAAGAGGCGTTCGACCGCGTCCATGAGGAGCGCTGGGGTCCGCGCACCATAGACGTGGACATCCTGGCGTACGCGGACGTCGTCTCCGACGACCCGCTGCTCACCCTCCCGCACCCCCGCGCCCACCAGCGCGCCTTTGTCCTCGTGCCGTGGCACGACGTGGACCCGGAGGCCCGGGTGCCGGGGCGGGGCCCGGTGACCGACCTGCTGGCCGAGGTCGGTCTGGAGGGCGTGCGCCGGCGCGTCGACCTGGAACTCCGCCTGCCCGATTAGTCGTTAGGCTCAGTGGCCGTCCGTCCCGGACGGACGGCCGGCACGGACGGCCGGACAGCACGGACGGACAGCGGGTGGACCAGCGAGGCGAAGGGCGGCTTTTTAGGTGAAGCAGTTGCGGATCGGAGTCCTGTTCGGCCTGTTCGTGGTGGCCGGGGTGCTCTCCTGGGGCGGCGCCCGCCTCTGGGACTCGGTGGGCACCCTGCCGAGCGTGCCGCTGGCCGCCCCGATCGTGCTCGCGGTGATCGCCGCCGTCCTGCTGGCCACGGCGCTCTCGCTGCGCAGCCGGCTGCGCGCCCAGCGCGAGCGCCGCTCGGAGGCGAAGGGCGTGGACCCGCTGATGGCGGCCCGCGCGGTGGTCTTCGGCCAGGCCAGCGCCCTGGTGGCGGCCCTGGTCTCGGGCATGTACGGCGGCACGGGCGTCTACCTGCTCTCGTCCCTCGACGTCCCGGCCCGCCGCGACCAGGTGATCTACGCCGGCTTCGCGGTGGTGACGGGCATCGCGGTGATCGCGGCGGCGTTCTTCCTGGAGCGCGTCTGCAAACTCCCCGACGACTCGGACAAGAACCACCACAACGGCGGCGCCTCCCGCGCCTGACGGGCACGCTGGCGAACAGCGGGCGTTACAGCAGCGTGCCGCCCTCGACCTTCGCCTCGGACAGGGCCGCGTCCAGGCGGGTCGCTACCTCCTCGTCCAGCTTCACCCGCGCGGCCAGCAGGTTCTCCTCGATGTGGGCGGGGGTACGGCTGCCCGGGATCGGGACCGTGTGCTCGTCCTGGTGCAGCAGCCAGGCCAGGGCGAGTTGGGCCGGGGTGATGTCCAGCTCCGCGGCGATCGCGCGGATCGGGGCGTAACGGTCGTTGTTCGACTTGAGGTTGGCCGCGTCGAAGCGCGGTGCGTTGTGGCGGAAGTCGCCGTCCTCCAGCGCGTTGACCGTCCCGGTCAGGAAGCCGTTCCCGAGCGGCGACCACGGGACGATGCCCACGCCCAGCTCCCGGGCCGCCGCGAGGAGGCCGGGCTCGACGGGGCGCCACATCGACCACTCGACCTGTACGGCGGCCACCGGGTGCACCGCGTGCGCGGCGCGGAGTTGGGCGGCCGTCACGTTGGAGAGGCCGAGGTGGCGTACCGTACCCGCCTTGATCAGCTCGGCGACCGCGCCGACCGTGTCCGTGAACGGGACCCGCGGGTCGGGATAGTGCGGGTAGTACAGGTCGATACGGTCCGTGCCCAGCTCGCGCAGGGACGCCTCGGCGTAGCCGCGTACGTGTGCGGGGTCCGCGTTGACCGCCAGCTCCCCGAAGGCGTACCCGACGGGGAACGGATGGGGCTCGACGCCTTCCGGCAGCCGGAAGCCGAACTTCGTCGCGACCACGACCTCGTCGCGCCGGCCGCGCAGCGCCCGCCCGACGAGCCGCTCGTTGTGCCCGTCGACGCCATAGCCGTCGGACGTGTCGATGAAGGTGGCGCCGGCGTCGAGCGCGGCGCGCAGTGCGCGCTCGCCCCGGGCGTCGTCGACCTCCCCGTACACCCCCGGCGACAGCACCATGGCGCCGAACCCGAGGGCCGGCACGTCGAGACCTCCGAGGCTCCGGACAGGCAGCGGTCGCGCCTCGGACAACGCGGATGTGGCAGGCATATGAGTACTTCCCCCGGAAGCGAGCGGTGATCAGGAACGCTTCACAGTCTTCTCCGGGGGTGCTGGGAGCGTCCAATACCCGCTTCCATAACCAGCGGCTATGACCGGCGACTACGGCCGGCGGCCACGGGGATCAAGCCCGTCAGCGCGCCATGATCAGGCTCATCGCCTCGGACCGCGTCGCCGGATCCCGTAGCTGTCCCCGCACCGCCGACGTGATCGTCTTCGCACCCGGCTTCCGCACCCCGCGCATCGTCATGCACATGTGCTCGCACTCGATGACCACGATCACACCGCGCGGATCCAGTATCTCCATCACCGACTCGGCGATCTGCGTCGTCAGCCGCTCCTGGACCTGGGGGCGGCGGGCGTAGACATCCACCAGGCGGGCCAGCTTGGACAAGCCGGTGATCTTGCCGTTGGACGACGGGATGTAGCCGACGTGCGCCACGCCGTGGAAGGGGACGAGGTGATGTTCACAGGTGGAGAAGACTTCGATGTCCTTCACGAGGACCATCTCGTCGTGGCCGAGGTCGAAGGTCGTCGTCAGGACGTCCTCGGCGTTCTGCCAGAGGCCGGCAAATATCTCCTTGTACGCCCGGGCCACCCGCCCCGGCGTCTCCCGCAAGCCTTCCCGGTCCGGGTCCTCGCCGACCGCGATCAGCAGTTCCCGTACGGCGTTCTCGGCCCGCTTCTCGTCGAATTCACCGATCGGGCCCTCGCCGATCAGCGTCACCGGGTCCGTCATCTGTGCCTCGTTCCTGTGACTGTCCATCGAGCGCGCATACGAATGCCGCGCCCCCACAGGCTAAAACCTGGGGAACGCGGCATCCATTCCGGGATGGGCGGCCCGCCCGGACCGGCTACGGGCAGCCCACCGGATCAGCTCTCGGGGCGGTCCTCGGGGATCGCCTCGGTCGGCGTCTCACCGGTCGTCCCGGCGGTCAGACCGCCGTTGGTACCGGAGGCGCCGTTCGTCAGAGCCAGCTCTTTCGGGGAGAGCACCGGAGGCCTCGTCGAGGGGGTACGCCGCGACGAACCGGTCCACGCCGGGCGGGCCGGACGCTTCACGAGCGACGAGAAGACCTCGGCGATCTGCTCCTTGTTGAGTGTCTCCTTCTCGAGAAGCTGAAGCACCAGGTTGTCGAGAACGTCGCGGTTCTCGACGAGGATCTCCCAGGCCTCGTTGTGCGCTGTCTCGATGAGCTTCTTCACTTCTTCGTCGACCAGCGCGGCGACCTCTTCCGAGTAGTCGCGCTGGTGACCCATCTCACGGCCCACGAAGGGCTCGGTGTTGTCGCCACCGAACTTGATCGCGCCGAGCCGCTCGGTCATGCCGTACTGCGTGACCATGGCCCGGGCCGTCGCGCTCGCCTTCTCGATGTCGTTGGCCGCGCCGGTGGTCGGGTCGTGGAAGACCAGCTCCTCGGCAGCGCGCCCGCCCATCATGTAGGCAAGCTGGTCCAGCATCTCGTTGCGCGTCGTGGAGTACTTGTCCTCGTCGGGCAGGACCATGGTGTAACCCAGGGCCCGGCCGCGGGACAGGATGGTGATCTTGTGCACCGGGTCGGAGTTCGGAGATGCCGCCGCCACCAGGGCGTGGCCGCCCTCGTGATAGGCGGTGATCTTCTTTTCCTTCTCGGACATGATCCGGGTCCGCTTCTGCGGGCCCGCCACCACACGGTCGATCGCCTCGTCCAGCGCCTCGTTGTCGACGAGCTTCCTGTCGCCGCGCGCCGTGAGGAGCGCCGCTTCGTTCAGCACGTTCGCCAGGTCGGCGCCGGTGAAGCCGGGCGTACGACGGGCAACGGCGCCCAGGTCGACGTCCGGTGCGACCGGCTTCCCCTTCTGGTGGACCTTGAGGATCTCCAGACGGCCCTGCATGTCCGGGCGGTCGACCGCGATCTGGCGGTCGAAACGACCGGGACGCAGCAGCGCCGGGTCGAGGATGTCGGGCCGGTTCGTGGCGGCGATCAGAATGACGCCGCCCTTCACGTCGAAGCCGTCCATCTCGACAAGGAGCTGGTTCAGCGTCTGCTCGCGCTCGTCGTGTCCACCGCCGAGACCCGCACCACGGTGCCGGCCGACGGCGTCGATCTCGTCGACGAAGACGATCGCCGGGGCGTTCGCCTTGGCCTGCTCGAAGAGGTCACGTACCCGGGAGGCACCGACACCGACGAACATCTCGACGAAGTCGGAACCCGAGATCGAGTAGAACGGCACGCCGGCCTCACCGGCGACCGCACGGGCGAGCAGCGTCTTACCCGTACCGGGCGGGCCGTACAGCAGCACACCCTTCGGGATCTTGGCGCCGACCGCCTGGAACTTCGCCGGCTCCTGGAGGAACTCCTTGATCTCGTGGAGTTCCTCGACGGCCTCGTCGGACCCCGCCACATCGGCGAAGGTCGTCTTCGGGGTGTCCTTGGTGATGAGCTTGGCCTTGGACTTCCCGAACTGCATGACGCGGGAGCCGCCGCCCTGCATCTGGTTCATCAGGAACAGGAAGACCACGACGATCAGCACGAAGGGCAGCAGCGAGAACAGCACCGAAACGAACGGGCTCTGCTTCGACGGGGAAACCGTGTAGCCCTTGCTGATCTGCCCGGCGTCGAACTTGCCCTGCAACGACTTCTGCAGGTCCACGCCCTGGTTGCCGATGTAGCTGGCCTGGATCTTGTCGCTGCCCTTGACCTTCTGGCCGCTCTTGAGGTCGACCTTGATGATCTGTTCGTCACCAGTGGTCAGCTTTGCCTGAGTGACATGGTTCTGATTGATCGCCTGAACGACCTCGCCGGTGTCTACCGTCTTGTAGCCGCCCGAAGAGCCGACGACCTGCATCAACACGACCACGGCGAGGACGGCCAGCACAATCCACATGACCGGCCCACGGAAGTATCGCTTCACGTCCATCCATACGGAGCGAAGACGCTCCGTCCCTCCTGCCCGTAGGTAAATGCTGCTGTGAGAAAAAGACTGTTCTTCGGACGGTACCCCAGCATCGTCACCCGCGACCGCACGGGACTGGTGACAAACCCGTCTTCCCATGCTCCAACGGCGGGAGGGGTGCAGGGGTTCCCGGCCGGCTCAGCCGCCGTAGACGTGCGGGGCCAGTGTGCCGACAAAAGGCATGTTGCGGTACTTCTCCGAGTAATCCAGCCCGTATCCGACGACGAACTCATTTGGAATGTCGAAGCCGATCCACTTCACGTCGATCGCGACCTTTGCGGCATCCGGCTTACGCAGCAGAGTGCACACCTCCAGCGAGGCGGGCTCACGCGAACCGAGGTTCGACAGCAGCCAGGACAGCGTCAGGCCCGAGTCGATGATGTCCTCGACGATCAGGACGTGCTTGCCCTTGATGTCGGTGTCCAGGTCCTTGAGGATCCGGACGACACCGGAGGACTGGGTGCCGGCCCCGTACGAGGAGACCGCCATCCAGTCCATCGTCACGGGGGTGGACAGGGCACGCGCCAGGTCCGCCATCACCATCACGGCGCCCTTGAGCACCCCGACGAGAAGCAGGTCCTTGCCCGCGTACTCCGCATCGATCTTCGCGGCCAACTCGGCCAGTTTCGCGTCGATCTCTTCCTTGGTGATGAGCACCGACTGGAGGTCGGTGCCCAGGTCCTTGTCGTCCACCGCATCGCTTTCGTTGTCCGCCAGGGGTCCGGGGTTCGGCCCAGGAGACACAGCCGCAGCTCCTGGGACACGTCCCAGCACTTCAGCCCTGCCGGATGACCAGTCTGCCACCCTGCCGCCGGGCCTCGACGCGGCCGGGCAGGTTGATGCCTCCCTGCCCGCGCCAGCCCGTGATCAGCCGGTCCACCTCTTCGATGTGCCGGGCGAAGAGCGAGCCCGCGGGGGCGCCCGCGGTGATGACCGCCGTACGCAGCACCCGGCGCCGTACGGCGGACGGCAGCGCGTACAGCTTCGCGCACTCCAACTGCCCGGCGCCGTCCCGTACGGAGCTGTCCACCCGGGCGGCCCACGCGTCCAGGGCGTCGGCGTCGTCGCGGGAGAGCTGTGCCGTACGGGCCAGGGCCTCGACGACGCCCTTGCCGAGCGCCTTCTCCAGCGCGGGCAGGCCCTCGTGGCGCAGCCGTGAGCGGGTGTAGGCGGGGTCGGTGTTGTGCGGGTCGTCCCAGACGGGGATCGACTGGACCAGGCAGGCCTTGCGGGCGGTCTGCCGGTCGAGTTGGAGGAAGGGGCGGCGGTACCGGCCGGCCGCCCCCGAGACGGCCGCCATACCGGAGAGGGAGCGGGTGCCGGAACCGCGGGCCAGGCCCAGCAGTACGGTCTCCGCCTGGTCGTCGCGGGTGTGTCCGAGGAGGACGGCGGCGGCGCCGTGGCGCTCGGCCGCCGCGTCCAGCGCCGCGTAACGGGCGTCACGGGCGGCCGCTTCGGGGCCGCCGTCACGGCCGACGCTCACGGCGACCGCTTCGACGGGGCCGAGCAGCATGGCGTCGAGCCGGGAGACGACCTCGGCCGCGCGGAGTTCGGAACCGGTCTGGAGGCCGTGGTCGACGGTCACGGCACCGGCCCTGACGGAGAGTTTGGGGGCCTCGAAGGCGAGGGCTGAGGCGAGGGCCATGGAGTCGGCGCCGCCGGAGCAGGCGACGAGCACCAGGGGCTGTTCGCCCGTCGTGGTGCGGGAACCGCGGGAGTTGCGGGAAGGGCCGGAGCGGCCGGGAGCGTGCGCGGGCTGCGCGGAATGCGCGGGGTCGGCGGGGAGTTCGGTCAGGATGTCGTGGAGTACGCGGCGGACCGCCAGGCGTATCGCCGCGACCGCAGGATGGGGACCCATATCCGGTGCCCTTCGTGATGTTTTTCGGGGGGTGCCTCGGTCGGAGTGACAACCGGCTCAGTCACTGAGAGTGCGTCGATGGTGACAGAAGCGGGTCGTTCCCCGAGCATCGCACGCCTACCCATCACCCACGGTCCCTCGGATGGGTGATAACTGTGGCGTTCTTCTGCCATCGGGCGGAGTGGGTTCAGGAATCTGACTTACGGTGCACCCGCGCGACCCAATCCGCCGGTTTGGCGATCTCCGACTTGGTCGGAAGGGTGTTCGGAGAGGTCCACACGCGGTTGAAGCCGTCCATGCCGACCTCGTTGACCACCGCGCGTACGAACCGCTCCCCGTCGCGGTACTGGCGCAGCTTGGCGTCGAGCCCCAGGAGCTTGCGCAGCGCCACGTCCAGGCGACCGGCCCCACTGGCCCTGCGCTGCTGGAACTTCTCCCTGATCTCGCCGACGGACGGCACGACCTGCGGCCCGACACCGTCCATCACGTAGTCGGCGTGGCCTTCGAGGAGGGACATCACGGCGGTGAGCCTGCTGAGCACCTCGCGCTGGCCGGGGGTCTGCACGAGTTCGACGATGCTCCGGCTCTCGTCCTCCTGTTCGCCTTCGGGACGACTGCCGGTGAGCGACTGGGCGGCCTCCCGCAGGCGTTCGAGGATGGTCATCGGGTCGACGTCGGTCTCGTTCAGGAATGACTGGATCTCACCCTGAAGGTGGTCGCGCAGCCAGGGCACACCGGTGAACTGGGTGCGGTGCGTCTCCTCGTGGAGGGTGACCCAGAGCCTGAAGTCGTGCGGATCCACGTCGAGTTCCCGCTCGACATGGACGATGTTGGGCGCGACGAGGAGCAGCCTGCCGCCGCCGTTCTCGCCCGCCGGGAGGTCGCGGGCGGCGGGGGCGAAGGTCTCGTACTGGCCGAGGACCCTGGACGACAGGAACGACAGCAGCATGCCCAGCTCGACGCCGGTCACCTTGCCGCCGACCGCGCCGAAGACGGCGCCGCCGGGACTGGCGACGCGGCGTTCGTTCACCTTTTCGAGGAGGGGCTTCAGCAGCTCGCGGAACCCCGCGACGTTCGCCTTCACCCAGCCGGGCCGGTCGACGACCATGACCGGGGTGTCCGGTGGCTCATGTCCCTCGGGGATCATCTGCGTGTAGGCGCGCACATGCTCCTCGGCGGCCTTCGCGTGCCGTCGCAGTTCGGCGACGATCTCACGCGCCTCTTCGCGGCTCACTTCCGGACCCGGCCGCACAAGGCGGGTCGCGGTAGCCACCGCGAGATTCCAGTCGACCATCTCGGCACCACTGATGCTCGTCATGCGTCAACCGTACGTGCTCGGCCCCCGGTGCGGTGAGGTGTCGGTGGCCCGGTTCTTTCCCCGGGCCCTCCCCTGGGGTCCCTTCCCCCTTCTCCCCTAGGGGACGGGCAGCAGCGCGCCGGAGAGCCGGTCCAGGGCCTTCTGCGCCGGGTCGGGGGCCGGTGTGCCGCTCGCCATGAAGGCGAAGGCGAGCAGCCGCCCCCTGCCGTCGACGACCGTGCCCGCGAGGGTGTTAACCCCGGTGAGGGTGCCGGTCTTGGCCCGTACGAGCCCGGCGGCCGGTGCGGAATCCGCGTACCGGCTCTCCAGGGTGCCGGTGAATCCGGCGACGGGCAGCCCGGTGAGGATCGGGCGCAGCTCCGGGTGGTCCCGGTCGGCCGCCCGGGTGAGCAGGGAGGCGAGCAGCGAGGCGCTGGCCCTGTCCTGGCGGTTGAGTCCGCTGCCGTCGGCGAAGCGTGTGCCGGAGAGCGGCAGTTTCAGCTCGGTCAGCTCCTGGCGCACCGCCTGCCCGGCGCCCGCGAAGCTGACGGGCCGGTGCTCGGCCACGGCCGTCTGGCGGGCCAGCGACTCGGCGATGTCGTTGTCGCTCTCCGTCAGGGCGCGCTCGACCAGGTCGGAGAGGGGGGCGGAGTACGTCCTGGTCAGCGCCTTCGCGCTCTCCGCGGCCCGCTCGGGCCCCTGCGCGCCCGTGACCCGGATGCCCCGGTGGCGCAGCAGCCCGGCGAAGTCCTCCGTGGTGTCGCCCGCCGGGTCCCCGCTGCGCGGCGCCGGCCCGGAGGTGGAGTGGTCGAGCCGGCCCTCGTCGGTCATGAGCGCGACGACGGGGGCGATGTTGTCGTTGGGGCCGATGGGGTGCTCGCGGGGCCCGGTGTAGAGGGAGACGTCGTATCCGACGTGTACGGAGGTGACGTGGCGCCCGCGCAGGGCCTTGGCGGTGCTGTCGGCCAGGGCGGTGAGCCGCTTCGTGTCGAGGGTGGCGTCCCCGCCGCCGAGGAGGGTGAGCCGGCGCCCGTCGGGCGTCGCCAGGACGGTCGTGGCGATGCGGTGGTCGGGGCCGAGCGCGGAGAGCGCCGCGGTCATCGTCGCGAGCTTCACGGTGGAGGCGGGGGTCATCGGCCGGCCGGCGTCCCTGCCGTAGAGCTGCTTGCCGGTCGCGACGTCGATGACGGCCGCCGTACGGGCCTTGCCGAGCGCGGGGTCGTCCAGCAGCGGCCGCAGGACCTTCGAGAGGTCGGGGGCCGCGTTCGCCGGTGCGGCGGAGGAGGTGCCCGCTGTCGCGGACGCGTCGTGGTCCGAGGCGCCGTCCGACGCCCCGAGCGGGGCCAGCACCTCGGGCGCGCTGGGGGCGGGCGCGGGCGCCCGC
>NZ_JTHL01000001.1:5342360-5360408 GCF_000818195.1 Streptomyces sp. 150FB | reverse complement strand
GCCCCCGGCGCCGCTCGCACCGTGCCGCTCCCCGCCCGTACGGTCCCGTCCCGCCGCCCACTGCCGCTCGGCCCTGCGCTGCCCCGAGTCCCAGGGACCCGCTGCGGCGACGGCACCGACGGCGAGCAGCAGGCCGACCGCGGCGGCCCCCGCCGTGACCTGCCACACTTTCGGCTCAAGCACGGCTGAACAGCCCCTTTCGCGATCACACACCTGCGTGGGGGACACTTAATCACTGCGCCTTGCCACGAGCACGGCACCCCGGTCGGCCAGGCCTGTCCGGCCGGGTCACGGGGGGCCACCTCCGCGAAGACGCAGCACCTGACCCGATGTACGCACGCATGTGTTGATCATGGAGGAGCCACCCGTGGAGTTCGACGTCACCATCGAGATCCCTAAGGGTTCGCGGAACAAGTACGAGGTGGACCACGAGACCGGTCGGATCCGACTCGACCGTCGTCTCTTCACCTCGACCAGCTACCCGGCGGACTACGGCTTCGTCGAGAACACCCTCGGCGAGGACGGCGACCCGCTGGACGCGCTGGTCATCCTGGACGAGCCGACGTTCCCCGGCTGTCTCATCAAGTGCCGGGCGATCGGCATGTTCCGGATGACGGACGAGGCCGGCGGCGACGACAAGCTGCTGTGCGTACCGGCGTCCGACCCCCGGGTCGAGCACCTGCGCGACATCCACCACGTCTCGGAGTTCGACCGCCTGGAGATCCAGCACTTCTTCGAGGTCTACAAGGACCTGGAGCCCGGCAAGTCCGTCGAGGGCGCCGACTGGGTCGGCCGTACGGAGGCGGAGGCCGAGATCGAGAAGTCGTACAAGCGCCTCGAAGCCCAGGGTGGCGCGCACTGAACGCAGGTCTCGCGCACTGAACGCGGGGCCTCGTGACGCAGGGTCTCGCGCACTGAGCGCGTAGCTCCGGCGGAACCACATGGATGGGCGGCTCACCCCCTGGGGCGGGCCGCCCATCCATGTGTGACCAGCCATGTTCACGCACATACTGGGCAGACGTGACCGGTGACGAAGATCGTCGGCGAAGGGACGGGGAGGTGAGCGGTGGCCGAGCAGGACGGGCCTGAGGACCGCAAACCTCAGTCGGACGAGGCGCACAGCGCCTTCACCCCGCCCCTCGGCGTGGAGCAGCCTCCCCTTCCTGAGGACGAGCACCCGACGTCGGAGTTCGCGATCCCGGAGGGCCTCAGTACGGAGGCGCCGGAGGACTCCGAGGGCCCGGAGCGATCGGCCTTCGAGGCGCCGGGCTCCGGCCCCGCCTCGGGCACCGGCCGTCATCCGTCGCCTCCCGCCTTCACCCCAGCCGAGGGTTTCCCGATGGTCCGGCTGACCAAGGAGGCGCCCTGGCAGGACCGGATGCGCACGCTGCTGCGGATGCCGGTCGGCGACCGGCCCGTACCGGAGACCGTGCAGCGGCACGACGACGTGGGACCGGCGGTGCCGCGCGTGCTGGACCTGACGCTGCGCATCGGCGAGCTGCTGCTCGCCGGGGGCGAGGGCGCCGAGGACGTCGAGGCGGCGATGTTCGGGGTGAGCCACGCGTACGGGCTCGACCGCTGCGAGCCGACCGTCACCTTCACCCTGCTGTCGATCTCCCACCAGCCGTCGCTGGTGGAGGACCCGGTGACGGCCAGCAGGACCGTACGGCGCCGGGGCACCGACTACACCCGGCTGTCCGCCGTCTACACCCTCCTCGACGACATCACAGGCGGTACGGACGTCACGCTGGAGGAGGCGTACCGGCGGCTCGCCGAGATCCGCCGTAACCGGCACCCGTACCCCGGCTGGGTGCTGACAGCGGCGAGCGGACTGCTCGCCGGGTCGGCCTCCGTGCTGGTCGGCGGTGATCTGGTGGTGTTCGCGTTCGCCGCGATCGGCGCCATGCTCGGCGACCGGCTGGCCTGGCTGTGCGCGGGGCGCGGGCTGCCGGAGTTCTACCAGTTCGTGGCAGCGGCGATGCCCCCGGCCGCGATGGGCGTCTCGCTGATCCTGCTCAGCTCGGCGGTGGACTGGGGCAGCAAGCCGTCGGCGGTGATCACCGGTGGACTGTTCGCCCTGCTGCCGGGGCGGGCCCTGGTGGCCGGCGTACAGGACGGGCTGACCGGCTACTACATCACGGCGGCGGCACGGCTGCTGGAAGTCATGTACTTCTTCATCGCGATCGTCATCGGGGTGCTGATCGTGCTGTATCTGGGGGTGCAGCTCCACGCCGGTCTGAACCCCGACACCGCAGTCACCACCCATCCACGGCCGGTGATCCAGATCGTGGTGTCGGTGGGCTTGAGCTTCGCCTTCGCGATCCTGCTTCAGCAGGAACGTTCCACCGTGCTGATGGTGTCCCTCAACGGCGGCGTGGCCTGGATCGTCTTCGCGGCGATGCACGACATCGGGCATATCTCACCGGTGGCCTCCACGGCGGTCGCCGCCGGGCTGGTCGGCCTGTTCGGGCAGCTCTTCTCGCGCTACCAGTTCGCTTCGGCGCTGCCGTACGTCACGGCCGCGATCGGGCCGCTGCTGCCGGGTTCGGCGACGTACTTCGGGCTGCTCGGCATCGCCCAGAACGAGCTGGACAAGGGGCTCGCCTCGCTCTCCAAGGCGGTGGCGCTGGCCCTGGCGATCGCGATCGGGGTGAATCTGGGAGGCGAGATCTCCCGGCTGTTCATCAAGCTCCCGGGAGCGGGCCAGGCGTCGAGCCGCCGCGCGGCCAAGCGGACACGCGGCTTCTGACGCCAGGACTCGGAACCGGTGACCGACGTCAGCGCTTGGCGTGCCGGCCACGGGCGCCGGGCCCCGGGTTGTCGTCCGGCGTCTCGTCCGTCCTGAGGGCGGCGGCGCCGGGAGCCGGGGCTCCGCCGGGCGTCGCGCCCGCGCCCGCCTTCCTGGACTTCGAGCGCGCCCGCAGGTACTCGATCGCGATCGGCACGACCGAGACCAGCACGATGGCGACCAGGATCAGCTCGATGTGCGCGTTGACGAAGTCGATCTTGCCGAGCGCGGCGCCCAGCAGCGTGACTCCCACGCCCCACAGGGTGCCGCCGATGACGTTGAAGGTGATGAACGAGCGATAGTTCATCCGGCTCACACCGGCGATGATCGGGGTGAACGTCCGGACGACCGGCACGAAGCGCGCCAGCACCAGGGACTTCGGGCCGTACTTCTCGAAGAACTCGTGCGCCTTCTCGACGTTCTCCTGCTTGAAGAGCTTCGAGTCGGGTCGCTTGAACAGCGAGGGCCCGACCTTCCGCCCGAAGAGATAGCCGACCTGGTCACCGACGGCCGCGGCCACCGCCACCAGCACGCAGACGAGCCACAGCGGCTTGTCCAGCGTGCCGGCGGTCACCAGCAGCCCGGTGGTGAAGAGCAGTGAGTCCCCGGGCAGGAAGAACCCGATGAGGAGTCCGGACTCGGCGAAGACGACGACCAGGACTCCGATGAGACCGAAGGTCCCGATCAGATAGTCCGGGTCCAGCCAGTTGGGGCCGAGCGCAAGGGTGGTCACGGGTTCCGGACTCCTGTGTCGATAGTCGGTCGATCGTCGATTCGGCGTTATCGGCCGCCCTAAGCTATCAACGACTGCCGGGTCCCCCTGGTTCCACCCGCCCCCGGGGGAGGCGGGCCCGTGCGTTCCCCGCCGTCAGCCTTGGCGGCGCCCGGCGTTCGCGACGACCGCCCGGCTCAAGTATGCGGCGAGACCGGGCGCTTGGGCGTCCAGATTCCGGGCGTACCGCTCGTCGTCCACGTACATCCTGCCGAGCGCCGCGTGCAGCTCGTGCGAGCAGTCGTAGAAGTTACGGCTGATCTGCTCGCGGTGCTCCTCGGCGAGGTCCATGGCCTCCTCGCCCTCCGGCGCGGCGCCCGTCCCCATCAGCGCGATCAGCCGGTTGTTCAGGTCCGTACCCTCGGCCGAGATCCTCAGCCAGTCCTGCTTGGTGTACGAGGCGCTCCTCTGCTGCGACTGGGCGTACGCCTCGGTGTTGCCCCAGCGCTCCTCGACCTCTTGTGCGTACTGCTCCGGGTCGTGCTCCCCGAAGACCTCGAACTTCTCCTCGGGGGTGAGATTGATGCCCATCTTCCGCGCCTCCATCGCCGCTTCGACGGCGGCGGCCATGCGCTGGAGTTGCTCGATCCGGTCGGACAGCAACTGATGCTGACGCCGCAGGTGCTCCTGCGGCTCCGCGTCCGGGTCGTCCAGCAGGACCGCCACCTCGTCGAGCGGGAAGCCCAGCTCCCGGTAGAACAGGATCTGCTGCAACCGGTCGAGGTCGGCGTCGTCGTACCGCCGGTGGCCCGCGTGGCTGCGCCCGCCCGGTGAGAGCAGGCCGATCGCGTCGTAGTGGTGGAGGGTACGCACCGTGACGCCCGCGAAAGCGCCGACCTGTCCTACGGAGTAGCTCATCGCTCCCCGCTCCCTTCGTGTGTGCCTGACGCGTCTCAGCCTGAGTCCTCACGCGACGTGAGGTGCAAGCCGAAAGGACAAGTGAAAAGCACGGGCCGAAGGGGCGGGGAGAACGAGAAGGCGCGGCAGCGCGCGGGCGGCGGTCCGGACAGGGTCCGGGATGCTGGGCCTGGGGTGCTGGGCCCGGGGTGCTAGCCCACGGCGCCCTTCACCTTGACCGTGAGCCGCGCCGTGCTGTTCGCCTTGTTCGTGTCGTACGCCAGCTCGACCCCGTTCACGGAGAGGGGGTAGACCTTCCCGCTGGTCCTGGCAGGCGCGTCCTTGTCGACCGTCACCGTGAACGGCAGCGCCAGGGACTGGCCCACGCTGAACGGCGAGCCGATCGCGCACATGTACTGCGGGGCGCCGGGGGCGGGTTCGCCCGAACCGACGCCGTCCCACGGACGGCAGCGTTCGGGGACCGTCACAGCGGTCGTGCCCTCGGGGATCTCGACCACCACGCCGAGCTGGTCGTCGGAGGTGAGCAGGTCGAAGGTCGCGGGGCCGTTGTTACGGACCTTCGCCGTCAGCGTGACCTGGTCGCCCGGGGCGGCCGTGACCGTACCCCCGCCGACCGCGATGTCGGCGCTGTTGGCCGAGTCGACCTGCCACAGCCGGTGATCGGTGCCGCCGGGGTCCGGCACGGTGCCGCCGTCCTGTACGAGCGCGAGCACCGGCCCGCTGCCCTTGACCGCAGGCACCGTGTCCGCCGTGTCCGCCGCGTCCGCCGGGACCGAGGTGGCGGCGGGCGTCGTCTGGTAGTCGACGAAGTCGAAGAGCGCCGTCTTCTTCACGGTGATGCCCACCGGCGTGGACAGCCGGTACGTCTTGCCCGGCTCGACCGGGGTCGCGATGTGGCACACCGCGTCGGCCAGCGTCCGGCCCTCGGCCTGGGAGACATCGTCGGTCGTGCCGTACGAACAGTTGGAGAACCGCTGCGCGAAGCCGAGGCCCTGTGTGGAGGCGAGCCGCAGTTCCACGCCCTGAGCCGTCAGCGATCCGGTGTTCCCGATCGTCAGCGGCGCGTCCAGGGTCGTACCGGGCGTGGCGGCGTCGACGGTTGAGAACTGGTTCACGACCAGCCCCACGGTGCCGACGCTGACCTTGACGGGCACCTCGGTGACGGTCGCGTTGGAGGACGTGGCGTAGAGCTTCGCCGTACCCGTCGTACCGAGCGGCGCGCTCGCCTTGGCGTTCATTTCGAGGAGTCCGCCGGCGAAGCCGTCAGGGGCGATGTCCTGGGACCGCCAGGAGCACACATCGGCCACGCAGTCGGCGCCGCTGACGTCGGCGAAGGAGGAGATGCCGGAGACGTCGATCTTGACGACCACGTCCTTGGCGGTGCCGCCGTCGGCGTCGCCCTCCAGGCCCCAACTGATCTGCGGCGCGTCGCCCGGGTCGGCGGGCTGTGGCAGCCCGACCTGGTCTCTGGCGACGGTGAAGTTCAGGGAGGGCCCGTCCTGTGCGGCGGTGCCGCTTGCGGGGGCCGCCTGGGCGGGAGTTCCGACGAGCGCCACGCCGAGGAGGGTGACCGCGCAGGCGGTCAGGGTCGCGGTGGGGGTGGCGGCCCACCGGCGCCAGTTACGTGGTGACATTTATTGTTTACCCATCCATTCGCCGGAGTGTGCATTCCAGACACCTTGTGCGACGGACGGACGGCCCGAATGGTTGTGCGGAAGGACCATCGGACCGCGCCCGCCGGGCGACGCCCCGGGTTCCTTCGTATCCTCGCGAAGGGGGCCGGACCCGTCGCGAGGAGACCCGCTGATGCCGCTTCACCGAGGTAAGGACGACGCCCCCGGGGCTCACCGGACCGCCGAGCAGCGGGCCGAGGTGCGCAGGCTGTCGCTCAACCCCTTCTACGGTGCGGCCGACCCCGTCAGCGGAATGACCTCGGCCCCGCCCACGCGCCAAATCCCGGACGGACCCATGCCGCCCGCCACCGCGTACCAGCTCGTCCACGACGAGCTGATGCTCGACGGCAACTCCCGGCTCAACCTCGCCACGTTCGTCACCACCTGGATGGAGCCGCAGGCGAGTGTGCTGATGGCGGAGTGCCAGGACAAGAACATCATCGACAAGGACGAGTACCCCCGCACCGCCGAGCTGGAGCGGCGCTGTGTGGTGATGCTCGCCGACCTCTGGAACGCCCCCGATCCCGCCACCACCATCGGCTGCTCGACCACCGGGTCCAGCGAGGCCTGCATGCTCGCCGGGATGGCGCTCAAGCGCCGCTGGGCCCTGCGGAACGCCGACCGCTACCCGGCCACCGCGAAGCCGAACCTCGTCATGGGCATCAACGTGCAGGTGTGCTGGGAGAAGTTCTGCGCGTTCTGGGAGGTCGAGATGCGGCAGGTGCCCATGGAGGGCGACCGCTTCCACCTCGATCCGGAGGCCGCCGCCGCCCTCTGCGACGAGAACACCATCGGGGTCGTCGCCATCCTGGGCTCCACGTTCGACGGCTCCTACGAGCCCGTGGCCGAGCTGTGCGCCGCCCTGGACGACCTGCGGGACCGCAAGGGCATCGACGTACCCGTCCATGTCGACGGCGCCTCGGGGGGCATGATCGCGCCCTTCCTCGACGAGGATCTCGTCTGGGACTTCCGGCTGCCGCGCGTCTCGTCCATCAACGCCTCCGGGCACAAGTACGGCCTGGTCTACCCGGGCATCGGCTGGGCCCTCTGGCGCTCGCCGGACGAACTGCCGGAGGAGCTGATCTTCCGCGTGAACTACCTGGGCGGCGAGATGCCCACCTTCGCGCTGAACTTCTCCCGCCCCGGCGCCCAGGTCGTCGCGCAGTACTACACGCTGCTCCGGCTCGGCAGGGACGGCTACCGCGCCGTGCACCAGGCGGCGCGCGACATCGCGACCAAACTCGCCCTGCTGGTCGAGCAGATGGACGAGTTCCGGCTCATCACCCGGGGCGACGAGTTGCCGGTCTTCGCCTTCACCACAGCGCCGGACGTGCACAACTTCGACGTCTTCGACGTATCCCGCCGCCTGCGCGAGTACGGCTGGCTGGTCCCGGCCTACACCTTCCCCGCCAACCGCGAGGACCTGTCGGTCCTGCGCGTCGTCTGCCGCAACGGGTTCTCGGCCGACCTCGGCGAACTCCTGATCGCCGACCTGAAACGCCTGATGCCCGAACTCCACAACCAGCAGCACCCGTTGGGTCGCGAGAAGTCGAGGGCGACGGCTTTCCACCACTGAGGGCGTAGCACGCCCCATCCGGCCAGTCACGCAGTGTCCGCGAATCCCTCCATAAAGTGACGGATATCCGGCTACGCTCAACGCGGGCGACGCGTCGCCCCACACTCAGGAACCGCAGGGGGACTTGAACCGATGCCGCCCAACAACGCTCACCATCCTCCGGCTTCCCGATGGCACTTCAACCGCTTACACGGAGGGCGCCTACTCAGGCGACCTTGTCGAGGATCCAGCCGATGTCGAACAGCTCAGGCTTGCTTACGATCTGTTGCGGGACTCGTCTCTCTCGCCACGGGACTCCGTGGCCCTGATCCTGACTTTCTTGGAGGCCAGCACACCATGCGCATCTCCCGACCCGAGCTAAGCGCAATGGCCTGGCGCAAGTCCACCTACAGCAACTCCCAGGGAGGCAACTGCCTGGAGGTAGCGGACCGCGTCCCGGGCGTTGTCCCGGTCCGCGACAGTAAACGCCCCCATGCCCCGGCCCTCATCTTCGCCAACGCGACCTGGACGTCCTTCATCACCCAGGTCAAGGTCAACCACACAGCCTGATCATCTCTTGGGAGGCCAACACACCATGCGCGTCCCCCGACCCGACCTGAGCACGGCGGCCTGGCGCAAATCCAGCTACAGCAACTCGCAGGGCGGCGACTGCCTCGAAGTCGCCGACGGCCTGCGCAACGTGGTCCCGGTCCGCGACAGCAAGCGCCCCCACGCCCCCGCCGCCCTCTTCACCGCTCCGGCGTGGACCGCCTTCGTCACCCAGGTCAGGAACGGCGCCCGGCGCCCCCTCTGAGCCCGCACCCGTACGCCGCGCCCCCTCCCCTGACCGCCGTCTCAGCCCCGGCGGGGCTCACGCGTCGCGTACGGGTTCTCCTCGCCCGGCGCCAACACGCCCACGAACGGGGGCCCTTCGCCCGCGAAGGTGTACGCCCCCGCCTCGATCCGGGCGATCAGTCCTCGCGTCCAGCGCGCACCGGCGTCCGCCGTGTGCACCCACAGGTTCATGATCTCGCCGATATGGCCCAGGACTTCGGAACCCTGCTCGGGCACGTAGTGGTCGGTGACCGAACCGCGCCAGGCCTCGATGCCCCGTACCCGCTCCTTGAGCAGTTCGACCACCTCGGCACGCGGCAGGTCGACTATCGCGCCGATGCCCGCCGACAGGACGTCGGTGTTCTGGTCGTACGACGTCAGCGCCTGGCGCAGCAGCCTGAAGTACTCGTCGCGGCCGGCGTCCGTCATCTCGTACTCGGTACGCGGCGGCCCGCCCGCCGTGCTCGGCGCGACCTCGTGCGCCAGCAGGACGCCCTGCTTCGCCATCTGCTTCAGCGCGTGATAGATCGAGCCGGGCTTGGCGTTGGACCACTCGTGCGCGCCCCAGTACTCAAGGTCGTTGCGGACCTGATAGCCGTGGGCCCGTCCGTGCTGACGCACCGCGCTGAGCACGAGCAAACGGATCGCTGACATCCCCCCAGGCTAGGCCCTGTCGGGCACATCCCGCCCGGCACGCGGCGCCCGGCACGCGGCGCCCGGCACGCGCGCACGCGCGACGTCCCTCAGAGCGGGAACTTCGCGACGCCCGACTGCACGGATATCCACTTCCGGGTCGTGAAGGCCTCGATGGCCCCGTCGCCGTTGAGCCGGCCCAGGCCGGAGTTCTTCTCGCCGCCGAAGTCCGCCAGCGGGTCCTGCTGCACGGTGGAGTCGTTGACGTGGACCATGCCGGTGACGATGCGCTTGGCGATCCGTACGCCCCGCTCCACGTCGGCCGTGTGCACGGCCCCGCTCAGCCCGTACGGGGTGTTGTTGGCGATCCGTACGCCGTCGTCGTCGCCGTCGAACGACATCAGCAGCGCCACCGGGCCGAAGATCTCCTGCCGCATCAGCGGGGAGTCCTCCGGGAGGCCGGCCAGTACGGTCGGCTCGACGAGGTTGCCGCGCGTGCGACCGCGCAGGAGCGCTGTCGCGCCCTCCGCGAGCGCCTGGTCGACCACGGCGGTCATCGCGTCCGCCTGGAAGCTGTTGATGAGCGGGCCGATACGGGTGTCGGGCTCGCGCGGGTCCCCGGTCTTCAGCGCGGCCACCTTCGCCACGAACCGCTCGGTGAACTCCTTCTCCAGCTTGCGGTCGACCAGGATGCGGTTGGCGGCCATACAGACCTGCCCCTGGAAGACGAACCGGCTGGCGACCGCCGCGTCCACGGCGTGGTCGAGGCCCGCGTCGTCCAGGTCGTCGAGGACGAGGAACGCGCTGTTGCCGCTGAGTTGGAGGACCGTCCGCTTGAAGTGGCCGGCCGCGACCGTGGCGACATGCCGGCCGACCCGGTCGGTGCCGGCGAACGAGATGACCTTCGGGACGGGGTGTTCGAGCAGCGCGTCGCCGATCTCGGCGATGTCCGTGACGATGACGTTGAGCAGGCCCGCCGGCAGCCCCGCGTCTTCGAAGAGCTTGGCCACGAAACCGCCGCCCATGACGGGCGAGTGCTGGTTGGGCTTGATCACCACGGCGTTGCCGAGGGCCAGCGCGGGCGCGGCCGACATGATCGACATCGCCAGCGGGTAGTTGTACGGGTTGATGACGGTGACGACGCCGACAGGCTGCCGGTAGACGCGGCTCTCCTTGCCCTCCGAGGGAGAGGGCACCACCTGTCCGTCGGGAAGCACCGCGAGCAGGCTCGCCTGGCGCAACTGCTCCTGCGCCGAGTCGATTTCCATCAGGGCCTTGGGGCGCGTACCACCGAGCTCCTCGGTGAGCGCGTCGATGATCTCTTCCCTGCGCTCCTCGATCAGCGCGACAGCGCGCTCGAAGACCAGCCTGCGCCTGTACGGGTTGGTGGCCGCCCAGCCGGGCTGTGCCCGCTCCGCCGCGCGATAGGCGTCATCGACCTCGACAGTGGTGGCGACGGTGATCGCGGCGAGCTTCTCCCCGTTGAAGGGGTTGAAGTCGATGATGTCCCACGAGCCGCTACCGGTCCGCCACTCGCCGTCGATGTACTGATGGCCCAGCTCGGTGAAGTAGGACATGCGATCCCTTACTGTCAGGTACAAGCTCCTGATGTGACGTCATCGTACTGATGATTCAGACGAGTTGGAGCAGTCTGTGGAGAAGGTCGCGACTCGCCTCCGGGTCCGAACTCTCCTCGTGGAGGCGCTCCATCACCCGGCCGTACTGGGCGACCTCCTCCCGCTTGTCCACGTACAGCGCGCTGGTGAGCTGCTCCATGTAGACGACGTCGGAGAGGTCCGACTCCGGGAAGCTCAGCATGGCGAACGCCCCGGTCTCACCGGAGTGGCCGCCGAAGTCGAAGGGCATCACCTGGAGCGTGACATTCGGCTGCTCGGAGACGTCGAGGAGATGCTTCAACTGCCCGCGCATCACGGACGCGTCTCCGTACGGACGCCGCAGCGCGGCCTCGTCGAGCACGGCGTGGAAGCGCGGCGCTCTCTCCGACACCAGGACCTTCTGGCGTTCGAGCCGCAGCGCGACCCGGCGCTCGACCTCGGCGCAGTGCTTGGACGGATCGCCCATCCCGCGGGTGACGACGGCGTGCGCGTACGCCTCGGTCTGGAGCAGGCCGTGCACGAACTGGACCTCGTAGATACGGATCAGCGAGGCAGCGCCTTCGAGCCCGATGTACGTGGGGAACCAGCCCGGCAGTACGTCGCTGTAACTGTGCCACCAGCCGGCGACATTGGCCTCGCGTGCGAGTCCGAGGAGAGCTTCGCGCTCCCCTTCCTCCGCGACGCCGTAGAGCGTCAGCAGATCCTCGACGTCCCTGGACTTGAAGCTCACCCGTCCCAACTCCATGCGACTGATCTTGGACTCGGATGCTCGGATCGAGTAACCGGCAGCTTCGCGGGTGATCCCACGCGACTCCCGCAGCCGCCGTAGCTGTGAGCCCAGCAGGATGCGCCGCACCACGGAACCGCCCGATTCGGTTGCGGTCACGTCTTCAACCCTCCCCATCACTGTGGTTTGCCGGGCGGCCGCCCCGAACCCCGACTGCCGGATTCTGCCATCAAAACGCTTCAGCGCGTACTCATTCGATTACGGAAATAAGAAGGCTTTGAGAAGTCGTAGAAAGTAGTGCGGGGGAAAAATGTGCGGCAACCGGCACGTGAAGGTCCAATTCAGGCACGTGCACGTGCATCTGCCCTTGCATCTGCCCTGCGCATTCGGAACCATGGTGCTCGCGCACCTGCGTGCTCGTTCGTGATGTGACGTGTTGTGACGCTGAACCACCGCAGTATCGCTACGGCCGCGAATCCCGGGAGTGCCTCGCATGGGGATGAATGGATCGACCATGCTCGAGCCGTTACGGCAGGGGCTTCCACCGATAGACCAGTCGGCTGCCTCCAGCTCGGCGTCTTGTGCTCTGCCCGCACGCTACGAAGCGGTGCGCGCCGCCCGGCAGTTCACCCGGACCACGCTGACCAGGTGGGATCTCGACGACCGCTTCGACGATGTGGCACTGGTCGTGTCCGAACTCGTCACCAACGCCCTGCGCCACGCGCTGCCCGCCGATACGCCCAGGGAGCGCCAGGACCCGCCCGTACGGCTGCATCTGATGCGCTGGGCCTCGCGACTGGTGTGCGCCGTACGCGACCCCAGCCACGCGAGCCCCGAGGCGCGCGAGCCGGACGAGGACTGCGCGGCCGAATCGGGGCGCGGGCTCTTCCTGGTGGAGTCGTACAGCGACACCTGGGGGTGGCATCCGCTCGCCGGGTCGCTGCACGGCAAGGTCGTCTGGGCACTGTTCCTGCTGCAGAGCGGTTGAGACCGTCCAGGAGCGGTCGTACCGACTGCGGCGAAACGCGTACCGGCCGTCCGCTCGGAAGCGGGCGGCCGGATACGTATATGTACGGCGCTTGTTCGATCAGACCACGGCTGTCAGATGGTCGAACTCCCCGTCCTTGATACCGAGGAGCATGGCCTCAATCTCAGCCGTCGTGTAGACGAGCGCGGGCCCGTCGGGGTGGCGTGAGTTACGTACCGCCACCTCTCCCCCCGGCAGCTTGGCGAACTCCACACACGATCCCTGGGAGTTGCTGTGCCGGCTCTTCTGCCAGACGGCTCCGTGAAGCTCTGTCGCCGCCATGCCGTTGTAAACGTGGTGCACAGGTAGCTCCCCGAGATGCAAGGTGCAGGTGTCAACTACTCGGATCATAGCCATGTTTCTCGTGCCACTGCATGAGCAGATGCACGTGCACGCGCGGTGTTCCCGTGGTTACAGAGGCTCTCACGAGGCTCCGGCGTGGGCTTGTACCCCGGATAGAGACGCATACCGAATCGTTTTGGCTCCACTTTTGCCAAAAATGGTCCAGTCCACATGACAGGGGAGGCGGGACCCGGGCGGGGGCCCGCACGGGGGCTCGGGCCGGGCACGGACGCCGCGGCCAACTGTCTCAATCGCTTGACACACTTCGGACTCCCAGGTAACTGTATGAAGAAGTTGATACACCTCGTGGGAGGAAGCCCGCATGTGTGCTGCCGAGGAAATGGAACGTACGTGGCGGGTCGGGCTCGACATCCCCGTGCGATGGGCCGGTGCGGCAACCGGGATCGGAGTCAGCGCGCTCGTACCGTTCAGCCCGGAGTCCGATGTCGATCTGCTGTACGGAGTCGGCGTGTTCGGCCTGTGCGCCATGGCCGGCGTGTTCGCCGCGGACGTGATCGCGCGGCCGAGTCCCGGTGGGCTACGGACAGCGGCGATCACGCCCCGCCGGATTCGGGACTACCTGCCCCGGTCCCTCGCCGCTGTGCTGGCCACGCAGGCTGTTGTCCTGCTGGGACTCCTGATCACGGCCGCCATGTTGGCGGTGCCGGATGCGGCCGGTCGTTCAGGACGTGCGGTGTCCGCCACGTGCCCGGCCGGTACGCGGTTACTCTCGCCCTGGCCAGGCCCGTACTACGCCGGGCCGATCCTCGGCGGCCTCGCTCTCGGTATGGTCGCCTGTGCGCTGCTTCTGCGCCGCGTCACCGCGTGGTCCTGGAGCGACGACCACCGTCGTATGACCGTCCGGTCGGCGGTCGGCGCATTCGGGGTGCTGGTGAGCACCCCTCTGTTCGCTGTCTCCGTGACGATGGGTGCCGTGGTGCTGAGCTTGTCCTGTGCGGACGGATGGAGGAACGTGGCCTTGTGCGGGTTGGCCGTCACGGCTGTCGTCTCGGCGATGACGGCGTGTCACTGTCTCAACGTCCTGTTGCTGCCGCAGGTCTACCTCAAGGCCCGGCCATGACAACTAACGGCATCAGCATCAGTCTCAACCAGGCCTCCCCCGTCCCCGCGTACGAACAGCTCCGCTCACAGCTCGCCGATCTGATCTCCGTGGGCCGGCTGTCGCAGGGGGACAGGCTGCCGTCCGTGCGCCAGTTCGCCTCCGACCTCGGGCTGGCCAACAACACTGTCGTGCGCGCGTATCGCGAACTGGAGACCGCGGGCCTCGTCAAGAGCCGCCGAGGATCCGGCACCCAGGTGATCGCCCCGACGGCCACCACCGACGTCAAGGCCAAGCTCGCGGAACACGCGCGCAGTTACGCGGCTGCCGCCAAGCAGCTCAACGCCACCCACGAAGAAGCTCTCGCCGCGATCCGCCACGCACTCGCGACGCGGGACGCACTGTGAAGCCGGTACTCAGGCGTTCCATCCGCCGTTGACGTTGATGTCCGTACCCGTGATGTAGGAGGCGTCCGGGCCGGCGAGGAAGGCGACGGCAGCCGCCACTTCCTCGGGCCTCCCGTAGCGGTGGAACGGGAGGGAGGCGAGAGCCGCCCGCCCCAGATCGGTGTCCCGCGGAATCCCCATATCCGTTTCGGCGAAGGCGGACACGACCGTGTTCACGGTGATCTCGCGCGGGGCCAGCTCGTGTGCCCAGGAGCGACCGTAGATGCTCAGGGCCGCCTTGGTCGCGCTGTAGTCTCCGAAACCGGCTGTCCAGGCGCGCTGCGCGGTGATGGTGCCCATCGTGATGACGCGACCGCCGTCAGGCATGTGGGCCACCGCCTCGGACGTGGTGGTCACCACTCCGTGGACATTCACCGCCCACAGCCGTTCGGTCTCCTCCGGCGTGAGGGATCCCAGCGGGCCGCCGACGAAGATGGCGGCGCTGTTGACCAGGATGTCGATACGGCCGAATCGCTGAGCGACCTCCGCGACCAGCCGCACCACGTCTTCCCGCCGCCCCTGGTCGGCCCGCACGGCCACCGCACGAACGCCGAGGTGCTCCACGTCGCGCACGACAGCGTCGGCCTTGTCGCCCGACTTCTCGTAGGCGATCGCGACATCCGCTCCGGCCGCGGCCAGACGGCGTGCCGAGGCGGCCCCCAGGCCCCGGCTGCCGCCGGTCACGAGCGCGACCTTGCCCCGCAGATTCTTCTCGGCCATGGGTTCCTCACCGTTCAGACCTCACCGTGCAGAAAGGAGAACACTCGGACGCGCCCCGACGCCCTCGTCGACACCCCGACGCCCTCGTCGACGCACAGGCCGGCCCGATGTCCTCACCCTCACACGGCAGGCCGTCCTTCGCCCCGGCGCATGGTCCATCCGCGCCGGCGGGCCGGGCGGCCGTACGCCTCGCCGGTGACCAGGACTCGGCCCATGAACGGCGAGGTCAGACCTCCAGGAGGTAGTCGAACGCGCGCGGCAGGAGCTTCCACGCCTCGCGGCCCGCGGTGTATTCGGAATCGGTGAGCAGGCACGATTCGAGGAGCCGGCCGATCTCCTCCCGGTCGAGACCGGGCGAGGTGAAGACCAGGTGCTGGCAGCAGTCGCCGTGTTCGGGGTGCCAGTCGATGGCCGCGGCGGCGCGGCGTACCGGCGGGACGCTCTCCCAGGCGGCATCGGGTAGCGCGGCGAGCCAGGGGCCCGCGCTCTCCACGCAGAGCGCGCCGCCGGCCGCGTCCCAGGCCAGCAGGGTGTCGGGCCGGTCGGCGAGCCAGAAGCGGCCCCGGCTGCGGGCGGCGGCGCAGCACAGGTCCTCCAGCGCCTGGTGGAGCCGCTCGGGGTGGAAGGGCCGGTGGCGGTGCCAGACGTACGTACCGACCCCGCACTCGTCGGCGTCCTGCGGCAGCAGCGCGCAGGCCGGGTGCTGGCGGGCCGCCGCCGCTTCGACGTCGAATCCGGCCAGGGCCGCTTCGGCGAGTTCGCCGCCGGCTATCGCCACCTGTCGTGCGGTGGGGTGCAGTTGGGCGAGCAGCGCGCGATCTTCGTCGTCGGCGAGCGGGCTGTCGGCGATCGCGAGTACCGGCGCGTATTCGAGCTGGCGCGCCCAGGTGTCGGCGATGGTGCGCCGGTCGGCGGCGGCCGCGGCGAGGCCGGCGTCGGCGAGGTCGTCGCCGTTGCCGAGGTACGGCAGCAGCAGCGCGGGGTCGATCGCCGTCAGGACGGAGCTGACGACCAGCCGCCGGCCGTGCGCTGCGATGACCTCGGCCATCGCCTTGGGCTCGACCGAGTCCCACAGCTCGACGATCGCGAGCCGGGTGAGGCCGTCGTCGGCGAGCCGTTCCAGCTCGGGTACGAGGTCCTCGCGCAGCGCGCAGCAGGCGCAGTCGTTGACGAGCGGCGCCTCTCCGGTGGAGAGCACGTCGTCGACGTCCCTGACGGTACGCAGGACGGTGCCGCGCGCGGCCGTCGACAGGTCGTGGTGGAGCGCGACACTGCCGGGCACGGTGGCGAGCAGCATCCGTACGGCTTCTCGGCGCGCGTCGCTGTGGAGTCCGCCGACGAGGGCGACCGGGAGCCGGCCGTCGGGGGCGTGGCGGCCGTCGGGACGGTGAGGGCCGTGGGGTCGCTGGGTTCCGTCCATCAACGGGCCCCGGGCTTACCGCCGTAGCGGCGTTCGAAACGCTCCACGCGGCCGGCGGTGTCGAGGACACGCGCCGTACCCGTGTAGAAGGGATGGCTCGCCGACGAGGTCTCGACGTCGATGACGGGGTACGTACCGCCGTCCTCCCACTCCACCGTCTTCTGACTGTCGACGGTGGAGCGGGTGAGGAAGGCGAAGCCGGCCGCCTTGTCGCGGAAGACGACGGGCCGGTAGGTGGGATGGATGCCGGGCTTCATGGCGGTCCTCTCTGTTGGTGCTGCTCTGCGCCGGACCTTGACGGTCGGGCGTACTGCGGCGCGAGCCGTGGGGTTAGTATATGGAAATGGTTTCCATTACCAAAGAGAGGGGTGTGTGACCTTGTCCGCCCACTGCCAACTGACCGGCTCCAAGCCCGGCTTCGGCAACCAGATCTCCCACTCGCACCGGCGCACCTCACGCCGCTTCGACCCCAACGTCCAGCGCAAGCGCTACTGGCTGCCGAGCGAGGGCAGGTACGTCCGGCTCACCCTCAGTACCAAGGCGATCAGAAGGATCGACACCATCGGCATCGAGGCCGCCGTCGCGAGGATCCGGGCGCGCGGGGTGAAGGTCTGATGGCCAAGAAGAGCAAGGTGGTCCGTAATGAGCAGCGCAAGGAAGTGGTCGAGCGGTACGCGGCGCGCCGGGCGGAGCTGAAGGAGATCGTCCGGAGGCCCGGCACCCCGGAGGACGAACGGAGCCTGGCGCTGCGTGAGTTGCGGCGTCAGCCGCGTAACGCGAGTGCCACCCGGGTACGGAACAGGGACAGCGTGGACGGCAGGCCGCGCGGACACCTGAGGAAATTCGGACTGTCCCGGGTCAGAATGCGCGAGCAGGCCCACGCGGGATTTCTCCCGGGAGTGCGCAAGTCGTCCTGGTAGCTTGACCCGGTCTTGTCCGGGAGCCGACCAAAAGGGGACATGAACGTGCACAAGTTCGCAGGAACAGGCGCGGCGGTGGCCGGACTCGCCGCCGCGCTCCTCCTCACCGGATGCGGCGGCAGCGGTGACAGCGGCAGTAGCGCGAACAAGGCGGACAAGGCAGCGCAGGGCGACAGCGCCGCCGCCACCCCGAGTGCGGCTTCCGCCGGTCCGCCCGCCCCGAGCGCCGATCTGACCCGGGCGGCCAAGGGCCTGGAAGGCGCCTGGGCCGGGCTGACGGACGGCAAAAGCGTGACGCTCCTGGTCAAGGAGGGCAAGGCGGCGCTGGTCGCCGACCAGCATGTCTGCTCGGGCTCCTTGCAGGACATGGGACAGCCGATGCTGGCGCTCACCTGCACCGACGGCAACACCGACCGGACGATGGGCACGATCCAGTCGAACGACGGCAAGAAGCTGGTGCTCTCCTGGGGGTCGCGGAAGGACACCCTGATGAAGGCGGACACCGCGGACGCGCCTTCGGCCCTCCCGAAGCCCTGACCTGCGCGGGACCCTGACCTGCGCGGGCCCCACCCCGCGCGTCAGCCCCGCGAGCCACCCGGGCGGATCCGGCCCCTGCGGTCCTCGGGCGGCGCGGCCCCCGGCACATGCGCCCGGTCG
>NZ_JTHL01000001.1:5337031-5341656 GCF_000818195.1 Streptomyces sp. 150FB | reverse complement strand
GGTCGGCGGCCGACGTGCCGTGCGTCCAGCCCGCGGCGTCCGTCGCGCCGCGCACCCGCGTCGCCACCGTCGCGGGGAACATCCGGTCCGTACGGTCGGAGACCGCCACCTCCCGCGCGGCGAGCACGGGCAGCAGCTCGGCGCCCGGCGTGCCCGAGTCCGTGGTGACCCGGTCGGCCACGGCGGCGAGGCGTTCACCGAGGCGGTGCGCGTACGCCAGCAGGAAGGACTGCCGGAAGGTCTTCGTCCGCTTGCGGCCGGCCGTACGCTGCTCCGCCTCGGCGCGGGTCATCGCCGCCGTCCCCTGCACCAGCAGCGAGGTGTACAGCAGCTCGACCGCTTCCATGTCGGGCTCGAACCCGACCACCGTCGAGAAGCCGAACGCGCTGTTCCAGACGGCGCGACAGCGGTTCGCCGAGGCGACGGCGTCGAGGAGGATCGCCTTCGCCGTCTCGTACGGAGGGTCCACCCCGATCCGGCAGGCACCCGGCACATCGCCCCGCCGCGTACGGTCGGCGAGCAGCGCCTCGTCGATGCTGTGGCGCGCCATCAGTTCCTGGGCCTTCGCGGTGAGCGCCTCGGCCTCCTGCGGGAAGCCGGTCCCCTCCGCCTTGGCGAGCAGGGCGCGGATCCGGACCAGCACGCGCGGCTCGCCGTCGGCGGCCGGCAGGTGGACGGGCGTACCGGGCACCGGGCCGACCGGCTCGATCGCGGGCAGTCTCGCGAGCAGCCGGTACAACTCCAGCACGGCGGTGGCGGCCGAGAAACGGTCGCCCCGGTTCGAAGCGGACTCCGCCGCCTCGGCCGGCTCCGCCAGCTCGGCCACCTGCGCGGCCCAGCGCGGCGCGAGCCGCCCGTACCTCCGCACCTCGGCGGTGATCAGCCCGGCCACGATCCCGGCGTGGGCCTCGGTGAGGTCGCGCCTGACGAGGCGCACGACATCGGCGGGCTCCCAGCCGCGCTCCCAGGCGAGGCGTACGTACAGCTCGCCGCGCCGGCGCAGCTCCGGATCGGCCGCGGGGTCGGCGGCGAGCAGGGAGGCCCCGGTGTCGATGCCCTCGCCGTCGTCGCGCCCGTCCACGCCCTTGCCCATGGCGAGCGCGGCGGCGATCGCCTGCTCGACGGTGGTGTTACCCATGAAGACCATGGTCCCAGGTCACCCGGTGCAGGACGGACGCGGTCCCGACTTATCCACAGGCTGTGGATATCGAACCCCTGCTCGACGCTAGGCTGAGGGGACTCAGCGAGGGGGACGTACGTTCATGGGCGAGAACAATGGGTGAGAACAAGCGACGCATGCTGGCCGGGGACTGGTACCTCCCCGACGACGAGGAACTGCTGGCGCAGACCGTACGCCGCGTCGCGCTCTGCGCGGCGTACAACGGCGCCGAGGCCCGGTCGCCCGCCGAGCGCGCCGAGATCCTGTCGGAGCTGCTCGGCTCGGTGGGCGACGCCGTCCGCATCCGGCCGCCGTTCAACTGCGACTTCGGCACGTACATCACCATCGGCGCCCGCACGTTCATCAACTTCAACGCGGTGTTCCTGGACGCGGCGCCGATCACCATCGGCAGCGACGTCCAGATAGGCCCGAACGTGCAACTCCTCAGCCCGACCCACGAACTCGACGCGGAACGCCGGCGGGCGGGGTGGGAGAAGGCCCAGCCGGTGACCATCGGCGACAACGTCTGGCTGGGCGGCGGCGTGATCGTCTGCCCGGGAGTGACCATCGGCGAGAACACCGTGGTCGGCGCCGGTGCGGTCGTCACGAAGGACCTACCGGCCGGAGTCCTGGCGGTCGGAAACCCGGCGCGGATCGTGCGGAGCCTCTGAGCCGGGGCGTCACTTCCGCCAGAACAAGTGGTGCGTGATGCCGCTCGGGCTGGGTACGACGTCCAGGTTGAAGCGGTCGAGCAGCTCGTCCGGGGACTCCCAGAGGCGTAGTCCGGATCCCAGCTTCGTCGGTGAGACCGCCACATGCAGGGTGTCGACGAGGTCGGCGTCCAGGAACTGCCGGATGGTCCTGACCCCGCCGCCGAGTCGGACGTCCTTGCCCTGCGCCGCCTCCCGCGCCTGTCCGAGGACCGTGGCCGGGTCGCCGTCGACGAAGTGGAAGGTGGTGTCGGAGAGCGTGAACGACGGACGCTTGTGGTGGGTCAGGACGAACACCGGGGTGCGGAACGGCGGCTCGTCGCCCCACCAACCGCGCCACTCGTGGTTCTCCCACGGGCCGCGCTGGGGCCCGAACTTGTTGCGGCCCATGATCTCGGCGCCGATGTTGCGTGGGTAGTCCCGCGTGAGGTAGTCGTCGAGGCCCCGGCTCCCGCCGGGGGCGGTGCGCATGGGCCAGCTCGCCGTGGCGCCGGCCCAGGCGAACAGCTTCCCGGGATCTACGTGGCCGAACGGGCGCTCGAAAGTCTGGTCCTCCCCGGCCCCGATGCCGTCACTGGAGACGTTGAAGTTCTGAACTCTCAGTAGCTGAGTCACGTGTTCCTCCCGCGCTGTTCGCACTGTTCGCGCTGTCCGCGCTGTCCGCGTTCTCGATGACGGGTCATGAGACTCCCCGGGGCCCGGAAACTCATCGCCGCGTCCCGGACCCGCCGGAAACGGAAACCGGGCCGTCCCGTCAGTCCGCCCCGCCCGGCCGTCCCGTCAGTCCAGCGTCGCGCGGCAGGCGAACTCGCACCACACCACCTTGCCCCGCAGCGGCCGCGCGTGGTCCCCCCAGTCCGAGGCGAGAGCCGTGACCAGCAGCAGGCCGCGCCCCTCCTCGGCCTCCCTGTCCACGGACTCGATCCCGGTCGGCCACCTCGGGGGCGTACGGGACGGGTCCCCGACCTCGATGCGCAGCCGGTCCCCGGCCCCCAGCAGGGCCAGGGAGACCGTCCCCCGCGTACAGCCGCACAGGCACACCCCGTGCCGTACGGCGTTGGTGACGAGTTCGCTGACGGCCAGCTCCGCCGTCGCGATCAGCCCGGCGCCCACCCGCCACAGGGAGAGCACCTCGCGGGTACGGTTGCGGGCCCTCGACGCCGCCTCCGGTTTGTGCGGGAGCGGGAGGCGGGTGAGGGGCAGCCAGGGGCGCCGTCGGGGGTCGTACACATCGTGTACAAGTCCATTGTCAGTGAGCATCATTACTCTCGGACATAAGTGGGTCACCGAAAGCAACCATGGTGCCCGAGAGGAGTGTCGACATGCCACCTCACAAGGCCATGACCTTGCTGGATGCACCCGATGCGCCCGGCGCGCGCACCCCCTGGCGAACGCGCCCCCACCCCGCCGGGAACACACGATCAGAGAGTGATCACCAGTTTCCCGGCCGCGTGACCGGCCTCGCTCTCCGCCTGCGCCTTGGCCGCGTCGGCGAGGGCGTACCTCTCACCGATGCGCACGTGAAGCGCGCCGTCGGCCGCCAGCGTGAGGTGCTCGGCGAGCCCCGCGCGCTGCTTCTCCGGCGGGATGCCGCCGCTGGAGAAGGTCACCCCCAGGTCACCGGCCGCCATGTCGGCGATGGTGACGACGCGGTCGGTCGTGCCGCCGCGCAGCTCGATCGAGTCGGGCAGCGCGCCCTTGCCCGCCGTGTCGAGGACGGCGTCGACGCCCTGCGGAGCGAGCGCGCGCACGCGCTCGACCAGGCCGTCGCCGTACGTCACGGGTGTCGCCCCGAGCGAGCGCACGAAGTCGTGGTTGCGCTCCGAGGCCGTGCCGATCACGGTGGCGCCCCTGGCCACGGCGAGCTGTACGGCGACGGACCCGACCGCGCCGGCGGCGCCGTGCACGAGCAGCGTCTCGCCCTCCTTCACGTCGAGCAGGTCGAGCACCCGCGCGGAGGTCTCGCCGGCGACCGGGATCCCCACCGCCTGCTCCCAGCTCAGCGCGGCCGGCTTGTGGGCGATCACCCCGGTCAGGGCGTGCTGGGCGTACGAGCCGCCCTTGGCCCAGCCCACCACCTCGTCGCCGACGGCGAATCCGGTCACGCCCTCACCGGTCTCGTCGACGACTCCGGCGACCTCGGTACCGGGGACGGCGGGGAGCGGTGTGTGGAAGGCCTGTTCCATCCATCCGTGGCGGACCTTGAAGTCCACCGGGTTGACGCCGGCGACCCGTACGGCCACCCGGACCTCTCCGGGGCCCGCGTGCGGCTCGTCGATCTCCTTGAGGTGCAGTACGTCGGGACCGCCGAACTCGTCGAACACGATCGCTTGCATTCCAGCCTCCACCTGATCTGTCGGGACGTCACGCCGATCTTCTCCCGGCACAACCTCGGCCACCCGCCGATATGTTCCGGTTGAGGCGCGTCGTACCCGACTGTCAGAGCCTGCTGCGAGACTCGCTCACATGACCGGACGATGGGCTCTCGCCCCGGTGGACGGCGGCGGCGCGCTGCTGGCTCCGCTGGGTGCCGACGGGCGCCCGGCCGGGCCCGTGCTGCGGGAGCCCGACCTGGTGGCGGCCGTCAGGGCGCGGCTGCCGGAGGTGGACCGCTGGGTGTGGCGCGCCACCGGGGAGGTGTATCCACGGCTGCTCGCCGCCGGGGTGCGGATCGAGCGGTGTTACGACATCGAGGTGGCGGAACTGCTGCTGCTCGGGCATGAGGGGCGGCTCGGGGAGCCCCGTTCGGCGGCGGC
>NZ_JTHL01000001.1:5325984-5337006 GCF_000818195.1 Streptomyces sp. 150FB | reverse complement strand
TGCCGCCCGACCCGCCGCCCCGCTCGGCGGAGCCGGGCTCGCAGTCCTCGCTCTTCGAGCCGCTCGCCGGCGCCGAGGTGCCTTTCGACGCGCTGCTCGACGTGTACGCGGAGCAGCAGCGGCGGCACGCGGCCGCCGAGCACCCGGGGCGGATGCGGCTGCTCACCGCGTCCGAGTCGGCGGGCATGCTGGTGGCGGCCGAGATGCACCGTACGGGTCTGCCGTGGCGCGCCGACGTCCACCGGGCGGTGCTGGACGAGCTGTTGGGCGAGCGGTACGCGGGCGGGGGCGAGCCGCGCCGGCTCGCCGAACTTGCCGACAAGGTGTCGGAGGCTTTCGGGCGGCGGGTGCGGCCCGATCTGCCTGCCGATGTGGTGAAGGCCTTCGCGGGCGCCGGCATCAAGGTGAAGTCGACGCGGCGCTGGGAGCTGGCGGAGATCGACCATCCGGCGGTCGAGCCGCTCATCGAGTACAAGAAGCTGTACCGGATCTGGACGGCGAACGGCTGGACCTGGCTCCAGGACTGGGTGCGCGACGGCCGGTTCCGCCCGGAGTACCAGCCGGGGGGTACGGTCTCCGGCCGCTGGACCACCAACGGCGGCGGCGCGCTCCAGATCCCCCGGGTGATACGCAGGGCGGTCGTCGCCGACGAGGGCTGGCGGCTGGTGGTGGCGGACGCCGACCAGATGGAGCCGCGCGTGCTGGCCGCGATCTCCCGCGACCCGGGGCTGATGGAGGTGGCGGGGCACGACGGCGATCTGTACGCGGCGCTGTCGCACCGCGCGTTCTCCGGCGACCGCGCCCAGGCCAAGGTCGCCCTGCTGGGCGCCATCTACGGCCAGACGTCCGGCGACGGGCTGAAGAATCTCGCGGCCCTGCGCAGGAGGTTCCCGCTGGCCGTGGCGTACGTGGACGACGCGGCGCGGGCGGGCGAGGAGGGCAGGTACGTACGGACCTGGCTCGGCCGTACGAGTCCCCGGGCGGTCGGGGCGGACGACGAGGGCGAGGCCGGGATTCCGCAGGAGCCCGGCGAGGTGCCCGCCGCCGAGGGCCCGTCCGCCGGCTCCCGCTCCCGGGCCTATGGCCGCTTCACCCGTAACTTCGTGGTGCAGGGCAGCGCCGCCGACTGGGCGCTGCTGATGCTGGCCGCGCTGCGCGGGGCCACCGCCGGGATGCGCGCGCAGTTGGTCTTCTTCCAGCACGACGAGGTGATCGTGCACTGTCCGGCGGAGGAGGCCGAGGAGGTGGCGGCGGCGATCAGCGCGGCCGGGGAGCTGGCCGGGCGGATCACTTTCGGGGAGACGCCGGTGCGGTTCCCCTTCACGACGGCGACGGTCGAGCGGTACTCGGACGCGAAGTGAGGTCCTGAGCCCGGGGCCGACCCGACCGGGGCAGACCCGCGCAGCCCGCCCGGCACGCGCGCCCCGCGCTCACGCCCAGGTGTCAGACGCCATCGTGCCGGTTGCGCTGGCGTTCGAGGCTGCTCGTCAGATGTTCCGTCATCGCCTCGGCGGCGCGCTCGGGGTTGCGGCGCAGCACGGCGCGCAGAATCCGGTCGTGCTCGGCGAGGGTGAGCGGTCCGGCCCCCGGGATACTGCTGAGGCGGAAGATATGCAGATGGGAGTGGAGGCGGCCGACCGCCTCGGCGAGCAGCCTGCGCCCGGCGGCCTGGGCGATCGCGTCGTGGAAGCGCTGGTCGGCGGCGGCGAACTCGCGGTACACGACGTACCGTTCACCCGATCCTGGCCGTCCGCGCAACTCCTCGACGAGGGCCTCGATGCGGTCGAGCTGCTCGTCGTCGGCGTTGAGCGCGGCGAGGGCCGCAGCCCGGGGCTCCAGCAGCAGCCGCATCTCGAAGAGCTCTTCGAGCCCCTCGGGGGTGAGCAGTTCGGTGGCGCGGTAGCCGACGAGCGAGCGCTTGGTGACCAGCCCGTCGGACTCCAGCCGCGCGAGCGCTTCGCGTACGGGTGTCGGCGAGACTTCGAGCGTACGGGCGAGCGCCTCGATACCGACGCGTGCGCCCGGTTCGATCTCGTGGTCCATGACCATCGCCTTGATGGCCTCGTAGACGCTGTCGGCCAGCACCTGGCGCGGCTGCTTCGCCGTGTCCGAGTCGTCGGCGCCGCCCGGCTGGTCGGAAACGGTGTCCGACACGGTCCGGTCTCCTCTGCCCGTCATGCGCAATATCCTATAGGACTTGCCACAGAGCCCCCTCGCCACCATGCGTCAATCCCCCGTCAATCACAGGTCAAGCCGTCGGCGCCTCCGCCGCCGAACGGCGTCCGGGCATGGCGCGCCGCGCGAAGGCGATCGTCACGGCGACGATGGCCGCGAAGATCGGCCCGGTGGCGATGTGGAGGAGGCCGAGGACGAGCGGTTCGTCGCCCCGGTAGTAGATGACCTGAAGGGCGGCGTTGACGACGTTGACCGCGACGCACACCCAGGTCGAGCGCGTGTAGACGCGGCGCAACCGTGGAAGGTGGCGCCAGTCGGCGGGGCCGCCGCTCACCTTGTTGAGGATCAGGCCGGTCAGCGGCCGCCGGGCCACGATGCTGCCCAGGCAGACGGCGATCACACCGAACGGGACGAGGGCCGGTACGAGGAAGAAGCCCCGCGCCTCGCCTGTGAAGGCCGCGACCGCCGCGCACACGCCCACGACGAGCAGGCCGATGCCGGCCTGCCGCAGCTTCTCCCTGCGCAGCAGTCGCCAGGCGAAGGCGGCGACGGCTGTCACACCCGCCGCGATCAGCCCCACGTCGAGTGAGGACACGGCGTTGGCCACGAGGAAGGCGACCGTGGGCGCGGCGGTGACCAGAATGCCGGACAGTTTGGCCCTCCAGCCGCCGCCCGCAGAAGTCCGGTGCGCCGTCGGATCGGCGGATTCGGTGGCATCTGGGTTCCTGGTGAGTTCCATAGTTCGATAGTCACATATGAAACGGTATCTCGCAAAGCGATGTTGAGTGATACTGTCGCGGGTATGCCGAATCACTCCCGGATCGCGTCCGGGCCCAGAGCCACCGACACCCCGGGAGACCGCTCGCCGTTCGCCCTGGGCCTCGTCCTGAGGCGCGCCCACGACCGCGCGATCGCCGCCGTCAGCCAGGCGCTGCGCCCCCTCGGCCTGGAGACACGTCATTTCGCGGTCCTCATCGCGCTCAGCGGCAACGGGCCGATGAGCCAGAGCGCGCTGGTCGAGGCCACCGGAAGCGACCGGGCCACGATGGTCCGCGTCATCGACGACCTGGAGCGGCAGAACGTGGTGACACGCACCGCCCAGCCCGGCGACCGGCGGGTGCGGATCGTCGGGATGACGGAACACGGGACGTCCGTGTTCGACCAGGCGCACGTCGACGCGGTCGCCCTCATCGGCGATCTGGTCCGCCACCTGGGCCCCGGTGAGCCGGAGCAACTCCTCGATCTGCTGACGCGGTTCGCCTACCCGGGCCGCGCCTGACCCGGCGCCAGCCCCCTTTACGTCACCCACCTCGCCCACCTCGCCCACCTCACATCAGCGGGAGATTGCCATGCGTGTTCTGATCGTCGGCGCCGGACTCGGCGGACTGTGTCTCGCCCAGGGGCTGCTGCACGCCGGGGTCGAGGTCACCGTCCTGGAGCGCCGGGGCGCCGCCGGCGAACAGCCGGCCACCTACGGCATCCACCTCAACACCGACGGCATGCGCGCCCTGCACGCCTGTCTGCCGGAGAAGGCATGGCAGCGGCTCATCGACGTCTCGGCCCTGGCGCCGGACAAGATCCGCTTCCACGACCAGGATCTGGGCGTGCTCGCCGTACGCGACAACGAGGCGAACGGCGGGGTCGAACCGCATCTGCGGCGGCGCGCGGTCGGCCGGGACGCACTGCGCGACGTCCTGCTGACCGGCCTGCCCGCCGACACCGTGCGCTGGAACAAGCAGGTGAGCGACTACACCGAGACGCCCGAGGGAATCCGGGTCCGGTGCGCGGACGGCAGTGAGTACGGCGGCGACCTGCTGGTGGGAGCCGATGGCAGCAACTCCCGTATCCGGGCGCTGCGGTTGCCCGGCCTGGAGCGGCAGGAACTGGGCATCGTCAATGTCTCGGGGCGCGTGACGCTCACCGAGCCACTGCTCGCCGAACTGCCCGCCGCACTGACTGACGGATCCGTCAACAACGTGGTCCCCTCCGGCCCCGGCTGGATGTTCCTGTCCACCTGGGACGCCCCCGCGTCCGGCCGCTATCTGGTGTGGGCCTGGGCGGCCGACCGGGACGACTATCCGGGCGACCCCGTCGGCCTCTCCCCGGCCGCGCTGCGCGATCACGTCGCCGGCCGGACCGCGCACTGGGCACCCGCGCTGCACCGCCTCGTGGCCGCGACCGAACCGGGCACCGTCGCCGCGATCCCGCTGCGCACCATGCCCGCACTCGAACCGTGGGAGCCGGGCAACGTCACTCTTCTCGGTGATGCCGTCCACAACATGACGCCGATGGCGGGCATCGGCGCCAATACGGCGTTGCGGGACGCCGACGAACTGCGCGGCGCCCTGCTCGCCGAGGGCGAGGGCGAGGGCACGGGCACGGGCACGCCCACCGAGGCCACGCTCACCGCACGCGTCGGCACGTACGAGGCCGCGATGCGCGACTACGCCAACGCCGCACTCGCCCTGTCCACCCGCAACGCCCGCGCCGCCGCGACCACGGGCCGCCTGTCACGCGGCGCCTTCCGCACCGTACTGCGGGTCGCCGAAGCCGTCCCTGCGGTCAAGCGCCGCATGTTCCCCGCGCCAGGGGGACGGCACTGAACACCCCGCCCCGGCCGACGAGTTCGGCCGGGGCGCGCCACTCAGTCGGTACGGACCGCGCTGACCAGCCACGAGTGGCCCTCGGCCGCAGGCCCGTCCCCGAAGGCAGGGTGCGCGGTACGGCCGAAGTCGGCTGCCACGTCGCCGACTTCGCGTACGTCGGGCACCCAGCCGTGCCGGGCCGTCCAGGCTCCGGGATCCGTGGGTCCTGACCGCCACAGCCGGGTGAGGTCCGGGCTGATCCGGTCCGTGGCCGCGCGCAGGGAGGGGACGATCTCGAAGTGGTCGAAGGCCAAAACACTGCCGGGCGCGCTGAGTTCGCTCAGGGTGGCGAGAATCCCGTCGGCGGCGCTCGCGTCCAGCGAGTACAGGACCCCCTCGACGAGCCAGGCCGTCGGGCGGTCCGGGCGGAACCCGGCCTCGCGCAGGGCCCCGGCCCAGTCCTCGCGGAGGTCCACCGCCACCGCGTGCCTGCCGGGCGCGGGACGGTCCGCGTGCTCGGCCATCACCCGGTCCTTGAACGCCAGCACGGGTTCCTGGTCGATCTCGAACACCTCTGTGCCGTCAGGCCAGTTGATGCGCCAGGGGCGGCTGTCCATGCCCGACGCCACGAGAACCACCTGCTCGCACCCCGCCGCCGTCGCCCGGAGGAGCAGCTCGTCGAAGAACCGGGTCCGCACCACGGCCTGCGTCCCCATCAGCGCGGCGAAGTCCGCCCCGCCCTCCGGCACTTCCAGGGGAACCCCGGCGGCTGCGAGGAAGTGCCCGGCATACGGATCACTGAACAAGCCGTCCTGGGCCTGGTGTTCGGCCGCGCGCAGGGCGGCGACCGCGAACGCGGTCCGCCCGATCGCGTCGATCCCGGAAACATCCTTCGCCATGAGCCACCTCGTAGGTCTGCCGCGCGGCGAAGAAGCAGGGCGTGACCGTCCCGTTCCGCAGCGCGGGATTTACGTTGCGGTCACGACCGTATCATTCAATACTTTCGGCGGGCGGATAGGTGAAACGGGTGAGCAGATCCGTGAGCTGTTCGACTTCAGCCGCGTCCAGCGGTGCCGCCAACTCCCCCTCCAGCGGCCGCGCCGCGAGGTGTACGGCGTCGAAGAGTTCGAGCCCCTGGGCGGTGATCTCCACCTGCCGCACGCGACGGTCCCCCGGAACGGCCCTGCGTACGGCCAGCCCCTTGCGCTCCAGATCGTCCACGATCCGCATGACGCCGGCCTTGTCCGAGCCCGTCGCCTCCGACAGGTCCCGCTGCACGGTGGGCCCGCGATCGACCAGCACGATCAGCACGGCGAAGTGCCGCAGCTCGATACCGAGCGGCCGCATCGCCTCGACCATGACGGCCGCCGCCCGCTGGTGCGCGCGGCGCAGCAGCAGCCCGAGGGCGAAGGGCGAGGCATCGCCGGGTCGGTCGGTCGCGCGCGCGGTGGCCGGTTGGCCGGGAAGGTCAGTAGTCACGGAGCGACTTTACCAGATATTAGATTCAATCGATACAGTATCATTTGAAATCAGCGTGCCGGCGGGTCACCTGGCCGACAGGTCACCCGGGCGGCAGGTCACCAGGCAGCAGATCCTCGGCGCGCAGGTCGTCCCAGAGCGCGGCGGGGACGGGCGTGGTCACGGCCGCCGTGTTCTGCCGTACCTCGCCGGGCGTTCGCATCCCCGCCAGGACCGTACGTACGGCCGGAGCGCCCAGGGTGAAGGCGAGCGCGGCGACGGCGGGAGCGATGCCGTGCCGGGCGCAGACCTCGGCGATACGGCGCGCCCGGCGCACCAGCAGGTCGGGCGCCGTCGCGTAGTCGTACGTCGCCCCCGCATCCGGGGCTGCCAGCAGCCCGCTGTTGAAGACCCCGGCGCCGATGACGTCGACCCCGCGCTCGGCGCACAGTGGCAGCAGTTCCCGCCCGGCCTCGGCGTCGAGCAGGGTGTAGCGGCCGGCGATGAGGAGGACGTCGATGTCCGTCTCGGTCACGAACCGGGTGGGTACGGCGACCTGGTTCACGCCCACACCGACCGACCCGACGACCCCTTCGTCCCGCAGCCGGGCCAGCGCCGGATACGCCTCTGTCAGCGCCTGCTCGGTGTGCTCGTCGGGGTCGTGTACGAAGACGATGTCGACGCGGTCGAGACCGAGCCGGCCGAGGCTGTCGTCGAGCGAGCGCAGCACGCCGTCGGCGCTGTAGTCGCGGACGCGGACGCGGTTCGGGGTGCCGTAGAAACCCTCGGCGCCCTGGACGTCGGCCACCGGCCCTTCGTGCGGGGCGAGCAGCCTGCCGACCTTGGTGGACAGCACGTACTCCTCGCGCGGCTTGCCGGAGAGGAACCGGCCGAGGCGCTCCTCGGAGAGCCCGACGCCGTAGTGCGGTGCGGTGTCGAAGTAGCGGATGCCCGCGTCCCACGCCGCCTGGAGCACGGCGTCGGCCTCCTCGTCCGACATGGGCGCGAAGAGTCCGCCGAGGGTGGCGGCGCCGAACCCCAGGTGGGTGACCGGGAGCGCTGCCCGGCCCAGCGGCTGCGTCGCCAACTCGGCTGTCCGCTCATTCGTCGGCTCGTTCGCCGCCACGCCCGTTCGCTCGGCGCGGCTCACCGCTCGTCCTTCTCCGACGCGGGCTCGGCGGGACGCAGCCGCAGTCCCTGCATGCCGCCATCCACCGCCAGGTCGGTCCCCGTCGTGGCGCCCGCGTACGGTCCCGCCAGGTAGCACACCGCCGCGGCGACCTCCTGCGCGGAGACGAGCCGGCCGGTCGGCTGGCGGGCGGCGAGCGCGGCGCGTTCGGCGGCCGGGTCGGGGGCAGCGGCGAGCAGCCGGCCGATCCAGGGGGTGTCGACGGTGCCGGGGTTCACGCAGTTGACGCGGATGCCCTCACGTATGTGGTCGGCGGCCATGGCCCGCGTCAGGGCGAGGATCGCGCCCTTGCTCGCGGAGTACAGCGCACGCTGGGGCAGGCCCGCGGTGGCCGCGATGGAGCAGGTGTTGACGATGGCCGTACTGCCGGGCGTGGCGGCGGCACCCTGCCGGAGCAGCGGCAGCGCGGCGGCGCTGACGCGGGCGGCGCCGGTCACATTGACGTCCAGGACGCGGGCCCATTCGGCGTCGTCGTTGTCCTCGACGGTGCCCTGCGCGCCGATGCCCGCGTTGTTGACGAGCACATCGAGGCGGCCGAAGCGCTCTCCTACGGCGGCCAGCGCCGCGTTCACCGACGCGCGGTCCGTGACATCGCAGACGAAGCCGTGCAGACCGGCGGGCAGGGAACCGGTGTTGAGGTTGAGGACGCACACCTCGGCCCCGCGCAGGGCGAGTTCCTCGGCGGTCGCGAGGCCGATGCCGGAAGCGCCTCCGGTGACGGCGGCCACCAGGCCACCGAACTCACCTGCCCTGTCTGCCGCCACTGCCGCGTTCTCTGTCATGTCCGTCGCCGTCCTTCGTGCTGTGTTCCGTGTGCTGTGTTCCGTGTGCTGTGTCGTGCTGTGTGCTGTGTCGTGCCGGGTTCGACGTGTCTGCTCCCCTACTCCATGAGAAAGACCTGCTCCATAGGGGTCCACCAGTCGCCGGGCCCCGCCTCCGGCACCGGCTCCTGGCACGGGTCCGTCAGCTTCCACCACTCCTTGCTGGCCTCGTCCCGCGCTATCGCCGCGGAGTCGGCGGCGAAGTCGTCACCGTCGTACTCGAAGTAGCTGAACAGCCGGTCGCCCAGCAGATGGATCGAGTAGTTGGAGATATGGCTCGCTCGGAGCCGGGCGAGGACGGGTTCCGGCACCGCGCGGTGCAGCTCCCGGTACTCGTCCAGCTTCTCCGGCCGTACTTTGATCACCTGTGCGATGCGTTCCATGGGCTCATTCTCCCGACCGCGTACTGTCCGCCGCACTCAACCTGTCACTCGACAGAAACCTATAGGAAAAACCCCGGACAGGGGGCCAGGCGGCCAACATCTCACCCCAAACAGCGACGGAACGACCACGCTGACGCCAAAAATTAAGGATCAAACGCTTGACCGGCGACCATGAGACATGGCTAATCTCCAAGAGTTTAGATTTCCTATAGGAAAATTCTGGCTGTCCTTGGAGGTGCCATGGCTGATCCCACGCCGTCCGTCCCCACGGACCGCCGCCCCGACCGCAGCGTGCGCGGTCTTGCCGTAGGCGAGGAGGCTCCCCCACCGCTTCCTCGCTTCGTCAAGGCCGTCGCCGTGCTCGGAGGCATGGCGGGCCTGCTGTACGGCTACGACTCGGGCGCGATCGCCACGGCGCTGCCCTTCGTGAAGGACCAGTTCGGTCTCTCCTCGACCGAACAGGGTCTGGTGACCAGCCTGATCCTGCTGGGCGCGCTGCCCGCGATCATCGCCGGTTCGCTCGCCGCCAAACGCTTCGACCGCCGCCACCTGCTGATCGTGGCCGGTGTGATCTTCGTAGTGGGCTCGATCGGCTGCGCGCTGTCCCCCAATGTGCCGCTGCTGCTGATATCCCGCTTCGTCCTCGGCCTGGCCGTCGGACTGGCCAATATGTTCGGCCTGATCTACCTCACCGAGCTGGCCCCGAAACGCACCCGCGGCCTGATCACCGCGCTCTACCAGCTCAGCGTGAACGTCGGCATCCTGATCGCCTACGCGGCCGGGGACGCCCTGCGCGGCGCCGGTGCCTGGCAGTGGATGCTGGGGCTCGGCGCCGTACCCGCCGTACTCTTCCTCGTCGGCATGATGCTCAGCCCCAACAGTCCGCGCTGGCTGATCCTGCGCGGCCGTAACTCCGACGCCCGCGCCGTCCTGCTGCGACTGCGTACGTCGGAGGCCGAGGCGGACACCGAGTCGGCGGAGATCCAGGAGAGCCTGGGGCACCAGGGCGCCGGGCTGCGCGAGCTGTTCCACCGCTACCGCCCCGCCCTGAACATCGGCCTCATCCTCACCTTCTTCCAGGTGTTCACCGGCATCAACGCGGTCGTCTACTACGCGCCGACCGTCTTCGCCGACGCCGCAGGCCACTCCAGCGACACCGGGATCATCGCCAACTACAGCGTCGGCGGCGCGCTCGTCATCTCGACGGCGCTCTCGCTCCCGCTGATCGACAAGCTGGGCCGGGTCAAGCTGCTCGCGTTCAGCCTGGGCGGGCAGGTGCCACCGCTGATCCTGCTGGCGCTGTTCCCGCACTCGTCGGTGCTGGACATCATCTGCGTGTTCGTCTTCACCTTCGCCTTCGGCTTCGGCCTCGGCCCGGTGTTCTGGCTCTACATCCCGGAGATCCTGCCGCTGCGCGCCCGCGCGCTCGGTATGGGGGTCGTGACGTTCACCCAGTACCTGTTCAACTTCCTCTTCTCCCTGACCTTCCCGGACATCCTGGCCGGTATCGGCTTCTGGATCTTCGGCATCTACGGGGTGATCTCGGCGGTCGGACTGGTCTTCGTACTGACCCGGGTACCGGAGACGGCGAACCGCTCGCTGGAGGACATCGAGGAGGACTGGCGCCGCAAGGAACGACCGGCGGCTGCCGCCGCCGCTTAGCGGCACAGCCGCACCCGATCCACCGCCCGGGAAGGACGCAGAGTTACATGCGAGTTGGACTGTTCGTGACGTGTGTGAATGACGCGTTGTATCCACGGACGGGCCGGGCGGTGGTCACGCTGCTCCAACGTCTGGGTGTGGAAGTCGACTTCCCCGAGGCACAGAGCTGCTGCGGGCAGCCGCAGTACAACACCGGGTACCGCCGCGAGACGGAGCCGCTGGTACGGCGCTTCGACAGCGCCTTCGCCGACTACGACTACGTGGTCACCCCGTCCGGTTCGTGTGTCGCCATGGTCCGCGACAACTACCCCCGGATCGGCCGGAAGGCGACGGCGGAGGGACGTGGCGGCGGCCTCGCCGAGGCCGCAGCGCGGTCCGTACCCAAGACGTACGAACTGACGGAGTTCCTGGTCGGTGTGCTGGGCGTGACGGATGTCGGCGCGTACTACCCGGGCACCGTCACCTACCACCCCACCTGCCACGGCCTGCGGATGCTCGGGCTCGGCGACCGGCCACGGCGCCTGCTGGAGTCCGTACGGGGCCTGGAACTGCGGGAGTTGGAGGGCGCCGAGGAGTGCTGCGGCTTCGGCGGCACCTTCGCCGTCAAGAACGCGGACGTCTCGGCCGCCATGGGCACCGACAAGGCCCGCGCCATCACCGCGACCGGCGCGGGCACGGTCTGCACGGTCGACAACTCCTGCCTGATGCACATCGGCGGCACGCTGAGCCGGCAGGGCTCGGACGTCAGG
>NZ_JTHL01000001.1:5282243-5324462 GCF_000818195.1 Streptomyces sp. 150FB | reverse complement strand
GGTCCTGGTCCATCTGCGCGAACGCGTCGCCGACCAGGGCGGCAAGGGACACCGACTGGAGAAAGCGGCCGTCAAGGGCGCGAGTTGGGTTCTCAACCACCCCCGCGCCCTGCGCGCCGCACAACAGACCGCGTCGCGGGGCCGACACCTGATGCCACGGCGGCTGCCGGGGCCCGGCAGCGCGTGGACCGACAGCCGTGACATCCCCGAGCTGCCACAGCAGTCGTTCCGCGACTGGTGGAAGAAGACACAGAAGGAAGCACAGAAGAAGACGCGGAAAGGCGGCACGACACAGAAGGGCGGCAGCCCGTCATGAGCATCGCCTCGGGTTCGCGCGAGCGGATCCTCGCCCGGGTACGCGCCGCCGTCGCCGACGCCCCCGCCGCGCCGGAAGCGACCCGCGACTACCGCGTCACCCACACCCCCGACGACCGCGTCATCGACCTCCTCGCGGAGAACCTCGCCGACTACCGCGCGATCGTCCATCGTACGAACACCGGCGGCCTCCCCGCGCTCGTAGCACGCCTGCTGACGCAAAAGGGCGCGCGGCGCGTCGCCGTACCCCCGAACCTCCCCACCCCCTGGCTGTCGGCGACCGACCCCGGCATCACCCGCGTACAGGACCAACCACAGCTCACCGCAAGGGAGTTGGACGCGGTGGACAGCGTGGTCACGGGCTGCGCGCTGGCGATCGCCGAGACCGGCACCATCGTCCTCGACGCGGGCCCCGACCAGGGCCGCCGCCGCATCACCCTCGTACCCGACCACCACATCTGCGTCATCAGAACCGGCGATCAGGTCGTCGGCTCGGTACCGCAGGCCATCCCCCGCCTCGACCCCACCCGCCCGCTGACCTGGATCTCGGGCCCCTCAGCCACCAGTGACATCGAACTCGACCGCGTCGAAGGCGTTCACGGCCCCCGCACCCTCGAAGTCATCCTCCTCGACGAAAGCGAGTGACCACCCACATGAGCAAGATCAAGAGTGTCGACTGCCGGCTCGTGAACATCGAGCCGGAGACGTTGCGTACGGACGCCAGCCAGACGTTCGTACGCCAGGAGACCATCCTCGTCACGGTCGAGACGGACGACGGCCTGCGCGGCACCGGCTACTCGTACACGATCGGCTCGGGCGGCAGCTCGGTGCTCGCGCTGCTGCGCGACCACCTCGTCGCCACGCTGGTGGGCGCCGACGCCCGTAATGTGGAGGCCATTTGGGCCCGCATGCTCGCCTCCACCCGTGCGACGGCGTTCGGTGTGCTGACCTCCCTCGCACTCGCCGCCGTCGACACGGCGCTGTGGGACCTGCGCTGCCTGCGCGCGGGTGAGCCGCTCTGGCGTCTCGCGGGCGGCGCGCACGACCGGCTGCCGGTGTACGACACCGAGGGCGGCTGGCTGCACCTGTCGACCGAGGACCTGGTGGCGAACGTATCGGCGGCGCAGGCCTCGGGGCTGCGCGGCGCGAAGCTGAAGGTCGGCAAGCCGACGGCGGTCGAGGACGCGGAGCGGCTGGCGGCCGTACGCGAGGCGGTGGGCCCCACCTTCGAACTGATGGTGGACGCCAACCAGTCGCTGACGGGCGCGGAGGCGATCCGCCGGGCGCGTACGTTCGAACCGCTCGACATCGCGTGGTTCGAGGAGCCGCTCCCGGCCGAGGACGTGGCCGGCCACACGCGCCTGGCGCGCTCGACGTCCGTACCCATCGCTGTCGGTGAATCGATCTACAGCGTCGGGCACTTCGCCGAATACCTGTCGGCGGGCGCGGCGAGCATCGTGCAGGTGGACGTGGCACGGGTCGGCGGCATCACCCCGTGGCTGAAGGTCGCGCACGCGGCGGAGGCGTTCAACATCAAGGTCGCCCCGCACTTCCTGATGGAGTTGCACGCGAGCCTGGCCTGCGCGGTCCCGGCGGGTATGTACGTGGAACACATCCCCCAGCTCGGCGCGATCACCCGCAGCGCCCTGGTCATCAAGGACGGCTCGGTCGTACCGCCGGAGACGCCGGGCCTGGGCATCGAATGGGACGAGGACAAGATCGCGGACCTACAGGTCGCCTGAGCAAGCCCCCGCGCGCCCTTTTCCGCCTCTGCGCGCCCTTGTCCCGCGCTTGCCGCCCGGGGGAGAGTCGGAAGACTGCTGTCGGCACTTCGGCCGCGAAGGGATTTCGCATGGGAGATCACGGAACGTCTCCCCCAGCTCCGAATCCACCACCTCCGAAACCATCGCCGCGTGATTCGGACAACCAACACCCCGATGTGTCCAAGCCCGGCAGTGGGAAGCGCGGGAAGTGACTGTCCCTCCCGACCTCGACCGACTGCGCGCTGACGCGTCCGCCGCACTCGACGCCGCCGACGGTTTCGAACAGCCCTGGATGCGGGCGCTGTTCGGGAAGGTCGCCCGTCATGTCTTTGTGCCCGATCGCGTATGGGTCTGGTCGGCGGACGCGTACCGCCCACTGCTCCGGGCGGAGGCCCCCGGCGAGTGGGGCGGGCTCGTCTACGATCCGGCGGGATCCGTGGTGACCCAGGTTGACGACGGGCATCCCGGACCGACCGGCGGGGTGCTGCCCACCAGCTCCATCAGCGCCCCGAACGCCGTCTTCACCATGCTCGCCGCCGCCCAACTGGAGCCCGGACAGCGGGTGCTGGAAGTCGGCACGGGCACCGGCTACAACGCCGCCCTGCTGTGCGAACGGGTCGGCGAGCAGCACGTGACCACCGTGGAGATCGACCCCGCGGTCGCGGCCGGCGCACAGCGAGCCCTCAACGCCGAGGGGTACCATCCCCTGGTCGTGACGGCGGACGGCGAGAGCGGACACCCGCCCCGGGCACCGTACGACAGGATCATCTCGACCGCTTCCGTGCACCGGGTCCCGGGAGCGTGGATCGCCCAGGCGCGCCAGGCCGGGCTGGAGGTCACACCGTGGCGCAGCACCCTGCAACCCAACGGCCTGGCCACGCTCCGGATGACCGAAGAAGGCAGGGCCGAGGGGCACTTCGGCTACCCGATGGCGTTCATGGACGTACGCGGACAGCGGCGGAGCGACCACTCCCCCCTCGGCGCTCTCTACTCCCCGGAGACCTGGCAGGACAGCGCGGAGCGCACAACCGACGCCGAACTCGACTGGCTCACCGACGACTTCCACGCGCGCTTCGCGGCCGGCCTGATGCTCCCGGGGATGTATGCCGAAGAAGAACGGTCCCCCGGCGCCGCCCCCGCCTGGTGGCTGTCCACAGCGAACTCGTGGGCGCGGGTGGCGGAGGGGCGGGTACGCCGATGGGGCCCCCGCGACCTACTGGCGGACCTGGAGCGGGCGCACGGCCACTGGACGCGGGAGGGCAGCCCCGAGCTGTACGAGTACGGCCTCACCGTGACGGCGGACGGCGCCCAGCACCCATGGCTCGGCAAGCCCGCCCGGGTGCTGTGGCAGGCCTGAGGAGCCGGGGCGGGGCGGGGGCGGAGCGGGGGCGGTCAGGTGTCGAGCAGGAAGTCGAACTCGCCGTCCTTGGCCACCAGAATGAACGCGCGCGTCTCGGCGTCGGTGTAACGCAGCGGAGGACGCTGCCGACTCTTCGAGTCATCCACGGCCGCACCACCATGGGGACGAGGACAAGATCGCGGACCTACGCGTGGCGTGAGCCCGGCCCAGGCGCCGCGGCGAGGAGCAGGTCCTCGTACGTGTGGTGGTGGCGGGTGGTCGTGCGGTGGTGCAACAGGGCTGCCGCGCGGGCCGGTTCGCCCGCGTCCACGAGGGCGCGGGCGAGGGTGTCCTCGATGATCTCGCGCTCCACCCGCACCCCGCCGATCCGCTCCGCTCTCTCGCCCAGGGCACTCAGCAGGTCCACCGCCGCGCGCGGGCGCCCCGCCGTGATCTCCGCCAGCGCCTCGACCACCGGGGCCAACACCTCGTGGTAGTCGGGGCGTTCGTCGGCGGCGGCCCGGCGGGCGAGGGCGCGCAGGTCTTCGGTCGCGGCCTCCACAGCCAGGGCCAGGGCCAGGTTGAAGGTGTGGAAGACCTCCGCCATCCCGCCCGGTGCGGCGAGCAACTCCCGTACCTGCTCCGGGTCGCTTCGGCCGGCCGGTGTCTGCCCGGCGAGCAGCAGGCGCCAGTTCGTCGCTGACCGCATGCCGACATCGGTACGAGCCAACGCCGTGTCCGCCCGTCGGCGCGCGTCAGGGAAGTCGCCGCAGGCGATGGACTGGAGCGCCGCGTGCCAGTTCAGATGGCGCGTCTGCACCGCTCGCGGGTCGGCGTCGAGCCACTGGTCCAGGAAGGCGATGGAAGCGGGACCGCTTCCCAACTCGTGCTCGGCGTGGGCGAGGGCGTGCGCGGCCACACCCGAGCGGGGATACAGGGCGAGCGCCCGCTCGGCGAGGTCGTGTGCCTCCCGTACCCGGCCCTGCTCCGCCCTGGTCGAGGCCAGCCAGCTTGTCCACGGCCAGTTGTCCGGACCGGCCAGCGCCGCGTGCTGCTCCATCAGAGCGTCGCCGTGCGCACGGTAGACCGCGTCCCCGCAGGAGGAGAACGCGCCGAGCATGAACCCGGCCATCTCGTCGGCGGGCCACCGGGCCAGGTAACCCACCAGGTGGTCGGCCGTCAGCCGGTACTGCCGGTGCGTGTAGAGGTACACCCCGTACACCAGGCTCGCCTGCCGCTCACCCACGGTCCCCGCGTCCCGGTGCGCGATCACCAACTGCTGCTTCAGCGTGGCGTCGTCCAGGCTGTCGGCGGTCGCCAGGACCAGAAGCGCCCGCGCCACACCGCAGTCCGGATCGTCGCCCACCCACTCCCGCAGCAGAGGCAGCGCCCGCCCGCTCTGGGCCAGCAGCTCAGCCAACGCCGCGTCTCGCACCGGCACACTCGTGGTCACGGTCACCTCCGCCCGGTATTCACCCGCCTGCTCACCCCGTCACACCGAGGACATGAAGACGGCGGTGCAGATGATGCCGCTGTTACCGCAGTGGTTACGCGGCAGACTCAACGGCAAGCCGGCCTGGTTACCGCTTCCCAGCCCGCTCCCCGCCACCGTGGAACCCACGGCCCGCGCGTCGCCCCCACTGACACAGGTGTTGCCGAACACCGCGTTCCCGACCCCGATGACGCTCGCCTGAGCGGCCCCGGCCGGCAGCAGCGCCGCCCCGGCCACCGCGCCCAGCACCGCGACCCGCACACCCGTACGGCCCGCGCCGCCACCCGTAACCCACGTCTCCACGCCCATCGCGCTACTCCTTCACCCGGGACCGCGCCCCGGTGCCCGTACAGTCCGCGCCCGTCAGGACGAAACCCGGGCCGCACCCCCTCAACGAGGGAACGCACCTCCCGTCACATCGAACGCGGCTCGAAACGGACGGGCCGGTGCGGAAGCTGGTTGATCTCGCGCTCGCGCCTGAACACCGGCGTGGTCACGGGCCCCCGCTACCCAGCGACGTGCGGCATGGGTTGGCAGCTCAAGACCTCTGAACACTGATGTCCCTCAAACCAGGCAAAATGAGCGGCATGGTCAACGAGGGGAACAACGGTTTCACTCTGCCGCGCGGGGCGACAGGTTTCTTCCGGCCGAAGGACGGCCCGCTCCCCGAGACTGAACTGTCGGCGTTCCGCGCCGCTCTGTATGCCGCTGCCCGCGTCGCCGGAGGCGAAGTAGGTGAGGTGGAGGAACGGGTGTACCCCCGGACCTTCCACACCGCGACGGTCGTCGGACGCGAAGGCGAGAACACTGTCCTGTGTCACGCTCACCACCCCTGGGTCGCCTTCGCCGAAACACGGCGGGACTGGTACGGAGAGGACTTCCTCGCGCCGCCGCCGTGGGCTCACGCCTTCACCGACGCGGGCTTCACGGTCCTGAGCAGCGAACGGCTCGGCACACCGCTCTCCGACGTGGACACCTCAGTGCTCACGCAGGGCGAGTGGCGTGAGGTCCGCTTCTACGGCATCACCACATTGGGCGGAGTCCTCTTCAACGCGTGGGACTGACACCCACGCAGAAGGCGCCGGTCGTCGGTCGACCGTCGACGCTGGACCATGGATGACAAGCCGGTGTTCCCTAACCCACCGGCCGCTACCCGGCCGTCCGAGCGAGTTCGCCGCGCCGCCGCTCCCCCTCAGGAGTGAAGGCGAACGACTGCCGGAAGTCTCCGCCTTCGGAACGGACAGCGAGAAGGAGGGGTTCTTCATGCTCCGGTGGCCACGAAGACCCCGTACCCGGCGTGCTTCCGTTCCAGAGGTGGAAGGCCACCATCGGCTGTTCCGGTTCCTCACCGAGGTACGCCAGCGTCTTCCCGTACAACGGATTCGTCCCCCCGAACAGCAACGAGGGCGCCCCGAACTCGTCGACGACATCCGCCCACACACGGTCCTCGCTCACCCACGAGCGCACCCGCTCCCGAAGCGCGCGGTACTCCGGCCGGCCCAGGAGACGATCGGGCCTCAACCACCCGCGGCGCCGCGCGAACTCCGCGTAGATCGACGCCGTGCCATCGTAAGAACGGTCCGGGACGAGGTCACGAAGAGCTCCTGTCACACCCATGCTGGACCAGGCCCCACCCTCCTCCCACGCCCTCTGCTGCTCCGACCAGGCTTCGGGTTGCCGCTCCACGAACAACAGGTGGGTAATCAGCATGCGCAGGCCTCCTTCGTTCCCGAACATGCCGGGGCGTCGCAAGGCAAGGTTCAACTGCCCGATGAAGTAGGTGCGTATCTCATCGGCGGTGGCGAGAGAAGGAGGGTGGGTCATACGCCGATTCTCTCCGGCATCCTGGCCTTCGCCGCTGCAACAGCAACAGATGTCAAAACTCAAGCGCAAGCTCAAGCTGAATAGAGAACAAGCTACGCGGTGTCTGTGGCGCCGAGGCCGTCCGTCGGCCGAGGTATGCGCGGTATCACGATCGGTTCGAGAAGCCGTCGTGGTGTGTTGATCGCGTCGGACACGGGATCGTCCTCGGAGTCCGACGGTTCGAATCCGGGTCCGCCCGGACAGGTCTCCGCCCCCGGCGGACATCACGGCGCGACAAGTCGCCCGACGGCTTCGATCACCGTCCGGCGCTGCTCATCCGGCTCCACACCGGGGGCCGCGGCGTGCGCCGCTCCCTGTTCCGACCACATCGAGGCCGTGTTCAGCACCAGGGTGAGGAGCTGCTCGGCGGTGAAGCGCGTGGCCAGTCGCCCCGCCTCCTGAGCCGTCCGGATCGCCTCCGCCTTCTCCTGGTTGGCCTGCGCGACGGCGGGTATGTCCCGCCCCTTGCCCGCGCGTTCGAGCTGGTACCAGGCGGCGAGGCGCATGACGTCGGGGTGCGCGCGCTGCGCGTCGTACAGCCGGGCCGCGTAGCCGGGCAGGTCGTCCACGGTGATGGGGATCTCGCTGACCGTGCGGACGATCACCTCGTCGTAGACGGCCTCGAACAGGTCGTCCTTACTGCCGAAGTACGTGTAGACGAGCCCGGCGCTGCACCCCGCGAGCTTGGCGATGCGGTCCATGCGCGCACCGGCGATGCCGTACTGGGCGAACTCGGCGAGGGCTGCTTCCAGAAGCTGCCGCCGCTTGGCAGCGGGGTCCCGTGAGGTCATGCGTTCACCGTAATGAATGAGTGTTCATTTGACAAACTTCCGCCGGAGCGCTCCACTGGAAACAGCTATTGAATGAACGCTCATTTGGGAGGAACCATGGCAGCGCGCACGACCCCACGGACCACCACGCCCACGTCCACCTGGACCCCCGCCGACATGCCCTCCCAGCGCGGCAAGCTGGCCCTGGTCACCGGCGCGAACAGCGGGATCGGCAGGGAGACCACGCTCGCCCTCGCCCGGGCAGGCGCCCGGGTGATCATGGCGGGGCGCGACGCCGCGAAGGTGAACACAGTCGCCGACGCCCTGCGCGCGCAGGTACCCGGCGCCGACCTGGAGCCACTGGCCCTGGACCTGGCCGACCTCGCCTCGGTCGCCGAGGCGGCGGCCACGGTGCGCGCCGCGCACCCCGCCCTCGACCTGCTGATCAACAACGCGGGCGTGATGGCCGTACCCGAAAGGCGCACCACCAAGGATGGTTTCGAGCTGACCTTCGGCACGAACCACCTCGGCCACTTCGCCCTGACCGGCCACCTCTTGCCCACACTGCTGGCCGCCGAAGCGCCGCGCGTGGTGACGGTCAGCGCCATCGCGTACCGCTGGAAGACCGGCGAACTCACCGACCTCAACAGCGAGGAGCACTACCGCCCGATGGGCGCGTACGCCAAGTCAAAGCGCGCCAACGTCGTCTTCACCCAGGAACTCGCCCGCCGCACAAGGGACTTCAACCTGACGGCGGTGGCGGTCCACCCGGGCGCGAGCCTGACGGGCCTGCAACAGCACACGTCCCGAGGGCTTCAACTCGTCAGCCGCTTCCTGCCCGGGATGTTCCAACCCGCCGACCAGGCGGCCTGGTCCACCTTGTACGCGGCCACCGAGGCGGCCGGTATCGCCTCCGGCGACTTCGTGGGCCCCACCGGCCGCCAGGGAATGCACGGCAGCCCCGGCGTTCTCTCCGTACCGGACACCATCAGGTCCCCGGAAACCGGCCGGGCGCTGTGGACCGCCTCGGAGCAACTGACGGGCGTCGTACCGCGAACAGGGGCCTGACGGGCCCGGCGTGGGCCGAAAGCACGGGCGTGATCGACGCGGACTACACGCCTCGGTGGACGGACTCCGCACCGCCCGCGGACGGAATGACCAGATCCAGCAGCCCCGGGAAGCGCCCGTCCAGGTCTTCACGGCGCAGGGTCAGGTAGAGCTTGCGGCCCGAGGGGCGCTGGTGGATCACGCCGCTCTCGCGCAGCGCCCGCCAGTGGTGGGTCAGGCTCGACGCGGGTACGTCGGGCAGGACCGCGCCGCAGAAGGTCTCTTCGCCGGACGCCAGTGCGCGCACGATCGCCAGCCGGACCGGGTGTCCGAGGGCGGCCAGTACGTCGACCAGTTCGATCCGGTCCGCGTCGGGGTGGTGGAGGTCGACCATGCCTCCATCGTACGGAACCGTACGGACTTCTCGTACGAATACGGCGGGGGAGGTTGACGGAGGTGCGGCCATGTACGAGAGTCTCGTACAATCAACAGTACGAGATGTTCGTACGGTCTTACGTCGCCCCGAACCGCCCCACGTAGGGAACACCCATGCCCGACAACCACCTGCCCGACTCCGCACTCTCCGACGAAGCCCTCGCCCGATCACTCGACGGCGACTTCTCCAGCCACCACGCCGACGTCAACGGCGTCCGCCTGCACTACGTCTCCGGCGGCAGCGGCGATCCCCTGATCCTGCTGGGCGGCTGGCCGCAGACCTGGTGGGAGTGGAACAAGGTGATGCCCCAACTGGCCCGCCACTACCGCGTGATCGCCGTCGACCTGCGCGGCATGGGCGGCTCGTCACGGCCCGCCGGCGGATACGACAAGAAGTCCATGGCGCTCGACATCCGCGAACTGGTCCGCCACCTGGGCCTGGAGTCCGTCCACATCGCCGGGCACGACATCGGCGCGATGGTCGCGTACTCCTTCGCCGCCAATCATCCCGAAGCGACCCGGAAACTCTGCCTGTTGGACGTGCCGCACCCCGACGAGAGCTGGCGCTCCTTCTCGTTGCTGCCCGAGCCCGACCAGCACATCGACTCGGTGGTCGAGAAGGGGGCCCGCCCCTACCTGTGGTGGTTCGCCTTCAACCAAGTACGGGATCTGCCGGGGCAGTTGCTCGACGGACGTACGCGGCTGCTCATCGACTGGCTCCTCGACCGGCAGGCCAAGGATCCCGCGACCATCGATGACCACGCGCGCGACGTGTACACCCGCGCGTACTCCTCGCCGGACGCGATCCGCGCGAGCAACGGGTGGTACCAGGCCTTCAACCGCGACATCACCGACCAGCGCGACTACGCGCCGATCGCCGCGCCGATGCTCGCCCTGGGCGGGGACGAGAGCACCTACGCGTACCTGCGGGAGCTGATGCCCACCAAGGGCACGGACGTGAAGGTCGTCAGCGTGCGGGCATGCGGCCACTACATCCCCGAGGAGCAGCCGGGGACCGTGATCGACGAGCTGATCTCCTTCCTCAGCAACTGACCAAAGGCCCGGCGAAGGAGCCGCCGAAGGGACCGTCGAAGGGCCGCCGAAGGAGCCACACAACGAAATCCGTTGCTGACGACGCCTCGCCCTCTGTAAACCACCGTATACAACGTCCACTGCGACTGATTTCCTTGTTAGCTGGGCAGATGCGTGATAGGACCATCCTGTTTCGCCGGGACCTGAGCCGGCCGCCAAGGAAGGTCACCCCCATGGCTAGCGATGCGAACCAGTCCGCGAAAAACTCCACCGGAGCGGGCGGCACGGACCGCCGTACGGTGCTCAGAACGGGGGCCGTCGCCGCAGTGGCCGTGGCCACCGGCGCCGTACAACTCTCCACTTCCCCCGAGGCGTTGGCGGCAGGCGCCAACACCGCAGCCGTGCCGCCACCGGCCGCGACGACTCCGTCCTCCCGTACGAAGGCCAAGGCAAGCCCCACCCCCTTCGGTGAGCCCACCGCCTCGGCCATCGAGCCCGCGTCGACCATCGAAGCCGCACGCGGTGGCCGGTACGGCGGCTGGAGCGGGCAGACCCGTTCCGAGGTGGTCGCCCGGCACGGCGCGGTGGCGACCAGCCAGCCGATCGCCGCGCAGGCCGGCCTGCGGATCCTCCAGGAGGGCGGCAATTCGGTCGACGCCGCCATCGCGACCGCCGCCGTGCTCGGCCTCGTCGAGCCCGGCAGCGCCGGCATCGGCGGCGACACGTTCGCGCTTCACTACAACGCGGCGGACCGCAAGCTGTACGGGCTCAACTCCAGTGGCTGGTCGCCGAAGTCATGGACGCCCGAGTACTTCAGCTCGCGCGGCTACACCGCCGACAACGGCGGCGTACCCGAATTCGGCGTGCACTCCATCACCGTGCCCGGCGCGGTCGAGGGCTGGCACCAGCTCATCTCACGGTTCGGTACGAAGGAGCTCGGCGACGTACTCGACCCCGCGATCGAGCTGGCCACGGACGGCTTCGGCCTCTCCGAACGTATCCACCACGACTGGCTCGACGGCGTCGAGGAGTTGGCCAAGGACCCCGACTCGGCCAAGGTGTTCCTGCGCGGCGGCAAGGCCCCGGCGCTCTACTCCGTATTCCGCAACCCCGAACTGGCCCACGCCTACCGGACGTTGCAGAAGTCCGGCCGGGACGCCTTCTACACCGGGCCGATCGCCGATGCCATCGTGGCGAAGATCGGCAAGCTCGGCGGCGAGATGAGCGCGGCGGACCTCGCGGACTTCCGCGCGGAGTGGGTGGAGCCCATCTCCGTCAATTACCACGGCTACGACGTCCACGAACTCCCGCCCAACACACAGGGGTTCGCGACGCTGATCATGCTCAACATCCTGGAGCAGGTCGGCCCGGTCCTCGGCTACGACCTGGCCGAACTCGGCCCGCGTTCCCCGCTGTTCTGGCACCTGCTGGTCGAGGCCAAGAAGCTCGCGTACGACGATCTCAACCGCTACCAGGGCGATCCGCGTTTCGTCCACATCCCCCTGGACCGGCTGCTGTCCAAGGATTACGCGAAGCGGCTCTGCGGCCGGATCGACCCGGAGCACGCGGGCACACCCAAGGTGCCGGGCACCGTCGTCTCCGGCACGGTCTACCTCACGACCGCCGACCGGTGGGGCAACATGACGTCGTTCATCTACAGCGTCTTCGACGAGTTCGGCTCCGGCGTCACCGTGCCCGGATACGGCTTCCCCCTCCAGAACCGGGGCTCGCTCTTCAACCTGGACCCGGCCTCGCCGAACATCGTCGCGCCGCGCAAACGCCCGTACCACACGCTCATCCCGGCCTTCGTGACGAAGGACGGCAGGCCGGTGCTGTCGTTCGGCAACATGGGCGGGAGCGAGCAACCACAGGCCCAGGCAACCGAGTTGGTCAACATGATCGACCTGGGCATGAACCCGCAGGCGGCGGTGGACGCGGCGCGTTTCTACCACAACCAGCACAACAACGGGCTGCACCTGGAACCCGAGCTGGAGGCCCTGGTCGGCGCCGAGTTGAAGAAGCTCGGCCATGTCGTCAAGGAGGCCGACATATCAACGATGGGTGGCTACCAGGCCATCCACTTCACACCGGAACAGCCGGGCCGCTACCCCGCGGCGGTCAGCGAGAACGGCCCGGTGAACGGTGTCTACCGCGCCGCTTCCGACTCCAGGAAGGACGGCGCGGCGGTGGGCTGGTGAGGCAACGGGCTGGTGACCGCGCGACTCACGCGGTGGCCGGCGGGACTTAGCTGAGGGTGCCCGCGCCGAGCAGGCCGAAGAGCAGTACGCCGATCACGATCCGGTAGATCACGAACGCGTTGAACGAGTGCTTGGCGACGAACTTCAGCAGCCAGGCGATCGAGCCGTACGCGACTACGAAGGACACGATCGTGCCCACGGCCAGCGGCGCGGCGCCCACACCCGTACCGAGTGCGTCCTTCAACTCGTAGATGCCGGCGCCGGTGAGCGCGGGGATGCCGAGGAAGAACGACAGCCGGGTGGCCGCCACCCGGTCGAGGTCGAGGACGAGCGCGGTCGACATGGTGGCGCCGGAGCGGGAGAAACCGGGGAAGAGCAGCGCGAGAATCTGCGAACAGCCCACCAGCATCGCGTCCTTGAAGGTGGTGTCCTCCTCGCTGCGCTTGTGGCGGCCCATCTGGTCGGCGGCCCACATCACACCACTGCCGACGATCAACGACCCGGCCACCACCCACAGCGACGCGAGCGGACCCTCGATGAGGGGCTTGGCGGCGAGCCCGACGATCACGATCGGGATCGTCGCGTAGATCACCCACCAGGCGAACTTGTAGTCGTGATCGACCCGGTCCTCGCGATGCGCCAGACCTCGGAACCAAGCGCCGACTATGCGCACGATGTCCTTGAAGAAGTACACAAGGACGGCGAAGATCGCGCCCACCTGGATCACGGCGGAGAAGCCCACCACCGCGTCGTCGTCGACGGGGATCTTCATGAGGCCCTCGACGATCTTCAGATGGCCGGTGGAAGAAACCGGGAGAAACTCGGTCACTCCTTCCACTGCTCCGAGGATGACGGCTTGGCCGATGCTGATGACGCTCATGAATCCCTCTCTACGACTACAGCCATGTAGACGGTCCACTGCACTGTAGACGATCCCGGCGGGGGCAAGGGAATCATGTCTGAGCCCCTGATAGAGCCGTCGGGCGGGTGCCCGGATACGCAACGGAGCACGCAAAACCTCAGGTCAGGCGCGGGCACCCCAGCCCCCGGTTCAACAAGCGGCAAGCAGGGCGCGCTCCCCGTCGGGCGGGCAATCACGGCAGCAACCGGGCTCAGCGGCACGAAAGGCGCGCTCACACCCTCCGTCGCAGGTCTGCCAGGGCAGTGTGCCGGGCCGCTCGGGTACGGCGGGCAGCGCGGGCACGGGCATGAGCGGTTCGCTGAGCCGATAGGCGAGGATACGAGCCGCCCGAGTGCGAAGCCGGTCAGGAAGCCGAACCGTAAGCAGCTCGGTCACCTGCTCAGCCGCGACACCCTGCGCGAGCCACCGCGCCACGGCGGGCGCCAGCTCGGCCACCTCGCGCTGGGAGAGGATCAGCCGCCGGTCGACGATGCGGAGCGAGGCGAGGAGGACGGCGGCGTCGGAGTCGGGTACGGGTAAGGGCGCGGGCGGCTCCGGGGGACCGGGAGAAGCCGGAGTTGGCGGCGCGATCGGCGCGATCGGCTCGACAGGCGCGACAGGCGCAGGAGCCGCAGCAGGAGCAGGCTCTACTGGAGCCGCAGGTTGGACTGCACCCCCGGGCACGTCGAACACAAGGGTCCGCGTACGGATCTGCCCACCGGGCGCACGCCACCGCCGCCGCTCCAGATAGCCGGTGGCTTCCAGTTCCGCGAGCGCGCGGGAGATCAGGATCTCGCCCTCGGTGAAGTGGGCGCACAGCGCGGCGATGCTGACGGGTGCGCCGTCGGGCAGGGAGAGGATGTACGCGGCGACGCCGACCGTGACCGCGCTCCCCCGCCGCTGCACAAGGGCGTTGGCGAGCACGGTGAAATGGGCGGTCAGTCGGGTACGGACGTGGATCACGCCGGAGGTCGGAAGTCCGGCGTCGGCGCGCAGGCGCGCGCTAGAATTCAGCTCAGCCATCGGGAAGCTCGATTCTTCCTTGTCGGTCAGGCCCTCGATCGGGATGCCAGTCCCGGCCGGGGGCCGTCTTCGTTTTCGGTTGTTGCGGCGAACGTAACCGCAGATTCCCCACCCCCGCAACCAAGTCACCCTTGCGGGTGACGGCCCCGGGAGGGGAGGGAGGGTAGTAGTTCTCTCCCCCAGTTCTCTAAGGAACCTCGCGGCCAACCGCCCCCCGGCCAACCGGGCCCCGGTGAACCACAAAAGCCCCGGCCGGCCGCCTGGAGAAGGCGAACGTCCGGGGCCTGTTGCGAAGTTATCGACGGGCACCCTGGGCTGCGGCGAAGGCCACAAAACCCGTCCAGGCACCGGGAGCCAGCATCAGCACGGGACCTGCGGGAACCTTGCTGTCCCGCACCGGCACAACACCAGAAGACGAGAGCAGAGTATGGCTGAACTCGACGCACTCTCCTCCGTTTGATCCGCTATAGGTCGACTTGACCCACTCCACACGGGAGAGGTCGGCCATGCTCATAGGGTCCATTCCTCCATCACCTTACGAAACAGCTCTAGTGACGCTTCAGGGGAGAGCGCATCAGCACGTAGTCGATCGTAGGTCACACTCGCGTCCTCCACAGCTCCCGGCGAGTCAATGACCTGGCCGGAAAATGGATCTTCCAAGTAGAGGATGTCGGGCTCGCCCTCATCGAACTTCAACAGGATGAATGCGAACTGCGACGCAGGAGCGCCTGATAGGAACGGTAGTACCTGAAGGGTGACATGGGGAGACTCTCCGGCCTTGATCAGGTACGCCATCTGCTCAGCCATGACGGCTCGACTCCCGACCATGCGCCGCAAGCACGACTCATCCAGCACAACCCACAGCAGAGGTGGCTTCCCACCCTCCAGAACACGCCGACGGTGCAAACGGCCCGCAACCCTCTCGGCAGTCACTTCCAAGTCTTCACGTGGATGCCCACGCCGGAATACCGCGTGGGCGTACGCCTCGGTCTGCAAAAAGCCCATGACCAGGTTCGAGCTGTAACTGAGGATCGCCGCAGCCCGCTCCTCCAGCCTGACGTACGGCTCGAACCAATCCGGATAGTCGCGCTGGCTGACACGTTTACGCAGCCGGGCGAAGTACCCAGACGTGCCGAAGAACTGATCGCAGCGCTCAGCGAACAGCTCCGAGCCGAGCTGCTGTCCGTTCTCGACTTTCGACACATAGGGCGTCTTGTACGTCGTCGCGACCGCGAGTTCCAACTGCGTCGCGCCTTTGTGCAGTCGTGCGTGCCGGACCTCGGACCCATAGAAGGCCAGACCGTCGCGCGGCTCATCCGTCAGGGAGTCATCAGGCACTGGCTCGCTCATACGTTCAACTCCTAGGTTTTCAGGCCCGGCTGGAAACGCGCCAACTCCGGCGAGCGTATGCCCGAAAGACCACCCTTGTCACACAGAAAGTAATCACTTGGTGACAGGATGGCCGCCCTGCGCCCCACCCACTCGGCCGACTCCGCACCTGCGCACGGCTCATCCCAGGAGTCCGTGGGGTGCGCCCCCGGAAACATCCCGGTCAGCCTCACAAGCAGGTTGCCAGTCACGCATGAAACGTTCCAGGCCTGGTCAGCGCATGCCCGAGTGCCGATGCTTGTCACACAGACAGTGATGAAGCGATGACGGAAGGCATACCCCTCCGATGTGCGAACGAGTCCTCGATCCGGCGTCACCGAACCGCCCGATCGGGCTCGCGGCCACCGTTCACGGCTGGGGCTACCTCCGCTTGCCTCCCGCCCGGCCGTCCGGCGAATACGCGCCAGTGACCGAGGAGTTGATGGAGCGCGTGCTTCAGGGATTGAGAGGACTGACGGAATGACGGACGACGACAACAACAAGGACAACGAGCGCCGACTGCCGCCCCGCGCCGCAAGCGCGTCCACCCCCGGCGCGGGGGACGCGGAAGGCGCGGATCTCATGCCCGGCGCCGCCCTGCGCTGGCCGCCCTGCCAGTGCGGGAACCCCCAGCGCTGCCCCGACTACGTACCGGAAGGGCGGTGAGGACTCGGTCGGCGACGCCGCCCGGGGGACTGCGCATCGGGATGGTGGTCTACGACCGTACGTACGAGATGGTCGCCGTCATACGCGGCTTCACCGGCCCCCTCGTCCACCTCGCGCGCCCCACCGGCCTTGAGTGGCAGAGCCGTTGGGTATCCGTACGCCCCGGCACGGCGTACGAACAACGCCAACTCCGCGCCCTCGCCGCCCTCCACCGTCTGCGCCACAAAGGCCTGCCTGTCGGGTGAGCAGGGTCAGGCCACCGTCCTCAACGCGCTGCGGCCGATGTGTCCGCCGCATCCAGCGACGCAACACCGGCCGCCGAACCGGCCACCACTCGGCCTCGACCGCCGGGGCCCCTGCGGTGGCCACGCAGCGCCAGCACCGCCAGTCCTATGCCGACCACCGCCATCGCCGCGCCCGCCCACGCTGTCGCCGCGTATCCGAAGTCCGCGTCGATCACCACGCCGCCGAGCCAAGGGCCAGCCGTATTGCCCGCGTTGAAGGCCGCCGTCACCGTGGCGCCGGCGAGGGTGGGGGCCGCCGCGGCGATGTTGAACATACGGGCGTTGAGCGCCGGGGCCGTATAGAAGGACGAGACGCCGAGGAGGAAGGTGAGAATGATGGCAGCGACGGCGTTCGAGGCGGTGAGCGCCAGTACGCCCAGCAGGATCGCCGACGTGGTGATACCGCTGATCTGTACGCCGAAGAGGTGCGCGTCCGCGTACCGGCCGCCGATCGCCGTACCCACGAGCGCACCCGCGCCGAAGAGCGCGAGCACCGTCGGTACCCAACTCTCCGACAGCCCCGACACATCGGTCAGCAGCGGCGCCATGTAGGAGAAGGCGCAGAAGACGGCGCCGCCCGCGAGCGCGGTCACCGCGACGGCGAGCCAGACCTGACCGTCCTTGTAAATGGTCAACTCCCGCTTGAGGTTGGCCCTTTCAGCGGGTGCGGGGATGTGCGGAATGAGTGTGACGACGCCGATCAGAGCGACCGCCGAGGCGCCGCCGACCGCCCAGAACGCCGAGCGCCAGCCCAGGCTTTCGCCGAGGAACGCGCCGGCGGGCACGCCGAGTACGTTCGCGATGGAGAGTCCGCCGATCATCACGGCCATCGCGCGGGCACGCGCGTTGAGCGGCACCATCGCGATCGCGACTCCCGCGCCGACCGCCCAGAACCCCGCGCAGGCGAGGGCGCTGATGACACGGGACGCGAAGAGCACCTCGTACGTCGGAGCGAGGGCGCCGACCACCTGGCCGAGGCCGAAGGCCGAGATCAGGGCGATGAGGGTGGCGCGGCGCGGGAGCCGCAGTGTGACGACAGCGAGCAGCGGGGCGCCGACCACCATGCCGATCGCGAAGGCGGATATCAGGAGACCGGCGGTGGGTATGGACACGTCCATGTCCTCGGCGAGGGGCGGGAGCAGCCCCGAGAGCATGAACTCGCTTGTACCGAGGGCGAAGACCGAGAGACCAAGGATGTAGACGGCGAGCGGCATGCGGGCGCGTCGATCGGCGGAGTCTGGCATGACAGTGATGAACGCCCGTATCGGTCATTACATTCCCGGCGTGAGCTGGGACGTTTGCATCATGCGCCTTCTGCCCGAGACCAGTGCGACAGACGAGATTCCCGAGGACTGGGATCTGCCGATGCCTGGGCACTGGCCGGACATTCGCACGGCCCGCTGCGAACTCTTCCTCCACTCCCGCGGTGGCCTCCCGGGGCGATCATCTGGCTGGACCCCTGGCCGTCCTGGGCGGTGCCGCAATGAGAATCAGGACCGGCCTTCTGGGTAGCGGTCCCTGTCCCTGGGCGGTCCGCTCGGACTCGACGCCGCGCTACGAGGCTTTTCCGGCGGCCTTACGATCGGCAAGCACCAGGACGCCTCGCTACCGGGCACCCCCCGGCCGGCACCTGTCCTCGGTGTTGTTCACCTCACGAGGTACAACGAGTTGATCGGCGTCATGTCGTGTGGCGGATATTCGCCTGTATCCCTGTTCTCGTCGCCGCAATTCGTGCCGTTGTACCCCAAGCAGAGCTGGAAGGCCGCGCCGCCGGTCTGGTTGTTGACCACCACACGCACGCCGGTGACGTTCGACAGGTTGTGGGGGCCGTAGCTGCGGAAGATATTCTTGTCCAGGATGGTGCCGTTCGTCTCGCGGATGCAGACCGTGCCGGACGGACAGGACGTTGCCGCAGTGGCGGTTGGAGCCACGGTGAGTGAGAGGGCTCCCAGGGCGAGGGTCATGCCTGTGACCGATGCAGCGAAGTTGCGCAATTTTCCTCCTGTGCGGCGATGTGCTCGTAGTGCTCGTAAGTGCGGCTTGGATCTGAAAGTAGCTCGATTGGCGGGGGCATACCAGAGCGCCGATACAGGTCGCGTCCGGTGGTGTTGGCGCGACTGACGAGTAGGACGCGTCATCGGGGATGACACGAGTGGGCGGATTGGCCGGGACGCGCCACTCCCGTCGTGGACGTGAAGTTGACGTTCCCGGTTCCGAGTTCGTTGCAGCGTTGCAGCGCTGCAGAACGATCAAACAGACCATGGGCTGGACCCGCTCGAAGATCCGCACTCCCGAGGCGGCGGACCGCTGGACGTGGCTCGTGATCACCGACCACACCCAACTCCGGTCCACCCGCCGGTCAGGGAGCTGTGAGCTGGCCGTCAGGGCGCTGCGCGGTCAGGGAGCTGTGAGCTGGCGCAGTTCGGCCGCCAGGTTCTGGCGGGCTCGTGCCTCCCACTCCTGTTCGCCGTACGGGGTGCTGAACAGCCTTGGCAGCGCGAGCAGTTGCTCCAGTACAGCGGCGCGGCCGGCACGGAAGGCCTCCTCGGGGACGAAGGCGTACTCCTCCCGTACGGCGGCCGTGTACGCGGCGTACGCGGCCGGTGCGGCGGCCAGGATCGCGAGGTCGGCGTCGCAGAGGACGGCGCCGTTCCGGTCGCCGGGCTCGGCGGCGTGGGTGGTGGTGAGACGGACGAGGCGGGCGACTTCGTACGTCTGGTCCTGGTCCAACCCGGCTTCGGGCAGGGCGCGTTCGGCGAGACGGGCGGAACGGTCCTCGTTCTCGGAACGGTCCGGGCGGTAGACGGCGTCGTGAAACCAGGCGCCGAGGCGGACGAGGTCGGGGTCGTCCGCGTGGTCGGCGAGGGTGTCGATGTGGTCCAGGACGGCGAGCAGGTGATCGGTGGTGTGGTAGCGCCGTTGCGGCTCGGCCCAGCGGGCGAGCAGCGCGTCGGCGTAGATGTACGGGTCGGGGAGCGCGGCGTTGTCGGCGGCGGCGTCGGGGGCGTCGCGGAGAGGGCGGACGGCGCGGAGGGCGGTCGCGAAGCGGCTGCGCAAGTCGAGGTCGGGCATGGGTATGACAATAGGTCCGAGGCTGTGGACAACTTCGTACATCTATGGGCGAGGTCGACTAATTTTGCCTCCATGACGCAGCAGATGAACGTGAAGCGAAAGAACTCGCCCCGCTCGCCCCTGTCCTCCCCCGCCCACCGATTTCACCGAGCCCAGCGAGTCCAGCGAGGCCACCGCGTGCGGCGACAGCGGCTACGGCCTCAGGGCAGCAGCCCGCGCTCCATGGCCGTCAGCACGGCGGCCGTCCGGTCCGACACGTCGAGCTTCTTGAAGGTGCGCAGCAGGTGCGTCTTCACCGTGGCCTCGCCGATGAAGAGCTGTTTGCCTATGTCGGCGTTGGTCAGACCCCGGCCGACCAGGCGCAGCACCTCACACTCGCGCTCGGACAGCGGAGAGGGGCCGGCGCCTCTGGCCCGGAACAGCTTGGTGGCGAGGGACGGCGTGAGTACGGTCTCGCCACGGGCCGCGGCCTGGACGGCGTTGATCAGCTCGATCCGGGAGCTGCCCTTGAGGAGATAACCCGCGGCGCCCGCCTCCACAGCGCGGAGGATGTCGGCCTCGTCCTCGTAGGTGGTGACGATGACGACCTTGGTCCGCGGTGAACGGCGGCGGATGTGCGCGGTCGCTGTGACGCCGTCCATATCGCCCATCCGGAGGTCGAGAAGGACGAGGTCCGGGCTCAGCGCCGCGGCCTGCGTCACCGCTTCCTCGCCGGAACCGGCCTGCCCGACAACGGTGATGCCGTCGGCCGACTCAAGCATCGCGCACAAGCCTTCCCGCACCACCGGGTGATCGTCGACCAGCAGGACCCCGATCGTCCGTCCCTCACCCATCAACGGCCTCCCCGGCTGTCCACGCTGTCCACTGGCTCCGCACCCACACCTACAACACCCGCACCCGCACCCGCACCCAGGGGCACTGTCACCTCGACGGTGGTGCCTTCTCCGGGAACGCTTCTGACGACCGCCGTTCCGTTAATCTCTTCCGCCCTGGCCCGCATGCCCGGCAGTCCGAACCCACCCTGCTGCCCGCTCACCGCATCCTGCTCATCGAAAGGAGTGAAGCCCTCGCCGTCGTCACGGATCGTAAGGCGGACGACGTCCTCATCCCGATCCGTCTTCCCTTCGAATGCCACGACCACCTCCACCACCCGGGCCCGGGTCGCGTGCTTGCGTACGTTGGCGATCGCTTCCTGCGCCGACCGCAGCAGTACGACGCTGACCGCCACCGGCAGCGGCTCCTCCACGCCCTCGACCGAGCACCGTACGTCGAGGCCCGTCTCGGCGGTCAGGGTCTCGGCTTGTCGGCGCAGGGCCTGAGCCAGCGAACTCTCCCGCAGGCTCGGAGGGGTGAGAGCCGCGACGAAGTCGCGCGTCTCCGCCAGGCTTTCCCTGGCCACCCGGCCGGCGAGGCCCAGATGTCGGAGTGCGAGGTCGGGGCTGGGCTCGACCTCCGACTCCGCGGCCTGGACGAGGCCGATGACGCTGGTCAGGCTCTGCGCCAGGGTGTCGTGGATCTCGCGGGCCAGCCGCTCGCGTTCGGCGGAGATCCCGGCCTCGTGCGACAGCCTGGCCACGCTCTCCCGGGTGCGGCGGAGTTCGGCGATCAGCTCGCCGCGGTCCTTGCTCTGCCCCACCACACGAGTGATCCACAACCCGAGGAGGACCGACAGCGCGAGGCCCAGCAAGGACATCGGAAGCACACCGCGGACGGCGGAGTCGAGGTCGCCGCCCTGGAACAGGACCGCGGCCACCGGCCAGAGGTTGGCCACCATGGAGAGCGCGAGGGCCGGCCGGATGGGCAGGCTCATGATCAGCATCGGCACCACGGCGAACAGCGAGAAGGAGGACCTGAGGTCGAAGGCGTCGGCCACGACGAACAGCACGAGCAGCCCGCCGACAAAAACAACGGCCCCGCGGCTTGAGCGCCGCTCCCCCGCGTCGATCATCAGCGCCCGGCCCAGCGCCGCGTACCAGATGACCATCAGGGTCATCGCACCGATCGCGACGGCGACCGCGCCACCGCCGGCGTCGAGCCCTCCGTCGAAGCCCAACAGGAAGGCGACGGTGACCAGGTAAGAGATCGTGAAGTAGGTGTCCCAGAGGCCGAACCACCGGCCGCCGGTCTCCGGGCCGTAGTTCGCCGGGGCAGGCAGCGGGCCGCCTTGGGTCTGAGTACGCACGGCACAAGTCCTAGCACCAACGCCGTGCGGGGAGCGCCGGGTGTCCGGTGTCAACGGGCGCTGTCACCGTTGACCATAGGTGCCCGCGGACAAACAACCACGCGCCGGCCGCAGGGCCGGGACCAGGACCAGGGCGTGAACCCTGCACACCGGCAGGGGGAGTTCGAAGGCTTGAGGCCGGGGAGGCGACCCGCCGCGCGGGCCCGTTCTGACCGGGGCGCGCGGCGATGTGGCCGTCTTGTGGCTGGGAGATCCGTGCGGGTGAGGCCCGGCTACTTGCCCGCGCCGACCGCGTTGACCTGGATACCGGCGGAGTCGGAGGCCTGGTCAGGGTTGTCGACAGGGATGTTGACGGACGTGCCGAGGGTCTTGGAGTGGGTCTCGTTGGGCGGCGTGACGATCATGGTGGTGAACGTGAAGCCGGAGCCGCCGCTGTTGTTGAACTCGTAGTTCAGGACGAAGTCGGTCTTCTCACCGGGGGCCAGCGTGACGGTGGGTACGTCGGAGTTGCTGCGGGCGGCGCTGACGGTGTCCGAACCGCTGTCGCTCTTGAGGTCGACGCCCGGGAAGCCATGCATCGTGCAGGTGCCGGAGCCGGTGTTCGTGAGGTGGACAATCTCCTGCCCCTCTCCCGAAATACCGTGCTGCGTGGACATGCTGAGGTTCGAGGTCTTGCACATGCTGCCGGACGACGAACCAGAACCGGAACCGGAATCCGAGGAGCCGGAGCCGCCGCTCTTGCCGCTGCCGGAGGAGCCGCTCTGGCCGGAGGTCGCGCTGGACGGCGACGCCGTGTCGGCACCGCTGTCGGAGGAGCCGTCCTGGCCGGCCGTGGCGCTCGACGACGCGGGGCCGGCGGCTATGGAGCCGGTGGCGTTGCAGGCCGTCAGGGACAGCCCGGCGGCCACGGCGAGGAGGGCGAGACCCGAAAGCTTCCTGTTGCTGCGCATTGCTACTCCGTAGATCCGATGCCGGCCCACCCGGTGCGGGCCCTTCTGGGTTGAAGGAGGCAAGCGGGACTGGAGGGGTTGCGGACGGGCCGTACCCCGGACACTCCCGTGACATTCGGGTAGCTTGATCGCGACATCCGGAACCCGGTGCCCGCATCTGACACAGGACCTCCTTGACGGATCGCCCGAGGGTCGCCGCGGTGGCGGTGCCGAGGAGACCCAACCGCGCCTGCCGTAAGAGGTTGTAACGGTCCGTCACAGCTCGGGCGTCCTTGAAACCGGCTGATGGCGCGCGTACTCGTTCTGCCACCCGGACAGGGCCTGGCGGGACGACGCTTGCCGCACCGGAGGTGACTTCGCTTGGTCAGCCCGCTGTCGGGCTCCGCGGGGCCTACCCTCGCGTGAACCCGTGGCTCCGCTCCACTTTCGCCACATGCGGCGTGTAGTTCTGGTACCACTCGGCCCGCCCGCGCTTTTGCGCCGCGCGGTGCTCGGCGTTGGTCCGCCACTCCGTGAGGGCGTCGGCGTCGCGGAAGTACCCGACCGTGATGGACAGCCCGCCAGGAGTCTGCGCGTGGTCCATCCCCAGGAACCCGGGGACGTCCTTCACCAGCTCTTCCATGCGTGCGTTGGTCTCGCTGTAGCCGCTCTGCTCCTGGGTCCGCACTGTGGTGAAGACAGCTACGTAGTAGGGGGGTTCAGGGGCCTCGACGGGCACGACAGGCGCTTCCGAGTGACTGCTCATGGCCGCCACCGTAGGGCGCGACGCGCCCATGATCCAGCGTCTTTCCTGAACGGGATACATAACGGATCAAGCTCTTGACCAAAGCTGTCCGACCGGTGTCCACCGATCGGTTGACAGCCGGCCCGACGAACGGTCGTACCGAGTCGAAGGCGGCGTCCATAGCGTTGGTGGCAGCGGCGGGACGTGCCGCGAATCGAATTCACCTAGGACCGGGGGACGTTCATGAGCCAATTCCTGACCGCGCTGATCGCCAGTGTGAGCATCCTCGCCGTCATTCTCGCGACCGACCTCGGCCGCCGCCGCCTCACCACCGCGCGGATGCTGCGTTCCGTGCTGGTGGTCGTCATTGTCGTGCCGCTTTTTGTGCACTCCTTTCCGACGACGGGAAATGATGTGTCACTTCAGCTCGCCGGAGTCGGGGCGGGTGTCATTGCGGGGCTCGTGGCTGCTGCGCTGCTGCCCGCCCGTCGGGACGGGGACGGTGAGATACGTACGGTCGGCGGCGTCGGATACGCGCTCGTCTGGATCATCCTCTCCGCCGCCCGCGTTCTCTTCGCGTACGGCTCCGAGCACTGGTTCGGCGAAGGCATCATCCGCTTCAGCATCGACAACAAGCTCAGCGGCCAGGACGTCTACGCGAACGCGCTTCTCTTCATGTCGCTCGCCATGGTGCTCACCAGGACCACGGTCCTGGTGAGCAGGAGGCAAAGGCTGCGCACCGACCAAGCGGGCGTGCGGGACGGGCTGTTGGAGGTTCCGCTCACACGGCCTTGAAGCCGCGGAGGCGAAGTGAGTTACCGACGACGAACACCGAGGAGAACGCCATGGCCGCGCCCGCGATCATGGGGCTGAGGAGACCGGCGGCCGCGAGGGGGATGGCCGCCACGTTGTACGCGAAGGCCCAGAAGAGGTTCCCGCGGATCGTCCGCAGCGTGCGGCGGGCGAGCCGGATCGCGGTGGCCGTGGTGTTGAGGTCCCCGGTGACGAGGGTCAGGTCGGCGGCCTCGATGGCGGCGTCGGTGCCGGTGCCCATGGCGAGCCCGAGGTCGGCCTGGGCCAGGGCCGCGGCGTCATTGACACCGTCGCCGACCATGGCGACCGTACGGCCTTCGGCCTGGAGGCGTTTGATCACCTCGACCTTGTCCTCCGGCATGACGTCCGCGATGACCTGGCCGACGCCGACGCCGACGCCCGTGATGCCCACAGCGGCGGCCACCGAGGCGGCGACTGCCTGGTTGTCGCCGGTGAGGAGGATCGGGGTGAGTCCCAGGGCGCGCAGTCTCGCGATCGCCTCCGGGCTGGTGTCCTTGACCGCGTCGGCGACTTCGAGGACGGCGCGTGCCTCGCCGTCCCACGCCACGGCGATCGCCGTACGGCCGGCGGCCTCCGCCGCGCGCCTGGCCGCTTCCAGTTCCCCGGGCAGGTGGATCTCCCACTCGGCGAGAAGCTTCGGCCGCCCTACGAGGACGGCGCGGCCCTCGACCATGCCCTGCACGCCGAGACCAGGCAGGTTCGCGAAGTCCTCCGGTACGGGGAGGGTGCCGACACGGGCGGCGGCGCCGTCGGCGATGGCGCGGGCGATGGGGTGTTCGGAGGCGTGCTCCAGGGCGCCGGCGAGGCGCAGCAGTTCCTTCTCGTCGGTTCCTTCGGCGGTGTGCACTCCCAGCAGGGTCATACGGCCGGTGGTGACGGTGCCGGTCTTGTCCAGGACGATCGTGTCGACCCGCCGCGTGGACTCCAGGACTTCGGGGCCCTTGATGAGGACGCCGAGCTGGGCTCCGCGTCCGGTGCCGACCATGAGAGCGGTGGGAGTGGCGAGCCCCAGGGCGCAGGGGCAGGCGATGATCAGCACGGCGACGCCCGCCGTGAACGCGGCGGTCATGCCCGCGCCGCTGATGAGCCAGAAGGCGAGAGTGGCGAGGGCGAGGCCGATCACGACCGGGACGAACACGGCCGAGATCTTGTCGGCGAGCCGCTGCGCCTGGGCCTTGCCGTTCTGGGCGTCCTCCACCATCCGTGCCATACGGGCGAGTTGGGTGTCGGAGCCGATCCGGGTCGCCTCGACGACCAGCCGGCCGCCGACATTGAGGGTGGCGCCGGTGACGGAGTCGCTCGCCGCGACCTCGACCGGCATGGACTCACCCGTGAGCATGGAGGCGTCCACGGCGGACGAGCCCTCGACAACCACGCCGTCGGTGGCGATCTTCTCCCCGGGCCGTACGACGAACCGGTCGCCGATCTTCAACTCACCCGTGGGTACGGTGACTTCCCGGCCACCCTCGCGCAGCACGGTGACTTCTCGGGCGCCCAGCTCCATCAGCGCACGCAGCGCGGCCCCCGCCTTGCGCTTGGCGCGGGCTTCGAAGTACCTGCCCGCCAGGATGAACGCGGTGACGCCGGCGGCGGCCTCGAAGTAGATGTTCCCCGCGCCGTCACTGCGGGAGATGGTCAACTCGAAGGGGTGCGTCATCCCGGTCATGCCCGCCGTACCGAAGAACAGCGCCCAGACCGACCAGAGGAACGCGGCCGACGTACCGACCGAGATCAGGGTGTCCATCGTGGCCGCGCCGTGCCGGGCGTTGGTCCAGGCGGCCCGGTGGAAGGGCCAGGCGGCGTAGGTGACAACCGGGGCGGCGAGGGTCAGCGACAGCCACTGCCAGTTGTCGAACTGCAAGGCCGGCACCATCGCCATCGCGATCACCGGTACGGCGAGCACGACAGCGGTGATCAGACGTTCCCGCAGCGGTCTGAGCGCCTCGGCGTCGGCATCGGCGCGGGCGTCGTCGTCCGCGTCCCGGCCGCCGCCGGCGGTTCGTATGGGGGCCGGCTCCTCGGCGGTGTAGCCCGTGGCCTCGACCGTGGCGATCAGGTCCTGCACGGAAAGGTCGGCGCCCTGGTAGCTGACCTTGGCCTTCTCGGTGGCGTAGTTGACGGTCGCCTCGACGCCTTCCATCCGGTTGAGCTTCTTCTCGATCCGGGCGGCACAGGAAGCGCAGGTCATGCCGCCGATGGCCAATTCGACTTCGGCGGCGGCGCCGGGACCGACGTCGGGGCCGGTGGTCCTGGTGAGGCTCATGGGGAAGGCTCCTTGAGATCAACCGATGGGTTCATGCTACCCCCATGGGGTATGGCTCTCCCTCTACCTATACCCCTATGGGGTATTAATCGCAAGGACTTACGGGCGGAGGCGCGCGGGTGCGGTGAAGCCCGGCCGAGCAGCGCCCCGTAGGCTGGCCCATTGGACTAGACCTATAACTGGCCGGTCGGCCGGCTGGTCGTCCGGCTGGTCGGCCGATCAGCCGGCCAGCCGGTCAGTCGGACGAGTCCGGCCACCCTCCACACCTACGAATGGGGTCCCATGAGCGAGCGTGCAGTCCTGGAGGTGATCGCTCTCGACGCGGACGACGCGATCGCGGCCCGGAGCGGCGGTGCCGACCGCCTGGAGCTGGTCACCGACATGGCGGCGGACGGCCTGACCCCGCCCCGCGAGACCTTCGCGAAGATCCGCGCGGCCGTCGACATCCCGCTGCGCGTGATGCTGCGGCTCTCCGACGGCTTCGCGGCGGGGTCGCCTGCCGAGGCGGACGCGTTGACGGAGGCGGCACATGGGCTGCGTTCGGAGGGGGCCGACCAGTTCGTCTTCGGTTTCCTCGACGCGGACGGGACGCCCGACCTGGTGACCGTGGAGCGACTGGTCGCCGAGCTGGACGGCTGCCGGTGGACATTCCACAGGGCGATCGACCGGGCCGCCGACCGCGAGGCGCTGCGGGTACGGCTCGCCGACATGCCCGGCCTCGACACGTACCTCACCGCCGGATCACCGGCGGGCGTCGACGAGGGCATGCCGACACTCCTGGCGGAGGCGGCAGCAGCGGCGCGCGGCGACGCGGGGTACGGCCCCCGGATCCTGGTCGGCGGCGGCCTGCGCCTGGAGCATCTGCCGACGCTGCGGGCCGGCGGGATCGACGCGTTCCACATCGGGGGCGCCGCACGGCCGCACGGCTGGGGACAGCCGGTGTCGGCACAGGCGGTACGCGACTGGCGCGCGGCGATCGACTCGTAGCGCAGGAGGCGTGAGGGGGGGCGTGGGTGGGGGTGTGGAGCCCTCCCCGGAAAGATCTACCTGTGTGAGTTGACTTCAAGCGCTTGAAGTATCGGAGGCTTCACGCATGGCAGCAGCGACCGGAGAGCGAACAGCGGGTCTGACCGTCCAGGAGATGGCGCGACGGTCGGGTTTCAGTGAACCGACGCTGCGCTACTACGAGAAGATCGGCCTGCTGGGAACGGTCGCCCGGGACGAGTCCAGCGGTCATCGGCGGTACGAGCCGGCGACCGTGGCCCGTGTCGAGGCGCTGTCCTGCCTGCGTTCGGCGGGGATGACGGTCAGCGGTATGCGCCGCTATCTGGACCTGCTCGCCCAAGGGGACTCCGCGGCTGCCGAGCAGCGGGATCTGTTCTCCTCCCAGGCGGAGAAGCTGGCCGCCGACATCGAGCAGCTTCAACTGCGCCTGACGTATCTGCGGCGGAAGGCGGATCTGTGGGACGCCCGTGTCCGTGGGGACGCGGACTCCGAGAACCGCGCGGTCGAGGACGTCATGCGCGTGGTGGAGCGATTCACACACTGAGGGACTGAGCCAGATGAGCACAGAAGATCGCACCGCCGCTCCCTCCGAGAGCGGAACGGTACTGGTCACAGGTGGTACCGGCTTCGTCGGCGGCCACTCGGTCGCCCGGCTGTTGCGCGAGGGGTATCGGACCCGCGTGACGGTCCGGGAGCCCGGGCAGGAGGCCGGGGTGCTGGCGGCGCTCCGTGGGGCCGAGGTCGATCCGGCGGACCGGCTGGAGTTCGCCGTCGCCCACCTCGACGCCGATGGCGGCTGGGCGGAGGCCATGGACGGCGTCAGCCACGTACTGCACCACGCGTCGCCCTTCCCGTCCGCCCCGCCCGTGACGGAGGACGAGGTCATCCTCCCCGCCCGTGACGGCGCGCTGCGCGTCATCTCCGCGGCCCGGGAGGCCGGGGTCCGGCGGGTCGTGATGACGTCCTCGTACGCCGCCGTCGGGTACACCCTGAAACCCGACAACCACTACTCGGAGGCGGACTGGACCGACCCGGACACCGAGGGCCTGCCCGCCTACCACAAGTCGAAGGTCCTCGCCGAGCGTGCCGCCTGGGACTACGCCCGCACCCACGGGGACATCGAGCTGACGGTCGTCAACCCCACCGGTATCTTCGGCCCCCAACTGGGCAACCGGCCCTCCGGCTCGGTCGGCCTGGTCAGGGGCATGCTGACCGGGCAGATGCCGGTGGTGCCCGTCATGTACTTCGGTGTCGTCGACGTGCGCGACGTGGTGGACCTGCATCTGCGGGCCATGGTGCACCCGAAGGCCGCGGGCGAACGCTTCATCGCCGTCAGCGGATCCTCGATCAGCTTCTTCGGCATGGCACAGATCCTGCGGGAGCACTTCCCCGCAGCGGCCGGTCTGCTGCCCTCCGCCGAACTGACCGTCGAGCAGGTCCGCGAGGCGGCGAAGACCGAGCCGGCATTGCGCGATGCCGCGGCTCTACGGGGCCGGATCCCCGTCATCAGCAACGAAAAGGCCCGTTCGACGCTGGGCTGGGAGCCCCGGGACGTCAGCGAGACGATCGTGGCCACCGCCGAGAGCCAGCTCCGGCAGGGCCTGACCTTGCCGGAGGGTGACAGCGTCCCGTCGTAACCGGCACAAAGAGCATGACCGGCATCAAGACGTCGGCCTCCCGAGCGCCGGAAGCGGGAATGATGTCCAGGGGCAGGCCCCGCGCGGGTCGAACGCGCGGGGCCTGCCTGTCACCTGAGCCGTTCGGCGCCGAGGTGCGGTCTTACGGAACGAGCTTCAGCAGCTTGTTGGGCGAGCCGGAGCCCACGCCGCTGAGGACGCCGTTGGTCGCGCCGTTCACCAGAGCGGCACCGACGGTCGCCGGGGACGCGCCCGGGTGTGCCGTCAGGTAGAGGGCTGCCGCGCCGGAGGCGTGCGGGGCGGCGAAGGACGTTCCGTCGCCGGTGTAGGTGGCGGAGTCGGAGCTGTTCCAGCCCGCCGTGATGCCGGAACCGGGCGCGAAGAGGTCCACCGTGGAGCCGTAGTTGGAGTAGCCGGCCCGCGCGTCGGTCTTCGTGGTCGCGCCGACGGTGATCGCCTGCGTGACCCGTGCCGGGGAGTAAGCAGACGCCAGGGCGCCCGAGTTGCCCGCGGCTATCGAGTACGTCACGCCGGAGGCGATGGAGTTCTGCACCGCTGTGTCCAATGTGGTGCTGGCACCGCCGCCGAGGGAGACGTTGGCGACGGAGTTCGCCACGTGGTTGGCGGTGATCCAGTCCACGCCCGCGATGACCCCGGCGGTCGTGCCGGAACCGTCGTTGCCGAGGACCCGGACGGCGACGATCTTCGCCTTCTTGGCCACGCCGTAGGTGGTGCCCGCCGTGACAGTGGCGACGAAAGTGCCGTGGCCGTAACCGTCTTGTGCGGTGGCGTCGTTGTCGACGAAGTCCCACCCGTACGAGGCCCGGCCCGCGATGTCCTGGTGCGTGATGCGCACACCGGTGTCCAGGACGTACACGGTCGAGCCGCTGCCCCCGCTGTCGGGGTAGGTGTACGTGCCGCTCAGCGGAAGGTTGGCCTGGTCGATCCGGTCCAGGCCCCAGGGGGCGTTGGTCTGGGTGCCGAGGGCGTGGACCTTCTGGTCCTGTTCGACCGAGGCGACGTCCGGGTCAGCCGCGAGTCTCCTGGCCTCGGCGCTGGTGAGCTTCGCCGTATAGCCGTTGAGGGCGGAGGTGAAGGTCCGCTTGACGGTGCCGCCGTACTCGGAGATCAGGCTCTTGCCGCGCGAGGCGGTCGCCTTGAAGCCGACGTCCTTCTTGAGGGTGACGATGTAGCTGCCGGGAACGGCTTCCGCGGAGTTCGCTCCCAGCACGGTGCCCTGGGCCGGTGCGGCCTGGGCGGGGAGTGCGGAGAGGGTGCCAACCGCGGTCGCCACGGCGGCCGTTGTGGCCATCGCCGCGGCGATACGCCGCTTCATGGTGCGTGCCACTGCCATGTGAGGGAATCCTTTTCGATCACGCACGGGCTCGTGGTGCGAGCCGGTGCCGGACCAGGTGAGGCACTCGGGTCGGTGCCACAGAGCAACCACGTGCCCACACCGAGTGCCGGAAAAGGGATTCCTTCCGCATGTCATGCACAAGCCATGCGTGTACATCGGGTGCAGCACTCCCGACACAGCAGGTAACGTCCGCGAAGTCGGCAGGTACCACAACGCGCACCCGCGTGAGCGGTCAACTCCGCCGCCCGCGCACGCGAACTCCGGGCGCTTCCAACGCTGTTGTGTGCCGTCCTGCTGAAGACGGCACACACAGGGCGAGTCCCACGAGGTCTCCTGCCTCGGTCGCACCGGATGACCGCGCCACCGCACGCCACCGCGTGCCACCGCACACCACCCGCACGCGGGCCACTACACCGGCCTCAACGCCTCAGGTACCGGCGCCGCGTGCAGCACGATCAGCCCCGACACCGCTCGCGTCAGCGCGACGTAGAGCCGCCGCAGGCCCGTTCGTTCGTCCGGTTCGCCCGCCACCACGGCGGCGGGTTCGTCCAGCACCACGTAGTCGTACTCAAGTCCCTTGGCCAGCGAGGCGGGTACCAGCGTCAGCCGTGACTCCGCCGTCGTCTCCTCTCCGGGCGAGAGGTACGCCAGACCCGCCGCGTCCAGCGCCGCCGCCAGCGCCGGAATCCGCGCGTCGGCCGCGATCAGGCCCGTCGAGCCCTCGTGCTCCAGCGACTCCACGCACGCGACGACCACCGCCGCGTCGAGGTCGGCCAGGTCCCCCGCGCCGGAACCGGCCGCACCGCCGCCGTCGTCGGCCTCTCCTACCGACCGTACCGACCCGACCGACCCGACCGACCCGACCGACCGCACCGACCGCACCGACAGCGATCCCGGCGACTCCCGCACCGACTCCACCTCAGCGAGCCCCGGCGAGATCGCGGGCAGCAGCAGCGACGCGTACGCGATCACCTCGCGCGGCACACGGAAGCCGGCCGTCAACTCCTCCACCACCGCCTCCGACTTGCCGAGGTGCCGCAGCGCCTCCGCCCAACTCCCCGTCGCCCACGGTGTCGTGCCCTGCGCCAGATCGCCCAGGACCGTGGCCGAGCCCGTCGAGCAGCGCCGCCCCACCGCCCTGTACTGCATCGGCGACAGATCCTGCGCCTCGTCGAGCACCACATGCCCGAGCGAGTGGGTACGGGCGATCAGGTCGCCCGCCTCGTCGATCAGCACGGCGTCGGCGGGCGACCACTTCACGGACCGGAGACTCCGCGCCGGCTTCGCCCACAGAATCGTCCGCTGCTCGTCCTCCGTCAGCAGCCCCTCGGCGTGCGCCGCCAGGAACTCCGGGTCGGACAGCAGCCGCAGCACCAGCTTCGCCGGATCGACCAGCGGCCAGACCGCCTTGACCGCCGCCTTCACCGCGGGGTTACGCGCCACGGCGTCCTGCACCCGGTCGTCCGGCGCCTCGCCCGCCTCCTCCATCCGTACGAGTACGGCGTGCGCGATGCGCTGCGGCAACGCGTCGTGCGCGGCGCCGTAGCGCATGTCCCTGGCCAGCAACTGCGTGACCAGCTCCTCGACTTCGTACGCCGGCACCCGCCACCGCCGCGAGCCGCGCACGACCACCACCGGCTCGGTCGGCATCGACACGTGTGAACGCAGCGCGCGCCGCAGCACCTCCGCCATGCGCGCGTCGCCCTTGATCACGGCGGCGGCCGCCTCGTCCGTCCCCCGTACGTCCACGGCGCCGCCGACCAGCGCGTCGACCGTCGACTGCCTGACATCCAGCTCGCCCAGCGCGGGCAGCACCTGCTCGATGTAGTGGAGGAAGGACGCGTTCGGCCCGATGACCAGCGTGCCGGTACGGGCGAGCCGCTCGCGGTGCGCGTACAGCAGGTAGGCGACACGGTGCAGTCCGACGGCCGTCTTACCCGTACCGGGGCCTCCCTGCACGCAGACGCTGCCGCTGAGGTCCGACCGTACGATCTCGTCCTGTTCTGGCTGGATCGTCGCGACGATGTCGCGCATGGGGCCGACGCGGGGACGTTCGATCTCGGTCTGGAGCAGCCGGCTGGTCTGAGCCGCCTCGGTCGGGTCGGAGAGGTGCTCGTCCTCGTACGCGGTGAGGTCACCGGCCGTGTAGCCGAAGCGCCGGCGGAGCGCGACGTCCAGCGGGTCCTTCCTGGACGCGCGGTAGAACGGCTGGGAGACGGGCGCGCGCCAGTCGATCACCATCGGATCGCCGTTGGCGTCGTGGACATGGCGTCGGCCGATGTAGAAGCGGTCTCCCTCGGCGCCTTCGGCGTACTCCCCGCCCACGGTGTGCAGGTAGTCGAGGCGGCCGAAGAAGAGCGGGGTGTGGGACAGGTCGGCGAGGGCCTTGATGCGCTCCTCGATCTGGAATCCGAGGACGGCGGCGTTGACCCAGTTCGCGGTGACATCTTTGATGTCGAGGGACTGGGCGTCCTCGCGCATGGCGGTGAGGGCGGCGCGCGAGGAGCCGAGATGGGCGCGCTCGCGCGCGAGCGGGTCGGCGGTCCACTCGGGAGTGGACCCGGGGATGGTCCCGGTTGACTCAGGGGCGGTCTCGGGGTTGGTTTCGGGGTCGGACTCAGGGTCGGTCTCAGGGGCGTGCGCGGGCACGGTGTTGCCTCCGGGCTGTGGCTGTACGCACACCGACGGGCCGCCGGCCCGGCGAACAAGGGGCAGCGGCGGTCGGTCGGCGCGGAATCACGTCATGGCAGCCGTCCGGTTTCCGTCCGGACGGCGGCGCTCATCGAGGAGCGCGGGCAAGGTGGGCGATTGTAGCCAGCGGGTGACCGCGAGGCGAATGGTTTTCCGCGACCGGGGGGAGACGGCAGAAGCGACGGGGGCCCTGGGGACCGTCTCAGGGACGTATGCGAGACCTACCGGATCATCCATCCCGTAGGGGGTCGGGTATGCCTCAAGTAGTACATGGTCGATCTTAGGGTTCCGTCCGGGGAGCGATGTGTCAGCCCTGCCCGAAAACCACAATGAACGTATGACGACAGCGACTCTCACCCCCACCGACGGCGCGGCTGCGACCACCCCCGCCGGCGCCGGCCAGCACCCCACCGACGTACGTACGCACCGCGTCGGCGGCGCGCTGCGCGCGGTCAAGGTCTTCCTGACCGCCGCGTTCAGCGTGGCCGTTCTCGGGGAGTTCACGGAGACGGAGGAGGCGGGCACCAAGGAACGCTGAGCACCGCACCGCCCGGCACCGCACCGCCCGGCACCGTCCGGCCCGTACTACGGCCTCAGTTCCCCGCGAGCAGCTCGTCCGCGTCCACGATCCGGTACGCGTACCCCTGCTCGGCCAGGAACCGCTGCCGGTGCGCGGCGAAGTCCTGGTCGATCGTGTCGCGTGCGACGACCGAGTAGAAGCGGGCCTCATGGCCGTCCGCCTTCGGACGCAGCACCCGCCCGAGGCGCTGCGCCTCCTCCTGCCGTGACCCGAACGTGCCCGAGACCTGGATCGCGACCGTCGCCTCCGGCAGGTCGATCGAGAAGTTCGCGACCTTCGACACGACGAGCACCGAGATCTCGCCCTGCCTGAAGGCGTCGAAGAGCTTCTCGCGCTGCGCGTTGCTCGTCTCACCCTTGATGACCGGCGCGTCCAGATGCTCACCCAGCTCGTCGAGCTGGTCGATGTACTGCCCGATGACCAGCGTCTGTTCGCCCTTGTGCTTGGCGACCAGCGCCTCCGTCACCTTCCGCTTCGTCGCCGTCGTCGCGCAGAATCGGTACTTCTCCTCGGTCTCGGCGGTCGCGTAGGCGAGCCGCTCGCTGTCCGTGAGATTGACGCGTACCTCGACACAGTCCGCGGGCGCGATGTAGCCCTGCGCCTCGATCTCCTTCCACGGCGCGTCGAACCGCTTGGGACCGATGAGCGAGAAGACGTCCGACTCGCGGCCGTCCTCGCGTACGAGGGTCGCGGTCAGGCCGAGCCGCCGCCGGGCCTGGAGGTCGGCGGTGAACTTGAAGACGGGCGCGGGCAGCAGGTGCACCTCGTCGTACAGGATCAGGCCCCAGTCACGGGAGTCGAACAGCTCCAGGTGCTGGTAGACGCCCTTCCGCCGGGTCGTGAGCACCTGGTACGTGGCGATGGTGACCGGCCGGATCTCCTTCCTCGTACCGCTGTACTCGCCGATCTCCTCCTCCGTCAGCGAGGTGCGCTTCACCAGCTCGTGCTTCCACTGCCTGGCCGAGACGGTGTTGGTGACGAGGATCAGCGTCGTCGCCTTCGCCTGCGCCATCGCCCCGGCGCCGACCAGCGTCTTGCCCGCGCCGCAGGGCAGCACGACCACCCCGGACCCGCCGTGCCAGAAGTTCTCGACGGCCTGCTTCTGGTACGGGCGCAGCGCCCAGCCCGTCTCGTCCAGCTCGATCGCGTGCGCCTCGCCGTCGACGTAACCGGCGAGGTCCTCGGCCGGCCAGCCCAGCTTGAGCAGGGTCTGCTTGATCTGGCCGCGCTCTGAGGGGTGTACGGCGACGGTGTCCGGGTCCAGCCGGGCGCCGACCAGCGGCGCGACCTTCTTGGAGCGCAGGATCTCCTCCAGCACCGGCCGGTCGGTGCTGGTCAGGACCAGCCCGTGGACGGGGTGCTTGGAGAGCGTCAGCCGCCCGTACCTGGCCATCGTCTCCGCGACGTCGACGAGGAGGGCGTGCGGCACCGGATAACGCGAGAACTCGACGAGTGCGTCGACCACCTGCTCGGCGTCGTGCCCGGCCGCGCGGGCGTTCCACAGGCCGAGCGGCGTCAGCCGGTAGGTGTGGATGTGTTCCGGAGCGCGTTCGAGTTCGGCGAAGGGCGCGATGGAGCGGCGGCAGGCGTCAGCCTGCTCGTGGTCGACTTCGAGCAGCAATGTCTTGTCGCTCTGGACGATGAGAGGTCCATTCACAGCCTGCGCCCTTTCCGTATGCCAAACGTCCAGTGTGCCTCACAAAGGGGTGACCAGGGCCTGGGCTCCCGTGAGCCCGGCGGCGGAGCTGTGCCGCTGCCGGGACCGCCACCCGCACCGCCGCCCGCACGGCCGCCCGCATCGCCACCCGCACCGGCCCACGAATCTGCCCATGTCGCCATAAGGGCACGCAGGTCAGCGAGGTCCGTTCACAGCCATGCGCCCTCGCGTGCATGTCGAGCCGGTCCCGGGGCACCAAGGTGCTATGACCGCAGAAACGGAAGGGTCCGAGACCGGGAATACCGCCCCGGCTACAGTTTCGTGGGGCCGAACCGTATTACGGATACTCATCCTTGTGGTCGCGTTTGTCGCTCTGGCGGCCTTCGCCGTCGCCCTCGCCGAGCTGACACTGACACCGTCCCCCGCCTCCGCCGACATCGCCGGGTCGAACCTGCGCCCCGGTCACTCGCTGCGACAGTACGCGGAGGACTACACGTTCCTCGCCGCCTGCAAGCAGGTCGGCGGCAACATCCTCATGGGAGTGCCCTTCGGGCTGATCCTCCCGGTGCTGGTGTCGCGCAAGCTGCGCATGATCCGCGTGGTGCTGCTGGCGGCCGTGGTGATGGTGCTGATTGAGCTGGTGCAGGGCGCGGTCATCGAGGGCCGTGCGTTCGATGTGGACGATGTGATCATGAACACCACGGGCGCGCTGCTCGGGTATCTGCTGCTGGGGCGGCGGATCGGGCGCAAGTATCACGCGCTGGGTGAGCCGCGGGTGCCGTCGAGGGCTTCGACTTCGGCTCCGGCTCCGGCTCCGGTGGTGGAGAGGGATGAGAGGGGCGCCGGTTCGCCGTCGCGCCCGAAGGCCGCCCCCAAGGCCAGTACGAAGGCCGGTACGAAGGCCGGTACGAAGACACGTACGGGTACGGGTTCCGGTACGCGCAGGCCGAGCATGACCAAGTCCGGCGCCGCAAAAGGTGACGCCTCGTGGTCGGATCGGCTCGGGAGGCTCGCCAGACGCCGGTAACCGGACGCCGATAACACCGCCTACGGGAAGGGGCGGCGGGACAGCCAGGTAGCTGTCCCGCCGCCCCTTCCCGTTGCGCCGTCTTATAAGAAAATCGCGTTCTTATAAGAAAACTCTGTCCACATACTTGTCCCCTGTGGGCCGCGTCACTACCTTCCCTTGATGTAACGAAGCCCCCGCGTTCAGCCCGCTGAACCGCTTCGGCCATCCACCTGAGGAAGGCACTTCGTCGCATGAAGAAGCCCCTGAGCCGCCGCACGTTCCAGCAATTCGCCGTCACCGCACCGCTGTTGGCCGCCGCCCCCGCCGCACTCGGAGCCGGTACCGCCGCCGCGGCGACCTCCACCCGTACCGGTGCCGACTCCCGTACGGGTACGCACGCCCGGACCGTCGCCGCGATGCGCCGCGCCGCCGCGTTCATGGACGGGACCGTCTCGTACAGGGGCGCGTACGTCTGGAACTACCTCCCCGATCTCTCCGTCACCTGGGGCGAGATGGAGGCCAAGCGCACCATGTGCTGGGTCCAGCCGCCCGGAACCCCGTCCGTCGGCCACAGCATGCTCGACGCCTACCACGCCACCGGCGACGAGGTCTTCCACCGGGCCGCCGTCCGCACCGGTCTCGCCCTTGCCGAAGCCCAACTCCCCGTCGGGGGCTGGAACTACATCCATGACTTCGCCGGAGAGGAATCCCTCCGGGACTGGTACGACACGATCGGCGCCAACGGCTGGCGGCTGGAGGAGTTCCAGCACTACTACGGCAACGCGACCTTCGACGACGCCGGCACCTCGGCCGCCGCGCAGCTCATCCTGCGGCTGTACGTGGAGCGCCGCGACCCGCGCTTCAAGAAGCCGCTCGACCGGGCCATCTCCTTCATTCTCGGCGCCCAGTTCAGCGGCGGGACCGTCGACGGCGGCTGGCCGCAGCGCTACCCCGCGTTCTCCGGCGCCGTCAGCCGGATGCCCTGGCCCGAGGACCGGCCCTCATGGCTGCCGAAGGACGTCCAGCACGGCATGGCCGACGGCGATTACACCCAGCAAGTCACCTTCAACGACGATGTGTTGGGCGAGAACATCAAGTTCCTGCTGATGTGCGTATCGGCGCTCGGCCGACGCGATCTCATCGGCCCGGTGACGCGCGCGATGGGCTGCTTGCGCCGTATGCAGCAGCCGGCACCCGCGGCGGGCTGGGGACTTCAGCACCTCTCACGCGCCAAGGGCGGCCGGCCCGCCGGCGCCCCGGCCGGTGCCAGGTCGTACGAGCCGCGCGCCCTCGCCACCCACACCACGCAGACCAACGTGCTCCAGCTCTTCCACTACTTCAGGCTGACCGGCGACCACGCCTACCTCGCCCGCGTCCCCGAAGCCCTCGCGTGGTTCGAGAGCTGCAAGTTGACGGATCGTCAGAAAGCGGAGAACCCGCTCCTGGCGAGCAGCACCCACCCGACCTTCGTCGAACTGGGCACGAACCGCCCGATGTTCACCCACCGCTTCGGCTCGAACATCCGCAACGGCGCCTACTTCTACGACTACGACCACAAGAACACCCTGAGCCACTACTCCTCGGGACGCGCGGTCGACCTGGACGGTCTGCGCGAGACGTACGAGGAACTCACCGCGCTGACTCCCGCCCAAGTCGCCGACCTGCGCGCCCGTTCACCGCTCGCCCGGCCCGCCCACGGCCAACAGATCCCGCTGCCGCGCTACTTCTCGATCCGCGACCTCCAACTGTCCGACCTGCTGCGCGACGCACCGCTGCCGCTGCCCGAGGTGACGGACGCGCAGGCCGAGGCGCTGGTGAGCGGCCCCACCGGTCTCGGGGACAAGGACTACTGGCTGACCCCGATCGACGCGGTCACCAACCCCTACCAGGGGCCGGGTTCGACGAAGCCGTACGACGGCATGGCGTACATGAGCAAGAACGTCGGGGACCTGCGCGACACCTCGCCGTACAACCCGCAGGACCCTCCGCTGGAGCCGCCCTACAAGCCCACCGACCACCCGATGGGGATCAGCTCGTCCGCGTACGTCGCGAACATGGCCAAGCTCATCGGGTACGTGGGCTAGACCCGCCGGCCTGACCGCGCGCTGAGCCGCCCGCCGGGCCGCCGACCTGGTCGCCCTCGTCGGCGAGTTCGGCGACTCCGGTGATGCGGTGCAGCGGGAACGTACGGACCTCGTCGGCCGTGTGGTCGTACGCCGTCACATAGCCGCCCTCCACCCGGACGGGCGCGATCACCCGCTGGCTGGCGGCGCCGTCGGCGTTGACGTAACCGATCCACAGGGCCGAGCCGGTCATGGCCGCGGCCTGCACCGTCGCCAGGGTTTCCGCCGGGGTGGTACGGGGCAGGTCGCCGCCCCCCGAAGCCGATCGGTCCGAGGACCCGCCGGAGGCCGACCCGGCGGAGGAGGGGCCGGACGGCGCGGGCAGCGTTCTGTGGACGACCGTCGACGCCAGGTCGCCGGCTCTGATCGCCCGTACGGCCGCGCTCAGCAGCGTCGCGTCGGGCGCGGGCGGCCCGTCGGGTACGGGCACGGGCGCCGTGCGCGCCGGAGCGCGGTGGGCGTGCGCCCGGGTGAGCAGTACATCGCCCTCCGCCGACTCGGCCGCCGGCGCGAGCCCCATCGCGCGCAGCCCGTCGAGCAGCGCGCCCGGATCGGCCTGGGCGGCGAGCACGCTGGGCGCGATACGGCGCAGCCGCAGCGCGGCGGACCGCTTGTCGGCGAGGATCTCGCCGAGCAGTGCCTCGTCGTCGCAGCGCACATAGGCGGAAGCGCTGCCCACCCGCAGATGACCGTGCTTGCGGCCCACGTCGTCGATGAGATAGCTGAGCGGCTGCGGTACGGGCGTACGGCTGTGCGTCTTGAGGAATTCGTGCAGATCGGAGGCCGACTGGCCGGCGTCCAGCGCGCGGCGTACGGATCCTGGCGTGAAGCGGTAGACCGTCGCCCCGCCCTTCGACTCGACCTCGGCGGCGACGGACAGCAGGTCGGCGAGCGGCCGCAGGAGCGGCCCCGGCGCGACCGCCGTCAGGTCCGCCTGGAGCAGTACGTGGTCGAGCGGCTCGGGCAGCAGCGGCGCCAGGGCCTGCGCGGCGCGCTGGGCGGCGGCGTCGAGATCGGTGGCGGTGGTGACGTTCCCGTCGGGGGCGTACGGCGCGGGCATGAGCAGCGCGCGCCCCTGGGAGGAGAGCGCGCCCCGGCCGGTGAGCCCCAGCATCTCGGCCTCGGTGAGCGTCCAGGCGGCGAGCCGCGTACGCAGGTCCTCCGGCCGTCCTGCGGTGGCGGCGGTGCGCAGCGGTCGTTCCCAGCGCAGCCGGGCGAGCAGCGAGTCGGGCTCGGGCGAGGCGCCTTCGGGGAGCGTGGCGAGGAGCGCGAGAACCCGCTGGCGCACCTCGGGCGCTGGACCCCGGTCGAGGTCGGGGCCGAGGACGGCGAGCGTGCGGCCCTTGCTGTCCTGGCTGCCCACGAGGCCCGAGGTGCGGGTCGCCGTCAGCCAGGCGGTGGCGAGACGCGCCCACTTGCGGGGGTCGGGCAGCTCCTGCCAGTCGTCGTAGGCGGGGGTCGGCGCGTACCGCTCGTCGTGCTCGCCGTCGGCCGCGATCAGACCGGCCGCGTAGGCGAGTTCGACCCAGAAGGCGGCCACGGTCTCGGTGACGTCGAGGGCGGTGGCGGTGCGCTTGAGGTCGCGTACGGAGAGACCGCCGGCGCGCAGGACGTTCGGGCCGCCCTCGTTCCAGTCCTTGGCCAGCTCCTCGATGGTGCCGAGGGCGGTGAAGGCCTGGGCCGCCGCCGTACTGTCCACGACCTGCGCGCCGTACTCGGCGCGGGAGGCGACGGGGGGCGCGACCGGCTCGACGATCCGGTGGGCGCGCCCGGCGCGCAGATGCAGCGCGACCTCGCGCGGCAGGACGACGGTACGGGTGGAGGCGGGCAGCAGCAGGCCGCGGTCGCGCAGCCACTGGACGGGAGGGGTGGGGCTGGACGTGACTTCCCCGTACGGCGGCCCCCACACCAGCCGGTCCAGGACGGACAGTGCCTCCATGGGCGCGGTGTCGAGCAGCGCGGCCATCCGGGTGCGGTCGGTGAACAGCTCGGTGAGCGCGGCGACGGCGGAGACCGAGTCATGGGTGGACGCCAGCCACGCGGCGGTCAGGATCTCCTGGATACGGCCCGGCGACATGCCGGTCGTGGCCTCGGCGACGGTCGGTCCGAGACCGGTGGGCGAGGGGTGGTTCGGGGAGGGCGCGAGCAGCTCGCGGGCGGTACGCACGAGCCGCAGCCGGTCGTTCCCGCCCCAGATCAGCGCCTGGTCGCGGAGGGCGGCGACGGCGACGGGGAGCGCGGCCTCGACCCGCGGGTCCCCCTCGTCGCCGGTGAGCAGCGCGCGCAGCGTCTCGAACGGCGCGGGCTCGGGTGCGACGGCGAGCGCCTCGGCGGTCTGGAGGGTGAAGCGGTCGAGCCGCTCGATGGCCCGTACGACGGAGGCGCGGGTGCCGGCCCGGGTGGCGAGCTGGGACAGGTCGTTCGGTACGGGTGAGAGCAGATCAGGGCGGGCGCGCAGCAGGGCGGCGAGTGACTCGTCGTCCTGGGTGCGCAGGGCTTCCGCGAGCGTGCGCGGTGGCGTACCACCGGTTCCTTGTGACACGTGCGCCTCCTGCTCGGGCTCGCTGGGCTCGCTTGTCCCCATCCGCCCCAAGGTAGCCCCTGCGGGGGGCCGCGGAGGCCGTCGCTCGCGGCTGAGGGGTGGTCGGGGCGAATCTCGGGGGTGTTTCCCGAGGGTGTTTCGGGTGGGCGGGTGAGGGCATTGGGCGGGCCGTTGTCGGGCGGGCGCCCGGTACGGGTGGTGGGGGTTTCGTACTGGACGTGGCGGGATGACTCCGACACCATCGCGAGAAGGTGTCGTGAGGCTGATCATCGGGCGGTTGACGGCTGTCGGGAAGGGCTGTGCAGGCTATGGGGATCGAGAGCGATCAGCTCGTCTACGACTATCTGAGCCGCGTCGGGGACGTGGCGCAGCAGCGCCAGTTGCCGTCCGGGACGCGCATGAGGCTGGTCTCGTCGCTGCGGAACGAGATCGACAAACAGCGCGGGAAGTTCGGCAGCGACAGCCCGGCGACGGTACGCCGCATCCTGGGGCGGCTGGGCGACCCGGAGGTACTCGTACGGTCGGTCTCCGGCTACCCCGGCTACCCCGGCGACACGGACGACACCTGGTCGGAGCCCGAGCCCGAGCCGCCGGCGCCCGCCGTACCGGAGCAGCGGACGGCGCGGCGGGTGGTGGACCCCGGGGAGGCGAAGGGCGCCACGAAGGGGGAGCCTGCGGGTAAGGCGGGCGCGGGGTCCGGGGCCGGCGCTGAAGCTCCGGCGCCGCCGTGGGGGCAGGGCATGCCGAAGATGGGGAAGCTGGGCACCGGGGGCGGGATCTCGGGGCTGCTGGGCTTTTCGGGCCTGGGAGGGCCGTCCCAGGCCCGGCCCGACACGGAGCCGGACTGGTGGCGCCTCGGGTCGGAGGGCGCGGACGGTGCGGACGGCACGGAGGGTACGGACACCAAGCAGGGCCGCAGGAGCGGCGGCAGGCCGGGCGGCGGCTTCAGCGGCGGCCCGGGCGGCGGCTTCGCCGGCGAGGTGGACGTGCCCGGGTTCGTGGGGGGTCTGGAGATCCCCGATCTGATCGAGCGACCGCCGTGGGCGGTGTCCGGGACCCCGGACACGGCCGAGATGGTGGCGGACGCGGATACGCGG
>NZ_JTHL01000001.1:5278799-5281889 GCF_000818195.1 Streptomyces sp. 150FB | reverse complement strand
ACCGCCTGTGGTGGAGAAGGCTGGCCGGGGGCGTGGGCTGCTCGGGGTGCTCCGGCTGCGGCGGCGTCGGGGCGGCGGCGATGGAGCGGCGGTCGACGGGGGGTCTGCGAGGGGCAGGGGGCTCGGCCTGTCCAGCCCGTTCCTGCTGGTGGCTGCCGCGTTGCTGGTCGCGGGCGCGTTCCTCGGCTCCTGGCTGGCCCTGGGGGGCGGCTGGCTGCTGGCGTACGCCTCGCGCACGCTGTCGCGCACGGAAGCGAAATTGGCCGTCTTCTGGCTCCCGGGCGTGTCGGTCGCGGGTGGCCTGGTCTGGCTGTGGGGGCGGATGAACGGCCGTTGGGGAGAGCTGATCCCCAAGGACGGAATGGGCCCGGCGCTCCAGGACACCTGGCCGGTCGTGGTCCGTACGGCGGCGGTGGCTTCGGCGCTGTTCCTGGTGTGGCGTTCACAGAGGCGGCGAGGCTGAGGAGGCGAGGGCTGGGGTCGCCGGGGCTGAGGAGTCCGAGGCCGAGGAGGTCAGCGGCCGGTCATCCCGGGATCGTGGCGGTCTTGGTGACGGGTGCGCCGTACAGGGTGGTCCAGTACTCGGAGACGCGCTCGACGCCGCCGGGGCCGGCGGCCACAAGCCCGAGGTAGCCGTCGGGGCGGACCAGCACCAGGGTGCCGTCGTGCGCGCCGTATCCGGTCCGCAGGTGCCCGAGGCGGTCGGTCAGCACGTGGTCGGCCACCTGGCCCGACTCGCCCGACTCCCCCGGCCGGATCACGGTGTAGGCGTGCAACGCGGGGCCGAACCGTTCACTCAACGCCAAGGCACTGTCCGCCTCCGTCGCGCCGAAGGCCAGCAGCGTCCAGTGGGGTCCGTGGAACAGCTCGAACAGCCGGATCGGCCGTCCGTCGGCCGTGGTCACGGGCGCGTCCGGCGCGCGGTCGCCGGCCGTGACCGTATCGGCCTCGGCACGGTCGTCCCGAGCACGGTCATCTCGGCCACGGTCGTCCCAAGAGAGCGGGCCGCCCCGGTAGTTCAGCGTGAGCCCGTGCACCTCGGGGCCGCGTACGTGGGCGTCGTCGTCCCCCCGCCGGTGCTTCTCCAGTAGCGCCGTACTGATGTCCAGCGCGGTGCGCGCCGCGGCCATGCGCTCCGGTTCGTAACTCTCCAGCAGGACGTCCGGGGCGCCGGCCACCGAAGCGGCGATCTTCCAGGCGAGGTTGTAGCCGTCCTGGATGCCCGTGTTCATGCCCTGACCGCCGGTCGGCGGGTGCACGTGCCCGGCATCGCCTGCCAGGAAGACCCGGCCGTCCCTGAAGCGCTCCGCCAGCCGGGTGTTGGCCCGCCAGGTGGTGTGCCAGGTGACCTCCCCTACCCGTATGTCGTCCCGCCCCGACGCCTCGGTGACCCGCCGCCGCAGATACCCGGGGATCGACTCGGCCTCGGCCGGTGGCGGCGCCACCACGACGAACAGTTCGGTCCCGGCCAGCGGCGTCACCGCGACGCTGCCGTCACCGGTCTGCCAGATCCGGCCGTGGTCGCGGCCGATCCCGTCGATCCGCGCGTCGGCGAACAGCATCGTGGTGGTCTCGTCGGTCTCGCCGGGAAAGGGGATGCCGAGCCGCTTGCGTACGGTGCTGCCCCCTCCGTCCGCGCCCACGAGATATCTGGCGCGCACGGTCTCCGACTTGCCGCCGGCTGTCAGCGTGGCGGTCACGCCGTCGGCGTCCTGGGTGAAGCCGGTCAGCTCGGTCGACAGCTCCACGCGCGCCCCCAGCTCGGCGAGCCGTTCGCGGAGGACCTCCTCGGTGCGGAACTGGGGCACGAACCAGATGTTCGGGTACGGCACGGACGGCGTCGGTTCGACGGGCTCGCTCATCTGTCCCTCCCAGACGACCTCGTCACCCCGGTACGCACGCATCAGCACGTCGGGATGGCCGCCGGCCAGGATCGGGTCGAGGACCCCGAGGTCGGCGAAGACCTCCATGGTTCTGGGCTGGATGCCGTCGGCGCGCGAGCCGCCGAAGAAGATCTCCGCCCGGTCGACTATCCGGAACCGGACGCCGCGTACGGCGAGTTCGCAGGCCAGAGTGAGCCCGGTCGGACCTGCTCCGACGACCAGCACATCGATGTCCGTCATGATCCCGCTCCTGTTCGTATCCCCTACGAAAATGTCGTACGGCGTACGAATAAAGCTAACGGTACGGTGTACGAATGGCAAGCACCGACGACTCGTCCCTGATCTGGACCCGGCGCGAGCCCGGTACCCGCCGACCGAAGTTCACCCGCGACCAGATCGCGTCGACCGCCCTGGCCATCGCCGACACCGAGGGCTTCGCCGCCGTCTCCATGCGGCGCATCGCCGGCGAGCTGGGCGCCGGCACCATGACGCTCTACTACTACGTCCGCACCAAGGACGAGCTGGTCGCACTGATGGACGACGCGATCATGGGCCAAGCCCTCATCCCCGCAGACGAGTTCCCGACCCACTGGTACGACGCACTCGTCGCGGTCGCCGAGCGGAGCTGGGACGTGCTGATGCGCCACCCGTGGGCCCTGCAATCCCTCCAGAACGCACAGCCGGGCCCCAACGCCCACCGCCACTTCGAGCAGTCACTCGCCGCCCTGGCCGGCGCCGGCCTGAACGCGACGGACACGTTCGCCCTGCTCGCCATCGTCGACGACTACGTACAGGGCAACGTGCTCCGAACCGCCGAATTCCGCGCGGTGGCCACGAGCCCCGCGCCGGAGGACGAGACGACCGAGGCGGCCTTCCGCTTCGCGGAAGCCCAGTACGCGACCGGCGAATTCCCGCACACCCAGGTCCTGTTGGGCGGCAAGGACCACCGCGAGGCGTTTTCCCGCCTCATCGCCGGCACATCCGAACGCGAACGCTTCCGCCGGGGCCTGTCCATGCTGCTCCAGGGCGCGGCGCACGAGATGAACCTGGACGTCCGGGAGGGCTGAGGGGCGGGGGTGCGGGTGCACGTGGTGGGCGCCGATGGACGCGGGAGAGGCCTTGGTTGCTGGCCGATCGGGCGGGGTGGCGCGTTGTTTTGGGGTGCGGGTTCGGGCTGGCGGTCGGGGTGGGCCGGGACCGTGATAGC
>NZ_JTHL01000001.1:5264780-5276856 GCF_000818195.1 Streptomyces sp. 150FB | reverse complement strand
AGCCCGAACCCGCACCCCAAAACAACGCGCCACCCCGCCCGATCACCCAGCAACCCACCACCCTCCCCCGTCCATCGGCGCCCACCACACCCGCCCAACCGACCCTCCCCGCCACCACAGCCAGCAGCTCGCCGCCAAGCAGCGAGCACGGGGCAGCGATCCCTTCATGCGCCCCGCCTCAAGCCAACGAAAGCAGCCCCCACACCTCCGGCCTCAGCCGCGCGCCCGTTCCCGGTGCGGGGGAGAACCGTACGTGGCCCTCGTCGTCGATTGCGACGCCCGTGGCCGGGTCGTCCTGGAGCAGCAGTGCGCTGTCCATGTCCAAGTGGTCGGCCCACGCGGCCAGTTGCGCGGTGGCCGAGATGCCGACCGTGGATTCCGGCATGCAGCCGACCATGATGGCCAGGCCCTGCGCACGGGCAGTGCGCGCCGTGTCCATGGCCGGGCTGAGGCCGCCGAGCTTCGGGAGCTTGATGTTGACGCCGTCGAAGCCGTCCCGGCAGCGGGGCACGTCGCCGGCCGAGGTCACCGACTCGTCGGCGATGACGGGGAAGGCGGCCTCCTTCCGTACGTCGCGCATCTCGTCCCACAGCGGGATGGGGAGCGGCTGTTCCAGCAGCGTCACGCCCAACTCGGCCATCGCCCCGAGGGCGGCCAGGATGTCCTTCGGTTGCCAGGAACAGTTCCCGTCCACATAGAACGGGGCGTCGGTCTCGGACCGGAGCAGGGCCAGCGTGTCGAGGTGTTCGGGGCCCGCCACCTTGATCTTGTAGATGGGCCAGTCGGGCCGGTCGTGCATCTTGCGCAGCATGGTGCGCGGCTCGTCGAGGCCGATGCTGTACGCGGTGACCGTGCGTACGGGGCCGTCCGTACCGAGCAGCGCTCGTACCGTCCGGTCCTGGAGCTTGCCCCAGAGGTCCCACAGCGCCACATCCACGGCGTGGAGTACGAAGGGGTGCTCGGCGAGTTGGGCGCGCAAGGCCGGCCACAACGGCCCGGGTGGGCCGGGTTCGGTGGTCGCGAGCCAGGGGCGCAGGTCTTCCAGCGCCGCCCGCATGGTGGAGAGTTCGGAGTTGTAGCGCGTGACGCGGAAGGCGGGGGCTTCGCCGATTCCGACCTTTCCGTCGTGCTCGACGGCGACGACGAGAGCCGGTATGGCGTCGAAGCCGTGATCTGCCACGCGCCATGTGTCGCGTTGGCGTAGCTCGACCTCGCACCAGTGCAGCCGCATGGTGCCCTCCGCTCGTCCGATGAAATCTTGACGTCAAGATACATGGGAGGGCCCGCGCGGGGTGGGGGTCAGAGCAGTTCCAGACCGCCGTCGACCGTGAGGACCTGGCCGGTGACCCACGCCGACCGCGTGTCGGCGAAGCGCACGATCCACGAGGCGACTTCGGCGGGCTCGCCCCTCCGTCCCAGCGGAATGGTCGTCGCCTCGTCGGCCTTGATCCGCTCGACCGCGTCGGCCGGGAGGCCGGAGGCGCTGAGGGCTTCGCTCTCGGTCGGGCCGGGTGCGACGGCGTTGACGCGGATACGGTCCGGCGCCAGCTCCAGCGCCCAGCTTCTGGTGAGCTGCTCCAGGGCCGCCTTGGAGGCTCCGTAGTGGGCGGCTCCGGCGACGGGGCGGTGTCCGAAGGTGCTGGAGACATTGACGATCGAGCCCTGAGACGCCTTCAGGTGCGGCAGCGCGGCGCTCGCCAGGACGCTCGGCGCGACGACGTTGACGGCCATCAACTGCCGCACACGCGCCGCGCTGACCTGGGCCAGCGGCATCGCGGTGAACGCCCCGGCGTTGTTGACCAGGGTGTCGAGACGCCCCCAGCGGCGGACGGCCGCCTCGATGACCTCCTCGGGCCCGCCGTCCTCGCTGACGTCGGCCGACATCGGTATGACGGCCGGGTGTAGCGCGGCCGTCCCGTCGAGGGCGTCCTTGCGGCGCCCGACGCCGAGGACATGGGCGCCCGCCTCGGCGAACGCCAGGGCGGCGGCGCGCCCGATCCCGGAACCGGCTCCCGTCACGATGACCACCTGATCGGCGAAGGGTGTGGGTGCTGCCGAAGTGGTCATGCGTGTCGGCTCCTATATTCGATGTTCGATGAACATGAAACAAGCTAACACGGGCCGACCCGCCGCAGCCCACGGCATGTCCGCGATCAGGTGGCCGTGGACCCGTGAGCCGCCTGGAGCGCGACCCGCAGATGGCCACGGGACTCGGCGAGCAGGCTCGCCGCCTTGGGTCCGTCCACCGCGCCGAGGATGGTGAGGATGGCGTTCTTCACCTCCCCGTCGGTCGCCGCGAGCGCCGCCTCGATCTCGGCGTCGGAGGCTCCGGTCGCGAGCGACACGATCCGGCGCGAGCGGGCGCGCAGTTTCTCGTTGGATGCCCGGACGTCGACCATCAGATTTCCGTACGTCTTGCCGAGCCGGATCATGGTGATCGTCGAGATCATGTTGAGGACGAGCTTCTGCGCCGTACCTGCCTTGAGGCGCGTCGAACCCGTGAGCAGCTCGGGCCCCACCACCACCTCGATGCCGTGCTCGGCCGCCGCCGCCAGCGCGCTGTCCGCGTTGCAGGAGAGGCCGATGGTGAGCGCGCCGAGCCCCCGGGCGTGCTCGACGGCTCCGACCGCGTAAGGCGTACGGCCGGAGGCTGAGATCCCGATCACCGTGTCGTTCGCGGTGAGCTTGAGGGCGCCCAGGTCGGAGGCGGCCAGCTCTTTGGAGTCCTCCGCACCCTCGACGGATGTGATCATCGCGCCCGGTCCGCCCGCGATCAGCCCGACGACCTCGTGCGGATCGGTGTTGAAGGTGGGCGGGCACTCGCTGGCGTCCAGCACCCCGAGCCGGCCCGCCGTACCCGCCCCCATGTAGATCAGCCGGCCGCCGTGGGCCGCGCGCTCGGCGACGGCGTCGATGGCGGCGGCGATACGCGGAAGCTGCTCGGCGACGGCGATGGGAACCGTGCGGTCCTCGCCGTTCATGATCTGGGCGATTTCGAGCGTCGGGAGCTGGTCGATCTCGGCCAGCTCCGGGCGGAAGGCCTCGGTGGTGAGGGTTTCGAGCTGCGCGCGAAGGTCACCGTACTGGCCGTTCTGTCCGTACTGGGACATCTCGGCGTCGGCGGGCGTGGAGGTCATGAAGAAGCGGCTCTTTCTTCTGCGGCGTGCGGGTGCCGGGTCTTATCGGTGCCGGGCTGTGGTGCGTGATGGCGCGGGATGGTGCCGTACGGGGTGAGGCGCTGGGTTGGACGGTCGCTGGTGGGTTCCCGTTCGGTCAGCGGGCGTTACGCGGGCTGCGCGGGCTGTGCCGGTGGGCGAGGGCTTCGTACGAAGCGGAGAGAGCCGGGGCCGCCGTCTCGTACGTACGCTGCGCGACCCCTATGAACAGGCAGTCCACCACGAGGAGCTGGCTCGTGCGGCTGGACATGGCGGCCGGGCGCAGCTCGCTCTCGCGGGCTGTGGAGGTGGTCAGCACGTGGTCGGCGTACTGAGAGACAGGGCCGTCGGGGCGGCCGGTGATCGCGACCGTCGTCGCGCCCCGGTCGAAGGCGACGCGGAGCGGCTCTATGACGTCGCCGGTGGATCCCGAGTGGGTGATCGCGATGGCGACATCGCCGGGGCGCAACTGCACGGCGTTGGTGACGGCGAGGTGGGGGTCGGTGTGCGCGTGCGCTATCAGGCCGATGCGCAGCAGCTTCTGGGCGAGGTCCATCCCGACCAGCGAGGAGGCGCCGACTCCGTAGATGTCGATCCTGCGCGCGACGGCGGCGGCGCTGACGACGGCGCCGAGCTGGACGGTGTCGAGGGCGGCGGCCGTGTCGGAGAGCGTCTGCTGCTCGTCGTACGCGAGCTTGGCGACGACATCGGCGATCGGGTCGTCGACGGCTATGTCGGCGGTGACTGCGGGCGCGCGGCCCGACTGCTGCTGGGCGGCGAGCCCCGCGAGGGCGAGACGCAGATCGCGGTAGCCCGGGTAACCGAGGAGACGGGCCGTGCGGACCACGGTCGCCTCACTGGTGCCGGTGAGTTCGGCGAGACCGGTCACGGTGAGGGCGGCGCACCCGGCGGGATCACCGGCGACGGCTTCGGCGACCAACTGCATGGACCGGGTCATGGACGGCGCGAGAGTGCGCACCTTGGCGGCGAGGGCGGCGGGGGCGGGCGGGGCGGCACCACTCGTGGTACCGCTGAAACTTTCCTTCAGATCTTGGGTCACGCCTGAAAGATATTTTCGAGGGTGGTCGACGGTCAACCCCTGTGGATAACAATGGGTTGTATGGACGAGACGAACGACAACTTGGGCCTGCCCGACGGTCCCGACGGTCCCGACGGTCCCGACGGGCTCGACCCGCTGGAGGCGGCGCTGCACGCGGCGCGCGCCCTGGTCCTGGCCGATCTGGCGGCCGACGACGTCGCGCGGCCCGAGGTCGTCTCGATGGTCGAGGACTCGGTCGCGCACCGCCGCTGGTGGGTCGAACAGTGGCCCGAGGGGGTCGCCTACGTCAGCGGCCTGGTGGCGCAGGACGTACAGGACGCGCTGCTGGAGCAGTACGGGCGCTGGCCGCTCTGCCCGGTCTGCGTGGGCGGCGAGCCGCACGCCCTCGATGTGGAACCGGAGTTGGGCCCCGATCCGCACTGGGTCTGCGGGAAGGCGGGCGTGGTGATCGCACCGGTGGGCGCGCTCGGGCCTTCGGAAGCCCTCTCATGACGGTCTACATAGACCCGCCGACCTGGCCGGGCCACGGCCGCATGTGGTCACACCTGGTCAGCGACGCGTCGTACGGCGAACTGCACGCCTTCGCCGAATCGATCGGCTGCCCGCCACGCGCCTTCGAACGCGATCACTACGACGTACCGTCGCACCGCTACGACGACGCGGTGCGCGCGGGCGCGACGGAGATCGGCTCGAAGGAACTCGTACGCAGGCTCACGGCGGCGGGCCTCCGGCGGCGCAAGAAGCGGTCGGAGGCGTACGAGGTGTAGACCCCCGCTGCTACGGGCGCCCAAGCCTCTACGAGTGCCCCAGCCCCTCCGAGGTGTCCGCCTCCGAGGACGAGGAAGCGGGCACCGAGCCGCTGTCGCTCGACGGGCGCAGCGGGAACGCGTCGGCGCCCATCGAGTCCAGTACCGGCGGGGCCGGCCGCAGTGGTGCGGGCATGACGGCCGCTTCCGAGTGGCCCCCGCAGCCGTACGCCAGGGAGACGACCCGGCCGTCGGCCGGCGAGAACTCGTTCGCGCAGACCCCGAAGGCCTGGCGCAGCGAGCCCGCCAGGGGCACCAGGAAGCCGCAGGAGACGCAGGGCGCCGGCGCCGCCTGTGCCATGGGGGTCTTCGCGCCGAAGCTCTCGTCCCAGCGGTCGGCGGCCACATGCAGGCCGTACCTCGACAGGACCCGGGCCCTGCGCATGCCGAGTTCCTCGGCGACCGAGGCGATCGTGCCCCGTACGGGTGGCGGCGCCGTCTCGGTGCCCGCGGCCGCGGCTGTGTCCGAGACCGCGTCCGAGATCGGGCCGGTGTCGGTGATCTCCGCGTCCTCCGCCTCGACCAGGTCGACGAGGTTCTGCGGAGTGACGACCTCCGGTACCACGGAGTTCGGCGGGGGCATGTCCTCGCCCGTGTAGCCGGGCTCCAGACGCAGATCCTCCGCCTCCGTCGGCAGCAGATCTCCGGGGCCCATGTCGCCGGGGCGGAGCCGCTCGCTCCACGGCACCCACTCAGGGGCCAGCAGCGAGTCGGGACCGGGGAGGAGCACTGTTTCGTCGAGCGTGACGAGCTTCGAGCGTGACGCGCGGGTGACCGTCACCGCCCAGCGCCAGCCCCGGTAGCCGAAGTCCTTGCATTCGAAGAAGTGCGTGACTACCCGGTCACCGTCAGCCTCGGCCGAGACATGTTCCCCGACCACACCTGGCGCGGCCTCCTCCTCGGCAGCCGACCGGGCGAGGTCTACCGCCTCGGCGCACAGACGGTCAGGAATTCGGCTTCGCGTCGTCGCAGCACTCACAGGTCTCGCTTCTCTCCTACGCCGTCTCACGGGTGCGCCGGGCCGATCAGCGATGTACGAGCCGAGGGCGGAGCGGACCTGGGGGCCGCATCAACGTCCACGCCCGACCACTTCTCGGGCACACCTACCGTCATCCATTCTGCGGGATGCCGAAGAGGCGCGCGGCCGAGAACAACCGCCGGTGGCGCGCTACGCACGCTACCCCCTCTCTCGCCCCCCGCCCACCTGCACGCCGCCTTTCCCGCCCTTCGAGCAACACCGCAACAAGGCCGTAACCCTCGGAGGGGCCGCCCAGGAGCCACCAGGAAGGCTCCTGGAGGGCTCCTGGAGGCCGTCAGGAAGCCGCTCGGAAGCCGCTCGGGAACTGTGAGGAAGCCGTCAGGAAGCCGTCAGAAGGCTCGGCGAGGGCTTGCGGAAGATCCGAAGAAGCTGCGAAAGGACCCGGGGACGAACCGGGGACCCGCCCGGGACCCGACGGCGACCCACCCGAGACCCGCCCGGGACCCGCCCCGTACTCGCCCCGGCAAGAGCCCCGTGGAGCCCCCGCAGAGCCCGCGAAAGCCCCCGCAGACCCCCCGAAGCCCCTCGCCACCACCCGTACGACACGACACCGTCACGGCCGTGTCACTCCCCGGATCGGTTCGCATCCCGGACCCGTGGGGCACTATGACGGAGTGGCAGCCGTAAGGTCGTCCGATGCCGTCGGCCCGCTCCGCAGGACAGGGCGGGCGGTCGGCCATGCCCTGGGCTTCCCGTTCGCCGGTGCGGCCAGGGGCATCCGTAAGGCCACCCACGCGCACGGAGCCGGCGAGTCGGGTCTCGGCAAGCTGATCGAGCTGCACGCGGTCAACGGCGCGGGCGATGTCATGATCACCGTCGCGCTCGCCTCGACCGTCTTCTTCTCCGTGCCCACGGACGAGGCACGCGGCCGGGTCGCCCTCTATCTCGCCGTCACCATGGCGCCCTTCACGCTGCTGGCCCCCGTCATCGGCCCGCTGCTCGACCGCCTCCCGCACGGCCGCCGCGCCGCCATGGCCATCGCCATGCTGGCCCGCGCCATTCTCGCCATCGCCATGTCGACCATCGTGGCCACCGGCGGCCTTGAGCTGTATCCGGCCGCGCTCGGCGTCCTCGTCGCCTCCAAGGCGTACGGGGTCGTCCGCAGCGCGGTCGTCCCCCGGCTGCTGCCACCGGGCTTCCCGCTGGTCCGCGCCAACTCGCGGGTGACGCTCGCCGGTCTGGTCGCCACCGGCATCGGGGCGCCCCTCGGCGCCGGGCTCCAGCAGATCGGCTCGCCCTGGCCGCTCTACGGCGCGTGTGTCGTCTTCCTCGGCGGTACGTTCCTCGCCTGGTCCATGCCGCCCAAGGTCGACTCGGCGAAGGGCGAGCGCAGGCTCCAGCTCGTGGCGCACGGCAAGACGAAGCGGCCCAGTCTCCGTACGGTCGGCCCCTCCGTCGTCCACGGTCTCCAGGCGAACGCGACGCACCGCGCCCTCTCCGGTTTCCTCACCTTCTTCCTCGCCTTCCTGCTGCGCGACCACCCGCTCACCGGCCTGAGCGCCGCCATCTCCCTCGGCATCGTCGGCGTGTCCGCCGGGGTCGGCAACGCTCTCGGTACGGCTGTCGGCGCCTGGCTCAAATCGAGAGGGCCCGAGCTGATCATCGCCACCATGCTGGCGCTCGTCTTCACCGCCGCGATCTTCACCGCGCTGTTCTTCGGGGGTGTGATGGTGGCCGTCCTCGGCGCCTCCGCCGGGCTCTCCCAGGCGCTGTCGAAGCTGTCCCTGGACGCGATGATCCAGCGGGACGTGCCCGAGGAGGTGCGTACGTCGGCCTTCGCCCGCTCCGAGACGGTGCTCCAGATGGCCTGGGTGGTGGGCGGCGCGATCGGTATCGCGCTCCCGCTGAACAGCACGCTGGGCATGTGGGTGGCCGCCGGTCTCGTGGGGCTCGGCGTGGTCGCCGCTGTACGTGGGCTCCTGCGCGCGGCCAGGCGCGGCTCGCCGCACCCCCACGTGTCGTGAGACCGGGCGACCGATAGCCTTCCGCCCATGACCGTTGCGTTCTTCCCTGGTAAGGCCCGCCGGGCCGGTGTCGCCCTCGGCGCCGTGTCCGCCGGACTCCTCGTCCTCTCCGCCTGCGACAAGCCGACACCGCTGGCGACGGTGACAGTCGGCACGGGCTCGGTCAGTGGCGAGGCGGCGTGCTACGAGCGGGACGGCAAGCAGATCGCGGCTTCCGCCCTTCCCGGCTGTGTGAAGAAGGCCCCCACGAAGACCGTCTCCACCAGTCTGGAGAACACGATCCGCGTCGGAGTCGACCCGGAGCTGGCCGACCACGGCTGGGTCATCTTCGTCGACGGCCAGCCGATCGACCCCGAGCTGACCAAGACGACGTACCGCACCATCCCGGCCAGCCAGTTCTTCGCGCCCGACCCGCAGACGAACCAGCCGGCCCCGGCCAAGCGGCAGCTCAGCATCCTCCAGATCGACAACGGGAAGCCCGTGGGCGTCTGGAACTTCGCGGTCAAGAAGTCGTCCTCGTAACCCTCCGCCACGCCGACACCCTGCCCGGGGAGACTCCACCATGCGCGTACTTGTGGTGACAGCGGTGACGGCGGAGGCCGACTCCGTCGTCGCCGGTCTTGTCCGTTTCGCCGACGCGGGACTGCGGGAGATGACAGGCGGGTACGAGCTGCGCAGCCACGCGCAGTACATGCCCAGCGTGGCGTCCGTACAGATACCCGTGGTGGACGTCCTCGCCGGCGGGGTGGGCCCGGCGGCCGTCGCCTCGGCCACCGCGACAGCGCTCGCGACCTCTCCGTACGACCCTCCCTACGACCTGGTGGTCTCGGCCGGCATCGGCGGCGGCTTCGCCGGCCGCGCCCCCGTCGGCTCGCTCGTCGTCTCCGACGCGATCATCGCCGCCGATCTGGGTGCCGACTCCCCGGACGGCTTCCTGACGGTCGAGGAGCTGGGCTTCGGCCGCTCGGTCCACCACCCTCCCGCGCCGCTGACGACCCGTATCGCGGAGCTGCTGAGCAAGGACCCGGCCACGCCGGTCGCGCTCGCGCCCGTGCTGACCGTCTCCACGGGGACCGGCACGGCCGCCCGTACCGCCGAGCTGACAGCCCGTCACCCGAGCGCGGCGGCCGAGGGGATGGAGGGTTTCGGCGTCGCCGAGGCCGCCGTCGCACACGGGTTGCCGTTCGTCGAGATCCGTGCGATCTCCAATGTCGTGGGACCGCGCGACCGGGCCGCCTGGCAGATCGGCCGCGCGCTGGGAACCCTGCGGAACGCCTTCACGTCGCTCACCCCGGTCTTCGAGGAGCCGTCATGACAACAGCAAATGCCGAGCAGGCCGGCGGGAGTGAGCAGGCGCTGCGTATCGCCTTCTCGCCCTGCCCGAACGACACCTTCGTGTTCGAGGCCTGGGCGCACGGGCGGGTGCCGGGCGCGCCCGCGATCGATGTCACCTTCGCGGACATCGACATCACCAACGGCATGGCCGAGCGCGGTGAGTTCGACATCCTGAAGGTGTCGTACGCGGTGCTGCCGTGGGTCCTCGACGAGTACGCGCTGCTGCCCTGCGGCGGCGCGCTCGGGCGCGGCAACGGACCGCTCGTTCTGACGAAGGACGCCGACACCGACCTCACGGGCAGGACCGTCGCCGTACCGAGCGAGCGCTCCACCGCGTACCTGCTGTTCCGGCTGTGGGCCGCGGATGTCGTCCCCGGCGGGGTCGGCGAGGTGGTGGTCATGCCGTTCAACGAGATCATGCCCGCGGTGCGCGACGGCAAGGTGGACGCCGGGCTCGTCATCCACGAGGCGCGCTTCACCTATCAGGAGTACGGGCTGCACAAGCTCGCCGACATGGGCGAGCACTGGGAGGCCACCACGGGCCTGCCCATCCCGCTCGGCGCGATCATCGCCAAGCGCTCGCTGGGCGCCGAGACGCTGGCGTCGCTGGCCGAGGCGGCGCGTACCTCCGTACAGATGGCCTGGGACGACCCGGCCGTCTCACGCGCGTACGTCATGGAGCACTCGCAGGAGATGGATCCGGCGGTGGCCGACCAGCACATCGGGCTGTATGTGAACGAGTTCACCGCCGACCTGGGCGACGACGGCTACGCGGCGATCCGGGGCCTGCTCACGCGCGCGGCGGCCGAGGGCCTGGTCCCGGCGCTGCCGGCGGAGGCGCTGGCGTTCGGCTGAGGCTGACGCTGAGGTGAATGAGACGGAAGGCCGGGGCGGACGGTGTCCGCTCCGGCCTTCCGTATGCGTATGGGTCCTACGGGTCGTGCGGGTTGCACGGGTCGGGTGGCCCCGGGATCAGACGTCCAACTGGTCCGCCACCGCCCGCAGCAGCCCCGCGATCTTCGCGCCGTGCACCTTGTCCGGGTAGCGACCGCGCTCCAGCATCGGGGAGATGTTCTCCAGCAGGGTCGTCAGGTCCTGGACGATCGAGGCCAGTTCGTCCGGCTTCCGGCGCTGGGCCATCGCGACCGAGGGCGTCGGGTCGAGGACCGTCACCGAGAGTGCCTGGTCGCCGCGTTGACCGGCGACGACTCCGAACTCCACGCGCTGGCCGGGCTTGAGTGCGTCGACTCCGGCAGGGAGGACCGACGAGTGGACGAAGACGTCGCCGCCGTCGTCACGGGAGAGAAAGCCGAAGCCCTTCTCGCTGTTGAACCACTTGACCTTGCCGGTAGGCACGTCTGTCCTCGTCCTCGTACTCGTTGGGGCGCTGGCGCGCACAGAAACGGCTCTGAATAGCACTACAGCGGGTCCTGTGACCCGCCGCCCCCAAGCCTATTGGCCCGGGCGCTGGTGACAAGACGTCGCCGAACGGTTCCTGTCCGCAGGGAACTACCCTGGTGAAGTGACTGATACTCCTGCACCCAGCGCTCCGGCTCCGGCCCCGGGCACGGCGAAAGACCCGGCCGGTCCCGGCGACGGGCTCGTCCGTATCGGCGCCATCGTCTTCATCGTCGGCGCGGTGGCCACCCTGGTCACCGTCGCGCCCCTGTTCCTCGGGACGACGCCGTTCCCGACGGTCGCGTACCTCGTCTCCATGCTGATGGCCGTCGGCTTCGTGGTCGCGGCGGTGGGCGTGCTGCGGACCGTCGGCGAGCAGCGCCGTCAGGCGAAGTCGGCCGTCGCGGCGTCCGCCGCGTCTGCCGCGTCCGCCTCTCCGGCGGCTTCGCCCTCCGCGGTCGCGTAGGAGCGCAGCCACTCCGGGAACGCCAGCAGGTCCGGCAGGATCACATCGGCCCCGGCGGCGCGCAGTTCGGCGGCGTCGCAGGGCCCGGTCGGTACGGCGACGGAGAGCGCCCCGGCCGCGCGTGCGCCGCGTACGTCCCCGGTGTGGTCACCCACGTACACGGAGGCGCCGTGCTCCCGCAGCGCCTCGCCCTTGGCCTCGGCCCAGAGATTGCCGATGATCTCGTCCGGCTCGATCCCGAGGTGGGCGAGGTGCAGCTCGGCGTTGGGCGTGTACTTGGCCGTGACGACGAGCGCCCGGCCGCCGAGCTTCCGTACGGCGGCCACGGCCTCGCGGGCGCCGGGCATCTCCGTGGTCGGGGTGATCGCGAATGTGGGATAGATCTCCCGATAGCGGTCGACCATTTCCGCGATGCGGTCCTCGGGAAACCAGTTCGCCAGCTCCAGTTCGAGCGGTGGCCCGAGCCGCTGGATCGCGAGATCCGCGTCGATCAGTACGCCGGTCTCGGCCGCCAGTGCCGAGAAGGCCGCGTGGATGCCCGGCCGGGAGTCGATCAGTGTCATGTCGAGGTCGAAACCGACCGTCGGCGCGCTGCGGGCGCCGTGTGGGCTGCGGGCGCCGCTGGGTGTGCTGAGGGAAGCCATGGGGCCCATTGTGCCCACCGGCCGGCGGCTTGATCCGGGTGCTTAGACTGAGCGCAGCTTAGCCAAGCCTAACCAAGCCTGGCCGGACCCGAACGGGCCCGGTGCGGCGCGGTCGGGCCGCCGCACGGCTGTTACGCCCCAACGCCCGCCCGCCCCACGCCGTCCGGATTGGTCCCGATGTCAGCCGCTGCCCCGCAGGCCCACAGCGC
>NZ_JTHL01000001.1:5248040-5264668 GCF_000818195.1 Streptomyces sp. 150FB | reverse complement strand
CCTCCGCCGTCGCCGCCGAGCGCCCGGCGCGCGCTGGTCGTCCGCCGTATCGCCTGGACGGCCGGAGCCGTTGTGGCCGTGCTGCTCGCCGTCCTCCTGAGCCTCGCCGTCGGCGCGCGCGCCGTCGCGCCGGGGACCGTCATCGACGCGATCTTCCACGGCGGGCACAGCCCCGACGCCGAGGTCGTACGCCAACTCCGCGTACCGCGCACGGTGATCGGCCTGATGGTCGGCGCCGCCCTCGCCCTCGCGGGCACGACGCTCCAGGGCATCACCCGTAACCCCATCGCCGACCCCGGCATCCTCGGCATCAGCCAGGGCTCGTCCGTGGGCGTGGTGCTCGCGATCTCCGTCGTCGGGGTGCACACGCTCTCCGGCTATGTGTGGTTCGCGTTCGCAGGCGCGGCCGTCGCCTCGGTGGCGGTGTACGCGATCGCCTCCAGCGGGCGCGGCGGCGCGACACCCGTGAAACTCGCCCTCGGCGGCGCGGCGATCAACGCGCTGCTGGTGTCGGTGACCCAGGGGGTGCTGACGACCAGTTCGTCGACGCTGGAGGAGTTCCGCTTCTGGCAGGTGGGATCGGTCGCCGGCCGCGACGCCGGAGTGGTGGGCCAGGTCTGGCCGTTCCTGCTGATCGGCGCCGTGCTCGTGCTGTCCGTCGCGCGCGGACTCGACGCGCTGGCACTCGGCGACGACGTGGCGAAGGGCCTCGGCCAGAACGTCGCCGTCGTACGCGTCGTGGGGGGCATCGGCGCGACCCTGCTCACCGGGGCCGGGGTCGCCGCCGCGGGCCCGATCGCTTTCGTGGGGCTCGCCGTACCGCACATCGCGCGCGCGATCGTCGGCACCGACCACCGCTGGGTGCTGCCGATGGCCGCGCTGATCGGGCCCGTCATGCTGCTCGTGTCCGACGTCATCGGGCGGATCGTCTTCCCGCCGAGCGAGGTGCCGGCCGGTGTGATGACGGCGCTGCTCGGGGTGCCGTTCCTGGTCGCTCTCGTACGCAGGAAGGCGGTACCGGCATGACGACAGCCCGTCCCTTGGAACGCGACACCGCACGCCAGGCGGTACGCCCCGGCGTACGCCCGGCGGGCTACGCGCTCGTACGGGGCGGACGCGGCTCGTTCCTGCTCCACCGGCGCGCGGCGGTCACCGCCGGATCGCTCGCCGTCCTGCTGGCGCTCGTGTGCGTCGCGTACCTCTGTATCGGCGAGAGCTTCGTACAGCCGGTGGAAGTCCTGAAGGTGATCTTCGGACAGCCGTCGTCGGACACCCTGGTCGTCGGCACGCTCCGGCTGCCGCGCATGGTGCTCGGGCTGCTCGTCGGCGTCGCGTTCGGCATCTCCGGCGGGCTGATCCAGACCGTCGCGCGCAACCCGCTCGCCAGCCCCGACATCATCGGCATCAGCCAGGGCGCGGGCGCGCTGACGGTCGGCGCGATGACGTTCGGCGTCACGTCGTACACGGTCCTGCCGTACCTCTCGGTCGTCGGCGGTCTCGGCGCCGCGGCGCTCGTGTACGCGTTCGCCTGGCGCGGCGGGCTGCACGCCACCCGCTTCGTGCTGATCGGCATCGGCTTCGCGATCGCGCTGCGGTCCATCATCACGCTCTTCATGACCAAGGGGGACGTACTCGTCGCCCAGCAGGCCCAGGTCTGGATGACGGGCTCGCTCAACGGCCGCGGTTACGACGAGGCGACACCGCTCCTGATCGTGCTGATCGTGCTGTCCCCGGCGCTGGCATGGGCGGCGTACGCGCAGCGAACGGTCTCCATGGACGACGACACGGCCACGGCGCTGGGCGTACGGCTCGGGCGCGTACGGCTCGGACTCGTCGTCCTCGGCGTGGTGCTGGCGTCGGTCGCGACGGGGGCGGCGGGCCCGGTCGACTTCGTGGCGCTGCTCGCGCCGCAGATCGCGCGGCGGCTGACCCGTACGGCACAGATCCCGCTGCTCTGCTCGGCGCTGCTGGGCGCGGTGATCGTGGTGCTGGGCGACCTGCTGGCCCGGGTGGTGCTGGCGCCGACGGAGCTGCCGGTGGGTGTGCTGACGGCGGCGGTGGGCGCCCCGTACCTGATCTGGCTCATCATCCGTAGCCGTACCACTGGAGGTAAGTGATGAGCGGCAAGCTCAACGCAAGCGGGCCCAGCGCAAGCGGGCCCAGCGCAAGCAGGCTCGTCGCTCAGGAGCTGACGCTCGCGTACGAGGAACGCACGGTCGTCCACGATCTCGACCTGGCCGTTCCCGACGGACGGGTGACGGTGATCGTCGGCCCCAACGCCTGCGGCAAGTCGACCACCCTGCGGGCGCTCGGGCGGCTGCTGAAGCCGCGGGGCGGATCGGTGCTGCTGGACGGCGAGGAGCTGGCGAAGATCCCGACGAAGAAGATCGCGCAGTCGATCGGCCTGCTGCCGCAGTCGCCGGTGGCGCCGGAGGCCATCACGGTCGCCGACCTGGTTTCGCGGGGGCGCCAGCCGCACCAGCACTGGTGGCAGCAGTGGTCGGACGCGGACGAGCGTGCGGTCACGGACGCGATGGAACGTACGGACGTGACGGAGCTGGCCGAGCGGTCGGTGGACGAACTGTCGGGCGGACAGCGGCAGCGCGTATGGATCGCGATGTCCCTGGCGCAGGAGACGGACCTGCTGCTGCTGGACGAACCGACCACGTTCCTGGACATCGCCCACCAGGTGGAGGTGCTCGACCTGGTACGCCGCCTCAACCACGACCAGGGGCGGACGGTGGTGATCGTGCTGCACGACCTCAACCAGGCGGCGCGGTACGCGGATCACCTGGTCGCGATGAAGGAGGGGCGGATCGTGGCGGAGGGCAGCCCGGCGGAGGTGGTGACGGCGGAGTTGGTACGTGAAGTCTTCGGGCTGGAGTCCGTCGTGATCCCGGATCCGGTGACGGGCTCGCCGCTGGTGGTGCCGGGGGCGCCGTACCGGCCGGGGGCGGTGCGCCTCGCGGCGGGCGGCCGTTGACGGTCGTCTCGCGGGGGGCGGGCGTGGGTGCGGTTCGCCTTCCGGCGGGGAGACGTGGGTTTGGCGGTGCGTTGGTTGCGGTGCGTTGGTTGCGGTGCCTGGTTTGCGGTGCGTTGGTAGCGGCCGGTTGCGCGTGGGCCGGGCGCCGGGGCCTCCGGAGGCACATGTCCGGACGTGTGATTTACGGCGTCGTGACCCCGGATGTTTTGTCTGGGGCGGTCGTGCGCCGCAAATCTCACGTTAGCGTCCGGACACGTACCTCCTACGACCCCGTCACCCTCCGTCGGCCGTGGCTGCCCGTACCTGCTCCTCCGGGGCGGTCAGTTTGACGTCGCGGGGGTGGCGTTCCGGACCTTCACCGGCGCGGACTCGACGGTCGTCGACGTCCCGTCGGGCCAGGTGCCGGTCACCTCCACGGTCACCTTGTCCCCGCGGTACTTGCCGAGGAGGTCGAACCGGTGGCCGGTGGCGTGCACTATCGGGGTGCCGTTCAAGAGCCACTGATAGCTGAATCTCGGAGCCGGGGTCCACTTGCCCGGGTTCGCCGTCAGGTAGTTGCCGACCTCGGGCGTGCCCTTGATAACCGGCTTGCCCTGCGTCTGTAGCAGATAGTGGTAGAAGGTGACGTTGCTGGGGCCGTTCGGATCGGGCTGCTCCCGGTTGAGGATATTGAGAGTCAGACCGTCCCGTGTCTCCAGGAATGCCAGGCCCTCGACCTCTTGGGGGTAAGGGACCGTGAGATTGAAGAGCACCTGGACTTCGCCGGTCTTCAGGTTGGCGCGGGCGATGGTCTGCTCCGCGTCGTTGCAGGAGAAGTACATCCAGCCCTGGTGGACTTTGCCGCCCTGGGCTTCGTTGATCGGCTGCGAGATCGAGATGTACTTCTTGAAGGTGAAGTCGGACAGGCGGTAGACGGCGATTTGGGTCGCGTCCGCATAGGCCATGCCGTAGGCGAGGCCCTTCTCGGCATCGACGGCCACCCAGCTCGCGATGTCGTGAACGCCGTGCGCGTCCAAGGCAGTTGCGCGGCCGGTGAAGGTCAGATCGCCGGCCTTGTAGAGGGCGAACACCGGTGTGTTGTATTCGTAGGGGTACTCGTGGGGACTGCCCGGGTCGGACGTGCTGCTGTCGAGAGGGATGTAGAGGTGGCCGTTGGCGTAGTCCAGATCACCGATGTGGTTCAGGCCCTTGGAGGAAAGCTGCGAGGGGTTGGCCAGTTCGGCCGGAATCGCCGGTGAGGTCTTGAGGACGGTGTTGTATTTCATGTCGGTGATCTCCAGCCCGTTGCTGCTGGAGAAGTACCAGTGACTGCCGTCGGTGGTGACGCCCTGGCCGCGCGAACCCTCGGCGTCGCCGGTGAACACGTCCTTGCCGATCAACTGCCATGTCTCGGAGTCTGATGCGGCCTTGGGTGCTGCTTGCGCGGGTCCCGCTGTCGCGGGTATCGCCACGGCCACGCCGGCCAGGGCGAGTCCGCCGATGAAATTCCTTCTCGTCAAAGCTTCCATGCTGGCTCCATTTGGTGCACAGGCGGACGAATCGGGCCCGCAGAGTGGCTGCCAACGCTAAATGGGCGAGTTTGCGCCACTACGGCGGCAGCATGACCGCATGGTGAACGAAATTTCCCCGGGGTCGCCGGTCAGAGCTGTGCGAAGTTGAGCGAGGCTAGCGCGGCTGTACGTTTTGGGCTCCGGTCGTCGGCCAGGGGTCGCGAGCCGATGCTCGGGCACGCTCGCCGCTCCGGCTCTACTGCTCCAGCTTGCTTCACAAAGGAGCCTTGGGAGAAGCTGCCCTGGTGATTAAGCCGACAGTAATTATTGCGAGTACTCAAGAACGGTCCGAAAGCGCCGAATCTGAGAACCTGTTGCTTTTGGCTGCGCTGACCGAACGGGGCGTGAACGCGCGTGTCGAAGCATGGGATGCCCCGGAGAAGGTTGCCGGCTGGAGCACGGTGGATCTTGTGACGGTCCGGACCGCCTGGGATTACACCTGGCGACGTGACGAGTTCCTGGCCTGGGCGAAGCACATGGATGCTGTGACCGTGTTGCAGAACCCTCTCGCGGTGATGGAGTGGAATTCCCACAAGCGCTACCTGGTCGAGCTTACCCGTGCCGGAATACCGGTTGTGCCCACTACGTTCATTCACGCCGGTAGCCCGCACGATCCGCTGGGACCGGATCCCGTGGTGATGAAGCCGGCAGTCGCGGCAGGCGGGCGGGGGGCATACCTCGGCCCGGGGCGCGACCTTGAAGGAACGCTGGCGGATCTCCTCTCCAAAGGGGACGTGCTCATTCAACCGGTTGTAGAAAGCATCGCTACCGAGGGAGAGATTTCACTCGTCAAAATCGGCAACAAGTGGTCACACTCGGTACGGAAAGTCCCGGCGGCCGGTGGCTTCCTCGTGCAGGAAAGTCACGGGGGCCGGCTGGAAGAACACAAGGCGACCACCCGCGAGCTGGAGGTGGCCGAGTCCGCGCTGGCCTGCTCACCAGCACCAGTGCACGCGGCCCGCGTTGACCTGGTTCGCATGAACGGCGAGCCTGTGGTGATGGAGCTCGAACTCATCGAACCGGACCTGTTTCTCCGGCGCTCTCCACGGGAGGCTGACCGCCTCACGGACGCGCTGCTGGCGAATCTTTAAGGGCTTTGCCCCTCTCGCACATGTGCAGCGCTCATCATCCCCATCGGCTGCTTCCTTGGGGATCCGGACGGCAGGAAGCGGTGCCGCCCGCGCCAGAGCAGATGCCATCGCGAAAAGCCACCCTTGATGCGTAGTGCAAGTGATCCCGGTCCTCGCGGTGAGTGAGGGCCGGACTTGCCTTGTCCGTGGAATCCCGCCCATCCGCTCTTGTCGAGGGCCGCGCCGACAAAGGCTACGACTACAACCACCTGCGAGCGGCGGTGAACTGGGGTTCACCACTGGATGCCGCCTGCCGATCATCGTTGATGTCGCGGTACACCCCGCCCATCAAGGCTTCTGTCTCGGCCGGCGTATGTGGTCGCTTTCTACAAGTCGCTCGGCTTCGCTCTCGACCCAAGCCACGCAATGAGGCACGCGTCCACCACATGACTCGGCTTTCGGGAGAACCAAATGATATGAGTTCTTAGGCTTCGGTCGCCGGCTGGTCGGCATCTCGTTGCGGGGCTTCCACCGGGAAGTGGATGGGGCTCAGCAGGTACTGCGCCCGCTCGGGGGTCTGGGGGTTTGCCAGCCTTGGTGCGATGGCGGCGCGCAACTCGGCGATCATCTGGTCCAGTTCCGCCGGGCTGAGCCAGAGCGCGTGCTGCCGGTAGCCGACCTGGTCGGCCACCGGGTCGGACCCTTCGCGGTCCAGGTAGCCGCTGAACTCGGCCAGCAGTGCCGTCATCGCGGTGGCGAACGCCTGCCGGTGGTCCTCGGGGGTGAGCGAGCGGGCCAGCTCGGAGCCGATCACGGCCCGGTCCTGGCGCAGCCGGTAGTGCCGTTGCATCGCGCCGCGCACCCGGCGTTCCTCCGCCACCTCCAGCACCCCGCCTTCCAGCAGCAGTTCGATGTGCCGGTAGACGGTGGCCTGGGACGCCTCCGGGATGCGTGTGCGGAGTTGAGCGGTCGTCAGCAGTCGTCCGCCGCCCATCGCGTGGACGATCCGCAGCCGGATGGGGTGGGCCAGAAGGTTCAGGGGGTCCATGACTGAACGTTCCCATGACTGCTACCTTTCTCAATTATGCGAATGGATGCTGACGGGGTACGGGAGACAGCGCGGGGCTTCGCCGCGCTGCTGCGGGCAGAGCGTTTCGACGAGATCGCCGGGCTCTTCGCTCCCCCACTGCGGGCCGCGGTCTCCGCCGAAGCGCTGCGGCTCGCCTGGACCGCCGAGGCTGCCGGACGCGGCGGGGTCAGGGCGGTCGGGGAACCGGTCAGCGAGGCCGGCGAGGCCGGCGAGGCCGGCCCGGTGCGCGTACGTACGCCGGTGACCTGCGTCGACGGCAGCTTCACCGTGGTCATATCGGTCGGCGACGACGGGCTGTTGCAGGGGCTCAGGATCGATCCGTACGGTGACGCCGCGTGGCAGCCGCCGCGCTACGCGCGGGAGGACCGGTTCACCGAGCGGGACGTCACGCTCGGGACGGGGCCGCTCGCCGTGCCCGGCACGCTCAGCGTGCCGCTCGGGGCGGGACCGTGGCCCGGCGTGGTGCTGCTCGGTGGTGGCGGCGCGTTCGACCGGGACGGGAGCAGCGGGCCGAACAAGCCGCTCAAGGACCTCGCCTGGGGGCTCGCCACCCGAGGGGTGGCCGCACTCCGCTTCGACAAGGCGACCTTCGCGCACCCCGACCGCCTGCCGCCGGACCTCACCATGGCAGACGAGTACCTGCCGCCCGCGCTCGCCGCAGTCCGGCTGCTCCGGGAGCAGGCCGGGGTTGATCCTGAGCGGATCTCCCTGGTCGGTCACAGCATGGGCGGCAAGGTGGCGCCCCGGATCGCCGCCGCCGAACCGTCGGTCGCCGGCCTGGTGCTGCTCGCCGCCGACGCGCAGCCGATGCACGAGGCAGCCGTGCGGGTGGCGCGCCATCTCGCTGCGCTGGCCCCCGGTCCGAGCGCGGACGAAGCGGTGTCGGCGCTCGTCCGGCAGGCCGCGGTGGTGGCGGGGCCCGAACTCGTACCTGACACTCCGTCAGAGCTGCTGCCGCTGGGGTTCTCCGCCGCCTACTGGCTCGATCTGCGCTCCTACGACCCGGTGGCCACGGCGGCCGGACTGGGCTGCCCGATGCTGATCCTTCAGGGCGGGCGGGACTACCAAGTGACCGTCGCCGACGACCTGACGCGCTGGCGGAGCGGCCTGGGACACCGGCCCGAGGTGGCGATCCGGATCCACCAGGACGTCAATCACTTCTTCTTCCCCGGCAGCGGCCACCCGACCCCGGCGGAGTACGCGCGGCCAGGACATGTCGACCCCGCGGTGGTCGACGAGATCGCGACCTGGCTGACGCGATGACAGGTTGCGGACGAATTCGGGTTGGCAGCACCATCGACTTTGCGCTACAAAGTAGTTGTGAGCGACGAAGCAGCGAACGATGAGACCGATGCCGACGGCTCCGAGCCCCTGAGTGCGAGTGAGTCCCTCGCACTCATCGACACCGGGCTCCGGGATGTGCGGCGTCAGGTGCGCACCAACCCCGCCCAGTTCTTCTCCGTGTGGGGCGTCGCCTGGCTCGTCGGCTTCGGCGCCTCGTATCTGGCCCACGGCGACGACCGGTTGATCCCGGGCTGGGTGGGTACGGCCGTCCCGGCGGTGCTCCTGCTGGGCGCGCTCGTCTGGTCCCTCGCGTACGGGCTCAGGACCGGGCGCGGGGTCAGCGGCCCCTCGCGTTCGGTCGGAGTGCTGTACGGGTGGAGCTGGACGCTCGGTTTCGGCTGCCTGTTCGCGGTGAACGGCGCGCTGATCCGGCACGGGCTGACCTCCGACGAGGCGGCGCTGCTCTGGTCGTCGTCGGCGCTGCTCCTGACCGGGGTGCTGTATCTGGCGGGCGGCATGCTGTGGCAGGACATGTTCCAATACACGCTCGGCGTGTGGAGCATGGTCTGCGCCGCCGGTGCGGTCTTCGCCGGCGTACCCGGAAACTTCCTCGTGCAGTCGCTCGCGGGAGGCGGCGGGTTCCTCGCCCTGGCGGTGTACCACCGGTTCCGGCGCTCGGGTCCCGCGGTCGGTCGGGTCGCCGCGTGATCCCCGAACTCGACCCCGTCATCCACGCCCAGGCCAGGCTGCGGGTCACGGTCGCGCTGGCCGCCCTGGCCGACGACGACCTGATCACTTTTCCCCGGCTCCAGGAACTGCTGGACATGACCGCCGGGAACCTCTCGACGCATCTGCGCAAGCTGGAGGACGCCGGCTATGTGGAGATCACCAAGACGTTCAGGCACCGCACGCCCGTGACGCAGGTCGCCCTGACACCGGACGGCCGGGTCGCCTTCACGACGTACACGGCCACGCTGCGCGCGCTGCTGGCGCCCTGACACACGTACGACCGACGAACCGACACACATCAACGGGGGAAACACTATGAGCACCAGTGAAGCAAGTCCGGCCAAGAAGCTCGCCCATCCCGTTTCCGGGGGCCTTCACCGCGCCGAACTGCGGGGCCGGGCCGCCGGTACCGGCGTCATGTCCCTGTTCGCGTTGGGCTGGACAGCGACGGGCATCTCGCCCCTCCCCATCGGTCCGGGGCGGGTGGTGTTCGGCGTCGCCGTGGTCATATCCGTGGTGTGCGTGGTGCTGGCGGTACGGATGAGCCGCGCGGCGGCCAACGCGCCGACAGCGGCCGACACCGCACCCGACGGCGCGGGCTTCACGGACAAGCAGAAGAAGGCCCTGGGCCGCACTTTCGGGTTCGTCGTCCTCGCCGAATGGGTCGGCGTCTTCATCATCGCCGCCGTCCTCGGCCGGACCGGACACAGTGACGCGATCCCGGCTGTCATCGCCCTCGCGGTCGGCGTCCACTTCTTCCCGCTGGCCCGCCTGTTCCATGTGGCCGGCTACTGGATCACCGGTGGCGCGCTCTGCCTCTTCGCACTCGCCGGACTCGCCCTGGCGCCGCTGACGTCGACGCCCGCGCTGTGGACGCTGCTGCCCGGCTTCGGCTCGGCCCTGAGCCTGTACGTGACGTGCGGGTACCTGCTGCGCGCCCGTACGTCCTGAGGGACTCCCGTCTGTTCAGAGTGCTTTGGCGTATGGTTGCCAAACCGGTTGATCACGGTTATTCAGCATACGGGCGGACATATTTCCCTCAGCGGGCTCAATCAACGAGGGGGAAACATGGGCGAGCACAAGAAACCGGATCCGCCACTCTCCGAGGGCGAAGGACCGCCGGGAGAGGGCGACCACCAGGTTCCCCCGCCTCCGCCGCCCTCCGGCACGCACCAGAAGCCGAAGTAAGGAGCACCGTTGACCGAGATCGAGGAGCGGCGGAAACTCCTGGACGCGGCCATGGATCAGCAGGGGTGCTGGCCCGAGCGGTCGCCGTGGATCCGGGATGCCGTCGAGAGCGTTCCTCGACATCTTTTCGCGCCGGACCGGCTGTGGCGTTGGGACGGCCATCGTTACGCGCCGGTGGACCGGGAGGAGGCGGAGGACCTGTGGGCGGCCGAGATCTACGACCACCTCGGCAGCGCGGCGATCACCCAAGTGACCGAAGGCCGGGCCACCTCCAGCCTTTCGGCCCCGACCGTGGTCACCGACATGCTCGACGCCCTTCTGCTCGAACCCGGCCACCACGTCCTGGAGTTGGGCTCGGGGGCCGGGTGGAATGCGGCGCTGCTGGCCAGGCGCGCGGGGCCGGGCCTTGTGCACAGCGTCGAGGTCGACCCCGAGTTGTCGAGGGCGGCTCGGGTACGGCTCGAAGCGGCGGGCGCCGACGCCGCCTTACATGTCGGCGACGGCACCGGCGGTTGGCCGGACGCGGCGCCGTACGACCGGATCGAAGCGACGTACGCGGTCGAGAAAATCCCCTGGGCCTGGATCGCGCAGACCCGCCCCGGCGGGAGGATCGTCACCCCCTGGGGGCTCCTCGGGCATGTCGCTCTCACGGTGGCGGAGGACGGGCTGTCGGCGTCGGGACGGATGTGGGGGCTGGCGGCCTTCATGCCGACGGCCGGCTCCGAACCCCGTCTGACCTGGGGGCAGGTACGCGAGGACCGGCCTCCGGAGGCCGAGTTGTCATCGCCAGGACTGGACGTACGGCAGCTTCACGACGACACGAACCTGCTCTTCGCCTGCCGGGTCGCACTCCCCGACGTGCAGATCGCCACCGCGTGGACCCGGAGCGAGGTTCGGGAGGTCACCGCGTGGATGAATGACGGGCGGTCGTCCTGGGCGAAGGTGGTCGCCCGCACTTCGGAGCCGGCCGTCGCGTATCAGGCCGGGCCCCGGCGGCTGTTGGAAGAGGTGAGAGCCGCTGAGCAGTGGTGGCGGGGACTGGACCGTCCGTCGCTGTACGACTTCGGCATAACGGTGGAGCGGGACCGGCAGTTCGTCTGGTGCCGCGACCCGGCGAACGGCCCGGTGGTGGTCCCCGGCTGACCGCGCCGGGAAGAGGGGGCGCACAGGCGGGAAGCGGTCCCCCGGGCCCGGCCCCGCACACGGCGGATACCCTTCCGTACGTGCGGCGCATCCTCGTTGTCGGGATCAGCGGGGCGGGGAAGACCACGATGGCGCGGGCCCTCGCCTCGCGGCTCCGGCTGCCCTTCCACGAGATGGACTCGCTGAAGTTCGTCGGCCCCGGCTGGGCGACCGACCCCGATTTCCGGGGACGGGTGGCGGCGCTCGCCTCCACCCCCGGATGGGTCTTCGACTCGTACGGCTATCCCGAAGTCCGGGACCTGCTCTGGTCACATGCCGACACCGTGATCTGGCTGGACTATCCGAGGTCCGTCGTCATGCCTCGCATACTGAGCCGGTCGGCGCGCCGGACCCTGCACCGCGAGCGGATCTTCGGCGGCAATGTGGAAGCCCTGGCCGACTGGTTCAGCGCTGACCACCCCGCGTGGTCGGCCTGGTCGCAGCACGCCTCGCGGCGTACGGAGATCGCGCGCCGCGCAACCGATCCGGGCTTCGCGCCGCTGCGTGTCGTACGGTTCCGCTCGCCCCGGCGGGCGGCCGCGTGGCTGCGGTCCGTATGACGCTTCCAGCGGGCCGGCGGCAGGCGTAATTCGGTTGCGGTGGCCGATACCGCTTGTTTCACTCGGCCTCCATGGCGACCATCACCGACACGACAAGAACAGCCTTCCGCGAACAGGGCTTCGTGGTGGTCCCCGACGTACTGAGCGCCGAACACCTCGCGCGCGGGCGCCGGGTGGTCGACGCGATGCTGGCGAAGAAGCCGTACGCCGAGGACCACGCGGGGCCGTACTTCCTGTGGCCCCGGTTCAGGGCGGCGGACCACCCGTTGCTCGACCTCTACCAGCAGGCGGGGATCGGCGCGCTCGCCTCCCAACTGCTGCGCCCCGACCGCGCTCCCGAGGACCCGCGGTCCGCGCAGGTGGCCCTGACGGTCCCGCCCTGGCCGAACCACCCCGGGGGCCCGCATGTCGACGGCCTGTCGCCCGCCGAGCCAGACGGGCGTCCGGGTACGTTCTCGATGCTGGCCGGCGTATGGCTGACGGACCACAGCGAGCGGCACCACGGCAACCTGTGGGTGTGGCCGGGCACGCATCTGCGGTTCGGCGCGTATCTGGCAGAGCATGGCGCCGACGCGCTCACCCGGCCGGAGGAGATGAATCCGGGACCGTATCCGGAGATCGAACTCGGCGAGCCCACCCAGGTGATGGGCAGGGCGGGGAGCGTGCTGTTCGCGCACTATCTGCTCGCGCACAACATCGGCGACCATGTGGGCGCGGTCGGCGGGGAGCGGCGCGAGACGATTTACTACCGTCTCCAGGCGGACGGTCACCGGGACCGGTGGCGCGAGACCGTCACCGATCCCCTCACCGAGTTCCGGGACTAGGGTGACCGAGTGACCACGCGGATGATCTTCCTCAACGGCGGCTCCAGCTCGGGGAAGTCAGGTCTGGCGCGATGCCTCCAGGCCGTTCTGCCGGACCCCTGGCTGACGTTCGGCGTCGACACGTTCGTCGACGCGTTGCCCGCGGCCCTGCGTACGCCAGGACCGGAAGGCACGACCAGCGGCATCTCGTTCGGCCCTGACGGCGAGATCGTCGTCGGTCCCGCGTTCCGGCTGCTCGAAGCGGCCTGGATCGAGGGGCTCGTGGCGATGGCGCGCTCCGGCGCGCGCGTCATCGTCGACGAGGTCTTCCTCAGCGGCGCCACGGCACAGCAGCGCTGGTTGAACGCCCTCGGCGGAGCACAGCCGGTGCGCGCCCTGTGGGTCGGTGTGCGGTGCGAGAGCGCGGTCGCCGCGGGCCGCGAGATCGCCCGGGGCGACCGGATCGCCGGAATGGCCGCGTCCCAGGCCGAGGCGGCGCATCGCGGGGTGCGCTACGACCTGGAGGTGGACACCACCCGTACCGAATCCCTGGAGTGCGCCCGGGTCGTCGCCGCGCACCTGGGCTCCCACTGATCAGCCGCGACTGATCGGTCACGGTTCGAGGAAAGCGATCACCGCGTCGCGGCCGACCCGGCCCGTCTCGCGGTTCTGGATGGAGTGCGAGGCACCGGGGACGATGACGAGCTTCCCCTGCGGCGCCTGGGCCAGTTCCTGCCGGGCCCACTCGGTGGGGGTGGACAGGTCGTGGGTCCCGCTCAGCAGCAGTACGGGAACGTTCGGCAGTCTGCCGCCCGGGTTCGAGCCAGGCTTCTCGGCCGGCCAGGGGAGGCAGGTCTGTACGAAGCCCTGGTGCGTGGCGACACCAGGCGTGTACGGGAAGGTCCGGGCCTGGGCCAGCGTCGCCTCGGCCCTGTCCAGAGCGGCCCGGCGCCCGGCCACCGGGGTGGACGAGTCGCCCCACGGGAAGCGGAAGTCGGAGCAGACGGTCGCCGCGTGCAGACCGCTGCTGAACCGCGCGACGTCGTCGCCGCCCGGTGCCAGCGTCGTCAGCAGGGCGTCGAGCCCGGTCCGGTCGCCGCCCGCCGCCGCGTGCACGGCGCCGATGGCGTCACCGACGCCTGCGGGCATGCCGGGTACGTCCGGGTTCCGGAAGGTCGGGTCGAAGCCGCAGGCCGGGGCAGTGGCGCAGGCGTCGCGCAGGACGCGCGCCTCGGCCGTGAGACCGGTCAGGTAGAAGGAATCGGCCGCCGTCAGGTGGTGCGGCAGGACCGAATCCAGCACGACCTTGCGGGTGTTGGCCGGGTGGGCGATCGCGTACCGCGCCGCGACGGTCGAACCGTACGACGTACCGTCGATCACCATCTTCCGAACCCCGAGCGCCTGCCGCAGTTGGTCCAGATCGGCGACCGTCTGATCGGTGCCGTAGAACCGCGCGGTGGCGCCGAGGATGCCCGCGCACTCCTGGACCGCGTCCCTGCTGGGGGTGGCGATGTCGGAACTGCCCGTCTGGGCCTGGAGTTTCGGGCAGTTCAGCGCGCCGAGGGCGCCCGTGCCGCGCTGGTCGACGGTGACGAGCCGGTAGTCCTTCCGCAGCTCGGGCAGCCGCTCGGCCGCCGTCGACGTCGCGGCGACGACCCCGGCCTGACCCGGGGGAGGGTCGAGCAGGTGAAACCGGGCTGGACGGGAACGCACGCGTGCGGGCCGGTCAGTCGGGGTACGGGAGCGGGCGCAGCCGTAGCCGTACCCGGTCCGGCGGCCGCGAGGGTGCCGAGGCCGGCCATCAGCGTCGAGGCGAGCAGCGTTCCCGTACGAAGGCGAAGGCGCAGGCGGCGGCGCAGGGGCCTAAAGCCTGTTCTGCGGGTGGTGAAGGATCCGAGCAGATGCGTCACAGGGCTGTTCCCTACCTTCTGCGTGGGTTCGAGCGTATCGACGGCGTCGACACGGCACCATGCCGTACTCGCCCCGCTCACACCCGAGCCCGCCGCGCCCTCAGACCACCTTCCAGCGCACCAGCGCCCCCAGCGTCAGCGCGCCCGGCACCAGCGGCATCCACACCGTGATGATCCGGAAGCCGAGCACCGCCGACGTCGCGGGCGCGACCGAGGCTCCGACCGTCACCAGCGCCACCACCAGCGCGGCGTCCACCGAGCCCAGGCCGCCGGGGGTCGGGATCGCCGCCGCCGCGACGCTGGCGGCGAGGTAGGCGATCGCGACGTACGCGACCGGCACCGGTATCCGCAGGGCCAGCGCGACAGCGACCAGTCCGGCGGCCTGGAGGGCGGGGAAGGCCAGCGAACCGCCCCAAAGGGCCAGTGCGCGCGCCGGTTTGGTGTGCAGGGAGCGGACGTCGGTGAGCGCGGTGCCGAGGAACGTGACGGTGACCCGGCGCAGCGGCCGTACCGCCAGTACGACCAGCACCACCGCGCCCGCCGCACCGGCCGCCGTCAGCACCAGCGGGAGCACGGCGCCGCTCGGGATGAGCGTGTCCAGGCGCAGGGCGCCCGGGAAGACGGCCAGCAGGATCAGGAGCAGCAGCACGCGCCCCACCGACTCGGCGAGCAGATAGAGCGCGAGCGCGGCCGACGACCTGCCGGCCGGGAGCCCGCAGCGCCGGAAGAAGCGCAGGTTGACCGCGCCCGCGCCAAGCCCCGCCGGGAGAAGGTGGTTTGCCGCGCCGGCGGCGAACTGCGCCGCGAACAGCCGCCCGGCGGGCAGCGATTCGATGACGGTGCCCTGCCTGCTGAAGGAGACAGCGACCCAGCCGAGGACGGTGGCCGCCAGCGCGGCGAGCAGCCAGGAGCGGTCGGCCCCGAGGAGTTGACGGCCGCCGGACTCGATGACGGGCCAGTGCCAGGCCATCCAGAACCCGACAGCGACGATCGGCACGGCGCAGGCGATCTGACGCCACGGCCACGCGGAACGTCGCGACCGTCGCGACCTTCGCGTAGGCGGGGGAAGTGTGGGTCGGGCCAAGGCCATGGTCGCGGTCGTCCCTGCTCGTCGAGTGCCTGCACTCGCGGCAAGTCTCCCTTGGGCGGCGGGACTTCCCGGCGTCGTACGTCCGACGATCAGTGGACGGTTGGGCGTCGGGGAGGGAACGGCCGGGGGATGGTTTCCCGGGTCTCAAGCCTCACGCTTCGGGCCCTCTTAACAAGGATTGGTAGGTGGGTCTGCTTCCCACCCACCCGCCCTACCTGGGACGTTGGCTTTGTGTGACTGGTTTGCAACGCACGGTGTCGACGGTCTAGCGTGCCCAGAGACGAGATCAGCCCCCGCCCGGTGCGGCAAACACCTGCGGGGGCTTAACCAACGAGATCGAAATCGGCGACCCCATGGCTGAGACTCAGTTTAGTGATCCTTCGACTTCGGCGCACGTAGGCACGCACGCTGACACGCCCCCGATGGCGAGTCCGGGCTACGGCAAACGTTCGACACCCGGTCAACTACCCCGTACAGCGAGCGATTTCGCGCACCTGCCGCCGCGCGAGGCGGCCATCGCCGCGTACATCGACAGGCTCCCCGAAGGCGCCGAGATGTCGGTGAAAGCGCTGGCCAAGCTGCTGCCGTACGGGCAGTGCGCGATGAGTACGGCCCTGCGGTGCCTGCGCGGGACCGGGCACCTGCGGCACGGCAAGGAGCACCTGCCCGGGTCAGGCAGCGGGCGCTGGGTCACTCGTACGTGGTTCTCGCGTACGCCACGCGACAACGGGTGGTGGGCGGCGTTCGTGGCGGGCGACCTGCCGGCCGAGCAACTGCGCGCCCGCCGCCAGACCCGCTCCCGCGCCTACATCCTGCTGGCCGCGCTCGGGCGCACGGAACCGGCGATGTCGCTGTCGGCGGCCGACTGCGTGACGCTGGAGCCGCTGGTGGCCGAGTGGTTCGCCAGGGACGCCACCGAAAGCGACCTCGTACGCGCCCTCACCGGCGGCCTGCCGTTCCCGGTCCACAGCCCGGCGGGGCTGGCCCGCAACCGGCTGACCGCCAAGCTCCCCCCGGAACCGGTACGCGCGCCACGCCCGGCCCTGCGCGTCCTGGAGTGCGCGAAGTGCGGCGCGCCCGACCGCCCGGAGGCCCTGCCCGACGGCGAATGCGGCCCCTGCCGAGGCGAACCGGCCCCCGCCCGGCCCCGGGCCGGACTACCACCCGAGGCGGTCCGCGCCCGAGCGGC
>NZ_JTHL01000001.1:5243466-5247865 GCF_000818195.1 Streptomyces sp. 150FB | reverse complement strand
GCCCGCGCGGCAGCGACCCGCCCCCGGCCCCAACCACAGGAAGGGACCCCCGTATGACGCTTCAGTCCGTCCGCCGCCACACAGGCCGGGCACCATGGAGGGGAGGAGGCGACACCATGACCCCTAGCCCCGGCACCGAGGCGCGCCCACCGCTGTCCCTGGAGGACTTCGAGGAGCTTGCCCGCAAGGCTCCCGAGACCGTGACGCTCGAATTCATCAACGCAAAACTAGAGGTCAAACCTGTGCCCGACCACCTCCATGGCGCCATCCTGATGTGGCTGTTGGAGCGTTGCCTTCAGCACCGCCCTGACCTGCGCCTTTATCCGGAGCAGGGGGTGAGGACGGAAAGCTACCGCAAGGGGCGCGCCCGGGCCGACGGCGCTCTCGCCCCCTATGACCACTTCGTTACCCAGGAGGGTGAGTGGGCCGATCCCGACGGTGTTCTGATGACAGTCGAGATCACCTCTTTCGACCGCGACACCAACCTCCGCGACCGCGTCGAGAAGCGCGACGGCTACGCGGCGGCAGGCATCCCGGTCTACCTGCTCGTCGACCGGGACGCGGAGGAACTGGTCGTCTACTCGGAGCCGAGGAAGGGCGCGTACAAGGTACGTACGTCCCACCCCTACGGTGACGCCGTCAAGCTCCCCGAGCCCGTCTCGATCACCCTGGAGACCGAGAAGCTCAAGGACTACACCCGCTGAAAGCCCGTGCCATGACCCCCAGCACCGCTGATCAGCCTCAGATGTCCGTCGAGGACTTCGAGCAGGTGGCTCGCGCGGCCCCGGAAACCGTGACGCTCGAACTCATCAGAGGAAAACCAGCGGTCAAGCCCGTGCCGGACGGCGATCATGGCGAGATCCGCGTGTGGCTGCAAACGGTATGCATGCGGCTCAGGCCCGACCTCGGCCTCTACGGGGAGCGCGGTCTCAAGGTCGAGGCATACCGGCGTGGGCGGGCCCGCCCGGACGGAGTGCTCGCACCCCGTGGGCATTTCGCCGGCCACGGGCTCTGGTCCGACCCGGACGGCGTACTGATGGTTGTCGAGGTCACCTCCAGCGACTCGGACACCGACCGCCGCGACCGCCATGAGAAGCGGATCGGCTACGCGGAGGCCGACATCCCGGTCCATCTCCTCGTCGACCGCGACAACGACACCCTCACCGTGCACAGCGAACCCGCGAACGGGGACTACCGGCAGCGGCCGTCCTACCCGTACGGAACCGTCGTCACTCTGCCCGAGCCCGTGTCGCTCAGCCTGAAGACCGAGGAGCTCAAGGACTTCGCCCGCTGAAACGCCGAAAGCGGCGCCCCCCTGGGAAGGGGAACGCCGCCCTCGGTCAAGGACCGGGTCCGAGCGTGAGTGCCGTACGGATACGGCGCGTCAGGCTCAGAAGTCCATGTCACCGCCCGGCATGCCGCCGCCCGCGGGGGCCGCGCCGGCCTTCTCGGGCTTGTCGGCGATGACGGCCTCGGTGGTGAGGAAGAGCGCCGCGATGGAAGCCGCGTTCTGCAGAGCGGAACGGGTGACCTTCGCGGGGTCGATGATGCCCTCGGCGATCATGTCCACGTACTCGCCGGTCGCGGCGTTGAGGCCGTGACCGATCGTCAGGTTGCGGACCTTCTCGACGACGACGCCGCCCTCAAGACCACCGTTGACGGCGATCTGCTTGAGCGGAGCCTCCAGCGCGAGCTTGACGATCGCAGCACCGGTCGCCTCGTCGCCCGTCAGCTCGAGCTTCTCGAAGACCGAGGAAGCCTGGAGCAGAGCCACGCCACCACCGGCGACGATGCCCTCCTCGACGGCGGCCTTGGCGTTGCGCACCGCGTCCTCGATGCGGTGCTTGCGCTCCTTGAGCTCGACCTCGGTCGCGGCGCCGGCCTTGATGACGGCCACGCCGCCGGCCAGCTTCGCGAGGCGCTCCTGGAGCTTCTCGCGGTCGTAGTCCGAGTCGCTGTTCTCGATCTCGGCACGGATCTGGTTGACGCGACCCTGAACCTGCTCGCTGTCACCCGCTCCGTCGACGATCGTGGTCTCGTCCTTGGTGATGACGACCTTGCGGGCACGGCCCAGCAGGTCCAGGCCGGCGTTCTCGAGCTTGAGACCGACCTCCTCGGAGATGACCGTTCCACCGGTGAGGATGGCGATGTCGTTGAGCATCGCCTTACGGCGGTCGCCGAAGCCCGGGGCCTTGACGGCGACGGACTTGAAGGTGCCACGGATCTTGTTGACGACCAGCGTCGACAGAGCCTCGCCCTCGACGTCCTCGGCGATGATCAGCAGCGGCTTGCCGGACTGCATGACCTTCTCCAGCAGCGGAAGGAGGTCCTTCACGTTGCCGATCTTCGAGTTCACGATCAGGAGGTACGGGTCGTCGAGCGACGACTCCATGCGCTCCATGTCCGTGGCGAAGTACGCCGAGATGTAGCCCTTGTCGAAGCGCATGCCCTCGGTGAGCTCAAGCTCAAGACCGAAGGTCTGTGACTCCTCGACGGTGATGACGCCTTCCTTGCCGACCTTGTCCATCGCCTCGGCGATGAGCTCGCCGATCTGGGTGTCGGCGGCGGAGATGGAGGCGGTCGAAGCGATCTGCTCCTTGGTCTCCACGTCCTTGGCCTGCTCCAGCAGCGCACCGGAGACGGCCTCGACGGCCTTCTCGATGCCGCGCTTGAGGGCCATCGGGTTGGCGCCGGCAGCCACGTTGCGCAGGCCCTCGCGGACGAGCGCCTGGGCGAGCACGGTCGCGGTGGTCGTACCGTCGCCGGCGACGTCGTCCGTCTTCTTGGCGACTTCCTTGACCAGCTCGGCGCCGATCTTCTCGTACGGGTCCTCGAGCTCGATCTCCTTGGCGATGGAAACACCATCGTTGGTGATCGTGGGGGCGCCCCACTTCTTCTCGAGGACGACGTTGCGACCCTTGGGGCCGAGGGTGACCTTGACGGCGTCGGCGAGCTGGTTCATCCCGCGCTCGAGACCGCGCCGTGCCTCCTCGTCGAACGCGATGATCTTGGCCATGTGAAGTGGTCCTCCCGGACTGGGGTGGATTCTCCGGACCGCGTCCGCGCCCGCGACGGACGGCCTGAGAGCCATGCGGTTCCTTGCCCCACCGGCTCTTCGGGCCTCGCTGACCCGGTCCATAAGTTGTCACTCTCACTTGCAGAGTGCTAACGCCAATGATTAGCACTCGACCCCCGAGAGTGCAAGCTTCCCCTGCCCCGGCCACCCCTCGGAGCCACTCCCCTGAGCCGCCCCTCGGACCCCCGGCGCATCGGACCCTCCGCGTACCCCGGCGCACGCACGAGGGGCCCGTACCCCTGTCTCCGGGATACGAGCCCCTCATGATGAGCGTCGGTAGTGCGTCGGTGGCCGATCGCGCCGGGATCAGACGGCGAGCTTGACCATGTCCGCCTGCGGACCCTTCTGGCCCTGCGAGATCTCGAACTCCACTCGCTGACCCTCTTCAAGGGTGCGGTAGCCGTCCATCTGAATCGCGCTGTAGTGGACGAAAACATCCGCACCACCGTCGACCGCGATGAAGCCGTACCCCTTCTCCGCGTTGAACCACTTGACGGTGCCCTGAGCCATGCCTAACTCCCCTATTACTGGCCCCTGCCGGAGGCCACACTTCGCGCCGGAACGCGTCGACCGCGGCTGAATGTATCTGCCCAACTGCCCTCTGCAACAGGTCAATCCGACGAGAATTCAGGGCATGGCTGAACACACGAAGCGGGAGATACGCCCACGATCCGGGGCAAGTCGGGCCAGGCAAAGCGTATTTATTACGCAAACGGCACCAAGACTTTGACTCCATGTTGTCGCGATCTCATATGCGTGAGGCATGCGCGACGATGGGCCGTTCCCAATCCTACCGCGCTCAACCCAACGGAATTGCCCCCTCCGCTTCTCTCGCGGAGGGGGCAACAGGGGTGACGCGGAGTCAGCAGCCGCCGGCCACCGCGGGAATGATCGAGACACCCGCACCCGCCGGGGTCGCGGTCTCAAGACCCTGCTCGAATCGGACGTCGTCGTCGTTCACGTACACGTTGACGAAGCGGCGCAGCTTGCCCGCGTCGTCGAGCACGCGCGCGGCGATGCCCGGGTGGTTGCTCTCCAGGGACTGGATGACCTCGGAGAGGTTCGAGCCCTCGGCCGGGACCTCGGCCTGACCCCCCGTGTACGTACGGAGGATGGTGGGGATGCGGACCTTGACGCTCATGGTGGGGTGCCTTCCTTGAGTCTTGGGGTGGGGTCGGGCCGCGCGCTCGGCGGGACGGCGCGCGGCGTCCGTACGCCGGGCGGCGCGCCGGTACGCGGGATCCGCGCGGTACGCGGGTGCGCCGGCGCGCCGGGCGTCAGTGCGCGAGGCCGGCGTCGCGGAACGCGTCGAGGCTCGGCGGG
>NZ_JTHL01000001.1:5230469-5243441 GCF_000818195.1 Streptomyces sp. 150FB | reverse complement strand
GCTCGGCGGGATGGTCGCCGTCGGTCCCGTCGTCGGGGCCACGGCGTCCAGCGTCTTGAGGCCGTCACCGGTGTTGAGGATGACGGTGGAGAGCGTCGGGTCGAGCGTGCCCGCCTCGATGAGCTTCTTCGTCACGCCGACCGTCACCCCGCCCGCCGTCTCGGCGAAGATCCCCTCGGTGCGGGCGAGCAGCTTGATGGCGTCGACGATCTGCGCGTCGTTGACGTCCTCGACGGCGCCGCCGGTGCGGCGGGCGATGTCCAGGACGTACGGGCCGTCGGCCGGGTTGCCGATCGCCAGCGACTTGGCGATGGTGTCGGGCTTCTGCGGCCGTACGACGTCGAGTCCGGCCTTGAAGGCGGTGGACACCGGCGAGCAGCCCTCGGCCTGGGCGCCGAAGATCTTGTAGGGCTTGTCCTCGACCATGCCCAGCTTGATCAGCTCCTGGAGAGCCTTGTCGATCTTCGTGAGCTGCGATCCCGAGGCGATCGGGATGACGATCTGGTCGGGCAGCTCCCAGCCGAGCTGCTCGCAGATCTCGTAGGCGAGCGTCTTCGAGCCCTCGCCGTAGTACGGGCGGAGGTTGACGTTGACGAAGCCCCAGCCCTCGCCGAGCGGGTCGCCGATCAGCTCCGAGCAGAAGCGGTTGACGTCGTCGTAGTTGCCCTCGATACCGACGAGTTCACCGCCGTAGACGGCGGCCATGACGACCTTGCCCTGCTCCAGGTCGTGCGGGATGAAGACGCAGGAGCGCAGCCCGGCGCGGGCGGCGGCCGCGCCGACGGCGCCCGCGAGGTTGCCCGTCGAGGAGCAGGAGAGGGTCGTGAAGCCGAAGGCGCGTGCGGCCTCGACGGCGATGGCGACGACGCGGTCCTTGAAGGAGTGCGTCGGGTTGCCGGAGTCGTCCTTGACGTGGAGGCCGCCGGTGATGCCCAGTTCGCGGGCGAGGTTGTCGGCCTTGACGAGCTTGGTGAAGCCGGGGTTGATGTTCGGCTTCGAGGCCACGTCGGCGGGGACGGGCAGCAGCGGCGCGTAGCGCCAGATGTTGTTGGGACCCGCGGCGATCCGCTTCTTCAGGTCCTCGGGGCCGCTCGTCGGCAGGTTGTACGCCACTTCGAGCGGGCCGAAACAGCTCGCACAGGCGAAGATCGGGCCGAGTTCGAAGCGTTCTCCGCATTCGCGGCACGAGAGGGCGGCGGCGGGTCCGAGATCCACCGGGCCGCTCGAATTGTCGGCGCTACCGGCGTTGTTGTGGACAGTCTGCACAGCCATGAAGGCGAGGCCCTTTCCTCATCTTCCTCGCGACGCATTTCGCCGCAAGACGGAATTGGCACCTTCCCCACCGTGACCTCGCGGTCGGCGGGAGGGTTGCCGGGGCTTCAACGGGCCGTTCCCTCTGCCCCTCTGGATGAGCGCTATGACGACCGGAACCGGGCTCCGGCCGCGTTTGTTTAACTCTGTACCGCCTACCTACCCCCGGCATGCGGAGGTCATGGGCGTTGTTCAAGACTGTAACCGAAGGACCGGACGGTTGAGATAGCCGTCCGCAACGCGAGATGGATCACGTTCAGGGAGTGCCGACCGTGCTGGAAGAGGTGGAACGCTGGCTGACCAGGCGTTCCTGGTCCGCCGCCGACCGTACGCTCGACCAACTCCTGGCTGCCAAGGCCGCCCGGGGGACCACCGTCAGCGTGGTCCTGCCCGCGCTCGACGAGGAGGAGACGGTCGGCGCGATAGTCGCCGTCATCCGGCGCGAGCTGATGGAGGCGGTGCCGCTGGTCGACGAACTGGTGGTGATTGATTCCGGTTCCATGGACGGGACGGCGAAGGTCGCTTCCGAGGCCGGGGCGCGCGTGGTGCACAGGGACACGATCCTGCCCCGGATGCCGGCGGTGCCGGGCAAGGGCGAGGTGCTCTGGCGCTCGCTGCTCGTGACGAGCGGGGACATCGTCTGCTTCGTCGACGCGGACCTCCAGGAGTTCTCGGCCGATTTCGTGTCGGGGATCGTGGGGCCGCTGCTGACCGAGCCGGATCTGCACTTCGTGAAGGCGATGTACGACCGGCCGCTCGACGGGGCGGCCGGCCAGGGCGGCCGGGTGACCGAGCTGGTGGCGCGCCCGCTGCTGAATCTGCACTGGCCCCGCCTCGCGGGCTTCGTGCAGCCGCTGGGCGGCGAGTACGCGGCGCGCCGCTCGCTGCTGGAGCGGCTGCCCTTCCCCGTCGGGTACGGCGTGGAACTCGGGCTGCTCGTCGACGCGCTGCACACGGTGGGTCTGGACGCGCTCGGACAGGTCGACGTCGGGGTACGGATCCACCGCCACCAGGACGACCGGGCGCTGGGGCGGATGGCGGCGGCGATCTACCGTACGGCGCAGCTCCGGCTGTCGCGCGGTCATCTGGTGCGGCCGGAGCTGACGCAGTTCGAGCGCGGCGCGGAGGGATTCGTGGCGCGCACGCACGCGGTGGATACGGAGGAGCGGCCGCCGGTGCGGGAGATCGACGAGTACCCGGACGGTCGCGCGGCGTAACCGACCCCGGCGGTCGAGTTTTCCTATATTGCGCTTTTATGGATATTCAGTCCCTCTCCGCGTCCGCGCTCGTACGGTTCGGGCAGCTCGGGCAGCTCACCGAAGCCGGAGGCAGCGCGAGCGCCGCCGGCAGCGGCCTCACCGAACAGCTCTGGCTGCTGGGCGGCATCGCTCTCGCCCTGATGGGAGCCGGCGTGGTGGCCATCGCGGCGGCGCGCGGACGGGGACGCGACTGAACCGCCCGCCAACCCAAAACGATATCGTTTCCAGGCGGATAGCGGTATCGTTATGGCGAAAAGGGTATCGGTGGAGGGACCGTCCACATGGCTAGAACCGTTATCGACCTCGACGAGGACATGGTTGCCGAGGCCATGCGCATCTTCGGCACCAAAACGAAGGCCAAGGCCGTGCGCATCGCCATGGAGGACGCCGTCAAGCGACACCTGCGGCAAGAGTTCTTCGACGCCATGGACGCAGGCGAACTCGACTTCAGCGAGATCATCGAAACCACCGGCCCTCGCAACACCGACGGCTCCCTCAAGCGCGACGGCGACCACAACGGGGGCCGGGCCGCCTGATGCAGGACCGCTACCTGATCGACAAGTCCGCCCTCGCACGGTGGACAAAACCGATCGTCAGAGAGGTGCTCAAGCCTCTCCACGAGCGCTGTCTCCTCGCCGTGTGCCAGCCCACCGAGCACGAGATGATCCACTCCGCACGGGACAGCACGGAGGCCACGCGGATCAGCACCTGGCTCCACGCCTTCGACTACCTCCACTGCGACGGGGAAATCTTCACCCGCGCCCTTGAGATTCAGCGGCACGCACTCAACGCGGGCTTCCACCGCGCGCTGTCCCTCCCCGATCTGCTCATCGCCGCGACCGCCGAACTGAACCGGCGGACGGTCCTCCACTACGACGGCGACTTCGACATGATCGCCTCCCTCACCGGCCGGCCCACCGAATGGGTCGTCCCACCCGGCAGCGCCGACCGGTAACACCACACGGCCGAGCCGCCCGCGATCGGCCACATCCGTCGCAACGGACCCATCCGTACGTTTGAGCGTTTCCGGGACGGGCTAGGTTCGGCACATGGTTTCCGAGCACGCCGCCCCAGTCACCCCTCCGGTCACCGCCCGGATCGCCGCCCAGGTCCTCGTCGCTTCCAACCGGGGCCCCGTCTCGTACACGCTCCGTGACGACGGGGCGCTGGAGGCCAAGCGTGGCGGCGGGGGTCTGGTGTCGGGCCTGTCGGCCATCGGCCCCGACACCGACGCGGTCTGGGTGTGCGCCGCGCTCGGCGACGGCGACCGCGAGGCCGTACGGCGTACGGGCGGGCGCCTCGACAGCGGCGACACCGGCGGGCAGCGCGTACGGATGCTGGACATCCCGGCCGGCGTCTACGCGGACGCGTACAACGGCGTGGCGAACTCGACGCTCTGGTTCGTCCACCACCTGCTCTACCAGACACCGCTGGAGCCCGCCTTCGGCCCCGAGTTCCGGGCGCAGTGGGAGTCGTACGAGGCGTACAACCGCGCGTTCGCCGAGGCACTGGCCGACGACGCGGGCGAGGGCGCGGCCGTCCTGGTGCAGGACTACCACCTGGCGCTGGTGCCCGGCATGCTGCGGGCGCTGAGGCCCGACCTGCGGATCGGGCACTTCTCGCACACCCCCTGGGCGCCGGTCGACTACTTCAAGCTGCTGCCGGACGACATCGCGCGCCAGTTGCTGCGCGGCATCCTGGGCGCCGACCGCGCGGCGTTCCTGACCCGGCGGTGGGCCGACGCGTTCACCGCGTGCTGCACGGAGCTGCTGGGCGGGACCGGCAACACCCGGATCGGGGTGCACGGGCTCGGCGCCGACGGGGACTTCCTGCGCGAGCGCTCGCACCGGGCCGATGTGGACGACCGGATGGCCGCGCTGCGCGAGCAGATCGGCGGCGCGGACCGGAAGACGATCGTCCGCGTGGACCGGACGGAGCTGTCGAAGAACATCGTGCGCGGCCTGCTCGCCTACCGGCGGCTGCTGACCGACCGCCCCGAATGGCGCGAACGCGTGGTCCATGTCGCGTTCGCGTACCCGTCCCGGCAGGATCTGGCGGTCTACCGCGAGTACACGGCGGAGGTGCAGCGGGTCGCCGACGAGATCAACGAGGAGTTCGGCACGGAGGGCTGGCTGCCGGTGGTCCTGCACGTCAAGGACGATTTCGCGCGCTCGCTGGCGGCGTACCGGCTGGCGGACGTGGCGCTGGTCAACCCGATCCGCGACGGCATGAACCTGGTGGCCAAGGAGATCCCGGTGGTCTCGGACGACGGCTGTGTGCTGGTGCTGTCGCGCGAGGCCGGCGCGTACGAGGAGTTGGGCGACGACGCCCTGGTGGTGAACCCGTACGACGTGTCGGCCACCGCTTCGGCGCTGCTGGAGGCGCTGACGATGGCACCGGACGAGCGCGCGGAACGGACGAAGCGGTTGTCGGCGGCGGCGACGGCGCTGCCGCCGCAGCGCTGGTTCCTGGACCAGCTCACGGCGCTGCGCGAGCTGTGACCGGCCGCCCCCGCGGGCCAGGCCCTGTCAGTGGCCGGCCCGCGGCTCGAAGCAGCCGGTGCCGGGGAAGGGGCCGTTGGTCTTCACCTCGTAGTTGGTCTTCTGTACGAATGCGGTGACGCAGGCGTCGTCATGGACGCGGAGACCGATCAGGGCGCCCTCGGGCGTGACGTAGTGGTCGGTCTCGAAGCGTGGGTCCATCGTGCGCACGGTGAGCGTGCCGCCGAGCCGCTCCCCCTTCGGCCCGGTCCGTTCCTCCTGGTACCCGAGCTTGAGCAGCGCCGTGCGCACGCTCTTCGGATCCCATGTCCCGGCTTCCCAGAGCCGCTTGACGACAGGCTCGATGCGATCGGCCTCCTTCCGCGCTTCCTCCGCGCCGGCCGGGGACATTTTCGCCGGGAGGCGGAATCCGTTGTTGTCACGGTAGTGAGGGGCACCGTCGCCGGCGCCGGGCTCCACATACGGCGAGGCAGCCGGGGCACTGGGGCTGGAAGGCGGGGCACTGGGGCTGGAAGGCGGGGCACTGAGGCTGGAACGCGGGGCCGAGCCGACCGCCGCCGGGTCCGCGGCGCGCTGTTCACCGCAGGCGGCCAGGGGGAGGGCAGCGCTCACGAGGAAGGCGGCCACTCGTAGGTGCCGTGTCCGCGACATGTTCCTCCGTACCTTTTCGGGGGCATGATCCGTGTCCGCGAGGGCAGTCCGGCTTTGGGCACCGGAGTGGGTCAGCCGCCCGTCACCGCGGGGCGGCGGACGGGCCGCGCCCGTCGCGGCAGGGCCGACAGCCCCGGGGGAAGGCAACGCGTGGGGCCCGCGACGGCTGTCACGGGCAACAGCCGTGCCCCTGTGCATGGTGACGCGGTGTCGGCCCTGCCGCTAGTCTCCGGCGCGTGAGTATCTGGACCTCGCTGGAACCCGCGTCCACCACGGTGGACCCCGGCAGCACAGCCACCGTGCGGCTAAGGCTGCGTAACACCGGCGATGTCGTTGACGAGTACCGCTTCGTACCCGTCGGTGATATCGCTCCGTACGTCACGGTCGAACCGCCGGTCCTCCGGCTCTTCCCCGGCACCACCGGAACCGTGGCGCTCACCTTCGCACCGCCCCGGACTCCCGACGCCAAGGCGGGGCCGAACCCTTACGGTGTCCAGATCATTCCCACCGAACACCCCGAGGCGACCACCGTCCCCGAGGGCAATCTCACCATCACGCCCTTCAGCGAGATACGCGCGGAGCTGGTTCCGCACACCGTCAAGGGCCGCTTCAGCGGACGCCCGAAGCTCGCCATCGACAACCTCGGCAACACCAGACTCAGCGCTTTCGTCAACGGCAGCGAGAGCGGCGACCAGCTCTCGTACGAGATCCACCCGGCCAACGTCCAGATCGAACCCGGCAGGGCCACCTTCGTCAAGGCCACCGTCCGCCCCCGCCAGATCGCCTGGTTCGGACGCAAACAGAACCGCCCCTACCAACTGGCCGTCCAGCGCTCGGGGGTCGCCCCCCACCAGGTGGAAGGCACCTATGTGCAGATGGGGTTCCTGCCGCGCTGGCTCGCCACATTTCTGAGCGTTCTGCTGGCGCTCACCGTGATGTCCGTCATCGCGTGGTTCGCGTACAAACCGCAGGTCCAGAGCCTCGCCATGGCAAAGACCGACGAGGCGGCCGCCAGCGCCCTCCCGAACCCGCCAGCGCTCTCGCCCCTCCCCAGCGCGCCGGCGGCCTCGCCGTCGGCGCCGGCCGCCGAAGCGGGTGGTGGCGGTGGCGACCCCAAGCCCAAGTCCAAGCCCAAGCAGGCCCCGGATCCCGCGGACCAGAAGAACGTACTGATCAGGAACACGGAGACGGACAAGTGCGTCGACGTGCCGGGAGGCGAGCAGACCAACCCCGGTGATGCGGTGGACCAGTTCACCTGCGACGGTACGAACCAGGACAACCAGCTCTGGGATCTTGAGGTCCGCTACCCGAAGGGCGGCCCGAGCGACAACAGTCTCTTCCAGATCCGCAATGTGAAGTCCGACCTCTGCATGGACCTGCCGGGGGGCGGTCCGGAGCCTGGCCACACCGCGCTGAATGAGTTCGCCTGTACGGGTACGAAGGCGGACAACCAGCTCTGGTGGCTCGACAAGCAGTCGGACGGCGGGTACTGGATCCGCAACTACGCCAGCGGTCATCTGTGTCTGAACGTCGACGGGTTCCTCAACGATGCCGACGGCAAGGCCCGCGCCAACAGCACCATTCTCACCATTCTGGACTGCGTCAACAACGACGACCGTGAATGGAAGTTCGAGAAGCAGACCAGCTAGTGCCGTATCAGGGAATGTTTGCCCGGTCAGGGGGCGATGGTCAGTGGTTCGCCGGGGTTGATGACTTTGACCGGGACGTCCGGGACGAGGCGGTGGACGGCGTCGACGAAGAGGGCGGGATCCTTGTCGCTCTTGAGGAAGAACCGGTCGCCCACGGTGCCGCCGGTGAAGGCGTAGTGCTGGGGGATGGCGAGTTTGGGGCGGAGGGTGGCGGTGAGTTCGGCGGCCTCTTCGGCGTTCATGACGACCTGCCTGCTGCGTGGCATCCGGATGTGCAGGCCGTTGACGGGGAGCAGTGCGACGTCGAGTGGGCCGTAGCGGTCGGTGAGGGTGTGCAGCTCCGGGATGAGCAGGGTGTCTCCGGCGAAGTAGACGCTGCGCCCGCCGCCGCTGATCACATAGGTGACCTCGTAGACGCCGTGTTTGCCGGGCGCCGCGGCGATGGTCAGGTCGCCGACCCGCGCGGATTGCCACGGCTTGAGCGCGCGGACGTTGCTGAATCCCGCCTTACGAGCCTTCTCAAGGACCGGTCCGGCGACCAGTAGCGGCACGTCCTTGCGGGGATAGCGGCTGAAGGCGTCCAGGTCGCAGTGGTCGTAGTGCTCGTGGCTGATCACGACCGCGTCGAGGTGCGGCAGTGCCTCGGGCTGCAGGGCGATCGGCTCGCCCGGGTGGTAGAAGGTGCGGTGGGAGAACCAGGGGTCGGTCAGCACGGTCAGGCCGCCGATCTGGATCAGGTGGCAACTGTGGGTGATCCGGGTGATGACGAGCAGCTCGGTCATGGGGTTCTCCTCATCGGGCGGGCGGGCGATGGATATTGAGGCGGGCAGGTCGATCGCGGTTCGGTCCGCGCGGGCGGGCTGCGCGCTCAGCGCCCGGCCGCATGCCTCAGGTGCAGGCCGCCGAGCGGTGTGCGCTGCGCGAGGATGACGCGCCGGCTGATCCGCCAACCGCTGTTCTCGTGCCGCAGGGTGTCGCGGTGCGTCACGCTGCCGACGGATCCGTCGGCCATGATGATGAGCCCCTTGGACCGCGCGGTGGCCTGGTCGTCCTCGTGACCGGTGATCACGATGTTCGTGATGTGGTGCGCGATGGGGTTGCCGGCGCCGAGCTTGAGGGCACCGTTTCTGATCGCCGCGATGCCCTCGAACGTGCCGGCTCCCACGTCGCTGAGGTCGTAGACGGCCTCGGGCGTGAAGATCTCCTCAAGCCGGTCCAGCTCGCCCCGGTCGAAGATGTGTCCCGCCAGAGCCAGGGTCCGGTCGATGGTCCGGTGGTCTTCTGTGGTCAGTTCGCGCACCATAAGATTCTCCGTTCGTGTTGGTACTAGGTACCAAAACATACTGAGTTCCTTCCGGGACGGCAACCGTCGGGGGTATGCTCCGGGCATGACCTCGTCGCGGCCTCTTGTCGAACGCAAGCAGCGTCAGGCGCGGCAGCGCATCATCGAGGCCGCCGAGGAGCTGTTCCAGGAGCACAGCTTCGACGGCGTTTCGGTCAGCGACATCGCCGAACGCGCCGAGGTCGGACGCACCACGTTCTTCCGCCACTTCCGCGACAAGCAGGAGGTCGTGTTCGCCAGGGAGCAGGAGTTGCTCGACCTGGTCGCCGCGGCCGGCCAGGCGGACAACGCCCCGCCTCCGCGGAGCGTCACCGAGGGCGTCGAGCAGTTGGGCCCGGTCCTGCTCGCCCTGTGCGCCCGGGCGACCGCCGACCCCGCGGGCTACACGCGCCACTTCGTGTTGATCGGGCAGCACCCGGAACTGCGCGACCGCGACGCCGTGAAGATGCAGCAGTTCGGGGACAAGCTGAGCGAACTGCTCATCCGACGTGGATGCGATGAAGCAACCGCCGTCCTCGCCGGCCAGATCGCGCTTGCCTGCTTCCAGACCGCCAAACGCCTCGGCAACAATCCGCGCACCCTGGCGGACGACACCCGCGCCGCACTCACCCAAGCACTGACCCTCGGGACCGGTACCGCCGGCACGGCAACCCCGTAAACGTGCTGCCCTGCTCGCGGTGGCCGATCTCATCTGCCGCGTCGGCGGCGGCCGGGCCTGGCAGCCGGTCGCGTGGCGTGAATCGTGCGAGGTGCGAGGTGCGAGGTGCGAATCAGTGGACGTGCCGGGCGACCTCCGCGAGGAAGTCGGCGACCGCTCCCGGGCCCGGGAGTACGAGGTCGGCGCGGGAGGCGACCTCCGGGACCTCCGTGCCGCCACTACAGATCAACAGGCCCGGGTGGCCCTCGGCGCGCAGGTTGTCCACCGCCGCGTAGGCCGCGAGGTCGCCGAGGTCGTCGCCGGCGTAGACGACCGTCTCGGCGCCGGTCTCGTGTACGTACGCGGTGAGCGCCACGCCCTTGTCCACGCCCGGCGGGCGCAGCTCCAGGACCATGCGGCCGGGCTCCAGCATCAGGCCGTGGCGGGCGGCCAGTTCGGACAGGGGTGCGCGGAGCGCCTCGAAGGCGGCCTCCGGGTCCCCGGCCCTACGGGTGTGGACGGCGACCGCCTGGCCCTTCTCCTCGATCCAGGTGCCGCGCCAGGCGCCGAACGTGTCGAGGAACCCGGGGAGTTCGGCGCGTGCCGCGGCGACTCCCGGGTGCGGGTCGGGGGTGTTGACCGTACCGGTGACCGCGTCCCAGCGCTCGGCGCCGTAGTGGCCGAGGACCACGAGGTGGTCGAGGCCGGGTACGCCGGCGAAGCCGCCGTACCGTACGGCCACCCCGGCCGGCCTGCCGGTGAGGATCGCCAGGGAGGCGACCCGTGGCGCGAGCGCGGCGAGCGCCGGAACGGCGCGCGGGTGGGCGCGCGCCTGTTCCGGGTCGGGCACGATGTCGGCGAGTGTGCCGTCGAAGTCGAGGACCACGACTGCTTTGTCCGGCCGCGCGAGAAGCGCGGCGAGGCCTTCGGCGCCCGCGGCGGTGGCCGGCTCCGGCAGGGAGTGCGGTGTGCTGCCCATGCCGATGAGCCTATCGGCCGGGGCCGCTCAGCGCTGGTCCCTGCGCGCTTGTCTGACCCTGCGGAGCCTGTTCACCGTCACCGGGGCGTGCTCGGCGGCCCTCGGGTCGTCGAGGAGCGCGCTCAGGAGCTGGTAGTAGCGGGTCGGCGAGATGCCGAGCTGCTCCCTGATCGCCCGCTCCTTGGCACCGGGGCCCGGCCAGCCGCGCTGCTCCAGCGCGAGGAGCGCCCGGTCCCGGTCGGAGAGCTCGGCGGGCTCGGCGGGCTCGGGCGGCTCGGCGGGTTCGGCCGAGCCGGGCGGCTCGACAGGTTCGGCAGGTTCGGCCGAGGCAGGCGGCTCAGCGGGCTCCGGTCCGGGCTCCGGGACGTCCGTCACGCTAGTCCGCGCTCTCCGCCGCCGTCGCCTTCCGCGCGATCCCGCCGAGGACGCTCGCCGGACTCGCTCCCGGCTCCACCGCCTTGCCGATGTCCTTCTTGATGCTCTCGCTCACGGCCGACCACGAGGTCTTGTCGACCGGGGGCAGTTGGGAGCTGGGCAGCGCGGACTCGAACTGCTTCAGGTCCTTGTACTTGGGGTCGGCGGACATCACGTCGTTGGCGCTGTAGGTCACCGGCAGCAGGTCGTACTGTCCGACGAACTTCATGACGTTCTTGTCGCTGTACGCGAAGTCGAGGAATTTGCCGATCTCCTTGGCGTGGCCGTTCTGCTTGAAACCCATGATCCAGTCGGCCACCCCCATCGACGCCTTCGACGGCCCCGTCATCCCCGGCAGTGGCACCATCCCGACCTTGATACCGGCCTTCTCCGCCTCGTGCAGCAGCGTCGGGTGGCCGTTGAGCATACCCACCTTGCCGCTGGTGAAAGCCTTGAACGCGGGCGTGCGGTTCAGCTTGTCGGGCGCGACGGGCCCGGTGAGCCCCGGTCCGACCAGGTTCTGCTGGAGCCACTTGAAGGTGTCTATGTTCTCGGCACCGTCGATGTTGTACGACCCGTCGGTGTCCCTGGTGTACCCGCCCCCGCCGCTCAGCATCCACATCATCGACTCGGCCTGCGCCTCTTCGGGCCCCAGCGGCAGCGCGAAGGGAGTGGTGACGCCCTGCTGCTTGAGCGCCTCGGCGTCGGTCTTGATGTCGGACCAGGTCTTCGGGGCTTCCACGTGCGCCTGGTCGAACAGCTTCTTGTTGTAGAAGAGCAGCCGGGTGGAGGCGACGAACGGCATCCCGTACTGGACCTGGTCGACCTGTCCCGCTTCGGAGAGCTGGGTCAGGAAGTTGGACTGGGTGGGGATGTCGAGCAGTTCGTCGGCGCTGTAGAGATCGCCCTGCTTCGCGTAGCCGGCGTACGAGCCGATCTGCGCGATGTCGGGAGCCTGGTGCTTCTTGACCATCGCCGCTACGTCACTGTCGACCGTCACCCACGACCGGACGTCGACGTCGACCTTGATGCCCGGGTTCTTCGCCTCGAACTGGTCGGCCAGCGCGCTCCAGTACTTCTTCGAACTGTTGGCGGGGCTGTTGCCGTAATCCGCCGCCACCAGCTTGAGGGTGACATCTTTGGCGGCGCCGTTGGAACCACCACATCCGGCCAGCCCCATCGACGTACCCACCACGGCTATCGCCGTGGCCGCTCCCAGAAAACGCTGCCGCACAGACGTGGTCCCTATCTCTGTTCTTCCAGATGCCCGCAAGGCGCCCGCAGTTGGCCGCGGGGCCCCGTCGGTTCCCGTGACAGGCCCTGCCCTGGACGGGCCCGTGATCGTGATGGCGCAGGCGATTTTCCCCCACTGGCCGGTTAGCGGTCTACATCATTCCGGTTTCGCTTCGGCAACGTCTGTCCCGTGGTGTGGCGCATGACATGTTCGTCCCGCGTTTGTATGAGATCGGAACATTGAGCCACGCCCCATCGCGCCGTACCGCCCCCGCCCGGGGGTCGTCAGAGGGTCGTCAGGGGGCAGTCGGGCGTCCGAAAAGCATCTGCCCGGCTCCTCGCCGGCCTGCTGACGACCCGCACTGTGGCGGACAGTGGACTAGACCTTTCACCGGTACACGCGCGAGACTGTCTTCCGTGAAACACGTCATCGCCCTCGATGTGGGCGGCACCGGCATGAAAGCCGCCCTGGTCGGGGCGGACGGCGCGCTGCTGTACGAAGCGCGCCGGCCGACCGGCAGAGAGCGCGGACCCGACGCCGTCGTCGAGACGATCCTGTCCTTCGCCGCCGACCTGCGCGATCACGGAGCCGAGCACTTCGGTGAAGGCGCGCTCGCCGCCGGGGTCGCCATCCCCGGCATCGTCGACGCCGAGAACGGGATCGCCGTGTACGCGGCCAACCTCGGCTGGGACAACGTGCCGATGCGTGACCTGCTCGCCGAACGGCTGGGCGGAGTGCCGGTCGCGCTCGGGCACGACGTACGTACGGGAGGGCTCGCCGAAGGGCGGCTCGGCGCAGGCAAGGGCGCCGACCGGTTCCTCTTCATCCCGCTGGGTACGGGCATCGCCGGGGCCATCGGCATCAACGGCGCCATCGAGGCCGGTGCCCACGGGTACGCGGGCGAGATCGGCCACGTCGTGGTCCGCCCGGACGGGCCGGAGTGCGGCTGCGGCCAGCGCGGCTGCATGGAGACCATCGCCTCGGCCGCCGCCGTG
>NZ_JTHL01000001.1:5227853-5230295 GCF_000818195.1 Streptomyces sp. 150FB | reverse complement strand
CGGCGGACGCCGCCGACTGCGCGAAGGCCGTGGAATCCGGCGACCCGGCGGCCGTACGGGTCTGGCGGGACGCCGTCGACGGGCTGGCCGCCGGGCTGGTCACCGCGCTCACCCTGCTGGACCCCCGCACGCTGATCATCGGTGGCGGACTCGCCGAGGCGGGGGAAACGCTGTTCGGACCCCTGCGCGCCGCCGTCGAGGAGCGGGTCACGTTCCAGAAACTGCCCACGATCGTTCCGGCGGCCCTCGGGGACACCGCCGGATGCCTGGGCGCGGGGCTGCTCGCCTGGGATCTTCTCGCCACGGAGGTGGACACCTGATGGCCGCAAGCGCCGTACGCGCCGAAAGCGCCACGAGCGACAACAGCGACAGCAGCGCGGAAAGCACTCCCCGGGTGCCGGGCGGCACCGGCGGCGCGCGCCCGCGGAGCACCGTACTGACCGGAGCCCGGGTGGTGCTGCCGACCGGGACCGTCGACGGCGGCCGGGTGGTCGTCGAGGGCGGCCGGATCGCGGAGACCGCCGCCGCCGACGCCACCGAGATGGACCTGACCGGCCACTGGCTGGTGCCCGGCTTCGTGGACATGCACAACCACGGCGGCGGTGGCGCCTCGTTCACCTCGGGGTCCGTGGACGATGTGCTCGCCGGCGTCCGTACGCACCGCGAGCACGGCACGACCACCGTCGTCGCCTCCCTGGTCACCGGTGAGATCGACTTCCTCGCGCAGCGCGCGGGCGTGCTGTCGGAGCTGGTCGAGCAGGGCGTCCTGGCGGGCCTCCACTTCGAGGGCCCTTTCATCTCGCCGTGCCGCAAGGGCGCGCACAGCGAGGCGCTGCTGCGCCACCCCGACCCGGCCGAGGTGCGCAAACTGATCGACGCGGCGCGCGGCACGGCCCGCATGGTGACGCTCGCCACCGAACTGCCCGGCGGCATCGAGTCCGTACGGCTGCTCGCCGAGCACGGCGTGATCGCCGCGATCGGGCACACGGACGCGACCTACGACCAGACCGTCGAGGCCATCGAGGCGGGCGCGACCGTCGCCACGCACCTCTTCAACGCGATGCCGCCGGTCGGCCACCGCGACCCCGGGCCCGTCGTCGCCCTGCTGGAGGACGAGCGGATCACGGTGGAGCTGATCAACGACGGTACGCATCTGCACCGCGCCTCGCTGGAGCTGGCGTTCCGTCACGCGGGCGCGGAGCGCGTCGCCTTCATCACCGACGCGATGGACGCGGCGGGCTTCGGCGACGGGCTCTACGAGCTGGGGCCGCTGGGCGTCGAGGTCAAGGACGGTGTGGCGCGGCTGGTGGAGGGCGGCGCGATCGCGGGCTCGACCCTGACGCTGGACGTGGCGTTCCAGCGGGCGGCGACCGTGGACCGGCTGCCGGTCGGTGACATCGTGCGGGCGATCTCGGCCAACCCGGCGAAGCTGCTGGGGGTGTACGACACGGTCGGCTCGCTGGAGCCCGGCAAGGACGCGGACCTGGTGGTGCTGGACGCGGACTTCGCGCTGAAGGGCGTGCTGCACAAGGGCGAATGGGTGATGAAGCCTCAAGTGGGCTGATTCACGTACGAGTTCGGACGAGTACGTACGCTGTGGCGCATCGGCGGTTGGCCCGGGGGCTGGGCCAACCGCTTTCTTTTTGGCATGATCACCCGGTAGTCAGCGGCGTCGGCTTGTTTCCAGGGGGGTGGGGGGCGGGTGATCCTCACGGTCACGCTCAACACCGCGCTGGACATCACCTACCGCGTCCCCGCCCTGACACCGCACACCACGCACCGCGTCAGCGAGGTCGAGGAGCGGGCCGGCGGCAAGGGCGTCAATGTGGCGCGTGTGCTCGCCGCGCTCGGCCACCGGACGGTGGTGACGGGTTTCGCGGGCGGCCGTTCGGGTGAAGCGCTGCGGGAGTTACTGGCAGGCGCACCCGACCCCGCCCCCGGCACGGCGGGTCCGGCAGGCACCGCGGGTCCAACAGGCACCGCGCCCGTCGACGCGCTCCTGCCGATCGCTGGCAGCACCCGCCGTACGGTCGCCGTCGTCGACCGGGCGACGGGCGACACCACCCAGCTCAACGAGCCGGGACCGGTCATCTCCGCCGCCGAGTGGTCCGCCTTCCTCGCCGAGTACGCGCGGCTGCTCGACGGCGCCGAAGCCGTGGCCCTGTGCGGCAGCCTGCCGCCCGGCATCCACGTCGGCGCGTACGCCGACCTGGTACGCGGGGCACGCGGCGCCGGCGTACCCGTACTCCTCGACACGAGCGGCGAGCCCCTGCGGCGCGGCATCGCCGCCCGTCCCGACGTGGTGAAGCCGAACGCCGAGGAACTGGCCTGGCTCACCGGCTCACGCGAACCGCTGCGCGCCGCCCGCGACGCGCGCCGCCGTGGCGCGCACTCCGTCGTCGCCTCGCTCGGCCCCGAAGGCGTCCTGGCCGCCACCCCCGA
>NZ_JTHL01000001.1:5199972-5227828 GCF_000818195.1 Streptomyces sp. 150FB | reverse complement strand
GGGCGGCCCCGCCGTCGGCCGTGCGCGGCAATCCGACGGGCGCCGGCGACTCGCTCGTGGCCGGGCTGCTCTCCGGGCTGGTGGAGGGACTTCCGTGGCCGGCGGTCCTGGCGAGGGCGGTGGCCCTGGCCAACGCGACGGTGCTGGCCCCGGCGGCGGGCGAGTTCGACCCGGTCACGTACGGCGAACTGCTGCCGCGCGTCACGGTGACGGAGCAGCCGGCGAGCTGAGGCCCACCGGGGGCCCGGGGGGGGTGGGTGAGCGACTGGCGGGGCTCCGGACGGAAGCGGACAATTGGCTTATGGCCTTGCGGCCGCTCGTCCCACGGGCGGTTTCCGCGCGGACACCGTCAGTGGAAGCGTCCGTGTATCCGAGGTAATCGAGGTAACGGAGGCTCGCACGATGCCCCGCACCCAGACCCAGCAGCTTGCCCGGCACCTCACTGAAGGCTGGCCGAGCGCACCCCTGGAGGACTGGGCCGAGACCAGAGCCACTCTGCACATGTGGGCCGAGATCGTGGGCAAGGTCCGGCTGGCGCTGGCGCCGATGGTCAACCACTGGTGGCAGGTGCCGCTGTATGTGTCGACGCGGGGGCTGACCACCTCGGCCATCCCCTACGGGGCCGGCACCTTCGAGATGGAGTTCGACTTCTGCGACCACCATCTGCACGTGCGCTCCAGCGACGGCAGGGAGCGCCGGGTGGCGTTGGAACCGAAGTCCGTGGCCGCGTTCTACCACGAGACCCTGACCGCGCTCGACGCACTCGGCATCGAGGTGACGCTCTGGCCGACCCCGGTCGAGGTCGACTCACCCGTGCCGTTTCCCGAGGACACCGAGCACGCCTCGTACCAGCCGGAGCCCGTCCACCGCTTCTGGGTACAGCTCACCTCGGTGCAGCGGGTGATGACGGAGTTCCGTTCCCGGTTCGTCGGGAAGGTCAGCCCCGTGCACTTCTTCTGGGGCGCGATGGACCTCACCGTCACCCGGTTCTCCGGGCGGCCGGCGCCGCCACATCCGGGAGGCACACCGAACCTCGCCGACCGGGTCACGGCCGAGGCCTACTCGCACGAGGTGTCCAGTTGCGGTTTCTGGCCCGGCGGGTCGGCCGAGGGCACGTTCTACTCGTACGCCTACCCGGAGCCCCCGGGCTACGCCCAGTACCCGGTGCGGCCCGCGGCGGCGGCCTACAACCCGGACGGCGGCGAGTTCCTGCTCCCCTACGAGGCCGTGCGCACCGCCGACGACCCGGACCGGGAACTGATGGAGTTCCTGCGGAGCACGTACGAGGCCGCGGCCGAGCGCGCGGGGTGGGACCGCGACGCCCTGGAAATCCGTACGGAGCCGCGCGCGGCACCCCGCTGACCGAAGCACCGACGAAGCACCGGCGAAGCACCGGCCGGTCCGGCCGGTTCCATCCGCGAGGGAGACACCGGCATGGCTGAGCAGAACTCCGATCCGAGCGCGCTGGTCGAAGGGCTGGCGTGCGCTTCGCTGGTGGATGCGATGGGCCGCGTCCACGGGCACCGGGCACACATCCTGAGCCTGGTCAGTCCCACTCCCGGACGGTCCCTGTTCGGCCCGGCCGTCACGATCGCCTACCTGCCGGCACGCGACGACTTCACCGAGACCAATCAGTTGGGCTTCGGGGGATGGTTCTACCGCGCCGTCGGGGACGCCCCGCGTGGCAGGGTGCTCGTGCTGTCCAGCGGCGGCTACCCGGACGCCTCGCACGGCGGCGGCACCAAGCTGTCCCGCGTACAGACCAACGGCCTGGCCGGGGTGCTCACCGACAGCCGGCTGCGTGACTTCGGCGAACTCGCCTCGTACGACTTCGCGGCCTGGTGCGCGGGAGAGGCCACCCACTGGGGCGGCGACACCGTGACCCCGTCGGCGGCGAATGTCCCCGTCGAGGTCGGCGGCGTCCGCGTCACGCCCGGCGACTACATCTACGCCGACAGCTCCGGCGCCGTCGTCATCCCCGCCCACAGCCTGCCCGACGTCGCGGCCGAAGCCCGCCGCATCGACGCGGACGACCGGGCCGACCTCTCCCAGATCCGTACGGAGGACCCCCGGCGGATGCGCACCGGCGACCAGCGCGCCACTGAGAAATAGCCTGAGCGGAATTCATCGGCGGCACCGGACCGGCCCGTCGCTCGGCTGTCCGAGTGGCCTTGCCGGGCCGTCAAGCCGCTTGGGTCACCCTGCTCGGCCGGGCACCGCACGATGGGCAGCGTCGTCAACGCGTCGGCCTCGGTACGCCGTCGCCCGGGAGGACCCTGTGGTTACCACGCCCGTCACAGCCGGCCCGCCACCGGCGCGCTACGACGACCTGCGCGCACTCGTGCTGAACTGCACGCTCAAGCGGTCCCCGGAGCTCAGCCACACCCAGGGACTGATCGACCGCAGCGCCCGCATCATGGAGGCGCAGGGCGTCCAGGTCGACATCGTCCGGCCGGTGGACCATCCGATCGCCACCGGTGTCTGGCCGGACATGACCGACCACGGCTGGGAACGCGACGCCTGGCCGGAGATCTACGAGCAGGTCATGGGCGCCGACATCCTCGTCCTGGCCGGCCCCATCTGGCTCGGCGACAACAGTTCGGTCACCAAGCGCGTCATCGAGCGGCTCTACGCCTGCTCCAGCGCTCTCAACAGCGAGGGCCAGTACGCCTATTACGGGCGGGTCGGCGGGTGCCTGATCACGGGCAACGAGGACGGCGCCAAGCACTGCTCCATGAACGTCCTCTACAGCCTTCAGCACCTCGGCTACACCATCCCGCCGCAGGCGGACGCGGGCTGGGTCGGCGAGGCCGGCCCCGGGCCCTCGTATCTGGACGCCGGGTCCGGTGGCCCGGAGAACGAGTTCACCTACCGCAACTGCACGTTCATGACGTGGAATCTGCTGCACCTGGCCAGGATGCTCAAGGACGGCGGCGGCATCCCCGCCTACGGCAATCAGCGCGCGGCCTGGGACGCAGGCTGCCGCTACGACTACGAGAATCCCGAGCACCGTTAGCGTTCTGAGCCCTGGCCTCGTGGCGGGCGGGCGTGGTTGCCGCCGGAGCGGCCATCCCCGGACCACGAGAGACAGAACACGGCTGGCTCGCGCCCCGGCAGTCTCGGCACGAGTGCACGGTGGAGCGAGGCGACCGAGGGGGGCCTTCCCCTCGGTCGCCTGCGCCGGCCGGCCGCCCCGGACGGGACTGATAGTGACCTGTGGTCATGCGGTCATGCGACGTCAGCCGTGCTGCTTGGCCCGGCGGCGCCGGTTGAACACCATCGCGCTACCGGCGAAGACGAGTGCGCCCAAACCCGCCACTGCCGCCGGCGCGGCGACTTCCGGCGCGTCGGTGGAGGCCGCCAACTCCGCACCAGCCGCGGCGTGGCCGTCGTGTCCGGCGGCGTGGATCGGGTCCGCCTTGGTGTTCTTGAAGCCCGCCCCGAGCGCCTCGACTTCGGCCGCCGACTGCTCGCCGCCCGCCAGACCGGTGACCTGACCGGTGCCGCCGTCGAAGACGACATCAGCACAGGAGAAGAAGTTCTCCTGGCTGTCCGAGCGGATCCATTGGATGAAGAGCATGTGCTGACCGCTCCGCTGGGGTAACTGAAGGTTCCAGTAGTAATGGCCTCCATCCGTGCCCACACCACCGGACTGCGGAGGGTTGGCCACCGTCTGGAGGTGCTCCAGGTCGCCCCAGGCGAGCGCCGTGCTCGGGCTCCATCCGCTCTTGGTGAGGTACACCTCGAACCTGCCCGGGTGAGCGGCCCAGTTGCTGTACTTGACCTCGATGTTCGCTCCCGAAGTCAGGTGTGTCGTCGGCCAGTCGGCGCGGGCCGCGTTGTATGCCGAGAAGTTGAACGGGCTCCGGTCGCCCGCGCTGCACAGCGTCCCGTCCGGGACGTAACCCGCGCCCCGACCACCGGCGTTGGAGTCCAGAACGGCGAACCAGTTGTACAGCGGGGTGGTGCCGGTCTGCTGGACCGCCTGGGCGCAGGCCGGGTTGGACGGCATCTGGGTCGAGCTGTGCTCGAGCAGGTCCTTGTAGCACAGGTAGGTCCGCGAGCCGGGCATGATGCTGACGCCGTGCGCCGATGCCGGGGTCGGCACGGACAGCACTGCGGCGGCAACGCCCGCGGCCCCGGCAAGGGCCAGCATGCGCCGGACACGGACTGAGCTGATGACCATGAGTCGATCTCCTTCGTAGGGGGTTCTCTCTCAAACGCCGACCGGACCTGCCGGGACTTGTCATGAGCCTCGCCCTGTGCTGCTGGAGCCGACACCGGGAAGAGGGCAGGCCGGAGCAGTCGGGCAGGGGCCCGTGACGCGGATTTGATTGCGTGTTCTGAGTCGTCCCGCACTCGGCGATCGACGGACAGAGGGTCTGGCATGGGGGCCGTTGGGAGCGTTCCCAAATGGCAACGTAGCGCGTACGCGTCAAGTAGTAAACGCCCCCGCAGCCTCCGCCGAGCGTTGGCTTGATCTATCAACTCCGGCTCCAGGCAAGGCTCTTGCCCTTATCTCATTCAGGTCGAGGCATTGACAGCGCTAGGTCAAGACTTAACACTGGGAGCGCTCCCAACGTAAAGAACGTGCAACTGAACCGGGCAAAAAGGACACGACTTCCCTCAAGTAGTGAAGATCCAACTTCCTCCGGAGGTAGTTCGCACATGAAGCCCCTCACCAGCTCAGTCGCATTACCCAATCCACGAGTCCGCCGAGGCTTGGTCGCTCTCAGCGTCGGCGCGACGCTGCTCACCGGCGGCGCCGTCACCGGGCTCACCACCACATCCGCCTCCGCCTCCGCACAGGCCGCTGCCCGTGTGGACAACCCGTACGCGGGTGCCAAGGTGTACGTGAACCCGGAGTGGTCCGCGAAGGCCGCGGCCGAGCCCGGCGGCAGCAGGATCTCGAATCAGCCCACCGCCGTGTGGATCGACAGCATCGCCGCGATCGACGGTGTGGACGGCGGAATGGGCCTGGATGACCATCTCGCCAGGGCCGTCAGCCAGGGCGCGCAGACGATCCAACTGGTCATCTACAACCTGCCCGGCCGTGACTGTTCCGCCCTCGCCTCGAACGGCGAGCTCGGCCCGACGGATCTCCCCAGGTACAAGACCGAGTACATCGACCCGATCGCCGCGATCCTGGCCAAGCCGGCCTACGCCCAGCTACGCATCGTGAACATCGTCGAGATCGACTCGCTGCCGAACCTGGTCACCAACGTCACGCCCCGCCCGACAGCGACGCCGAACTGCGACACGATGAAGGCGAACGGAAACTACGTCAAGGGTGTCGGCTACGCGCTGGCCAAGCTGGGCGCAGTCCCGAACACGTACAACTACCTCGACGCCGGCCACCACGGCTGGATCGGGTGGGACGACAACTTCAACTCCTCAGCAAAGCAGTTGGCCGAAGCCGCGAAGGCCGAGGGCAGCACACAGGCCAACGTGCAGGGCTTCATCGTCAACACCGCGAACTATGGCGCCACGACGGAGCCGTTCTTCAAGATCGGCGACACCGCCAACGACGGTCCGATCCGCGAGAAGTCCAAGTGGATCGACTGGAACCGCTACGTCGACGAACAGTCGTTCGCTCAGGCGTTCCGCACCGAGGTCCAGAAGGAAGGTTTCGCCTCAAACGTCGGCATGCTGATCGACACCTCCCGCAACGGCTGGGGCGGCTCCGCCCGGCCGACCGCCGCGGGCCCGAAGACCACCTCGGACGCGTACGTCAACGGAGGCCGCCTCGACCGCCGGATCCACCTGGGTAACTGGTGCAACCAGAAGGGCGCCGGTCTCGGCGCACGGCCCCAGGCCGCCCCGGCGGCCGGTATCGACGCGTACGTCTGGATCAAGCCCCCGGGTGAGTCGGACGGCGCCAGCAAGGAGATACCGAACGACGAGGGCAAGGGCTTCGACCGGATGTGCGACCCGACGTACACCGGTAACGCTCGCAACGGGAACAGCCTGTCCGGCGCCCTGCCTGACGCGCCGCTCTCCGGCCACTGGTTCTCGGCCCAGTTCCAGGAGCTCATGAAGAACGCCTACCCGGCGCTCTGACCGACGCCCTGAGCAGTTGCGGCATCCGTATCGCCTCGGAACCGAGCAGGTGCCTTCCAAGAGGTCATCTCATGTGGCTGATCAGCGGTAGCGGATAAGGGTTGCGGCGATGCCGGCGAAGGCGAGGAAGTGTTCCACCTCGCCTTCGCAGCGGCGATGGAGACGGCAGCAGCCCGCGAGGCAGGCCATCGAGCGCTCGGCCACCCGACGGTGGCGACCCAGGCGCTCGGAGGACATCCGCAACCGGTTGTGGACCCCGCGCCAGTTGCCGTACTTCTCCGGCAGGTGCACCTACTGCGATTCGGTCCGGAACTTCCACGCGATCGCGTCGATCACCTCACGGTGATATCGCAAGGCGGAGGATCGTCCTCGTACTGGACGTACGGGGACGACTCCGACAACGCGGCAAAATGCCGTACCAGGCGTCCCGGGCCCGCGAAGAGTCCGCCGGACAAGGCCTAGTAGCGGCCTAGTAGTGGTCGACGTGACCGGCCTTCAGCTTGACCTGGTCAAGATTGGCGTCGCACTGGTCGCCCTGCTCGCAGGAGATCTTGATGGTGTTCGATCCCTTGTCGAGCTGGATGTAGTTGTAGGTCAGCGTCCAGCCGTGCTCCCAGTCGCCGTCCTTGGCCTCGGCGTAGTTGTTCATCTTGACGACGTTGGGCGGTGAGTCGTCGACCGTCAGGGTCGCCTTGGCGTCCTTGCCGGGCACTCCGTAGTACGTGAAGAGCGTGTAGTCGCCGCTCTTCGGGACGTCGACGGTCCAGGTCGCCGAGGCGCCGGGTCCGCCGCTCAGCGATACGTACGTACCGTCGGCGCCCTGGGCTCCGGGCACCGTACTGGCCACGGCGGCGGGCGGACCGAGCTGGAGCGTCGCCGCGTCCTCCTTGGGAAGAGGCTTCGCGGGCTTGTCGCCCTTGTCGTCCTTGCCCGCGCCGGCGCTCGGCTGCTGCGCCTGGCCGGCGGTCGGGGCGGTGCTCGGCCCGGCGTCGTCCGTCTTCTTGTCGGAGTTCGTGGTGAGCGCGATCGTGATACCGACGACGACTATGACCACCACGGCCACCGCGCCGATCAGCAGGCCCTTGTTGTTGGGACCGCCGCGTCCGCCGCCGCGCTGGGGCTGGATCGAACGCGTCGTGGCCGACGGCGGGGCCGGGGGCTGGCCGTACTGGCCGGGGGCGCCGGAACCGGGGCCGGGATAGCCGTAACCGCCCTGGCCCTGCTGACCCTGCTGCGGCTGTTGGGACTGCTGCGGCGGCTGGCCGGCGTACTGCTGCTGCCCGTACTGCGGCTGCTGGCCGTACTGCTGCTGCGGAGGCTGTCCGTACTGGCGCTCGCCAACCGTCCTGACCTGGTTGTACGACGTCCTGGGCACGCCGGGCTGCGCGGCCGGTCCGGGATAGCCGTAGCCACCGCCCTGGCCTCGCTGAGCGGCTGCCGCCTGTCCGTCCTCGTACAGATAGCCGAACGGATCGTCGTCCTCGGGCGTGCTCGCGCCGTTGTTCCCGGCCGTCATCCCTGGGTCACTCCTCACCATCTCGCCAGCGTCGCCGACCGGCCGAGCCTACCTTGAATGGACAGGCCCAGATACGGTCTTCGGCAACGGGGGCCGGGGTCCGGCCCGCCTCTGATCACCACGTCGCCGGCCTTGTGGCCGACGGAAGTCCGGGGTCTGGCCAGCCGGTTAACGCCGGACGCCGGACGCGTCCCGGGGCCGTGCCGGCGGGGGGTTGTACGCGCGTCGGCGTGGGGTAGCTCACGCTCACCGCGCTCTCACTCGCTCACTCCGGGTCTCTTGCTCTTCGACGTTCCGGGTCGGCTTTCCGGTTCCGGGTCCTGACATCCCGCGGGGCGCCGCGCGCTTCAGCTCACCCTGCGGTGGACCTTGCTCCGCGAGCGCTTCTCGATGTACATGCGCTGGTCGGCCGACTTGAGTATGTCCGCGACCGACATTCCGCAGGCCGCCCAACTGATGCCGAAGCTCGCCCCCACCTTGACCGCCCTGCCGTCGACCCTGATCGGCGGCAGTATCGCGTTCCGCAGGCGCGCCGAGAGGTCGGCGGCGTCGGCCGAGCCGAGCCCGTCGGCGAGTACGACGAACTCGTCGCCGCCGAGCCGGGCGACGGTGTCGCCGTCGCGTACGCCCGAGGTGAGCCGGTGCGCGACCTCGATGAGGACGGCGTCACCGGTGTTGTGGCCGAAGCGGTCGTTTATCAGCTTGAAGCCGTCGAGGTCGCAGAAGAGGACAGCGAGGCCCTTCGTACCGTCGTCCACGTCGCCGTTGCCGCCCGGCGCGACGATGTGTTGGTGGTCCTGGTGGCCCTGGCGGCCGAGCGGGCCGGGGGCTGTGGCCGGATCGAGGCCGCCGCCGCGGAAGACGAGGCTGCCAGCGTTCTCGTCGTATCCGCCGTAGCCCCGGTAGTCGTCGTAGCTGTCGTAGCCCTCGAAGCCTTCGCGGGTGTCGCGGGCGGGCTCCCGGATGGCGGGGCCCTCGTACCCTCCGTACGCCTTGTCCAGCGCCTGGACGGCGTTCTCGCGGATCGAGTGGGGCCGCGCGCAGACGCGGGCGCTGAGGCGGGTGCGGAGTTCGGCGCTGTTGGGCAGGCCGGTGAGTGCGTCGTGGGAGGCGCGATGGGCGAGCTGGAGCTCGTGGCGCTTGCGCTCCTCTATGTCCTCGACATGGGTGAGCAGGAAGCGGGGGCCGTCCGTGGTGTCGGTGACGACGGAGTTGCGTACGGAGACCCATATGTAGGTGCCGTCGCGGCGGGCGAGCCGCAGCTCGGCGCGGCCGCCCTCGGCGGAGGTACGGAGCAGCGTCCCGATGTCCTCGGGGTGGACGAGGTCCGCGAACGAGAGGTGGCGCATCCCGGAGGCAGGGCGGCTGAGCAGCCGGCACAGCGCGTCGTTGGTGCGCAGCAGCCTGCCGTGCTGGTCGCCGCCCAGCTCGGCGATGGCCATGCCGCTCGGCGCGTACTCGAAGGCCTGGCGGAAGGACTCCTCGCTCGCCCGCAGCGCCTGCTGTTCGCGTTCGAGCCGGACCAGGGCGCGCTGCATATTTGCTCGCAGCCGGGCGTTGCTGATCGCAATCGCGGACTGGGACGCGTACATCTGGAGGGCTTCCTGCCCCCAGGGGCCCGGATGGCGCCCACCGCGCGGCCGGTCGACGGATATCACCCCGAGCAGCTCGCCGTCGCCGCCGGAGGCGTACATCGGGGCGTAGAGGCGGTCCTGCGGGTGCCACTCGTCGGGGAAGCGGGGATCGGGGCCCTCGGTGTACCACTGCGGTACGTCGTCCTCCAGCAGGACCCAGCCCTCGGTGTGCGGTATGAAGCGCAGGGCGCCCCAGGCCTCACCCATCGAGAGCCGGCGTTCCCAGGAGGTGCGTGAGCCCACCCGACCGGTGATCAGGGACTCGGCGGCCTCGCTTCCTGCGAAGGCGGCTATGACGAGATCGCCGTCGGCCTGGACGACGTTGACACACGCGAGTTCGTAGCCGAGGCCGCTGACCACGCCGTCGGCGACGGTTTGCAGGGTGTCGGCGAGGCTACGGGCCGTGTTGAGTTCGGCGACGGCCTGGTGCAATTGACGCAGGGTCGCAAGACGGACGTACGGCTCCGACTCGGTCTCCATCGCTCGCTCTCCCCGAGACCTCGACAGCAACTCCAGGATTCTCATCGGCTCTCGTGTTGCACGGTCATCGCCACTGAATCACAGCGAGCTGCCCACCCGGTACACAGGGTCAACAAATAGTGCCCTCTGTGACTCAAGTCACATTAGATGACGTACAACCTCCCTGGCCTCACGGGAGCGCTCCCAACCCTTCCTGAAAGCAAACATACAAGCGACCGTACAGGCGTACGGGACGCTGGTCCTAGGACCAGCGCCGGTCCACCGGCCGATGCGGGCCCGGGGTGGCCGGGGCTAGCGTCGGAGTTGTGCCTCAGACAAGTGCCTCTCCCCAGCCACCCGGTTCATCCCGCGCCGCGACCGTCCCCCATTCTGTGGGGGTGAGCAACGACGAGTTCCGCGCCGCCCTGTCCCGGCTGGCCTCGGGTGTGGTGCTGGTGACAGCGCGCGAAGCACCACTGAGCGCCGAAGGACCGCGCGGCGAGGACGCCGGCATGACGGCGACGGCCTTCATGTCCGTCTCCCTCGATCCTCCCCTGGTACTGGTGAGTGTCCGCAACGGCTCACGCATGGACGATCTCCTCCTCGAACAGCCGCTGTGGGCGGTCTCGCTGCTCTCGGAGTCGGACGACCACCGGCAGATCGCGGGCCGGTTCTCGATGAAGGGCCGGATCAGCGACCGGCTGCTCTTCGCCGACGTCGCCTACCGGCGCGGCGAGGTGAGCGGTGCGCCGCTGGTCGAGGGCGCGCTCGCGGTACTCGAATGCCGTACGGAGCAGCGCGTCGAGGCGGGCGACCACACGCTGGTGATCGGCAGGGTGCTGACCGCCGGGGTGGCGGGCGGCGAGGGCCGGCCGCTGACGCATTTCCGGGGCCGCTACCGGCAGTTGGGGCAGGGCTGATGGGCGCCCGGAGTCACGGGAGTCGGGGGCGCGGCGAGGGCGACGGCCGCGGCGACGGGCGCGGGAGGGGACGCGATGCCGGCTGACGCCGCCGCGCACATACGTATCGCCCGACCGTCACGCGACCTCGCGGCGGCGGAACGTTTCTGGGTCTCGGGCCTCGGCCTGGACGTCCTGTACCGGCACACGGCGGACGGGTCGTCGCCGAGAGCGTCCGGCGACCATTCGCTGCTCATGGCGGGCTGGCGGAACGCCGCCTGGCATCTGGAACTGGTCCACGATCCCGCCGCACCCACGGAGCCCCGGCCGACCCCCGAGGACCTGTTGGTGGTCTACCTGGGCGAGGCCGTACCCGACCCGCTGGTGGAACGCCTGGAACAGCACGGCGGCACGCGGGTGCCCGCGCACAACCCGTACTGGGACACCTGGGGTGTGACGCTGCGGGACCCGGACGGGTATCTGCTGGTCCTGTCGACGCGGGACTGGTCCAACACCTGAACCGGGGCCCGGGATCGCGAGGTTCCAGCTTCGGTCCACTCACCTCTCCGCAGCACCCCTACACCCACGAACTGCTGGCCACGGCACGAGAGTCCGCGCTCACCGAGGGCACGTCACCGGATCCGCGCCGACCTCCTGTGCGACGCCCAGAGGCTCGGAGAATCCTCAGTCGACGCAGAACTCGTTGCCCTCGATGTCCAGCATCGGGATGCACGATTCGTTCTCCCCGTCGGCGTACAGCGTCTGTACGTGGGTCGCACCGAGCGCGACCAGTCGTGCGCACTCGGCTTCGAGCGTGGCGAGTCGCTCGTCCCCCACAAGCCCGGTGCCGACCCGGACGTCGAGATGCACCCGATTCTTGACGGTCCTGCCTTCGGGGACACGCTGGAAGTACAGGCGCGGGCCCACGCCGGAGGGATCACTACAGGCGAACCATGATCCCTGCTTCTCAGGAGGCAGGGTCTGGTTGAAATCGTCCCAGGTGGTGAACCCCTCCGGCGGCGGCGGTATGACATACCCCAGCACTTCACACCAGAAGCGAGCGACGCGCTCGGGTTCTGCGCAGTCAAAGGTGACTTGGAACTTCTTGATCGCCGACACCGGCGCACCGTACCGCGTGCCAGAAGGACCCTGCCTCCCATTTTCCGGGAGGGTCCGCCCGTAACTTTTAGCCCCAGCCCCGCCCCGAGCGCCCACGCTTCGTGTCGCCGCGCTGCTTCTTCTCCCGCAGCCTGCGCTCATTGATGCCGCGCGGAATCTTCGACTTGCGGCGCGGACGCGGCGGCGGCGCGGTGGCCTCGGCCAGCAGGGCGGCCAGCCGTACGGCGGCGGTCTCGCGGTTGCGCCACTGTGAGCGGTGCTCCGACGCGCGTACGGTGATCACACCGCCGACGAGCCGGCCCTCCAGCCGCTCCAGCGCGCGTTCCTTCCACACCGGGGGCAGCGCCTCGGTCCTCGCGAGGTCGAAGCGGAGTTCCGCCTGCGAGTCACTGGTGTTGACGTGCTGGCCACCGGGCCCCGACGAACGCGAGAAACGCCACATCAGCTCGGCCTCCGGCAGGGAGACCGAGCCTCGGATGACATACGGGGACCCGGACATAGCTCCATGGTCGCGTGCCGACGCCGTTCCCGTCACCCGTATTTCCCGCGGGTTTCCCTCGGCCGCCGTCCGAATCCGGGGGCGGCCGCGCGAACGGTCCCCCTTACCGTGTCGGGATGATCTCTGTGCGGGTGATGACGGAAGCCGACATCGCGGCCGTATCGGCGATCCGGGTGGCCGGGTGGCGGGCCGCGTACGCCGGTGTCGTACCGCGGTCGTACCTGGACGCCATGACGGTCGAGACGGACGCCGAGCAGCACCGGCGGCGGTACACACGATCGCCCGGGGGCGTGATCGACCTGGTGGCCGTCGACGACCGTTCGGACGTCGTGGGATGGGCTTGCCTCGGCCCCTCCCGGGGTACGGAGGCGAGCCCGGCCACGGGTGAGCTCTACGCCCTCTACGTCAGCCCCGCCCTCATCGGGACAGGCATCGGCCGGGCGCTGCTCGACGCCGTGCACACCCACGCCGCCGCCGGTGGCCTCAGCGCCGTGCTGCTGTGGGTGATCAAGGACAACCCCCGGGCCCGTCGCTTCTACGAGGTGGCCGGCTACGCCGCCGACGGCGCCACTGAGGCCGACGACTACGACGGCGTGCCCGTGTACGAAGTCCGCTACCGCCGCGCGGTGCGTGAGTGAGGGGCTCGGCCGCGACTGCGGCCGCGACTGCGCCAACTGCCGCGTCGGGACCCTTCTTGGCAAAGAAAGCAAAGGCCGCTGGAACCTCTCGGTCCCCTGCCCGCGTTATGTCGGGTGACGGTAACTTCGGGACGACCCGAAGCCCGCACACGACAACGAAACCGAAAGGGACATCCCATGGCTGTAAGCCTGTCCAAGGGCGGCAACATCTCGCTCACCAAGGAAGCGCCGGGCCTCACCGCCGTCACGGTCGGCCTCGGCTGGGACGTCCGCAGCACCACCGGTACCGACTTCGACCTCGACGCGTCGGCCATCGCGGTGAACCAGACCGGCAAGGTCTACTCCGACGGTCACTTCGTCTTCTTCAACAACAAGTCGACGCCGGACCAGACCATCGTCCACACGGGTGACAACCGCACGGGTGAAGGCGCCGGCGACGACGAGGCCATCAACGTCAACCTGGCGGGCCTGCCCGCCGACGTGGACAAGATCGTCTTCCCGGTCTCGATCTACGACGCCGAGACCCGCAGCCAGAACTTCGGCCAGGTGCGCAACGCGTACATCCGCATCGTCAACCAGGCCGGCGGCGCCGAGATCGCGCGCTACGACCTGAGCGAGGACGCCGCCACCGAGACCGCCATGGTCTTCGGCGAGCTGTACCGCAACGGCGCGGAGTGGAAGTTCCGCGCCGTGGGCCAGGGCTACGCCTCGGGTCTCGTCGGCATCGCGACGGACTTCGGCGTCAACCTCTGACGGACGCCAACCTGTACGGGAGCCCCCGGCCACGCGGCCGGGGGCTCCCGTACGCCCAGGCCCGTTTACTCGCCTACTCCGCCCTTCAACTGAGGGCAACGGCCGCGTGGAGGGCCACGCCGGTGGCCATGGCGGCCTCGTCGAGCAGCATGTGGGCGGAGTGGTTGGGGGCGGGGTGGGGGATTCCCGGGGGTGCGGCTCCGAGAAATGCCATCGCGCCCGGTACTTCCTGGAGTACGCAGGCCCAGTCCTCGGCTCCCATGATCGGGGTGGCCATGCGCGTCACCCTCGCGGGTCCGACGAGGCGGGTGGCCGCGTTCAGGACGTGGTCGGCTGCCGCGTCATCGTTGACGGTGGCCGGGTATCCCACCGACTGGGCTCGGACCCGCGCGTCACACAGATGGGCGGCGGCGACGTGTGCGGCCACACGGTGCAGCCCGTCGATGGCCAGCTCCCGGGATCTTTCGGTGACCGCGCGGATGGTGATCCGCAGATGGGCGGTCCGCGGGATCACGTTGGACGTGGTGCCGGCCTGGATGCTGCCGACGGTGACCACCGCGGGGTCGAAGGCCGGTATGCGGCGCGTCACCATGGACTGGAGGGCGGTGACGAGTTCGCAGGCGACCGTGATCGGGTCGACGGCGTCGTGAGGCATGGAGGCGTGGCCGCCACTGCCGGTGATGACGACGTCGAAGGCGTCGCTGGAGGCCAGCATGGTTCCGGTCTTGGCGGTCACGACCCCGGAGGGGACCAACTGCGTGACGTGCAGGGCAAATGCTCGGTCGATGCTGCCGTAGCGGTCCACAAGGCCTTCGTCGAGCATGGCCCGCGCGCCGCCGGCACCTTCCTCGCCGGGCTGGAACATGAAGATCACGCGCCCGGCGAGTTCGCGGCGGCGGCGAGCCAGCAGGCGGGCGGCACCCACCAGCATGGCCGTGTGCGCATCGTGTCCGCAGGCATGCATCACCCCTTCTGTGCGGGACGCGTAGTCGAGTCCCGTCTCCTCGGTTATCGGGAGGGCATCCATGTCGGCACGCAGCAGCGTGGTCGGCCCGGTCCGGTCACCGTCGAGGACGGCGATGACGGAGCTGATGGACTGTCCGGTGAAGACGTTCAGATCCAGCCCGTCGAGGGCGCTGAGCACCGCGTGCTGGGTTCTGGGCAGATGAAGACCCACTTCCGGGCAGGCGTGCAGTTGTCGGCGCAGGCTCACCACGTCGTGCATCAGCGCGTCCGCTTCGGCCAGGAGTTCTTCGCCGGCGGGTACTGCGACAGCAGAGTCGGTCATTCGCTTACTCCTTGTGCCAGGTGTGGCCTGTCCGGGCAGGGGTGCGGGGTTCAGTTCCCCGGGTCGCCCGGTTCCCTCAGTCCGGTGGAGACCGCGAACGCGATGAGTGGAATCAGGGCGAGCACCATGAAGACTCCGCGGGGCCCGTGGTCGCCGGCGATGGTGCCGAGGACCGGCATGAAGAGACCTCCGGCGCTGACGGCCAGCCCGAAGGTGACTCCGGCAGCGGTGCCCGGCCGGTTCGGCAGATAGTCCTGTCCCAGTTTCACCAGGACCGCGAACGGCAGGCTGGCGGCGGCGCCCACGAGAAAGACCAGGGGCAGGGCGCCGTACGGGTTCTCGCACAGGAGCAGGGCGAGCAGAGCGGGCAGCAGCGCCACGTTGCCCAACTGGACGGTACGCACGGATCCGACACGGTCGCCGATGCGGCCTCCCACGAGTGTGCCGAGTACGCCGCCGGCGAGGGCGGCGGCGAGTGCTGTGCCTCCCAGTGCGCTGGAGGATCCGAGATGCCTGATCCAGTACAGCGAAACGAACGTGCTGACGCCAAGAGAGACAACGGAGCGCATGACTTCGACGCAGGTCAGCACCATGAAGGGCCTCCACCGGTCGACGCCACGCCGTTGGGGAGAGGCCGCGGGCCGAGTGAAGGCCGTGCGTTGTTGACCGCGGTGAAGGATCACGCCCAGGAGCACCGCGGGCGGAATGAACAACGCTGTTGCCCCAACGCCGAGTTCATCGAGAAGTGGAGTGGCCAGTGCCGGCGCGATGAAGGTGCCTACGCTGCCGCCGGCAGCGAAGTAGCTCATGGCTGTGGCGCTGCCCCCGGCGGCCACCCGGGCGTCGCGTCCGGCCGGTGGATGGAACATCGCCACACCGAGACCCGAGACCAGCAGCAGCGTGAACACCAGCCCGTAGGACGAGGCCAGTCCCGCCAGGCCGGCGCCGATGCCGGCGAGACTCACGCCGAGCGGTGCCATCCATGCCACCCGGCGACGATCGGCAAGCGCGCCGAAGACGAACTGAGGCAGCGCGCTGCCCAGCGTCGCCGCCATGACCAGGCCTGATGCGTCGATATAGCTGAGGTGGCGCTCCAGGACGAAGTAGGGCACCGCGGCAGGGATCAGGCCCTGGTAGAAGTCGTCGACAGCATGGGCACTCGCCCACATCCTCATGCGCGGCCATGGCATGTCCTCCCGGACGGCACCGACGTGCGGGAGGGTGGCGGAAACCTTTCTCGCGGATCTCATGGCCTCACGATGACGTCCCCACGAGGCTGCACGCTTCCGATATTCTGCCTATCAATGTCGCAGATCAGCCACCAGTCCCAAGCGCCCACGCAGACCGAACTGCACGCGGGCGGCGAGGTCATCGACCGTCACCGCCATGACGAGCACCAGTTGATCCATGTCAGTGCGGGAGTCCTGGCGGTCCAGACGGAGCAGGGGTACTGGGTCGCCTCCCCCGATCGCGCGCTGTGGATTCCCGCCGGAACGTGGCACGAACACCGGGTCTACGGCAGGAGTTCGGTCCACACGGTCGGTTTCCCTGTCAGCGCGGCTCCCCTGCCCTCCGGCTCTCCGACCGTCGTCGCGGCCGGCGGGCTGCTGCGCGAGCTCATCGTCGCCTGCACCGAGGCCGACCTCGATGCGGCCGAGGCTCAGCGGATCCGAGCAGTGATCCTCGACCGACTGCCGCAGGCGGGCGTACGACCTCTCGCGCTGCCGGTCGCGGGTGACCCGCGTCTGGCTGAGGCCTGTGATCTGGTGACCGGCGACCTGCGTCAGCCCAGAGCGCTGACCTGGCTGGCCCATGCGGTGGGGGCCAGTCCCCGGACTCTCGCCAGGCTCTTCCGTACGGAATTCGGCATGACGTACCCGCAGTGGCGCACCAACGCCCGCGTGTTCAAGGCGATGATCCACCTTGCCGAAGACGCGACCGTAACCGAAACGGCCCACCACTGCGGATGGGCCACACCCAGCGCGTTCATCGACACGTTCGCACGCACCATGGGCCAGACTCCCGGCGCGTATCAGGCAGCCGTAACTCAGGACGAACCCTAACCACCAGGGAACGCCCGGAGGGGGGCCGTGGGCTGCGAGGGGTTCGTGGCGATGGTGCCGGACCGGGCGTTCGGGCGCCGTGACACCATCAGGCCCGTGCTTGACATCGGCTACTCACTCTCCCGTCGCTTCCCCGACCCCCCGCAGACCGACTACCGCCGCGCGGACATCCAGGCGCTGCGGCACGACCTCTTCTGCGGGGACGTCTATCTGGCGGACACCAAGGAGGACCGTGAGGTGTCCACAGCCTGGGGATGGGTGCCGGTGCTGGACTTCGCGTGGGCGCTCTGCGACATCGTCGAGCAGGTCGACCGCGATCCGCGTGGCAGCCGCGCTTCCAAGTCCCAGTACGCCGAGCTGGACTTCACCGAATCCGCCGACCGGATGCTCTTCACGCGGCGCTTCGGCTGGGTGGATGTCGAGGCCGACTGGATGCCGGGCGACGAGCCTCCGCTGACCTTCAGCCACCGGCTGCTACGGCGCGAGGCGCGGGACTTCCTGCACGATCTGATCGCGGATCTCGGCGATATGCACGAGGGGCTCAATGACAACCCGATCGTGTGGGATCTCCAGTCCCGCTTCCCGAGGATCTGAGGGCACATCTCGCCGTACGTCTCTGACCTGCGACGATGCGAGCCGTTTCAGGCTCGTCACAGTGCCATCACATACTCCCCTCATCGATTTGGGAATCAGCAGGAGTACATCCCGGCCAGTCGGGCACACGAGATCTTGCCAGGACACACCTGGAACCGGGCAACCGGTTCCTCCCCCCACTCAAGGTCGTGTCCGTGGAGCACCGCGAAGGCCCCGACCCATCCCCCCATGGTCGGGGCCTTCGAAAATCCCGGCCCGCGCGGCCCGCCCAGCGGCCCCCCGAGCGGCCCCCGCGCGCCCCGCTATCCCAGCGTGTCCTCGACGCGTACCCCTATCTGTGCCGCGAACGACGGTGCGAGCGCCAGCAGTTGGGCCGAGCTGATCACCGCTCCCGCCAGCCGCTCCACACCCCTCGCGATGTCCAGCTCGGCGACCGTCCGCAGATCGACGTCCTTCATCCGCACGGCGCTGAAGTCGACCCGTCCGAGCACACAGTCCAGGAACTCGACCCGCTCCAGCGACGCGCCGCCGAAGTCCGGTTCGGACAGGACGACACCCTCGAACACGACGTCCTTCAGCTTCGCCTGACGCAGATTCAGATAATCGATCTTCCCGCCGCGGATCAGTACCCGCTCCAGCACCGCCCCCTGCAACTGCGTTCCGCCCAGCCGCGCGTCCAGGATCTCCACATCGCGCAGCGACGCCCCGCCCAGGTCAGTCCCGACCCCCCGGACGCCGCTGAGCCGGCAGTCGATGAAGCGCGCGGCACCGAGGTCGGTCTCGTCCAGCGCGCAGTCGTGCAGCGCGCAGTCGATGAACCGCGCGCCAGGGCCCTCCTGTCCTGCCAGGTCGAGGTCCCTGAACTCCAGGCCGTCGTAGTCGCCGTCGGGGTCGAGCCCACCCTCGTACGGACTCAGCGGCGGCAGCCGCACCTCGGGCCGCCGTGCCGCCGGCACCTTGACCGCTCCCGTCCTGGCCGAACTCCCCTTCCCCAGAGTCCCCTTCCCCGACCCCTTCCCCGACCCGTTCCTCGAACCGTCACTCCCCGACATCTCGCCCGCGCCGTTCTTCGTCGTCCTTCGTGCCATGCCCCCATCGTCGCTCACCGCGCTGACAACACGCCCCGATGTCACGGATCACCACTCCTTCGCTGTCCCTTGAGTGAAAGTGGGCCAAGAGACGCGCCCATGTACGAGAACGGAGTCGCGACGTGAGCAGCACCGCACAGCACATCACCGTCGTCGGAGGCGGCTTCGCCGGGCTCACCGCGGCGATCACCGCCGCCGAGGCCGGCGCCCGGGTGACCCTCCACGAGGCCCACCACGCCCTCGGCGGCCGGGCCCGTACGACCGAAGGCCCCTACCGGGCCAACGAAGGACCGCACGTCCTCTACCGCAAAGGCCCCCACTGGGCATGGCTGCGGCAGCGCGGACTGCTCGGGCCGCTGGCGAAGCTGCCGCCGCTCGAAGCCGCCCGCTTCCGCTTCCACCAGGGCGGCGCCCTACGCAGGACCCCGCCCGTCGGACTGCTCCTGCTCGCCCGCCGCAGGACCGAACAGGCCCCGGTGGACGCCGACTTCCGCACCTGGGCCACGGATCTCGCGGGCGCCGCCACCGCACGCGCCGCCGCGCACTTCGCCGCCGTCGCGCTCTACCACCACGACCCGGGGTCGCTGTCCGCCGCCTTCGTACAGGAGCGGCTGCGGCGCTCCTCGGCCCTGCCGCCGGAGGCCACGTACTCGCTCGGCGGCTGGGGAAAGCTCATCGAGCGGATGGCCGCGCACGCGCGGACCCTGGGCGTACGGATCGAGACGGGCGCCCGGATCACCGCCGTGCCTGAGGACACACCCGTCGTCGTCGCGACCTCCTTGGACGCCGCGCGGAGCCTCATCAAGGACGAGGGCCTGCGCTGGGACAGCGGCCGTACGGCGCTGCTCGACCTGGCCCTGCGGACGGGTACGGGCGGGCGCGAGCCGTTCGTCATCTCCGACCTGGACGCGCCGGGCTGGCTCGAACGGTTCACCGCGCCGGACCCCTCCCTCGCCCCCGTGGACGAGCAGCTTCTCCAGGGTCAGTTCCCGATCGCCCCCGGCGCTTCCAAGGCCGACGGCATCGCCCACGCCGAACGGCTGCTCGACCTGGGCTTCCCGGGCTGGCGCGAGCGCACCGTCTGGCGACGCGAATCCCTCGCGGTCGGCCGTACGGGTGCCGTCGACCCGCCCGGCACCACCTGGCGCGACCGGCCCGCCATCGACCGGGGGCGCGACCACGGGCTGTATCTCGCGGGGGATCAGGTCGCGGCGCCCGGCGTGCTCTCGGAGGTGTCCTTCAACAGCGGGATCGAAGCGGCGACCCTGGCGGTACGGCGCAGCCGCGCGGCCTGACCCGTACGCGCGCGCCACCGCCTGATCCGTACGCGCACCCCCGCCGACGCTTGACCTCAAGCACGCTTGAGATACGAGGCTGGTGGCCCGCCCCGGCCCGCCCGGGCCACCCAACAACTCACGGAGCCCGCATGCACGCCGTCCGCCTCCACTCGTTCGGCCCCGCCGAGAACCTCACGTACGAGGAGACCGAGGCCCCCGTCCCCGGCCCGGGCCAGGTCCGTATCGCCGTCGCCGCCGCCGGCGTGCACCTCCTCGACACGGTCCTGCGCGAGGGCAGGGCGGGCCCGTACCCCGACCGGGTCGAGCTACCCACGATCCCCGGCCGCGAGGTCGCGGGCACCGTCGAGTCGCTGGGCCCGGGAACCGACGGCGGCTGGGCCGGCAGGCGTGTCGTCGCCCACCTCGGCATGGTCCCCGGCGGTTACGCCGAACTCGCCGTCACCGACGCCGCCCGCCTCCACGCGATCCCGGCCGGGCTCGACGAGGCCGCGGCGGTCGCCATGATCGGCACGGGCCGTACGACGATGGGCATCCTCCAGTTCGCGGACCTCGGGCCGCACGACATCGCCCTCGTACCGGCGGCGGCCGGCGGCATCGGCACCCTCCTCGTGCAGTACGCGAAGAACGCGGGCGCCACCGTCATCGGCCTGGCGGGCGGCGCGGCGAAGGTCGCCCGTACCGCCGAGAACGGCGCCGATCTCGCCCTCGACTACACCCGGCCCGACTGGGCGGTGCGGGTCCGCCGCTACCTGCGCGACAAGGCGGACGGACGCGGCGCCACCGTCCTCTTCGACTCGGTGGGCGGGGCGACCGCGCTGGCCGCCGTCGACCTCCTCGGCGCGGGCGGAAAGCACCTGGTCTTCGGCTGGTCGAGCCAGGGGCTCCACGACGGCGAACCGCTGACCTTCAGCGACGCCGAACTGGCGCGGCGCGCCATCACCTCGATGTCCGTCCTCGGCCCCGCGATGATCGAGAAGGCGGGCGGCGACCTGCGCGTACTGGAAGCACGCGCCCTGGGCGAGGCCGCGGCCGGCCGCCTGCGCCCCGCGGTGCGGCGCTTCCCGCTCGCCGACGCGGCGGGGGCGCACCGGGCGCTGGAGACGCGGGCGACGATGGGCAAGGTCGTTCTCGAACCCTGACCGGCGGCGCGCGAAGGCCGAACAGGGAAGGCGAAATCATAGGTTTCATGGTCTTCTGGGGCAGATACCCGAAAGGTGCGACCCACGTACGAGCCCCGAGATCGACGGCGAGGGACATCTCGATGAGCGACCCGGAGATGCCCGGATCGGGCGCGGCACAGCCCGGACCCGAGCCCGGCACGTCCAACACACCCGGCACACCCGGCACTCCGGACCCGCCCGGCACACCCAGCACACCCAGCACACCCGGACCCGGCACACCCGGCACTCCGGGAACGCCCGGACCCGGCGGCCCCGACAAAGGCACGCCCGTCACCCTCCCCGACCCGCACCGCTGGTGGGCCCTCGCCGTCATCGCCACCGCCCAGCTCATGGTCGTGCTCGACGCCACCATCGTGAACATCGCGCTGCCCTCGGCCCAGCGCGACCTGGGCCTCACCAACGGCAACCGCCAGTGGGTGATCACCGCGTACACGCTCGCCTTCGGCGGGCTCCTGCTGCTCGGCGGCCGTATCGCCGACCTCGTTGGCCGTAAACGCACCTTCATCGTCGGACTCATCGGCTTCGCCGCGGCCTCCGCGATCGGCGGCGCGTCCATCGGGCCCGAGATGCTGTTCTTGGCGCGTGCCCTCCAGGGCGTCTTCGCCGCGCTTCTCGCGCCGTCCGCGCTGTCCCTGCTCACCACGACCTTCACCAGCGGGCCCGAACGCGCGAAAGCCTTCGGCATCTTCAGCGCCATCGCGGGCGGCGGCTCGGGGATCGGGCTGCTGCTCGGCGGCGTACTCACCGAGTACCTGAGCTGGCGCTGGTGCCTGTACGTCAACGTCCCGATCGCCGCGATCGCCGTCGCCGGCGCCCTCACGCTCCTCAGCGACCGCGCCGGAACCAAGGGCGCGCACCTCGACATCCCGGGTGTGGTGCTCGGCTGCGGCGGCCTCGTCGCGCTCGTCTACGGATTCAGCCAGGCCGAGGCCGACTCCTGGACCTCCCCGCTGGTCCTCGCCTGCCTGGCCGGGGCCATCGCGCTCCTCGCGGCGTTCACCTGGTGGCAGACACGTTCCCGCCAGCCGCTGCTGCCGCTGCACATCATCAGCGACCGCAGCAGGGGCGGCTGCGTCCTCATCATGGGGCTGACGACGATCGCGCTGTTCGGCGCGTTTCTGTTCATGACGTTCTTCCTTCAGAACATCCTCGGCTACTCGCCGCTGATGACCGGCGTGGCGTTCCTGCCGATCACCGGGGGGATCATCATCGGTTCCACCCAGATCTCCGCCAGGCTGCTGCCGCACGTCACGCCCCGGACGCTGCTCGTCCCGGGGCTGCTGCTGGGCGCGGGCGGGATGTACTCGCTGACCTTCCTGGACGTGCACTCCAGCTACTGGGCGCACATCTTCCCCGGCAACCTGCTCCTCGGCCTCGGTCTCGGCCTCACCTTCATGCCGGCGATCTCCACGGCCACCACCGGCGTCTCCCCGCAGGACGCGGGCGTCACGTCGGCGACCGTCAACACGGCGCAGCAGGTCGGTGGATCCATCGGTACGGCGCTGCTCAACACCATCGCCGCCACGAGCACGAGCACCTACATCGCGAGCCACCTGGGGGACCTGCTCCGCAAGAGCGGGGGCCGTATCACCAGGGCGCAGCGGACCGCCCTTGAGAACGTCGGGACCGTGCACGGCTTCACCCTGGCGATCTCCTGGGCCGCCGTCATCCTGCTGGCGGGCGCGGTCATCGCCCTGCTCATGGTCAACGCCCGCTCGCCCAACAGCCAAGAGGCCGCGGCGGCGGCAGCGGCGGGCTGACAAGGCGACGGGCCCCGGGGCGACGGGGCGACGGGGCGACGGGGCGACGGGGCGACGGGGCGACGGGCTTACGAGGCCTTCTGAAAGAAGTCCGCCAGCAGCGTGTTGAACGGCGCACCCGTTTCCGGTACCTGATGACCAGCACCGGGACACGTAACCCGTTCGGCTCCGGTTCGGTCAGCGATGACGTCCCCGATAACCTCGAACGGCCGACTGTGCGCACCGGTGACCACCAGGATGGGAAAGCTCGACTCCCGCAGGCGCTCCAGAGGTGGTTCAGCCTCGTCCGCCGGCCGACCGCCCATGAGCTGTCGAGCCCCTTTCACCAGGGTCGGAGGCAGCGGAGAGGGCAGCTCCTGAGAAACGCCGATGAGCTTGAAGAGCCGCGGCAGCACGGTTTCGGCGGGCTCGTCCGACAGTGTGAGTGCCCGGAGTCGCGCACCCAGTTCGTCGATTTCAGGGTCACCCTTGGCCACCGCCGTCGCCGGCGGCTCGACCACCACCAGTGACCGCACGTTCTCGGGCCTGCGTGCCGCCGCGTGCATCGCCACGATGGCTCCGTAGGAGTGACCGACCAGGTGCACCGGCCGGTCGAGCAGTTGGTCGGCGACGAGCACCGACTCCGTTTCGAAGTCCTGCCTGGCGGGGCCCGACTTCCCGTGCCCCGGCCGGTCGGGGGCGACAAGGGTCCAGCGCTCGGTCAGCGGCCGTTGGGCGCGCCAGCACTCACGTCCACCGAGCACGACGCCATGCACCAGCACGACTTCGGGGCCCGACCCCCAGGAGTGAACAAACAGCGGTGAAATCGACATGCGCGAATCTCCTGACTCCGACAACACGGGCGTTACTTGCGCATCGAAGCGCCGTAGCGGCGCAGTTCGCCGCCGCCCTAGCATCGCCCCCATGACGATGCCGATGGAAGCACGGAGACCTCCTGCCCGGCCCCTCTCCCAGCCGCCACCGGGGCGTTCCCCGAGCGGGCCCGCCCCGGACAAGAATCCACCCTTCCCTCCAAAGCCTCCGGGACCTCGCTGACCATGCGCGTCACACACATCGACTGGGGTCAACTCCCCGGTCCGGCCCGCGCCGCGGTGGAGAGCCGGGTGGGGGCCGCGTACGAGACGGCCGAGATGACCACGGGGGAAAGCTCCGGCATCGCCACGCTGCTCCTCCTCCCGGACGGCGCGAAGATCTTCGTCAAGGGGCTGCCCGTCGAGCACGAACGGGCCGAGGAGTTGAAGAAGGAAGCGAAGGTCAACCCCTACTTGCCCGATTACGCCCCCAAGCTGCTGTGGCATCTGGAGGCGGGCGGCTGGCGGCTGCTGGGCTTCGAGGGCGTCACCGCCACTCCGTGGGCGGATTTCACACCCGACGGCAACCACCTGGAGCCGGTCGCCACGGTACTGCGGGATCTCAGTACCCGCCCGGCACCGGACGTCGGGCTGATGACGGCCTGGGACAGGTGGGGGCCCTACTGCGACCCCGAGGCCGAACCCCTGTTGACCGGCCGGTGCCTCCTGCACACCGACCCCGCGGCGACGAACTTCCTTGTTGGCGAACGGACATGGCTCGCCGACTGGGCGTGGGCGGCACGGGGACCGGGATGGATCGACGCGGCCCTGTGGGGATTCCGGCTCGTCCTGGACGGAAAGCAGACCCCGGAGCAGGCAGAAGAGTGGACCTCGACCGTCCCCGCTTTCGCCGACGCGCCCCGTGAGGGAGTGCGGGTGCTCACAGAGGCGGAGGCACGGTCCTGGGAGGACTGGAAGGAGTACGGCGTAGCGGGGATCGAACCAATCGTCGAAGCCGCCCGCCAGTGGGCCGACTTCTGGAGCTGAGGCCGGGATGATGAGCGGGACGGACCCCAAGTGACCGTGGAGACAGAGCAGTTGGACCGCCCCGGCCGGGAAGAGCTGGGGCGCGTCCTTCTGGAGACGCGCTCCATGACGCCGGACTGGGCCCCCGCCTTCGCGGCCGTGGACCGGGCCCTGTTCCTTCCGGATCTGATGTGGCCCTTCAGCATGGAGCGACAGGCGAGTGCCCCCGTGGACAGGGCGCAGGACCCGGACGGTTGGTACGCGGCGGCCGACAGCGACGATCCCGTCGTCACCCAGTGGGACGACGGCCGGCACACCGGGCGTGAGCCGGGGCGGGTGGCCACCAGTTCCTCCTCCGCGCCCTCCGTCGTGTACTCGTTGTTCCAGGACCTGGCCGTGGACGACGACATGCGCGTACTGGACGTGGGCACCGGCACCGGCGAAACCGCCGGTGCGCTGACCCACCGCTGTGGCGGGCGGAGTGTGACCACCGTCGAGGTGGACCCCGCCGTGTCCGTACGGGCCCGCGAACGGCTGTACGCGGCCGGGCTCGACCCGGAGGTGATCGTGGGCGACGGGCGCGAGGGGTACGCGTCCAACGCACCGTACGACCGCGTCCTCGCCACGGTCGGGCTCCGGGAGATCCCTGGAGCCTGGATCACGCAGACCCGCCCCGGCGGCCTGATCGTGGCGCCCTGGGGCACGCACTTCAGCAACGCCGATGCCGTGGCCCGGCTGAGGGTCGAGGGTGGGCAGGCGTCCGGGCACTTCACCCGGCCCGTGGAGTTCATGAAGCTCCGCGCCCAGCGCCTTCCCGCGCGGGATCACGGCGACTACGTCGCGACGGACGGGTTCGAGCGCGCCGACACCTCCACCACGGCCGTCACCGAGGCTGATTTCGTCAGGGGCAGGTACACCGCGCTCCCCTTCGCGCTGGGGCTTCGCGTACGGGACTGCGTCCAGGCCGTCGCCGACAAGCGCGACGGCGCGCGGCCCGTGTGGTTCTACGGGCTCGGTGACCGCTCCTGGGCCTGCGTGATGTTCCGGGAGGATCATCCGGAGGCGCGCGTGTGGCAGGCGGGGCCCCGTCGGCTGTGGGACGACGTGGAGGCGGCGTACCGCTGGTGGGTCTCCCACGACAGGCCCGACCACACCCGCTTCGGCCTGACCGTCACCGCCGAGGGACAGCGGGCCTGGCTGGACGATCCGGCCGGCTCCTGGGCGGTCTGAAGTGCCGGGCCGTACTGCCCGCCGGGGCTATTCGGCCTTGCCCAGTGTGCCCAGCGCGTCGTCCGTCAGCCGGTACACCGTCCAGCCGTCCTGCGGCAGCGCGCCGAGCGAACGGTAGAAGGCGATGGACGGCTCGTTCCAGTCCAGTACCGACCACTCCAGCCGCTCGTAGCCGCGCTCCACGCAGATCCGCGCCAGCTCCGTGAGCAGTGCCGTGCCATGGCCGCCGCCCCGGCGGTCGGGGCGTACGTACAGGTCCTCCAGGTAGATGCCGTGGACGCCGCGCCAGGTCGAAAAGTTGAGGAACCAGAGCGCGAAGCCGACCGGCTCCCCGTCCTCGGCCTCGGCGATGTGCGCGAAGGCGGCGGGACGCTCGCCGAACAGCGCCTCGTGGAGCTGCTCCTCGCTCGCGCGTGCCTCGTGGAGCGCCTTCTCGTATTCGGCGAGTTCGCGCACCATCGCGTGGATGGCAGGAACGTCGGCGGGGGTCGCGGTACGAATCATGACCGTAGTGTCCCTGATCCCCCTCACCGCTCCGGAAGGGGACTGCTCGCGGGGCACCGCCTCACTCGGTGACGAACTGTCCTGCCCTTACGCCCGCCACGAACGAGGCGAACGCAGCGAAGAGCCCCGCCGCTCCGAGGGGGAGGGATGGCGGGGCTCAGGGATGCGCGTACACGGAGCGCCACGTCAGAGGGCGACGAACTCGCCTGTCTTGACGTTCTCCACGAAGGTGGAGAACGCGGTGGTGGAGAGGCCCAGGACGGGGCCGCTCGGGTTCTTGGAGTCACGGACGGGGACCACGCCGCGCGAGGCGGCGAAGTTGGCAGCGACCTCGACGCATGCGCCGCCGTTGTTGCTGTACGAGGAGGTGAACCAGCGGGGGGACTCGGTCGTCACGGGGTGCCCTTTCGTAGCTGCTTGATCATGGCCACGGATGCTGCTTGGGACAGCGCTTCGGCCTGTAGTTGATGGTAGGCCGTCAGCATGGGCAGCACGAACTTGTTGTCCCGTTCCAGGTGGCCCCGTTGCGCAGACTCGGCGTATGACATGAGCTGCCGGTCCGGAAGCGTCAGAATGTATAGCGGCAGGTCGAACGGACGGCGCTCTCCCATGGTGAACTCCGCGATCTGGAGCACGGTGTTCGGCCGCTCGGCGAACTCAATCAAGCGCGCGAACTGGGCGTCCATTACGGCAGGGGAGCCGACGGTCCGACGGAGGCAGCTCTCGTCCAGCACCGCCAGTACCAGCGGTACGTGCGTCCGGACAAGCGCCGCTTGCCGCTCAGCAGTGACCGCCACCCGCTCACTTGCCTGATCGGGCGTGATCGCTCCTCGCTTGACTGCGCTCTCGGCGAGCACCGTTGCGTACTCCGGCGTCTGAAGCAGACCGGGGATGACGCCCACCTCGTACACCCGGATCTCCGCCGCCCGGCCCTCATGGCCGACGTACTCAGGGAACCCCTCCAACAGGCTGCCGTGCCGGACCTCGCGCCACTGGCGTTCGAATGTGTCAGTGGTGTCGCTGGTCCCGAAGGCAACATCGACCCTGCGTGAAAAGCGAAGGGTCGGCAGCTTGCGACCAGTTTCTACGGCCGAAATATGCGTGCTGGAATATTCCGTTTTCTGGGCCAGCTCTTCCTGATTCCATCCGCGAGCCTCCCGCGCCTTGCGCACACGTGCCCCGAAGGCGGCCTGAGGGCTGCTGTCCGGGTTCAACTCCTTGATGTTCACCGGCCTGTCACCGACTTTCCGTTCCCGAATCACAGGTTGAAGCGATAGTCACTCTAGGCCAATCTCAATGCTCCCGGTAACGGTATCGCTACTGAGAGGAGCGGACTGTGCCCTCCAACCCCACGCGCCCCAACACCCCGCACCCCAAGCCCAGCCCCGACGCAGACGACTTGGCCGCACTCCTGAAAGCCGGCGGCCACTGGGCCCTCGCCCCCCATTGGGTCCCG
>NZ_JTHL01000001.1:5193743-5199300 GCF_000818195.1 Streptomyces sp. 150FB | reverse complement strand
ACCGCACCCGGCTGAAAGGGCTGCCCGACACATGACGGGGTCTACTTCCCCAGCAGAGTCCGCGCGATGGCGGCGTGCTCGGGGACCACGGACCGCATCCACAGGCCGTTCTGGAGGACCCGCCCCAGCGTCCAGGCCCGTGCCCGTTCGCGGTCCAGGCCCACCACTTCCGTCATCAGGTCGAAGCGCCACCCCACGTGCGACGCGTCGAAACGGTTGAAGAGTGCGGGCAGCAGCTCGAAGCCCGGGTCACCGGCGAGCGGTTTCGGGTCGATGGCCAGCCAGGGTTCGCGCCCGCCCGACAGCACGTTCTCGTAGTGCAGATCCCAGTGCAGCAGCCGGTCGCCGGGCTCCCCCGCCACCTCGCGCAGCGCCGCAGCGCAGTCGCGCAGCAGCCGCCGTTCACCGGCGTCGGCGACCAACGGCACCACCACGGGTACGTCGTCCAGCATCCGGGCCGCGAGATCACCGAGCGTCCGCCGCAGTCCCGCGGGAGCCTCGGCCGCCGTCAGGCGGGCCAGCAGCCCGGCCACGACGCCCACGGCCTCCCGGATCTCCACCCCGCTCAGGTCGCGTGCCGCTTCGAGGCGTTCCAGCAGCAGGGTTCCGGTCTCGGCGTCGTACTCCAGCAGGCGTACGGCTCCGTCGCCGTTCCAGGCGGTGAGCGCCACCGGTTCACCGGCGGTCTCGTCGTCGAGGGGCTGGAGCTTGAGTACGGCGCGTTCCTCCGTACGTTCCCCCTCGCCTGCTCCCGCGCGCTCCACCGGCAGCACCAGCGCGCACACGCCGTACATCGAGGGGCCTGTGACCCGCAGTCCCCACAGGTCGAGGAAGTGCGCGGCGCGGTCCGGCAGCCCGGCGACGAAGGCGCGGCCCGCCTCGCCGTTGAGCCTCGATTGTGATTTCGCCCACTTCACCGGAATGTCGATCACGCATCGGATCCTACGGGCGTGCGTCAATCGCCCCATGCGCCGTTTTCTCCACCGCGCCCGCTCCTGGGCCCGGTCCCGCTCCTGGGTCATGCCGGTCCTCCGCCGGGTCGCGACCGCCCCGGGCACGTACCTCTGGCTGGCGGCGCTCTTCGCCACCACGGTGGTGCTGCACCACATGTCGCCGGAGTTCGAGGAACAGTTCCTGCGCCGGCACTCCACCAACATCCATGAACTGTCGACGAATCCCGTGCGCGTCCTCGTCGCGAGCGCCTTCTGGATCGACGGCGACACCACCTGGCCGGGCGGTGGGTGGCTCGGTAGCTGGCTTCCGTACGCCGTACTGTTCACCGTCTTCCACGCTCCCGCCGAGCGCTGGCTCGGCAGCGGGCGGTGGCTGGCCGTCGTCACGTTCGCGCATGTCGGCGCAAGTCTGGTCAGCGAGGGGGTGCTCGACTGGGGGATCCGGCACGGCCACGCCCCGCAGTCCGCCATGAACACCCTTGATGTCGGGGTCAGTTACGCGCTCGCCGGCATCATCGGCGTACTCGCGTACCGCATTCCGCCGCTCTGGCACCGGCCGTACACCGCGGCCGTACTGATCTTCTACGGCGTCCCGCTGATCGCCGGGGCCACCTTCACGGAGGTCGGCCACTTCAGCGCGGTGCTCATCGGACTGGGCTGCTACCCGCTCACCCGGGCGCGCGACAGCGGGCGCAGCAGTGGGCGGGACAGTGGGCGGGACCTGCCGCCCGCCCTGGACAGGGGGACAAGTACAGGTGTACGAACACCCTCATGACCAGCACGACGATCAACGGCGGCATCTCCTTCTGGTACGCCCAGGACGGCATCCCCGCGCCACGGGAGCCGCTGCCCGGCGACGCGCACGCCGATGTCTGCATCGTCGGCGGCGGGTTCACCGGGCTGTGGACGGCGTACTACCTCAAGAAGGCCGTCCCCTTCCTCAACATCACTGTGCTGGAGGCGACGTTCTGCGGATACGGCGCCTCCGGGCGCAACGGCGGGTGGCTCTACAACGGTGTGGCGGGCCGCGACCGTTACGCACGCCTCCACGGTCATGAGGCGGCGGTGCGTCTCCAGCAGGCCATGAACGACACCGTCGACGAGGTCGTACGGGCCGCCGCCGAGGAGAAGATCGAGGCCGACATCCACCAGGGTGGTGTGCTCGAAGTCGCCTACACACCAGCGCAGTTGGCGCGTCTGAAGGACTTCCACACCGTCGAGATCGCCTTCGGCGAGACCGACCGTACGCTCCAGGGCGCCCGCGAGACCGCCGAACGGATCCGGGTCCAGGGCGCTGTCGGCTCGACCTGGACCCCGCACGGCGCGCGGCTGCACCCGGTGAAGCTGGTCAAGGGGCTCGCGGCGGTGGTCGAGGCGCTCGGCGTCCGCATCCACGAGTCGACGCCGGTCACCGAGATCAGGCCCAAACACGCGGTCACGCCGTACGGCACGGTGCGCGCCCCGTACATCCTGCGCTGCACCGAGGGCTTCACGGCGGGGATCAAGGGCGCCCGCCGCACCTGGCTCCCCATGAACTCCTCGATGATCGCGACCGAACCGCTTCCGGCGCACATCTGGGACACCATCGGCTGGGAGGGCCGGGAGGCGCTGGGCGACATGGCGCACGCGTACATGTACGCGCAGCGCACGGCGGACGGCCGCATCGCCCTCGGCGGCAGGGGCGTCCCGTACCGCTACGGCTCGAAGACGGACAACGACGGCCGCACACAGGCCGCCACGGTCCAGGCCCTGCGCGAGATCCTCATCCGCTTCTTCCCCGCGACGACGGGCGTACGGATCGAGCACGCCTGGTCGGGCGTGCTGGGCGTCCCGCGTGACTGGTGCGCCACGGTCACCCTCGACCGCTCGACGGGGCTCGGCTGGGCGGGCGGCTATGTGGGCTCGGGGGTGGCCACCACGAACCTGGCGGCCCGCACGCTCCGGGACCTGATCCAGCAGGACGCGGGCCAGCAGGGCGCCACGGACCTGACCAGGCTGCCGTGGGTCAACCACCGGGTCCGCAAGTGGGAACCGGAGCCGCTGCGCTGGCTGGGGGTGCACGGTATGTACGCGGCGTACCGCACGGCGGACCGCCAGGAATCCACCTCGCGTACGGCGGCCACGCACCCGCTGGCGCGGGGGGCGAACCGGATCTCGGGGAGGTAGGGGGAGGTGGGAAGGACCCGCCACCGGACCCACCACCCCGCCTGCCCCGCCCGCCGGGCCCCCCGCTGCTCCCGCTACTCCACGTCGATCCCGAAGTCGCCCACCAGCTCCTCCAGCCCGCCCCGGTAGCCCTTGCCGCCCGGGACGAAGTCCCAGTCGTCGCCCGAGCGGCGCCGGAAGGAGCCGAGGACCAGGGCTGTTTCGCCGGGCCGGCCGTCCGACACGGCGAGCCGGTCCAGTTCTGTGCCGGACGCGTCGCGCAGCCGGATCCCCGCGTCCGTGAAACCCGAGAGGTCCGCCTCCGGGTTCTCCACCGGGTCCACCGCCGCCACCAGCACCAGCCGGTCCGCCTCCCCCGGCAGTCCGTCGAACATCACCCGGATCGCCGCCCGGTCCCCCGCCGAGCCGGGCACCATCCGTACCGAACCGTCCGGGGTCCGGGCGTTGTTGAAGAAGACGAAATGATCGTCGCTCAACACCTGACCGCCCCGGCACACCAGTGCGCACACGTCGAGCGACACCGCGCCCGCCCACGTCATGCCCAGTGTGTTGTGTTCGCCGTCGGACGCGGCTGCGCCGGGAGCGGCTGCGCCGGAAGCGGCGCTAGCCGCTCGGGCACTCGCCGCTCCGGCGCTCACCGGCGCTGTTCTCCGGGTTCTCTGGCCGAGCCGCCCCCGCAGGCCGTGCCGGTGCAGCAGATCCACCAGTTCGGGTCCCGGTACCAGGGTCAGCGGTTTGCCGTTGGCGAAGGTGTACGAGCCGGGGCCGAAGCCCGAAGTCGTCACCAGCACGCCCTTGTTGGCCCCGGCTCCCTGCACCGTTCCGTAGAGGTCGCGTACCGCCGACGGCGGCACCGTGTTCCGGTACCGCTTGACCTGCACAATTATCTTTCCGCCGACGATGGGGTCCGGATCGAGCGCGTCCACGTCCACGCCGCCGTCGTTGGACCGCTGGGTCATCACCGCGCGCATCCCCCGCGCCCTGAACAACTCGGCGACCAGCCCCTCGAACTCCACCGGGTCCATGGCGAAGAGATCCGGCTCCTCGCCGCCCCCGTGCGACACCACCTCCGAGCCCACCTGATCGGGGAAGCGCACCGGGCTCGCCGGGGTCCGCTGGTCGGGCCGCGCCGACAGTTGCCCTCCGAGGCCCTCGGTGAGACAGTCCACGGCGCTGACGTGCTGGAGGTTGAGCGCCTCGAAGACCGACCGCTCCGCCATCACCGTGGCGAGATACACCTGCGCCCGGTGGCCCGTCGCGGGATCGACGTCGTCCACGAAGCCGTTGAGGGCCACCGAACTCACCGTACGGAACTCGTCCGCGGCGAAGATGTCCCGCAGCACGAGCAGGACGCACTGCGCCAACACCCCCCGGTACAGCGCCCGGCGCTGTGCCACCGGGCGCGGCGACTCCTTCTCCTGGTCGAGGCTGGGAAAGAACTTCACGGCCTTCGCCTCGGGCACCACTCCGTACCCGGGCAGTTCCCAGTCCAGCACGAGCTGGCCCGCCGTCCGGTCGAAGGCGGCGGTCACCTGTCTCGGGAAGTCGAGATCCGCCGGCCATCCGGTCGACGCGTAGAGCGCCGCCGAGAAGTACTCCACCACCGTCTCGGGCTCACCCGCGCGCAGCGCTTCGACCATCGCTGCGACGCGCGCGTTGTGCTCCCGTACCTCCGCCAACTGGCCGCCGGCCCAGGCGTCGTACTGCTGCTGGTACGCCGCCAACTGCTGCTGCCGGTGCCCCTCCGCCGCCTGCGCCGCCCGCAGGTCGTACGCGTACCTCGCCTGCGCCTCCTGCTGCGCCGCCGCGCGCCGCGCCACCGACCAGCCGCCGCCCGGTACTTGGTACCTGGCCGGGTCCGGCATCGGCACCGGATACGCCAACTGCCCGGGGGCGAACGGCTCCACGTACGCCTCCTCGCGCCGCAGCGCCGAGGTGCGGAAGGCGGGTGCCCGGCATCCCGTCGCCAACAGGCTCTCCAGCAGGGTGACTTGCGCGTCCAGCTCCCGCGTACGGCTCTGTGCCGATGCCTCCCGCTGCCGCCGGTACTCGGCCCGCTGCCGGCTGTCCGACTGCCGCATGTCCTGTGCGCGCACCCGCTGTTGCCGCTCGGCCTGCCGCTGCTCCTGAACCCGCGCCCGCTGCCGCGCCTCCTGCTGCCGCTGCTGCTGGCGCTGGGCCTCCGCCCACACCCCGATCAGCCCGCTGGAACGACGACTCATACGGTCACACCCCTCCCCACGGGGTCACAGACGCACCGGACCCCGCCACACCCGCCCAGATGAGACAAGTGTCGCGGACCGGAGGGGGGTCGGTGCACCGTTTCGACAGCGGGGACTGCCTTCTTTCGGCAGGTCCGCCGGACAGGGGCCAGTGATCTGGTTCGCGAGCTCGGCGAACTCCCGGACCAGCACCGGGCCGGGCCGGGGGCCGGCCCC
>NZ_JTHL01000001.1:5128121-5193506 GCF_000818195.1 Streptomyces sp. 150FB | reverse complement strand
CGTGGCTGTTGGGGCCACGGCGGGGGTGGTGAGGGTCAGTTGGTTGCGGTGAGGAATTCGACGCGGGCGCAGCCGGGTCGGCCCGGGGTGGCGGCGCCGGAGGCGGAAAGGCTCCTGCCGCCCTTGCCGCCCTGGCCGGCGTTGGCGGGGCATCCGGCGGGCAGCGGGTGGGCGGCGGCTCCGCCGGCTCCACCGTTGCTGTTGGAGGTGCCGGGGCGTCCGGGAGTCCTGGTTCCGGTGTTGCTGTCGTAGCAACTGGTCTTGGGGTGGGTGCCGCTGCCGCCTGGGCCGCCCTTGCCGATCTGGGGTTTATCGATGGTTCCGGTGGCCTTTCCGCCGCCGCTGCCGCTGTCGGCATCGGCGTTGCCGCCCAGGCGGGAGAAGGTCGGCCGGCCTTTGCTGCCCGCCTTGTTCACCGCGCCGGGCGCGCCGCCCGCGCCGACGGAGAGGGTGAAGTACAGGGTCTCGGTGGTCGGTGTGTAGGTGCACTCGATCAGGGCGCCGCCGCCACCACCTCCGCCGGCCACCTCGTCGAGGGTGAACGGCATGATGCTCACGCCGCCTCCGCCGCCGCCGGCTCCGAGGAGGCTCACCCGCACCCGCTTGGTCCCGGCCGGCTGCACACACTCGACCCGCTTCGCGGTCGTCACGGTGAAGACCTTCGCGCACGCCGGCAACGCCGCCTGCGCGGGCCCGGCCGCCCCGAGCGGGGCCACCACCACACCGCCCGCCATCACCAGCACGCCCACCATCGCACGCGGGATGCGTGCACCCATGATCGCCTTCATCAAAGCCGCCTCTCCGAACCCCCCATACTCGTGTACGGAAAGTTATCAGACGGATACTTTGAGTAATGAGCGTTGGGCGGTGCGGTGGATGAAGAGCCCGGGCGGTGCGGCCCACTGGCCCCGCTACGCCCGCGAGCGGCCGTGCAGGGTTCGGGCGATCCTCGGGCCGAGCCAGCGCTTGAGCTTGCGCAGCGGTTCCAGGCGTTCGGCCGCCTTGTCGATGCCGTAGTACAACTGCGGCGGTACGTGCGGCAGTAGCGGGGAGTGGCGCTGGCCGAGCAGCGCGAACATCTGGGGCGGTGGGAGGCGCATGTAGCGCGGCAGGTTCTCGTACCAGCGGGCGCTGTAGCGGGCCGCGCTCTGGACGGAGAGGAGTGCGGACATCCGTTCGCGCTCGAAGCGGGCGAAGGCGGGCCGGAGTTCGGCACTCTCGCGCAGTGCGCCGACGAGGGAGATCGCGTCCTCCAGGGCGAGGGTGGTGCCGGCGCCGATGGAGTAGTGGGTGGTGTGTGCCGCGTCGCCGAGGAGGACAAGGTTGTCGCGGTACCACGTACGGTTCGTCAGCGTACGGAAGTTGAGCCACTGCGCTCTGCCGTCGGTGCCCGACCGCCCGATCAACGGGTGCCCGTCCAGCGGCTCGGCGAAGAGCTTCTCCAACAGGGCCAGGCTGTCGGCCTCGTTCGCCTCGCCGAGCCCGAGTCCCGTCCAGGTCGCCGGGGAGCACTCGACGATAAAGGTGCTCTGCTCCTCGCTGAACCCGTAGGCGTAGCACCAGATCCAGCCGTGGTCGGTCTCCACGAAGGCGAAGGTGAAGGAGTCGAAGACCTTGGTGGTGCCGAGCCAGATGTAGGTGTTACGGCCGACAGCGGCTGCGGTGCCGAAGTGATCGCCGTGGCGCTCGCGCAGCCCGCTGTTGACCCCGTCGCAGGCCACGATGAGGTCCACGTCCGGGAGTTCACCGGTGGTGTCGCCCGTACCGGCGGCGATCTCGTGCTCGTACTCGACACGCACACCGAGCGACCGGGCCCTGTCGGCGAGGATGTCGAGGAGCAGCCGGCGGCTGATGCCGAACCCCTCGTCCCCGTGGTGCACGGTCGTGAGGTCGCGGACGTGCGCGACCCCGTCGCTCCAGCGGATCGAGTTCTCGCTGATGGCGCGCGCGGATTCGGGGTCGTGCTCCTGGAGCTTCTCGATGAGACCGCCCCAGTACGTGACCCCCCAGCCGTACGTCGATCCGGCGGGGTTGCGCTCGTAGACCGTGATGTCGTGGGACGGGTCCTGTCGCTTCATCAGGATCGAGAAATACAGACCGGCGGGCCCGCCGCCGACACAGGCGACCTTCACAGGCACTCCCAATTATGACTAAAAGTGATCAATTGGGAACGAAGAGTAGCAGCCGAAGGTCACTGTCCAGCTCCCGCGCGACCGCGGCGCCGGTCGTGTCCCCGCGTCGTCCCCGCATCACCTCTCCGCTTTTCCTCCACTCTTTCATCACGACTCGGTCACTAACGGAACATGTACCTCACCTGTAGGCATCCCCGGCCGTACGGTCATCCCCTCACGAACCAGTCCTTGGGGGGACCATGAGCACCAATCAGCCACCGCCGGACCCGACCCGACCGCCCCAGCCGCAGTGGGGTCCGCCGCCCCAGCCGTTCGGGCCGCCGCCCACTCCCCCGACGCCGGGACGTCGTCCCGGGTGGGCGCGGAAACGGATCGTCATCCCTGCGGCGGTCGTCCTGTTCTTCGTCGGCGTCGGCATCGGCGGCGCCGGAAGCGATGGCGGGACGGCATCAGCGGCCGACGCCAAAGCGGCCCCGACCGTCACCGCGACAGCGACCGTCACGGCGAAGCCCGCCGCCGCGGCGGCCGGCAAGACCAAGCCTGCGCCCACAGTGACCGTCACGAAGACGGCTGCCGCCAAGGCGAAGCCCAAGCCGAAGGCCAAGCCCAAGGTGGACGAAGCACCCGAGGGCAAAGCCGTCTTCAAGGTCTGGGGCTCGGCGCCGTCCGGCGCTGACATCACCTACGGCTCCGACGGGGAGAACCTCGAAGGTTCCCGCCCGCCCATGACCAAAACCCTGTCCATCAAGGATGACGCCCTGTACTACCAGATCACCGCGCAGCTCAAGGGCGGCGGAGACATCCAGTGCTCCGTCACCATCGACGGCAAGACGAAGAGCGGGCACGCCAAGGGCGGTTACAACATCTGTAGCGCCCAGTTGAACGGCGACTTCTTCGGCGGCTTCAGCTAGGCCGCGACGTCCTCGGCGGCTTCGGCTGGGGCGCGACGTCCTCGGCGGCTTCGGCTGGGGCGCGACGTCTTCGGCGGCCCCGGCTGGGCCCGTACCCGTACAGCGAGGCACCGCCCAACGCCTTCACACCGGATGCGGGCATGTTGCGCCTCCGTCACGGATTCGGCTTCGGGCGGGCAGGTGGGGGGCGTTGTCGGGATCATGGGCGGGTGGTGATCGCTGAACTCGTCCTCAAGTACATCCAGGCCCTGGCCTGGCCCCTGGTGACGCTCGGCCTCGCATGGGTTCTGCGCGGTCAGATACGGGGTGCCTTCGCGCGGATGACGCGACTGGAGACTCCGGCCGGGGCCATCGACTTCGCGGCGGAGGTGCGGGAGGTGCTCGTCCAGGCCGACGCCGCCGCCGGCGTGGCGGGGAGCGGCGGGCCGCCCTTCTCCGTGGGCTCGGGAAACCCGTATGCGTCCGTGGGCGAGCCCTCGTACGGAGGGTACGGGAGTACGGGCGGCGACGGCAGGCCGCAGCCCCCGTACGAGGAGGCGCCGGGCGGGGGCAGCCCGCAGCCACAGCCCGCCCAGCCCGAGACGCAGCCACGCGGGGGCGGCGCCCCGCCGGTTCCGCCCCCGTACGGGCGCCCGGGCCCGCTGGCCCCGGCTCCGGACGAGTACCCCATCCCCGCTCCGTACCCCTACCCGTCACCTCGGCCGGTCTTCGGCGGGCTGCGGGAGGCGCGTGAGCTGGTGTCGCTCTCTCCCGCCCGGGCCGTGATCAGCGCGTGGAACACCCTCAACGACTTCTGTGTCGAAGTGATCCTGCGACGCTCGGGAGGCCGTCCGGTGTCTCCGAGAGGTACGGAAATCGCGGACGCGCTCAAGGCGGCCGGGCTGTCACGGGAGAGCGTCGCCGTCCTCGGTCGGCTGACGCGCCTGCGCAATCGCGCGGCGCACGACGCCGACACCGTCACCGCCCGGGCCGCTTTGGACTTCCTCGACACGTGTCAGAAAATGGCCGACCTCGTCTCGGAGGAGTTGCTCAGCCCCGCCTACTGACCGTCGTCCGTCAGCAGGTCGTACGCCGCCGGGATCAGTGTCGAACGGAGAGTGTGCCGGCGCGTCGCCAGGGCCACCAACGCCGTCCTGGTCGACGGGCGGTAGCCGATGAACAGGTGCTGTCCGCAGGTGGCGCCGTTGTGGAACAGGGCCGCGCCGTTGTCCGTACGGTGCCGGAACCACGTCAGTGTGTGTTCCTCCCGTCGCCCTCGCCGCCCTCGCGCCAGCAGCGGCGCCTGCACCGCGCGCAACGCCCCCGCCGCCGGTGTGTCGTCCGGGCGCAGGTGCGCCTCGACGTAGGTGAGCAGGTCGTCCGGGGTGGAGTGGATGCCGCCGGCCGCCGCCCAGCCCCCGACGTCCCAGGCCGGAAGGGGCGCGCCGCCCCGGCGGTGGCCCGTCGCCTGGGGGAGGCCGGGGTCGGGGCCGATGCCGGTTCCGCGCAGGTTGAGCGGGGCGAGCACGTAGCGGTCGAGCAGTTCGGCGAACGGTGTCGCTGTGGCGCGCTCCAGGGCGGGGGCCAGCAGCCCCACTCCGAAGTTGGAGTAGTTCCAGTGGGTGCCGGGAGCGCGCCGGGGGTCGCTGTGCGCGAAGGCGTCCACCATGCGTCGACGGCCGTACAGGGCATAGGGGTTGACGCTCCAGCGAGGTAGCGCCCGCGGGTAGAAGTCGTACGGCAGGCGCGGCAGGCCGGAGGTGTGGGTGATCAGATGCAGCAGTGTGATCCGGTCGCGGTGGGACCGGCCCCGGTGGGGCCCGTACGGTGTCGGCGGGAGGCCCAGCAGTTCGTACACCAGGTCCTCGTTGCGCACCTTGCCCTGCTCCACCAGGGCGGCGAGCAGGAGTCCGGTGAAGGTCTTGGAGACGGACCCTGCCTCGTACTGCATACGGGCACGTGGCGCGTCGGCGGCCGTGAGTGCCCGGCTGCCGCCCGTACACACGGTGCGTTCGCCGTCCCGTGAGTACGCGATCACCACATCGGGGGCGTCGATCGACTCCGCCATCGCCCGCAGCCGGCTGTGGAGCGCCGCATGGTCGTGGGACCTGGGCGCCCGGGTCGGCGAGGTCATGTCGCCGGGGTGAGGGCGGACATGGCCCGGGACGTGCCCAGCACCGCGGCGAACGCGGCGACCAGGGTCGGGTGGTAGTGCAGGTCGAAGGTCTCCCAACGGTCGTCGCCCAGCGGGGCGTCCGCCCGGTCCGGTACGAGTCCGTCCGGCCGCTGCGCCTCGGCGAACCGCCGCCATACGCTCTCGTCCAGCCCCGGTTCGGGCAGGCACGCGTCGACGACGAGGAGTTCACCGAGCAGGTCCCAGTTCCCGATCTCGGCCCAGTCGTCCATCCAGACCGGCAGCCACAGGGCGAGGTAATCGGCGATGTCCGGGGGCAGTTGGTCCGGCTTCTCGCCCCAGTCGGTGAGGTGGTAGACGGTGTGCGTGATGTCGTAACCGATGTGCTGTCCCACCGTCCAGGGCTCCGGTGTCCGGCCGAGCCAGGTGTCGCGCAGCACCCGGCCGGTGTCGGCCTCGGGGTCCGGTCCTGCCAGTCCGGCGCGGGCCTGCACCCGTACGAGACCCAGCCTGCGCACCACATGTGCGTCCGCCGGCCAACTGCTCAGCCGGGTGGAGAGGTTGAGGGTGCTTTCGAGCGCGGGGCACTGGTAGCCGAGTTCCTTGAACGGTACGTAGATCTCCAGCGGTACGGGTGAGAGTGGCTCCTCGCGCTGCATCCGGGCCAGCACCATCCCGCTCTCCAGCAGGTCCTGCCATACGAAGTCCAGCAACCGGCGCGTGCGGTCCGCCTGTTGGGAACCGGCGACGCCTTCGCGGAAGAGCACCTTGCCGATGAGAGCGATTTCGCCGATCGGCTTGAGCCGTTCCTTCGCCTCGTAGTCGGAGGTGTCAGGATCCCGGCGCGCGCGGAACCCCTCGCGGTTGACGTACAGCCAGTCCAGGGCCTTGGCGCCCACCTCGTGCATGAGCCGGGTGTCGGTCATGCGATGTCCTCGCTCTCCGCCGTGTTCGATGCGCCCACCGTCGCCATTGGCAATACCTGCGTACCGTCGCCGAGCCGCGCCGCCGTCAGGGACCCGGCGAAAGCCATGACCAGGGTGGAGTGGTACCTGTTCCGGAAGGAATCCTCCGCAGCCGCGTCGGCCATGTCGGCCATGTCGGCCGTCTCGGCCGTGCCGACCAGGTGACCCGCCTCCGGCAGCGCCCCCGACGGCTCCTGCGCCAGCGCCAACGCGGCCCACGCCTCGGTGAGTTCAAGTGGCCGGGGCAGGCCGGCCGCGACCGCGAGCAGTTCGCCCGACAGGTCCCACTGCTCTTCCTCCAGGCAGCAGTCCAGCCAGGCCGGCAACCACAGTTCGAGGTAGTCGCACACATCGTCGGGCATCCGCCCCGGGTCGCCGCCCCAGTCGGTGACATGGAAGACGTAGTGGGTCAGCGCGTAACCGGAGAGCACCTCGAACATCCACGGTTCGGGCCGGTGGCCGAGCCACGACTCCCGCATGGCGGACTCGACATCCGTACGGGGCGCGATCCCCAGGGCGCGTTGCCCGGCGAGTACCGCCAACTCCCGGGTGGGTTCGAGTTCGAGTGCCGCCCAGGCGCGGGTGCCGGAGAGGAAACGCGTCAACTCCTCGAACTCCGCGTGGTGCAGACCCGCGCCGGGGAACGCCGCGTAGACCTCCAGCGGGTAGCTGGCCTGCGGCTCGGCGCGCGACGCCTCGTACAGCACCTCCCCCGCCCGGAGTTCACTCCACGCGAAGTCCACCAGCCCGGAGGCCAGTTGGTACGTACGGCCGCCGGGCGGGCTCGCCCGCCGGATCGACAGGCCGAGCCGCGCGAGTTCGCCCAGCGGTTTGAGTGTCATGTTGTGGTTGCCCGCGTCGGAGAAGTCGGCCGGCAGCCGGAAGTGCGGCAGGTGTTCATGCAGCCAGGTGAGCGAGCGGACCGTCACTCCCTGGAGCAGGTCGGGGTACGTCGTCACGCCCGGCCGTCCCGGATCGGCGGCCGCGCGGCGCGCAGCCGTACGGCGATACGCGGGTCGTCGCCCGCCACATGTCCGATCCAGGCCAGTCCGGCGTCCAGCCCCAACGAATCCGGCACTCCGGGCAACTGGACGAGCCACCGTCCCACCCCGGCCGCCTGCTGCCAGTCCTGTCGGCGTACGGCCCGTACGAAGCCCCGCGCGAGGTCGACCGGGCGCACCGCGAACGCGGCGGACAGTACGGAGGGCGCTCCCGGGTCGGCGAGCGCGGCGAGTTGACCGGCCCGGTGCGAGAGCGCCTGCCACGAGAGCGTCGACACCCAGCTCGCGTCGGGTTCCCCGGTGGGTGTGAGCCCGCGCGGATCGCCGCCCACCCGTTCCAGGGCGCGCCCGAGACCCCAGTGACTCCACACGCTCACCGGCGGGGAAGCGGGGCCGGGCGGGAAGCCGCGAACCGCCCGCTCGACCAGGGCGAGATCCGCCGAGGACGGCGACATTCCGGCCAGCAGGCAGGGAGCGAGTACGTCGGCGCCCAGCACCCGTACCGCCGCCGTGGCCACAGGATCCTCGGGGTCCACCATCGACTCACCCGACAGATCGAAGCGATCGCCCCCGCCCGCGAGGGCGGAGGCGACCGCTTGCGCGTACTGCTGCACGACATCCGCGAGGCGGGCCGTGGCATCCGTGTGTTGCGCGGACACGCGGGTTCGTCAGCTCTTCTTGGGCTTCGGCGACGGCGGCGCCAGAAGAACGGCCCCCGCGAAGAGCAGCAGGGCCGCGCACTCTGTGGTGTTACGGAAGGAACCGTCGGGCTCTGCCGTCTCCAGCATGGCCTCGACCTGGGTCGCGAGTTCCGCTTCGGTGATCTGCCTGGACTGCGCCTTCAACATGGAATCATCCCCTTTAGGGAGTCAGCGTGTTTTGTCGGGCCATTCGAGTAGAGCCCGCCCCTACGCACCCCGCAAATCGTCTCCGCCAATCGGGTGACGCCGGGACCCACTCCCCCGGCCCCGGCCCCACGCCCCCGGCCCCACGCCCTCGGGCCCCGGCCCCCGGGGGCCCGGCCTCCCGGCGGCCCCTATCTCCCTTCGAGCCGCTGCCAGAAGGTGTCGACTCCCGCCCTCGTCCCGTCGTTGCCCATGATCGTGGCGGTGTTGCACTTCAGCCGCAGCCGGAGTTTGCGCTCACCGCTCGCGGAGAAGCGTTCGATGGCGGCGAGGCCTGCCGTGTCGAGTTCCGTGACGAACCTTCGCCACGCGGCCTGGCCGTAGGCCTGCGTCCACTTCAGCCGGTTGTCGTCCGGCTGGTAGCCCGTCCCCCGGAGTACGACGGAGTACTCGGCGCGGCTCGCCAGGGTGGTCAGGAAATGATGCGCGGCCTGCACATCGAGACTTGGCGCCGACTCGCCCTGGAGATCCGCGTCGGCGACCTCGGCACCGTGTTTCCGCAGCGCTTCCAGGATGCGGTCCTTGCGCTCCAGAAGCGCGCTGGGAAGGAGGAGTTGAGTGAGATCCGCGTGGCGGACACCGTGCAGCCCCGACAGGTCGGGGGGCACCTGGTGTGTCTCGATCTTCTTGATCTTGGTGGACTTCAGATTCAACTGCCAGCCCGAGGCCGAGGGAAGTACCAGCGAGGACAGCTCGCAGCCGACCATGCGTGCGCCTTCGAGCGGGACGTGGCTGAGGTCCAGCTCGTCCGAGAAAACGGCATCCACGATATCGGCGGCGGGCATCCGGCCCGTGGTACGGATGATGGCGGCCCACAGGGCCCCCAAGTTCGTTGCCGCGACGGTCGATCGCATCTCGTGTCCCATGCCTTCGGCGCTCGGCTGGAAGCCGGCGATCGCGTCGGCGGTACGCGCGGCTCCCGCCGCGTCCACCACGCCGGCCACCGTCGCAGCCCGCCAGTGCGACTGCTTCAGCATGCCCAGGAACAGCCGGCGCTCTCCGCTGACGAGGTAATGGCTCGCTGCGCCGGCGAGGAACTGGTCGAAGAACAGCTCGTGCTGGAAGCGGAATCGGGAGGTGAACGCATCGCCCTTGGCCGCTGCCAGTCCGCACAGCACCGGCAGCCGCTGTTTCAGCCCGCGCCGCGCCGCCAGCTCCTGTTCTATGGCGAACTCCGCCGCTGTTTCCAGCTCGGTTATGTCGGCCTCCCGTTCGTCGCTGTCCGCCATGAACTCGGCGAGAACTTCGAAGGTGCGCCGCAATTCCGTACGGTTGAGGAGAACCGTGTCCCCCTGACCGGTCCCCAACTTCCCTTCCTCGCGCGCCACATACTGACTCAGAAGCCGCTCCGTCAGCGAGGCGTCCCGGGAGAAATCACCCTGGCCCGGATTCCGCACCGTCTCCACGAACACCCGGGCGAAGAACGGAAGTCCCAGCAACTCGCGGTCGTACTCGGACAGTCGGGTCAGGCTGTCCGTGGAGACGCCGTACTCGTCGAGGAACGAGGTGACGTCGTCGGACGACCAGCGCTGCACCTCGGCGATACGGTGCCGTACGGACGGCAGGCCCTGCTCGTTCGCGCGCGCGACGCTTGAACGGTACTGACCCATGTAGTACGAGGAGCGGGCCGACACCACGACCACTCCGCGTCCGCCGAGGTCGTTGAGCCAGGGACGCAAGGATCCGATGGCGTCGCTGTAGCCGACGCCGCCGAGCAGTTCGTCGAACCCGTCTATGAGGAGTGTCATCAGCCCGTTCCTGCACAGCGCCTTTACCCCCGCGTCGGTCAGGTTCCTGGTGGAGGCGACCGCACCCGACACAACGGTGGGCAGGCTGTCGAGCACCTGGCCGGTGGAGCGGACATAGAGGAACAGCGGCAGACCGGACACGTCCTCGTCCCCCGCGGACTGCTCGACGGTCCTGGCGCGGGATTTCGCCGCTTCGACCATCGCGCGGGTTTTCCCGATACCGGCCTCGCCGTTGATGAAGACCACTTGGGTCTGTCCCCGGTTGGCCTGGAGATACTCGTCCACGCGGTCGATGAGATCGGAGAAGGAGCAGTCCAGCGAGTTACTGCCGTCCATGTCCGAGACAATGACCCGTGCCATACGTGTGGTGCCCCGCTGTCCCGGCGCCCAGCCCAGGGACTCGCGTTCTTCGGTGGCGAGCCGGGCTTCGGTCTTTTCCAGTGTCTGGCGAAGACGGGTGGCGACAACGGGCCAGTTGGCCAGCCGCCGTAAATAGGTGGAGTACGGAACCCAGCCGGATTCGGCTTCCCATTCGCGGGTGTTGTCGGGCCCGAGGCGGAAATAGTCCCTGCGCGGCTCCGTACCGGATCCTTCGCCGGTCGCTTTCTTCCAGTAGTACTCGAAGCCCTGTTCATGTTCGGAGTAGAGAGGATCGGAGTCCTCATCGGCGAAGCCTTCGAGATCCAGGCGTACGTCGTTGATGAAATCTCTGAGCGTCGGGCCGCTCGATCTTGCCTTCAGCAGGGTGTTCAGGGCGGCCGAGATCGCTTCGTCGGAAGGGCTGGTCCTGACAAGCTCGGCGCCGAAACTCAGAAAGACGGGGCGATCCTGCCGGCTGAAATTTGAGTACATGTGCCAGGCGCTGTCGGCCGTTACGTACATGAACGGCCACAGGCACACCTCTTCCTCTTCCCAGACGAAGGAGGGCCACAGCTCGGGGGCGTCGGTGTCGCTGTCCGCGATTCTCAGACCGGCGTCGGAAAGGCAGTCGGTGATCGCCGCGGATATCGCCCGCACCAGCGCGTCCATCGTGGCCGCCACATCGTGTCCGGTGGGCAGCGGTCCGCCATGGCTGATGTGGTCACGCAGGCGCTTGACGTCCCGCAGTCCCAGGGGCGCGGTGGGGACTCCCTTGTCGTAGAGGTTCAGCACCTCGTCGACGGCCTGTGCCACCCGAGCGGCAGGCAGCCCGGCGCAGGCGCCCAGTTGCTGCCGCGCGGCGCGCAGGATGCCGATCCACTCGCCGAGGCCGGGTGAACGGCCGACGGCGGCGACCGACGACCCTCCGGACCGCATGGTGGCCGCCGACAGGAGGGCCAGGAAGCGCACTTCGAAATCCAGCACGGAGAAGCCCTCATGGACACTCCTGGCCGGACCTTCGGGCGCCGCCGGATAAGAATCTTCCATGCGGCGGAACACCGCAGCAGGTGTATCAGTCACCCGATCCTCCAACGTTGTCGCGCCATAGGCAGCGACACGAACAGTAGCGACAATGTGCTTCGGTGGAGGGTCGATTGACCGCCCGGCCTGATGGCGGCGGGAATGACGGGGCGTCGGCAACAGTCCTAACGATCATCAGCCCCCGCCGCGCGGGCCGGCCGGAGCCCGGAGATCACGTCGGGCGGAACTTCGAGATCATGCTATTTGCACGCAATGCTACTAGGAATGGTTCTCCGAATTCCCTCTAATGCTTCATTTCCTGGCCGTATCCATTTGCGTTATAGGCCTTCGACAGGCGCACCTGTTCCCTGCCCCCGAACCGCAGTCCTTCCCCCGTCGAGGCAACGTCCTACAGGAGCTGGCTTTCGTATGAGACCGCTTATTTCGCGCGCGCCATCGCGTCGCGCGATTCCCACCTGGATCGCTGGGGTGATGGCCCCACTGGTCGCTGCGGCGATCGTGGCGATGACGTCGACCCAGGCGATCGCCATTGCCACCCCCGTTCCTTTGGGTACGGCTGACAGTTTCGCCGTACTCGCCGGCGAGGAGATCACCAATACCGGCCCTTCGGTCATCACCGGGGACGTCGGGGTGAGCCCCGGTACGTCCATCACCGGATTCCCGCCCGGCCTCGTGAACGGCGTGCAGCACTCCGCCGACGCCGTCGCCCTCCAGGCCAAGTCCGACCTGGTCGCCGCGTTCAACAACGCCGCCGGACAGGCCACCGACGCTGCCCTCCCGCCGGACGCCGGCGGGCTCACACTCGTACCCGGCGTCTACACCGCGTCCTCGACGCTCGGACTCACCGGCACGCTCACCCTGGACGCCGGTGGCAACCCCAACGCGGTCTGGGTCTTCCAGGTGGGTTCGGGACTGACGACGGCCTCCGCGAGCCGCGTGGCGCTGATCAACGGCGCGCAGCCGTGCAACGTGTTCTGGGAGATCGGCAGTTCGGCGACGCTGGGCACCAACTCCGTCTTCGTGGGCAACATCCTCGCCCTGACCTCGATCAGCGTCACGACCGGCGCGAGCATCGACGGGCGGGCGCTGGCCCGTAACGGCTCCGTGACGCTGGACAACAACCGCATCAGCAGGGCCACGTGCTCCACCACCACAACGGGTGGCACCACCACGGGTACGACCACAGGAACCACGACCGGCACGACCACCGGCACGACCACGGGGACCACGACCGGCACCACCGGCGGCGTGCTCGGTGGAGTGCTCGGCGGCGTCCTGACCGGCGGGACCACGGGCGGGACCACCAACGGCGGCGTGCTGGGCGGTGTGCTCGGCGGCGTCCTGACCGGCGGCACGATCGGCGGAGCGCCCGGCGGTGCCGTCGGCGGAAACACGTCCGGCAACATCGCGGGCAACACCACCGGCGGAAACGCCACGATGGGCAACACCACCGGCGGGAACATCTCCGGCGGGAACGTCACGGGTGGCAACGTCACCGGTGGGAACGGTGGCAAGCCGCCGCACGGCGGGAAGCCGCCCCACGGCCACAAGCCCGGAAAGCCGCACGACCACGGCCAGGGCGGCGGCCACGACCACCAGGGCGACCATGGCGAGCACGGCGGCCACGGCGGACACGGTGACCAGGGCGAGCACGGCGGATACGGCGGCGACCAGGGCGAGCACGGTGGCCACGGAGACCAGGGCGACCAGGGCGAGCAAGGTGGCCACGGAGACCAGGGCGGCTACGGCGGCTACGGCGACAACCAGGGCTACGGCGACCAGCCCGAGGAGCACAGCCGCTCCGCGCGCTGAGTAACCCGTACGGGCCGCAAGGCTGCGGCCTCCCGTACGACGGCGCGCGGCGGACCTCCCAGAACCTCATGGGCCCCGCCGCGCGCCGCCGTCGATCAGCACACAACAGCGGAAAGACAGGGTGGGGCGGTGCCGGGCGGAATTGAATCAGCGGACGTGGTGGAGTACCGGCGGACCGGCGTCGAGCCTGTCCCGGGGCGGCATCCTCAGGGAGCGGAACCGCCCACCGGTAGATCCAGGAGCACCCGCGCGGTCAGAGCGGGAGTGCGTTCGGTCGTCGTCCTGTGCCTGGCGACGGCCCTGATCCATGTGAGTTTCGTATTTCTGCACGTCGCTCCCCCCAATGCCATCTCGCAGCGGTACAACAAACAGATCACGGCCTGGGTCTACCCGCTCTTCGAGCAGAACTGGCGGCTCTTCGCCCCGGACCCCGACTCCGTCAACCGTCAGATCTCGGCGAGAACCGCGCACACCGCCCCGGACGGGTCCGTCCAGGTCAGTGAGTGGTTCGACCTGACTGCGATGGACAACTCCGCGGTGCGGCACAACGTGTTCCCGAGTCACACCACGCAGAACCTGCTGCGCCGGGCCTGGACGTCGTACCTCGAACAGTACGGAGGAAACGACGAGCCGCACTCGGCGCGGGCCGTGATGATGCAGCGGTATCTCCGCAACATCGCGGTGGACCGGATGACGGCCCACAACGGCCGCCGCCCGTTCGAGTCCATTCAGCTACGGGTGATCACATTCCCCGTCCCCGCACCCGGCGCCCCGGGAGCCGGCCGCCCAGCTCCGTCCGGGGCGCCGACGCCCACCGAGAACCGGCTGCTTCCCTGGTGGAAGGTGAACTCCGATGGCAACTGAACAGCTCCCCGCCACGACGCCCACACGTCAGCGGTCCACCTGCGGACGCCTCCAACTCAAAGCCTCTGCGCGGTGGTTGCTCGGCCGGTTCAGGTACCTGGCCACGCTCCTGACCGAGCGGCCGGTCTCGTTGTACGCGGCCGCTGTGCTGCGCATCGGGTACGGCGCTCTCTATCTGGGCTTCCTGCTAAGGGAGTTCCCGCACCGCGACGAGATCTGGGGCCCCGGTTCGCCGTGGACGCCGGAGCTGGCGAAGGAACTCTTCGGGCAGACGGGCTGGGCCAGCGTCCTGACGCTGTCCGACAACAGGGCCTACTTCGAGGCCTGTTACGCGATGACGCTGGTCACATGCGCGCTGTTCATGCTCGGCTGGCGGACCCGCCTGGTGTCCGTGCTCTTCGCCGTCATGGTGGCGTCGTTCCACGCCAGGGCGATCTTCATGACCGACGGCGGCGACAACCTCATCCTCCTCATGGCGGTCTACCTGCTCTTCACCGCCTGTGGCAGACGCTGGTCCCTGGACGCACGCCGGTCCCGCCGCCGGGCACCGTCGAACGGCGAGCCGGTGGCCACGGATGCCGGCCGCCCGAAGCTTCGGGCCGAACTCGGCGACGCACGCCGGACCTTGACGACCGTGCTGCACAACTGCGCGATGTTCGTCATCGCGGCTCAGGTCTGTTTCCTCTACGGATCCGCCGGACTGTACAAGGTGCAGGGCGGCACCTGGGGCAACGGAACGGCCCTGCACTATGTCCTCAACCTGCACCTGTTCCGGCCCTGGCCCGCGCTGTCCCAACTGGCCGACGAGCACACCGTACTGATCGCCGTCGCCGGCTACCTGGCGGTGCTGCTCCAAGTCGCCTTCCCCTTCACCCTCTTCGGCAAGTTGAAGTACCCCGTGCTGACGATGCTGCTCGGCATGCATCTCGGGATCGCGGTGCTCATGGGACTGCCACTCTTCTCCGGCGCGATGATCGTCGCCGACGCCGTGTTCCTTCCGGACCGCTTCTACCGGTATCCGGCGGCACAGTGGCGGAAGTGGTCCTCCGGTGGGGCCGAAGCCCCAGCGGGAGCCGGGGCAGAGGGCGCGGTCGTGTCCGTACCCCGCCAGTCCCAGCCGGACGGACTGGCGTCGGGCTCACGTAGCTGACGGTGGCCGCCGGTCGGCCGCGGGCAGCGCGCAGGCCGGCGTACCGCCGGGCATACGCTCGCGGTTGTTCGCCACCAGCCGGTACACACCATGCGCCACCCACCGCAGCGGCGGCAGGCTGAGCAGTGCCCCCAGCACGGCCCAGCCCCTGCCCGCGCTCAGCAGAAGGCGCGCGACGGCCTGGGCCCCGCCGTCGATCGTGCCGATCGGAGTGACCCACAACAGCTCGTACTCGGCGCGCTGCTGGGTCGTCCCCAGTGCGTCCAGATCCGCGAACTGCCACGGACTGATCTCACAACGGGGGCGCACGCGCCGCTCGATGAAGTGCACCGCAGTCGTGCAGAACGCGCAGTCACCGTCGTAGACGAGCACAGGTCGGGATTTCATGCCCCCATCCTGCGGCGGGCCCGGCGGATTGGTTCACCCGACACCCCGACACCCCGGCCGCCACGCGGAGCTGCCTCGCCGCCTCGCCGTTGTACGCACGGATCATCCAGCCACCCCCACCGCGTCGACTCCCTCCGCGACGACCGATCGGAAGGCGGCGGCGCGGGCCTCGGCCGCGCGGGCGCTGACCTTGTCGGGCGGCAGCGACCCCGGCCGCCGAGGCGGCACGACCTCGCCCCGGCACGGGCCGCACTCGCCTCCCTCCAGCGCTTCCGGCCGCCCGGGAACACCGCATTTGGCGCACTCCAGGATCCGCAGCGGCGAGCGCGCGACGCGCGTGGTGCCCAAGGTCGCGGGGACGGGCGGGAGCTTGCTGACTAGCCGGTTACGGAGGAGCCCGGCGGGGTGGTGCACGGGCGAGGGCAGGCCGTCGGTGAGGGCACACAGGAGGATCTCCTCGGTGGCACCCCGCTCCAACCACGTTGCGGCCAGGGGTTCCAGGGCCGCGCAGTCGCTCGCCGACAGGGAGACGGCGGGGTTCCTTCGGCCGACGGCGGCGAGCACCTCGAAAGCGGCGGAACGCACCGGGCGATCCACCGGAACGGACACGGGAACGGGTACGGGAACGGGTACGGGAACGGGTACGAGGTCCTCGGGCTCATCCGGCGGATCCTCGGGCTCGACGTCCGGTACGCCGCCGGGCGCCGCGCCTCCACCCTCACCCGCCTCCACCACCTCACCGGCGACGAACGCGCCCCACCAGTCACCGTCACGTGCCGTACGCGAGAACCACGTCCGGGTGACCCACCGCGCACCGGTCGGCTGGACCAGATGCTCGACTCCCCGCCGCAGATGCCCGGCCCGCTGAAGGGCGTTCAGAGCGGTCCGCAGCGCGCACTGCCCGTACGGCATCACCTTGGCCAGGCCTTTGACCGAGATGTCCGTACCGTCGGGAAGCCGGTCGATGAACGCGGCGACGGCGGCCTCACGGGCCGGAAGATGCGCGAAGTCCTGCGCGGTGGGGCGCACTCGGCCGGGTGTCGAACGCTTGCCGTAACCGGGCCTGGCCATCGGATACGGAGTTACGTGCGCCGTGCGCGGGGCAGCATTAAACTGGCTGTCAGCCATAGGGATCGCTTCTTTCGATCTCGTTGGTAGGCCCCTTCCGATGTTCCAGCATCGGTTGGGGCTGTTTTGCGTCTAGGGGGCACGCTAAACCGTCGCAACCCTGCGTGGCAAGCCGGTCACAAAAAGTCAACAACCGGGGTGGGTAGGGCGGGTGGAACACCAGCCCAACCACTCCGTCAAAGCAGCGCTCGCACCTCGCGGCTTGAGCCCCGGGCAACCCCGCAATCCACGGATCCCCAGGTCAGAGACGCACCCGCCACACAAGACCCGCCGCGTCGACGCCCGACCCCCGAAGCTCACCACCCGAGCCCCGAGCCCGGCGGCGCTCACCGGGGTGGCAGTGTGACCAGGCCCGACTCGTAGGCGGTGATGACGAGTTGGACCCGGTCGCGCGCGCCCAGTTTGGTGAAGAGGCGGGACACGTGTGACTTGGCGGTGGCCACCGTGATGAAGAGATCCGCCGCGATCTCCGTGTTCGACCGGCCGCGGCCGACCAGGGTCAGCACTTCCCGTTCCCGCTCGGTGATGCCCTCGACCGGCCGTGGCGATCGCCGCCGGGAACCCTCAGGAGTGGTCTCCGGGCGCCGGGCGAAGTCCGCGATCAGGCGGCGTGTCACACCCGGCGCGATCAGCGCGTCCCCGGCGGCCACCACGCGGATCGCGGCCAGGATGTCGTCCAGCGCCATGTCCTTCACCACGAAGCCGCTCGCGCCCGCCCGCAGCGCGCCGTACACGTGGTCGTCCTCGTCGAAGGTGGTCAGGACGAGGACGCGGGTCGTCGCCGGGCCGGCCGTGATCAGGCGGGTGGCCTCGATCCCGTCCATGCCGGGCATCCGGATGTCCATCACCACGACGTCGGGGCTGATGTCCGCGACCAGTTGGACCGCCTCGGCGCCGTTGGCGGCCTCGCCGACGACCTCCAGGTCGGGGTGGTCGGCCATGATCACGCGCAGTCCGGACCGGACGAGCGGCTGGTCGTCGGCGAGGAGAACGCGTACGGGACCGCCGGTCATCGGGTCACCGGTCATCGGGCCACCCCCGGGACCTCTACGGGTACGGGCAGCGGCAGCCGCGCCTCGACCCGGAAGCCGCCCTCGGGGCGCGGCCCTGCGCTGAGTCGGCCGTGGAGCAGCCCCGCCCGCTCCCGCATGCCGACGATGCCGAAACCGTGGGCGGACGACTCATGGGCCGAGCCGTTCCCGCCTGCGACACCGCACCCGTCGTCCTCCACCTCCACGGTCAGCTCCTCGTCCCCGTACTCGATGGCCACCCGGCAACTCCCGGTGCCCGCATGGCGCACCACGTTCGTCAGCGCCTCCTGCACGATACGGAAGGCTGACAGGTCGATGTCGGCGGGCAGCGGGCGCCGCTCCCCGCCGGTGCGTACGTCGGCACGCACCCCCGCGTCCGCGGTCGCCGCCACCAGCCGTTCGAGGTCCGCCAGCCCCGGCGTGGGCGCGAGCGGTGCCGGCCCGGAGACCGGATCCGAGGCGGCCTGGCGGAGCGCCACCAGGGTGCGCCGAAGACCCGACAGAGTTTCCCTGCTGGTGGATTCGATGGCTCGCAGTGCCTTTCGGGCCTCCTCGGGCTGCGTCTCGATCACCCTGCTCCCCACCCCGGCCTGGATGGCGACAATGCCGATGCTGTGCGCGACCATGTCGTGCAACTCCCGCGCGATTCGCAGCCGTTCGGCGGTCACCGCCTCGGCCACCGCCTGCGTACGAAGCGCCACCGCGTGCTCGCGGCGCTCGCGGCTCAGCAGACCGACCAGGCAGGAAGCGGCCAGCGCCAACAGGAAGATCACGAGGTCGACGACCAGGTTGTCCCCGGTCGAGAAGCCGCCGATCACACCGAATTGCAGCGCGAACGACACGGCGACAGCGACGATCGAGGCGCGCCGCGTGCAGGTCGCGACGATGAGGCCCAGGACGAGGTCCACCGCCAGGTACGCCAGGAACCGGCCCTGAAACGGCGCCCTCATGCTCGCGTTGAACGGGTCGGGGCTGAGCAGAACCACGGCGGTGGACCCGAACAGTGTCATGGCGAGAGCCAGCAGTGGCCGCCGTCGCACCACACCGTAGAGCAGGCTCAGGGCCAGCAGCGACGCGACGGCGCGGACCGTGCCCGAGACCTGCCTCGTACCACCCACCAGGAGAACCACCACAAGGAGGTACAGCACACCGCCCGCCCAGGCGGCGGTCCTCGTTCGCGTCATCGGCGGTCTGGCATCCATGCCGCGAGAGTAACCAGCCGCCGCCCGGGCGGCATCGGCCCGGGGATGTACGCCCCCGGGCTGACCGGGCCGCGCGATTGCCGCCCACGGCCCCATGTCCGTAAGGCATCCTCCCGGCAGTGTTGCCGTTGTGATCGAAGTCAGCGAACTCACCAAACGCTACGGCGGCAAGACCGCTGTCGACCATCTGTCCTTCACCGTGCGGCCCGGCCAGGTCACCGGGTTCCTCGGCCCCAACGGAGCCGGCAAGACCACCACCCTGCGCATGATCCTCGGCCTGGACACACCCACCGGTGGCGCCGCCACCGTCAGCGGCGTCCCCTTCCGCGACCACCGACGCGGACTGCGGCACGTCGGCGCCCTCCTCGACGCCAACCAGGTGCACGGCGGACGCAGCGCCGCCGCCCACCTGTCCGCGCTCGCCCGCAGCAACGGCCTCCCGCAGCGCAGGGTGGCCGAGGTGTTGAGCGAAGTGGGGCTGGCCGAGGCGGCGAACCGCCGTATCGGCGGGTTCTCGCTCGGCATGAAGCAGCGGCTCGGAATCGCCACCGCCCTGCTCGGCGACCCGCCTGTGCTGATGTTCGACGAGCCGATCAACGGGATGGACCCGGAGGGGGTGCTGTGGGTGCGCCGCCTGTTCCGGCGGCTGGCCGCCGAGGGCCGTACGGTCTTCCTCTCCAGCCACCTGATGTCGGAGATGGAGAACACCGCCGATCAGCTCGTTGTCATCGGCCGGGGCCGGCTCATCGCCGCCGAGTCCGTACGGGAGTTCGCCGGGCGCGGCACCCGTATCGGGGTCGTGGTCGGCACACCGCAGGCCGCCGAGCTGGCAGCGGTGCTGACCGCGGCGGGAGCCTCGGTCGAGCCGGAAGGCTCACCGGGCACCGAGAGGCTCGCCGTGACCGGGCTACCGGCCGACCGGATCGGAGCGCTCGCCCTCGACCACCGGATCGTGCTGCACGAGCTGACCACCCGGCCCGCCTCACTGGAGGAAGCGTTCATGGAACTCACCGCCGACAGCGTCGAATACCTGGCAGGACAGCCGCGATGACGACACCCGTACCCACACCCGCAGCCACCCTCGTACCCACACTCGCCACCGCTCCGGCCGCCGCCCGTTTCGGTGACTTGCTCGCCGCCGAGTGGATCAAGATACGGTCGCTGCGCTCCACACCGTGGACGATCGCGGTCACCATCCTGTTCGTGATCGGATCAGCCGCCGTGTCGGCGCTGGCGTACAACGAGAACCTCGCCGACGCCGGGCCCGGCGCCCAAGGGCCCAACGGTTTCCTGCCGTTCGACGCCTTTCCGCCCGCCGGATACACGGCGCTGATGCTCGTCGCCGGCAGCATCGGCGCCGTCGCCGTCGTGAGCGAGTACAGCAGCGGCCTGATCCGGGCGACCACCGTGGCCGTGCCTGCCCGGGGTTCGGTGGTCCTGGCCAAGGCCGTCGTCGTCGCCGCGCTCTGGACCGTGGTCGGGGCGGTCATATCCATCGGTTCCTTCTTCGTCTCCCAAGCCGTCCTCGACGCGACGAACTCCGGGGTCCCGATCGGCTACCCCGGAGTGTTCAGGGCGCTGGTGGCGTCCGCGCTGCTGGCCCCGGTCTGCGCACTGACCGGCCTGGGCCTCGGCGTCCTGATCCGGCACAGCGCCACCTCCATGGTGACCAGCGCCTTCACCCTGCTGATGCTGCCGACGCTCTTCTCGCCCAGCAGGCGCTGGTCGGCCGACCTCAACCACGCGATGGTGTCCACCGCTTGGAGGCGCCTGGTCCAGAACTGGGGAGCGATGCCCGGATCCCACACGTTCACCGCCACGGTCCCCGGGTCCTGGACCGTGTACGTGCTCTGGCCGCTGGTCGCGGTCGCGCTCGCGGTGGTCGTCGTACGGCGCCGCGACGTGTGACACGTGGTGGCGGTGGGGACCTGTGAACGTACCGCTCAGCGGAAGCCGTCACGCGTAATGCTCATGGCCTGGCGGATCAGGTCCACGAAGTTCTGCTCGCCTCCGTCGTCCACCGCGGCCTGTCCGACCACGCGGAGGACGGCGAGGAAGGTCGCCGCGAGTACCTGCGCCCGCACCGGATTGTCCAGGCCGGTGACGGGGAGCCGCTGCTCGATCGCTTCAGCGAGGTCCTGCTCGCCGGCCGCGTAGGTGGCGACCAACTCCTGGAGCAGCGCGGGGTGCAGGCGCAGGGCGCGGTAGTACTTCTCGTCCCACGGATCAGCGGCGCGTTCGGCCGCGTACTGCTCGGCGGCTCCGATGAGCGCCGTCTTCAGGGACTCCCGCTCGGGACGGGCGCGGATCAGCTCGACCAGCCGGGCGGTACGCGACCTGTCCCCGTGCAGCAGCGCCTGCTCCTTGCTGGCGAAGTAGTTGGAGAACGTACGCCGGGACACGGTCGCGGCATCGGCGATGGCCTCGACCGTGAGGTTCTCGACCCCGTGCTCGGCGGCGAGCTGCACGGCGGCAGCGTGCAGCGCCTGGCGGGTCGCCGCCTTCTTGCGTTCGCGCAGGCCGGTAGTCATCGCGGATGAGGATACGCGAGAACGCGCCATTTGCCCATTGGGCAAACTTGCGCACTGGGAAAGATTCTGTGAAGCTGATCGCTCCCGAACTCGGCCCGGCCGAGACCCACTTCGGAGAGGACAAGGACACCTATGTCCGCCCCCCACGCTTCATCGCCCATCCCTGCCGGCTCCCTCGACATGGACGCTCTCCGCGCCCGCTACCGCGCCGAGCGCGAACGCCGGATCCGCCCGGAGGGCAGCGGGCAGTACCAGCGCGCCGAGGGGGAGTTCGGCTACTACGCCGACGACCCCTACGCGGAACGCACGGCGGACCGCGAGCCGTTGGAGGACCGGGTCGAAGTCGTCGTCATCGGCGGCGGGTTCGGCGGTCTGCTCGCCGGGGCGCGTCTGCGCGAGGCCGGCGTCGAGTCGATCCGCATGGTCGACAAGGGCAGCGACTTCGGCGGGACCTGGTACTGGAACCGGTACCCGGGAATCCACTGCGACATCGAGTCGTACATCTACATGCCCCTGCTGGAGGAGGTCGGTTACCTCCCGAAGTGGAAGTACGCGCCCGGCGAGGAGATACGGCAGCACGCCCGCGCGATCGGACGCCACTTCGACCTCTACCGCGACACCTGCTTCCAGACCCAGGTGACCGAACTCCGCTGGGACGACGCGGCGTTGGAGTGGCTGGTCAGCACGGATCGCGGAGACCGCATGCGGGCGCGCCATGTGGTCATCTCCAGCGGTTCGCTCAGCCAGGCGAAGCTCCCGGGCATCCCCGGCATCGAGACCTTCGGCGGCCATACGTTCCACACCAGCCGCTGGGACTACGACTACACCGGCGGCAGCGCGGACGGGAAGCTGAGCAAGCTCGCAGACAAGCGGGTCGCGCTCATCGGCACCGGCGCGACGTCGATCCAGTGTGTTCCGCACCTCGGCGCCGATGCCGAGCACCTCTACGTGTTCCAGCGCACCCCTTCCTCGGTCGACGTGCGCGACAACCACCCCACGGATCCCGCGCTGGCCGAATCGCTGACCCCCGGCTGGCAGCGGCGCCGCCGGGACAACTTCCTCGCGCTGGTCACCGGCGGCCAGGAGGACGAGGACCTGGTGTCCGACGGCTGGACGAGCAGCGCCCGGCTCCAGCAGAAGCTGATCCCGACCCAGGCGTACGCGGAGATCCCGGACGAGGAGCGCGAACGCCTTTACGAGCTGGCCGACTTCCAGAAGATGGAAGAGATCCGGTCCCGGGTGGAGACGGTCGTCGAAGACCCCGCGACGGCCGAGCTGCTCAAGCCCTGGTACCGGTACATGTGCAAGCGGCCGACGTTCAGCGACTCGTACCTCCAGACCTTCAACCGGCCCAACGTGACGCTCGTCGACACGGCCGACAGCCACGGTGTGGAGCGGATCACCGAGGACTCCGTCGTGGTCGGCGGCGTCGAATACCCCGTCGACTGCATCATCTTCGCGACCGGTTTCGAGGTCGGCGCCTCGGGGCTGCTGTCCGGACGGCTCCCGGTGTACGGCAGGGACGGCGTCAGCCTCCTGGGCGAGGCGTGGCGCGCCGGTCCGAAGACGCTGCACGGCTTCTACAGCCACGGCTTCCCGAACCTCTTCCAGCTCGGCCCGCTCCAGAACGCCAGCGCCGTCAACTACGTACACATCCTGGACGAACAGGCGGTCCATGTCGCCGAGGTCGTCCGGGAGGCGCGCAAGCGCGAGGCGCGCTACGTCGAGCCGACCGAGGAGGCCCAAGCCGGCTGGGTCGCCACGATCAGCGAGAACGCGCCGGACCTGTACGCGTTCCACGCCGAATGCACCCCCGGCTACTACAACAACGAGGGCAAGCCCAGGGAGCGCGGCCAGCGGTACGGCGACGGCCCGATCGCCTTCCACGCGCTGCTCCAACGCTGGCGCGAGGAAGGCGGCATGGACGATGTCGTGGTCGGTGCCGAGTGACGGGCGACGCGAACCGCCCCGGTGCTAACCGTCTCGGTACGAACCGCTCCGGCACGAACCGCCTCAGCGCGAACCGCTTCGGTACGAGCGACGCCGATCAGCCCACCACGAGCGCCCGTTGGTCGGCGCGCAGGCTCAACAGCCCCAACCCGCTGTGGGGTTCGAACGGCGTGTCCTTCGGACCCGACGGGCGGCTGTACGCGGCCCAGTTCCTGGCCGGACAGATCAGCGCCGTCGACACCGCCACCGGCGAGGTCGAGGTGGTGGTGCCGATGGACGGCCCCGTGCAGTCGCCGGACGACCTCGCCTTCGGCGCGGACGGCTCGATGTACATCGCCGACCTGGTCCCCGGCCGGGTCTGGCGCCGGAGTCCCGACGGCGCCTACACCCTGATCTCCGAGGAGGTGAAGGTACCCAACGGGATCACCTGCGTCGGCGACCGGCTCTTCGTCAACGAGATGAAGATGAACGGACGTCTGCTGGAGCTGTTCCCCGACGGCCGGGACCCGTTGGTGCTGACCGAGGGGCTGGCGCTCGGCAACGCGATGCAGGTCGGCCCGGACGGCTGCCTGTACTACCCCCACATGATGACCGGCCAGGTCTGGCGGATACCGGTCAACGGCGGCGCCCCTGAGCTGGTCGCCGAGGACGTGCACGAACCGGTCGCGGTCCGCTTCGACCAGGGCGGCGTGCTGCTGGTCCTGTCGCGCGGGGTGGCCGGTGTGGTGACCCGTATCGACCTGCACGGCAGCGGCTCCCGCACGCTTGTGACCAGCGGCGTCGCCGGTCTGGACAACGCGGCGTTCGACGCGGAGAACCGGATGTTCGTCTCCAGCTACGCGAGCGGCGGGGTGACGGAGATGGCGCCCGACGGCCGGACCCGCGAGATCGTGCGCGGCGGCCTCGTCGGCCCCTTCGGGGTGACGATCGACCTCGGCGGCACGGTGCACCTGGCCGACCACTACCGTCTCGCGCATCCGGAACCCACTGCGGCGGACGGGACGGCCGAGAGCGGCCAGGGCGGTGTGACCACGCACGATCTGCTCACCTTCTGCCACGGCATCACCGCCGACAACGGGCTGCTGCACCTCACCTCGCAGTACGGCGACGTGCGCACGTACGACCCCGAGCGCAGGACCAGCCAGGTGCGCGCCATCGGGCTCGACCAACCGCTGGGCATCGCAGCGCGAGCCGACGGCACACTCGTCGTCGCGGAGGCGGGCGGCGGCCGGGTGCTGGCCATCGACGCGGCGGACGACACCGTGACCGAGCTGGCCGCAGGGCTCCAGCACCCGGTGGACGTCGTCCTCGACGCCGAGCAGCGCTGCTACGTCAGCGACGACCGGCTCGGTGCGGTGCTCCGTATCGACGACGGCCGAACGACGGTCGTGGCAGCGGGACTTGGCGCGCCACAAGGTCTCACGCTCGTGAACGACGAGCTGTTCACCGTGGACACCGAAGGGCGCAGGCTGCTGGCGATCTCCCTCACCACGGGAGTGATCAGGACCGAGGCGGAGAACCTGGCGGTCGGACCACCACCAGGTACGAAGCCCCGCACCGAACCAGCCCTGTTCACCCACGGCATGCCCGGCTCACCCCGCCCGTACGCGGGCCTCACGGCGGCCCCGGACGGCTCGCTGCTCCTGTCGGCCAACGGAGAGGGAACGGTACTGCGGCTGACGCCCGTCCCGGTCGCCGGCTAATCCTGGGCCAGGGCGTCGAGTTCGCGGATGAGGCGGGCCCCTTCGCGGGTCATGATCTCCGGGTCGCGCAGGGCGCTGGAGAGCAACGACATGCCCTGGTACGCGCCGATGAACGTCAGCGCGAGGTCGTCCGCGTCCGTCAGGCCCAGTTGGCGGTACTGCTGCCGTACCCAGTCCAGCAGGTGCCGGATGACCTGGCCCACCGCGAGGTCGAGGCCGCCTTCGGCCCGTTTGTCGAGCTCGACCGCGAGGGTGCCGGTGGGGCAGCCGTAACGGGCCGTCGTGTCGCGCTGACCGATCCACGCGCCGATCAGCCCTTTGAGGCGCTCGCGCGGGTCGGGGAGCTGGTCCAGTCGCGCGGTGAGGGCGTCCAGTTGCTTGGTGTGTTCGGCGAGGGCGGCTTCGACCAACTCGTCCTTGGTCTTGAAGTAGTAGTAGACGTTGCCCACCGGGACGTCGGCGGCCCGCGCGATGTCGGCGATGGTGGTGCGCTCCACGCCCTGTTCGTGCAGGACCTGGGCGGTGGCTGTCACCAGACGCCGCCGCTTGGCGGTGGCGTCCGTCCGGGGGCGCCGGAGTTTCTTTGAGTCAGTCACCCGACTAACTATAGCGACCGACCCGTGCTCGAACCGTGCTAGGTTCTCGTCCATCAAGTGAGTCAGCCAACTGACTTATGGCTGAGTCCTGTCCATGGGGGAGAGATCGACATGATCGTTGTGACGGGTGCGACCGGGAACGTCGGACGGGCGCTGGTACGGATACTGACCGACGCACACGTACCGGTGACGGCCCTGGCCCGGCACATCACCGAGGCCGAAGTGCCGCCGGGCGTACGGGCGGTGGCCGCCGACCTGGCCGAACCGGCCGGTCTGCGTACCGCGTTCGAGGGAGCGACGGCCCTGTTCCTGCTGGTGGCGGGCGAGGACCCGGGCTCCATCCTCGACGTGGCGAAGGCCGCCGGCATCCGCGAGGTGGTGCTGCTGTCCTCGCAGGGCGCGGGCACCCGCCCCGACGCGTACCGGCACCCGCTGCTGTTCGAGGCGGCGGTGCGGGGCTCCGGGCTCGACTGGACGGTGCTGCGGTCGGGCGGCATGAGCAGCAATGCCTTCGCCTGGGCGGAGTCGATCCGCGCGGGGCGGGAGGTGGCGGCGCCCTTCGGGGACGTCGGCCTGCCGTTCGTGGACCCCGAGGATGTGGCGGCGGTGGCGGCCGAGGTCCTGCGCGCGGACACCCATCACGGGGCTGTGTACACCCTGACGGGTCCGGCACCGATCAGCCCGCGCGAGCGGGCGGCGGCCATCGGGGCCGTACTGGGCGAACCGGTGCGCTTCACCGAGCAGACCCGTGAAGAGGCCTATCAACTGATGGCGCGGTTCATGCCGTTGCCCGTGGTCGAGGGCACCCTGTCCATCCTGGGCGCACCGACCGAGGACGAGCAGCGGGTCAGCCCGGACGTACAACGCGTGCTGGGCCGGGCGCCGTACACCTTTGCCGCCTGGGCGGCCCGAAACGCAGCAGCCTTCCGATGAGCCGGCCGCCTCGTGCTCCGGGACCTCGCGCTCCGGGAAGGGACTGACCATGCCCCAACAGCGGATCCTCGATTCGGCCATGTACCACCGGGAGTCCGGCACCCGGGCCCCCGTCGTCTTCCTGCACGGCAACCCGACCTCCTCGTACCTGTGGCGCGACGTCATGCCGGCGATGGGCCCCGGACGGCTGCTGGCGCCCGACCTCATCGGCATGGGCCTGTCCGGCAAACCCGGGATCGCCTACACCTTCGCCGACCACGCCCGCTATCTCGACGCCTGGTTCGACGCCCTCCGCCTCCAGGACGTGATCCTGGTCGGGCACGACTGGGGCGGCGCGCTGGCCTTCGACTGGGCGGCCCGCCACCCGCGCCGGGTCCGTGGCATCGCGTTCACCGAGACCATCGTCAAGCCGATGACCTGGGAGGAGTTCCCCGAAGGCGGCCGACAGCTCTTCCGGGCGATCAAGACGGACGGCGTCGGGGAGGCCATGATCCTGGACGACAACGCCTTCATCGAGCAGGGTCTGCCCGGCTCCTGCGCCACGCCTCTCTCCCCGCGCGACCTCGATGTCTACCGCGAGCCGTACCCGACGCGGGAGAGCAGACTGCCGCTGCTGCGGTGGCCCCGCTCGATGCCGCTGGGCGGCGAGCCCGCCGACGTGGTGGCCAGGATCGAGGCGTACGACCGGTGGCTGAAGGCCGATACGGGCGTGCCCAAGCTGCTCCTGACGTTCGCGCCCGGGCCGGGGACGATGATGCACGAGGGCATCATCGACTGGTGTGCGGCGAACATCGCCGACCTGGAGATCGAACGCTTCGAGGCGGTCGCCGGACACCACACACCGGAGGACCAGCCCTTGTTGATCGCCCGGGCCCTGTCAGCCTGGGTGGACCGACTGCGCGGCCAGGCCGACCGCGGCTGACCGATGCGGGGTCACCGGCTGACGGGCCGGTGGCTGACGGGCCGGTGGCTGACGGGCCGCCGGTCGTCCGTCAGCTCCTGGGCATCGGGCTGCCGGTCGCCGCCAGCACGAACTGTGCGTAGGAGTCGGCGTTCATCAGCGCCCGGCGGCCCATGGCGTACCAGTTCGCCTGCTTCTTGGGGTGCGCCGCCTCGCTCTGGCCCGAGTACGTCTTGGAGTCGCGGGCGGTGCGCCTGCCGAGCATCTCGCTCTCCCGTGCCGCCGCGTCGGCCGGGGGCAGGAGCGGCGCCAGGCCGGCGTGGGCGCGGTCCTCGGTGATCTCGTGCGAGTGCGGGCTGTACTGGTAGTCCAGCGTTCCGGCGAAGCGGTGGGTGGCCTCGTGGATGATGGTCCAGGCCTCCTCGCCCTTCTTCGTCAGGTGGATCGGGCCGGAGCGCCCGGTGTCCGTGGACGGAAGCTTCTCGCTGCGCAGGTGATTGGGGTTCTTCACGCGGGTGGCGAGGTCGCCCACGCTGGGCTTGACCCAGCCGGCCACATCCGGGCCGGGTGACGCGTCCTGCCCGACGAGGGCGATCTCCGCGCCCTGTGCGTTCAGGCCCTTCTGCACGCGTTCCAGCACCTCGGTGATCCGTGGTACGAGTTCGCCGATCTGCTGGGGCTGCGCGGTCTGGAAGGCGGGGAACCCGGACTTGAGAGCCGCCAGCACCGGTCCGGTCGGAGTGTCGCGCGCCGCCCGCAGCATGGCTATCGCCGCTGCCATCTTCTGCTTGGCCTCGACCACCGCGTGGCGGGTCCCGGTCTCGCGTTTCGGGTACTCCTGGTCGGGGATGGTCCCCTTCTTGGAGAACTTGATGTTTCCGCTGCTGTGGTGGTGGCTCGTGTCCTCGTCGAACTTGTCGCCGTGGTGGGCCTTCTTCGTGTCGACCCCCAGGTCCTTCGAGCTCTTGGACTGGCCGTTCTCGTCGAACCACTGACCCGAGTCCTGCCCGAGGCCGTTGTTCGTCTTCGTGCTCGCGTTGAACGTCCAGACGGCGCGCTGGATCACCGGTTCAGCCGGGGCGCGGTCCTGCCGCTCCTGCCGCTCCCGCTGAACGGCCTTGGCCACAGCGGCGTTCCCCACGGTGCGCTGGAGCGTGAGGAGCCGGTCCGCGGTGGTGCCCCGCACCGACGACGGGCGGGCCCGCGTCTTCTCACCTGCCCGGGCGGCGGTACGGGTTTGCTGCGCGCGCACGATACTCCCTCTGCTCCCCATGCTTTGGCGGCCCACTCTATTCCGGCCCGACAGGGCACCGGGAGGTCGGGAGGGGCAGACCTCCAGGTGGCCGGGGGCAGACCGGCGCCGACACGCGGCTCAACACCCCACTCCGCGAGAAACGTTGAAGCTTAAAGTGGCGTGGCGTGCTGTGTTCGCGCGTTCGCGTTGGTGCGTTCGCGCGGACCAGTGACGTACGAGTGTTGTGACGTAAGGCTGTTGTGAGTACGGCAACGGTCCCAGTCGTTGTGAAGGGAAAACGCATGAAGGTCGGATTCAGCCTGCCGCAGTTCAACAAGCAGGCCTTCGAGGTGGCGCGCACCGCCGAGTTCGCGCGCGAGATAGAGCGGGCGGGCGGCGCCAGTCTGTGGGTCGGGGACCGCAATCTCGCCGCCGTCCACCCCAAAATCGGTTACGGCGGCCAGGGAAACACCATCCCCGCCGAACTGAACCCGTCAGCCGACCCGTTCGTCCTCCTGGGCATAGCGGCGAGCGCCACCGAGCATGTGCTGCTGGGCTCCCACATCCTCGTGGCCCCGCTCTATCCCCCGGTTCAGCTCGCCAGGTCGCTGACGACCATCGACCTGATCAGCGGAGGCCGGCTGCTGCCGGGGTTCGGGATCGGCTGGTCGCCGGAGGAGTACGAGGCGGCCGGCCTGGACTTCGCGACTCGCGGCGCCCGGATGAACGAACTGCTCGACGCGCTGGACGCCATCTGGACCACGGATCCCGCGTCGTACGAGGGCAAGCACCTGTCGGTGCCCGCCCACCACTCGCCCCTCAAGCCGGCGCGTAAGCCGCGTCCGCCGGTCTACCTGGGCGCGCTCTCCGAGCGGGCCCTGCGGAGGGTGGCGGAGCGGGGAGACGGCTGGCTGCCGCTGGGTGTCGTGCCGAGTTGGCTGGACATCGACGGTCTCATCCAACAGCGGGCGGTCATCGACCAGTTGGCGCGTGAGGCCGGGCGCGAACCGGCGGCGATCGACACCGTGCTGCGCGTCAACATGGATCCCGGAGCGACGTCGGAGCAGGTGGCCACGGCCATCAAGACGGTTCAGGAGCGCACGGGGATCGACCACGTGATGGTCGACAGCATGTACGAGGACAAAAGCGTCGACCAGGCTCTTCGCCGCGCCACGGACATCCTCGCCCTCGTCAACAAGGGCTGACAGCAGGCCCGGAGCACCCGCCCCGCCACTCGCCCCGCCGCTCGCGTCCCGGGCGTCCCGGGCGTCACCGCCTCACCTCGCGAGCATCCCGGCGGAGACGTCCCACAACCTGGCCGCGTCCTGCGGGTCGAGGGCGTGCGGGGCGACCATCGCCGGTTCCAGGGAGTCGGCCGCGGCCTCCGCGTCGTACGGAAACGCCTCTTCGCAGTTCTGGAAGTAGCGGCCGCCCACGCCGTCGAGCAGAGGTGAGGCGGCGAGCAGCACCGACGTGGCGGCCCCCTGCTCGGGGGTGCGCCACGGGTAGGTGTCGAACACCTTCCTGACCTCGTCGGTCATCGCGTCTTCCGACTGGTGGCGCTGAAGTTTGGTGTGGATGCCGCCCGGCATGCAGGCGTTGGCGACGATGCCGTCCTCGGCCCACCGCTCGGTCGCCTCGACGGCGAACAGGACATTCGCCGACTTCGACTGGCCGTAGGCGAGCCAGGGGTCGTACGCGCGCCTCTCGAAGTGGATGTCGTCGAAGACGATCCCCGACCGGAGGTGCGCGTTGGAACTGACCGCGACGACACGTGCTCCGCCCGCGGCGGCCAGAGCGGTGTGCAGGCCGCGGGCAAGACCGAAGTGCCCGAGGTGGTTCGCGGCGAACTGGTACTCCCAGCCCTCGGGTGTACGGCGCAGCTCCGGCAGCGCCATCACCCCGGCGTTGTTCACGAGCATGTGCAGCGGGCCGTGCCAGTCGGAGGCGAACGCCGCGACGGACGCGGTGTCGGTCAGCTCCAGCGGCGCCACGGACACACGCGCGTTGCCGGTCCTGGCGGTGATCTCGGCGGCCACCCGCTGACCGGCCGCCGGATCGCGTACGGCGAGAGTGACCGCCGCCCCGGCGGCGGCCAGGGCCCGCGCTGTCTCCGCGCCGATACCGGAGGCGCCGCCGGTGACCACGGCGCGCTTGCCGGAGAGGTCGACGCCCGCGAGGACGTCGTCGGCGGTGGACTCGCGGGTGAAGGGGGTGGTGAAGCGTTCGGACAAGCGATCTGTGAAGCGATCTGTGAAGCGGGAATTACTGGCGGTCATCACGGTCCTGTTCTCATCGACGTCGCCGACCTGTCGGGCAGGCGGGCGGTCCATGGCAGTCTCCGGCCGCCGGACGAGCGCAGCCAGATCCCCGCTGTCACTGGTAGTGGCAGGGACAGGATGGCGCGGCCGTGAACGTTTACGGTTGATGACATGCGCCGGACCAACAAACTGGGGGAATACCTACGCGCCAGGCGGGACCTGATCCAACCCGAGGACGTCGGTCTCACACGCGGTGACCGTCGGCGCGTGCCCGGGCTGCGCCGCGAGGAAGTCGCCCATCTGGCCGGTATCTCCGCCCAGTACTACCTGCGCCTGGAGCAGGGCCGCGACCAACACCCCTCCGACCAGGTGCTGGAGGCGCTCGCCCGCGTGCTGATGCTGGACGCGGACGCCTCCGCGTATCTGCGACGGCTCGCGGGGCCCGTACGCCGCCCGGCGCCCCGGCGACGTGAAGAACCGGTTGCTCCGGGCCTGGCCCGCCTGGTCATGTCACGTACCGACCTGCCCGCGCTGGTACTGGACGGCCATCAGGACGTCCTGCTCGCCAACCCGCTCGCCACCGCCCTGTCGCCCAGCCACACGCCAGGGGTGAACGCCGTACGCGCCGCCTTCCTCGACCCCGAGGTCCGAAACCTGTACCGGGACGACTGGGAGGGCATCGTGGCGGGATCGGTCGCCGCGCTGCGCGCCCTGGCGGGTCCGGAGACGGAGGATCCGTATCTGGCGGAACTGGTCGGCGAGTTGTCGGTGCGAAGCGAACACTTCCGCCGCCTGTGGTCGCTGCACGACGCCCGGCCCCGGCTCAGCGGTTCGGCGGTCCTGCACCATCCGCTGGTGGGCCCGATGGAGCTGAGTTACGAGAAACTCGCGGTCATCGGGACGGAGGACCAGGTCCTCGTCCTCTTCCACGCGGCACCCGGCAGCGCGGCGGAGGAGTCCCTCACCCTGCTGTCGCACCCGACCGATTCCGGCCTCGCGACACGTCAGCCCGCAGTGCGGCCGTCCGTACTCCCCGCACTCCCCGCGCTCCCCGCTCCCACCGACTGAACCTTCCCCGCCATGTCGCGCCGCACCAGCAGCAGCGCGATGTCGTCACTGCTGCGCGGCACCACCGTCTCCTCCGCGCGTTTGACGATCCTGTCGGCGAGCATGTCCAGCGGCTCGTCCTGCGCCTCGGCGAGCTGGTCGGCCAGCAGGTCGATGGAGAGCCCGAGGTCGGTGCCGGGCCGCTCCACGAGACCGTCCGTGTAGAGGGCCAGCAGGGCGCCGGGCGGCAGGGGCGCCTCGACCGTCTCGAAGCAGGCCTCCTCCTGCACGCCGAGAAGCAGCCCGGGCGGCAGGTCGAGCACTTCGGTACGGCCCGAGGGGTGGCGCAGGATCGGTGGCGGGTGGCCGGCGGAGGTCAGCGCGACGCTATGCCCGGGTACGTCGATGCAGGCGTAGAGGCAACTGCAGAAGAGGGAGGTGTTCAGCTCCAGGAGCAACTGGTTGGTGCGCGCGAGGACCTGCTCGGGCGGCGCACCCGTCCTGGCGTGGCTGTGCACGGTCGTACGGATCTGGCCCATCAGGGCGGCGGCCTGGACGTTGTGCCCCTGGACGTCGCCGATCACCGCCGCCGCGCCGTCCGCACCGAGGTCGATCAGGTCGTAGAAATCGCCGCCCACCTCCAGGGCGTGCGTCGCCGGGCGGTAGCGTGCCGCGACCGCGAGGCCGGGCACCCGGGGCAGGCCGCGCGGCAGCAGCCCGTCCTGAAGACCGCGTGCCACCTGGGCGTTGGCGTCGTAGAGCCGGGCGCGCTCCATCGCCTGCGCGATCATCCCGGCCAGCGAGGTGAGTTCGGCGCGTTCGTCCGGGGGGAAGGGCCGCGGCTTGTCGTACCCCAGCACCAGGCAGCCGAACGTTCCGCCCGAGACCGTCAGCGGCAGAAAGGCGAAGGCTGTCATCTCCCGGTAGTGCCGATGCTGGGGAAAGGCGCGCACCAACTCGGCGTTGGTGCTGTGGAAGCCCGGGACACCGGTCTCCATGGTCCTGATGCCCTCGGTCTGGCTCGACATCGTCAGCCCGTTGAAGTACTCCGGCATCTCCGGCGGGAAACCGCGTGAGCCCACCACCCGCAGCCGCCCCTCCTCGGCGACCAGGAGCGCCAGCCCCTCGGCGCTGAGAGCGGGCCGCATCTGGTCCATGAGCGACTCGGCCACCTCGCTGACACCCGTCGCCTCGGTGAGGGCGGAGGCCAGGTGCAGCAGGTGGAAGAGGGTGCCGGCGCGGGCAGGCACGGTGGGCAGTGTGTCCTCGGCCGGTTTCTGCCGGCTGTCGGGGGCGTCCCCCGGCCTGACACGCACACTGATGCCGGTGGCGTCCGGGTAGAGCAGGAACGACAGCCATACGCCGTCCGGCCTGCGGGCGGCGAACCCGGTGGGCTGACGGCTGAAGAGCGCGGCGACAAAAGCGTTCTCGTACGCCGGATCGCTCAACCACGGGAGCGCGTCCCAGAGTTCGGCGTGCAGCAGCTCGACGCGGTCGCGGCCGAGCCACTCGACGGCCCGGTCGGTGAGGTAGGTCGCCCGGCCACGCAGGTCGAGCGCGACGAAGCCCTCGGTGAAGCGTTCCGCGAGGGCGGCGGCGGGCTCGGCGTGCCGGGCCGGAGGCGGCTCCATGACGAGCGGCTCGTCCCTCGGAAGCAGCGGCCGGCCCCGGGCGTCGGCGCGCCGCAGCGCCTCGGCCATCTCGTCGGCGGCCGTACAGATCCGCTCCTGCTCGACGGCGGACAGCCCCGGGCGGCTGCCGGGCCACATCAGCATCAGAGCGCCGCGGCTGACTCCGTCGAGCACCAGCGGGACGACGTACATGGCGACGGAGTACGGAAAGGCGAGCGCGCCACGCGGAAAGCGGCGAGCCATTTCCTGCTGGTCAGGGAGCCAAACCGGGGTCCCCGAGTGGACCGCTTCGGGCACCGGCCCCGGCGTCGCCATCGCCAGCCGGGTCCAGGGCGCCGCCAGCCTTCTGGGTGCCCCGGTCACGGTGTTCATCTGGAGCACCTGCCGCTCCGGGACCTGGAGATACATGGCCCCGATGTGAGCGCCGACGTCGTACGCGGTGCGGTCCAGGAGCTGGTCGAGGTGTGCCGCCGCCTCCGCTGCCGCGACGCCGTTCTCGTCCTCGTCCTCGCGCACGCCCTCACCTGCCTCACCCACGTCGCACTGCCCTGCTTCAACCGAATTATCCCACTTTACGGCCTCTCGTCGGAGCCGAGTGCAGGAACCTTCAATCATGAAGCGTTATGCTTTAGTGCGGTATCGAGAGAGGCAGGTCCGGCGATGGCCCAGCAGCGGAACAGTCACGCGACGGCTGACGCCCGGTCCGCTCCGGTCGCCCCCGCCAGCATGCTCAGCTTCCACATGAAGAGGGCCGAGCAGGCGATCGTGGCCCGGAAGGCGCACGGGGTGCGCGATCTCGACATCACCGAGGCGCAGTGCAAGGTGCTCGGCTACCTCACGGGCGGCGCGGCGAAGTCATGCACGCAACTGTCCAAGGAGGCGCTGGTCACCTCCCAGACCATGACCGGCATCGTGAAGAACCTTGAGGCCAAGGGACTGGTCGAACGCCACGCGTCCCCCGACCACGGCCGGGTGATGCTGGTGTCTCTCACCTCCTCCGGCGAGGAGCGGGCCGCCGCGGCCAAGAGCTTCTCCCAGCGCATCGAGCACGGACTGCGCGAAGCGCTGACCGAGGCGGACTACGCCCAGCTCGTCGGCCTGCTGGACCGCGTCGCCGACCTGGCCCCGCAGGTGGACGCCAAGGCCGAGCGCTGAGCCCAGCGCCGCCCACGTCCACGTCCACGCCCACGTCCACGTCCTGCGCCTGACATCGCGGCGCAGCCCGCACACGCGCCCAGGGACTCCGCACCCGCTCCACGCCGCGACCATCGAAGCGGCGTCAGCCGGCCTGCCTCCTTCCAGGCCATTGGAGTAGCCACCCTCAGTGAAGCCAACGTTCTCATGACAGGACACACCCATGTAGTAGGGTCCTTCAATTAGTGAGAGGTCGCCGGGCAGGCCGGGAATGCGACGAGAGCACCCGTCGTTACCGTCATCGAAACAGGAACCTTCAATAATGAAGGACACTGGATGGCTTCGGCGCGGCACCTCGTGCGACCGCCCGGGTCCACCACTCACCACGAAGAGAAGGAACGCACCATGGGTATGTCGGGACTCACGGCCCTCGTCACAGGCGGCACCGCGGGCATCGGCCGGGCCGTTGCCGTGCAACTGGCGCAGGACGGCGCCGAAGTCATCGTCCACGGCCGCGATGCCGAGCGGGGCGCCTCCGTCGTGGCCGAGATCGAAGCCGCCGGCGGCAGGGCCCGGTTCCTCGGGGCCGACCTCGCCGACGCCGACGACATCAAGCGCCTGGCCTACGAAGCAGGCGACGTCGACGTTCTCATCAACAACGCGGGCATCTACAAGTTCCTGCCCACGTCCGACATGACCGAGGACCTCTTCGACCTCCACATGAGCCTCAACACCAAGGCCCCCTACCTGCTGGTCAAGGCCCTCGCACCCGGCATGGTCCAGCGCGGCCGCGGTTCCATCGTCAACATCAGCACCCTCGCGGCCGCCGTTCCCACCAAGGGCACCGGCATGTACTCGGCCTCCAAGGCGGCCCTCGAACAGCTCACCCAGATCTGGGCTGCCGAGTACGCGGAACAGGGAGTCCGCGTGAACACCGTGTCCCCCGGCCCGACCCGTACCCCCGGCACCGACGCCATGGACGCCGTCACCCTCAAGGCCGTCGCCGACACCACCGCCATGCGCCGCATCGCCGAACCCGAGGAAGTCGCCTCAGCCGTCACCTTCCTCGCCTCCAGCCGCGCCAGCTACATCACCGGCGCACTCCTGGAGGTCGCCGGCGGCCGCCCCGCCATCGGCTGACCTGCTCCGACGCCTGGCCCGGGCGGCGCCATTCCCCCGCGCGTAAGCCCGCAGGCCCGTATGGCCGCAGACCCGCAGGCCCGGAAGCCCGTAAGCCCGCCCGCGCCAGGCACGCATCCCCAGCCCCACACCCCGCGCCAGCGTGAAAGGTCATTACCGTGCCACTGGCACTCCTCGCCCTCGCCATCAGCGCCTTCGGTATCGGCACCACCGAATTCGTCATCATGGGCCTGCTGCCGAACGTCGCCGACGACCTGCACACCAGCGTCCCGACCGCGGGCAACCTCGTCTCCGCCTACGCCCTGGGCGTCGTCGTCGGAGCGCCGCTCCTCGCCGTCATCGGCGTGCGCATGGCGCGCAAGCACCTCCTCATCCTGCTGATGGGCATCTTCGTCGCGGGCAACCTGATGTCCGCCCTGTCGCCCACCTTCGGCTGGGCGCTGGGCGGCCGGTTCGTCTCCGGACTTCCCCACGGAGCGTTCTTCGGCGCCGGCTCCGTCGTCGCCGCCCGCCTCGCGCCCAAGGGCCGCGAAGGCCGCGCCATCGCCACCGTCCTCCTCGGCCTGACGTTCGCCAACATCGTCGGCGTCCCCGCCGCCACCGTCCTGGGCCAGGATCTCGGCTGGCGCGCCACCTTCCTCGTCGTCACCGGCATCGGCGTCCTCGCCATAGCCGCCCTCGCCCTCCTCATCCCCTACGCGCCCGTCGAGCCCCAGCAGAGCCTGCGCCGCGAACTGCGCGCCCTGCGCAAGCCCCAGGTACTGCTGGGCCTGGCCACCGCCGTCTTCGGCTTCGCCGGGGTCTTCGCCCTGTACGCCTACCTCTCCTCCATCACCACCCAGGTCATGGGCCTGAGCGAGTCCTCCGTCATGTGGATCCTCGCCCTCGCCGGAGTCGGCATGACCATCGGTGTCGCCGCGGCCGGCCCCCTCACCGACCGGGCTGCCCGCCCCACCGCGTACGCCGCCCTCGGCGGCCTGGCCGCCGCCCTGGTGGTCTTCTACTTCACCGCCCACATCCTGTGGATCGCCCTGCCCATGGTCGTGGTCCTCGGCGCCGTCGGCTTCCTCATGACCGCCCCCCTGCAAACCATGGTCATCCGCGCCGCGTCCGACGCCCCCACCCTCTCCGCGGCCTCCAACCACTCCGCCTTCAACCTCGCCAACGCGGGCGGCGTCTGGCTGGCCGGAGCAGGCATCGCCGCGGGCTGGGGCTGGACCTCCACCGCACTCGTCGGAGCGGCCCTCGCCACCGTAGGCCTGGCCATCGCCCTCACCGCGGGCCGCCTCGACCACAACAACAGCCGCAAGCCCACAGGTCCGGATTCGCAGGCACGTGCCGAGCAGGATCGTGGAGTTCTTACCGAACAATGACATGGGTTGTGCACAACTAAGTTGTGTCATACCTTCATGGGAGCCGAGCACGGGGCCCCGCTTCCCCGGCAGTTACCCGAGAAGGATCACCTCATGAACGTCGCCTCGCTCAAGCACTCCCGGTCCCTGCGTCGCGGAGTGGCCGCCGGTGCGGGCGCCCTCGCACTCACCGCCGCCGGCGTCCTCACCTTCGGCATGACCGCTTCGGCCACGGACTCGCACCGGGCGGGGCCGAAGCCGACCATCGTGCTGGAGCACGGCGCTCTCGACGACGCGTCGAGCTGGAACGGCGTCATCGAGCGGCTCCAGCACGACGGTTACCCGGTCATCGCCCCCGCCGACCCGCTGCGCGGGGTGGCCGACGACTCCGCGTACCTGCGCAGCGTCATCGACCACACCAAGGGCGACGTGATCCTGGTGGGCCACTCCTACGGCGGGGAGACCATCACCCAGGCCGGAGTGGACGAGCCCAGGGTCAAGGCGCTCGTCTACGCAGCCGGCCTCATCCCCGCGGTGGGCGAGAGCGCCAACCAACTGATCGGCCAGTTCCCCGGCAGCACACTCGCCCAGAACGTGGAACCCGTGCCCTACACGCTGCCCGACGGAACCAAGGGCACCGACATCTACCTCAAGGCCGACCAGTACCACCACCAGTTCGCCGCCGACGTACCCGCGGACAAGGCCGCCCTCATGGAGGCCACCCAGCGGCCCATCAACGCCGCCGCACTCGACGAGAAGGCGACAGCCGCCGCCTGGCAGACCAAGCCCAGTTGGTCCATCATCACCGAGCAGGACCTCAACATTCCCCCGGCCGCACAGGAATTCATGGCCAAGCGCGCCCACGCGCACGTCACGCGGGTCAACTCCTCCCACGCCGTGCCCGTCTCCCACCCGGACCTCGTCGCGAAGGTGATCGAACAGGCCGCCCACGCGACCGCCGAGTGAGCCCGGTGGATCGTACTTATAAGTTGCGCGCTACTTAGTAGTACGCTTTCCGTATGTCTGAGATTTCGCCCCCCGTGCCCTCCGAGGTCGAGGCGGACCCCCTCCGCCTCGACCTGCATCTCTGCTTCGATCTGCAGAATGCCTCCCGCGCCTTCGGAGACGTGTACCGCAGAGCGCTCAAGGACACGGGGCTCACCTATCCCCAGTACCTCGTCATGATCACGTTGTGGGAGAACGGGGAACTTCCCGTCGGGCGCATTTCGCAGCTCCTCCGGCTCGATACGGGGACGCTTTCGCCGCTCCTGAAACGCATGGAAAGCGCCGGGCTCGTGACGCGCACCCGCAGCACCACGGACGAACGGTCCGTGATCGTGCGACTCACCGAGTCCGGAGAACAGTTGCGGGGCACGGCACAGCGTGTCCCCGACGAGATCCACGCCGCGGCAGGACTGTCGGAGCAGGAAGCCCTGGTCCTCCAGAAGACCCTGAGGCAACTGGCCCTCTCGCTGCTCTCCTCCTGAAGCGGAGCCGGGACGGCCTCGGGTCGACGACAAGGGAGGCGATCACCGCCATGTCCCCCGACCGCACCTCTCCCCGACGCGCCACGGTCCGGATTCCCACGGCGTCGGGTGACACGATCGAAGCGTGGGTCTACCGGCCCGAGAGCGACGTACCCCGCCCCGCCGTGGTGATGGCCCACGGCATCGGAGGCGTCAAGGCGGGAGGGCTCGAACCGTACGCCGAGCGCTTCCGCGACGAGGGCTTTGTCGCCGTCGTCCTCGACTACCGCAACGCCGGGGGTTCCGGCGGACAGCCCCGCGAATGGCTGTCGGTGGTACGCCAGCGCGAGGACTACGGCACCGTCATCGGCTGGGCGGCCGAGCAGCCGTTCGTCGACCCGCGCCGGATCATCGCCTGGGGGACCTCCTTCGCCGGGCTGCACATCCTCGAACTCGCCATGGCCGACCGGCGCTTGGCCGCGGCTATCGCCCAAGCGCCGCTCACCGACGGCCTGGCGGCGGCCCGGATGTCCGAACCCAGGGCCGGCGTCCGGCTCTTCGCACTGGCCGTCCTCGACCGCCTGGGTTCCCTGGCCGGCCGGCCGCCGATCTACGTACCCGGCCACGCGGAAACCGGCGGGCTCGCCCTCGACACCACGCGGAGCGCGACGTACGGGAAGGAGCTGCTGACCCCGAAGGACGGCACCCCCTGGAACGACCGTGTCACCGCGCGTTCGCTGCTCGGCTTCTTCTGGCGTCGGCCGGTACGACGCGCCGCGTCCGTACAGGTGCCGCTCCTGCTGATCGTGCCCGAGCAGGACGGCGTCGCACCCGTCCCCGCCGCCCTCGCTGTCGCCCGCAGAGCGCCGGGCGCCGAACTGCGGCGCAGCGCAGGTGGGCACTACGACGTGTACCAGGGCGGCGCCGCCTTCTCCGAAACCCTGCGGGCCGAGGTCGAGTTCCTCCACCGCCGGACCTCCACCACGAGAGCGGCCTGACGCCTTCTCCGTCGCCGTCCGCTTTATTTCCGTTGCGTCGCCCGATCCGGCGTCCTACTGTCCGTTCCTCATGGGCACGAGGGGCGTGCCCTGTCTGCGGCCATGGGCCGGCAGATAGGAGACGCGGTACAGCAATGACCTCTCACCTCTTCGCCCTCTGCCTCGACGCGAACGACCCGCTCCGTCTCGCACGCTTCTGGGCCGGCCTCCTGAAGTGGGAGTTGGCCGAGGATCCGCACGACGGCATCACACTCCTGCCGAGCGACGACACCGGGTTCCGGCTCCGTTTCGTCCCGACGGAAGAGGTGAAGACCGCCCAGAACCGGCTGCACTTCGATCTGACGAGCACGTCCCTCGATGACCAGCGGCAGACGGTGGCGACGACGCTCGCACTCGGCGGCCGGCACACCGACGTCGGTCAACGCCCGGAGGAGGGGCATGTGGTGCTCGCCGATCCCGAGGGCAACGAGTTCTGCGTCATCGAGCCGGGCAACAACTTCCTTGCCGAGTGCGGCTTCGTCGGAGCGCTCGCGTGCGACGGTTCGCAGGAGGTCGGGTACTTCTGGGGCAAGGCGCTGGGCTGGCCGTTGGTCTGGGACCAGGACCAGGAGACCGCGATCCGCTCACCGCACGGCGGTCCGAAGATCACGTGGGGCGGTCCGCCGCTGATGCCGAATCCGGGGAAGAACCGGCTGCGTTTCGACGTCGCCCCGCCGGTCGGCGGTGATCAGCGGGCGGAGGTCGACCGGCTCGTCTCGCTGGGGGCGACCCGAATCGACAGCGACCGGGACGAGGCAGGGCGGGACGAGGCAGGCCGAGACGACACCGGCCGGATCGCGATGGCCGATCCCGACGGCAGTGTGTTCTCTGTCCTGCCCCCGCGATAGCGACGCCGACCGGTCCGTGCGCCGCGTCAGACGCCCCGGGCTGACCCACGAAGACCCGCCGGACAGGACCTACCGCGCTCACCACGAGGGCAGCATGTCGGCCACGCACCGGACGTCTTCGCGCCACTGCCTCCTCGGTGGCGTCGAACGCTTCGGCGACACCCTGGTGCACCTGGCGCCCGACCGTACCGATCGGCGACCTGGCGGAAGCACCGGGAAGGGGAAGGGGCCCCTGCCCGGCGGTGATGCCGGACAGGGGCCCCTCCTTGAATCGGTCCTGACTCGATCCGCGTGGATCAGCCGTCGGACTCGGCCGACGGGATGTAGCCGCCGGGCACGTCCTTGGGCGCGAAGATCTTCTTCTCGCCCGGGTACGGCTTCGCCCAGTTGTGCGTCTCGTACCAGGTCAGGTGGTTCATCTGCGCCGGGTTGGCGTAGTCAGGCACTGCGTTGGGGCCGGTCAGCCGCTGCTGCGACTCCCAGGTGTCCCACTGCGAGGCCAGTGTCCGCATGTTGGCAGGGACCTTGGCCGTCGGCACGGCCGCCGCCTTGGGGTCCTGCGGCGCGGGGGTGTCCGTACCGCAGGACGGCGGGGTCGCCAGGCCGTCGGTCAGCGAGGTGCGGTTGGCCAGGGCGTTGAAAGGCGTGAGGTCCGCCTTCTTGGTGAACGCCCCGGTCATCGGGGTGGCCGCGCTGTCCTTCTGGTTCATCGGGTGGATCCCGAGGATCTGCTCGATCGTGCGAACCATGGTGATCTGCGAGTAGTAGTGGCTGTCGACGGTGCCGTGCTGGGCGTACGGGCTGATGATCTGGATCGGGGCACGGTGGCCGTCGACGTGGTCGAGGCCTGCCTGGGAGTCGTCCTCGACGACGAAGATCGCCGAGTCCTTCCAGTACTTGCTGTGCGAGATCTCGTCGACCATCTTGCCGACAGCGAGGTCGTTGTCGGCGACCTGCGCGGCCGGGCTCGCGGGGCCACCGGTGTGGTCGCTGGAGAGCCAGAACATGTTCAGGTTCGCCGGACCGTTCTTCTCGAAGTCCTGCTGCCAGATCTGCTCCCGGTAGACGTCCGGGACGCTGGTGTCGAACTTCGGGAAGGCGGGCACCGACACGCTGTTGAGCGAAGGGATCGGCGAGGACGAGACCAGGGAGTACGCGGACGGCTGCCCCGTCGCGTTCATGTTCTTGGAGTCGCAGTACAGGTTCTGCCAGCTCGAACCGGTCGGCTTGGTCAGGAACTGGTGGAACTCGCCGAAGTCGCGGACCGACTTGTCGGCCGCCTGCGCACCTGTCCAGAGGAAGCCGGACTTCTGGTGGCCGAGAGCGTCGTCCTCGGTGTCGTAGCTGCGCAGGTACTCGCCGGCCGAGGACTCGGTGTACTCGGGGTTGTCGGCCTGCATCAGCCAGTTGTGGCCCTCGGCGGAGTTCGTGCCGATGTCGTACGTGTTGTCGTACAGGCCGAACTGGTCGGCCAGCGCGTGCTGGTTGGGCGTCACGTTCTCGCCGAACTGCGTCAGCGACGGGTCGCCGTTGCCCTGCGGGATGTCGCCGAGGACCTGGTCGTAGGTCCGGTTCTCCTTGACGATCATGAAGACGTGCTTGATCGTCGAGGGGTCACCGAGCTTGACCGGTACCGGCACCGGCTTCGGGGCCTTGGACTTGGACTTGGAGTTGGCCAGCTTGACCGAGCCGTCGGTCCAGCCGTTCTGCTGAAAGACCTTGTCCGTCTGGGACTTGATGGTCTTGTCGCTGGGCAGCGTGAAACGCGTCAGGCTCGACGTCGTGTCGTGGGTGCCGTGCCCGGCCGCCGTGGTGGGGCGAAGGGCGTCGACACCACGGGTGTTGGAGACCACCACCTGGTTGCCGACGGTCGCGATCTCCGCGGGGAAGTAGTCCGTCGGGAGCAGGCCGACGTAACTGACCGGCTCCTGCGGGCTCGTGTACCGGTAGACGGCGACGGCGTTCGCGCGGCCGAGCGTCACCAGCAGGTGGCCGTCGTCGGTGAGCGTCACCGCGTCGGGCTCGTAGCCGACCGACGCCTCCGGCCACGGCTGGGTGGCGATGGTCTGCACGACCTTGTCGTTGGCCGTCTTGATGACCGACACGTCGTTGGTGGCCGTGTTGGTGACGAACACCGCGCCCTTCTTCGCGTACATCGCTGTCGGGTGCAGACCGACGGTGATGCTCGCGACAGCGGCGGCCGGCTTCTTCAGGTTGATGACGCTGACCGTGCCGGTGGTCGTGGCGCCGGTGACCGGGTCGGCGGGTACCTGGGTGTTGTACGAGTTGATCGTGGTCTCGCCGGGCCTGGCCGGACGGCCGCCCTCGTTGCTGACGTAGAGCTTGTCGCCGACCTGGACCATGCCGCGCGGGGCGTTGCCCACGGCCCAGCTCTGCTGGATGGCCCCGGTCGCCGCGTTGATGGCGATGACGCGGTTCTGGCCGTTGACCGCGGAGTACACGGTGGCGCCGTCGGCCGAGAACACGGCCGCACCGACCAGTGCGTGCTTGGGGCCGTCCGCCGGGATCGGGATGGTCACCGGGTTGGTGACACTGCCGTCCGCGTTGACGGTGAACTTGGTGTAGCCGTCGGTCCGGCCCAGCCACAACTGCTTGCCGTCGGGCGAGTACGTGGGGCCTTCCTGGCCCACGTCGTTGCCAGTGACGCGCGGCACCGACGTCGCGCCGCTGCCAACGAGTTGCTGCGTCTTCCAGGTCTTCAGGTCCACGATCGACAGCACTCCGCCGCCGTCGGTGACCGAGGCCGCGAGGTGGGTGCCGTCCGGGCTGACGGAGGACGACATGATCTTGCCGTCGTTGATGACCAGCCGGTCGCCGTACGGGGCGATGTACTGGTCGCTGGAGATGACCTGGCCCTTGGCGGTGGTCTGGCCCACCTTCTGGGTGCCGAACTGGTCCGTCTGGGCGAAGGCGGTGCCCGCGGCGGCGACGGCGACAGCGGTGACGCCTGCCGTCACCAGCGGTATACGACCGATGCGTCTGCTGAGAAGCCCTGAACGCTGCTTCTCGACACGCCTGCGGCGTGTTACCTGCATGGAATCAACCCTTCGTGGTGTCAAGCAGTTCGACATTTCCGTCGAACTGCCACAGCGGGTTCGGTGCGTCCCCGATCGGGGTGCGCACCAGGAAGTAGCCGTTCACTTCCTTCGGTCCGTCGCCGTCGGCTGCGAACCGCCCGTCCGGAGTGACGTCGAGCTGGTAGATGGCCATGCCCGTGGCCGCGACGTCGGGAAGGTGCCAGGAGACGACGCAGCGCCAGTCGTTGCCCGCGCCCTCGGCACCGTCAGCGACGTCGCCCTTGGTGCACGCCGCCGTGGCCTTGAGCTGCGTCTCGGTGACGGCGGGGCGGTTGAGCTCCTCGGTCTGCTGCCGATAGAGATGCGCGAACGCCGTCGCGACCGAGCGCTGCACCTTGGCCTGCTCGATTCCGGAGCCGGTGGCCCCGGTCGTCCCGGCGACGATCCCGACGGTCACGGCGAGCAGTCCGGCGAGCGGCAGGACGCCGACGGTGATCGCGCGGCGCGGCGAGCCGTCGTCCGTGAGGTTGGTGAAGTCCCGCCGTACGAACAGCAGATAGGCCAGCACGGTCGCGACCACGGCCCACACCAGGCTGACCGCGATGCCGATCAGCAGCGGGCCGAGCTGCGGAACGCTGGTGAACAGGCCGTTCCAGGAGATGAAGGCGTACCCGGGCAGGGCGAGGCGCACGGCCACGGGCAGCGGCAGCATCTGTACGAGCTGCATGGCGAGCGCGACGAGCGCGGGCAGCAGGAGCCCCATCGGGGAGCGCCCCAGCGTGACGGAGCCGAGCAGTCCGATCGCGGCGAGGGCCAGCGTCGGGGCGAGTACGCAGACCCAGGCGAGCAGGACCTTGACCGCCGCGTCGCCCGCCGTCAACAGGTGCCCGTCGAGGCCCACCAGCGGCTGGTTGCCGACCGCCACCACTCCGCCGACCGCGCTGGAACAGACCAGCCCGGCCACGAGGAGCAGGATGACGGTGAGGCTGGCCAGCGCCTTCGCGGCGAAGATCCGCCGGGGTGACCGGACGGCGACGAGCAGGTGGCGCCACGTACCGAGCCGGTCCTCGGAGGCGAACGCGTCGCCTGCCACCAGCGAGGTCAGCAGCGGGAGCGCCCACGTACCGGCGAAGCCGAGCACCACCAGCGGGCCGGCCCACCCCGTGGCGTGCATCCAGCGGCCGAAGAGGGTGTCGACGGGGAGCGAGTCCTGCTGACTCACCGCGGCGACGAAGAGCGCCGGCGCGATCCAGCAGGCGAGGATCACCAGGCGGATACGCCACTGCGAGACGAACTTGACCAGCTCGAAGCGGTAGCAGCGCGCCACCGAGACGGGGCGGACAACGATGTCGTGACCGGGGGCGTCGTGGACGGGGGTGTGGTGGTCGGGGGTGTGGTGGTCGGGGGTGACGGTCGCGGTCATCGGACGGTCTCCTGCTGCTCGGTGAGGGCGAGGAACGCGGCCTCCAGCGGCGACACCACGGGCGCGAACTCACGCAACGCGATCCCCGCCTGTACGAGGCGCACCACCAGCTCGTCGAGTGCGGGCACTTGGGCGCGTACGACGAGCACCTCGGCGTCGCGCCGGGCCGCGGCGTCGTCGACGACCTGGATCCCGGCGGTGTCGGCGGCCACGAGGCGGGCGGCCGCCGGATCGGAGGTGAGCACCCGGTAGTCGAGTTCGCGGTTCTCGGCGGCCAGCTTGCTCAGCGGACCGGAGAAGACGACCCGTCCGGTGGCGAGGATGGTGACCTCGGAGCACAGCGCCTCAAGGTCGTCCATGCGATGGCTGGAGAGCACCACACTGGTCCCCTCCGCCGCGAGCCGGGCGAGCACACCGTGGACGTGCTTCTTGCCGGCCGGGTCGAGGCCGTTGGAAGGTTCGTCGAGCACGAGAAGCCGGGGCTTGGTGAGCAGCGCGGCGGCGAGCCCGAGCCGCTGTCGCATCCCGAGGGAGAAGCCGCGGGCCCGGTCGTCGGCGACATCGGTGAGCCCGACCTGGTCGAGCACCTCGTCAATGCCCGTCGTCCGCGCCTCGCGACCGCGCAGAGCGGCCAGCGCCGCGAGGTTCTGCCGAGCGGTGAGGGACGGGTAGAGCCCCGGCCCGTCCACAAAACCGGCGACACCCTCCGGAGCGGCGAGCGCCCGCCCGACCTGGGTACCCAGGATCTCCAGGTCCCCGCTGTCGGCGACGGCGAGACCCAGCAGGAGGCCGAGCAATGTGGTCTTGCCGGCGCCGTTCGGTCCGACCAAGCCGTGGATCTGACCCTGGGTCACATCCAGATCGATGCCGTCGAGCGCGACGACGTCGCCGAAAGCCTTGGTGATCCCGCGCGCCCGGGTTGCCGGGAGAGTGTCCATGAGTCCCTTTCTTGAAGCCTTAGGGACTGTAGGTGCGGCATACATCCAAGTCAGGGACAACGAGTTGAACGATCGGGGAACGAAAGGAGATGGGCACCGGCGGCCGGGGCGAGGAGCCGATGCGGCGCTGAGGTCGCCGACCGCTCAGCAGCCTGGAACCGGGTTCCGAACGTGCCTCGACGCCCCCGCCCGGATGACAAGTTGAGCGGCGGACGGCGTCCGTAAGTTCCGGCAGATCAGCCCTGGGTGCCGTGCAGGGCGGCGGTCATGTAGTTCTTGAAGAGTTCCGACGGGATCGGTGCGCCGCGCGTCTCGGCCTGGCCACCCGTCCCGTACATCGCCAGGAACCTCCGGCCGCCGGCCTGGGCGTTGTCGTCGAGCCGGTACATGTCGACGGCGGTCGACAGTTGCGGCGTGTACCCGACGAACCAGGCAGCCTTGCTGCCGTCGACCGTACCCGTCTTGCCCGCCACTTCAACCCCCTTGACCTGGGCGTTCGTACCCGTACCGCTCTTGACCACGGTCTTGAGGACGTCCGTGACGCCGTCCGCGACCCGCGCCGGCATCGCCCCGTTCGGCTTGTCCTTGTGTTGGTAGACCGCCTGACCGCCCTTGACCACCTTCTCCACGGAGTACGGGTCGCGCTGCTGGCCGTGGGCCCCGAACGTGCCGTAGGCGCCGGCCATCCGCAGGGCGCTCGGGTCGGAGTCGCCGATCGAGAACGACGGCACGTCGGACCGGGCGAGCGAACTCGCCAGCAGGCCCGCGTCCTCGGCCTCCTGGCGGACCGTGGGGATCCCGACGTCCATGCCTAGCTGGACGAACGGCGAGTTGAGGGAGTCCTGCATGGCCTTGCGCAGGGTGACCGGCTGCGGCACGTTCTCATCGGAGTCGTTGGTCTGCAACCACTCCTTGCCGTTCCCGTCGGTCCAGACCGACCCGTCGTAGTTCCGGATCTTCAGCCTGTTCGTGGCGCTGTAGCCGCTCGTGTCCGGGGTGACTCGTGTGCGCTTCGCGTCGGGCTGTGTCTCGCCGCCCTTCGGGTCCCGTACGCCGTGTTCCATCCCGGCCGCCAGCACGAACGGCTCGAAGGCGGAACCGACTTGGACACCCGTCTGGTCGGCGTTGTCGGTGGGGTGCCGGGTGGGGTCCTCCCCGCCGTAGACCGCGACGATCCTGCCGGTCCCCGGCTCCACCGAAGCGCCGCCGAACTGAACGTACGTGTCCGTGTCCGGGCGCTTCTTGGGGTCGATGTGCTTGGCGCGGACGTCCTTGACGGCCTGCTCAAGCTGCCCGACCTTCTTCTTGTCGAAGGTGGTGTGGATCTCGTAGCCGCCCTTGGACAGGTCGTCGGCCGTTACGCCCCGGGTGTTGCCGCTGAGGAAGTTCGCGTTCGCGAGCTCGACCAAGTAACCGATCTGGCCGCTGAGTTGCGACTGCTTGCTCGGCGGGTCGGGCATGGGGAACCGCGTGTACGTGGCGCGCTTCGCGGCGCTCAGGGGGCCGTCCGCCGCCATCTGGTCGAGGATCCACTTCCAACGGGACTTCGCGCGGGCGGTGTTGGCGGCGGGAGTGGCGGCAGGGTCAAGCGTCATGTTGCCGGCCGGATCGTACAGCGTGGGGCCCTTGAGGAGGGACGCCAGGAACGCGCACTGGCTCGGGTTCAACTGCCGGGCACCCACGCCGTAGTACGCGCGGGCCGCCGCCTCGATTCCGTAGGCGCCGCGGCCGAAGTAGGAGGTGTTCAAGTAGCCGGCAAGGATGTCCGTCTTCGGCGTCGTGCTGCCCAACTTGGCAGAGATCAGCACCTCCTTGGCCCGCTGCGACAGGCTCGGGTCCTGGTCGCCGGAACGGGCCATCCGCACGTACTGCTCGGTGATGGTGGAACCGCCCCGGGTCTCACCGCCCTGGGTCTCACCGCCTTGGGCCAGACCGCCTTGGGCCAGACCGCCTTGGGCCAGACCGACCAGGGAACGCGCGATGCCCTCCGGGTCCACGCCGGAGTCCGTGTAGAAGGACTTGTTCTCGGCGGACACCACCGCGTTCTGCATCGCCTCGGGGATCTCCCCGATCGGGATGATCTGCCGGTCGAGTTCACCCCCGGTGGAGACCATCGGGGTGCCGTCGGCCCAGTAATAGACGTTGCTCTGGGCCTGGGAGGCGGGGCTGGGACCAGGCACCTCCACCACGGCGTACGCGACGGCCCCACCGCCCAGCACGACGCCGACGAAGCCGACCCCGAGAGCGCAGGTCAACTTCCAGGACGGCACCCAACGCCGAAGGCCCGAGGCGTTGTTGCGGGGATAGTCGATGAAGCGCTTCTTCGCAGGCGCACTGACACGGCCCGACTGGTCATCGTGCATTCGCACACACTACTGAACTCGGATCAGCGCCAACGGCGTTGGTGCATGGAGCCGCTCCCCCGCCGGGCCGGGGCGACGGCGGAATCAACAGCCACAACCGCCCGCGACCGGAGCGGTCAGACTGTCGGCGTCGCGGCGCTCCGGGCCCCGCCAGGTCTCGTACGCGAAGCCCTCGCGCACCCAGTACTCGAACCCGCCGAGCATCTCCTTGACCTGATAGCCGAGTTCGGCGAGGGCGAGGGCGGCACGGGCGGCGCCGTCGCAGCCCGGCCCCCAGCAGTAGGTGACGACGGGCACCGACTTGTCGAGCAAGTCCCCGGCCTGTTCGGGGATGAGCGCGGTGGGCAGGTGGACCGCGCCGGGGATGTGCCCCTGGTCCCAGGACTGAGTGGAACGGGAGTCGAGAACCACGACCCCCGGGTCGCCGCCGCCCGTGAGCGCGGCGGCGACGTCGGACACGTCGGCGTGGAAGCGCAGCGAGGCGCGGAAGTGGGCGGCGGCCTCGGCGGGTGCCGCGGGGGCGACGCCGAGGACGGGGTTCGAGACGGTCGCGGTCATGAAACAGGTCCCTTCCTGATGCCGGGCGACGGGGTCCGGCTGCTGTCAACGACCAAGAATCTACGGGCCGGAACCAGCACTCTGAAGGCCCGATCCACGGCCCCCACTCACCACCGCCGGGGAAACCGTGCTAGTTCTGGCCCATGACCGCGATTTCCCTGGACGCCCTCGACTGGCGCATCCTCGACGCCCTCCAACGCGACGGCCGGACCAGCTTCGCCGACCTCGCCCGTACCGTCTCCATGTCGGCCAGCGCGGTCACCGAGCGCGTACGCCGGCTGGAGGAGGCGGGGATCATCAGCGGCTACGCGGCGGTCGTGGAACCGGACAAGGTCGGGCTGACGATCATGGCGTTCGTACGGCTGCGCTACCCGAACGGCAACTACAAACCCTTCCACGACCTGGTCAGGGCGATGCCGGAGATCCTGGAAGCCCACCACGTGACAGGCGACGACTGCTTCATCATCAAGGTCGCGGCACGCTCCATGCGCCACCTGGAAGAACTCACCGGCCGAATCGGCGGCCTGGGCTCCGTAACGACCAGCGTCGTCTACTCGTCCCCACTCCCCCGCCGCCCCGTCGGCCACTGACACCCCCACCAGCCGGCCCGTCTCCCACGCCTTCGCCGAGAGCCCGCGTCGTGTCCCGTCAGCTTGAAGCGCCGACTAGATAGGCCAACTCCAGCAAGATCGATCTCAGCGGCACTTTCATTGAACCCCAGGTCAGAGGCATGTCGCATGCTGGTTGGTACAAAACTGTGCGCGCCATATCAGCTCGTCCTCACGCATCCAGACCCCCGTTGACCTACCGGGAAGCGGTCGGCAGACAGGCATTCGGGTGCCTGTGAACGCCGGCGAATGAGACCAAAAAGGTTAGTTGGCGACATGCTCGGATGACGTCAGCCGTTGCGATCGACGCCCCTCGTAAAGACAGTCTGTGTCCGTACGGCCGTCTGGACTTTGCTACGGACGTCGGCACGGCCACAGCGCTGACGAGTGGGACAAGTCTTCGACTTGGCGAGTGCAGCGTGCAATCTCGTCGCTACAGTTTCCACAAGCTCGTGAACTTCGTGGTGGGGCGGTCAAGTGGGTAGGCGATTCTTCATAGCGTTGGGGAGCGGTCGGTACCGCTATCTATCGGAGGACGAGCAGTTGCACTTCGTACCTACCGATGTTCGCGCGACGCGAGAGCTCTTCACCTGTTTTGGGTACGAACCCGTGCTGCCTGGGCTCGGCAACTACGACGGAGCCGAGCAAGTCCGGCAGAAGTTGTCGCACTGGTCGGAGGACACCGCTCTCACCAGTGATGACGTGGTGGTCGTGTACTTCGCCGGCCACGGCTCGGTAGAGGAGCGTGACCGGCACTATCTGCTCTGCTGGGACTCACGTGACGGAGATCTCGCGACCACGGCACTGGCCACCGAGGATCTGGTGCGCATCTTGTGCCGGGGCAACCTCCGCCACCTCCTGCTGATTCTCGACACCTGTGCCGGCAGTGCCGGAGGTGCTGAGGCCTCGGCGATCGCACTGCGGACGATCGCCTATCGGAACGCGGATGCCGACTCGACGGGCTTGTGGTTTCTTGCATCCGCCCGCAGGAAGGATGTTGCCGAAGACGGGGCGTTCGTGGCCGCTTTGACCGAGGCCGTAGAAACGACTACTGGGCGCACTGGTCAGCGGCAGCGATATCTCGACCTCACCGAACTAATCAAGGCGGTCAACGAGCGGTTCGAGGTTGATGAGTTGGGCCAGCGCGCAGAGCTGGCCTGCGGTCTCGTCACCGGCCTGGCTCCATTCCTGCCGAACAGGGGGTACACGGATGAACTGCCGCCGATCGGAACCGACCTGGAGGTACAGCGCCGGGTCGCCTCAAGAGACCTCACGGAGCACTTCGGTCCCCGCTCGCGCGGTGTGGAGTTCGAGTCGGAACAGGGCCTGTACTTCAGCGGGCGGGTGCAGGTGCTGTCTGAACTGGTGGCCTGGCTGACATCTGACGACGGCGATGGCAGAGGCAGAGTCGTCACTGGCAGTCCTGGCTGCGGGAAGTCCGCAGTCCTGGGAAGAGTCGTTGCACTGTCGGACGGTCGATACCGGGACCGCCTCGATCTGGCTGGCGTCGACCCCACGACCGTGGTGCCTGCCGGGTGTGTTACGGCTGCCGTGCACGCCCGCCACAAGCGGCTCGAAGAGGTGGTGGAGCGGCTCGCCACCGCTCTTGAGGTCGAAGCAGACGGTGCTGCCGCACTCCTGCAGGAGCTCACCAGACGGGGGCGACAAGGGCTGCCGCTGGTCATTGTTGTCGACGCGGTAGACGAAGCCGGCTCGGACACCGCCGCGGATGCCGGAGGTCACGGAGAGCCCCGCCGGATCACCAGGGAACTACTCCGGCCCATGTCAGAGATTCAGGGTGTGCGCCTTCTGGTTGGGACGCGCCACGAGTTGGTCGGCCCCCTGGGTCCCACATTTGTCTGCATGGACTTGGATCAGCCGCAGTACCGCGCGAGTGCGGACGACGTGGCTGGCTACGTCGCTCGGGTCCTGCTGGCGAGCGAGGAGGCCGAAGTACGCACTCCATACCGCGGCTTACGCGAACTCGCTCGGACAGTCGCTCGGGGCGTCGCCGAGAAGGCTGCTGGCGTCTATCTCTATGCCAGGACGACGGCGCGCACCCTGCGGTCGGACGGGATTCCGGTGGACGTCAGTCAACCCGGTTGGGCGGAACAGCTCCCGAGCGAGGTCGGCGAAGCCTTCGACGACTACCTTGCCCGTTTCGGGCCGGACGAGCCGCGGGTCCGCCGAATGCTGAATGCCCTCGCGTTTTCGGAGGGCAAGGGGTTGCCTCGAGGTCGGACCTGGACGGCGATGAGCACGGTGATCTCCGGCGTGCGCTGCTCGGAGGAAGATGTCTCTTGGGCCTTGGACGTCGCCGAGGCGTACATCGCAGAGGTCATCGACGATGACCGGCGTTCGGTCTATCGGCTTTATCACAAGGCACTGGCTGAGCACCTGCGCGCGACGGCGGATCGGCCCCCTGAGGAGATCCAAAAGTCGGTCGTCGAGGCACTTCGCTCCCTCGTCCCCATCACTGCCGGAGCCAAACCGGATTGGTTCGCAGCTGTCCCATACGTCCGGCAGTACCTATCCACGCATGCAGCTGCGGCAGGGAGCCTCGCCCCCCTCATCGAGGACCCGGGATTCCTGCTTGCCAGCGAGCCGCTCGCTCTCTTAAGGGCGTTCGCCTCGATCGAAGGTGATAGCGCCAGACGGGTCCGCAGCTCCTACGAGCAAGTCGCGCACCGTCTGACGAGTGATCACGCCGTGGGTGACCGGGCCGCTGATCTGCAGCTGTCGGCCCGCCGCTGTGAGGCAAACGAGCTCGCTGACCGCATCGACGAACTCGGGATCACCCTTCCATGGTCTGCTCGGTGGGCTTGGTGGTCGACCAGTGGAGTGCACCGGTTACTTCAAGGCCACACCAAGACTGTCGGATGCGTCGCGGTCGGGGCACTCGACGGTCGTCCCATCGCGGTGACTGGCAGCGCTGACGAGACCGTCCGTGTATGGGACCTCGCCTCACAGCGGCAGATCGGTGAACCCCTACATGTCGGCATATCAGTGAGCGCCGTTGCAATCGGAGAGTTGGGCGACTACACGGTGGCCCTCACCGGGGCAGTCGACGGGACTGTAAAGATTTGGGATCTCTCAGCCGGTCAGGAGTACGGGCACGCTCTTACCGGGCACACCAACCGGGTTGAAAGCATCGCGGTGGGCACCGTTCATGGGCGCCCCGTGGTCTTGACAGCCAGCGCGGACGGCACGGCGCGAATCTGGGACCTGATCGAAAGGCGGCAACTCGGTGCAGACCTCGCTGCTCACAAACGTACGGTCCGAGACGCCGATTTAGGTCAACTGGATGGGCGGCCGGTGGCCATTACGGGGGGTGAAGACAAGGCCGTCTACGTCTGGGACTTGAGCGAGGTATTCGACGGTGGAAACGCGTACATCGATGGGAGTCCGCTCATCGGCCCGGCCGACGCGGTGACCGCAGTTTCTGTAGCGCAGCTCGACGGCCGGGCTGTAGCACTGGTCGGGGATGCGGCAGGAATGCTCAGTCGATGGGACCTTACCGATCGTAGGCAGATCGGCGAACCGGTCACGGCGCACGTCCACTGGAGTAAGAGCGGGGTCGCCTCCGCCGTGACGGGCGAGTTCGAGGGGCGCCCGGTCGTATTGACCAGCGGTGTTCATGAGGCACGGTTATGGGATCTACGGACACTCCAACAACTGGCACATCCACTGCGCGGCCATGTCGAATACATCGGGGCAGCAGCTCTCACCGCTCATGGAGGCGCCTTCCTCGCTGTCACAGTCAGTCAGGACCGCACGGCGCGTATTTGGGACCTCACTGCGGATCAACCGGACGAGGGTCACACCCGGGCTGTCAGATGCATGGCCTCACGCGAGGTACAGGGCCGACCCCTGATCGTCACGGGGGGACAGGACGCGACTGCGAGGCTCTGGGATCTGCGTACGCGCACCCAGGTCGGCATCCCCATGGAAGGTCATTTCGGCGAAGTCTCGGCAGTCGCTTTGGGAGTCTTCGGCGCCCGTGTCATCGTCGCGACCGGCGGCTCCGACACTTCTGTACGGCTATGGGATCCATTCCAGGGGACATCCTTGGTATCGCCCCTCCTGGGGCACACTAACGCAGTGCGTTGTGTCGCCTTCGGAGAATTGGATGCCGCACCCATCCTGGTCACTGGCAGCGAGGATGGCACAGTACGGATCTGGGATGTCACATCCGGAACTCCGGTTGGCCATCCTCTGGGCGGACATATCGGTGGCATTTTTCACCTGACCGTACGTTCCGCCGCCCATGGGATCGAGGTCTTGCTGGCAACCTCCTTGGATCACGCATATCTCTGGGAGGTATCCGGACGCGACACTGCATGGCCCGTCCGACCGCGTACGCACTTCACCGTGGAGGACCTCAGCCCTTCTGCACGGGTCGTCGGCGTCGCCTTTCACGGCGTGCGGCCGGTAGTTCTTTCGACACAAGCAGGCAATACGATCTACATCTACGACGTGCTGGACCGCAACCTGGTAGGGGGGCCGTTCCTCGGACACACATCTGTGGTAATGACTGGCATGCTTGGCCGTATTGCGGGAGCTTCAGTCGTGGTGACGATCTCTCGCGATGGGACCACCCGCATATGGGATCTAGAAACGGCCGAACCACTGGGGGCTCCGATGGAGGGGCACACACGGGTTTCGTATTCATCCCAGAGCTCTTACGTTCCAGCACCCTTGCTCGTACATGTTGACGGAACCTCGTTGGGAGTTTTTGGCACATTTCGCGATGTGAGGGTCTGGGACGTTGCAGCTACACGTCCGATCGGAGAGCCGCTGTGCGCTGCGGAACGGGCCCACGAATTGGTGTCGGTCGACATCCTGGCTTCCGATGACGGCAGCGCCAATGTCATCACAACCGCTGTCGATGGTGTGGTGCGCACCCACGATTTGAGTGGAGGCCATCAAGTGGCAGCTCACCTTACATCCTCAATTCCGATAACATATGACGCCATGGCTATTTTTTCGAATGGTGCAAATATACTTGCGCGCAGCGGTTGGATGGAATCAGAAGTGTGGAATCTATCCTCCCGCCGCCATCTCGGGAAACGCGCAGGGGTAGCCTTGCGTGCGTGCCTACTGCCAATGGAGGACGACGAGGTTGCCATCGTTTCTGTTGCAACAGATTTCAGACTCGAAGCCTGGAACCTACGCAACCAGACCCCTCTGTGCTCTCCGATGTCAGGCCATACTGACGAAGTGAATACATTGCGGTCGGGAGCCATAGGCGGCGTCACGGTGGTGGCCAGTGCATCCAATGACGGCACTGTGAGATTGTGGGATCCGGGTGTCGGCATTCAACTCGGCGATCCTCTCAGCGGCCACAAAATGGGTGCTTACGGCTTAGAGATCACTCGTTGGGGTACGCGCGATGTAGTCATCTCCGGAGCAGGCGACGGGCGTCTGCGGTGCTGGGATGCCTCACGCGCAGAGGACATCGGTGTCGATCTTGAGCCGTTCCCCTCCACGGTCCGAGCGATCCGTGCCACAGCCGTCAATGGTTCACCCACCTTGGTCGCGGCAGACCGCTATGGACTCATTCGAGTCTGGGACATGACCGCCTCGTCCTGGATCTCTGAACTCGATATCGGCAGCGGCATCAGTGGTATCGCGATAGATGGTGGCGGACGGATATGCGTAGCGACCGATATGGGAGTGATCGCGCTGCATCTCAACCTCACCCCCCATCTGGATATCTCATGACCCGCTTCGTTCTCGTGCATGGCATCGCCCAACAGGTGAAGGGCCCGGAGACGCTTCTCTCCGACTGGTACCCGGCGCTGAACGACGGCGTCGCATTGGCGGGGCATTCGGGACTGGATCGCAACGAGGTCTCGATGGCTTTCTATGGAGACTTGTTCCGATTCGCCGGACACCGTGGGCTTGGTGAGCCTGAGCTCGATGCCTTTGACGTACAGGACGGCCTTGAGCGCAACCTGCTGCTCCAGTGGTGGACGTCGGCGGCCGAACAGGAGGCGCGGGTTGTCGGTCCCGGTACCGCGACCCGACTGCGTACCCCCCTCCTGATCCAGCGGGCCTTGGACGCGCTCAGCCACTCCGCATTCTTCTCCGGCCTCAGCGAACGCGCCATGATCGGCAGCGCCCGCCAGGTACGGCGTTACTTCACTGAGCCGGAAGTACGCTCCGCCGTACAGGAACGGCTGGCCCAAATCATCACCAAGGACACGGAGGCGATCGTCGCGCACTCCCTGGGCACGGTGGTCGCATACGAGGCGCTTTGCGCCCACCCGAACTGGCCCGACCTGACATTGATCACCCTCGGGTCCCCGCTGGCCGTCCATAACCTCGTCTTCGAGCGGCTTACGCCTCCGCCTGTCGGTGGTTTCGCAAGATGGCCGGCTCCGGTGAAGCGCTGGATCAATATCGCCGACGCAGGCGATGCCGTCGCCCTGACCAAGGAGTTGGCGCCGTCCTTTGGAGACCGCATCCGTGATGTTCTGGTCAACAACGGATCCAAAGCGCACGATGTACGCCCATATCTCACCGCCGGAGAGACCGGCATGGTCATAGCCGACGTGCTACGCGACGGCGACTCCGAAGTCTCATGAGGGGCCACGCTGCGAGCGCAAACGATGCCCATCGCGACGGCATGCCGCCTGACAGTACGGGGCTGACGCCTACCTCCGCCTCAGAGCGTCCGATTTCGCACGAATAAATGAGACTGCACTGAAACCTAGGCGCGGCGTCGCCCCTGGCCGTCGTGCGGTCGGCGTAGGGGGCGACGAGTGACCTTCTGAACGGTCTCGAACGCATCTGACTGAGACCAGGACTGAGACCACTGTGCGGCCCGGATGCCATGGTGACGGGGCCCGCAGGACTTCCGACTCCGGCATGGCTCGTACGGGCAGCCCTCCCGGATGTGTCAGCGCATCCTGAAAGAGGCGTCTCATGTATTGGGTGAGCGTTGTTTGAGAAAGGAGCCAGACCATCGAGAGGTCAATGGTGGACTGGGCGCTGAGGACGAGCAAGGCGGAACTCGGCGTCGCGCTTCCTCGGCGATGGGCACATTCTCAGGGTGTTACTCGCCGAGCGATCGGCCTCGGGCAGGTCCTGGGAGATGATGCCGATCTTCTGGCCGCCGCTGCGGCGCTGCACGACGTGGGCTATGCGCCGCGACTGGCGCTGACGAGGTTCCATCCGCTGGATGGTGCTCGGTTCCTCAGGGACGTCCACGGTGCCGATGCGCGGCTGGTGCGGCTGGTTGCGAATCACACGTTCGCGCTGCTGGGAGGCCGAGGAACGCGCGCTGCGTGAAGTGCTGGAGGCAGAGTTTCCGTTGCTGGACGAGCCGTTGTTGGTGGACGCGCTGGTCTACTGCGACATGACGACCACGCCTGATGGCCACCAGACGACTGTTGAGGCCCGAGTCGCAGAGATCGTAGGCCGTTACGGGGCTGACAGCTTGGTGGGGCGGTTCATTCGTCGTGCTACTCCGGAGATCTTCGCTGCCGTGGAGCGGGTGGAGGCGGTGTTGGCAGGTCAGCCGAGGTAGGGGTAGGTGCCGGCGAGGTAGTCGCCGATCTGTTGGCGCATGCTCGGGTGGATGTCGTACTGGTCAAGGTCCGTGGGCTGGATGAAGCGGACGCCGTCGGCCTCGTCGTTGATCGTGGGCTCGCCTCCGAGCGGGTGGCCGATGTAGGTGTTCTCGTACTGCTGGCGGATCTCGCCGTCGGTGTAGGCGACGATGTGGTTCGGGTTCGTATAGACGCCGAGGAAGCCGGTGATCTCGGCGATGATGCCGGTCTCTTCCAGGCATTCGCGTACCGCGCACTGGGCCGCTGTCTCGCCGATGTCCTGGGCTCCGCCGGGCAGTGCCCACTGGCCGGTGTCGCGGCGGCGCTGGAGCAGGATGGCGCCGCTGGCGTCGACGACAAGCAGGTTGTTGGCGGGGATGAGGGTGTTCGCTTTGGGGGCCTCGGGGTCGTTGTAGTACTCAGTCCTGCCCATGTGCGGTGGTCCCCTCCTGGCTGAGCGTCCAGGGCCGCGCGCTGGCCCAGACATCTTCGAAGCTCTGAGCGTAGTTGTCGAACCAGCCCGTGGCATCAGCCCTTTTGAGGTGGAGAACGGGGTTGGCGCTGGCCGGCTGGCCCCAGATGTGTGGGTTGGCGAGCAGGTTGTCGTCGTAGCGGAACAGGGAGGTGTAGAGCGTGGTGTCGTGCAGCCGGACTTCACAACCCGCCTCGGACAGCAGAGGTCGGTAGTAGGTCAGCGAGGCGCGGATCTTGGCGGCAAGGGTGTCTCCGCCGATCCCTTCCTCTCGGCCCCGGATGGCGACTGCCTGGCCGTTCGAATCGCCGAAGCACAGGCGTACCCGTACGCCGGCGGCTGCCCGCTCGGCGAGCATCTTGGCCACGTGGGGGTTGGACTGGGCGAAGAAGGTTCCTGAGAAGACGAGTACGCCGATCTCGTCCCGGGCCTGTTGGAGGAGCGAGATCCAGGTGTCGCGGGGGACGCTAGCGCGGTTCGGGTAGGTGCCTACGAGTTTGGTGTCCAGCCCTGCGCCTGGTTTGCCCATGACTGGTTGCGGCGTGGGCCAGAGGAAGCTCTCTTCCACCCGCAGGTGTTGGGCGACCCGGAAGCGGTGCCGCGGGTGAGGTAAACGCCCGCCGAGCCAGCGGCCGACGGTTTTGGGGTCCACCTCGCAGACCTCGGCGAGCGACTCGGGCGGGACGCCGCGCTGGGCGAGTACGGAGTGGAGTCGCTCGTTCACGGAAGCCATACAAGCCCAGCCGGAGGCTACGAGGCAAGGACGTTGTGGGACGTTCCTCTGGAGTTGACGCTGCGGGAGGGCTTCTACGCTGGCGTTATGGAGCTCATCGTCCTGTGGGACATCGACCACACGCTCATCGACAACTCAGGGGTGAGCAAGGAGATCTACGCTGCCGCCTTCGCGGCGTTGGCAGGTGCTGCTCCGACACGGCCGGCGCGGACGGAGGGCCGTACGGATCGCCTGATCATGCGAGACATGTTCGCCTTGGATGGTCTGCCCGAGCTGGACTGGTCAGTTGTCGAGGCCGCACTTGCCCGCGCCGGTGAGGAACGCTTCGAGGATCTCCGGCGGCGCGGGTCCGCTCTGCCCGGCGTACGGGAGATCCTCAAGGCGGTGTCCGCACAGGCCGATTGGGTGTCGTCGGTGCTGACCGGCAATATCGCGGCCAACGCCCATGTGAAGGTGTCGGCCTTCGGCCTCAACCCGCTGCTGGATTTGTCCGTCGGTGCTTATGGCGCCGACGCTCTCCAGCGGCCGGACCTGGTGGCCGTCGCTCGGGAACGTGCCCAGCGTCTCCGAGGCGTGCGTGATGGCGCCCCCGTCGTGCTTGTCGGGGATACGCCACGGGATGTCGAGGCGGCTCTCGCCACGGGCTCCGGGATCATCGCTGTCGCTTCGGGTATCCATACTCCGCAGGAGCTGGTTGCTGCCGGCGCCTCCGAGGTAATGCCGGATCTGTCAGACACCGCGCATCTTCTCCAGATCCTGGACACCTTCGCAGCACGCTGAAAACGTCCCAGGACGTCCCGGGTGCGTCCCTATACGCGGTGATGCGGTCCTCATGCCCTCCGCCACCATCAGGTCTCCCACCAGGCAATTGGCCGAAGGAGGATCACGTGATCGGGGAAGTCACCGGGATCCGCAGGATCCGGATGCTGTACCTACAACTGCTGTACCGCTGCAACTTCGAGTGCCTGCACTGCTTCCACGGCAAGCGACTTCAGCACGCTGACGCGTTCACCGCTGAGGAGGCGATCAGCCTCATGACACTCATGCACGACCAGTACGGTGCGGAGGCCGTCACCTTGCTCGGCGGCGAGCCGTTCGTCTACAGGGACCTCGCCCAGGTCGTTCAGCAGGCCAAGCAGGAACTGGGTCTGCGGGTCGAGATCTGCACCAACGGCTACCGGATCGAGCCCCGGCTGACCGAGATCGCTCCGCACCTGGACCTGTTGCGGGTCTCGCTGGAGGGCATTGGCTCGACCAACGACCACACCCGCAAGGCGGGGAGCTACCAGAGCGCGCTGAGCGCGCTCGACCTCGCCCGGCAACTCGGCGTCTGTACGGGCGCGACCATGACGGTCACATCCCGCAACATCGGCGAAGTGCTGCCGCTGGCACGCACCCTGGAGCACTTCGACGTAGGCCAGTTGAAGCTCCACTGCCTCCGGCCGGTCGGCAACGCCGCCGCTCATCCTGAACTCTTGGTCACCGACACCACGGCCTACGCCCGCCTGCGCGAGGAGCTCCAGGCAGCCAAGCTGACGGTTGAAGTAATCGTCGACGAGGATCTGTCCGAGGACGGCGCTCCCGAGATCTGCACCCCTGCGGGTGGGCCCGTCGAGATCCAGCGAATCGAGGCGGATCCGCGTGGAGCGCTCACCATGTCCTGCAAGGCCGTCGGCAAGGACTCCCACGCTTTCTGGTACGAAAAGACCGCCGACCACATCGTCCACCGGCCGTCCGCCACCGACGAACTCACCCTCGCGGTGCCGGATGTCGTCTACGGCCGTGCCTGACCACCCGCGGTTCGAGAGCCTCGAAGGACTTCGCGGCACCGGCAAGTCGACCATCGCACCGATGCTGGCGGCATCCCGCGACGCCGTCCTGGTCCCGACCATGCCGCCCCTCTACGAACCCCTGAGACGGGAGATGGACACGCGCGCGAACGTCGACGCGCGGATGTGCTTCTACCTCTCCGCGCTACTGACCGCAGTCGATCAGATCCGGAGCCATCTCATCGCCGGCAATCCAGTGGTCGTGGAGAGCTACTTCGCCCGATGCTTCGCCAACCACCGCGCATTCGGTGCTGGCATCGACGTCGAGCTGCCCGCCGAAGTGCCGCAACCCACCACCTACTACTTGGTCTGCGCGGAGAACGAGCGCCGGCGGCGCCTCGCTCACCGGAACAAACCGGTCTCCCGCTGGGACGTCCTCGCGGAGGACGCCGCCGAGCAGATCACCCGCGCCTACGCCCAGTTCCCGATGCACCGTGTCGACACCACAGGGCTCACGCCCGGCGAAGTCTGTCGCACGATCCTCGCCACCGACATGCAAGGAGCCCACCGCCGTGCAAACGCAGAGCCTGTGGGAACACACCCTTACCTTCTTCCCTCAGTTCCTTGCCGCAGTTGAGGAGCGAACCGCGCCCGGAGCCACCATCGCGATCATCGGTGCGAGCGACGGCAGATTCATCCTGCCGCTGGCAGCCGCCGGCTATCGCGTCATCGCCATCGAGCGCGACCCGCTCGCCCTGCACGGCGGCCAGGTCCACCTTCCGGGTGACGAACACGCCCACACGACGGGTCTCATCGACCGTCTCAAACTCGCGGCCCTCTACGACCAGGTGCAGATCGTAGAGGAGGACTTCCTCGAGGGCGAGCCGCTGACGATACAATGCGACGCCGTCTGGACGAGCTGCTCGTGGCATTACAGTGCCAACCACCACAGCCCGCTCGGGGAGTTCGTCACCCGTATGCAGGGGATGGTGCGGCCCGGTGGCCTGTTCGGTGCGGAGTTCATGATGCCCGTCAAACAGCGCCATCACCTGATCGAGCACTACACGTCGCCCGGGAAACTGAGGGGCCACTTCATCGGTGACTGGGATGTACTGCTGGCCCTGCGCACGAATGAATTCACTGAGCGGGCCCACGTCGGCCAGCTCCAGGACCACACCCACCGGATGGGTCTGCTCCTCGCGGCCCACACACCCGACTCCTCCTACCACCAGGGGTAGAAAAACTGATGAAGCACGAGTACGAAGCCAAGTTCCTGGCCATCAACGTCGCCGACCTTCAGACGCGGCTCACCGCTCTCGGTGCGGTCCAGGCATTCCCGCGTATCCTCCTCACCCGCAAGATCTTCGAGAACGACGTCCTGGACGGCGGTGCCTGGGTACGCCTGCGTGACGAGGGCACGCGCTCGACACTAACGCTCAAGCAGGTCACCGACGCGACCTCGATCGACGGCACGACCGAGATCGAGACCGAGGTCACGGACCTGCACGCCATGGCCGAGATTCTCCGGAACGTCGGCATGCGCGAGGTCCGCTACCAGGAGAACTACCGCGAAGAGTGGCGCCTGGGCAAGGTCGCCTTCGACTTCGACACCTGGCCCGACCTCCCGACGTTCGTCGAGATCGAAGGACCCGACGAGGCATCCGTCCGGCAAGCAGCGGCTCTGCTCGAACTCGACTACGCCGAGGCCCGGTTCGGCAGCGTCGACGAGATCTACAAGAGCGAGGCCGGCCGCGACATCCTCGCCGAACCCACCCTTCTCTTCGCAGATAAAGAGAAGACGGCGCCAGCATCTGCCCAGGTCCACTGATCGCGGGGATGCGCTGTACCGATGGAAGCGGTCCTGCCACATCAGGTGATCAACGGGATCACCAAGTTCGCCCGCGCTGGTATGCACTCCCCTGCTGCCACCGACGAGAGCGTGGATGGCCAGCTTCCGCCGACTCTACTGCGACCAGCAGCGGACTCGCGTTCCATGGAACGGTCCAGTGACGCTCGCAGGAGCCCAGGAGCCCATGTAGGCCTGCGGCCCCTGCATCGGGGAACTCCAGGAACAGGTCTGGCATCCCATCCCGCTCAACGATCAGCCAGTTCCTTCGAGGCACCCCGTCGCTCCGGCCGAATCGGAGGGGCGGCGTTGGTCTAGTGGGCGTGTCCCTGGGCTTCGTGTCGGCGTCCGGCGAGGGTGGCGGCCCAGACCAGGGTGGCGACGAGTGCGGCAAGTGCTGCCATCGGGGCCGGCGGCCGTGTTGGCGATGTCGCGGGCTGCGGTGGGCGGGGTGTGGGCGGCGCGGCCATCGGCCCGGATCTGGGAACGCTGGACACGGTCACCGCACCATTCCCCGAGCGAGCGAAAAGGCCAGATCAGACAACGTCTGACCTGGCCTTTCCCGGAGCCCCCTGTCGGATTCGAACCGACGACCTACGCATTACAAGTGCGTTGCTCTGGCCAACTGAGCTAAGGAGGCGCGCGCGCAAGAAGTGTAACCGGGTTCGGGCGGGGTGCTGGACGGATTTTGGTGGGGGCGGAGTGCTGACAGATCCCGGATCGCGGGGTAGCGTCACCTCCAGTTCACCCAGGTGGACTAGACCCATCTTCCGCCTTCGGCGGTGGATCCATTCCTTTACTCGGATCGTCCGGCACGTTCCTGCCGGTGAGGGGACACATCAGCATGGCTACTGTCTCGTTCGACAAGGCGACTCGGGTCTACCCGGGTTCCACCAAGCCCGCCGTGGATCAGCTCGAGCTGGACGTCGCCGACGGCGAGTTCCTCGTTCTTGTCGGTCCTTCCGGCTGTGGCAAGTCGACCTCCCTGCGCATGCTCGCGGGTCTCGAGGACGTCAACGGTGGTTCCATCCGTATCGGTGAGCGTGACGTCACGCACCTGCCGCCGAAGGACCGGGACATCGCCATGGTGTTCCAGAACTACGCGCTGTACCCGCACATGTCCGTCGCCGACAACATGGGCTTCGCGCTCAAGATCGCCGGTGTGAACAAGGCGGAGATCCGCAAGAAGGTCGAAGAGGCCGCCAAGATCCTCGACCTCAGCGAGTACCTGGACCGCAAGCCCAAGGCGCTCTCCGGTGGTCAGCGTCAGCGTGTCGCGATGGGGCGCGCCATTGTGCGTGAGCCGCAGGTGTTCCTCATGGACGAGCCGCTGTCGAACCTCGACGCCAAGCTCCGTGTCTCCACCCGTACGCAGATCGCCTCGCTCCAGCGCCGCCTCGGCATCACCACGGTGTACGTCACCCACGACCAGGTCGAGGCCATGACCATGGGTGACCGCGTCGCCGTCCTCAAGGACGGGCTGCTCCAGCAGGTCGACTCGCCGCGCAACATGTACGACCGCCCGGCGAACCTGTTCGTCGCCGGCTTCATCGGTTCGCCGGCCATGAACCTGGTCGAGGTGCCGATCACCGACGGTGGTGTGAAGTTCGGCAACAGCGTCGTCCCCGTCTCGCGTGAGGCGCTCGCCGCCGCCACCGAGAAGGGTGACAAGACCGTCACGGTCGGCGTCCGCCCCGAGCACTTCGACCTCGCCGCCGAGTCGGTCGAGGCCAAGACGCTGACGAAGGACGCGCCCGCCGGTCTGGCCGTCACCGTCAATGTCGTCGAGGAGCTGGGTGCCGACGGATTCGTCTACGGCTCCGCCCAGGTCGGCGAAGAGGTCAAGGAACTCGTCGTCCGCGTCAACGGCCGTGCCGTACCGGACAAGGGCACCAAGTTGCACGTCGTGCCGCGCCCGGACGAGCTGCACGTCTTCTCGTCCTCGACGGGTGAGCGTCTCACCGACCGCGCCTGACGCGCCCGCACCGCACAGCGGTGTGAATTCGTCCGCACGGCCCCGCACTCCGGTGCGGGGCCGTTTGCGTATGCCGCCAAATACCCCGGCATATACGTCCTTTCGGTCAGGTGTCGTCAACAGGCAATTCGAAAAAACCTATCGAACCGTCCCCCGAGTGAGTGACTAAATGTCGCCAATTCATCACTGGCCGCTACGCTCGCCTGCGTGACCCACACAGCCCGCCGTATCGGCCGAACTCTCGCCTTCGTACTGCCCGTCGTCCTGGTGCTCTCCGGGACCCTCGCGGTCGCCAATGTTCCGTGGGCGTCCAGCAACTCCGAGTCGCGCGTACTGACCGCCTCGGACACCGCATCGGACACCGCCTCGGTGCGGGCCAAGTCCCGTACCCCGCAGGACATTCTCCGCGACAAGCTCCTGGTGGAACTCCAGGAGAAGGACCCGGGGATCGCCCTGACCCACCTCCAGCGCGAGATCGAGGCCCGCCCGTCGCTCGCCAAGCACTGCATGTCGATCGCGCGCTCCCTCGGCCGCGCGGCCGTCGCGCACTACGGACCCACGCGCGCCCAGTCGTTCTCGCGTCCCGTGTGTGACACGTCGTTCGCGTACGGGGTGTCCCAGCAGAGCGCGGGGAGCTGACCGCAAGCTCCCTGACCGCCCCGCCTATCGTTCCCGGCATGCATACGTATCCGACGCAGGCCGTGGTCCTGGCGGGTGGCCAGGGGTCGCGGCTGCGCCCGTACACCGACGACCGGCCGAAGCCGATGGTCGAGATCCCCGGCACGGGGACCCCGATCATCGGCCATCAGCTTTCCTGGCTCGCCGCCGAGGGCGTGACCGACGTGGTCATCTCGTGCGGTCATCTCGCCGAAGTGCTCCAGGAGTGGCTGGAGTCGGCGGACCTGCCGCTGCGGGTCACCACCGTGGTGGAGACAGAGCCCCTGGGGCGCGGTGGCGGGCTCAAGTACGCCGCCGGGCACCTGCCGGGCCCCGGGCAGCCCTGGTACGCCACGAACGGCGATATCTGGACGCGGTTCTCGCTCCGCGAGATGGCCGCCTTCCACGCCGAGCGCGATGCTGTCGCCACGCTCGCGCTGGCCCGCCCACGGATTCCGTGGGGAGCCGTCGAGACCGACGAGTTCGGCCATGTACTCGACTTCATCGAGTCGCCGCCGTCGCCTTATCTGATCAACGCCGGGGTGTACGTGTTCTCCGCCGCGTTCGCCGGCATGCTGCCCGACCGCGGCGACCATGAACGTACGACGTTCCCGCGCCTGGCGCGCGAACGCATACTGGCCGGGTTCCCCCTGCCGCAGGGCGCGTACTGGCGCGCCATCGACACCGCCAAGGACCTCACGGAGGCCGCCAAGGAGCTGGCCGGCGGCGTCGGGCGCTCGTAGGCCGGTCCGCCGGGCCTGGGACCCAGCACGAAAGCAGCGTGTACGCGCGACAGAGCGGGCCGGTCACCCCACCAGGGTGACCGGCCCGCTCCCTCTCCCCGTACGTCAGCCGAGCAGGCCACCGATCGGGTTCTGCGCTCCGCCGCCCGACGAGGAGCCACCGCCGGTCGCCGCGCCTCCCCCGTCGCCGCC
>NZ_JTHL01000001.1:5115232-5127957 GCF_000818195.1 Streptomyces sp. 150FB | reverse complement strand
GGGCCCTGGCTGCTGGACGGCGGCGGTGCCTGCTCCACCTGCGGCGGCGCCTGGCGGCCCGTCGTGCCCTGGGTCTGGCTGGGCCGGCCCTGGCTGCCCGCGCCGGCCGTGGCCGACTCCCGTACCTGACCGTCGCCGGGCGACGACTGCCTGGCCGAGGGGCTGCCCGAACTGCTCGCCGAAGGACGGGACTGCTTGCCGTCCGCCGAGCCCGCGCTCCCGGGCGTACCCGAGGCGCTGCTGCTGCCCGGCTTCTGGGGCAGCGGGTAACCGGGGAGCTGGTTGACCGGGTCCTGGCCGGGGCCAGGCACGGTCACCATGTCGGAGGACCGTACGGCCCCGCCCAGCACCGAGCCGACCAGCAGCGTGAGCCCGATGACGACCGACGCGACGATCGCGCCGCGGCGCAGCACGCGCCGCCGCAGGTCCCAGATGTCCGAGCGCGGGCCGAGCCTGCGCCAGGCCTCGCCGGCGAGCCGGCCGTCGGCCGAGTAGACCGGGGCGCCCGCGATGATCAGCGGCGACCAGGCGGCCAGGTAGATGATGTCGGGCGCGTCGTACGCCGGTACGGTCCGCCAGCTCACCGTCAGCAGCAGCGCCGCCGACAGCAGCGCGCCGAAGGACGCCGCGACCCGCTGCCACAGGCCGAGGACGGTGAGGACACCGACCACGATCTGCATGAAGGCGATCGAGAGACCGGCGCCGACCGGGTGCGAGAGCGCGAAGTCCCGCAGGGGTTCGGCGAGGGCCCACGGGTGCAGCGAGGTGAGCCACTTCACCATGGAGCCGCGCTCGCCGCCGTCGAAGTAGACGGGGTCGCAGAGCTTGCCCATACCGGCGTAGATCGAGATGAAACCGAGGAAGACGCGGAGCGGAAGGAGCACCACGCCGAGGTTCATCCGGCGGCCCGGGTAGTACGCGTGCCGCACGGCGTCGGCGCCGTGCCGCTGGCCGCGCCGCTCGTCCCGGCCCTCGTCGCCGTCGGCCTCGTCGTCGAAGTCGAGATCCGGGTCGAGGTCGTCGTCGTACGGGCCGGGCTCGCGCATGTCGTACGCGCCGACCGCCTGCCGCATCGGCGGCAGCAGCGGCCCCCCTGAGCCGGGGCCCGAGCCCGGGCCCGATCCGGGCCCGCGACCGCGCCCCTGGCTCCCGATGGTCGGGCTCAGCCGGGTCGCGTCGTCGTCGAGGGCGATGCGCGGGATGGTCTGGGTGGCGCCCGGGTCGTACCCCCCCTCGGGGACGTCGCCGAAGGCGCCGCCGCCCGCCCGCACAGCGGCGGTGGTCCGGACGGAGGAGTTCCGTACGGCCTGGAGGAGCCCGCTCGCTCCGGGGTCGCCGGGCTCCGACCTGCCGCTCCAGACGACGGGGGCCTTACGGCGCCCCGCACCCGCGACGGCACCGCTCATCGCCGGGATACGCGCGGTGTCCCCGGCCGCGCGTACGCGGGCGGGTCCGGTGCGCTGGGGCGGAGCGAGCTTCACCCGGAAGCTGGCGTGGTTCACGATGACCTGCGCGGGATCGCAATCCACCTTGAGCATGCTCAGCGGGGGCTGATCGTCGAACCCGGGCTGGGGCGTTCTGGTGTCCACACTCATCTAACCGAGTGACTTGTGTTTAGGACACTGCCTTGACAGACGTATATGTCCGAGACCCGTCAAAGATCAACGGGTAATGGGGCCCGGCGACATCCCGGCGAGAGCCCCGTGCCCCCCGCGGCACGCCCTCCGACCGGCCCGGGAGCCTCCGCGACCCGCGATGCGGCCCCCGATCCGGCCCCGATCCGACGCCGATCCGCTCAGGCGCGGCGGCGCGCCGCCTCGTACAGCACGATCCCCGCCGCGACCCCGGCGTTCAGCGATTCGGCGCCGCCCGGCATGGGAATCCGTACGCGGTAGTCGCACGTCTCGCCGACCAGCCGCGACAGGCCCTTGCCCTCGCTGCCGACCACGATGACGACCGGGCCGCCGAGGGCCGGCAGCTCGCCGACCTCGGTCTCGCCGTCGGCCGCGAGACCGACGATGACCACACCGGCCTTCTGGTACGCCTCCAGCGTGCGCGTGAGGTTGGTGCAGCGGGCGACGGGCGTACGGGCCGCCGTACCGGCCGAGGACTTCCACGCGCCCGCCGTCATACCGGCGGCTCGCCGCTCGGGTACGACGACACCGTGGCCGCCGAAGGCCGAGACGGAGCGGACGACGGCGCCCAGGTTGCGCGGGTCCGTCACCCCGTCGAGCGCCACGATCAGCGGGTCGGCGCCCTCGTCGAAGGCGGCGGCGGCGAGGTCGTCCGGGTGCGCGTACTCGTAGGGCGGGACCTGGAGGACCATGCCCTGGTGGTTGAGGCCGTTCGTCATCCGGTCCAGCTCGGGCCTGGGGGCTTCCATCAGATGGATGCCGCCCCGGTCGGCGGCGAGCTGGAGGGCTTCGCGTACCCGCTCGTCGTTGTCGATGAACTGCTGGACGTAGAGCGTCGTCGCCGGGACGCCGTCGCGCAGCGCCTCGAAGACCGGGTTGCGGCCCACGACCATCTCGCTGGAGCCCTTGCCGCCGCGGCGGGCGATCTGGCGGCGCGCGTTGGCGGTCTGCTTGCTCTTGGCGTTGGCCACGCGGTTCTTCACATGGCCCTTGCGGGCGGTGGCGGGCGGTGTGGGGCCCTTGCCCTCCAGTCCCCGGCGTCGCTGGCCACCGCTGCCGACCTGCGCGCCCTTCTTCTTGGACGTGCGGGGGTTGTTGCGGCTGTTCCCGGCCATGGCCTACCTGTTTCGTCGCTTCAGAGACATCAAAGACATCAGAGACCGCTCAGACGCGTACGCGTCTCGGGGGCCTCGGAGACGCGTGCGCGTCGTACGCGGCGCTCCTCGGTGTAACGGGCTCGCCCACCAGGGTACGTAAGACTGCCGCCGGCCCCGCCCGGTCAGTGCGGCCCGAGGGTCCAGCGCGGGCCCGAGGGGCTGTCCTCGACGACGAGTCCGGTCTGCTGGAGGTGGTCGCGGATGGTGTCGGCCGTGGCCCAGTCCTTACGGGCGCGCGCCGCCTCGCGCTGGTCGAGGACCAGGCGTACGAGGGTGTCGACCACGCCGTGCAGGTCCTCGCCGCGGTCGGCCTCGCCCGCCCAGTGCGGGTCCAGCGGGTCGAGACCGAGGACGCCGAGCATCGCCCGTACCTCGGCGAGCCGGGCGACGGCCGCTTCCTTGTCGTCGGCGGCGAGCGCGGAGTTGCCCTGCCTGACCGTGGTGTGGATGACCGCGAGGGCTCCCGGGACGCCGAGGTCGTCGTCCATCGCCTCGGCGAAGGCGGGCGGCACCTCCTCGGCGGCGGGCACGCCCTTGCCGGCCTTCTCGGTGACGCGCTGGATGAAGCCCTCGATGCGTGCGAACGCCGACTCGGCCTCGCGCAGGGCCTCTTCGCTGTACTCGATCATCGAGCGGTAGTGCGGGGTGCCGAGGTAGTAGCGCAGCACGATGGGCCGCCAGCGCTTGACCATCTCGGAGACCAGCACCGAGTTGCCGAGCGACTTGGACATCTTCTCGCCGCTCATGGTGACCCAGGCGTTGTGCACCCAGTACCGCGCGAACTCGTCGCCGTACGCCTTGGCCTGCGCGATCTCGTTCTCGTGGTGCGGGAAGATCAGGTCGAGGCCGCCGCCGTGGATGTCGAAGGCGGTGCCGAGGTACTTGTGCGCCATCGCCGAGCACTCCAGGTGCCAGCCGGGCCTGCCGCGCCCCCAGGGCGTCTCCCAGCTCGGCTCGCCGGGCTTGACGGCCTTCCACAGGGCGAAGTCGCGCTGGTCGCGCTTGCCCGTCTCGCCCTCGCCCGAGGGCTGGCGCAGGTCGTCGAGGTCCTGGTTGGAGAGCTGGAGGTAGCCGGGGAAGGAGCGCACGTCGAAGTAGACGTTGCCCTCCGACTCGTAGGCGTGGCCGCGCTCGATGAGGCCGCGCATCATCTCGATCATCTCGGTGATGTGGCCGGTGGCGCGGGGTTCGTAACTGGGCGGCAGGCAGCCGAGGACGTCGTAGCCGGAGTTGAAGGCGCGCTCGTTCTCGTATCCGATGGACCACCACGGGCGGCTCAGGGCGGCCGACTTGGCGATGATCTTGTCATCGATGTCGGTGACGTTCCGGATGAACGTGACGTCGTAGCCGCGGTAGTCGAACCAGCGGCGCATGATGTCGAAGTTCAGCCCGGACCTGATGTGCCCGATGTGCGGTGCGGCCTGCACGGTGGCGCCGCAGAGGTAGATCGAGACGCAGCCCGGCATGAGCGGGGTGAAGTCACGGATCTGCCGGGCGCCGGTGTCGTACAGCCGAATGGTCACGGAACCAAGGGTAGTGCGCCCGGGGCAGTGCCCCGCGACCCTTGGGCCGCGGGACACAGAAGCGTGACATTCGGTGGCCCGCCAGGACCGCCCCACGGGTCCCTCGTGCGACCTTTTGCGTGTGTTGGTCCGCCGGTGCCCCCGGGCGCGCTCGGGTGCTCGGGCGCTCCGGAGCCCGGACACCCACGTGTTCAGATGTTGCCGACGACCTTGCGGGGCGTGATACGGACGACCACGCGCGGGTCGTCCAGGTGCGCGTCGGGGTTCAGCTCGCCGTACCGCTTCCCGGAGTACTTGACCGCCAGCTCGTCGATCAGCTCCTGGCCGCCCTCGGTGGTGAGGGTCGCCGTGCCACGGATCTCGGCGTACTCCTGCGGCGAGTCGAAGCGCTGGAGCATGACCGTCACGCGCGGATCGCGCTCAAGGTTCGTCGCCTTGCGCCGGGTGACGGTGGTGGATATGAGGACGTCGTCCCCGTCGCGCTTCACCCAGACAGGCGACACCTGCGGGCTGCCGTCGGGCTGGATGGTGGCGATGCTGACAAACACGGTCGAGTCGAGCAGCTCTTTGAGCTTGTCCGAGAGAGTGGCTGACATCCGGGTGCGGCCTTCCTGCCGATACGTCCCTGATACGCGGATACGTGCCTGATGCGCGCGCCGATACGGGCTGACGTGACGTCAACCCCTCGCGGAGCGCGGGTATTTCGGCGCGCGGGTATTTCGGCCGGGTCAGTCCGTACGGACGACGAGCGCGGTGGCGATCGCGGCGAGCCCCTCGCCCCGGCCGGTGAAACCGAGCCCGTCCGAGGTGGCCGCCGAGACCGATACGGGGGCGCCGACGGCGGCCGAGAGGACCTGCTGCGCCTCCTCCCGCCGCTTGCCGATCTTCGGCCGGAGCCCGACGACCTGTACGGCGACGTTCCCGATGGCGAAGCCCGCCTCGCGGACGATCCGGGCCGCCTCCGTGAGGAGGGTGATTCCGGGGGCGCCGGACCACTCGGGGCGCCCGGTACCGAAGTGGGCGCCGAGGTCGCCGAGCCCGGCGGCGGAGAACAGCGCGTTGCAGGCGGCGTGGGCGACAACGTCCGCGTCCGAGTGCCCGGCGAGACCGGGCCCCTCGTTCTCCCAGCGGAGGCCCGCGCACCACAGCTCGCGGCCCTCCTCGAAGGCGTGGATGTCGGTGCCGATGCCGACCAGCGGCAGGCTCGGGAAAGCGGGCGGCGCGGGCTGCGGGCCACCGGAAGCCCCGGAAGCCCCGGAGGGCTCTGCGGCGCCGGTGGCCTCGGAGGCGCCGGTGGCCTCGGAGGCGCCGGACACGTCAGAAGCCATCGTTGGCCCTCCTTCGGGCGAGCACGGCCTCGGCCAGCACCAGATCCAGCGGCCGGGTCACCTTGAAAGCCTCCTCGTGCCCCGGCACGACCACCACGGCCGTACCGAGCCGCTCCACCATGCCCGCGCAGTCCGTCGCGCCCTCTCCCGAGGCCGGCACCGTCTCGTGGGCGAGCTGGAGCGTCGCGCGGTCGAAGCCCTGCGGGGTCTGTACGGCGCGCAGCACGGCGCGGTCGGGGGTGGCGACGACCGGTTCCGGTTCGCCCTTCTCCCTCGGCTCGACCTGCTTGACGGTGTCGGTGACGGGCAGCGCGGGTACGACGGCCGGCGCGCCGTCGCGTACCGCTTCGACCACCGCGTCCACGGTGTCCACCGGTACGAGCGGACGGGCCGCGTCATGGACGAGTACGGCGGTGATGTCCTCGGGGAGGGCCTCGATGCCGAGCCGTACGGACTCCTGGCGGGTGTCGCCGCCGGGCACCACCAGATAGTCGGTGCGCTCGGGCAGGGCGTGCTCGTCGAGGAGGTTCTTCACTTCGGCAGCGCCGTCGGGCGGGGCGACCACGACGACCAGCGAGACGGCACGGGAGGCGGCCATCGCGCGGACCGCGTGGATGAGGATCGGGGTGCCGCCCAGCGCGCGGAGCGCCTTGGGGACGCCCGGGCCGAGCCGTACGCCTCGGCCGGCGGCGGGGATCACGGCTGCGGTGCGATGCGGGCGGACTTCGTCTGACATCGGTTGCTCTCCGGCAGGTTTGTATCCTCGGCCGACGTGGGTATGGCCTGAGCGTGCCGGGCGCGACGCCTTGACCGGACCCTTCCGTGACACATGGTCGAGGCGAGCTACGCAGGCTCTCCGGGCCCGGCACACGAGTGGGCCAGGTCAGGGGATCCAGGTCCGGCGCTCGCGCCGGCGACTGTGTACGGGGGATTATGTATCGGATGTCGGATGGGGTGCGGATGTTCGGGCATGCCACAGCGCCCGGCGACGCAGCGTAATCCTGATAGCTGGTCAGCGGGCACCACGGCATTTCACTGCGGTATCGGCTGTCCGGGATGTGCGCGTACGCATACTCAGCCCGTACACGCACACAGCTTTTCACACGCAGGTTTCCACACGCAGGGCATGTCAACTTCGTTTACCGCACTCTGCGTTTACCGCATCACGGACCGCCGGGCCGAGTCCCGGCCGACGGCGTCATGATTCAGGACGCGAGGACCTCGTCGAGCAGAGCCTCGGCCTTGTCTTCATTGGTGTTCTCGGCGAGAGCCAGCTCACTCACCAGAATCTGGCGTGCCTTGGCGAGCATGCGCTTCTCACCGGCGGAGAGTCCGCGCTCACGCTCCCGACGCCACAGGTCACGAACCACTTCGGCCACCTTGATGACATCGCCTGAGGCGAGCTTCTCAAGATTTGCCTTGTAGCGCCGGGACCAGTTCGTCGGCTCCTCTGCGTACGGTGCCCTGAGCACCTCGAAGACCCGGTCGAGCCCATCCTGACCGACCACATCGCGCACGCCGACGAACTCCGCATTGTCCGCCGGTACACGCACCGTCAAGTCGCCCTGGGCGACCTTGAGCACCAAGTAGGTCTTGTCCACGCCTTTGATCTGGCGAGTTTCGATAGCCTCGATCAGCGCGGCCCCGTGATGGGGATAGACCACGGTGTCGCCAACCTTGAACGTCATGTGACAGGTACCCCTTCCGTGGCTATCCAGGGTAACACGAGAATGCCCTCTTCTGAATGGTGTTTTCGCAGGTCAGGGCGCATCTCGGGGCTTGACAACACCGCCAGGGACGTGCTGCGGAGGGGCTCCTGGAGCGGGTATTCGCAGGTCGGAGCCACTGCGCGGGCGTAGGGAAACATGCAGGTTACACATCGCGCTAGCCCCTCCGAGTGACGCGAAAGTCCCGATATGCCGGATTCATGAGCCGAAAATTCCGCTACTCCGTTCGGATGTCGGTCACCCACGCGGACGGAAAGGAACCGATTCTGAATTTGATCACCACGGCTCCGGCGCGGTATTCGGAAGGAATGTGCGGCGGCCGGGGGAATTGATCACCTTGAGTTTGTGAACAGCTCGCGAAACCCCGGGATCGGCGTGGGATCCGTGCGGCGGCGGTTACGTGATCGGCGCGCCGCGCCCGGTCCGTACGGGCGTTGCCGCGCACCCGTACCGGGACCCGTACCGCAGCCGCCACCTGCCCCGGACCGCGTGGGGGCGGGTCGGGTGCGGGCCGGTGCGGGCGGCTCGGTAACCTAAGGCCGCTGACGGGACCTTCGGCCCGTCCTTGGCCCGTCGGCGCGTCCTAGCCCCTCCGTTCCGTACGTCCAAGGAGTTGCCGCAGCCGTGAGCCGCAGCCTTCGACGCGGCACCCTCGCCGCTTCTGCCCTCGTGTTCTCGCTCGCCACGCTCTCCGCCTGCGGCGCTGGTAACGACGCGCAGACGCTCAGCGTCAAGCCGGACAGCGCAGCCACCACGATCGACAAGATCAGCATCCAGAACGCGACCGTGGTCACCCAGGCCGGGAGCGGCACCGACGGCATCGCCGCCGTCACCGGGACGGTCTTCAACTCCGGCAGGAGCGCGCAGACGCTCGACTCGATCGCCCTGCCCGGCACCGACGCCAAGGTGCGGCTCGCGGCGGCCGGCGACGGCTCGGGGCCGATCACCGTCCCCGGCGGCGGCTCGGTCCAGCTCGGCGGCAAGGGCCACGCCTCCGCGCTGATCGAGAACGGCGGGGAAGCCGGGAAGGACGGCGACGCGCAGACCGTCGTGTTCACGTTCAGCAAGACGGGCGACGTGGGGCTGCGCGCCCTCGTCGTCCCCGCTGACAGCTTCCGCGCGGGCATCGGTCCCACCGCACCCCCCGCGCCTTCGGTGAGCCCTTCAGGCACCCCCTCGGGCTCTCCTTCGGGCAACCCGGGCGGCACACCGGCGGACGGCACGTCCGGAGCGCCCGGAACGCCCGGCGGCTCCGGCTCGACCGACTCCTCGGGCTCGACCGGTTCGGCCGGTCTCCCGTCGGACTCGGCGTCCGCCTCGGCCAACACGACCGGCTGAGCACTCACGTACGTACAACGGGAGGCGCCCCGCCGGAGATCCGGCGGGGCGCCTCCCGTTCGTGCTCCACGCCTGTACGTCCGACCCTGTACATCCGCGCGGACAAGGGCCGGTTTACGGCTCGAACTTGTAGCCGAGACCCCGCACCGTCACCAGGTAGCGCGGCGCCCCCGGATCCGGTTCGATCTTGGCGCGCAGGCGCTTGACGTGGACGTCGAGGGTCTTGGTGTCCCCCACGTAGTCCGCGCCCCACACCCGGTCGATGAGCTGCATACGGGTCAGCACCCGGCCCGCGTTGCGCAGCAGCATCTCCAGCAGGTCGAACTCCTTGAGCGGGAGGTCGACCTTGTCGCCGGAGACCGTGACGACATGGCGGTCCACGTCCATCCGGACGGGTCCCGCCTCCAGGGCGGCGGGCGCGACCTCCTCCGGCTCGCCGCGGCGGCGCAGGACCGCGCGGATGCGGGCCACCAGCTCCCGCGAGGAGAAGGGCTTGGTCACATAGTCGTCGGCTCCTATTTCCAGGCCGACGACCTTGTCGATCTCACTGTCCTTGGCGGTGACCATGATCACCGGCACGTTGGACTTGTTGCGCAGTTGCCGGCAGACCTCGGTGCCCGGCAGTCCTGGGAGCATCAGGTCGAGGAGAACGAGATCGGCGCCGTTGCGTTCGAACTCGTCGAGCCCCGCGGGCCCCGTGGTCGCGATGGCGACCTCGAAGCCCTCCTTACGGAGCATGTAGGAAAGGGCGTCGCTGAAGGATTCCTCATCCTCGACGACGAGCACTCGGGTCACGGAAGGACCTCCGGGGCAGGAATCACGGTCGGTGGATCAAGCACGAGACTGGTGTCTGTTGCGTAGAGGGCATGGTCGTCATCGTCCGGCCCGGTGGGTGTGCGATCCCGTACGGTGCCCGCCTCGGGCAACCTCAGGGTGAAGGTGGAGCCCTGACCCTCGGAGCTCCACACCGTGACCTCCCCGCCGTGCGAGGCGGCCACGTGCTTGACGATCGCGAGGCCCAGTCCCGTACCGCCTGTGGCGCGGGAGCGGGCCGGGTCGACGCGGTAGAAACGCTCGAACACGCGCTCGCGGTCCTTCTCCGAGATACCTATTCCCTGATCGGTGACGGCTATCTCGATGTCGTCCCCTCCTGAGGAGGGCACGCGGTTGACGGCGATGCCGACGCGCGTGCGTGCGGGTGAGTAGTTCACGGCGTTCTCGACGAGATTGCCGAGGGCCGCCGCGAGCTGGCCGCGGTTGCCCCAGACGTAGAGATCGGCGTGACCACCCGCGGCCATCGTGATCTGTTTCGTGGACGCCGCGTGCCGCGACCTGTCGATGGCCTCGGCGACGAGTTCGTCCACCCGTACAGGCTCGGCGTCCTCCAGCGGGTCGTCGTTCTGCACCCGGGAGAGGTCGATGAGTTCCTGTACGAGGTTGGTGAGCCGGGTCGCCTCGATCTGCATACGGCCGGCGAAGCGCGTGACCGCCTCGGGGTCGTCGGAGGCGTCCATGACAGCCTCGGAAAGCAGTGAGAGCGCGCCGGTCGGGGTCTTCAGCTCATGGCTGACGTTGGCGACGAAGTCGCGCCGTACCGCTTCGATACGGCGGGCTTCTGTGAGGTCCTCCACAAGGAGGAGAACGAGCCGGGAGCCGAGGGGCGCCACCCGGGCGGAGACGGCGAGCGCCTCGCCCCGGCCCGTACCGCGCCGCGGCAGGTCCAGCTCGACCTGCCGTATCTCGCCGTCGCGCCGGGTGTCGCGTGCCATGTGCAGCATGGGCTCGACCGCGAGTTTGCCGCCCCTGACCAGGCCGAGCGCGTACGCCGCCGAGCTGGCCTTCACCACCGAATCGCTCTCGTCGAGAACGACGGCGGAGGAACGGAGCACGGACAGTACGGTGTCGACACCCGGAGGAAGGACGGCATCGGTGTGCAGGGAGGTGCGCGTGGGTCTCGCCTGGTCGCGTTCGCTCCAGCGAAACGCCAGCATGGCGATCACGCCGGTGCACACCCCGGCGATCGCTGCCAATGCGGCGACCGCCGCGTTCACGTCCATGCCTCCAGGTTATGCACGGACACGGACACTCTCCCAGCGGTCCAGGTGTCTCCTCGAACACTCGTCGCCCAGAGTTCACCGAGGAGAAAGTACCGGTTCACTTGGGGTGGAGGCTCCGGACGCGTAACGCACCGACCGTGGGAACGTGGGGCCCGACACTCCCCAAAGCCCACCGGACCCCGGCAGGAACGTCAAGAGAGGGACACACCCATGCGGGACGCGTACCACGAGGAACTGGACTCGATAGGCGATGACCTGGTCGAGATGGCCCGGCTGGTCGGTTCTGCCATCGGGCGTGCCACCACGTCGATGCTCGACGCCGACCTCAAGCTGGCGGAGACAGTGATCGCCGCCGACCAGAAGGTCGACGACCTCCAGCACGACCTGGAGGCCCGCGCCATCGCGCTGCTGGCGCGCCAGCAGCCGGTCGCCACCGATCTGCGGATCGTCGTGACCTCGCTGCGGATGAGCGCGGACCTGGAGCGGGCCGGCGACCTCGCGCAGCACGTCGCCAAGCAGGCGCGGCTGCGTTACCCCGCCTCGCCGGTGCCGCACGACCTGCACACGACGCTGCTGGAGATGGGGCAGCTCGCGCAGCGTCTGATGGCGAAGGCCGCCGAGGTCATCATCACCAAGGACGTCGATCTGGCTCTCCAGTTGGAGCAGGACGACGACGAGATGGACCTGCTGCACCGCACGCTCTTCCAGCACCTGATGGACGACCGCTGGAAGCACGGCATCGAGACGGCGGTGGATGTCACGCTGCTCGGCCGGTACTACGAGCGGTTCGCCGACCACGCGGTGTCGGTGGCGAAGCGGGTCGTGTACCTGGTGACGGGCGAGCACGCGGACGACATCCAGCCGGTGGAGACACCGGTCGAGGGCGCGTAGGGGCGTACGTCGGCGCCAGGGGTGGTTCGTACGGGTGGCGGGGGCGGCGCGTAGGGGCGTACGTCGGCGCCAGGGGGCGTACGGCGGCGCTTGCGTGCATGCGCCGTTGATGCGCCCGCCGTCTTGGGCATCCAATGGGCTGAGGCGGCATTCCGTACGCCTCTGAGGAGGAACCCATGGCCGATTCCCCCATCACCACGACCGATTCCGCGCAGGAGCCTCCCAAGGAGGCGGTGCGTCTGCCGCTGCTGGCGGCATGCGGCTGCGGCTCCGGCTGCGGCTGCGGCTGTCAGTCCGGCGCGCCGTGCCAGTGCGGCTGACGCGCGGACACGTACGCGGATGAGCACGCGCACCAAGAGGTCCCGCCCGTTCTGTTCAGCGGGCGGGACCTCTCTGTTCTGTTCGCCTCCGTTCACCGGGCGGGGCCTCTTCGCGCGGCCGGGCCGACGAGGAGCAGCGCGGTCACCGCAGCGGTGAGTTCCACGGCTCCGGCCGTCCAGCCGACCCCTGCGGCGCCGGCGTGCGAGAGCGCGAGAGAACCGAGGAAGCCGCCGAGGGCGATGCCGGCGAAGGTCGCTCCGGCGCTGAGCGACAGGACGATCCCCGCCGATCCGGGGGCGAGCCCGACCAGGTGATGCTGCTGGACGGGCGCGAAGGACCAGCCGAAGAGGCCCCAGACGACCAGCAGTACGGCGGCGCAGACCGCGCCGGTACGGCCGTGGACGCCCAGGGTGAGGAGCGCGCCGAAGGCGAGGAGGGCGAGCGTGAGCCCGACCGTACTGATGACGGTGAGCCGGGGCGCCGGAAAGCGGTCGGCGAACCGGCCGCCGAGCGCGTTGCCCGCGACGGCCGACACCCCGAAGATCAGCAGCCAGACGCTGAGCGCGCTGCCGCGGATGCCTCCCAGCGCGTCGAGGACCGGGCTGAGGTAGGTCAGCAGGCAGAACGCGCCGGCGATCCAGAGCACGGTGAGGCCGAGCGCGGCGGGTACGCCGGGGGCCCGGGCGAGGTCGAGGCGGGCGCGGAGCGGCGACGCCGACTCGGGGGGGCCCTGGGGCTCGGCGGGCTCG
>NZ_JTHL01000001.1:5106486-5115062 GCF_000818195.1 Streptomyces sp. 150FB | reverse complement strand
ACGCGGGTGACGCGGGTGACCTGAGCGGGAGTGCCGGCAGCAGCGCGACCACGCCCACCACCGCCGGCACCCCGAGAGCCGCGACCGCCAGGAACGTGGCCCGCCAGCCGTACGCCCCGCCGATCAGCGTCCCCAGCGGCACGCCGAGCGCGGTGGCCACAGCCGTCCCCGCACCGATCGTGCCCAGCGCACGGCCGCGCCGCCCGACCGGGACCAGTTCCGGGGCGACGGCGGCCGCGGCCGGGGTGAAGACGGCGGCGCTCAGCGCCGCGACCACCCGGACGGCGAGCATCGCCGCGTACGAGTGGACGAGCGCGGCGGCGACGTTCGTCGCCGCGAACAGCGTGAGGCTGCCGACGAGGACCGGACGCCGGCGCAGCCCGCCGATCGCGATGCCGAGCAGCGGGGCGCCGACGGCGTACGCCAGCGCGAACACCGTCACGAGCTGCCCGGCCGCACTCTCGCTCACCCCGAGGTCGCGGCTCATCGGTGGGAGCAGCCCGGCGATGACGTAACCGTCGGTCCCGATGGCGAACATGCCGACGGCGAGCAGCGGCAGCAGGAGGACACGACGGGGTGACGGGGAGGCGAGCACACTCCCACCACCGGCGGGAACGGAACGGTGGGCGAAGAGCGAGCGGGGGGACATGCTCGGTGGTACCTCCGAAGAGCGGGCGGCGCGCGCACACGGCGACACCGTGACGAGGTCGGAAACGTACGAGCACTCCACTGACACCTCATGTCAGTGGATGACCGCACACTTGTCCTCATGCGCGCGAGCAGACTGCTCTCCCTCCTGCTGTTGCTCCAGGCCCGTGGCCGCCTGACAGCTCAGCAGCTCGCCGACGAACTGGACGTCTCCATACGCACCGTCTACCGGGACGTGGAATCGCTCAGCGCGGCGGGAGTACCGCTGTACGGAGAGGCCGGCCACGAAGGCGGCTACCGGCTGGTCGACGGCTACCGCACCCGGCTCACCGGCCTGACCAGCGAGGAGGCCGAGGCGCTGTTCCTGTCCGGGCTGCCGGGCCCGGCAGCCGATCTGGGGCTGGGCGGGGTCCTCGCCACCGTCCAGCTCAAACTGACGGCGGCGCTGCCGGAGGAGCTGCGGGACCGGGCGGGCCGCATCCAGCAGCGGTTCCACCTGGACACCTCCAACTGGTACGACGCCGCGGGCCCCACACCCCATCTGGCCGGCGTCGTACGCGCCGTCTGGGACCAGCGCCGTATCCGGATGCGCTACCGGCGCTGGGCGGAGCCGAGGGAGGTGGACCGGACGCTGGATCCGTACGGCGTCGTCCTCAAGTCCGGCCGCTGGTACCTGCTCGCGGGCGGTACGGAGACGGCGGCGCGGCAGGGAACGCCGGGCTCGGCGGCCCGTACGTACCGCGTGTCCCAGATCCTGGACCTGGAGGTGCTGGACGAACCGGCCGCCCGGCCCGAGGGGTTCGACCTGGCCGAGCAGTGGGGCAGCTACCTGGCGGAGTTCGACCGCCGCCGAGTCCAGGGCGAGGCGGTGCTCCTTGTCACACCCGAACTGCTGGCCCGCCTCCCCCACCTGCTGGAACCGTCCCTCGCCCGCGCGGCGCGCGCCGGCGCGGGGCCGCCGGGGAGCGACGGGCGGATCCGCGTGGCCATCCCGCTGGAATCGACCGCCCACACGGCTTCCCTGGTCCTGCGCCTGGGCGCCGAGGCGGAGGTGGTGTCGCCACCCGGGCTACGGCGCGCGGTGGGCGACGCGGTGCGGACGCTGGCGGACACGTACGCACGCCGGCCGCCCGAACTCCCCTGACACAAGATGTCAGCGAGGTGCTCGTACGGTCCGCCCATGAACGACTTCGACTTCCTCACCGGCTCCTGGGACGTGGCCAACCGGTGGCGTACGGACTTCCTCGACGACACCAGCGCCTGGGAGGAGTTCCCGGCCCACAGCCACGCCTCCCGGCACTTCGACGGCGGCGCGAACTTCGACGAGATCGTGTTCCCGACCAAGGGCTTCGCCGGCCTCACCCTGCGGCTGTACGACCCCGAGCGCGCGGAGTGGTCCCTGTACTGGGCGAGCAGGCGCACCGGCACCCTGTTCCCCCCGGTCGTGGGCCGCTTCACCGACGGCAGGGGCGAGTTCTACGGAGACGACACCCACGCGGGCAGACCCATCAGGGCACGCTTCATCTGGTCGGGAACGACCGGCGACGCACCGCGCTGGGAGCAGGCCTTCTCCGTGGACGGCGAACAGACCTGGACAACCAACTGGACCATGACCCTGACCCGCAGCACCTGACGCACCTGACGCACCTGACGCACCTGACGCACAACACAACAGCGAGCCCCCTAGCTCGCGATGGGCAACCGCGGGCAGGGGGCTCGGTCGTGCGGTGCGTTACTTCTTGCCCTGGTTCTTGACGGCCTCGATGGCCGCCGCCGCGGCGTCCGCGTCCAGGTAGGTGCCGCCCGGGTTGACCGGGTGGAAGTCTTCGTCGAGTTCGTAGACCAGCGGGATGCCCGTCGGGATGTTCAGGCTCGCGATGTCGGCGTCCGAGATGTTGTCGAGGTGCTTGACCAGGGCGCGCAGGCTGTTGCCGTGGGCGGCGACCAGGACCGTGCGGCCCGTCAGCAGGTCCGGGATGACGCTGTCGTACCAGTACGGCATCATGCGGACGACGACGTCCTTGAGGCACTCGGTGCGCGGGCGCAGCTCCGGCGGGATCGTCGAGTAGCGCGCGTCGCCGCTCTGCGAGAACTCGGCGCCGTCCTCGAGGACCGGCGGCGGTGTGTCGTACGAACGGCGCCACAGCATGAACTGCTCCTCGCCGAATTCGGCGAGCGTCTGCGCCTTGTCCTTGCCCTGGAGCGCGCCGTAGTGGCGTTCGTTCAGCCGCCAGGAGCGGTGGACGGGGATCCAGTGGCGGTCCGCCGCCTCCAGCGCGAGCTGCGCGGTGCGGATGGCGCGCTTCTGGACGGAGGTGTGTACGACGTCCGGGAGCAGGCCGGCGTCCTTCAGCAGCTCACCGCCCCGGACTGCCTCCTTCTCGCCCTTGTCGGTGAGGTTGACGTCCACCCAGCCGGTGAACAGATTCTTCGCGTTCCATTCGCTCTCGCCATGGCGGAGGAGGATCAGCTTGTACGGTGCGTCGGCCATGTGCCAAAGCCTAATGGACCTGATTCCGGCCTCGGCAGCGCCTGTGGGCGGGAACTCGGTGGCGCGCGCACGGCCGGGATACGTAAGGTTCTCGTGGCCGTCTGGCCACTTACCGCGCTCGGCCTGTCGTTGGGGGATGCCGCATGCCTGTCGCCGTTCGGGTACGAGCCGCCGTACGCGATAGCGTCTCGGGGCTGCCCCCGGAGTTCTGGTGGCTCTGGACGAGCACGCTGGTGAACCGACTCGGGACGTTCGTCACGACCTTCATGGCGCTCTACCTCACCGTGAACCGTGGCTACTCGGCCTCGTACGCCGGTCTCGTCGCCTCGCTCATCGGCCTCGGCGGAGTCATCTCCTCGCTCGTCGCCGGAGTGCTGTCAGACCGGCTCGGGCGGCGGCCCACCATGCTGATCGCGCAGTCGTCGACGGCCGTTTCGGTGGCGCTGCTCGCCTTCATGCGGGATCCGGTGGCGATCGCGGGCGTGGCGTTCCTGGTCGGCATGGCCTCCAACGCATCGCGTCCCGCCGTACAGGCGATGATCGCCGACATCGTCCGTCCCGAGGACCGGGTCAGGGCGTATTCGCTAAATTTCTGGGCCATCAACCTCGGTTTCGCCGTCTCCTCGGTCCTGGCCGGCCTCATCGCGCGCTACAGCTTCCTCGCCGGCTTCCTCGGCGAGGCCCTGATGACACTCCTGTGCGCGGTGCTGGTCTTCCTGAAGGTGACGGAGTCGCGTCCCGAACGGGCCCGGGCGACCGCCGAGAAGCCGGCGGTGCCGGAGGTACGCCTCTGGGAGGTCCTGCGGAACAGGCGCTTCATGAGCGTCGTCGGCCTGAGCTTCGCGCTCGCGCTGCTCTTCCAACAGGCCTTCGTGGGACTGCCGGTGGCGATGGGCGCGGACGGTTTCAGCAGTACGGACTTCGGGCTGGCCATCGCCGTGAACGGCGTGCTGATCGTGACGCTCCAGATCCCCGTCACGCGCTTCACCCAGCACCGCGATCCGCGACGCCTGCTGATCGCCTCGGCGCTGCTGGCGGGGTACGGCTTCGGGCTGACGGCGTTCGCGGGGTCGCTCGGCTTCTACGTACTGGCCATCGGCGTCTGGTCGCTGGCCGAGATCGTCAACGCGCCTACCCAGACAGGGCTGGTGGTACGGCTGTCGCCCGTACACGGCCGGGGCCGCTACCAGGGCGTCTACAGCATGTCCTGGGCGATGGCGGCGCTGGCGGCCCCGGTGCTGTCGGGCTTCGTCATCGACCGCTTCGGCGCGCAGTGGCTGTGGGGCGGGTGCGCGGTGGCCGGTACGGGGGCGGCGGCCGGGTACTGGCTGTTGATGCGGCGGCTCGGTCCGGAGAAGGCGGAGAAGGCGGAGAAGTTGGAGAAGGCGGATGAGTACTCCGGTAGCGCGGCCGGTACCGCCGCCGGTACCGCCGCCGTTGTCGCTGTGACCGCGGCGGCGGCTGTCGAACCGGTCGGATCAGTAGGCGGACCCGGCGGCCACGCCCCTGGGAGCGCCGTCGGCCGGCGTGGCGGGGCTGAGACCCTTCTCGGCGGCGGGGATCGGGAGTGACCAGTTGGCGACGAGCTGCTTCAGGCCCGGTACGTCGAGCGAGGTGAAGTTGCCGCCGTCGGCCGCCGCGAGGTATCCGCCGTTGGGCGAGCACATCACCGGCAGGTAGTTCTTCGGGGTCGGCGCGCACTCGAAGTCGGCGACCGTACCGTCACCGTTGAGGTCGACGTTCGGGTGGTCCATGCCGACCATGTGGCCGATCTCGTGGGTGATGGCGTTCTTGGTCTTCGACGCGTTGACGGTCTTGTCGGTGCCGAACCAGTTGGGGACCGTCCAGTACTCCGTGTCCATGAACGCCCAGCCGCCCCAGGCGCTGTGGTCACCGGAGTTGTAGCACTGAAGGGCGCGCGAGAAGCCCTTCTTGCCGTCCAGCGGCCGGTACTTGACCGCCAGCGTCATGACGTGGCGCGGCTGGTCGGCGCAGTTCTCCGGGGACGGCTTGAGAGTGGTCGAGACGGTGAACTTGATGCCGGTCACCGAAGTGAGCTGAGCCGCCGCCTGCTTGGTGGCGGCGCCCAGCTTGGTCTGCGCGTCGGCGTCGGCGAACTGGAACGTGTAGCCGGTGCCGTCACCCGAGAGGGAGTACATGCCGGATTCGTCGTCGATCTTCCAGCCGGTGCCGGAGTAGATCTGGGTACCGGCGGCAGCGGCTCGCGTGGTGTCCGGTGCGGCGCCGGCGGGTGCGGACCCGGCTGGTGCGGACCCGGCGGGTGCGGCGCCGGCATCTACGGCGGGAAGCACGGCGAGCGCCAAGCCGGCGGCTATGGCGGTGAAGGAGAGTTTTCGGCCCATGCGGGTGAGGTTCATGCGGGTCCCCCCTGAAGGTACGTGCGATGCGATGCGATGCGAGTCGTACGAAGTCGGGGCGGCTCAAGGGGGGTCCGAGATCCGAAGCTCTCGCGCGACCGGCGGGTAGCGGTGAGCCCCCGAGCCACCTGCGCGCGATAGTACAGGCCAAAGCTTTGCGGCCAGTTACGGCCCGGTTCAGGCCGTTCCAACAGGCGATGAGGCGGGCTCGGTGGGACTCAGCAGGAGTGGATGGCCGCCGTGGCCATGCTGAAGTCTCCCGCCGCGAACGCCTTCGCCGGGATCGTGAAATAGATCGTTCCGGCGTCGCCCCAGCCCCATCCGAGCTCCACGTCCTCAGCGAGTTGGAGCAGATGGATCGCGGGGCCGCCGGCGTCCCGGTCGGTCACCCGGGACGCGTACGACGTGTCCGGCCAGCCGAAGGCGCGGTGACCGCCTGCGGTGTTCCCGTCGAGGTCGCCCATCTCGGTGAGGAGGAGCAACGTCGCGCCCCAGAGCTCGTCCTTGTCGAACTCGACGTCGTCGTCATCGACATCCCAGCAGTCCGGGAGCATGGTCACCCCGGCCGCGTGGACGGGTGTGGCCGGAAAGCTTCGCGCCGGTTCGGGTGCGGCTGTCTCGACCGCGCGTGCGGGATCGGCCGGAATCACGCGGCACACCTCGGGCCTGGACATGGCCAGATCCGGCCGCTCCTCGTACGGCACGTCCAGGTCGAGGTAGAAGAAGTTGAGCAGGCCCGGCCGCGTGGGGAGTTCGTCCCCGAGCCAGGGGGCGAGGGCCTCGGTGTCGAGTACGGCGTGCAGGGACAGCGGGAAGCCGTCGACCTCGGGCCAGGGGGCGCCCGGTTCGAGCAGTGCGGGGCCGCCGAGCCGGCATCGGCCGGTGGCCTTGGCGTCGTCCGTCGGAGGGGCCAGCCGGAAGCCACGGCGGGCCATCGCCGCGTACTGCCGGCCGGCCTTCTCGCCGAGCCGTTCGGCGCAGGTACGGCGCATGGTGGCGGGATCGTCGAATTCCATGGCGGGATCCTCTCAACCTCCGCTCGCCGACCAGGGGTTCGAGCGGAGGGAGCCGAAGGCGGAAGGCGGTAGGCGGAAGACCGGTCAGCGGAAGGCCGGAGGGGGAAGGTTGTTGGGAAGGCTGGGCGGAAGGCCGGAAGGAACGCACCCTATCCGTGGGAATCCGTCCGCCCTAGGCTCGGCCCCTGCCGCAGAGCCCACTCCCCCGCCGGGGCTCGCACAGGGAGACCGTGATGACCGACATCCCCGCGCCCGACAGCGCGAACAGCCTCGAACAGTACGGCTACGAGCAGCAGTTGCACCGCTCGCTGAGCTTCCGGGACCTGCTGGTCTACGGGCTGGTGTTCATGGTGCCGATCGCGCCCTTCGGCATCTTCGGCAGTGTGTTCCAGGGCTCCGGCGGCATGGTCGCGATGGCGTACGCCGTGGGCATGGTCGCGATGATGTTCACCGCGCTGTCGTACTCCGAGATGTCGCGGGCCTTCCCGATGGCGGGTTCGGTGTACTCGTACGCCGGGCGCGGCATCGCCGCGCCCGTGGGGTTCCTGTCCGGCTGGATGCTGCTGCTCGACTACGTACTCGTACCGAGCCTGCTGTACCTGATCTCCGGCGTCGCGATGAACTCGCTGGTGCCGTCGATCCCGGTGTGGGTCTGGCTGATCGGGTTCGTCATCCTCAACACGCTGGTCAACTACCTGGGCATCGAGATGACCGCCAAGGTCAACAAGGTGATGCTCCTGGGCGAACTCGTCGTGCTCGCCGTCTTCCTGGTCATCGGAATCGTCGCCCTCACGCAGGGCAAGGGACGCGGTTTCAGCTTCAAGCCGCTGTACGACTCCGGCACGTTCTCCTGGCCGCTGGTCTTCGGCGCGGTCTCGATCGCCGCGCTGAGCTTCCTGGGATTCGACGGGATCTCCATGCTGGCTGAGGAGAGCAAGGAGTCCGCGCGAGCGATCGGCCGCGCGATGGTCGGTGCGTTGCTGCTGGCAGGGACGCTCTTCATCGTGCAGACCTGGGTGGCCGCGCTGCTCGTACCCCGCCCGGACCACCTCATCAGCGCCGGTGACCCGGACGGCACCGCCTTCTACGACGCGGCCCGCACAGCCGCAGGCGGCTGGCTCGCGGGGCTGACGGCGCTGGCCACGGCGATCGCGTGGGGTTTCGCCAACTCGCTGGTGGCGCAGGCAGCGACCTCACGCCTGCTGTACGCGATGGCGCGCGACCGCCAACTGCCGTCCTTCCTGGCCAAGGTGCACCGCAAACACGGCGTACCGGTCAACGCCACCCTGCTGGTGGCGGGCGTCTCGCTGGCCCTCGGCTCATACATGGCCTCGCGGAGCGACGGCATCACGCTGCTCAGCAGCCTGGTCAACTTCGGCGCCCTGACGGGCTTCCTGGTGCTGCATGTGGCAGTGGTGTGGCACTACGTAGTCCGCAACAAGAGCCGGAGGTACTGGAGCCACCTCGCGGCCCCGGTCCTCGGCTTCCTGATCCTGGCGTACGTCGTCGTCAACGCCCAGGTGGCTGCCCAGAAACTCGGCTTCGTCTGGCTAGGTGTGGGCGTTGTATTGCTGCTGGGACTGCTGGTGGCGGGACGGAGGCCGGACCTGTCGGCTGTGGAGGCGGGGACGGGGGCGGGGGCGGGGGGTGCGGTTGGCACTGCGGAGGGAAAGGATGAGGCGGCGGTGTAGGCGGGGTTTCGGGGTGGTGCTGGTGGGAGCGGTCGGTTGGGTGCGGCGGCGGGGGTGCGGGTTCAGGCAGGCGGTCGGGGTGGGCCAGTGGGGTGTGGTGGACGTGGGGGCCGGCCCTTGCTGTGAGTTTCGCGGTTCCGGGGGGGGTGCCAAGGGCGCTCCTGCGTCGCGTCGGCTGCGCCGATTCCGCTGCGCTCCACCCTTGACACCCACCCCTCCACCGCAACTGCAACTTGAGGGGGCCGGCCCCGGGGGGACCCTCCCCGGGGATGCTCGCTTGTCCTGCCGCCCCGGCCCCCGTCTGCCACTTGCTTGCCCTGCGGGGCACGCACGAAGGGATCACTGCATGCCA
>NZ_JTHL01000001.1:5099123-5105818 GCF_000818195.1 Streptomyces sp. 150FB | reverse complement strand
CACCCCGACCGCCCGCCCGAACCCGCACCCCAAACAGCCCGCCCCCCGCACCACCCCAACCCCAACTCCCCCCTCAAACCCCCAGGTCGCGCTGGGCCTCGTACAGGTTGCGTGGGCGCACCGCGCTCGGGTCGCCGTATGACTCCAGCCTGCTGTGCAGGTCGCCCGTGAAGTCCGGTACGTCGATCTGGCCGAACGGACGGACCGTGCTGATGCCGACCGTCGCGCTGTACGGCGCGATGTCGTCGATGCGGACGCAGCCGGCGCGCTCGTTGGTGACCGTGACGTTCCAGTGGGTGAAGCGCGCGCCGTAGAGCGGGCCCGCCGAGGCGTCGCCGCCGTGCTGGCCGTCGTTGGTGACGGTGATGTCCGTCCGTACGTTGGCGAACGGCATCCCGCGATGCGTGTCGAACGTACCCATCTCCATCCGGCCGCGCGACCACGCGTTGTAGCTGGACAGGCCCTCCACATTGATGCCGTGCAACTGCGTGCCCGCAGGTGCCGGGACCGTGCGCTGCTCGATCACGAAGTCCTCGACCAGGTTGTCGTGCGAGCCCTCGCGGCAGAAGTACGGGTGGTGCGAGCCGCGCCCGGCGACCCGCGTACGGGTCAGAGTGCAGGCGGAGGCGGCGACGAAGCCGAAGCCGTTGTCCACGTGCCGAACGACCATGTCGTCCGCCCAGCAGTCGTAAGCGCACTGGAGCACAACGCCGTTGTAGCCCTTGTCCAGCAGGTGCTGCGACTGCGGCGTCTCGACCGCCTCCAGCGTCAGCCCCTCGACGGCCGAGCCGGTCAGCGGCGTGATCAGCGTGGTGAACCGCGGGTTCCACTCGGGGCGCAGGTCGAGCGGGAGCGGGCGCTCCAGGGTGACCCGCTTGCCCCGTACGGAGGTGATGCGCACCGGCCACTCGTACGGCACGTACGACGTCAGCTTCGTCTTGTCGTCCCAGACGTACGCCTCGGGCCCCGGGCCCCCGCCCGCCATGTGTTCCAGCAAGGTGTGGCCGGCGTCGTCGGCGACATGGAGGAGGACGAGGTTCCCGCGCCGGAGTCCGGAGGTGTCGGCGACGGTCACGGTGCGGTCGCCGCGCTTGGCGGGGTGTACGGCGGTGAGCGGCCGGTACTCGTCGCGCTTGTTGCCCGTCCAGCCCTCGAAGGGCCAGGCCGCCGCCTTGATGGCGGCGGTGAGGGTGGCGAAGCGTTCCTTCGGACAGAGCCAGACGAGGCCGCCGGCCCAGGACCAGCTCGACTTGTCGCCGCCGTAGCGGCTGCCGTACGGGCCGATCAGCTCGGTGAGGCTCTTCGTCGCGTAGAGCTTGGTGCGGGCGCTGCCCGCGCCGCGCAGCACCACGTTGTCGTACCCGATCCGGATGATGTCGTCGATGCGGTACGTGCCGGGCGGCACCGTGACCGTACCCCCGCCGTGCCTGCCGACATGCTCGATCGCCGCGTTGATGGCGGGGGCCGCGTCCTCGGAACCGTCGGGCCGCGCGCCGTACGTACGGACATCCGCGCGGACCGGGAGGCGGGGGCGGGAGCGGGCGCCCCCGCGGTAGCCCGCCGTTCCCACGAACGGGATCTGCGGGTGCGTGAACGGGGACTTGGCGAACTCTCGCCACAACTCCGAGGTCGCGGGGCCCGCTTCGGCGAACGCCGTCGCGGCCCCGGGCCCGGCGGACAGCGCTCCCGTGGCCGCCACGGCTATGGCGCCGGCGAGCATGCCTCGCCTGCCGATGGGGCGTTGACCGTGGTTGGGGCCGTAGTTCGAGCCGTGGTCCCGGCCTTGGTCCATGTCGTGTTCCATGTACTACCCGCCTCCAGGTTTCACATATATGAACTTCGTTCATGTGACCGTCTGGAGGGAGCATGCCACGACCTCCCGTGGCCGGGGAAGACTCGGGAGGCGGGCATAGGCGTTGAGTTGGGTTGCCTTGTGTTACGTCACGTCAGGTCGCGCTGCGCCTCGTACAGGTTCCGGGGGCCCACCGCCTCCGGAGCGCCGTAATGCTCCGTCCGCGCGTGCAATTCGCCCTCGAAGTCCGGGACATCGATCTGGTCGAACTCCGTCACCTCACTGATGCCGACCGTCGCGCTGTACGGCGCGATCCCGTCGATCTTGACGAGGCCCGCGCGCCCGTTGGTGACCGTCACGTTCCAGTGGGTGAACCGCGCGCCGTAGAGCGGGCCCGCGATCCCGTCGCCGCCGTGGCGGCCGTCGTTGGCGAGGGTGATGTCCGTCCGTACGTTGGCGAACGGCATCCCCCGATGCGTGTCGAACGTACCCATCTCCATCCGGCCGCGCGACCAGACATTGTGGCTCGACAGTTCCTCCACGTTGATGCCGTGCAACTGCGTGCCCTCGGGCGTCGCTACCGTGCGCTGCTCGACGACGAAGTCCTCGACGAGGTTGTCGTGCGAGCCCTCGCGGCAGTAGTACGGATGGTGCGAGCCGCGCCCCGCCACCCGCGTACGGCGCAGCGTGCACGCGGAAGAGGAGACGAAACCGAAGCCGTTGTCGACGTGCCGTACGACCACGTCGTCCGCCCAGCAGTCGTAAGCGCACTGGAACGAGAGGCCGTTGTGCCCCTTGTCCTGCAAGTGCGGCGACTGCGGCGTCTCGACCGCCTCCAGCGTCAGCCCCTCGACGCCGGAGCCGGTGAGGGGCGTGACCAGGGTGGTGAAGCGCGGGTTCCACTCGGGGCGCGCGTCGAGCGGGAGCGGGCGCTCCAGGGTGACCGCGTCGCCGCGCACGGAGATGACGCGTACGGGCCACTCGTACGGCAGATACGACGTCAGCTTCGTCTTGTCGTCCCAGTCGTACGTCGCGGCGCCCGGCACCCCGCCCGCCACGTGCGCGAGGAGGCTGTGGGAGTCGTCGTCGGAGAGCTGGAGCAGAACGAGGGCTCCGGGCCGCAGTTGTGAGGCGTCGTCGACGGTCACGGTGAGGTCGCCGCGCGCCGCCGGACGGACGGTGGTGAGGGTCCGCCAGTCCGTGCGTTCGTTGCCCGTCCACCCCTCGCAGGGCCAGTCCTCGGCCTTGATGGCGGCGGTGAGGGCGTCCAGCCGGTCCTGCGGGCAGAGCCAGATCAGCCCGCCCGACCAGGACCAGCCGGACTTCCTGCCGCCGTGCCGGGTGCCGTACGTGCCGATCAGCTCGGTGAGGTTCCTGGTGGCAAGGAGGGTCGTACGGTCGCTGCCCGCGCCCCGCAGGATGACATCGCTGTGGCCTACGCGGATCAGGTCGTCGATGCGGTACGTGCCGGGCGGCACCGTGACCGTGCCGCCGCCGTGCCTGCCGACATGGTCGATCGCCGCGTTGATGGCCGGGGCCGCGTCCTCGGAGCCGTCGCCCTTGGCGCCGTACTCCCGGACGTCGGCCGCGACGGGGTGGCGCGGGAAGTCGCGCGCGCCGGCACGCTGGCCGGCCCGGCCCACGTACGGGATCTGGGGGTGGGTGTACGGCGACTCGGCGAACTCACGCCACAGCTCGGACGTTCCGGTGGTCATCGGCCCTGCCTTCGTCTGACGTGTCTGTGTGTCTCGTGTCCACGTGTGTCGCGTGCCTACGCGGGCCTACGCGCCTCTGGCGTCTATGTGAACGCCGTTCAGGTTCGCGTATGCGACGACAGCTAGCATGCACGAAAGAAAGCGCTTTCGGAAGGTCCGGGGACGGCACGGGCGACGACGCGAACGGCAGTGCGGGCTGCAGTGCGAACGGCAGTGCGGGCGCTGCCCCACGGCCGTCTCTGCGCCGTCTCACGGCCGTCCCTGCGACGCGTCAGGGCCGTCTCCGCGCCGTCTCAGCGCTGTGTCAGGTGCGCGAACGCGTCCAGATTCCGTGTCGACTCGCCCCGGGACGTCCGCCACGCGTACTCCTTGCGGATCGCGCTCGCGAAACCCAGTTCCAGCAGGGTGTTGAAGGAGCCGTCCGCCGCTTCCAGGACCGAACCGAGCAGCCGGTCGATCTCCTCGTCGCTGACGGCGGCGAGCGGCAGCTTGCCGGTCAGGTAGATGTCGCCGAGCCGGTCGACCGCGTAACTCACCCCGTACAGCTTGAGGTTGCGTTCGAGGAGCCAGCGGTGGACGCCTTCGGCGTTCTCGTCCGGGTGGCGGATCACGAAGGCGTTGATGGAGAGCGAGTGCCTGCCGACGAGCAGCGAGCAGGTGGTGGACAGCTTGCGGGTGCCGGGGAGGGTGACGACGTACGAGCCGGGGTCCGGGCTCTCCCACTCCAGCTCGGCGTCCTTCAGTGTCCGCTCGATGACCTGCGCCGCCTGCGTGGCCGGGTCGGTCGGAGTCGCGTCAGCCATGGTTCGAGCGTACGCGGTGGCAGCCGGGCCCGTACTCCGCCCGGCAGCCGCCCCGGCTGCCGCGCCCACCACCCCCGTGGCCGCCGCCAGGTCAGCCGTGGTGCGTGTGCGAGCGCTGCCTGCGGTGTTCGGTCATCGCCGCCGTGTACACCTCCGCCGTCGCCCCCGCGGCCGTCTCCCAGCCGAACGACTGCGCGTGGCGGGTGGCCGCGCCGCCCATGGTGTCGACCAGTTCCGGGTGGTCGATGAAGCGCCGCAGCGCGTCCGCGTACGCCGCCGGTTCGTGGCCTGGCACCAGAAAGCCCGTCTCGTCGTCCCGTACCGCCACGGGAAGGCCGCCCACGGCCGCCGCCACCACCGGGGTGCCGGCCGCCTGGGCCTCTATGGCGACCAGGCCGAAGGACTCGCTGTACGAGGGCATCACCAGGACGGAGGCCGCGCGGAACCAGTCCGCGAGCTGCGCCTGTCCGACCGGCGGCCGGAAGCGGACCACATCGGAGATCCCGAGGCGCGCCGCGAGCTTCTGCAGGACCTCCGGCTTGGCGAGGCCGGTGCCGCTGGGGCCGCCGACGACCGGCACGACCACCTTCGTACGCAGCGACGGCGTCTGCTCCAGCAGTACGGCCACCGCGCGCAGCAGCACGTCAGGCGCCTTCAGCGGCTGGATACGGCCGGCGAAGAGCGGGATGAACGCGTCCTGCGGCAGCCCCAGCCGCGCGCGGGCCGCCGCACGCCCGTCAGCGGGACAGAAGCACTCCAGGTTGACGCCGGGGTGGACGACGGCAGCGGTCGCAGGGTCGGCGTCGTAGAAGCGGACGAGGTCCGCCGCCTCCTCGGCCGTGTTGGCGATCAGCCGGTCGGCCGCGCGCACGATCTGCGTCTCCCCTATGACGCGGGCGGCGGGCTCGGGGGTGTCGCCCTCGGCGAGCGCGGCGTTCTTGACCTTCGCCATGGTGTGCATGGCGTGCACGAGCGGCACACCCCAGCGCTCGGAGGCGAGCCAGCCGACGTGTCCGGAGAGCCAGTAGTGCGAGTGGACCAGGTCGTAGTAGCCGGGCCGGTGGCCGGCCCAGGCCTGCATCACGCCATGGGTGAACGCGCAGAGCTGCGCGGGCAGTTCTTCCTTGGCGAGACCCTCGTAAGGACCAGCGTCCACATGTCGTACGAGCACACCGGGCGCCAGTTCCACCGTGGGGGCGAGTCCGCCGGAGCTGGCCCGGGTGAAGATCTCCACCTCGATGTCGATGGCGGCGAGGCGCTTCGCGAGTTCGACGATGTAGACGTTCATGCCGCCCGCGTCGCCGGTTCCCGGCTGGTGCAGGGGGGAGGTGTGCACGCTGAGCATGGCGATACGGCGGGGTCTGCGGGCCTGACCGGGGATGCGGAGCCTCGGCGGTCCCACGAACGTGCTGGCGATCCGGGACACGTACTGGCTCACCTCTACGGTCCTCTCGCTCGGGGTTTCAGGAGTTCGGGGCACGGCAAACAGAGGGCTTGCGTCACCCTCCGAACCCGGCCAACAGCGGATTCCGTTTTTTCATTTCCCCTTTTGCCAAATCATTACCGGCGGGAGCTGAACCATCGCGGCCGTTACCGGCGGGTCGTTACGCTCGTCCCATGGCCGCCCGCCCGTCCGCACCCTCCTCCGCACGCCCTTCCCCCCGCCCTGTGGGGGCGGCCACCCGCGGCACCACCCACCAGAACCGGCTGCGCCGCATGGACCGCTGGATCGCGGCCACGCACGGCCCGGTGCTGCGTCGGAGCGCCGATCCCGTGGTGGTGGACCTCGGGTACGGAGCGGCTCCCTGGACGGCCGTCGAGCTGCTGCGGAGGCTGCGTACGGCAGCGCCTCTTACAGAGGTCGTCGGCATCGAGATCGACCCCGTACGGGTCGCCGCGGCGCGGCCGTACGAACGCGACGGCCTCCGTTTCCGGCACGGCGGCTTCGAGATCCCGCTGCCCGGGGGCGCCCGGCCGGCGCTGATCCGGGCGGCGAACGTGCTGCGGCAGTACGAGGAGGACGAGGTCGCGGCCGTCTGGGCGCGGCTGTGCGCGCGGCTCGCGCCGGACGGGCTGCTCGTCGAGGGGACCTGCGACGAGATCGGCCGGCGGCATGTCTGGGTCGCGCTGGGGCCCGAGGGGCCGCGTACGGTCACCTTCGCCGCGCGGCTGGGCTCGCTCGGCCGGCCGTCCGACCTGGCGGAGCGGCTGCCCAAGGCGCTGATCCACCGCAATGTGCCGGGCGAGCCCGTGCACGCGTTCCTGCGGGACTTCGACCGCGCGTGGGCGGCGGCGGCTCCGTACGCGTCGCTGGGCGCGCGGCAGCGCTGGGCCAGGGCGGTGGGGGACCTGGCGGGCGACTGGCCGCTCGCCGGCGGCCCGCGG
>NZ_JTHL01000001.1:5078894-5099098 GCF_000818195.1 Streptomyces sp. 150FB | reverse complement strand
GTGGAGTGGGCGGCGCTGGCGCCGGGCCGGGCGGTTCGGTAGCGGGCTTCTGTGGAGGTTCGTCGCGGGGGGCTTCGGTGGGGATTGTGTTGGGGGATTGAGTCGCGGCTTGCGGCGGGATCTTCCGTGGAGGTCCTCCGTGGGGGGCTTCCGTAGGACGTTCCGCGATGAGATTGTTCCGAAGCGGCCGTTCATAGGGGGCCGTTCGTCCGCGGCCGTTCATGTGGGGCCGTCATGATGCGGGTGTGCCAACGCACTCGTTCGAGGGACGGACGGGGCTCCGGGAACATGAGCGGCGTCTCGTTCGTCACTCACGGATGAGTACCTGGGGATTGCTCGGAGGGGGAGCCTGTGAACCGACATCGCTTTGTCACGGCTGCGATCGCGGTCGCCTGCGCGTTCGCCGTGCTGTCGGCGCCGGGCCTCGTGGCCGGGGCGTACGCGGCGCCGGGGCCGCCCGCACCCACATCGTCCCCATCGGCCGTGGCTCCGCCGACCGTTGGCATGGCGCCGGGCTATGTGCCGGCCGGCCAGCAGCCCCGCAAGGACGGCAAGACCCTCCAGGACGTGCGCCTGGAGATCGACGGCCTGTACAGGAAGGCCGCCACGGCGACGGACGCGTACAACCTCGCCCAGGAGAACGTCACCAAGCAGTCGGCGGAGATCGTCGATCTGGCGCGGGAGCTGGTTGACGGCCAACTGCGCATCGACAAGCTGAAGTCGAGCGCCGGCGCCACCGCACGCGCGCAGTACAGGAGCGGCGGGCTGCCGCCCGAGGCGCAGTTGGTCCTGACCTCCGACCCGGGGAGCTTCCTCGACGGCATCGGCCGGATGCGGCAGGGCCAGAAGGCCACCACGGATCTACTGACCGAACTGACCCGCGCGCAGGACGACCTGAAGACGTACGCCGCCGACGCGAGCACGCAGTGGCAGCGGCTGGAGGACAGCAGGGCGAAGAAGGAAACCGCGAAGAAGGAGATCACCAAGCAGATCGCCGCGGCGAAGAAGCTCGAAGCGGGACTGGCGAAGGACGAGCGCGCGCGACTGCTGCAACTGGAGAAGGACGCGGCTTCGTCGGCGCAGTTGGCCTGGCTCGGTTCGGGCGCCGTCAAGGACATCAACCGCAAGGCGAGTCCTGAGGGCAAGAAGGCGATCCAGTTCGCGATGGAGCAGGTGGGCAAGCCGTACGTCTGGGGCGCGGAGGGACCGTCGTCCTACGACTGTTCGGGACTGACCTCGCAGGCGTGGATCGCGGCCGGGCGGAACATCCCGCGCACCTCGCAGGAACAGTGGCGGCTGCTGCCCCGGGTCGCACTCAAGGACATCCGTCCCGGCGACCTGATCGTCTACTTCCAGGACGCGAGCCATGTGGCGATGTATGTCGGGGACGGCAAGATCGTGCAGGCGCCGCGCCCCGGTCGGAATGTGACGCTGTCCGGCGCGGGAACGATGCGAATACTCGGCGTCGTACGCCCCGACAAATAGCCAGGAAGCGGAGAACGGATCCGGGGGTCGAGGGACTCCCGGCGGTGTGACGCACCCCATTCCAAACCTGTCGGCCCGCGCCTTCCCGCGTGATGTTTGTCATGGGCACCAGTCCGCGCCGACGCCGAAATCCCGCCGGATGCGTGACGGGAAGCGGCATATGACGGTGACCCGTCCCAGAAGCGCCATTCCGTTCCGGCCTCGCCTACCGCTAGGGTCCCGGTCGGTGGGGCGTCGTTCGTCGCTCCGCCCGTGCCCTCGGGGGGAGGGAAGGAAACCCAGACCGATGCCCGTACCCGTTCCCGTACCGCGGCAGCGCACAGGTTCAGCGGTGGAGAGACAACCCGCCGTGGAGACCGCCAACGGCGGCGACCTCATGATCCTGGTGATCGAGGACGGCCCCGCGGGGCCGTTCACCGCCCCCGAACTGCCCGAGGGCGGCGGTACGCGTGTCCGTATCCGTACCGCGCGCAACCTCACCGAGGCCGAGCGGCTGCTGACCGACGACATCCACTGCATCCTCGTGGACCTCGCCCTGCCGGGGACGGACGACAGCGACGAACTGGCCGCGCTCAAGCACGTACTGCGGCTGGCACCCCGCCACGCCGTCCTCGCCCTCGCGGCGGAGGGCGACTCCGAGCGGGCGGCGGCCGCGGTCCGGGTGGGTGCCCAGGACTACCTGTTCCGCGACGAGCTGGACGGGCGGCTGCTGAGCCGCGCGATCCGCTACGCGGTCGAGCGAAAACGCGCCGACATCGCGCAGCGCCAGTTGACCGAGTCGAGGCTGCGGGCCCAGGAGAACGCCCGGCTGGAGCGCGGTCTGCTGCCCACTCCCCTGCTCCAGGGCTCCGACCTGCGCTTCGCGTCCCACTACCGGCCGGGCCGCTCGCGCGCGCTGCTGGGCGGGGACTTCTACGACACGGTCCGTACGCCGGACGGCACGGTCCATGTGATGATCGGCGACGTCTGCGGGCACGGCCCCGACGAGGCCGCGCTCGGCGTGGAACTGCGGATCGCCTGGCGGGCGCTGACCCTGGCCGGACTCTGCGGCGACCAACTGCTCTCCACCCTCCAGCAGGTCCTGGAGCACGAGCGGCAGAGCGAGGAGATCTTCGCGACGCTCTGCACGGTCGACATCGCGCCCGACGGCCGGCGCGCGGGCCTCTGTCTGGCCGGACACCCGGCGCCGCTGATCGCCCGGCACGGCCGCCCGGCGCGGCTCCTCCCGTACGAGGACGGCGGCCCGGCGCTCGGGCTGCTGCCGCGCGCCCGCTGGCCCCGGCGGCAGGTGGAGCTGGGCGGGACCTGGAATCTGATGCTCTACACGGACGGCCTGATCGAGGGCCGGGTCGGTCCCGGTTCGGGTGAGCGCCTCGGCGAGCAGGGCATGGTCGAGATGATCAACAGCCAGCTCGCGCAGGGCCTGCGCGGTGACGACCTGCTGGAGGCAGCCGTCAGACACGTACGCGAACTGAACGGCGGCGAGCTGACCGACGACGTGGCCATACTGCTGCTCGGCCGCGGGCCCAAGGACGGCACGACGCCGTACGGAGAAGGGGCCACAACAGCAGCGGGAGCGAAGGCGACAGCGCCCCGGGAGAGTCAGCGACCGCCGTTGTAGGGCCCGTAAGGCCCGTCACTGCTCGATCCACCCCTGCGACCGCGACCGCCACCGCGTCCGCCGCCGGAGATCCCCCGTACGGCGGGCCGTACGTCGACCCAGAAGACGATCGTCGCGACGAGCCCGGCGAGCTGCACCATCTGCTGGAGCGGCCCGAGGTTCACGTAGAAGGCGAGCACATAGACCGCGACGACCGCGCCGAGCAGCCCCACCCAGAACTTCTTGGTCTTCTTGTCGGTGGCGCGGTACGCGTCCTCGCGGGTCATCGCCCCGATGACCAGGGCGACCAGCGCGTACACGAGCAGCACCAGCTCGAACAACAGGTACAGAAGTGTGAACGTGTCCAAGGTACTGAGCACCGCCTCATCAGTCGTCCGGTCGGTTGTCCGGGGGGCCTGGTCGGTCCGGCGGTCCGGGGTGGAGCGGCCTCACGGCCGGGCGGACCACGTTACCCGGCGAACGAAGCCGGGCACCCGGAAAGTGCCCGGCCCGCCGCCCGCCATGCGAATACCTACTTGTCCGTGGTCTTGTCGCCGGGCTTGGCGGCCGGCTTGTCAGTGGCCTTCTCGGCGGACTTCTCGGCGGCCGGCGTGGCCTTCTTCGCCGCCGACTTGCGCGGGGTGCTCCTGCGACCGGTGGGCTTCTTGGTGTCCTCGGGAGCGGCCGTACCCGCCGCCCTGGCCGCGGACGTCGACCTCGGCGCCGTCTTGGGAGTGGCGGGCTTCGCCGGCTCGGGCTCGACGGCGACGGCGATCTCGGTGATCTCCTCGGCGGTCTCGCCGCGCCAGGACCGTACGGTCTTCTCGCCGCGCTCGGCGACCTTCTCGTACGTCTCACGCGCCCTGACCGCGTACTCGGCGGCCACGCCGACGCTGCGCAGCGCCAGGTCCTGAGCGCTCTCGCCCAGCTTCTTGAGGTCGGTGTCGAAGGACCCGAACACCTCGGTGACCTTGGCCTGCACGGTCGCCTGGGCCTCCTTGGCCTGCCCGGTGACCTTGTCCTGCACGGACTTGGGATCGGCGTTACGCACGGCATCGATCCGCGCCGGAGCCTCGGCCCGCAACTGCTCGATCAGGCCGGGCACCTTCTTGGCCTGTTCCACGGCGATGTCGGCGGTGCCGGCCGCGAAGTAGAGGGGCGTCGGGTCGGTGAGGGTCTTGCGCAGGTCATCTGCGATGGCCATGACTGTGGTCCTCCCGGATCAGTTTGAAGGTTTTGAAGGTGAAGGTTCTGAAGGTGGTGTGGCAGCACTGCCGCCTGCGGCGCGGGATTCCTCGGCCGGAACGGTCCCGGCACTCGGGGCGTCGTGTCCGTTCTCCTTGCGGAAGGACTCGTAGATCTGGAGCAGCACCTGCTTCTGCCGCTCGTCGATCGAGGGGTCGGCAAGGATGACGGCCCGCGTCTCCAGCCCCTCCCGCTCCCGCTCGTCGAGCATGCCCGCCTGCACGTACAGGGTCTCGGCGGAAATCCGCAGCGCCTTGGCGAGCTGCTGGAGGATGTCCGCACTCGGCTTGCGCAGGCCGCGCTCGATCTGACTGAGATACGGGTTGGACACCCCGGCGGCCTCGGCGAGCTGCCGCAGCGAAAGCTGCGCGTTGCGCCGCTGCTCGCGCAGGTACCCACCGAGGTTGCCGACGTTGAGTGATGCCATGGCTCCATCGTGCGCCACCCTGCTAACTATTGCAAGCACATGCTTGCAATAGTGTTCCGCGCCACGCGCGACGCTTGCCCGCGGGGGGTGTTCACGCGTGCCGACGGCCTGGGCGGTCGTCGGTCAGTGGGCGTCGACAAATCAGGCCGCGCGGGCGGACGCCACGCCGCTAGGGTCGTGAACGTGTTGAACTCATCGGTGAGTGGGGACTTGGTCGTCGTCGGCGCCGGCATTGTCGGCGCGTCGGTGGCCTATCACGCCGCCCGGGCGGGCGCCGCGGTGACGTTGGTCGACGCCGGGCGGCCGGGGGCCGGGGTGACGGCGGACTCGTTCGCCTGGATCGGGGCGTCCGGCGTGCGTAAGGGTCCGGCCGCCGGGCTGCGGGCCACCGCGACGGCGGAGTACCACCGACTCGGGGTCGAGTTGCCGGGACTCCCGGTGACCTGGTCCGGCTCGCTGAGCTGGACCAGGGAGGGCGGTGCGCCGGACGCCGGGCCCGGGCAGACGATCGTGGACGCGGCCACCGTGGCGACGCTCGAACCCGCCCTTCGGCAGCCTCCGGAGTGGGCTGTCTGGGCGCCGGATGACGGCGCTGTCGACTCGGTGGGCGTGACCGAGCGGCTGGTCGCTGCCGCTCGCACCCATGGCGCTCGGGTACATCTGGACACGCCGGTCACCGCGGTCCGCCGGGATACGGCGGGCCGGATCACCGGAGTTGAGACGACAGCAGGACCCCTGTCCGGTGCGACGGTGGTGCTGGCGGCCGGAGTTGCCACGGCCGCGCTGGGCGCGCCGCTCGGCGTGCGCGTCCCGGTCGAACCGTCGCCGTGTCCGCTGCTCCGGTTCCGCGCCCCGGCCGATCTCGTCCGCGCAGTGGTCACCACCGAGGACTTCGATCTTCGGCAGGTCGCCGCGGACCGGCTGATCGCCGCCGCTGACTCGCCCGAACGGGCCCTTGCCGCCGTCCGGTCCACTTTCCATGGCGCCGGGAGCGTCGAGTTGCTCAGCACCCGAATCGGAGTGCGCCCGATGCCGGCCGACGGTGAGCCGATCGTCGGCCCGGTCGCCGAGGTCCCGGGCCTATACGTGGCGGTGATGCACTCGGCGGTCACGCTCGCCGCGGCCGTGGGCCGCCTGGTCGCACGGGAGTTGGTCGACGGAACTGTTGAGTCGGCTCTGTCGGGTTGCCGCCTGGATCGCTTCTGACGGGCCCTGTTCTCCCGGAGCCGCCACGAAGTGACGGGTAGCTCTCGCTGCGAGCAGGCCGAGGCGGGCAGTCACGCCTTGGTGGAGGCGGCTTTCTTCGGCGCGCGTGACCGATGAGCAGGTGTCGAAATCCGTTCGCCGCACGGGCACGATGGACCGGTCTCGGACGATTGTCCGACACCCCGTCAAACCCGATTGAGGTGCATGTGATGCGCAAGCTCCGAAGCGTCACCCCGGCCGCGCGCAAGCACGAGGTGCTCGACGGCGGCCCCGCCCCGGCTGACGTCCTGCCGTACCTCCTCCACCTGCCGGAGGACTACGACACAGACTCCGAGCGCAAGTGGCCGCTCGTGCTGTTCCTGCACGGCGCCGGCGAACGCGGCTCCGATCTGGACTCGGCGGCACACCACGGCATCCCGAAGCTGGCGGAGGCCGGCCACGAGTTCCCCTTCGTGATCGCCACCCCGCAGTGCCCCGCATCCAGCCAATGGGTCGCCGAGGTGACGACGCTCGCCGGGCTCCTGGACGACGTCACCGCCGACTACCGCATCGACCCGTCCCGCATATACGCCACCGGCCTGAGCATGGGCGGCTTCGGCACCTGGAGCCTGGCCATCCGCTACCCCGAGCGCTTCGCCGCCATAGCCCCGATCTGCGGGGGCTTGTGGATGCAAGGCGTCGACCCCATTCGTCACCTGCCGGTCTGGACCTTTCACGGCGAGGAGGACAAGACCGTCCCGATCGAGTTCACCGAGGAGATAGTGGCGGGCCTTGAGGCCCTCGGAGCGGACGTCCGCTTCACCCGGTACCCGGGCGTCGAGCACGACTCCTGGACCCGGACCTACGACAACCCCGCTCTCTACGACTGGCTCCTCGCCCATCGCCGCACCGACGCCCATCGCCGCACCGACCAGGCCTGTGCGAGCTGACCGTACGGTCATACGGGCAGTCAGGCGCCCGCCGCTTCCGAGCGTCACGCCGGCGGGCGGGTGAGTTTGGCGGCCACGGCGTCGAGGACCCAGTCCAGGCCGGTCGCGAAGGAAGTCTCGGCGTCCACGTCCGTACCGTCGTGCACGGCCTTGCTCAGCGCCGGGAAGCGGCCCGTGGCCAGCATTCTCGTCACATGCGGGCCGGAGGCGCGCTGCCAGTCGCGCTTGGACAGGCCCGTGGCGCGCTCGGCCCGCAGGTTCGCGATCTCGCGCCTGATCGCGCCGGTGAAGTAGGCGCTGACGGTCTCCACGGCGCGCATGACGGTGTCGACGTCGGCGAGGCCGTCGAGGGCGGCCAGCGTGGCCTCGGTCACGGCGAGGCCGTTCGGGCCCAGGGTCGGGCGGCCGCCGAGCAGGTCGGCCAGCCATTCGTGGCGGAGAGCGGCCTGCCTGGTCCGGTGGGCGAGGACGGACAGCGCCTCCCGCCAGTCACCGGGCTGCTCCTCGGGGACGATCTCGGCCTGGACCTCGTCCACCATGAGGTCGAACAGCTCCTCCTTGGTGGAGATGTATCCGTACAGCCGCATCGGGCCGGCCTCCAGCCGGGCGGCGACCTTGCGCAACGACACCGCCCCGAGCCCGCCCTCGTCGGCCAGCGCGACGGCTGCGGCGACGATCCGCTCCCGGTCGAGCGGTACGGGGCGAGTCGGCGGCTCCGGCCGGTCCCACACAGTCATGAGCACATCGTACGCTTGCGATGCGCCGTAATGGGGCAATACAGTGTATCGCCATGAGACATCGAATCGCCGTGGTCGGGAGCGGCCCTACCGGCCTTACCTTCGCCCGCGTCCTGCACCGCCACGACTACCCCGTCACCGTCCTGGAACGCGATCCCTCCCCCGAAGCCCGCCCACCGGGCGGCACGCTGGACCTGCACAAAGGGCTGGGCCAGCTCGCGCTGGACAAGGCGGGGCTGCTGGCGGATTTCCAGGCGCTGTCCCGTCCCGAGGGGCAGGCCATGCGCATCCTGGACACCGCCGGGACCGTCCTGCGCGACTGGCGACCCCGTCCGGACGACCTGGCCAATCCCGAGATCGACCGCGGGCAACTCCGTGACCTGCTGCTCGGCCCTCTCGACATCCGGTGGGGGCAGGGCGTGACGCGGGTGGTGCCGGGGACCCGGGACGGCGTACTGGTCCACTTCGCGGACGGGCGGCAGGAGACGTTCGACCTCGTGGTCGGCGCGGACGGCGCCTGGTCCCGGGTCCGCCCGGCAGTCTCGCCGGTGACGCCGCACTACACCGGCGTCACCTCGGTCGAGACCTCCCTCGACGACGTCGACACCCGCCACCCCGACCTCGCCCGGTTGGTCGGCGACGGTTCCATGGCCGTGTACGGCGTGAACCGCGCCCTCGTCGCGCAGCGCGGCAGCGGCGGCCACGTCAAGGTGTACGCCCAGTTCCGCGCGCCGCTGGACTGGCACTCGAACCTGGACCTGGCCGACGCCGAGGCCGTGCGAGCGAGTCTGCTGGCGCTGTTCGACGGCTGGGCCGCTCCCGTCCTCGACCTCCTCCGCCACGGCACCGCTTTCGCCCACCGCCCCCTCCACGTCCTGCCCGTGTCCCACACCTGGACCCACGTCTCCGGGGTGACGCTGCTGGGTGACGCCGCCCATCTGATGCCCCCGTTGGGGGCGGGCGCGAACCTCGCGATGCTGGAAGGCGCCGAACTCGCCGAGTCCATCGCCACCGGACCCGGACCCGGCCCCGTCCCCATCCCCGGAGATCTGGACGAGACCGTCCGCGCCTTCGAGGAACAGATGTGGGCACGGGCCGGCAGGTGGGCGAAGATCACGACGGCCGGACTGGAACGCCTCGTGAGCCCGGACCCCGCCGAAGCGCTCGCCCTCTTCGATCAGGTGCAGCCATCCTGACCACCGAGCGCGAGCAACTCGGGCTCAGCCCTTCGCCGTGCCGGGCTTCCCGCTGATGGACTCCTGATAGATGTCCGCGTAGGTACGCGAGTCCTTGACCAACTCGTCGCAGAAGGCGGCGACGTCGTTGCCGATGAGTTCCAGGACTCCCTTGCCGGCCGCCACACCCTCCTCGAAGAAATCGACGATCCCTGAGAGCAGGTGCCCGTCAGCCAAGTCCACCGGTCCGACCTTGAAGAGGTACTTCTGCATCTCCTTGTAGACGATCCGGTAATCCGGCGGCAGCGCCTGGACCCGCGCCACGTGCCCCCGCCACTGCTTCTTGCCCCGGATGATGTCCTGGATCCCCACGTCAGCCTCCCAGCCGGCCCAGTTTTTTCGCGACGTTTCTGTTCAACTGCTCGCGCCACCGGTCGCGATAGTTCCGGGCCCCTTCTCCGCCGGTCAGCGCCGCGCAGAAGCCGTCGAGGTCGTCACCGAGCACTTCGTGAACGCTCTGCCCGTCCGCCGCTGCCTCTTCGAGCAGCCCCAGGACGCCGTCAAGAATCGGCATCAGGTTGCGCCCCGTGAAGTCCGAGTGGGGGGAGACGCGAACCTTGATCTGTCCCCACGCCGCCCGGTAGTCGGCCGGCAACGCCTCCGCCCGCGCTTCGAACGCCTTCCAGTCCCTCGTGAGGTCGCTGCCCGTAACGGTCTCCCAGACGTTCATCGCCCGCCCTCCTTGAGCTTGTCGATTCGTGATGCGAGGTACTCCCATTTCGCCCAGAACGCCGCGAGTTCTTCGCGCCCCGCGTCGTTGAGTGCGAAGAACTTGCGCGGTGGACCCAGTCCGGACGGCCGTTTCGTCACCTGGACGAGCCCGTTCCTCTCCAGCCGGAGCAAGATCGTGTAGATCGTCCCCTCGACGACGTCGGCGAAGCCGAGTTCGTTCAGCCGACGCGTGATGGCGTACCCGTACGTCTCCTCGCTGCCGATGATTTCCAGCACGCAGCCCTCAAGCGTGCCCTTCAGCATCTCCGTCAGATCGTCCATCGCGGTCCTCTTCGGTTCTCCTGGTACTGCGTAGCACCAAGTACCACTACACGGTATCGCAGAGTAGTGAACGTGCCTAGTGGGCAGGGGACTTGGTTACAGAGGTCGTCACCTAGGTCGTCACGGAGGCCGTCGCTGAGCGGGTGCATAGGATCGCCGGCATGACGCTGCGACCCGTCCTGGTGAACGTGAAGGCTCTTGACGACTCGGCGGTCGGCCGGTTCTGGGGAGAAGCGCTCGGCTGGCGTATCACCAGCCAGGAAGCCGGCGCGACCGCCGCTCAACCCGTCGGCTTCGACTGGCTGGACCCGGGCACCGTCCGCGTCGACGTCATCGCCGTACCGGAAGCCAGGACGGCGACGAAGAACCGCCTCCACCTCGATCTCGCCACCACTTCCGCCGCCCATCAGGCGGAGTTGGTCGCGCGCCTGAAGGCTCTCGGCGCGACGCCCGTCGACGTGGGCCAGGGCAACGTGCCGTGGACGGTCCTCGCCGACCCGGAGGGCAACGAGTTCTGCGTGCTGGAGCCCCGGGAGATCTACCGGGACACCGGGCCGATCGCCGCGGTGGTGGTCGACTGCGCGGATCCGCGGGCCATGGCGCGGTTCTGGGACGAGGCGATCGACTGGACCCTGCACGAGGTGACCGACGATCAAGCGGTGTTCCGGTCCGCCAAGGGGGTCGGCCCGTATCTCGAGTTCCTCCGCACCGGCGTGAAGACCGTGCCGGACCGCGTCCATCTCGACCTGCTGCCGGGCCCCGGTGACGACAGGGCGGCGGAGGTGGCCCGGCTGCGGGCCCTCGGCGCCGCGGATCTCGACGTCGGCCAGGGCGACGTCCCGTGGACGTGCCTGACCGACCCGGAGGGCCACGAGTTCTGCGTCCTCACTCAGGCCTGACGCGGAGCCGCCGGGCTAGCGGCGGGCGAGGCCGTCGGTCATCAGGGTCAGGGTGAAGTCGAACCGGTCGTGGCCCTCGCCTGCCGTGAGCTCGGTCGCGTAGCGGGTGGTGTGGGGGAACGTCTCGGCGGGCAGGGCGGTGAACCTGCGTACGAGTTCGTCGCGGTCGCGGACCCAGGCGACGTCGTCGTGCGCGGAGCGCCGGCGCGCGATCGACACCTCGAGGCAGTACGCGGCCACGTACAGCAGGAGGGCGTCGATGGCCCAGGCGGCGGCCCCGGGAGCGACGCCGCCGGCGAGCAGGATGGCCAGCATCCCTTCGCTGACGCGCACGGTCTCCAGGTCGGTGGGGGCCATGGCGAGCGCGGCGCGGGAGATTCCGGGGTACTTCAGGTACTGGTCGCGCATCTGTGTGCACACGCCGCGGAGCTGCTCCCGCCAGGCCTCGGGATCGGGCCGGGGCAGTACGAGTTCGGCGCACAGCCGGCCGATGAGCAGCTCGTCGAGGTCGGCCTTGTTGACCACGTGGGCGTAGAGCGAGGCCGGTCCGGTGTCGAGCGCGGTGGCGAGCCGGCGCATGGTCAGTGCCTCGTAGCCCTCTGTGGCGATGACGTCCAGCGCGGTGTCGACGACCTGCTCCACCGTGATCGGGGCCTTACGGCGCCGCGGCCTGGGACCGGTTTCGACCTCGGGGTTCGGCTGCTGGTGGCGTGCCGCGCGTCGCTCTCTCGGGTTCACCGCACCATCATAGCTTGACACGAACATCGTTCGTATATAGAACGGTGTTCGTGATAGTTGATATGAACCAGGACGCGGATGTGACCGTGGTCGGAGCCGGGCCGGTGGGTCTCGTGCTCGCGGCCGAGCTGGCGCTCTCCGGAGCGACGGTGCAGGTGCTGGAGCGACGGGCCGAGCCGGACGAGGCGGGGAAGGCGGGGGCGATCAACGTACCCACGGCCGAGGCACTCGACCGGCGCGGCCTGCTGCCCGCCGCCGAACAGGTACAGCGGGACATGGTCGAGCGGGCGGGGTCATTCGCACGCATGGTCGGCGACCGGCCGTCCGGCGGCGAGCGGCATGCGCCGGGTGGCGGAGAGCGAGGGCCCGGTGGCGGCCGGCGAGGGCCCGGGTCGCGGTTCACCGGACATTTCGCGGGGATGGTCCTCGACCCCGACCTCGTGGACGCGTCCGATCCCGACCTCGCCGCGCACACCGCCGTCGACGGAGCGAGGCTCGTCCCGCAGCGCGAGCTGGAGGCGCTGCTCGCCGGCCACGTCGCGCGACTCGGCGTGCCGGTACGACGCGGGGTGGAGGTCACCGCGCTCGAAGACACCCGCGACGGCGTGCTCGTCGGCACCACCGCCGGCCCGGTGCGCACCGGTTGGCTGGTCGGGTGCGACGGCGGGCGCAGCACCGTACGCCGCCTCGCCGGCATCGACTTCCCCGGCACCGACCCCGAGCTGACCGGCCACCTGGCGGTCGCCGACATCGCCGACCCCTCGGTGCTCGCCGACGGATGGACGTGGTCGGCCCGGGGGGCGTATCGCTACGGGCCACAGCCCGGCCGGGTCGTCACCGTCGAGTTCGACGGCGCTCCCGCCGACCGTTCGGCGCCGGTCACCCTTGAGGAGTTGCAGACCAGTCTGCGCCGGGTCTCGGGCACCGACGTCACGCTGACCGCGCTGCGCGGTGCGGCGACCCGCTGGACCGACAACGCCCGCCAGGCAGCGAACTACCGGTCGGGGCGGGTGCTGCTGGCCGGCGACTCCGCCCACGTGCACTCGCCGTTCGGTGGCCAGGGGCTCAACCTCGGGGTCGGCGACGCGATGAACCTCGGCTGGAAGCTCGGTGCCGTGGTCGCCGGATGGGCGCCCGAAGGGCTGCTCGACACGTACGACGCCGAGCGCCGGCCCCTCGGCGCCTGGGTGCTGGACTGGACGCGGGCCCAGATCGGGGTGTTGCGCGGGGACGCCAAGTCGGCCGCGCTCCGGGAGGTCGTCGGCGATCTGCTGAGCACGCGGGAGGGCACGACCTACGCGGTGAAGAAGATCTCCGGCGTCACGCAGCGCTTCGACCTGCCGGGTGACCATCCGCTGGTCGGCAGGTTCGTCCCCGACGTGTGGCTGAGCGACGGCTCGCGTCTGGCCGACCACGGCCACGGCGGCGGGTTCCTGCTGCTCGACCGCACTCCGGACGGCGCGTTCGCGCGCCGCGCGGCGGCCTGGGGCGGACGCGTGACCAGTGTGACCAGCGTGAACGACGATCACGCGACGCCGACGGGAGTGACGGGGATGTTGGTACGCCCTGACGGGGTGATCGCCTGGGCCTCCGACACCGACGGCCCCGCCGACACCACGGGCCTCGAAGCCGCCCTGCGCCGATGGGCCGGGGCACCGTCGTCCGCACCCGCACCCGCACCCGCACCCGCACCCGCCGAGCGCGAGTCGGCGGGCTGAACCTACGCGTCAGGCTCAGGCGCGTCAGGCGCGTCAGGCGCGGAAAGTGCCGCCCTCGGGGCGGGGAGCGACGCCCGGGCGGGTGTTCAGGGACCACGTGTGGGTGCAGTGCGGGCACTGGAGGTGGAGCACCGGGCCGGCGTTGGAGATCAGGTAGCGCCAGTGCTCGTGGCAGTTGCGGTGGTCGGCGCAGGTCGCACAGTGGCGGGCGTCGTCGCAGACCGGGCAGGCCACCCAGGCGCGGCGTGCGGGGTCCGCCTGGGGGTCAATGGGAAGCCGCACGGCCCGGCTCCTCCCCCGGCAGGACACCGGCCGCGACGAGCATGTCGTACGTACGCTGCTGCTCGGCGTCCAGGCCGGAGTACAGCAGGGCGTACGCCTCGTCCTCGCCCCGGAGCGCGGCCACCGGGTCCCAGTCGGGCCCGAGCGCGGCCACCACCTCGGCCCGTCGCCGGGCTTCCTCGAAGGTGAGGTCGATCGTGAAGGGGGTCAGGCCGGAGGTGTTGTCTTCATTCATGGCGGGACTTCCGATGGGCCGGGCGGACCCCTCCATCTGTACCAGGGACCCCCACCACGAGGGAAGGGTTACCTAAGTTGCCCGGCCACGGCCCGGGGCGACACCCCACCCGGCCCACCCGCGAGCCACCCCCGGATCGGCTGACGGGGGCGGCCTGTTGCCGGCCTCACGCGCCGGGCGCCGCACCCGGTCCGCTCACCGCACTGTGACGTACATCATGGCCCGCCCGTCACGCATCATGCGCCCGCGCGTCACGCGTGCGACCGCGTCAGGCCTGGCCGGTCTCGAAGCGGCTGATCTTCCCGTCGTCGGTGACCGTGAACTGCCACGTCGTGTGCATCGTCCCCCACTTGTCGCTGTGGATGTCCACCATGAGGGCGCGGCCGGCGTCGGACTCGGAGACGACCTCCATGACGTCACCCGCGTGGCCGTTGAGGAGCTCGGCGTCGGTCCATTGCCGCAGGTCACGGTCGGAGCCGTCGTCGGACATGGTCGCGTCGCCGGTCAGGATCGCGGCGAAGGCATCCCTGTCCTGTGCGTTGACAGCGGTGACGAAGGCGCGGACTGCGGGGTCGGTCAGCGACCCGGACTCGATGGTCATGAGGACTCCTCGAAGGGGATAGCGGCCGGGCAGCGGAGGCGCGGCCCATATCGCGCATCAGGTGACAGTGGACCAATGATCCGAGCCCGGCGCGCGCCACGACACACGCGATCCGATGGCGCGGACCGCCCGAGGGACCGCCCGAATCGACCCTACTGGCGCTACCGGCGTCAGGGGCTCGTGAGGATGACGAGTTGCTGTGTCGCCCGCGTCATCGCCACATAGCGGTCGACCGCTCCTTCGATGCCCTCCCCGAACGCCTCCGGGTCGACGAGCACGACCAGGTCGAACTCGAGCCCCTTCGTCAGCTCCGGGGTCAGCGACCGGACGCGGGGCGTCGTACGGAAAGTGGGGTCGCCGATGACGCAGGCGATCCCGTCCGCGTGTGCGGCGAGCCAGGTGTCGAGGATCGCGTGCAGATCCGAAGCGGGCCCGTGGACGACGGGTAGGTCGCTGGTGCGGATGGAGGTCGGCACGTTGGCGTCCGGGAGTACGGCCCTGATGACCGGCTCCGCCTCCGCCATGATCCCTTCCGGTGTGCGGTAGTTGACGCTGAGCGAGGCCAGCGTGACCCTGTCCAGCCCGACCCGCTCCAGCCGTTCCTGCCACGACTCCGTGAACCCGTGCCTGGCCTGCGCACGGTCCCCAACGATGGTGAAGCTCCGGGACGGGCACCTGAGCAGCAGCATCTGCCATTGCGCGTCGGTCAGTTCCTGCGCCTCGTCCACGACGATGTGCGCGAACGGGCCCGCGAGCAGATCCGGATCGGCGCTGGGCTGCGCGGCCTCGTCGACCAGGGCTTCCCGCATGTCCTCTCCGTGCAGCATCGTCATCGCCCCCTCACCGTCCTCGTCGGCCTCCAGCAGGGAGGCGACGACCTTGTCCATGTGTTCGCGTTCGGCGGCGATGGAGGCCTTCTGCCTGCGCGCACGTCGTGACGCCTCCGGATCGCCGAGCCGCTGCCGGGCCGCGTCCAGGATCGGCAGGTCGGACACCGTCCAGGCCTGGGCGTCCGGGCGCTGGAGCCGCCGGACGTCGTCGGGGCTGAGCCAGGGGGCGCACTTCCGCAGGTACGCGGGTACGGACCACAGGTCGCCGACGAGGTCGGCCGCCTCGATCAGCGGCCACGCGCGGTTGAAGGCGGCGACCAACTCCCTGTTCTGCCGGAGCGACTTGCGGAGCAGGGCGACCGGGGCGTCGTCGGTGTCGCCGGCCTCGGCGTGCTTGTCCAGCAGGATCGTGAGCAGCTCCTCCCAGACGTGCTCGCGCGCCTCGTTGTGCGGAGTGCCCGGTTCCGCCGCGTCGAACGCCACGGCCCAGTCGTCGACGGTCAGCGAGAGGTCGGACCAGTGGGTCGTGATCTGCATGCCCTTGGTGGGCGGCTCCTCGTAGAACCTGACGGCCGGCTCGACCGCCTCCACCAGCCTCGCGGACGACTTCAGCCGGGCCACGTCCGGATCGGCCTCGATCGCCGCAGCGGCTCCCTCGGCGACGAGGTCCCGCAGCGTGCAGGTCTGCACTCCCTCCTCCCCGAGGCTGGGGAGGACATCGGCCACGTACCCCAGGTACGGCTGGTGCGGACCGACGAACAGCACGCCGCCCCTGCGGTGACCGAGGCGAGGGTCGGCATAGAGGAGGTACGCGGAACGGTGCAGCGCCACGACGGTCTTCCCCGTACCCGGGCCGCCGTCGACAACGAGAGCGCCACGGGATCCCGCGCGGATGATGGCGTCCTGGTCGGCCTGGATGGTGCCGAGCACGTCCCGCATCCGGGGCGACCGGTCGCTGCCCAGACTGGCGATGAACGCGGACTGGTCGTCGAGCGCGGCGTGCCCGACGATCCCGTCCGGGGTGAACACCTCGTCCCAGTAGTCGCTGATCCGGCCGCGCGTCCAGCGGTACCTGCGGCGGCTGGCCAGCCCCATCGGGTTGGCGTGGGTGGCGCCGAAGAACGGCTCGACCGCGGGCGAACGCCAGTCGAGCAGCAGCCGACGGCCCGTGCTGTCCGTGAGGCCGAGCCGTCCTACGTACACGGGCTCGGGGTCGTCCGCAGCGACCATGTGTCCCAGACACAGGTCAAGACCGAAGCGACGCAGCGCGCGCAGGCGAGTGGTCAGCCGGTGGATCTCCATGTCCCGGTCCATCGCCTGCCGGCCGATGCCGCCGGGCGCCCTGCGTTCGGCGTCGAGGCGGTCGGTCAGGTCGGCGATCGTCTGATCGAGACACTCCGCGATGGCCGCGAAGTGCTGCTCGTCGCCGGCGATCAGCGTCGGGTCGGCCTTCGGGGAAAGGCGGTCGGGAAGATCAAACGCGCTGGTAGTCCGGGAGTTCACTCATCAGCTCCGATATGGGGTTGCTTGCAACCGTTGTGCGCGGGTTCTCGCGGAATGCGACCTCGGCCGGACGATTCTGCGGCACGACAGGGGCCTTGCCGCAAGCCCCCCGGTGCGCTATAGGTTGAGAGTGGAGGGGAGTGGGTACTCCTTCTTCCTCCCATTGTCCGCCCCGGACGGGCCACCTCTCGGACAACCTCCTCGCGCATCGGCAGCGTGCCGCGTACATCGGCTCATACGTCGGCTCATACGTCGGCTACTGTCCTCCGCCATGACCGAAGCGACCTACCTGCACGCCACGCGGACGGCCTACGACACCGTCGCCGTCGACTACGAGCGAATCCTCCGCGACGAACTGGCCGCCAAACCCCTGGACCGCGCGATGCTCGCCGCCTTCGCCGAGTTCTCGCGGGCGCCGGGTGGCGGGCCGGTCGCCGAGCTGGGCTGCGGGCCCGGTCGTGTCACCGCCCACCTCCACTCCCTCGGGGTGAACGTCTTCGGCGTCGACCTGTCACCCGAGATGATCGCGGTGGCCCGTCGGACTCACCCCGGCCTTCGGTTCGAGGAGGGATCGATGACCGGACTCGACCTGAAGGACGACACCCTCGGCGGCGTCGTCGCCTGGTACTCGACCGTCCACACACCGCCCGAGGTGCTGCCCACCGTATTCGCGGAGTGTCACCGGGTGCTCGCTCCCGGCGGCTCCATGCTCCTGGCGTTCAAGGCCGGGGACCGGCTCAACCACTTGGACCGGGCGTACGGTCACGAGCTGTCGCTCGACGTCTACTGGATGTCTCCTGATCACATCGCCGACCTGATGAGCGAGGCCGGCCTCGTCCTGGACGCCCGGATGGTCCGCGAGCCCGACGAGAGTGAGAAGCCCCGACAAGGCCGGCAGGCCTTCTTCGTCGCCCACAAGCCCACGGGCTCCTGACGGAGCAGGAAACGGAGTTGGGCGGGCCGTGAGGTGATGGAGACGGCCCGCCCGGACCGTGAAAGGGGCGGCAGCCCGCTTACCTGACGAGGTCGGCCGGTTCGTCCAGTCGCGTCAGTTTGTGCGGGTTTCTGATCACGTAGATCCGAGTGATCCGGCCGTTCTCCACCTCCAGGCTGACCGCCGCCGGCTCGCCGTCGATCTCGACCCGGCCCGCAGGTGCGCCGTTGAGCCATACGGTCGTCGCGCGGAACGCGGCCACCACCCGGTTCGCGCGCGCCAGCAGCTTCGCCACCACCTCGGCCCCGTGGACCGGGGCCTGTACGGCGGCCACGATCCCGCCGCCGTCGGCGATCAGGACCACGTCCGGCGCCAGCACCTCCAGCAGTTCCTGCAACTGTCCGGTCCGCAACGCCACCAGGAACCGTTCGACCACGGCCCGCTGCTCCGACCGGCTCACCCGCACCCGCGGCCGTCGGGCCGCCACATGCTCGCGGGCCCGCCGCGCGATCTGCCGTACCGCCGCCGGGGACTTCCCGACGGCCCCGGCGATCTCGCCGTACGGCATGTCGAAGACCTCGCGGAGCACGAACACCGCCCGCTCCGCCGGTCCGAGCGTCTCCAGCACGGTCAGCATCGCGATGGAGACGCTCTCCGCGAGTTCGACGTCATCGGCGACGTCGGGGCTGGTCAGCAGCGGTTCCGGCAGCCACTGGCCCACGTACTCCTCGCGGCGGCGCGACACCGTCCGCAGACGGTTGAGCGCCTGCCGCGTGACCGTCCTGATCAGGTACGCGCGCGGGTCGCGCACCTGCGCGCGGTCGACGTCGGCCCAGCGCAGCCAGGACTCCTGCACCACGTCCTCGGCGTCGGCCGCCGAGCCGAGCATCTCGTACGCGACGGTGAACAGCAGGCCCCGGTGGGTGACGAACGGGTCCTGGCTCACGCCGTCGACGCCACGCCGGACTTCGACTTGGCAGAACGCGCGGCCAGCGGGATCTCGCACGCGGCGGAGAAGCCCTGCGACTCGATCCCGAGCACCGAGTTGCTCCGGGTCGCGAAGTTGGCGAAGGCGATGAACCCGGTCAGCTCGATCATCGCCGACGGCCCGAGCCGGTCGAGCAGCCGCGCGGACAGTTCGTCGGTGACGGTCGGCGGGGTGTTCGTCATCGCCTCGGCGTACTCCAGTACGTCCCGCTCCAGCGGTGTGAAGACGTCCGACTCCCGCCAGCGCGGCACCTGGCTCGCCTTGGTCAGGTCCAGGTTCTGGTTCCGCGCCTGGAAGTAGCCGACGTCGAGGCACCAGGTGCAGCCGACCTGCCCCGCGACGGCCATGTGCGCGAACGACTTGAGGCTCTCGTCGACCGCGTCCCACTCGCCCGCCCTGCGCCCGATCTCCAGGCATGCGTCGGCGACCTTGGGGTTGTTCCACATCACCTCGACGGGTTCGGGCACGAGGCCGAGCTGCTTGATCAGGCTCTCGCTGAGCTCGGTGGTGAGTTCCGCCTTCGGAACGCGTAGCGCCATGGTGTTCTCCCTGTACGTGTGCCTCTGTGGCTGCGGGCCTGTGTGTCCGCGTGCCTGTTCGGCATGAAGACACCGCCGGGCTCGCACCTGTGACAACCGTCGCGACCGTCGCAACCGTCGCGGGAAAAGCGTCGGCCTCCTGGCGGGAGAGGCAGGAGGCCCCGCCCGCGCGGCCCACCCCACTGTCAGACCCGCCCCCTACGATCCCCAGCCATGACCGACGACACGCTCGACTACTCCCGGCCCGGGCCGCTCACCCGCGTCGACGACCTGCCGTCAGCCCTGACCGAGGGCCTGCCGGACGACCCGGTCGGCATCTGCCGCGCCGTACAGGGGCTGGTCATCCAGCCTTCCGACGCCGCGGCGATCGGAGTTCCCGAAGACCGTCTCGCCGAGAAGGACATCCGGCCCGTGAGCGGGCTGCTGGCGGTGCTGACCGCCCTCGACCCCGCTCCGCTGCGGCAGGCCAGGACGCCGGAGACGAGAGTCGTGGGCACCTGCCGCCACTTCGCCACCTTCGCCTGTGCGCTGCTGCGCGCGCGGGGCATCGCCTCGCGGGCCCGGTGCGGCTTCGGCACCTGCTTCCTGGAGGGACGAAGCGTCGACCACTGGATCACCGAGTACTGGAAGGCCGGCGAGCGGCGCTGGGTACGCGTCGATACGGAGCACCTCGGCCACGGTTTTGTCGATCACCCCGAGGATCTCGCGCCGGGCGAGTTCCTGACGGGCGGCGAGGCGTGGATCCGGTACCGCGAGGGCCTGGTCGATCCGCTGACGTTCGGGGTGGCCGGCGTCGATCACGCCTGGGGACCGGCCGAGATCAGTGGCAACGCGGTACGTGATCTCGCCGCGCTCAACAAGCGGGAGATGCTTCCCTGGGACGAGTGGGGGCGGATGACGGAGGCCTACGGGGGCAAGACGGGGGCGGAGTACGACCGGCTCATCGACAGGGTCGCCGAGGTCTGCGCCGGGGACGAACCTGCCGCCCTGGCCCGCCTGTTCACCGACGGGGACCTGAAAGTTCCTCGGGACATGGTCGGTTGACGGGGCAGGGCGGACGGGCCGGGCAGGGTTCCGCCG
>NZ_JTHL01000001.1:5075473-5078869 GCF_000818195.1 Streptomyces sp. 150FB | reverse complement strand
GTCGGTGCCCCGCTCGGCCCCGGCCCGGCGCCCGGCCGTCGGCCCCCGGCCCGGGGCCCTCAGCTCCGTACGATCCCGGCCGCGCGTGCGGCGGTCAGCCACAGCGGGAACTCCTGGAGCAACTGGTCGTACAGATCCCCGTCCGAGATGCTCCTCGGTGACCGTCCCGCCGCGAAGAACCCGGCGTTGTCGACCACACGGCTGCCCGGCACCGGCAGGTCGTCGAGCTTGTGCAGGAAGCGGAACTCGTCGTCGCCGAACCCGACGAACTGCCAGAAGATCGGCAGCCTCGCCGCCGTACACAGGACATGCTCCGCCGCGGCCTTGGAGGTGGGCGAGCCGTCGGTCTGGAATATGACGAACGCCGGATCCTGGGCCCAGCACGACTCGTAGTGGTCGATGACGGCCTGCATGGCCACGTGGTAGTTGGTGCGCCCCATGTGCCCCATGGAGTCGTGCAGCGGGCCGATCCGGTCGCGGTAGGCGTCGAGGCTGATCTCGGCGGTCCCGTCGATGCCGGTGGAGAAGAAGACGACCGGCACCACCCCGTCGTCGTCCAGGTTCGCCGCCAGCGCGAGAGTCCGCTCGGCGAGGTGCTGCACGGAGCCGTCGCGGTAGTACGGGCGCATGCTGCCGGAGCGGTCCAGCACCAGGTAGACGGCGGCGCGTTCCTGGCCGACCTGGTGCTTGGCGAGCGAGACCGCCGCGGTCTTGTAGAGGCTGACGAGACCGGGAGCACGGTCGGTGATCTTGTCCAGGCTGATGGCGGCGGCGGGCGCCTTGGGCCGCTTGCGGTAGTCGATGACCATGCGCCGTGATTGTCCTCTCTTCGGACCGGCAGGACCGGCATGATCGGGCAATTGACGCGAGCGCCGGGGCCCGTACCGGACCGGAGTGGACCGGCCCCGCGTGTACGCCGCCCGCCTCAGGAGCCGCGCGACGCCCGTACGGCCGACTCCGGCGTACGCGGACGCACAACCGTGGCCGGTGCGCCGGGCGATCGGCGTGCCGGGACGCGTACGGGCGGACGCCGTCGCCACGCGTGGACCGTGACCGTGGCCGCGACGGCGAGGAAGAGCGCGCCGGCGAGCGGGTAGACCGCCGACAGCAGCATCTGGCCCCCGCTCTGGTGCAGTTCGTGGCGACCGTCGTCGTGCGGCACCAGCCAGAGCGCGAAGGACTGGAAGAGGACACCGGCGGCCACGGCGCCTGCCGCCCAGCGGCGGTCACCGCGCCGTACCGCCTCCGCAGCGAGCAGGATCACCAGCGGCACCGCCCACACCCAGTGGTGGGACCAGGAGATCGGACTGACGACGAGCGCAGTGACACCGCAGCTCAGGGTGGCCCAGGCGGTCGCGTGCGGCAGCCGGTCGGCGGCGAGCAGGGCGGCCGTGGCCAGCGCGAGGCCGGCGCAGCCGATCACGAGGGCGGCGATCAGCCACGTAAGGCCCGGATCGCCGGTGTGCAGGGCGCGGGCGAGGACTCCGCGCAGTGACTGGTTCGCTGTGGCCTCGGTGTAACCGGCGCGGTCGCTGGCGAAGATGATCCCGGTCCAGAAGCGGCGGGAGTCGTGCGGCGCGAGCAGCGCGGTCAGTCCGGCCGTACCCGCGAAGGTGGCGGCGGCGACCGCAGCGCGTCTCAGAAACGCGTTCCACACCGGAAGCCCCTGGCGCAACCGCCGCGCGCCGAGGGCGATTCCCGCCACCGCCAGCATGACCGCGAAGAGCGCGGGGGTGAGCTTGATCCCGGCGGCGATCCCGATACCGACCCCGGCCCACCGGTGGTCCGCGCGCCGCGTCAGGTCCCACAGCACCAGCACGGCCAACGCCAGGTTGACCTGCCCGTAGCGCAGGGTCGTCCACACCGGTTCGCACCAGACCGCGAGCGCGGCGACCGCGAACGTGACGGCGGGCAGGGGTACGCGGGACGGCCTCCGGCCCAGCAGGCGCAGCGAGAGATGGACGAGCGCGACCAGCAGGGAGAGGTTGGCGATGTTGACGAGGACCCGCGTCGTTGCGAGGTTCAGCCAGGTCAGCGGTATGAACAGCAGTGCGGCGAACGGCGGGTAGGTGGCGGGCAGGGCGTGCACGGTGGCGCGCATGTCGTAGAGGTCGGCGCCGGTACGTATCGCCATGCCTTCGGCGCGGTAGACGTCGAGGTCGAGCATGGTGACGTGGGCGGCGCGCTGAGCGACGTAGAAAGCGATGAGGGACACCAGACACAGCGCGGCCGCGATCGGTGTGGGCCGTCGCCGGACGGAGGCGCGCGCCCGCCCTGCTTGCCGCGTCTGGCGCGCCTGTTCGGCGCTGGAGCTGCTCATATCTGCGAACTTACGTTCGCTCGTGCAATCACGGCACCCAAGGTAGTGATGATCCCCGTCACCGTCTCGAGTACGCCGTTTCTCGTCGCGACTTCGCGCAGCCACTTCAGGTAGGGGTGCCTGTAACCGCGTCCGCGCCGGGGGTATCCGTGGTCTCCGTACGGCCGACCAGTCGTTCGTAGCGCTGCCTGGCCGCCTGCGGTGTACCGAGCCCGAGGCCGAAGGCGATCTCCTGCCACGTCATGCCCCGGCCACGCGACATCTGGAGGAGTCCGGTCTCCAGCGCGTCCATCTCCCCGCGCGCGAGCGGGATGAGGGTGAGGGCGGCGGTGATGTCGGCGTGGTCCACGTCCGGTTCGCCGTCGTCGGGCAGTGCGGCGCCGCTGAGCAGGAACGATACGAGCCTGATGGCCTCGTGCGGGCCGAGCATCATGGGGTTGCTCTGGCGGGCGCGCTGTTCGGCGGTGGCGGCGTGGCGCTCGGCGATGCGGAACAGCGACGCGGGGGCGCGGCGGGCGCGGGCCTCGTCAGCGGGCGGCGGGGTGAACGGGTCGGTCGACTGCTCGGCGGCTGTCGACTGCTCGGCTGCCGACAACGCGGCGGCTGTCGACTGGTCGGCGCTTGATGACATGCCGCCAGGATGACTTTCGTTCGCATCACTGTCAACTGATTGTTGTGAACGAGTTGTTTCATCGCTCGTCTCATCGTTCGTGGGAACGAAGACGCCGGCGGAAGCGGCGAGCGCGACGGCGTGCGCCGCCTGAACGATCAGCCGCTCGTCCGCCGGTCCGCGCAGCAGCACGAGCTGGTGGTAGAGCGGCGCGGTCGCCGCGATCAGCAGCCGCCGCCCGTCGGTCGCCGCCGGGATCTCCTCCCGCCGGACGGCGCGGGTGACGACCGGCCCGCACCGCTCGTACCGCTCCTCCCAGAACCTGACCAGCGCGAGGGCCGCCTCCTCGGAGCGGAACGACGCGGTGATGAGCGCCCTGGTGATCGACGGATCCGCAGTCAGCGCGTCGTGGACCTCGCGGTTCAGCGCGGTCAGATCACCCTCCAGCGAACCGGTGTCGGCGGGG
>NZ_JTHL01000001.1:5060067-5075346 GCF_000818195.1 Streptomyces sp. 150FB | reverse complement strand
CGACGTCGTGCCAGCGCCGGTAGACCGTGGTGCGGTGCACGCCGGCGCGGGCGGCGACGGCGTCGACGGTGAGGCCGTCGTAGCCGTACGCCAGGAGGTGCGCGCGCACCGCGTCGAGCACCCGGGTACGGATACGGGCGCCACGGCCGCCGGGGCGCCGCGCGGGCGGCGAGGCGGGCCTGGACGGTGAGGCGGGGTCAGACGGCGGCGCGGAGGGCTCAGACGGCCCGGCCGGCCCGGAGGGCTCGTTCACGCCGGATATCCGGTTGCTCGCGCGGTGGGCATCATGGGAACATCTTAATGCAACAGCCGTCGCACTAGTGGAGTCAGTGGAGTCAGTCGATGGTCTTCCGCAGCGGTTCCCCGGTCCGGCGCCCCCCGAAGGGCGCACCGTTCCCGCACGCTTCGGAGCATCCGCATGCCCTCTCCCACCCGCACCGGCTCGCACACCCAGCTCACAGCCCTCGCCGTCACCAAGTCGTACAACGGCCGGATCGTTCTCGACGGAGTGACCTGCTCACTCACCACCGGTGAACGCACCGGCATCATCGGCGAGAACGGATCGGGCAAGACGACTCTGCTGCGGCTGCTCGCCGGCCGCGAACAGCCCGACCAGGGAGAGATCGTCCGCCGCGCCGACGGCGGCATCGGCTACCTCGCCCAGGACGAGGCGCTGCCACCGCGACTGACCGTCCAGGAGATCATCGACCGGGCGCTGAGCGAACTGCGCGCCGTCGAAAGGCAGTTGCGCCGCCTCGAAGCCGCGATGTCCGACGGCGACGAGTCAGGCCTTGCCGAGTACGGCGACCTGCTGACCGTCTTCGAACTCCGCGGCGGGTACGACGCCGACGCCCGCGTCGAACGCGCGCTGCACGGCCTCGGTCTGGCGCGACTGCGCCGTGACCGGACCGTCGGGACGCTCTCCGGGGGCGAGCAGGTGCGGCTGCGCCTGGCGTCGCTCCTCTCCGCGAGCCCCGAGGTCCTGCTGCTGGACGAGCCGACCAACCACCTCGACGACAACGCGCTGACCTGGCTCGAAGACCACCTGCGCGGCCGGCGCGGCACCACGGTCGCCGTCTCCCACGACCGGGTGTTCCTCGAACGCACCGCCACCGGCCTGCTGGAGGTGGACGCCGACCGCCGGTCCGTCGTCCGGTACGGCAACGGTTACGCGGGCTATCTCGCCGAGAAGGCGGCGGCCCGGCGGCGCTGGGTCCAGGCGTACGAGGGGTGGCGCGCCGATCTCGACCGGCTCCGCGAGGCAGCCGCGACCACCGCGCGCCAAGTGGCGCCCGGGCGGCCGATGAAGGACGGCAACAAGATGGCGTACGACCGGGCGGGCGGCCGGGTGCAGCAGTCGCTCGCGAGCCGGGTCCGAAACGCCGAGGAACGACTGCACCGGCTGCTCGCCGACCCCGTCCCTCCCCCGCCGGAGCCGCTGCGCTTCGCCCCGTCCCTGCGCACCGGCGCCGACCGCGCGCACGGCACGGTCCTCGAAGCGGCCGGCGTCGCCGTCACCGGGCGCCTCGGCCGTACGGATCTCAGCCTGGCGGCGGGCGGCCGCCTGCTGATCACCGGGCCCAACGGGGCCGGGAAAAGCACCCTGTTGAAGGTGCTCGCCGGTGAACTCACGCCTGACGGCGGGCACCTCACCCGCGGCGGCCGGATCGGTCACCTCCCGCAGGAACCCGCCGTCGGCCCGCCGGGCCGGACGCTGCTGGACGCCTTCGCGTACGGCCGCCCCGGCTCGCCCGCCGAGCATGTCGAACGGCTCACCGCCCTCGGCCTCTTCGCGCCCGACCGGTTCGACGTCCGGGTCGGGAGCCTGTCGACGGGGCAGCGGCAGCGTCTCACGCTGGCGCGGCTGCTCGACGAACCGGCCGACGTCCTGCTGCTGGACGAGCCGACCAACCACCTGTCGCTCGCCCTGGTCGAGGAGTTGGAGACCGCACTCGCGCACTACGACGGCGCGCTGGTCGTCGTCAGCCACGACCGCCGGCTGCGTGAGCGGTGGGCCGGCGCGCGCCTCTCCGTATCGACGGCCCCCAACAACCCTTCCCGGCAAGGGAGTTCCCGATGACCACCAGTGCTCTCACCTCGGTCGTCCGCCTGCCGGAAGGAGCCGCCGGACCGTACGGCATCACCAAGGGCCCCGACGACGCCCTGTGGTTCACGCTGGTCCACTCGGGTCAGCTCGGCCGCCTGGCGCCGGACGGCCAACTCGCCCTGCACTCCCTCGACTCCGCCACCTGCGGTCCGACCGTCATCACACCGGGCCCCGACGGCGCGCTGTGGTTCACCCGCTTCCAGGACCACCGCATCGGACGGATCAGCACCTCGGGCCTGGCGACCTCGTACCCCGTACCCACCCCGGACAGCGGACCGTACGGGATCGCCGCCGGCTCCGACGGCGCCCTCTGGTTCACCGAGATACAGGCCGACCGGATCGGCCGCATCAGCGCGGAAGGCCAGGTGACCGAATTCCCGCTGCCCACCACCGGCGCGTATCCCTCGGCCATCGCCAACGGCCCTGACAACGCTATGTGGTTCACCCTGAACCAGGCCAACGCCATCGGCAGGATCACCCTCGACGGCGATGTCACGCTCCACCCGCTGCCCACCGGGCCCGCCGGGCCCGCCGCGCCGGTCGGCATCGTGTGCGGCGGCAACGGAGCGCTGTGGTTCACCGAGATCGGCGCGGGTGCGATCGGCCGTATCGACACGGACGGCCGGATCGACGAATTCCCGCTCCCCGACCCCTCTTCCCGGCCGCACGCGATCGTCGCGGACGCGGCCGGTGTCTGCTGGTTCACGGAGTGGGGAACGAACCGTATCGGGTCCCTCACACCAGGGGGTCGCATCGAGGAGTACGAACTGCCGACGCCCGGCTCGGAACCGCACGGACTCACCTTCGGACCCGACGACTCCCTTTATGTGGCACTGGAGATCGGGGAGATCGTCCGGCTCGACTTCGGCGGCGGCCGGCGTCCCGTCGGCAATAAATCGGTGTCCCCGCCGGAAAGCCCGGGCTAGCCTCCGGCGCATGCCCGCCCCTTCGCTGTTCCCTCCGCAGTTCCCCGACTCCGCCGCCTCCGCCGCGTACGTGGACGTGGTCTCCTCGGCCCCGCCGTCCCCGTACACCTGGCTCCACTTCAACTCGCCGCTCTCACCGGCGAGAGCGGCCGGAATGGTCGACCGGCTCGCCAGGAGCCGGCCGTCCACCGTGCTCGATCTCGGCTGTGGCTGGGGGGAATTGCTGCTCCAGTTGCTGGTCGCCGCGCCTGGCGCTGTCGGTGTCGGCGTGGACACCGACACCGGGCTTCTGGCGAGGGGCCGCGGCAACGCCGAGGCCCGGGGGCTGGCCGACCGGGTGGAGTTCGTGGCGTCGCCCGTCGCCGACTTCGTCCGTACGGCGGGCACGGCCGGCGACCTCACACTCTGCGTCGGATCGAGCCATGTGTTCTCCGATGCCGCGCCGCCGGCCCACACCGTTGAATCGCTGCGCGCCCTGCGGGAGATGGCGGGAACCGGCGGCCGCGTGCTCTTCGGCGAGGGTTTCTGGCAGCGGCCGCCCACGGCCGGCGAGCTGGCCGGGATGTGGCCGGACACCTCGTCGGACGAGTTCACGGACCTCGCCGGACTCGTCGCTCTCGCCGCCGGGGCCGGCTTCCGGCCGCTGTGGATCGAGACGGCGAGCATGGACGAGTGGGAACACTTCGAGTCGGCGTACCTCCTCTCCAGGGAGGAGTGGCTCGCGGCCCACGGCGACCACGCCGAGGCGGACACCGTACGCGCCGCGCTCGACACCCACCGGTCGCACTGGCTGGCCTACCGGGGCATCCTCGGCTTCGCCTACCTCACCCTTCTCGCGTGCTGAAGGCCAAGATGGACGCATGAACACGGAAACCCTCACCGCGTCGGCCGTCGCCCTGGCCGCCGGAAGAATCAGCCCGTACGCCCGCCGTACGCCCCTCATCGAGGTGGAGTCGGGCGGCAGGCGCGTCCTCCTGAAGCTCGAACACATGCAGCTCGGCGGCTCGTTCAAGCTGCGCGGCGCGCTCAACGCCCTGCTCTCCGGCCCGTTGGACGAGCATGTCGTCACCGCCTCCGGGGGCAACCACGGCCTCGCTGTCGCAACGGCCGCCGCGCTGCTGGGCGTTGAGGCGACGGTGTACGTCCCCGAGAGCGCGCCCACGTCGAAGGCGCGGCGCATCGAGGCGGCGGGCGCCCGCCTCGTACGGTACGGAGCGAGCTTCGCCGAGGCAGCGGCGGCGGCCTCGGACGCCGCTTCCCGGCCGGGCCTGCGCTTCCTGCACGCGTACGACGACCCGGCCGTGGTCGCCGGTCAGGGCACGGTGGCTGCGGAGATCGTGGCCGACGCGCCCCACGTCGACACGCTCGTGGTCGCGGTCGGCGGCGGCGGACTGGCGGCCGGTACGACCCTGGCGGGCGGCGGGCGCCAGGTCGTGGCCGTGGAACCGGAGCACTGCCGCTGCCTGCACGACGCGCTCGCCGCCGGAAAGCCGGTGGACTCGGCGATCGACTCCGTGGCCGCTTCGGCGACGGGAGCGAGCCGGGTGGGCGAGGTGCCGTGGGCGATCCTGTCGGCGGCCGCCGCCCGCCCGGACGAACTGGTCTCCGTACTGGTCGACGACGAGCAGATCCTACGGGCGCGCGACCGGCTCTGGGAGGAGTGCCGCATCGCCGTGGAACCCGCGGCGGCGGCGCCGTTCGCCGCGTGGCTGGCGGGACGTGTACCGGGCGACGCACCATGCCTGGTGGTCTGCGGCGCGAACGCGGACTGGACACCGGCAAGCCCGTAGCCGGGTAGCCCGTAGCCCGTAGCCCGTTGGCTGGCTGCGCTCCGGCGGATGATCATCTGGCTGAACGGAGCCTTCGGCGCCGGCAAGACCACCACGACCGAGGAACTCACCGCGCTCCTACCGGAGTCGAGAGCCTTCGCCGCCGAACAGGTCGGCTACATGCTGAGGCACGTCCTGCACACCGTGCCGGTCCGGGACTTCCAGGAGTGGCCGCCCTGGCGCGCGCTGGTGGTGGAGACGGCGTCGCGGATCCTCGGCTTCGTCGGCGGCACACTCGTCGTGCCGCAGACAGTGCTCGTGCGGCGGTACTGGCGGGAGATCGACACCGGCCTGTGGGAAAGGGGCATCCCGGTGCACCACTTCGTCCTGCACACCGACCGCGACACCCTCACCACCCGTATTCACACCGACACCAAGCCCGAGAGCCGCGCGGCCGTCGGCCGGCGCCTCGGAAAGCTCTCCGCCTACGAGGACGCGCTGCCGTGGCTGCGCCAGGAGGCCGCGATCATCGACACGACCGAGATCACACCCGCGCAGGCGGCCCACCAGATCGCCGAACGGACTCAGTAGTCGGAGAGCCCGCCGCGCAGCCGCCCGAACGCCGACTCGGCGGCGGCGACCGCCTCCGGATGGAGCTGCGCGGCGCGCTCACCGGCCGCGATCCGCCGTACGTTCTCCAGCGCGAGCACCCGCTGTACGACGACGATCTGCCCCGCAGCGAGGCGCGCGGCGAGCCCGCCCCCGAGCGCCGTGGCGAGCGCGTCCTCGGAGCGCGCCTGGTAGCTGTACATCCCGGCGGCGAGACTCGGCGTGCCGTACAGCATCCGCAGGTACGCGCGCACACCCTCGTCATCGTTGAGCCCGGTCACGGGGTCGCGGCTCTCCAGCCCCGCCAGAAAGCGCCGCAGGAGCGCGTCGAGCGGCCTGACCCCCTCGGCGCGCCCCGCCAGCACCACCCGCGCCGGCTCGTCCTCATGGTCGGCGAAGCGGTGCAGCACGAGGTCTTCCTTGGTGGGGAAGTACCGGAAGAGGGTCGGCTTGGAGATCTCGACGGCGGCCGCGATCTCGGCGACGGACACCTGGTCGAAGCCCCTGGCCAGGAAGAGCGCGATGGCGGCATCGGAGATCGCCTGATGCCGCCGCTGCTTCTGCCGCTCCCGCAACCCGGCCCCGGGCCGCCGCTCCTGCTCACTCATGACTCCGAAGCGTACGCAAACCCACCGCCGCCCCCACACACCGCCGCGACGGCCCCGCTCCTCGGCGAACAGCGCCTGGGGTGTCAGAAGATGTCCGGGATCCAAGGGCGCCTCGGGGTGCGGAACATGGACTCCGTGCGGGACACCGCTCCCGGGGTGTTCTCCGTCAGGGTGCCCAGGGCCGCCAGTCGCACCGCAGAGGCGTCGCCCAGGTAGAGCGCGCCCAACTCCTTTACGTCCAGGGTGACATCGGGCGAGTCCGTGGTCGGGGTGCAGGACGCTTCCGTGTCGGAGGCCTCCAGGCGGAAGCGGCCGCCCGTCAGGCCCGACGGGTCGTGGACGTCCAGGACCAGGGTGCCGGGGGTGGTGTACGTACGGGCTTCCAGCGCGCGCGGCACGTCCAGGACCCGTACCCACATGTAGTCGGCCTGCGTCACGATGCGGGCGGCGCGCGGGTCGGGGAGCAGGTTCGGGAGCAGGTCGTCGGGGGCGCGGTAGCCGGTCCTGACCGTGGTGATCCAGTCGATGGAGCAGAGGAAGTGCCACAGGGCGCGCTGCGCTGCCGGGTTCAGGGCGGTCAGCCAGTCGACGGTGAGGGTGTTCAGCGGCTGTTTGACGTCGCCCCAGTTCGTGTCGGCGCTGTAGGCCGCCATGCCCTCGATCTCGCCGGCCGGCGAGCGGTACGCGGCGAAGAACCGCTCCGTCTTGGGAGTACCGGAGTGCTTCGCTCCGGTCTCCATCCGCCACCAGCGCTCGTTACGGTCGGTCGCGCCCGGCTGGGTCACCCGGAAGCGGTCGTGGAACTCGCCGCCGATCTTGGGTACGTCGGCGATGTCCAGCAGTTCGATGCTGCCGCCGTCCTCCGGGCCGGACCAGCGCGGGTCGAGGCCGGCGCGGGGTACGTCGATGCTCCACTCGGCCAGCGAGGCGGCGGGCCCGAAGCCGTACCGCCCGTAGATCGGGTACTCGGCCGCGATCAGGGTGGCGAGCGCGTCCCCGCGCTCCTTCGCCGCCCCCAGATCGGCGGCCATCATCCGGCTGAGCAGGCCGCGCCTGCGGTGGGTCGGCGACACGGTCACGCTGGTGACCGCGTCCACGGTCCGCGTCGCGCCGCCGACCAGCGTCAGCTCCTGGTCGAAGGACCGGAAGGTCGCCACGCACCGTCCCCGGTCGAACGCGCCCAGGACGCGGGTCAGATCCACGTACGACCGGGCACCCGACACCACCTCCTCCGGAGATACGGGCGACCGGAGGAACCCGGTGTTCAGGGCTCGGTGCCAGTCGGGGAACTCGGAATCGGTGACGGGACGGACCTCAAGACTCATGCCCTCCACGCTAAGCCGCGCCCCCGCGGAGCCGCACCCGGGTTTCCCCGCACCCGGGTTTCCCACCAGCCTCGGAGCCCGCCCGCGAGCCCGAGCCCGCCCGCGACCCCGAGCCCGACCCCGCACACCCCCCGGTCAGAACACCGCCCGTACCCCGCCCACCTCGACACCGCCGCCACTCAGCGGCGACCGCCCGATCCGCCGCAGCACGTCGCCCTCGACGCCCAGCAGGTCCAGCGCACGCGCCAGCACAGGGCCCACCGCCCGCGCCCCGCCGTCGTCGATCTTGAACGCCAGCGCCCGCCCGTCCGCCAGCGCGACCGCCTGCACCGCCTCGGCGCCCGTCTTGGAGAGCGCGCCCGGCACCTCACGCATCAGCCAGGTGTCGTGCCTGCGGGTGCCGGCCACGTACTCCGGGTGGGCGCGCATCGCGTCCGCCACCCGCCGCTCGTCCGAGCCCTCCGCCGCCAGCACGAAGTGCCGGAAGGCACGCGCGAGACCGGTGAGGCTGATGGCCATCAGCGGGGCGCCGCAGCCGTCCGTACCGACGGCCGCGACCCGCTCGCCCGCCGACTCCTCCACCACCATGCGCACCAGCTTCTGGTAGGGGTGCGCCGGGTCCAGATAGCTCTCCTTGGGCCAGCCGTTGAGCACGCAGGCCGCCAGCATCGCCGTGTGCTTGCCCGAGCAGTTCATCGCGACGCGGTCCCGTACCCGACCCGATGTGAGATACGCCTCAGCCTCCACCGGGTCGACCGGCAGATCGGGCGGGGTCTGGAGGTCGTCGGCGGTCAGCCCGTGCTCGGCGAGCATCGTACGGACGAGGTCGAGGTGGAAGGGCTCGCCCGAGTGGCTCGCCGCCGCCAGCGCCAGCCGTTCCCCCGACAGATCGAGCCCGGCCCGCAGCACCGCGGCGGCCTGCATCGGCTTGTTGCTGGAGCGGGGAAAGACGGGGATGCCCGGCTCGCCGAGCTCCAACTCGACCTGTCCTTCGGGGCCGAGGAGCACCAGCGACCCTCGGTGGCGGCCCTCGACGAAACCGGACCGTACGTCCTCGGCGAGGACGGGCGGGACGGACGGCACGGTGGACGCGGGCGTGAACGGGGACGTGGACGGGATCATCGTCGGCCTTCCAGATGCAGCAGGACCCTCGACGACCCTCCCTCGCGGGCTTCGTGAGCCGCTACGTGAGCAGGTCGTCCACTTGGGCTTCCCCGTCACGGTACCTGCGGGCGATTTCCGCGCTGCAATCGTCCGCGGTCCGCTGGAGCTTGTGGCGCCGGCGCGAGATCTGCTGCTCATGGCGCACCAGCCGCGCCATGGCCGTGTGCAGTTCGTCGTCCGTACGGGCCAGCAGATCCGACAGCTCCACCTCGGCGAGTGTCTCGGCGGCCAGCCGGCGGTACTCCTCGCTGCGCGGCGTCGTCAGCGTCACATGGCGGGCGGACGAGCGGTGCCGCGAAGGCGCGTCGGCGAGGATCTCGGAGAGCCGGTCGACGACGGGCGTCTCCGGCGCGGTACGGCGGGCCAACTCCGCCCGCAGGATGTCGATCCGCCCCTGGAGCAGCCGCCGCAGATAGCTCAGGTCGGCCTCGTCGCGCTGCGAGTCGCGGCTCAGCAGGCGCAGTTCGGGCAGGCACAGGACCGTCACGTCGTACGGTCTGGGGGCGGGCAGCGCGGGGTCGACACCGGTCCGCTGCACGGGCGGGCGCATCCCCTGAGCCTTCGGGACACCGCCCGGGACCCGGCCCGCCGCACGGCCCGGAACGCCGGGAGTGCCACCGGGAGTGCCACCAGGAGTTCCGCCGGCGGTATTGCCCGCACCGGTGACGCCCGTACCGCTGGTGGTACGGGTCGTCGGTACGGGACCGGGCCGCGGCCCGGCGCCAGAAGTGTTCATCACGCGTACTCCCCATCCCTCGACCGGCACGCGAACGCACCGCCTCCCTGCATCGTGCCACTCATGCACCTGCACGTGCGGGCACTCTGCACCCGTTCGGCCCCCGGTAGATTGGCCGCCATGCGTGCAGTGGTGCAGAGAGTGGACGGCGCGCGCGTCGACGTCGTCACGGAGTCAGGGACCGAAACGGTCGGCGAGATCGCCGGCGAAGGACTGTGTGTGCTGGTGGGAGTGGCCCACGAGGACACGAAGGAGAAGGCGGCGCTGCTCGCCAACAAGCTCTGGACGATGCGGATCCTGGAGGGCGAGAAGTCCTGTTCGGATACGAATGGGCCGCTCCTGGTGATTTCGCAGTTCACCCTCTACGGGGACGCGCGCAAGGGCCGCCGGCCCACCTGGAACGCCGCGGCGCCGGGAGCGGTGGCCGAGCCGTTGGTCGACGAGGTGGTGGCGCGGCTGCGCGCGCTGGGGGCCAAGGTGGAGACGGGCCGGTTCGGAGCGGACATGCGCGTCTCGCTCACGAATCACGGCCCGTTCACGCTCCAGCTCGAAATCTGAGACCCGGATCTCAGAAGTCTCAGGCCTCGACGACCGCTTCCTGCGCCGCCGCCGTGTCCCCCGCCATCAGCTCGGCGTCCACCGGCACATTGCGCTTGACCAGGGCCAGCGCGATCGGCCCCAGCTCGTGGTGGCGGGCCGACGACGTGATGAAGCCGAGCTGGCGCCCCTCCTCGCCGTCCGCCGCCAGCCGTACGGGCGTCCCGTGCCCGGGCAGCAGCACCTCGCTGCCGTCCAGGTGCAGGAATACGAGCCTGCGCGGCGGCTTCCCCAGGTTGTGGACGCGCGCCACGGTCTCCTGGCCCCGGTAGCAGCCCTTCTCCAGGTGCACGGCGCTCCCGATCCAGCCCAGCTCGTGCGGGATGGTCCGGTGGTCGGTCTCGAAGCCGAGGCGCGGCCGGTGGCCCTCGATGCGCAGCGCCTCGTACGCGAGCAGTCCCACGAGCGGGCCGTGCGCGCCCGCGTACGTCTCCAGCTCGGCGCGCGGCAGGAAGACGTCCCTGCCGTACGGGGTCTCCCGTACGGCCGACCCCTCCGGCACCTCGGCGATCGATCCGGCCGGGAGGTGTACGAGGGCGAAGTCGTCCGTACGGTCCGCCACCTCGACCCGGTAGTAGAACTTCATCGACTCCAGGTAGGCGACCAGCGCCTCCGCGGTGCCGGGCTCGACATGCATCCAGGTCGTCGCGCCGTCGTCCACGAGGTAGAGCGCGTGCTCGATGTGGCCGTTCGCCGACAGGATCAGCGCTTCCGTCGCCTGTCCGGCGGGAAGCTCGCTGACGTGCTGGGTGAGCAGCAGGTGCAGCCAGGTCAGCCGGTCGTCGCCGGTGACGGTGACCACGCCGTGGTGCGAGAGGTCCACCAGGCCCTTGCCGTCGGCGAGCGCGCGCTGTTCGGGGAACAGACCGCCGTAGTGCGCCGCGACACCTTCGTCCGGTCCCTCGGCGGCTACGGCTCCTGGCAGGGAAAGCAAAGGGCTGTTCGCTGAATCTCGCTGCATACCGGCAAGCGTACGACTCGCTCCCGCACGCTCCTACTCACCGTTCGCGGCGCGGGCCGAGCAGCTCTCGCAGCGGCCGAAAATGGCGAAGTGCTTCATGTCCGTCGTGAAGCCGTAGGTCTCGCGCAGCTTGGCGGTGAAGTCGGCGGCGACGTCGATGTCCGCCTCTATGACGTTCGTACAGTCCCGGCACACCATGTGGATGTGATGGTGGCGGTCGGCGAGGTGGTACGTCGGCGCACCGTGCCCGAGGTGGGCGTGCGAGACGAGGTCCAGCTCCTCCAGCAGCTCCAGGGTCCGGTAGACGGTGGAGATGTTGACCCCGGAGGCGGTCTTGCGCACCTCGGAGAGAATGTCGTCGGGCGTCGCGTGTTCGAGGCAGTCGACCGCTTCGAGCACAAGCTGGCGCTGGGGCGTCAGCCGGTAGCCGCGCTGCCGCAGATCGGTCTTCCAGTCGATGCTCACCACGCCCCCAGTGTAGGCAGGATCACGCGCGGGGCGGACCGTGCGTGTAACAGATGAGGCGGAGCGGACTCCGGGCGCCCACGTGCGGGGGCGCCTACTTGAAGAAGGCGATGCCGTCGTCCGGGAGGTCGCCGAGGTCCTTGGCCCAGGCCGCGACCTGGTCGGGGGAGACGACCTTCTTCAGATGCGCCGACATGTACGGCCGCAGCGGAACCTCGGGGGTGGACTTCTCGCCCACCCACATCAGGTCGCTGTTCACATAGCCGTAGAGCCGCTTGCCACCGCTGTACGGCCCGGAGGCAGCCGTACGGGCCACCGCGTCGGTGACCAGGTCGATCTGCGGCTTCTGGGCGCCAAGATCGCCGTACCAGATCTCGACGACGCCCTGGTCACGGACCATGACGACCTCGACCTTGCGGTCCTTGTCGATGCGCCAGAAGCCGGACTCGGACTCGATCGGCTTGACCTTCTGGCCCTCGGCGTCGAGCGACCAGGTGTGCGAGACGTACTCGAGGAAGTCCCGGCCGTCGTGGCTGAAGGTCACTTCCTGGCCGAAGTTGGCCTTCTCGTCACCGGGGAAGTCGAAGACGCCGACCCCTTCCCAGTTGCCGAGGAGGAAGGCGAGGGGGACAAGGTCCGGATGCAGGTCGGACGGGATCTCGATCATGAGTACGGCTCAGGCGATCTGTAGTGGCGGCGGGCGGTGACGAGCGGCGGAGGCGGCCGGTGGTGGTCAGCGCTGGCCCTGGTAGAGCTTCTTCACCACCAGGGCGGCGAAGGCGAGGACGCCGACGCAGACCAGGACGAGCAGGGAAGTGTAGACGTCCTCAAGCACGGGGTGCTCCTCGGATGAGCGGTGGGGCGGGCAGGGCCGGGTCCCAGCCTAATGGGTGGGCGCCCGGCCCTCTTCCCGAGGTTCAGCCGAGGAGCTGGGTCTGCAGAATCATCGTCTGGTGGAAGGGCACGGCGGCGGCTCCGCCCTTCTTCTCGTTGACGACGAGCGCGAGGGTGTCACCGGCCCGTATGTACCCCTGGCGGACCTGCGTGGCACCGTACGGCTTCGGTTCGGTGTACGCGGCGGTACGGGTGCCCCGCACCTGTGTGGTCTTGCTCCACTGCTCGTCCAGCACGGCCTCGGGCGCGGCCGCGAGGGGGACTCCGGCGCTGATGACGTAGCCGATGCCGTCCTGCACGAACTCCGCCGTGAACGCGACCGACTCGAACTGGAGCAGGTACACACGTGAGACGGTGCCGTCCGGCATGGTCCAGCCGCGAGCGGCCACGTGCCGTACGCCGTCGTGACGCAGCGCCTCCTTGAGGCGGGGGCGCTGTTCAACCGCGTAGGCGGACACGTATTGGTCGACGCTCACCCACCCTCCCGCCAGCTTCTTGTCGGCGGTGGCTCCGGCCGGGGCGGGCAGCAGCAGCTCGCGCAGGTCCGCGTGATGGGTCTCGGCCTTGTTGGCATAGCTGAACGGGCGCGGGGATCCGGCGGGCAGCGCGGGGAGGGAGAGCTCGGGATAGTCCCAGCGGCCGTCGTCGGCGGTCGCGAGGCCCGGTACGTCCGTACGGTCCAGGCGAGCGATGCCGAAGGCGGTGCCGGTGCCGAGGACACCGCAGACAAGTACGGCGGCCGTCCAGCGCGCGACGGCGCGCAGCGCACCGCGGGGAGGCCGGGGAGGCGCAGGCAGCGGCGGTGCTTGCGACAGCAGCGGGGGGAGAACGGCGGGCGCGGGCGCGAGCTCGGGCCGCGGCGCCGCTTCGGGCTCCGGGGTGAGTTGCTCGGTCATATGGACTTCCCCGGGGATGCGATGTGGTCGAGCTGGTCGCCGACCAGTTCGGCGACGTCGGAGGACCTGAACGGCTTGACCCCACTGGCGCTGACGTTGAGGGTCAGGTCGCCCTTGTACGCCGCGCAGTTCATGGCGTCGAGCTCGACCTTCGTGTCCTTCGGCGCCAGCTCGCAGGTGACGTGGGTGTGGCCGTCGACCGTGGGCCCCTTCCGTCCGCCCACATAGGGGTGTGAGGCCGCCTCGTACCACTGACGGGCCACCTCGGGGCCCGCCAGCCGGCCGACGGCCACGTCAACCACGAGGTCGTCGCTGAGCGCGAGGTACACCCGCTCGGCGACGCCCTTGACGCCCCACTTGTCGATCTCCTTGTCCACCGACCGGCGCGCTTCGCCGGAGAGCCCGTTCGCCATCGACCTCAGGAGCGCGTCCGCCTGCGCCTCGTTGATGAGACTGTCGTTGCCGAACTCCGCCGAGTCGGGACCGAGCCGGAAGCCGGCGGGGACCGGCAGCAGTTGGCGGCTGAGGTCGTTGTCCGTACGACCCTGTTCCGCGTTCTCCGCCGGGTCCCTGCTGACCTTGTGCCGCGTGTCCTTCCACACCGTCGTGGGGGCGGTCCTGTCGGCCGCGTCGACGGTGACCTTGACGTATCCGATCCCGCCGCCGAGCGCTCCGAGGACGAGCAGGGTGGGTAGTGCCACACCGAGGAACCGGCGGCGGCGCACGGCGGTGGGGACGGAGGCGGGTGCCTGCTGTTGCTGCTGTGCCTGCTGGGTGTCCATGTCGTCGTTCACAGCCGCTCCAACTGTCTCTCGGCCAGCGTCCTGATGTACTTCTCGCTGATCGGCTCGGTGTCGAAGACGTTGATGTCCATCACCACGCCGCCGCGCTGCGCGAGCGCGCGGGCCCGGTAGAACGGCAGAGAACCCGGCTGCGGGTACAGCCAGAAGGAGTCGGTGTCACTGTCTCCGATCGGCTTGCCCCCGCTGCCCGTTCCGCCGTCGGAGACGGGCGCGGTGACAAAGCTCATCTGGTCCGTGAGGAAGTCGAGGCCGCCGTTGCTGTCTCCGGCCCGGAACTGGAGAAGATCAATGCTCGACTGACGGTTACCGTCCGAGTCCCAGGACCGGGAGGCGATCCTGCGCAGCTCTTTGTCCGCCAGGAACTCGAACATCATGTCCGGACTCCCCGCACCGGCGGCGTAGGTGGTCAGCGACGACCAACCGTCCACGATCCAGGGCGCCTTGGAGTAGCGAGCGCCTGCCGGCTTGCTCAGCAGCAGCTTGCGCAGATCGCCGTCCGTCTTGACGAGGCCGGTCCCGTCGGACGACAGGGCGTCCGCTGCCTTCCCCGGCGGCAGCGGCTTCGCCGGGTACGCCAGGTCCGGCTGGGACAGGGCGGCCAACGGGGTCGGCGGGCGGTCGGCCTGGACCGCGTATCCGGTGGCCGTTCCGCCGACGATGCCGAACACCGCGGCGACCGCGATGATCAGCGCCGTACGCCCGCGTCTTCGGCGCGGGAGCGGGGCGACCGGCGCGAAGGCCGGCCGGGGTGGCTCCGGGGGGCCTGCCGGCTCCGGAGCTGGGAAATTTTCCAAGGGGACCTCACAAGGCCTGAAGCGCGCGTTCCATTACACGCGCACACTCCTGACCTGCGAGGGGAGAAGGGGGTTGTAGCTCAGCGCATTACAGTTCGATATATGAATCCGGCGAAGAAACTCGTGATCAAAGTGACCGCTGGGGCCGATGCGCCCGAGCGCTGTTCCCAGGCCTTCACGGTGGCGGCCGTGGCCGTCGCCAGCGGGGTCGAGGTCTCGCTGTGGCTGACGGGGGAATCCGCGTGGTTCGCGCTGCCCGGCAGGGCCGCCGAGTTCGAACTGCCGCACTCGGCACCGCTGCCGGATCTCATGGAATCGATCCTGGCCGGGGGCGGAATCACACTCTGCACGCAGTGCGCGGCGCGGCGGGACATCGCGCAGAAGGATGTGCTCGACGGGGTACGGATCGCGGGCGCGCAGGTCTTCGTCAGCGAGATCATGGCCGACGGCGTGCAGGCGCTCGTCTACTGACCGGCCGGCTAACCGGCTGATGCACCAACTGACTGTGGGACGCGAGGACTTGGAGCCCCATCAGCCGAGTGCCCGGCGGATCGTTACGCGGCGGCGCAGGACGTGACGGCGGCAGCCGTCGCCGTGGCCGAGGTGGCGGCAGCGGCGGCGCTCG
>NZ_JTHL01000001.1:5055780-5060042 GCF_000818195.1 Streptomyces sp. 150FB | reverse complement strand
CGCGGCGTCGGCGGGGGCCCCGGGGGCGGCGTGAGCGGTCGGGGCCGCGTACGCAGCCCCCGTACCGCCGAGCAGGATCAGACCGGTGGCGAGGGACGCGACGGCAATGCGGTGGACCTGCATGAGGGAGTTCCTGTCACGAGGAGGGTGTGTTCCGCGCGCCGAGCACAGCGGCCGGCGGCGGGTCCCGCCCGGCGGAAGCCGGGGCGGCGCACACCCGTAGAAGACCACCGGGGTCCGTGCGTGTCGCCCGGAAGACAGCCATTCGGCGGCGGACTCACCGGCCCGAATCGACAGGAAAACAACAAGAAGTTAGGGGAGTCCGGGGAGTCAGGGGAAACCAGAACTGAGGAACCAGCGCTACTGAACGAGAACTACTGACGGCGACGGCGGTGCTTGTCGTCCCGCTCGTCCGACCGGTCGCCCGACCAGTCCTCGGACCAGTCGTCGGGCTTACGGTCCGGCGGGGCTTCGTCGTCCTTCGGCTCGTCCCACCAGCGGTCGTCCCTGCTCCTGCTGTTACCGACCATCGCGGCGATCGGCGGGATGGCCAGAGCGACCACACAGAGGCCGACGGCGGCCGGGATCGACCAGATACGCACGAAAGCCCAGGCGGAGACGAAGAGAAACAGACACCCGCCCATGAGTATGAAATAGACGCGACGGCGCCGTGTGTACATGCCTCCACCGTACGTCCGAACATCACGAAACGGACACCCCGCGGCGACAGCACGCGGCGACACCCGCAGTGACCGCACGCGGACGGCACGAAGGGCCGCACCCCGTCCAGTGAGAGCGTCCAACCCCCTGGGGTGCGGCCCTTCGGCCGGTCACATGTGTGAGCCTAATGCGCCGGTCACGGTACCGGAGAGATACCGGACAGATACCGGAGGTACTCAGACAGCGATCGCGACCTCGGAGAGGCCGCCGGTCTGCGCGACGACCGTACGGTCGGCCGTGCCACCGGGGACGAGGGCGCGCACGGTCCACGTGCCCTCGGCTGCGTAGAAGCGGAACTGGCCGGTGGCCGAGGTGGGCACCTCCGCCGTGAACTCACCGGTCGAGTCGAGCAGGCGTACGTAACCGGTGACGGGCTCGCCGTCGCGGGTCACGGAACCCTGGATCGTGGTCTCACCGGGCTTGATCGTCGAGGCGTCGGGGCCGCCGGCCTTTGCTCCACACATACTGTTCAGTCCTCCGGATCGGGCGATTGTGACAGACGACGGACCGCTGACTACTTGGCGGCGCCCAGCTCGATCGGGACACCGACGAGCGAGCCGTACTCGGTCCAGGAACCGTCGTAGTTCTTGACGTTCGGGACACCGAGCAGCTCGTGCAGCACGAACCAGGTGAGCGCGGAACGCTCACCGATGCGGCAGTAGGCGACGGTGTCCTTCGACAGGTCGACCTGCTCCTCCGCGTACAGCTCCTTCAGCTCGTCGTCCGACTTGAAGGTGCCGTCGTCGTTGGCGTTCTTGGACCACGGGATGTTGCGCGCGGACGGGATGTGACCCGGACGCTGCGACTGCTCCTGCGGGAGGTGCGCCGGGGCGAGCAGCTTGCCGCTGAACTCGTCGGGCGAGCGCACGTCGACCAGGTTCTGCGTGCCGATCGCGGCGACGGCGTCGTCACGGAAGGCGCGGATCGAGGTGTCCTGGGCCTTGGCCTTGTACGAGGTGGCCGGGCGCGAGGGGACGGCCTCGACCAGGTCGCGGGAGTCCAGTTCCCACTTCTTGCGGCCACCGTCGAGGAGCTTGACGGAGTCGTGGCCGTACAGCTTGAAGTACCAGTACGCGTAGGACGCGAACCAGTTGTTGTTGCCGCCGTAGAGGATGACGGTGTCGTCGTTGCCGATGCCCTTGGCCGAGAGGAGCTTGTCGAAGCCCTCCTGGTCGATGAAGTCGCGACGGACCGGGTCCTGGAGGTCGGACTTCCAGTCGATCTTCACAGCGTTCTTGATGTGGTTCTTGTCGTACGCCGAGGTGTCTTCGTCGACCTCGACGATGACGACCTTCGGGTCGTCGATGTGGGCCTCGACCCAGTCAGCGTCTACGAGAACGTCGCTGCGGCTCATGCTGTTTCTCCTCCGGGGCAGTGTGCGGCGAGATGGTGCGTGGGGGCGGCTTCCGGGCCCGAGGCACGAAAGCCCGCGTACGGCGCGGGGTGGCCCTGACAGTGGTCCGAGGGCCCGGGGGACGCGGGACGATACGTGGCTGAAAATGCCGGAGAGCCCGCTCAGAAAGTGCGACAGAGCATGGCGGAGACGCGGCACAGGTCTACTGCCCGCCGCTTCGTGAGATCCGCCTGACGCTTCATGGAGTCGATCGTAAGGACGTCCCGGTCCCCATGTCACCGGTGTGTCGCATGGTGAGACGGGATCGCCCAGAATATGAGATAAACGCCCCGGACTGAAAAGTCCGGGGCGTTCGGCCGCTCGGGATGCTCGGGATGTTCGGGGCCCGTCGGCCCCGGAGGCCGGTCGGCCTGACAGCCGGACAGCCGGCTTCAGCTTGTGAGCGAGACGTCCGTACCCGTGCCGGTGAACTGAAGGCCGTCCTGCGTCGCCGCGACCTTGTCGAGCTTGATGGTCGTCGGCAGTCCGTCGATCTTCAGCTTGTACGCGTTGATCAGACCCTTCACCTGGTCGTCCAGGCCCGGCACCGGCAGCTCGTCGACGTCGACCGCGTTGAACTTGGCCGTGTTGCCGTCCGCCAGCGACACCGTGCAGTAGACGGTGATTTTCTTGCCCGACAGCAGGGACTTCACGGGGTCCGGAACCGGTATGTCGGCGCCTTCGAGTACGTCGGTCACCGGGCCCGAGACCTTGACCTGCCCCTTTGCGGCCCGGTCGGGGCCCGCGTAGCCGACGGTCGCGCCCTTGGGCGCCGACTTGCCCAGCTCCGCGTACGAGACGCGCGCCGAGCCGTTCGCCTCGGCCGCCGTGGCGGACGAGAAGCTGCTGTCGATCGCGACGTCCTTCAGCACGGCCCGGACATCGGTCACCACCACCGACTGGCCGCCGGCCGTGGCGTTGACACTGCCGAGGCTGATGTCGACCTCGTCCAGCGAGCCGCCCACGATCTGCGTGAGGAACGGGAATCCCTTGATGGACACATCGGGCTTGGCATCGAGCCCCTGGCTCTGCTGGAGCTTGTCCGCGACCTGCCCCTGGGCGAACGACACCGCCAGCCGGTCGGCGGCCACGAAGAGCCCGCCCAGAACTACTACGAGAATCAGCAGTATTCGCAGTGCACGCATTGCTCGGTGTCCCCCACCCTGGTCGTACCAGCCCCCTGACGACCGTGAGCCTAACCCGGGCGGGTGACGGCCCCGCGATCAGGCCGACCCCGCCCGCTCCCGCGCCCGCTGCCGCGTACTGACCTGAGGCAGGCGCCTGCCTCAGGTCAGTACGCGGCCCAGCAGATAGACGGCGGGGGCCGCGGCCGTGAGCGGCAGTGCCACGCCCGCTGTCATGTGCACGAATCGCGACGGATAGTCGTAACTCGCCGCGCGCAGCCCCACCAGCGCGCACACTCCGGCGCCCAGGCCCAGCAGCGCGCCGCCGGAGCCCAGGTCGGTGAAGCCGCCCGCGACGAACCCCGCTCCGGCCGCGACGAGCAGCGCCACGACTACGGAGGCGATCGCCGGCAGCGGCAGCGCGCGGGCGACCGTGGCGGCGGCGACCGCCACCCCGCCCACGATCACCGCGTCAGGGAGGGCACCGAGATGGCCGGTGGCGAGGATCGCGAGGGCGGCGGAGGCGACGGTGGCCATCAGGCCCTGCATCCGCTCGTCGGCGTCCGCGCGGCTGCGCAGTTGGAGGACCACCACGAGCAGCACCCAGACACCGAGCGTGCCGATGATCGCGGCAGGCGCGTTGTCCTTCCCCGCGATGAGCAGCGCGGCGTCGGAGACGAGCCCACCCAGGAAAGCGAGCGCGATGCCCTGTCTGGCCGGCCACATGCCGTTCAACCGGAACCAGCCGGCCGCCGTGACCGCCTGGAGCACTACGAGCGGCACGATCAGCGCGTACGGGCCCACCGCGGCGCCACCGGCCAGCAGCAGGCCGAGCAGAGCGGTGAGCCCGGCGGGCTGCATGCCGGGCGGGATGATCGGCGAGCGGCCCTCGGCCCGGGCGCGCTGGGCGTCGGTGATGCGGGCGTTGCCCATGGTGGTGGGGGCGCTGTAACCGGCGGAGCCGGGGCCGGTGAGCGGGGCGCCGGCCGCCGGGGTGCCCGGGGTGCCCGGTGCTCCCGGGACGG
>NZ_JTHL01000001.1:5041017-5055674 GCF_000818195.1 Streptomyces sp. 150FB | reverse complement strand
GCGGGCGCCTGCCCGTACGGCTGCATGGGCTGTTGTCCGGGGGCCACGGGTGCCCCGGGTGTCTGTTGAGCCGCAAGCGGAGGCAGATACGCGGTCTCGGCGGCGGCCCCCGCACCGGGAACACCGGGCACACCGGGCACACCCGGAGCCGCCGGAACCCCGGGACCCGCCGGTGCCGCCGCGTGCCGCGCCTGCTGCGCGTGCCGGGGCCGGTACTCGGCCTCCGGGTGCCGGGGGTGCTGGTTCTGGACGAGCGGCTGGTACGACGTGTCCCAGGTCTGGCCCTCCCACGTCTGGGCGGCGGCCTCGGCCTGCCCTTCCCCGTAGCCGTGCCCCTGGCCCTGCGTCCCGGCCCAGCCCTGCGGGACCTGAGGCCGCTCGGCGGCGCCGGGCTCCTGGTGCGGGTCGTACGGCGCGTGCGGCTGCCCGTACTGCCCGGGCGCGGGCTGTCCGGGCGCGGACTGCCCGGGTCCGTACTCCCCAGGCCCGTACTGCCCGGGCTGGGGCTGGGGCCCCTGACCGGGGTTCTGCCCGTACGGATACTGCTGATCGTCGCTCATCGTGTGCGGTTCACCCTCCTGCGAACGGCGGGAGCACCTCGACCGTGCCGCCCTCGGCAAGCCGTACGGTCTCATGTCCACGACCACCCACGGGGTCACCGTCGACAAGGAACGAGGACCGCTGGAGTACGCGGACCAGCTCGCCCGGGTGCTCCACGCGTACGGTTTCGAGCGCCTCGGCCAGGTTCTCGGCGGCGTACGGCTCCTCCGCGATGCCCGCCGCCGCCTTGGCCGCGGCCCAGTACCGGATCGTGCCCGCTGCCATCGCGGACTCCTTTCGTCGGGTCCCATGATGAACGACGCTGAGGGCTACTCCTTCCTCAGCCAGTCCCCGATCCGGGCCAGCAGCGCCTCGTCCGACGCGTTCTCCGCGTGCCCCATGCCCGGCTCCACCCACAACTCGGCAGGTCCGGCGTCCGCCAGCATGTACGGGTGGTCGAGCGGGAAGTAGTGGTCGCGGTCGCCGTGCACGATGAGCAGCGGGGTCGGGGCGATCAGCGGGACCGACTCGACCGGCGACAGCGGCACCGGATCCCAGTCCTTGTGGTGGATGCGGGTGCGCAGCCCGTAACGGCCGACCAGCCGTCCCGCCCGCCGGGTCACCACCCAGTGCAGCCGGCGCATCGGCGCCGTACCCCGGTAGTACCAGCGCGCCGGGGCGCTCACAGCCACCACGGCGTCGGTCCTGCTCTCCGGCCGGTCCTTGTGCAGCGCCGCGTGCCGGAGCACGACGGAGCCGCCCATCGAGAAGCCGACCGTCACGACCCGCTCATGCCCCAGCGACCGCGCCCACTCCGTCGCGGCCGCCAGATCGAACACCTCGCGGTCGCCGACCGTGGAGCGGCCACCCGACCGGCCGTGCCCCCGGAAGGAGAAGGTCAGCACGGAGGCCTGCCGTAGAAACACCTGCGCCGCACGCCGTACGGCGGGCCGTTCGACTGAACCGGAGAACCCGTGGGCGACCACGATCGCCGTCCCGTGCCCGGGCTCCGGATCCGGTGCGAAACCCGCTGTACACGGCTCGTACACCGCCTCGACCTGAACCCCGTCGGCGGTCCTGAGGACCGTACGCAGGGCACCCGGAGCGAGCCGAAGAACGGATGATCTGCGGTCTTGACCCTCTGAAGCGGAGCACATGTGGGCTATTCTGCTGCGAAGAGGATCCGGGCACCGTCGCCCCCGGGTCCTTTTGTGTTTCCCGCTCAATGTTACAGACAGATGAACAGTCGCATCAGAACGTGCGGGCGGCGGAATACGGCATTACCAGCAGGACCAGCACCATCAGCAGGACCAGTACGACCAGCAGTACCCGCAGTACCAGCAGTGCCGCATACGTCCTCGCAGGGACCGAGGAGGAACCGACGTAATGGGCAAGCGAAACGCGAACGACCACAGTCCGGCTCAGGCAGGTGAGCGGCGATGAGTTCTCTGCTGCTCCTGACCAACGCCCTCCAGCCGTCGACGGAGGTGCTCCCCGCTCTCGGACTGCTGCTCCACAACGTACGGGTCGCCCCCGCCGAGGGACCCGCCCTCGTCGACACCCCTGGTGCCGATGTCATTCTGATCGACGGCCGGCGCGACCTGCCACAAGTGCGGTCGCTCTGCCAGCTCCTGAGGTCCACCGGACCCGGCTGCCCCCTGATCCTCGTGGTGACGGAGGGCGGGCTCGCCGCCGTCACCGCCGACTGGGGCATCGACGACGTGCTGCTCGACACGGCGGGACCAGCCGAGGTCGAGGCGCGCCTGCGGCTGGCCATGGGGAGGCAGCAGATCTCGACCGACGACTCCCCCATGGAGATCCGCAACGGCGATCTGTCGGTGGACGAGGCGACCTACAGCGCGAAACTCAAGGGGCGGGTCCTCGACCTGACCTTCAAGGAGTTCGAGCTGCTCAAGTACCTCGCCCAGCACCCCGGCAGGGTCTTCACCCGGGCCCAGCTCCTGCAAGAGGTCTGGGGGTACGACTACTTCGGCGGTACGCGGACGGTCGACGTCCACGTACGACGGCTCCGCGCCAAGCTCGGCCCCGAGCACGAGTCGCTCATCGGGACCGTACGCAACGTCGGTTACCGCTTCGTCGCCCCGGAGAAGGCCGACCGGAGCGAACGCGCCGAAGCACCCCGTACAGCACCCGCGAACGAGCCGCACGACGCACCGCGCAACGGGTCGCACGACGGGTCGCACAACGGCAGGTCCGACGAGCGGCCGGCCGAGCCGGAGACCGCGCGGGACAGCGAACGGGAAGCGGTGGTACGGCCTGCCAAGAGGTAGGTCATCACGCGTAGACTGCCGCGCGTGGCCAAGGTGACGCGGGACGATGTGGCACGACTGGCGGGGACTTCGACCGCGGTCGTCAGCTATGTCATCAACAACGGACCGAGGCCGGTCGCCCCGGCCACGCGCGAGCGGGTACTCGCCGCGATCAAGGAGCTGGGGTACCGGCCCGACCGGGTCGCCCAGGCCATGGCTTCGCGCCGTACGGACCTGATAGGGATGATCGTCCCCGACGCCCGGCAGCCGTTCTTCGCCGAGATGGCGCACGCGGTCGAACAGGCCGCCGACGAGCGCGGAAAGATGGTCCTGGTCGGCAACTCCGACTACCGCGACGAGCGCGAAGTGCACTACCTGCGGGCGTTCCTCGGCATGCGGGTCTCGGGGCTGATCCTGGTCAGCAAGGGTGTGAGTGAACGCGCCGCCGCCGAGATCGAGGCCTGGGACGCCCGCGTCGTGCTGCTGCACGAGCGTCCCGAGGCCATCGACGACGTGGCTGTCGTCACGGACGACATCGGCGGCGCGCAGCTCGCCACCCGCCACCTGCTGGAGCACGGCCATCCGTACGTCGCGTGCCTCGGCGGTCTCGACTTCACCCCGACCGTCGGCGACCCGGTGGCCGACCACGTGGAGGGCTGGCGGCGCGCGATGCTGGAGTCGGGCAAGTCGCTGGAGGGGCGCCTGTTCCAGGCCCCGTACAACCGGTACGACGCCTATCTCGTCGCCCTGAAGCTGCTCGCAGGACCCGACAGACCCCCGGCGATCTTCTGCTCCACCGACGACCAGGCGATCGGCGTGCTGCGGGCCGCGCGTGAGCTGCGGCTCGATGTGCCCGGCGAGCTGGCGGTGGCCGGTTTCGACGACGTCAAGGAGGCCGGGCTCACCGATCCGCCGCTGACGACGATCTCCTCCGACCGTCCCGCGATGGCGCGCGCCGCCGTGGACCTGGTGCTGGACGACGGGCTGCGGGTGGCGGGGTCGCGGCGGGAGCGGGTCAAGCAGTTCCCGTCCGCGCTGATCGTGCGGCGCTCCTGCGGCTGCGCGTAGGTTCTTAAGGTCCTACGCGAGGGCCCCACGCGGGGTCCGGCCGCCCGGCCTTTATATCGGGCATACGAGGTTCTGTCGGGCTTCTCAGGACGTCCTCAGCCGGTTCTCATGTCCAGCGCCGACAGTCAATCGCATGACGAACTTCTTCCGCCGCGGCGGCCACGACAACGACGATCAGCAGCCGGCATTCCAGCAGCCCCAGTACCAGCAGTCGCAGTACGCGCAGCCCCAGCCGCAGCAGCCGCAGCAGCCGTTCGACGCGTTCGGCAACGCGTCGTACCCGCCGCCGCCCGCGTACGCACCCGCCGTCCACGCCCGCAGGGCACGGCGCCCCGTCTCGCTGCTCGCCGCGGTCGCCATAGCGGCGGCGGTCGTCGGCGGCGGTACGGCGTCCCTCGTCGAGCACGTCTCCGGCAACGGCGGCAACGGCGGGAGCCTCGGCGTCAGCGGTACGACCGTCGCGCAGAGCAGCAACGGTACGGTCGCCGGCGTCGCCGCCGCCGTGTCCCCCTCCATCGTCGAGATCAACGCGACCTCCGACGCCGGGCAGTCCACAGGCGCCGGTGTGATCGTCACCTCCGACGGCCAGATCGTCACCAACAACCATGTGATCTCCGGCGCCTCGACGGTGAAGGTGCAGCTCAGCACCGGTAAGACGTACACCGCGCAGGTCGTGGGCACCGACCCCGGCAAGGACCTCGCGCTCATCAAGCTGGACGGGGCGAGCGGCCTGAAGACGGCCACGCTCGGCAGCTCCAGCCAGGTGCGGGTCGGCGACCAGGTGGTGGCGATCGGCTCCCCCGAGGGTCTGACCGGCACGGTCACCAGCGGCATCGTCTCGGCCCTCGACCGGGATGTCACCGTCGCGAAGGACCCGGGCCAGGGGCAGAGCCAGGACCAGGGGCAGGGCCAGGGGCAGGGCGGCGGCCAGGGGCAGGGCGGCGGCGGATTCGGCGGCGGCGACGGCAACTGGCCGTTCCAGTTCGGCGGACAGCAGTTCAACGGTGACACGGGCTCGTCGACGACCACCTACAAGGCGCTCCAGACCGACGCCTCGCTCAACCCCGGCAACTCCGGCGGTGCCCTGATCAATATGAGCGGCCAGATCATCGGCATCAACTCCGCGATGTTCTCGGCGAGTTCGGACTCCAGCTCGGGCGGCGCCGGCGGCGGCGACTCCAGCTCGGCCGGCAGCGTCGGCCTCGGCTTCGCCATCCCGGTCGACACCGTCAAGGCCGACCTCGGATCGCTGCGCGACGGCGGCAGCAACAACTGACCCCGCCCCCCATCGAGGAGCAGCGCATGCCCCCCACCCGGATCACCGTCAGGCGTCTCGCGGGACCGGCCGACCTGGCCCTCCCGCTGGACCTGGCGCAGGAACTCGCGGCGACCGCGGCTCCGGTACGCGACGAGCCCAGCGCACGAGGCACACGGGGCGAGCGCGCCGAGCGCGCGCCGGAGACCGCCCCCGCGACCGGGCCCGTACGCAAGAGCCGCAAGGCCCGGCGCCGCGCCGCCACCGGGCGACGCTGACCAGCACCCCGTAACTCCGTAGGCTCTGTAGAAGCTGACCGAACCAGCACCGCACCCGCCGCGCCCGCCGAGCTGACGAGGATGAATCGACATGAGTGCCGCCGAAGGCGATCCGCAACGCATCCTGATCGTCGACGACGAACCCGCCGTACGTGAGGCGCTCCAGCGCAGCCTCGCCTTCGACGGGTACGGGACCGAGGTCGCCGTCGACGGCATCGACGCCCTCACCAGGGCCGAGGCGTACACACCGGATCTGATCGTGCTCGACATCCAGATGCCCCGGATGGACGGCCTGACGGCGGCCCGCCGGCTCCGCGCCGCGGGGTCGAAGGTGCCGATCCTGATGCTGACCGCCCGCGACACGGTGGGTGACCGCGTCACGGGGCTGGACGCCGGCGCCGACGACTACCTGGTCAAGCCCTTCGAGCTGGACGAGCTGTTCGCCCGGATCCGCGCGCTGCTGCGGCGCAGCTCGTACGCGGCGTCCACGGGGGACCTGCCCGACGACAACGTACTCGCCTTCGCCGACCTGCGGATGGACCTGACGACCCGCGAAGTGATGCGCGGCAACCGGCGGGTGGAGCTGACCCGTACCGAATTCACGCTGCTGGAGATGTTCCTGGCGCACCCCCGGCAGGTGCTCACCCGCGAGCAGATCCTCAAGGCGGTCTGGGGCTTCGACTTCGAGCCGAGCTCGAACTCGCTCGACGTGTATGTGATGTACCTGCGCAGAAAGACCGAGAGCGGCGGCGAACCGCGCCTGGTCCACACCGTGCGCGGGGTGGGGTACGCGTTGCGCGCCGACGTGACTCCGGGCGGTCCCGAGTGAGCGGTGCGGGCGGTGGTGCGGGCGGTGCGACCGCTCTGGGCCCCGGAGGTACGGGCGCGATGCGCCGCGTCGTCCACCGGCTCCGTACCCTGCCGCTGCGCTCCCGGCTCGCCCTGCTGGTCGCCTCGGCGGTCGCGCTCGCGGTGGCGGCGGCCGCCGTCGCGTGCTGGCTGCTCACCCGTAACCAGCTCTACAGCGAGCTGAACACGTCACTGGAGCGGAGCGAGGCCTCCACCAGCGCCGTCCAGGCGGCGCTGAACAACTGCGGGTCCACCGCCACCACGGACAAGCCCGCCTTCGCCTATGTGCAGGTGGTCACCGCCGACGGGGTGCGCTGCGTCGAACCCGACTCCCAGCCGGTGAAGATCCAGGCGCAGGACCTGGCGGTCGCGCGGGGCACCGAAGGGCCGTCCCTGCACGACAGCACCACCGACAGCGGCGCACAGGTCCGGGTGCGCTCCACCCATGTCACCATCCGGGCGATCGGCCCGGTCGCGATCTCCGTGTCGCGTCCCCTCGCCGAGACCGACACCTCGCTGAACCGCCTCGCGCTGCTGCTCACCGCCGTCGCGGGCATCGGTGTGCTCGGGGCGGGCGCCGCCGGTCTCTGGGTCGCCAGGGCGGGGCTGCGGCCGGTGGACGGGCTGACCCGCGCGGTCGAGCATGTCGCGCGTACCGAGGACCTGACCGTACGCATCCCGGTGGACGGCGAGGACGAGATCGCGCGTCTCTCGCGTTCGTTCAACTCGATGACGGCGGCGCTCGCCTCGTCCAGGGACCGGCAGTCACAGCTCATCGCCGACGCGGGCCACGAGCTGCGTACGCCGCTCACCTCACTCCGTACGAACGTCGAACTGCTCGCCCGCAGCGAGGAGACGGGCCGCGCGATCCCGCCCGACGACCGCAGGGCGCTGATGGCCTCGGTCAAGGCGCAGATGACGGAGCTGGCCGCGCTCATCGGCGACCTCCAGGAACTGTCGCGCCCGGACGCGGCTGACCCGGGCCCGCTCAGGGTCGTCGCCTTCCACGACATCGTGGAGAGCGCGCTGGAGCGCGCGCGGCTGCGCGGCCCCGAGCTGACGATCGACGCGCGGCTGAGCCCGTGGTACGTACGCGCCGAGCCGGCCGCCCTGGAGCGCGCGGTGGTCAACGTCCTCGACAACGCGGTGAAGTTCAGCCCGCCGGGCGGCTCGATCGAGGTGTCGCTGAGCGGCGGCGGCGAGCTGACCGTGAGGGACCACGGCCCCGGAATCCCGGCCGAGGACCTGCCGCACGTCTTCGAACGCTTCTGGCGCTCCTCGACGGCCCGCGCGCTGCCGGGCTCGGGTCTCGGCCTGTCGATCGTGGCCCGTACGGTGCAGCAGGCGGGCGGCGAGATCGCGCTGCGGCCGGCGGCCGGGGGCGAGGGCACGGTGGCGGCGATCAGCATTCCGGGCGCACCGACGCCACCGCCGGAGGGGATGCCGGCGTACTAGGCGTACCAGGCGTACCACGCGGTGGCCCCCTTGACTCTCAGGCCGCTTGAGATCCCATGGTGACGGGTGTGAACCAGCTCTACTCCATCGCCGCCGAGACCACCCTGCACGACCTGGCCGTCACGCATCTGCGGCTGGTCGAGGACCAGTTGCGGCAGTTCCGGGCACGCCGCGCCGTGCTGCGGACCATCGTGCGGCAGCCCACCACGGCGGAACAGGTGAGCCTGATGCACAAGCTGGTGTCGATGTCCGACGACGACCGTGACCGGCTGATCGACCGGTTCTGGGACTCCGTGACCGACGGTCTGGACGTCCACCCCGGCTATGCCGAGCGGCTGCACAGCCGAAGGCCGCACCTGCCCGAGGAGCCGTCCACGGAGCAGTTGGAGGCTGGATCGAACTCGCCGGAATGGTGCGGGACGAGGAGTTCAGCTCGGCGCTGCGGGACTTCTTCCACCGCGCCTTGATCGCTTCGCCGGAGATGACGGCCCGCGTCGAGCGGCACCGGAAGCTTCTCCTGGAGGCACGGGCCTCCCAACAGGCTGGCGTGCCCGCGGATTCGCCGGGGGCCCGGGACATCGCCGAGCGGGTGGCCGCCGACTCGGGCGAGCTGGTCGCCGCCCTGACCGGGGAGCACGACGCCGACAAGGCCCGGCGCTCCGTCGCCGAGTTCGACCGGAACGGCGATGCGGCGCGGTGTCGGGACAGAGCGGCCGGCCTGAGGCTGCTGACCCGGTACCACTCCCTGGTGGCGACGATCAACGGCACACCCCAGCCGGACCTGGACCGGGACCGCGCGGCGGCGGTCCGCGCGTGGATGGCGGCCGCCCTGCGCCAGGGCGGCTGATGGCGCCGGAGAGCCGCATATTTCACCGAGATGCAACTCCCTTTACAGTTGCGGGCGATGGGGCCTGAGTTAATCTCCGTGATGCACCTTGAGCAGTCGGCACAACCGCGGCGCACATCCAGGGAATGGCGCAGGGGGATCCTCGGAAGCGGGGTCGCGGTGAGCCAGACGGTCCCTGTCCGCGCCCGGTCCTCCGGCACCGGCGAGTCAGCCGGCTCCGCCTCTCCGTGACCGGTGGCAGACCACCACGAAAGGAAGACCGAATGCCCAAGCCCCCGCAGCGGAACACGGGAGACGAAACGGCGTCAGCCTCCCTCCCGCCGGACGCGCGAGCGTCGGTGACTCTGCCGTCCACGCCGGCCTCGACGGAGGCCGTTTCCACCGCTGAGGAGCAGGCCGCGAGCGCGGTGCCGGTCGCCGCCCCGGCCTCGCCCTCCGTGGGCACCGTAGGCACCACACCGGCTCGCCCGGAAGGAGTCACCGGGGCGCCGGCCACCGACCCCGCCACTGCCCCCGCCTCCGCCGCCGCTGATCCGGAGGAGGCCGAGGGACCCGACCCCGAGGAGGCCACGGAGACAGAGGAGGCTTCGGCGACAGCGGAGACCACCGCGTCGTCGGCCACCCCCGCGACGGCCACCGCCTCCGAGGCCGCAGCCGCCGAAGAGACCTCGGCCGTCGCCGTGACGGCCACCGCCACCCTGGCGCCCAACGGCTCCGCCACCCGGTCCGCCTCGCTCAACGGCCTGCCCAAGAAGCCCGCCCTGGCCGCCGCCGCCATCGTCGGCGCCGTCCTCCTGGCCATCCCGGTCCTCGTGGCCAGGAACGGCGGAGAGCCGCAGAAGACGGCACTGACCTCGCGCGAGCAGGCGGCCTCCACCGTCCTGGAGGCGAGCCCGCTGGTCGGGGCGCCGGGCAACTACGCCACCGAAGCGCCTCCTTCCCCCTCCCCCTCCCCGTCGAAGGTGCCGACGGTGCCGAAGGCACCCCTCGCCGCCGTGGGGGGCGCGCTCCCGTCGCACCCGACGGCCTCACCCAAACCGTCTCCGCACAAGGAGCCCAAAAAAGCCACGAAGCCCAAGGCGCCGGTGTGGACGACCACCCAGGTGTCGGCCGTGAGCAAGCTCTTCGCCGGCCAGTCCTGGAAGACCAACCGGATACGCCTGACCATGCAGGGCGACGGCAACCTCGTCGTCTACAACGAGAAGAACAACCCGACGTGGGCGACCATGACGTTCGGGCAGAACTACAGCGCCTGGTTCCAGGAGGACGGCAACCTCGTCGTCTACACGCCGGACCACCGCGCCGTATGGGCCTCGAACACGTACACCCACCCCGGCGCCAAGCTGGTCCTCGAACCGGACGGCAATGTCCGCATCAAGGCCGGCGGCACCTCGGTGTGGGCCACGCACTAGGTCCTGTCCGGTCACCGGCAAGCCCGGCCGGGGCCCGCGAAGAACGCCCCGGCCGGCGGCTCAACTGATCAGCTCCCCACCGACAGTTCCGCCCAGACCAGCTTCCCCGGGCCGCCCGCACGGTCGTCGACGCCCCAGTGGTCGGCGAGCGCCGCGACCAGCGCGAGCCCCCGGCCGCCTTCGGCGTCCAGGTCCGTCATCCGGAGTTCGGGCCGCGCGCACGACGCGTCGTGCACCTCGATCCGTACGCCCCCCGGCACCGGATGGAACCACGTCTCGATCTCGGCCCCCGGTGTCACCCGCGCGTGGCGTCCCGCGTTGGTCAGCAACTCCGAGAGAACCAGCACCGCCGAGTCCTCCAGGGGCGCCAGCCCCCAGCCCAGCAGCGCCTTGTGCAGTTCCAGCCGTGCCAGCGCCACGCAGCGCGGATGGGCCGACCACCGCATCACCACAGCACCGTCCGCTTCCAGTGCCATCAGGCCCCCGCCTCCACTCGTCGGTGATCCGCGCGGAGGAGCGGACCGCGGGGCAACAGCTCCGTGACGTGCCCGAGCTCCCTGAGCTCCCTGAACTCTCTGAGACGGACGCCCCGCTGCCGCACGTTGACGCTCCTCCGACGGGTTGGCCACTCCCGGACCTTTCACCCGATCACGGGATGGATGGCTCCTCCCCATCGTCCCGAAACGACAAGGCCGGAACTATCAGTCCTTACTGATAGCTCCGGCCTTGGGTTGACTCTCCGTCACACGCCCAGCCACGCGCCATAGTTGGTGAACGTGTCGGGCATCCGGCGACGGGCGGACTCCAGGCCCGCGTAGGTCTCCCTGACGGTCGGGTGGTAGCGCGTCTGCTGCGGCGCGAGCTTCCGGGCCTTGCCCAGACTCCTGAACGCCGCCTCCGTGCTCCCCGTCCACAACTGGGCCCGCGCGACCTCCGCGTAGTGGTGGGCCAGCCGCGACGGCGGCCAGTCGGCCGGCACCCGCATGTCCTCCGCCGCCTGAAGCGCCTCGGGGTACTTGTCGAGTTCCGCGAGCACGCTCACCCGGTGCGCCCCCACATTGGTGGGGCCGAACGACAGCCAGTGGACCTTCTCCGCGGGACCCGTCAGGCCCGCGAGCCGGCGCGCCTCCGCCAAGTGCTCCTCGGCGCCGTCCGCGTCCTTGCCCCGTCCGGCGAGGACAGCGGCGCCGAGATGGATCTGACCGGTCACCACGTCGCGTTCCCGGCCCGCCTCGGCCTGTTCGAGCCGGGACATGCCGAGCCGCACCAGCCTGTTGCCCGTACGGTAGTCGCTCGCCCGCAGGTAGGTCAGCGCCCGCATGTACTGCCGCATCGCCCCCACCACCGGGTCCGAGGCGCGCTGCGCGGCCCACTCCATCCGGTCCAGCGCCACGGTGCACAGGTCGAGGAATCCCAGCTTGGTCGTCACGTCGTACGCCGTGCGGTAAATCCCGGCGAGCATCCGCCAGTTGTCGTCCTCGGGGCTCAGGTGCACGGCCGTGGTCGCCTCGGCTATCAGCCCCGGCAACTCCGTGGCCACCCGCTTGATGTGGGTGGCCCGCACCAGCACGCACAGATGCTCGGCGTGCTCCGCCAACTCCGTCACGGGACGCGGGCTCACGTCCGGGTCCGGGCCCAAGTCGTAGAGGTTCAGGGCCTCCCGGATCGGCTGGATCAGCTCGTCCAACTGGTCCTGGCGCAATTCGTCGAGGTACGGCTGCCCTGTGAGTGTGGTGACAGGAATCGACAACGCCCGAGCCAGTGCTCCGATCACGGAAGGACTGGCCGGCAGGATATTCTGCTCGACTTTCGTGAGAGTGCTGTAGGAGACGTGTGAAAGATCCGCGAGTTCGCGCTGTGTCAGCCGCCGCACCTTACGCGCGTGGGCGATCCGAGCGCCTGCATGATGGTCATTGTGGGGGGGCATCAAGATCTCCATTCTGCGCCGCCACAGGAACCGTACCCCCGGCCCACCTCACCCGAACGGCCTTGCGGAGCCGTCCGTAAGCGCTTGCCGAAAACCCGTCACCGAATGTCAAAAAGGCATAACGCATGGGCATAATCGCAGCGCACTGTTCGGAGTCGGACGAATTCAGGCAGTGCCGAACCGTCCCGTCGCCGGAAAAGGAAAAAGCGGCGGACCGAAGTCCGCCGCTTTTCCCCTGTCGCTCAGGCGTACCGCTCCGCGACAGCCGGGACCGCTACCTGATCACTGTGATCCGGTCGGCCGCCGGCGGCGCCAGCGGGGCCTCGGCGCTGGAGTTCGCCGCCAGGTACGCGTTGAACATGTCCAGGTCCGAGGAGCCCACCAGCTTGTTCGTGCCCTGACCCAGCGCGGCGAAGCCGTCGCCGCCACCCGCCAGGAACTCGTTCATCGCGACGCGGTACGTCTTCGCCGGGTCGATCGGCTCACCGTTCAGCCGGATCGAGTCCGTCACCACCCGGTCGGCGCCCGTCTTCGTCAGGTCCAGCGTGTAGTGGAGGTTGTCCGAGACCTGAAGGATCTTCGTCGACGCCTCGTTCGCACCGCTGACCTGCTGCTGCAACGCCGCGACGAGCTGCGCGCCGGTCAGGTCCACCGCGTTCATCATGTTGGTGAACGGCTGGACCGTGAACGCCTCGCCGTACGTCACCACCCCGTCGCCCTCACTGCCGGCCGCTGCGAACACCAGGTCCGACCTGATACCGCCCGGGTTCATGAAGGCCACCTGCGCGCCGCCCTTGTCCGCCGGAGCCATCCCGGCGAGCTGCGCGTCGGCGATGACATCACCGAGCGGCAGCTCCGGCGTCGTGGTGCCACGTCCGTTGATGTCCGCGGAGATGAAGCCCTGCGGGGTGTTGGAGATCGGCGCCGCCAGCGTGTTCCAGCGCGCGATCAGGTCCGTCATGTCCTTGGCCTTGGCCTGGTCGCGGCTGACCAGGTGGTTCGCCGAAGCGACCTTCGTACGGACGATGTCGTTGCTGCGGCGGTCGTACGTCAGCGTCGTGTCCGTGTACAGCTTGCCGAACGACGACGCCGAGGTGACCAGCCGCGGATTGCCCGCCGGGTCCGGGATCGTGCAGACGTACGCGTTGTGGGTATGGCCCGTCACCAGCGCGTCGACCTTCGGCGAGATGCCCTTGGCGATGTCGACGATCGGCCCCGACACACCGTCGCCGGCCCCCGGGCTGTCACAGTCGTAGTTGTACGAGGAGGAGGCCGGCGCGCCGCCCTCGTGGATCAGCGCGACGATCGACTTGACGCCCTGCCGGTCCAGCTCCTTGGCGTACTTGTTGACCGTCTCGATCTCGTCGTGGAACTTGAGCCCCTTGACGCCCTCCGCCGTGACGATGTTGGGCGTGCCCTCCAGGGTCACCCCGATGAAGCCGATCTTGACACCGTCCTTCTTCCAGACCGTGTACGGCTTGAGGATCGGCTTCCCGGTCTTCTCCGACGTGACGTTCGCCGCGAGGTACGGGAAGTCCGCGCCCTGGAACTTCTTGCCCTTCTCGTAGCAGCCCTCCGTCGGGTGGCAGCCGCCGTTCTGGAGGCGGGCCAGCTCCGTGGCGCCCTCGTCGAACTCGTGGTTGCCCACGCTGGTCACATCGAGGTCGATCTTGTTGAGCGCCTCGATGGTCGGCTCGTCGTGGAAGAGCCCCGAGAGCAGCGGGCTCGCGCCGACCATGTCGCCGGCGGCGGCGGTGACGGAGTACGGGTGGCCCTTGCGCGCCGTGCGCAGCGAGCCGGCGAGGTACTCGACACCCCCGGCGGGGATCGCCTTGACCGTGCCGTCCGCCTGGGTCTCGTTGACGGTGCCCGCGGAACCGGCCGGCGGCTCCAGGTTGCCGTGCAGGTCGTTGAAGGACAGCAACTGGACGTCCACCGTGCGCGGCGCCGGGTGGCCGTGGCCCTGGCTGTGCCCCTGATCGTGGCCATGGCCGTGCGCCGCGGCGGCGGGCGCACCGGCGACCAGCGCGCCGACGGTCACCAGACCGGCCGCCGCGGTGAGCACCCGCCCGGGCACGCGCTTCTTCTTCGGTGTCGCTGACATCGTTCCCCTTGTGAGTTCAGCGTGGAGAGCTGACGGATAAACAGCCATGCGGTTATGCGGTTGTACGTGTCTATGAGAATCGTCTGAGGATCGCGACCCGCAGCCTAGAGTCAACGCGCGTAGCGCGACAGGGGTCGCCGGGTTACGTCCTGGTTGCCGTTGCGGGTGCCGGGCCCCTCGCCACCCTCCCCGTACCCTCGACGCATGACTGACGCAGCAGCCCGCGCGACCGGCCGGCAGATCCAGACACTCGACGCGCTCACCCCCGAGCAGGCCGGGGACGTCCTCGGCCTGCTCGAGGCAGCCGCCGCCTCCGACGGCGTGCAGGCCGTCTCGGAACAGGGCCGGCTCCAGTTGCGCGGCGGACACCGCGAAGGGGTACGGCACTTCCTGGTCATCGCGTCCGACGAACTCGTGGCGTACGGGCAGTTGGAGGACACCGACCCCGTCGAGGCGCCCGCAGCCGAGCTGGTCGTACACCCCGAGCGGCGCGGTCGCGGCCACGGCCGGGCACTGCTCAACACGCTGCTCGCCGCCTCGGGCAAGCGGCTGCGGGCCTGGGCGCACGGCGGCAGGTCGGCGGCCCGGCACCTCGCGCAGGTGATGGGCCTGACCCTCTTCCGCGAACTGCGCCAACTGCGCCGCCCGTTGG
>NZ_JTHL01000001.1:5037115-5040571 GCF_000818195.1 Streptomyces sp. 150FB | reverse complement strand
GGCGGCCCGGCACCTCGCGCAGGTGATGGGCCTGACCCTCTTCCGCGAACTGCGCCAACTGCGCCGCCCGTTGGCCGCGCTGGACATCCCGGAGCCGGTCCTGCCCGCCGGGACCACCGTCCGTACGTTCGTACCCGGGCAGGACGACGCGGCCTGGCTCGCCGTCAACGCCGCCGCCTTCGCCCACCACCCCGAGCAGGGGGGTCTCACCCAGCGCGACCTGGACGACCGCAAGGCCGAGCCGTGGTTCGACCCGGCGGGTTTCTTCCTGGCCGAGCGCGACGGAGAGCTGATCGGTTTCCACTGGACGAAGGTGCACGCGGCCGAGCAGCTCGGCGAGGTGTACGTCGTCGGCATCCGGCCGGACGCGCAGGGCGGCGGCCTCGGCAAGGCACTCACGGCGATCGGGCTGCGCCACCTCGCCGCCCAGGGGCTCCCGACGGCCTCGCTCTACGTGGACGCGGACAACACGGCGGCCGTCGCGGTGTACGAGCGGCTCGGCTTCAGCACGTACGAGGTGGATCTGATGTACCGCACGGAGCACTGATCCCATAGCACCCAGCGTGATCGCGACCTCGCTCGCCACCCCCCTCGATCACCCCCCGCGCACCCCTCACGCATGCTGACAGGGCTCCCGGCCCGGCGATACGCCCCCTGGGAGCCCTGTCCCGCTTTCCCTCACGTCATGTCCGCGTTACCAGCCATTCAGATGCCCTTGCGACGCTCTCTGAATGCAGCCCGCTGTGCCCCCCACTCCGAACGGCAGGATCCACCTGACCCCTGCTCTCTCCGACGCGCCTGTAATGCCCTCAGCGCGGAAGAATAGGAACATGAGCCAGCAGCCCGCCGAGGTCCCGGTCCAGCATCCCCAGCCGTCCGTCGGATTCATAGCCGCCCACCGGCCCAGCACCGTCTCGGCCGCCGTCTCGGATCTGGAACCGGATCTGGACGCCGACCTGGACGGCTACGACACCGAGGGCGTGCCCGGCGGTGGGCCCGACGACGACCAGCTCCCCCAGGGGCGCTTCCTCGACCGCGAGCGAAGCTGGCTCGCCTTCAACGAACGTGTGCTCGAACTTGCCGAGGATCCGGCGACGCCGCTCCTCGAACGGGCTAATTTCCTCGCCATCTTCGCTTCCAACCTCGACGAGTTCTTCATGGTCAGGGTGGCAGGCCTCAAGCGGCGCATCGCGACCGGCGTCGCGACCCGCTCCGCCTCCGGCCTCCAGCCGCGCGAGGTCCTGGACCTGATCTGGACCCGCTCCCGCGAGCTCATGGCCCGGCACGCCGCCTGCTACCAGCAGGACATCGCCCCGGCCCTGGCCGACGAGGGCATCCACATCATCCGCTGGCCCGAGCTGACCGAGAAGGAGCAGGCGCGCCTCTTCACGCTCTTCCGCCAGCAGATCTTCCCCGTCCTCACCCCGCTCGCCGTGGACCCCGCGCACCCCTTCCCGTACATCTCCGGCCTCTCGCTCAACCTGGCCGTCGTCGTACGCAACCCGGTCAGCGGCCACCGCCACTTCGCACGTGTGAAGGTACCGCCACTGCTGTCGCGCTTCCTGGAGGCGTCGGCGCAGCGCTACGTACCCCTTGAGGACGTCATCGCGGCGCACCTGGAGGAGCTGTTCCCGGGGATGGAGGTGCTCGCGCACCACATGTTCCGGGTCACCCGCAACGAGGACCTGGAGGTGGAGGAGGACGACGCCGAGAACCTCCTCAAGGCGCTGGAGAAGGAGCTGATGCGGCGCCGCTTCGGGCCGCCGGTGCGCCTGGAGGTCGAGGAGTCGATCGACCCGTACGTCCTCGACCTGCTCGTACGCGAGCTGAAGGTCTCCGACGCCGAGGTCTACCCGCTGCCGGGGCCGCTCGATCTGACGGCGCTCTTCGGGATCTCGGCGCTGGACCGGCCCGAGCTGAAGTTCCCCCGGTTCATCGCGGGCACCCACCGCGACCTCGCCGAGGTGGAGTCCGCGTCGGCGCCGGACATCTTCGCGGCCCTGCGCGAGCGCGACGTCCTGCTGCACCACCCGTACGACTCGTTCTCGACCTCCGTCCAGGCCTTCCTGGAGCAGGCGGCGGCCGACCCCGACGTCCTCGCCATCAAGCAGACGCTCTACCGGACGTCCGGCGACTCGCCGATAGTGGACGCCCTGATCGACGCCGCCGAATCGGGCAAGCAGGTGCTGGTCCTCGTCGAGATCAAGGCACGCTTCGACGAGCAGGCCAACATCAAATGGGCCCGCAAGCTCGAAGAGGCCGGCTGCCACGTGGTCTACGGGCTCGTCGGGCTCAAGACGCACTGCAAGCTCTCCCTGGTCGTGCGCCAGGAGGGCGAGAACCTGCGCCGCTACAGCCACGTCGGCACCGGCAACTACCACCCGAAGACGGCCAGGCTCTACGAGGACCTCGGCCTGCTCACCGCCGACCCGCAGGTCGGGGCCGACCTGTCCGACCTGTTCAACCGGCTCTCCGGCTACTCGCGCCGCGAGACCTACCGCAGGCTGCTGGTCGCGCCGAAGTCCCTGCGCGACGGGCTCATCACCCGTATCAACAAGGAAACGGCACACCACCGCTCCGGCCGGCCCGCCTACGTCCGTATCAAGGTCAACTCGATGGTCGACGAAGCCGTCATCGACGCCTGCTACCGGGCCGCGCAGGCCGGAGTGCCCGTCGACATCTGGGTACGCGGCATCTGCGCGCTGCGCCCCGGCGTCGCCGGGCTCTCCGAGAACATCCGGGTCCGCTCGATCCTCGGGCGGTTCCTGGAACACTCCCGGGTCTTCGCGTTCGGGAACGGCGGCGAGCCCGAGGTCTGGCTCGGCAGCGCCGACATGATGCACCGCAACCTCGACCGCCGCATCGAGGCCCTGGTCCGGGTCACCGACCCGGCCCACCGCGCGGCGATCTCCCGGCTCCTGGAGACCGGGATGTCCGACAGCACCTCTTCCTGGCACCTCGGCGCTGACGGCAACTGGACCCGGCATGCCACGGACCCGGAGGGCCAGCCGCTGCGGCACCTACAGGAAATGCTCATAGACGCCCGGAGGCGCCGGCGTGCAGCACCATGAAGTGGACACCGAACGGCTGAGCGCGGGTGAGGTCCTGGCCGGGTATCTGCACACCCGGGCGGGCGATTTCCTGCGCAGCCTGCGGCTGTACAGCGAGAGCGGCTCGGACACGGTCGCCGCCGAACAGGCCGCCCGTGCCCTGCGCGGCTCGGCGCGAAGAATCGGCGGCAGCCTGCACACCTACCGCGCGCTGCTCGACCCGGGGTGGGCCGACCAGTTGCGTACGGAGCTGGGCTGGCTGTCCGGCACGCTCGCCCAGGAGCACGCCTGTACGGCGCGGTTGCACCGGCTTGTGACGGCGCTGGCGCGACTGTCGGGGCTGGCGCCGGTGGCGCCGGTGGCGCTGTCCGTGGCGGCGCCGGTGGCCGTGCCGGTGGCGCGCGGG
>NZ_JTHL01000001.1:5024647-5036734 GCF_000818195.1 Streptomyces sp. 150FB | reverse complement strand
CGATCAGCGGCTGGAGGTGGAGGCGGCGCGCTTCGCCTTCCAGCAGGTCTGGCAGCAGGCGGCGGTAGCCGCGCCATGAGCGGCTCCGGGGACCAGCCGGACCAACCCGAACGGCCGGGCGGCCGCGACAACGAAAGCACCAGCGAAAACACCGACGACAGCAACAACGACGACAGCGACGGGGGCGAGGTCACCATGTCCGGGGGCCCCGAGCACAACGGCGACGACCACGGCAGGCAGCGCGACACCGTGCTGGCCGCCGGCTGCGTGCTCTGGCGGCGAGCGCCGTACGGCGACGGCGCCACGGAGGTCTGTCTCGTCCACCGTCCCAAGTACGACGACTGGTCCCACCCCAAGGGCAAGCTCAAGCGCGGCGAAGAGGCACTGACCGGCGCCCTGCGCGAGGTCCTGGAGGAGACCGGCCACCGCTGCGTGCCCGGCGTACGCCTGGGCACCGTCAGCTATCTGGCCCAGGGCCGGCCCAAGCAGGTCGTCTACTGGGCCGCCGAGGCCACCGGCGGCGCCTTCGCCGCCAACGACGAGGTCGACCGGGTGCTCTGGCTCTCCCCCGAGGCCGCCCGCGTACGCATCACCCAGCCCCGCGACCGGATGCTGATCGACGCACTGCTGAACGCCCTCCACGCCACCTGAGTGGTGCCCGCTGTTCACCGGGACCGTCGGCACCGGCCGTCACAGGCCCCTCCGTAGGCTGTTTGTGACACTTACCCACCTCAAGTGAAGCGAGCCGCACCAGGCCGTCTATCACGGTTCACCTGTCGTTCACTCCCTTCCGTCGGCGGCTTCACCTCATCTGCCTAATTTCGGCCTTACACGGTGACGGGCACAGCGCCGCACCGACCACCCCGACGCACGCCGCCGTTCAACCATTCGGACGCAGGCGGCTCCTGGAAGGAAACACCCGAAGTGAAGCTTTTGCGCAAGAACGGGCTGCGCGCCACCGCGCTCGGTGCCCTCGCCGTCTCCGGCGCCCTGGTTCTCTCGGCGTGCGGGTCGGACAACAACAGCGGCAACGACGGCTCTTCGGCGAAGCCCACCGCCGCTGCCGACGCCGCCGCCTGCAGCGGCGCCAAGGGCCAGCTCCGCGCCTCCGGCTCCAGCGCGCAGAAGAACGCCATGGACCTGTGGGCCAAGAACTACATGGCCACGTGTTCCGGCGTCGAGATCAACTACAAGTCGTCGTCCTCCGGCGAGGGCATCGTCGCCTTCAACAACGGCACCGTCGGCTTCGCCGGTTCGGACTCGCCGCTGAAGCCCGCCGAGGTCGCCGACTCCAAGAAGGTCTGCGCCGGCGGCCAGGGCATCAACCTCCCCATGGTCGGCGGCCCGATCGCGATCGGCTTCCACCTGGAGGGTGTGGACAGCCTCGTCCTCGACGCCCCCACGCTCGCCAAGATCTTCTCCACCAGCATCAAGACGTGGAACGACCCGGCGATCGCCAAGCTCAACCCGGGCGTGAAGCTCCCGAACAAGGCGATCCAGCCCTTCCACCGCTCGGAGGACTCCGGCACCACGGAGAACCTCGGCAAGTACCTCACCGCCGCGGCCCCCGACGCCTGGAAGTTCCCGGGCGGCAAGTCCTGGCCCGCCCCCGGCGGCCAGGCCGCGTCCGGCTCCGCCGGTGTCGCGCAGCAGGTGAAGCAGGTCGACGGCTCCATCGGTTACTTCGAGCTGTCGTACGCCACCTCGCAGAAGATCTCCACGGTCAAGATCGACACGGGTGCGAGCGCCCCCGTCGAGGCCAGCTCGGACGACGCGTCCAAGGCCATCGCCGCCGCCCAGATCGTCGGCACCGGCAAGGACCTGGCGCTCAAGCTCGACTACAACACCAAGACGGACGGCGCCTACCCGATCGTCCTGGTGACGTACGAGATCGCCTGCGACAAGGGCAACAAGGCCGACACCCTCGGCACGGTCAAGTCGTTCCTCGGCTACACCGCCAGCGAAGAGGGCCAGAAGCAGCTCACCACCGCCGGCTACGCGCCCATCCCGGCCGAGATCAACGCGAAGGTCCGTACGACGGTCGCCGGCCTCTCCTAGTCGGTAATCGTCCACCCGGTCGGCCGGCCCGGACCATCGCGTCCGGGCCGGCCGCCCGTCCGCCCATCCGGTGCACCGCCGCCAGGGGAGCCGTACTCCCCCACACAGACCGGAAACATCATGGCTTCCACCACACCGATAGAAACGCCACCGGCCCCGCCGTCCCCCCGCTCGTCGAGCCGCTCCACCGGCCGCGCCGGTGACAAGATCTTCTCGGGCCTCTCGCGGGGCTCGGGCATTCTGCTGCTCGTCGTCATGGCGGCGATCGCCGGTTTCCTCGCCTACCGCGCGTCCATCGCCATCTCCCAGGACCACGGCAACTTCTTCACCACCTTCGACTGGCTGCCGTCCCAGACGCCGCCGGTCTTCGGCATCGCCGTCCTCCTCGTCGGCACCATCGTCAGCTCGATCATCGCGATGGTCATCGCGGTTCCGATCGCTGTCGGTATCGCCCTCTTCATCTCGCACTACGCGCCGCGCGCCGTGGCCACCCCGATCGCGTACATCGTGGACCTGCTGGCCGCCGTGCCCAGCATCATCTACGGCATCTGGGGCGCCCTGGTCCTCGTGCCGTACGTCGACGGCCTCAACCTCTGGCTCGACCACTACTTCGCGTGGACGTACATCTTCGACCAGACGGAACCGGGCGTCGCGCGCAACATGCTCACCGTCGGCATCCTGCTCGCGATCATGATCCTGCCGATCGTGACCAGCGTCAGCCGCGAAGTCTTCCTCCAGGTCCCGCGCATGAACGAAGAGGCGGCCCTCGCACTGGGCGCCACCCGCTGGGAGGTCATCCGGCTCTCCGTCCTGCCCTTCGGACGCTCCGGTGTCATCTCGGCCTCGATGCTGGGACTCGGCCGCGCGCTCGGCGAGACGATGGCCGTCGCCACGGTCCTCTCGCCGAACTACCTGATGTCGCTCCACCTGCTCAATCCGGGCGGTGGCACGTTCGCCCAGAACATCGCGGCGAAATTCGACGAGGCCAACCCGCTGGGCCGGGACGCGCTGATCGCGTCGGGCCTGGTGCTCTTCGTCCTCACCCTGCTGGTAAACGGCGCGGCACGTCTGATCATCGCCCGCCGCAAGGAGTACTCGGGGGCCAACGCATGAGCCACGCAGCCATCATGGAGAAGCCGTCCCCGACACCGCCCACCGGCGGCGGCCGGGACAGCCTCAGCGGGCGCAGCCTCCCGCGCTGGGCACCCGCGGCGTTCGCCGCCGGCGGCATCGTCATAGGCGTGGGCATCGGCGCGGCGGCCGGCCTGACGAGCAAGGTCCAGTGGGGCCTGATATCCGTCGTCGCCTTCCTCGTCCTGTCCTACACGATCACCTCGGCGGTCGAGAACAAGCGCCAGGCCAAGGACCGTTTCGCGACCAGCATCGTCTGGGTCTGCTTCATCCTCGCCGTCGTTCCGCTGTTCTCACTGCTGTACTCCACCATCGGGCGCGGCGCGAAGATGCTGACCCCGTACTTCCTGACGCACTCCATGAGCGGCGTCCTCAGCTCGGACGCGGGCGGCGGCGTCTACCACGCCATCGTCGGCACCCTGGAGCAGGTCGGCATCGCCACCGTGATCTCCGTGCCGCTCGGCCTGCTGACCGCGGTCTACCTCGTCGAGTACGGCAAGGGCGCGCTGGCCAGGGCCGTGACGTTCTTCGTGGACGTCATGACCGGTATCCCCTCCATCGTCGCCGGTCTGTTCATCCTGTCGATCGTGCTGATCCTCAAGGCCGGCCCGTCCGGCTTCCAGGGATCGCTCGCCCTGACGATCCTGATGATCCCCGTCGTCGTGCGCTCCACCGAGGAAATGCTCAAGCTCGTCCCGAACGAGCTGCGCGAGGCCGCGTTCGCCCTGGGTGTGCCCAAGTGGCGCGTGATCATGAAGGTCGTGCTGCCGACGGCGATCGGCGGGATCACCACGGGCGTGATGCTCGCGATCGCCCGTATCGCCGGTGAGACCGCTCCGGTCATCCTGCTGGTCTTCGGCAACCCGCTGATCAACACCAACCCGTTCAGTGGTGCGCAGTCGTCACTGCCGTTCTACATCTACGAGCAGTACAAGGCCGGTGAACCCGCGGCCATCGACCGTGCGTGGGGAGGGGCGCTGGTGCTGATCGCCTTCGTCATGATCCTGAACCTCCTCGCCCGCGGCATCGCCCGCTGGAAGGCACCGAAGACCGGCCGCTGAGGCCCCGATATCCGGCTCCGCCGCGCGGGGCCACGAAAGAAGCAGTGATTCACATGGCCAAGCGAATCGATGTCAGCGGGCTCTCCGCCTACTACGGATCCCACCGGGCGATAGACGACATATCGATGACCGTCGAACCGCGCTCCGTGACGGCCTTCATCGGCCCGTCAGGATGCGGCAAGTCCACCTTCCTGCGCACCCTCAACCGCATGCACGAGGTCACCCCCGGGGGCCGCGTCGAGGGCAAGGTGCTGCTGGATGACGAGAACCTGTACGCCTCGAACGTCGACCCGGTCGCCGTACGCCGTACCGTCGGCATGGTCTTCCAGCGCCCCAACCCCTTCCCGACCATGTCGATCTTCGACAATGTCGCGGCCGGCCTGCGCCTCAACAGCAGGTACGCCAAGAAGGAGCTGGCGGAGGTCGTCGAGAGGTCCCTCAAGGGCGCCAACCTCTGGAACGAGGTCAAGGACCGCCTCAACAAGCCCGGTTCCGGGCTCTCCGGCGGCCAGCAGCAGCGTCTGTGCATCGCCCGCGCGATCGCGGTCGAGCCGGACGTCCTGCTGATGGACGAGCCGTGCTCGGCGCTCGACCCGATCTCTACCCTCGCGATAGAGGACCTGATCGGTGAGCTGAAAGAACGCTTCACCATCGTGATCGTGACGCACAACATGCAGCAGGCGGCGCGCGTCTCGGACCGTACGGCCTTCTTCAACCTCGCCGCCGTCGGCCAGCCCGGCAAGCTGATCGAGATAGACGAGACCGAGCGGATCTTCGCCAACCCGTCCGTACAGGCCACGGAGGACTACATCTCCGGCCGCTTCGGATAGGCACCAGGCGACTCAGACGTCCTGCGGTGCTGCATGGCGGTGCCACCGCAAGACGACGGGCCCGCTCCCTCTCCCGGGGGGCGGGCCCTCATTGTTCTGCCGGGGCGGTACGCGGCTTGTCGCGGCTTGTCGGGGCGGTACGCCTCAGCCTCAGCCTCAGCCGAAGATGACGTCCACGAGCCAGAAGCTCACGGCGGCGACGATCCCCGCCGCCGGCATCGTGATGAACCAGCCCAGGATGATGTTCTTCGCCACGCCCCAGCGCACCGCGTTGACCCGCTTCGTCGCGCCGACGCCCATGATCGCCGAGGTGATGACATGCGTGGTGGAGACCGGCGCCTGGAAGAGGTACGAGGTCGTGTAGAGGATCGCCGAACCGGTCGTCTCCGCCGCGAACCCCTGCGGCGGGTCCAGCTCGATGATCTTCCGGCCCAGCGTGCGCATGATGCGCCAGCCACCCGCGTACGTTCCCAGGGACAGCATCAGCGCGCAGACGATCTTGACCCAGATCGGGATCGGGTCGCTGAAGTCCTCCAGATTGGCGATGACCAGGGCCATCACCACCACACCCATCGTCTTCTGCGCGTCCTGGAGCCCGTGTCCGAGCGCCATCGCCGCCGCCGAGACGGTCTGGGCGAGCCGGAAGCCGCGCTTGGCCTTGTGCGGGTTGGACTTCCGGAATATCCACATGATCGCGACCATCACCAGATAGCCCACGATCAGACCGACGATCGGCGACAGGAACATCGGGATGACGACCTTCTCCAGCACGCCCTTCCAGATCACATCCGTACCGCCGGCGAGCGCTGCGCCCACCAGGCCGCCGAACAGCGCGTGCGAGGACGAGGACGGCAGGCCGAAGTACCAGGTGATCAGGTTCCAGACGATCGCACCCACCAGTCCGGCGAAGAGGATGGTCATCCCCCGCGACCCGGTGGGGGTCTCGATGAGCCCTTCGCTGACGGTCTTGGCGACGCCCTGCCCGAGGAAGGCACCGGCGAGGTTCATCACCGCGGCCATCGCCAGCGCGGCGCGGGGCGTCAGCGCGCGCGTTGACACCGATGTCGCGATGGCGTTCGCGGAGTCGTGAAAACCGTTCGTGTACGTGAATCCGAGCGCGACGCCGATGGTCACGACCAGTGCAAGGGTGTCCACGAGGGTCAGGACTCCTTGACCGTGATGGTCTCCACGGTGTTCGCGACGTGCTCGAACGCGTCGGCGGCCTCTTCAAGCACATCGACGATCTGCTTGAGCTTGAGCACCTCCATCGCGTCGTACTTGCCGTTGAAGAGGTGGGCCAGCAGCTTGCGGTGGATCTGGTCCGCCTGGTTCTCCAGGCGGTTGACCTCGATCCAGTACTCGGTGAGGTTGTTCATCGTGCGCAGGTGGGGCATGGCCTCGGCGGTCAGGTCCGCCGCCCGCGCCAGCACCTCGATCTGCTGCTCGACGCCCTTGGGCAGTTCCTCCACGTTGTAGAGGACGACCAGGTCGACGGCCTCCTCCATGAAGTCCATGATGTCGTCGAGCTGGGAGGCCAGGTTGTAGATGTCCTCACGGTCGAACGGTGTGATGAAGGAGGAGTTGAGCTGGTGGAAGATCGCATGCGTCGCGTCGTCGCCCGCGTGCTCCGCTGCCCTCATCCGCTCCGCGATCTCGGCTCTGGCGGAGGAATCCGCCCCGAGCAGTTCCATCAGGAGCTTCGAGCCCGTGACGATGTTGTCCGCGGACGCGGAAAACATGTCGTAGAAGCTCGTCTCCCTGGGGGTCAGACGAAATCGCACGTGGGTTCCTCGGGTTACATGGATTCGGTCAGGCTGATGCTAGGCGCATCATCCGGCCACGGCTAACGGGCCGGACCCAGTGTCGCCCATGACGCACCGCGCGCGGCACAGGCCCCTGTCCCCGCGCTCGCGGGCAGGTACCCTATACCCACGTGGGGTATACCACCACGTTCCGGACAGCAGGCCGAAACTCATCGACGACGCCGACCGGCGCCGGCCCACCACAACCAGCCAGCAACAAGGAACCGGCCACCACCGGCCGGACAACGGGAGGACGCGATGACGACCACCGAGGCGGCAGGCGGCGGCGCCGCGAGCGACGTACCTTCCGGTACGGCGGAGGGGGACGGCGCCACGACTGTGACAACTCCCACCACCGACCACGAGCGCGGTGTGCACGGATACCACAAACAGAAGGACGAACACCTCAAGCGGCTGCGCCGGATCGAGGGCCAGATCCGGGGCCTGCAACGGCTCGTCGACGAGGACGTCTACTGCATCGACATACTCACGCAGGTCTCCGCCTCCACGAAGGCGCTCCAGTCCTTCGCGCTCCAGCTCCTGGAGGAGCACCTGCGGCACTGCGTCGCCGACGCCGCGGTCAGGGGCGGGACGGAGATCGACGCGAAGGTCGAAGAGGCGACGAAGGCCATCGCGCGGCTGCTCCGTACGTAAGTACGTAAGCAAGAACGCAACGGCCGCTGGTACGAACCGACCGCTCGCCCCGGGTCAGGTCGTACGGCAGGTGGTGGCGGAAGAGGCCGAAGGAGCGCGGGGAGCGGGAGGGGCCGACGGGAAAGCGGCGAAGAGGGAAGCGCCGGAGTCCGGGCATTCGGGCGCCGCGCGCAGCACCTCGTCGATGCGGTCAAGGCTGAGCATGTCGTCGTCCACGGCGGACGCCGCGATCATCAGCTCTCCGCACAGCTCGATCTCGGCGAGTGCCACGTGGTCCTGGACGGTCGGCGTACGCAACCGAGCCACGGGCTGTCACCTCTTCCTGCCGGTCTGCGCCGATCTGCCTGCCGAGCCCGGCTTCCTGGGCCGGGCAGACCCAGCGTAAGGAGGGTGACGCCTGACGCGCATGGCACGTCCGGACCATTTTCGCCTTGATCTTCCGCGGCCATGTCTTGATCCTGCCGGTTTACGCCTTGATCTCTCCGGCGAAGATGTCGCCCCGTGGCGGCAGCGCGACCGCCACCCGCAGCCCGAACCCGTAGAGCAACGTGGTCGACGCGACGGCGACCGTATGCCCCTGGTTGAGATAGCTGAACAGATGCCTGACCTTGCGCAGCCGCCCTGAGTCGTCCAGGTAGGCGTCGAACCGCACGGTGTCGTCGGCGAACCCCTTCGCCGCCGCCGTCAGCGCACCACGCGCGTACGGTGAGGCCGCCTTCGCCGCCCGGGAGATGTCCGTGACCCCCTTGTAGTGCCACACCCTGGCACCCGCGAGATCCTGCTCGCCGACGAAGGTCACCTTCTCCGCCGTGCGCAGCAGTTCGGCCGCCGCCAGCGGGTCCGTCGCCCCGCCGGTGACGAGATTCCCGTCCTCCAGCGCGGTCGCGTCCACCCTGACCCACTTGTCGGCGGGCACGCCGGCGCCGCGGTTCTTCATGTACAGCGCGCCGGGCGACAGCAGTTCGGTGATGGGCCGGTGCTCGCTCGCGCCCGCCGGATCCTTGGGCAGGACGACCGTCAGCCTCCCCATCCGCCTGCGGAAGTCGTAGGAGCCCTCGCCCCTGATGGTCACCCGGGTCCCGCCCGTCGCCATCTCCATCGACGTACTGGCCTGGGAACTGCCCGCCACCAGCAGTGTGTCGGCGGCCTTGCGCAGCGCCCCGGGATCACCAGCGGGACGGCCGTCGACCACGGCGCCGCCCGCCGCGGCCGCGCCACCGCCCGCCGAGCAGCCGGCAGCCGTGGCCGTCACCGCCGCCACGACCCCCGCCACGGCCACGACGGCGAAGGGCACGCCACCGCGCCCGTGCCTGTGCCGTCGCGCCAGCATCGCCTGCCAACCCCCAACGCGGGACCGTCCCCGCGTGCGCGGGGCTGACTGCTTGTCCGAAGCCCGTCCGTACCGCATGACCCGCATAACGACGCCTCGCCCCACCCGTCACGCCGAGGAGGTGGATGGTGACTGAAACTGATGGGTCCGGACGCCCGTACCCGCCCCGGAGGCGCCGGTACGGTGGAGCTGTGTGCGAGTCAGATGTCAGCGATCCCCCCACCGCCTCACCCACACCGTCCGCCCCACCCGCAGCACCTGGGTCAGCCGGAACCCCGCCGTCACCCCACGCCACGTCGACCACCGAACGCGGGTCGTTCTGCCTGGCCCGGTGCGTCTGCGGCTGGTCGGGGCCCGCCCGGAGATCGCGCGATCTCGCGCGTACGGACGCGGCGGCGCACGCCCTCAACCCGTAACCGCCACGCGTATCCCGCAGCCGACTTCACGACGGTGTACACGGGTCCGCGCCGGTGTGTTCCCATACGGGCCGGTGTGTCCGGCGGCTCGGCGTGCCGTACTTCAACGGCAGGCAAACATCATCCGCGACACGGAACCTCATGACCTCCTCGCGCCGTCAGGTTCTCCGGGGGCCGGACCACACACAGATCCACCGCGCGTCAGCGCACCACAGGAGGTCGTCCCATGGAACGGCGCACACTGCTCACCGCCGCGGCCACCCTCGTCACGGCGGGCGTCGCGACCGCCTGCACGGGCGGCGGCAGCGGCGGCAGTTCGGGGAAGGGCGGCGGAACGGGCGGTACGGCACCCGCGGGCAGCACGGCCACGACCGCATCCGGCCGCACCCCGACGGCGAGCGCCTCACCCGGCGCCCCGAGCTGGTCCGCCCTCGCGAAGGGCCTCGACGGCGACCTCGTACAGCCCGACGACGCCGCGTACGCCACCGCCAGGCAGCTCTACAACACCCGCTTCGACAGCCTGAAGCCGGCGGCCATCGCCTTCGTCGCGAGCGAGGACGACATCAAGGAGTGCCTCGCCTACGCGCGTACGCACCACACGCCCGTCTCCATACGCGGTGGCGGGCACTCGTACGCGGGCTTCTCCAGCGGCAACGGCCGTCTCGTCATCGACATCTCGAAGCTCAACTCGCTGAGCCACGCCTCCTCGGACGGCACCGTCGGCGCCGGCGCCAGGCTCGGCGACGTCTACCGGACACTCGCCGCCAAGGGCCGTACGATCCCGGCCGGGTCGTGCCCCACCGTCGGCGTCTCGGGACTCACCCTCGGCGGCGGCCACGGCGTCGCCGCCCGCGCCTACGGCCTCACCTGCGACAACCTCACCTCGGCGACGGTCATCATGGCCGACGGCAGCCGGCTGACCGCCGACGCCAAGGAGAACAAGGACCTCTTCTGGGCGCTGCGCGGCGCGGGCAACGGCAACTTCGGCGTGGTCACCGAGCTGAGCTTCCGTACCCACCCCGCGCCCGAGGGCGTCTCCGCGTTCATGAGCTGGCCGTGGTCGAAGGCCGACGCGCTGCTCGCCGCCTGGCAGGAGTGGGGGCCGGACCAGCCGGACGAGATCTGGTCGTCGCTCCACTTCGACGGCGGCCCCGGCGGCGTCACCCCCACCGCTTCCGTCTCCGTCTTCTCGCTGGGCAGCGAGGCCGACCTGCACAACGCGGTCGACAGGCTCGCCGACGGCCCCGGCGGCCCGGGCCCCGCCAACTCCGTCTCCATCAAGAGCCGCAGCTACGGCGACGCGATGCAGGTGTACGCGGGCTGCTCGGGCCTCACCGCGGAACAGTGCAGGCTGCCGGGCACGACCCCCGGCCGCAGCACGCGGGGCGCGCTCCAGCGCGAGACGTACGCTGCGGCCTCCGACTTCTTCGACCGTTCGCTGTCGGCGGCGGGCCGGGCCGCCCTGATCTCCGCCGCCGAGGACTTCACCCGGATCCCGACGTCGGCGGGCGGTGGCGGCGGATCGATCGCGCTGACGGCGCTGGGCGGCGCGATCAACCGGGTGGACCCGATGGCCACGTCGTTCGTCCACCGGAGTTCGCGGATGCTGGCGCAGTACATCGCCTCCTGGGAGCCGGGCACGGCGGGCAACGAGCAGCAGGCATGGCTGAAAACCGCTCATGCCTCGATACGGCGGTACGCGTCGGGCGCGGCGTACCAGAACTACATCGACCCGACGCTGACGGACTGGCGGAACGCGTACTACGGACCGGCGGCCGACCGTCTCACGAAGCTGAAGAAGCAGTACGACCCGGAGAGGCTGTTCGACTTCGCGCAGGCGCTGTAGGGCGGCGCCGGGGACGCCCTGGAGGGGCGGCGGGGACGGTCGGGGCGCGGATGGGGCGCGGATGGGAGCGCCGGGTAACCCGTACGGTCCACCGAAGTGGCCGTACGGGGCTCCGGACGATGGCCTGTACCCATGCACCGCACGCACCGAAACGGACCTCGGATAGCCGCGCTCGCGACGGCCGCCGCCCTCTTCCTCGCACTCACACCCGGCGGCACGGCCGAGGCGGTGACCAGGCCCACGGAGCCGCGCGAGCTCACACGTATCAGCACGGCGGCCGGAGAGGTGCTGGCCGACGAGCGGGGCAACCCGCTGTACGCCAGGCTCGCCGACAAGCCCGGCAGGTCCGGCTGTACGGGTACGTGCGCCACCACCTGGCCGGCGGCGGTCGGCACCCCGAAGCGGGCGAGGGGCGTCACCGGCACGCTCACGCGGACGGCGAAGGACGCGGCGCACAGCGACAAGCCGCAGGTGATCTACGAGAAGCACCCGCTGTACTACTACAAGAACGACCGGCCGGGCCGGCCCCGGGGGCAGAACATCGGGGGCTTCAGCCTGCTCGCGCCGAACGGCCGGCTGCTGTCGACGACGGTGAGGGCGACGAAGCGGGCGAGCCCGGCGACGTCGGAGACGATCTCGGCGACGTCGAGGCCGGAGCCGCCGGCGGTGGCGGCTTCGAAGAGGGCGAAGGCATCCGGGAAGGCTTCGGGGAAGGCTTCGGCCAAGGCGAAGGCGTCGGCGAACGCGGCCCGGAGGTCGAAGTCGGCGAAGCCGCCGGGGACTCCGAAGCCCCCGAAGTCGCCGAAGCCGAGCTCGACCTCACGCTCACGCTCGGCCACCGCGGCCGCCTCCCGCCCGGCTTCCCGGTCGTCGGCCCCGAAGCCCACAGCGCGGTCCGGCGCGGCATCCGCCCCGGCGTCCACCTCGCGGCCCGCCCCCGACTCCGTACCGGCGCCGCC
>NZ_JTHL01000001.1:5009585-5024156 GCF_000818195.1 Streptomyces sp. 150FB | reverse complement strand
GGCCGGCGCTGAGCGGTAGGGCGGGACGCGCGGGCCCCGCGATGCTGTTCGCCGTCGCGGCGCTGTGCGCGGTGGCCGCCGTCCTGCTGACCTTGTTCCCGCACCACCGGGCGCCCCGGTCCGGCACCGGCACCACCGCCGACGCCGAGCCCCGCCCCGTCGAGGTGAGGGACGCGGCGTCCGCCCCCGTACGGCTGCGCATCCCGGCACTCCATGTCACGGCCGACGTCCTGCCGCTCGGCCTCGACGCCCGGGGCGGGCTGGAGGTGCCGGGTTTCCGGAGCGCGATGAAGGTCGGCTGGTACGCGCTGGGCCCGCGCCCCGGCGAGCGCGGCCCAGCGGTGCTGGTGGGCCACCGGGACGCGCCGGGCAGGGAGTACGTCGACGGGAAGCTGGTCGATCCGCACCACATCAGGAACGCGGTCTTCGCGAAGCTGGGGAGGCTGCACCCGGGCGATCTGGTCGAGGCGGAGCTGGGGGACGGGCGGCGGGTGCCGTTCAGGGTGACGGCTGTGGACACGTACCCGGCGAAGCGGTTCCCGACCGGGCGGGTGTACGGCCCGCTGCCCGACCCGCAGTTGCGGCTGATCACCTGTGGCGGGGTCATCGACGGCAACGGCCACTGGGACTCGAACGTGGTGGTCAGCGCGAGGGCAGGCTGACCGGTCCGACCATACCGACCGCTCTGACCGTGTGTCAGGCGGCCAGGTTGTTGTCGTCAGGCCGGTGTTCCGGAAGGTCGAGGGTCCTGGTGTCGCCGCCGACGGCGCCGGCTCCCGCCGTACGGTCCGCCTCGCGCAAGTGCCGCGACCGTACGAACCACGCCGTACGGGCCGAGCCGGCGACGGCCGACACGAGCGGGGTCAGCAGCGCGAGGGCGAGGGGCGTCAGCAGCAGGGCGACAGCCGTACCGAGCGCGAAGCCGCCGATGACGTCGGTCGGGTAATGGACACCCATATAGACCCGGCAGAAGCCTTCGAAGAGCGCGAGAGCGATCGCGGCGAGACCGAACTTCCGGTGAGCGATAAAAATTCCGGCACCGAGTGCCATCGCCATCGTGGCGTGATCGCTGACGAACGAGAAATCCGTTTTGCCCGCGACAAGAACGTCAAGACCCTTATGGTCCACAAAAGGCCGGGGTCTTTCGACGAAGTCCCGGATCGGGATATTCACCAGCAGCGCCAAACCCGAAGCGAGCGGCGCCCAGATGAGCCCGGCGACGGCGGAGACGGAATCCTCGGCGGTACCCCGCCGGCGGACGCTCCACCAGCACCAGACGAGAACGAGGACGAGGACGGACAGGATCCCGAACTCGCCGACGAACTTCATCGCGGCGTCGAACCACGAGGGGGTGTCCTTGGTGAGTCCGTTGATGTCGTAGAGCAGGCTGACATCAGGGTTCGACCCATCCAGTACGAGTCCAGCCATCTGCCGCGGCCCCTTGCCTTTGTCGCGTGCCGCGCGATCGGAAAACGCGGCCGTAGTCCAGGGAACGGCCTACTGACCGGTCACGTTCCGCTCTCCACCGAAAGATCACCATGACGTTATCGAAGAGTGATACGTCGTCGCAGCTCAGGACTTCGGCCCGACGGAGAGTTCCAGCCAAACGGCACCCTTTGCGGCCGGCTGGACGGGTGCCGGGATCAGGCCGCCGGCCGGTCCCCCGGCAGGTCCTTGGGCAGTGACTGCGCGCCGGCGTCGGTGACCCTGGTCGCCCCGAAATAGTCCGCGCTGTCAATCTTGTCGTACCGGATCACGGCCCCCGTGTACGGCGCGTCGATCATGTACCCACCCCCCACGTAAAGACCCACGTGATGAATGGCTCGTGAATTCGTCAGATCTTCGGAGAAGAAGACCAGGTCCCCGGGGAGCAGTTCACTGCGCGAGGGATGCTCGCCCGCGTTGTACTGATCGTTGGCGACACGCGGCAGCTCGACCCCGACGGACCGGTACGCGGCCTGCGTCAGCCCGGAACAGTCGAACCGCCCTCCCTGGTCCGGCGTTCCGTTCCCGCCCCACAGATACGGCGTACCGAGCTTCTGCTGAGCGAAGTAGATGGCCGACGCCGCCTGCTTGGACGGCTCGACGCGCCCGATGGGCCGGGAGAAGCTCTTCTCCAGCGTCCGGATGACCTTGACGTAGTTCTGCGTCTCCTTGTACGGCGGCACCCCGCCGTACTTGAGGACGGCGTACGAACCGGCGTTGTAGGACGCGAGCATGTTGTCGGTGATGTCACCGGGCGCGTTCTTCACGTACCCGGCCAACTGGCAGTCGTACGTGGCGGCGGAGGGGATCGCGTCGGCGGGGTCCCAGATGTCCCGGTCCCCGTCCTTGTCCCCGTCGACGGCGTGGGCGTCCCAGGTACCGGGGATGAACTGGCCGATGCCCTTGGCGTTGGCGGGGCTCTGCGCGGTCGGATTCCAGCCACTCTCCTGATACAACTGCGCGGCGAGCAGACCGGGGTTGAGGGCGGGACAGAGATTGCCCCACTTGAGCACGAGCGACTGGTAGGCGGCCGGCACAGCCCCCTTGGCCAACCCGACGGCCTGCCCGGCGACCCCACCCACGAGCCCGGCGGCGGCGGAGTAGGTCCCGACGACGAGCAACGCGACGAAGCTCACCCCGACGCCACTGACGGCGCCCCCGATCAGCCATGCCTTACGCACCGTCAAACACCCCTCGCGTCAGGGCCACTGTCACCCGTAAGTGTAGGCGGCGGGGGCGCTGATCAGGGGGCGGAGGGCGAAGGCTGTCCGGAAGACTCCGCAGACCAGAAATCGGAGCGGACGTTGGGGCGGGGGATGGGACCGCCGCGGTAGTCGGGGCCGTTGGGCTTGGTGGTGGGCTCGGCGACTGCGGAGCCCTCTACGCAGGGGGTCGCCACCTCGAAGAACGCCTGGCCTTTGCCGCCAATGCTCAGACTGATCCCGAAGCCGTCGACTGACTTGGCGTAGACGGCAGGGAATTCCTCGCTGTTGTTCACTGCGGTGATCTCGTAGCCACTCTTGCGCCAGAACCGATCGATCAACCCCAGAAGGGCACCGCGGCGTTGTTCGGAGATCTCCGTCATGACTGTACGGCGGCGCGACAAGTCGCAACTCCCCGCTGTAGTCACTCCGTGAGTCCACACCACTTCCGGCTTGATAGCGGCAAACGTGTCGTCAAGCATCAAGTCCGCACGACTCGCTGCCTCCTGCATATTCATACGGCCACTCTCCCCGTCCAGTCCCGGACTCGCGACGGCACTACAGCCTGTCAGCACAACACAAATCGCGCCCAATACAACTAAGCGCATGACTCCCACGTTCATCGCCACTTCTCCACCTTAATTCCATCTGATCTACCGGCTACCACTAGACCGATATTGTCCGAGGAGACAAGATCTTTGCCAGGATCGAAGTAATTCGAGTGAGCCGCTGCCACTCCTTCACCGTCCAAGAATGGCCGAGGGCCATCCGCCACCTTGAACCGACGCGCCCCGAACGCCTCACTCGCCGGGTCTTTTCCGAACCACAGGTCCTCGTCCTCCGCGCCGACGAGAGCATCGACACCGTCGGAGACGAACGGGCCGACGATGGGAATCGCCACCGCGGCGTTCTGGGCGGCCTGTCCCCCGGACGGGAGGTGTGTCACCGGGTCGTTCTCGGCCGCGCCGACGAAGACGTGGTCCTTGCCGATACCGAGCTCCGCCGCGTGGTTCACGCCGACGCCCGGGCTGCCGACGAGGACGATGTCGTCCACCCCCGGGATGCCGCCCTCCTCAACGGCCGCCGCACCCACCGTGCGGGAGCCGTACGAGTGACCAATGGCAGTCAGATGGACATCATCGTTCTCATTGGACGCCGTAATCCCAGCCATGAAGCTGTTGTAAGCAGGCGCGCCCGCCTCTGCCTTGTCCGAGCCTGCCACCGAGAAGTTCCCCGCCCAACTCTCGCTGTCCGGTAGCTGCGGTGCGTCATATCCGAGCCAGACAATCGCCGCACTGGACTCGTCGTACTTGCGCGCGCCAAGCACCGTATCCCGCGCCCGTTTCAAGTCATTCGCAGCGAACTCCTCGTCAAGTGCCGTCCCCAGCCCCGGAACATACGCGGACACATTCCTCGCCGTATCCGGATTCCCGTAGGAGACGATCGCCCGCCCGTTACCCTCGTCCCCGATGCCGAGCAAGTACATCGGCGGCTCGGAACCCGCGCGCAACTGCCGGTCGATGGATCTCAGGCCCGCCAATTGCGTGCGGGCCCGATCGTCGTCCTCCCCCGCCAATTTTCCCATCAGCAGCGACAGGTTGTCGCGATTGGCCCGGTCCCGCACCTCGGCCGGAATGCCGTCCAGATTCCCGATCTGGTCCGGATACACCGCGAGATACTCCTCCCGCTGCTCCTGCGTCAGCCCGAAGAACCACCACGCCTTGCGCTCAGCAGGGGACTTGTCCCACGGAATGGCGTCCTTCAGGTAGTCGTCCGCCAGCGCGCGGACCCTCGTCGCGTCGCCACTGGCGTCCTTCCAGTCCGCGGTCGTGCCCCTGAGGCCGTCGCGCGCGATCAGTTTTCTGAGCGCCGCCACACAGCGGGCGTCGATCTCTGCCGCCTCGGCGACCGCGCGGGCGATGCGGTCGGCGATCTCCTGGGCCTTCGCGGCGTTCGGGTTCGGACTCGTCCGCTCCGGCGACAGGAGGAAGCGGAAATCCGCGGCTCCGGGGGCCGTTCCGCCCGCCGGCGTCCCCGTACCCGCCGCGTCCTCCCCCGCTTCGGGGTAGCTCACCGAGCCGTCGTCGTTGACCGTGAACCGCAGGCTCCGCGCGTCGTCCAGTGCGCCCAGCAACGCGCGCTGCTGCGCGCGCAGGTCATGGGCGAGGCCGTTGAGGGTCGTACGGACGAGTCCGCACTCGGTGTAGATGTACTGGAAGTCGCCGCCCAGCACACTCAGCCGCGCCCCCGCCGCCTGTGCCGCCTCGCCCCGCTGCGACGCCCCGATACGGGCGAGCACCTGTCCCTGGACGCGGCGCCGCGCGCCGTCCGCGCCATTGCTCGCCTTGCCCCAGCCGTCGGCCGCGTCCTCCAGTTCGGAGCACCGCAGCTCGCGTAATCGCTGCCAGGTCAGCGTCTCCGCGCTCACGCGCCGGCCCCCACGCCCGGCGCGTCCTTCGCGTCCCGCGCGTCAGCCGCAGCCACGATCCGCTCCAGGGACGACCTGACCGACGTATCGACCTCACCCTCGATCTTGGCGACCGCCCGCAGACCGACCGCCAGGTCCCCGCACTCGTCCGTGGCGGTCTTGATGCGCTGCTCCCAGGACTCATGTACCGCCCGCAGAACACCGGCCACCCCGAGGACCGCCGTGCCTGTCCCCACCCCCTCGTGCGCGGCCGCGAGTTGGGCTCTCACCCGCCCCAGGTCCGTCCGCAGCGCGTCGGCCGCCCCCGCCGCCCGGGTCCACGGCCCGCCGCTGTGCACCAGGTCGCCACCGCCCGGACCCGCCATATCCGCCAGCCCCCGCAAACCCGCCGAGTGCGCCGAGTTCCCCGTCATGCCCTACGCCCCTGTCCTTCGACCTCGTCCGGAGCTCCCCGCTGCCCGGGATGCCGACGGCACTGTCCCAAAGCAGGCACAGCGGACATGCCGGTCGCCGACGCGGTGAGTGCGGAGGGGCGGGGTCCGCGTACGTACGGCTGGAAGCGCCACGAGCAGGCGGACAGCGGGATCGGGACGGGTCCGCCAGCCGTACGACGAGGACCCGACGAAGGCCGGCGAGTTCACCCGTACGGTGGGTACGCCGACGGGCTGACGGGCCGTCGGGCGCCGATACCCGCCCCCGAGAACTCCGTACCCGATGTGTCATTGCCCACCGCCCCCAGAGGTGTAACAACGACAGTCATTGCCCGGAGTCACTCTCCGTGATACACAGAGTAACCATGCATGTACGCGTATACACCGGTTCAGGCCTGGTCAGGGCGTCAGGATCGGTCATACGTGCGGGGATCGGGTAAAGAGAGCCGTCAAGCGGCATACGTGGGCTGTTCCATCAGCGAAGATAGAAGATGACTCGTGCCGTGGGGCACGGGCGGCGAACGACCCAACTGGGGCGGTGAGTTACATGTACCTGGCGGCCGAAAAGGGCGACATCACCACCATCATCGGTGGCATCGCCCCTGACTGGGGGCCTTTCGGGACCCTGGGGAACGAAGCCAAGGTGATGATCGAGGTCGTGATGGCTGTGGCCATCCTTCTCTGCCTCGGCATCGCGATCTGGGGCGCGGCGAAACAACGTATCGGAGCGACGGCGCTCCGGGACACGTTCAGCGCCGAACAGGGCAAGGGGCTGATTGTCGCCGGGCTGACCGGCGTCTTCATCATCGGCTCGCTCGGCACGCTCTTCACCATCGTGTACGGGATGGCCGTCTAGCTCCGGCCGGTCACGGCCGTCCCCGGCCGCTCCCGGCCCGTCCCGGCCACCCCTCCTCCCCCTCCGTCACCTTCAACACCACCCGTCCGTCGCGCCCACCGGCTGAGGTTGCGTCTCCCTGATGTCCCTGATGTCGAGTCACCACACCGCGCCCGCGCGGCTATCAGCACGGCTACCGTCGAAGGACGCGGAGCACGCGGCACCGCACACGACCGAGGGGGCAGTTGCGGAATGAGCTTCGGTGACGAGCACGGTCGCGGCGGCGACCCGAACCGCCAGGACGACAGGATCGGCGGCTCGGGTCAGACCCGTACCCGGCTGCCCGACAGCAGAGGCGGCGACGTGTACGGCGGCGCCCGCCGCCAGGGCCGCGGCTCACGCTCCCTCATCACGGTCGTGGGCGTCGTCGTCCTCCTCGTCGCGGCCATCGCGTTCGCCAACCGGGGCGGCGGGGGCAACAGCGCGGCGGCGGGCGGCGTCACGAAGGGCGCCGAGGCGGACCCGACGGCACCGACGGGTACGAAGCCGGTGACGGGGAAGAACGGGACGATCCCCTCGGGGTTCCCGAAGAACGAACAGGGCGCCGGCAGCGCGGCCGCGAACTTCGCCGTGGCGCTGAGTTCTGACGGGATGTTCAAGAAGGACAGCCGCGACTCCATCCTCGACACCATCTACACGCCGGAGGCCGCGGCCAAGCTCAAGGGCGCGATGGACGCGGCTTACGGAACGGACTTCCTGCAGAAGCTCGGTCTGGACAGCGCCGGCAACCCTCCCGAAGGGAGCACCTTCGTCTCCCGCGCGATCCCCGTGGGGACAAAGGTCGAGAGCGTCACAGGTGACACCGCCAAGGTGTCGGTCTGGTACACGGGCCTGATCGGGATGGCCGGCCCCGGATCCACGGATCCGGTGAAAACGACATGGCAGACGGGCACATTCGATCTGCGGTGGCTGGGAAACGACTGGAAGATCGCATCGGACACGCAGAAGGATGGACCGGCCCCCGTTCCAGGTGACGAGTCGGCCTCCACCGCGGACGAGATCAGCAAGGCTGTCGAGCAGTACGGAGGCTTCACGTATGCCAGGTAGCTCCCGACGCCGCGCCCGACGTGTCCGTCGCACCCGATCTGTCATCACCGTTCTCGCGGGAATCCAGGCCACGCTCTTCCTCCTCGCCACCCGTGTCTCCGCGGCTCCCACGCCGACACCGTCGGGGACCAGTGACAAAGTCGACTGCAGCGTCAAGACAGGCCTCTCCAAGACCTACTGCAATTCCGATACTGGCGCCCCCGGTTCCGGCCTGCCCGGAAACCCCGTAGACACCGCCCTCGACCCCCTCTCCTCCCTGGCCCGCGGCTGCGCCGACGCCGCCGCCTGGATCGTCGGCAAGCTCAGCGAAGCCGTAAAAGGCACCGCCAACGTCGACTTCACCAACACCGCCTTCCTCAAGCAGTACGCGGTCATCTTCGCCGCCTCCACCGTCCTCACCCTCGTCCTCTGGCTCCTGGCCGTCGCCAAGCGCGCCATCCGGGGCGTCCCCCTCACCACCGCGATGTCCGAGGCCATCGGCTTCCTCTGGCTGACCGTCCTCGCCTCCGCGTTCACCCCGCTCATCCTCTACACCGTCGTCTCCGCCACCGACGGCGTCACCGAAGTCATCTCCTCCTCCACCGGCGGCCAGACCGACGTCTTCTTCGGCGGCTTCGCCAACGCCCTCAAGAAGGGCGACGACATCGGCGGCGGCCCCATCATGCTGATCGTCGTCGCCCTCGTGTCGATCCTCGCCGCCGGCGTCCTCTGGCTGGAGCTTGTCATCCGGGCCGCGCTGCTCTACGTGGGCGCGCTGCTCGGCACCGTCGTGTACGCGGGCCTCGTCGACAAGAACATGTGGGGCCACGTCCGCCGCTGGGCCGGCATCATGATCGCCGTCATCATGGTCAAACCCGTGATCGTGATCGTCCTCGGCCTCGCCGGGGCGCTCTCCTCCGACAAGGGCCCCGACGCGTTCTCCGCCGTCGTCTCCGGCCTCGCCATCATCCTGCTCGCCATCTTCGCGAGCGGCATGATCTACCGCTTCGTACCGGGCTTCGGCGACGAGATCGCCTCCTCCCGTACCAACCGCAAGACGGCCACCGACGGCTCCCAGGCCGCCGCCCTCATCAGCTCCCCCGCCGCCCTCGTCTCCCAGGGCATCAAGACCCACAGCAGCCGCAACAACGGCGACGGCGGTGGCGGAGGAGGCGGCGGAGGCGGCAGGTCGCAGAACTCCATCTCCGGCGGCGTCGCCGCACACAGCTCACGCCCCTCCTCCTCAGGAGGCGGCGGAGGCGGAGGCGGAGGCGGATCCGCGCCCCCACCCCGTAACTCCGGTCCCACCAGCGGACCACACAGCTCACGCGGCTCAGGAAACACCGGCAGAACAGGCAACAACGGCACAGGAGCAGGAGGTGGAGGGCGTTGACGACTCAGATCCAACCGATGGCGCCCCGCCGTACGTATCTCATCGGCCGCGCCCGGCCCAACGCGATCGTCGGCAAGAACCGTGAGACCGGCGAGATCGCCCTGATCATCGCCGGCGCCTTCCTCGGCATGATGAGCGGCCTCCTGGTGCCCGTCCTGTCCCTGCGGATCGTGACGCTGATGGGCTTCCCGCTCATCGCGCTCGCCGTGGTGTACGTGCCGTACAAGCACCGCACGTTCTACAAGTGGTTCGAGATCAACCGCAGCTTCAAACGGTCCCTGCGCAAAGGCACCGCCTACCGCTCCACCGCCGCCGAGGCCGGCACCCACATCGACGGCCGCGAGGTCGAGGTCGGACCACCGCCCGGCATCGGCAGGATCAACTGGCTGGCCGCGCCCTTCGGCCCCGACGAGATCGCCGTCCTCCTCCACGCCGACCGGCGCACCGTCACCGCCGCCATCGAGATCGAGGGACCCGGCGTCGGCCTGCGCGACAGCGAGGACCAGGAGGCCCTCGTCGACCGCTTCGGCACGCTGCTCAAGCATGTCGCCAACGGCGACGGCTTCGTCACCCGCCTCCAGATGATCGCCCGTACGCTGCCCGCCGACCCCGACGCCCACGCCAAGGACGTCGCGCAGCGCGGCGACACCTCGTCGCCCGGCTGGCTCCAGGACTCGTACGAGCAGCTCCAGTCGATGGTGTCCACCTCCAGCGAGCAGCACCGCGCCTACCTCGTCGCCTGCATGCACTTCACCCGCGAACTCGCCTCGGAGGCCCAGGCCATGGCCCGCGCCGCCCGCCGGGCGAACGGGCAGAAGAAGCCCGACCACGACGCGGGCCTCGCCGTGGTCATGGCCCGCGAGCTGACCGACATCTGCGCCCGGCTCGCCGAGGCGGACATCCGCGTACGGCAGCCGCTCGGCCAGGGCCGGCTCTCGTCCCTCGTGCACTCGATGTACGACCCCGACCACCCCATCGACCACATCCAGGCGATGACAAAACGCAACGCCTGGCCCGCCGAGCTGGACGCGATGGAGCCGACGTACCTCCAGGCCAAGACCCGCGAGTCGTCGACCCGCGCACCCTGGTGCCACGCCACCGCCTGGGTCAAGGAGTGGCCTATGACGCCCGTCGGCGTAAACTTCCTCGCCCCGCTGCTCGTCCACACCCCCGACGTCATCCGTACGGTGTCCGTCGCCATGGACCTCGAACCCACCGAGATCGCCATCGAGCGCATGCTGACGGAGAAGACGAACGACGACGCGGAAGCCAGCCGCGCCGCCAAGATGAACAGGACCGTCGACCCCCGCGACATCGCGGCGCACGGCCGGCTCGACCAGCGGGGTGAAGATCTCGCCAGCGGTGCTGCGGGAGTCAACCTCGTCGGGTACATCACTGTGTCGTCCCGCTCACCCGAGGCGCTGGCCAGGGACAAGCGGACCATCAGAGCCTCGGCCGGCAAGTCGTACCTCAAGCTGGAGTGGTGCGACCGTGAGCACCACCGGGCCTTTGTGAACACCCTGCCGTTCGCGACCGGCATCCGCCGCTGACGGACCACGACCATCAACACCACCACCGACGCCGGCACCACCACCAACAAGACAGCCGACAGGACAACCAGCAAGACAACCGAACCGGCCAAGACCCGTCCAATGCCGCCCGAGAGCGCCCGAGAACCGTCCGCCAGCCGCCGACAGCCGTCGAATAGGGGCCTGTGATGCGAGATCCGCTGTCCATCCTCACGGACGCCTTCACCAGCTTCCTCTTCGGAGCGGTGGAGACGACCCGGCTGCCCGTCCGTACGTCGACGGGCCAGGCGCAGGCCGTCTACCTGCCCACGGCCGCCCCCGGCCTCGGCGACTCCGGCGTGATCATCGGCCGCGAGGTCTACAGCGGCAAGGGCTACATCTACGACCCCTTCCAGTTGTACGGGCAGCAACTCCCCGCCCCCCACTGGCTGGTGCTCGGCGAATCGGGCAACGGCAAGTCGGCGCTGGAGAAGACGTACGTGCTGCGCCAGCTCCGCTTCCGCGACCGCCAGGTCGTCGTCCTCGACGCCCAGGGCGAGGACGGCTCCGGCGAGTGGAACCTGATCGCGCAGGAACTCGGCATAACCCCCATCCGACTTGACGCGATGGCCGCCCTCGACCACGGCATCCGCCTCAACCCGCTCGACCCCGCCATCACCACCACCGGACAGCTCGCGCTGCTCCGTACGATCATCGAAGTCGCCATGGGACACGGCCTCGACGAGCGTTCCGGCTTCGCGCTCAAGGTCGCGCACGCCTACGTCAACGACACGATCGTCGAGCGCCAGCCCGTACTCATGGACATCGTCGAGCAACTGCGCCACCCCGAGCCGGAGTCGGCCGAGGCGATGAACGTCGACCTCGACGACGTACGCGCCTGGGGCCTCGATGTCGCCCTGGTACTCGACCGGTTGGTCGACGGTGACCTGCGCGGCATGTTCGACGGCCCGACGAGCATCGGCATCGACCTCGACGCACCACTCATCGTCTTCGACCTCTCGCACATCGACCGCAACTCGATCGCCATGCCGATCCTGATGGCGATCGTCGGCGTCTGGCTGGAGCACACCTGGATCCGCCCCGACCGCAGGAAGCGCATCTTCCTGGTCGAGGAGGCCTGGCACATCATCAACTCCCCCTTCGTGGCCCAGCTCTTCCAGCGGCTGCTGAAGTTCGGCCGACGCCTCGGCCTGTCCTTCGTCGCCGTGGTCCACCACCTCTCCGACGTGGTCGACGGAGCCGCGGCGCGGGAAGCGTCGGCCATCCTCAAGATGGCCTCCACCCGCACCATCTACGCCCAGAAAGCCGACGAGGCCAGAGCGACCGGGCGGGTCCTCGGCCTGCCCCGGTGGGCCGTGGAGATCATCCCCACGCTCACCCCGGGCATCGCCGTGTGGGACGTCAACGGCAACGTCCAGGTCGTCAAACACCTGGTGACGGAGGCCGAACGGCCGCTGGTCTTCACCGACCGCGCGATGACCGAGAACTCCCAGGCCTCCGACGCCGCCGACGCCCTCGAAGCCGGCGCGCTGCCGATGCCCGCCGACGTACAGGCCGCCGAGTGGGAAGCCGAGAAACGGGCCGCGTTCATGGAGGAGCAGCGGCGGTTGAACGAATCCTCCGAGTCGACGGTGGCGTGAGTGCCATGCCGAGCCGCGACGACCGCCAGGGCCGGCAGCACCAGCAACGCTCCCGCCAGGGAGGCGTCCCCGACGGGATCCTGATCGGCCTGCTCGTCCTGCTCCTCGGCCTCTCGGTACTGGCCTGGACCGGCACCGGACTCGCCGGCCTCCTCTCGCACGGCGGCTGGCCGGACAACGTCAGCTACGGCCGAACACCCATGGCCATACGCCAGTTGGTCGCGAAGCCGCACGACCTGGCCGGCGCCTGGCCGGACACCCCGCCCGGGCAGCTCTCCGGATACGGGCTGTTCTGGGGGCTGTTCATCAGCCAGTTGATGGTGCTGACCGTGCTCACGGTGTTCGTGCTCGGCGTGACCGCCCGCTGGCGAGCCGTACGGACCCAGCGACGCGAGCAGCGACAGTACGGGCGTTACGAGCGGCACGGGCACGAAGAAGCCCAACAGGACCCCGCCGACGAGCCGTACGAGCGCCCCGACGGGCCCCGACGCCGGAACACAGGCGCACGCGACGCCACGCCCCCGCCTCCCGACGTGATGCCACCGCGCCACTACCTCACCAAGGACGCCACAGCGCCCGCCTACGGGACGCCCACCCAGGACCAGGGCCCGATCACCACCGAACTCCCGCCCGTCGCCGCAGTCCCCGGCCCCCGCACCGCGCCCCAGGTGCTGTACGGCGCCCCTCACACCCGGCACCCCGCCGCAGTCCAGGCCATCCAGGACGCCGAAGGCCCCGCCCTGGTCATCACCTCCGACCCCACCGTGTGGGCCGAGACGAAGGACGCGCGGGCGAAGCTCGGCCCCGTCCTCGTGTACGACCCCGGCCACCTCTGCGACACCCCCGCGCGCCTGCACTGGTCGCCCACCGCCGGCTGCGAGGACGCCGACACGGCCGACGCCAGGGCGGCGGCGCTGCTCGCCCCCGTACGCCCGCGTGCCCTCATGGACGCCGCCATGGCCGACATGGCGCAGACACTGCTGCGCTGCTGGCTGCACGCCGCCGCCGTGGACGCACGGCCGTTCAAGCAGGTGCACCGCTGGGCGCAGGGCGGCGGCGCCCACGAGGCGGTACGAATCCTGCGCACCCACCCCAAGGCCGCCTCCGGCCTCGCGGGCCTGCTGGAGTCCGCGCTCACCTCGTACCCCGAACGCCGAGAGATCGCCCAGCAGTTGACGGCCCGCGCGCTGTCGTCCCTCTCGTCGGTCCACATCCGGGACGCCTGCACACCAAACAGAACGGATTCGCTCACACTGGATTCTTTTGCCGCAGAAGGGGGGACACTTTATGTGGTGGGCGAGCCGATCGAAGATCCTCGCTCCCGCCCCGGTGCGATGCCGCTGCTCACCGCACTGGCCTCAAGCGTGGTCGAGCACGGCCGCCGCATGGCTGCGAGGTCATCTGACGGTCGGCTCGACCCACCAATGGCATTCGTCCTCGACGATGTCGCGGCCGTCGCCCCGCTCCCCCAGCTCCCGGAGCTGCTGACGACCGGCCAGGAACACGGCCTACCAGCCCTGGTCCTGCTCCGCTCCCGCGAACAGGGCCGCGACCGCTGGCCGCAACACGAACTCCCCTACGACGAACAGCCCGTTCACGGCGCCTGAACCCCTTCCTCGGCGAGCGCGCACCGCCGGCGCCGGGTCATGCGACCGGGGTGATCGGCTCCTGGAGCTCCGTCACCCACAGGTCGACGTCGTCCGGGCAGTCGAGGGACAGCTCACGCGTGTAGCCGAGCGACCGGTAGCCGTTGGCGTCGATCCAACGGGCCAGGGCCTGGGCGGTGCCCAGTACGTTGTCCATGGAGCCGCGGTGCACCACGGTAGCCGCGCGGTCCACGCCGGGCAGTTCTACGATCCTGACCTCCCCGATACCGTTGCCGGCGCCCGGGGCGACGGGTATCCCGGCGTGTACGACGATTCCCTCGCCGCGTGGCACGTCCTCGTAGCGGGCGAGGCCCGGGCCGACCGGGACCACTCCTGCGGCGTCCAGCAGGGCGCACAGTTCCTCGAAGAGGGGGCCGATGACCGGCCCGATGTCCTGCGGGGCGAAGCTCGCCGCGGTCGCGGTCAGTTCGGCCAGTCTGACGGGTGGGAGGCTCTTGATGACAATGTCGTCGGTGGACATGAGTCCCTCGCTCTCAATGGTGCGGAGCCTCGCCTCGACCTGGGTCAGCCGGGCCGTCGCCGCGGCAACGGCCGTCTCCAGTTCCGCCTGCCGCAGCCGCAGCATCCCGCGCAGCTCCTCCACCCCGACCTGGTCGTCGATGATCGACCTGACCTGTTCGAGGGTGAAGCCGAGGTCCTTGAGCGCGATGACGCGGTTGAGCCGCGCCAACTGCTCGGCCTCGTAGTAGCGGTAACTGCTGGCAGGGTCGACGTGGGCCGGACGCAGAAGCCCGATGGCGTCGTAGTGACGCAGCATGCGGACCGACACACGCCCGTGCTTGGCGAAGTCTCCGATGGTGAACATGACTCTCCAAGTTCACGGCCTCACACGGTGAGAGGGTCAAGGGCCGGCGAAGAACTGGTGAAACGGTCCC
>NZ_JTHL01000001.1:4996593-5004874 GCF_000818195.1 Streptomyces sp. 150FB | reverse complement strand
GGGGGTGTCTTCCCGGCCCTGCGGCCGTTCCGACGTTTCAAACTCTAGCGGATTCCGCAGGCGACTCATAATCGGGTCTTCGAAATGAATTTCGGCATGCCGAAATTCGTCCCGGCTGGGGATCATGCAGAGTTTGTGTGCCGCTGATGCGGCGGGAGTGGCTGTCAGGGTGCCGATGTGGCGCCGTGACAGCTCGAAGAACCTTACGGATCGGCACAGGCCGTGTCAAGCAGCTTCTTCGGCCCCGCCGGCGCCCCGTTCCAGGCCCCCGACTACTCCAGGTCCGTGAGCCGTCCGCCCGCGTCCGGCTGGGCGTGTTCCACCCGGCGCAGCAGGCGGATCAGCAGCTCCCCCAGCACGGCCCGCTCGTCCGCCGACAGGTCCTGGAGCAGCTCTTCCTCGAAGTCCGTCGCCATACGCATGGCCTCGAACCACTTCGTACGGCCCTCGTCCGTCAGCTCCACGATGACCCGGACCCGGTTGTTCTCGTCCCGGTCCCGCGTGACCAGCCCTTCGCCCGCCATCCGGTCGATGCGGTGGGTCATGGCCGCGGGGGTTAGGCCGAGGCGCTTGGCGAGTTCGCCGGGACCCAGCCGGTACGGCGCGCCCGCCAGTACGAGCGTCTTGAGCACCTCCCACTCCGCGTTGCTGATGCCGAGGTAGGAGACCTGTCTGCCGTACGCCACGTTCATCCGGCGGTTCAGCCGGCCGAGTGCCGAGACCACCTTCTCGACCTGTGGATCCAGGTCGGCGAACTCGCGCTGGTAGGCGGCGATCTGCGCGTCGAGGCTCGGTTCCCGCAGCTCGGCGGGGCCGGGTTGCTCGGGTGTGTCGGACATCGAGGGATTGTCGCACGTCATGTCGTTGGCCTTGAAGTCCTTCGATGTGTATTGTTGAACTTCTAACTTTAGCTTCGAAGTCTTCAGACTTAAGTCCTTCGTTCTTACAAAGGTGGTGAGCATGACCAGGGTGGGGGGCGCAGCGATGCGCCGGGTCCAGGCGGGGAGCGCGCTCAGTGCGTTCGGCCTCGGGTTCACGGTTCCGTATCTCTACGTCTACGTCGCTCAGGTGCGTGACCTGGGCTCCGGTACGGCGGGCACCGTGCTCGCCGTCTTCGCGCTGGCCGCGCTGGTGGTCCTGCCCTTCACCGGGCGTGTCATCGACCGGCGCGGTCCGCTGCCCGTACTGGTGGGGGCGGCTGTCCTGGCCGCCGTCGGCGCCGTGGGGCTCGGCCTGTCCGGGGGTGTCCCCAGCACGGTGCTGTCGGCGGCTGTCCTGGGTGCGGGTACGGCTGTCCTCCAGCCCGCGCTGGCCACGATGGTCGTGTGGTGTTCGACGCCGTCGACGCGTACCCGCGCGTTCACGATGCAGTTCTTCCTCCAGAACCTCGGCATCGGCATCGGCGGGCTGATCGGCGGACTGTTCGTCGACATCGACCGGCCGTCGAGCTTCACGCTGTTGTTCTCGGTCGAGGCCGTGATGTTCCTGGTCCTCGCCGCCATCGCGGCCACGGTCCGGCTGCCGAAGCCGGCCGCTGTCCCCGGCGCGCTGCTCACTCCTCCTCGGGGCGACGGGTCCGGCAAGGGGACCGGTGGCTTCCGGGCGCTGCTCGCGCACCGGGCCATGGTGCAGCTCTGTGTGCTGGGCTTCGTGGTGTTCTTCGCCTGCTACGGACAGTTCGAGTCGGGTCTTTCCGCGTACGCGACCGAGGCCGCCGGGATCGCTCCTGCGACGCTCGGCATCGCGCTGGCCGCCAACACCGCGGTGATCGTGGTCGCGCAGTTCGTGGTGCTGCGGCTGGTGGAACGGCGCAGCCGCAGCCGGGTCATCGCCGCTGTCGGGCTGGTCTGGGCCTTCGCGTGGGTGGTCGCGGGATACGCGGGGCTCGGGCACGGCAGTCAGACGATGGCGACGGCCGCGATGATCTCGACGTACGCGCTGTTCGGGCTGGGTGAGTCGATGCTGTCGCCGACCGTGGCGCCGCTGGTGGCCGATCTGGCGCCGCCTTCGCTGATCGGGCAGTACAACTCGGTGTTCGCGCTGGTCAAGCAGTTGGCCCTGGCGGTCGGTCCGGCCGTCGGCGGGCCGATGGGGGCGACGCTGCACGGTCCGTACATCGTGACGTTCGTGGTGTTCTCGCTGGGCGTCACCGTGCTGGCGCTGCGCCTCGGTGGCCGGCTCACCCCCGTACAGGACAGGCCGGCGCTCGCTTCCACCTCGCGGGTGGTCGCTCAGCATCTGCCCGAAGAGGTCGCGTCCGAAGAGGTCGTGTCCGACGCGGTTGTGGCGCGGGACATGGTGTCCGCCGGGCGGTGAGCGGCGGTGTTATCGGGAGGTGCCGCCGACGCCGCTGACCGGCAGGGCGAACTCGCACCAGACCGCCTTGCCGCCGCCCGGCGTACGGCGCGTGCCCCAGGACGAGGCGATCGTCGCGACGATCGAGATGCCGCGGCCCGCCTCGTCGGCCGGTTCGGCGCGGCGGCGGCGTGGCAGGTGGTCGTCGCCGTCCGTCACCTCGATGATCAGCCGACGGTCGGTACGGCGCAGGCGGAGCCGCATGGGCGGGGTGCCGTGCTGGAGGGAGTTCCCGACCAGTTCGCTGGTGGCCAGCACCCCCAGGTCCCGCAGTTCGACGGGGAAGCGCCAGGAGGAGAGGACCCCCGAGGCGAAGGCGCGGGCGCGGGGCGCAGCCTCGATGCCGCCGAGCAGGTCGAGCGCCGCGTTGTGGAACAGCTCGGCGTCCGTGCCCGTACGGGCGGGGTGCTGGAGGACCATCACCGCCACGTCGTCGTCGTGGTCGGCGGTCACGCCCAGCGCGCGGATCAGCCGGTCGCAGATGACCTGGGGCGATCCCGTAGCGCCGGACAGCGCGCGCTCCAGGCGGCCGACCCCTTCGTCGATGTCCTCGCTGCGGCGCTCCACGAGACCGTCCGTGTAGAAGACGGCGGTGGATCCTGGCGGGAGGGCGATGCTGCCCGAGGTGTGGATCCAGCCGCCGGTGCCGAGCGGCGGGCCCGTCGGGTCGGCGGCGCGTTCGACCGTGCCGTCCTCGGCCCGTACGAGGATGGGCAGGTGGCCGGCGGACGCGTAGATCAGCCGGCCTTCGTTGGGGTCGTGGACCGCGTAGGCGCAGGTGGCGATCTGGCTCGCGTCGATCTCGGCCGCGAGTCCGTCGAGGAGTTGCAGGACCTCGTGCGGGGGAAGGTCGAGGCGGGCGTACGCGCGCACGGCTGTGCGCAGTTGTCCCATGACCGCGGCCGCGCGGACGCCCCGGCCCATGACGTCGCCGATGACCAGGGCCGTACGGCCGGCGCCGAGGGTGATCACGTCGTACCAGTCGCCGCCGACCGCCGCGTCCTCGCCGCCCGGCTGGTACGTGGCAGCGACCCGCAGGTCGTCCGGCTGCTCCAGCTTCTGCGGCAGCAGGGAGCGCTGGAGTGTGACGGCGGTCTGGCGGTGGCGGCGCTCGCTGGTGCGCAACCGTTCGGCCGCCTCGGCGTGGTCGGTGACGTCGGCGGCGAAGATGAGGACACCGCCGCCGTCGCAGCCGACGGGCGTGCAGGTGACGGTGTAGGAGCCCTCGCCGCGTCTGTCTGGCTTATCTGCTTTGACTGTCTTGTCGGTCCGGTCGGACCGGACCGCTCTGTCGGCCTCGCCCTCCGACGTGTCCCGGGGCTGGAGCTTCCTGGACTTCACCGTGCGGGGCTTGCCGCTGCGCAGCACTTGGTCGAGGAGCGGCAGCAGTCCCAGCTCCGCCAGCTCCGGGCAGCTCTCGGCGGCACGCTCGCCGATGGTGCGCGGGCCGAAGGCGGCCTCGTACGCGCCGTTCACATAAGCGACGCGGTGCTCGGGCCCGTACACGAGGGCGACCAGGGCGGGGAGCCCGCCGAGGATTTCCCGTACGGAGAGCTCTTCGAGCGCGGGGATGTCCGTGGGAGGCGCGGACGGAGGGACGGGAGGCTGCTCGTACTCACCACGGGCCCCTGGCACGGAGCCACGGTCCGTGCGCGCTGCGGCGGCGCGGCGTGTGCCGGGGAGCCGGGCGCTCCAACGCGGGAAGTTCACGGATTCTCAGGCCTCATGGTGTCGTGTTGCTGTTCGTCATGGCAGGGCGAGCCGGGCTCGGGCCGGGTCACTCTGTGCAGATGCGAGCCCACCTATGGTCACACGTCCCGGGTGGCCGGCCGCACTGACGGCGGCGGTCTTCGGCCGTCCCCAGGTCGGCGGGGGTCAGTTCTCCTCAGGAGGTTTGCCTCCTGCTTCGCCTCCTGCGGCGAGTTCGAATTCGGCACGGGGATGTTCGAGCGAACCGAGCGAGACGATCTCTCTTTTGAAGAGTCCTGAAAGTATCCATTCGGACAGGACGCGTGCCTTGCGGTTGAAGGTGGGGACGCGGCTGAGGTGGTAGCCGCGGTGCATCAGCCAGGCCGGGTAGCCCTTGAGTTTACGGCCATAGATGTAGGCCACGCCCTTGTGGAGGCCGAGGGAGGCGACGGAGCCCGCGTACGCGTGACGGTAGTCCCGCAGAGGTTCGCCGCGCAGCGAAGCGAGGATGTTTCCGGCCAGGATCTTCGCCTGCCGTACGGCGTGCTGGGCGTTGGGGGCGCACTCCTGGCGGGGCTCACCAGCGGCTGGTTCGCCGGCGGTCAGATCGGGTACTGACGCGGCGTCACCCGCCGCCCAGGCGTGCTCGGTGCCTTCGACGCCGAGGGTCGCCGCGCAGGTGAGGCGGCCGCGCTTGTCGAGTGGCAGGTCGGTGGCGGCAAGGAGCGGGTGGGGTTTGACGCCGGCGGTCCAGATGACGGCGCGGGTCGGGAAGCGGGTGCCGTCGCTCAGTACGGCGACCCGGTCCTCGCAGGAGTCGAGGCGGGTCTCCAGCCGTACGTCGATGTTGCGGGCGCGAAGTTCGCGTACGGCGTACCGGCCCATCTCCTCCCCCACTTCGGGCAGGATCCGGTCGCTGGCCTCCACGAGGATCCATTTCAGGTCCTCGGCCTTGATGTTGTGGTAGTACCGCGTGGCGTAACGGGCCATGTCCTCCAGCTCGCCGAGCGCCTCCACGCCGGCGAAGCCGCCGCCGACGAAGACGAAGGTCAGGGCGGCGTCGCGGACGGCGGGGTCGCGGGTGGAGGAGGCGATGTCCAACTGCTCGATGACGTGGTTGCGCAGGCCGATGGCTTCCTCGACCGTCTTGAAGCCGATGCCGTGTTCGGCGAGACCGGGGACCGGGAGGGTACGGGACACCGAACCGGGGGCGAGGACGAGTTCGTCGTAGTGGACGTCGACGGTGCCGGTTCGCCTCTCCTCGTCGTAGGAGAGTGTCCGCACGGTGGCCGTGCGGTTGGCGTGGTCGATGGAGGTCGCCTCGCCGACGAGGATCGCGCACTTGTCGAGCAGCCGTCTGAGGGGCACCACGACATGACGGGGTGAGATGTTCCCGGCGGCCGCCTCGGGCAGGAACGGCTGGTAGGTCATATACGGGTCGGGCGACACCACGACGACCTCGGCCTCGCCTCTCCGCAGCTTCCGCTGGAGCCGCAGCGCGGTGTACATCCCGACGTAACCGCCGCCGACAACGAGGATGCGCCTGTTGTGCGCGGGCGCGGGGGTCGTCCCTGGAGAGATCTCTGCCTTCACCATCCCATGAGGCAACGGGCCTCGGGCTTTGTCCACAGCCCCGGCAAATTGTGTGACCGGCGGTTGAGGGCCGCCCTGGGTCGCAAATGGTCGGGAATCAGGGAGAGTTCGCAGGTCAGGGGGCATGTCGACGGTCTGCGGGGGCGGTTGAGGCGGGTGGCGCCCGGCCCTTGCTCCGATCGAGCGGCGGTCGGGGCGGAACCCCCTCTTCTGAATTGCCCCGGGCTCAACTATGTTCGTCATCACCGGAGCGCACGACACCTGACTCGGTCGCTCGCTCCGGTTGTCACTGCAAGTCACGACCAAAACGGGGCGTCTCCGGGGGGAGACACATCATTACCGGGGGAACGGTTATGCATATTCAAGATTCGCATTGGCAGACTGCCGTCGTCGCTGAGAGTGACGGCCGATCGGGCGGCGGGAGCGGCGCGATCCGCTCGACACCGCTGCGCGTCGACGCGCAGCGCAATCTGGAACACGTACTGAGAGCGGCTCGCGAGGTGTTCGGCGAGCTGGGGTACGGAGCACCCATGGAGGACGTCGCGCGCCGGGCCCGGGTCGGGGTCGGCACGGTCTACCGGCGTTTTCCGAGCAAGGACGTGCTTGTCCGGCGAATAGCCGAGGAAGAGACGTCCAGACTCACCGACCAGGCGCGTACCGCGCTCGGCCAGGAGGAGGAGCCGTGGTCGGCGCTGGCGCGCTTCCTGCGCACCTCGGTGGCCTCGGGGGCGGGGCGGCTGTTGCCGCCACAGGTGCTGCGGGTGGGGGTGGACGCCGACGACCCTGTTCTGCTGGTCGGTGTGCCGGCGCAGACCCAGTCCGAGGCGCGGGTGCCGCAGCAGCGGCAGCCGGGACAGCCGGATCTGCGGGTGGTCGGACGGCCGGCCCCCGAGGAGTTGGACGATCCGGGCGCGGTCGAACTGCTCGAAGTTGTGGGGCAGTTGGTGGACCGGGCGCGTGCGTCCGGTGAGTTGCGCGGTGATGTGACGGTTGCGGATGTCCTGCTGGTGATCGCCACGGCAGCGCCCGCGCTGCCGGACGCGGCGCAGCAGGCCGCCGCCTCCTCACGGCTGCTCGACATCCTGCTGGAGGGGTTGCGCCCTCGGGCGTAGCCGCTGGATCTCCCCGCTCGGTCCGATCGAACTGGCGTAGTGGAAGGCCCTGTTGGGCCTTCCACCAACGGGTGAAGTCGGGCCCTCGGATTCGCGAATCGGCCCCGGATGAGTGGTTGCCGGCCATAGGGGCCCGGTGAGGCGGTGCCCTGTGCGACTCTTTCCCGGTGTTTGGGTCTGAAGGGGACGTACGGGGGCTTCCGCGATGAGCGGTGACGGACGGGACAAGCCGCGCGGCGGGGGCGATGCCGGCAGCGCCGGAGGTGTGGGGCGCCTCGGGGGGCCCTCTCCACAGGTGCCGAGCCAGGGTGGCCCCAAGGGGGCTCCGGGCCCTGGTGGATCCGCACGCCCGGGTACTCCGAGTACTCCGGGTGCGGGTCTGCCGGGGGCGGGTTCCTCCGGGGGCGGGTTGTCCGGCGGTGGATCGCCCGGCGACGGATTGTCCGGGACCGGCTTACCGGGGGCGGAAGTTCCCGGCCAGGGTGGTCCCGACGGCCAGGGTGGTCCCCGCAGGCAGGGTGGTCCCGGCAGGCAAGGGGGTCCCGTCGGGCCGCCGGCCGGGCCCGGTGCCGCCGGTGCCGGGGCGCGGCGTGGTGTGCCGGCGCAGCGGGAGGGGCACGGGGGATCGTCACCCGATGTCCCGACGCTCGAACTCCCCGCCGTCGGCGCGCCCTTGGCCGATCCGCCGCAGTCCGACGCCGATCTGATCCAGCGGATGCGGGCCGGTGACGACAGCGCGTACGAGGAACTGTTCCGCAGGCACTCGGACGCGGTGCGCCGCTACGCGCGTACCTGCTGCCGTGACGCGCACACCGCTGACGACCTGACCGCCGAGGTGTTCGCCCGTACGTTGCAGGCGGTGCGCGGAGGCGCCGGGCCCGAGCAGGCTGTGCGGGCCTATCTGCTGACGACCGTACGGCGCGTCGCCGCGTCCTGGACCAAGTCGGCGAAGCGCGAGCAACTCGTCGACGACTTCGCGGTGTTCGCCGCGCAGGCGGCCCGGTCCACCGACGTCTCCGCCCCGGACACCCTGGAGCTGGGCGCCGATGTGCGGGCGATGCACGAGGCCGAACAGTCCCTCGCCATGCAGGCCTTCCGCAGTCTGCCGGAGCGCTGGCAGGCGGTGCTCTGGCACACCACGGTCGAGGAGGAGTCGCCGAGCAAGGTCGCCCCGCTCTTCGGTCTGAGCGCCAATGCCACGGCGGTGCTGGCGAGTCGGGCCCGCGAGGGACTCAAGCAGGCCTACTTGCAGGCGCACGTCAGCTCCGCGCTCACCTCGGGCGGTGACTGCGCCCGTTACGCCGACCGGCTCGGCGCCTACGCACGCGGCGGGCTGCGGACGCGGGCCGAGCGCGGGCTGCGCAAGCACCTGGACGAGTGCGCCAAGTGCCGGCTCGCCGCCGGTGAGCTCGCGCACGTCAACTCCGGTATTCCCGCGCTGCTTCCGGTCGCCGTCATCGGCTGGTTCGCCGCCGGGTACGCGCTCAAGGCCGCCGGGATCGTGGCGGGCGGCGTGGCGGGTGCGGCGGGAG
>NZ_JTHL01000001.1:4993979-4995540 GCF_000818195.1 Streptomyces sp. 150FB | reverse complement strand
CCACGGCGTGACCATGCACGCGCGGGGCTCGGTCACCATCGACCTCAACCGCCGCTGCTCCAGCTACCGCGCCCTGGCCGGGGTCGACGACCTGACCCTCGGTGTCGGCGCCGCCCGCTTCTCCGTGTACGGCGACGGGGGCCGTCTCTGGCGCTCGCCCGTCCTGCGCGGACGCGGCAAGGCGGTGCCCGTACAGGTCGGGATCTCCGGGCAGAAGACGATCCGGCTGGTCGTCGAGGCGGAAAAGCCGCTCGGCGGGCTGGCGTTGGCCGACTGGGCGCGGTCCGTGATCAGTTGCGGCTGACGCGGTCCACCGCGCCGCCACCGATCCGTACGCCCCTGATCCGCACACCCGCGATCCGTACTGCCCCCGCGGCTACGACCGCAGCGTGGGCCGGGGCAGTACGCCGCCCGCCACCGCCCGCTGACGCGGCGCCGCCGTCCCCGTCCAGCAGGTGCCGCGCCGCGACAGCAGCCTGCGCAGCCACAGTTCCGTGGAGACGAGGTCAGCCAGCCCGTCCAGCGGCACCGGCTCGCCCTCGGCGGCCGCCCGCAGTGCCTTCCGTACGACGCGTGCCTCGACCAGACCCGCGTCGGCCAGCAGCGGCGCGTCGAAGAGGCTGATCAGTTCCCCGATGGCCACCCGCAGCCCGGCCCTGGCCGCCGCCGCGCTCGTCGCGCGTGAGGTGGCGCCCCAGCCCGCCGGGAGATCGTGTATGCCCGCTCCCGCCAGGACGGTACGGAGGATCTCGGCGCGCGCGTCCGGCTGGACCCGCAGCGCCTCGGGCAGCAGCCGGCAGGCCCGGACGACCTGGTTGTCCAGGAACGGCGCGTGCAGCCGCTGGCTGCGGATCTCCGCCGCCTGCTCGAAGACGCGGTGGTCCGCCGCGTACCGCGCGAGCGCGGCGCGTGCGCGGGCGTCCCCCGGCCGCTGCACGGAGGTGGGGCGGGTCGCCGCTCCCAGCAGCCGAACCGATACTTCCGCGAGCGCCTCCCCCGTCATCCAGCGGGCGGCGGGCCCGGGGCGCGACCAGGTGAGCGCGGCCAGCGAAGCGGCGAGAGGGGCGTCGGAGACGGCCGAGCCCGCCGACCTGACCGCCTCCGGCAGCCGGGCTGCGGCCTCCTCCAGGCCGCTGCGGTAGGTCGTACGGGCCAGCTTGCGCGCGGCGCGGTAGACGGTCAGCGGGACGAACAGCGAGGCGGGCGAGGCGCCTTCGCTGCTCGTCAGCGCGGCCACCGGCCGCAGCAGGTGCCGTCTGCGCCGGTCGAGCAGCAGGTCGGCGAGGCGCGCCGGGTGCGCGTCGAGCACCTCGCGGGCGCCGCCGCCGGTGAAGTGGTCGGCGCTGCCCGCCGCGAGGCGGCGCCGGTGGCGTTCGGCGAGTACGAGGGAGGGGCCGGGTTCGTCGGTCAGCGGCCCCTCCAACTCCGCGTACGGCAGGGCCTCCTCGCCGGCCGCGACCACGACGTGGTGCAGCCGGGGGTTGGCGGCGATGGCGCGGGCCCGTTCGAGCTCGGCCTCGTCGCGCCCGCTGACGGCCAGGTCGTTGAAGGTGACGGCGAG
>NZ_JTHL01000001.1:4987347-4993954 GCF_000818195.1 Streptomyces sp. 150FB | reverse complement strand
CGCCGGTCGGCGGGCCCCATGCCGGGGACGGGCCCGGGGTCAGGCGGCAGCGTCTCGGGCGCGTGGCGCGGCGCGAGGAGCCGGGCGCGTACGGCGTCGATGAGCGCGTCCCGTACGCCTTCCACGGCGCTGTCGGGGTCGATCTGGGCGGCGGCGACGGCCAGCGAGGCGACCTGTTCGTATCCGGTGATCTCGCGCGAGCCCTCGCGCAGGATGAGCGCGTGGCCCGGCGGGATGCGTTTGACCCCGTCGTACGGGGTGGAGTCGCGCAACGCCTCCGGGGTCTCCGGGCAGGCGAGGAGCGCCGCCAGGTACCCGATGTCGAGTTGCGCCTCGATGAGGTCGGCGAGGGGCAGGGCCGCGGTGGCGTACGCGGTGCCGCCCGCCCAGGGGGTGTAGAAGACGGGCCGTGCGCCCGCCAGGTCGCCGACGACCGTTATACGGCGCCCGATCTGCGCGACGGCCGTGTAACTGCCCGACCAGGCCGTGAGATGGCGCAGCGCGCCGCCGCGCGCGGCGAACAGGCCGAGGCGCAGTTCCTCGTCGGTGGCGCCGCAACAGCCGAGGACCGCCAGCCTGTTGACGGCGTCGATGGTGACGACGCGGACCTCGTCGGGCCGCCAGTCGCCGACGGCCCAGAGCGGGTCCGGGTCCCCCCACAGGAGTTGGGAGCCGACGGGGTGGACGCTGCCGCTCTCGCCGTCGTCCCCGAGGGGGTCGGCGGCGCCCGCGTATCCGCCGCGGCCGCCGGGCGTGTCGGAGGACCCGGCGTACCCGTTCCCGGTGCTCCCCGCCCGCCCTGACGCCCGTGCGGAACCGTTCATTCCGCCGCCGCTCGTCGCTCCTGCCGTGCCGAAGTGCGCGGCGATACTGCTCCACCCCACCAACCAGCGCATCGCCGCCTCCACAGCACTGGACAACGTGATCCGGGGCCGGATCGGTACGTACCGAGGCCCGTTCGGGACCATGCTGCCACGACAAGAGCGCACAGGAGGGGCGGGAGGGCGCGCCCGCCGATAAGCGAATGAGCCTGTGGCATGAGCCATTTGGCGAAGATGGGGCCCACGGCAGACAGGCAGCATTCAGCCAATCTCCGAACCAGACACGGCGCCCAAACGCCGGAATACGCTCAGTCCGGGAGGCGCCGAACACCTCCCGGACTGATCCACCGCCCGCGGGGAATGGGGCGGCGGTGTCCCCCAGTCCACTGGTTCCAGTACGCAGTGGACCGACCCACGCAGCACTCATGGAAGCGCTCGCCCTCCAAGATGGCCAAGAGCGCACGCCCGGGCGCACGGTACACACCCGGAGCACGGCCTCTCGGACGACACTTGGCACACGTACTCCCGTGCGGACAACAATCTCGCCATACGGAACTCCGCCCCTTAACGGTCGGGATGTGGCGAACTACGCTGGGTTTACGAATGCCACGCGCCTATGCCGCGACGCGGCGGCCGTCTGTGTGTCGAGGGGTGACGCATGTCCAGAGAGCTACGCGGGCCGAACGAAAAGCTCGGCACCGTTCTCGCCCTCGCGGGAATCAGCAACGCCGGCCTTGCCCGGCGGGTCAACGACCTCGGCGCGCAGCGAGGGCTGACGCTTCGCTACGACAAGACGTCTGTGGCGCGATGGGTGTCGAAGGGGATGGTTCCGCAGGGTGCGGCGCCCCATCTCATCGCGGCGGCGATCGGCGCCAAGCTCGGCCGTCCCGTGCCGCTGCACGAGATCGGTCTGGCGGACGCGGACCCGGCCCCCGAGGTCGGGCTCGCCTTCCCGCGCGACGTGGGGGAGGCGGTGCGCTCCGCAACCGAGTTGTACCGGCTCGATCTGGCAGGTCGCAGGGCGGGCGGCGGAGGTATCTGGCAGTCCCTGGCCGGATCCTTCGCAGTAAGCGCGTACGCGACGCCCGCCTCCCGGTGGCTGATAACACCCGCCGACTCCTCGGTCGCCCGTGACGCGGCGGTCGCTGAGGCGGCTCAGGGTGCCCACAGCGCGCTGGTGGGCGACACCTCCGGTGAGATCTCGCCGCTGCGCGTGGGGCACAGCGATGTCGCCAAGCTGCGGGAGGCGGCGTCCGACGCCCGGCGCTGGGACTCCAAGTACGGTGGTGGCGACTGGCGTTCGTCGATGGTGCCGGAGTGTCTGCGGGTGGACGCCGCGCCTCTGCTGCTCGGCGCCTACACCGACGAGGTGGGCCGTGGTCTCTTCGGCGCGACCGCCGAACTGACCAGGCTGGCAGGGTGGATGGCCTTCGACACGGGCCAACAGGAGGCTGCGCAGCGGTATTACATCCAGGCGCTGCGTCTCGCGCGCGCCGCCGCCGACGTACCGCTGGGCGGGTATGTCCTCGCCTCCATGTCGCTCCAGGCGACCTACCGGGGCTTCGCCGACGAGGGCGTGGACCTCGCCCAGGCCGCGCTGGAGCGCAACAGGGGCCTGGCCACGGCCCGCACGATGAGCTTCTTCCGGCTGGTGGAGGCGCGTGCGCACGCCAAGGCGGGCGACGCCGTCGCCGCCGGGGCGGCGCTGAAGGCGGCCGAGGGGTGGCTGGAGCGCTCGCGCCCCGGCGACGCCGATCCGTCCTGGCTCGGCTTCTACTCGTACGACAGGTTCGCGGCCGACGCCGCCGAGTGCTACCGCGACCTGAAGGCGCCGAGGCAGGTGCGGCGCTTCACCGAGCAGGCGCTGTCGCGTCCGACGGAGGAGTTCGTGCGCTCGCACGGCTTACGTCTCGTGGTGAGCGCGGTCGCCGAGCTGGAGTCGGGCAATCTCGACGCGGCGTGCGCGGCCGGGACCCGCGCGGTGGAGGTCGCGGGCCGGATCTCCTCGGCGCGCACGACGGAGTACGTACGGGATCTCCTGCACCGCCTTGAGCCGTACGGGGACGAGCCGCGCGTCGCCGAGCTGCGGGAGCGTGCGAGGCCGCTGCTGGTGTCACCGGCGTAGGCGCTGTTGGCGTCACCCGCGTAGCCGGGCGGCGCCGGCGCAGGCCACCCACTCCGTGGCGCCCGCGTGCCCGTCCCCGCCCGACCCGCTGATCTCCGGGTTCGCGCCGGGTTTAAGGGGGCGGCCCGTGGGTCAGTGCACTATCGGGGTGGAGGTGGTGCGCGATGGGCGGACGCGGCGGATTCGACTGCGACGTGCTGGTGATCGGCGGCGGGATCGTCGGCCTGTCGACGGCGTACGCGCTCACCAGCGCGGCGCCCGGCACCCGCGTCGTGGTCCTGGAGAAGGAGCGGGGACCCGCGCGCCACCAGACCGGGCGCAACAGCGGCGTGATCCACAGCGGGGTCTACTACGCCCCCGGCACGCTCAAGGCGCGGTACGCGCTGAGCGGCTCGGCCGAGCTGGTCAGGTTCTGCGCCGAGCACGGCATCGCCCACGAGGTCACCGGCAAGCTGATCGTGGCGACCGAGCGGGACGAGCTGCCACGGCTGCACGCGCTGGTCCAGCGCGGCAGGGAGCACGGCATCCCGGTCCGCGAGCTGGGTCCCAGCCAGATCAGTGAGTACGAGCCCGAGGTGCGGGGCCTGGCGGCGATCCAGGTCGGCACGACGGGGATCTGCGACTTCGGCGCCGTCGCGGCGCGGCTCGCCGAGTCGGCACGGGCCGCAGGGGCCCGCGTACGGTACGGGGCCGAGGTCATGGCGGTGGACCGCCGCGCCTGGGGTGTGGCGGTCCGTACGGCGGCGGGAGAGGTCGTCAGGGCCCGCGCCCTGGTGAACTGCGCGGGGCTCAGGTGCGACGAGGTGGCCCGGCTCGCCGGCGACGACCCGGGGATGCGGATCGTGCCGTTCCGCGGGGAGTACTACGAGCTGGCGAGGCCCGGTCTCGTCAAGGGCCTGGTCTATCCGGTGCCCGACCCGGCGTTCCCCTTCCTCGGCGTGCATCTGACCCGGGGCATCGACGGCGGCGTCCATGTCGGCCCCAACGCGGTGCCCGCGCTGGCCCGGGAGGGCTATACGTGGTCGGCCGTACGCCTCGACGAGCTGGCGGGCACCCTCGCCTGGCCCGGCTCCTGGCGGATGGCGCGCCGGCACTGGCGGTACGGCGCGGGAGAGCTGCACAGGTCGCTGTCCAAGCGCGCCTTCACCAAGGCCGTACGGCGGCTGCTGCCCGCGGTGACGGAGGCGGACCTGCGCCCGGCGCGCGCCGGGGTACGGGCCCAGGCGGTCCTGCGGGACGGGACGCCGGCCGACGACTTCCTGATCCGGCGGGCGCCGCGCGCGATCCACGTACTGAACGCGCCGTCGCCCGCGGCGACCGCGTCCCTGCCGATCGGCCGGGAGATCGCGCGGCGGGCACTGGCGGTGCTGGCCGAGGACTGAGAGCCGAGGACTGACGGCTGACGGCTCACGGCTCACGGCTCACGGCTGAGGACCGACGACCGGAGACCGAAGCCGGGATTCCGCCCGGCGCGCCCACGCTCCGTAGAATCGGACGCACTGTGTCCGAGCCTGAGAAGACCGAGATGACGACCGAACCCGCGACCGACGAAGCGACCGCCGAAGCCACCGACCGCGCCACCGAAGCCCCGGCAGCTCCGGAAGCCCTGGAAACCACGGCAGCCCCCGAAGCGACCGCCCTGGGCGCCGTGAGCCGGATGTTCCCCGACGGCTCCGGCCCCGCCGCCGACCCCGCCGGGTCGCACTTCGAGCGCCGTATCCGCAGCTTCCAGCCGCGCCGGAGCCGGGTGACCACCGGGCAGGCCGAGGCGCTGCGCCGGCACTGGTCCGACTGGGGTCTGGACATCGACGGGCAGCGGATCATCGATCCGGCCGAGATGTTCGACGGGCTGCCCGCCGTGCTGGAGATCGGCTTCGGGATGGGCGAGGCCACGGCGCTGATGGCGGCCGCCGATCCCGGCACCGGCATCCTCGCGGTCGACGTCCACACGCCGGGCCAGGGCAATCTGTTCCGTCTCGCCGAGCAGAACGGCCTCTCCAACATCCGGGTGGCCAACGGCGACGCGATCATCCTGCTGCGGGAGATGCTCAAGCCCGCCTCGCTCGACGGGATACGGGTGTACTTCCCCGACCCCTGGCCGAAGAAGCGGCACCACAAACGCCGCCTGATCCAGCCCGAGTTCCTCACCCTGGCCGCCGAGCGCCTGCGGCCCGGCGCCGTGCTGCACTGCGCGACCGACTGGGAGCCGTACGCGGAGCAGATGCTCGACGTACTCACCGCCCACCCGGGCTTCGAGAACACCTGCCAGGACGGCGGCTACGCGCCACGGCCCGCCTCCCGGCCGCTGACCCGCTTCGAGGGGCAGGGGCTCGACAAGGGCCATGTGGTGCGCGATCTGCTGTTCAGCCGCGTCTGACGGGGTTGACGCGGCTGACGCGGTCGACGCGGTTGAGCGCCGACGTCCGGGGAATGACGGGAATGATCCGGGCGCGGTTCGGCAGAACCGGTGATTCACCACGATCCGGCGCGATACAGCCGGTAGCGGACAAGGCGCCATCGCTGTTGTCGGCGTCACTCGTTAGGGTCAACGGGTGGCCGAACCATCAGCGCAGCGCCTCGAACAGCCTCCGGACCAGGGGCGACCGGTCCCGCCCACGGGCCCCGCGATCCCGGTGTACGCGCAGCAGGCGCGGCTCGGCGCGCTCTGGACCGCCGTACCCGAACCGGCCCGCAGGCGCTACCGCCCCCGCCGCGCCTTCTGGCGCCACAAGGCGGTCCGCGCGAGTGCGGTGATCACACTGCTCGTGCTCTGCGGTCTGGTGATCCTCGCGCTGGTCAGGGACCAGACGGGCACTCAGGGCTTCGTGGTCGGGCTGTGTCTGGCCGTGCTGCCCGTACCGCTCCTGATGTCGGCCTTCCGCTGGCTCGACCGGGTCGAGCCGGGGCCCTGGCGCAACCTCATCTTCGCGTTCGCCTGGGGCTCCTGCGCCGCCGCGCTGGTCGCGATCATCGCGAACTCCTTCGCGACCCAGTGGATAGCCACCGCCACCGCCGACCCCGGGGGCGCCGAGTCCCTCGGGGCCACGCTGATCGCGCCGGTCGTCGAGGAGAGCGCGAAGGCGACCGCGGTCCTGCTGCTCTTCCTCTTCCGCCGCAAGGACTTCACCGGGCTGGTCGACGGAGTGGTGTTCGCGGGCTTCACGGCGACCGGTTTCGCCTTCACCGAGAACATCCTCTATCTGGGCAGCGCCTTCGGCGAGGACCAGTACATCGGCAACTCGGGCCTCGGCTCCTTCACGGCGGCGACCTTCTTCGTACGCGTCGTGATGTCGCCGTTCGCGCATCCGCTCTTCACCGTGATGACGGGCATCGGCTTCGGCCTCGCCGCGGCCGCCCCACGCCACCGGCGCGTCCGCAGGTACCTCCTGCCGGTGCTCGGCCTGTTCACCGCGATGTGCATGCACGCCCTGTGGAACGGCGGCTCGTCGCTCTTCGGGCCGTTCGGCTTCTACATCGTCTACGCGCTGTTCATGGTCCCGGTCTTCGGGCTGCTGACCTGGCTCGTCGTCTGGAGCAGGCAGCGCGAGCTGCGTACGATCGCCGCCCGGCTCCCCGCGTACGCCGCCGCCGGCTGGCTGACGCCGGCCGCCCCGTACGCGCTCTCGTCGATGCGGGCGCGCACGCTGGCGCGCGAGGCCGC
>NZ_JTHL01000001.1:4970062-4987322 GCF_000818195.1 Streptomyces sp. 150FB | reverse complement strand
GCGCGCGGTCGGGGAGTACGAGGCGTTCGCGACATCCCTGGCGTTCCTGCGCGACCGGGCCCACCGCGGCGCGGTGGGCCCGGACTTCGCGGAGCGCGAGCAGGAGCTGCTGCACCACCTGTGGCAGCGCAGGCATGTGGCGGGTCCCGCGCTGGTGTACGCGGCGCGGGCGACGGGGCGGGTACGGGTGCCGCCGCCGTACGTCGACTACGAGGGGTACAACCCGTACCGCCAGTTCTGAGACCCCGGCTACGGCCGGGCCCCGTCTCAGGCGGACGCCTCGCCCAGCTCCGTCAGCTCCTGAGCCGTCAGCTCCAACTCTGTCACAGCGAGCAGCGCGGGCAACTGCTCGACCGTACGGGCCGAGGCGAGCGGCGCGACGACCGTCGGCTGCGCCGCGAGCCAGGCCAGCGCGACGGTCGAGATCTTGGTGCCGTGTGCCTGCGCGACCCTGTCGAGCGCGGCGAGCACCCTCACCCCGCGCTCGGTCTTGAGGTGCTCCCCCGCGCCCCCGGCACGCGCGCTGTCGACCGTCGTGCCCGGGCGGTACTTGCCGGTCAGGAAGCCGGAGGCGAGCGCGGAGTACGGCACGGTGGACAGGCCGTGGCGGGCGACGGTGTCCTGGAGTTCGCCCTCGTACGTGTCGCGTGAGACCAGGTTGTACTTGGGCTGGAGCGCCACGTAAGCGGCGAGCCCCTCCTTCTTCGCGAAGGCGAGGGAGGCCTCCAGCCGCTCCGCGCTTATGTTGGAGGCGGCGACGGCGCGGACCTTGCCCTCCTTCACCAGCGCGTCGAGAGCGGTGACGATCTCCTCGACGGGGACGCTGGTGTCGTCGTAATGCGTGTAGTAGAGGTCGATGTAGTCCGTACGCAGCCGGCGCAGCGACTCCTCGACGCCGCCCTTGATGGTGGCGGCGGCCAGCCCCTTGTACGCGGGATGGCTGCCGACCTTCGTCGCGATCAGCGTCTCGGCGCGGTTGCCGCGCGCGGCCATCCAGTCGCCGAGGATCGTCTCGGACTCGCCGCCCTTGTTGCCTTCCCCCCACACGGAGTAGACATCGGCGGTGTCGATGAAGTTGCCGCCCGCCGCGGCGTAGGCGTCGAGCACGGCGAAGGACTGCGCCTCGTCGGCTGTCCAGCCGAAGACGTTGCCGCCGAGGGAGAGCGGGAAGACGTGGAGGTCGGAGGAGCCCAGCTTGCGGAGTTCAGTCATGAGGAAAGTCAACTTCCTCCGGGGCCCCGCCTATTCCACACCCGTGCCCTATGCACCTATTCGTCCGGTGAAGTGTGACGCACGTATCAGGGCGGGCCGGATCGAGTGAACTTCTCGCGTGAACCTCGGCCCGACGCGCCCCAACCCGGTCCCGCTCGGGCGTCTCGGGCGCGTCTGGCCGGGGTCTCAGGGGTTGATGCCCTTGTCCCGCAACCAGGTCATCGGGTCGATGCCGGTGCCGCCCGGCGTATGCACTTCGAGGTGCAGATGCGGCCCGGTCACATTGCCGGTCGCGCCCACGCGCCCGATCAGCTCGCCCGTGGTGACCTTCTGCCCGGCGGTGACGGTCATCGACGACTGGTGGCAGAACCACAGCTCCGTACCGTCCGGCAGCTCCAGCACCGTGCGGTAGCCGTACGAGCCCGACCAGCCGGCCGACTTGACCGTACCGCCGTGCACGGCCTTGATCGGCGTACCCGTCGGGGCGGCGAAGTCCAGGCCCGTGTGGTAGCCGGAGGCCCACATGGAGCCGGACTCGCCGAAGGTCGAGGTGATCGTGTACGAGGCGACCGGCAGGCTGTAACTGGCGGCCAGCTTGGCGAGTCTCTCCGCCTCGGCCTTCGCCTTGGCCTCGGCGGCCGCCTTCTTCTTGGCAGCGTCGGCCTTCTTCGCCGCCTCGGCCTGCTGCTTCTTCGCGTCCGCCTCGGCCTTGTCGGCCGCCGCGCTCTCCGCCGCCTGCTGCTGCGCGGAGTCGGCGGCGCTCTGCTGCTGCTCGGCCTGCTGGAGGATACGGGCGCGCAGGGCCTCGCCCGCGTCGGCGCCACCCTCCGAGGTACCGGTGTCGGCGGCCGCGTACTGGGCGTTCGCGCTGCCGGAGGCGGCCTGCGCCGTGCCGTCCGTGCGGTCCGAGCTGTGCGACCCGCTGTGCGAGAGAAGAGCGCCGACACCCGGCATCGACGAGGCGTCGGGCAGGTGGTCGGTGATGGCGTCGGGCAGCGAGATCGAGACCGCGGGCTTGTCCTGCGCCGTGGCGATACCGCCGGCGCCGACGGCGGCTATGACGCCCACGCCGAGGACCGTGGAGCTGCGGGCGAGTCCGCTGCGCTGCTTGGCGACGCGATGCCTGCCGCGTACGGGGAGTACCGAATCCTCGGTGGGATTCCACTCTTCCCAGGCCCCGGCCACTTCGTTTCCGAAGGGGTTGGTTTCGAAGGGTGCTTCTGGGGCAGGCTTGTTGGACGCCACGGGGGCGCTCTCCTTTCCTTCCTTCTCGCCTACCGGGTTAGCTGACGGGTTCGGAGCAGGAAGGTCTCCTACGAGCGCCTTCTCGCCGCACGAGGCAGCAGAAGATGCCCGATTCACCCCAATTGATGGTTCCCCGGTTTCCTTGCGGAATTCGGCGCGTGCGCACGGTGCCATCTCTGACGACGGCTGGGACAACCGCGCTGCGTTATCGAACGTTAATAGAGACCAGGCCGTTATTCCAAGCTGTTCCCGGTGATCATTAACAACTTCGCAACGGACTTACCCGGACACAAGCGCGCGCATGCGGGCGAGTTGACCGTCCATACGTACACCTCTTGCGGCTGACCGTTCGTCAACCGTTATGCGGAGGGGTGCGGGGCGATTACGGAACGTGGTAATGCGTCCGGGGTCGGTCCCAGGCCGCCGGTCCCAGGCCGCCGGTCCCAGGCCGCCGGTCCCAGGATCAAGGTCAGGATCAGGATCAGGGAATGACCCGCATGGTCCGCCGCACGGGCTGGCCCTCGATCGGCCGGCTGACCGCGAGCAGGGCCATGTCGTCCGTACTGCCGCCGCCCGTATGCACGATCACATCGCCGACCAGCGCGTCGAGCATCGCCTCGGGCCCCGGGAAGATCCGCCCGTGGAGCCGCGAGCCCGGGTCGTAGAAAACGCCTTCGGCGTTCCGCGCCTCCGTGAGCCCGTCCGTGTACAGGAGCAGCGTCGACCCCGGCGGGTAGCGGAACGGGTCGGCGCGGTCCGGCCACGCGCCGAGATCGCCCATGCCGAGCGGCAGCCCGTACTCGCTCGGATCGAGTGCCCGCACCGAGCCGTCGGCGAAGAGCAGCAGCGGCGACGGATGTCCTCGGTTGACCAGCTTCAGCTCGGTCCCGCCGGCCGGGATCTCGGCGATTACGGCGGTGATGAACCCCTCGAAGGCGTCGAGGTCGCCGCGCCGTGTCTTCTCGCGTGTGATCGCGCGCTCCAGGCGCTCAGCGACCCCCTCCAGGGAACTCTCCTGCTCCGCCGCCTCCCGGAAGGCGCCGACGGCCACGGCCACCATCCCGACCGCTTCCAGGCCCTTCCCGCGTACGTCCCCGACCACCAGGCGCACCCCGAAGGGCGTGTCCAGGACGGCGAACAGGTCCCCGCCGATGAACGCGTCCCGCTGCGCCGCCTCGTACCGCGCCGCGATGTGCAGCCCGCCGATCTGCGCGGCGGGCGAGGGCAGCACCGCGCGCTGCGCCGTCTCGGCGATGATCCGGGCGGAGGCGAGGCGCTGGCCGCTGCGGTGCAGCACCTGGTTGATGAACAGCGCGAGACCGGAGACCGTGAGGACGGTCGCGATCTCGGTGATCGGCGCCGGCCGGCTCAGCGTCTCGTCGGCAAGGTCGAGGCCGAACACGGCGAGGAGGGAGACGAACCCGATCAGCGCCGTGTTGCGGAACGTGTAGAACGGCGCCGCCAGCAGCGGGGCCGCGGCGAAGAGCGGCGAGGCCGTGATGCTGGCGGGGGTCAGCGCTTCGAGTACCACCCCGATCACGATCATGAGCATGGGCAGCAGCCGTACGACGAGCGGGGCCGGCCGCATCTCCTGGCCGCGCCGGACAGGGCCGAGATTGCTGGCGCCGCCGCGTACGCCGAGGGGGGCGCCGCCGTTCGTGCCCTCGTCGGCGCCGGGGGTTCGCTCGGCGCGCCGACCGCGGCGGTCGCCCTGACCGCCCTGATCGGCTCCGTCCCGTGTCAGCTTCCCCACCAATCGGTCTCCTGCCCGGTCAGCCCATGGCTCCCAGGCTTCCATGGCCCCGGAAGGTACCGCGCTCCTGTCAGGCTCGCCGCTGCCGGACCGGACGGCGACCCGCCGTCGGCCGAGTGGCTTACGAGTCCGCTCACGACTTCTGCTCGGCCCGGCCCGGTGCGCTGCGGTGCGCTGCGGCCCGGTGCGGTGCGGTGCGGGCAGGGGGCCGAGCTTGACGCCGCGCGGAAGGCGGAAGCAGGCTCGTGAACCATGCGCGCGATCCACACCCCGTCCAGTCTGCCCGACGACCCGCTGTTTCGATGGACGGCACAGGGCCTGCCCGCCTCCGGCGCGGCGCGGGCCTGGACGAGCGAGGACAGCCGGGCCCTCGCCGTCGCGGGGCGCGACCTCTCGCGGTACGACCGGCTCGCGGTACGGGGCCCGGCAGACGCGCTCGTACCACTCGTACGGGAGGCACTGGCGGAGGTCGGCCCGTCGTACCGGCCGTTCGGCGACCGCCCGGCGATCGCCGCGCTGGTGGCGGCGGGGGTGTCGGGGCTGGCGTGGGCGGGCGACTTCGGCTGGATGGACCGTACGGGCGGCGGCGCGGGCGACGGCGTGGGCGACGGCATGGGCGATGGCATGGGCGATGGTGCGGGCGGTACGGAGGCGGACGGCAAGGCGGGCTGGCTGTCGTCCCCGGCCGACGACCCGGAGATCACCGAACTGCTGAGGACCGCGTTCCCGTCCTCGTACGCCGTCCCGGGCGCACCCGGCGTCGAACGCTGGGCCGGCACCCGCGACGACACGGGCCGCCTCACCGCCGTCGCCGCGCTCGCCTGGTCGGCGACCGAGGTGGGCTTCCTGGCGGGCATAGCAGTCCACCCGGAGGCGCGCGGACAGGGCCTCGGCCGTACGGTCTGCCGCTTCGTACTCGCCGAAGCGCTGTCCCGGCACGGTTCGGCGGCGCTGATGGTGGACGACGACAACGGCGCAGCCATCTCCCTCTACCGCGCGCTGGGCCTGCGCTACCGCCCGGTGAGCGCGGCGGCGGTGGTCCGGGCCTGAGCACGACATCTGGGGCACGACACCCGAACACAACGAAGGCCCGGATCCCCTGGGGGATCCGGGCCTTCGTCTTTCCGAGTAGCGGGGGCAGGATTTGAACCTACGACCTCTGGGTTATGAGCCCAGCGAGCTACCGAGCTGCTCCACCCCGCGCCGTTGAATGCAACACTACGGCATCCGGAGCAAGATCAACTCCACCTCTAGGCAGCCTCGACGACATCCGCCCGTACCGCGGCGGCCCACTCCACCAGGAGCCGCTGATAGCGCTCCTGCTCGGCGGACGACAGCGCGCGACCCGCACCACCGGCCCGCGCCCACAGGGCACGGATCTCGGTGTTGACAACAGAGGCGGACCTCACCGGAGCGGGAGCTTCGGTGGTGCCGGAAGAATCGGACGAAGAAGCGGACATGGAAGACAGGCTACGGCCAGCCACTGACAATCTGCGGAGAGTATCCCTCTAGGCTTACACCGGTGATTGAAACCATCGTGTTCGACGTCGGCGAAACCCTCGTCCGCGACGACCGCCACTGGGCGTCCTGGGCCGACTGGCTGGGCATTCCCCGACACACCATGTCCGCTCTCGTCGGCGCGGTCACCGTCCAGGGCAGGGACCAAGCCGACGCCCTCCGGCTCGTCAAACCCGACATGGACATCGGCGAGGCGTACCGGGCGCGGGAGGCGGCGGGCCGGGGCCAGCACCTCGACGAGTCGGACCTCTACCCGGACGTACGCCCCGCCCTCGCCGGGCTCCGGGCGCTCGGCATCCGTGTCGTACTGGCCGGGAACCAGACCGTCCGTGCGGGCGAACTGCTGCGCCGTCTCGACCTGCCGGCCGACCTCGTCACCACCTCGGGCGAGTGGGGCGTGGCGAAGCCGTCACCCGAGTTCTTCGCCCTCGTCACGAAGGTGGCGGAGACCGCGCCCGAGCGGACCCTGTACGTCGGCGACCACCCGGCGTACGACCTGTTCCCCGCCAAGCTGGCCGGGCTGCGCGCGGCCCATCTGCGGCGCGGCCCCTGGGGCTACCTGTGGGCGGACGACCCGGAGGTGGTCGCCGCCGCGGACTGGCGTATCGACGGGCTCACCCAACTGGCGTCGGCCATCGCCGACTGACGCACGCGAGGGCGCGCGGCTCAGGCCCCGGCTCGGGGGTGACCGAGGCCCGGCACAGGCCCCGGCTCGGGGGTGACCGAGGCCCGGCTCAGGTCACCCCGTACTCATGGGCGGGCCCGCCCTGCCACTCCACCCACTCGGGGTCGTCGAGCAGATCCCACGCGTCGGGCAGGCCGGCCAGCCGCAGGAACTCGACGAGATGATCGTCCGAATGGGCCAGTCCCATGATCCGCCCACGGACAGTGACCCGCCGGCCGCCTGTCCCGGACGCCCGGTGTACGACGATCGGTGCATCACTCATATGGCCAAGAGTGCGACGAACTCGCGCGGCGCGCAGCCTCTGGGCAGGTTTCTTTTCCCTCCGGCACCACCGATTGCGTCACACCCTCAAGGGAGTTGCTCCCCCGAGTGCGAAAAATCCGAGGGGTGCGTCCGATCGGGGGTGTTTTGGCGGGGCATCTTCCCGAAGTGATCGATGACCGGTATGCATATGACGTCCACATAAATGACGAAGCGGGAGTTTTCATGCGTCTCCGTACCGTGCTCGTTGCCACTGCTTTCGCCGCCACAGCCGTCCTGGGCGGAGCCGCCACGGCCTCTGCCGACGCCGGCCCCTACGGCGGTCACCACGGCGCCAGTGGAGCCGGTGGCTTCGCCAAGGAGGGCGCCGCCGGCTACTACCACAACCTCGGCGGTCCGGCCGGCATCACCCACGCCGGTGGCGTCAAGTTCAGGGAGAAGGGCTGGCTCGCCTTCACGGGCTTCTGATCCACCTCCGGCGCCCCCGACACCACCCACAACGTGGCGCCGGGGGCACCGCCCCACCCAGCCCCCACCCGCACCCGCACCCCGGCACCAACCACCGCCCCCTGAAGCGCCTTTGGCGATCAGACAGGGGGCTTCGTCATGCCGAATCCCCCGCCACCCGCGATGCCGAGTAGCCGGGGCTTCCTTGGACGCCCCGACCGGCGCCACGGGGGAAGGGCCGCCGGCCGAGGCCGCTACGCTCACCGCATGCAGCCCTTCGTCACCGGAGACGAACACCGGGCCTGCGGCATCTGCCCCGGCAGGAGCCGCCCCGTCGGCGCGTTCGACGTCGCCGAGCGCCCCTCGAAGGACTTCCCCTTCGACCCCGCCGACGGGCACCGGTACACAGCGGACCGCGTACCGGTGTGCGTCCACCCGGAGAAGATCGGGATCCCGCCCGGCCGATACCGCACGGACGGGATCCCGCTCTCCTACGACGTCGACATGCCGGAGTCCATCGACGACCTCGCCCCGTACCTGCGCGAGGCGGTACGCAGCGCGGCACCGGAGACACTCGAACTCCTCATCACGCAGGCCATGGAGCAGATCCCCCTCCGATGGCCAGGAGCCGATGCGACAACGGCGCTGCGCCGCGCACTCAACTAGGCCCTACGGCGCAACGAGATCGAACACGAAGCCGTGCTCCCGGCCGGTCGCGCCCGAGCAGTTGGGGCTGCGCGACCATGGCGTGCATCGTCTCGTCGACCGGGATGGAGACGGGAATCTCCGCCAGGTGCCCGTCGCCGGTCTGTTCGTACGCGGCTGCCTTGAGCGCCAGGGCGCGAAGCCCCTCATCTAGGAGCGGACGCTTGTCGTCGCCGAGGCTCCACCGGCGGACAGTGGGGAAGCCGGTGAAGCACGTCCACGCGGAGTAGTACGCGAGGGCGGCATCCGCGAACGCGCCGAACTCCTGGTCTGCCAGGAAGATTTCGAGAATGACCTTCGCGGGGATCTATCGGCGTTCGGCTGCTCATCATGAGGTGGCCTCCCGCTGGACGGCGCGGGCGTTGAGCAGCAGGTCCACCCCGACCGCGCACGAGGTGCCGTTCTTGCGCAGCAGGCAGTCGGTGCACGACCTCTGGTGGGCGAGCATCCGCCCCCAAGCCTGGTCGGCGGACCCGGCGCCGGTCACGACCTCGACTCGGTCCAGGTAGCCGGGACCGCTGCTGTCCTGCGGCACGAGCACCTCCCGGCGGGTCATGACACGCCGCCGACGCAGTGCGGGTGTTCGCGCGGGAACCAGTAGGCCGTGGAACCGTGGGCGTCGACCTTGCGGGCGCCCAGGTCGGCCGACGCACCAGGGGTCAAAGCCCCGCCGCAGAAAACCCCGACCGTGCCGCGGAGTTGGCCCTCCGACATGGTCTCGACAGGTGGCAGTTGTACCTCAGCGTGGTCGGGGGGCGGTGGGACTGGAAAGGCGCACGCCATTGCTGCCTCCGTGGGCACTCGTGCGGGCATGGTGCGCGGCGCCGCGCACAGGCTGCCGGGCTGCCGCTGCCACTGACGGTAGGAAGCACCGTCTTGCACCGCCACAAACTTGCAGAGGCTTGCACGTCAGTTCTTTCGGCAGCCAGCGCGCCGATCGCCCTCTTGACGGGTTCAGCCCAGCCCCTGAACGTGGTGCAAGTCAGTGACAGCAGCGCAACCTTGGAGGGCACCATGGCGCTACGGTTCATCGGCATCGACCCCAACACGGACGAAAAGAACTGCCCGAGAGTATGGGTCGACGAGGAGACACAGGAGTTCGTCACCCAGGGCTGGAAGGCGAGCGAAGACCTTCAAACCAAGGTCCGCAAGACCGGGCCCCTGCCCGACCATGAGGCCGTGGTGCGGATTCCCGCGCGCATGGTGAACATCATGAGGGAGGCATGCGATGCCATCGGACATCCCGACGTTCGATGACCTGCTGGCCGGCACCAAAAGGTCAGCCGTCCACCTGGAGCTACGGGACACGTACTACAGCAACCCCCGCTTCGAGGCCTGGCAGCAAGGGCAGCGCGTCGACTGGGACAACCGCGCCTCATGGTGGCGCCCCTTCCACCAGCAGATCGCCGACGCCATCGCACGGGGCGTACAGGTCCGCAGAGCGCGCGTCGTCTCCGAACCCGTGACCGAGTACATCCGCTGGGAGCACTACGTCACCCACGCCAACGTGGCCGCAGGCGAACAGGTCCGATGGCTGCCTCGTCGCCAGGCCATCGACCTGCTGCTGCCGGCCAACGACTTCTGGCTCTTCGACGACACCAGAGTGGAGATCCACCACTTCAACGGCGCCGGCGGATTCCTTGAAGACGAGTTCCCTGAGGATCCGAAGCTGGTCGAACTGTGCGCCTCCAGCTTCGAGCGCGTTTGGAGACGCGCCATCCCGCACGGTCAGTACGAGATCCACTAGGAAGAGCGCGACATCCATCTATGCCACCCGCATCCCCGTCGTCCAGCGTGCAGGCCGCGCGCGACGCACTCGCCGCGAGGCTCCGCGAAATCCGTCTGGACGCGGGGATCACAAAACGAGAGCTTGCCGCCCGGTGCGACTGGAGCGAGTCGAAATCCTCACGCATCGAGAACGCACGTACCGCCCCCTCCGACCAAGACGTCCGGCTGTGGTGCCGTGCGTGCCAGTCGGAGGACCAAGCGCCCGACCTCATCGCCGCCAACCGCCAGGCCGACTCCATGTATGTCCAATGGCGCAGGCTCCAGCACACCGGACTCAAGCAACTCCAGGAGGCGAACCTCCCCCTCTTCGAGCGAACCCGGCACTTCAAGGTCTACTGCTCCAACGTGGTCCCCGGATTCCTTCAGACACCCGGGTACGCCGCGGCCCTGCTCCGGTCCATCGCCTCCTTCCGGAACCTGCCTGACGACGTGGCGGACGCGGTCGCGGCGCGCGTGAAGCGCTCGAACGTCGTACGCGAGGGCGATCACCGGTTCGCCATAGTCGTCGAGGAGACAGTCCTCCGCTACCGCATCGGAGACGCCGGAGTAATGGCCGGACAACTGGGCGCCCTGCTCTCCGCAATGGACCTTCCGTCGGTATCACTGGGCATCATCCCCGCCGCAGCAGAGCGCACAATGTGGCCTGTCGAGTCGTTCACGGTCTTCGACGACCAGCGGGTGGACCACGAGCCACTGTCGGCGTCAGTGAAGATCACGGCGCCTGACGAGGTCAGCCAGTACCTCAACGCCTTCGGACGGCTACACCGAACGGCGGCGTACGGGGCGCAGGCGCGCGCGCTGATCGCCAGGGCCATTGACGCCCTGGCCTGACCCCGGACGAGCCGACCGAGAGCGCTGCCCCTGCGGTCCCGCGTACCTGCGGTCCCGTGTAACCGCGTGCCCGGGAAGGCTTCCGAAGACACGGCCGCTCACGCGCTGCTCACGCACCGCTCACGCAGGAGCCCGGAAACGCGTGATCCCCCCGGCTGGTCTCAACCAGTCAGGGGGATCAGGTCCAGGTCAGAACGGGTGTCCTGACCTGGATCGCGGTAGGCCGTGTGGGACTTGAACCCACAACCAACGGATTAAAAGTCCGCTGCTCTGACCAATTGAGCTAACGGCCCGCACCCGAAGCATAGTCAACCGTCGACGATGCTCTCAGCCCCGTCCCCGCCCAGGGCTCATCCTCGTGTCGCGGAGATTGCGCTCGCAATTGGCAAAACCTTTGCCGATGGCCTGATAACGCCCACCGGACCCCGTCGTTCCACTAAACGACCCTGCAATGGCGCGGATCCCGGACGCCGGCCGGGCGGTGTCTCGTGCGGCGGACGGCCGAAAGCACCGCCGCGCGAGGATGACGAGGTTACGGGCACGTTGACCGGCCGGAGCCGCAGGACTCACGCTCGCAACATAGATGCTGGTTACAACTGATCCGGTCCGGGCGCTGTCCGGCGTGGGCTCTCGTACGTACACCCGCGTCCGACCTGCGTATCGGCCCGCGATCAGGAAGCAGGAGGAAACAGATGTGTGGCATCACCGGCTGGATCTCCTTCGACCGTGATCTGCGTGGCGCGTCCGAAACATTGGATGCGATGACAGAGACCATGGCCTGCCGAGGCCCCGACGACCGTGGCGTCTGGGCCGAGGGGCCCGCGGGGCTCGGGCACCGGCGGCTGGCGATCATCGACCTGCCAGGAGGGCGGCAGCCGATGACCCTGGAGACGCCCACCGGCACGCTCGCGCTCGTCTACTCGGGAGAGACCTACAACTTCACCGAGCTGCGCGGAGAGCTGGTCAAACGCGGTCACCGCTTCGTCACCGACTCCGACACCGAGGTCGTGCTGCACGGCTATCAGGAGTGGGGCACGGCCGTGGCCGAGCGCCTCAACGGCATGTACGCGTTCGCCATCTGGGACGGCCGGAACGACAAGCTCGTGATGGTCCGCGACCGTATGGGCATCAAGCCGTTCTACTACTACCCCACCCCCGACGGCGTGCTGTTCGGCTCCGAGCCCAAGGCGATCCTCGCCAATCCGCTCTCGCGCGCCCGCGTCACGGTCGAAGGCCTGCGCGAACTGTTCGCCTTTGTGAAAACTCCCGGTGCCGCGATTTGGGACGGTATGCACGAGGTCGAGCCCGGCACGGTCGTGACGGTGGACAGGAACGGTCTGCGCCGGCACGTGTACTGGGCGCTGGAGACCCGTCCGCACACCGACAGCCAGGACACCTCGATCGCGCACGTACGTGAGCTGCTCGACGACATCGTGCGGCGCCAGCTCATCGCCGACGTACCTCGCTGCACCCTGCTCTCCGGTGGCCTCGACTCCTCGGCCATGACGGCGATCGCCGCCAGGCAACTCGCCGAGGTCGGCGAGACCGTCAGCAGTTTCGCCGTCGACTTCGTCGGCCAGACCGAGAACTTCGTCGCCGACGAGCTGCGCGCCACCCCCGACAGCCCCTTCGTGCACGACGTGGCGAAGGCGTCGGCCACCGTCCACCAGGACATCGTCCTCGACTCCGGCTCCCTGGCCGATCTCGACGTACGCCGCCGGGTCATCGAGGCCAGGGACCTGCCCATAGGGCTCGGCGACATGGACGCCTCCCTCTATCTGCTCTTCAAGTCCATCCGGGAGCACTCGACCGTCGCCCTGTCCGGCGAGTCGGCGGACGAAGTCTTCGGCGGCTACCGGCAGTTCTTCGACGAGGAGACCAGGAAAGCGGACATGTTCCCCTGGCTGGCCCACTTCTCCAAGGCCTTCGGCCAGGACAGGGGCGTCCTGCGCTCGGACCTGACCTCGGCCATGGACCTGACCACCTTCGTGGAGGACAGCTACGCCGACGCGGTCTCCGGCATCGAACGGCTCAGCGGCGAGAGCGACTTCGAGTTCCGGATGCGCAAGATCTGCCATCTCCACCTCACCCGCTTCGTCCGCGTGCTGCTCGACCGCAAGGACCGGATGAGCATGGCGGTCGGTCTTGAGGTGCGCGTGCCGTTCTGCGACCACCGGCTCGTGGAGTACGTCTACAACACGCCGTGGTCCCTCAAGTCCTTCGACGGCAGGGAGAAGAGCCTGCTGCGCGAGGCGACCGCCGACGTCCTGCCGCAGTCGGTCTACGACCGCGTCAAGAGCCCGTACCCCTCCACCCAGGACCCGCGGTACGCCGTCGCGCTCCAGGGCCACGTCAAGGACCTGCTCGCGAACCCCTCGCACCAGGTCTTCGACCTCGTGGACGTGGAGCAGGCCAGGCTCGCCGCCGAGCGCGACATCACCGACATCACCCAGTTGGGGCGGCACGGTCTGGAGCGCACGCTCGACCTGGCGCTCTGGCTGGACCTCTACAAGCCGGAGATCTCGCTCACCTGATCAAGAGGGGCTGCCCGGTCGGTCCTGTTGGTCCTGTCGGCCCGGTCGGTTCTGCCGGCCGGCTCGACCAGATCGTCCGATCGCCCGATCGAGTCGTCCCTCGATCGGGGCGAACCGCCTCGTAACGGCGCTCCGTTGGGCATGCTGGTGGGCATGCTGGAGCCATGTCTGAGCTTGGTGAAAACGTTCCGTCGTACCAGAAAGTGAGGGTGGGCGTCCAGGAACCCGCAGCCGCCGTCGCGGACGTGGACGCCTGGAAGGCCCGCGAGCACTACCCCGATCTGCTCGGCGGCGGCGGACCGTTGTTCGGCGTCGCGCTGGAGCTGGAGACCGGCGGTTGGGAGACCCTGACCTTCGGCGACGCCACCCCGCAGTCCGCGCGCGAGGGCCTCTCATCGGTCATGCGGAGGCGGGCGGCCAACGCGGCGAAGGCCGGGGACGCCGACGCGCAGGCGGAGTTCCTGCGCGCGGCGGAGCGGCTGGACCACGAGGTCGTCGACGAACTGACCGTCGTCGGCTCCCGCTACCGCGTCCTACGGGCCGAGCCGTACATCCGGATGGGTCCGACGGGCCCCGAGCCGCCGCGCCCCTCGGACCCCGATCCGGTGAAGCCGAAGTCGGGGCCTTCCCGTGAAGAGGACCGCCCCGTCACGGGGTTCGTGATCGATCCGCTCACCGAGAGCGGGATGTCCGAGGCCATCCTGCGGGTGGAGCTGCTGTCGCGGGTGCCGAAGCGGGGCCTGGTCCCCGCCGACGTACACCGGGACGCGGAGGCGGCGCAGCACACCCACCCGGGCGGGCTGCTGCTGCCCGTCGAGTTCATGACCGTCGAGTACGTGGACGGTGACTGGCGGTCGACAGCCGCCACGAGCCCGACGCCGCAGGCGGCGCGGGACACCCTGGCCCTGTATCTCCGCGTCCTGGCACCGGTGTTGGAGGGCCTCGACAACGAGGCGCGGGTGGCGTACGCGGAGGCCGCCGACCGCCTCGACGCCGAACGGCCCCACGAGATCGAGGTGGGCGGCAAGCCCATCCGCGTGGTGCGCGTCGAGCGTCTCGTACGGATCGGCCCCGACGGCCCCGAGGGGCCGCGCCCCTCCGACTTCGACCCCGACCCGCCCATCGGCGTCATCACCGAACGGGACCGCGCGCAGGGTGTGGACATCGACTACGACGAGCGCCCGGAGCCGTCCGAAGCGGTGACGGAGATGTCCCGGCTGATGCGGCTGGAGGAGGAACGCAAGGCGCGCCTGCGCGACGACTAGCCGACGTAGTACCCGCCCGCCACGTCTCCCCAACGTCCCATGAGACGGCCCATGAGACGGCCCGTGCCCGGCCCCGCCCCCGAAACCGGCCGGTCCCGGCACGGGCCCCCATCCCGTGGGGAGTTCTCAGCCGACGCGCGCCACCCCGGCGTACAGCGCGCAGTCCTCGTCCTCCGGGGGCGCCGTGTCCCTGTACCACTTCGGCGCCGTCACCAGTCCGGGCTCCACCAGGTCCAGTCCCTCGAAGAACCGTTCCACTTCCTCGCGCGAGCGCGGACGGACCGTGATGCCGCCGTCCCCGTATGCGTTCAGGACCGGCCCTTCGAGTCGCCGGTGGAAGTCCGCCGTACTGTGCGAGAGCACCAGAAAGCTGCCGGCCGGTAGCGCGTCCACGAGCGTGCGGGTGATGCCCCACGGGTCGTCCGTGTCCGGGAGGAAGTGCAGGAGGGCGATCAGGGACAGCGCGACAGGGCGGCCGAAGTCCAGCAGTTCGCCCGCGCGTTGGAGGATCGCCAGCGGATCGCGGACATCGGCCTGGACATACTTCGTCGCACCTTCGGGCGAGCTGATCAGCCGTGCCACGGCATGCCGCAGCACGACCGGGTCGTTGTCCGCGTAGACGATCCGGGAGGCGGGGTCGGCGAGTTGGGCGATCTGGTGCAGATTCGGCTCGGTCGGGATGCCCGTACCGATGTCCAGGTACTGATCGATGCCCTGCCGCGCCAGCCACTCGACAGCGCGGTGCATGAACGCGCGGTTCTGTACGGCGCTGCGCTTCGCGATCTCCGGCAGCGCCTCCCCGACCCGCTGGTCGACGAGGTAGTTGTCCCTACCGCCTATGAGGAAGTCGTACACCCGCGCCGGATGCGGCTTGCCGGTGTTGAGCGGGGACTCCGAATGCTCCGTGGGTGTAAAGGTCTCGGCCGTCATCCGAACCGCCCCTCCATTCCCTTGGATCCACTCCGGATCTACCGGCCCTCACAGATCTTCGCGCAAGGCAGCGAGGAGTTGCCTGGTACGGGCCGCTGACTCGGCATGCGCCACGACCCGGTCCATCGCCTCCATGTACTGGGCGACCTCGTCCCCGTCGTCAAGATACAGCGCGCCGGTCAAATACTCGATATAGACCATGTCGGGAACTTCGGGCTGTGCGAAACGGAAGAGGACAAACGGGCTGTACGTCCCGGGGTGGTGGCCGGACGCCAACTCGGCTATCTGAAGGGTGACGTTGGGCAACTCCGTTGCCTCGATGAGCAGTTCGACCTGGGCCCGCATCACCGCCGACGAGCCCACCTGTCGGCGCAGGACCGTCTCGTCAAGTACGGCCCAGAAGTTGGGCCCGCCGGGGCGGATGAGCTGCTTCTGCCGTTCGAGGCGCAGCGCCACATGGCGCTCGATCCTGGCGGGATCCGACTGCCCGACGGAGCCCGCCGTCAGGATCCCGCGCGCGTAGTCCTCGGTCTGGAGCAGTCCCGGCACGAAGTGCGGTTCGTAGGAACGGATGGTCTTGGCGGCCTCTTCGAGACTGACGTATCCGCTGAACCAGTCGGGCAGTACATCGTGGTAACGCTGCCACCAGCCCGGTCTGTTGGCCTCGTCCGTGAGCCGCAGGAAGACCTCGGCTTCGTCGGCGGGCACCCCGTACGCCGGCAACAGCATCTGGACGTACGGGAGTTTGAGGGCGACCTCGGCCATTTCCATCCGCCGTACGGTCGCGACCGTCACGTGCAGGAGCCGCGCGGACTCCTCGCGGCTCATCGCCGCCTTCTCCCGCAGGGCACGGAGCTGTTTGCTCAGGACGAGCTGGCCGACCGTCGGTGCGGACCTCGGCTCACTCACACGCTACCTCCGGGCGCCACCGACATACCGATCAGTCTGCCACAGCACGGCGAACAACTGTACGGGGCACAGACCGCCTTGGCGCGAATCGCGTGGCCACGGGCCGTACCGCGGCGGGTACGGCGGGCGGGGGCGGGTGGGCCGTGTGGGACTCGAACCCACAACCCGCGGATTAAAAGTCCGCTGCTCTGCCAATTGAGCTAACGGCCCTCGAACACGACGCATCTGCGAACAACAGCCCGAGCATAGCCCCGCCGGGGCCGGAGAACCGATCGGGTATCGGGGCCCGGCGGTTGTCGGCGGTCCGGGCCGGCGTTCGTCGGCGGCTGCCGGTGGGCCGTGTGCCGCGCGTACGGGCCCGGTTACGGCCCCAGGGCCCGTACCCACCCCGGAGGGTGGACACGGGCCCTGGGCTCGTATCAGGTCACGCAGGTCACGCAGGTCACGCCGACGCGTCGGCGATCAGCCGTTGCGCTTCCAGCGCGGCTTGTCGTCGCGGCGGCCGAACGATCCCGTGCCGGTGCCGGTGCTGCCGGCGGCGCGGTGCTCGTCGCGGCGGCCGGTCGGGCGGTCGTGGCCGCCACCGGCGCGGAAGCCGGAGGTCGCGGCCGGACGGTCGTCACGACGGTCGCGGTTGAACGGGCGGTCGCTGCCGCGGTGGTCGCGGCTGACGGGGCGGCTGCCACGGTCGTCACGGCGCTCGGCGCCGCCACGGTCGTCGCGGTTGAAGCCGCCTTCCTTCCGGTCGTCCCGACGGAAACCGCCGGAGCCGGAGCCCGTCGAACCCGAACCACCGGACGGACGGTCGTCACGACGCTGGAACCCACCGCGGTCGCCGCCGCGGTCGTCCCTGCGGTCGCGGCTGAAGCCGCCTTCCTTGCGGTCGTCCCGACGGAAACCGCCGGAGCCGGAGCCCGCCGAACCCGAACCACCCGAGGGGCGGTCGTCACGACGCTGGAACCCGCCACGGTCACCACCGCGGTCGTCCCTGCGGTCGTCACGGCGCTGGAACCCGCCACGGTCGCCGCCACGGTCGTCGCGCGGCGTGTAACCCCGCGCGCCACCCCGGCCACTGCGCTCGCCGCGGTCGTCACGGCGCTCGAAGCTGCCGCGCTCGTCGCGCCGGTTGCCCCGGTCGTCGCGCGGTCCCGACTGCACCGGTACGGAGGCCGCCGCA
>NZ_JTHL01000001.1:4965191-4969664 GCF_000818195.1 Streptomyces sp. 150FB | reverse complement strand
CCACCTCGGCCACCGCTGCCTCCGGGTCGTCGCCCCGCTCGCGCGCCGCCCGGGCGACCAGGCGGTCGGCCTCGTCACGCAGCTCGGCGGCACGCTTCTGGACGCGCTCCAGTTGCTTGTTGAGGTCGACGACCTCGCGCTCGGCCTGCTTGGCCGCGTTGTTCGCGGAGTCGGCCTGGACCTCGGTGAGCGAACGCGCACCGGTGATCTCGGCGACCTCGGGCTCGAACACGCCCGCCCCGGCGACGATATGACGCGAAGCGTCGACGCCCGCGTCCTCCATCATCCGGAAGATCTGGCGGCGCTGGTGCGGCAGCGCGAGCGAGACGACGACACCGGACTTGCCGGCGCGCGCCGTACGGCCCGAGCGGTGCAGGTAGTCCTTGTGGTCACCGGCCGGGTCCACGTTCAGCACCAGGTCGATGCCGTCGACGTGGATACCGCGCGCGGCGACGTCGGTCGCGACGAGCGCGTTGACGTGACCGTCCTTGAAGTCGGCCAGCGTCCGCGTACGGGCGCCCTGCGTCATGCCGCCGTGCAGCGCGTCGGCCTTCACGCCCGAGTCACGGAGCTGCTCGGCGATACGGTCGGCGCCGAGCTGCGTGCGTACGAAGATGATCGTGCGGCCCTTGCGCGCGGCGATCGCCGAGGTGACGGGCGCCTTGTCCTTGGGCTTCACGACGAGCACGTGGTGCGTCATGGTCGTGACGTTGCCCTGGGCGCTGTCGACCTCGTGGCTGACCGGGTTGGTCAGGTAACGCTTGACCAGCGTGCCGATCTCGTTCTCCATCGTGGCGGAGAAGAGCATGCGCTGGCCGCCGGCCGGCACCAGGTCGAGCAGCTCGGTGACCTCGGGCAGGAAGCCCAGGTCCGACATCTGGTCGGCCTCGTCGATGACGGCGATCTGGACCTGGCTCAGCGAGGCGGCACCACGGTTGATGATGTCGCGCAGCCGGCCGGGGGTGGCGACGAGGATGTCGACGCCGCGCTCCAGCGCGTAGATCTGGTTACTCATCGACGTACCGCCGCAGACGACCTTCATCTTCAGCCCGAGTACGTCGCCGTACGGCTGGAGGGCGTCGGCCACCTGCATCGCCAGCTCACGGGTCGGCGTGAGGATGATGCCGCGCGGCTTCTTCTTCTCCGTGTGACCACCGGCGAGGGTGGCGAGCATCGGCAGGCCGAAGGAGAGGGTCTTGCCGGAGCCGGTACGGCCACGGCCCAGGATGTCCTTGCCGGCCAGGGCGTCGGGGATGGCCGCCGCCTGGATCGGGAAGGGCGAGGTGACGCCGTTCTGCGTGAGCTTGCGGACGACGCCTTCCGGCAGGCCCAGGTCGGTGAAGGTGAGGCCGGGCGTGCCGGAGTTGTTGTCGACAGCCGGCTCGTCCTCCTGCTTCTGCTCCTGGACGGGCTCGGCGGCGACGGCGGGCTCGGCGGCCTTGGCCTCGGCGGCGGGCGCGGGGGCCTCAGCGGGCTCCTCCGCCTTTACGGGCTCGGGCGCCTCATCGGCCTCGGCGGCCTGAGCCACCTCATCGGCCTCGGACACCTCATCGGTCTCGGCGACCTCAAGGATCTCGGAAGCCTCGTCGGCCTCAAGGGCCTCGATGGCTTCAATGACCTCAGGAGAATCGGCGATCTCGGCGATCTCGGCGTTCTTGGTGGACACGACGGACACAGCGGACACGACGGACTCGGTGATCTCAGTAACCTCAGGGGACTCGTTCTCGGGCACGACAGCGTGGTCAGTACTGGAAACGGACATGCGAAATGCGAAACCTTCCGGAGTCTCGGCACGCGCCCAAACTCCGTGATTTCGCAAATCGACCGCCTCAATGCGGTCAGCCACGGCTAGGGAGAGTACGCGCCACGCGGCGCTCTTCTGTGTCGGCGCCGGGCAATGATCAAACGATCTACTACCATACGCACCCACCCCCCTCTTAGGCAAACCGCCGGCGTCCCGGCCTCGTCACATGGGCCCGAGCTGCGGCGATGCCTTCGGCTCCTTCCGCATCCCCATGTCCATGGCCGCGTCCGTGTCCTCGAAGGCACCCATTCGCATCGCGCTCGCCCGCACATCCGCCGCCGGAGAAGCCGACGGCGCGCCGCTGGGCACCGTACCGGTGCCCGGGTCGGGGTCGGGCGAGCCGTCGCCGGTCCCGGTGCCCGGCCCGGGAGGCGGGCTCACCACCGGAGGCTGGGGCGGGGTCTGTACGGGAGGCTGGGGCACCTTGGACGGCCCCGGACGGCCGCCGCCGGGGTGGGCCGGGGCTCCCGGGCGAGGCCGCCCCGCGTGTGAGGAGTCCGACACATCGGGCGAGGGCGACGGCGAGGAACTCGGGCTGGGGGAAGCGCTCTTGCCCTTGTCGTCCGCGTCGATCCGGTCGGCCTTGTCCATACCGGCCCGGCCCTGCCTGCCGCCGGCGACGCCGGGGCCGGCGACCGTACCCCCGTCGGGCTCGGCGGCCGTACCGTGCCGGTCGGTCGAACGCGAAGGGGCGGGCTTCACCTCGTCGTCACCGACGCTCATGCAGCCGGCGCAGGCGGCGACCGCCAGCGAGGTGGCGATCCAGCCGGCGATGCGGCCGGGGACGGAAGGACCGGAGCGGGGCGACCCGGACGATTCGGACGGCACGGGCGCGGGCAGGGGTGACGCGGACGATGAGGAGGACGGAAGGATCGGCGGGGTCAGGGCGGACAACTGGCGCACGAAGGGCACCTCCGGAGCACGGTACGGATCTCCCCGCAGAAGGCGGGGGAAGGTTTCACTGCTCAACTGCCTTTTGGCGCCAGGGACACGCCCGTACCCGCTCCCAGGTTTCCGGCGGCACATTGTCACCCTCCGGCGGGCGGCCCTTCACAATGGCCATGTGCTGGAAATGACACGCGACGCCTTCGAAGAGCTGGTGAGCCAGGCTCTTGACCGGATCCCGCCGGAACTGACCCGGGTCATGGACAACGTGGCCGTGTTCGTGGAGGACGAACCGGACCCGGGCGATCCGGAGTTGCTGGGTCTGTACGAGGGAACGCCGCTCACGGAGCGTGGCGAGTGGTACGCCGGGGTACTGCCCGACCGGATCTCCGTCTACATGGGTCCGCTCCTGCGCTACTGCGGGACGGGGGAGGAAGTCGTCCACGAGGTCGCCGTGACCGTGGTCCACGAGATCGCCCACCACTTCGGCATCGACGACGAACGGCTGCACGAACTGGGCTGGGGATAACGCCGGGGGTAACGAGCCCCCGAGCCACCCCCGGGCCACCCCCGCCCCACGCATGGCGGCGCCCCGATATGGGCATACGCGCCCAATGGCCCGCGACGTACTCCGCGCCCTGCCGTCCCTCGCCGCACCACGCCGTACCGCACGACCACGCTCGCGCCTCACGGCCGGCGCCCGCGCCGCTCTCGCCCGTACGAGGCGCCCCCTCGGCCTGATGGCCGTCGTACTGCTGGGCGCGTGGCTCGGGCTGCTGATCGTCGGGAGCGTGCGCGCGCCGGTCGGTCCCATGGACACCCGGATGACGCTGCGGCCGTCCCTGACCGGCGGTACGAGGGTCAACGTATCCCCGCTGGGCGCCCTGGAACTGGACACCCACACCTCCCCCATCCGCCTCGACGTGGACGTCGACCAGCTCGACCCGGTCCGCGCGGGGGCGCTCGTGGAACACCCCGAGCGGCTCTCGGGTCTCCAGAGCGAGGTCACCCACGACGTCGAGGCGGGCGCCACGGAACTGGCCGTACGTTCCTGCGTCGCCGTCGTCTCCGGAGCGACCGCGCTCGGGCTCGCCGTATACCGGCGCCCCCGGCGCGCTCTGGCGGCGGGCGGTCTGGCTCTCGCGTTCCTGGCTGCCTCGGGAGCGGCCACGTACGCCACGTGGAACCCGAAGTCGGTGCTCGAACCGAAGTTCTCCGGGCTCCTCTCGTCCGCTCCGCAGGTCGTCGGCAACGCGCGCGCCATCGTCAGCGACTTCGACGTCTACCAGAAGGAATTGGCGCGGCTCGTCACCAATGTGACCAAGCTGTACGACGCGGCCTCGACGCTGCCCACGTACCAGCCGGACCCGGCCACCCTGCGCGTCCTGCACGTCTCCGACATCCATCTGAACCCGGCGGCCTGGCACATCATCGCCTCGCTCGTGGACCAGTACCAGATCGATGTCGTCATCGACTCCGGCGACACCATGGACCACGGCACGGCCGCCGAGAACGGTTTCCTGGACCCGATAGCCGACCTCGGCGCCCCCTACATCTGGGTCCGCGGCAACCACGACTCGGCGGTCACCCAGCAGTATCTGGAACGTATGAAGAACGTACGGGTGCTGGACGAGGGCAGCGCCGTCACCGTCGCCGGACTGCGCGTGGCGGGCACCGGCGACCCGCAGTTCACCCCGGACCGCACGGTGGAGGCGCGGGGCGACCCGGCGGAGGTGGCGGCGGGCCGGCTCCTGGCGAGGGGGCTGCGCGACCAGGCGCTGGCG
>NZ_JTHL01000001.1:4964096-4965166 GCF_000818195.1 Streptomyces sp. 150FB | reverse complement strand
CAGGCGCTGGCGGGCCGTCCCGCGGACATCGCGGTCACGCACGAGCCGGTGGCGGCCAAGGAGACGGACGGCCTGGTCCCGCTCGTACTGGCGGGGCATGTCCACCACCGCGAGACGGAGGTACTGCCGGGCGGGACGCGGCTGAAGGTCGAGGGCTCGACGGGCGGCGGCGGGCTGCGCGCCGTACAGAACGACAGCCCGGAGAAGGTGCGCGCCTCCGTGCTCTACCTGGACCGCACGACCAAGCGGCTCCAGGCGTGGGACGAGATCACCCTCGGCGGCCTCGGCCTGACAACGGCCGAAGTCAGCCGCCACATCCCGGAGGAGGCGACCGCCCCGGAGACCGGCCCACCGGGCACGGGCTCCCCGGCCCCGACCCCACCGGGCGGCACACCGGCCCCGCCCACGACCACCCGCCCGGAGCAGCGCTCCCCCACCCCGTAAACCGTTTTGGCGATACCTCCGCCCATCCCATATGCTGCTCACGCCCGCGACGCGCTGCCAAGCGCCCAGGCGGGCCCTTAGCCCTCATCGTCTAGTGGCCCAGGACGCCGCCCTTTCAAGGCGGTAGCACGGGTTCGAATCCCGTTGGGGGCACATATATATGTGCACATTCGGACAAAAATCGACTCCGAGTATTCAGTGACTTACTCGGAGTCGTCGCGTGACGGTCTGGCGTTGTACTCGGTTCATGCGATCGAGGACAACGCGGACCGCCCAGGCCGTACCCACGTGAGGGGCCTGAGGAACATCCGTGCCGGATCGTGCGCTCCGAGGCCGACCCAGAAGCCGGTCCGGCTTGACGACGGCCGAACCTGACACTGCGACAACTAGCCCCGCTCGTCGGCGGTATCGGGCGCGCCTAGCTCCTGACGGCGTCGGTCGCGGTGGTAGCCGGGGGTCGCCTGCGGGAACCCCGCACTGACTGCCCCGGACGAGCCGGCACGGGCAGCCACGGGCGACGGAGGGGGACGGGGTCGTAGGAGGTACGTGTCCGGACACTAACGTGAGATTTGTGGCGCACGACCGCCTCAGGCAACACGACCGCGGTCACGACGCCGTAAATCACA
>NZ_JTHL01000001.1:4941997-4964071 GCF_000818195.1 Streptomyces sp. 150FB | reverse complement strand
GCCCATCACAGCCACCCGTTGGCCTCCGCGAGCCGGGCCGCCTCGGCGCGGGTGCGGGCCTGCGTCTTGCCGATCGCCGACGACAGGTGGTTGCGTACGGTGCCCTGGGACAGTCGGAGCGCCCTGGCGATGTCGGCCACGGTGCCCCCCTCGGCGGCGGCACGCAGCACGTCCGCCTCGCGCCCGGTCAGCGGGCTCGCTCCGCCGGCCAGCGCTGCCGCGGCGAGGGCCGGATCCACGAAGCGCAGGCCGGAGTGGACGCGGCGGATCGCGTCGACCAACTGTTCGGGCGGGGAGTCCTTCACGACGTACCCGTACGCGCCCGCGGACATCGCCCGCGAGAGGTAGCCGGGCCGGCTGAAGGTCGTGCAGATGATGGTGCGGCAGCCGGGCAGCGCCCGCTGGAGGTCGGCCGCGACCGCCAAGCCGTCCCGCCCGGGCATCTGTACGTCGAGCAGCGCGATGTCGGGCGCCGTCCGCAGCGCCGCGGCCAGCACCTCCGTGCCGGTGCCGATCTCGGCGACCACGTCGATGTCGGGTTCGAGCCGGAGCACGGCCGCGAGGGCTCCGAGTACGAGTGCCTGGTCGTCCGCCAGCAGAATGCGGATCATGTCGGCTCGGCTTCCCGCACGGCTGCGAGGGGGATCGCCGGCGCCGGCCCGCGGGCGACGACCCGGAACCCGCCGCCGGGGGCAGGCCCGTGTGCGAGGGTGCCCGACACGGCGGCCAGCCGTTCGGTGAGGCCGGTGAGCCCGTTCCCGGCGCTCGCTCCGCCGGTGGGACCGCCGTTGTCGGTGACCTCGATCCAGTCGGGCCCGACGCGGACGGTGCACAGTTCGGCGTCGGAGTGGCGCAGCACGTTGGTGACCGCCTCCCGCACCACGTAGCCGAACACCTCGCGCAGGTCGGCGCGCACGGCGTCGGTCGCGGCGGGCAGATCAACCCGTACGCCGGCGGCACGCAACGCCAGGCGGGCGCCGGCGAGCTCGTTGTCCAGCGACAGGGTGCGGTAGTCCGAAACAGTGGCACGCACGTCGGACAGCGCCGTGCGCGCCATGTTCTCCAGCTCGGTGACCTGGCCGACGGCGAGGGCCACGTCCCCGGAGGACTCCAGGATGCGCCGCGTCAGCCCCAGTTTGACGGTCATCGTGGAGAGGCTGTGGCCGAGGATGTCGTGCATGTCCCGGGCGACCCGCTCCCGTTCCTGGTTCACGGCCAGCCTCTTGACCTGCTCGCGCGCGGCCCGCAGATGACCGATCGTGAAGTTGAGCGCGAAGACGGTGCCGAGTGCCGCGGTCACGCCGACGAGGATGGCCACCTGCGCCCAGGCCACCTCGCCTCGGGCGAGACGCATCCAGACGATCTGCCCCAGCACCGTGGCGAGGCCGAGCAGCAGCGCGTGGCGCAGCGGGAGCAGCATGAGTCCGATCGAGAGCGCGAAGGTCAGATCGGTCAGGTAGGACGGCGAAGCGAGAAGCACGGCCGGTGCGGCCCCGAGCAGGAACATCACGGCCACGATGGCGATCCGCCCCCGTCGCAGCGCCACCGGCCCGTACCAGGGCGCCAGCACGCAGCCGACGACGTAGCAGGCGACGAGTCCGAGCGCGAGCGAGGTGAGCAGGGCAGGTCCGGTGCCGTGCGCGATGTCCTCGGCCCGTGCGATCAAGGTGAGGGAGGCCAGCCCCGTGGCCGTGGCAACAGCCACCCGGCCCCGGCCGTTGTCCCTGGGGCTGTCCGACCGGTCCTTCCAGAAACTCCAGTCCGGCCACTGGCCGGCAGAGAACTCGTCCGGATCGCGTGCGCCCACGTCGGTCATGTTACGGCCCGGCCGACGCGGGACGTACGAGCGGCGGCCCGGGGAGCGGGGAGCGGCGCATGGATCATGGAGGCGAGCGTGGCCCGCCCGTGACCGGCGGCCCCGTTCGGGATGTCACCCGGTCACGCATGACACATGGCATGGGTCCGATCGGCGGCCCGATGCTGCAATGAGGTCATGTTGCACGCGAAGAGGATCCGTCTGCCGAGCCAGGAGTACGAACTCGCCGAGGACGGCCGGGCGCTGACGACGTTCTCGTTGAGCAGAGGCCGCGTCGGCGCGCGGTTCACCCTGCACGGGGTCGACCGCCTCGTCCGCACGCACCGCTTCAGCGGTGTTTACGAACTGCTCGACGCCGGCGGGACCGCCGTCGCGACCACGGACCGGGTACGCCGAAGCTGGAACATGACGTGCCGCGAGCGGGTCATCCCGTTCCGACGGACCGCGGCGGCGGACCGGGAGTACACCATGCTCGGCGGCGACGGTGAGCCCGCCGGCACGATCCGCCGCACCGGACGCCTCCACTCCGAGGCGACCGCCGACCTGCCGGGCCTGGATCTTGAGCTTCAGGTCTTCGCGCTCGTCGTCGTGCTGCTGCGCAGGCGGCGCGAGCGGACAGCGGCGGCCGTCCGGTCCGCCTCCCTCGCGGGCGGCTGACGCCCGGCCGGAGCGTGCCGACACCCACTGCCCTCTCGGAGCGAGGAGAACAATCATGCGCAGGACCTGGCTCGCGGCGCTCGCCGTCGCGGTGGGCGCGGCGGCGGTGGCCTCGGGCATCTCGCAGACGGCCACGGCAGGCGTACCGTCCCGGCCGCAGGCGAGCGCACCGTCCCGATCACCGCTGCGGTGGGGCGAGTGCCCGAGCCCGACCGAAGCGGCGCTGCGGTGCGCGAGGCTCGCGGTGCCGCTCGACTACGGTCACCCCGACGGGCGGACGATCGATGTAGAGGTGTCCCGTCTGGCGAGCGCGAAGCCGGCCGGGAAGCGCGGGGTGCTCCTCCTCAACCCCGGGGGCCCCGGCCTGCCCGGGCTGCCCGTTCCCGCACTGATGAAGCTGCCGGAGAAGGTGCGCGACCGGTACGACGTAATCGGCTTCGACCCACGCGGCGTCGGCCACAGCACCCCTCTGACCTGCGACTTCACCCCTACTCAGGGCGAGGTGGCGGCCAACCCGCCCAACCCGGGCGGCGCGGCCGACGTGTCGGAGCAGGCCACGACCGCGAAGAGCCTCGCCGCACAGTGCGCCACATCGAGGACCGCGGACCTGCTGCCGTACATCACCACCGCGAACACCGCGCGGGACATGGACCGGATCCGGGCGGCACTGGGCGTGCCGAAGATCTCGTACTACGGCGAGTCCTACGGCACCTACCTCGGCGCGGTGTACACCACCCTCTTCCCCCGCCGCGGCGACCGCGTCGTGCTCGACAGCAGCCTGCCGCCCGAGGGCTACGACGTCGAGGCCCTGCGCGGCCAGGGCGCCGGCTTCGAGATCCGCTTCCCCGACTTCGCGAAGTTCGCCGCGGCCGCACCCCAGGAGTACCACCTGGGCAGCACACCGGCCGCGGTACGCGAGAAGTACTTCCAACTCGCCGCGCGCCTCGACCACAAGCCCGTACAGAGCTACGACGGCACGACCTTCCGCGTCGTCACCGCGGCGCTGCTCCGCGCGGACAGCGACTTCGCGGGGCTCGCGGCAACGTGGCACGCCCTGGACACGAACCAGCCGCCCCCGGGCTCCGACGACACCGGCGGCGACGGCACCGGCGGCGTCGCGTACAGCGACAACTACCCCGCCGCCTACCTCGGGGTGATCTGCGGCGACTCCCGCTGGCCGACGGCCCTCGCGACCTATCAGCACAACGTCGCGGTCGACCGCGTACGCCACCCGATGTACGGCGCGTTCACGGCCAACATCCGGCCGTGCGCCTTCTGGCCGGCTCCCGCGGAGCCGAAGGTGAAGATCACCGATCGGGGACCTTCCGACATCACCGACATCCTGATGGTGCAGAACCTCCGCGATCCGGCGACCCCGCTGCCCGGGGCGCTGCGGACGCGCCGGGCCCTCGGTGACCGGGCCCGGATGGTCACCATCGACCAGGGCGGGCACGTGGCCTGGCTGACGGGCTCGAATGCCTGCGGGAACGACGCCGTGACCGACTACCTGGTCGCGGGGAAGCGGCCCCGGCACGACACGTACTGCCCCGCACAGCCGGCCACCCCGTGATCGTTGGCAACTTCCGGACTTCTCACCGGTGCCGGTCACGAGGCGCCGGGTGTGTCCCGTGCGGCATCGTCGCGATCGCCGGGACGAGGCGGCTTCAGGCGGTCTTGTCGCGAGAGGCGGGGGTCATGTGCATGCCGTAGCGGGCCCACAGGGTGCGCTGCACGAGCAGGGTGAGGGTGCCGGCGATGAACATTCCGGCGAGGTTGACGCCGAGTTGTACGAACGAGGCGCCCACCTCGTGCCAGTGGGCCAGCGCGACGGCCACGGCGATGTTGCCGGCCGCGGGAACTGTGGTGACGGAGATGAAGACGCCGATCAGCGCGGATGATTTCCCGGCTGTCAGGGACAGGATCCCCGCGATGCCCGCGAGTACCGCCACGATGAACGACCACTTGTCCGGGTGGATGATGAAGTCGGTCAGGGGCCGGTTGTCCAGCATGCCCGGGGTGATCCAGCCCAGCAGGCGGCTGACGGCCGTGCACGCCAGCGTGATCGCGATCGCCACGGTGAAGCCGATCACGAGTGCCCGCACGGCCACGCCGATCAGCCGCCAGTCGCCTCGCATCAGTCCGAAGCAGATGGCTGCCACCGGGCCGAACTCCGGTCCCAGGACCATCGCCCCGACAATGAGGATGGGCTGGTCCAGCAAGGCGCCGATCGCGGCGATCTGTGTCGCGAGCGCGAGAAATGCCAGGAACCCCCAGGTGACGCGGGTATCGGTCGCGGTCCGGGCGGCCAGTTCTTTCCAGACGACCGCGTCGTCCGGGTCTCCGGGCGCCACTTCCTCGGCCATCTCGGATGCCGTGGAGATGGACAGGTCCAGTTGTTCGACCGTGATGGCGCCGGTGTCCTTGAGTCCGAGAGCACTCAACTGATCGAGTACGCCGTTGGCGGCCTCGCGTGCGACATCGAACTCCACGAAGTCGCCCCTGGGCGCATGGGCGGCACCAACTATCTTGATCACGTTGACGATCGCCGGATGTTCGTCGGCGATCCGCAGCACCTCGTCGGTACTGGCGGCAGGACTGATCACTCGCACATGCAACACGCGAGCCATTGTGCCGCCCCGCCTGCCGGTCCCGGACGCCGGTACGGCCGGACACCGGCAGGGGACCGTACGGTTCAGGCGCGGTCGGGCGGGGCCTGGTAGACATCGGGGATGCCGTCGTGGTCGGCGTCGACGGTCTCGGCCTCGCACAGCCGGCGGTACACGCGGTTGCGCCAGCGCAGGACAACGGCGGCCAGGACGCCCGCGGTCAACGAGCCGAGCAGGATGGCGGTCTTGATGTGGTCCTCGCGAGCGGTACCGGGGTCGAAGGCGAGTTCGCCGATCAGGAGCGAGACGGTGAAGCCGACCCCGGCGAGCAGGGAGAGGCCCAGTACGTCCCACCAGGACAGCTCGCTGTCCAGGGAGGCGTGGGTGAAGCGCGCCAGCAGATAGGTCGAGCCGAACACCCCGACGAGTTTGCCGAGGACGAGCCCGAGGCCGACGCCGAGACCGGCGGGATCGGCCAGGGTCGCTCCCAGGCCGCCGGACAGGGAGACTCCGGCCGAGACCAGGGCGAACAGCGGGACCGCGACCCCGGCCGAGACGGGCCGCCAGTGGTGCTCGAACCGCTCGGAGAGACTGATCTCTTCACCGGGCCCGGCCAGTGCGGGGACGGCGAAGCCGAGCAGGACTCCGGCGATCGTCGCGTGCACACCGGAGGCGTGCATCAGCGCCCAGGCCACGACTCCCAGCGGTCCCAGCAGCCACCAGTGAGTGATGCGGCGACGGGCCAGCACACCGAAGACGGCGATCACCGCGAACGAGCCGAGCAGCGGCCAGGGGCTGATGCGGTCGCTGAAAGCCACGGCGATCACCACCACAGCGAGAAGGTCGTCCACGACGGCCAGGGTCAGCAGGAACGAACGCAGACCCGCGGGCAGGTGGGTGCTGATGATGGCCAGGACCGCAACGGCGAACGCGATGTCGGTGGCCATCGGCACCGCCCAGCCCTCCAGCGTCCCCCCGCCCATCACCGTGTTCACGATGAGATAGACGAGAACGGGACCGATCATCCCGCCGACCGCGGCGATGATCGGAAGGGCCGCCCGGCGCGGGGAGCGCAGGTCCCCGGCGGCGAACTCCCGCTTGAGCTCCAGACCCACGACGAAGAAGAACACCGCCAGCAGACCGTCCGACGCCCACTGGGCCACACTCAGATGCAGATGCAGCCCGCCCGGCCCGAACGACGCGTCGGTGAAGGTGGCGTAACCGGCCTTCCACGACGAGTTCGCCCACAGCAGCGCCACCACCGCACCGGCCAGCAGCAACAGACCACCGACGGTCTCACTGCGCAACGCGGACGCCGTGGCCTGCGCACTGCGCCAAGTGGGACGGGTGAACAGCCGCGTCACGGACGGACGCGAGGGCGGCGGGGTGGCGGCCATGGACGGCTCCCAGGGGAAGAGGGCAGACAGAAGAACTCGCCGACCAGACTTCCCGGCACACCACCATCAACCTAACGCATCCTTAACGCTTCGCCCCTGCCCAACGCCTCACGGTCCCAGCCTCCGACCGGATGACGCCCGGACGTCGTCGTGTACGGCGTTCCGCCGAGGGCGCGTAAGCAGCGGGGAGAGGGACGAGGCCCGTACGCGTGCCCCGCACCGCTGGCGCCCACGTCCCAGTGAGGAAGCACGCTCCACGTGCCCCGGTGAGCGCTTGTTCAGCCGCTACCGCGACCTGCCCCGTGTCCGCGAGATCGCCGAAGCCGTCCGCCACTCCACAGATTCACGCCTGAGCGCGACTCCTTAACCCTGCGTGACGCCTGAAGACAAAGAACACGTTAAGGCGGCATCAAGAGGCAGGTCGGAGGACATACTTGAAGACATGTGAAGGCTCCGCGCAGGCGGCTCACGGAAGGGGACGTTCAGTGGGGGCAGGCGGTAAAGCGCTGGGCAAGGTCGAGGTACGGCTCAAGTGGGACCCGAGTCCGCTGGGCGAGCCCCCGCGCCACCTCGACATCGTCGCAGCGACCTACTCCACGGACGACCCCTTCGGCAAGCCCGTCTACCTCGTGCACTACGACAGCCGCTCGCCCGACGGCACCATCAACATGAGTCGTCACAGCCAGACCGGTCAGGGTTTCGGATTCGTCGAGGCGATGTCCCTGGAGTTCGGCCGTCTGTCCAACGCCTACGCGAGGGTGGTCGTGGGCGTGGTCATCCACCAGGAGCCGGTTCCCCGGACGTTCGGCGACATTTCGAACGCCGGAGTCCTGATCCTTGAGGGCTACGAGGAACTGCTCACCGACGACTTCTCCGGCGTGGCCGGGGCGACCGCGACGACGCTCGCCGAGTTCACCCGTAACGACTCCGGCGACTGGAAACTGCACGAAATGATCCGGGGATCCGACAACGATCCGACAGGCTTCATGATCGAGATGGGCACCGTCCACCACACCTGACCGTCGGTGACGCGGCCGGCGGGTGCCACAAGCGCCATGGCGGAGGGTGCGTTCGACGATCCCGCGTCGTGGTTGGACGGAAAGCCTCTGGTTGTGGGGTGGCGTTGGACGATCCCGAGGTCGATGCCGTGGGTTGCGGCGTGCTCGATGGCTTTGTTCGTGTAGCCGTTGTCGGCCCAGGCTTTGGTCCCGGTGGGGTGGCGAGGCGGTCGAAGAGGTGGGTGCCGCCGGTGGAGACGTGGACGCGGCCGGTCCATGAACGTCTCCAGCAGGGCGGGGCTGCCTTGGAGTCGTGGACGTCCGCTGTGGTCACGGTGACCTCGACGAGCAGGCCCTCGGCGTCGGTCAGGATGTGGCGCATCTCGGAGCGCACCTCGGCCCACTCCGCATCCGTCACCGTGTCACTACCAAGGGGCCCGTTCTTTCATGCCCGCGGCCGCACCCGTACCTCCGTCCAGACAGTCGCCCGCGCCGCACACCTCGAACGAGATCCGGTTGCGGTGCGCGACACTTGGGCCGGCGCCGGGGGCGTTCCGGATGGTGCTGTCCGGTTTCAGCGGTGCTGGTCCGCGCGGAACTCAGGGCACCACGTGGTGTTCTCCGCGGGCAGGCCGCCTGCCTCCGGCTCGCATGTGAAGGGGCAGAAAAGGCTGTTGAACATCCAGGGGTGACTCTGCGGCCCGAGGTTCCGCACCACCGACTTGTTCTGGGTGATCCCGTAGCCCGCCACCGCGAGCTTCCCGGTGCTGCGGAAGCGCTCCATCTGCTCCGTCAGGAAGGTGCGGTTGTCGGCGTACCAGGAGTTGGAGAGCAGGAAGGCGTTCCACACCTTCTCGGTGAACGGCTTGGCGCTCGTGTTTTTGACGACCTGCCAGATCGGCGTGCCGGCCTTGATGCCGTGCGCGGCCGCGAAGTGCGGGTCGACCGGGTCGCTCAGGTGCGCTTTCCAGAGTTGCACCAGGGAGAACTCGGTCGCCAGGAAGCGCTGGTCGGCGCGGAGCGACGGCAGCACGTAGTCGAGGTACTTCTGGACGCCGGAAGGAGCACCGACATGGGGATGGATGTCGACGCCCGCGATGGACTGCGTCTTCGCGGTGAAGGCCATCCAGCGCCGCGTCTGGGCCGTCTGCGAGGCGGGGTCGTCCAGGTGGGTGAGCGCGCCCATGTAGATCTTCGTGCGGCTGTTCGACCCGAAGTGGCTCTGCCGGTACTGCGCGGCGTGCTGGGCGAGTGCCTCGTAGAAGTCGTTGATGCGGGAGCTCCGGCTGTCCGCCGCGCGCGCCTCCAGGAACGGCTCGTTGCCGATGGCCACGATGTCGACCCGGTTCATGGTCGCCGCCAGCACCTTGTCCAGACGGGTGAGCGCGGTCCGCATGGCCGGTGTGCCGGGCACCGGTATCGGCACACCCCCGTACTGGAACTTCAGGTTCAGGACCGTTCCGTAGCCGTGCGTGGCGGCCGTGAGCAGTTTCGCGGGACCGGGTTGGGTCGCGACGCCGCCCTGGTCCGCGTTCTCCATCGGGTAGAAGCCCCGGATCCAGGTGGCCGAAACAGCCTTCAGTTGCTCGAAGTTGATCTGGTCCAGATTCTCGTTGACGTTGGCGGCGAGCTCGGCGGTGGCGGGCGGCGCCTTCACCGGACTCACGGGGGTCGAGGCGGAGGGCGAAGGCGAAGCCGAGAACGCGGAGGAGGGCGAAACGGAGTGGGAGTCGGACACGTTCACGGAGGCCTGACCGTGCGGGCCGTCGCCTCCGTCCGGGGCACAGCCCGCAGCCCCCAGTACGGTCAGAGCCGCGCCTCCGGCCAGGGCGAACAACCGGCGGCGCGAAGGTTCTCTCTGCGGCCCGTTGTGAGGATCCGCGGTGTTTTCCAGCACGTACATGCCAGCCTCCCGGCTATTGCTTCACTTACGAGATTCGGACAAGTGAGGGGTTGCCCCCAGCACGCTTTCCAACGGGTCCCGGCGCCGGGGTGGGCCGGGCCGGTCCCGGGTGGTGTGCGCGTCGTCGGTCAGCCGATCCTGTCGGTCAGGCCGGCGGACAGGTAGGTCGTCCGGCGCTGGTCCTTCTCGTTTCGCCACGGTGCGACGAGTTCCAGGAGCGTGCTGGTCTTCGGGTCGACGATCACCTCGGTGGTGCCGACGCCCCCGTGGAAGGCCAACTCCGTCCCACTGCGCCCGGCGCTGTCCTTGACGGTGCCGACGACGCTCACACCCTTCACCTGGGCCAGTGCCCTGAACAGCCCGCCGCGCAGTTCGGGACTGGCGGGAGCGCTGGCGAGCAGGGTGCTCGCCTGCACGAAGCCGAGCGTGCCCGTGTCCTCGTTCTCCTGCACGGAGTCCTTCCTCGCGTTCTCGATCTGCCGGACCAGCGACGCCGGGTTCGTGGGCAGGTGGTCCAGGGCGTTCCAGCCGAGGCGCCTCGCTCCGATCCTCCAGCCGGGGGACTTCCCCTCGCGGACAGTCTTGCCCGCGACGACGTAGGTGGATTGCATGGACCGCGAGGTGTACACGTCGATGGTCTTGAGGTGGGTCTTCCAGTACTTCCCCGAGCCGGTCGGCTGAGTGGCCGCGACCTCGGCGACGTCGTTCAGGAAGCCCGACGCGGACTGCGCCCGCGTTCCGTGCTGCGCCGCCGCGGGCCCCGCGTCCGTGTTCCCGTGCGTCACCACCACGCCGGCCGCGACCGCGAGGACCGCGACGACCGCGATGACGCCTCGGCGCTTCCAGTACGGCGTCACCACGGCATCCTTCCGCGCGTCGTGGCGCGGAGCCTGGCCCGAGTCCTCCCGCACGGCCCCTTCGACCGGTGCCTGCGCCTGCGCCGACGGCGGTTCGCCCGCGCCGCTGATCCTGTTTCCTTCGATCCAGACATGGGTGATGTCGCGCGTCACTCCGATGTCGGCGGTGGGGTCGCCGTGCACCAGCACGGCGTCGCCGCGTAGTCCCACTTCGACGCGTCCGCGGTCTCCGAGGGCGAAGGTGTCCGCCGTGAGGGTGGTGGCCGAGGCGATCGCCTCGGCTGGGGTGAGCCCGGCGTCGACCAGGAGTTCGAGCTCGTGGTGGAGGGAGGCGCCGTGCGGGGGTGACCACGGAATCCCGGGCGCGGCGTTGGCGTCCGTACCGGCCAGGATCCTGACGCCGGCCCGGTGGAGGCGGCGGACGTTTTCGCGTGCCGAGGCGTAATCCGCGTCTTCCCGCGTCCGGGCCATTCCCTCCATCATCACGAGCGTGGGAACGACGGCCACCGAGCCGGCGATCCCCTCGATGTCGTCCTGGTCGAGGAGTCCGTCCATCGGCACGTGGGTGAGGATGTCCACGCCGGCGGCCACCGCGTCGCGGTAGGCGGTGAGCGACGCGGCGTGCGCGACGACTCGGAGACCGTTCCGGTGCGCCTCGGCGACGACGGCTTTCGCCGTGTCGACCGAGAGTCCCGCCGGAGGGGGGCCGTCCAGGATGATCTTCACGTAGTCCACGCCGTCCTCGACCCGGCGCGCGACGAACGAGGCCGCGTCGTCGGGTGACGCGATGAGGCCGTCCTTCGGGAAGTTCGGCAGCCCGGCGTGGTGGCCGCCCGGACCGGTGGCGGGAGTGCCCGCGGTGCGCAGGTCGGCGACGCCGGGCTGATGCCGCATGGCCTGGGCGAACGGTGCCGGCCAGGTGGCCATGTCGAGGGCCGTCGTCGCGCCCCACCGGGCGAGGGATGCCAGGTCGTCGCGGCCCCGCACGGTGTGGGTGTGCGCGTCGATGAGCCCTGGCAGGAGTGTCGCACCGGAGCCGTCCACGACGACATCCGTACGGACCGCTGGATCGCCGTTCTCGAACACGGTCGAGAACGAGACGTCCTGGGGTTCGGTGAGCTGTGTTCCGTCGAAGACGCGCACGCCGGTGATGGTCGTCGTCACTCGCTTCGGGGCCTTGCCGGCCCACGCTCCCACTTCCGCGAGGCGGCGCTTCACGAGGAGGACCGCGATCACGATCCCGGCGAGCGTGATCAGAAATGCGACGGGCTTGTGGATGATCAAGAAGGTGGAGGTGGAGAGCGTGAAGGCGAGCGTGATCGTCGTGAGGGCGTTCACCAGGAGGGCGCTTCCGAGCACCGCTGTCGGAGCTTGCCAGAGCCGGCGTTCGAAGTCGTTGGCGGGTGTCGGTGATTCGCCCTTGCGTCGCCTGGCGTAGCGCATCACGGTCATCAGCAGGGGCCGTTTGGCGATCGCCGATATCAGCAGCACGATGCCGACGGGCCCGACGAGCACGGCTTCCTGGATTTTCAGGACGAACGGATTCTCACCGCTCGCGACGAAGACGAGCAGACCGATGCCGTAAGCGACCGCCGCAAGGGCCCCGATCGGGTCGAGCTTCTTGCGGATCGGCCACTGGATCAGGACGAACAGCGCCGGGATCGCGGTCCCGACGACGAGAGCCGGTACAACGCCGACCCACGGCGGGAGCAGGATGAACGCGAGGGTCGGCAGACCCACATTCACCAGCGCGAGGACGGTGATCCGGATGACGACCGCTCGCATCGATGGCTTGGGCACAGGGACAACCTTTCCATTATCTTCCGAGAAAGCTTCCTGAAAGCTATATCACAAGCTTCTGGAGAAGCAAATGTGGTAATCTGGAGCGGTGGAAGCCGACAGAAAACCCGCGAGCGTCGAAGACTCGGCCCTGCGCTCGGCCGTGCCCGCGGACCAGCTCACGTCGGGCTCGGTGGAGTTCATGCGGCGCGTCGTGCGTATTGCCGGGATGCTCAACGGGGTCCTCGAACCCGAGCTCGCCGCCGCCGGCCTGGCTCGGGCCGAGTACGACATCCTGACGACTCTTCTGTCCGCCCTGCCCGACGCCCGGCTCCGCCCCACCGATCTCGCCCGGCGCTCCGTCCTGACCTCGGGAGGGACGAGCAACGCGCTGCGCCGGCTGGAGAAGCGGGGTCTGGTGGTTCGTGACAAAAACGACTCCGACGGCCGCGGAACGTGGGTGGCACTGACCGAGGAGGGCCGCGAGGTCGTCAAGGCGACGGCGCAGCGGGTCACACGGAAGACATCGGACCTGCTCCGCCCCGCGGAGCAGCATCTGACCGAAGCGAACGAGATGCTCCGGGTCCTGGCGGCGGCCATCGACGGTCGCTGACGGTTTCAGCGCCGCCCGACCGAGGCATCCGGCGGCAGGTGCAGGGCGAGCATCGAGGTCTCGGCGTGCCCCTTGTCCAGGCCCGTCAGGGCGCGGCCCTTGCCGTGGGGCAGACGGCGTACGACTGGCGTGACGCGCCCCGGCCTTCAAGAAACCTTGCGCCACACACCTCGAACGAGATCCGGTTTGCCAACAGGCCTGGTTGTGAACCTTGGTGATGTCCTCGCCGAGACCCAGCAGGACCTCGTCCACCGCGGCGGCCAAGTCCCTCATCGCCTCGTCGGCCCCCAGCAGTCTCCGCCCTCTCCCCCTACGGAGGCGAGGGACAGAAGCAAGCGGCGGGTGGCCGGTGGCGGAAGCAACGGTCTCCAGACCGGTGTGCTCCGGTCTGCACAGTCCCCGGACGCGCTGAGAACTTGTCAGAGCCCAAGTGATCGAGGGGAGTTGAACTGACCGGGCGGACCGACAACGGCGCGCGAGGTACGTGAGGAGGGCCGCCGCCCTCCTGGATCGGCCCCGGGGTCACCCGCCTTCGGAGTGGGCTTCGATGTCTTCGAGGCCGCTGGGGCGGCCGGCGCGGGTCCAGCGCAGGCGTAGGGCGGCTGCGATCAGGAGGGTGGCGGCCAGGGACAGCAGCGGCCAGCCGCGCGCGAGGTTGATGACCAGGGTGAAAGCGACCGCGGTGGCCGCGACGGCGTTGAGGGCGGCGAGGGCCGGGTGGTGTTCGGTGCGGGCGAAGCGGGTCATGGCGATGAGGCCGACGAGGAAGCTGACGAAGACCGAGACCGCGTAGAACAGGACGAGTTTCTGCTCCTTCCCGGCGGCGGCCAGGATGATGACGGCGGCGGCTGCGAGGTAGACCAGCACGGACCAGTACGGGGTGTACTGGCGGTTGGTGCGGCCGAGCCATGCGGGCAGTACCCCAGCGCGCCCATCGGTGCCGGCGAGGGCTTTGAGCAGGCCGGGGCCGGCCTGGAAGGACGAGGACGCGGCGGCCAGCAGCAGAAGCGCGCTGGCGAGCTGGAAGACGGTGTAGAGCCAGCCGGGCCCGGTCGCGGCGTGGGCGATGTCGGCGATCTGCGTGGAGTTGTGGGCGGGCAGGCCGGTGTGGAGCCGGGTGGCCAGGGCTGCCAGCGCGAGGGTCAGTCCGCCGACAATGACGAGCAGCAGGGCCAGGGTGCCGCGGCCGAAACGGCGGCGGGCGGTGTCGTCGAGCTGTCCGAGCTGGGCGATCGCGGTGGAAGGTGCCTCGATACCGGTGGCCAGGGCCATCGCGACCGGGAAGGCCAGCACGATCGCCAACACGGCGGGCGGTCCGCCCGGGTGCGGGGTCGAGGGGGCGGTGCCGTGGGTGTGCGGGCCGGTGAAGCCCAGCACGATGACGGCCACGGCGACCGCGACGAACACCGCGGTCATCACGGCGAACAGCAGGCGCCCGCGGTGCCCGAACCAGGTCAGCCCGGCCACAGCGGCCAGAAGCAGCAGCGCGAAGGGGATCCGCCACGGTGCCACGCCCGGGGCCAGGGCGATCACCGCGCTGGTCGCGGCCGAGATGGACACGCCGATGGTCAGGACGAAGTCGACGACCAGGGCGCCGATCGGCAGGAATGTCCACTGCGGTCCGAAGGCACGGCCGGCCGCCGCTGCGGCGCCGCCTCCCTTGGGGAAGCGGGCAACCAACTGCCAGTAGTTCGCGGTCACCAGCACGACCAGCCCGACGACCAGGGACATGGTCGGCACCAGCCTGGACAGGTCTCCGTGCAGTGCGCGCAGGGCCGCTTCGATGGCGTAGGCGACCGAGGAGACCGGGTCGGCGATCACCGCGAACGCGAAAGCGAAGAACAGCACCGACCGCCGAGGCGGCCGGCGGGCGGTGGGTGCGCCGGAGACCGCAGGAGGGGCTGTCGGGGGCTGGTGTGTCATAGGAACGTCCCATCGACGGGGCGGGTATCCCCCGACCAGGTTGCGTGGCACACCGTAACGGACCGTTCATGCGCGCCGAACGCTGCGCCGACAGGGTGATCCAGTTCGGTGACGGCGGGGGCCAGTCCAGGAGCGCGGACAGGGCGCGGCCGGTGGGACCGGGGTTGTCCGAGCTGATCTCACCGTACAGACCGGCCCGAACCCGGTGAGCCCCAAGAATGCGGCGACCGCTTCGAGTTGCCCTGGGCGAGTCCGACCGGGCGCGACGTTGGCGCGGCGCGCCTGGCCCGTGGCCGGCGACTGCAAGGCGGGGTCGCTGCTCCAACGGAGGTCGTTGAACCAGGCAGCGGCCCTGCCGGAGCCGCCGGCCGCCACCGCGGGCCTGACTTCCTTGAGCGACGCCGAGCGGCGGGTGGCCGCGCTCGCCGTCGAGGGACTCACCGCCTGACGCTGAGCGGACATCTCGTCGAACATCCGCCTGGGGACGAGTGGTTCGTGCCTCGGCCGCGTCTCGTGGCGGAGCCGGTGGGAGCCGGTGGGCGCGGGCGCACATCCCCCGTGCGAGCTACAGGAACCGTCCATGCGGGGGTGATTCGCGGACGTCGGCGGTTTTTTAGCGTAGTCCTCAGGTCGCCGGCAGGTGCGACCAGTACCTGGGAGGCCACCGTGGGAAAGACAACCACCACACCGCACGACACAGGCTCCGGCCCGGACGCGGGGAGCGGCGGACGTTTCGGCCGGGCCCTCCGCTCTCCGCTCGGCTGGATGCTGACGGGCATCGTCGGCGTCGGCCTGGTCTCGGCGCTGACCGCGACCGGCCCCGGTCCGGTGCCGGTGCTGGGCGCGGTGGTCGCGCTGGCCGTGTACTGGGCGGTCATGCGACGCGTCGCCGGACGTCCCGTACCGGAGCTGGCCCGGCGCGGGGCCGGCCGGGAGGTGCTGCTCGGCGGCGGGATCGGTCTGGCCTTCGTCCTTGTCTCCGCCCTCCTGATCACGGTGTTCGGGGGCTACTCGTTCTCCTGGGCGGGCAACGGCTTCCTGCCGGTCGTGGCGTCCGCGGTGGCCGTGCAGGCCGGCGCCGCGGTCACCGAGGAGCTGATGTTCCGCGGTCTCGCCCTCCAGGCCCTGGAGCAGTTGTGGGGCAGCCGGGTCGCCGTCACGGTCACCGGGCTGATCTTCGGCGCCGCGCACCTGATCGCCCCGGGGGCCGATGCGTGGAGCGCGCTCGCGATCGCTCTGGAGGCGGGCGTCATGCTGGGAGCCGCGTTCCTGTGGCGGCGTAGCATCTGGTTCGTCGTGGGCCTGCACTTCGCCTGGAACCTCGCGGAGCAGTTGCTCGGCATCCCGGTCTCCGGACACACTCCCGAGGGGCTGTTCACCGTCGATGTCCACGGCTCCGCCCTGCTGACCGGTGGCGGCTTCGGCCTGGAGACGTCGATCGTGCCCGTTGTCATCGGTGTGCTGCTGGCCCTCCGGATGTTCTCTCTCGCCCGCCGGAGCGGTGGTTTTCGGCCCGGACGGCGAGCCGCAGCTGAGACCCGAGGCTGAGAACGGACGAGTGGAGGAAACCGAAGTGATGTCTCGTCAGGTACCGCGGAGACTCGCGTTGTTCCGGGCGCCCCTCGGCTGGTGGGAAGACCGGGGCGCCTCCCTCAAGGACGGCATCCTCGCGCTGGTGCTCACCGTGCTGGCCTTCGTACCGACCCTGTCGAAGATCGGCGGGCAGATCGGTGATCTGCACGAGCGGCCGGCGAACGTGCTGAGCGTCGGGCTGGTGCTGGCCCAGACCCTGCCGTTGGCCGCCCGCCGACGGTGGCCCGCCGCCACTCTGGGCGTCGTCGCGGGCGCGTTCGCCGTGCACCAGGCGCTGGGGTTCCCGACGACGTTCGGGAGTGTGGGGCTGTATCTGGCCCTGTACTCCGCCGGGGCCCATCAAGTCCGCTTCCGCCAGGGTCTGATAGCTGTGGTGAGCCTGGGCTACGCCGTGTTGGCCGTCGTCCTGCACATCCTCGGCTCACCGCAGGGAATCCCGGACTACCTCACGTTCTATCTGGCCCTGGGCGCGGTCTGGCTGGTGGGGCGTACGGTCCGCGTGTGGCGGGCGGAACAGGCGGAGCAGCGGCGGCTGGCCGCCGAGGTGGCCATGGCCGCCGAGCGGGCACGGATCGCCCGCGAGCTGCACGACGTGGTCACCCACCATGTGACGTCCATGGTGGTGCAGGCTGACGCGGCGCAGTTCGTGCTCACGTCCGCGCCGGAACGCGCCGGCGAGGGAATGTCGGCCGTAAGCGACACGGGCCGTCGGGCGCTGACGGAGCTGCGGTACCTGCTCGGCGTGCTGGAGGCGACCGGCGAGTCCGCGTCCGCGGATGCCGAGCGGGCCGAGCGAACGGGCCGGGCACCCACGCTGGGACGGGTGGCGGACCTGGTCGAGCAGGCCCGCAGGTCGGGTCAGCCGGTCGAGTTCGGCGAGCGCGGCGAGCGCCGGCCGCGGGGCGTGGACGTGGAGTTGACCGCGTACCGGGTGGTGCAGGAGGGGCTCACCAACGCCATGAAGTACGCGGCCGGGAAGCCGACATCGGTCCTGCTCCGGCACGGCGAGGAGCACATCGGGATCGAGGTGACCACCGAAGGCCCCGTCGCCGCACCCCTCTCGCGGAAGCCGGCCGCCGACAAGGGCGGACGCGGACTGGCCGGGCTGCGTACCCGGGTGGGGATGCTCGGTGGTCAACTGAGGGCCGGTCCACGGCCCGAGGGCGGGTTCGAGGTCCGCGCGACGATTCCGTCCAATCCGTCCGAGCCCCTTCAGGAGTGACCCCGTGAGCGACGCGCCACAACCGATCCGTGTGCTCGTCTGCGACGACCAGGAACTGGTACGGACCGGCTACGTCACCATCTTCTCCGCCCAGCCCGACATGGAGGTCGTCGGGGAGGCCGGGAACGGGCACGAGGCGGTGCGGGAGGCGCGGCGGTCGCACCCCGACGTGGTCGTGATGGACATCAGGATGCCCCTGCTCGACGGCATCCAGGCGACCCGGCAACTGGCCGCCCCCGACGCCGAGAACGCGCCGAAAGTGCTGGTCGTCACGACGTTCAACGTCGACGCCTATGTCTACGACGCGCTGCGCGCGGGAGCGAGCGGCTTCCTCCTCAAGGACGCGCCCCCGGCGGAGCTGGTGAACGGTATCCGGACCGTCGCCCGGGGAGAGGCGCTGCTCGCCCCCACCGTCACCCGCCGGCTCATCGGCCACTTCGCCGAACACCTGCGGCCCGCCGACACGTCCCGGCCGGCCAGGGAGAACGTCGTACGCGCGCTGACCCCCCGCGAGCTGGAGGTGCTCCAACTGATCGCCGAGGGGCTCTCGAACGGGGAGATAGCCGCGGCGATGTTCATCACGCCCGAGACCGTCAAGACCTATGTGTCGCGCATCCTGGCGAAACTCGGCCTGCGCGACCGCGTCCAGGCCGTCGTCCTCGCCTACCGGGTCGGACTGGTGTCCAGTACGCCGTGAACCGGCACGGTCGTGCGTGCGCGCGTGAACGTGATCAGAGGCCGGAGCCCCCGCCCGTGTTCGTCGGCCGTGGTCGGCTTCGCCCAGCATGGCGGTTCGCACCCGCACCGGGTGCACGGTTCCTTCAGCAGTGCGTTCGGCCACGACGTCCGGGGACCGGTCTCGGGTCTCCGGGAGTTGCCGGAGTTACAGGGGTTACCGGGCTTACAGGAGTTACAGGACGGTTGGCAGGCCCCGGATCATCAGCCCGAGGCCGACGACGAGGACGAGTGCGGCGGTCAGGAGCGCGGTGTAGGGCGTGATGCGGCGTACCCAGCGGGAGAGCGGATAGCTGTCGAGGCGGGTGACGCGGTTCCCGAGCCGTACGAGGAGCAGGCCGACCGCGGTCAGGGTGGCCGCCATGCCGAGGCCGTAGGCCAGTACGAGTGTCGCGCCGAAGGCGGTGCGGCCCAGGGCGATGGCGCCGAGGAGTACGACCAGTGCCGAGGGGCTCGGTACCAGGCCGCCCGCGATACCGAGGCCGATCAGGCCGCGCGTGGAGAAGGGCTCCGGCTCGGTGGGGGTGGGGGTGTCGGTGGGGCCATGGCTGTGGTGATGGCCGAACAGGCCGTGCCGGTGGGTCTTGGTGTGCGCGTGGTCGTGGGGATGGTCGTGCGCGTGGTGGCTGGGCGTCGCCTGTGGGTGCGGGTGGGCGAGAGAGGCGTGCGACGCGGTGGTGACGTGGTCCCGTTCCGCGGTGTTCGCCGACCCTGCTGCCCCGACCAGCGCGGGCGGAGACGCGGAGGGCGTCGGTGACGGATGCGGGGCGTGCGGGAGCGTCGGCTTCGGGCGTGAGCGGCGTACGGCGTCGGTGAGCAGGTTCGCGCCGACCAGGGTGACCAGCGCGCCGCTGACGACGCCGAGCCAGTTCAGCACGGTGTCGCCGGCGAGGGAGGAGAAGGCGGTGAGGCAGAGGCCGATGACGAGCACGCCCGCGGTGTGGGTGGCGGTGACCGTGGCGCCGACGGTGACGGCGTCGCGGGTACGGCCCCGCCGGCCGGCGAGGTAGGCGGCCATGACGGTTTTGCCGTGGCCGGGCAGCAGCGCGTGGCCCGCGCCGAGCACGATGGACAGCAGGACGGCCAGCAGCCCCACCGGCACGGTGAGGCTTCGCGCGCCCGCGAGGGACGCCAGGTGCTGGGAGAGCGCTTCGACGCGGGCGGTGAGGCCGTTTCCGGGATCGATCACGGTGGCCCGGCCGCCGCTCGTGGCTGACCCCTCGTCACCGGTGGTGGCGGTGAACTGCGCCGTGACATCACCGCGCGGGGCGGTGAGCAGGTCGCGGGGGTAGTCGCGGAGTTCGTCGGACGGCGAGGTCTCCGGTGCGGTGGAGCGCTGGAGGCGGGTCCCGGTCCCCCTCGCGGTGATCTCGTTCCAGCCGACCCGGCCGGCGTCGGCGCCGGTGGTGACGTGCAGGGTGACCGGGCCGTTCCCGAGGTCGAGGGGCGCGCGCAGCCGGCATTCGAGTCGGCTGGTGGGCAGACCGGCCTGGCCCGGCGTGTAGGCGAAGGTCGCCGAGCGGATCGTCCAGCTCAGCCGCCGGGGTGCGGTGACGGCGAGTTTCCCCGCGGTCTCGGCGCACCGGGCCCTGGCCCATGTGCCGCGTTCGCCGGCGCTCTGTGTGCCGTCGCCGTCGGTGTCGACACGCGGTGCGTTCTGCAGGGTGGGGATCTCGGCGCTGTCGGTGACCGCGAGGACGTCGACCCGGTCGGGGGACAGGGTGAAGCCGCTGTAGTGGTTGACGGAGAAGTTGCCGAGCGGGTGGGCCTCGACGGCGGGCGCGGCCGCCGCCAGCAGACAGGCGACGCCCGCCGCCACCGCCGCCGCGCGCCCCACGAGGTGGCGGTATCTCATGGATGCCTCCAAGGGCGGTCGGCGTCGCCGGGCTTCTTCGTACGGGGTGGAGGGCCTCCAGGCCCTGTCCGCCGGACGGTGAAGACATCTGTACCTGGTCCGGAAGCCCGGGGCCCCGGGCTTCCGGACCCGCTCACCCGAACAGATCAGTACGGACGTCGGGTTGGCGCAGTGTCAGCCGGTGCGCCGCCGCCTCGGCCGAGTGGGTGACCGCGTGTCCGCCAAGTGCCCTGCCCCGATCGGCGCAGGCGCGTTGCGGGCCCTTCACGGCCATGGTGCCGTATTCATAGCTTAAGTCGCATGGCGGACATTTTTCGCTGAGGGCCGCTCCAGGGATCGGCGAAGCCCCGGTCCCCATGGGACTTCGAGTGACCGTCACTTCAGCCGCACCCACCCGTCCGAAGGACGCGTGCGCGGCCTCACCGGAAACGGATGGCCCATGCAGGCCTTGCGCCTCTCACGTCCACGACTCCGCCCCCGACATGCCGAGCGCGCTCTCGCGTCCGTCGGTGCGCTCGCCCTGCTGACCGCCGCCGCGGTCACCGGTCTCGCGCCCGGCGTCAGTTCCGCCTCCAGCCACCGGGAGGCCCCGCTCAGCTCGGGTGACCCGAGGGCCGACAACACCGACGTCTACGCCTTCACCAGCCCGGACAGGCCGGACACGGTCACCCTGGTGGCGAACTGGATCCCGTTCGAGGAGCCCAACGGCGGGCCGAACTTCTACCCGTTCGCCAACGACGCCCGCTACAACATCAAGATCGACGCGGACGGCAACGGCAAGCCCGACACCACGTACACCTGGAAGTTCACCGACCACACCCGTGACTCGGCGAACCAGTTCCTCTACAACACCGGCGTCGTGAAGTCGCTCGACGACCCGACGCTTAACTTCCGCCAGACGTACACCCTGACGGTCACAGACGCGCACGGCCGTACGAAGGCACTGGTCAAGGACGCCCCCGCCGCGCCGTCGAACGTCGGCAGGGCGTCCATGCCCGACTACGCGTCGCTGCGCAAGCAGGCCCTCGTGTCACTGCCGGGCGGCGGGCGGACCTTCGCCGGGCAGGCGTCCGATCCGTTCTTCCTGGACCTGCGGATCTTCGATCTGCTCTACGGCGGCAACCTCAAGGAGACCGGACACAACACGCTCGCCGGCTACAACGTCAACACCATCGCGCTCCAGGTCCCCAAGAAGGCACTGGCCCTCAAGGGCGACCCGAGGCGCAATCCGGTCATCGGTGTGTGGTCCACCACCGACCGGCAGGGCGCGGACGTCTCCGGCGGACAGGGCAAGGGTCTCGAAGCCGCGGCGGGGTCCGCGAACGGCGCGGCCGGGGGCGGTCCGCGTACGCCGGACCAGGGCGGCCCGGCCGGCTGGCACCAGGTCTCGCGCCTCGGCAACCCGCTCGTGAACGAGGTCGTCGTACCCCTGAAGTACAAGGACGCCTTCAACGCGCTGCCGCCGGAGCTGGACCACACGGTCACCCCGGTCGTGAACGCGGTCAAGGACCCGATCGTCCCCAAGCTCATCCAGAAGATCTACGGCATCCCCGCACCGGCCACGCCCCGCAACGACCTGGTCGAGATCTTCCTGACCGGTATCTGCAAGGCGTGCGGCCCGATCAAGGCCGACCTCAACTCGCAGTTGCTGAACGCCGACACCGACAAGCGCGCGTTCCTCGCGTCCGAGGAACTGCGGCTGAACATGTCGGTCAAGCCCACCGCCCACCCCAACCGGCTCGGCGTACTCGCCCAGGACCTGGGCGGCTTCCCCAACGGCCGCAGGCTCAACGACGATGTCGTCGACATCGAGCTCCAGGCACTCGAAGGCGCGGCGCAGACCGGCAAGATCGTGCCGGGGCTGGCCACGGGTGACCGTGTGGACACCCCCTACCGTCAGCCGGGTTCGACCTTCCCGTACGTGGCGCTGCCGAACACCGCGGCGGTCAACCAGGCCGACTCGCTGCACCCCGGCGGCGGCGTCAACGCCGGCTTCGGCGGCAACGCCTTCGGCGGCGGCTCCCCCGTCGTCGCCTACACCGCCATCGGCGGAGGCGCGCTGCTGGCCTGCGCCGGAGGACTGGCCCTGCGCCGACGGCGCCACGGCCGGGCGTGACCCG
>NZ_JTHL01000001.1:4925130-4941972 GCF_000818195.1 Streptomyces sp. 150FB | reverse complement strand
CGCGTACCCGCGGGCGCCGCCGCCATGGGCCGCCGCGCCCGGCCCGCCGGAGCCGAATAGCCGCGCTCGCGGCCCTGACGGCCGGTATGGCCCTGACGGTCACCGGGACCTGCGCGTTGCTGGGGTACGGGAACCATCCGCCGGGGGCCGTCGACCTCGGTGACCTCCCCCTCGTACAGGGAACTGCCGGGCATCCGACCGCCGCCTCCGCCGCGCCGCCCACCCGTATCCGGATACCCGGCGTCGGCCTCGACCTTCCGCTGACGCGGCTCCAGGTGCAGCAGGACGGCCATCTCGGCGCACCGGAGAAACCCGGTCAGGCGGGCTGGTGGAGCGGCGGCCCGCGACCCGGTGCCCCGGGCGCCGCGATCATCGTCGGCCACATCGACTCGCGCACCGGACCCGGCGCCTTCCACGCCATCCCCTCACTGCGTCCGGGCGAGGAGATCACCATTGACCGCGGTGACCACAGCTCCGTCAGCTTCACCGTCCGGGCACTGCGGCAGTACGGGAAGGACCGCTTCCCCGACGACCAGGTCTATGCCACTGGGGGACCACCCGTACTGCGGCTGATCACCTGCGGCGGCAGCTACGACCGCGGGCACGGCGAGTACCGCGACAACATAGTTCTCTACGCGACGCTCACCGGCCCGGCACCACCGCACCGCACCACCCCGACCGCCAACCACCCACACCGGAGCGGGAATTGACCAGTCCCCACCGTTCGCAGCGTCCGCATCGGCGTGCCGTGCTGTCGGCCGCCGTCACCACCGCGCTCGGCATCGGGCTCTTCCTCGCTGGCGGACTCGGCCTGTCCCCCTGGAACGCCGAGAACAACGGCCGGCCGGCGCCGCAGCCCGGCACCGCCGCCGGACATCGCACCGGCGCCGACCCGCTCACCGCCGACATCGCGCGCCTCCAGACCCGTCTGCGCCGGACACCACGGGACGCCGTATCGCTGGGCACGCTCGGGCTGGACTACGTCCAGCAGGCCAAAGCGACCGCGGACCCGACGTACTACCCGAAGGCGGAAGCCGTCCTCAAACGCTCCCTCGCCACCGGCGAGCGGGACAACTTCACGGCCATGGGCGGCATGGCAGCCCTGGAGGCCGCCCGCCACAACTTCACCCAGGCGCTCACCTGGGCGAAGAAGGCCGTCGCCGTCAACCCGTACAACTCCACGCTCCACGGGACTCTCGGCGACGCCTACACCCAGCTCGGCCGCTACGACGAGGCCACCGACGCCGTACAGCGCATGGTCGACCTGAAACCCGGCGCACCGTCACTGTCGCGCGCCTCCTACGTGGCGGAGCTACGCGGCGACACCGCGACCGCCCGTACCCATATGCGCCGCGCCTTGCAGGACTCCGCGGGCCCCGCCGACCAGGCGTTCGCCCACTACTACCTCGGCGAACTCGCCTTCAACAACGGCGATCCCACCACCGCGCTGCGCGAAACCGCGGCCGGCCTGCGCGTCGCGCCCACTCACACCGCGCTGCTCCAGGGCAGAGCACGCGCCGAAGCCGCCCTCGGGCGGACGGACGCCGCCGTCGCCGATCTCACCCAGGCCGTCCAACGCGTGCCCCAGCCCGAATACATCCTCCAACTCGGCGAGCTGTACCAGTCCCTCGGCCGCGACCGGGAGGCCGCCGAGCAGTACCGCGTCTTCCGGGCCGAGCAGAAACTCTTCGCCGCGGCCGGTGTCACACCCGACTCGGACGCCGCGCTGTTCGAGACCGACCACGGAAACCCCGCCCACGCCGTCACCCTCGCGCGCAAGGGACTCACCACCCGCCCGTTCCTGGACAGCCACGACGCCCTGGCCTGGGCGCTGCACACGAGCGGACACAACAGAGAAGCCCTCGCCGAATCCGACCGCGCCCTCACCCTCGGCACACGCAACGCCCTCTTCCACTACCACCGCGGAATGATCCAGCGAGCCCTCGGCAACAACACGGCCGCCAGGACCGAGTTGACCCAAGCCCTCAGGATCAACCCGTACTTCAGCCCGCTCCACGCCCCCAAGGCCCGCACCGCCCTCGAAGCGCTCAAGCCCAGGTGAGCGGTGGACAGGACCCACGCCGAGGTCCGGCCAGGGGCGCTAACCCGGCAGGACGTCCTTGACGAACACGATCCCGTCGTTTCCGTTCAGGTGGGCCGGGTCGAGTGGGGAGTAGCCGTACCAGGGCGACACCCGGTGGGCGGGCCGCGAGTCGCCGAGGGCGGTGGCCAGGTGGGCGGCGTCGACGACGTAGCGGTCCTCGGGTAGCGCGTACAGGCGGCCTTCGAGGGTGTCCGGCGGCGGGGTGTCCACTCCCTGGTGCCGGATCGTGCCGAGGGCCGTGGCCAGGAAGGCGTACTCCTCGCCCAGGTGGGAACTCACGAGCGCGCCGGCGCTCCACCACTCCACCGGGGGGCCGCCCATCCGCATCGTGCTCTTGTTCCGCTGGAGATGGCCGTTGTGGGCGTGGACCAGTGCCGGAGCCCGCTCGGCGACGGCGAGGAGGTTGTCGGCCATCATCTGGTCCCGCAGGCTCACCAGTCGCGTCATACGGCTCGGTGAGGTGTCGGCCATCGAGAAGTGGTAGCGCAGCAGGCCGACGGCGGTACGCCCGTACAGGCGCGCCCGGTCGGTGGCCTCCCGCGAGGTCGCCGCTGTCAGGTGCGGCGTCTGCGCGTAGGTCAGCGCCACCAGATCGTCGGCCAGCAGCCGCAGTTCCCTCGCCTCGGCCGACTGCCCCACGGACCGGGCGGGGTCCATCATCGCGGCGGGATCGGTCCACCGGTCGTCGGCGCCGAGCAGCCGGTCGAGCGTCTCCGCTCCGCAGGGGAGCAGGTCCGTGTCCACCTGGGCCGCGAGGTAGCGGTGGAGTGCGGTCAGGGTCTCCCGGGGGCTCGCGGCGCCGGTGATCTCCAACGGGCCGTCGAAACCTGCGAAGCGGAGCCGCCCGGACGCGGGCCGGCCCTCGTTGTGGGCGCGCATCCAGCGCACGAGTTCGCGGTTGCCCGCGAGCGCGCCCCATCCGTGGCTGAACCCCTGCTCCATGATCTCGTCGAGGGTGCCCGCGCCCGAGGTCACGTAGTCGTCCACGGCCAGGCCCCTCACGCAGTCGCTCTCCACCGCGATCGTCCGGTAGCCCTCCTGCTCGACAAGCTGCCGGAACAGTTCGTTGCGCAGGTCGAGCAGTGTGTCCTCGCCGTGGGTGGGCTCGCCCAGGGCGAGCAGGCGCGGTCGGGCCGGAAGCAGCCTCATGACGGCGGCGGCTTCGAGGGCATGGACGGCATGGGCGGTGTCCTGGAGGTCAGTAGCCATGCCTTGAACGGTATCGTTGAACCTTCGGTTGAGACTTTTCCGAGATAAGAGCAGGCCCATGGCACGAAACCTTCAAAACGGTGAACGGCTCAGGCCGGTTGATCTGGCGCGCGGGCACGGTCTGTCCACGCAGGCGGTCAGGAACTACGAGGAGGCCGGCATCCTTCCGGCCGCCGGTCGCACGCCCCACGGCTACCGCACGTACACCCCGCTGCACGCGCGTGCCCTGAGCGCGTTCCTCGCCCTGCTGCCCGGCCACGGCCACCGGACGGCGGCCTCGATCATGCGGGCGGTGAACGAGGGGGCCGCCGAGGACGCGTTCCGACTGATCGACGAGAGCCACGCCCAGCTCCTGGACGACCGCGGGACCCTCCAGGCGGTCGAGAACGCCCTCCGCGATCTGGCGCCCCTCCCTGCCCTCGGTTCCACCACGATGTCCGGGCGGGCCACGGCGTCCGGGCCCGAGGGCACGTTCATCGGGCCGCTGGCGGGGAAGCTCGGAATCCGTCCGGCGACGCTGCGCGCATGGGAGCGCGCCGGGCTGGTGCGCCCGCGCCGCGACCCGGGGACCGGGTATCGCGTGTACGACGAGGCCGACGTACGGGACGTCCGGCTGGCCCACCAGCTCAGGCGGGGCGGCTACCTGCTGGAGCAGATCGCCCCGCTGATCGCCCAGGTGCGGGCGGCCGGCGGACTGGAGCCGCTGGAGGCCGCGCTGTCCGACTGGCACGGCCGGCTGTCAGCGCGCGGGCGGGCGCTGCTGAGCGGGGCCGCCGAGCTGGAGTCGTACCTCCGCGAGCGCGGATGAGGCTCCGATCAACCCGCCCGCCGGAGCGAGGCCGACACCCGTCGTCCGGTGTGCCGTAGGCTCATACAATCCACGTATATATACCGAAAAGCACCTGTACTCCGAGGCGGGGCTGCCACCGGCTCTCACCGGCGGCGGGCCAGGACCCCGCCCTTCGCCGAAATTCCTGGAGAGTGCTCACGTGAGGGATCAGGACAACACTGGCGAGCGGCTGTTCCAGGGATTGCTGAAAGTCATCGGGACCACGTCGTTCGACGACCTCCCGGACACGGTGAGTGAGCACGCCAGGGCCGCCGGCTTCACCGACGTACGGATCTATCTCGGCGATGTCGAGCGCCGCGCGCTCCACCTGCTGGTCGGAGCACGGACGGCGGCGTCCGTGGAGCGGGTGCTGAAGATCAAGGACACCGAAGCGGGCCGCGCGTACCAGTACGGCAAGATCGTCCCCGCCGGCATGGCCTCGGCCGACGCGGGTCAGTACGGAGGCCGGTACTGGGTGCCGTTGTTCAACGGCAGGGAACGCATCGGCCTGATGTTCGCCGCCGCCGCGCACGACGGCGACCTGGTCCGTGAGACCGCCACGGGGCTGGCGACCCTGGTGGCGCTGTCCATCGCCACCAAACGCGGACACAGCGACACGTACGCCCGGCTGAACCGTACCCAGCCGATGAACGTGGCGGCGGAGGCGCAGTGGCAGCTCATTCCGCCGCGTACGTACACCGACTCGCGGGTGGCGGTCTGCGCGACGCTGGAGCCGTCGTACCGGATCAGCGGTGACGCGTACGACTACGCCATCGCCGGCCCCCGGGTCTTTCTGTCGATCTTCGACGCCATGGGCCACGACACCGCGGCGGGACAGACCGCCGCCCTCGCCGTCGCCGCCTCCCGCAGCGCCCGCCGACGCGGCGCCGGCATCGCGGAGACGGGCGATGCCATCGAGGGGGAGCTTGCCCGCCAGTTCGAAGAGGTCCGCTACGCCACCGCCATCCTCGCCTTCCTGGACACCCGCTCCGGGCTGCTGACCTGGACCAGCTACGGACACCACCCACCGCTGATCCTGCGTGGCGGGAACGCGGTCAAGCTCCACTGCGAGCCGGCGTTCCCGCTCGGGACCGGTCTGGGCAACCTGGAGACGACGATCTGCCACCAGCAGCTACAGCCGGGGGATCGCGTCACGCTCTACACCGACGGCATCACCGAGGCGCGGCGACCGCACGGTCAGGAGTTCGGACTCGACCGCTTCATCTCCGTCCTCACCCAGTACCCCGCCGACAATCTGAGCGTCTCGGAGACCGTCCGCCGCTTCTCCCACACCTTCCTCGACTATCACCACGGTGAACTCCAGGACGATGCGACCGTGCTGCTGTGCGAGTGGCTGGGGCCCGGGCCCCCGCTGGGGGACTGATGTCGGCTGCGTCGGGCGCTGTGCGATGGTGGTGGTGTGACGCTGGAGGACCTCGTCCGGCTGCGCCGGGCCCGTGACCTGATGGACCGCGCGTACGCCGAGCCGCTCGACGTTCCGGCGCTGGCGCGCACCGCCCTCATGTCGCCGGGCCACTTCTCGCGCAGCTTCCGCGCCGCCTTCGGGGAGACGCCGTACAGCTACCTGATGACGCGGCGGATCGAGCGGGCCAAGGCGCTGCTGCGGCGGGGGGACCTGTCGGTGACGGAGGTCTGCTTCGCGGTCGGCTGTACGTCGCTGGGGTCGTTCAGCTCGCGGTTCACCGAGCTGGTCGGCGAGAGCCCCAGCTCGTACCGGGCCCGGGAGCATGGCGCCGGCGCCGCGATCCCGGCCTGTATCGCCAAGATCCACACACGACCGGTCAGGAGCCCGGTCAGTGATCCAGTCACGCATCCGGTCAGGAATGAAGAAGCGCGAGCTGCCCCACCGCCCGTAGCGTGAAACCCATGGACATCAAACTTTCGCAGTGCTTCATCGCCGTCGACGACCACGACAAGGCGCTCGCCTTCTACCGCGACGCTCTCGGCCTGGAGGTACGCAACGACGTCGGGTTCGAGGGGATGCGCTGGGTGACCGTGGGCGCGCCCTCGCAGCCCGAGGTGAGCATCGTCCTCGAACCGCCCCTCGCGAACCCGAGCGCCTCGCCCGCCGACAAGCAGGCCATGGCGGAGCTGCTGGCGAAGGGGTTGCTGCGCGGCGTCATCTTCGGGACCGACGACTGCGACGCGACCTTCGAGCGCGTCCGCGCCGCGGGCGGCGAGGTGCTCCAGGAGCCCATCGACCAGCCGTACGGCGTCCGCGACTGCGCCTTCCGCGACCCCTCCGGCAACATGCTGCGCTTCACCCAGCCCCGGGGCCAGTGAGCTCCCGTCCAAGGAGCCGGACGACGCCGGCGGAGACCGCGCGGGCGGCACCGGCCCGACAGATGGAGACACGATGAGCAGGGCCCCGAAGCCGGATACGCCGGCGCCGCGCACCGCGAGCGCGACCGCGCCCGCCACCGCCACCGCCACCGCCACCGCCACCGCCACCGCCGACAGCCATGAGCTGATCCGCGTACACGGCGCGCGCGAGAACAACCTCAAGGACGTCAGCATCGAGATCCCGAAGCGGCGCCTGACGGTGTTCACCGGCGTCTCCGGCTCGGGCAAGAGCTCCCTGGTCTTCAGCACGATCGCCGCCGAGTCGCAGCGGCTGATCAACGAGACGTACAGCGCCTTCACGCAGGGCTTCATGCCGACACTGGCACGGCCCGAGGTCGACGTGCTCGAAGGGCTGACCACCGCGATCATCGTCGACCAGCAGCGGATGGGGGGCGACGCCCGCTCCACGGTCGGCACCGCCACCGACGCCAACGCGATGCTGCGCATCCTCTTCAGCCGGCTCGGACAGCCGCACATCGGCTCGCCCAACGCGTACGCCTTCAACGTCCCGTCCGTACGGGCGAGCGGCGCGATCACCGTCGAGCGCGGCGGGGGCAAGACGGTGAAGCAGACCTTCTCCCGCACCGGCGGCATGTGTCCGCGCTGCGAAGGCCGGGGCACGGTCTCCGACATCGACCTCACCCAGCTCTTCGACGACTCCAAGTCGCTCGCCGAGGGCGCGATGACCGTCCCCGGCTACAAGGCGGGCGGCTGGAACTACCGGCTCTACAGCGCGTCGGGCTTCTTCGACCCCGAGAAGCCGATCCGCGACTTCACCGACACCGAGATGCACGACTTCCTCCACCGTGAGCCGACCAGGATGAAGATCGAGGGCATCAACATGACGTACGAGGGGCTCGTCCCCCGCGTCCAGAAGTCGCTCCTCGCCAAGGACCGGGAGGCGATGCAGCCGCACATCCGCGCGTTCGTGGACCGGGCGGTCACCTTCACCGACTGCCCCGAGTGCGGCGGTACGCGGCTGAGCGAGGCGGCCCGCTCCTCGCGGGTCGAGGGCATCAACATCGCTGACGCCTGCGCGATGCAGATCACCGACCTGGCCGAATGGGTCGGCGGCTTCGACGAGCCTTCGGTGGCGCCGCTGCTCGCCGCGCTGCGCGGGACCCTCGACTCGTTCGTGGAGATCGGGCTCGGCTACCTCTCGCTCGACCGTTCCTCGGGCACGCTGTCGGGCGGCGAGGCGCAGCGCGTCAAGATGATCCGCCATCTCGGCTCCTCGCTCACCGACGTCACGTACGTCTTCGACGAGCCGACCACGGGCCTGCACCCGCATGACATCGGCCGGATGAACGACCTGCTGCTGCGGCTGCGGGACAAGGGCAACACGGTGCTCGTCGTGGAGCACAAGCCGGAGACGATCGCGATCGCCGACCACGCCGTCGACCTCGGCCCGGGGGCCGGTACGGCGGGCGGCACCGTCTGCTTCGAGGGCACCGTCGAGGGGCTGCGGGCCAGTGACACGCTCACCGGCCGCCATCTCGACGACCGGGCCGCCGTCAAGGAGAAGGTACGGACGCCCACCGGGGCGCTGGAGATCCGCGGCGCGACGGCGCACAACCTGCGTGACGTCGACGTCGACATACCGCTCGGGGTGCTCACCGTCATCACCGGCGTCGCCGGCTCCGGCAAGAGCTCGCTCGTACGCGGGTCGATCCCGGCCGGGGCGGGTGTGGTGTCGGTCGGCCAGGACGCGATCCGGGGTTCGCGGCGGAGCAACCCGGCGACGTACACCGGGCTGCTCGAACCGATCCGCAAGGCGTTCGCCAAGGCCAACGGTGTGAAGCCGGCGCTGTTCAGCGCCAACTCCGAGGGCGCCTGCCCCAACTGCAACGGCGCCGGTGTCATCTACACCGACCTGGCGATGATGGCCGGTGTCGCCACCACCTGCGAGGAGTGCGGGGGGAAGCGGTTCGAGGCGTCGGTGCTGGACCACCACCTCGGCGGGCGCGACATCAGCGAGGTGCTCGCGATGCCGGTGACCGAGGCGCGGGAGTTCTTCGGCGCAGGGGAGGCGCACGTACCGGCGGCACGCGCGATTCTCGACCGGCTGGCCGACGTCGGTCTCGGCTACCTCACTCTCGGCCAGCCGCTCACCACGCTCTCCGGCGGCGAGCGGCAACGGCTCAAGCTGGCCACCCACATGGCCGAGAAGGGCGGCATCTACGTCCTGGACGAGGCGACGGCGGGCCTGCACCTCGCCGACGTCGAGCAGTTGCTCGGCCTGCTCGACCGGCTCGTGGACTCCGGCAAGTCGGTCATCGTCATCGAGCACCACCAGGCGGTCATGGCGCACGCCGACTGGATCATCGACCTCGGCCCCGGGGCGGGCCACGACGGCGGCCGGATCGTCTTCGAGGGCACCCCCGCCGACCTCGTCGCGGCGCGCTCGACGCTCACCGGGGAGCACCTCGCGGCGTACGTCGGCGCCTGAGGTTCGCGGACGTCGGATCCCAAGGGTCGGGGGGCGGGCCCGGGCTTCGGCGGCCCGGCCTTCGGCGTCAGCCCCTGACCACGCAGAAGGGATGCCCCGCCGGGTCGGTGAAGACCCGCCATCTGTCCCCGCCCGGCTGGTGCTCCGGCTTCGCCGCGCCCAGCTCCAGGAGCATGGCCTCGGCCGCTTCGAGGTCGTCGACCTTGAAGTCGAGGTGGAACTGCTGCGGCATGATCTGACCGGGCCAGACCGGGGCCCGGTAGTCCTTGACCCGCTGGAAACCGATGAGGACGCCGTCCTCGCCGGTGAGGCCGGCGAAGTCACTGTTGGATTCGGGGTGCGGATCGAGGCCGGTGGCTCGCTGGTAGAACGCGGCCAGCGCCTGAGGGTCGGGGCAGTCGAGTGCGACTGCCGTGAGCTTCATCTGCGGGGACATGGCGACTCCGTGACAGGTGGCGAGTGGCAAGTGGCACGTGACGGATCAGGGAACGGGGACGGCCACATTGTGGCGGCCGTACGGCGAGCAGCCGGGGCACCGCGTGTGGTTCGCGCCCCGGTGCGGCCGGGTCCGGTCCGCTCTTCGCCGAACTGGCGCAGAAGCACAGTTCGCGGCGACAGCACTGTCTCTTAGGGACGTTCACAATTCCAGGTGGGCGGATTAGGTTCATTTCCGCGTGCTTTTCGGAGCCGACGCCCGAAGCCACAGTCAGGAGCGCCGTATGACCCTGTTGGAAGTGCTTGTAGCGATAGCCGTGATTATCGGGGTCATCGCACAGCATTTGCGGGGAGAGCCGCTCCGGGCAAAGCGTCTGCTCCTTCTTCCCCTCGTTCTGCTTATCGCCGGCGTCGCCGTCCTCCGTGACGATTTCGCGCATCTCGCGACAAATGACATCGCGTGTCTGGTCGTCAGTGTGGTCGTCGCCGGCGGAATCGGTCTCGCTCAGGGCGCGGCTCTGCGGCTGGAGTCGCAGGGCGGCACGCTTTACGCGCGCATGCCCGCACACGGGCTGTGGCTCTGGGGCGCGCTGCTGGTCTCCCGGGGCGTGATCATGGCCGTGGCGTTCCAGATCGACGCCGAGGTGTCTCGTTCCACCTCGACGATCCTGCTGCTCCTGGGCATCAACCGGCTCGGACAGGCAGCCGTCGTACTGCCCCGCGCACTGGCCTCCGGCATTCCGTTCGCAGCCGAGAGGGACGGCCGGCCCTTCCTGGCGAGTGGCCCGCAGGCACAGCGCCAGATGCCCCCGCAGGGGTACGGGCAGCAGCCCTACCAGCAGATGCCCTACCAGCAGCGGCCGTATCAACAGGACGGCCAGCAGATGCCTCCGCAGCCGTACCTGGACCCGGCCCAGCAGGCGCCGGGGGCTGCCCCCGCTCAGCCCTGTCCGAACAACAACCCGGGGCCCGGCCTGCTGGGCCCCGACCTGTTGAGCCTCCGGGCCGCACGGCGTAACCGTGCCCTGGAGCGTCGCTACCGGCGGCGGTGATCCCTCGGGTGCGGGGCACGGGACATTCAGGCCGTCAGGGGAATCCCTGGCGGCCTTTCGGCTGTTCACGGGTCCGGGACGCCCACTGGCGAACGTCTGGCGCCGACCCCGTTGACGGCGCCCGGCAGCCGCGTGTGAGGGTGGTCCCGCTGCCGGCGGGGCCACCCTCCGCTTCCGGTCCACCGGCTTCACCTGCCCGCTTCGAAAGGATGGATGACAAGATGGCTCACCGCAGAATTGGTTTCTGGGCCCGCTTGGCGATCTGTCTCGCGAAACCTCCGCTGGCTTTTTTCTTCAGACGTGACTGGCGGGGCGCCGAGCACATTCCTCCGGCCGGCGGATTCATCGCCGCGGTCAATCACAACTCGTATCTGGACCCGATTTCCTACGGAACTTTTCAGTACGACGCGGGACGCTTCCCGCGGTTCATGGCGAAGTCAGGTCTTTTCAGGGGCGTTGTCGGCACGATCCTGCGCGGTTCCGGGCAGATACCCGTCTACCGGGATTCGCGGAAAGTGAGCGACGCGTACCGGGCGGCGGTGGCCGCGGTGGAGCGGGGCGAGGGTGTCGTCTTCTACCCCGAGGGAACGCTCACCCACGACCCCGATCTGTGGCCGATGGCCGGCCGGACCGGTGTGGCCCAGGTCGCTCTTCTCACCAAGGCTCCGGTGATCCCTGTCGCGCAGTGGGGAGCCCATCTGGCCGTGCCGCCCTACGCCACGGAGAAGCGTGTGCGCCTGCTGCCGCGCAAGACGCTCACCGTGCTGGCCGGACCACCGGTCGACCTCTCCCGGTTCGAGGGTCGCGAGATCACGGCGAAGCTCCTGCGTGAGGCCACCGAGACCATCATGGCTGCCATCACGGAGCTGCTCTCCGAGATCCGCGCGGAACCGGCTCCCGGGGCGGCCCCCGGCGCCGCTACCGATACGGGTGCCGCTACCGATACGGATGCCGGCGCCGATATGGATACCGGCGCCGACGCCGGCGAATGACAGGTCCGCCCCCGCTTCCGCTCCTCCCCCTCCCGACCCCCGGGGCTTGACGGGAGGAGCTCGGCAGCATGCAATATATTGCATGCCAGTACCGCAGAGCAGAGGACTTGTCCCCCGGCCGCTCCTCAGGGAGAACGCGTATCAGGCGATCAGGGACGCGATCGTCGACGGCACCCTCGCCCCGGGCGAGCGCCTCGCCGACGCGGATCTCGTCGCCTGGCTGGGGATCAGCCGCACCCCCATCCGGGAGGCGCTGACCCGGCTGGAGCAGACCGGGCTCGTACGGACCAAGCCCGGCCGTTACACGATCGTCAGCCCGCTGGACGTACGCGCGGTGAGGGACGCCCAGTCGGTGACCGCCGCCATGCACGAACTCGCCGTCCGCGCGGCGGTTCCCAACCTCTCCGCCGTCGAGCTGGAAGCCATGCGCGCGGCCAACGCCCGCTTCGCCACCGCCCTGCGGGAGGACGAGGTGGACGCCGCGGTCGCCGCCGACGACGCGTTCCACGCCGTCCCGGTCACCGCCTGCGCGAACCAGGCGCTCAGCAGGGTGCTCGAACAATTCACACCGCTGCTGCGCCGCGTGGAGCAGCTCCGGTTCTCCTCCCTGAGCGGCCGGGGATCGGTCGCCCAGCACGACCGGATCATCGCGCTCTGCGCGGCCGGGGACGCGGAGGGCGCGGCGGCCGCCTCGCGCGCCAACTGGCAGACGCTCGCCCCGCTGCTCGACACACTGCCCGCCGAACCCGACCGTTCCTGAGGAGTGTCATGCCGTCCACGACCTTCGCACCACCCGCCGCTCTCGACCGCTTCGCGCGTTGTCCGCTGCTGTTCGGGCCCAGTCCCGTCCACCCCCTGGACCGGCTCAGCGACCATCTCGGCGGCGCCCGCATCTGGGCCAAGCGGGAGGACTGCAACAGCGGCCTCGCCTTCGGCGGCAACAAGACCAGGAAGCTGGAGTATCTGATCCCCGACGCCCTCGCCCAGGGCGCGGACACCCTGGTCAGCATCGGTGGTGTGCAGTCCAACCACACCCGGCAGGTCGCCGCGGTCGCGGCCAAGCTCGGGCTGAAGGCCGTGCTCGTGCAGGAGAGTTGGGTGGACTGGCCCGACGCGGTCAACGACAAGGTCGGCAACATTCTGCTGTCGCGGATCATGGGCGCCGACGTACGGCTGGTGGACGCTGGGTTCGGCATCGGGTTCAAGGACAGTTGGACCGAGGCGCTGGCGAGCGTACGGGCGGCGGGCGGCACGCCGTACGCCATCCCGGCGGGCGCCTCCGACCACCGGCTCGGCGGCCTCGGTTTCGCCAACTGGGCCTACGAAGTGGCGCGGCAGGAGCGGGAGTTGGGCGTCTTCTTCGACACGATCGTGGTGTGCAGTGTGACCGGCTCCACGCAGGCGGGCATGATCGCGGGATTCGCCGGCCAGGACAGGCCGCGCCGGATCGTGGGCATCGACGCCTCCGCGAAGCTCGCCGAGACCCGCGCCCAGGTGGCGAAGATCGCCCGCGCGACGGCTGAACTGATCGAAGTGGAAGGGGAGTTGACCGACGAGGAGATCACCGTACTGGAGGGCTGGGCAGGAGACGAGTACGGCATCCCCGTGCAGTCCACACTGGATGCCATCCGGCTCACCGGGAGCCTGGAAGGCATGATCATCGACCCGGTGTACGAGGGGAAGTCCATGGCCGGACTCATCGATCTCGTCCGCGACGGCGACATCCCGAAGGACTCCCACGTCCTCTACGCGCACCTCGGCGGACAGCCGGCCATCAACGCGTACAGCGGCGTGTTCCGCTGAGCCCGCTTCAGCCAATGAGCCCTGCTCGGCCGATGAGCCCGGTTCAGCCGACCGCGAGGGTGTCGTCGAGCCAGTCGAACATGGTCTGGTGGGCGAGCAGCATCGCGCCCATGTGGCAGTGCTCGCCCGCCCCTTCGGCGTCGGTCAGCGTCACCAGCGTGGTCGGTGCGTTGACGAGGGCCTTCTCGGCCTCCTGCGGCTGGCCCTTGAAGAACTGGGCGTTCTCGGCGTCCATGATCAAGGTGGGGGCGGTGATCCGGTCAGCGACCCCCTCCAGCGTGTAGTGCTTGGTCTTGCGCAACAGATCCCCGTAGGACTCGGCCCCGAAGGCCCACACACCGTTGTTCACGCGGAGACCGACCAGCGGGTGCGCGGCCGCGTCGCGGCTCGGGTAGCGCACGTACAGGCCGGAAAGCCGCTCGGCGAGGGTCAGTTCGAGCGCCGGCTGCTCGATGATCAGCTTGCTGAGCAGGGAGCGGAGCGCCTGCCACTCCGGCGAGAACGCGCTGATCAGCGCGATGTCGACGGTGACGGCGTCCGGCCGCTGGGTGAGGCCGGTGACGCGGTGACCTCGGCGTATCACAGCCCCTCTGTCCCGGGCGACGGCCTTTAACAGGGCCTCCGTACGGGCCTGGAGCAGCAAGAACACGAAGCGGAAGGGGGTGGTCGAGCGCCGCGACTTTCTCGTCAATCAGTGATCGACCAGATCAAGGCCGTGCGGGAGGATGTACTGAAACCCATGGCCGCGACGCGGCCCGTTCACCGAGCCCGAAGTTCAGGTGCTCAGGCCCTCTACCGAGAACCCGCGCCGCCCTCGCCGTTCGTGCCGTTCGTCTCGGCGATCTTACGGATGGCCCACTGGGCCCATTCCTGCTCCATGGTGCGCAGGCGCAGCCCGTACTCCATGGCCAGTTGGCCGCTGACGGCGAGCACGTCGCTGTCGGCGTTCCAGTCGACGGACTCACTCAGGTCGACCAGCGCCGCGTGTTCCTCGGCGGCGACCTCCGCCTGGCGCTGGAGGCGTTCGACCGCCTGCTCGCGGGAGAGAAGGGCGAAGAAGAAGACCTGGAGGAGCATTTCGTTGCGCCGGGGCTTCTTACCCTCGGTGCTTGAGAGCCATTCCTGAAGTTCGGCCCTCCCCAGGTCGGTAAGGGCGTACTCCTTGCGCCCCCTCGGCCCTTCGGACGTGACCTCGATCCGCCCGTTGTCGGCGAGGCGGTTCAGTTCGCCGTAGAGCTGGCTCTGCGAAGCGGCCCAGACATTTCCGAGCGAGCGGTCGAACCGCTGCATGAGGTCGTAGCCGCTGCCGGAGCGGTCCACCAGGAGGCCCATCACCGCGTACCGAAGACTCATGGCGCCACTATATCTGGCACACTTGACCTGTCGTTTACGTAACGTTCAGTTGTCACCTGTCGACACCGTGGACACCGTGGACACCGACAGGGCAGCGGCGTCAGATGCGGCCGGAGGCCGCCCGCAAACGGTTTCCCAGCGCCGTCAGTTTGTCCGGGGAGTTCGTCAACAGCTTCGCGAGCAGCTCTTCTGACTGGCATCGGCCACCCCCCTCCGAGCCGTCCCCCCGACGGCTCTCCCCCCAGCATCCCGCGCCGACGTCCCCAACAGGCGCCCGGACGCTCACGCGTGGTCGCCGAGCGCGTGGGCCGGCGGTATGCGCAGGGAGTGGCGGGTGGGGAGTTCGATGGCGAGGAACGCGATGCCCGCCACCGTGAGGGCGATCGCCGGCACCACCCAGACCGGGCCGGCGGGCCAGGGGCGGTGCAGGAAGCCGGTGCCCAGCAGGGCCAGCGGGATCGCCGAAAGTGCCGGGCCCAGGACGAGGGCCCCGGCGCCGAGCATCGCGGCCTCGCGCCGCATCATGGCGCGGATCTGGCGCGGGGTGGTGCCGCCCAGGCGCAGGGCGGCTATCTCGTCGCGGCGCTGGGCAGTTGTGGCGACCAGCTTGTTGGCGATGCTGAGCAGCAGATAGCCGAGGAGGACGACGATCGTGGCCAGGTTGACCCAGACCTCCGGCGGCGCGTCGCTCAGACCGGCCGAGGTGGTGGCGTCGGCGGGCGCGAGGGTCAGGCCCGGCCGGGACGCGGTGAGGGCGTCGAGGTGGTGGAGCGCCGCCGCCGTGTTGTCCGTACGGATCAGGATGTCCTGGTCGAGGCCGCCTGTGGTGTGGCCGCTCGCCAGGTCGTGGGAGAGCACGACAGGGCCGAAGCCGAGGCTCCGGTCGTAGACCGCGACGACCCGGGGGTTCACCCGCGTGCCGTCGCCGAGGGTCAGGTGCACCCTGCGGCCCACTTCCGCGTTCCGCGAGCGGGCGACGTCGCTGCCGACCGCGATGGTGTCACCGGTGAGTTCGTCCAGGCCGCCGGACCGTACACCGAGGTCGATCACCTCCGGCGCTTCCGGGGTCAGGATCATCGCGGAGGCCGACTCGACCACCGGGTCGCCCAGTTGCTCGTACGACCAGAGCGCGGTGGTCGAGCTGACGGGGACCGCCGCACGTACGCCCGGGGTGTCGCGTACGGCGGCGAGTGTCCCGCCGGGCAGGCCGCCGAGGCCCGGCGCGCTCATCCGTTCCTGGGCGAGGGTGCCGGCGCGTACGTCGTTCGCCGTGGCGGTCATCAGGGTGGTCTGCGCGAAGGTGTAGGTCAGCACGAAGACGACCGCCATGGCGAGGGTGCTGACGACCCCGGCGAACCGGATCGCGTAGCCATGGACGTTGGACACCGCCAGCCAGGTCGCCGGAGAGACCCGCGACGGCAGCCGCCTGGCCAACGCCCCGCTGACGCCCCGGATCAGGGCGGGTCCTGCCATCGCGAGGCCGATCGCCGCGATGATGCCGGCGAGGGAGGTGGTGCTCGCGCCGAGCGCGGTCCGCGCCAGCAGAGGGGTGACCGAGAGCGTGGTCGCCAGGACAACGAGCAGCAGCCCGAAGCGAGTTCGGATACGTGAGGGCTTACGGGGTTCGCTGCGCGACTCGGCGACCGCCTCGGTGGCCGGCATACGGGACGTACGCCACGCGGCGCTCCGGGCCGACACCTGAACGGCGAGGCCCAGCAGGAGGAGTGTGGCGAGCGCGGGCAGCGGGCCGAAGCTCAGCGGCAGCGCCTCCGGCAGCAGCCCGTGGCCGACCAGGAGGTGCCGGAACTGTCCGGCCAGCAGGTAGCCGAGCGCCACCCCGGGCACGAGCGCGACAGCCGCGACGACACTGGCCTCGGCTGCGGCGAGCCGGCGGATCTGCCGGGGGGTCGCGCCGACGGCCCGCATCAGGGCGAGTTCGCGCCGCTGCCCGGCGATCGACACCCCCAGCGCGCCGGCCAGCACGAACCCGGTGATCAGCACGATGATGCCGGAGAGCGAGGCGGCGAGCAGGGTCAGCAGGGAGCGTGCGGCCACCGCGTCGGGCGCGGCGACGTCGCCCCGGTCGGCGCCGGTGGCCACCACCAGCCCGGTGTCGTGCGGTCGGTCGGTCGATTGCTCGCGCAGTACGTCGCGCACGTCGGCGGCGACCGCGTCGGCCGCGCGCCCCTCCGTACGCAGTCCGATCAGGTCGACGGTCCCGGCACGGGGCCCGCCGTCGCGGCCGGCCAACT